>NZ_LT907981.1:0-4800000 GCF_900221035.1 Streptomyces sp. 2323.1 | reverse complement strand
AGGACGGCCTTGGCCTCGCTGTCGGTCTGGAAGCGGGACAGCGCCTTGACGTTGACCGGGAACTGGCCGTAGCGCTCGGTGAAGGTGCCGTGGTGCTGCTGGACGAGCAGCGTGGTCGGGACGAGGACGGCGACCTGCTTGCCGTCCTGGACGGCCTTGAAGGCGGCACGGACCGCGATCTCGGTCTTGCCGTAGCCGACGTCGCCGCAGATCAGGCGGTCCATCGGGACCGACTTCTCCATGTCCTCCTTGACCTCGGCAATGGTGGTGAGCTGGTCGGGCGTCTCCGCGTACGGGAAGGCGTCCTCCAGCTCACGCTGCCAGGGGGTGTCCGGGCCGAAGGTGTGGCCGGGGGCCGCCATCCGCGCCGAGTAGAGCTTGATGAGGTCGGCGGCGATCTCCTTGACGGCCTTCTTGGCGCGGGCCTTGGTCTTGGTCCAGTCGGCGCCGCCGAGGCGGTGCAGGGTGGGGGCCTCGCCGCCGACGTATTTGGTGACCTGTTCCAGCTGGTCGGTGGGGATGTAGAGGCGGTCGCCGGGCTGGCCGCGCTTGGCGGGGGCGTACTCGACGAGGAGGTATTCGCGGGTGGCGCCCTGGACCGTGCGCTGCACCATCTCGATGTAGCGGCCCACACCGTGCTGCTCGTGCACGATGAAGTCGCCGGCCTGGAGGGTCAGCGGGTCGATGGTCTTGCGGCGGCGGGCCGGCATCCGGGCCGCGTCCTTGCCGGCCGCCTTCTGGCCGGAGAGGTCGGTCTCGGTCAGGACGGCGAGCTTCAGCCCCGGGTCGATGAGGCCGTTGTCGAGGGAGCCGCAGGAGACATGGACGACGGAGGGGGAGATCCCGGGGAGGTCGGCGTCCAGGCGGGCGGCGATGCCCTCCCCGCTGAGCACCTCGACCGTACGGGCCGCGGGGCCGTGCGCCTCGGTGAGGAAGACCGTGCGCCAGCCGTCCGCGAGCCACTGCTTGGTGTCGGCGAGCGCGCGCTGGGTGTCGCCGCGGTAGGTGTCGGGGGCGTGCATGCCCAGCTTGAGGGTGTCGCCGTCCGCCGTCAGGTCCTCGTCGGCCGCGAAGGGGGAGACCGACCACCACATCATGCCCAGCTCGCGGGCCCGGTCCCGGACGTCGGCGATGCCCCACAGGGACGCCGCGCCCACATCGATCGGGGCCGCTCCCCCGCCCGCGCCCGCCCGTCGCCCACCACCACCCGTTGTGGAACGGACGTCGTCCGTGCTGGACATCGCGGCCGCCGCCCACGACGCCTGGAGGAACTCCTGGCTCGTCGCCACCAGGTCGGCGGCGCGGGTCCGCACCCGCTCCGGGTCGCACACCACCGCCATGCTCCCGGCCGGCAGCACGTCCAGCAGCAGCTCCATCTCGTCGACCAGCACCGGGGCGAGCGATTCCATGCCCTCCACCGCGATCCCCTCGGCGATCTTGCCGAGGAGTTCGCCCAGCTCGGGGTGGCGCTCGGCGAGGGCGGCGGCGCGGCTGCGGACGTCCTCGGTCAGCAGCAGCTCCCGGCACGGCGGCGCCCACAGGCCGTGCTCGGCGACCTCCAGGGACCGCTGGTCGGCGACCTTGAAGTAGCGGATCTCCTCGACGTCGTCGCCCCAGAACTCCACCCGCAGCGGGTGCTCCTCGGTCGGCGGGAAGACGTCCAGGATGCCGCCGCGGACCGCGAACTCGCCGCGCTTCTCGACCAGCTCGACGCGTGCGTACGCGGCCGCCGCCAGGCCGTCGACGATCTCTTCGAGATCGGCGCTCTGGCCGCTGCGCAGGCTGACCGGCTCCAGCTCGCCCAGGCCCTTGACCTGCGGCTGGAGCACCGAGCGGACGGGGGCGACGACGACGGAGACGGGGCCGGCGGTGGGGTCGTCCGGGCGCGGGTGGGCGAGCCGGCGCAGCACCGCGAGGCGCCGGCCGACGGTGTCCGAGCGCGGCGAGAGCCGCTCGTGCGGCAGCGTCTCCCAGGACGGGAATTCGACGACGGCGTTGTCCTCGCCGGCCGGCATCAGGCTGCGCAGGGCGGCGGCGAGGTCCTCGGCCTCCCGGCCGGTGGCGGTCACCGCGAGCACCGGGCGGCCGGCCTGCCGGGCGAGCGCGGCGACGGCGAACGCGCGGGCGGCAGGCGGCCCCACCAGATCCACGTGCGGCCGCTTTCCGTCGGCCGCGGCCTGCACCGCTTCGGCGAGCGCCGGGTCCTGTACGACGGCGTCGAGCAGACCAGTCAGGCTCATGAAAAGGTTCCGTCCCAGCGAGGCGAACAACACAGCAGCCCGACACGTCTCACGGGCCGGGGTTGCCAAGAGTACGCCCGCCCGCCGCCCGGCCGGACCGGAACCCGGGACTGCCCGGTGACCTGGCCGCGAGCGTCCCCTTGCGGGTAAACGCGGTTCCCTCCCCGGCGCCCCGCATGGAAGGGTGCACCGTACAACGACCTTCGGAGGGGGAACGGTGAGCGGAAGCACGAGGCGTACCGGCCACAGCGGACGCGATGCCCTGCACACGGCGGGCCCGGCGCCCGCGGGCCCGCCGCCCCGCCCCGTGGTCGCCGCCCTCATGCTCGGCATGGCGCTGGCCGCGCTCGACTCGACGATCATCGCCACCGCCGTCCCGCAGATCGTCGGCGACCTCGGCGGCTTCGCGGTCTTCTCCTGGCTGTTCTCCGGCTATCTGCTGGCCGTCACCGTCACCCTGCCCGTCTACGGCAAGCTCTCCGACACCTTCGGCCGCAAGCCCATCCTGATCACCGGGATCGTGCTCTTCCTCGCCGGGTCACTGGCCTGCGCGGGCGCCTGGAACATGGCGGCGCTGATCGCCTTCCGGGTGGTGCAGGGCCTGGGCGGCGGCGCCCTGCAGGGCACCGTGCAGACCATCGCCGCCGATCTCTACCCGATGCGCGACCGCCCGCGGATCCAGGCCAGGCTCTCCAGCGTCTGGGCGGCCTCGTCGGTCGCCGGGCCCGCGCTGGGCGGGCTGCTCGCCGCCGGGGCCGGCTGGCGGTGGATCTTCCTGATCAATCTGCCGGTGGGGGCGGTGGCCCTGTGGCTGATCGTGCGGCACTTCGCCGAGCCGCAGCGGAGCCCGGAGCGCGCCGCGGCCCGCCGCCCCCGGGTCGACTGGCCCGGCGCCCTGGCGATCTTCGTGACCGGCGGGCTGCTGCTGACCGCCCTGGTCCAGGGCGGGGTGGCCTGGGCCTGGCTCTCCGCGCCGTCGCTGCTGCTGTTCGCCGGCAGCGCCCTCGGTGCGGCGCTCACCGTGCTCATCGAACGGCGGGCCGTGGAACCGATCATCCCCGGCTGGGTGTGGCGCCGCCGCACCATCAGTGCCGTCAACCTCTCCCTGGGCGCCCTGGGTCTGCTGATGGTCGCCCCGACGGTGTTCCTGCCGACCTACGCGCAGGCGGTGCTGGGCCTGGGCCCGACCGCGGCCGGCTTCGTGCTCTCCGTGATGACCCTGAGCTGGCCGGTCTCGGCCGCGCTGAGCAGCCACGTCTACAACCGCCTCGGCATCCGTCGTTGCGCGGTGCTCGGCATCGCCGCGGCCGGTCTGATCCTGCTCGCCTTCCCGCTGCTGCCCTACCCCGGCGCGGCCTGGCAGCCCGCCCTGATCATGCTGGCGCTCGGCGCGGCCCTCGGCCTCTTCCAGCTCCCGCTGATCATCGGCGTCCAGTCCTCCGTCGGCTACCCGGAGCGCGGCACCGCCACCGCCTCCATACTCTTCTGCCGCCAGGTCGGGCAGTCCCTCGGCGCCGCGCTCTTCGGTGCGCTCGCCAACGCCACCCTCAACGACCGTCTCGCGCAGGCCCCTTCGGGCATCCGCCCCGGCCTGCCCGACGACCTCGACGCGGTCTCGCGGGCGCTGGAACAC
This sequence comes from Streptomyces sp. 2323.1, assembly GCF_900221035.1. NCBI lineage: Bacteria > Bacillati > Actinomycetota > Actinomycetes > Kitasatosporales > Streptomycetaceae > Streptomyces > Streptomyces sp. 2323.1. Next base: position 4,796,127 of record NZ_LT907981.1, on the reverse strand, counting down.
CCCGGCGCGCTCACCGCGCAGGCCACCGACTACCTCCGCCGTGCCGTCGATGCCACCGTCGACCACGTCTACCTCGGCGCCGCCGCGGCCGCCGCGCTCGCGCTGACCGCGCTGCTGGTGCTGGCGCCGCGGCGCTTCCCCGTGCATGCCGACGTCCGTGCGGCGGGCGAGGGCGAGCCGGGCGGGACCTGACGGGCCGACGGCGGGCTCAGGAGTCCGCGCTGCCGCGGGTGCGGGGCACCTGCGTCTCCACGGTGTCCTCGTCGTCGGAGCGCGGAGACCGGCCGGAGCGCGAGCCGCGCCCGCCGTCCTGCGCCGTGCCCGCGCCGTCCTCCTCCGGTACCGGCGTCTTCCCGGTGAGCGCCGCCAGGCTGTTGCGGACGTGGTTCATGTGGACCCGGACCTCCGCCCGCTCCGCGTCATGGGCGGCCACCACCCGCTCCGTGGCCCGCTCGATGCGTTCGACCTCGGCGCGGGCCTGGGCCAGCATGCCGGCGGCGCGACTGTCGGCGTCCTCCTGGCGGTGCCGGGCCTCCTCCTCCGCCTCCGCGTACAGCCGTTGGGCTTCGGCCCGGGAGGCCTTCCCCCGGGCGTCCAGCTCCATGAGCAGCCGGTCGGTCTCCGCCTCCTGCTCCGCCTGCTCCCGCCCGGCGGCGTCCCACTCCTCGGACTGCCGCTTCTCCTGGTCGCACAGCAACTGCGCGGTCCGCGCGCGCACCTGCGAGAGCGCCTCGGCCGCGTCGTCCCGCACCTGCGCGGCCTCCTTGGCCGCCGCGACCGCCAGCTCCGCGGCCTCGCCCCGCGCCGCCTCCTCCGTACGCCTGGCCCAGGCCTCCGCCTCGGTGCGCAGCGCGTACGCCGCCCGCTCGGCCGCGTCCTGGACCTCGTCCGCGTGGACGGCGGCCTCGTCGCCGGCCCGCCGGGCCTCCTTCTCCGCCTCGTTCCGCAGCCGTGCCGCCTCGGACTCCGCGGTCGTGAAGATCAGCCGGGCCTCGCTGCCGAGGGACTCGAAGGTCTGCGGTGGCAGGTGCGCCAGATAGTCGCGCAGCTCGGTGAGTTCGGCCTCCATCTCGTTGGAGAGAACGGTGAGCCGCGCGGCGCGCTCCCAGCAGGAGTCGCGATCGACCGAGAGTCCCTCCACCCGGCGGTCCACATCCTCGGGCCGGTAGCCGCGCCCTCGTACGGTCTCGAACCCGTGAGGCGAAACCGATGCACTCATCCTTCAAGCCCCTCTCCGCGCAATGACCCGCACTTCCCATGGGATCGGTTCGAAGCGTCACCTTCACGACACTCCACCCAACCCACCCCACAGGATGCGTTATTTATCGGCAGAAGTCGGAATCCGATCATCCTCGCGCAGCGCCTGGAACAACCGGCTCGCCCCGTTCTCCTCCCACGGCAGTACCGAGCCGACACCCCCGACCATCACCCCCGGCCGCACCACCGGAACCGTCGTCGCCGTCCCCCCGCCCCCGGCGATCTGCCGCATCGACCTGCCCATACCCAGCAACTGGGCCATATCCGCGTCCTCGTCCACGGTCAGCGCCGCCAGCGCGGCATCCAGTACCCGCTTGGACCGGGACGGGTCGAGGAGCACGTCCGAGGACGCCATCCCGTCCGCCACCGCGCCGATCAGCTGCCGCTGGCGCTTCACCCGTCCGAGGTCCCCGTCGGGGTCGGCATAGCGGGCCCGTGCGTACGCCAGCGCCTGGGGGCCGTTCATGCGCCGGCAGCCGGCCGGGAAGTCCGCCCCCGACTTCTCGTCCTTGAGCGGCTCGTCCAGACACAGCCGCACCCCGCCCAGCGCGTCCACGACCTGTACGAGGCCCAGGAAGCTCACCTCGGCATAGCGGTCGATGCGCAGGTCCGTCGCCTGCTCCACCGTTCGGGTGAGCAGCTGCGGTCCGCCGTCGGCGAAGGCCTCGTTGATCTTCCGGCTGCCGTGGCCCGGTATCGGCACATAGCTGTCCCGCGGCAGGCTGACCAGCGTGGGACCGTGATCGCCGGAGTGCAGCACCATGATCGTGTCGGTGTTCTGCACCCGGCCGTTGCCGACATGCAGGTCCCGGCGCTGCTGCGGGGTCAGCTCGCCGCGGCTGTCCGAGCCGACCAGCAGCCAGTTCGTGCCCTTGCCCGCGGCCGGCCGCCCGGCGTAATCGCCCAGCGCGGCCACGTGCCGCAGATTGCCCTCCGCCCAGATGTACAGCCAGGCCCCGCCCGCGACCACCAGGATCACCAGCACCAGCAGGGTCACCAGGGTCGGCGGGAGCCACGACCACCGGCGCCGGGGCGGACCGGGCGCACCCAGCGACCTGGCCACCCGGCGGCGGTGCCACCACCGTGCGCGCTCCGCCCGGTACGTCGTCGGCGACGACGCGGGCGGCGGGGGTATCGGACGGCCCATATACGCATGGTCGGGGCACCCGACCAGGACCGCAGGTCGAGCGCCCCGGCCAGGGGCCCGCGCCGGCGCCGGCGGTTGTCACCCCGGCGCCGGTCCGCGGCGCCCTGGGACAGGCCTTACAACAGCCCGTCCCACATCTGTTCCAGCAGCACCGACCACCAGGTCTCCGGCGAGCCCAGCGCGGGCGGGTCCAGCGCGACCAGCTGGGCCTGGAAGTCGACGGTCCAGCGGCCCGCCTGCTCCGGTGTCAGCCCGTACCGCAGCCGCCACATCCGCCCCAGCATCGCCAGGGCGCGTACGAACTCCGGCAGCCCGGAGTTGACGAACTGCGGCGTCGCCGGCGCACCGCCCGGCCCGGCCTCCATCGGCACCGCCACGATGTGTGCGGTCCCGTACTGCACACACAGCTGACGGCCGAAGTCGTTGCCCATCACCAGATAGGAACCGGCGTCCGAGGCCGGCTGCACCATGCGCTCCGCCGCCAGCTCCGCCAGCGTCGGCACCGGTCGGCCCGGCTGCGCCTGCGCCCAGAAGAACGGCCCGAAGTCGACCGGCAGTCCGGCCCACACCAGCATCTGGGCCACCACATCGGGCACGCCCTGCCGCGAGACCGCCCGCTGCTCGAAACGGAAGATCCCCTGCGGCCCGAAGGCCTGCTCCAGCTCCTGCCCGATCATCTGCGGCGGCACCGGCGGTATCGGCTGCACCTGCGCGGGGTGCGGCAACGGCACCCGTACCGGCGCCGGCCGCGCCGGACCGTCCGCGACCTGGTGCAACTCGCCCTGGTGCTCGACGAGATGCCGTACGCCCTGCTGCCGCGAGGCGTGGTCGCGGCCGTACGCGGCGGTGTGGCTGATCCGCACCTGCGGCCAGTTGTCCCGGATCATCCGGGCGCAGTAACCGCCCGGCAGATCACAGCACTCCAGCTCGGTGTGCAGCTCCAGCACCTGCTGCGGCGGCACGTTCAGTGCGCGCAGCTCGTGCAGCAGCTGCCACTCGGGATGCGGCGTACCGGGCGCCGAGCGGCGCACGATCTTCTGCTCGGAGCCGTCCGGCGCGCGATAGCTCAGGACGGCCATGTAGCCGGGGCCGACGGTCGGCTGACCGCTGGGCGCCTGCGGGTAGCCGTACGCACCGGGGCCGCCGGAACCCTGGCCACCGGGGGCCGGCGCACCAGCGCCGGGCACACCGTGCGGGGCCGGCGGCGGGCCGGGAGGTGCCGTGGGCACGCCCGGCGGGGGCACGCCCGGACCGGCCGCCGGCGGCATCCCGGGCACGCCCGGCGCACCGGGGCCGCCCGGGCCGACGGACAGCGCGGCGCCGTCGGCGAGCATCGTGGCGGCGGCATGCACTCCACCGGAGCCGGGGCCGCCCGTGGCGGGCGGGGGCGGCGGCGGGGGCGGACCACCCTGAGCGCCGGGGGCCTGGCCGCCCGCGGACGCGCCGGGCTTCCCGGACGCGCCGGGCTTCCCGGGCGGACCGGGTGGCTTGGGCGCACCCGGCACCCCCGGAGGGGGCGGCGGCACACCGGGGCCGCCGGCCGCGGCCGGGCCGCCCGCGGCGCCGAGGCCGGCCTGCAGGGACGCCCCATCGGCGAGCATCGTCGCGGCGGCATGCACCCCGCCGGAGCGGGGGCCGCCGGCGGCGGGGGCGCCCGTGTCACCGGGGGCACCGGCACCGTCGGGCTTCCCCGCCCCGTCCGGCCCGTCCACCGCGCTGAGATCCACGTCCGCCGCGTCCAGCTGCGACACCAGCTGCGTCGGGATGTAACCACCGGCCGGGGCACCGGACGCACCGGGGCCGGACGCCGCGGGTCCGCCGGGCGGGGGCCCCTCGGCCTGGGGGGCGTCGGCCTCCGCCGGTTCGCCGCCCCGGCCCGCGCCGAGGGGGCCGGGAGGCGGCGGCGGGCCCGCGGCGGCGTTACCGGGCAGCGCCGAGCCGTCGGCCAGCATCGTCGCCGCGGCGTGCACCCCGCCGCCGCCCGCGGGCGGTGCGGGCGGCGCCGGCGGTGCGGGGACGCCGGGGCCCGCCGCGGCGGCCGTACCGGCGCCCGGCGGGGGCGGCACATCGGCGGCCGGCGGACCGGACGGCGGCGGCAGCGCGGAGAGCCCCGCGGCGGCCGGCGGCGCGGTGGGCATCGGCGGCGGCAGCGCACCGCCCTCGGGCCCGCCGGCCGGGCGCGGCCGCCCCGCCGGATCGCCGTCTGGCCCGGACCCGTCCGGCAGCTCCAGCGCGGGCGCGACCTGCGTACGCGGCAACTGGCTGCCGCCCTGGAGCAGTTCGGTCTTGGCCTCCGGGCGCGCCCGCGGCACCGAGGGGGTGTCGTCCGACTCGTCGAATCCGGCCAGCGGCGGGGCGAAGACCGTCTGGGGCAGCCCCACCGAGCGGTCCTCGGCCCCCGCGCCGTGCGTCGTGTCCGTCCCGGCCCATGAGGCCGGCGCACCGGAACCGGGCGAGCCGGCACCCGTGTCCGGGCCCGCACCGGCCGGGGCGGACCCACCATCGGCGGCGTTGACGTTCACCTCGGCCCAGGCGTCCGCGGACGGCGCAGCGGGCGGCGGCGTCGGGGCCGCGCCCACGGCCCCCGTGCTTCCCGCCCCCGTCCGGTCCGCGCGCCCGCGCGCATCCGCCGCCTCCTGGAGCCATTCCGGCGGCGTCAGCAGGAACGAAGTCGCCTCCAGGTCGATCCGCTGTGGCGGCTCCGGCGCGGCGTACCCGCCGTCCGCAGGGGCGGCGTAGTGCTCCTCGTAACGCCGGATCACCTCGCCCACCGGAAGCCCCGGCCACAGCGTGGTCTCCCCGCTGTCCCGTGCGATCACCAGCCGGGCCCGGCCGCCGCCCGTCGACGGCCCGGCCTCCCGGTCCTCGGCCCAGACCACGAAGCCCAGGTCGAACTCCCGCACCTGGACCGCGCGATGGAGGTGCGGCGGCACCTCGCCGTTCACCCACTGCTCCGCGCGCTCCTGCGCCTGCGCGAACGTCACCACCGTGCTCAGCCCCCCACCGCAACCTGGTACGCGAAACCGCCGTCGACCATCAGGTTCGCCACGGTCTCCAGCTCCGGCGGATTGCCCGCCAACCGGAGCAGAAAGTCGTCGAAGTCCGCGCCGCACGGCAACAGCAGCCGCTCCACCCGCTCCTGCACCGTCCAGCCGTCCTGGTCCCGGGCATCGTCGTACGGGCAGAACCACACCGAACCGAGCGCCTCGCCGCGCACCTTCACCGCGACCACACCGCCCTGCACGAACGCCACCCCCAGATAGTCCTTGGTGAAGTGGTCCCGCAGGCACTTGTTCACATAGACCAGATCGTTGACCGCCGCGTCGTCGCGCACCGTGAAGAACGGCTGGTCGACCAGGAGCCCCAACTCCGCGTCGAGCGCAGCCCCCACCGGCGCGCACCCGCCCGCCGCCTTCAGGAACGCGCGGTACGCCTCCGGCAGCCGGTAGCCCAACGACTCCTCGGCCTGCGCCAGCTGCTCCTCACCCACCGACAGATCGCGGTGCGGCAGCCCGAAATGCGCCGGCCGGGTCTCCTGCAACGGCCGGGTGCCGCGCCGGTCGTGCGCCACCGGGGCCGTCGCCAGCCCGCCGTGATGCCGCAACAGCGCCTTCACCTCGACCGGGACCAGCTCCATCCGCCGGGTGCCGGCCACGTGGTGCCAGGTCCAGCCGTGCGGTGTCGCCACCGCCGGCACATCTATCCACAGCTCGTGCCCCTGCGCGTGCAGCGCGGCATTCGCCGAGACGTAGTCCGTCAGCCGCAGCTCGTCGACGCCGAAGCCCTCCGGCGGCTCGGCGATCTCCGCCGCGGCGCGCGCATACGGCGTGAACTCCGGGAAACCGCGCTCGTCCATCCGCACCCCGGCCGGGTACCGCGCGGCGCGGACCGGGTCCGGGAAATGCACGACCTGTCCGGCATAGGCCGCATTCGGTGGCGCGGCATGTCCCGCCGCGCGGGGGCCGGGGAGTGCCCCCAGCCCTTGCCGACCTGTCGTCATCGCGGTTGCCCCCTGGCTGAAGCTGGCTTTGCAGCACAGCCTAAGCCGTACGGCTCCGCCCTCCGCTGCCCCCGTCCCTCACCCGTCAGCCCGGCGACACACCGACGTCACCCGCCGCCCCACCACCCCCGAGCCCCCGCGCACCACCCCGCCGACCAGCCCCGTTTCCCCGCGGCCGACGCCCCGTCAGCTCCTCGTGAGATCATCGACAGGGCGCCCGACTACCACAACACCCAGCACATTTGGCAGGCTGACCCTCCCCCACCTTGGGCGGGGGGACCCCCAGCACCACGGGGATTCGGGGAGGGAAAGCACCACCATGAGCACCACTGCACGCCACCACAACTCAGCCGGCGACCCCCGCATCGGCTGGAGCGGCACCGCCGACACCCATCGCGCGCCCGCCCTCCACCACCGCCGCGACGGCATCCTCCCCACCATCGGTGCCGCCCTGTCAGTACGCGGACAAACCCTCACCTGCACCGCGAGCAAGGCGGAACAGCCGCCCACGCTCCACCCCCTGGTCCAGGATTTCCTCGACACCCTCGCCACCGCACAGCGCGAACGTTTTACCGGGCGCTGCCCCGAAGCGGTCCTGCTCTCCCGCCACCTCACCGCCGTCGAGGCCAACCGCGGCAAGCGCGCCTCCCGCAAGCCCCTGACCAACGGCGAGGCCCGCCGCTCCCTGAAACACTCCAAGATCACCGCACGCCACATCCGCGAGGACGGCGATCCCCAGCACGGCAGTTACGCCCCGCCCTGCCGCTCCTGCGACGCCCTCCTCGCCCACTTCGGCGTCATGCCCATCGGCGCGACGCCCACAGGAAGCTGACCGTCACCATGCCGACCACCCCCGGCCCGCGCACCGCCGCCCACGACCGCGGCGACTCCACCCGTTTCCCCGCCGCCGTCGACGTCGCCCTCCAGGACGCCGGCTGGCGCCCGGGCCGCTGGGACATAAAGCAGGCGGAACACTGGGCCGACACCCTGCGCGCCCACACCTCGCCCGCGGGCCACCGCCACACCGTCTTCCCCGCCGCCGTCGAGGCCTGGGCCGAATTCGGCGGTCTGCACATCTCCGGCCCCGGGCCCGGCCGCCATATCGCGCCCGCCCCGTTCGTGCTCGATCCGCTGCACGGCCTCCACCTCGCCCGCACCCTCGGCGACCTCGGCCGCGCCCTGGAGACCGATGTGGCCCCGCTCGGCCGCGAGGAGCTCACCGGACCCGACGGCACCACCTACGGCCAGGCCACCCTCGCCATCGACGCCGAGGGCCGCATCTACAGCCTCGACCACACCGGCGACTGGTACCTGGGGCCCGACCTCGACACCGCGCTGGGGATGCTGGTGCTGGGGAGCCGGCCCACGCGGCTTGCGCCGCACGCGGTCGCGGCCGAGTGAGCCGGCTGCGGCGTGATCAGGCCGCCACCCGGGACGCCGGCAGGACCGCCGACACCCGGAAGCCGCCGGTCTCGGTCGGGCCGGAGACGAACACGCCGCCCAGCGCCGTCACCCGCTCCCGCATCCCCACCAGGCCGTTGCCGCCGCTCGGCAGCCCGGCACCGGCCGCGTCGCTCTCGCCGGGACCGTTCTCCACCTGGACCGCGAGCTCGCCGTCCCGGTGCGCCAGCCGCACCCGCGCCTGCGCACCCGGCGCGTGCTTGTGCACATTGGTGAGCGCTTCCTGGACCACGCGATAGACGGTCCGCTCCACACGCGCCGCATACCGGCGCCCGGCATCGACCGCCGGCACCTCCGCATCGATCTCGGCGGCCCCGGCTTCCTGGGCTTCCTCGGCAGCCTCGGCGGCGTCGCTCACCAGCAGTTCGACGACCATCCCGGCCGCCCGGGACTGCCCCACCAGATCCGCCAGCTCCGCCAGGCAGGGCCCTTCGGCCTCCGCCTCCCCCGCCCGCTGCTCCGGGACCGGCGCGCCGCCGGCGGAAGGCCCGGCGGACGAGGACTCCGCCGCGGCCCCGACCCCGGACAGCTCCGCGGGCCGCTCCCGCTCCGTCGCCTTCGACCCGGCCCGGAATGCCACCGCCGCCAGCCGCTCGGGCGCACCCGACGCCGAAGCGCCCCGCACCGGCGTCCCCTCGGCCGTACGCAGCACCCCCAGCATCTCCCGCAGCTCGGTCAGCGCCTGGCGTCCCATGTCGCCGACCAGCCCCGCGTTCCGCGACGCCTTCTCCGGGTCCTTCAACGCCACCGCCTGCAGCGCGGCCGCATGCACCACCATCAGGCTCACCCGGTGCGCGACCACGTCGTGCATCTCGCGCGCGATGCGGGTGCGCTCCTCGTTACGGGCCCACTCGGCCCGCTCCTCGGCGCGGTCGGCCAGCAGCGACAGCTCCCGCTCCAGACCGTCGGCCCGCTCCCGCAGGCTCTCCACCAGCCGCCGCCGGGCCCCGATGTACAGGCCCCACAGCACCGGCGGCGCCGTCAGCAGCAGCCCCATCGCCACCGAGAGCGCCGGCGCGAACCACACCGGCGGATGGAAGTCCTGCTGCTCGGCCATCTCCTGCTGCACGGTGAGGTACGTCGTCACCAACGTCCCCACCACCGTCATCCCCGCCAGCAACGCGGTGATCCGGCGCGGCACATCCGACGCGGCGAGCGTGTACAGCCCCACCACGCCCAGCATTCCGCCCATCTCGGCGGGCATCACGGCGATCGAGACCAGCACCACCGCCACCGGCCACCGCCGGCGCACCAACAGCACCGAGCCCGCCAGCAGACCCAGCAGCAGCCCGAGCAGTTCGGGCAGCTGCGCCTCGTCCGCGAAGCTCGTTCCTTCGATCACACACTCCAGCGCGGATGCCGCCGCCAGAAACACATCCAGTACGGCACTCCGCCGCCGGGCCCACCACCACGGCCCGCTCGCCGGCGCACCCCGCGCGCCCACGCCTTCTTCACTTGCCCCCGTCGCGGTCATGCCGCCCAGCCTACGGGCGCCCGTACGGGATCCCCCTAGGAGTTGCGCAGCCCATTACCAGGCCTTACCCCCGAAATTCCCTCGAACTATAAAATCACGCGCATTTTCGACACCCCGGCATGTCCGCCCCGTATGCTCGCGCGCGCCACCCCGCTCCCGCACCGCCCCTCGCCTCTCCGCGCACAGCGGCAACCCGGAGGGGATCATGGCCACCCGGCGATCCGGCTGCGGCGAACTGAAGCGCTATACCGTCGCATCGGAGGCGGGCGGTACGGCATAGTGTGGGAGGCCGAGCGACCGGACCGGTGCACTGTCCGGTGTGGTTCGCCCTACCATCCCCTGTGGTGTAATTGGCAGCACTGAGGCTTTTGGTGCCTTATGTCCGGGTTCGAGTCCTGGCAGGGGAGCACATACATAACAGGCAATTTCCGGGTCCTGACCACCACGTCAGGACCCGCACGCGTTTCGGCTGCAATACGCACCGGTATCCTTCGGGTGACCACCACCCGAAGTAGCCAAGAAGCCGAAGGGCATCCCCGTGAGCGCCAACCGCCCGGCAGCCGTCGTCGTTCTCGCAGCGGGTGAGGGCACCCGCATGAAGTCGGCGACCCCCAAGGTCCTGCACGCCCTCTGCGGCCGCTCCCTCGTCGGACATGTCGTCGCCGCCTCCCGCGAGCTGGACCCCGAACACCTCGTCGTGGTCGTCGGCCACGCCCGTGAGCAGGTGCGGGCCCATCTCGCCGAGGCCGACCCCGCCGTACGCACCGCCGTGCAGCACGAGCAGAACGGCACCGGCCATGCGGTCCGTACGGCCCTGGAGGAGCTGAGCCAGAGCGGTGTCGCCCTCGACGGCACCGTGATCGTGGTCTGCGGCGACACCCCGCTGCTGACCGGCGAGACCCTCAAGCAGCTCAGCGACACCCACGCCACGGACGGCAACGCCGTGACCGTCCTCACGGCCGAGGTCCCGGACGCCACCGGCTACGGCCGCATCGTGCGCGAGGCGGGCCACGGCGCGGTGACGGCGATCGTCGAGCACAAGGACGCCACCGACAGCCAGCGGGCCATCCGGGAGATCAACTCCGGGGTGTTCGCCTTCGACGCCCGGCTGCTCGTGGACGCCCTGGGCAAGGTGCGGACGGACAACAGCCAGGGCGAGGAGTACCTCACCGATGTGCTGGGGATCGTCCGCGAGGCCGGGCACCGCGTGGGCGCCGCGGTGGCGGCCGATCACCGCGAGATCCTCGGGATCAACAACCGCGTACAGCTGGCCCAGGCGCGGGCGCTGCTGAACGAGCGGCTGCTGGAGCGGGCGATGCTGGCCGGTGTGACGGTGGTGGACCCGGCGTCGACCTGGGTGGACGTATCGGTGACGTTCGAGCCGGACGCGACGGTGCACCCGGGGACCCAGCTGCTGGGCACCACGCACCTCGCCACCGGTGCCGAGGTGGGCCCGCAGTCGCGGCTGACGGACACGTCGGTGGGCGCGGGCGCGGTGGCCTCGTTCACGGTCGCGGAGGGTGCCCGGATCGGCGAGGGCGCGAATGTCGGCCCCTATGCATATCTGCGGCCGGGGACGGATCTTGGGCCGAAGTCGAAGGCCGGCACGTACGTGGAGATGAAGAACGCCACGATCGGCGAGGGCACGAAGGTTCCGCATCTGTCCTATGTGGGAGATGCCACGATCGGCGAGTACACCAATATCGGTGCGGCGAGCGTCTTTGTGAACTACGACGGTGAAGCGAAGCACCACACCACGGTCGGATCACATTGCAAGACGGGTTCGGACAACATGTTTGTGGCTCCCGTCACGATCGGGGACGGCGCTTATACGGCAGCCGGCTCGGTCATCACCAAGGATGTGCCCCCGGGTTCGCTGGCGGTCGCGCGTGGCCAGCAGCGGAATATCGAGGGCTGGGTCGCGCGCAAGCGGCCCGGAAGCGCCGCCGCGCAGGCGGCTTCGGCCGCTCGTCAGGAATCCGAGGACGAGCGGTGATCGTGCAAGGGGTGCGCCGTGCGGGGCGTACCTTTGATGAGCGCACGCAAACTGTGATTCGAGGAGATTTGCTGTGACCGGGATCAAGACGACCGGCGAGAAGAAGCTGATGCTCTTCTCCGGCCGCGCCCACCCCGAGCTTGCCGAGGAGGTCGCGCACCAGCTGGGTGTGGGCCTGGTCCCGACGAAGGCTTTCGACTTCGCCAATGGCGAGATCTACGTCCGCTATCAGGAATCGGCGCGTGGCGCGGACTGCTTTTTGATTCAGAGCCACACCGCTCCGATCAATAAGTGGATCATGGAACAGCTGATCATGATTGATGCGCTGAAGCGGGCCTCGGCCCGCAGCATCACCGTGGTCGTGCCGTTCTACGGCTATGCGCGACAGGACAAGAAGCACCGTGGCCGGGAGCCGATTTCGGCACGGCTGATCGCGGATCTGATGAAGACCGCGGGCGCGGACCGTGTGGTGACCGTGGATCTGCACACGGACCAGATCATGGGCTTCTTCGACGGCCCGGTGGACCACCTCTTCGCACTGCCGGTCCTCGCGGACTACGTGGGCGCGAAGGTGGACCGCGACAAGCTCACGGTGGTCTCGCCGGACGCCGGCCGGGTACGGGTCGCCGACCGCTGGTGCGACCGTCTGGGCGCGCCGCTGGCGATTGTGCACAAGCGGCGCGACAAGGACGTGGCGAACCAGGTCACCGTCCACGAGGTCGTCGGCGATGTGAAGGACCGGGTGTGCGTCCTGGTCGACGACATGATCGACACCGGTGGCACGATCTGCGCCGCGGCGGACGCGCTGTTCGCGAACGGTGCCTCGGACGTCATCGTGACGGCGACGCACGGCGTGCTCTCGGGCCCGGCCGCGGACCGGCTGAAGAACTCGAAGGTCAGCGAGTTCATCTTCACCAACACCCTGCCGACGCCGTCGGAGCTGGAGCTGGACAAGATCACGGTGCTGTCGATGGCGCCGACGATCGCCCGGGCGATCCGTGAGGTGTTCGAGGACGGCTCGGTGACGAGCCTCTTCGAGGAGCAGTGAGCGGTCCGGTGCGCTAGCCGGCACTGATCGACTTTGGGGCGGCCTCCCGGCCGGGTAGACTCATCGAGTTGCTCGGCGAGGGAGGCCGCCCTTTGTGGTGGCTGTCCGTTATCGACGCGCTCTTCGTAGCAGGTCTGTCGTGGGCCGGGTGACGCCCACCAGATGTTTCTGCAATACGAGGAGTGCTGTTATGGCTGAGGTCAAGCTTGCCGCCCAGGTCCGTACCGACTTCGGTAAGGGTGCCGCCCGTCGTGCGCGCCGCGCCGACCTGGTTCCGGCCGTCGTCTACGGCCACGGCGCGGAGCCGCAGCACGTGGCGATCCACAACCACGCGCTGATGATGGCGCTGAAGACGCCGAACGCCCTGATCCGCCTGGAGTTCGACGGCAAGAGCGCGCTGGTCATCCCCAAGGCCGTGCAGCGTGAGGCGATCCGCCAGTTCCTGGTCCACGTGGACTTCCTCGCCGTGAAGAAGGGCGAGAAGGTCTCCGTCGAGATCCCGATCCACGTCGAGGGCGACCTCGCCCCGGGCCAGCTCGTGCTGGAGCACGTCCTGAACACGCTGCCGGTCGAGGCCGAGGCCACCCACATCCCGGAGTCGGTCACCGTCTCCGTCGAGGGCCTGGACGCGGGTGACTCGGTGCTGGCCAAGGACATCGTCCTGCCGTCCGGTTCCTCGCTGGCCGTCGAGGACGACGCCGTCGTGGTGCAGGTCATCGCCGCGCAGGCCGAGGCGCCGGCCGAGGAGGCCGCCGAGGGTGGCGAAGAGGCCGCCGAGGCCTGAGTCGCCTCTGCTGGGTAGATTTCTCAGCGAGTCGTCCAACCGCTGCCGCGTGCCTTTGGGTGCGGGGCGGCGGTTGGCCTGTTTCATGGGCAATTGCGGTCGGGGCCGGCGGCGGTCGGCGGGATGTGGGAGTGACGGAAATGTCGGACGCGGATCCGTGGCTGGTCGTGGGGCTGGGTAATCCGGGCCCGGAGTATGCGGGAAATCGCCACAACGTGGGGTTCATGGTGGCGGATTTGCTGGCGGAGCGGATGGGGGGCCGTTTCAAGGCGCACAAGGCGCGGGCGCAGGTGGTCGAGGGCCGCTGCGGTGCGCCGGGGCCGGGAAGCCGGCGGGTGGTGGTGGCGAAGCCGTCGTCGTACATGAATGTGTCGGGCGGACCGACCACCGCACTCCGGGATTTCTACAAGGTGCCGGTCGCCAACATCATTGCCATTCATGATGAGTTGGATATCGATTACGGTGCGCTGCGGCTGAAGCTGGGCGGCGGTGACAACGGTCACAACGGTCTGAAGTCGATCACGAAATCCCTGGGCGCGGAGTATCACCGGGTGCGGTTCGGGATCGGGCGTCCGCCGGGCCGTATGCAGGTGGCGGATTTCGTGCTGAAGGACTTTTCCTCGGCGGAGCGGCGCGAACTGGATTACTTCGTGGACCGCGCCGCGGATGCGGTGGAAACGTTGATCGTGGACGGTCTGGAACGGGCGCAGAGTACGTACAACTCCTGAATGGGACAGCGGGGGTCAGGGGCTGACGAACCGTTGTCGGAGGTTGACCGGGCGCTGGTGCATGGCCAAGGATCGCCGCCATGCCCCGAAGCAGCACGCGCACCCGTTCGGTCAGACGCAGTCGTACCCGCCGGGTCGGTGAGAGCGCCTACGGGGCGCTGCTCGTCGCCAGGATCGTCGTGATGGGTCTGCTGGCCTCGCTGCTGCTGGTGGCGGGGGTGTGGACGTCATGGCACACAGCGCAGTACGCGATGCTCGTCAAGGCGCGGGAGCGCGGAATGATGACGGTCTCGGCGTGTGCGGGTGAGCGGTGCACGGGGCCGTACCGGCCGACGGGCGGTGACGGCCAGCGGCGGGCGAAGGTGTCGATCGCGCAGGCGGCCGCGCCCGAGAAGGGCGAGCAGGTCGAGGTGACGGTCGAGCCGGGCACGACCCATGCGGTGCGGACCGGGCCGGCCGGGATTCTGCATGCGTGGGTGCCGTTCGCGGGGGCGCTGCTGCTGGCGGCGCTGGTGGTGGCCGGAGGCATGCGGCTGCGGCGTACGGCGTGGGTGATGGGGCTGCTGGGGGCGGTGTTGCTGGGCGCGGCCTTCGCGGCGATGTAGGGCACAGGGCAGATACGACGGCGGCCCGTCCTCTCCGGTGAGAGGACGGGCCGCCGTGGTGTACCGGGCCGCCGGGTCAGCCGGTGTTGCGCAGGCCGGCCGCGACACCGTTGACGGTGAGCAGCAGCGCACGGGCGAGGACCGGGTCCGGCTCCTCACCGCGCTCGGCGGCGGTCCGCTGGCGGTGCAGCAGCGACACCTGGAGGTAGGAGATCGGGTCCAGGTAGGCGTCGCGGATGTGGAAGGTCTGCTGGAGCACCTCGTTGGAGTCGAGCAGCTGCTTCTCGCCGGTGACGCGCAGGACCTCGGCGACGGTGAGCTCGTGCTCGGCCTTGATGTGGTCGAAGACGTGCTTGAGCTCGTCGGGGACGAGGGTGTCGACGTAGTGCTGGGCGATCCGCAGATCCGTCTTGGCCAGCGTCATGGCGACGTTGGACAGGAAGTTGCGGAAGAAGTGCCAGTGCTCGTGCATCTCGTCCAGGACGCTGTCGAGTCCGGCCTCGCGGGCGGCCTTGAGGCCGGTGCCGACGCCGTACCAGCCCGGCACGATCTGGCGGGACTGGGTCCAGCCGAAGACCCACGGGATGGCGCGCAGTCCGTCGAGGCCGGCGCCGGAGTCGGGGCGGCGGGACGGACGCGAGCCGAGGTGGAGCTCGGCGAGCTGGTCGACGGGGGTGGAGGCGAAGAAGTACGCGGGCAGGTCGGGGTCCTCGACCAGCCGGCGGTAGGAGCCGTGCGCGGCCTCGGAGACCGTCTCCATGGCCGCGTCCCAGCGGGCCAGCGCCTCGTCGGACTGCCGGGGGGCGGTGTGCAGCGCGGAGGCCTGGAGGGTGGCCGCGACCGTCAGCTCCAGGTTTTCCCGGGCCAGCGACGGCACCAGGTACTTGTCGGAGATGACCTCGCCCTGCTCGGTGACCTTGATCTCGCCTTCGAGGGTGCCGTAGGGCTGGGCGAGGATCGCGTCGTGGGAGGGGCCGCCGCCGCGGCCGACGGTGCCGCCGCGGCCGTGGAAGAGGCGCAGCCGGACGCCGTGCCGGTGGGCGACGTCGCGCAGCAGGCGC
Source organism: Streptomyces sp. 2323.1 (assembly GCF_900221035.1). Lineage (NCBI taxonomy): Bacteria > Bacillati > Actinomycetota > Actinomycetes > Kitasatosporales > Streptomycetaceae > Streptomyces > Streptomyces sp. 2323.1. Next base: position 4,780,566 of record NZ_LT907981.1, on the reverse strand, counting down.
TGGGCGCGGTGGATCTCCCACTGGGAGGTGGTGATGCCGCCGAACTTGGAGGAGTCGGAGTAGCCGAGCATGACCTCCTGGACGTCGCCGCGCAGGGCGACCAGGCGCCGGTAGGAGGGGTCGGCGAGCATCTCGTCGAGCAGCTGGTCGGCGATCTTCAGCTCGTCGGTGGTCTCCAGCAGCGGCACGATGCCGATCTTGGCCCAGCCGGCGTGCAGGTCGATCAGACCGGCCTCACGGGCGAGGACGGTGGCGGCGAAGACGTCGTCGGAGCCCTGGCACATCGAGATGATGTAGGACTCGATGACCTCGGGTCCGAAGGTCTCCTTGGCCCGCAGGATGGTGCGGAAGACCCCGAGGGTCTTGGCGCCGGCCTCGTCGAGCGGGGCGGGAGTGGGAGCCAGCGGGCGGCGCGAGCGCAGTTCCTTGGCGAGGAGCTTGCGGCGGTAGTCGCGCGGCATGTCGACATAGCGCCAGGACTCCTCGCCGAGACGGTCGAAGAGCTGGCCGAGGGCGTGGTGGTGGGCGTCGGCGTGCTCGCGGATGTCCATGGTGGCGAGCTGTAGACCGAAGGCGGCGATGGTGCGCAGGGTGCGCTCCAGGCGGCCATCGGCGACCAGGCCGCCGCGGTGTGCGCGCAGCGAGGTCTGGATCAGCGCGAGATCGTCGAGGAGCTCCGGGGTGCCGAGGTAGTCGCGGCCGGGGACGTGGGGGGTGTCGCCGGCCAGGCGCTCGCGGGTGTTGACGAGCTTCTGCCGGATGCAGGTCGCCTTGAGGCGGTACGGCTCTTCGCTGTTCAGCCGCTTGTAACGGGGGCTGATCTCCGGCAGCAGATCGAGGTCGCGCTGGAGGGACTCCAGCAGCTCGTCGGTGGCGCCGCAGTTGCGGATGGAGTTGGACAGCGCGCCGCGCAGCTCGTCGACGTGTTCCAGCGCGTCGGTGATGCCGTGCTCGTGCTGGAGGAGCAGGACGTCCCAGGTGACCTGCGGGGTGACGTTGGGGTTGCCGTCGCGGTCGCCGCCGATCCAGGTGCCGAAGGTGAGCGGGCGGGTGCCGGCGGGCAGCTCGGTGCCGGCCCGCTCCAGCTCGGCGGCGAGGTCTTCGAGGACGTCGCCGACGGCGCCGCGGCCCAGCTCGTCGAGGTAGTAGATGGCGTTACGGGCCTCGTCGGTGGGCTCGGGCCGGGCGACGCGCAGCTCGTCGGTCTGCCAGATGAGGTCGATGTTCTCGGCCAGGCGGAGGTCGGCGCGGCGGCGCTCGCTGCCGTCGGCGATCTCCAGCAGCTCGGCGACCTTGCGGAGCTTGGTCAGGACGGAGCGGCGTGCGGCCTCGGTGGGGTGCGCCGTGAAGACGGGGCGTACGCCGAGGTTGCGGGCGGTGTCCCGCAGGTGCTCGGGATCGGCGTCCTTCAGCATGTCGGCGGTGCGGGCCAGGATGCTGCCCTCGGCGGCGCGCCGGGCGGCGAGCTCGCGGCCGCGGTGGACCTGCTCGGTGACGTTCGCGAGGTGGAAGTAGGTGGAGAAGGCGCGCACCAGCTTGGCGGCGGTGGCCAGGTCGGTGTCGCCCAGGAGCCGGGCTGCTGCTTCGCCGTCCTCGCGGGTCAGGGCGCGTACCCGCTCGACGAGGTCGAGCAGGTCCTGCCCTTCCTGGCGGACAAGGGTTTCGCCGAGGAGGTCGCCGAGACGGCGGATGTCGGCACGCAGGGCGATGTTGTCGCTCGGGCCGGCGTCCAGGCTCTCAGCGGTCGCGGTCTCGGCCGGAGTGTGGTCGGCACTGCTCACAGGTGCGGCTCCTTGCAGCGATCAGGGACGTCGCGCCGCGGCTCTGGCATGAGGGGTGGCGGGCGACGAATGGGCTGGTCTGATGCGGGCGTGTGCGGACCGCGCTGTCCGACGTCCCCAGGATAGGTCTGCCCAGCTTCCGGGAATCACACCGTCCGCTTGGTGGGCATCTGCCGCGGCACCGGCAGGTGTGGCGCCTGTCACGGCCTTGCCCGTGACGGTGTCACTGCCATACTTACGAAACCGTAGGTTACGGTCCCGTAGCCGTAGCCGTGCCCCCGAGCCCCCGACGAGGGACACCATGACCGCTGGTCCTGAAGCCGTAGAAGATCCCCCGATTCCTGCCGATTCATCCGTCGCCGGTGCCGGTGTGCCGTCCGCGACGCTGGGCGGCGAGCAGCGCAGATCGCTCGAACAGATCGCCCTGCTGCTCTTCATCACCGTCCCGTTCGTGGCGCTGCTCGCCGCGGTGCCGCTGGCCTGGGGCTGGGGGGTGAGCTGGCTGGACCTGGCGCTGATGACAGCGATGTATTACATCGGCTGCCACGGCATCACGATCGGCTACCACCGCTACTTCACCCATGGCGCGTTCAAGGCGAAGCGCCCGCTGCGGATCGTGCTCGCGATCATGGGGTCGCTGGCCGTGGAGGGGCCGCTGGTGCGCTGGGTGGCCGACCACCGCAAGCACCACAAGTTCTCCGACGCGGAGGGCGACCCGCACTCCCCGTGGCGCTTCGGCGAGACGGTGCCCGCCCTGATGAAGGGGCTGTGGTGGGCGCACATCGGTTGGATGTTCGACGAGGAGCAGACCTCGCAGCAGAAGTACGCACCGGACCTGGTCAAGGACGATTCGATCCGGATGGTCTCCCGCCAGTTCGTCCTGTGGACGGCGGTGTCGCTGCTGATCCCGCCGCTGGTGGGGGGCCTGGTCACCTGGTCCTGGCAGGGCGCGCTGACCGCGTTCTTCTGGGGTTCCCTGGTCCGGGTCGCGCTGCTGCATCACGTCACGTGGTCGATCAACTCCATCTGCCACGCGGTCGGCAAGCGCCCCTTCAAGTCCCGCGACCGCTCGGGCAACGTCTGGTGGCTGGCCGTCCTGTCCTGCGGTGAGTCCTGGCACAACCTGCACCACGCTGACCCGACCTGCGCCCGGCACGGCGTGCTGAAGGGGCAGGTGGATTCCAGCGCCCGGCTCATCCGCTGGTTCGAGAAGGCGGGCTGGGCGTACGACGTCCGCTGGCCGGACACCGCCCGGCTCGCGGCCCGGCGCGCGGCAGTGGGCACCGGGGGTACCACCCAGCGGTAGCAGAGGAAGGCATGATTGACGGGTGGCGATCGACAACAGCAGCGCGAGCAACAGCAAGGGCAAGCCGTCCCCGGCTCCGGCGGCCCGGCGGGCCCGCAGGGTCCGGATGACCGGGGCGGAGCGCCGGGAGCAGCTGCTGGACATCGGTCGCACGCTCTTCGCCGAGCGGGGCTACGAGGGCACATCGGTGGAGGAGATCGCGGCGAAGGCCGGGGTCTCCAAGCCGGTGGTCTACGAGCACTTCGGCGGCAAGGAGGGCCTGTACGCGGTGGTCGTGGACCGCGAGATGCGGCAGCTGCTGGACATGGTGACCGGCGCACTGACCGCCGGCCACCCCCGCGAACTCCTCGAACAGGCGGCCTTCGCGCTGCTCGACTACATCGAGACCTTCACCGACGGTTTCCGCATCCTGGTCCGCGATTCCCCCGTCGCCCAGTCGACGGGCACCTTCGCCTCCCTGATCAGCGATATCGCCACCCAGGTCGAGGACATCCTGGGCCTGGAATTCAAGGCCCGCGGCTTCGACCCGAAGCTGGCGCCGCTGTACGCCCAGGCCCTCGTCGGCATGGTCGCCCTGACCGGCCAGTGGTGGGTGGACACCCGCAAGCCGAAGAAGGCCGAGGTCGCGGCCCATCTGGTCAATCTGGCCTGGCACGGCCTGGGCAATCTGGAGGCCCGGCCGCGGTTGATAGGGCACCGCAAGAACTGAGGTCAGGCCTGCGGCTCCAGGAACTCCAGCCGGTTGCCGGCCGGGTCGACGGAGTAGAAGCGGCGATGGCCCGGGAGGGCGTCGTCCCAGGTGACGGCGGCCCCGGCGGCGGTCAGGCGGGCGGCGAAGGCGTCGATACCGTGGACGCGGATGCCGGGGTGGGCCTTGCGTGCGGGGCGGAAGTCCGGCTCGATGCCCAGATGCAGCCGGGCCGTACCGGCCTCGAACCATCCCCCAAGCTCTCGGCTGCGCTCGAGCAGGGGGGACCCCCACCCTCCCCGCGCCGCGAGCGCGGGCGGCTTGGGGATCTCGGTCATGCCGAGGAGGTCCGCGTAATAGGCCCGCAGGGCGTCTTCGGTGCCGGGAGGTGCGGCGAGCTGGATGTGGTCGAGGCCGGTGATCACGGGCGTCACCTCGGGGGGAGAGAAGGGGCGGGCGGGCGTCAGCCGTCAGCCGGTTTGCGGGCCACCGCGAAGATGCGGCGGAAGGGGAAGACGGTGCCGTGGGCGCCGGTGGGGTAGGCCTTGCGCAGGGCGTCGCGGTATTCGGCGAGGAAGGCCTCGCGGGTGTCCGGATCGTTCTCCAGCGCGGTCAGCACGGGGCGCAGCGCGGTGCCCTTGACCCAGTCGAGGATCGGGTCCTCGCCCTCCAGGAGCTGGACGTAGGTGGTCTCCCACACGTCGGTGGCGCAGCCGAGGTCGGCGAGGCGTTCCAGGTAGTCGGCCGGTTCGAGGATGTGCACGAAGCGACGGCCGTGGGTGGTGAGCCGCTCGCGCCACTGCGGGGAGTCGCACAGCTCGCCGAGGAGGGCATGACTGGGCGAGGTGAAATTGCCGGGGACCTGGAAGGCGAAGGTGCCGCCGGGGGTGAGCGCGTCGATCCAGCGGGCAAAGGAATCGGGGTGGTTGGGGACCCACTGCAGTGCCGCGTTGGAGACGATCAGGTCGTAGGTCTCCTCGGGCGCCCAGTCGGTGGCGTCGGCGGGGGCGAAGTCGAGGTGGCCGCCGCCCGGGGTGGGGCCGGAGTGGGCCTCGGCCTCCTTGAGCATCTCCGGGGAGTTGTCGTATCCGGTGATGTGCGCGTCCGGCCAGCGGGCGGCGAGCAGGGTGGTGACATTGCCCGGGCCGCAGCCGAGGTCGGCGATGCGGGCGGGGCGCTCGGGCCGGGGCAGGTCCGATATCCGGGCGAGGAGATCGAGGAAGGGGCGGGTCCGGTGCCCGGAGTGGCGGAGATATTGCTGTGGATCCCAGGTTGGTGCGTCGCGCATGGTTCGAAACCCCTTCGCTGGTGCAGGGCAGGCACAATCTGGCACGGTCTGGTTCGGGCCGTCTCGGCCGGAAACCGGGTCCCCGCCGACGATGCCCATAGTCCAGCGAAATATATCTCGACGTCAAGAGACTTCATGTCGACAGACCCTCTACACTGATCGTCATGGAGGACGAGGTCGACCGACTGGTCGCAGCATGGCGCCGCGAGCGCCCGGACCTCGACGTGGAGCCGCTTGAGGTCCTCAGCCGCGTCTCCAGGCTGGCCAGGCATCTCGACCGGGCCCGCCGGATCGCCTTTGCCGAGGTCGGCCTGGAGCCCTGGGAATTCGACGTACTCACCGCGCTGCGGCGCGCCGGTGCGCCCTATCAGCTCTCCCCCGGGGCACTGTTGACGCAGACCCTGGTCACCTCGGGGACGATGACCAACCGCATCGACCGGCTCGCCAAGAAGGACCTCGTCGAGCGGCTGCCCGACCCCAGCGACCGGCGCGGAGTGCTGGTCAGACTGACCGCGGCGGGCCGCGACAAGGCCGACCGCTCACTGGCCGGACTGCTGATCCAGGAGCGCGCCATCCTCGCCGAGCTCTCCCGCGAGCAGCGCGGCGAACTGGCCGGGCTGCTACGGCGGTTGACCGGTCCGTTCGACAACATTCCCGGCTAGCCGTCCGGCTCGTTCAGTCGCATTCCCCGTCGATATCCGGCGCATTCCGGGCGAGCGGCCGGCTTTTCCTCTTCCTCCGTGGCCGATTTCTTTCGTGTACGGGCGAGAGGCGGTGACTCCCGGCCAGGCGCGCGGGCGCTGTCGGCGGGGCTGCAGAGCCGACCGGCGGGCGCCCGCGGAAGCGGCTCGACACCGGCGCACGACGGGATGGCATTCATGTAACTGACGATGCGTCAGAGCCTTACGTGCGCCCCCTGGTTCTGTGCGCGCCCCCTCGCGCCGCGTCCCCTTGCCCGCCGCTCGGCCGGTGGGCTTGGATCGCGCCATGAGCCAGCAGCGCGCACCGCATTCGTCGAACGGCCCGTACGGCAGGCGGTTCGAGGGCCGTACGGTCCTGGTGACCGGCGCCGCCGCCGGGATCGGGGCGGCCACCGCCGACCGGCTGGCGGCCGAGGGCGCCGGCGTCCTGCTGCTGGACATCGACGACGCCCGCGGCGAGCACACCGCCCGCCGCATCCGGGCGGCCGGCGGCCATGCCTCGTACGAGCACTGCGATGTGGCGGTCGAGGACGACTGGCGGCGGGCCGTCGAGGCGGCCCGGCGGCGCTACGGCCCGGTGGACGGGCTGGTCAGCAACGCCTTTCTGCCGTATGTGGCGGCCGCCGGCGACACCCCGCTCCCGGAATGGGACCGGCAGCTCGCGGTCAATCTCACCGGCTCGTTCCTCGGGGTGCGCGCCGCCCTGGCGGATCTGCGGGCGCGCGGCGGCGCGGTGGTGCTGACCTCGTCCGTGCATGCGCTGGTCGGGCTGCCGGGGCGGCCCGCGTACGCCGCGGCCAAGGCCGGGCTGACCGGGCTCGGGCGGCAGCTGGCCGTCGAGTACGGGCCCGCGATGCGGGTCAACTGCGTGCTGCCCGGCCCCGTGCTGACGGCGGCCTGGGACGGCATCGGCGAGGAAGAACGGCAGGCCAGCGCCGCGCAGACGGCGGCCCGGCGGCTGGGGCGGCCGGAGGAGGTCGCCGCCGCCATCGCCTTTCTGCTCTCCCCCGAGGCATCCTTCGTCACCGGCGCGAGCCTCGTCGTCGACGGCGGCTGGAGCGTGTACAAGAACTCTTCTTGAACCGGGCGGCGGGGCCGCGCGCCCCGCCCGAGCTTCGACGCAGGAGGTCCGATGGGCATCCGATTCGGCGGCGACTACAACCCCGAGCAGTGGCCCGAGGAGGTGTGGGCCGAGGATCTGAAGCTGATGAAGGCGGCCCATGTCACCATGGTCACCGCCGGGATCTTCTCCTGGGCGAAGGTCGAACCCCGGCCCGGGGAATGGGACTTCGGCTGGTTCGACCGTGTCATGGACGGGCTGGCGGGCGCCGGGATCGCCGTCTGCCTGGCGACGATGACCGCCTCACCGCCGCCCTGGCTCTCCCGCGCGCACCCCGAGATGCTGCCGGAGGACGCCGACGGCCGGCGCCGCTGGCCCGGCGGCCGGCAGCACTACTGCCCCTCCAGCCCCGTCTACCGCGCCCACGCCGTACGCCTCGTGGAACAGCTCGCCGCCCGCTACGCCGGCCACCCGGCGCTCGCCATGTGGCACGTCGGCAACGAATACGGATGCCACACCCGCCAGTGCTACTGCGAGGTGTCGGCCGACGACTTCCGGCGCTGGCTGCGCGCCCGCTACGGCGGCATCGAGGCGCTGAACGCCGCCTGGTCGACGGCCTTCTGGTCGCAGGCGTACGGCGACTTCGAGGAGGTGCTGCCGCCCCGCACCGCCCCCACCTTCCCCAACCCCGCACAGCAGCTGGACTATCTGCGCTTCGGCGACGAGGCGCTGCGCGCCTGCTATCTGGCCGAGAAGGCCGTACTGGAGCGCATCACGCCCGGGGTGCCGGTCACCACCAACCTGATGCCGCAGCACAAGCCCGTCGACGCGTTCGCCTGGGCCCCGCACATGGACGCGATGGCGCTGGACTTCTACCAGGACCCGTATGTGCCCGACGACCACCTCCGGGCGGGCTACGTCTTCGACCTGATGCGCTCGGCCCGCGACGGGCAGCCATGGATGCTGCTGGAACAGGCGCCGGGCGCGGTCAACTGGCGCCCCTGCAACGGCCCCAAGCCGCCCGGGGCGATGCGACTGTGGAGCTGGCAGGCGGTCGCCCAGGGCGCGGACGCGGTGCTGTATTTCCAGTGGCGGCAGTCGCTGGGCGGCGCGGAGAAGTTCCACTCGGCGATGCTGCCGCACGGCGGCACCGACACCCGGATCTTCCGTGAAGTGGCGCAGCTGGGACGGGAGTTGGCGGCGCTGCCGGACATCGAGGGGACCCGGTCGCGGGCAGCGGTGGCGCTGCTGTCGGACTGGCCCAGCTGGTGGGCGCTGGAGCTGGACTCCAAGCCGTCGACCGCGCTGGACCACTCCCGGATCGCGCTGGACCACTACCGGCCGCTCTTCGAGGCGGGCGTGGCCTGCGATGTGGTGCCGCCGCAGCGCGAGCTGTCCGGCTACCGGCTGGTCGTGGCGCCCAACCTGTATCTGCTCACCGCGTCCGACGCCCGGCGGCTGGCCGCCTATGTCCACGCCGGCGGGCAGCTGCTGGTGTCCTTCTTCTCCGGGATCGTCGACGAGTACGACCGGGTGCACCCCGGGGGCTATCCGGCGCCGCTGCGGGAGCTGCTGGGGCTGCGGGTGGAGGAGTTCTGGCCGCTGGACGCGGGACGGTCGGTGGCGATCGGCGACGGAGCCTACGCGGGGCGGGCGGACCTGTGGTCGGAGGCCATCGATCTCGAAGGGGCCGAGGCGCTGGCCCGCTTCACGGACGGCGACCTCGCCGGCCGGCCCGCGGTGACCCGGCACAGCTACGGGCGGGGCACGGCCTGGTACGTCGGCACCCGGCTCGAAGCGGCCCTGATGCGGGCCCTGCTGGACGATGTACGGGAGGCGGCGGGGGTGCGGCCCGAACTGCCGGGGCTGCCGGCCGGTGTGCAGGCCACTGTGCGCGAGCGCGCCGACCGGCGCTACCTCTTCCTGCTCAACCACGGGGCGGCGGCCATCGAGGTGGCGCTGCCCGGGCCGATGCGGGACGCACTCGCGGACGGGGTGGCGGGCGGGGCCGTGAACCGGGTCGTCCTGGCGGTCCGGGGCGTGGCCGTGCTGACGGACATCTGACGGGGAACACCGCCCGGTCCCAGGAATACCGCCCGGTCCCAGGAATACCGCCCGGTCCCAGGAATACCGCCCGGCCCCAGGAATACCGCCCCCGGCCCGCCACGTTGGGCTCCGCAGGGGGCGTTCGCATCCCCTACGGGATGTGTTCGCCCACCCCCTACGGCACCGGCACCGAAGCCGCCGCCGCGGCCTCCAGCTCGACCGGGCCGACGCCGGCCCGGCGGGCCAGGGCCACCGCCGCGAGGGTGGAGTGCACCCCGAGCTTGCCGAGCACGTTCTGCATATGGGTGCGGACCGTGTGCGGGGAGAGGAACAGCCGTTCGGCGACCGCCTTGCGGCCCAGGCCCGCCACCATGCAGCGCAGCACCTCGCGCTCGCGCGGGGTCAGCGACTCCACCAGCCGCTCGCTCTCCGAGCGGTGCTTGCGCGCGGCCGTCAACTCCCGCAGCACACCGGTCAGCAGCGCGGGCGGCAGATGCGTTTCATCACGCAGCACGCCGCGGATCACGGCGAGCAGCCGGGAGAGCGAACAGTCCTTGGCGACCCAGCCGGACGCGCCGGCCTGCAGGGCGGCGGCCGCGCGGCGCGGGTCGTCGCGGTCGGCGAGGACGACGGTGCGCAGATACGGATGGCTGGTGCGCAGGCCGGATACCAGCGCGATGCCGTCCCGCGGGCAGGCGCGCGGCACGCTCTCGCGTAGCGGCGCCGGCGACTGCTGCGGCACCGCCAGCAGCGGCGCGGTGAGGTCGGCGTCGGCGAGCAGCACGTCGAAGCGGCGGCCGTCGGTGGCCGCGCGGTCCAGATTGCGCAGCGCCGCGGGAGCGCTGCCCGCGGCCGCGACGTCCACGTCCTGCTCCGCGGCGAGCGCGGCCGCCAGGGATTCGGCGAAGATGCGGTGGTCGTCGACCACCAGAACCCGGATGCGTTGCACAGAGACCCCCTGTCCCGGTGAACGGACCATAGCGGGCACGACGCCCGGATTGAAGATCGCCTCAGCCGCACGGCCGCCGCCGCGCCGGCTTCGCCACTCCACCCCGGGCGTCGTACCCGAACGGTCTCGCCCCCTGATCGACACCGGCCCCCACCGGTGCAGGATCTCAGCGTACGGACGGGGTGCGGCGAGGGAAGCTGATTGACGAAACTGCTTGCCCGGACGGGCCGTTCGGCAGCCGTCGGGCGGCCGCGCGCCGCCCGGCGCGCCCTACTCGATGCGGTGCGCCCCCGCGCCGGGGACGGCCTCGAAGATCCGCGGCCGGGCACGGCCGGCCGCCGCGAACGCCTCGGTGACGGCCTCGCCGACGGCCGTCGCGTCCGCCTCCTCGACGAGCACGATCGCCGAGCCGCCGAAGCCGCCGCCGGTCATCCGGGCCCCGAGGGCGCCCGCCGCCAGCGCGGTGTCGACGGCGAGATCGAGTTCGCGGCAGGAGATCTTGAAGTCGTCGCGGAGCGAGGCGTGACCGGCCGTCAGCAGCGGGCCGATGGCCCGGGTGCGGCCCGCGTCGAGGTGGGCGACGACCTCTTCGACGCGGTGGTTCTCGGTGACGATGTGCCGGACGAGGGCCTGGACGACGGGATCGCCGGCCAACTCGGCGAGGGCCTCGGGCAGACGCGCGTACGGCACCTCGCGCAGGGCCCGCACTCCGAGCGCCCGCGCGCCACGCTCACAGCCGGCGCGCCGTTCGGCGTATGCGCCGTCGCCCAGCTCGTGCTGCACCCGGGTGTCCACCACGAGGAGCCGCAGCCCCTCCCCCGCCAGGTCGAACGGGATCTGCCGCCGGGTGAGATCGCGGGTGTCCAGGAACAGGGCGTGGCCCGCGGTGCAGCAGGCCGCGGCGGTCTGGTCCATGATCCCGCAGGGCACCCCGACGAAGGCGTTCTCGGCCCGCTGGGCGAGCTGCGCCAGCCGCTGCGGCTGCTGGCCGAGCGCGTAAAGATCGTTGAGGGCGAGCGCGGTGGCGACCTCCAGGGCCGCGGAGGAGGAGAGTCCGGCCCCGGTGGGCACCGTGCTCTCGAAGTGCAGATCCGCACCGCCGACGGGCAGTCCCGCCTCCTGCATCGCCCAGACGACGCCGGCCGGATACGCGGCCCAGCCCCCGCTGCGCTGCGTTCCGCCCCGGCTCCGCTCCAGCGCCTCGGATGCCGGGCCCGGCGCCGGCCGCAGCTCGTCCGTGCGCAGTTCGACGATGCCGCCGCCGGCGCCGCCGGAGTGCAACCGCAGGACCCCGTCGGTGCGGGCCGAGGCGGCGGCGATCGTGGCGTGCGGGAGGGCCAGCGGCATCACGAAACCGTCGTTGTAATCGGTGTGTTCACCGATCAGGTTGACCCGGCCGGGCGCCGCCCACAGGCCCGTGGGCGCGGCGCCGTACACGGCGGCGAACCGCTCCGCCGTGTGCCGGGCGCGGTGCGCGTGCCCGGTGGCCGGGGTGACGGCTCCGTGCGCGGCCATCAGGACTCCTTCGTCCGGTCGAGGTGCTGCGCGAACTGCCAGGCGTCGGCGACGATGCCGGCGAGGTCGGCGCGGCTGGGCCGCCAGCCGAGGCGGTCGATGGCGGTCTGTGCGGAGGCGACCAGTACGGCGGGGTCGCCGGCGCGGCGCGGAGCGGCGATCTCGGGGACGGGGTGGCCGGTGACCTTGCGGACGGTCTCGATGACCTCGCGGACGGAGAAGCCGTTGCCGTTGCCGAGGTTGCAGATCAGATGCTCACCGGCGCTCGCCGCGTCGAGGGCAAGAAGGTGGGCCTCGGCGAGGTCGGCGACGTGGATGTAGTCGCGTACGCAGGTGCCGTCGGGGGTGGGGTAGTCCTCGCCGTAGACGGAGATCGCCTCGCGCTTGCCCCGGGCGACCTGGAGGACGAGCGGGATGAGGTGCGACTCGGGGTCGTGGCGCTCGCCGCAGCTGCCGTAGGCGCCGGCGACGTTGAAGTAGCGCAGCGAGACGGCGGCCAGGCCGTGCGCGGCGGCCTCGCCGCTGATCATGTGGTCGACGGCGAGCTTGCTGGCACCGTAGGGGCTGGTGGGCGCGGTCTCGGCGGACTCGGTGATCGGGGTGGACGTCGGCTCGCCGTAGGTGGCCGCGGTGGAGGAGAAGACGAGGGTGCGGACACCGGCGTCGCGCATCGCGGCGAGCAGGTCCATGGTGCCGCCGACGTTGTTGCGCCAGTACTTCTCGGGGTCGGTCACCGACTCGCCGACCTGGGAGAAGGCGGCGAAGTGCAGCACCGCGTCGTAGGACGGATCGAGCCACTGCGCCGCGTCCTGGATTCGGCCCTCGACGAAGCGGGCTCCGGCGGGGATGCCGTCGCGGTGGCCGGTGGACAGGTCGTCCAGCACGGTGACCTCGTGGCCGGCCTGGAGCAGATGCGCCGCAACCACACTGCCGACATATCCGGCACCGCCCGTGACCAGGTACTTCTTGCTCACTTGCTCGCTACCTCTCGCAGTCGCTCGGCCGCGGCCTCCGGCGGCACATCATTGATGAACACGTTCATGCCGGATTCGGAACCCGCGAGAAACTTCAGCTTGCCGGAAGTGCGGCGAATGGTGAAAAGCTCGAGGTGGAGTGCAAATTCTCCGCGGTGCTCGGCGCGCAGCGGAGCCTGGTGCCAGGCCGCGATGTACGGCGTGCGGGCGGTGCGCTCCCCGTCCCCTTCGTCGAAGATCCGGTCGAACCGCCGCAAGACTTCCAGGTAAACCTGTGGGAATTCGGTGCGCGCCGCCTCGTCGAGGGCGAGCAGGTCGGGGACCCGGCGCTTCGGGTAGAGGTGCACCTCGTACGGCCAGTGGGCGGCGTACGGGACGAAGGCCACCCAGTGCGCGCCCTCCAGGACGATGCGACGGCCGTCGGCCAGTTCCCCGTCGACCACCTCGTCGAAGAGGTTGCCCCCGCCGGTGGCCGTACGGTGCGCCGCGAGCGAGTCGAGCATGCGCGCGGTGCGCGGGGTGACGAAGGGGTAGGCGTAGATCTGGCCGTGCGGATGGCCGAGGGTGACGCCGATCTCCTCGCCGCGGTTCTCGAAGCAGAAGACCTGTTCCACGCCCGGGAGTTGGGACAGTTCGGCGGTGCGATCGGTCCAGGCGTCCAGGACCAGGCCGGCCTGCTCCTCGGTGAGGTCGGCGAAGGACGCGTCGTGGTCGGAGGTGAAGCAGACCACCTCGCAGCGGCCGCGGTCCCCGGCAAGGGAGGGGAAGCGGTTCTCGAAGACGGCGACGTCGTAGTCGGGGGCAGGGATCTCGGAGTGCCGCCCCTCGCGGGAGGGGCACAGCGGGCACTCATCGGCCGGCGGGTGGTAGGTGCGGGCCTGCCGGTGCGAGGCGATGGCGACCCGGTCGCCGAGCAGCCGGTCCGCGCGGATCTCGGCGGCGGTGGCGACGGGGTCGAGCGGGCGGGGGTCGGGCTCGTCACGTACGGCGTCGTCGCGCAGGTCGTAGTAGATGAGCTCCCGGCCGTCCGCCAGCCGGGTCGTCGTCTTCTTCACGAGAGCTCCTCACCCACTCCAAACACAAACAAACACAATGAAGCACAACTAAACAGCAGCGTCAACGTGGGGCCCATGGCCAGACATCCGGGACAAACCGTCTACCCCGGTCACGAATCAACAACTCAAACGAACAGAAGTGTTCAGTTTCTCAACGACCGAGCGTAGCTTTTTGTGCGTTCAGCTCGCGCACACCGCTCTGTCTCCTGGGGGACAACCCCCGGACCCCCGAAAAGAGTGCCCTTATGATCACGCTGGCCGAAGGGCTACGGCTCCCCACCAACGGGCTCGACTACACCATCCTGGCCATCTACTTCGCCGTCGTCCTCGGCATCGGATTCGCGGCCAGGCGCAGTGTGAAGACGAGCCTGGACTTCTTCCTCTCCGGGCGGTCACTGCCTGCCTGGGTCACCGGCCTCGCCTTCGTCGCCGCCAACCTCGGCGCCACCGAGATCCTCGGGATGGCCGCCAACGGCGCGCAGTACGGGGCCTACACCGTCCACTGGTACTGGATCGGCGCCATCCCGGCCATGGTCTTCCTCGGCCTGGTGATGATGCCCTTCTACTACGGCTCCAAGGTCCGCTCGGTGCCGGAATTTCTGCTGCACCGCTTCGGCCCGTCCTCCCACCTGCTGTCGTCGGTGATCTTCGCCGTCTCGTCGGTGCTGATCGCGGGCGTCAACCTCTACGCCATGGCGATCGTGCTGCAGGCGCTGCTCGGCTGGCCGCAGTGGGTCGCGATCGTGATCGCCGGCCTGTTCGTCCTGGTGTACATCACCATCGGCGGCCTGTCCTCGGCGATCTACAACGAGGTGCTCCAGTTCTTCGTCATCCTGGCCGCGCTGATCCCGCTGACCGTCGTCGGCCTCAAGCGCGTCGGCGGCTGGGACGGGCTGACCCACTCGCTGACCTCCTCGCACGGGGACGCCTTCCTGACCGCCTGGAAGGGCACCGGCATCGGCGAGTCCAACCCGCTCGGCGCCAACTGGCTCACCATCGTCCTCGGCCTGGGCTTCGTGATGAGCTTCGGCTACTGGACCACCAACTTCGCCGAGGTCCAGCGCGCGCTGTCCGCGAAGAACCTCTCCGCCGCCCAGCGCACCCCGCTGATCGCCGCCTTCCCCAAGATCTTCATCCCGCTGGTGGTGGTCGTCCCCGGCCTGATCGCGCTGGTCATGGAGCCGACGCTGGGCAAATCGGAAGGCGGGCTCCAGTACAACGACGCGATCCCGGTGCTGATGCGGGACCTGCTCCCCAACGGCGTCCTCGGCATCGCCGTCACCGGCCTGCTCGCCGCCTTCATGGCCGGTATGGCGGCCAACGTCTCGTCCTTCAACACGGTCTTCACCAACGACATCTGGGCCGCGTACCTCAAGAAGGGCCGCGAGGACCGCTACTACCTGGCGACCGGGCGGGTGGTCACCGCGGTCGGCGTGCTGATCGGCATGGGCACCGCCTTCATCGCCTCGTCCTTCAGCAACATCATGAACTACCTCCAGACGCTCTTCTCCTTCTTCAACGTGCCGCTGTTCGTCGTCTTCATCATCGGCATGTTCTGGAAGCGGACCAGCGCCGCGGCCGGCTTCTGGGGGCTGCTCTCCGGGACCGTGGCCGCGATGGTCAACTACTTCTGGTTCTACAAGCAGGGCATCATCTCGATCCCCTCCGACCAGGGCGCCAACTTCGTCTCCTCGATCGTCGCCTTCGTCGTCGGCGCGCTCGTCATGGTCGTGGTCACCATGGTCACCAAGCCCAAGCCCGCCGCCTCCCTCGCCGGCCTGGTCTACGGCACCCGGTCACCCGGCATGGAGGAGCTGCCGGCCGAGGGCGACGACGCCTGGTACCGCAAGCCGGCCCTGCTGGGCTGGGGCGCGCTCGTCCTCGCCGCCGTCTGCTACATCCCGTTCTCCCTCTGACCCAGCCTGAACCAGCGGAGTTGACCCACCATGAGTGACTACCAGCACGAGGTCGAGGAGCTGGAGCGCGAATCGGCGACCGCCGCGCGGCTCTTCGACGTACGGCGCATCATCGGCGGCCTGTTCGTCGTCTACGGCGTGATCGTGACCATCGCCGGCCTGACCGCCTCGGACGCGGACCTCAGGAAGGCCCAGGAGATCAACATCAACCTGTGGACCGGCGTGGGCATGCTCGCGCTCGGCCTGTTCTTCCTGGTCTGGCTGAAGCTGCGGCCGACCGTCCCGCCGACCGCCGACGAGCTGCGGGCCGCGGCCGGGGACGGCCCCGCGGAGGGCTGAGCGCGGCGCCGGCTACTGCGGCGGCGGCACCGGATCACCCGGTTCCGCCGCCGTGGCGCGTACGGCCCGGCCGCCCGCCGCCCGGTCCAGCAGCCCGGTACGCGCCGCCAATGCGGCGGCCTCCAGCCGGGAACCCACCTCCAGCTTCATCAACACCCGCTGGACGTGCGTACGCGCCGTACTCGGCGCAATATCCATCCCCGCCGCGATCAGCCGGGTGTCCTCGCCGTCCGCGACCCGCATCAGCACCTCGACCTCGCGCGGAGTGAGCAGCTCCAGCAGCCGCGCACCCTCGTCGTCCGGCTGCGCCGCGGGATGCAACAACTCCTCAAACGCCTGCTGCAACAGCTGCGGCGAGACCGCCGACTCCCCCGCCCGCGCCTTCATCATGGCGCGTTCCACGCCCTCGATCCGCTCGTCATTGCGGACGTACCCCGAAGCCCCGGCCGCAAATGCGGCGGCGATTCCGCGCGGGCTGGGGACCGGCCCCAACACCACCACCGCGACCTGCGGCCGCTCCTTCTTGATCCGTACGACCGGGTCGAAGGCGCCCGGCTGAGCGGGCGCGGCGGTCCCCAGCAGACACACCTCGGGCGCCCGGCTCACCACCAGCTCCGCGGCCCCCGCACTCGGCGCGGCCGCCGCCAGAACGCGGTGCCCGCGCAGCTTCAACGCCGAAGCGAGCGCCTCCGCGAGCAAACGATGATCGTCGACCACCATGAGCCGCACGCCCATCGAGCAACCCCCTCCCACCACCGGCGGGCCCCTACGCGGCCCCCCGGCCGGGCCGCTCGTCCCCGGGAAGCTACACGCTCGGCTGCGATACTGCGCCCCCAACCGGGGAGAAGCCCCCGGAATGCTGGAATCCCGGCCAATGTGGGCTGGTTGGCGTTGTTGCGGGGGCGGGTGGGCCCAACTGGGCTCGACCTCTGGGGGTCTTGGGCGGCACCAGCGGGAAGTTCGCGCAGCAAGCCGGCAGGAGGACGACACAGGACCGCGGGCTGCCCGAACGTGGCTTTACCCATTGGCGGCTGAAGGACAACACACACCCGGGGCGCTCCCGGTGCGAAGCACACTCGACCGCGCTCTCCCACCGGGCCGGACTTCGAACGCAACTCCCCTTGTTGAAATCAAAAGGAACCAGCGGCCGGTTTTCACGCCGAAGCGCCTTTGCCGGCTCTGTCAGTGCCGTATGCGAAAGTGGGTTCGGCAGTTCAGGAGAAAACGGGGGGAGGGCGATCCGTCATGTCATTGGCCGACGAGGTAGCAGCAGCTCACGCAGGACATCCGAATCCAGCCGCGCTGGTGGGCGAGTTGCGTCGGACATCGGTATTGGTCCCGGTTGTCAACGACTCTCTCATGTCGGCCGAGTTGACCGGTATCCGGTGGTTGTACGCCTTCTCCGACGAACAGGAACTGGCCCGCTTCGCCGTGTCCCGAGGCGCCGGCCCCGATGCCGAACTGTCCTATGTCCGCACGGCCGGTGCGCGTCTCCTCGACGTCGTCATCCCCGCCATCGAGGGCCCGGCGGGCGTGGTGCTCGATGCGGGCAGCCCGCAGGCGATGGTGTTTCCGCCGGTCAGCGGCATCGTTCCGGACTCCGTGGCGGTCGACATCGCCGAGCCGGGTGCGGCCGGAGGCCAAGCCGGTGTACCCGCGGTCGGGGGTGCGGCATGACGTCCGCCGAGGGGTACGAGCTCGATCCGGATGCCCTGAAGAAGGTCACCAAGGGCATCCACGACGCGATCGCGGAACTGAAGGAGCTGGGCTTCGATACCAGCGCCCAACTCGGCCAGGGATTCGACAAGCTTGCCCTCTCCGGCATGGAGGCCGGGCATGCCGATGTGCGTTCCGTATTCGATGCGTTCTGTGAACGCTGGGGCTGGGGCGTTCGTCTGCTCATCCATGAAGCCAACGAATTCGCGCGCCGTCTCGATTTGACGGCCGGGCTTTATCACGAGCAGGAGCAGTACGTTTCGACGACGCTGAAGGTCGGGGCGAATGCCTTGCTGATGGGCGACCCGACGATGACGGAGGAACGGCTGAAGCACCGGACGTGGAAGCAGGTCGGCGAGGACAACGCGGTCACCCAGTTCGATGACGCGGACTGGGACCCCACCTCGGCCAGATCCCTCAAGGCGTATGACGAAGTCGGGCAAGCGGCGGAGCAGACGGGCAAGGACTTCTCGACGTCCAAGTGGGCGGGCGACGCGGACCACAACTGGGCCTTGCGGCCCCTGCAAGCGCCCCATCAGGCCCAAGGGCACGACGGATCCTGAGACTTCGCCGCACCGCCACTACTGCACATCCACCGCTGCACCGCACCACTGGGGGTTGAGAACTGATGGGCCTCGGCGACTTTCTCGGGGACGTCAAGGACGGCATCAATTCCACGGCCGACAAGGTCGGGAGCGCCGTCGATGGCGTGAAGGAAGCGGCCGGCGAGGCGGTCGGCTACGCCACGGACAAGACCGCCGACGTTCTCGACTACGTCGGTGCGGACGGGGCGGCCAAGAGCGTCCGCTCGGCCGGTGAAGACGTCGCCGATGCGCTGGGAGCGCAGGTCGATGAACGGCAGCTGGGCGAGAGCGACGACCCCAAGGAGCTGATCCACGGCGACGTCGCGAAGATCAATGAATCCGCCGCGCACCTGAAGGACTTCTACGCGGCCTTCGAACGCGTCGGCCAGGGAATCCGCAAACTGGACGCGGGCTCCTGGAAGGGAAAGGCCGCCGATAGCTTCCACGAGAAGTTCGACGTGCACCCCAAACAGTGGATGCGGACCGCGGATGCCTGTGAGGCGGCGTGGAAAGCCCTCGATTCCTACGCGGAAACGGTCTCCTGGGCCCAGAAGAAGGCCCAGTCGGCCATCGACGCGTGGCAGGCGGCCGAGGGCAAGAGCAAGAAGGCCTACGAAGCCCACCGCCACAAGGTCGATGCGTACAACGCGAAGGCCGACGCCTATAACGCCGCGCGGGACCAGGGTTCCGACCCCGGGCCCAAGCCCGACAAGCCCGGCGACTTCCACGACCCCGGCGATCAGGGCCGCGAGGCGGCGCAAGACATTCTCAAGAACGCTCGGAGTCAGCGCAACGAAGCGGCCGCAAAGGCGCAGCACGCTCTCAAGGGCGCCCTGGAACACGCTCCGCAGGCACCGAAGTTCACCACGGAGGCGGGCTTCGACGTCGCTGACGGAATCGCGGCCGGCGGCATGAACCTGATGCACGTCGTCGGTGGTGTGGGCAAGGGCCTGGTCGAACAGGTCAATCTGGCCCGCACGCTGAACCCGATGGAGCCGTACAACGTCGCCCACCCCCATATGTACCTGGCCAACGTCGCCAAGACCTCACTCGGCCTCGCCGGCGCCGCCGCCCACCCCGGGCGCCTGGCCAAGGGGATGCTCGGCGAGGGCTGGGGGAGCGACCCCTGGGATACGGGTGGCGGCGCCCTCGCCAACCTCCTCGGCGGCAAGGGTGCCGGCGCCATCGGCAAGGGCCTGCTGAAGGCGGGGGCGAAGGACGCGGCCAAGGGGGCCGCACGGACAGCAGTCAAGGACGGCGGCAAGCGCACGATCATGGATCGCGCCCGTACCGCCTGGTGCAAGACCTTCGGCAGCGACCCCATCGACATGGCCACCGGCCGCATGATCCTGCCGCAGACCGACATCACCCTCCCCGGCAGCCTCCCCCTCACCTTCGCCCGCACCTTCGAGTCGTCCTACCGCACCGGCCGCTGGTTCGGCCCGACCTGGATGTCCACGGTCGATCAGCGCCTGGAGATCGACGCCGAAGGCGTCATCCTCATCGGCGAAGAGGGCAACTTCCTCCTCTACCCCCACCCCGCCGTCGGCGTCCCCACCCTCCCCCACGAAGGGGACGGCGCACCCCTCGAACTCACCCCGGACGGCGACTACCTCCTCACCGACCCCCACACCGGCACCCGCCGCTACTTCACCACCTACACCGAAAACCTCGCCGTCCTCGACGAGATATCCGACCGCCGCGGCAATCACCACACCTTCGACTACACCGAAGACGGCACCCCCACCGCCATCACCCACAGCGCCGGCTACCGCCTCCTCCTCACCACCGAGGAAGGCCGCATCACCGCCCTCCACCTGGCCGGCGCCGCTCCCGACGGCGGCGACCAACTCCTCGTCACCTACGGCTACGACGCCTTCGGCAACCTGGCCACGGTCACCAACTCCTCAGGCTTGCCGCTCCGCTTCACCTACGACGACACCGGCCGCATCACGTCCTGGACCGACACCAACAACAGCAGCTACACCTACGTCTACGACGACCAGGACCGATGCACGTCACAGGGCGGCGCCGAAGGCCACCTGCGCGCCCACTTCACCTGGGGCGACCCGGACCCGGTGACGGGCCTGCGCACCAACCTCCACCACAACTCCCTCGGCCAGGTCCTCACCTACCAGGTCAACGACCATCATCAGATCGTCGCGACCACCGACCCCACCGGCGCCACCACCCGCACCGTCCGGGACGCCAAGCACCGCGTCCTGTCCAGCACGGACCCCCTGGGCCGTACGACCCACATCGACTACGACGACGCAGGCCGCCCGGTAACCGTCACCCTCCCCGACGGCAGCGTCTCCACCACCACCTACGACGCCGACGGCCACCCGACGAGCGTCACCGGCCCCGACGGCACCACCTGGACCCACACCTACGACACCGACGGCAACCGCACCTCCACCACGGACCCCGCCGGCGCCACCACCACCTACACCCACGACGAGCGCGGCCACATCGCCGGCGTCACCGACGCCTTGGGCAACACCACCCACCTCTACTGCAACAAGGCCGGTCTGCCGATATCGGTCACCGACCCGCTGGGCGCCACCACCCACTACCGCCGCGACGCCTTCGGCCGCACCACCTCCGTCACAGACCCCCTGGGCGAGACCACCCACATGGTGTGGACGGTGGAGGGGAAGCTCGCCGCGCGCATCGATGCGTCCGGTGCCACAGAACAGTGGACGTATGACGGCGAAGGCAACCGCCTCACCCACACCGACGCCATCGGCCAGACCACCCACTACGAATACGGCCACTTCGACCTCCTGGCGGCCCGCACCGACCCCGACGGCGTCCGCCACACCTTCACCCACGACACCGAACTCCGCCTCACCCAGGTCACCAACCCCCAGGGTCTGACCTGGAACTACGCGTACGATCCGGCCGGCCGCCTGATATCCGAGACCGACTTCGACGATCGCGCTCTCGCCTACACCCACGACGGCGCCGGCCAACTGGCCACGCGTACCAACGCACTCGGTGAGATCACCACCTACAGCCGCGACGCCCTCGGCCGTATTACCGAGAAGAACGCCGCGGGCCTGGTCACCACCTACACCCACGACGCCAGCGGCAACCTCCACCAAGCGGCCAATCCAGACGCCACCGTCACCTACACCCGCGACATCCTCGGCCGCGTCACCGCCGAAACCGTCAACGGCCGCACCATGACGTTCACCTACGACGCCCTGGGTCGCCGCACCTCCCGCACCACCCCCACCGGCCACACCACCACCTACACCTACGACGCCGCCGGCAACCGCACCGCCCTCAACACGGGCGGCCACACCCTCACCTTCGACCACGACGCCGCGGGCCAAGAACTCACCCGCACCATCGGCGACCACCTAGCCCTCACCCACACCTGGGACCCCACCGGCCGCCTCACCGGCCAATCCCTCACCACCGCGGCCACGGGCACGCTCCAGTCCACCGGGCCGGAGAACCCTGCGGCCGCCGAAGCCGAACGGGTCCTCCACCGCGGCTACACCTACCGCCCCGACGGCCACCTCACCGCGATCGACGACTCCCACACCGGCCGCCGCACCTTCGACCTCGACCGCGCCGGCCGCGTCACCGCCGTCCACGCCGCCGACTGGACCGAGACCTACGCCTACGACGAAGCCGGCAACCAAACCCACGCCACCTGGCCCGACCGCCACCCCAACCCCTCAGCCCGGGGCGAGCGCACCTACACCGGCACCAACATCACCCGCGCCGGCCGCATCCGCTACGAACACGACGGCCTCGGCCGCGTAACCCTCCGCCAAAAAACCCGCCTCTCCCGCAAACCAGACACTTGGCAATACACCTGGAATGGGGAGGATCACCTCACATCAGTAGTGACCCCAGACGGAACACTCTGGCGCTACCTCTACGACCCGCTGGGCCGCCGCACAGCCAAACTACGGCTAGCCGCGGATGGTGTAACTGCGCTGGAACACACAGACTTCTCCTGGGACGGCCCGACTCTCACCGAACAAACCAGCCGTACCTCTAGCTCCCCGGAGTATCTGTCTCTTACCTGGGACCACCAGGGCCTCGTCCCTGTGACGCAATCCGAACGCAAATCCACATCTCTGGAAAATGACTCCCAACGCGCCATCGACGAGCGCTTCTTCGCCATAGTCACAGATTGCGTTGGCACTCCAACAGAACTCGTCGATACCCGGGGCACTGTAGCTTGGCGCGTTCGCGCGACACTTTGGGGTACGACCACCTGGAACGGCGACGCTACAGCTTTCACCTCTCTCCGTTTTCCCGGCCAATATTTCGATCCCGAATCTCAACTCCACTACAATTTTCACCGCTACTACGACCCGACCACAGCGCGCTACCTAAGTTTCGACCCCCTGGGCCTAGAACCATCACCTAACCCCAACATCTACGTTGCCAATCCGTTCAGCTGGACCGATCCGCTCGGTCTTTCCCCCTGCGACGACGCCAAGAAGCTTGCGGAGGGACGCAGTGAGAGTGTTCTGGGCAAGTCACTACCGACACGGGAAGAGGCATCGGTCGGTCACACTGCGAGCCACAACTACAAGAAGAACTTTTTTGAAGCGCATCCCGAACTAAAGGGACAGGTGGTGGTTCACCATGCCATCGAGCAACAAGTCCTCCGCAGATACCCAGGACTCTTCTCGCCGAATGAAATGCACTCGCTGGAGAATTTGAGAGGGATCCCGAAGGGGGACATTAATAGCCGAATACATCTTAGTGAAATCCGGATTGCCTGGAACGAATTCTACAGTTCTCACCCCAACCCGACGCGCCAGCAAGTCTTGGATCACGTAACCAAGGTCGACGACTCGCTGGGCCACTGGTTCAGCCCTAGGATCCGCTAGGATTCGATCACCACGCACACGCAAGGAGGCGCCATGTGGCGCGAAATGGTCGCCGGCTTCGGCGGACAGGTCGATTTTCATGACCCGGCGGATGGCCAAATCTTGGATCAAATTGAACAGCGCCTTGGCCAATCGCTACCTGACCCCCTGAAGCAACTCCTACTGGAGACCGATGGCCTAGATGACGAGTTCGGAACCGAAGTCGTCTGGAGTGCACAGCGAATCCTTGACGATAACGAACAGTTCCGCACCGAGTCATCCTTCAGAGATCTCTATATGCCCTTCGATGACGTGATGTTCTTTGGAGACAATGGAGGGGGCGACCAATTCGCCTTCGTGCGCAATCCGCAACGGAATGACGTATTCGTGTGGGATCACGAGACAGATGCCCGGAACTGGGTGTCGGCTTCTCTGGAAGATTATCTTCAGCGGTCCATTCAGGCCGAGGGGGAGGACTGGTATCGCTAAACGCGACTCGTTTTCAGCAGCACGACGCAGCGGCCGCAATGCGGAGAAGGCAACCCGTGGCGGGGGGGGGACCCCTGATACGTCCCCGTATCGCCCGGGCGAGCGTCTTCCGTTCCGTGCCACTCCGCCATCACCGGGAGCTGAAGCCGGGGCTGTCTGTCATTCCGGCATCGTGCGCCCCACTCCGCATAGCGCTCCAGCCGCTCATATGACATGTCCTCGTTCCGTCAGGATGACCGCCAGCGGTCGGCCGTCATCGATGTGCTGTTGGAGGAGTGGGCATCGGGGTGGAATCAGCATGTTCAAGAAGCCCGTCTCAAGTCTTCGGTCGCGCCTCGGAATAGAAAGAAGTAAATGACTACACCGCAACAGCCGCCAGGTGGTTTCGGGCAGGCGCCGGGGTACGGTGCGCCGCAAGGGATGCCGCAGCCCGGGCAGCCGGCCGGGTATCCGGTGGGTGCCGCACCCGGTGGGCCGGCGCCGTACGGACAGCAGCCGCACCCAGGCGGGCCGGTGCCCTACGGGCAGCCGGGGCCGGGGCCTTACGGGATGCCGCAGCAAGCCCCTCCCTTCGGGTACGGCGGCGGGCCCGGCATGCCGCCGCCCATACCGCCCAGGCGGAAGGCCGGAAAGGTGTGGGGCATCATCGGCGCCGTGGCAGGTGTGCTGGTGATCGGGACGCTGGCGTCGAACGCGGCGTTCAGGGGTGGGGGGAGTTCGTCGGGCGGGTCGTCCGGCGGGCCGAGGTACCGGATCGCGGTGCCGCAGACACTGGTGGGCGGGGAGTACAAGCTCGCCAAGGACATATCCCAGCAGGCCGGCCGTTCGGTGCCGAGTGAAGGGGCCAATGAGCACGACATCAAGACGGCAGGCGGCCAGTACACGAGCGGGACCAAGTCAATGGCGATGCTGGGGCTTTACGGCGTCATTGATGACCCCGAGACGGCCGTCGACCACACCATCCGAGGCATGACGCGCGACGGCAAGACGGAAGTTGCCGTGGCGGACAAGGAGTTCACGCCCAGCGGGGGCGGAGATTCGCTCACCTGCGGCGTTGATGTGCGGACGGAAATGGGGCAGAAGGTCACGCTGACGTTCTGTGTCTGGGCCGACTCCAGTACGAGCGGGAATGTCGCGGAAACCGACGCCAGGAATTTGGCGAAGGATCCGCAGTCCATCGACCTCCAGGCGTTCGCGGACAAGGCGGGAAAGATTCGCGGTGAGGTAACGAAACCGCTGGGATGAGTTTCCGCGGCCGAACGCCGGGCGTCGCTGCAACTCCGCCGCTCGCCGTGTGGCCGGAAGGACTTCCCCGCGGTGACCGGCGGCGCGCGCTCCAGGGGCCGCGCGCGCCGTCCGTCCCTACACGTCCTCCGCCAACTCCAGCCACCGCATCTCCAGCTCATCCTTCTCCGTGCTCAGTTCGCGGAGTTGGGCGTCGAGGCCGGCGACCTTTTCGAAGTCGGTGGCGTTGTCGGCGATCTGGGCGTGGAGCTTGGTCTCCTTGTCGCCGATCTTGTCCAACTGGCGCTCGATCTTCTGGAGTTCCTTCTGAGCGGCGCGGTTGACGGCGGCGGCCTTCTTGGGCGCGGCGCTCTGCTGGGCGGGAGCCGGTGTCGCGGCGTCGATGACCTGCTGGCGGCGCTCCAGATACTCGTCCAGACCGCGCGGCAGCATCCGCAGCGTGGCATCGCCCAGCAGGGCGTGCACGCGGTCGGTGGTGCGCTCGATGAAGTAGCGGTCGTGGCTGATGACGATGAGGGAGCCGGGCCAGCCGTCGAGGAGGTCCTCCAGCTGGGTCAGGGTCTCGATGTCGAGGTCGTTGGTGGGCTCGTCGAGGAAGAGGACGTTCGGCTCGTCCATGAGGAGACGCAGGATCTGCAGGCGGCGGCGCTCACCGCCGGAGAGGTCGCCGACCGGCGTCCACTGCTTCTCCTTGGTGAAGCCGAACTTCTCGCAGAGCTGGCCGGCGGTCATCTCGCGGCCCTTGCCCAGGTCGACCCGCTCGCGCACCCGCTGCACGGCCTCCAGCACCCGCAGCGCCGGGTCGAGCTCGCCGACCTCCTGGGAGAGATAGGCCAGCTTGACGGTCTTGCCCACGGTGATCCGGCCGGCCACCGGCTGCACCTCGCCCTGCGTCCGGGCCGCCTCGCCCAGCGCCCGCAGCAGTGAGGTCTTGCCGGCGCCGTTGACGCCCACCAGGCCGATCCGGTCGCCGGGCCCCAGCTGCCAGGTCAGGTGCTTGAGGAGGACCTTCGGCCCGGCCTGGACGCTGACGTCCTCCAGCTCGAAGACGGTTTTGCCGAGGCGGGAGCTGGCGAACTTCATCAGCTCGGCGCTGTCCCGCGGCGGCGGGACGTCCGCGATCAGCTCGTTGGCGGCCTCGATGCGGAACCGCGGCTTGCTCGTACGGGCCGGGGCGCCGCGCCGCAGCCAGGCCAGCTCCTTGCGCATCAGGTTCTGCCGCTTGACCTCTTCGGTGGCGGCGATCCGCTCGCGCTCGGCCCGGGCGAAGACGTAGTCGCTGTAGCCGCCCTCGTACTCGTGGACGTCGCCGCGCTGGACGTCCCACATGCGCGTGCAGACCTGGTCGAGGAACCAGCGGTCGTGGGTGACGACCACGAGGGCGGAGCGGCGGGCCCGGAGGTGGCGGGCCAGCCAGGAGATGCCCTCGACGTCGAGGTGGTTGGTGGGCTCGTCGAGGACGATCAGGTCCTGCTCGGCGATCAGCAGCTTGGCCAGCGCGATGCGGCGGCGCTCACCACCGGAGAGCGGGCCGATGACCGTGTCCAGGCCCTGGGTGAAGCCGGGCATGTGCAGATCGCCGAAGAGGCCGGTGAGCACGTCGCGGATCTTGGCGTTGCCGGCCCACTCGTGGTCGGCGAGGTCGCCGATGACCTCGTGCCGGATGGTGGCGGCCGGGTCGAGCGAATCGTGCTGGGTGAGGACGCCCAGGCGCAGGCCACCGGAGTGGGTCACCCGGCCGTCGTCCGCGTCCTCCAGCTTGGCCAGGATCCGGATCAGGGTGGTCTTGCCGTCCCCGTTGCGCCCGACGACGCCGATCCGGTCCCCCTCGTTGACGCCGAGCGAGACACCGTCCAGCAGGGCACGGGTTCCGTACACCTTGCCGACGGCTTCCAGATTGACGAGGTTGACGGCCATCTCACTCCTGCGGTTCACATCGGGCGACCTTCCCAGCGTAGTCGGCATACGGAAGCGTCCCGCCGCCGAGCCGGTGCTCCGTACCCGGGGCACCGGCGCGCGGCGGGTGGTGGCACCGGCCTCGTAGGCGCCCGGGCGCCGCTCCGGCCCGTTGGATAACGTGCCGTCATGGCACCGGACATGGGCATGGCAGTGGAGACGGTACGCGGGCTGATCTACGGCCCGAGCGGCAAGCAGCTGGACGTGTACCGGCCGGCGGGGGCCTCCTCCGGGCCGGCGCCCACCGTGCTGCTCTGGCACGGCATCGGCCCCGACGAGCGGGACGTCATGGAACCCCTGGCGCGGACGGCGGCGGAGCGCGGCCTGCTGGTCCTGGTCCCGGACTGGCGCTCGGACGCCGCGGACGGCGGCCGGGCGCACCTGCTGGAGTCGCTGGCCTTCGCCCGCAAGGAAGCGGGCGGGCTGGGCGGCGAGGGGGAGTCGTGCGTTCTGGCCGGGTGGTCGGCCGGGGCCGGGACCGCGCTGGGGGTCGCCCTGCGCCCCGAGCTCGCGGACGGATGGCGACCGCGGGCCGTGGTGGGCGTGGCCGGCCGCTACGACCTGCCGGCGCGGACCACCGGCACCGCACCACTGACCGACCTCGCCGCCGGCCGGGACCCGGGCGTCCCGGTCCACCTCGTCCACGGCAGCCGCGACACCGTCTTGGCGGCCCGGTACTCCCACGACCTCGCGGAGGCACTACGGGCCGCGGGCCGCGCGGTGACCCTCCAGGAGCCGGAGACCGACCACGCAGGCGTGATCATGGCCGAGTACGACCCGGCGGCGGACCGCTGCGTGCCGACGACGGCGGAACATGCGGTACGGGCGGGGCGGCTGGTGGCCGGGGTGCTGGCTGAGGCCGCCGCGTCCTGACCTTCGGCCCCTCGGGGTGCCTCAGCGGCGCCCGCCCCCATTGGACGACCAGGTGTTGAGCCTCCGCACGGACTCGTCCAGCTCCCGGCGGCGGGCCTCTTGATCCGTACATCGCTGCCGCGCCTCCGAGGCAGGGACGTACGGCCGGACGAGGCCGCTGTCCGCACCGCATGACGGCGGAAGAAGACCGGGCGGTACCCGGCGGACGCGTACGAGGCGACGCCGCGCCGGAGCCGCCGGGGACCAGGCCGTGGCGGTGAGCCCACCGGTACCGGTGGTGGCCCGATGGCCGCCCCGCCCCGGAAGTAACCAGCTCAGCAGCTTTCCGAGGGTGGTCCGGACGAGACCCGGCCCACCGTTCAACGGGCGGCCGCCTTGCGGAGAACCTCGGCGAGCCGACGGGCGGTGGCCGCGTTGCAGTTACCGAGGGCGACGAGCGAGACGCTGTAGACGCCCGCGAAGCCGGGCAGATCGACGCCGAGCGACGGCAGCGTGATGCCGTGGTCCTTCAGCGCGGTGCGCAGCTCTTCGGCGCTTTCGTGCACGTCGTCGGGGAGGGAGCGGTCGAGGGGCATGGACCCCGCCTTTCTTTACGCATAGCAACGAACCGCTTACAGAGTGCCGTGACGCGGCGTAGCGTGAAAGGGGGTTGGGCTCCCGGCCGTGGTCCGGGGAATGCGCGGTGTGAAGTGGTGGAGATGTGGGAACCGCCGGGGCTCGTCCGCAACGACTGGGAATCAGCTCTACGTACGGCGGTGAACCGTGGCACGACGCAAGGACATTGACGGCTCGGCGGGAGTCCCCACCTTTTACGGCGCGGAGCTGCGCTACCAGCGGGAGTTGGCCGGGCTCACGCTCCAGCAGCTGGTCGAGGGCAGCTTCTACGGCCCGAGCCACCTCAGCGAGATCGAGCGCGGCGAACGGCGGATGCCGGCGGACCTGGCCGAGCACGTGGACAAGGTGCTCAAGACAGACGGCTTCTTCCAGCGGCGTTGCGAGGACGTGCGGAAGGCGAAGCGGACTGGCCATGCCGAGTACTTCGAGCGCGCTTTGGAGGCGGAGAAGTACGCGGAGACCATCGAGGAGTGGTGTCCCACCCTCATCCCCGGGTTGTTGCAGACCGAGCCGTACACGCGGGCAGTGGTGCGGGCGACCCATCCGCTGGCGCCCGACGAGGAGGTGGAGGAGAAAGTCAGCGCCCGCATGGCGAGGGCCCACCTCTTCGAGGGAGACCGGAAGACCCCTGAGTACTGGGTGATCCTGCCCGAGTACGTGTGGCGCTGCCCGGTCATTCCTGCGGCCGAGATGGCTGATCAGCTCGACCGCATCGCGGAGCTGGCGCGGAGGCGCCGGATCGTTCCACAGGTCCTTCCGTGGAACTGCGGACCGCACCCCCTCATGGCGGTGGGCTTGTTGCAGCTCACGACCTTTCCGGATGCTCCGCCGCTGGCCTACCTGGAATCGCAGTACAGCGGCGACACGATCGACGATCCGGCCCTCGTGAAGAAATACCGCAAGGCATACGATCGGCTCAGGGCCGCCGCACTCGCTCCTGAGGCGTCCCTGACCATGATCGAGGCGGCCGCAGAGGACTACCGAAGTGACAAACAACCGGATTGACTTGAGCACCGCCGTCTGGCGCAAGAGCAGCTACACCAACGGCGACGGCGGGAACTGCGTCGAGGTGGTTGACGGCCTCGACGGCCTGGTTCCCGTCCGCGACTCCAAGGACCCCCACGGCCCGGCGATCGTCTTCCCGGCCACCACCTGGTCCAACTTCGTCACCGCCGTCAAGGACACCGACCTCCCGGGCGTCTGAGCACTCCCGGGCGCCTGAGCGCTTCCAGTCGGCTGACCACCAAGAAACCCTTCTATGTGGTCAGCTCAGCGCTTTCTCGATGGCCTCGAAAATGTCGGCGTCGGTCTCCTGCTGCCAAGCCGGGAGGTCGGGCCAGTCCGCAACGTAGCCCGGCTTCGGGTCGTCGAAGTGCTTGAACATCTGGGCCGTCCAGCAGGTCGCGACGAACCGGCCTTTCTGTTCCCGGGACAGCCTGGACGTGTGCCCGTCGCTGATCTCGATGAACTGGCGCACCTGCTCGTAGACCGACCCGGCTGCCTCGCGCTCCCGCTGCGGGGTGTCGTCCCACGGAGTGACGTAGCCGGCTTTCGGCTCCCCGGGGAAGTGGACGTGCACTCCCGCGATCCAGCTTTCCCGGAACAGTCGTGGACCCTCGGTCTGCGACATGCCATCCCCTCTCGTCACGGCGCCTGTTCGCCGAACCGGCATGGCGGGTACGGGACTTGGGCCCGCGATGACATTGCTGCCGCGACAGTTTCGAGAACTGTCCCCGCCCCGCCGCCTTAAACCACTACGGCCCCCGCCGCAGGCGAATCCGCCACCCGCACCTGACGGCACGTCCCCGACGCCAGCAACGCCTGCGCCACGCCCCCGGCCGCTTCCGCGTCCTTGACCAGGAAGGCCGTAGTCGGCCCCGAGCCGGACACCAACGCAGCCAGCGCCCCGGCCGCGGTACCGGCCGCCAACGTCGCGCTCAGCGACGGCCGCAAGGACAGCGCCGCAGGCTGCAGGTCATTCACAAGTGCAGCGGCCAGCGCAGCGGCATCGCCGGATTGCAAGGCGGCCAGCAGCTCAGGCGCCGCCTCCGGTTCCGGCACCTCCGTCCCCGCCGTCAGCCGGTCGAACTCGCCGTAGACGGCCGGGGTGGACAGGCCGCCGTCGGCCACCGCGAAGACCCAGTGGAAGGTGCCGCCGACGGGGAGGGGGGTCAGGAGTTCGCCGCGGCCGCGGCCCAGGGCTGCGCCGCCGACCAGGCTGAACGGTACGTCGCTGCCCAACTCGGCGCAGATGTCGAGGAGTTCCTCGCGCGAGGCGCCCGCCGACCAGAGGGTGTCGCAGGCCAGGAGGGCGGCGGCGGCGTCCGCGCTGCCGCCGGCCATGCCGCCCGCGACGGGGATGTCCTTGCGGATGTGGAGGTGGACGTGCGGCTCGATGCCGTGCCGGGCGGCGAGGAGTTCGGCGGCGCGGGCCGCCAGGTTGGTGCGGTCCAGGGGGATCCGGTCGACGTCGTGTCCCTCGGCGGTGATCCGGAGGGTGGCGGCGGGGGTGGCGGTGACCTCGTCGTAGAGGCCGACGGCGAGGAAGACGTTCGCCAGGTCGTGGAAGCCGTCCGGGCGGGCGGCGCCCACCGCCAGCTGGACGTTGACCTTGGCCGGGACCCGGACGGTGATCGAGGTGGTGGTCGTCATGCCTGCTCTCCCCCTGCTGCCTGCTCTCCCCGTGACTGGCGGATGCCCGGCGCGCCGCCCGGGCCCTTGTGCTCGGCGATCCGCGCGAACTCCTCGACGGTCAGTGCCTCGCCGCGGGCCTGCGGGGAGACGCCGGCGGCGACGAGGGCGGACTCCGCCGCGGCGGCCGAGCCGGCCCAGCCCGACAGCGCGGCCCGCAGCGTCTTGCGGCGCTGGGCGAAGGCCGCGTCGACGACGGCGAAGACCTCGTCGCGGCTCGCCGAGGTCTCGATCGGCTTGTCGCGGCGGACGAGGGAGACCAGGCCGGAGTCGACGTTGGGTGCGGGCCAGAAGACGTTGCGGCCGATCGCGCCGGCCCGCTTGACCTCGGCGTACCAGTTGGCCTTGACCGACGGCACGCCGTAGACCTTGTTGCCGGGGCGGGCGGCCAGCCGGTCGGCGACCTCGGACTGCACCATGACCAGGGTGCGGTCGATGGTCGGGAAGGCCGCGAGCATGTGCAGCAGTACCGGCACCGCGACGTTGTAGGGGAGGTTGGCGACCAGCGCGGTGGGCGCCGGGCCGGGCAGCTCGGTGACGTGCATGGCGTCGCTGTGCACCAGCGCGAAGCGGTCGGCGCGGTCGGGCATCCGGGCCGCGACGGTGCCGGGCAGCGCGTCCGCCAGCACCTCGTCGATCTCGACGGCGGTGACCCGGTCGGCGGCCTCCAGCAGTCCCAGCGTCAGCGAGCCGAGACCCGGGCCGATCTCGACCACGACATCGTCGGGCCGGACCTCGGCGGTCCGCACGATCCGGCGGACGGTGTTGGCGTCGATGACGAAGTTCTGGCCGCGCTGCTTGGTGGGACGGACGCCCAGCGCGGCGGCCAGCTCGCGGATGTCGGCGGCGCCCAGCAGGGGACCGGAATCGTCGGTGGTGCTCTTGCTCATGCCAAAGCCTCGGTGCGCTCGTTCACCCGTGAAGCTTACGGCCGCAGACCGGCCACGGGCTCGCCCCCCTTCTGATGTAGAGCTTCTTGGCCCGGTAGGTCTGTTCCTGGGGGGAGGCGTCCTGCGGACGTCCGCGGCCACCGAGGGCCCGCCAGGTGCCGCCGTCGAACTGGTAGAGCCCGCCGTAGGTGCCCGTCGCGTCGACGGCGTTCGGCCGCCCGCCCGTCTCGCACTGCGCCAGCGCGTGCCAGGCGAGATGGTCGGCGCCGCGGACGGAGGTGGGCAGCACCATGGTGCCGAGGTGCACGATCTGCGGGCGGGGAGCGTGCACGATCTTGCTGTGCAGCCGCTTCGGCTTCTGCCGGACGCCGTTGACGGTGCGCACCCGGTAGGTGACCCGCCGCACGCCGAACCGTCCCTGCTGGACGACCGACCGGACGCCGCGGGCCAGCCGGGGATCGGCCCGCAGGATCGTACGGAACGGGAGGCGCTCCTCGCGGACCTCCTTGGAGCCGGTGATCCGCAGTACGGAGATGGTCTGGCCCTCGCGCGGGAAGCTCTCCGGCGGCACCGAGGTGGTGTCCTGGTCGCGCAGCGCGAGGCCGGCCTCGGCCAGGGCCTCGCGAACGGTGGCGGCGTTGGTGCGGACCCGGTGTTCCCGGCCGTCGGCGACGATGACCACCGAGCGTTCGGTGCGGACCGCGAGCTCCATGCCGTGCTGCTCGATGCGCCGGGAACGGTCGGCGGACAGCACGGCGCCCTCGGCGCGCACGCCGAGCTGGTGGAGGGCGCCGGCGACGGTGTCCGCGGTGGTCCACACCGTGCGGCGCTGTCCGTCGATGGTCAGGACGACCGGGCGGCCGTGGCGGACGACGATCTCGTCGCCGCTGCCGAGTGCGGTGCCGGGGGCGGGGGCGACGATGTCGTGGGCGCCGATGGCGAGATGCTCGTCGGCCAGCAGGTCGTCGACGTCGTCGGCGAAGGTGTGCAGGGTGCGCGGGGTGCCGTCGACGGTGAGCCGGACGGCCTTGTCGTGCGCGATGAAGGCGGTGGTGCCGCCGGCGAGGAAGGCGACGACCAGCGCTCTGGGCAGCAGCCGGCGCAGCGCTTCGGGGTGTTCGGCGCGACGTCTGCGACGGCCGCGCGCGACGCGGTGGCTGCTCTGCGAATGACTCACGGCGCGCTCCACATGCCCCGGCTGCGGTTGACGGCCGGAATGTAGCGGAGTGGTCGGTCACTCTCCAAAGTCGGACCAGTACGGATAGTGGTCGTTCCGGGGGGGCTCCGATTGCCGCGAGGGGCCGGTGGTGCCGGTGGCGGGCCCGTCAGCGCCCGCCACCGCAGGCCGCCGGCCGCTCAGTAGCCGAAGGCCCGCGCCGTGTTCGCCGCGACGGCGGTGGCCAGCGCGTCTTCCGTCATCGCCTTGACCTCGGCCATCGCCCGCAGGGTGACCGGAATGAGGTACGGGGCGTTGGCCCGTCCGCGGTACGGCGCGGGGGTGAGGAAGGGGGCGTCGGTCTCGACGAGCACCAGCTCGGGCGGGGCGACGGCGAGGGCCTCCCGCAGGTGCCGGGCGTTCTTGAAGGTGACGTTGCCGGCGAAGGACATGAAGTAGCCGGCCGCTGCGCAGATCTCGGCCATCGCGGCGTCACCGGAGTAGCAGTGGAAGACGACCCGTTCGGGGGCGCCCTCCTCGCGCAGGATCCGCAGCACGTCGTCGTGGGCCTCCCGGTCGTGGATGACCAGGGCCTTGCCGTGCCGCTTGGCGATCTCGATGTGGGCGCGGAAGGAGCGCTCCTGGGCGGCCATGCCCTCGGGGCCGGTGCGGAAGTAGTCCAGGCCGGTCTCGCCGACGCCCCTGACCTGCGGCAGCGCGGCCAGCTCGTCGATCCCGGCAAGCGCGGTGTCGAGCGCGGCGTCCCCGCCGGCTTCCCTCGCACCCTGCCGCGACCAGCCGTCCGGATCACCGAGCACGATCCGGGGCGCCTCGTTGGGATGCAGCGCCACCGTGGCGTGCACGCTGTCGTACGCGGCCGCGGTCTCGGCGGCCCACCGCGAACCCGCCAGATCGCAGCCCACCTGGACGACGGTGGTCACCCCGACCGAGGCGGCCTTGGCGAGCGCCTCGTCGACGGTCGAATCCTGCATGTCCAGGTGGGTGTGCGAATCCGCCACCGCCACCCGAAGCGGTTCGGGCAGCGGCGGCGGAGTGTCTTTGTCCTGCGGTGCCATGGCCGCGATCCTACGAGGGCCGTGGCGTGGGCCTCACTTGCGGTGGTGCTGGAAGGGGTGCAGCAGGTCGGAGAGGTGCCAGTGGTGGCGGCCGGTGTCCTCGGCGGTGCTGCCGCCGCCGGTGTCCGCCCCGGGGGCCGGTTCCTTGCGCTTCTCGCTGCCGTGCTGGCGCTGGTGCATGTTCGCGATCGCGTCGGAGACCATCGAGACCTGCCCGGAACGCATGATCCGCACGATATTGCTGCTGCAGTTCAGGCAGGAGGGGTGGGTCAGCGGCGAGGGAACCCGCTCGCCGTCGGCGTAGTAGACGACGTGCTGCTCGCCCTTGCCGTCGACCTGATGGACTATTTCGTACGCCTGCTCCCAGCCGTGGCCGCACCGCATGCAGGCAAAGGAGTACGCCTCGTGGGCGGCGGCCTCGGGCCTGGAGAGGGTGCGGTCTTCGCTGGTCGTGACGCCGGTGGCCTTCGCGATCTCACTCATGTGCGCTCCTCTTGTCCGCTGGACAAGGTCTTCGGGGAA
Source organism: Streptomyces sp. 2323.1 (assembly GCF_900221035.1). NCBI lineage: Bacteria > Bacillati > Actinomycetota > Actinomycetes > Kitasatosporales > Streptomycetaceae > Streptomyces > Streptomyces sp. 2323.1. Next base: position 4,746,291 of record NZ_LT907981.1, on the reverse strand, counting down.
CCGTTCGCCCCTCACCCAGGGAACGCCTTTTCCGGCCACAGCGCAGTAGTGCTTCTATCGTATTGGCCCAGTTTTGGCCCGCGGCAGGAAAAACACCCGATCGCGCAGCCACACCCTTTACCTTCGAGGCCAGTCATTTACCTTCTGATGAGTCGGTTTTCGCCGAGTTCTTCTGCGCGGTCTTTGCCGCGACCACCGCATCGAAGACCTCCCGCTTGGGCAGCCCCGCGTCCGCGGCGACCGCGGCGATCGCCTCCTTGCGGCGCTCCCCGGCCTCCTCGCGGACCCGCACCCGGCGGACCAGCTCCTCGGCGTCCAGCTCCTGCGGCCCGGCCTCCGGCGCCCCCTCGACGACGATCGTGATCTCGCCGCGTACGCCCTCCGCCGCCCAGGACGCGAGGTCGTCCAGGGGCCCGCGCTTGACCTCCTCGTAGGTCTTGGTCAGCTCGCGGCAGACCGCCGCGCGCCGGTCCGCGCCGAAGATCTCGGCCATCGCGGCCAGGGTGTCGTCCAGGCGGTGCGGTGCCTCGAAGTAGACGAGGGTGCGCCGCTCATCGGCAACCTCGCGCAGCCGGGTGCGCCGCTCGCCGGCCTTGCGCGGCAGGAACCCCTCGAAGCAGAAGCGGTCCACCGGCAGACCGGAGACGGCCAGGGCGGTGAGCACCGCGCTGGGACCCGGTACGGCCGTGACCTTGATGTCGTGCTCGACGGCCGCGGCGACCAGCCGGTAGCCCGGGTCGGAGACGGAGGGCATCCCCGCGTCGGTGACCAGCAGCACCCGCGCCCCGCCGGCCAGCGCCTCGGCCAGCTCGGGCGTCCGGGCCGCCTCGTTGCCCTCGAAGTACGACACGATCCGCCCGGACGGCTGGACGTCCAGCGCCTGGGTCAGCCGGCGCAGCCGCCGGGTGTCCTCCGCGGCGATCACATCCGCGGCGGCCAGCTCGGTGGCGAGCCGCGGCGGCGCGTCCGCGATCTCGCCGATGGGCGTCCCTGCAAGTACCAGCGTTCCAGTCACCCGCCCATCCTCCCAGGAGGCCGCCGCGCCCCGACCCGCCGGTTCGCACGGTGGCGCTCCCCGCAGGTGCACAGGCGGCTTCCCTACGATGGGCCGCGTGACGAGTGACACCACCGCGACCGACGCCGCCGCGCAGCACGCCCCGGAGCCGGCCGGGCGGCCGCCCGTGTGGCGGCGGCGGCTGCGCCGCTTCGGGTACCCCGCCGGCCCGCAGCCCGATGTCCGGGCGCGGCTGGTGCCCCCCTTCCCCGAGCCGAGCGGCCGCCTGTGGGCGGTGTTCGGCGCGGGCCCGGACGCGGCGGCCCGGCTGGCGCGCTGGTCGGGCTGGGCCGGTCCGCTGCTGGTGGCGGTGTTCGCCGGGGTGCTGCGGTTCTGGAACCTCGGCAGCCCGCGGAAGGTGATATTCGACGAGACGTACTACCCCAAGGACGCCTGGTCGCTGCTCCAGTACGGCTACGAGGGCACCTGGGCCAAGAACGCCAATGACGCGCTGGTCGGGCACCCGCCGCAGCTGCTGCTCTCGCCGGAGCACTCGTACGTCGTCCATCCGCCGATGGGCAAGTGGCTGATCGCGCTGGGCGAGTGGGCCTTCGGGATGAACCCCTTCGGCTGGCGGTTCATGGTGGCGCTGCTCGGCACGCTGTCGGTGCTGCTGGTCTGCCGGATCGGCCGGCGGCTGCTGCGGTCGACGGCGCTGGGCTGTCTGGCCGGGACCCTGCTGGCGGTCGACGGGCTGCACTTCGTCATGAGCCGCACCGCCCTCCTCGACCTGATCGTGATGTTCTGGGTGGTGGCCGCGTTCGGCTGTCTGCTGGTGGACCGGGACCGCACCCGGGCCCGGCTGGCGGCGGCGCTGCCGCTCGCCGAGGACACCGGGTACGGGGCGGGGGCGGCCCGCCCGGACGACGCGGTGGGTGACCGCCTGCGGCTGGGGTGGCGGCCGTGGCGGATCGCGGCGGGGCTGTGTCTGGGCCTGTCCGCCGCGACGAAGTGGAACGGTCTGTACTACCTCGCCGCGTTCGCGCTGATGTCGGTGCTGTGGGACGTCGCGGCCCGCCGTACGGCCGGTGCCCGCCGCCCCTTCCGGTCGGTCCTCCGCCGCGATGTGCTGCCCGCGTTCGGGTCCACGGTCGTCCTCGCCCTCGCCACGTATCTCGCGTCCTGGTCCGGCTGGATCGCCACCAAGGGCGGCTACTACCGCGACTGGGCGACCACCCCGGAGGGCCGTACCGGCGCCTGGACCTGGCTGCCGGACTGGCTGCGCAGCCTGTGGCACTACCAGACCGAGGTCTACGCCTTCCACACCGGACTGACCACCCCGCACGCCTATCAGTCCAACCCGTGGAGCTGGCTGGTCCTGGGCCGCCCGGTCTCGTACTTCTACGAGGACCCCAAGGCCGGCCAGGACGGCTGCACGGCGGCCGAGGGCTGCGCCCGCGAGGTGCTGGCGCTGGGCACCCCCCTGCTGTGGTGGGCGGCCTGCTTCGCGCTGCTCTACGTGCTCTACCGCTGGCTGTTCAAGCGGGACTGGCGGGCCGGGGCCATCGCCTGCGGGGTCGCGGCAGGCTATCTGCCGTGGTTCCTCTACCAGGAGCGGACCATCTTCCTCTTCTACGCGGTGGTGTTCGTCCCGTTCCTGTGTCTGGCGCTGGCGATGATGATCGGCGCGCTCATCGGGCCCCCGGGGTCGACGGAGCGGCGCCGCACGGTCGGCGCGGTGGGGGCCGGTGTCCTGGTCCTCCTCATCGTGTGGAATTTCATCTACTTCTATCCGCTCTATACGGGTATGCCGATCCCCAAGTCGGCCTGGCACCACCGGATGTGGTTCGACACCTGGGTGTGAACCGGCTTATTCGACAGTTCTGTCACAGGCTTACAACAGCGCGTCACCGGACCGTGCCCTGATCGAGACTCACGGCCTCCCCGTGTCCCTTAGAGTGCGAAGCACGTTCTTGTGTGCGTATCCAAGGACGAGACTTCAGGAGGGAATCGTTGGCATGCGCCGTGAGGTGATGTACGGGCTGATCGGCGGATCGGTGGCCCTGGTGGCGGGAGTTGTGGGCGGCCTGACGCTGTTCGGCGGCTCGGACGACTCGTCGCAGGAGGTCAGGGCGGCGGATGCCAAGTCGGGCGACAAGGGGACCAAGGTGCCGACCGGTCCGCTGTCGGCCAAGGAAGTGCAGACGGCGTCGCGGCAGTTCCTGTCCGCCTGGCAGTCCGGCGACGCCGCCAAAGCGGCCGCGCTGACGGACAACCCGGCGACCTGCAAGAGCGCGCTGGAGGCCTTCCGCAAGCAGGCGAAGTTCTCCAAGATGACGGTGACGCCCGGCACACCGGACGGCGACAAGGTGCCGTACACCGTCTCCGCGCAGATCGACTACAAGGGCACCAAGGCGCCCTACTCGTACCGCACGTCAGCGACCGTGCAGCGGGCCACGGACACCGGGAAGCCGCAGGTCGCCTGGCGGCCGACGGTGCTGCACCCGGGCCTGGCCAAGGGCGACCAGCTGCGGACCGGCGACGCCGAGGCGCCGCCGATCAAGGCCGTGGACCGCCATGGCGCCGCACTGACCCCCCAGGCGCATCCGGCGCTCGCCGGGGTGCTGGACAGCCTGCGCGACAAGTACGGCGACAAGACCGACGGCAAGCCCGGCGTGGAGCTGTTCATCCAGCGCGCCAAGAGCGCCAAGCCCGCCGACCAGCTGCCCGACAAGACGCTGAAGGTGCTCTCCAAGGGGACGCCGGGCACGCTCAAGACCACCCTGGACGCCGCGATGCAGTCGGCGGCCGAGCGGGCGGTCAAGGGCAAGAAGTCCGCCTCCGCGGCCGCGGTCAAGCCCAGCACCGGCGAGATCCTGGCGATCGCCAACTCCCCGGAAAAGGGCTTCAACCTGGCCACCCAGGGGTCGCTGGCCCCCGGCTCGACGATGAAGATCGTGACCTCGGCGCTGCTCATGGACAAGGGCCTGACCTCGCCCGGCAAGAAGAACCCGTGTCCCAAGTACGTGACCGTCGGCGGCTGGAAGTTCCAGAACCTCGACAAGTCCGAGATCAAGGACGGCACCTTCGCGCAGAGCTTCGCCGCATCCTGCAACAACGCCTTCATCTCGCACGCCAAGGACCTCTCCGACAGCGATCTGACCAACGAGGCCCGGGACGTCTTCGGCATCGGCCTGAACTGGCAGACCGGCATCCCCACCTTCGACGGTGCGGTGCCGGTGCAGCACGACGCCCAGATGGCGGCCTCGCTGATCGGTCAGGGCGGGGTGCGGATGAACCCGCTCAATGTGGCCTCGCTCGCCGCGACGGTCCGGGCCGGCTCCTTCCACCAGCCGTACATCGTCGCGCCGTCGCTGGACAACCGGACGCTCGCCAAGGCCTCCCGCACGATGAAGCCGTCCACCCTCAGCGGCCTGAAGTCGCTGATGAAGCTGACCGCGACCTCCGGTACGGCCGCCGAGGCGATGGCCGGGGTCAGCGGTGACGTCGGCGCCAAGACCGGCTCGGCCGAGGTCGACAACCAGAAGAAGCCCAACGCCTGGTTCACCGCCTACCGCGACGACCTCGCCGCGGCGGCCGTCGTCCCGGCGAGCGGTCACGGCGGCTCCAACGCGGGCCCGGTGGTCCGCGCCATCCTCACCGCCGGCTGAGGGAGCGGGGCGCACGGCCGCGTGCGCCTCGTCTCATCGGCCAAAAGAAGGTCGCATGGCCCGTACAGCTTTCGTTAGCGTGCGGGCCATGAGCGATTCCGCGTCCAGTACCCCCCTGGAGACCGCCACCACCTCACCGGCTCACCCCCGCTTCGCCGAGGCCCTCGCCGAACTCGGCCTGACCGTCGAGGTCCGCCGCTTCCCCGAGGCCACCCGCACCGCCGCCGAGGCCGCCGCGGCCGTCGGCTGCGAGCTCTCCCAGATCGTCAAGTCGCTGATCTTCACGGCGGACCAGGAGCCGGTGCTGGTTCTCGTGGACGGCTCCGCACGCGTCGACGTGGAACGCCTGCGCGCGGAACTCGGCGCCTGTACGGTCGGCCGCGCCGACGCCGAACTCGTCCGCGCCGCCACCGGCTACGCCATCGGCGGCGTACCGCCCTTCGGACACCGCACCCGCACCCGCGTACTCGCCGACCGCGGGCTGCTCGCGCACGATACGGTCTGGGCCGCCGCCGGCACCCCGCACACCGTGTTCCCGCTCGACCCCGCTGCCCTGATCGAGTACGCCCAGGGCCGTGTCGTGGACGTGCGCGAGCGCACCTCGTGACGCCGCTCGTCGTCGCGGCCGTCCTGCTGGCCGCCGTCACCCACGCCAGCTGGAACGCCCTCGCCCACGGCATCCGCGATCAGCTGCTGGCCTTCACCCTGGTCGGCGGCGGCGGTGCGCTCTGCGGCCTCGCCATGGCCGCCGTCACCCCGCTCCCCGCGGCCGGCGCCTGGCCCTACCTGCTGGCCTCCGGCGTGCTGCACATCGTCTACCAGGCGCTGCTCATGCAGTCGTTCCGCCTGGGCGACTTCGGCCAGATGTACCCCATCGCCCGGGGCACCGCCCCGCTGGTCGTCACCGTCCTGGCCGCCGTCTTCGTCCACGAGGTCCCCGGCCCCTGGGCACTGGCCGGGGTGGCGCTGGCCTCCGCGGGCCTGGTCGGCGTCGCCCTGTGGGGCATCCGCGGCTCAGGTACGCGCCCCCACTGGCCGGCCATCCTCGCCGCGCTCGCCACCGGCCTGGCCATCGCCTCGTACACCACCGTCGACGGCCTCGGCGTCCGCGCCTCCGGCAGCTCCCTCGGCTACATCGCCTGGCTGATGATCCTCGAAGGCACCGTGATCCCCGCCTACGCGCTGGCCACCCGCCGCCGCCAACTCCTCACGGAGCTGCGCCCCGTCGCCCTGCGTGGCCTGGCCGGCGGCGTGCTCTCCGTCTTCGCGTACGGCCTGGTCCTGTGGGCCCAGACGCGCGCCCCGCTCGCCCCCATCGCCGCGTTGCGGGAGTCCTCGATCATCGTCGGGGCGGCGATCGGCGCGGTCTTCTTCAAGGAGCGGTTCGGGGCGCCGCGGATCGCGGCGGCGGGGCTGATGGTTATCGGGATCGGCCTCATGTTGACGTAGGAGCCTGGCGGCCCGGCGGACGTACTCGGCTGGGGCGCCGTGCCTCGTCTGTTGTTTTCGCCTTCGGCGTGTGTGCCTGGCGGCCCGGCGGACGTACTCGGCTGCGGCGCCAGGCCTCGTCGGTTGTTTCGCCTTCGGCGGGGGGTGGCTGGCAGCCCGGCTTACGTATTCGGCTGCGGGGCAGTTTTCCGTTTCGCCTTCGGCGGGGTGGGGGGTTGGGCGGGGGCCGCTGGGTGTGTGTGGTGGGTGGCGGTGGCGGGCCTCCGGGGGTGGGTGTTCGGACTGCTTCGCTTTACGTCCGAACACCCACCCCCTCCGGCCCACCACCTCCCGTCCGGGAAGGCGACCCCCGCCCGGTGAGGGATCTGTTAAAGACCAGAAGCTCGGCCGCGTCGTACTCCGGCCGAGCTTCTGGCTTTTGTCTTTTCTTCTGCACCCCCACCGGGGTGGGGCCCCACAACGGCGGGAGGGGGTAGGGGCGGAGGGGTGGGTGTGTGGACGTAAAGCGAAGCAGTCCACACACCCACCCCGGAGCCCCTGCCCCCGCCACCCACCACACAGCAACCGGGGCCCCACCCCACAACCAACCTCGCCCCCGCCGAAGGCGGGCAACAACTCACAGAAGAAACACGGCGGGTCACCCGACAACGCGGGAAAGAGCGCGAAGCAACCCCTGGGGACGAGGATCCGCCGTCACATTCCGCTGCATCCCATTCGTGACGTAGCCGAAGGCAAGCCCCGTCTCCGGGTCGGCGCAGGCCAGGGCGCCCCCACGGCCAGGATGACCGAACGAGCCAGGTCCCAGGAGAGGCGAGGCGGAGCCATTAAGCATGAAGCCCAGGCCGAAGCGAGTGTGAACGAGCAGCGTGCGGTCGAGGCCGGCGGACTCCTCCGTGCGGGCGAGGGTGAGGGTCGCGGGGGCGAAGAGGCGGGGGTGGCCGTCGACGGGGCCGATGAGGGCGGCGTAACAGCGGGCCAGGGAACGGGCGGTGGCGATGCCCGCGGAGGCGGGCAGCTCGGCGGCCCGGTAGGCGGGGGCGTTCTCGTCGGGGGCCGGAGAGATCGCCGCGAAGGCACGGCTGGTGAGCGAGTCGGGATCGGCGTACGCCTCGGCGACGGAGGGCTTCGGGCGGACCCGGAGCCCCGTCGCGGCCGGCGGGGCCGGTGTCTCGACGGCGGCGAGGCGGCCGACGCGGGACTGGGCCGCCTCGGGGAGGCCGAGCCACAGATCGAGGCCGAGCGGGCCGGATATCTCCTCGGCGATCCAGTTGCCGATGGTACGGCCGGTGATCCGCCGCACCAGCTCGCCGAGCAGCCAGCTGTAGGTCTGGGCGTGGTAGCCGTGATCGGTGCCGGGCTCCCAGACGGGTGCCTGCGCGGCGACCGCGGCGGGGCCGCTGACCCCGTCGATGGCCTCGGCGGGGGTGAGCGGGGTGTCCAGCACCGGCAGCCCGGCACGGTGCGAGAGCAGATGGCGGACCAGGACCCGTTCCTTGCCGGCGGCCTTGAACTCGGGCCAGTACGTGCCGACCGGCGCGTCGAGGTCGAGCTGTCCGCGCTGGTGCAGGAGCAGCGGGACGACGGCGGCGATGCCCTTGGAGGCGGAGCGGATCACCTGGGCCGTACCGGCCTCCCAGGGCGCGGCCTCTCCCTGGGCATCGCCGTCCTTCGTGCCGCCCCACAGGTCGACGACCTTGCGCCCGTGCTGGTAGACGGCGACCGCCGCACCCCGCTCGCCGCGCCGTGCGAAGTTGGCCATGAAGGCGTCCCGGACCGGCTCGAAGCCGTCCTCGACCGTGCCCTGGACGTCCACCACTGATTCCTGCTTCCCACTCATCCGTCGCTTTCGTGACCCATCCATGGTGCAACGCGCGGATCAGTGCTGATGACCAGGACGGTGGCGGGTGGCGTTCGTCACACGGCCCGGGCGCCGTGGTGGGTCAAAGCGGGACGTCGACCGAGCGCGGGTCGAAGCCGAAGGGGAGCTCCAGGCGGTGGGTGCGCATCAGGTCCTCGTCGCACAGCAGTTGCTGGGTGGTGCCGTCGGCGACGAGCACGCCGCCGGAGAGCACGACGGACCGCGGGCACAGCTCCAGCGCGTACGGCAGATCGTGCGTGACCATCAGGACGGTGACGTCCAACGACCGCAGGATGTCGGCGAGTTCGCGGCGGGAGGCCGGGTCGAGGTTGGAGGACGGCTCGTCGAGGACGAGGATTTCCGGGCGCATCGCCAGGACGGTGGCGACCGCGACCCGGCGGCGTTGGCCGAAGGAGAGGTGGTGCGGGGGGCGGTCGGCGAAGTCCGCCATGCCGACCCGGGTGAGTGCCTCGGTGACGCGGGCGTCGAGTTCCGCGCCGCGCAGGCCCGCGGCGGCCGGCCCGAAGGCGACGTCCTCGCGCACGGTGGGCATGAACAGCTGGTCGTCGGGGTCCTGGAAGACGATGCCGACGCGGCGGCGGATCTCCGCGAGGTTCTCCTTGGCGACCGGGAGGCCGGCGACCGCGACGGTGCCGGCGCCCGCTTCGAGGATGCCGTTGAGGTGGAGGACGAGGGTGGTCTTGCCGGCGCCGTTGGGGCCGAGGAGGGCGACGCGTTCGCCGCGGCCGACGGTCAGGTCGACGCCGAAGAGCGCCTGGTGGCCGTCGGGGTAGGCGTAGGCGAGCCGGGAGACGGCGAGGGAGGGGGCGGGTGCGGGCGTGGTGGTGCTCAAAGGGTCCATCCCAGGAGGCAGACGGCGAGCGCGGCGAACGGGAGGGCGGCCGCGCGGGTCCATTGTGCGCGGGTGGCGGTGACCGCGCCGATGACGGGCATGGTGCCGGTGTAGCCGCGGCTGACCATGGCGAGGTGGACGCGCTCACCGCGCTCGTAGGAGCGGATGAACAGCGCGCCGGCGGACTTGGCGAGCACGCCCCAGTGGCGGAGGCCGCGCGCCTCGAAGCCGCGGGAGAGCCGGGCGATCCGCATCCGGCGCATCTCGTCGGTGATCACATCGCCGTAGCGGATCATGAAGGAGGCGATCTGGACGAGCAGCGGAGGCATCCGCAGGCGCTGGAGGCCCAGCAGGAGTTCGCGCAGTTCGGTGGTGGCGGCGAGCAGGACGGACGCGGCGACGCCCAGCGTCCCCTTGGCGAGGATGTTCCAGGCGCCCCAGAGGCCGGATGCGCTCAGGCTCAGGCCGCCGACGTCCACCTGCGGGCCCTCGGCGACGAACGGCATCAGCAGGGCGAAGGCGACGAACGGCACTTCGATGAGGAGTCGTTTGAGGAGGAATCCGGCGGGGATGCGGGCCGCTGCTGCGGCGGCGGCGATCAGCAGCGCGTAGAGCCCGAACGCCCAGAGCGCCTCGCGCGGGGTGGAGACGACGATCAGGACGAAGCAGAAGACCGCGGCGATCTTGCAGTGCGCGGGCAGCGCGTGTACCGGCGAGTGCCCGTGCCGGTAGAGCTTGTGGGCATGACCTGCGCCCATCTCAGACCTGCTCCGGCGTCGGGCGCTCGGCGGCCGGCGCTGCGGCCTCGCCCGCGCCGGCGCTCTTGCGGCGCCGCAGGACGACGAACACGCCCGTTCCCGCGGCGAGTGTCGCGCCGACGCCGATGACGCCGGCGAGGCCGCCGGCCAGCCGCGGGTCGGTGATGTCCTTGACGCTGTAGTCGGCGAGCGGGGAGTCCTTGGTGGCGTGGTCCTTGGCCTTGGCGGCGATGCCCTGGTCCTGGGCGACCTTCTCCAGGCCGTCGGGGCTGGCGGAGGCGTAGTAGCTGAGGCCGCCGGCGCACACCAAGGCAGCGGCGAGGCCAGCCAGCCAGACGCGGCGGACGGAGCGGCGGGGTGCGGCGGCGGACGCGGCGGCCGGGGCGGTGGCGGGCTCGTCGGCCGGGGCGGGCGCGGCGACCGGCTCCCCGTCCGGGGCGGCGAGCGGCGAGGTCCGCAGTTCCAGCGGGGCGGTCAGGCCGCGTGCGCCGTAGACCAGGTCGGGTCGGACGGCGATGACGGCACCGACCGTCAGCGCGGTGATCGCCGCCTCGCCGATGCCGATCAGTACGTGCACGCCCACCATGGCGGCGAAGACCTTGCCGATCGGCACGTCCGCGGTCCCGCCGAGCGCGTAGAGGGCGGTGAAGGCCATCGCGGCGGCCGGCACCGACACCAGAGCGGCGACGAACGAGGCCACGGTGATCGAGCGGCGCCGGCGCGGCAGCACCTTCACCAGTCCCCGGAACAGGGCGTAGGCGACCACGGTCGTCACGATCGCCATATCGGTGATGTTCACGCCGAGCGCGGTCAGCCCGCCGTCGGCGAACAGCACGCCCTGCATGAGCAGCACGACGGAGACGCACAGCACACCGGTGTACGGGCCGACGAGGATCGCCGCCAGCGCACCGCCCAGCAGATGCCCGCTGGTGCCCGCCGCGACCGGGAAGTTCAGCATCTGTACGGCGAAGATGAACGCCGCGACCAGTCCGGCCAGCGGCGCCGTGCGCTCGGCACCCGTGCCGCTGCCCTGCGCCGCACCCGCCAGTTCCCGCCGGGCGCCGCGCAGGCTGACCGCGACCGCGGCCGCGGCGACCGCACCGGTCGCCACCGACACCGGCGCATTGATGAATCCATCGGGTACGTGCATCTCAGGGTTCTCCGCTTCAGGCTCTGCAGCGCACCCATGGTGGCGGCTCCTGCAAATATGTTGCAAGAGCACCCATGATGCGAAACGGCCACGGCGGCTTACGCACGGGGTCCCATCTGGACGCCGTCCCCCTGTGGCACATGCGTACGAACGAGCGGAGACTGGAAGCAGAGGATCTCCTTGCGACGGCCTGCTGCCGGATGAGCGAGACGCCCTGGCCGAAGAGCAGGCCCGGAGAAGCTGTCATGGCGAAACGCCCCGGGAAGCTCTCCCGCACCCCCACCTCACCGCTTCTCGTGCCACGGGTGGCGGCCTGGCGGCGGGCCGCGGTGATGACCACGTTGTGCGTGTTGGCGGCCGCGTGGTGGGCCGGGGAAGCCACCCACACCTGGGTCGCCGGCGAAGTGGCTCCACGGATCCTGAGCGGTCTCGCCGCCTTCTTCGGCGGAAGCCACATCAGCCCCGGCATGCGACTTGGGGGCCTCCTCCTGGTGCTGCTGGCCATCTACGTGTGGTGGCGCGCCACGCGATCCGCGCTGGGATACCAGCCGGGCCCCGTGGACGTACAGCAGCTCGTCGACGCCACCTCCGACGCCACACCACCGCCGGTCGACGACCTGACCTCCCATCTGCGCATGCAGCTTTCCGAGAGCAGCCTCTACCCGCCGACAACAGTCCCCGCGGAGGCACCGCCCACCAGCTTCCTCGATCTTCTCGGCGACGTCGATCTCGAAAAGTTCGGCACCGCGATACCCCGCCTGCTCGGCAGGTTGCGTCCGAAGCTGGCCTACCGCATCAGCGGCGTGCTCCGGGCACGCGAGCACGGAACCGAGCCGTACGGCATCACCGTGACGCTCACGGCGTACGTCTTCAGCGGCGCACGGGCCACGACGGTGTGGGGGCGGGACTGGGAGCAAGCCACCTGCCGGGCCGCCTACTGGGTGGTGGCCTCGCTGCTGCCGGTGACCAGCGCCGGGAAACGGCCGCCCTGGCGGCAGTGGTGGGCCCGTGAGTTGCCACCGGAGTTGCTGCGCGCCTACCAGGAAGCGAAGTCGCTGAGCTCCCGACAACGGTACGACGAAGCCCTGCAGCGTTACGACGACGCCCTGAAGTACGACCCGCAGAACCCTTACATCCGGGCGGAGTTCGCCGGCGTGCAGGAGAAGCTGGAGCTGCCGCTCGACGCGCTGGACACCTGTCAGCGGGGCCTCACCCTCGACGGCCAGACCGCCGACCGGTACAACAACCGGCTGTGGGTCCGCTGGCGCCTGCCGCCGCGGAGGTTCCGTTACCTCTGCCACCCGCGCCGATTCCAGGACGTGCTCGGTCTGCGCTACCGGAACGCCATCATTCTGGGCACCTCGGAGCGAGTAGTGGAGGAGTGGTACGAAATCGAGGATGAGGGTCGCTCCGATGATGAGCGCCACAAGATGCGGAACGATCTGCGCCGGGTCCTGGTGGAGCGCTACTGGCCGGCGGCCGTCGACTTCGCCCTCGCTGACGAGGGACCACGTGCGGCCGCGATGTACGACACTCAGCACGAGGTCGAACGAGCCGCGAGGAAGTGGCTCGACCGGCAGTTGACCCCCACGCAGGCCGACGAGGATGCGCAGCAACAGGTTCGGGTGGTCCTCCAGAGGGCTTCCGCTCAGGAGTTGTACCGGCTCGTGCAGGACGACCTGCTTGCGCGCCTCGCGGGATGCACCTGGCTTCTTTGGCTCAGGCAACTGATCCGCTTGCTGTGGCCGCCTGCGTACGCCCAGGGCTCCGCCTGTTCCCTTCCGAGCACGCATGTCACGCTCGTGATCAACCGCGATGTATGGGCTCCTCTTCGGCTGACCTGGGCGGTGAGTGACCTGGAGAAGAAGCGGGAGATGCCGATACCGCCGCCGTACCATGCAAAGCCCCACCGCTGGTGCGGCCGGGCCTACTCCCGGCACGAGCAGGAATTCAGCTGGAGCGCCACAGCTCTTGCCTCCGAGAAAATCGAGGCCCGCATCCGCAGAGCCTTGAGACGAAGGATCTGGCGTCCTTTCTCCTGGCCCGCCCTGGAGTGGCAGGACCATTACAACGCCGCGTGCGTCTATGCCGTTGCGATGAACAGATTCCCCGCCGAGGTCGAGAGCGCCGGGGACGAGAGCTCGGCCCAGCTTCGGAACTACCGGCATCAAGCAGAATTGGCCGTCGATCAGTTGGAGAAGGCCGTGCTTCGGGCCGAAAGCGGTTTCACCATGCTGGAACGGTCATGGATGCTGTTCGAAGACCCGGACCTGAACCTGCTGCGCCGTACCCCCGTTTTCCTCAACTTCGAGCGGACGACGTACCCGCGCGCCCCGCGGGTGGACCAGGAGCGCCCGCGCTCCACCGTCCGTCACCTCAAGGACAGCTACGTCCGCCGGCTCCTCATCGACGCCGCCCACGTCATGGAGCAGACCTGGCAGCGGCGCAGCATGAACGGCCCCGTCACCATCGAGGTCCTGAGCGACTGGCTCCACACCGAGGAAAAGGCCTGGATCTACTTCCTCAAACTGGCGCACGGCCCGCACGACCGCTGGGCCGCTCGGGCCAATCTCATCCAGGCGGTCCAGCAGAGCGATCCCGTCGCTACCGCCCACGCCGAATTCCCGCCGCGTATGCTCCAGGACGTCGACGCGGAGGCCGACGACGGCAGCCTGGCCGAGCTGCTGAAATCCATGGCCGCAGCCCTGGAGGAGAACGAAAAGAACTCCACCTCCAAGCGCTGTCATGACTGGTACACGATCCTCGACGACGCCATTGCGGCCGGTGAGACACAGATGCCTACTTACAAGATTCGCACCCTGTGCACGCAATATGCCACTGCCTGGCTGAGGCTGGGTTCCCGTCTGCGGCTGGCGGAGGACAGCGAAGCCGCAGTGAAATTCCGGGAGGCGGTCCACCGAATCCCGGAGCCCGCCCCCGAGTTCGTGAAAAACCCTGAGTCCATCTCGATCAGGGTCAGCGGCACCCAGGGCGTCTAGAGCCTGCTTCGCGGGCTCGGTCAGATCCACCGGACAGGCCCCAGCGGCACACAAACGGCCCGGCAACGGCCCCCGTCCCCACGGGGAGGCCGTTGCCGGGCCCTCCTGGTGCGCCGCTCCCGTCCCCACGGGCGGGCGCCCCGCTCCGGGGTGCCGCTCCGCTCATGCAGCGGTCCCGGAGGTCTCGGTGCGACGACCGGTGGCGGGTGGCCGCCGGCCGTCGCGGCGACTGTCCGTCAGACGCGGGCCGGAGCACGCGAGGTGCTCGGGTCCGGTTCGCCGGCGGGCTGCTCGCGCAGGCCCTCGCCCTCGACGTCCACGTTGGGCAGGATCCGCTGGAGCCACCGGGGCAGCCACCAGGCCGCGCGGCCCAGCAGGGCCAGGACGGCGGGCACCAGGGCCATCCGGACGAGGAAGGCGTCGAAGAAGACGGCGACGGCGAGGCCGAAGCCGATCATCTTGATCATCGAGTCGGAGGAGCCGATGAAGCCGGCGAAGACGCTGATCATGATGACCGCGGCGGCGGTGACCACCCGGGCGCCGTGCCGGAAGCCGGTGACGACGGCCTCGCCGGGGCGTTCGCCGTGCACGAAGGCCTCCCGCATCCGGGTCACGAGGAAGACCTCGTAATCCATCGCCAGGCCGAAGACCACGCCCACCAGGAAGATCGGCATCATGCTCATGATCGGTCCGGTCTGCTCCACCCCGAACAGGTCGGCCAGCCAGCCCCATTGGAAGACCGCGACGACCGCGCCGAGCGCCGCCACCACCGACAGCAGGAAGCCGAGCGCCGCCTTGAGCGGGACCAGCACCGAGCGGAAGACGACCATCAGGAGGAGGAAGGCCAGGCCGACGACGAGCGCCAGGTAGGGCACCAGGGCGTCGTTGAGCTTCTGCGAGACATCGACGTTCATCGCGGTGGTGCCGGTGACCAGGGTCCGCGCACCGGTGTCCGTGGCGATGTGGGCCGTCGTCGACCGGATGTCATGGACCAGGTCCTCGGTCGCGGCGCTGCTGGGCTTGGACTTCGGGACGACGGTGAGCGTGGCGGTGTCGCCGGCCTTGTTGAAGGTGGGCGGGGTGAGGACGGCCACGTCGTCGAGGGCTTTCACCTTCTTGGCGACCTGCGCGGCGGCGGACTTGGCGCTCTGCCCCTGGTGCGCGTCCCGGCCGTCGACGACCAGCATCAGCGGGCCGTTGAAACCGGGGCCGAAGCCGTCCGACAGCAGGTCGTACGCCTTGCGCTGGGTGGTGTGGGTGGGCTGCGCGCCGTCGTCCGGCAGGCCGAGTTCCAGCGAGGCGGCGGGGATCGCGACGGCGCCGAGGCCGAGCACCACGCCGAGGAGGACGACGACCGGGCGGCGCAGCACGAACCGCGCCCAGCGGGTGCCCATGTTGGGCCGGCCGGCGGCGTTCGGGGTGCCCTGCTCGCCGGCTCCCTTCGCGGCCCGTGCCTTGCGGGGCAGCACTCTTCTCCCCGCGAAGCCCAGCAGCGCAGGGATGAGGGTGAGCGCGATCAGGACGGCGATGGCGACGGTGCCCGCCGCGGCCAGCCCCATCTTCGTGAGCATCGGGATGTTGACGACGGCGAGGCCGACCAGCGCGATCACCACGGTCAGTCCGGCGAAGACGACCGCGGAGCCCGCGGTGCCCACCGCGCGTCCGGCGGCCTCCTCCCGCTCCCGGCCCTCGGTGAGTTCGGCGCGGTAGCGGGAGACGATGAACAGGGCGTAATCGATGCCGACGGCGAGGCCGATCATCATCGCCAGCGTCGAGGTCGTCTTGGACAGGTCGAGTGCGCTGCTCAGCGCGGTGATGGTGGAGACGCCGATACCGACGCCGATCAGCGCGGTCAGCAGCGGCAGTCCGGCCGCGATCAGCGCGCCGAAGGTGACGACGAGGACCACGGCGGAGACCGCGATGCCGATGACCTCGGTGGCGCCCGTCTCGGGGATGGCCTGCAGCGCGTTGCCGCCGACCTCGACGGTCAGCCCGTCCTTCCGGCCGTCCTTGGCCGCGTCCTTGAGGGCGTCCTTGGAGGCGTCGGTCAGCTCGAAGCCGGTGACCTTGTAGGTGACTTGGGCGTAGGCGGTGCGAGCGTCCTTGCTGAGGGTCTTGGCGGCGTACGGATCGGCGACCCGGTCGACCTGCTCGGAGCCCGACTGCAGGACGCGCACGGTGCGTTCGACGGCCGCCTTGTTCGCCGGGTGCTTCATCGTCTCGCCCTTGGGGGCCTGGAAGACCACCCGGGCCGTGGCGCCGTCCGCATTCCCGCCGGGGAACCGCTGGTCGAGCAGGTCGAAGGCGCGCTGGGCCTCGGTGCCGGGGACCGAGAAGGAGTCGGCGGCGGGGGAGGCGGAGGTGGCGGCACCGACACCGGCGACGGCCAGCAGGGCCACCCATATGAGGGCGACGAAGCGGCGCCGCCGGAAGGCGAGGCGTCCGAGCTTGTAGAGGAAAGTGGCCACGAGACCGGGTGCTCCCGTCGTGAGAGGGGTATGAGGCGTGCGCCATCGCCCCGGCGACGAGAGCGGCGTGCCGGGTACGGAGGCTGGGGTGAAGGTCGGGCGGGTGGGTCAGACGCCGAGGGCGGGGAACACCACGGCGTCGAGATAGGCGGACAGGAACGCGCCGTCGGCGGGGCGGCCCTCCATGAGCTGACGGGCGATCAGCGCACCGACGAACATGTGCGGGGCGAATTGCAGCGCGGGGCAGTCGGCCGCGATCTCGCCCCGGTCGATGCCGCGTTGCAGCATCGCGTTCAGTCCGGTCACCTCGGGGTCGAGGAGCACGTCACGGAGGGCCTGATGGAGATCGGGGTTGCCGTGGACGGCCATCCCCAGACCGCGCATCAGCGCGGCGTCCTTCTCCACCTTTCCGTGTTCATCGGCGCGGCGCACCAGTTCGGCGAAGTCGCCGCGCAGTGTGCCGGTGTCGACATCGTGGGTGCTCACCGGTTTGCAGTGCCGCAGCGCCCTGGCCACCAGCTCCGGCTTGCCCTGCCACTGGCGGTAGAGGGTGGCCTTGCTGGAGCGGGTACGGGCGGCGACGGCGTCCATGGTCAGGGCGTCGTAGCCGACCTCGCGCAGCAGGTCGAGTACGGCGTCGTAGAGCTCGGCCTCCCGCTCGGGAGTCAGCCGGCTGCGTCCCATGGCACACACCTCCGTCCGGACCGTATCAGCGCCGCCGCCTCGCCCACGGCGAACGAAACTGTTTCGTACACTTCGACCGTAGCGACAGCTTCAGCGAAACGGAACCGTTTCGAAAGTGGTCTGCATCACCCGACCGACTTGCCGCGGCTGGCGCGTCCCGAAACGATGGGGACGTGAGCGATGCACCCGAGGCCGTCGGGCCGCGCCCGGAGCCGAACCCCGCCAAGCCTCGCGGACGGCTGCGCCGCATGCCCGCCACCCCGGGCCCGCCCGCCGGCTCGTATCTGCGCTATCCGCATCTGCACGGCGAACTGCTCTGCTTCGCCGCCGAGGACGATCTGTGGGTCGCCCCGCTCGCCCCGGAGGGCCGGGAGGCCGACCGCGCCTGGCGGCTGACCGTGGACCGCACCCGCGTCGGCCACCCCCGCTTCTCCCCCGACGGGCAGCACATCGCCTTCACGTCCTGGCGCAGCCTCGACCCGGAGGTCCACCTCGCGCCGGTCGAGGGCGGCCCGGCCCGCCGGCTGACGTACTGGGGCAGCACCGATGCCCGGGTCTGCGGCTGGACGCCGCCCGACCACGAGGGCAACGCCCATGTCCTCGCGGTCTCCTCGCACGGCCAGCCGTTCTCGTACTACTCGTGGGCCTACAGCGTGCCCACCGACGGCGGTACGGGCGGCAAGCTGCCCTGGGGGCCGGTCTCCGACATCGCGGTCACCGATGTCGACGGCGAGCGCCGCACCCTGCTGCTCACCGGCAAACCGCCGCACGAACCCGCCTCCTGGAAGCGCTACCGGGGCGGCGCGACGGGGCGGATGTGGCTGCACGGCACCCGGCTGATGCCGGATCTGCACGGGCATCTCGACTCGGTGATGTTCGTCGACGGCCGGATCGCGTTCCTCTCCGACCACGAGGGCATCGCCAACGTCTACTCCTGCCGGCCCGACAGCACCGATCTGCGCCGGCACACCGACCACGCCGACTTCTACGCCCGGCACGCCTCGACCGACGGCTCGCGCATCGTCTACCAGTGCGCCGGCGACCTCTGGCTGATCGACGATCTGAGCCCGGAGGCCGTGCCGCGCAAGCTGGCCGTGCGCCTGGGCGGTCCGCGGGCCGGCCGGCGGACGTACCAGGTCCCGGCCGCCTCGCACGTGACCTCGCTCGCGGTGGACACCACCGGGCGGGCCAGCGCGGTCGGCATCCGCGGCAGCCTGTACTGGCTCACCCACCGCGACGGCCCGGCCCGCACCATCCACGACATCCCGGGCGTACGGGTCCGGCTGCCCGCAATGCTGGGCTCCACCGGCCGGATCGCCTACCTCACCGACGCCGAGGGCGAGGACGCGATCGAGATCACCGATCTGCCGCGGGCCAGCGAACCGGGCGAGCCCCGGCGGCTGGCCGCCGGGGAGCTGGGCCGGGTCCACGAGATGACCGCCTCGCCCGACGGCGACCGCCTCGCGGTGGCCACCAACGACGGCCGGCTGCTGCTGGTGGCGGTGGCCCGCCCGGAGGAGGAGGGCGGCACCGGCGAGGAGCCGGCCGAGGGCACGGTCACCGAACTGGTCCGCTCCGCCAACGGCCCGGTCCGCGACCTGGCGTTCTCCCCCGACTCGCGCTGGCTGACCTGGTCGCACCCCGGCATCGGCCGTACGCTGCGGCAGATCCGGATGGCCCGGCTGTCCGACGGGCACATCGTGGACGTCACCAACGGCCGCTTCGAGGACGAGCAGCCGGTGTTCACCCGCGACGGCCGCTATCTGGCGTTCCTGTCCTGGCGCGGCTTCGACCCGGTCTACGACGTGCACACCGGCGATCTGTCGTTCCCGCTGGGCTGCCGCCCCTATCTCGTCCCGCTGTCCTCGGCGACCCCCTCCCCCTTCGCGCTGTCCCCGGAGGGGCGGCCCGCGGCGGGCGGTCTGGACCCGGACGAGAATCCGCCCGCGCCAGGTGAGGGGCCCGTACTGGTGGAGGTGGAGGGGCTGGAGAACCGCGTCACCCCGTTCCCGGTGGCGGCGTCCAAGTACTCGTCCCTGGAGCCGGTCAGCGGCGGCGGACTGGTCTGGCTGCGCTGGCCGATCTCCGGCGCGCTGGGCGAGACCTTCGCCAACCCCGCCGAGACCTCGGGCCGGCCCACCCTCGAACACTTCGATCTGACCAAGGCCCGGCGGACCGAACTCACCAGTTCCCTGGACGGGTTCGCGCTCAGCGGCGACGGCTCCCGGCTGGTCGTCAACGACGAGGGCGAGCTGCGCGCGGTGCCCGCGACCGAGCCGCCGGACAGCGATTCCACGGTCTTCCTGGATCTGCGGCGCATCCTGCACGACGTCGATCCGGCGGCCGAGTGGCACCAGGCCTACGAGGAGGCGGGCCGGATCGTCCGGGCGTACTTCTGGGACCCGGGAATGTGCGGCATCGACTGGGACGGGGTGCTCGCGCAGTACCGGCCGCTGCTCGAACGGGTCGCCAGCCCCGACGAGTTCGCCGATCTGCTGCGGGAGGTGCTGGGCGAGCTGGGCACCTCGCATGCGTACGTCACCGGCGCCCGGCGCAACGAGGGGCCGCCGCACTACCAGCGCGCCATGGGCCTGCTCGGCGCCAACTTCGTGTGCCGGGACGGCAGTTGGGTGGTGCAGCGGATCCTGCCCGGCGAGTCCTCGGACTCCAAGGCCCGCTCCCCGCTGGCCGGTACGGGCATCCGCGAGGGCGCGGCGCTGACCCATGTCGACGGCCGCCGGGTGGACCCGCTGGCCGGGCCGGCCCCGCTGCTGGCCGCGGCGGGCGGCACCACGGTGGAGCTCACCTTCTCCGCGCCCGAGGGCGAGGGCCCGGCCCGCCGGGTCGCGGTGGTCCCGCTGGTCGACGAACGGCCGCTGCGCTACCAGGACTGGGTGGCCAAGCGCCGGGCGGTGGTACGGGAGTTGAGCGGCGGACGGTGCGGCTATCTGCACATCCCCGACATGGGCGGCTCCGGCTGGGCGCAGTTCAACCGCGATCTGCGCAAGGAGGTCTCGCTGCCCGCGCTGATCGTGGACGTCCGGGGCAACGCGGGCGGCAACATCTCCGAGCTGGTCATCGAGAAGCTGACCCGCACCATCATGGGCTGGGACCTGACCCGCGACGCCGAGCCCGTCTCGTACACCAGCAACGCCCCGCGCGGCCCGGTCGTGGCGGTCGCCGACGAGATGACCTCGTCCGACGGCGACATGATCACCGCGGCCTTCAAGCTCCAGGGCATCGGCCCGGTGGTGGGCATGCGCACCTGGGGCGGGGTGGTCGGGATGACCGGTCGGCACCTGCTCGGTGACGGCACCACCATCACCGTCCCGATGAACGCCGCGTGGTTCCGGCTCTACGGCTGGGGCGTGGAGAACCACGGCGTCGAGGTCGACATCGAGGCACTGCGGTCACCGCTGCACTGGGCCGAGGGCCGGCATCCGACCCTGGGCGTCGCGGTGCGCACGGCACTGGAGTTGCTGGAGCGGCATCCGGCGGCGACGCCTCCGGACCTGTCGGACGTCCCGGACCTGCGGCGGCCCGCGCTGCCCCCGCGCAGCGCGGACGAGGGAGACGTGGCGGACGCGGCGGAGGCGGCCGGGGGCTGAACCGGCGCTGGGACACACCGGCTTACGGGAGGCACCGGCGAGGACCGGCACACCGGTGGGGCGCACCCGGTCGACCGGGTGCGCCCCTCACGCATGGCGCGTACGTCGCCCCGCGTGGTGTTCAGGACGTGCCGACTCAGCTCTGGTGGCGGCCCTCGGCCGCGTCCATCGCGTCCTGGGCGGACTGACGGCCCTGCTGGCCGCGCTCACGGGGCTGGCCCTGACGCTGACCGCCGCGCTCCTGGTCCTGACGCTGACCGCCGCGCTCCTGGTCCTTGCGCTGGCCGCGCTCGTGACCCTGCTCGCGGTCGCCCATGGCGTTGTGCGACTGGTCCCTGCGCTCGTTGGCCTTGTCCTGGAACTGGTCCTTGATGCCCATGCTGTTCACTCCTAGTGGGGTGTAGGGGGGGTGATAACCCCGATTCAGCGTGACACGCCCGGACATTGCTCGCATTTCGATCACGATCGAACACGCTCCGTGACGCTCGGCCGCTCACAGGCCGTGCGTACGCCCGCTCACCGGCCGGCCCGTGCCTTCTCGTCCGCCTCCCCGCCGGCGCCCACCAGCCCGACCCGCATCCCGTCCAGCCGCCCGCCGAACCGCCGCACCTCCCGGCCGCCCACCGTCCCGATGAGCGAGGGCAGATACCCGCGGACCGACTGCATCCCGCGCAGCCACCACTGCCCGTAGACATGGGCGGAACGGCGCTCGATGCCCGCGACGATCCGGTCGACGGCCGGGCCCAGCGGGTAGGTCTTGTTCGACGGCCAGGGCAGCCGGGAACGCAGCTCGCGCATCACGTCGTTCTCGTCCGCACCGCGCACCATGTCGGTGTCGGTCCAGCTCAGATAGCCGACGCCGACCCGTACGCCGCGGTGTCCGACCTCGGCGCGCAGGCTGTGCGCGAACGCCTCCACGCCCGACTTGGACGCGCAGTACGCGGTCATCATCGGCGCCGGGGTGATCGCGGCCAGCGAGGCGATCTGCAGGAAGTAGCCGCGGGACTCGGTGAGGACGGGCAGGAAGGCGCGGCCGGTGACCGCGCCGCCGATGAGGTTGACCTCGATGACCCGCTTCCAGGCGACCGGGTCGGAGTCCGCGAACGGGCCGCCGGTCGCCACTCCCGCATTGGCGACGACCACATCGACCTTCCCGAAGCGGTCCTTGACCTCGCCGGCCACCCGGTCCATCGCCTCGTGGTCGGTGACATCGGCGTGCCAGTGATGCGCCGGGCCGTGCAGGGCGGCCGCGACGCCGCGCAGCTCGTCCGGCTCCAGCCCGATCAGCGCCAGCGTCGCACCGCGCGCCGACAGCTTGCGGGCCAGCAGCGCACCGACCCCGCGTGCCGCCCCGGTGACGACGACGACCTGGCCTTCCAGGCTCCTGCGTGCGCTCATGCCGTGCTCTCCTTCGTCTGCCGCCCGCCCCCGGGCGCGGTGTCGGTGGCCTCGGTGCCGGTCGTGGGCAGCTGGTCCCGGACGAGGGCGCGCAGCCGTCCCGCGACCGCGCCCGGGTCCTCGATCGGCGTCATGTGTCCCAGCCCCGGGAGTTCGGTCAGACCGCGGAAGTCGGGGAGGACGGACGCCAGCCGGCGGGCGTGCACCGGCGGGGTGAGCCGGTCGGCACTGCCCGCGAGGACCTCGGTGGGCAGCTCCAGCCGGCCGGCGCCGCCGGTGAGTTCGAGCCCGGCCAGCACCGCGCCCCAGCGGGCCCGTACGCCGGCCGGGCAGCCGTGCACGATGCGCGCGCAGGCCGCCACCTGCTCGGCGGTGGCGCCGGGGCCCATGGTGGCGTACTTCAGGGCGCGCCGGGTGAGCGGCGTCACCGGGCCGAGCGGGGCGCGCGAGCGCAGCAGCAGACGGTGCGCACGGCGGCGCCCCTGCGGGCTGCGCAGCGCGAACACCCGTGCTTCGGCGGCGAGATCGGCGCTGCCGGTGCTGCACAGCAGCGCGGCCGCGGCCCGCTCGTGCAGCTGCGGCCGTCCGGCCGCGGCCATGATCGTCATCCCGCCCATCGAGTGGCCGCCCAGCACGGCCCGTTCGCCCGGCCGCAGGGCCGCCTCCAGGACGGCGACCAGATCGTCGGCGAGCGCGCCGGTGCTGTGGCCGGCCGGCGGGGCGGCGGGGCTGCGGCCGTGGCCGCGCTGGTCGTAGACGACGACCTTGTGGTCGGCGGCCAGCTCGCGGACGACCGGGGCCCAGAAGGCGGTCGAGCAGGTCCAGCCGTGTGCCAGGACGACGGCCGGGGCGTCCTGGGGGCCGTGGACCTCGGCGTACAGCCGGGCGCCGTCGGCCGAGGTGACGGTCAGCGTGCTGCGTGGCACCGGCGGGGCGTACGGGCCGCTGGTGAGGTGCGCGGGCCGGCGGCTCATGCGGCCACCTCCGCGGCCGTGCCGGGCGTCCGGTCCGCGGGGGTGCGGGCCGGCCGCAGCACCTCGTACTCCGCGAGGTCGACCTGCCGGGTGGCCTTCCGGAACTCCCCGGTCGTGCCCGGCCAGACGGTGGTGTTGCGGCCGTTCGCGTCCAGATACCAGCTGTCGCAGCCGCCGGTGTTCCACACCGTGCGCTCCATCCGGCGCTGGATCGTACGGTTCCACTCCTGTACGGCGGACGGTCGGGCGCTCAGCGCGATCTTCCCGCCGAGGACGTCCAGTTGGCGCAGGTAGTCGGCCAGGTAGTTCAGCTGCGCCTCGATCATCAGGATCATCGAGCTGTTCCCGAGGCCGGTGTTGGGTCCGATGATGGTGAGGAAGTTGGGGAAGCCGGCCGCGCTGGTGCCGCGCAGCGATTCCATGCCGTCCTTCCACTCCTCGGCCAGCGTCGTGCCGTGGGCGCCGGTGACGCGCTGCGCGATCGGCATGTCCGTCACATGGAACCCGGTGCCGAAGACGATCGCATCGGCCTCCGTCTCGCTCCCGTCGGCCCCCACGAGGGTGCTGCCGCGCACCTCCTTGAGCCCGGCGGCGACC
Organism: Streptomyces sp. 2323.1; assembly: GCF_900221035.1. Classification (NCBI taxonomy): domain Bacteria; kingdom Bacillati; phylum Actinomycetota; class Actinomycetes; order Kitasatosporales; family Streptomycetaceae; genus Streptomyces; species Streptomyces sp. 2323.1. The sequence goes on along the minus strand of NZ_LT907981.1, from coordinate 4,722,830 downwards.
AGGTCCACATTCGGCTGCGCCAGGGCCGGGTAGTACGTGTTGGAGAGCAGGATCCGCTTGCAGCCGATGCGGTAGTCGGGGGTCAGCGCCTCCCGCAGCGCCGGGTCCTTGACGGCCTTCTTCATGTGGTTCCGGGCCAGCAACTCCAGCAGGCCCAGCTCATCGGGGCGCTTGGTGAACGCGCTGACCTGCAACTCCCGGATGCTCCACAGCAGCTGGCGGCGCGCGGCCCGGGTCGCCGGGAGCTTGGCGTGCAGCCATTTCTCGGCCGCACTGATCTTGCGGTCGGCGCGCGGCAGCACCCAGGGCGGGGTGCGCTGGAAGAGCGTGAGGCGCTCCACGTCGGGCTGGACGGCCGGCACGATCTGGATGGCCGAGGCGCCGGTGCCGACCACCGCGAGCCGCTTGCCGCGCAGCGCGTAGTCGTGGTCCCAGCGCGCGGAGTGCCAGACCTGGCCGGGGAAGGTGTCCAGTCCCGGAATGCCGGGGAGCTTGGGGTCCGAGAGCGGCCCGGTCGCCGACACCACGACATCCGCGGTCAGCGGCCCGCTCGCCGTCTCGATCTCCCAGTGCAGCTCCGCGCCGTCCCACCGCAGGCTCTGCACCTCCGAGTGGAACCGGAGGTGCGGACGCAGCCCGAAGGTGTCGGTGACCCGCTCCAGGTACGCGCGGATGTGCGGCTGCCCGGAGAAGTTCCGCGGCCACTCGGGGTTCGGCGCGAAGGAGAACGAGTACAGGTGCGAGGGCACGTCGCACGCACACCCCGGATAGCTGTTGTCCCGCCAGGTACCCCCCACGGAGCCTGCCCGCTCCAGGACCACGAAGTCGGTGATGCCCTGGCGCCGCAGCCGGACGGCCGCCCCCAGACCACCGAAGCCCGATCCGATCACCGCAACCCGCACATGCCTGCGCTCGTGCTCGGCCATCCCGCCGCCTCCCGAGTCCGACGTATTTCCCTGCCATCTTCGGTGCCGTGCCATCCGGCGTCGCAGCCGGCCCCGAAAACCGTGCCAGCAATCACTGGCACAATGGGAGCGTAGGGCAGCCGCGTACCGAGCGGTAGGGGTCGGACGGCAGGAAGTTACCGCCGGTCGCACCCGCGGTCCGGGACCCCGGACCGGCGCCCTCCCCCCGGCATAGGCTGAACCCCGTGGCAGCGAACGAGCACACCCAGGACGAGCACCCCGGGCCCGCGGACCCCCCGGCGCGCGAATTCCGCATGGCCGACCTGGCCAGGGAGGCCGGCATCACGGTCCGTACGCTGCGCTTCTACCGCGAGCGCAAGCTGTTGCCGGCGCCCCGCCGCGAGGGCCGGATCGCCTGGTACAACGAGCACCATCTCGCCCGGCTGCGCACCATCGGTGCCCTCCTGGAGCGCGGCCACACCCTCGGCGGCATCGCGGAGCTCTTCTCGGCCTTCGAGGCCGGCCGCGACGTGGGCGAACTCCTCGGCCTGGAGCACCCCCTCGTCCCGCCCTGGTCCGAGGAGACGCCGGTCCGCCTGACCCCCGAGCAACTCGCCGACCACTTCAGCGAGGACATCACCGCCGAGAACCTCAGCACGTCCCTGGACATCGGCTATCTCGCCGTCGACGGCGATGAGTTCGTGCACATCAGCCGCCGGCTGCTGGACGCCTCCACCGAACTCGTCGGCCGGGGCGTCCCACTGGCCGCCGTCCTCGAAGCCGGCCGCCAGGTACGCGCACACGCCGACGCCCTCGCCGGCATCTTCACCACCCTCATCCGCACCCACCTCCTCGCCGGCCTCCTGGAGAACACCGACACCGGCGCCTGCCCCTCCCCGCAGGACGTCGACCTGCTGGCCGGGACCGTCGAGAAGCTGCGCCCGCTCGCCAAGGGGGTGGTGGAGGCCGAACTCGCCATGGCCATGGACCGCCGGGTGCGGGCGGAGGTGGCGGCCTGGCTGCGGGAGCAGCAGGCCGGGACGGCGCAGCGGGAGCAGGGCGAGCGGACGGCCGGCGAGGAGCACCCGGGACCGGACGGCCAGGAGGCCTGACCGCCGGTCCCGCGGCGCGGGCGGCCACGGCTCGGGCGGGGCACGGCCGGCGCCGGGCCCTCCCACTATGTGGACATGACCGGCGCGTCCGGGTGCCTGCCGGATACGGCCGGATGCCCTCCGATGCGGAAAACGGGCCGCATGAGCGCGATGTGAGCCGATCATGAGCGGCGCCGCCGAGCCTGGTGTCCGTACCGGAACAGCGGGTTCATCTCACTGCCCCGGCCGGCTCTCCGTGCGTACGGAGGGCCGGACACGCCCCCCACTCATCAAGGAGGAGAGCCACGTCCCGTTCGGACATCCTGAAGAAGAGCGCGGCAACTGCGGCCCTGTGCGCCGCGCTCACCACGGCCGGCGCCGTCTTCCCGTCGACCGCGATGGCCGCACCGGCCACTGCCGCCGCGGCGGCCGGCGAGTCCCCGGTCGACGTCGGCGCCAACGCCAACCTGAACTTCAACGTCGATGTGCTCGGCATCGCCAACAAGATCGAGGCGTCGATCAAGACCGCCCGGAACCGCGAGGGCTTCGTCAAGAACCTGGAGGAGTCGGCGTTCTACGCCGCCGGCGCCAAGTACAACGTCATGGTCTTCAACCTCAGCCAGGGCTACCAGGACCACCTCAACGGCGTGCAGGCCTACGGTTCCGCCACCTACGACGGCGTGGTCTACGGCATCTGGGTGTTCGAGGACGGCGAGTTCACGAACACCGGTGACGGCGGCTTCATCAACTGGGCCTTCCGCGGCACGTACGACCGCCCGGACAACGGCGGCTACGTGAAGTTCTCCCGCATCTGACCCCTCCACGGCTCAACCGGCCACTCCCCCAAGGCCGGTGGCGGCCCGCCCCCACCCCCGGCGGGCCGCCCCCCGAGCCGGGGCGCCCTCTGCCACTCCCCCGGGAGGGCGCCCCTCTCGGGGCCGGGGAATGTCTCGGACAGGCCCTAGTTGTTCTGAGTCCGAGATTCTTCGGCAGTTCTTATTGGTTTCCGCAGATGTTGCCTACAGGCAGGGCTTCAACTGCGCGGCGCGGTCATCTGGTTGCGCAGCCTGCGCCCCGCCTGATCACGGCTCCTTACAAGTCCTGGACCCGGCGGCCCATTGCGGAGGCGAAGCCCAGCCAGGTGTGACGGTTGCCCGCCCAGCACCAGCCGACCTTGGGGGCGTTGCGGCGCTCGCGGCCATCGCGCCCGGTGCCGTTGCTGATCCAGAGTGCAGGCGTGCGGGCATCCAGGGCGCCGTTGGCTTTGCGCAGCCGAGAGCCGATGGTCATGAAGCAGTGGTTGCGCTCCAGGACGGCGGGCTGCTGCATCACCCAATGGATGCCCTCGGTGAGCAGCAACGGGGTGCGGGCCTCCGCGGTGAGGGCGGGCAGCGCCTCGTTCGGGCTCCAGTTGGCCATCCGGTCGCCGCGGTTGAGGCCGGTGAGGAGGTAGAGCGGAGCGTCGGGCAGCGCGACCGTGTCGAGCGGGGCGAAGAGGTCGACATCGGGCATGTCAGTGACGACGAAGCCCGGTTTGCCGTCGCGGCGGAGCAGCGGCGCCAGGGCGGAGGCAGGGGCCTGGTCCGGGTGAACAGCGAGCAGGGCACCGTCGCCGCCCGCAGGGGCGACGGCTGCGGCGAAGGTACGAAGCTCGGCGGCAGGCAGCCCTGCTAACTCGTGCACCCCCAGCTCGATCAGTCGCTCGGCCTGCGCGCTCAGGGCCGGGAGTGCGGGCAGGACGGTGGAGGTGGCGTGCGTGGTTTCGAGCACGATGCTCCCAAGGGCAGCTACGTGGATGGGCCCAGGAGCAACGAAGCGGCCCGCCGGTTCGTTCCCGCCACTGCTGCCTTCGCCCGGCCCCGTGATCACGACTCCGTACAGGCCCCAGGGGCCTAACGCTCGTACACCACCGTCACCGGCGCATGATCGCTCCAGCGCTGGTCGTGGGCCGCCGCGCGCTCGACGTAAGCCTTCACCGCGCGCCCGGCCAGGCTCGGCGTGGCCATGTGGTAGTCGATCCGCCAGCCCGCGTCGTTGTCGAAGGCCCGGCCCCGGTAGGACCACCACGAGTAGGGGCCCGCGGTGTCCGGGTGCAGGGTGCGGACGACGTCCACATAGCCGCCGTGGTGCTCGTCGAGGACCTCGGTCAGCCAGGCGCGCTCCTCCGGGAGGAAGCCGGACTTCTTCTGGTTGGCCTTCCAGTTCTTGAGGTCGGCCTCCTGGTGGGCGATGTTCCAGTCACCGCACACCACCACCTCGCGGCCGTCCGCGGCGGCGCGTTTGCGCAGGTCGACGAGGTAGGGCAGGAACTCCGCCAGGAAGCGTTCCTTCTCGTCCTGCCGCTCGGTGCCGACCTCGCCGGAGGGCAGATAGAGGCTGGCGACCGTCACGCCGGGCAGATCCGCCTCGACGTAGCGCCCGCTGCCGTCGAACTCCGCCGACCCGAAGCCCACCTGGACCCGCTCCGGCTCGCGCCGGGTGAAGAGCGAGACACCGGCCCGGCCCTTGGCTGCCGCCGGGGCGTGCACGGTGTGCCAGCCCGCGGGCTCGCGCACCTCGTCCGGGAAGCTGGGCGGTCTCGGCCCGTACTTCCTGCAGGCACAGCACATCGGCCGCGGTCTCCGCCAGCCACGGGACGAAGCCCTTCCTGGCCGCGGCGCGCAGCCCGTTCACATTCACAGAGGTCACGGTGAGCATCCGGGCACGATACCCATCCCCGGCGCCTCATCGCGCCACGGACCCGCTCACCCGTACGATTTCTGGAATGGAGATACGCCCGTCCCGCTATGACCACCCCGACGCGGTCGCCCTCGACGCCCTGGTGCAGCAGGAGTACGCCCGGCGCTACGGCGACGACGGCGACATCACCCCGCTCGCCCCGGAGATGTTCGCCCCGCCGCACGGCGCGTACCTGATCGCGTACGACGGCACCCGCCCGCTGGCCACCGGCGGATGGCGGCTACAGGAGGACACGGCCGAGGGGTACGAGATCGGCGACGCCGAGATCAAGCGGATGTTCGTGCTCCCGGAGGCGCGCGGGCGGGGGCTGGCCCGGCGGATCCTGGCCGCCCTGGAAGCGGACGCGCGGGCCGCGGGGCGCTCCCGGATGGTGCTGGAGACCGGCACCAAGCAGCCCGAGGCGCTGGAGCTGTACGCCTCCAGCGGCTATGTGCTGGCCGAGAAGAAGTTCGGGCTGTACCGGACGTACGAGGACAGCCGGTGCATGGCGAAATCGCTGGTGGAGCGCGACTGAGAGGCAGCTGGGCGGCCGGCGCCGGTCCCGGGCTTCGAGCCCGCACCGGCGCCGTCCCGCCTTTTGTTGGACGGTATCTCTTGTTGACAGGCATCCGGGCCGCTCCCCATACTCATTCCACTAATGAACTAGCTAAAGGGGGGATCCGGGTGAGCGACCCGAGCCCGTGGGCCATCGAGGCCGAAGGACTGGGGAAGAAGTACCGCGGCGGCTGGGCCCTGCGGGACTGCTCCTTCCGGCTCCCCGCCGACCACATCTGCGCCCTCGTCGGGCCCAACGGCGCGGGCAAGAGCACCTTCCTGGGCACCGCGACCCGGCTGGTGCAGCCGACCACCGGCACCCTGAAGCTGTTCGGCGTCCCGGTCTCCGACCCGGCCGTCCTGGAACGCATCGCCTTCCTCGCCCAGGACAAGCCCCTCTACCCCCGCTTCACCGTGGCCGAGACCCTGCGGCTCGGCCGGGAGCTGAACCCGCGCTGGGACCAGGCGCTGGCCGAGCGGATCGTCCGGTCCGGGAACGTGCCGCTCACCGCCCGGATCGGCACCCTCTCGGGCGGCCAGCGCACCCGCGTGGCCTTCGCCCTCGCCTTCGGCAAGCGGCCCGAGCTGCTGCTGCTCGACGAGCCGATGTCCGACCTGGACCCGCTCGCCCGGCACGAGCTGTCGGGGCTGCTGATGGCCGAGGCCGCCGAGCACGGCACGACGGTGCTGATGTCGTCCCACATGCTCTCCGAGATGGAGGTCATGTGTGACTACCTACTCGTCCTCGCCGAGGGCCGGCTGCGGATGGCCGGCCAGACCGAGGAGCTGGTACCGGCGCATCTGCTGGTGACGGGCGTGGCCGAGGGCGACGACGGGGTGCCCGAGGAGCTGCGGCGCCGGCACACCGTGATCGAGGCCCGGATCACCGGGCGGCAGTTCAGCGCCCTGATCCGGCCCGGCGGACCGGTCTCCGACGGCTGGGAGACGCTGTCGCCGAGCATGGAGGAGGTCCTGCTCGGCTATCTGCGCTCGCCCGACGCACCCGGCCTGATCGCGGACGAGGCCCGCCTCGACGGCCCCGGGGAGGCCGCGGCATGACGCGCACGAGCACCGCCGGCGCCGGGGCGGCGGACGCGACGGACGCCGGCAGCGTCACCGCCGGCCCCGCCGCCCGCCGCACCCTGCTGCACGGTCTGCCCTGGCTGGTCTGGCGCCGGCACCGCACCGCCCTGCGCCTCCTCCTGCTGACCACCGCCGTGGGCTGCGCGGTCTTCGCCTACCAGCGCGCCGGGCTGACGGACTTTCTGCACGCCCACGGAGCCGGCCCCACCGACCCCGCCGGCCACGGGACCCTGGGCACCGACTTCGAGAACGCCTACGGCCGGCTGTTCCGCAGCGGCACCCAGCTGATGACCTTCCTGCCCGTTCTGGTCGGTGTCTTCCTCGGCGCCCCGCTGATCGCCGGGGAGCAGGAGCACGGCACCGTCAAGCTGATCAGCACCCAGTCGGTGAGCCGGGGCCGCTGGGTCGCCGCCACCCTCGGCCTGCCGCTGGCCGTCGCGGTGCTGTGCACCGCCCTGCTGTCGGCCGTCTTCACCTGGCTGTGGACACCGGCGCACCTCCTCGTCATGGACGGCGACTGGCTGACCAGCGGGATCTTCGAGAGCACCGGCCCCGTCCCGGTCGCCCGGACGCTGTTCCTGACCGTCTGCGGCATCGCCCTCGGCATGCTGGTCAAGCGGGCGGTGCCGGCCATGGCCGGCACCCTCGTCCTCGCCCTGGTCACCTCCGTGCTCTGGTCCGAGAAGCTGCGCGGCCGGCTGGGCACCCTCCGCAGCGTCAGCTACCCCTACGACGGCAACGGCCCCGATCTGCCGCCCGGCGCCGTACGGATGGACGACTGGGTGTCCACCGCGGACGGCCGGCTCTACGGCTTCGGCACCTGCACCACCGGTGACACCGGCGCCTGCCGGGCCAAGCTGGGCATCGTCAACCGCGTGACCCAGTACGTCGACTACGGGCAGATGGCCGGGATGCAGTGGCTGGGTGCGGGGATCCTGCTGGCGCTGACCGTCCTCGTGCTCGCCTTCGTGGTGTGGCGGGCGCACCGGCGGCCGCTCTGAACGGGCAGGCGCGCGGCGGCCGGAGCGGGCGGCGGCCCACCGGGGCCGCGCGCACCCGACCTGCACCGGGCGGCGCTTTGACACCCGGCACGGGCAGACCGATCATCAAGCGGTCGGGCAGCGCGGCACCCGCGGAAGAAGCAGAGAGGTGGTGAGCGTCGTCGAGTTCCGGATCGACCGCCGCAGCGGCGTCGCCACCTACCTCCAGATCGTCCAACAGGTCCAGCAGGCCCTGCGGTTGGGCATCCTGGTGGAGGGCGACCGCCTGCCGACCGCCGCCCAGGTCGCCGCGACGACCAAGGTCAACCCCAATACGACCCTGAAGGCCTACCGCGAGCTGGAGCGCGAGGGCCTGGTCGAACCGCGCCCCGGCCTCGGCACCTTCGTCAGCCGTACGCTCGCCCGCCCCACCTCCGCGGCGGACGACCGGCTGCGCGAGGAGCTGAGCGCCTGGATGGACCGGGCCCATACGGAGGGACTGGAGCGGGAGGACGTCCGGGCGCTGGTGAACTCGGTGCTCCAGGAGCGCTATCCCGACGGCTGACCGGGCGGCGTCGCCGGACCGTGAACCGGCCGGGGGTGCCCCTGCCTGCTTGACCCTCACCCGACGTCAGGCTCCACCCTGAAGGACGGCACGGCCCGGCGGCCGGCGGCACCACCGCCACACCGCCCGGGGCCGGCCGGACATGACGGGACGAAAGGCGCTGCGATGGGCTACTCGGTCGGGCAGGTCTCCGGATTCGCGGGGATCACGGTGCGGGCCCTGCACCACTACGACAAGGCCGGCCTGCTCTCCCCCAGCGACCGCAGCCCGGCCGGCTACCGCCTCTACAGCGACGCCGACCTGGCCCGGCTGCAGCAGATCCTCTTCTACCGGGAACTCGGCTTCCCCCTCGACGAGATCGCCACCATCCTCGAAGACCCCCAGGCCAACGCCCTGGACCAGCTCCGCGCCCGGCACCGCCTGCTCACCGAGCAGATCAGCACGCTCCAGCGGCTGGTCGAGGTCGCCGAGCACGCCATGGAGGTCCAGCAGACCGGGGTGGAGCTGACGCCCGAGGAGCGGTTCGAGGTCTTCGGCGAGGTGACCTTCGACCTCACCTACGCCACCGAGGCCCATCTGAAGTGGCAGCACCACGAGGGCCATCAGCGCTCGATGGCGCGGGCCGCCACGCACTCCAAGGAGGACTGGGCGACGATCATGGCCGAGGCCGCCGACTGGCGACTGCGGCTGACCGCCGCCTTCGACGCCGGGGAACCGGCGGACGGCGAACGCGCCATGGACCTCGCGGAGGAACACCGGCAGCACATCAGCCGCTGGTTCACCCCCTGCCCCACCGATATGCACGGCCGGATCGCCGACGACTTCGCCGCCGACCCCCGCGCCTTCGCCCTGGTCGTCCCGCCCACCGCCCAACGCCCCGGCCTCGCCCCGTACCTGCGCACCGCCGTACACGCCAACGCCGTACGCCGGTCGTCACCGGCCTGACTCCCAGCCCTGCGGATCCGCAGCCGGCGCCCACGGCATCCCCCAACACACCCTCTCCCCACCCCCCTTGACCCGAAGGCTGACCCACCCATGCCGAAAATCCTCCTCACGGCCGCCGGCTCGTACGGCGACGTCGCCCCGTACACCGGTGTGGGCGCCCGGCTGCGCGCAGCCGGCCACGAGGTCGCCCTCGCCACCCACGACAGCTACGCCCCCCTCGTCCGGGCCGCCGGACTGGAGTTCCGCCGGCTCCCGGCCGACCCCCGTACCCCGCGCCCCGACACCGACGGGCCGGCGCGGACCGCGGGCCCCGGCGGCACCCGCGCCCTCATGGGCAAGGCCGCGGCCTTCCTCCGGGAACTGAGCGGTGGCCTCGCGGACGCCGCCCTCCGGGGCGCCGACCTCCTCCTGCTCTCCACCACCACCGCGCCGCTCGGCCACCACCTCGCCGAGGCGATGGGCATCCCGTCCCTGGACCTGCCCCTCGTACCCGGCGCCCCCACCGGCGACTTCGCCCCGGTCGTCAGCGGCGGCCGCTCCCTGGGCCGCTGGGGCAACCGCACCGCCGGCCGGCTCTCGCTCCGCGTCCTCGACCGCCTCCACGCCGACGCGACCCGCGAGCTGCGCACCCGCCTCGGACTGCCGCCCGCCACCGCCCGTACGGTCCGCCGCCGCACCGAAGCCGCCGGCCGGCCGGTCCTGCACGGCTTCAGCGAGGTCCTGCTGCCCCGCCCGGCCGACTGGCCCACCCGCCTGGAGGTCGTCGGGAACTGGTGGCCCTGGCACGCCCCGGACACATGCCTCCCGCCCGTCGTCGAGGACTTCCTCGCCGCCGGCCCGCCCCCGGTCTTCCTCGGCTTCGGCAGCATGGCGGGCGGCGACGGCGAGCGGCTCGGCGCCCTCGTCGCGGACGCCCTGCGCCGCGCCGGGCTCCGCGGCATCCTCCAGGCCGGCTGGGCGGGCCTGACCGCGCCCGAGCACCCGGACCTCCTCACCGTCGGCGCCCTCCCGCACGCCCTGCTCTTCCCACGGATGTCCGCGGTCGTGCACCACTGCGGGGCGGGCACCGCCGCCGCGGGGGTGCGCGCGGGGGTCCCCACCGTCCCCGTCCCGGTCACCGCCGACCAGCCCTTCTGGGCCGCCCGCCTGGCGGCCCTGGGCGTCGCCACCGCCCCGATCCCCTTCCGGGACCTGTCCGCCGACCACGGCGCCGCCCGCCTGGCACACGCCCTCACCCAGGCCACCGCCGCCCCCGCCCGCCGCGATCACGCCCGCACCGCCGCCCACCGGCTCGCCGCCGAGGACGGCGCCGGCGAGGTGGCCGAGGCGGTCGGCCGACTGACGGCATGAGGCCGCGCGGCACCCGGCCTCACCCGGCCCGTGCCACAAACACCCGGCCGGCGGACCGTACGCCACCTGTTCGGCGGTCCGGTGCCCGGCCCCGGGATGCGTCCACCCGCCACAAGGCGTGGGCTCGCAAGTATGACGACGTTCCGCACCCGCACCCCGCTGCGCAGAATGCTGCTGCACGCCATAACCACGGCGGCCCTGGGTTCCGTCCTCACCCTGGCGGCGTCCCAGGCCGCCCTCGCCGCCTCCGCCGGCAAGCACTGGACGCACCCCACGACCGCCCGCTACCGCATCAGCTCGCCCTACGGCGTCCGCGGCCACTGGCGCGCCGGCCACCACACGGGCGTCGACCTCGCCGTCCGCGCCGGCACCCGGATCAGGTCCGTGGGCTCCGGCACCGTCGTCCTGGCCCGGCGCTCGGGCGACTACGGAAAGGCCGTGACGATCCGCATGAACGACGGCCGCTATGTCCTCTTCGGTCATCTCTCGCGCATCACGGTCCGCCCCGGCCAGAAGGTCCACGCCCGCACCCCCCTCGGCTACAGCGGCGCCACCGGCCGCGTCACCGGCCCGCACCTTCACTTCGAGGTCCGCACCAGCCGCCGCTACGGCTCGGACATCAACCCCCTGGCCTACCTGGCCAGACACGGCGTACGCCTCACCTCCGGCCCCTTCCGCCGGTAGCGACGACCCGCCAGGCCCAACCCCCGGCGACCTGGGCGCAGTTGGCGACGCACCTTCAGCGCCCGAGGTCTACCGGGGCCGGAGCGTGAGGACCTGACGAGGGGCCCGTTCCCGCTCGTCGTAGGCGAAGTCCACGCCGGCCTCACTGGCAGCGGCGAACGACGCCGCGAGAGCCTCATCGGACTCGAACTCGGCAGTGGACACCACGGCATCCCCCTCGGCCGTGACCCAACATCCGACGGACAGACACCCCGGCGCCGCCCGAAGGACCTCCACCGCCTGCTGCACCCGGCCGACGAAGTCCTCGAAATGCGCGGACTGCGGATAGTGGATGCCGACGAAACCGACCGTCATCCCGCCCCTCCTCTCACCGGCACGGACGTCGCCGCCCGCACCTCCCCCAGCACCGCAAATATACGGTGCCGTATATTTCGTTGCCCCAACCATAGACCGCCGACGAACGCTGTCAACACCACCCCCGATACTGAGGACATGCCCGCCGTCACACGCACACCACGCAGCAGCTGGATCGAGCAGGGCCTGCTGGCACTGGCCGCCGGAGGTCCGGACGCCGTCCGGATCGAGAGCCTCGCCCGCGCGCTCGGCGTCACCAAGGGCGGGTTCTACGGACACTTCGCCAACCGCAAGGCGCTACTGGAGGCGATGCTCGACACCTGGGAACGCGAGAGCGTCGACGAGGTACGCCACCGGGTCGAGCGCGAGGGCGGTGACGCCCGGGCGAAAATCCAGCGGGCCGGGCGGCTCACCTTCTCCAACGACCGCCTCCTGCCGATCGACCTCGCCGTCCGAGACTGGGCACGACGCGACGAGGCCGTCGCCGCACGCCTGCGCCGCGTCGACAACCGGCGCATGGACTACGCCCGGGAGCTCTTCAGTAGCTTCTGCGCGGACGCCGACGAGGTCGAGGCCCGCAGCCTGCTCGCCTTCAGCCTCGCGATCGGCAACCACTTCCTCGCCTCCGACCACGGCACCCGCCCCCGCAGCGACGTCGTCTCCCACGCCGCCGACCTCCTCCTCAACCGCCCACACCGTCCCCACTAAGAGGTCATCTCAGGTGGCCGACTCGGTGGGCTGTCGGTCGTGGTCGGAATCGTTGCGCACGTGCCGCCATCGTCGGCAGGAGGAGCGGCCCCGCCCGCTTGGTGCGGCGCTGGACGAGGGCGGTCTCCACCCGACCGATCCCCGGCAGCGCGGCCAACTCCCCGGCCAGGTAGCCGTACAGGGCGCTGGTGTCCCGGCACTGGACCATGGCGAAGACCGACGCCCGGCCTGTCGTGACGGCGGCGAAGGCGACTGCGGCGTGCCGTGACAGCGCCTCCGTCACCTCGGCCAGGGCGGCCGGCGCCACCTCCAGCCACAGCAGCGCCTCGATCGGAAAGCCGAAGTGGGACGGGCTCACGTCCACCTCGAAGTGCAGCACCCCGGCGGCCCGCAGCGCGGTGACGCGACGGCGCACGGTCGAGGCCGACCACCCGGTGACGGCGGCCAGCCGTGCCACGTCCGCCCGGCCGTCCAGGGCCAGTTCGCCCGCCAGTCGCGCCTCCGCCTCACCCCAGCCGGACGCCGCAGCAAGGACTTCCGGGCCGTCCGGTGGCTCCGGCGTGGGGCCGAGGAGGGCCGCCTGCTCGGACGCGTCCAGCGCGCTCGTCCGGCCCGCCCAGCCACCGACCCCGGCGACCGCGCGCAGCACACAGCCCGCCTCGACGTCTCGTATCCCCGGGGTCCGGAGCAGGTGGTCGAAGAGCGGTCGTCCGCCGTCCGACCCCGCGTCCGGAGTGCGGACCATGCAGGTCAGCCGCGTCCCGCCGGCGAGCGGGGCGATCCACGAGGTGTCGTCCCGCTGCGCGAGGCCGGCGGTCAGCGCGTCGGCGGCGTCCGGCGTGCAGTCGATACGGACGAACCAGTCGAGCATGCCGATCCGCCGGCTGTCGACGAGCCCGACCACCCGGACCACCAGGGCCGACCGCAGCCGGTGATAGCGGCGCGTGACGGTGCGCTCCGGGGCCCCCAGCACGGTGGCGATCCTGCTGAACGAGGCGCGCCCGTCGATCTGGAGGGCATGGATCAGACGACGGTCCAGCGCGTCGAGCGTGACCGATTGCGTCACCAGATCCCCTCCGAACGTCCGGTCACGTCCATCCCGGCGAATGTACAGCGCGCAAGGGAGCACCGGGCAGGACGCTGGCGGCGACCACCACAGAAAGGCAGACCGTGCTGACCGCCACATCGACCCGGACACCGTCCGAGGTCGGCCGCGGCCGTGGCCGCCGACTCCGCCTAACCGGCAGGCGCGGGGAAGCACCCGGCCGGCACGCCCCGCACTCCCAAGAGATCCGTCACGACATCCGTCACGGGAGGAAGGTCCCGAAATGGAACCGCTCGTCACACTCGTCGCCGTCACAGGCCTGCTGCTGCTCGCCGGGGCGCTCGGGGCCGTACGGCTCCGCCGGCCGTCCGCCGCACTGCGGGGCGGCCTGGCGGCCATGTTCACGCTCACCGCGAGCGCGCACTTCGTCGGGATGCGCGAGGAACTCGTCGCCATGGTGCCGCCGGCCCTGCCGGCCCCGGGCCTGCTCGTCACGCTGACCGGCATCGCCGAACTCGCCTGCGCGCTCGGGCTGCTGTGGTCGCGGACCGCCCGGAGCTCGGCCGCCGCGCTCAGTGCGATGCTGGTCGTGATGTTCCCCGCCAACGTGTACGCCGCCGGCGGCGACGTGCCCTGGTGGGACAGTCTCGGCCCCCGGACGGCCATGCAGGCCGTCTTCCTCGCGGCCACCGTCACCGTACTGGTCCGCCACAGCCGGGCGGCTGAAGAAACCTGACGAGGCGAAGCACACCGCGCCACACTCCACCGCCGCACCACAGGAAAAAGCCCCCACCGGACATTCCCGGTGGGGGCTTTGACGTGCTGTGGACCTGAGGGGATTCGAACCCCTGACCCCCTCGTTGCGAACGAGGTGCGCTACCAGCTGCGCCACAGGCCCTTGCGACGAGTGAAACTCTAGCATCTTGGTCGCGGTGCTCGGAAATCGCTTCCGGTGCTGGTCAGCGGAGCGCCGTCACTCGTTCGCCGCGCGCGGGCGGTCCTCGTCCTCGTACTGGTCGAAGAGCGGGGTACGGCCGCGGGTGCGGCGGCCCGGGTGGGTGGGGCGGTCCGCTTGGGGGGCGTCGGACTGGGGGTGGTCGGGGGCGGCGCTGGAGCGGGCGGAGCTCCAGGCGTCCTCGGCGTCCAGGTCGACGTGGCTGGTGGCGCGCGGGGCGACGGGGGCGGTGACGTAGGTGGGGAGGGGGACCGGGACGGGCTCCCAGCTGCCGGCCGCGGGGCGCGGGCGCTCGCGTTCGCGCTGCTGGTCGACCCACTCGGCGTGGTCGGTCTCCTCCACCAGGGCGCGGCGGCCGGCGGTGTGGACGGGGGTGGCGGGCCGGGGCGGTTCCGGGGTGGCGTCCGGGGCGTCAGTGCGGGCGTCGGCCGGGTGGTCGTCGGTGGGCGGCTGGTCGGCCGCCTGGTGAGGGCGTCGGCGGCCCTCCCGCAGCCGCTGCGCTGCCGCCTCCGCCTTGCGCTGATCCATCGTGAAGGTGAAGCGGCGGCGCTCCTGGGCGCGCAGATAGACGATGTAGGCGGTCAGGAGCAGGGCGGGGAGGGCCGGGGCCCAGAGGAAGGGCGTACCGCCGACCGCGGCGACGATGGCGCCGACGGTGAAGGCGAGAAAGAGGATGGTGGTGGTGCGCCGGCGGCGGGCAAGGACCTTGGCGCGCTTGGTCCGCTCGGCGGCGGAGGGGCGCGGCGGGGCGGCCTGCACGCGGGTGCGGGGGACCTCGGGCGCGTCCGCCGCAGCGGGGTCGCCGAAGGACCGGGCGGCGGCCTCGTCGGCCGGAGCGTCCGGGTCCACGTCGTCGCCCGCATCGTCGGCGGGGTACTCACCACGCTCTTTGTCGTAGCGGCGCTGCATGGCCGCGCGTCCGGACAGCAGCCGGATGGCGGTGCTGAAGCGCTCGGTGGGACGGGCCTCGTTGAGCTCGTCCTGCCTACGGAGCCACATCGGCACCAAATAGGCAGCCCAGGCCCCGACGATGACTGCGTAGATGAGGCCGCTGCTTCTCACGACTCACACGGTAGAGGGGTTTGCAGGGGGCCATCCGCCAATTGAGCCGGTGTGTCGCACGATCTGGCTGATATCTCGAACTTTTTTGTGATGGTAGAGATCGGCGCGGTCGCCTATCGGCTCGGTCGCGGAATTTTTTCGAACATTTATTTTATTTGTGAGGCATGCCGGGGGCACCGGGTTTCTCCCGCCGCCAGCGGTTGAGCAGGCCCTCGGGTACCTCTTCCGCGGTGAGCGCGTATACCGCGTGGTCGCGCCAGGCGCCGTCGATGTGCAGATAGCGCGGGCGGATGCCCTCTTCGCGAAATCCGAGTTTTTCGACCACCCGCCGGCTGGGGGTGTTCTCGGGCCGAATGCAGACCTCGATGCGGTGCAGTCCCACGGCGCGGAAGCAGTGGTCGACGGCGAGCGCCACGGCGGTCGGCATGACGCCGCGGCCGGCGACTCCCTTGTCGACCCAGTAGCCGATATGGCCGGAGCACATGGAGCCCCAGGTGATTCCGGCAACCGTGAGCTGTCCGGCGAGCTGTCCGCGGTACTCGACGACGAACGGCAGCATCCGGCCGGCGTGCGCCTCGGCGCGGAGATGGCGGACCATCTGGCGGTAGGTGGGGCGGTGCGGCGGGACGAGGCCGGGCGGGGGCGGCGGGATGGTCGCTTCCCAGGGGCGCAGCCAGTCGCGGTTGCGGCGGTTGACCTCGCGCCAGGCCCGTTGGTCGCGCATCTTTATCGGGCGGAGGGTGACCTCTCCGTCCGTGAGGACCACGGGCCAGGACGCGTTCAGCTCGGGCTCCCGGACGGTCTGGGGTGGTCGCCGCCGCGGATCTGGTCGACGGCGTGCGGCAGCAGGTCGGTGAGGACGGCGAGGCCGTCGCGGACGCCGCCGGACGAGCCGGGGAGGTTGACGATCAGGGTCGTACCGGCGACGCCCGCGAGCCCGCGCGAGAGTGCGGCGGTGGGGACCTTCGTCCGGCCGGCGGCGCGGATCGCCTCGGGGATGCCGGGGACCTCGTAGTCCAGGACGCGGCGGGTGGCCTCGGGGGTGCGGTCGGTGGGCGACAGGCCCGTACCGCCGGTGGTGAGGATGACGGCGTAGCGGGCCGAGGCGACGGCGGACCGCAGGGCGGCTTCCACCGGGTCGCCGTCGGGGACCACCTGCGGGCCCTCGACCTCGAAGCCCATGGCGGTCAGGCCCTCGGCGAGCAGCGGGCCGCCCTTGTCGGCGTAGACGCCGGCCGCGGCGCGGTTGGAGGCGGTGACGACCAGGGCGCGGGCCGGGGTCATGACCGGCTCCAGTCGCCGGACTTGCCGCCGGTCTTCTCCTCGACGCGGATGTCGGAGATGACGGCGGCCTTGTCGACGGCCTTGACCATGTCGACCACGGTGAGGGCGGCGACGGAGACCGCGGTCAGCGCCTCCATTTCGACGCCGGTGCGGTCGGTGGTCTTGACGGTGGCGGTGATCTCGACGGCGTCGTCGGCGACGGAGAGGTCGAGCGTGACGCCGGAGACGGCCAGCGGGTGGCAGAGCGGGATCAGGTCGGGGGTGCGCTTGGCGCCCATGATGCCGGCGATCCGGGCGGTGGCCAGGGCATCGCCCTTGGGCATGCCCTCGCCCCGCAGCAACTCGATGACCTGCGGCGATACCAGGACCCGGCCACGGGCGCGGGCGGTGCGGGCGGTGACGTCCTTGGCGGAGACGTCGACCATCCGCGCCGCGCCCGCCGCGTCGAGATGGGTGAGGTGGTGCTGGCCGCTGCTCATCGTTCTCCCGGTCAAAACTGCCGCCTGTGGGACGACACCGTACCCCCGGCGGAAGCGGGGCCTGTCCGGTGGATCAGGGCCGGGCAGGCCGCGGTGTCTGGTGCGGTGCATCGCAAGGCGCCGGAGCGTCCTCATAGCGGAGCTATGCGGGCGGTTCGGCAACGCGGCGAGGCGCCGTGCCAGGCGCCGCGGCCCCGGCCCTGATCCACCGGACAGGCCCTAGCCGAGCAGGACGACGTCCACCTCGCTGTCCGCGGTGACCTCGGTGGCCTCCTCGGGGACGACGATCAGCGCATTGGCGTGCGCCATGGCCTTGATCAGGTGGGAGCCGGCGCCGCCGACGGGGGTGACCGTGCCGGCGTCGGCGTCGTGGGAGCCGCGCAGGAACTGGCGGCGCCCCTTGGGTGAGGAGGCGATCGCGTCGGTGATCCGGGCGCGGAGGGTGGGGCGGTGGACGTCGGGCAGGCCCATGAGGGTGCGCAGGGCGGGGCGTACGAACAGCTCGAAGGAGACGTAGGAGCTGACCGGATTGCCGGGCAGGGCGAGCAGCGGGATGCGGTCGGGGCCGATGAGGCCGAAGCCCTGGGGCTTGCCGGGCTGCATCGCAAGTTTGCGGAACTCGACCGTCCCCTCCTCCGCGGACAGCGCGGTCAGCGTCTCCTTGACCACGTCGTAGGCGCCGACGCTGACGCCGCCGCTGGTGACGAGGAGGTCGGCCCGGATGAGCTGGTCCTCAAGAGTGGAGCGGAGGGTCTCGGGGTCGTCGGCGACGGCGCCGACGCGGTAGGCGAGGGCGCCGGCGGCGCGGGCCGCGGCGGTGAGCTGGAAGCTGTTGGAGTCATGGATCTGGCCGGGGCCCAACGCCTCACCGGGCTGGACGAGTTCGCTGCCGGTCGACAGCACCACGACGCGGGGGCGGGGCCGTACCCGGACCGTGCCGCGGCCGAGGGCGGCGAGCAGGCCGATCTGGGAGGGGCCGAGGACGGTGCCCGCCGCCAGGGCCGGCTCGCCTTCGGTGACATCGCTGCCGCGGGTGCGGATATGGGCGCCGGCGGCGGCCGGGCGGTGGACGCGGACCTCGCCGCCGGCGTCCTGCGGGGCGGCGCTGTGGGCGCGCATCGCGGCGGCCGGGCCCTCGCCCGCTCCGCCGTCGGTCCACTCGACGGGGACGACGGCATCGGCGCCGGGCGGCAGCGGGGCGCCGGTCATGATGCGGGCGGCCTGGCCGGGGCCGACGGACGGCAGTTCGCCGGGGCCGGCCGCGATGTCCCCGATGACGGTGAGGGGGACCGGGGCGTCCTGGGTGGCGGCCGTGGTGTCGGCGGCGCGGACGGCATAGCCGTCCATGGAGCTGTTGTCGAACGGCGGCAGGGCGACCGGGACCGTGATGTCCTCGACCAGGACGCAGCCCTGGGCGTCGAGGAGTTGCAGCTCGATCGGGTCGAGCGGGGCGATCTTCGACAGGACGTCGTCGAGATGCTCGGCCACCGACCAGACGCGGTCCTGGTGGCGGGTCTGGCCGGTGGTGCCGTTCAACGTTTTACATCTCCTCGGTCACGTAACTGCGAAGCCAGGACCGGAAGTCCGGGCCGAGGTCTTCACGTTCGCATGCGAGTCGGACAATGGCACGCAGATAGTCGCCGCGGTCACCGGTGTCATAGCGGCGGCCCTTGAAGACCACGCCGTGCACCGGACCGCCGAGGGCGGGGTCGGCGGCCAGCGCCTGGAGGGCGTCGGTGAGCTGGATCTCACCGCCGCGGCCCGGGGCGGTCTTGCGCAGCACCTCGAAGACGGCCGGGTCGAGGACGTAGCGGCCGATGATGGCGAGGTTGCTGGGGGCCTCGGCCGGATCGGGCTTCTCGACCAGGTCGGAGACGCTCACCACGTCGTCGTCGCCGGTGGGGGTGGCGGCCGCGCAGCCGTAGAGGTGGATCTGGGCCGGGTCGACCTCCATGAGGGCGATGACCGAGCCGCCGTACTGCGCCTGTATCTCGACCATGCGCGCCAGCAGCGGGTCGCGGGGGTCGATCAGGTCGTCACCGAGGAGGACGGCGAAGGGCTGGTCGCCGACGTGTGGCGCGGCGCACAGCACCGCGTGGCCCAGGCCCCTGGGGTCGCCCTGGCGTACGTAGTGCATGGTCGCCAGGTCGCTGGACTCCTGGACCTTGGCGAGGCGGGACTCGTCGCCCTTGCGGTGCAGGGCCTCTTCGAGCTCGTAGTTGCGGTCGAAGTGGTCTTCGAGGGGGCGCTTGTTGCGGCCGGTCACCATCAGGACGTCGGAGAGTCCGGCGGCGGCCGCCTCCTCCACCACGTACTGGATGGCGGGCTTGTCGACGACCGGGAGCATCTCCTTGGGTGTGGCCTTGGTGGCGGGGAGAAACCGGGTGCCGAGGCCGGCTGCGGGGATGACAGCCTTGCTGATCCGCGTGTGCGATGGGGTCATGCGCGACACCATAACCGGCCCTATCGGAATGATGATGAGGGTACGGCGAAAAGGCACAAGAGCGGGAGCAAGGGCACACAAGTGAGCGTCAATCACGGTAGAAAGCGCAGGTTGCGGCGGGACCTCCTGGAGGTGAGGAGTGCGTTGCCGCCGGATGTCCTCGCGTCGACGGGCGAGGCGCTGGCCCGGCACACGCTGGAGCTGGCCGAGTTGGCCCCCACCGGCGCCCCGCGCACCGTCGCCGCGTATGTCTCCATCGGTGGTGAGCCCTCCACCCGCGCGCTGCTGGACCGGTTGCGGGCGGCCGGGGTGCGGGTGCTGCTGCCGGTCCTGCTGGCGGACAACGATCTGGACTGGGCGGACTACGAGGGCGCCGAGCGGCTCGTCCGGGCGGGCCGCGGGCTGCTGGAGCCGGCCGGGCCGCGGCGGGGCCCCGAGGCCGTCACCGAGGCGGACGTGGTGCTGCTGCCCGGGCTCGCGGTGGACCGTACGGGGCTGCGGCTGGGGCGCGGCGGCGGCTCCTACGACCGGGTGCTGGCACGGCTGGAGCGGGCCGGTGCGCGGGCGTCGCTGGTGGTGCTGCTTTATGACGCGGAGCTGCTGGCCGAGGTGCCGGCCGAGCCGCACGACCGGCATGTCCATGCCGCGGTGACCCCGTCGGGGGTGCACCGGTTCGCGGCGCCGGGGGCCCGTACGGAGGGCTGAAGCCGGCCCCGCCACCGGGAAGCCGTAGGGGCGGACCGGAGTGTTCCGGCCCGCCCCTACGGTGCGGAGATCAGCGGCGGCGCGCGCCGCCCGCCCCTACGGCGACAGCGTCAGGGTGTCCTTGCCCGCCTTCTTGACGGCGTCCTCGCTGTACGCCCAGGGCAGCAGTTCGCCCTTGGCCCACTTGTCGGTCTGGTCGTAGTAGTGGGCGTCGTAGGCGTGCCCGGAGGCGCCGGTGAGGTTGATCCAGCGGGACTTGTCGAGGTCGGCGAGGTTGACCACCATCCGCATCGACGGGACCCAGGTGACGTTGTAGCCGCCGGCGGCGTTCCAGCCGGTGGCGTCGACCGCGGCCTCGCCGCCGCCGACGTTCCAGGGACCGCGGTTGAACAGGCCCTGCAGGGGGCCGGGGCCGTCGGTGCCCAGGGTCTGGTTCTTCAGGAACATCTGGTGGAGCCGGCCCCAGCTCCAGTTGTCGATGTTCTTGCCCAGCTTGGAGGTCAGCTCGTAGCGCGCGTCCGCCATGGCGTGCGCGAGGAGCTGGTCGCGGTTCTTGTCACCGGGGCGGCCGGGCCGGTCCTCGGTCTTCCACCAGGCGTTGTTGGGGTCGTCGAGGATGCCCCGGACGACCTCGTACCAGCGGTCGCCGCCGTCGGGCTGGGCGGTGTCGCCGACCCGCTCGCCGCATTCGCGGACGTACTTGTCGTTCTCGTCGGCGGGACCGGTCTCGTCGGCCGGGCGGACGGTCAGGCACTGCCCGTCGGGGCGCAGCTCCTTGGGCATCTTGTTGCCGAAGGCGAGCTTGAGGGTGTTGCGCCAGACGGCGTTGAAGTACGCGGCCGCGGCGGAGTCGGGCTCCTGGGTGAAGTCCCAGCCCTCCAGCAGCTGCTGGGCGTCGCGGACGTACTTGTCCTTGATGTCGATCTTCGTCAGGTAGGGCGTCAGCAGCCGGGCGATCTCGCTGCTGTTGTCCTTCTGGAAGGCCTGCATGTCGTCCGTGGAGACCTTGCCGCCGTCCTTGATCTTCGACTGGATCAGGTCGTTGATCCGCTGGCTCCGGGAGCCGTAACTCCAGTCCTTGGTGAGGAGGTAGGGGTACTTCTCGTCGGTGACGGCCTGGTTGGCGGTGACGATGTAGCCGCGCTTGGGGTTGTACTCGTACGGCAGGGACTTCTGCGGGATGTAGCCGTTCCACTGGTACTTCGGGTCCCAGCCGGGTGCCGGGTAGGTGCCGTCGAAGCCGCCGTCGCCCTTGCCGCGGACCGGGATCTGGCCCGGGGCCTGGTAGCCGATGTTGCCCTTGGTGTCGGCGTAGATCAGGTTCTGGGACGGGACCTCGAAGTGCCCGGCGGCCTTGCGGAAGTCGGTCCAGTTCTTGGCGCGGTTCATTTCGAAGACGGCGTCCATGGACTTGCCGGGGTTCAGCGCGGTCCAGCGCAGCGAGACGGCGTAGCCGTCGCCGCGGTCCGGTGCGGCGTTGCCGACCGGGGCGTCCTTGCCGACACCGGCAAGTTCGCTGTCGCGGTCGGAGACGATCGGCCCGTTGCGTGTGGAACGCACGGTGATCTCGCGGCTCTCACCGCCGGCGACCTTGATGGTCTCCTTGCGGGTCGCGAAGGGCCGCTGCCGGTTGTCGTAGAGGTAGCCGTTGGCGTCGACCTTCTCCAGGTACAGATCGGTGACGTCCGCGCCGAGGTTGGTCATGCCCCAGGAGACGTCCTGGTTGTGGCCGATGACGACGCCCGGCATACCGGAGAAGGTGAAGCCGGAGACGTCGTAGTTGCACTTGGGACTCGTGGTGCGGCAGTGCAGGCCCATCTGGTACCAGAGCGAGGGCATCTGCGGTGCCAGGTGCGGGTCGTTGGCGAGCAGCGGCTTGCCGGTGGTGGTGTGGGCGCCGGAGACGACCCAGGAGTTGGAGCCGATGCCGTTGCCGTTGGGGCCGAGCAGCGCGGGCACCTTGTCGAGCGTCTTGGACAGCGAGGACAGCTGCGACTGGTAGCCGGCCGCGGCCCCTGCGGCGCCCGCGGGAGCCGCGTTGGCCGCGGCGCCGGGCTTGAACTGCTTGGTGGCGGAGTCGACCGAACCGCCCTCGACGATCGGCTTGTTCCGCTTGTACGGGTACGCCGGGTACAGCTGGTTGATCTGCGCCGGGGTGAAGCGGCTGGTCATCAGGGACCGGTCGATCTCTTCCTGCATGTTGCCGCGCAGGTCCCAGGCCATCGCCTTGAGCCAGGCCACCGAGTCGACCGGCGTCCACTTCTCGGGCTTGTAGTCGTTCTGGAAGTCCAGCGCCGCGTACTCCAGGGACAGCGCGGAGCCCTCGTGGTCCTTGAGGTAGGCGTTGACGCCCGCGGAGTAGGACTGGAGGTACTTCTTGGTGGCGGGCGACAGCTTGGTGTCGTACTCCTTCTGCGCCACCCGGTGCCAGCCCATGGTGCGCAGGAAGGAGTCGGTCTTGACCTGACTCTTGCCGAACATCTCCGAGAGTCGGCCGGCGGTCATGTGCCGCCGGACGTCCATCTCCCAGAAGCGGTCCTGCGCCTGGACGTATCCCTGGGCGCGGAAGAGGTCTTCGTCGGTGTCCGCGTAGATCTGCGGGATCCCGTTGGCATCACGGGTGACGTCCACCGGGTTGGTCAGGCCCGGGACTTTGAGCGAGCCGGTGGTCTGCGGGAACGAGGCCCGGACGGTACTGACACCCCAGAACGCGCCGAAGCCGATGCCCGCCACGAGCAGCAGCACGACCGTGATCGCGACGAGGCGGCCGCGCCGCCCCTTCTTCTTCCTGGGGACTGGGCCGGACTTGTTGGCGGGCATCTCTGTCCTTCGAGGGGCAGGGTGGGAGTGCTGGAGCAACCATAGGCGCACGGGTTGGGCGACCCCTACGCGGAGTCACCGCCAGCACATCCAACCTTCAAGTAATGGTAAATTGTTAGTCTCAGTAACTAGATACGTTAAGGAAAAGCGCTTCGGCACCTGTGCGAAAGGATCAGCTCCTGACTGTCGACCACCTCAACGAACTCCTGCTGATCTGCTCGCTCGTACTGCTCATCGCGGTGGCCGCGGTACGGGTCTCCTCGCGCAGCGGGCTCCCCAGCCTGCTCATCTACCTGGGGATAGGCATCGCCATAGGGCAGGACGGCCCCGGCGGCGTCGTCTTCGACAACGCCGGACTGACCCAACTCCTCGGCTATGCCGCGCTGGTCGTGATCCTCGCCGAGGGCGGCCTGGGCACCAAGTGGAAAGAGATCAAACCGGCCCTGCCACGGGCGGCGGCGCTGTCGACGGTCGGCGTCGCGGTGAGCGTGGGGGTCACCGCGGCCGGCGCGCACTACCTGGCCGGACTCGACTGGCGCCAGGCGCTGCTGATCGGCGCCGTGGTCTCCTCCACCGACGCCGCGGCCGTCTTCTCCGTGCTGCGCAACGTGCCGCTGCCGGCCCGGCTGACCGGCATCCTGGAGGCCGAATCCGGCTTCAACGACGCCCCCGTCGTCATCCTCGTCGTCGCCTTCTCCGCCGTGGGAAGGGTCGGCCCCTGGTACGTCCTGCTCGGCACGATCGCCCTGGAGCTGCTGATCGGCGCCGCCATCGGACTGGCCATAGGCTGGCTCGGCGCCTACGCCATGCGGCACGTCGCGCTGCCCGCGTCCGGTCTGTACCCGATCGCCGTCATGGCCATCGCGGTCTCCGCCTACGCGGCCGGTGCGCTGGCACACGGCTCCGGTTTCCTCGCCGTCTATCTGGCCGCGGTGATCCTCGGCAACGCCAAGCTGCCGCACGCCCCGGCCACCCGCGGCTTCGCCGAAGGCCTCGGCTGGATCGGCCAGATCGGCATGTTCGTCCTGCTGGGTCTGCTGGTGACCCCGCACAACCTGCTCGACGACATCGTGCCCGCGCTGCTGATCGGCATGATCCTGACGATCGTGGCCCGGCCGCTGTCCGTATTTGTCTCGCTGCTGCCGTGGCGGATGCCGTGGCAGGAGAAGACCCTGCTGTCCTGGGCCGGGCTGCGCGGTGCGGTCCCGATTGTGCTGGCGACCATCCCGATGGTGACCCATGTGCCCGGCAGCGAGCGGGTCTTCAACATCGTCTTCGTGCTGGTCGTCATCTACACCTTCGTCCAGGGGCCGACGCTGCCCTGGCTCGCCCGGCGGCTGCGGCTGGGCGACGGCGAGGAGGCCGCCGACCTGGGCATCGAATCGGCGCCGCTGGAGCGGCTGCGCGGCCATCTGCTGTCGACCACCATCGGTCCGACGTCCCGTATGCACGGCGTCGAGGTCGGCGAGCTGCGGATGCCCGCGGGCGCCGCGGTCACCCTCGTCGTACGGGACGGCACCAGCTTCGTCCCCGCGCCCACGACGGTGCTGCGCCGCGGCGACGAGCTGCTGGTGGTCGCCACCGACCCGGTGCGCGACGCGGCCGAGCGGCGGCTGCAGGCGGTCTCCCAGGGCGGCAAGCTGGCCGGCTGGCTGGGCATCCACGGCTCCCCGGGGCGGCGGCACGGCTCACGCTGAGCGGCCACGGACCCGGAAATGTGCTGCACATCTCCACGGATCCTAAGGAAATTCCCGGGAAGCCCTGCCTGATCCCAGGGCTTCCCGCGCTGCGGCCTGTAGTATGAAGAGGCACATAGACGAACCAACTCTGCCTGACGCAGAGCTGGCGCGACCGCTCGGCGGCCGCGGTCCTCTGCCACACGCAGCCACCTCTCCGGTGCGGACCACGCGGTATCACTCGGTCCTGCGCGAGAGGACAGCTCTCGGCGCGTATCCGTGACGACCTCGCGGGTGGCGCGCTACCAGGCGGCAGAAAGGCCCGGCCGTGGCATCCGCGGTCAAGGACTCCCGTTCCGGTTACGGATCACTGCTCCGCACCCCTGGTGCATGGACATTCCTGCTGCCCGGCTTTCTGGCCCGGCAGCCCTTCGCCATGCTGACGATCGGCATCGTGCTGCTCGTCCAGTCCACCACCGGCTCGTACGGCGCCGCGGGCGCGGTCTCCGCCACCACCGGCGTCTCGATGGCGCTGTTCGCCCCGCAGAGCGGCCGGCTCGCCGACCGCTTCGGCCAGCGCGCGGTGCTGCTCCCGGGCGTACTGGCGCACGCCGCCGGCGTCGCGGCCCTGATCGCCCTCGCCCTGGCGCACGCCCCGCTGTGGGCGCTGCTCGCGGTGGCCGTCCCCACGGGCGCCTCGACGCCGCAGGTCGGCCCGATGGTGCGGGCCCGCTGGGCGGCCCGGCTCGGCGGCAGCCCGCTGATGCCGACGGCCGCCGCCTTCGAGTCGGTGACCGACGAGTTCACCTTCGTGGTCGGCCCGGTGCTGGCCACCGCGCTGTGCACCGGCATCCACCCGGCGGCCGGACTGATCGCCGAGGCCTCGCTGACGCTGGCGGGCGGGCTGCTGTTCGCCGCACAGAAGCGCAGCCAGCCGGCGGTGCACCGGGCCGGGGCCGGCGACCGGCCGCGCATCTCGGCGCTGTCGGTGCCCGGCGTACGCGTCCTGATCGTGGCGTTCCTCGGCATCGGCGCCGTCTTCGGCGGGATGCAGGTCTCGCTGACCGCGTTCACCCAGCACATCGGACAGCCCGGCATCAACGGCGTGCTCTACGGGATCTTCGCGGGCGGCAACATGCTCGCCGGCATCGCCTGCGGCGCGATCACCTGGAAGGTCGGCCCGCGGCGCCGGCTGCTGGTCGCCTACGGGCTGCTGGCGCTGGCCACCACCCCGTTGTGGGCGGTGACCGCGGTGCCGCTGCTGGGCGCCGTCGGCCTGGTCGTGGGCCTGTGCATCGCCCCGGCCTTGATCACCGGCTACACCCTCGTGGAGACGCTGGTGCCGGCCGCCGCCCGGACCGAGGCCTTCACCTGGCTGACCGGTGCGGTCGCGCTGGGCCAGGCGGCCGCGACCACCTCGGCCGGTCAGCTCGCGGACGGCTTCGGGCCGAGCAGCGGATTCCTGGTGCCGCTGGCCGGTACGGCGCTGGCCTGCACCGTGCTGCTGGCGCTCCGCGCCCACCTGCTGCCGCGCGGCTCGGCCGCGGGTGCCGACGCCGTCACTCAGCACGTCCCGGACCGGGCCGGCGCCGGTGCCGAGGACCGCGAGCGGGAGCTGGCACGCGCCTGAACGGACGTGGAGTCGGTCACCGTTGTGCCGGTCACGGTGGACTGATGGCCAGGAATACTGCAAGATGGAGCGTCGTTAGCACTCATCGAGTGAGAGTGCCAGGAGGAAGACAAGTGCCGACCTACCAGTACCAGTGCACCGAGTGCGGCGAGGGCCTCGAGGCGGTGCAGAAGTTCAGCGACGACGCGCTCACGGAGTGCCCCAGCTGCAACGGACGCCTCAAGAAGGTGTTCTCCGCGGTCGGCATCGTCTTCAAGGGCTCCGGCTTCTACCGCAACGACAGCCGCGGCTCGTCGTCCAGCAGCAGCCCCGCGAAGACCTCCGCCTCGTCCGGCACCGCGTCCTCCTCGGACTCGTCGAGCTCCTCGTCCGGCAGCTCCGAGACCAAGGCCGCAGCTCCCGCCGCCTCGTCCTCCGGCAGCAGCTCGGGCACCAGCTCCGCAGCCTGACCCACAGCGTTCCGGGCCCCGCCGTCACCGACGGCGGGGCCCGCTGTCTTACGGGTTGCTTTCGTCCGCGTCACCCTTATGCCCCACGACACCGCGCCCCGATAGTGTGACCGGCATGGCTGACGCGGAGATTGGTGTAATCGGCGGCTCGGGGTTCTACTCCTTCCTCGACGACGTGACCGAGGTCACGGTGGACACCCCTTATGGGCGCCCCAGCGACTCGCTCTTCCTCGGGAAGATCGCCGGCCGCCAGGTCGCGTTCCTGCCCCGGCACGGCCGCGGCCACCATCTCCCGCCGCACCGCATCAACTACCGCGCCAACATGTGGGCGCTGCGCTCGCTCGGCGTGCGCCAGGTCCTCGGCCCGTGCGCGGTCGGCGGCCTGCGCCCCGAGTACGGCCCCGGCACGCTGCTCGTCCCCGACCAGCTCGTGGACCGCACCAAGGCCCGGACCCAGACCTACTTCGACGGGGAGACCCTGCCCGACGGCAGTACCCCCAACGTCGTCCATCTGACCTTCGCCGACCCGTACTGCCCCACCGGGCGGGAGGCCGCCCTCTCGGCGGCCCGCGGCCGGGACTGGGAGCCGGTGGACGGCGGCACCCTCGTCGTCATCGAGGGCCCCCGCTTCTCGACCCGCGCCGAATCACTCTGGCACGCGGCGCAGGGCTGGTCGGTGGTGGGCATGACCGGGCACCCCGAGGCCGTCCTGGCCCGTGAACTGAGCCTGTGCTACACGTCGTTGACGCTGGTCACCGACCTGGACGCGGGCACCGAGACCGGCCATGGCGTCTCCCACGAAGAGGTCTTCCGGGTCTTCGCGCAGAACGTCGACCGGCTGCGCGACGTCCTCTTCGACGCGGTCGCCGCGCTCCCCGACAACGCCGCCCGCAACTGCCTGTGCACCGACGCCCACGCGGGCTGGGACCTGGGCATCGAACTGCCGTAACGCGGCGCGGCCTCACCCTTCGGGGTGGCCGAGTTGTCCACAAGGGCAGGGTCGTACACAGCCTGGAGCGGGCCGGCGCGGACTCCGGCACGGTGGTGATCGCCGGTTCTCCGAACCCCTCACCCCAGGCGGTGCCCAGATGTCGATGTCCCCTACCCCGTCCGCTCCCGCTCCTCCGACCGACTCCGACCTCCTCTCCCCTCCGCTTCCCGCTCCCCCGCCGTGTGAGGTGCCGCACTTCCCACCGGTGCGGGCCGGCGGCGGCAGACCCCGGCTGGGCCGGACCGGGCGGCGGCGCCTGCTGGCCGCCGGACTGGCGACGGCCACCGCGGTACTGGCCGGCGGCGCGTCGTACGGCGCCGTACGAGGCGCTCCCGCCGTCGACTGTCCCTCCCCGGCGGCCGTGGGCAGGCGGTGACCATGCTCCAAGATCGAGTGGCTTCGGCAGCCGCGCCACGTGACACTGCTGCGAGTGGCAGAGCGGCTGCCGTGCGCCCGTGGCGGCCCGCCCGGCGCACCGGTACCGCGCTCTCTGCCCACCCGGACCGCAGGAGCGGCCCCCTCCGCCCGGCCCACACCGACGCTGGCGCCGGTCGCCGGTCGGCGCGGCAGGACTGGACACCTCCGCCCTGCTCTGACGTAAGTTGCGGTGCTGAACGTCGGTGCACCGTGTGTAGTGAGCAAGGAATGAGGCTGTCAGGTGAGCGAGAGCAAGGGCGTCCTGCAGGGATTCAAGGAATTCCTGATGCGCGGCAACGTCATCGAACTCGCGGTGGCGGTCGTCGTCGGTGCGGCATTCACGAACATCGTCAACGCGGTGGTGAAGGGGATCATCAACCCCCTCGTGGGTGCGCTCGGCTCACAGAACCTCGATCATTACCAGTCCTGCCTGACCGCGACCTGCGCCACGGATCCCAAGACGGGCGCCTTCACCGACGGCATCTACATCCTCTGGGGCTCCGTGCTCAGCGCCGCCCTGACGTTCCTGATCACCGCCGCGGTCGTCTACTTCCTCATGATCCTTCCGATAAACAAGTGGAAGGAGCGCCAGGCGGCCAGGAAGCCTGCGGACGAGGCCCCGCTGGGCCCGACCGAGATCGAACTGCTGACGGAGATCCGCGATGCGCTGATCGCGCAGCGCAACGGCGCGATGCCCGTGCCCTCGCGCACCATCGGCATTCAGAAGACGCGCGAGTAGCAGGCGCCGCACGGCCCGGCCGAAGCCGCCTCGTCGCCTCGCTCAGAGGTGGTGGGGCGGCTTTTCGTCGAGGAAGCGGGCGAGGTCGGCGGCGCTGTCCCCGCCACTGGGGCGCTCGCCCCAGCCGCGGTCGGTGTCGTCCGAGGACTGCTGGTTCAGCGGATCGTCGAAGATCAGCCGCGCCGCGGGCTTGCGGGCCGCGGGCTTGCCGGCCGGACGTGCGGCGGCCGCGGGCTCGGCGGCCTGTTCGGCGCCGGAGGCGTCCTGGGGCTCGGCGGCCGACTCGTGTTCGGGGGTGGTGCTCACCCCTCCAGGGTACGGCCGGCCCGGAGGCGGCTACCGACCGGCGCGGGCTGCCCACGGCCCCCTTGGCGGCGGGCGACCGCGGGCGATGTCGTGCTCAGCGCACCCGATACGGGAAGGCGGGCCGGCAGAAGCCGCGATCCGGGAAGGCGGCCCGGCAGGGACCGCCTGCAGCCTCCCCGACGGGTCCGTCGCTCACGGGTGATGGAGCGCCCGTGCACGGGCCGCGTCGACGGAGCCGTCCTCGGGGATCGGCAGAAAGAACTTCACCTGCCACGCCTGCGTACTTCGGGCCTGACGGCTGGTGGTCTCCACCCATGGCGGATAGATGCGGAAGGCGCGCTTTCCGCCGACGCCGTTCCGGGAAACGATGCCCCGCTCGCAGAGCACCTCCCACGGAAAGACGAAGTGCCCGAACCGCTCGCCGTCGCGGGTGCTGATGACGAAGAGATCGACCGGGTCCGCGGAATCGAAGGGCTCAATCGGCCCGCCGGGACGCCGCTTCCACACCGTGACGAACTGACCGACCTTCGTCGGCGTGGTTTTGCCCACCCGAAACCTGACGGCGGAGCCGTCGAGCGTGAATTCATGCGCCGCATACTCGGCGCTCTCGGCTTCGGGCACCGGCCGCGAACAGACGAATCCGCACGGGTCGTACACCGATGCCTTCGCCGCAAGAAGTTCACCGTGCAGCGATTCCCCGTCCGGCCACGGTGTGGGGGGTGGGGGGCCGTGGTCCGAAGGTGCCCCGGAATATGTCGCCATTCCGGCATCCTGCCATCGCCGGTGGCCGTGCCCTTCGGCGGGATACCTGTGGCCTGGGAGGCGGGATACCTGTGGCCTGGGAGCCGGGGTACCGGTGGGCCGGAGGCGAGGTACCGCTGGCCGGGAGAAGGGAGCGGGACCCTGCCCCGGTAGCCGTCCAGGCAGTGATCTGGGCGGGCAGTGCTTCGGGCCACCGCCCGAGTAGCGCTCCGGGCGGCCGTCCGACCCGGCCGTACCCGGATTCCGCCCGGCTCAGCGGCCCTTGTCGTGCGTGGGTATGGGGTGCGGGCGATGGCCGTCGTGGGGCCGGGTCGGCGGGCTCTGCGAGGCATGGCTGCGTTTGTGGGGCCGATTCCGGTCGGAGCCGGGGAGCGAATGGCGGGAGTGTGCGTTCTCATGGCGAGCCATTGGGCAGCGGCCTTTCCGATCGGGGAATTCTCGAAGTACGGGGCGGAGCCGGGGAGTTCCCCGCGACGGCCCAAGGAAGGGGTTATTCGTCCAGCCGGGCGGTGCGGGCGAACGGCTTTCCGCCGACCGCGCCGGACCGCTGTACGGGGTGGAAGAACTTCCCGAACGGGAGGTAGACGAGGGTGAACACCACCGACGCCATGTGCAGCAGCGCCAGGAGCCGATAGCCGCCACCGTGCAGAAAGAGCGCCGAGAACGTCAGCAGAAGTCCGGTGACGGAGATGACGAGGAGGGCGAGCAGCGGGACAAGGTCATAGGCGACGCGTGCTCCGGGTGCGGCCGCACGGTCCCGTAGGCGTCGCCACAGGAAGTATCCGGCGCCCGCGATGACGAACAGGGCAGCGAGGTCGAGCCCATGGAAAACGATCCAGCCGATGACGTCGGAGGAGTCGAAGCCGATGACTCTGAAGCCCCAGATCCGCATGTCATAACCGGGTCCGGGCCCGGGCCCGGTTGCCGCGGTGAAGGTGAGCCATCCCCAGACGAGCGGGATGCTGATGAGCACAGCAAGGAGGCAACCCCAGACGAGGAGTTGGTGGGCGACCCAGCGAGCGGCGGAGTGTGCGCCGACGAATTTCCGGAAACCGAGACCGGCAGCGGTCTCGCGGGGCAGCGCGGCGGAGGCCTGGCGGAGGTCTTCTTCGGGGAGGTTGCGGAGATCCTCCTCGGAGGGTCTTTCGTCGCGGCTGCCGACGCTGGCGAGGCCTTGCCTGGGGCTGCGTTGCCTGGGGCTGCCTTCCCTGGAGACGTCCGCGCTTGGGATTTCTGACTTTGGGATCTCTGCGCTTGCCACGCCTGTGCTTTGGGCGCCTGTGCTTGGGGCGCCTGCGATTGAGACATCCGCGGGTGGGGCGTCTGCGCTGGATATTTCCGCTCTGGTGGCGTCTTCCCTGGAGCGTGTGTCCATGGAGAAGAGGGCGGGGCGGGGCGGCCAGTGGAGACGGCTGGCGGCCGGATCGCTGCATCGGACGGTGCAGCGGTAGGCGATGCCGAAGGCGAGGAAGACCGTGGCCACGGCGTAGGGGAGCAGTGCGGAGTCGAAGTCCCGCAGCATACGGCTGCCCAGGACGATGGCGGCGCTCAGCAGGAGCGCGGCGACCGAGCCCATCAACGTCGCGCGGACCGCCAGGGACCTGGGCCGGGGCGGCGCCGCTATGTCCCCCGGGTCCACTCCCGAGGCTGCTGGGGCGTCTGATGGCTGTGGCACGGAGCCCACGCTAGGTGGATATAGGGCAGTGGTCCTGTTTTGTGGCCTTAGTGGGTGAGGGCCGCTCCCCGTCCGCGGACGAGGTCCGCGCGCCTCCTCCGCAGGTGAGGGCGACGAACGAGGCCGTGCCTGCCAGGACTGCGCCGCCCGAGCCACGCGGGGCCTCTTCTGGTCTCCTGGCCGCGCCTGCCTCGGTCACGGCGGCCGGAGCTCCGGCTGGCTCGGCCGTGGTCGGCGGGCCCGCGCCGGCCGCGGCATGATCGGCGCCGGGCCCGTCCGCCAGGATTGCGGCCGCCCCCGGCCGTGGCCGCCTGGCTCGCACCTGCCTCAGCCGTGAATGCCGGGCTCGCACCCGCCTCGGCTGCGATCGCCCGGCCCGCGCCCCGCTCGGCTGCGGGCCCCAGAAACTACCCCCGGCCCCGGTTACCCGCGCCATGCCCCCTGGGGCGGCCGTTCGTCAGCAGGGAACAGTCGGCATGCCCAGGGCCTCGTGCCACCACTGATCGCGGCCCGGCTTCCAGGAGACCGGGCGCGAGCACCGGTTCACCACCAGCACCTTCCGGTCCGGTACACCGCCCGAGGCCGCACCCCGTGCCAGCGCATGGTCCAGCAGCGCCTTCACCGGACGTACCGCCCCGTCCCAGAACGCCGCATCGGCCGTGATCAGCACCCGGGCGGAGGACTCCTGGGTCCGCGCGACCAGTTCGGGCACCGTCAGCGAGACCGGCAGCGTGGTGCGTATCGCGTCTAACCGCCCGCAGGCGAGCGTGGCGATCACCGATTCGGGCACCAGCGGCAGGTGCACCGCGACCCGGTCACCGGCCCGTACCCCGAGCCGGCTGAGCGCGGCCGCGGCTCGCACGGCCTGGTCGAGGAGCATGCCGTGCGTCAGCTCCTCCTGGCGTCCGGGCTCTCCGTTCCAGGTGAGGGCGATCCGCGACGCCTGCGGCTCTTGCAGTTCTCTGGCGTCATCTGCATGCTCTGAAGTCACACGGTGCAACATGCGGACCAGCTTGGAGATCGCCGATCAACGATCGCTGAACGTCCGTTGTACGGGCCCGCGCCCGCCCTTCCCGCACCGGCGCGGCAGCGCCTCGTGCCGGACCCTCCCGGCTCCTCGCCGCGGACTTCGCCGGCACCTCGCCCCGGCCCCGGCACACCATTCCGGCCCCGGAGCACCGCCCGGGATTCCTCCGGCCGTGCGCGCTGCCCGCCCCGGCACTCATGCCCCTCTCCGGTGCACTCCATCCCCTCTCACCCCTTTTCTTTTTCCCGTTTCCCTCCCGCATGTCCTGGGAGGGCACCTGAGAGGCGGCTCGATGCCCGTCATGCCCCCATCCGCACAGCGCCCGCGCCTGGGCCCGCCGGCCCGTTGGGCACAGGCCGCCCTCGCCACCGGCGCCTGCTGCGTTCAACTGGACGCCTTCGCACTGAATCCGGCGCTCCCCGTCGTCCGCGACGAGCTGCACGGTTCCGCGGCCGCCACCCCCTGGATCGTCAGCGGCTATCTCCTCGCCGCCGGTTCCCTGATGCCGGTGGCCGGACGCCTCGGCGACCTCCACGGGCGGCGCCGGATGCTGACGCTCGGCACGGCGCTCTTCGGTGTCGCCGCCGCGCTGTGCGCGCTCGCGCCGTCGCTGCCGCTGCTGGTGGCGGCGCGGGTGCTCCAGGGTGCGGGCGGTGCACTGCTCATGCCGGCCGGGCTGGCTCTGCTGACCCATGCCTGTCCGCCGGGGCACGGGCGACGGGCGACCGGCCGGGCACTGGGGCTGGCCGGACTGGCCACCGTCTGCGGCCCGTTCCTCGGCGGGGTGCTCGCCCGGTCCGTCTCCTGGCGGGCGGTCTTCTGGCTGACCGTACCCCTCGCCCTGGCCGCCGCTCTGTGCGCCCGCCGGGCGACGGAGTCCCGTGATCCGCAGGCCCGGCGGCGCTTCGACACGGCCGGCGCGGCCGCCGCCACGGGCGCTCTCGTCTGCCTCGTCCGCTGGCTGGAGCATCCCGCGGCCTGGGGCTGGGCGATGGGTGTGGCGGCGCTCGGCACACTCTTCGTACGGGCCGAACGGCGTTCCCCCGCGCCGCTGGTGGACCTTGCGCTGTTCCGCAACCGCCCGTACGTGGCGCTGACCGCGGGCGGGGCGGTCGCCAACTCCACGACCGTGGCGCTGTTGTACGTGGTGCCGTGGGTGCTCCAGCGGGAGCAGGGGTGGTCGGTGCGGGATGCGGGGGTGGCGTTTCTTGCGCCCGCCGTCGTGCTGGCGGTCGGCGGCCCGGCGGCCGGCCGGGTGCGCCCCGCGGCCGCCGTGCCGGTGATGGCCGGCTGTCTGGCCCTCGCCGCGGCCGCGCTGGGGTGGGCCGCGTACGGTACCGGCGCCGCCGCGCTGTTGATCGCGTCGACGGGTGCCGCGGGGGCGCTGGGCGTGGCCGGCGGGCTGGCTCTCACCGGCACCCAGGCGGTCGTACGCCGCGAGCGGGCGGGCGAGGCGTCCGGGGTGACGAAGGCGGCGCTGACCGCGACGGCGGGGATCTGGCTCGCCGTCACCGGCGCCGGGGCGGGCGCCGGGGCCGGCGGAACGGGCAGCGTCACCGGGGCCGGAACGGGCAGCGGCGCCCGCCCGGCGCTGGCGCTCCCCGCCGCCGCCTGCCTGGCCGGCGCCGCGGTCCTCGTCCTCACGCTGTTGGTCCCCCGGGTGCGCAAGCGCCTACGCCGCCGGGCCGGCCGGGGCAGGGGCGGCCACCGGAGCGGCTGAGTTGGGGGCCGTACAGGGCAGGCCGGGGCGGATGGGGTCGTGGCCCCCGCGGGGCAGGCCGGGCGGCTGGGACGGGAGCGCCCACGGGGCGGGTCCGGGCGACTGGGACGGAAACGCCCACAGGCCAGGCCGCAGCGACCGGGACGGAGAGTTCGCAGGTCGGCCGAGGCGGCGGAGACAGCTGAAGGGGACGAGATAGCTGATGGGTCGGGACAGCCGAAGCGGCCGCGACAGTTGGAGGGGCCAAGACGGCGGAGGCGGCCGAGACGGCCGAGGCCGTATCGTCCGCCGGCCCCTCCGGCGCCGCTCACGCCGCGTCCGTCGCCACCGCCTCGTAGCCCCCCAACACATCGCACACGTCGCCGAACCCGTGCGCCTCCAGCAGGGCCGCCGCGATCACCGACCGGTTGCCGCTGCGGCAGTACAGGACCACCGGACGGTCCGGGTCCAGTTCGCCGATGCGGTGCCGGAGGCCGGCCAGCGGGATGTTGCGGGCTCCGGGGAGGGCCCCCGCCCCGTACTCGGCCGGATTGCGGACATCGATCAGCTGGACAGCAGTCGACCACGCGCCACCCACGCCACGGCCGGCTGCCCCACGGCCCACCGGCTCGCCACGGCCCGGCTCGCCACCACCCGGCTCGCCACCACCCGGCTCACCACCGCACGCCTCACGACCGCCCGGCTCGCGATCGACCACCTCAACGCCGCCCAACACCTCACCGGACACCTCCGAGCCGCCCGCCTCCTCGGCACCCACCTCCTCGCCAGCCGGCTTCTCCTCCACCGGCCCTCCCCCACCCGGCGCTCCGCCACCCGACCCCCCGCCGCTCACCCAGCCCTGCTCCCCCACCAGTTCCTCATAGCGGATGCGACGGCTCCGGCGGATGAGCGCAGGACAACGCTCCAGTACGGCCGCAGGGTCAGGCAGATGGCCAAGAACATGGTCGTAACCGATGCGGGCGAGGCGGAGGCGGGCCTCCTGCTCCGCGCCGGGGTCGGCGAGCAGGACGATCGGGGTGCCCGGGGCGAGCACGCTGCCGGTGTACTCCGCGAACCGCGTGTCCAGGCTCGTATGGAACGAACCGGCCAGGTGTGCGCGGGTGTAGGCGGTCAGCGGGCGGCAGTCGAGGAGGGCGGCGCCCTGCCGGTCGCGGGCCGCGAGGGCCTCGTCCAGGGTGAGGGCTGCCGGCGGGCCGGGCTCCAGGAGGGGGTGGCCGTCGCGGTTGAGGGCCGCGTCGTGGGCGAAGTAGCCGGGGGTTGCGGGCTGTCCCGCGGTGACCAGCCGCACGAAGTCGGCCTCCGGCATGGGCTGCAGGGCGTAGTTGAGACGCCGCTGGTCGCCGATGGTGGAGCTGGTCTCGGTGGAGAGACTGCGGCCGCAGGCGGATCCGGCGCCGTGTGCGGGAAAGACCCGGGTCGCGTCCGGGAGGGCCAGCAGTTTGGTGTGCAGGGAGTGGTGCAGCCGGGCGGCCATGCCCTCCGGTGAGTGCCCGGCGGCGGACAGCAGATCGGGGCGGCCGACATCGCCGACGAAGAGGGTGTCGCCGGTCAGCACACCGAACGGCACCTCGTCGTCGGGGTGTTCGCGGATGACCAGGCAGATGGATTCAAGGGTGTGGCCAGGGGTGGCGAGGACGGTGAGGGTGACCCCGTCGCCGTCGTCTCCACCGAGCAGGATGCGCTCGCCGTCCCTTAACCGCCGTATGGGGAAGCCGGTTTCGGCGGCCTCACCAAAGCAGACGGTGGCGCCGGTGGCACGGGCGAGTTCGAGGTGCCCGGAGAGGAAGTCGGCGTGAATGTGCGTCTCGACGACGAGTTCGATGCGCAGACCGGCGGCTTCCGCATCACGTACGTATTCGTCGGTATCGCGGCGCGGGTCGACGAGCACGGCCCGTCCGGTGGTCTCGTCGCCGATCAGGTACGACGCCTGGGACAGACAGTCGAGGTAGTACTGCGCGAAGTGCACGGTCGGCCTCCAGAGTGTGCGGGCCCGTCCGGCGGCCGGGCCGGGACCCGTCCGGGCAGGGTGCGTTGTGCGGATGCACGGATGTACGTACATTAGGTACGCCGAGGGCGGGCGACAAGCCGAGGCCGACTGCCCGTCAAGCGATATGACCCTGTATCAGCCGATTCGGCGTCCCCGCCCCCACCTCGTCAGTCCGCGGAGGAACCACCATGACGACCGAGCCGCCGGACGGCGCGCACGAGCCGCGCCCCCTGGACCGGGCCTCGCCGCTGCCCCTGTGGGCGCAGCTCTTCGCCGATCTGCGCCGTAGGATGGAAGCCGGCGCGTTCCACGAGGAGTTCCCGGCCGAGCACCGGCTCACCGGCGAGTACGGGGTCAGCCGGCACACCGTCCGCGAGGCGCTGCGCAAGCTGCGCGCCGACGGCCTGGTGATCGCCGAACGCGGCCGCGCCAGCCGGCTCGGCACCCGCCACATACAGCAGCCGCTGGGCTCCCTCTACAGCCTCTTCCGCGAGTTGGAGGGCCAGGGCGTGGAGCAACGCAGCGAGGTGCTGCGGCTGGAGCGGACCGAAGAGGGGACGATCGCCGGGCACCTAGGGCTGATCCCGGATGCGCCGCTGATCGTCCTGGAACGGCTGCGGCTCGCGGACGGCGAACCGCTCGCCCACGACACCGCGTATCTGCCCGCCGAGGTCGCCGAGCCGCTGCTGGACGCCGACTTCGGGCACACCTCGCTCTACGGGGAGCTGACCCGGCGCTGCGGGGTGAAGGTCACCGGCGGCAAGGAGCGGATCCATCCCTTCCTGCCGGACATACGGCAGGCGTGGCTGCTGGGACTGGCCGACCGGGAGCCCGCGTTCGCCATCGAGCGGCTGGGGCGGGCCGGGGAACGGCCGGTGGAGTGGCGCGAGACGGTGGTCCGCGGCGACCGGTTCACCTTCGTCGCGGAGTGGTCCGACACCAGCCGGGCCGTCGCCCTGGCACCGCGGGCCTCGTGTCCGTCCTCATAGCCGTCGCGGCGCTGCCGTGCGGGCTGCTGATCGGGCTGCTGCTGGGCGCGCTGGGCGGCGGCGGTTCGGTGCTGGCAGTGCCCGCGCTGGTCTATCTGCTGGGGCAGTCGCCGCACGAGGCGACCGCGGGCGCGCTGGTCGTCGTCACGGCCGGCGCGGTGACCGGGCTGGTGTGCCATGCCCGTGCCGGACGCGTCCGCTGGGCGGCCGGTACGGCCTTCGGGGCGCTGGGCACGGCCGGCAGCTACCTCGGTTCCCGGTGGAGCGCGGCCCTGGACCCCACGGTGCTGATGGCGGCATTCGCAGGCCTGATGCTCGTGGTGGCGGCGATGCTGCTGTTACGGGGGCGGGGCCCACGGCGGGCGGGGGTGGGCGCCAAGCCCTTAGGGGTACCCGAGCGGCGGGCGACGGATGATGCCGGGCCCTCGGGGGAAACCTCCTCGCGGACAGCGGACGGTGCCAAGCCCTCGGGGGAGCCCTTGCCACGGACGGCGGACGATGCCAGGCCCTCGGCGGAACCCCCGCATCTCGCCCCGGTACCGGATCCCGTACAGGCTGACCCCCTACGGGCCCCCCGGACTACGGCCGCCGCCCCCGTACACACCAGCCCCACCCACACGCGCACCCGCCCCGCCCGCGTAGCCGCGACCGCCTCCGCCGTCGGGCTGCTCACCGGGTTCTTCGGGGTCGGCGGCGGCTTCGTCGTCGTACCGGCCCTCACCCTGGTCCTGGGCCTGGAGATGCCGGTCGCCATAGGCACCTCGCTCCTCGTCATCCTCATCAACTCACTGACCGCGCTGGGCACCCGGGCCGGCACCGGCACCCTGGACTGGCCGCTGCTGGCCGGCTTCGCGGCCTGCGCTGCGGTCGGCAGCAACCTCGGCAACCGCCTCACCGCCCGCCTGCGCCCGCAGGCCCTGAACACGGCCTTCGCCGGCCTCGTCACCGTCCTCGCCGTCGCGATGGCGGCCGTCGCCCTCCCGCACCTCTGGGCGCCATGACCCCGGCCCGCCCCGTATCGACGCATCCCTTTCCACCCACCCTCCAGGAGGTACACATGGCTCCGGCATCCGCCGCCCCGTCCCACCACCAGGTCCTGATCGTCGGCGGCGGCACCGCAGGCATCACGGTCGCCGCCCGGTTACGACGTGCCGGCATCCGGCACGTCACGCTGCTGGAGCCCTCCGAAACACACTGGTACCAGCCCCTGTGGACGCTGGTCGGCGGCGGCCAGGCCCCGTTGCGCGCCTCGCTGCGCACCGAGGCGGACGTCATACCGCCAGGGGTGCGCTGGCTGCGCGAGCGCGCCACCGCCGTCGACCCCACCGCGCGGACGGTCACCACCGCCTCCGGCCGGGTCCTCTCCTACGGGCGGCTGGTCCTCGCCCCCGGCCTCCAGCTCGACTGGGACGGCGTGCCCGGTCTGTCCGCGGCGCTCGGCCACGGCGGGGTGAGCAGCAACTACCGGCCCGATCTCGCCCCGCTCACCTGGGAGTTGAT
Organism: Streptomyces sp. 2323.1; assembly: GCF_900221035.1. Lineage (NCBI taxonomy): Bacteria > Bacillati > Actinomycetota > Actinomycetes > Kitasatosporales > Streptomycetaceae > Streptomyces > Streptomyces sp. 2323.1. The sequence goes on along the minus strand of NZ_LT907981.1, from coordinate 4,684,231 downwards.
CCGCCGGATGCGGAGCGGTACGGCGGTGTTCACCATGCCGTCCGGGCCGGTCAAATGCGGCGGCGCCCCGCAGAAGATCGCGTATCTGGCGGCCGACCACTGGCGCAAGCGCGGCGTACTGGACGCCATCCGCACCATCCTGGTGCTCCCGGAGCCCGCGATGTTCAAGGTGCCGGTCTTCGACCGCGCGCTGACGGAGACGGCCCGGCGGTACGGCATCGAGGTGCGGCTGAGCTCCGAGATGACCGGCCTCGACGGCGCCGCGCGCGAGGCGGAGATCACGGACCACGGCACCGGCAAGACCGAGACCGTGCACTACGACCTGCTGCACGCCGTACCGCCGCAGCGCGCCCCCGCATGGCTGGCCGACGGCCCGCTCGCCGACCCTGCCTCCCCGCACGGATACGTCAAGACCGACCGGGAAACCCTCCAACACCCGGATTTCCCGAACGTGTTCGCCCTCGGTGACGTCGCCCATCTGCCGACGTCCAAAACGGGCGCGGCGATCCGCAAGCAGGCCCCGGTCGTCGTCGCCAACCTCCTCGCCGGACTGCGCGGACGCCCCGCCACCGCCCGCTACAACGGCTACACCTCCTGCCCCCTGGTCACCGCCCGGCACAAGATGCTGCTCGCCGAGTTCGACTACGACCTGCAGCACACCCCCTCGATCCCCTTCCTCGACACCACCCGGGAACGCACCGACATGTGGTTCCTCAAGCGCTACGGCCTGCCGCAGCTCTACTTCAAGGGGATGTTGAAGGGGCTGGCTTAGGGGCCTTACGGGCCTTACGTGCCATAGGGGCCTTAGGGGCGGGGTGGTGGGCGCGGCTGCTCATCGCGGACCGGCCGCGCGGCCCGGCGCCATGGAGTGAACGGCCGACATCCCCGCCCGGACGGACGGGCCGGGAGCGCGGCGGCCGGCTGGAGAGGCCGGCCGACGCGCCCCTCGGTTGCCCTACGCCGCTGCCCTACGCCGCCGTCATCTCCGCCACCACACAGGCCACGTTGTCCGGCGCTCCCGCCTCGTGAGCCAGGCGGATCAGCTCCCGTACGGCCTGGTCGGGGGTGTCGGCCGCGGTCAGCACGTCCTGGATCGTCTCGGCCGGCAGCACTCCGGTCAGGCCGTCGGTGCACAGCAGATAGCGCTCCCCGGGCCGTGCTTCGAGCAGCTGCACATCCGGGGTGAACTCGGTGTCCGCGTCGAGCGAGCGCAGCAACAGGGCGCGCTGCGGGTGTGCGGGAGCCTCCTCGGGGGTGAGCCGGCCCTCGTCGATCAGCGACTGGACCAGGCTGTGGTCGTGGGTGATCCGGAAGAGGCCGGAGTCGCGCAGGACATAGGCGCGGGAGTCCCCGATGTGCAGCAGCGCCAGCCGGCTGCCGGAGCGCAGCAGCGCGGTGAGGGTGCTGCCGGTCGACTCGTCCGCCGAGGGGGCGGCGCGGTGGGCGCGACGGGCCGCCTCCTCCAGAGCGCCCGGGAGGTCCTCCGAGGTCGGGTCCTGGTGTTCCAGGACCTTGAGGGCATCGATCGCGGCGGTGGCGGCCGGGCCGCCGCGCGGGCCGTAGCCGTCGGCCACGGCCAGCAGCCGCGGTCCCGCGTAGGCCGCGTCCTGGTTGGCCGGGCGTACCTGTCCCCGGTCGGTCAGGGCGGCGCTGCGCATCGTCAGGGGCGTACGGGGTGCGGTCATGTCGGTGTCCTTCCACTTCAGCTGATCGACGAGGAAGGCGGCCAGATCCCGGCGGGCCGCGGTGTCGGCCTCGACCTGCGCCCAGTACGCGGCGACCGCCCCGGCCGCCGCGGCCGGGGCCAGCTCGCACACCTCACGGATGCGGGCCAGCGGCATCCCGAGCCGGCGCAGCCAGGCCACCAGCCGGGCCCGCTCCAGCTGAACCGGGGCGTAGTGGCGGTAGCCGCTGTGCGGGTCGACACGAGCCGGGGTCAGCAGGCCGAGTTCGTCGTAGAGGCGCAGCGCCTTCGGCGAGAGCCGCGAGGCCCGCGCGAACGCCCCGATGGTCAGCAACTGACCGTCCTCGTACGGCGTCATCTCCGCGCCCCCGTCCACCCGTCCGTCGCCCCGTCCATCCACCCGTCCGTCCTCCTCGTACCGGGCGCTCGCCCGGCACAGCCGATGCTGGGGCTTCCCCCAAGGACAAGGTCAAACGACCGCCGTCGAGCCGCCGGGGGCCGATAGGCCGACCTGCCTCACAGGAGCTTCCGCCGTCTTCGGCGCGGCCGCAGACTCCAGTGCGGCCGCGGACTCCAGCCCGCCCACCGTCTCCGGTACGGCCCTCGGCCCGCCCCGCCCACCGTCTCCGGTACGTCCGTCACACCCAGCCCACCCCCGTCTCCAATCCGCCCCTCAACCCACCCGATCCCCCCGCCAACGCCCCCAACTGATTGAGCGCCGCCGCCGTCAACGCCTCCACCCCCATGGTCAGCGTCGGCCGGACCACCGGTACGAAGTGCGGCGAGTGGTTCGACGGGATGTCCTGCGCCAGCCGGCCGGCGGCCAGCGCCGTATGGAACTCCTCCGGGTCCCAGCCGCCCAGCCACCAGTAGTACAGCGGTGCCCCGGCGGCGGTCGCCAGGAGTCCGGCGTCCTCGCTGCCAGTGGCGGGTTCGTACGGGAACAGCCGTTGCGCACCGAAGAGTTCGGTGAAAGCGTCGTTGACCTGCCCCAGCGTCGTGGAGTCGTTGACGGTGACGGGGAAGGTGTCCAGGGCCACGGTCTCGGGGGCGCGGTCCGCACCGGAGGCGGCGGCCTCGGCCCGGGCTATGCGGTCGACGGCGGCCAGCACGGCGCTGCGCACCGCATCGTCGAAGGTGCGGATGCTGAGCTGGACAACAGCCCGGTCGGGGATGACGTTGGCGGAGTCGCCGGCGTGGAAGGAGCCGACGGTGACCACCGCCCGGTCCTTCGGCGCGACCTCGCGGGCCACCACGGACTGCACCCGCTGGACGAAGGACGCGGCCATCAGGATCGGGTCGACGGTGGTCTCGGGCCGCGAGCCATGGCCGCCGGAGCCGTGGAAGGTGATCTCCAGAGTGTCGGCCGCCGCCATACAGGGGCCGGGGCAGTAGGCGATCAGCCCGGCGGCGAGCGGCGCGACATGCTGGGCCAGCACCACCTCGGGGGTGGGTATCAGGCCCTTGCTGTAGAGGCCGGCGTCGATCATGGCGCGGGCGCCGCCGCCGACCTCCTCGGCGGGCTGGAAGAGCGCGATCAGCGTGCCGGACCAGTGGTCGCGGCCCGCCGCGAGCAGATCGGCGGCGCCCAGCAGACACGTCACATGGACGTCGTGCCCGCAGGCGTGCATCCGGCCGGGGACCGTGGAGGCGTAGTCCAGACCGGAGTTCTCGGTGACGGGCAGCGCGTCCATGTCGGCGCGCAGCAGGACCACGGGCCCCGGTCCGTTGCGCAGCACGCCGACGACGCCGGTCCCGGCGATGCCGGTGGTGACGTCATAGCCGGATGCGGTCAGCCGGCGGGCGGCCTCGGCGGCCGTACGGGTCTCCTGGAAGCCGAGTTCGGGATGCCGGTGCAGGTCCTCGTAGAGGGCTACGAGGTCCGCGAGGCGGTCGTCGAGCGGGGCCAGGACGGCGGCCGGGGCGGCCGCCGCGGCGGAGTCGTTGCGGTGCTCGGCGTCATCGTTCGGGCTGGTCGTGCCTGTCGTGTCGCTGTCGCTCATACGCGCATTCGACCACGAACGGCCGCGCCTCATCGAGGCCGGATCCCTGGCATCCCCCGGATCCGTCCCTTAGGGCCCAGGCCGACCACCAAGGGCCCGGCACCCCATGCTCCCCTGGCCGGACTTCGCGCTTGACCCGGAGCCCGCCCGTGACACCGGAGCGCGCGGCTGCAACCGTGGATCACCCCCTGCGACCGGGACCAGCAAGCCCAAGCCGCTGACTGGAGGCTGACGTTGGCCACTTCCCCCGACCGAACGACCGGCGAGCCCCGCGACCTCACGGCTCACCTGATGGACCAGGCCATGGGCCACCTCTTCTCCGCCGCCCTGCGCACCGCGGCGCAGCACCGTATCGCCGACCACCTCGCCGAGGGCCCGCGCACCGCCGAGCAGCTGGCCGCCGCCACCGGCACCCACGCCCCGCACCTGCGCCGCGTGCTGCGCTACCTCGCCACCCGCGGCATCTTCCGGGAGGACACCGCGGGGGCCTTCCAGCTGACGCCCGCCGCCGCCTTGCTGCGTACCGGCGTCCCCGACTCGCTGCACCACGCAATCATGATGATGACCGACGACCTCTTCCGGCGGACCTCGGCCGATCTGCCCGAGGCGGTCCGGGAGGGCGGCACCTCCTTCGAGCGGCTCTACGGGGCGCCCCTCTTCACGCATCTGCAGTCGGACCCGGACGCCCGCCGGCTCTTCGACGACGGGATGTCGTCGCTGTCCGCACCGGTCGACGAGGCGGTGGCGGCGGTCTATCCGTTCCCCGCGACCGGCGCCACCGTCGTGGACGTCGGCGGCGGCCGCGGTGGACTGCTGCGCGCCGTGCTGCACCGCCATCCACAACTGACCGGCGTGCTCTTCGACCAGGCGCCGCCGCTCGCCCACCACCTCCTGGACGGCGACGAGTTGAAGGACCGCTGGCGCGTCCAGGAGGGCGACTTCTTCGCGTCCGTACCGGAGGGCGGTGACATCTACGTCCTCAAGCAGGTCCTGCACGACTGGCCGGACGAGGCCTGTCGGCGCATCCTGCGCAGCTGCCGTCAGGCGATGGCGGCCGGTAGCCGGCTGCTGGTCATCGACTCCGTACTGCCGCCGGGCAACGCGCCGCACTTCGGCAAGACCCTGGACGTGGCGATGATGGCCGTGGTCGACGGGAAGGAGCGCACCGCGGAGGAGTTCGCGACCCTGCTGTCGGCCGAAGGCTTCCGGCTGACCCGGGTGCTGCCGACCTCGGCCTTCCCCTCCATCGTGGACGCGGTCGCCGAGTAGCCGCCGCCCCCGTCCGACACACCCGCTCCCCTCATTGGCGCCGCGGGCCGCCCGCGCTGTACTGAGGGCGGCCGCTCCGGCCGACGAGAGGAGCCGAGGTGCCGGTCCCCATGCGGGCACGCCGACGCGACGAGGAGCACCGCGCCGCCACCCCGCTGGAGCTCTTCTTCGACCTGTGTTTCGTCGTGGCGATCGCCCAGGCGGGCCGCCAGCTGGCTCATGCGCTGGCCGAGGGGCATCCGGGGCACGGCCTCGCCGGTTACCTGATGCTCTTCTTCGCCATCTGGTGGGCCTGGATGAACTTCAGCTGGTTCTCCTCGGCGTACGACACCGACGACCCGCTCTACCGCGTGGTGACGCTGGTCCAGATGGCGGGGGTGCTGATCCTGGCCGCCGGCGTGCCGAGGGCCTTCGAGAGCGACTTCACCCTCGTGTGGTGCGGGTTCGTGGTGATGCGGCTGGCGATGGTCACCCAGTGGCTGCGGGCCGCGTACGGCAGCCGGGGCCCCGAGCGGCGCACCGCCCTGTACTACGCCCTGGGGGTGACGGTGTGCCAGGTCGGCTGGCTGGGGCTGCTGCTCCTGCCGAAGGGGGCCGTGCCCCTGGTGTTCGTCCTCGTCGGAGCGCTGGAACTGGCCGTCCCCGGTCTGGCCGAGCGGGGCTGGCAGACGAGCTGGCATGCCCGTCACATCGCGGAGCGCTACGGCCTGTTCACCATCATCGTGCTGGGCGAGACGATCGCGGCGGCCACGCTCGCCGTGCAGTCGGCGCTGGACGCGCACGACGCGCCGGGCCGCTTGCTGCCGATCGCGGGCGGCGGACTGCTGCTGGTCTTCGCCGCGTACTGGATCTATTTCGCGGTGCCCATCCACCGCCACCTGCGCACGAACCGTCAGGCGTTCCTGTGGGGCTACGGCCACTACCTCGTGTTCGGCTCGGCGGCCGCGATCGGCGCGGGCATCGAGGTCGCGGTGCGGGAGTCGGTCGGCAGGGCGGACCTGTCGGCGTACGGGGCGGCGGCGTGTGTGACGGTGCCGGGCGCGCTGTTCCTGTGCACGGTGTGGCTGATCCACTCCCGGCACCACAAGCGCGGCACGGCCCAGCAGCTGGTGCTGCCGGTGTCGGCGCTGCTGGTCCTGGCGTGCACCTTCGCCGGGCGCGCGGCGGTGCCGGCCGCGGGCCTGGTGGCCGCCGCGACCGTCGCGGCCGGCGTCCACCTCACGTCCCGTCAGGACACCGCACCGGCGGAGTAGTGGGGGAGCCGGTCGCCCCGCGCCGTCACCCGTCTCGGGGATCGTGCCGTCACCGATCTCCCGGAGGTGCCCCGGACGCGCCCCCGCGACGGGCTCCCGCGGCGCGCCGCGCCGCTCCGCCATAAGCGTGCCGAACGGCCGTACAGCCCCGTGCCCGCCCTGATTCTGCATCAGATCGAGCCATCTTCGTCCCCCGGCCGGGCGAGGCCCCGCCACCAGCGCGGTCCGCGCCCCGACCGCGCCCCCGGCCCGTCGACGGCTCGTCAATTACCCACCAATGGACCCCACTTCCCGCCGCTTCGCGCTCGCGTTCCCCGGGGGGCGCCTGAGCCAGCGGAGGCGCACCGATGCTGACGCGGTAGGGTGCAGATTGCCCTTTTTATGACAGGGAGTGCCCCTGTGAAGAACTACGGAAAGCCCGGGGGCAGACCGCCGTCCGTACTTGAGGAGACGCCAGCCATGGCCCGCCACGCTCAGTGCCGCGCGCGGACGAGACTGTCCCGGCGCAGCAAGGCCGTGAGCGGTCTCGCCCTCTCCACCCTGGTAGGCACCGCCCTGTGGGCGTGGCCGGCCTCGGGGGACGACCACAGTGGCGGGACCGACGCCAAGAGCACCACGTCCACGACGGCTTCCGGCCCGGACACGCCACGTACTCCCGCGGCCGCGCCGAAAACCGCCCCGAACGCCGCACCGAACGGTCCCGCCGGGCGGCAGATCCCCGGCCTCAGCGAAGCCGCCAGGAAGCGGATACCGGCCAATTCCCGACAGGTTCTGGTCGTCACGGGCAAGGGCATGGACTCCTTCGAGTCCCGTGTCGTCCTCTACACCCGCGCGGAGGGTTCGGACGACTGGACGCCGGGCCCCGTCTGGGGCGCGCACAACGCCGCGCACGGCTGGACCGACGACCACCGCTACGGCGATCTGCGCTCCCCCATCGGTGTCTTCTCGCTCACCGACGCGGGCGGGCGGCTGGCCGCCCCCGAGGGCACCCGGTTCCCCTACGACCGCAACAACAACTTCGTCGCCGACGGCACGGGGGTGGACGGCGAGCCGCTGGCCGGCGCCTTCGACTACGTCATCGCCATCAACTACAACCGGGAGCCCGGCACCTCCCCCATGGACAAGCAGCGTCCGTGGGGCGACGCCAAGGGCGGCGGGGTGTGGCTGCATGTCGACCACGACGGCCCCACCCAGGGCTGTGTGAGCCTCAAGCCCAAGGTGATGCGGGAACTGCTGCGCACCCTCGACCCCGACCTGCACCCGGTCATCGTGATGGGACCGGCCAATTACTGAGCAGCCACCGGGCGCGCCGACCCCCACGGGGCCGCAGGACGCCCTGACCGACGTCCTCGGCCTCCGGGTCGGCCATGCCGAGCGGACCGCCGACGGGTACCTGACCGGGACCACCGTCGTGCTGGCCCCCGACGGCGGCGCCGTCGCGGCCGTCGACGTACGCGGCGGCGGGCCCGGCACCCGGGAGACCGATGCGCTGGACCCGCGCAACCTCGTCCAGCGCATCGAAGCGGTCGTCCTGACCGGCGGCAGCGCCTTCGGTCTTGACGCCGCGTCGGGGGTCGTCGCCTGGCTGGAGGAACAGGGCCGCGGCTTCCGTGTCGGCCCCGACCCCGCACAGGTCGTCCCGGTCGTGCCGGCCGCGGCCCTGTTCGACCTGGGGCGCGGCGGCGACTGGCGGGCCCGCCCGGACGCCGCACTGGGCCGCGCCGCGGTCACGGCCGCGGCGGTCACCGAACCCGGCGTCCCGGTCGCCGAGGGCAACACGGGCGCCGGCACGGGCGCGGTGGTCGGCGGCCTCAAGGGCGGCATCGGCACCGCGAGCGTGGTCCTGCCGTCGGGCACCACCGTCGCCGCGCTGGCCGCCGTCAACGCCGTGGGCTCCGTCGCCGACCCGCGCACCGGCGCCCTCTACGGCCGGCTGTACGAGGGCCGTACCGACTGGCCCGACCCCGAGGTGCACGCCGCCGCCCTGCGCCGGCTGGCCGAGGCCCAGGAGATATCCGCGGCCCGCTCGGCCGCGTCCGTCCACCCGCCGCTCAACACCACCCTCGCGGTGGTCGCCACCGACGCCGCCCTCACCCGCGCCCAGGCCCACAAACTCGCCGGCACCGCACACGACGGGCTGGCCCGCGCCGTGCGCCCCGTGCATCTGCTGTCCGACGGCGACACGGTCTTCGCCCTGTCCACCGCCGCCCGTCCGCTCGCGTCCGAAGCGGCCCTCGCCGACACCGCCTTCGGCATCCATGCCGAGGCCGGTGCCCTCAACGAGATCCTGTCCGCGGGCGCGGACGTGGTCTGCCGCGCCGTGGTCCGGGGCGCCCTGGCAGCACAGACGGTGGACGGCCCCGGCGGCCTCTTCCCCGCGTACCGCGACCTCTACGGGGCGGACTGAGGCGGGATCAGCCGCTCACTCGTACCGGTGATGCGGACGGGCCCGGGGCCGCACCACCACGGCGGGCCGGTCAGACCCCCACCGCCCCCAGCACCGACCCCGCCGCATACGTCACGGCCATCGCCAGCGCCCCGCCCCCGACGTTCCGCAGCATCGCGCGCCGCACCGGTGCGGCGCCCAGCCGGGCACTGCTCCAGCCGCACAGTGCCAGCGCCGCCAGTACCGCCACCACCGTGATCCACAGCCGTTGCCCGGCCGGCGGCAGCACGATCGCCAGCAGCGGCAGCAGCGCCCCCGCCGTGAACGCGAGGAAGCTCGCGCCCGCCGCATGCCAGGGGTTGGTGAGCTGGTCGGGGTCGATGCCCAGCTCCACCTCCGCATGGGCGCGCAGCGCATCGTGTTCGGTGAGCTGCTCGGCGACCTCCCGGGCCAGCTGGCCGTCCAGCCCCTTGCCCTCCAACAGCTCCGTCAGCTCGATGAGTTCCGCCTGCGGCTCGGTCGCCAGCTCCCGCTTCTCCAGCGCCAGCGCGGCCTTCTCCGAGTCCCGCTGGGTGGAGACCGAGACGTACTCACCGGCCGCCATCGACATGGATCCGGCGAGCAGCCCCGCCAGCCCCGCCGTCAGCAGCGCGGATCGTTCGTCGGTGGCGCCGGCGACCCCGACGACCAGTCCGGCGGTGGACACGATGCCGTCGTTGGCGCCGAGGACCGCGGCCCGCAGCCAGTTGAGCCGGCTGCCGAGTCCGCCGCCGTGCGCCTCGTCGTGCTCCGGTGTCTGCACAGTCACCGGCAGAGCCTCTCATCCGTACCGGCCGTGGCCGGGCTCGACGCCCCCGCATCGCGGCGAATTGGCCGGTGGTAGAAACGGCGTTATGCCCGCACCACCCCCCTCCCCGTCTCCCCAGCACCCGCCGCCCACGCTCGTCCAGCCGGCTCCCCCGGAGCCCGCACCACGCCGCCGGCTGTGGTGGCACCGGCTGATATTGGGGCTGTGGTACCGGCCGGTGGAGGTGCTGGACGAGGCGCGGGACCGCACCGCCTGGAGCGCGGCCATACTGCTGTCGCTGATCAGCGGCGGCATCGGGGTGGTGTCGATGGACGCCTTCCACACCCAGTGGGCCGTCGACCGCACCGCGGCACTACAGCTCGTCGGGCTGGCCGAGGCGGGGGTGCTGACCGCCAGTCTCGTCCTGGGCGCGGTCGCCCACGCCATCGCCCGCACGCTCGGGGGCATAGGCCGGTTCGCGCCGACCGCGAGCCTGTTCATCGTGCTGTTCTGGGTGACGGATCTGCCGCGACTGGCGATCGCCGCCTGGCTGCCGACCGACGCCACCTTCGTACAGGCCGCGACCTGGACGACCTGGGGCTTCGGCTATCTCCTCGCGGTCCTGCTCATACGGGGCCAGCACCATCTGTCGACGTGGAAGTCGACGGCAGCCGTCTCGGTGCAGATGCTGACCGCGCTGGCGCTGCTGAGGCTGGGGCCGGGCCGCTGAGCCCGGCCGGCCGCCGGCTCAACTGGGGCTGGTCAACTGCCGTACGAGCCCCTCGAACGCGCTGCGCTCGGCATCGCTGAGCTGCACGCACTCCGACGGCGGACCGGTCGGACCGGTCTGCCGCGGCACCGAACCGAGCAGCTCCGGCCCGCCGGGCAGCGCCTCGGGGCCGGGCCGTGCGGACCGCCCGCGCGGCGCGTACCGGGCCCGCATCTCCTGCTGGTCGCGCCACAGGGCCGCCTCGTACCGGCCCCGGCGCAGCATTCTGGTCAGCCCGACGGTCCAGACGACGGCCAGCGCGAAAAGCACGCCGAGGCCGATCTGCTGCACAATCGAGACGGGGAGCATGCGGTCCTCCCGGAGGGATGCGGCGCTGGGCTCACGCCAGTAGACACCACACCTCGGGACTTCCGACAGGGGATCTTAGGACTTAAGTCCTGAAGTGACGCATCTCCTATGGCATTTCGCTACATTTCCGGCCTCGACACCTTCCGGCGGCGGCCCAAGACGCCACCCTGGCAGGAACCGCCCCGCTCCGTTGGACACGCCGGAGGCTTCCCCCGGCGCAGCGCACCCCCGGACGATGACGGCACCTCGTCCGCGACATGAGGAGAACGCACCGTGCCGCAGCCGCCCCGGCCGCCCGCCGACGCCGCCCCGCAGCCCCCTGCCGGCGGCCCGCCCGCCCGCGCCCTGGACGGCATCCTCGTCGCGGACTTCAGCCGGGTGCTGGCCGGGCCGCTGGCCGCCGCGACGCTGGCCGACCTCGGCGCCGAGGTGATCAAGGTGGAGCGGCCGGGCACCGGCGACGACACCCGCGCCTGGGGCCCGCCGTTCGTCCCCGACCCCGAGGACCTGGAGCCGGACGGAGACGGTGCGCCCCGGCGCGGCACCGCGGCGTATTTCGACGCCGCGAACCGCTCCAAGCGCGGCCTGGCCCTGGACCTCGGCGACCCGGACGATGCGGCCGCGGCCCGCGAGTTGGCCCGCCGGGCCGACGTACTGATCGAGAACTTCCGCCCCGGCTCGCTCGCCCGCTACGGCCTGGACCACACCGCCACCCGGGCCGCCAACCCCGGCCTGGTGCACTGCACCATCACCGGCTTCGGCGCCGGCCCGGGCGCCCGGCTACCGGGCTACGACTTCGTCGTCCAGGCCGTCGGCGGGCTGATGAGCATCACCGGTGAGCCCGGCGGGACGCCGCTGAAGGCGGGCGTCGCCCTGGTGGACGTGCTGACCGCGAAGGACGCCACCACCGGCATCCTCGCGGCCCTCCGGCACCGCGACCGCACCGGCGAGGGCCAGCTGGTGGAAGTGAATCTGCTCTCATCGCTGCTGGGCTCGCTGGTCAATCAGGCGTCCGGCCATCTGGCCACCGGCCGCGATCCGGAACCGATGGGCAACCGCCATCCGAGCATCGCCCCGTACGAGACACTGGCCTGCCGGGACGGGGAGCTGCTCGCGGTGGCGGCGGGGAACGACCGTCAATTCCGGGCACTGACACAGACACTGGGCGCACCGGAGCTCGCCGACGACATCCGGTTCGTCCGCAATCGGGATCGCGTACAAAACCGTACAGATCTCATCAAAGCACTCGAAGACCTCCTGTCCGCCGACACGCCGCAGGCCTGGACCGAGCGGCTGACCGCGGCGTCGGTGGCCTGCGGCCCGGTCAACACCGTCTCCGAGGCCCTGGCGTTGGCGGCGCGGCTCGGCCTCGATCCGGTGATCCCGGTCGGCGAGGGCCGGATCCCCCAAGTCGCCAGCCCGCTCCGCCTCTCGGGGACCCCGGTGACCCAACCCTCCGCTCCGCCCCGCCTGGACGAAAACGGCCCCGCGCTGCGAACCTGGCTGTCAGGGCCGGCCGACCACCCCCTACCACCGCGCGCGTGAGCTTCCTCACAAGCAGGCCGCACCCGCAACCGAATCCGCCCGCTCGTGCTGTTTATCAGCACGGAACCACAACACCCCTGTATGGAGCAGCTCGTGACATCGCCGGACAATCCCGCGCCCGCTCGGTCCCGCACCCCGCACCAGCTGCTCCTGTCAGACGAGCAGCCGGCACCCGGTGCGCCGCGCCGCCACCGGCGGATGCGCCGCACGCTTGCCGTGACGGCCCTGTTCGCAGCGGGTGCGCTGAGCTTGTCCGCCTGTGGCGGGGACGCCAAGGCCGGGGGCGACGACGGCAAGAACGGCCAGGCCGCCGCGGACGCCGCAGCCGCCAAGAACGCCTCCGACGCCAAGATCAAGGTCTCGTCGAAGGACGGCGCCACCGACGCCAGCATCAACGACACCGGCGTGAAGGTCACCAGCGGCAAGCTGACCGATGTGAAGCTCACCGCCGCCGACACCGGCAAGGACATCGCCGGCGCCATATCGCCCGACGGCACGTCCTGGAAGCCCGGCGTCCAGCTGGAGCGCGGCACCAAGTACAAGATCGTGGCGAACGCCAAGGACGCCAAGGGCCGGGCCGCCACCGAGAACGCCACCTTCACCACGGTTTCCTCGGCCGACAGCTTCATCGGCTCCTACACCCCCGACGACGGCAAGACCGTCGGCGTGGGCATGCCGGTGTCCTTCAACTTCGACAAGGCGATCACCAACAAGAAGGACGTCCAGTCCCACATCAAGGTGACCTCCAGCAGCGGCCAGCCGGTCGTCGGCCACTGGTTCAGCGCCCAGCGCCTGGACTTCCGGCCGCAGGACTACTGGAAGGCCGGCTCCAAGGTCACCATGAAGATCGACCTGGACGGGGTGAAGGGCGGCCAGGGCATCACCGGTGTCCAGTCCAAGACCGTGTCCTTCACCATCGGGCGCTCGCAGGTCTCCACGGTCGACATGAACACCCAGCAGATGACGGTCAAGCGGGACGGCAAGACGTACAAGACCATCCCGATCTCCGGCGGCAGCGCCGAGCACCCCACGTACAACGGCCAGATGGTGATCTCGGAGAAGTTCGAGAAGACCCGGATGGACGGCTCGACCGTCGGCTTCAAGAACGAGAGCGGCAAGGGCGAGTACGACATCCCTGACGTGCCGCACGCCATGCGGCTGTCGCAGTCCGGCACCTTCATCCACGGCAACTACTGGGGCTCACCGTCCGTCTTCGGCAACTCCGGCACCAGCCACGGCTGCGTCGGTCTGCGCGACCAGAAGGGCGGCGGTGGCGACACCCCCGGCAAGTGGTTCTTCAACGAGTCGCTGATCGGCGATGTCGTCATCGTGAAGAACTCGCACGACCAGACCGTCAAGCCGGACAACGGCCTCAACGGCTGGAACATGCCGTGGTCCGAGTGGCAGGCGGGCAGCGCGGGCTGACGCACGGCGCCCACGACTGAGCACAGCGGCGGTGGCCGGTCCCGTAGGGGGCCGGCCACCGCCGTTTTCCTTCCGGCACCGCCTGACCGGCCCGCCGGGTCCTCCGCGCTCCCCGTTGGCCGGCGGGGGTCAGGCCGCGACCGTCACCCCGGCCCCGTCGGGGGCGGGTGAGTCCGCCGGGCGGGTGTCCGGTCGCTTGCGCAGGCCCTTGAGGAGGATGACCAGGGCGGTGCTGACGCCCGTACCCGCGGCGATGGCGAGCAGGTAGAGGAGCGGCTGGCCGATCAGCGGGACGACGAAGATGCCGCCGTGCGGGGCGCGCAGGGTGCAGCCGAAGGCCATCGAGAGGGCGCCGGTGACCGCGCCGCCGGCCATCGCCGAGGGGATCACCCGCAGCGGGTCGGCGGCGGCGAACGGGATCGCGCCCTCGGTGATGAAGGAGGCGCCGAGCACCCAGGCCGCCTTGCCGTTCTCCCGCTCGGCCTTGGTGAAGAGCCGGCCGCGCACGGTCGTGGCCAGCGCCATCGCCAGCGACGGGACCATGCCGGCCGCCATCACCGCGGCCATGACCTTCAGGCTGCCCGCGTTGGGGTTGGCGAGGCCGCCGACCGCGAAGGCGTAGGCGACCTTGTTCAGCGGGCCGCCGAGGTCGAAGCACATCATCAGGCCGAGAAGCGCGCCCAGGATGACCGCGTTGGCGCCCGTGAGGCCGGACAGCCAGTCGGTCAGCCCCTTCTGCAGCGCGGCGATCGGCTTGCCGACCACCAGGAACATCAGAAAGCCGACGACCACCGAGGAGAGCAGCGGGATGACCACGACCGGCATGATGCCGCGCAACGGCGCCGGGATGCGGACCCGTTGGATCGCCATCACCACCGCGCCCGCCAGCAGACCGGCTATCAGCCCGCCCAGGAACCCCGCGTTGACGGTGAGCGCGATGGCCCCGCCGACGAAGCCCGGGACGAGGCCGGGGCGGTCCGCCATGCCGTAGGCGATGAAGCCGGCCAGGACGGGGACGAGGAAGCCGAAGGCGACGGTGCCGATCTGGAAGAGCAGGGCCGCCCAGCTGGTGGACTCGGTCCAGAGGAAGTGGTCGGCGACGGACGGTGCCTTGTTGATCGTGTAGCCGCCGATGGCGAAGGCGAGCGCGATGAGCAGCCCGCCCGCAGCGACGAATGGGACCATGTAACTGACGCCCGTCATCAACCATTTGCGCAGGCGGGTGGCGAAGCCGTCGCCCGGTTCGGCGTCCTTGTCCATGGGGGCGGCGGCCCGCGCCGGGGCACTCCCCTCGCCGAGGGCGGCCTTCCGGCGCACCTCGGCGATGAGGTCGGCGGCGCGGCCGATGCCCGCCTTGACCCCGACGTCGACGGTCGGCTTCCCGGCGAACCGCTCCTTGTCCCGTACCTCGACGTCATGCGCGAAGATCACGCCGTCCGCGTCCGCGACCAACTGCGGGTCGAGCCGCTGGAACCCGGCCGAGCCCTGGGTCTCGACGGCCACCTCGACGCCGGCGACCTTCCCGGCCTGCTCCAGCGACTCGGCGGCCATGTAGGTGTGCGCGATGCCGGTGGGGCAGGAGGTGACGGCGACGATGCGGAAGGGGGCGGGGGCGGGCTGGCCGGCGGGGGCGGCGCTTGTCTCCGCGGGCGGCTCCGGAGCCGCTGTCGCCATGTCCGCGGTCTCCGCCGCCGGTTCCGGTTCCGTCTGCTCCCGCGCCGGTTCCCCCGGAGCCTCGTCCCCCCGGATGAGTGCCGCCGTACGCTCCGACTCGGTGGCGGAGCGCAGCGCGCCGGTGAAGGTCTCGTCCATCAGCTGCCGGGCGAGGGTCGACAGGATCGACAGATGGTCCGCGTCGCCGCCCGCCGGGGCCGCGATCAGGAAGATCAGGTCGGCCGGGCCGTCCGGCGCGCCGAAGTCGATACCGGCGGCGCTGCGTCCGAAGGCCAGCGTCGGCTCGGTGACATGCGTGCTGCGGCAGTGCGGAATGCCGATCCCGCCGTCCAGCCCGGTCGGCATCTGGGCCTCGCGCGCGGCCACATCCGCGAGGAAGCCCGCCAGATCGGTGACCCGGCCGGCCGCGACCATCCGCTCGGCCAGGGCCCGTGCGGCGGCGTCCTTCGTTTCGGCGGACAGGTCGAGGTCGACCAGTTCCGCAGTGATCAGCTCACTCATCACGGGCTCCCTTGCGCGCGGCACCGCCGGGGGGACGGTGGGGACGGAACGGGGGGTGGCTGGAACGGGGGTGGCTGGTGGGGACACCGGCAGCACGACCGGCAGTCATGGCGCCGGCTCCCCGGTCGGCAATCACGCCTTCGGCTCCCCGGTCGGCGGTCATGGCGTCGGCTCCGTGAGCAGCCGGTCGAGGGGTACGTCGCCGGTCACCGTGACCGCCGCCGTGTCCAGATCGGCCGGCGTCGGCATCAGGCTGCCGGCCAGCTGGACGGCGGCCGCACCATGCGCCACCGCGGCGGCCAGCGCGGCCGGTCCCGTGCCGCCCGCCGTGAGAAAGCCCGCCAGCGAGGCATCGCCCGCGCCGACATTGCTGCGGACGGCCGCGACCGGGGCGCTGCCGTAGTGGACGCCGCCCTCGTCGACCAGGAGCTGGCCGTCCGCCCCGAGGGAGGCCAGGACGGCACGGGCGCCCCAGGCACGCAGCTCCTCGGCGGCCTTGACCGCGTCGCCGAGGGTCGCCAGCGGACGGCCGACGGCCTGCGCCAGCTCCTCGGCGTTGGGCTTGACGACGTCCGGGCGTTCGCGCAGCGCCGCCACCAGCGACGGGCCCGAGGTGTCCAGGGCGATCCGGGCGCCGGCGCGGTGGGTGCGGGCGACCAGTTCGGCGTACCACTCGGGCGCCAGACCGCGCGGCAGGCTGCCGCAGCAGGCGATCCAGTCCACTCCGGCCGAACGCTCGCCGACCCTCCGCAGCAGCGCCTGCGACTCCTCGGAGGTCAGCTCGGGGCCGGTCGCGTTGATCTTCGTGAGCGTGCCGTCGGGTTCGACGACCGAGATGTTGGAGCGGGTCTGTCCGGCCACCTGCACCCCGGCCACCTCGATGCCCTCGGCGCCCAGCAGCCCGGCCAGCGCCGCACCGGCGGGCCCGCCCAGCGGCAGTACGGCCAGCGTGCGGTGCCCGGCGGCGGCGACCGCCCGCGAGACGTTGACGCCCTTGCCGCCGGGGTCGATCCGGTCCCCGGTGGCCCGGAGCACGGCCCCGCGGTCCAGCGCCGGGATCTCGTACGTACGGTCCAGGCTGGGGTTGGGGGTGACGGTGAGGATCATGCGCGTACTACTTCCGTGCCCGCGCGCTCGATGGCGAGGGCGTCGTCGGGGCTCAGACCGGTGTCGGTGATCAGCAGGTCCACGTCCGACAGCTCGCCGAAGCGGGCGAAGTGCTGCTGCCCGTATTTGGCGGAGTCGGCGAGGAGGACGACACGGCGGGCGGCGGCGATCAGCGCCCGCTTGACGGCGGCCTCCGCGAGGTCGGGGGTGGTCAGACCGCCGTCGGGGGAAAAGCCGTTGGTCGCCAGGAACAGCACATCGGCGTTGATCTCGCGGTAGGCGCGCAGCGCCCAGTCGTCGACCGCGGCCCGGGTACGGTGCCGGATCCGGCCGCCCACGAGATGGAGGGTGAGGCCGGGGTGGTCGGCCAGCCGCGCGGCGACCGGCAGGCCGTGGGTGACGACGGTCAGCTCGGCCTCCAGCGGGATCTCGGCGGCGAGCCGGGCGGCGGTCGTACCGGCGTCCAGGATCACGCTCCCGGAGCCGCCGATCCCGCCCTCGCCACCGGGGAGCTCGGCGAGTGCGGCCCGGGCGATGCGCTGCTTCTCGTCGGCGGCGACGGCGTCCCGCTCGGCGAGGTCGGGCTCGAAGTCCAGGCGGCCGGCAGGAATGGCCCCGCCGTGCACCCTGCGCACCAGGCCGGCCCGGTCCAGCGCCTTCAGATCACGTCGCACGGTCTCGGCGGTGACCTGGAACTCCTCCGCGAGGGAGAGCACATCGACCCGCCCGCCTTCACGGGCGAGCCGCAGAATCTCCTGCTGGCGTTCCGGTGCATACATCTGTGTCTGTGTCCGTTCCATGCCCGAACCTGTGGTTTCAGTGCGATGCTACGCCCAGTTTTTTGGAAAGTAAACGGAAGTGGGCTTCAGGTGGACTCAAACGGACATCGCTGCGCGGCCGCCGGCTTCCGGCCCCGGGCACACAAGAGCCCCGACGCCGAAACGGCACCGGGGCTCGTCCTCCACGGGTCGCGCCTTCGACAGGGCACACACGTTGATCCGGGCACGCAGACGCGCACGGGCACACACGGGCGGGCACACACGGGCGGACACACTCGGGCAGGCACCCTTCGCGCACCCCCGCGCGGCCGCACCCTCCGCGGCCGCGCCGTCTTACCTGGCACGCCGACTCGCCCGTCGGGCTATGCCGCCGCGTCGAACCCGGTGTCGCGCGCCATCCGCTTCAGCTCCAGCAGCGCATGCTTCTCTATCTGGCGGATCCGCTCACGGGTCAGGCCGTGCTGCTTGCCGACCTCGGTCAGCGTGCGCTCGCGGCCGTCCTCGATGCCGTACCGGGCCTTGATGATCGAGGCGGTGCGGTGGTCGAGCCGGTCTATCAGGTCCTCCAGCTCCTCACTGCGCAGCAGCGTCAGGACGGACTGCTCGGGCGAGGCCGCGGAGGTGTCCTCCAGCAGATCGCCGAACTGGGTGTCGCCGTCGTCGTCCACCGACATGTTGAGGCTGACCGGGTCGCGCGCCCAGTCGAGGACGTCGGTGACACGGGCGGGCGTGGAGCCCAGCTCGCCGGCGACCTCCGCCGGCTCCGGGTCGCGGCCGTTCTCGCGGTTGAACTCGCGCTGCACCCGGCGGATCCGGCCCAGCTCCTCGACGAGGTGCACGGGCAGCCGGATCGTGCGCGACTGGTCGGCGATGGAGCGGGTGATGGCCTGGCGGATCCACCACGTCGCATACGTCGAGAACTTGAAGCCCTTGGCGTAGTCGAACTTCTCCACGGCACGCACCAGGCCGGCGTTGCCCTCCTGGATCAGGTCGAGCAGGGGAAGCCCGGCGCGCGGATAGCGGCGGGCGACCGCGACCACCAGCCGGAGGTTGGAGCGGATGAAGACGTCCTTGGCCCTGGCGCTCTCCTCGGCCAGCGCCGACAGCTCCTCGGGGCTGGCACCTGCGGCATTGCCGTCGGTGACCTCCCCGTCCAGGATCTGCTGGGCGTATACGCCCGCCTCGATGGTCTGGGACAGCTCGACCTCCTTGGCGGCGTCGAGGAGTGGCGTACGCGCGATCTCGTCGAGGTACATGCCGACCAGGTCGCGGTCGGCGATCTCCCCGCCTATTGCGCGAACACTGTTGGCCCCGTCAGAAGCGCTGGTGCTTTCCTGACGCCGGGCGACGGCACGGGTTGCCATGCGTGTGCTCCCTTTGCGATGAGTCGGTCGCGGGACGGTGGGGCGGGCCGGATCGTCCATCGGAAAGCCGATGCTTGCCGAGTGGCCCGTCCGAAGGAAACAACGGCTGGAATCCGGACAGAATTCCCACGCCGCCCCGCTATTTTTCTGATCATGCAGTACCCTGCGGCGCCACCCAGGGAGGTCACATGCTGCGGGAACATGGGGAAGTGCAGGTCAGAGCGGGCACCGAAGCGGACCTCACGGCCCTTACCGATCTTTACAATCACTACATTCGCGAGACCTGCATCACGTTCGACACCGAGCCCTTCACCCCCGAACAGCGCCGCCCGTGGTTGCTCTCCCACCCCCAAGACGGCCCGCACCGGCTTCTGGTTGCCCAGGAGGCGACAGACCGGACGAAAGACCCGCACAACGGGCCGGCGGGCACGCCGCACCCCGGCGTCGCGGGCGCGCCGCACCCCGCGCTGCTCGGCTACGCGACCAGCAGCGCGTTCCGCCCGAAGGCCGCCTACGCCCCCTCCGTCGAGGTCACCGTCTACTGCGCGCCGCAGGCCGCCGGCCGGGGCGTCGGCACACTGCTGTACCAGGGCCTGTTCGAGGCCCTGGCCGGCGAGGACGTGCATCGCGCCTACGCCGGGATCACCCAGCCGAACGAGGCCTCCGCCCGCCTCCACACCCGCTTCGGCTTCCGGCACATCGGTACGTACACGGAGGTGGGCCGCAAATTCGGCCGCTACTGGGACGTGGCCTGGTACCAGAAAGACCTGGGCTGAAGCCGATCCGGCCCGCCGCTCCGGTTGACGCCGGCGACCCCCGGGTGTCGCCTGGACAGGAAGACAGCGGGGCAACCGAGAGGAGCCCGTCATGGACGAGATCGCTCAGCGGCATGGCGCGAGGGCAGCCCGCTCGCACGGCACCGTGGAGACCGAACACGGAGCGACGGCCCACGCACCCGGCCGGGCCGGCACCCCGCAGCGCACCCAGGGCATGGCCGGGCGCATCCCGGCGAAGGTATCGCTGCCGATCATCACCGCACTCGCCTTCGGCCTCGTCACCATCTTCCGCACCCACACCGACGGCACCAAGGGCGGCCCGGCCATGCTGTACGGGCTGGCCGCGTTCGTGGTCTCCGGGGCGCTCGGGCTGGTGGTGGCCCACTTCCAGTCGTCCATGGTCACCGAGACCCGGGCGATCGCCTACGGCGTGCTCTTCGGCGGCGCGCTGGGCTGGTGCTACAGCCTCGGCGGGGAAGCCATCCTCAAGTCGTGCGCCTTCGGCTTCACCATGGGCGCCGTCATGTTCGTCGCCTCCCTCTACGTCTTCCGCACCCACCGCGTCCGCGAGCCGCACGGCGAACACCGCCCCCACAAGACCCACCGGACCGACCGCCTCCCCGTGGCCACCCACTGAGCCACCGAGGGCACCTCTTGACCTCAACCGCAATTGAGGATCTAGCGTCGCCGCCATGACACCGAAGCCGACACCGGAGCCGACGCCGACACCGGACGCCTCGCCCGCGGACGCCGCCACCACGGACCCCACCGGCGCTCCCGCGATCACCGCGCACGTCTTCACCCCCAAGGAGCGCGCGTACCTCGCCGGCCAGCCACTGGCCCGCCTGGCGACCACCGGGCCGGACGGCGGCCCGCAGGTGCGCCCGGTCGGCTTCGTCCTCAACGACGACGACACCCTCGACATCGGCGGGCCCGCGCTGCACCGCAGCCAGAAGTACCGCAACGCCCAGGCCCGCCCCGAAGTCTCCCTGCTCATCGACGACATGGCGCCGTCCGACGACCCGATCGCGCCCGGCTGGGGCCGCGGCGTGGAGATCCGCGGCCGCGCCGAACTGCTCACCCTCGACGCGCCCCCGATGGCCCCCGACTTCTTCAGCAACGACGTGATCCGCGTCCATCCACGGCGCATCATCAGCTGGCACCTCGAACCGGACGCCGACGGCACCCGGGCCCGCAACGTCGACTGAGCCGGCCCCGGGCACCCGTCCGCCGCCGCCCCACCTGCCACTGCCGGCCCACCTGCCACCCCACGGTCACTCCACCCGTAGCGCCGCGTCATCCGACATCCTCCGGACCGTGCGCAGCGGCCGGTCCGGCGCCCAACTCACCAGCACCACATACGGGTCCTCGACGTACGTCCGCACCACCTCCGTCAGCTCCGCCCGGAAGAGATGGAACGGCTCCGGCGGCTCCACCTCCGCCGCATAGCGCGCCACCACCCCGGGGTCGGTCACCTCCACGGCCCGCCCGGACACCCGTACGTCACCATCGGCAAGTCCGGCGTCCGGCCCCGGATTGGCATGCAGGGAGAACCGGGGGTCGCGCCGCAGATCGAGCGCCTTGCGCGAACCCACCATCATGCCCAGCCACAACTCCCCATGGCGGAAGTCCGCCTCCAGACCGGTGAGCCGCGGCGCTCCGTCCTTCCGGAGGGTCGCCAGGACATGGTGCCGGTACGCCCCGAACCGCTTCCGCACCCACCTGGCGAATTCCGGCTCCGCCTCCTCCACCGCCGCCCAGCCGACCGCATCACCCCGGCCGCTGCCCTCCGCTGCACTGCCCGCCACACCAGTCTCGACGCCCGCGCTCTCACTCGTCATGGCAGCAGCCTCCCCGCCATACCCGACATCTCCTGTCCGGTATGGATGCGAAACCCGCAGGCGATGCCCGGCCGCCCGGCCACCCACGACTGGCCGGCCCAATTGCCCACCACAAACGGCACGTTGAAGACAGCCAGACTGCACCAACCGCTTTACCCGCCCCCGCCACACCCCGTCGATCATGCTCCGCCCGGACGCCCAGCCGCCCGTAGGAGTCCACGGCACCCGGGATCATCTCCACGGGCGGGACATCCACCCCGCGGCCGGCATTACGCTCATCACAACTTCGCGGCGGCACACTGGGCAGTAGGCCGGTACGCGGGAACATTCAGCCATCGAGGACCGATGAATGAATCTTCAAGCGTCGCACCACGGTGTCACCAAAGCGACGTTGTTAAAGCTTAAATAACTCTCCGAGTGGTGAGAGAGTGGATGGTATGAGCAACGAAGCCGCAGCCGAGCCGCACTGGCTCAGCGACGAGGAGCAATACGCCTGGCAGTGCTACCTGCATGCCACCACGCTCCTGGAGGATCACCTCGACCGTCAGCTGCAGCGGGATGCCGGAATGCCGCATGTTTATTACGGCCTGCTCGTCCAGCTCTCCCGTGCGCCCCGGCGGCGGCTGCGGATGACCGAGCTGGCTCAGAACGCCAAGATCACCCGCTCCCGGCTCTCCCACGCGATCGCGCGCCTGGAGCGGAACGGCTGGGTGCAGCGGGAGAACTGCTCGTCCGACAAGCGGGGCCAGAACGCCCACCTCACGGACGAGGGGATGCGGGTCCTGGAGAAGGCCGCCCCGGGTCATGTCGCGGCCGTACGCGCCGCGATCTTCGACCGGCTCTCCCCGGAGCAGGTCGGTCAACTGGCCGAGATCTGCCAGGTCATGACCGAGGGGCTACAGCCGAAAGGTGCCGACCTCCCCTGGCTCCGCTGACGCATCGGCGGAGCCGGAAGAAGCCGGCAGGTAGGTGTCCGGAGGTCCCGGCGTACGTACGAGCTCAGAAGGGCCGGCGCACGTATGAGTCCTGAAGGGCCATCCCGGCGTACGTACGAGCTCAGAAGGGCCGGCGTACGTAGGAGTGAGGTAGGAATGCGGTAAGAGCGCGGCCGGGGGCGTCGGCTCGCCGAGCGCCCCGCGACCGCCCTCCTGTCTGATCAGTGCGCCATCCCTACCGGATCAGTGCGCCATCACCGGCACCGGCACCTCGTCCTCGCCCAGCGCCGCGCCCTCGCCGTCCTGCGACGAGGCCACCGGCGAACCGCCACCGGGCCGCCCGGTGTTGATGAAGGTGAAGGCGATCACGCCGGCCAAGGCCAGGATGCCGACCGCCCACCAGATGGCGGTGGTGTAGCCGTGCACCATCGACTGGAGCTTGAGCAGGTCGGCCGAGCGGGCACCGGCCGCGTGGGAGGTGGCGTACGCGGTGGTGGCGCTGGCCGCGATGGTGTTCAGCAGGGCCGTACCGATCGCGCCGCCCACCTGCTGCGAGGTGTTGACCATGGCGGAGGCGACACCTGCGTCGCGCGGCTGGACGCCGTGCGTGGCCAGCGACATGGCCGGCATGAACGCCGTACCCATGCCGAGGCCCATCAGCAGGAAGCCGGGCAGGATCAGCGCCGGGTAGGACGTGTCCAGGTCGATCTGGGTCAGCACCAGCATGCCGAGCGCGGCGACCGTGAAGCCGGGCGCCATCAGCAGCCGCGGCCGGACGCGGGTCATCAGCCGGGCACCGATCTGCGTCGAGCCGGTGATCATGCCGACGATCATGGGGAGGAAGGCCAGGCCGGTGGTCACCGGGGTGTAGCCCTTCACGATCTGCAGGTAGTAGGTCAGGAAGAGGAAGAGACCGAACATGCCGATCACGGCCAGGCCCAGCGAGGCGTAGATGCCCGCGCGGTTCCGGTCCGTGACCACCCGCAGCGGCAGCAGCGGCGCCTTCACCTTGGACTCGACCAGCACGAACGTCAGCAGCAGCACGGCGGCCGCGACGAACAGGCCGAGCGTCGGGCCGGCCAGCCAGCCGTCGGATTCGGCGCGGGTGAAGCCGTAGACCAGCGAGACCAGGCCGAGGGTGGCCAGGATGACGCCGGGGACGTCCAACCGGGAGGTGTTACGGCTCTCCGCGGGCTCACGGACGACCAGGAGGGCACCGGTCGCGGCGACCACGGCGAACGGGATGTTCACGAAGAAGGTCCAGCGCCAGTTCAGGTACTCGGTCAGCACCCCGCCCAGGATCAGACCCACGGCGCCGCCGCCACCCGCGATCGCGCCGAAGATGCCGAACGCCTTGGCGCGCTCCTTGGCCTCGGTGAAGGTCACGGCCAGCAGGGACAGCGCGGCCGGCGCCAGCAGTGCACCGAAGACGCCCTGCAGCGCCCGCGCGCCCATCAGCATGGCCTGGTCGGCGGCGGCCCCGCCGAGCCCGGAGGCAACCGCGAAGCCGATGAGTCCGGTGATGAAGGTCCGCTTGCGTCCCCACAGGTCGGCGACGCGCCCGCCGAAGAGCAGCAGTCCGCCAAAGGCCAGTGCGTAGGCGGTGATCACCCACTGCCGGTTGGCGTCGGTGATACCGAGATCCTCCTGGGCGGAGGGCAGCGCGATGTTCACGATGGTCGCGTCGAGCACGACCATCAGCTGGGCGAGAGCGATGAATATCAGCGCTTTCCAGCGCCGGGGATCGACGTATGTGGCTTTTTCAGGCATGGCGGGATCCACCTAGTGGTGCGGTGAGCGAACAGGAGCGAAGAACCGGCGCACCGGGCGGCCGACGGGATGCCGGGAACGCAGGGCGGGACGACGGGACGAGGGCGGGACGTAGGAAGGGACGGGACGGGCGGGGCGGGCGAAGCGCTTCGGCGGACGAGGTGTTACGGCAGGCGAGGTCTTACGGCATGGCGCTCGCCCGGGTCATGAGCGGCACCTCAGGTCTTCCAAGGTGGCTGCGGCACCGGGGAGTTCGGAGCGGGCGGGCGTCTGCAGACCGTCCAGGAACAGTTGCAGATGCCGGTGCACGAACCTGTCGAAGTCCATACAGCTGCTGCTCGGCAACGGCCTGGTCAGCTGGGTGATCGCAACCATCAGATCGCCGACCGCGATGTCGGTACGCAACTGGCCGCTGTCGCGTGCGGCGCCCATGACGGCCTCGACGGCCGACTCCAGACGGTCGCGCGCCGCGAGCAGCTCGGGGTGGTCGCGGTCGACGCCGTCGGAGAGCAGGGGGCACAGCGCCCCGATCCGCTCCTCCACCGCGGCGTGGACGAAGCGCCTCAGCGCTTGGAAAGCATCGGACTCCTCGGCAAGGGCGCTCTCCGCTCGGTCCGCAGTACGGGACATGACGGAGAGCGTGACGTAGTGGATCAACTCCAGACGATCCGCAAAGTGACGATAGAGCGTCGCATTGCCGACGCCCGCGCGTCGAGCGATTTCATCGAGCGGGACCTCGGCCCCGAACTCGACCATCGTCTCGCGGGCGGCCGCGATGATCCGCTCCCGGTTGCGCAGGGCATCGGCCCGCAGACGGGGCTGCTGCCCCTCCTTCCCGGACGTCGCACAAGCGGTGGTGGCGGCCACGGCGGCTGGCTCCTCTCGCCTCTCGGCTCTCTCAGCACATCTCTGAAAACTCGGTCGGACGGCCGGCGGCGGGGGCCTCTCGACCTCTCCGGCACCCCTGCGCACCGAACCGGGGAATCGCTCCCCGCTTCATCCGACGTCTGGTTAAACGGGGACCCCCTCCCCGGATATTTCACGCCCCGACGTGACCTGAACCACACCCCACCCACTCGCGCCCGGCACGCCCCCATCCCCCACCTCCGGACCGACCCATCCGGCCCCGCCATGACTCCGGTTGACGTAACCCGGCGCGCGAGCGATCACCCGTCGACACAAGGTGATCGGTATGAAGCACAAGGTATCCGCGGTTCTGGCCGCAGGAGCGGCGACCGCGGCCGCGGCGATAGCCCTGGGCTCACCGCCCAGCGCCGTGGCCATACCCACCGGGCCCGGCGCCCCGCCGAGTGGCCCGTGTGCCCTGCGCGGCATCAGCGACGACGTCGCCGAATCCGCGGACACCCCCACAGGTTTCGCCCGTTCATCCGGCCACGTACGGGCGCTCACCCTCTTCATCGACTTCCCGGACGCGCACGCCACCCTGTCCCCCCGCGCCCGCTTCGCCGAGTTCTTCCCCGCCGCGACGGAGTACTTCCGCATCAGCTCGTACGGCAGGCTGACCTACCGCCCCATACCGCTGTTCCGGTGGCTCCGTATGTCACGGCCGCTCGCGGCGTACGGCATCGGGCGGGGCGCCAGCTTCGACCCGGGCTCGGACGGCGGCTACCACGCCCTCTCCCGGGAGGTGGTCCGCGCCGTCGACCCGCTCGTCGACTTCCGCGACTACGACGTCATCAACGTCATCGCCACCCCCAACGCAGGCCCGCCCGCGACCCGTACGGTCCTGTCGGTCACCTTCAGCGGCGGCGACATGGGGCTGCGGACCGCCGACGGGGTGCCGTTCCGCAACGCGTCCTTCATCTGGAGCCGGCAAATCGGGACGAGTGCCTTCCGCGTCCTCAATCACGAGAACGCCCACAGCTTCGGCCTGCCCGACCTCTACTTCACCGACGACCGCGACTCCTCGCCCCCCGTAGGGCACTGGGACCCGATGGACGAGGACTGGGGGCCGAGCAACGACTTCGTCGGCTGGCACAAGTGGAAGCTCGGCTGGCTCTCCGCCGAGCAGGTGCACTGCGCACCACGCCACGGGACCCCCGGCGAACACACCCTCACCCCGATCTCCACCCCCGGCGGCACCAAGATCGTCGTCATTCCGACCTCGCCCCGCACCGCGCTGGTCGTCGAGGCCCGCATCCGCGGCCTGCTCGACCCGGCGGTCTGCCAACCGGGCGTCCTCATCTACCGCGTCGCCACCCGGGTCGCCTCGGGCCGCGGCCCGCTCCGCATCGTGGACGCCACCCCGCGCAGCGGCGGCTGCTACCGGGACAACAAATACGTCGACCCGGAGCTGACCGATGCCACCTTCGGCCCCGGCGAGACCTTCACGGACCGCACCAGCGGCGCGGCCGTCACGGTCCTCACGGAAAACTCTGACGGCACCTATCGCGTACGGGTGACCCCGGCACGCGACTGACGGCACCCCGAGCGCGCGGACGAGGCAGATCCGGACGTGCGGGCCAGGCGTCGCGGGCCAGACGGGACGGTGCGAACCCGGCCATGATCCACCGGACAGGCCCTAGGGTCTGTCCGGTGGATCAGGGCCGGAAGGGCCGCGGCGTCTGGTGCACTGCACTCGCTGCGCTCGCTCCGTCTCGGCTCTCGCTTTCGTCTCTTGGATGCCGAGCTGCATCGCAAGGCGCCGGAGCGTCCTCATAGCGGAGCTATGCGGATGTTTCGGCAACGCCGCGAGGTGCCGTGCCAGACGCCGCGGACCCGGCCATGATCCACCGGACAGGCCCTAGTGTTCCTCCCGCCAGTGCCGCCGGCCGATGCTGATCAGCCGCAGCTGCCGGCGCGCGACCCGGACCACCTGCTCGGCCGCACCTTCCACCCCGTCCGCCTCGGCGTCGAGCAGTGCCGCGGCCGTAGTCACCAGCCGGTCCACGTACAGCTCCGCCAGCATCCGTACATCGTCATCGCACCAGCCTTCCGACACCGGCTGGGACTTGAGCGCCGCCGCGACCTCCTCCGCGAACCGGTCCAGCTCCCCCGCGATGGCCTGCCGTACGGCCCGTACGCCACCGTGCCGCTCGCGTGCCACGAACCGGATGTGCAGCGGATACCGGCGGACGTGCTGCTCGACGACCGCGACCGTACGGTCGATCCGCTCCTCGGCCCCGTCCTGCTCGGCGAGGATCGCCCGCACCATCACATGCAGGCTCCCCAGCGCCTCCTCGACCAGCGCGACGCCCAGCTCGCCCATATCGCGGAAGTGCCGGTAGAACGCGGTCGGGGCGATCCCCACCACCCGCGTCACCTCCCGCAGCCCCAGGCTGCTCAGGCTCTGTTCCTCCAGCAGTCCGAGGGCCGCGTCGAGCAACGCCTGACGGGTCTTCTGTTTCTGGGCCTGCCGGACTCCAAGACTGTGACTCATGTCATCCAGTAAACAGCCGTTCTCCGAACTACTCCACTCGTGGGCAGTCGTAGACTGGAGGAACTGAGTGAACAACTGTCCTCTGGAATCGGAAAGGAAGATCATGCTCTTCCTCGTCGCAGCCCTTCTCCTGATGGGGATCATGCTGGGCACCGCGGCACACCTCCCCATCCCCGTCACGCTCGTCGCGGCCGCCGTCATCGCCGGCTGGCTGCTCGTCTTCTTCCTCCGCGAACGCCGCCACCAGGACGAGGTGACCTCCCGATGACCACGCTCAGCCAGACCGCGCGGACGACCACGCCCGCACCGGCCACCGCAGCCGAGACCCCGCAGCGCCCCGCCTCCCGCCTCCGCGACCACGCGGACGGCATGGCCGTGGCCTCGTTCATCCTCGGCCTGCTCGGCACCCTGGTCCTCAACCTCCTTCTCGGCCCCTGCGCCCTGATCCTCGGCGGCCTGGCCCTGGCCCGCGGCACCAACCGCCGCGGCCGCGCCCTCCTCGGCATCGCCCTCGGCGCCGTCGACCTGCTCCTCCTCGCCCTCCTCACCACAACGGACGGCACGGTCAGCTGGCACATCGGCGGCTGACACCCGCCACACGGGGGCGCGACCGCTGCGGCGACGACCGCGACGGCGCGCCCCCGCACCGCGGCATCAGGCACAACGATGGCGGTGATCGATTCCCGACCACCGCCATCGGCATACCAGGGGCGCAACCCTCCCTCGCCGAGCGGCACTTGCCCCAGCCAGGGGGGACCTGACCGCCCAACCGGATCCCCGGCTTGAGCCCGGCCACACTCCCCCGGCCGCCGCGCGGCACGCCCCCGCCCGACAGCGCGATGAGGCTCTCGCACCCTCTACGACTGAGTGGTGTCTCGGTCCGGCCGGCCCTCAGGGGCGAGGGAAGACCGTGCCGTCGGGTGGAGTCTTCAGCGTGCGGAGGTAGCTGTCGATCGCCCGTGCCGGGAGGGGCGATTGGCACTTGCGGTAGAGCCAGTGGTCGACCGCATCGAGGGTCGCGAGGCGGGCGTGCGGGAAGGCGCGTGTCATGCGCTTGGCGCCGGGCAGCGGGGTCGCGAGATCGTGCTTCGCGTTGACCACCAGTACGGGCGGGAGCTTGCCCTTGGCCTGGGCCGGCTCGGGCTCGGTCGCGGCCGGCCATCCCTGGCAGCCGAGGATCATGTCCAGGGCCTGGGAGTTGTAGCGGGAGTGGGGGTTGGCGGAGGCGGCCTGCTTGAGCAGGGCGCGGTAGTGGGCGTAGTCGGGAAGGCGGAAGTCGTAGTCCCGGCAGATCACCGTGCGCCAGGCGACGTCCGGGGTGCTGGCTATCCAATAGACCTTGCCCTTGCCGCTGTGCAGGGCGGCCAGCTGCTGGGCGGTGGTCTTCGGGTTCCACTTGCCCAGGTAGTCGCTGAGGAAGCTGGTCAGCTGGTCGGCGGTGACCTTCTTCCGGGTGGGGCCGTGCGGTCCCGGCTCGGTGAGCTTGCCCGCGTCGGCGCGGGCGAAAAGCTGGCGGACGACGGCCTTCACATCCTGGCCCTTCAGGGCGCAGGAGGCTTCCTCCTCACACCAGTTGGCCAGTTGCTGCACCGCGTCCTCAGTGGCGGCGGACCCGTCCCTGAGGAAGCGTCGCGCATCCGGCCGGGAGGGGTCCATGGCGCTGTCGAGCGCCAGGGCCCGGAGCTTGTCCGGGAAGAGGCGGGCGTAGCGCTGGCCGATCAGCGTGCCGTAGGAGTGGCCGAGGAAGCTGATCTTCTTCTCGCCGAGGGCGGTGCGGATGGCCTCCATGTCGCGGGCGACGCTCTCGCTGTCCATGTGGTCGACGATCGGTCCGCTGCGCTCGCGGCAGCTGTCGGCGAGTTGCTTGTTGAGGGTGCGCATCCGCTGGAAATCGGCGGCGTTCCGTGGGCGGGTGGGGATCTTTTCGGCGAGTGTGTCGTCGCACCGGAGCTGTCCGCTACGGCCGATGCCGCGCGGGTCGAAGCCGATGATGTCGAAGCGCGCCCGGATGCTCTTGCTGTAACCCTCGACCGGGCTGTCGGCGTAATACGCGTCGTCCAGGCCGGCGCTACCGGGGCCACCAGGGTTGGAGAACAAGACGCCCACGCGCTTTTCGGGATCGGTGGCCTTCTGGCGGGCCACTGCAATCTCCATCTTCCGCCCGTCCGGCTTGGCCCAGTCGACCGGAACCTTCACCGTCCCGCACTCGGCCCGCTCGCTCGGGTCGGGATAGGGCGGCTCGGCCTTGGGACAGGCAGACCAGCGGATCGTCTGGGACAGAGCCGCGGCGGTGGCTGCGCCCGGATTCGCCGAGGCGCTCTGCGGGGCCAGGATGCACGCGGCGAGCAGTACAACTCCCGCCGACGACGCGACGCCGACCGCGCGGAGCGCCGCCCCAGAGGCCGTCGGCCGGGTCATCGCGCCACCTCCCCCCGCACGAGGTCGGCGTACGCGACAAACGCGCCTCCACTCCCTGCATGGAGCTCTGCCGCCATCACGTCGTTCCGTCCGCTGACCGGCCCTGGCAGCGCTTGGGAAGGGCGATGGGAAGTGTGAGCCGAATAATTCATGGCGTCACCTTTACGGCCTCCCATGATGGCCCCTCGATGGTTACTTCATGGCGAGGTAACAGTCGAACGCCCGCGCCCCGGCCTTGCGTTAACGAAGCCGGCCCATGCCCTGAGCCGGTGAGGCGGCCCTCCCCGCCTGCGCCGCCCACCACCGGGAAATACCTAGACCTCGACCTCCCGGCAGCCGGCTGCCGATCGAGCCACCCGCCCCCAGGTAGCGTTATCAAACACACATTCGAACCAAAGCAAGGGAGCCCAGATGTCCATGGTTTCGCGTGGTGAATGTCGATGACGTCAACCGACATCTGCTACCTGGACGCCACCGATCTGGCCGCTCGGATCCGGACGCGGGAACTGTCCCCGCTGGAGGTCGTCCAGGCGCACCTCGACCGGATCGAGGAGACCAATCCGAAGCTCAACGCCCTCGTGACGGTGACCGCCGAACAGGCCCTGGTTGCTGCGAAGGCCGCGGCCGAGGCGGTCATCCACAACAGGCCGCTGGGACCACTGCACGGCGTCCCGTTCACCATCAAGGACTCACTCGATTCAGCCGGCGTCCGGACCATGCGTGGCTCGCACCTGTTTGCCGACCACGTGCCGGACCGGGACGCCACCTCGGTGGCTCGCTTCAAGGCGGGCGGCGCAATCCCGATCGGCAAGACCAACCTGCCGGAGTTCTCCTACTGGACGGAGAGCGACAACCTCGTCTCCGGCCGCTCCCTCAACCCCTGGGATCCGGAGCGAACCCCCGGTGGGTCGAGCGGCGGGGAGTCGGCGGCCATCGCCGCCGGGCTGTCGCCGCTCGGCCTCGGCAGCGACGTCGCGATCTCGATGCGCGGACCGGCCCACTACACCGGCATCGTCGCGCTCAAGGCAACCCACGGCCGGATCCCCTTCACCGGCCACTGGCCGGACATCCTGCGCCGCTACTGGCACGTGGGCCCGATGGCCCGCAGCGTCCGGGACATCGAGGCGGCCTATGCGGTACTCGCCGGCCCCGACGGGCTGGACGGCTACGCCGTGGACATCCCGACCGCCGCCGCTCCCACGGAGGTTTCGGCCTCGCGGGCGGGCCTGCGGATCGGATGGCTGGTGCAGCCCGGCTTCGGCCCGGTGGACCCCGCGGTGGCGGCAACCGTGACCGCCGCCGCGGAGGCACTTGAGGACGCCGGCTGCCACGTGGAGGAAGTAGGCCTGCCGGAGCTGGACGCCTGCGACAGCACACAACTGAGCGCCACCCTCTTCCTGCCGGAAATCCTTCCGTACTTCAAAGAGCACACGGCGGGCCGGGAAGACGAACTGCACGCGGTGCTCCGGCACACGCTGTCGCTGCCGGACGTCCCTCTCGACGAGTACGTGACGGCGCAACGCACCGTCGAAGACCTCAAGTCCGCGTTCTCGACGTACTTCGCACGCCACGACGCACTGCTGTGCCCCGTCGTGACCATGCCCGCCCCCCTTCACGGCCAGACCCAGTACGACATCGACGGAGTAACGGTGCCCCCCTGGAACGTCATGCGCGCCACCGTGCCGTTCAACTTGACCGGCCTGCCGGCACTCTCCGTACCCTTCGGCACAAGCCCCGAGGGACTGCCGATCGGGGTACAGCTCGTGACGAAGTGGCACAGCGAGGACACACTGCTCCACCTCGGCACCCTCCTGGAGTCCGCAAGCCCGGTCCGTGAACGACGCCCGGCGCTCTGACGACGCGGCAGCCCTCCGCCACTCTGGCAGCGCCAGGAGCCATGGATCCGAATGCGGATCAAGCACCACCCGCTACACTGACCGCGGTGGTCCGGCCTCACGACCAGGCCTCCGCTCAATGGCGGCAAGTCGCCGGGATCATCGCGTCCACCTGGACCGATTTTCCCGACACGCTTCCGGCAGATCCCCGCCTCCGTAGCTCAGGGGATAGAGCACCGCTCTCCTAAAGCGGGTGTCGCAGGTTCGAATCCTGCCGGGGGCACCATGAGCCGCGTATGCGGCGGGCACGCCGAAGGCCCAGGTAGGCCGGTGAAGAACCGGACGCCTGGGCCTCAATCGTTCTCCGGGCGGTCGCGCTCGCTGCCACCGGGGCCGATGCTGTCCTCCCGGCCGGGCGCAGGCCCGGGCCGCCTTGCGCGGTACGGCCGGGGTGGGGGGCGGCCGGGGCGAGGCGCCGCCGTGCGACCAGGGCGAGGCGGCGCGGGTCGGGTCGGGTCGGGTCGTGCCATGAGAACCGGGTTATCCACAGGGTCGGCGGCGACCCCCGCGAAGCTCGTAGGCTTTCGGAATGGCTCTGGCGGACGTGGAAGTGGTCGTGGACATGGATGTGGAAGACGCTTCGGAGGTAAGCGAGGCGGTGCAGGTGCTGCGCCGTGTGTTCGGCTATGAGGCGTTCCGCGGCAGTCAGCAGGAGATCATCGAGCACGTCATAGGGGGCGGGGACGCGGTCGTCCTGATGCCGACCGGTGGCGGCAAATCGCTGTGCTACCAGATTCCCTCGCTGGTCAGGGGCGGTGTGGGAGTGGTGATCTCACCGCTGATCGCCTTGATGCAGGACCAGGTCGACGCGCTGCGGGCGCTCGGCGTGCGGGCCGGCTTTCTCAACTCGACCCAGGATCTGGAGGAGCGTCGGCTCGTCGAGGCGGAGTTCCTGGCCGGGGAGCTGGACCTGCTGTATCTGGCGCCCGAGCGGCTGCGGGTCGAGCAGACGCTCAACCTCCTGGACCGGGGCAAGATCTCGCTCTTCGCCATCGACGAGGCACACTGCGTCGCCCAGTGGGGCCATGACTTCCGGCCGGACTACCTGGCGCTGTCGATGCTGCACGAGCGCTGGCCCGATGTGCCACGGATCGCGCTGACCGCCACCGCGACCGAGGCCACCCACACGGAGATCACCTCACGGCTCCAGATGGCGAAGGCCCGCCATTTCGTGGCGAGCTTCGACCGGCCGAACATCCAGTACCGGATCGCGGCGAAGAGCGAGCCCAAGAAGCAGCTGCTGGACCTGCTGCGGAGCGAGCATGCGGGGGACGCGGGGATCGTCTACTGCCTGTCGCGGGCCTCGGTGGAGAAGACCGCACAGTTCCTGGTGGACAACGGCATCGCCGCGGTGCCGTATCACGCGGGCCTCGATGCCCGGACCCGTGCCGCGCATCAGTCCCGCTTCCTGCGCGAGGACGGGCTGGTCGTGGTCGCCACGATCGCGTTCGGGATGGGCATCGACAAGCCGGACGTGCGGTTCGTGGCGCATCTGGACCTGCCGAAGTCCGTGGAGGGCTACTACCAGGAGACCGGGCGCGCCGGGCGGGACGGCCAGCCGTCGACGGCCTGGCTGGCGTACGGGCTGCAGGACGTGGTGCAACAGCGGAAGATGATCGACGGATCGGAGGGGGACGAGGCGCACCGGCGGCGGCTGTCGGCCCATCTCGACTCGATGCTGGCGCTGTGCGAGACGGTGGAGTGCCGACGGGTACGACTGCTGGCCTACTTCGGGCAGGAGAGCGCCGCCTGCGGCAACTGCGATACGTGCCTGGCCCCGCCGCAGACCTGGGACGGCACGGTGTCCGCGCAGAAGCTGCTGTCCACGGTCGTCCGGCTGAAGCGGGAGCGCGGGCAGAAGTTCGGCGCGGGCCAGATCATCGACATTCTGCTGGGGAAGAAGACCGCCAAGGTCATTCAGTTCGACCACGACGGGCTGAGCGTCTTCGGCGTGGGCGACGACCTCAAGGAAGCCGAATGGCGGGGCGTCGTACGGCAGTTGCTGGCCCAGGGGCTGCTCGCCGTCGAGGGTGATTACGGCACGCTGGTCCTCACGGAGACGAGCGGCGAGGTGCTGGGCGGCAAGCGCGAGGTGCTGATGCGGCGGGAGCCGGAGAAGCCGGCGCGGGCGGCGAGGGCGAAGGCGAAGGGCAAGCGCGCGGCGCCGGCCGATCTGCCGGCGGAGGCGCAGCCCGCCTTCGAGGCACTGCGCGGCTGGCGGGGCCGGACGGCCAAGGAGCAGGGCGTCCCCGCGTATGTGATCTTCCACGACGCGACACTGCGGGAGATCGCCACCCTCCGGCCCTCGACGACGACCGAGCTGGGCACGGTCAACGGAGTCGGCGAGAACAAGCTCGCGAAGTACGGCACGCAGATCCTGGAGGTGCTGGCGGGGCGGGATCCTTACGAGGGCGCCGAGGGTGCGGAGGGCGCGGAGGGTGCAGACGCGGTCCCCGCAGCGGCGCCCAGGCCCGCCAGGGCCTCCGCAACCGCCCCGGTTGCCGCGTTCGATCCCGGTCCCATGGCACCGGAACCCGAGGACGAGGCACTCCCGGAGCCGCCGGACGACATCGACTGTTGACTCCTCCCCTTCTGAAGGAGGGGGATTCCTGGCTCACATCGCCTGCGGCCCGGCGGGCGTGCAGGTCTTACACGATCAGCACCAGCCGGGTATGAGACCAGCCCGGACCTGGGGGCACCTCCCAGCGGTAGCTGGGGGACATCACGCGTGCGGAGTTCTTGTCCCTGGGAGACACGAACCCGCACGCGGTGCAGGTATACGTTCGCATCGAAAGTAGTGCGTGCTTGGTTCTCGCTCCGCACTGCGCACAGTCCCTCGTGGTGTGCGCGGGGTGGACCAGGTACACGGCACGGCCGTGCTTGCGGCCCATCTCGATCAGCGCGCGTTTCGTGGCGCTGATCGCGGCGTCGGCCGCTTTGCGGGCCATGGTCGACTTGGCGAGGAACTTCGGACGAAAGTCCTCCACCGCCACAGCATCATGGTCACGGACCCCGCACTTCGCCCACTTGCGGCCGGTGTCCTCCCGTTGCCGCGCCCGTGCTGGGTGTGGGGCAAGTCGTGGGTATCGGAGGTGGTGGTGGCCGTCTCCTTCACCCCCCAGTCGATGCCGATCACGGCGCCGGTTTCGGGAAGGTGTTCGCTCGTCGCTGCGACGACGAAGCTCGCGTACCAGTGGCCGACACAGTCCCTGTACACGCGCACGCTCGACGGCGGGGTGGGGAGATCCCGCGACCACACCACGGTCAGGGCAATCCCGCCCGCCAGGTGCAGGCGCCCGTCCTTGATCCGGAAGCCGCGCCGCGTGTAATTCAGACTCGGCTCGGCCTCGCGCTTGCACTGACAGTTGAGCACTCTCGATCATCGTGAGGTGCTCCGCCCCGCCACGGCGCGGGTGCCGGATCGCCCTGATGACGATCTGGCACCCGCGCCCTGCTCCGCAGGAGACCGATTCCTCCCCTCGTGAAGGGCGGGGCTTCCTCGGAGGTTCAGATGAAGTCACCCGCGGGGACGTTGCGTTCACCGGAGCTGCCGGGCGAACCGGCCGCCGGCGTCGACGAAGTCCGGGTCACCCGACGGCGTCGGCTACGACCAAATCATCCGGCAACGTCGACGACGACCAGGGCATCCGGCAACGACCGAGTCCCCGGCGACGGAGATGCCCAGGCCATACGGCCGACCGCCTCATCCGACAACCGCCCCCTGAGGCAGTCGCAGGAGGGTGCGGGCGCCGCCGTCGGGGGCGTTGGTGAAGCGGAGGTCGACGCCCAGGACGGCGGACTGGCCGACGGCGATGGTCAGGCCCAGCCCATGGCCCCTGCCGCGGCCCGGGGCATCGGTGCGGAAGCGCTGCGGACCGTGGTGCAGCAGGTCGGCCGGGTAGCCGGGCCCGTGATCGCGCACCACGATGGTCGGCCGGGGCTCGGACGCGGCGTCGACGGTGACGACGACCGGGGCCCGCCCGTGCCGGTGTGCATTGATGACGAGGTTGGCGAGGATGCGGTCGAGGCGGCGCCGGTCGGTCTCGACGACCGCGTCGGCGGCGATCCGCACCTCGGTGTCCAGCCCGGTGGCGGCCACGCAGCGCCGGACCAGCTCCCCGAGGTCGTACGCGGCGAGATCGGCGCGCTCGGTGCCGGAGTCGAGCCGGGAGATCTCCAGCAGATCCTCGGTGAGACGGCGCAGCGCCCGCAGCCGGTCGTTGATCATCTCCTTGGGGCGGCCCTCCGGCAGCAGCTCGGCCGAGGCGAGGATGCCGGTCAGCGGCGTCCGGAGCTCATGTGCGACATCGGCGGTGAAGCGCTGTTCGGCCTGGAGGCGGCTCTGCAGCGAGCCGGCCACCGAGTCCAGCGCCGCGGCCACCGCCGCCACTTCGTCCTGCCCCGCCGCGCCGCCACCCGGCCCCTGAACGTCGCCCACCCGGGCATCCAGATCTCCGGCGGTGATACGGCGGGCGACCGCCGCGGTGGTGCCCAGCCGGCGGCTGATGCGATGCGCCAGGAACAGTCCGGCGAGGGCGACGGTCGCGGCGGCGAGCACCGCCGAGCCGAGGATGGCGGTGTCGAGGCGGTCCAGGGAGCGGTGGACGGTGCCGTACGGCTTCCAGGCGGCCATGACCTGGCCGTCGGCCGGTGCCGCGGCCCACATGACGGAGCGGCCGTGGTAGGTCCCCACCATGGTGCCGCGCTGACCGGAGCGCGCCAACCGGCGCAGTTCCGTGGGCAGTTCAGGCGGGTCGAGGAGGGAGTTGAGGCCCTCACGGGAGGTGCCGTACTCGAACAGGTCCAAGGCGGTGTCCAGGTTCGCGCGGGCCTCCTTGCGGACCTGGCCGACGGTCTGACGGGCCACCGCATTGTGGACGAGGACGCCGAGGACCGCGGCGACCGCGCAACTCACCGCCATCACGGTCAGCGCGATCTTCCAGCGGAGGGAGACCGCCGGCGGCCTCACGGGCTGCCGCCGACGGCCTGCGGGGTCTGCGGGGTGCGGGCGTCGTCCAGGGTGAGGTTCCACAGGTCCATCGCGTGGCCGTCCCAGACGTAGTCGGTGACGCTGACGTAGCGCGGGTCCTTGGTGGGCTCGCGGAGGGCGAGATGCCCCGCCGCCAGCTCGACCCCGGCCAGCACCCCGCGTACCACGAGCACCCGGGTCACCACCATGTTCCGGACGCTGTAGACCCGCAGTTCGCTGAAGCGGGGGCCGAGGTCGACGGCCATGAGCAGATCCGGCTTCCCGTCGTCCGTGAGGTCGTGCAGCACGGGACGGCGTACGGCCCCCGGCGCGGGCGGGGTCCCGCCCTGCGCGGCGACATCCGCATCGAGGACGGCGAGCGGGTTCGCGTCAGCCATGCTGCCGCCGGGGATCCGCGGGACGCCCGGTACGGGCACCAGCACGGCCGGATTCTCGTTCCGGCTGGGCGGGGCGGGCGAAGAGCCGGGCCACAGCACCAGCGGCGCATCCACGTCCCTGGCCCGCCCCTCGTCCTGCAGGCCCTCCAGGTTCGTGCATCCGGTGAGGAGGGCGAGTGCGGCGAGGGCCAGTGCGGTGCGCGAGATCGGGGCGGCGCCGGAACGCGGGGCGGTGTCGGAACGCGGGTCGGTGCCGGAACGCGGGGCGGTGTCGGAACGCGGGGTCGCCGCCGTGCGTGGTCGCCGCCGTCCCATCTCGTCGCCACCGCCTTTGCCGTCTCGCCGCGTCGCCGCCCTGCGCCTGCCGCACAGGGCCGGTGCCCGGCCGATCGCCGCACCAGCAATTCGGCAATTCATCGGATATGCGGACGTAGCTCTACATCACGCTATCCAAGGCAGCAACGGGCGGAACCTCCAACTCGACCATTACGTGGCTCCGCAGGGCTTTTACGGCGGTCGACTGGGCCATTTGGGCGATGCCGTCACAGGACCGATCCCAGAGATCCCGGTGACTGTTACACAACGTACGGATTGCCGTTAAGGACGCTCCGTAACGTGCCTCCTGTACCTGCCCCTAGGACGGCCCGAGCCGCCCACGACGAGGAGTGCCCATGCGGGCCCAGCACCGCTCCGTGATCCGTACCGCCGCCGTCGCGACCGGCGCGCTGGCCGTCCTGCTGCTTCCCGCGGGCGCCGCATTCGCCGCCGACTCCACCGCGCCCACGGAGAGCCGGACTTCGATCATGCTGCCCGACAACGGGCTGGCCGGACTGGCCGAGAAGGCCGGCCACCTGCCCAAGGCGGGATTGGTCGCCGGTGTGGGTGCGCTGGGTGTGGCCGGTGCCGCCACCGCCGTGCACCGCCGTCGCAACGGCAGCCGCGGCCGGCAGGCCTGAGCCGGAGTCGGAGTCGGAGTCGGCAGGCTTGGCCGAGGTCGGCAAGCCTGAGCCGCCGCCGCACCGAAGCACTGCGTCCGCCCCCTACTCGCCTACTCCTCACCCGCCACCAGGCGCTGCACCTCCTCGTACGCCATCACCTCGCCGCCCGCCGCGTCCGCCGGGCGCTGGGCCGTACGGATGGTGTCCGCCGCCGCGAGGGTGGCCTGCAGGGCCGTACGGAAGAGCAGCGAGCCGGTGCTGATGCGGCGCACGCCGAGCTCCGCCAGATGGCTGACGGTGTGCCGCCCGGGTGCGAAGAGAATGTTGAGCGGGGCGGGGATCTCGGCGGCCAGGACCGACACGTCCTCGTCGGCGGTGACCCCCGGTACGAAGATGCCGTCCGCACCCGCCGCCAGGTAGGACTCGGCGCGGGAGAGCGTCACCGACAGCGGTGGCGGGGCGTCCTCCAGCCAGTGGGTGTCGACCCGGGCGTTGAGGAACAGGCTCGGCGCACGCTCCTTCACCGCGCTGATCAACTCGGCCTGACGGACCGGATCCTGCAGCCCCTGGCCGCCGGGCAGCCCGTCCTCCAGATTCAGCCCCGCGGCCCCGGCATCCGCCAACTCGCCCACCAGATCCCTGACTTGGCCGATGTCCCCGCCGAACCCCCCTTCGATGTCGACCGTGTACGGGCAGGCCAGCCGGCCCGCGAGCCGCCGCGCCAGGGCCAGCGTCGCGTCCCGGACCTCGGGGCGGCCCTGCCCGTCCGGACAGCCCTGAGCCGCGGCGATGCCCAGGCTCGTGGTGCCGATCGCCGCATACCCGGCCCCGGCGAGCGCGAGGGCCGAGGGGACATCCCAGGCGTTGGGCAGCAGCAGCGGCTGATCGGCGTGGTGCAGCGCATGGAAGTGGAAGGTGGCGTACTCCGGGGAGGTGCTCATACGGGCACCGTAGGCCGGACTCCCTCAGGTAGGCACCGAAGACTCGCGGCGGACAACGGAGTGATGACCACTCCGGCGTACAGCGCCGCCCCCGCGAGGCCGGCCGCGCCGCTCCCGGAGCGCCTCCGCGGGATGGGCGCACCGGCGCCCGGGGTCCCGATCCGCCCGGCCCGCACACCGGACGCCCGCACACCCGGACGGCGTGCCCCGAAAACCCCCGTGCCCCTCCCCTTGCGCCCCCGTACCGTACGAACATGATCGAGATGCCGCGCCAGGAGGAGACCTCCCCCGCCACCCGCACCCTCTGGCGGCCCACCGGGCCCGAGGAGCTCGCCCTGGTCGAGGCCTCCGGCTGGCGCGCATGGCCGCCGCGCCTGCCCGACCAGCCGATCTTCTATCCCGTGCTCAATGAGGACTACGCCATACGGATCGCCCGCGACTGGAACGTACCGGCCTCCGGCATCGGTCACGTCACCCGCTTCGAGATCGAGGCGGACTTCGCCGAGCGCTATCCGGTGCGGCAGGCCGGCGGCCGCACGATCCTGGAACTGTGGGTTCCGGCAGAGGAGTTGGCCGAGTTCAACGGGCACATCGTGGGCCGGATCGAGCTGGTCCACACCTTCCGCCCACCGCAGGTACCGTGACGCACCACCACCTCCTGCCCTGACGGGCCACGCCTCGGCCCAGCACACCCGCACCGCCATAGCCGGACCCCACCCCGGCAGCGCCCCCGCTACCCACCCCCACGACAAGCCCCCGGACGCCCATAGAGCGTGACCCGGGCCCCCCGCACCACCGTGCTGCGGCAGATCGTGAAGGCGTCGTGCAGCGTGGCGCGTTTGGCGATCTCCTGGTCGTTGTCGTCGGGCGGTGCGCCGTCCGGGTCGCCGGCGACGACGATCCGGCGGGCGGTCAGCATCCGCGCGCGGATGGCATCGCCCGAGAGCTCGGTGCCGTAGAGGGTGTGCGAGGCCGACGGGGTCTTCGCCAGTGCGAGGTCGTGCAGCCCGCGGAAGTCGTGCGGCAGGGTCGCGCGCCAGATCCGCCGCCGGGCGGGCATGAACAGCAGGCCGTCACCGGGCTCGGACAGCGCACGGACCGCGTCGGCGACCGCGGTGACGTCGTCGACCCGGCTGTCCGGGCTGCGCAGATGGCCGTCGACGGGCAGCAGCATCGCCAGGACCAGCACCACCGCCAGCGCCCACCGCAGGCGCCGGCCCCGGGTCTGGCCCTGCTCCCCGGCCGGCCGCAGCAGCCGCGCCAGTGCGGCGCCCGCCAGCAGCGCGAACCCGACGACGTAGTAGAGGACATAGCGGTCCACGTACGCCGGTTCGACGTGGGAGAGGAGCAGCAGCAGGAGGGTGGGCAGCAGGAGCAGGGGGAGGGCGAGTGCGCGCAGGCCGATCGGGCCGCGGGAGCGGACCCGGACGCGGGAGCAGGCGATGCCGAGGACCGCCAGGACGGCGAAGGTCAGCAGCTGGACGGGGTCCGGCCACATGAGCCAGCTGATCTGCGCCGACTGCCGGGTGCTGAAGACCGCGAGCGGGGCCAGACCGGCGAGGACGGCCGCCGCGGAGAGCAGCCAGGCGCGCAGTACGCGGCGGGGCAGGCGCGCCAGGATCACCGCCGCGCCGTGCGCGGGCAGCGCCAGCGAGGCGAACTCGTGCAGCAGACAGGCGCACAGCATCAGCGCCGTATAGCCGAGCCACAGCTTGCGGCGCGGGCGGGCGGCGGCCAGGACCAGCAGATAGCTCGCCCAGACGACCAGCGCGCAGACCGTCGCATACGAGCGTCCCTCCTGCGCGTACTGCTGCACGACGGGGATCAGCGCGAAGGTGAGGCCCGCGAGCAGCCCCGCCCGCCGCCCGACCAGGCGCTGTCCCAGCAGGGCGACCCCCGCGGCGGCGGCCGTCATCGCGGCCACGGACGGCAGCCGCAGGCCGATGACCGCGCCGAGAACGTCGTCGAGGGTGGCGTCGTAGACGAGGAACCAGCAGTGCATCAGCGCGTAGTAGAGGCCGTGTACGACATCGACGTGCTGGAGCGTGGGCCACAGGTCGGCCAGGCTGCGGTGCGCCATGTCGTAGGTGACCGCTTCGTCCCGCCAGATGGCGTCCTGCCGGCGGATCCCCCAGGCGCCCAGGAACAGGATCAGCCCGGAGGGCATCAGCACCACCGCGCCCTGTGCCACCCACGCACCACGGGCGGCTACGGCGGACGCATATGTCTTCTGTGCTTGCGCTACGTCGATGACGGACTCCGGTCACGCCTGAGGCGGAGGAACGCGCGTGGTGCCCGGGGGACTTGAGCGCGGGTGCTCGGCGGGCACAGGGAGCCGGGCACCGGACGGTGGTCCGAGGGCCCCGGGCCGACCGCCCGGAGCCCCCGGCACCGCTCACGTAATACGGACCAGCTTCGACCCGAAGGTCGGCTCGACGAGGTCCTTCTGCAGGGCGACCGGCACCTTCTGCGTGCTCTCGCCATTGCCGACCGTCAGCACACCGACCTGCGTACCGGCCTTCGCGGTGTGCGGGATGCTCTTGCCGCCGTCGCTCATGGAGAACGTCGCCTTCATCCCGGACCAGCCGATCGCCGACAGGTCCTTGGTCGCCACGACCGGCGTCTCACCACCGAGGCCGTCGTCCACATAGCCGACGACCTGCCCCTTCTTCACCACGGTGTCCGAGACCAGCGCGTCCCGGGCCGCCGTGATCACCTTCTCGGTGTTGCGCAGGACCACTCCGAGCTGGGCGTTGGGGTCCGGGCTGTTGGTGTGCTGATCCATCGTCACACCGAGCAGCAGCTGGTCCTTGCCGCCGACGGTGCGGTAGCCGGACCACATGAACGTGCCGCCGGCCGGCGTGCTCGACCCCGTCTTGATGCCGCTGACCTTGCCCGCCATCGTCGTGAGCAGGGAGTTGTTGTTGTAGATCCGCTCCGGCAGACCCGGAATCTGGGCGTTCTCGGTACGCACGACCTCACGGAACACATCGTTCTTGACGACCTGTTCGGCGA
The DNA here is from genome assembly GCF_900221035.1 of Streptomyces sp. 2323.1. Classification (NCBI taxonomy): domain Bacteria; kingdom Bacillati; phylum Actinomycetota; class Actinomycetes; order Kitasatosporales; family Streptomycetaceae; genus Streptomyces; species Streptomyces sp. 2323.1. The sequence continues at coordinate 4,642,080 of NZ_LT907981.1, read as the reverse complement.
GCTTGAGCTGGTCGACGGAGGTGCTCACGGTCGTCTGGAGAAGACCGCTGGGGTCGGTGTAGTGCGTCTTCTTCATCCCCAGCTTCTTGGCCGCGTCGTTCATCTTCTTCACGAACGCCGCCTCGGACCCGGCGTCCCAACGGGCCAGCTGCCGCGCGACGTTGTTGCCCGACGGGATCATCAGCATCTGCATCATCTGGTACTGCGTGAACTTCTGATCTTTCTTGAGCGGAACGCGCGACTCGTCCCCCTTGTTCGAGTCCGCCTCACCCTGGGCGTCCACCGTGATCGTCTGGCCCTTCTGGCCCTTCTTCAGCGGGTGGTCGCGCAGCAGCACGTACGCCGTCATCACCTTGGCGACGCTCGCGGTCGGTACGGGCTTCTCCTTGCCGGACGTGCCCAGGCTGCCGACGCCGACGACCTCGGCGGCGGCCTGCCCCTGGTCGGGCCACGGCATCGCGAGCTTGCCGCCCTTGAAGGTGAACGCGGTCGACGCACCGACGGTGAGCTTGGGGGCGGGCAGCGGGCGCACCGCCTGGGCGACCACGAAGACGATCGCCAGCAGCACCGCCAGCGGGGTCCAGATCTTGAAGCGCCGGACGACCGTGCGCAGCGGGGTCTCGGGCGGCGGCGGGGTGTTGGTGAGCTGCGCCAGGAGGTCGAGCGGCGGCAGCGGTTCCTGCTTGGTCCGCTCCGACTCGGGCAGCGCGGCAGGAGCCGCGGCGCCGGTGGCCTCCGCGGCGGACGGCGTCGCACCCGTCCGGCCGGCCTGCTCGGTCGACGTGGCCGGCTTGGCGGGCTCGGCGGCGGGCAGCGCGCCGGGAGCCTTGGCCGCCGGCTTCTGCGCCGGCTTCTCGGCCACCTCGTCGGCCGTGCTGCCGGCGGCCTTACCGGCCGCCTTGTCCGAGGGCTTGTCCGCCGCCTTCTCCGCGGCCTTGTCCCAGGGCTTGTCCGCGGCCTTGTCGGGCGTACGGGCCGGCGTCCTGGGCGCCGTCTTGCCCAGCGACTTGCCCGCCGTACCGTCGTCCGCCGACTTCAGCGCCACGAACTGACTGGTCCGCTCCGAGTCCCGCTCGGGGGCACCCTTCGCCTTGCCGCCGGCGTCCTTCTTGGCTTCGCCGTCCGTCTTGGCGTCGGTCTTGCCCTCGCCGTCCTTCGTGGCGTCGGCCTTGCCGTCGCTGTCGGACGCGTCCTTGGCATCGGCCTTGGCGTCAGCCTTGGCATCGGCCTTGTCCTTGGCGTCGGCCTTGCTGCCGCTGCCGGGCTTGCCCTTGGCGTCGTCCTTGCTCTTGGCGGGCGGGTTGATCTTGAAGGCGGTGGTCGCCTGGTCGACGACCTCGGCCTCCGCCCCCTTCCCCTTCAGCTTCGCAATGGCGAACACTCGGGTCGCGTCATCGCCCGGCGCCTCGTCGGCGTCACTCTCGCCGCCACCGTCGCCGTCGTCCGCACCCTTGCCGTCGCCCTTGCCCTCGCCGGCAGCGCCTGCCGCCCCCGAGGGCTTGCCCTTCTGCGGCCCGACGCTCTTGAACACAGCCGTCGGCTGATCGACGGCCTTGGCCTGCTGGGGCAGCGAGGCGGACGCGGGCTCGGCCTCAGCCTCGTCCTCCGAGACGGCTTCGGCCTTCGCCGCACCCTTCCCGTCCGACTTGCCCTCGGTCTCCGCCTTGGCGGCAGCCTTCCCGTCCGCCTTCTCACCGGCCTTTACGTCCGGCCGATCGGCACCCTTCGCCTTCGACTTTGCTTCCGGCTTTGCGGCGGCACCCTCGGCAGCCTCATCCGCATCCGCACCGGCGGCCGCCGGGCCCGACTCCTCCGACCCGGCCGCGTCGCCGTCACTGCCGCCGTCGCCGTCCTCGGCTCCGTCACCGTCCGTCGACGCGACCCAGGCGGCCACAGCGGCACGGAGGCGGTCATCGCCGCCCTCCCCGCCCCCGTCGCCCTCAGCGGCCTCCTGAGACGCTTCAGCGCCCTCGGACGCTTCGCCCTCCTCGGACACCCCGGACGGGCCCGCAGCCTCCGCCTCGGACGGCTCCACGGCCTTCGCCCCGGCCGCAGCACCCGGCTTCGCCGCAGCCTTCGACTTCACCTCGGGCTTCGCATCCGCCTCAGGCTTCGAGTTCGACTTCGACTTCGCCGAACACTTCGTCCCGGCCGCGCTCTCCGGATCGTCCTGCGGGCGCGCGTCCTCCCCCGCCCCCGCTTCCTGCTTCTTCGCCGGCTCGTCCGGCTCTCGGCGGAAGGCGGACAGGCGCGGATCACGTTCGCTCCGCGCCGTCTCCCCCGACGACTGCTTCTTGTCCGACTTGTCGGGGGACTCGCCCGCCACCGATGTCTCCTTCATTTGTCGCACTGCCTGCCTGGCCCAGTGTTTCCAAGTGTCCTGTGTCTGTGCCGCACCGTCCCGCCGCCACGCGTATCAGGACGCGCCGCACCCCACAGAAAGATGTCGCCGACGTGCAAGACGAGAACGACATACCTACCGGTTCCCTATCGAATCCCCCATGCACTCTCGACAGATGAATGTGAGAGGGGTCACCCTGTCATTCATCCACGCGGGGAGGCATGGATGGGCAGGAGCCGCAGAACAATTCCGGAGGAGCTTCTGCTGCTCGCTTTGGACCCGACCACGGGCACCACAGCGCAGCCGCAGTCGCTCGACCTCGGCCTGGCCGGGGCACAGCTAGTAGAGCTGGCTCTGGCAGGACGGATAGCCCCAGACGGGGATCGTATCGCCGTGGTGATGGCACGGCCGACAGGAGATCCAACACTGGACTCCGCACTCGAACTGCTGCGCCGACGTGGCAGTCCGGTGCGCGCGGTCCACTGGATCGGCGGGCCCCGACTCGGGCTGCGCCAGACCTACCTCACGCATCTCGAACGGTGCGGCATGGTGCATGCCGTGGCGGGCCAGATGTGCGGGGTACTGCCGACGACGCGCTACCAAGCGACGGAGACGGCCATCAGCCGGGAAATCAGGGTCCGGCTGGACAACGCGATCCGCACCGGCGTACCCCCGGACCCGCGGACCGCGGCGCTGGCCGCGCTGGCCCATGCAGTCGGGCTCGGCAAGCATCTGTACCCCGGCAACGAGGGGCGGTCATCGCGCTCCCGTCTCCGGGATCTGATCCGCCACGACCCGATGGGCGGGCTGGTCGCACACGCCGTCATGGATGTGCAGAACGGCGTCGGGGCCCAGCCACGGCGGCCGCAGGCCACCGCCGCGGGACCCGTACGCCAACCGGCGGCCCGGGCCACCGCGGAGCCGGCCGGCGCGCCGGGCCAGTCGCGGCACGCCCACGGCAGGATGGCCCGGGTGGGCGCCCGCTGACGCCGGCGGCGGACGCCGTACGACGTCCCCCACCACCGCTACAGCACCCACATCGGTAGAGCATCGGTGGCGCACCCGCACCACCGGCCCACAGACCCGTTCGGGAGCCGCAGCACACAGCGCGGGGTGGCGGGCCGGCCGTTTTGGACGACGGCCGGCCCGCCACCCCGCGCTTTTGCTCTGCCGCGCTTTACCGGTTCCGGCCCCGAATTTCCAGCCTGAGCACCTTGTCCAGCCATTTGCCAGCGCGATGTGGACCGTTGGTGGCAGTCTGCTGAACAGAAAACAGCAGTACGGAGCCGGAGGTGCACTTAGCGTGGCGTCCAATGTCAATCCCACCGTCAGGCGACGCCGATTGGGCCAGGAGCTGCGCAGGCTTCGAGAGGCCAAAGGCATGACGGCAGAAGAGGTGGCGGACCGGTTGCTGGTCTCCCAGTCGAAGATCAGCCGCCTGGAGAACGGCCGTCGCAGCATCAGCCAGCGGGATGTGCGCGATCTCTGCGGCGTCTACGAGGTGGCCGACCAGCACATGGTCGAATCTCTGATGCAAATGGCGAAGGAGTCCCGTCAGCAGGGCTGGTGGCACGCATTCGGGAGCCTCTCCCCGAGCTACAGCGTCTACATCGGACTGGAAGCCGATGCGCTCTCCGTGCGGAATTACGAGTCGCTTCTGGTGCCCGGTCTCCTGCAGACCCCCGAGTACGCGGAGGCCGTGATCCGCGGAATGTGGCCCGAGGCCACTCCGGAGGACGTCGACAGCCGCGTCGGCGTACGACTCAAACGGCAGCAGCGGCTGCATGCCGCTGAGGGCCCGCTCCGCTTCTGGGCCGTGATCGACGAGTCGGCCACCCGCCGGGTCGTCGGGGACCGCCGGACGATGCGCGAACAGCTGGAGCGCCTCGTCGAATTGAGCCGGCTCCCCCATGTCACGCTCCAGGTGGTGCCGTACTCCGTGGGGTCCCACCCCGGAATGACCGGGACGTTCTCGATCCTGGAGTTCGACGACCCCTCGGACTCGACCACGGTCTATTTGGAAGGCGTCACCAGCGACCTCTACCTGGAGAAGCACGGGGACGTCCACAAGTACGGGATCATGTACGAGCATCTCCGGGCTCAAGCACTGAATGCGGACGAGACGCGCAAATTCATCTCAGATGTGGCCAAGGAGTACGCCGCCTGATACGGCGGGCCGGAAAGTACACCACCACCGCAACTGAAGGAAGAGTCCTCCGACATATGTCATCCGGTCGAGTGAGCGGCTCCTCCTGTTAGCGATGTTGGAGCGTAGCGTCATCAGCACCCCGAGAAGTCACCACTTCTCGCCCACCTGAACGCACGGGAGTGCAAAATGACGAGGAATCTCAACGCCGATCTGATGTGGCGGAAGTCGACATACTCGGGTAAGGACGGAAATTGCGTCGAGGTCGCCCGCGTGGACGACTCAGTTGTCGGTGTCCGCGACAGCAAGGCCCCTCGTGGACCGGTCCTCTCCTTCTCGGCGCAGGCATGGACTGCCTTGCTTTCGGATATCGACCGCGGACGCCTTGGCAGCGCCTGACACGATCGTCACCGCATCACGATACGAGCCCTCTCGACTGGTCCGCCGTCCTGGCCGAGGGGGCTCAGCCTCGCCCGCTGCCCAGCCCTCGCCCGGCTCCCCCCGGGAACGGAGCGCCCGGCGTCAGCGGAGTTCATCGACATAGCGATCGGTTCCCGGCACCGTGGGAATGAACGGCGCAACGAATTCGACGGAGCCGAGACCTTGTTCCGCGACCAGGGAATCGAGCCCCGTGAAGTGCTCGCCCCAGCACGTACGCGGATCCTGTTCCAGGAACCAGAGAAGTGTCAGCCGGGTATCCACCCCGGCCACCTGCTCGACGTATGACATTCGGTCGTCCGGCAATGGGTGGGGACGAAAGACCATCACCATGGCCGCGGGTGATCCCGACAGTCGCGTCCTGAGGTGCTGCGCACACAGCCACTCCAGAAGTTTCGCGCGCTGAACCGGGCCGGCGGCATCGATAACCTCCACGACCAAACCGTCGTAGGGGTAATTCAGGGCATGAAAGTCACGCGGGCCGTCACTCCCGTCGCGATACACCGTGGCCAGGTGCCCGTGGAACGCCGTAAAGACATGGGTCCGTTCGTGATGGACGCGGCCATCGCGATGGAGGCGCTGATTGATTCCCACGCTCCACTTCAGGTGCTCGGAATAGCGCCCCTCCGTGACCCAGTATGTGGAGATATAGCACCCCCTGGTAACCGGCCGGGCGACCGCTGACTCCGCCGGATACCGGAGGAGCTGGAGGTCACGCGTCGCCACCCATCGGCGGCCCGCGTACATCCACGGCATGGCCATGGCCCCGGCGATGAAGTGATCGTCCTCGTACCAGCGGTTGTAGGCGCGCTCCTGGCCGGCATGCGGCTCCACCATCGTGAGGAGCGCATGCCCCGGACGGACGCCGTACGGGCCCGTGCCGGCCAGCCGCGCGTAGGTCTCCAGGTCCGTGGCCTGACTCATGGCAGTCCTCCTGGGTGAAATCGCATGCAGGGGCGCTAGTTTGACGCTCCGTCAGACAGTTCGCCAGGGGCCGCGGCTACCGCGGGCGTCCGGCCTGTGGAAAACCCCGTGCGCCCCTCCCCGCCCGCCTAAGCTGCCTGTCGTCTGCGGTTCAACCAGTGCCCCGCAGGCCAGAAGCGATGGGAGTCGCCATGCCGGACGCACTACTTGGCCATGCAGGCGCCCCCGTCCCCGGGCTCGCCGCCCGTGCGGCGCGGACCGGCGGTTCGCCCGTGCGCGAGATTCTGGCGCTCACCGCGCGGCCCGAGGTCATCTCGTTCGCGGGCGGGCTGCCCGCGCCCGAGCTGTTCGATGCGGCGGGCATCGCGGCCGCCTTTGCCCAGGTGCTCGCCGAGGACCCGTCGCGCGCCCTGCAGTACTCCACGAGTGAGGGAAATCCGGAGCTGCGGGCGGCCGTCGCGGCGCGTACCACCGCGCGCGGACTGGCCACGGACGCCGACGACCTGATCGTGACCACCGGCTCCCAGCAGGGCCTGACGCTGCTGGCCACGGCCCTGCTGGAGCCGGGCGATGTGGTGCTGGTCGAGGACCCCTGCTACCTCGCCGCGCTGCAGATCTTCTCCCTCGCCGGTGCCCGGGTGGTGCCGGTGCCGACCGATGACGAGGGCCTGGACCCGGCCGCGCTGGACGAGATCACCGCGCGCGAGCGGCCCAAGCTGCTGTACGTCGTACCGACCTTCCAGAATCCGACCGGCCGCACGCTGTCCGCCGAGCGCCGGGCCGCGGTGGCCGAGGTCGCCGCCCGGCGCGGGCTGTGGATAGCCGAGGACGATCCGTACGGCGAGCTGCGGTTCGAGGGCGAGCCGGTGCCGTGGGTCGCCTCCTTCCCCGGGGCCGAGGACCGTACGGCGCTGCTCGGCTCGTTCTCCAAGGTGATGGCGCCCGGTCTGCGGCTGGGGTCGCTGCGCGCACCGGCCGCGCTGCGGCGTGCCTGCGTCATCGCCAAGCAGGCCGCCGATCTGCACACGTCCACCGTCGACCAGGCCGCCGCGGCACGGTATCTGGCGGTCGCGGATCTGGACGCGCATCTGGTGCGGGTCCGCACGGCCTACCACGAGCGGCGGGATGCGCTGGTCGACGGGCTGTCCGAGGCCCTGCCCGCGGGCTCGCGGTGGAACCGTCCGGCGGGCGGAATGTTCGTGTGGGCGACACTGCCCGAGGGGTATGACGCCACGGCGCTGCTGCCGGAGGTGGTGCGGCACGATGTCGCCTACGTCCCCGGGGCACCGTTCTTCGCCGGGACGCCGGACGCCACGGCCGCCCGGCTGTCATTCGTGACGCACGCCCCGGAGGAGATACGCGAAGGGCTCGGCCGGTTGAAGGAGGCGCTGGGGCAGGCGCACCGGGAGGGGTGAGCGGGGCGGGGGGAGGCTGCCTACGTGCCCCGGGGAGCGGACGGGCTCTGGCCTTCCCACACCCGCGCCCCTATTCTGACGCCCCATCAGATGCACGGGGCGGCCCGGCCGGGAGGCGCGCATGCTGCTGCGGAACAAGACCGTCGTCGTCTCGGGCGTAGGGGCCGGGCTCGGCCATCAGGTCGTGGCGGCCTGTCTGCGGGACGGCGCCTCGGTGGTGCTGGGCGCCCGCACGGCGGCGAACCTCGCCAAGTCGGCGGCCCAGCTGGACCCTTCGGGCGAACGGACGGCCTGGCGGGCGACCGATATCGCGGACGAGGCACAGTGCGCGGAGCTGGCCGCACTGGCCGTGGCGCGGTTCGGCGGGATCGACGCGGTGATCCATGTCGCCGCGCTGGACTCGCTCTTCGGGGGCCTGCGGGACGCCGACTTCGACTCCTGGCGCCGCGTCGTGGACGTCAATCTCTTCGGCACGCTGCGGATGACCCGCGCCTGTCTGCCGTCGCTCACGGCGCGCGGCGGCGGGTCGGTGGTGATGATCGGCACCCAGTCGTCGGTCGCCGCGCCCTCGCAGGTGCAGCAGGCGGCGTATGCGGCCTCCAAGGGCGGGCTGGTCTCGGCCATGTACTCACTGGCGCGCGAGCTGGGACCGGACCGGATCCGGGTCAACACCGTGCAGCCGGGGTGGATGTGGGGCCCGCCGGTGGAGGCGTACGTACGGCTTCAGGCGCACACCGAGGGCGTCCCGGAGTCCGAGGTGCGCGACCGGCTCACCGCGCGGATGGCGCTGCCCGACCTGGCGACGGACGCGGATGTGGCCGAGACCGCGGTCTTTCTGGCCTCCGACCGGGCGCGCGCCATCACGGGCCAGTCGCTGCTGGTCAATGCGGGCGAGCTGATGCGGTAGGCAGCCGGAGTGCGTCCTACGCCCTCGGGTACCGGGCCAGCCACCCCGGCGCCGATCCGGCCGGGCCGTGCAGCGCGGCCCCCTGCGTCATCTCCATCGAGAAGTCGTCGGCCATCTGCAGGATCGTCTCCCGGCCCTCCAGCTCGACCAGCCAGTCCGGCGGCAGCGCCGTCTCGCCGTGCAGGGTGCCCAGCAGATTGCCGCAGATGGAGCCGGTGGAGTCGCTGTCGCCGCCGTGATTGACGGCGAGCAGCAGGCCGTGCCGGAGGTCCTCGGCGACCAGTGCGCAGTACACCCCGATCGCCAGCGCCTCCTCGGCCGTCCAGCCCTCGCCCAGCGACTCCACCCGGGCGGGCGTCGGCATCCCCTGCCGTACGGCGCCGAGCGCACGCTTGAGGGCGTCGGAGGTCTCCTCGTGGCCCGGGCGGGTGGCCAGATGCGCCAACGCCTTCTGCACGGCGCCGTCGAGCACCTCGCCGCGGGCCAGCGAATGGCTGATGACCGCGAAGGCGCCGGCCGCCAGGTAGCCGGTGGGATGGCCGTGCGTCTGGGCGGCGCACTCGGCGGCGAGCTGGAAGACCAGCTGCGGCTCCCAGCCGACCAGCAGCCCGAACGGCGCGGAGCGCATCACCGCGCCGCAGCCCTTCGAGTCCGGGTTCTTGGGCGCCTCCAGCGTGCCCATCACCTCGTCGCCGAGTCCGCTCAGGCAGGCCCGGCCGGGCGCGCGGCGGGAGTAGAGCCACTCCTCGCGGGCGAGCCAGCCGTCCTCCTTCTTGCGCTCGTCCGGGCCCCAGTCGCGCTGGGTGGCGGCCCAGCGCAGATAGGCGCGGTGGACGTCGGTGGGCGGATGCCAGGCCCCGGTGTCGCGGCGGACCTGGGCCCGGATCAGTCCGTCCACGGTGAACAGGGTCATCTGGGTGTCGTCGGTGACCGCGCCGCGCCGCCCGAAGGCGGGCACGAGATCCGTGACGCCCTCCTGGCCGTGCGCCGCACGGATCGCGTCGAGCGAGTCGAATTCGATGCCGGCGCCGAGCGCGTCACCGATGGCGCCGCCGAGCAGGCAGCCGCGCACCCGGCTGCGGAAGTCCTGCTGTTCCGCGCGCCCCCAGATGGCGCCGCCTCCCGCTGCGCTCACTGCGCCTCCCGAAGCTCACTGCGTTCCGGGGCCTAGCACAGGCCCCCCGGGAGAGCACTGTAATCGTTCAGGATTGATCAATTTTTGCGCAGGAGAGTAATGCGAATAGTCACTCACAAGGAGGCTTTTGGCCGGTACGGTCCCGATGAGCACCATCCGGCCACCTTGGCCGTCCGCCCCACCCTCCCAGGAGAATCCGCATGACGTGGCGCTGCGCCGTACTCGACGACTACCAGGACATCGCCCGCTCGATGGCCGACTGGTCCGTATTGGCGAGCGACGTGGACGTCCGTACGCTGCGGCGGCCCTTCGGCTCCGAGGACGAGGTGATCGCGGCGATCGGCGACTGCGAGATCGTCGTCGCGATGCGCGAGCGCACCCCGTTCCCCGCCTCGCTCCTGGCGCGGCTGCCCCGTCTCCGGCTGCTGGTCACGTCCGGGATGCGCAATGCCGCCATCGACCTGGAAGCCGCCGCCCGGCACGGCGTCACCGTCTGCGGCACCGCCAGCAACACCGAGCCGCCCGTCGAACTGACCTGGGCGCTGATCCTGGGCCTCGCCCGCAACTTCGTCACCGAGAGCGCCGCGATGCGCGCCGACGGGCCCTGGCAGAGCACGCTCGGTGCCGATCTGCACGGCCGCACGCTCGGGCTGCTCGGACTGGGCAAGATCGGCACCAGGGTCGCCCGGATCGGCCAGGCCTTCGGCATGAATGTGACAGCTTGGAGCCGGAATCTGACCGCCGAGCGCGCGGCGGAGGCGGGCGTCCGGCTCGCCGCCACCAAGGAAGAGCTCCTGGAGACCGGCGACTTCGTCTCCGTACACCTCGTCCTCAGCGACCGTACCCGCGGCCTGGTCGGCGCGGACGAGCTCCGCCGGATGCGGCCCACGGCCCACCTCGTCAACACCTCCCGCGCCGCCATCGTCGACCAGCCCGCGCTGCTGCGGGCGCTGCGCGAGAACTGGATCGCCGGCGCCGGCCTGGACGTCTTCGACCAGGAGCCGCTGCCCGCCGGCCACCCGCTGCGCACCCTCCCGAACGTGCTCGCCCTCCCCCACCTCGGCTATGTCACCCGCCGCAACTACGAGGGCTACTTCCAGCAGGCCGTCGAGGACATCACCGCCTTCCTGGCGGGGAGTCCGATCCGCGAACTGGGCTGACGGGGGCCGGGCCGCGGCAGCCGGGATGCCATGGGCGGGTTGAGCGAGGAGGTTCAGCGGGCAGGTTCGGCGGGCGAACGCCCCATCCACCCCTCCGGCCCGTCCAGCCCCAGCAGGGGGCTCATCCGTTCGACCATGGCGGCGGTGTGCGCTGGGCATGCTGTCCCCATGTCCGAGTACGAGTGGGATCGCACCACCATGGCCGTTGTCGCCTCCGCGCTCTCCGGAGACAGCGACGGCGCGGTGGAACTGCTCCGTCCGCTCCCCCAGAGCGATGTCTGCCATATCGCCGTACGGCTTGCCGCGATGGCCGCCGACGCGCTGATCGTCGCCGCCCAGGACAGCGGAGGGGACCGCGAGGAGGCACTGTCGCAGTGGCAGCAGTGCATCCTGCAGCACGAAGCCGAGTACGAGGGCGGCGAGTAGGGGGCCCGGCCGTGGCGCCGCGTCCGTTTTTGCGGCGTCCGCGGCCGGCCTCGTGGCACGGCCCCGCCGTCGTCAGCGGCCGGCGGACAGCGGGGCACCGCTGCGTTTGAGGGTGCGGATCACCGGTGCCGACTCCAGGGACCGTACGGCGTCCAGCGCCCCCACGCGTTCGGTGAGGTAGCGGGAAAGACCGTCGGCGTCACGGCAGTTGACGGCGGCCACGAGATTGCTGGGCCCGGTGGTCATGGCGGCGAACGAGACCTCCGGGTGCTGCGCCACGGCGTCGGCGGTCCTGGCGAGCGCGGCAGGAGGGACGGACATCCACAGGCGGGCCTCGGTGGGGAAGCCCAGCGCCGCCGGTGCGATGTCGACGGCGTAGGTGAGGATCCCGGCGCGGCGCAGGGCGTCCAGACGGCGCTTGGCGGTGGAGTCCGCGACGCGGGCGACGGCGCCGAGTTCGCGGTATCCGGCCCGGCCGTCGCGGGCGAGGACGTCCAGCATCGCGCGGTCGTGTGCGTCCAGCGCCACGGGGTCGGCCGCGGGCGACGGCGCGGGCGGCCGCAGTCGCTGTGCCTGTTCCGCGGTGAGGCAGGCGGCGCCCGCCCAGGTGTACGGCAGCGCCGTCGCCCGCAACAGCAGATGCGCGGAGACCGCGGTGACCCGGCCGGTCCTCGGGAGCTTCTGCAGGAGAAGAGCGTCCCGGTCGGCTGCGGACGGCGTCTGGACATTGCAGGAAATTTCCGTGCCCCCGGACAGCAGGTACACGAACGAGATGTCGGACCGCGCGGCCAGGGCGGTGGCGAGGGACTCGGCCGCATCCGGGGGGCACTGCAGCCGCAGCGTCCAGGAGGTGTGGCCGAGCGGGACGCCGTTGACCACGCCGGCAACCCGCAGCACCCCGTGCGCGCGCAGCCGGCGGTAGCGGCGGCTCACCGTGTTCTCCGAGACGCCGAGCACCTCGCCGACGGTGCGGAACGCCGCGCGGCCGTCGATCTGCAGGGCGTGCACCAGCCCCCTGTCGACCTCGTCCAGGGTGACCCTTTTCATCGGCGCAGCATAAGAGATGACGGTTTTCTGCAATTTCCCGGTGCCGGATGGCCCATTCCGCCCTGCCCGTCGATCGTGGCAGGGCATCCCGGGCGACGGAGATACCGGCACAGGCGGGAGGCATCGGACAAGGAGCGCGAATGGCCACCCAGGGCAGGACCCTCGTCACGGGAGCGACCGGAAAGGTGGGCAGGCAGGTGGTGTCCCAACTGCTGGCCGCCGGCACGGGGGAGGTCCGCGCGCTGACCCGGACCCCGGGCACAGCGCGGCTGCCCGACGGAGTCGAGGTACGGCGGGGCGGCCTGTCCACCCCTGCGGCGCTGGAGGAGGCTCTGCGTGGGGTGTCCGCCGTGTTTCTCCTGTGGCCCTTCCACAGCGCCGGACCGGCCGCCGCCGTCGTGGAGGCGATCCGGCGGCACGCCGACCGGGTGGTGCTGCTGTCCTCCGGCGCCGTAGTGGACGGGGTCGCCGCCGAGCGGCAGCCGCATCCGGTGGGCCGGTCGCATGCGGCCGTCGAGCAGCTCATCGAGCGGTCCGGGCTCCGGTGGACGCATCTGCGGCCGGCCACCTTCGCGGCCAACACCCTGTGGTGGGCCGGTCAGCTCCGCACCGGCGATGTCGTACGGGGCGCCTACGGGGCGGTCCCGATGGCCCTGCTGCACGAGGCGGACATCGCGGCCGTGGCGGTGCGAGCCCTGGCCGAGGACGGACATGACGGCGCGGCCTACGCGCTGACCGGCCCCGATGTCCTCACCCAGGTGGAACAGGTCCGCACGATCGGCGAGGTGCTGGGCCGCCCGCTCCGCTGGGAGGAACTGTCCCGCGAGGCGGCCCGGCAGCAACTCCTGGCCGATGACGGCTTCCCCGACGCGTTCGTGGACGCACTTCTCGACGGTCACGCCGGCATGCTGGCCGCCCCCCGCCCCGTCACCACCGGCACGATCGAGGCCGTCACGGGCACACCGGCGCGCACCTTTCGCGACTGGGTCGCCGACCACATCGCCGACTTCGGCTGACGGGGCAGGCGCCGGGCGGACGAGACGAGACATGCGCCCGGGGCCGCCCCTGCCCCACTCCCCGTCTACTCCACGACCGGCAGCAGCTCCGGCAGATGGCCGTCCGACGCGAGGGCGGCGGTCCGGCGTTCCTCGGGGACCGGGCCGTACGTCGTGGTGCGCGGGCGGGCCGGGCGGCCGGCCAGGTCGGCGATGGCGATGAGGTCCTGGATGGAGCGGTAGGAGCCGTAACTCGAACCCGCCATACGGGAGATGGTCTCCTCCATCAGGGTGCCGCCCAGGTCGTTGGCGCCGGAGCGGAGCATCTCGGCGGCGCCCTCCGTGCCGAGCTTGACCCAGCTGGTCTGGATGTTGGTGATGTGCGGATGCAGCAGCACCCGGGCCATGGCCGTCACCGCGCGGTTGTCCCGTGTGGTGGGGCCGGGGCGGGCGATGCCGGCGAGATAGACGGGGGCGTTGGTGTGGATGAAGGGGAGGGTGACGAACTCCGTGAAGCCGCCGGTCTCCTGCTGGATCTGCGCCAGCAGACGCAGATGCCCCAGCCAGTGGCGCGGCTGGTCGACATGGCCGTACATCATCGTCGAGGACGAGCGGATGCCCAGCTCATGGGCGGTCTTGATGACCTCGACCCAGGTGGCGGCGGGCAGCTTGCCCTTGGTGAGGATCCAGCGGACCTCGTCGTCTAGGATCTCGGCGGCGGTGCCGGGGAGCGAGCCCAGGCCGGCGGCCCTGGCCTCGGTCAGCCAGTCGCGGATCGACAGCCCGGTACGCGTGGCGCCGTTGACGACCTCCATGGGCGAGAAGGCGTGCACATGTATCCCGGGGACGCGTTCCTTGACGGCGCGTGCGATGTCGAAGTACGCGGTGCCGGGCAGATCGGGGTGGATGCCGCCCTGCATGCACACCTCCACCGCGCCCACGTCCCAGGCCTGCTGGGCACGGTCGGCGACCTGGGAGAGGGAGAGGGTGTAGGCGTCGGCGTCGGTGCGGCGCTGGGCGAACGCGCAGAAGCGGCAGCCGGTGTAGCAGACGTTGGTGAAGTTGATGTTCCTGGTGACGATGTAGGTGACGTCGTCGCCCACCGTGGCGCGGCGCAGCTCGTCGGCGATCGTGCAGAGGGCGTCCAGCGCGGGCCCGTCGGCGTGCAGCAGCGCCAGCGCTTCGGCGTCCGTGAGCTTGATGGGGTCGTCGGCGGCCTGGGACAGCGCCTGTCGTACATCGGCGTCGAGGCGTTCCGGCACCATCCCGGGGGCGGCGGCCTCGCGCAGCGCCTCCCAGTCGCCGTAGACCTCGTCGAAGTCGTCGCGGCGGTCGGTGGTGCGGCCCTCGGTGTCGATGGTGTGGTGCAGGTCCGTACGGCCCGAGGAGCTCATCGTGAAGCCCTCATCGGGCTCCTGCCAGGGACGGCCCACTACGGGGGCGTCCTCCACGGCCAGGCCCGTCTCCGGGTCGGCGAGGGCGCGGACGTGCGGCAGCAGACGGGGGTCGAGCCAGGGTTCGCCGCGCTGGAGGAACTCCGGGTAGATGGGGAGCCGTTCGCGCAGTTCGAAGCCGGCGGCGGCGCAGCGCTCGGTCAGCTCCTCGATCTGCGGCCAGGGACGCTCGGGGTTGACATGGTCGAGGGTCAGCGGGGAGACGCCGCCCCAGTCGTCGATCCCGGCGCCGATGAGCAGCGCATACTCGCCGTCGACGAGGTTGGGCGGCGCCTGGATGCGGGTCGAGGGGCCCATGATGTGCCGGGCCACCGCGATCGTCGCGGCCAGTTCCTCCAGTTCGGCGTCCGGCATGCCGCGCATCGCCGTGTCCGGCTTGGCGCGGAAGTTCTGCATGATCAGTTCCTGGATGCCGTGGTACGCGCGCTGGATGCGGCGCAGCGCGAAGAGGGACTCGGCGCGCTCCTCGTATGTCTCGCCGATGCCGATGAGCAGCCCCGTGGTGAAGGGGACGTTGGAGCGGCCGGCGTCCTCCAGGACGCGCAGCCGGACGGCCGGTTCCTTGTCGGGTGATCCGTGGTGCGGACCGCCGGGCTCGCTCCACAGACGCTCGGCGGTCGTCTCCAGCATCATCCCCAAGGAGGGGGCCACGGGCTTGAGCCGCTGGAAGTCCGTCCAGGACAGCACACCGGGGTTGAGGTGCGGCAGCAGACCGGTCTCCTCCAGGACGCGGATGGCCATGGCGCGGACATAGGAGAGCGTGTCCTCGTAGCCGTGCGCCTCCAGCCACTCGCGGGCCTCGGGCCAGCGGTCCTCCGGCTTGTCGCCGAGCGTGAACAGGGCCTCCTTGCAGCCCATTTCGGCGCCGCGGCGGGCGATGTCCAGCACCTCGTCGGGCGACATGAACATCCCGTGGCCACCCCGTCGCAGCTTGCCGGGGACGGTGACGAACGTGCAGTAGTGGCACGTGTCCCGGCACAGTCGCGTCAGGGGGATGAAGACACCGCGCGAATAGGTGATGACTCCGGGGCGGCCCGCGGCCTCCAGGCCGGCGTCCCGCACCCGGGCCGCGGAGGCGCACAGGTCCTTCAGGTCCTCGCCGCGGGCCTGCAGCAGCACCGCGGCCTCGTCGGCGTCCAGCGCCACTCCGTCGCGGGCCCGCTTGAGCGCGCGGCGCATCGCGTTCGCCGTGGGCCGGCCCGGCTGGGCGGGTCCGGAAGTCGTCTCGCGGTCGGTCCCTCGGTCGGATGCCTGGTCAGGTCCCTGCGCGCTGGAAGTCATTCTCCGAGGATACGAGCGCCCACCGACAGCGCCGCCGCGGGAGAACGGGCGGTCCGTGTGCCGCTGATCACTACGGGCGGAGGTTCCGTCCGAGCCCCCAGGGGGCACTTCCCGGTGGCGGCTCGCCGCACGCCTACATACTGGCCAGCAGCTCGTCGGAGTACGTCCGGGTCAGGAACTCCATGTTGTGACCGTCGGGGTCGTTGAGGTAGAGACCCCGGCCGCCGTCCAGGGTGTTGATCTCCTGCGGCCTGGTGTGCAGGGGGTCGGCCCAGTAGGACAGTTCACGCTCCTGTATGCGCGCGAAGATCGCGTCGAACTCCTCCTCGGTCACCAGGAACGCATAGTGCGTGGGGACGAACTCGCGGCCGCCGGCGACGTGCTCGGCGTAATCGAGGGCCACCCCGTTGTCGAGCTTGAGCGCGGCGAAGGGGCCGTACGCCTTCGGTTCGGGCGCGCCGAGAAGATCTGCCAGGAACCTGGCGGAGGCGAACCGGTCGGTGCTGTGCACGATCGTGTGGTCGAGGCGGGGCATGGGATCTCCTTGATCTCTCTGGTCCCGCGAGCGACGAGGCCGCCCCCGATCCGCCGCCGGATCAGGCCGGGCCGTCGCTCTTCCGGGGCCGCTGACCGGTCTCCTTCGGCCCGCCGATCCGCTGCATCGCCGATCGGCGGGGTCCTCACCTTCGACGCTACGACCGGACGGGCGGACCCGGAACATCCTTCGGTATCGACCTGGGCAGGGGCCCGTACGCCGATGGTCCTAGGACGTGGCCTCGTGGTCCCCGTCGCCTGGTGGGCGCCGCTCGCGCTCCCCTTCCGTCGCCCCGGTAGGCGGCCCTCACGCTCCCGTCCCCGACGCCCGGCAGGCGACCTCACGCCGCCATCCCCGGCACCGCGACGCACCCACCGTCACCCCTCCCTTACGCCTCGCTCCCCTGCGTCACAGGTACTGCCGCGTCACAGATACTGCGCGAAATCATCGAGCGTCCGCAGTACTTCCGCCTCACCGGCCGGCGGCAGTTGCAGGACCACTTCGCCGAGGCCCAGCTCGCGGTAGTGCGCCAGCTTCCCGGGCGAGGGGCGGACCGCGTACGGCACCACCACCGGCTCACCGGTGCGCCCGGCGTCCGTCCACGCCTGCCGCAGCACCGGCACGGTCTCGGCCAGTCCCCGCCCGCCGATCGGCAGCCATCCGTCCGCGTAGTCCGCGATCTGCCCGAAGAGCTTGGGCCCGGCCCCGCCGCCGAGCAGGATGCGCGGCGCCCCGTGCACCGGCTTGGGGTGGGCGAAGGACGCCCGTACGGAGCCGAATTCTCCCTGGTACGCGGTGGGTTCCTCGGCCCACAGGGCGCGCATCAGCGCCACCCGGTCACGGGTCAGCTCGCGCCGGGTCGACCACTCCACCCCGTGGTCGGCGGCCTCCTCGACGTTCCATCCGTAGCCGATGCCGAGGGTGAAGCGGCCCCCGGAGAGGAAGTCGAGAGTGGCGATCTGCTTGGCGAGGGCGACCGGATCGTGCTGGCCGACGAGGGTGATGCCGGTGCCCAGGGCGAGCCGCTCGGTGACCGCGGCGGCCTGGGAGAGCGCGATGAACGGGTCGAGGGTGCGGCCGTATTCGCGAGGCAGGGGGTCGCCCATGGGGGCGGGAGTGTCGCGGCTGACGGGGATATGGGTGTGCTCGGGGAGATAGAGCCCGGCGAATCCGCGCTGCTCCAGCTCGCGGCCCAGCCGGTCCGGCCGGATCGTCTCGTCCGTCAGGAAGATCGTGGTCGCGATCCGCATGGTGGGGAAACCTCCGTCAGACGTGTGGGTGACCGCATGGTGCCTCACCGGCCAACGGTTATCCACAGCCCTTTCGCTCCGTGTCGCACCCGCGTACAACAGTTTTCACGCGGCGCAACGAGCCGGCCGCGCAGCGACACGGAACGGACTCCATACGACACGGGGGGCGGGGATGGAACGACGCGAGGTTCTGAGACTTTCAGCGGTTGCGGGCGCGACGGGCGCGCTTACGCTCGGACGTGTGAGCTTCGCCGACGCAGCGCCCGCGGACGGGCGGCCCGGCGGCGGGCCGGCTGAGCAGACCCGGCGGATCACCGGCCAGCTGCCCACGGGCGCACCGGACTTCGTGTATCTGCCCGTCGAAGTGCCCCATGGGGTCCGCGAGATCGCCGTCTCCTACACCTATGACAAGCCCCCCGTCCCCGAGGGCACGGCCGGCAACGCCTGCGACATCGGCATCTTCGACGAGCGGGGCACCGACCTCGGCGGCGCCGGCTTCCGCGGCTGGTCGGGCGGGGCGCGTACGGAATTCTTCCTGCGTGCCGACGAGGCCACCCCCGGCTACCTCCCGGGCCCCGTCAACGCCGGCACCTGGCACATCGCCCTCGGCCCGTACACCGTCGCGCCGCAGGGGCTGTCCTACGACGTCACGGTCACCGTCCGGTACGGCCCGCGGGGCCACACCCCGGCTCCCGGGTATCCGCCCGAGCGCGCCCGGGGCCGCGGCCGCGCCTGGTACCGCGGGGACAGCCATCTGCACTCCGTCCACTCCGACGGCAAGCGCACGCCCGCCGAGATCGCCGCGCTGGCCCGCGCCGCCGGGCTGGACTTCCTCACCACCACCGAGCACAACACCACCTCCTCCCACCGCGCCTGGGAAGGGCTGTGGGGCGACGACCTGCTGATCCTCACCGGCGAGGAAGTCACCACCCGCAACGGTCACGTGGTGGCGATGGGCACCGACCCCGGGGTCTTCATCGACTGGCGCTACCGGGCCCGCGACAACGCCTTCGGCAAGTACGCCCGCGCCGTCCGACGGGCCGGCGGTCTGGTCATCCCGGCGCATCCGCACGCCACCTGCATCGGCTGCAACTGGAAGTTCGGGCTCAACGACGCCGATGCGGTGGAGGTCTGGAACGGCCCGTACACCCCCGATGACGAGGTCACCCTCGCCGAATGGGACAACACCCTGGTCGCACACGTCCAGGGCCGCGCCGACTGGCTGCCCGCCGTCGGCCACAGCGACGCCCACCGCGATCCGGATGTCATCGGCCTGCCGCAGACCGTGGTGCTCGCCGACGACCTCTCCCGCCGCGCAGTGCAGGACGGCATCCGGGCGGGCCGCGTCTGGATCGCCGAGTCCGCAAAGATCGACCTGACCTTCTCCGTCACGGGCGAGCACGGCGAACACGCCGGAATCGCCGAGCGCCTGGAGGTCTCAGGCACCTCCAAGGTCACCGCCCACCTGAAGGTCACCGGCGCCCCGGGCTGCACGGCCTCCTTCGTCACGGACCAGGGTCGGCTGTATACGGCCCCGCTGCCCCCGTCGGGCGACGGCACCCTCACCTGGCAGACCACCCCCGACAACGCCGCCTACATACGCGCGGAGGTCCGCCATCCCTCCACCACCCCCGGCCTCCCGGGCCCGATGGCGGCGATGACCAACCCGGTCTTCGTGGGCCGCTGGGCCTGAGTCCGACCCCGGCCCGCCACCTCACCCGACCGCCCCGGCCCGCCTCACGCCCGACCGCCCCCGGCCACCCGCCTCACCCCCACACCGCCCCGGCCCGCGCTCTCACCCCGCCCAGACAATCGCCTGCAACTCGCTATACGCATGCAACGCGTACGAGCCCACGTCCCGACCCACCCCGCTCCGCTTGAAGCCGCCGAACGGTGCTTCCATGTTCCGGCCGACGGTGTTCACCCCGACCCCGCCGGCCCGCAGTTGCCGGGCCACCCGGAAAGCGCGGGCGACATCGCCGGACCACACATAGTCGATGAGCCCGTAGTCGCTGTCGTTGGCCAGCGCCACCCCCTCGTCCTCCTCGTCGAAGGGCACGACCACGACGACCGGGCCGAAGATCTCCTCCCGTACGACCCGCATCTCAGGAGTGCAGTCGGCCAGCAGCGTAGGCGCGACATAGAAACCGCGCTCCGGAGCGGAGGGCCGTTCACCGCCCGCCACGACCCGCGCGCCCTCCTTGCGGCCGAGCTCGACGTAGGACTCGACCCGCTCGCGGTGCGCGGCCGAGATCACCGGCCCGACCACCGTCCCGCGCGCCCGGGGATCGCCGACCGGCAGCCGTGCGAGGTAGCGCGCCAGCCGCTCCACCAGCGCCTCGTACACCCCTCGTTGCGCGATCACCCGGGTCGGCGCCGTACAGATCTGCCCGCTGTAGAAGGAGTACGTCGTGCCGATGCCGGCCACCGCCGCGTCCAGGTCCGCATCGTCGAAGACCACCGCGGCGCCCTTGCCCCCCAACTCCATGAGCTGGCGCTTCATCCCGCGTCCGCAGACCTCGGCGATCTGCTGGCCGACGGCCGTGGAGCCGGTGAAGCTCACCATGTCCACGTCGGGCGAGTCGACGGCCGCCGCACCGACCTCCGCCGAGGCCCCGCCGACGACGTTCACGACCCCCGGCGGCACCCCGGCCTCCGCCAGCGCCGCCGCCATCCGGTACACCGACAGCGGGTCCTGCGGAGCCGGCTTCACCACGACGGTGTTGCCCATCGCCAGGGCCGGCGCGATCTTCCCCGCGGGGTTCGCCCAGGGGTTGTTGTACGAGGTGATGCAGGTGACGACCCCGACCGGCTGCCGTACGGCCAGCGCACCCAGCACCCCCGCCTTGCCCTCCCCCATTGCCTTAAGGGCATGGGAGGTACCCCCATGCCCGGCGTCGTTGATCTGCGGCGGCAGCCCCTGCTCGACGGGCTCCAGCGCCCCCTTCGCATACCGCCGGAAGCGCGCCACCCCCACCGCGACCTGCATCCCGCGCGCGGTGGCGGTCGTCGCGCCGCTCTCGGCCTGCGCGAGCTCGGCATGCGCGGCGAAGTCCCGCTGCATCAGATCCGCGGCCCGGTCGAGGACTGCGGCGCGCTGCTGCGGCGACGTACGGGACCAGGCCCCGAAGGCCGCGCGCGCCGCGGCCGCCGCCTCGTACACCTGCGCCCGGCTCGCCTCCGGCGCGAGCCCGACGACCGCCTCCGTCGCCGGATCGATGACCTCATAATGGCCGCCGTCGGGCTCGACCCACTCGCCACCGATGAACAGCCGTTCCGCCGCGGCCACTTGTCGCTCCCGCCCTTCCGCTGTGGCCACTTGGCGCTCACGCCCCTCCTCCGCGGTCACTTGGCGCTCACGCCCCTCCACCGCGGTCACTTGACGCTCACGCCCTTCCGCCGCGGTCACCTGGCTCTCAGGCCCTTCCACGGCCGTCACTTGGTGCTCACCGTTCTCGTGTCCCGCCCCGAGCGCAGCACGGTCCCCGGTACCGCGCCGGTCACCACGTCCTCCCGGATCACCTCGACGCCGTTGACCCACACCGCGTTGATACCGATCGCCCGGGAGTCCAGGCGCGGGCTGTCGCCGGGCAGGTCGTGCACCAGCGTGGCCTTGTCCGCGTCGATCCGCTCGGGGTCGAAGAGGACCAGGTCCGCGTGCCAGCCCTCCTCGATGCGGCCCCGTTCCCGCAGGCCGAAGAGCTGCGCCGGGTCATCGGTAAGCATCTTCACGGCCTGCTCCAGCCCCATCAGCTTCCTGCCCCGCAGACAGTCGCCGAGGAAACGCGTCGTGTACGGCGCCCCGCACATCCGGTCCAGATGGGCGCCCGCGTCCGACCCGCCCAGCAGCACGTCCTCGTGCTGCCAGGTCTCGGCGCGCAGCGCCCAGGAGGCCGGGTCGTTGTCGCTGGGCATCGGCCACAGCACCGTCCGCAGCTGGTCGTTGGCGCAGATCTCGACCAGGCACGCGAACGGTTCCTGGCCGCGTTCGGCCGCGATGTCCTCGACGACGCGCCCGGTCAGGCCCTCGTTCGCCGTGGAGTAGGTGTCCCCGATGACATACCTGCCGAAGTGGGCGAGCCGGCGGAAGACCCCCGCCTCCTTGCTGTTCGCCCGCCGCAGCAGCTCGTCCCGGACTCCGGGATCGCGAAGCCGCTCGATCCGCTCGGGCACGGGCAGGCCCAGCACGTCGCCCCACCCGGGTATCAGGTTCAGGGCGCAGAAGGTGCCGAGCGACATGTTCATGGGCGTGAGGATCGGCATCGTCAGGGCCACGATCCGGCCGCCGGCCTGCCGGGCCCGCTCGCTGGCGACCAGCTGCCGCGGCACCCGCCCGGGCACGGCCGCGTCGATCGTCAGCACGTTCCAGTTCAGCGGGCGTCCGGCCGCGGCGCTCAGCTCGACGAGCAGCTCGATCTCGGCGTCGCTGAAGCGGTCGAGACAGCCGGCCACGATCGCCTCGATCTGGGTGCCCTCGTGCGCGGCGACGGCCCGCGCCAGCGCGAGCAGTTCCGCCGGCTCGGCGTACCGGGAAGCGACCGGCCGCCCGTCACCGTCGGAGTGGGTGGCGGACTGCGTGGTGGAGAAGCCCCACGCCCCGGCGTCCATCGCCTCGTGGAAGAGCGCCAGCATCTGCTCCAGCTGCGCGGGCGTGGGCTGGCCGCCGACGGCGTCCTCGCCCATGACGTAGCGGCGCAGCGCGCAATGCCCCACCATGAAGCCCGCGTTGACGGCGATCCGCCCCTCCAGGGCGTCCAGATACTCGCCGAACGAGCTCCACGACCAGGGCGCACCCTTTTCCAGCGCCACCAGGGACATGCCCTCGACCTTGGACATCATCCGGCGGGTGTAGTCGGCGTCCGCGGGCCGCCCGGGGTGGAGCGGGGCCAGGGTGAACCCGCAGTTGCCGCCCGCCACGGTCGTCACCCCGTGGTTGAGCGAGGGGGTCGCGTACGGGTCCCAGAAGAGCTGGGCGTCGTAGTGGGTGTGCGGGTCGACGAAGCCGGGGGCGAGGATCAGCCCGGTGGCGTCCTCGCTGGTCGTCGCGTTCTCCGTGACGGTGCCGGCCGGCGCGACGACGGCGATCCGGCCGGTCCGGATGCCGACGTCGGCGGCGTACGAGGGCGCGCCCGTTCCGTCCACTACGGTCGCGCCCTTGATCAGGTGGTCGAGCACGGGCGATGCCCCCTTCTCCTCGGCGGAACTCGGCCCGGCCCGGGCGGACCAGGCCGTCTCCTCGGCTTCTCCTCGGCGGAACCCGGCCAGGCCCCGGCGGACCAGGCCCTCTCCTCGGCGGAAGCGGCCAGGCCCGGGCGGGACCAGGCCCTCTCCACGGCTTCTCCTCGGCGGAACCCGGCCTCACAGCCTGCTCAGCGGCACGATCCGTCGGCCGTCAGCCGCCCGCAGCCTTCCGGAACCGGCTCGTCCGGTGCACCGGATCCGTATCGATCTCCGGGATCACATGCTCACCGATCAGCCGGATCGTGTTCATGGTGTCCTCGTACGAGATCCCGATCGGCAGACCGAAGCTCAGCTGGTCGGCGCCGGCCCGCTCCCACCGCCGGCACTGCCCGAGCACCTCGTCCGGGTCGCCGCAGATCATCAGCTCCTCGGCGATCAGCAGCTCGATCACCTCAGCGGTGTAGTCGGGCAGCAGCTCGGGCCACTCCGGGATGCCGTCGGGCCGCGGGAAGGTGTCGTGGTAGCGGAAGACCAGCGACTGGAGGTAGTTGAGCCCTCCGTTGACCGCGATCTCCACCGCCTTGTCGTGCGTCTCGGCGCAGATCGCCGTGGACGTCACCATCACGTTGTCGTTGACGAAGTCGCCGATCGGCTCGGCGTCCCGGATCGCCGTCTTGTACTGCTCCAGCACCCACTCCATGTCGGAGACCTTCTGCACGCTGAAGCCGAGGACGCCCAGGCCCTTCTTCGCCGCCATGGCGTACGAGGACGGCGAGCCGGCCGCGTACCACATCGCCGGGTGCGAGGCCCCGTACGGCTTGGGGAAGATCTTGCGCGGCGGCAGCTGCCAGTGTTTGCCTTGGAACCCGGGGTACTCCTCCTGGAGCCACATCTTCGGGAACTCGGCGATGGTCTCTTCCCAGATCTCCTTGGTGTGGTTCATATCGGTGATGCCCGGCAGGAACCCCAGGATCTCGTGGCTGCCGGCGCCCCGCCCGCTGCCGAATTCGAAGCGCCCTTCGCTGAGGTGGTCGAGCATGGCGACCTTCTCGGCGACCTTCACCGGGTGGTTGACCTGCGCGAGCGGGTTGAAGATCCCTGACCCCAGGTGGATCCGCTCGGTCGCATGGGCCAGATAGCCGAGGAAGACGTCATTGGCGGAGAGGTGCGAATACTCCTCCAGGAAGTGGTGCTCGGACGCCCAGGCGTACTTGAAGCCGGACGCGTCCGCCTGGATGACGTACTCGGTCTCCTCCATCAGCGCCTTGTGCTCCGCGAGCGGATCGGTCTCGGCCCGCTTGCCCACGTACCCCTGTACAAAGAGCCCGAATTCCACGGAGGTTCACCGTCCCTGGCTATTTCTGACGTACCGTCAGATTCAATGTGCCGACTGTTCCAGCGCGCGCATGGAGCGTCAAGGGCCACCACGAAACGACCTGACGTCACATCAGATGATGCTGACCCCCGCCAGCCAGCCCCCGTCGATGACGAACGGCTGCCCGGTGATGTACGACGAGTCCGCGCACGACAGGAAGAGCGCCAGCTTGGCGACCTCCTCCGGCTGCCCGATCCGCCCCAGCGGCACCAGCTTCTGGTAGAGCTCGTCGACGGCCCGCTTCGACTCGGCGGGGTCGACGGCCGGGTCGAGCGCGGCCGGATTGGTCATCGGGGTGTCCACCGCCCCCGGGCACACCGCATTGACCCGGATCTTCCTGGCCGCCAGCTCCATCGCGGCGACCCGGGTCAGCCCGAGGACCGCATGCTTGGTCGCGGCATACGCCCCGACGAACGCCATGCCCGTCAGCGCCGTGTACGAGGCCGTGTTGACGATCGTGCCGCCGCCCGCCGTCTCGATCTCCGGCGCGACGGTACGGATCCCCAGGAAGCACCCGACCTGGTTGACCTGCACCACCTCCTGGAACTCCACCAGGGGCGTCGACACCAGCTCGTTGAAGCGCAGGATCCCGGCGTTGTTGACCAGCCCGTCGATCTTCCCGAAGGTGTCCTTGGCAGCGACCACAGCGGCCTGCCAGTCCGCCTCCCGCGTCACATCCAGATGGACGTACCGGGCGGCATGCTCCCCCAGCTCCCCGGCGAGCGCCTCCCCCCGCTCGTCGAGCACGTCCCCCAGCAGCACCCGCGCCCCCTCCGCGACAAACAGCCGCGCCTCCTGCTCCCCCTGCCCCCGCGCCGCACCCGTAACGATGACGACCCGCCCGTCGAGCTTTCCCATGCCTGCACTCCTCTGCTGGTGAGTACGTCTGTGCGTGCTGGTGCGTACGTGCGTTTGTGCTGGTGGGTACGGGCGCCCCTCCCGGCGAGTACCTGCGCTTCCGCCTGCGAGGTACGTGCGTTCCTACCGGTGGGCGGGTCCGGGCGGGCCGTCAGCCGGGCCCAGCAACGGCGCCACATCCGCCCCGAACGCCGCCATCTGATCCGTCAGTTCGGTACGACTACGGCTACGGAACCGCACCTGGACCTGATCCACCCCCATCGCCCGGTACTCGCGTAGCGAGTCCGCGATCCGCTCCGGCGCCCCGGACAGCGTCCGCCGACCGACCGCCCACCGCGGCTCGCCCACATACAGCGGCTCGGCAAGGGCGCCGATCACGAGGGGCGCCTCGATCCCCGCCGCCTCCCTCAGCCGCCGCAGCTTCGCGATCTGCCCGGGCAGTTCGTCCCGCCGGTCGCCCTGCGGCAGCCATCCGTCGCCGCGCACCGCGGCCCGGCGTACGGCGGCGGGCGAGGAGCCGCCCACCCAGACCGGCGGCCGCGGCGTCTGCACGGGGCGCGGCGCCTGCCCCAGCCCCTCGAACGCGAACCGCTCCCCCGCGAACACGGGGAACTCCTCCGGCCCCAGCGCCACCTTCAGCGCATCGACCGTCTCGTCCAATACGGCCCCGCGCCGCGCGAAGTCCACCCCGAGCGCCTCGAATTCCTCCCTGACGTGCCCGGCCCCGACCCCGAGAATCAGCCGCCCCCCGGAGAGCCGGTCCAGCGTCGCGTACTGCTTGGCCGTGGCCAGCGGATGCTTCAGCCCGACCACCGCCACATGGCTGAGCAGCCGCACCCGCTCGGTGACGGCGGCCAGATGCGCGAGGGTGGCGACCGGGTCGTACCAGACCGTGCTCATCGCCTCGGCCAGCCGCCGGGGGATCGCGATGTGCTCACAACAGGCGAGATAGGCGAACCCGTAATGGTCGGCGGCCCGCGCGACGGCGACCAGATCCGCGGGCCCCGCTGCCGGCTCCCAGCTCTCCGCGAAGAGCGTGCTCTGCGCCTGCACCGGCAGCTGCATCCCGTACGCCAGCCGCCCCGCCCCGGGCCGCCACACCGCCTCGTCCGCGCTGTCCATACGCCCTCC
Organism: Streptomyces sp. 2323.1; assembly: GCF_900221035.1. NCBI lineage: Bacteria > Bacillati > Actinomycetota > Actinomycetes > Kitasatosporales > Streptomycetaceae > Streptomyces > Streptomyces sp. 2323.1. The sequence goes on along the minus strand of NZ_LT907981.1, from coordinate 4,616,081 downwards.
CGGCCATATCTGACGGAGCGTCATGTAGCTTGCGCGGGACATCGTCGTACCTGACGAGTCATCAGGCAAGGGCCACAGGAGAGAGCGGGCCACGGAGATTCAGTCCCAAGACGGACCTGCCTCTCGGGATCCACCCGCACACACAACCGCTCAGCTTCCGCCGCCGGACGACGCGCTCCCGGAAACCTGTGAAGCTCCGACGACTACAACCAAGCCGTCGGCCGGCCCCTTCAAGGACGGACCCGCCAGCAGTGCGACCGTGCTGCTCACGGGAGGCCGTCGCCGAGATCAGCAGCTCGCTCGCTCCCGGCGATGGTCCGCGCTCAACCTCATGACGTCGCCTCTGCTCACATGGCGGCGTTCGGCTGCGAGCCGGAGCCCCGGGAGCGCAGTTCCTCGTTGATCCGTCGGGCTTCTTCGAGCTGGTCCTCGAGGATGACGATGCGGCAGGCATCCTCGATCTTGGTGCCCTGGTCGACGAGTTCACGGGCACGGGCGGCGATGCGCAGCTGGTAGCGGGAGTAACGGCGGTGGCCGCCTTCGGAGCGCAGCGGGGTGATCAGGCGGTTTTCGCCGAGGGCGCGGAGGAAGGCGGGGGTTGCGCCGATCATTTCGGCGGCCCGGCCCATGGTGTAGGCGGGGTAATCGTCGTCGTCGAGATTGTCGGTGGGGCGGGAACTGCTAGGGGGCATAGCACCTCGTCTTTCGGGGACGCATCGAGGGGCCCGGGTGCCGTACGGCACCCGGGCCCCGAGCTTTCAACACCATCTACCGGCTGACTGCGCCGGCCTTCTTGTTCCGCGTGTCCACCTGGGAGGGCGGAGGTGCGGGGATCGCGGATGCGTGACCGGGGACCACCTTCCATTCTGGGGCCTGCGGTACCCGAGCGGTGCTCTTGCTCGCCCGGGCGATCCTGATGGCGTCTGCTCCTTACCTCGTTCACTGAATCGGTCGTACTTCTGATCTTGCGGTACTGCTTGCGGCCCCTTGGGCCGCTTGGCCCGGCAGCCAGTGACGGGACCCACCATTTCCGGCCCCGCTACTCCACTGCCGTTCCACACCTGCTTTGACCTGCATGCACGGCAGTTCATGTCTGCCATGCCTTCTTCGCTATCTTGGCTACAAAAGGAACCCTAACTCCATCCAAACCACATGTCTACTCTCGCCATGACAGATTTCCTTCGGAGCGGGATGTGGTGCTTCTGCCGCGCCCACACCCCGGAAAGCTGCTCCGCCGGGAGAGTGAACGACCGGCGCCACAGGCCCGTCGGCGGCTCCCGACCCGCCAGGCACGGGTGCCGGCCCGCGCTCACTCCCGCGCCGTGGCCGTCTCGATCCAGTGCAGGTATTCCTTCGCCCCGGCAACCATCGGGACGGCCGTCACCTCCGGCTTCCGCCACGGGTGGTGCGCCAGCAGATGCGCCTCGACCTCGTCGTACCTGTCGGCACGGATCTTGAGGAGAAGCTGCCATTCCGCACCCGTGCCGCACTCGCCCTCGTGCCGGAATACGGAGGCCACCGGCCCCGCGATCTGCGCCCCGGCCGCGAGCCGCGCGGACACGAGGGACTGCGCCAGCGCCACGGCCTCCGCACGGTTCCCGGTGGCCGTGGACACCTGAAGGAATCCCGTCATGCGATGACCATCTCCCCTGCGCGGCAGTCGCGCTCCTCTGCTTTCCGCCACGCGGCGCACGTCACGCAAACTTCCGGTCAACTGGCAGGCCAGGTAATGCAGTTCCGGGAATGTGGCCTTGCGGTCGCCCAGCATGTCGGCCGCGTGGCCGAGCAGGTCTTCGGCCATATCGAGCTGGACGGCCTCCATGCCGTCCGCAATCCGTGAGACGCAGCCGTCGCCGTCCCCCACGACAATGCAGGTCTTCCCGTCCGGGGTCGTCCACGGCAGCAGCCGCGCCGTCTGCGGGTTTGTCACCGGACGGCCTCCTCGACGCCGTACGGCCAAGGGCACTGGGACGGAGAGGAGGGCAGTGCGCGCAGACGCGTTGTCGCGGCGGCGGTGTCATCGGCCTGCCGATGGCGACCCGGGGCGGGCGGTAACAGCCGCAACAGCGGCTGGAAGATGCGAGTGAGACAGTTCGCCACGTCGACCTGCTTTCTCAGATGGGTCACGCCCCGAGCCGCGCCAACCACGACCGCAGGGGCTTCGGTAGTCGTGCGATGACTGACCGTAGGGGCCCGGAGAAAGCAGCAGGGGCACACTTTGTGCCCCTTTGCTCACGCCGCCAGCGCGCCGATTCTCACCGCCAGTTCGCTCGCCCGCCGTCGCTGTGCCGGATTCTTCGAGTCCGCCTCTTCGAGGACGATGCGCCGGGCGTAGCCGTTGTAGCGCACGGTTTCCGGTGCGGCCTCGTATGCCTTGCCGAGGGCTGCGAGGGCGGCCTCCGCCTGCCCGTCGAGCTGATATCCGCGTGCTTCCTCGATGCGGTGCCGGGCACGCCTGGGGCGCGAGGGGAGGGTCGTGGTGTCCGCAGCGGCCGCCTGCCGGACGCTCTCCGGTCCTGCGTGCAGCTCGACCGCGACGGTGACCGCGTGCGCACCCATGACGGCTCGCGAGAAGGAGGTGACGGGGTGGAAGTAGTCGGCGGGCAGCCGTTCGGCCATGGCGCGCGCCACGTCCCAATAGCGCCAGGCGGTCCCGGTGTCGCCGCGGCGGGCTGCCGTGTACCCGGCCTCGAACTGCAGGGCTCCCGTAATGGCGAGCACATCGTTTCCGGCATCCGGCAGCAGCGGCTCCAGATAGCGGATGGTCTCCAGATTCACCGCGTCGGCAGCGTCGAAATGCGCGTGCCCACTGTCCCGGTGCGCCTGAGTCGCCAGCCACGCAGATACGCCGATGGCATGCGGATCCTCGGATTCCTGCGCGGCGACCATCCCTCGCTCCACCACCCGCCACAACAGCGAGGCATCCGGTTGGTAGGCGAGGAAGAACTGGCTGAGGCTGTACACCTCGGACAAAGTCCGCTGCGCCGTACGCCGCTGACTCGCCGAGTCGGCCTGCAACACCGCCAGTTGTGCTTCCCGGATCAGATCCGGCAGCAGGGCGCCGATGACGTCACGGTGGTGAGGAGCGGAATGCCGGGCGGCCCAGGCACGGACGAGGCGCTCCCGGAGGTGCTCCGGCGCCGGCGCCTCGCACCGCGTGGTCAGCGGGAATGCGTTGAGGGCCGACCGCACGTGCGGCAGCCGGGCATGCCCCGGACCGGTGAACAGGGCGATCGCCATCGACTGGTCCCCGGTCAGCTCGGACAGGTCCCGAACCCTGAGCGCCTCCGCGATCCGCAAGACCATGGGCAGCTTGGGCATCTGCAGGCGCCCGCCCTCGACCTGCTTGACCCAGCTCGGCGACTTGCCCAGCAGCCCGGCCAGGACGTGACGGCTCATCCCTCTACGGGTCCGCAGGATCTGCATTCGCTGGCCAAAGGCAACCGGTTCGACAAACGGATCCGGCGGAGCATCGGAAGACACGGACACGGCCTTGCCCCTCTCTGTACAGCTCGTCACTGTCAGAGTACGGGGCACGGCGTTACGTGTTGATCCCTTGCACGGAAGGGCAATCCCATGGCCAGGCGTGACTACGAGAACGATCCGGACGCTCCGCAGGCGAACAGTCTGGTTCCGGCCGCCTCCGCGGTCGTGGTCGACGAGTCCGGCCGCATCCTGCTGCAACGCCGGCGCGACAACGGCATGTGGGCGCTTCCCGGCGGCGCCATGCACATCGGTGAATCACTGCCGGACTGCGCCGTCCGGGAAACCCGTGAGGAGACGGGGATGGACGTCGAGGTCGTCGGCATCGTCGGCACCTATTCCGATCCGCATCATGTCTTCGCCTACGACGACGGCGAAGTACGGCAGGAACTCTCCGTCTGCTTCCTGGCGCGCCCCGTGGCCGGGCAGCTGGCGGTGTCCGAGGAATCCACGGACGTCCGCTGGTTCGGGCCCGGAGAGGTCGACGCGCTTCCGATGGTCGCCGCCATCCGGAAGCGCGTGAACGACTGGCGCGACGGCACCATGCCCGCCGCCCGGTAGATGGCCGACCGGCAGCCTTGCCGCCTCAGCCCCCCGCCCCCGCCCAAAGCCCCTCCCCCGTCAGCCCCAGCAGCTCAATCGCATTGCCGCGCACGATCCGTTCCACGACGTCCGGGGTCAGGTGGCCCATCTGGGACTCGCCGACCTCCCTCGACTTCGGCCAGGTGGAGTCCGAGTGCGGGTAGTCGGTCTCGTACAGGACATTGCCGACGCCGATCGCGTCGAGGTTCCGCAGGCCGAAGGCGTCGTCGAAGAAGCAGCCGTAGACGTGCTCGGCGAAGAGTTCGGTCGGCGGGCGGAGGACCTTGTCGGCGACGCCGCCCCAGGCGCGGTTCTCCTCCCAGACCACGTTCGCGCGCTCCAGGATGTACGGGATCCAGCCGATCTGGCCCTCGGCGTACATGATCTTCAGGTGGGGGAAGCGGTCGAACTTGCCGCTCATCAGCCAGTCGACCATCGAGAAGCAGCAGTTGGCGAAGGTGATCGTGGAGCCGACGGCGGGTGGGGCGTCCGCCGAAGTCGAGGGCATCTTGGACGAGGAGCCGATGTGCATGGCGATGACCGTGCCGGTCTCGTCGCAGGCGCGCAGGAAGGGGTCCCAGTAGTCGGTGTGGATGCTGGGCAGGCCCAGATGGGGCGGGATTTCGCTGAAGCAGACGGCGCGGACGCCGCGGGCCGCATTGCGCCGTACCTCCGCGGCGGCCAGTTCCGCGTCCCACAGGGGGACGAGGGTGAGCGGGATCAGCCGGCCCTGTGCCTGCGGGCCGCACCACTCCTCCACCATCCAGTCGTTGTAGGCCCGTACGCCGAGCAGCCCCAGCTCGCGGTCCTTGGCCTCGGTGAAGGTCTGGCCGCAGAAGCGGGGGAAGGTGGGGAAACACAGGGCGGACTGCACGTGGTTGACGTCCATGTCGGCCAGTCGCTCGGGCACGCTGAAGGAGCCGGGGCGCATCTGCTCGTAGGTGATCCCTTCGAGCCGGATGTCGTCGCGGGAGTGGCCCACGGCGGTGTCGAGGCGGGTCAGCGGGCGGTGCAGATCCTCGTAGACCCACCAGTCGGCTATCGGGCCGTCGTCACCCTCCGCACCCATCTTTGGAGCGAACTTTCCGCCGACGAAGGACATTTCCTTCACGGGCGCCCGGACGATCCGCGGGCCGGTGCCGTGGTACTTCGACGGGAGCCGGTCCAGCCAGACGTTGGGGGGCTCCACCGTGTGGTCGTCCACCGAAATGATCCTGGGGAAGGTCGCCATGCCGGATACGGTAGCGTCGATCTGACGATCCGTCAGCCACGAGCGTCGGAAGCCCCTGGAACGTGAGGGCGCACGGAGGGTTTGCCTCCGCGCTCTCTCCGTGCGCCGCCCCGCCCCGGCCCCGATCAGGCGGGAGGCTTTGTGCGCGGTCGGGACCCCTACTGACGGAAGCGGGCGCAACAAGGCAGACTGACCGTTGCGCACAGCAAGGCAGTGCGCACAGTGCGAACAAACGGCTGAGAGCAGGGGGGCACCATGGACGACGGTCCGGGGCGGGAGCGACTCCGCTTCACCGTGCTCGGTCCCGTACGGGCGTGGCGTGGCACAACGCCGCTGGCAGCGGGCTCCCCGCAGCAGCGCGCGCTGCTCGCCGCACTACTGCTGCGCGGCGGACGGACCGCCACCGCGGCCGAACTCGTCGACGCCCTGTGGGGCGACGAGCCGCCGCATGCCGCGCTCGCCGCGCTGCGTACATACGCCTCCCGGCTCCGCAAGGCGCTGGGGGCGGACGCCGACGCCCTGGTCAGCGAGTCCGGCGGCTATGCCATCCGGCCGGTGAACGGCCGTGACCTGGACCTCGACCACGACCGTGCCGAGCAGTACGCCGCCGAGGCGGAGAAGGCCAAGGCCTCCGGCGACCGCGGGCGAGCCCGTGAACTCCTGGAAAGCGCACTGGCATTGTGGGACGGCGAGCCGCTGGCCGGCCTCGCCGGTCCGTACGCCGAAACCCAGCGCACCCGCCTTGACGAGTGGCGGCTGTCCCTCACCGAGGCCCGGCTCGAACTGATACTGGAATGTGGTCGGCATGCCGACGTGGTGTCCGAGCTGACCGCGCTCACCGCCGCCCACCCACTGCGCGAGCGGCTGCGCGAACTCCTCATGCTGGCGTTGTACCGCAGCGGACGGCAGGCCGAGGCGCTCGCGGTGTACGCCGACACCCGCCGGCTGCTCGCCGATGAGCTGGGCGTCGATCCGTGCGCCTCCCTCTCCGACCTCCACCAGCGGATCCTGCGTGCGGACATCGATCTGGACGCGCCACCCGTCACCAGCGACGGCCCGGAATCCACCGACCAGGTCATCGTGCGCCCACAGCAACTACCGGCCACCGTGGCGGACTTCACCGGCCGTACGACCTTCGTCTCCGAACTCGGCGCACAACTCGCCACCGCTGAGGGCAGCGTGATGGCCGTCTCCGCGCTCACCGGTATCGGCGGAGTCGGCAAGACGACCCTCGCCGTCCATGTCGCACACGCCGCCCGCGAGCACTTCCCCGACGGGCAGCTCTACGTAGACCTGCAGGGCGCCGGACAGACCCCGTCCGAGCCCGAAGCCGTACTCGGCGCCTTCCTGCGCTCCCTGGGCACCCCGGACTCCTCCATCCCCGACGGACTGGAGGAGCGTTCCGCCCTCTACCGCTCCACCCTCGCCGGCCGACGCGTCCTGGCGCTCCTGGACAACGCCCGCGACGCCGCGCAGGTCCGGCCACTGCTCCCCGGTACGGAGGGCTGCGCCGCCCTGATCACCGGCCGCGCCCGCATGATCGATCTGGCCGGCGCCCACCTCATCGATCTCGACGTCATGAGCCCTGAAGAGGCCATGAACCTCTTCACCCGGATCGTCGGCGAGGAACGGGTCAGCTCCGAGCGGAAGGCGGTGATGGCGGTCGTCGGCGCGTGTGGCTTCCTGCCCCTGGCCATCCGCATCGCCGCCTCCCGCCTGGCCGCACGCCGGACGTGGACGGTCTCCATCCTGGCCCGCAAGCTCGCCGACGAGCGCCGCCGGCTGGATGAACTCCGCGCCGGCGACCTCGCGGTCAAGGCCACCTTCGAATTGGGTTACGGCCAACTGGAACCCCAGCAGGCCCGGGCGTTCCGGCTGCTGGGACTGGCCGAGGGGCCGGACATCTCGCTCGCGGCCGCCGCCGCGATCCTCGATCTGGACGCCGATGCGGCCGAGGAGCTGCTGGAGTCCCTCGTGGACACCTCCCTGCTGGAATCCGCGGCGCCGGGGCGCTACCGCTACCACGACCTCGTACGGCTCTACGCGCGTGACTGCGCCGAGCGCGACGAACAGCCCCCCTCCGAACGCGCCGCGGCCCTGTCACGGCTGCTGGACTTCTACTCCGCCACGGCCGCCAACATGTACGTGCTCGAACGCCCCGGCGACCGACTCGTGGACCACATGGAGGCCACCACCTACCCGGGGCTGGAGTTCACCGACCGCACCACCGCCCTGGAATGGCTGTTCAGCGAGGCCGGCTGCCTGCTGGCCTGCGCCCGCCAATGCGGCGGTCCGGCAACCTTGCGGCGCGCCGTCGACCTCATACTGCTCACCAAGGACCTGGCCGAATCCGGCGCCGACGCGCTCCAGTACGAGCAGGCCAACATCTCCTTGCTGACCGCCGCCCAGGAGGCCGGGGACCAGCATGCGCAGGCGAGGAGCCACACCGCCCTCACCTATGTCCGCACGCTCGCAGGACGGCTCGACGAAGCCGACGAGAACGCCAAGTCCGCCATGCTGCTCGGCATGGCCGCCGAAGACCCGTTCTCCTCCTCGTACGCACCCAACGACCGGGCCATCATCGCCAACTCGCAGCGTCGGCACGACGATGCGGAGGCCTACCTGCGGCAGGCCCTGACCGCGTTCCGCGCGGATCGCAACTGGCAGTCCGAGGCCAGTGCGCTGTGCAATCTCTCCCGGGTCCACCTGGACACCGGACGGGTGGACAGTGCCATCCAGCTGGCCGAGGAAGGTATCGCCATCTACCGCCGGGTAGGCGCCAAGCGCCGGCTCGCCAACGGAATGTACGCCCTCGCGCTCGCCTACACACGGGCCAACCGGCTCGTGGAGGCGGCCGAGCAACTCGGCGCCGCTCTGGCCATCTTCCAGGACAGTCGGCAGAGGTTCTGGGAAGGCATGACCAACTTCCGGCTGGCCGAGCTCGACCTCGCGGCACGCCGGCCGGCTGCCGCCGCCAACCATGCCGAGCAGGCGCTGGCCGCCCTGCGTGGCATCGGCGGCGAATCCCGGCGGGCCAGTGTCCTCACCACGCTCGGGCGGGCGCTCAACGACATCGGTCACACCGACCGGGCACGGGTGTGCTGGCAGGAGGCACTGGCCATGTTCGAGCGTGTCGGGTCACCGGAAAGCACAACGGTCGAGGCGCTTCTGGCTCCCCCGGTGGTCGCATAAGCGCAGGCCGGGGCGCTCATCGTCGACGTTTATCGATCGTTCATCGGGCAGGGCCAGTCTCTTCCTTACCGATCCGCCGCCTCGGGGGGCAAGCGGCTCGGTGACCAGGCCGCCCAGCTAGGGTGAGCGGCCGTGTCGCGCCCGTCCGGCGGTCCTCGGGGGAGTCTCCGGGCGGGCGCGGCAGAGTTAGCGCCCACACAGGAGTTGATGGCAATGAGCACCGAGAAGCAGGTACAGCATCTGAACGACCGCGACGTCGTGAAGCCGCTCGACAACCACCAGCCCATCGCCGGGGCCGGCATCGCGCCGCAGGGGGACCGCGACGTCATCAAGCCCCTTGACAACCACCAGCCGATCGCCGGGGCCGGCATCGCGCCGCAGGGGGACCGCGACGTCGTCAAGCCTCTCGACAACCACCAGCCCATCGCCGGGGCCGGTGTGCAGGCCACTACTGACGACAATCACCAGCCGGTTCCCGGTGGGCGGATCGCCGCGGACAACCACCAGCCTGTCGGCAAGCCGCAGTAGCACCAACTGAGCCCACGGGGGGATTCGGGGGAATCGGGGGAACGCAGCACCAACGGGGGATACGGGGGGATCGCTGCACCGCCTGAGCCAACGGGGGCGTTTCGGGGGACCGCAGGGGCTGGTGTCGATGGCCGGGAGGGGAAGCCACCGACACCAGTCCCTGCGGCGTTCCTGCGGTCGGTCCGACCTCCGTAGGTATCTCTCCGGCGAGAAGTCGAACATTTGCGCACTTCAACCGCTATTTTTGTGACACAGAGCAACACCCGTCTCTTTATGGAGGAGTTGGCATGATCTACCCGAAGAAAGCCCTCGCCATCGGCGCACTGGCGCTCGTCGCCTTAGGCGGTACCGCCGTACCCGTCATGGCCGACAGCCACATGCCCGCCCCGCCCACCGCTGCGGCGGCACCGAAGGGCCACACGCCCGTGGCGCCCATGGACAGCCACATGCCGGTGGCGCCCCTGGACAGGCACCGGCCGATACTGGCCGGCGAAGGTCACACGCCATTGGTGCCGCTGGACAGCCACATCCCCTAACGGGTTCCCATATCACCGCCTGACGCACGTATCTGACGATGCGTCAGCCCTTGGTGCTACAGTCACGCCACCCGCGTTCAGCGAGGAGGCGCCGTGTTCGAATCGGCTCGCGTAGACACGCTCTGGGAACTGGTCGAGTACCGCGCGCGGGCCTCGCAGGGCGCGCCGATGTTCTTCGACGCGTATGGACGGACCGCGACCTTTGACGAGGTGCGGGACCAGGCGCGCCATGTCGCCGCCGGATTCCTGGCCTTGGGGATCGGGGCAGGAACGCGGGTGGCCTGGCAGTTGCCCACCCGGATCGACACGGTGATCGCGTCGCTGGCGCTGGCCCGGCTCGGGGCCGTACAGATACCCGTCATTCCCCTTCACCGGGAACGCGAAGTGGGCTTCATCCTTGCGGAGTCGGCGGCGGAGTGGGTGCTCGTACCGGGCGTGTGGCGGGGGTTCGACCACACCGCGATGGTGCGCACGCTCGCCGGGGACGGGGTGCGGGTGCTCCCGGTGGACGAGGGGCTGCCGGTGGGGGGCCCGGCCGGGCTGCCGGAACCGGTGCCCGCCGGCGACGGGGAGACCACCTGGATCTACTACACCTCCGGCACCACCAGTGCCCCCAAGGGCGTCGAGCACACCGATGCCACCCTCATCGCCGGTGGCATCGGGCTGGCCACCGCGCTGGGGATGTCCCCGGACGACATCGGCTCGATCGCCTTCCCGTACGCGCATATCGCCGGTCCGGACTATGTCGTCGCCATGCTGGTCAGCGGGTTTCCGGCGGTCGTCCTGGACAGCTTCGAGCCGGGCCGGGCGGCCGACGTCTACCGGCGGCACGGCGTGACCATGGCCGGCGGAAGTACCGCCTTCTACCAGGCATTTCTCGATGAGTCGCGGCACTACCGGCAGCGGCTGCCGCAGGCCGGCCGGCTGATCCCGTCGCTGCGGCTGCTGTCCGGCGGCGGGGCGCCGATGCCGCCGGAGCTCTACCGGGCGGCCGGGCAGGAGCTGGCGTGCGCGGTCGTGCACGGCTACGGGATGACCGAGTGCCCGATGATCGCGATGGGCACGCCGTACGACAGCGACGAGCAGCTGGCGCGGACGGTCGGCAAGCCGGTCGTGGGCGCGCGGGTGCGGATAGCCCGGCCGGACGGGTCCGAGGCCGGGGTCGGGGAGAGCGGTGAGGTGACGCTCAAGGGCTCGATGCTGTTCCGGCGCTACACCGACCCGGCGCTGACCGCCGAGGCCTTCGACGCCGAGGGCTACTTCCACACCGGTGACCTGGGGGCCGTACGCCCCGACGGGCACCTGGTGCTCACCGGGCGGCTCAAGGACATCATCATCCGCAAGGGCGAGAACATCTCCGCGCAGGAGATCGAGGATCTGCTGCACACCCATCCGTCGGTGGCGCAGGCGGCGGTGATCGGGCTGCCGGACCGGGAGCGCGGCGAGCGGGTGTGCGCGGTGGTCACCCCCGCCGACCCGGCCGCGCCGCCGCCCACCCTGGACGGCCTGACCGCGCATCTGCGGGCGGCCGGGCTGATGGTGCAGAAGCTGCCGGAGCAGCTGGAGATCACTGCGGAGCTGCCGCGCGGCGGGCCGCTGAACAAGGTGCTGAAGGCGGCCCTGCGGGCGCGGTACACGGAGTAGTCGGACGTCTTCGGCGGTGTGGCGATGAGTTCCGGGCCCGGGCGGAGTCTTCACTGGGAGTGCGGCGGCAGCTCTGCGCCGGCACGGTCCCCTTGGAGCGGAAGGAACCCGGACGATGACCGAGATGATCGACCTCGCGGCGCAGGCCCGGCTGGTGGCACAGCTCGCGGAACACACCGACGAGGCGCGGCTGGATGCGCCCACCCCCTGCGAGACCTACGCCGTACGCCACCTCCTGGGGCATCTCGTCGGGCTGGCCGGCGCCTTCCAGGACGTGGCGCGCAAGCAGACGGGCCCGGCGACCAGCGGTCCCCCGGACGGGGCGCACCGGCCCGATGTGGAGCCCGGCTGGCGGGCCGAGCTGGCGCGCAACCTCGGCGGGATGGTCGAGGCCTGGCGCGACCCGCAGGCGTGGGAGGGGGAGACCCGGGCCGGGATCGTCCTGCCGGGCGCGGTCGCGGGCCGGGTCGCCCTCAATGAGCTGGTGCTGCACGGCTGGGACCTGGCGCGCGCCACGGGGCAGGACTACGCGCCCGGCCGGGACGACCTGGACACCTGCCATGCGCTGCTCTCCTCCTGGGCCGAGGAGGGCCGGCCGAAAGAAGGGCCCTTCGGCCCCCCGGTCCCGGTATCCGAGGACGCACCGCTGCTCGACCGGGTGGTGGCACTCAGCGGCCGGCGGCCCGACTGGGCGCCTCCGGGGGCGTAGGGCGCCGCGGTCTGCGGGGGTCGGTCCGGCGGAGCGCAGCGGCCGCCGGACCCCCTGAGCACCCCCGGGCGCACAGGCCGCCGTGGTCCGCAGGGGCCCGGTACGGCGGCCGGCGGATCACGCGGGTGCGGGCCCCGGGACGCCGTGCCGCAGCCGGGTCTTGAGTATCTTGCCGCTGGCGTTGCGCGGGAGCGCGGAGACGAAGGCGACCTCCCGCGGGACCTTGTAGTTGGCCATCTCGCGGCGGGACCAGGCGATCAGGTCGTCGGCGGTGAGCAGCGAGCCGGCCCGGCGGACCGCGTAGGCCTTGCCGACCTCGCCGAGCCGGGGGTCGGGTACGCCGACGACCGCGACCTCGGCGATGTCCGGGTGGCGGCCGAGGAGTTGCTCTATTTCGGCGGGGTAGGCGTTGAAGCCGCCGACGATGAACATGTCCTTGAGGCGGTCGGTGATCCGGAGGTTGCCCGCCGCGTCGAGGACGCCGATGTCGCCGGTGCGCAGCCAGCCGTCGTGGGTGAGCGCCCGGGCCGTGCCGGCCGGGTCCTCGAAGTAGCCCGACATCACGTGATAGCCGCGGACCAGGACCTCGCCCGCTTTGCCGGGGGCCGCCGGGCCGCCCGAGGCGTCGGCGATCCGCACCTCGGTACCGGGCAGCGCCCGGCCCGAGGTCGTGGCGATGACCTCGGGCGGATCACCGCGGCGGCACATCGTGACGATGCCCGAGCTCTCCGACAGCCCATAGGCGGTCAGGACGGTGGAGATCTTCAGCTCGCTGCGCAGCCGCTCGACCAGCTCCAGCGGGACCACGGCGGCGCCGGTGACCACCAGGCGCAGCGCGGACAGGTCGTACCGGGCGCGGGCGGGGTGGTCGAGCAGCTGTTGGTGGAGGGTGGGCGGGCCGGGAAGGACGGAGATCTGCTCGGCGGCGATATGGGCGAGCGCGGTCTCCACGCTGAAGACCGGCTGCGGGACCATCGTCGCACCGCGCAGCAGACAGGCGATGACCCCGGCCTTGTAGCCGAAGGTGTGGAAGAACGGGTTGACGATCAGATAGCGGTCGCCCTCCCTCAGGCCGGCGAGTTCGCTCCAGACGTCATAGGCACGCAGCGTCTGCCCATGCGTGATCACGGCGCCCTTGGGGTGGCCGGTGGTGCCGGAGGTGAAGATGATGTCCGAGGCGTCCTCGGGGCGCAGCGCATCGGCCCGGGCGCGGACCGTCTGCGGGGGCACGGACGCGCCGCCGGCGAGGAAGTCCTGCCAGGTGACGAAGTCCGCGGGGGCGTCGTCGGCGAGCACCACGACCTGCTCCAGCTGCGGCAGTCCGGGCAGCGGGCCGCGGCCGGTGCCTTCCCGGGCGGCGCGGCGGAGCGAGGCGGCGTAGGACGTGCCGAGGAAGGTGCCGGTGACGAAGAGGAGCCGGGCGCGGGTGCGGCGCAGGACGTAGGCGGCTTCGGTGCCCTTGAAGCGGGTGTTGACCGGGACGAGGACGGCGCCGGCGGTGACCGCCCCGAGCGCGGAGACGATCCAGTCGAGGGTGTTGGGCGCCCAGACGGCGACGCGGTCGCCGGGGGCGACGCCGGCGGCGATGCAGGCCGCCGCCGCCCGCTCCACCCGCTCCCCCAGCTCGGCGTACGACACCCGGGTGCGGCCCTCGACGACGGCCTCCCGGGGGCCGTACCGCAGGGCGGCCGCGCGCACGAGGTGCGGGATGACGCCGTACTCCAGATCGGCGCGCACATCCGGATCGTCCTGCATCGCACTGCCTCCCGCCGAAGAGCCGGCCCACACTAGCTGACTGGTCGTCAGATTAGCGGTAGCCTCCTCCGCTGTCAGCACTGACGACCGACCACGGAGGTGGCGACGGTGGCGACCCTCAAGGACGCTACGGCGATAGCCGGCATCGGGCAGACGCCGTTCGCGAAGCAACTCCCGCAATCGGAGAAGGAGTTGGCCTGCCGGGCGATCGTCGCGGCGCTGGCCGACGCCGGGATCGCCCCCTCGGAGGTGGACGCCTTCGCCTCCTACACCATGGAGGAGACCGACGAGGTCGAGATCGCCAAGGCCATCGGTGCCGGGGACGTCACCCACTTCTCCAAGGTCGGCTACGGCGGCGGCGGTTCCTGCGCGACGGTGGCCCACCTGGCCGCCGCCATCGCCACCGGCCAGGCCAGCGTCGGCGTCGCCTGGCGGTCCCGCAAACGCGGCTCGGGACCGCGGCCCTGGAAGAACACCCGGGTCCAGCTGCCCACCCCGGGGCAGTGGACGCGCCCCTTCGGGCTGCTGCGCCCTGCCGACGAGATCGGCATGCTGGCCCGCCGCTACATGCACGAATACGGCGCCACCCGCGACCACTTCTTCAACGTCGCCCTCGCCTGCCGCAACCGCGCCAACCAGAACCCGGCCGCGCTGATGTACGAACGCCCGCTGACCCGCGAGATGTACATGACCGCCCGCTGGATCAGCGAGCCGCTCTGCCTCTTCGACAACTGCCTGGAGACCGACGGCGCGCTGGCCTGTGTGGTGGTCGCGGCCGAGCGCGCCCGCGACTGCCGGCACCGCCCCGTCTACGTCCACGCCGCCGCCCAGGGCCTGCCCGCCCAGCACCACGGCATGGTCAACTACTGGAACGACGACCCGCTCACCGGCCCCGCCTGGACCGCCGCCCGGCAGTTGTGGAAGGGCGCCGACCTGGGCCCGCAGGACGTCGACGTGGCACAGATCTATGACGCCTTCACCCCCCTGATCCCCCTCTCGCTGGAGGGCTACGGCTTCTGCGGGCGCGGCGAGGGCGCGGCCTTCACCGAGGGCGGCGCCCTGGAGACCGGCGGCCGGCTGCCGCTCAACACCGGCGGCGGCGGCCTCTCGGAGGCCTACGTCCACGGCTTCAACCTCATCACCGAAGGCGTCAAGCAACTGCGCGGCACCAGCACCGCGCAGGTCCCCGGCGCCGCCACCTGTCTGGTCACCGCGGGCGAGGGCGTCCCCACCTCGGCCCTGCTGCTGAGGAGTTGAGACGCCATGACCCTTCGTGAGCCCGCCGGCGGGCCCGTGCGGGAATCCGTGCGCGATGCCATGACACCGAGAGTGCCACCCGCCACTGACAACCGGCCCGACGACGGCGCCGGCCTGCTGCTTCCCGTCCCCGACGAGGACGGCGCCCCGTTCTGGGAGTACGCCGCCAGGGGCGAGCTGCGCGTCCAGGCCTGCGACGACTGCGGCGCGCTGCGCTTCCCGCCCCGGCCCTGCTGCCCGCACTGCCAGTCCTTCGCCGCCCGCTGGCAGAAGATGAGCGGCCGCGGACGCATCTGGTCCTACGTACTGCCGCACCCCCCGCTGCTGCCCGCGTACGCCGCCCTGCCCGGCTACAACGCGATCGTCGTGGAGCTGGCGGAGGCCCCGCGCATCCGCCTCGTCGGCAACCTCGTCACCGCCGCCGACGCCCCGCTCAACTCCGTCGCCCCCGCCCGGCTGCGCATCGGCGCCCCGGTGAAGGCCGCCTTCCACACCCTCCCGGAAGGCGTGACCGTGCCCCGCTGGCTCCTGGAGCGGCCATGACCCTGCGGATCGCGGTCAAGGACGGCGTCGCCCTGGTCACCCTCGACCGGCCCGACCGGCACAACGCCCTCGACCTGGACACCGCCGCCGAACTCGCCGCCACCTGGCGGGCGTTCCGCTGCGACGACGCCGTACGGGCCGCGGTGATCACCGGCGCCGGCGGCCGGGCCTTCTGCACCGGCCTGGACCGCTCCGCACACGTGCCCCAGCCCTCCTCGCCCTTCTCCCTGGACGACCCGCTGCTCCACATCGGCCCGAAGGCCAACGACCTGTGGAAGCCGGTGATCGCCGCCGTCGACGGCATGGCCTGCGGCGGCGCCTTCTACCTCCTGGGCGAGGCCGAGTTCCTCATCGCCTCGGAGAACTCCACCTTCTTCGACCCGCACACCACCTACGGGATGGTCAGCGCGTACGAATCCATGTCCATGGCGCAGCGGATGCCCTACGGGGAGATCGCCCGGCTGGCGCTGATGGGGACGGCGGAGCGGCTGGGCGCACCCCGCGCCTACCGGATCGGCCTGGTCTCCGAGCTGACCGCGCCCGGCGCCGCCGCCGAGGTGGCGCTGCGCCGCGCGGCCGTGCTCGCCGCCCAGCCGACCGAAGCGGTCCAGGGCACCGTACGCGCCCTGTGGGCGGCCCGGGAGGCGGCCGCGGCACCGGCCCTGGCGCACGCCCCGCAGCTGATCGCGCTGGGCAACCTGCCCCCGGACCGCCAGGCGGAGCTGTTCGCCGCCCGGAAGCGGCCCGGCCACCAGGATGGCGGACCCGACGGCGGCCCTCCGGTGAGGTGACCCACCGGGACGGCGACCCACCGGGCGGCGGCCCCTTACATACGGGTCTTGTGCGCCCGGGTGATCTGGCAGGTGTACCAGAACTGCCCGATGGAGGACTGGTTGACGGTGTACTTGGCGGTGTACGTCTCGGTGTCCCCGGGGCCGACGACGATGGAGCGCTGGTGCAGCCCGTACGCCTTGCCGTCGGCCGGCTTGGCCTTCATCCAGTTGACGGCCATGTCGTAGGAGAAGGAGTCCGTCGTGGACGGATTGGTGATGGAGACCGTGTAGGTGAACTGCCGCAGCGAATTGGAGAAGTCGCAGTTGCGGCCGGTGACGTCGTCCCGGCCGTCCGGGTCGTAGGTCTCCTCGGCCGGCGACGGCGAGTAGGTGGGCTCCTCCGACGGCTCGCTCGTGTCGTACCCGTCGCTGGGCGAGGCCGTCGGGGAAGGGGGCAGCACCACCGGGTGCCGCTGGGGCAGGAGACAGCCGCTGGCCGTAGTGGCCGTGACCAGTACCAGGGCCGTGGCGGCCGCCGCTCTGCTCCCCCTGCGGGCACCCCCGCGGACGGCCGTACCCATGCGCATGCGCTGCTTCATACTCCGCTCGATCCCCCGTGAGAACGTCCGACCCCGTCGCCACACCGTGGCTTGACGCGTGCACGGCACCCTAGCAAGAGCCGGTGACACCCCCGACGGGGCACCGCCCACGCGGACGGGCGTACCTGTCTCGCGGGCGCAGACGCGCAGGCGTAGCGTCGGTCACGGAGGACGACTGGACGACCCGAAGCGAGGCGACGCCCGTGGTGCGCAACGTTCTCGGGTCGCTGATCGCCCTCGTCGGAGCGACGGCCGCCGTCTGGAGCCCCTTCCGTCCCTGGTACGACGGCCGTCACGGCAATGACGTCCGGATCGAGGACCTCTTCCACGGCATCACGGGCAACGGTGCCGCGCTCTTCGGCTCGCTCCTCCTCCCCATGGCCTTCGCCGCGCTGCTGACCCTGATCGGTGTCGCCCTGCGCTCCCGGCTGCTGGTGACCGTCGCCGGCCTGGTGGTGCTCGGCTTCACGGTCCTGTGGATGGTCCGCCAGGGCCAGGCCGCGAGCGAGCTGACGGCCGGCGCCCGCGGTCTGGGGGTGGGCGTGGCCAACGCCCTGGGCGGCGGCGCCCTGCTGCTGCTCGGCGCCCTGGTCATGCGGGGCCGCGGCCGCCGGGTCCTCGACCGCGACTACGACGACCGGGGATACGACCGCGGGTACGACGACCGGCGCTATGACGACCGCGGGTACGACGACGGGTACTACGGACGCCCGCCGCATGACGACGGCTACTACGGACGCCCGCCGTACGACGAGCGCTACGCCGCCCCTACCCGCTACGACGAGGACACGCCCTACCCCCCGGGGACGCCCGAACCCTGGGACGCGGGCCGTCCGGGGGCCGAGGAGTGGAACCCGGAGCCGTACTCGACCGGACCCACCCCCGCCGGACCACCGACGGGCCCCGCCCCCGGCGGCCATGGTGGCGGCGCCTACGGGCCGCGCGACGACACCCCCACCGCTCCCCAGCCGGTGCCCCCGCCGCCCCCGCCCACCCGGCAGCAGCCACCGCCACCCCAGCCGGTGCCCCCGCCGCCCCCGCCCACCCGGCAGCAGCCACCGCCACCCCAGCAGCCCCAGCAACAGCAACCCCCGCCGCCCCCGCCGACCATGCCGGCCCATCAGCAGCCCCCCACACCTCCCGTGGAGTGGGGCAGGGAGCAGCGGCAGCCGGCTCACCAGGAACCGGAACAGCCCCCACGGCGGCAGGAACCCGAACAGCCCCCGGAGGAGCGGCAGTAGACGTCCGGGCCCCTACGGCGGTGCCGCGCGCGACACCTCACGGCTGCCGGTCACGGCCCGTTACGACCGCCGCGCCAGCCCCGTCCCCTTGGCCGCGTCCAGCGCGTACACACAGCGGTCCTTGCTGCAGGCGTACACCACGCCGCCGACCGCCACCGGGGAGCCGGTGATCTCGCCGCCGGTCTCCAGCTTCCAGCGCAGCTGGCCGCCCATCGCATCGAGCGTGTAGAGGCAGTGGTCGGCCGAGCCGAAGTGCACCCGGCCCTCCGCGACGACCGGGGCGCCGACGACCTCGGCGCCGGCCTGGAACCGCCAGCGGGGGGTGCCGGTGACCGCGTCCAGGGTGTAGAGCGCCTTGCCGCTGCCCAGATGGACCGCACCGTGGGCGACCAGCACCGGTTCGCCGGACTGCCGCGCCTCGGTGGCGATCCGCCAGCGGTCGCGGCCGTCCGCCGCGTCCAGCGCGTAGACCGTGCCGAGGTAGTCCGCCAGATAGACCCCGCCGCCGGTGACGGCCGGGCCGGGGGCGAAGGCGGGCGGGCTCAGGAACACCGCGGGCGCCTCGAAGTGCCAGCGCACATCGCCGCGTGCGCTGTCGAGCGCCAGCACCCGGGTGCCGGCGACCACGTAGACCGCGCCGTCCGACGCCGGCAGCAGCCGCATCGGCACCCCGCCGCAGGCCGCCGCGTCGCCGATCGGATACGACCAGCGCTCGGCGCCGGTCCGCGCCTCCAGCGCCTTGAGCCGCGCATCGGCCCAGACGTAGACCGTGCCGTCGTGCACCACGGGCCCGGCCTCGGCGCTCTCGAAGTCGGTCTGGACGCCGCCGGCCTCCCACAGCAGTTCGCCGGTGCCGGCCTCCCAGGCCTGGATGCCGCCGCCGCGGGTGGTGGTGACGACCGTCCCGCGGTCGACCTCCAGGGCGTAGACCCAGCCCTCGGTGTTCAGCCGCCAGCGGTCGCTGCCGTCCTCGGCGTCCAGCGCATACAGGCTCGGGCCGTCCGACGCATGGATCCGGCCATCCGCGACCGCCATCGCCCAGGCGACGTCGCGGGTCTTGAACTTGCGGCGTCCGCTGGCCACATCGAGCGCATGCACCTCGAAGGACGTGACGTACAGCAGATCGTCGGCGACGGCCGGGGTGCCCCAGACGTCGTTCGACATCCGGAACCGCCAGGGGCGCCAGCGGCCCGGCTCGGCGGGCGGTGCCTCGGGCGGCGGCGGGGCCTCACCGCGGCCCGGCCCCTCCCCCGCCGCGGCGCCGCCGGCCTGACCCTGCGGCGGCACACCGGTCGTGGGGGCACCGGGCGGACGCACCCAGTTCGTGGCGGCACCGGCCTGCCCACGCGGCTGCGGGCCCGGGGAGTCGGCGCGCGGGCCCGGCCCTATGGGGGAGGGCGAGCCGCCGAGGCGTACGGGTCCGGCCGCGCTGTCCGCGGGGGCGGGCGGGGCGGTGGACAGGGCACCGGCGGGCGGCGCCGCGGAGACCGGCGTCACCCGGGCCGGGGCGTCCGTGCCGAGCGCCGCGGCCTGCGGCATCGGGCCGGGGTGGGCGCCGCGCGGGTCGCTGACGCGGTGCGCGCCGGGGCCCGCGCCGACCTGGCCGCCCCAGCCGGACTCCGCGCCGACGGGGGCGCTCTCGGGCCGCGGCGGCGCCGGGACGGGCTGTGCCGCGGGCATCGGGGGCGACGCGGGCGGGGCCGGCGGTGCGGCCGGTGCCTGGCGGCCCGCGGCGCGGCCGGAGCCGGCCCGCTGGCCGTTGGCGGCTACGGCGGAGCGGCCGCCGCGCCGGCCCTCGATGAGCGCCACCGCGCCGGGCGGCAGCCAGGCCGAGGCGGTGCCGCTGTCGTCGCTGCCGGAGCCGAAGAGATGCGGGGCGAGCTGGGACTGCAGATCGGCGGGGGACGGCCGCTGGCCGGCCTCCATCTGCATACAGGACTCCATGAGCGGACGCAGTTCGTCCGGCAGGCCGGCCAGGTCAGGGCCCTCCCGCAGCAGCATGAAAACGGTCTCGACCGGGTTGGCACCGTGGAACGGCGCATGCCCGGTAGCGGCGAAGACCAGCGTGGAGCCGAGGGAGAAGACATCGCTCGCGCCCGTCACGCTGCGCGAGTCACGCGCCTGCTCGGGCGACATGTAGGCGGGCGTGCCGACGGCCACGTTGGTCATCGTGAGCCGCGTGTTGGACACCCCGGAGGCGATACCGAAGTCGATCACCCGCGGGCCGTCCTCGACGACCAGGACGTTCGACGGCTTCAGGTCACGGTGCACCAGGCCCGCGCCGTGGATGGACTGCAGCGCCTCGGCGATACCGGCCGCCAGCCAGCGCACCGCCTGGGCCGGGAGCGGCCCGCACTCATTGACTATTTCCTCCAGGGAGGGCGCGGGCACATAGGCCGTCGCGAGCCACGGCACCGCGGCGCGCGGGTCGGCGTCCACCACGGCCGCGGTGTAGAAGCCGCTGACCGCGCGGGCCGCCTCGACCTCGCGTGTGAAGCGGACCCGGAACAGCTGGTCCTCGGCGAGCTCGGTCCGCACGGTCTTGATCGCCACGCGCCGGCCGGACGCCGAGCGCGCCAGATAGACCAGTCCCATGCCGCCGGCCCCGAGACGGCCGAGCACCTCGAACGGGCCGATCCGCCGGGGATCGTGCTGCGTCAGCTGCTTCAGCTGCTCCACCACTTGCCTGCCACCTCCCCGTGGGGCGAAAAAAGAGACTCTCAATAGCCACGAGCCGCCGAGAGCCACTGCCCCGTGCAGCGTCTCACCGCCTGGCCGAAACGGCCGTACGCGTGCTGATTCTTCCTGGCCGAGCCGACGGTTGCGAACCCGGGGCCTGTCCGCCGTGTCACGGCATACCCCCCGTAGCCCGCACCGGGCCCGTTACCCGATGTAACCCAACCCCGCCTGACGTGCTCCTATACGTCCGCCGACGGGTGGTTGCCCCAGGGGTTACCCATCGGTTATGGACGTTCTTCGCGTGGTGCCGCCCGGCATATGGACGTTCACCATTCCGTTTGACGGGCGTATCGGGGGAGCGGTTCACACTCTCCGGCATCCGATATCCGCGGTGGCCGAAACCATGCGGTTGCACCGACTGCGCGCACCCCTCCCCCACCGGTTATGCCCTCCCCGTCCTCACTCCCGGCCCTGCGGTCCAATTCTGCGCTTTCGAAGGTCATTTCGGCGCCACGACCCCCCGATGCGGCGCCGTGCGGTCCGTGAGACAGCGCACAGCGGCAGCCGTCTCGGCCGTATGCCCACGCTAGCCCCGGTTCACCCGGCCCGCCCGGCGAGAATTCGAATACCTGATCGATCCACAGGGGTCGTACCGGGGGCGCCGACAGCACCTGACGCACGAGGCAGAAGTTCAACTGACGGCCATCGCACTGTACTTGCGGTGCGAAGAGGGGCCACTTATCCACCAAAGTTGTCCACAGCCTGTTGATAAGACCGTTCACCGATTCGGGCCAAGCGGGGCCGTGCGGACCCCGGCTGCGGGCGGACCCGCTACCCGCACAGACGGCCGGGCCGCGCAACCCGAACTCCCCCATCCCCATTTGCAGGCAGCCAAATCGCGCTCCGATCACCCCTCGGTAAGCTGACGGCATGACAGGACAAGTGCGAACCGTCGACGGCAGAGTTGCCGGCCGCCGCGGACAGGCGACGCGGCAAAAGCTTCTCGACTGCCTCAGCGAAATGCTCAGTTCGTCCCCCTATCGGGACGTCAAGGTCATCGATGTAGCCCGAAAAGCGGGGACTTCACCCGCTACGTTCTATCAGTACTTCCCGGACGTCGAGGGCGCTGTCCTCGAAATCGCCGAGGAGATGGCCAAAGAAGGCGCCACTCTGACCGATCTTGTCGCCGAACGCTCCTGGGTGGGCAAGTCCGGCTGGCAGACCGCGGAGGAACTGGTCGAGGGCTTCCTCTCCTTCTGGCGCAGGCACGATGCGATTCTGCGCGTCGTCGACCTGGGCGCGGCCGAGGGTGACAAGCGGTTCTACAAGATCCGCATGAAGATCCTCAATGCCGTCACCAATTCTCTTACGGACTCCATCAAGGATCTCCAGAGCAAGAACAAGGTCGACAAGGACGTGAGCGCGCCCGCCATGGCCGGCTCGCTCGTCGCGATGCTGGCAGCGGTCGCCGGGCACCAGAAAGGCTTCCAGAGCTGGGGCGTCAAGCAGGCCGAGCTCAAGCCGAACCTGGCGCTGCTGGTGCACTTCGGCGTCACCGGAAAGAAGCCGACCAAATAGCGTCGCCTTTTTGAATCCGGCCGCCTGACCAAGCATCCGAGACAGCAGCCGGGGAAGCGGCCGAAGAATCCGCCGCGCCCCGAAGTCCCGGTGTTCCCGGGACGGTTCGCCGTCGGTCCTGTATTCGTCCTGCCATAGCTGTATTACACACGCAGCGGGCGCCGCGCGCCCCCTCGGGGGTCCGCCGCGGCGCCCGCTGTCGTCTGCGCGCCCGGACCGGCCGGGCGGCGGCGCCACCGCCGCGCCCACCGCCCCGCACGCCGGCGCGCGCACCGTCTCGCTCAGCGCCTCTCCAGCCGGAACAGCCGGATCTCCCGTGCCACCCGCGCCTGGTACGCGGCGTACGGCGGCCAGAACGCCAGCGCCGTCCCCCAGGCCCGCGCCCGCTCCCCACCGGTCAGCAGATGGGCCCGCACCGGAATGTCCTGACCTCGCCAACTCACTTCGGCTTCCGGGTTCTTGAGGAGGTTTCCGGTCCAGGCCGGGTGCCCCGGCCGGCCGAAATTGCTGCCGACCACTATCCAGCTGCCGTCCTTCTGCGGCAGGCACGCCAGCGGAGTACGCCGTGGCTGCCCGCTCCTGGCACCGGTCGCGGTCAGGATCACCCCGGGCAGCATCCGGGCGCTGAGCAGCACCTTTCCACGGGTCAGCCGGTGCACCGCGCGGTCCAGCCCGGGGATGACGTGCGGCGCGATCCGGGCGAACGCACGGGTCGCGGAGATCCTCTGGAGCAGCCGCTCACCCGGCGGCATCAGACATCCACCGCCTCGGGCGCGCGCACCGCCGCCGGCCCACTACGGCCCGGCCCGCCATCGGCACCCGCCCGTACTGCCCCGCCCGCGAACAGCCCCGCCTCCTCGGCGGCCCGCGCCCGCAGCCGGTGCACGGGGCCCAGCAGCAGTTCGTCGCCGGCCGCGCGCTTGAAGTACAGCTGCGCCTCGTGCTCCCAGGTGAAGCCGATCCCGCCGTGCAGCTGCACCGTCTCGGCCGCCACCGTACGCAGCGTCTCCAGCGCCTGGGCGAGCGCCAGCGCCGCCGCCCCGGGCTCGGCCGCACCATCCGCCCCCGCGGCTCCGGATCCGTTGCTGCCCGCCGACCACGCCGCGTAGTACGCCGCCGAGCGCGCCGCCTGCAGCCGCACGTACAGGTCGGCGAGCCGGTGCTGGACGGCCTGGAAGGAGCCGATCAGCCGGCCGAACTGCTCGCGCTCCTTGACGTGGCCGACGGTGCGGGTCAGCGCGGCATCGGCCGTCCCGACCGCCTCGGCGGCCAGCGCCGCGGCCGCCACCACCCCGGTCGCGGCGAGCGCCGCGGTCACCGCCGCCTCGTCTCCGTCCCCCTCCCCCAGCAACTCGGCCGGAACCTCGCGCAGTTCGAGGCGCGCCTGCGCCCGGGTCTCGTCCAGCGCGGTCTGCCGGGTACGCAGCAGACCGGGCACGCCGTCCCGCCGCCCGTCCGGCCCGTCCGCCGTTGCCGCCCGTACGAGGAAGAGCAGGGTGCGGCTGCGCGCGTACCCGCCGGTGTGGGCGGCCACCACCAGCACCTCCGCGGTGTGCCCGGCCAGCACCTGCCCGGCCTCGCCGTACAGCCGCCAGCCGTCGTCCGCCGGCCGCGCCTGGATCCCGCCGGCCCGGCCGCCGCCCGCCCAGCCGCCGTCGTTCGGCCCGGTCAGCGCAAGTGCGGTGGCCAGCTGCCCGCCCGGGACGACCAGCGTGCCGGTCAGCTCCCCGGTGGCGAGGGCCGACAGCAGTCCCTCGCGCTGCCGCGCACTGCCCAGCGCGAGGATCAGCGGGGCGGCCAGCGCGGCGGTGGCGATCAGCGGCGAGGGGAGGACGGCTCGGCCGGTTTCCTCGCAGGCCAGGGCGAGTTCGGTGGGCGAGCAGCCCACCCCTCCGTACGCGGCCGGCAGCGCCAGGCCGGGCAGCCCGAGCCGGCCGGCGAGCTCCCGCCACAGCTCCTGGTCGTACCCCGGTGGGGTGCGCACCGCCGCCTTGACCCCGTCCGGACCGCAGCGCTTGAGCAGCAGTTCGCGCAGCGTACGGCGGATTTCGTGCTGCTCCTCGGTGAACGCGGCATCCATCGGCGGGCTCCTCCCGGCCGTGCGACAACACCCGTCCGGTCCGACGGGCCGCCGGCTTCCGATCTGACGGGCCGTCATAGTAGGGACGGACGGTGCACATTCCTAGGGCGATTCCGCAATGGCCGGCCGGGCGGGCGGCAGGGGTCAGGCCACGCCGCCGGGCGCACGCTGGGGCCGGGCCATATCGCCAGGCGCACGCCGGGGTCTGGCGCACGCCGGAGCCCGGCCACGTCACCGGGCGCACGCCGGGGCCGGGCCACGTCGTCGCGGCCCGGCCCCTCGAACTCCCGTGGGCGGCGCCGGAGTCGCCTGCGGCCGCCCACGCTCGCTCAGCGGATCAGATGCACGGTGATCAGCGTTTCCGTGTCGCTGACGTTGTCGCCGTGGACGGTGCCGTGTGCGGTGCGGTAGCGCCCGGTACCTCCGGTGATCGCGAGGTCGATGTTGCCGGGGCCGGCGCCTGTGACGGTGAACCGGCCCTCGACGGTGAGCTGTCCCAGGGGAAGGGCGAGGTCGGCCGCGCACTGGAGGTCGAACTCATCGGCGGGGGCGGTGCGGGTCAGCGTGCAGATCTGGCTGTAGGTGCCGACCGGGACGCCACCGCGCAAGAGATTCCCGGTGATGACGAATTCATCCCCCTGGCTGGGCCCGGACGACCCGTCCACATCGATAAAGTTGCCCTGCGTCTGCTGCGCGGTCAACTGGAATACTTCTTCTCTCGGGTAGTGATCGGTGGCGGCCGACGCCGGTTGCGGGCAGAAAAGAAGGGCCGCAATTCCGGTGGCCGCGCTCAGCGCGATGCGCTTGGCGTTGAAGTGACGCACGACTTCTCCTGTGGGACTGGAAGGGAAATGCACTCGGCTGGATGCCTGAAGGGGCTCTCGTGCCCGGACGGCGGGGGGCGCGGCCGGGTCAGATGCCGGGCGCGGCGACGTAGGTGAACGATCCCGATGCGGTGCCGCCGGGGGTGGTGACGGTGACGTCGAAGGTGCCCTCGGTGTCGCTGGGCGGGGACACGGCGGTCACGGTGGTGTCGGAGATGACCGAGAAGGGCGCCGGAGTGCCGTGGAAGGTGACCTGTTCGGTGTAGGTCAGGCCGGTGCCGGTGATCGTCACCCCGGTACCGCCGGTGACCGGTCCCGAGCTGGGGCTGACGTCCGTGATGGTGGACTGGTCGACGTAGGTGTAGAACAGGCCGTCCGCGCTCCCGCCGCTGGTCTTCACGGTGACGGCGACGGCACCCGGGGCCGGGGCACGGGCGGCTCTGACCGTGACCTGGGTGTCGGAGAGGCTTTGGATGACGGCTCGGGTGGTGCCGAAGTACACGTCGATCGCCCCGGCGAGGTTGCGGCCGGTGATGACGATCTCCTGGTCGCTGCCCGAGACGGGGCCGGCGTCGGGGCTGATGCCGGTGAGGGCGGGCGCCGGCATGTAGTAGAAGGCCCCGAGGGTGCCGGTGCCGCCCGCGGTGGTGACCGTCACGGGGACGACACCGGCGCCGGCGGGGGAGATGACGGTCACCGATGTCGCCGTGTTGGCGGTGATGACGGCCTGCGCGGTGCCGAAGTGCACGGCGGTGGCGTTGGCCAGGTGGTGACCGGTCAGCGTCACGGTGGTTCCGCCCGCCATGGGCCCCTGGTCGGGGATCACGGTCGTCGCCATGACGTCGACGGTGCCGGCATCGACATTGCCCACGTAGGCGCGTGTGCCGGCGGGGAAGACGGCGATGCCGGTGGGACCGTCTCCCGCACCGATGTTCTCGACGACGGTGCGGGAGACGGTGTCGATCACACTCACCGTGTCCGGTCCGGAATTCGGCACGTACAGATGGGCGCCGTCGGGGCTCAGCGCCGGGAAGCGCGGCTGGGCGCTGACGCCGATGTTGTCGGTGGTGATGTTCGTGGCGGTGTCGATCACACTCACCGAGGAACTGCCGGCGTTCGTGACGTAGACGCGGGCCCCGTCGGAGCTGACCGCCAGCAGGATGGGGACGTCGCCGGCGACGATCGTGGCGATCACGGTGTTCGTGGCGGTGTCGATCGCGCTGACGGAACCCGAGAAGCTCGCCACGTAGGCGCGGGTCCCGTCCGGGGTGATGACCACGCCGGTCGGCCCGGTATCGACGGTCACGGTGTCGGTGACGGTGTTGCTGGCGGTGTCGATCACACTCACCGTGTCGGCGGTCTGCCGCGTCACATAGACACGCGTCCCGTCCGGGGTGACCGCCGCCATCGTCGCCCCGGCCCCTACGGGGATGTCCGTGACGAGGGTGTCCGAGGCGAGGTCGAACACGCTGACCAGACCGTCGTCGAAGACGGTCACATAGGCGCGGGTGCCGTCGGGACTGATCGCCACGTCGGTGGGACCGGCTCCCGTGGTGATGGTGTCGATCACGGTGTCCGTGGCGGTGTCGATCACACTCACCGTGTTCGAGCCCCGGTTGGCCACATAGGCGCGGGCCCCGTCCGGGGTGAGGGTAATTCCCTCCGGGGTGTTCCCCACGGGAATAACAGCACCCGCAACAAACGCCGCATTTAATGCGGAGTGGGGTGCCGGGGAAGGCTCCGAAGATGGTGAATCCAAGGCGAACATGACACTCCCCAAAGAAGGCGAGACGATCTTTGTCCCGCACGCGGAAATGTCTGCTCCGCCGCATGGGCAAACAGCGAGCAGTCAACCGGCAGCGAATCGCCGATGAAATACGCAGGCAAACAGAGAATACCCTCCCCGGGAAAGCATTTAAAGGTCGCACAATATCTCCGATAATCGCTTTAAGGCCCAGGGAGGGCGGGCGGACCCGGCCGCGATCCACCGGGCGGACGGGGCTGCCGGCCGGCGCCCCGCGCCCTGCCCCGCCCCACCACATCTGATGTACCGTCAGATTCATGACTTCAGGGACCCCTTACGGGAATCGCAAGGTCGCTGTCGCCGGAGTCGCCCTGTCCGACTGCGGACGCGTGGACGACGCCACCCCGTACGCCCTGCACGCCCAGGCCGCCCGCCGGGCGCTCGCCGACAGCGGCCTGGACCGCTCGGCGATCGACGGCTTCGCCTCGGCCGGGCTGGGCACCCTCGCCCCCATCGAGGTCGCCGAATATCTGGGCCTGCGCCCCACCTGGGTCGACTCGACCTCGGTCGGCGGCGCCACCTGGGAGGTGCTGGCCGCGCACGCCGCCGAGGCGATCGCCGCCGGCCATGCCGACGCGGTGCTCCTCGTCTACGGCTCGACCGCCCGCGCCGACATCAAGGCCGGGCGCCGCACCTCGAACCTCTCCTTCGGTGCCCGCGGCCCACTGCAGTTCGAGGTCCCCTACGGGCACACCCTGATCGCCAAATACGCCATGGCCGCCCGCCGCCATATGCACCAATACGGCACCACACTGGAGCAGTTGGCCCGAATAGCGGTCCAGACGCGGGCCAACGCGGCGGCCAACCCGGAGGCCATGTACCGCGACCCGATCACCGTCGACGACGTCCTCGGCGGCCCGGTGATCGCCGACCCGTTCACCACCCTGCACTGCTGTATCCGCTCCGACGGCGGCTGCGCGGTCCTGCTCGTCGCCGAGGACCGCGTCCCGGATCTCGCCAAACCCCCGGTGTGGGTGCTCGGTTCCGGTACCGCGGTCTCGCACACCACCATGTCGGAGTGGGACGACTTCACCGTCTCCCCCGCCGCGGTCTCCGGCCGGCTGGCCTTCGAACGGGCCGGGGTCCGCCCCGACGAGATCGATCTCGCCGAGCTCTACGACGCCTTCACCTATATGACCCTGGTGACCCTGGAGGACCTGGGCTTCTGCGCCAAGGGCGAGGGCGGCGCGTTCGTCGGGACGGGACGGCTGCTGCGGGACGGGGACCTGCCGGTCAACACCGACGGCGGCGGACTGTCCGCCTGCCACCCCGGTATGCGGGGCCTGTTCCTGCTGGTCGAGGCGGTACGGCAGCTGCGGGGTGAGGTCGGCCCGGACCGCCAGGTCCGCAAGGCCGACGGCGCATTGCCTCGGCTCGCGGTCGCATCGGGCACCGGCGGCTGGTTCTGTTCGTCGGGGACGGTGGTGCTGGGGCGGGAGTGAGGGTGCGGACGGGTGTGGCGGCTAGGGGGTGCGGCGACTAGGGACCCGGCCATGATCCGCCGGACAGCCCCTAGGAGGCGGACGGCTCGGAGGAAGTGGGCCGGACGGGCGGGCGGGTGATGACGCTGAAGGCCGTTCCGAAGGGGTCGGTGAGCGCGGCCATGCGCCCGTAGGGGGCGTCCTCAGGGGCGTCCGCCGTGCCGCCCGCGCCGCGGGCGAGGGTGACCAGCTCATCGGTGTCCGCCACCTCGAACACGGTCTGCCAGCGGGACGCAGTGGCCTGGGGCGTACCGAAGATGCCGCCGATCTCATGGCCGTCGGGGCGGCGCAGGAAGGTGAAGTCGAGGTCGGGGACGGCGTCGTTGCCGTCGAGCGTGAAGCCGAAGACGTCGGAGTAGAAGCGGCGGGCGGGCTCGGGGGCCGGGGTCGCCAGATCGTTGCGGACCAGCGTGCAGGGCTCGTTGACCAGCTCGCAGCCCGGCAGCGTACGCCCCTGCCAGAGGCTGAAGCGGGCCCCTACGGGGTCCGCCACCACGGCCGTACGGGCCAGGTCCGCCAGCTCCGACGGCGGTGCGAGCAGGGTCCCGCCGCTGTCGGTGATCCGCCGGGCCGCACCGTCACAGTCGTCGGTGGCGAGATACGGATGCCACCAGGACTCGCCCTCGACATCGGCGGCGGACACCGGCCGCAGCGCCGCCACCCGCCGTCCGCGCAGCAGACACAGGGCGAGGGGGCCGCTTGCGGTGGACACCTGCTCGTACTCCCAGCCGAACAACGCGCGGTAGAACGCCTTCGCACGGTCGAGGTCGGGGACCCCGAGATCGATCCAAGTCGGCGTCCCGAACGGCTGGTTGGTGCTGATCTCGCTCATCGGATCCCCTTCGCAGGTGGCGCTGCCGGGGGCCACGCTAGTGAGCATTGAGGACGGTAAGTGTCCTAGTTGGCGCATGACTTCCGTGGTGTCCGCAGTGACGACGGGGTCGCTGACCGACCGGCCGTGGCCGTTCTCACACCACGGTCACGATCGTTTCGCAGCAGACTGACTCCCATGTGGACTCCCCTGTGGACGCAGACCTTCGCGGCGGCCGGAGTGCTCGCCCTGCTGACCGTGGTGCCGGGGCCGGACATGGCCGTGGTCACCAAGCGCGCGATCACCGCCGGCCGGGCGGAGGCCCTGCGCGCCGCCGCCGGCATCACCACCGGGCTCCTGGTCTGGGGCGTGTGCACCGTGGTCGGGCTCGCTGCGGTCCTCGCAGCCTCGGCGGAGGCGTACTTCGTGGTCAAGATCCTGGGCGCCGGGTACCTGATCGTCCTCGGCCTGCAGGCGCTGTGGCAGAGCCGCCGCTCCGCGCCCCGGACCGCCGGGCCGGAGACCACGGGTTCGGGGCGCGCCTACCTCACGGGCCTGACCACCAACGTCCTCAACCCGAAGATCGCCGTCTTCTACACCGGTCTGCTGCCGACGCTGGCCCCGCACGGGCTGTCCACGACGGCCGGCATGGGGCTGCTGGTCCTGCTGCACGCGGCACTTACCCTGACCTGGCTCGGGGCCTACGCCTACCTGGTCTCCCGGGCGCGCGCGGTCTTCGAACGGCCCAGGGTCCGCCGCCTGCTGGACCGCGTGACGGGCGTGGTGCTCCTCGGCTTCGGGGCGCGCGTCGCCATGGAAGCCAACTGAGAAGCCACGCACGGGGGGAGCGGACATGGGCAGGACGCTGAGCACGATCGAACGGATCTGGCGGTACCCCATCAAATCCACCGGCGGTGAGGTGCTGGACGAGGCCGCTGTCGATGCCCGGGGACTCGTCGGCGACCGGCTCTACGCGGTGCGGGACGCCGAGGGCAAGTTCGGCTCGGGCAAGAACACCCGCCGCTTCCGGCGCATGCCGGGACTGCTGCGGCTGCGGTCCCGTTACCCCGGAGGAGCAGCCACGCAGCTGCCCGAGCTGCTGGACCCGGACGGCGAGCCGGTACCGGACCCCAGCGCCTATGTGCGGCGCTACCTGGACCGCAACGATGTCGAAGTGGCCCGTGAGGAGGCGGTCTCGCACTTCGACCAGCTCCCCGTCAGCCTTCTGACCACCGCCACCCTCGACTGGGTCCGCGCCGCCGTGCCCGGCGTACCCGTCGACGAGCGCCGGTTCCGGCCGAACCTGCTGGTGCGGACGCCGCCGGGCACGCCCGCGTTCGTGGAGGACGAGTGGTTCGGCAGCACCGTCCGTGTCGGCGACACCCTGCGCTTGCGTGTCGAGCGCTCCAGCGAGCGGTGCGCGATGACCAACGAGGCCCAGCAGGACCTGCCGCACTCCCCGCGGATCCTGCGCGCCATCGCGCAGGCACACGACATGCGGCTGGATGCACTGGCCACGGTCGCGCAACCGGGACGCGTACGGCTCGGGGACACCGTCGAACTGCTCTGAACCACGTCCGATGTCGTCAGCCTCCGCCGTCGGTCTTCGACGTCGGTCTTCGTCGTCGGTCTTCGTCGTCGGTCTTCGTCGTCGGTCTTCGTCGTCAGCCCTCTCGTCACCTCGCGATCGGCCTTCGATGCCTCGTACGCCGCCCGCTCCCCTGCGCCGTCCGCCCACCGCCGTACGCTGCCTGCCATGACCGATCACCCCGCGCACCGGGACACCCCGGACACCGCCCCCACCGACACCCCGGCGGCGCACCACTCCGACGATGCGGAGGCCCGCGCGTTCCGGGAGCTGCTGCGCGGGCTGCGGGTCTGGGACGCCGAGCTGCCGTCGTTCGATCCGGAGACGGCCCCCGCCGAGCCGCTGCCGCTGTTCCGGCAGTGGCTGCGGGAGGCCGCCGAGGCCGGTGTTCCCGAGCCGCACACCATGACGCTGGCCACCGCCGACGCGGCCGGCGACCCCAACGTCCGGACCCTGATGCTGCACGACGCCGATGAGCGCGGCTGGCACTTCGCCTCGCACCGCGGCAGCCGCAAGGGCCGCGAACTGGACGCCCGGCCGCGGGCGGCGCTCGGTTTCTACTGGGCGGCGGTCGGCCGCCAGGTGCGGGTCCGCGGACCGGTGACCGCGGCGGGCCCCGAGGAGAGCGCGGCCGATCTGCACCGCCGCTCCACGGGTGCGCTGGCCGCGGCGCTGGTCGGCCGGCAGAGCGAGGTGCTCGGCTCGGTCGGGGAGCTGGCACGTGCCTCGGACGCCGCGTGGGAGCGCGCCCGGCGCGAACCGGAGGCGCCGGTGCCTAGCTGGACGCTGTATGTGCTGGACCCCGAGGAGGTCGAGTTCTTCCAGGGGGATGCGCAACGCCGGCACGTACGGGTCAACTACCGCCGGGAGGGCGGGGGTTGGGTGCGGGAACTGTTGTGGCCGTAGGGCGGTGGGTGCTCGGGGGCTGCCGAGGACTCGGGGGTGCCGACGGTTCCGGGCCCGGTGGCTCCGAGGGCCGGTGACTCCGGGGGCCAGTGATTCGGGGCGACGGTGACGCGGGGGCGCGCGCTCGCCCCGCCCTCACAGCTGCTGGTACATGATGTGCAGCCCCACATACCCCTTGGTGGGGTGCCGGAAGCCCTCGGGCAGGGTCGTCATGATCTGGAATCCCAGGGACTTCCAGAGCGCGACGGCGCCCGTGTTGGTCTCCACGACGGCGTTGAACTGCATCGCCCGATAGCCCTCGGCGCGGGCCCGGTCCAGTACGTACTCGCCCAGGGCCCGACCGGCGCCGCGGCCCCCGTACTGCGGGTCGACCATGAAACTGGCAGTGGCGATGTGCGAGGCGCCGCCCATGTGGTTGGGGTGCATCTTGGCCGTACCGAGCACCGCCCCGGCGTCATCGACGGCGACGACCGTGTGGCCCGGCGGTGCGAGCAGCCACATCTCACGGGCCGTCGCCTCATCGAGGTCCCGCGGATAGGTGTAGGTCTCCCCGGCCGCCACGATGGCGTGGAGGAAGGGCCAGATGGCGGGCCAGTCGGCCGCGGTCGCCGTACGGATCAGCACGCCCTCAGCATGCCGCGGGCCCGGACGGCCCGCCACCGGAATTCCCCGGGGGCCGGCCGCGTATCAAGCGGGCCGGAAGACGGGGAAGGCGAACCCGCTGCCGTCCACGGCGCCCGTCGCCCCCGCGCTGCGGAAGTGCACCACCAGCGGCATCCCGATCCGCAGCTCGGACTCGGGGCAGTCGGTGATCTCGGTCATCATCCGCGGGCCTTCGGCGAGATCGACCACGGCCGCGGTGTACGGGACCCGGTCGCCGAAGGGCGGGAGATCATTGCGGTGCACGACGGACCAGGTGTAGAGGGTGGCGCGGCCGGTGGCCGTTTCCCATCCGACGTTCTCGCTCCAGCAATACGGACAGAACTCGCGCGGGTAGTGATGGGCCGCCCCACACCCCTCGGCCCGGCAGCGACGCAGCAGCAGCAGCCCTTCAGCCGCCGCGTCCCAGTACGGACGCGTGAAGGCATCACTCTCCGGCAGGTCGAAGCGCGCTGCGGCCCGCGGGGCGGCCGGCACCGGATTCCGCGTGGCGGCCCCCGCGCTCCCCGCGTTCCCGGCCCTCACTGAGACTCCCCCGTCGCAGCGTCGAGAGGCCACGCGCCCCTCCAACGGTGCCCGCCGACCACCCCCGAGGCCCGCGCGAGGCCCGCACCGCGCTCGGACCAGCCCTGCTTGCCCTTGTGCCGCCGACCCTCCGGCCGCCACAGGCCAAGGCCGATGCGAAGCACGGCCGGCCGCTCAGCCCCACCGAGCCAGATCGTCTGCATTCCGCACACCCTCCCAGCCCCCGTCGACGGATCCCTGACGGTACGTCAGTTCAGCCGAAGCGGGGCAAGTCCGCAAGGGGAGGGCGAGGCACAGCACGGCGCGCCACGAGCGGGGCGCAGCCCGCGACCGGGGAGCCCCCCACCCCGCCCCCGCCCAAGGTTTACCGTGCATCCATATTCCTGACGGAGCGTCAGTTCAGTAACCTGACTATGTGTCAGGTAATCAGAGCCGTCTCAGAGGAGCGGGCGTCTGCGATGCTTGGATCGACTCACGGCACCCTCACCACGCACTCCCGGCCGGCCCGCGTCGTGGCCTGTGGGGAGCAACGACCACACACCGTCCACGGCATCAGTGAACCGCACTCCGGCAGCGGGGGACAGGGCGCCGACGCCCTCGACCGCGATGTCAGCGGGCGTCCGCTGCAGGCTCCGGTACCCGACCTGGACCGGTTCTTCCGGCCCGAGTCCGTGGCGGTGATCGGCGCCTCGGACAGCGCGGGGCGTCCCAACACCGGCATCACGCGCCAGCTGATCGCCTGGGCGGAGCGCGTCGGAGCCCGGCTCCATCCCGTCAACCCGGGGCGCGCCGAGGTCTTCGGGCGGCCCTGTCACGCCACCGTCGCCGATCTGCCGGAAGCCGTCGATCTCGCCGTTCTGCTGGTCGGCGATCCGCTGCCGGTCATCGAGCAACTCGCCGAGGCCAAGGTGAAGTTCGCGGTGGCCTTCGCGTCCGGTTTCGCCGAGACCGGCGAGCGCGGCGCGGCCGCCCAGGCCCGGCTGGCCGAGGCCGTCGCACGCTCCGGCCTGCGGCTGCTCGGCCCGAACACCAACCTCAACGCCTTCGAGAAGTTCCGCACGGACCTCGACGGCCCCGCCATCGCCCTCATCACACAGTCAGGCCACCAGGGCCGGCCGGTCTTCAGCCTCCAGGAACTGGGCATCCGCCTCTCGCACTGGGCCCCCACCGGCAACGAGGCCGATCTGGAGACCGCCGACTTCCTCTCCTACTTCGCCACCCGCCCCGAGGTCGGCGCCATCGCCGCGTATGTGGAAGGGCTCAAGGACGGCCGCAGTTTTCTGCTCGCCGCCGACCGCGCCGCCCGCAACAAGGTCCCTGTCGTCGCCGTCAAGGTCGGCCGTACCGAGACCGGCGCCCGGACGGCCGCCTCGCACACCGGCAAGCTGACCGGCGCCGACGAGGTCGTGGACGCCGCGATGCGGCAGTTCGGGGTGATCCGGGTGGACGGGCTCGACGAGCTCCAGGACACCGCGGCGCTGCTGGCCCGCGCCAGGAAACCCATCGCCGAGGGTGTCGCCGTCTATTCGATCTCCGGCGGCACCGGCGCCCACTTCGCCGATCTGGCGACCGCGGCAGGGCTGCAGCTGCCCACCCTCGGCGACGCCAAGCAGACCGAACTGCACCAGTGGATACCGGACTACCTCAGCGTCGCCAATCCGGTCGACAACGGCGGGCACCCGGTCGGCGACTGGCGCGGACCCAAGATCATCGAGGCGATCCTGGCCGACCCGTCCATCGGCGTCCTGATCTGCCCGATCACCGGGCCCTTCCCGCCGATGAGCGACAAGCTCGCGCAGGATCTGGTGGACGCGGCGGAGCGCACGGACAAGCTGGTGTGTGTGGTGTGGGGCTCGCCGGTCGGCACCGAGGTCGCCTACCGCAGCACCCTCCTGGGCTCCTCGCGGGTGGCGACCTTCCGCACCTTCGCGAACTGCATCACCGCCGTGCGCGCCTATCTCGACCACCACCGCTTCGCGGCCGGCTACCGCTCCCCCTTCGACGACGCCCCGCGCGTCCTCTCCCCCTCCGCACGCAAGGCGCGGGCGCTGATGCGTCCGGGCGAGCAGCTGAGCGAACACGCGGCCAAGCAGCTGCTGCGCGCCTACGGCATCCGGGTCCCGCGCGAACAGCTGGTGACCAGCGCGGCGGCGGCCGTACGGGCGGCGAGCCTGGTCGGCTACCCCGTGGTGATGAAGGCCTCCGGGCCGCAGCTGGCGCACAAGACCGAACTCGGCCTGGTCAAGGTCGGTCTGACCTCGGCAAGCCAGATCCGGGACGCCTATCGCGAGCTCACCGACATCGCCCGTTACGAGGACGCCCCGCTGGACGGCGTGCTGGTCTGCCAGATGATCGAGCGGGGCGTCGAGATGGTCGTCGGCGTCACCCGGGACAGCCTCTTCGGGCCGACCGTGACCGTGGGCCTGGGCGGGGTCCTGGTGGAGGTCCTGCGGGATGTCGCGGTCGGCGTACCGCCCTTCGGCGAGGACCAGGCGCGCGCGATGCTCGGCGAACTCCGCGGCCGCGCCCTCCTGGACGGCGTGCGCGGCGCACCGCCCGCGGATGTCGATGCGCTGGTCGAGGTCGTGCTGAGGGTGCAGCGGATGGCCCTCGAACTCGACGGCGAACTGGCCGAGCTGGACATCAATCCGTTGGTGGTCCTGCCGCGCGGCCAGGGCGCCGTGGCCCTCGACGCCCTCGCCGTCTGCCGCTGACCGCATCGGCGCGCGCCCCCGCCGCCCCCAGGCCGGCAACAGCCGCCCCGCCGCCGGCCACCGCCGCCTTGCCGGACCCGACACCCGCCGCCACGCCCGCGACCACCACCACAGCCACCCAGCCGCGACCCGGCGCAGGCACCCCGGCCGTCCCCTCCGCCCCCTCCGTTCCCTTTGGAGCCGCTCCCCCATGACCCGCTCACCGTCCCCCTCTTCCGTTCCCCCCGAAGCGCCCGGCGAGCCCGCCGGGCCCGACGGCCGCACCGCCCGCGCCGGCTCTGCCGAACGCGCGGACCCCGTCGACTCCTTGATACTGCACGCCACTGACAACGGCGTCTGCTGGCTCACTCTCAACCGGCCGGAGGTGCTCAACGCCATCACCCCTGACCAGCGCGAACGCCTCATCGGCCGGCTCGCCGACGCCTCCGCCGACCCGGACGTACGGGCCGTCGTGCTCACCGCCACCGGCAAGGGCTTCTGCACCGGCGCCGATCTGCGCGGCGCACCGTCCGCCGAGGAGCGGGTCGCCGGCGATGTCGCCCGGCTGATCCGGCACGGCGCCCAGCGGCTCATCACGGCGGTGCTGGACTGCGAGAAGCCGGTGATCGCCGCCGTCAACGGCACCGCGGCCGGGCTCGGCGCCCATCTCGCGCTCGCCTGCGATCTGGTACTGGCCGCCGAGTCGGCCCGATTCATCGAGGTGTTCGTCCGCCGTGGCCTGGTCCCGGACGGCGCCGGCTCCTACCTCCTGCCGCGGCTGATCGGCCCGCAGCGCGCCAAGGAGCTGCTGTTCTTCGGGGACGCCGTACCGGCCGCGGAGGCGGAACGGCTGGGGCTGGTCAACCGGGTCGTCCCGGACGGCGAGCTGAGCACGGCGGCACGGGAGTGGGCCGAGCTGCTGGCGGCCGGCCCGACCCGGGCACTGGCGCTGACCAAACAGCTGGTCAACGCCTCGCTCGACAGCGACCGGGCCACGGCTCTCGCCGCCGAAGCCACCGCCCAGGAGATCAATATGACGACGGCGGACGCCCAGGAGGGGGTCGCCTCCTTCGTGGCGCGCCGCACCCCTGCGTACCGGGGACGCTGACCGCCCCCGGGGCCGCCACCGCCCCTACGTCGCTACGTCACTTCGGGGCGCCGCGAGAGCAGGCCACATCGGGGTGCCACGGCCCTACGCGCCACCGGGGCGCCCCGGCCTACGGCACCTCCTCCAGGCCCTCCGGGCCCTACGCCACCCCATCCGGACACTCCGGCACCTCACGGGTGTTGCGTGTCCGCACCCCCGGCAGCCATCCCCGTACCCCCTGCCCGGTGGTGACCAGATACCAGCGGGTGGAGGTGACGCCCTCCTCGTCGCGGACCATCCGGCCGTCCGTCACCACACAGCGCGCGGCCAGGTCATCGCCGTGCCAGACCCGGCCGGCGGAATTGCCGCGGGCGGCGTACGCGGTGTGCGGGTCCTTGGCCAGCCGCAGCGCGCACTCCAGGGAGCGGCCCGTGCGGCACGCCCGTTCGCTGTTGTAGACCGTGATCTTCACCGTCGGGGGCGGCCCGGCCGGCCGCACGGACACGGGCCCGGGCCGCATCAGCCACCACACCCCCAGCAGCACCGCGGCCACCGCGGCCGCCACCGTGAGCGCGACCGCATACGGCCGCCTCCGGGGCAGCGCCACTACGGCGGGCGCCGGCCCGGCGTCGGATTCCCTGATGCGGTCCCACAGTCCGGGCGGTGTCTCGATCTGTTCGTCCGCGCGCCGCAGCCGTGCGCGCAGCAGCGCCTCGGGATCGTCTCCGGCGCCGTCCCCCCGGGCGCCGCCGGCGTCCCGCCCGCCGCCGCCCGCGCCGCCGTCGTAGCGTGACCCCACGCCCACCGTGCCGCTCACCTCCCGGCCTGCCCGTGCTCCGATTCAACGAGGTAGGCGCGCAGCCTGTCCAGCGCACGGGCACGATGGCGGGCGGCGGTGCCCCGATGCACCTTCATGATCTTCGCGGCCTGGTCGATGGTGTAGCCGTCGAGGTCGACGAGGATGACGATGCCGGCCTGCCGGTGCGACAACTTCCCCAGCAGGCGCACCGCTTCGATCTCGGCCTGCCGGCGCTCCACCCCGCCGTCCCAGCCGCCGGAGCCCGGGCCCGGCGGCGCCCCGCCCGCGACGGTCTCCTCGACCTCCTCCATGCCGTCGACCAGCACCTGTCGCCGGTCCTTGCGGTAGGCGTCGCGGGCGACGTTGAGCACGGCGGTGAAGGCGTAGGCGTACGGCTCCGGATGGGCGAGGAAGCGCTGGGGGCGGCGGGCGAGTTTGAGGTACGCCTCGTGCACCACGTCCTCCGCGGACTGTCTCGATCCCGCCAGCATCACCGCCCTCCGGTAGAGGCGGGGCAGCAGCCCACAGAAGACCTCGTCGAAGGTGGGTGACGCGGCGGACGAAGCTGACGTCGGTGGTCTCGCATCGGCCATGTACCGGAACTCTCCCCCGTGTTCGGCTACGGACGCGGCCGTGCTGGACGCTACCCGTGCGGACGACACGCAATCAGGAATCCGCCGACCAATCTCGCGCGAATCCACCGAGATCGGATCCGATGTGCCGGTAAACCACACGTGCGGGTGGCCGCCACCGGGCGGCCGCGGGTGGCCGCCGCCGCCCCGCACCTTCACATCTGACGCTGCATCAGATTGAATGAAAGACATGATGGGACACGCGGGAATGGCAGCCACGGCCGTGCGGTATCTGCGCTCCGTCGGCGCGCCCACCACGGCCGCCGCACCGGCCACCTCCGCCGCCTCCGCAGTGCCGCGGCCCGCGCTGCGCGCCGTGCGCGACGATGAGCGCGCCCCGCTGGATCCGGCCGAATTCCGCGCCGTATTGGGGCACTTCGCAAGCGGCGTCACGGTCATCACGGCCCCCGGAGAGCCGGAGCCGGCCGGGTTCGCCTGCCAGTCCTTCGCGTCGCTGTCCCTCGACCCACCGCTGGTGGCGTTCATGGTGGGGCGTACGTCGACCACCTGGCCACGGATCGCGCGCGCCGGCGTGTTCTGCGTCAACGTCCTCGGGGCCGGGCAGGGCGCGCTCTGCCGCGGGTTCGCGGTCAGTGGTGGCGACAAGTTCGCCGGCGTCTCCTACGGGCCCGCGCCGGCGACCGGTGCGCCGCGGCTGGCGGATGTCCCGGCCTGGATCGACTGCACGGTCCACGCCGTGCACACCGGCGGCGACCATCTGATCGTGGTCGGCAAGGTCGAAGCCCTCGGCACGGACCCGGCCGCCGCCCGCACCGGCCCGCTCCTCTTCCACCGGGGCGCCTTCGGGCACTTCCGTCCGTGAGCGCGGGCGGCGCCGGGGCGGCGCCCCTGGCGGCGGTCGCCCCCAGCCCGCCCGGACCGTGAACGGACAGCCGGGCAGACGGACAGCCGGACCATCCGGGCAGCCGAACCAGCCAGACAGCCGGATCAGCCGCACAGCCCCCGGCCCGCGGGGCCCCTCCGCGCCCCCTACCCAAACACCAACACCCCCCGAGCCACCCGCCCCCGCTGCGCATCCTCCGCCGCCTTGGCGAAGTCCTCCACCGGATACGTCCGAGTCACCAACTCATCCAGCAGCAGCCGCCCTTCGCGGTACATCCGGGCGTACAGCGCGATGTCCCGCTGCGGCCGCGCCGACCCGTAGCGGCAGCCCAGGATCGACTTGTCCAGGTACATCGACGACACCAGGAACGACGCCTCGGCGGTGGCCGGCGGCACGCCGAGCAGCACCGCCTGGCCGTGCCGGTCCAGCAGATCGACGGCCTGCCGGATCAGCCGGGTGCTGCCCACGCACTCGAAGGCATGGTCGGTGCCGGTCGGCAGGATCGCCTTCACCGCCTTGACGCTGTCCGCCACCGCCGACGCGTCGATGAAGTGCGTCGCCCCGAACTGCCGCGCCACCGGCTCCTTGGCGGGGTTGGCGTCCACCGCCACGATCGTCGACGCCCCGGCGATCCGCGCCCCCTGGAGCACATTGAGGCCGATGCCGCCGGCCCCGATCACCACGACGGAGTCCCCGCGGTCCACCTTCGCCCGGTTGAGCACCGCCCCGACCCCGGTCAGCACCCCGCACCCGATCAGCGCGGCCGAGGTCAGCGGAATATCCTCGGCGATCTTGACGGCCTGCACCGCCTTGACGACCGTACGCTCCGCGAACGCCGAGTTCGACGCGAAGTTGAACAACTCGGTCTCCCCCCGCCGGAACGGCTTGCCGGGCATCCCGATCGCCTTGCGGCACATCGTCGGCCGTCCCCGGTCGCACTCCGCGCACGCCCCACAGTTGGCCAGCGTCGACAGCGCGACGTGGTCGCCGGGCGCCACATGGCTCACGCCCGCGCCCACGGCCTCCACCACTCCCGCCCCCTCGTGCCCCAGCACCACCGGCACCGGGAACGGAATCGTCCCGTCGATCACCGACAGATCGCTGTGGCACAGCCCCGCGGCCCGGATCCCGACCAGCACCTCGCCCGGACCCGGAGCCCGTACCTCCAGATCGTCCACGACCTGCGGCCGCTCGCCGTCGAAAATGACGCCCTTCATTCCCGCTCCACTCTGGTCATTCACCGCTCCACTCTGGGCAGGCCGAGCACGCGCTCGGCGATGATGTTGCGCTGGATCTCGTCCGAGCCGCCGTAGAGGGTGTCGGCCCGGGTGAACAGGAACAGCCGTTGGAACGCGTCCAGTTCGTACGGCGCCTGCGCGGTCCAGTCGACGGGCCCCAGCGCGGCCGCGGCGCCCCGCACCCGCATCGCCAGCTCCCCCAGCCGCTGATGCCAGCCGCCCCACAGCAGCTTGGCCACACTCGGCGCACCGGCGTCCCCGGCCGCGCCCAGGGTCCGCAGCGCATTCCACCGCATCACCCGCAACTCGGCCCACTGGGTGAGGAGTTGATCGCGCAGCACCGGATCGCGCAGCGTCCCGGCCCGGACCGCGGCGGCGATCACCTCGGACAGCTCCGCGGCGAACCCGATCTGCTGCACCAGCGTGGAGACCCCCCGCTCACACGCCAGCAGCCCCATGGCGACCCGCCAGCCGGCCCCTTCCCCGCCGACCACGTGCCCGGCCGCCGCGCCGTCGAAGAACACCTCGTTGAACTCGGCCGTCCCGGACATCTGCCGGATCGGCCGCACCTCGATCCGCCCCGGCTGGTCCATCGGCACCAGCAGGAACGAGAGCCCCCGGTGCCGCCGCTCGGCCGGATCCGTGCGCGCCAGTACGAAGCACCAGTCGGCCTCCCGGGCCAGCGAGGTCCAGATCTTCTGCCCGGTGACGCGGTACCCGGCGCCGTCGCGGACCGCCGCCGTCCGCAGCCCCGCCAGGTCCGATCCCGCGTCCGGCTCGCTGTAGCCCTGGCACCACAGCTCCTCGCCCCGGGCGATGGCCGGCAGGAACCGCCGCCGCTGCGCCTCGTCCCCGTAGGCGAGCAGGGTCGGCGCCAGCAGGTTCTCCCCGATGTGTCCCACCCGCCCCGGCGCCCTGGCCCGCGCATACTCCTCGGCCCAGACGACCTGCCGGGTCAGGCTCACCGGCCGGTTCCCGTACGCGCCCGCCGGGCAGTCCCACCCGAGCCCGATCCATCCGCCGGCCCCGAGCTCCCGCTCCCAGGCCCGGCGCACCGTGGCCCCTTCGTGCTCGCTGCCGGGGCCGCCGCGTCCCGCCCACTCGGCGTACGGCCCCACGAGATGACACCCGAGCCAGTCACGGGCCTCCGCCCGGAACCGGTCGTCCGCACGCCCGAAACCGAAGTCCACGTCGACCTCCCACACCCGCCCCCACCGACCGTCCGCACCGCCGCCTCACGGGAGGGGCGGGCCCCGCCTGCCGGTTGGGCTCCCCTGCCGATTGGGCCCCGCCTACTGCTGCGGCCGCGCCTTGGCCGCGGCCGCGGCGGCCATCTGGGACAGCTGCGCGAGCATCGGCATCGGATCCGTCCCCACCGACCCCGGCAGCGCCTCCGCCACCCGTTCCGGCGTCCACCCGCCCTCGTCGGCATATACGGAGCGGAGCTCCCTCGGCTGCGCCCATACGGCGATCTTGGGTCCGGCCACCGTGTAGACCTGCCCGGTGATCTCCCGGGCCCGCTCGCTCAGCAGGTAGACGACCAGCGCCGCCACGTCCTCCGGCTCACCGATCTCCGTCAGCTCCATCGGCACGTTCGCCGACATCCGCGTCCGCGCGACCGGCGCCACCGCATTGGCCGTCACGCCGTACTTGTGCAGCCCCAGCGCGGCGCTGCGCACCAGCGAGATGATCCCGCCCTTCGCGGCGGCGTAGTTGGCCTGGGAGACCGATCCCTGGTGGTTCCCGCTGGTGAAGCCCAGCAGGGTGCCCGACCCCTGCCTGCGCATCACCGCCGACGCCGCCCGGAAGAGCGTGAACGTCCCCTTCAGATGCGTGGCGACCACCGGGTCCCACTCCTCCTCGGACATGTTGAACAGCATCCGCTCCCGCAGGATCCCGGCCACGCACACCACACCGTCGATCGCCCCGTACTGCGCCAGCGCGGTGTCCACGATCCGCTGGCCGCCGGCCATGGTGGACACGTCGTCGGCGACCGCGGTCGCCTCGCCCCCCGCCGCCTGGATCTCCTTGACCACGGACTCGGCGACCTCGCTGCTCGGCTCGCCGCCCGTAAGGGAGACCCCGTAGTCGTTGACGACGACCCGTGCGCCCTGCGCCGCGCAGGCCAGGGCGACCGCCCGGCCGATGCCCCGGCCCGCTCCGGTGACGGCGATCACCTTGCCGGCCAAGAAGTTCCCCATGTCCAGCCCCTCCCACAGTTTCTGACGGACCGTTAGATTTTTGAGCAGACCCGGTACGAACACAAGACCCCGGGCCGAACGGACCCGGCCACCCCGAGGAGGGCCCGATGCCCCTGCCGCAGGAGTTCCACGACATCGCCGCACGCGTGAACAACTGGGGACGCTGGGGGCCGGACGACGAGATCGGCACCCTCAACCTGATCACCACCCAGGTCGTACGGGAGGCCGCCGCCTGCATCCGCAGCGGCCGCCGCATCCCGCTGGCGCTCCCGCTCCGGCAGGACGGCGTCCAGACCGGCGTGATCCCCGGCCGGGTCAACCCGCTGCACACCATGACCGCCGTCAACCACGAGATCTTCGGCCCCGGCACGGTCGCGACCTCGGACGACGCGGTCACCATGGGCCTGCAGTCCGCCACCCACTGGGACGGCCTCGCCCATGTCTCGCACTCCGGGCGGCTCTACAACAACCGCCCCGCCGACACCGTCACCGCACACCTCGGCGCCACCGCCCTCGGCATCGAGCGGGCCACCCCGATCGTCTCCCGCGGCGTCCTCCTGGACGTGGCCCGCGCCCACCGCACCGACCGGCTGCCCGCCGGCCACGCCGTCACCCCGGAAGACCTGGACGCCGCCGAGGAATTGGCCCACACCACGGTCCGGCCCGGCGACATCGTCCTCATACGGACCGGGCAGCTACAGCACTACCTGGCCGGCGACCGCCAGGCGTACGCGTTCCCCTCGCCCGGACTGTCGCTGCGCACCCCGGAGTGGTTCCGGGCGCGCGATGTCGCGGCGGTCGCCAACGACACCCTGACCTTCGAGATCTTCCCGCCGGAGATCGAGGATCTGTGGATGCCGGTGCACGCCCTCCACCTGGTCGAGATGGGCATGCTGCAGGGCCAGAACTGGAATCTGGAGGAGCTGTCCGCGGTGTGCGCGGAGGAGGGGCGCGGCGCGTTCTTCCTGTCCGCGACGGCCGAGCCGTTCGTCGGCGGGACCGGGGCACCGGTCGCGCCCGTGGCGGTGCTCTGACGTGGCCGCGCCGGGCCGCCGACAGCACCTGCCGGTGACCCGGCGGCCTCGACGCCCCCTCGCGGCGCAGCACGCCACCCCGGAGCGGCCAACCGGGCGCGCCACGTCAACACCCGGTCTGACCTCATTGCGTTATGCCTGATTCGCCACGATTGGCGAAGAATATCGACTACGTACCGACTAGCGGGAGTTACGCCTGATGTGTCACGGCACGCGGCGTCGCGCAGCGGGGCTCGAACGTCCCCAGATCGGACCCTGCCGCCATCAGCAGCGGCTGGCTGCGGTCCACCTCGCACCAGATCCGCTTGCCGGTGGCCTCCTGCTGCCATCCCCAACGGTCGGCCAGGCCGTCGACCAGCTCCAGGCCGCGGCCGTTGGTGTCGTCGCCGTCGGCGTGCCGCTGACGCGGCGGACGGGCGCTGGCGTCCGCCACTTCGACCCGGACCGTCCCCACCACGGCCCCGGACCCGGAGAAGCACATCCGCAGTACGGCGGACGTGCCGGTGTGGACCACTGCATTGGTGACGAGCTCGGAGATCAACAGGATCAACGTCTCCGCCACCGGCTCATCGACCCCTATACCCGAGCCCACGAGCCGCGACCGGGCCCATCGCCGAGCCCGCCCCACCTCCGCGGGGTCGGGTCGTACGTCCAACTGCACCTGAAGCACCTGCACCGCTCACACCATCCGAACCGGCGGAAACATCGCCTCGCGCCTCCACGGAGTCACGG
This sequence comes from Streptomyces sp. 2323.1, assembly GCF_900221035.1. NCBI lineage: Bacteria > Bacillati > Actinomycetota > Actinomycetes > Kitasatosporales > Streptomycetaceae > Streptomyces > Streptomyces sp. 2323.1. The sequence goes on along the minus strand of NZ_LT907981.1, from coordinate 4,571,812 downwards.
TGCGTGACCCCGGTGAAGCACAGCATGGTTGACGTTCAGTCACCCCAACAAGCGCTTCGGGCATATTCCAGCGCAAGGGAGTATGCGTCCTGCATACTGTGCGACGCACTTTGCGGGGAGTCGAACAAGGGGGGCGATCGGGCCCGCCCCTTGGGCGAGCGGCGCGCAGTCCGTCACCCGGAGCCGTCGCCACGACGACACCGGGTTCGTTGCGCCACAGAACCACTCGCACCCAACGGAGGGTACCCGAGCGGAAGGCCGACTCCCCCCTGTGACGAGTCACGCCTAGGACACAACCCGATATCGACCCTCCGTGACCACTTCTGCGTAGTGAGTCCGACATTCCGCACCGTGGTTGCCAGAGTCTGACTTCTTCCCCTCCCGCCACCGCCGTCACCACCCCGGGCCGCACCGTCAGGCGATCAAGTCCGCGGCCAGGAGTTCTTCCGCCTCGCCGGCGACGCCCCAGCACTCCGCCCGCAACCAGGCCCGCTTGAGATACAGATGCACCTCGGCTTCCCAGGTGAAGCCCATCCCCCCGTGGACCTGCACACAGTCCCGTGCGTTGCGCACCGCGGCCTCGTCGGCGAGCAACTTCGCCCCCGTGACGTCGAGATCACTGTCCGTAACCGATGCCGCATATACGGCGCACCGGGCCATTTCCGCCCGTACGAGCATCTGGGCGCACAGGTGCTTGATCGCCTGGAAGGCGCCGATGGGGGCGCCGAACTGCTCGCGCCGGCGGGCGTGGGCGACCGCCAGCTCGACCGTCCGGGCCGCGCCGCCGAGCTGCTGGGCCGCGGTGAGCAAGGCGGCCTCGCGGCGCAGCCGCGGCACGTCCAGGGCGAGGGGCTCGGTGCGCGGCAGATCCGTGACGCGGGCGAGCGGGGTGAGCGGATCGACGGAGGCAAAAGGGGCGCAGGACACCTGGTCCGCTGCACTCCGGTATACGCCGCCTGTGCGCCCCTGTGCGCCCCTGCCCGCTCCGTCAGGGCGCCCCGGACCCGCCTCCACCAAGATCAACTCCTCGCAGGCGTCCGGGTGTTCCCACAGCACCGGCTCCCGCCCGCCCTCGCACAGCCCGACGATCTTCTCGCCGGACGCGACCCCGTCCACCACCCCGGCCAGCAGCTGGCACGCCACCAGCGGCCCGGGCAGCAGCGCCCGGCCGGCCTCCTCGAAGACCAGGACCGCCTCCGGCAGCCCGAGCCCCACCCCGCCGGCCTCCTCCGGCAGCCGCAGCGCGAAGAACCCGGCCGCCCCCAGCTCCCGCCACAGCGCACGGTCCGGCGCCGGGTCATCGACCGCGGCCCGCAGCCGGTCCGGGCCGAACCGTCCGGCCAGCAGCTCCCGGGTGGCCCCCTGCAACGCCCGCTGGTCCTCGGTGAGTTGGAAGTCCACCGGCCCGCTCACCGCCCCTTCGGCAGGCCGAGGATCCGCTCGGCGACGATGTTCTGCTGGATCTGCGAGGTGCCGGCCGCGATGGTGTACGAGAGGGACGACAGCCGGCCGGCCACCCACGCGTGGTCCGCGTCCAGCGCACCGGCGCCCAGCACCTCCGCGGCCGCGTCGTACAGCTCCTGGCGGGCGTGCGAATAGCGCAGCTTGAAGACCGAGCCGCCGGTGCCCGGGACGCCCCCGATACCCGGCCGGCCGCCGCGCGGACGGGCGGCGCCGGCCTCGCTCACATTCCACTGGGTCAGCCGCCACAGCGCCGCGAACTCCGCGTGCAGCCTGCCCAGTCTGCGGCGCAGCACGGCATCGTCCCAGCGGCCGTTGGCCCGGGCCGCACGGGCGAGGGCACCGAGCACCCGGCGGCAGGCCACCACCTCGCCGACGAAGGCGGTGCCGCGCTCGAAGGACAGCGTCACCATCGTCACCCGCCAGCCGTCGTTCTCCGAGCCGACGCGGTGGCCGACCGGGACCCGGACCTCGTCGAGGAACATCTCCGCGAACTCCGCCGAGCCGGCGAGGGTGCGCAGCGGCCGGACCGTCACCCCCGGGGCGTCCATCGGCATCGCCAGCCAGCTGATGCCGCGGTGCCGGGGCGCGTCCGGGTCGGTGCGGACGAGGAGTTCGCACCAGTCGGCGACCTCGGCGTGCGAGGTCCACAGCTTGGTACCGCTGACGACGTAGTGGTCGCCGTCGCGCACGGCCGTGGTGCGCAGCGCCGCGAGGTCGGAGCCGGCGTCCGGTTCGCTGAAGCCCTGGCACCAGATCTCGTCGCCGCGCAGGATCGGCGGCAGCCAGCGGGCGCGCTGCTCGGCGGCCCCTTCGGCGGCGATGGTCGGCCCGGCGTGCAGCAGGCCGACGAAGTTCGCGCCGACATAGGGGGCCCCGGCACGCTCCGTCTCCTCCAGGAAGATCAGGTGTTGGGTGGGGGTGGCGCCCTGTCCGCCGGCGTCCTCGGGCCAGTGCAGGCCCGCGTACCCCGCGTCGTACAGCCGCCGCTGCCAGGCCGCGTCGTACGCCCGCCGGCCGGGCCAGTCGTCCGCCGCGGGCTGCGGGGGGAGCGTGGGCAGCACCTCGCCGAGCCACCGGCGCAGCCGTTCCCGGAAGGCGTCCTCTTCCTCGGTGCAGGTGAGGTCCATGGGGCGGTTACCGGTCGAGATCCGGGGCGGGGATGCGGATCGCGGTGCCGCGCGGCGGCCTGCTCCCGGGGCGAGCCGGCTCGCCGATGCCGGAGGCCAGCGGCCGTGGCCCGTGCCCGGCCCCGAAGCGGTACGCGGGCTCGCCCGCACGGTCGTCGACGCTGATGCTGCGCGGTGGCTCCATGGGGTTTCCCCTCGTCGTCCCTCGCCCCGTGTCCGGCCGGAACCGAGATACCTGATGCACCGTCAGAAATAGGCTAGCCCCGGCACCTCTGGGCCGACAAGGCGCCGGCCTCTACTCTCGCTCCGAAATCTGACGAACCGTCAGCCACAGGAGGGCAGATGACCGGCACCACCCTCTGGGACCTGGTCGTGTGGCGCGCCGCCCGCACTCCGGACGCCACCGCCCTCATCCAGGGCGCCGCAGCCGCCCGGCACGAGCGGCGGATCACCTTCGGCGGGCTGCAACGGCGCGCGGAACGGGTCGCCGCCGGCCTCCACGACCGCGGCGTACGGCCCGGCAGCCGCGTCGTCTGGCAACTGCCGACCCGGATCGAGACCGTGCTGCTCAGCCTCGCGCTGGCCCGGATCGGCGCCGTCCAGAGTCCGGTCATCCCGCACTACCGCGACCATGAGACCGGCCAGGTACTGCGCCGCACCCGCGCCGACTGCTTCGTCCACCCCGGCGTCTGGCGCGGCTTCGACCACCGCGCGATGGCCGGCCGCCTGGCCGCCGGCCTGCCCCGCCCGCTCACCGTCATCGAGGCCCGCGACACCCTGCCCGACGGCGACCCGGCCGTCCTGCCCCCGCCGCCCGACAGCGCGCACCGGACGCGCTGGATCTACTGGACCTCCGGTACCACCGCGGGCCCCAGGGGCGTGCTGCACACCGACCACAGCCTGCGCACGGCCGGCCGATGGCTGGCCGGGGCGCTGCGGCTGCGGCCCTCCGACATCGGCTCGATGGCCTTTCCGTACGCCCATGTCGCGGGCGCCGACTACACCGTCATGCTGCTGTGGCACGGCATCCCGGCCGTGCTGCTGGAGCACTTCGCGCTGCCCGGCTCGCTCGCCGCCTACCGCCGCCACCGCGTCACCGTCGCCGGCGGCTCCACCGCCTTCTACGCCCTCTTCCTCGCCGCCCAGCGCGCCCTGCCGCCGGGGCAGCGGCTGCTGCCGTCGCTGCGGCTGCTGGCCGGCGGCGGCGCGCCCCTGCCGGCCGCGCTGTACCACGAGGTCACCGCCGCCCTCGGCTGCGCGCTCGCCCACGGGTACGCGCTGACCGAGGCCCCGATGGTCACCATGGGCGATCCCTGCGACAGCGCCGAGCACCTCGCGGGCACCGACGGCCGGCCACCCGCCGGGATGGAGATCCGGATCGCCCCGGACACCGGCGAGATATCCCTCCGCGGCCCGGTCGTCTGCCGCGGCTATCTCGACGAGCCCGACCCCTTCACCGCCGACGGCTTTCTGCCCACCGGCGACACCGGGCGGCTCACGCCCACCGGCCATCTCGTGGTCACCGGCCGGCTCAAGGACATCATCATCCGCAAGGGCGAGAACATCTCCGCCCAGGAGATCGAGGAGCTCCTCCACCGACATCCGGACGTGGCCGCCGCCGCGGTCATCGGACTGCCGGACGACCGGCACGACGAGTTGGTCTGCGCGGTCATCGAACAGCCCCCGGGATCAAGGGAGTTGACCCTCGACGGGATCACTGCGCACCTCACTGCCCAGGGCCTGGCCCGGCACAAGCTCCCCGAACGGCTGGAGGTGCTGGCCGCCCTGCCGCGCGGCGCGACCCTGCGCAAGGTGCTCAAGCAGGAGCTGCGGGAGCGGTTCGCCGGGGACGGGCGGGGCCGCCGCCCCTGAGCGGCGGACGCCGGTGCGCGATGGCCGCCGGCGCGCGACGGCCGCTCCTCAGCCGGGGCCGTAGCCGCTAGCCGGGCCGATAGGCGCTGGTCGCCTGCGCGTACAGCTGGTCCACCTCGCGCCGTCCGCTGTCCGGGCCGATCACCAGGACGAGGTGGTATCGCCCGTTGTGGATCATCGCGAGGTTGCGTACGTACACCTCGCGACCGCTGCCGTCGCGCCAGGAGAAGGTGCCCTCGGCCATCGCCGTCTTCCCGACGTCGATCCGCTGGAGGCCGGAGGCCGAGGCCCAGCCCGAGGAGCGGTACGGCGCCAGCTCGGCTTCCTTGTTCTGCAGATACGCCATCGGGTCCGTGCCGAAGCGCGCCGTGGTGTCCCGGCCGGGCACCACCACCAGCTCGTAGTCCCCGCCGACGTACCGCACCTGGCCCCGGTCGTTGGCCCCGCGCCGCTGCCAGCCCTTGCGGACCGCGACCTGGAAACCCTCCGGGTCGGTACGCACCTCGAAGCCCTTGGCGACCCCCGCGGGCGCGGTGGTCTGCGGCGCGCCGGTACTGCCGCCCCGGTCGCCGCCGCCGTCGCCGGACGGGCTGCCGCCGGGAGCCGCACTCGCGGTGCCCGGCCGGTGCTCGCCGCGCCCGCCGGCCTTGGAGTCCTGGCCGGAGTCCGGCAGAAACGCCAGCGCATAGACGACCGCGCCGACGAGGAGCAGCAGGACCGCGGCGAGCAGCAGCCGGCCGAGCGGGCGCGGGGCGCGGTCCGGCCGCGGCGACGACGGTGCGTCCGCCGGGCCGCTCCAGCTCTCTCGCTCCTGGTCGTACGGCTCACCCCCCGGCGTCCCGGTCCGGCCCAGCGCCCCGGACGGCTTGACGGGCCGGGCCGGCTTGGGCGCACGCAGCGGCTTGGGCTGCTTCGGGGGGCGGGGCGGACGGGGTGCCGGGGCGAGCGGGACGGACTGTTCCGGGTCCGGCGCGGCCCGGCGGGGCGCGGGCGGGGCGGACTGCTCCGGGGCCGGGGCAGCCGGGCGGGGCGCAGGCGGTGCGGACGCCGGCGGTGCGGACGCCGCCACGACGGCCGGTGCCGGCTGCGGCCGGGCCCGCCGGGACGTCCGGGTCTTCTTGTGACGCCCCTTCCGCACGAGTTCGCCGCGGCGCCGCACGATCGGCAGCCGTCGCGGATCGGCGTCCCGCTCCGGCGCCGGCAGGGTCACCAGGCGGCTCTCGGCCACCGGCTCCGGTGCCGTACGGATCAGTGACCGCAGCCAGCCGCTCAGCTCCTCGAAGTCCGGACGGTCGGCGGGATCCTGACGCAGCAGCGACTCGACGACGGGACGCAGCGCCCCGCATTCCTCGGCGACCGCGGGCGGCCGGGAGCAGACCAGCTGCGCCAGTTCGACGGCGCTGCCCTCCGGGAACGGCGGCTCCCCCTGCACACACCGGTACAGCAGCGCACCGACCGCCCACAGATCGGTGGCCGGACCGACCGGCGGCGCCAGCTGCCACTTCTCATGGACCGGTCCGGCCTGCTCCGGCGCCCAGCGCTCGGTGACCGGGCCGACCACCGTCAGCCGCGCCTGCCGCGCCCGCTCGGCGGCGAGCCCGGCGCTGGGGCGGCCGAAGGCGGTGGCGGTGCCGGTGCCGTCCGCTGCGGGCGGCTCCTCCGGGGCGTCCTTGCTCAGCGAGGTCTTGACGGCGGAACCGCCCGTGGCAGAACCCCCCGTCGCGGAACCCTCCGCCGCCGCGCCCCCCGGTACGGTGCCACACTCCCCCGCCCCGTCCGGTGCCGCCGCCGCCCGCGGGGTCCCGGCCGCGGCGGGCGCCTGGTCTCCGCACAGCGCCTCCTGGGCCGCGCCCGCCGCCAGGCCGGTCAGGATGGCCCGGCCGTCGTCGCAGACCAGGACCGTACGGGCGGTGATGTTGCGGTGCAGCCAGCCGTCCGCATGCAGCACCCGCAGCGCGGTCAGCAGATCCGCGGCGATCTCCGCGGCGCGGTGCGGGGACAGCGTCCGCTCGGCGAGCAGCGCGGACAGCGGGCGGGCGGTGAGGAGTTCCGCGACCACCCACAGGCTGCCGTCCTGCACGAAGACGTCGAAGACCTGCTCCAGCCGGGGGTGGTCGGCCAGCTGGGCCGCCGTCGTCGCGGCCTCCAGCGCGCGCCGTGTAGCCGGGTCCCGGGGACTGCGGTCGGCCGCCGACGCACCCGCCGCCCGCACACCGCCCGGCCGGCCACCGCCGTAGCCGCCCTCGGCCGGCCCGGCCGTCTCGGCCCCCACGACCTCCGCGTCGACGACCTCCGGCAGCGGCACCTGACGGAGCAGCACCTCCTGGCCGCTGAACGTGTCAAAGGCCCGGGTCTCGGCGAATTCGTCCTCGCCGAGGGGCCGCAACGGCAGGCGGTATCTCTCGGCGAGCACCCGTCCCGCGTACTCGTCCACGACGCCTCCCCGCAGCGCGCACTGTGTCTGCCGTCGCGCGCCGGAGCCGCCCATCGGCGCCGGCGCCTCCGGTCACTTCCGGTCGCATTCCCGCCGATTGCGGATGCGTACGGTCCTCGCCGTCTCACGATACGTCCCGGCGCCGGAGCGCGCGGCCCGCTCGGCCCAACGACGCGCGCCCCGTCCGTTCTTCACCTGACCGTCCCTCAGTCCTTCAGCGCGAAGGTCTTGAAGGCGGTATTGATCAGCTGCTGGCACGCCTTGTCCGACCAGGCATCCGCCTTGCAGGTGATCATGATCGCGTAGCCGTGCTGGTCGTCGGCCCGGAAACCGCGGTCGAGGACCCGGACCTTCTGCCCGCTCTGCCGGCGGGTGAACGACCAGTCGGCGACCGTCGGGTAGTCCCGCCACTTCACCGACTTGATGCCGATGAGGTGGTAGTCCTCGCTGGAGCTGCGCACGGCCGGCTCCAGGCTGCGCCAGGAGGCCGCCGCATCGGAGCCGGGCTTGGCGTTGTAGTCGATCTGGATGCGCGGGAAACCTCCCGAGGCGCTGTAGATGGCGCCGGAGCCCTCGCCCGCGGTGCCGGTCTGCTTGAAGCCCTTGGGCATCGCCATACGGAAGTGGAACGCGCCGTTGGTCTGCTCGGCGAAGCCGTCCGGCACCGCCTTGCCGCCCTTGCCGTCCTTGCCGTCCCCGGCATCCTCGGCGTCCTTGTCGCCGGCCGGGGTGACCCCCGTCGACTGCGGGGCGGGCTCCCCGGCTGATTCCTTCGTGGTGTCCCCGCCGTTCCCGGCCGACTCCGCCTTGGGCTTCGCCCGGCCCTCGGACGACGCCTTGGCCTGCTTGCCGGCCCCCTTGCCGTGCGTCTGCGCGGAGTCGCTGCCGCTGAGCGCAATGGCCAGCACCGTGCCCAGCACCGCCAGGGCGACGACCACGGCCACGATGATCAGCGTGCGGCGCGGGACGACATCGGTCACCGACGCGCGGGCGGACGGGCGGTTGCCGTCGCCGGGCCGGGCCTCCAGCCGGGCCTCCACTCGGGTCTTCGCGGCGGCGGCCGCGGAGCGCACGGCCTCCAGGGCGCCGCGCATCCGCTCCTTGGCGGCTTCGACGTCGAACCCGGGGCGGGCGCCCGCCCCGCGGTCCGCTTCGGAGACGGCCGAGGTCTTACGGTCCGCCGTCGCCGGCTCGGAGACGGCGGCTTCCGTGGCGGTCGGGGCGGCCGCCTTCTGCTCGCGCCCGGTCCGCGCCGGGGCGCTCGCCGCAGCGGCCTTGCCGGCGGCGGCCGGGCTCTTGTCCGTAGTGGAGCCGCCGGATCTGCTCTCGCTCTTGGCCGCCGGCTCCGTGACCGGCGCGGCGGCCGGCTTCGCCTTCGGCTTGCGCACCGGCCGCGCCTTCGGGGCCGGCTTCGGGGCGGCCTTGGGCTTCGCCTCCGCCCGCTCCTTGGGAACCGTCGGCAGCACCATCGCCCGGGTCTCGTCCAGCGGGGGCTCGGGCTTCTGGGCCTCGGGGGCGTGCACCACATCCAGCAGCAGCGCCCGCGCACCGGCGTCGTCCAGCCGGCCCACCGGGTCCTTCACCAGCAGCCCGTAGATGACCTCTTCCAGCATGCCGGCGCTCTTCGGCGGCTCGACCGGCTCGGTCATCACCGCCGTCAGCGTGGCGATCGCCGAGCCCTTGTCGTACGGCGGCACGCCCTCGACACAGGCGTACAGCAGCCCGCCCAGCGACCACATGTCGGCCGGCGGGCCCGGCTTCTGGCCGCGGGCGCGCTCGGGGGAGATGTAGGAGGGGGCCCCGACGAGCATGCCGGTCGAGGTCACGGAGGGGTCGCCCTCGACCTGGGCGATACCGAAGTCGGTCAGCACGACCCGGCCGTCGTCGGACATCAGGACGTTGGACGGCTTCACATCGCGGTGCAGGATGCCCTCGCTGTGCGCGGCACGCAGCACATCGAGCACGGCCAGGCCCACCTCGGCGGCGCGGCGCGGGGTGAGCGGGCCGTCGTCCCGGACGACCTCGGCCAGCGAGCGGCCCTCTACCAGCTCCATCACGATCCACGGGCGGTCGTCCTCGTCGACCACGTCGTAGACCGTCACGGCGCCGTTGTTCCGGATCCGGGCGATCGCCTTGGCCTCGCGGAGCGTACGGGTGATCAGACGACGCTTCTCGTCCTCCTCGACCCCGCCCGGGAAGCGCAGTTCCTTGACTGCGACCGTACGGCCCAGGACCTCGTCGCGTGCCCGCCATACGGTGCCCATACCGCCACGGCCGAGAACATCGGCGAGCCGGTACCGGCCGGCGAGCAGCCTGCCCTCCTTGCCGTCCATCTCGACCTCGTCACCCACTGAATCCCCTCTGCAATCCAGTCGAGTTGGCAGCTTCGACGTCCCATCGATCACCAAACTGACCCAACTCGGACAACCCACCCTGGCAGAGCCTTCATTCTCCCTCATCCGGAGCCATGCGGAAGGCCCGGGTCTGTGCCGAACAACACCTGGTGCCCGTCATGATGGCCCGGACGAACGGGAGTCCCGATGACGATGCGCCCGCCGTACCCGACCGCGGCCGGTGGCCTGCGCCCGGCACCGCGCCCGGCCGGCCGCCGCCGCGCCGCGGTCCGCACGGGCCTGCTGGCCGCGCTGGCCCTGACGGCCTGCACCGCCCGGCCCGACGCAACCCTCTCCCCACCTGCGGCGGTCGCCCACCGGCAGCCGACGGCGGGGACGACGGCGCCCGCACCGCGCCACCCCGCCGACGACGGGACGGTGTCCGCACCGCGCGACCCGGCCGACGGCGGAGCGGTGTCCGCACTCCACCGTCTGGTCGCCGACGGGGCGCCCGGCGCCGCCTCGCTCACCACCCGCGGCGGCGGCGGCTTCGCCACCCGGTTCGCCACCGCCGGGGTGGCCGATCTGCACAGCGGCCGCCGGATCGGCCCGCAGGACCACTTCCGGGCCGGCTCCATCACCAAAACCCTGGTCGCGACGGTGATCCTGCAACTCGTCGCCGAGGGCAGGCTGACCCTGCACGACAGCGCCGCGGCCCACCTCCCGCCGGGCGTACCGGCCAGGGGCAAGGACAACGGCAGCGACCTGCGACGGGTGACGATCCGCCAGCTGCTGGACCATACGAGTGGTTTGTTCAACTACACCGCGGACCCCCGGCTCTCCCGGCAGCTGAGCGGCGCGGGCTTCGGCGCCCACCGCTACGACAGCCACACCCCGGGCGAGCTGCTGCGGACCGCGCTCGACCATCCGCCGGTGGCCGCACCCGGCACCCGCTTCGCCTACTCCAACACCAATTACCTCGTCCTCGGCCTGGTCATCGAGTCGGTCACCGGGCACCCGTACGACGCGGAGATCCGCCGCCGCATCCTCGTCCCCGCCGGGCTCGGCCACACCTCCTTCCCCGGCACCGACCCCGTCCTGCCCGAGCCGCACGGCCGTGGGTACGCCCGGATCGGTCACCGCCGCGTCGACGCCACCTCCCTGGACCCCAGCCGGGCCGGGGCGGCCGGCGAGATGATCACCACCCTCGGCGACCTCAACCGCTTCTTCTCCGCGCTGCTCGGAGGCAAGTTCCTGGCGCCGCGCCAGATGGCCGAGATACGCAGCGAGAAGGGCACCGGCGGCACCTACGGCCTCGGCCTGTACTCCACCGCGCTGCCCTGCGGCATCACGGTCTGGGGTCACGACGGCGACATCAACGGCTCGTACACCCGGACCGCGGGCACCGCCGACGGCCGTCAGGTCGTCAGCTACCGCATCAACACCGCCCCCCTGCCCGACCCGGCGCACGGCACCGCCGTCCTGACGGCGGAGTTCTGCGCGCGGCGGCCCACCGGCGGCCGGCCCGCCCCCGGCCCGCCGGCCCCGTAAGGGCATCCCGCCCGCGGCCTACAGGGGCACGATGTCCGGCGCGCCCAGCCGCGCCGCATCCGCCGTCAGATCGTCCGGCTGACGCTGCGATTCACGCTCCGCCTCGACCCGCTTGTGGTAGTGCGCGATCTCCTTCTCGACCTGGTCGTCGTCCCAGCCCAGCGCCGGTGCGATCAGCTCGGCCACCTCACGGGCGCTGCGGACGCCCCGGTCGAAGGTCTCGATGGAGATCCGGGTGCGCCGGGTCAGGACGTCGTCGAGATGCCGGGCGCCCTCGTGCGTACAGGCATAAACCGCCTCGGCCCGCAGATAGTCGTCCGCGGCCGTCAGCGGTTCGCCCAGCGAAGGGTCGGCCACCACCAGCTCCAGCAGCTCCTCGGCCAGCGACCCGTAACGGTTCAACAGATGCTCGATGCGCGCCACATGCAGCCCGGTGCGCGCCGCGATCCGGGCCCGCGCGTTCCACAGCGCCCGGTACCCCTCGGCACCGACCAGCGGCACGTCCTCGGTGACACACTCCGCGACCCGCTGATCGAGCCCGTGCACGGCCTCATCGACCGCGTCTTTGGCCATCACCCGGTACGTCGTGTACTTGCCGCCGGCGACCACGACCAGCCCCGGCACCGGATGCGCAACGGTGTGCTCCCGCGACAACTTGCTGGTCGCGTCCGACTCCCCGGCCAGCAGCGGCCGCAGCCCGGCGTAGACACCCTCCACGTCATCCCTGGTCAGCGGCGTCGCCAGCACCTCATTCACATGCTCCAGCAGATAGTCGATGTCCGCGCTGGAGGCCGCCGGATGCGCCTTGTCGAGATCCCAGTCCGTGTCCGTCGTCCCGACGATCCAGTGCCGCCCCCACGGAATGACGAACAGCACGCTCTTCTCGGTCCGCAGGATCAGCCCGCTCGACGAATGGATCCGGTCCTTGGGGACGACCAGGTGAATCCCCTTCGACGCCCGGACGTGGAACTGCCCCCGCTCCCCGATCAGCGCCTGGGTGTCGTCCGTCCACACCCCGCTGGCGTTGACGATCTGCCGCGCCCGGATCTCGTACTCGCCGCCCCCTTCGACGTCCTCCACCCGCGCGCCGACCACCCGCTCGCCCTCGCGCAGAAAGCCCACCACCCGCGCCCGGTTGGCGACCGCCGCACCGTAGGACGCCGCGGTCCGCACCATCGTCGCCACATAGCGCGCGTCGTCCATCTGCGCGTCGTAGTACTGCAGCGCACCGACCAGCGCGCCCTTCTTCAGACAGGGCGCGACCCGCAGGGCCCGCTTCTGCGAGAGATGCCGGTGTACGGGCAGGCCGCGGCCGTGCCCCGACGAGACCGACATCGCGTCGTACAGCGCCACACCCGCGCCCGCGTACCAGCGCTCCCAGCCCTTGTGCTGCAACGGGTAGAGAAACGGCACCGGTTTGACCAGATGCGGCGCCAGCCGCTCCAGCAGCAGCCCCCGTTCCTTCAATGCCTCTCTGACCAGCGCGAAGTCCAGCATTTCCAGATACCGCAGACCGCCGTGGATGAGCTTGCTCGACCTGCTGGACGTGCCCGAGGCCCAGTCCCGCGCCTCGACGAGTCCGGTGGCCAGCCCGCGGGTCGCCGCGTCCAGCGCGGTCCCCGCGCCGACGACTCCCCCGCCGACCACCAGAACGTCCAGCTCCCGTTCCGCCATTCGGGCGAGCGCCTCGGCCCGCTGCGCCGGTCCCAGTATCGCTGTCTGCACCGCTGCCTCCCGCTGTGCTCGGGGCCACACCCGCCGTCCGTCGATTCTGTCCGCGCTGCGTTCCGGTATCCACCCTCCACTCATGACGGCAACACCCCGCCGCCTTGATCCACCAATCCCTATTCTGGGTCAAATATCCGCTTAGTCTACTTATGCGCCATCCGCATACGTCATGCGCACACGTCATTCGCAGTCGCTCGGGAAGGACGGCCGCAGCATGCCCGCAGATCTCGCCGTCATCGGACTCGGTCACCTCGGCCTCCCCCTCGCCCAGGCCGCCACCACCGCCGGCATCAGCACCCTCGGCTACGACCCCGACCCGCACACCGCCGCCCTCTCGGGCGCCGACGGGCCGCTGTCCGCCACCGAACTCCGCCGCCTGCTCTCGGCCGGCTTCCGCACCACCACCGACCCCACCACCCTCGGCCGGGTCCGCACCGCCGTCATCTGTGCGCCCACCCCCCTCGGCGAGGACCACACCCTGGACCTGGGCCGCATCGCCGACGCCGCCCGCACCCTGGCCGCACAGCTGCGCCCGCACACCACGGTGATCCTCGAATCCACCGCGTACCCCGGCACCACCGAAGAATTCCTGCGTCCCCTCCTGGAGGAGGGCTCCGGCCTCACCGCCGGGCGCGACTTCCACCTCGCCTGCTCCCCCGGCCGCCACGACCCCGGCAACCGCACCCACCACCACGCCAACACCCCCAAGGTCATCGGCGGCCTCACCCCCGCCTGCACGGAGGCGGCCGCCGCCTTCTACAGCCGCCTCACCGACAAGGTCGTCCGCGCCCGCGGCCCCCGCGAGGCCGAGACCGCCAAGCTGCTGGAGACCAACTATCGCCACATCAACATCGCGCTGATGAACGAGATGGCGGTCTTCTGCCATGACATCGGCGTCGACCTGTGGGACGTCATCCGCTGCGCCGAGACCAAACCGTTCGGCTTCCAGTCCTTCCGCCCCGGCCCCGGCGTCGGCGGCCACGCCGCCCCCATCGATCCCAACTACCTTGCCTACAACGGCCGTTCACCGGGCCACCCGCTCCGCATGGTGGAACTGGCCCAGGAGGTCAACGGCCGGATGCCCCGCTACGTCATCCAGCGCTGCGCCACCCTCCTCAACCACCACGGCAAATCCGCCCGCGGCGCCCGGGTCCTGCTGCTCGGCGTCACCTACAAGCCGGACATCGCCGACCAGACCGGCTCCCCGGCCCGCGAGATCGCCTCCCGCCTGCGGGAACTGGGCGCGCACCTCACGTACCACGACCCCTACGTCCCCCAGTGGAACGTCCTGGACCGCCCCGTCCCCCGCGCCGACTCCCTCTACGAAGCGGCGGCCGCCGCGGACCTGACGATTTTGCTCCAGGCGCATCGCACGTATGACCTTCAGGGGCTGTCGGTCAAGGCCCAGCTGCTGCTGGATACGAGGGGGGCCACTCCGGCGGGCGCAGCGCATCGTCTTTAGCGCATTGGCTTTAGCGCCGGGCATCGCCGTACGTTTTCGGCTGCGGCGCCGTGCCTCGTCTGTTGTTTCGCCTTCGGCGGGGTGGGGGGTTGGGCGGGGGCCGCTGGGTGTGTGTGGTGGGTGGCGGTGGTGGGCCTCCGGGGGTGGGTGTTCGGACTGCTTCGCTTTACGTCCGAACACCCACCCCCTCCGGCCCACCACCTCTCGCTCGGTTGGCGACCCCCGCCCGGTGGGGAATCTGTCAAAGACCAGAAGCCCGGCCGCGTCGTACTCCGGCCGAGCCTCTGGCTTTTGTCTTTCTTCTGCACCCCCCACCGGGGTGAGGCCCCACAACTACGGGAGGGGGCAGGGGCGGAGGGGTGTGTTGTCGGACGTAAAGCGAAGCAGTCCGACAACACACCCCGGAGCCCCTGCCCCCGCCACCCACCACACAGCAACCGGGGCCCCACCCCACAACCACCCCCGCTCCCGCCGAAGGCGGGCAACAACTCAGGGAACAAACACGGCGGGAAACCCGGCAACGTGGGAAAACCTCACCGCCGCGGCGCGACCGTGACCTCAACCCGCTGGAATTCCTTGAGCTCCGAATATCCAGTCGTCGCCATCGCCCGGCGCAACGCACCGAAGAAGTTCATCGAGCCATCGGGGACGGTAGACGGCCCCAACAGCACCTCCTCCGTCGTGCCGACCGCACCGAGGTCCATCCGCTTGCCGCGCGGCACGTCCTCGTGCACCGCTTCCATGCCCCAGTGGTGGCCGCGGCCGGGTGCGTCGGTGGCGCGGGCCAGCGGGGAGCCCATCATCACGGCGTCGGCGCCGCAGGCGATCGCCTTGGGGAGGTCGCCGGACCAGCCCACACCGCCGTCGGCGATGACGTGGACGTAGCGGCCGCCGGACTCGTCCATGTAGTCGCGGCGGGCGGCCGCGACGTCGGCGACCGCGGTCGCCATCGGGACCTGGATGCCCAGGACGTTACGGGTGGTGTGCGCGGCGCCGCCGCCGAAGCCGACCAGCACACCGGCCGCGCCGGTCCGCATCAGGTGCAGCGCCGCGGTGTACGTGGCGCAGCCGCCGACGATGACCGGGACGTCCAGCTCGTAGATGAACTGCTTGAGGTTCAGCGGCTCGGCCGCGGAGGAGACGTGCTCGGCGGAGACGGTCGTGCCGCGGATGACGAAGATGTCGACGCCGGCGTCCACGACGGCCTTGGAGAACTGCGCCGTGCGCTGCGGGGAGAGCGCGGCGGCGGTGACGACGCCCGCGTCCCGCACCTCCTTGATGCGCTGCCCGATCAGCTCTTCCTTGATCGGCGCGGCGTAGATCTCCTGGAGCCGCTTGGTGGCCGTGGCCCCGTCCAGCTCCGCGATCTCGGCGAGCAGCGGCTCCGGGTCCTCGTACCGGGTCCAGAGACCTTCGAGGTTGAGGACGCCCAGGCCGCCCAGCTCACCGATGCGGATCGCGGTCTGCGGCGAGACCACGGAGTCCATGGGAGCGGCCAGGAAAGGCAGCTCGAAGCGGTAGGCGTCGATCTGCCAGGCGATCGAGACCTCCTTCGGGTCGCGGGTGCGGCGACTCGGTACGACGGCGATGTCGTCGAATGCGTATGCCCGGCGGCCGCGCTTGCCGCGCCCGATCTCGATCTCAGTCACGTGTGTGGCCTTTCCCTCTACGTCTGCCGTACCAGTATCCCCGACACACCGAAGCCCGCGGCCGGGGAGCGGCCACGGGCTTGTGCACGCGTGCGGGCGATGCCGTACGCGCAGGTCAGCGCCGAGTGTAGTTCGGAGCCTCGGTGGTCATCTGGATGTCGTGCGGGTGGCTCTCCTTGAGCCCCGCGGAGGTGATGCGCACGAAGTGGCCCTTCTCCTTGAGCTCGGGGATGTCGGCGGAGCCGACGTAGCCCATGGAGGCCCGCAGGCCGCCGACGAGCTGGTGGGCGACCGAGGAGAGCGGACCGCGGTAGGGCACCTGGCCCTCGATGCCCTCGGGGACCAGCTTGTCCTCGGACAGCACGTTGTCCTGGAAGTAGCGGTCCTTGGAGAAGGAGCGGCCCTGGCCGCGGGACTGCATCGCGCCCAGCGAGCCCATTCCGCGGTACGACTTGAACTGCTTGCCGTTGATGAAGACCATCTCGCCCGGCGACTCCTCGCAGCCGGCCAGCAGCGAGCCCAGCATGACCGTGTCCGCACCGGCCGCGATGGCCTTGGCGATGTCGCCGGAGAACTGCAGACCGCCGTCACCGATCAGCGGCACGCCCGCGGCGTGTGCGGCCTGCGCCGCCTCGTAGATCGCGGTGACCTGCGGGACGCCGACGCCGGCGACGACCCGGGTGGTGCAGATGGAGCCGGGGCCGACACCGACCTTGATGCCGTCGGCGCCCGCGTCGATCAGCGCCTGGGCGCCGTCGCGGGTGGCGACGTTGCCGCCGACGACATCGACGTTGATGTTGGACTTGACCTTGGCGATCATGTCGAGGATGCCGCGGCTGTGGCCGTGCGCGCTGTCGATGACGAGGAAGTCGGCACCGGCCTCGACCAGCGCCTGCGCCCGCTCGTACGCCTCGCCGCCGACGCCCACCGCGGCACCGACGACCAGCCGGCCCTCGGCATCCTTGGCGGCGTTCGGGTACTTCTCGGCCTTGACGAAGTCCTTGACCGTGATCAAGCCCTTGAGCACGCCCGCGTCGTCGACCAGCGGCAGCTTCTCGATCTTGTGGCGGCGCAGCAGCTCGATGGCGTCCTCGCCGGAGATGCCGACCTTGCCGGTGACCAGCGGCATCGGTGTCATGACCTCGCGGACCTGACGGCTGCGGTCCATCTCGAAGGCCATGTCGCGGTTGGTGACGATGCCCAGCAGCTTGCCCGCGGCGTCGGTGACCGGCACCCCGCTGATCCGGAACTTGGCGCACAGCGCATCGGCCTCGGCGAGCGCGGCGTCCGGGCGGACCGTGATCGGGTCGGTGACCATGCCGGACTCGGAGCGCTTGACCAGGTCGACCTGGTTGGCCTGGTCCTCGATGGACAGATTGCGGTGCAGTACGCCCGCGCCGCCCTGCCGCGCCATGGCGATGGCCATCCGCGCCTCGGTCACCTTGTCCATCGCCGCCGACAGCAGCGGGATGTTCACCGTGACATTGCGCGAGACCCGGGACGCGGTGCTCACCGCGTTCGGCAGCACCTCCGACGCACCCGGCAGCAGCAGCACGTCGTCGTATGTCAGCCCGAGCATGGCGAATTTGGCGGGCATACCGTCGACGTTGTCACTCATGACACCTTCCCCAATGCTCTTGCCTCAGCGCGGACTCCCATGCTAACGGCCTAAGGAAGTGTCCCAATCCACGAGCGGTGAGGGCCTCGTCACTTGTGTATTTCTACGGCGGAAAGCCGCCGTGGAGGCCGGGAATCTGCTACTGCTCGGCGAGCGCCCGCAGCCTGCTCAGCGCACGGTGCTGGGCGACCCGTACGGCGCCGGGCGACATCCCCAGCATCTGGCCGGTCTCCTCGGCGGTCAGCCCGACGGCGACCCGCAGCAGGACCAGCTCGCGCTGGTTCTCCGGAAGGTTCGCCAGCAGCTTTTTGGCCCACTCCGCGTCGCTGCTCAGCAGCGCCCGCTCCTCCGGGCCGAGGGAGTCGTCCGGCTGCTCGGGCATCTCGTCGGACGGCACGGCCGTGCTGCCCGGATGCCGCATCGCCGCCCGCTGCAGATCGGCGACCTTGTGGCCGGCGATGGCGAAGACGAACGCCTCGAAGGGCTTGCCGGTGTCGCGGTAGCGCGGCAGCGCACAGAGCACCGCGACACACACTTCCTGTGCCAGATCCTCGACGAAGTGCCGGGCATCACCCGGCAGCCGCGACAGCCGGGTACGGCAGTAGCGCAGGGCGAGGGGATGCACATGGGCCAGCAGATCGTGGGTGGCCCGCTGGTCACCCTCGACTGCGCGAGCGACGAGATCGCCGATTTCCTGCTTCCCGTCCTCACGCATCGGACCATGGTGCCTTGGCGCCGCACGATCCGCGGCATCAGGTCCGTACTTGTGCGCTGAAGCGTTATGAGCGGCAGGTGCGCCGGCTGTCATGTGCGCCCTCCCCTCGTGCCCGACCGACCCGTCCCCGAGGAACTCCATACCTCAAGGATGCGGCACCGCGCGGCGAATCGGACCGCCGGCGGACGCGGCGGCGGGCGGGGCACCCTGCCACCCCGCCCGCCACAGGGCGGGCGGGGATCCTCACTCCCCCGCATCGCTGCACGTCACAATGCCTTAGCGGACCAGTCCCCAGCGGAAGCCCAGGGCCACCGCATGCGCGCGGTCCGAGGCGCCGAGTTTCTTGAAGAGGCGCCGGGCATGGGTCTTGACCGTGTCCTCGGACAGGAACAGCTCACGGCCGATCTCGGCGTTGGAGCGGCCGTGACTCATGCCCTCCAGCACCTGGATCTCCCGCGCGGTGAGCGTCGGTGCGGCACCCATCTCGGCGGACCGCAGCCGCCGTGGGGCGAGCCGCCACGTCGGGTCGGCCAGCGCCTGGGTCACCGTCGCCCGCAGTTCGGCGCGCGAGGCGTCCTTGTGCAGATAGCCGCGGGCACCGGCGGCGACCGCGAGCGCGACACCGTCCAGGTCCTCGGCCACCGTGAGCATGATGATCCGGGCGCCGGGATCGGCGGACAGCAGCCGGCGCACGGTCTCGACACCGCCGAGACCGGGCATCCGTACGTCCATCAAAATAAGATCCGAGCGATCGGCGCCCCAGCGGCGGAGGACTTCCTCGCCGTTGGCCGCGGTCGTCACACGCTCGACGCCGGGTACGGTCGCAACCGCCCGACGGAGCGCCTCTCGGGCAAGCGGGGAGTCGTCGCAGACGAGGACGGATGTCATGACCGCCCTCCGCAGCTGATGCGCGTCACCTTGAGCCTCCAGGCTGGTACGTATCGTCACCTGTTGCGATTGACGGCCTCGGACACCTGCCCTACGGCTACCTCTGCCAATCGCCTCCGCACACTCAACGACGGTCACTCGAAAGAGTTACGGCTTCGGCGACCGAGTTCAGCACGCTCCGTGAGGAGCCGGATACGCAGACGACTCAACGGGCGACCGGCATCCGCGCGTGCACCCTATGCCCTATTTGGCTCTCTTTCTTCCATTTTGATGGTGACTATGACTAGATTCGCAATGAGTCATATTTACATCTACTTCGACAGTAGATGTACCGTCGTGAGCACCGAGCCCGCATCAGCATCGCTTCGAGGGGACACGCAATGGCAGATTTCTCCCGCCTCCCGGGCCCGAACGCCGATCTGTGGGACTGGCAGCTGCTGGCCGCCTGTCGTGGCGTGGACAGCTCCCTCTTCTTCCACCCGGAGGGCGAGCGCGGAGCGGCCCGCAGCGCGCGTGAGACATCGGCGAAGGAGGTGTGTATGCGCTGCCCGGTACGGGCCGAGTGCGCGGCGCATGCACTGGCCGTCCGCGAGCCCTACGGGGTCTGGGGCGGTCTGACGGAGGACGAACGCGAGGAGCTCATGGGCCGGGCGCGCCACCGGCTGATCCCCGCGTCCTCCATGACCGGTCATGCGGGCGGCTCCGGCGCCTGACCCATGGGAGCGGATCGCTCCTGAAGAAACGTTCCTGCACGAGCCGTGCGGCCGCGGGCTCGGGTGGATGAGGGCTGCGGTGAGCGACGGGGCGGGGATAGCCGGGTGCCTTGGCGGAGCCGTGCGGGCCGGCGGGGTGAGGGTGGCCGGGTGACCTGGCGGAGCCGGGCGGGGCGGGTGGCCGAGTGACCTGGCGGAGCCGGGCGGGCCGGCGGGGCGGGCGTGGCCGGGCGCTCTGGCGGAGCCGGGTGGGCCGGCGAGCCGACGACGATTTCTCGAAGCCGCGCCGGCGGGCGGAGCCGGGCAGGCCGGGTGCTCCGGTCCCCTCAGCTCCCCGCGGCGTGCGCCAGCTGGTCGAGCGTGGCCTCGACGGCGGGGACGTGCGCCAGATCCGGCAGCGTGAGCGCGACGATCTCACGATGGACGGCGGGCTCCATCCGTACGGCCGTGGCCCCCTTGAGGCGTACCGACGTCAGCGTCAGCTCGGGCAGCGCGGCGACCCCCAGGCCGGCGCCCACCAGGCCGATCACCGCGGGATAGTCGTCCGTCGCGAAGTCGATGCGCGGGGTGAAGCCCGCGCTCTCACAGACCTCCACGAGATGCCGGCGGCAGCGGGGGCAGCCCGCGATCCAGGACTCGTCGGCCAGCTCGGAGAAGTGTGCGCTCCCCGCCCTCGCCAGCCGGTGGCCGTCCGGCACCAGGCCCACCAGCCGGTCCGCCAGGATCGGCCGGACGACCAGGTCGTCCCACTCCGCCGCGGCCGCCGGGTCCGCGCCGCGCACTTCCGGGTAGCGGAAGGCCAGGGCGATCTCGCAGTCGCCGTTGCGTAGCATCTCGATCGAGCGCGGGGGTTCGGCCTCGACCAGCGAGACCCGGGTGCCCGGGTGTGCGGCGCGCATCGTGGCCAGGGCGGTCGGCACCAGCGTCGAGTTGCCGGAGGGGAAGGACACCAGCCGCACCCGGCCGGCACGCAGGCCGGCGATGGCCGCGATCTCCTCCTCGGCGGCGGTGAGTCCGGCGATGATGCCGACGGCATGCCGGACGAGCGCCTCGCCCGCCTGGGTCAGCCGCATCTCCCGGCCCGTACGCACCAGCAACGGGGTGCCGGCGGACTGTTCCAGGGCCTTCATCTGCTGGCTGACGGCCGGCTGGGTGCAGCCCAGCTCGCGCGCGGCGGCGGAGAACGAACCGGTCCGGGCGACCGCACGCAGCACACGGAGATGACGGGCCTCGATCATGGATCAATCATAAGCGATTCTTGGGGTGGTCGGGAAAAGGTGCGTCAAAGCTTTTGGGTGGTGCCCCGCGTGGAGCACGGGCGCGGCCGGTAGTGATCCATGACGAGCCGCGAACGGGGAAGATGCGAAGGAGGCCCGCAAGGGCCGCACCGACCGAGCAACGGAGCGCCGTATGAAGCTGCTGACCGTGAATCTGGGGCAGCCCGCACCGTCCGAACACACCCAAGCGGCGAGGGGCACCACCGGTATCGACAAGCGGCCGGTGGACGGCCCGGTGGCGGTGGCCGCTCCCGGACCCAAGGGCACCGGCGGCAGCGGGCTGGCCGGCGACGCGGTGGTCAATCTGCGCCATCACGGCGGTGACGACCAGGCCGTTTACGCCTACGCCCGGGAGGATCTGGACGACTGGCAGCGGGAGCTGGGCCGCGAGCTGGCCAACGGGTCGTTCGGCGAGAACCTCACCACGTCGGGTGTGGAGGTCACCGGAGCGCTGATCGGGGAACACTGGCGGGTCGGCCCGCGGCTGCTGCTGGAGGTGAGCTGTCCGCGTATCCCCTGCCAGACGTTCCAGGGGTGGCTGGGCGAGCACGGGTGGCTGAAGCGGTTCACCCAGGCCGCGGTGCCCGGTGCGTATCTGCGGGTGATCGAGCCGGGGGAGATCCGCGCCGGGGACGCCGTCGAGCTGGTGCACCGGCCGGCTCACGAGGTGAGCATCCGGCTGATGTTCCAGGCGCTGACCACCCGTCGGGAGCTGTTGCCGCGGCTGCTGGAGGCGGGCGGGGCGCTCCCGGAGGAGGCGCGGCGGCGGGCGGAGACGTATATGGAGCGGGAGAAGGGCTGAGCCCCGGGGCCGGACGGCTCCGCGGGCGGGGCGGGCCGGACTGCCGGTGCGGAGAGCTCGGAGGGCAAGAGCCTTGCAGGCCGGGGGCGGTGGGCTCCCGGGCACGGACGGCGAGGCGGCGCGGCGGCGGCCCGTCGGCGGCCGGACGGGCGGCCGACCCGCCGCCGACGGACGGGCGGTCGCGTCGGTGGGGTTGGGGCTCGGGCCGTGTGGCCGGGGCGGATAGCGTGCCCGTATGACGACTGCACTGATCACAGGAGCCACGGCGGGCATCGGGGCGGCGTTCGCCCGGCGGCTGGCGAGCGACGGCCACAGCGTGGTGCTGGTGGCCCGCGACGAGAAGCGACTGAACGAGCAGGCCACCGAGTTGCACGACCGGCACGGCATCGAGGCGGAGGTGCTGAGCGCCGATCTGGCCACCGAGGACGGCATCGCGGCCGTCGAGGCGCGACTTTCGGACACCAAGCACCCGGTGGATCTGCTGGTGAACAACGCCGGCTTCGGCAACAAGGGCGAGTACCTCGAAGTCTCGATGGCCGACGAGCTGACGATGCTGAAGGTGCACTGCGAGGCGGTCCTGCGGCTGACCACGGCCGGGGTGCGCGGGATGCGGGACCGCCGGCGGGGCGCGGTGGTCAATGTGGCGTCGGTGGCGGCTTTCGTGCCGCGCGGCACCTATGGCGCGAGCAAGGCGTGGGTCGTGCAGTTCACCCAGGGCGCCGCGCGGGATCTGGCGGGCAGTGGGGTGCGGCTGATGGCGCTGTGCCCCGGCTTCGTACGGACCGAATTCCATCAGCGGGCCGGGATGGGGACGGAGAACATTCCCGGGTGGATGTGGCTGGACGCGGACAAGCTCGTCGATGCCGCGATGAAGGACCTGACGCGGGGGAAGTCGCTGTCGATTCCGGACCCGCGCTACAAGGCGCTGATGGGTGCGGTGAAGCTGGCGCCCCGTGGGGTGCTGGGCGGGGTCACCTCGCGTACGGGCCGGAAGTACGGGCCGCGCTGACGCCCGGTCGCTTTCCGTGCCGGCGGGTGCGGCGCCGTGGGGGTGCGCCGGTCCGCAGCGCGGGGCCGTGGGGTGCGGTGACGGGCCGGCGGGCCGGTGTCCGGGGAGGTTTCGCCTCATGTTCCGGACACCGCGCCTGACGGCCCGTCATCTTTCGTGGATGGCGGGAGCAGCGCCAGGTGGGTGCGGGTGCCGTCCTGCCAGGTGACCTCGATGCCGTGGCGGGTGAGGCGGGTGGTCGCCAGGGTGTGGACGGGGGCCGGGTCCGGGTCCGCGGTCAGCGAGGCCAGGGCCACGAAGAGGGTGCCCTGGGGGTCGGCGGTGATGGTGCCCTCCACGGCCACGGTTTCGGTATGGGGGCCGAAGAGGGTGCTTCCCGTGGGGGTGCGGCGGGGCGGGGTGTCGTAGCCGTGGACGGGGTGGAGTTGGGCGGTGGGGCCGTCGGGGGTGGTGGCCCAGCCGGTCTGGCGGACGCGGGTGCCGGGGGCGGCGCCGGTGACCCGGTGGGCGCGGAGTTCGGCGCGGCCGTGGACGAGGGTGGCGGACAGGATCCGGATGCCGGCGAGTTCGGTGCCGTCGGCATGGCGCGGCGTGTGGAAGGAGGAGGCCCGGTCGGGCCCGGCCGCATACGGGGTGGCAGGGCCGCGGGTGGTGGGGCGGCCGTCGAGGAGCAGGGCGAAGTGGTTGTCGGGGAGGGCCGGGTCCTCGGTGGCGGGGGCCGTGGGGCCGGTGCGGGTGGAGTAGGCGAAGCGGGCGTAATAGGGGTCGGGGGTGCTGCGGACGGAATTGCTGCCGTGGTTGTGGAGGCGGACCAGGCCGTCGGAGGCGGTGGAGTGGAGCAGCAGGCCCGTGGTACCGAACGGCCCGGCGGCGTCGGCGGTTTCGGCGGGGAGCGCCTCCTCGGACGCGGTCCAGGCGGGATGGGTGGCAGGGAGCAGCAGGCCGAGGAAGCCCTTGGCCCCCCAGTAGGGCGAGGCGGGACCGGAGTAGCTCTGGAGCATCGGTGCGTACGGGCCGTACCAGCCGAGCGGTAACAGGCCGTCCCGGGTGAGGGCGCCGCGGTCGAGGAAGTGCCGCAGGGTCCCGGAGGCGAGGCGGCGGGTGGCGCCGGGGGTGAGCGGGGTGTGTCCGGTGAGGGCGCCCAGCCAGGGGGCGGCCGCGGCGGCGAAGCGGTAGGTGAGCGAGCGGCCGAAGGGCAGCGGTGCACCGTTGGTGTCGAAGAGGCGGGTGCAGGCGTCCAGTTGGGCGTGCAGGCGGGGGCCGTAGGTGGCCAGGAGGGTCCGGTCGGCGCCGAGATGGGCGTGCAGGACCGGGTAGAAGTGCAGCGCCCAGCCGTTGTAGTGGTCGAAGGCGCGGTTGTCGCCGTCCGCATACCAGCCGTCGCCCCGGTACCAGTCCTCGATACGGGTCAGCGCGCGGTCGATGGCCGCCCCGGCGCGGTCGGTCTCGATGCCCGCCTCGCGCAGGAAGCCGCCGACGGTGAGGCCGAAGAGCCACCAGTTGTTGTCGACGGGGGACGGGCCCAAGGCGGGCAGCAGCCACTCGACGACGCGGGCGCGAACGCCCTCGTCGAGGGTGTCCCACAGCCGGCGCCGGGTCAGGCGCAGCCCGAGGGCGAGCGAGGCGGCCTCGACACGGGCCTGGCGGACGGCGTCGATACGGGGCCAGGAATCCGGGTCGGCCGAGGTGAGCTCACGTGCGGCGCTGGGCTTGTGGGTGCCTGCGGCGAGACCCTCGGCGTAACGGGGAAGGTAGCCGTGCGGGTCGCGGCCGTCGGCGCCGGCCACACGGAGCGCGGCGAGCAGAAACGTACGGGCGAAGCCTTCGAGGCCGTCCGAGCGGGGGCCGGAGGAGCTGGGGCGGGCTCCGGGCAGGACGATCAGACCGTGGCGCGGGGAGGCATAGCGGGCGGTGGCCCGCAGCAGACCGTCGGCCGTCGCCTCCCAATGGGCGCGGGTCCAGCCGGTGTACGGGCTACGGCGGCGGTCCTCGGGCGGACGGGGGAAGGGATGGCGTTCGGGAGCGTGCTCGGGCATGGCTTCCCTGGGGCAGAAGATGACGGCCAACCGCCGGGCATCCTTCAGGGGCGACTGACCGGACGTCAAGGCGGCACGGAGGATGATGCATGACCACACCACCCCCCACCGGCCCCCACTCCCCGCCCATGGGAGGGGACGGACCGAAGGACGAAGTCCGTAGGGCCGTCACCGCAGCCGGCACACCACACCGGCCGCAGGCGCCACGGCGAGAAACCACCACGGCGGATCAGCCGGCCGCGTGGGAAGGGCCGCCAGGCGCAGCCGAAAACGTGGGAAGACGCCCGAATCTGCTGCTCGCGATGGGCCCAGGCATCGCCGAGCGCCTGCTGGACGACCAGCGTCGCAGCCGCCTCGTGACGCTGGCCCGCACCGACCCCGGCCTCGTCGCCGACGAGTTGGCCGACCCGGCACCCGCGATCGCCGCCGCACTGGCGGAGGCGGAGGTGCTGCTGACCTGCTGGGGCGCGCCACTCCTGACCAGCCGTGTCCTCGCCGCGGCACCGCGGCTGCGCGCCGTCGTGCACGCCGCCGGTTCGGTCAAACACCACATCACCGAGGTCTGTTGGCAACGCGGTATCGCCGTCGCCTCGGTGGCTTCCGCCAACGCGCTGCCCGTCGCCGAATACACCCTCGCCGCGATCCTCTTCGCCAACAAGCGCGTACTGCACGCCGCCCACCGTTACCGCGCCCTGCGCGCCCCGCACGACTGGCATCGCGAGCTGTCCGACGCCGGCAACTACGGACGCACCGTCGGCATCATCGGCGCCTCCCGCATCGGCCGCCGTCTCATCGCACTCCTACGGCCCTTCGACCTGCACGTCCTGCTCCACGACCCGTACGTCGACGCCGCCGAGGCCGCCCGGCTGGGTGCGGCACCGGTCCCCCTCGACACCCTCTGTGCCGAGAGCGGCATCGTCAGCGTGCACGCCCCCCAGCTGCCCGCCACCCACCACATGCTCGGCGCCCGCGAACTGGCCCTGATGCCGGACGGCGCGACCCTCATCAACACCGCCCGCGGCTCCCTCATCGACGAAACGGCCCTGCTCCCCGAGCTGCTGACCGGCCGCCTCAACGCGGTCCTGGATGTCACCGACCCCGAACTCCCGCCCCCCGACTCCCCGTTGTACGACCTCCCGAACGTCCTGCTCACCCCGCACATCGCCGGTTCCCTGGGCGGCGAACTCCACCGCCTGGCCGACCGGGCGCTGGACGAGGTGGCGCGGTTCGCGTCCGGCCTGCCCTTTGCAGACCCGGTGCACCCGACGGACCAGGACCGCTCGGCCTGACCGCACCAAAAGCCCTATTTTTCACTAAAATGGAGGCGTTCCACCCAGCTCCGGGAGGCACCATGAAATTCGTACAGATAATCGATTACAAGACCGAGCGGCCCGAGGGCATGAACGAACTCATGGACAAGTGGGTCGAGCAGACCAAGGGCAAGCGGACCGCCACCCACAGCCTCGTCGGCAAGGACCGGTCCGACCCGTCCCACTACGTCGAGATCGTCGAATTCCCTTCGCACGACGAGGCGGTGAAGAACTCCCACCTCCCGGAGACCGACCGGATCTTCCAGGAGATGGTGGCGCTCTGCGACGGGATGCCGTCGTTCACCGACCTCGACGTCGTCCGGGACGAACAGTTGAACACCGCAACCGCCCGCCGTTTCTTCCACGAGATCGCCGTCGGGGGCAACCTCGGCGCCATCGACGAGGTGTTCGCGGCCGACTACCGGGACCACGACATCATCAAGGAGGAGGAGACCGTGACCGGGTCCGACGTCATGCGGAGTGACGTCGCCGGATGGCGCGCCGCCTTCGACTTCACGTTCAACCTCGAATCCCAGATCGCCCAGGGCGACGACGTCGTGACGCGGTGGACGTGGACCGGCACGCACAAAGGCGCATTCATGGGCGTCCAGCCGACCGGCAAGGTGTGCACCATGACCGGCACCACGACCTTCCGGTTCCATGACGGAAAGATCCAGGAAGGCTGGTGGCACTACGACGTCATGGGCCTGATGCGGCAACTCGGCGCGCTCTGACCAGGCCGTCGAGACCCGAGCGGGCACAGCGTCCAGACATCGCGGCATCCAGGCATCGAACGAGGAGCCCCTGTTCCCGTCGCTCACGAGCGGGAACAGGGGCTCCTCTACCGACTAGCCGGACCGACTACTGCCGGCTTTCCGTCGGCTGTGCGTCAGTGCGCGTGGCCGTGACCGTGACCGGCCTCCGGCTCGTCCTCGGCGGGCTTCTCGACGACCAGGGTCTCGGTCGTCAGCAGCAGCGAGGCGATCGACGCGGCGTTCTCCAGCGCGGAGCGGGTGACCTTGACCGGGTCGATGACGCCGGCCTTGACCAGGTCGCCGTACTCGCCGGTGGCGGCGTTGAAGCCGTTGCCCTTGTCCTGCTCGGCGACCTTCGCGGTGATGACGTAGCCCTCAAGGCCGGCGTTCTCCGCGATCCAGCGCAGCGGCTCGACGACGGCGCGGCGGACGACGGCGACACCGGTGGCCTCGTCACCCTCCTTGCCGAGGGAGCCCTCCAGCACCTTGGCGGCGTGCACCAGAGCGGAGCCACCACCGGAGACGATGCCCTCCTCGACCGCGGCGCGGGTCGCGGAGATGGCGTCCTCCAGACGGTGCTTCTTCTCCTTGAGCTCGACCTCGGTGGCCGCACCCACGCGGATGACGCAGACGCCACCGGCGAGCTTGGCGAGGCGCTCCTGGAGCTTCTCGCGGTCCCAGTCGGAGTCGGTGGTCTCGATCTCGGCCTTGATCTGGGCGACGCGTCCGGTGACGTCGTCGGCCTTGCCGCCACCGTCGACGATGGTGGTGTCGTCCTTGGTGACGGTCACCCGGCGGGCGGTGCCGAGCACGTCCAGACCGGCCTGGTCGAGCTTGAGGCCGACCTCCTCGGCGATGACGGTCGCACCGGTGAGGGTGGCGATGTCGCCGAGCATGGCCTTGCGGCGGTCACCGAAGCCGGGGGCCTTGACGGCCACGGCGTTGAAGGTGCCACGGATCTTGTTGACGACCAGGGTCGACAGGGCCTCGCCCTCGACGTCCTCGGCGATGATCAGCAGCGGCTTGGAGGCACCGGCCTGGATGACCTTCTCCAGGAGCGGCAGCAGGTCCTGGATCGAGGAGATCTTGCCCTGGTGGATCAGGATGTACGGGTCCTCGAGGACGGCCTCCATACGCTCCTGGTCGGTGACCATGTACGGCGAGAGGTAGCCCTTGTCGAAGGCCATGCCCTCGGTGAAGTCGAGCTCCAGACCGAAGGTGTTGGACTCCTCGACGGTGATGACACCGTCCTTGCCGACCTTGTCCATCGCCTCGGCGATGAGCTCGCCGACCTGCTTGTCCTGGGCGGACAGGCCGGCCACGGCGGCGATGTCGGACTTGTCGTCGATCGGGCGGGCGGTCGCGAGGAGCTCGTCGGACACGGCCTTGACGGCGGCGTCGATGCCCTTCTTGAGCGCGGCCGGGGAGGCGCCCGCCGCGACGTTGCGCAGGCCCTCGCGGACCAGCGCCTGGGCCAGCACGGTGGCGGTGGTGGTGCCGTCACCCGCGATGTCGTTGGTCTTGGTCGCCACCTCCTTGACGAGCTGGGCGCCAAGGTTCTCGTACGGGTCGTCGACCTCGACCTCACGGGCGATGGTGACGCCGTCGTTGGTGATGGTCGGGGCGCCGAACTTCTTGTCGATGACGACGTTGCGGCCCTTGGGGCCGATCGTCACCTTGACGGTGTCGGCAAGCTTGTTGACGCCGCGCTCAAGGGCGCGACGGGCGTCCTCGTCGAACTTCAGGATCTTCGCCATGGGTTGCTTCAAGTCCTCTCATTGCGATCCTCGGCCACGCAGTGGGGACCGCTGTCGCTCAAACGAACTGCGCCCCTGCCCCGGGTTGTTTAGACGCGGGAACCAGGGGCGCAGATCACGGCAAAACCGGTGACTTACTTCTCGACGATCGCGAGAACGTCGCGAGCCGAGAGAACGAGGTAGTCCTCGTTGTTGTACTTCACCTCGGTGCCGCCGTACTTGCTGTAGAGAACGACGTCGCCGACCTTGACGTCGAGCTCGACGCGCTTGCCGTCTTCGACACGGCCCGGGCCCACGGCCAGGACGACGCCCTCCTGGGGCTTCTCCTTGGCGGTGTCCGGAATGACCAGGCCCGAGGCCGTGGTCTGCTCGGCGTCGAGCGGCTGGACCACAATGCGGTCCTCAAGCGGCTTGATGGCAACCTTGGAGCTGGTGGTCGTCACGATCCGACCTCCCCCTTCGGAGATCTCACGGGGTTAACTGTCTGAGGTGGCGACCAGGTGGATCCGTCGTCGCGGGTGCCGGACCTGCCCGTCGCTGTGTTGGCACTCCCCACTGGAGAGTGCCAACGCCGAGACTATGACGCGGTTAGCACTCGGTCAAGCGGAGTGCCAGCGCGGCGAGGGGGAGGGTTCCGCCGACCCCGTTGACCCGCCGTACGGCGCCGCGCCCCCCGGCCGCCCCCGGCCCCCACTTACGGCCCTCCGGGGCCGGATCCGGGCAGTTTTGGGGGGCGACCTCTGGGCGACTCCCGCGAAATCAGCCATAAATCGGACACACCTTCTCTTCCCTCGCAACCACGCCACGGGCTGCCTCGTCTACCTCCTTGCCGCCGAACCGACGAACCGGGCGCACTCCCGGACGGCCGGCGGCGTCGACGACCGATGGCGGAGGACTCCCGTGCGTGGACCGACCAGCGCTCCCCGGGCTGCCAGGGAGCGGGAGAGCGATGCCGAACGCACCATGACGTTCGCCGCGCTGGCCCAGGCACCGGACCGCCGGCGGACCGAGGCGTGGCTGCTCGTCCTCGTCGTCCTGATCGCGGACTTCGGCTACGCCTACACCGGTCTGTCGATGACCGGCCGGCTGCCGGGCGGGCTGACCGGCTTCGCCGTCAGCATGCTGTTCGTGGCGCTGGTCCCGCATCTGGTGCTGCGCCGCTTCGCGCCCCGCGCCGATCCGCTGATCCTGCCGCTTGCGACGCTGTTGACCGGGATAGGCCTGGTGCTGCTGCACCGCCTGGACGTCACCTACGCACAAAAGCCCCGGCTGAAGATCGCCGAGGCGGCGAGCGGCCAGCTGGTGTGGACGGTGATCGGGGTCGCCGTGTGCATCGTCATCCTGATGGTGCTGCGCGACCACCGCATTCTGCAGCGCTACATCTATCTGACGATGGTGGTCGCGCTGGTGCTGCTGATGGCGCCGGCCTTCTTCGGCGCCGACATGTACGGCGCCAAGCGCTGGATCCTGCTCGGGCCGCTGTCGCTGCAGCCCGGCGAGTTCGTGAAGATCATGATCTCGGTGTTCTTCGCGGGCTACCTCACCGTCAACCGCGATGCGCTGGCGCTGGCCGGGCGACGGGTGCTGGGCGTCCAGCTGCCCCCGGGGCGGCAGCTCGCACCGATCTTCACGATCTGGGTGATCAGCCTGCTGGTGCTGGTCTTCGAACGGGACCTGGGCACCTCGCTGATCTTCTTCGGGGTCTTCGTGATCATGCTCTACATGGCCACCGAGCGCACCAGTTGGGTGCTCTGCGGGCTGGCCATGGCCGTGGTCGGTGCCACCGTGGTCGGCTCGACGGAACCGCACGTCAAGGGCCGGATCATGGCCTGGCTGCACCCGATGGACATCTTCCTGCCGCAGGCCCAGCGGCCGCCGGGCCTGATCTCCGACCAGGCCGCGCAGGCGCTGTTCAGCTTCGGCAGCGGCGGGATCGCGGGCAGCGGCCTGGGCCAGGGCCACCCCGAACTGATCGGCTTCGCCGGCAACAGCGACTTCATCCTCACCACCGTGGGCGAGGAACTGGGCCTGGCCGGGGTGATGGCCGTGCTCATGCTGTACGTGCTGCTCGCCCAGCGCGGCTTGCGGGTGGGCCTGACGGCCCGCGACCCGTTCGGCAAGCTGCTGGCGGTCGGGCTTTCCGGGGCCCTGCTGCTCCAGGTCTTCGTCGTCGCCGGCGGCGTCACCGGCCTGATCCCCCTGACCGGCAAGGCCCTCCCCTTCCTGGCCAAGGGCGGCTCCTCCCTCGTCGCAAACTGGGTGATGGTGGCGCTACTGCTACGCATCAGCGACCATGCGCAGCGCCGGCGGGAGCCGGCCTAGCCGGCGTGAGCCGGCGTAGTTTTCCCACGTTGTCGGCTTTCCCGCCGTTGCGCTTTGCGGCGCGGCCCACGTTGTCGGCTGACCCGCCGTAGTGGTTGTTCGCCGTTGCGCTTTGCGGCGCGCCCCACGGTGTCGGCTGACCCGCCGTAGTGGTTGTTCGGCGTTGCGCCTGCGGCGGGCGTGGGTTGTCGGGTGCGGTGCCGCTCCTCCGGACTTCGTCCTGCGGCTCGGCCCCTCCCGTGGTGGGGAGGAAACAGGCCGGTGGGGGTGCTTGTAGGTGGTCCGGTGCGCCTAGTCGGTCGCAGTAGCTGGCTACCGTGGCGCGCCCCCACTCACCTTCTCTTTTCCCACAACGGGAGGGGACGGGCCGGAGGGGCCGGTGTGTGGGACGTAAAGCGAAGCAGTCCCACACACCGGCCCCGGAGGTCCGTCACCGCACCCGACACCCACCCAGCCCGCCGCAGGCGCAACGGCGAGAAGCAACCACGGCGGGAAAGACAAAAACGTGCGCCGCGCCGCAAAGCGCAGCAACCCCCACGGCGGGAAAGACAAAAACGTGGGAAGAGACAATGACCCCATGAACGACCTCGACACTTTCGTCGGCCTGCTTGCCCCGGAGGGGCAGGCCCTGCTTGCCGAGTTGCGGGACCACGACCCCGCCAACGAGTTGGCGGCAGCCACCCGGCTGCGCCGGGACCACCCCGCGCCGCTGGTCTCCGCCGCTCTCGGCCAGGCCCGGCTGCGCCAGCGCGCGGCGGCGAAGTTCGGGGCGGACGCGCAGCTGATGTACTTCACGCCGAACGGCGTCGAGCAGTCCACCCGCACCACCGTCGCCGCCCACCGCGCGGCCCGGTTCGCCGCGCTCGGCGTCCGTACGCTGGCCGATCTGTGCTGCGGCATCGGCGGTGACGCGCTGGCGCTGGCGCGGGCCGGGATCCGGGTGCTGGCCGTCGACCGCGACCCGCTGGCCTGTGCGGCGGCCCGGGCCAATGCCGAGGTGCTGGGGCTCGCGGAGCTGATCGAGGTGCGCTGCGCGGACGTGACGGAGGTGGACACCGCCGGATATGACGCGGTGTTCGTCGATCCGGCGCGGCGCAGCAAGGCCCGCGGCGGCCGCATCTTCGACCCGGAGGCGTACTCACCGCCGCTGTCGTGGGCCGTCGAGACGGCCCGTACGGCGCCCTGCGCGGCGCTGAAGATCGCGCCCGGGGTGCCGCACGACGCCCTGCCCGAGGACGCCGAGACGGAGTGGATCTCGGACGGCGGCGACGTCAAGGAGGCCGTGGTGTGGTTCGGGTCGGCAGAGGAGGGCGCGGCCCGCCCGGCCCCGGGCGGGCGCCGCGCCACCCTGCTGCCGGCCGGC
Organism: Streptomyces sp. 2323.1; assembly: GCF_900221035.1. Lineage (NCBI taxonomy): Bacteria > Bacillati > Actinomycetota > Actinomycetes > Kitasatosporales > Streptomycetaceae > Streptomyces > Streptomyces sp. 2323.1. Next base: position 4,539,627 of record NZ_LT907981.1, on the reverse strand, counting down.
GAGACCCTGCTCGGAGCGGGGCTGCCGGCTCCGGCCGCCGACCCGGCCGCAGACGAGGCGGACCGTCCCCCGGTGGGCCCGGTCGGAGACTGGCTGTACGAACCGGACGGCGCCGTGATCCGGGCCCACCTCGTGGCGGACGTCGCCCGGCAGATCGGCGGGCGGCTGATCGATCCGACCATCGCGTACATCACCGCGGACCGGCTGACGGCGACGCCGTACGCGACCGGCTACGCGCTCACCGACGTGCTGCCGTTCAACGTCAAGAAGCTCAAGGCGCTGCTGCGGGAGCGCGAGGTCGGGGTCGCGGTGATCAAGAAGCGGGGGTCCGCGGTGGAGCCCGAGGAGCTGCGAAAGAAGCTGAAGCTCGGCGGTGGGCGCAACTCCTGCACGATCTTCCTCACCCGGGTCGCCGGCGCCCCCGCCATGCTGCTGGGGCACCCGGCCACGGACCCGGTCACGCCAGGTCGGTGAGGTCCTCGGCGTAGATCTGGGAGAGCGGCTGCGGGCCGATGTACTGCTGGCAGGTGCACTGCCCGGCCTCGTACTGGACCGGGCGGTGGTCCTCGTCCCAGACCACCGCCACCTCGACCCGCTCATGGCACTTGCCCCGCTTGTCGTGCTTGGCGAGGTGGTGGGTGCAGCCGCACACCGGCTCCGGCGGTTTGTGGGCGGCGGCCAGCTCCTGCCGCTCCTGGCGCGCGGTCTCCAGCCGCTCCATCTTGCGTTCATGGCGGGTGCGCAGCGCCGTACGGGCGGCGTCCACGACCTTCGCGAATCCGCCCGCCATGAAGAAGATGAAGACCCACCAGAACCAGTCCACGGCCTGCCGCCTCCCCGCGTGCGCGCCCAGTGCTGGTTGCCAGGGTAAGACCTGGGGCCACGCACCGGGCGGGGGGAGTCGACAGCGCGCGAAGAACGACAAACGCGCCCCGCCCACGGCCGTCTTCAGGAGTAGAGGTTGTGCTTGCTCATCTCGTGCACGTGGTCGTGGTCGTGGCCGTGGTGGTGCGCGGCCGGGGCGGCGGGCGCCTCGCCGGGCACGTGCGGCTCGGTGACCGGCAGCGACGAGTCCGCGGACAGGTCCCAGTCGGAGGCCGCGCGGCCGCGGGTCACCATCTCCGCGCCCAGGGCGGCGACCATCGCACCGTTGTCGGTGCACAGCTTGGGCCGCGGCACCCGCAGCGTGATGCCTGCGTCCTCGCAGCGGCGCTCGGCCATCGCCCGCAGCCGGGAGTTGGCCGCCACCCCGCCGCCGATCATCAGATGCTCCACGCCGTTGTCCTTGCAGGCCCGGACGGCCTTACGGGTCAGCACATCCACCACGGCCTCCTGGAAGGACGCCGAGACGTCCGCCACCGGCACCTCCTCGCCGGCCGCCCGCTTGGCCTCGATCCAGCGCGCGACGGCCGTCTTCAGGCCGGAGAAGGAGAAGTCGTAGACCGGGTCGCGGGGACCGGTCAGCCCGCGCGGGAAGCGGATCGCGTCGGGGTTGCCCTCGCGTGCGTAGCGGTCGATGACCGGGCCTCCCGGGAAGCCGAGGTGGAGCACCCGGGCGATCTTGTCGAAGGCCTCGCCGGCCGCGTCGTCGATGGTCGAGCCGAGCGGGCGTACGTCGGAGGTGATGTCGGGGGCGAGGAGGAGCGAGGAGTGGCCGCCGGAGACCAGCAGGGCCATCGTCGGCTCGGGCAGCGGGCCGTGCTCCAGCTGGTCGACACAGATGTGCGAGGCGAGGTGGTTGACGCCGTAGAGCGGCTTGCCGAGGGCGTAGGCGTACGCCTTGGCGGCCGAGACGCCGACCAGCAGCGCACCGGCCAGGCCCGGTCCCGCGGTGACCGCGATCCCGTCCAGGTCGGAGGCGGCGACCCCGGCGTCCTTCAGGGCCCGCTGGATGGTGGGGACCATCGCCTCCAGGTGGGCGCGCGAGGCCACCTCCGGCACCACCCCTCCGAAGCGGGCGTGCTCGTCGACGCTGGAGGCGACCGCGTCCGCGAGGAGGGTGTGGCCGCGGACGATGCCGACACCGGTCTCGTCGCAGGAGGTCTCGATGCCGAGGACGAGCGGTCCGCCGCGTGAGTCAGCCATGAGTGTCAAGTTCCTTGTACGGGGGGTGCTTCGGAGGAGGTCTGGGTGGTGCGGCGCATCACCAGGGCGTCGTGGTTGCCGGGCTGGTAGTAGCCGCGGCGGAAGCCGATCGGCTCGAAGCCGAACCGCTCGTAGAGGCGCTGGGCGCGGAGGTTGTCGACCCGTACCTCCAGCAGCACCTCATGGCACTCGAAGTCCGTGGCGGCCCCGAGGAGTTCGGTCAGCAGCCGGGAGCCGAGGCCGGAGCCCCACTGGTCGCGGGCGGTGGCAATGGTCTGGATGTCGCCGGTGCCGTCGATGGCGGCGAGTCCGCCGTAGCCGACCAGCCGCCCTGACCGCTCGGCGACGAGATAGCGGCGGGTGGCCTGCGGCCCGCGGGCATGGGCCAGCTCGGACCAGAACATGCCGGGCGACCAGGCGTCCTCGGGGAACAGCTCCCGTTCCAGCTCCAGCACCGGCGCAAGATCCCACCAGCGCATCTCGCGCAGCACCAGGCCGCGGTCGACGGGGCTGCCCGGCGGCGGCGCCGGGGGGCGGGGGTCGGGCGACGGGCGGACGCTCACCGGGGAGTGACCACCTTGTAGTTGGCCGGGACCTGGGCGTCCGGGCGGCGCAGATACAGCGGCTGCGGGGGCAGCATCTCCTCGCCGGCCGCCAGCTTCGCTGCGGCCAGCGCGGCCAGCGCGGCGGCGGACTGGTGCTCGGGCCCGTCGCGCCGGACGCCGGTGAAGACCGTGTCGTAGAGCAGCGCGCCCGCGCCCACGGCGGGGACCCCGGCCACCTCGTCGGCGATGTCCGCGGGGCGGTCGACGGCGGGCTCGGTCAGCCGGGTCGCCGGGCAGGGCGGCGTGCCGGGCTCGCCGGGCGTCGTGCCGGGCTCGTAGCGCGCCCAGTAGACCTCCTTGCGGCGGGCGTCGGTGGCCACGATGAAGGGCTCGGTCAGCCCGGCGGCGTGGGCGAGGCCGTCGAGCGTGCACAGGCCGTGGACGGGGACGCCGAGCACCGCCCCGAAGGTGGCGGCGGTCACCAGGCCGACCCGCAGGCCGGTGTACGGCCCGGGGCCCACGCCGACCACGATGTCGCTGACCGCGTCAAGCTTCCGGCCGGCCTCGGCCAGTACCCGGTCGACGGCGGGCAGCAGCAGTTCGCCGTGCCGGCGGGCGTCCACCTGACGGGACTCGGCGAGGACGCCGGATCCGTCGTGGAGCGCGACGGTGACGGCGGGGGTGGCGGTGTCAAGAGCTAGCAGCAGCACGCCTCAAGACTACGGCTCGGCGGGCGGTCCCCGTTCCGGTGCTACCGTCGCCCCCGTAGTCAGCAGCAAGCAGCCCGGCGTCCAGGCCCGGGGCTCCCCGCCGGCGGCGGGGAGCGGGAGGAAAGGTGGCACAGCGGTGCCCGCTAAGAGCAGCACGATCGTCACCGCGCTGACGGCGGCGGCCCTGGTCGCGGTCGGGGTGCTCGGGTACCAGGCCTCGGCGTCCGCCCCGGACACTCTCAACGAGGCCCGCAAGGACAGCCACCACGCCCCCAAGAACCACCAGGACCGGCACGACAAGAAGGACAAGGCGCCCGCTCCGGCCCCGGTCCCCGCGGCCTCCGGCACGGGCCAGCGGATCGTCTACTCGCTCGGCGCCAAGCGGGTCTGGCTGGTCGACGCGAAGGGCACGGCACGGCGTACGTTCCCGGTCACGCCCAGTACGGTCAGCCCCCCGCCGGGCAGCTACGCGGTCGGCTCGCGGTCGGTGAGCGTGACGGGCTCGGACGGCATCGCGATCGAGCACGTCGTGCGGTTCGCCGCCGTCAACGGCGTCACGGTCGGCTTCAGCGCCGCCGTGAACGGTTCGCGGCCCGCACCGGGCCCGGCGAAGAAGACCGGCGGCATCCGTGAGTCGCGCGAGGACGGCAAGGCGATGTGGGACTTCGCACTGCACGGCACCAAGGTCGTCGTGGTCTCCTGACCCGCGCACGGACCCGAACCGGGCAGCCCCGGGACCGCCGCGCTGTCGCCCCTACGGGCTACGCCGCGTCCCGGCCGCCGGTGGACGCCGGCCTCGTCCCGGCCCCGGCTCCCTCTTCCCGGTCCTTCTCCTGCTTTTCCTTCACGTCCTGCTCGTCCGGAGCGCCCGGCCCCGCGGTCCGGCGGTCCTCTTCGGCGGCGTCAGGGGGCGTGGAGACGGCGCTGGCCGCGGCGCACGCCGCCAGCAGCTCATTCATGGTCGGCGTCTCGCGCGCCTCGCGCCCGGCCGCCTCGACGGGCCCTTCAGGCGTAGGGAAGGGCTGGTGGGCCGACATGGACGCCTCCCGGGGCTCCTGGGGCAAAGCGACAGAAGCTAGGCTGGCTACTTAGGCTGACCTAACTAGGGGTCTCTTCCCATGTCACCACGCCCGGCACCAGGTACGCAACATCTTACCGACGGCTTGTCGGAAACTACGGGCGTGCGGCCCGTCCCACTGCCGCTCCACAGCGGCGCGGCGGCCGAGGGTTTCGCCCCGCGGTCAGCAGGTCTCCAGGGCGGGCAGCCCGGCGTCCGCCCAGCGCGCGCCGAAGCCGGTCACCGTCACCTCGCGGACGTCGTCCACCTCGGCCACCTCGTCCACATCGGTCTCCGGCGCCCCGGCCGGGCCGTCGCTCCCCACGGCCCGCCCGATGACCACATGCAGCCGGTCCTCGGACAGCTCCTCGACCTTGCCCTCGCCCCACTCCACGACCACCACCGACTCCGGCAGCGAGACATCGAGGTCGAGGTCCTCCATCTCGTCCAGGCCGCCGCCGAGCCGGTAGGCGTCGACATGCACCAGCGGGGGGCCGCCGGCCAGCGAGGGGTGGACCCGGGCGATGACGAAGGTGGGGGAGGTGACCGCGCCGCGCACGCCCAGGCCCTCGCCCAGGCCGCGGGTCAGCGTGGTCTTTCCGGCGCCCAGCTCACCGGTGAGCAGCACCAGGTCGCCGGGGCGCAGCAGCGGGGCCAGCCGACGGCCCAACTCCTGCATCTGGTCAGGGGACTTGACGGTGAGGTGCGCGATCGCGCCGGTGGTGCTCATGCCGCAAATGGTACGGCCCGGACGCGGTGGCGGTCCCGGACCGGGTGACCGGCCGGGCCGCCGGGCGAGTGGATCATGCCTGGTCGGGGGCCCGGTGGCCGTGCGAGGGCACGCCTCCGGGCCAGGTCAAGCAGCCCACCGGGCCACATCGAGCAGGCCGCCCAGCCACGTCAGACCGGGCCCGGCCGAGCCACATCGGACCGGACCCGGCCGGGCCCCAGCTCAGGCGCGCGCGTGCCGGGAGCTGCGGGCCGCCGCGCTCGCCCGCTCCACCAGCGACACCAGATGGTCATTGACCAGCTCGGGCCGCTCCAGCATCACCAGATGTCCGGCGCCCGGGACACACACCAGCTCCGCATCGGGCAGCACCTCGGCGATCGTCCGGCTGTGATCGGCGGGGGTGATCAGATCGCTCTCCCCGGCGAGCACCAGCGCGGGCACCGCGTCGTACGCCACCAGCGCCTCGGTCTTGTCGTGCACCGCGAACGCCGGGAAGAACTCGGCGACCACATCGATCGGGGTCGCCTCGATCAGCCGCTCGCCGAACCGCGCGATGCCCGGGTCCACCTTCTCCGGCGTCCCGAACGAGTACCGCTTGATCAGCCCCGCGAAGAGATCGGCGGTGGCCCGCCGCCCGCGCTCGACGATCTCGTGCTGCCAGCCCAGCGCCTTGATCACGCCCGGCGCGAGCCAGTGGAAGGCCTTCATGCCCATCGACGGCAGCCCATAGGTGACCTCGCTGAGCCGGCCCGCGGACGTGCCGATCAGGGCCACCCCGACCACCCGCTCCGCGACGAACTCCGGGAACTGGTCGGCCAGCGCCATCACCGTCATCCCGCCCATGGAGTGCCCGACCAGCACGATCGGCCCCTCGGGGACCGCGGCGTCCAGCACCGCCTTCAGGTCCCGGCCCAGCAGATCGATGGTGACCTCTTCGGTCCCGTCGATCTGGCCGTGGCCGCGCGAGGAGCGGCCGTGGCTGCGCTGGTCCCAGTGGACGGTGCGCACCGTGCCACGCAGGGCGGAGCGCTGGAAGTGCCAGGAGTCCTGGCTGAGGCAGTAGCCGTGGCTGAAAACGACCGTCGGGGCCGCCGAGCGCCGGCCCAGCGCCGCCGTCAGCCGCTTGCGCAGGGCGCCCTGGGCCTCCTGCGCGGCCCGGGCCTCCTTGCCGCGGACGGGCTTGGCCGAGCGGTCGCCCTTGCCGTGCCGGCCGTTCTTGGCCGCCCGGGCCGGCCGGTCGTCCTTCTCCGGCTGGCCCGGCTCCGGGCCCACCTCGTCGACCTCGTAGTACAGCTCGGTGCCGTCCTCGGCGATCGCCGCGCCCGGTGTGCCGCGCAGCGTGCCGTACGGACCGGCGGCGTCCAGCGCGAGCCGGGCCCGGCGGCGCATCCCGCGGCCGACCGTCATCCGCTCTATCGCCACCCCGGCCGCGGCACCCGCCGCGACCACGCCGATCGCGGCGCCGGCGATACCGGCGTGCCGGCCCGCCCGCGCCCAGTTGCCGGCGGCCTCGGCCGCCGCCTCCACCGCCTGCGCGGCGGCCTCCTGCCCCTCGGTCATGCCGTACCCCCCGTGAGCGTGCGGTCTCCTTCGGTTGTGCTGCGTGTGTCGCTGTCCACATAGACGCGCGGCACCCGCGTTCCGATCCGGGTGACGATCTCATAGCCGATGGTTCCGGCCACCCGGGCCCAGTCCTCGGCGGTCGGCTCCCCGCGGTCGCCGGGGCCGAACAGCACCGCCGGATCGCCCGGCTCGGCGCTGTCGCCTCCCAGGTCGACCACGAACTGGTCCATCGCGATCCGCCCGGCGACCGTCCGCCACTTGCCGGCGACCAGCACCGGGCCGCCGTTGGAGGCGTGCCGCGGGATGCCGTCGGCATAGCCGAGCGGGACCAGCGCCAGGGTCGTCTCGCCGGGTGTCGTGTACTGATGCCCGTACGACACGCCGTGGCCGCCCGGGACGCGCTTGACCGACGCCAGCGCGGCCTCCAGCGTCATCGCCGGCCGCAGCCCCAGCTCCTGCGAGGTGCCGACCTCGGGGCTGGGCGAGATGCCGTAGATGCCGATGCCGGTACGGACCAGGTCGAAGTGCGCCTCGGGGAGGGTCAGCAGCGCCGGGGTGTTGGCGATGTGCCGCACCTCGGGGCGCAGCCCGGCCGCCTCGGCAGTCGCCAACCCCTCGTGGAAGGCGGTCAGCTGGGCCGCGATCGAGGGGTGACCCGGCTCGTCGGCGCAGGCGAAGTGCGACCAGACGCCGGTGATCCGCAGCGCGCCGTCGGCCTCGGCGGCGCGGGCCGCGGCGGTCAGTTCGGGCCAGTCGGCGGGCGCACAGCCGTTGCGGCCGAGACCGGTGTCGATCTTGAGCTGGACGCGGGCGGTCCGGCCGCACTCCCGCGCCGCCGCGGTCACCTCGCGCAACGCCCACAGCCCGCTCACCGAGACGTCGATGTCCTGCTCGACGGCCCTGCGCCAGGGGCCGCCCGGCGTCCACAGCCAGCACATCAGCCGCCCGGTGTCACCGGCCGCCCGCAGCGCGAAGGCCTCCTCGGGCAGCGCCGTGCCCAGCCAGTCCGCACCGGCCTCACGGGCGGCGCGCGCACAGCGCACCGCCCCGTGTCCATAGCCGTCGGACTTGACCACGGCCATCAGCTCTGCCCGGGGTGCACGGTCCCGCAGGGCACGCACATTCGACCGCACGGCGGCGAGGTCGATGGCGGCGCGGGCGCGCTTTGCTGTCTCGTTCATCCCCCTCAGTGTCGCAGGCGCTGCCGTGGCGCCCCGGGGGACGGGCGGGGAAACCGTTCTCACACCCCGGGTTTCCGCCCCCAGACGTACACGATGTCGCCCTTCTTCAGTACGTCCCAGACCCTGCGCGCGTCCGTCATGGTGAGGTTGACGCAGCCGTGCGAGCCGGGCCCGGAGAAGATGTCCTCGTAGACGCCGTGCAGCGCCTCCCCGCGGTCGAAGAACTGCGCGTAGGGCATCGCCGTGTGGTACAGGTTCGAGATGTGGCGCCGGTGGCGCAGATAGATCCGGTACATCCCGGTTCGGGTCTCCATCGTCGGCGCACCGGAGCGGATGGTGACCGGGTCGAAGATCACCCGCCCGTTCTGCTGCACCCACATCAGCTGCCGGTTCAGGTCGACGCAGGCCGTGCGCTCGGCCCGGTCGGGGCAGTGCCCGGCCCGGTTGGGGTCCTTCTTGGCCCGCATCAGCCGCACCATGGCCCCGGTGACCGGCCCGGCGAAGCCGGTCGCCGGCGCAATGCGGTGCATCTGCTGGAAGCGCCGGATCGCCCGGCAGTCCCCCTGGCTCTGCCGCCCGTCCACGTCCCGCCGCAGATAGCGCTCGGTCTGCCGCTGGTAGGGCCCGGTGGACCGGCTGCACGCCGCCGCCCGGAGGCCGTGGGGCACCACCTCGGACCGCGGTACGTACTCGATGTGCGGCCGCGGCGCCCCGTCCGGGGAGGCCGCGGGCCGGGCCGCCTGCGGGAGACCGGGTACCAGGTCGGACGCCTCCGACGGCACGCGCGACGGGGCGACGGCCACCGCGGGCGGCCCGACAACGAGCAGCGAGGCGCAGACCAGCAGCGCCGAAAAGGTGCGTTTCATGCCCTCACGTATGCCATGATCGGACGGTCATACCGCCTGCCGCGCACCAGGTTCGCCCTGGTGCCCGCCGCTTTCCCCCGCGGGGCGTAACGCCGTCGGCGGCAGCTGTCAGTCCGTCACATCCCGCCAGGCCGCGTCCAGATGGGCGGCCACCTCGGAGGCCAGGATCGGGGCGCCCGCCGGCCCGGCAGCCCGGCGCGCGGCCAGCCCGTGCAGATACGCACCGACGGATCCCGCGTCCCGGGCCGGCAGCCCCGCGGCGAGCAGGGAGCCCGTCACCCCGGACAGCACGTCCCCGCTCCCGGCCGTCGCCAGCCAGCTGGTCCCGGTGGGGTTGACCCGCACCGGCCCGTCGGCCGCCGCGACCAGCGTCGTCGAGCCCTTGAGCAGCACCGTGGCACCGAAACTCCGCGCCAACTCCCGTACGGACGCCAGCCGCGCCGCCTCGACCTCCGCACGCCCGCTCCCGAGCAGCGCCGCGGCCTCCCCCGCATGCGGCGTGAGCAGCGTCTCCGCGCGGCGCTCCCGCACCCGCTGCGGCGTCAGGAACCGCAGCCCGTCCGCGTCCACCAGCACCGGCACATCCGACGCCAGCACGTCGTCCAGCGCCTCCGACTCGTCCCCGATGCCGGGCCCGATCACCCACGACTGAACCCGCCCCGCCTTGTCCGGCGGCCCGGCGTGCACCAGCGTCTCCGGGAAGCGGGCCAGTACGGCGTCCGCGGCCGGCCCGACGTAGCGCACCGCCCCCGCGCCGCCCCGCAGCGCCCCGGCCACCGCGAGCACCGCCGCCCCCGGATACCGCGCGGACCCGGCGACCACCCCCACCACGCCCCGCCGGTACTTGTCGCTCTCGGCCGCCGGGCGCGGCAGCAGCTCCGCCACGTCCGCGTGCTGCAACGCCTCCATCGCACCGTCCGCCGGCAGCGTGAGCCCGATGTCCACCAGCCGCAGCGCCCCCGCCCGCTCCCGCGCCGGGTCGGTCAGCAGCCCCGGCTTGTACGCGCCGAAGGTCACCGTCGCATCGGCCCGTACCGCCTCCCCGCGCACCTCGCCGGTGTCCGCATTCACCCCGCTCGGCAGATCGACGGCCACGACGGGCGCCGACTCCCATGCCGCCCGCGCCAGTTGCGCCGCCTCGGGCCGCAGCCCGCCGCGCCCCCCGATCCCGACGATCCCGTCCACCACCAGATCGGCCCGGGCGAGGTCCCGCAGCGCCTCGTCCGACACCCGGCCCCCGGCCGACCGCAGCGCGGCGAGCCCGCCCCGGTGTGCCCGTTCGGGCGACAGCAGCACCGCCACCACCCCGGCCCCCCGCCGCGCCAGCCGGGCACCGGCGTACAGCGCGTCCCCGCCGTTGTCGCCGCTGCCCACCAGCAGCACCACCCGGGCGCCGTACACCCGCCCCAGCAACTCCGCGCAGGCCACGGCCAGTCCGGCCGCGGCCCGCTGCATCAGGGCCCCTTCGGGCAACCGGGCCATGAGCTCTTGCTCGGCGGCCCGCACGGTCTCCACGCTGTAGGCAGTCCTCATACCCACAAGTCTCGCCCCTGGCAGACGGGGTACGGCGGATTTCCTCTCTGCACGAGAGCGGCGCCCGCCTCCGACGAACGGGGGACGGGCGCCACAGCAGGCTCCAGGAGGACGCCCTACGCCTCGGCGACCACCACGGCGGAGGCGACCCCCGCGTCATGGCTCAGCGACACATGCCAGGACCGGACGCCGAGTTCCGCGGCGCGCGCCTCGACCGTGCCGCACACCCGCAGCCGCGGCTGCCCGCTGTCCTCGACACACACCTCGACGTCGGTCCAGTGCAGCCCGCCCGGTGCCCCGAGCGCCTTGGCGACCGCCTCCTTGGCGGCGAACCGGGCCGCCAGCGAGGCGGTACCGCGGCGTTCCCCGCTCGGCAGCGTCAGTTCCGCGGGCAGGAACAACCGCCGCGCCAGCTCCGGCGTACGGTCCAGCGCCGCCCCGAAGCGGTCGATCTCGGCGACGTCGATCCCGACCCCGACGATCATTCGACGGTCACCGACTTGGCGAGGTTGCGCGGCTGGTCGACCTCGTTGCCGCGGGCGGTGGCCAGCTCACAGGCGAAGACCTGCAACGGCACCGTCGACACCAGCGGCTGCAGCAGCACCGGCGTCCGCGGAATCCGCACGAGGTGATCGGCGTACGGCACGACCGTCTCGTCGCCCTCCTCCGCGATCACGATGGTCCGCGCCCCCCGGGCCCGGATCTCCTGAATGTTCGACACGATCTTGTCGTGCAGCACGGACCGCCCACGCGGCGACGGCACGACCACCACCACCGGCAGATCCTCCTCGATCAGCGCGATCGGCCCGTGCTTGAGCTCACCGGCCGCAAAGCCCTCCGCGTGCATGTACGCGAGTTCCTTGAGCTTCAGCGCGCCCTCCAGCGCCACCGGATAGCCCACGTGCCGGCCGAGGAAGAGCACCGTGTTCTTGCCGGCAAGGCTGCGCGCCAGCTCCCGTACCGGCTCCATCGTGCCGAGCACCTGCTCGACCTGGGTGCCGATGGCCGCGAGTTCGCGCACCACGGCCCGGATCTCGTCGCCCCACTTCGTGCCCCGCACCTGCGCCAGGTACAGCGCCACCAGATAGCAGGCCACCAGCTGCGTCAGAAACGCCTTCGTCGACGCCACCGCCACCTCCGGCCCGGCATGCGTGTACAGCACCGCATCCGACTCCCGCGGGATGGTCGACCCGTTCGTGTTGCAGATGGCCAGCACCTTCGCACCCTGCTCACGCGCATGCCGCAGCGCCATCAGGGTGTCCATCGTCTCGCCGGACTGGCTGATCGCGATCACCAGCGTGTGCCGGTCCAGAATCGGGTCCCGGTACCGGAATTCACTCGCCAGCTCCGTCTCACACGGAATCCTGGTCCAGTGCTCGATCGCGTACTTGGCGATCATCCCCGCGTGGTACGCCGTCCCGCACGCCACGATGACGACCTTGTCTACCTCGCGCAGCACCTCCGCCGGGATCCGCACCTCGTCCAGCGACAGCACGCCCGACGCGTCGATCCGCCCCAACAGCGTGTCCGCGACGGCCTTCGGCTGCTCCGCGATCTCCTTCAGCATGAAGTAGTCGTAGCCGCCCTTCTCGGCGGCCGAGGCGTCCCAGTCCACGTGGTACTCGCGGACCTCCGCGGGCGCCCCGTCGAAGTCGGTAACCGTCACCGCCTCCCGGCGCAGCTCCACGACCTGGTCCTGCCCCAGCTCGACGGCCTCCCTCGTATGCGCGATGAACGCCGCCACATCCGAGGCGAGAAACGCCTCGCCGTCCCCGACCCCCACCACCAGCGGCGAGTTCCGGCGCGCCCCGACCACCACATCCGGCTCATCGGCATGCACCGCGACCAGGGTGAAGGCCCCCTCCAGCCGCCGGCACACCTGCCGCATCGCCTCGGCCAGCTCCCCGCAGGACGAATACGCCTCGGCGAGCAGATGCGCCACGACCTCGGTGTCCGTCTCGGACGCCAACTCATGCCCGCGGTCGGTGAGTTCGGCCCGCAGCCCGGCGAAGTTCTCGATGATCCCGTTGTGCACGACGGAGACCCGCCCGGCGTTGTCCAGATGCGGGTGCGCGTTCTCATCGGTGGGCCCGCCGTGGGTCGCCCACCGGGTGTGCCCGATGCCCGTCGACCCCGTCGGCAGCGGACGGTCGGCCAGCTCCTTCTCCAGATTGGCGAGTTTGCCGGCCTTCTTGGCCGCCGCCAGCCCGCCGTCGGCCAGCACGGCGACCCCCGCCGAGTCATACCCGCGGTACTCCAGCCGCTTCAGCCCGGCCAGGACGACGTCAAGGGCGCTCTGCCCGCCCACATATCCCACGATTCCGCACATGAAGGCAGCGTACGCTGCGGGCCCGCACGGCCCGCAGCGGCACGTTGCGGCGGGTCACGGTCCGAAGAAACCGGCCTTCACGGCGCAGACGAACGCGGCCCAGGCCCCGGGCCCGTAGAACTGCGTCCCGCCATCCCGGTCCTTGCTGTCCTGGACGGCCCGGCCACCGTCGGCCGTCCAGGCGACCTCGACGCACTCCTGGTTGATCCCCTGCGAGGCCCGGGCCTTCACGAACTCGGTGACTATCGCACGGTTCTCCATAGAGTTCACCGCTCACCCTCCGGCATGTTTTCTATCGCTTTATCGAGGAACGTCAGGCTCTGCTTGCGGCTCAGCGCGGCGGATCGAAGCGCTTCAAAAATGCGCGCATGCTTGGCGACATCTTCCAAGTCCTCGATGATGACAGTGCTCGTCGTGCTGTCGAACGCAACTGCTTCCGGAGCGGGCTCCGGCCCGAACGCGAAGATGGAAAAGTGCGACGCCATATGAGCGGCGCCCCATTCCGAGTACGGGAGAACCTGCAACGTGACGTTCTGCTGCTGGGCCAGCTCACGGATGTGCGTCAGCTGATCACGGTGCACTCCCTGTGAGGGCATCGGAGCAGTGAGCGCCGGCTCCCACACGACCGCGGCGAAATCCACCCCGCCCTCCTCGACGACCCGCTTCCGCTCCCGCCGAACGGCCATGGCCTTCTCAACGGTTTCCGCGGAATGCTTTGTATGGCTTCCGTCAACAAGAGTCCTGAGATAGCCGGGCGTCTGAAGCAGCCCAGGAATGAACAGCGGTTGCCATGTCCGGATGTAGGACGCGTCGGTTTCCAACGCGATGAGATCGGCATGTTCATCGCTCACCATGCCCGCGTAGTCAAGCCACCAACCGCGCTTGCCGCTCACCCGCGCAAGGTGCTCCAGCTGCACTCTTACGTTCGCATCCGACACCTCATAGAGGTCCAGCAGGACGCGCACATCCCCGACGCGCGACGCGCTGATACCCGCTTCGACCCGGCTGATCTTGGCTACCGAGCAGCCCAACACCTCGGCCGCATGCTCCTGGTCGAGCCGAGCAGCGAGCCGGTACCGCTTGAGGGCCGCACCGAGCCTTCGACTACGCACCGTGGGCTTCCCACCTGCGGGCATGCCACCTCCCCTGCCATACACGTCAAGCATGCACAGTAACGCCCCGTGCACACCAGGCAATTGAGTCGCCACGTAGCTCGTAAATTTACATCTACCCATGACTTGCAACTTGCCGCAGTGTGGCCCTAGCTTCGATTGCCTCACTCCGTGCTGCCACTCCAGGACGGTGAGTGATCACGATCCCGCCTGCCCACACCCTTGGGGGACCCATGTCCGGGCGCACATGCATCAAGAGGTTCCGGGTCCGCGCACGTTCCATCTCCGCCGTACGACACCACGCCGCAGCGACCCTGACCGACTGGAAACTCGGCCACCTCACCGCAGACGCCGTCCTCATCGCCAGCGAACTGACCACCAACGTCGTCAACCACGCCAAGGGGACGGGCGACTACTTCGAACTGGGCTTACGCCGCCGCCACGGCGTCCTGGTCCTGGAGGTCGCCGACTCCTACCAGTGGCAGATGCCCGAACTTCACAAGCCGGCCCTGGACGACCTCTCCGGCCGCGGCCTGTTCCTCGTCGACGCGCTGTCCGAGAACTGGGGCGTACGGCCACGCCACCCCGGCAAGACGGTGTGGGCCCACCTCGCGATCCACCGCACCGGGCAGCCATGAGCCACACATGCACTCGGTGACCACCGACAGGCGGTCACCGAGATCTCCTCAAAGAGGTCACGCACATGGCGCCCCGCCCCGCGGAACGCTCCGCCCTGTCCGCCGCCGGCGGACAGGGGCTGCCCTCAATACCCCAGCGCTATCCGATCATGCGCCTCACGCACCGTCTCCAGGAACTCCTCGTCCGCCTCCGCGTCCACGCCGTGCCCGGTGACCGGCTCATAGCGCTCCAGGAAATCGGCGAGGTCCTCGCCCAGATCCTCGTCCGGGAGATCCTCCGCCAGCTCGGCGTACACCCGCGCGGCGAAGCAGTCCGACGCGGCCTTCGTTCCCCGGATACGGACCGCCCCCGCGGCCCTCCCCCACGGTCGCTGTCCCAGCAGACCGGCCTTACGCGCTCCCACACGTACCCCCTTGCATCGTCCACGGCCCTGGGCGGGCGTGTCCCCGCCACCGACCGTACCGGGCAATATCCGTGCGGGTACAGACACCAAGGTGGAGAAGCGCCCAAGCCCGTACCGACGGTCACAAGCCCACCCGCAAACGCCAGCGTGGCACCCGGAGGTGAACGGCACATGACGGCTGCGCACAATGGGCGCGTGCCCTCGACGACCGATCCGCAGCAACGACGCCGCGCCGAAAGCTCCCCGTACGTCGATCTGACGCGCGCGCAGTGGAGCGCCCTGCGGGAGAAGACCCCGCTGCCCCTGACGGCCGACGAGGTCGAACGGCTGCGGGGCCTCGGCGATGTCATCGACCTCGACGAGGTCCGCGATGTCTATCTCCCGCTGTCCCGGCTCCTCAACCTCTACGTCGGCGCCACCAGCAATCTGCGCGGCGCGCTGAACACCTTCCTCGGCGACGCGGGCGGCGGCCCCCAGACCGGCACCCCCTTCGTCATCGGGGTCGCGGGCAGCGTGGCGGTCGGGAAGTCCACCACCGCCCGCCTGCTCCAGGCGCTGCTGGCCCGCTGGCCCGAGCATCCGCGGGTGGAGCTGGTCACCACCGACGGCTTCCTCTTCCCCAACGCCGAGCTGCACCGCCGCGGTCTGATGTCCCGCAAGGGCTTCCCGGAGTCCTACGACCGGCGGGCGCTGACCCGCTTCGTGGCGGATGTGAAGTCCGGCCGGGCCGAGGTCTCCGCGCCGGTCTACTCCCACCTGATCTACGACATCGTGCCCGGCGAGCGGCTGACCGTCCGCCGCCCGGACATCCTCATCGTCGAGGGGCTGAACGTCCTCCAGCCGGCGCTGCCCGGCAAGGACGGCCGCACCCGCCTCGGCCTCGCCGACTTCTTCGACTTCTCCGTCTACGTCGATGCCCGCACCGAGGACATCGAGAAGTGGTACCTCGGCCGCTTCCGCAAGCTGCGCGAGACCGCCTTCCAGAACCCGTTCTCGTACTTCCGCAAGTACACCCAGGTCTCCGAGGACGAGGCCCTCGACTACGCCCGGAAGATGTGGCGGACCATCAACAAGCCCAATCTGCAACAGAATGTGGCCCCGACCCGCGGCCGCGCGAACCTGGTGCTCCGCAAGGGCCCGGACCACAAGGTGCAGCGGCTGTCGTTGCGCAAGCTCTGACCGACCACCGAAGCCCCGAGGGAGCCCGTCACCCGTGCTGCATCTGCGTCTGATCGTGCCCGCCGACCGTACGGACACCGTCGTCCAGCTGCTGGAGGACACCGTCGGCACCGCCCACCTGGTCCAGCTCACCGGCGCCGCCCGCAACCCGCCGGGCGATGTCGTGCTGTGCGACGTGGCGCGCGAGGCGGGCGACGGCCTGCTGGCCGACCTTCGGGCCCTGGGCATCGACGAGTCCGGCTCGATCGCCGTGGAGGACGTCCACCTGTCGCTGTCGCGGCACGCGGACCAGGCGGAGAAGGACGCGCCGGGCGAGGGCGCGGACGCGGTGTTGTGGGAGTCCCTCACCGACGCCACCCACGAGGAGTCGACCCTCTCGGTCACCTATCTCGCGTTCCTGACCCTGGCGACGATGATCGCGGCCTGTGGTGTGGTGCTCGACAACGCCATCCTGATCGTCGGCGCGATGGCGGTCGGACCGGAGTTCGGTCCGGTGGCCGGCGTCTGCACCGCCGTGGTGCGCCGCGCTCCGCGGCTGGCCTGGCGCTCCGTGCTGGCCCTGGTCGTCGGGTTCGCGGTGGCCATGGCGGTGACGGTGGGCTTCACCCACTTCATGGACGCGGTCGGGCTGTTCCACGCCACCGACCTGGACGCGGCGCGGCCGAACACCAACTTCATCTACCGGCCCGACTGGTTCTCCTTCGTCGTCGCCGTGCTCGCCGGCTGCGCGGGAGTGCTCTCCCTGACGTCGGCCAAGTCGGGCGCCCTGGTCGGGGTGGCCATCTCCGTCACCACGGTCCCGGCGGCCGCCAACGCCGCCGTGGCCTTCAGCTACGGCGAGTACGGGCAGGCCTGGAGCTCCATGGAACAGCTCCTGCTGAACCTCGTCGGCATCGTCCTGGCCGGCGTGCTCACGCTCTCGGTCCAGAAGCTCCTGTGGGCCCGCCACCGCGAACGGGCGGGCTCCTGACCGCCGTCAGGAACCCGCCCGCCGAAGCATTCCGCCCCGCGCTCAGCCCAGTGCGGACTTGACCGCGTCGGCCAGCCGTCCGGCCACCGCCCGGGCCTGCTCGATGTCGGCCGCCTCCACCATGACGCGGACCAGCGGCTCCGTGCCGGACGGCCGCAGCAGCACCCGCCCGGTCGCGCCCAGTTCCCGCTCCGCCTCGGTGACGGCCGCGGTCAGCTCGGGAGAGGTGGCCACCCGCGCCCGGTCGACGTCGGGGACGTTGATGAGGATCTGCGGCAGCCGCTCCATGACGCCCGCCAGCTCGGCCAGCGGCCGGCCGGTCGCGGCGACCCGGGCGGCCAGCATCAGACCGGTCAGCGTGCCGTCGCCGGTGGTGGCGTGGTCCAGCACGATGACGTGCCCGGACTGCTCGCCGCCCAGCGCGAAGCCGTGCGCCTTCATCTCCTCCAGGACGTACCGGTCGCCGACCGCGGTCTGTACGAGCTCGATGCCCGCGCGCTCCATGGCCAGCTTGAAGCCCAGGTTGGACATGACGGTGGCGACCACGGTGTTCTTGCGCAGCGTCCCGGCCTCGCGCATCCCGAGCGCCAGCACCGCCAGGATCTGGTCCCCGTCGACCTCGTGGCCCTCGCGGTCCACCGCCAGGCAGCGGTCCGCGTCGCCGTCGTGGGCGACACCCAGGTCGGCGCCGTGCTCGACGACGGCCGCGCGCAGCAGCGCGAGGTGGGTGGAGCCACAGCCGTCGTTGATGTTCAGACCGTCGGGCTCGGTGCCGAGCGTGATGACCTCGGCGCCGGCCCGGGCGAACGCCTCGGGCGAGACCCGCGCCGCCGCGCCGTGCGCACCGTCGATGACGATCTTCAGCCCGTCCAGGCGGTTGGGCAGGACACCGACGAGGTGCGCGACGTAGTTGTCGAAGCCCTCGTCGTAGACGGTGACCCGGCCCACGCCGGCACCGGTCGGCCGCTCCCAGGGCTGACCGGAGCTGTGCGCACGGTAGGTCTGCTCGATGCGGTCCTCCAGCTCGTCGGCGAGCTTGTGGCCGCCGCGGGCGAAGAACTTGATGCCGTTGTCGGGCATCGGGTTGTGGCTGGCGGAGAGCATCACGCCGAGGTCCGCACCGAGCGAACCGGTCAGATACGCGACCGCCGGGGTCGGCAGCACACCCACCCGCAGCACGTCCACGCCGGCGCTGGCCAGGCCCGCGACGACCGCGGCCTCCAGGAACTCCCCGGACGCGCGTGGATCGCGTCCGACCACCGCCACCGGCCGGTGACCTTCGAAGGTGCCCGCTTCGGCGAGCACATGCGCCGCAGCGACCGACAGACCGAGCGCCAGCTCCGCCGTCAGATCCGCATTGGCGACACCGCGCACACCGTCCGTGCCGAAGAGTCGTCCCACTGGTGTCCTCCGAGTAGATGAGCTTGGACCAGAGTTTTACGTCCAGGTATACGCGTCCGGTCCCGGATAGCCGAACGCCCCGGCAGCACGGAGGTGCCACCGGGGCGTACGCCAAGGGCTGCCTGGAGCAGCCGCGCGGTTAGCGCTTGCTGTACTGCGGCGCCTTGCGGGCCTTCTTCAGACCGGCCTTCTTGCGCTCGACCGCACGGTCGTCACGCTTGAGGAACCCGGCCTTCTTCAGCGCGGCGCGGTTGTTGTCCACGTCCGCCTCGTTCAGCGCACGGGCCACGCCCAGGCGCAGCGCACCGGCCTGGCCGGAGATGCCGCCGCCGGCGATGCGGGCGATGACGTCGTAGCGGTTGTCGAGCTCGAGCACCTTGAAGGGCTCGTTGACTTCCTGCTGGTGCACCTTGTTGGGGAAGTAGCCCTCAAGGGTGCGGCCGTTGATCTTCCACTGGCCGGTGCCCGGAACGATCCGGACGCGGGCGATGGCGTTCTTGCGACGGCCCAGGCCGGCCGCCGGCTGCGGGTCGCCGAAGCGGGACGCGAGGGACTCGGAGGTGTACTCCGACTCCACGACCTCGGTCTCGGTGGTGTACTCCTCGACCTCGTCCAGCGGGGTCTCGGGGGTGGTCTCAGCCACGATGCTCCTCAGATTCTCTCTGTCGTCTTAGGGGGTGGCCGGACTTACTGCGCGACCTGGGTGATCTCGAACGGGACCGGCTGCTGCGCAGCGTGCGGGTGCTCGGCGCCCGCGTAGACCTTCAGCTTCGAGAGCATCTGACGGCCGAGGGTGTTCTTGGGGAGCATGCCCTTGATGGCCTTCTCGACGGCCTTCTCAGGGTTCTTGTCGAGCAGCTCGTCGTAGCGGACGGAGCGCAGACCACCCGGGAAGCCGGAGTGCCGGTAGGCCATCTTCTGGGTCCGCTTGTTGCCGGACAGGTGCACCTTGTCGGCGTTGACGATGATGACGAAGTCACCCATGTCAACGTGCGGCGCGTAGACCGGCTTGTGCTTACCCCGCAGGAGGGACGCGGCCTGGGTGGCCAGGCGGCCCAGGACAACGTCCTGCGCGTCAATGATGTGCCACTGGCGCTGGACATCGCCGGGCTTGGGGCTGAACGTACGCACGTCTTAGCCTTCGCTTCTGAGTGAATGGGTCCTGTACTGGTCGCCGTGGCTGACACACAGCAGGGCGGCACTACGGGTGACGCAACCCGATCGTCCGCCGCTGGTTATCGGCCCAGGGACCGGCGTAAGGGCCCCTCACGTGAGATAGAGCAAGCCAATACGCATAACGAACTGGCAGAATACCGGGCCGTCCCCAGTGGGGTCAAAACACGCCCCGAACCGGCGTACGGTTCCTGACCGCGCACGGGGCACGGTCACCGTCGGTATCGCCCGCCCTACGGCGGGCACCCGCCCGCCGTCCGCCCCCGCTACCTCTTCCGCTGCACCCGGCGCTCGTCCCACACCGGCTCGGCGGTCTCCCGCACCAGCCCGTCCGACCCGAACACCAGGAACCGGTCGAAGGCCTTCGCGAACCACCGGTCGTGGGTCACCGCCACCACCGTGCCCTCGTACGCCTCCAGCCCCTCCTGCAGCGCCTCCGCCGACTCCAGGTCCAGGTTGTCCGTCGGCTCGTCGAGCAGGAGGGCGGTGGTGCCGGCCAGCTCCAGCAGCAGGATCTGGAAGCGGGCCTGCTGGCCGCCGGAGAGCCGCTCGAAGCGCTGCTCGGCCTGCTTCTCCAGCTCGTAGCGGCGCAGCGCGGACATCGCCTGGCCCTTGTCCCGGGCGTGCTCGGTCCACAGGATGTCGAGCAGCGTGCGGCCCATCAGCTCGGGGTGGGCGTGGGTCTGCGCGAAGTGGCCGGGGACCACGCGGGCGCCCAGCTTCCAGCTGCCCGTGTGGGCCACCGGATTCTCCGCGTCCCCGGCCAGCAGCCGCAGGAAGTGCGATTTTCCGGAGCCGTTGGAGCCGAGGACCGCGACCCGCTCTCCGTAGAAGATCTCCAGGGAGAACGGCTTCATCAGGCCGGTCAGCTCCAGGTCCTCGCAGGTCACCGCCCGTACCCCGGTCCGCCCGCCACGCAGCCGCATCGTGATGTCCTGCTCCCGCGGCGGCTCCGGCGGCGGGCCGGCCTCCTCGAACTTCCGCAACCGGGTCTGTGCCGCCGCATAGCGCGAGGCCAGCTCATGGCTGACCGAGGCCGCCTGCCGCAGCGAGATCACCAGCTTCTTCAGCTGTGCATGCTTCTCGTCCCAGCGCCGCCGCAGCTCCTCGAAGCGGGCGAAGCGCTCCTTGCGCGCCTCGTGGTACGTGGCGAAGCCGCCGCCGTGCACCCAGACGTCGGAGCCCGCCGGCCCCGGCTCGACGCTGACGATCTTCTCCGCGGCGCGGGCCAGCAGCTCCCGGTCGTGGGAGACGAACAGCACCGTCTTCCGGGTCGCCCGCAGCTGCTCCTCCAGCCAGCGCTTGCCCGGGACGTCCAGATAGTTGTCCGGCTCGTCCAGCAGCAGCACCTCGTCGGTGCCGCGCAGCAGCGACTCCAGCACCAGCCGCTTCTGCTCGCCCCCGGACAGCGTGCGCACGTGCCGCCACTGCGCCTTCTCGTACGGCATCCCCAGGGCCGCCATGGTGCAGATGTCCCAGACCGTCTCGGCCTCGTAGCCGCGCGCCTCGGCCCAGTCGCTCAGCGCCTGGGCATAGGCCATCTGCGCGGCCTCGTCGTCGCCCTCGGCGCTCATCATCGCCAGCTCGGCGGCGTCCACCGCCGCTGCCGCCTGCCTGATCCGCGGCTGCGCCACCGAAACCAGCAGGTCACGCACCGTACGGTCATCGCGTACGGACCCCACGAACTGCGGCATCACGCCCAGTCCGCCGCTGACCGTGACCGCCCCGCCGTGCGGCTGCAGCTCCCCCGCGATCAGCCGCAGCAGCGTCGTCTTTCCCGCGCCGTTGGCTCCCACCAGTGCGACCGACGCGCCCTCCCCCACCCGGAAGGACACATCTCCCAGCAGGACCCTCCCGTCCGGCAGGTAGTACTCCAGATGCCCGGCCTCAAGATGTCCCATGAGCGGGATTGTCACCGGTCGTTCGGCATTCCACCAACCCCATTAGGATGCGCGGCATGAGCTTTGGGCAAGGGGGGCCGTTCGACGGCCCCGGGGGTTCTTCGTCGTCCACTCCGGACTGGGGTGCACTCGCCGAGGAGAGCGAGGCACAGGCCCGCCGCAAACGCTGGATGTGGATCGGCGGCGGCGCGCTGGCGACCCTCGCGGTGGCCGGCATCGTCACCGCGGCCGTCATGGCCGGCGGCGGCGGCTCCGGAGGCGGCGGCGCGACAGCGGCGCCCACCGCGTCCGGCCAGGCCGCGGCGCCGGACGACAAGCCGTCCTTCCCCGACGTGTCTGTGCCGCCCCCGCCGAACCCGCAGGACTACATCTCCGACCCCAAGAAGGACACCGCGCCGCTCACCCCGGCCACCCTCTTCCCGCAGAAGAGCATGGTCGTCGGCGAGCACACCTACCCGCGCACCAGCACCGCCACCACCAAGGACTGCACCGCCGCCGCCCAGGGCGCGCTGGTCTCCTCGCTGTCCCACAACGGCTGCAAGCAGCTGCTGCGTGCCACGTACTCCAAGGGCGGCGTCGCGGTCACCATCGGCGTCGCGGTCTTCGACTCGCCCGCCAGGGCCGCCAAGGTCATGAACGAGGGCAAGCCCAACCTGATGCCGCTGCCCGGCGGCGGCGTCCCCTCGGACTTCTGCCAGGGCACCAAGTGCCGGATGGCGACCAATGCCACCGGCCGCTACGCCTACTTCACCATCGCCGGCTACCTCAACGGCAAGGACGTCACCGGCAGCGAGACCAAGGCCCAGCAGATCGCCCGGGACGGCGGGTCCTATGCGTTCGCGCAGATCACCCAGCGCGGCAAGGACCAGGCCGCGAAGGCCGCCGAGCGGCAGCTGAAGGAAGCCCAGCGGAAGGCCGGCCGGTCCTGACCCCGGCCGCGGGGCCCGGCGGCGCCACCGCCGGGCCCGGCCGCCCACCGCCTCAGCAGCAGCCGGCCCCCGGCAGCGTCCGCTTGTTCCGCGCCTCCTGGTTGCGCGCCATCAGCAGCGCGTCGGCCGGATAGCCGACCTCCTCCAGCGTCAGCCCGTGCGGCCGTACGACATGCACCGCGGAGTCCCGCACGCCCGCGGCCAGCACCTTCCCCGGCCAGTCCGGCGGCCGGTGCCCGTCCCCGACGAACAGCATCGCCCCCACCAGCGACCGCACCATGTTGTGGCAGAAGGCATCCGCCCGCACGGTCGCCGTGATGATCCCGTCCGCGCCCCGCTCCCAGCTGAGCTCCTGGAGGGTGCGGATGGTCGTCGCGCCCTCCCGCCGCTTGCAGTACGCCGCGAAGTCGTGCTCCCCCAGCAGCGGCCGCGACGCCTCGTTCATGGCGTCGACGTCCAGCTCCCAGTCGTGCCACAGCACGTGGCTGCGCAGCAGCGGGTCCACTCCCCCGTGGTGGTCGGTCACCCGGTAGGCATAGCGCCGCCAGATCGCCGAGAACCGCGCATTGAAGCCGTACGGCGCCTCGCCGACCCGCCACACCCGCACGTCCTTCGGCAGCCGCCCGGCCAGCCGCCGCAGCAGCTTGTCCGCATGCTCGGCCCACACCTCCGCCGGCAGGTCCACATGCGCCACCTGGCCCCGTGCATGCACCCCCGCATCGGTCCGCCCGGCGACGGTGAGCTCATAGGTCTCCTTGGACCGCGTCACCGTCCGCAGCGCGTCCTCGATCTCCCCCTGCACCGTCCGCCGGCCGCCGGCCTGCTTGGCCCACCCGGAAAACTCCGCTCCGTCGTACGACAGATCCAGCCGCACCCGTACGAACCCGGGCTCCACTTCGTCACTCACGACAGCAATCCTCCCTCACACCACGCGCGGGCCGTTCCGCACGGGCAAACCGGCCGGGCACCCGCACCACCGGCAGCACGCCCCGGGCAGACGAAAGCGGGCCCGCCCCGAAGGGCGGACCCGCTCACCGCGAGACGGTGCCTCAGGCGTCCTTGGACTCCTCGGCCGGAGCCTCGGTGGCCGCAGCGGCAGCCTCGGCGTCCTTGGCCGCGCGCTTGGTCGCGGCCTCGGCCTCACCGGTGGCCTGCTGGGCCACGGTCAGCGCCTCCACCAGCTCGATGACGGCCATGGGAGCGTTGTCGCCACGGCGGTTACCGATCTTGGTGATACGGGTGTAGCCACCCGGGCGGTTCTCGAACCGCGGGGCGATCTCGGTGAACAGCGTGTGGACGACGCTCTTGTCCGAGATCAGCTGCATGACCTGGCGGCGGTTGTGCAGGTCCGCCTTCTTCGCCTTGGTCACCAGGCGCTCCGCGTACGGACGCAGACGACGGGCCTTGGCCTCGGTCGTCGTGATGCGGCCGTGCTCGAAGAGAGCGGTGGCCAGGTTGCGCAGCATCAGACGCTCGTGCGCGGCGCTGCCGCCCAGACGGGCACCCTTGGCGGGCTTCGGCATTTCTTTCTCCTTGGTATCTGCCCCGGCCGTATCAGGTACCGAGGTCAGGACCCGGCGAGCGGTTGCTCACCGGCAACAACCAGCGCCCCGTAAGGGGCGCGGGGCTGCGAAGACCTTGCTGCTCCGCAGCGTGAGCGCGACCAGCCACAGCTGGCCGCGCAGTCACAATCCGGCCGTCTCGACCGAGCTCTCAGTACTGCTCGGTCTCGACGAAACCGGCGTCGGCGTCGTCATCGGCACCGAAGGCGTCAGCCGCAGCCGTCGGGTCGAATCCGGGCGGGCTGTCCTTGAGCGCCAGGCCCATGCCGGCCAGCTTCGCCTTGACCTCGTCGATCGACTTCGCACCGAAGTTGCGGATGTCGAGCAGGTCGGCCTCGGAGCGCGCCACGAGCTCACCCACGGAGTGGATGCCCTCACGCTTGAGGCAGTTGTACGAGCGGACCGTGAGCTCCAGCTCCTCGATCGGCAGCGCCAGGTCGGCAGCGAGGGCGGCGTCCGTGGGGGACGGGCCCATGTCGATGCCCTCGGCGTCGATGTTGAGCTCGCGCGCCAGACCGAACAGCTCGACCAGGGTCTTACCGGCGGACGCCATGGCGTCACGCGGGCGCATGGCCTGCTTGGTCTCGACGTCGACAATCAGCTTGTCGAAGTCGGTGCGCTGCTCGACACGGGTCGCCTCGACCTTGTAGGTGACCTTGAGCACCGGCGAGTAGATGGAGTCGACCGGGATACGGCCGATCTCCTGGCCCACCTGCTTGTTCTGGACGGCGGAGACGTAGCCGCGACCGCGCTCGACGGTCAGCTCCATCTCCAGCTTGCCCTTGCCGTTGAGGGTGGCGAGGACCAGGTCGGGGTTGTGCACCTCGACACCGGCCGGCGGCGCGATGTCCGCGGCCGTGACCAGACCCGGGCCCTGCTTGCGCAGGTACATCACGACGGGCTCGTCGTGCTCCGAGGAGACGACCAGCTGCTTGATGTTCAGGATCAGGTCGGTGACGTCCTCCTTGACGCCCGGCACGGTGGTGAACTCGTGCAGGACACCGTCGATCCGGATGCTGGTCACGGCAGCACCGGGGATCGAGGAGAGGAGGGTACGACGCAGGGAGTTACCGAGGGTGTAGCCGAAGCCCGGCTCCAGCGGCTCGATCACGAACCGGGAGCGGTATTCGTCGACGACCTCTTCGGTCAACGAGGGACGCTGAGCAATCAGCATGGTGTTCGATCCTTCAGTCGTGGACGCCCGCTATTTGACGTCCGCTGTACTGACAAGGGTACGGGCGGCACGGCGCAAAACGCTCCGTACCGCCCCCACCGGTCAGCTCTTACTTGGAGTAGAGCTCAACGATCAGCTGCTCCTGCACCTGGGTGTCGATCACCTGGCGCTCGGGCATGCTGTGCACGAGGATCCGCAGGTTCGACGGAATCGCTTCCAGCCAGGCCGGAACCGTCTTCTCGCCGGCCTCGGCCTTGGCCACCTCGAAGGGGGTCAGGTTCCGAGAGCCCTCGCGGACCTCGACGATGTCGTTCACAGCCACACGGGCCGACGGGATGTCGGTCTTGCGGCCGTTCACGTTGATGTGTCCGTGACGGACCAGCTGACGGGCGTGGTCGCGGGACTTGGCAAAGCCGGCCCGGTAGACCACGTTGTCGAGGCGGGTCTCAAGGATGCGCAGAAGGTTCTCACCGGTCTTGCCGGTCTTCTGGTTCGCTTCCTTGTAGTAGTTCACGAACTGCTTCTCAAGGACACCGTAGATACGGCTGCACTTCTGCTTCTCACGAAGCTGGAGCAGGTACTCGCTGTCCTTGGTGCGCCCGCGACCGTGCTCACCCGGGGGGTAAGGACGGATCTCGATCGGGCACTTTGCGCTCTCGCACTTGCTCCCCTTGAGGAAGAGCTTCTGCTTCTCCCGACGGCAACGCTTGCAGTCGGCCCCGGTGTAACGCGCCATTGTCTAGTTGTCTCCTACTTCAGGTGGTCAGACGCGGCGACGCTTGGGCGGGCGGCATCCGTTGTGCGGGGTGGGGGTGACGTCCTGGATCGAACCCACCTCGAGGCCGGTGGCCTGGAGGGAGCGGATCGCGGTCTCACGGCCGGAGCCGGGACCCTTGACGAAGACGTCGACCTTGCGCATGCCGTGCTCCTGCGCGCGGCGGGCGGCCGACTCGGCGGCCATCTGCGCGGCGAAGGGGGTGGACTTGCGCGAGCCCTTGAAGCCGACGTGGCCGGCAGAGGCCCAAGAGATCACGTTGCCCGTGGGGTCCGTGATCGAAACGATCGTGTTGTTGAACGTGCTCTTGATGTGAGCGTGCCCGTGGGCGACGTTCTTCTTCTCCTTGCGGCGCACCTTCTTGGCGCCGGCCGTACGGCCCTTCGGAGGCATTCATTACTCCCGTGGAGGTGGTCGGTCCTACAGCGAAGACCGCTGGTGAGCGTCCTGCTGAGGACTACTTCTTGCCCGGCTTCTTCTTGCCGGCGATCGCGCGACGCGGACCCTTGCGGGTACGGGCGTTCGTGCTGGTGCGCTGACCGTGCACCGGCAGACCGCGGCGGTGACGCAGACCCTGGTAGCAGCCGATCTCGACCTTGCGGCGGATGTCGGCCTGGATCTCGCGACGGAGGTCACCCTCGGTCTTGAGGTTGTTGTCCACGTACTCGCGGATCTTGACGAGGTCTTCCTCGGCCAGGTCGCGAACACGGGTGTCCGGGTTCACGCCGGTGGCGGCGAGAGTCTGCTGCGACAGCGTCCGCCCGATACCGAAGACGTAGGTGAGGGCGACCTCCACGCGCTTTTCGCGCGGGAGATCAACGCCTGCGAGGCGTGCCATTGATGTGGCTCCTGATGGCTATTCGGAGGTCTTCCGCAGCACCGTTCCCGTAAGACTCTTCAGAATTACGAGCCGGGTCCCCGGCCTCCGAGCCGGGGGTGTCGTCCCCACGCGAATGATGCGGGGGTCGGGTGACTGCGTATGTACGTATGTGTTGCGTCGCGCGAAAACTGCGAAATGCAGGTGGTCGGCGTGCGTCAGCCCTGGCGCTGCTTGTGGCGCAGGTTGTCGCAGATGACCATGACCCGGCCGTGGCGGCGGATCACCTTGCACTTGTCGCAGATCTTCTTGACGCTCGGCTTGACCTTCATGGGATGTGAGGTTCTCCGGGTCAGTGCCGTCACCCCACGGGAGCGGGGCGCCGACAAGATCTACTTGTAGCGGTAGACGATCCGGCCACGCGTCAGGTCGTAGGGAGAGAGCTCCACGACGACCCGGTCATCCGGGAGGATACGGATGTAGTGCATCCGCATCTTGCCACTGATGTGCGCGAGGACCTTGTGACCGTTCTGGAGCTCCACCTTGAACATGGCGTTCGGGAGGGACTCGATCACGGTGCCCTCGATCTCGATGGCACCTTGCTTCTTGGCCACGCTTCGCCCTTCGAATCGGCTACCTTGATCGACACCCCCGCACCACGCCCTCGACCAAGAGGGCATACGGATGCACGAGAGTCGACGCGTCAGTCTACGTCAGCGCCTAGGAAAAGACGAATCCTGGATTATTGCCCACCCGGCGTGATCCTTACGCCACAAGGGCAGCCGACGCCGCAGAACCCGGCTCACGCCAGGGGGTCGGGCGCCGCCGTGATCCCCAGCTCGGCCAGCTTGGCCTTGCCGCCGTCCGGCGCGGTGAGCACCAGCGGGCCGTCCTCGGTCAGCGCGACCGAGTGCTCCCAGTGCGAGGACCAGCTGCCGTCGTTCGACTTGACCGTCCAGTCGTCGTCGAGGACGTGGGTCTTGGCCGTGCCGAGATTGACCATCGGCTCGATGGCGATGCAGAAGCCGGGCACCAGCTTGGGGCCGCGGCCGCGCTTGCGGTCGACGTAGTTCAGCAGATGCGGGTCCATGTGCATCTGCGAGCCGATGCCGTGGCCGCCGTAGTCCTCGACGATGCCGTACTTGCCGCTGGCGGGACGGGGCTGGCGGCGGATGTAGCCCTCGATCGCCTTGGAGATGTCGACCAGCCGGTTACCCTTCGCGACCGCGGCGATACCGGCCCACATGGACTCCTCGGTGACGCGGCTCAGCTCGACCAGCTCCGCCGAGTGACCGGAGCCGACGAAGGCGGTGTACGCAGCGTCGCCGTGCCAGCCGTCGATGATCGCGCCGCAGTCGATGGAGATGATGTCGCCGTCCTGCAGCACCGTCTCGGCGTCGGGGATTCCGTGGACCACGACGTCGTTCACCGAGGTGCAGATCGTCGCGGGGAAGCCGCCGTAACCGAGGAAGTTCGACTTCGCTCCGTGCTCGGCGAGCACCTTGCGGGCCGCGTCGTCCAGGTCCTTGGTCGTGGCGCCCGGCACCGCGACCTCCCGGGTCGCCGCGTGGATGGCGGCGACCACCAGCCCCGCCTCGCGCATCTTCGCGATCTGCTCGGGGGTCTTGATCTCCACCATTACGGCCTTCCTTTGCGGCTGGGCCGCCGCCGCTCCCACGGAGGTGGCCGACCGCCGCTGTGTCTCACTCGATGGTCGCTGCCTACGGTAACCGGTCCGGAGCCGGGCGGCCCGCCCCCGGATACACCGCGGCCGCGGTACCCCGTAAGGGCACCGCGGCCGTGCGGCCTGCTGCTTATGCGCCGCGCTGGAGGGCGTCCATCGCGCGCTTGGTGACCTCTTCGACCTTGCCGAGGGCCGGGATCGTGACGACCAGATCCTGGTCCTTGTAGTAGTCGATGATCGGCTCGGTCTCCGTGTGGTAGACCTCCAGCCGCTTGCGGACGGTCTCCTCACGGTCGTCGTCCCGCTGGTACAGCTCGCCGCCGCAGACGTCACAGACGCCCTCGGCCTTGGGCTTGTTGTACTCGGCGTGGAAGACGTGGCTGGAGTCGTTGCGGCAGATGCGCCGGCCGGCGATCCGCTTGACGACCTCCTCCTCGGGGACCTCCAGGTCCAAAACGGCGTCCAGCGTAAGGCCGTTGTTCTTGAGGTACTCGTCCAGCGCCTCGGCCTGGCCGAGGTTGCGCGGGAAGCCGTCGAGGAGGAAACCCTCGGCGGCGTCGGACTGTTCCATACGGTCCTCGGCCATCCCGATGGTCACCGAGTCGGGGACCAGATTGCCGGCGTCCATGTACGACTTCGCCTCGACACCCAGGGGCGTGCCCTGACTGATGTTGGCGCGGAACAGGTCCCCCGTGGAGATGTGCGGGATCGCGAGGTTCTTGGCAAGGTACGCAGCCTGCGTACCCTTGCCGGCCCCCGGGGGTCCGACGAGGACGATTCGCATCAGCGGAGGAACCCTTCGTAGTTGCGCTGCTGAAGCTGGCTCTCGATCTGCTTCACGGTCTCCAGGCCCACACCCACGATGATGAGGATGCTCGTCCCGCCGAACGGGAAGTTCTGGTTCGCGTTGAAAAGCACCAACGCCACTGTTGGTACGAGCGCGATCAGCCCCAGGTACAGCGAGCCCGGCCACGTGATCCGGTTGAGCACGTAGCTGAGGTACTCGGCCGTCGGGCGACCAGCCCGGATACCCGGGATGAAGCCACCATACTTCTTCATGTTGTCGGCAACTTCTTCGGGGTTGAAGCTGATCGCCACGTAGAAGAAGGCGAAGAACACGATCAGCAGGAAGTACGTAACGATGTAAACGGGGTGATTTCCCTTGGTGAAGTTGGTGGCGATCCAGGTCGCCCATGCCGCCTTCGACCCGCTGAACTGTGCAACGAGGGCTGGAATGTAGAGCAGCGATGACGCGAAGATGACGGGAATCACACCCGCCTGATTCACCTTGAGCGGGATGTACGTGGACGTACCGCCATAGGACCGGCGGCCGATCATCCGCTTCGCGTACTGCACCGGAATGCGCCGCTGGGCCTGCTCGACGAAGACCACCAGGGCGACCATGGCCAGACCGACCGCGATCACCGCGAAGAACTCGATCCAGCCGTCGGCCAGCTTGCCGGTGAGCTTGATCTGCCACAGGGCGCCCGGGAAGCCGGCGGCGATCGAGATGAACATCAGGATCGACATGCCGTTGCCGATACCGCGGTCGGTGACGAGCTCACCGAGCCACATGATCAGGCCGGTGCCGGCGGTCATCGTGATGACCATGGTGATGGTGGTGAAGATCGAGTCGCTGGGCACGATCTCACTGGCGACCGGGCAGCTCTGGAACAGCGCACCGCTGCGGGCGGTGGCCACCAGGCCGGTGCCCTGCAGGATGGCGAGCGCCACGGTCAGATAGCGGGTGTACTGGGTGATCTTCGCCTGGCCGGACTGCCCCTCTTTCTTGAGGGCTTCCAGCCGCGGGATCACCACGGTCAGCAGCTGGAGAATGATGCTCGCCGTGATGTACGGCATGATCCCCAGCGCGAAGATCGTGATCTGCAGCAGCGCACCACCGCTGAACATGTTCACCAGGGCGAACAACCCGCTGTTGCCGCCGGCCTGCTTCATGCAGGTCTCGACGTTCGCGTAGTTCACCCCGGGGACCGGGACATGGGCGCCGATCCGGTAGAGCACGATGATGCCCAACGTGAACAGCAGCTTCTTGCGCAGGTCGGGCGTCTTGAACGCTCGGGCGAACGCGGTGAGCACGGTGCCTCCTGCGCCTCCCGCCTTGAATGCGAGAGGTGACGGTCTTGAGGATCGACGAATAGTGAGCGGCCAAACCACGCGGACACGGCCCACGCGGCGGGGACCGGGGCCCGGGGCCTCGGAAAAAACGGTCCATGCCACCTTACCGGCGACACAACCCCCGTGGAACGACCAACCGGGGATGCCCCATTCGCTGGGCATCCCCGGTCAGTTGAAGCAACGAACTCAGATGAGCTCGGTGACGGTGCCGCCGGCAGCGGCGATCTTCTCCTTGGCGGAGCCGGAAACGGCGTCAACCGAAACCTGCAGCGCCACGGAGACCTCGCCCTGGCCCAGGACCTTGACGAGCTCGTTCTTGCGCACCGCGCCCTTGGCGACCAGATCGGCCACCGTGACCTCGCCACCCTGCGGGTAGAGCTCGGCCAGCTTGGCCAGGTTCACGACCTGGAACTGCTTGTGAGCGGGGTTCTTGAAGCCCTTCAGCTTCGGGAGGCGCATGTGGAGGGGCATCTGCCCACCCTCGAAGCGCTCCGGAACCTGGTAACGGGCCTTCGTGCCCTTGGTACCACGACCAGCGGTCTTACCCTTGGACGCCTCACCACGACCGACACGGGTCTTGGCGGTCTTGGCGCCCGGGGCGGGCCGGAGGTTGTGGACCTTCAGCGGGTTGTTCTCCGCCATGTCAGTCGACCTCCTCAACCGTCACGAGGTGGCGGACGGTGTGCACCATGCCGCGGAACTCGGGACGGTCCTCCTTGACAACCACGTCGTTGAGCCGCTTGAGGCCCAGCGAACGGAGGGTGTCGCGGTGGTTCTGCTTGCTACCGATGTAGGACTTCGTCTGCGTGATCTTGAGGTGCGCCATTACGCGGTCACCCCAGCACGCGCCCGCAGCAGAGCGGCGGGAGCAACGTCCTCCAGCGGCAGGCCACGACGGGCCGCGATCTCCTCGGGGCGCTGCAGGCCCTGAAGCGCGGTCACCGTGGCGTGCACGATGTTGATCGGGTTGGACGAGCCGAGCGACTTGCTCAGCACGTCGTGGATGCCCGCGCACTCCAGAACGGCACGCACGGGGCCACCGGCGATCACACCGGTACCGGGGGAAGCCGGCTTGAGCAGGACGACGCCCGCAGCCTTCTCGCCCTGGATGGGGTGCGGGATGGTGCCCTGGATACGGGGGACCTTGAAGAAGTTCTTCTTGGCCTCTTCCACGCCCTTGGCGATGGCAGCCGGAACTTCCTTGGCCTTGCCGTAACCGACACCTACGGTGCCGTCACCGTCGCCCACCACGACCAGCGCGGTGAAGCTGAAGCGACGACCACCCTTGACAACCTTGGCGACGCGGTTGATCGCGACAACGCGCTCAACGTACGCGGTCTTCTCGGCGGCAGCGCCACCGTCGCGACCCTTCCGGTCCCGCCGCTCGCCGCCACCGGCACCGCTCCCGCGGCGCTGGGGTCCAGCCATTGGATTTACCTCTCTCTGTTACGTCCGCTAGCTCCGGAACCGGGGCTTAGAACTTCAGCCCGGCTTCGCGGGCGGCGTCGGCCAGAGCGGCAATCCGCCCGGCGTACTGCTTGCCACCACGGTCGAACACGACGGCCTCGACACCGGCGGCCTTGGCACGCTCAGCGACCAGGGAGCCGACCTTCTGGGCCTGGGCGCTCTTGTCGCCCTCGCCACCACGGATCGACGCGTCCAGGCTCGACGCCGAGGCCAGCGTGTGGCCCTGGATGTCGTCGATGACCTGCGCGGTGATGCCACGGTTGGTCCGCGTCACCACCAGACGCGGACGCTCCGGGGTACCCGAAATCCGCTTACGGATGCGGATGTGGCGACGCTTGGCGGCGGCGCGCTTGTAGGCGTCACCCTTCGCGATCTTCACACCGTATGCCATGGCTTACTTACCAGCCTTTCCGACCTTGCGGCGGATGACCTCGCCGGCGTACTTGACGCCCTTGGCCTTGTACGGGTCAGGCTTGCGCAGCTTGCGGATGTTCGCCGCCACCTCGCCGACCTTCTGCTTGTCGATCCCCTCGACACTGAGCTTGGTCGGGGACTCGACCTTGAAGGAGATGCCCTCGGGCGCCTCGACGACGATGGGGTGGCTGTAGCCCAGCGCGAACTCCAGGTTGGAGCCCTTCGCCTGAACGCGGTAGCCGACACCGCTGATCTCGAGCGCCTTAGTGTGCCCCTGGGTCACGCCGGTGATCATGTTCGCCACCAGCGTGCGGGACAGGCCGTGCAGGGCCTTGTTCTGACGCTCGTCGT
The DNA here is from genome assembly GCF_900221035.1 of Streptomyces sp. 2323.1. Classification (NCBI taxonomy): domain Bacteria; kingdom Bacillati; phylum Actinomycetota; class Actinomycetes; order Kitasatosporales; family Streptomycetaceae; genus Streptomyces; species Streptomyces sp. 2323.1. The sequence goes on along the minus strand of NZ_LT907981.1, from coordinate 4,506,941 downwards.
TCGGGCGGGAGACGTTGATCACGCCTTCGCCCTTGGCGACCTCGATGGGCGCCGAGACGGTGAGCGAGAGGGAACCCTTGGGGCCCTTCACCGCGACCGTGCGGCCCTCGATGGTGACGTCCACACCAGCGGGAACCTGGATGGGCAGCTTGCCAATGCGCGACATTAGCTATTCCTCCGTTCCCTGGTTACCAGACGTAGGCGAGGACTTCCCCACCCACGCCCTTCTTGCTGGCCTGCTGACCGGTCAGGAGACCGTGGGACGTGGAGATGATCGCCACGCCCAGGCCGCCGAGGACCTTCGGCAGGTTGGTGGACTTTGCGTAGACCCGGAGGCCCGGCTTCGAGATCCGCTTGATGCCGGCGATCGAGCGCTCGCGGTTCGGGCCGAACTTCAGCTCGAGGACGAGGTTCTTGCCAACCTCTGCGTCCTCGACACGCCAGCCGGTGATGTAACCCTCCTGCTGGAGGATCTCCGCGATGTGCGACTTGATCTTGCTGTGCGGCATCACGACGGTGTCGTGGTACGCCGAGTTCGCGTTCCGCAGACGGGTCAGCATGTCTGCGATGGGATCAGTCATGGTCATGAATTGGCCTTCGGCCTCTCTCGCCGGGGTTTCCTATGTGCGCCATCCCTCTCCCCGATCAGAGTCGGGACGGGTGCGGCGCGGGGACCTACGGCGTAGTAAGCGACGTTATGCGGGCTCGGCCCGCGGTCGGTCTCGGGCGGCGGGGCGCCCAAACCCTTCTAGCCTACGGGACAGAAGGGGCGGGGCGCCCGCCGACCGAATGCTTACCGAGAGCTTCTGGTCATCCCAACTAAGGGATTACCAGGAGCTCTTGGTCACGCCCGGCAGCTCGCCACGGTGAGCCATCTCACGAAGGCACACGCGGCACAGGCCGAACTTGCGGTAGACGGAGTGCGGACGGCCGCAGCGCTGGCAGCGCGTGTACGCACGCACACCGAACTTCGGCTTGCGAGCAGCCTTGGCAATCAGAGCCTTCTTCGCCATCTCGCTCACGCCTCCTTGAACGGGAAGCCGAGGTGACGAAGGAGGGCGCGGCCCTCGTCGTCGTTGGTCGCCGTGGTGACCACGGTGATGTCCATACCCCGGGTGCGGTCGATCTTGTCCTGGTCGATCTCGTGGAACATGACCTGCTCCGTGAGACCGAAGGTGTAGTTGCCCCGGCCGTCGAACTGCTTCGGGGACAGACCACGGAAGTCGCGGATGCGCGGCAGCGCGAGCGACAGCAGACGGTCCAGGAACTCCCACATGCGGTCACCGCGGAGGGTGACGTGGGCACCGATCGGCTGGCCCTCACGCAGCTTGAACTGCGCGATGGACTTACGGGCCTTGGTGACGGCCGGCTTCTGGCCGGTGATCGTGGTGAGGTCGCGGATGGCGCCCTCGATCAGCTTGGAGTCGCGGGCGGCGTCGCCCACACCCATGTTGACCACGATCTTGGTCAGACCGGGGATCTGCATGACGTTCTCGAGCGAGAACTCGTCCTTCAGCTTCCCGGCGATCTCTTCGCGGTAGCGCGTCTTGAGACGCGGCGCGTTGGTGGTGGCAGTCATCAGATGTCCTCACCGGTCCGCTTGGCAACGCGGATCTTGTTGCCCTCGTCGTCGAAGCGGTATCCGACGCGGGTGACGACCTTGTTCCCGTCCTTCTCCACGACCAGCTGAACGTTGCTGACGTGGACAGGGGCCTCGGTCGTCACGATGCCGCCGGTCTTCGACCCACGAGCGGTCTGTCCGGCCTTGGTGTGCTTCTTGACCCGGTTGACACCCTCGACCAGGACGCGGTCCTCGCGGGGGAAGGCCTGGATGACCTTGCCCTGCTTGCCCTTGTCCTTACCGGTGATGACCTGGACCAGGTCGCCCTTCTTGATCTTCATCGGTTACAGCACCTCCGGCGCGAGCGAGATGATCTTCATGAACTTCTTCTCGCGCAGCTCCCGGCCCACGGGGCCGAAGATGCGGGTGCCGCGGGGGTCGCCATCGTTCTTGAGGATGACGGCCGCGTTCTCGTCGAAGCGGATGTACGAGCCGTCCGGACGGCGGCGCTCCTTGACGGTGCGAACGATGACCGCCTTGACGACGTCACCCTTCTTCACGTTGCCACCGGGGATCGCATCCTTGACGGTGGCGACGATGACGTCACCGATGCCCGCGTAGCGGCGACCGGAACCACCGAGAACACGGATGCAAAGGATCTCCTTCGCACCAGTGTTGTCGGCGACACGCAGTCGCGACTCCTGCTGGATCACGTCTATCTCCTGAATGTCTGCCGGTTCCCGGCGAGAAGCGCGAGTGCTTCGCGCTTCTCGCCGAGCCTGGCGGAACTGTTCCTAGGGGGTCCCCCTAGGAGGGATTACTTGGCCTTCTCGAGGATCTCGACGATGCGCCAGCGCTTGGTGGCGGACAGCGGCCGGGTCTCCATCAGGAGGACGCGGTCGCCGACGCCGGCAGCGTTCTGCTCGTCGTGCGCCTTGAGCTTGTTCGTACGGCGGATGACCTTGCCGTACAGCGCGTGCTTGACGCGGTCCTCGACAGCGACGACGACGGTCTTGTCCATCTTGTCGCTGACGACGAGACCCTCACGGGTCTTGCGGAAACCGCGCTCGTTCGTCTCAGTCACATTCTTCTCGCTCATCAGGCGCTCTCCACCGTCTCGATGCCCAGCTCGCGCTCACGCATCAGGGTGTAGATCCGGGCGATGTCCTTGCGGACGGCCTTCAGCCGGCCGTGGTTCTCGAGCTGTCCGGTCGCCGCCTGGAAGCGGAGGTTGAACAGCTCCTCCTTGGCCTCACGAAGCTTGCCGACGAGGTCCTCGTCATTCAGCTCGCGCAGCTCGGTCGCCTTGGTACCGGCCGCCATCACGACTCACCTGCCTCGCGCCGCACGATGCGGCACTTCATCGGAAGCTTGTGGGCGGCGCGGGTCAGCGCCTCCTTGGCAACCTTTTCGTTCGGGAAGGACAGCTCGAACATCACCCGACCGGGCTTGACGTTCGCGACCCACCACTCCGGAGAACCCTTACCGGAACCCATGCGGGTTTCGGCCGGCTTCTTCGTGAGCGGGCGGTCCGGGTAAATGTTGATCCAGACCTTGCCGCCACGCTTGATGTGACGGGTCATGGCGATACGAGCGGACTCGATCTGCCGGTTCGTCACGTAGGCCGGCGTCACAGCCTGGATGCCGTACTCACCGAAGGCCAGCTCGGTGCCACCCTTGGCCATACCACTGCGCTTCGGGTGGTGCTGCTTGCGGTGCTTGACCCTGCGAGGGATCAGCATGTCGGTCAGGCCTCCGTTCCGGGGGTCTCCGCCGGAGCAGCGGCTGCAGCCTCGGCCTTGGGGGCCTCGGCAGCGGCGCTCTGCTGCTGCGGCTTGCGGCCGCCGCGGCCACCGCGCTCGCCGCCACCGCGACGCGGGCGGTCGTTGCCGCCACCGCGGGCCGGGCGGTTACCCGCACGGGCGGCAGCGTTCTCGGCGCGAACCTCGGCGATGTTCTTGACGTCGCCCTTGTAGATCCAGACCTTCACACCGATGCGGCCGAAGGTGGTCTTGGCCTCGAAGAAGCCGTAGTCGACGTTCGCGCGGAGGGTGTGCAGGGGCACACGGCCCTCGCGGTAGAACTCCGAGCGGGACATCTCGGCGCCGCCGAGACGGCCACCGCACTGGATCTTGATGCCCTTGGCGCCGGCCTTCATCGTCGACTGCATGCTCTTACGCATGGCGCGACGGAAGGAGACGCGGGAGGACAGCTGCTCGGCGACGGCCTGGGCCACCAGCTGAGCGTCGGTCTCGGGGTTCTTGACCTCGAGGATGTTCAGCTGAACCTGCTTGCCGGTCAGCTTCTCCAGCTCGCCGCGGATGCGGTCCGCCTCGGCGCCGCGGCGGCCGATGACGATGCCCGGACGAGCGGTGTGGATGTCAACGCGGACGCGCTCACGGGTGCGCTCGATCTCCACCTTGGAGATACCGGCGCGCTCCATGCCCTTCGTCATCATGCGACGAATGGCGACGTCTTCCTTGACGTAGTCCTTGTACAGCTTGTCGGCGTACCAGCGGGACTTGAAGTCCGTGGTCACACCGAGGCGGAACCCGTGCGGGTTTACCTTCTGGCCCATTACCGGGTTCCTTCCTTGCTGCTGACGACCACGGTGATGTGGCTGGTCCGCTTGCGGATCCGGTAGGCACGGCCCTGGGCACGCGGACGGAACCGCTTCAGGGTCGGGCCCTCGTCGACGTACGCCTCGGAAATAACGAGGCTGCCGGCGTCGGTGTGGTCGTAGTTGTGTGCAGCGTTGGCAATGGCGCTGTCCAGCACCTTGCCAACCGGCACGCTCGCGGCCTGCGGGGCGAAACGCAGGACCGCCTGAGCCTCCGTGGCATCCATGCCACGGATAAGGTCCACCACGCGGCGGGCCTTCATGGGCGTGACGCGGATGTACCGCGCCTGGGCCCTGGCTTCCATGGTTGTCCCTTCGGTGTCAGTCATAGTCTTCGCACTCCGGTCGATCAGCGACGACGCGACTTGCGGTCGTCCTTCTCGTGGCCGCGGAAGGTGCGGGTCGGCGCAAACTCGCCGAGCTTGTGGCCGACCATCGACTCGGTGACGAACACCGGGACGTGCTTGCGGCCGTCGTGCACCGCGATCGTGTGGCCGAGCATGGCCGGGACGATCATGGAGCGGCGGGACCAGGTCTTGATGACGTTCTTGGTGCCAGCATCGTTCTGACCATCCACCTTCTTGGAAAGGTGGTCGTCGACGAAGGGCCCCTTCTTGAGACTGCGCGGCATCTAAACCCGCTCCTAGCGCTTCTTGTTCGTCTTGCGGCGGCGGACGATGTACTTGTTGCTGGCCTTCTTCGGCGAGCGAGTACGACCCTCCTTCTGGCCCCAGGGCGAGACCGGGTGGCGACCACCGGAAGTCTTGCCCTCACCACCACCGTGCGGGTGGTCAACCGGGTTCATCACGACACCACGCACGGTCGGGCGGACGCCCTTCCAGCGCATACGGCCGGCCTTACCCCAGTTGATGTTCGACTGCTCGGCGTTGCCGACCTCGCCGACGGTGGCGCGGCAGCGCACGTCGACCAGGCGGATCTCACCGGACGGCATACGAAGGTGGGCCATTGCGCCCTCCTTCGCCAGCAGCTGCACGGAGGCGCCGGCCGAGCGGGCGAACTTCGCACCGCCGCCCGGACGCAGCTCGATCGCGTGGATCGTCGTACCCACGGGGATGTGACGCAGCGGCAGGTTGTTGCCCGGCTTGATGTCGGCGCCAGGGCCGTTCTCAATCCGAGCACCCTGGGCCAGGCCACGGGGCGCGATGATGTAGCGCTTCTCGCCGTCTGCGTAGTGCAGGAGCGCGATGCGCGCGGTGCGGTTCGGGTCGTACTCGATGTGCGCGACCTTGGCCGGCACGCCGTCCTTGTCGTGACGACGGAAGTCGATCACTCGGTAGGCGCGCTTGTGGCCACCGCCCTGGTGGCGAACGGTCACACGACCGGCGTTGTTACGGCCGCCCTTGCTGTGCAGCGGGCGGACCAGCGACTTCTCCGGCGTGGACCGCGTGATCTCGACAAAGTCGGCGACGCTGGAGCCACGACGGCCCGGGGTCGTCGGCTTGTACTTGCGGATACCCATTTCTCAGTCCTCGTCCGATTCCGGACGACTCGGACTCCGTTAGGAGACCGGGCCGCCGAAGATGTCGATACGGTCGCCCTCGGCGAGGGTCACGATGGCGCGCTTGGTGTTCGCACGCTTGCCGTAACCGGTGCGGGTGCGCTTGCGCTTGCCCTGCCGGTTGATCGTGTTGACCCCGGTGACCTTGACCGAGAAGACCGCCTCGACGGCCTGCTTGATCTGGGTCTTGTTGCTGCCGGGCGCGACGATGAACGTGTACTTGTTCTCGTCCAGCAGCGCGTAGCTCTTCTCCGAGACAACCGGCTTGACGAGCACGTCACGCGGGTCCGAGAAGGTCTTGCTGGTGACGACGGCCTCAGTCATCAGGCGTCGCTCCCTTCGGTCTCAGCGGCCTTGGGGCCAGACACGAAGGACTCGAAGGCGGCCTTGGTGAAGACCACGTCGTCGGAGACGAGCACGTCGTACGTGTTCAGCTGGCCCGGCTCCAGGATGTGAACCTGGGGCAGGTTGCGGGCGGACAGCCACGCGGCCTCGTCGCTGCGCTCGACGACCAGGAGCACGTTCTTGCGCTCGCTGACCTTGCCGAGGAGAGTCTTGGCGGCCTTCGTGGAGATGTCGCCCTCGACCACGCCGGAAACGACGTGGATGCGGCTGTTGCGGGCCCGGTCGGTGAGGGCACCGCGCAGGGCGGCGGCCTTCATCTTCTTCGGGGTCCGCTGGCTGTAGTCACGCGGCACGGGGCCGTGGACGATGCCACCGCCGGCGAACTGCGGCGCACGGGTAGAACCCTGACGCGCCCGGCCGGTGCCCTTCTGGCGGTACGGCTTCTTGCCACCGCCGCGGACCTCGCCGCGAGTCTTGGTCTTGTGCGTGCCCTGACGGGCCGCGGCCAGCTGTGCGACAACGACCTGGTGGATCAGCGGAATGCTGACCTTCGCGTCGAAGATCTCCGTGGGGAGCTCGACGGTACCGGCCTTGTCGCCTGCCGGCGAAAGGATGTCAATGGTGCTCATCGGTTACCTCAGGCCCCCTTGGCCGCGGTACGGACCAGGACGAGGCCGCCGTTCGGACCAGGAACTGCGCCCTTGATGAGCAGCAGACCCTTCTCCGCGTCAACGGCGTGGACGGTCAGGTTCTGGGTGGTGACCCGCTCATTGCCCATACGGCCGGCCATCCGCATGCCCTTGAACACGCGGCCCGGGGTGGCGCAGCCACCGATGGAGCCCGGCTTACGGTGCACACGGTGGGCACCGTGGGACGCCTTGCCGCCATGGAAGCCGTGACGCTTCATGACACCGGCGAAGCCCTTGCCCTTGCTCTTGCCGGTCACGTCCACCTTGACGCCGGACTCGAAGGTCTCAGCGGTCAGCTCCTGGCCGAGGGTGTACTCGCCGGCATCGGGAGTACGGACCTCGACGAGGTGACGACGGGGGGTGACGTCGGCCTTCGCGAAGTGGCCCTTGAGGGGCTTGTTCACCTTGCGCGGGTCGATCTCGCCGAAGGCGATCTGGACGGAGTCGTAACCGTCCTGGTCATTGGTGCGCACCTGGGTAACGACACAGGGGCCGGCCTTGACCACAGTGACCGGGACGACACGGTTGTTCTCGTCCCAGACCTGGGTCATGCCGAGCTTCTCGCCCAGGATGCCCTTGATCTGCTTAGCCATCTCTTCCGCGCCTCTCAGAGCTTGATCTCGATGTCAACGCCGGCCGGAAGGTCCAGGCGCATCAGCGAGTCAACGGTCTTGGGCGTCGGGTCGAGGATGTCGATCAGGCGCTTGTGCGTGCGCATCTCGAAGTGCTCGCGCGAGTCCTTGTACTTGTGCGGCGACTTGATGACGCAGTACACGTTCTTTTCAGTGGGCAGCGGCACCGGGCCCGCGACCGACGCACCAGTGCGGGTCACCGTCTCGACGATCTTCTTCGCCGAGGAGTCGATGACCTCGTGGTCGTAGGCCTTGAGCCGGATGCGGATCTTCTGTCCCGCCATGGCTACTTCGTAGTCCTGTCTCTCGTAACGCTCTGGGACCCGGTGCGCTGCGCTCCATCCGAAGCGCCGTTCTTCTCCGACCCACGCGGTCGGGCGTGTCGCACCCCTTCTCGTAAATCCCCACAAGAGGGATCCTTCAAGAAGGAGAAGGCAGGGGAAGAACACCCACCGGGCGCCTGGCCGAGGCACCCCGCTGACGCTTCCCGGAAGATTCCCGTATTTCCGGCCCTGAGAAGGGACGACGAATACCTGGGACTCGCTTCCAGTCCTCCCGGCGGGAGGCGCGCAGCATCGGCACTCAACCGAGCAACCTGGACAGTGTGCCATACCCGGCACGCCCAAGGCCAATCGGGGCCCAACTGTCAAGGAGCCCCGCCCACCTGATGGCGGACGGGGCTCCTTGTGAGCTCCGGGGAGCTACGACCGGATCAACCGGATCAGCGAAATTACTTCGTGATCTTGGTGACCTGGCCGGCGCCGACGGTCCGGCCACCCTCACGGATGGCGAACTTCAGGCCCTCTTCCATCGCGACGGGCTGGATGAGCTCAACGGTCATCTCAGTGTTGTCGCCCGGCATGACCATCTCGGTGCCCTCGGGGAGGGTCACGACGCCGGTCACGTCCGTGGTACGGAAGTAGAACTGCGGGCGGTAGTTGTTGAAGAACGGGGTGTGACGGCCACCCTCGTCCTTCGACAGGATGTACGCCTGGGCCTCGAAGGAGGTGTGCGGCGTGACCGAACCCGGCTTGATGATGACCTGGCCGCGCTCGACGTCCTCGCGCTTGATGCCGCGGAGGAGCAGACCGACGTTCTCACCGGCCTGGCCCTCGTCGAGGAGCTTCCGGAACATCTCGATACCGGTGACCGTGGTGGTGGTCTTCTCGGTCTTGATGCCGATGATGTCGACGGTCTCGTTGACCTTGAGGACACCACGCTCGATACGACCGGTGACAACGGTGCCACGGCCGGTGATCGTGAAGACGTCCTCGATCGGCATCAGGAACGGCTTGTCGACGTCGCGCTCGGGCTGCGGGATCGACTCGTCGACGGCGGCCATGAGCTTGAGGACGGAGTCGCCCCACTCCTTGTCGCCCTCGAGCGCCTTGAGCGCCGAGACCTTGACGACCGGAACGTCGTCGCCGGGGAACTCGTACTCGGAGAGGAGCTCACGGACCTCGAGCTCGACAAGCTCCAGGATCTCCTCGTCGTCCACCATGTCGGCCTTGTTCAGGGCGACAACGATGTACGGAACGCCGACCTGGCGGGCCAGGAGCACGTGCTCCTTGGTCTGCGGCATCGGGCCGTCGGTCGCGGCGACCACGAGGATGGCGCCGTCCATCTGCGCCGCACCCGTGATCATGTTCTTGATGTAGTCCGCGTGACCGGGGCAGTCGACGTGGGCGTAGTGACGGTTCTCCGTCTGGTACTCGACGTGCGCGATGGAGATGGTGATACCGCGCTGGCGCTCCTCAGGAGCCTTGTCGATCTGGTCGAAGGCCGAGGCCTCGTTCAGGTCCGGGTACGCGTCATGCAGCACCTTGGTAATGGCGGCCGTAAGGGTCGTCTTACCGTGGTCAATGTGACCGATGGTGCCGATGTTGACGTGCGGCTTAGTCCGCTCGAACTTCGCCTTCGCCACTGGGGTCCTCCTGTGGAGTGGTTCTGTACGCCTTACTCATCGGCGCCAGGTGATCTTTGCTGGGGTGCCGGCTGACGGGGCAATCCTCACGGATGCGGGGATTGCCCCGTCAGACGGTGTCAAGCCTAAAGCGTGTTCCGACTCTCGGGAGACGGGACTTACTCGCCCTTGGCCTTCGCGATGATCTCCTCGGCGACGTTCCGGGGAACCTCGGCGTAGGAGTCGAACTGCATCGAGTAGCTTGCGCGACCCGACGTCTTGCTGCGGAGGTCTCCGACGTAGCCGAACATCTCCGAGAGCGGAACCAGGCCCACGACGAGCTTGGCGCCACTGCGCTCCTCCATGGACTGGATCAGACCACGGCGGGAGTTGATGTCGCCGATCACGTCGCCCATGTAGTCCTCGGGCGTGGTGACCTCGACCTTCATCATCGGCTCGAGCAGGGCCGGGGAGGCCTTGCGGGCGGCCTCCTTGAAGGCCATCGAACCGGCGATCTTGAACGCCATCTCGGACGAGTCGACCTCGTGGAAGGCACCGTCGAGGAGCGTGACCTTGACACCGGTCAGCGGGTAGCCGGCGAGAACACCGAACTCCATGGCCTCCTGGCAGCCCGCGTCCACGGACGGGATGTACTCCCGCGGGATACGGCCACCGGTGACCTTGTTCTCGAACTCGTACCCGTCGCCCTCGAGCGGCGCGATCGCGATCTGCACCTTCGCGAACTGGCCGGAACCACCAGTCTGCTTCTTGTGCGTGTAGTCGAGACGCTCGACCGGCTTGCGCAGGGTCTCGCGGTAGGCGACCTGCGGCTTGCCGACGTTGGCCTCGACCCGGAACTCGCGCTTCATACGGTCGACCAGCACGTCGAGGTGCAGCTCGCCCATACCCGCGATGATGGTCTGGCCGGTCTCCTCGTCGGTGTGCACCTGGAACGAGGGGTCCTCTTCGGCGAGACGCTGGATGGCGACACCCAGCTTCTCCTGGTCGCCCTTGGACTTGGGCTCAATGGCGACCTGGATGACCGGGGCCGGGAACTCCATCGACTCCAGGATGACCTGGTTGGCGGAGTCACAGAGGGTCTCACCGGTGGTGGTCTGCTTCAGACCCATGACGGCGACGATGTCACCGGCACCCACCGACTCGATCTCCTCACGCTTGTTCGCGTGCATCCGGTAGATCTTGCCGATGCGCTCCTTCTTGCCCTTCACCGAGTTCTGCACCTGCGAGCCGGCCTCAAGGCGGCCCGAGTACACCCGGATGAAGGTGAGCTTGCCCAGGTGGGGGTCGCTCGCAATCTTGAACGCCAGGGCGGAAAGCGGCTCGTCCTCGGACGGCTTGCGCTTGATGACCTCTTCCGGGTCGTTGACCGCGTGGCCCTCAATGGCCTCGACGTCCAACGGGGAGGGGAGGTAGCGCACGACCGCGTCGAGCAGCGGCTGCACACCCTTGTTCTTGAACGCGGTACCGCAGAACACCGGGGTGACGGTGGTGTTCTCGGCCTTGCCCGAAGCGATGGTGATCCGGCGGATCGCCGCGTAGAGCTGCTCCTCGGTGGGCTCCTGGCCCTCGAGGTACAGCTCCATGACCTCTTCATCGTTCTCGGCAACGGCCTCGAGCAGCTTGCCGCGCCACTCGTCGGCCGCCTCGATGTGGGTGTCCGGGATGTCGACGGTGTCGTACATCTCGCCCTTGGCAGCCTCGGCCGACCAGACCAGGGCCTTCATCGTGACGAGGTCGACGACACCCTTGAAGTCCATCTCGGTGCCGATCGGCAGCTGCATGACGATCGGGGTCGCGCCAAGGCGATCCGTGATCATGTCGACGCAGCGGTGGAACTCGGCACCCGTACGGTCGAGCTTGTTGACGAAGCAGATACGCGGCACGCCGTAGCGGTCCGCCTGACGCCACACGGTCTCGGACTGGGGCTCGACACCGGCAACGCCGTCGAACACCGTCACCGCACCGTCGAGCACGCGCAGCGAGCGCTCCACCTCGACCGTGAAGTCGACGTGGCCCGGGGTGTCGATGATGTTGATGGTGTTGTCGACGTCTTCCAGCGGCCAGTGGCAGGTCGTCGCGGCAGACGTGATGGTGATGCCGCGCTCCTGCTCCTGCTCCATCCAGTCCATCGTGGCAGCGCCGTCGTGGACCTCACCGATCTTGTACGAAACACCGGTGTAGAACAGGATCCGCTCGGTGGTGGTCGTCTTGCCCGCGTCGATGTGGGCCATGATCCCAATATTGCGGACCTTGGCCAGGTCAAGCGAAGTGGTGGCCATAGTGGCTCAATCTTCTCTCGGTCTCGATGTGGGTTGCGACTACCAGCGGTAGTGCGCGAAGGCCTTGTTGGACTCGGCCATCTTGTGCGTGTCCTCACGCTTCTTGACCGAAGCGCCGAGGCCGTTGGAGGCGTCGAGCAGTTCGTTCATGAGGCGCTCGGTCATGGTCTTCTCGCGGCGGGCGCGGGAGTAGCCCACGAGCCAGCGGAGCGAGAGCGTGGCGGCGCGGCCGGGCTTGACCTCGACCGGGACCTGGTAGGTCGCGCCACCGACACGGCGGGACTTGACCTCAAGGGTCGGCTTGATGTTCTCGAGCGCGCGCTTGAGCGTGATGACCGGGTCGTTACCGGTCTTCTCGCGCAGACCCTCCATGGCGCCGTAAACGATGCGCTCGGCGGTGGAGCGCTTTCCGTTCAGCAGCACCTTGTTGATGAGGGAGGTCACCAGAGGAGAACCGTAGACCGGGTCGATGATGACCGGGCGCTTCGGGGCGGGGCCCTTACGAGGCATTCTTACTTCTCCTTCTTGGCGCCGTAGCGGCTGCGAGCCTGCTTGCGGTTCTTGACGCCCTGCGTGTCGAGGGAGCCGCGGATGATCTTGTACCGAACACCCGGCAGGTCCTTCACACGACCACCACGCACGAGCACGATCGAGTGCTCCTGCAGGTTGTGGCCCTCACCCGGAATGTAAGCGGTGACCTCGATCCCGCTGGTCAGACGCACACGCGCGACCTTACGCAGGGCCGAGTTCGGCTTCTTCGGGGTGGTCGTGAAAACACGCGTGCAGACGCCACGGCGCTGGGGGGAACCCTCGAGCGCGGGCGTCTTGTTCTTCTCGACCTTGTCCTGCCGGCCCTTGCGGACCAGCTGCTGGATCGTAGGCACCGTTTCTCCGGTTTCTGTGTGCCAGTCTCGGTAAAGCTAACCTGGAACTTCCCCGACCCACGCGGTCGGGTGTGTCGAATACTGCAGTCCGATCCCTCGCTGGAACGAGCGTGGCGGCAGATTGCGGTGTCAAAACCTGGCTTCCGTACTGAGGGCACTCCCGGCCGAAAGCTCGGGAGATTGCGCGCACGGCAGCCCAGGGACACCCCAGGCACAAGGTCAGAGCGTACCTACCGCATTGGCTGCGGTCAAAACAAATGCACACGCGAAGGACACGCCGGACTCCACACGGCGTTGCGGCCACCGTAGTGCGATCTACGGCCGTACGGAAGAAGGCACCGCGTGCCCGCTGCTGCCCCCGCACGGCCCACCCGAGGCGCCGGGCAGGCCCTAGAGACGGGCCACGGCCAGGAGGACCGACAGCAGGAAGAACAGCGACCAGCCGCCGATGCCCAGCCAGCCGAGCACCAGCCCCGCGAGGGCCTGTCCGTCTCCGCGCTCGCCGGTACGGCGGATCTCGGCGCGCGCCTTGTGTCCCAGGATCACGGCCGGGATCGCCGTCAGCCCCCACGTCACCGGCGTCATGATCCCGCAGACCAGCGCGCCGGTCGCCGAGCCGTTCGTCGATACCGGAGGCGGCATCTGCATCGGCATGAACGTCGCCGGCACCGGTCGCTGCGGCAGGAACTGCGCCTGCGGCACCGGTCCCTGCGGCAGGTCCGCGACCAGCATCTGGAGTTCGGCATGGGTCTGTGCGTGGTAGGCCCGCGTGATCCGCTGCTCGTACTCCGACTGTTGCAGCCGCCCCTCGGCGAATCCCGCCTTGAGCACATCGACCGCACGCTCACGATCGGCGTGCGAGGCACGCATGACAGGCACCTGATTCGACGGCTGAGCAGGCTGCCCACCCTGCCACGGCTGGAATGCCACTTCGCGAACCTCCCCCCGCTCGACAGTTCTCCCCATCTTCTCATCACAGACGCAGAGATGGGCGGACGAGTTCCCTCGCGCGGCCCAAGACCGCGGGGACACCGCACGATGCCGGCCCCACACGCCGCAGGGCGGCCACCCCGTAAGGGATGGCCGCCCTGTCGTTGTCGTACGGACCAGGCTTACTGGTTGTACGGACCGTAGTCGTAGTCCTCCAGCGGGACCGCCTGGCCGGAGCCGGTGCCGAAGGGCGAGTAGTCGATGTCGTCGTAACCGACGGCCGAGTACATCGCGGCCTTGGCCTCCTCGGTGGGCTCGACCCGGATGTTGCGGTAGCGGGACAGGCCCGTACCGGCCGGGATGAGCTTACCGATGATGACGTTCTCCTTGAGGCCGATGAGCGAGTCGGACTTGGCGTTGATCGCCGCGTCCGTCAGCACTCGGGTCGTCTCCTGGAAGGAGGCGGCCGACAGCCAGGATTCCGTCGCCAGCGAAGCCTTGGTGATACCCATCAGCTGCGGACGGCCGGAGGCCGGGTGGCCACCCTCCGCCACGACCCGACGGTTCTCACCCTCGAACTTCGTGCGCTCCACCAGCTCACCCGGCAGCAGCTCCGCGTCGCCGGACTCGATGATCGTCACACGGCGCAGCATCTGCCGGATGATGATCTCGATGTGCTTGTCGTGGATCGCCACGCCCTGGCTGTTGTAGACCTTCTGGACCTCGCCGACCAGGTGGACCTGGACGGCACGCTGGCCGAGGATCCGCAGCACGTCGTGCGGGTTGACGGCACCCACGGTCATCGGCTGGCCGACCGTGACGTGGTCGCCCTCGCCGACCAGGAGACGGGCACGCTTGGAGACGCCGTACGCCATCTCGTCGCTGCCGTCGTCCGGGGTGACGACGACCTTCTTGGTCTTCTCGGTCTCCTCGATCCGGACGCGGCCGGCCGCCTCCGAGATCGGGGCGACACCCTTGGGCGTACGGGCCTCGAAGAGCTCGACGACACGCGGCAGACCCAGGGTGATGTCGTCACCGGCCACACCACCGGTGTGGAAGGTACGCATCGTCAGCTGGGTGCCGGGCTCACCGATGGACTGGGCGGCGATGATGCCGACCGCCTCACCGATGTCGACCAGCTTGCCGGTGGCCAGCGAACGGCCGTAGCAGAAGGCACAGGTGCCGACCGCGGACTCACAGGTCAGGACCGAACGGGTCTTGACCTCCTCGACGCCCGCGTTGACCAGCGCGTCGATGAGCACGTCACCGAGGTCCACGTTGGCCGGCGCGACGACCTTGCCGTCGACGACGACGTCCTCGGCCAGCATCCGTGCGTAGACGCTGGACTCGACGTCGTCCGCCTTGCGCAGGACGCCGTCCGCACCCTTCGAGGCGATCCGCAGCTTGAGACCACGCTCGGTGCCGCAGTCCTCCTCGCGAATGATGACGTCCTGGGAGACGTCGACCAGACGACGGGTGAGGTAACCGGAGTCGGCGGTACGAAGGGCGGTGTCCGCCAGACCCTTACGGGCACCGTGGGTGGAGATGAAGTACTCCAGCACGGACAGACCCTCGCGGAACGACGCCTTGATCGGACGCGGGATGGTCTCGTTCTTGGCGTTCGACACCAGACCACGCATACCGGCGATCTGCCGCATCTGCATCATGTTTCCTCGGGCACCCGAGTCAACCATCATGAAGATGGGGTTCGTCTTGGGGAAGTTCTCATTCATCGCCTCGGAGACCTCATTGGTCGCCTTGGTCCAGATGTTGATGAGCTCCTGCGTGCGCTCGTCCTTGGTGATCAGACCGCGCTCGTACTGCTTCTGGACCTTCTCGTCCTGGGCCTCGTAGCCCGCGACGATGGCCTTCTTGGCCTCCGGGACGACGATGTCCGAGACGGCGACGGTGACGCCGGAACGGGTCGCCCAGTGGAAGCCGGCCGCCTTCAGGTTGTCGAGCGTCGCCGCCACGATGACCTTCGGGTAGCGCTCTGCCAGGTCGTTGACGATCGCGGAGAGCTGCTTCTTGCCCACCGAGTAGTCGACGAACGGGTAGTCCTCGGGCAGCAGCTCGTTGAAGAGCGCACGGCCCAGGGTCGTCCGCAGCCGGAAGCTGTCACCGGGCTGCCACTCGGGCTCGCCCTCCTCCGGAAGCGGCGGGGTCCAGCCACGCGGCGGGACGGTGCCGATCGGGAAGCGGATGTCGACCTTCGCCTGGAGCGAGAGCTCCTTGGCGTCGAACGCCATGATCGCCTCGGCGGTCGAGCCGAACGCCCGGCCCTCACCGATGACCTTGCGCTCCTCTTCATCCGTGGTGAGGAAGAAGAGGCCGAGCACCATGTCCTGGGTCGGCATGGTGACCGGACGGCCGTCGGCCGGCTTGAGGATGTTGTTCGAGGACAGCATCAGGATGCGGGCCTCGGCCTGGGCCTCCGCGGACAGCGGGAGGTGGACGGCCATCTGGTCACCGTCGAAGTCCGCGTTGAACGCGGTGCAGACGAGCGGGTGAATCTGAATGGCCTTGCCCTCGACCAGCTGCGGCTCGAAGGCCTGGATGCCCAGACGGTGCAGGGTGGGTGCACGGTTCAGCAGCACCGGGTGCTCGGCGATGACCTCTTCGAGCACGTCGTAGACGACCGTGCGGCCGCGCTCGACCATGCGCTTCGCGCTCTTGATGTTCTGCGCGTGGTTGAGGTCCACCAGGCGCTTCATCACGAACGGCTTGAAGAGCTCCAGCGCCATGGCCTTGGGCAGACCGCACTGGTGCAGCTTGAGCTGCGGGCCGACGACGATGACGGAACGTGCCGAGTAGTCGACTCGCTTACCGAGCAGGTTCTGACGGAAGCGGCCCTGCTTACCCTTCAGCATGTCGCTGAGGGACTTCAGCGGGCGGTTACCGGGACCGGTGACCGGGCGACCGCGGCGGCCGTTGTCGAACAGCGCGTCGACGGCCTCCTGCAGCATCCGCTTCTCGTTGTTCACGATGATCTCGGGCGCGCCGAGGTCGAGAAGCCGCTTGAGGCGGTTGTTGCGGTTGATCACACGGCGGTACAGGTCGTTCAGGTCGGAGGTCGCGAAGCGGCCACCGTCCAGCTGCACCATCGGACGCAGGTCCGGCGGGATCACCGGGATGCAGTCCAGCACCATGCCCTTGGGGCTGTTGCGGGTCTGCAGGAAGGCGGAGACGACCTTGAGGCGCTTGAGCGCACGGGTCTTCTTCTGGCCCTTGCCGGTACGGATGATCTCGCGGAGGCGCTCGGCCTCCTCGTCGAGGTCGAAGGTCTCCAGGCGCTTCTGCAGGGCAGCGGCACCCATGGAGCCGTCGAAGTACGTGCCGAAGCGGTCCCGCAGCTCGCGGTAGAGCAGCTCGTCGCCCTCGAGGTCCTGGACCTTGAGGTTCTTGAAGCGGTTCCAGACCTCGTCGAGACGGTCGATCTCGCGCTGCGCACGGTCACGCAGCTGCTTCATCTCACGCTCGGCACCCTCGCGCACCTTGCGGCGGACGTCCGCCTTGGCGCCCTCGGCCTCCAGCTCGGCCAGGTCGGTCTCGAGCTTCTTGGCGCGGGCCTCCAGGTCGGAGTCGCGGCGCTGCTCGATCTGCTGACGCTCGACGGAGACGTGCGCCTCCAGCGAGGGCAGGTCGCGCGTACGGCGCTCCTCGTCCACCCACGTGATCATGTAGGCGGCGAAGTAGATGACCTTCTCGAGGTCCTTGGGCGCGAGGTCCAGCAGGTAGCCCAGCCGGCTCGGCACGCCCTTGAAGTACCAGATGTGGGTGACGGGAGCGGCCAGCTCGATGTGGCCCATCCGCTCACGCCGCACCTTGGCGCGAGTGACCTCGACGCCGCAGCGCTCGCAGATGATGCCCTTGAAGCGGACGCGCTTGTACTTACCGCAGTAGCACTCCCAGTCCCGGGTCGGACCGAAGATCTTCTCGCAGAAGAGTCCGTCCTTTTCGGGCTTGAGCGTGCGGTAGTTGATGGTCTCGGGCTTCTTGACCTCGCCGTGGCTCCACTGACGGATGTCGTCAGCGGTAGCCAGACCGATCCGGAGCTCATCGAAGAAGTTGACGTCGAGCACTATGCGTCAATCCCTCTCAGGGTTGTAAGTCTTGGGGTCTGAAACGGGGGTCCTGGGGCCGGCCGGGGGAGCCATCACTGGCTCCCCGGCCGAACTCCCGTCAGACCTCTTCGACGCTGCTCGGCTCGCGCCGGGACAGGTCGATGCCGAGCTCCTCCGCAGCGCGGAAGACGTCCTCGTCGGTGTCGCGCATCTCGATGGACATGCCGTCCGAGGACAGCACCTCCACGTTGAGGCACAGGGACTGCATTTCCTTGATGAGCACCTTGAAGGACTCGGGAATGCCGGGCTCGGGGATGTTCTCGCCCTTGACGATGGCCTCGTAGACCTTCACGCGGCCGGTCACGTCGTCGGACTTGATCGTCAGCAGCTCCTGGAGGGCGTATGCGGCGCCGTATGCCTCCAGCGCCCACACCTCCATCTCACCGAACCGCTGGCCACCGAACTGAGCCTTACCACCCAGCGGCTGCTGGGTGATCATCGAGTACGGACCGGTCGAACGCGCGTGGAGCTTGTCGTCGACCAGGTGGTGCAGCTTGAGGATGTACATGTACCCGATCGAGATCGGGTCCGGGAACGGCTCACCGGAGCGGCCGTCGAACAGCCGCGCCTTGCCGGAGCCCTTGACCATCCGCTCACCGTCACGGTTGGGGATCGTCGACTCGAAGAGACCGGAGATCTCGTCCTCGCGCGCACCGTCGAACACCGGGGTGGCGACGTTGGAGCCGGGGGCGACCTCGTCGGCGGAGATCGAGTGGAGACGCTTCTTCCACTCCTCCTCGACACCCTCGACCTTCCAGCCCTGGCTGGCGAGCCAGCCGAGGTGGATCTCCAGGACCTGACCCGGGTTCATTCGGGACGGGACACCCAGCGGGTTGAGGATGATGTCGACCGGGGTGCCGTCCTCCAGGAACGGCATGTCCTCGACCGGCAGGATCTTCGAGATGACGCCCTTGTTGCCGTGCCGGCCGGCGAGCTTGTCACCGTCGGTGATCTTGCGCTTCTGGGCGACGTAGACGCGGACCAGCTGGTTCACGCCCGGGGGCAGCTCGTCGCCCTCTTCGCGGTCGAAGACGCGGACACCGATGACCTTGCCGATCTCACCGTGCGGCACCTTCAGCGAGGTGTCGCGCACCTCGCGCGCCTTCTCACCGAAGATCGCGCGGAGCAGGCGCTCCTCGGGGGTCAGCTCGGTCTCACCCTTGGGCGTGACCTTGCCGACGAGGATGTCGCCGGCGACGACCTCGGCACCGATCCGGATGATGCCGCGCTCGTCGAGGTCGGAGAGGACCTCCTCGGAGACGTTCGGGATGTCCCGGGTGATCTCCTCGGGGCCCAGCTTGGTGTCACGGGCGTCGACCTCGTGCTCCTCGATGTGGATCGAGGAGAGGACGTCGTCCTGCACGAGGCGCTGCGACAGGATGATCGCGTCCTCGTAGTTGTGGCCCTCCCACGGCATGAACGCGACGAGCAGGTTCTTGCCGAGCGCCATCTCGCCTTCGTCCGTGGACGGACCGTCGGCGAGGACCTGGCCCTCGATGACCCGCGCGCCCTCGTCCACGACGACCTTCTGGTTGAAGGAGGTGCCCTGGTTGGAGCGGGTGAACTTGGCGACGCGGTACGTGGTGTACGTGCCGTCGTCGTTGGCGACGGTGATGTAGTCCGCGGAGACCTCCTGGACCACACCGTCCTTCTCCGCCTTGATGACGTCACCGGCGTCGACCGCACAGCGGTACTCCATGCCGGTGCCGACCAGCGGCGACTCCGCCTTGATCAGCGGAACGGCCTGGCGCATCATGTTCGATCCCATGAGCGCGCGGTTGGCGTCGTCGTGCTCGAGGAACGGGATCATGGCGGTCGCGGCCGACACCATCTGGCGCGGCGAGACGTCCATGAAGTCGACCTCGTCGGCGGGGACCAGGTCGACCTCGCCGCCACGACGGCGGACCAGGACACGCTGCTCGGAGAACCGCATGTCCTCGGAGAGCTTCGCGTTGGCCTGGGCGATCAGGAAGCGGTCCTCCTCGTCAGCGGTGAGGTAGTCCACCTCCTCCGTGACCTGGCCGTCGACGACCTTGCGGTACGGCGTCTCGATGAAGCCGAAGACGTTGACCCGGCCGTAGGAGGCCAGCGAGCCGATGAGACCAATGTTGGGACCTTCAGGGGTCTCAATCGGGCACATGCGGCCGTAGTGCGAGGGGTGCACGTCACGGACGTCCAGACCGGCCCGCTCACGGGAGAGACCACCCGGGCCCAGCGCCGAGAGACGACGCTTGTGGGTCAGACCCGACAGCGGGTTGGTCTGGTCCATGAACTGCGACAGCTGGCTGGTGCCGAAGAACTCCTTGATGGAGGCGACGACCGGCCGGATGTTGATCAGGGTCTGCGGCGTGATCGCCTCGACGTCCTGGGTCGTCATGCGCTCCCGCACGACGCGCTCCATACGCGCCAGACCCGTACGGACCTGGTTCTGGATGAGCTCGCCGACGTTGCGCAGACGACGGTTGCCGAAGTGGTCGATGTCGTCGGTCTCGACAACGATGGAGTTGCCGTTCTCGCCGATCGTCTCGGTCTCGCCGGCGTGCAGCTTGACCAGGTACTTGATCGTGGCGATGACGTCATCGGTGGTCAGCACACCGGCGTCGAGCGGCTCGTCGCCGCCGAGCTTCTTGTTCACCTTGTAGCGGCCGACCTTCGCGAGGTCGTAGCGCTTGGGGTTGAAGTAGAGGTTCTCGAGCAGCGTCTGCGCGGCCTCACGGGTCGGCGGCTCGCCCGGGCGCAGCTTGCGGTAGATGTCGAGCAGCGCGTCGTCCTGACCCTGGGTGTGGTCCTTCTCCAGGGTGGCGCGCATCGACTCGTACTCGCCGAACTCCTCAAGGATCTGCTCGGTGGTCCACCCGAGCGCCTTGAGCAGGACGGTCACGGACTGCTTACGCTTACGGTCGATGCGCACACCGACCATGTCGCGCTTGTCGATCTCCATCTCCAGCCAGGCACCCCGGGACGGGATGATCTTGGCGGAGAAGATGTCCTTGTCGGACGTCTTGTCGATGGAGCTGTCGAAGTACACGCCCGGCGAGCGGACCAGCTGCGAGACGACGACACGCTCGGTGCCGTTGATGCAGAAGGTTCCCTTGTTGGTCATGAGCGGGAAGTCGCCCATGAAGACCGTCTGGGACTTGATCTCGCCGGTCTCGTTGTTCGTGAACTCAGCGGTGACGAAGAGCGGAGCGGCGTACGTGAAGTCGCGCTCCTTGCACTCGTCGATGGAGTTCTTCGGGGGCTCGAAGCGGTGGTCGCGGAACGTCAGCGACATCGACCCGGAGAAGTCCTCGATCGGGGAGATCTCTTCGAAGATCTCTTCCAGACCGGACTTGGTGGGGACTTCCTGCCCACTCTCCAGCGCAGCCTCGACGCGACCCTTCCATGCGGCATTGCCGAGCAGCCAGTCGAAGCTTTCGGTCTGCAGCGCAAGGAGGTTCGGAACCCCGAGGGGCTCCTTGATCTTCGCAAAAGAGATGCGCAGCGGGGCGGTGCTGTCGCCGTTGTTCGTATTGGCAGTCGAGGCGTTGCGCGAGGCGGCCAAGAGGGGGTCCTTCCGAGGGCTCGGACTCACTACGCGCGTACCGGTCCCGAACCGAACAGACTGAGGGAGAGCCCAGGTCAGGGCGGTTCTTCAGCTTTGCTCGGGCTCGGGTATGCCCCTGGTGACGGGCAGGGAGCAGCTAACAGGCAGCGCAAAGGGTCAGTGTAGCCACTCGGCCCACTGATGTCCAGAGCGAGTTTCCGGAGACCGGTTCAGCACCGTGATACCGATCTTCTCCCTCCGGGAGGTCATGTCCTCCGCACCGGAGGAAGCCCTCGTTTGTTCTTCTCAATGCCCTGCGCCTGCCGAAAGCCCTGCGCCAGTGGCGCACACCGATGCTTCCCTCTTCGTCGGCGATCCATGCCTCGAACCCTGGATCGCTTCTGCGTCGCGTCCCGAGAATTGCGCGCCGCGTCCGGTTCGTCAAGGCCCCCCACCTCTGGGAGATCGTCACATGGGGGCAGGTCCGGGCAACGAAGATCACCATACTCGCACGCAGGCGCGAGGCAATGCAGCTGTGACGAGCACGCCGAAGGGCGACCACCCGCATGGGTGATCGCCCTTGGCTGGTGTCCCTGACGCCTCAGGCGCTCAGGACGTGAGTCGGAGACTCAGTGAAGTCACTTGACCTCGACGGAGGCGCCGGCGGCCTTGAGGGACTCGGCAGCCTTGTCGGCGGCCTCCTTGGCGACCTTCTCGAGGACCGGCTTCGGGGTGCCGTCGACGAGGTCCTTGGCCTCCTTCAGGCCCAGGGAGGTCAGCTCACGCACGACCTTGATGACCTGGATCTTCTTGTCGCCCGCACCGGTGAGGATGACGTCGAACTCGTCCTGCTCCTCGACGGCCTCGGCGGCCGGGGCGCCCGGGGCACCGGCGGCGGCAACGGCGACCGGGGCGGCGGCCTCGACGTCGAACTTGTCCTCGAACGCCTTCACGAACTCGGAGAGCTCGATGAGGGTCATCTCCTCGAACTGCGCGAGCAGGTCTTCCTGGCTGAGCTTCGCCATGGTGGCGGTCCTTCCACTAATTCGGCTGGTGCCGGATGTACATGTCTGGCGGGCGTACTTCGGGCCCGCTGGGCGTCCGAGTGATTACTCGGCAGCCTCGGCGGGAGCCGGCGTACCGGCACCGCCCTGCTCGACCTTGCTGCGAAGCGCGTCCGCGGTGCGGGCGAACTTCGTGAGCGGGGCCTGGAGGGTCGCCGCGGCCTTGGCCGTGGACGCCTTCATCGCTCCCGCCAGCTTGGCGAGCAGAACCTCACGGGACTCAAGGTCCGCAAGCTTCTTGATCTCGTCGGCAGACAGTGCCTTGCCGTCAAGGACACCGCCCTTGATGACGAGAGAGGGGTTCTCCTTGGCGAAGTCACGAAGACCCTTCGCCGCCGTGACCGGGTCACCGGTCACGAAGGCAACAGCGGTCGAGCCCTTGAGGTGCTCGTCCAGCTGAATCCCGGCCTCCTTGGCCGCGATCTTGGTCAGCGTGTTCTTCACCACACGGTACTGAGCGTTCTCGCCGAGAGAACGACGCAGCTCCTTGAGCTGCGCCACAGTCAGTCCGGTGTAAGAAGTCACAACAGCTGCGTGGGAGTCGCGGAGCTTCTCCGTGATCTCCGCAACGGCTGCGTTCTTGTCAGACGTCGCCATGAGCCTCGGCCTCCTTCCGGGTGATGAGGACCGCGCAGAAGGGGCTGGGCAAAACAAACGCCCCGGCGCAGGCGCACGGGGCGTACTCAACCGGAACGAAAATTCCGTCCGGGAGTTCATCCATACACGCCTGCGCAGGCCGTCCGCAGCTAGCGGATCCTTCGGCCACCACACGCCCGGAGTTCGGACGCGCAGAGACAACCAGCGGTCTTTGGCTTCCGGGAAAAGATACGGGAGCGGACGGCGGTCAGGCAAATCGGCCTGAGCAGGGGCATCCGTGAGCCCCCGCCCAGGCCGTCACACGTGCTGCGGTGCCGGTCAGGCGCCGGGCGCGGTCGTCGTCTGGCTCGCCGGCGGCGGGGCCACGTCGACCTTGGTGCCGTAGTCCGAGAAGAGCGCCGTGGAGCTGCTCGGCTGCTTGCCGCCGAGCTTCTCCTCCTTCTTGACCAGCAGGTTGTCGGCGTCGATCCAGACGTCGAGCTGCTCGCTCTTCGCGCCGCCCTTTTCGAGCTGCTTCTGGACCAGGTCACGGACCGACTTGCTGACCTTGCCGCTCAGCTGGGCCATCGTGACGGTGCCGGTGTAGTGCGTCGCCTGGACGCCGTTCACGGCCTCCTTGCCGACCGCCTTGGCCGTGCCGGAGGCGATCAGCAGCTCGATCGGCTGGCTCGGGTTCGCGTTCTGCAGGACGTCCTGGAAGAGCGTGCCGGAGCCGCCCAGCTGCTTCGACAGCGCCGCGTACGAGTACTTCATCCAGGGCTTGCTGCTCGCACCCGGCATGGCCGCGCCCATGTTCATGTACACGGCGTCCTTGGTGTAGATCGCCTTGATCGGCTTACCGGGGCTCCCCCCGCCGGTCATGGTGTTCTCCACGTTCATCTGCATGCCCTGCGTCCAGTCCAGCCCGCCCTTGGTGGACTGCTTCACCTGGCCGTTGGTGGTGGTCGTGGTCGTCGAGCCGTCGATCTTCGCGGTCTTCTTGCCCGCGGTCGCCTCCTGGGCGGCCTTCAGCGCGTCCACCGGGTCCTGCTTGCCGCCCGCTGTGTCGCTGCTCCCGCCGCTGCTGCTGCCGCCGCCAGAGGCCTTGCCGCCGTCGTCGTTACAGGCGCTCAGGCTGCCGACCAACATCACTGCACCCGCCACGGCGGCGGCTATACGCGTGCTACGCACGTGAGGCTCCCCCTTAGATCATCTTTATGGACCTCGGGGCGACTGTAATGCAGGGCACCGACAGCACATGCGTCAGGCCCCGCCCCTCCCGGAGGAGAGACGGGGCCTGACGCGATGCAGACGCGCTACGAGGCGCTGATCAAGGAGATCAGACGGCCTCGTCCTCGACGAGGAGGTTGCGGGTGCGGTTGGCGTCCAGCGGGATGCCGGGGCCCATCGTGGTGGTGATGGTGGCCTTCTTGATGTAGCGGCCCTTGGCGGCGGACGGCTTGAGGCGGGTGATCTCCTCGAGCGCCGCGGCGTAGTTCTCCACCAGCTTGGTCTCGTCGAAGGAGACCTTGCCGATGATGAAGTGGAGGTTCGCGTGCTTGTCCACGCGGAACTCGATCTTGCCGCCCTTGATGTCGGTGACAGCCTTGGCGACATCCGGGGTGACGGTGCCGGTCTTCGGGTTCGGCATCAGACCACGGGGACCGAGCACGCGGCCGAGGCGGCCGACCTTGCCCATGAGGTCCGGGGTGGCGACGACGGCGTCGAAGTCCAGACGGCCCTTGGAGACCTCGTCGATCAGTTCGTCCGAGCCGACGATGTCGGCGCCGGCGGCTTCCGCGGCCGCAGCACGGTCACCGGTCGCGAAGACCAGGACCCGGGCGGTCTTACCGGTGCCGTGCGGGAGGTTCACGGTGCCACGGACCATCTGGTCGGCCTTGCGCGGGTCGACGCCCAGACGCATGGCGACCTCGACGGTCGCGTCGAACTTGACGGAGGCGGTGTCCTTGGCGAGACGGACGGCCTCGAGGGGGGCGTACAGACGCTCCCGGTCGATCTTCGCGTCCGCATTGCGAAGAGTCTTGCTGCGCTTCACTTCTGCTCCTGGTGCAGTGGGGTGGAGTCGTGGTGCGGACCAGCGCCTGGTCCTGCCACGGGGTGCCGAAAGAGGCTGAGGATCAGCCCTCGATCGTGATGCCCATGGAACGGGCGGTGCCAGCGATGATCTTCTCGGCGGAGTCGAGGTCGTTGGCGCTCAGGTCGGGCATCTTGGTGGTGGCGATGTCGCGGACCTGGTCGCGGGTGATCTTGGCGACCTTGGTCTTGTGCGGCTCGCCGGAGCCCTTCTCCACGCCCGCGGCCTTCAGGATGAGCTTCGCGGCCGGCGGGGTCTTGGTGATGAAGGTGAAGGAACGGTCTTCGTAGACCGTGATCTCCACCGGCACGACCATGCCACGCTGCGACTCGGTCGCGGCGTTGTAGGCCTTGCAGAACTCCATGATGTTGACGCCGTGCTGGCCCAGCGCGGGGCCGACCGGCGGGGCCGGGTTTGCGGCGCCGGCGCTGATCTGGAGCTTGATAAGCCCCGTGACCTTCTTCTTCTTGGGAGGCATGCTCTCTCCGGGTCCTAGTGAGAGGTGTTTCGCCGATCCATCCGGTCATCCGGATGGAGGCATACCGCACAACGATAACGGGTATGGTCGTGCGGCCAAAAACCGAGCAGGTCAGACCGGCTGTGAGCCCGTCTGACCTGGTCGATTTGGCTGGTGTTCCGGAAGAACCTAGTTCTTCTGGATCTGGTCGAAGCTCAGCTCGACCGGGGTCTCGCGGCCGAAGATCTCCACGAGGCCCTTGACCTTCTTCGAGTCGGCGTTGATCTCGTTGATCGTCGCCTGGAGCGTCGCGAACGGGCCGTCGGTGACGGTGACGGAGTCGCCCACCTCGAAGTCCAGCACCTGGACCTCGACCTTGCGGGACGGCGCCGGCTTGCCCTCGGCCGCGGCGGCCTCCTTGGCGGCCTTCTCCTCGGCCTCCGGGGCGAGCATCTTGACGATCTCGTCCAGCGTCAGCGGGTAGGGGTCGTAGGCGTTGCCGACGAAGCCGGTGACACCCGGGGTGTTGCGGACGACGCCCCAGGACTCGTTCGTCAGGTCCATCCGCACCAGCACATAGCCCGGGAGCTTGTTCTGGCGGATGGTCTTGCGCTCGCCGTTCTTGATCTGGGCGACCTCTTCCTGCGGCACCTCGGCCTGGAAGATGAAGTCCTCGACGTTCAGCGAGACGGCACGCTGCTCAAGGTTGGTCTTCACGCGGTTCTCGTACCCCGCGTAGGTGTGGATGACGTACCACTCACCGGGCAGGCCACGGAGCTCGTCGCGGAGGGCGGCGACGGGGTCGACCGGCTCCTCCTCGTCCTCGGGGACCTCGGCGGCGGCCTCGGCGTCCTCGTCGACGTGCACCGCGGCCTCTTCGGCGGGCTCACCGGCGGCGGCGTCCTCGGCGTCGAGCTCGTCGACCGCGTCGGCGTTCTCGACGATGTCACGCGCGGTGTCGTCGCCCTCGACCTCGGCCGAGGCGGCCGCGTCCACGTCGGCCGCTGCCGTTTCGGCGGAGTCGGCGGCGTCGTTCAGGTTCGGGTCAGACACGGTGGCTGCTTCTTCCTGGCTTCAAGGGGTTGAACATGCGAAATGGGCGCCCGCTGAGGCGCCCTCCGCGGGATCAGCCGAAGACGTACCCGACGACTCGGTTGATTCCCAAGTCAATCACGGTTACGAGACCGATGATGATGACAACGAAGACGATCACCACACTGGTGTACGTCGACAACTGGTTGCGCGTGGGCCAGACGACCTTGCGGAGCTCCGCCACGATCTGGCGGTAGAAAAGCGCGAGCCGCGCGAACGGGCCCTTCTTGCCGCGCTTGCCGCCGCGACGGGGCTTCTTCTGGGACTCCGCGGTCTCATCCTCGGAGCGACCGCGCTCAGGCATGTCGATGGAGCCCAGGGCGTCCGTCACTCGTCCTCACCTGAATCCGGGTCGTGGCCGTGCCGCGCCCTGCTCCTGCCGCACGGCGGTGCATGTCATACGTACGCGTGCACGCACTGCGGTGGAGAGTGCGTGTAGCAGGGCCGGAGGGACTTGAACCCCCAACCGCTGGTTTTGGAGACCAGTGCTCTACCAATTGAGCTACGACCCTTTGTGGTTCCCCCAACCTACCGCATGCGGGCGACTGCACTTGGTGCATGTGCCGCGGCGACCTGTTGGGAGCCAACGGTCAGCGAGTGTACGTGGTTCGGGGCCGGTCGTCGAACACGATCCTCGCGGGTGGTGCCCGCAAACCCGTGTTCCGGGCTCGTCGGAGGTCTGCAACGATGCATGTATGAGCGCTGCAACCCCTTCCGCATCGTCCGCCACCGAACGCCGGGTCTCGGCCCGCGTCGGTTCGATCTCCGAGTCCGCGACCCTCGCCGTAGACGCCAAGGCGAAGGCCCTCAAGGCCGCCGGACGCCCGGTGATCGGCTTCGGCGCCGGTGAGCCCGACTTCCCCACGCCCGGCTACATCGTCGAGGCCGCCGTCGAGGCCTGCCGCAACCCGAAGTACCACCGCTACACCCCGGCCGGCGGCCTCCCCGAGCTGAAGACCGCGATCGCCGCGAAGACGCTGCGCGACTCCGGCTACGAGATCGAGGCCGCGAACGTCCTGGTGACGAACGGTGGCAAGCAGGCGATCTACGAGGCGTTCGCAGCGATCCTCGACCCGGGTGACGAGGTCATCGTCCCGGCGCCGTACTGGACCACCTACCCCGAGTCGATCCGTCTCGCCGGCGGTGTGCCGGTCGACGTGGTCGCCGACGAGACCACCGGCTACCGCGTGACCGTGGAGCAGCTGGAGGCGGCCCGTACGGACCGCACCAAGGTGCTGCTGTTCGTCTCGCCGTCGAACCCGACCGGCGCGGTCTACACCCGCGAGCAGGTCGAGGCGGTCGGCCGCTGGGCCGCCGAGCACGGCCTGTGGGTGCTGACCGACGAGATCTACGAGCACCTGGTCTACGGCGACGCGGAGTTCTCGTCGCTGCCGGTGGTCGTCCCGGAGCTGCGCGACAAGTGCATCATCGTCAACGGCGTGGCGAAGACGTACGCGATGACCGGCTGGCGGGTGGGCTGGGCGATCGGCCCCAAGGACGTCATCAAGGCCGCCGCGAACCTCCAGTCGCACGCCACGTCCAACGTCTCGAACGTGGCGCAGGCCGCGGCCATCGCGGCGGTCTCCGGCGATCTGACGGCCGTCGAGGAGATGAAGGTCGCCTTCGACCGCCGCCGCCGCAAGATCGTGGAGATGCTCAACGAGATCAACGGCGTGCTGTGCCCCGAGCCGGAGGGCGCGTTCTACGCGTACCCGTCGGTGAAGGAGCTCCTGGGCAAGGAGATCCGCGGCAAGCGCCCGCAGACCAGCGTGGAGCTGGCCGAGCTGATCCTGGAGGAGGCGGAGGTCGCCGTCGTCCCGGGTGAGGCCTTCGGCACCCCCGGCTACCTGCGGCTTTCGTACGCGCTGGGCGACGAGGACCTGGTCGAGGGCGTGTCCCGCCTCCAGAAGCTGCTGGCGGAGGCCAAGTAGCTCACCAGAACGGCCCTACCTGCGGATATCCGGAGGTGACACGAGCGGGCGCCGGGATCCCTTCCCGGCGCCCGCTCGTCCGTTCTCCCGGACACCCCTTCGGGAAAGGCCCTACCGGCGTACCGGTCTCATACGGCAAGATCCTGGGATGGAGAGCGTTTGTGCCCGCGGCGGAGCCGCCATTCGAGACCTGCGCCGATTGCCGAAGGCCCATCTGCACCTGCACTTCACCGGTTCGATGCGGTCCACGACCCTGCTGGAGCTCGCCGACAAATACGGCGTCCATCTGCCGGAGGCGCTGCGGGGCGGTGAGCCGCCCAGGCTGAGGGCCACGGACGAGCGCGGCTGGTTCCGCTTCCAGCGGCTGTACGACATCGCGCGGTCCTGTCTGCGGGCGCCCGAGGACATCCAGCGGCTGGTGCGCGAGGCCGCCGAGGAGGACGTCCGCGACGGGTCGCGCTGGCTGGAGATCCAGGTCGACCCGACCTCGTACGCGCCACGGCTGGGCGGGCTGATCCCGGCCCTGGAGGTCATTCTGGACGCGGTGCACAGCGCGTCCCGTGACACCGGGCTCGGCATCCGCGTCCTGGTCGCCGCGAACCGTATGAAGCACCCGCTGGACGCCCGTACGCTGGCGCGGCTCGCGGTGCGCTACGCCGACCACGGAGTGATCGGTTTCGGGCTGTCCAACGACGAACGCCGGGGTTTCGCCCGGGACTTCGACCGCGCCTTCGCCATCGCGCGCGAGGGCGGGCTGCTGGCGGCACCGCACGGCGGGGAGCTGTCGGGGCCGGCCAGCGTCCGGGACTGCCTGGACGATCTGCACGCCGGCCGGGTGGGGCACGGCGTCCGGGCCGCGGAGGACCCCGCGCTGCTGCGCCGGCTGGCCGCGCGCGGGGTGACCTGCGAGGTGTGCCCGTCGTCGAACGTGGCACTGGGGGTCTACGAGAAGCCGGAGGACGTGCCGCTGCGGACGCTGTTCGACGCGGGCGTGCCGATGGCGCTGGGCGCGGACGACCCCCTGCTGTTCGGCGCGCGGCTGGCCGCGCAGTACGAGATCGCCCGCACCGCGCACGACTTCACCGATGCCGAACTGGCCGAGCTGGCCCGGCAGTCGGTCCGCGGCTCGTGCGCCCCGCAGGACGAGCAGCAGCGGCTGCTGGCGGGGATCGACGCCTGGCTGGCGGATGAGGACCGGGGCCTCTGCTAGAGGCTGACGCCGACCGTGACCGGTTCGTTGACGAGCGTGACGCCGAAGGCCGCGTGCACGCCGTCGCGGACCTCGCGGGCCAGGGCGAGCAGGTCCTCGGTGGTGGCCTTGCCGCGGTTGGTGAGCGCGAGGGTGTGCTTGGTGGAGATGCGGGCCGGGCCGCTGCCGTAGCCCTTGGTGAAGCCGGCCCGGTCGATGAGCCAGGCGGCGGAGGTCTTGACCAGGCCGTCGCCGGCCGGGAACGCGGGCGGGGCGACATCGGGGCCGAGGCGGTCCTGGACCCGCTGGAGGAAGGCGGCGTGCTCGGCCTCGCTGAGGATCGGGTTGGTGAAGAAGGAGCCGGCCGACCAGGTGTCGTGGTCCTCGGGGTCCAGCACCATGCCCTTGCCCGCGCGCAGGGCCAGGACGGTCTGTCGGGCGACGGCGGCCGGGACCCGGTCACCGGCCTCGACGCCGAGGGCGCGGGCGGTCTCGGGGTACTTCAGGGGCGCGGAGAGGCCCCCGGCGTCCTCCAGGGCGAAGCGCACCCGCAGCACCACGAACCGCTCGGGGTGCTCCTTGAAGCGGCTGTGGCGATAGGAGAAGCCGCACTCCGCGCCCGGGATCGTGACGGTCTCGCCGGCCCGGCGGTCGTAGGCGACGACCTCGGTGATCGTGGTGGAGACCTCCTGGCCGTACGCGCCCACGTTCTGGATCGGGGTGGCGCCCGCCGAGCCGGGGATGCCGGCCAGGCACTCCACGCCGGCCAGTCCGGCCTCGACCGTACGGGCGACCGCATCGGACCAGTTCTCACCGGCGGCGAGCGTGAGGGCCGTGCCGTCGAGCTCGAAGCCACGGGTGGCGATGCGCAGGGCCGTGCCGTCGAAGCCCTTGTCACCGATGACGAGGTTGCTGCCGCCGCCGATGATCAGCAGCGGGTCCCCGGCGTCGTCGGCCGCGCGGACGGCCGCGATCACCTCGTCGTCGGTGGTGGCCGTGACGAGGCGGGTGGCCGGGCCGCCGAGGCGGAAGGTGGTCAGCGGGGCGAGGGGCGCGTCATGGAGTTCCTGCACGCGCCCAAGGGTACGGGGGCGGTCCGACATCCTCGGCCGGCCGCCCCCGGCGGCAGCAGTCAGGCGAGGCGGACCACGGCGCGGGACATGCCCAGCACCTTCTGGCCCGCGCTCATCGCGGTGAGATCGACCCGGACCGTACGGTCGTCGTCGTCCAGCTTGGCCGCGATCTTGGCGCTGACCTCGATCAGCGCACCGGTCTCGTCGTTGGGGACGATGACGGGCTTGGTGAAGCGCACGCCGTACTCGGCGACCGCGCCCGGGTCGCCGGCCCAGTCGGTGACCACGCGGATCGCCTCGGCCATGGTGAACATGCCATGGGCGATGACGTCCGGCAGCCCGACCTCCTTGGCGAACTTCTCGTTCCAGTGGATCGGGTTGAAGTCGCCGGAGGCACCCGCGTACCGGACGAGCGTGGCGCGGCTCACCGGGAAGGTCTGCGCCGGGAGTTCGGTGCCGACCTCGACCTCGTCGTAAGAAATCTTGGCGGTCATCTCAGGCCTCCCGGTCGGCGCGGGCCACCAGCTTGGTGAACGCGGTCACGACGTGTTCGCCGGCCTCGTCGTGCACCTCACCGCGGATGTCGATGATGTCGTTGCCCGCCATGCTCTTGATGGCCTCGATGGTGGAGGTGACGCTCAGCCGGTCCCCGCTGCGCACCGGCCGGGTGTAGGCGAACTTCTGGTCGCCGTGCACCACCCGGCTGTAGTCCAGGCCCAGTTGCGGGTCCTCGATGACCTGTCCCGCGGCCTTGAACGTGATCGCAAAGACGAACGTCGGCGGCGCGATCACATCGGAGTACCCGAGCGCCTTGGCTGCTTCGGCGTCGGTGTAGGCGGGGTTGGTGTCACCGATGGACTCGGCGAATTCCCGGATCTTTTCCCGGCCGACCTCGTAGGGGTCGGTGGGCGGGTACGTGCGCCCCACAAATGACTGGTCGAGCGCCATGGGCTCGCAACCTCCCTGTACTGATGGTGATAACGCCGTGAGGCCGCCCCCACGAATGGGGACGGCCTCACGGACGAGCCTGTGTTATCGCGTCTCGCGGTGCGCAGTGTGCGAGTTGCAACGGGGGCAGTGCTTCTTCATCTCAAGACGGTCCGGGTCGTTGCGCCGGTTCTTCTTGGTGATGTAGTTCCGCTCCTTGCACTCCACGCAGGCCAGCGTGATCTTCGGGCGGACGTCGGTGGCAGCCACGTGAGTGCTCCTTGACGGACGGATGGTCGGGTTAACGCATAGAAGAGTAGCCGATCGGAGGACCGACCCCACAATCGGCTACTGTCAGTAGCGGTGACCGGACTTGAACCGGTGACACAGCGATTATGAGCCGCTTGCTCTACCGACTGAGCTACACCGCTGTGATGCGAGGGGACCCCGCCCGAGGGCGGGAACCTCACACATCAGAGCCCCAATACGGAATCGAACCGTAGACCTTCTCCTTACCATGGAGACGCTCTGCCGACTGAGCTATTGGGGCGAGCGATGAAGACATTACACGGCCCGCCGCCAAACGTGAAATCCGTATCGGGCCGCGCCCCAACGGCCCCGGGCACCACACCGGTACGACTATTTCGCGCCTGCGCAACGCTCTCCGGGCAGCGTCCTAGGCTCGGAAGAACGCTGCGTGATCTTGCACGCCGGTGCTTTCGAGGAGCGCGATGTCCGACAGCAGTTCGCCGCAGCCCCAGCCCGGAAAGCCCGGCGGCGCCGGCCAATACGCCAGGCCGGAAAGCGGTGCGCTGGTGCTGTGCGGGGCCCGGCTGGCCGACGGCCGGACGGTGGACGTACGGCTCGGCGGCGGGCGCATCGAGGCCGTCGGGACGGCGGGCAGCCTCGCCCCGCAGGGCGCCCGGGTCGACCTCGCCGGCTACCTCCTGCTCCCCGCCCCCGCCGAGCCGCATGCGCACTGCGACACCGCCCTGACCGCGGACTCCGACGGCCCCGCCTCCGGCTCCCCCGAGGACGTCCAGCGGCGGACGACCGAGGCCGCGTTGCTGCAACTGGGGCACGGCGCCACCGCCTCGCGCAGCCACGTCAGGATCGGCGACGTCCAGGGCCTGCGCTCGCTGGAGGCGGTGTTGCAGGCCCGCAGGTCGCTGCGCGGGCTGGCCGATCTGGCGGCGGTGGCGGTGCCGCGGGTGCTGACCGGGGTGGCCGGTGCGGACGGGCTGGCGATGCTGCGGGACGCGGTGAAGATGGGCGCCTCGGTCATCGGCGGCTGCCCGGACCTCGACCCCGACCCCGCCGGGTACGTCGAGACGGTGCTGGAGCTGGCCGGCGAGCACGGCTGCCCGGTGGATCTGCACACCGACGGTGACGATCCGGCGCGGCTGGCGCGGTTCGCGGCGATGGCGGGCGGGCTGCGGCCGGGGGTCGCGCTCGGGCCGTGTGCGGGGATGGCGCGGATGCCGCGGAGCGTGGCCGCGCGGGTGGCCGAGCAGTTGGCCGCCGCCGGGGTCGCCGTCGTCTGTCTGCCGCAGGGCGACTGTACGGGCCTGGAGCGCTACGGCTCGCGGGTGTCGCGGCCGGCGCCGGTACGGCTGCTGCGGGCGGCCGGGGTGCGGGTGGCGGCGGGCAGCGGGGCGCTGCGGGACGTGGCGAACCCGGTGGGGCGCGGCGACCCGTTGGAGGCCGCGTACCTCCTGGCGTCCCTGGGCGAGGCCACGCCGGAGGCGGCGTACGAGACCGTGAGTTCGGCGGCGCGGGCCACGTTGAGCCTGCCGGAGGTGCGCGTCGAGGCGGGCTTCCCCGCGGAGCTGCTGGCGGTGCGCGGGGAGCGGATCGCCGGGGTGCTCTCGCTCGCCTACAGCCGGATCGTGATCCACCGGGGGCGGGTCGTCGCCCGGACCAGCGCGGTACGGGAGTACTGCGACTCGGCGGCGGAGGTGGCGCTGGAGCTGCCGCGGCAGTCGCAGCGCTGAGCCGCGGCGGCGAGAAGGCGGCGGCACCCGGCCGGTCCCGCACCGCGCGGCGGCCCATCGGCGTACGGTCGGGATCATGCGCATTGTCATCGCAGGTGGACATGGTCAGATCGCGCTGCGGCTGGAGCGGTTGCTCGCCGAGCGCGGGGACGAGGTCGCGGGCATCCTCCGCCGGCCGGAACAGGCCGGCGACGTGCTGGCCGCGGGTGCCGAGCCGGTGGTCTGCGACCTGGAGTCGGCGTCGGTGGAGGATGTCGCCCGGCACATGGAGGGGGCGGACGCGGCCGTCTTCGCGGCGGGCGCGGGCCCGGGCAGCGATGTCGGACGCAAGGACACGGTGGACCGGGGCGCGGCGGCCCTCTTCGCGGACGCGGCCGAGGCCGCGGGCGTCCGGCGCTTCCTCGTCGTCTCCTCCATGGGCGCGGACCGTGAGCCACCGGAGGGCACCGATCCGGTCTTCGCGGCGTATCTGCGGGCGAAGGGTGCCGCGGACGCGGACGTACGGGCCCGCGCCGGGCTGGACTGGACGATCCTGCGGCCCGGCCGGCTGACGAACGACCCCGGAACGGGCCTGGTGACGCTGGCCGAGTCGACCGGCCGCGACGAGGTGACCCGGGATGACGTGGCAGCCGTCCTGGCGGCGCTGCTCGACGAGCCGGGCACCATCGGCCGGACGCTGGAGCTGATCGGCGGGGAGGCGCCGGTGGCGGAAGCGGTGCGGGCGGTGGCAGGACGCTGAGGAGCGGCGTCCGCAGGGGGCAGCGAGGGCCGGCCCGGCACGGCGTGTGGAGATCTGACGGACCACGACGGCCCCCCGCTTCCGCTGCGCGGAGAGCCGTGCGGGCACTTTAGGGGCCGCCCCGCGGCCGCCCACGCACTCCCGGGATTCAGCGTCCGGGATCGAGAAGGCAGGAGACCGCACGAGGGACGCGAGAGCGCATCACAAAGGGCCCCTGGCTTGCGCATTCGCAAGCCAGGGGCCCTTTGCATTCCCTGTGGCGGCGCCAGGATTCGAACCTGGGAAGGCTGAGCCGGCAGATTTACAGTCTGCTCCCTTTGGCCGCTCGGGCACACCGCCTGGGTTTGCTGCCGGGAGACCCGCTGTGGGCGGTGCTCCGTGGCAACGACGTAAACCATACCCGATGACCGGGGGTGGTCTGCCACTCGATTCGGAAGCGCTGGATCTTGGTCGGGTGGCTAGGCTTGGCAGGCGGTCCGGGACGGGCCGTACCCCTGACGGATCTACGTACGAGGAGCCAACTCAACATGGCCGACTCCAGTTTCGACATCGTCTCGAAGGTAGAGCGGCAGGAGGTCGACAACGCCCTCAACCAGGCCGCCAAGGAGATCTCGCAGCGCTACGACTTCAAGGGCGTGGGCGCGTCGATCGAGTGGTCGGGCGAGAAGATCGAGATGCGGGCCAACGCCGAGGAGCGGGTGAAGGCCGTACTCGACATCTTCCAGTCCAAGCTGGTCAAGCGCGGGATCTCGCTGAAGGCGCTGGACGCCGGCGAGCCGCAGGCCTCGGGCAAGGAGTACAAGATCTTCGCCTCGATGGAGGAGGGGATCTCGCAGGACAACGCGAAGAAGGTCGCCAAGATCATCCGCGATGAGGGCCCGAAGGGCGTCAAGGCGCAGGTGCAGGGCGACGAGCTGCGGGTCAGCTCGAAGAGCCGGGACGACCTGCAGGCGGTGCAGCAGCTGCTGAAGGGCAAGGACCTGGACTTCGCGCTGCAGTTCGTGAACTACCGGTAGGAGCCCGGTTTTCGGGTGACACAAGGATGGGGCGGCGCGCTGTGGCGTGCCGCCCCACCTGTGTATGGGCGGGGCCCCACAGAGGCTCGTACGCGTTTGGGCGGCGGGGGTGCCGGCTGGGGCCCGGGTCAGCGCACCGCGAAGGGCTCGTCGGTCGGGACGATGTCGCGGCCGAGGGGCACGAGGGAGATCGGGATCATCTTGAAGTTGGCGATGCCGAACGGGATGCCGATGATCGTCACGCACAGGGCGAGGCCGGTGACGATGTGCCCGAGGGCCAGCCACCAGCCCGCGAAGATGATCCAGATGACGTTGCCGATCGCCGAGCCGACACCGGCGTCATGTCGCTGGACGGTCGTCCGGCCGAAGGGCCACAGGGCATAGCCGGCGATCCGGAAGGACGCGATGCCGAACGGGATCGTGATGATCAGGATGCAGCAGACGATTCCTGCGACGACATAGCCGATCGCCAGCCAGAAGCCGCTGAGGACCAGCCAGAGGACGTTGAGGATGAGCTTCATGATCAGCAGCCTTCCCAGGGCACGGCGGACAGTGTGTCTGCCGAGCTAGACGCGCTGAGTGCGGTGAATCGTTGCGTTCGTATCGTTGCCGTCCCGTCACAGCGTTGTCTTCATCATGCGATGGGTCCGCGGTGGCGGCCACTCTCCGCTTCCGGCGCCGGCCGGGCGTCAGGGGCGGCGGCCCGCCAGCTGTTCGAGGCGGGCGATGCGCTCGCGCATCGGGGGGTGGGTGGAGAACAGCCGGGTCATGCCCTCGCCCGCCCGGAAGGGGTTGGCGATCATCATGTGGCCGGCAGTCTCCAGGCGCGGTTCGGGCGGGAGCGGCAGCTGCTGGGTGCCGGCCTCCAGCTTGCGCAGGGCGGAGGCCAGGGCCAGCGGGTCGCCGGTGAGCTGGGCGCCCGAGGCATCGGCCGCGTACTCGCGGGAGCGACTGACGGCGAGCTGGATGAGGGAGGCCGCGACCGGGCCGAGGATCATGATCAGCAGCATGCCGAGGAGGCCGGGGCCCTCGTCGTCGTCGGAACGGCCGAGGGGGATCAGCCAGGCGAAGTTGACCAGGAACATCACGACGGAGGCCAGCGCGCCCGCGACGGAGGAGATGAGGATGTCGCGGTTGTAGACGTGGCTGAGTTCGTGGCCGATGACGCCGCGCAGTTCGCGTTCGTCGAGGAGCTGGAGGATGCCGTCGGTGCAGCAGACCGCGGCATTGCGGGGGTTGCGGCCGGTGGCGAAGGCGTTGGGTGCCTGGGTCGGGGAGAGGTACAGGCGCGGCATCGGCTGGCGGGCAGTGGTGGAGAGCTCGCGGACCATGCGGTACAGCTGGGGGGCCTCGAACTCGCTGACGGGGCGGGCGCGCATGGCCCGCAGCGCCAGTTTGTCGCTGTTCCAGTAGGCGTACGCGTTGGTGCCCAGGGCGACGAGAACGGCGACGATCAGGCCCGTACGGCCGAAGAGGCCGCCGATGACGATGATGAGGGCGGACAGGCCCCCGAGGAGTACGGCGGTCCTGAGCCCGTTGTGCCGGCGGTGCACGGTAGGCCCTCCAAGAGGTGCGGCAGGGGAACCCTGGGCTGCGTTTCTCCACTCTCCAGTGGATCCTTACTCACTGGTCAACGCGGGATGAACGGGCCTGGTTCCCCGGTGTGCGGGCGGCGGGCCGGGCAGGGGTACCCAGGCGCCCCGTGGGGCCGTGCCTCCGTACGGGTGGGCAGGCGGCCGTGCGGCCGTCAGGGGCGCCGGGTGCGGGGCCGCCAACTACTCAGAGCAGCGCCGCGGAGGCGAAGCGCAGCACGAGCTGCGGGGCGCCGGAGAGGGCGATGCCGAGGACGGCGGCGAGCGCGATGGCGGTGGCGAGCGGGGCCGGGAGGTCGGTGCGGTGCGGCGCCTGCGCGGGAGCGGCCTCGGGGGCCTGTGCCGCCGCGGGCTCCTCTGCTCCCCGGAAGAGGACCGTGGTCCACTGCAGGTAGTAGTAGAGCGCGATCACGACATTGACCGCCATGACCACGGCGAGCCAGGCCAGGCCCGCGTCGACGGCCGTGGAGAAGACCGTGACCTTGGCGAACAGGCCGATGATGCCCGGCGGCAGGCCGGCGAGGCAGAGCAGGAAGAAGCCGAGGGCGAGCGCCACCAGGGGCCGCCGGTGGTACAGGCCCCGGTAGTCGGTGATCCGGTTGGCGGGCCGGGTGCGGGCCACTACGGCGGCGACGGCGAAGGCGCCGAGGTTCACGGCCGCGTACATCAGGGCGTAGGCGACGGTGGAGCCGATGGCGCGCCCCGGGTCGTGCAGGTAGCCGGCCGCCGCGATCGGGACCAGGAGGTAGCCGGCCTGGCCGACGGAGGACCAGGCGAGCAGGCGTACGGCGCTGTGGGCGCGCCGGGGGTCCTGGCGCAGGGCCCCGACGTTGCCGACGGTCATGGTCAGCGCGGCGAGGACGGCCAGCGCCGGCCCCCAGACACCTGCGTACGAGGGGAAGCCCTGGACCGTGACGAGGATCAGGCCGGAGAAGCCGACGGCCTTGCCGACCACGGAGAGGTAGCCGGCGATCGGCAGCGGTGCGCCGACGTAGGTGTCCGGCACCCAGAAGTGGAACGGCGCGGCGGCGGTCTTGAAGGCGAAGCCGACGAGGGTGAGGGCGACGCCGGCGCTCGCCAGGGTGGCCAGCCGCGGGTCTGGGAGCGCGGTGAGGGCGTGCGCCACCTGGGAGAGGTGCAGGCTGCCGGTGGCCGCGTACAGGAAGCTCACGCCGAGCAGCATCACGGCAGTGGCGGCCACCGAGGACAGGAAGAATTTCAGCGCCGCCTCGGAGGAGAGCCGGTCGCCGCGCCGCAGTCCTACGAGGGCGAAGGCGGGCAGCGAGGCGACTTCGAGGGCGATGACGAGGGTGGCCAGGTCCCGGGAGGCGGGCAGCAGGGCGGCGCCGGCCGCCGAGGACAGCAGCAGGAACCAGTATTCGCCGGCGGGCAGGTCCCAGTCCTTGATGGTGTCGAGGGACAGCAGCGCGGTCAGCAGCGCCCCGGCGAGCACCAGGAACTGGATGACCAGGGCGAACGGGTCGGCCACATAGCTGCAGACATCGGGGTGGCCGGACAGGCAGAAGGTGCGGCGGTCGCCGCCCAGGAGCGGCAGCAGCGAGAGCGCGGCGAGCACGAGGCCCGCCGTCGCGAGCAGGCCCAGCAGCGGCTTGCGGGCCGCGGGCAGGAAGAGGTCGGCGACGAGCACCACCAGGGCGACGGCCGCGGTGACGGTGGGCGGCGCCAGGGCGAGCCAGTCGACGGACTGGACCAGCGAGGGGACCGAGCTCATCACTTACCGCCTCCGAGGAGCTGCTGGACGGCCGGGTCGGTGAGGCCGAGGAGGGCCGCGGGCCACAGTCCGGCGAGGACGGTGAGGGCGGCCAGGGGGGTCCAGGCCGCGTATTCGTAGCGCGCGAGGTCGGGGACGGCGGGCGCCGGTGCGGGCGTGCCGTCCGGGTCCGCGCCGGTCTCGCCGTCCGGGTCCGCGGCGCCGAGCACGGCGGCCCCGGCCAGGTCCACCGAGCCGCCCATGCAGACGCGGCGGACGACGAGCAGCAGGTAGGCGGCGGTCAGCAGGGTGCCGAGACCGGCCAGGACCATGAACGTCAGGAAGGCGGGGCGGCTGAGGCCGGCGGCCGGGCGGAAAGCGCCGAACATCGCCAGCATCTCGCCCCAGAATCCGGCCAGTCCGGGGAGCCCCAGGGAGGCGACCGCCCCGAAGGCGAGCAGGCCGCCGAAGCGGGGGGCCCGGGCGTAGAGGGCGGCGCCGGACGGTGCGGGAAGCAGTGCGGCGGCGCCGGACCCTGCGGGCCGGGGGCCGGGCGCGGAGCGGGCGAGGGTGTCGAGGTCGGTGCTGCCGGTGCGGTCCTTGAGCGCGCCGACCATGAAGAAGAGCAGGCCGGTGATCAGGCCGTGCGCGATGTTGGCGAACAGCGCCCCGTTCACGCCGGTGGGGGTCATGCTGGCGATGCCGAGCAGGACGAAGCCCATGTGGCCGACGGAGCTGTAGGCGATCAGGCGCTTGAGGTCGCCGCCCGCTCCCTTGCGGACGAGGGCCAGGCAGGCGAGCGAGCCGTAGATGATGCCGACGGCCGCCAGCGCGGCGAGGTACGGCGCGAAGGTGTGCATGCCCTCGGGCGTGATGGGCAGCGCGATCCGGACGAAGCCGTAGGTGCCCATCTTCAGCAGGACGCCGGCCAGCAGCACCGAGCCGACGGTGGGGGCGGCGGTGTGCGCGTCGGGCAGCCAGCTGTGCAGCGGCCACATCGGGGACTTGACCGCCAGGCCGATGCCGATCGCGAGCACCGCGAGCAGCTGAACCGTGTGGCTGAGCTGGGCTTTCGGGCCGTTGTCAGTGGCCAGTGCCACCATGTCGAACGTGCCGGTTTTCACGCCGATGAGAAGGAGGCCGAGCAGCATCACGACGGAGCCGAGCAGCGTGTAGAGGATGAACTTCCAGGCCGCCGCCTGCTTTTGGGCACCGCCCCAGCGGGCGATGAGGAAGTACATCGGGATGAGGACCATCTCGAAGGCGAGGAAGAAGAGCATCAGGTCGAGGACGGCGAAGGTGGCGAGGGTGCCGGCCTCAAGAGTGAGCAGCAGGGCCACAAATGCCTTGGGTGACGGGCCCGTTGGCATGCGGTAGTAGCTGTAGAGCGCGCAGAGGAAGGTCAGCAGCGCGGTCAGGACGAGGAGGGGGAGCGAGATGCCGTCGACGCCGAGGTGGATACGGATGCCGAGCGCCGGGATCCAGCTGATGTCGGTGGTGGCCTGCATACGGGCCGGGTGGCCGTGGTCGAAGCCGGCGGCCAGGGCGATGGCGGCGGCGAGCACGACGCCGGTGACAGTCACGCCGTGGCGCAGGACGGCCTGGTCGGGGTTCTTGCCCCTAAGGCCGGGCGGCGCCGGGAGCAGGGCGGCGAGCGCGCCGACGAGGGGCAGGACGACGAGGCCCGCGAGGAGAAGCTGCATAACGGTGTGATTCACGGGTCAGGCCCTCCTCAGGGTTTCGGCTCCGGCGAGGCAGGCCACGAGGGCTGTCGGCTGGGCGTACGGGGGTCGGCCCCCGGGGGATGGCAGCACGGTCAGGCTCCCGTGCCCGTGGCGAAGAGGACGGCGGCGATGGCCAGGACGAGCGAGCCCGCGAGCAGCGCGCCGAGGTAGGTCTGCACGTTCCCGGTCTGGGCCCGGCGGACGGCGGCACCCAGCCAGCGCGGAGCGGCGCCCGCACCGCTGACGTAGGTGTCGACGACCGCACGGTCCAGGAAGCGGACCAGCGTGGCGGCGGCGCGTACAGGCCGCACGAAGAGCGCGGAGTAGACGGCGTCGAGATGGAAGCCGACGGCCGCATGCGGCTGGAGCGGGCCGAGGAGGAGGCGGCCGGGGTCGGCCGGGTCCGCGGCGCCGGCGTTGTCGCCGTAAACCGGGGCGTGGGTGGCGATGGCCGTCTCCTCGGCGGCCTCGGGGCCGGCGTCCGGGGCGGCCACGACCGCACCGATGGGGGTGCGGGCGGCCAGGGCGGTGGTGTGGCGCCAGGCGGCGTAGGTGACCAGGCCGCCGACGAGGGCGATGCCGGTGCCCAGGACGGAGGTGGTCAGGGTCGGCGCGAGCGAGCGTCCGTCGAACCACGCGGGCAGGAGCGGGGCGGCCAGGCCCAGCGCGACGGTCGGGACGAAGAGCGCCCACAGGACGGCGTTCATCACGACCGGCTGCCGGCCGTGGTCCGGGGCTTCGACGCCCTTGCCCCGGAAGGCCCGCAGCCACAGGCGGGTGGCGTAGGCCGCGGTGAGGAGGGCGGTGAGCAGTCCGGAGACCAGGACGGTCCAGCCGGCCGCGCCGGGGATGCCGTGCGCGGCGCCGGTGGCGGCGTGCTCGGCGGCGCCCAGGACGGCTTCCTTGGAGAAGAAGCCGGCGAACGGCGGGATCGCGGCGAGCGCGAGCAGCGCGACGGTCATCGTCCAGTAGGCGTCCGGGATGCGCCGGGCCAGGCCGCTCATCCGGGACATGGCGGCCAGCGAGTTGGTACCTGCGGCGTGGATGATCACGCCTGCGCCGAGGAAGAGGAGGGCCTTGAACGCACCGTGCGAGATGAGGTGGAAGACGGCGGCGCCGCGGTCGCCGACGGCCAGCGCGCCGAGCATGTAGCCGAGCTGGCCGACCGTCGAATAGGCCAGGACGCGCTTGATGTCGTCCTGGGCGAGCGCGGCCAGACCGGAGCCGACCATGGTGAGCGCGGCCATGACGGCCATCACCACCAGCGCGGCCGCGGAGGCCGCGAAGACGGGGAGGAGACGGGCCACGACATAGATACCGGCCGCCACCATCGTCGCGGCGTGGATCAGCGCCGAGACCGGCGTCGGGCCGGCCATCGCGTCCGGGAGCCAGGTGTGCAGCGGGAACTGCGCCGACTTGCCCGCGACACCGGCCAGCAGGAGCAGCGCGATCAGCGTCGGGTGGTCCAGCCCGCCGCTCGCGACGGTGCCGAGGATGCCGGTGATGCGGAAGGTTCCGGCGTCGGCGGCCAGCGCGAAGATGCCGAAGAGGAAGGGGACATCGCCGAGCTTGGTGACGAGGAAGGCCT
This sequence comes from Streptomyces sp. 2323.1, assembly GCF_900221035.1. Taxonomy (NCBI): domain Bacteria; kingdom Bacillati; phylum Actinomycetota; class Actinomycetes; order Kitasatosporales; family Streptomycetaceae; genus Streptomyces; species Streptomyces sp. 2323.1. The sequence goes on along the minus strand of NZ_LT907981.1, from coordinate 4,465,140 downwards.
TCAGGGAGGCGGCCCGGGCGGCCTCGGTCTCCCAGTAGTGGCCGACGAGGAAGTAGGAGCAGATGCCCATGACTTCCCAGCCGACCAGCAGCAGCATCAGGTCGCCGGTGTAGACGACCAGCAGCATCGCGGAGGTGAAGAGGGAGACCAGCGCGGCATAGGAGGCGTAGCGCGGGTCGTTGCGCAGATAGCCGGTGGAGTAGAGCTGCACACAGGTCGCCACGACACCGACCAGGACGGCGATCAGCACGGCGAAGCCGTCGAGGTGCAGGGCCAGATCGATGGGGATCGAACCGGTCGGGGTGAGCTCGGTGGCGACGTCGGTGGCCGGGCCGGTGCCCTGCCCGACGGCGACGTCCACCGCGAGCACGGCGGCGGCCAGGGTCGGCAGCACCGCCAGCGGCCGCACGAAACCGGGCGCCCGGCGGCCCAGGAGAAGGCCGGCGACGGCCCCGAGGAAGGGCAGGAGAGGAACGAGAACGGCAGTGGTCGTAAGCGTCACGCGGCGGCCTCCGCCGTGGTGTCCGGCTGCGGTTCCCCGTCCGCGGCCCCCGGCTTCTCGGCGAGGTCACGGAGCCGGTCGATGTCGGAGCTGCCGCGGTTGCGGTAGACGAGCAGCACGATCGCCAGGCCGATGCCGATCTCGGCGGCGGCGATGGCGATGGTGAAGAGGGTGAGCGCCTGGCCGGCGTGCAGGGTGTCGCGCAGCCAGACGTCGAAGGCGACGAGGTTGAGGTTGACGGCGTTGAGCATCAGCTCGACGGACATCAGCACCAGGATCGCGTTGCGGCGGGCCAGCACGCCGTACAGCCCGGTGCAGAAGAGGAGGACGGCGAGGACGGCCGGGTAGGCGAGATGCATCAGCGCTGCTCCTCTCGGGGGGCGGGGGCGGCACCGTTGGTGAGGGCCGCCGCCGCGGCCTCGCCCGCACCCGACTTGCGGGACAGCACGATCGCCCCGACGAGCGCGGCCAGCAGCAGCACGGACAGCGCCTCGAAGGGCAGCACCCAGTACTGGAAGAGGCTGCGCCCGGAAACCTCGGTGGAGCCCTGGGCGGCGCCGTCGAGGTTGATCCAGGTGGCCCGGAAGGCGTCCACGACGACCCAGACCAGCGCGGCCGCCGAGGCGAGGGCCACGACGAGCGCGGCCCAGCGGTTGCCCGAATCGGCGTCCGGGGAACGGCCGATGGGCGCCTTGGTGAGCATCAGCCCGAAGAGCAGGAGGACGACGACCGAACCGACATAGATCAGTACCTGCACCCAGGCGATGAACTCGGCCGTCAGGAGCAGATATTCCACGGCGACCCCGCCGAGCGCGACGACCAGCCAGAGGGCCGCGTGCACCAGCTGCCGGGTGGTGACGGTCAGCGCGGCCGCGCCGAGGGTGCCGATCCCGACGAGGACGAAAGCGATCTCGACGCCGCTGGGCGAAAGGAAGCCGTGGCCGGCTGCGGTGGCGGCGAGCGTCACGTGCCCTCCCCTGGGGTGTCCGGTCGGTCCTGCGGCGGTTCTTCCCGGGCCTCGGCCTCCGCCGCCTGCTGGGCGGCGAGCTTGTCCGCTGCCTTACGGGCGGCGGTGAGCTCCTTGGGGTCCTCGGCGGCCGGGTCGAGCGCCGGCGGCTCGGGCACCGTCCACATCCACTCACGGAGCTTGTCGCGCTCATGGGTCAGCTCGCGGATGTCCGTCTCGGCGTACTCGAACTCCGGGGACCAGAAGAGCGCGTCGAAGGGGCAGACCTCGATGCAGATACCGCAGTACATGCACAGCGCGAAGTCGATCGCGAAGCGGTCCAGTACGTTGCGGCTGCGCTCGCGGCCTCCGGGGGCGGCCGGCGGCACCGTCTCCTTGTGGGAGTCGATATAGATGCACCAGTCCGGGCACTCGCGGGCGCAGAGCATGCAAACCGTGCAGTTCTCCTCGAACAGCCCGATGACGCCGCGGGTACGGGGCGGGAGGTCGGGCTGGACGTCCGGGTACTGCGCGGTGACCGACCGTTTCGTCATCGTCCGCAGGGTGACGGCCAGCCCCTTGGCGAGGCCGGAACCGGGGAAGCTCATGACGAGATCACCACCTTGATGACGCCGGTGAGGGCGATCTGGGCGAGCGCGAGCGGGATGAGGACCGTCCAGGCGAGCTTTTGCAGCTGGTCCTCGCGCAGCCGCGGGTAGGTCACCCGCAGCCAGATGACGCCGAAGGCGAGGATCACGGTCTTCAGCAGCGTCCACAGCCAGCCCAGGCCGTCGGCGCCGAACGGGCCGTGCCAGCCGCCGAGGAAGAGGACGGAGGTCAGGGCGCAGAGGACGACGATGCCCGCGTACTCGGCGAGGAGGAAGAGCGCGAAGCGCAGTCCGGTGTACTCGGTGTACGCACCGAAGATGATCTCCGAGTCGGCGACCGGCATGTCGAACGGCGGCCGCTGCAGCTCGGCGAGCCCGGCGGTGAAGAAGACGACGCCGCCGACGATCTGCCAGGGCACCCACCACCAGTGGAAGGCCTCGATGATGCCGGGCAGCGAGAGCGTGCCGGCCGCCATCGCGACCGACGCCGCGGCGAGCAGCATCGGCAGCTCGTACGCGAGCAGCTGGGCGGCCGTCCGCAGGCCGCCGAGCAGCGAGAACTTGTTCGCCGAGGCCCAGCCCGCCATCAGCGAGCCGAGCACCCCGACGCCCATGACGGCCAGGACGAAGAAGATCCCCGCGTCCAGGGCCTGGCCCACGGCGTTGTGCGGGCCTATCGGGATGGCGACCAGGACCAGGAGGTACGGCAGCAGGGCGACGGCGGGCGCGAGCTGGAAGATCCGCCGGTCGGCGCCGGCCGGAACGATGTCTTCCTTCTGCGCGAACTTCACGCCGTCGGCGACCAGTTGCGCCCAGCCGTGGAACCCGCCCGCGTACATGGGACCGAGGCGGCCCTGCATATGGGCCATGACCTTGTGCTCGGTCTGCCCGATGACCAGGGGGAACACCAGGAAGACGACGAAGACGGCAGCGAGGCGCAGCGCGATGTCGAGTGCGTCGCTCATGGGGTGTCGCCTCCTTCCGGGGCCTGGGGTTCATCGGCTGCGGGACGGGGGCGTTTCTCGGGCTCGGGGGTCGGGGTGTCGGTGGGTTCCGCGTCCGGGCCGGGCGTGTGCTCCGGGCCGGCCTGCTCGGGCTCCGGTCCAGGCGTCTGCTCGGGCTTCTCCGCGGCGGCCTCTCCGGCCTTCCCCGCCTCGTCGAAGGCCGGGCGTGCGTGGTGCCACGGGGCGTCGGAGGAGCGCGGGGGCGCCGCCTTGGGGGCCGCCGCCTCCGGGGCCGCCGCCGGCGTCTCCTCTGCCGGGGCCGCTTCCGCCGCCTGCTGCTGACTGGCCGAGCCCGCGCTCGCCGACCGCGTACGACGGGCGGGGCGCTCCGGCCGTTCGGTACCCGAGGGAGCTGCCGGAGCCTCCGGCGTGCCGACCGCCTCCCCGGGCGCCTGCTGACTGGCCGAGCCCGCGCCCGCGGTCCGGGTCCGCCGGGCCGGGCGCTCGCCCGCGGCAGCGCCGGCCGCACGGGCACCGCCCGCGGCCCGCGCACCCCGCGCCGGCCGCGCGGGTGCCGGCGGCAGCTGGCCCTTGAGCGGGCCCCATTCGTTCGGGTCCGGGACTCCCGGGGGCAGCATCTGGCGGCGCTTGGGCCCGCCGTGCTCGGGCTCCCCCGGCTCCTTGGCGCCCGGCCAGGCCTTCGCCACCCGCGCCGCCAGCACGAAGTCCTTGCGCAGCGGGTGCCCTTCGAAGCTGTCCGGGAGCAGCAGCGGTACGAGGTGCGGATGGCCGGTGAAGTCGACCCCGAACATCTCGTGGGTCTCACGCTCGTGCCAGCCCGCGCCCGCGTACACCTCGACGGCCGTGGGCAGCGCGGCCGCCTCGTGCGGCACGGTCGTCCGCACGATCAGCCGGCGGACGGTGCCGGGGCGCGCCACATCCGCGAGATGGGCGCAGATCCGGAAGCCGGTACCGGGCTCGTCGACGGCGCTCAGCCAGTCGAAATAGCTGCAGCCCAGGTCGTCCCGGGCGGCCGTCAGCGCGGTGAGCCAGCCGTCCGCCGGGACGTCGACGGTCAGCAGGTCGTACGCCAGCTCCGCCGTGGCCCCGGTACCGAAGATCTCGCTCGCGGGCCGCGGCAGCCAGCCGACGACGGGCTCGGCCGCGGGCGCTTCCGGCTGCTCCGCCGCCGCTGCCTGCTCGGCGCTCGCCGGCTCCTGCTCAGGGGTCTCGGGCTGCTCAGGCTTCTCGGGCTGCTCGCTCATCGGGGCTCCTCCCCCGCCGTCGTCGGCGCGGGCGGCGTGACGAGTCCGCTGCGCAGCGCGGCCGCCGAGGGCCGGGCCGCGCCGCCCTGCGCGTACCGCTCCCCCAGCGACTCGCGGGCGATCTTCTCCTGGAGCTTGAGGATGCCCTGGAGCAGCGCCTCCGGACGCGGCGGGCAGCCCGGGACGTACACATCGACCGGGATGATCTGGTCGACACCCTTGGTGACCGAGTACGAGTCCCAGTAGGGGCCGCCGCAGTTGGAGCAGGCCCCGAAGGAGATGACGTACTTCGGCTCGGGCATCTGCTCGTAGAGCCGCTTGACCGCCGGCGCCATCTTGTCGGTGACCGTGCCGGAGACGACCATCAGGTCGGCCTGGCGCGGACCGGGCGCGAACGGGATCACGCCGAGGCGGATGAAGTCGTGCCGCGCCATGGACGCGGCGATGAACTCGATGGCACAGCAGGCCAGGCCGAAGTTGAAGACCCACAGGCTGTAGCGGCGGCCCCAGTTGAGGACCACCTTCATCGGTTCGGGCGCGAGCCGGGCGAGGGTGCCCAGGCGCCGTGGCTCCGGCAGGAACTCGGCCCTGGCGCCCTCGGACGCGGCTGCGGATCCGTGGGGTGCGGGGTTCACGTCCATTCCAGGACGCCCTTCTTCCATGCGTAGAGCAGGCCGACGGCGAGGAAGCCGAGGAAGATGAACATCTCCACCAGCGTCACACCACCGAAGCCGGGGGCGGCGAAGATCGTCGCCCAGGGGAACAGGAAGATCGAGTCGACGGCGAAGATGACGTAGAGGAAGGCGTAGACGTAATAGCGGACCTGGGTGTGTGCCCAGCCTTCGCCGACCGGGTCCACGCCGCATTCATACGTCAGCAGCTTCTCGGGCGTCGGCACCACCGGCCGCAGCAGCCGCCCGGCCCCGAAGGCCACGGCGACGAAGAGCACCCCGATCACGGCGATGATCCCGACGACCGAGTAGCCCTGGAAATAGTCCGCGGCGACGGTGGTGCGTCCGGTCGCGTCCACCACGTCCGCCCCTCGCTCCCTGACTGCGCTTGTTCAACGACTTCGACGATCTGTACGGACGGGAGTCTAGGCCCTGGCCGGGCCGCACCGAGAAGCCGCATCGTCGCCGACGGTGAGCTTGTCCCTACTTCGCCCTACCTGGGCGGCAGGGAGCGTAGACCGGGCGTCCGGTTGTCTCAGCAGGTGTCTCACAGTGCGGACGCGGGGGAAGGGGCTGCGGTGGCGGATGTCTCCCCAAGGGCCACTCACCGGGGTGAGCCGCCTGGGGGGTGGGGAGGGGCGGACGGGGCTCCGTAGGGGGTGGGGTTTCCCGGGTGGGCGGACTGGTGGGCTGATGGGTGGGGGTAGGGCGCGGGGCCGCCCGCGGCAGAGGGGGCGCCGTAGGGGCCGGGGGCACCATAGGGGCCGGGGCCGCCCGGGGTGGCCTGGGGCGCTGGCCCTCCAGGGCCCGCGGGGCCGGCGTACGGCGTGGGGTGTCCGGCGCCGCCGGGGGCCGGCGGGGTGTCCTGGCCCGTCCGCTGCCGGCTGCTGCCGTCCGCCCGCGAGACCGCCCGGTCCATCGCCTCGGCCGCGATCCGCCCCGCCGCCTGCAGTGTCCGTTCGCCGAGCAGCTCCGTACGGATCGCACCGCCCGCCGCGAGATGGCGGTCGTACGGAAGCGGAAGCACCACCGCGCCGCCGACGCCGAGATGCTCGGCGGCCTTGCGGACATCGAGTCCGGTGTCCGGGGCGACGTGGCTGAGCACCACTACGGTCGTCGGCAGCATCCGGGGGTGGACGCCGCCGACCCAGTCCAGGACGGAGCGGGTGGCGGCCACGCCTTCCGGGGTCGCCGGGCAGACCAGGATCCGGGCCTGCGTCGTCACCAGCGCGGTGCGCGCCACCTCCGCGGGCAGCGTCTCGCAGTCGACGACCGTGGTCGCGAAGTACCGGCGCAGCGAGGTCATCACGACCCGGTAGGTATCGATGTCCAGGCGGGTGCCGATGGCGCCCTGGCTGCCGGGCAGCAGCCAGCCGCCGCCCGGAAACGGAATCAGATACCCCGTCAGATCGGTGATCAGCATCGACGGATCGACGATCTGCGCCAGGTCGGTCCCGGACCAGCGCACCTCCGTCGCGCCCAGCCGGTGCGGGAGCGTGCCGAGCGCCGGATCGGCCTCGACCGCCAGCACCGGATCGGCGCGGTAGTGCGCGTAGGTGAGGGCCAGCAGCGCGGAGACCGTGGACTTGCCCGCACCGCCGCGGATGCTGGTCACCGAGATCTGCCGGCCGGTGGTGACCGGCTGCTGGATGGCGTACGCGGTCTGCGTGACGGCGGTGGTCTCGGCCGCGGGCGACGACGCGATCGCCCGCCGTACGGCCCGCCCCGCGCGCTGGGCGACGGACTCCCCGTGCCGCGGCTTGCTCCGCAGCGCGTCCAGCTCGGGCGGCATCAGCGGCACGGAGACGGGGGTGGGCCCGGACCTGCGGGCCGGGGCGGACCCGCGGACGGGAGCGGGCGGGTGCAGGGGCGTGGGCGTGTGCACGGGGGCGGGAGCGGGCGCGGCGGCCTGCGGGGGCGGTCCCGGGTGAGCGGCTGCCGCGGGAGGAGTGGGGGCGGGGGCCGCGTGCCCCGGGCCGGGGTGGGGTGCCGGAGCGGGAGGGGCCGACGGCGCGGGGGCCGACGGCACGGGCGTCGGCATGGGGCCAGGCGCACCGCTGGCGCCGGGCGGGGCGGCATGGGCAGCCGTCGGCATCGGCCCGGCGGACGGCGCAACCGTCTGCTCGGGCACGCCCGGCTCCGCCTTCGCGGTCGTGGGCGTGTCCCACACACTCGCGTCGACGGGAGCGGAGGCGGAGGCGGATATCGCGTCGGCCGCGTGCCCCGGGCCGGGCATGGCCGAGCCGCCGGCCGTCGCCGGTCCCCCGTCCGTACCCGGCCCCCCGCCCGTCCCCGGCGTCATCGCTCCCCCACCAAGATCACGCAGCAGATCGTGCTGCCAGTTGTTCTGCACCGCTCCACCCGAGGCCACCGGTCCACCCGAGGCCACCGGTCCACCCGCTGCTGCCGACGCCGCCGACCCACCCGACGCCGCCGATCCCTCCACTACTGCCGGTCCATCCGTCGCCGCCGCCGACCCGTCCGCTGCCATGTCCATCCCCGTCTCCCCGGCTCAGAACGTCTGCAGCAGCCGGCCGTAGACCCCGAGCGCCCCGAGGGCCACCGGGATCAGCGCCACCACACTGACCGACTCGACGAGATTCAGCAGCCGGCGCAGCCGGGCCTGCACCTGCTCCGGCACCCGCAGCGCGAGCACCCCGAGCGGCAGCACCGTCAGCACACCCCACACGGCCAGCGCACCCGACGGATCGCCCGAAGAGGCCGCCCACCGCAGCAGCAGGCACACCCCGACCGCCGTACCGGCCGCCAGCAGGGCGATGACCTCGACGGCCAGGGGGTAGGCCCGCGCCCGCGACAGCGTCACCACGCACAACAGGGCCGCGGCGGCGACCGACCAGCCGTCCCCCTGCCCCGCGGCCAGCGCTCCCGCCGCGCCCGCGGAGGCCGCCACGGCGACGGTGGCCGGCGCGAGACCCCGATGGGTCGCGCCCAGCGCGGTCGCCACCTGGTGGCGGCTCACCGGCGCATCGCCGGAATGCCGGTCGTCGAGCCGGGTCATCCCGGCCGCCCGCAGCGCCAGCCGGGGCAGATACCCCAGCACCAGCACCGAGACCACACCGAGCGCAACTCCCGTACGGGCCACATCGGTCAGCGCCAGCCCGGCCTCCCAGACGCCCACCGCCAACGCGATCGTCGCCGCGCCGACGAGTCCGCCGCGCCCCAGCTCCGTACCGACGCCGAGCAGCGCGAGCACGGCCGCGACGGTCAGTCCGACTGCCGCCAGCCGCACCGTGCCGGCCGAGGAGGCCTGCCATGAGGCGAGCACGCCGAGCGCGCCGCCCAGCAGAACCAGCGCGGTGCCCAGCGGGCGCCGGCCGAGCCACCCGCAGAGGGCTCCGGCCGCCGCGGCAAGAGCCCCGGCGATTCCGAGCCCGAGTGCGGCAGCACCGGGCCCGTACCAACTCGCCGCCGCCGTCCCGGCGATGAGGGCCAGCAGCACACTCGCCGCACCGGCCGTCCACGTCCGGCTCCGCGCGCCCCAGTGCCAGCCGTGCACCGCCGGATCGTCGGCGGCCCCGTCCGTCGCGTCAGGGACGACCCGGCCGAGGGAGGTGGCCGACACGGCCCCCGGCTCCCTCTCCGTACTCACACTCACCATGCCGCCGCGGTCCCTGTGTTGCTGTGTGTGGGGCTCACTCCGGGCGCACGCGAACCGTCCGCCGCGGAAACCGGCTCCCGCAACTGGACGTCGCAGTTCCGCGCCATCGTCGCCCCCTCCCGTTCCGTACCGCGACACGATACGGCGCCCCTGCGACAACCTGTCCAGCACGGCCGGAGCAATTCGCCCACGGGCCGCGGCCGGCCGGGCCGTTGCCGTGCGCAGGGGCGGCGATGCTGCACGGGGTGAGGAAAACCCCACCGTCCGCCACCCCCTCAACCCCATGGCACCAGGGGGAGCCGCCGGGCAGGCTGGGCGTATGACGGAGAGATCCCGGTCCAGTGCTGCTGATGACGCCCTTGGCGACGCCCCGCCACCGCCGCCCCGAGCGCTGCTCAGCGGCCTGATGTGGCGGGAGATCGCGTATCTGCTGGCCAACTTCCCGCTGGGCGTCGCGGCGTTCGTGGTCGTGCTGGTGTGGCTCACGCTGGGCATCGGGCTGTCCGTCACCGTGGTGGGGCTGCCGCTGCTGGCGACAGGGCTGCTGGCGTGCCGGCAGTACGGGAGGCTGGAGCGCGCCCGGGCGGCGGCGCTGCTCGGGGTGCGGATCGCGGAGCCGAGCCGGCTGCGGCCCCGGGAGCGGGGGTTCTTCCCGTGGTTGTGGACGTGTCTGAAGGATCCGGTCGCCTGGCGGCACGCGCTGTTCGCCTTCGTCCGGCTGCCGTGGGTGCTCCTCACCTTCACGGTCGTCCTCGTCCTGCTGGTCGTGGGGTGGCCGGTGCTGCCGTGGGTGGCGCGCTGGCTGTCCAACGTGGACCGGGCGATGGTGCGCGGTCTGCTCTCCCCCTCCGATGAGCTGGAGCGGCGGATCGCCGAGCTGGAGTCGGACCGGGTGACGGTCACCGACACCGCGGCCGCCGATCTGCGGCGCATCGAACGGGATCTGCACGACGGCGCGCAGGCCCGGCTGGTGGCGCTCGCCATGGGGCTCGGGCTGGCCAAGGAGAAGCTGCTGGAGGACCCGGAAGCGGCGGCGGCGATGGTGGACGAGGCGCACGGCGAGGTGAAGCTCGCGCTCCAGGAGCTGCGGGACCTGGCCCGCGGCATCCATCCGGCGATCCTCACCGACCGCGGGCTGGGGCCCGCGCTGGCCTCGCTGGCCGGGCGCTGCACGGTGCCGGTGACCACCTCGGTGGACCTGGACGAGCGGCCCGCGCCCGCCATCGAGGGCATCGCCTACTTCACCGTCTCGGAGCTGCTGCAGAACGTCTCCAAGCACAGTGCGGCGCGGCAGGCCTCGGTGGAGGTGTGGCGGGCCGCGGACCGGCTGCTGATCCTGGTGTCGGACGACGGACGGGGCGGGGCCCGGCTGGACGGCGGCAGCGGGATGGCCGGGCTCGCCGGGCGGCTGGGGTCGGTGGACGGGCTGTTCGTGCTGGATTCGCCGGTGGGCGGGCCGACGCGGGTGACGGCGGAGCTGCCGTGGCGGGCGCGGACGGAGCCCGCAGCGGCGTCGAGGGGCCGCTGAGGGGCGGTGTCCCCGGCGCCCACCGGTCCGGCCGCTGTGGCGCCCGGCCGCGCGTCCGGAGGGGGTGCCGCGCGTCCGGAGGGGGTGGGGAAAACCCCCGTCAAAGACTGCGAAGGCCCTCATGGTCCGGCGGGCGCCGGCCGCGGACCCTGATGAGGACGGACGAGAGCGCCCGGCCCGGGGAGGGCACGGCGCCGACAGGGCAACGGCCGCACCCCAGGGGGAGCGCCGCAACCGGCAGAACGGACGACGAAGACGATGGATTCCGTATACGCACCGCAGCACCGCGGCTCCCGTGTGCCCGTGGGGCTGCGCGCCCCGTTCTCCGGGCGCACCTGGCGGGAGACCCTGTACCTCCTGCTCAACCTCCCGATGTCCCTGGTGATGTTCACCTACACGATGGTGGTGGTGTCCCTGGGCGCCGGGCTGCTGGTGACGTTCCTGGGCATCCCGGTGCTGGCCGTCGGTCTCGCCGGCGCCCGCGGCCTCGGCAGCCTGGAGCGTGCGCGGGCCCGCGCCCTGCTGGGGCTGGACGTCGCCGATCCGGGGCCGGTCCGGGCCGCCAAGCCGGGGCCGATGGGGTGGGTCGGGGCCGTGCTGAAGAGCGGGGAGTCCTGGCGGCACGTCGTCTACTCGCTGGTGCACTTCCCGTGGGCGCTCTTCACCTTCGTCTTCTCGGTGGCGTTCTGGTCCGTCGGGTGGGTGCTGCTGGCCTACCCCCTGTGGCGGTGGACCTTCCCCGAGTACCTCGACCGGCCGGGCATCCTGGTGTGGGACGAAGGCAGCGGCCACGGCTCCTTCCTCGACACCCCGGCGGAGATCGGGTTCACCGGCGGGATCGGGCTGCTGATGGTGCTGGCCGGGCCGTGGGTGATCCGCGGGCTGACCCAGGTGGACCGGATCATGGTCCAGGGTCTGCTGGGGCCCTCCTCGCTCGCCACCCGGGTCGTGGAGCTGGAGTCGGACCGCGGGGTGGTGGTGGACACCGCGGCGGCCGACCTGCGCCGCATCGAGCGCGATCTGCACGACGGCGCCCAGGCCCGGCTGGTCTCGCTCGCCATGGACCTGGGCCTGGCCAGGGAGAAGCTGGCCGAGGACCCGCAGGCCGCCGCGAAGATGGTGGACGAGGCGCATGGCGAGGTGAAGATCGCGCTCCAGGAGCTGCGGGACCTGGCCCGCGGCATCCACCCGGCGATCCTCACCGACCGGGGGCTCGGCCCGGCGCTGTCGGCGCTGGCCGCGCGGTGCACGGTGCCGGTCTCGGTGAGCGTCGAGCCCATGCCCCGGCCGGCCGCGGCGATCGAGGGCATCGCCTACTTCACCGCCTCCGAGCTGCTGCAGAACGTCTCCAAGCACGCCATGGCCGGCAGCGCGACGCTGGACGTCTGGCGCACCGAGGACCGGCTGATGGTGCTGGTCGCGGACGACGGCCAGGGCGGCGCGCACACCGGCGCCGGCACCGGCCTGGCGGGCCTGGCCGAGCGCCTGGAATCCGTCGACGGCCTGCTGGTCGTGGACTCCCCGGCCGGCGGCCCGACCCGCATCACCGCCGAGCTGCCGTGGCGCGGCTGACCCCCGGGCCGGCGGCGCCGGCTCCCGGCCCGGCGCCCCCGGCCCGCCGCTGATCCCCCCTTCCCCGCCTCGCCCCCGTCCGGATGCTGGGAAGCTGGGGGCAGCAGAGCGGGACGCGACGGGGCATGGGGGAATCTGAGCCGTGGAGGACAAGGTGCGGGTGGTCATCGCCGAGGATTCGGTGCTGCTGCGGGAGGGCCTGACCCGGCTGCTCACCGACCGGGGGCACGAGGTCGTGGCGGGCGTGGCGGACGCCGAGGCGCTGATCAAGGTGATCGGGGAGCTGGCGGACGAGGGCGCGCTGCCGGACGTGGTGGTCGCGGACGTACGGATGCCGCCGACGCACACCGACGAGGGCGTACGGGCCGCCATCCGGCTCCGCCGGGACCACCCCGGCCTGGGGGTGCTGGTGCTCTCGCAGTACGTCGAGGAGCAGTACGCCACGGAGCTGCTGGCCGGCTCCACCCGGGGCATCGGCTATCTGCTCAAGGACCGGGTGGCCGAGGTGCGGGAGTTCGTCGACGCGGTGGTCCGGGTGGCCGGGGGCGGGACCGCACTGGACCCGGAGGTGGTGGCGCAGCTGCTGGGCCGCAGCCGCCAGCAGGACGTGCTGGCGCATCTGACGCCCCGGGAGCGGGAGGTCCTGGGGCTGATGGCCGAGGGGCGGACGAACTCCGCGGTCGCCCGGCAGCTGGTGGTCAGCGCCGGTGCGGTCGAGAAGCACGTCAGCAACATCTTCCTGAAGCTGGGCCTGGCGCAGAGTGACGGGGATCACCGCCGGGTGCTCGCGGTACTCACCTACCTCAACTCCTGATCGTCTGACACTCTGTCAGACAGGTGGCCCGAGGCGTTTTCCACCGGGGCTCAGGACTTTAGGCGTAGAACCAATGGCGGAGTCCGGAGCGTCATGAATGAGGGGGTCACGGGGGCGGTGATTTCATGACAAAACACACCAGATCGGTGTCTCATGTTGACGTCCAGCATGCGATCGCCCTAAGGAAGGCCACCCTTACCCACGTACGATGGTTATGGGACAACCGGTCGGTACGACCCGTCCCGAGCCCTGCCTCCGGCGGGGACGCCGCACCCCGAGAGGGAGGTCCGAAGCAGTGACCAGCCAGGTCAGTAGCCCAGCCGAGCAGACCGACGCAGCGCTTGTCGGGGAACAGCGCGCATCCGGTAACGGCGCGGAAGGCAAGGAAGTCCGGCGCCTGGACCGGGTGATCATCCGGTTCGCCGGTGACTCCGGTGACGGTATGCAGCTCACCGGTGACCGGTTCACCTCCGAAACGGCGTCGTTCGGAAACGACCTGTCGACGCTGCCCAACTTCCCCGCCGAGATCCGGGCCCCTGCCGGGACCCTGCCGGGCGTCTCCAGCTTCCAGCTGCACTTCGCCGACCACGACATCCTCACGCCCGGCGACGCGCCGAACGTCCTGGTCGCGATGAACCCGGCGGCGCTGAAGGCGAACATCGGGGACGTGCCCCGGGGTGCGGACATCATCGTCAACACCGATGAGTTCACCAAGCGCCCGATGGCGAAGGTCGGCTATGCGACCAGTCCCCTGGAGGACGGCTCGCTGGAGGCCTACCACGTCCACCCGGTGCCGCTGACCACGCTGACGATCGAGGCGCTCAAGGATTTCGGGCTCTCCCGCAAGGAGGCCGAACGCAGCAAGAACATGTTCGCGCTGGGGCTGCTGTCGTGGATGTACCACCGGCCGACCGAGGGCACCGAGGCGTTCCTGCGGGCGAAGTTCGCCAAGAAGCCGGACATCGCGGAGGCGAACGTCACCGCCTTCCGGGCGGGCTGGAACTTCGGTGAGACGACGGAGGACTTCGCCGTCTCCTACGAGGTCGCACCGGCGACGAAGGCCTTCCCGACCGGCACCTACCGCAACATCTCCGGAAACCTCGCGCTGTCCTACGGGCTGATCGCGGCGGGCCGGCAGGCGGATCTGCCGCTCTATCTGGGCTCGTACCCCATCACCCCGGCCTCCGACATCCTGCACGAGCTGTCCAAGCACAAGAACTTCGGTGTGCGGACGTTCCAGGCGGAGGACGAGATCGCCGGTATCGGCGCGGCGCTGGGCGCGGCGTTCGGCGGTGCGCTGGCGGTGACGACCACCTCCGGTCCCGGTGTGGCGCTGAAGTCGGAGACCATCGGTCTGGCGGTCAGTCTTGAACTGCCGCTGCTGGTCGTGGACATCCAGCGCGGCGGGCCCTCGACGGGTCTGCCCACCAAGACCGAGCAGGCCGATCTGCTCCAGGCGATGTACGGCCGCAACGGCGAGGCGCCGGTGCCGATCGTGGCGCCCCGGACTCCCGCCGACTGCTTCGACGCGGCGCTGGACGCGGCCCGGATCGCGCTCACCTACCGCACCCCCGTCTTCCTGCTCTCCGACGGCTATCTGGCCAACGGCTCCGAACCGTGGCGGATCCCGGACGTCGACGAACTCCCCGATCTGCGCGTGCAGTTCGCGTCCGGCCCCAACCACCAGCTGGCGGACGGCACCGAGGTCTTCTGGCCGTACAAGCGCGACGGGCAGACGCTGGCCCGCCCCTGGGCGGTGCCGGGCACGCCGGGCCTGGAGCACCGCATCGGCGGCATCGAGAAGCAGGACGGCACCGGCAACATCTCCTACGACCCCGCCAACCACGACTTCATGGTGCGCACCCGCCAGGCGAAGATCGACGGCATCGAGGTCCCGGACATCGAGGTGGACGACCCCGCCGACGACAGCGGCCAGGGTGCCGACACCCTCGTCCTCGGCTGGGGTTCGACGTACGGCCCGATCACCGCGGCGGTCCGGCGCGTACGGCGGTCCGGGGAGCGCATCGCGCAGGCCCATCTGCGCCATCTCAACCCCTTCCCGCGGAATCTCGGCGAGGTCCTGGCGCGTTACGACAAGGTGATCGTGCCGGAGATGAACCTCGGACAGCTCGCCACCCTGCTGCGCGCCAGGTACCTCGTGGACGCGCGCTCGCACACCCAGGTCAGCGGAATGCCGTTCAAGGCCGAGCAGCTTGCGGAGGTCTTTAAGGAGGCCATCAATGACTGAGGCGATCTCGGAGCGGCCCTCGCAGATCGAGGCGCTGTCCCTGGTGCCCAAGGCCGAGGCCAAGCAGTCCATGAAGGACTTCAAGTCCGATCAGGAAGTGCGCTGGTGCCCCGGCTGCGGTGACTACGCCGTCCTCGCCGCCGTGCAGGGCTTCATGCCCGAGCTCGGCCTGGCGAAGGAGAACATCGTCTTCGTCTCCGGCATCGGCTGCTCCTCCCGCTTCCCGTACTACATGAACACCTACGGGATGCACTCCATCCACGGCCGCGCCCCGGCCATCGCCACCGGCCTGGCCTCCTCGCGGCGCGACCTGTCCGTGTGGGTCGTCACGGGCGACGGCGACGCGCTGTCCATCGGCGGCAACCACCTCATCCACGCCCTGCGGCGCAACGTCAACCTCAAGATCCTGCTGTTCAACAACCGGATCTACGGGCTGACCAAGGGCCAGTACAGCCCCACCTCCGAGGTCGGCAAGATCACCAAGTCGACGCCGATGGGCTCGCTGGACGCGCCGTTCAACCCGGTCTCGCTGGCGCTGGGCGCCGAGGCGTCCTTCGTGGCCCGCACCGTCGACTCCGACCGCAAGCACCTCACCTCGGTGCTGCGCGAGGCCGCCGCCCACCCCGGCACGGCGCTGGTGGAGATCTACCAGAACTGCAACATCTTCAACGACGGCGCCTTCGAGGTCCTCAAGGACAAGGAGCAGGCCCAGGAGGCCGTGATCCGGCTGGAGCACGGGGAGCCGATCCGCTTCGGCGCCCTGGCCCCCGACGGCTTCGGCTCCAAGGGCGTGGTCCGCGACCCGGCCACCGGCGACCTCAAGATCATCGACGTCCGGGAGGAGGGCACCGGCGGTGTGCTGGTCCACGACGCGCACAACCCCTCGCCCACCACGGCCTTCGCCCTCTCCCGGCTCGCCGACCCCGACACCCTCCACCACACCCCCATCGGTGTGCTGCGCAGCGTCGACCGGCCGGTCTACGACACCCTGATGTCCGACCAACTGGACGCCGCCATCGAGCAGAAGGGCAAGGGCGACCTGGCCGCCCTGCTGGCCGGCAACGACACCTGGACCGTCGTCGGCTGACCGCCGGTCCGCCGGTCCACGGACGTTCCCCGGGCGGGACCGTCCACGGAAAGACCCTCAAAGGCACCTGCGGGGTGTCCGTACGGGACGTCATACGGCGTCCCGTACGGGCACCCCGCTCGCCGTTTCCGGGGCCGCGCCCGCTCACGTCATGGGAGCCGCGCCCCTACCGCTGCCTGCCCGCGCGGGGCGGGATCTCCCGCCCTGACCGCGTCGTCATGACCGTATGGCAAAACACACATGACAGACCGGCCGTGTGGCGCTACCTTTCGCAGAGTCGACGATGCGCCACCAGGAGGGTCCCCTTGCAGACTCGAAGCGATCAGCGTGCCGGACTCGCCTACGGCGTCGCCGCCTACACCATGTGGGGCCTGCTGCCCCTCTACTGGCATCTGCTGGACGCCGCCGCGCCGTCCGAGATCCTGGCCCACCGCATGGTGTGGTCGCTGCCCGTCGCGCTCGTCATCCTGGCCGTGCTCCGCCGCTGGTCCTGGATAGGCCCGCTGCTGCGGCAGCCCCGGCGACTCGCGCTGATCCTGCTCTGCGCCGTGGTCATCTCGTCGAACTGGTTCCTCTACATCTGGGCGGTCAACGCCGGGCACGTCCTGGAGGCCTCGCTCGGCTACTTCATCAATCCGCTGGTCAGCATCGCCTTCGGCGTGCTGTTTCTGCGCGAGCGGCTGCGGCCGCTGCAGTGGACGGCGGTGGGGATCGGCGCCGTGGCCGTCGTCGTGATGGCCGTCGCCTACGGCAAGGTGCCCTGGATCGCGCTCGGGCTGGCCTTCTCGTTCGCGACGTACGGGCTGGTCAAGAAGGGCGTCAAGCTCGACGGCATCGAGGGCTTCAGCGCCGAGACCGCCATGCAGATGCTGCCCGCACTGGGCTTCCTGATCTACCTCGGCCTGCACGGCGAGGCCAGCTTCACCACCGGCGGGGTGGGCCAGGCGCTGCTGCTCGCGGGCTGCGGCATCGCCACCGCCGTGCCGCTGATCTGCTTCGGCGCCTCCGCCATGCGGCTGCCGCTGACCATGATCGGGATGTTGCAGTATCTGGCGCCGACCTTTCAGTTCCTGCTGGGGCTCACCGTCTTCCGGGAGGAGATGCCGGCGGAGCGCTGGGCCGGCTTCGCGCTGGTGTGGGCTGCCCTGACGATGCTGACCTGGGATGCGCTGCGGACCGCCCGGCGGGGGCGGGCAGCACTGGCCGACGCCGCGGCCCGCTCGGGCGAGGTGGCCGCGGCCGAGGCGGTCCAGCTGGCCGAGGCGGTCCAGGCGGCGGACGCGGCCCGGGAAGCGGCGGCGGGGACCACCGCGGCACCGACGTCGGCGCCACAGCCCCCCGGCGGCCTCACGCAGTGATGTCCCGGCTGGTGAAGCGCGCCCAGGCCGCCGAGCCGAACACCAGGGCGTACAGCGCCTGCAGACCGGCGTTCTTCTGCAACTGGTCCCAATAGACGGGGTCGCGGAGCAGGTCGGCGAAGGACAGCCAGTAGTGCGGGAAGAGGTACGGCTGGACGGCCGCCAACTGCGGGACGGTGTCCAGGATCTGCACGGTGATCAGCAGGCCGACCGTGGTCGCCATGGCCGCGATCCCGCTGCTGGTGAGCGTCGAGACGAACAGGCCGATGGCGGCCACCCCGACGAGGGACAGGGCCACCGCACCCGCGATGGCCAGCGCCCGCAACAGCCCCTCGCCGAAGGATATGGACGTCCCCGACAGCAGGGTGACCTCCCCCAGCGGGAAGAGCAGCGCGCCGGTCACCAGCGCGGAGAGCGCCACGACCAGGGTGGCCACCAGGCAGAACGTCAGGGTCGTGGCGTACTTGACCAGCAGCAGGCGGGTGCGGCCGGCGGGGGCGACCAGGAGATAGCGCAGCGTCCCGCCGTGCGCCTCACCGGCGATCGCGTCGCCCGCGAGCACGCCGACGGCCATCGGCAGGAAGAACGGCAGCGTCACCGCGAGCGAGGCGAAGACCAGGAAGAGACCGTTGTGGGTGACCTGGGAGAGGAACGCCGGGCCGCCCTCGCCGCCACCTCCGCCGCCCCCGCCGGATTCGATCCGGACGGCGACACCGACCAGGACCGGTACGCCCGCGAGCACCGCCAGCAGCCCCAGGGTGCGCCAGCGCCGGAACGTCACCGCGATCTCGTTGCGCAGCAGGCCCAGCGACCACAGCGGTCGGGGCGTGCGCGGCACCGGCTCAGCCTGCGACATCGAAGCCCTCCCCGGTCAGCTGGACGAAGATGTCCTCCAGCGAGGCGCGTTCGGTGCCGAAGCCGCGGACCCGGACACCGGCGTGCACCAGCGCGGCGTTGAGGTCCGCCAGATCCGGCGGCGCCGCACCGTCGCGTGCGCCCAGCGGCGCGTCCAGGGACGGCAGTTCGCCCGTGACCCGGTCGCCGGTGGTCTGCAGGCCGGTCAGGCCGTGCTCCTTGAGGACCCGGGCCGCGTCCGCCGGATCGGGGGTGGTCACCGTCAGCCGGCCGGTGCCGCGCGAGTCGAGGACGGTGGCGGAGAGCTCGGCGACCGTGCCCTGGGTGATCAGCCGGCCGCGGCTCATCACCGCGGCATGGGTACAGATCTGCTCGATCTCGTCGAGCAGATGGGAGGAGAGAAAGACGGTGGTACCGTCCGCCGCCAGCTCACGGACCAGGCCGCGGATCTCCCGCATGCCCTGCGGGTCCAGGCCGTTGGTCGGCTCGTCGAGCACCAGCAGTTCACGGGGCCTCAGCAGAGCGGCGGCCAGTCCGAGGCGCTGTTTCATGCCGAGGGAGTAGGCGCGGGCCTTCTTGCCGGCCGCGGCGGCCAGGCCCACCCGCTCCAGCGCCTGGCCGACCCGCGCGGTACGGGTACCAGGATCGGCGGCCGGGTCGGCGGCGTCGAAGCGCCGGAGGTTGTCCCGCCCGCTGAGGAAGCCGTAGAGCGCCGGCCCCTCGATGAGGGCGCCGACCCGGGGCAGCACCCGGCGGCCCGCGGACGGCATCGGCGCGCCCAGCACCCGTGCGCTGCCGGCCGTCGCCTCGATCAGGCCCAGCAGCATGCGGATGGTGGTGGTTTTGCCGGAGCCGTTGGGGCCGAGGAAGCCGAAGACGCTGCCGCGCGGGACGACCAGATCGAGGCCGTCGACGGCGAGCCGGCCACGGTAGGCCTTGCTCAGCCCCCGTGTCTCGATCGCCGGGTCACCGGCCGGCGCGCGCCCCGGGCCGGGCCCTTCGGTACGCGGGCCGTTCGGCCGCGGTACGGGCGGCGGTGGCATCGGCGGGCTCCCCAGGTCGTACGGATGGGCCTGCGGGCCACGCCGCGCCGCCCGGGGAGGGGCGACGCGGCGGTCCCGCGGGGGCTGCGGGGCCCGTTACTTGGCGGCGTCCGCCGCGTCGATCAGGGCCTGCTTGTCGACGGCGCCGACGTAGAGCGTGCCGTTGTCCGTGACCAGGGCGTTGACCAGGCGGGTGCTGAAGACCCGGCCGGAGCCGAAGGAGCCGTGCACCTTGTCGCCGATGCTGTCCAGGAACGCGGCGGCGTCGCCGCCGCTCCCCTTGCCCTTGCCCTCGCCCTTGCCGGAGGGCAGGCCGGAGCCGTCACCCTTGATGGTGGCGATGGACGTCCAGCCCTTGCCGAGGACGTTCAGCCCGCCCATGTCCTGGGTGACGGCCTTCATGTCCTTGCCGTGCGCGCCGTCCTTGCCGTGCTCGCGCTGCGCCGTCGCGCCCGTCTCGTCGCCCTTGACGACCTTGGCTCCCTTGGGCGGGGTGAAGGCGAAGGTGCTCGCGGCGGGCTTGGCGAAGTCGACGCTGGTGAAGCCGACGTCGATGGCGGCCGCGCCACCGCTCTTGGGGGTCAGGGTGAACTTCAGCGGCACACCGTTGGCGGCGTCGACCGCGATCCGGATCGAGCCGACCGTCGAGGCGGTCTGCTTGGGCTTGATGAGCAGCTGGTAGGCGTCCCGCCCGGCGACCTTGGCGGTGCCGTCGACGGTGACCGAGGTCGTGTCGCCGGCCGCCTGGAGGGCCTGCTTCGCGAGGTCCTGCGGAGTGGCGTTCTCCAGGCCCTTCGGAAGGTCCTTCGGGGCCTGCTGCTTGCCGTGCCGGCCGGCCTCGGGCGCGGTGTGGTGGAAGGCGGTGTTGCTGCCGCTGTCGTAGCCCCACACGTCGTTGCCGTTGTGGACGAGGCTGTACTCGGCGGCCTTGTCGACGATCGACACCCGCTGCTTGTCGGGGCCGTCGGCGGCGACGCGGAGCGTGTGCGCACCGGACGCCAGCTCCATCAGCTTGCTCTGCGGGTCGGCGGATCCGCCGTCCCCGCCCTTCCCGCCGCCGAAGGCGCCCGCGCCGCCGGCCCCGCCCGGCAGGGACGGCAGGCCGAGGTCCGCGCTGGCCCGGACCGTGCCGGAGAGCTGCTGGACGTCCGACTTGGCCATCTTGGCTATCAGGTCCTGCGCCGAAATCTTCGGCAGATCCGGCGAACCCGAACCGGCGAACGCCGGGACCAGCCCGATGGTGGCCGCCACCGCCCCCGCCACTGCGACCGGTACGGCGTACCGCACCGCCTTACGGCGCCTCAGGGAACCCTCCCCGTCCCACCCGTCGGTGCCCTCTGTCGGTTCGTTGCGTGGCATGTGCCCTACCTCCGTCGTATGCGGCGGTTGTTGCGCTGTCCACCAGTCCACCCCTGAGTTCCTTGTGGCCCGTCCGCCGCGCTCTGGTGGTTTCCATCTCACCAAATCGCCCGGCTCAACGCGTCAGCCCGCGGGAGCAACTTGTCGTACTGCTGAGGTATGACGCCCGGTCACCTCACGACGGAACCCCGTACGCCGGGAGTCTGAGCACTCCCTAGGGGATGGCGGACCGGCCCTCAGGGGCGGGCCCTCGGGAAGGGCTCAGCCCGCCCGGTGGACCACCGCGTCGCAGAGGCCTTCGAGGGCCGCCTTGGCCATGCACGACGGCAGCGGCGCCAGCGAAGCGCGCGCCTCCTCGGCGTAGCGGACGGTGTCCCGCCGGGCCTCTTCGAGCGCCGGGTGGGCACGCAGCCCGGCCAGCGCCTCGGCGTGCCGTGCGTCATCGGTGAGGTCGCCGGCCAGCAGCTCGCACAGCGCGCGGTCCTCGGGCGTGCCGGAGCTGCTCTCGGCCCGCGCCCGCAGGCGCAGTACGGGCAGCGTCGGGATGCCCTCGCGCAGGTCCGTGCCGGGGGTCTTGCCCGATTCATGGGAGTCGCTGGCGATGTCCAGGACGTCGTCGGCCAACTGGAAGGCGGTGCCCAGCCGCTCGCCGTACTGGGTGAGGATGTTGACGGTCGACTCGTCGGCGCCCGACATCATCGCACCGAAGCGCCCCGCGACGGCGACCAGCGAGCCGGTCTTGCCCGCGAGGACGTCCAGGTAGTGGTCGATGGGGTCGCGGCCGTCGCGCGGTCCGGCGGTCTCCAGGATCTGGCCGGTCACCAGGCGCTCGAACGCCTCGGCCTGGATCCGGACCGCGTCCGGTCCGAGGTCGGCGAGGATGTGCGAGGCGCGGGCGAACAGGAAGTCGCCGGTCAGCACCGCGACGGAGTTGCCCCAGCGGGCGTTGGCGCTGGCCACGCCGCGGCGCACATCCGCCTCGTCCATCACGTCGTCGTGGTAGAGCGTCGCCAGATGCGTCAGCTCCACCACAACAGCGGAGGGCACCACGCCGGGGCTGTAGGGGTCACCGAATTGCGCGGCCAGCATCACCAGCAGCGGCCGGAACCGCTTGCCGCCCGCGCGCACGAGATGCTGCGCGGCTTCGGTGATGAACGGCACGTCGCTCTTGGTGGCCTCCAGCAGGCCCTCCTCGACAGCCGCCAACCCGGCCTGGACATCGGCCTCAAGAGCCTGGTCCCGCACGCTCAGCCCGAAGGGCCCGACGACGGTCACGAGGGGTACTCCTGTCTGCTGACGATCAAACTGCACGTCGATCTGTCGCTGTCTCCACCATTGGCCAGCGTATCCGGTCGCAGTTCGATCACCGTGAGCGCCCGCCCCCCGAACCGCCCGGGAAGCACCGTGCCCCCCTGGCAGGTGCGTTCCGGGTCGCCGGTTGACGTGCCTCCGGCGCGGGAGCCTGGGGCGGGCCGGGGCCGTACGGTCCCCTGCGTCGCAGCCGTCGCAGGAGGGAGCGGGAGAGCCGAATACCGGCGAGAAACCCGCCGTTTTCAGCCAGGATGGGACCGCCCCCGGCCCAGATCGCCGCCCCTCCGGCGGCCCGCCCTCACCCGTACGCCCGCGCCACCGCCCGTGCCAGCCGCCGCGAGGCGAACTCCGTGCCGCACACGAAGCGCATCACCGGCCCGAACGAGGCCGCCGCCGGCAACCCCGTGAAGTACAGCCCCGGTACGGACGAGCGGAAGCCGGCGGTCAGCAGCGGTCCGCCGGCCCGCGTCACGATCCCGGTGCGCAGCCCCTGGCCCAGGAAGTCCAGCGCCGCCAGATCCATCCGGTAGCCGGTCGCGGACAGCACATGATCGGCGACGAGCTCCCCGCCCTGCCCGTCGGCGCCGCGCAGCGCCAGGACGGGGCGGCCGTCGCGGACCGTGGCGCGCACGATCCGCCGCCCCTGCGTCACCCGCACCCGGCCGGTGAACCGGTCCCGCAGCCACCACGCCCCCCGCGGGCCGAGCACCCGGCGCACCAGATACCGCCGGGCGGGCACCGGCAGCCGGCGGAAGGCGCCGGCGTGCTGCGACAGCGCATACAGCGACCAGGCGTTGCCGAACGGCGACGACGGCCGCAGGCGCGGCTGCCGGTCCGGCGGCACGCCGAAGCCCACCGCGCCGGGGCCGCGCGCCACCACCCGCACGGACTCCGCGCCCGCCTCGGCCAGCAGCACCGCGCTCTCCAGCGCCGACTGCCCGGCGCCGATCACGACCACCGACCGGCCGGCCAGCGCGGACAGGTCGTGGTGCTGCGAACTGTGCGAGACCGGCCCGGTGGCGGACGGGCCGTCCGGGATGGCGGCGGCCAGCTCCGGCGGCAGCTGCGCCAGCCCGCTCAGCCCCGTGGCGACGACCACCGCCCGCGCGCCGACCTGCTCACCGCTGTCCAGCTTCAGCTCGAAGCCGTCGGCCCGCCGGTCGACCGAGACCACCCGGACCTGCTCCAGCTCGGGGACCAGCCGCTGCTGCACCCACTGCCCGTACCGGACGAAGGACTCGACGGGGACGAGGTCCCAGTCCGACTCGTACGGCCCCTCCCCCGTCGCCGCGCAGAAGTCACCGAGGCCGTGCCCCGGCTGCGGGACGTCGATGCCGGAGGCCGCCGGCGCCGACGTGAGCAGCATCCCCGCGGGCATCTGCGCGCGCCAGCTCACCATGGGCTGCCCGAAGACCCGCACCGGCAGGCCGCGCGCCCGTAAGTGCGCGGCCGCCGACAGGCCGTACGGGCCGGCCCCGATCACCGCTACCGGAGTGTTCACTTCGGTCCCTCCCCTTGCTCGCCGGAACTGCGCGCCGACGGCGGGCCGCCTGCGACGGACGAACGCCTCGCGGTTCGTGGCCACCACCGGGCAGCGCGCCCGCCGGCCGTACGCCTCGGTCTCCGCGTGCGAGCGGGGGAAGACGGCGGCCGGCGAGGGCATCCCGGGAACGCTCCGGTCGACCGCGAGCCGTGCGCCACTGCGAGCCACGTGTCGCCCCAACGGCACGGCCCCTCCCCGGCCCGTGCCAGGAAAGGAAGCTAGGCCCGAATTGCGTAGTGCAGCAAGGCTTTTCCGGACATTGCCGGGGCGCCGGGGCGCAGCGCACGGCGCGATGAACCCCTGTCTTCCTACGTATCCGCGCCGTCGCGCCCCAACTGCCCCGACGACTGCCGCCCGGTCGTACTCTGATCAACGGGCCGCACGGCCTGCGGGCCACCGGGCCCGGCCGCCCACCGGCGACGACGAACGCGAGGAGCTGTCCATGCCCGAGCAGAGCCCGTTCGACCTGGCGGAAGGCGATCCCTTCGGCCCGCACAACCTCCCCTACGGCGTCTTCAGCACGGCCGACGCACCCGGCCGGCACCGCATCGGCGTCCGCTACGGCGACCGGGTCCTCGATCTGAGCGCCCTGCCGAGCGCCCTGCCCGCCGCCATCCACCCGCATGCCGAACTGCTCACGGCACCGACCCTCAACCCGCTGCTCGCGGCCGGCCGGCCGGTCTGGCAGCAGATCCGCGCGGCCGTCCGCAGCGCCGTGACCGACCCCGCGCACCACGACGAAGTGGCGCCGCTGTTCCACCCGTTGGACGAGGTCACCCTGCACCTCCCCTTCGAGGTCGCCGACTACGTCGACTTCTACTCCAGCGAGCACCACGCCACCAACGTCGGCCGGATCTTCCGCCCCAACGGCGCGGTGCTGCCCGCCAACTGGAAGCATCTGCCGATCGGCTACCACGGCCGGGCGGGCACCGTCGTCCCCACCGGCACCCCGGTCGTACGGCCCCAGGGCCAGCGCAAGGCTCCCGAGGAGGAGCTGCCGTCCTTCGGTCCGTCCCTCCGCCTCGACATCGAGGCCGAGGTCGGCTTCGTCGTCGGCACCCCCTCCACGCTCCACGAACCGGTCGGCCTCGGCTCCTTCCGCGACCACGTCTTCGGCGTCTGCCTGGTCAACGACTGGTCCGCACGGGACATCCAGGCCTGGGAGTACGTGCCGCTCGGCCCGTTCCTCGGCAAGTCCTTCGCCACCTCCGTCTCCGCCTGGATCACCCCGCTCGACGCCCTCGACGAGGCCCGTACGCCGCCGCCCGCCCGGGACTTCCCGCTGCTGCCCTACCTCGACGACTCGGCGGCGGAGCCGGGCGGCATCGATCTGCGGATCGAGGTGCGGATCAACGGCGAGACCGTCTCCCGGCCGCCGTTCTCGGCCATGTACTGGACGGCGGCCCAGCAGCTCGCCCATATGACCGTCAACGGCGCCTCGCTGCGCACCGGCGATCTGTTCGCCTCCGGCACGGTCTCCGGGCCCGACCCCGATCAGCTCGGCTGCCTGCTGGAACTCACCCACGGCAAGGGCCCCTACCTCCAGGACGGCGACGAGGTCACCCTCACCGCCTGGGCTCCCGGCCCCGACGGCGCCCGGATCGGGCTGGGCGAGGTCAGCGGCCGCGTGCTGCCCGCGGTATGACCCTCGCGCCGCTCACCCTCCCGGAGGAGCTGCTGCTGCTCGCCCTCGACCCGGTCCGCGGCCGGCCCCGGAACAACTCCCGGCATCTGCAGTGGGGGCTGGCCGGCGCGGCGCTGGCCGAGCTGGAGGCGGCGGGGCGGATCTCCGTGGAGCGCGGCGGCCGGATCACGGTGGTCAATCCGCTGCCGCCGGGCGATCCGGTGCTGGACGGCGCGCTGGCGGCCCTGCCGCCGCCGGCCAAACAGCGCCGGGGCGTCCCCGCCCAGAACTGGGTGCAGCGCGCCGGCCGGCCGGTCCAGGAGCTGTGCCTGCGGCAGCTGGTGGCGCGCGGGGCGCTGCGCAGGGAGTCCCGGCGCGCGCTGGGCCTCTTCCCGTACGAGCGCTTCCCGGCCGGGGCGGTGGATCTTGTCGGCCCGGTCCGGGAGCGCTTCGCGGCGGCGCCGGGCGCGGGCTTCCCGGATCGCCGCGGCCGGGTGCTCGCCGCGCTGGTCTCGGCCACCGACCTGGATCGCAAGATCCTTGCGGGCCGCGAGCACCGCGCCGCCCGCCGCACGATGAAGCGGTTCGCGCAGGAGATGGCGATGGCGCATGCGGTCGAGCGCGCGGTAAGTGCGGACAAGTCGTCGGGAGGGGGCGGGGGCTGAAAACCGCCCCCCCCGGATGCCCCCTATCCCCCTTTTCACCCCTTACGTCCGCGCCTACGTCACAGCCCCACACCAACTCCGTACCGGCGCTGCCGCAATCACGAGCACGGCTCGAACGACGGCCGGGGCCGCTGTTAGCCTCACGTCACTCTGACCCACGACCTAGGAGACGTACGTGCGCAAGGCAGCGCAGATCGCCGGGGCGGCAGCCATCGCCGCGATGCTGCTCAGCGGCTGCGGAAGCAGCGGCGACACCGGCAGCGACAGCAAGCCGAGCAAGGCGCCGCAGGACGCGCCGTCGACTCCGGGAGGCGCCGACAAGTCCGCGGGCGCCGGCGCGGTCGAGGGTGCCTGGAAGGGCGGCTCGGGCAGCAAGCCGCTGATCCTCGTGGTCAGCAAGGGCACCGTCGCCTTCAGCAACGGGCACAAGGCCGCCTGCCTGGGCAAGGTCCAGGAGATGGGCGGGGTGACCATGGCCGCCCTCAAGTGCACCGACGGAGACACCACCCGCACCATGGGCACCCTCAAGCCCGGCGCGGACGGCAAGACCCTGACCGTCGACTGGAAGAACGGCCCCACCGAGAAGTTCACCAAGTCCAGCGACGGCAGCGTGAAGATCCCCGACATGCCGCAGATGCCGAGCGGGATGCCCAAGAGCTGACCTCTGCGCCGTACGGCAACGGCCGTCGTCCGGAGCCCCCCGAGGGTTCCGGACGACGGCCGTTGTCGTGCCGCCGGGCCGCGCTCAGCGCACGAAGACCCCGGCACGGCCGGCCAGATCGAGGAAGTACTGCGGCGCCAGGCCGAGCACCAGGGTGGCGGTGACGCCGATGGCGATGGCGGTGGTCGTCAGCGGGCTGGGCACCGCGACGGTCGGGCCGTCCGCCTTGGGCTCGTTGAAGAACATCAGCACGATGACGCGGATGTAGAAGAACGCGGCGATGGCGGAGGAGAGCACACCGACCACCACCAGCCAGCCCGCACCGCTCTGGGCCGCCGCCTTGAAGACCGCGAACTTCCCGGCGAACCCGGAGGTCAGCGGGATGCCCGCAAAGGCCAGCAGGAAGACCGCGAAGACCGCGGCCACCAGCGGCGAACGCCGCCCGAGCCCGGCCCACTTGGACAGCGCGGTGGCCTCGCCGCCCGCATCCCGCACCAGGGTGACCACGGCGAAGGCGCCGAGCGTCACGAAGGAGTAGGCAGCGAGGTAGAAGAGCACCGAGGAGACGCCGTCCTCGCTGGTGGCGATGACACCGGCGAGGATGAAGCCGGCATGCGCGATGGAGGAGTAGGCCAGCAGCCGCTTGATGTCGGTCTGGGTGATGGCGACGATCGCGCCGCCCAGCATCGTGATGATCGCGACGCCCCACATCACCGGCCGCCAGTCCCAGCGCATCCCGGGCAATACGACATACAGCAGACGCAGCAGCGCACCGAAGGCCGCGACCTTGGTGGCCGCCGCCATGAAGCCGGTGACCGGGGTCGGGGCGCCCTGGTACACATCCGGGGTCCACATATGGAACGGGACCGCGCCGACCTTGAACAGCAGCCCCATCAGCACCAGCGCCGCGCCGAGCAGCAGCAGTGCGTCATTGCCCATCGTGCCGGCCAGCGCCGGATCGATCTGCTTGGCGCCGTCCGAGACCACCTCGGCGATCCCGGCGTACCCGACCGTGCCCGCGTAGCCGTAGAGCAGGGCCACGCCGAACAGCAGGAAGGCCGAGGAGAAGGCGCCGAGGAGGAAGTACTTCACCGCGGCCTCCTGCGACAGCAGCCGCTGGCGGCGGGCCAGCGCACACAGGATGTACAGCGGGAGGGAGAAGACCTCCAGCGCGATGAAGAGCGTCAGCAGGTCGTTGGCCGCCGGGAAGATCAGCATGCCGCCGACCGCGAAGAGCACGATCGGGAAGACCTCGGTGGTGGTGAACCCGGCCTTGACCGCGGCCTGTTCGGCCGGGCCACCGGGGACGGCCGCGGGCTGAGCGGCGAAGGAGTCCACCCGGTTACCGTGCGCCGCGGGGTCGAGCCGGCGCTCGGCGAAGGTGAAGACCGCGATCAGGGACACCAGCAGGATCGTGCCCTGGAGGAACAGCGCGGGTCCGTCGACGGCGATGGCACCCATCGCGGCGATATGCGCCTTGGACGAGCCGAAGCCGCCCGCCGCCAGGCCGATCACCGCGGCGAACGCCGCGGCCAGCGCCACCAGCGACAGCAGCAGCTGGGAGTAGTAGCGGTTGCGGCGCGGGACCAGCGCCTCGATCAGGATGCCGATCACCGCCGCGCCGAGGACGATCAGCGTCGGCGACAGCTCGGTGTACTCGATGTGCGGCGCCGGGATCTTGCCCGGTGCACCGGCCGCCACTGTCCACAGGCTGTGGACACTTGCCACGGAACTCACTTCGCGGCCTCCACGTCTTGATCATGCACGGCGTGGCCGTGCCGGCCTCCACCGGGCACGGCGTCCACCTGCACAGTGGGCTTGGGATCCTTCTTGTCCACGACGGACAGGGTGTGGTCGACCGCCGGATTGACCAGGTCGGTGAGCGGCTTGGGGTACACCCCGAGGAAGAGCAGCAGCGCGATCAGCGGCGCCACCACGACCAGCTCCCGCACCCGGAGGTCGGGCATGCCGGTCACCTCGGACTTCACCGGCCCGGTCATCGTCCGCTGGTAGAGCACGAGGACGTACAGCGCGGCGAGCACGATGCCGAGGGTGGCGATGATGCCGATCACCGGATAGCGGCTGAAGGTGCCGACCAGGACCAGGAATTCGCTGATGAACGGGGCCAGACCGGGCAGCGAGAGGGTGGCCAGACCGCCGACGAGGAAGGTACCGGCGAGGATCGGGGCGACCTTCTGGACGCCGCCGTAGTCCGCGATCAGCCGGGAGCCACGGCGGCTGATCAGGAAGCCGGCCACCAGCATCAGCGCGGCGGTCGAGATGCCGTGGTTGACCATGTAGAGCGTCGCGCCGCCCTGGCCCTGGGAGGTCATCGCGAAGATGCCCAGGATGATGAAGCCGAAGTGGGAGATCGAGGCGTAGGCGATCAGACGCTTGATGTCCCGCTGGGCGACCGCCAGCAGCGCGCCGTAGAGCACGCTGATCAGTGCGAGCACCAGGATGACGGGCGTCGCCCAGCTGCTGGCCTCGGGGAAGAGCTGGAGGCAGAAGCGGAGCATCGCGAAGGTGCCGACCTTGTCGACCACCGCGGTGATCAGCACCGCGACCGGCGCGGTGGACTCGCCCATGGCGCCCGGCAGCCAGGTGTGCAGCGGCCACAGCGGCGCCTTCACCGCGAAGGCGAAGAAGAAGCCGAGGAAGAGCAGCCGCTCGGTGCCGGTGCCGATGTTCAGCCTGCCGGCCGCCCGCGCCTCGACGATCTGCTGGAGCGAGAAGGTGCCCGTACCGAGCTGGTCGGCGGTGACGGCGTAGAGCCCGATCACCGCGGCCAGCATGATCAGTCCGCCGGCGAGGTTGTAGAGCAGGAACTTCACCGCGGCGTACGACCGCCGGCTCGCGGCCTCGTCCTCGCCGTCGCCGCCGGCCCGGTCCCCGAAGCCGCCGATGAGGAAGTACATCGGGATCAGCATGGCTTCGAAGAAGATGTAGAAGACGAAGACGTCGGTGGCCTCGAAGGAGATGACCACCATCGCTTCGACGGCCAGGATCAGCGCGAAGAAGCCCTGGGTGGGCCGCCAGCTGTAGCGGTTGGGCGTGCCCGTGGCAGAGCCACCGTCGGACGCTGTCTCCAGGGGGTCGGCGTCATGCCAGCCGGCCAGGATGATGAAGGGGATCAGCAGGGTGGTCAGCGCGATCAGGGCGACCGCGATGCCGTCCACGCCGAGTTCGTAGCGGACACCGAAGTCGCTGATCCAGGCGTGTGATTCGGTGAACTGGTAGGGGTTCTTGGAACCGGGGTCGAAGCGGAACCCGACCACCAGCGCCAGCGCGAAGGTGACCAGCGAGAACAGCAGCGCGAGCCACTTGGCCGCGGTGCGCTTGGCGGCGGGCAGCGCGGCGGTGGCGATCGCACCGGCCGCCGGCACCGCGGCCACCACCGTCAGCAGGGGAAACGACATGGCTCAGACACCCCTCATCAGCAGGGTCGCGGCGACGAGAACGGCGGCGCCGCCCAGCATCTGGACCGCGTAGGAACGGACGAAGCCGGTCTGCAACTGGCGCAGCAGGCCGGAGAGTCCGCCCATCGAGGCCGCCGTGCCGTTGACCGCACCGTCCACCAGGGAGCGGTCGAGCTGGACGAGGGTGCCGGTGACCTGCTCACCCCCGCGGACGAAGACGACGTGGTTGAAGTCGTCCTGGAGCAGATCGCGGCGGGCGGCCCGGGTCAGCAGCGAGCCGCGCGGGGCGAGCGCCGGGACGGGCTTGCGGCCGTACATCCCCCAGGCGATGCCGACCCCGATGACCAGCACCACCATCGTGGCGGCGGTGACCGTGGTGGCGCTGACCGGCGAATGGCCGTGGGCGAACGAGGTGACCGGCTCCAGCCACTTCACAAAGATCTCGTTGATGCTGAACAGCCCGCCGGCGAAGACCGATCCGATGGCGAGCACGATCATCGGGATCGTCATGACCTTGGGCGACTCGTGCGGATGCACCTCGGTGGGGTCCCAGCGCTTCTCGCCGAAGAACGTCATCAGCATCACCCGCGTCATGTAGAAGGCGGTGATCGCGGCGCCGAGGAGGGCCGCGCCGCCGAGGATCCAGCCCTCGGTGCCGCCCCGGGCGAACGCCGCCTCGATGATCTTGTCCTTGGAGAAGAAGCCGGACAGTCCGGGGAAGCCGATGATCGCCAGATAGCCGAGGCCGAAGGTGATGAAGGTGACCGGCATGTACTTTCGCAGGCCGCCGTAACGGCGCATGTCCACCTCGTCGTTCATGCCGTGCATCACGGAACCGGCGCCGAGGAAGAGGCCCGCCTTGAAGAAGCCGTGGGTGACCAGATGCATGATCGCGAAGGCGTAGCCGATCGGGCCGAGCCCGGCGGCCAGGATCATGTAGCCGATCTGCGACATCGTCGAGCCGGCCAGCGCCTTCTTGATGTCGTCCTTGGCGCAACCGACGATCGCACCGAAGAGCAGGGTGACCGCGCCGACCACGACGACCGCCAGCTGGGCGGTCGGCGCGGCATTGAAGATCACCCCGGAGCGGGTGATCAGATACACGCCGGCGGTGACCATCGTGGCGGCGTGGATCAGGGCCGAGACCGGGGTCGGGCCCTCCATCGCGTCACCGAGCCAGGACTGCAGCGGTACCTGGGCCGACTTGCCGCAGGCGGCCAGCAGCAGCAACAGCCCGAGGGCGGTCAGCGTGCCCTGGCCGGTGCGGTCGGTGGCCGCGAACACCGGGGCGAAGGCGAAGGTCCCGAACGTCGTGAACATCAGCATGATCGCGATGGACAGGCCCATGTCGCCGACCCTGTTGACCAGGAACGCCTTCTTGGCGGCGGTGGCCGCGCTCGGCTTGTGCTGCCAGAAGCCGATGAGGAGGTACGAGGCGAGGCCGACGCCCTCCCAGCCGGCGTACAGCAGGAGGTAGTTGTCGGCGAGGACGA
Organism: Streptomyces sp. 2323.1; assembly: GCF_900221035.1. Taxonomy (NCBI): domain Bacteria; kingdom Bacillati; phylum Actinomycetota; class Actinomycetes; order Kitasatosporales; family Streptomycetaceae; genus Streptomyces; species Streptomyces sp. 2323.1. Next base: position 4,434,005 of record NZ_LT907981.1, on the reverse strand, counting down.
GCAGCAGCATCGCCGCGAGGAAGAGATTGAGATAGCCGAAGAAGCGGCGACGTCGCTCGTCGTGCGCCATATAGCCGATCGAGTAGAGGTGGATCAGCGATCCGACACCCGTGATCAGCAGGACGAAGGTCATCGACAGCTGGTCGAGCTGGAAGGCGACGTCGGCACGGAAGCCGCCGACCGGGATCCAGGTGAACAGCTGCTGATGCAGGGCACGGTCCCCGGCGCCCTTGCCGAGCATGTCGGCGAAGAGCACCGCCCCGAGGGCGAACGACGCCACCGCGAACAGCGTGCCGATGAGGGGGCCGGTGCGGTCGAGTCGTTTGCCGCCGCACAACAGCAGGGCCGCACCGACCAGCGGTGCCGCGACAAGCAGCGCGATCAAGTTCTCCACTTTGTGCGACCCCTTACAGCTTCATCAGGCTGGCGTCGTCGACCGAGGCCGTATGACGGGTGCGGAAGATCGACACGATGATGGCCAGGCCGACCACGACCTCGGCCGCCGCGACGACCATGGTGAAGAAGGCGATGATCTGGCCGTCCAGATTCCCGTGCATCCGCGAGAAGGTGACGAAGGCGAGATTGCAGGCGTTGAGCATCAGCTCGATGCACATGAACACCACGATGGCGTTCCGCCTGATCAGCACCCCGGCCGCGCCGATGGTGAACAACAGGGCGGCGAGATAGAGGTAGTTGACCGGGTTCATTTCTTGGCCCCCTCCTTGTGCTCCTTCGATCCCGGGCCACCGGACGGCGGGGGCCCGGACTCGTCCTCGGCGCTCCGGCCCAGCCAGTCCTCGGAGCGCTGCTCCAGCGCCTTGAGCTCGGCGAGCGACTCACCGGAGACATCGCGGACCTGGCCCCGCTCGCGCAGCGTCGGACTGACGCTCAGCTCGGACGGGGTGCCGTCCGGCAACAGGCCCGGGATGTCGACGGCGTTGTGCCGGGCGTAGACACCCGGGGCGGGCAGCGGCGGCACCTGCTTGCCCTCGCGGACCCGCGCCTCGGACTGCTCACGCTGGGTCTTGGCGCGCTCCGTGCGCTCCCGGTGGGTGAGCACCATCGCGCCGACGGCCGCCGTGATCAGCAGGGCGCCGGTGATTTCGAAGGCGAAGACGTACTTGGTGAAGATGAGCGCGGCCAGGCCCTGCACATTGCCGCCGGCGTTGGCCTCGCCCAGGCCGTTGAACTCCCGCAGCGAGGCGTTGCCGATACCGGCGATCAAGAGGATGCCGAAGCCGAGGCCCATCCCGGCGGCGAGCCAGCGCTGGCCCTTGAGCGTCTCCTTGAGGGAGTCCGCGGCCGTGACGCCGACGAGCATGACGACGAAGAGGAACAGCATCATGATCGCGCCCGTGTAGACGACGATCTGGACGACACCGAGGAAGTACGCACCGTTGACGAGATAGAAGACCGCCAGGACGATCATGGTCCCGGCGAGCGAAAGAGCGCTGTGCACGGCCCGCTTCATCAGGATCGTGCCCAGCGCGCCGCCGACGGCGACGATGCCCAGGATCCAGAACTGCACGGCCTCGCCGGTGGAGGTCAGGGAGGCCGCGGCGGCCAGACCGGTCATGCCGTCGCCCCCTTGCCCTCGGACTCCGGCTTCTCGCCCTTGGAGACCGCGACCTGACGGACGGTCCCCGGTGCGGCCTCGCTCACCAGGCCCTGGTAGTAGTCCTTCTCCGTCATGCCGGGGTAGATCGCATGCGGGGTGTCGACCATCCTGTCCTCCAGGCCCGCGAGCAGCTCCTCCTTGGTGTAGATGAGCGATTCGCGGGACCGGTCGGCGAGTTCGTACTCATTGGTCATGGTCAGTGCGCGGGTCGGACAGGCCTCCACGCACAGGCCGCACAGGATGCAGCGCAGATAGTTGATCTGGTAGACGCGGCCGTAGCGCTCGCCCGGGGAGTAGCGCTCCTCGTCGGTGTTGTCCGCGCCCTCGACGTAGATCGCGTCCGCCGGGCAGGCCCAGGCGCACAGCTCGCAGCCGATGCACTTCTCCAGCCCGTCCGGATGGCGGTTGAGCTGGTGGCGGCCGTGGAAGCGCGGCGCCGTCGGCTTCTTCTCCTCCGGGTACTGCTCGGTCAGCCGCTTCTTGAACATGGCCTTGAAGGTCACGCCGAAGCCGGCCACGGGGTTCTGGAACTCAGGCACCGTCGCCCCCCTTTCCATCGTGGGCATTTTCGTCACTGACAGTGTCCACCCGACCACTGACAATCAACTCTCGGTCGCCCCCGCGCGGTCGTCGGCGGGGCACCGGCGGCAGGCTCTGTCCGGGCAGCGGCGGCACCGGGAAACCGCCGGCCATCGGGTCGAAGGCCCCGTCGCCGTCGGTCTCCTCCGCCGCTTCACCGCGCCGGAAGAAGTCCACGAGCAGGGAGATCAGCAACAGCAGGACGGCACCGCCGGCGACGTACAGCACGATCTGGGAGAAGTTGTAGCCCTCGTTCTTCAGCGCCCGGACGGTGGCGACCAGCATCAGCCAGACCAGCGAGACCGGGATGAGGACCTTCCAGCCCAGCTTCATGAACTGGTCGTAGCGCACGCGGGGAAGGGTGCCGCGCAGCCAGATGAAGAAGAACAGCAGCAGCTGCACCTTGAGGGTGAACCAGAGCAGCGGCCACCAGCCGTGGTTGGCGCCTTCCCAGAACGTGGAGATGGGCCATGGTGCCCGCCAGCCGCCCAGGAAGAGGGTGATCGCGACCGCCGAGACGGTGACCATGTTGACGTACTCGGCGAGCATGAACATCGCGAACTTGATCGACGAGTACTCGGTGTTGAAGCCGCCGACGAGGTCGCCCTCGGACTCCGGCATGTCGAACGGCGCACGGTTCGTCTCGCCCACCATCGCGACGATGTAGATGATGAAGGACACCGGCAGCAGCAGGACGAACCACCGGTTCTGCTGCGACTCCACGATGGTCGACGTCGACATCGACCCGGAGTAGAGGAACACCGCCGCGAACGACATCCCCATAGCGATCTCGTACGAGATCATCTGCGCGCACGAGCGCAGCCCGCCCAGCAGCGGATAGGTCGAACCGGAGGACCAGCCGGCCAGCACGATGCCGTAGATGCCGATCGAGGCCGTGGCCAGGATGTAGAGGATGCCGATCGGCAGGTCCGTCAGCTGCATCGGGGTGCGGACCCCGAGGATCGAGACCTCGTTGCCCGCGGGGCCGAAGGGGATCACCGCGATCGCCATGAAGGCCGGGATGGCCGCCACCACGGGCGCGAGGAGATAGACCACCTTGTCGGCCCGCTTGACGACCAGGTCCTCCTTCAGCATCAGCTTGATGCCGTCGGCGAGGGACTGGAGCATGCCCCACGGACCGTGCCGGTTGGGGCCGATGCGCAGCTGCATCCAGGCGACGACCTTGCGTTCCCAGACGATCGAGAACAGCACCGTCAGCATCAGGAACGCGAAGCAGAAGACCGCCTTGATGACCACGAGCCACCACGGGTCGTGGCCGAACAGCGACAGGTCTTCCCGGGCCAGCGGGCTGCCGGCGGCGAGTTGATCGAGCTGCTGGATCATCCGTCCACCTCCTCGGCCGGCTCCGGCAGGCCCGGGGCGGCGGAGATCTTCACCAGGTCACCGGGGTGCGCCCCGGTGTCGGCGGCGACGCCACCGCCCATGGAGTTCAGCGGCAGCCACACCACCCGGTCGGGCATCGGCGTGACCTTGAGCGGCAGGTGCACCGAGCCGGCCGGTCCGGTCACCGCCAGCAGGTCGCCGTCCTTGACCCCGGTCTCCTGCGCGGTGGTCTGCGACAGCCGGGCGAGCGCGGCGTGCCGGGTACCGGCCAGCGCCTCGTCGCCTTCCTGGAGCAGCCCCTGGTCCAGCAGGAGCCGGTGGCCGGCGAGGACGGCCTCGCCGCTGTCGGGCCGGGGCAGCGCCCGCCCCGCCTCCGTGGGCTCACCGGCGTACGGACCGTCCCAGCCGCCGAGCCGGTCCAGTTCGCGCCGTACGGCACGGACGTCCGGCAGGCCCAGATGGACGTCGAGGGCATCGGCGAGCATGTGCAGCACCCGGGAGTCGGGCTGCAGATGCCGGCGGGTCATCTGGTCCGGCTTGAGCGCCGCCTCGAACAGCCGCGCCCGGCCCTCCCAGTTGAGGAACGTGCCGGACTTCTCCACGACGGCCGCCACCGGAAGGACCACATCCGCCCGCTCGGTGACCTGCGAGGGCCGCAGCTCCAGGCTGACCAGGAAGCCGACCTCGTCCAAAGCGGTCAGCGCCCGGGCCGGATCCGGCAGGTCCGCCACCTCGACGCCGCCGACCAGCAGCGCGCCGAGCTCGCCGGTCGCCGCGGCCTCGATGATCTGGCCGGTGTCCCGGCCGTGCCGGTGCGGCAGCGCGGCCACGCCCCAGGCGGCGGCGACCTCGTCGCGGGCCCGCGGGTCGGTGGCCGGCCGGCCGCCGGGCAGCAGACCGGGCAGCGCACCGGCCTCGACGGCGCCGCGTTCCCCCGCCCGGCGCGGGATCCACACCAGCTGGGCGCCGGTGGCGGTGGCGGCGCGGACCGCGGCGGTCAGTGCGCCGGGCGCCGACGCCAGCCGCTCACCGACGACGATCAACGCGCCGTCGGCGCGCAGCGCCTCGGCCGCCGCCTGCCCCTCGCCGTCCAGGCCGACCCCGCCCGCCAGCGCGTCCAGCCATTCGGTCTCGGTGCCGGGCGCGGCCGGCAGCAGCGTGCCGCCGGCCTTGATCAGGCCGCGCGAGGCGTAACTTGCCAGCCCGAACGTGCGCTGTCCGCTCTTGCGGTGCGCCTTGCGCAGCCGCAGGAAGACACCGGGGGCCTCCTCCTCGGCCTCGATTCCGGCCAGCAGGACGGCCGGCGCCTTCTCCAGCGCGGTGTACGTGACGCCACTGCCGTCCAGGTCCCGCCCCCGGCCGGCGACCCGGGCCGCCAGGAAGTCCGCCTCCTCGGCGCTGTGCACCCGGGCCCGGAAGTCGATGTCGTGGGTGTCCAGCGCGATCCGGGCGAACTTGGCGTAGGCGTAGGCGTCCTCGACGGTCAGCCGGCCGCCGGTCAGCACGCCGGCCCGCCCCTTGGCCGCGGCCAGCCCGCGGGCCGCCGCCTGAAGTGCCGCCGGCCAGCTCGCCGGCTCAAGTTCACCGGTCTCCTGGTTGCGCACCAGGGGGTGCTCCAGCCGGTCGCGCTGCTGGGCGTACCGGAACGCGAACCGCCCCTTGTCGCAGATCCACTCCTCGTTGACCTCGGGGTCGTTGGCCGCCAGCCGCCGCATGACCTTGCCGCGCCGGTGGTCCGTACGCGTCGCGCAGCCGCCCGCGCAGTGCTCGCACACCGACGGCGAGGAGACCAGGTCGAAGGGGCGGGAGCGGAAGCGGTACGCGGCGGAGGTGAGCGCGCCGACCGGGCAGATCTGGATGGTGTTGCCGGAGAAGTACGACTCGAAGGGGTCGCCCTCCCCCGTGCCGACCTGCTGGAGGGCGCCGCGTTCGAGCAGCTCGATCATCGGGTCGCCGGCGATCTGGTTGCTGAAGCGGGTGCAGCGCGCACACAGCACGCACCGCTCGCGGTCCAGCAGCACCTGCGTCGAGATCGGCACCGGCTTTTCGAAGGTGCGCTTCTTGCCCTCGAAGCGCGACTCCGGGTCGCCGACCTGCATCGCCTGGTTCTGCAGCGGGCACTCGCCGCCCTTGTCGCAGACCGGGCAGTCCAGCGGGTGGTTGATCAGCAGCAGCTCCATCACGCCGCGCTGGGCCTTCTCGGCCACCGGGGAGGTCAACTGCGACTTGACGACCATGCCGTCGGTGCAGGTGATGGTGCACGAGGCCATCGGCTTGCGCTGGCCCTCGACCTCGACGATGCACTGCCGGCAGGCGCCCGCCGGGTCCAGCAGCGGGTGGTCGCAGAAGCGCGGGATCTCGATGCCGAGGAGTTCGGCGGCGCGGATGACCAGCGTCCCCTTGGGGACGGAGATCTCGATGCCGTCGATCGTCAGGGTGACGAGGTCCTCCGGCGGGATCGCCGCCTCGCCGCCTCCCGAGGGGCCTGTGGCGGAGCCGCTGTTGGACCCCGGTGTGGTGACGGTCATGCATTCACCCCCAGGTGAGCGTCGTTGTCGCCCCAGAGGGTCGACTTGGCGGGGTCGAACGGGCAGCCCTTGCCGGTGATGTGCTGCTCGTACTCCTCGCGGAAGTACTTCAGCGAGGAGAAGATCGGCGAGGCGGCGCCGTCGCCGAGCGCGCAGAAGGACTTGCCGTTGATGTTGTCGGCGATGTCGTCGATCTTGTCGAGGTCGCCCAGCTCCCCCTTGCCGGCCTCGATGTCGCGCAGCAACTGCACCAGCCAGTACGTGCCTTCACGACAGGGCGTGCACTTGCCGCAGGACTCGTGCGCATAGAACTCGGTCCAGCGGGTGACCGCCCGTACGACGCAGGTGGTCTCGTCGAAGCACTGGAGCGCCTTGGTGCCGAGCATCGAGCCGGCCGCGCCGACGCCCTCGTAATCGAGGGGGACATCGAGGTGCTCGTCGGTGAACATCGGTGTCGAGGAGCCGCCGGGAGTCCAGAACTTCAGGCGGTGGCCGCGGCGCATCCCGCCGCTCATGTCCAGCAGCTGGCGCAGCGTGATGCCCAGCGGGGCCTCGTACTGGCCGGGGCGGGCGACATGGCCGCTGAGCGAGTAGAGCGTGAAGCCCGGGGACTTCTCGCTGCCCATCGACCGGAACCAGTCCTTGCCCCGGTTCATGATGGCGGGAACCGACGCGATGGACTCGACGTTGTTCACCACAGTGGGGCAGGCGTACAGGCCCGCCACCGCCGGGAAGGGGGGACGCAGCCGGGGCTGTCCGCGACGGCCCTCCAGGGAGTCCAGCAGCGCGGTTTCCTCACCGCAGATGTACGCGCCGGCGCCCGCGTGCACGATCACATCCAGGTCGAGTCCCGAGCCAAGGATGTTCTTCCCGAGGAAGCCCGCCGCGTAGGCCTCGCGCACGGCTTCGTGCAGCCGGCGCAGGACGGGCACGACCTCCCCGCGCAGATAGATGAAGGCGTGGTGCGACCGGATCGCATGGCAGGCGATCACGATGCCCTCGATGAGGGAGTGCGGGTTGGCGAAGAGCAGCGGGATGTCCTTGCAGGTCCCGGGCTCCGACTCATCGGCGTTGACCACGAGGTAGTGCGGTTTGCCGTCGCCCTGCGGGATGAACTGCCACTTCATCCCGGTGGGGAAGCCGGCGCCGCCGCGGCCGCGCAGCCCGGAGTCCTTGACGTAGGCGATGACGTCGTCCGGGGGCATCGCGAGCGCCTTGCGCAGGCCCTCGTAGCCCTCGTGCCGCCGGTAGGTCTCCAGCGTCCAGGATTCGGGCTGGTCCCAGAAGGCGGACAGGACCGGTGCGAGGAGCTTCTCGGGGCTGGCCTCGCCGCCGGCCTCGGGCCGGGAGGCGCCCCCGTGCTCGGCTGCCACTGTCATCACTCCCCCTCCTCTGCTGCGGGCCCGGCCGGGTGGTCGTCGTCGGAGGCCGAGGTCTCGTGCGGTGCGTCGTGCGAACTGGGGTGGCCCGGGGGCGCCTGGGCGTCGGCCTGGCCGGAGGGCGGTTCCTCGGCGGGGGCCTGCGCCGTACGGGGCGCGACGACGTGATCGACGCGTCCGGGGGCGACCTCCCCCTTGGCCAGCCGCAGCCCGATCAGGGAGGCGGGCCCGGCACTGCCGGTGGCCTGGACGGCGCCGGGGCGCTCGTCGGGGAATCCCGCGAGCATCCGGGCCGTCTGCCGGAAGGTGCACAGCGGTGCGCCGCGGGTGGGCTCGACGGCCCGGCCGGCCCGCAGGTCGTCGACCAGCTCACGGGCGGACTGCGGGGTCTGGTTGTCGAAGAACTCCCAATTGACCATCACGACCGGGGCGAAGTCGCAGGCCGCGTTGCACTCGATGTGTTCGAGGGTGACCGCTCCGTCCTCGGTGGTCTCGCCGTTGCCGACGCCGAGGTGCTCCTTGAGGTCCTCGAAGATGGCGTCACCGCCCATCACCGCGCACAGGGTGTTGGTGCAGACGCCGACCTGGTAGTCACCGCTCGCCTTGCGGCGGTACATGGAGTAGAAGGTCGAGACCGCGGTGACCTCGGCGGTGGTCAGGTCGAGCAGCTCGGCACAGAAGCGGATGCCGGTCCGGGTGACATGCCCTTCCTCGGCCTGGACGAGGTGCAGCAGCGGCAGCAGCGCCGAACGCGCGCCGGGGTAGCGGGCGATCACCTCCTTGGCGTCCGCTTCGAGCCGGGCCCGGACGTCCGCCGGGTAGTCGGGGGCGGGGAGCGCGGGCATTCCCAGCTGCACGTCGTGGTTTGCCTCAATGGCGTTCACCGGTCGACGCCTCCCATCACGGGGTCGATGGACGCGACGGCGACGATGACGTCGGCGACCTGGCCGCCCTCGCACATCGCCGCCATGGCCTGAAGATTGGTGAAAGACGGGTCCCGGAAGTGCACCCGGTAGGGGCGGGTGCCGCCGTCGCTGACCGCATGCACGCCCAGCTCGCCCTTGGGTGACTCGACGGCCGCGTAGGCCTGTCCCGGCGGGACCCGGAAGCCCTCGGTGACCAGCTTGAAGTGGTGGATCAGGGCCTCCATCGAGGTGCCCATGATCTTCTTGATGTGGTCGAGGGAGTTGCCGAGGCCGTCCGGGCCGAGGGCCAGCTGGGCGGGCCAGGCGATCTTCTTGTCGGCGACCATCACCGGGCCGGGCGCCAGCCGGTCCAGGCACTGCTCGACGATCCGCAGCGACTGACGCATCTCTTCCAGCCGGATCAGGAACCGGCCGTAGGCGTCGCAGGTGTCGGCGGTCGGCACCTCGAAGTCGTAGTCCTCGTAGCCGCAGTACGGCTGCGACTTGCGCAGATCGTGCGGGAGTCCGGCGGCGCGGACGATGGGACCGGTGGCGCCGGTGGCCATGCAGCCGGCCAGGTCGAGATAGCCGATGCCTTCCATCCGGCCCTTGAAGACGGGGTTGCCGGTGGCGAGCTTGTCGTATTCGCCGAGGTTCTTCCGCATCTTCTTGACGAACTCCCGCACCTGGTCGACCGCACCGGGGGGCAGGTCCTGGGCGAGGCCGCCGGGGCGGATGTAGGCGTGGTTCATCCGCAGGCCGGTGATCAGCTCGTAGATGTCGAGGATGAGCTCACGGTCGCGGAAGCCGTAGATCATGATCGTGGTGGCGCCCAGCTCCATACCGCCGGTGGCGATGCACACCAGGTGGGAGGAGAGCCGGTTGAGCTCCATCAGCAGCACCCGGATCACCGTGGCGCGGTCGGGGATGTCGCCGGTGATACCGAGCAGCTTCTCCACGGCCAGGCAGTAGGCCGTCTCGTTGAAGAAGGGGGTGAGGTAATCCATCCTCGTGACGAAGGTGGTGCCCTGCGTCCAGGTCCGGAATTCGAGGTTCTTCTCGATGCCGGTGTGCAGATAGCCGATGCCGCAGCGGGCCTCGGTGACGGTCTCGCCGTCGATCTCCAGGATCAGCCGGAGCACGCCGTGGGTGGAGGGGTGCTGTGGCCCCATGTTGACGATGATCCGCTCGTCGTCGGACTTCACGGCGGCGGCCGCGATCTCGTCCCAGTCCCCACCGGAGACGTTGTAGACGGTCCCCTCGGTGGTCTCCCGGGCGAGGGACTGCTGGGTGTCGAAGTCGCTCGCCGTGCGGTGGCCGTTCGAGGAGTGCGAGTGCGGTGCAGTAGTCATCAGCTGTACGACCTCCGCTGGTCGGGAGCCGGAATCTGGGCGCCCTTGTACTCGACGGGAATCCCTCCGAGCGGGTAGTCCTTGCGCTGCGGGAAGCCCTGCCAGTCGTCCGGCATCATGATCCGGGTCAGCGCCGGGTGGCCGTCGAAGACGATCCCGAAGAAGTCGTAGGTCTCGCGCTCGTGCCAGTCGTTGGTCGGATAGACATCGACGAGCGAGGGGATGTGCCGGTCGGCGTCCGGGGCGGAGACCTCCAGCCGGACGAGCCGGTTGTGGGTGATCGAGCGCAGGTGGTAGACGGCGTGCAGCTCGCGGCCCGCGTCGCCGGGGAAGTGCACTCCGCTCACGCCCGTACACAGCTCGAAGCGGAGCGCCGGGTCGTCGCGCAGGATCCTGGCGACCGCCGGCAGCGCGCCGCGCTCGATGTGGAAGGTCAGCTCCGCGCGGTCGACGACGGTCTTCTCGATGACGTTCTCGGGGACCAGGCCCGCTTCGTCGAGGGCGCCCTCCAGCTCGTCGGCGATCTCGTCGAATTCCCCGTAGCCTTCCGACCCGTCCGGTCCGCCGTACGGCCGGCTGCTCGCGCCGGGCAGCCGGACGGTCCGGACGAGGCCGCCGTAGCCGGTGGTGTCGCCGCCGTTGTTGGCGCCGAACATCCCGCGGCGGGTGCCGATCACCTCGCCGGTGTCCTCGCGCTGCGCGGGTACGGCCTCTTCCTGGCCGGCCGGCTCGCCGGAACCCTCGGGGTTCTTCTGCTCACTCACCGCAGCAGCCCCTTCATCTCGATCAGCGGGAGCGCCTTGAGCGCCGCTTCCTCCGCCTCACGGGCGGCCTGCTCCCGATTGACCCCGAGCTTGGTGTTCTGGATCTTCTGGTGCAGCTTGAGAATGGCGTCCATCAGCATCTCGGGACGCGGCGGGCAGCCCGGGAGATAGATGTCGACGGGCACGATGTGGTCGACGCCCTGCACGATCGCGTAGTTGTTGAACATGCCGCCCGATGAGGCGCAAACCCCCATGGAGATCACCCACTTCGGCTCCGGCATCTGGTCGTAGACCTGCCGCAGCACGGGCGCCATCTTCTGGCTCACCCGGCCGGCCACGATCATCAGGTCCGCCTGCCGCGGTGAGCCGCGGAAGACCTCCATGCCGAAGCGGGCCAGGTCATAGCGCCCGGCGCCGGTCGTCATCATCTCGATGGCGCAGCAGGCCAGCCCGAAGGTCGCGGGGAAGACCGAGGATTTGCGCACCCAGCCCGCGGCCTGCTCGACAGTGGTCAGCAAAAAGCCGCTGGGCAGCTTCTCTTCCAGTCCCATGTGTGCCCCCTAGTCCCATTCCAGGCCGCCACGACGCCAGACATAGGCGTAGGCGACGAAGACGGTGAGCGCGAAGAGGAGCATCTCGACGAGCCCGAAAAGCCCCAGGGCGTCGAAGGTGACGGCCCAGGGATAGAGGAAGACGATCTCGATGTCGAAGACGATGAAGAGCATCGCCGTCAGGTAGTACTTGATCGGGAAGCGGCCACCACCGGACGGATGTGGCGTCGGCTCGATCCCGCATTCGTACGCCTCGAGCTTGGCCCGGTTGTAACGCCTGGGCCCGACGAGGGTGGCCATCACGACGGAGAAGATCGCAAAGCCTGCCCCGAGGGCTCCCAGTACGAGGATGGGCGCGTAAGCGTTCACCGTCCTCGCTCCCTTCAGTCGACGATGACTGGATGGCGGTCCGCTCGGGCCCTCTGATCGCCCCGTGGAGATCGTGCACATGTGAGGCAGTTCACAAGCCCGAGCCGCCTGCATCTTATGCCCGTCGGTCTGTGATCTGCGACACGGGGATGACCTACGCCTTTGTGATCTCCACCACCCAGCGAAGGATCATGAAGTCGGATGAGCGGTGATCTTCATACGCGAAGCGCGCGAGTGATCACGAGAGGTGACATTCACCTGGGTTACCGCTGGTCAGGGCGGGGTTGTCAATATCAAGTGGGAGCCGCTACGGGCAAATTGGCGCTGGACGCGGTCAACTGCTAGTGGAGGTCGGCCCGTAGACGTGATCCGCTCGTGACCCGGCCGTGATCATCGGTACGTGCTTCGGTTCACGAGCGGCAGCCGATGCCAGATCACGGGAACATAACGGACACTCAAGAGTGACCTATCCCACGCTATTTCACGGGCTAAGTCCTTGACGCCCGGGAAGCCTTGGCGTGGCGGATGCGGAAGTGGTAGGCGCCCGCCGGACCCGCATCGAGCAGCAAATGCCATGCGTAGGAGCATGATCGCCAAATCCGGACATCCCGTCGCGGGCTCGACGGGCGGACAAAAAGTCCCCTTTGTTCGTCGCGTACATGCCAGGTGTGGCGCACTGCACCTTTGTTGGCAGCAACCTGCGGCTCCTGATAGCCGTAGTTGCCATGTCCCCGAACGCACTCATACCCAGCCACCGGAAGCCCCGCCGTCCTTCCGCGTCCTCGCGGGCGCTGCGTGCAGGAGTGACCGGTGGCTTCCTCACCCTCGCGGTGACCGGCGCCACCGTGCCGGCGAACGCCGCGGAAAAGCCCGTCTCCGAAACCCAGGAGATGCCGACGATCACGACGGCGCTGGCCACCAGCGCCGCGAAGAGCGCCGACACCGCTGAGCAGGTCGCGTTCAACTACGAGCGTCAGGCACTCCAGGACAGCGCCTTCTCCAAGGCCGCCAAGTCCGCGGAGAAGCACAAGGCCGAGGCCGTGAAGAAGGCCAAGGCCGAGGCCAAGAAGAAGGCCGAGGAAGCCCGCAAGGCCAAGGAGGCCGCGCAGGCCCGTGCGTCGCGCTCCTCCGAGCGGACGACCCTGTCCGCACCGTCCACCGGCACCGGCACCTCCGCCACCCTCGTCTCCTTCCTGAAGGCGCAGCTCGGCAAGGCGTACGTGCTCGGCGCCACCGGCTCCTCGGCGTACGACTGCTCCGGCCTGACCCAGGCCGCGTTCAAGCAGGTCGGTATCGACCTGCCGCGGGTCTCGCAGGACCAGTCCACCGCCGGCACCCAGGTCGGCCTGGACAACCTCCAGGTCGGTGACATCCTGTACTGGGGCAGCGCGGGCAGCGCCTACCACGTCGGTGTCTACATCGGTGACGGCAAGTTCATCGGTGCCCAGAACCCCAGCACCGGCATCGTCGAGCGCCCGCTCAGCTACGACATGCCGACCGGCGCGGTGCGCGTCCTCTAGGACCGCCGCGCACCCGGTGCCGCACAAGGGCCGTCTCTCTCGCCGCTCGGGAGGGACGGTCCTTCGGCATGCCTCCAGCGGGCTCGTCGGCGGCTTGCGCGTGCCCGTCGGGCTCGTCGGCGGCCTGCGCGTGCCCGGCGCCTGACGGGTCGGCCATGCCGTCCGGCGGGCCCATTCGCGCCGCGCAGCGCCACGATCGCGCCACGTACGGGTCGAAGTCCGCCCGTAGGAGCGACCGATGAACGGTGCGGAGCGTTGCACCTCTCGCCATTTGCCGCACATGTCCCCCCAAGGGCGTCGTGCGGCATCCGTAGAGAGAGGACACGCGCGCTCCGATGAACATCTCCCGCATCGCCCGCCGGACCGTCACCCGGGCCGCGACGGCTGCCGCACTGGCCACCGCCCTCGGCCTGGGCGCCGTCCCCACCGCGACCGCGGCCGCACCGGCCGCCGCGCCGCACGCCGTACGGACCCCGGGCACCGACCCGCACGGCGGCTGGCACCAGGACGGACTGCGGCTGAAGGCCGCCGACAACCGGAAGGTGGACGCCTTCGTGGCCCGCGCCCGGCGGGCCGAGCGCTCCATCAGCCCCCAGGTCCGCGCGGTCGCCCGGATCAGCCATGCCGAACTGATCGGCTTCGACCAGCGGCTGAAGTCGCCGGACTCGCTCAAGCGCAAGGTCGCCACCTGGATGCACGAGACGCCGGGGCAGTCGGTCGACACCTCGCTCGGCATGATCAATGACGCGGTCCGCTACACCCTCCAGTGGCCGGCCGGCAAATACAGCCAGGGCGTGCACACCGCGGCCGGCCTGCTGTCCGCCTGGGGCAACGACTCCACCCGCTGGGCCAACACCTGGAACCGGACCACCGGCTACAAGGCGATCAACTCCGCCTGGCGCGCGCCCCGCTCCGGCCAGCTCTTCGAGGTGCAGTTCCACACGCCCCAGAGCAAGGCGGCCCAGCTGCAGACGCACAAGCTGTACGAGGAGCAGCGGCTGCCGGGCACCCCGCCCGCGCGGGTGCGCGAGCTCCAGCAGCAGCAGAACGCGATCTTCGCGGCGGTGCCGGTCCCGGCGGGCGCCGAGCGGCTGACCGCCCCGGCCCACCGGGTGGCCGACCCGTCCCGCCACCGGCCGGCCCCGGACCCGGCACGCCGCCTCCCGGTTCCGGCCCACGTCCCCGTCGGCTGACCGGACCGGTCCCGCACGGCGCCACCGGCGCTCACCCGCAGGTGGCGCCGTTGCCGGCCGCGGCACATAGCCGCCGCGGCCGGCCGGGGCACGTACGGGCCGCGGCCGGCCGGCAGGTCACCAGCCCGCGCCCGCCGGCTGCTTGGTGGTCGCGTTGAGCCGGTTGAAGAGGTTGGTGACCCCGATCGTCAGGATGATCGCCGCCAGCTGCCGCTCGTCGAAGTGGTCGGCGGCGTCGTCCCAGACGGCGTCCGGCACCGGGTCGGCGCTGTCGGCGAGCCGGGTGGCCGCCTCGGTGAGCGCCAGGGCCGCGCGCTCGGCGTCCGAGAAGTACGGCGCCTCCCGCCAGGCCGCCACCGCGAACAGCCGCTCGTCGCTCACGCCGTTCTTCCGGGCGCTCTTGACGCCCCCGTCGACGCAGAAGCTGCAGCCGTTGATCTGGCTGGCGCGCAGATGCACCAGCTCCAGCGTCGCCTCCGGCACCCCGCCCTGCCGCGTCGCCTTGACCACGTCCAGCAAGGGCTGCATGGCCTCGGGGAGGACCACTGCGGGGTTCTTCATCCGTGCGTTCATCACTGTTCTCCTCCAAAGATTCCGTCGTTGTCGCACTGACGGATCCCGGCCGGAGAATGTGACGGCGGCGGCCCGGAAAATCTTCCCCGGGACCGCCGCCGCCTGATCAGCGGGCCGGCACCGTGCCTCCGCACGCTGCCGGCCCGTACGTCACGCCTTCGGTGCGACCTTGCTCAGACCGTTGATGATGCGGTCCATCGCGTCACCGCCCGTGGGGTCGGTGAGGTTGGCGAGCATCTTGAGGGTGAAGCGCATCAGCAGCGGGTGGGTCAGACCGCGCTGGGTGGCGACCTTCATGACCTTGGGGTTGCCGATGAGCTTCACAAAGGCGCGGCCGAGGGAGTAGTAGCCGCCGTAGGTGTCCTTGAGGATCTTCGGGTAGCGCTGCAGGGCCAGCTCGCGCTGCGCGTACGTGGCGCGGGCGTGCGCCTGCACGATGACCTCGGCCGCGATCGCGCCGGACTCCATGGCGTAGGCGATGCCCTCGCCGTTGAACGGGTTGACCAGCCCGCCCGCGTCACCGACCAGCAGCAGGCCCTTGGTGTAGTGCGGCTGCCGGTTGAAGGCCATGGGGAGCGCGGCGCCGCGGATCGGGCCGGTCATGTTCTCCGGCGTGTACCCCCAGTCCTCCGGCATGGACGCGCACCAGGCCTTGAGGATCTCGCGCCAGTCCAGCTCCCGGAAGGCGGAGCTGGAGTTGAGGATGCCGAGGCCGACGTTGCTCGTCCCGTCGCCCATGCCGAAGATCCAGCCGTAGCCGGGCAGCAGCCGGTCCTGGGCGCCGCGGCGGTCCCACAGCTCCAGCCAGGATTCCAGGTAGTCGTCGTCGTGCCGGGGCGAGGTGAAGTACGTCCGCACGGCCACGCCCATGGGGCGGTCCTCGCGCCGGTGCAGCCCCATGGCCAGCGAGAGCCGGGTGGAGTTGCCGTCGGCGGCGACGACGAGCGGGGCATGGAAGGTGACCGGGGTCTTCTCCTCGCCCAGCTTGGCGTGGACGCCGGTGATGTGGCCGGTCAGCTCGTGGACGATCGGCGCGCCGACGTTGCAGCGCTCGTACAGCCGCGCGCCGGCCTTCTGCGCCTGCCGGGCCAGCTGCTCATCGAAGTCGTCGCGCTTGCGGACCAGTCCGTAGTCCGGGTACGAGGCCAGCTCCGGCCAGTCGAGCTGGAGCCGGGAGCCGCCGCCGATGATCCGCAGGCCCTTGTTGCGCAGCCAGCCCGCTTCCTCGGAGATGTCGATGCCCATCGCGACCAGCTGCTTGGTGGCGCGCGGGGTCAGCCCGTCACCGCAGACCTTCTCGCGCGGGAACGCGGTCTTCTCCAGCAGGAGCACGTCCAGACCGGACTTGGCGAGGTGATAGGCGGTCGCCGAGCCGGCGGGCCCGGCACCGACGACGATCACGTCCGCGCTGTGCTCCGAGCGGGCTGTGGTCACGGAATCGGTCACGGACGCGGACTCGGTCACGGTGCTGTCTCCCGGAAGTCGATATCTGGATTTCTGGGTGCCGACCGGCACCGGGCACGGGCAGTCTATGGGGGCCGTGGTGAGCGGAACCTGAAGGGTTGTGCCGTGACCTCCGTGTGCGGGGCCGGGCCCGCACCGCCCGCGAACCGCCCGCTGCCCGCTGCTTGCTGCCGTCAGCTCCCGGCCGGCTTGCGCCCCCGGTGCAGTGCCACGACGCCGCCGGTCAGATTGCGCCAGGCCACCTCGGTCCAGCCCACGCCCTGGAGCCGCGCGGCGAGTTCGGGCTGGTTCGGCCAGGTGCGGATGGACTCGGCGAGGTAGACGTAGGCGTCCGGATTGCTGCTGACCGCACGGGCGACCGGCGGCAGCGCACGCATCAGGTACTCGGTGTAGACGGTCCGGAACGGCGCCCAGGTCGGCTCGCTGAACTCGCAGATCACCAGGCGTCCGCCGGGCTTGGTGACCCGGTGGAGCTCCGCCAGCGCGGCATCGGTGTCCTGGATGTTGCGCAGCCCGAAGGAGATGGTGACGGCGTCGAACACCCCGTCCGCGAACGGCAGCCGGGTGCCGTCCCCGGCCGTGAACGGCAGCCACGGGTGGCGCTTCTTGCCCTCGCCCAGCATGCCGACGGAGAAGTCGCAGGGCACGACGTACGCACCGGCCCCGGCGAACGGCAGCGAGGAGGTGCCCGTACCGGCCGCGAGGTCGAGCACCCGCTCGGCGGGGCGGGCGGCGACCGCACGCTCCACCTCCTTGCGCCACAGCCGCGCCTGCCCCAGGGAGAGGACATCGTTGGTGAGGTCGTACCGTGCCGCCACGTCGTCGAACATCGCGGCGACTTCGTGCGGCTGCTTGTCCAGGGATGCTCGGGTCACCCGGCCATTGTCCACCGTGGCCGGTCCCGGGCCCGCACCGGGCACGGCCGGGCGCCGGATCCGGTGCCGGCGAGCGGCACGGGGCGCTCCGCTTCAGCGCCGGCGATGGACGAGTCGGCCGGCCAGCACCGTGACCAGACAGCTGCCGTCCTCGGCGAAGACCGCGAAGTCGGCCCCGCCGCCGACGGTCAGCGCACGCGGGCGGCCGCCGGGCACCTCCGCGAGCCCGGACCGCTGGACGGCCGTACGGACCGCGGGCCGGGTGAACGGCCCGGTCAGCGCCGTCGTCCCGAGGGCCAGCAGACGCTGCAGGCCCCGGCGCGCGCTGGCGCCCCAGCGCGCCTCGGTCATGTCGAGCGCGGCGAGCGCGTCGCCCCCGATCGGCTCGCTGCCGAGCTCCCCGGCCTCGCGCGGGTCCGGGTGGTAGACGGCCTCCAGCAGCGCGGCACCGTCCGGTTCGGCACGGCCGGGGGTCAGCACGCCGTCCCACTCCCGGACCCGCGCCTGGTCTCCATGGGCCGCCAGCAGCTCCTCGTACGGCCCGATGGCGGCGATCCGGCCGCCGTCGACGAGGACCGCGTGGCCGGCGGCCGGCTCCCCGTCGGGGACGAGCCGGACACCGCGCACGCGGTGAAGTGTCAGCATCGCGGGGTCAGTTGGCCTCGACGAGCTTCAGCTCCGGATGAGCCGTGCCGCCCTCGATCGCCGTCGAGGACAGATGCGAGACGACCTTGTCGTCGACCGGGTCGTTGGCCGGGTCGTCGTGCACGAGAAGGTGCTCGTACGTCGTCGCGCGCTGCGCCGGGACCCGGCCCGCCTTGCGGATCAGGTCGATGATCTCCATGCGGTTGGAGCGGTGCTTGGCGCCGGCCGAGGAGACCACGTTCTCCTCCAGCATGATGGAGCCGAGGTCGTCCGCACCGTAGTGCAGCGACAGCTGGCCGATCTCCTTGCCGGTGGTCAGCCACGAGCCCTGGATGTGCGCGACGTTGTCGAAGAACAGCCGGGCGAGGGCGATCATGCGCAGGTACTCGAAGAGGGTGGCCTGCGTCTGGCCCTTCAGATGGTTGTTCTCCGGCTGGTAGGTGTACGGGATGAAGGCGCGGAAGCCGCCCGTACGGTCCTGGACGTCGCGGATCATCCGCAGATGCTCGATCCGCTCGGCGTTGGTCTCACCGGTGCCCATGAGCATCGTCGAGGTCGACTCGACACCCAGGTTGTGGGCCGCCTCCATGATCTCCAGCCAGCGCTCGCCGGACTCCTTCAGCGGCGCGATGGCCTTACGGGGACGGGCCGGCAGCAGCTCGGCGCCGGCGCCCGCGAAGGAGTCGAGCCCGGCGGCGTGAATGCGCTGGATCGCTTCCTCGACCGACACCTTGGAGATCCGGGCCATGTGCTCGACCTCGGAGGCGCCGAGGGAGTGGATGACCAGCTCCGGGAAGGCCTTCTTGATCGCCGAGAAGTGTTCCTCGTAGTACTCGACGCCGTAGTCCGGGTGGTGCCCGCCCTGGAACATGATCTGGGTGCCGCCCAGTTCGACGGTCTCCGCGCAGCGGCGCAGGATGTCGTCGAGATCGCGGGTCCAGCCCTTGGCGGTGTCCTTGGGTGCGGCGTAGAAGGCGCAGAACTTGCACGCCGTCACACACACATTGGTGTAGTTGATGTTGCGCTCGATGATGTACGTCGCGATGTGCTCGGTGCCCGCGTAACGGCGGCGGCGCACGGCGTCGGCGGCCTGGCCCAGCGCGTGCAACGGGGCGGAGCGGTACAGGTCGAGCGCTTCCTGCGGTGTGATCCGGCCGCCCTGCGCGGCGCGGTCGAGCACGGACTGGAGGTCGGCGTTCTCGGTCACCGGGGCGTCCCTTTCACAGGCGGGCATCACGAACTGAACCAGCGTACGTCAGGGGTCCGACAGCCTCGCCGCCGGTCAGCCGGCGCCGGGCACCAGCGCCTGGTCAACGCCTCGTACGCCCGTGCGCGTCGCCGCTCTCGGCGCTTCGTCACCGCTTCGTCAGCGTCGCCCGCGGCGTGCCGCCCGCGTCGTCGTCCGAGGCGAAGGCGAGCGTGCCGCCCGGGCCCAGCGTGTACGTCACCCGGGACTGGTTGCCCGTACAGCCGGGCCCCTGCTGTCCGTCCGGACGCTCCATGAGCACCAGCCGCTTCCCGGTGGCCGACTCCAGCCGTGCCTTGGCCCGGCACTTCACCAGCACCGCGTCATAGGTGGTGTGGATGACGTACGCACCCTTGCCGCCGTTTTTGATGACGCCCGTACGAGGGGCCGGACACCGCCCCGTACGAGGGATCCGGGGCCCGAACGCGCCGCCGGGCACCGCACCCGCCGGGCCGTGCCCCGCCCGCTCCGGGGTGCCGGCCGCCAGCTCCTCCCTCGCGTCGAGGTTCAACAGCTCCACCGCCTGCCGGCTGGCCCGCTCGACCAGCGCACCGGGCAGCCGCCCCGCGCGCACCAGGCCCGCCGCGCCGCCGCTCCCCTCCCCCACACGCCACCAGGCAACCGGCCCGCCCCCTCTGCCAACCGGCTACCCGGCCGCCGACCCCAACAGGTCCACCTTCACATCGGCCGGGAACCCGGTCGTCGGCCCGACCCGCCGGGCGAATTCCGTGACCCCCTCCAGCTGTGCGGGCCCGAAACGGAAGTCGAGCGTGGTGAAGTAGCGCTCCAGGACCGGCTCGTCGAAGGTCTCCCAGCGGGCCGCCTGCTCGGCGACCTTGCCGACCTCCTCCAGCGACAGATCACGCGAGGCCAGAAACGCCTCGTGCACCTTCTGCACGACGACCGGCTCGCGCTCCAGGTACTCGCGACGGGCCGCCCAGACGGCAAAGACGAACGGCAGGCCCGTCCACTCCTTCCACATCTGGCCCAGGTCGTGCACCTCCAGGCCCAGCCGGGGCCCGTCGTGCAGATTGGCGCGCAGTGCGGCGTCACCGATCAGCACCGCCGCGTCCGCCTCCTGCATCATCACGCCGAGGTCCGGCGGGCAGGTGTAGTAGTCGGGCCGCACCCCGATCTTCTCGGCCAGCAGCAGCTGGGCCAGCCGTACGGACGTCCTGGAGGTCGAGCCGAGGGCGACCCGGGCACCGTCCAGCTGCTCCAGCGGCTTCTGCGAAACGATCACGCAGGACATCACCGGGCCGTCGCAGCCGACGGCGAGGTCGGGAAAGGCCACGAGGTCGTCGGCGGCCCGCAGGAATTCCACGAGGGTGATCGGCGCGATGTCGAGCTCCCCGCGGACCAGCTGCTCGCTGAGCTTCTCCGGCGTGTCCTTGGTGAGGTCCAGATCGAGCAGGGTGCCCGTACGGGCGAGGCCCCAGTAAAGGGGCATGCAGTTCAGGAACTGGATGTGGCCCACTCGCGGCCGGCTGCGACGGCGGCCGGCGTCGGCTCCCGCGGGTGCGTCTCCGAAGGTTGAATTGTCCACATGCGGAGGCTAGACCTGTCCCGCTAGGGGCAGCGCGGCGGGTCGGCGTATGGACGTTAGTGCGGTCGGTTAAACGTGATCTTTGGCTCTTCCGCCTCGCGAGCGCACCATGCTAAGCTCAGCGCAAGTTGCAGTTTGGTTTCCCTTGCAGTACAGAGCCTGCGGAGCATGTGACCCCGCAGGCTCTTGTAGTTTCAGACTTCTTTGCAGGTTCTGGAGCAGGGCAACCCTTTGGCCCAAGGAGGGCTTATGGCTACCGGAACCGTCAAGTGGTTCAACGCTGAAAAGGGCTTCGGCTTCATCGCCCAGGACGGCGGCGGCCCGGATGTCTTCGTCCACTACTCGGCGATCAACGCCTCTGGTTTCCGCTCCCTGGAGGAGAACCAGCAGGTGAACTTCGACGTCACGCAGGGCCCGAAGGGTCCGCAGGCGGAGAACGTCACGCCGGTCTAAGTTGCCTGGCCCGGAATCTTTCCAGGTCGTTTCCAGCAGTACCCAAGGAGCCCTGCTCCGCCATTTCGGTGGCGAGCGGGGCTCCTGCCTTTTCCCGCCGACGACCGGTTTCCTGCCGATGACTGGCCTGAATGGCCACCGCATGAATTTTTCTCGTCCGGCGCATGACACACCCATCAGGCGCAGCAATGCGGAAAATTCTCCGGCAATGCGCGCCCTGCTCGCTACTCCCCCGGCAGCAGTCATCTCCCTCGTTTGGTCGCAAAGAAACCGGATCTCGACGCGCCCGGGCGGGGCAAGTACAGCGGTCGCTCAGCAGAAAACCGTGAGCAACAAGGGAACCGTCGAGGTGGCGAGCGCGGTGGCGGCGACAGCGAGAACGATGCGCGGTGTACGCCAGCGCAGTCCCCAGGGGAAGGCGAACGAGAGCAGGGCCAGTGCCGCACCGGCCAGGTACAGGAAGGGCGCGCTTTCCAAGGGGACGGTGACGCCGGCGGGGCAGTTGTCGGGCCCGCAGGAATCCGTGGCCATCGTCGCGAATCCGTAGAGCAGAAAGGCGGGAATCCAGAGCGTCCCGATGATGGATACGGCGATGAGCGGCGGGCACCACCACCAGCGGTCACGGGCCCTCGGGGCCGGCGCGAATGCTCGCGGAGCCGCGTCCATGGCAGCGGGCAGCGCACCCGGCCTGCCCCGGCGAGCGGGCGGACCCGGCGGCACATTTTGGCGTAAGTGCCCACCGGTACAAAGAAGTTGCGGCAGATGACGAAGTGATCACCGAAAGTGGTCACATCGGAACATGGCGCGGCATACCGTGGGCAGAATGAGCGAGCACTTGCCCCCGCAGAAGACCTGTCCCGACTGTGGTGGCAGAGGCACCGTGGACTGGGAGACGCCGGCCGGCGACAAGGTCACGACGCAGTGCTCCGGTTGCGGCGGCACCGGCACCGTCCTGGCTTAGGGCGTGTCGTTTGGATCAGGGCGGATCAGGGAGCGGGGTCTGGTGCACTTCGTTCGCTGCGCTCTCTCCGTCTCGGCTCCACAAGAGCCACCGGATGCCGAGCGCGATCGCAAGGCGGAGGAGGGAGTCGACGCGGAGCGATGGGGGTCCCCCGCGCCGTTGAGGCGTGGGGGAGAGTGACGACAACGCGGATGGGGGTCCCCCCGCGCCGTTCAGGCGTGGGGGAGTGCGTGCCAGACCCCGCGAGCCCGCCATGATCCAAACGACACACCCTAGGGGAGGCGAAGGCGACATGGCGCCCTTGGGAAGGAACGGTAAGCCGGTCGGCCTGGACGCGCAGTACGTCGGCCGGCTGCCGTGCTCGACCTGCGGGATACGTTCGATGAAGCTGCCCGGCCAGCAGGGCGGGCTGTGCATTCCGTGCTACGCCGAGGAGTGCGCGGCCGAGGGACGCCGTGCGGCGACGGCCGGCTCCTGGGTGACGGCGAGCTTCGTCGGCGACCCGTGCCTGGCCTGTGGCTCGCGGTCCGTCGACGCCAACGGCTGGGCGTTCTGGTGCAACTCCTGCGATATGCAGACGGCGGTCGCGTTGCCGCCGCAGTGAGCGGTCCAGCGACGGGGCCGCTCTGCGGGCCTCGGAGACTCCGCACGTCAGACCCCGTGCCACCTCCCCCACAGAGGTGACACGGGGTTCCAGTCTGACGCGCCGGGCGCGAGGGCTCCAGAGCGGGGTCACCTGCTTTCGTAAAGGCTGGCTATGTCTTTGGCGAAATCTCGCGAGACGGCGGCCCGGCGGAGTTTCAGGGACGGGGTGAGATGCCCGGATTCCGGGGTGAAATCCACCGGGAGAACGGCGAAGCGGCGAATGGATTCGGCCCGGGAGACCAGTGCGTTGGCGTCGTCCACCGCACGCTGGAGATCGGCGAGCAGGCCCTTGTCGCGGAGCAGCTGCTCGGACGGCACGCTCTGCTTCTTGTGCATCTGGCACCAGTGGGCGAGGCCGTCCGGATCCAGGGTGAGCAGGGCGGTGATGTAGGGGCGGTTGTCGCCGACGACCATGCACTGGCCGACGAGGGGGTGCGAGCGGAGGCGGTCCTCCAGGGGTGCGGGGGCGACGTTCTTGCCGCCCGTGGTCACGAGGATCTCCTTCTTGCGGCCGGTGATGGTGAGGTAGCCGTCCGGGTCGAGTGATCCGAGGTCGCCGGTGGCGAACCAGCCGTGGTCGGTGACGGGGCGGGCCGCACCGAGGGTGGCGTCCCAGTAGCCGGAGAAGACGTGTCCGCCGTGGATCAGGATCTCGCCGTCGTCGGCGATCCGCACCGCGCTGCCGGGGAGCGGCCAGCCGACCGTGCCGATGCGGGGGCGCAGCGGTGGCGTGACCGTGGTGGCGGCGGTGGTCTCCGTCAGGCCGTAGCCCTCGAAGATCTCGATGCCGGCGCCGGTGTAGAAGGCGGCGAGGCGGTGGCCGAGAGGGGAGCCGCCGCAGAGGATGTGGCGGACCCTGCCGCCGAGCGCGGCCCGGATGCGGCGGTAGACGAGCGGATCGTAGAGCTTGCGGGCGGCCTTGAGGGCGACGCCGGGGCCGGGGCCCGTCCCGTGTTCCCTGGCCTCGACCGCCTCGCCGTAGGAGCGCGCGACGCGGGCCGCGCGGTCGAAGGAGGCGCCCTTGCCCATCTTCTCCGCAGTGGCCCGGCCGGTGTTGAAGACCTTCTCCAGGACGTACGGGATGGCCAGCAGGAAGGTCGGACGGAAGCCGGCCAGGTCGGCGAGCAGGTCATCGGTCTGGATGCTGGGGGCGTGGCCGAGGCGGACGCGGGCGCGCAGGCAGCCGACGGCGACCATGCGGCCGAAGACGTGGGAGAGCGGGAGGAAGAGCAGCGTGGCGGCGGGCTCCTCGCTGACCGACCTGAAGATCGGGGGCAGCAGCTCGACGGCGTTGTCGACCTCGGCGAAGAAGTTGGCGTGGGTGAGGGCGCAGCCCTTGGGGCGACCGGTGGTGCCGGAGGTGTAGATGAGGGTGGCGAGGGCGTACGGGCCGGTGGCGGCGCGGCATTGGTCGACCGCCTCGTCCGGGAGGTCCCGGCCCGCGGCCATGAGCTGGGCGACCGCGCCGGTGTTGAACTGCCAGAGGTGGTCCAGAACGGGGAGTTCGCCGCGCAGACCGCTGATCAGCCGGGCCTCCTCGACGTTCTCCACCACGCAGGCGCGGGCACTGGAGTCGTGCAGGATCCACTGCGCCTGGTGGGCGGAGGACGTGGGGTAGAGGGGGACGGTGACCAGGCCGGCCGCCCAGGCGGCGAAGTCGACGAGGGTCCACTCGTAGGTCGTACGGGCCATGATCGCGAGCCGGTCGCCGGGGCGGAGGCCGTGCGCGATCAGCCCCTTGGCGACGGCGCGGACCTCGACGGCGAACTCCGCGGCGGTGATGTCCCGCCAGGTACCGCTGGGTTGTTTGCGGGCGAGCACGACGTCGGCGGGCGCCTCGGCGGCGTTGGTGAAGGGGATGTCGCCGAGCGAGCCGCTGCGGACGGGCGGGGCCAGCGGGGGGACGTAGACCTCCCGAACTGCGCCGTTGACCAGGGTTTTCTGGGGTTCCCGCAGGGTGCGGGCGGGGGCGCCGGCCGGGTCGGCGGCTGGTGCGTCGACGGGTGATCCGGTGGCTGCACTGTCCTGGTGGAACACGAGCGGCTCCTCGTTTCGCCTGTGGAGTGCGGAGGGGGGTGGGGCGGGCGCCTGGGGGTGCGGGAGGGGCGCGCGGTGTCGCGTGGGCGGTGCGTGGCCGAGGGGGTTGGGGCTGGTGCCTGCCGTTGCTGGTGCCGTGGCTGGTGCCCTTGTGGGTGGCCAGGGTGGTGCGCCTACGCGCCGTGGGCGGCGAGGCCGGTGCACCTGCGCGCCGCAGCGGTCACTGTTACGGACGCGGACGCGGACTCGGGCACGGACACGGACTCGGGCACGGGCACAGGCACAGACGCGGACGCAGTCACGGACGCAGCCGGGCCACGGCAGGTAACTGGTCTGGCGTGGCCGTCTTCTGAGGGCCCCCGAGGCCTGCCCCCAACGGCGGCGAACTACCGGGCGTCCTCGCGGTGTCGGCCTCGACCGGCCCCAACACCGCACAGAACCGGGCAAGTTGTGACGGGTGGGCGACGGCGGCCGTCGGCGAACCGCCCGCCCCCGCCGGGGGAACCGTGGCACTCATCTGCGACCCAGCTCCTGACCCGACGGTAACCTTACTTCGAGGTCAATTTATGTGAGGACCAGGAACCGGCCAATGGCCGCGCGACACCTTCACGAATTCACCCCACGGGCCACGGGTCCAGGTCACGAACGGCCTGCTCTGCGCCTGTCGCGTGCCCGGCCGCCGTCCACGCCGAGGACCGTCACCCGCCGGGCGGCCCGCAAACAGTCGGCGGCCCGGCGCGCGGCGGACCGTTTGGTCGCCGCACGCCGGGCCGCGTCACCCTCTGGCGCCGGTCCGAGTCACCCCCTGACGCCGGACCTGCTCCCATGGCCGACGAGTTCGCCCGGCACCCATCGCTCCCCGCCCATCATCCGGCCCAGGCCCGCCCAGACGACATTCATCATCGTGGCCGCGGCGTCCTTCGCCGACGGACGTGCCCACTCCCCCGAAGTTCCCTCGTCCGTACGGCAATTGGCCCACTCGGCGAGCGACTCGGCGGCGCCGACCAGCGCGTGCGCGAGCCCGGCCACCTCCCTTTCGGCCAACTCGCCGACGCAGCCCGCTTCCTTTGCGGCTGCACCCAGCAACTCCGTGACGAACTCGACGATCTCCCCTCGTACCGCGGCGACTTCGTGGGCGAACGGCTCACCGTGCGTCCTGGCCTGCTGGTGGAGTACGGCCCAGCCCTCCGGATGCTCGGCGGTGTACGCAAAGAACCCCCGCAGGCCGCCCCACAATTGCCGGTCGGCGCTCTCCCCCGGCTCGACGGCCGCCGAAACCGCCGCCATCAGCGCCTCCGACTCCCGCCGGATCACCGTGCTGAACAGGTCTTCCTTCGAATTCAGGTACAGATAGACCAGCGGCTTGGAAACCCCGGCCAGTTCGGCGATCTCGTCCATCGAGGCCGCCCGATATCCACGCCGTGCGAACGTCAGCACCGCGGCGTCCAGCATCTGCTGCTCCCGGACGGCGCGCGGCACCCTCTTGCTCTTCACAGCTCCCACCCTGAATGTCCCTCCATCCCGCCCCTTTACTGCAAAGTAAGTTTACGATCTCCGGTTCCCGCCTCCGCCTGCTTGACGCGTTCCCGCTCATGACGAGACGATACGTATCGTTACGTTGCCTCAGCCGCCTATCCGGAGGACAGCCCCATGCAGCAGTTCATCGATGCCGCGCCCGGTATCCGCTTGTGGACCGAGCAGCGCGGTCCCGCCGATGCGCCCCCGCTGTTGCTGGTCATGGGCGCCCAGGCGACCGGCGTCGGCTGGCCGGAGCCACTGGTCGACGCGCTGGCCGCGCACCACCGGGTCATCCGTTACGACCACCGCGACACCGGCCGCTCCACGTGGTCCTTCGAGGAGCAGCCCTACCGGATCGCCGATCTGGCCACGGACGTGATCGCGGTCCTGGACGGGCTGGGCATCGGCCAGGCACATCTCGTCGGCATGTCATTGGGCGGCATGCTGGCCCAAATGGTGCTGGCGGACCACCCCGACCGATGCCTCAGCGCCACTCTCATCGGCACCAGCGCCCTCAGCACCACCCCCTACACCCGCCCGGACGGTCGGACGGTGCCGGCCGGGGAACTCCCGGGCATCGCGCCCGAGGTCCTGGAGCTGTGGTCCCGGCCCGTCGAGGATCACGGGCCGACGGCCGAAGTGGAGCGCCGGATCGAACACTGGCGGGTACTCGCCGGTGACCAACTCCCCTTCGACGCGGAGTACTTCCGCGCCCTGGAGCACCGCGTCATCGCGCACACGGGGCACCACCGCACGAGCACCGCACACGGCCGTGCGGAGCATGACGGCATGCTCCGCACCGAGCAGCTCGCCACGAACGAAGTGCCGTCGCTGGTGATCTGCGCACCCGCCGAGCCGGTCTTCCCGCCTCCGCACCCCCAGCACCTCGCCCAGTGCGTGCGAGGCGCGCGGCTCGTCGAGATCCCGGGAATGGGCCATGCACTGCCGCCCGCCGTCCAAGGACCGCTGGCCGCCGCGATCCTGGCCCATACGGGAGCGGCGACGGGCTGAGGGCACGGGAGTCCCGGGGAGAGCCCGGCTCCGGCGGCGGACGGCCGAGGCGGCTCGCCTGGTAAGGCAACGCGCACGGGTGCGCCCCGACCTCTACAGCAAGGTCGGGGCGCACCCGTAGGGAAAACTCAGGCTAGGCAGCGGCCGTTACGGAGACCTTCTCCTCCGCGCCCTCGGCGCCGGCCGTGTCCAGGCTGATGCTCTTCGCGCCGCTGTACGCATCGCGGTCCAGGATCTTCTCCCTGGCGGAGACCAGGATCGGGATGACCGACTGGCCGGCAACGTTGGTGGCCGTACGCATCATGTCCAGGATCGGGTCGATGGCCATCAGCAGGCCGACGCCCTCCAGGGGGAGGCCCAGCGTGGAAAGGGTCAGCGTCAGCATGACCGTCGCGCCGGTCAGGCCGGCGGTGGCGGCGGAGCCGATGACGGAGACGAAGACGATCAGGAGGTAGTCGCCGATGCCCAGGTGGACGTCGAAGATCTGGGCGATGAAGATCGCGGCGATCGCCGGGTAGATCGAGGCGCAGCCGTCCATCTTGGTCGTCGAGCCGAACGGCACCGCGAAGGAGGCGTACTCGCGCGGCACACCGAGGCGCTCGGTGACCTGCTGGGTGACCGGCATGGTGCCGACCGACGAGCGGGAGACGAAGGCCAGCTGGATGGCCGGCCAGGCGCCGCGGAAGAACTGCAGCGGGTTGACCTTGGCGACCGTCGACAGCAGCAGCGGGTAGACGCCGAAGAGGACCAGGGCGCAGCCGAGGTAGATGTCGACGGTGAAGGTCGCGTACTTGCCGATCAGGTTCCAGCCGTAGGTCGCGATGGCGTTGCCGATGAGGCCGACGGTGCCGAGCGGGGCGAGGCGGATGACCCACCACAGGGCCTTCTGCAGCAGTTCCAGGACGGAGCGGCTGATCGTGAGGACCGGCTCGGCCTTCTCGCCGAGCTGCAGCGCCGCGATGCCGGCGACGGCCGCCATGAAGACGATCTGCAGGACGTTGAGCTCGGTGAACGGCGTGATGATGTCGGTGGGGACGATGCCGGTCAGGAAGTCGATCCAGGAGCCCGCGTGGTCGGGGAGCTTGCCGTCCTTGGGGCTCAGGCCGGTGCCCGCGCCGGGGTGGGTGAGCAGGCCGATCGCCAGGCCGATCGCGACCGCGATCAGCGAGGTGACCATGAACCACAGCAGGGTGCGGGTGGCGAGCCGGGCGGCGTTGTTGACCTGCCGCAGATTGGTGATCGACACCAGGATCGCGAAGAAGACCAGCGGGGCCACGGCCAGCTTCAGCAGCTGGACGAAGAGGTCGCCGATGTGCTGGAGCGTGGCGGTGAGCCAGCCGATGTCACCGTTCTTGGCGATCGCGCCGAGCAGCACGCCCAGGGCGAGACCGGCCAGGATCTGGGCCCAGAACGGGACCTTGGGTATGCGGGAGGACTTGGGGGTCTGGGGCGCCGGTGAGGACTCGGCGGCCTGGGCAGACGTGGACAACGGACACACTCCGGGGACAGGTCGGGCATCGGAAGGCGGCGCGGGGCGCCAGGAGGTCGAGCGGCCGCGGAGCGGTTCGAGGGAGCTCGAAGCAGGGGGCCTCCCGCCCGGAGGGCGAGGGGGATCTCCGGCGGCTGAATGAAGAGTCAGCGGCGGCAACAGGCCGCGGACAGACAGCGGCAGAGATCGACATGCAGGCGCGCCACGAGCGGAGTGCTCATGGGGAACGGGGGCGCGGCTGCCATCTTCATGGCACGTACATTAACACTTGAACTTTGAGGAACCCAAAGAAAATCTTTGACTTCCCTAGAGGCCACAGAACCGGACGACTCGTCAAAAACGCGACCGGCGCCCGGTCATGGAACACAAGCCATGACGGCGGGCGCCGGTCGCGGACGGGCGGCTGTGAGGCGTCTTACACAAAAGGTCCAGGCCTTTAGCCGCATGCCCTTAAGCAGGCCGTTACCCCAGCCCGTCCTCCTGGCCTGCGTGGGCCGCGAGCCGCTCGCGCTGGCGGTCGACCTTGGCGACGATCTGCTCGGACATCGCATCCCGCTGCTTGCGCAGCAGCACAAAGCTGAGCGGCGCGGAGATCACGATGGCGAGCAGCAGCATCCAGACGGTGTTGGACGCGCCGACGGCGAGCGGAATGATGTGGAGGTAGGCCAGCACCCACACCACGGCGAACGAGGCGACGAAGAGGCCGATGCGAAGGGCGGTGTAGCGGAGCGTGGCGAAGTTGTGGCTACTCACGGATGGGACCTTCTCCTCAACGGCAACCTAAAGGGTCTGCATCCAGTCAAGCACAGCGCTTCGGGCGATCTTCGCGGCCCCCGACGCAGTGCCCCTCGCCGCAGCTCCCGTCCCCACGCCGGCCCGCACCCCGCCCCGCGCCTCAGGCCACCTCCCGCCACATCGTGATGTCATCCCGGAAGTCACCGTCCGCGACCTTGATCGCGCCGGGCACCCGGCCGACCTCCTTGTATCCGCAGGACGCGTAGAAGCGGCTGAGGCCGGTGCCGCCGCGGCAGGTGAGCCGGATGCCGGAGATGCCGTCGAGCGAGCGGGCGGCATCGGCGACCGCGGCCATCAGCTCCCGGCCGACCCCCTGGCCCTGGACGGAGGGGTGGACCATGACGGTGTAGACCCACAGCCAGTGGCGCATCAGCCGGTGGCCGTTGAAGGTGAGGAAGGCGGCGGCCAGGACCCGGCCGTCCGGATCGCGGCCCACCAGCAGACGCGTGCGGCCCTCGGCCATCGAGGCCAGATGCCTCAGCAGCTCGGGGCGTATGTCGTCCTGGGTCACCGGCGGGACGAAGCCGACGGCGCCGTCGGCGTTGGAGACGTCGCTCCACAACGCGCATATCCCGTCGCGGAGAGCGGGGGTGACCGAAGGGTCCAGGTCGAAACGCACGTTCATGACCCGGACCCTAACTCCCGCCACTGACAGCGGCCCCGGCCTGCTCAGACGCGCATCGGCTGGGGCGACTCACGGCGCTCGGGGTCCGGGCCCGGGTACTCGCGGATGGCCTCGTAGCGGGTGTTGCGCTCGACGGGGCGGAACCCTGCGTCCCGGATCAGCTCCAGCAGGTCCTCGCGGGTCAGCTTGTTGGGCGTGCCGTAGTTGTCCGCGTCGTGCGTGATCTTGTACTCGACGACCGAGCCGTCCATGTCGTCGGCGCCGTGCTGGAGGGCGAGCTGGGTGGTCTGCAGGCCGTGCATGACCCAGAAGCACTTGATGTGCGGGACGTTGTCGAAGAGGAGGCGGGAGACCGCGAAGGTCTTCAGGGCCTCCGCACCGGTCGCCATCGTCGTACGGGCCTGGAGCTTGTTGCGGACCTTGCCGTCCTGCATGTCGACGAAGTCGTGCTGGTAGCGCAGCGGGATGAAGACCTGGAAGCCGCCGGTCTCGTCCTGGAGCTCACGCAGCCGCAGCACGTGGTCGACGCGGTGGCGGGGTTCCTCGATGTGCCCGTACAGCATCGTCGAGGGGGTCTTCAGGCCCTTCTCGTGGGCCAGGCGGTGGATGCGCGACCAGTCCTCCCAGTGGGTGCGGTGGTCGACGATGTGCTGCCGCACCTCCCAGTCGAAGATCTCGGCGCCGCCGCCGGTCAGCGACTCCAGACCGGCGTCGATCAGCTCGTCGAGGATCTCGGAGGCACTCAGCCCGGAGATGGTCTCGAAGTGGTGGATCTCGGTGGCGGTGAAGGCCTTCAGGGAGACGTCCGGCAGCGCCTTCTTCAGCTCGCGCAGCGACCGCGGGTAGTAGCGCCACGGCAGCGTCGGGTGCAGACCGTTGACGATGTGCAGCTCGGTGAGGTTGTCGTTCTCCATCGCCTTGGCGAGGCGGACGGCCTCCTCGATCCGCATCGTGTACGCGTCCTTCTCGCCCGGCTTGCGCTGGAAGGAGCAGTAGGCGCACGACGCGGTGCACACGTTCGTCATGTTGAGGTGGCGGTTGACGTTGAAGTGGACGACGTCGCCGTTCTTGCGCGTCCGCACCTCGTGCGCCAGTCCGCCCAGCCATGCCAGGTCGTCACACTCGTAGAGGGCGATACCGTCCTCGCGGGTCAGCCGCTCCCCGGCGTGGACCTTCGCCTCCAGCTCACGCTTGAGGCCCACATCCATCGACGCAGCCATCCGGTCGCCTCCAGTCTCTGCCGTATCGGTGCCGTTTCGGAGCCGGAAACGGGCTTCGACGAGCGTACTCCCCCGTAATAGAGGCGGACGGGGCCCCCTTGGCGGGCCCGTCCGCTCCCGGTGTGCCGCCCGGCGCCCGGGGCCTACTCCGCCTCTTCGGGCAGTTCGCCGACGCGGTTCTCCCACTTGGTGGAGAGCACGATCGTGGTGCGCGTACGGGAGACGCCCTTGGTGCCGGACAGCCGCCGGATGGTGCGCTCCAGGCCGTCCACATCGCCCACCCGCACCTTGAGCATGTACGAGTCGTCGCCGGCGATGAACCAGCAGTCCTCGATCTCGGCGAGGTCGCGCAGCCGCTGCGCGACGTCCTCGTGGTCGGTCGCGTCCGACAGCGAGATGCCCACCAGCGCGGTGACGCCGAGGCCGAGCGAGGCGGCGTCGACCGTCGCACGGTAGCCGGTGATCACACCGGCCGCTTCGAGCCGGTTGATCCGGTCCGTGACGCTGGGCCCGGAGAGGCCGACGAGCCGGCCGAGCTCCGCATACGAGGCCCGGCCGTTCTCACGAAGTGCCTGGATGAGCTGCCTATCCACCGCGTCCATGCCCTCAAGCCTTCCAATCTTTACGCATTTTCGTGTTCTGCATGTAGAATCTAAGGCATACAGGGCCTAGACCCTGCGAATCTTTCAGACGATCAAAGACGATCTCAGGAGTTGTCACCGTGTACTCGATCGAGATGGCCTACGCCCGCATGCGTGAGCTGCAGGACCAGGCCAATCGTTCACGTGCCCACCGCGCCGCGGCACCGCGGTCCCGGCGCCGCTTCGGGCGCGCCGCCGCAGCCAAGCAGCGCTAGGGAGCGTCCGGGGCCTCCTCTTCCTTGGAGCCACCCCGCAGCTCCCCCTCCCAACGCCGGTACAGCCCGTGCGGCACCTCGGCCGCATCGAGCACCCGGCCCGCGACGAAGTCCACCAGATCCTGGATGTGCGTCGCTCCCGCATAGAACGCCGGTGAGGCGGGCAGCACCACGGCGCCCGCCTCGTCCAGCGTCACCAGATGCTTCAGCGTCGGTCCGTTCAACGGGGTCTCGCGCACCGTGACCACCAGCCGTCGCCGCTCCTTGAGCGTCACGCTCGCCACCCGCTGCAGCAGGTCCTTCGACAGCCCGAGCGCCACCCCGGCCACGCATGCGGTGCTCGCCGGGACGATCAGCATCCCCTTCACCGGATACGAACCCGACGAGGGCCCGGCGGCCAGATCCCCGGCCGGCCAGTACCGCACATCCGCCAGGTCCGCCTCCGTCACCGGGAACGCCGACGGCTTGCCGTCGGCCCCCCGCGCCAGCCATTCCCGCAGGCCGGCGCGCCAGTGGGCATCCCGGAAGGCGATGCCTGTCTCGTCCAGCAGGGTCAGCCGCGACGCCCGGCTGACGATCAGGTCCACCGCCTCCCCGGCGGCGAGCAGCCCGCGCAAGACGGACGCGGCATACGGTGTCCCGGACGCACCGGAGATCCCCACGACCCACGGACGGCGTCGGCCGGGGTCCTTGCTGGTGTTGTTGTGCGGCGACTCCACGGCATCGAGCCTATCCGGCGGAACCGTGGACCCCCTCACGGCCGTTCTTACCTGTGCGCCCCTCGCGGAGCCCCGCCGAGGGCCGCCCCACCGGGGACGAGAAGGGACGGCCGGAGATGAGAGCACGCGCGAAGCCCGCGATCTGCCTGATGCTGGGCTGGGTCGCCCTGCTGTGGGTGCTGGAGGGTGTCGACACCGCCAGCGGGGGCGCCCTGGACTCCTTCGGGATCCAGCCGCGCGAGCCCGCCGAGCTGGTCGATGTGGTGCCCGCCGCCTTTCTGCACTTCGGCTTCGCCCATCTCATGGCGAACACCCTGCCGTTGCTGCTGCTCGGCTTCGTCGCCGCGCTGCGCAGCGGGGTGCGGCGCTTTCTCGCCGTCGTCCTGCTGATCATCCTCACCAGCGGGCTGGGCGTCTGGTTCACGGCCGCGCCGGACAGCAACACCGCGGGCGCCTCCGGCGTCATCTTCGGCCTCTTCGGCTATCTCCTGGTGCGCGGCTTCATCGAGCGCTCCCTCCTGGACATCGGCATCGGCCTGGTCATCGGCGTGCTGTACGGCTCGATCCTGTGGGGCGCGCTGCCGACGGACAGCCAGATCAGCTGGCAGGGGCATCTGTTCGGGCTGATCGGCGGAGTGCTGGCGGCCTTCGTCTTCCGCGAGCGCGCCCGCGCCGGTGCGGCGGGAGCCACTGTCGGACCCGTCACGTAACCTCGGAATCGAACGGGAGCCGCGCGGGCGGGCACGATGCCCCGCACACGCGGCCTCCACACGCAGCAAGCACTGCATACGGGGTGAGCAGACCATGTCCGACTACCAGCAGCCCGGGTACGGACCGTACGGCGGCGGACCGCAGCAGCCGTACGGAGCCCCGCAGCAGGGCTGGCCCGGCGGCGCGCCCGGCGCCTACGGCTACCCCGGCCCGCAGCAGCCCGGCTACGGCACCCAGCCGCCGCCGACCTCGACGAGCCCCGCGATGTGGGCCCATCTCGGCACGCTGCTGGTCGTCACCGCCGGCTCGGTGATGTGCTGCGGTCTGGGCGCGCTCCTCGGGTGGATCTTCCCGTTGTCCGTCCGCAACAACGAACGCCACAAGCACGATCCGTACGTCCGCCACCACGCCACCCAGGCGCTGAACTTCGGCATCACCCAGGCCATCATGGCGGCCCTCGGCGCGGTGCTGTACTTCGGCAGCGCGTTCGTCTTCGCCGCGGTCGCCACGGAAGCCCAGCGCCAGAGTTCCGGTCTGGCCGTCCCGCTGCTGACCGTGGCCGCCCTCATGGGCGCGTACGCAATATCCGGGCTGGTCTGCGCGATCATGGCCACGGTGAAGGCGACCCGCGGCGAACTGTGGACCTATCCGCGGCTGATCGCCTGGCCGCTCAGCAAGGGCTGAGGGGCAGGGGCGGGCCGGCCGGAGGACGCACGGCGCCGTATCGGCCGAGCGAAGCGCCGGCCGGAGCAGGGCCTCGGCGCCCGGCCGCCGGCGGGCTCGGCTCCGAACCGCCGTGTGCCGCGCTCAGACCGTCAGCCCGCGCACCAGCAGATCCAGCAGCGCACAGACGAACAGCGCAATCCCGATGAACCCGTTGACCTGGAAGAACGCCCGGTTCAGCCGGGTGAGGTCGTGCGGCTTCACGATCGTGTGCTCGTAGAGGAAGGCCGCCGCCACGATCACCAGCCCCAGCCAGAAGAACACGCCGGCGCCGGTCGCCAGCGCGTACCAGACGAAGAGCCCCGTCGTGACGAGGTGACAGCCGCGGGCCCCCCAGATCGCCGCCGGGATGCCGAAGCGGGCCGGGACCGACCGCACCCCGACCTCACGGTCCGTCTCCACGTCCTGGCAGGCGTAGATCAGGTCGAAGCCACCGATCCAGATGCCGACCGCGACGCCGAGGATCACCGCCTCCCAGGACCAGGTCCCGGTGATCGCGATCCAGGCGCCGATCGGCCCCATCGCCTGGGCGAGGCCGAGGATGGCCTGCGGGAAGTTCGTGAACCGCTTGCCGTACGGATACACCACCATCGGCACCACCGCGACGGGCGCGAGCGCCAGGCACAGCGGGTTGAGCAGTGCCGCCGCGCCCAGGAAGACGACGAGCGCGATCAGCGCGCCCGTCCATGCCGACGTCACCGACACCGCGCCGGTGACCAGTTCCCGGTGCGCGGTGCGCGGATTGCGGGCATCGATCTCGCGGTCGATGATCCGGTTCGCGGCCATCGCGAACGTCCGCAGGCCGACCATGGCGACGGTGACGAGCAGCAGCCGGCCCCAGTGGATCTGCCGGTCCGCCTCGTACATCGCGGTCAGCGCGGCGATATAGGCGAAGGGCAGCGCGAAGACCGAGTGCTCGATCATCACCAGGCGCAGGAACGCCTTGGTCCGGCCCGGCTGCGGGACCGCCGCGGATGCGCTGCTCACGAGAGTCCGTACTCCTTCCAGCGGCGGTCGACCAGCGCCGCCGTCCGCGGGTCGGACTCGACCATCGCCGGCCAGCCCCCGTCGCGCGTATAGCCCTCCTCGGGCCACTTCTTCGTCGCGTCGATACCCGCCTTGCCGCCCCAGAACTGCTGGTAGGAGGCGTGGTCGAGATGGTCGACGGGACCTTCGACGACGGTCAGGTCCCGGGCGTAGTCGGTGTTGCCGAGCGCCCGCCAGGACACCTCGTGGAGGTTGTGGACATCGCAGTCCGCGTCCACGACCACGATCAACTTGGTCAGCGACATCATGTGCGCGCCCCAGATGGCATGCATCACCTTCTGGGCGTGTTTGGGGTACTTCTTGTCGATCGAGACGATCGCGCAGTTGTGGAAGCCGCCGGACTCCGGCAGGTGGTAGTCCACGATGTCCGGGACGATGATCTTGAGCAGCGGCAGGAAGAACCGCTCCGTCGCCCGCCCCAGCGGCCCGTCCTCCGTCGGCGGCCGCCCCACCACGATCGACTGGAGCAGCGGCCGCTTACGCATCGTCACACAGTCGATGGTCAGCGCCGGGAACGGCTCCTGCGGCGTGTAGAAGCCGGTGTGGTCGCCGAACGGACCCTCGGGCAGCATCCCGCCGGGCTCCAGCCAGCCCTCGATGACGACCTCGGCATTCGCCGGGACCTGCAGCGGCACGGTCTTGCAGTCGACCATCTCGATCCGCTTGCCCTGGAGGAAGCCCGCGAAGAGGTACTCGTCGATGTCCCCGGGCAGCGGCGCGGTCGAGGCGTATGTCACCGCCGGCGGGCAGCCGAAGGCGATCGCGACCGGCAGCTTCTCCCCGCGCTTGGCGGCGACCTGGTAGTGGTTGCGGCTGTCCTTGTGGATCTGCCAGTGCATCCCGATGGTGCGCTTGTCGTGGCGCTGAAGGCGGTACAGACCGAGGTTGCGCACCCCGCTCTCCGGGTCCTTGGTGTGCGTCAGCCCCAGGTTGAAGAAGGAGCCGCCGTCCTCCGGCCAGGTGAACAGCGCCGGGAGCCGGTCCAGATCGACCTCGTCGCCCTGGAGCACGACCTCCTGGACGGGCGCGTCCTTGACCTTCTTCGGCGGGACGTGCGTCATGCCGGCGAGCTTCCCGAACGCCTCGCGCACACCGACGAACCCGTGCGGCAGCTCCGGCTTCAGCAGCCCGCCGATCTTGCCGCTGATCTCGTCGTACGACGTGAGGCCCAGCGCCTTGAGCAGCCGGCGGTCGGTGCCGTAGACATTCATGGCGAGCGGCATCGCCGAGCCCTTGACGTTCTCGAAGAGCAGCGCCGGGCCGCCGGACTTCTGCACCCGGTCCACGATCTCGCCGATTTCCAGATACGGATCGACCTCGGCCTTGATGCGCTTGAGGTCGCCATCCCGCTCCAGTGCGCGCAGGAACGAGCGAAGATCGTCGTAAGCCATGCCGTCCAGTATCGGGTACGCACTACCCTGGACGGGTCACCGGGCCCCGCCACGGGCCCGCCGTCGCACGCAGGGGGATCCGTCCGCAATGCTCAGGTATCTGCCGTTCCTCCTGGTGCTGGCACTGTGGATCTACGCGTTCATCGACTGCCTGAACACCCCCGAATCCCAGGTGCGCGGCCTGCCCAAGGTCATCTGGGTGCTCATCATCCTGCTCTTCGGCGAGGTGCTGGTCGGCCCGGTCGCCTGGCTGGTGGCCGGGAAGACCCGGCGACCGGTCACGGGCAACGGCTCCACGCCCTCGGAGTGGCACCGCAACCACCGCTGGGTGGCCCCGGACGACAACCCCGAATTCCTCCGCTCCCTCAAGGACGAGAACAAGCAGGGCGAGTCCCGGCTCAAGGACTGGGAGGCCGACCTGCGCCGCCGCGAGGAGGAACTCCGCCGCAAGAACCGCGAGGCGGCGGACGGCCCCGAAGAGACCCCCTGACCGTGCCGCCCCGGCGTACGGTGACGCCATGGACCGTACGCAGGACGGGGATCACGGCCGCGACGAACTCCGGCCGCACGCCCGCACCGACGGCCCCTTCGGCCCTCCCCCGGAGCAGGCCCGCGCCATGCTGGCAACGGCGCTCGCCGAGGCCCGCGCCGGACTCGCCGAGGGCGGCATCCCGATCGGCGCGGCGCTCTACGGCCCGGACGGCACCCTCCTCGGCCGCGGCCACAACCGCCGCGTCCAGGACGACGACCCGACCCTGCACGCCGAAACCGCCGCCTTCCGCGCCGCCGGCCGCCGCCGCAGCTACCGCGGCACGAC
The DNA here is from genome assembly GCF_900221035.1 of Streptomyces sp. 2323.1. Lineage (NCBI taxonomy): Bacteria > Bacillati > Actinomycetota > Actinomycetes > Kitasatosporales > Streptomycetaceae > Streptomyces > Streptomyces sp. 2323.1. Next base: position 4,396,536 of record NZ_LT907981.1, on the reverse strand, counting down.
GATGGTCACCACCCTCTCCCCCTGCTGGTACTGCAGCGGCCTGATCCGCCAGTTCGGCATCTCCCGCGTCCTCATCGGCGAGACCCACACCTTCCACGGCGGCCACGACTGGCTGGCCCGGCACGGCGTCCGGATCATGCTGTTGGACGACCCGGAATGCACGGAGATGATGCGGGACTTCATCGCGGAGCGGCCGGAGTTGTGGCGGGAGGATATTGGGGGCGGGTGACGGGACCGGGCAGGTCGCCGTCGGCATTCCGCATCTGAGGATGCGGGAATGACCGCCCGAGCGCACCTCCGTCACTTCGTTCAAGCCGACGCTACTGGCGGCGTTTCCGGCGCGTCTGGCGCTGCCCTCCCTTTTGACGTGAGACCAACAGCTTCTGGGCTTCGTGCGGCTTTCCTGCGGCAGTCAATGCTCGTACGAGGGTCTGGGTAACTGCGTCGGTGAAGGGGTGATCGTCGCCGAGAATGCGGCGGCTTCGGGCGCGCGTCTCTTTGAGCAGCCCTAGTGCCCTTGCGAGCTCTCGGAGGGCGCACAAGGTGATGGCGAGGCTGTGGGCGGAGTTGAGGGTGTCGGGGTGGTCCTCGCCGAGGACGCGGCGGCGCCGTTCAAGAACGTCCTCGTCCAAGCGGCGGGCCTCCGCGTACTCACCGAGAAAGTGCAAGGTGATGGAGAGGCTGTGAACGGAGTCAAGGGTGTCGGGGTGATCATCACCGAAGACACGGCGGCGCCGTTCCAGAGTGTCCTCCTTCATTCGCCGGGCCTCCGCGCACTCACCGAGAGCATGCAAGACGACGGCGAGGCCATGAACGGAGCGAAGAGTATCGGGGTGATCATCACCGAAGACACGGCGGCGCCGTTCCAGAGTGTCCTCGTTCAAGCGCCGGGCCTCCGCGCACTCACCGAGAGCATGCAAGACGACGGCGAGGCCATGAACGGAGCGAAGAGTATCGGGGTGATCATCACTGAGGACACGGCGGCGCCGTTCCAGAGTGTCCTCGTTCAAGCGCCGGGCCTCCGCGTACTCACCGAGAGAGTGCAAAGTGGCGGCGAGGCTGTGAACGGAGCGAAGGGTGTCGGGGTGATCGTCACCGAGGACGCGACGTTGGCGTTCGAGGGTGGCCTCGCGCATACGGCGTGCCGCCACGTACTCCCCGAGAGCTTGCAAGCTGGCGCCAAGGCTGTGGGCGGAGTTCAGGGATTCGGGGTGATCCTCGCCAAGGACGCGACGGCGCCGTGCAAGAGTGTCCTCGCCCATACGCCGCGCCTCCGCGAACTCCCCAAGAGCGTGCAAGACGGCGGCGAGGTTTTGTGCAGAGCGAAGGGATTCGGGGTGGTCCTCGCCGAGGACGCGGCGGCGCCGTTCCAGAGTGTCCTCGTTCATGCGCCGGGCCTCCGCGAGCTCCCCGAGAGCGTGCACGGTGATGGCGAGGTCGTTGGCGGAGTTCAGAGTTTCGGGGTGGTCGTCGCCAAGGACGCGGCGGCGCCGTTCGAGAGTGTCCTCCTCGATGCGGCGTGCCGTCTCATATTGGCCGAGCTCACTCATGGCATGGCCGCGGAGATGGGCGCTGGTGAGGGTGTCGGGGTGATCGCAGCCGAGAGCGGTGGTCCAGGCGGAGTGGAGGGTGGTGGTGAGCTCATGAGCTGCGCGTGATTGGCCGCTCCTGATGAGGTAACGGGCGGCTTTGAGCAGCGCCTGGCGCAGCTGAGGGCTGCTGGTGGCGGTGCGTGTGGCGAGGTGGGAGGTAACGGCGGCCCATTGTGGCCAGGCGGCCGGGGTGTCGGGGTCGCCGGGGGTGGCGGTTGTCAGGATCGTCGTGACATCGTCCTCCGCCGCGGCGGCGTCGGCCGTGCTGGTCCGGGCGCGGAGGATGGCTTGGGTGAGCCGATGGATCTGGAACGTTTCGTGGTCAACGCGGGCGAGACCGTAACGGGCCAATGGCTGGAGGGCGGCCTGCGGCCACATGATGTCGTCCGGGTCGACTGCAATGGTGGCCAGCTGATCGCTGACAGCTTCCAGCCAACCGATGGGGATGGGGTCGGGGCCAAGGAAGGCTCCGAGGCGGAGCAGCTCCGCGGCGCCCGAGTGCTCGGCGGCCAGGCGGTTGGTGGCGATGTCCACTGCGGCAGCAAGGGCGCAGGGTAGCCAGGTGGACTGCCGTTGGCCATGAGTTTGGCGGTCTTGTCGGTGAGCAAGAGGCGATAACGGCCCACGGTCATGCCGCCGGTGACGACTCCGGCTGCTTGGGCCAGGGCGAGCGGAAGGTCGCCGAGGTCGTCCGCGAGACTGCCGGCCTGCTGCGGGGTGATGCCGGGGATGCGGGCGGTGAGGTACGCAACGGAGTCGCTGCGGGTAAAGACGCCCAGGTTGAGGCTGTGGACTCGATCCTTCCAGCCGGGGTCGCGGGACGTGATCAGGACGTGACCCGGGCCGGTGGGGATCAGACTGACGAAGTCCTGGGGGTCGCTGGCGTTGTCCAGAATGATCAGCCAGCGCTCCTGGGCGCGCAGGTGTTCCAGCAGCGAGCGGGCATTGTGCTCGGCGCCGGCGTCAGGCTTGGCGATACCCAGCCGGGCGGCCAACTCGGTGTACCGAACGAGAATCTGGTCGGCTTGTTCGGCGTCGATCCACCAGACGGCGTCGTATTGGCTGGCGAAGCGGTGGGCGTACTCCAAGGCGATCTGCGTCTTCCCTATGCCACCGAGGCCGTGCAGGGCCACCGCCCGCCGGCCACCCAGCAGATCCTCACGGATCTGGGCGAGCAGAGATTCGCGACCGGTGAAGTGGGGGTTGCGGGGCCCCACACGCCACACCTGCGGCACACTCGCCCCACTGGGTAGCCGGGGGCGCTGACTGTTGGAGTCCGTGGAGGTGGCAGGCGCCGGTGCAAGTGCCCCAGGGAAGGTAGGCGCTGTGCGCGGGCTGGTGGGCCCGTTCACGGCGTTCAGGAGCGCGGCGATGGCGGACGGCTCATCCAGGCCGTGAAGGTCTTTTCGGATGACAGCGGTCAGGACGTCGGGGACGTCGGCGGCCGTGAGAGGTTCGACCGCCACAGGGACGAGACGCTCTCGGCGTCCGACGATGGAGGTCCACTCCTCTCGGGTCCACCGAGTGGGATCGAAGTAATTGTTGGAGAACAGCGCCACCACCGTGGTGGCGCGCCGCATGGCATCGGCCATCCGTTCAACGAAGTTGTCGCCGGTTCGCCAGTCCCATACGTCCAGCTCCACGCTGTGGCCGGCCTCCCGCAGGTGCCAAGCCGCCCACTCCGCCCAAGTCCGGTCCGGGCCGGCGTAACTGACGAAGACTGATTCTGCTGCTGCGGCCATCGCTGCCCCCATTCCCCTGGGCGTCGTCCCGACACGACGCCGCACTCATGGTCCCCCGTATACGGGAGCCGACGGGCACGAATCGTCGAGATGGCAGCGGTCCCGACCAGGGGGCAAGGTTGTTCCCTCTCCTCGACCACTCCAGCCCGCCCCCGGCGCAATTTCGGTGGCCCCCCTCCCCCGCCCTCCGCCAGGATGCCCCCATGAGCACCACCCCCGACGCCGTCGACGCGCTCGACGCCGCCGCTCCCCCGGCCCCTGCGCAGCTCACCGAGCCCCTCCGCCGTATCCGCGCCCTGTACACCGAAAAGACAGTGACGGTGTATCAGGCGTACGCGCCCGCGCTGGGGCTGCCGGCCGCGCGGGACGGGCGGTTTCCGGCTGTGTGGAAGCGGGAGCGGATGACGTGGATCAAGCCGTCGTTCCTGTGGATGATGTACCGCTGCGGGTGGGGCGAGAAGGTCGATCAGGAGACCGTGCTGGCCGTGGAGATCGACCGGGCCGGGTTCGACTGGGCGTTGCGGCAGGCCTGTCTGTCGCATTTCGACCCGGACGAGCATCCCGACCGCGGGGCCTGGCAGCGGGAGTTGAAGGGGTCGCCGGCGCGGGTGCAGTGGGATCCGGAGCGGGATCTTCGGCTTCGGCCGCTGTCTTACCGTTCGCTGCAACTGGGGCTGTCGGGGGAGGCGTCGCGGCGGTACGCGGACGAGTGGACGGTGGCGATCAGGGACGTCACGCCGCTGGCCCGGGAGATCCGGGCGCGGGTGCGGTCCGGGGAGACCGCGGCGGCCGCCGCGCTGCTGCCCGAGGAGCGCCCCTACCCGGCACCCGAGGGAACTCCGGGCCTTGGCCGCGTGTCCTGACGCGGCTTTTCAAACACGTAGAGCGGGGCACGGAAGGTCCGTTGTGCGCTGCTTCGTGTGACGTACGGGACGTAGCGGCGTCCGGCCAACTCACAGCCGTTCACGGCCAATTGCGGCATCGTTAAGCAACCTCCCCCTGCCCGGGAAACTCAGCCACCGCCACAGTCAAGTCGGCCCACTGAGGGCTCACGCGACTCAGGGAGAGTGGCACATATGCCCGACATGACCCGACGCAGACTCCTCGGCTCGGCGGCCGGCGCGGTCGGCGGCGCCGCCGCGCTGTCGCTGCTTCCGCCCAGTGTCCAGAAGGCCGTCGCCGCCGGACCCGCACGTCACGGCTCACTGCACGACGTCGAGCACGTCGTCATGCTCATGCAGGAGAACCGTTCGTTCGACCACTACTTCGGCACCCTGCGCGGGGTGCGCGGCTTCGCCGACCCGAAGGCGCTGACGCTTCCGGACGGCCGGTCCGTCTTCCACCAGCCGGACGCGCAGAACCCGGACGGCTACCTGCTGCCGTTCCGCCTCAACACGCACACGTCCAGCGCGCAAGCCATCCCCTCCACCAGCCACGCCTGGTCCGTGCAGCACGAGGCGTGGAACGGCGGCAAGATGGACCGCTGGCTTCCCGCGCACCGCAAGGCCGACGGGGTCAACGGTCCGTATGTGATGGGCTATCACACCCGCGAGGACATCCCCTTCCAGTTCGCCCTCGCCGAATCGTTCACCCTCTGCGACAACTACTTCTGCTCGGTCTTCGGCCCGACCTGGCCCAACCGGCTGTACTGGATGACCGGCACCCTCGACCCGGGCGGCACCCGGGGCGGCCCGGTGCTCAACAACACCGCGCCCAAGCCGTACCGCTGGACGACCTACGCCGAGCGGCTGGAGGCGGCCGGCATCAGCTGGAAGGTCTACCAGGAGGAGGACGACTACGGCTGCAACCTCCTGGAGCAGTTCCAGACCTTCCGGGACTCCCAGCCCGGCCAGCCGCTCTACGAGCGCGGGATGCGGCCGCATCCCGCCGGCACCTTCGAGGACGACGCCCGGGCCGACCGGCTCCCGGCCGTCTCCTGGCTGATCCCCACCAGCTACCAGTCCGAGCACCCGGACTATCTGCCGGCCGCCGGCGCCGATTACGTCGCCCAGAAGATCGAGGCGATCGCATCCAACCCGAAGGTGTGGGCCAAGACCGTCTTCATCCTCAACTACGACGAGAACGACGGGCTCTTCGACCATGTGCCGCCGCCGGTGCCGCCCCCGGGGACGAAGGACGAGTTCGTCAAGGGCCTGCCGATCGGCGGTGGCTTCCGGGTGCCGTGTCTGATCATCTCGCCGTGGACGGTCGGCGGCTGGGCGGCCGGCGAGGCCTTCGACCACACCTCGGTGCTGCAGTTCCTGGAGCGCTGGACGGGGGTGGCCGAGCCCAACATCAGCGACTGGCGGCGGTCCGCATTCGGCGATCTGACCTCGGCGTTCGGCTTCCGGCATGCGGCCCGGCGGCCGCCGCGACTGCCGGACGACACCGCCGAGCAGCTGGCCGAGGCGCAGTGGGAGGTGGCGCACCTGCCGAAGCCGACGCTGCCGGGAGCCGACCAGCACCCGCCGCGCCAGGAACGGGGCCGGCGCAGGCGCCGCTAGGAGGCGGGCCGGGCGCCCCTCCTCGTAAACCGGGCGCCGCTCCCCGTAAAACGACGATGCCGTACGGAGCCGGGGCTCGTCATGAGCCCCGGGTCCCCGTACGGCACAGGTGCGGGTGAGCCGGAATCGGGCGGGCCCGGAGCCCGGCGGACGCGGAGACGGGCTCCGGCCCGGAGTCGGCCGCGAGCGGCCTCCGGCCGATCAGACCCCGGCGTAAGAGTGCAGCCCCGTCACGAAGATGTTCACGCCGTAGTAGTTGAACAGGTAGCAGGCGAACGCGATCAGGCCCAGCCAGGCGGCCTTGCGGCCCTTCCAGCCGGCCGTGGAGCGGGCGTGCAGGTAGCAGGCGTAGCCGACCCAGGTGATGAAGGCCCAGACCTCCTTGGGGTCCCAGCCCCAGTAGCGGCCCCAGGCGGCCTCGGCCCAGATGGCGCCCGCGATGATGGTGAACGTCCACAGCGGGAAGACGGTGGCGTTGACGCGGTAGGCGAACTTGTCGAGCGAGGCGGCCGAGGGCAGCCGCTCCAGCACCGAGGTGGCGAAGGCGCCGGGCTGCTTGCCCGCCGGGTCGGCGAGCTTGGCCTCGTAGCGGTCGCGGAAGAGGAACAGCAGCGTGGCGACGGCGCCGAGGTAGAGCACCGCACCGGAGAGGATCGCGCAGCTGACGTGGATCCACAGCCAGTACGAGTGCAGCGCGGGCACCAGCTGGTCGCTGGCGGTGTAGAGCACCGAGACGGCCAGCCCGAGGTCGAGCAGGACGGTGGTGACCAGCGGCAGCCCGATCCAGCGGACGTTCTTCCGGAGGGTGAGCAGCAGCAGGTAGATGCCCACCGCGACCGCGGCGAAGGTGGTGGAGAACTCGTACATGTTGCCCCAGGGGGCACGCTGTACGGACAGGGCGCGGGTGATGACGCCGCCCACGTGCAGGCCCCAGGCCAGGACGGTCAGCGAGACGGCGATCCGCCCGTAGAGGTCGCCCTTCTCCGTGCCGCCCGCGGCGCCCGGGCCGTCGGGGACGTCGCGGCTGCCGGCGGCGGACTTGGTGATGACCTTGGGGCGCTCCAGTACGGCGGTGCCGCCGCCCTGCTGTGCCACCTTGGCGGAGACCGTCGCGGGCGCCTTGGCCTGGGAGGTCAGCGCGGCGGCGGTGCGGGCGACCTTGCTGCGGCTGCCGAACACCCACTCGCTCATGTGGGCGACGAAGGCGAGCGTATAGACCGCCATTGCCGAATAGACCAGCAGATTGCTGTTGTGCGCCAGCGTCTCGTTGGCGGCGGCAGCGATGTTCACGCGCGCGCTCCTTCGGAGGGTTCAGCAGGACCGTCAGAGTCAGTGGGCTCCGCGGGGTCTTCGGAGCCGGAGTCGGCAGCGGGGGCCGCCGGATCGGGCTGCGGATCGGGTTCCGGGCCGGTCGCGGCGTCCGGGACGAGCGGGGCGTCGGGCTCCAGCGCCGCCGCGAGATCGCCGAGTTCCTCCGGCAGCCGCGGCGACTCGCTGCGGCCGAGGCCGGCCATCTCGACGACGGTCACCCCGTCCGCACCCTGTTCGGCCCGGACCCAGACCCGGCGCCGCTGGATGAACAGCGAGCCGGCCAGGCCCAGCAGCGCGGCGACCGCGCCGGTCAGCGCGAGGCCGTTGCCCGGCTGGTGGGTGATCTTGAAGCTGGCCCAGTTCTTGATGCCGGTGAACTGGATGCTGCCGTCGCCGTTCGGCAGCTTCATCGTCTCGCCGGGCAGCATCATCTTGGCGAGCGGGGCGCCCTTGACCTTGTACTGCTTCAGATACTTCTTCTGCAGCTGGTAGACGTTCTGCGGCAGCCCCGAGTCGACGCCCAGATCACCGTGGTAGGCGGTCAGCGTCAGCACCGGGTAATCCAGCGCGGGGAACTGGGAGAACATCGACCCGGACCCCTTGCCGCCGAACGTCGGCACGAAGAAGCCCTGGAAGCCCAGCTGATTGCGCTTGCCGTCCTTGGTCTGCGCGCCCGGCACCTTCACCACACCGGTGGAGGTGAGGTTCTTGGGGTCCTGCGGGAGGAAGGGGACCGCGCCCTTGTAGACGACCTTGCCGCGGCCGTCCTTGACGGTCACCTCCGGCGCATAGCCGTGCGAGAGCAGGAAGACCTTCGAACCCGCGATGTCGAGCGGGGTGTTCACCTCGACCGCCCGCCGGTGCTCCTTGCCGTCCGCACCGGTGTAGTACGTCAGATGGGCACGGAAGGTGCGCGGGGTGCCCTTCTGGGGGCCGCTGCGCTCGTAGGTCGCCTCGAACTTGTTCAGCGTGAAGCCGAAGGGCTCCATGGTGTCGGTGTCGAAGAAGGCACCTGACTTGAAATCGTCGAACTGGGTGAGGCTGTTGGCGAAGCCGTCGCCCTCGGTGACCAGCTTGCCGCCCTCGGACTTCCACAGGCTGCCGACGGCGAACGCCACCAGCATCACGATCAGCGCGACATGGAAGACGAGGTTGCCGGCCTCGCGCAGATAGCCCTTCTCGGCGGCGACGGCGGTGCCGGCCCGGTGGGCGCGGAACCGCCGCTTCTTCAGCAGCCGCTGGGCCGCGCCGAGGACCTCCTCGGGCGCCGCGTCGGTGCGCCAGGTGGTGTACGCGGGCAGCCGGGTCAGCCGGCGCGGGGCGCCCGGCGGGCGGCCGCGGAGCTGCCCGACGAACTGCCAGCTGCGCGGCACGATGCAGCCGATCAGCGAGATGAACAGCAGCAGATAGATCGCCGAGAACCACACCGAGCTGTAGACGTGGAACATCCCGAGCTTGTCGTAGATGTCGCCGAGGGTGGCGTGGTCGGCCTTGAACTGGTCGACCTTGACCGGGTCGATGCTGGTCTGCGGGATCAGCGAGCCGGGGATCGCCCCGATCGACAGCAGGAAGAGCAGCAGCAGCGCCACCCGCATCGAGGTCAGCTGCCGCCAGAACCAGCGCGCCCAGCCGATCGGGCCGAGCGAGGGGAAGGTGACCTCCTCCTGCGGCGCGGTCGAGAGCTGGGATCCGGCGGCGCCGAGATCGCTGCCCGGATCGGCCGCGGAGCCCGGCTCGTGGGGGGTGTCGGTCTTGGTGGACATCAATCAGATCCCAACGGTGGAGCTTTGTGCCCAGCTCTGCAGGTCGGACATCAGGCTGTCCCAGATGCCGGTGACGAGGAGGATGCCGAGCGCGACCATCATGCCGCCGCCGAGCCGCATCACCCACTGATAGTGCCGCTTGACCCAGCCGAAGGCCCCGAGCACCCGGCGGAAGGCCAGCGCGACGGCGATGAACGGCAGGCCCAGGCCCAGGCAGTACGCCACCGTGAGCAGGGCCCCGCGCGCGGCGCTGGCATCGTAGAACGTCAGGGTGCTGACGGCGGCGAAGGTCGGTCCCAGGCAGGGCGTCCAGCCGACGCCGAAGAGCACCCCGAGCACGGGCGCGCCGGCCAGCCCCATGGCGGGCTTCATGTGGAAGCGCAGCTCGCGCTGTCCGAAGCGCTGCAGCACGCCGGCGAACGCCAGCCCGAGCAGGATCATCAGCACGCCGAGGACGCGCGAGATGACGTCCCGGTACTCCAGCAGGCTCCGGCCGGCGAAGCCGAAGAGCGCGCCGCCGGAGACGAAGACGGCGGTGAAGCCGAGCACGAAGAGCGCGGCACCGGCCAGCATCCGCCCGCGCCGGGCCTCACCGAGGTCGGTGCCGGTGACGCCGGTCACATACGACATGTAGCCCGGCACCAGCGGCAGGACGCAGGGCGAGAAGAACGAGACGAGCCCGGCGAGGAGCGCGATGGGGACGGCGGCGAGGAGCGTGCCGTTGAGGACGGTCTGGTTTTCCGCGGCGGCGGCGAGCAGCGTCACGTGATCACTTCTCGGCGAGCAGCGGGGCGATCATCTTGCGCAGCTCGTTCTCGGCGAGCGGGCCGATCGACCGGGCGGCGATCTTGCCCTGCCGGTCGATGGCGATCGTGGACGGGATCGACTGCGGGTTGAGGCTGCCCTTGGGGAAGCGCAGCATCAGCCGGCCGGTCGGGTCGAACAGGCTCGGGTAGGGCACCTTGTGCTCTTCCTCGAAGCTGGTGGCCTGCGACTTCTGGGAGTCGCGGGTGTTGATCCCGATGAACTGGACGCCCTTGCTCTTGGTCTCGTTCGCGACCTTGGCGAAGTTCGGCGCCTCGGCGATACAGGGGCCGCACCACGATCCCCAGACGTTGAGGATGACGACCTTGCCCTTGTAGGCGGCGACGTCCAGCTTCTTGCCGGTGGTGGTCTCACCGGAGAGGTCGGGCGCCGGCTGCCGCTCGTCCTTCTTGACGGTGTCGATGCCGTTCTTGCCCTGGACGAAGCGGGTCTGCGCCGAGCCGCCGGAGGCGCCGTCGCCGCAGGCGCTCAGCGTCAGCGATGCGGCCGCGGCCCCTGCGGCGAGCAGGGCGAGACGGCGTCGGCTCGTGAGGCGGCGTGGGACGCGGCAGGCACTCATGTGAAAAGTTTCGCATGGGCCATTTCCGGATCTTCCGCGCCCCCCTCCGACGGCCCGTCGCGGCCCGGCAGTGCATGTCAAGCAGCCGACAAAAACGACTTCCAGCCGCCGTTCGGACGCTGACCGACGGGGAGCTGCTGGAGCTTGCTCAGCACCTGCGGGTCCTGTGCGTCGAGCCAATCGGTGAACTGCCGGAACGACACCAGACGGACATCTTTGTTCTGCTCATTGGCAATGTGCTTGAGCGCTTCCTCGACGGCGTCCATGTAGATGCCGCCATTCCACTGCTCGAAGTGGTTGCCGATGAAGAACGGCGCGCGATTGGTCTCGTAGGCCCGGCGGAAACCGGAAATGTATGCGTCGGTGGCCTGCTGCCGCCAGCCCGGGTAGTTGGCCGGCGGGCCCTTCGTGGAGTTCCCCGACTGATTGAACATGATGTTGTAGTCCATCGAGAGCACCTGGAAACGGTGCCCCGGGAACGGAATCAGCTGGAGCGGGAAGTCCCAGATGCCCATCTTCTTCTTCGGCCACATCTGGAGACCGCCGCTCGAACTGGCGTCATAACGCCAGCCGAGTTCCTTGGCAGTGGGCAGCAGGTTGTCCTGGCCCAGCAGACAGGGGGTGCGGCTGCCGACCAATTCCTTGCGGTAGTCGAACGGCAACGCTTCGACATCGGTGAACCCGGTGTTCGTGCGCCACTTCGTGACGAAGTCCATCGCCTGGTCGATCTCGGACTGCCACTGCCGGGGCGTCCAGTGCTTGACCGAGGTCGGGGCGTCGCCGCAGAAGTGCCCGTTGAAGTGGGTGCCGACCTCGTGGCCGTCCAGCCAGGCCTCCCGCACGTACTTCAGCGTCTCCTTGATGTGGTCGTCGCTGAGGTAGCCGATGGCGGAGGCGCCCCGCTTGTTGTTCGGCGGGTTGTAGAGGTGCTTCTTGGATTCCGGCAGGAGATAGAGCCCGGAGAGGAAGAAGGTCATCGCCGCGCCGTGGTCCTTGGCGAGCTTGAGGAAACGGGGGAAGAGGCCGTTGCCGACCTCTCCGGCCCCGTCCCAGGAAAAGACCACGAACTGTGGAGGGGTCTGACCGGGCGCCAGCCGTTCGGGGGCCTTGGGCTGATGGGGCTGCGCGCCGGAATTCGCTGTCGAACCGTCACCGATGGGCTTCGACCGCGCCTGGACCGAGTTCTTGACCCGCTGCTTGTCACCCGCGTTATCCGAGTCCGACGACGAGCAGCCGGCGACGCCCAGCGCCGCGGCTGCTCCCACTCCCATCCCCAACAGGTTTCGCCGACTGATCGCGCGCATACCCTCGACCCCATCCGTGCTCGCCGAACTCGATATCCATATAAACGGACAACCGAGAAGAGGGCATGTTGAGCGTTGGGGTTCCGGCTAATCGATCAGATTTTCATTTTTCCTGGCTTTGACGCTCCGCCAGGTGATGCAGCGTCAGGCCCCGAAAGCCTTGGCCTTTCCCTTGACGGGTTTGGCGCCCGCCAGAAGATGGGAGGGAACCAGGTCGCGCGCCGGCTCGCTGTACCCCACCGAAATGATCTTGTCGCCGTGGAAGGTGAACGACGTCAGCGAGGCCAGCGTGCACTGCCGCTTCCGCGGGTCGTGCCACAGCCGGCGCCGCTCGGCGAAGCTGCGCACGATCCAGATCGGCAGCTGATGGCTGACCGCCACCGCCTCGTGCCCGCGCGCCGCGTCCCTGGCCGCACCCAGCGCCGCCATCATCCGTACGACCTGCTCGATGTACGGCTCGCCCCACGACGGGCGGAACGGATTCGTCAGGTACTTCCAGTTCCCCGGCTTCTTCAGCGCGCCGTCACCGACCCCGAAGGTCTTCCCCTCGAAGACGTTGCCCGCCTCGATCAGCCGCTCATCGGTGGCCAGCTCCAGGCCGTGCGCACCGGCGATCGGCTCCGCGGTCTCCTGCGCACGCTCCAGCGGCGAGGCGACGACATGCGTGATGTCGCGCCCCGCGAGGTGCTCCGCCACCCGGTCGGCCATCTTCCGCCCCAGGTCGGAGAGGTGGTAGCCGGGCCGGCGCCCGTAGAGGACGCCGTCGGGGTTGTGCACCTCGCCGTGCCGCATCAGATGCACGACGGTGATGTCTTCGCTGCTCATGTCACCCATTCATTCAGTCGTCGGCCGGCGGCGCCGGGGCCTTGCTTCAGGCGGTCGCTTCGGCCGCGGCCCGCGCGGCGGCCGGGAGGGCGGCGGCGATCCGCTCGACGGCCGCCGTGTCGTGCGCGGTCGAGACGAACCACGACTCGAAGGCGGACGGCGGGAGGTAGACGCCCTGCGACAGCATCGAGTGGAAGAAGGCAGTGAAGCGGAACGAGTCCTGTGCCTTGGCGGCGTCGTAGTCGGTCACCTCGGCATCCGTGAAGAAGACCGTGAACATGTTCCCCGCGGCCTGGACCCGGTGCGCCACGCCCTCCTTCGCCAGCGCGGCGGTGACCAGGCCCCGCACCTCCGCCGAGACCGCGTCGACCTTCTCGTACGCGGCGTCGTCCAGCAGCCGCAGCTGCGCGACACCGGCGGCGGTGGCGATCGGGTTCCCGGACAGGGTGCCCGCCTGGTAGACGGGGCCGGCCGGGGCGAGATGCGCCATGACGTCGGCGCGGCCGCCGAAGGCCGCGGCCGGGAAGCCGCCGCCCATGACCTTGCCGAACGTCATGAGATCCGGACGCACCCCGTCAATTCCGTACCAACCGGCCTTGCTGACGCGGAAGCCCGTCATCACCTCGTCGGAGATGTAGAGCGCGCCGTTGGAGGCGCAGAGGTCCTTCAGGCCCTGGTTGAAGCCGGGCAGCGGCGGCACCACACCCATGTTGCCCGGCGCCGCCTCCGTGATCACACAGGCGACCTCGCCCGGGTGCGCGGCGAACGCGGCCCGCACCGCGTCCAGATCGTTGTACGGCAGCACGATCGTGTCGCCCGCCTGGGCACCCGTCACGCCCGGCGTGTCGGGCAGACCGAAGGTCGCCACGCCCGAACCCGCGGCGGCCAGCAGCGCGTCCACGTGCCCGTGGTAGCAGCCCGCGAACTTGATCACCTTCGGCCGGCCGGTGAAGCCGCGCGCCAGCCGGATCGCCGACATCGTCGCCTCGGTCCCGCTGGAGACCAGCCGCACCTGCTCGACCGGCTCGATCCGGGCCACGATCTCCTCGGCCAGCTCGACCTCGCCGGCACCGGGCGTACCGAAGGACGTCCCGCGGGCGACCGCATCCTGGACCGCGGCGATCACCTCGGGGTGCGAGTGGCCGAGGATCATCGGCCCCCACGAGCACACGAGGTCCACATATTCACGGCCATCGGCATCGGTGAGGTACGGACCGGCGCCGGACACCATGAACCGGGGCGTACCCCCCACAGCGCGGAACGCGCGGACCGGAGAATTGACGCCGCCCGGCGTCACGGCGGACGCGCGGTCGAACAGCGACTGCGAAACAGGGGCTTCATACGGAAAAGACACGGTGATCCTGACCTGCATAAACGGCGGGAGGGCGGCGCGCGGACGCGGCCCGGATGGCATCGGTACGAGAATCCCCTCGCGGTACGTGTGGACGGGCCGCTCGGTTCAGTCTCGATCCTTTTTTGATTCCTCTCGCTTTCGACCGGGCGTCAGCCCCCACTCGTCTGCGAAACTGGGGCCGACGTACGAGTAAGTCACGCAAGCAATGGTCTCAGAGGCGCACGGGGGCGTGCGGCCGGGCGTTTCGCGCGCCGGTGACGGGGGAGGTCTCTGAGACGATGATCGGGTTGCGCGGCTGGGGCTGCGAGTGGTCGGGTGGAGATATGCATCGCGGTGGCGAACTGGGCGAGGGAACCAATGACCGGGGTCCCGAGCGCGCCCAGCGCGGCCGTCACCGGCGCGAGGAAACCACGGGCGGGGACATCAGGGGCGGCCGCATGGGGGTGACGTACAAGTACTTCGGCGCGCCCAACGGCGCGACCGCCGCCCGCGTCCCGATCTCCATGCGCCCCGAAGAGCTCGGCGGTGACGAACTCGGCATGGGCGGCATGTTCTCCAAGATCAAGCCGGAGACGATGGCCGCCATGGTCCTCACAGGTATAGAGGGCATACCGCTCCATAAGGTTCCGCCGCTGGAGCTTGTCGTCCTCCACCCCGACTACGCCGTCGTGAAGCTCCCCATGACCGTGGTCGACCCGCTGCGCGGGGTCGGCGAGGAGTCGGTCGGCGCGGCCGCCTTCATCTGGTCCACGGTCCCCGACCGCGGGGGCCCGCGCGACGCGTTCTCCGTCTACCAGTTGCTGCACGAGTGGCAGGACTTCAGCCACCGGCTGCACGAGGCGGGGCACCAGGCGTACTGCCTGGTCTGGCCGTAACGGTTCAGCGCGGACGCGGCGGCCCGCGGCGCGGGAGGTGCCGGGCCGGTCCACCACCGGGCGGGGCGGGGCTCGCCGGTCACCCGGTGCGGCCCGGCCCGCCGGTCACCATGTGGGCTCGCCGGCACCTCGGTGAGTTCCGATCCGGTCACCATGTGGGGCGCGCCGAGACACCGCCGTCGACGACCAGATCGTGTCCGGTGATCCAGGACGCCATCGGTGAGGCCAGGAAGACGCAGGCATCGCCCACGTCCTGCGGGCGCCCCAACCGCCCGGCGGGCGCCGCCTCTTGCCAGCGGCGCACCCCCTCCGGCCAGTCCTCCGCCAGGCCGGGACGGGCGATCAGACCGGGCGAGACGCTGTTGACGCGGATCCCGTAGGGCCCGTACTCCAGCGCCGCCGACCGCGCGTGCATCACCACCGCCGCCTTGGACGCGCAGTAGTGGGCGTGTCGCGGCGCCGGACGGTCCGCCTCGATCGAGGCGATATGGGTGACCGAGCCCCCCGTCGGCCCGGAGGCTCCCCGGTCCGCCCGCATCACGGCCACCGCGGCCTGGGTACAGGCGAAGACGCTGTGCACCGTGGGATCCGCCACCGCCCGCCAGTCGGCGAGCGACATCGCCGCCAGCTCCTGCGTCGGCTGCACCCCCGCGTTGTTCACCAGCGCGGTGAGCCGCCCGCGCCAGCCGGCCGCCTCGGTCACCAGACGGTGGCACTCCTCCTCGACGGACAGATCGGCGCGCAGCGCCAGCGCGCTCCCGCCGTCCGCCTCGATCCGCTCGACCAGCGCCCGCGCCGCCCGGGCGCCCGTGCGGTAATGCACCACGACGGCGGCGCCCGCGGCGGCGAACCGCAGCGCGATCCCGCCGCCGAGGCCTCCGGACGCGCCGGTGACGAGGGCGACCTGGCCGCGCAGATCGGGCAGCCCGGGGTCACGGGGGCCGGGGGCGGCCTCGGAGGAGGGCTCGGTCATGGCCGGCTCAGCGCGGTGATCCGCGCCGCCTCCCGGGGAAAGCGCGCGGCCAATTCGGCGGCGTCCCCGTGCTCGTAGTCCTCGAAGGTGAATCCGGGCGCCATCGTGCAGCCGAAGAGCGTCCAGGCACCGCCGTCGGCGACCTCGGCGGCCATCCACGTCCCGGCCGGCACCGTGAACTGGACGTGCTGCCCGCCCAGGACGTCCGGCCCGAGCACGACCGTACGGGCGGCACCGCCTTCCGGGAGGAGGAACAGGGTGAGCGGATCGCCCCGGTAGAAGTGCCAGATCTCGTCGGTGGGGAGTCGGTGCAGGGCGGAGAAGTCGCCCGGCTCGGCGGTCAGCAGCATCACGATCGCCGAGCCCTCGGGCCGTCCGTCGGGGCGCTCGGGGCCCGCCCAGGTACGCCGGAAGCGCCCGCCCTCGCGGGGCAGCGGCGCCAGCCCGTAGAACTCGATCAGCGCCTCGGGGAGCGGGTCGCGGGACGTCTGCCGGTCGTCCATCTGCGGGCTGCCTCCCACTCGTCGCCGACTGCGGGTGATGTTCCACCCTAGGCACGAAGACGGCGCGGCGCGGGCACAATCGGGCCATGTCCGATACCGCGTCCGACGCCCCGTCAACCGCCGCCCCCGTTACGCCGTCCAGCAGGGCCGCGCCCCTGGACCAGACCGCCGTCTGGGAGGCGGTCGACGGGATCGTGCACTGGCTGGACCGGGAGAGCACCCTGCCGCCCGAACAGGAGCGGCTGCTGCGGCTGCTGAAGCTCTCGGAGGAGGCCGGCGAGGTCGCGCAGGCCGTCATCGGGGCCACCGGCCAGAACCCGCGCAAGGGACACAGCCACACCTGGGACGACGTGCACGGCGAGCTGTGCGATGTGATCCTCACGGCGATGGTGGCCCTGCGGACCCTGACGCCCGAGGCCCGCGGGGTGTTCGACGGGCATCTACGGCGGGTCGAGGCGCGGCTTCCGTTGCAGCCGGCCGGGGAACGGGTCGGTCCCGGCGCGCCGGCCTCCTGAGGCCCGTCAGCCGGCCGTCCACTGCGGGTCGCGGCCCGTCTCGGCCAGCAGTACGTCAAGGTCGCCGGCCCCGGGCGGAACGGGGAGCGGCTCGGCGAAGACGTTCATCGTCCGGGCCGTCGGTCCCATCTGCGCGACCAGCGCCCGCAGCTCGGCCACACAGCCGTCGGCCGGCACATACGGCTGCCCGGTCGCCCGCGCCACGTCCCAGGCGTGCACCGTCAGATCCAGCAGCACCATCGCGCCGACGGTCCGCGCCGGCAGATTCATCCCGCCGGTCAGCCCGTCCTCGGCGCCCGGCGCCGCCCATGCCTCGACCAGCCGCGCCGTTTCTGCCGCGAACCGGTCGGGCCACTGCGTCCCGTACTCGCCGAGACGGTCGGGGGTACGGCTGAAGTCCGCGTCCTTCTTGGCGGCCAGCGTCTGGAAGGCGACGACCACGTGGAAGAGATGGTTGAGCAGGGCCCGTATGTCGTACTCGGCGCAGGGCGTCGGCCGCGCCAGCTGGTCCTCGCGCACCGCGCGCAGGACGGGGAGCGCCGCCTCGGCCGCCGCGGCGAGCAGCGCGCTGATCGGCGGGGACGGGTGGGCGGAGGGGGTCGTGCGGGGCGGTTCGGCGCCGGCCCGCGGGGCCGGGTGGGCGGATGCGCCGCTGTATGTGTCGTGCGGGATGTCCTGCATGCCGTTCGTGCCGTTCATGACGAGGACGCTACGGACGGCTGCCAGCGGTGGCTTGAAAAAACGCGACAGCTCCTTGGGAGCCCGGGCGATCCGAAATGCACGGCCTAGGATCCAGGACATGGCCGCTCCACGGCGCGACACCCGGGGCATCGTCGACGCCCCCGGGCTCTTCACGCGGGTGCAGTTCCGCCGCCGCACCCCCGCCGCACCGCTGCGCCCGTACGTCGAGCACTACTGGCTGATCGACTGGGACCTGTCCGAGCCGTACGCCACCCATGTCGTCCCACATCCATGCGTGAACATCGTCTTCCAGCGGTACGCCGACCGCCCCGGATTCGGGGAGGTCGCGGGCGCCGGGCGGGAGGTGTTCGCCCAGCAGCTGGCGGGGCGCGGGCGGGTGTGCGGGGTGCAGTTCCGGCCCGGCGGGTTCCGCCCGTTCACCCCGGAGCGGCCGGCCACCGACTGGACGGACCGCCGGCTGCCGCTGGCGACGGCCTTCGGGCACATCGACGCCGGCGCCACCGCGGCCGCCGTACTGGAGCCGGACGACGAGGACGCCCGGGTCGCCGCGCTCGACGCCGTACTGACCCCGCTCCTGCGGGCCGAGCCGCGGATCCTCGACCAGGCCCGGCTCGCCATGCGGCTGGCCGACCGGATCCGTACCGACCGGACGATCCGCCGGGTCGCGGACTTCGCACGGTCCGAGGGCCTGTCCCTGCGGGCCCTGCAGCGGCTGTTCGCCGGATACGTCGGGGTCAGCCCCAAGTGGGTGGTGCTGCGCTACCGGGTGCACGAGGCGCTGGAGCGCGCCGCGTCCGACGCGGAGGTCGACTGGGCCGCGCTCGCCGCCGAGCTCGGCTACAGCGATCAGGCGCATCTGATCCGCGATGTCACCGCCACCGTCGGAGTCCCGCCGACGGCCTACGCGCGCTGAGCCCGCCGGGCCCTCAGGGGCGTTCGGCCGTCAGATAGCGCTGGATGGTGGGCGCCAGCCAGGCGACGACCTCGTCGTGGCTGAGGCCGACGGCCGGCGGGACGTGCAGGACGTAGCGGCACAGCGCCATGCCGAGGATCTGCGAGGCGACCAGCGCGGCGCGGGTCGGCGCCTCCTCGGGGACCGGGCAGACCGCGGCGAGGACCGGCTCGATCTGCTCGGCGAACACGCCGCGCATCCGCTCCGCGCCGGCTTCGTTGGTGACGCCGACGCGCATCATCGCCGTGAACGTCTCGTCGCACTCCCAGCGCTCCAGGAAGTGGCGTACGAGCCGTGCCGCGGCCTCCTCGCGCGGGTGATGGGTGAGGTCCGGTGCGTGCACCTCGATCTCGGAGGCGGCCGCGAAGAGGCCCGCCTTGTTGCCGTAGTAGCGCATCACCATCGACGGGTCGATGCCCGCGTCCCTGGCGATGGCGCGGATGGTGGCGCGCTCGTATCCGTCCGCCGCGAAGCGGTCCCGGGCGGCGGTCAGGATCGCGGCCCGGGTGGCGGCGGAGCGGCGGGGGCGGGCGGCCGCCGCGGCGTCGCCGGGCGCCGGGCCCGCGGGGTCGCCGGGGTCGCCGGACAGTGCGGCTGCCAGCGCGTCTTCGGGCGCGGTACCGGCGGCGGAGGGAGCGTGATCGGACATGCCCACAACTGTAGGCCAACGGCTGTTGACATGCCAGGCCGGACCGACTTACGCTTGCCAACAAGCGTTGACCAACATGCGTTGGCACAGCTGGTCACAGTCGCCACAGGGCACAGGAGGCGGAAGCCATGGATGCCAGCAACCCCAAGACCAGGGACAACGGCGCCCGGAACGACCCGGCGGGGGCGGCCCGCGACACGGACGTCCTCGTGGTGGGCGCCGGCCCGACCGGCCTGCTGCTCGCCGGAGACCTCGCCGAGGCAGGGCTGGGGGTCACCCTTCTGGAGCGCCGGCCCGGCAAGATCAGCAACCTCACCCGTGCCCTGGCGGTCCATGCCCGCACCCTGGAGCAGCTGGACGCCCGCGGCCTCGCCGATGAGCTGGTCGCCGGCGGCCATCCGCTCGGCTCCCTCCGCCTCTTCGGTGACGCATATCTGGACGCGAGCCGGCTCCGCTCCCGCTTCCCCTTCGTGCTGATCACCCCGCAGTTCGAGGTCGAGCGGCTGCTGGAGCGGCGGGCCCGCCGGGCCGGTGTGACCTTCCGCTACGAATCCGAGGTGCTCGGCCTCGACCAGGACGCCGAGGGCGTGACGGTCCGCTTCCGCACCCCCGAGGGCCTCGGCAGCCTCCGCGCCGCCTATGCCGTCGGTACCGACGGCGTCCGCAGCGCCGTCCGCGAGGCCATCGGCCTGCCCTTCCCCGGCAAGTCCGTGATCCGCTCCCTGGTGCTCGCCGATGTCCGGCTGGCCCAGGAGCCCGACTCCCCCTTCACCGTCAATGCCACCGGGGAGGCTTTCGCGCTGATCGGCTCGTTCGGCGACGGCTGGTATCGCGTCATCGGCTGGAACCGCCGCCATCAGGCCGGCGACGACGCACCCGTCGACCTCGACGAGGTCCGCGAGATCACCCGGCTCGCCCTAGGCAGCGACTACGGCATGCACGACGCCCGCTGGATCTCCCGCTTCCACAGCGACGAGCGCCAGGTACCCGAGTACCGCGTCGGCCGGGTCTTCCTCGCCGGCGACGCCGCCCATGTGCACTCCCCCGCCGGCGGCCAGGGCATGAACACCGGTCTCCAGGACGCCGCCAACCTCAGTTGGAAGCTGGCCGCGGTGCTCCGGGGCCACGCCCCCGACAGCCTGCTCGACAGCTATCAGACCGAGCGCCATCCGGTGGGCAGGGCAGTGCTGCGCAGCAGCGGCGCCCTGGTCCGGATCGCCCTGCTGCACTCCGCTCCCGGCCGCCTCGCCCGCACCCTCGCCGCCCGGCTCCTCGAACGTCTGCGGCCGCTGTCCGGCCGCGCCATCCGCACCGTCTCCGGCATCGGCATCGCCTACCCCGCCGGGCCCGGCGCCCACCGGCTCGCCGGCCACCGTGCCCCCGATGTCCGGCTGGCCGACGGCAGCCGCCTCTACGAGGTGCTCCGCCAGGGCAGGTTCGTCCTGATCACCCCGTCCGTCGAGCCCGGCGGCATGCGCCCCTCCGACGAGCCCGGCGACATCCACCCCGTCGACGAGCCCGGCGGCATCCGCCCCGCCGAGGACCGCACCGTGACCGTCCACTGGCACAGTGCCCGCCGCACGGTCGTCCTGGTGCGCCCCGACGGCTATGTCGCCTGGGCCACCGACGCCACCGCCCCCGCCGAGCGCGCCCGCGCGCTACGCACCGCCCTCGTGCAGTGGACCGGTACCGAGCCCGGGGACGGCGGCCCCATATCCGCCGCCCTCACCCCGCAAGGACATGCCGCAGATAGGCCCGCGGGTCGCTGAGATAGCGCCGCCAGTGGTCGACCAGCCCCAGCTCCGCCCACTGCACGCGCCGCATCCCGTGCTCGCCGACCTCCACGATCTCGGCACCGGGCAGCGCGGTCAGCAGCGGGGAGTGGGTGGCGCAGATGATCTGCGCGCCACCGCTCCCCAACTCGCCCATCAGCCCTACCAGTTCCAGACAGGAGGAGAAGGACAGTGCCGCCTCCGGCTCATCCATCACATACAGGCCGCGCTGCGCAAAGCGCTCGCGGAAGGCCAGCAGAAAGCCCTCCCCGTGGCTCATCTCCTCGGGCGACCGTGACAGCCGCTGCGCCCTCCGCTCGCCGTTCAGCGCTTCCAGCGCCGTCTCGGCCCGCAGAAAGAACCCCCGCCGACGGGTCCGCGGCCCGCGGATCATCCCGCGCCCCTCCCGCGTCGGGTCGAACCGCATCAGCCCGCCGAGCCGCGACGCCTCCCGGGAGCTGGCGTATTTGTAGCCGGCCGAGCCGCCGTAGGAATCCAGCCCGAACCCCTCCGCCAGCGCCTCGGCCAGCGTCGACTTCCCCGAACCGTTCTCCCCGACCAGAAAGGTGACCGGAGCCCGGAAACTCAGCCCCTCCTCGGCCAGCTGGCGCACACATGGCACCGTCCAGGGCCAGCCGTCCTCGGCCGTCCCCTCTCCCTCCGGAAGGTTCACGTAAGCCCGTTCGATCAGCATGCTCTCGAAGCTCTCACACCGCACCGACACCGATCCGCGGCTGAGCACGTGCTTTTTCCGTACGCTTTCAGCCATGGTGATCGCACGTTCGGCCATGCTCTTCGTCGTCGCCGCCTTCTTCGAGATCGGCGGCGCCTGGCTGGTCTGGCAAGGAGTCCGCGAACACAAGGGCTGGGTCTGGATCGGCGCCGGAGTGATCGCGCTGGGGCTCTACGGCTTTGTCGCCACCCTCCAGACGGACGCCGACTTCGGGCGCATCCTCGCCGCGTACGGCGGGATCTTCGTCGCGGGCTCGCTGGCGTGGGGCATGGTCGCCGACGGCTACCGCCCCGACCGCTGGGATGTCCTGGGAGCGCTGATCTGTCTGGCCGGAATGGCCGTGCTCATGTACGCCCCCAGGGGCCGCTGACCACCCCCCGCATATTCTGGCCGGGCACCCCCGAGCTCATGAGGAGCAGGGGATCCCACCGCCCCGAGGAGAGTGCCATGACCGCCGAGGCCCGTACCGCCGTCGTCACCGGAGCGAGCAGCGGCATCGGCGCGGCCACCGCCCGAGCGCTGGCCGCGGCCGGCTATCACGTGGTGCTCACCGCCCGCCGCAAGGACCGCATCGAGGCGCTCGCCGCCGAGCTGCCGCACGCGGAGGCCTACGCGCTCGACGTCACCGACCGCGCCGCCGTCGACGCCTTCGCGGCCGCTCTCGACCGCTACCCCTCCATCGACGTCCTGGTCAACAACGCCGGCGGGGCGCTGGGCGCGGAGCCGGTCGCCACCGGTGACCCCGCCGACTGGCGCGCCATGTACGAGGTCAATGTGCTGGGCGTGCTCCATATGACTCAGGCGCTGCTGCCCTCGCTCACCGCCTCCGGCGACGGCACCGTCGTCGTGCTGTCCTCCACCGCGGGCCACGGCACCTACGAGGGCGGCGGCGGTTATGTCGCGGCCAAGCACGGCGCGCACGTCATCGCCGAGACCCTCCGTCTGGAGCTGTGCGGCGAGCCGGTGCGCGTCATCGAGGTCGCCCCGGGCATGGTCCGGACCGACGAGTTCGCCACCACCCGCTTCCGCGGCGACACCGCCAAGGCCGCCAAGGTCTACGAGGGCGTCGACCAGCCGCTCACCGCGGAGGACGTCGCCGACACCGTCGCCTGGGCCATCACCCGCCCCGCCCACGTCAACATCGACCTCCTGGTGGTCCGCCCCCGCGCCCAGGCCTCCAACTCCAAGGTCCACCGCACGAGCTGAGCCCGGGGCGGCGGCCCGGCGCAGCAAGCCCGGGGCGCGACCCGACGGCCCAGCGGCCGGGCGGCCCGACCACCCAGCGGCCCGGCCCCAGCCACCCGACGGCCAGCGGCCCGACAAGCCCCGCGACCCCACAGCCATGCGACCCAGCAGCACATAGACAACGGCGCGGCGCACCCACGCGCCGCGCCGCACTGTCCGTCCCTCCCGCACTCAGCCCCTCTCGGCGTCACACCGGAGAGGGGCGGCAAAAAGCCCCGGACCGCAAACCGGTCCGGGGCCGATCGATCACGTGAAGGGCCGACCTCACCCCTTCACACAAACCACCTGCTTGAGATGAGCAACCACCTCGACCAGGTCCCGC
Organism: Streptomyces sp. 2323.1; assembly: GCF_900221035.1. Classification (NCBI taxonomy): domain Bacteria; kingdom Bacillati; phylum Actinomycetota; class Actinomycetes; order Kitasatosporales; family Streptomycetaceae; genus Streptomyces; species Streptomyces sp. 2323.1. The sequence goes on along the minus strand of NZ_LT907981.1, from coordinate 4,373,516 downwards.
TGCTGCTCCATGACCTTCTCGATCGGCTTGTAGGCGCCCGGGATCTCATCGATCACCCCGGAGTCCTTACGGCACTCCACACCCCGCGTCTGCTCCAGCAGATCCCGCGTGGAGAACCGCTTCTTCGCGGCGTTCCGGCTCATCTTGCGGCCGGCGCCGTGGGAGGCGGACTGGAAGCTCGCGGCGTTCCCCAGGCCCTTGACGATGTACGAGCCGGTGCCCATCGAGCCCGGGATGATGCCGAACTCGCCGCTGCCCGCCCGGATCGCGCCCTTACGGGTCACCAGCAGGTCCATGCCGTCGTAGCGCTCCTCCGCCACATAGTTGTGGTGGCAGGAGATCACCGGCTCGAACACCGGCCTGGCCTTCTTGAACTCCTTGCGGACCACGTCCTGGAACAGCGCCATCATCACGGCCCGGTTGTACTTGGCGTACTCCTGCGCCCAGAACAGGTCGTTGCGGTACGCCGCCATCTGCGGGGTGTCCGCGATGAAGACGGCGAGATCGCGGTCGATCAGGCCCTGGTTGTGCGGCAGCTTCTGCGCCTGTCCCATGTGGAACTCGGCGAGCTCCTTGCCGATGTTCCGGGAGCCGGAGTGCAGCATCAGCCACACCGCACCGTCGTCATCGAGGCAGAACTCGATGAAGTGGTTGCCGCTCCCGAGCGACCCCATCTGCTTGGTCGCCCGCTCCTGCCGGAACCTGACCGCCTCGGCCACGCCACCGAACCGCGCCCAGAAGTCCTCCCACCCCGACGTCGGGAAGCCGTGCAGCCGCCCGAGGTCGACCGGGTCGTCATGCATCCCGCGGCCCACCGGAATGGCCTGCTCGATCTTCGCGCGGAACCGGGACAGATCGCCGGGCAGGTCATTGGCGGTGAGCGAGGTCTTCACCGCGCTCATCCCGCAGCCGATGTCTACACCGACCGCCGCCGGGCAGACCGCGCCGCGCATGGCGATCACCGAACCGACCGTGGCGCCCTTGCCGTAGTGGACATCCGGCATCACGGCCAGGCCCTTGATCCACGGCAGGGTGGCGACATTGCGCAGCTGCTGCATGGCTACGTCCTCGACCCCGGCCGGGTCCGTCCACATCCGGATCGGAACCTGGGCACCAGGCACCTCGACGTAGGACATAACTTCCTCATTCCCCCGAATTTATGAAAAACGCAAAAGCCGGACAAGTTATCCGATCTTGGACGCCGAACCGGCGTGGGCGGCAAGACGTGCGATAGACATTGTGTCCATCGGCCGCCGACCGGCGGCAACCAGATTTCCCAGGGGAAGGAGCCGCGAGCGATGCCACGCAAATCGTTCGTACCCGGTGCCGCACTGGTCGCGGCCGCGGCACTGGCCGTCGGCCTCACCGGCTGCACCGGCGGCTCCGGCCCGGACGGCAGCGACGCCGACGCCAAGGACGGCGGCGCCGCCAGCTCGAACCCCGCCGCCGAACCGGGCCGCTACCAGACCCTCCCCGAGGCCTGCGGTCTGCCCTCGCGCAGCGCCATCCGCGGCATGCTGCCCGGCGACGGCCAGCCGCTGTCGAGCGCCGAGGCCGACAAGGTCTACGGCGGCACGGCCGACATCACCTATGACACCGACCGCCGCGTCGGCTGCCGCTGGACCCGCGAGACCACCGCCGGCACCCGCCACATCGGCCTCGACATCCAGCGCGTGGTGTCGTACGACGGCGCCGTCAGCGATGACGACAAGGCGCAGGGGATCTACGACAAGAAGGAGCTGGCCGCGCAGATACCGTCCGGCGCCGGCTCCCCGTCGCCCGCCGCGTCGTCCCCGTCCACCTCGAAGGACAAGGAGAAGGGCCAGGACAACGGCAAGGACAAGGGCACCGGAGCCGTCCCGAACGGCGCCTCGAGTCCGAAGGGGAAGGCGCCGTCCGGCAGCCCCTCGCCGAGCTCCGACCCGAGTTCTGACCCGAGCGCGGAGCCGAGCGGCTCGACCGCCCCCCGCGTCCTGGACGGCCTCGCGGACGCGGCCTTCCTCAATGACAAATTGGTCACAGCGGACTCCGGAGTACACCGGGACGTCACTGTGGTCTTTCGCACGTCGAATGTCATCGTGACACTCACGTACGACCAGTGGTCCACGGACAAGACGATGTTGCCCGACAGCCAGGAACTGCAGGACAAGGCCCGTTCGCTGGCCGGTGACCTCGCCGACAACCTCAGCGAATAGTCCGGATCGCACGCCTTGACCGACTCGCCACACAAGGCGAAGAAGCGCCCGTTTTGAGCTGCGCTCTCATCGACAGGAATCGGTCACCCACCCCGCCGCGCCGCGTACCGTGCCGTCTAGCCCTGCCCACAGAAGGGACGGGCAGCCCTACGGCCGGCCACGCCGACCCGAGGACGACCAGCGGCCGACCCGACGACGAACAGCGAAGGAACCATGCACCGTTCAGCCAAGCGACTCGCCAGCCTTCTCACCTGCGCAGCAGTTCCGGTGCTGCTCGTCGCCGGCTGCTCCGGCTCGGACAGCGCCGGCTCCGGTGACGCCTCCGCCTCCGCCCCCTCCAGCAGCTCCGGCAATTCCTCCGCGCCCTCCGTCGCGCCCGCGAAGTACAAGAGCCTGCCGAACCCGTGCCAGGCGTTCTCCAAGGGCACCATCAAGAAGATGCTGCCCAAGGTGAAGGACGCCTCCGGGGACCGGGGCACCTCCTCGGACAACGCCGCCCACGGCACCTGCTCGTGGACCAGCTCCGACGAGAACGGTGTCGACGGCACCCAGTTCCGCTGGCTGGACATCGGCTACCAGCGCTACGACTCCGACCCCGGCGTCGGCTCCGGCGAGCAGCGCGCCACGGACTTCTACGCCAAGCAGGTCAGCGAGGCGAAGGACACCAAGGGCGCCAAGAAGCTGTCGGCCGTCAAGACCTCCGGCACCGGCGACGAGGCGACCGCGATCAGCTACGACGTGAAGAAGGAGGGCAACGACTTCAAGAACACCACGGTCGTCGCCCGCGACTCCAACATCGTCGTCACGATCAACTACAACGGTGCCGGTCTGGCCGGCGCGGACGCCCCCAAGGGCGCCGATCTGCTCAAGCAGGTCCAGGCCGCCGCCAAGGAAGCCGTCGCCTCCGCCACCAAGCCCAAGGGCTGACCGCACCGGGGCCGCCCTAGACCCTGGCGACAGGGCCTAACCCTCCACCGGCCCGGAATCGAGGGTGTGCCACGCTAGGCGCGCCATTTCGCCGAGCCGGGGAGGGACCGCGGGTGTCCGCGACGCAGACGGCGCAGTTGACTCGTACCCACCGCATCCTGATCGGTGTGGTCATCGCCGGGGCTGCCCTGATCGCGGCCATCGGGTTCACCGGCTCGTACGCGGCGGTGCGCGCACTGGCCGAGAAGAAAGGATTCGGCGGCTTCTCGGTCGTCTTCCCGATCGGGATCGACGCCGGGATCGTGGTGCTGCTGGCACTGGACCTGCTGCTCACCTGGATCCGGATCCCGTTCCCGCTGCTGCGCCAGACGGCCTGGCTGCTGACCGCGGCCACCATCGCCTTCAACGGGGCGGCGGCCTGGCCGGACGCGCTGGGCGTCGGGATGCACGCGGTGATCCCGCTGCTGTTCGTGGTGGCCGTGGAGGCCGCCCGGCATGCGATCGGCCGGATCGCCGACATCACGGCCGACAAGCACATGGAGGGCGTCCGGCTCACCCGCTGGCTGCTCGCCTTCCCCTCCACCTTCCGGCTGTGGCGCCGGATGAAGCTGTGGGAACTGCGCTCCTACGACGAGGTCATCCAGCTGGAACAGGACCGCCTCGTCTACCAGGCCCGGCTGCGCGCCCGCTACGGACGCGCCTGGCGCCGCCGCGCCCCCGTCGATGCGCTGATGCCACTGCGGCTGGCCCGGTACGGCGTACCCCTGGCGAAGACCGCACCGGCCGGGCTCTCCGCGGCGGGCATCGAGCTGCCGGCCGCCGCGTCACCGCTGCCATCCGGCGCGCCGTACGCGACCGGCGCCCCACAACCCGCCCTCGACCAGCGGACGGCCACGATGTCGGCGGGCACCTCGGCACAACTAGGGGACGCAGCACCCGTAGGGGACGCAACACCCGTACGGGACACGGCACCCGGACGGGAGAGCTCCCCCTACCCCGTAGGTGACACCCCCGCCACAACCACAGACGGCCTCCCGCCCCAGCACCCGGAACACGAGCCCGCACACGCGGCCGCAGCCCCCGAACCGCTCCCGGCGACCCAAGCCGCACCCGCCTACGACACAGCCCCCAACCCCGAACACCCCCCGGCCACCCCCCAGTTGACCGTCCCGGTAGGCCCCGGCCGAAGCCGCCCCCTGGGCAGCGCAGGCAGCCCCCCGCCGTTCCCCGAGCAACGCGGCCACGCCCCCGAACCGGCTCCCGGACCAACCCCAGAACCCCAACTCCCCCCAGACCCCGACGAGTTGCCCGTCCTCTCGGCACTCCCCGACGACGTCCCCCGCGAGGAGGCGTACTACTCCGCCTACCGGACGTACGTAGCGGAGAAGAACGCCTTCCCCGACACCCGGCAGTTCGGCCGCTTCCTGCTGAACTCCTACGGAGCCACCGGCCGGGACGGCGGGCCGCTGAGCGAGGGCTACCTCCGCGGGTTCATCCGCGACTTCCAGCTGCGGCTCCGCACGGAGATGGAGACCGAACACATTCCGTAGGGCCTGCCCCCCGGCAGGCCCTACGAAGCCCTCAGCCTCTACGGAGCCCCCGGCCCCGCCTACCCCTGCTGCTCTTGCTTCCGCTTCCTGTCCACTTCGCCCCAGGCGATCAGCGCCACACCGGCCGCGAACAGCAGCAGGTAGCAGACCGTCGGCAGATCGAAGAAGTGCGGCAGCAGCCCCCAGGCGCGGTCGAAGAACGTCTGCCCGATGAAGTCCATCGCGCCCTGAATCATGATGATGAAGCCTAAGAATCCCCTCATGGCTTCAGCGTGCAGGAGCCGGCCCCGGGAGTCCTCGTCCCCGGGGCCAATCCCTTCTCATCCCTCGGTCGGAGACCGTGCCGGGATGTCTACGACTCCCCGGCAATGGCGCTCCGACGGCCCGTCATCCGCCGAGCAGCTTGCGCACCCGGTCGGCGCCGACGGCCAGCAGCAGGGTGGGCAGCCGCGGCCCGGTGTCCCGCCCGACGAGCAGGTGGTAGAGCAGGGCGAAGAAGGCGCGCTGGGCGACCTTCAGCTCCGGCGTCGGCTTGGCGTCCGGCTCCAGGCCCGCCTGGACCTTCGGCACGCCGTAGACCAGCGTGGTCAGCCCGTCCAGCGACCAGTGCGTGTCGAGACCGTCGAGCAGCAGCCGCAGCGAGCCGCGGGCCTGCTCGTCGAGGGTGGCGAGCTGCTCCTCGTCCGGCTCGTCGCGGACGATGGTGCGCTGCTCGGCCGGGACCTGGGTGTTGATCCAGTGCTCGGCCTTGTCGAGCCGCGGCCGGGTCTCGTCCAGGGACGTGACGGGGTTGGCCGGGTCCAGCTCGCTGAGGATCCGCAGCGTCTGCTCGTCATGGCCGGCGGTGATGTCCGCGACCGAGGCGAGCGTGCGGTACGGCAGCGGGCGCGGGGTGCGCGGCAGCTCACCGGCGGCGGTGCGGGCCGCGCGGGAGTGCGCGGCGGCGTCGGCCGGCAGTGCGGTGCCCTCCGCGACCTTGGACTCCAGCTTGTCCCACTCGTCGTAGAGCCGCTGGATCTCCTGGTCGAAGGCGATCTTGAAGGACTGGTTGGGCCGGCGGCGCGCGTACAGCCAGCGCAGCAGCGGCGCCTCCATGATCTTCAGCGCATCGCCCGGCGTCGGCACCCCGCCGCGCGACGAGGACATCTTGGCCATGCCGCTGATGCCGACGAAGGCGTACATCGGGCCGATCGGCTGGGCGCCGTCGAAGATCTCGCGGACGATCTGGCCGCCGACGACGAAGGACGAGCCGGGCGAGGAGTGGTCGACGCCGGACGGCTCGAAGATCACGCCCTCATAGGCCCACCGCATCGGCCAGTCGACCTTCCAGACCAGCTTGCCGCGGTTGAACTCGCTCAGCCGGACCGTCTCACCGAAGCCGCACTCCGTGCAGGTGTAGACCAGCTCGGTGGTCTCGTCGTCGTACGAGGTGACCGTCGTGAGGTCCTTCTCGCACTGCCCGCAGTAGGGCTTGTACGGGAAGTAGCCGGCCGAGCCGCCGCTGCCGTCGTCCTCGCTGGCCGCGCCCGAGCCCTCCGCGGCCTCCAGCTCGGCCTCGTCCACGGGCTTCTGCGACTTCTTGGCCGGCGCCTTCTTCGTGCGGTACTGACCGAGGATCGCGTCGATGTCCGTGCGGTGCTTCATCGCGTGCAGGATCTGCTCGCGGTAGACGCCGGAGGTGTACTGCGCGGTCTGGCTGATGCCGTCGTACTCGACGCCCAGCTCGGCGAGCGCCTCGCTCATGGCGGCCTTGAAGTGCTCCGCCCAGTTCGGGTACGCCGAGCCGGCCGGGGCCGGCACCGAGGTCAGCGGCTTGCCGATGTGCTGGGTCCAGGTCTCCTTGTCGACGCCCGGCACGCCTTCCGGCACCTTGCGGTAGCGGTCGTAGTCGTCCCAGGAGATGAGGTGACGGACCTCGTACCCGCGGCGGCGGATCTCGTCGGCGACGAGATGCGGGGTCATGACCTCACGGAGGTTGCCGAGGTGGATCGGGCCGGACGGACTCAGGCCCGAGGCGCAGACGACTGGTTTGCCGGGGGCGCGGCGCTCCGCCTCGGCAATGACCTCGTCCGCGAACCTGGAGACCCAGTCGGTCTCGGTGCTCTGCTGAGCCACGATCGGCCCTTCCTCTTCCGGATGATCCTCGTTGCGCCGTCCTGCGCGCAGACGCGCAAAAGCCTGACGGTGCCCATTGTCCCAGACGGAAAATCAGTGGTAGTGCCGTGGGATACTCATTGGCAAACCCTTTCCACTCCAACGACACCTCCCTTCTGGAAGAGAGCACCTCTCCATGGCCTCGGTCACTTCCCTCGCAGCTTCGGTCCATCAGCGCGTCGCGGACGCCCTCTCGGCAGCCCTGCCGGAGGCCGGCGCCGCCGACCCGCTGCTGCGACGAAGCGACCGGGCCGACTTCCAGGCCAACGGCATGCTGGCGCTGGCGAAGAAGCTCAAGGGCAACCCCCGGGAGCTGGCCGCGCAGGTCGTGGCCGGTATTCCGGCCGGTGAGAGCGGTGCCGTGATCAAGGAGATCGAGGTCTCCGGCCCCGGCTTCCTCAACATCACCGTCGCCGACGAGGCGATCATCGAGACCCTCGCCGCGCGCGCCGCCGACGACCGCCTGGGCGTGCCGTACGCCGACGGCGCCGGTACGACCGTGATCGACTACGCCCAGCCCAACGTGGCCAAGGAGATGCACGTCGGCCATCTGCGGTCGGCGGTCATCGGTGCGGCCATGGTCGAGATCCTGGAGTTCACCGGCGAGAAGGTGATCCGCCGGCACCACATCGGCGACTGGGGCACCCAGTTCGGCATGCTCATCCAGTACCTCATCGAGCACCCGCACGAGCTGGACCACAAGGGCGGCGAGAGCGCCGAGATCTCCGGCGAGGAGGCGGCGTCCAACCTCAACCGCCTCTACAAGGCCTCGCGTGCGCTCTTCGACTCCGACGAGGAGTTCAAGGAGCGCGCCCGGCGCCGGGTCGTCGACCTCCAGGCGGGCGACGAGGAGACGCTGGCCATGTGGCAGCGGTTCGTGGACGAGTCGAAGATCTACTTCTACTCGGTCTTCAACAAGCTCGACATGGACATCCGCGACCCCGACATCGTCGGCGAGTCCGGCTACAACGACATGCTGGAGGAGACCTGCCGGCTGCTGGAGGAGTCCGGCGTCGCGGTGCGCTCCGAGGGTGCCCTCTGTGTGTTCTTCGACGACGTCAAGGGCCCGGACGGCAACCCCGTCCCGCTGATCGTCAAGAAGTCCGACGGCGGCTACGGCTACGCCGCCACCGACCTCTCGGCGATCCGCGACCGGGTCCACAACCTCTCCGCCGACACCCTGCTGTACGTCGTCGACGTCCGGCAGTCGCTGCACTTCAAGATGGTCTTCGAGACCGCCCGGCGGGCCGGCTGGCTGGACGACAAGACCCGCGCCGTGCAGCTGGCCTTCGGCACGGTCCTGGGCAAGGACGGCAAGCCGTTCAAGACCCGTGCCGGCGAGACGGTGCGGCTGGTGGACCTCCTCGACGAGGCGGTCGAGCGGGCGACGACCGTGGTGCGGGACAAGGCGGAGAAGGTCGGCCTGACCGAGCAGGAGATCATCGAGAACGGCGCCCAGGTCGGCATCGGCGCGGTGAAGTACGCCGACCTGTCGACCTCGGCCTCGCGGGACTACAAGTTCGACCTGGACCAGATGGTGTCGCTCAACGGCGACACCTCCGTCTACCTCCAGTACGCCTACGCCCGGATCCAGTCCATCAAGCGCAAGGCCGGCGAGCACCGTCCCGCCGCCCACCCGGAGCTGCCGCTGGCCCCGGCGGAGCGGGCGCTGGGCCTGCATCTCGACCAGTTCGGCGAGGTCCTCGCGGAGGCCGCGACGTCCTTCGAGCCGCACCGCTTGGCCGCGTACCTGTACCAGCTCGCCTCCCACCTCACCGCGTTCTACGAGAAGTGCCAGGTCATCAGCGCCGACAACCCGGTCGAGGTGGTCGAGAACCGTCTCTTCCTCGTCGATCTGACCGGCCGCACCCTCCACCAGGGCATGGCCCTGCTCGGAATCCGTACTCCCGAGCGCCTCTGAGCCCGAAGTCCCCTAGGCTCCGACCGGAACGGCCCCGTACAGCGCAGCTGTTGTACGGGGCCGCTCCGTTTTTTCCAGGGAAGGGGCAAGGTTCAGCGATGTACGAGAGCAAGGGGACGCCCGCCGTGCCGACGCGGCGGGCTCTACTCGGGGCGGGGGCCGGCCTGTTGACGGCCGGTCTGCTGGCGGGTTCCACCACGCCCGCCGCCGCGAAGGGACGGACCGAGGACGCCCATGCGGCCCTACGCCGTCTGGAGCGGGCCAACCGGGCGCGGGTCGGCGCCTACGCCCACAACACCGTCACCGGCGCCACGGTCGCCTACCGCGCCGACACCCGCGTCCCGCTCTGCTCGGTCTTCAAGACCCTCGCCGGAGGGGCGGTGTTGCGCGATCTCGACCACCACGGGGAGACGCTGGCCCGCCGCGTCCACTACACCGACGCCGACCTCGTGGCCAACTCCCCCGTCACCAGCAAGCACCTCGCCACCGGCATGACGATCGCCGAGCTGTGCGCCGCCGCCCTCCAACGCAGCGACAACACCGCCGCCAACCTCCTGCTGCGCGCCCTCGGCGGCCCCACCGCCGTCACCGCCTTCGCCCGCTCCCTCGGCGACCGCACCACCCGCCTCGACCGCTGGGAGCCGGACCTGAACTCGGCCGAGCCCTGGCGCACGACGGACACCACCACCCCCGCCGCCATCGCCCGCACCTACACCCGGCTGCTCCTGGGCGACGCCCTCACACCCGCCGACCGGGCCCGGCTGACGGCATGGATGAAGGCCAACGAAACCAATACGGACCGCTTCCGCGCCGGACTGCCCCGGGACTGGACCCTCGCCGACAAGACGGGCACCGGCTCGTACGGCACCGGCAACGACGTGGGGGTGGCCTGGACCCCGGACGGCACCCCGATCGTGCTGGCCGTGCTGACGGGCAAGGCACAGCAGGCAGCGACCCCCGACGATCCGCTCGTCGCGGACGTGACAAGGGTGCTCGCGCAGGCCGTGACGGGCTGAGCCCGCAGGAGGTCCGCCGGAGCCCCGGCCCGCGGAGACGGTCAGGGCCAGCGCTTACGCACCGCGTCCTTGGCCTTCTCGCTCGCGTCCAGCCCGTGCCCGGCGGACTTCTCGGCCTTCCCCTCGGCCTGGAGCTTGCGGTTGTGCGTGGCCCGGCCGACGACTTCCTTCATGGCGCCGATGACCTGGGCGCCCTTGGCCTGCATCTTGCGCTTGGCAGTCATGGTTACCCGCTCCTCGGTCGGTCGGGGTCTGCCTTGACAACCGGTCCGTGCCCGGCAGGCAGCGGACAAAACTTGAGGGATACGACAAAGCCCCCGCCCCCGGAGTCCGGGGGCGGGAGCAGAACAGCGGCGAACGATGCGCCGGGCGCCTCACAGACCCCGCGCAACCTCCGTCGCCCAATACGTCAGGATCATGTTCGCCCCGGCCCGCTTGATGCCGGTCAGCGCCTCCATGATCGCCTTGTCGCGGTCGATCCAGCCCTTCTCGGCGGCCGCTTCGATCATCGCGTACTCACCGGAGATCTGGTACGCGGCGACGGGGACGTCCACCGACTCCGCGATCTTCGCGAGCACGTCCAGGTACGGCAGCGCCGGCTTGACCATCACCATGTCGGCGCCCTCGTCGAGGTCGAGCGCCAGCTCGCGCAGCGACTCACGGAGGTTGGCCGGGTCCTGCTGGTAGGTCTTCCGGTCGCCCTTGAGCGAGGAGCCGACGGCCTCCCGGAAGGGCCCGTAAAAGGCGGAGGAGTATTTGGCGGTGTAGGCGAGGATCGACACGTCCTCGTGCCCGGTCTGGTCCAGGGCGTCCCTGACCACACCGACCTGGCCGTCCATCATCCCGCTGGGGCCCACCGCGTGGACGCCCGCATCGGCCTGCACCTGCGCCATCTCGGCGTAGCGCTCCAGCGTCGCGTCGTTGTCGACCCGGCCCGCCGCGTCCAGGACTCCGCAGTGGCCGTGATCGGTGTACTCGTCCAGGCACAGGTCCGACATGATGACGAGGTCGTCGCCCACCTCGGCCCTCACGTCCCGGATGGCGACCTGAAGGATGCCGTCCGGATCGGTGCCCGCAGTGCCGGCGGCGTCCTTCTTGGCGTCCTCGGGCACCCCGAACAGCATGATCCCGGCGACCCCGGCCTCGACCGCCTCCACGGCGGCCTTCCGCAGCGTGTCGCGGGTGTGCTGGACGACGCCCGGCATCGCGGAGATCGGCACCGGCTCGCTGATCCCCTCCCGCACGAACGCGGGCAGGATCAGATCCGCCGGGTGCAGCCGGTGCTCCGCGACCATCCGCCGCATGGCGGGGGTGGTGCGCAGGCGCCGCGGCCGCGCCCCTGGGAAGCTTCCGTACTTCGTCATACCGACCACGCTACGCCCGCTTTGCCCCTGCCTTTGCCGACGGGTAGTCGGAGCGGACGGGTCCGAAAGCCGGCCCCTCAGGCCGCAACAGCAGGCTCACCGGACACCGGCTCACCGCGGCAGTCCCGGCAGCGCCCCGGTTCCCGGGCACGGAACGCGCGGTCGCAGCCGTCGCAGGTCTGGAACGGGGGTGGCAGGGGTACGCGACGATCGCCCGCGCCGAAGCCCGGTGGGGTCTCACGGCCTACGGGCAGCGGTGGCGGAAGCAACTCCCGGAGGCGGTGCGCGAGCAGCCCCGCCGGGTTCTTCAGGTCGGACGGGAGGGCCGCGGTCAGGGTGCGGTGCACGGCCGCAGTGGTGGCACCGTTCTCGAACCATGCGGCGACAGCCGGGGCGAGGCGGCGGACGTCCCGTTCGGGGAGCGTGAGCCGATCATCGGTACGGCGCAGCGCCACGAGGAGGGCGCGGGCCGTGGGGTGGTGCGCGCCCGGAGACGCTTCCGGGACGGGCTCCGGCACCGATGGCGGCTCCGGCGCGCGGGGTTCCTCCGGGGCAGGCGACGGGCCCGCTTCTCCCTGCCGAGGGCCCGTGACGTCGGCTGTCTCCGGGGCAGCAGGAGCGTGATGCGCGTACGTACGCGTGATCACCCGGCCCTCGGCGGTACGCTCCCGCACCCGCTCGACATAGCCGTGCGCCTCCAACTCCCTTAGGGCGAAGGCGATCCGGTCCCTCCCCTCGGGGAAGCGGGCCGCGAGAGTACGGATATCGACCGAGGCGCCCTCGGGCAGCGACAGGATGTGGGTGCCCACCCCGATCGCGGTCAGGGACAGGTCGCGGTGCTGGGCGAGGTGGTTGCCGATGATCGTGTACCGGTCCGGCTGGTACGGCCGGATGTGGGTCACACCGTTGTGGGCGGCAGTTCGCCGAACACGGGGATACGGGCGCGCGGCGGCGCTAGGCTTTGGCTCAGCCATCGGGAAGGTCTCGTCTTCCTCTGGTGGTCAGGCCCTCGCATTGGGATGCCAGTCCCGGCGGGGGCCGTCGCATGTCTGCGGTGGTCAGGCCCGAGCCTGCCTACCCAAGTCGCTTACGCGCCAGCCGAGTTGAGCCGGTTCACCCCCACGAGTGACGTACACGGGGTTTGGTGGGTTTGGAGGGTTCTCTCCCAGGGTTCTTAGTCTTTGACCGCCCGCCGCACCGCCGCCCGGCCCACCGGCTCCCGCATCTCCGGGCTCCGGTTCAGCCCTCAGCAACCGGGCCGAGATCGAGCTCCGCCCATACGGTCTTGCACGGCACCGGCCCCTCCTCGACGCCCCATCGATCCGCCAACTCCGCGACGAGCAACAGCCCGCGCCCGGATTCGGCCAGCGGACCGACACCGTCCGGCGCACGGACGGGCAGCCGATCACCGCGGGTATCGGTCACTTCAATACGGAGCGTGGCGGACGACACGACGGCGAGGGTGAGCCGAAAGCTCCGCCCGGCAACGCGGCCGTGCAACACCGCGTTCGCCGCCAGCTCAGCGATGAGCAACCGGGCCGGATCGAAGGGCAGCCCCCATGACCCCAGTTGCTCCACGGCCAGAAGCCGCGCAAGCCGCGCTCCCCGGGGGGTGGCGGAGAGCGGTACGGAGAACCGGAGCGCCGGGGCGGGGTCCGCCACGATTCCGGTAACGGAACTGCTGGTTCGAGTAATTCGCCGATTCACGTCACACAGCGTGGTCGTGCGTATCTACTTTGCGAAGGACCGGGAGCCGGACAGGCGGCAACTGTCCGGGGCGGTACGGCTCTTGTCCGGGCCGTGCGGCGTAGCTGTCACGGACGACGGACGTTGAACATGGTCAGCAAGGCGAAGGGACGTCAGGCATGAGCGAATGGGATACGGGTCCGGAGGACGAGGAAGCCGGGGCCGTGATGAAAATCGTCGGGCGGCAGCTCAAGATGTGGCGCGAGGCGGCCGGGCTCACCCAGGCCGAATTCGGGAAAGCGATCGGGTACAGCGAGGAGTCGGTGTCCGCGGTGGAGCGCGGACGCCGGGTTCCCCAGCCGGATTACCTGGACCTGGCGGACGAGGTACTGGGAGCCGGTGGCCGGCTCTCCGCGCTGAAGGAGGACGTGGCACTCGTCCGCTATCCGAAGAAGGTCCGGGACCTGACGAAGCTGGAGGCAGCGTCGGTCGAGCTGTGCTGCTACGAAAGCTCCGTCTTCAACGGCCTGCTGCAGACCGAGGAGTACGCACGAGCACTCATCGGCAACCGCCGCCCGTTCTTCACGCCACGCGAAATCGAGGAGCGGGTCGCGGGCCGCATGGCCCGCCAGAAGATCCTGGACAGTTCAGCGACTCCGCCCATCTTCAGCTTTGTTCAGTGCGAGTCGACGCTGCGCCGCCCCCTCGGGGGCAAACCGGTGATGCGCAGGCAGCTCGAACGGTTGCTGGAGGTAGGTCAGTTCCGGAACGTGGACCTCCAAGTACTCCCACTGGGACGGGAAGTGAACCCAGGTCTCAGCGGTTCGTTCAGCCTCCGCCGGCTGAAGGGGGGCGATACGGTCGCACACGCCGAGGTCCAGCATCTCAGCCGAGTGATCTCCGAACCACCACAGGTACAGATGCTCGACATGCGTTATGGCAGCATCCGAGCGGAAGCTCTCACACCACGTGAGTCACTGGCCTTTATCGAGAAAGTGCGGGAAGAGACATGACCCTCAAGCCTTGCTCCGGGACCGAGCGCGAACCGAACTGGGCGAAGAGCAGCTACAGCAGCGACGAGGGGGGCGAGTGCGTCGAGGTCGCGACCGCTTCCGACAGCGTCCTCATCCGCGACTCCAAAAACCCCGACGGCCCCCGCCTCACCCTCGCTCCCACCACCTGGGCCGCGTTCCTCCCGTACGCCGCCCAGCGGTGACGCAGAAGGGCGCCCCGTAAAGAGGCGCCCTTCCAGCCGTACTACTACCGCTCCGCTCAGCTACGAGCCCGCCGACGCGACCCAGGCCGCCGCTCGCTCGGCCGAGTAACCGGATCCCCGGCCTCGATCGCGGCATCGCGCCGCGCCGCCCCGAAGTCCGCGAGCGCCTCGGCCAGCTTGTGCACCGACGGCTCGGGCGACATGACGTCCACCCGCAGGCCGTGCTCCTCAGCGGTCTTGGCGGTCGCCGGACCAATACAGGCAATCACCGTCACGTTGTGCGGCTTGCCCGCGATGCCGACGAGGTTCCGCACGGTCGACGAGGACGTGAAGAGAACGGCATCGAAACCGCCGCCCTTGATGGCTTCCCGCGTCTCGGCCGGCGGCGGCGACGCGCGCACGGTCCGGTAGGCGGTGACGTCGTCGACCTCCCAACCCAGCTCGATGAGCCCGGCGACGAGAGTCTCCGTGGCGATGTCGGCCCGCGGCAGGAAGACGCGGTCGATCGGGTCGAAGACCGGGTCGTAGGGCGGCCAGTCCTCCAGCAGCCCGGCGGCGGACTGCTCGCCGCTCGGCACCAGGTCGGGCTTCACACCGAAGGCGACCAGCGCCTTGGCGGTCTGCTCGCCGACCGCCGCGACCTTGATCCCGGCGAAGGCCCGGGCATCCAGGCCGTACTCCTCGAACTTCTCCCGGACCGCCTTGACGGCGTTGACCGAGGTGAAGGCGATCCACTCGTAGCGGCCGGTGACCAGGCCCTTGACCGCGCGCTCCATCTGCTGCGGGGTGCGCGGCGGCTCGACGGCGATCGTGGGGACCTCGTGCGACACCGCGCCGTACGAAACAAGCTGGTCGGAGAGCGAAGCGGCCTGCTCCTTGGTCCGCGGTACGAGCACCCGCCAGCCGAACAGCGGCTTGGACTCGAACCACGACAGCGGCTCGCGCTGGGCCGCGGCACTGCGCTCACCGACCACGGCTATGACCGGCTGGCCGCCGTCCGCCGACGGCAGCACCTTCGCCGCCTTCAGCACCTGGGCGATCGACCCGAGGGTGGCGGTCCAGGTGCGCTGGCGGGTGGTGGTGCCGGCGACCGTGACGGTCAGCGGGGTGTCCGGCTTGCGGCCGGCGGACACCAGCTCACCGGCGGCCGCGGCCACCGAGTCGAGGCTGGTGGAGACCACGGCGGTGGCATCGCTGGCACCGACCTCGGTCCAGCAGCGCTCATCGGCCGTCCGGGCGTCGATGAACCGCACATCGGTGCCGTGGGCGTCCCGCAGCGGCACCCCGGCGTACGCGGGCACGCCGACGGCCGCGGCGATACCTGGCACCACCTCGAAGACGATGCCCTCCGCAGCGCAGGCCAGCATCTCCTCGGCGACGTACCCGTCCAGGCCGGGGTCCCCGGTGACGGCACGTACGACCCGCTTGCCCGCACGGGCCGCTGCCATGACAAGATTGGCGGTGTCGCGAAGCGCCGGTACGTCCGCAGGGATTGATGCCTCGTCAGCTGACGCCTGCAGCGGTGTGTCGACCTGTGCGCGGGCATGCACGCGCACGACGTCCAGCACCTGCGGGTCGGCGATCAAGACGTCCGCGGAGGCCAGCGCCTCGACGGCACGCAGCGTCAGCAGGCCCGGGTCTCCCGGCCCGGCACCCAGGAAGGTGACCTGACCGGAGGCGAAGTGGTTTGGGGCGGTGGGGTTCAAAGTGCTCGCTCCCCCATAAGACCGGCCGCACCCTTTGCGAGCATCTCGGCGGCGAGTTCACGGCCCAGCTTGAGCGGGACCGACGCGTCGTCGGGAGTGGCGGGTGCGTGCCCGGTGGTGGACAGTTGCACCAGCGTGCTGCCGTCGGTCGTGCCGACGACACCGCGCAGATGCAATTCGTTGACAGCCTGCTCGTCAGCCGTGGGGCCTCCCCCGCTCGAACGAAGTCGAGAGCTTGGGGAAAGGTCGGCCAGTGCTCCGACAGGTGCGGAACAGCCGGCCTCCAGGGCGGCGAGCAGGGAGCGCTCGGCGGTCACGGCGGCCCGGGTGTCCGGGTCGTCGAGCTCGGCGAGCTGTGCGGCGAGGTCTGCGTTGACCGCAGCGCACTCGATCGCCAGTGCCCCCTGGCCGGGGGCGGGCAAAACCACGTCGGGCGACAGCAGCTGCGTCGCCTCGTCGATGCGGCCGATACGGGTGAGTCCGGCGGCGGCCAGCACGACCGCGTCCAGCTCGCCCTTTTCGACGAAGCCGATGCGGGTGTCGATGTTCCCGCGTATCGGCACGGCCTCCACGCTCCGGCCCAGCGACCTGGCCCAGGCGTTGAGCTGCGCCATCCGACGGGGGGACCCTGTCCCCACCCTGGCGCCGTCGGGCAGCTGTTCAAACGTCAGCCCGTTCCTGGCGATCAGCACGTCGCGAGGGTCTTCCCGTACGGGGATGGCCGCAAGGGTCAGGTCCTCGGGCTGCGCGGTGGGCAGGTCCTTGAGCGAGTGGACGGCGAAGTCGATCTCACCGCTGAGCAGCGCGTCGCGCAGCGCGGAGACGAACACGCCGGTGCCGCCGATCTGCGCGAGGTGCTCCCGGGAGGTGTCGCCGTAGGTGGTGATCTCCACCAGCTCGACGGGACGGCCGGTCAGCTCGCGGACCGCCTCGGCGACCTGCCCGGACTGGGCCATGGCGAGCTTGCTGCGCCGGGTGCCCAGCCGCAGCGCTCTTGTGGTGCTGTCGTTCATGCCCGCTCCCGTGCATCACGCGTGTCGGCCCGGCTGACGGCGGCGACCGTCTCCGGGTCGAGGTCGAACAGTTCCCGCAGTGCGTCCGCGTACCCGGCGCCGCCGGGCTCGCTGGCGAGTTGCTTGACCCGCACCGTGGGCGCGTGCAGCAGCTTGTCGACGACCCGGCGCACGGTCTGGGTGATCTCGGCGCGCTGCTTGTCGTCCAGGTCGGGAAGGCGGCCGTCGAGCCGGGCGATCTCGCTGCTGACGACGTCCGCGGCCATGGTCCGCAGGGCGACCACGGTGGGGGTGATGTGCGCGGCCCGCTGGGCCGCGCCGAATGCGGCGACCTCGTCGGAGACGATGCCGCGCACCTTGTCCACGTCGGCCGCCATCGGCGCGTCCGCGGACGCGTCGGCCAGCGATTCGATGTCGACGAGGTGCACGCCCTCGATCCGGTGCGCCGCGGCGTCTATGTCCCGCGGCATCGCGAGGTCGAGCAGCGCCAGCGGCGCCGCGTTCCCCTCGCGCGCGGCCGCGACCATCTCACCGGCGAGGACCAGGCCGGTCGCGCCGGTGCAGGACACCACGATGTCGGCGAGCGCCAGCTCCTGCGGAACCGAGGTCATCGCCACCGCGCGGGCGCCGAGGCCGGTGGCCGCGCCCGGTCCGCCCGGCTCGGTGAGGAGCTGGACGAGCCGCTCGGCCCGCTCGACGGTGCGGTTGGCGATGGCCAGCTCACCGACACCGGCCCGGACGAGGGTGGTGGCGGCCAGCGACGACATCGAGCCGGCGCCGATGACCAGCGCCCGCTTGCCGTGCGCCCAGCTCTCGACGTCCCGGCCGGCCGCGAGCTGCTCCAGCCCGAAGGTGACCAGCGACTGGCCGGCCTTGTCGATACCGGTCTCGCTGTGGGCCCGCTTGCCGACCCGCAGGGCCTGCTGGAACAGGTCGTTCAGCAGCCGGCCCGCGGTGTGCAGCTCCTGGGCGACGGCCAGCGCGTCCTTGATCTGCCCGAGGATCTGGCCCTCGCCGACGACCATCGAGTCCAGGCCGCAGGCCACCGAGAAGAGGTGGTGGACGGCGCGGTCCTCGTAGTGGACGTACAGATAAGGGGTCAGCTCCTCCAGACCGGCGCCGCTGTGCCGGGCCAGGAGGTTGGACAGCTCGGCGACACCGGCATGGAACTTGTCCACGTCGGCGTACAGCTCGATGCGGTTGCAGGTGGAGAGCACCGAGGCCTCGGTGACCGGCTCGGCCGACACCGCGTCCTGCAGCAGCTTGCCGCGCGCCTCCGGAACGAGGGCGGCCCGCTCCAGCACGCTCACCGGCGCGCTGCGATGGCTCAGCCCGACGACCAGCAGACTCATGCTCGCACCTCGCTTCGCGAGGTACAGCCTTCGCCTGTGACGCACCTTTCGATGATTCGCCCGCTGCGCTCGCTCATGCCGGCATCACGGCGGGAACGTCCCCGTCAGGTCCCTTGCGGTCGCCCGCGACGGCAGCGGCGGCACGGGCGGCAACCGGGGCACCACCGTCGGGCCCGGCCTCCTCACCCGCCTTGCGCTGCTCGTGGAAGGCGAGGATCTGCAGTTCTATCGACAGGTCGACCTTGCGGACGTCCACCCCGTCAGGGACCGTCAGCACGGTCGGCGCAAAGTTGAGGATCGAGGTGACGCCGGCGGCGACCAGACGGTCACAGACCTGCTGGGCGGCACCGGCCGGCGTGGCGATGACACCGATCGAGACGCCGTTGCTCTCGATGATGTGCTCCAGCTCGTCCGTGTGCTGGACCCCGATGCCCGCGACGGGCTTGCCGGCCATGGCCGGGTCGGCGTCGATCAGCGCGGCGACGCGGAAGCCACGCGAGGCGAAGCCGCCGTAGTTGGCGAGCGCGGCACCGAGGTTACCGATACCGACGATCACAACCGGCCAGTCCTGGGTGAGCCCCAGCTCGCGCGAGATCTGGTAGACGAGGTACTCGACGTCGTAGCCGACGCCGCGGGTCCCGTACGAGCCGAGGTAGGAGAAGTCCTTGCGCAGCTTGGCGGAATTGACCCCCGCCGCGGCCGCGAGTTCCTCGGAGGAGACCGTGGGTACCGAACGCTCGGAGAGCGCGGTCAGGGCACGCAGATACAGCGGGAGACGGGCGACGGTGGCCTCGGGAATGCCTCGGCTTCGGGTCGCCGGTCGGTGAGTTCGGCCAGTTGCCACGGTGCTCCTGCGGGTAGAGCGGGGCTGCGGGCGACCGTATGGAACCCGACCGCCCTGTCCTCTGCAGGCTATGTCTTTGTGAACGCGTGCACAAAGATGGTGTCCGTTTTGCCCGGCCAAAGTGATGGGTGTCACGCGGCTTTTACAGGCCTTCGCGGAACCAACTCCCACGCCATGCCGTTCGCTCGCACTACCCGTCTCACCAGGCAGCACTGCCGGGAGCACGCGCCCTCACTCCTCACCGCCATGCCCCCGGAAATCTACAAATCGCCCATCGATGGTAAGCGACCCGGACCCGCCGGAGGCACGCCGCGAAACCGGGGCCCGACGGGCCCACCGCTGTCCACAGGCCGTACCCGGGCCCCGCCGCGACCCGGCACAATGACTCCATGGCCCCGTTCAGCCCGTTCAGCCGCAGCCCCCGCAAGAGCCCCGTCGACCGGATGGTCACCCTCGTCGGCAAGCCGGGCTGCCACCTCTGCGACGACGCCCAGGCCGTGATCGAGAAGGTCTGCGCCGAGACCGGCGCGTCCTGGGAAAAGAAGGACATCACCGAGGACCCCGAGCTGCACCGCAAGTACTGGGAGCAGATTCCGGTCATCCTCGTCGACGGCGCCCAGCACGACTTCTGGCGCGTCGACCCGAAACGCCTGCGTACGGCCCTGGGCGCCTGAGCCCGGCCCACGCCCCACCGCCCGGGAATACCCCCGGGCCCCAGGCCCCCGGGAACACCCCCTCCCCCCACCCCCCGGGAACACCCCCCTCCCCCGCCACATCGCGGCCCACCCCCGGAATACCCCCTCCCCCCGCCACGTTGAGGCCCACAGGGGGCTCCGCTTCCCCTTACGGGAAGTGTTCGCCCGCCCCCTACGGCCCCACAGAGGTGGCCGTAATGGACTCTTCCCTCTCTCCAGGCCCTCCTGACACGCGCCCGTAACCGGCTGCACCGAACAAACTGGCTACGCTGTCGGCATGTCGCCCGCTCGCCGATCCGTCTGGATGCCCTCCGGGGCGCTCTTCGACCTGGGCTGGGTCCCTCGCCGCCGACGCCCCGCCACGGCCCGCAGCGTGCTGGCCGGCGAGGCCGCGGCCGAGGCCGCCCGCAAGTCCACCCAGGACGCGCCGCCGGTCGAGGAGACCCCGGCCGAGCCCGAGTTCCCGGTCGTCGGGGACACGGCCGCCGCCGCCTTCTTCGACCTCGACAACACCGTCATGCAGGGCGCCGCGCTCTTCCACTTCGGCCGCGGCCTGTACAAGCGGCACTTCTTCCACAAGCGCGATCTGGCCCGCTTCGCCTGGCAGCAGATCTACTTCCGGCTGGCCGGCTCGGAGAACCCCGAGCACATGGCGGACGTCCGCAACAGCGCCCTGTCCATCGTCCAGGGCCATCGCGTCGCCGAGCTGATGTCGATCGGCGAGGAGATCTACGACGAGTACATGGCCGAGCGGGTCTGGCCGGGCACCCGCGCCCTGGCCCAGGCCCACCTCGACGCGGGCCAGAAGGTCTGGCTGGTGACCGCGGCCCCCGTGGAGACCGCCACGATCATCGCCCGCCGCCTCGGGCTGACCGGCGCGCTGGGCACCGTCGCCGAGTCCGTCGGCGGCGTCTACACGGGCAAGCTGGTCGGCGAGCCGCTGCACGGCCCGGCCAAGGCCGAGGCGGTCCGCGCACTGGCGGCCGCCGAGGGCCTGGACCTCTCGCACTGCGCCGCCTACAGCGACTCCGCCAACGACATCCCGATGCTCTCGCTCGTGGGCCACCCCTACGCGATCAACCCGGACAGCCGACTGCGCAAGCACGCCCGGGAGCAGGGCTGGCGGCTGCGCGACTACCGGACCGGCCGGAAAGCGGCCAAGATCGGCATCCCCGCCGCGGCCGGCGTGGGCGCCCTCGCAGGCGGCGCCGCGGCCGCCGTCGCGCTCCAGCGCCGACGCCGCTGACCAGGCCTGATCACCGAGCGGCACGGCGAGCCATCCCCTGTCTCTACCCCCTCCGCCGCCCGCTCAGTCACATTGCTGCCGGTTAGCCACAACACGCCCTCCAACCAGGCAGATTGCGTTCCCTTCCGATCAATAGTTGCTCAGTAATCGATACTCGATCTGCAACCAACCCGGCACGGACCGTAAGTAATCGATGATTTGAGCAACTGGGTGTAGCGCTGCCTGTACGAAGCGTTATTCTCCTCAGACGCAATCCGGAACCCACACGTCCCTACGACGAGTGAACGGTCCCGCACTGCACGTGATGGAAGCTCTGCCTCTGGGAGTCCCGTGTACCCACACGTCGGGGTTGACGCCTCGGGCCTGGCTACGCTGCGCACGACACTCGTCGACCACCTGCGCAGTTTCGTCCCCACCGCGTACGCCGTCCCCGCATTCGCCTCAGCCGTCCCCGCCGCCGGACCCTGCTACGCCCTGGCCGACGGGAGTGCTGCGGTCGGCAAGGCCGCCGGCAGAACCCGCCGCTCCGGCACCGGCACGACCACCGCCCGTCGCCCCGCCGACAGCGACAGCCGTCGCATGATGGACCTCGTCGAACGGGCCCAGGCCGGCGAGGCCGAAGCCTTCGGCCGCCTCTACGACCAGTACGCCGACACGGTCTACCGCTACATCTATTACCGCGTGGGAGGCCGTGCCACGGCCGAGGACCTCACGAGCGAGACCTTTCTGCGCGCCCTGCGCCGCATCGGCACGTTCACCTGGCAGGGCCGCGATTTCGGCGCCTGGCTGGTGACCATCGCCCGCAATCTGGTCGCCGACCACTTCAAGTCCTCCCGCTTCCGCCTGGAAGTCACCACCGGAGAGATGCTCGACGCCAACGAGGTCGAGCGCAGCCCCGAGGACTCCGTCCTCGAATCCCTCTCCAACGCCGCCCTGTTGGAGGCGGTACGCAAGCTCAACCCCCAGCAGCAGGAGTGCGTCACGCTGCGCTTTCTGCAGGGCCTCTCGGTCGCCGAGACCGCCCGTGTCATGGGCAAGAACGAGGGCGCGATCAAGACCCTCCAGTACCGCGCCGTCCGCACCCTGGCGCGACTGCTCCCCGAAGACGCCCGCTGACCGACCCCTATCCGCAGATATCGACGCCCCGCCCCACGCCCCCTTCCGCCTACGCTTGGTGATCTTCCATAACCGGTCGGTCAGATCATCGTGAGTGCGTAACCCGAGTGCCGCGCCGCTCGTTGTGCGGAATGCAGGCTCCATGCGGTCACGCCATGCCCGCTGCCTCTCACTCGATCGAGTGGCTGCGGTCAGCTGCGTGCAACCGTCCGGTCCGTCTGGACAGTCAAAGCCAGTCCGGGGAGTCGAGCGGGATGACGAGAGGAGGTGCCGCCCGTGATCGCGAATGTCTCGGTGCACCGGCGGGCCAACGCCTTCGCCCAGACCCTGGAGGAGCAGGTCCTCGAGGGCACGGCGGCCGAGGACCAGGTCGAACCGGCGCAAGCGCCGGGCGAAGCACGGCTGTTGGCGGTCGCCGACGGCCTCGGGAGACTCCCGAGGCCGGAGATGGCCGCCGAGGTCAAGACTGTCCAGCGCGCCCAGCTCATCGCCGCGATGGAGGCCGCCTTCGCCGAAGGCGCCCCGTCCGACGGTGCCAGGGTGCCCGAGCAGCGCGAACACAAGGGCGCGCACCGCGCCACGAAATCGATGGGCCGGCTGCGCCCGCGCTCCCGCCTCTCCAAGGGGCTGGCAGCGGGCGGGCTGACGGTCGGCGTCGCCGCCGGAGCGTTCACCGGCGTCGCCGCGGCCAGCTCCGACGCCCTCCCCGGCGACTCCCTCTACGGCCTCAAGCGCGGCATGGAGGACCTCAAGCTCGGCATGGCCGACGACGACTCCGCCCGCGGCCGGCTCTATCTCGACCAGGCCTCCACCCGCATGATGGAGGTCCGCCGTCTGATGGAGCGCGCCCGGCTCGCCGACCTCGACCACGAGTCGCTCGGCGAGATCCGCAAGGCGCTCGCCGGTGTCACCCATGACGCGGGCGAGGGCCACCGCCTGCTGCACCAGGCCTATGAGCGCGATGGCTCGCTCGACCCCATCCAGGCGCTGAACTCCTTCACCAAGTCGCACCGCGGCACCTGGTCACAGCTGCGCGACAAGCTCCCGGTGCAGCTGATGGACGTCCGCGACAAGGTCAGCTCGGTCTTCGACGCCATAGACCAAGAGGTCGGTCCGCTCCGCTCGCTGCTGCCCTCCACCCAGGCCGGCAAGCACCACCACCGCAACACGCCCGGCTCCGCGGGCAGGGGCTCCAGCTCCGCCGGCCACCCGGCGCCCTCTGGCAGCAAGACCTCCTCCGGCAGGCACTCCGGTGGCGCACACGCCCCCCGCCCGTCGGCCTCCCCGTCCCAGGACGACGGTCTGCTCGGCGGCAGTACGGGCGGCCTGCTCGACCCGCCGTCCAAGAGCGGCAGCCCGTCCCCGCACCGCGGCCACCACGGCAAGGACAGCGGCGGCCAGCCCGACGTCACCCTCCCGCCGCTGATCCCGGGGCTGCTTCCCGGACTGGGCATCGACGGCGAGGACCTCCCGAAGTAGCGAAACGCTCCGTGCCCCGCGCTCGGTGTTCTTCCGATTCCCTCAGAAGAACACCGAGCGTCGCTGCACCAGCAGCTTGTAGAGGGTGTGCTGAATCGTTTCGCGCACCTGATCGGTCAGGTTGAACATCAGCATCGGATCGTCCGCCGCCTCCGGCGGATAGCCGACCGTCGGAATCGGCTCACCGAACTGGATCGTCCATTTCGTCGGCAGCGGCACCGCACCCAGTGGCCCCAGCCAGGGAAACGTCGGCGTGAGCGGGAAATACGGCAGCCCGAGCACCCGCGCCAGCGTCTTGGCGTTCCCGAGCATCGGGTAGATCTCCTCCGCGCCCACGATCGAGCACGGCACGATCGGCACCCCGGCCTTCAGCGCCGTCGAGACGAACCCGCCCCGCCCGAAGCGCTGCAGCTTGTAGCGGTCCGAGAAGGGCTTGCCGATGCCCTTGAAGCCCTCCGGCATCACCCCGACGATCTCGCCGCGCTCCAGCAGCCGCTGGGCGTCCTCGGCACACGCGAGGGTGTGCCCGGCCTTGCGCGCGAGCTCGTTTATCACCGGCAGGACGAACACCAAATCGGCCGCCAGCAGCCGCAGATGACGCTGTGCGGGGTGATTGTCGTGCACCCCGACCTGGAGCATCAGACCGTCGAGCGGCAGCGTCCCGGAGTGGTTGGCGACGATCAGCGCACCGCCGTCGGACGGGATGTTCTCCACGCCCTTCACCTCGACCCGGAAGTACTTCTCGTAGAAGGGCCGCAGCAGCGACATCAGGACCTGGTCGGTCAGCTCCTCGTCGTACCCGAAGTCGTCGACCTCGTAGTCGCCGGTGATCCGCCGGCGCAGGAAGGCGAGCCCGCCCGCGATCCGCTCGTCCAGGGACCGCGGGCGCGACGGCGGGGGTGCCGCCGGCGGGTGCTCGGTGCGCGCCTCCGGTACGGGCGCCAGCGCCGTACCGCGCCCCGTGCGGGCCCGCCTGGCCTTCCTGCGCGCCCGGGGCTCCTCGCCGAAGGGAATGACCTTGGCGTCCGCCATGGTGGGTGAACTCCTCACTGGCTCAGGCCGCGGCGTGCGGGGAGCACGCCGGCGAGCCGGTCGACGGTGCGGGCGAGGGACTCGGGCGGCAGCAGCCCGGGTCCGCGACTGCGGGCGAATTCCGCGAAGGTCTCCGCCGTCGTGTACTTCGGACGGAACCCCAGTGTCTCGCGCATCTGCGTCGTCTCGACGACCCTGCCGTGCGTGAGCAGCCGGATCTGCTCCGGCGAGAAGTCCGTGATGCCGATGGACCGCAGCGCCGTACCGGCCCAGGTCACCGTCGGCAGGAGCAGCGGGACGGTGGGCCGCCCCAGCCGCCGGGAGGTCTGCGACAGCAGCAGCACGCCGTCGCCGGCGATATTGAACGTGCCGCTGTTGAGCGTGCCGCGGCGCGGCGCGGCGGCAGCGATCCGCAGCACCTCGATGGCGTCGTCCTCATGGACGAACTGGAGCCGCGGGTCGTAGCCGAGGACGGTGGGCCACACCGGCAGCGAGAAGTACTCGGCGAGCGGGGAATCCGCGCACGGCCCGAGGATATTGGCGAAG
This sequence comes from Streptomyces sp. 2323.1, assembly GCF_900221035.1. Classification (NCBI taxonomy): domain Bacteria; kingdom Bacillati; phylum Actinomycetota; class Actinomycetes; order Kitasatosporales; family Streptomycetaceae; genus Streptomyces; species Streptomyces sp. 2323.1. The sequence continues at coordinate 4,348,458 of NZ_LT907981.1, read as the reverse complement.
CGCAGGACACACACCGCCACGTCGGGACGGCGCCGCGCGAAGCCGCGGACATATCCCTCGACCTCGACGACGTCCTTGGCGAAGCCACCACTGGGCAGCGACTTCGGCGTGGTGGTCTCGGTGAAGACGGCCGGGTCCCGGGGCGCGGAGCCATAGACGCTGGTGCTGGACTTGATGACCAGCCGCTGCACATTCGGGGCCTTCTGGCAGGCGCCGAGGAGCTGCATCGTCCCGATGACATTGGTTTCCTTCACCGAGGCGCGGCCGCCACGCTTGCCCAACGGCGTGCCGTTGATGTCCATATGGATGACGGTGTCGACGCCCGTCTCCGCCAGGACCCTGGCAATGGCCGGATGCCGGATATCGGCCTTGAGAAATTCCGCGCCGCCCAGATGGTGTTCCGGTGCCACGGCGTCGACCCCGATCACCCGGTCGACATCGGGATCACGCTGGATGCGGCGTACGAACCGCCCGCCCAGCTGCCGTGCGACTCCGGTGACGAGCACGACCTTGCCCAAGATCAGGCCTTCCTTCCCGCCGCGACTTCCGCCCTAGCCGAGCTGTGCGGACCACGCTATCGGGTCGGTGTTGCGCGGTGATGACCACAGGATGCCCGCGGCGACATTTCCGTCCGACCGCCGTCCATACGGCCCACAACGCACCGCAGCCCCCGATCGCACCAAGGCGATGGGGGGCTGCGAATTCGCGATCAGCGTCGCTTACTTCTTGTTACGACGCTGAACACGGGTGCGCTTGAGCAGCTTGCGGTGCTTCTTCTTCGCCATCCGCTTGCGCCGCTTCTTGATAACAGAGCCCACGACTACCCTCGCTCACTTCGAATACTCGGTGCGGGGCGTCCGAGCCCACACTACCTACATCGGGCCAGCCTACCCGGCGCCGGGCGAACGGCGTAATCCGAGGGTCGGCAAAGGTCCCATCAGGCCGATTCCACCCCCACAAAGGACTCCCGGAGATAGTCGTGAACCGCCTGCTCCGGAACCCGGAAAGACCTCCCCACGCGAATCGCGGGCAGATGACCGCTGTGCACCAGGCGGTACACGGTCATCTTGGACACCCGCATCACCGTGGCGACTTCCGCCACGGTCAGGAACACAACCTCGTTCAGAGGCCTCTGGTCTGCAGCCATGCCACACCTGCACCTTCCGCATAAGACGGACACCGGCTTCCCCTCCGGTGACTCTTCGTCGCCATGCGCTCACTCCCCAGATTAGGGGCGGGTGATGCGAGTGGGGAAGAGGAGCAGCGAACAGCCGCCTATCGGGACAGACTCGCCCGATTGAGTACATACCGCGCCAGCGGCCGATAGGCCGCCGGCCGCGCGGCGTCGTCGAGCGGCACCACTTCCAAGACCCGTCCCTCGGCCTGGCCGACGAACAGCGCCGGGTCGTCCGTATCGGCCAGCCCGATCGCCTCGATACCCAGCTGACCTGCCCCGCAGACCCAGCCGTGGTCCCCGATCACCAGCCCCGGCAGCGGCCCCGAAGCGTCCGCCGCGGCCGCAAGTACGGTCCGTACGGGGAGCGGCGAGTGGGTGTGCACGCCCCCCACCGCGGGCGCGCCCCGCACGCCTGCTTCTCGCATCAGCGCGACTCCTCGTACGTAGTCGAGTGTGCAGGTACGTACGCCGAACCGGGTCGCTATGTCGACACGGACGCCATACGCCGAGGTGAGAACGGGGCAGCCCGCCGACGAGAGAGCGTCTGCGAGGGCGGCGTAGAACCCCAGCAGCCGGTGCGGATGGCCGGTGCCGAGCAGCACCGGGACCCGCCGGCCGGCCGCCTCGGCCAGCCGGTCGGCGAACCGGTTCAGCGCCGCGATCGTGCGGTCCGGATCGACCACATCCGGGCCGGAAGTGTGCGCGGGATCGACCGAAACCCCGCACTTCTGCCCCATCAGTCGCAGTACTTCACCCAGTGGCCAGTCCCGTTCGGGATCCAGCCCCAGCAGCACCCGCGGGTCACGTGCCGCGAAGAGCCGGTAGCGCGCCAGACTCTTCTCCCGCAGGGTCGCGATCGTCCCCGCGAGCCGCGCCTCGATCAGATGCGCCCGCAGCGCACCGGTAGCCAACACGCGACCCATACTGTCCGGTTGGTCGGCCTACGGGTGCCCCGACTGGCGGGTAGTCACACATCCGAGGGGCCCGGCGCCCGGATGCCGCCGTGCGAGCACGGACGGCGGCCCCAGGGGGCGGGAGCCCGCGTACCCCCGGCCCGGCATGATGGGGCGTCAGGGGCGGGGTACAGCCCGCCCTACGGCAGCAGCCCGTGCGACGGGAACACCGCGCGGCGGGTGGCCAGCACCGCCTGGTCCAGCCGGTCGGCCGGGTCGTAGCCGTCGTCGACGAAGTCCCGCCACTGCGGCGTACGCCCGTCCGTCATCCGGTGCGGGGCCAACTGCCGCGTCCGGCGGAAAACTTCGTGCCGCCAGTGCTCCGGCACCATCGAGGCCGGGTCGATCGGCCGGCCCGCCGCGATCGCCGCCAGATGTGTCCAGCTGCGCGGCACCACGTCCACCACCGCATAGCCGCCCCCACCGAGCGCGACCCACCGGCCGTCCGCATACTGGTGCGCCAGGTCATGGCAGGCCTCGGCCACCGCACGCTGGGCGTCCAGACTCACCGCCAGATGCGCCAGCGGATCCTCGAAATGGGTGTCCGCGCCGTGCTGAGTCACGATCACCTGCGGCCGGAAGGCCGCCAGCAGCTCCGGCACCACCGCATGGAAGGCCCGCAGCCAGCCCTCGTCGCCCGTCCCGGCCGGCAGCGCCACATTCGCCGCGGTGCCCTCCGCGCCCTCGCCGCCGGTCTCCTCCGGCCAGCCGGTCTGCGGGAAGAGCGTCCGCGGATGCTCGTGCAGCGAGATCGTCAGGACCCGCGGGTCCTCCCAGAAGGTCGCCTGCACCCCGTCGCCGTGGTGGACGTCGACATCCACGTACGCGACCCGCTCGGCGCCCAGCTCCAGCAGCCGGGCGATCGCCAGCGAGGCGTCGTTGTAGATGCAGAATCCGGACGCGCCGCCCGGCATCCCATGGTGCAGCCCGCCGGCGAAGTTCACCGCATGCGCCGCATCCCCGCGCCAGACGGCCTCGGCCGCGCCGACCGACTGCCCGGCGATCAGCGCGGACGCCTCGTGCATCCCCGCGAACGCCGGATCGTCGGCCGTGCCCAGCCCGTACGAGAGGTCTGCGGCCGCGGGGTCCGCCGAGGCCCGGCGGACCGCCGCGATGTAGTCCTCACGGTGCACCAGCCGCAGGGTGGAGTCCCCGGCCGGCTTGGCCGCGACCACCTCCAGCGGCCCCCGGTCGAGCTCGAACGCCTCCACCAAACGCATGGTCAGCGCGAGCCGGACCGGGTCCATCGGATGCCCGGACCCGAAGTCGTAGCCCGTTACTGCCTCATCCCACATCAGCTGTGCGCGGCCGCTCATGTCCGTCACCGTATAGGGCCTTCGGCGCCCCGAACGAACGGGCATACGCCAACGTCACCAGTACCAGGGCCATCGGTACGAGCATCGCCCCCCGATAGCTCCAGGCATCACCGAGGGCGCCCACCAACGGAGAGCCGATCAAAAAGCCCACATAGTTGAAAATATTCAGCCGCGCGATGGCCGTGTCCGAGGCCCCCGGACCGTGATTCTCGAACGCGTACCGCCCCGCCGCGGCGAACGTCTGCGGCACGATCACACACAGCCCCAGCCCCAACAGGGTGAAGCCCGCCATCCCGGCCCACGGCCCGGGCGCCGCGGCCACCACCGCGAAACCGCCCGCCGCGACCACCGTCCCGCACCGCACCACCGCGACCGCCCCGAAGCGGCGCACCCCCAGGTCCCCCACCACCCGCCCGAGCAGCGTGGTGACCATATAGACGTTGTACGGGACGGTGGCGAGCTGCTCCGAGCTCCCCAGGACGTCCTGCAGATACTTGGCGCTCCAGTTGGAGACGGTCGAGTCACCGATATACGCAAACGCCATCACCAGACACAGCGGCAACATCAGGCGCATCGCCAGCGGGACGGCGGCCGCCCCGGCCCCCTCCCCCGCTTCCGGCTGCTCCCGGTCCACGAACCACCGGCCCACGACCAGGGCCAGCGGCAGCAGCACCGCCACCACCGGCCCGTACAACAGCGCCAGCGAGAGCTTCCAGTGCGCGCCCGCCCAGGCCAGCGAGGCCCCCACGATGCCACCCAGGCTGTACGCGGCGTGGAACCCGAGCATGATGCTGCGCCCGTACGCCCGCTGCAGGCTCACCCCGAGCATGTTCATCGAGGCGTCCAGAGCCCCCACCGACAGCCCGAACACCGCCAGCGCCACCGCCACCTGAGCCGTCGTGCCGACCGACCCGACACCCAGCAGCGCCAGGCACACCACGGGCTGCACACACCGCAGCACCCGGCCGGCCGGCACCCGCTTCACCAGCTGCTCCGTGACGACGCTCCCGACGCCCGCCAGGACGGGCACCGCCGCCAGGAACGCCGGCAGCAGCGCATCCGATATCCCGTAGCGGTCCTGGATCGCGGGTATCCGGGTCACCAGGAGGGCAAAGACCGCGCCCTGGATGAAGAAGCTGAGGGCGAGCGAGATCCGGCCGTGCCGCAGCTGCGCTTCTGGTACCCGAGGGGCCGTCATGGCCGCTCAGCCTAGAACTCGCCCCTACCACTGGGTAGATGGATCACCGCACCAATTCGACGGGTGGCTGCCGGCCGGCACGCCTACCGCAACAGCTCCGGCAGCTCCGCCATCTGGCTGAACAGCACGGTGCCTCCGGCCTCGGTCAGTTTCTCCGCCGACGTCATCGCGGTGAACCCGTAGACGTCCATCCCCGCGGCGACCGCGGCCTGCACCCCCAGCGGGCTGTCCTCGACCACCGCACACCGCTCCGGCGCCACGCCCATCTGTCGGGCCGCATGCAGAAAGAGATCCGGCGCCGGCTTCCCCCGCCCCACGTCCTGCGCGCTGAAGACACGCCCCGCCGGGAACCACCGCTCCAGGCCCGTCTTCCGGTGCCCCACGCTGATCCGCTCATGACTGCCGGAGGACCCGACACAATACGGAACGCCGCCCGCATCCAGCTTCTCCAGCACCTCGGTCACCCCGGCCACCGGCAGCAACTCCCGTTCGAACGCCTCGAAGACCCGGCCATGGAAAACCTCGTCGAAGTCCTCGGGCAGCCGCCGGCCCGTACGCTCCAGGACGAGCTCATGAATACGATCGATTCCTCGTACGACGTGGGATGCCCGAGCTCGGTCAGATAGCCGGCCAGGATGGTGTTGGAGAGGGATTCACTGTCGACGAGCACACCGTCGTTGTCGAAAATGACCAGGTCGTATCGCATGCCCCGACCTTAAGCACCTTCCCCGGACCCGCAGGCAGATCGCAGGCGCATGGCACAAATTCTGTCCCGGATTCTGTCCCGGAACGCAGAAAAGCCCCGCACCATACGGTGCGGGGCTTTCCCACAATGATTGTTCGGCGGCGTCCTACTCTCCCACAGGGTCCCCCCTGCAGTACCATCGGCGCTGAAAGGCTTAGCTTCCGGGTTCGGAATGTAACCGGGCGTTTCCCTAACGCTATGACCACCGAAACACTATGAAGATGACAACCCGGCGCAATCACAGGTCGTTACTTCAGAACCTACACAGTGGACGCGAGCAACTGAGGACAAGCCCTCGGCCTATTAGTACCAGTCAACTCCACACCTTACGGCGCTTCCATATCTGGCCTATCAACCCAGTCGTCTACTGGGAGCCTTAACCCCTCAAGGGGGAGGGAGCCCTCATCTCGAAGCAGGCTTCCCGCTTAGATGCTTTCAGCGGTTATCCTTTCCGAACGTAGCCAACCAGCCATGCCCTTGGCAGGACAACTGGCACACCAGAGGTTCGTCCGTCCCGGTCCTCTCGTACTAGGGACAGCCCTTCTCAAGACTCCTACGCGCACAGCGGATAGGGACCGAACTGTCTCACGACGTTCTAAACCCAGCTCGCGTACCGCTTTAATGGGCGAACAGCCCAACCCTTGGGACCGACTCCAGCCCCAGGATGCGACGAGCCGACATCGAGGTGCCAAACCATCCCGTCGATATGGACTCTTGGGGAAGATCAGCCTGTTATCCCCGGGGTACCTTTTATCCGTTGAGCGACGGCGCTTCCACAAGCCACCGCCGGATCACTAGTCCCTACTTTCGTACCTGCTCGACCCGTCAGTCTCACAGTCAAGCTCCCTTGTGCACTTACACTCAACACCTGATTGCCAACCAGGCTGAGGGAACCTTTGGGCGCCTCCGTTACTCTTTAGGAGGCAACCGCCCCAGTTAAACTACCCACCAGACACTGTCCCTGATCCGGATCACGGACCCAGGTTAGACATCCAGCACGACCAGAGTGGTATTTCAACAATGACTCCACAACCACTGGCGTGGCCGCTTCAAAGTCTCCCACCTATCCTACACAAGCCGAACCGAACACCAATATCAAGCTATAGTAAAGGTCCCGGGGTCTTTCCGTCCTGCTGCGCGAAACGAGCATCTTTACTCGTAATGCAATTTCACCGGGCCTATGGTTGAGACAGTCGAGAAGTCGTTACGCCATTCGTGCAGGTCGGAACTTACCCGACAAGGAATTTCGCTACCTTAGGATGGTTATAGTTACCACCGCCGTTTACTGGCGCTTAAGTTCTCAGCTTCGCCGACCCGAAGGTCGACTAACCGGTCCCCTTAACGTTCCAGCACCGGGCAGGCGTCAGTCCGTATACATCGCCTTACGGCTTCGCACGGACCTGTGTTTTTAGTAAACAGTCGCTTCTCGCTGGTCTCTGCGGCCACCCCCAGCTCAGAGAGCAAGTCTCATCACCGGAAATGGCCCCCCTTCTCCCGAAGTTACGGGGGCATTTTGCCGAGTTCCTTAACCATAGTTCACCCGAACGCCTCGGTATTCTCTACCTGACCACCTGAGTCGGTTTAGGGTACGGGCCGCCATGAAACTCGCTAGAGGCTTTTCTCGACAGCATAGGATCATCCACTTCACCACAATCGGCTCGGCATCAGGTCTCAGCCTTAACGTGTGACGGATTTACCTACCACACGGCCTACACCCTTACCCCGGGACAACCACCGCCCGGGCTGGACTACCTTCCTGCGTCACCCCATCGCTTACCTACTACCACCTTGGATCGGCGGCTCCACCACGTCCCTTTGTCCGAAGACTCCAGGCCGGCTTCACGGCCTTAGCATTAATGGATTCGATACTGGGCGTTTCAAAGCGGGTACCGGAATATCAACCGGTTGTCCATCGACTACGCCTGTCGGCCTCGCCTTAGGTCCCGACTTACCCTGGGCAGATCAGCTTGACCCAGGAACCCTTAGTCAATCGGCGCACACGTTTCCCACGTGTGTATCGCTACTCATGCCTGCATTCTCACTCGTGAACCGTCCACAACTCGTTTCCACGGCTGCTTCACCCGGCACACGACGCTCCCCTACCCATCACAGCCTCCGTTGGGAGTATTACTGCAATGACACGACTTCGGCGGTGTGCTTGAGCCCCGCTACATTGTCGGCGCGGAATCACTTGACCAGTGAGCTATTACGCACTCTTTCAAGGGTGGCTGCTTCTAAGCCAACCTCCTGGTTGTCTCTGCGACTCCACATCCTTTCCCACTTAGCACACGCTTAGGGGCCTTAGTCGATGCTCTGGGCTGTTTCCCTCTCGACCATGGAGCTTATCCCCCACAGTCTCACTGCCGCGCTCTCACTTACCGGCATTCGGAGTTTGGCTAAGGTCAGTAACCCGGTAGGGCCCATCGCCTATCCAGTGCTCTACCTCCGGCAAGAAACACACGACGCTGCACCTAAATGCATTTCGGGGAGAACCAGCTATCACGGAGTTTGATTGGCCTTTCACCCCTAACCACAGGTCATCCCCCAGGTTTTCAACCCTGGTGGGTTCGGTCCTCCACGAAGTCTTACCTCCGCTTCAACCTGCCCATGGCTAGATCACTCCGCTTCGGGTCTTGGGCACGCTACTCAACGCCCTATTCGGACTCGCTTTCGCTACGGCTTCCCCACACGGGTTAACCTCGCAACATACCGCAAACTCGCAGGCTCATTCTTCAAAAGGCACGCAGTCACGACTGCATGTGCAAGCACATACAGCGACGCTCCCACGGCTTGTAGGCACACGGTTTCAGGTACTATTTCACTCCGCTCCCGCGGTACTTTTCACCATTCCCTCACGGTACTATCCGCTATCGGTCACCAGGGAATATTTAGGCTTAACGGGTGGTCCCGCCAGATTCACACGGGATTTCTCGGGCCCCGTGCTACTTGGGTGTCTCTCAAACGAGCCGCTAATGTTTCAGCTACGGGGGTCTTACCCTCTACGCCGGACCTTTCGCATGTCCTTCGCCTACATCAACGGTTTCTGACTCGTCTCACAGCCGGCAGACTGTGAAAGAGAGATCCCACAACCCCAACCACGCAACCCCTGCCGGGTATCACACGTGACTGGTTTGGCCTCATCCGGTTTCGCTCGCCACTACTCCCGGAATCACGGTTGTTTTCTCTTCCTGCGGGTACTGAGATGTTTCACTTCCCCGCGTTCCCTCCACACTGCCTATGTGTTCAGCAGCGGGTGACAGCCCATGACGACTGCCGGGTTTCCCCATTCGGACACCCCCGGATCAAAGCTTGGTTGACAGCTCCCCGGGGCCTATCGTGGCCTCCCACGTCCTTCATCGGTTCCTGGTGCCAAGGCATCCACCGTGCGCCCTTAAAAACTTGGCCACAGATGCTCGCGTCCACTGTGCAGTTCTCAAGCAACGACCAGCCACCCACCACCCCAACCCGAAGGCTGAGTTCACTGGGGCCGGCATCGCGAAGGGCGAGCAACGCTCGCACCCTCAGATACCCAACAGCGTGCCCGGCCCACCCGATCCATCACCACGTTCCACGCCGAAGCAGTACTAGTGACAACCAATCAAGTGCGCCGAATAGTCAACGTTCCACCCATGAGCAACCAGCATCAGACATTCGCTGATGTACTGGCCTCTGACCCGGACAAGTCCGAGTAAGAAGTGCTCCTTAGAAAGGAGGTGATCCAGCCGCACCTTCCGGTACGGCTACCTTGTTACGACTTCGTCCCAATCGCCAGTCCCACCTTCGACGATTCCCTCCCACAAGGGGTTGGGCCACCGGCTTCGGGTGTTACCGACTTTCGTGACGTGACGGGCGGTGTGTACAAGGCCCGGGAACGTATTCACCGCAGCAATGCTGATCTGCGATTACTAGCAACTCCGACTTCATGGGGTCGAGTTGCAGACCCCAATCCGAACTGAGACCGGCTTTTTGAGATTCGCTCCACCTCGCGGTATCGCAGCTCATTGTACCGGCCATTGTAGCACGTGTGCAGCCCAAGACATAAGGGGCATGATGACTTGACGTCGTCCCCACCTTCCTCCGAGTTGACCCCGGCAGTCTCCTGTGAGTCCCCATCACCCCGAAGGGCATGCTGGCAACACAGAACAAGGGTTGCGCTCGTTGCGGGACTTAACCCAACATCTCACGACACGAGCTGACGACAGCCATGCACCACCTGTACACCGACCACAAGGGGGACCCTGTCTCCAGGGTTTTCCGGTGTATGTCAAGCCTTGGTAAGGTTCTTCGCGTTGCGTCGAATTAAGCCACATGCTCCGCTGCTTGTGCGGGCCCCCGTCAATTCCTTTGAGTTTTAGCCTTGCGGCCGTACTCCCCAGGCGGGGAACTTAATGCGTTAGCTGCGGCACGGACGACGTGGAATGTCGCCCACACCTAGTTCCCAACGTTTACGGCGTGGACTACCAGGGTATCTAATCCTGTTCGCTCCCCACGCTTTCGCTCCTCAGCGTCAGTATCGGCCCAGAGATCCGCCTTCGCCACCGGTGTTCCTCCTGATATCTGCGCATTTCACCGCTACACCAGGAATTCCGATCTCCCCTACCGAACTCTAGCCTGCCCGTATCGAATGCAGACCCGGGGTTAAGCCCCGGGCTTTCACATCCGACGTGACAAGCCGCCTACGAGCTCTTTACGCCCAATAATTCCGGACAACGCTTGCGCCCTACGTATTACCGCGGCTGCTGGCACGTAGTTAGCCGGCGCTTCTTCTGCAGGTACCGTCACTTTCGCTTCTTCCCTGCTGAAAGAGGTTTACAACCCGAAGGCCGTCATCCCTCACGCGGCGTCGCTGCATCAGGCTTTCGCCCATTGTGCAATATTCCCCACTGCTGCCTCCCGTAGGAGTCTGGGCCGTGTCTCAGTCCCAGTGTGGCCGGTCGCCCTCTCAGGCCGGCTACCCGTCGTCGCCTTGGTAGGCCATCACCCCACCAACAAGCTGATAGGCCGCGGGCTCATCCTTCACCGCCGGAGCTTTCCACACACAGACCATGCGGTCGTGTGTCGTATCCGGTATTAGACCCCGTTTCCAGGGCTTGTCCCAGAGTGAAGGGCAGATTGCCCACGTGTTACTCACCCGTTCGCCACTAATCCACCCCGAAGGGCTTCATCGTTCGACTTGCATGTGTTAAGCACGCCGCCAGCGTTCGTCCTGAGCCAGGATCAAACTCTCCGTGAATGTTTACCCGTAATCGGGTGAAACACACACGAGAAGAGTGGAACAACCAGACGGAATAGGTCCGGTCGTTCACAGCGTCCTCGCTGTGTGTGCCATCCGCACCACATGGGCGGGATGGACTTTCAAAGGAACCTCGTCACCGGATGTTTCCGGTAGACGGGGTATCAACATATCTGGCGTTGACTTTTGGCACGCTGTTGAGTTCTCAAGGAACGGACGCTTCCTTTGTGCCTGTTTCACCAGGCCCTCCGGGCGCTTCCCTTCGGTCTTGCGTTTCCGACTCTATCAGATCCTTGCGGGCCCGATTTTCGCCGGTGCGTTTCGGCCTTTCGGCTTCTTCGCGTTTCCAACCTTACCAGATCCGTTTCCGTGTCCGGCGCCCTGTTGGAGGGGGCTCGGCCGTTTGGCTTTCGCTTTTCGGCCTTTCCGACTCTATCAGATCCGTTTCGTTCCGTTGCCGGTCCGAATTTGTTTCCGATTCCCCGTCGGAGGGGGGTTGTTCGCGCCTTTCGGCGTGATCACTACTTTAGCGGAATTCCTCGCTGACGCATAATCACGTCACGGTCCGAATTTCGGCATGCCGAAATAGGTCCCGTTGAGGGGCCGTGCAGTAGTGGTGTGCCGCGAAGCGGCGGGATGGCTACCGCAGAACCGTTCCGGCTCTGTGGCAACTCGGAGAACACTACGGATGGGGCAGGACCGTGTCAACTCGCGTCAGTCAAGGTCACTCAGACGCCCGTCGGCGTCCGGCTGAGCGTCCTCGACGCGGCGCAGCAGACGGGTCAGCACCTGGCCGAGGAGTTGACGCTCCTCGCTGTTGAGGTCCTGGAGGAGGTCCTCCTCGAAGACCGATGCCAGGCGCATCGCCTCGAGCCACTTCTCGCGGCCCTCGCCGGTCAGCTCGACGATGACGCGGACGCGGTTGGCTTCGTCGCGCTCCCGGGTGACCAGACCCTCGCTCGCCATGCGGTCGATGCGGTGGGTCATGGCGGCCGGCGTGAGGCCGAGGCGCTTGGCGAGCTCGCCGGGGCCCAGTTGATAGGGGGCTCCCGAGACGACGAGGGCCTTGAGGACCTCCCACTCGGCGTTGCTCAGGCCGAGGGTGGCGGTCTGCCGTCCATACGCGACGTTCATCCGTCGGTTGAGGCGCTGAAGTGCGGAGACGACCTGCTCCACCTGGGGGTCGAGGTCCTGGAATTCGCGCTGGTAGGCCGCGATCTGTTCCTTGAGGCTCGGCTCGGCTGCGTCGGCGGCCGCATCGGAGGGCTCAGACATGCGGCGCAGTATGGCATGGAAGTCATTGGCGTTGAAGTTCTTCGGCGTGTACTCTTTAGCTTCGAACTTTAGAGTTGAAGTCTTCAGGGTGAGACTGTCCGGTCTCGCCCTGTCGCCTGTCGCAGCTCGCCGGTTCGTCCCTCTTATCCGTCTGATGACCTGACCTAGGTAGGTGAGTGTGACCACCGCGATGGGCGCCGCGTTGCGCCGGATCCAGCTCGGGAACGCGCTGAGCGCGTTCGGCAACGGCTTCACCGTTCCGTATCTGTACGTCTATGTGGCGAAGGTGCGGGATCTCGGTGCGAATACGGCCGGGGTGGTGCTGGCGATGCTGGCGGTGGCCGCACTCGTCGTTCTGCCGCTGACCGGTCGTGCCATCGACCGGCGCGGACCGCTGCCGGTGGCCGTCATCGGGACGGTCTCGGCCGCCATCGGCGCCCTGGGGCTGGGGCTGTCCGCCACTGAACCGCTGGTCGTGGCGTCGGCCATTGCGCTCGGTGCCGGCATCGCGGTCATTCAGCCGGCGCTCGCGACGATGATCGTGTGGTGCTCGACGACGGTGACCCGGTCGCGGGCGTTCGCCACCCAGTTCTTCCTGAACAACCTGGGGCTGGGCGTCGGTGGGCTGGTCGGCGGGCTGCTGGTCGACGAGTCGCACCCCGCCAGCTTCGTGCGGCTGTTCGCGATAGAGGCCGTGATGTTCCTGGTGCTCGGTGCGGCGGTGGCGAGCGTACGGCTGCCGCGGACGCCGAAGGTGGAGGACGCCGTCCCCACCGAGGAGCGGGCCAAGGGTGCCTGGCGGGCGATGTTCGCCGACCGGCGGATGGTGTGGCTGTGCGTGCTGGGGTTCGTGCTGTTCTTCGCCTGCTACGGACAGTTCGAGTCGGGGCTGGCCGCGTATGCGACCGAGGTCACCCGGATTCCGCCGGCGAGCCTGGGTATTGCACTGGCGGCCAATACGGCAGCGATAGTGGCGGCGCAGTTCGTGGTGCTCAAGCTGGTCGAGCGGCGGCGGCGCAGCCGGGTGATGGCGCTGGTCGGGATGGTCTGGACGGTGGCGTGGCTGGCGGCCGGTCTGTCCGGGCTGGTGCACGGCGCGCAGGTGGTGGCGACGACGCTGCTGATCTCGACGTATGCGCTGTTCGGTATAGGTGAGTCGATGCTGTCGCCGACGGTGGCCCCGCTGGTGGCCGATCTGGCGCCGGCTTCCCTGATAGGCCAGTACAACTCGGCATTTGCCCTGGTCAAGCAGCTGGCGCTGGCGGTTGGGCCGGCGGTGGGGGCCTTGATGGTGGGCCACGGGATGTACGGGGCGTACATCGCGATGCTGGTGGTGTGTGCGCTGGGGATCACCGCGCTGTCGTTGTGGCTGGGGCGGATGCTGCAGCCGGGGCAGGACAACCCGCACCGGGCGGTGGCCGCAGTGCCCGCACCTCGTGCGGAGGTGACCGAGTCGGTGGAAACGGCCGGATCGATGGAGACGACCGGATCGGTGGCCGCGGCCGTATGAGGCCGGGCGAGGCGGGGCGGGGCGCTGAGGTGCCCTGCCCCGCCTTTCGCGTACCCGTAGCGGCCCGCCTTTCGCGCGCCCGAATCGCGTACCCGTAACGGCGATCCGCCCTGATCAGCCGCCCGCCGGACCGTGCGCCTGGCCGTGCGGCAGGGCGAATTCGCACCAGACGGCCTTGCCGCCGCCCGGGGTGCGGCGGGAGCCCCAGGACGAGGCGATGGTGGCGACGATGGAGATGCCCCGGCCGGCCTCGTCGGCCGGTTCGGCGCGGCGGCGGCGCGGCAGATGGTCGTCGCCGTCGGTGACCTCGACGATCAGACGGCGGTCCGTACGTCGCAGGCGGAGCCGCATGGGCGGGGTGCCGTGCTGGAGGGAGTTGGCGACCAGTTCGCTGGCGGCCAGCACGCCGAGGTCGTGCAGCTCGGGTGAGAAGCGCCAGGAGGCGAGGACACCGGAGGCGAAGGCGCGGGCGCGCGGGGCCGCTTCGGTGCCGCCGTGGAGTTCGAGGGCGGCGTTGTGGAACAGCTCGGCGTCGTGGCCGGTCCGCTCCGGGTGCTGGAGGACGAGGATGGCGACGTCGTCGTCGTGCGCGGCCGTGATGCCCAGGGAGCGCAGCAGGCGGTCGCAGACGATGTCGGGCGCGCCGGCGGCACCGGCGAAGGCGCGCTCCAGGGCCTCGACGCCGTCGTCGATGTCCTTGTCACGGCGCTCCACCAGGCCGTCGGTGTAGAGGACGGCGCTGCTGCCGGGGCCTAGCGGGACGGAGCCCGAGGTGTGCAGCCAACCGCCGGTGCCCAGCGGCGGTCCGGTGGGCTCGGCGGCGCGTCGGACCGTGCCGTCCGGGTCGCGGACGAGGATGGGCAGATGGCCGGCCGAGGAGTAGACCAGCCGGCCCTCGTTCGGGTCGTGGACGGCGTAGACGCAGGTGGCGATCTGGCTGGCGTCGATCTCGGCGGCCAGGCCGTCCAGGAGCTGGATGACCTCGTGGGGCGGGAGGTCGAGGCGGGCGTAGGCGCGGACGGCGGTGCGCAGCTGGCCCATGACGGCGGCGGCGCGCACCCCGCGGCCCATGACATCGCCGATGACCAGGGCCGTACGGCCGGCGCCGAGGGTGATGACGTCGTACCAGTCGCCGCCGACCGCGGCGTCCGTGCCGCCGGGCTGGTAGGTGGCGGCCACCCTCAGGTCGTCGGGCTGCTCCAGTTCCTGGGGCAGCAGGGAGCGTTGGAGGGTGACCGCGGCCTCGCGCTGGCGGGCCTCGCTGGCGCGCAGCCGCTCGGCGGACTCGATCTGGTCGGTGACCTCGGCGCCGAAGACCAGGACGCCCTTGTGCGGGGCGATGCAGGCGACCTCGGGATCGGGCGCCGGGCCGCTCGCGGCGACCTCGATCGGGGTGCAGGTGAAGGTGTAGTACGCGTCGCGGGAGCGGTCGCCGCCCGGGCCGGCGGGGACCTTGCGGGATTTGACCGTGCGCGGTCTGCCGCTGCGCAGGACCTGGTCCATCAGGGGCAGCAGGCCCAGTTCATCGAGCTCGGGGAGGGCTTCGCGGGCGGTGTGGCCGGCCGGTCGGGGGCCGAAGACGTGGGCGTAGGCGCCGTTGACGTAGGCGAGGCGGTGCTCGGGACCGTAGACGACGGCGACGAGCGCGGGGATGGAGCCGAGGATGCCGTGGACGGACAGGGCGTCGACGGTGGGCGGCAGGGCCTCGGGGGTGAGGTCCCGGCAGGGCGCCGGATCGGCGTGCTCGGCGCGGGCGGCGGGGACCGAGCCGGTGGTGGCGCCCGTGGGCGCGGCCGGTGTGTCGTCCGGCGCCGCGGGCACGGCGGACGGCGCCGCGGCGGACGGGGCGGCCGGCGGACCGGATGCGGGGCGCGGGGTGGCGCGGTCGGACCGTGCGGCGGCGCGCCGCTGTGTGCCGGGGAGTTTGGCGCTCCAGCGCGTGAAGATCACGGAGGGGTACCTCTTACTTCGCGTTGTCGCGCGGGATCGGGCCGTCGGCAGGGCGGAGCCTCCCGGCCGGGGGCCGGGGGAGGGTCGGCTGGGGGCACTCTCGGCGCCCTTTTGCGGAATGCAGCAAACGTCCAGAATCCTCGTGATTGTCACTCTTTGCAGATACGAGCCCACCCATGGTCACACGTCCAGTGTGGCCGACCGGACGGACATCCGTCAGGCTCCCGGGTGCCCCTGTGGAGTTCCGTACTCCACGGCATCCGGTCGTCGCAGGGATGACGGCAGATCAACTCGTGTGGGCGTACGGCGCGTCAACTGGCCTCGTTGTGCCGGCCCGTGCCGGCGGCGAGTTCGAATTCGGCGCGCGGGTTCTCCAGCGAGCCGAGCGAGACGATCTCGCGCTTGAACAGGCCCGCGAGGGTCCATTCGGCGAGCACCCGGGCCTTGCGGTTGAAGGTCGGCACCCGGCTGAGGTGGTAGGCGCGGTGCATGAACCACGCCGGGTAGCCCTTCAGCTTGCGCCCGTAGATGTGCGCGACGCCCTTGTGCAAGCCCAGCGAGGCCACCGACCCGGCGTATTTGTGCCGGTAGTCCACGATCGGGCCGCCGCGCACCGCCGAGGCGATGTTCTCGGCGAGCACCTTGGCCTGCCGGAGGGCGTGCTGAGCATTGGGCGCGCACACCGGGCGGGGCGCATCGGAATCGGCAGGCGGCTCGGCCGTCAGATCCGGGACCGCGGCCGCGTCCCCGGCGGACCAGGCATGTTCGACGCCGTCCACCTGGAGCGCGGGGGTGCACTGGAGCCGGCCGTGGGCGGCCAGCGGCAGTTTGCAGGCGGCCAGGATGGGGTGCGGTTTGACGCCCGCGGTCCACACCAGGGTCCGGGTCGGGAAGCGGGAGCCGTCGCTGAGGACGGCGACCCGCTTCTCACAGGACTCCAGCCGGGTCTCCAGCCGGACGTCGATGTTGCGGGCGCGCAGCTCACGTACGGCGTAACGGCCCATTTCCGGGCCCACTTCGGGGAGGATGCGGCCGGTGGCCTCGACCAGGATCCACTTCATGTCCTCGGGCTTGATGTTGTGGTAGTAGCGGACGGCGTAGCGGGCCATGTCCTCCAATTCGGCCAGCGCCTCCACGCCCGCGTAGCCGCCGCCGACGAAGACGAAGGTCAGCGCGGCGTCGCGGACCGCGGGGTCGCGGGTGGAGGAGGCGATGTCGAGCTGGCCGAGGACGTGGTTGCGCAGGCCGATGGCCTCTTCGACGGTCTTGAATCCGATGCCGACCTCGGCCAGGCCCGGGACGGGCAGGGTGCGCGAGACCGAGCCGGGGGCGAGGACGAGCTCGTCGTAGACCACCTCGATGGCGCCGTTGCCGGTCTCCTCCGCGGCCAGGGTGGTGATGGTGGCCCGGCGGTCGCTGTGGTCGATGGCGGTGACCTCGCCGATGACGACCTTGCACTGCGACAGCACCCGGCGCAGCGGTACGACGACATGGCGCGGGGAGATCGAGCCGGCCGCGGCCTCGGGCAGGAATGGCTGATAAGTCATGTAGGGATCCGGGTCGATCACGATCACCTCGACGGTGCCCTGTTGCAGCTCCTGCTTCAGCTTCCGCTGCAGCCGCAGGGCGGTGTACATCCCCACATAGCCACCGCCGACAACGAGAATGCGCGTCACGTTGTTCGAAGACACAGCCTTCACAGGGTTCTCCTCGCGGTGTCGACCAGGCCCGGGGCATCACCGATTGCGGAGGCCGGCCGGCGGCGCTCCACCATCGGGAGCTGCACCCCCGGAAAGGCACAGCACTGTTCCATGACGCATCGCCGGAGCGCCTTTGTCCACAGGCCCGGCGAAATGCGTGACCGGGCGCGACCCGGTGGACGGAACGGCTCATTCCGCGCGCGTGCGGCGAGGTGCGCTGGTCAGGGGGTGCGTAACGGAGGACAAGCAGGGGCGAAATCCGGGCGGATCAGGCCCCTTGGGCCGATCGGGGGTGCATTGTGCGGAACCCCCCTTCATTCTTGACCCCAGCTCAACTATGTTCGTATCTCGTTGGGGTGCACCCTGTCATCGGTACGCCCTGACGTGTCAGGGCGGGGAGTCTCCGGGGGGAGACGTCATTACCGGGGGATCACTATGCACACTCATGGCTCTCAATGGCCGACCACCGTCGCGATGGCCCATGCCACGGACGGCGCCGGGAGCAGTGGCGCACACAGCAGGACCAACGAGAACGGCAACGGCACCGGCGTGACCCACCGGGCCGGTGCGGCAACGGGCGCCCGGAGCACGCCGCTGCGGGTGGACGCACAGCGCAATCTGGAACACGTGCTGCGGGCCGCGCGCGAGGTGTTCGGCGAGCTGGGGTACGGCGCGCCCATGGAGGACGTGGCCCGGCGGGCCCGCGTGGGAGTCGGCACGGTCTACCGCCGGTTCCCCAGCAAGGACGTGCTCGTCCGCCGGATAGCGGAAGAGGAGACCGCACGGCTGACGGACCAGGCGCGTACGGCGCTGGGCCAGGAGGACGATCCGTGGTCGGCGCTCTCGCGCTTCCTGCGGACCTCGGTCGCCTCGGGAGCCGGACGGCTGCTGCCGCCGGGCATCCTGCGGGTGGACGCGGACACCGGGCGGCCCGCACAGCCGGCGGTGCACGGCGCGGACGAGCCGCGGCTGCCGGACGGTCTGAGCGAGGCGCGGGTGCCGCTGCAGCGGGTGGCGCCCGGGAGCGACGGAGTGCCCGTCGATCACCGGGCGGCCGACGCGCGCGAGGCCGCGGAGGACGAAGCGGCCGCGGTGGCGGAGACGACGGGCGCCGATGCGCTGCTGGAGGTCGTCGGGCGGCTGGTGGAGCGCGCCAAGACGGCCGGGGAGCTGCGCGCCGATGTGACGGTCGCCGATGTCCTCTTAGTCATCGCCACGGGTGCGCCGGCGCTGCCCGACCCCAGCCATCAGCAGGCCGCCTCCGCGCGGCTGCTGGAAATCCTGCTGGAGGGGCTGCGCTCGCGCCAGGAGCGGTGAGTTCCGCCGGCCGGCGCCGTCCGGTGGGGCCCGATCGCCGGGTCCGCCGGACGGCGCTCGGTCGCGGAACGGTGCAAAGACCGCGACGGCCCGTCTCCGCGCCCTTCGGGGCGCCTGCGGGGTGCGCGAGAGAGAGGGTCCGTACGGGATCCGCACGCAGTGTGGTCCGTCTGCGCACGATCGCCCGTACGAGTGAACGCCCGTGCGGTCGTCCGCCCTGGCGCCCCGGAGGAATACAAGCGGTCGCAGCCCTCAACGACAGGGGCTCCATGTGGCACGCTTGCGCGGTATAGCGGGATACGGGTGGGACGGCGGCTTCGGGAGCCTCGGCAATGGGCGTGGACGGGCGGGACGAGCGGCACGACGGGGGTTCAGGGGTGGGCGCGCACGAGGAGGCGTCGGCCGGGCAGGTCCCTGGCCCGAGCGGGCCGTGGGGCCCTGGGGAGAGGGCCGGTCGGATACCTCGCGCCGACGCCTCCAGGAGCGCGGCGCACGTCGTACCGCGGCAATGGCGCCGCGACGGCCGCAAGGGACCGGAAACCGGCCCGGAAGGTGGTGAACTTCCGCCCTCCGACGCCCAGTTGCTCGCCGATCTGCGGGCCGGTGACGACAGTGCGTACGAGGAGATGTACCGCCGGCACGCCCCCGCGGTCCGGGGCTATGCCCGCGGCTGCTGCCGGGACGCGGACACCGCGGAGGATCTGACCGGCGAGGTCTTCGCCCGCACGCTGCAGGCGGTGCGCGGCGGTGCGGGCCCGGATACGGCGGTGCGGGCCTACCTGCTGACAACCCTGCGCCGGGTCGCCGCCTCCTGGGCGAAGACCGCCCGCAGGGAGCAACTGGTCGAGGACTTCGCGGTGTTCGCGGTGTCCGCGGCCGGCTCCCCGGGGGAGGAGAAGACCGTGGCCCCGGGCGCGGACGTGCGCGCCATGCAGGAGGCCGAGCAGTCGATGGCCGTCCAGGCCTTCCGCAGCCTCCCGGAGCGCTATCAGACGGTGCTGTGGCACACCGCGGTCGAGGACGAGTCACCGAGCGAGGTCGCCCCGCTGCTCGGGCTGACCGCGAACGCCACCGCCGTATTGGCGCATCGCGCCCGGGAGGGCCTCAAGCAGGCCTATCTGCAGGCGCACGTCAGCCAGTCGCTTACCGCCGGCGGCGACTGCGCCCGGTACGCCGACCGGCTCGGTGCGTACGCCCGCGGCGGGCTGCGGATGCGGGCCGAGCGGGGGCTGCGCAGACATCTGGCGGACTGCGCCCGGTGCCGGCTGGCCGCGCTGGAGGTCGAGGACGTCAATCAGCGGATCGGCGCGCTGCTGCCGGTCGCTGTCATCGGCTGGCTGGCCGCCGGGTACGCCGTCAAGGCGGCCGTGGCAGGAGCCGCAGGGGCGGGAGCGGCGACGGCGGCCGGTCTCGCCGGGGGCGGGTCGGGTGCGTCAGGAGGTTCCGGCGCTGCCGGTGGTGCTGCCGCGGGCAACGGGCTGAGTGCCTCGCTGGCGGTCGGTCTCGGGGTCGGGGCGGCGGCGGTGGCGGGCACGGTGCTTGCGCTGTCGCTGACCGGTTTGCCGCACCGGGCGGCGGAACCGCAGGCCCGGTCCGCCCGGCCGGCCCCGGCCGCGCCGCAGAAGCCGGCGCCCGCGCCGTCACACCCGGGGCGGCCGACCGGGGCCGCTGCCGCCCCGGAGCCGCCCGCGAAGCCGGCTCCCCCGCACCAGCAGAAGCCGGCGCACAAGAAGCAGCCGGCACCGTCCTCCTCGGCCCCGGCGGCCCCGCAGAAGCCGCCGCCCACCCCGGCCCGGCCCTCGCCCCCGGCGGACCCCGCTCCCACGCGGCCGGCCCCCAGCCCCACCCCGCCGAAGCCGTCCCCGAAACCGCCGCTCCCCGCGCTGACGACGTATCAACTCAATGAGCTGAGCCATGACTTCATGGGGGACGGCAGCAAGCCGGAGGTGCGCACCGGGAGCGGCTGGATGTGGCCGCGGCGGGCGCCGGCGATCGGCGGCACGACGTATGCGCACGGGGTGAGCGTGCCCGCGCTGTCCTCGGTGACCATCGACCTCAACCGTCCGTGCACCGCGTACGACGCCGTCGTGGGCGTCGACGATCTGAGCATGGGACCGGGGGCGCTGCGCTTCTCGGTCTACGCGGACGGGGTGCGGCTGTGGCGTTCGCCGGCCATGCACGGCACGGAGGCCGGGGTTCCGGTGCATCTCCCGCTGGCGGGCCACCGCACGTTGCAGCTGGTGACCGAGCCGGCGGGGCCCGGTGCGGTGGCGCTCGGGGACTGGGCGCAGTCGACGATCAGCTGTCGTTGATCAGCTGTCGTTGAGCGGGCGCCGCGGCCTGCTCCGGGCGGGCCTGCCACGAGGAGTTGGCGGGCTCCCCGCCTCCTGGCCGCCGTGAGCCGGTGCCCACCACGGCTGCTGATCCGGAGTCACCCGGCAACGGCCACGCCCCGGCTCAGGACAGTCGCGCCCTGGGAACCACTCCGCCCGCGACCGCCTTCTGGCGCGGCGCCCCCGCCCCCGTCCAGCACGTCCCCCTCCGGGTCACCAGCCGCCGCAGCCACAACTCCGTGGAGACCAGCTCGGCCAGCCCGTCCATGGGCAGCGCCGCCCCGTCCGCCGCGTCCCGCAGCGCCTTGCGGACCACCCGCGCCTCCACCAGCCCCGCGTCGGCCAGCAGCGGCGCGTCGAAGAGCCGCACCAGCTCCCCTATGGCGCCGCGCAGCCCGGCGCGTACCTCTGCCGCATGGGTGAGGTGCGAGGCGGCGCCCCAGCCGGACGGCAGATCCCGTACGCCGGCCCCGGCCAGTACGGAGCGCAGCACGGTGGCCCGCGCCTCCGGCTGCACCCGCAGGGTGTCCGGCAGGGCGCGGCACGCGAGCACCACCTGGTTGTCGAGGAAAGGGGCGTGCAGCCGCTGGCTGCGGACCTCGGCGGCCTGCTCGAAGACGCGGTGGTCCGCCGCCTGACGGGCCAGCGCGGCACGGGCGCGGCGCTCCCCGGGGCGGCTCACGCCGGGCGCGCGGTGCACCGCCTCGCTGAGCCGAACCGATACTTCTGCCAGCGCCTCCCCCGTGAGCCAGCGCGCCGCGGGCCCCGGGCGGCACCAGGCGAGCGCCGCCAGCGAGGCGTCCACGGCACCGCCGCCCACCGGCTCGTCGGCGAACTGCCGCTCCAGGAGGCGGCGTGCCGTGTCGGCGATACCGGTGGCGTACGGCGTACGGGCGAGCCTGCGGGCGGCGCGGTAGACGGTGAACGGGACGAGGACGGACTGCGCGGTGGAGCCGTCCGCCTTGGCCAGCGCGGTGACCGGGCGCAGCAGATGGCGTCGGCGGCGGTCCAGGAGGAGGTCGGCGAGCCGGGCCGGGTGGGCGTCGAGGACCTGGCGGGCGCCGTGCCCGACGAAGTGGTCCGCGCTGCCGGCCAGCAGCCGTCGGCGGTGGCGGCTCGCGGTGATGAGGGAGGGACCCGGCTCGTCCGTGAGCGGGCCGCTTTCGAGGTCCGCATACGGGAGGGCCTCTTCGCCGGCCGCGACGACGACATGGTGCAGCCGCGGATTGTCGGCAAGGGTGCGGGCGCGCTCCAACTCGGCTTCGCGGGAGTCCGCCCCACCGTTGGTGGCACGGTCGTTGAAGGTGACGGCCAGGAGGCGTTCGCCGTGGCCGCCCAGCCGTCCGGGCCGGCCGGGGAGCCCGGCGGCAAGTAGGGCGAGGGTTCCGGAGGCGCTGCCTCCGGAGAGGTCGGCGCCGATGCCGGGGGCCGGTGCACCACGTGCCGCGCGCCGCTCCGCGGGCCCCATGCCCGGCACCGGGCCGGGGTCGAGGCCGTCGGGACCGTCCGGGTCGGGGACGTGCCGGGGCCCGGCCAGCCGCGCGCGGACGGCTTCGACCAGGGCGTCGCGGACGCCGTCCACGGCCTGTTCCGGGGCGAGCGGGGGCGCCGCGACGGCGAGCGAGACGGTCGGCTCGAAGGAGGTGATGTCGCTGGCGCCGCCGCGCAGCACCAGGGCGTGGCCGGGCGGGATCCGGCGGACCCCTTCGTACGGCGTGCCGTCGCCGAGCGCCTCCGGGACGTCCGGGCAGGCCAGCAGCGCCGCCAGATGGCCGATGTCGAGAGTGGCCTCGACGAGGTCGGCGAGGGGCAGGGCGGCGGTGGCATAAGCGGTGCCGCCGGCCCAGCGGGTGTGAAAGACGGGGCGGGCCCCCGCCAGGTCTCCGGTGACGGTGATCCGCCGCCCTATCTGGACGACGGCGGTGTAGCTGCCGGGCCAGGCGGTGAGATGGCGCAGCGCGCCCCCGCGGGCCGCGAACAGCCCCACCCGCAGCTGGTCGTCGGTGGCTCCGCAGGCACCGAAGACCGCGAGCCGGGTCTCGGGATCGGCCTGGACGACCCGGACCTCGTCCGCCCGCCAGTCGCCGACCGCCCAGAGGGGATCGGGGTCGCCCCACAGCAGCTGGGCGCCCACGGGAAGGACCGCGCGGCTCTCCGCACCCGGCACCGGCCCCGTGGCGGCACTGCTCCACCCCACCAACCAGCGCATTGCCGCCTCCACCCGATTCCCCGTCCGCCGGGGCCAACGGCCGCCCCGTACAGCGGATGGCCCGGCCACCGCCGGGCTGTTGTGCCGACCATGCTGCCATGACAGCGGCGCAGGGGAGGTGTTGAGGCGGGCCTGTATACGGGCGGTTCGCGGCGCGCTGCCCCCGGAGGGCCGCCGGCGGGCCCACGGGGGCGGCACCGGCCCACCGCGGGCGCGCCGCGAACGGCGGGAGCGGACGAGGCGGAAGGCGGCGGCGGAACGGCCACCCGGGCCGGTCCGCACACACCCTCGGGTGCGCGGTGCCGCCCCGGCCCCGGGAGGCCCCCCGTGTGGCCCCCGGGGCAACCCCCGAATGTGCGGCGGCGCGAAATCACCACCCGTGGACTTTCGGCCAAAGTCCGCTCCGTACAGCCCAGTTGACACATTCGGGCGTGATGTCAACCGGTACCCCGGCCGGCCGGGCGGCCGGCCTGTGCGACGGTCCGGGAGGCGGGCTGCGCCCCCCGGACCGGACCGTCACCCGCGGGGAATGAGGTGACGGTATCCCCCAGCCCACTGGATCCAGTGCAGCGGGCCGACCCACGCAGAAGACATGGAAGCGCTCCCCGCGACGCCCGGCCAGCGCGCACGGACGGGCGCACGGGCACACGTACCCGGAGCACATGCCAATTCCCGCACCCCTGTTTGAACATGAATCTCGCCATCCGGGACACCGGCTCTTAACGGTCAGGATCCGGCGAACTACTCTGGGTGGACGCATGCCCCGGGGTACCGGGGCGGCCGTCGCTGTGTCGAGGGGTGCGCATGTCCAGGGATATACGCGGGCCGAACGAAAAGCTCGGCACTGTTCTCGCCCTCGCGGGTATCAGCAATGCCGGACTCGCCCGCCGGGTCAACGACCTCGGTGCGCAGCGCGGACTGACGCTTCGTTATGACAAGACGTCGGTGGCGCGGTGGGTCTCCAAGGGCATGGTGCCGCAGGGCGCCGCGCCCCATCTGATCGCGTCCGCGATCGGCAGCAAGCTCGGGCGGCCCGTCCCGCTGCACGAGATCGGGCTGGCCGACGCGGACCCGGCGCCCGAGGTGGGCCTGGCATTTCCCCGTGACGTGGGCGCCGCGGTGCGCTCCGCGACCGAGTTGTACCGTCTCGATCTGGCCGGGCGGCGGGCCGGCGGGGGCGGCATCTGGCAGAGCCTGGCCGGATCCTTCGCCGTCAGCGCGTACGCCACCCCCGCCTCGCGCTGGCTGATATCCCCGGCCGACAGTTCGGTCGCGCGGGAGGCGGCCGAGGCGCGCGACAAGGACGCCGCGGCGGCCGGCGACGCCGGTATCCCGCAGCACGTCGGCCACAGCGACGTCAGCAAGCTGCGCGAGGCGGCCGAGGACGCGCGCCGCTGGGACTCCAAGTACGGCGGCGGGGACTGGCGTTCCTCCATGGTGCCGGAGTGCCTGCGGGTGGACGCGGCACCGCTGCTCCTC
The DNA here is from genome assembly GCF_900221035.1 of Streptomyces sp. 2323.1. Classification (NCBI taxonomy): domain Bacteria; kingdom Bacillati; phylum Actinomycetota; class Actinomycetes; order Kitasatosporales; family Streptomycetaceae; genus Streptomyces; species Streptomyces sp. 2323.1. The sequence goes on along the minus strand of NZ_LT907981.1, from coordinate 4,324,063 downwards.
GCCTCGTACAGCGACGAGGTGGGCCGGGCGCTCTTCGGGGCGACCTCCGAACTCACCCGGCTAGCGGGGTGGATGGCCTTCGACACGGGCCAGCAGGAGGCCGCCCAGCGCTACTACATCCAGGCGCTGCGGCTCGCCCGGGCGGCCGCCGACGTCCCCCTGGGCGGCTATGTCCTCGCCTCGATGTCCCTCCAGGCGACCTACCGCGGCTTCGCCGACGAGGGCGTCGACCTCGCCCAGGCCGCCCTGGAACGCAACCGCGGCCTGGCCACGGCCCGCACCATGAGCTTCTTCCGCCTGGTGGAAGCCCGCGCGCAGGCCAAGGCCGGCGAGGCGCGCGCCTGCGAGGTGGCGCTGAAGGCGTCCGAGGGCTGGCTGGAGCGCTCCCGCAGCGGCGACCCCGACCCGTCGTGGCTGGACTTCTACTCGTACGAACGCTTCGCGGCCGATGCCGCCGAGTGCTACCGCGATCTGCGGCTGCCCCGCCAGGTGCGCCGCTTCACGGAGCAGGCGCTGTCCCGCCCCACCGAGGAATTCGTCCGCTCCCACGGGCTGCGCCTGGTGGTGTCCGCGGTCGCCGAACTGGAGTCCGGCAACCTGGACGCGGCCTGCGCGGCGGGCACCCGCGCGGTCGAGGTGGCGGGCCGGATCTCCTCCGCCCGCACCACCGAGTACGTCCGCGACCTGCTGCACCGCCTGGAGCCGTACGGCGACGAGCCCCGCGTGGTGGAGTTGCGCGAGCGGGCGAGACCGCTGCTGGCGGCGCCGGCTTAGGAGGGGGGCGGATCAGGACGGCTGGGGGCGTAGGGGCCGGGCCGGAGGTTGCCCGGGCCACAGGCTGTCCGGGCCGCAGACTGTCCGGGCCGCAGGGGTCCGGTCGAAGCCGTCCCCGCCGGGACCGCCGATCGGCATTGTCAGTGCCGGCCGTCATGATGGGATACGTCGTCGGTGACGATGCGCGGGTCCGCGGCGACGGTCGGGCCTGCGGTCATGCGGTTGGGGAGGTGCAGTGGCGGCGTACGACTGCGATGTACTGGTGATCGGTGCCGGCATCGTCGGACTCTCTACGGCCTATGCGCTCACGCGTGCCGCCCCCGGCATACGCGTCGTGGTCCTGGAGAAGGAGTCCGGTCCGGCCCGCCATCAGACCGGGCGCAACAGCGGCGTCATCCACAGCGGCATCTACTATCCGCCCGGCTCGCTCAAGGCCCGCTACGCCCTCCAGGGCTCGGCGGAAATGGTGAAGTTCTGCACCGAGCACGACATTCCGCACGAGGTCACCGGCAAGCTGATCGTCGCCACCGACCGCAGCGAGCTGCCGCGGCTGCACGGCCTGATCCAGCGCGGCCGCGAGCACGGCCTGCCGGTGCGCGAGCTGGGCCCCGCCCAGATAGCTGAGTACGAGCCCGAGGTCCGCGGCCTGGCCGCCATCCATGTCGGTACGACCGGCATCTGCGATTTCGCCGCGGTCGCCCGCCGGTTCGCCCGGCTCGCCGAGGACGCCGGCGCCCGGATCGTCTACGGCACCGAGGTGACGACCATCGGCCGCCGCCCCGGCCGGGTGGCGGTCCGTACGGCCGACGGCACGGTCCACCGCGCCCGTGCCCTGGTCAACTGCGCCGGTCTGCACTGTGACCGGATCGCCCGGCTGGCCGGCGACGCCCCGGGCATGCGGATCGTCCCGTTCCGCGGTGAGTACTTCACCCTCGCCCCGGAGCGCGCCTCTCTCGTGAAGGGCCTGGTCTATCCGGTCCCCGATCCGGCCTTCCCGTTCCTCGGCGTCCATCTGACCCGCGGCACCGACGGCGCCGTCCACATCGGCCCGAACGCCGTCCCCGCCCTGGCCCGCGAGGGCTACGACTGGCACACGGTCCGCCCCGCCGAGCTGGCCGGCACCCTCGCCTATCCCGGCTCCTGGCGGATAGCCCGCCGCCACTGGCGCCACGGCGCCGGCGAACTGCACCGCTCGCTGTCCCGGCGCGCCTTCGCCGACGCGGTCCGCCGCCTGCTCCCGGCCGCCCGCGAGGAGGACCTGCGCCCGGCCCCGGCCGGCGTCCGCGCCCAGGCCGTCCTCCCCGACGGCACCCTCGTCGACGACTTCCTCTTCGCCGAGTCGCCCGGCATGATCCATGTCCTCAACGCCCCCTCCCCCGCCGCCACGGCCTCCCTCCCCATCGGCCGGGAGGTGGCACGCCGGGTGCTGGGGGTGCTGGCGGGCTGACGGCACGGCCTCCTTCCCCTTCGGCCTGGGGGCACGACGGGTGCTGGGAGCACGGACTCTGGCCGCCCTCCCCGCGGCCGTCCGCTCCCTCTCCACGGCCATCCGCGCCCGTTCCCGTCGTGATCCGCGCCCGTCCCCGTCGTCGTCCGCGCCCGCCCCGTCCTCGTCCTCGTCCGCGCCCCCCTACCCACGGCCGTCCGCTCCCCTCCCCACGGCCGTCCACGTGCCTCCCCCGCCATCCGTAGAATCAACTCACTGTGTCCGAGAACTCCGCCACCCCCGAATCCGCCGCCCCCGACGCGCACGTCCCGGAAGCAAGCGCTCCGGAAGCCGACGCCGAGCAGGCCCGCAGCCTTGGCTCCACCGCCGTCTCTGCGGCCACTCCCCGCCGCGGTGCGCCCATGTTCCCCGACGGGACCGGCCCCGCGGCCGACCCCGCGGGCTCGCACCACGAGCGGCGGATCCGTTCCTTCCAGCCGCGCCGCAGCCGCGTCTCGCCCACCCAGGCCGATGCGCTGCGCCGGCTGTGGCCCACTTGGGGACTGGACATCGACGGGCTCTCCCGGATCGACCTCGACGCGTTCTTCGACGGGCTGCCGGTCGTCCTGGAGATCGGCTTCGGGATGGGCGAGGCCACGGCACAGATGGCCGCCGCCGACCCGGCCACCGGCATCCTCGCCTGTGACGTCCACACCCCCGGCCAGGGCAATCTGCTCGGTCTCGCGGAGCGGAACGGCCTGTCCAACATCCGGGTGGCCAACGGCGACGCGATCATCCTGCTGCGCGAGATGCTCGCTCCCGGCTCCCTCGCCGGCCTGCGCGTCTACTTCCCCGACCCCTGGCCGAAGAAGCGCCACCACAAGCGACGCCTCATCCAGCCGGAGTTCCTCGCCCTGGCGACCACCCGGCTCGCGCCCGGTGCCCTCGTCCACTGCGCGACCGACTGGGAGCCGTACGCCGAGCAGATGCTGGAGGTGCTCTCGGCCGAGCCGACGCTGGAGAACCTCTACTCCGGCTATGCGCCGCGTCCGGACTTCCGCCCGCTCACCAAGTTCGAGGGCCAGGGCCTGGACAAGGGGCATATCGTGCATGACCTCCTCTTCCGCCGCCGCGGCGCGTAACGCGGAGGCCGCTCGTTAGGGTCGATGGGTGTACCCGTCCGAGCCGCCCCCGCGCCACGCGCCCGCCCCTCCCCCGTACACACCCCACCCGGCCACACCGCACCCGCACGCACACTCCGCCGCGCACGCCCGGCGCCGGATCGCCCCGTGGCGCAGCAAGACGCTGCGCGCGATCGCCCTGGTGTCGATGTTCGCGCTCTCCGGCGTGATCAGCATCGGCATGGTCCGCCAGGAGACCGGCACCGAGGGCCTCCTGGTCGGCCTCGGTCTGGCCGTGTTCCCCGTACCGCTCCTGATCGCGGCGTTCTGCTGGCTCGACCGCATCGAGCCCGAGCCCTGGCGCAACCTCGCGTTCGCCTTCGCCTGGGGCGCCTGCGCCGCCGCCCTGGTCGCGCTCCTCGCCAACGGCTTCGCGACCGACTGGCTGGCCGCCAACATCGCCTCCGCCTCACCCTCCGAGGCCGAGGCCTGGGGCGCCACGATCATCGCCCCGATCGTCGAGGAGCTGGCCAAGGCCGCCGCCGTGGTCCTCCTCTACCGCTTCCGGCGACACGAATTCGACAGGATCACGGACGGCATCGTCATCGCCGGCATCACCGCCACCGGCTTCGCCTTCACCGAGAACATCCTCTACCTGGGCAACGCCTTCGGCGAGGACCAGTCCATGGGCCACTCCGGCCTGGACTCCCTCACCGCCGGCACCTTCTTCCTCCGCATCATCGTCTCCCCCTTCGCCCACCCCCTCTTCACCATCCTCACCGGCCTCGCGTTCGGCATCGCCGCCACCCGCTACCCCCGCCGCCGCGCCGCCCGCATCGCGCTCGCCGTCCTCGGCCTGCTCACCGCCGTCCTGCTGCACGCCATCTGGAACGGCGCCTCCGCCCTCGGCGAGCCCGGCTTCCTCACCGTCTACGGCCTCTTCATGGTCCCGGTCCTCATCGCCCTGACCTGGCTCGCCGTCTGGGCCCGCAACCAGGAGCTGCTCTCCCTGCGCGGCTACCTCGCCCCGTACATCACCGCCGGCTGGCTCGCCCCCACCGAACCCACCGCCCTCTCCTCCCCGCGAACCCGTGCCCTGGCCCGCGACATGGCCCGACGCACCCACGGCCCCGCCGCCGCCCGCGCCGTCACCGAATACACCGCCGTGGCCACCACCCTCTCCTTCCACCGCCGCCGAGCCCATCTCCTGGGCCCCGACCCGGACTTCACCCTCCGAGAGCAGCATCTGCTCCAGCACTTGCGGTACTACCAGGGGTGGGGGCGGGCGGCGTTGACGGATGCGTGGGTGGCCAGGGAGCAGCCGTGCAGTTCCGACGGCTCGCGTAGTCACAGCAGTTGACGCCTTCCGAAGCCAGCACGAACAGCGGCGGTTCGCCACACGCCGCTCGTCAACAGCGGTCCCCTATCTCCCTCGACAGTGGAGTACGGGCCACCTTTACTGGGCAACTAGTCCTGGTTTATGGCTCATCCATCCGCACCTGAAAACGAGGGAAGCGCCACCTTGTCCGAGACCCAGCAGGAACGTGCCGCTCGCTTCTTGGAGGCGCTTGCCTCCCTCCCCCTGCGTCGCCCGTCAGGTGAGCCGTCGAGAGATCAGCCCATCGCACTCCTCTGGGCCATCAGCCGTGCGGTCGAGCGCTCAGATCGCCTCACGTCATGGGAAAAGGCAAAGACCGACTTTCGAGCCATACTTACTGAATACGGCCGAGAAGATGCAACCCCCACACCCGAAATAGCTTTCCTCGAGTTGCATCAATTCCCTTTCTGGGAGACTACCGGCACGAATGGTGCGGCCCCAAACTCCGGAGATCCTCACGCAGTCACGTGGCTTACTGAGCAAGCACCGCAGGGTGGCCTGGAGGCCTCTCTCTACGAGCAGCTCGCCTCGGATAAGAATCTATGCCGGAATGCCGTGAAACTGCTCCACGAGAAATACTTCGCGGACCATCGGCTCGATTTGCTGCTCCTGGAAGCAGGACTTCCTGACGCAACATTTGACGGCTTCGGCCATCCGCCACATGTGCGAGTAGGGGATAGCTTCAAGAGGCGACGGACGCTAGCACGAGCAAGGGTGCACCGGCCCACCATGGCCGGAATTTGCGGAACGGCGGCCACCGGCGCCGAATCCATTGTCGTCTCCGGAGGCTATGAAGACGATGAAGACTATGGCAACGAGATAATCTATACCGGGCAAGGCGGGCGCGACGACAAAACGAAGAAGCAATGCAAGGATCAAGAGCTGACCCTAGGGAATGCAGCATTGGTCACCAGCTACTCCACCGGGACGCCGGTACGAGTGATCCGCGGATCGGGCGGCGACCCCCAGCACTCCCCTGCTACCGGACTCCGATACGACGGCCTGTACCGAGTGGACGAGTACTGGTCGCAGCGCGGCGAGTCCAACTTCCTTGTGTGGCGCTATCGCCTCCGCGCAATGGACAATGCCGACAAACGGGCCGCCACCAACATTGCCCGCTCAATTCCGACCGGCAACGCCACGCCAGGCCGTAAGGAAACCTCCACTCAGCGCATCATCCGAAGCACCACAGTAGCCGACTACGTGAAAAGGATGCACGCTTACGCATGCCAGGTATGCGGACTGCGCATCGAGACTCCTACGGGCGCTTACGCTGAAGCCGCGCACATTCAGCCGCTCGGACACCCTCACGACGGTCCCGATGAGATCGATAACGTGCTGTGCCTGTGCCCAAATCACCACACAGCCTTCGACTTCGGAATGCTGATTATCAACGATGACCGAACCGTTACGCAGCGAGGTTCCGAACCCCGCACCTATCAACTTCGCGAGACTCCCGGCCATGCCATAAAAGCCGAATATCTTGCGTATCACCGAAATCACCACGAGCACAAATAACAAGCACGCCTGGAATTCCACCACCTCCCCGTTCTCTGGCGCGGCTGCGCAAGAGCGTGCTGCGACCTGCCATCGGGAGCATCCGCGCCGAACACGGCGCACTATGCGGGATCCACGGAGGCCACGCGTATGGTCGTTAGAGGTTCCCTGATGCGGAGGTTTCTGTGATGACCGGCGTACCAACAAGCCTGACTGCCGCAACCGGCCTACTAAGCGGCTACGCCGTAGCCCGCTGGACCAAGAAGCGCCCCCTGGGCGGAGTGGCCCTCGCGGCGGCCGGGGTCGTGGCGGCCAGGGGGTGGCAGCGGAAGGCCGGGAGTGCGACGGCGGCGGCGTTGAGCGGGGCGTATGTGGCGGCGTTTGCCGGGTCGCATCCGCTCGCGAAGAAGATCGGGGCGTGGCCTTCGGTGTGCGCGGTGGCGGGCGGGGTGGCCGCGGCATCGTGGTTCGTGGTGGATGGCCGGAAGGTGTGACGGCTGCGCCGCTCGCCCGGCGCGGCAGGATGTGTGGGGTACGGCGGGACGGTACCCGCCGGACCCCACAGCCCTGTTGGACGCTGGTTACGCCGAAGCCTCGTCCAGCAGCTTGAGTTCGGCGTCGGTCAGGGTCAGCTCCGCCACCCCCAGCAACGCAGGCAGCTGCTCCACCGTCCGGGCGCTCGCGATCGGCGCCACGACGGTGGGCTGGGCGGCGAGCCAGGCCAGGGCGACGGTGGCGATTTCGGCCTGGTGGGCGGCGGCGACGGAGTCCAGGGCCGTCAGGACGCGGAGGCCGCGGTCGGTGTCCAGGTACGTGGCGGCCTTCGCCGTGCGGGCGCTGTCGACCGTGCTGCCCGGGCGGTACTTGCCGGTCAGGAAGCCGGAGGCGAGGGCGTAATACGGCACCGCGGCCACGCCGTTGCGGGCGGCCACGTCGGCGAGTTCGCCCTCGTAGGTGTCGCGGGAGACCAGGTTGTAGTGCGGCTGGAGGGCGACATAGCGGGCCAGGCCCTCGCGGTCGGAGAAGCCCAGGGACTCCTCCAGGCGCTGCGCCGAGATGTTGGAGGCGGCGATCTCGCGGACCTTGCCGGCCCGGACGAGGTCGTCGAGGGCGGTGAGGAACTCCGAGACCTCGACCGATTCATCGTCGTAGTGGGTGTAGTAGAGGTCGATGTAGTCGGTGCGCAGACGGGTCAGGGACTCGTCGACCGCGGCCTTGATCGTCGCGGCGGACAGGCCCTTGTAGGCCGGGTGGGCGCCGACCTTGGTGGCGATGACGACCTCGGAGCGGTTGCCGCGTGAGGACAGCCAGTTGCCGATGACGGTCTCGGACTCGCCGCCCTTGTTGCCCGGGACCCACGCCGAGTAGACGTCGGCGGTGTCGATGAAGTTGCCGCCGCCCGCGACGTACGCATCGAGCACGGCGAAGGACTCGGCCTCGTCGGCCGTCCAGCCGAAGACATTGCCGCCGAGGGAGAGCCGGGAGACGGAGAGCGAACCGAGGGACGTGCGGGTGCGGGGGGCTGGAGTCGCGGTCATGCTTGGTGCAGCGTCGGCGGGACGGCAGTTATTCCTGCCTCCTCCCGCCCACGCCGCACCTCGCGCGGCCGCGCCCAACGGCGCCTGCCGTCAGGGGTGTTACACCTTGATCCCGTGGTCCCGCAGCCACGGAATCGGGTCGATCGGGTCGCCGGCGCCGGGGCGCACCTCCAGGTGGAGATGGGGGCCGGTGACGTTGCCGGTGGCGCCGACGCGGGCGATGACGTCGCCGGTGCTGACCTTGCCGGAGGTCTTCACCATCGAGGACAGATGGCAGAACCAGAGTTCGGTGCCGTCGTCGAGGGTGAGGACGATGCGGTAGCCGTACGAGCCCGCCCAGCCGGCCTGGGTGATGGTGCCGGAGTGGACGGCCTTGACGGGTGTGCCGGTCGGTGCGGCGAAGTCCTGTCCGGTGTGGTCCGCGGCCCAGCGGTCGCCGGACTCGCCGAAGCCGGCGGTCAAGGTGAAGGAGGCGACGGGGGCGGTATAGCTCTGTGCCAGTTTGGCGAGGCGCTCGGCCTCCGCCTTCCGACGGGCCGCTTCTTCGGCCTGGCGCTTGGCCTCCATCTCGGCTGCCTTCTTGGCGGCTGCGGCCTTCTCGGCCGACGCCTGGTGGGCGGTGGCTTCCTTCGCGGCCTGCTGGACAGCGCTGTGTTCGGCGGTGTCGCGGGCCTCCTCCTCGGCGGCGCCCTGCTGCGCGTCGGCCTGCTGGAGGATCCGGCTGCGCAGCGCCTCACCGGGGCCGGCGGACCCGTCCTCCGCGCCCGCGCGGGTGGCCTGGGTGAGGGGGCCGGAGGCGGCGGCAACCGTGGAGCCGGAAGCCGGCGCCGCGGAGGGGTCCGCGTCCGATATGAGGCCACCGACGACGGGGAGGGACGCCGCATCCGGGAGCGCGTCGGAGAGGCCGTCGGCCATCCCGCCGACGTCGGGCATCGAGATCGGAACCGGCGGGCGGTCCTCGGCCGAGGCCATTCCGCTCGCGCCGACCGCAGCGATCACGCCGACGCCCAGGACCGTGCCGCCGCGGGCGAGGCCGCCTGAGCGCTGCTTGGCCACCCGGTGCTTACCGCGGACGGATCGGACGGATTCTTCGGTGGGATTCCATTCCTCCCACGGACCGTCGCCGTTCCCGTCCGGATCACCGGGGCCCGGGAAGGCACCATCACCAGGGCCCGGGAAGACACCTCGGTCATCGATCTCGTAGGCGGACGGACCCTCGGGGGCAGGCCTGTTGGACGCCACGGAGGCGCACTCCTTTCCTTCCTTCTCGCCTACCGGGTTAGCTGACGGGTTCGGAGCAGGAAGGTCTCCTACGGGCGCCCGCTGGCGGAGGGCGTCCGATTCACCCCAAGGAAGTGGTTCCCCGGTTCCCTTGGTGCAGTTCGAGGTGCTGGGGGTGCGTGAAAAGCGCGTGCGGGATTCGGCGTCGGCGCACGGTGCCGCCTCTTGCGGCGGCTGGGACGACCGCGCTCCGTTATCGGACAGTAATAGAGATCGCATCCGAATTCCAAGCCTTCCCGCGAATCCATACGGCCGGTACCCGAGCTCTGGCCTGGACTTCTCGGCCCATCGAGGTCGCAACCGGACGAGTTGCCCGCCCGGCTCTAAACGATCTCGCGCTGATTGTGCGTCAGTTGTTATGCGGAGGGGTGCCCCTCAGTGACGGAACGTGAGAGCAGTAACGTCGGATCATGGTCGTCAACACCGGGAACGTCGCGGGCGCCGCCGGTGGCGCGTGGGCAGTGGCGGAGCGATACCGGGAGTTCTCCTGGCGCGAGGCGCAGGGACGGTCCGAGGCGCACGAGGAGTTGAGCGCGCGGATCGGTCAGGACCAAGAGTTCTGCGAGCTGCTGTCGGGGTCGCTGCCCGCCGGCGGGAAGCAGCAGCCGGCCCTGCTGCTCGCCGCCGTCCGCCATCTCGACGGCCCGCACGCCGATCTGGGCCCGCGCGGTGCGGCCGCGTACACACGCTGGCGCGAGTGGACGGTCCGGCACTGGGACGAGGTGCGCGCGGTCGTGATGCGGCGCACCCCCCAGGCCGACGAACCGGCCCGCTGCGCCGCCCTGCTGCCGCTGCTCGCCGGCCTGCCACAGCCGCTGGCACTACTGGAGGCCGGGTCGTCCGCGGGGCTGGGCCTGCATCCCGACCGCTATCGATACCGCTACGCGCACACCCCGTATGCGGACGAAGCGGAGGAGACGGAAGAGGGGCCAGGACGGGCCGACGGTGCGGGCCCTCGTGTCGAGATCGAGGCCGGGGCACCGGGGAGCCCGGCGGTCTTCGGATGCCGTACGGACTGGGCGGCCCATGAGCTGGCCGGCCCGCTGCCAACGATCGTCTGGCGGGCGGGTATCGCTCCCGATCCGCTCGACCCGGTCGCCGAGCCGGACGATCTGCGCTGGCTGCAGGCGTGCGTCTGGCCGGGCGACGAGGAGCGGGCGGCGCGGCTGTCGGCGGCCGTCGAGGCGGTGCGGGCGGCGCCGCGGCCGCGGATCGTGCGCGGCGATCCGCTCGGCGAACTGCCCGCACTCGCCGCCGAGGCGCCGCCCGAGGCCACCCTGGCCATCTTCCACAGCGCCGCGCTGGGCGGCCTTCCGCCCGCCCGCCGGGAGGAGTTCGCGCGTCTCGTACGGTCGCTGCTGGACGCCCGGCCCGGCGGCGGGCACTGGATCTCCCACGAGCCGCACTCCGTCCTGCCGTGGCTCACCCCGCCCACGCACCGCTCGCCCCACCCGGACCCGCAGTACACCCGCCTCACCCTCGCCCTGGACGGACGCCCGGTCGCCGTCACCGGCCCGTACGGGCAGAGCCTGCACCGGCTGCCGGGCGCGGCACCCGCACCGGCGAGCTGAGCCCCGGCCCGCCCCCTACGGCCCCACCCTTACTCCCCCATCGGCCGCTGCACCGCCAGCAGGGCCACGTCGTCGGCCGGTTCGCCGCCCGTGTGCCGGGTGATGTCCTCGACGAGGGTGTCCAGGAGGACGTCCGGGTCCGGGAAGCGGCCGCCGCGCAGCCTGCCCGACGGGTGATAGCAACGGCCGAACAGATCACGGGCCGTGGCCACCCCGTCGGTGAAGCAGAGCAGCAGGGCACCGGCCGGGAAGAACGTCTCGGCCGGCCGACCGGGCGGGCTGCCCATCCCGCCCGTCCCCAGGGGGAGCCCGGTCTCCGCGGGAAACAGCTCGCGCAGCCCGCCGTCCGGGGTGAGCAGCAAGGGGAACGGATGGCCCCGGTGGAGCACGCGCAACACGGACGGCTCGTCGGCGGGGATCTCGGCAAGGAGGGCGGTGGCGAAGTGCTCGGACCGTTCGGGTCCGTCGCACCACTCACGCTCCCGTTCCAGCGCCCGCTCCAGCCGGCTCGCCACCGCCTCCAGCGTGGCCTCGTGATCCGCCGCCTCACGGAACGCGCCGAGGACGGTCATCGCGGACACCACCGCCGGCAGGCCCTTCCCGCGTACGTCGCCGACGATCAGCCGCACGCCGTGCCGGGTCTCCTGCACCGCGTAGAGATCGCCGCCGGCCCCCGCGGCCGTGCGCCCACCCAGATAGCGGGCGGCGACGGCGAACCCGGCGAGCCGTGCGGGCGGCGTGGGCAGCACGGCCCGCTGGGCGGCCTCCGCGGCCTCCCGTACGGCTTCCGGGTGCCCTCCGCTGTGCCGCACCACCCGGTTGATGCCCAGCGCGAGCAGCGAGACGGCAAGCACCAGGACGATCTCCGTCACCGAGGCCCGGCGGTCCTGTGCGGCGCCCCGGTAGAGGACGGTCCAGATCTCGCCGAGCGTGGCGGCCAGGGCCGTCAGGGCGGTGGTACGCAGCGAGAACAGCGGCGCGGCGGCCGGCGGAGCGGCGGAGAAAAACGGGGCGGCGGTGTAGCCGGCCGGCGCCGCCATGCCGAAGGCGAGCCCGCCGACGATCAGCAGGGCCGGAAGCCGGCGCACCAGGCGGCGGACGGCCGGGGCCACCGGGGACCGCCGCTCCCCACCGCCCTCCGGGGTCACCGCACCTTCGCGTCTCCGCACCGGCCTCTTCCCCTGCCACCCGTCCACACGGGCACCTAAGTGGCCGTCTCGCCGCCCTCAGGGTTGCCGGTACGGGACCGGGCGGCGAATCACCGGGGGCCGGACGGGTCATACGGAGAGGCCGGGCGGGATCACGGGGCCGTGGGCGTCCCCGGCCGCCTCGTACGAGGCCCGGCGCCTTCCAGGATCACTCGCGTCAGAGGCACTTGGCACCGCCCCGGACACCGGCGAACGACGAGGGCCCGGACCGTCTCCGGCCCGGGCCCTCGGGGGCGCCGCTCGGCGCTGCGGACGGCTCTCCCGTCCGCTTCTGGTGGGCCATCAGGGGCTCGAACCCTGAACCAATGGATTAAAAGTCCACTGCTCTGCCAATTGAGCTAATGGCCCGCACCGAGCAGCATAGCCCGAGGAGGTGCCACAGCCCGAAGGCATTAGCCGTGCGGCCGTCCTGCGGGGTGGCGCGGGGCCGTTCCCCGGGGCGTCCACCTCCCCCAACGCGCAGGGCCCGTACGGCACTTGCGTGCGTACGGGCCCTGCGTCATCGCTGTCGCTCAGCGTCGGCGATCAGCCGTTCCGCTTCCAGCGCGGCTTGTCCTCGCGGCGGCCGAAGGAGCCGGTCGTGGCGCCACGGTGGTCGTCACGGCGGCCGTAGGGGCGGTCACCGCCGGCGCGGTGGCCACCGGCGGAGGGACGGCCACCGGAGCGGTCGTCACGGTTGAAGGGACGGTCGCCGCCGCCGGAGCGGTAGCCGCCGGAGGAACGGCCGGCGGAGCGGTCGTCACGGTTGAACGGGCGGCTGGGACGGTCGCCGCGGTCGCGGTTGAAGCCGCCACGGTCGTCACGGCGGTCGAAGGAACGGCCGCCGGAACGGTCGTCACGACGGTCACGGTTGAACCCGCCACGCTCGCCACCACGGTCATCGCGGCGGTCGAAGGAACGCCCACCGGAGCGGTCGTCACGACGGTCACGGTTGAACCCGCCACGCTCGCCACCACGGTCGTCACGGCGGTCGAAGGAACGGCCGCCCGAGCGGTCGTCACGACGGTCACGGTTGAACCCACCACGGTCGCCACCGCGGTCACGGTTGAAGCCTCCGCGGTCGTCGCGGCGGTCACCACGGTCGAAGGAACGGCCACCGGAGCGGTCGTCACGGCGGTCGCGGCGGTCGAAGTTGCCCCGCTCGTCGCGGCGCTCGTCCGACCCGGTGCTCTGGGCCGGTACGGCAGCCTCGGCAGCGGCCTCGGCCTCGGCGGTCTCCGCGGCGGCGGCCAGCGCCTCCGCCGGGTCCTCGCCACGCTCGCGGGCGGCGCGGGCGGTCAGCCGGTCGGCCTCCTCGCGCAGCTCGGTGGCGCGACGCTGCAGGCGCTCCAGCTCACGGGTGAGCTCGCTCACCTCACGCTCGGCCTGCTTGGCGGAGTTGTTGGCCGACTCGGCCTGGACCTCGGTGAGCGAGCGCGCGCCGGTGATCCGGGCGACGTCCTCGTCGAAGGCGCCGGAGCCGCCGACGATGTGGCGCGAGGCGTCCACGCCCGCGTCCTCCATCAGGCGGAAGATCTGCCGGCGCTGGTGCGGCAGCGACAGCGAGACGACCGTGCCGGACTGGCCGGCGCGGGCGGTACGGCCCGAGCGGTGCAGGTAGTCCTTGTGGTCACCGGCCGGGTCGACGTTCAGGACCAGGTCGATGCCGTCGACGTGGATACCGCGGGCGGCGACGTCGGTGGCGACCAGCGCGTTGACGTAACCGTCCTTGAAGTCCGCGAGCACCCGGGTCCGCGCGCCCTGCGTCATACCGCCGTGCAGCGCGTCCGCCTTCACCCCGGACTCGACGAGCTGCTCGGCGATGCGGTCGGCGCCCAGCTGGGTGCGGACGAAGATGATGGTGCGGCCCTTGCGGGCGGCGATGGCGGCGGTGACCGGCGCCTTGTCCTTCGGCTTCACGACCAGGACGTGGTGGGTCATGGTGGTGACGTTGCCCTGGGCGCTGTCGACCTCGTGGCTGACCGGGTTGGTCAGGTAACGCTTGACCAGGGTGCCGATCTCGTTCTCCATCGTGGCGGAGAACAGCATCCGCTGGCCGCCCCCGGGCACCTGGTCCAGCAGCTCGGTGACCTCGGGCAGGAAGCCCAGGTCGGACATCTGGTCGGCCTCGTCGAGGACCGCGACCTGGACGTTCTCCAGGGAGCAGGCGCCACGGTTGATGATGTCGCGCAGCCGGCCCGGGGTGGCGACGAGGACGTCGACGCCGCGCTCCAGGGCGTAGATCTGGTTGCCCATGGACGTACCGCCGCAGACGACCTTCATCTTCAGGCCCAGGACGTCGCCGTAGGGCTGGAGGGCGTCCGCGACCTGCATCGCGAGCTCACGGGTCGGGGTGAGGATGACCGCGCGCGGCTTCTTCTTCTCGGTGTGGCCGCCGGCGAGCTGCGCCAGGGTCGGCAGACCGAAGGAGAGCGTCTTGCCGGAGCCGGTGCGGCCGCGGCCGAGGATGTCCTTGCCGGCCAGCGCGTCCGGGATGGTCGCGGCCTGGATCGGGAAGGGGGTGGTGACGCCGTTCTGCGCGAGCTTGCGGACGACGCCCTCGGGCAGTCCGAGGTCGGCGAAGGTGACGGTGTCGGTCTCGGGCGCCTCGTCGGCTGCCGTCACCTCGGGGGCCGTCTGCTCATCGTCTGCGGGCATGACGGACTGCTCAGTGGAAATGGACATGCGAAATGCGAAACCTTCCGGAGTCTCGGCACGCGCCCAAACTCCGTGTGTTTCACAACGACCGCCTCTATGCGGTCAGCCACGGCAAGGGAGAGAACGCGCCACGCGGCGCGCTTCTGTTCTGGCGCCGGGCAAATGGGATCAAACGATCTACCACCATACGCACTCCGCCCCCCGAATGGCAAATGGCCTTCTGACCACGCCTTTCCGCCCCGCGCCCGGCACGCTCAACCGCCCCGCCGGGAACCCCTCATGCCCGACCCTGCGCCGGTCCCTACCGAGGGCCCTCCTGGCCCTACGCCGTCCTACGCCTCGTCCCCGTACACGTCCGACTGCGACGCCACCGGCGAGACGGGCGACGGCCCGGACGCCTGGGTGCTCGGCGGCGTCGCGGGGGTGGTCGGCGGCGAGGACGGCTGTGCGGGAGGCGTGGCGGGGGTGGTCTGGGCCGGCGGAGTGGCCGGGCGGTCGGGGTGGGAGGGCGAGGGCTGGGCGTGCCCGGGACGGCCGCCGTGCCCGCCGTGGCCCGCACCCGCGCCGGGCTCGGGGCCCGACGGCTGCACCGGACGGGACGGAGCGCCGGGCTCGGACGGTGTCGGTTCCGCGCTCTGTGACTCCTCGGCTTCCTTGTCGTCGCCGCCGGCCGGGTGCGCCGCGCCGCCGCGCCCCATCCGCCGCGGACCGCCACCGCGGCCGTCGACGGACACCCCGCCGGGACCGTGCACCCCGCCCTTCCCGTCGTGCCGCGCCGTACTGCCGGACGGTTTCGGCTGTTCCGGATCGCTCACGCTCATGCAGCCGGCCAGCGAGAAGGCCAGCGCGGAGACGGTCACGGCCGCGGCGGCACGGGAGCGCATCCGGCCCGTCGGGGGTCGGGTCGCAGGGACAGGGGCGGTCGACGACGACGGGGACGGTGTCGGCATCGGGGACGAGTAGCGGTAAGGGCTCGGGCGCACGGCGGGACCTCCGGATCCGGAGCGCAGGGACAGCGGCACGGACGCCCTGCCCAACTCCCGCCGCCCGCCCGAGGACACGCGCGACACCCGGCGGATCGCGCCGGGCGTGCCTCCGGGGACGCCCCGGCAGGCCCGCGGGCCCACCAGGAGGGGCCGCCGCGGCGGGCCGGTACGTCCGGCGCCGCCCTCCCGTACGTCCGGCCCCTAGCCGTACCCCAGCGCATGCAGCCGCTCGTCGTCGATCCCGAAGTGGTGCGCGATCTCATGAACGACCGTCACCTCGGTCTCCGCGACCACGTCCTCGCGGGTGTCGCACATCCGCAGGGTCGGCCCCCGGTAGACGGTGATCCGGTCCGGCAGCACACCGGCGTACCACTCCCCGCGGTCGGTCAGCGGCGTCCCCTCGTACAGCCCGAGCAGCCCGGGATCCTCGGCCGGGGGTTCGTCCTCGACGAAGACCGCCACGTTGTCCATCAGCCGGGTCAGCTCCGGTGGGATCCGGTCCAGGGCCTCGGCGACCAGTTCCTCGAACTCCTCGCGCGTCATTTCCAGCACACCACCATTCTCCGCCACCCGGCCCCCTACCGATCGTCACGGACCGCCCGCCGCACCGCAGCCCAACCGGAAGCCGCGGCTCCCCGCTTAACGGCGTCGCGGTGGGGCATACGGGACCAATGGCCCGCGCCGCGCGCTCCCGGACACCGCACCCCGACCGCTCGCAACGCCCCCCGCACCGGCTGCTGCCCGCCGTATCCGACGGCGTACGCGCACTGCCCGCAGCCGTCCGCCGTGCCTACCGCTCCCGCCGTACGGCCCCCACCGCCACCCTGCCCGACGGCACTCCGCGCCGCCCCATACGCTCCGCCCTCGGCCTGATGGCCGTCACCGTCCTCGGTGCCTGGCTGGGGCTGCTGCTGATCGGCAGCCTCCGCGTCCCGGTCGGCCCGATGGACACCAGCATGGCGCTGCGCCCCTCGCTGACCGGCGGCACCAGGATCACCGTCGCGCCGCTCGGCGACCTGGAACTGAGCAGCCACTACGCACCCGTCCGGCTCGATGTCGACGTCGACCGGCTGGACCCGGTCCGCTCCCAGGCACTGGTCGACCACCCCGAGCGGTTCGCCGGCCTGCAGGACGAGGTCACCCGCGACGTCACCCACGGCGCCCTGCGACTGGCGCTGCACTCCTGCGTCGCCGTGGCGTCCGGCGCCACCGCGCTGAGCCTGGCCGTGCACCGCCGCCCGCGCCGCGCACTGGCCGCCGGCGGGCTGGCCCTCACCCTGCTCGCCGCCTGTGCGGGCACCGCGTACGCCACCTGGAACCCCCGGTCCGTACTGGAACCGAAGTTCTCCGGACTGCTCTCCTCGGCCCCGTCCGTGGTCGGCAACGCCCGCAGCATCGTCAGCGAATTCCACGTCTACCAGAAGGAGTTGGCGCGCCTGGTGACCAACGTCACCAAGCTCTACGACGCCACCTCGACGCTGCCCGCGTACCAGCCCGACCCCACCACCCTCCGCGTCCTGCACGTCTCGGACATCCACCTCAATCCCGGCAGCTGGGGGATCATCGCCTCCCTGGTGAAGCAGTACCGGATCAACGTGATCGTCGACACCGGCGACACCATGGACCACGGCTCGGCCGCCGAGAACCACTTCCTGGACCCGGCCTCTTCGCTCGGCGCCCCGTACGTCTGGGTGCGCGGCAACCACGACTCGCGCACCACGCAGCGGTATCTGACCCACCGCAAGCACGTCACCGTCCTCGACAACGGAGACGTCACCCGGATCGCCGGCGTACGGATCGCGGGCGTCGGCGATCCGCAGTTCACCCCGGACCGCTCCGTGGTGGCGGCCGGTGACCCCGCCGAGCGCACCGCCGGCGGCCGCCTCGCCGACGCGCTGCGCACCCAGCGGCTGGCCGGCACCCCCGTCGACATCGCGCTGGCCCACAACCCCGCCGCCGCGACCGAGGCGGACGGCCTGACTCCGCTCGCCCTCGCCGGCCACCTCCACCACCGGGAGAACACCACGCTCCCCCAGGGCACCCGGCTGATGGTCGAGGGCTCCACGGGCGGCGGCGGGCTGCGCGCGGTGCAGAACAAAAAGCCCGCGCCGGTCCAGGCATCGGTGCTCTATCTGGACCGGAAGACCAAACGGCTGCAGGCATGGGACGAGATCACCCTGGGCGGCCTGGGCCTGTCCCGGGCCGAGGTCAGCCGCCATCTCCCCCGCGAGAACCGGCCCGGCGCCACGCCGTCCCCCTCCCCTCCGCTTCACTCCACCGGCCCGCCGTCCACCCCCTCGGCAGGCCACCTTTCCCGCCCGGCCAGGAACTCTTCCGACGGCGCCGGGTAAACCGTTTTGGCGAACGGTCCTCCCATCCCATATGCTTCTCACGTCCCCGACGGCGCCGGTAACGACGCCAAGGTGGCCACCAGCCCTCATCGTCTAGTGGCCCAGGACGCCGCCCTTTCAAGGCGGTAGCACGGGTTCGAATCCCGTTGGGGGCACGCATTACCGTGTGGGAGACTGGTTCACGCCGGTTTCGCACAATGCAAGGTCCTGTGGAGCAGTTTGGAGTGCTCGCCACCCTGTCAAGGTGGAGGCCGCGGGTTCAAATCCCGTCAGGACCGCTGCGGCTGGGTAGCTCAGTTGGTACGAGCGATCGCCTGAAAAGCGATAGGTCGCCGGTTCGACCCCGGCCCCAGCCACACCTTTTGGCAGAAGGCCCCGATTCATCGAATCGGGGCCTTCTTCATTTCTGCCCGGCCCCGGCGCGCTCGCTCTGCGGCTGCCAGAAGATCAGCCGGGCACCACCACTGATCACCGCCGTCGACCCCAGGCCCAGCGCCATCCGCAGCAGCCGCACATTTCCGTCCCAGTCGTGCGGCGCGCCGAAGACGAGCCAGGCGGCGAAGGCGATACCGGCGGCCATCAGGGCCCCGCCGGCCACGCGTCGTATTCCGTTGTCCATGCGGTCATCCTCACGCACCCGCGAGGGCGCCGGAAACCCGTTTTTGCGGTGGCCCCCGCGCCGGCCCGGGGCCCGTGCACCGCCCTGCGCGGGCAAATGGTTCGCCAGTCGTTTACGCGAGGTGAGATCCTGGGGGACGTATGTCCAGTCAGCCTGCCTCCGCCCTGCCCGACGGCACCGCTCCCACCCTGCCCGATCTGCTGCAGCGTCTGCCCGAGCTGATGCTGCGCGATCAGCAGCGCCTGGGGCGCCGGCTCGACGGCGCGCGCCGGATCCGTAAGCCCGAAGCCCGGGCGGCCGTGCTCGCCGAGATCGCCGGCGGCATCGACGAGGCGGAGCTGCGGGTGGCCCAGCGCCGCGCCGCGGTGCCCGGGATCACGTACCCCGAAGAGCTGCCGGTCAGCCAGAAGAAGGACGAGATCCTCGCCGCGATCCGCGACCACCAGGTCGTGATCGTCGCCGGTGAGACCGGCTCCGGCAAGACGACGCAGATCCCCAAGATCTGCCTGGAGCTCGGCCGGGGCGTCCGGGGCCTGATCGGGCACACCCAGCCACGCCGGATCGCGGCCCGTACGGTCGCCGAGCGGGTGGCCGAGGAGCTGAAGACCCCGCTGGGTGAGGCGGTCGGCTGGAAGGTCCGCTTCACCGACCAGGTCGGCGGCGACACCCTGGTCAAGCTGATGACGGACGGCATTCTGCTCGCCGAGATCCAGACGGACCGGGAGCTGCGCCAGTACGACACGATCATCATTGACGAGGCGCACGAGCGCAGCCTCAACATCGACTTCATCCTCGGCTATCTGGCCCAGCTGCTGCCCCGGCGCCCGGACCTCAAGGTCGTGATCACCTCCGCGACGATCGACCCGGAGCGGTTCGCGCGGCATTTCGGCAGCTTCGCATCCGTAGGGGCGGCGCCGGACCGCACCGGCTCCGCGGCCGGGAGCGACGAGGAGGCGAAGCCGAGCGCACCGATCGTCGAGGTCTCCGGCCGTACGTACCCGGTGGAGGTGCGGTACCGCCCGCTGCTGGAGGAGGGCGGCCAGGACGCGGACCGCGACCAGATCACCGCGATCTGCGACGCTGTCGACGAGCTCCAGTCCGCCGGGCCCGGCGACATCCTGGTCTTCCTCTCCGGCGAGCGGGAGATCCGCGACACCGCGGACGCGCTCAACAAGAAGGCCCTCCCGTTCACCGAGGTCCTCCCCCTGTACGCGCGGCTGTCGCACGCCGAGCAGCACCGCGTCTTCCAGCGGCACACGGGCAGACGCATCGTGCTGGCCACGAACGTCGCCGAGACCTCGCTGACCGTCCCCGGCATCCGGTACGTCATCGACCCAGGTATGGCCCGGATCTCCCGCTACAGCTACCGCACCAAGGTCCAGCGGCTGCCCATCGAGCCGATCTCGCAGGCCAGCGCCAATCAGCGCAAGGGCCGCTGCGGCCGTACCAGCGACGGCATCTGCATCCGCCTCTACTCCGAGGACGACTTCCTCTCCCGCCCCGAGTTCACGGACGCGGAGATCCTGCGTACCAATCTCGCCTCCGTCATCCTGCAGATGACCGCGGCCGGCCTCGGTGACATCGACAAGTTCCCGTTCATCGACCCGCCGGACCGCCGCAACATCAAGGACGGTGTCGATCTGCTGAGCGAGCTCGGCGCGCTCGATACCCAGCAGAAGGACCCCAAGAAGCGGCTGACGCCGATGGGCCGCAAGCTGGCCCAGCTGCCGGTCGACCCGCGGCTGGCGCGGATGGTGCTGGAGGCGGACCGCAACGGCTGTGTCCGGGAGGTCATGGTCATCGCGGCGGCGCTATCCATCCAGGACCCGCGCGAGCGGCCCGCCGACAAGCAGCAGCAGGCCGATCAGCAGCACGCCCGCTTCAAGGACGAGAGCTCCGACTTCCTCGCGTTCCTCAACCTCTGGCGCTACGTCCGCGAGCAGCAGCGGGAGCTGTCCTCCTCCGCCTTCCGTCGGATGTGCCGCAGCGAGTTCCTGAACTATCTGCGGATACGCGAGTGGCAGGACATCTACTCCCAGCTGCGGTCGGTCGCCAAGACCATGGGCATCCACCTCAGCGAGGAGGACGCGGCGCCGGACCACATCCACACCTCCCTGCTTTCCGGTTTGCTTTCGCATATCGGCCTCAAGGACACCGACGCCAAGAACGAGTATCTGGGCGCCCGCAGCGCCAAGTTCGCGGTGTTCCCCGGCTCCGCGCTCTTCAAGAAGGCGCCGCGCTGGGTGATGTCGGCGGAGCTGGTCGAAACGTCCCGCCTGTGGGCGCGGGTGAACGCCAAGATCGAGCCGGAATGGATCGAACCGCTCGCCCAGCATCTGGTGAAACGCAGCTACAGCGAGCCGCACTGGGAACAGAAGATGGCCGCGGTGATGGCCTACGAGCGGGTGACGCTCTACGGCGTCCCGATCGTCGCCCAGCGCAAGATCTCCTACGGCCGGATCGATCCGGAGACCTCGCGCGACCTGTTCATCCGCAACGCCCTGGTCGAGGGCGACTGGCGCACCCACCACCAGTTCTTCCATGACAACCGCAAACTCCTCGGCGAGGTCGAGGAGTTGGAGCACCGCGCCCGGCGCCGCGACATCCTCGTGGACGACGAGACGCTCTTCGACTTCTACGACCAGCGCCTCCCGGCCGATGTGGTCTCCGGGGCGCACTTCGACGCCTGGTGGAAGAAGAAGCACCGCGAAGAGCCGGAGCTGCTGAACTTCGAGCACTCGATGCTCATCAACGAATCCGCCGAGGCCGTCACCAAGGACGACTATCCGGATTCCTGGCGGCAGGGAAAGCTGAAGTTCAAGGTCACCTACCAGTTCGAGCCGGGCGCGGACGCGGACGGCGTGACCGTCCACATCCCCCTCCAGGTCCTCAACCAGGTCTCCGCCGAGGGCTTCGACTGGCAGATCCCGGGCCTGCGCGAGCAGTTGGTGACGGAGCTGATCCGGTCGCTGCCCAAGCCGATCCGGCGCAACTACGTCCCCGCGCCGAACTTCGCGGCCCGCTTCCTGGACTCCACCGTCCCCTTGCAGGGCGCCCTGACGACCTCTCTGGCGGCCGGTCTCCAGCGGATGGTGGGCGTGCCTGTCGAGGCCGCGGACTTCGATACCGGCAAGGTTCCCGACCATCTCAAGATCACCTTCCGGGTGGTCGATGAGCGGCGCCGCAAGCTCGCCGAGGCCAAGGACCTGGAGGCGCTGCGGCTGCAGCTCAAGCCGAAGACCAGGGCGGCCATCTCCAAGGCCTTCGAGCAGGCCGCCGAGCGGCCCGCCGGGGGCAGCGCGGGCGAGGGCCGGACGGCCGGCCCCGAGCAGCGCACCGGCCTGACGTCCTGGACGATCGGCACGCTGCCGCGCACCTTCGAGACCCGCCGCGCGGGCCAGCCGCTCAAGGCGTACCCGGCGCTGGTGGACGAGGGCAGCAGCGTCGCCGTACGCCTCTTCGACACCGAGGCCGAGCAGCTCACCGCGATGTGGGCGGGCACCCGCCGGCTCATCCTGCTCAACATCCCCACGAACCCGGCCAAGTTCGCCCAGGACAAGCTGAGCAATCAGCAGAAGCTGGCGCTGTCCCGTAATCCGCACGGCTCCATCGCGGCGCTCTTCGAGGACTGTGTGACGGCCGCCGCCGACCGCCTGATCGCGGCCCGGGGCGGCCCGGCGTGGGACGAGGAGTCCTTCCGGAAGCTCTTCGACGCGGTCCGCGCCGACCTGGTGGACGTCACCCTGAAGACCATCCAGCAGGTGCAGGAGGTGCTGGCCGCCTGGCAGGCCTGCGAGCGCCGGCTGAAGGAGACGACGTTCCCCTCCCTGCTGCCGTCGCTCACGGACCTCAAGGAGCAGCTGGCGGCGCTGATCAGGCCGGGCTTCGTGACGACGCACGGCGCCAAGCGGCTGCCGGACCTGATGCGCTATCTGGTGGCCGCCGACCGCCGTCTGCAGCAGCTGCCCACCAACGCCGAGCGGGACCGCACCCGCATGGCGAAGGTGAAGGAGATGCAGGACGAATACGCCTGGCTGCTGGAGCAGTTCCCGCAGGGCCGCCCGGTGCCGGCGGCGGCCCGGGAGATCCGCTGGATGATCGAGGAGCTCCGGGTGAGCTACTTCGCCCACGCCCTGGGGACCGCGTATCCGGTCTCCGACAAGCGCATCGTGAAGGCGGTGGACGCCGCCGCGCCGTAGGAACCAGGGCCACCGGTATCGAGTTCGACCGCACCCCCTGACCTGCTGTACAGTCTTGCTTCGCAGCCCGCCGCAAGCGGAAAGCACACGCAAGGTCCTGTGGAGCAGTTTGGAGTGCTCGCCACCCTGTCAAGGTGGAGGCCGCGGGTTCAAATCCCGTCAGGACCGCATTTTTACGGCCCGCACCTCTCCGGTGCGGGCCGTTCTGCTGTCCGGCCCCGGCCCGCGTCGCGCCGGCCGCCTTCCGACAGAGCACATTGCGTCAGAGCCCCCACCGCGGCCCGCGTCTCCCTCCGGTACCGGCCGCGTCGCCGTCCGGCCCCCACACCCTTCGGACCGCAGGCCGTACCTCCGTCCACCGCTCCCGGGACACGAGCCGTAGTGCTGCCCCTTCTCCCCCTCCCTGCCGCATGCGCTCCGTAGCCGGTTTGCGGCCCGCTGTATTGACGCCGGCACGTACCGCCGGTACCCACGGAGGAAGGGTGCGGGGCAGGGAGGGGTGCGTGATGAGCACAGCGGTACGGCACGAGACCAGGGCGCTGCTGCGGGCCCACCTGGCAGCCGCCACGGGCTACCGCCATCTGACGCGGCACTGCCCCATCTGCCACCAGCTGCTACGGCTCGCCATGGAGCCGCACACGGCCCCCTCCGGGCCTCCGGCGCCCGGGTCCGCCCCCGAACCGTCCCCGGCCCGCTGCGAGCCGCCGGCGGCCGAGGACGAAAGTCCCGCGGCCCGGTGACCAATTGCCGCGTGTCTCAGCGGCTGCGCTCTGACAGCCTGTGAGGTGTGGCGGGTGCCGTTCTCTATCGCAGCGGACGTATCGCCTTCAAGCGCCGCGTAGTGTGACGGGTGTCACCGAACAAGTTTGGCGAGATGCGGAACTTACCGCCGCCCTACAACCAGTCAATTTAATATGTGCAATTGCACCACCCATGAACGGGTCCGGAACGGAGGCGCCAAGTCCGCGCGGAAAGGCCCCCACAGGACCCGTGAAGGCACCCTGACCGGCATCCGAGAGGGCGCCGGCGCCAGGCCGGCCCGAGCGCCCTGAGGAGCCCTGGAGCGGGCGCACGCAAAAAAATCGCGCTGGACCCGGCGGAGTCCAGCGCGATCGATGACGTACCCAGGTGGAGCGGGTGTGGGGCCCGTTGGGGCAGGCGCCGCGTCATATGGAGCTATGTGAAGCGTGGTGGTGCAAAGTAGGCATTTTCGGGTTGGGGGCCCCGAAAACAGCCTGGTTATGCGGTTATTCAGGCCTCGCTGCGCTGCTGCGGAATGCCCGCGAGCAGTGCGCGGACCTCAGCCTCGCGGTAACGCCGGTGTCCACCGAGCGTACGGATGGACGTGAGCTTGCCTGCCTTGGCCCAGCGGGTCACCGTCTTCGGGTCCACGCGGAACATCGTGGCAACCTCGGCGGGGGTAAGCAGCGGCTCGGCGTCAGGGGTGCGAGCGGTCATGAGCGGCCTCCTCGGGAGAACCGAACCATCACGGTTCTTTCCTCTAAATTCTGCACCTTGACCCACGTTGCCCGAAATGGCGGACGCGGGCCGAGTCGGTTATAGGACGAACGGCTTGTCCTCGGCACTACAACTACACCATCTGTCCAGCCACGTCGGCCAAACCGATGGAATTGCCCTCTCAGGTGTTCAACCTCGGCGGATGCCGATGGACCGTGCCATAGCGGACAGTCACACGGCCGTGACGATCAGTCACAACGTGCTCAGCCGCCACGAGACCCCTCAAGGAACGCAATACCGATCTATCCGCCCTTAGTTGGACGGAAGGAGCCCAGGTCGGGCTCCTTGTCCTATTTTGGCACGAGGGTATGGCTTGGGAGCAAGACCCGAAGTCAGTGCTTTAGGTCACGCTTGAGGCAATCGCCCGGATCAGGACCTACGTCCTTTACCGCCCCACCACCGGAAAGCGTACGCAGCGCTTCCACGCCGTGAACCTCTGGACGTCCGCCGGCCCTCAGCTGGAGAACTGGCGCTCGCGCACCGCCCGCCACCGCTGGGCAAGCTTCTCGTACGCGGCACCGGCCCGCTCGCCGTCCCCGTCGCGCAGCGCCGCCAGCCCCTCCGCCACCTCGGCGGCGGAACGGTCCTCGGCGAGCTGCCCCTCGGGCACCGCGTGCACCAGCCCTCCGTAGTCCAGCTCCACGAGCGAACGCGGGTGGAATTCTTCGAGCCAGCGCCCCACATCTACCAGGCCCTCGATCAGCGGCCCCTCTTCCAGCGCGTCCCGCAACGTCCGCAGCGCCCGCGCGACCCGGCGTCTGGCCTGCACCATCGGCGTCCGGTAACGCATCACGGGCGCCTGGTCACTCTTCGCGTACTCCCGCTCGCCGTCGTCGAAGAGCACGAACCAGCGGACCGGGACGTGCCAGGTCGCCCCGCGGATCCAGGGCCGGGCGTCCGGGTTGCGCTCACGCCACTGCTCGTAGTCGGTGGCCGCCTGGAGCCGGACCACCGGGGGCAGCGCCGCGTCCAGCACCGACGCCGGCAACAGCTCGGTCAGCTCCTCCAGGGCCTGCCAGCCGCGCAGCCGGGTGCGCCACGGGCACACGCACGTCACCTCGTCCACGACGGCGACGAAGGCGTCCGCGCTCTCATGGACCGGCACCGGCACCGGCGGGGTCGGCAGCAGATCGGCCAGCGCCCGGCGCTGCTCGTCCTGGGCGGTCGGGGTGTCCTCCCGCTTGGCATAGCGCGCCCAGTGGGAGCGCTCCGGCTCGGGGAATGCAGCCAGCGGCTCATAGACCCGTAGATATGCCATGTACGGGACCTTCACCGACGACGCCAGGGCCACGCCCGCTCCTTCAAAGGGGGAGTCCGCCGCCGGGAGCTCCCGAAGGCCCCCGCCAGCCTGCGATACGACCAGATCGTCCCATGCCCGTCCCCCGGGAGAGGGTGATCCTCGGCACCCGACGGATCAACCGGCCCGGCAGGTCTTACGCTCTTGTCAACCGGCCCTCCCCACCCGCTGGAGGGCATCCCTC
The DNA here is from genome assembly GCF_900221035.1 of Streptomyces sp. 2323.1. Classification (NCBI taxonomy): domain Bacteria; kingdom Bacillati; phylum Actinomycetota; class Actinomycetes; order Kitasatosporales; family Streptomycetaceae; genus Streptomyces; species Streptomyces sp. 2323.1. The sequence goes on along the minus strand of NZ_LT907981.1, from coordinate 4,298,478 downwards.
GCGACCTATGGGAGTCACCACAGTGACTGACGTACGTCCGGCCCCCGCCGGCACCGACGGCGGCGTTCTGCACACCCTGTTCCGATCGGAGCAGGGGGGCCATGAGCAGGTCGTTCTCTGCCAGGACCGTGCCAGCGGCCTCAAGGCCGTGATCGCCATCCACAGCACCGCTCTGGGCCCCGCCCTCGGCGGTACCCGCTTCCATGCCTACGCCTCCGAGGAGGAGGCCGTGCTGGACGCCCTCAATCTGTCGCGCGGAATGTCCTACAAGAACGCCCTCGCCGGGCTGGACCACGGCGGCGGCAAGGCCGTGATCATCGGTGACCCCGATCTGGTCAAGACCGAGGAACTCCTGCTCGCCTACGGCCGGTTCGTGGCCTCCCTCGGGGGCCGCTACGTCACGGCCTGCGACGTCGGCACCTACGTCGCCGACATGGACGTCGTGGCCCGGACGAACAAGTGGACCACCGGCCGCTCCCCCGCCAACGGCGGCGCCGGCGACTCCTCCGTCCTGACCGCCTACGGCGTCTTCCAGGGCATGCGCGCCTCGGCCCAGCACGCCTGGGGCGATCCGACGCTGCGCGGCCGCAAGGTGGGCATCGCGGGCGTCGGCAAGGTCGGCCACCTCCTGGTGGAACACCTCCTCCAGGACGGCGCCGAGGTCGTGATCACGGACGTGCGCAGCGACTGCGTCGACCGGGTGCGCACCGCGCATCCGCAGGTCACCGCCGTCGCCGACACCGAGGAACTGATCCGCACCGAGGGGCTGGACGTCTATGCGCCGTGCGCGCTGGGCGGTGCGCTGAGCGATGAGTCTGTGCCGGTGCTGACCGCGACGGTGGTGTGCGGTGCGGCCAACAACCAGCTCGCCCACCCCGGTGTCGAGAAGGACCTGTCCGACCGCGGCATCCTCTACGCCCCCGATTACGTCGTGAACTCCGGCGGCGTCATCCAGGTGGCCGACGAGCTGCACGGCTTCGACTTCGACCGCTGCAAGACCAAGGCGGCGAAGATTTTCGACACCACGCTCGCGATATTCGCGCGTGCGAAGGCCGACGGCATTCCGCCCGCCGCGGCCGCGGACCGTCTGGCCGAGCAGCGGATGGCGGAGGCGCGGCAGCGCGCCTGACCGAGTGGGAACGGCCGGGCGGAAACAGCCGGAAGGGCCGGGACGGCCGGAAAGACAGCCTTGCGCGGCCCGCCGCGGGCGGTCGGGGGAGACATCCCTCACCACCCGTCGGCGGGTCGCCGTACAGGACAGGTTAAAATCGCAGTTGACCAGCGGGGACGGGGCACCTTGCAGGTCGTGCCGAGCGGCGGGTGATGCGGGCGACGTACCGTATGGCCGCGGAAGCAGGTACCGTTAAAGCCCTACGGGCCGGTCTCTCTGTCGAGAGCCCGCTCTGATCCATGAACGCGTGTCAAGACTCTGGGGCCATCGAGCCCCGTCATTGAGGGGGTCGACCCATGGGGCGCGGCCGGGCCAAGGCCAAGCAGACAAAGGTCGCCCGCCAGCTGAAGTACAGCAGCGGTGGGACGGATCTCTCACGACTGGCCGACGAGCTGGGTGCATCACCGTCGAACCAGCAGCCTCCGAACGCAGAGCCGTTCGAGGATGACGAGGACGACGACCCGTACGCACGGTACGCAGAGCTGTACAACGACGACGATGAGGACGAGGGCGACTCGTCCCAGCAGCGTCGTCGCGCTTGACGTTCTGCGCTCGCGGCACCCGCAACAGCATCGCGGACCCGGTCCTGGGCATTGCCCGGACCGGGTTCTGTGCTGCCCGGATGACGGCGGGTGGGGCGGCCGCTGCGCACCGTATGACGACGGAAGCGGGCGCCGCACCGGTGGTTGCCGGTGCGGGCGCCGGCCCGTTCGGGCTGCTCAGCTCGCGTAGTCACCGGTCAGGGTCACTGCCTCTGCGTGGTCACCGCGGTCGACGATCTCGCCGCTGACCCAGGCGTCCACCCCGCGGTCGGCGAGCGTGGTCAGGGCGGCCTGGACCGACTCCTGCGGCACGACGGCGATCATGCCGACGCCCATGTTCAGGGTCTTCTCCAGCTCCAGGCGCTCGACCGCACCGGCCGAGCCGACCAGGTCGAAGACCGGGCCCGGCGTCCAGGTGCCGCGGTCGACCGTGGCGTGCAGACCGTCCGGGATCACCCGGGCGAGGTTGTTGGCGAGGCCGCCGCCGGTGATGTGCGAGAAGGCGTGCACCTCGGTCGTGCGGGTCAGCGCCAGACAGTCCAGCGAGTAGATCTTGGTGGGCTCCAGGAGCTCCTCGCCGAGCGTGCGGCCGAACTCCGGGATCTCCCGGTCCAGGGCCATGCCCGCGCGGTCGAACAGGACGTGGCGGACCAGCGAGTACCCGTTCGAGTGAAGCCCGGAGGACGCCATGGCGATCACCGCGTCGCCCGTACGGATGCGATCCGCGCCCAGGACCCGGTCGGCCTCGACGACGCCCGTGCCGGCGCCGGCGACATCGAACTCGTCCGCGCCCAGCAGCCCCGGGTGCTCCGCGGTCTCCCCGCCGACCAGCGCGCAGCCGGCGAGCACACAGCCCTCGGCGATGCCCTTGACGATCGCGGCGACCCGCTCGGGGTAGACCTTGCCGACGCAGATGTAGTCGGTCATGAACAGCGGCTCGGCGCCGCAGACGACCAGGTCGTCGACGACCATGCCGACGAGGTCGTGGCCGATGCTGTCGTAGACGCCCATCTTGCGGGCGATGTCGACCTTGGTGCCGACGCCGTCGGTCGCCGAGGCGAGCAGCGGGCGCTCGTACCGCTTGAGGACGGAGGCGTCGAAGAGACCGGCGAAACCGCCCAGGCCGCCGACGACCTCGGGGCGGGTGGCCTTCTTCACCCACTCCTTCATGAGGTCCACGGCGCGGTCGCCGGCTTCGATGTCGACGCCCGCGGCTGCGTAGCTGGCACCGGAGGATTCAGCGGACATGGCTGAGAACTTTCCTGTCGTGTGTGGACGAGCTCTACGGGCGACGCAGCGCGTCGGCGCCGCCGACCCCGGCGGTGAGCGTCTGGACGCCGTCCACATCGGACTTCGTCCGGCTCGCGGTCTCCGATTCCAGGAGGTGCTTGCCCAGCAGCTCCGGGTCGGGCAGCTCCATCGGGTACTCGCCGTCGAAGCAGGCGCGGCACAGATTCGGCTTGGCGATCGTGGTGGCCTCGATCATGCCGTCGATGGAGATGTACGCGAGGGAGTCGGCGCCCAGGGACTTGCCGATCTCCTCGACCGACAGCCCGTTGGCGATCAGCTCGGCGCGGGTGGCGAAGTCGATGCCGAAGAAGCACGGCCACTTGATCGGCGGGGAGGAGATCCGGATGTGGACCTCGGCCGCGCCGGCCTCGCGGAGCATCCGTACGAGCGCGCGCTGGGTGTTGCCGCGGACGATCGAGTCGTCGACGACCACCAGGCGCTTGCCGCGGATGACTTCCTTGAGGGGGTTGAGCTTGAGGCGGATGCCGAGCTGGCGGATGGTCTGCGAGGGCTGGATGAAGGTCCGGCCGACGTAGGAGTTCTTGACCAGGCCCGAGCCGTAGGGGATGCCGCTGGCCTCGGCGTACCCGACGGCGGCCGGGGTGCCGGACTCCGGAGTCGCTATCACCAGGTCGGCGTCGGCGGGTGCCTCGGCGGCGAGCTTGCGGCCCATCTCCACCCGGGAGAGGTACACATTTCGGCCGGCGATGTCGGTGTCCGGGCGGGCGAGGTAGACGTACTCGAAGACACAGCCCTTGGGGCGGGCCTCGGCGAAGCGGCTGCTGCGCAGGCCGTTCTCGTCGATGGCGACCATCTCGCCGGGCTCGATCTCGCGGATGAAGCTGGCGCCGCAGATGTCCAGGGCGGCGGTCTCGGAGGCCACCACCCAGCCGCGCTCCAGGCGGCCCAGGACCAGCGGGCGGATGCCCTGCGGGTCGCGGGCGGCGTAGAGCGTGTGCTCGTCCATGAAGCAGAGCGAGAAGGCGCCCATGACCTTCGGCAGGACGCGCGGGGCGGCCTCCTCGACGGTCAGCGGCTTGCCCTCCTCGTCGACCTGGCCGGCCAGCAGGGCCGTCACCAGGTCGGTGTCGTTGGTGGCCGCGACCTGGGTCGCCCGGCCGCCCTCACGGGGCAGCGCGGCGACGAGGTCCGCGAGCTCGGCGGTGTTCACCAGGTTGCCGTTGTGGCCGAGCGCGATGGAGCCGTGCGCGGTGGCACGGAACGTCGGCTGGGCGTTCTCCCACACCGAGGCACCGGTGGTGGAGTAGCGGGCATGGCCCACGGCGATGTGGCCCTGGAGGGAGCCGAGCGAAGTCTCGTCGAAGACCTGGGAAACCAGGCCCATGTCCTTGAAAACGAGGATCTGGGAGCCGTTGCTCACCGCGATGCCCGCGGACTCCTGTCCACGGTGCTGCAGCGCATACAGCCCGAAATAGGTGAGTTTGGCGACCTCTTCACCCGGAGCCCAGACACCGAAGACGCCGCAAGCGTCCTGGGGGCCCTTCTCACCGGGGAGCAGGTCGTGGCTGAGTCGTCCGTCACCACGTGGCACGGCACCGAGTCTAGGGCAGGTCGCGGATTCATCCGAACCGGGGATGACTCCGGATCTGGACGAGTGCATGAACGAGGGGCCGCTCGCGTTGACGTGCCCACGCCCCGCAGGGGGCGGTCCGCCGCCCGGATCCCTTGACTCACCTGGTGCGCGGCCGGGCGCGGGCGCGGAGCGACGGCCGGGTGGATCTTGCGGCCGCGGGGGTGCGTCCCGCTCCGTGTGAGATGCGCGACGCCCCGCGGCCGCCTCCGCTGCGGGGCGTCGCCCGTCGCAGTCGTCCGGTGCCGGGCCCGCTTCCGTCAGCTCAGCAGGGGCAGATATCCACCGATGTCGGACCGCTCGCCGCTGGCGCTGACGGTCGCCGCGTCCAGCGCCTCGGCCCAGGACGTACGGCCGGTGGCGAGCCGGATCCAGGTCAGCGGGTCGGTCTCGACGACATTGGGCGGGGTGCCGCGGGTGTGCTTGGGGCCCGCCACGCACTGCACCACGGCGAACGGCGGAATCCGGACCTCGACCGACCCGCCGGGCACCTTGGCCGCCAGCGCGTCGGCCAGCAGCCGGGTGGTGGCGGCCAAGGCCTGGCGGTCGTACGGGATCTTCGTGCCGGTCGCCGCCGCCAGGTCGTCACTGTGCACGACGAGTTCGAGGCAGCGGGTGACCAGATAGTCACCGAGCCGCATCGCACCGGGCACTACGGCCAGCAGACGGTCGTCGGGCAGCTCGGACAGGATCCGCTCGAACTCGTCGGCGGTGCGGGTCACCAGCTCCGCCGGATCGCCGCCGGCGGCCAGCTCACGGGTGCGTTCGTCGATCGCGGCGGCGAACGGCGCGGACGCGAACGGATACTCCTGCAGGGTGGCCTCCGCCCGCGACGGCGTCGGCAGCTCCAGGCTGCGCGCCACGCTGCCCAGGAACATGGCCATATGCGCCACCAGCTCCCGCACCGTCCAGTCCCCCAGCCGGGTCGGCAGCGCGTACTGCTCGGCGGTCAACTCCCCTACGGCCGTGCGCACATGGTCGAGCTGCGCGGCGACGGCGGCACGGGTCCTGGCGGGGTCGTAGCTGCGGGTGCGGGACGTACCGCGGGCGGGAGACATGGTGCCGAGGCTACTGGGGCCGCGGGCCCGCGCGCCGCCGAATTCATGGCAGGAGCCGCGGCCCGCACCGTGCGTGCGGGCCGCGGCTCCTGCCGGACAAGGATCAGGCGATGAGGCCCGGGATCGTCGCCTCGTGGGCCGTCTTCAGCTCGCTCAGCGGGATGCTGAACTGGCCCTGGATGTCGATCTCGTCGCCGTCGACCACACCGATCCGGGTGGCCGGCAGCCCCCGCGCACCGCACATGTCGGTGAAGCGGAGCTCCTCGCTGCGCGGGACGGCGACGACCGCACGGCCCGCCGACTCGGAGAACAGCAGGACGAAGGGGTCCAGACCGTCCGGAACCACCACGCGGGCGCCCTTGCCGCCGCGCAGGCACGACTCCACCAGGGCCTGGATCAGACCGCCGTCGGAGAGGTCGTGCGCGGCGTCGATCATGCCGTCGCGGGAGGCGGAGATCAGCACCTCGGCCAGCAGCCGCTCGCGCTCCAGGTCCACCTTCGGCGGCAGACCGCCGAGGTGGTCGTGCACGACCTGCGACCAGGCCGAACCGCCCAGCTCCTCGCGGGTGTCACCGAGGAGGTAGAGCAGCTGGCCCTCCTCCGCGAAGCCGATCGGCGTACGGCGGTTCACATCGTCGATCACACCCAGCACCGCGACGACCGGGGTCGGGTGGATCGCCACCTCGCCGGTCTGGTTGTAGAGCGAGACGTTGCCGCCGGTGACCGGCGTGCCCAGGGTCTGGCAGGCGTCCGCGAGACCACGGGTGGCCTCCGCGAACTGCCACATCACCGCCGGGTCCTCGGGCGAGCCGAAGTTCAGGCAGTCGGAGACCGCCAGCGGCTTGGCCCCGGACGCGGCGACGTTGCGGTACGACTCGGCCAGCGCCAGCTGGGCTCCCGCGTACGGGTCGAGCTTGGCGTAGCGGCCGTTGCCGTCCGTGGCGAGCGCGACACCGAGGTTGGTGTCCTCGTCGATGCGGACCATGCCGGAGTCCTCCGGCTGCGCCAGGACGGTGTTGCCCTGCACGAACCGGTCGTACTGATCGGTGATCCACGCCTTGGAGGCCTGGTTGGGCGAGGCCACCAGCTGCAGGACCTGCGCGCGCAGCTCCTCGGCGTCGGCCGGGCGGGCCAGCTTGGCGGCGTCGTCGGCCTGGAGGGCGTCCTGCCAGTCGGGGCGCGCATAGGGGCGCTGGTAGACCGGGCCCTCGTGCGCGACGGTGCGCGGCGGTACGTCCACGATCTGCTCGCCGTGCCAGAAGATCTCCAGCTGCGAGCCGTCCGTCACCTCACCGATGACGGTGGCGATGACGTCCCACTTCTCGCAGATCTCCAGGAAGCGGTCGACCTTGCCGGGCTCGACGATCGCGCACATCCGCTCCTGCGACTCGCTCATGAGGATTTCCTCGGGCGAGAGGGAGGAGTCACGCAGCGGGACGGTGTCCAGCTCGACGCGCATACCGCCGGAACCGGCCGAGGCCAGCTCGCTGGTGGCGCAGGACAGCCCGGCGCCGCCGAGGTCCTGGATACCGGCGACCAGGTCCGCCTTGAAGATCTCCAGGGTGCACTCGATGAGCAGCTTCTCCTGGAAGGGGTCACCGACCTGGACGGCGGGGCGCTTGGCGGGCTTGGTGTCGTCGAAGGTCTCGGACGCCAGGACCGAGACGCCGCCGATGCCGTCGCCGCCGGTGCGGGCGCCGTAGAGGATGACCTTGTTGCCGGCGCCGGAGGCCTTGGCGAGGTGGATGTCCTCGTGCTTCATCACGCCGATGCAGCCGGCGTTGACCAGCGGGTTGCCCTGGTAGCAGGGGTCGAAGACGACCTCGCCGCCGATGTTGGGCAGGCCCAGGCAGTTGCCGTAGCCGCCGATGCCCGCGACCACGCCCGGCAGGACGCGCTTGGTGTCGGGGTGGTCGGCGGCGCCGAACCGCAGCGGGTCGACGACGGCGACCGGGCGGGCGCCCATGGCGAGGATGTCGCGGACGATGCCGCCGACGCCGGTGGCCGCGCCCTGGTAGGGCTCGATGTACGAGGGGTGGTTGTGGGACTCCACCTTGAACGTGACGGCGTAGCCCTGGCCGACGTCGACGACACCGGCGTTCTCGCCGATGCCGACGAGCAGCGCGTCATTCTCGGGTGCCTTCTCGCCGAACTGCTTCAGATGGACCTTGCTGCTCTTGTAGGAGCAGTGCTCGGACCACATCACCGAGTACATGGCGAGTTCGGCGCCGGTGGGACGGCGGCCGAGGATCTCCCGGATGCGCTGGTACTCGTCCTGCCTCAGGCCGAGCTCGGCCCACGGCTGGTCGGTGTCCGGCGTCTCGGCTGCGTGCTTGACGGTGTCGAGAGTCATGCGTTGACCAGCTTCTTCAGGATCGAGGTGAAGAATCCGAGCCCGTCGGTACGGCCCGTACCGATCAGCGGCTCCACGGCGTGCTCGGGGTGCGGCATGAGGCCGACGACATTGCCCGCCTCATTGGTGATGCCGGCGATGTCGCGGAGCGAGCCGTTGGGGTTGCCGTCCAGGTAGCGGAAGGCGACCCGGCCCTCGGCCTCCAGCATGTCGAGCGTCCGCTCGTCGGCGACGTACCGGCCGTCGATGTTCTTCAGCGGAATGCTGATCTCCTGCCCGGACGTGTAGTCCGCGGTCCAGGAGGTCTCCGCGTTCTCCACCCGCAGCTTCTGATCACGGCAGATGAAGTGCAGATGGTTGTTGCGCAGCATGGCGCCGGGCAGCAGATGGGTCTCGGTGAGCACCTGGAAGCCGTTGCAGATACCGAGGACCGGCATGCCGGCCTTCGCCTGCGCGATCACGGTCTCCATCACCGGCGAGAAACGGGAGATGGCCCCGGCCCGCAGATAGTCCCCGTAGGAGAAACCGCCGGGCAGCACCACGGCGTCGACCTGCTTGAGGTCCTTGTCGCGGTGCCACAGCGGCACCGGTTCGGCTCCGGCGACCCGGACCGCGCGCTGGGTGTCGCGGTCGTCGAGCGTGCCGGGGAAGGTGATGACTCCGATCCGCGAGGTCATGAGTCGACCCGCACGGTGAAGTCTTCGATGACGGTGTTGGCGAGGAAGGTCTCGGCCATCTCATGGATGCGAGCGAGGGCGGCGTCGTCGACCGGACCCTCCACCTCAAGTTCGAAACGCTTGCCCTGACGGACGTCGGCGATCCCCTCGAAGCCCAGGCGTGGCAGTGCGCGCTGCACCGCCTGCCCCTGCGGGTCGAGGATCTCCGGCTTGAGCATGACGTCGACTACGACGCGTGCCACTGGCACTCCCGGTGGTGTGGTGCGTAAGGCGGTGTCCTCACAGTACCGTGTTCGAAAATCTACGCGCATAGATATGCGGGACGCCCGATCACGGTCCGGTATCGACAGGAGTGCAGCTCAGGAAAAATTCTCGAAAAGATCCGGGGTCCGGATTGCGGGAAGACACGCTGACAAAATTAACTGGGCTTCACAATGCAATGCCCATCGCTGTACAAATGAAAAAGCATTGATCCCAATCAGCCGGATCCGGAGCATCACCCCATGTCAACAAGGGGTCGCTCCACGAAAGGACCGATATCCGTGGCGCAGCGCGTAGTAGTAACGCTCTCCGATGACATCGACGGAGGAGAAGCCGCAGAGACGGTCGCCTTCGGATTGGACGGGAAGTCGTACGAGATCGACCTCAATCCCGCCAATGCGAAGAAACTGCGCGGTGCCCTCGCTCCGTTCGTCGAGGCCGGCCGCAAGCGGGCCAAGTCCGGCAAGGCCTACCACCGCACCGCGGTGACCCCCGATCCCGCGGCCGTCCGGGCCTGGGCCCGCTCGAACCAGATGGACGTCCCGCCGCGCGGCCGGATCCCGAAGAAGGTGTACGAGGCCTTCAACGCCGCCAATCACTAACCGACTTACCGGCGTCCCCCGGCCCGGGCACAGCCGACTTGCACAGCACCCCTACTGATCAGCTAGAGTCTGGAGCACGCCGAGGGGCGAGGCCGACAGGCCGGACCTCACGGAGTCACGCGGGTGTAGCTCAGTAGTAGAGCGCCCCCTTTCCAAGGGGGAGGCGCAGTGTGCAATCCCTGTCACCCGCTCTGACTGCTCGACCAGTCCAATGGATCAGGTAGAGTAGCTGTCGCGCCGCTCGGTGAAAGCCGAGTGGATGCCTGCGGACGTAGCTCAGTTGGTAGAGCGCAACCTTGCCAAGGTTGAGGTCGCGAGTTCGAGCCTCGTCGTCCGCTCAGAATAAGAAGGCCCCGGTCATCACGACCGGGGCCTTCTGCATTTCTCTGGATCCCTTCACGCACTCCGGTCACTTCCCGCACTCCCGGAACCGGCAACTGACATTTGTCCTCGGCTGCGATGACGGGCCGCACTGACCGGAACCGTGATCCGGCGAAACGCTGGACTCATGAACGTCGGCCGGGCTCATGAACGTCGGGGGAGAAAACCCTCGCGAGCGGGGCCGGAAGCGCCCCTTCAGGGGGTGGTGTGATCGACGTCACGGGGCTTCGCAGGCGCAATGTCGCCGCTGTCCGCCGCCCCGACGGCCGGAGGCAACGGAGCGGTCCTTCGGCGGCCGGAGCCGTTCGAACGGTCGGCACTCCGGATCACGCGGCTGTCCGGCGGGGCACGATGAGCGGCGCGGGCCGCGAACGGAGTGCCGCTCCGGGCGCGGAACGTGGGGATAGCGCCGCGCGGACCGGGCGTCAGATCCGCATCCCGGGAAGGGGATTTTCTCCGGATGGCAAAGGGGCCGGGGAAGCGTGAGGGGAAGTAGGGAACGCCATCTGGGCAATGCCGCGGCGAAAAATTCGGCGGAAACCGGGAGTGCGGTCCGTCTGCTGCCCCTGGGGCGGGCCGAGTTGACGCTTCCGGGCCGCAACAAGTCCGCGCCGGCCACTTCGTCGGACATCCCGGTGGCCAGGACGATCGCGGGGAAAGAGGCGATCGGCGGAATGGGCCTGGTCGCACCGGACTGTCGGCCGAAACGATGTTGCACGGCGTCCTGATCTTTGCCGTCCACTCCCCCTCGTGGGCGCCTATGCCGCGCGGTGCGGAGAAAAGGCGCTCACGCGGCTGTGCACCGGTGAAGTGACGATCCGGAAATCCTGGCCGGCCTCGCGTTCCCGTCCGTGTTCCTCGGCTGGATCTGCAGAGGCGGGCGCGGGCGGTGGGGCGGTGTGGCGGTGGCCACATCGTCGCGGGGTGAGGTGCCGGGCTGCCGGGCGGTGATCGTGACGAGCCACGGGCGGACGGGGCATCGGGAGCGGGCGCTGGAGGTGGCGGTGCGGGGCTTCGTGCCGACGACGGTGTCGGCGTAGTGGCCGGCCGGGAGCGTCCGCACGGTGTGCCTCGGAAGCCGTTGTGCGGGCCCGGAGTTGGTGGCGGACGCGATCGGCGCCGGGGGCTCGCCGCCGGCCGTTCGGGAGGCCGAACCGGGGGAATGCGCGGTGGCCGGGGCGGCGGTCAGGGAGATCGGCCGGCGGGCGTCGCCGTCGCCGGGGACGGTCCAGGAGCACCGCTCGGCGGCGAGCGTGAAGCCGGGCGCGGAGATCTGCCGGGCGGCGGCGCGGCTCACCTGCCAGCGAGGTTGGCTATAGTGGTCCCCGCACCGCGCGGCGGCGACTGATTCCAGGAGCCTTGTGCGGGGCATGCGGACGTAGCTCAGTTGGTAGAGCGCAACCTTGCCAAGGTTGAGGTCGCGAGTTCGAGCCTCGTCGTCCGCTCAGAAGGGGAAGACCCCGGTCGGTAGAGATATCGGCCGGGGTCTTTTCGTGCGCCCGGGCCCCGAGGCCCGGGCCGCGTGCGGCTACGACCAGGGAAGACCCGTCAGGCGCTGGTAGGCCTCGGCGTACTTGGCGCGGGTGCTCTCGACGATCTCTTGCGGGAGGGCGGGCGGCGGGAGCTCGCCCGTGCGGTCCCAGTCCGCGGCGGGGGAGGTCAGCCAGTCGCGGACGAACTGCTTGTCGAACGACGGCTGGGCGCGGCCCGGCTGCCACAGGTCGGCCGGCCAGAAGCGCGAGGAGTCGGGCGTCAGGACCTCGTCGGCCAGGGTCAGCCGCTCCCCGTCGAAGCCGAACTCGAACTTGGTGTCCGCCAGGATGACGCCGCGCTCACGGGCGACGTCGCGGGCCCGGCTGTAGACGGCGAGGGTCGTGTGCCGCAGCTCGGCGGCGACCTCGGCACCGACCTGCTGGGCGACCTCCTCGTAGGAGACGTTCTCGTCGTGGTCGCCGACGGCGGCCTTGGTGGCCGGGGTGAAGATCGGGGCGGGCAGCTCGGAGCCGTCGACGAGGCCTTCGGGGAGAGCCAGTCCGCAGACCGTACGGGTCTGCCGGTATTCGGCCAGGCCCGAGCCGGTGAGGTAGCCGCGGGCCACGCACTCGACGGGGACCATGTCCAGCGACTTGCAGACCAGGGTGCGGCCCTCCCAGTCGGCGGGGGCGCCGGCCGGGACGTCGGTGGACAGGACGTGGTTCGGGACCAGGTCGGTGAGCTGCTCGAACCACCACAGGGACAGCTGGGTGAGGATGCGGCCCTTGTCGGGGATCTCGGTGGGCAGCACCCAGTCGTAGACGGAGGTGCGGTCGCTGGCAACCATGACCAGCTCGCCGGCGGCGTTCCGGTAGAGGTCGCGCACCTTCCCGGTGTGGAGGTGGGTGAGCCCGGGGACCTCCACCGGCTCAGGCTTTTCTACAAAACCGGGCACGCTTCCTCCGCGTAGGTTGATCCAGGAATCCCCTCGATTCTCCCTCACCCCGGGCGGTGGTGACGGGCGGGGGCCGGATGCGCCCGGTGGCGGTGATCGTCGCCCGCCGGAGCAGAAGCCTCGGCGGGCGATCGGCCCGGGGGCGGTCACCAGGGGTGCGGCTTACGGCAACGTTTCTGCCGACCTGGGCTGCCGGGTTCAGTCGCGTTTGCAGATGCGGTCGAGGAGGTTGGCGGTGGCGCGCTGGATGCGCTGGTCGACATGGCCGGGGCGGTCGAGGGCGGGGGACCAGGCGAAGGTGCCGGAGGCGAAGACCCAGGCGCCGCTGGGGGCGCGGTAGAGGGAGGTCTCCTGATGGCGGCGGGCACCTTCGGTGTCGCGGTAGGGGGAGTGGGCGAGCAGGATGCGTTCGCTGTGGTCGGGGAGGCTGGTGCGGGGGAAGTAGCGGTCGGCTTCCCCGGCGACCAGGCCGGGCAGTTCGTCGCCCTCATGGGCGCCGGTGGCCTCCCACAGCCAGTGCTCGCCGTTGCGGACGACCAGGGGCGCCGGCTCGGGGACCCGTCCGGCGTACTGAATGCCCATCAGCCGCTGCTCGGGGTCGCCCAGCTCGCGCCAGAGCGCGGGACGGCCGGGGCCCTGCCGCTTGCGGCACTTCAGCAGCGAATCCGGGCCCGAGGGCGACGGGGAGAGCTCGACCTGCCAGTACATGGTGTTGGCGGACAGGAAGACGAGGGAGGTGCCGGTGTCGCGGGCGCTCTCGACCGTGCGGCGCATGGGCACCGACCAGTATTCGTCGTGGCCGGGGAAGACCAGGCCGCGGTAGCGGGACGGGTCGACCCGGCCGGCGTGCAGATCGCGGGCGTCGGCGTAGGCGAGGTCGTAGCCGTAGCGCTCCGCCCAGCGGATGAAGTCGTAGGCATGGCCGACATGGAGGGGCAGTCCGGCGCCGGCGTAGGGGCGGTTGAAGGAGACGGTGGTGGCGGCGTCCCGCTCGCCGAGCAGCGCGCCCTGCTCGTCCCAGGCGTGGTAGAGGCTGGCGCCGGCGCGGCCGTCCTCCGGGTAGAGGTTGTAGGCCTGCCAGGTGATGTCGGGCAGCAGCAGGAGGAGGTCGGCGGGCTGGTTGTCGCGGACCGTGAAGGGGATGTGGGAGCGGTAGCGGCCGTCGGCGGTGGTCAGGACCGCGACATAGGCGCCGAGGTTCCAGTACGTGGGGACCTGGAGGCGCCAGGACAGCCACCAGTGGTGGCAGGAGACCGTGCGCTCGACCGCCATCGGGGGCGGCTGGACGATGCCGGCCAGGCGGGGGCTGGTGGTGACCTTGTGGGCGCCGGTGCCGCCGTAGTGGCCGATGCGGTAGATGTCGATGCTGAACGGCTGGGGCGGATCGACCGAGACCCGGAAGTCGATGGCCTCGCCGGGAGCCACTGCGCCGGTGCCGGCGAAACCTTTGATCTGGCGGTGGACGTCATCGGCGGTGCGCGGGCCGTTGTGCTTGTGGGGTACGGGCTCACGCAGATCGCCCTGGGCCACGGCGGGGTCGACGTACCAGGGAATGATGCGGCCGGATTCGAAGTACGTCTCACTGCCGCGCAGCCAGGGCAGCGGGCCCTGTCCGAACGGGTCCGTGACCGCGTGCGCCAGCGCACCCGATTCCCAGCGCCTGATCTGATCCGTCGCCACCTTCCACTCCCCTCCCGCATCCCCCGTCGGCCCGGGCCGACGGGCCGGTGCTGCGCCCGGCTGAGCAGACCCGGCCGGCCATCCCCCAGCACATCACATTACGCACTCACTTCGTCACCCTTCGTCGTGAATTTAGAGGGCACCGCCCCCGAAATGCGAACTGGAAGGGAACATTCAGCCGGTGGGGCGAGCGGCCCCGGACGTCCGGCCAGGATCTCGCTGCCCGATGCGCGTCCTTACGGCAGCGGTCGCGGGCAGCTGCGGCCGTCGAGTCATACCAGCCGGACCGGCTTTTCGGGGCGGACGCCGACGGTCGTCAGCCAGCCGCGGAGCGGCCCGGCATCCCCGTCGTCGACCAGGCTGAGCACCGGGCGGCCGAGATCTGCCCGGCGGGCGCCGTCGACCAGCAGCGCCGGGCCGTCGAGCCAGTCCAGGCCCGGGGTGGCACCGGCGGTGTCGACGGCGGCGCAGCAGACCATGGCGGTGACGTGGTCGGCGAGGAGTTCGCGGCCGGTACGGGGCGGTTGCAGCGGGAACAGCGGAAGGCCGCCCTCGGCCAGGCCGTCGCCCCAGGCCACGCCGATGGCGGCGTCCTGCTCGCAGCGGCCGCGGGCGGCCTGCCGGGCCGCCTCCTCGCGCTCCTCCCGCTCGACCTCCGCACCCAGCCGGGCGGCCACCAGGTCGCCGGCGCGCTCGTCCTGGGCGAGCCGGTCGATGACCCGGGCCAGCGTCGGGCCCGGGGCCGGTGCGGCCGGCGGGCCGTCGGCGGGCGGTGGGCTCTCGGTGCGCGGCGGGCCGTCGGCGGGCGGGCTCACGGCCGGGCCGCCGTCGGGGCCGGGCGCTGCCGGGCGGCGGCCCGCGGGTGCATGGGCCGGGGTGTGGGCGTACGTGAGGGGCGAAGCGGCGGGGTCGGCTCCCGTGGTGGGCGGGGCCGCGGGCAGCGCGGTGGCCGGAAGATTGTCGAGAACGCGATGGAGGCGGGCGGCCTCCAGGCGCCATTTCCGGTCCACGACCTCTTCCGGATACTGCTGCCAGCCGACCGGTGACCAGTCCGGTCCCGGCTCGGCGGGGCCGCCGTGGAAGAGCCGGGCGGCCAGCAGGGAGGCGGCGCGGTCGATGGCGCCGGGCTCCTCCAGGAGGTCGCAGGCGGGGCGCTCGCCGAGGCGGGAGGCGAAGCCGTCGGCGAGGCGGTCGCGGCGGGAGAGTTCGGTGAGCGCGGAGACCACGCCGGCGTCCAGCCGGGACGGCCAGCGGCCCATCCGCCAGGCGGGCAGCGCGACCCGGGTCAGCAGCCGGTCCCAGCCCGCGTACGCCAGGCCGACCTGCTCCTGGGCGACGATCCGCAGGCCGTAGTCGACGTTCTGGGCGCGTTCGGAGGCGGCGGCCGCGACGGCGCGCTCCATGATCGTGGCGTGCTCGCGGCCGGCGCGCAGCAGCAGCCGCGCGACCCTGCCGACGAAGCGCAGCGGCAGACCGCGCAGCCGGCCTCCGGCGCGGGCCGAGACCGCGACGGCGGCGTCCAGGCCGCGGATGAACCGGCGGGCGGCGGCTATGTCGGGGTGGGCCGAGGGGCCGGTGCCGGCGACGACGGGCGCCAGCAGGGCGCGCAGCTCGGCGACCCGCATCCACCACAGGAACGGTGAGCCGATGACCAGGACCGGCGCCTCGGGGGCCCGGCGCCCCGCACCGTCCGGTCTGCGGAGGCGGCGGGGCGGGCCGTGTGCGCGGTGGGTGCGGTCCTCCAGCCAGCTGTCGCAGTCCGGGGTGAGCGCTATGGCGGAGGGCGCGGGGACCTCCAGGCGCTCGGCGAGATCGCGGACGAGGCGGTAGAGATCGGGGGCCGATTTCTCGGAGATCGGCACGGACGGGCTGAGGGCGGGCCGGGCGCGCGCGACGACGGCGGTGACCAGCCCGGCCAGCAGCAGGCTGACCACGGCGGCACCGCCGGCGATCCAGCCGGCGAGATCCCAGCCGGCGCCGAGCCGGCCGGTCGCCCGGCCGGCGAACAGCACCACGGCCACCGCCGCGGGCAGCAGCGCCACCGCTCTCGCCGTGCTGCGGATCCGCAGCACGGCAAGGGCGCGGGCACGCGCCGCCAGGACGCCTGTTTCCGGACTTGCCACGAGCCTGTACACCCCCTGCTGTCCTGACGGAGCCGGACGGAGAGAACACGGGACGGACGTACGAGATGTGCGCGTCGGGTGGTGCGAGCCAGCGCACCCACCACCACTGTGGCACCGGCCACTGACATCGCAATGCCGGTGAGCCAGTTGCCGGACGCCACCGCGGCAACCGTGCCGGATTCCGGCCCAACCACCGCAGGACGCTTGCGCGGCACCCTAGTTGGGGGTGCGCGCCCCGTCAGCGGGATATGTGGTGCGGTCACCCGATGGAATGGCTTTGGGCAAAGCCGGGAACCGGTGCCGGGATGATGTGGGCAGCGGGCGATTCGGCCCTGTCTGCACCCACAAAGACTGGGGCATATGCCACGGTATGTGACATATGCCCCAGAAGAGATCTCGCCGGCCGGAGCGGGTGCGCCCCGCGCGCCCGCTCCCGCTATGCGCCCGGCGCCTGAGCCGCCTCGTCCGCGACCTTGGCGGCGATGTCCGTGCGGTGCTGGGACCCGTCCAGCCGGATCCGCTCCACGGCGCGGTAGGCGCGCGAGCGGGCGGTGGCGAGGTCGGCGCCGGTGGCGGTGACGGACAGCACCCGGCCTCCCGCGCTGAGCACCGCACCGGCGTCGTCACGCTTGGTGCCGGCGTGCAGGACGTAGGCGTCCGGGGCGTCCTGCTCCGCGACCTCGGCCAGGCCCGCGATGGGGTCGCCGGTGCGCGGGGTGTCCGGGTAGTTGTGCGAGGCGATGACGACCGTGACTGCGGCGTCGTCGCGCCAGCGCAGCGGCGGCAGGGCGGCGAGGTTGCCGGTGGCGGCCGCGGTGAGCAGCCCGCCGAGCGGGGTCTTGAGGCGGGCGAGGACGACCTGGGTCTCCGGGTCGCCGAAGCGCGCGTTGAACTCGATCACCCGCACCCCGCGGGAGGTGATCGCCAGGCCCGCGTAGAGCAGCCCGGAGAACGGGGTGCCGCGGCGGCGCAGCTCGTCCACGGTGGGCTGCAGGACGGTGGCCATGACCTCGTCGACCAGCTGGGGGTCGGCCCAGGGCAGCGGGCTGTACGCGCCCATGCCGCCGGTGTTGGGGCCCTCGTCGCCGTCGTAGGCGCGCTTGAAGTCCTGGGCGGGCTGCAGCGGGACGACACTCTCGCCGTCGGTGATCGCGAAGAGCGAGACCTCGGGGCCGTCGAGGAACTCCTCGATGACGACGCGGTCGCAGGCCAGGGCGTGCGCGCGGGCCGTCGCGACGTCCTCGGTGACCACCACGCCCTTGCCGGCCGCCAGACCGTCGTCCTTGACGACGTACGGCGCCCCGAAGGCGTCCAGCGCCTCGTCGATCTCTTCCGGGGTGGTGCAGACGTAGCTGCGGGCGGTGGGGACGGCCGCGGCGGCCATCACGTCCTTGGCGAACGCCTTGGAGCCCTCCAGCTGGGCGGCCTCGGCCGACGGGCCGAAGACCGGGATGCCGCGGGCGCGTACGGCGTCCGCGACGCCCGCCACCAGCGGGGCCTCGGGACCGACGACGACCAGATCGGCCTGCAGACCGGCGGCGAGGTCGGCGACGGCGGCGCCGTCGAGGGCGTTGACCCCGTGCAATTCGGCCACCTCGGCGATGCCGGCGTTGCCGGGAGCGCAGTGCAGCGCGGTGACGTCGGGGTCGAGGGACAGAGAGCGGCACAGGGCGTGTTCGCGGGCGCCGCCGCCGATGACGAGGACCTTCACGGTGGCAGCCTAGACGAGAGCGCCGGCCGGCCGGACGGCGGCCGGGCCCGGGCGGCGGGCGGGCGCGAAGCGGCCGGAAACCGTACGTCGCCGCGGTGGCAACTCTTTCGGGTGAGTTGCCCGATGCCCCTATACCCGACATGGCACTCCTTCCGGGCGGAAAGCGTGTGATCGTGGGGCCGACGCCAGCCGTTCGGCGGTAGGAAGAGGGGGCTGCGTGCAACGACCGTCCCGGATGTCACGCGTGCATCGCACGTATCGGAAGAGAGCCTTGGAGAGGGAGTGCACGGGTGAGTCAGCCGGAGATGCAGCCCGAGGGACCCCCTCGGGAGGGCGGCAGCCCCACGCGGGAGAACGGCCGCCGGGCCTCCGGCCGGAGAGATCTTGCGGGGCGGGTCTTTCCGCTCGGCGACTGGGGCGAGCCGGCCGACCGGCTGGACGCGCTCTATCTGTGGACCGAGGAGGGCGCGCTGCGCGCCGCCGACTGGTATCTGCACGACCGGCTGGGCAAACGGCGCGGGGCGCGGGCGCTGCGGCTGGGTGCCGCGGCCGGGGTGACGGTGGGCGGGGCGCTGCCGCTGCTGGATCTGGCCGGGGTCTGGCCGGGCGGGGCGTCCTGGGGCTGTCTGTCGCTGCTGCTGGCGGCGGTGTGTGTGGGCGCTGACCGGTACTTCGGGGTGACGACGGGCTGGATGCGGGACCTGGCGACCGCTCAGGCGATCCACCGGCGGCTGGAGGCGCTGCAGTTCGACTGGGCGGCGGTCAGCGTGCGCGAGGTGCTCGGCCCGGCCGAGGGCACGGCGGGTGAGGCGGCGGAGCGCTGTCTGGGGGTGCTCCGGCGGTTCAACGAGGACCTGGGGGAGCTGGTGCGGGCCGAAACGGCCGACTGGATGGCGGAGTTCCGGGCCGGGCCGGTGCCGCAGGCCACGCAGTCGATGGTGCCGTGGGCGGCGCCGCGGCAGGAGGGCGCTGCGCCGCAGACGCGGTACCCGCTGCCGCCGCCGGGCACCCGCCCGAACATGCCGCGGCAGCGGCCGCCGGAGTCACCGCGCTGAACGCGGGCCGCCCGCACCGCCGTAGGGACCGGCGCGCGGCGGGAGCGGCCGGGGCTCCCCCGGCTTCCGGCGCCCCGCCGCTCCCCCGCTGCGCCCGTACGGCTCCGGGTCAGCTGAAGACGATCATGGAGCCCTGGCCCAGGCTCCGGGTGGCGGCCGCATGCAGGCCGAGCCACACATGCCGCTCCCGGGCGAACGGGCTGTCGTCCAGGGGCACCGCGCTCGCCCGCTCCTCCAGTGAGGTGGGCCCGGCCGGCGGTGCGGGTGCGGCCGGCGGATTGGCCGGATCGATACCGAGGGACGGCGCGACCAGTTCGAGCTCGCGCAGCAGACCGTGCGAGGAGCCCAGCGGGCCGCCGCCCTCCAGCAGTTCGTCGTTGGCGAGCGGATGCGGGAAGTCGACCGGGACGTACGCACCCGCGTGGTCGTAGTGCCACACCAGATGGGACTCCTGCGCGGTGGCCTCGAACATCTCCAGCAACTGCTCGTAGTCGCCGCCCAGTTCGTCGACCGGGGTCACCTCCAGGCCGCACAGCCGCAGCAGATAGGCGCGGCGCAGGAAGTGCAGTGCGTCGTAGTCGAAGCCGGCGATGGGCGCGACGTCACCGGAGAGCCCCGGCATGTAGCTGAACACCGGGACCGCCGGCAGGCCCGCTTCCGTCAGGGCCTTGTCATAGGCGGCGATCTCTTCGGAGAACGGGTTGTCGGGGCTGTGGCACAGCACATCGACGAGGGGTACCAGCCACAGGTCACATGCCACGAGTGAGAGCTCGCTTCCGGTCGGGAACAGGGACTCCGGCGCACGTACGGCCACGGGTACGGCCCATTACGGCCGACGGTCGGGACAGCGTAGTGCTAGCCGCGCGTTCCGACGAGAGCGAGGGAGTGCTCGTTGTACTCCGCGATCAGCCGCTGGGCGGTGGCCAGGTCGTGGTGGATCAGGGCGTCGGCCAGCGCGCTGTGGCCCTGCCACAGATGACCCCGGAGGTCGGGCTGCCGGCGCAGCAGCGGCACCGCGAACATCCAGGTCTGGACGCGGATCCGGTCGAGGAAATCGCTGATGTAGGCGTTGCCCACGATGCTGCTGAGCTCGCGCCAGAACCGCAGGTCGTAGCCGATGAGGACGTCGAGGTCGCCGGCCCGGGCGGCCCGCTCGGCCTCGTCGGCGCGGCGCCGGATGGAGACCAGCACCTCGGCGGGGGTGGCGCGCAGGGCGAAGTCGGCGCCGCTGCGGAAGATGCCCTCGATGATCAGCGTGCGGGCCTCGACCATGGCGCGGAAGTCGTCGGAGGTGAAGGCGTGCACCTTGTAGCCGCGGTGCTGTTCGACGTCGAGCAGGCCCTGGGCGCACAGATCGAGCAGCGCCTCGCGCACCGGGGTGGCGGAGACGCCGTACTGCTCGGCGATCTCCTTGACGGTGAAGGGGTGGCCGCAGGGCAGCCGGCCGGCCAGGATCTCGTCGCGCAGCGCGTCGGCGATCTGCTGGCGCAGGGTGCTGCGTCGTATGACTGAGCTGTCTCCGCCGGCGGCCATCTCGTGCGTCTCCTTCGCGCCATCCTGACCGCGCAGGTGGGAGCGGCCCCCGCCCACGATAGGCGAGGGCCGCGGCGGGCCGCCGGGCGAGGCTGCTCCAGGAGGTGCCGTGGGGCGGCCGTGACCTGCGGTTTCCGAGCGCGCGGGCACCGCAGGTCACAGCTCGGGCGGTGTGTGCGGCCACCGCCGCCGAGGGCTCAGACGGTGTGTGCGTCGGCCGCCGTCAGGGCCTCGTCGAGGGCGGCGAGGCCCTCCTTGGCCTCGGCCTCGGTGATCGTGCAGGCCGGGACGACATGCGTCCGGTTCATGTTCACGAACGGCCACAGCCCGCCGCGCTTGCATGCCGCGGCGAATTCGGCCATCGGAGCGTTGGCGGCGCCGGACGCGTTGTACGGGACCAGCGGCTCGCGGGTCTCCTTGTTCCTGACCAGGTCCAGGGCCCAGAAGACGCCCATACCGCGGACCTCGCCGACCGACGGGTGGCGTCCGGCGATCTCGTGCAGCGCGGGGCCGATGACCTTCTCGCCGATCTCGGCGGCGTTCTCCACGATCCGCTCCTCGGTCATCGCGTTCATGGTGGCGACGGCGGAGGCACAGGCCAGGGGGTGGCCGGAGTAGGTCAGCCCGCCCGGGTAGGGGCGCTGGTCGAAGGTGGCCGCGATCTCGGCGCTGATCGCCACGCCGCCCAGCGGGACATAGCCGGAGTTGACGCCCTTGGCGAAGGTCAGCAGGTCCGGGGTGACGCCGAAGTGCTCGGCGGCGAACCACTTGCCCGTACGGCCGAAGCCCGCCATGACCTCGTCGAGGATGAAGACGATGCCGTGGCGGTCGCAGATCTCGCGGACCCCGGCGAGGTAGCCGGCCGGCGGGACCATGATCCCCGCGGTGCCGGGCACGGTCTCCAGGATGATCGCCGCGATCGACTGCGGGCCCTCGAAGGCGATGGTCTGCTCCAGGTGCGCGAGGGCGCGCTCGCACTCCTGCGCCTCGTTCTCGGCGTGGAAGGCCGAGCGGTAGAGGAACGGGCCCCAGAAGTGGACGACACCGGCCGAGGCGGTGTCGGAGGGCCAGCGGCGCGGGTCACCGGTCAGGTTGATCGCGGCGGCGGTGGCGCCGTGGTAGGAGCGGTAGGCGGACAGCACCTTGGCGCGGCCGGTGTGCAGCCGGGCCATCCGGACCGCGTTCTCCACGGCCTCCGCACCGCCGTTGGTGAAGAAGATCTTGTCGAGGTCGCCGGGGGTGCGCTCGGCGACCATCCGGGCGGCCTCGGACCGGACGTCCACGGCGAAGCCCGGTGCGATGGTGCACAGCTTCGCGGCCTGCTCCTGGATCGCCGCGACGACCTTGGGGTGCTGGTGGCCGATGTTGGTGTTGACCAGCTGGGAGGAGAAGTCGAGGTAGCGGTTGCCGTCGTAGTCCCAGAAGTACGCGCCCTCGGCGCCCGCGATCGGCAGCGGGTCGATCAGTCCCTGCGCGGACCAGGAGTGGAAGACATGCGCACGGTCGGTGGCCTTGACTGCCGCGCCGGCAGCGGGGTCGGCAGCGGCGGAGGAGGGTTGCGTCGTGGTCACGGTCAGTACCTCGGATCGGGTCGCTCGGGTCCGCCGGGGATGGGCGCGGCGAACGACCTCAGCGTAAGGATCACGGGCTATCGGCCGATACCGACACTATGTATGGCGCTCACCACGTGCGCGGACAGACTGTCTACGGGCCGGCGGAACATCCGGCCTCCGGGCGGCCGGGCGGGGCGGCCAGGCAGGGCGGGCGCGGGGCGGGTCAGCCGGGCGGCCGGGCGGGGCGCCCAGGCAGGGCGGGCGCGGGGCGGGTCAGCCGGCCGTGGGGAACACCGTCCGCACCGCCTGCCGTGAGGGGTGGGCGGTCAGCTCCGGGCGCAGCGCCGACAACCCGCCGCAGTAGGGGGTGAATTCGGCGGCGCGTACCCCGTGGTCGTCCAGCAGCCGGTCCGCCTCGCCCGGCTGGTCCGCCTCGCCCGGCCGGCCGGCGGTCCGGGCCCGGGTCCGTACGAGGACCAGCCCGCCCTCGGCGCGCACCGTGCGGCCGGTCGCCACGTCCCGGCAGCGCAGCGCCGCGTCACAGGTGAGGCGCTGTCCGTCCGCGACCAGGGTGGCCCGGGTGCAGTCGGTTTCGAGGACGCGGCCCAGGCCGTCGGGGACCGCGATGCCGGAGGAGCGCTCCAGTACGGAGGCGAGGAAGTCGCGCGGGGCCGGGCCGAGCGCCGCGTCCCCCGGGAGCAGCGGTCGGCGGTACGTGACCGGTGCGCCGCGCCCTCCGGTGAGCTCGATCTCGAACTGCCGCTCCCCGGTGTCCTCGCAGAGCGCCTCCCGGATCGAGTAGCGCACCCGGCGGCCCAGCCGGTGATCGTGGAAGGACCGCAGATCAGGGGTGTCGTAGTAGACGGAGCGGCAGGAAAACCAACGTCGGCCGTTGTGGCACAACGCCACGAACGCGCCGCCCGGCCTGCGCCGGTCGGTGAGTTCGGCCACCACGGCGGTGAAGACCTCGACCGGGACGAGATAGCTGCGGCCGGACGGATCGAGGAGACCGGCCCGCGCCCGGACGTCGGCGAGCGGCACGGGACGCGCGGCCATGGCGGCGCGGGCGAGGGCACGTACGGCGGGAATCACACGGTCTCCTTCGGCTTGGCGTCGGTGCGTGGCTGTCGGAGGCGCCGTTACGGGAGGCGTCACTCTCTGAGGCGTCGTTGTCGTGCGCGTCGTTGTCGTACGCCTAGTTGTCGTACGCGTTCTACGTCCTTGAGGCCCCAGGGAGTTCCGGAACGCGGAAACCGACATCCGCCACCCGCCGCGTCTCGGACAAAGTCGGCCGGTTGTGGACCACGAGTTCCTCGGCCACGACAAACAGCCGCGCACCTACTCCAGGGCGGAGTAGCTGCGCGGCTGTGTCTGCCTGCGGTGTGCCTGCCGTCCTACGACAGGAACGAGTTGATCTCGATGGTCTCGTCGCGGCCGGGGCCGACGCCGATCGCGGAGATCGGGGCGCCGGACATCTCCTCCAGCGCCTTGACGTACGCCTGGGCGTTCTTCGGCAGGTCGGCGAACGACTTCGCCTTGGTGATGTCCTCGGACCAGCCCGGCAGCGTCTCGTAGACCGGCTTGGCGTGGTGGAAGTCGCTCTGGCTGTAGGGCAGCTCCTCGACGCGCTTGCCGTCGATCTCGTAAGCGACGCAGACCGGGATCTGCTCCCAGCCGGTCAGCACGTCCAGCTTGGTGAGGAAGAAGTCCGTCAGGCCGTTGACGCGGGTCGCGTAGCGGGCGATGACCGCGTCGAACCAGCCGCAGCGGCGGTCGCGGCCGGTGGTGACACCGCGCTCACCGCCGATGCGGCGCAGCGCCTCGCCGTCCTCGTCGAACAGCTCGGTCGGGAACGGACCGGCACCGACGCGCGTCGTATAGGCCTTGAGGATGCCGATGACACGGTTGATCTTCGTGGGGCCGACGCCGGCACCCGTGCAGGCGCCGCCCGCGGTCGGGTTCGACGACGTGACGAAGGGGTACGTGCCGTGGTCGATGTCGAGCAGCGTGCCCTGGCCGCCCTCGAAGAGCACGACCTTGTCGTCGTCGAGGGCCTTGTTGAGGATCAGGGTGGTGTCGGCGACGTAGCCCTTGATCTGCTCGGCGTAGCCCAGCAGCTCCTCGACGACCTGGCCGGCCTCGATGGCGCGGCGGTTGTAGAGCTTGGTCAGCAGCTGGTTCTTGACGTCGAGCGCCGCCTCGACCTTCTGCATGAGGATCGACTCGTCGTAGAGGTCCTGCACGCGGATACCGACGCGGTTGATCTTGTCGGCGTAGGTCGGGCCGATGCCGCGCCCGGTGGTGCCGATCTTCCGCTTGCCGAGGAACCGTTCCGTCACCTTGTCGACGGTGATGTTGTACGGCGTGATCAGATGCGCGTTACCACTGAGCAGCAGCTTGGACGTGTCGACGCCGCGCTCGTTGAGTCCGCTCAGCTCGGAGAGCAGGACCGCCGGGTCGACGACCACGCCGTTGCCGATGACCGGGGTGCACCCCGGCGAGAGGATTCCGGAAGGGAGAAGGTGCAGTGCGTACTTCTGGTCGCCGACGACGACCGTGTGGCCGGCGTTGTTGCCGCCCTGGTAGCGCACCACATAGTCAACGGACCCACCGAGCAGATCGGTGGCCTTTCCCTTGCCCTCATCACCCCACTGAGCACCGAGCAGCACAAGTGCGGGCACAGGCGTACACCCCTTCCGGGCGGGGCATGTCCAACGTGCGTGGATGGCGACAACGTGCGTGTTCACGCGTACGTCATCGCCAGAGCCGTCGAACCGGTGCCCCGGAATAGACGAAGCCCCTGGCGCAATAGCGCAAGGGGCTCTTGCACCGAGATGCTACCTGAGGAAGGACCGAGGTGTCGGCGCAGCCTTCTGGGCACTCTCCCGTGGACTCCGTTCGGGGGTACCCCCTGCTCGTGGTCATCGACCCGGACGCCCGCAGTACCGACGGCGAGGCCGTACGGATCGCGAAGGATGTCCTGTGCGCGGGCGCGGGGGCGAAAATCTGCCTTCCGGAGGGCCCGGAGGAATTCGCGCGGATGCTTGCCCGGCGCGGGCAGCGACGGCCGGTGGTGATCGGTGACGACCGGGCGCTGCTGCGGGTGGTGGGCCTGCTGCACAAGGAGCGGGAGCTGGCCGGGGTGCCGCTGTCGATGGTCCCGGTCGGGCTGCCGGCCGCCGTCGCGCTGAGCCGCACCCTGGGCATCCCGACGGACACGGTGGCCGCCGCCCGTGCCGTCCTGGACGGCGGGGAGCGCCCGATGGACCTGCTCACGGACGACAGCGACGGCATCGTGCTGGGCAGTCTGCGCATCCCGGGCGGCAGCGAGGCGACCGGGGCGGGGCGCCGGGCGTCCGTGCCGCAGCAGTCGTCCGCGGTGGCCGCGGCGGATCCGGCGGATCCCCTGGCGGCGCGGGGCGGCCCGGTGGCCGCGGTCAGTGGGCACCACCCCTGGTGGAAGCCGTATGCGCGCACCGCCCGTACGGCGCTGTCGCTGCTGGGTGCACCGGCGGCCGGGCGCTGGGCCGCTCCCCGGTCCGGCGACGGCGGGCGCACGGGCGCGCGGCGCACCCGGGTGCCGGGGCAGCGGCTGCGGATCGAGGCGGACGGGGTGCTGCTGGCGGATCTGGACCGGCCGGTGCGCGGGGTGTCGGTGGTGCCGGGCGGCCGACCCGGGACGGCCGCCCCCGGGGCGGGGAACGGCGGCGAGCTGGCCGAGGTCATCGTCCACTGGCCGGGCGGCGCGCGGCCGGTACGGACCCGGGCGCGGGCGGTGACGGTATCCGGCGCGGACTTCCACTACCGCGCAGATGCCCTGGTCGGCGGGCCGGTCCGGACGCGTACGTGGACGGTGCAGCCGGGGGCTTGGCGGCTGCAGCTGCCGCGGGACTAGCGCGTCAGCGGCCGGCGTCTTCGAGGTCGGCCCGTATCTGGTCGCGGTGTTCGCGCCAGCGCTGGAGCAGGCCGGTGAGTTCCTTCTGCAGGAACTCGAAGAACACCAGCGTCTCGCCGATCCTGCGGCCCGCGGGCGAGTCCTCGCCGAGGCTCTCGACGCCGTCGCGCAGGGTGCCCTCCCAGCGGGTGAGGACGTTGTCGCGGCGGGCCAGTGCCTCGTACCACTGGTCGCTGTGCACGCGGTAGCGGTCGCGGCGGGAGCCCGGCTCGCGCTCCCGGCTGACCATGTCGACCTGGGAGAGATAGCGGATCGCGCCGGAGACGGCGGCCGGGCTGACCTGGAGGCGCTCGCCGAGTTCGGCGGAGGTCAGCACGCCGGAGTCGGAGGCCAGCAGACAGGCGAAGACCCGGGCGGACATCCGCTGCATTCCGGCGTCGACCAGTTGCGAGGCGAAGCGCTCGACGAACTGCGAGACCGCCTCGGCATCGCGCGTGGCGTCGGCACCGTCCTGGCGGACGTCAGCGGTCCGGTCCGCGCTCTGCTGTGGCTGCTCGCTCATATCCGCATCATCTCCCCTGATCAGAACCGCCCCTCAACTTTATACGGTTTCTTAACTTCACAAATTTGTGAATCTAGCGTAGCTTCGAAATCATGACCACGGCACTCTCTCCCGCTCCCGCGATCCGGGTCGACGGGCTGCACAAGTCGTTCGGCCGCACCCACGCGCTGGACGGCCTCGATCTGCGGGTCGGGGCCGGTGAGGTCCACGGCTTCCTCGGGCCCAACGGCGCCGGGAAGTCCACGACGATCCGCGTCCTGCTCGGCCTGCTGCGGGCCGACGGCGGCACCGCCCGGCTGCTGGGCAGGGACCCCTGGCAGGACGCCGTCGCACTGCACCGCCGTATCGCGTACGTCCCCGGTGACGTCACCCTGTGGCGCAATCTCTCCGGCGGCGAGGTCATCGACCTCTACGGCCGGCTGCGCGGAGGGCTGGACGCCGCGCGTCGGGCCGAGCTCCTGGAGCGGTTCGAACTCGACCCCACCAAGAAGGGGCGGACGTACTCCAAGGGCAACCGGCAGAAGGTCGCCCTGGTCGCCGCCTTCGCCTCCGCCCCCGATGTCGAGCTGCTCATCCTCGACGAGCCGACCTCCGGCCTCGATCCGCTGATGGAGGAGGTATTCCAGAACTGCGTCGCCGAGGAGCGCGACCGCGGGCGCACCGTCCTGCTCTCCAGCCATGTGCTGTCCGAGGTCGAGGCGCTCTGCGACCGCGTCAGCATCATCCGCAACGGACGGACCGTCGAATCCGGCTCACTGGGGGAACTGCGGCATCTGACCCGTACGTCGGTCGTCGCCGAACTCGCCGGCGCACCCAACGGGCTGGCCACCCTCCCCGGCGTCCACGGCCTGGAGCTCCGGGGGCAGCGCGTCACGTTCCAGGTCGACACCGACAAGCTCGACGCCGTGCTCCGCTCGCTCGGCACCTCCGGCGTCCGCAGCCTCACCAGTACCCCGCCCACCCTGGAAGAGCTGTTCCTGCGCCACTACCAGGACGACGCCCGCAGCGAGGCGATCGCACGATGACCACCGTGGC
Organism: Streptomyces sp. 2323.1; assembly: GCF_900221035.1. Classification (NCBI taxonomy): domain Bacteria; kingdom Bacillati; phylum Actinomycetota; class Actinomycetes; order Kitasatosporales; family Streptomycetaceae; genus Streptomyces; species Streptomyces sp. 2323.1. The sequence continues at coordinate 4,270,977 of NZ_LT907981.1, read as the reverse complement.
CGCACCCCTGTCCGCCCCCACCGTGCGTGCGCGCCCACTGGCGGGCACCGTGCCCCTGTTGCGCCTGGCGATGCGCCGCGACCGGGTGCTGATCCCGGCGTGGGTCCTGGGCCTCGGCCTGGTCGTCGCCGGCACCGGCTCGTCCTTCGAGGCGCTCTACGACACCGCCGCCCGGCGCGCCGCACTGGCCGCCTCGATGAACGGCAACGGCTCGATGCGCGCGCTGTACGGACCGGTCTTCGGCGACTCCGTCGGCGGGCTGATCGCCTGGCGGATGGCCGGCTTCGGCGCCGTCCTCGCCGCCGTGATGAGCCTGCTGATCGTGGTCCGGCACACCCGTGAGGAGGAGGAGACGGGGCGTCAGGAGCTGCTCTGTGCCGCCATGGTCGGCCGTCGCGCCCCGCTGACCGCGGCCCTGCTGACGGCGCTGACCGCCAACGCCGCGCTCGCCGTGGTGATCGCGGGCGGCCTGGCCGGCTCCGGGCGGCCGGCCGCCGGTTCGCTCGCGCTCGGCCTCGCCACCGGCGGCACCGGCATGCTGTTCGCCGCACTGGCCGCGATCGCCGCCCAACTCACCGAGAGCGCACGGCTCGCCAAGGGCCTGACCGGCGCCGCGCTCGGCCTCGCCTTCGCGCTGCGCGCCGCGGGCGACACCGCCACCACCGACGGCACCTCCCCGCTCACCTGGATCTCGCCGATCGGCTGGTCGCAGAACCTGCGCGCCTACGCTGGCGAACGCTGGTGGCTCGTCCTGCTGTTCCTGGCGGCGACCGCCCTGGCCGGCTCCGTCGCCTACGCCCTGACCGCCCGCCGCGACCTCGGGATGAGCTTTCTGCCCGCCCGCCCCGGCCCGGCCGTCGCACCCCGCTCGCTGAGCGGCCCCTTCGGCCTGGCCTGGCGGCTCCAGCGCACCACTCTGGGCGGCTGGACGCTCGGCTTCGTGTGCGCCGGCGGCCTCTTCGGCGGTATCGCCAAGGGCGCCGCCGACCTGGTCGGCGGCAATGAACGCACCCGCGAGATCTTCGCGCGGATGGGCGGTCAACAGAGCCTGACCGACGCCTTCCTGGCCACGATGGCCGGCATGCTCGGCATGGTCGCCGCGCTCTACGCGGTGGGCGCGGTGCTGCGGCTGCACGGCGAGGAGACCGGCGGGCGGGCCGAGCCGGTGCTGGCCGGCGCGGTGAGCCGCCTCCGCTGGACGGCCGGCCATCTGGCCCTCGCCTACGGGGGCAGCGCCGTCATCCTGGCCTTCGGCGGTCTGGCCCTGGGAGTCTCCTACGACCTCTCGGCCGGCGACCCCGGCGGCCGGACGGGCCCGGTACTGGCCGCCGCCCTCGCCCAGGTCCCGGCCGTCTGGACGCTCACCGGCCTGGCGGTCCTCGTCTTCGGCCTGCTCCCCCGGGCCACCACCGCCGTCTGGGCCCTGGTCGGCGGCTGTCTGACCCTGGGCTGGGCCGGCCCCTCCCTCGACTTCCCCCGCTGGGCGATGGATCTCTCTCCGTACGGCCACCTCCCCAAGCTGCCCGGCGCGGACGCCACCGCGGCCCCGTTCCTCTGGCTGCTGGCGCTCTCCGCCCTCTTCACCGCCGCCGGTCTGGTGGGCGTACGCCGACGCGACCTCGGCTGATCCCGGGCGGCCTGCCACCCGGCCGCCCCCGCATCCGTGCGCCGCCGGAGCTGTAGCGGACTCCGGCGGCGCACTTGCACGCGCGGAATCGGGGCGGGCGCGCGGGCATCCACAGGGTGTGGATGCCGGGTGCCGCTCTGCATCGGCAGCACACCGCAGACTCAATGACCAGTCACCCTGCGCCATTTCACCTGACGGTGCGATAACCCACAGTAACTCTAGAGCTCAGGGTGATCGTCTTGTTACTTTCTGTATGCGCGGTCGTGACCACGGCACGCGGCATCGGAGGGGACCATGCGACGCATCAGCACCAGGATCGTCCTGCTCGCGGCGGCGGCGCTGCTGGCCGTCACCGCGGCCGGGCCCGCCCGGGGACAGCAGGCGACCGACACCGCCCGGCGCACCGACACCGACTCCGCGGCCTACTTCGTGATGACCGACATCACGCGTGCGGAGTTCGTCATCAAGCTCACCGACCCCCGCAAGATCCAGCACGCCCGGGAGCTGCTGAGCGGGGCGACCAGCTCGGAGCCGCATGTCATCGGCCGGATCGAGAAGCGCCCCGCTCCGTACAACGTGCGCTGGAGCTTCCATCTCCGCCCGGAAACGATCGACTTCTTCGACTTCGCCATCGAGGTCTGCGACGCCACCACGCCCTACGTCGAAGACCATCTCGACGAGGCCGGCGGCCCGTTCCTGCCCGGACTGATCTGGTGTCCCTGGAGTTCGAGCCTGCTGCGGGAGGTTCCCCAGCCGTAGGGCTCCCCCGATCCGGGCCGCCGGCCTGCCCCGCCCATGGCTCCCGGGCGGGGTCCCCGCCGGGGCGGCGGCCCTCAGCCTCCCGGAGTCACCAGCCGCGCCTCGTAGGCGAACACCGCCGCCTGGGTGCGGTCCCGCAGCCCCAGCTTCACCAGAATGCGGCTGACATGCGTCTTCACCGTGGATTCGGCGACGACCAGATGCTCGGCGATCTCACCGTTCGACAGGCCCTGGGCGACCAGCACCAGGACCTCGGTCTCGCGTTCCGTCAGGTCGGCGATGCGTTCCTGGGCCGGGGCACGCGGGGTGCCCAGCCGGGAGAATTCGGAGATCAGCCGCTTGGTGACGGTGGGGGCGAGCAGCGCCTCGCCGGAGGCGACGATCCGTACGCCCTCGGCGAGCTGGCCGGCCGAGGCGTCCTTGAGGAGGAAGCCGCTCGCCCCGGAGCGCAGCGCTTGGTAGACGTATTCGTCCAGATCGAAGGTGGTCAGGACGAGCACCTTGGCGTCCGCGTCGGCGGCCACGATCTCGCGGGTCGCCTCCAGGCCGTTCATCTCCGGCATCCGGATGTCCATCAGGACGACATCGGGCCGCAGGACCCCGACCTTCTGCACCGCCTGGCGGCCATCGACGGCCTCACCGACGACCTCGATGTCCGGCATGGCGTTGAGCAGGACGGAGAAACCCTCGCGGACCATCACCTGGTCGTCGACGATCAGTACGCGGATCATGCCTTGCTTCCCCCTGTCGCGGCCTCGCCCGCCGCGCTCCCCACCGGAATGAACGCCGCGACCTCGAAGCCGCCGTCCTCGGTGTGGTCGGCGGTCATCTCACCGCCCAGCATTTGTACCCGCTCGCGCATGCCCAGCACACCGTGCCCCGCCCCCGGGGACGGCTTGGCGAGGCGGCTGGGCGGGCCGTTGACGATCCGCAGGCCGAGGCCCCCCAGGACGTAGGAGATCTCCACCCGCGCCTCGGCACCCGGCGAGTGCCGCAGCGCATTGCTCAGCCCCTCCTGCACGATCCGGTACGCGGACAGCTCCACGCCCTGCGGCAGCGGCCGGGGCGCCCCGGTGACCACGGCCTCGACGTTCAGCCCGGCGCTGCGGACGCTGTCGAGCAGCGAGTCCAGGGTGGCGAGCGTGGGCTGCGGGGCCTCCGGGTCGCTCTCGGCAAAGGCATCCGGGTCCGCGGAGCGGACCACACCCAGGATGCGGCGCAGCTCGGTCAGCGCGGCGACGGCGTTCTCACGGATCGTCGCGAAGGACGTGGCGAGCTCGGGCGGGGTGTTCTCCACGCGGTACGGCGCGGCCTCGGCCTGGATGGCGATCACGGACATGTGGTGGGCCACCACGTCGTGCAGCTCGCGGGCGATCAGGGCGCGCTCCTCCAGCAGCGTGCGCCGGCCGCGCTCCTCGGCGGTGACGGTCAGGGTCTCGACGACCTGCCGGCGCTCCTCGCGCCAGGCCCGGACCGCCGCGGCGGAGATCAGCAGAACCCCGCTGAAGACGGCCACCGGCGCCAGACCACTCGGGTCCTCTCCGGTGACCACGATCAGTACGGTCGACACGGCGAAGGTGACCAGCCACATCTCCACTGCCAGCCGCGGCCGCGTGCGCAGCACCACGAGGACCATCACGGCGAGGTGGACGGGGAAGGCGATGGGATTCAAGGGGCTGGCGTACGGCGAGCCGACCATCTCCTCGGCGAACCCCGCCAGGACGGCCACGGCCAGCGAAATCCAGTACGCGCCGACCGGACGGAAGAGGGTGAGGACCGGCCCGAAGGCGACCAGCACGCTGAAGCCGGCGGTGAGCAGACCGCGCACCGGGCCGATGTCGTAGCCGGAGGTCATCGACGCCAGGAAGACGAGCACCGCGAAGAAGCCGACGGTGAAATGCGGCAGCCAGCGCGCCCAGTGGCGCAGCCGCTCCGGCATCCAGGGCACCCACCGGGAGACCTTGGCGTCCTCCAGCGGCGGCATCGGGCGGAAGGCGAAGATGTGGACGAACAGGTCCTGGCGCAGTCGGTGCAGCGCCCCGTGGGCTATCCGGGCCTCTGAACGCAGGGTGCCCTGCGTCTGGGTCGTCTGATTCACGCTGACAACGGTAAGCAGACACAGCGCCCAGGGCGTCCCCACCAGAGGGGATTTCCCGGCGTCCGTCTCAAGTACTACCCGGTAACGGGAGGCGGACCGCCTGGTGGGTGCAGCAGTGCGCACAGAGCGTCGCAACTCGCCGTACCAGGGGTGACCGGCGCGTAGTGACCGACGCCGGGCAGCTCGCGCAGCTCCGTCGTGGCCGGGCTCACCGCGGCGTAGCGGCGGGAGACATCGAGCGGCACGTCCCGGTCGTCGGTGCCGTGCAGGATCGTGACGGGAATGCCGGGCGGCGGGCGGCGGGCCGGGTCCGCGGCGGCGAGCCGCTGTGGGAGGCCGGGGCCCGCGCCGAGCAGTGCGGCCACCGCGCCGTCGCTCAGCCCCAGCTCATGGGCGCGGGCGAGATCGGCGACCGGCGAGACGGCGATCACCCGGGTCACGGGCGTGCCGGGGCGGGCGGCGGCGAGCAGCGCGAGATGACCGCCGGCGGAGTGTCCGACAAGTACGGTCTCCCCCGGCCCGGGCACCGCGGCGGCCGCCGCCTCGACGGCCGCCGCCACGTCCTCGAACGTCTGCGGCGCCCCGCCGCCCGCGCCGACCCTGCGGTACTCCGCGAGCGCGACCGGCACCCCCTGCCCGGCCAGCTCCGCGGCGAGCGGCGACAGATGGCGGCGGTCGTAGGCCGCGCGCCAGAATCCGCCGTGCAGCAGGACGACCAGCGGGCCGGGCGCCGGCGCACCGCCGCCCGCCCGCGGCACATACAGGTCGACGAGCTGGTCCGGATGCGGCCCGTACGCCACCGTCCGGTCCGGCGCCACCGGGGCCAGCCCCAGCAGCGCCGACTCCTCGTCCGCGACCGTCACCCGCCGTCCCCGGACGACACCCCGGGCAGCGCCCGCAGCACCTCGCCCAGCACCCACGCCGCCCGCTCCGCGTCCGCGAAGGAGGTGTAGAGCGGGGTGAAGCCGAAGCGCAGCACATCGGGATGGCGGAAGTCGCCGACCACTCCGCGCCGGATCAACTCGTCCATCACCTGGCCGGCGACGGGGGTGCCGCCCTGCGCGAACGACGAACCGAGCTTGGGGGAGCACGCCAGCGACACCTGGCTGCCGCGCCGCTCGTGCGCCTGCGGCGTCAGCGAGCGGACCAGGTCCGGCGGCACATAGGCCTGCACACACTCCAGGAAGAAGTCCGTCAGGGCCAGGCTCTTGGTGCGTACGGCCTCGATGGACACCCCGTCCCACGCCTCCAGCGCCGCCTCCAGCGCGAGCAGCGAGAGGATGTCGGGGGTGCCGACCCGGCCACGCGGAATACCGTCGGCGGGGGTGTAGCCCGGGTCCATCGCGAACGGATCGGCGTGGGAGTTCCACCCCGGCAGCGGCGATTCGAACCGCTCCTGGAGGCTCTCGCGGATGTAGAGGTAGGCGGGCGAACCCGGGCCGCCGTTGAGGTACTTGTACGTACAGCCGACGGCGAGGTCGACGTGGTGCGCATCGAGGCCGACCGGCAGCGCACCGGCGCTGTGGCACAGGTCCCAGACGGCGAGCGCGCCCGCGGAGTGCAGTGCGTGGGTGATGCCCGGCAGGTCGTTGAGCCGGCCGGTGCGGTAGTCGACGTGGTTGACCAGCGCCAGCGCGGTCCGCTCGGTGACCTCGTCGGCGATCCCGCCGGGTTCGACCGGGCGTACCGCGAGGCCGGTCATCCGGGCCGCGGACCGGGCGATATAGCCGTCGGTGGGGAAGGTCGTGGCGTCGACGAGGATCTCCGTGCAGCCCTTGCCGGCCATCCGGACCCCGCCGACCACGGCCTTGAAGATGTTCACGCTGGTCGAGTCGCCGACCACCACCCGGCCCGGTCCCGCCCCGATCAGCGGCGCGATCTTGTCGCCGATCCGCTCCGGCGCGGTCCACCAGCCCGACTCGGTCCACGACCTGATGCGCAGCTCACCCCACTCGCGGGCGATGACATCGGCGATCCGGCCGGGCACCGCACGGGGCAGCGCCCCGAGGGAGTTGCCGTCGAGATAGACACCGGCGCCGCCCGAGGCCTCGTCCGGCGCGGCGTCGAGGACGAAGCGGTCGCGGATCGCGGCGAGCGGGTCGGCGGCGTCCAACTCCGCGGCACGGGCGGCCTGTTCACGGGCGCCGGCGGACCCGGGGCGGGCGGCGGCGGCAGGGGATCCAGGAGTCTCAGACATGGCTGCGCGCCGTCCACAGCTCGGGGAAGACGTTCTTGCGGGCCCGCTTCTCCAGCCAGGCCACGCCCGCGGAGCCGCCGGTGCCCATCTTGGCGCCCATGGCCCGCCGGGTCGCGACCAGATGGTCGTTGCGCCAGCGCCAGACCAGCTCGGCGACATCGGTCAGCGCCTCGCCGAGCCGGACGAGGTCCGACTCCTGCGGGCCGTCGTAGATCTCGGCCCAGACGGCCTCGACGGCGGGGTCCGGTTCGTAGCGCAGCGCCGGGTCCCGCCGCAGCACGGCCTCCGGGACCGGGTAGCCGCGACGGGCGAGCAGCCGCAGCACCTCGTCCCACAGGCTCGGCTCCTGGAGGGCCTTCTCCAGCTCGGCGAGCTCGCGCGGCGCGCCACGGTGCGGCACCAGCATGGAGGCGGACTTCTCGCCGAGCAGGAACTCCATCCGCCGGTACATCGCGGACTGGAATCCCGATCCCTCACCGAGTGCGCTGCGGTAGGCGTTGAACTGCGCCGGGGTCAGCCGGGCGAGCGGCTTCCAGGCGGCGTTCAGCGCCTCCAGCTCGTAGGTGGAGCGGCGCAGCGCGTCCCGGGCCACGGTCAGGTCGTCGCGGCGCAGCGCCTCGGCCGCGGTGCGCCACTCATGGACGATGACCGTGAACCACAGCTCCATGACCTGGGTGGTGACGAGGAAGACCATCTCGCCGGGGTCGTCGGAGAGCGGGTGCTGCAGATGGGTGAGGACGTCCGCCTGGACATAGTCCTCGTACGGAGTGGTGCTGCTGGAGCCGATGCTGAGATCGGGGGCGAACGGCGGCTCGGACTCGGCATCGGCCGGTACGGAACCGGCGGCTGCACTCGCCGCGCTGTTCGCGGGATCTATGGGAGACGGCTGCGACATGAGGGACTCCTCAGGTGCGAACTACCGGGTAGCGGTCCGCCCCTTCCTCGTCGGCTCGGGAGCCCCGGTCCCCTCGGGCTCGGGATGGCCCGGCCCACTGAAATCATCGGTGCTGGACAGCGACCGCGCAAGGGCCGGCTGCGATCACGCGGCCGGCCCTCGGTCGTACCCGGTACCCCGGCGGGCGGGGCTCCCCCGGAAACCGCCCGGAGGACCGCGGCGGCCGTCAGGTGAGGGTGTCGGCCGCGGTCGGCGAGGAGTCCCGCAGGAAGGTCGAGCAGCGCTCGTACTCCTCCTGCTCGCCGATCGCCTGGGCGGCGCGGGCGAGGGCGTGCAGCGCCCGCAGGAAGCCGCGGTTGGGCTCGTGCTCGAACGGCACCGGGCCGTGGCCCTTCCAGCCGGCCCGGCGCAGCGCGTCCAGACCGCGGTGGTAGCCGGTGCGGGCGTACGCGTACGACTCGACGACCCGGCCCCCTTCGAACGCGTCGTCCGCCAGCTGCGCCCAGGCCAGGGAGGAGGCCGGGTACTTCGCGGCGACATCGGACGGCGCCGTGCCCGCGGCGAGCATCTCGCGGGGCTCGGGGTCGTCGGGCAGATGGGTCGGGGGCGGTCCCCCGAGGAGGTTCTCGTGAATGGCCATGTCTCCCAGTCTGCCTGGTCGCGGGGGCGGGGTGGGACCGGCCGGGATCATGCGGGGCTCCGCGGCGGCTCATCGGCTGCCGCTCCCGCCCGCCGGCTCCTCGCCGCCCGGTGGCCGCTCCGCCTCCAGTGCCCGGGCCTCGCCCGGATCCAGCGGTGGTGCACTCACCCCGCAGTGGTAGACGCACTCCGGGTGACACCGCTCCGCGGGGGCCGGCTCGGCGGCTCGCAGCACCGGAGCGCGCACCGTCAGCCAGGCGATCAGCGCGCCGATCACCAGGATCCCGGCACACAGCGGCATCGCCCGCCGGAAGGCCGCCCCGAACTCGTCCGCCGAGCGGTAGGCCTCCGGGCCGATGCCCGCCAGCAGCGGCAGCGCGGCGACCGCCACCAGGCTCGCGGCCCGGGCCGCCGCATTGTTGATGCCGCTGGCCAGGCCCGCCCGGTCCACGTCCACCGACGCCAGCACGGTCGAGGTGAGCGGCGCGACCAGCGTCACCATCCCGGCTCCCAGCACCACCAGCGCGGGCAGCACGTCGGTGAGGTACGAGGCTCCGCGGCCCGCCCGCGTCATCAGCAGCATCCCCGCGGCACACAGCAGCGGCCCGACGGTGAGCGGTATCCGGGGCCCGATGCGCTGCCCCAGCGCCCCGGAGCGGGCGGACAGCAGCAGCATCAGCACGGTCGTGGGCAGCAGCGCCGTGCCGGCCTGCAGCGCGGAGTAGCCCACCACGACCTGGAGCTGCAGCACGGCCAGGAAGAAGAACCCGCCGAACGCGGCGTAGACGCACACGGTGACCACGTTGACCGCGGAGAACAGCCGGATCCCGAAGATGGCCGGCGGCAGCATCGGATCCGGGCGCCGCCGTTCGACATGGAGGAAGAGCGCCCCGAGCAGCACCCCTATGACGGCGGGCAGGATCACGCCCGGAGACGCGCCCCCGCCCGGCGCGGCGATCAGCGCATAGGTCACCCCGGCCAGCGCCAGCGCCCCCAGCACCGCGCCCGGCACATCGAAGCCACGGCGCTCGCGGGCATCCCGCTCCCGGGTCTCCGGTACGTGCCGCAGCGCCACCGGCACGCACACCGCCGCCAGCGGCACGTTCAGGAAGAACACCCAGCGCCAGCCGGCGCCGTCCACCAGCCAGCCGCCGATGAACGGGCCGACGGCCGCGGCCACCCCGCCGAGCCCGGACCAGGCGCCGACCGCCCGCGCCCGGTCGTCGGGGTGGAAGACGGCCTGGATCAGCGCCAGCGAGCCGGGGGTGAGCAGCGCACCGCCGACGCCCTGCAGCGCCCGGGCCGCGATCAGCACCCCCGCATGCGGCGCGAGCCCGCACAGCAGCGAGGCCACGGCGAACCACACCACGCCGATCACGAACACCCGGCGCCGGCCGAACCGGTCGCCGAGCGCACCGCCCAGCAGGATCAGCGAGGAGAGGGTGAGCATGTAGGCGGTGACCGTCCACTGGAGCACGGCCAGATCGGCGTTGAGGTCCTCGCCGATCCTGGGCAGGGCGACATTGACGACGGTGCTGTCGAGCATCGCCATGCCGGACCCCAGCACGGCCGTCGCCAGCACCCACCGGCCCTGTGCCGAGGTCAGCCGGACGCCGTCGGGGGGCGGGGACTCCTGCCGTGCACTCATACCGCGAGCTTGCCCGGCGGCGGGGCGCTCTGCACGGCGAAGACCCCGCATCTCTCCAGGAGATGCGGGGCCTTCGAACCCGTAAGGGACGGACTACTTGATCTTGGTGCCGGCGGAGCGCAGGTGGGTGCAGGCCTCGGTGACGCGCTTGGCCATGCCGGCCTCGGCCAGCTTGCCCCAGCTGCGCGGGTCGTAGGTCTTCTTGTTGCCGACCTCGCCGTCGACCTTCAGCACACCGTCGTAGTTGCGGAACATGTGGTCCGCGACCGGGCGGGTAAAGGCGTACTGGGTGTCGGTGTCCAGGTTCATCTTGACCACGCCGTTCTCCAGCGCGGTGGCGATCTCCTGCTCGGTGGAGCCGGAGCCGCCGTGGAAGACGAAGTCGAACGGGGCCGACTTGCCGTACTTGGCGCCGACGCCCTCCTGCAGGTCCTTCAGCAGCTCGGGGCGGAGCACGACGTTGCCCGGCTTGTAGACGCCGTGGACGTTGCCGAAGGAAGCGGCGAGCAGGTAGCGGCCCTTCTCGCCCAGGCCCAGCGCCTCGGCGGTGCGCAGCGCGTCGTCGACCGTGGTGTAGAGCTCGTCGTTGATCTCGTGGGTGACGCCGTCCTCCTCGCCACCGGTCGGGGTGATCTCGACCTCAAGAATGATCTTGGCGGCGGCGGCCTTGGCGAGCAGCTCCTGGCCGATGGCCAGGTTGTCGGCCAGGTTCTCGGCCGAGCCGTCCCACATGTGGGACTGGAACAGCGGGTTCTGGCCCTTGGCCACGCGCTCCGCGGAGATGTCCAGCAGCGGGCGTACGTAGCCGTCGAGCTTGTCCTTGGGGCAGTGGTCGGTGTGCAGTGCGACGGTGACGTCGTACTTGTCGGCCACGACGTGCGCGAACTCGGCGAGCGCGACCGCGCCGGTCACCATGTCCTTGTTGTACTGGCCGCCCAGGAACTCCGCACCACCGGTGGAGATCTGGATGATGCCGTCGCTCTCGGCCTCGGCGAAGCCACGCAGCGCGGCGTGCAGCGTCTGCGTCGACGTGACGTTGATGGCCGGGTAGGCGAACTTTCCTGCCTTGGCCCGGTCCAGCATCTCGTTGTAGACCTCGGGGGTTGCGATGGGCATCTGTCCGCTCCTTGTGTGTGCGGGGTGTGCGTTCTTGGCCCTGACCAGGGGGCGAGGACTTCGCCGAGCACATCTTCCCAGACGAGGCCGTTTGGGCCGCATCGCCTGCCCGGCCGTCTCGCACAGTGGGCGGCCGGTTTCACGTGAAACCAGCCGCCCCTCAGCAAAGCCGCAGTTCAGAGCCGTTACGCACGCCGGAGCGGGCTCGGCCGGCCCTCAGCCCAGGCCGAGATCACCGAGCTGGTAGCCGGTGAGGTAGGGCAGACCCGCCTCGGCGATGGCCGACGCGGCACCCCGGTCCACGATCGTCGCCACCGCGACGACCTCGGCGCCCGCCTCCCGCGCCGCCTCGACGGCGGTCAGCGGCGAGCCGCCGGTGGTGGAGGTGTCCTCGACGACCAGGACCCGGCGGCCCGTGATGTCCGGGCCCTCGATACGGCGCTGCATACCGTGCGCCTTCTGCGCCTTGCGGACGACGAAGGAGTCCAGCCGCCGGCCGCGGGCGGCGGAGGCGTGCAGCATCGAGGTCGCGACCGGGTCGGCGCCGAGCGTGAGCCCGCCGACCGCGTCGTAGTCCAGCTCGGCGGTCAGGTCCAGCATCAGCTGCCCGACCAGCGGCGCGGCCTCGCCGTCCAGGGTGATCCGGCGCAGGTCGATGTAGTAGTCGGCCTCCTTGCCGGAGGAAAGCGTCACCTTGCCGTGCACCACGGCCTTGTCCTTGATCTGCTGCAGCAGCGCGCCGCGCACGTCGTCACTCATGCGCACGAGCTTATGCGGTCTCCCCGGACAGGCTCCGCCAGCTCCAGGTCATGGAGATCTCCAGGGGATCGATGGGCGTGACCAGGCGCGGCATGGTGTTGAGGCCGTTCGGCGGCCCGGACTGCGGCTCGACACAGACCGCGGCCTCCTGCTCGTCGTAGACCACCACCCACTCGGCCCGGCTGCTGATCTTCAGCTGCAGCCGGCCCGGCCAGGTGAGCGTGGCCTCGACCCCCCGCGGCATACCGAAGCAGTCGTCCCAGGGGCCCGGCGCCGGCGGGATCCGCCGGCCGGTCGGGAGATGGTCCTCGCCCCGCTCCTCCTGCCACTCGGGCGCGAAGTCGAGGCGGACGTCCTCGCCGCCCTCCCCCAGGTTCCGCAGGAACCAGGGGTGCCAGCCGGCCTGGGCGGGGAACGAGTCATCGATCGTCTCGATGCCCATGGTCAGGGTGAGCGAGCCGCCGTCCTCGGCGAGCTCGACGAGCTGGGTGACCCGCCCCGGGTACGGCCAGGGGGCCGCCGGGTCGGTGAGCTCATAGGTGAAGACCGCCTCCGTGGCGCTCGAACGCGCCGTCCGCCAGCGGAGGTTGCGGCCGGTGCCGTGGATGGCGTGCGGTGCGGCGTTGATCGGCATCTGGTGCAGTTCACCGCCGCCGTGCGCCCCCGCCCCGAGGGCGACACCGCTGCGGAACTGCCCGTGGTCGAGCCTGCCGCACCACGGAACCATCGGGAAGCAGCCGTAATGGTCGCCCTGCCGCAGCAGCTCCATCCCGCCGACGCGAAGGCCGGCGATCCGGCAGCCAAGGTCCGGCCGGACGATCACTTCGGCGTCTCCGGCGGCCAGCCGTACGCCCTCCGGTGCCTCGGTCCGCGCTGCGCGCTGCGTGGTGTTGTCGGTACTCACGGAAGCGACCCTAGCGGTGCCCGGGCACCGGGCGCGGGACGCCGGGGCGGCCCGCCACCGGCCGCCGCGGACCGCGAACGGCAAGGTCAGCGGCGTCGGCGCAACACTCGGCCGACGACCACGGCGGACGCCAGCACGACCGCGGCGGCGGGCGCCGCCCAGCGCAGCGTCATCGAGGTGGCGTTCGGCTCCGGCGCCGGCACCGGCGCATACCGCCCGCGCGGCGGTGCGTGGTCGACCTCCTCCGCGCTGCGCCCGATCATCGTCCGGCGGGCATGCGCGGCCTCGGCGGGGGCGATGCCGTCCTCGTCCTGGCCGTACGCATGCTCGGGGCGCGCCTCGTGCGCGGCGTGGAAGGCGTCCGCCGCGTCGTCCGCGTCGAGGTCCTCGACGGCATCGAGGTCCTCGGCACCGGCCACCTCACCGATGTCCGCCGTCCCGAGGGCGTCCTCGTCACTGAGCGGGTCCAGGGACAGCGGCAGCACCTCGGACTCGGGCCCCTCGGGCGCCGGACCGGCCTGACCGCCCTCCCCGGATGCCTCCGCCACCGGCCGCTGCCGCAGATCCTCCGTCAGGTGCTCCGCGAAGCGGTCCAGCAGCCGGCGCCCGGCGGCCGCCGCGGACTGGTCGGTGGCGTCGGCGAGCCGGCCGTCGCTGTGGACCGTGCCGGCGCAGACCAGCCGCGTACCGGGACCGGGCTCGGTGGCCGGGAACAGCCGCAGGGTCAGGGACAGCACCGCCGCCCCGTCGCCGCGCGATTCGACGCCCTTCGCCTCGACGGCCACCACGGCCGCGGCGTCGTCACCGGGTTCGTCCTCCGCGGCGGCGACCGTCAGCGAGCCGCGATAGGTGATGGTGGAGCTTCCGATACGCAGCCGCAGCCGTCCCTCCGGGCGCCGGGGGAGCGCCTCGGCATCGAGCTGGACTCCTGGGACACAGCGCGCCACCCGCTCGGGCTCGGTGAGCGCCTGCCGCACGGTCCCGACGGGAAACGGAACGTACACCTCATGCTCCATGACATGGGAGCCTACCCAGCGCGCCCGGACCCGTGCCCGCCCGCGCAAGGTTTTCCGCGCACCGGCCCGAACCGGCCCGCTCCGGCCCGCGCCCGCACGCTGCCGGCACCCCGGCGGACCGCCCGGATCCGGCCCCGCCCGCTCAGCCCAGATAGCGCGGATGTATCAGCGTCGACGCCGGCAGTCCCGGTATCCGGCCCCGGGCCACCCCGCGCCGGCCGGCCTCCAGTTCCTCACGGCCGAGGCCCCCCAGCGGGGGTGCGTCGGGCGCCAGGCCGAACCGCGGGCGGTGCCGCGCGGCCAGGACGAAGCCCCAGTAGCGGCTCCGGCCGGCCGAGGGCGCGGCGGCGGGCACCTCCGCGTCCACCAGCGGCAGGGGATCCGCCGCGCGGTCCGGGCCTCCGTAGAAGGAGGCGGGCCGGCCGGGCAGGCGGTACGGCACGGTCGCCAGGCCCACCGACCGGACGGTGGCCTCCACCGTCCAATACAGCCGCGCCCGCTCGACCGGCGGCCCGGCGTGCACCACCAGCCGCCCGTCCTCGGCCAGCATCCGCGCCGCGAGGCCGTAGAACTCCTGGGAGTAGAGCTTGGTGCTCGCGGCGATCCCGGGGTCGGGCAGATCGGAGACGATGACGTCGTACGGGGCCGGCCGCCGGCCGCCGCCGCGCATCCCCCGCTCCCGCAGCCAGTCGAAGGCGTCCTCGGTCACCACATGCACCCGCGGATCGCTGAGCGAGTGCCGGTTGAGCCGGGAGAGGCCGGGGTCGGTCCGCGCCAAATGCAGGACGCCCGGGTCGAGTTCGACGACGGTCACCGAACGGACCGAGCGATAGCGCAGGATCTCGCGCACCGCGAGACCGTCGCCGCCACCGAGGACCAGCACCCGGTGGTGCGGACCGCCCGCCATCGCCGGATGCACCAGCGCTTCGTGGTAGCGGAACTCGGTCTCCGCGCTGACCCGCAGCCGGCCGTCCAGATACAGCGCAAGCGGCCCGCCGGAACCTTTCCTCCCCTGCCCCGCACCGGCTCCGTCGCCCGTGCCGCCGGTCATCACCACCTCCTGGATGCCGGTCTGCACCGCCACCCGCGCCGAGGAGCCGTACACCGCCTGCCGGGCGGCCCGTTCGAACGGCGTGGCCAGCACCATGCCCGTGGCCAGCAGCGCGAGGACCAGGGCGTTGGCGCCGAGCAGCGCCCAGCGGGCGCGGACGGACAGATCGCGGCGGAAGAGCCACAGCACCAGCACGCCGCCGGCGACCGCGTTGACGCCGCCGGTGAGCAGGGCGCCGGTCAGCTGGCCGAAGCTCGGCAGCAGGAGGAAGGGAAAGGCCAGGCCGCCGACGAGCGCACCGACATAGTCCGCGGCGAAGAGGTCGGCGACCGCACCGCCCGCGTCCTGCCGGCGCACCCGCTGGATCAGCGTCATCAGCAGCGGCACCTCGGCGCCGATCAGGATGCCGATGGCCAGGGAGAAGCCGACGAGCGCGGAACGGGACTGGCCGAACCAGGCGAAGCAGGCGTAGAGCGCCATCGCGGAGGCGCCGCCGACCAGCGCAAGGCCCGCCTCGACCGCCCCGAAGCCGACCGCCGCCCGGCACCGCAGCCGCTTGGCGAGCAGCGCACCGACCCCCATCGCGAAGACCATGACGGACAGCACGACCGATGCCTGGGTGACGGAGTCGCCCACCAAGTACGTGGCCAGGGCGACGAGTTCGAGTTCATAGACCAGACCGCAGGCGGCGCAGACGAAGACGACGCCGAGGACGAGCAGCCGGCCGAGACCGGCCGGTACGGGCAGCCGCGCCGGCGTGAGGTCCTCCGGCGGCCCGAGGACTCCGGTGGGAGCGGGCTCTGGCGGGTCGATCATGCGTGAACGTTACGTGACGATTCCGCGCCTCTCCGTCACCCACACGAGTGCAGTCTGCGGGCCCCGGACGCCAGTTGGGACCGGGGCGACGCACAGGGCACGATGGGGGCATCCGCACGACACAGACCGCGCACACACCCTCCTTCGCGCCCCGCCAGACCTCCACGCCCCCGGCGCACCCCCCTCGCGCACCTCGCACCGCACACGCCCCCACACCCTCCTGTCGAGCCGACCGCTCACTTTCACCCGGCCCCTACTAGACCGCCGCGACCGCCGCCCGTACGCCCACGCGGGTCCGGGTGGCCACCAAGCGGCCCTCCTGCGGATACGCGTGCCAGGTCCGCCAGCGCACCTGCCCCTGCTGGCACTGCGCCAGCATCGCCGTGAAGGCGTGCGGCGAGCCGGGGAACGTACCGGCGAGGCCGTGCGGATGCTCGGCCACCAGCGCCAGCAATTCCTGCGCCCGCCCGGCGAACGAGCCACGCGAGAGCGTCTCCACATGGGCGGCGAATTCGTACTCCCAGTCCCCCAGCCGCTTCGCCACACCGAGCGGCAGCGGTGTGCTGCTGCCCGGCATACAGGCGACCGTTTCGGAGCACGTGCCGCGCTCCTCCTCAAGAAGCACCTGGTGAGAGGCGCCGAGCAGCCTCAACTGCAGCTGCACGCCATGGAGTTGGAGATCGAGTACGGCGAGCGCCGGCAGGGGTTCCCTGCCCAGCGCCCAGGCCAGGTCGGATGCACGGGTATCGGTGTACGCCGTCGTCAAAGTGGTGAGCATGGGTCGGCTCCGCAAGCACGCAGTGGAATGGTGGGCCGGCCCGCCCATGAAGGATCAGGAATGTACGACTGCCTGCCGGCTCGTGCCCACGCGGGATCGGAGAACGTGGGGGATTCTCTGATGAAGAGGGAATCATGAAAGTCCGGTCGCCCACAGCGGTTTTACCCATCTCCACCCGGGTTTACATCCGCTCGGGGGCCTTGCAGTTCAGTTGTTCAACACCCATACGTAAGGCGGGTGTTGAGGTTTCCCTCCACACCCGCCACGCGCATATGCGACAGCGATGAGCCACCCGCATAGTGCAGTGGGAGCGGCCCGCCGACGGATCAGGAACCGCCGCCTCCACCACCGCAGCCGCCACCACCGCCACCGCAGCCACCACCCCCGCAGGAGTGGCCGCCACCGCACCCGCCGTGGTGCCCGCCGCCGCCGTGATGTCCGTGGTGCCCGCTGCCCGAGCCGTCACCGCTGACCCACCAGCCGCCGCCCGAACCCCGGGAGCCCCCTCCGCGCCCGGCGCCGCTCCGCGAAGCCAAGGCCACCAAGACGATGACCGACCCGCAGATCACGAGGAACATCACGATTCCCATGTGCCTCACACTCCTTTCGTTCCCCCGAAGCGAGGCCTCCGCTCCGTCCGGCGCCCCGTGCGCCGCTCCGGCGCCGTCCCGCGCCGGTGACCGTCCTCGTCGACGGCCGTCACTGTCCTTCGTGCGGGGCTGATGCCCCCGCCGCGCGGTCTCAAAGCACAGTTGAGGAACTCCAGAGGTTCGGCGGAGGATGGCGGGCATGGACCGACCGCTGCTCAACCGCCGCCTCGCCGAATTCGGCACCACGATCTTCGCCGAAATGTCGGCACTTGCCGTACGGACCGGCTCCATCAACCTCGGCCAGGGCTTCCCCGACGCCGACGGGCCGGAAGAGGTCAGGGAGGCCGCGGTGCGCGCCCTGCGCGACGGCCGCGGCAACCAGTACCCGCCCGGCCCCGGCATCCCGGAGCTGCGCACCGCCGTCGCCGCCCACCAGGAGCGCTTCTACGGACACCGCGGCCTCTCCTACGACCCCGACACCGAGGTCCTGGTCACCGCGGGCGCCACCGAAGCCATCGCCGCCGCGCTGCTGGCACTGCTGGAGCCGGGTGACGAGGTCATCGCGCTGGAGCCGTACTACGACTCGTACGCCGCCTGCATCGCGATGGCGGGCGGCCGGCGCGTCCCGGTGACCCTGCGCCCGGACCCGGAGGCCGGCGCCTACCGCCTCGACCTGGACGAACTGCGCGACGCGATCACCGCCGACACCCGCCTGATCCTCCTCAACACCCCGCACAACCCCACCGGCACGGTCCTGTCCCCCGAGGAACTCACCGAGATCGCCCGCCTCGCCGTCGAGCGCGATCTCCTCGTCATCACCGACGAGGTCTACGAGCACCTCGTGTTCGAGGGCGCGCATCTGCCGCTCGCCTCGTTCCCCGGCATGCGCGAACGCACCGTGACCATCAGCTCGGCCGGCAAGACCTTCTCCTTCACCGGCTGGAAGGTCGGCTGGGTCACCGCACCCCCCGAGCTGATCAGCGCCGTCCGCTCGGCGAAGCAGTTCCTCACCTATGTCTCCGCCGGCCCGTTCCAGTACGCCGTCGCCGAGGCGCTCGCCCTCCCCGACGACTACTTCACCGGGCTACGGGACGACCTGCGGGCCAAGCGCGACGTCCTGGCACACGGACTCTCCGAGGCCGGCTTCCGCGTCTACCGCCCCTCCGGCACCTACTTCATCACCACCGACATCCGCCCCCTCGGCCACGACGACGGCTTCGCCTTCTGCCGCGCCCTCCCCGAACGCGCCGGCGTCGTCGCCATCCCCAACGCCGTCTTCTACGACCACAAGGACGCGGGCGCGCCCTTTGTGCGGTTCGCGTTCTGCAAGAGCCCCGAGGTGCTCCAGGAGGCGGCGGACCGCCTGAAGCGTCTCTGACGGCCGCCGGCCAGGGCCCCGGCCGTCACGTCCGGGGCCGTACGCCTTTCCGCCGGCTCACTGAGGAGCGAGCGGCATGGCCTCGAAATTCTCGAAGAGGTAGGCATAGACCTGCGCGAGATAGGCCCGCAGCTCCCGCTGGTCGGGGAAGCGCACATAGGTCAGCCCGAACCACTGCTCCACCGTCAGCGGCTCGTTCGTCACGAGGTGCCGCAGCCCCGCACGAATCGTTTCCTGGTAGTCGGGCCAGGCCGCGTCGAACGTCGCCCGGAGCATGCCGAGATCGTCGACCGCCTCGACCCCGAGAATTCCTGCGCAGAAATGCACAAAGCGGCGGTCGATGCCGGGTACGTCCAGCCCCAGGTCGGCCAGCGTGGCGGTGACCGGGTCTATCTCCTCGTAGCCGCCCGGGTACGGGTAGAGCGTGGTGTTCCGCAGGTCGGCGTCGTTCTCCGGCCCGTCCTCGTTCTCCAGTTCCTGCGCGGGGCGGTACACCCCGTACAGCAGGCCGCGCGTCGAGAAGTCCGCGTAGACGTAGTTCACTTCGCCGCTGGGGCTGTACGGCCGCCTGGGATCGATCGTGATCGCCGTGGCCTTTCCCAGGCAGTTCTCGCCCTCTCCGTAAACGGCCTCGAACGGCAGAATCGGCGAGAGGTCGTGATTCTTCAGCGCCATTTCCCGCAGGGCGTCGTCCGCTTGGACCATGGCCTCTTCGGTGTCGAAACGGCTCGCCCACGGGCCGGTGCGGGGCGGCAGCTCGTCGCGGATCGACATGGGGGTGGGACTCCGTCCGTGAAGGTGGTGGCGTGAGGGGGATCTTCTTCGCGTGGCCCGGCGGCACCCCGGGCACCGTTACGTCCAGAACTTCTCCGGCGGCGGCGCCTCCGGGTCCGGGGCCACCGGGGGCTCCTTACGGTCGCCGTAGAAGTAGTCGTAGAGATCCTGCAGGTAAGCGTACAGACGGTCGTCTTCCCAAAAGGACACTCCCGTCATCAGCGCCCACTCCGTCGCGTCGGCCGGCCGCTCGCGCAGCAGGTATTCCAACGCCTCCCGCAGATGTCGGGCGAAGGGCGTGTCCCGGAACACCTCGCGCTTCTTTTTGTCAGTTCGGACCACACTGCCCCTGGCCAGCGCAATATCGTCAATGAACTCGACATTGAGCGTAACCCTGAAAAATGTACCGACGTCCCGATCCTCCACAAAGTGTGGAATATCTTCCGGGAAGCTCATGCGTTGCGCTCCTTCACTGGCTGCGGAAACATCGTCACCATTCTGTGCCCTCCATTACCGTCCGGCTTGAAGACCGCAACTATCTTCGCCCCCTGAAAGTCCACCGGCCGGTAGTTCGTACTCCCGTCCGGAAGGAATGGCTTATTCCGATCTATATAGAAGCCGCGGAATCGCTCGTGATGATCGGCCCCGGGGCCCCAAGCCTCCTCGGGCGAGAATTCGACCGGCTTGGGGTCTGTGGGATCCAGCCGGCTCCGGGCGTAGCGTTCAGCATGCATGAACGCCTCGTCCTGGCCAGGACCGAAGGCCGTGGAGAAGGCGTCACATTTATGCTTCCGCGACGGGTCCTCCGCATCCATGTAAAGATCGTCACCCTTGAGCCGTTCTCTGGCATTCGGCCCGTGCGCCGGATCGATCTTCTGATCCGTCTGGAAGTATCCATCCCCGTTCCGGTGAAACCGTGGATTTCCATGAGCGTCGCTGAGGGGATTGTTATTGCCATCCACGATCCGAATGGGCTTGCCGAGCCTCTCCTTCAGCATGTCGTCGGTCGGATCGAGGTGCCGCTGCGGCCCGTGCCCCTGCCTACGAAGGTCATCGACGTGTTCGGCGACGCGCTCCCGGTGCTTGTCACGCAAGCCGTCCTCGCCGAGCACCCGCTGACCGAGCTTCAGATGAACCGCATCCCGCTCGTCCTTGTGACGCCGCAGGTTCTTGCGTATCGCCTCCTCGGCGTCGTCGATGTTCTTCCTGCTGATGTCCAGACCGTGCCCGATCGACCGGTGCCCCCTGGCCATGGCCTTGGACATGTCCGTAATCATGGAATCGATGATCGGGCGGACGGCCTTCTCCACGATCATCCCGAATCTGCCCTTGCCGAGCAGCCTGCCGCGCGTTTTGGCGTCCAGATTGCTGCTGTGACGCTCCACCCGCTCCGCATGCCCATGAGCTTCCTTGGCCGCCTTCGCCATGTGACCGGTGTCGGCCCGGAACCCCTTGCTCATGCGGCACCCCCCGCAGCACCCAGCGCCGCGTCAACGCCCTTGAAGACAAGGCCGGATACGGCTTTCTCGATCTCGGCCTGGAAGGGCTCGATCGCCATGGAGACCAGTTCGGCGATGAGGACGTCCTCGATCTCCTGGATGACCTCTCTGACGATGCGTTTGCCGACCTCGATGGCTGCCGCCTCGGCAGCTGCGGCGATGCCGAGCGTCGCCACTGTGGCGGCGGCCGCGGCCGCCATCTCGACTGCCGTGATGACCAGTTGGGCGATGACCACACCCTTGGCCACGACCACGCCGGTGGCCGTCATCTCCAGTGCCGTCGCCAGCACTTCGCAGCAAGTGGTCAGCGTCGTCAGATGCTCGCCGGACGCCTGGCCCCACCGGCTGAGCAACGCCTCGTAGGACGCGCCCTCGTAGGCGTCCGCGAGGCCCTTCAGAAGGGAGTCCGTGCCGTCATGGGACTCCTTCAGCCCCTGCCCGAATTCCCGCACATGTCCGGCCCAGGCCCGCAGCTCGTCCTCGTCGATGTCGGGCCATTCCAGGCCCATCAGCTCCATGATCCAGACGACTTCACCAGGCAGCTCGATGGACACCGCCGGCCTCCCCCTTGGCTCTGCGTCCGCTCAACTCCGGGCGTGCGGACGAGTAATGAACCAAGCAGGGTTCCACAGGAGGCCAAAAATGATCAAGTCCGAGCAGAAGGGAAAGCGCTCAGCGACCAGCGTTCACGAGGCGGCCCGCCGGTCGACGGTGACCGCCCCACCCCGGCACACACAGACGCGGGCCCCGGAGCGATGAAGCTCCAGGGCCCGCGCAGCAGGGTGGGTGTGGGACGGACGGGGCTCAGGCCTCGTCGTCACCCGGCTTCTCGTCGGAGTCGCCTTCGATCTCGGCCTCCAGGCCGAGCTGCTCGACGATCCACTTGTCGAATTCGATCGAGGCGCGAACCCAGCTGACCGTGCTCGACACGAAGTGTTCGAGCGAGACACCGGTGCCGATCAGCATCGATGCTTCACCGATCAGACGGACCGTGCCGTCGTCGTGGGTGTGGGTGTAGGCCTTGGGCCACAGCGTCCGGCGGTTCCAGTCGTCGATCGCCTCCAGCAGCTTCGACTTTTCGTCGATGCCGTGGGGACGGTCGTAGAACGTACGAACGGAGAAGAGCTGCTGCTCCTCCTCGCCCCGGAACATGAAGTACGTGCGGAACTGCTCCCACGGGGCGGCGAGGTCACCCTCCTCGTCGACGACGTACTTCAGCTCCATCTGGTCGAGGAGCTGCTTGACCAGGTCCTGGTCTGGCACGACGGGACCATCAGGCCCCGACGGCTCGGGTTCGGGCTGGCCCCCGAAATTCGGAATCGAGGACGGGTCGATGCTCACCGTGGAATTCCCTTCGTATGGTCCCTGCCATCCTCCCCCACATCCGCCCCGTACTGGCAACCCGGGACGAGGCGGATACGGGCAAGGTGTCGGGCGAGGCCACGGCCACGCGGTGCCCGTCGGGCGAGCACCGGCCGTGACGGCCCTGCGGTGCGGCCCGACGGTACGCCCCGCCCGTACAGCCCGGGACCCGGGCCGGGGCGCGCCCGCCGGAGAGCGCGCCCGCAACGCCCCGGTCAGCCCGCGCCCTGCCCGGCCGACTCCACCGACAGCTGGTCGCCGTCCACGTCCACCCGCACAGTGTCCCCGTCGAGCACCTCGCCGGCCAGAATGGCGCGGGCGAGCGGGTCGCCGATGGCCGTCTGGATCAGGCGGCGCAGCGGGCGGGCGCCGTAGGACATGTCCGGTGCGGGGGCGTCGATGACCGGCTCCTGGCCGAGCCAGGCGAGCCAGGTCAGGGCGCGGTCGGTGATGTCCAGCGTGAGCCTGCGGTCGCCGAGGCGGCGCTGCAGGTGGTCGAGCTGGATCCGGGCGATCCGCTGCAGCTGGTCGGTGCCGAGCGGATGGAACACCACCACGTCGTCGAGGCGGTTGAGGAACTCGGGCCGGAAGGAGGCCCGGACCGTCTCCAGCACCTTCTCCTTCTTCTGCTCCTCCTTGAGCAGCGGGTCCATCAGGAAGGTGGAGCCCAGGTTGGAGGTCAGGATGAGGATGGTGTTGCGGAAGTCGACCGTGCGGCCCTGGCCGTCCGTGAGCCGCCCGTCGTCCAGGACCTGCAACAGGATGTCGAAGACCTCGTGGTGGGCCTTCTCCACCTCGTCCAGCAGCACGACGGAGTACGGACGGCGGCGCACCGCCTCCGTGAGCTGGCCGCCCTCCTCGTAGCCGACGTAGCCGGGCGGCGCGCCGACCAGCCGCGCGACGCTGTGCTTCTCGCCGTACTCCGACATGTCGATCCGGACCATCGCCCGCTCGTCGTCGAAGAGGAAGTCCGCAAGCGCCTTGGCCAGCTCGGTCTTGCCGACGCCGGTCGGGCCGAGGAAGAGGAAGGAACCGGTGGGGCGGTCCGGGTCGGCGATCCCGGCGCGGGTGCGGCGTACGGCGTCGGAGACCGACCGTACGGCCTCGGTCTGGCCGATCAGCCGCTTGCCGAGCTCCTCCTCCATCCGCAGCAGCTTCTGGGTCTCGCCCTCCAGCAGGCGGCCGGCCGGGATGCCGGTCCAGGCGCCGACCACATCCGCGATGTCGTCGGGGCCGACCTCCTCCTTGACCATGGACTCCTTGGACGCCTCCTGCTCGGCCTCGGCGGCGGCCGCCTCCTCCAGCTCGTGCTCCACGCCCGGGATCTCGCCGTAGAGCAGCTTGGAGGCGGTGTCGAAGTCGCCGTCGCGCTGGGCGCGCTCGGCCTGGCCGCGCAGCTCGTCGAGCTTCTCCTTGAGGGCACCGACCCGGTTGAGGCTCTGCTTCTCCTTCTCCCACCGGGCGGTCAGACCGCGCAGCTCCTCCTCCTTGTCGGCGAGGTCCTTGCGCAGCTTCTCCAGGCGCTGGACGGAGCCGGCGTCGGTCTCGTTCCGGAGCGCCAGCTCCTCCATCTTGAGCCGGTCGACGGCGCGCTGGAGCTCGTCGATCTCGACGGGGGAGGAGTCGATCTCCATCCGGAGCCGGGAGGCGGCCTCGTCGACCAGGTCGATGGCCTTGTCGGGCAGGAAGCGGGAGGTGATGTAGCGGTCGGACAGGGACGCGGCGGCGACCAGCGCGGAGTCCGCGATCTGCACCTTGTGGTGGGCCTCGTAGCGGCCCTTGAGCCCGCGCAGGATGGCCACCGTGTCCTCGACGGTCGGCTCGGCGACCAGCACCTGCTGGAAGCGCCGCTCCAGCGCCGGGTCCTTCTCGATCCGCTCGCGGTACTCGTCGAGGGTGGTCGCGCCGACCATCCGCAGCTCACCGCGGGCCAGCATCGGCTTGAGCATGTTGCCGGCGTCCATGGACGAGTCGCCGCCGGCGCCCGCGCCGACGACCGTGTGCAGCTCGTCGATGAAGGTGATGATCTGGCCCTCGCTGGACTTGATCTCCGCCAGGACGGTCTTCAGCCGCTCCTCGAACTCACCGCGGTACTTGGCGCCCGCGACCATCGCCCCGAGGTCCAGCGCGACCAGCCGCTTGTTGCGCAGCGACTCGGGCACGTCGCCCTTGACGATCCGCTGCGCCAGGCCCTCGACGACGGCGGTCTTGCCGACGCCCGGCTCGCCGATCAGCACCGGGTTGTTCTTCGTACGGCGGGAGAGCACCTGCACCACGCGGCGGATCTCGTGATCCCGGCCGATGACCGGGTCGAGCTTGCCCTCCCGGGCCGCCGCGGTGAAGTCCGTGCCGAACTTCTCCAGCGCCTTGTACGTGCCCTCCGGGTCGGCGTTGGTCACCCGCTGCCCCCCGCGGTTCGCCTCGAAGGCGGCCAGCAGCTTCTTGGCGGAGGCGCCCTGCTGCTCCAGCAGCTCGCCGGTGCGCCCGCCCTTGGCGGCGATCCCGATCAGCAGATGCTCGGTGGAGACGTACGCGTCACCGAGCTCCTTGGCGCGCTGGGTGGCGTCCGCGATGGCGGAGAGCAGGTCGCGGTCCGGCTGCGGCGGCGCGACCGTCGAGCCCTGCACGCTGGGCAGCGCGGCGAGCTGGCGATCGGCGCCATTGCGCAGCGCGGCGGCGTCCGCCTCGACGGCCGCCAGCAGGTCCATGATGTTCTCGTTGTCCTGCCCGGCCAGCAGCGCGAGCAGGAGATGGGCGGACGTCATGTCCGCATGCCCGGCGGTGACCGCCCGCTCATTGGCGGCGCTCAGCGCCTCCCGGCTCTTGTTGGTCAGCTCGGCGTCCACGTGCTCGTGATCCTCCTCGACTCGTCCTGAGCAGCCATTTTGCCCCGTCCGGCGCATCCCTGCTCATACTGACCTGCGATAAGTTGAGTCTAGTGCACTCAAGGTTAGGGAAGCGAGCCCCTCGCCCGGTTCTCGCTCACTCGTTCGAGGGAATCGGGGCCGATCGCACCGCCCCCTCCGCGGCGCCCGTCGACACTGGCCTTCGACCACAAGGAGGTGCAGCATGACGGCTATGGCACACGAGCCGATGGCGGCAGACGAAGGGTTCCTCCTGGACTTCTTTCTCAGCATGGACACCCCTGAAGGGTTCCGGGCCGAGTTCATCGAGGGGGACATCGTTGTGACGCCGCCGCCGGACGGAAACCACGAGCGATTCTTCAGCCGCCTGACCAAGCAGATCCTGCAGAAGTCCGAGACCGACATGGACCTCTCCGGCGGTAAGGGGCTGTTGTTGCCCCGCGGCGGGCGGTGTCCCAAGAATTACGTGATCCCCGACGCCACGCTCATCCCCGCGGAACTGGACCTGCTCCTGGACGCCGAGCCCTGGATGCCCAGCGAGGGTGTCGCCATGGTCATGGAAGTGACCTCGAGCAAGCCCGATCGGGACCGGGTGGCCAAGCGCCACTGCTACGCCCGCGCCGGCATCCCGCTCTACCTGCTTGTCGACCGGAGCAAGTCCACGATCACGCTCTTCAGCGAACCTGCCGGGGAGGATTACGTTGGCAACACCACCACCCCCTTCGGCAAGCCGATCCCCCTCCCCGCCCCCTTCTCCTTCGACCTCGAAACCACCGACTTCCTCTGACCCCGGGCTTCCGCTGCCCCCCGGGCCCCGAACTACCCTGGCCCCCATGGCCCATGACCTCAGTGCCCTCAGCCCGGAGTACCTCGCCTTCTGGGGCGAGTATCTGATGCCGACGCTCACCACCCTGCGTCCGGACGGCACACCGCACGTCGTCCCCGTGGGCGTCACCTATGACGCCGGGCAGCGGATCGCGCGGATCATCACCCGCAAGGACAGCGCCAAGGTCAAGAACGTCCTCGCCGCCGGGGCGGACGGTGCCACGGTGGCCGTCTGCCAGGTCGACAAGGGGCGCTGGGCGACGCTGGAGGGCCGGGCCCGGGTGCGTACGGACGCCGAGTCGGTGGCCGACGCGGTGCGCCGCTACGCCGAGCGGTACGGGCGGACGCCGGCGCCCAACCCCGACCGCATCATGATCGAGATCGCGGTGACCCGGGCCATGGGCCGGGCCTGATCCACCCGGTACAACCCTCCACCGCGGGCCGCCCGCGGGGGTATCGTCGCCCCCACAGTCGCCACGCCCCGGAGGGCACGATGAACTCGGTCCGAGTCACGGCGATCGCCTGCCTGATGCCGCTGTCCGAGCTGGACGAGGATCCGTTTCTGGTCGACGACCGCAGCCAGCACGACATGTGCACCCGGTGGGCGGCGGCCCGTGACTACCACCTCGCCTGCCGCCTCAGCCTGCACCAGCTGCGCGCCGATCACTGCGCGCTGTGGCGGGACGTCGAAGCGGGCCTGGTCGATGTGTTCGTGACGCCCAACCGGCGGGCGCTGGAGAACGCCATCGACGGGGCCGACGAGTTCGGCGCGCGGTGCGCCGCGGCCGGCATCCGGCTGGAGACCGCGGATCTGGACGAGCCGGTCTACACCCTGGCGATGAAGTCGCAGGTGCACCGGCGGCTGTCGATGCCGACCGCGGGATACAGCGGCTGCTGACCGCGCCCCGGCGCAGCGAAAAGGGCCGGGTTTCCCCGGCCCTTCGCCGTTCCTGCGCCGGTTGGCCGCCCGGCCGGCCCGTTACTCGGACCGCTTGGGCCGCCAGACCACCAGCGCGCTGGTCTGCTGCACATCCTGATACGGCACCAGATCGCGCCGGTAGGAGGCGTGCACCGCCGCCTCCCGCTGCTGCATCGCGCTGGCCGCGCCCTCCAGGGCGCCCTGGAGCTCGGCGACCCGCTGTTGCAGGGCCGCGACCTGGTTCTCCAGCTCGATGATGCGCTTGATGCCGGCGAGGTTGATGCCCTCGTCCTGGGACAACTGCTGCACCGTACGGAGCAGTTCGATGTCCCGGGCCGAATAGCGGCGGCCCCGCCCGGCCGTGCGGTCGGGCGAGACCAGCCCCAGCCGGTCGTACTGCCGAAGGGTCTGCGGATGCAGGCCGGAGAGCTGGGCCGCGACGGAGATGACGTACACCGGCGACTCTTCGGTCAGTTCATACGGGTTACGACGCTGCCCGCCCCGGCTGTCCATCTCATGCTCCCTTCGCGGCCTGGAACAGCTCCGTCCGCGGGTCCGGCCCCGCGGTCGCCTCGCGATACGACTCCAGCGACGCCTTGGCCTCGTCGCTGAGATCACCGGGGACCAGCACCTCGATGGTGACCAGCAGATCACCGCGGGTACCGTCCTTGCGGGTCGCTCCCTTGCCGCGGGCCCGCATGGTGCGTCCGTTGGGGGTACCGGCCGGCAGCTTCAGCGTCACCGGCGGACCGCCCAGCGTCGGCACCTTGACCTCACCGCCGAGGGCGGCCTCCGGGAAGGTGACCGGCACCGTGAGGGTGAGGTTGTCGCCCTTGCGGCCGAAGACCGGGTGGGCGTCGACATGCACGACCACGTACAGATCGCCGGCCGGACCGCCCTGCTCGCCCGGGGCGCCCTTGCCGCGCAGCCGGATGCGCTGCCCGTCGGAGACGCCCGCGGGGATACGGACCTGCATCGTGCGGGCACTGGTGGCGCGCCCGCTGCCCTTGCAGACCTCGCAGGCGTCCTGGGCGATCAGGCCCCGGCCCTTGCAGTCGCCGCACGGATCGGTGAGCGAGAACCCGCCGCCCGTGCCCCGGCTGACCTGGCCGGTGCCGACACAGGTCGGGCAGACCCGCGGCGTACCGTTTTTGTCGCCGGTGCCCGAACACGCCTTGCACGGCGCCTGGCTGGACATCCGCAGCGGGACCGTGGCCCCGTCGACCGCCTCGGTGAAGCTGAGCGTCACCTCGGACTCGATGTCCTGGCCGCGGCGCGCATGGGTACGGGTACCGGCGCCGCCGCGGTTGAACAGGCCGCCGAAGACATCGCCCAGGCCGCCGCCGAAACCGCCGCCGCCCTGGCCCTGGCCGCCCCCGAAGAGGTCGCCCAGGTCGAAGTTGAAGTTGCCGCCGCCCCCGCCGGGTCCCGGCCGGAACCCGCCGTTGCCGAACAGCGCACGCGCCTCGTCGTACTCCTTGCGGCGCTTGCTGTCGCCCAGGACGTCGTTCGCCTCGGAGATCTCCTTGAAGCGCTCCTCGGCCTTGGCGTCGCCCTTGTTGGCGTCCGGGTGGTACTCGCGGGCGAGCTTGCGGTACGCCTTCTTGATCTCCGCTTCGGTGGCGTCCTTCGGGACGCCGAGGACCTTGTAGTAGTCCTTCTCGACGAAGTCCTTGGTGCTCATCCCCGACGTCCCTCCTCCCGCGCGGTCTTCTTTTCTGTGCTCACGTCAGCCCTCGTCCGGGCCACCGCTCTCCTCGTCCGAAGCCGCGGCGCCCTTGACGTCGTCATCGGATCCGGACTTGGCGCCCTGCGCGCCCGGCTGCGGCTCGGCGACGGCGACCCGCGCGGGGCGGATCGTTCGTTCACCGATGCGATACCCGGGCTGCAGGATCGCCACGCACGTCGTCTCGGTGACATCCGGTGCGTACGAATGCATCAGCGCCTCGTGGATCGTCGGGTCGAAGGGCTCGCCCTCCTTGCCGAACTGCTGCAGACCCAGCTTGGCGACCACGGTCTCCAGCGATTCGGCCACCGACTTGAAGCCGCCGACCAGTTCGCCGTGCTCACGGGCGCGGCCGACGTCGTCGAGCACGGGCAGGAGCTCGGACAGGAGGTTCGCCGCGGCGATCTCCTTGACCGTGACCCGGTCCCGTTCCACCCGACGGCGGTAGTTCTGGTACTCCGCCTGGAGCCGCTGGAGGTCCGTCGTGCGCTCGTTGAGCGCCGTACGCACCTGGTCCAGCTGCGCCTGGAGCCCTACGTCGGTTACGTCCCCGGCCGGGGCCGAGCCCGCCTTGTCGGCGGACTCGGCCTGCGCCGCGTCTTCGGGAGCGGCGTCGGAAGGGACGTCGGGCTTCTCGTCGAAGCCCGGGGTCTCCTCCGTCACGCGGCACCATCCTTCTTCGGCTTCTCGTCGTCGACGATCTCGGCGTCCACGACGTCGTCGTCGGCCTTGGCCTGCTCACCGGCGGCGCCCTCGGCACCCTCGGCGGCCTGCGCACCCTGGGCGTCGGCGTACATGGCCTGGCCCAGCTTCTGGGAGACGGCCGCGACCTTCTCGGTGGCCGTGCGGATCTCGGCGGTGTCCTCGCCCTTGAGCTTCTCCTTCAGCTCGGTGAGGGCCTCCTCGACCTCGGTCTTGACCTCGCCCGGGACCTTCTCCTCGTTGTCCTTGAGGAACTTCTCGGTCTGGTAGACGAGCTGCTCGGCCTGGTTGCGGGTCTCGGCGGCCTCGCGGCGCTTGGTGTCCTCGTCCGCGTACTGCTCGGCCTCCTGGCGCATCCGGTCGACCTCGTCCTTCGGCAGCGAGGAGCCGCCGGTGACGGTCATCTTCTGCTCCTTGCCCGTGCCCAGGTCCTTCGCGGTCACGTGCATGATGCCGTTGGCGTCGATGTCGAAGGAGACCTCGATCTGCGGGACCCCACGGGGGGCCGGCGGCAGACCGGTCAGCTCGAACATCCCGAGCTTCTTGTTGTACGCCGCGATCTCGCGCTCGCCCTGGTAGACCTGGATCTGCACGGACGGCTGGTTGTCCTCGGCCGTCGTGAAGATCTCGGAGCGCTTGGTCGGGATCGTGGTGTTGCGCTCGATGAGCTTGGTCATGATGCCGCCCTTGGTCTCGATACCGAGGGACAGCGGGGTGACGTCCAGCAGGAGGACGTCCTTGACCTCACCCTTGAGGACACCGGCCTGGAGGGTGGCGCCGATGGCGACGACCTCGTCCGGGTTGACGCCCTTGTTGGCGTCCTTGCCGCCGGTCAGCTCCTTGACGAGCTCGGCGACGGCCGGCATACGGGTCGAGCCGCCGACCAGGACCACGTGGTCGATCTCGGACAGGTTGATACCCGCGTCCTTGATCACGTTGTGGAACGGCGTCTTGCAGCGGTCCAGGAGGTCCGAGGTGAGCTGCTGGAACTGCGAGCGGGTGAGCTTCTCGTCCAGGTGCAGCGGGCCCTCGGCGGACGCGGTGATGTAGGGAAGGTTGATCGTCGTCTCGGTGGAGGACGACAGCTCGATCTTCGCCTTCTCAGCGGCCTCGCGCAGACGCTGGAGCGCCATCTTGTCCTTGGACAGGTCGACGCCGTGGCCGTTCTGGAACTGCTTGACCAGGTAGTCGACGACGCGCTGGTCCCAGTCGTCACCACCGAGGTGGTTGTCACCGTTGGTGGCCTTCACCTCGACGACGCCGTCGCCGATCTCCAGCAGCGAGACGTCGAAGGTACCGCCACCGAGGTCGAAGACCAGGATGGTCTGGTCGTCCTTCTCCAGGCCGTAGGCCAGGGCGGCAGCGGTAGGCTCGTTGACGATACGCAGGACGTTCAGGCCCGCGATCTCGCCGGCCTCCTTCGTGGCCTGACGCTCGGAGTCGTTGAAGTAGGCCGGAACGGTGATGACCGCGTCCACGACCTTCTCCCCGAGGTACGCCTCGGCGTCACGCTTGAGCTTCTGCAGGATGAAGGCGCTCATCTGCTGCGGGTTGAAGCCCTTGCCGTCGATGTCGATCTTCCAGTCGGTGCCCATGTGGCGCTTGACCGACCGGATGGTCCTGTCGACGTTGGTGACCGCCTGGCGCTTCGCGACCTCGCCGACCAGCACCTCGCCATTCTTGGCGAAGGCGACGACGGACGGCGTGGTCCTGGCGCCCTCGGCGTTGGTGATGACGGTGGGCTCACCGCCTTCGAGAACACTGACGACGGAGTTCGTCGTGCCCAGGTCGATGCCGACCGCACGTGCCATTTCAATTCCTCCAGCTGACTTGAGTGGAACAGGCTCAACAGTGCAGCACCGAGGAAAGCCTGTCAACAGAGGTGAGTCGGTGCCGCTCAACTTTTATATCGCGCTTATCGTCACCACGTCACCACAAGGACGCGCGCAGGGCCGCAGAGGGTTGCCTTCGCGACGCAGATCACCGGCCGGGCGGCTTCATGGCGCCCGGGAGAATGGGTAACCTCAGCGCAGACCCGAAAAGTTACCGCTTAGTAGTTCCGCTCAGTTTTCCGCTCTCGCAGGTTCGAGGAGCCACCCATGCAACTCGCCGCGATCATCGTGTCGCTGGTCCTAATCGCGGTCGGCGTCGCGCTGTTCGGCCGTGCCCTCCTGCAGATCTACCGCTTTGTGCGGCTCGGTCAGCCGGTGCCCGCCGGCACCCGGACGGACGATCCGAAGCAACGCACGATCACGGTGGTCAAGGAGTTCCTCGGCCACACCCGGATGAACCGCTGGGGCGTCGTCGGGGTGGCGCACTGGTTCGTGGCGGTGGGCTTCTTCTCCCTGCTGCTGACGATCGTCAACGCCATCGGCCAGCTCTTCCAGGCCGACTGGCTGATCCCGGTGATCGGCGACTGGCTGCCGTACGAGATCTTCGTCGAGTTCCTCGGCCTGACGACGACGCTGGGCATCGTGACCCTGATCGTCATCCGCCAGCTGAGCAAGCCCGGCAAGGCGGGCCGCAAGTCCCGCTTCTCGGGCTCCAACTTCGGCCAGGCGTACTTCGTCGAGGCCGTCATCCTGATCGTCGGCGTGTGCATCATGACGCTGCGCGCCCTGGAGGGCGTCCAGCACGGCGTGGACCACTACGAGATCGGGTTCTTCGCCTCGTACCCGATGATCGTGGCCTTCAAGGGGCTCAGCCTCACCGCGATCCAGAACATCACCTACCTCGTCGCGGGGATCAAGATCGCGACGTCCTTCATCTGGATGATCACGGTCGCCCTCAAGACCGACATGGGCGTCGCCTGGCACCGCTTCCTGGCCTTCCCCAACATCTGGTTCAAGCGCGAGGCGTCCGGTGACGTGGCGCTGGGCGCGCTGCAGCCGATGACCAGCGAGGGCAAGGCGATCGACTTCGAGGACCCGGGCGAGGACGACCAGTTCGGCGTCTCGCAGATCGAGCACTTCTCCTGGAAGGGCATCCTCGACTTCTCCACCTGCACCGAGTGCGGCCGCTGCCAGTCGCAGTGCCCGGCCTGGAACACCGGCAAGCCGCTGTCGCCGAAGCTGCTGATCATGGCGCTGCGCGACCACGCCCACGCCAAGGCTCCGTATCTGCTCGCCGGCGGCGGCAAGACCATGGAGGGCGAGGAGAAGGCGAGCGCGGAACAGCTCAAGGACGTGCCCGCCGCCGCGCTGGCCGAGGCCGAGCGCCCGCTGATCGGCACGCTCGAAGAGAACGGCGTCATCGACCCCGACGTCCTGTGGTCCTGCACCACCTGCGGCGCCTGTGTGGAGCAGTGCCCGGTCGACATCGAGCACATCGACCACATCGTCGACATGCGCCGCTACCAGGTCATGATCGAGTCCAGCTTCCCCAGTGAGGCCGGCACGATGCTGAAGAACCTGGAGAAGAAGGGCAACCCCTGGGGCCTGGCCAAGAAGCAGCGCCTGGCGTGGACCAAGGAGGTCGACTTCGAGATCCCCGTCGTCGGCAAGGACGTCGAGGACCTCACCGAGGTCGACTACCTCTACTGGGTCGGCTGCGCCGGCGCGCTGGAGGACCGCGCCAAGAAGACCACCAAGGCCTTCGCGGAGCTGCTGCACATCGCGGGCGTGAAGTTCGCGATCATGGGCGGCGACGAGGCCTGCACCGGTGACTCCGCCCGCCGTCTGGGCAACGAGTTCCTCTTCCAGCAGCTCGGCCAGCAGAACGTCGAGATGCTGAACATGGCCTTCGGCGAGGACAGCGAGGACGAGTCGACGAAGAAGCCGGCGGCCAAGAAGAAGATCGTCGCGACCTGCCCGCACTGCTTCAACACGATCGCGAACGAGTACCCCCAGCTGGGCGGCGAGTACGAGGTCATCCACCACACCCAGCTGCTGCAGCACCTCATCGACGAGGGCAAGCTGATCCCCGTCACCCCTGTAGAGGGCCTGATCACCTACCACGACCCCTGCTACCTGGGCCGCCACAACAAGGTCTACACCCCGCCGCGCGAGATCATCGCCAAGGTGCCGGGCCTGCGGAACGAGGAGATGCACCGCCACAAGGAGCGCGGATTCTGCTGTGGCGCCGGCGGTGCGCGGATGTGGATGGAAGAGCGCATCGGCAAGCGCATCAACAACGAGCGCGTCGACGAGGCCCTGTCGCTGAACCCCGACATCGTCTCGACGGCCTGCCCCTTCTGCCTCGTCATGCTGACCGACTCGGTCAACGGCAAGAAGAACGACGGCAAGGCGAAGGAATCCATCCAGGTCGTCGACGTCGCCCAGCTGCTGCTGGACTCCGTCAAGACCCCCGTCGACCCGGCGGGCGACGAGGAGTCCGAGGACGCCCCCGAGCCGGAGCCGGTGCAGTAACCGCACGGTGACGAGCGTTGGCCGGCGGCCGGTCCCGGGAGGTGCACGGGGCCGGCCGCCGGCGTTGTCCACAGGCTGTGCGGCCGGCGTTGCGGGGCGGCCGGACCGCCGGGGATCATCAGGTTCGGCGAATCACGACACGACGACAGCGCTACGAACGGGGTGGGGACGGCATGCGAGGACGGTCTGCCGCGGCAGCAGGGCTCGGGCTCGCGCTCGCCCTTCTCCTCAGCTCCTGCGGCCCGCTCTCCTCCTCCGGTGCCGGCCGCCCCGCCGCCCGGCACCGCGCCTCCTCGCTCCCTGCCGCGCGCCCCGTCCCCGCCGGCCACGGCAGCCGGACCGCCCATGACTTCAACGGGGACGGCCATCCCGACCTCGTCGTCGACAGCCTGCTCGCGCCCGCCAAAGGCCATGACGACGACCCCGGCATCGGCATCGTCTACGGCTCCGCGCACGGACTCGCCCCGGCCACCAGGGAGTTGCTCACCCCGGCCCGGAACGCCGCGCCCATCGGCAGGTCCGTGCCCGCGTCCTTCGAGGCCGAGACCGTCTGCGATCTCGATCAGGACGGTTTCAGCGACCTCGTCGTCACCACCGACCCGCCGTATGACGGCATCGGCCGCCCGCCCGTCCCCGTCCAGCTCCTCTTCGGCTCTTCGCGCGGGCTCGGCGCCGGCCGCGCCGTGCAGCTCCGCATCCCCGACCGGGCCAGATTCGGCAACGAATGGCCCGACCAGCCGGTCTGCGGCGACTTCGACGGGGACGGCGCCGCGGACCTGGCCGTCACCGCCTCCGGCCCCCGGATCAGCTACCTCCGGGGCCCGTTCACCCGCACCGGCGCCCCCAAGGCAGCCGGCGCACCGATCAACGTCCCCGGCACCGCCCTGGCCACCGCGGCGCCCCTCTCGTCCGCCGCCGACCTCGATCACGACGGCGCCGACGACCTCCTCGTACGCGCCGCCGCCCCCGGCCACCGGGCCCGCAGCCGTCTGGCGCTCGGCGGCCCCCGGGGCCCGGTCCGCGCGGGCCCGGCCGCCTACCCGTCCGGTTACGCCACGGTCTTCGGCCACTTCTCCGCCGGCGGCCGGGGACCGACTCCCGTCACCGCCGACACCAACGGCCTGCTGTCCGTCGCCGGCCGCCCCGGCACGCTCCGCACGGGGACGGGCGGCATACCCACCCTCGCCGCCGCCGAGGTGACCGGCGACGGCTACACCGACCTCGTCATAGGCGGCACCCGCCCCGCCCTCCTCGTCGGCTCCGCGAACGGGCTGTCCACCACCGTGCACCGCCCCACGGTGCCCCGCGTTGCCGGGACCGGCCGCCCGCTCTCCACGGTCCTCGCCCTCACCGACTTCGACGGCGACGGCCATGCCGACCTCGTACTGCTGACCCGGCGCGGCCACACCCACGACAGGGTGACGGTCCACCCCGGCGGCCCGTCCGGCCTCGCCCCAAAGCCGGCTGTGTCGTTCACCACGGCGGACTTCACGACTTCCTGACCGGTTCATGACCATGACTCAGGAATGCGGCGGCCCTGGGCTGGTGGGGCCATGGGGACCATCGCCAAGCCGTCAAACCGCCCCCCTGACAATGAAGTTGCCCGCTCCCGAGGCGCGCCCCGACCATGACGGCATGGACAGGAAAGCGCGCCCCCACACCGGCACGGCCCCCCACAGGGACACCGGCACCGCCACCGCCGCCAGCAGCAACACCAGCACCACCGCCATCAACGCGAGCATGAACATGCCTGACGCCCCGTACGCCACCACCGCAAGCCCCGGCGCCCAACCGACTGCGGCCCCCACTACTGCCCCCGCCCCGCCCCTCACCATCCGGCTCGCCATACCCACCGACACCCCGGCGATAGCCGCCATCCACTTGGCATCACGGCAGGTCACCATGCCCTACCTGCCACCCCAGCGTCGTACCCATGACGAGGTCACCCGCTGGGTCCGGGAGATCGTGCTGCCGCAGTGTCACACCGTCGTCGCCGCCCGTGGACCGGAGCTCCTCGGCTATGCCGCCGTGCGGGGCGAGCTGCTCGACCAGCTCTATCTGCGCCCGGACGTCCGCCGCACCGGCATCGGCAGCCTGCTGCTCGCCGCGGCACGGCGGCACCGCCCCGACGGCCTGTCCCTGCATGTCTTCCAACTCAACGCGGACGCCCGGGCGTTCTACGCCCACCACGGCTTCCGCGTCGTGGCCAGGGACGACGGCAGCGGCAACATGGAGAACCTGCCGCAGCTCACCCTCCGATGGACGCCGGCTTCCGTCCCCGTTCCCCGTCGGGGAACCCCCTAGGGGATGTCACAGGTCAGCAGCAAACCCCGCCCCGATCCCCCAGCTCGACCACCCCATCCGCGCGGACCAGGTACTTTCGAGTACGTGGCTGGATTCAGGATGGGTCGCGGACGGGATGCCCGCCCCGCGCAGAACGGACAGCAAGGGCAGCAGGGGCAGCAGGCTCCGTACGGACAGCAAGGGCCGTACGGACAGCAGCCCCCACCGCCGCACGGGCAGTGGCAGCAGCCACCGCAGCAGTACGGCGGCGGGCCGCAGGGACAGCCGCACGGGCAGCACGGCGAGCCCGAGTACTTCGGCGACGGCGGCTACCACCCCCAGCAGTCCTACGCGCCGTACACGAACGACAACAACCCGGGTCACACCCAGCAGTTCAGCGTCGGCGAGGCGCCGGACGCCTACGGCGCGCAGCCGGGCGGGTACGACAACGGCCCCGACGGCGCGTACGCGGCCGGCGGCACCTACCGCGCCGGACAGACCACCGCCCCGCCGGCCGGCCCCAAGCTGCACTGGAAGCAGCTGCTGTCCGGCATCGTGCTGCGCCCCGAGGCCACCTTCTGGCAGATGCGCGACCACGCGGTCTGGGCGCCCGCGCTCCTCGTCACCTTCATCTACGGCCTGCTCGCGGTCTTCGGCTTCGACAAGGCCCGCGCGGATGTGCTGAACGCCACGCTCTCCAACAGCATCCCCTGGGTGCTGATCACCGCCGTGATGTTCATCATCGGCAGCCTGATCCTGGGCGCGGTCACCCACACCATGGCCCGCCAGCTCGGCGGCGACGGCGCCTGGCAGCCGACCATCGGCCTGGCCATGCTGATCATGACGATCACGGACGCGCCCCGGCTGCTCTTCGCCATGTTCCTCGGCGGCGACAGCACCCTGGTGCAGGTCCTGGGCTGGCTGACCTGGCTCGCCACCGGCTATCTGCTCACCTCCATGGTGAGCAAGTCGCACGACCTGCCGTGGCCCAAGGCCCTCGGCGCCTCCGCGATCCAGCTGGTCGCCCTGCTCGCCCTGCTGAAGCTCGGCACGCTGTAACGCCGGCCCGGCCACGGGCAAGGGGCCCGCCCCGGAGCACCCAAGCTCCGGAGCGGGCCCCTTGTCGTACGGCCGCACGCCGGGCTGCCGCAGAGGGACCGGCCCAAGGAGGGGCGCCGCCCGGCCTAGGCGAACCGCTGCCCGGCCGACCCGTCACACCCCTGCAACCGCAGCGGTTCCTTCGCCGCCCCCAGCGTCAGGCACAGCGACGGCGCGGCGGCCGGCCGGATCGTGCCACCGGCCCGTACGAACTCCTGGTTGGCCGCGCCCGAGCAGTTCCACAGCACCAGACCGGCCCCGGCCGCGTACCGGGCACCGGGCACGTCCAGACACCGGTCCTGGGTCAGCTCCACATGCACCGACCGCCGCTCGGGGTCGTACCACCAGCCCTGGTTGCGCCCACCGTGGCAGTCCCAGCCGCCGACCGCCGTCCCGTTGCCGCTCGCGCCGCCGGCCGCATCCACACAGCTGCCCGTGGCGGCGTTCTTCAGCGGCCGGTACGCGTCGTCCCAAGCCCCCGCGTACAGCTTCGGCTGCCCGGTGCTCGCCGGATCGGCGCAGGACGCCTCCCGCAGCCCCGACGCATACAGCTGGGTCAGACACGAGGCGAACGCGCCGTGCCCGCGGGCGTT
This sequence comes from Streptomyces sp. 2323.1, assembly GCF_900221035.1. Classification (NCBI taxonomy): domain Bacteria; kingdom Bacillati; phylum Actinomycetota; class Actinomycetes; order Kitasatosporales; family Streptomycetaceae; genus Streptomyces; species Streptomyces sp. 2323.1. The sequence continues at coordinate 4,233,694 of NZ_LT907981.1, read as the reverse complement.
GGGGTGGAAGGACTGCCGCACCGAGTTCGCGTTGGGCGGGAAGGGGTTGGTGAGGTTCACCCACAGCCCGCGGGCCCAGGTGTCCTCCATGCACACCTCGTGCCCGTGGAACAGCCGCGAGGCGTCCAGATAGGTCGCGCCCGTGTCCCGCGCGGCCGTCCGCATCCCCCTCTCGAACGCCGGCACGGCGGCATTGCGCCCCCAGCCCGCGTCGGAGGTGTAGCCCGTACAGCCGCCCGGCAGCTTCCCCGGGTAGTGCGGGTTGTCCTTCACATCCGGCCCGATCGGACTCGGATACGACATCACCACGAGCCGGTAGTCACCGTCCGCGTACCCGGCGTCCCGCATCACGGTCCGCAGATCGCCGACCGTCCGCTCGACCTTCGGCACCAGCCCGTCGACCCGCGCCTGCCAGCCCGGCCGGTACTTCGGCTCGCAGGTGCCCTGGAGCAGGAACCAGCGCTCCACGCAGTCCGTCATCACCGGCCCGAACTGCAGATCGTCATTGGCGCCCGCAACCAGCAGCACCATCTTCAGCCGCGTATTGCGTGCCTTGATCGCCAGGTTGTCGCTCTGCACCAGCTCATCGGCGTACTGCTTGCTGCCACCGATCACGATGTTGCCGCTGGACGCGCCCGAGCAGGCGGCGTTGTACGTCACATCCGCCGCGATCCCGGTCCGGTGGATCGCCGAGTCCGGTGACCGGTGACACCAGTTGTCCGGCCCGTCGGTACCCGGCTCGTACGTCCCGACGCCCTCCCCCGAGATCTCGCTGTCCCCCAGCGAGATCAACGCGGTCTTCCGCTCCCCGACCGGCCGCTCGGCCGGATCCCCGTACAGCCCGGCCGCCTCCTGCGCCCGGATCTTCTCCAGCTCGGGCGACAGCGGCTTGACGGCCGGCCCGTCCCTCCCCACGGCCCCGCCCGCGGCACTCGCCCCGCCCACTGCCACCGTAAACACCAAGGTCAGTGCCGCCGCCGAGGTCGCCACCACCGCCCGCAGCCGCCGCCCGGCATCCGCCCCGGATCCCGTACGCCACCCACGTAACGCCCCCCGCCCACGTCTCGCACGCACCATGGGGCCTCCCCTCCGGTCTGCTGTTACCGCGGGTTGTAGTCGCAGGCAGACCCGGACGGAACACCCGGCACGGGATTGGCCGGATCCCGCACACAGCAGACCACCCGACCGCCAACTCCCTTACGGAGAACGGCGACCGGGTGGCGCAACGACGCAACGTGCACAGCGCGGGCATCCGCGCTCTTCGCCTCAGGCGTCGAGTATCTGGCCCTCACGCCGCACCACGGGCGGCTCGACACTCCACGGAAAGTTGATCCACTCATCCGTGCGCTTCCACACGTACTCGCACTTCACCAGCGAGTGCGGCTTCTCATAGATCACCGCGCTGCGGACCTCCGCCACGGTCCCCTGGCAGAAGTCATGGACGAGCTTGAGCGTCTTACCGGTGTCCGCGACATCGTCCGCGATCAGCACCTTCTTCTCCGAGAAGTCGATCACGTTCGGCACCGGCGCCAGCATGACCGGCATCTCCAGGGTGGTCCCCACCCCGGTGTAGAACTCCACATTCACCAGGTGGATGTTCTTGCAGTCCAGCGCGTACGCCAGCCCCCCGGCGACGAACACCCCGCCACGGGCGATCGACAGCACGACATCGGGCTCGTACCCGTCATCGGCGATCGTCTGCGCCAGCTCGCGGATCGCCCCGCCGAACCGCTCGTACGTCAGGTTCTCCCGCACGTCACTCACGTATCTCTCTCAGACCTTCTGTCTCCACGCTCTGCCACGCGCCCGTCCTGTGGAGCGCGCCCCCGCACCGACGCGGTTGTGTCCTACCTGGTCACACCTGGTCACACCTGCGAACGGTGGAAGTTCTTGAACGACCGGGACGGCGTCGGTCCACGCTGCCCCTGATAGCGGGAGCCGTACTTCTCGCTGCCGTACGGGTGCTCGGTCGGCGAGGTCAGCCGGAACATGCACAGCTGCCCGATCTTCATGCCGGGCCACAGCTTGATCGGCAGCGTGGCGACATTGCTCAGCTCCAGCGTCACGTGGCCGCTGAACCCCGGGTCGATGAATCCGGCCGTCGAGTGCGTCAGCAGCCCCAGCCGCCCCAGCGAGCTCTTCCCCTCGAGCCGGGACGCAAGATCATCAGGCAGCGTGATGACCTCGTACGTCGAGGCCAGCACGAACTCACCCGGGTGCAGGATGAACGCCTCATCGCCCTCGGGCACGACCTCACGGGTCAGATCGCACTGCTCGACGGCGGGGTCGATGTGCGGGTAGCGGTGATTCTCGAACACCCGGAAATAGCGGTCGAGCCGCACGTCGATGCTGGACGGCTGCACCATCGATTCGTCATAGGGGTCGATGCGCACCCGACCAGCATCGATCTCGGCCCGGATGTCCTTGTCTGAGAGAAGCACGCAGACGAGGATACGCGCCCGCCCGGCCCCCCTCGCACGACGAGGGCCCGGCCCCCATCAGGGAAGCCGGACCCCAGACCATTCCTTATTGCTTCTGCTCGTTACTTCTGCCCGTTGCTCTGCTCGCCGCTGCCGCTCGTCCTGCGTGCCGCCGCTCTACCGGTCGCTACCGCTTGGCGTACCCGACGGGCACCGAGTGCCGCAGCCGAGCACAGCGCGGGCAGCGCAACAGCCGTCCGGGGCCGAGCCGGTCGGTGGTCTGCATCGGGAACGAAGCGGTGCTGAACACGTGGCCCTCGGCACAACGTACGACGGTGCGCTCCATCAAGTCCCTCTCCCAACTGCGTGGACAACAAAAGCCACATTAGGGGATGAACCGGGCGCCCTCACAGGCGGCACTCCGATGCCCAACCGTACGCCTCAACTCCCGCACCCCGCACCCACATCCCAGGCGCCGAGCCACCCCCGACCCACGCCCCCACACGCCGCCACACAGCCTCGCGGGCATGCCAAATGCACCACGAGGTGGCGATGGGGTAGAGTGTGCGACGATGTTCCGCTCTCGATCAGAGCCGGAATCACGCGGGTGTAGTTTAATGGTAGAACATGAGCTTCCCAAGCTCAGAGCGCGGGTTCGATTCCCGTCACCCGCTCCATAGTTGAGGCCCAGGTCAGCGACCTGGGCCTTGTTTGTTGTCTAGACCGCGCTAAGCGTCGCGCACCAGATCCGCACCAGAAGGCTCACCGGAAGGCTTTTGGCGGGCCTTGCTGCGGGCGGCCCGCACAAGGTCGTCCAGGCCGCTCGCGACTTCCTGTTGCCGCTCAAGGTCCGAGTGCTGGTAGATCAGTGCGGCCTTCTCCGACGACTGGCCGGCACGGACCATCGTGTCCTTGAGGGTGGCGCCGGATCGGGTCGCCAGGGTGTTGCCGGTGTGACGAAGGTCGTAGAAGCGGAAGCCCTCCGGCATGCCGACGAGCGCGCATGCCTTGCGCCATTTCCGCCCGAAGGTGGACCGGCGGAACGGCTTGCGCTTCTCCCCCACGAACAGCAGTCCGTCCGGCCCCTTCGCCGCATACCAGTCGAGATACCGCCGAAGGTCGGTCCGCGGAAAGGCCGCCCGCGCCGTCGCTCTGGGCATCCCGGTGACTGTGCAGATGCACGAGCCGCCGAAGTCGAGGACGGATTCTGAGGCCTGCGACACCTACCAGCTACGCGACCTCAATCCCACCCACACCCTCCTCGTGGCCAGTTGGTCCACGCCGCACAGTGACCATGCGCCCGTGCCCGGACCGGTAGCGACGCGTGCCCCGTCACGCCGGAGCCGGAAACCGACGCACGTCTTGGCTGTGTCGACTACTTCGGGGGGCATTTACCAGTGTTCCCAAGAGGTTATGGGGTGCCGGGCAGTTGATCAACATCGTGGAGCTCTGCTGTCGCTCGGGCGCACGAAACGCACTCGCGGTCGGACAGTGATCAGGTTGCAAGGAGAAGCGCTGCGCCATTCGGGCGACATCTGGGTCCTCCCTCTATCCGGGGCCCGCCGGTGACGCCTTGAATAGCAATAGTGAGTCCGGAGGTCGCCCATCCCTCTCGGGGACTCATGTTTTTGCCGGTTGGCCGATAGCGGTCAGCGGCATTGCCTGATGGGCGCTCCTTGGACGGCTGGCCAGTTGCCCCTCCCAGCTGTTGGCTGACTACCGGTCAGCCTTTGGGAGCACCTGCCTGGATCCACGCAGACCTAGATCGCGAGGGCTCAACATGGGCAAGGGTTTTCAGCCGAAAAGACATCAACTGCTTTGAGTCGTGGTGAGTGGAAATCAACTCACGCTGCCGCTCCGCTGAATCCGACAGTACCCGTATTGGCGGATCCCATCCAAAGCTGGGCTCCACCGACCGCTAGCACGCCCAAGTCACCGACTCGGGCGACAACTCCGCCGGTTTCCAGGCTCCCCCTGTTCTCCATCAGACCTGGCTGCCGGACACCTCGGCGTCCAGTACAGGCGACGATCCGGCATCAGTCGACCTCCGGTACGGCGTCGCCAGGAGCAGGCGGTACGGGCGCCGACGCCTGAGTGCGCTCAGGCAGCTGTGGCGAGTGCGCTCACCACGCTCGGTCGAAGCCTTCATGTTCATCCCGGCGCGCAGCACATGGCACAGCTCACCCGTGCCCAAGGCGCCGGTCGCAGCGGTGCAAGCGCGCCGCTCTCCCACAGTTCCAGGGCGGCATCAGGGCTGCCCCGGAAGCCTTAGGAAAGGAAACCCACGATGGCAACACTTGTACCTCTGGGTACCGCTGCCACCTTCGGGGTGCTCGCCAACACGGCGATCACCAACACCGGCCCCACCGTGGTCGCCGGCGACCTCGGAGTGAGCCCCGCCGGTGCGGTGACCGGCTTTCCTCCCGGAACGGTCACCGGAACCATCCATCTGAACGACGCTGCCGCGGCGCAGGCCCAGGCCGACCTGTTGACCGGGTACGCCAACGCGCTGGTACAGCCGGTCACGGCCACTGTCCCGACGGAACTCGGCGGGACCACCCTGACCCCCGGCGTGTACAACTCCGCCTCCGGCACGTTCGGCCTCAACGGGACACTGATCCTGGACGCTCAGGGCAACCCCAACGCCGTCTTCATCTTCAAGACGGCCACCACGCTCATCACGGGAGCCGCCGGCAACGTCAGCCTCATCAACCAGGCAAAGTCCGCCAACGTCTTCTGGCAGGTAGGCAGCTCCGCGACACTCGGCGCCGGCTCCACCCTGAGGGGCAGCATCCTCGCCTTCACCTCGATCACCGCCACGACCGGTGCCATCGTGGACGGCCGGCTGCTGGCCCTCGGCGCCGCCGTCACGCTGGACTCGAACGCGGTCACCGTGCCGCCCCTGTCCACTTGCTCGGTGGTGGTCCAGCCGGTGGCCGGGCCGGTGGTCGTCGGGCAGCCGACCCCCGTATCCGCTGTGGTGACCTGCAACGGTCTGCCGGTCTCGGGTGCCTCGGTCACCTTCAACGGGGGTGCGGTCCCGGTGACCGCCACCACCAACGCGGCCGGTATCGCCACCGGATCGCTGACCTTCAACACCGCCGGGCCCGCCACGGTCACCGCCACCGTCACCGCGGCAGGCACCGGCTGCGCGTGCACCGGCGTCGTCTCCGCGCCCCTCCCCATCACCGTCACTCCGCAGACGGGCCCGCTGAGCGTGTCGCCCGCCTGCTGGCGGGTCAACCTGCCCTTCCCGATTCCGAGCCTGTTCGTGGCAACGTTGACGGCCACCCTCACGCCGGCGCAAGCGGGAGTCACGGTCACCTTCTACGTCTCCGGCCTGCCGGTGGGCACCGCGGTGACCAACGCCGCCGGTGTCGCCACCCTCAACGCCGGCCTGTCCATCCTGCAGATCAGCGCCAGCTCCTACACGGCGGTCGCCACCGTCGGCGGCGTCACGGTCCAGGCGACCAACACCCTGAGGCCCTGCTTCCCGCCGGTGTGACCGGCCGGCGCCCGATCGGCCGGGGCCGCATGACGGGCCCTGCTGCCGGTACTCGCGCACAGGTCTGGTCACGCAGTGCAGCCCCTGACCTGACGGCCTTCCGGTAAGCGGCCGGCCCCTCAAGGGGGTCTCCCTCAAGGGCTGTCCCCCGTCGTGGAAGGACGGGGGACAGCCCGACTCAAACTTACCGGTGAGCCATTCGGTACCACGCCCGTCGGCAGGACGGAGACAGGGACGGACAGCCCCAAGTGCCGGTGGTGCGTGGACGGCTCACAGGTGAGGACCGGGGCCGGTGTTTGCTCCGGCATCGGCCCCGGGACAGCCGAGCGGCCGAAGCCACACCGCACTCAACGGCCGGCCACCCATCACCCGCGTGAACAACGCTCCAGGTCAATACACCTAGGGCCTGTCCGGTGGATCAGGGTCGAGCCACCTGATCATCGCCGAGCCCAGGGGCGCGCTCACGGCCCGCGGCACGGTCGTCCGTGCCATCGGCGCGCGGTCCAACGCGGCGGTCTTGGTCAGCATCGGCAGGGGGTGGTGCCCAAGCGGCGCACGGCCCGCCTCCACGAACGCCTGGTCTCGCGGGGTCGGTGGCCGTCGGCCGGAGTACGGTGAACACATCGGGATATTCGAGCGCTCCCATCCTTGCCGGAGTCGGAAGGCCGGCGGCCCGGCCAGGTCGTCTCTCGCCCGTCGGTAGCTCGCCGCGGACAGCACGACAAGGGCGATGAGGACGCCAATCCGTTCCATGACCGGCGGCGGTAGGTGTGAGCTTTCGCCTCGCCCCCTGGGCACCTCGCCTGGCAGAGAGGCCGGCATGAGACCGATGGACGAGGTCTGAGGAAGCCGGGCCTCAGATACGCGGCTGCGACCGAGTCGGCTCCTCGACCAGGCGTCCCGGCCCCCTCGGCCACGATCAGCACGGCGCAATTTCCCCAAAGGTGGCAGTCATGGCATCACTAGCCGACCGGAAGGCGTACCGCGAAAAGATCATGCAGGCGCTGTACGAGGCCACCGAAGGCAACCGCCTTCTGGGCGTCACCGGAGCGAAACTGCTCCAGGAACTCGCGATCTCCGAAGAGGATCTGGCGGCCGCCTGCGCCTATCTGATGGGCGAGGACCTGATCACGGTCGACTGGGCCTCGGGCAATACGCCGGACATGGTCACGCTGACGCACCAAGGCATTCGACGCATGGAGGCTGAGGAAGAAGCGCACGGGTGACGCAATGCTCAGGCGGCGTCCGGACCGTTCGACTGCCGCATCGTCCGTAAAGCCGAGCGATGCGGGTGGGGCCGGGCGGACGAGGAAGTCACGGTCCCGGTCTCATGTGCGGGCCCCGGATGAGACGGCACGAGGAATCTGTCCAGTGGACGGCAGCGCGTGCCCTTACCGGCGGAGTTTCGGAGGATCAACCCATCCGGCCGTCAGTGCTCGGGCTGTGCGAGGGGTACTGGTGAACCATGGCCGGCACCTTCACCACCCGCACGATCAACATCACAACAGGCTCCACCGAGACCCTGCACGACCTGACGAACGCATGCTCCGCGTTCCTCCGGGAGGCCGCTCACGGGCGAAACGGACTGCTGAACATCTTCACCCGCCACGCGACGTCCGGACTGGCCATCATCGAGACCGGCGCGGGCAGCGACGATGACCTGCTGGCGGCCCTCCGCGACATTTTTCCCGCGGACGACCGCTCGCAAGACCGCCCCGGCAGTCCTGGCCTCAGCAGCGCCCCCATGCTCCCGGCTCTGGTCCCACCACACGCCACGTTGCCCGTGGTCGACGGTGAGCTTGAACTGGGGGCCTCGCAGTCCGTCGTGCTGGTGAGCACCGACCGGGTCAGCCCGGAACGCCAAGTCCGGCTGTCATTCCTCAGCTGACCACGCGCCCCTGCACCTGGTCTTCGTCCCCTTCGACGAGGCGATTCTCCGGCCGTCCACCCCAAGATCTCCTGTGCCGTTCACTCCGTCGCTCCGGATCGGTCCGGCGGGCCCTAACGGGAGTAAGCTGAAGCTACCGAGGGCACTCCGTACACCAGCTTCCATGCTCGTGTCGTTTTCGGCGATTCACGACACCGGGCCGGTTGCGGTCGGCCCGGGGCAGGGTCCGCGTCATGACCACGACCATTCGGTATCCGCCTGCGGTCGAAGACCGGACCGCCGCTTCGCCGCCCCTCCGACTCATGCTGGCGCCGGCCGGTACAGCTCCGGCTCTGCTCGACGGTGCGTGGTGGCCCCGCTCCCGTGACCTCACGACGGAACTGCCCGCACTGACGGCCGTCCTCGACCCGCTGTGGGGGCGGATCACCCACGTCACGGTGAACCCCACGTTCTGGCCGGTCATCCCACGGAAGGTGCCCGTCGACGGGCATGTGGTGGGTGTCGGCTGGTTCAAGGCCGAGCAAGATCCCCACAAGCTGCTGCTGCTCTCCTACACCGTCGGCCGCTGGGACCTCCTGGTGATCCCGCCGGAGACCAGCCCCGCCACGGCCGCCCGGCTCATGGCCGAGGCCGCCGATCCGCTGGGCACCCTCACCGCGAGCGCCCTGATGGACGAAGCGGAGCAACGCCGGCTCGCGGAGGAGATGGAGCTGTCCCTGGTTTCGGTCTGGGACTCCGAAGGCGGCCATGGCGCAAGGCTGCCGACCTCACGTTCCCCCGCCCAAGCACTCGTTGCTCAGGTACCAGAGGCGACGAAAGGTATCTGAGTGCCGTGTCAGTCATCGCGAGTGTGGCGTCGATCCCGCAGCCCGCTCCGGAGGAAAGCCCCGGACCAACAACCTGGGGCTTTCTCTTCTCCGGATCTTTCCACCGCATGCCGTTCAGCCAGGTGCCCTGAAGGAGTCTGACACGCCGCCACTGGCTCAATGAGCCCTTTGGCCCGGTTGGCTGGGTCACGCTGTGCGAGTCGATCACGGTGGTTTCCGGAGCCCGTGTGCACAGTCGCATGAGGGGGCCTGCCGCTGGGTCCTTGCGCGGCCGGCGGCCGCCGAGCAGGGCGTGAACCTGTGCTCCAGATCCTCGCCGAGCGGGAGGAGCCGAAGGGCCGCAGCGGACTCGAACACTCCGACCGTCGAGTGCGGCAGGGCCTCGTTGCCTCCCGTCTGCGCTCAGTCATGCGCGGACCGGCTCACCTTCCCCTCACCCTCATCGAGACCCGCACACAGTGCTACCGGAGCCAAGCCACCGAAGTCGAACGCCAGGCCTCCCGGTGACTGACCCATTGGAGACGGCCGGCCCGGCGGGTGAAGTCGCAATGAGGCTGCTGGTGAAAGGGCATGGGTATGGCGGCAGGTGAGCAGCAGGCGGGCAAGGGCGCAGTGGACCGCTCGGAAGGGTTCGGCGAGCGACTGCTGGGAGTGCTGCTGGATCGGGCGCACGAGATGCCGCCGCAGTTGATCGCCCCGCTGATCGCGGAAGTGGTGGCGAGGGTCGGCGGCCGTAACGTCTCGATCCTCCTCCAGGACTATGCGCAGCTGCTGCTGGTGCCCCTGCCAGGCAGGCGGCTGACCGTCGGCCGGTCCGAGCTGATCGGTGAGTCGCACGCGGGCACAGCCTTCCTGTACGGGGCCCCTGTCGAGGTACCGCAGGACGACGGCGTTCGGATGTATCTGCCGTTGCTGGACGGCAGCGACCAGGTGGGCGTGCTGGCCCTCACCCTGGACACCGTCGATGACGATGACCGGCGCTTGTTGCGCAGACTCGCCGGCCTCGTCGCCGACATGCTGGTCACCAAGCACAGCTACACCGACCAGTTCTTCCTGGCCCGGCGCCGCGAACCGATGAGCTTGGCCGCGGAGATCCAGTGGTCCCTGCTACCGCCGCTGGCGATGTCCGTCCCGCAGGTCGCGGTGGCGGGAATCCTGGAGCCCGCCTACGACGTCGCCGGCGACAGCTTCGACTACGCCCTCAACGAGGACATCCTGCACGTGGCCATGGTCGATGCGATGGGCCACGGCCTGGATGCCGCCACCATGGCGACCGTCGCCATCGGCGCCTACCGGCACGCCAGACGCGCCGAAGTCGGCCTGTCCGAGATCTACGCGTTCATGGACCGGGCCATCGCCGAGCAATTCGGGCCCGACCACTTCGTCACCGCGCAGATGATGCGTCTCAACATCACAACGGGCCACCTGCAGTGGGTCAACGCGGGCCACCCCGCACCGCTGCTGATCCGCAACGGCAAGGTTGTCCGGCAGCTGGAGAGCCCGACCACCTTGCCGGTCGGCTTCGGTGGTGAAGAGCCCCAGATCAGCGAGCAGTTGCTGCAACGCGGCGACCGGGTGCTGTGCTTCACCGACGGCCTGATCGAGGAGCACGAAGCCGGCGAGGAGCAGTTCGGCGAGGAACAACTCATCCACTGGGTCGACCGCATCGAGCACACGGAGAAGGGAGTGCGGGCGGTGGTGCGCTCGCTCTCCCACACCCTGAAACAGGAGCGGGGCGGGAGCACCAGCGACGATGCGACCCTCTTCCTGATCGAGTGGCGCGGGGGCGCCGCCGACCACCTCGCCGTCCTGGAGTGAGCCGACAGCCACTGCTGACGGCGCCGTGGCGCCGGCGCCCCCAGAAGCAAGTCTTTCACCCGGGCTCCGGCCGCTCCATGTTCTCAGGCTGCAGTGGCCCCCCGCCCTTGGCCAGCCGCCCCGTCACTTCGGCCAGCGCGGCGGCCAGCCGAGCGCGCACGGTCCGGGAGTCGCGGACACTGCGGCTGTTCTCGATGTGCAAGAAGGGGACGCCACTCTCCGCCGCCGTGCCGGCCTGCACGTTGGTGGTGCCTTCCAGCCGACCGCAGTCCTGGTCCCACGCCCGGCACACCCTGAACCCGGCGGAGGACAGCGGGCGCGCCGCCTCGCGCACCCTGGGGCCTGCCTCGGCCGGCCCCGCTGACACCACCACGTCGCTGCCCGGCAAACTGTCGTCGGCGAAGCCGTGCACCTGAATACCGGGGATCCGACGGGCAGCCAGCGCGGCGCACACGGCGTTGAAGACTGAGTCCTGGCGGTGCGCCACATCTGCCGAGTTGCCGCGGCCCGAATCGCGGGTGGTGCCCGCCAGCACCAGGACCCCGCCGGGGGACCGGGAGAACAGCTCCGCGCCGAGCAGTTCGGTGTGCTGGTCCGAAACCGGGTGCGGCACCTGTGCGCTCCATTGCACGCGCCGGCTCAGATCGACGAACACCTCGCCCCAGCCTCGCGGTTGCACTCGCTGCCCGGTGGCCTCGGCGACCTGGGCGACCATCCGGTGCGAGCCCGCCAGACGCACGGTGCGGACCGTGTAGCCGGCCTCGGACAGTGGTTCGCGCGCCGCGTCGAGTCTGCCGTCGACGATGTCCGTGATCCCCTCGCTCACCAGCGCGCGTTCGGCGGCGTCGGGGATCCGGTACTCGTGATCAGAGGGGAAGTGCCGGATGTAGCCACGGATGTGCTCCTCCAGGTCGACCGTCGCCGCGGCGGCCGGGGGCCGGTGCGTGGCTCGGACCGCGAGGGTGATGAGCGTCGCCGCCACGCCGAGGACGAGTAGTGCGGCGAACGCGAGGAAACGCCGGTTCCGCAGCCTGCGCACGGCCCGCTTCACGGCAGTGGTAAGGACCACCGTTTCACCTGTCCTTTGCTCTCAACACCCGGATAAGTCCCGCCATCTGTAAGGGAGTAAGGATCGTCTGGGAAGGTTGATCGCCAGCACCACTGCCTGATCGTCACCCGCCCTCTGCGGGACAGGCTGGCTGCAGACATGACCGGGGGGCTTGCCGTGTATCGACTGTGCCGCTACTTCTCCGCAGCGGTGCTCCTGTTCTACGGGTTTGCCAAGATCAACGGCGCCCAGTTCACCGTGCTCGACTCGGAGCTGGACAAGCCGATGGGGAAGGTGTCCGGCTTCTGGCTGACGTGGCACTATTTCGGCTTCTCACCCGTTTTCGGAGCGGTCATCGCCCTCGGCCAGATTGTGCTCGCACTGCTGCTCTGCTGGCGGCGTACAACCCTGCTGGCCTCCTGTATTGGCCTTGGCATGATGACCGTCATCCTGCTGATCGACGTCACCTACGGAGTGGACTTCCAGGGGACGGCCATGGCATCGCTCACGGCCGCGTCCCTCGGCTTCATCGTTGCTCAGCATCGCGGGGAGCTCCTTCGGCTGTTCTGGACGGAGCGGATGGCGGAGCAGCCACCCACACCGCGCAGCCGCCGAGTAGCCAAAGCTGCTGCCCTGACGGCGCTCCTCGCTACAGCAGGAGCCGGAAGCTACTGGATCGCCAACGAGAACAACCGCCTACCGACTCCGCTCGACGGGGCTTGGAGTGTCACAGGGGGCCGGTACCAATCCCCGGGAACGGATCAGCCGCTCGACAAGGTGTACTTCGAGCGCAATCGCGCCTACATGGCGGTCTTCCGATTTGGCGACCAATCGGCACAACATCACTTCGAGGTCGACCCCTCAACCAAGACACTGAAAATTTGGGAGCATTGGCTCCACAAGAGCGATCCAATATTTGCAGGCACATATAAGTTCAGAGGCGATGACCACCTGCTGATTGAAGGACACTTCAACAGGAGCGGCTCTCCAGCCCAGCTGGAGCTGACACGCGCCCCTTCCACGCGATGAGCGCAGCCCGTCCCTCACACACCGCGGGGTCCCCCACAGCACGGGCATCGCGCGCTCGCCACGGGCCTGAAGTGCAGTGGCCTGACCCTCCAGCCCGTACAGGGCGAACGGCCCGATGCGCGGGATCAGCTTCGCCTCGTACCAGGCACGGCCCTTGGCCTTCTCGCCGATCCGGCGCGTGAGGTACCCGGCGGCCAGCGGGATTCCCAAGAAGATCAGCACGCTGCGGGCGATCTCCCACACGGACACGCCCCCAGGCTCTCGGCTCTGCTCGAGCAGGGAAGACCCCGTCTCGCCGGCCTGCTCAAGGCCGAGCCACCCGGGCAGCACGGACAGATAGAACCAGCCGAGCGCCGAGAACGCGATCACCTGGAACACCGAGCCCAGTTCAGCAGCAGCGAGGGCAGCAGCAGGCGGCGGATTGGGGACTCCCCTGCTCGACCGGAGTCGAGAGCTTGGGGACGGGTGACGGCGTGGAGCCGGTCGTAGCGCACCTTGGCGACCATCCACGTCTTCCACGTCGAGGGTGCGGGCGGCGGCCACGCCCCAGGCAAGCAGTTCATGGCCATCAAAAGCACGCGCGGCGTCCACAAGGAGCACATGACACTGCCCGTCCTCGACGGCGACGACCCCTTCGAACCACGACGCCTGCGCCCGCGCGGAACCTAGGCCCGCGTATGCGTCGTCGGCGCCATGAGCGCCCCGCTCGGCGGCGACCGGCTGCGGATCCGACGCGGCGGGCGCCGTGAATACAGGGCGTGAATGCGGGCAAAGCGTGACATACAGGACCTTGCCTTTATCGCCTTTTGACCTCTGGAGATAACCAGGTACTGTGCAATGCATGGAACCTGACATCGCAGGTAAGCCCGCCGCAGGCAAGGCGGAGAGCCAGCTCCGCAAGGGGGTGCTGGAGTACTGCGTGCTTGCGATCTTGCGGGAGGGCCCGCGCTACGGCGTGGAGCTGCTCGAAACCCTCGGCGCGGTGAACGGCATGGTCACGAGCCAGGGGACGATCTACCCCTTGCTGTCGCGGCTGCGCCGTGACGGACTGGTGGAGACCCGCTGGCAGGAGTCCCCCAGCGGGCCCCCGCGGCGCTACTACGAGCTGACACCGCCGGGGCATGCGGCGCTGAAGGAGTTCACCGCCATCTGGCCGCACTTCCGTGACGCGGTCGACCACTTCATCACCGTCTGACAGGAGACCACCATGACGATCACCGAGCACCCACTGGTGAAGAACTACCTGGCCACCGTGGCGCGTGAAGCGGCCGCACTCAGCCCGGAACGCCGCAACGAGCTGCTGGCCGACCTGGAGGAGCACATCGCCGTGGCCCTCGCGGAGGAGTCCGCCTCCGGCGACGACGAGGTCCGCACCGTGCTCGCACGCCTCGGCGACCCGCGCACGATCGCGGCGACCGCGCTCGGCGAGGCGCCCCCCGCTCCGCGAGTGAGCCGGGTACCCATCGTCGTCATCCCGATACTGCTGTGGATCATCGCTCCCCAGACGGTCTTCGCCCCGCCGATCGTCGTTCTGGTGCTTGCGGTCGCCCTGATCGGCACGCTCTGGTGGCTGTGGACCGCGCCGCAGTGGCGCAACCGGGACAAGGTGATCGGAACGGCGCTCGCCCTCGCGCCGCTGCTGTTCTGGGTGGTGCAGTTCGTGGTCGCCGCAAGCGGGCTGCACCTCGGCCTCGGAGCGTTGTTCATCCCGGTCGGCCTGGCGGCCCTGGCCCTCCCGACCGCCGCCTGCGTCTATCTGATCTGGGCGGGGTGGCGTCGGGCGTGACGGAGATCGACCTGCTGCCGATCGGTACGGCCGTGCTGCGCTTCCTCGCACCGGCCGACCCACAGACGCCGGCGACGGTGGCTGCGGCCGATGGCTCCCGCACAGGTGGGTAACCGCCTCTCGCCTCCCCCCACACACCTGGTGCGCCACTCGCCCCAACCACCAGTCACCACACGTCGGCCCGACCGACGAACTCTGAGAAATCCCCACCCCAGCAAGAGGAGAGAACAATGCACACGCATCTCGCACACCAGATGGCCCTTGCCCCTACGGGCGACATCGTGTTCGGCTGCGCAGCAGCTGCCGCGGCCCTCGGCGTTCTCGCGGTGTACTTCAGCGGCCTGCTCAGCATCGTCAGGTCCGACCTCACCGGCGGGATGAAGCTGGTCTGGGTCGTTTTCGCCTTGGCGGCTCCCTTCCTCGGGAGCGTGCTCTGGTTCTTCATCGGCCGCCCCGATGCCCAGCGCCGCGCAGGCATCGTCTGAGGGCGCGCCTGTCCCCAATCGTTATGCGGGACTAATGGGATGAGCGATGTACTCCACGACATAAGGGTTTTGGGATGTCTTGACGGACTCCCGAGGTCACAGGAAGCTGAGCCGCCCCCCACGGCAACCCCTCCCCTTCACCGTTGGACTGCCCATGCGATCGCTTGTTTCCGCAGGCACACTCACGGCCGCCGTGGCCGCGGCCCTGCTGCTCTCCCCTTCCGCTTACGCCACCGCCCCCGGCGACAACGGCACCGTGAAGATCCACGACGCCAAGACCGGTGAGGAGCTCCGTAAGAACGAGCCCCACGTGTGCACCTTCTATCTCGACGCCTTCGGCTTCGACGGCGCCCAGCAGGTCGACTGGCACATCGAAGCCTGGGCCCCGACCGCCGACGTCAAGGGCGCGACCGTGAAGTCCGGTTCCCTGACGCTCGACGGCGAGGGACACGGCCGTACGCAGGACCAGTCCCTGCCCGACGGCCACTACAAACTTTTCTGGAACTTCGACGGCGAGCACGGCCGCGCCAAGCACAAGGTCTTCTGGACCGACTGCAAGGACAACTCCCAGCCGGGCGGCGGCAAGCCCTCGGCATCCACCAGTCCCTCCGGCACGGCGCAGCCGACCGCGGCGCCCACCTCGTCGGCCCCCGCGGGCACCACCCCGACGTCCCCGGCTTCGACTGACTCCCCCTCGTCGGCACCGTCCGCGCCGTCCGGCGGCGACCTCGCAGAGACCGGCAACGACGCGCCCGTCGGCCTCCTGTCCACGATGGCCGCCGCGCTCGTCGTGGCCGGCGGCTACCTCGTGATCCGCCGCCGCAAAGCACAGCAGCACTGACACACCGGTGCCCCGTGCTCGTACCGAGCACGGGGCTCACCCGCTCCATAGTTGAGGCCCAGGTCAGCGACCTGGGCCTTGTTCTTGTCCGGCGGGACCCGACCCTGAGACCCGTACTACCCAGCAGCGGGGCGATTCCCGCTTCCGCAGCAGGGCCAGGGGGGACGGAGCGCCGCAGCGCCCCAGTCCGGTGCCCGGAGGTGATCAGAGGCTGCGTACCCGCCCGGCGATCAGGTGTCCGGCGAGCAGATAGATCGCGGCAGGCAGACCGTAATTGAGGGCGACGCGCAGCCCTTCGGTGTCCATGGTGAAGATGTCCCGCGCCCACCAGGCGAGCGAGTCCGCCATACCCTTCACGAACTGGACGAAGACGTTGCCCTGGTTCGCATCGAGCAGGTAGAGCACGATCCAGAGCCCCAGGAACGCGGCGGCCATGTCGGCAATCGTATGGATGATCAGGGCCGCCCGCTGTGCGGCGGTGCCGCCACGGCCGCCGCGGTACCGATCATTTACGGGCAGGGATTCGGGGCTGTGGCTCATGGGAGTCGCAATCTGACGTACGCAGCGCATCGACGGGGACGGAGAGCGATCGCGGCCAGGGCGGCCACCCCCCACAGGAGTCACCCTGGCCGTGATCACACACGGGGGCGCTCGCGCGCCCGTATGCAGTTCTGCGCCGCAGGATGCTGCCGCGTTACCCGGCCAAGCGATACGTCCGATACGCGCGGACATATGTGCTCTTTCAGACGCCTGGTCGTGCGGGTGTGACAACCGATCAACCGGTGACGCAGGAGGAGTAGCCGACTGGTCATCGGCGGACGCGGATCCGACGTTCCCCCCGTGCCGGCGGATCCGCCACACGGCGCGGGCGGTGCCACCTCCCCCCTCGGCCCCGCCCGCGCCGGTCAGCGCTCGCCGGTCAGTGCTCGCCGGTGACGGTGACCGGGTCGTCGTTCTTCAGCTGGTCCACGAGCTGCTTGACCTTCGGCCGGTCCCACTGGAGGTTGCCGCCGACGCTGCCGGAGACCGGCATGTTCATCGACTTGCCCTCGCCGCTGTTGACGTCCTTCATGGCGAAGAACATCTTGCCGAGCAGGTAGGGGTTCATGTCCTTGTCGACGACGAGGGTGTCCAGGCCCGCGCCCATGACCGGGTAGAGCTCGAAGGGGTTCAGGACCGTGGCGGGCGAGGCCGCCTGGTTCGCGAGCGTCGAGAGGAACTTCTGCTGGTTCTTCGTGCGCTCCAGGTCGCTGGTGGCGAAGGCGTGCCGGGTACGGACGAAGGCGAGCGCCTGGGCTCCGTCGAGGGTCTGCTTGCCGGCCTTGAAGTCGGCGCCCGACCACTTGTCCTGGAAGCCCTTGTCGAGATTCATCTCGACGCCGCCCATCGCGTCCACCATGTTCGCGAAGCCGGTGAAGCCGATCTCGGCGTAGTGGTCGATGTGCAGCCCGGTGTTGTACTCGACCGTGCGGACCAGCAGTTGCGGACCGTCGAAGGCGTAGGAGGCGTTGAGCTTGTTCGCGCCCATCGCGGGCTTGATCTTCCCGGACTCGGAACCGCGGAACTGCGGGATGGTCACGTTCGAGTCGCGCGGCAGGGAGATCAGCGTCGGGCCGGCTGCGCCGACGTGCAGGATCATCATCGAGTCGGTCCGCTGGCCCGCCTCCGCGCTGCCGCCGGTGTGCAGGCTCTTGCGCTGGGCCGCCGACATGCCCTTGCGGCTGTCCGAGCCGACGATCAGGTAGTTGGTGCCCTCGCCCGCGGCCGGGCGGTCGATGACCTTGCTGAGGTCGACCTCCTTGCGCAGCTTGGAGTCCGCCCAGAAATACGTGCCGGCCGCCACCACGAGCAGGATGACGAGGACCGATATCAGAATCCGCTTGAGCTTGCCGCCCCGGCGTGGGGCCGGCCCGTACTCATATGGCCCGCCGTCTCCGGAGTGGGGCGGCGCCGCGGAGCGCTGGGTGGGAATGCCAGGGGCGGAATTCGGCGGGCGTGCGGCATGTGCGGGCTCATACGGATCCTGGAAGTCGGCGTACCTGCCGTGGTGCCTTGGATTCATGCCCGGCAGTGTGCATTCTCCGGTTGTCCCGTACGCAACCCAGGGAACGACTCAGGGAAGACTGTTTCCGACCTGATGCACAGCGCCCGAGGGAACCGGCTGCAATGTCCTGCCAAATACGCAAGGGGGCGACTGAACGGGCAGCCACGGCCGATTACGAGAATTCGGGCAAGCGGCGGAAACCGGCGCCCCCTTCGCTCCCCGGCTCAGCGCATCACTGTCCGGCTCGGCACCCTCACTGCACGACTGTAGAAGTGTAGAACGAGTGCAGAACGAGTACAGAACGAGTATGCGGCGCCGATCGGCGGCCGGAGCGCGTATCGCGATTTCCGGGAAATTCGCCGCGCAGGGAGAGGGGAACTTGGGGCGGGGCGGGGCAGCGGGGCAGTCGCCTCGGCGCTCAGGGGACACGGGCCGTCTGCGCCCCGCGAGCCCCCTGAGCTCGGCGGAAGCACCGTCAGAGGCGGCGCAGCCAGGCGGCTGCGCCATGCCCGACCGCGAGGTAAACCAGGGCGGGAAGGGCGTAGTTGAAGAGCACCCGCAGCCCTTCCGTCTCCATGATGAAGATGTCCTGCGACCAGCCGGCGAGCCAGTCGGCCACACCGTGCACGAAGCCGACGAAGACATTCGCCTGATTCGCTTCGAGCAGATACAGCAAGATCCACAACCCGAGAAATACCGCGGCGACATCCGCGAGGCTGTGAATGATCAAGGCGAGTCGGTTCGCTCCGACGCCTTGCTGGTTTCCTCGCCAACTCTCCCTGGTGCGGGAGGTGGTGTGCGAAGCGGAGTGGTACGGGTCGGCCGGGGCGGGATGGTGCGACGCGGGTGAATTGCCAGGATACGGAGCGTGCGCCCCGGCATTCGGCAGCGGAGCCGTATCACCGCCAGCCGGCGAGTGTGATCCGCCGTAGTGGGGAGAGTGTGAACTGGAGCCGTATGGGCGATTTTGCGATATGCCGTCATTGGGGTAAGTCACGGTGCCGCGCATTGCCCGTTGAACGATTCCAAAACTCCCTTCACCGCTATTTCACATCGAACTCCTCGGACCGCCACTGCGCAGTCGACGGACCGATGGCGCGGGCGGCCGGGGGGACCGCCCGCGCCACGCGCGGCCACTTGAAGCGGGGGGACCGCAAACATCAAGGCACCGCGCGGCCGAAAACGATCGGCACCACCCCCTGCGGCGCGCCGGGCGAAAGTGTCACACCCGGCTGCGGGTGCCTCGCAAGCAGGAGCTCAGGCGCGGGGCAGAACGGACCGCACCGACTCCGGTGAGCGGCCCAGCACTGCCGTGCCGTCGTCGGCGGTGATGATCGGCCGCTGGATCAACGCGGGGTGGGCGGCCAGCGTCTCGATCCACCGGGTGCGGTCCGCCGCTTCGCGCGGCCACGCCGCCAGGCCCAGTTCGGCGGCGACGGGTTCGCCGAGGCGCGTGATGTCCCACGGCTCCAGGGCCAGGCGCCGCAGGACCGCTTCGAGCTCGTCCACGGTCGGCGGCTCCTCCAAGTAGTGCCGCACCGTGTACTGCGCGTCTTCCGCATCGAGCAGCGACAGCGCGGACCGGCACTTGGAGCAGGCGGGGTTGATCCAGATTTCCATGGGGTCGGTGTCTTTCGGTTTCGTCCGGGCGAAGCGGCGCCCCGCCCGGTGGGGTCAGGTGAGGCCGGCCAGGGCCAGGAATTCGCTGCGTGAGCGCGCGTCGCTGCGCAGGGTGCCCAGGAGGGTGGAGGTGAGGGTGCTGGAGCCGGTGGCCTGTACGCCGCGCAGGGTCATGCAGGTGTGTTCGGCTTCGATGACGACGCCCACGCCCTTGGGCTCCAGTTGGGTCTGCAGCCAGTCGGCGACCTGCTTGGTGAGGCGCTCCTGGACCTGCGGACGGCAGGCGAAGTGCTCGACGACACGGGCGAGTTTCGACAGGCCGAGGATGCGGCGGCCGGGCAGGTAGCCGACGTGGGCGGTGCCGACGAACGGCAGCAGATGGTGTTCGCACACCGAGCGCACGGGGATGCTGCGGGCCAGGACGAGCTCGTCATAGCCCTCGTCGTTGGGGAAGGTCGTCAGGTCGAACGGGCGGGGGCTGAACAGCTCGGCGTAGGCGCGGGCCATGCGCCCCGGCGTTCCGTGCAGGCTCTCGGTTTCGGTGCTGATGCCGAGGGCCTGCAGGAACTGTCCGGCGGCGCGCTCCGCGGCGGCCAGGTCGATCCCGTCGGTTTCCTGGGCGACGCGCAGCGCGGGCTGCGCGGGTACCGGTATCTCAGGATCGCCGGATGCCAAATGCAGGGCGGTCTGGGGCTGCTGGGTCATGTCAGCTGCCGCCGATCCCGAGCGCGGTGAGCAGGACCAGGACCACGGTGACGACGGCGAAGAGGCCGTGTCCTACGACCACCGGTACGGGGAAGTACCCTTCGGCGGGCTCGGACTGCTGCCCCGCGGCGGCCGCGGCGGCGGCTGCTGCGGAACGTGCCCGGTAGACCGGGATCCAACGCGCCAGCATCGTGAAGCCGAGCAGGGCGACGGGCACCAGCAGGCCGAAGGCGGTCCAGGCAAGGACGTCCTTGTCCGTGATCACGTAGCTGATCCAGACGACCAGGCCGACCGCGGCGAGCGCGAAGTGCCCGAAGAGTACAGGGACCGGCAGGCGGCTGTTGCCGGCCTTGGCACCTCCGCGGGAGAGCCAGGTGCCGAGCATGTAGAAGCCGCCGAGAGCGGTGATCACCCAGGTGATGAGTGCGGCGATGTCCATGAGGACTCCTCGTAGTGCAGTGGATACCCGCTGTGGTCACAGCTGTTTACGTGGCCACGCTGGTGGAGGTGATCAGTCGGTAGGGCCTGGCGGGGCGTGGGTGGGGACGAAGCCCTCGGCCTGGGTGGTCTCAGCGGCGACCCGCACGCCGTAGCGGTAGGCAAGCTTTCCGCCGAGATGGCCCGAGAATCCCAGGGCCACGAGGCTCACGGCGTTCAGCGCGAGCATCCCGCCTCCCACGCCGGCGTCGGAGCTGTGACCGGCGTGCCGCCACAGGAAATTGGCGGCGTAGGCGGCGGTCACCAGCAGGTTCAGCGTCATGTGGACGAGGCCGACGCGGAACGCCCGGGTTCCCGGCGGGATGGCGAACAGGTCCAGGAAACCGACCAGGGCCGCGGCCAGCGCGCCGATCACCCCGAGCGCGATCAGCCACATCGCCCCGCGGACCAGGAAGTCCGGGTCCCGGACGAGGTGCGAGGCGATGTCGAAGACCAGGCTGCCCACCCATGCCCCGATCGGGACGGTGACCAGGATCGGATGGAACGGGTGCCCGTACGGTCCGGCCAGCGCAGGGCTCACCGGTCGCTTGGCGCGTTCATGCGACACATCCACCATGCTGACCACCTCCAAGTTTCACCAACAAATCTTGGTCTTATTCGTCGGAGGCGTCAAGGTGCCCAGCTTCGGCACCGTGCCGAACGGGGATTCGTCGGTTGCACCTATCGGTGTACGCGTTACCGTGAGGACGTGACCTCTGACGAAATGCCGCAGACCCCCGCAGGTGACGCGGCGATCGAGTCCGTCAGCGTCCTCGGCGAGGACTCCCGGCGGCAGATGTTCGCGTTCATCCGGCGTCAGCGCCGCCCCGTGACCCGGGACGAGGCCGCCGCCAGCGTGGGCATCTCGCGCAAGCTCGCCGCCTTCCACCTCGACAAGCTCGTGGACGCCGGCCTGCTGCGCGCCCGGTACGAATCACCCGGCGGGATCCGGAAGGTCGGCCGCCAGCCCAAGGTCTACGAACCCACCGACAGCCATATCCACGTCAGCATCCCCGACCGCCGTCACGAACTGCTGGCCGATCTCCTGCTGGAGGCCGTCCTGACCGAGGACGACGGCGAATCCGCGACCGACGCCGCGGTGCGCACAGCCGGCCGGCGCGGCCGGGAGCTGGGCGAGAGCGAGCGGGAGCAGACCCGCCCCGGCCGGCTCGGCGCGGAACGTGGCCTGAGCGTCTGCGAGCGGATGCTCGACCAGCACGGCTTCGAGCCGGTCCGCGAGACCCCCACCCAACTCCGGCTGCACAACTGCCCGTTCCACCCCCTGGCAGCCAAGGCGCCCGAGCTGGTGTGCGGCATGAACCATGCCTTCATCGCCGGCTACCTGGAGGGCCTGAAGGTCAGCGGCGTGCAGGCGATCCTCGCCCCGCGCCCCGGGGAGTGCTGCGTACAGCTGGGCCCCACCAAGGGGTGAGGGCCAGCCCTCGCCCCGTATCCACGGACGGCGTCGGCCGAAAGTTCGCGGCTAGACTCGGCCCATGACTGAGTTGGACACGATCACCAGTAATTCCGATCCTGCGGTGCAGCGCATCATCGACGTCACCAAGCATTCACGGTCCAACATCAGGACGACGTTGATCGAGGACACCGAACCGCTCATGGAATGCCTCCGGGCGGGGGTCCAATTCATCGAGGTCTACGGGAGCGACAACACTCCGTTCTCCCCCGAGTTGCTCGATCTGTGCAGGCAGCACGAGGTGCCCGTCCGGCTCGTCGACTCCTCGATTGTCAATCAGTTGTTCAAGGGGGAGCGGAAGGCCAAGACATTCGCCATCGCCCGCGTTCCCCGCCCGGCCAAATTCAGCGATATCGCGAAGCGGGACGGGGACGTCGTCATTCTCGACGGCGCGAAGATCGTCGGGAATATCGGGGCGATCGTGCGGACCTCGCTCGCCCTCGGGGCTTCGGGAATCGTGCTCGTCGACAGCGATCTCACGAGCATCGCCGACCGACGTCTGCTCAGGGCCAGCCGGGGTTATGTCTTCTCGCTCCCCATCGTGCTCGCCAGCCGCGAGGAGGCCGTCTCCTTCGTCCAGGACAGCGGCATGCGCTTGATGGTGTTCGAGGCCGACGGCGACCTCGAGGTGAAGGACCTCGGCGACGACCGCGAGCGGCTGGCCTTGACCTTCGGCAGCGAAAAGGGCGGCCCGTCGGACCTGTTCAAGCAGGCGTCCGCAGCCTCGGTCTCCATTCCCATGGCCAGCTCCACCGAGTCGCTCAACGTCTCCGTGTCGGTCGGCATCGCGCTGCACGAGAGGGCGCAGCGGAATTTCGCCGTCAGCCGGTGAGTCGCTGCTGCCCGAGCAGCTCATCGAGGTCGTCGGTACCCGCGTGCAGAAAGCGTCCGGCGAGCGGATCCAGCTCGCCACGCGCCACGCGGAGCACCGCCGCCACGAAACGGGCGGGGTCCGTCCAGTCCTCGCGGCCCGCACAGACGGCCATGGAGAGCGTCATATCGGTGCGCACCATGCCAGGACTGATGTCGAAGAGGTGGACCCCGTGTTGCCTGAGCGGGTCGGCCACGACCGCGGCCAGGGCCAGCAGGGAGGCCTTGGAACCGCTGTAGGCGGAGTAACGGACGTCCCCCTTCACCGCGAAGATGGAGCTGACGTTGACGATCCGGCCCGACTGGCGCCGGATCATCTCCTGGCCCACCGCCTGGCACGCGTTGACGGTGCCGCGGACGTTCGTTTCGAAGACCTCCCACCAGTGCTCGGGATCGGCTTCCCAGAAGGGAGTCTCGCCCTGGTCCACGAGCCCGGCGTTGTTCACCAGCAGGTCGACGGGCCCCAGCGTGGCATGCACCGCCCGGGCGGCTTCCTGGATCTCTCGTGGGGAACGGACATCCGCCACGCAGACGGTGGTGGCGGCCCCGTGCCGTGCGCAGGCGCGTGCGGTGTCGTCCAGCCGCCGCCGGTTCCGCCCGATCAGCCCGACCGCCATGCCCGCTTCGGCGAGTCCGACGGCGAGGATGCGGCCGAGGCCGCGCCCCGCGCCGGTGATCAGCGCTACCTGCCCGCGCAGGGAGGGGGATCCAGCGCTCACCGGGCCGCCTCCACAGCGAGCTCCCCGAGGGCGCCGGCACCGCTCATGATGGCCTCGCGATCTCGCCAGTGCGCCCAGAACGCGCCGGTGTACCCCTGCCTGTTCAGGCTGGTGAGGAACGGGTTGTCGGCGTAATTGTTGTCGTTCTCACTGCTGCCGGAGATCGTCGGCAGCATCACTCGATAGTATTCGGATTTCGGAATGTGGTCCCAGAGGAAGTCAACCGAGGCCCGCCAGATTCCATTGGGGCTGCCCACCGTTCCCGGAGCTTCCGGGAGGTCCGGAGAGAAGTAGCAGACCAGCCGGAATTCCCCGGATTCGTCGAACATGAACTGCCGTTCGTACTCGATGGGGCTGCTGCATTTCCTCAGCGGCTTCAGGACGATCGGCCGGGTCGCGTTGTTGGACTGCAGTCCGGGGACCGTACGGACCCCGTCACACTGCTCGGCCAAAGAGATCGCCAGATCCATATAGGGAAACAGCCGAAGCCCGAGGCTGAAGCCGGTGACCGTCGCGTCCAGCGCCATCATCCGGTCGACGCACTCGCGCATGGTCTCAAGGTTTTCTCCCGGCATGCCGAACAGCGCCTCGACCATCGTCAGCATCCCGTAGCGGTGGCTGAGCTCCACCAGCCGTACCGTGTCGCTGAAGTCGTAGTAGCGCGTGCCCTTCCCGGTCACCTTCCAGCCGTCGAGCATCTCGGGGCGCACATGGTCCGCGCCGACGTTCACCCCCGCACAGCCGGCGGCCGCCAGCAGCTCCGCGTATTCCTCGTCGAAGGGCGCGGGCTGGCAGTAGACCCAGAGCCGGAGGTCGCGCAGCGGACTGGCCATGTCACCCTCCCGGCGCCTGATGATCTCCCGCAGCAGGCTCTTGCTGTGGGAGATCGAGAGGTTGAATTCGCTGTCCGTGGTGTGCAGGTCGTAGATGCCCTGGGCGGTCAAGGACTCCATCTCGTCCACCACCGCGGCCACGCCACGGCGCGCGAACTGCGTGCCCTTGGCGTCCGGCTCCACGCACTGCGTGCATTTGTAGACGCAGCCGTTCTTGGTCAGGATGCTGCCCAGGCCCCCCTCCCGGTAGTAGCGCAGGTTGTCGATCTTGTACGGCTCGCCGGACCGCCGGGTGTAGGAGCGTTCGGTCTCCGCCTGCCACGCCCGGCTCTCGTAATGGCCGACGGCGCCGTACGACAGGGGCGCGGGGGCCGCCAACGGCACGGGAGCGGCTGCCGTGCGTGAGTTCAGCACGGGCGGGGGCACCCTGGTGACCTGCCCGGGGCCGTGGTTGATGAGCAGTCCCGGGATGTGGTCGGCACTGCGCCCCTCGAAGAGGGCCTGCGCCAGGTCGCAGATGATCTTCTCGCCCGGTCCCTTCACACCGAAATCGACATGGAAGTAGTCGACCAGGGCGAACGGCATGGTCGAGAACCCCACGCCACCGGCGATGACAGGAGCCGCGGTCAGCCCGCGGACCTCGTCGATGACCGCCTTGTACCCGTCGATGAACGGGCGTTGCTCAAAGGCGTACACGGTGTCGGTGTTGCGGCAGGTGACGCCGACCAGCAACGGGCGGCTGGTTCGGAAGTACTCCCGGAGCGTTTGTTTCCAGTCAGCCACATGGAACGTCAGGTCCAGTACGTGCGTTTCGAATCCCGCGGCCTCGAGCGCCGTGGTCAATACGTCCAGCGCATAGGGCGCGATAGGCGGATAAATTTGGTTGGGGTTGATCAGCGTAATGATGCCTTTGTGTTCCATTGGCTTCCTTCTTACGGCCGGGCGCCGGCGCCGCCCGCAGTCGATACGCGCGGGGGCTGGGAGGTCTCCAGGACGTACTCGGTGACGTGACCGTCGGGGTCGGCGTCGATGGGGTCGGGCAGCGGTTCGGTGAAGGTCAGGGTGTCCCCTGGGGCAACCGCCGCGGCCGGCCAGCACAGGGGCTGGGACAGGTCGACGTAAAGGGGCTTACGGATCCCCGCGCCGGAGGCGGAACGGGCGGCCATCACCGGGCGTTTGTCGGCCCGGCCACGCACCACGTCCCAGGGGTCCGGGAGCGTCGTGGTGCGCAGAAACGACCGTCGGGGCACGCCCGTTCGCGCGCACCAGCGATGCCAGGCCAGTGCCCCCTGGGCGGTCCCCGCCGGCGTCCCGCTGGGGAGCGCAGCACCAGGGACTTTCCAGGTGCGCCGGCTCAGGACGAGGCGCCCCAGGGTCAGCCGCGGGTAGTGGCGGACGGTGGCCGAGGACTCCGGCTCCGCCAAGGCGTCCACGTGATCCCACAGCGCGAGCGTCGCGCCGGACGCCGGCCCGAAGCGGCTCAGCCACCGGTACAGCCCGGGCGCCACGGTGGCCAGGGTCGAGTTGTGCGGGACCGGAAACAGCGGTCGTCCCGGGAAGCGGTCGCTGAACAGCAGCATCCGGCCCCCCACCGCCTGCGCGACACAGGCGGACAGGTCGATGCGGGCCTGGGGGTCACACTCCAGCGCCCGTCCCGGATAACTCAGCGCGGCGGGCAGCAGCAGCGGATGCTCGTTGACCGTGGCCCCGAGCAATGCGGAGACGTCGACCGGGACCCCGCCCTCCTGTGGCGTCTCCGCGCTCGCCGCCCACGCGCGCAACTCGGCGATCCGGGACGTGTCGAGGTCGGCGGCGACCCGGGCGGCAAAACGTCCATAGCCGGTGCCGACTCCGTTGACCACCACCTGGTCCCCGGCGAGTTGTACCGGCCACGCCGCGCACGCGAGGTCCATGACGGCGTCCGGCAGCCCCGCCGCCACCGCGTCCAGCAGGCCGGGATCGCATCTCACCTCCGCGCCGGGCCGGCCCGCCGCCGCGCGAAGCCCGTCGAAGAGCCGCTGACGGAGTGCGAGCACCGCCGCCAGCTCCTCGGCTCCACAGTCGACGAGCAGGGCATCGGCTTCCTTACGGCCCGCGTCGAGGAACCACTCGTACGCCGTCGGCACGGGCACCGGATCCGACCCGAAGCGACGCCGGAACGCGATCACGGTGGCCAGTTGGAAGGGCAGCTCGAAGCTGAGCAACGGCACGATGCGCTGGACCCGGCCCAGGTCGGCGAGCACCTCCGGGGAGGTCCGCAGGATGCCGTCGTCGGCCCGGACTCCCACGACGTCCTCACTGACCGCCGCACGGTCGGCCGTCCGGACGCCGATCCCCAGGGTGTGGGAGAGGGCAGCGATACCCTCCTTCGCGCTGCGCAGTGCGGCGGTGCGCGCCGCACCGGCGGTGGCGCACGCGTCCTCCGCGTCGCGCAACGCGCAGAGCGCGTCGTGCACGTCCTGGGCACGCCGGGCCCCCTCCCCCTCGGAGCCCGGCGCCGGGGCCGTGGCGCCGGCCACCGCGCACAGCGTCCGGCGGCCGTGGGTCGGCAGGCGTGGTCCGGCCTCCAGCAGCCCGCGCTCGATGAGGCGGGCAAGAGTGTCGGGCAGCGCGCCACCGGGCGCGACGGTGTCCAGGCGGACCGGGTCCCGTAACTGGTGCAGCGTGCCGGCAAGCGCCGCTCCGCACCGCGCGGACAGCACCCGCTCGGTGCCGTTCGCGCCGTTCACCAGCCAGGTCACGCGCAGGCCGTCGGGGTGTTCGCGGACCGCCGCGCTCGGGTTGGCGGTGAGCCACAAAAGCTCCGGCCGCAGGCTCCGGTAGCCGCCGGTGGCGATCCACTGCCGCACCCACTCGACCACGGCGCGATCCACCCGCACGTGGCTGCGCGGCGGGGTCGTCGACGCACCCCGGAAGAGCATGTCGGTGGTGGCGAATCCGGCGAACGGCGTGGGCTTGGTCGCGGCGCGGTGCACCAGGCGAAGCAGCGTGAGGGCTCTGCGCCGGGTCTTCTTCCCCGCGGTCGCCGCCAGCACGCCGACCGGTCCGGCGGCCAGCAGGCCGGGCACCGACAGCTCGACGGACCAGGCGATGTCCGGGTCGCGCAGCACCGCGTCCACGGTCGCGCCGGCGGTCCGGGCCAGTGTCTCCAGGGCCAGGCCGAGGTCTCGTTCGGACGTGTCGCGGGAGGCCAGCGTGCGCGTGTACTCCGCGATCCGGTCGGCGGTGGCCGCGTCCACCGGCAGCCCCGTCGGGAGCGGCCGGGCGTTGAACGCGGCGCGACGCGCCCGCAGCACGTCCCGGCGCTGCTCCGCGCGCACCGTCGGCACCAGCGTGCCGAGGTGGTCGGCGAGCACGGCGCCACGGCTGTGCGAGGCGTCCTCGGCAGCGGCCCAGGCTCCGGCCGCCTGCCACACCCCGTCGCTGCCCAGATCCCTCACGACGGAACCCGGCAGCCGGCACCGCCGGCGCACCGCGACCGGGCCCAGGGTGACGCGGTCGGTGGCCGGTGGTGCGTCGTACCCGCTCACTGCCGCCATGCGATCTCCAGCGGCAGGCTGTCCAGTCCCCGGTGGAGGAAGTGCGGCGTCCATGCGGGCTCGGCCGCGAGCCGGAGCCCGGACCACCGCCGGCCGACCGCTTCCAGCAACACCCGGCCCTCGGTGCGCGCCAGGTGCGCGCCGAGGCACACGTGGCGTCCCTCGCCGAAGCTGACCCCCGCGTGGTCGGCCTTCGCGTCGCTCGTGAGCAGCTCGTGATTGGCCGCGCCGAGCATCACCCTGATCATGTCGCCGGGGCGGATGCACTCCCCTTCGAGGGTGCATTCCTCCTGTGCCACCCGGACGGTGAACGTGAGGGGGGATTCGCCCAGCAGGAGCCGGTCCACCTCTGCCGAGGTGTCCACCTCGCCGGCCGACAGGCCCGCCAGCAGCCCGGGGTGGGTGGCCAGGCGCAGCAACAGGCCGCTGAGCATGTTGCGGGAGGTGTCGTGGCCGGCGATGTAGAGGCTGAAGACGTTGGCGAGGACCTCGGTGTCGGACAGCGCCTCCGACGTGTCCCGCGCGTCGACGGCGAGTGCCAGTACGGAGTCGGGCATGAGGCGGTCCGGGGTGGCCATCCACCGCTTGACGAGGTGGCCGAGTTCGTCCACCCGCGTCAGCGCCTGGCCGACCTCGTCCCCGGAGGGCTGCCCGGACGCCACGCCGCCGCCCCTGCTGATCACTCGGCAGAGCTCACTGACCTCGTCGCGGTCGCCCTCGGGGATCCCGACGAGGTCGCCGATCACGCTCACCGGCAGGCGCGCGCTGATCTCGGCGACGCCGTCCATGGTCGGACACCGTTCGGCGTCGTCCAGGAGCGCTGCCATGGCGGCCTCGATCCGAACGGTCCGGGCGCGGACCGCCCGAGGGGTGAAGAGGCGTCCGAGGAATCGGCGCAGGCGGGCGTGGCGGTCTCCCTCCGAGGCCAGCAGCATGCTCTGGAAGAAGCCCGCGTGGCTGCCGTTCTCCGACCACTCCGACTCCGGTGGCGGGCCGGGCAGGCGGAAGCGGGGATCGCGCAACACGAGACGCGCGAGTTCGTAGCCGGTCACCACCCAGGTCCGGTCGGGTCGGCTCCACACCAAGGGGCCCTGGCGGTGCATGCGTTCGTAGAGGGGTGCCGGGCACCTCAGCAATGCCTCGGTGACTGCCGCACGAGTGGGTCCGGTCGTCATGCCATCACGTTCTTTCTCAGCGAAGCACCTTGCCGCGTGCGTCATAGGCGGCCTCGTCGGCCGGCCGGCAGACGACCTGGTGCGGTGTCACGGGGGCGGGAAGTCGTCGGCAGGCGTCGCGGACCCGGTCTTCGGTGACGTCGCCCATCGCGATGACGGTCAGGCGATCGCCGGACCGGGAGCGGTCGACGGATACCGAGGCGTCCTTGACGCCGGGCAGCGCCCGGACGGCGGCGGTGATCTCCCGCGGGTAGACACTGACGCCGTCGACCTTGACCAAGTCGTCCTTGCGGCCGTCCAGGACGAAGCCGCCGTCGGCCGGATGGACGAGATCACCGGTGGTCACCGCGCCGTCCGGCCGGGTCGTCAGCCGCCCCCCGGTCACCGCGAACCGGGTGTCGGGGCCCCTTGTCCACAGCGTGCCGACCCCGTCCGGCCCGATGTCCTCCAGCCACACCGGCTTGCCCGGCAGCGGCGATCCCACGTAGCCGTCGTCGTGCACCGCACGGTCGACGGTGACGAGTCCCGTTTCGGTGGAACCGAGCATCGTGAGGAACCCGCTGCCGGGGAATCCCGTGCTGATGCGCTCCGCCCGCTCCGGGGTGAGGCCACCGCCGGCGGGGACGAAACACGTGTCGGAGAAGGTGCGTTGCCCCGCCGCTGTCCGGGCGCCCAGCACGGCGAGCGCCGGCGGCGCCAGGCACACCCCCGGCCGCCCGGCCAGCTCGGGGATCGCCGTCTCCCACGCACTCGGCCGGAACAGCACCAGGTCGCGGCCGAGCAGCACGGCCGGCGCGACCACCATGTAGAAGGCAGCCGCGAAATCGATCGCGGCGCACGTGGCGAACACCTCGGCCGCGGCGTACTCCGGCATGCCGTCGACGTACAACTCGACTGCGGACGCCACCCCGTGGGGCCGGCCGAAGAGCAGTTTCGGCCGCCCGGTGGTGCCCGACGACGCCGTGGCGTAGGTGGGGCCGTCCACACCGGGCGGTGGCGCCGCATGCGGCCCGGCCACCAGCAGTTCCCCGTCGCCCACGGCCTCGGGCCCGGCGGCGCCCCACTGAGCGGGGTCGCCCAGCACCCAGCGGGGCGCGGGGTCCATCAGGCCGAGCGCGAGCAGCCCGACGATCGACCGTTCGCCGCCGTTGGAGGGCACGACCCATCCGTGCGGCACCTCGGGAAGTGTTGCCACCAGCTCCTCGGCCCGCGCCAGCAGCGAAGGCCAGGAGTGACGTCCGCGCTCGGTCACCACCCCCGCGTGGGAGCCGCGCAGCACGGGTTCGGCCTGCTTCAGCCATGCTCCGAGATCGCCCATGTCACCCACTCCCTGATGGTCGTCGGGCCCCGGAGTTCCTCGGGGACGATCACGCCGTTCTCCTTCAGCACCACGAACGTCACTTCGCGCTCCAACGACGTCAGCGGCCGGTCGAGGTCGTCCTCTTCGAGTGCTTCGGTCAGCACGCGGGTGAGCGCCGCACCGTCGGCCGCCGGCGGGGAGCACACCACGCGGAGCCGCCGTGGCATGTCGAAGCGGATGTGCCGGACCCGCTCGATCTCCTCGTCGGCCGGCGCGGCATCCGGCGCGAGGTGGTGCAGCGCCTGGAAGAGCTCCCGCGCCTGGTGGCGGGCGAGTCGGGCGCCGAGGCAGCGGTAGGCACCCCACCCGAAGGAGAACAGCGCCCGGCCGGCCACCGGGTCGTCGTCCAGCCGATTGGCGTCCGCGACCCGGACCGAGATGACCTGGCCGGACCGGAACTCGTGACCGTCCAGGTGGAACGGCTCTTGGACCACCCGCTCCAGCGTCTTGAGCGGGGGCTCCGCACGGAGGGCTTCCTCGATCAGATCCTCCCGGCTCACGGCGTCGGCGAGCGCCCCCGGCGTGCCGAGGATCCGCACGGCGGCGTTCCCGAGCATGCCGGCCACCGTTTCCAGGGAGGCCTGCACGAGCATCACGGCGTTGGCCTCGATGTCCTCGTCCGGCAGGTCCAGCGTCCCGGCGTGCCAGGCGCCGAGCACCGAAGCCGGGGGCGCGGCCGCCCGGGCGGCCGCGACGATCTCCCGGACCCGGACCAGCGCGGCATGGCCCGCACGGACCGCCTCCGCGGGGTCGTCGAGCCGGGCGGCGTAGGCGACCAGCGCGACCTGCTGGCTCAGCTTGTGCAGCCGCCGGTAGTCGTCGTCCCTGAAGCCGATGAGCCGCGCCCCGATGCGGACCGCGTACGGAAACGCCACCGAGGTCATGAACTCGCCGCCCCCGGCCGCCGCGAACCGGCGCACGATGTCCTGGGCGGCCGCCCGCAGGTCCGGCGTGAGGGCCTCGATCGCGTCGGCATCGAAGAATCCGCCGAACGCCTTGCGGAGCACCTGGTGGCGTGCGGGGCCGGTCTGCAGCATGACGCGTTCGGCGAACGCGGCGATCTCGTCGACCTGGGGGCGCAGCTCGTCGGACAGCTTCGTGACGAGGTGGGCCATGACCGGCTGCGGTTCCAGGACGCCCAGCCGGTGATCGCCGAGCAGCCGGACCGTCAGGGAGCGACTGCTGACCACCCAGCCCAGGCCATTGGGCAGGGGGCTCAGCCCCTCGGGAGTCTCCGCGGGGGCGGTCGAGGCTGCGGTCTCAGGGGAATGGGTGCGGCTCATGCCGTACCTCCTCGATGGGGAACTCAACGGGGCCCATGCCGTTCCTGGCCCGGAACGCCTGCAGGGTCCGGGGCGGCGGCAGCCGTCGATGCCGGTGGCCGAAGGTCATCGGCACCGTCCCCGGCACGATCGCCTTCACGCAGCTCAGGCCCAGGCGATCCAGTTCGCTGGTGGTGTGGTCCACGACGAAGACCTCGTGTCCGTCGCGCCGCGCTGCCGCGAGCATCGCGGCGAGATCCGCTGCGACGTCGCCGGTCGGCTGAAGGGAGGTCACGGCGGGCGAAGGGGCCGGCGGTGTCCCGTCCAGGAGGAAGGAGAACCGCGGCCGGGCCCCGGGCAAGGCTCCGACCAGGGCGTGGTCCTCCATGCGGCGCACGAGATCGGGGGCGCCCAGAGCCTGCTCCAACTCGGGGCGGCGGCGCTGGTATTCCACCGTGATCACCGGCGCGGCGGCGGCCATCTCGTGGACGGCCCCGAGCAGCGCCTTCTCCACCGTGAGTCCCGAGCCCGCGGTGACCAGCGTCGCCGGCCGCTCCGGATCGGGTGACGTCGAGACGAGCAGGGCCACGGGGACGTCGAAGGCACCGAGGGCCCGAAAGGCCCGAAGGTCACGGCCGGTACGGTGCCGCACCGTCTGCACGGCTCGGGCGGCTTCGCCCGTCAGCCGGCCGAGGTCGATCTCCGGCAAGGGCGTCCCGGAGTACCAGGCGCACAGAAAGGCATCGCGCTCGGCCACCTCCAACAAGGCGGCCAGCAGGGCCTCTTCCACCCCGGATCCCAGTGCGCACCCGTTGGAGTTCTCGTAGACGAACCTCGGGCCGGTGTCCGGGCGCCTGGTCGCGCCGTAATACGCGACGTGGAACGGCACCAGCGCCGGCCGTCCGGTGTGCGCCGAGTACGCCTGGGCCCACCCCGTCCGGGTGTCCGGCGTGAACGGCGTGTACTCGAATCCGGGCTGCTGGTACGCCTCATCGGGGTGCAGGAGCAGGGAGCGGGGGTCGACCGCGTCGTCGAGCTCGGCGAACGCAGCGAAGCGGACGGGGTCGCGACCGCCGCAGTGCCACCCGGCGTACCGCTCCAGTCCTTCCAGGATCGCTGCGGGCCGCGCCCCCGCGTAGTCCTCGGCCCGCCCGATCGCGACCTCGTCGAATCCCCAGACGGTGGGCACCCGCACCTGCGTCGACGGCAGGGCGGCCCGGTCGCCGACCGCGGCGGACCTGGTGATGCCCGACCACGCGTCGAGGTACTCCTGCTCCAGCCGGTCGGCGTACCGGGCGGCCGGGACGCGTCGGGCCGAGCCCACGCCGGTCGTGGGGAGGGGCCTGGAGAGGTCGGGAAGCGGTGGCGGCAGCGGGCGGCGGGTGCCCAGGCAGTGCGGTGAGGTGCACAAGGTGTGCGGGAGCGCCGGGTGCCAGTCGCCGGTCAACCGCGCGGGCCCGACCGCGAAGGCGGCCTCGACGCCGCGCGGGGACGCGCCGGCGGCCAGCCGCTCCGCCTCGGCCCGCACCACAGCAGCCACCAGGCGCTCGACTCCGGGCGGCAGCCAGCCGCCGCGCCGTGCGGACAGCCGGCGCGGGACGGCCTCTGTCCCCGTGGGAACGCCCTCGGGACCGTCTGCCGCCCGTACGCGCAGCGCCAGGCACTGCGGGCACCCCGGGTGACCGGGGCGCATCACCGGGCCGACGACGACGCGGCCGCGGAGCCCGTAAACGGGCAGGACGACCGTGTCCGCCGCCGGGAGGTCCGAGAGGTCGGCATCCCAGTCGAGGTTCACCACGACGACCGGGCGACCGTCCCCGGCCGCGGGCACGCCGTCCCCGGCCGCGGGCACGCCGTCCACGGCCGCGGGCACGCCGTCCACGGTGCGGACCTCGACGGCGTCGCCGACCAGACGGCGCAACTCCGCCGCGGGGTCGTCGGGGAGGCGCGGCGCCCGGCTGGGCGACGTCAGCGTTTCACTCATACCGCGTGTCCCGAAGCCAGGACGACCCCGGTCAGGTCGGCGGCGACCAGCGGCGGGAGGGCGGCCTCGCGCCAGGCCAGGCCGAGCGCGGACGCGATCTCGTCGACCCGGCGCTCCGCCGGGACCGTTCCCGTCCACGCCGTCACGGCCGGCACCTCGTCTTCTTGCCCGAGTTGTCCCAGCGCCAGTGCGGCCATCAGTGCGCGCTCCTCCGCCTGGTCGGGGTCGAAGCCGGTCCGGGTGACGGTGCCGTCCACCCGGGCCCGCCACAGTCCGCTCGGATGGCGCCCGGTGCTGAGGTCGACGTCCCTGCCGGCCAGTTCGGCCAGCGCGCGGGCCCGCTCGGAGCGGACCGTGCCCTGCCGGCGTTCCGCACCCGCGTCGTCCAGTGCCGCGTCGTCCAGCGCCGCGTCCGCCCAGCGGAGCAGGGCGCGGGCACGTGCCTCGCCGCTGTCCTGGCCCACGCCCACGACGGCGTCGCCCTCTGGGGGAAGCGTCGCCTCGACCGCGGTCAATGCGGCCTCGGCGCGGGCGTCGGCCACGGATTCCGCCACGATGACCGGGCCGCCGGCCGAGCCGGTCGGCTCGTCGCGCCCCGGCGGGTTGATCCGCAGGCGCAGCGCCGTGAGGGGGAACTGCGGAAGCTGTTCGGGGGTGCAGGAGAACAGCGGGCCGAAGCACCGCGCACCGAAGACCGATTCGGGGTACCGGGTCCGCCGACGGGCCGCCGGAGCGATCGACGGGTCCGCCGGGCCGGCGTGCACCGCATGCCCGGGGCACCCGGGGTCCGGATCGACGTCCGTGCGCCAGATGCTGAGCCGGGTCAGGTCCACCACCACGCCCTCACCCAGCACGGCGTCGTCGCCGCCGGCGACGTACTGGAACACCTCCTGTGCCAGCACGGTGGCCGCCACCGACACCGGTACGTGCCCCAGCCCGTCGGACTGCGGCAGCTCGACGGCCTGGTGGGCCAGACGCCGCCAAGCGCAGCGTATGCAGGCCCGGCCCGACCGGGGCACCTGCCCCTTGAGGAGCATCGCCTGGCCGCGGACCAGCGCTGCCCAGGCGCCACTGCCGAGAGCTTCGGCCCGGTCCAGCAACCGCCAGGCATCGTCTTCTTCTCCCGGGGAGAAGACCCCGATCACGGTCCGTCCTTCGAGGTCCCCGTCCGGACCGGACAGGCGTATGGGCGCACCCTGCCGGCCGAAGTCCTCCGCGAGCTCCTGCAGTTCCTTCTCCGGGGCCGTGTCCAGCAGCATGATGTCGCCGAAGCCGGTCTCCA
Organism: Streptomyces sp. 2323.1; assembly: GCF_900221035.1. NCBI lineage: Bacteria > Bacillati > Actinomycetota > Actinomycetes > Kitasatosporales > Streptomycetaceae > Streptomyces > Streptomyces sp. 2323.1. The sequence goes on along the minus strand of NZ_LT907981.1, from coordinate 4,198,703 downwards.
TCAGCGTCGTCGCCAACGGCCCCACCCGCTCGACGGGGCCCGCCACGGCCAGCGGGTGCCGCCGGGCACGGGCGAATCCCTCCGCAGGACGGGGAATGAAGTGGCGCAGGAACTCCGCCTGTTGCGGGAAGAGACGGGCCGACTCCGGGTCGTCGGACCCTTCCTCGACGGGTTCCCGCCGCAGCACCTTCCGCTGCTCCAACGCCTTCAGGAGGGTGTCCACGAAGGCGGCCTGCTCGGGCTTGAGCGCGCCGAGGAGCTCGTCGGGCACCACGCCACGGTCCAGGAGGGGGGCGAGTTTCTCCACCCAGGTCGCGACCGTCTTGCCGCTCAGGGTGAACGATCCGTCCGTCGTACGGATCCACACCCCGTTCGGCACCGGTACGTAGTAGGCATCGGCGCGCAGACGCAGCACAGTGCCGGTCATATCCCACCCCCGTCGCCCGCCGGTGCGGCGAGCGGACTCAGACTGTTCTCCAGATACAGGCCCCGGCGGTAGCCGCCCACGGGGACCATCAGCAAGGACGTCAGGCGTCGGGCCCCCAGTCCGAACGCCTCGTCGAGCACGCCGCTGACGAAGCCCAGCACCGGGTGTGCGGACCTGCCGTCCCGCGCCGCGCACACGGCCAGTCGCTGGGCGAGGACGCCCGCCAGCAGATGCTGGGTGCGGTAGCCGACCGGACCACTGGCACCGCGGTGCGGCTCGGTGGCACCGACCATGACGGCGATCAGCGGTGCCTGCCCGACGTTCATGTAATGCGCGAACATGCTCCGCTGGACCACTGGCCCGAAGTCCCCCTCGGCAAGCCGGGCGAGCCGGCGGCCGTCCTGGTGCGGCACGTAGGCCCCCGGGGGCACCCCCGGCACGGACCGGACGACCAGCACGCACCGCGGGTGCGTCAGGCCGTTGCCGTCCCCGCTCCCGGTCGCGTCGCAGTCCAGCGGGGCGAGCACCGTGGTCAGCCAGTCCGCCAGGACGTCCGCGGGGAGCGGTGAGCCCCGGAGCTGCTCACCGAGGGCCGACCGGGCCCAGGAGTCGGCGACCGACACCGGCCGTCCGGATACCGCGGGCAGCTCCGCGTCCACCCGGTCGGCCACGTCCTCCAGCGCGACGGGCGGGAGGTCGATCGGCCGGCCGGGGCGTCCGGCCGCCAGGCAGGCGGCGTGCATGCGGCGGGTACCGGTGGTGGGGCCGGGAGGCGCGGACGCCCCCAGCCAGCGGGGCCGTCCGACCGGAGCCGCCGCGCCGACGGCCCGCCCTCGCTCCGCCTCGGCCGGGTCCCCCAACGCGATGTCCACCACGGCCGGGGCGGCCTCTTCCTCGGCATCGAGCCCGAGAAGGTCCGTGATCCGCCGCTCGTCCACGCCGAACGCCACACGAGCGCGCAGGTTCCACGACCGGGCGGCGAGCGCGAACTGACCGACCACCGCCCCGGTGTCCATCGCGCCGAGCCGGTAGGAGAAGTCGCCGTACTTGAAGTAGTTCTTCCACAGCGGCTGGGTGAGGACGATCCGCACGCTTCCCGCCGGGGGCGTCAGCTCCGTCGGCGGCCGGCCGCCGGCCAGCACCGCCAGGGCATGGCGCACCGCGTCGTAGTGGTACATCCCTGCGTCCAGGCCCTCCGTGCCCGCCGTGACCACGTAGCACTCGGCGGGGTACGTCACTCCGCCCGAGGGCATGGCGCGGCGGAGCTGGTAGTGGGGGTTGCGGTGGACCGGCGTGGGCTCCTCGGGGCTGCTCTTGGCGATGCCGTCGGGATACCACCGCACACCGGTCAGGCCGTAGCCGGCCTGGAGCAGCGCGCCGAGCCGGGTGGCCGGGTCGGACGCGGCGAACGCGGCTTCCCCGGCGGGGCCACCGGCCGCGACCGCCCGCGACATCGTCGGCAGGTCCCGCCGGGGCAGGTCGACGTACCAGCGGAAGGGGCTGGGGATGTTCCGCCAGTCGATCTGCCAGTGCTGCGGGTGGACCTCCTCGTAACTGCCGCGGAGCCTGCGGACGAAGCCGTCCACGCCCGCGTCGTCGAACGGTCCGCTCTCCGACGGGTCGCCGGAGAGCGGCGGTGCGCCGGTATCGGCCGCCGTCATCCGGAGACCTCGGCTTCCGGCTGCACCGACCGGATGAGCTCTGCCGCGTCGAGGTCGTACTCCTCCTCGAAGGCGCGGGCGATCAGGTAGAAGAGCGTGTACCGGTCGGCCAGCAGGAAGCCCAGCCGGTAGAGGTGCCAGTTGGTGTACGCCTGGGCCAGCCGGGAGGCCAGGAACCGGCGATCCTCGCGGATCATGCCCTGGTAGTACGTGTTGTCGGCGATGGCCCGGTGGATGCCGGCCACCGGGGGCTCCGGCAGGTCGGCGAGCCATTCCACCTTCGGCCTGCGGTAGAGGCCGTCGGGCGACGGGGTGAGCTTGGCCGTTTCGGCCTTCCGCGGGGTGGCGTAGAGGTAGAAGCGGCCTTCGTCGAAGCCCTTCCGGATGTCCGGGAGATAGCTGCGCAGCCGCACCGACCACTCACGGGCCAGTTCGGGGACGTCGGCCAGCTCACCGTCGGGGTCCTGCATCTGCTCGACCAGGTCGCGCAGGCGCGGCCGCAACAGGTTGCGGTTCTGCTCGTACCGCTGGGCGTGCTTGGCCCGGGTGCCCTCCGGGTCCCGGATCAGCAGCATGTAGCCCTCGAACGTCGCCAGGTAGGAGAGGTAGCCGGCCTTGAAGCCGAACTTGGCGACGGGCGGCGGCAGATGGGGGGCGAGCAGCAGGCCGCTGCAGACGAGGAAGTCGAAGGCCACGGCGAGGCGGAGCGCTCGATCGCCCCGCGTGGCACGGAGGGTCCGCAGCGCCAACGGAGTGGTCTCGGTCCAGAACGCCTCCGCCAGCCCCAGTCCGGCTTCGCCGCCCAGCCAGTCGTGCTCGTGGTTGTACGGCTGGTGCTCGAAGGCGTCATCGGTTCCCGCGGGCCCGATGTGCTCCATGATCCGGGACTTCAGGCGGCGTTCGACCGACGGGCTCTCCGTCGCGAAACGCAACCGCAGGAACGGCCGGCCGCCATAATTTTCCCGCAGGTAGAACCACGACGCCGTCTCGCCGAGCGCCACCGACTCCTCCAGCGTGGGCGCGGCCACGTCGAGAAGGAGGTCTTCCTGCACCGACCACGGGACGCTGACGGTGAGATCCTTTTGTTCACTGCTGGACATGGCACTCATCCCTGTCGTCGTGTGCCGCCGGGCCAGGCTGGCTCGCGCGCTGCTCCTCCGCCGCCCGGCAGGCCAGGTAGGCGACGAAGCATTCGCCCTGCGGGCGGACGTTCATCCTGTTGTTGGTGGTGTGGAGGTACTGGCTGACGAGGGCCGCGAGCGCCACCACGGGGGGCGCCGAGCGGTCGGTCTCCGCCGGCCACACCCGCCCTGCCGCCACGAGCGGACGCAGCCGCTCGATGGCCTGGGCGAGCGTGCGCTCCCACCGCTCGCCCAGTCCCTTGCCGATGGGTTCGCCGGTGTCCAGGCCGGCGATGAGCTTCGCGTAGTCCGCGCGCTGCAACTGGTACTGCTCGTCCCAGGCGGCAAGCAGGCGGTCGTCGGAGACGTAGGCGGCCCAGCGCTCGTGATAGGTGCGGAGGAAGAGGGCGCGGTCGTCCCGCCCGAAGCCCAGCGCCCGCGAGGCCAGGAGCAGCAGTTGGAGGGAGACCCCCAGGCGCGCCCGGTCGTTGCGGACCAGCCGGAGCACCTGCCCGGTCAGCAGCGAGCTCGCGTGGAAGACGTCCTCCGCGATCTCGACGCCTTCCGGTCCGCCGTACTTGGCCGTCTCGGGCCGGTAGGCGATCCAGCGGACCGTGTTCGGCGGTTCCGGGGTCCGCACCAGGGCGTCGGAGGCGTCGCCGTGCTCCAGCTCGCTGAGGTGGCGGAGCGCTTCCCCCAGCCGCACCGGATCCGTATCAGCGGGGCCGGGATGCCGCTCCAGGTAGTCGACGATCCGACGCTCGACCTCGGCCCGGACGTCGTCGTGCTGCTCCGGTGGCACCTGCATCCGGAGCCGGACGTGCGGGCCGCGCTCCCAGTGGCGCAGGTAGAAGTGGCGCTCCAGGCGTCCCGCGCGGCGCAGGTCGTCGACCATGGGCAGGAGGAGATCCGTGAGCAACGGATCGGTGTCGCCGTGGTGGAAGACGTGGCAGGACAGCCAGGAGTGCGCAGTGTGGGTACTCACCGTGCCCCCTCAGTGGTCTCGATGATGAACTCCTCGGTGAGCCGGTCGCCGTGGCCCTGTGCACCGTCGTCGCCCACCGTCGGCAGGCACTCCTGGAACGTCATGTCGCCCTCGCACCGGCGCAGTGCCCGCTGCCAGGCGCGCACGCTGGTGACGCTGGTGAAGTCCAGGAAGGTGGGCTTGCGTTCGGCCGAGGTCGGGAAACGTGCGAGCGTCTTCGCCCAGGTGTGCTGCTCCTCTTCCGACACCGGGACGAGCGGATCGGGGAGGGTGAACCCGCGGTAGAAGACACGGTCCGGGAGCCCCAGCGACTCCCGCCAGCGCCGCACCTCCGCGAACGCGTCGGCGCCGTTCCGGGTGGCGACGTCCGGGAGCCGACCGGCGGGCACCTTCCAGGTCCGGCGCGCCAGGACCAGGCTCCCGGAACGGACCCGCGGGTAGTGGCGGACGGTGTTCGGGTCACCCCGGCGCTGATCGACCCGGTCCCACCAGGCGAGGTTGGCCAGGCTGCCCGCGCTGAAGAAGCTGAGGAACTGGTAGAAACGCGGCGCGAGTTCGTTGAGCAGGAAGTTCAGCATCACCAGCCGCAGGGCCGGGCCGTCCTTGCCCCGGCGGAGCAGCAGCCGGCCCGTGCCCTCGTCGAACTCGACCCAGCACTCTTCCAGGGAGATGCCGGGGTCCCCGCCCCACTCTTCCGGGGTCGCGCAGGGGTAGCGGAGGTAACTGCCCAGGAGCGCAGGGTGCACATTGGCATTGATGCCGAGCACGGCCGAGAGGTCGGTGAGGGGCGCGGAAGCGCGGTCGTCCTGGGCGATCTCTGCCCTGACCAGCTCGCCGAACCCGCCGTCGCCGGCTGCGGCGTAGGAGGGGAGGAACCGTGAGAGGGCACGTCCGAAGCCGATCGAGCCGCCGTTGACGACGAGCAGTCCGCCGTCGGGGGACGCCTGGTGCTGCACGTTCCAGCTCGCTCTGGACCACCGGGGTATCCACGGCGGAAGGTTCTCCGCGAGCTCCGCGGCCCGCTGCGGATCGATCACCGCTTCGGCGCCGTCGTCGGGGCAGGCCAGCTCGAACACCGCGTCCTGCAGGGTGCGCAGTTGCGTCGGCATCGGGGCGGAGACATCGGTCAGCCGCTGGGTGAGCAGGAGCTGCACCTTGGCCGAGGACAGCGCCGCGAACAGGGTGAGGAGCCGATGCGGGCCGGGACCGAATCGCGTCCTGACCACGTCGGCGACGATCGCCCGGACGTGGGCGGCGTCGTCGAAGAGCGGAAGCAGTCGGTGCCAGTGGGACAAGGCGGGCAGGTGCCGCTGCCATCGGTCGGCGGCCTCGGTGCGTGGGCGGGCCACCACCGTGTCCTCATACAGGAGCGTGCGTGCCGCATCGATCGGTGGAGTGGCGACGCCGCACCGGTCGGCGACCTCGGCGACGTGCCGCTTGACCTGGGCGATGAGCTCCTCCCGCCGGTCGAGCCCGGCGGTCTCGAACGCGGACTCGGCGGCGGCCATCCGGTCCACACACTCCCGGAGGCCGGCGTCGCCGTCCTGGGGAAGCAAGGCGACCAGCCGCGCCATGGGGTGCGGGTGCTGGTCCCCCACCCCCAGGTCGCGGGCGAGGACGCCTTGCTCGATCAACGCGTCGAGCTCGGTGTGCACGGCGGTCGGCGCCGCGTCGGGAAGCTCGGCGCACCGTGCCCGTACGTCCCGCTCGGGTACCGGGGAGTCCGCCGACAGCGCCAGGAGTTCCGTGACCACCGCACTGGACGGGACCCGGACGAGCCGCTCCTTGGCGGCCGGCTCGTGGGTGCCGTCCCGGCCCCGGAGGAGGAAGACGACCCCCTCGCCCGATGATCCCACCACCGGTGCCCGGCGCAGAACCGCCGCGGACCGGAACGCGGGATGGCCGGCGAGAGAGCGTTCCACCCAGCTCACGAGCTGGCGGGGCAGCCGGCAGACGGACACCTGCGCGCCCGCGTCGAGCGCTGCGGTGGGCGCGTCGGCCGCCGCGTGCTCCTGGAGGAGCACCGGTTGGGTGTGGACCAACTGGCCGAAGGGGGACGGTTTGAGAGCGCTCCGCGTCAGCAGGTTGATCACGGTGGACTCGGTCATCCGGTCCCGTTTGCCGTGCGCGGTGCCGTCGGCGACCGCGGTGGCGTAACGGTCCATGTTGTGCAGCAGGCCGTCCGCGCTCAGCTGGGCACCCGCGCGCAGGGAGCGGTCGAGGGCCGCGGAGGCGAGCACCTTCTGCTCTGCGCGGAGCGCCGCCTCGTACGCATCCTCCAACCGGGCAGTGAGGTCGTCGCGCGCAGCGGCCAGGGCACGCAACTCCGCGGCACCGGCCACGCCGGCCCCACCTGAGGGGGCAAGGGCGTCGAGCGCGGCCGCCGGCACGTCCGCCGCGCGGTGCAGGCGTCGTCGCAGCGCGAGCACGGCGCGGCGCTCATCGCGATCGGTCAGGACCGGTACCAGCGAGGTGAGTTCCTCAGCCACCCTCGGCGCCCGGTCCTGCCAGTCGCGCCGCAACTCCCTGAGCTCGTCGCAGAGGCGGGCGACCTCGCGCGAGGAGAGCTGAGCGACGACATCGACCGGCTGCGAGCAGACGCGCACCACGCCGTATCCGGCGTACTTGATCTCCGGGCTAGACATGGGCTGCTTCCTCGGCTTCCCCGGCTTTCCCGGCTTCCGCTGCAGAGACGTCAGAGTGCTCGGCCCGGTCGGCGGCGCGCCGCCGCTCATGGAAGGCGGTGCGCCCGGCGTCGATGCGCGCGGCGAACTCCTCGACGGTGGCGGCGAAGACGCGCGGCGCATCCACCGGCACGACGTGTCCCGCCCCGGCAACGACCGCGACGTCGGCGCCCGCGGCCGCCGCCGGACCGATCGCGTTCCGCTCGTTCTGCAACAGCGCCCCGTTGACGAGTTGGACCGGGGTCTCGGAGCGCTTGAGGTCCTCCACGTCGGGCAGCCGCAGGCACCCGTCGGAAAGCTCGTCGAAGGTCGCGGTGAGCAGCTGCTCCCACTTCTCGCCATGCAAGTCGGCAAAGTGGTTGCGGGAGCCTTGCTGGTGCGCCGCCATCCTGGTGAAGCCCGCCAGCCAGCGATTCAGCGTGTCCGGCGACACCAGGAACGAATACCCCGACATGACGACCCCGGCCACCCTGCTCGGAGCTCTCTCCGCGGCCCGGAATGCCACGGCGGCACCCAGGTAGGAAAGCCCCACGACGACGGGCGGTTGCGGCTGTTCGCCGATCGCCTCTCGGACGCGGTCTATCGCCGCCGCGGCGGGGTGCGACGGGACCTCGCCGCCGGCTCCGTGGCCCGGAAGACGTATTTCGGTAACGGAGTGACTCCACCAACGCCGGCACCCAGCATAATGAGCATCCTCCGTGCCCAATAGACCGTGCACCAGGATTACGGGTCGCACGTGATACCAGCTTTCTGTTACCGGAAGCAGAGCATGGCTGGTCAAAGCCGAATTCATATCCCGGCGCCGTGACGGTACCCCGTCCGCGCACGCCAAAATCACGCTCCATGCCCGGCCTCGCCTCGACCGAATTAATGGACCTGGTCTCGGCCACATGAATGGCCGGATAAACAGTCGCCGCAGGGCGTAAAAGGGAATGCTGAACACAGGCTGGACCTCAGTGGTCCCCGGACGCCGTGATCAGGCATAGTAAAGGTGGTGACAGGGGCCGCCGGCCTGGCCGCCGATCGGCTCCCGTATCGCCCTGGCACGGGAATATCACCCGAGCCGGAGCCCCGGACCTGCCCGATTGGAGCGGGCAGGTCCGAGGGCGCCGGGGGGCGGACCCCGCGTCGGTGATCAGCTCAGGAGCTGCATCTACCGGAGCAGATGCAGGTGGTGCACGAGACGGAGCTGATCAACGTGACGGCAGCCCTCGCCGTCGAGCAGCGTCTCGTCCGGGTCTCGCTGATCTCCAGAGCGCCGGCATCCAGGCCCGTCAGGCCTTCCACGCCGACATCCTGACCGACGGCGGCAACAGTGCTCATGCCGTCCACCCCTCCTTTTCCTCAGCCGCTGGGCCCTCGGGCCTGCCAGATTGGAGCAGGCAGGACCGAAGGCCGCGGGGTCAGACCCCGCACAGCGACGTGGTTCAGGAGCTGCAGCTGCAGGTGCAGATGCAGGTGGTGCACGAAGCGGAGGAGACCATGGTCACGGACAGGTCCTCGCCGTCGAGGAGCGTCTCGTCCATGTACTCGCTGATCTCCAGGGCATCGACATCCAGGCCCGTCAGGCCCTCGACACCAATCTCCTGGCCGACGATGGCGGCAGTGCTCATGCCGTTCACCTTACCTTTCGGCAAATTTGCGGTCGCGTCGATCGCGCCGCACGCAGCCGGCCACGGAAAACTAAATTTGCAGCCGGCCCCCCGGGACTCTTGTCACCCGGCTGAGGCCGACCATAAGCATCGGGACTTCTGACGCACAAGGGGGCTATCCCGAACATGATGATGTGACGCACGCCACATCGACAAAATCCTCCGGCAGCCCCCAAGAAGATCACTTTGAGGTGTTAGATTCGCCTCGGTGATGCGTTACTTCACGTCGTTGATTTCGGACGCATTGGCACCTTGAAGCCCGGAGGGCATCGGTGCCACACTTGGGGGATCTGCAATGAAAGTAGCTAGTTGTTCAATACCGGACGACACGGCTCTCGCGCGATTCCGTGACAGCGGGAAATACACCCACGCCGAAGCAGCGGAATCATTAATTCCGGACCAGGAAAAGGTTGATGCGAGAGAGCTCGCCCGACTGGCCATGGACCGCCCCAGCCTGACACCGGAGCGGGCGTTCTGGCTGGTCGACCTCTGGATCCGCGTCCAGGCCCTGGTCTTCCGCCCTTTCGGGGTCAAGCCCAACACCATGCGCAGCACGCGGGACCAGCCGCTGCCCAAGGTGGGCGAACACCTCGGCCCCTACGAGGTGTTCGAGGCGAGCGAGCGCGAAGTGCTCCTCGGCGACATGGACAAGATGCTCGAACACCGGATGTCCTTCATCGTCGACGGCGGCAAGGCGTACATCGGTGTCGTGCTGCGCACCAGGAACAAGGCCGGCGAGGCCTACTGGAACCAGTTCCGCCACAACCAGACGCAGATCCTGCACTGGTCGCTCCGTCGCGGACTGTCCCGAGCACTCGGGGACGACGACTACGCGGCCGAAGCCCATTGAGGCAGCCGCGGACCGGTGGTGCCCCTTGCCGGGCGCGCCGCCGCCCGGCTCCGGCGAGAAGAGCACGATGTCGAGTTTGATCGAGACCGCCCATTGGATCGCCTGCGCCAGGGCAGCTGAATCGCTCCGTCCCGACCGGTTGTTCCAGGACCCGCTCGCGGTGGAGTTCGTCCGTCGCACCGAACCGGACCTCTACGCTCAGCTGCGGTCCGAACCGAGTTCCCGCTACGACGTCCTCGCCGTACGGACCACGTTCTTCGACGAGTGCCTGTTGCGTGCCGTGACCACCGGTCCGGCCCGGCAGGTCGTCGTGCTGGCCGCCGGCATGGACGGCCGGGCCTTCCGACTTCCCTGGCCACCGGGCGTCACCCTCTATGAAGTGGACCTGCCCGAGGCGGTCGAGGAGAAGGCCGCCTTCCTGTCCCGCACCTCCCTGACCGCCGACCGGTGTCACCGGGTCGCGGTCGGTGCCGACCTCAACGCCGACTGGTCGTCCGCGCTGGTCGACGCGGGGTTCCGCAGGGACCTCCCCACGGCGTGGCTGGCCGAGGGAGTGCTCTACTACCTGACCGAACCGCAGGTGAATGCGGTGGTCGACCGGGTGACCGAGCTCTCCGCCGCCGGCAGCGCCTGCTTCCTGGAGCAGGTCAACACCGACCTGTACCGCGCACCGTGGATGCAGGAGTGGCTGCGGAAGATGCGGGACGAGGGGCGTCCCTGGCGGTCCGGTGTGGCCGACCCCGAGGCGTGGCTCGCCGACCGGGGCTGGCATGCCGTCGTGCGGGAGCCCTGCGATCTGGCCGAGGCGGCAGGGCGGCTGGTCCCCAGGACACCCCCGCGCGGCACCCCCGGAGCAGCCCGTACCTGGCTGATCTCGGCCGACCTCGCGGACCCGGCACCCTCCGGGTGAGCACCCCTACAGCTGGAGTCTTTATGCGACCTCTGATCACCCAGCCGACACGGCAACGGTACGTCGCGATGGCAGAGGAGCTGGCGACGGCCTTCCGCGAGCGGGCTGCCGAGTACGACCGGAAGGCCGAGTTCCCGCACCGGAACATCGACGAGCTCCGGGACGCCGGCTATTTGGCCTTGACCGTCCCGCAGGAACTCGGCGGTCTGGGCGGCACCCTCGGCGACATGGCCCTGGCCCAGGAGCGGCTGGCCACCGGATGCGCCTCCACGGCGCTCGCCGTGAACATGCATCTCTCGATGGCCGGCCAGATGGCCAGAAACTGGCGGACCACGGGTGACGAGCGCGCCCGGCGGATGCTCATGGACATCGTCGACGGACGGGTGCTCCTCATGGGGGCCACCGCGGAGCCCGGGCACGCGCTCGTCCGGAGCACCGGGGCCAAAGCCCGCAAGGTGGCCGGCGGTTACCTGGTCACCGGGGACAAGACCTTCGGTACCGGCTCGGCCGTGATGACCCACATGACGTCGATGGCGGAGTACCGGGAACACCCGGACGGTCCGCACGTCCTGGTGTTCCGCATTCCCGCCGACAGCCCCGGCGTCCGTGTCCTGGACGGCACCTGGAACACCTCGGCCCTCCGGGCCACCCGCAGCGAGAACATCGAACTCCGCGACGTCATGGTGCCGGAGGAGAACGTCCTGACGAGCTTCCCCGTCGGCACACTGGACGGGTCGCTGCTGCAGACCGTGTGGGGCTGGGCCATGCCCACGTTCGCGGCGGTCTATCTCGGCGTGGCCGTCGGAGCGTTCGAGCAGTGCGTGCGGGACGTCCTGAGCCGTGGCTGGGAGGACCGGCCCTACGTGCGGGCGGAGATCAGCGAGTGCGAGGCCCTGCTCGAAACCTCCCGCGCACTCATCGAACGGACCACCCGCGAGGTCATGGGCAACGGCCTGTGGAACGACCTGAGCATCCAACAAGGCACGGCACGCGTCGTGTTGGCCAAGACCGTCGGCACCAACCACGCCGTGGAGATCGTCGACCGGGTGATCAGGATCATCGGCACGCCGGCGCTGCGGCCCGGCTCGCTGTACGAGCGGGCCCACCGGGACGTGCGGGCCGGGACCATGCATCCGTACAGCAACGCCGACGCATGTGACCTGATCGCCGCGACCACGCTCGGTGCCGAGGTGGCCCCGACACACCCGCCCCGTCTGGACCGGCTCGCCGAGCCGACTCCCGACGGCAATCCCTGATCAGTACACCGGAAGGCGACCACCCGTGGACCGAGAAGCCGCGCTGCACCTCATGGACCATTTCCTGGCGGCGTACAACGAAGGAGATCCGGAGCACTTGGACCGCTGTCTGCATCCGGACTACCGGCACCCCAACCCGGCGGTCGAGCGCGGTATCGAAGGGATGCGGGGGGCGGTCCGTCGCTGGGCGGCGTCGGTGGAGGATCTGCGGCTCACCCTGGACGACCTCGTCGTCGAGGGGGACAAGGTCGTCGCACGCATGACCTTCAGCGGCCGGCAGGTCGGCCCGATCCTGGACATCCCGCCGTCCGGCAAGCGCTTCTCGGTGGGGCTCATCGACATCTTCCTCGTCGAAGACGGCCTGTTCGCCCAGCACTGGGACGAGATGGACCTGCTCGGGCTGCATCGACAGCTCGGCGCGCTGCCGGCCTGACGGGCGAGGGGAGGAAGAGACGATGTGTGGAATCGCGGGCTGGGTGGCCTTCGAGCGGGACCCCGGCGCAGAGCGTGCCGCCGTGGAGGCGATGACGGACACCATGGCCTGCCGGGGCCCGGACGCCGGGGGCGTCTGGTACGGCAGCCACGTCGCCCTGGGGCACCGGCGGCTCGCCGTCATCGACCTCGTGGGCGGCGCGCAGCCCATGACCGCTGAGGAAGACGGCGAGGTTGCCGCCGTCATTTCCTACAGCGGAGAGGTCTACAACTTCGCCGAACTGCGGAATCAACTGCGCTCGGCCGGCCACTCGTTCCGGACCGCCAGCGACACCGAGGTCGTGCTCCGCGCCTACCTGGAATGGGGGACCGACTTCACCCGGCACCTCACCGGGATGTTCGCCTTCGCGCTCTGGGACGCACGCCGCCGGGAGCTGCTGCTGATCCGTGACCGGCTGGGCATCAAACCGCTCTACTACTACCCCACGCCGGACGGCGTGCTCTTCGGATCCGAGCCGAAGGCGATCCTGGCCCATCCCGAGGCACGGGCCAAGCTGAGCTCGGCCGGCCTGCGGGAGCTCATGACGTGGGTGAACACCCCGGGACACGCGATCTTCGACGGCATGTTCCAGGTGCGTCCAGGACACCTCGTCCGGGTCTCCCGCGGGAATCTCACCGAGACCGCCTACTGGGGTCTCCCGGCACGCCCGCACGACGATGACTTCGACACCACGGTCAGCCGGGTGCGTACCTTGCTGCAGACGGCCGTCACAGGACAGACCGTGGCGGACGTTCCGCTGTGTTCGTTGCTGTCGGGCGGCCTGGACTCCAGCTCCGTGGCGGCGTTCGCCGCGGAGGCGTTGCGGCCGAGCGGAAAACCCCCTCTCCAGTGCTTCTCGGTCGGCTTCGCCCCGTCCGGCCGCGAGGCGATGCCGGTTTCCGGTGGGTCCTCTCTCGCCGACGACGCCGGCTATGCGGCGAAACTGGCCGGCCACATCGGCGCCCAGCACGAATCCCTCGTGCTCGACGCGAAACTGCTGTCCGATCCCGCGGCCCGCGCCGCCGTGCTCCGTGCCCGCGACCTGCCACAGGGCCTCGCGGATATGGACACGTCCTTGTACCTGCTGTTCAAGTCGATCCGGCAGCGTTCCACGGTGGCGCTGTCCGGCGAAGGCGCCGATGAACTCTTCGGTGGCTACCCCTGGTTCCACGATGAGCAGGCGATCCGTGCTCAGACGTTCCCCTGGATGCACGCGGCCGGCGCCGGTGCCGCCCAAGGCCCGGCGTTCCTCGACCCCGCGCTGCCCGAACGTCTCTCACTGGACGAGTACCGCGCCGACAGTTACGCCGCAGCGGTCGCCGCCGTCCCCGTCCTGCCCGGGGAGCCGGAAGATGACCGGCGCATGCGCAGAGTCAACCACCTCTTCCTCACCCGCTTTCTTCCGATGCTCCTGGAGCGCAAGGACCGCATGAGCATGGCCGTGGGCCTGGAAGTGCGGGTGCCCTTCTGCGACCACTCCTTGGTGGAGTACGTCTTCAACGTTCCGTGGTCGATGAAGTCCTTCGACGGACGCGAGAAGAGCCTGCTGCGCTCGGCCATGGCCCCCGACCTCCCCGAGCCCATTCTCACCAGGAAGAAAGAGCCCTACCCGACGATTGCCGATCCGGCGTACGACCAGCTGCTCAAGGGCAGGCTGGGCGACCTCATGGACGATGCCGGGGCACCGGTGCGCGCGCTGATGGACGAGAAGAGCGCCGCGGCGGCCTTCACCACCGTGCAGAAGGCCTCTCCGGAGGAACTCCGCTTTCTGCGGGTCGGGTTCGAGTCACTGATAAAGATCAATGACTGGATGCGCGACTACCAGGTCGAACTCGCCGAATGACGCCGCACGCCGGGCCGACGTGCGCACGGCGGGGACCGCACCGCAAGGAAACAACGCCAACGAAAGGGGAGCGAGAGCGATGTCCGAGGAGACAGCGCGCCGGTTCGCCGGTGTCCGTCACCCGATCCACACGCACATATGGCCGCATCCGACGCCCAGGTACCTTGCGGTATTCGTCCACGGCTACGCCGACCATGCCGGCCGGTACGGACATCTGGCGAGCGCCCTGAACCGGCACGGCGCCGCGGTCTACGCTCCGGACCACATGGGAAGCGGGCGGTCGGACGGCGAACGCGCACTCGTAGCGGACTACGACGAACTCGTCGACGACGTCGGCACCGTCCTGGACCAGGCGCGCGGCGATCACCCGGGCCTCCCCGTCGTCATGATCGGGCACTCGATCGGCGGGATGGTGGCCGCCCGCTACGCGCAACGCCACCCCGACGACCTTTCCGCACTCGTCCTCGTCGCGCCCGTGCTCGGCTCCTGGCACACGGCCACGTCTCTCCTGGCCTTCGACGACATTCCCGAAATGCCGATGGACGTCGGCTCGGTGATGTCCCGGGACCCCGCCGAGGCAGCGCGTTACAACGAGGACCCGCTGATCTGGCACGGAGCCTTCGTGCGGAGAACCCTGGAGTCGGTCGTCACCTGCCTGGACCGGATCAACGACGGCGGAGGCCTGTCCTTCCTGCCGACCCTCTGGCTGCACGGCGACGCCGATCCCCTGGCCCAGCTCGAAGAGACCAGAAGCGGAATCGAAAAGATCCGCGGTTTCCACCTCACGGAACGGGTCTACGACGGAGCGCTGCACGGCATCTTCCACGACTCGGACCAGGACCGCGCCCTCGCCGATACGACAGCGTTCCTCGACGACGCCCTCACGGTACCTACGCACCCCTGAAGTCCGCCGGACAGCGGCACGATCATCGAGGAAGGAATGTCATGACGCGAGTCGCTGGCCCGGCACATCCCGAAGGCAAGCATCAGCTTTCCCTGAACGAGTTGCCGGCCGTCCCCCTCGCCAACCTTGAGGACATACTCCGGGAGTCACTTCACGGGGCGAATCGCTACCCCGACCCCTTCTCCCGCCAACTCACCGCAGCGATAGCCGACCTCTTCTCCGTACCGGATCACGAGGTGGTCGTGGGCCCCGGCTCCGCCGCGATCCTGCAGCACGTCATCCAGTGGGCGGCGCCCCGGCGTGGCGACGAGGTGATCTACGCCCGGCCGGCCTTCGACGCCTATCGCCTGGTCGTGAGCTCAGCGGGAGCCGAGCCCGTGGAAGTTCCGCTGAAGGAACACCGGCACGACCTGTCGAGGATGCTGGAAAGCATCACCCCCCACACCCGCGCTCTTGTGCTGTGCAATCCGCACAACCCCACCGGGACCGCAATCGACGCCGCCGCCATGCTCTCCTTCCTCCGCGAGGTCCCGGAGCACGTGGTCATCGTCCTGGACGAGGCGTACCACGAATTCGCCAGAGGCCAGGACACCCTCAACGGGCCGGAGGTGTATCACGACCTACCCAATATGGTGGTTCTGCGGTCCTTCTCGAAGGCATACGGGCTGGCCGGACTGCGCGTCGGTTTCGCACTTGCCCCGCAGGACATGGCACACACCTTGCGCAACAGGCTGTTGCCGTTTTCGGTGAGCACGATCGCGGAAGCCGCGGCACGAGCCGCCCTCGCGCGCAGGCCCGAGGTCCTTCGGCAGGTGGATCGCGTCATCGCCGAACGAGGCCGCCTCGTCGAAGGGCTTCGCCACCAAGGCTGGGACGTCGCGCCGTCCGCGGCGAACTTCTGCTGGCTGCCGCTGGGTTCCAGATCCCCTGCGTTCGCCGCGGCGGCAGCTCGACAGGGGATTCTCGTGCGGGCCGTCGGAGAGGAAGGCGTGCGCATCACGGTGGGCGAGCCGCAGGCAACTGACGCGTTGCTGCGATTCACTGCTCAATTCGCCGCAGAGTCGGCAGGGTTGGCGTCGGCGTGACCCCGACCCTCGGCTGACCCGATTCACGCAGCGCCATCAGCACGAGAGCGACGCAGGCCGCGCGCGTGCCGGTATTCGCGCGTGAGGATCTTCAGCACGGCGGGAACGGCGGGGCGGGCAGGGGCCTTCAAAAGCCCCGGGCCCTTGGCCCCGGCCGCTTTCGTGGTGGCCTCTTCCAGGGCTATCAGGGCCCGGACGAAGGGGCGGTTGGCGGGCGGCAGGAACCCGGTGACATGGCGGCTGGCGGCCAGGTCGGTGCGGGCCTGCTGGAGGAGGTGCCGCAGCAGCGCGCGGACTCCGGGGGTGTCCTGGGCCTGTATGAGGTCGGTACGGGTCACGCCGTGGCTCAGCAAGGTGTCCTGAGGGATGGTCAGCCTGTCGTCGGCCAGGTCTTCGGCGAGGTCATTGACGAAGTCGAGTCGCTGGCTGCCGTCTATGTAGGTGCGGCAGGCAGCGAGGTAGCCGGCGGGTTCGTCACCGGGCACGAGCAGGCCGGCGACCAGCATGAAAGCCGGCAGCGAGTAGGCGTCGAGGTAGCGCTGGTAGTCCGACTCCGTGGCGAAGCCCGTGCATTCGAGGTCGGTGGAAGCGGTGCGGAGAAAGGCCCTGACATGCCCGAGGAAGCGGGGGTGACAGGCGCCGGTGTGCAGGAGCGGGCGGATCACGGGGTGGTCGCTGGCGCCGATGGCGATGGCCTCGTTCACCTCTTCCTCCCATGCCGCGTAGGCGGCAGCGCGCTGGGGCAGCGGGCCGCGGTCGAGGAGGTTGTCGGTGTGGTGCATGAAGGCGGTGGCCGCGATCAGGTGGGGCGCCAGGGGACGCGGCAGGAGCAGAAGGACCGCGATATAGGCCGCGCGCTTGTAACGGGCTACCAGCGAACGCTGCCGGGTGAAGTCCTCGCGCAGCTGCGGGTCATGAATGCCCGCGGCATCCAGCCTGGTGGTCCACATACTCATCCGGCGTTCCTTTGTGGTGCGGGGGGGCAGTGCTACGCAAAGGTAGTGCTCTGCGCCACCGCAGGCACTTCACGGGCTGCCTCGCCCGCCCACCGCCACGCCGCCGGTCCGGCCCGGGGCCCGGGCCGGACCGGCGGCTCTCCCTAGTGCGCCTGGATCGACTCCAGCATGTTCAGCCGTGCGGCCTTGCGGGCCGGCCAGATGGCCGCGAGGACGCCGATCAACAGGGCCAGCGCGAGGAAGAGGCCGAGCTTGGCCCACGGCAGGGCCGTCTCGTACGTCGGCATCGACGAGGTCATCAGATGGCCGCCGGCCCACGCCAGGAAGGTGCCCGTGCCGATGCCGAGGAGCGCGCCGAACAGCGAGATCACCACGGACTCCAGGCGGACCATCTGCTTGATGCCGGAGCGGTCGAGTCCGATGGCACGCAGCATCCCGATCTCCCGGGTGCGTTCGATGACCGACAGGGCCAGGGTGTTGATCACACCGAGGACCGCGATGACGACGGCCATGCCGAGCAGCCCGTAGATCATGTTGAGGACGGTGGTGACGTTCTTGCGGGCTTCCTTGGTGATCTGTTCCGTGTTCTGGACCTTGAGCAGCGGGCTGTTGCCGAGCGCCGCGCGGAGGTCGCGCTCCAGTGAACCGGCCTTGCCGGGCTCGGCCTTGACCAGGATGCTGTCGATCTTGTGGGTGGTGGTGTACGGCAGGACGTCGTGCAGGGTGCCCAGCGCCTGGACCACCGCGGGGTTCGCCTCGTACACGGCGACGATCTTCAGCTTCTTCGTGGTCGGGTGCTGTCCGGGCTCGGTGGTGTCGGTGGCGGCGGCAAGCGTGTCGCCCACGCCGAACCCGTTCTTCTCGGCGAACTCGTCGGACACCGCGACAGTGCCGGCGCGGATGCCCTCCAGTGAACCCTCGCGGAACGTCAGGTCCGAGACCTTGGCAAAGGCTGCCGGGTCGGTACCGGCGATCCCGGCGAACTGACCGCGTACCTGGAAGTTTCCGCCGGTGAGGGGCGCGGCGGTGGCGACTCCCGGCACCTTGGCCACCTTGGCCGCGTCGGTGGGCGCGAGGCCGGTGTAGTTGCTGTTGCTGACCTGGTAGTCGGCGGAGGTGCCATGGGTCGCCTCCTCGTCCATGGCCTGCTGAGTGGAGTGTCCGCCGACGGTGAGACCGGTGATCAGGGTGAGTCCGATCATCAGGGCCGAGGCGGTGGCGGCGGTACGCCGCGGATTGCGCAGCGCGTTCTCCCTGGCGAGCTTGCCGCTGACGCCGAAGAAGCGGGTGGTGAACTTGCCGGTCAGGGTGATCAGGGGGCGGGAGAGCAGGGGGGCCAGGACGATCACGCCGCACAGGGTCAGTACGCCGCCGAGCATGGCGATCAGCAGGTTCGACTTGTCGGTGGTGTCGAGCGTGGCGACATAGCCCATGACCGCCATGCCGAGCCCGGTCAGGAGCGTGCCGAGCACATTGCGGACCAGCAGGGTGCGGGCGGGCGGCGCGACGCCGGCACTGCTGAGCACCTCGACCGGTGCGATCTTCGCGGCCTTGCGGGACGGCAGCCAGGCGGCCAGGACGGTCACCACGACGCCGACCGCCAACGACGCGAGCACGGCCTGGGGCGAAATGACCAGCGGGCCGTCGGGCAGCCCGGCGTCTCCGACATTGAGCAGCGGGTGCAGAGCGGTGGCGATCCCCAGGCCGAGCGCGAATCCGGCGGCGGAGGCCCCGAGCCCGACGAGGGCGGCCTCGATGAGGACGGAGCGTACGACCTGGCGGCGCGAGGCGCCCACCGCCCGCATCAGCGCGATCTCACGGCTGCGCTGGGCGACCAGCATGGTGAAGGTGTTGGCGATGATGAACACGCCGACGAACAGCGCGATGCCCGCGAAGGCCAGCAGCGTCTTGGTCAGGAACTCGGTGTCCGCGGTGATCTGCGCGGACTGTTTGGCGGCCAGGTCGGCGCCGCTGGTGGCCCTGGCCCCGTCGGCGGGGAGCAGGGCCTGCACCCGGGCGGTCAGCGCACGCTCGTCGGTGCCGGGCTGCGCCGCGACCGCGATCTCGTGGAACCGGCCCGGGGTGAGGAACAGTTTCTGCGCGGTCGTGGTGTCGAACAGCGCCAGCGTGCTGCCGGCCGCCACCCGCGGGTCGTCGGTGGTGACGATGCCGACCAGTTTCTTGGCCAGCGCGGGCCCGTCGGTGGCGAAGCGGACGCTGTCACCGATCCGATAGCCGGCCTTCTGCGCGGTCTTGGCGTCCAGGGCCAGCTCGCCACCGCCGGCGGGGGCCCGGCCCTCCTTCAGCGGGAAGCGGCTGTCCTTGCCGTCCTTGCCGGGCTGGTAGTTCGTGGCGAGGTGCTGTTCGGGGTTGTCGGCGTTGACCGGGCGGCCGTCCTTGGCGGCCAGGATGGCCTCACCGTTGACGGTGGGGCGTACGGCAGTGACTCCGGGCAGCGCGCGGATCTTGTGGGCAAGGGCGGTGTCGAGCACGGTGGTCGGCCTGGCCTGCCCGCCCTCGGCCGGGCCGCCGGCGGGTACGGACTCCGGTTCGGACATCTGCGCCTGCACGGCGACGGCGACGTCCTTGAGGCTGACGGCGGAGGCGTTGCGGAAGGCGTTGGCAGTGGTGTCGCCGAAGACGAGCGTGCCGGAGACGAAGGCGACGCCGAGCAGGACCGCGAGCGCGGTCATCATCAATCGGGCTTTGTGCGCAAGGACGTTGCGCAGGGCTGTACGCAGCATGTGGTGGTCCTGGAGGTGCGCGATACGGAATCGCGAGACGGATGAGGGGGCGCGGCGTGGGAGCCGGCGTCAGCTCGTGCGGCCCTTGGTGTCGAAGCGCCGCATCCGGTTGAGGACGTCTTCGGGCGTGGGGGCGGCAAGCTCGTCGATGAGGCGTCCGTCGGCGAGGAAGACGACACGGTCGGCGTAGGAGGCGGCCACCGGGTCATGGGTGACCATGACGACGGTCTGCCCGAGCTCGCGTACGGACTCCCGGAGGAAGCCCAGGACTTCGGCGCCGGAGCGGGAGTCGAGGTTGCCGGTCGGCTCGTCGGCGAAGATGATCTCCGGTCGGCTCGCCAGCGCGCGGGCCACGGCGACCCGCTGCTGCTGGCCGCCGGAGAGCTGTGCGGGGCGGTGCCGGAGCCGTCCGGACAGGCCGACGGTCGCTACGACCAGGTCCAGCCACTGCTGGTCGGGCTTGCGGCCGGCGATGTCCATCGGCAGCGTGATGTTCTCCAGGGCGCTCAGCGTGGGCAGCAGGTTGAACGCCTGGAAGATGAAGCCGATCTTGTCGCGGCGGAGCCGGGTGAGCTGCCGGTCGCCGAGGCGGGAGAGCTCGGTGTCGCCGATCCGGGCCGAGCCCGCCGAAATGGTGTCGAGACCTGCCATGCAGTGCATCAGGGTCGACTTGCCGGAGCCGGACGGACCCATGATCGCGGTGAACCGGCCGCGCCCGAACTCCACCGACACCGAGTCCAGCGCCACGACGCGGGTCTCGCCCTCGCCGTAGACCTTGCTCAGGTCGGCGGCACACGCGGCGGCCCCGGCGTGGGCCGGGGCCTGGGGAGTTGTGGGGGTGGTGGCTGCCTGCGACATGTCTACTCCTGGAAGGGGTGCTCGACTCGCTTCCATCGTGGTCGCGCAGGCGGCCGGATCCGTCGCTCTCAGGTGGGGGATCAACGGCCTGCCGAAGGGCGGAATCGCCGGGCGGGCGTAAGCCCCGAGGCAGACCCCGCCTCTGCCCAAAGGATGACCTCGCGGGTGCCTGAGGGATGACCTCCGCCTCGTCAGACGGCCCTTAGGCCCTGACGCGGTCCGCACCGCCCTGTGGGGTGGCCGTCCGGAAGGCGCGGGTCAGGTGGTGCTGGAGCCGGACGTGGCGGAACTGGTAGACCGCGCCGGCCTGCCGCAGCACGCCGCGCCGGTGGGCGTCCGCCAGGAAGGCGCTCACGTTCCAGGGCAGCCTCCCGGTCAGCGGCAGCCAGATGCGGGAGAGGGCCACCCACTGCCCCCAGGCGGTCATGCTGAGTGCGTACGCCAGCCCGCCCCCCAGACCGCCCACGAGCCCGAAGGCGACCCAGCTGGCGATGTTGAACCAGCCGCTCCAGTACAGCACCCCGCCCATGACCCCCAGGACGAGTGCGAGCACGAGCAGTTGGAAGAGCGCCGTCGTCCGGTTGGTGTGCAGCAGGTCAGGGGGGCTGACGACGGTTTCGATGTCGATGGGGCCTTCCAGCCCGGCCATCAGCACGTACGCGAGACCGGCCGACAGGCCGTACAGGAGCGCGGCGTTGAGGCCCTGGTCGAACCTGGTGGCGAGGAAGGCCGTGACCGCGCTCCCGGGCGAATCCCGCACCGCGACCACGAGCGCGAACTCCAGCGCGGCCATGAGCCAGGTCAGGGCCCCCAAGCCGAATCCGCCCGCGAGCCCGATCGCCATCCGAGGGGCGAACTCCTTGCGCATCTCCGTCACGCCGCCGAGCAGCCGTACGCGGACGCGCGACGGCTCACATGCCGCCTCCCCGTACCTGTACCCGTACACGATCCCGAAGGCCAGAGCGGACATGGAGGCGAACGAGAACCCGTTCACGAGCCCGTTCATGAGTCCCATCACGGGGCCGAACCCGAACGCGAACCAGGTCACGCCCCACATCACCAACCCGTCCACGAGCCCGAAGGCCAGACCGGCCACGAGCCCGATCACGCACCTGCGCGACGAAAGACTCAGGCTGTCGCCCAGCTGCCACCAGGCGAGATCGCGGGTGCCGGGACGGTCCGGGTGCGGGGCGAGGTCGCGGGTGCCGGGTCCGTCCACGTGCCGGGCGAGATCGCGGGTGCCGAGCCGGTCCAGGTGCTGGGCGAGGTAGCCGAGCCAGTGCAGGACGCGTGCACGGCGAGCGGGGGACTGATCCTGGTAGAGGGTGGGGACGAAGTTGTCCAAGAGGTGGTCTTCAAGCGCCTCCCGCGTGCCTAACGGGCTCTCCAGCAGCTCGGACGGCGTGCGGTCCGGGGTGTCGCTGTAGAGGATGCGGGCGAGCGCGACCATCAAGGGAGTCGTCAGCACCGCGGCGAGCGCGGCGCCGGCCGGGTCCTGCGGATGCTCGCGCAGGGACCTGAGGACGGGCTCCCACACGGTCGAGGTGGGCGTCGCCTTGCGAGCCGTGCGCGGCAGGTAGTGCTCCAGGTCGGCCGGGGAGAGGTCGGTCAGTTCGACGACCGCGGCAGCGGTGAGTGCCTTGGTGTGCTGCACGGCGGTGGCGTACTCGTCGCGACGGCTGGTCAGCAGCAGATGCATGGCCGCGTGGCCGTTGAGTTTCTCCAGCGCGCGGCGGTGGAGTCCGTCGGCGATCTCGTCGAAGCCGTCCAGGACGGGCAGGATGCGGTCACTTTCGACCAGCTCGGCAGCGAGCGTCGAGGCGCCGGGGCCGGGGCTCATCACCGCCAGTCCGGGGTAGTCACGCTCCAGTTGGCCGGTCATCCAGCGGCGCAGGGGCATGGCCGGGTCCCACGACGCGAGGCTGAAGATCACCGGCACAGGTTCGGCCGAGGCGGTCCGGGCCTTCAGCAGATCCAGGACGAACCGTATGGCCAGAATGGATTTCCCCGATCCCGCCCGGCCCAGCACCACCAGCCGTCCGGACGGGATCCGCCGGTACACGTCCACGATCTCGTGCAGTTGACCGGCCAGGGGCAGGGGGCCGGGGACGGGGAGCGCCCCGGGCCGGGCGGCGCAGATGTTGGACCAGTGGTCCATCAGCGCATCGGACGCCAGTTGCCAGCGGACCGGCAGCGGGATCGGATCCCGGACCTTGCGCTGTTCCTCCTCGTCCCGCCACTGCTTGCGGACCGACTCCGCGAGCCGGTCCGCGGCATCGTCCAAGGTGCCCTTGAACGTAGGGGGCATCCGGACGTCGTTGAACGTCACCTGTTTGATCACGTCGGCCATGAGCGCGTGGCCGTACGTGATCCCGCTCAGCTCGTTGTGTGTCCCGCCCGCGCGCAGTGCCGGCCGGCCCGCCGGTGCGCCGCCGCCGATTCGCCGGCGGCGCACCTCACGGACGACCAGCACCACCGCCAGAGCGAGGACGACGGCCCGGCCCCACGGCGCGTACCGGGCCGGGACCAGACCGTTCCCCGCCACCACGATGCCGCCGGCCAGCAGCAGCACCCGCACGACAGGCACCATCGCGCCGAGCGCCGCCGTGGCCGGTGACGGCCGTTTCATGCCGCTGCCCCTCCGCCGTGGAGCGCCGCCGGCCGGCCTTTCGCACTGCTCACGGGTGCCGCAGACGCTTCATGATCAGCTTCACGTAGTCGTTCATGTCGGCCTGCAGGCACGGGAACTGGGCGTGCTTGCCGGTGCAGCCCTTGGCCCACCTGCTGCCGTCGCCGTAGTCCACGAAACGGTACGGAATGCCGGCCGCCTTCAGATGCTCCGCCATCGTCGCGGTCGTCACCTGCGCCCCCTTCTCGAACGCGGCCTGGATCGGGTTGTCCAACAGGTTGCCGCCGTCGCCGGTGTACAGCGCGACGCCCATACCGCGCAGCGCCTTCACATGATGGGCGGGGCTCGCCTCGTTCCAGGCGCCGTCCAGGGGCCACAACGGCGACCCGAACCACGCGTCGGGTGCGGCGTACGGCTTGCCGTACGCCGGAACCACTCCGCTGCCGACCACGGCGCCGCGCCCCCAGGGAGACTGGAGGTCGAGGTCGGCGGAGAAGCTGCCCGCGTAGCGGAACAGGTCCGGCCGGTCCTCTGCGTAGTGGAACGCGCCGAAGCCGCCCATCGAGTGGCCGACGATCGCCCGGCCCGCCTTGGCGGCGATGGTCTTCAGGTTGGCGTCGATGAACGGGATCACCTGCTTGAGGTGGAAGGTCTCCCAGTTCTGGGGGCCGCGCGAGCCGGGGTTGCGCCAGTTCGTGTACCAGCCGTGGCCGCTGCCGTTCGGCGTCACGGTGATCAGCGGAGCTCCCTTGGTCGCCTGTTCGGCGATGGTCTTGGTCCACAGGGAGTTCGGGCGGTCGCCGGCGCCGTGCAGGTGGTACAGCACGGGATAGCGGGTGGCGGCGGCACCGTTGTACCCGGTCGGCAGGGTGACCATGAGGACGTGCTCACCCGAGACCTGGCCCTCCATCGCGTCGTAGGCCGGGACCTTCCGGGACTTCACCGTGATGACGAACGTGCGCTTCTCGGGGCCCGCCCACTTCGGCTGGCTGACGACGGTGAGGCCGAAACCGTCCGCGAAGTGCGGTGGTGCGGTCGCGGCCTGCGCGGCGGGCGCGGCCGGCCCGACCATGCCGAGCGTGGCGACGAGGCCGACCAACGCGGCACCCCAGCCACGTAATACGGCCCTGGACAGGATCTTCATACGCTTTCCCCCGTTTTCGAATGCGGACCCGCGCCGCGAGCTGAGCGAGCGGATACGGATGAAGGCGCCCACCCACGTGGTGCGCCCGGAGACACCGGAGTGCTGTGCAGTGCTGAGCAGTGCAGTGGAGCGGAGTGCTGTGGAGTGCTGTCAGTGCAGTGGAGTCTGTGCAGCGTTGTGCGGTGGTGCGCAGTACTGGGGTGCCTGGACAGATCTGATTTCAGATGGTGGAGCGGTTCGATGAGGGTGTCAACCAGCCCCTATGCCAGGGGAATTGGCGTTCGAACGGAACGTGATGCCGGCATCCGGTCGGCCGGAAGTTCCCGGCCCGGGCCGCTCGCCGGGGCTCCACCAGGGCATTTCCACGAATCGTGGGCGAGTGCAAAGTGCGAGGCGCAGAAATAACTCCGCAGCGAGGCCATTCACCAGTACCGCGACACCACCTGGCGAAGACCGTGACAGCCAGCAGAAGCCACAGCTCAGTGCATGTACAGGTCATTTGGAGCCCAACAGGCCGCTTGGCGCCAAGAATTCACGCCGGAGAGAAGTCACAGCAAGCTCATTACCCTTAAAGCAATGACATTTCGGTCATAGACCCTATACGCCGCTGTTACACAACAGCGACTCGCCTGATGGGTTCGCCTCGTAGCTTATGCCGTGTTGCTGCATATACCGGACAGGACGGTTCATGTGGCACAACTAGTAAATTCCTAGGTTTACGCAGGAGGAACCCCTACATGCGCACCAGGCTCCGTAGCAGTCTCGTACGTACCGCCGCCATTACTGCCGTCGCGGGTGGTGCGGTCCTTGCGCCGACTGCCTCCGCCATGGCCGACGATGCAACTCCGGCACCGAAGTCCTCGACCAGCACCCCGGAGGCCCAGGCAAAGGCAGAAGCCGACGCGAAGGCCAAGGCCAAGGGCAACGCCGGCGCCAACTCCGAAGCCGGCGCAAAGGCAGAAGCCGACGCAAAGGCCAAGAGCAACGGCAACACCAGCTCCGAAGCCAGCGCTAAGGCCGAGGCCGATGCCAAGGCCAAGAGCAACACCCACACCAACTCCGAAGCCAGCGCAAAGGCAGAAGCCGACGCAAAGGCCAAGAGCAACACCCACACCAACTCCGAAGCCAGCGCAAAGGCAGAAGCCGACGCAAAGGCCAAGAGCAACACCCACACCAACTCCGAAGCCAGCGCAAAGGCCGAGGCCGACGCAAAGGCCAAGGCCAACGGCAGCGCCCACGCCGGCTCCGATGCCAGCGCAAAGGCCGAGGCGAACGCAAAGGCCGAAGCCGGCGCCAGGACTTTGGTCACCACCAAGGCCGTCTCCGAGGCCGGCGCGAGCGCCAGCTCGAGCGCCCACGCGAGTGCAAGCGCCAACGCCAACGTCTCCGTCAAGGTCTACGTCGATGCGCACGGCCAATACGCCGCTGAGCTGTGGAGCAAGGACGCCAAGACCGGAAAGACGGTCAAGTGCGGCACGATCGACAAGGCCGGCCAGACCGTTACGTGGAAGAACGCGCAGTACACCCTCAAGGCTGACGGCAGCATCGTGAGCGCCACCGCCAACGGCAAGAAGGTCACGCACCAGCTGACCCGGTCCGAGGCGAACGCTGCCTCCAAGGCGCAGGTGGCAGCCAAGGCCAAGTCCCGCGGTTCGGCGGTTGTGCCCACCGCCGGCAGCAAGCAGGTCAGCCAGGTTCCGACCGGCTCCGTCGCCGCCGGTTACGAGCAGCCGGCCGACAACGGGGGCAGCAGCCTGATGGGGGTCGGCGCCGCTGCCGCCGCGTCCGCGGCCGGTCTGGGCTTCGTCCTCAAGCGCCGCATAGGTGCCGGCCAGGCGGGTTGATCAGCAGCATCGAAACCAGAGCGTGAGGAGCTAACCGACCGTGCTTTCCCTAGGTAACCTCCCGCAGGCTGTCAGGACAGGCTTCCTTGCGCTCGCCGCAGCCGGAGTCCTGGCGGGAGCCTCCGGCTGTGGCACAGCCGATGCCAAACCCGCCCCAGATATCAGCGTGAAGTCCACTACCGGTCAAGCTCCGCAAAAGCCGGCCAAGCCGCTGAGCAAGTCCACACCGGTCAGCCTGGATATTCCCGACGCCAAGGTGAAGGCGAACCAGGTCCTGCCGCTGGGCCTGGACAGTTCCGGTCAGCTGCAAGTCCCGCCTGCTTCGCAGGGAAACCTTCCCGGCTATTACACCAAGTCGGTCACCCCCGGCGAAGCGGGACCGGCCATCATGGTCGCCCACTACGACACCGATAAGGGCCCGGCGCTGATGAAGAACGCGGGGGACATCAAAATCGGCTCGGAGATCAAGGTCGGACGCCAGGACGGAACCACGGCAACATTCAAGGTCCGACAGATCCAGCAGGTCGGCAAGGACGGCTTTCCCACCCAGAAGGTGTACGGAAAAACGGACCGCCCCGAACTACGACTGATCACCTGCGGCGGCCCCATCGTGAAGGGCCATCGCGCCGACAACATCATTTTCTACGCCGACCTGGTGACGTGACGTCAATCGGAGCCCTGACGGCCCACCATGAGCTGCCCCGCCACGATCTTCCCCGCACGGGACACATCAGGTGAACCCGACATCCGGCGACACAGTCCCATACTTCCGCGGCCTGGCAACCCTGCGCATTCTCTCCGCAGAATGGGCACGCGCCCGCCGCTGAATCGCGTTTCACGGGGAGTGCGCCCGCCGAGCTCCGCTTCCCGCGGTCGATATGCCCTTTGAGTGGCCCCGCCGGCACCCCGCCACAATCCTTGGCCACCCAAAAGTAGGTGAAGGAGTTGTCACCGTCCCGTCGAAAATGCTGCTTGCCGACATCACGTGATACCCGACCGTCTACGGAAATAACCGACGGGTCCGGGATCGCCGGGCCGCCCGTGGGCGTGGTTTGATCTCGCGGCAATCGGAAGTTGCAGATCCGCTTCCGCTTCCGGGTATCAGAAGTCGTCAGAACGGCAGGGTCACTTGTCGCGTCGGTCGGCCGATACCGCTCAGGATCACCACGAACCACGAAGGGAAGGGCCAGTCATGCGCAAGGACTCCATGCCCCAGAACGAGGTCCACGAGATCGCCGACAGCGAGCTGGACAACGTCTCCGGCGGAATGCTCGGTGCCGGAGGAAACCTGACGGGCGACGGAGCCCCCTCCCTGCCCGGTCTGCCGGCTCTGCCCGCCCTGGGCGGCTCGGTCTCCGGCGGCGTGAGCGGCCAGATAGGCCCCGTCTCCGGCCAGGCAGCTTTTTCCGGCGGCGCCGGCCTCTGAGCCTCTCCACGAGGTGACCCCCGGGTTGTTATTACTCGCCCTTCGGGTCCAGCCGCATTCCAGTGGGGTGGTCATGGGCCCCGGAGCCGTCGCTCCGGGGCCCTTGGCCTGCCACCCGACCGCCGCTTCAAGGGCTGTTGACCCGCTATCAGGCCGAGGCGCCTGACGCTGCCGGCCAGCTCGGTGGCAACCTGCGCGACCGCACGCGTGCGCGGACCGACGGGAGGGTGGCGCCGGAACAAAGTCCGCACAGCGCCCCGGCACAGCCCCGCTAAGGTCGTCGGAATGAACCGTACGGACCGGCTGTACGCGCTCGTCGAGGAATTGCGCGCCGCCTCGCCCCGGCCGCGCAGTGCCCGGTGGCTCGCCGAGCGCTTCGAGGGCAGCAAGCGCACCATCGAGCGCGATCTCAGCGCGCTCCAGCAGTCCGGTGTGCCGGTCTTCGCGGAGCAGGGACGTACCGGGGGCTACGTCCTGGACAAGGGACGCACCCTTCCACCGCTGAACATCACCCCGGCCCAGGCCACTGCCCTGGCCGTCGGACTGCATGCCCTCGGCGGGACCCCCTT
Organism: Streptomyces sp. 2323.1; assembly: GCF_900221035.1. NCBI lineage: Bacteria > Bacillati > Actinomycetota > Actinomycetes > Kitasatosporales > Streptomycetaceae > Streptomyces > Streptomyces sp. 2323.1. The sequence goes on along the minus strand of NZ_LT907981.1, from coordinate 4,170,683 downwards.
CGCCGCGGACGCCCGCGACGCCCTGCGCAAGGTGCTGGCCGTGATGCCGGAACCGGAGCGGGCAGCAGCCAACGAGTTCGCCGCGCGGGTCCAACTCCTGGTGTCCCCTTCGCCGTCACCCGAGGTGCCGCGCGTCCTGCGGGACGCCCTGTCCGCCCGCCGCGTGCTGCGGCTCGTCTACGCGGACGCGCGGGGCGCGACGACCGACCGGCTCGTCGAACCGCTGGGGTTCCTCGGCGGCGAGCAGTGGTACCTCATCGCCTGGTGCAGGCTGCGCGATGCCGTCCGCGGTTTCCGGCTCGACCGGATCCAACAGGCCCACCGGCTCGATGAGACCGCGCCCCCGCGGCTGGTCGACCTCGCGGAACTGGACACCTTCGGCCGGGAGAAGGCCGGTCTGAGCGAGGTCGTAAGGTCCGGTTAATCACCGACGGAACGGTGTCGCCGGAGCGCTGGAGAGTGGTGCCCACAGCAAGCGGAGGGCCGGCCGGCCCCAGCGGAAAGGCACCCCCATGACCACGCACGCCCCGACGACCGATCTGACCCGCGACCACGCCAGCAGCCTGTTCGACCAGTGGACGGCGCTGTGGAACGGCGAGTTGGCGCTCGCCACGCGGATTCTCACCCCCGGCTTCCGCATCGGCTTCGGAGGCATCCCCGCCGGCGACACCGACGCCTTCCACGGGCCCGACGACCTCGCCCCCTACATCGCCACGTTCCGGGACCGCTACCCCGCTCCTGGCCCGCGCTACGCCGTCGACGGCACCCCCGTCGTGGACACCGGGACCGGACACGTCGTTGCCCGGTGGACCGTCGACGTGCCGGACCCCGAGGGGACCGTCGTCACCAAGAGCGGCATCGACATGCTCGCCCTCGACGGCGGCCGCATCGCCAGGGTGTGGTCGATCACGGGCGCCCGCCGCTTCGCGCCGTGACCGTAGGGCGGCCCCGGCCGGCACGGACGCACGTACCGACGGCCGCCGTCCGTGCCCTCCGGAGGGACACCTCAAGGGTTCCGCGGGTCACCTGATGGCCGGTCTCCGCTCGGCCCGGGCGTCAGTCCGCGGCGGGGCCGCCCTGGTCCGTGCCGAGGGGCTCGGTGACCGGCTGGGCCCGTCCGGTGCCGGTGTCGATGAGGATCTGCCGGGCCTGGTCGGGGTTGTCGGCCCGGACGGCTCTGGCCATCGCGGCGCGTGCGGCGGCGGGCGTCGCATGCGGCGGGACCACCAGCAGCGAGAAATAGTCCTGCTCGCCACGGGTGATGAGGACGGTGTCATCGCCCACCGGGAACGAGTCGATGTGGACGACCCGGTCGTCGATGACCAGACGGGTGGGGAGGGACTCCCAGGCGTCGGCGTCCAGGCCGACGCGGGTGACCGGGCCGAGGTGCTCGGTCAGCGCGCTGATCAGGCCGGGCAGCTCGGCGGCGATGTCGTGGGAGCGCGGCCACCACGCTCCGTCGAGAATGCCCTCGCGGGCACGGGTGGTCTCCAGCCTGAGGAGCGCTGTCCCGGCCCGCACGGACGCATGGAACGCGTCGGGCAGCTCGGCGCCGTGGGAGATGTCGGACTCGGCCATGGGTGGGTGCCTGTCTGCGGGAGACCGGACGTCCGCCGGCGCCGGGCCGGCGTCGGCGTGACTGGGCAAGCCGGCGGCCTCGTCTTCACGGTACTCCGTGACGGCCTCGGCCGGTGCCGCGCGGCAGGCCATCTGCCCTGCTCAGGCCACAGACCCGGACGTCTCGGAAGGCGTCGGGAACGGTGCCCGGAGTAGGGTGAAAGCACCGGGAGCGCTTCGCGCACCGGCTCCCCCGTTGGTGTCGTTCCCGGCGAGCAGCAACACCGGGACGCGGTGGCCGCGAGCCCGGGGACAGGTCGCCGTATGACCGAGCAGACCAGCAGCGAGAGCACCGTCCGTGCCCGCCGGCGCGCTGCCTCGGCCCGGCCGGCGCGGCTTTCTTTCCCTCCCGATGGCGTTCCCGGTTCCGCTGCCCGGACGCCGCTCGGGGTGCCGTCGGCACGAAGGACGTGAGCGCATGGAGACAGTTGTCACCGTGGCGGCCATCCTGGCCCTGATCACCGTGGTCGCGTACCTGATCAACCTGCGCAACGGGCAGCAGGACGGCCCGGCGCGGCACGTCGGACGGGGCACGGCGGCCGCCCGCAGCGGGGCCCGGCCCTCGCGCGGGGGCCGGAACGCAGCGCGCCGACGGGCAGCCGGGCTCGGCGAGCCGCCCACGTTCCCGCCGGGAGGCGCACGATGAAACCCACCCAGCCGCTGCCTCCTGCCGGGCAGGCCGAGGTCCGTATCGTCGCGGCGACGCCGGAGGTCGCCCGCATGATCGCGGAGGCGCTCCGCAGCCGCTTCGCCGCCACCGAGCAGCGCAGCTACCCCGCCGGTGGCGAAGGCGCGACCCGCCTGCACCTCACGGTGGACACCACCCACACCGCGGAGCCGCCCCGGTCCTGGCTGGTGACCAGCAGGTCTTCCGGGTCCGACCGCCTCCAGGCGGACGAGATCTGAGGATCCGGTGCCGGTCGCGGCCGGGCCGCCCGCGAGGCGCATGCCGTACCGAAACGAGGAGCGAGCGGCAGCCATGGCAACACTGCACGAGCGGAAGAGCTACCGCAGAGCGGTCTTGAATGCGCTGTACCAGGCGACCGAGGAGAACCGTCCGGGCACCACGGGGTCCAAGCTGCGCGAAGACCTCGGCCTGCCCGAGCAGGACCTGGCCGCGGCCTGTACGTATCTGGTGGGCGAAGGGCTGGTCGAGGTCGACTGGACGACGCACCACACGCCGGCGATGGTCACGCTGACGCATGAGGGCATCCGGCAGATGGAGGCCGAGGAGGAGGAACGGGAGGCGCGCGCGGAGCACGGCTGACCAGGCGGCCGTGCGCGCAGCCGCGGGGCCGCTCTCGCCGGCCCGCCGTCCGCGACGGTCAGAACTGGAAGCCGGGCAGTTCGGTGGACTCCGGCGGCGTGGGGGCGGGGGCGTTCACACAGGTGAAGCCCAGGCGGGTCAGCGCCCTGGTCATCTCGCCCGCCGTGAAGTCCCGGCGGTCCTGCCGGGTGATCACCGCACCGACCTGCTTGACGGGGTAGGTGCGGCGGCCGATGACCACACAGGGGCCGAGGGCGGGCTCCGGCGTGATCCCCGCCATGAGCTGTTCCACCTCACTCTTGACGAAGTCGAAGGGGAAGTGGGCGATAACGCATCGCATGGTGCCTCAACAGGGTTGAAGGGACGGCCCGGCGCTTCCTGCCGGGTCCGGATCAATGCGGCCGCTCATGGCGTGAGCGGCCCTGAAGGACGGGTTCATGCGGTCGCGCCGCCGCGGGAACGGTCCCGCGGCGCGGCCGCCCGCCCGTACGCCGACACGGAGGAGCGACGCCCCCGGCCGGAACCTCCCCGCCGGCGGCGCGAGGCCGTGGTGCGCGGCGCGTTCTGCTGCGCGGCCGGGGCGGCGAGGGTGACGGGGATGCCCGAGGGGGCCCGGGCGCCGGTGATCCGGCTCAGTTCGGCCTCACCGGAGCGCACCTTGGCCGTCTGCGGGGTGATCCCGGCGTCGGCCATCAGGCGGTCCATCTCGCGGCGCTGGTGGGGCAGCACGAGGGTGACGACGCTGCCGGACTCGCCGGCCCGCGCGGTGCGCCCGCCGCGGTGCAGATAGTCCTTGTGGTCGGTGGGCGGGTCCACGTTGACGACGAGATCGAGGTCGTCGACGTGGATGCCGCGGGCCGCCACGTTGGTGGCGACCAGCGCCGTGACGTGGCCCTCCTTGAACTGGGCCAGGGTGCGGGTGCGCTGCGGCTGGGACTTCCCGCCGTGCAGCGCGGCGGCCCGCACGCCGCTCTTCAGCAGATGCCGGGTGAGCCGGTCCACCGCGTGCTTGGTGTCGAGGAACATGATGACGCGGCCGTCACGGGCGGCGATCTCGGTCGTCGTGGCGTGCTTGTCGGCGTCGTGGACGTGCAGGAGGTGGTGCTCCATCGTGGTCACCGCCCCCGCGGAGGGGTCGACCGAGTGCACGACCGGGTCGTGCAGGTAGCGGCGGACCAGGGCATCGACATTGCGGTCCAGGGTGGCCGAGAAGAGCAGCCGCTGACCGTCGGCGGGCATGAGGTCGAGCAGCGCGGTGATCTGCGGCATGAACCCCATGTCGGTCATCTGGTCGGCCTCGTCCAGCACGGTGATGGCGACGCGGTCCAGCCGGCAGTCGCCACGCGCGATGAGGTCCCGCAGCCGGCCGGGGGTGGCGACCACGACCTCGGCGCCGTCCCGCAGGGCACCGGCCTGACGGCCGATCGACATGCCGCCGACCACCGTGGCCAGCCGCAGCGCCAGGGCGCGGGCGTAGGGCGTGAGCGCGTCCGTCACCTGCTGGGCGAGTTCCCGGGTGGGGACGAGGACGACGGCCAGCGGCCGGCGGGACTCCGCGCGCTGTCCGGCGGTACGGGCGAGCAGGGCGAGGCCGAAGGCCAGGGTCTTGCCGGAGCCGGTGCGGCCCCGGCCCAGCACGTCCCGGCCGGCCAGCGAATTCGGCAGCGTGGCCGCCTGGATCGGGAACGGCACGGTCACGCCCTCGGTGCCGAGCGCCGCGAGGAGCGGCCGGGGCATGTCCAGCTCGTCGAAGGCGGCGACGGCCGGCAGCGACGGGGTCAGGGACGCCGGGACGCTGTACTCACTCTGCGGCCCGCCGGAGCGGCCTTTCCGGCCGGCCGAAGGGCGGGAATTCTTCCCGCGGGTCGATGTCTTTGCGCGGTGGGGCGTCTTCGAACGCTCCCGGGCGGTGGGGCTGCCCTGACCCGTGCGGGCGGGGCGGCCGTTCGTACGTGCTGCGCGGTTCATGGTGAACCTTCCTCGGTCGAGAGCGACACGTACGAGGAATCTCGGCCCTGCGGACCACACGGAGAATCGCCAGACGAGTCGAACAAAATATGAAACAGGTCCGGCTGCGAACGAGGTTTTCGAGGGATGCGCGCCGGGAATTCGCGGAATTCAGCGCAGCGGCCCGTCCGATGACTTCGGAAGGCGGGCTTCGAAAACGGGACTCGAACGGCAGGACTCGAAAGCCGCGACGTCGGCAGGTAATGGCCGGATACGCCGTCCCCGCGGCGGCCGTCCTCGGTAGCCGTCCTCCCGGACGGCGGACGCCGCCCGGAGCGGCACGGCTGCGCGGGCCGCGAAATGACAAGCGCTGGGGCCCGCACCCAAGGCGCGGGCCCCAGCGTTGCACGCTTCAGCTTCAGGCGGGAACGATGTTCTCCGCCTGCGGGCCCTTCTGGCCCTGGGTGACGTCGAAGCTCACCTTCTGGCCCTCCTGCAGCTCACGGAAGCCCTGGGCGGCGATGTTCGAGTAGTGGGCGAACACGTCAGCGCCGCCACCGTCCTGCTCGATGAAGCCGAAGCCCTTTTCCGAGTTGAACCACTTCACGGTGCCAGTAGCCATATCTTAATTTCTCCTTCGGGGAATGCTTTGGACCCGCACTGCGCGAGCCTCGCGTCGCCGCGATGATTGCCCCACCCGGAAAAATTCCGGCTACACAAAACGCTCCCACCGGCTCAGAGCCGACCGAAGCGTTGAAGATTTTGGGAACCACAACTGCAACTGATATCGACAGTAGCACGGCTCATACAACGCCGCACAGAGGTTTCCCGGCCGACCGGCCACGAGCCCGGAAGCGGCGCCCGCACACCCGTAATTTCTCCCGTCGCGACATGAGATATTCATCGCCATTCGACGCCGAATCCATGTACGCCACCCCCGCAGCCCAGGCCCCGACCGGCCCAAATCTATAGCAGCCGCAATAGACATTCTTCACCGCCAGCGGATAAGCTCGGGCGCGCAGCGCGAAGTCGTCCGGCAGGACGGCCACGGACTGCGGAGAAAGCACTGCCTGGCAGCAGGGCCACGGAGTGCGCCCCCGATCCCGGACGCGGCTCCCCGGGCGGACAGGCGGAGACCGACCCCGGTGGGGCCTGGGTGCACACGGACCGAGGCCCTTCGATGCCCAGGACGAAGGGTGCGCATGGCTCCGGAACCCCGGCCGAACGCCGCCGACCATCTCGACGACGACGATTACCCCGCCTACACCATGGGCCGCGCGGCGGAGTTGATCGGCACCACGCCCGCCTTCCTGCGGACACTCGGCGAGGCCCGGCTCATCACCCCGCTAAGGTCCGAAGGCGGCCACCGCCGCTACTCGCGCTATCAGCTGCGCATCGCCGCCCGCGCCCGCGAACTCGTCGACCAGGGCACTCCGATCGACGCCGCCTGCCGCATCATCATCCTCGAAGACCAGCTCGAAGACGCCCTGCGCCTCAACGACGAGCTGCGCCGGCGTGAGGGTCGGTCGGATCGGGCGGCTGGGTCCTGAGGTCAGGGGTTCGGGGGCTGCTGACGGGCGGGGCGGGGGCTGCTTGACCGTCGGCCCGGGCGGGCCCTGACGGCCGGTTCGAGCGGCGGCTGACGGCCGGCGCCGGGAACGCGGGGTCTCCGTGGCGCGAGGAAGCCGTGCGGATGGCCGAATTGACGTGGTTCCCGGGGCGCGATTGCCCAGGGACGCGGTTTCCGTCGGATGCGAATGCTGGGGGACACGGTTTCCGAGGGGCACGGGGCCGGCGGATGCGGTTCCCGGCGGACGGACTTTCCGGTGGACCCCTTTCCGATGGGCGCAGCTTCCGGTCTCGCCCTGGTGGCTCCTTCCCCTCGATGTCGCTTCGCCCCCGGCCCGGCAGCGAAGTTTTTCCGCAGCTCCTCCGGATTCCGCCGTGCGTGACGATTCCTCAAAACCCCTATCCTGTAAGCGATTCCCGCAGCTGTGCCGGGTTTTATCGTGGCGAGGCCGGGAAGATCATGTAACGCACCGCGAGGCTGCGGCAGGCCCACTCCCCGGCGGGGCGGGCGGGCACGGCCCCGGATACGGCCCCCGTCGTGCACGCCCCGGGAGCGGGCAGCCTCCCCACTCACCGGAGCGAATTCTCCGCTATGGGGCGGACATCCGGGAAGTGAATTGCCGTCCCGTATAAGGGGGATCGGCCGACGTCGCCAATTTCCTTGGCGCATCCCGGTATTCGTCTGGACATGTCCGGAGCGGAAATACCGGCAGGTAAGGAACCTGCACGGAAGCGTTACAAGCTCTACTTGTTGCCTTTCCGTATGTGCCGTTAGCGTTACTGGCCGCTCGATCCCGCGTGCGAACGTGAAAAAACGTCGCCGGCGTCCCTGGCGGCGCAGCCAGCACAGAAAGATCGCAGATGGATTACTGCTCGTCGTGCCGTCGAAATCTCAATGGGGCGCTGGTGTGCCCGGGATGCGGTGATTACGCCCCCGACATCGCCCCGCCGCTGACCCACCGCCGCAATACCTCCCAGCTGGATGCGGCCGCCGCCGCTCCCTCATGGGAGGCCTGGCCGATGCGGGAGGATGATGACCCCGCCTCGTTGTCCGGCCTCGGTGCTCCGTACGCCGGCTACGCGCCCGAGGGCGACGCCGCGTACGGCGCGTCGGAGGCGGCGGCCGAAGGAGCCGGTACGGCCGGCGATCACGAGGGCGGCGCCCCCGACGGGCTCGGCCGGGCGGCCCGGCGCCGGCAGCTGGCGCGCTGGAAGAAGTACCGCCGGCGGGCCGCGGCCGCCACGGCCCTCGCCCTGGTGGGCGGCGGCCTGACCGCAAGCCTCCTGCAGCACAAGCCGGCCACCGAGCACGCCCAGGCGGCCGCGGCACCGGATCCGACGGACGCGGCCACGCCCCGGACGATGAACACCAGCGCGTCCTCGAAGGAGCCGGACGGCCATCCTTCACGGCATCACGACAACCGCCCGTCCAGGAGTTCTGCCAGCCGGCACCCCACCGTGGCCGGCACGCCGTCCGCCGCCCCGACGAGCCCGCGGCCGGCCACCACCACCGCTCCCGCGCCCCGGCACTCCGCGGCCCCGCGCGCGACCCCGCACACCACCTCCGCGCCGGCCGGGACGCCGCACGACAACCACGGCGCCGCGGCAGCACCGAAGACCACCCCGCCCCCGTCCGACTCCCAGCCCGGTACGGGCACCGCGACGACGAGCCCCGCACCGACCGCGCCGACGGCCGACCCGACCTCGCCGACCTGCCTGCTGGGAGTGGTGTGCGTCGGCTGACCGCTCCGGCGGCGCCTCGGCGCTGCTAGGACCTGATGGCGAAACTTCGGCGTTGCCGCTGGTCCCAGCCTGTACGCCCCTATGTGCCCTTGCGGGGCGCCCTCGTGTGAGTCACCGTCACATTTGGCAGTTGCCTCTGACAGTGCCACGAGTGGGGAGACGCCGAGCTGCGCCAGGGCGATCGCCATCTGCTGTGGCACCACCATGAACCGCTTGACCTGCCGGATGCTCGGCGTTCGGCCTAGGTGTGCTGTCCAGTGGTCCCGGTTCAGCGGGCGCGGCGGCGGCCGGCGGGTGCGGCTTCGGCCGGTTGCACCGCTGCGTGCGGGCCGGCGGACGGGGCGGGCGACGGCGGACGGGTGCGGGACTTGAGTACCTGGACGCCGATGGCGAGCGGGACGCCCAGCAGCAGGACGTAGAAGACGCCGATCTTGCGCACGTCGTCGAGGAAGAACCAGAGGGCGGTCAGGGCGGTGAACCAGAAGGCCACCAGGGCGAATCCGCCGGCCCGCTCGTCCCGGTACCCGGCGGCCAGGCACAGTGCGGCCGCCACACCCAGCATCAGCGCGAGGATGACGTAGTGGGTGTCCCAGCCGATATAGCTGCGGGCGAGTTCGGAGAACACCGCCACGGCCTCCGCCACCGGGCCCCAGGCCACCGCGCACGCCAGCCGCGCCGACCAGAGCAGCAGCACGCCCCCCGCCACCGCGGCGAGCAGGGCGACCCGGGAGAACGCGCTGCCCTCCAGCACGTCGCTCCGGGAAATCACCAGCGACAGCAGACAGCCGAGCAGCGCGACCGCCCCCTCGGCCGTCGGCCGGAACACCACCCGGCCCGGTCGCCGGCGGGCGGGCTGCGGCGCCGGCACCTCGTCCGGGGGCGCGGGCGAGGCGACCACTCCCGCCCGGGGATCGCGTGCCGTGGGTGTCGGGACGGGGGCCGGCGGGGTGGCCCGGGCCGCTGCGCTCAGTGCCGTACGCATCGCGGCGGCATCGGCGAAACGGTCCGCCCGGTCCTTGTGCAGCGCCCGGACGATCACCGCGTCCACGGCGGGCGGCAGTTCGGGGCGGAGGCGTGACGGCGGCACCGGGTCCGCGGTCAGATGCTGGTGCATGACGGAGAACGGGGAATCGCCGGTGTACGGGGGACGCCCGGTCAGCAGCTCGTAGAGCAGACAGCCCACGGCGTAGAGGTCCGTACGGTGGTCCGTGTCGCCGCCCTTGATCTGCTCCGGGGCCAGATAGGCGGGGGTGCCGACGGCCACACCCGTCCCGGTCAGCCGGGTGGCCACCTCGCTGAGGGCCTTGGCGATACCGAAGTCGACGACCTTGATCCTGCCCGTATCGGCGAGCATGACGTTCGCGGGCTTGATGTCCCGGTGCACGATGGCGTGCCGGTGGCTGTGCTCCAGCGCCTCCAGCACCTGCCCCACGACATCGGCCGCCTGCGCCGGCGGCAGCGCCCCGCCCTTGAGGACGTGACTGAGGGTCGTGCCCTCCACGTACTCCATGACCAGATAAGGCTCGGCGACACCGCCGGAAGCGTCCTCGCCGACATCGTGCACGGTGGCGACGCCGGGGTGGTTGAGCGCGGCGGCGGCATGCGCCTCGCGCTGGAAGCGGGAGAGGAATTCGGGCTGCAGCGCCAGTTCGGCGGAGAGGGTCTTGACGGCGACGGTACGGCGCAACCGGTGGTCGTGCGCGCGGTACACCGTTCCCATCCCGCCGTGCCCGAGCTGCTCCACCAGCTCGTAGCGCTGCCCCAATATTCTGTTCTCCACCGGGTTTCCTCCACGGACCGCCGACGCCGACACGCCGGAAGACGCCCCTGAGTGCGGGCGGGTTCCGCCGCGGCACGACCGCCCGGCCCGCTCCCCCGCCTGCTCCGGCGCCAGCCGGACTAGGGCGTGTCTTTTGGATCAGCCCGGATCAGGCCGCGGCGTCTGGTGCACTGCGTTCGCTGCGCTCACTCCGTCTCGGCTCTTCATTCGCTGTACGGATGCCGAGCTGCATCGCAAGGCGGAGCGTCGCCCTCGGACTGGGTGTCCGTGGGTGATGCGACAACGCCGCGAGGTGCCGTGCCAGACGCCGCGGGCCCGGGCTGATCCAAAAGACACGCCCTACGCCTCGTCCCAGGTGACGGGGAGCCGTTGGACGCCGTAGATGCCCATGTGGGGGCGGAGCGGCACCTCCTCGGGCGGGACCGCGAGCCGCAGCGTCGGGAACCGGCGGAACAGTGCCGGAAACGCGATCCGCATCTCGACCCGGGCCAGTTGCTGGCCCAGGCACTGGTGGATGCCGTGGCCGAAGGCCAGATGCCCGGTGGCCTTGCGGTGCAGATCGAGGGTGTCGGGATCGGAGAACCGGGCCGGGTCGCGGTTGGCGGCCCCCACCGCGAGCGTGACGGTCTCCCCTGCCTTGATCAGTTGGCCGTCCACCTCGACGTCCTCCAGCGCTGCCCGTGCCCCGGTGTGGGCGATGCTCAGATAGCGCATCAGCTCCTCGACCGCCTGGTCGGCGAGGCCGGGGTCGGCGCGCAGCGCGGCGGCCTGCGCGGGGTGTTGCAGCAGGGCGAAGGTGCCGAGCCCGAGCATGTTCGCGGTGGTGTCGAGGCCGGCGGCCAGCAGAAAGCTGCCGATGCCGGCGAGTTCGGCGTCGCTGAGGTCGGTGGTGGTCAGATCGCTGAGCAGATCGTCGGTGGGGCGGGCGCGCTTGGCCGGGACCAGTTCCCGGACGAAGTCTCCGAGGGCTTCGAAGGCGGTGAGCTGGTCCGCCACCGTCGCATCCACATCGCTCACCGCCGCGGCATGCCGCTGGAAGGCCTCCCGGTCGGCCTCCGCAACCCCCAGCAGTTCACAGATCATCAGCGCCGGTACGGGGTGGGCGTACGCCGCCACCAGGTCCACCGTCGGTCCCTGGCGCTCCATGGCGTCGAGGTGCTCGGCGGTGATCTGCTCGACGCGTGCGGTGAGGGCGCGCATCCGGCGGACGGTGAACTTGCCGGCGAGCAGCCGCCGGTAGCGGGTGTGCTTGGGCGGGTCGATCCCCGTGAGGTCGCCGGCCGGTGCCGGGGGCAGGGCGCCGCCGGGCCCGCCGTCGAGGAGCGGGTAGTGCATGAGCTCGTAGCGGGAGCTGAAGCGGGTGTCGGCCGCTATCGCCCGGACCGCGGAGTGGCTGGTGGCGAGCCAGCCGACGTGTCCGTCGGCGTAGTGCAGCCGGCTGAGCGGCCGTTGCTCGCGGAGCTGGGCGAGTTCGGCCGGCGGATCGAAGGGGCAGCCCGCGGGGCGGGTCAGCGGCAGCGAGACGGGATCGAGGAGCGGTGTCGCCTCCCCCGGTGTGCGCTCGGGTAACGGTGCCGGCGGTTCGTACTGCATGGCGTCCTCCGGTGCGAGGTGAGGTGAGGTGAGTGGACGTCGCCGTAGGACTTGGTCAGTCGCGCCGGAGATCGTCGACGTAAGGCGTGAGGTTCCTAACGCCATAGTGGCACCATCATGGCGCCATTTCAAGACCCCATGGCACATGCATGGCGCCATGGGGTCGGAACGGCAGCGCACACCGGACGCCCCTTCGCGGGCCCGGCACCCGGGAGCCCCGCCCCGCGGCTCGTTCGTGTGTACGAGCTATGGTGTGCCGCAATCTGTTCCGGTGCGGTGAAGGAGACCCGCGGTGTCCGATCTTGGACGACTCGTGGCCGACCGGTACCGGCTCGTGGAGCGCGTGGGCCGCGGCGGCATGGGGACGGTGTGGCGGGCCGAGGACGAGGTGCTCGGCCGGCCGGTCGCCGTGAAAAAACTGCATGTACCGCCCCACCTCGAGGACGACGAGGTGCGCACGCTGCACGAGCGCACCCGCCGCGAGGCCCGCAGCGCCGCCCGGATCACCCACCCCAATGTGATCGTGGTGCACGACGTCGTCGACGACGAGGGCCTGCCGTGCATCGTCATGGAGTACATCCCGTCGATGACGCTGGGCGATCTGCTGAAGCGCGACGGTGCGCTGCCGCCCGGCGAGGCGGCCCGGATCGGCTGCGGGATGGCCGCCGCGCTGCGTGCCGCGCACGAGGCCGGGGTGCTGCACCGGGACGTCAAGCCCGCGAATGTGCTGCTCGGGAGCGCGGGGCGGATCGTCCTCACCGACTTCGGGATCGCCGTGCAGTCCGGCACGCCCTCGCTGACCAGGACCGGTGAGCTGGTCGGGTCGATCCCGTACCTCGCGCCGGAGCGCCTGCGCAGCGGGACCACCGAGCCCGGCCCGGCCTGCGACCTGTGGTCGCTCGGCGCCACGTTGTACGAGGCCGTCGAGGGCCGTCCCCCGTTCCGGCGGGACACCGCGATCGAGATGGCCTACGCCACGGTCGTCGAGGCCCACGACCCGCCGCGCAACGCCGGCGGCCTGGCCCCGGTGATCGAGGGCCTGCTGGTGAAGGACCCCGGGGAGCGCATGGCCGCACACGAGGCCGAGCGCCTCCTCGGTCAGGCAGCCGCCGCGCCGGCCACCGGCGCCCCGCCCGCCCGGACCGACCACACCCAGCCGTCCGCCCTGCCCGACTCCCAGCCGTCCTCCCGGACGTCCGCCCTGTCGTCCTCCGAGCCGCTCGTCCGGCTCCACCACGCCCAGGACCCGGCCCCGGCCCGGAAGGGCAGCCGCGGCCGGCGGGCGGTGCTGTGGGGCGCCGCGGTGGTGACGGCCGGCGCCTGTGCGACGGGCGGGGTGCTGCTGTGGCCCCGGGGCGGCGCCGGCGCCACGGACGCCCGGCCGCCCAGGCCCGCCACCAAGGCGGCGAGCCCCAGCTTCTCCCCGGCGCCGTTGCCCGCGGGATACCACCTCGAAAAGGCGGGCCCGGGCTTCTCCCTCCCCGTACGGAACGGCTGGGCCCGCCAGGACCCGCCCGGCGGTGAGGTCGCCTACGTGGACCCGACCGGGCTGGTGGGCCTGCGGATCAACGTCGCGGAGTTCGCCGGATCCGATCCGGTCCGGCACTGGCGGGAGACCGAGGAGGCGCAGACCCGCCGGGACAACCCGGGCTATGAGCGGGTACGGATGGACGCCACGACCTTCCGCGGGCGGCCCGCGGGGTACTGGGAGTTCACCTTCCAGGGCCGGGCGCGCGGCTACCGGGCGGTGGAGCTGGCATTCAGCGGCACCGACGGCACCCAGTACGTCATCTACCTCTCCGCGCCGGACACTCAGTGGAATCAGTACCGGCCGGTCTTCGACAACGCCGTCAAGGGAATCCGCCTGAGCGCATAGCCGCCGGCGCCCCCGCACAGCGCGACGAGGGTGAGCACCGCACAGACGGGATGGCACCAGCCGAGCGTGGCGAGGTACCAGGGCCGGCCGAACTGCGTGATGTCCGGCTGGGCCAGCTCCAGCCAGTGGATGGGGTACCCGGCGAGGACGGTGCACCAGGCCAGCAGGGCCGCGGTGTGCGCGGCTGTCCGGCGCGGGGTGTGGGCCAGCCACAGCACGGCCGCGGCGGCCCAGACCCAGTGATGGCACCAGGAGATGGGGCACAGCAGCAGGCCGGAGAACTGGACGGCGAGCAGCGCGCCGAGCCGGTCGCCGCGGCGGGCCGTGCGCACCACGGCCGTCAGCGCCAGCAGCACCGCCGGGACGGCACAGAACCACCAGGGGGCGGACCAGCCGACGTCATGGCCGAGGGTGCGCGACAGGGCCCCGCGCAGCGACTGGTTCAGTACCGAGCCGACCGGCCCGACGCGGGCGGCCGCGCCGACCTCATGGAGCCAGAAGTCGGTGGCGGACCGCGGGGCCGCCCACCAGCCGGCCGCGACCGTGGCGAGGAACACCGCGGCCGACCACCACACCGCCGACCAGCGCCGGTGCGCCAGGAAATAGAGGCCGGTGACCGCGGGGACCAGCTTGATGCCCGCGGCGAGGCCGACGCCGAGGCCCGCCGTCGCCGCCGTACGCCGCCGGACCGCGTAGCCGACCAGCGCCGCCAGCAGCAGATTGACCTGCCCGAACGCGAACGTGACGGCGACCGGTTCGGTCCACAGCAGGGCGGCGCTCCACAGCAGCACCCGGCGGCGGTGCCGGGCAGCGGGCGCGGCCGGGTCGGCCAGCCGCAGACAGCAGTGGACCAGCCCGCACAGCGCCGCCATCGAGGCCGCGGTCCACACAAGGCTCGCCACCGGCCAGGCGACCCCGCCGAGCGGGAGGAAGAGCAGGGCGGCGAAGGGCGGATAGGTGAACGGCAGCGGGAACAGATCGGGGCCGGGCAGATGGAGGCGGAAGGCGTACAGATCGCCGGTGCCCAGATGCGGGGCCGCGGCCCGGTAGACCCGCAGATCCACCATGCCCGTCCGCAGGCACGCCGGGATCCACATCAGCAGCAGCAGCGCCGTGGCGGACAGCAGCAGCACCGCGCCCGGACGGCGGACGAGCAGATTCCGCGCCGCCTCGATACGGCGCCGGCCCGGTGCCGTGCGCAGCTCGCCCGCCCCGCCCGGAGGGACGCGGACCGCGCGGCTCACGCTCCCCGGCCCGTCTGCCGGCCGGGCTGTGCGAGGCGGTCCGCCGCACGGTGGCCCGCCGTCCCGGCCGCCTCGTAGACGCTGACGGCGAAGGGCCGGCCGGTGCCCCGTTCCACGTGCTCGGTGACCCGGCACAAGCCCGCCACCTCGATGTACGCACAGAATCTGCGGGCCTCCGGCCAGGGGTGCACCAGGACCAGCAGCCCGCCGGGCGCCACGGCCGCGGTCAGATGGGCGCAGGCCCGCCGCAGTTGCCGGGGCCGGCCGAGGTAGTACAGCAGCTCGGCGCAGAAGACGAGGTCGTAGCGGTCCGCCGGCGGCGCGGTGACGATGTTCAGGCGCACGAACCGGGGGGCGGGGCCGGGGACGGGCGTACGGGCCCGGGCCAGGGCCCGTTCCGAGATGTCCGCGCCGGTGACGTCGGCGTGCGGGTAGGCCGCCGCGAGGCGATGGGTGAAGGCGCCCTCGCTGCACCCCACGTCCAGGATCCGCCGGTAGGGACGCGCGGGAAGCTGCCCCAGTGTCGTCGCGTACTTGAACTGCTCGTAGTCGTCCACGGCCAGCCCCCACGGGTCGGGCCGCCGGTGCCACCAGTCGAAGTACCAGTGCAGCAGCCGTCCCTGGCCACGGACGCCGAGGAGGGAGAGCGCGGCGAAGAGCGTGCGGTGACAGCGGTCGAGGACCCGGTGCATGAAAACCTTCCGGCCGTTGTGGTGGCCGCGCTCCCCGGCGGCCGCCGGGCGTAGGGGGCAGCTCGGCGCGTCAGCGGGTGACGTCGTCGTAGGCGTGGGCGAAAGCGTCGGTGACCACCGGCCAGGTGCAGTGCACCGGCTCGGTCTCCCAGTTGTGGGCCGCCAGGCTGCGCCGTGCCCCCGGCGTACGGGCCAGCCAGAGCACCTCGTCGGCGAGGGCGAAGGCCGAGTGGCCGCACAGGGCGCCCTCACGGTTGTGCCGTACGAAGTCGGCGACACCGGTGTGCTCCCGGGCGAGGACCGGGAGCCCGCTGGTGCGCGCCTCCAGGGCCGCGATCCCGAAGGACTCCCGGCAGGACGCGTTGACGAACAGGTCCGCCTCGGACAGCAGCTCCCGGACCTCCCGGGGCTGCAGACGGCCCACCAGGCGGATCCAGCTGTCCATCCCGTGGCGGCGCAGATAGCGCTGTATCGGCCGGAGGCTCGGCCCGGCACCGGCGAAGGTGGCCCGCAGCGCCGTGCCCTGCCGGGACATCCGGGTGTGCGCGGAGTGCAGCGCCGCCAGCAGCTCCATGGGTTCCTTGCGCGGGACGAGCCGGCCGACGGCGACCACGTGCACCCGGCCGTCCTGCCGCTCCACCTCGGCGCGGGTGCGCCACCACGCGGCGTCGATACCGTTGGGAATGACCCGCGGGGCGAGGTCCGGAAGCGCCTGCCGGACCAGCCGGGCCGCCGATCTGCTCACCGTCGTCACGGCGACCGGAGCGGCGGGGCCGTGCCCGGTGCGGCTCAGCAGGCGGTACATGCAGCGCACCACGGGATCCCACATGCTGTGGATGGTGGCCACGGCCGGGATGCCCCGCCGCCGCGCGCAGGCCAGCGCCGCCCAGGCGAACGGGGAGGCCGCGCCCAGGTGCACATGGACCACCCGTGGGTGACGCCTCGTCAACAGCCGGTCGATCGCCTGTCCCGCCCTGGGGTGAACGGGCAGCTGCCCGGGCAGCCGCGCGGTGATCCGGTGCACGGGAAACGGCCATGGCGCCTCCGGGTCCCCCGAAGCGGCGGGCGTCGCGGTGGCGACCTCGGTGGCCAGACCCGCCCGGTGCTGCGCGGCGGCCAGGGCGGCGACCTGGATCTCGATACCTCCCGTCCGCGGCGCAAAGCAGTCTGAAATGTGAAGGATCATGGCTGCACTTCCGAAATCTGGCGTGAAGTCCACCAGTATGGGGTGGTACATCATGCTTCGTGCGACATACGTGTTTGTTCTTCCACGCCCATCCGGACGACGAGGCATTGCTGACCGCCGGCACCATGGCGGGCCTGGCCCGCCGGGGCCACCGCGTGGTGCTGGTCCTGGCCACGGCGGGCGAACGCGGCCTGACCTCGGCCGCCTTGCAGGACAGCGGCCTGGGCGGGGTGCGCCGCGCGGAGGCCCATGCCTCCGCGCGGATCCTGGGCTGCGCGCGGGTCGCCTTCCTCGGGTACGCCGATTCCGGGCACTTGGGCACCCCGGCCGCCCCCGCCCCCGGCGGCGCGCAGCCGTTCGCCTCGGCCGACGTCGGCGAAGCGGCCGGCCGGCTGGCCGCACTGCTCACCGAGGAGCGCGCCGACCTGCTGACCGTCTACGACCCGGCCGGCGGCTACGGCCATCCGGACCACGTACAGGTGCACCGCGTCGGCTACCGCGCCGCCCAACTGGCGGGCACCCCGGTGGTCCTGGAGGCCACCGTCGACCGGACCCTGCTGCTGCGCGGACTGCGGGCGGCCTCCTGGGTCCACCGCTTCCCGCCCGAGTTCGACCGGGACTCCTTCCGGCAGGCGTACGGCGCCCGCGCCGACATCACCCACCGGATTCCGGTCAAGCGGTACTGGCGGGCCAAGCGCGCCAGCCTCGCCGCGCACCTCAGCCAGGCGCAGGGCGGTGACTCCGAACGCACCCTGGCCGCCCTGGGCCGGCTGCCCGGGCCGGCCTTCCGCCAGGTGCTGGGCACCGAGTGGTACATCCAGCGCGGGCTGCCCGCCGGGCCCGTCCTGCGCGATCCACTGGCCACACTCGCGGACACCGCGCCGACGGCAGCGCGCCGATGAGGCGGCGGGCCGTACGCCTGCCGACGCTCGCCGTGCGACTGCTGGGCCTGCTCTCCTCCGCCACCGGCCTGGTGCTGCTGGCGCTGGCCGTGCCGAAGGCGGCGGGCACCGACTGGGCCGCGGTCCGGGGCCAGCTCGGACACCTCAGCGGCCCCGAGCTGGCGCTGATGTGTGCCTCGGCGGCCGCCACGCTGTGGAGCTACACCTACGTCCTCACCGCCGCGCTCCCCGGGCTGACGCAGCGTCAGGCGCTGTTGGTGCACTGCACCGGCAGCGCCGTCAGCAATCTGCTGCCGCTCGGCGGCGGTGCGGGGGTCGCGGTCACCTACGCCATGACGCGCCGCTGGGGGCACCCGCCGCGCGCCGTGGCGGTGTGCGTGGCGCTCACCGGGGTGTGCAACGTGGCCGCCCGGCTGTTCCTGTCGGCGGTGGGCGCACTGTTGTTGGCCCGGACCGCGGTGCCCGGCATCGGCTGGGCGGCGGCCGCCGGCGCGGTGGTCCTCGTGCTGCCCGCGGCGTACGCCGCCGTCCGGCCTGCCGTACGCCGCCGGGCGCACCGGGGCCGCCGGCCGGGCGCACCGGCGGGCGCGGCGCGGCGCCGGATCACCGCGCACGCCCGGCGGCTGGCGGCCGGCGTGCGCGCCGGCCGGGACGTGCTGCGCCGGTCCTGGCCGCAGTTGGTGTGCGCGATGGCCGCCACGCTGGCGGCGCAGGGCGTGCTGTTCCTGGTCTGTCTGCAGGCGGCGGGCGCCCGTACGGGGGCGGGGGACGCGCTCGCGGTGTTCGCCGCCAGCCGGCTGCTGACCCAGATCGCGGTGACGCCGGGCGGGATCGGCGTCACCGAGTGCGCCGCCGCCGTCGCGCTCGTCGCCCTCGGCGGCGCCCCCGCCGCGGTGGCCTCGGCGATGCTGCTGTTCGCCGCGTTCACGCATCTGCTGGAGATCCCCCTGGGCGCGCTCACCGGCGCGCTCTGGCTGCTGCGCCCGGGAGGACGGCGGCCGGCGCCCGCACCGGCCGCACCCTAGGCGCCACTACAGCCAGCGCCAGCCCCGCCCCGACGGCGGCCGCGCATCCGCTCGCCCACGTGGGCCCCTGCCCCGAGGGCATCACCACCAGCGTCAGCGCCACGACTGCCGCCTTCGCGCCGGGCCGCGCCAGCCGCCGCCAGTCGGCCGCCGCCAGCGGCACCAGCGCCCACAGCACATACCAGGGCTGTGCCACCGGTGCGGCGACCACCAGCGCCAACAGCCCGGCCCCCGCGGCCCGTTCGGCACCGGCGTGCGGGGCGCGCCACACCCAGTAGCCCACCGCGGCCAGGCCCCCCAGGAGTCCGGCCAGCCGCGCGGCCGTCATCGCCCCGCCCGCCGTACCCCACCCGAGCCCCTCGGCGAGCCACCCCAGCAGATGGCCGGCGTCGGTGCTCAGGGACAGCACGGTGTGCACCGCGGCGGGCGTCCGCAGGGTCCACAGCCACCCCCACCCCTGGCCGCACACCGCCACCCCCGCCACCAGCGCACCGGCCGCCACCCCGGCGAGCTGCGCCGCCTGCCGCCACCGCTGCCGCGGCCCGTCCCGCCCGGCCACGGTCACCGCGGCCGCACACAGCAGCGCCACCACGGCGGGGGCCTTCACCAGCACCGCCGCGGTCAGGACGGCGGTCCCCAGACACCAGCGCCCACGGCGGAACGCCAGCAGCCCGGCGAGCACCAGCCCGAGCATCAGCGCATCGTTGTGCGCCCCGCCCACCAGATGCAGCAGCACCAGCGGGTTGAGCGCCCCGGCCCACAGCGCGCCGGCCGCCCCCGGACCCAAGGTGTCCGCCAGCCGCCCCAGGGCCCACACCAGCAGGCCCACTCCGGCCAGCGCCACCAGTCGCAGCCCCAGCACCGCGGCCACCACGTGCTGTTCTCCGGTGACCGCCACCACGGCGCGGGCCGCCGCGACGGACAGCGGGCCGTACGGGGCCGGCGACTGGTGCCACATCCCCGGGACGTTGGCCGCGAGCCGACCGCCCAGCGCCGCCGGGCCCAGCGCGTACACATCCAGGCCGCGGCCCGCCAACGCGCCCTGGGCGAGATAGCTGTAGGCATCGCTGCTGCCCACCAGCGGCCCCGGCACCAGCGGCAGCGCCCAGCACCACAGCGCCGCCCGTAATTGCCGCCGCTCGACGACCGCACCGGACGCGAGGCGACTGCCCAGCTGCCACCAGGCGGTGAGCAGCAGCACCAGCCCGGCGTAGGAGGCGGCCATGCACATCCAGGTGAGCGACTCCCCGCGCCGGCCCCACACCCCGTCCGGCACTCCCGGCGGCAGCGCCCCGGCCGCCCAGGCACCGGCCCCCAGCAGCACGGACCCCAGCGCGCCCAGGAGCACGCTTCCCCGGACGGTGATCCCTGCCACGCTCATCCGGCCAACCTAGAGCGGAGCAGGGGCCGCGGCGGCGCACCCGGCCGGGCAGGTCGCCCGTCCGAGGGCGAGTTCGTGGCGGCCGCGCCGGACGGGGCGCCGTCCCCCCCACCCCCGAACCCACCCCCCGCCCCCTCCCCCGAAGGGGGAGGAGGGGGAGGGGGCGGGGGAGAGCTCTGGGGAGAGCATTGAGACCGGACGCCGCAGCGGCCGGACGCCGCAGCCGTCGGACGCCGCAGCCGTCGGACGCCGCAGCCGTCGGACGCCCGCCGGGCGCAGCGGTTCAGTCCGCGCAGTGGGTGTCCTGCTGCGGGCGCCGGCCCGTCGTCAGGAACGCGGTCACGGTGCGGTCGCCGCAGGCGTTGCCGTTGCCCAGGTAGGAGCCGTGGCCGCCGTGGCCGACGGTGACCAGACGGGTCCGGCCGCCGAGCGCCTGACGCATCTTCAGGGCGCCGGCGTACGGGGTGTAGGGGTCCCGGAGGTTCTGGATCATCAGGAGGTTGGCGGGGCCGTCCGCGGTGATCCGCGTGGGCTTCCCGGCCGGCGCGTCCTTCCAGAAGGAACAGGCCGAGACGTTCGCCGGCATCCCGGCCGTGAGCGGGTGCCGGGCACGGTCGGCGGCCACCGCGCGCCGGTAGGCGGGGACCGACGCCGGCCAGCGCACGTCGTTGCAGGTGGCCGCCATCACGCCGGACGCGTCCTGGTCCGGCAGCGGCCCGGCGAGGGCGGCCGGCAGCACCGGCTCGGCGTCCGGGTCGCGGGCCGCCTGGACGAGCCGGGCCACCTCCTCGAAGAGGTCGTTGCCGGCGAGGGCGTTCTGCATCGCCTGCCGCAGCCGGTTGCCGGTCAGCGGGACGCCCGGCGTGGTGGACTGCTTCGGCGCGCGGTCCAGCTCCGCCGCCAGCGCGAGGAACAGCGGCCGGACGTCCTCGGCCCGCCGGGCCAGCCGCAGTTCCTTGCGGGCCGGGTCCGCCGCCCAGGCCGCGAAGTCGGGGAACCGGTCGTCCGCGCCGACCGACGTGTTCGCCAGCCACCCCCGCGCCACCCGGGACGGATCGGGGTCGCCGCTGCTGTCCAGCACCCAACGGTCGGTGTGCTGCGGGTACTTCTGCGCGTACACCGCCGCCACATAGGACCCGTACGAGGAGCCCCAGGCCGACAGCTTCTGCTCGCCCAGGGCGCGGCGGAGGCGGTCGATGTCCCGCACCTCGTTGGCCGTGGTGATGCTGCGCAGCACGGCCCCGCCGTGCCGGTGGCACGCCTCGGCGATCCGCCGGGACCGGGCGACGTTCTCCGTGATGTCGCCGTCCGCCCGCGGCCAGGACCGGAGGGTGACCAGGTGCCGGTCCGCCGGGTCGAGCCGGCAGTTCGCCCGCGAACTGCCGCCCACCCCGCGCGGATCGAAGCTGACCAGGTCGTACGCCCCCGCCATCGCCGTGCTCAGCGCCGCGCCCTTCTCCGTCATCCGGCGCAGCCCGGATCCGCCCGGCCCGCCGGGGACGACCAGCAGCGTGCCCCGGCGCACCGCGGGCCGCTCGCTGCGCACCCGGGTCACGGCGAGGCCGAGCTGCGGGCCGCCGGGGTCGCGGTAGTCGAGCGGGACGGGCAGGGTGGCGCACTCCTTGCCGGCCGGGTCGTGGGGCCCGGCGCACGGCCGCCACTGAAGCGCGGGGGTACGGACCCCGGCGGCGCCGGCCGGCTGTGCGGTGGTCACGGTGGCGGCGAGGGCCGCGAGACAGAGCGCGAGCACCCGTGCCCTGGGGGCGTAAGTCGTCATGAGGCAAGGGTGGTTGACCCCTTCACCCCTGCCCATCCGGCAGTCCACAGCTCCCGGGGTGGGGTTGACCTCAGCACACGGGGGACGAGGCCCGCGCGGTGGCGGTGCTCCGCTGCCGCGTTACTCGCCGATGCCGATCAGCGCCAACGTGATGTTGTCGGGCCCGCCCGCCTCGATGGCGGACTTCCACAGTTCGAAGGCGGCCCGGCCGCCGGTGTGCTGCCGCAGCAGCTCCTCGACCTCGTCCTGGGGGACATGGTCGGTCAGGCCGTCGGTGCACACCAGATAGCGGGCGCCCGGGGCGAGCGGCGCGGTCGCGACGTGCGGGACGACGGCGCTGAACTCCCGTGCCCCGCCGAGCGCCTGGGTGACGAGGGAGGTGGTGGTCCGGCCCGGTGCCGGCGCCGGGCTGTCGTCCACGCTCACCTGGCACAGGCCGTCCGCGGTCGCGTCCAGCACCCGGCTGTCGCCGACGTTGAACACCAGCACCGCATCGTCCCGGACGACGGCGCCGGCGACCGTGGTGCCCATGGTGCGCAGCTCCGGGTCCCGGTCGGCGGCCGCATACACCGCGTGGTTGCAGAGGTTCAGGGCGTCACGGACGGCCTCCTCGCTGTCCAGTGACGGCCCGAACGCCGCCAGTTGCCGCACGGTCAGGGCGCTGGCCACCTCCCCGGCCGGCTGCCCGCCGATGCCGTCGGCGACCGCGACGACCAGCGGGGTGCCGAGCGGGAACACCAGGGTCTGCGGGTTCTCGGTCACCGTGCCGCAGAGCGTCCAGGGGCCGGCCACCAGGCTGTCCTCGTTGTGCTCACGGACCAGTCCGGTGTGGCTCAGCGCGGTCACGGTGACGTACTGCATGGACGCGTCCCGACTCCGGTGCTCCGCCACGGCGGGCCCGTGGCATGCCGTGCCCCCATTGTCGCGCCGCCGCCCGGCCCCGCGCGCGCTGCGCCGTACCCGCCGGTCAGCGGGTGTCCTTGCCGCTCAAGGTCGAGCGCTGCATCAGCCGGGAGACGTCCTTGCCGGTGGCGATCCCCACCAGCCGCCCGTCCTCCACCACGAGGATGCGCGCCCCGGTCCGCAGGCTGATCCGGTCGAGCGCCGTGCTCAGCGGCTCGTCCGGAGCGGCGACGGCGCACTGGGACAGCGGGATCGCCACCTCCCGCACCCGCAGGCTCTCCCGGCTCGCGGCCGGGACCGACGCCAGCCGGCGCAGCTGCACGACTCCGCTGGGGCGGCCGTCGAAGTCGACCAGCGGCAGCGCGGAGTACCGGGAGTGCACGGCGACCTCGTCGATGAAGCGCTGGACGGTCAGCCAGTCGGCGCCCGTCGTCACCGGGCTGGACATCGCCTCGGCCACCCGTACCCCGCGCAGCGCGGTGTGCAGCGCGGCACGGCGCCGTTCCGCCCCGGCGACGACCATGATGAACAGGCCGACGAAGACGATCCACAGCCCGCCCGGCGCGCCCCGCAGCACGGAGATCCAGCCGGCGGCCACCAGCAGCAGCCCCATGATCTGCCCGCCGCGGGACGCCGCCAGATCCGCACGGTCCCGGTCCCCGGTACGCCACCACAGCACGGCCTGCACCACCCGGCCGCCGTCCAGCGGCACGGCCGGCAGCAGGTTGAAGACGCCCAGGAACAGATTCGCCCAGCCCAGCCACGCCAGGACGACGGAGGGCACCGCCCAGCCGGACAGCCCGTGCAGCCCGAATCCGGCGCCGAGCGCGATGCCGCCGATGACCAGGCTGGTGAGCGGCCCGCTGACCGCCACCGCGAAGGCCGCCGCCGCGCTCTGCGGCCGCCCCATCCGGGTGGTGCCGCCCAGCGCCCACAGCGTCACGTCCTCGACGGAGATCTTCTTCCGCAGGGCGACCGCGGCATGCGCCGTTTCGTGCAGCAGCAGGCTGCCCATGAGCAGCGCGGCCCCGACGACCCCGGCGAGGGCGTAGACGGCGTCCGAGCGCCCCGGCGTCCAGACGGGCAGGCCCTGCCGGCCGAGTCCGTACGCGAACAGGCCCACCAGCAG
The DNA here is from genome assembly GCF_900221035.1 of Streptomyces sp. 2323.1. Classification (NCBI taxonomy): domain Bacteria; kingdom Bacillati; phylum Actinomycetota; class Actinomycetes; order Kitasatosporales; family Streptomycetaceae; genus Streptomyces; species Streptomyces sp. 2323.1. The sequence goes on along the minus strand of NZ_LT907981.1, from coordinate 4,147,052 downwards.
CGGCACGCTCCAGTGCATGCGCAGCGGCACCCCGACCACACGTCCCACCCGGACCGAGCCGTTCATCGTCGTCTCCTGCCGGCCCGGCGCCCGGCCCCCGCGGGGCAGGCCTCGTCGGCCTGCGCTCCGGGAAGCGGCCGCCCGGCCCTCACCTCACCATTGTCGCGCGCGGAACCTACGCTGGAGAGACGGAAAGCTTGGCCGGCCGTCGGACGGTGGCCCCGTCCGCCGGCACATCACCGCGGGAGGTGCGACATGGGGCACAGCCACCACTTCCACCTGGACCAGGGTGACCACTCGATCACCGTGAACGTCGGGCCCGGCCGGGCCGGGGAGGTCGAGCTGCTGGTCGACGGCAAGGTGGTCGCCTACCAGAAGGAACACAGCGCCGGGATGAACGTCCTGACCGGCGAACTCCCCGAGGAGCCCGTCCACCCCTTCCGGATCCTGCTGCGCCAGCCGCATCTCGTCCCCTCCATGCCCCGCTGCACGCTGGAGCTGGACGGTGTGGAGCAGCCCATGCCGGAGCGGCTCGTCCTCTGAGCGCACCGCCGGGCGGCCGTCCCGGCTCGTCCTCCGAGCACGCCGCCGGGCGCCCGTCGGACGACGTCCGCACGTGTTGGGCCACCCGGCTGATTGTGGCCGCCGAGCGTTTTGTTCCCCGCGGGTTGAACGACGGTGCGGGACGTCAACGGCAGGACGATACGTCTGGCATCGGACGGACGCGGAGGCGAGGAGCGACGTGAGAAGAATTGCGCAGGCAGGGACCATCGTCGGGGCATGCGGACTGGTGATGCTCGGGGGCGGCGTCGCCCAGGCCGTGTCCGTTCCGGGTGAGTCCCTGCTGTCGGCCGTGGCAGGGGCCGACGTCGGCACCGTGGCCGGCATGATCTCCGGAGTCATCTGCAACAACCGCCTCGCCGACTTCAACTACAAGTCGCCGGTGTTCCGCTCACCGCATCCCTGTATCAACGGACCGGTCCACAGCGGCAACAGCCTGAACAGCGGCAACTTCCTCAACCACGGGAACCCCAACAACAGCGGCAATCTCCACAACACGAACGGGTCCACCAACAGCGGCGACAGCGTCACCGGCGCGTCGAAGGACAGCGGCAACAACCTGCAGCGCATCCTCAAACTCCACTGACCCGGACCGGGCTCCGGCCCGGCCATGGGCCGCGGTCTTCGCGAGCCGACCCCCGATCGCCCGGCGGCCTCCGCCGGGCGATCGCCGTTTCCGGCCCCGGTACTGACGCGCGCGCCCGGCCCGCCGCACCACGACTCCGGCCCCGGACGAGCCGGGGCCGGAGGGCGTGGCGGATCAGCGTCGGATCACAGCCGCTGCTTGCCGCCGCGGCCGATGTGCTGCTGGTTGTTGCTGGTCTTGTTCTCGGCTCCGGTCGTGCCGCCCGCGTCGTCGTTGGTGTTGCCGTTGACGTTGGTCGGGCTACCGCTGTTGCTGATGTTGCCGGACAGGTGGACGTTCTGCGAGTTCCGGACGTTCCCGCTGTTCAGCGGCCCGTTGATGCAGATCCTGGAGCGGCGCGAGCAGTTGAACCCGGCGTGGAAGCTGGCAAAGGTGTCGCTGTTCCACACGCCGCCCCCGTCGTCGAACGGCCCGTCCCATGCCTGGGCGGGCGATGCCCCGCCGACGGCCAGGAGCAGACCGCACGCTCCCGCAATCACGTAATTGACCCGTGCCATGTTCTTCACTGTGTGCTCCTGCACCTCGCGGTTGGTACCCCGCGGTCTTGCTATCGGCCCTGCCCCCATCCACCAAGCCTGTGCAACGGCCCGTCCCGCGCATTCACTCTGACCGATCACCGGATTCACCGTGACGGCCCTGGGACGGCACACCAACGGACGCCGGGGGCCCTGCCGTCAGACCGGCAGCCACAGCCGCTGGTCGGGATGGATCAGGTCCGGGCCCTGTCCGAGGGTGTCCCTGTTCAGCTCGTACAGCGCCTTGGTGCCGCCCGGCGCGTGGGTGCGTGCGGCGATGACGGAAAGGCAGTCACCGGGGCGCACCACATAGCTGGGCGCGGCGGGGCCGGCGACGGACCTCAAGCTGCGGGCCGGGGTGGCCTGCGGGCGGGCCCGAGCGGCCGAGGCGGATTCCTGGTCTGCGGGGCCGGAGCCGCCCTCGGTACGGTCGCCGCCCGAGGTCACCCGGGCACAGTTCGGCCAGGCCGACAGGCCGCGGTCGCGGACGATGCGCTCACCGACGGCGATCTGCTGGGCGCGGGTGGCGAGGTCGGCACGCGGGGCGAAGCGCTCGCCTCCGTACGCGCGCCAGGTGGCGAGGTCGATCTGCAGCCCGCCGTGGTAGCCGTTGCCGGTGTTGATGTGCCAGCGGCCGCTGCTCTCGCAGGCGGCGATGCGCTCCCAGTCGGGCGCCGGTGGACCGGCGGGCGCACCGGTCGCCGCGACGCCCCGGCCGGCGAGGCCGAGGACGCCCAGCGTGACCAGCAGCACGGACAGCAGCGTTTCGACGGACCGTTTGGCAAGGTGCGACGGCATGACGTTTTCCTCCGCTGTGCTCCGGCAACGCCGTGGCGGAGTGACTCGCCACGACCGGTGGGCACGCACCAACAAACCCGGCAATATGGCTTTTGGCGTGCTGAAGGAGCGCGACATGCACGTGTTTCACCCGGGTGGCCACGCACGGGCCCGGTTCGGCGGGCGGCAGGCGGACAGCCGGGGTGCCGCGCGGCGACGGCGTCTCGTACGGGGTGCGGCGGCCCGGCATACGGCCGGGCATCGAGCGCCGCGACGGCACCGTCGTGTACCCGTCGTGGACCCGTCGTGGACCCGTCGGGCGCAACGGCAGCGAGGTACGCCGAGGCTCAACCTCGGTGTACCGCATCGCACTTCACGCGTGCGTCGAGAGCACGGCCCCGTCACCTGACGGCGGCGGCTCACCGCGCACAGGCGGAGTCCGCACAGCCCTGCGCGGTCATGCCGTCGACCACTTCCCGCTCACCACCCACGGAAATCCCGCTACGCATGCGCTGCGTGCGGTTCTCGGGCTGGAGCTGGGAGGGTCCGGGACCGGTGCCCCGTGGGGGCTGGGCCGGAGAACTCCGGGCGTGGTACGGGTAGTTCAGGTCTGCCTGCGGACCGGCTGTTCCGGATGGACCAGCGTCTGCGGATGTTTCACGTGGAACATGTCTGCGTCGGTGTCAGTTCCTGCGTCTGCGTCGTCGGTTCTGCGCCTGTGTCGGTTCTGCGCCTGTGTCGGTTCTGCTTCCGCTGCCGGACCGCTCCTCGGCGCGGAGCTGTCACACGCCTTGCCCGTCCCTTGTCAGGGCGTCAGGGCATCAGGCCGTCAGAGCCGTCAGAGCCGTCAGACCGACGAATTCTCGCGTCCAGATCGGCTGTCGCTGGGTTCAGATGACGCCGGCCGTGTGCGCACGATTGCGGGCCGCCGGGATAACCGCGCCACGCGCGTCGGCATCGGCAGCGCTCGCGGTGGCGGTCGCGTTGGCCGTCACGGTCCCGTCCTGGTCGGCGCAGGCGTCGGCCGTCAGTGGCGCAGCGGTGTAGGTGCGCCGGCTGCGCATGCCGGGTGAGGTGCCGTGCGCCTCGGCAAGGATGCGCTGCTTGATCGTCGGCGGCAGCTCGGGCCGCGGGAACCTCCGCCGGGCGTAGCCGGCCTGGCCGTACAGCGGTACACCGCGCGGAGCGGGCACGGACGGTGCCCCCGCTCCTGGACCGCGGTCCGGTGCGCCGCAGCCCACCGCCTTAGGGACCTCGGCGCCCGGGGCCTCGGTGCCCGCGCTCTCCTTGCCCAGGGTCCGCTCGTACAGTGCGGCGTCCCGGCGTGCCGCCGAGGCGGCCGCGGAGACACCCAGTGATGCCAGCAGCTTGCCGAGCACGGCAAGGCACACCGCCCAGAACTTCATGACCTTGGTCGCAGCCATGGCCCCTCACTTTCGGTCAGGATCTCCCCGAGAGATCCGTTGCGTCTGCTTCCTTCGTGCTGTGGTGCATCGCTCCAGAGGCGCCGCTTCCGGTGCACCGCTCAGATGGCGTCGCTTCTGTTGCGTTTTCTTATGATGAGTACGCAATGGGAGGATTCACGGACCGACGCCCCCGGATCGGCGTTCTTCTGATGAACACCACCCGTACGCAGTAGCCACGGCCGTGGAGAGGCGAGGAACAGCAGGTCGCGGGCCCCGGCCGGCCGGGGTTTCGGCCGCTTCGCAGCGCCGGCCGAGGTGCCGGCGGGTGCGCCGGGCGGATCCCTGGGGTAAGGCCCGGGCTCAGGCCGGTGTCAGCTCGCCCGTGCGCGCCATCTGCGCCATCATCCGCACGCCCGCCGGCTCGGGGATCCCGGGCGGGATGATCAGCAGGTCCCAGCGGCCGTGGCCCATCGAGACCAGGCAGACGGTGTCCGGGCCGGGACGGCCGGTGGTTCTGCGGAGGCGGACCACATGGCCCTCGACGAGGATGTGGGCGGGGAGCGCGGGCCAGGCCTTGCCGTTCACCGTGGCGTGGGTGATGCGGGGCCAGTCGAAGGGCAACGCGGTCAGCAGCTCGGGGAGTTCGGCCAGCAGATCGGCCGAGTGCGGCCACCAGACCCCGTCGATGCGCCGCGCCGTATCGGTGTGCGGGGCGAAGGTCAGGCGGGCGACGGGCGGGGGCGCGTGGTGCCGGTGCGGGGCCGGGTGGGGGTGGTCTCCGGCGACGGCGGTCATGTGGTGCTCCCGATGCGGCGGGCCGCCATCCGTGCCGGGTCGGGCCAGCGCACGTCCCATACCCAGCCGAGCCGCTCGAAGAGCCGGATGACGGCGGCGGAGACATCGACCTGCCCGCGGTCGACGCCGTGCCGGGCGCAGGTCGGGTCGGCGTGGTGCAGGTTGTGCCAGCTCTCGCCGAACGACAGCAGGGCCAGCGGCCACAGATTGGTCGCCCGGTCGTGGCGGCGGGTGCGGAACGGCCGCTCACCGATGACATGGCAGAGCGAATTGACGCTCCAGGTCACATGGTGCAGCAGCGCGATCCGGATGAACCCCGCCCACAGCAGGGCGGTCAGCGCGGTGACCCAGGTGCCGCCGAGCGCCCAGCCGAGCGCGAAGGGCAGGCCGAGGGTGAGCAGGCACAGCACGGGGAACGCCCGGTCCACCGCCCGGATCCCGGGGTCGGCGAGCAGATCGGGCGCGAAGCGGCGGTGCGAGGTGGGGTCGTCGCCGAAGAGCCAGCCGATGTGCGAGTGCACCAGTCCGCGCAGCTGACCGCGCAGGCTGGTGCCGTAGCGGTACGGGGAGTGCGGATCGCCGGGACGGTCGGTGTAGGCGTGGTGGCGACGGTGGGTGGCGACCCAGTCGATGACATCGCCCTGGAAGCTGAGCGAGCCGGCCAGGGCCAGGGCGATCCGCAGCGCGGGGGCGGCGGTGTAACTGCCGTGGGTGAGGCCGCGGTGGAAGCCGACGGTGACGCCCAGACCGCTGATGACGTAGAAGACCACCAGCAGCACGAGGTCGGTGAGGTGGACGACGCTGCCCCACAGGAGGGGGATCCCGACGGCCAGGCCGACGAAGGGGGCGACGACGATGATGCCGGTCACGGTGACGTACATCCGGCGGCCGCTGCTCGGTGGGGACTCGGCGCCGCTGTCGGGGAACGGCGAGGTCCCGTCGTAGTCCCGAGCCGGCGGGAGGCCGCGGGCGGTGGACGTCACAGGTCGCTTCCCGCCTTGCCGGAGGGCGGCGGTGGACCGGCGATGTGCGCTCCGGGAGGGGGAGCACCGCCCTGCCTGAGCTGTCTCCGCAGCCGCCTCGACCGTTTCCAGTCCGCGTACCGGTGGTGGGCCATCCGCCCGGTGTTCTGCGCATTGAGCCGGGCGAGGAACAGCACTCCCAGCGCGACCAGCGCCAGCAGCACGACGACGGTCCACAGCGTCTGCATGGTGCTCACCTCGCCGAATACCTCGGTCACCCGCGGCATCCCTCGGTGGTCCGGTGCTTTCACGGTACCCCGAGTGGGCGCAGTGAATCCCTGTACGGGCGCCTATAGGAGGCTCTGGGCGGTTATCGCCAGGCATGGGCTGCATTCCGGTCGCTCCGGCAAAATCTACAGGGGTGTAGAAGTACGCTGAGGGGACCTGCCGCGGCGGGCTCCGGCCGGGCGGCGCCACCCGGCCGGATCCGGCCGCTCAGTAGGATGCTGCGGCGTCCCGGACCTCGGGACATCCGGCGCGACGGGAGGCGACGGCATGGGCGGGAAGTCCTTCGGAAGGCCGCCGGGCGGTGGGGGGAACCCCGGCCGGGCAGCGCCGGAACCGGAGGAGTTCGACGGTGGACGCGAGCGCGCCCGCCGTCGCGGGCAGGGGCAGCTGGAGGCCCAGGTACTGGCCGCGCTGCACCGTGCGCCGGGCCCCGCCGGCGCCGCCTGGGTGCAGGAACGGCTCGGCGGCGACCTCGCGTACACGACCGTGATGACGATCCTGTCCCGGCTGCACGCCAAGCAGGCCGTCACCCGCGAGCGGTCCGGCCGCGCCTACCTCTGGAGTCCGGCCGCCGACGAGGCCGGGCTCGCCGCCCTGCGGATGCGCCGCGTCCTGGACGGCGAACCGGACCGGGACGCCGTCCTGACCAGCTTCGTCTCCACCCTGTCCGCGCAGGACGAGCAGCTGCTGCGCACCCTCCTCGACCGCGCCGCGGAAGCCGCGGAAGAGGTCCCCGCCACGGCCCGGACCCCCGTCCCGGACGACGCCCCGGCCGCTCCCGCCGGGTCCGGCCCGGCCCCGGGACCCACCCGGCACCACCCCTCGGACGAAGCACGCGGAGGCTGACCGGTGGGCGTCTTCGTGTTCCTGCCGCTCGTCCTGCCGCTCACCGCACTGCCGATCGCCCGGCTCGCGGAACAGCATCTCCATCCGCGGGCCACCACCCGGCTGCTGACCCTGCTCGCCGCGGTCCTCGGGCTGTGCAGCACCTTGTGCCTGGGGCTGCTGGTGGTGGTCGGCACCGCCCAGCTGCCCGGCAATCCGCTGCCCGACGGCTGGTCGGACCCGGAGGTGCGGGCCGCGGTGCCGTTCGCCGAGGTCGCCGGCACCGCCGCGATCCCGCTGCTGACCGCGGCGCTCACCGTGTGCGGCGCCGCGCTGCGCCGGCACCACCGCATCCGGGCCCGCGTCCACCACGCCCTGGACGCGCTGCCGGCCGGCGCCGACCCTGCGGTGCTGCCGGACGACGATCCGTACGCCTACGCCGTGCCCGGCGCCCCCGCCCGGCCCGGACGCCCCGCCAGGCCCGGCCGGATCGCGGTCTCCCGCGGGATGCTGCGCAGCCTGGACGAGGACGAGGTACGCGCGCTGTTCGCCCATGAGCGCGCCCATCTGACCTGCCATCACCATCGTGCGCTGCTCGCCGTACGCTTGGCCGGCTGCGTCAACCCGTTGCTGCTGCCGCTGCGTTCGGCGGTCGCCTTCGCCACCGAGCGCTGGGCGGACGAGGAGGCCGCGCAGGTCGTGGGCGACCGGCGGCTGACCGCCCGGGCGGTGGGCCGGGCGGCGCTGGTCGCGCGGGCCGCTCCGCATCCGGAGCTGGCGCACTTCGCCGGGCCCGAACCGGGGCCGGTGCCGCGGCGGGTGGCGGCGCTGCTCGGCCCCGTGCCGCCGGCCCGCCCCTGGCCGCCGACGCTGACCCCGGCGGGCCTGGCGGCCCTGGTCGCCGCGGCCGGCACCGCCGCCTCCGCGCTCTGTGCGCTCAACGCAGCCGTCGCGCTGTTCGTAGTTCTGAAGGCGGCAACGCCGCTCTGAGTGCACACTGACCCATGACCCGTACCGGGCAGGCACGGCGCACAGCGCGGTGAGCCGCCCCGTACCCGGCAACTTCTACACGACTGTAGAACTTCCCGGTAGAGTTGCGCGCACTGCGCAACAGGCGCGTCCAAAGGGGGAGATGGCGACGAGGTGCGGACTCCTGACCTGGGAATGCCCGCCTCCAGAGGCGGAGGTGCAATGGGTCTATCAGCCGGTGGAGGTCCAATACCCGGACGGCGGATGGGCATTGGGCCGGATCAACGCCTGGTGGACGGACGGGGCGGGCGTGTTGTGGTGCCGGCTGCGGACCCTGCCCGGCGGTGCGTGCCCGCAGTGGCTGCGCTACGACCCCGAGTCGATCCTGCTCCTGCCCAGCACCGGCCTCTGACCCGCTCCTCCCTGCCCGCCCCGCCGGCCCGTCCGGCCGCCGCGAGCGCCCCCTCCCCCGTACGGCATCACCCGCATCAGCAGCATCAGAAGGACCAGAAGGGCCACCGGCGTGCATGACAGGCAGAGGCACCAGCAGACGGCCCGGCGGGGCACCGGCGGCGCCCCCGGCGCGCCCCCTGCCGCCGGTGACGGCTCCCGCGGGCCCGACAACTCCCGTGCGTCCGGCGCCTCCTCGCGCCGTAAGCCGGCCGGCCCGGCCGACGGATCCCGCGCCGGCTCCCGGAGAGCGGGCCGGCCGGACAAGGTACGGATGACCCGCCGCGGCCGCATCGTCGTCTGGACCGGCGGCGTGCTCGGCGTGGTGCTGCTCGGCACCGCCGGCGTCGGGGCGTGGGTCTATCAGCACCTGGACGGCAATATCCACGGCGTGGACATCGGGATCGACGGCGCCCGGCCGGTCAACCTCAGCCCCGGCTCCAAGAACATCCTGGTCGTCGGCTCCGACAGCCGGGCCGGCGCCAACGCCAAATACGGCCGGGGCCTGACGACCATGCAGTCGGACACGCTGATGCTCGTGCACATCGCCGCCAACCGGAAGTGGGCCACCGCGCTGTCCTTCCCCCGGGACTCCTGGGTGCAGATCCCCGCCTGCACCCGCGGCAACGGCTCCCAGTCGTCCCCGCACCACTTCAAGATCAACGAGGCGTTCTCGATCGGCGGGGACTCCGGCGACATCACCAAGGCCGCGGCCTGCACCATCAAGACCGTCGAGAAGAACACCGGACTGCGCATCGACCACTTCGCCTCGGTCGACTTCCAGGGCTTCAAGGGCATGGTCAACGCGCTGGGCGGCATAGAGGTCTGCCCCAAGCACGCCATCCACGACAAGAAGGCCCATCTCGACATGGACGCGGGCTGCCAGAACGTCCGGGACGAGAAGGCGCTCGGCTACGTCCGCACCCGCTACAGCGTCGGCGACGGCTCCGACCTCGGCCGGATCGGCCGCCAGCAGGAATTCATGAAGGCCCTGGGCGCCAAGGCGCAGGAAAAACTCACCAGCCCCGGCGAGCTCTACGACTTCCTGGACTCGGCCACCAAGTCCCTCACCACCGACAAGGCCCTGGACGGCGTCAAGCCGCTCTACGACCTGGCCTCGACCGTCAAGGACATCCCCTCCGACCGGCTCACCTTCGTGACGGTCCCCAACTACTACCGCGAGGCCGACGTCCCCACAGACAAGGCCAATGTGGTCTGGCAATACCCCCAGACCAGCCAGCTGTTCAGCGACATCGCGCACGACCGGGAGCTCGGCGCCGCCGGGAAGAAGAAGCTCGCCGAGGCCGCCAAGAACCCGGTGACCGCCCACTCCGTGCAGGTCCGCGTCCTCAACGGCACCGGCATCCCCGGCCGGGCCGCCTCCGCCGCCGACCAGCTGCGGGGGCTCGGCTTCACGGTCATCGCCACCGGCAACGCCCCGTCGACGGACAAGACCACCCTCAGCTACCCGGCCGCCCTCAAGACCCAGAGCGAGGTGCTCGCCGCCCGCCTCCCCGGGACCAAGGCCACGGAGTCGGCCCAGGCGGCCCCGGGCGCGGTGACGCTGACGATCGGGCCGGACTTCCGGGCGCAGGAGTAGCCAGGCCCCGGCCGGACCCCGGCCGCTTTTGCCGTTCGGGTCCGCCGGGCGCCACAGCGGGCGCGCCGCCGTCCGTCAGGCGCGCAGCCGCTCCACCGGCCGGGCCGTGTGCACCTCGATGTCGTGTGCGGCCCGCTGCAACAGCTGATGGCTGAGGTCGGACATCGCCCGTGCCACCGCCAGCTCGTCGCCGATGTCGGGGACGTTCTCATCGGCGGGATTGCAGCGTGCCGTCCCCTGGCCGACGAGCTGCCCGCCCTCTTTGCCCCGCAGCCGGGCCTCGGCCCGGACCTCGCTGTCGATCTCGGTGATGCTGATCTCGGCGTTCCATGTCTTCGTGCCGGTCACCGGAAGCCTCCTCGTACGCCCCCCAAGCAGCACATGAACCGCCCCCACACAAATCGTCGCACCGGCCACCACCGGCCGCACCTGGGGCGGTACCTGGGGCGATCCGCACCATGATCAGGGGGTTTTCCCCATGGTGGGGCCGTGTCCCGCCGCTCTAGCCTCACGTCGGGCACTGGACGGGCGCACCGCCCGCCGGACCAACTACCGACCACTTCCGGGGGAATTCATGCGCATGCGGGTCCGCTTCACCGCCGTCGTCGCGACGGCCGGCATCGGGATGTGCGGCCTCAGCGCCTGCGGACTGGTGCCCGGCAAGACCTTCCGGGACGACGCCGAGGTCGCGAAGAAGATCACGTCGATCCGGCTGGACAACACCTCGGGGGGCCTCACCGTCCACGGCGGCAAGGGCGGCGGCGCGGTCTCGGTACACCGGTCGGTGACGTACCACGGCGACCGGCCGCAGGGCGCCACCCACCGGATCGAGGACGGGGTGCTGGTGCTCGGCGGCTGTGGCGAGCACTGCACGGTGGACTACACGGTCCAGGTACCCGCGGGCCTCCCGGTGAGCGGGGAGACCGCGGACGGGGGGATCGACCTGTCCGGCGTCGGCGCGGTGCAGGTGACCACCAGCAACGGGGGGATCGACCTGGACGGCGTCACCGGCCCGATCGACGCCACGACGACCGACGGCGCGATCACCGGACACGGGCTGTCCGGCCGGCAGATCGCGGCCGAGACCTCCAACGGGGCGATCGACCTCACCCCGGCCACCGCACAGAGCGTCCGGGCGAAGACGTCCAACGGCAGCATCACGGTGACGGTGCCGAAGGCCCACTACCGCGTGTCCGCGGAGACCAGCAACGGCGACAAGCACCTCGGCGTCGTCCAGGACCCGGCGGGGCGCTACCGCCTGGACCTGACCACCAGCAACGGGGACATCACCGCGAAGTCCGCCTGACACCGGGGCCGTTGGGCCGGCGGGCGGGTACGGGGTCGCCCCGGCCCCCCGGCCGGGGCGGCCCCGCGCCCGGGTCAGTCCTCGCCCTCCAGCTCCCCTTCGGTCTCCAGGAACGCCTCCCGCAGCGCCGCCAGCGTCGCGGCGTCCGGCTTCTCCCACATCCCGCGGGACTCGGCCTCCAGGAGGCGCTCGGCGATGCCGTGCAGGGCCCAGGGGTTGGCCTCCTGGAGGAACGCGCGGTTCTCCGGGTCCAGGACGTAGGCCTGGGCGAGCTTGTCGTACATCCAGTCGGCGACCACGCCGGTGGTGGCGTCATAGCCGAACAAGTAGTCCACCGTGGCGGCGAGTTCGAAGGCGCCCTTGTAGCCGTGACGGCGCATCGCCTCGATCCAGCGGGGGTTGACCACCCGGGCGCGGAAGACCCGCGAGGTCTCCTCGACCAGGGTGCGGGTGCGGACCGTCTCGGGCCGGGTCGAGTCACCGATGTACGCCTCGGGCGCCTTGCCCTTGAGCGCCTTGACGGTGGCGACCATCCCGCCGTGGTACTGGAAGTAGTCGTCGGAGTCCGCGATGTCGTGCTCGCGGGTGTCGGTGTTCTTGGCGGCGACCGCGATGCGCTTGTAGGCGGTCTCCATCTCCTCCCGGGCCGGGCGGCCTTCGAGGCCGCGGCCGTAGGCGTAGCCGCCCCAGACGGTGTACACCTCGGCGAGGTCGGCGTCGGTGCGCCAGTCGCGGGAGTCGATCAGCTGGAGCAGGCCCGCGCCGTACGTCCCCGGGCGGGAGCCGAAGATGCGGGTGGTGGCGCGCCGCTCGTCGCCGTGCGCGGCCAGGTCGGCCTGGGCGTGGGCCCGGACGAAGTTGGACTCCGCGGGCTCGTCCAGACCGGCCACGAGCCGTACCGCGTCGTCGAGGAGGCCGATGACGTGCGGGAAGGCATCGCGGAAGAAGCCCGAGATGCGCAGCGTGACGTCGATGCGGGGGCGGCCCAGCTCGGCGAGCGGGATCGGCTCCAGGCCGTTGACCCGGCGCGAGGCGTCGTCCCAGAGGGGGCGGACACCCAGCAGCGCGAGGGCCTCGGCCACGTCGTCGCCGCTGGTGCGCATCGCGCTGGTGCCCCACAGGGACAGGCCGACCGACTGCGGCCAGTCGCCGTTGTCGCTGCGGTAGCGCTCCAGCAGGGAGTCGGCGAGGGCCTGGCCGGTCTCCCAGGCGAGGCGGGAGGGGACGGCCTTCGGGTCGACGGAGTAGAAGTTACGGCCCGTCGGCAGCACGTTGACCAGGCCGCGCAGCGGGGAGCCGGACGGGCCGGCCGGCACGAAACCGCCGTTCAGCGCGTGCACCGCGTGGTCGATCTCATCGGTGGTGGCGGCCAGCCGCGGCACGACCTCGCGGGCGGCGAAATCGAGGATGTCGGCGACCGCGGACGGGTGGCCCGCGGCCACACCGGCCACCGCCGCCGGGTCCCAGTCCGCGTCCTCCATCGCCTGCACCAGGCCGCGGGCGGTGTCCTCGGCCGCGTCGGCGGTGGTACGGGTGGCCGCGGACTCGTCCAGGCCGAGCGCCTCGCGCAGACCGGGCAGCGCGGACCGGCCGCCCCAGATCTGCCGGGCGCGCAGGATCGACAGCACGAGGTTCACCCGCGCCTCGCCGGTCGGCGCCCCGCCCAGGACGTGCAGTCCGTCGCGGATCTGGGCGTCCTTGACCTCGCACAGCCAGCCGTCGACGTGCAGCAGGAAGTCGTCGAAGCCGTCGTCGTCGGGGCGTTCGTCCAGGCCCAGGTCGTGGTCGAGCTTGGCGGCCTGGATCAGCGTCCAGATCTGGGCGCGGATCGCGGGCAGCTTGGCCGGGTCCATGGCGGAGATGGCCGCGTACTCGTCGAGCAGCTGCTCCAGGCGCGCGATGTCGCCGTAGGACTCGGCGCGGGCCATCGGCGGGACGAGGTGGTCGACGAGGGTGGCGTGCACCCGGCGCTTGGCCTGGGTGCCCTCGCCGGGGTCGTTGACCAGGAAGGGGTAGACGAGGGGGAGGTCGCCGAGGGCGGCGTCCGGGCCGCAGGCGGCGGACAGCCCGGCGTTCTTGCCGGGCAGCCACTCCAGGTTGCCGTGCTTGCCCAGGTGGACCATGGCGTCGGCGCCGAAACCGCCGTCGTCGGCGGAGGCCGCGATCCAGCGGTAGGCCGCCAAGTAGTGGTGCGAGGGCGGCAGATCGGGGTCGTGGTAGATCGCGATCGGGTTCTCGCCGAAGCCACGCGGCGGCTGGATGAGGATCAGCAGATTGCCGCGGCGCAGGGCGGCCAGCACGATGTCGCCCTCGGGGTTGCGGCTGCGGTCGACGAACATCTCGCCGGGCGGCGGCCCCCAGTGCTCCTCGACGGAGTCGCGGAGTTCCTGCGGGAGGGTGGCGTACCAGCGCTTGTAGTCGGCGGCCGGGATCCGGACCGGGTTGCGGGCGAGCTGCTCCTCGGTGAGCCACTCCTGGTCGTGGCCGCCGGCCTCGATGAGGGCGTAGATCAGCTCGTCGCCGTCGCCGGACACCAGGCCGGGGACCTCTTCGGTGCCGAAGTCGTAGCCGTCGGCCTGCAGGCGGCGCAGCAGTGCGACGGCGCTGGCCGGGGTGTCCAGGCCGACCGCGTTGCCGATCCGGGAGTGCTTGGTCGGGTACGCGGACAGCACCAGCGCGAGGCGCTTCTCGGCGGCCGGGATGTGGCGCAGCCGGGCATGGCGCACGGCGATCCCGGCGACCCGGGCGGCGCGCTCGGGGTCGGCGACGTACACCGGCAGACCGTCCTCGTCGACCTCCTTGAAGGAGAACGGGACGGTGATCAGCCGGCCGTCGAACTCGGGGACCGCGATCTGCGAGGCGGCGTCCAGCGGGGAGAGGCCCTCGTCGTTCTCCTCCCAGGCGCTCCGCGGCCCGGTCAGGCACAGGGCCTGGAGGATCGGGACGTCGAGCGCGGCCAGCGCACCGGCGTCCCAGGCCTCGTCGTCCCCGCCGGCCGAGGCGTCCGCCGGCTTGCTGCCACCCGCGGCGAGGACCGTGGTGACCAGCGCGTCGGCGGCCCCCAGGGCCTCGATCAGCTCCGGCTCGGGAGCGCGCAGGGAGGCGACGAAAAGGGGCAGGGCCCGGCCGCCGGCCGCCTCGATCTGCTCGCACAGGGTGCGGACGAAGCCGGTGTTGCCGCTCATGTGGTGGGCGCGGTAGTAGAGCACCGCGATCAGCGGGCCGCTGTCGTTGCGGGAGTCCCACTCCAGCGGCCCCCAGGACGGGGCGGGCGCCGGCGGCTCGAAGCCGTGGCCGGTCAGCAGCACCGTGTCGGAGAGGAAGCGGGCGAGCTGGTCGAGGTTGGCGGGGCCGCCGTGCGCGAGGTAGGCGTGCGCCTCGGCCGCGATGCCCACCGGGACCGTGGACTGCTCCATGAGCTGAGCGTCGGGGGCCTGTTCACCGGTGAGCACGACGACGGGGCGGTGCTGGTCCTCGGCGAGCAGCAGGTCCAGGCCCTCCTGCCAGGCGCGGATGCCGCCCAGGAGGCGTACGACGACGAGGTCCACGCCCTCCAGCAGGGCCGGCAGCTCGGCGACGTCGAGGCGGGCGGGGTTGGCGAGACGGTACGGCACCGGGCCCGTGGCCGCGCGGGCGCTGAGCAGATCGGTGTCGGAGGTCGACAGCAGCAGAAGCATGCGAGCGCAGGCCTTCCTCGGGGTGTCCGCGCCCCGGGTGGTCGTATGGACGGCGGGAGTTCCTGACTCACCCGGCACCTGCCGGGTTCACAGTGGCGGGACCGCGCCGGATTTGCACCGGGCTTCCTCCCTGGGGTCCACGACCCCACGCCGTCGCTGGCGTCCGGCGGATCAGCCGACCCACCGACCTGCATAGTAAGGGCTGGACCCGGGGGAGGTAAGCGGGCCTTTGCGACGGGCGGCCCGGGGTGGCCGCGAGGGGGTCCGGGGCACGGTTCCGGCGTGCACCGTCGTAGGTATGCTCGCCGCCATGCCGCCCTCCCCCTCGATACGCCCCCAAGGGGCCGAACCGCCCATACGGGACCGCGGTGACGCCTGCCCGGGAGCGCTGCGGCTGCACTCCGCCGCCGACGGGTACCTAGCCCGAGTGCGGCTGCCTGCCGGTGACTTGACGGTGCGTCAGGCAAAGGCGCTGGCCGACGCCGCCGACCGCCTCGGCGACGGCCACCTCTCCCTGACCTCACGCGGCAACGCGGAGCTCCGCGGCCTGCCCGACGGCTGCGGCGCCGAGCTGGCCGCCCTGCTGCGCGACGCCGGACTGCTGCCCTCCGCACGCCACGAACGCATCCGCAACATCCTCGCCTCCCCCTTGGCCGGACTCGACCGCAACACCCCTGCTGATGTGCGCCGGTGGGCCCGTGAGCTGGATGAACTCCTCTGCACGAGTGAGCGGGCGACCGCCCTCTCGGGCCGTTTCCTCTTCGTCCTGGACGACGGGCGGGGCGATGTGGCGGGCCTCGGCGGGGATGTGAGCTTGGTCGCAGAAGCGGACCGGGCCGGGGAGTCCGCCGGGTCCGGGGGCACCGCGCTGCTGCGGGTCGGCGACGATCCGGCGGCGCTGCGGATCGCCGGCCCGGACGCCCCGCGCGCCGCGCTCGCCGCCGCCGAGGCCTTCCTGACCGCCGCCGAGGCGAGCGGCAGCGGCGCCTGGCGGGTCCGTGAACTGCCCGCCGAACAGCGGCTGACGGCCCGGGAGGTGGCGGCACACCTACACGAAACCGGCATCACCCCCACATATGTGACGCAGCCACCGGCACCCCTCCCCTCGCCCTCCCCGGACTCCTCGGCCCCCGGCATCATCGACGGCCCCGACGGCACGGCCTCGCTCTGCGTCCTGGCGCCGCTGGGCCGGCTGACGGTCGCCCAGTGGCGTCTGCTGAGCGCCGTCGCCGCCGACGACGGCTGCGGCGCGCTGCGGCTGACCCCCTGGCGTGGCATCGTCGTCCCCGGGCTGCCGGCCGGCACCGCCGCCTCCCGGCTGTCCGCGCTGGCCGCCTCCGGCCTGATCACCGACCCGGACTCCCCCTGGCACCGCCTCGGCGCCTGCACCGGACGCCCCGGCTGCGCCAAGTCCCTCACCGACGTCCGCACCGACGCCGCGGCCGCCGTCGCCACGGGCGCCCGCGTCCCCGACGCCCTCGCCGTACCGGACGGCCTGCCCGTCCACTGGTCCGGCTGCGAACGCCGCTGCGGCCACCCCCACGGCGCATGGGTGGATGTGCGGGCAACAGGGGAGGGCTACCGGGTGGCGGTCGTCCGGCCGGAGCCCGCACCGGCCCCCGACGACGCCCCGGCGCCCCCGGCACCACCCCCGCAGCACCCGGCCCCACCAGGCCGAAGCCACACCCCATGAGCCAGCCCACAACCGACAACCCCGAGGCCACAGTGACCGCGTTCGACTACGAGAAGGACGGTGCGGCGATCTATCGCCAGTCCTTCGCCACCATCCGCGCCGAGGCGGACCTCGGCGGGCTGCCCGCCGACGTCAGCCAGGTCACGGTCCGCATGATCCACGCCTGCGGCATGGTCGACCTGGTACGCGATCTGGCCTTCACCCCCGGCGTCGTGGCGAGCGCCCGCGCCGCGCTGCGCGCCGGCGCCCCGATCCTCTGCGACGCCAACATGGTCGCCAGCGGCGTCACCCGCAAGCGGCTGCCGGCGGACAACGAGGTGCTGTGCACCCTCGCCGACCCGTCGGTCGCGGACCTGGCCGCCCGGATGGGGACGACCCGCAGCGCCGCCGCCCTGGAGCTGTGGCGGGACCGGATGGACGGTGCCGTGGTGGCGTTCGGCAACGCCCCCACCGCCCTCTTCCGGTTCCTGGAGATGATCGAGGAAGGGGCGCCCCGCCCGGCCGCCGTCATCGGCATACCCGTCGGCTTCATCGGCGCCGCGGAGTCCAAGGACGCGCTGATCGCCCATCCGTCGAAGCTGGACCACCTGGTGGTGCGCGGGCGCCGGGGCGGCAGCGCCATGGCCGCCGCCGCGATCAACGCCCTGGCGAGCGAGGAAGAATGAGCGTGAGCGAGCAGCAGGCACCCGGCAACGACGGCACCCGGCGGGCGGCCGCCCCCGGCCGTCTCTACGGCGTCGGGCTCGGCCCCGGCGACCCGTCCCTGATGACCGTGCGGGCCGTACAGGTCATCGGCGAGGCCGACGTCATCGCGTACCACAGCGCCCGGCACGGACGCTCCATCGCGCGCGCGATCGCCGCCGAGCACCTGCGCGCCGACCACATCGAGGAGGCGCTGGTCTACCCGGTCACCACCGAGTCGACCGACCATCCCGGCGGCTACCGGGGCGCGCTGGACGAGTTCTACGAGGCCGCGGCGGCCCGCCTCGCCGCCCACCTCGACGCCGGCCGCACCGTCGCCGTCATCTCCGAGGGCGACCCGCTCTTCTACGGTTCCTACCAGCACATGCACAAGCGGCTGGCCGACCGCTACCCGACCGAGGTCATCCCCGGCGTCACCTCCATCAGCGCCGCCGCGGCCCGCCTGGGCAGGCCGCTCGCCGAGGCCGACGAGGTCCTGACGATCCTCCCCGGCACCCTGCCGGAGGAGGAGCTGACCGCCCGTCTGGCGTCGACCGACGCCGCCGTCGTCATGAAGCTCGGCCGTACCTTCCCCACCGTGCGCCGCGCCATGGAACGCTCCGGCCGCCTGCCGGAGGCCCACTACGTCGAACGCGCCACCATGTCCGGCGAACGCACCGAAAAACTGGCCGACATCGACGCGGAGACGGTCCCGTACTTCTCCGTCACCGTCGTCCCCAGCCGCATCGCGAGCCCCCCGCCCGAGGCCGCTCCCACGCCCGGCACCGGTGAGGTGGTCGTCGTCGGCACCGGCCCCGCCGGCCCGCTCTGGCTGACCCCCGAATCCCGCGGCGCCCTCGCCGCCGCCGAGGACCTCGTCGGCTACACCACCTACCTCGACCGCGTCCCGCGGCGCCCCGGCCAGCGCCGCCACGCCTCCGACAACAAGGTCGAGTCCGAACGCGCCGAACTCGCCCTGGACCTGGCCCGGCGCGGCCACCGGGTGGCCGTGGTCTCCGGCGGCGACCCCGGCATCTTCGCGATGGCCACCGCCGTCCTGGAGGTCGCCGCCCAGGACCCGTACCGCGCCATCCCCGTACGCGTCCTCCCGGGCGTCACCGCCGCCAACGCCGCCGCCGCCCGCGCCGGCGCCCCCCTCGGCCACGACTACGCGGTCATCTCCCTCTCCGACCGCCTCAAGCCCTGGGAAGTCATCGCCGAACGCCTCCACGCGGCAGCCGGCGCCGACCTGGCCCTGGCCCTCTACAACCCCGGCTCCCGCACCCGCACCTGGCAGGTCGGCAAGGCCCGCGAACTCCTCCTGGAACACCGCGCCCCCGACACCCCGGTCATCCTCGCCCGCGACATCGGCGGCCGCGAGGAATCCGTCCGCACGGTCCGCCTGGCCGACCTCGACCCACAGCAGGTCGACATGCGCACGATCCTGCTGATCGGCTCCTCCCAGACCGAAACGGCCCGCCGCGCCGACGGCACGGAGATCGTGTGGACGCCGCGGAGGTATCCGGAGAACTGAACCGGCCGCCACAAGGGCGGCGTCGGCTCAGGCGTTGAGGTCCAGGACGCGGATCGGTTCGCCGTCCCATCTCTTCGGGGAGGTGGTGGCGACTATCGCTCCGTCGGGACGGTCGGGCGTGGGCTGGGCTGCGTACTGGCTGTGGGCCGCGGCCCACGTCTCGCGTCCCGCCAGGGCCAGGGCTGCAGGCAGGTCCAGGTCAAGGACGGTGATGCCGGGCAGGGCGGCGAGGTGCTCCGCGGTCCCGGGCCGTGTCCGGTCCGCCTCGACGAGCGCACACGCCGGCGCATAGAGGTACCAGCCGGGTTCGGCGTGGGCGCGGTGGATGAGGCGGGAGGCGAGGACGTTGCCCTGGCCTGCCGCGGTCATCGCGGTGTCGTCCAGGACGATGTGCAGGGCGTCGCTCACCGGCCGGTCACCTGGGCCAGACGCCGGTCGAGCTCACCGTCCAAGTCCTGCTGCTCCGCAGCACTCGGGGCATACCCGTTCCACTTCTTCAGCGCCGTGCGGGCCTTCTCAGCGCGCTCCGCACGCTCAGCCGGGGTCAGCAGGGTCTCCGCCAGACGCGCCAGATAGGCACGCAGCGACAGGCCCTCGGCAGCCGCTATGGCGGCGAGCCGGTCCCTGGATTCCTCAGGGATACGGATATTGGCATCGGACATCGTCGTGCTCCTTCCCAAGCCACCAGGGTACGGGTACGTACCCGTACCCTAGCGTGCCCCGCACCTCGCCCGGCAGCCTCAGCCGAGCCGGCCGTCCTTCACCCCGCCTATGAAGCCCGACCAGACAGCAGCCGGGAAGAGCAGCACCGGGCCCTCGGGGTTCTTGCTGTCGCGGACGGGGACTGCACCAGGGAAGCCGTCGGCGACCTCCACGCAGTTGTCGGCTCCGCCGTCGCTGTAGCTGCTCTTGCGCCACATGGCGCCGACCAGGTCGGGGATGGTGTTCATGGCCTGCTGTCCTCCACCAACTGCCGGATGAATGCTGCTGATTCGGGCGGCGAGAGCGCCGCGTCGCGAAGCTGATCGTAAGACAGGCGGTATCGCTCAACCTCGGCTGGCTCTTCGAGCAGTTCGCCTGACTTGTTGCCTTCCAGGTAGGCAACAGCGCTACCGTCCGCCACCCACAAGAGCCACAGTGAACCACCCATCAGGCTATGCACCCCGGCGGCCAAGGGAAGCACCTGGATGGTCACGTGCTGGGCCTCGGCAGCCTCTGAGATGCGCACCAATTGGTCATGCCAGATCTTGGGATCGGGCACCGGGCGCCGCAAAGCCGACTCGTCAAGGATGATCCGGACGTTCGGCGGTCGATCACGCTGCAACAACTCCTGCCTGCCCAGCCGGGCGGCGACGGCCTCTTCGAGCTCGTCGGGGCTTACGGGCGTGGGCGAAGACGACAGCGAGAAATTGGCGAAGTCCTCGGTCTGCAACAGCCCAGGAACCGTGATCGCGTACGCATGCAGGATCGTCGCCTTCGCCTCCAGCTGCATGAACAGCCGGTACTTGTCCTTGAAGGCATCCAGCCGCGCCAGCTTCCACAGTCGTACGAGCAGCTCGCCCGTTCCGTAGACCCGGTCCAGCGTCTCCATGACCGGCAGCTTCGAGAGGCGTTCGCCGGTCTCCAGGCGGTGCAGATAGGTGCGGTCGTAGTTGGTTTCGTCGGCGAGCTGGGCCAGGGAACGGCCTGACTTGCGGCGTAAATGGCGGAGTTCGCTGGCGAGTACCGCACGAGCGGAATCTTCATTTTCGGGATTGCGTTCGACCATCTCAACTCCCTTTGTTGCCCTGCATGGTGACAACGTCGGATATCTATCGAGATCAGGCTGCGGGCGACAACTCTAGGGCTGCACAAGAAATTTGGCGGTCCACTCAGGACCGATGACCCGAACGGAGAAGAGAGAAAATGGGAATGGCGGAGCGCAGTCCGGCGGCCGGGCGGATCAGGGACGCCGAGCAGGCACGGGACGAGCTGCGGGCGGCGCTGAAAGACGCGGGGATCACCCTCCCGTCGCTGGGGCTCGACATCGTCTCGCTGGCCGGGGACTTTCCGCGTCCGCTCGTGGACCTGGGGCGCTGCACGCCCGATCTCGCACGCCGGATCGCCGCATCACTGCGGAAGGATGCGCCGTGAGTGAGGAGACGGAGACCGAAGACAACGAATGTGGAGGGGAAACACCGCCGGAAGACGATGAGCCGGACGGGACCGACCCCCGGGCGGAATTACGGCAGCGGGTTCGCGAGGTCAATCACCTCAGTCGGAACCGGCCCCGCTGAGAATTCCTCGCAGCCATTCCACCGCCCCCTCCGGATCCGCCGCCACCGGCACCCCCTCCGGCACGGGCGGCCGCTGGACCACAACCACCGGGAGGCCCGCCTCGCGGGCCGCCGTCAGCTTGGCGGCGGTCGCGGCCGCCCCGCTGTCCTTCGTGACGACGACGTCGATGTGGTGCTCCCGCAGGAGGGCCCGTTCGCCCTCCACCGTGAAGGGGCCGCGGTCGAGCAGCACCTCCATCCGGGGCGGGAAAGGCGGCTCGGGGGCGTCGACGGAGCGGACGAGGAACCAGAGGTCGGTGAGGTGGGCGAAGTGGGCGAGGCCCATGCGGCCCGTGGTGAGGAAGATGCGGCTGCCGAGGGCCGGGAGGGCGGCGGCGGCCTCGTCCAGGGAGGTGACCGGGTGCCAGGTGTCGCCGGGTCCCGGTACCCAGCCGGGCCGGCGGAGGGCGAGCAGGGGAACATGGGCGGTGACGGCGGCCCGGGCCGCATTGCCACTGATCGTGTCGGCGAAAGGATGGGTGGCGTCGATGAGCGCGTCCACCGCGTGCGCGCGCAGCCAGCGGGCGAGGCCCTCGGGGCCGCCGAACCCGCCGATGCGGACCTCCCCGACGGGCAGCCGCGGCGCGGCGACCCGGCCGGCGAGCGAGCTCGTCACCCGCAGGGACGGGTCCGGCACGAGGAGGCCGGCCAGCCGGCGGGCCTCGGTCGTACCGCCGAGAATCAGGACGTGCCGCACCGGGCGGGCTGCGTCGTTCATGGGATGTGAGTTCCTCCGTGGCTGAAGCGCAACCGCAGGGTACGGGGCCGCAGGGTACGGGGAAGGCCGCGGGCGGCCGCAGTGCGCAGCTCGCGCACACCGGGCTGCGGCACGGCTGGACGACCGGTGCCTGTGCGACGGCGGCGAGCACGGCCGCGTACGCGGCGCTGCTGAGCGGTGAGTTCCCGGATCCGGTGACGATCACGCTGCCGAAGGGGCAGACGCCGTCCTTCGCCCTGGCGGTGGAGGAGCTGGCGGCGGGCCGGGCCTCCGCGATGGCGGGTGTCGTCAAGGACGCGGGCGACGATCCGGACGTCACGCACGGGGCGCTCGTGCGCGCCACGGTGCGTCCGCTGCCCGCCGGGTCCGGCATCGTCTTCCGGGCCGGGCCGGGCGTCGGGACGGTGACCCGGCCGGGGCTGCCGCTGGACGTCGGCGAACCGGCGATCAACCCCGTACCGCGGCAGCTGATGCGGGAGCATCTGACCCAGGTCGCGGGGCGGTACGGCGGCGTGGGGACGGGCGCGGAGCCGGACGTCGAGGTGGAGATCTCGGTCGATCACGGGGAAGAGATCGCCCGGAGCACCTGGAATCCGCGGCTGGGGATCCTGGGCGGGCTGTCGATCCTGGGGACCACCGGGATCGTGGTGCCGTACTCCTGCTCGGCCTGGATCGACTCCATCCGGCGGGGCGTGGATGTGGCGCGGGCCGCGGGGCGGCGGCATGTGGCCGGGTGTACGGGATCGACCTCGGAGAAGGTCGCCGTCGCCCTGCACCACTTGCCCGAGGACGCCCTGCTGGACATGGGCGACTTCGCCGGCGCGGTGCTGAAGTACCTGCGGCGGCACCCGGTGGACCGGCTGACGGTCTGCGGCGGGTTCGCCAAGCTGTCCAAGCTGGCGGCGGGGCATCTGGATCTGCACTCCGCGCGCTCACAGGTGGACAAGGGATTCCTGGCGGAACTGGCCCGGCAGGGCGGGGCCGACGAGGCGCTGGCGGCCGCGGTGGCGGAGGCCAACACGGGCCTGGCGGCACTGCAGTTGTGCGCCGCGGCGGGCGTGCCGCTGGGTGATCTGGTGGCGGCGCGGGCGCGCGAGGAGTCGCTGGCCGTGCTGCGGGGGGCGCCCGTCGCGGTCGACGTCATCTGCATCGACCGTGCGGGGATGGTGGTGGGGCGGGCGGAGCCGCGGGGCCCCGGGGACACCGGCCGTGGAGAGCCCCTCGGGTGAGGCCGTGGAGGGCCCCTCGGGTGAGGGGCCTCCCCGCCTCGGCGGTCAGAAGTTGCGGTAGCCGCGATCGAAGTTGTTGTTGCGACCGAAGTTGTTGTTGCGGTAGCCGCCGCGAGCGTACCGGTCCAGACCGCAGTGGCCCGTTCTGCCGGTGAGCACACCCAGGGCCGTCTTCAGGGCACAGGCCGTCAGCCGGAGCGGGTTGTTGCGGTGCCGTCGACCCTCGTTGCGCCCGTCCCGGCGGTCGTGCCGCCGGTCCCGGCGGTCGTTGAACCGGCTCGGCGTGTCGTAGGTACGGCTCGGAGTGTCGTGCATCCACGGCGAGGTGTCGTCGGTCTGCGCCGGGGTGTCCGCCGCCATCGTGGGGTTGTCCTTGCCGTCCGCGACGGCGACGGGGCCGCCGACGAGCGTCAGCACGGTTGCGGCGCCTACCAGGCCGGCGGCGAGTTTGGTACGCATCGTGGCGTACTCCTTTGCTCGGCCCCCCTTGGGTGTCGCAGCTTCCTTACCGGCCCCCGGGAGCCAGGAAACGGACATTCACCCCGATGCGGTGAGATCACCCACCGGACGGTCCCGATGGCACCTGCCCCTTCGGCGTGTCCGCCGGCATCCGCGCTACGGCGTGTCGGCCGGTACCTGCCCTCCCGCGCGTCCGTCGACTCCTCTGCCCTACGGCGCGTCCGTCGGTTCCGCCTTCGGCTCCGGCGCCGCGCACGGCGCATGCGGGCGCTCCCGGTCCGTCGAGTAGAGGTGGCTGTCGCGGAACTGCGCGGCGCCCAGGGTGCGGCCGACGAGGATGACGGCCGTCCGCACCACGCCCGCGTCCTTCACCTGGCCGGCGATATCGGCGAGGGTGCCGCGCAGCACGAGTTCGTCGGGGCGTGAGGCCATGGCGACGACGGCGGCCGGGCAGTCGGCGCCGTAGTGGGGCAGGAGTTCGGCGACGACCCGGTCGACGTACATGGCCGCCAGGTGCAGCACCAGCAGCGCGCCGCTGCGCCCGAGGGTGGCGAGGTCCTCGCCCTCGGGCATGGGGGTGGCGCGCTGGGCGACGCGGGTGAGGATGACGGTCTGGCCGACGGTGGGGACGGTCAGCTCGCGCTTGAGGGCGGCGGCCGCCGCGGCGAACGCGGGGACGCCCGGCACCACGTCGTACGGCACACCGGCCGCGTCCAGCCGGCGCATCTGCTCGGCGACCGCGCTGAAGACGGACGGATCGCCGGAGTGCAGCCGGGCGACGTCGTGGCCCTCCTCGTGGGCGCGGACCATCTCGGCGGTGATGGTGTCCAGGTCCAGCTGGGCGGTGTCGATGAGCCGGGCGCCGGGCGGGCATTCGGCGAGCAGCTCACGCGGCACCAGGCTGCCGGCGTGCAGACACACCCCGCAGGAAGCGAGCGTCCGGGCGCCGCGCACGGTGATCAGGTCGGCGGCGCCGGGGCCCGCACCGATGAAGTGGACGGTCATGACTGTCGGTTCTCCTGCGAGGACGGGATCGGAGGGGCGGAAGGGGAACCGGCCGGGGGACCGGCCAGCGGCTTGACCGCCGACCACTGGGTGACCGGCATCGCCTGCCGCCAGCCCGTGAAGCCGCCGACCGGCACCGCGTGGGAGACCGCGAGCCGGACCAGTTCGCCGCCGTGGCGGCGGTGGCGGTCGGCGAGCAGCGCCTCGGATTCCAGGGTCACCGTATTGGCGACGAGGCGGCCCCCGGCAGGCAGCGCCGCCCAGCAGGCGTCGAGCAGGCCGGGGGCGGTCAGCCCGCCGCCGATGAACACCGCGTCCGGCACCGGCAGCCCCTCCAGCGCGGCGGGCGCGGAGCCGGTGACCACGCGCAGCCCCGGTACGCCGAGCGCCCGCGCGTTCCGGCCGATGCGCTCGGCGCGTACCGGGTCCCGCTCGACGCTGACGGCGCGGCAGCTGCGGTGCGCCCGCAGCCATTCGACGGCGATGGAGCCGGAGCCGCCGCCGATGTCCCACAGGAGTTCACCGGGGGCGGGCGCCAGCGCGGCCAGGGTGGCGGCCCGGACATGACGCTTGGTCAGCTGCCCGTCGTGCTCGTAGGCGGTGTCGGGCAGGCCGGGGACGGTGGACAGGTGCGGGGTGCCGGGCGCGCGGACGCAGTCGAGCGCGAGGACGTTGAGGGCGTCGCCGGGCGGGAGGTCCCAGTCGGCGGCCACGCCCTCGGCCGTCCGCTCGCGGGCGCCGCCGAGCTGCTCCAGTACGCGCATCCGGGTCGGGCCGAAGCCGTGGGTGCGCAGCAGCGCGGCGACCTCGGCGGGGGTGTGGGCGCCCGCGGACAGCACCAGCACCCGGCGGCCGTCGTACAGCGCCCGGACCAGGTTCTCGGCCGGCCGTCCGACGAGCGTGACGACCTCGGTGTCCTCCAGCGGCCAGCCGAGGCGGGCGCAGGCGTAGGAGACGGAGGAGGGGTGCGGGAGGATGCGCAGCCGGGGGACGGCGCCGGGGTCCGGCCCGTCGGCGGGGGCGCGGCCCGCCTGCTCCGTCAGCACCTCGCTCAGCGTCCGCCCGATCCCGTAGAACATCGGGTCGCCGCTGGCCAGCACGCAGATCCGGCGTCCGGCGTACGCGGCGAGCAGACCGGGGACGGCAGGACGCAGCGGGGACGGCCACGGGACGCGCTCGCCGGTGCACTCCACGGGCAGCAGCGCCAGCTGGCGGGCGCCGCCGATCAGCACCTCGGCCGCGCACAGGGCCTGGCGGGAGGCGGCGGGCAGCCCGTCCCAGCCGTCCGCCCCGATACCGACGACGGACAGCGGATCGGGAGCGGCCGGGGCGGACGGTGCGGGGCTCACTGCCGGGTACCTCGGGGGTCGGGAGGGGACGAGATCGGACGGGGTCGGACGGGATCCGGCCCGGAGGACGGGAACCGACCGGTCCGAGTGGGGACGGGAGCCGAACTCTACTGACCGGTCGCCTCGCCCCCGCCCGCGGGGAGCCTCCACCGAAACCACCCCCACGACCCCGCCCCTTATTGCACATGGCTTGCACTTGCAATATCTGCCTAATATGGGCCGCCGGGAACGAGAAGGGGTGGTCGCTCAGTGGGCTCACCGGTGGTGCTGGGCATCGAGTCGTCCTGCGACGAGACGGGCGCCGGGCTGGTGCGCGACGGCCGGCTGCTCGGGCAGGCGCTCGCGTCGAGCATGGCCGAGCACACCCGGTTCGGCGGCGTGGTGCCGGAGATCGCCGCCCGCGCGCATGTGCACGCCCTGACCCCCGTCGTCCGCGGCGCCCTGGACGAGGCGGGGCTGCGGGCCGCCGACATCGATGCCGTCGCGGTGACCACCGGCCCGGGGCTGTCCGGCGCGCTCCAGGTGGGGCTGGCCGGTGCCAAGGGGCTGGCGTATGCGCTGGGGGTGCCGCTGTACGGCGTCCACCACCTGGCCGGGCACGTGGCCGCCGACACCCTCGCCCACGGCCCGCTGCCCGACCCCTGTGTGGTGCTGATCGTCTCCGGCGGCCACACCTCGCTGCTGCTCGTCCGCGACCTGGCCCGCGACCGCATCGTGCACCTCGGCGACACCCTGGACGACGCCGCCGGGGAGTGCTTCGACAAGGTCGCCCGGGTCTTCGGGCTGCCGTACCCCGGCGGCCCGGCCATCGACCGGACAGCGCGCGCGGGGGATCCGTGCGCTGTCCCCTTCCCGCGCCCGCTCACCACCGGCCCGCCCGCGGCTCGCTTCGCCTTCTCCTTCTCGGGGCTGAAGACCGCGGCGGCCCGGTGGGCGGAGCGCCATCACGCCGCGGGCCGCCCGCTCCCGGTGGCCGACGGCGCGGCCGCGCTCCAGGAGGCGGTCGCCGACGTCCTGACCCGCAAGGCGGTGGCCGCCTGCACCGAACACGGCGTACGGACGCTGGTCGTGGTGGGCGGGGTGGCCGCCAACTCACGGGTGCGGACGCTGGCCCAGGAGCGCTGCGCGGCCGCCGGACTCACCCTGCGGGTGCCGCCACTGCGGCTGTGCACGGACAACGGCGCCATGATCGCCGCGGTCGGCGACCTCCTCGTCCGGTCGGGCGCCGCACCGGCCCCGCTGGACGTCTCGGTCGATCCGTCCGCGCCGCTGGAGTACGCGGCGCTGCATCCGGTGGGGCGGGGGGTGGCTGCGGTGTGACCCCGGGCGGTCCGTCGGCCGCCCTACCGCCTCACGTCAGCAGCGTGAGCAGGAACTGCCCCGCGAACAGGAACGACGCGCAGAAGCCGACGACCGCCGGCAGCCACTGCCAGATGCCGCGCGGGGCGTCGAAGCACACCAGATGGCCGAGGACGGCGAGCACGCCGGTCAGGGCGCCCAGCCAGAAGGGCAGGCCGTCGTGGTGGGTGTACAGGATGGCGACGGCGGCCAGCAGACCGAGCACCGCCATGATCTGGCCCCTGCCGGGCGCGGGCCGCCGGGTCTCCCCCGTAGCGCTCATGCCGCCGGATGCTACCCGCGCCGGACGGGCCGCGGCCGTTGCCCACGCCGGACGATGCAGGGCGGCCGGCCTCCGTTTCCCGCTCTCCCTCCCCCGCCTCGCGCACCGCTCTGACCAGGCACGATCAGTCGTTCGACGGTAATGACAACGGTCACCGGTGCAGCCTTTGGATCTTTCGCCGAAGTGTTGTTTGCTTCCCACCAGGAGCCAGGTGTCAGCAGCCAGGAAGGAGGCGTCCATGACCCAGCACGCCCACGCCCAGGGGCACGACCACAGCCATGCGCACGGTGTCTCGGCGGACGCCGACCGGCGCTGGCTGCGCGGGGCGCTCTTCCTGCTCACCGGCTATCTGGCGATCGAGGTCGTCATCGGTGTCGTGGCGCAGTCCCTGGCGCTGATCGCGGACGCCGCCCATATGCTCACCGACGCGGTCTCGATCGTGCTCGCCCTGATCGCGATGCGGCTGGCCGCGCGCCCGGCCCGCGGCGGGTACACCTACGGGCTCAAGCGCGCCGAGATCCTCTCCGCGCAGGCCAACGGCATCACCCTGCTGCTGCTGTCGGTCTGGCTGGGGTACGAGGCGGTCCAGCGGCTGATCACGCCGCCCGCGGTGACCGGCGGACTGGTGCTGGTCACCGCGCTGGCCGGGGTCGTGATCAACCTGATCTGCACCTGGATGCTGTCCAAGGCCAACCGCTCCAGCCTGAACGTCGAGGGCGCCTACCAGCACATCCTCACCGACCTGTTCGGGTTCGTCGCCACCGCCGTCTCCGGTCTGATCGTGCTGACGACGGGCTTCCGGCAGGCGGACGCGATCGCCTCGCTGGTGGTCGTGGCGCTGATGCTGCGGGCCGGTACGAGCCTGGTGCGCGAGTCCGGCCGGATCTTCCTGGAGGCCGCACCGGCCGGCGTCGACCCGGACGCGCTGGGCGATCACCTGTGCGCCGCGGACCAGGTCGTCGAGGTGCACGATCTGCACATCTGGCAGATCACGTCCGGCCAGCCGGCGCTGTCCGCGCACATCCTGGTGGAGCCGGGCGGCGACTGCCACAAGGTCCGCCGCAGTCTGCAGGAGCTGCTGAGCGGGGAGTACGGCATCGCGCATGCCACCCTCCAGGTCGATCACGTCGGCGAACAGGGCGCGCCCGACGACGTCCTGACGCTCGGCCCGCGGCCCGGCCCCGCCCCGGAACAGCAGGGCGAACACTGCGCGGACGCCCACGGTCCGGTGCACCGGCCGGGCCCGCACGAGCACTGAGCGAGCGTGGAAGGACCGCTGAAGGAGCGCTGAGGGCCCGGTCGTACGGGCCGCGTGCCCCGGGCGGTGCCCCGCTGCCGCCCCTCACTCGGGTGAACCCGGCCCGGGGAGGGGGCCGCCTGCCGCCGGTGGCGGCGGCCGCGATGCTCCGATGACGGCATGAGAACCGCCGTTGTCTGCGCGCTGCTGTGCGCCGCCACGCTCCTCGGACCGTCCGCCGCCGCCTCGGCCCCGCAGGCACCGCCGCCCGCCGTCTCGGTGTCGGTCGCGGTGACCGAAGGCGTCAACGACACCGAGGCCGGCAAACGGCTCGACTACCGCATCACGGTGCACAACCTGGGGCCCACCGACGTCCACCGGGCCCGCATCGAACAGGAGATGCCGGCCACCACGACCTCCGCCACCGCACCCGGCGCCACCGTCGAAGGACGGGGCACCGGCGAGCAGAAGGTGATCTGGCGCTCCGATCTGCCCGCGCACGACATCCAGGTGTTCACCGCCACCGCCGTGCTCGGCGACCGCACCGACCTCACCACCACCGCGGCCCCCGGCAGCATGCGGGCCGCCGCGACGGTCTGTGTCTACGTCGGCGGATCCTTCGCGCCCACGGCCTGTTCGGGCGATCTCGACGACCTGCCGGAGACGCATCCGGAGAGCGGGGGCGGCGACGGCTGGGTGTGGTGGGCGGTGGGCGCCGTGGCCGTCGCGCTGCTCGCGCCGGGTGTGGTGCGGGCGGTACGGCGGCGGGCCGCGGCCCGGCACTGAGCGCGGGCCGCACACCCGGTCACCCGTTGGCACCGGCCCCGCTCGCGGACGGCCGGGGTTCGCACTTGCCTGGGACCAGGCCGCGGGGCGCGCCGGGTGGCGCTCCCCCGGGCACCGCCGAGCCAGGGGACGCAGACCGGATTGCCGCCAGGAAGGACCGCACCGATGTCAGCGAGCGCACCCGTACGCCCGGGCGGGCGGGTGCCGGCGGGGGAACCGCCATCGCGCGGGCCACGGACGCCCTGGCGGGGCCTGGCCGGCGGGGTGCTGCTGCTGGTGGGGGTGGTGCTGCTGCCGCTGGGGCTGGCCGCCGTCCGGGCGCGCGCCGAACTGACCGAGACCGATGGCTATGTGGCGACGGTGGCGCCGCTGGCCGGGAACGCCGCCGTCCAGGAGGCGGTCGTCGGCGATGTGACCGACGGCGTGATGGCACATGTCCGGCTCGACGGGCTGCTGAAGGCCGTACCCCGCGCCGAACGCCCGGCGGTGCGCCGCCACTTCACCCGCGGCATCCGCGAGTACGTGACCCGGCAGGTACGGCAGGTCGTCACCGGCCGCGGCTTCCCGGCGATGTGGAACGGGGTGCACCGCACCGCCCACCGGACCCTGGACGGCAGTCTGACCGCACCCGGCCGCTCCGCGGTCACGCTCGATCTCACGCCCGTCGTGGAGCGGGTCAGACATCAGCTGTCCCACAACGGCGTGGGGCTCGACCTCGTGCGCCGGGTGCCGCGGGCCGGGGTGCAGATCGTGCTGCTGAAGGCCCCGGACGTGCCGCGGGTCCGGGCGGCCTACGACCTGGTGCACACCGGGGCGCGGCTGCTGCCGCCGGCCGCGGCGCTGTGTCTGGCCGCCGGGCTGGTGCTCGTACGGCGCCGCCGGCGGGCGCTGATCGGGGCCGGGGCGGGCTGTGCGGCGGCCGCCGCGCTGCTGGCCGTGGCGCTGGCGCTGCTCCGCCGCCGCACCCTGGACGCGCTGCCCGCCATGGTCTCCCGGCCCGCCGCGGGCGCCTACGCCGATGCGCTCACCGATCCGCTGCTCACCGGGGTCTGGCTGCTCATCGGCGCGGGCGCCCTGACCGCCGCACTGGCCGCGGGCGGGCCGCCGGCGGCCCGGGCACTGCGCGCCCGGCGGCTCGCCGCCCGTGCCGCCTAGGGCCGGTCCGGTGGATCAGGCCCTACGTGTATTGACCCAGGCTCAGATCGCCAGCACCGTCTTGCCCTGCGCCCGGCCCGTGCGACTGGCCGCCAGGGCTTCCGGCGCCTCCTCCAGGGGGACCTCGCGGCCCACCAGGACCGTCAGCCGGCCCGCGTCGACCTGGCCGGCGAGGATCTCCAGCAGCTGCGGGGAGGGGCGGTTGACGAAGTTGAAGCCGCGGAGGTTGTGGTCGGTCAGCTCGTCCGCGTCGGCCGAGCCGATCAGCGAGACGGCGATGCCCCCGTCGCGTACGGTCCGGGTCAGCTTGCCGAACTCCTCGGGGCCGCCGGTCATGTCGATCAGCACGTCGACGCCGTCCGGATGGGCCGCCAGCACCTGGTCGGCGACCGACCCCGCGGTGTGGTCGACGGTCTCCGCGGCGCCCAGCGTGCGCATCAGCTCCGCCTTGGCCGGGCGCGCGGTGGCGATCACCTCGGCGCCGCGGCCGGCCGCGATCTGGGTGGCGAAGGTGCCGACGCCGCCGGTCGCGCCGACGATCAGCACCCGTCTGCCCTCGCCGATCCGGGTCTCCTCGACCAGGTTGTAGGCGGTCATGCCGGCCGTCGGCAGCGCCGCGGAGGTGGCATAGGTGACGCTGCGGGCGGCGTGGGCGATGCGGTCCTCGTCGGCGAGGGCGAGTTCGCAGTACGAACCGCCGCCCTGCTGCGGCCGCTGGAACTGGCCGAACACCGCGTCGCCGATGGTGAACCGCCGCACCCCGGCGCCGATCGCGAGCACCTCGCCCGCCCCGTCCGTCCCCATGACCAGCGGGAAGGAGACCGGCACGGCATCCCCGAACATCCCGTCGGCGATCTTCCAGTCGATGGGGTTGAGTCCGGCGGCGGCCAGCCGCACCAGGACCTCACCGGGCCCTGGGTCGGGCTGTGGCAGATCCATGAGCTGCGGCTGTTCACCGAATGCGCTGACTGCTACGGCTCTCATGTGGCGTTCCCTTCCACCCTTCCGACCGGTGGCCGAAGTGGATCGTAAGCACGCCGGTGGGGCCGGACGCGGCAGGAGGGGAGGCGGTGCGGCGGAAGCAACTCTTACGGCCCCCCGGGCAGGGGCCGCCTGGCCCCGGGGCCGACGACCGGCGGCGCCGAGGGCCACCCCGCCCGGTCCGGGCGGCCGGTCCGGGGGCACGCCCGCTGCCTGCGCCGAGGCCCGACGGGCCGCCGGGCGGACCCAGCCTGGTGAATTCCCCGGCCCGCGGGGTCGCGGCGACGGAGGTTCCGGCAGCCGGACCCGCCGGCTCGGGTACACATGACGCCATGCGCGTTCTGGTGGTGGAGGACGAGGAGTTCCTCGCGGACATGATCGTCTCGGGGCTGCGCCGTGCGGAGCTCACGGTCGACATCGCCCACAGCAGCCGCGCCGCGCTGGACAGGCTCCGGCGCGACGCCTACGACGTGCTCGTCCTGGACCGCGAGCTGCCCGGTCTGCACGGCGACGAGGTCTTCCGGTACGTGGTGGAACAGGGGCTGGCGACCCGGGTGTTGCAGCTCACCGCGGCCGGTCCCTCGCCCGGCCCCGACGGGCTCCAGGGCCCCGGCGCCGACGACCGGCTGACCAAGCCCTTCACGTACGAGGCCCTGCGAGACCGGGTGCTGGCGCTGGGCCGGCGCGCCCGCTCCGACCGGCCGCCGGTGATCGAGCGGGCCGGAGTCCGCGTCGACACCGGGCGCCGGCTGGCCCTCCGCGACGGCCGGCCGCTGGCGCTGTCCCGCAACGAATTCGGCGTGCTGGAGGTGCTGCTGCGCGCCCAGGGCACGGTGGTCAGCGGCGACGAGCTGATCGAGGAGGTGTGGGAGGAGCACCCCAGCTACCGCACCAACGCCGTACGGGTCACGCTCGGCACCCTGCGCGCCAAGCTCGGCGACCCGCCGGTGATCGAGGCCGTACCGGGCGCCGGATACCGGATGGGCGACGGAGCGGAGCCGGGCGGCGGAGGGGCGGCGGCGGATGCCCGCAGATGAGCCGGTGCCCCGCCCCCGCTGACGGCCCGGCGCCCTCCCCACCCGATTGCGCGCATGACGAGTCGGGACCCGGCCCCCGGGATTCAATGGCGCAATGATCCGGTTCGACTCCGTCACCAAGCGCTACCCCGACGGGACCACGGCCGTTGACGGCCTCTCCTTCGAGGTCGCCGAGGGTGAACTGGTGACGCTGGTCGGGCCGTCCGGCTGCGGCAAGACGACGACCATGATGATGGTCAACCGGCTGATCGACCCCACCCACGGCCGGATCAGCGTCGACGGTGCCGACATCGCCGGCGTCGACCCGGTCCAGCTGCGCCGCCGGATGGGCTACGTCATCCAGCAGACCGGTCTCTTCCCGCATCGCACCGTCCTCGACAACACCGCCACGGTGCCCGTTCTGACCGGCTGGAAGAAGGCCAAGGCACGCGAGCGGGCCGCCGAACTCCTGGAGCTGGTCGGCCTGGACCCCGGCGTCTACGGCTCGCGCTACCCCGAGCAGCTCTCCGGCGGCCAGCGCCAGCGGGTCGGGGTGGCCCGTGCGCTCGCCGCCGACCCGCCGGTGCTGCTGATGGACGAGCCGTTCGGCGCGGTCGACCCGGTCGTCCGCGACCGGCTGCAGAAGGAGTTCCTGCGGCTCCAGGCGACCATGCACAAGACCGTGCTGCTGGTCACCCATGACATCGAGGAGGCCATCCGGCTCGGCGACCGGATCGCGGTCTACGGCGCGGGCCGGATCGAGCAGTACGACACCCCCGCCAGCGTCCTCGGCGCCCCCGCCACCCCCTACGTCGCCGAATTCGTCGGCACCGACCGTGCGTTGAAGCAGCTCTCGGTCACCGCCATCGACCGCGCCGACCTCGAACGTCCGCCGTTCGCCCGGCTCGGCGAACCTGCCACGGAGGCCATGACCCGGTTGCGGACGGAGGGCGCCCGCTGGGCGGTGGTGCTCGACGAGGAGGGTGAACTGCACGGCTGGGTGGGCACGGAGGAGCTGGTGGGCGCGGCCGGCACGGTCGCCGGTCACGCCCGCCGGATGGAGGCCTGGGTGCCGGTGACCGGCACCCTCAAGGACGCGTTCAGCGAGATGCTCCAGCACGACGCCGGCTGGATCGCGGTCCTGGACGGCCACCGCTTCCTGGGCGTCCTCACCCCGACCACGCTCCATGAGGCGCTGCGCCGCACCATCGGCAGGGGCGAGCGAGGGGTCCCGCGGGAGCGGGACGAGGTGGATTCGGTGCCTACGCAATGAGCGCGGCGCGAGCCATGGGGAGGGGCTGGGGAAGGACCGGGCGTTTCACGTGAAACGTGCCGCGCCATACCCGCCCTGCCGTGCTGTGCCGTGCCGTGTCACCGCCCCCGACGACCGCCCCCATCAGCCCTTCGGCAACAACCCCTTGGACTCAAGGTAGTTGCGGGCCACATCCGCCGGCAGCCGCCGCCAGCTGTCCACCTGCTCGTTGAGGTGCGCCAGATCGGCGGTGGTGAGGACCTTGCTGAGGCGGTTGAGCGCGGCGGCTGCACGGGCGCTGCCCGCGCGGGACCGGTTGACGACCGGGAGAACGTAGTCGGCGTTCTGCAGCTTCTTGTCGTCGGTGAGCAGCACCAGACCGAACTGGTCGAGGGTGGCATCGGTGCTGGTGGTCAGCACCATCTGGTCCTGCCCGTTCTGGACTGCCTGCTTGGCGGGCGTGGTGCCGACGCCCTTCGGGTCGATGGCGGCGATGTTGATCCCGTACGTCTTCTTCAGCCCCGGCGCACAGAACGGCCGCTGGACGCACTCGTCGCCCGCCGCAAGACGCACCGGCAGT
The DNA here is from genome assembly GCF_900221035.1 of Streptomyces sp. 2323.1. Taxonomy (NCBI): domain Bacteria; kingdom Bacillati; phylum Actinomycetota; class Actinomycetes; order Kitasatosporales; family Streptomycetaceae; genus Streptomyces; species Streptomyces sp. 2323.1. The sequence continues at coordinate 4,112,664 of NZ_LT907981.1, read as the reverse complement.
TTGGACCGTCCCAGGTCGCTCAGGGTCTTGAGGTGGTGCTTGCGGGCGTAGGCGGCGCTCACCGCGAAGGCGTTCTGGTCGACGGCCCGGCCGGGCGAGAGCGCCGTCAGACCACGGGCGCCGGCGAGCCGGCGCAGCGCGGCCATGGTGACGCCGAGGTCGGGCGAGGCGACCGGGGCCGCCTTGGAGCCCTTGTTCTTGGCGTTGAGCCAGTCCGCGAAGGTCGCGGCGTACTCGGGGACGACATCGATCTGCCCGGCCTCCAGGGCGGGTTCGTACAGCTCACGGTTGCCGACGGTCACGAGATGGGTGCGGTAGCCGGCGTGGTTGAGCAGGGCCGCGTACATCTGCGCGAGCAGCTCGCTCTCGGTGAAGCCGGCCGAGCCGATGGCCAGGTCATGGCTGTCGCCGGGGGAGGCGGTGATCGCGGACCGGGTCTCCAGGGAGGGCCCGCTGGTGCAGGCCGCGAGACCGAAGGCGGTGAGGACCGCGAGGGCCGTCGCGGCGGCCCTCACCGGGCCCGCCCCCGCACCCACCCCGGCGCGCACCGCTGCACCAGCTCGAAGGCCGCCTCCATCAGCAGGGCGAACACCGCCACCAGCACCGCGCCGGCGACCACCTGCGGGGTGCTGGCCAGGTTGAACCCCGCGGTGATGATCCGGCCCAGCCCACCGCCGCCGACCAGCGCGGCGAGCGTCGCCGTGGCCACCAGCTGGACCGCGGCGATCCGGATGCCGGTCAGGACGAGGGGAAAGGCGAGCGGCACCTCGACCCGCCGGACCAGCTGCAGGCCGGTCATCCCCATGCCGCGCGCGGCCCGCACCACGTTCTGGTCCACCTCTCGCATCCCGACGTACGCATTGGTGAGCAGCGGCGGAATGGCGAACAGCACCAGCGCGATGATCGTCGGCCATTGACCGTACCGTCCGAGCGGGGTGAGCAGCAGCAGGACCAGGACGGCGAAGGTCGGCACCGCTCGGCCGACGTTGGCCAGGTTGACGGCCAGCGCGCCGCCGCGCCCGAGGTGACCGAGGGTCAGCGCCACCGGCAGCGCGATCAGGGCGCTGATGACCAGGCAGGCGAAGGTGAGCACCAGGTGCTGTTCGAGGCGGTGCCAGACGCCGTTCTCGCCGGACCAGTGGGCGGCGGTGGTCAGCCAGGCCCAGACCGCAGCGAGGGTGTTCATGTCCGCCGCCCGACGGCCGCGGCCGGCCGGGCGCCTCCCGCGGTGGCCCGGGTCCGCACCCGCCCCCGCCGGCTCGCCCGGCGCCACGGCGTGAGCAGCCGTTCCGCACCGAGCAGCAGCAGATCCAGGACGACCGCGATGAGCACACAGAGCACGGACGCGGTGAGCACCTGCGCCTTGAAGAAGGAATTCATGCCGGCGTAGATGAGGTTGCCCAGCCCGCCGTACCCGACGATCGCGCCGACCGTGGTGAGCGCGACCGCGGAGACCGTGGCGATCCGCAGCCCGGCCATCGCGGCCGGCACGGCCAGCGGCAGCTCCACGGTCAGCAGTTGGCGCATCGGCCCGTAGCCCATCCCGCGGGCGGCTTCCCTGGCCTCGGCGGGGACGCCGTCCAGCCCCGCCAGGATGTTCCGGACCAGCAGCGTCAGGGAGTACAGGGCGAGTCCGACCACGACGAGGGTGGCGGACAGCCCGTAGACCGGCAGCAGCAGCGAGAACATCGCCAGCGACGGGATCGTGTAGAGGACCGTGGTGATGCCGAGCACCGGCCCGGCCGTCCAGCGCCGGCGCCGGGCCAGCAGCGCCAGCGGGACCGCGAGCACCAGCCCGAGCGCCACCGAGACCACCGTCAGCTGGAGATGCTGGGCGACCGCGTCGAGCAGGATCTGCCGACGGGTACTCAGATAGTCGCCGCAGATCCAGTCGTTTCGGGCCAGGCAGTCGTCCGGAGGCGGTGCGGTCACGGTACGAGTCCACCCCGGCGGGCGCGGAGTGTCGCGGCGGACGCGTCCGATCGGGGTGGCCGCGGACGACCGCCGCCGCCCGGCGCGCAGCCCGTCCCCCTTGCCTCCTCACCTCGCGTACACACCCCACGTATACATCGAGTGTGTACTGCCTATGTATAGTCGCCTGCGAGTCCCTTCGACCGCCGTGAGCGCGGGTCGGCGCGGCGCGGCCCTGCCCGTACGCGTCGGCTTCGCCCTGCCCGGAACGCAGGTCACGGGCTCGTCGGCCGCCGTCCGCACCCGAGGAGAGACCCGCATGCCGAAGCAGAATTCCGCGGCCCGCCGCACGTCCATAGCCGGGCTGCTGACGGCCACGTCCCTGGTCCTGGCCCTCAGCAGCTGCGCCTCCTACGACGTCACCGCCCCGGCCGACGCCCGCGCCGAGGCGCCGGCGGCCGATGTGAAAGCGAAGGACGCCCGGCTCGCCGCGGCCAGGGACGACGCGAAGCACCAAAACGGCGCGAAGAGCGGCCGGAAGACCACGAGCACGCGCGGCGACGAGGTCGACTGCCGCAAGGCCAAGTGCGTCGCCCTCACCTTCGACGCCGGCCCCAGCGAGAACACCAACCACCTGCTGGACATCCTCAAGCGGGAGAAGGTCCATGCCACGTTCTTCATGCTCGGCAAGAACCACATCGAAAAGCGCCCCGCCGAGGTGAAGCGGATCGACGCCGAGGGCCATGAGCTGGCCAACCACACCTGGTCGCACCAGATCCTCACCGACATCAAGCCCGAAACGGCCTGGCGCGAGATCTCCCGCGTCCAGGACGCGGTCCGCAAGCTCACCGGCAAGTCGCCCCGGCTGATGCGCCCGCCGCAGGGCAGGACCGACGAGGACGTCTCCAAGATCAGCAAGGAACTCGGTGTGGCCCAGGTCCTGTGGAGCGTGACCGCCAAGGACTACGAGACCAACGACTCGGCCCTGATCACCAAGCGGGTGCTGGAACAGACCGAGCGCGACGGCATCATCCTGCTGCACGACATCTACCGCGGGACCGTGCCGGCTGTCCCCGGCATCCTCAAGGAGCTGAAGAAGCGCGGCTACACGGTGGTCACGGTCTCCCAGCTGCTCTCCCCGGCGAAGCCGCAGCCGGGGATGGTCTACCGGCCGTAGTGCACGGCAGGGGGCAGGCGTCGCGAGGCCCGCCCCGCCGCGTATGACCGGCGCGGATAAGCCCTCGCCGGTCACTTCGTCCCGGCCCCGGCCGCGCCGGTCCGCCCCACCGGCCTTCTGTCGCGCAGCCGGTGGGCCACCGGAGCCCGCCCGGCCACCGGTGACCACCCCGCCCCGTGACCCTGTTGCGCACGCGCCATGAGGTCGCTCCCTGGTGTGCGACACGGGCAGTGCGCCCCGGTGGGAAGCGCGGGTACCCGCGGCAGGGGCGGTCATGCGGCGGCCACCACACACAGCAGGGGCGCCGGAATGACTCCGGCGCCCCTGCTCAGGTCCCTGCGCTGCGCAGGTGCTCAGCACACCCGCGGCCTGTGGCTCACCCCCGCGGGCGCTCCGCCTCCACCCGCCGGCGTCCCTTGTCGTCGGTCGGGGCCGGTGACTTGGACGGCCCGGTCTGCGGACCCGCGGCACCGCCCTTGCCCGCCGCCGGCTTGCGCGGCGGGGAGACGGCCTGGGTGTCCTGCGGGAACGTCAGCTGCTGGCTCTGCCACTCCAGGGCCGGTACGACCTCGCGCCGCCAGGTCGTGAACTGGTGGCTGCCCTGCGGCAGGATGATCGAGTCGACCGTCATCGGCGACTTGGCCGCACGGAGGAAGTTCATCGTGGCGCCGTAATCCGCCTCGCCCTTGCGGCTGCTGGCCACCAGCGCGGAGATCTGCGGGGCGGGCAGGTGCTTCATCCGCCACAGCAGATCGTGCTCGCGCTCGCGCTTGGCACCCTCCGGCCCCGGGCCGAAGAGGCTGCCGGTGGTCAGGTCGTCCTTGATCGCGTAGTCACCCGAGAGCGAGACCGCCGAGGTGTAGACCTTCGGGTTGCGCATCGCCAGCTGGAGCGAGCAGGTACCGCCGGACGAGTACCCGAACGCGCCCCAGGCGCTGGGGTCGTGGCCCACCCGGTAGGTCGCCTTCATGGCGTCCGGCAGGTCCTTGGTGAAGAAGGTCTCGGCCTGCGGCCCGCCCGGCACATCCACACACTCGGTGTCCCGCGGCGGCGCGATGGTCGGCCGGACCATCACGATCACCGTCGGCTGCATCCGGCCCTGCGAAATCAGCTTGCCCGCGTTCTGCGGCACCTGGAGGTGCTGGGCGAGGTTCATGATGCCGCCGGGGTAGCCACTGATGACGACCATGACGGGGAACCGCTGACGGCGGTACTGCTGCTGGAAGTACTGCGGCGGCAGATAGACGAAGCCGGGGTTGATGGCCCGCGTGCGGCGGCCGATGATCCGTACGGACTCGACCTTGCCCACCTGGTTCGCGGGGCCCTTGGGCAGTCCGGACACGCGGTCGAGGCCCTGCGGACCTGCGGGCTGGATCAGCCCGCCCTTCATGTTGCCGACCGAGGCGTACTGACCGCCGCCCTGGCTCACGGACACCGGGGCCTTGTCATTGTTGCCCAGCAGCTCGTCCCAGTTGCCGTAGAACTCGAAGTTCGTGTTCACGGCGAGGGCGAGCGCGCACACGATCGACAGCTGGGTGACCGCGATGGCTCCGAGTCTGCCCAGGACGGGGCCCACCCCGCGCCGCGACAACCGGGGCCAGAGCCACACCGTGGCGGCCACACTCGCCACCGCCAGCACGATCACCGTGTACTCGAGCGACTGACTGGTCAGCCCCATGCGCCCACATCTCCCGTCACCCGCGAAAGGGTTCTTGCCTTCTTCCGGCCGCCTTAGGCACAACGTGCGGCTCAGGACAATGGTCACCGGAGAAGATGGGCACACCTGCGCATCGGATACCTGAACGACCCAGTTCTTACCTCGCTCTTGCCACATCGTTTCCGCGGCGTGATGTGGGACGAGGAACGACGGCGCCCGCGACGGCGGAGCGGGTGAGCCGCGCGCAGGGTGCGAGGACAACGAAGAGCCCAGGTCAGCGGGTGGTTCGGGGCCGTGGCACGGACGCGGAGGCCCGGGCGCCCACGGACCGGGCGACCGTTCCCGCCCCCACAAATCCCGCCACTTCACACTTGGCCGAATCAACTCCCCTTCCCCCTACGGCCCTTGGCGACACCTGCCCGTCCATCGTGGCACCAAGGCGCAGTTGGTCCGCATGACACCCCATATGCGAACACCTCAGGATCCGGGGTACTTCGAGCGACGCCCGTGCACCGTGATGAACGGCGGAGGAACAATTCGGGGCAGGCCAAGACGGCCCCTCAGGACCGCCGAAAGGCTCGTCCGGCCGGCCGGGCAACCTCGTACGCAGGGCGAACGCGGCGACGGCGCACTGGCCGAAACCAGTCGCCCCCGCAACACCCCCGGATGGCCCACCACACAAGGCGCGGGGTCCCACGACGGGGCCGGTCCCGGCCGCTACCCTTACGTATCCGTCCTGGTCAGGGACATGTCCGTGCTTCACGGACAAACGCCGCACCCACCACACGCAAGAGAGGTTCGCCGATGGGCATTCGGAGTCTGCTGCGCAACGCTTTCGGTCGCTCCAAGGCGACCCGCGAAGAAACCGGCGCGGCCCCGAGCGGCGCCGCCAAACCGGAGTCCGCGACCATCCCCGAGGCCCGCGAGGAGTCCACCCCGGCTCCTGCCACCCCGGCCCCGGAGGCCGAGGTCCCGGCCGCCCGGACGGCCCCCACGGAGTCCCCGGCCACCGACCCGGCTCCGGCGACACCGACGCTGCCGGCCCAGGGCACCCGGCCCGATGTGGCGGAGCGCGCGGCGGAGACGTCCGCGGCACGGGAGGAGTCCGCCGTACGGGACGCGGCCGAGGCGCAGGACCGGGCCGAGGTGCGGGACGAGCCTGCGGCGGAGCCCGTCGCGACGGCCGAGCCGGCTGCCGCAGAGCCGGTCGAAGCCGCCGACGCTTCCTCCGACTCCTCCTCGGACACCGTCGCCGATCTCGTGAGCCAGGCCTTCGACAACCCGGCGCCGGCGGCGGCCGCCGAGCCGACCGCCGACAGCGCCGACACCGACGACACCGCCGCACCGACGGCGGAGGCGGAGGCTGCGGAGGAAGAAGAGGCGGAGGCGGAGCCGGAGCCCGTGGCAGCGGCTGCCGAGCCGGAGCCCGTCGCAGCGGCCGCCGAGCCCGAGCCCACGACCGCGCCCGAGACGAAGGGCGTCACCGAGACTGAGCCCGAGCCCGCGGCAACGGCCGTCGCAGAGCCGGAGCCCGAGCCCGAGGCAAAGGCTGAAACCGCCCCCGCCCCCGCCCCCGCCCCCGAGGCCGAGGCGAAGCCCGACCCCGAGGCCAAGCCCACCCCCGTAGCCGCCACGGCGACCGACCCGAAGGCCGCCGGCACGACGGCCCCCACCACACCCCCCGCTCTCGACAGCCTCGTCAAGTCCGCGGCCGCCGTCCTGGACAAGCACGGCCTCGCCACCCAGCGCGCCGTCGTCTACCTGGTCCTCGACCGCTCCGGCTCGATGCGCAACTACTACAAGGACGGCACCGTCCAGAACCTCGCCGAGCAGGCCCTCGGCCTCTCCGCCCGGCTCGACGACGCCGCCACCGTCCCCGTCATCTTCTTCTCCACCGACATCGACGGCACCGCCGACCTCGACCTCACGCACTACGAGGGGCGCATCGCGGAGCTGCACGCCGGCCTCGGGCACATGGGCCGTACGAACTACCACTGGGCCATCAACGCCGTGGTCGAGCACTACAAGAAGTCCGGTTCCACCGCGCCGGCGTTCGTCATCTTCCAGACGGACGGCGCCCCGACCTCCAAGCCGGCCGCCGAGAAGGCGCTCTGCGAGGCGGCCGGGCTCCCCATCTTCTGGCAGTTCCTCGGCTTCGGTGACCCGGACGCCAAGGGCTTCGACTTCCTCCGCAAGCTCGACGACCTGACCGTCCCGGAGCGGCGGGCCGTCGACAACGCCGGCTTCTTCCACGCCGGCCGCGACCCCCGCAGCCTCTCCCACGACGAGCTCTACCAGCAGCTCATGGTCGAGTTCCCCGAGTGGCTCGCCGAGGCCCGCAGCGCCGGCATCCTCAAGGACAGCTGACCTCCGCGCTCCGCTCACGACGCCTCACCGGCCGCGGCCGGGCCCCATCGGCCCGGCCGCGGCCGCTGTCATGAGCCCGCCGCCCTCGCCCTCCCCGGCTCCGCGGCCGCACGAGAGGCGAGCCCCCGCCCCGCTACCTACGCTGAATGGGTGACAAGCCCCGGGTGATCCGGTTGCTCCGGTGTGGGCGGCGAGGTGGTCGGGGTGGCCCTACAGCCGAGCGAGGCCGGTCGTGATGAGTGACGCGAGCCAAGAGGGAGCCGCCGCCGCTGCTCCCGGGCCCAGTACTCCCAGCTGGGCGGTGCCGACATCGCCCGATCCGCGGCGCTGGTGGGGGCTGGTGGTGATCGCGATTGCGCAGCTCATGGTGGTGCTGGACGCGACGATCGTGAACATCGCGCTGCCGTCGGCCCAGCGGGACCTGGGGATATCGGACGCGAACCGGCAGTGGGTGATCACGGCGTACACGCTCGCGTTCGGCGGGCTGCTGCTGCTCGGCGGGCGGATCGCCGATCTGGTGGGGCGGAAGCGGACGTTCATGATCGGCCTGGTCGGGTTCGCGGTCGCGTCCGGGCTGGGCGGTGCGGCCACCGGCGCCGGGCTGCTGTTCGGGGCGCGGGCGCTGCAGGGCGCCTTCGCGGCGCTGCTGGCGCCGTCCGCACTGTCGCTGCTGACCACGACGTTCACCATCGGGAAGGAACGCAGCAAGGCCTTCGGTATCTACGGGGCCATCGCGGGCGGCGGCGCGGCCATCGGGCTGATGGCCGGCGGGCTGCTGACCGAGTACCTGACCTGGCGCTGGTGCCTGTATGTGAACGTGCCGGTCGCGGTGATCGCCTTTGCCGGCGCTGCCGTGTTCCTGCGCGACAAGCCCGAGCGGGACCGCGTCCACCTGGACGTTCCTGGTGTGCTGCTGGGCTGCGGCGGCCTGGTCGCGATCGTCTACGCATGCAGCGAGGCGCAGCCGCGGGGCTGGGGTGACGGGCTGGTCGTCGGGCTGCTGGCCGGCGGCGTGCTGCTGCTGAGCGTCTTCGCCTGGTGGCAGACCCGGGCCCGCCATCCCCTGTTGCCCTTGCACATCGTGCAAAACCGGAATCGCGGGGGCGCCTTCCTGACCATGGGGCTGGCGGTCATCGCGCTGTTCGGGATGTTCCTGTTCATGACGTACTACCTGCAGACCGTGCTCGGGTACTCCCCGGTGAAGACCGGGCTGGCCTTCCTGCCGATGGTGGCGGCGATCGTCGTCGGTTCGACGCAGATCTCGGCGCGGCTGCTGCATCGCATCCCGCCGCGGTTCCTGATGGTCCCGGGCGCGCTGCTGGCCGCCGTGGGGCTCTTCACGCTGAGGTTCCTGACGGCCGCGCCCGCCTATGTCTCGCATGTGCTGCCGGCCATGCTTCTCGTCGGTCTCGGCATGGGCCTGACCTTCATGCCGGTGATGGCGACGGCCACCTCCGGGGTGGCGCCGCACGACTCCGGTGTCACCTCCGCGACGGTCAACACCGCGCAGCAGGTGGGCGGTTCGATCGGGACGGCGCTGCTGAACACCATCGCGACCTCGACGAGTGCGACCTTCATCGCGAGCCGGCTGGCGGCCGCGGCCCGGCAGACCACCGGCCCGGGGCTCACCCCGGCGGTGCGCGACGGGATCGTGAAGAGCGGAGTGGTGCACGGGTTCACCGTGGCCATCGGAGTGGGTTCGGCCATCATGCTGCTGGCCGCCCTCGTCGCCGGGCTGATGGTCAACGGCCGGGCCCCGAAGCAGGGCCCGATGCCGGCGGCGGACAGCGCGGAGTCGGCGGACGCGGCGGTGTGAGGGCGGGGCGGCAGCGGAGGGCGGGAGCCCGTCGGACGGCGTGACTGCCCGCTGAGCGCCGGCCGCGGCGCGGCGCCGGCGAAGGCTCATCGGCCCCGCAAAAGCCCGCGCGGGCACCCCCACCCCGTCCAGTACGATATTGACGTTCCGTAAAGCAAATCCTCACTCACCGTAGCGACTTGGGAGCAGCCGGCAATGGCTCGACACCTCATCACCAGCGCCCTTCCGTATATCAACGGGATCAAGCACCTGGGCAACATGGTGGGGTCCATGCTCCCGGCCGATGTGTACTCCCGCTATATGCGGCAGCGCGGGCACGACGTGCTCTACATCTGCGCGACGGACGAGCACGGCACCCCCGCCGAGCTGGCGGCGAAGGACGCGGGCCAGTCGGTCGACGCCTTCTGTGCCGAGCAGCACGACAAGCAGAAGGCGATCTACGAGGGCTTCGGGCTCGACTTCGACTACTTCGGCCGGAGCTCCTCCCGGGAGAACGTCGAGCTGACGCAGCACTTCGCGCGCAAGCTCCACGAGAACGGCTTCATCGAGGAGCGGGCGATCCGCCAGGTCTTCTCGGTCACCGACGACCGCTTCCTGCCGGACCGCTACATCGTCGGCACCTGCCCGCACTGCGGCTACGACAAGGCGCGCGGCGACCAGTGCGAGAACTGCACCCGGGTACTCGACCCGACCGATCTGATCGACGCCCGCTCCGCGATCAGCGGCAGCGGCGAGCTGGAGGTGCGGGAGACCAAGCACCTCTTCCTGCTCCAGTCGAAGCTGCAGCACGAGGTCGAGGGCTGGCTGGACGGCAACGGCAGCAAGGAGTGGCCGACGCTGGCCTCGTCCATCGCGCACAAGTGGCTGACCGAGGGCCTTCAGGACCGGGCGATCACCCGTGACCTGGACTGGGGCGTTCCGGTGCCGGCCGATGTGTGGCCGGAGCTGGCGGCCGAGGGCAAGGTCTTCTACGTGTGGTTCGACGCGCCGATCGAGTACATCGGGGCGACGAAGGAGTGGGCGGACGCCGTCTCCGACGACAGCCGCGACTGGAAGTCGTGGTGGTACGAGGCCGACGACGTCCGGTACACGGAGTTCATGGCCAAGGACAATGTGCCGTTCCACTCCGTGATGTTCCCGGCGACGCAGCTGGGCACCCGCGAGCCGTGGAAGAAGGTCGACTTCCTCAAGGCCTTCAACTGGCTGAACTACTACGGCGGGAAGTTCTCCACCTCCCAGCGGCGCGGCATCTTCACCGACGCGGCCCTGGAGCTGCTGCCGGCCGACTACTGGCGCTACTTCCTGATCGCCAACGCCCCGGAGTCCGACGACACCTCCTTCACCTGGGAGCTGTTCTCGTCGTCGGTCAACAAGGACCTGGCGGACACCCTCGGCAACTTCGTCAACCGTGTGCTGTCGTTCTCGCGGAAGCGGTTCGGCGACGAGGTGCCCGCGGGCGCCGAGGCCGGGGCCGCCGAGCAGAAGCTGGGCGCGGAGATCGCCGGGCTGCTGGCGGAGTACGAGGGCCACATGGACGCCCTCCAGTTCCGCAAGGCCTCGGCCTCGCTGCGCGCCCTGTGGAGCGCGGGCAACTCCTACCTGGAGGAGAAGGCCCCGTGGCTGGAGATCAAGACGGACAAGGACGCGGCGGCGCTGACGCTGCGGACGGCGATGAACCTGATCCATCTGTACGCGGTGGTCTCCGAGCCGTTCATTCCGGCCTCGGCCAAGGCGATGCGGGGCGCGTTCGCCCTGGAGAACGACACCGCGGTGTGGGTCTCCCCGCAGGAGGCCCAGGCACTGGCCGCGGTGCCGGCCGGGACGCCCTTCACCGTTCCGCCGGTGCTCTTCGCGAAGATCACCGAGGAGGACCTGGAGTCCTACCGCGCGCGCTTCGGCGGCGCGGAGCAGTAAGCCTCCCCGCACCCGAGCACCTGCGCCCGTCCGGCCCCTGTGGCCGGGCGGGCGCCTGCATGTACGGCCCCGGACGGCCCGCGGGCCCGCCCCGGCTCACGGCCGGGTCGGCGGGGACACATACGCGCTCAGCGGCTCCAGGCCCGGCACCCGCCGCAGCGGCACCGGCCGCCAGCCACGGGCGTAGGCGGGCGGCTTGTCACCGGTGCGCACCAGGACGGCGGCCGGGCGGTGCGCCCCCAGCCGGGCCAGTGCGCCGGGGGTGATGCCGGCGTCATGGCCGTACGGCTGACGGGACGCGCAGCCCACCTGATACGCCACCCGTACCGCCTCCTCGCCGCTGACCACACACGGCGGCCGGACCCCGGACGCGCGCAGCATCCCGGCGATCCGGCCGATACCGGTCTGCGCCCGCGCGGTGCTCTGCACCATCTTGTGCACGATCACCAGCTGTACCGCCTCATGGCCGAGCAGCACGAGGACGAGGGCGGCCACCGCCCAGGCGTGGCCGCGGCGCGGCAACCGGGTCAGCCAGTACAGGAACCAGGCGGCCGGCATCAGCAGCAGGGCGTAGGAAGGCAGCAGAAAGCGGGGCGCGGCGTAGTCCACCGTCAGGAGGTAGGGGGCGGCGAGGCAGAGGCCGGCCAGCGCCGCCATGACGAGCGGGGCCGGTCCGTACCGGTGCACGGGGCCGGCGGAGTCGCGCAGCCGCACCCCGGCCCACGCCGGACGGCAGCGGTAGAGCGCCTCGGCCGAACCGGAGCCGTCGGCCGGAACGGTGGGTCCCCGGAGTCCGGCCGGCGGGACGGGGGCCAGCCCGAGCGGGTGCCGGTCGTCGCGGCGGGCGGGCGGCCACACCGGCCCGTATCCGAGCAGCGCGCCGCCGGAATCGCGGGCGCGCAGCGCCACCCAGACGGCTCCGATGACCGCCAGCGGCAGCACGAACCACCACACCGCCGCCACCGGGTGGTCCCACGCCAGATGGCAGGGGCGGCAGAGCGTCTTGCCCTGGAGCGCCCGGGCATGGTCGTCGAAGGACAGATGCCAGCCGAGGCCGCCCTGGATCCGCGCGGCCTGCCGCAGCCGGGCGAGCAGCCCGCCGTAGGTCAGATATGCCTCCGCGACCCACTCGGCGCACCCCAGGGCCAGACCGCCCACCAGCCCCAGCAGCACGGCGGGGCGCCGCCATGTCGGTACGCACAGCGCCGCGGCGAACAGCGGCACGACCAGCCACACGGCGTCGGTGGGGCGCATCAGCGCGGCCAGCGCCACCGCGGCGGCCATCCCCACCGCCGCGCCCCGCCCGGCACGGGGCGCCAGTTGACGGGACGGCTTCCGTACGGCCCGCAGGAAGCAGCCGGTGGCGGCGAGCGCAGCATAGGCGACCCACAGGTTGGGCATCGCCTGCGGCCCGTAGAAGAGCGTGACCCACAGACCGGCGAAGAGCGCACCGCCCAGGGCCGGTACGGGGGCGGGCAGCAGGCGCCGCCAGACACACAGGCTGAGCAGCAGCCCGGCGCCGGAGAGCACCGCCAGATAGCAGTGCAGCACGGGCGCCGAGGTCGTCAGGGCGGCGGCCGGGGCGAGCAGGAAGGAGACCCCCCGGGCCCGCGGGGCGCTGAAGAACGCGGCCGGCCGGTGGGGGTCGACCTGGCTGACGTAGACCGCCTCGTCCCATCCCAGGCCGGGGGTGGCGAGGGCCGAGTAGAGCAGGCAGGCGGTGAAGACGACGGCGACGGCGGCGAGCCACCACAGGTCACGGGCCGGGCCGGAGCGCACCGCACGGGCCCTCGGCTCCAGGCCGGACATCGCGGAGAGGAGGCTGGCTTGCTGCATGGGCACCAGACTGCGGGCGGCGCCGGGGCCCGGCCACACGGGTGGAGCGGTCGGGGCACCTGGGGGGAGCGGTCGGGGCACCCGGACGGCGCCGGGTCGGGGCACCTGGCCCGACCCGCAGGAACGCCCGTACCGTCCGTTGTCGCACCGTCCGTTGCCGCCCGCCCGGACGCACAACGGGGCCTGGAACGGGCGAGGGGCGGCGTTTCACGTGAAACGCCGCCCCTGAGCCTGCCGGGGTCTCTGCCCCGGGTCGTGCCTACTTCACCTGCGGCTTGCGGATCGAGAGGTGCAGCTCCTTGAGGCGCGCCTCCTCGACCTCGCTCGGAGCGCCCATGAGCAGGTCCTGGGCGTTGCCGTTGAGCGGGAAGGCGATGGTCTCGCGGATGTTGGGCTCGTCGGCCAGCAGCATCACGATGCGGTCGACGCCGGGGGCGATGCCACCGTGCGGCGGGGCGCCGAACTTGAAGGCGCGGAGCATGCCGCCGAACTCGGCCTCGACGGTCTCCTTGTCGTAACCGGCGATCGAGAAGGCCTTGTACATGACCTCGGGCTCGTGGTTACGGATCGCGCCGGAGGACAGCTCGGTGCCGTTGCAGACGATGTCGTACTGCCAGGCCAGGATGTCCAGCGGGTCCTTGGTCTCCAGCGCCTCCAGGCCGCCCTGCGGCATGGAGAAGGGGTTGTGCGAGAACTCGATCTTGCCGGTGTCCTCGTCCTTCTCGAACATCGGGAAGTCGACGATCCAGCAGAAGCGGAACTCGCCCTCGACGAAGTGGCCGGCGCGCTTGGCGGCCTCGACCCGGACCGCGCCCATGATCTTGGAGACCTCGTCGAACTCACCGGCGCCGAAGAAGACGGCGTGGCCGGGCCGCAGATCCAGGGCGGAGACCAGCGCCTTGATGTCGTCCTCGGTGAGGAACTTGGCGATCGGACCGGTCAGCGCGTTTTCGTCGCCGACCCGGACCCAGGCCAGGCCCTTGGCGCCCTGCTGGACGGCGAAGTCGCCCAGCTGGTCGAAGAACTTGCGCGGCTGGTCGCCGGTGTCCGGCACGGCCAGGGCGCGGACGTGCTTGCCGGCGAAGGCCTTGAAGCCGGAGCCCTCGAAGACGTCGGAGACATCCACCAGCTCCAGCTCGGCGCGCAGGTCCGGCTTGTCGGAGCCGTACTTGAGCATCGCCTCGCGGAACGGGATGCGCGGGAAGGGCGAGGTGACCGTGCGGCCGTTGCCGAACTCGGTGAACAGCTCGGTCATCAGCTGCTCGACGGGCTGGAAGACGTCTTCCTGCTCGACGAAGCTCATCTCGACATCGAGCTGGTAGAACTCGCCCGGCGAGCGGTCCGCACGGGCGTCCTCGTCGCGGAAGCAGGGCGCGATCTGGAAGTAGCGGTCGAAGCCGGCGATCATCAGCAGCTGCTTGAACTGCTGGGGGGCCTGCGGCAGCGCATAGAACTTGCCGGCGTGCAGGCGGGAGGGGACCAGGAAGTCGCGGGCGCCCTCGGGGGACGTCGCGGACAGGATCGGGGTCGCCATCTCGTTGAAGCCGAGGGCCACCATCTTGTGACGGATGGCGGAGATGACGGCGGTGCGCAGCATGATGTTGCGGTGCATCCGCTCGCGGCGCAGGTCGAGGAAGCGGTACTCCAGGCGGCGCTCTTCGTTGACGCCGTCGTCCGCGTTGATCGTGAAGGGGATCTGCTCGGCGGCCCCGAGGACCTCGACCTCGGAGACCTCGATCTCGATCTCGCCCGTCGGCAGCTCGGGGTTGATGTTGTCGGCGCCGCGCGCGCTGACCTTGCCGTCGATCCGGACGACGGTCTCCTTGGTCAGGGAGCCGAGGGCCTCGTTGGCCGGGGTGCCGGGGCGGGCGACGAGCTGGACCAGACCGTAGTGGTCGCGCAGATCGATGAAGAGGATGCCGCCCAGGTCACGTCGATTGTGCAGCCAGCCGCTGAGGCGGACGTCGGTGTCGACGTCCGCGGCTCGGAGCTCGCCGCAGTTGTGGGACCGGTACCGATGCATCGCTCATCCAAGTCGTCGCGAGGTCGAGGTGAGGAGTTGGGAGAGGGAGAGGAAAAGGAGTACGGGCGCGGATGCCCGGTCGCTCTCCCCGTGGATCACCCGAAAGGCCACCCCAGGATTGACATAACCGCTCCAGGTTACCGTCCCGGTCCGCGCGGCTTGGTTGACATATACGCATCAGCGCCACGCGGCCCGGGAGCGGGCGCCCCGACTGGGACGATGGTCACGTCCAGCTCACTGGTCGGGCCGCGCCAAACGCCCATAAAGTGAGGCAATGCGCACCGAGGATCTCCTGGCCGCCATCGCGACCGGCCTGTGGCGCTGGGACAACGCATCGGGACGGGTGACCCTCGACGCCGAAGCTGCCCGGCTGCTGGGGCTGCCCCCCGCCCCTGTGGAGTTGTCCGAGGCCGCGGCACGTTCGCGTTTCCATCCCGTCGACTTCGCCGAGATCAACGGGGTCGTGCAGCTCGCGGTCGCCGAGGAGACGCTGGCCGAGGCCCGGCTGCGCATCGTCGACGAGCGCGGGCGGGTGCAGCGCATCGTCCGCTCCCGCTCCCGTCCCCGGGTCGTCGACGGCGGCTTCGAGCTGGTCGGCACCCTCCAGGAGGTGCCGGAGCCGCAGCCCGGGACCTCGGCCGCGCACACGCCGATCACCGGCGACTGGCGGCGTTCCCGCGAGGCGTTCCTGCTGGACGCGGGCCGGGCGCTGGCCGAGGCCCGGTCCACCGCCGAGGTGCTGCGGGTCGCGGCGGGGCTGTCCATGCCCGGGTTCATGCCGGACGGGCTGGCGGTCTTCGGCATCGAGGGCGACCGGCTGTCGGTCATCGGCCACCACGGCCCCCACGGCGACGAGGAACGGCCGTCCGCCGGCACGGCGCTGGCCGACGACCATCCGGCCGCCGAGGTCGTCCGCACCGGCCGGGCCCTCTATCTGCCCACCCCCGAGGAGTACAGCCGCCGTTACCCCACCGCCTGGCCGGTGGCCGCGCCCTTCCGGCGTACGTCCTGGGCGTTCGTGCCCCTGGTGAACGCGGGCCGGACGATCGGCGCCTGGATGGCGGCGTTCACCCAGCCGGTGGCCTTCACGCCCGATGAGCGCTCGGTGCTGACCACCGTCGCCCGGATGCTGGCCCAGGCGCTGGCCCGGGCCGGGATGCAGGAGGAGCAGCAGGAGCTGGCGCTGGGACTGCAGCGCAGCATGATGCCGACGGTGCAGCCGGACATCCCCGGGATGACGGTCGCGGCGCGCTATGTCCCCACCGGCGGCGGGCTGGAGGTCGGCGGCGACTGGTACGACATGATCCCGCTGCCATCCGGCCGTCTCGCGCTGGTCATCGGGGACGTCCAGGGGCATGACGTACGGGCCGCGGGCCTGATGGGACAGCTGCGGATCGCGCTGCGGGCCTACGCCTCCGAGGGGCACCACCCCGATGCGGTGCTCTCCCGTGCCTCCCGGTTCCTGGCCGGGATCAACACGACCGAGCTCGGTGGCCACGGCGAGGACCAGCGCTTTGCGACCTGCCTCTACATCGAGGTGGATCCGGCGACGGGGCTGCTGGACATCGCCCGGGCCGGGCACCCCGACCCGGCGATCCTGCTGGATGACGGCACGGTGCTGGTCCGGCCCACCGCGGGCGGGCTGCCGCTGGGCATCGTCCCGGACGCCGACTACCCCACCACCCGGCTCGTCCTGGAGCCCGGCGAGACGATGATGGTGTGCACCGACGGGCTGATCGAGACCGGCGGCCATGATCTGGACACCGGCTGGGCGCGGCTGCGCGACACCATAGAGGCGCATGAGCCCGGTGAGATCGACGAGAGCCTGGAGCGGCTCGCCGACGCCCTGGTCCAGGCCGTGCACGGACCGCCCTCCCACCACACCACCGGACCGCTGGTGGACCGCCGGGAGGACGACATCGCCGTCCTCCTGCTGCGCCGCGACGGCGCCGGCTGCGGGATCGGCACCGGCGCACTGCCGGCCCGGCCCGTCCGACGCACCGTGCTCACCGTCGCGCAGGCCGAGCCGGAGCGCATAGCCGAGGCACGCCGCCAGGTCCGTGCGGTGCTGCACGACTGGGCCGATCCGGACCAGGTGGACTCGGCGGTGCTGATGGTCTCCGAGGTGGTCACCAATGTGCTGCTGCACACCGACGGGGACGCCCTGCTGGTCGCCGAGATCAGCGGTGAGCGCGGTGCCCGGCGCGTCCGCGTCGATGTCGCCGACAGCAGCGACGAATTGCCGCACCGCCGTAGCCCCGGCGAGCTGGCGTCGTCGGGCCGCGGTCTGGTGCTGCTGGAACTGCTCGCCGGGGCCTGGGGCGTGGATCCGCGTGGGGACGGCAAGTCGACGTGGTTCGAGCTCTACGAGGACGCCGGCGAGGCGGCCGGACCGCTGTCGCCGGAGTCCGAGCCCGCGGCGTAGTGCACCCGTAGCTCGTGGAGCACGCCGGAGACGGCGGCGACCAGGGGTACGGACAGCAGCATGCCGAGGATCCCGGCGACGCCGGCGCCCGCGGTGATCGCCAGCAGCACGGTCGCCGGGTGCATCTGGACGGTACGGCTCTGGATCATCGGCTGCAGCACATGCCCCTCCAGGATCTGTACGGCCAGCACGACGCCCAGCGCCCACAGCGCGATCACGAAGCCGCGGTCGGCCAGCGCCACCAGGACCGCCACGGCGCCCGAGATGAAGGCACCGAGGTAGGGGATATAGGCGCCGACGAAGACCAGTGCGCCCAGGCCGACGGCGCCCGGCACCCTGAGGATCAGCAGTCCGACGGTGATGCAGAGGGCATCGATCAGCGCGATGAAGGTGGTGCCGCGCATGAAGCCCTCGATGCCCTGGAAGCCCCGGCGGGCCATCCGCTCCAGCTGCGGCCCGGAGCTGCCCGGCGCCCAGTCGTTCAGCGCGCGTACGGCCTTGTCGGAGTCGCGCAGGAAGAAGAAGGTCAGCAGCAGGGCCAGGACCGACGCGGCGAGGAACTGGCCGACGACGCTGACGCCCGCCAGCAGCCCGGAGGCCGCACTGCCGCCGAACTTGGTGATCAGCTGCTTGGACCGGGAGGCGAGGTCGTCGAGCGACGTACCTGCCGCGCCGAAGTGCTCCGAGAGGCTCTTCGCCGCGCTCCTGAGCGAGGCGATGATCTGGTCCCCGGTGTCGACCAGCGCGCTGACCACGATGTATCCGGCGCCGCCGACCACCACGACGAGCACGGCACAGGTCAGCCCGGCCGCCAGGGAACGGTTGAGCCGCATCGCCACCAGCCGCCGGTAGAGCGGCCCGAGCAGCCCACTGCCCAGCAGCGCCAGCAGGAGGGGGGTGACCGCCGTGCTCAGTTCGACGCACAGCCACACTCCCAGGGCCACCACGGTCGCGATCAGCAGCGTCACCACGCACCAGGCCGCGGCGCGGCGCGCCTCGACAGGAAGCAACGGCTCCGAGGGGCACGGCCGTTCACGCTCGGCGCCGGGCCGGTTTTCGTCCGAGTCGTTTCGCACCCGGACAGTCCACCACGAAGGCCCAGGTACGGGCCCCGAAACGGGCCGGGGCGGCGTTTCACGTGAAACGCCGCCCCGTCACGCCGTGCGGCCGGCGCGCCGTCAGTGCTCGCCGGCGGGGATGGTGCCGAGCCGGCCGGCCTGGAAGTCCTCGAAGGCCTGGGCAAGTTCGGCGTGGGTGTTCATCACGAACGGGCCGTAATGCATCATCGGCTCGCGGATCGGCAGCCCGCCCAGCAGCACCACCTCGAAGTTCGGGCTGCGCGACTCCTGGGACTCGTCCGCCCGGATCGTGATCGAGTCTCCGGCACCGAACACGACCGCCTGCCCCATACGGAACGGGCGCCCCTCCGCACCGGCCGAGCCGCGCCCGGCCAGGGCATAAGCAAGGGCGTTGAAGTCCTTGCGCCAGGGCAGGGTCAGCTCGGCCCCCGGGTTCACCGTCACATGCATCATCGTGATCGGCGTGTGCGTGATGCCCGGGCCCTGGTGACCATCGAGATCACCGGCGATCAGCCGCAGCAGCGCGCCGCCGTCGGCCGAGGTCAGCAGCTTGACGTTGCCGCCACCGATGTCCTGGTAGCGAGGGGCCATCATCTTGTCGCTCTTCGGCAGGTTCACCCACAGCTGGAGGCCGTGGAAGAGACCGCCGGACAGGACGAGCGACTCCGGCGGCGCCTCGATGTGCAGCAGCCCCGAACCGGCCGTCATCCACTGGGTGTCGCCGTCATTGATGACGCCGCCGCCCCCGTGCGAGTCACGGTGCACGAAGGTGCCGTCGATCAGATACGTCACGGTCTCGAAGCCGCGGTGCGGGTGCCAGGGCGTGCCCTTGGGCTCCCCGGGCGCGTACTCCACCTCGCCCATCTGATCCATCATGATGAACGGGTCGAGGTGCTTGTAGTCGATGCCGGCGAACGCCCGGCGCACCGGAAAGCCCTCGCCCTCGAATCCACTCGGAGCGGTGGCAACGGCCAGCGCGGGACGGGCGTGCGCCGCAACGGGCGCCGCCACACGCGGCAGGGTCAGCGGGTTCTCTACGGTCACTGCGGGCATCAGTGCCTCCTCGGTCACGCCCAACTTAGTTGAATAGTGAACAACTGGCAAGGGGCGCGGTATTCCCGCCTGCATATGTGCAGGTCAAAGGGGGTACGAGAAGGTCCCGGCGCGCGGGCCGGGGACGGGCCGAGACGGACCGGCACACGACCCGGCACACGACCCGGCACACGACCGAGGGGCCGGCCCCCTCTCGGGACCGACCCCTCACCCACCAAAGACGGCCGGGACCTTTCCGCCCCGGCCGCCGTACAGCCGCTATCCGTACATCCGCCGCATCGCGAAGTCGACCATCTGCTCCACGGCCTTCGCATCGAAGACCATCCGGTGGTCGCCCTCCATGTCGAGGACGAAGCCGTAGCCGGTCGGCAGCAGGTCGAGGACCTCGGCGCCGGTGATCACGAAGTACTTGGACTCCTTGCCCGCGTACCGCCGCAGCTCCTTGAGCGAGGTGAACATCGGGATCACCGGCTGCTGGGTGTTGTGCAGCGCCAGGAAGCCGGGGTTGTCACCGCGCGGGCAGTAGATCTTCGACGTGGAGAAGATGCCCTGGAAGTCCTCGGCCGACGTCGAGCCGGTGGTGAAGGCGCGCACCGCATCGGCCAGGGAGGGCGGGGACGGCTCGGGGTAGAGCGGCTGCTCGCCGTAACCCCCGGGGGCCGGTTGCTGCGGCGGGGGCGGCGCACCGTACTGCTGCTGCCCGGCACCCGCGTTCTGGTCGTAGCCGTACATGCGGCACAGCGTACTGAGTCGGCGGCGCACCGGGGGACGCTCGTCACAGATGCGCCGAAGGGGTTGATTCTTATTACCCGCGGGTAGCATCATTTAGCTACTAGCTGGTATTGCGTCTGAGGTCCCTCCCTTGGGGCCCTCTCCCGAACCCTTTACGGAGCCGTACCCATGGGCCACTACAAGTCGAATCTCCGCGACATCGAGTTCAACCTCTTCGAGGTCCTCGGCCGCGACAGCGTGTACGGCACCGGACCGTTCGCGGAGATGGATGTCGACACCGCCAAGAGCGTGCTGTCCGAGATCGCCCGGCTGTCCGAGAACGAGCTGGCCGAGTCCTTCGCCGACACCGACCGCAACCCCCCGGTCTTCGACCCGGACACCAACACCGCGCCGGTGCCGGACACCTTCAAGAAGAGCTACCAGGCCTTCATGGACGCCGAGTGGTGGCGTCTGGGCATCCCGGAGGAGCTCGGCGGCACCACCGCGCCCCGCTCCCTCCTCTGGGGCTTCGCCGAGACGATCCTGGGCGCCAACCCGGCCGTGTGGATGTACGCGTCCGGCCCCGCCTTCGCCGGCGTGCTCTTCGACGAGGGCACCGAGGAGCAGCACCGCATAGCCCAGCTGATGGTGGACAAGCAGTGGGGCTCCACCATGGTGCTCACCGAGCCGGACGCCGGTTCGGACGTCGGCGCCGGCCGCACCAAGGCCGTGCAGCAGGCGGACGGCTCCTGGCACATCGAGGGCGTCAAGCGCTTCATCACCTCCGGTGAGCACGACATGTCCGAGAACATCGTGCACTTCGTCCTCGCCCGTCCCGAGGGCGCCGGTCCGGGCACCAAGGGCCTGTCGCTGTTCATCGTGCCGAAGTACGACTTCGACTGGGAGACCGGCGAGCTGGGTGAGCGCAACGGCGCCTACGCCACCAACGTCGAGCACAAGATGGGCCTGAAGGCCTCCAACACCTGCGAGATGACCTTCGGCGCCAACCACCCGGCCAAGGGCTGGCTGCTCGGCGAGAAGCACGACGGCATCCGCCAGATGTTCAAGATCATCGAGTTCGCGCGGATGATGGTCGGCACGAAGGCCATCGCCACCCTTTCCACCGGCTACCTCAACGCGCTGGAGTACGCCAAGGAGCGGGTGCAGGGCCCGGACCTGGCCGCCTTCACCGACAAGACCGCGCCGCGCGTCACCATCACCCACCACCCCGACGTGCGCCGCTCGCTGATGACGCAGAAGGCGTACACCGAGGGCATGCGCGCCCTGGTGCTCTACACCGCCTCGGTCCAGGACGAGATCCTCATCAAGGAGGCCGCGGGCGAGGACGCGAGCGCCGCGACCCGCCTCAACGACCTGCTCCTGCCGATCGTCAAGGGCTACGGCTCGGAGCGGTCCTACGAGCAGCTTGCCCAGTCCCTGCAGATCTTCGGCGGCTCCGGCTACCTGCAGGAGTACCCGATCGAGCAGTACATCCGGGACGCCAAGATCGACACCCTCTACGAGGGCACCACCGCGATCCAGGGCCAGGACTTCTTCTTCCGGAAGATCGTCCGCGACCAGGGCCAGGCGCTCACCGCCCTGTCCGAGGAGATCAAGCAGTTCCTCGCCGACAACACCGGCGGCGAGGAGCTGGCCGAGGCCCGCGGCGAGCTGGCCAAGGCCGCTGCCGACCTGGAGGCGATCGTCGGCACCATGCTGACCGACCTCGCGGCGACCGAGAAGGACGTCAAGTCCATCTACAAGGTCGGGCTGAACACCACCCGCGTGCTCATGGCCTCCGGCGATGTCGTCATCGGCTACCTGCTGCTCAAGGGTGCGGCCGTGGCCGCCGAGAAGCTGGCCGGCGCCTCGGCGAAGGCTGTGTCTCCCAAGGATGTGCCCTTCTACACCGGCAAGGTCGCCGCGGCGAAGTTCTTCGCGCACAACATCCTGCCGGGCGTCGGCGTCCAGCGCGGTCTGGCCGAGAGCGTCGACCAGTCGCTGATGGAGCTCGACGAGGCCGCGTTCTAGGAACGCCATCCGCAGCCCGCTGCGGCCTTCTTACGGGATTCTCAGACTGACCGTCCAGACTGGCGTGGCCCGCCTCTCTTCCCCCGGAGAGGCGGGCTTCGTCCTGTCCGGCCTCCTGGCCGGCCGCAGCCCGCCGCCGTACCGCCGGTAAGCCGCTCGTCTACCCGGCGAGCGGGAGGTAAACGCGGAATTCTTCATTCCAGTGCAGATCCGGCTCCGAACCGCAGAAATCGTGGCCGGAAGGGAACGGAGTCACAAGGCATGCGCACGAGGAATGCGGGGTCCGGCTCCTTATGCTGAATCCATGACCAACTCCGCCCGCTTCGATCGCGGCCATACCGACGACCTGATGTCCTTCCTCGCCACCAGTCCGTCGCCCTACCACGCGGTGGCGAATGCGGCGGAGCGGCTGGAGAAGGCGGGTTTCCACCAGGTCGCCGAGGTCGACGAATGGGACGGTACGAGCGGCGGGAAGTATGTGCTGCGCGGCGGAGCGATCATCGCCTGGTACGTGCCCGAGGGTGTGAGCCCGTCGACTCCGTACCGAATTGTCGGGGCTCACACCGACTCTCCCAATCTGCGGGTCAAACCGATTCCGGACACCGGTGCGCGCGGCTGGCGGCAGATCGCCGTCGAGATCTACGGCGGCACGCTGCTCAATACCTGGCTCGACCGCGATCTGGGGCTCAGCGGGCGGGTGACGCTGGCGGACGGCAGCCACCGGCTCGTCCATGTCGACCGGGCGCTGCTGCGGGTGCCGCAGCTGGCCGTGCACCTCGACCGCTCGGTGAATGCCGACGGCCTCAAGCTCGACAAGCAGCGCCACATGACGCCGATCTGGGGCCTGGGTGAGGTGGCCGAGGGCGATCTGATCACCTTCGTCGCCGAGGAGACCGGCATCCCGGCCGGCGACATCAAGGGCTGGGACCTGATGGTGCACAGCATCGAGGCACCCTCCTACCTGGGACGCGACCAGGAGCTGCTGGCCGGTCCGCGGATGGACAACCTGCTGTCCGTGCACGCCGGTACGGCCGCGCTCGCCGCCGTGGCGACCGGTGGGCGCGAGCTGCCCGGCATTCCGGTGCTGGCCGCCTTCGACCACGAGGAGAACGGCAGCCAGTCCGACACCGGCGCGGACGGCCCGCTGCTCGGCACGGTGCTGGAGCGCTCGGTCTTCGCCCGCGGCGGTTCCTACGAGGACCGGGCCCGGGCCTTCGCCGGCACCCTGTGCCTGTCGTCCGACACCGGGCACGCCGTGCACCCCAACTACAGCGAGCGGCATGAGCCAGGGCACCACCCGATGCCCAACGGCGGACCGATCCTCAAGGTCAACGTCAATCAGCGCTATGCGACGGACGGCAGCGGACGGGCCGTCTTCGCGGCGGCCTGCGAGCGGGCCGGTGTGCCGTGGCAGAGCTTCGTGTCCAACAACTCGATGCCGTGCGGGACCACCATCGGGCCGATCACCGCGGCCCGGCACGGCATCGCGACGGTCGACATCGGTGTGGCGATCCTGTCCATGCACTCGGCGCGTGAGCTGTGCGGTGCCGAGGACCCGTACCTGCTGGCGAACGCCCTGACGGCCTTCCTGGAGGGCTGAGTTGGACTTCTCGCTGCTCGGCCCGATCGCCGTGACGACCGGCTCCGCGGAGCTGTCGCTCGGGCCCGCCAAACGGCGCAGTGTGCTCGCGCTGCTGTTGCTGCAACCCAACACCACTGTTCCCCTGGAGCAGTTGATCGACTCCCTGTGGGAGGACGAGCCGCCGGAGCATGCCCGCACGGTCGTCCAGGGCCATGTCTCGCGGCTGCGCGCCACGCTCGCCGAGGGCGGTGCGGAGGCGTACGGCATCGAGCTGGCCACGCACGGCTCCGCCTATCTGCTGCGGCTGCCGGAGGAGCTGATCGACGCCCACCGGTTCGGTGAGCTGGTGACCCTGGCGCGGCCCGAGGCGGCGCCGGCCGATGCCGTACCGCTGCTGCGCGAGGCGCTGGGACTGTGGCGGGGCCCCGCACTGACCGGCACGGTCACCAGCCCGCCCTTCGCGGCCGCCGCGCATGCGCTGGAGGAGCGCCGGCTGACGGCCGTGGAGGCGCTCGGGCGGGCGTACGGCGCGCTCGGCGAGCACGAGCAGGCGGCCGCGATCCTGTACTCCGCGGCCGTCAACCACCCCTTGCGGGAAGGCCTGATCGCCGGGCTGATGCGGGCGCTGTTCCGTACGGGACGGCAGTCCGATGCGCTGGAGTGGTTCCACCGCACCCGTCGGCTGCTCAACGAGGAGCTGGGCGTCGACCCCGGCGAGCGGCTGCGCGGCGCATACGAGGAGATCCTGCGGGCGGAGGCGGCCGGGCAGGGGCGGAAGGCCGCGGCCAAGCCCTCGGGCGCTTCCGGCGGGGAGCCCGCCGGAGGGCCGCGTGGCGGCCCGGCGCCTCCCGCCACGGGCGAGCCGCAGCTGCCTGCCCAGGGGGGCACCGGTGCGGCGCCGCACAGCGGAGCTGCCCCACCGGCAAAGACCGGTCCGAGGGCGGGCACGACGGGCGGATCCGGCCCCGCGCGGGCCGGTGCGCCCCGGCTGCTGCCCCGACCGCCGGCCCGCTTCCTGGGCCGGGAGCACCAACTCACCTCCCTGACCAGCGCCTTGACGGACCGTACGACCGGCGAGAGCCCGCTCGCGGTGGTGGCGGGGCCGGCCGGTGTCGGCAAGACGGCCTGCGCCGTGCAGTGGGCGCATCTGCACGCCGGGGCCTTCCCCGACGGCCAGCTCTTCGCCGATCTGCGCGGCTTCGGCGAGGGCGACGAGGCGCCGCCGGCCGAGATCCTGCGCGACTTCCTGCTGGCGCTGGGCACCCCGCCGGAGCGGGTGCCCGGCTCCGCGCAGGCCGCCTCGGCGCTGTTCCGCTCGCTGGTCGCAGAGCGCCGGCTGCTGGTCGTCCTCGACAATGCGCGCAGTTCGGCGCAGGTCCGGCCGCTGCTGCCCGGCGGTCCGCACTGCGCCACGGTCGTCACCAGCCGGAGCCGTCTCGACGGTCTGGTCGCCACCGACTGCGCCCGGCCGGTCGGCCTCCAGGCGCTCGGCCATGAGGAGGGCGCGGCGCTGCTCGGCGCGATGCTCGGCCCGGAGCGGGTCGCCGAGGACCCGGCCGCCGCACGGGAGTTGGTCGATCTGTGCGACGGGCTGCCGCTGGCGCTGCGGGCCGCGGCCGCCCAGCTGACCGCCCGGCCGCGCTGGCGGCTGGCCCGGCTGGCCGCGGCGCTGCACGACGAACGGCGGCGGCTGGCGCTGCTGTCGGCGGAGGACACAGGGGTCGCGGCGGCGCTGCGGATGTCCGTCGCACGGCTGTCGGCGGATGACGCCCGGCTGCTCAGCGCACTCGCAACGACCTCGGACGGGCACCTCAACGCCTCGGCCGCGGCGGCGCTCGCCGGGTACGACCAGGAGCGCACCCAGGACGCTCTGGATCGCCTCGCGGAGATGCACCTGGTGGACGAAGAGGCCACCGACGTCTACACCATCAGCACGCTGACGCAGTTGTTCGCACGGGACGAGCACGGCGAGAGCGGGGAAGCGGGCAGGAGCAGTACGGGTGACGGGGGGAGCGACGGGCGCTGATGAGCCGTTCCCGCGTCCGCCCCGCGCGGGAACGTTAGGCGCACGTTAGTGGCACGGCAGTGGCGGGCGGCAGTCTGGTGATCAGGCCGCAGGGGAGACCTCAGGCCGGACCGCAGGGCGTACCGCAGACGCGGTGCGGGCCACCTGAACCCGGGGGAGACCGACATGCCGCGCAGCCACATACGCTCCGAGCCCGTCCTCGAGACCGGCGCCCGGGCCGGTACCGGCGGCCCTGCCACGGGACGGACCGTCCGCCGCCGTACGCTGCGGATCGCCGCGGCCGGGCTGACCGCCGTCGCCGCGCTCACCCTCACCGCCTGCGGCGGCCAGGACAACCCGCTCCAGACCAGCGCCGCCAAGCCGTTCCACCCGCAGTCCCAGCAGGCCGGCGCCCCGGTGTCCGGAGACGGTGGTGCTGCCGCGCCGGGCGGCCTGCAGACCGACGGCGGACGGGCGGAGCAGACGTTCGCGGGGCACGGGGGCACCGGCAGCGGCGCGGAGGCCGGGACGGACGGCATCACGGTCGGCACCCGCAGTGCGGGCGGGAACGGCGACGCCACCGTCCGGCACACCGCCTGCGGCGCCGCGAAGGTCCGCATCGTCGCCAAGCTGCTGACCCGTCCGGTCAACCATCTGCTGCTGGCAGCCACCAACACCTCCGGCGCCCCCTGCGACCTGCACTTCGCCCCCGACCTCCGCTTCGACGACGCACAGTCGCCGCTGCCCGAGCTGTCGGCCAGCAAGCCGCCGGCCGTGGTCACGCTCGCCCCCGGCGAGACCGGCTACGCGGGCGTGCTGACCTCGTCCGCCGCCGGCTCCGGCCGCCACGGCCGCACCACGACCTCCCTCTCCGTCGGCCTCCCCGGACGCGACGGCAAGGGCAGCATCGGCGGCTCGGCGGCCGTGGCGCTCCCCGGCGGCGCGGCGTACGTCGACGACAGCGCGTGGGTGACGTACTGGCAGTCGGACGTGCGCGAGGCAACGGCCTGGTGAGCCGCCGTTGACCACCATTGATGAGCCGCCGTCGAGGAACCACCCTCCGGTGAGCCGTCCCTGAACCAGGGCGCCCGCATCCCCCAGCGGGCGCCCTTCCTGTGCCTGCCCTTCCGTCATGTCTCGACCGGGGCCGACACCATCCCGGATTCGTTACGCCGTCGCAGGACACCCATGCCCAAGAGCCCGGGACACCTCAGCAGTTGAAGAACCTCCGGGCCCGGAATCCCAGGCGGCGTCCCGGCGTTTCACGTGAAACGCCACCGCCGATCCGGTCCGGGTCGTGGCACGAGGGGCACTTCCGCCGCAGGGGAGCGGAAGTGCCCCTCTCTTCTCGGCCGCGGTCACGCCGGTAGCGCCAGGCCCTGCGCTCTTCCCTTCCCGCCGGAACATCCCGCGGAGCCGTCCCGCCCTGTCCCACCCTTGGCGACGTCTTAGCAGGTCACCGGGGTGGGATCCCAGGAGGACGTCACTTGCCCGGAGACCGTTGGGGCAGGCCGGGGCGGCCGGGCACGGTGGTGTGGCGCCGACGGACCACGGGGGACCCAACGGGGGGACCGTCCGCCGGCCGTGACGGAAAGGACTCACCGTGATGTCACGCAAGCGCATCGCCCTCGCAGCCGCCGGCCTGGCCCTGGCGGGCAGCCTTGCCGCCGTACCGGCCGCGACCGCCGCACCGGCCTCCCCGTCGGCACCGTCCGTCGGGAACGTGGGAACCACAGCCAACCACTGCTCCGGCTGGAAGGAGATCCACATCACCGGCGGCGCCGCCAAGTACATGGAGTGCACGAGGAAGGTCAACGGCAAGTCCTACGCCTCCGGCGCCTTTTACCTGTGGGACACCAAGCGCGACGGCAAAGCCGTCCAGGCGTACGCGGAGACCGACTACAACCACTGGTACGGCGACGACGTGACCTGGGAGCACTTCTACGGCTGGGGCAATGACACCCACGGCAGCCCGAAGATCATCACTGGCTGGCACCGAGGCAACGACTTCGGCCTGAGGATCTATCTCAGGTAACGGCCGCGGCCCTGGCGACCAGCGGTACCGCTCACCATGGTTCCGCTGGTCGCCAAGGCCGGGCGTCTCGCTGTCCAGTGGCGAAGCCCGTTGTGCCGCACGCACTCCGCCCGGTCCGCGCGCCCCGCTGATCTTCACCCCCTCTTCGAGGCCTTTTCACACCCTCGGCGTCCCATCTGCCCTGCTATGGCGGCAGATCGCCCGGGCGGCCGGCGAACCGGCCCTGGCGCATCCCCCGGCAGTGGATATCGTGGCCGTGCCATGACAGACGCGCCTCGCTGACACCGCAGCAAACCACGGGGGAACCACCCATGACCGCACGCCGCTCCCGCCACCGCTCCGCCGCGTATGCCGCACTGGCGCTCGGACTGGCCGGATCGCTCGCGCTGACCGGCTGCAACAGCCACTCGTCGAAGAAGTCGAAGTCGAAGAAGTCGTATTCCTCGTCCTCGTCGTCTTCCAAGAACAAGAAGCGCAGGATCATCGGTAGCGGTGCGGCCGCGGCGGGAGCGGGGACGGCGGCATCGCGGCGGGTGCCCGACTGCTTCCCGAGCACGTACAAGGTCACGTTCTCCCAGCAGAGCGGCCCCGACAGCCACGTCACGGTGAAGTTCAAGAACACCACCAGCCGCGACTGCAAGCTGTACAACGCCCCGCTGCTGCGCTTCAACAACGCCAAGAGCCCGCTGCCGCTGCTGCAGGGCACGCCCGGTCACCTCGACGGCACCCGCCTCACCGTGCCCGCCCACGGCTACGCCTACGCGGTCATCCCCACCAACACCGCGGCCACCAAGGGCACCGAGCAGAAGTCGGTGGCCATCGACTTCATGGGCATCTCGGCGAGCTCCGTCACCCACGGCCCGGTCACCGTCAGCTTCGCGGAGAAGCGACTGCACCTCTCCGTCGGCAAGACCAAGGTCACCAACTGGACGTCGAGCATCCACGGGGCTCAACTGGCAGCCGGCGTCGGGAAGTAGCCCGGCACCACAGCGACCGGCAGAGCGCCCGGGCCCGTCCACCGGGCCCGGGCGGCCTTGCCTCTACTCCGCGTCCAGCCCCGCGAGGACCAGCCCCAGCCGGGCCGCCCCGCCCTCGCCGATCTCGACCGGAACGCCCCAGTCCTGCTGGTGCACATGGCAGGCGGGGTACTCGATGTCCGGGGCGTCGTCGCAGGACGCGGCCATCGCCGAGACATGCAGCACCCCCTCGGTCACGCCGTCCGCGAGCACCAGGTCACGGGCGAGGTCGGTGCCCGCCCCCGCGCCCTCGGCGAGCAGCTCCGGCGGGGTCGCGCTGACCAACAGCCGCGTGGACGGGCCGTAGCGGGTGTCGAGCTTCTGGCCCGCGGGAGCCTGGAAGACCACTTCCAACCGCAGTGCGCCCGGGGCGACCAGGGTGGCCGCGCGCTGGGTGTGGTGCGCCACCGCCTCGACGCGGACCGCCTCCTCGGGCAGCCGCAGCCGGGTCAGCCGGTGCCGGGCCGACTCCACGACCACGATGTCGTCGTCGACGAGCACCGCGGCGGACGGCTCGCGCAGATCCGTCGCCAGCGTCGTCACCTCACCGCTCGCGGGGTCGAAGCGGCGCAGCGCGTGGTTGTAGGTGTCCGCGATGGCCACCGAGCCGTCGGGCAGCGCGGTCACGCCCAGCGGGTGCTGGAGCAGCGCCTGGCCGGCGGCGCCGTCGCGGTGCCCGAAGTCGAAGAGGCCGGTGCCGACGGCGGTACGGACGACATAGCCGTCGCCCGTCCCGGCGGGCTCCACCCAGCGGACCGCGCTGGTCTCGGAGTCGGCCAGCCACAGCCGCTCGCCGGCCGCCGCGAGCCCGGACGGCTGGGCGAACCAGGCCTCGGCGGCCGGGCCGTCCACCAGACCCTCGTTGGTGGTGCCGGCCGCCACCTCGACCGTGCCGGTGGCCGGGTCGTAGGTCCACAGCTGGTGCACACCGGCCATCGCGATCCACAGCCGGTCCTGCCACCAGGCGAGGTCCCACGGCGAGGAGAGCGCCACCTCACGCGCCGGGCCCGAGGTCGGCGAGCCCTGCCACCACTGCGTGCCGGTGCCTGCCACCGTCTCCAGCGCACCGCTCTCGGGGTCGAAGACCCGGATGGCGTGGTTGACCGTGTCCGCCACGGCCACCGTGCCGTCGGGCAGCAGCGCCAGTCCCTGCGGCTCGTTGAAGGAGTCGGGGGTCAGCCCGCGCTCCCCGGAGCCGATCCGGCGCAGCACCTGCTCGCCGTCCGCCGCCAGCTCCACCAGCTGATGGCGCGTGGTGTCCGAGACCAGGAAGCTGCCGTGCGGCAGCCGGACCGCCTTGCCGGGGAAGCGCAGATCGGTGGCGACCGGCTCCGGCGGTACGTAGGGGCCATCGCCGCGGCGCAGCGTGCCCTTCGCCGTGTGCTCGGCCTCCAGCTCCTCGACCAGCTTCTCGATCGCGTGCGCATGGCCCTCGCCGGCGTGCTGGGCGACGACATAGCCCTCGGGGTCGATCACCACGAGTGTCGGCCAGGCCCTGACCGCGTACTGCTTCCACGTGGCGAGCTCGGGGTCATCGAGGACCGGGTGCTCCACGCCATAGCGCTCCACGGCGTCCACGACCGCCTGGTGCTCGGCCTCGTGCACGAACTTCGGGGAGTGCACACCGACGATCACGACCGTGTCGCGGTGGCGCTCCTCCAGCGCACGCAGCTCGTCCAGGACATGCAGACAGTTCACACAGCAAAAGGTCCAGAAATCCAGGACGACAATGCGTCCGCGCAGGTCGGAGAGGGTCAGATCCTTGTTGCCGGTGTTCAGCCAGCCGCCCTTGCCGATCAGCTCGGGGGCGCGGACGCGTGCACGGGAAGCCATGTGGACATTCAACGTCACTCCGGTGCGTGCACATTCCGCAGGTCCCGGGGGGAACACGTCACCCATGCTGCAATCTCCCGGGGAGCCGGCCCCGCACTCGCGTAAGTACCTGGTCCGTGACCGCATTTTCGGCATCGGTGACGACTACTGGATCGAGGACGAGCACGGGCGGCACGCCTTCCTCGTGGACGGGAAGGCGCTGCGGCTGCGGGAAACCTTCGAGCTGAAGGACCCGGAGCGGCGGGTGCTGATCACCATCCGCAAGAAGATGCTCAGCCTGCGCGACACGATGACCATCGAGCGGGACGACAAGGCGCTGGCCACGATCAGGCGCAAGCGGCTCTCGCTGCTGCGCAACCACTATCGCGTCGAGCTGGTGGACGGCACCGAACTGGATGTCAGCGGAAAGATCCTCGACCGGGAGTTCGCGGTCGAGTACGAGGGGGAGCTGCTCGCCGAGATCTCACGGCGCTGGCTGACCGTGCGCGACACCTATGCGGTCAACGTCGTGCGGGAGGATGCGGATCCGGCGCTGCTCATCGCCGTCGCGGTCTGCGTGATCCGGCTGGCGGAGCGGGAGCACGGCGAGGACTGAGAAGCGGGCGTTCCGCCCCCGCGCCGCACCCCTCTGCGGCCGGGAGACATCGGCCTACGATGGTCACCCGAAAGCACTGCCGGGGTGCCCGTGCGCAGCGTAACTTAACTGCACAGACAGCAGCCCGCGTACGAACCGTCCGAGGGGTCCCGTGACCGTCCATCCCAGCCTTCAGTCCTCCATCGATGCCTGGACTCACTCCATAGAAGCGATAACCGAGCTGGTGACTCCGCTCGTCGAGGGCGAGTGGAGCAGGGCGACGGGCCTGCCAGGATGGTCCGTGCGCGATGTCGTCTCCCATGTCATCGGCCTGGAATGCGAAATGCTGGGCGACCCGCGGCCGATCCACACACTGCCGCGCGACCTCTACCACGTACGCAGCGAGTCGGCGCGGCGTATGGAGGTGCAGGTCGACGTCCGCCGGCACCACACCGCGCCGGAGATGCTCAGCGAGCTCGAATACACCGTCATCCGCCGCTCCCGGCAGCTGCGCAACGAGTCCCGTCAGCCGGACGCCGTGGTGCACAGCCCGCTCGGTGAGGACCGTTCGCTGGAATTCGTGCTACAGCAGCGGGCGTTCGATGTCTGGGTGCATGAGCAGGACCTGCGCCGGGCCCTCGGCAAGCCCGGCAACCTCGACTCCCCCGGCGCGCATGTGACGCGCGATCTGCTGGTGAAGACACTGCCCGGCATCGTCGCCAAGAGGGCCCAGGCACCGGCCGATGCGGCGGTGGTCTTCGACGTCAGCGGACCGCTGGAGTTCCTGCGCACGGTGCGTATCGACGCCGAGGGCAACGCCACGATCGACGGCAGCGTCTCCCTCGGCCCGACGGTGACGTTCGCCCTGGACTGGGACACCTTCCACCAGCTGGCGTGTGGCCGGGTCCGTGCGGCGGCCATCGCCGAGCAGGTCAAGATCGACGGCGACCGTGAGCTGGCCGAGGCGATCCTGGACAACTTCGCCGTCACGCCGTAGCGACGACGGGCCGGGTACAAGACCGGCCGACATCCTCACCCCCGCCCGGTCGGCGAACGGGGAGTGGGTCCCGGAGTGAGCCGTTTCACGTGAAACTGCGATGTCCGTTTCACGTGAAACGGGCCCGCCCGACGGCCAGTTGGCCGCCCGGCGTCACGCCGGAACGTGCACCGCCTCCACCCGGCTGACCACCAGCCGTTCGCGCTCGCGTCGTACCGCCCGCCGGCGCAGCCGCAGCATCTGCGAGACACCGAGCGCCTCCACGACGAAGATCGAGGCAAAGGCGATCCGGTAGTTGTCGCCGGTGGCGTCCAGCAGGACCCCGATGGCGAACAGGGTCGTCATCGAGGCGGTGAAGCCGCCCATATTGACGATGCCGGAGGCGGTGCCCAGACGCTCGGGCGGATTGGCGGGGCGCGCGAAGTCAAAGCCGATCATCGAGGCGGGACCGCAGGCACCCAGCACCGCGCACAGCACGATCAGCAGCCCCATCGGCGCATGAGCGCCCGGCCAGCACAGGACGATCGCCCACATCAGCGCCGTGGCGAGGACCGTGCCCAGAGCCAATGGCGTACGGGCCGCGTGGTGGCGGGCGATGACCTGTCCGTAGATCAGGCCCACCGCCATGTTGGACACCACCACCAGGGTGAGCAGTTCGCCGGCGGTGCCACGGGACAGCCCCTGTGCCTCGACGAGGAACGGCAGGCCCCAGAGCAGCAGGAACACCATCGCGGGGAACTGGGTGGTGAAGTGCACCCACATGCCCAGCCGGGTGCCGGGCTCACGCCAGGACTCCACGATCTGCCGGCGGACGAACCCCGGGCCGGTGTGCTGCGCGGAAGGGGGCGGCGGGGCGAAGCCCTCGGGGTGGTCCTTGAGGAAGAGCAGCAGCACGATCAGCACGACGATGCCGCCGGCGGCGCTGGCGACGAAGGTCGGGGTCCAGCCGAAGCTGTGCAGAAACCGGGCGAGCACGAGGGTCGAGACCAGGTTGCCCGCCATACCGACCAGCGCGGCGATCTGCGCGATCATCGGGCCGCGGCGGGCCGGGAACCACCGGGAGCCCAGCCGCAGCACGCTGATGAACGTCATTGCGTCCCCGCAGCCGAGCAGCGCACGGGAGCCGAGCGCCATGCCGTACGACGAGGAGAGCGCAAAGCCGAACTGGCCGACGGTGTAGAGCACCACGCCGAGGGTCAGCACCTTCTTGGGCCCGAGCCGGTCGACCAGCAGGCCGACGGGGATCTGCATGCCCGCATACACCAGCAGCTGCAGGAGGGAGAAGGTCGACAGCGCCGAGGCGTTGATGTGGAAGCGCTCGGCGGCGTCCAGGCCGGCCACCCCGAGGCTGGTGCGGTAGGTGATGGCGACGAAGTAGACCGCGACACCGATGCCCCAGACGGCCATCGCCTTGGGGCCGCCGGGCGGGTCGGTGGGCAGCAGCCGGGGGCAGCCGCCGCCTATGCCGGAGCTGCCGCCGCCGTCCGTACGTCCCGGGCCGGCGCTCACCGCGTCTCGCCCTGCGCGAGGTGACGGACCCAGCTGACATGGCGCTGCACGACGTCGGTCGCGGCGTCCGCGTCCCCGGCCCGCAGGGCTTCGAGGATCTCCGCATGCTCGGCGATGTTCTTGGCGATCCGGTCCGGGTGGGCATGCATCACCGCGACCCCCATCCGCAGCTGGCGGTCGCGCAGTTGGTCGTAGAGACGGTCCAGGATCTGATTGCCGGCGCTGCGCACGATGGCGGCGTGGAAGGCGCGGTCGGTGACGGAGACGGCGGCCAGGTCGCCGGACGCCGCCTGCTCCCGCATCGTCTCCAGCAGCTCGGTCAGCTCACCGAGCAGCGCCTCGGTCGCGGGCACCGCCTTGGCCGCGGCGTGCTTCTCGACCAGCAGCCGGGTCTCTACGACATCGGCGATCTCCTGGGCGGAGACCGGCAGCACCAGCGCGCCCTTCTTCGGGTAGAGCTTGATCAGCCCCTCGACCTCCAGCCGCAGCAGCGCCTCCCGCACCGGCGTCCGTGACACCCCCACGGCCTCGGCCAGCTCGCCCTCGGTGAGCAGCATCCCGCCCTCGTAGCGGCGGTCCAGGACGGCGTCCTTGATATGCGCATAGACCCGCTCGGCGGCGGGCGGCTGTCTGGTGGCGGACTCCCGGGCAGGGGCGGTGGGTGTGGATGCGGAGGACATGCGCACAGGATAGATACAACAGGTATACGTGCGATACCTCGGTCCGCGATACGGACACGATCGGCCCTAAATGCCCTGGTACGAGCGTTATTTGCGCCGAGGTGGCCGGCAAACCGGCGGCTGCCCGCCGGGAGGGGCCTCCCGCTCCCCCCGGCGGGCCCGGGGCCGGCCTGGCGGCGGCCCGGAGCCGACTGAGGACCGACCTCAGGCGGATGTCGGGTCCACCTAAAGACTGACAAGAGTCCGTACCTGCCGCGTACGGAGCGGCGCGCATTCCATGGGTGAATAGAGGAGGAGCCGGGGAGGCTCCGACAGCCAAGGGGAGTGGACCATGCAGCCCAGGACGAACGCCGGCCGCCGCACGCGGAACACCGTCGTCGTGGCATTGATCGTGGCCGGCCTGTGGGCCGGCATCGCCCTGACCCGCGGTGCCGCGCGCGCCGACGACTCCGGCCAGGACGGCCCGGTGGGACACTTCAGCCGCGCGGTGCAGCTCATCCGCGGCTGACCACCATCCCGTACCGCTCGCTACACCGCCCGCGGCTCACCTCGATAGGTACCGAACGACCAGCGGTTGCCCTCGGGATCGCGGGCGCCGAAGCCCCGTGAGCCGTAGTCGGTGACGGTCAGCTCATCGGTGATCTCCGCGCCGGCCGCTGTGGCGCGGGCGTACAGCTCGTCGGGCCGGTCGGTGACGACATAGGCCCCGAAGGTTCCCGGCTGCAGCGGCCAGCGATCCTCCTTCCCGTCCCGGACGGAGCCGAGCATGATGCCGCCGCCTTCCGGCCAGGAGAGCTGGGCGTGCTCGACATGCCCGCCCTCCCCGGGGATGACCACGGTCTCCTCGAAACCGAACGCATCGACCAGGAACCGGATCAGCGCACGCGCATCGCGGGCCCGCAGCGTCGGCCATACCTGGGGTGCGGGTGTGGTGTCGGACATGATCGCCGGACCTCCTGGATCGGGTGGGCGACCCCCGGTGGGCCGCTGACCTCAGCCTTCCTCGAACGCTTCCCCCGGGGCTTGGACGTTTCGGAACTCCTCGGCGAGCCATTGACTGGGCGGACAGCCGGCCAGCGTCCGGAACTCCCGGGCCAGATGGGCCTGGTCGAAGTAGCCGCAGCGGATGGCCAGATCGGCCAGCAGCGGTGGGGTGCCCCGGCCGGCGGCGGCACCGAGCAGCCGGCGGGCCCGGTCGAACCGGAGGACCCGGCCAGCGGTCTTGGGCGTGAGACCGGTCTCCTGCCGGAAGCGCGCGGTCAGATGACGGGTGCTCCAGCCGACCTCGGCGGCGAGCGTCGCCACCGGTGCGGCACCCCCTGACCACGCCAGCAGACGCCAGGCACGGACGACCTCGGGAGCCGGCCCGGAACGGCCCGCCTCCGGGGTCAGCCGGCCCAGCAGATACGCGTCCAGCAGCGCGAACCGCTCCGGCCAGCTGCGAGCCGCCCGCAGCCGCTCACCCACCTCCACGCCCTGCCGTCCGAGGACCGCTTCCGCGGGAAGGTCGATGTCCGCCAGCTCGCCGGCCGGCAGTCCCAGCAGCGCGCGGGCGCCCAGCGGGTGCAGGCCGAGCTGGATGCCGGACTGACGGCCCTCGTGGGTGATCAGCGCAGGGCGGGTGTGCAGACCGCCCAGGAGGGCGCCGTAGGTGCCCGGTGCCTGCGCCGGATCGGGGTGGCCGGCCAGCGTGAGCGGCTCATCGAGGGTGAAGATCAGGGTCAGCCGGGGCGAGGGGAGCCCACGGTGCCGGCCCGGCGGCAGTCCGGCCTGCCGGTACCCGGCGTACCCGCTGACGTACGGCCGGAGCGGGGGCGCGGGGACCGCGAGCGGACGTTCGTCCACGGGGCCGGGGCGGGTGCAGGGCGTTTCACGTGAAACGCCGCCCCGCACCGCCCGGCTCCGCACCCCGGGTCATCCCCAGGTGATCAGCCGCTTGGGCCGTTCCAGCACCGCCGCGACATCCGCGAGCAGCTTGGAGCCCAGCTCACCGTCGATGAGGCGGTGGTCGAAGGACAGCGCGAGGGTGGTGACCTGACGCGCCTTCACCTTGCCCTTGTGGACCCACGGCTGGAGCTTGACCGCGCCGAAGGCGAGGATCGCCGACTCCCCCGGGTTGAGGATCGGCGTACCGGTGTCGACGCCGAAGACGCCGACGTTGGTGATGGTGACCGTGCCGCCGGACATCGCCGCCGGAGAGGTCTTGCCCTCACGCGCGGTGGCGATCAGCTCGCCCAGGTCCGCGGCGAGTTGGGGGAGCGTCTTGGACCCGGCGTCCTTGATGTTCGGGACGATCAGCCCGCGCGGGGTGGCCGCCGCGATCCCGAGGTTGACGTAGTCCTTGTAGACGATCTCCTGGTTCGCCTCGTCCCAGGCCGCATTGACCTCCGGATGGCGCCGGAGGGCGACCAGGAAGGCCTTGGCGACGAGCAGCAGCGGGTTGACCCGCAGCCCCGCCATGTCCGGGTCCTGCTTGAGCTCCTGGACGAGCTTCATCGTGCGGGTCACATCGACGGTGATGAACTCCGTGACGTGCGGCGCGGTGAAGGCGCTGGCGACCATCGCCTGCGCGGTGGCCTTGCGTACGCCCTTGACCGGTACCCGCCGCTCGCGTGCGGCGGTGTCGACGGTGCCGGTGTCTGCCGGGGCCGCGGCCACCGGCGCCGGGGCACCGGCCGGGGCCGCCGCCGCTGCCGGGGCGGCCGCCGCATGCACATCCTCGCGGGTGATGATGCCGTCCGGCCCGGTCGGGGCGATCGTCGCCAGGTCGATGCCGAGGTCCTTGGCGAGCTTGCGCACCGGCGGCTTGGCCAGCGGACGGCCGGCGGGCGCGGCAGCCACGGGGGCGGCAGGCGCGGCGGGCACGGGCACCGGGGTGATCATCGGCGTGGGCGTGGCCCGCCCGTTCAGCTCCGCCTGGAGCGCGGCGCTCGCGGACTCCGGCTGGGCCGGCACCGCGGGCTGCGGCTTGCGGGCCCGGCGCTTGGTCGAGGACGGCGCGGCACCGTAGCCGACCAGCACCGCCTGCCGGCCCTGCGGCTCGGCCTCCTCCTCGGCGGACGGGGCGGCTTCCTGCGGCGCGCTTGGCGCCGGCGCCGCGGCGGGCCCGGCTCCGGGGTCGGTGTCCACCGAGATGATGACCGTGCCGACATCGACGGTGACGCCCTCGCCGAAGTTCAGCTCGTGCACCACCCCGTCGTAGGGAATGGGCAGTTCGACGGCGGCCTTGGCGGTCTCGACCTCACAGACGACCTGGCCGTCGGTGACGGTGTCGCCCGGCTGGACGTACCACTTGAGGATCTCTGCCTCGGTGAGCCCCTCGCCCACGTCGGGCATCTTGAACTCGCGGAAGCGCTGAGCGCGGGCAGGACTTGCAGTCATGGTCACGAACTCTCCTCAAACCCTCAGTACGCCAACGCACGGTCAACGGCGTCGAGCACCCGGTCCAGCCCCGGAAGGTACTCGTCCTCCAGACGGGAGGGCGGGTACGGGGAGTGGAAACCGCCGACCCGCAGGACCGGAGCCTCCAGGTGGTAGAAACACCGCTCGGTGATCCGGGCGGCGATCTCGGCACCTGCGCCGAAGAAGACCGGGGCCTCGTGGACGACGACCAGCCGGCCGGTCTTCTGCACCGACGACTGCACGGTGTCGAAGTCGATCGGGGAGAGCGAGCGCAGGTCGACGACCTCGACCGACTTGCCCTCCTCGGCCGCGACCTTGGCGACGTCCAGGCAGACCTTCACCATCGGGCCGTAGGCGGCCAGCGTGAGGTCGGAACCGTTCTGGGCGACCCGGGCCTTGTGCAGCGGGTCCGGGATCGACTCGGTGTCCAGCCGCGACTTGTCGTGGTAGCGGCGCTTGGGCTCGAAGTAGATGACCGGGTCGTCGCCCGCGATGGCCTGCTGGAGCATCCAGTAGGCATCGGAGGAGTTCGAGGGGGTGACGATCTTGAGGCCCGCGACATGCGCGAACAGCGCCTCGGGGGACTCGGAGTGGTGCTCGACCGCGCCGATGCCGCCCGCGTACGGGATGCGGATGACGACCGGCACCTTGACCTTGCCCAGCGCGCGGGCGTGCATCTTCGCGAGCTGGGTGACGATCTGGTCGTAGGCGGGGAAGACGAAGCCGTCGAACTGGATCTCGACGACCGGGCGATAGCCACGCAGTGCCATGCCGATCGCGGTGCCGACGATGCCGGACTCGGCGAGCGGGGTGTCGATCACCCGGTCCTCGCCGAAGTCCTTCTGCAGGCCGTCGGTGACGCGGAAGACGCCGCCGAGCTTGCCGACGTCCTCGCCCATGACGAGGACCTTGGGGTCGGCCTCCATGGAGGCGCGGAGCGATTCGTTGATCGCCTTGGCGATGGTGATCTTCTCGAAGACGGCCATGGTCAGTTCCCCTCCGCGGCATCGGCATCGACGAACGACGCCTGGTAGGCGGCGAACTGTGCGCGCTCCTCATCGACGAGCGCGTGCCCATCGGCATAGACGTTCTCGAAAATCGCCATGTCGTCCGGGTCGGGCATGGCACGGACGGCGTCGCGGACCCGCTTGCCCAGGGCCTCGCGCTCCTCGTCGATCGAGGCGAGGTACGCCTCGTCGACGATGCCCTCGGCCTCCAGGTACGTCCGCAGCCGCAGGATCGGGTCCTTGGCCTCCCAGGCCGCCCGCTCCTCGTCCGCCCGGTACTTCGTCGGGTCGTCGGAGGTGGTGTGCGCACCCATGCGGTAGGTGAACGCCTCGATGAGCATCGGGCCCTGGCCGGTGCGCGCACGCTCCAGCGCCGCCCGGGTCACCGCCAGACAGGCCAGGACGTCATTGCCGTCGACCCGGACGCCGGGGAATCCGAAGCCGCGGGCGCGCTGGTAGAGCGGCACCCGGGTCTGCTTCTCGGTGGGCTCGGAAATCGCCCACTGGTTGTTCTGGCAGAAGAACACGACCGGGGCGTTGTAGACCGCGGAGAAGGTGAAGGATTCCGCGACATCTCCCTGGCTGGAGGCACCGTCACCGAAATACGCAATGACCGCGGAATCCGCGCCGTCCTTCTGCACCCCCATCGCATAGCCGGTCGCATGCAGCGTCTGCGAACCGATGACGATGGTGTAGAGGTGGAAGTTGTTGGTGCTGGGATCCCAGCCGCCGTGATTGACACCGCGGAACATGCCCAGCAGATTCGTCGGGTCGACGCCGCGGCACCATGCCACGCCGTGCTCCCGGTAGGTCGGGAAGACATAGTCGTCGTCGCGCAGCGCGCGCCCGGAGCCGATCTGAGCGGCCTCCTGGCCCAGCAGCGAGGCCCACAGGCCCAGTTCGCCCTGGCGCTGGAGAGTGGTCGCCTCGGCGTCGAACTTTCGCGTCAGCACCATGTCGCGGTAGAGCCCGCGCAGCTCGTCGGGGGACAGGTCGATCGAGTAATCGGGGTGCTCGACCCGCTTCCCTTCGGGGGTCAGCAGTTGTACGAGCTGATCCTGCTCCGCCTGCTCGGGCCGGCCGGAGTTCCGGGCCTTGGCCGGGGACGCCTTCTTGGCCGACGTCGCCTTTGCGGCGGTGGTGCGCTTGCTGCTGCCGCGGGTGTTTTTCCGCTGCGCAGTGCCTTCCACGGTCACGTGCTGCTCCTCCGTCTGTCCGGCCCCCGGGGTCCGCCGGTGGCCGTATTGCGGCTCACCCGGTATCCGATACGGCGCACGGGGTGTGTGCGATCGCGGCCGGATCCGGGTGGAACAAAGCTCCCGGACAGTGGCCTGCTCATTGCACGTTACCCATTGTCAAAGCCGAAGTGGAAACGGCGCTGACCTGCGATTTTGCTTGGATTTCCAAGTAAATCACTAAGGCTTGGAACAACTCCTGGTCACAGCGTTGCAGGCCGCCGGGACAACGGCACGTTATATCGGTGACCTGGAGCACGGGAAGAGTTGATGTGTGAGACTGGGAAGGTGCGCGAAGACGGAAAAATCACGGTATTCCTGCTCGATGACCACGAAGTTGTCCGGCGTGGCGTCCACGAAATGCTCTCGGTCGAGGACGACATCGAGGTGGTCGGCGAGGCCGGTACCGCCGCAGATGCCCTGGTCAGGATCCCTGCGACCCGCCCGGACGTGGCGGTGCTCGATGTCCGGCTGCCCGACGGGAGCGGTGTCGAGGTCTGCCGCGAGATCCGTTCGCAGGATGAGGACATCAAATGCCTGATGCTCACCTCCTTCGCGGACGATGAAGCCCTTTTTGATGCGATCATGGCCGGTGCGGCCGGATATGTCCTCAAGGCCATTCGGGGCAACGAACTCCTCTCCGCGGTGCGCGACGTGGCGGCCGGCAAGTCCCTGCTCGACCCGGTGGCCACCGCCCGGGTACTGGAGCGGCTGCGCGACGGCACCGCCACCAAGGGTGACGACCGGCTGGCGAACCTCACCGACCAGGAACGCCGGATTCTCGATCTGATCGGCGAAGGCCTGACCAACCGCGCCATCGGCGAAAGGCTGCACCTCGCCGAGAAAACGATCAAGAATTATGTCTCCAGCCTGCTGTCCAAGCTCGGCATGGAACGGCGTTCCCAGGCAGCCGCCTATGTCGCGCGGATGCAGGCCGAACGGCACTGAGCAGCCAAGGCGGAGACGCCCCGCCCGGCTCATGGTGATTCAGGACCATCGGCCCCGCGGCCCGGGGCTGCTGGCCCCTACGTGCCGGCCGGATCCGCCCGGCAAGGTGGTGCCATGCCCACCGACAACTACCGTGCCATCGAGCTGCTGAGCCGCACGCCGTACGGGCGCGTCTCTGCCAGTCGGCGGGCACTGCCCTTCACCACCGTCGCCCGGCACCTCGTCCTCGACGGACGGCTGGTGCTGCGGCTGCACCAGGGCTACGACTACCACCAGG
Source organism: Streptomyces sp. 2323.1 (assembly GCF_900221035.1). NCBI lineage: Bacteria > Bacillati > Actinomycetota > Actinomycetes > Kitasatosporales > Streptomycetaceae > Streptomyces > Streptomyces sp. 2323.1. The sequence continues at coordinate 4,071,564 of NZ_LT907981.1, read as the reverse complement.
CCCTGGACGGCAGCGTGGTCGCCTACGAGGCCGACAACGTCAACAGCGGCGAGGACGACACCTGGTCGGTGCAGTTCACCGGCACCGCCCGGGTCGTCGAGCCCACCCCCGTCGAGCGGGAACTCTTCGGGCCCTCCCCCCGACTGGCCGACGGCGCCCCCTACGCCCCCGTCTTCCTGCGCATCGAGCCGGAGTTCGTGACCATGCACCACCTCACCGATGTGCCGGTCTTCCGAGGTGCGCACTCTGTGTGAGGCTCTCCGCCGCGCACACTGCGACGCACGCAGTTGATCTAACATCTGGCGGGTGCTGCGCTCATCTGTAGTCCGGACGGCGGCGACGCCCGACAAAGACACCCTCGGAGCCCTGCTCCGCCACTACACCGACGCCGGCGCGCCGCTGTCCTGTGAGCCCGTCGCCGAGGGCCTGCTCAACCACGGCTACTTCCTCGCCACCACCCGCGGCCGCTACTTCCTCAAGCACCACCTCGACGGCGACCGCGCCGCCCTCACCCGCCAGCACCGCGCCACCCGCCGGCTCGCCGCGCTCGGCCTGCCGGTCGTCCCGCCCCTCGCCGACGCGGACGGCCGCACCGTCACCGTCCTCGACGGCCGCTGCTACGCCCTGCACCCCTGGGTCGAGGGCCGGCACCTCGGCGGCGCGGCGCTGACCCGCGGCCAGTCCTGGCGGCTGGGCGCGCTGCTCGGGCTGGTCCACACCGCCCTGGAGCAGGCCATGGCCGACGAACCGCATCCGCCCCGGCTGCCCTGCGCGGACGCCGGCGCCGACCCGGAGCGGACCTTCGAGACGATCGAGGAGCTGTTGGCCCTGGCCCGCGGCGCCCGTCCGCGCACCAGCTTCGACGAACTCGCCGAACACCGTCTGCTGGAGCGCCGGGCCCTGCTGGCCGAACTGGCACACCACCGCCCGGCGCCCGGCGCGGAGCCCCCGGCGGGCTGGGTGCACGGCGACTTCCACCCGCTGAACGTGCTCTACCGCGGCGCGGAGCCGACCGCGATCGTCGACTGGGACCGGCTGGGCGTGCAGCCGCGCGCCGAGGAGGCGGTACGCGCCGCCGCGATCTTCTTCGTACGCCCCTGCGGGACGCTGGACCTGGCCAAGGTGGCGGCGTACGCGGGCGCCTACCGCAGCGCCTGCGGGGCCGGCGCCGAGGAGCTCGCCGCGGCCGTCCACCGGGTGTGGTGGGAGCGGCTGAACGACTTCTGGATGCTCACCTGGCGCTACCAGCTCGGCGACCGCCGCACCGATGCCCAGTTCCCGGCGGCGGCCGCACTGGCCGTGTGGTGGACCCGCGAGTACCGGGCCGTACGGAACGCGTTCACCCGCTGAACCGCGGCGGGGCGCCCGTCAGCCGGCCGGGCCGAGCGTCGCGCCGCCGTCCGTGCCGCTGCCGGTGGTGGCCCCGCTGTCCGTGCCGGTGGTCGTTCCGCCGTCGGCGGTACCCCCGTCGGCGGTGCCGCCGTCCGCGGTTCCGCCATCGGCGGTCCCGCCGTCCGCCGTCCCACCGGTGGAGTCGGTGGGCGGCTCGGAGGTCGGGGGCTCCGACGTCGGCGGCTCGGAGGTGGGCGGCTCGGACGTCTCCGGCGTGCTGGGCTCCTGGGTCGGCGGCTCGCTGTACGTGCCACCGTCACCACCCGTGGTGCCGGGCTCGGTCTGCGGGGTGCTCGGCTCCTCCGTCGGCGGCTCGCTCGTCTTGTCGTCCTTGGACGGCGACGGGGACTGCGTCGTCGGGGTGTCCTTCTTCTTGTCCTGGCCGCTGGTGTTCTGCAGCGCGAAGGCCACCCCCACCGCGATCGCGATCACCGCGAGCGCCGCGATCAGCCAGATCTTGCCGCGGCCGCCCCTGGCCGGCCGGGGGCCGCCGTCGAAGCCGCCGTCGTCGTCGCGCATACCGGACGTGAGGATCGGCTGCGCCGTGGTCTGGCCGGCGTCGGGGTGCGGCAGCGCCGTGGTGGCCGCGGTGCCCATGGACGGGCCGAGACCGCCCTCGTGCATGCCGACCGGGCCGGTGTTCCAGGTGCCCGTGTGACCGCCCTGCTCGTGCAGCATCTGCAGCGAGTACTGGACCAGGCCGCGCATCTCCTCGGCGGACTGGAACCGGTCGTCGGGGTCCTTGGCCAGCGACCGCATGACCAGGCCGTCCAGCTCCGGCGGCACCGCGTCGGCGACCTCGGACGGCGCCACCGGCATGTCCTGCACATGCTGGTAGACCACCGACAGCGGGGTCTCGCCGGTGAACGGCGGCCGCAGCGTGAGGAGCTCGTAGAGCAGACAGCCGGTGGCGTAGAGGTCGGAGCGGGTGTCGACGGTCTTGCCGAGCGCCTGCTCCGGGGAGAGGTACTGGGGCGTCCCCATGACCATGCCGGTCTGGGTCATCGTGGACTGGGCGCCGTGCAGGGCACGGGCGATGCCGAAGTCCATGACCTTGACGGCGCCGCTGTTGGTGATGATCACGTTCGCGGGCTTGATGTCACGGTGCACGATGCCGTGCTGGTGGCTGTAGGCCAGCGCCTCCAGCACCCCGGAGACGATGATCAGCGCCTGGTCGGCCGGCGGGGCGTCGGCGTTGAGCAGCAGATCGCGGATGGTGTGGCCCTCGACCAGCTCCATCACGATGTACGGCACGGTGTTGCCGCCGACCAGGTCCTCACCCGAGTCGTAGACCGCGACCACCGCGTGGTGGTTCAGCCCGGCCACGGACTGTGCCTCCCGCGTGAAGCGGGCCTTGGAGACCGGGTCCTCGGCGAGGTCTGCGCGCAGCAGCTTCACGGCGACGGTGCGGCCCAGCCGTACGTCCTCGGCCGCGAACACCTCCGCCATACCGCCGCGGCCGAGCCGTCGCGTGAGCCGGTAGCGGCCATCGCCGACCAGCCCGCCGTTGCCCCACATCTCCGGTGCGTCGGGGATATTGGAGCCGGTGGCGTCAGGATCGGACGGGCCCTGGGGGCTCTGCGTCGGTGCCATCGGTCCTCGCCGTCGAATCGATCCGCATGAGAGCGGTAAGGTCATCGGTCTTCGCTAGAGCACGCTACAGGTTCCGCGGCACCCACCGGTCCGTCGTGGACCGGCCAGCAAACCTGCCGGAAGCCAATGGGGGCAAGTTCACCAGGGACGATCCGGTGCCGAAATTGTCTGTGGGCTGTGACGCGATCTTGCGTATCTGGTCACGGAACGGGCACACAGCTTGACGTGTCCAGGGCCTACGGCAGACTTGGCTGCGGAATTCCAGATTTTGATCACTATCCGTACGGGATAGTGCGCGCGTAGGGGGAAGCGGAACGATGAGCCAGGACGGCGCTCAGGGCCAATACGAGGGCCGTTCGGTCGGCGGGGGACGCTACCAGCTTCGTGATCTTCTCGGTGCGGGCGGCATGGCCTCTGTGCACCTCGCCTACGACAGCGTGCTCGACCGCGAGGTCGCGATCAAGACCCTGCACACCGAGCTCGGCCGCGAGCAGGCCTTCCGTGAGCGCTTCCGCCGTGAGGCCCAGTCCGTGGCGAAGCTCACCCACACCAACATCGTTTCGGTCTTCGACTCCGGTGAGGACGAGCTCGACGGCGGCATGGTGCCGTACATCGTCATGGAGTACGTCGCAGGTCAGCCGCTGCGCTCCGACCTGGACACCGACGTTGCGCAACATGGCGCGATGCCGACGGAAAAAGCCCTGAAGATCACGGCTGATGTGCTGGCCGCGCTCGAGGTCAGCCACGAGATGGGCCTGGTCCACCGGGACATCAAGCCCGGCAACGTGATGCTGAACAAGCGCGGTGTCGTCAAGGTCATGGACTTCGGCATCGCCCGGGCCATGCAGTCCGGCGTGACGTCGATGACGCAGACCGGCATGGTCGTCGGCACCCCGCAGTACCTCTCGCCCGAGCAGGCGCTGGGCCGCGGTGTGGACGCCCGCTCGGACCTCTACTCCGTCGGCATCATGCTCTTCGAGCTGCTGACCGGCCAGCTGCCGTTCGACGCGGACTCCCCGCTCGCCATCGCCTACGCGCACGTCCAGGAAGAGCCCCCGGTCCCGTCGAGCATCAACAGCTCGCTGCCGGCGGCCGTGGACGCGCTGGTGGCCCGGGCGCTGAAGAAGAACCCCAATGAGCGGTTCCCCACCGCAGAGGCGATGCGGGACGAATGCCTGCGGATCGTCGGGTCCGGGCAGTCCGGCGCGACGCCGCTGATCATCAGCGGCGGCCCGGCGGCGCGCACCAGCGGCTCGTCGGTCTCCTCCGCGGTGTTCCCCACCGCTTCCGGCGCCCCGCACACGCCGGCCCCGCCGAGCGTGCAGCAGCCGTATCAGCCGACCCAGGCGGCCGGGTTCGGGCCGTCCACGCCCCCGCCGCCGAACAACGCCTATCCGACGCCCACGCCTGCCCCCGCCCCGGCACCGTTCAACGCGGGCGGGTTCCCGCCCCCGCAGGCGTACACCCCGCCGCCCCCGCCCCCGCCCGTGACGGCCTCGATGCCGTCGGCCGGCGGTCCCGGCGGCCGGAAGGGCAACTCCGCGGTGATCGTCGTCTCGGCGATCATCGGTGTGGTCGTGGTCACCGCGATCGCGATCGGTATCGGTCTGAGCGCCGGCTCCAGCGACGACCACGGCGGGGACGTGACCCCGACCCCGACGTACTCGTCGTACTCCTCGCCCACCGAGAGCGTCCGGCCCGAGGACAAGACGGCGACGATCCTGACGTCCGAGTGCACCAGCCCGACCAAGAGCTACAGCGACAAGGGCAAGATCCTCGTCCCGTCGTTCCGCTTCAAGAACCTGGACTCGGTGAAGAAGTGCATCGCGGCGGCCGGCTGGAAGTACAAGATCGTCGACGAGGAGGACAGCTCGATCTGGGGCAAGAACACCGTCACGGATCAGACCCCTGCCGCCATCAGCTGGTGGTACCCGAGCAAGGACGACACCATCGAGCTGACCATCTCGACCGGCCGCAGCGACTGACGGCAACCGGCCCTCGGGCCTCCGGAGCCTGACGAAGGGGCCGGCACGCGCCATGCGTGCCGGCCCCTTCTGTCTGTGTATGTGGTGTGCCGGCGACCCGGCCGACGATTCTGGGAAATTCCCTAGAGATACGGACCCGAGCGGGCGCTGCCCTGACCGGGGTGACCCTCCTCGCCGTCCATCGCCGAGACGCCGGGCGGCAGCGCACGGCGCATCGACTCCAGCTGGGCACGAGCCGCCATCTGCTGGGCGAACAGCGCGGTCTGGATGCCGTGGAAGAGGCCCTCCAGCCAGCCCACCAGCTGGGCCTGGGCGATCCGCAGCTCCGCATCCGTCGGCACCGACTCATTGGTGAAGGGCAGCGACAGCCGCTCCAGCTCCTCGACCAGCTCGGGCGCCAGCCCGTCCTCCAGCTCCTTGACCGAGCTGGAGTGGATCTCCTTGAGACGGACCCGGCTCGCCTCGTCGAGAGGCGCGGCCTTCACCTCTTCCAGCAGCTGCTTGATCATGCTGCCGATGCGCATGACCTTCGCAGGCTGTTCGACCATGTCCGTCACCGGCGTCTCGCGGGACTCTTCGCCGTTGTCCCCGCCACCGGAGCCGGCGCTGCCGAGCGCCATGCCGTCCGGGCCGACAACCAGGACGTGCGGGTTCTCCTGCGACCGTTCGTTCATCGGCATATCCATGCCGCCATTCTCTCGCACCAGGGGTTATGAACGGTGGTGCCCCCTGAAGAACGTGATCCACCCTTCCGAGGGGCTCCGGCTGCCGCGGTTTCACGTGAAACACGGGATTCCCGGCTGTTTCACGTGAAACCGTCGGACTTCAGCTGCGGCGCAGCCGAAGGGCGAAGAAGGCCAGCCCCAGACCGGTGAGCGCAAGGCCGGCGCCCATCGGCAGGACCCGCTCCACCGGGGCTGCCGGCGTTTCCATGGCGTAGGGGCGCTCGGTCGCTTCGCCATCCGCGCCGTCCGGTACGGAACCGTCCTTCTTCGGGGCGGCGGTCGGAAGCGGCGGCAGTACGTCATAGGAGCGCACGGCCCGCCGATCTGCGACGTTGTGGCGGTGCGAGGCAGATGATCCTGCCGGGACGGCTCCCGCAGGGGATGCGGACCCCGCGGGCTTGGAGGGCTTCCGCGCCGAGTGCCGGCCGGGCAGGGAGTGCCCACGGTCGGCGCCGGGCGGGCCTCCCGGGCCGGGCGGCCCATGATGCCCCCGCCGGGGGAAGTCCCTGCCCCTGCCCTCGGGGCCCGGGAGGCCGAACGGCGGGATCTGCCCGATGAAACCGGGGCCGAACCTGTGATGGTGGTGATGGCGCCACTCTCCGTGCCCACGATGTCCACCGAAGTGATGATGCGGAGGCCGGTGCGGGAAGCCCGGAGGGGCGTACGGCAGGCCCGGGAAGCGGTCCGGCAGCCCCGGGATCCGCGCGGAGGCCCCGGAGTGCCCGGGGTGCGCCCGGCCCGTTCCCCGCCCGTCAGCCGGCGAGGAGCCGGGCGTCAGGTCGTCGGCGCCGTAATCGTCCAGCCCGAAGTCGCCGGTTCCGTAGTCGTCCCGGCCGTCGTCGTCGCGTTGATCGTCCGGGCGGACGAGATTCGACGGGCGGTCGACCGGAGTGGCCCGTCGGTCCGCAGCCACCGCGGAGGTGGCGCCCAGAGGAACGGGCAGGACGACGGAAGCCACCAACAGACCGGTGGCAATGCGCGAACGGAATCCTGGAGCGACCACGGTGCCCCTCCCGTGCCGAGCCGTCGAGTGACCCGTCCAGCGTCACATGTGATGAGATTCACGGCATCTCAGACATATCAGGCGGGTTACTCGTCGGGCATGCGGGAGGGGCGGACGCAGGCCGGGCGGTTGCCGGAGGGGCGAGCGCGGGTGCCGGCCGGCTCAGACGGTCAGCACGACCTTGCCGACATGCGCACTCGCCTCCACGATGCGGTGCGCCTCGGCGGCCTCCGCCATCGGGAGCGTGCGGTCCACGATCGGCCGGACCTGACCGTTGGCGATCAGCGGCCAGACGTGCTCCCGTACGGCGGCGACGATGGCAGCCTTCTCGTTCAGCGGGCGGGCACGCAGCCCGGCGCCGGTGATCGCGGCGCGCTTGGCCATCAGAGCGGCGAGATTCAGCTCCGCCTTCACCCCGCCCTGCAGCCCGATGATCGCCAGCCGTCCGCTGACCGCCAGCGCCTTGACGTTCCGCTGCAGATATTTCGCGCCGATGATGTCGAGGATGACGTCCGCGCCCGCGCCGTCGGTGGCCTTGCGGATCTCCTGGACGAAGTCCTGCTCGCGGTAGTCGATGAGGATGTCGGCGCCCAACTCGGCGCAGCGCGCCAGCTTTTCGGGGCCGCCCGCGGTGACCGCGACCCGTGCACCGACCGCCTTGGCCAGCTGGATCGCCATCGTGCCGATGCCGCTGGCGCCGCCGTGGACCAGCAGGGTCTCGCCGGGCCGCAGGTGGGCAATCATGAAGACGTTCGACCAGACCGTGCAGGTCACCTCGGGCAGCGCGGCGGCCGTGACCAGATCCAGGCCGGCCGGCACCGGCAGCACCTGCCCGGCCGGAACGGCGACCTGCTCGGCGTATCCGCCGCCCGCGAGCAGCGCGCACACCTCGTCGCCGACGGCCCAGCCGTGCACACCGGGGCCGAGCGCGGTGATCCGCCCCGAGCACTCCAGGCCCGGGTACGAGGAGGAGCCGGGCGGCGGGTCGTAGAAGCCCTGACGCTGGAGCAGGTCCGCACGGTTCACGGCGCTGGCCGCGACCTCGATCAGGACCTCGCCCTCAGCGGGCTGTGGATCGGGCACGTCCGCCCGGACAAGTGCTTCGGGGCCACCGGGCTCCGGGATAGTGATCGCTCGCATGGGCGCGAGGCTACTCGTCGTCCGCGTACGGGGCGACGGTGCGGGGCCCGCGGATCACCACCGGGCCGGGCTTCCCACCTGCACAGAGCCCTGTCCGGTCCACGTCCGGCGCACCGGGCACCGCCGGCCGCGCAGCGCCCTCGTCCGGCGCCGGTCCGGTGACCGCAGCGTGCGCGCGCTCCTCCGCATCACGGAGCATGGGAGCCATGTCCCCCTCACAGACCGCCGCAGACCGGGCCGTTCAGGAAGAGGCGGCCGGATGAGCGACGAGCAGCAACCGCGCCGCAGAACCGGCAGATTCTCGCTCCTTCGCTCTCTCTGGTCGCTGTCGAGCGCCGAAGCCAAGGACGACACGGAGGCCGGCCGCACCATCGTCCTGCCCGCGCAGGGGATGACACCGCCGCTCCAGCAGGTGCTGCGCCGGCTGCTCATGGCGCTGGCGGTGCTGGCCGTCACCACCCTGATCGTCTGGTTCGAGCGCGACGGGTACCGCGACAACGCCCACGACGAGGTCACCTTCCTCGGCGCGGCCTACTACGCGACGGTCACCCTCTCGACCACCGGCTACGGCGACATCACTCCGGTCAGCGACGCCGCACGCCTGACCAACATCCTGGTCATCACGCCGCTCCGGGTACTGTTCCTGATCATTTTGGTCGGCACCACACTCGAAGTCCTCACCGCGCGCACCCGGCACCAGGTACGCATCCACCGCTGGAGGTCCCGCATGCGAGATCACGTCGTCGTCATCGGATACGGGACCAAGGGCCGCCGCACCATCGAGACCCTGCTCGGACAGGGCGTCCCCCGAGAGCAGATCGTCGTGGTCGATCCGCAGAAGACCGCCGTGGACGCCGCCAGCAGTGACGGTTTCGTGGCGGTGCACGGCGACGCGACCCGCTCCGACACCCTGACCAGGGCCGAGTTGCAGCGCGCCGCGCGCGTGGTCGTGGCGACCCAGCGGGACGACACCGCCGCACTCGTCACCCTGACGGCACGCCAGCTCACCCGGCACGCCTCGATCGTGGTGGCGGTCCGGGAGGACGAGAACGTACCGCTGCTGAAGCAGAGCGGCGCCGACCTGGTCATCACCAGTTCCAGCTCGGCCGGCCGGCTGCTGGGGATGTCCATGGCCAGCCCGCACGTGGGCACCATCCTGGAGGACCTGCTGACGTACGGGAGCGGGCTCGACCTCGACGAACGGCCGGTGACCCGCAGCGAGGCGGGCCGCTCCCCCCGCGAGCTCGACGACCTGGTCGTGGCGGTCGTACGGGGGCACCGGGTGCTGAATTACACCGACCCGCAGGCCGCAACGCTGGAGCTCACCGACCGCGTGATCACCATCCGGCAGGCGGTGCCGAGCGACTGACCCACCGGACCGGACGACGCGGGCGCATCCGCGCGGCCTGCGGTGGCCGCCTACAGCTCCCCCGAGGCGCTCCAGTCCGTCGGCGTATCCGGTGCCCAGCCCGCCGACCAGCTCGCCGGCCAGGGAAGTTCCAGGAGTTCGAGCTCGTTGCCGCGCTTCGCGCCGCCGGGCGGAACGACCGCCAGCGCATCGGCGGCGGCGATCCCGCGCAGCATGGCAGGGCCGTGGAAGTGCAGCGGCGCCGCCATCAGGCCGTACCGCTCGTCGTCGCGGTAGGCCACTGGAACGAGCCGGGTGTCGTGCGGATGCCCGTGGACGGGAGCGGCCAGTGGCACGCGGTACGGCGGGGCGGGGCGGCGGCCGGCGAGCGCGCACAGGAGCGGCTCGGCGAGCGTGCACAGCCCGGACACCGCCGCGAGGGGGTTGCCCGGCAGGCCGACGAGGTGCCGGCCCGGGGCCAGGCGGGCGAGCAGCATGGGATGCCCGGGGCGCACCTCCACACCGTCCACCAGCACCTCGGCGCCCAGCCCGCGCAGGGTGGGGTGCACATGGTCGACGGGGCCCGACGCGGTACCGCCGGTGGTGATCACCACGTCGGCGGTGGAATCCGCGAGAGCGGCGTACAAGGTGTCGGCGTCATCGGCCAGATGGCGCGCCGCGGGCGTCTCGACGCCCAGCGCATGCAGCCAGGGGACGAGCATCGGGCCGAGCGCATCACGGATCCGGCCCTCCCGGGGCAGTCCGTGGTCCAGCAACTCATCGCCCAGGACGAAGACTTCGGCGCGCGGGCGGGGGCGGGCGGTCAGCTCGTCGTAGCCGGCCGCCGCGGCCAGGCCGAGGACGGCGGGGGTGACCAGGGCGCCGGCCGGCAGCAGTTGGTCGCCGCGACGGCACTCCTGGCCGCGCGGACGGATGTCCTGACCGGGCGGCACCGGCTGCGGTGCGTAAAGCCGCCGCCCGCCGCCGCTCGGCGCACGGACCTCGCCGTGTTCGCTGCGCAGGACGGCGGTGGCACCGGACGGGATGCGAGCGCCGGTGGCGATCGCGATCGCGTGGCCGTCGAGGAGCCCGTCGGTGGGCGCGTGACCGGCGAGGATGCCGGGCGGGGAGCCGGCCTCGGGGGTGCCGGCGGGTTGGTCGAGGTGCCAGGGGCCGGGGCCGGCGACCGCCCAGCCGTCCATCGCCGAGGTGTCGAAGGACGGCAGGTCGGTCAGGGCGGTGAGCGGTGCGGCGAGCGTACGGCCGAGCGCGGCGCCGAGCGCCGAGGTCAGGGGCGCAGGCGGCTCGGTCACGGCGCGGCGGGCGATGTCCCTGGCGAGGTGCCAGGGGACGGCGGCCGGGGTGGGGCGGGGGCCGGGGGCCGGGGTCGGCGGAGGATCGTCGGCGCCGGCCGGGCCGGTGGGGCCGGAGCGGTTTCCGGGGGCGCCGGGGCCGTCGGAGGCGAAGGGGTCGCCGGGCGCGAACGGGTCGTCGGGCGTGTAGGGGTCGCCGGGTGTGTAGGGGGCGTCACCACCTTCGCCGGCCGCGGCCCCGCGGGCGACGTAGGGCGCCCGGACGGTCGCGGCCTCGGCGGCGGGGCGTACGCGCGGCTGCACCGGGCCGTTGACCAGCGCGAGCGCATCGTCGAAGGGGTCGCCGCTGCGGGCGCGCCCCTCGTCCGGGGTGGCGCCCGCCGGCTCGCCCCTCGTGCCGCCCGGCTGTCCGTCGTTCATTCCGCGGGCTTCGCTTCGTCACCAATGGCACCGCCGGAACGGGCCGCGCCCCCGGACTCCTCGGCCTCCGCCGCCCAGCGGTTCGCCAGAGCGGCGGCCCGGTCCATCAGCTCCTGCACGTCCCGGCCCTGTTGACCCGCCGCATAGCCGATCAGAAAGGTCGTCAGCGGGGCAGCCGGGCGGGCGACGCCGTGCGCCGCGTCCCGCGCGAGGTCGAGAAGCGCTGCCGTGTCGACATCGAGCTCGATGCCCAGTTCGGCCTTGACTGCGGTGATCCATTCGTCCAGCACGGTGCCATGCTCCCTGATACGGGCGCGTGCTGCGTTGATGTCTTCCCAGGTGTCGCAGTCGAAGGAGGCCGTGGACCGGGCGTCCGGGACCCGTTCGAGCACCAACTCGGCGCACAGCGCACGCAGCGGCAGACCGGCCAGGCTGCCGTGCCCGGCCCGCAACCGCGCCAGCTCCTGGCGCAGCGGCCCGGACCGATAGGCCGCCACCAGCGGCTGGTCCCGCCCCGAGGCGTCGCGGAGCATCGCCCCGTCGCGCGGCACGGCACCCCCGCCCGGTCCGGGGCCTGCCGTCGCCGCCGCCAGGAGGTGGTGCACGGTCGCTGCGGTCAGGAACGGGAGGTCGGCGGAGAGGACCAGCACCACCGGGGCGGTGGTGTGCCGCAAGCCGGCTTCCAGCGCGGCGAGCGGACCGCCGCCGGGCGGGTCCTCCAGGGCATGGACGACGGGCCGGGCGGTCGGGCGGCCGGGGCCGACGACGACGGTGCGCGCCGCATCGGGGCAGGCGGCGAGCACCCGGTCCAGGAGGGGCCGGCCGCCGACGGACAGCGCGGGCTTGTCCGCCCCGCCGAGCCGCCGGGCCGCACCTCCGGCCAGCACGATGGCGTCGTAGTCGGTGTGGTCGTTCACCCCTTGAGTATCGCCAGGGGTACGGGGATCACACCGCTGCCGGAGCTGCGGCGGGTGTCGGCTGTGCCACAGCGGCGGCTGGCGGCGGGCTCGCCGTTGTCGGACGGCTCGTGGTGGCGGGCCGGCTCGCGGGTGTCGGCAGTCCCGCCGTTGCCACCGGTCCCGCCCTCGCCGGCCGGCTCGCCGTCGCCGGCCGCGCGCCGGTCACAGCGTCCGTAGCAGCAGTGCGGGCTGTTCCACGCAGTCGGCCACGAACCGCAGGAAACCGCCTGCCGTGCCGCCGTCGCACACCCGGTGATCGAAGGTGAGCGAGAGCTGCACGACCTGCCGGACGGCCAACTCGCCTTCGTGCACCCAGGGTTTGGCGGCTATCCGGCCGACGCCGAGCATCGCCGCCTCCGGGTGGTTGATGATCGGCGTGGAGCCGTCGACGCCGAAGACGCCGTAGTTGTTGAGGGTGAAGGTGCCGTGGGTCAGCTCGGCCAGGGAGAGCCCGCCGGCCCGGGCGGTTTCGGTGAGCCGGGCGATCTCCGCGGACAAATCCTCGACCGTACGGGCATGCGCGTCCCGTACGACCGGCACCACCAGGCCGCGCTCGGTCTGCGCCGCGAAGCCCAGATGGACGGCGGGCAGCCGCACGATCTCCTGGGCCTTGGTGTCGACGGTGGCGTTGAGCTGGGGGAAGCGCGCGAGGGCGGCCGTACAGATCCGGGCAAGCAGGGCGAGCAGCGACACCTTGGGGGCGCCCGGCACATTCATCGCCCTGCGGGCGGCGAGGAGTTCGGTGGCATCGGCGTCCACCCAGCAGGTCGCCTCTGGGATCTCCCGGCGGCTGCGGCTGAACTTCTCAGCGGCGGCACCGACCATCCCCTTCAGCGGGATCCGCTCCTCGTCCGGCAGGGCACCGGCCCCGGCTGCCGCCCCGGCGGGCCTCGCGGCCGCGGGGGTGGGCACGGCAGGCGGCACAGCCCCAGGGAGAGGCACGACCCGCGGCAGCTCCCGCTCCCGGATGGCGCACTCCACATCCGTACGCAGAATCAGCCCATCGCGTCCGGAGCCCGTCACCTCACTCAGATCCAGACCGTTTTCCCGCGCCATCCGGCGCACCAGCGGGGAGATGACGGCCACCGTACGGCTGCCGGCCTCCTCCGCCCCGGCTCCGGCGGCCCCGTTCGCCCCGGTGGTACCGGCCGGTCCCACGGCGGCCGCCTCGGCGTGCACCCCGCCCGAGACACCCGGCGCATGATCGGCCGCTGCGGCCCCGGCCGGACCGTTCGCCGCCCCTTCGGGCGGCCGCTGCGCTCCACCCAGGGGGCTCGCTCCCCCAGGACGGATCCGGCGCCGCCGCGCCGCTGCCGCACCGGTGCCGTACCCGACGAGCACATTCCCGGACCCGGAGTCCTCCTCCGTGGACGCAGCGGGCGGCGCGGCCGCCTCGGGCGCACCGCCCTGGGCACCCGCCCCGGAGCCCGGCTCCGTACCAGGGACGGCTCCCGCCAGATCGTCCGGCACGGCCCCCACCGCGACCGTCACCAGCGGTTCGCCCACCGGGACTTCCGCCCCCTCCTCGCCGAAGCGGGCGGTCACCACGCCTCCGTAGGGGCAGGGCACCTCCACCATCGCCTTGGCGGTCTCGACCTCCACCACCGGCTGGTCGATGGCCACCACCTCGCCGACCTCGACCAGCCAGTGGACGATCGTCGCCTCGGTGAGGCCCTCCCCCAGGTCGGGCAGGGTGAATTCGCGGACCACGGCCATCACTCACCACCTCCGGCGGTCCAGTCCGACTCCCACTGGAGGCGGGCGACGGTGTCCAGGATCCGGTCCACGCCCGGCAGATGGTGCCGCTCCAGCATGGGGGGCGGATAGGGGATGTCGAACCCGGCGACGCGCAGCACCGGTGCCTCCAGGTGGTGGAAACAGCGCTCGGTGATCCGCGCGGCGATCTCCCCTCCGGGACCGCCGAACCCGTTGGACTCATGGACGACCACGGCCCGCCCGGTGCGCCGCACCGAGGCGCAGACGGTGTCGTCGTCGAACGGCATCAGCGAGCGCAGATCGACCACTTCCAGGTCCCAGCCCTCGGCCCGGGCGGCCTCGGCGGCCTCCATGCAGACCGGGAGCGACGGGCCGTATGTGATCAGGGTGGCGCTGCTGCCGCGGCGCCGGACCGCGGCGCGCCCCAGGGGGGCGACCTCGGTGGGTGCATCGGGCGACCAGTCGGCCTTCGACCAATACAGCCGCTTGGGCTCCAGGAAGACGACCGGGTCGTCGGAGGCGATGGCGGCCCGCAGCAGCCCGTAGGCGTCCTCAACCGTCGCCGGGGTGACGACCTGGAGGCCCGGAGTGGCGAGGTAGTACGCCTCGGAGGAGTCGCTGTGGTGCTCGACCCCGCCGATCCCGCCGCCGTAGGGGACACGGATGGTCAGCGGCATCGTCAGGGCCCCGCGGGTGCGGTTGCGCATCCGGGCGACATGGCTGATCAGCTGCTCGAACGCCGGGTAGGCGAACGCGTCGAACTGCATCTCGACGACCGGCCGCAGCCCGTACATCGCCATGCCGACGGCGGTGCCCAGGATGCCGGCCTCGGCGAGCGCGGTGTCCGTGCAGCGGTCCTCGCCGAATTCCTTGGCGAGGCCGTCGGTGACCCGGAAGACGCCGCCCAGGGTGCCGACGTCCTCGCCCATGACATGGACGGACGGATCGTCGGCCATCGCGTCGCGCATGGCGCGGGTCAGCGCCTGCGCCATGGTGGCGGGTTTGCGCGTGGTCGCCGGAACGGTGGTCGTCATGGCCTGGCCTCCTCGGCACCGCCGCCGGCACCCGCCGCGTCCTCGGTGTGTCCGGCGCCTTCGGCGTCCAGCTCGGCGCGCAACTGGGCGGCCTGGGCACGCAGTTGGCTGGTCTGCTCGGCGAATACGTGGGTGAACAGGTCCATCGGGTCCAGCTCCGGGTCGGCGTTCATCCGCTCCCGGAGGTCGGCCGCCAGCTGCTCGGCGCTCTCCCGGGTGTCGCCGACGAATGCGTCGGTCAGCAGCTCGCGGGCGGTGAGCTCACGCTCCAGGAGGGCTATCGGGTCGTGTGCCCGCCAGGTCTCGACCTCGGCATCGCTGCGGTAGCGGGTGGCGTCGTCGGCGTTGGTGTGTGCCTCTATGCGGTAGGTGACGGCCTCGACCAGGGTGGGGCCGCCGCCCCGGCGGGCCCGCTGCACGGCCTCGGTGAGCACCTCGTGCATCGCGGGTGCGTCATTGCCGTCGACCAGGCGGCCCGGCATGCCGTAGCCGACCGCCTTGTGGGCGAGGGACGGCGCCGCGGTCTGCTTGGCGAGCGGCACGGAGATCGCGAAGCCGTTGTTCTGGACGAGGAAGACCACCGGCGCCTGCCAGAGGGCCGCGAAATTCAGCGCCTCGTGGAAGTCGCCCTCGCTCGTGCCGCCGTCGCCGACCATCGCCAGCGCCACCACCTCGTCGCCCTTGAGCCGGGCGGCGTGCGCCAGGCCCACGGCATGCGGGAGCTGGGTGGCGAGCGGGGTGCACAGCGGGGCGATGCGGTGTTCGTGCGGGTCGTAGCCGCTGTGCCAGTCGCCGCGCAGCAGGGTCAGCGCCTGGACGGGGTCGAGGCCGCGGACCACTGCGGCGAGGGTGTCGCGGTAGCTCGGGAAGAGCCAGTCCCGCTCTTCGAGGGCCAGCGCCGCGGCGACCTCACAGGCCTCCTGTCCCGTGGAGGACGGATAGACCGCCAGGCGTCCCTGCCGGGTCAGGGCCGTGGCCTGCGCGTTGTACCGGCGGCCGCGCACCAGCTGGGCGTACAGCCGGGTCAGCAGTCCGGAGTCGAGCCGGGCGGCGGCGTCCGTCCCCAGGAGGCGGTACGGCTCCGCGTCGGGCAGGAGAGGGGCGGGGTCGGTGCGCGGCCGCCAGGAGGGCGGCGGGCCGGCCAGGCTGCTCGTGTTCCTGCTGCTGCCGGGCTGCTCAAGGACCGTCATGTCGAGCACCTCCTCGAATCGAAGGGGTGGCGCGATGCGCCTCATGGGGGTGGTGGGCGCACGGCGGGTGGGCAGGATGCATTCGGTCAGGACGGGTTCGCCCTGCCCTACCGATTGTTCGGTCGCTGATGCATTTTGGCTACGGGTGGGTTCAGCCTGTGGACAAACGGTTCTCCACAGCTTGAGATGAAGGCAGGGCGTCCACAAAGGGGAGGCGGGAGCACATGCCGGACGAACAGATGGCAAATTCCGGTGCGCAGACACCGTCCGGCGGGCAGCCGCCGGACGGTGCCGCGCCTGTCCCGCCCGCGCGCCCGCTGGACACCATCGACCGCTCGATCCTGCGCATGCTGCAGACCGACGGCCGCGCCTCGATACGCTCCGTGGCCGATCGGGTGCACGTCTCGCGTGCCAACGCCTACGCACGGATCAACCGGCTGCTGGACGACGGGGTGATCCGTGGCTTCAGCGCCCTGATCGACCAGGAACGCGCAGGTCAGGGCGCCTCCGCGTACATCACGCTGAAGATCGTGCAGAACTCCTGGCGCACCGTGCGCAAGCAGCTCACAGCGCTGCCCGGAGCCACCCACATCGCGCTGGTCAGCGGCGATTTCGATGTCCTGCTGCTGGTCCACACCAAGGACAACCGCGAACTGCGGGAGCTTGTTCTCACCCGGATCCAGTCGATCCCGGAAGTGCTCAGCACCCGCACGCTGCTGGTCTTCGAGGAGACCGACCTCGGGCCCGAGGAAGACTGACCCCGCCGGGGACCTGCCCGGCGGGACCAGGGGACGCCCGGCGGGCGCCTCAGGGCTTGCGCAGCCCCGCGAAAGCCGTACGCACCACGGCGTCGGCGACCTCGTCACGGCTTGCCGCGCCGCCGCGCCCCGGCCGGTACCACTCCACAATCGAGTTGATCATGCCGAAGAGCAGCCTGGTGGCCAGCCGGATGTCCACGTCGTCCCGCAGGTCGCCGTCGGCGGCGGCCCGCTTGAGCAGATCGGACACCTCGTGGTCGAACTCCCGGCGGCGCTCCATGGCCCACCGCTCGGTGTCCGTATTTCCCCGCACCCGCAACAGCAGCGTCACATAGGGGAGTTCGTCCATCAGCACCTCGGCCACCCGCCGGGTGACGTGCTCCAGCCGCTCGATCGCCCGCCCCTGGAGCGCGCCCGGCTCCTCCAGCACACCGAAGAGCCCGTCCAGGGCGCGGCTTATGGCGCGGCGCAGCAGCTCTTCCTTGCTGCGCACATGGTGGTAGATCGAGGACTTCGAGATGCCGGCCGCCTTGGAGAGGTGCTCCATGGAGGTGCCGTCGTAGCCGCGCTCGATGAACACCTCGACGGCGACCGCGAGCAGCGAATCGGGCGTATAGGTGTCGCGCTTGGCCATGGTCATGATTAGAGCACCTACTCCTCGAGGTCCGCACGGCGCCTCAGCGCCCAGGACGGTACATAGCGTCCGCCGGTGTTGTGGTGATACATCGCGTCCAGCAGATCCCACACCCACCGGGCGCCGAGCCGCTCGGCCCACTCCAGAGGGCCGCCGGGATAGTTCACGCCCAGCCGCATGGCCGTGTCGATGTCCTCGGGGGTCGCCACCCCACGGGCCGCCGCGTCCACGGCGAAGTCGATGATCATCGCGATCGTCCGGGCGGCGATCATGCCGGGCACGTCATCGATCACGCTGACCTGTTTGCCGAGCGCCTGGAAGAGCCCCACGGCCTCCGCGAGGTCCGCCTCGGAGGCCTCTGCCGAAGCGGCCAGGGCGATCCGGGTCGCGGCCCGGTAGTCGAGCGACAGATCGAAGCGGATGTACCTGCCGTCGGCCCGGTTCGTCGCCGGACGGCCGTTGGTGAGCGCCAGACAGGCTCCGCCGGGCAGCCGGATCACGCCCTCCGGCCCGTACGGCGTGCGATCCCGGGTGAGCTTGATGCCCGCTTCCTCGATCAGTTCCGGCAGCACCGCAGCCGGGCCGGGCAGCGTCGCATGCAGGGCGACGGACTCCGGTGCCGGGCAGGGGCCGGCGGTCTGCGGTGCGGGCCGGCGGGCGCCCTCTGAGTAGTCGAACCAGCCGCGCCCCGACTTGCGGCCGTGCAGTCCGGACTCCACCAGTCGGCGCTGCGCCAGGGAGGGCATGAACTTCGGGTCCTGGAAGAAGGCGTTCCACACGGAGTGGGTGACCGCCTCGTTCACGTCCTGCCCGATGAGGTCGGTCAGCTCGAAGGGCCCCATCTTGAAGCCGGTGCCGTCGCGCAGCACTGCATCGATGGTGGCGGGGTCGGCGGTCCGCTCCTCGTAGGCACGCAGGGCCTCGGCGTAGAAGGGGCGGGCGATGCGGTTGACGAGGAACCCCGGCGTATCGGCGCAGCGCACCGGCTTCTTTCCCCAGGCGCCGGCGGTGTCGTACGCGGTGGCGGCGGCCGTCTCGTCGGTGGCGAAGCCGCTGACCACCTCGACCAGGGGCAGCAGCGGCGCGGGGTTGAAGAAGTGCAGGCCCACGCAGCGGCCGGGGTGGCGCAGCCGTCCCGCGACGGCCGTCACGGACAGCGAGGAGGTGTTGGTGGCCAGCAGGCAGTCCGCCGCCACGATGTCCTCCAGGGCGGTGAACAGCTCCTGTTTGGCGGGGAGTTGCTCCAGGATCGCCTCGATGACCAGCGACGCGTCGGCCAGCTCCGCGAGCTCCGCAGCGGGGGAGAGCCGGCCGGCGGCGGCGTCCCGGCCGCCCGCAGAGATCCGGCCTTTTTCGACGAGCCGGTCCAGCCGCCGCACGATCGCCCCGGCGGCCTGCGCGGCGCGCCCGGGGGCGGTGTCATAGAGCCGTACGCGATGGCCGGCGACCAGCGCCACCTGCGCAATGCCCTGTCCCATGGTCCCGGTACCCACCACTGCCACGGTGTTGCTGGTCCCGATTGCCGTCATGCCAGCTGATCCTCCCCGACCGACTTTTCCACAGGCGGGCCGGGCCCTCTTGCCCCGACCGATCGTTCGGTTACTCTAACTCCGTTGCCCTGTGCGCACCCAGCCCCTGTCCACTCTCCGCCCGGCTCGACGAGGAGTTGGTCTTCGATGGCCGCCGAAATGACCGCAGCGCAGTTGATCGAGAAGCACCGCCCGACCCTCGACCGGACGCTGGAAGCGATCAGCACCCGCGCGTACTGGTCCCCGCACCCCGAGCACCCGAAGGCGTACGGCGAGACCGCCGCACCTGACGGACTGGCCGCCTTCGAGGCGCTGCGCGGCAAGCGGTTCGAGCTCGACCAGCCCGGCACCGACGACTGGACGGGCGGGGAGGTCTCCCCGTACGGACCGGAGCTGGGCATCACCTATCCGCATCCGGATGCGGAGGTCCTGCTGCCGGCCATGCGCGCCGCGCTTCCCGTCTGGCGGGACGCCGGCCCCGAGGCGCGGGCGGCGGTGTGCCTGGAGATCCTGGCCCGGATCAGCGCGCGCACCCATGAGTTCGCCCAGGCCGTGATGCACACCAGCGGCCAGGCCTTCATGATGGCGTTCCAGGCGGGCGGGCCGCATGCCCAGGACCGCGGCCTGGAGGCGGTGGCGTATGCGTACGCCGAGCAGGTCCGCACCCCGCAGCAGGCGCCGTGGTCCAAGCCGCAGGGCAAGCGCGATCCGCTGGAGCTGAGCAAGAGCTTCACGCCCGTGCCGCGCGGCGTCGCCCTGGTCATCGGCTGCAACACCTTCCCGACGTGGAACGGCTATCCGGGCCTGTTCGCCTCCCTGGCGACCGGCAACCCGGTGCTGGTCAAGCCGCATCCGCGGGCCGTGCTGCCGCTGGCGCTGACCGTCAAGGTGGCCCGCGAGGTGCTCGAAGACGCCGGCTTCCCCGCCGATCTGGTGTGCCTGGCCGTGGACAAGCCGGGGGAGGGCCTGGCCAAGACCCTGGCCGTCCGCCCCGAGGTCCGCATCATCGACTACACCGGTTCGACCGCCTTCGGCGAGTGGCTGGAGACGCATGCCCGGCAGGCGCAGGTCTTTACCGAGAAGGCCGGCGTCAACACCGTCGTCATCGACTCCACCGACGACTACAAGGGCATGCTCGGCAACCTCGCCTTCTCGCTGTCGCTCTACAGCGGCCAGATGTGCACCACCCCGCAGAATCTGCTGATCCCGCGCGAGGGCATCACCACGGACGCCGGGCCGAAGTCGTACGACGAGGTCGTCAGCGATCTCGCGGCCGCGGTGAGCGGACTGCTGGGCGATGATGCGCGGGCCAACGCCCTGCTGGGCGCCCTCGTCAATCCGCAGGTCAAGGAGCGGATCGATGCGGCGGCCGGGATCGGGGAGGTGGCGCTGGCCTCCCGCAAGGTGGCCAACCCCGAATTCCCCGGGGCCACGGTCCGCACCCCGGTGATCGTCAAGCTGGACGGCGCCAAGCCGGACGACGAGGCGGCCTATCTGTCGGAGTGCTTCGGCCCGGTGTCCTTCGCGGTGGCCGTCGATTCCGCGGCCGACGCGGTGGATCTGCTGCGGCGCACGGTCCGCGACAAGGGCGCCATGACGGTCGGCGCGTACACCACCTCCGCCGAGGTCGAGCAGCTGGTGGAGGAGGCCTGTCTGGAGGAGTGCGCCCAGCTGTCGCTGAATCTGACCGGCGGCGTCTATGTGAACCAGACCGCGGCGTTCTCGGACTTCCATGGCTCGGGCGGCAACCCGGCGGCCAATGCGGTGCTGTGCGACGGCGCCTTCGTGGCGAACCGCTTCCGGACGGTGGAGGTGCGGCGGCAGGCATGACGGCTGCCGGGGCAGGACGGGGGCCCGGGGCGTTCTTCCGGGCCTCTCACCTCCCGGTCAGCGAGCCGGTGGCCCCTCGATCCGCGCATGGCGGCCGATCCAGGCATGCATCGCGATGGCGGCCGCGGCCCCCGCGTTGATCGAGCGGGTCGAGCCGAACTGCGCGATCGAGCAGACCAGCGAGGCGTGCCGGCGCGCCTCCTCGGTCAGTCCCGGCCCCTCCTGCCCGAACAGCAGCACACAACGCCGCGGCAACTCGGTCGTCTCCAGCGGCACGGAGCCGGGGAGATTGTCGATCCCGATGATCGGCAGCTCCTCGGCCGCCGCCCAGGCGGTGAGATCCGCGGTGTCCGGGTGGTGGCGGACATGCTGGTAGCGGTCGGTCACCATCGCGCCGCGGCGGTTCCAGCGGCGCTGCCCGACGATATGGATCTCCTTGGCCAGGAAGGCGTTCGCGGTCCGTACCACCGAGCCGATGTTGAAGT
Source organism: Streptomyces sp. 2323.1 (assembly GCF_900221035.1). Taxonomy (NCBI): domain Bacteria; kingdom Bacillati; phylum Actinomycetota; class Actinomycetes; order Kitasatosporales; family Streptomycetaceae; genus Streptomyces; species Streptomyces sp. 2323.1. The sequence goes on along the minus strand of NZ_LT907981.1, from coordinate 4,050,510 downwards.
CGTGGCCCCAGTTCTCGACGGCCACATGGAAGTCATGGCGGCGGGTGTCGAGATCCGCGACGATCGCCTCCCGCCTCCAGTAGCGGTACTCATCGACGACGTTGCGGCGGTCGCCGTGCGCGAGCAGCTCGGGGTCGAGCCGGTCGTCCTGCGGCCAGGGCTCCGGGTGCGGTCCGACGCCGATCTGGGTCCCGTACCCCTCGTCGTACTGGAGGGGCTCGGCGGGGGCGGTTTTCTCGCTGCTCACCCCACGAGCGTATGGCCACCGCCGCCGTGCTCCGTACGGGCCGACGGCTCACCGCCCCCGGCCCCGGGGTCCGGCCCGAGCTTCCGGCCGCGCGGGAACAGCCGTTCCCGCAGGCCGGAGACGCGCGCGGAGAGCCAGGTGAGGAAATTCGTCGGCAGGAAGACCGCGTCCGCAGTGATCATCGCGAGCGAGAAGAACGGCAGGCCGAGCAGGACCGCGATCGACAGGTGCTCGCAGATCATCACGACCAGCAGCACATTCTTCAGCCGGCGGTTGAAGACCGTGAACGGGAACGCGACCTGCACCATCACCGTGCCGTAGGTGATCAGCATGATCATCACGCCGTTGCTGCCGAGCAGCTCGGACAGCCCCGGCCAGGGGGAGAAGTAGTCCAGGTGCATCGGGTAGTAGACCGCGGTGCCGTCCTGCCAGCGGTTTCCCTGGATCTTGTACCAGCCGGCGGTGGCGTAGATCAGGCACACCTCGACCATGATCACCAGCAGCGCGCTGTTGTGGGCGAGCTTGGCGAGGGTGTCCAGGACGATCCGCGGCTCGCCCGGTGCGTACCGCCGCACCGCCCACCACAGGCCGTGGGTCAGCCACAGCCCCCACAGCACCAGGCTCCAGCCGATGTGCGGGAACGGGCCGTTGCCGAACCAGGTGAGGCCGTAGCCGCCGTTCAGCTGGGCGACGGCCAGAGCGAGGCCGAGCACGGCCCACAGGACGACTCCGGGCAGGTCACGGGAGGCAGCGGGGACGCCGGCGGCTTCGTCCGTGCCGGAGGCCGACGTACCGGCCGCGGCCCTCTTGGCGCGGCGGGCATCCAGCGACCAGACCTGCCCGCACCGGGTCAGCACGAGATACATCGACATCAGGTGGATGACGTTGTCGCCGCCGTCCCCTATGAAGATGCTGCGGTTCTGCAGCGAGAGCACGCCCACCATGAAGAGCACCGACATGGTGCGGGTGCGCCAGCCGAGCATCAGCAGCGCGGCCGACACGACGGCCAGGAGGTAGACACACTCGAACCAGCCGCGGCTGTCGGACCAGGGCAGCACGGAGAAGGCGTGGTTGCCGACCAGGAGCCGGCGCGCCATGTCCAGGTTCCAGGGGCTGTCGGGCCCGTAGAGCACCGCGCGGTGCGGCCATTCGCGCAGCAGGAACAGCAGCCAGGTCGCCGAGAAGCCGATCCGGATCACGGCGGTCTGGTACGGGGCCAGCGCCCGTGCGGTGACCCGCCCGAAGCCGCGGCCTATGGCGCGCTCGATGCGGGTCTCCTCGTAGGGGGAGGTTTCCTGGAACGTCTGTGGTGCCTGTGCTTGCTGAGGCACGTCGGTCGGCTCCGTGGGGTGCGGGGGCTGCCGGTCGTCCGGCGTCTGCTGAGGCTGCTGGGGCGTCGGTGACGTCACTGGTGCTTCGCCCCCTCGGGCAGGTCGTCTGCGGTGACCTGCCACCAGGGCAGCACGCGGTACACGGGCTTGTCGCTGATCTTCTCGGAGCTCCACGACGGCGGGGTGACCGCGGTCGTCTGCGAGCGGACCTGGATCTGCTCGACGCGGCCGCCGCCCCTGGTCCACTCGCCCTCCATCCGCAGCAGCACGAGCCGCCGGATGTAGCGCTCGGACAGCTCACCGCGCGGGCCGACCGGGCGGTTCTGCGCGTTGTGGCTGCTGCTGAAGAGTTCCCAGGCGCGGCGCAGCTGGTTCTGCTGGGTGTGGCTGGGCAGCGGGTTGTGGAGGATGGCGCGGCCGTCGCGGGCGGTCAGATCGGTCCAGCCGGTGGTCCGCACGGCGCCGTCCTCGGTGCGCAGCTGCCCGCGGACCTGGACCGCGATGTTCTGCTGGAGGGGGTTGGGCGCGAACAGCTTCCAGTTCTGTTCGTACTCGGGATACACATAGTCGCTGATCAGCGCGCCCTGCTGCCGGCTGAGCGTGTTCGACGGCGCGACGTGCAAAAACATCATGGCGAGATGAATCGCGACGACGACAGCGAGGGCACACGCCGCCACCCCGATGACGATCCGCGAGGGCAGCGAGAGCGCAGCCAATGGCCGCGATTCGTCCCCGTATGACTGCATTCCCGCCCCGTTCCCAGAATCCATGCGGTCAACTCCGCTCCGGAACGGTACCTACGCGGCCGGGCCGGGCACACCCTCACCCGCGTTATCCACAGGCTTGACACCCGCGGGCCGCCCACTCACCATTGAACCGAACGATCGGTCGGTCGGGAGCAGCGAGGGGGCACCACATGACGACGATCGCGCCGGAAGAGACGGCCCGCGAGGCCGTATTCGACGCCACCGTGGCCGCGGACGAGCGCATCGAGCCGCGGGACTGGATGCCGGACGCCTACCGCTCGACTCTCGTGCGGCAGATAGCGCAGCACGCCCACTCCGAGATCATCGGCATGCAGCCGGAGGCCAACTGGATCACCCGCGCGCCGTCCCTGCGCCGCAAGGCGATCCTGATGGCGAAGGTGCAGGACGAGGCCGGCCACGGCCTGTATCTCTACAGCGCCGCAGAGACCCTGGGCACCAGCCGCGACGAGCTGCTCGACAAGCTGCACTCCGGCCGCCAGAAGTACTCCTCGATCTTCAACTACCCGACCCTGACCTGGGCCGACGTCGGAGCCATCGGCTGGCTCGTGGACGGCGCGGCGATCACCAACCAGGTCCCCCTGTGCCGCTGCTCGTACGGCCCCTACGCCCGCGCGATGGTCCGCGTCTGCAAGGAGGAGTCCTTCCACCAGCGCCAGGGCTACGAACTCCTGCTGACCCTCAGCCGCGGCACCGACGCCCAGCACGCCATGGCGCAGGACGCGGTGAACCGCTGGTGGTGGCCGTCGCTGATGATGTTCGGCCCGCCCGACGACGAGTCGTCGCACTCCGCGCAGTCCATGGCCTGGAAGATCAAACGGCACTCCAACGACGAGCTGCGCCAGCGCTTCGTGGACATCTGCGTCCCCCAGGCAGAGGCCCTCGGGCTCACCCTCCCCGACCCGGATCTGACGTGGAACGACGAGCGCGGCCACTGGGAATTCGGCCCGATCGACTGGGCCGAGTTCCGCGAGGTCCTCAAGGGCAACGGCCCCTGCAACGAACAACGGATCAGCCGTCGGCGGCAGGCGCACGAGGACGGCGCCTGGGTGCGCGAGGCAGCCGCCGCACACGCGGCCAAGCACGGGAAGGCCAGCCGATGACCACACCACGCCCCGCCGAGACCCCCGCAGCCGCCGCGGACACCGCCCCCCGGCCCGGCGACTGGCCCCTGTGGGAAGTCTTCGTACGCAGCCGCCGCGGCCTCTCGCACACCCACGCCGGAAGCCTGCATGCGCCGGACGCCGAGATGGCGCTGCGCAACGCCCGGGACCTCTACACCCGCCGCTCGGAAGGGGTGTCCCTCTGGGTGGTGCCCTCCGCGCAGATCACCGCCTCGTCGCCCGACGAGAAGGACGCCTTCTTCGAGCCGGCCGGCGACAAGCCCTACCGTCACCCGACCTTCTACGAGATCCCGGACGGGGTGCATCACCTTTGATGAACATCACCGCCACCCTGGCCCTGCCCCTCGGGGACGACGCCCTGATCCTCTCCCACCGCCTGGGCGAGTGGGCCGGCCACGCCCCGGTCCTGGAGGAGGAGGTCGCGCTGGCCAATATCGCGCTGGATCTGCTCGGCCAGGCCCGCATACTGCTCTCCCTGGTCGGCGACGAGGACGAGCTGGCCTACCTGCGCGAGGAGCGGCAGTTCCGCAACCTCCAGCTCGTCGAGCAGCCCAACGGCGACTTCGCCCACACCATCGCCCGCCAGCTCTACTTCTCCACCTACCAGGAGCTGCTCTTCGACCATCTCGCCTCCACGGAAAGCGAGTTGGCACCACTGGCCGGAAAGGCCGTCAAGGAGGTCGCCTACCACCGCGACCACGCCCACCAGTGGACACTGCGCCTGGGCGACGGCACCGACGAGAGCCGTACCCGGATGCAACGCGCGGTGGACGCCCTCTGGCGCTTCACCGGCGAACTGTTCGAGCCGGTGGAGGGCCTGGAGACGGTGCCCTGGCCGACCCTGCACGACAGCTGGACCGCACGCATCACCAGCACCCTGGAGCAAGCGACCCTCACGGTCCCCGAAGGCCCCCGGCACGGCGCCTGGACGGCCGGTGCGGGCCGCCAAGGCCTGCACACCGAACCGTTCGGACGGATGCTCGCCGAGATGCAGCACCTCCACCGCAGCCACCCGGGGGCGACATGGTGACCACCACAGCCCTCGAAGGGGAACTGCTGGCGCTGGCCGGCTCCGTTCCCGACCCCGAGCTGCCCGTGCTCAGCCTCGCCGAACTGGGCGTACTGCGCGGTGTGCAGCTGACGGCGCCGGGCCGGGTCGAGGTGCTGCTCACCCCCACCTACACCGGCTGCCCCGCCATCGAGGCGATGTCGGCCGACATAGAGCGGGTGCTGCACGACCACGGCATCCCCGAGGTCGAGGTCCGCACGGTCCTCAGCCCCCCGTGGACCACGGACGCGATCACCGCCGAGGGCCGCCGCAAGCTCGCCGAATTCGGCATCGCACCCCCACGCCCCACGGGACCGGCCGACGGACCGGTCGCCGTCGACCTCACCCTCCGCTGCCCGCACTGCGGATCGACCGACACCACCCTGCTGAGCCGGTTCTCCTCCACTGCGTGCAAGGCACTGCGCCGCTGTGAGTCCTGCCGCGAACCCTTCGACCACTTCAAGGAGTTGTGATGTTCCACCCGCTCCAGGTCCGGGAGATCGAGCGGCTCACGGACGACGCGGTGGCCGTCACCTTCGCGGTCCCGCCCGAGTTGCGCACCGTCTTCCGGCACACCCCCGGGCAGCACATCGCACTGCGCAGACTGGTCGACGGCCAGGAGATCCGCCGCACGTACTCCATCTGCACCCCGGCCACCGACGAGCCGGTGCTGCGCGTGGGCATCCGCCTCGTCGAGGAGGGCGCCTTCTCGACATACGCGCTCAAGGAACTGGCGGTCGGCGACACCGTGGAGGTCATGGCTCCGGCCGGCCGGTTCACCCTCGACCCGCGCCCCGGCCACTTCGTCGGCATCGTCGGCGGCAGCGGCATCACTCCCGTGCTGTCGATCGCCGCCACCCTGCTCGCCCAGCAGCCGGACGCCCACTTCTGCCTCATCCGCAGCGACCGCACGGCGGCGTCGACGATGTTCCTGGAGGAGGTGGCCGACCTCAAAGACCGCTATCCCCAGCGCTTCCAGCTCATCCACACCCTCTCCCGCGAGGAACAACAAGCCGGCCTGCCCTCCGGCCGCCTGGACGAGCCCCGGCTGCGCTCCCTCCTGCCCGCCCTGCTGACGATCGACTCCGTCGACGGCTGGTACCTCTGCGGCCCCTATGGCCTGGTCCAGGGAGCCGAACACGCCCTTCGGGGCCTGGGGGTGCCCCGCACCCGCATCCACGAAGAAATCTTTCACGTCGACAACGGCGCCGCGACACCCCCCGCCGTCGCCACCCCCGCACACAGCACCGTGACCGCCACCCTCGACGGCCGCTCCGGCACCTGGCCGGTCCACGACAGCGAATCGCTGCTCGAAGCGGTCCTGCGCAACCGCGCCGACGCCCCCTACGCCTGCAAGGGCGGCGTCTGCGGCACCTGCCGCGCCTTCCTGGTCACGGGCGAGGTCCGTATGGACCGCAACTTCGCCCTGGAATCCGACGAGGTCGACGCGGGGTACGTCCTGGCCTGCCAGTCCCACCCGGTCACGGAGAAGGTCGAGCTGGACTTCGACCGCTAGACGTTCCGGCCGGGGTGGTTGTGGACGGATGAGGCAGGTCTCGGCTAACGGATCTCGAAATGGGGGAGGCCTTCCAGCTCAGCGGGGATTGCGACATCTGCACCAGCGATCAGAAGGGCCCGCGCGCCTCACCGTGATGCCCCCTGACCAAGGCCGGCCCTCTGCATCTTGCCCGTTGCGTCGTTGAGGACGGCTGGTCAATGCGGCAGGCTGCCGAACGTTTCCAGCGCGCCCCTGACGGCTCAGCGCTGGACTGCCCGTTGCCGCCTCTTCGACGAGGCCGGCATAACGGGCCGCTCAAACCACCCGCATCACAGCCACCCGGACCCACACCGAGCGGCGGATCAATCAGTGTCCGCCTCGCGCGCTGCTGGGGCCCGGCCCGAAGCTCAACTCCCATGCCCTGCCACCGCATTCACCATTCCCAATTCCTGCAACCTGTTCTACCTTGACGCTCCGTCAGTTCGAGGCGCCGCGTGGGAGGACAAACCAGTGGACTTCACCTTCACCGAGGAGCAGCAGGCCGCCGCCGAAGCCGCAAAGGCCGTCTTCTCCGGGGTCGCCCCGGACAGCGTGCTCAGCCCCGCGCTCGCCCCCGGTGCGGTCGCCGACGACTTCGACCGAGCGCTGTGGCGCAAGCTCGCCGACGCCGACCTGTTGAGCCTGCCGATCGCGCCCGAGCACGGCGGCGCAGGCCTGGACGCCATCGCGCTCTGCCTCGTCCTCCGCGAATCGGCCAAGGTTCTGGCGCGCGTCCCGCTGCTGGAGTGCAGCGCCGCCGCACTCACCATCCAGCAATACGGCGCCGATGGGCTACGGGAGGAGGTCCTCCCCCGGATCGCCACCGGGGACCTCGTCGTGACCGCTGCCGCCGGCGGCCGCACCGGGCACGAACCGGCCGAACTCGCCGTGCAAGCCCGCCCGGAGGGCGCCGACTGGATCCTCGACGGCATCCAAACCGCCGTCCCCTGGGCCCAGATGGCGGACCGGACCCTGCTTCCCGCCCACACCCCCGAAGGCCATGCGGTCCTTGCCCTCGTCCCCCGCACCCACCCCGGCGTCACGCTCGACGACCAGATATCCACCAGCGGTGAGCGCCACGCCAAGGTCCGCCTGGACTCCGTACGCATCAGCGCCCAGGAAACGATCAGCGATGCCACCGCTTGGGCGTCGCTGCGCAATGTCCTGACCACCGGCACCTGTGCACTCGCCCTGGGGCTCGGCGAGCGCGTTCTTGCCATGACCAGCGACTACACCAGCAAGCGCGAACAGTTCGGCTTCCCGGTGGCCACCTTCCAGGCCGTCGCCGTCCAGGCCGCCGACCGCTTCATCGACCTGCGCGCCATGGAGGCCACCCTCTGGCAGGCGGCCTGGCGCATCACCACAGACACGGCCGGCCCGCTACCGCCCGCCGGGGACGTTGCGGTCGCCAAGATCTGGGCCTCCGAGGGCGTCCGCCGCGTCGTTCAGACCGCCCAGCATCTGCACGGCGGCTTCGGCGCCGACACCGACTATCCGCTGCACCGCTACCACGCCTGGGCCAAACAGCTCGAGCTCTCCCTCGGCCCCGCCGCCGCCCACGAGGAGGCCCTCGGCGACCTGCTCGCAGCCCACCCACCGGGCTGAGGAGAGACACCGCACACGCACCGGGGCATCGGGCACCTCGGTGCTGGGTTTCACGTGAAACCAGCGCCGGTGCAGGGACACCGGCGCTGGGATGCAGGGGCCTGGACGGCGGCCGTTCCTCATTCCGGCTCCGGCTACAGCGGGCCGCCAGATACCAGCCGCCGACCGATGGCCGAGGTCATCAGCAGCCGGCCGGCTCCCGGCTCCCGGCTCCCGGCTCCCGGCTCCCGGCTCCCGGCTCCCGGCTAGACGATCGTCCCCGAGCCGCCCTTGCCGTCCGAGACGGGACGGCCGGCGGCTTCCCAGGCCTGCATGCCGCCCGCGACGTTCACCGCGTCGACGCCCTGCTGGATCAGATACTGGGCGACCTGCGCCGAACGCCCGCCGACCCGGCACAGCACATGCACCTTGCCGTCCGCAGGAGCCGCCTCGGTCAGCTCGCCGTATCGGGCAACGAATTCGCTCATCGGGATGTGCAGCGCACCCTCGGCGTGCCCCGCCTCCCACTCGTCGTCCTCGCGCACATCTAGAAGGAAGTCCTCCGACGTGAGCGCGTCGACCTCGACCGTGGGCACAGAACCAAATTGCATGCTCCCGACGCTACCCGACCAGCTGCGCGAGGTAGGTCTCGCGTTCTGAAACATCGGCGAGCAGCTTCTCGGCGATCTCCTCCAGCAGCGCGTCCGGGTCCTCCGGCGCCATCTTGATCATCGCGCCGATCGCGCTCTCACCCAGCTCGGCGGCCGCGGCAGCCAGCATTTCCTTGCGCTCGGCCAGCCACTCCAGCCGGGCGTAGAGCTCCTCGCTCTCGCTGAGCCGCTCCTCGGCCGGCGCAGGACCGGCCTCCCACTCCCGCGCCAGCTCACGCAGCACCGCCTCGTCGCCCCGCGCGTACGCGGCATTGACCCGCACGATGAACGCATCCCGCCGCGCCCGCTCCGCGTCGTCCCGCGCCAGGTCGGGGTGGGCCTTGCGCACCAGGTCGCGGTAGACCTTGCGGGCCTCCTCGCTGGGCCGCACCTTCTGCGGCGGCTGCACCGACTGTTCGGTGAGCATCGCCTGCGCCTCCGGAAACAGCCCGTCCGACCCCATCCAGCCGTGGAACAGCTCTTCCACCTCCGGCATCGGCAGCACCGAGGCCCGGGCCTCCTGTGCCTTGCGGATGTCCTCAGGGGCGCCTGTACGCGCTGCCACCGCCTCGGCAATCTGTGCGTCCAGCTCATCCAGCCGCGCGTACATGGGGCCGAGCCGCTGGTGGTGCAGGCGGGAGAAGTTCTCGACCTCCACCCGGAAGGTCTCCACCGCGATCTCAAACTCGATCAGCGCCTGCTCAGCAGCCAGCACCGCCTTCGCCAGCCTCTTGGTCGCCTCGTCCTGCGCCGCCTGCTGATCCTGCGCGCCGCCCTGCTCAGCCCTTGGCTCGTCCTGACTCTCGCCTGGGCCTGGCGCCACTCCTGCCCCGGCCGAGCCGGCGGGCGCCTCGGCCGCTGCTCCGGTTTGACCGGCGGGCGGACCAGCCGGCTCACCGGGGTCCATACTCTCCCCCTCGGGGCCCGCGAGCTGATCTTCCGGGCCACTGCCGTAACCGAGGGGGGCGCCCTGACCGCCGCCGCGGGCGTCCGATGCCTGCGGGTCGGCCTGGGCGTCCGGGGTGCCCGAAACGTCGGGTCGGTGCTGGCCGTCCTGCGCGTTCTCCGCGTGCGAGTTCGTCACCCGGCCAGCGTACGGCCCATGCCGGGCCGGGCCCTCAACAGTCGTCCGATCCTTTCCTGACCGGGGCCCCTCCCCCCTCCCCCCTCCCCACCCCTCCCGCCCCTCATTCGACCGACCGATGAGCTGAGCAGCTGAGCAGCCGGTCAACCAACCAGCCAGCCGAGCTCAGCCACCAACCGTCCGGCATCCGGCATCCGGCAAGCGACTCTCTGCACCCGGGCCGAGCACCCAGCGCCAGCAGCCGACCTCAGCCAGGCCCCCAGCTCGCACTGCCCCGCCCCCAAATCGATGCAGCTCACCGGTCCGCTGGTGGCAACGGACCGAACCCCCGCTCACGACAAGCCGCAGCCCCGCAAGCCCAGACGCATCAGACGGTCGCCCCCACCGCTCGTACAGCCCCGAAAGCCGACTCTCGAAGCCAGCCGCACCCCGCGGTCCGGCCCAGCCCACCGGCCCCCGGCCCTCGGCTTCCGGCTCCTGGTTCCTGGTTCCTGGTTCCAGCCCAGCCCAGCCCAGCCCCCAGCCACCCCAACCCGCCCGAGCGCCCGAGCCCAAGCGCCCAAGCACCCAACCCCTCCGTTCTCACACCCCCATCTCCGCCGCGATCCGCCCGCTCTTCACCGCCGTGGCCAGCGCCGCGTGGTCGGCTTCCGTGCGGTCGGCGTAGGCCACCGCGAATTTCGACATGGCCTCGTCGAGTTCCTCGTTCTTGCCGCAGTAGCCGGCCACCAGGCGCGGGTCGGCGCTGTGCGCGTGGGCTCGGGCCAGGAGTGCGCCGGTCATCCGGGCGTAGTCGTCCAGCTGGTCGTCGGACAGCTGCGCCGGGTCCACGCTGCCCTTACGGTTTCTGAACTGGCGGACCTGGAAAGGCAGTCCGTCCCGTCGGGCGGTGCCCGATATCTCGCCGCCCGAGCCGGGCGACGCTGTGTCCGGCACCGTCGTCCAGCCCAGCAGGATGTCGCTGACCACCTGCATTCGGCGCTGCCCGAGCACCACCCGGCGCCCCTCATGTATCACCGGCGGCATCGGGAAGCCGGCCTTCTCCACATAGGGCGCCAGCACCGAACCACGTGCCTCCTTCACCTGCAGGACCAGCGGCTCGCCCCGGTGGTCCAGCAGCAGCACCACATACGACCGCAAGCCCACGCTGCCCGTGCCGACCACGCGGAAGGCCACGTCATGCACCGCGTACCGGGCGAGCAAGGGCAACCGATCCTCGGGAAGCGTGTCCAGATAGCCGGACAGAGACGAGGCCACGGCTGCCGCTTCCTCATCCGGCACCCGCCGGAGCACCGGCTGCGCATCCACGAAACGACAACCGCCGTCCGCCGTCTGCTCCGTCGCCTTCGCCGCGAACCGCGCGCTGGTGTTCTTGCGCGCCTTCTCCGCGACCCGTTCCAGCGTCCCCAGCAGATCCCGGGCATCGGTGTGCGAGACCAACTCCTCGTCGGCGATCGCGTTCCACGCCTCGGTCACCGGCAGCTTCGCCAACAGCCGCATCGTGCGACGGTACGCGCCCGCCGCGTCCTGCGCGGCCCTGCGGCAGTCATCCTCGCTCGCGCCCGTCTCCCGGCCCGCCAGCACCATCGAGGTGGCGAGCCGTTTCACATCCCACTCCCACGGGCCGTACAGGGTCTCGTCGAAGTCGTTGAGATCGATAACCAGGCCGCCCCGGGCATCGCCGTAGAGACCGAAGTTGGCGGCGTGCGCATCTCCGCAGATCTGCGCGCCGATGCCGGTGACGGGATCGGCCGTCAGGTCATACGCCATCAGCCCTGCCGAGCCGCGGAGAAAGGCGAAGGGGCTCGCGACCATCCGGCCGACCCGTATCGGCGTCAGCTCCGGCAGCCGGCCGGCATTGGACGCCTCGACCGCTGCCACCGCATCCGGTCGCCCGGCGGCGGTCGACAGTGCGGCCTGCTCGGCACGGGGAAGGCGCTCCCGCAGCGCCTTCCCGACTGCCTTGGGCGACGGTCCCTGAGCATCGACCCTCGCAAACCCCGGTACGTACGGCACACGCGACACGGTGGCCACCTCCCCCTTCACAAACTGTGTTCTTGTGTCCCTGTTTTCCGCATCACCATCACCGGGCCCGACCAGCGACGGGCGGTCAGGTGCGCCGACGGCAATGACGTTACCGAGATCCCCGCACAGCCATCAGAGCCCGTGGATAACTCTTCGGAACACCACAACCCGGCCCTGTCGTCCCGTCGGAACCATCGGACCCAGTCCTGACGCTTCGCCAGAGCCACCGGGGCGATGCCCCTGTCACCTCGTCAGAAACGCCGATCCCGGCCCCTGGCGCCCCATTCAGCACCACCGGCCCCAGCCCCACCACACCTCAGGGGATCGCTCCACAAGCCGCTGAAGGCACACGACCACAAGGCCCACCCTCCCTACACCCCCACAACCTCCTCCATCTCCTCCTCCACCCCCCTCTCCGCAGCCGCAACAGAAGCCCGCCGGTCACCCGACCTCGCCCCAACCGCCCCACCGCTCCGCTCCGCCGACGGTGCCGGCTCCGGCGCCGGCACCGTCGCCCGCACCGCAGCCGCCGCCACCGCCGCGGCATTGGCCACCGCCTCCGCCTCTGCCGTACGCCGCCGCCTCTCGGCCAGCGCCGCCGCACCGACCGACACCAGGCCGGCGACCAGCCACCACACCAGTGTCCAGACGTGTCCGGGCAGGCCGTAGCCGCCGAAGTAGACATGGCTGCGGGTGCCTTCCACGAAGGCCGCACCGTTCCAGAAGGAGTGCAGCGCGGCGAAGAACCCGTTCTGCATTTCGGGGCGGAAGATTCCGCCGGAGGAAGTGAAGTTGAGCATCACGAAGAGGGCCATCACACCGAGCGTGGTCCAGCGCCTGAGGAAGGTGTGCAGACCGGTGCCGATCAGCAGAATCCCGGCGGAGTAGAGCCAGGCCATGCCCGCCAGGCCCACCAGGCCCACCAGGCCATGGTCGACGAGGTGGAAGACCGGCCCGGCGAACGCCGTGCCGATCAGGCCGACCACGAAGGACGTACCGAGCGCCAGCGCCGCCCGCAGCCGGATCGGCAGCACGGCTCCGGCGCCGCCGATCACCGCGACCGAGGCGTAGGAACCGATGCTGATCGCGACCAGCAGGAAGAAGATGCCCTGGCCCGTCGGGTCGTCCTCGGTCGTCGGCGCCACGTCCGTGACCTTCAGCGGGGCGCCCTGCTGTGCCGCGATCGGGGTGAAGACCTTCTGTACGACGGTTGCGCTGGTGTCGGACCCGGCGGTCGCCACCACCAGCTCGGGCGCCGGTCGCGCCGGGCCCGCCTCCCCGCCGACGCGGGGCCGCCACGTCGATGCGCCCGCCGAATCCGCCCCACCCGGTGTCCGCCCCCCGCTCGAAGCGCCCTGCGCACCCGAGCCCGCTGCGGTACCCGCCCCACCGGAAGCGCCCTTCTCACCATGGGCGTTGCTCACATACGCGCCGAAGATCTCCTGATGCTTGAGCAGGTCAACCGCCGCCGACCGGTCCCCGACGGTCCGTACCTCCAGGGCACCGTCCGCCTTGTCGTTGATCGACTGAGCGAGCAGCTGTGCGCTGCGGCCCGATCCGACGACCGCGACGGGCAGGTGGTGCGGCGCCGGGTTGGCGAAGGCGCCCAGATACGCCAGCCCCATCCCGATACACATCAGCAGCGGGGTGATCAGGTGCGTCAGGACGTGCCGCAGCCCGGCGGAGTGTGAGGAGCGCGCGGAACGGTGGCCGCGCTGGTGGTCGCTTCGGTGGTCGGGACGTCGGTCCGTACTCATAGGGGCAGGCCTTCTCAGCTCGTCGGCTCAGCTGTCGCTACTGACTGGAACCCAGTGGTAGTTGGTAAATACAACTCTCAATCACGTTGTACTATACAACTAGCCCTACGAAAGGCAATCCGTGGCCCACCGCGACGACTCCGTCGAGACCATCCAGCAGGAGATGACCGCGTTCGCCCGCCGGGCCCGCGCGAGCGCTGCCCGGATGCATCCCGAGCTGTCACTGGTCTCCTACACCCTGCTGGCACACCTCGATGACCAGCAGGGATGCCGCGCCACGGACCTCGCCGCGCACTACCTCCTGGACAAGTCCACCGTCAGCCGGCAGATCGCCGCGCTGGAGAACCTCGGCTTCGTCGAGCGCCGCATCGACCCGGACGACCACCGCGTCCAGGTACTGCACCCCACCGAGAAGGGCGCCCAGGTGCTCGCCAACGTCACCGCCAGCCGCCGCCAGGCATTCCGCGAGCGGCTGGCGGACTGGAACGAGGCCGACCTCGACCGCTTCGCGACGTACCTACAGCGCTACAACGCCGCCCAGGAACGCCACGGATAACGACAGGGATCACGACAGAGGGCGCACGACAAACGTCACACCAGGACGAAGCCCTCGACGGGACGAAGCACCCGCGGACCGAGCATCACCTCAGCCACATCCCACCCCGGCCCGCGCACGAGGCCCGCGCCCACACACAAGCCCCCGCCCCCACTTCCCCCTACTTCCGGAACCGCTCCGGACACTGCCCGCCATCGCTGAGATACGTCTCCGCCCACCGCGCCAGTTCCTTGAGTGAGGGCTCCATCGCCAGCCCGGCCTCGGTCAGCCGGTACGAGACCCGCAGCGGCGGCCCCGCATCCACCTCGCGCACGACCAGGCCGGTCGCCGAGAGCTCCATCAGACGGTCGGAGAGCATCCGCTCGCTGATCCCGGGGATGGCCCGCCGCAGGTCGGCGAAGTGCACCGGGCCCGGCATGAGAGTGGCGACGATCAGCCCCGTCCAGCGCTTCCCGAACAGCTCGAAGACGCGCGTCATGCCGCCGTCGACCTGCCTGCACATCGCCTCGCCGTGGTCCGCCATACACCCAGAGTACCGCCCTCCGGTTGGCTACTGTAGAAAAGTAAGCCCCTGTGCTATTAATAGTGACGTACGGAATTCAACCAGTGGTCGCGCACCGCCCGGCCGCGAACCGAAGGACCGATCCCCATGGCCACGCTTCTGCTCATCGACTCCTCCGTCTTCCCCGAGGGCGGCTCCGCCTCCCGCTCGGTCACCGCGGCCTTCCGCAAGGCCTGGGAGGAGCAGCACCCCGACGGCACGGTCATCCACCGCGATCTGGCCGCCGACCCGCTGCCGCACCTCGACGCGGTCGGCGCCTCCGCCGGCTTCTCCGACCCGGCCACCCACTCCCCCGAGCAGCGGGCCGCCTTCGCGCTGCGCGTCGAGCTCGCCGAGGAGCTGGAGCAGGCCGACGCGATCGTCATCGGCGCACCGATGTACAACTTCACGATCCCCTCCACGCTCAAGGCGTGGCTCGACCAGGTGATCCTCATGGGCCGCACCTCGGGCGAGCAGCCGTCCGCCAAGGGCACCCCGGTCACCGTCGTCGCCAGCCGCGGCGGCTCCTACGCGCCGGGCACGCCCCGTGAGCCCTTCGAGTACGTCCAGAACTACCTGGAGGCCGTGCTGAACGGCGGGCTGGGCCTCGATGTCGACTTCATCGTCCCCGAGCTGACCATGGCCCCCAACAACCCGGCGATGGCCGAGCTCGTCCCGCTGTACGAGACCTCCCGCGACAAGGCACACGAGGACGCGAAGGCCAAGGCCAAGGCCCTCGCCGAGCGCCTCGCCGCCTGAGACGGCCGAGCCCGCGGGGCCGGGCGGAGACGGGCTGGGCTGCCGGAAACGGCCTCCCGGAACCACCGCGAAGCCACACCGGTCCCGCCCCGACCGCATGCCCGCAGGCACCCAACTCCCGTACCTGGAGGACCGGTTCGTCCCTTCCTTCCCCACCGATGCCAACCAGCCACAGCGACCAGATCACGCCCAAGATCAAATCTGTGACGTAGGCCTCACAACGCCCCGGGCCGCCGGCCCGGCCGCATACCCCGGGGGGCATCCCACACACGTGACAGACAGGCGCGTGACACAGACAACAACGTGACGAAGACAACGAAAGACCCCCGGTCGCCGGATTTCTCCGGAGACCGGGGGTCTCATCTGTGCGCGAGGGGGGAGTTGAACCCCCACGCCCTTTCGGGCACTGGAACCTGAATCCAGCGCGTCTGCCTATTCCGCCACCCGCGCATGGGTGCTGCCGGTTGATCCTCTCACGCGATCCGGGGTGTTCCGTCCGGGTCTTGTGCGAGCGCCTGCCGACATCCAGAAGATTAGCACGCTGACGGGGGTGCCTTCACACGCCTTTCCCCCGGTCCCTGCCCCGCGGGGACCTCCGGGCGGGACCCCGCCGTGCCTCGGGCATTGGCCGAGCGGCACCCCGAGGGGTCACACTCGCGGTAGCCGTAACCGGAGCGAGCGCACCGGCCTGCCTCCTGGCCGGCCGGAAGGGCAGGCTCCGTGCCACGACCGACTCCGGCCCCCGCCCGGCCGGATCGGTGGGCGGTTGCGGGACACTGTCTTCGGGGCACATCTACGATCGCAGTGCACGAGCAGTGGACAAGGAGCAGACAAGCACCGGGCAACCCTGTGAGGGGCGACACTCGTCCTCAAGGCGGGAAAGGGGAACCAGCCGATTTCCCTACGCGTGGATACGATCAGTAAGCAGTATCAGGACGATTCGATCAGGACGACCCCGACGAAGACTGAGGAAGGAGGTGCCCCGTGGGAGTACTGAAGCGTTTCGAGCAGCGTCTCGAAGGTCTCGTCAACGGCACCTTCGCCAAGGTGTTCAAGTCCGAGGTACAGCCCGTTGAGATCGCCGGCGCCCTGCAGCGCGAGTGCGACAACAACGCCACCATCTGGAACCGCGACCGCACGGTCGTCCCCAACGACTTCATCGTCGAGCTGAGCACCCCTGACTACGAGCGGCTGAGCCCCTACAGCGGGCAGCTCGGCGACGAGCTCTCGAGCATGGTCCGCGACTACGCGAAGCAGCAGCGCTACACCTTCATGGGCTCGATCAAGGTCCATCTGGAGAAGGCCGACGATCTCGACACCGGCCTGTACCGCGTCCGCAGCCGCACGCTCGCCTCCAGCTCGTCCCAGGAGCCTGCGGGCCCGGCGGCCGCCCAGCGCGCAGGCGCGGTGCCCCGCGGCGGCCAGCCCGGCGGCGGGCACGTCAGCGCGCCCCCCATGCCCTCGTCCCCGCCTCCCGGCGGCGCACAGCCCGCACCCCGTACGGCACCCACCGGTGCCGGACCGCAGCCCCACGCGCAAACGCGGCGCTGGATCGAGATCAACGGCACCCGCCACCAGATCTCGCGCCCGACGCTCGTGCTGGGCCGCAGCACCGACGCCGACGTACGGATCGACGACCCGGGTGTCTCCCGGCGTCACTGTGAGATCCGGGTCGGAACGCCCCCCATGATCCAGGATCTGGGCTCCACGAACGGCATCGTGGTGGACGGGCAGCACACCACTCGCGCTAATCTCCGCGACGGCTCGCGGATTGTCGTGGGCAGTACCACCATCGTTTACCGGCAAGCCGAAGGGTGAAGCGGGGGCAATGTCAGAGCTGACCCTCACGGTCATGCGGTTGGGTTTCCTCGCCGTACTGTGGCTGTTCGTCATCGTGGCCGTTCAGGTCATCCGCAGCGATCTGTTCGGCACGCGCGTCACACAGCGCGGTGCCGCGCGGCGCGGCGGGCAGGAAGCACGTGCGCAGCGCCAGGCGGCCGCGCCGCCGCAGCAACAGCAGCGCCGCCAGGAAGGCGGCCGCGGCAACAACCGCCAGCGCCGCGGAGCCCCCACCAAGCTGGTGGTCTCCGAGGGCTCGCTGACCGGAACCACCGTCGCCCTCCAAGGCCAGACCATCTCCCTGGGCCGTGCGCACGACTCCACCATCGTGCTGGACGACGACTACGCGTCCAGCAGGCATGCCAGGATCTACCCGGACCGTGACGGCCAGTGGATCGTCGAGGACCTCGGTTCCACCAACGGCACGTACCTGGACCGGACCCGACTGACGACCCCGACACCGATTCCGCTGGGAGCCCCGATCCGCATCGGCAAGACCGTCATCGAGCTGCGGAAGTAGTACGACAATGAGCGAGCGGAGCGAGCGAGCCGCGGCGGTCCACTCGACGGACCCCGGTGTGCTCCCGAGCGGAGGGTGGGCAGTGTGGCTCGACGAGACCGGCTGTACCCCGAGCCGACGGGTGAGGTGCGCATGAGTCTGTCACTGCGCTTCGCCGCCGGATCGCACAAGGGCATGATCCGCGAGGGCAACGAAGACTCCGGCTATGCCGGGCCACGGCTGCTCGCCATCGCCGACGGCATGGGCGGCCAGGCCGCCGGTGAGGTCGCCTCCTCCGAGGTGATCTCCACCCTCGTCCAGCTCGACGACGACGTCCCCGGCTCCGACCTCCTCACCTCCCTGGGCACGGCCGTACAGCGCGCCAATGACCAGCTCCGGATGATGGTCGAGGAGGATCCCCAGCTGGAGGGCATGGGCACGACCCTGACCGCCCTGCTGTGGACCGGACAGCGGCTCGGCCTGGTGCACGTCGGCGACTCGCGCGCCTATCTGCTGCGCGACGGCGTACTGACCCAGATCACCCAGGACCACACCTGGGTGCAGCGGCTGGTCGACGAGGGCCGGATCACCGAAGAGGAAGCCACCACCCACCCGCAGCGGTCACTGCTGATGCGGGCGCTGGGCAGCGGCGATCACGTCGAGCCCGATCTGTCGATCCGCGAGGTGCGGGCCGGCGACCGGTACCTGATCTGCTCGGACGGACTGTCCGGGGTCGTCAGCCACCAGACGCTGGAAGAGACGCTCGCCAGCTACCACGGACCGCACGAGACGGTGCAGGAGCTGATCCAGCTCGCCCTGCGCGGCGGCGGACCCGACAACATCACCTGCATCGTCGCCGACGTCCTGGACGTGGACGGCAACGACACCATGGCCGGGCAGCTCAACGACACCCCGGTCGTCGTCGGTGCCGTCGCGGAGAACCAGCACCAGCTCAGCGACCCGAGCACGATGCAGACGCCCGCCGCCCGGGCCGCCGAGCTCGGCCGGCCGGGTGGGCAGCCGGCGCCCGGTGGCGCCTTCGGGCCGCCCGGCAGCGGGGATCCGGAGGTCGGCGGGCCGCCGCAGGGCTCGTTCGGCGCGTTCATGGACGAGGACTTCGTCAAGCCCCGTCCGCGCGGACGGTGGATCAAGCGGTCCCTGTTGATCGCGCTGGCGCTGGCGGTCGTCGGCGGCGGGCTCTACACGGGCTACCGCTGGACCCAGACCCAGTACTTCGTCGGCAGCAAGGACGACCACGTCGCGCTCTACCGGGGCATCAGCCAGGACCTCGCGTGGATAAAGCTCAACGGCGTGGACGAGGACCACCCCGAGATCGAACTCAAGTACCTGCCGCTGTACCAGCGCAACCAGGTCAAGGAGACGATCGCGGTCGACGACCGCTCCCAGGGCGGCGAAAAGGTCTCCGAGCTGAGCCGGCAGGCCAACGCCTGCCGCAGCAAGGAACAGCGGGAGGCCGCCGAGCGCGAGGCCGCGCGGCACCCCAGCAAGGGCAAGACGAGCACGCCGTCCAAGCCCGGCACGCCGTCCAAGTCCGCCTCCCCGAGCACCCGGCCCGGATCCACTGACAGAACGGACAGGAACAGCGGCACCAGCACGGCAGGCACGCTCGCCGCGCCCGTGTCCCCGTCTCCCACAGCCACTCCCAGCCAGGCCCCCTCCGAGGAACAGCTGAAGCTGGAAAAGAATTGCAGCACCCAGCAGTGAGGGCGTAGGGGGCCGTAGATCTCATGAGCAGCAGTACCACCAACACCACCACTATCGGCACGATCGGGGCCCCGAGCCGCCGCAACACCGAGCTGGCGATGCTCGTCTTCGCCGTGCTGATCCCGGTGTTCGCGTACATCAACGTCGGCCTGGCCAAGGAGGGTACGGTGCCGGCCGGTGTGCTGGGCTACAGCCTGGGCCTCGGCCTGCTGGCGGGCGTCGCCCATCTCGTCGTCCGCAAGTGGGCGCCGTACGCCGACCCGCTGATGCTGCCCATCGCCACCCTGCTCAACGGCCTGGGACTGATCTTCATCTGGCGGCTCGACCAGGAGCACTCGCTGGGCAAGGCGATGGCGCCCAACCAGCTGATGTGGTCGACGTTCGGTGTCGCGCTCTTCCTGGGCATCCTGATCTTCCTCAAGGACCACCGTGTCCTGCAGCGCTACACCTACATCTCGATGGTGGTCGCGCTGGTGCTGCTGGTGGCGCCGGTGTTCTTCCCCGGGGTCAACGGCGCGAAGATCTGGATCACGATTCCGGGTCTCGGCTCGCTGCAGCCAGGTGAGTTCGCGAAGATCATCATCGCGATCTTCTTCGCCGGTTATCTGATGGTGAAGCGGGACGCGCTGGCGCTGGCCAGCCGCCGCTTCATGGGGCTCTACCTCCCGCGCGGCCGCGACCTCGGCCCGATCCTCGTCATCTGGGCGCTGAGCCTGATGATCCTGGTCTTCGAGACCGACCTGGGTACCTCGCTGCTCTTCTTCGGCCTGTTCGTCGTGATGCTGTACGTCGCGACCGAGCGCACCAGCTGGATCGTGTTCGGGCTCCTGCTCAGCGCGGGCGGCGCGGTCGCGGTGGCGACCTTCGAGTCGCACGTCCAGGTCCGTGTGCACAACTGGCTCAACCCGCTGGAGCTGTCGAACGGCGGTGTCACCGAGACCGCCCAGGCGATGTACTCCTTCGGGTCCGGCGGCATCCTCGGCTCCGGTCTGGGGCAGGGCTACTCGCGCCTGATCCAGGGCATCGCGCCCAAGAGCGACTACATTCTCGCCACCGTCGGCGAGGAGGTCGGTCTCGCCGGTCTGATGGCCATCCTGCTGCTCTACGGCCTGCTGATCGAGCGCGGTATCCGTACGGCGCTGGCCGCCCGTGACCCGTTCGGCAAGCTGCTGTCGATCGGCCTGTCCGGCGCCTTCGCCCTGCAGGTCTTCGTCGTCGCCGGTGGTGTGACCGGCCTGATCCCGCTGACGGGTATGACGATGCCGTTCCTCGCCCAGGGTGGCTCGTCCGTGATCGCCAACTGGGCGCTCGTCGCGATCCTGCTGCGGATCAGCGACACCGCGCGCCGCCCGGCGCCGGCCCCCGCCCCGTCCACCGACGCCGAGATGACCCAGGTGGTCCGCCCGTGAACAAGCCCCTGCGCCGGGTCGCGATCTTCTGCGGCCTGCTCGTCCTCGCCCTGCTGGTCCGCGTCAACTGGGTGCAGTTCGTCCAGGGTGACCAGCTCAAGAACGACCCGCACAACCGCCGGGTCGCCATCGAGCGCTACAGCACGCCGCGCGGCAACATCATCGTCGGCGGCAAGGCGGTCACCGGCTCCACGACCACCGACAGCGGCGACTTCAAGTACAAGCGCACGTACAAGAACGGCAAGATGTGGGCGCCGGTCACCGGCTACGCCTCGCAGGCCTTCGACGCCAACCAGCTGGAGAAGCTGAACGACGGCATCCTCACCGGCACCGACGACCGGCTCTTCTTCAGCCGCACGGTCGACATGTTCACCGGCGGCAAGCAGAAGGGCGGCGACGTGGTGACCACGCTCAACGCCAAGGCCCAGAAGGCCGCCTTCGACGGGCTCGGCAACCAGAAGGGCGCGGTCGCCGCGATCAACCCGGAGACCGGCGCGATTCTGGCGCTGGCCAGCACCCCGTCGTACGACCCGTCCTCCTTCGCCGGGATGAGCAACAAGGACGCCGAGGCGTACAACGCGCTGCAGAAGAAGAACGACCCCGACGAGCCGATGCTCAACCGGGCGCTGCGCCAGACCTACCCGCCCGGCTCCACCTTCAAGGTCGTCACGGCCTCGGCGGCCCTGGAGAACGGTCTCTACAACGACGTCGACTCCAAGACCAACTCGCCGCTGCCCTACACGCTCCCCGACACCTCGGGCATCGAGCTGAAGAACGAGGGCAACATCCCCTGCAAGGACGCCACCCTGCGGGAGGCGCTGCGCTGGTCCTGCAACACCGTGTTCGGCAAGATCAGCGCGGACCTCGGCAACAAGAAGATGAAGGCCGAGGCGGAGAAGTTCGGCTTCAACGACCCGGGGATCAACACCCCGGTCCGCGCCTCGGAATCGATCTTCCCCAAGGACAACCGGCCGCAGAACGCGATGGCGGGCATCGGCCAGGCCTCCAACCGCGCCACGCCGCTGCAGATGGCCATGGTCGCCTCGGCGGTCGCCAACGGCGGCAAGCTGATGAAGCCGTACATGGTCGACCAGCTGGTCGCGCAGAACCTCAATGTCGTCCAGCAGCACACGCCGCAGGAGATGAACCGGCCGCTCAGCCCGGAGAACGCCCAGAAGGTCCAGAGCATCATGGAGACCGTCGTCCAGAAGGGCACGGGAACCAACGCTCAGATCCCCGGCGTCACCGTCGGCGGAAAGACCGGTACCGCGCAGCACGGCGAGAACAACAAGGACAATCCGTACGCCTGGTTCATTTCCTACGCGAAGACCGACAAGGGCACCCCTGTCGCGGTCGCGGTCGTCATTGAGGGATCCGACACCCTCCGCGACGACATCGCCGGCGGCAAACTCGCTGCTCCGGTCGCAAAGCGCGTGATGGAGGCAGTACTCGAAGGCCAGAAGTGATGCGGATCATGCCAATACCGGTCTCGTATCAGGTTGCGGCTCCGGCCGGGTCCGGTAGGGCGTGCCGGGTACGGTATGCCCGGACAGCACACCGCCGGACCACACACCGGTGCGGTCGGGACTGACGGAGAGGGCTGGAGAAGCTTATGGAAGAGCCGCGTCGCCTCGGCGGCCGGTACGAGCTGGGCTCGGTGCTCGGCCGAGGTGGCATGGCCGAGGTGTACCTCGCGCATGACACCCGCCTGGGCCGCACCGTAGCTGTGAAGACGCTGCGGGTGGATCTCGCCCGTGACCCGTCCTTCCAGGCCCGGTTCCGCCGTGAGGCCCAGTCGGCCGCCTCGCTGAACCATCCGTCGATCGTCGCGGTCTACGACACCGGCGAGGACTACGTCGACGGCGTCTCGATCCCGTACATCGTGATGGAGTACGTCGACGGCTCCACCCTGCGTGAGCTGCTGCACTCCGGAAGAAAGCTGCTGCCCGAGCGTTCGCTGGAGATGACCACCGGTGTCCTCCAGGCGCTGGAGTACTCCCACCGGGCCGGCATCGTCCACCGCGACATCAAGCCCGCCAACGTCATGCTGACGCGCACCGGCCAGGTCAAGGTCATGGACTTCGGCATCGCCCGGGCCATGGGCGACGCCGGGATGACGATGACGCAGACCGCGGCCGTCATCGGCACGGCACAGTACCTCTCGCCCGAGCAGGCCAAGGGCGAGCAGGTCGACGCCCGCTCCGACCTGTACTCCACCGGCTGTCTGCTCTACGAGCTGCTGACCGTCCGGCCGCCGTTCGTCGGCGACTCGCCGGTCGCGGTGGCCTATCAGCATGTCCGTGAAGAGCCGCAGAAGCCGAGCAACTTCGACCCCGAGATCACGCCCGAGATGGACGCCATCGTCCTGAAGGCGCTGGTCAAGGACCCGGACTACCGCTATCAGTCGGCGGACGAGATGCGCGCCGACATCGAGGCGGCGCTGGAGGGCCAGCCGGTCGCGGCGACCTCCGCGATGGGTGCGGCCGGCTTCAACCAGGACCAGCCGACCACGATGCTGCGTCCGCAGGATCCGGCCGGCCAGACCTCCATGCTTCCGCCGATGAACCCGGACGACGGGGGCTACGGCTACGACGACCGCGGCGACCGGCGGCGCGGTGGCGGCCAGAAGAAGAGCAACACCTCGACGATCCTGCTGGTGCTGGCGGCCGTCCTCGTCCTGATCGGTGCGATCTTCATCGCCCAGGCGATGTTCACCAAGAGCAACAAGGGCGGGACGACACCGGTCCCCAACCTCGTCGGCAAGACCCTCAAGGAAGCCAAGGCGTTCGGGCAGAACGGCAGCTTCAAGGTCTCCGAGGGGGGCCGCAAGGCCTGCGACAACGTCAAGAAGGGCCAGGTCACCGAGCAGCGCCCGGCGGCCGGCGGAGAGATCCAGAAGAACGACACGGTCACCGTCACGCTGTGCACGGGCCAGGAGCAGATCTCGGTGCCCAGTGTGACGGGCCTGACCGAGGCCGAGGCACGCTCGGATCTCCAGGACAAGGGCTTCACCAAGATCGTGAGCAAGCCCGTGGTCTCCGACCGCGACCCCGGTACCGTCGCGGATCAGGACCCGAAGGCGAACTCCAAGAAGACCAAGAACACCAAGATCACGCTGTCCATCGCCCAGGCGAGCCCGAAGGTGGGGGTCCCGGACGTCACGGGGCAGGACGCCGCCGCGGCGGAGCAGCAGCTGAAGGCCCAGGGCTTCGAGGTCACCAAGACCGAGCAGGAAGTCACCGACCCCAACCAGGTCGGCAAGGTGCTCAGCCAGAGCCCGGAGGGCAACACCAAGGCCAAGGCCAACTCCACGGTGAACCTCACGGTCGGCAAGGCGGGCGCCCAGACGCCGGTGCCGAGCGTGGTCGGCCAGACCGTGAAGGACGCCAAGAAGGCGCTCCAGCAGGCCGGCTTCAAGAACATCCAGTTCGCCGGCGGCAGTTCGCCGGACGACAACGCCCGCGTGGTCACTCAGGACCCGGCGGCACAGACGCCGTCCGACCCCGCGAACACCACCGTCACGCTGACCACCATCGGCGGTGGCGGGGGCGGCAACGGTAACGGCGGCAATGACGGCGGCGGCGGCATCTTCGGCGGACCGTTCGGAGGCTAGCGGGCCGTACAACGAGCAGCACGAAGCCCCGGCACCTGGGAAGGGTGCCGGGGCTTTCCGTTGTCCGCACGCCGGGCCGGGGCCCGGTCCCTCGCCGGCCGGCTAGCCGAGCTCCTTCGGGGGGGTGCGGTCCGCGTTGACCTTCTCGGTGCGGACCAGCTCGCCCCAGACGATGTAGCGATAGTTCGAGGTGTAGACCGGGGTGCAGGTCGTGAGGGTGATGTAGCGGCCCGCCTTGTGCTTGCCGGCTTCCTTCGGGACCTCGTTGAGGACGTCCACGTTGAACTTCGAGGTCTCGGGCAGCGTCGCGAAGACCTTGTAGACGTACCAGGTGTCCTTGGTCTCGAAGACGATCGGGTCGCCGTCCTTGAGCTTGTCGATGTTGTGGAACTTCGCGCCGTGGCCGTCGCGGTGCGCGGCGAGGGTGAAGTTGCCCTTCTTGTCCTTCGGCAGCCCCGACTTGACCGGCTTGGTGTAATAGCCGGCCACGCCCTCGTTGAGGACCTCGGAGTCGGTGCCCTTCTTGACCAGCACCTCGCCGTTGTCCATCGCCGGTACGTGCAGAAAGCCGATGCCGTCCTTGGTGTCGAGCTCCCCCGGCCCCTTGGGGCCGCTGCTCGCCCAGTGCTTGCGCACCTGGTCGCCCTGCTGGTGCGCGGCGCGGTCGGCGAGGACGTTGGTCCACCACAGCGAATAGGCAACGAACAGGCCCAGGATCAGCCCGGCCGTGATCAGCAGCTCACCGATGACGCTGACGATGGACGCGACGGCTCTGCGCGCCCGTCGCGGCGGGAGTGGCGGCGCGGACCGGTCGCATTCCTGGTCGTTTCCGGTGGCAGTCACCGCGTAGCACCCCTCTTTTGTTCACTCAGCCGGTGAGCGCATCCGGTTTGCCCTTGCTCCGCGGCCGCTCGTCGACCATCTTGCCCCAGACGATCATCCGAAAGGTACTGGTGAACTCCGGGGTGCAGGTCGTCAGGGTGATGTAGCGGCCGGGGCCGGTGAACCCCGAGCCGGGCGGTACGGGGCCGATCACACTGGTGTTGCTCGGCGAGGTCTGCGGGAGGATGCTCTCCATCTCGTACGTGTAGTACGAGCTCTGCGTCTCGACGACGATTTTGTCGCCCTTGGTCAACTTGTTGATGTAGCGGAACGGCTCGCCGTGGGTGTTGCGGTGGGCGGCCACCGCGAAGTTGCCCTTCTTGTCCCAGGGCATCGCCGTCTTGATCCCGCTGTTCTTGTCGTAGTGACCGACCATGCCGTGGTCCAGCACGTTGTGCTTGTCGATGCCCTCGGCTATCGGCGCCTTCACATCGAGCTTGGGGATGTACATGATCCCGAAGCGCTCGCCGTCCGCGAGGTTCTTCTTCTCGCCGCCGCCCTTGTCCCACTCGTGCTGAAGGTTGTTGGCGGCGCCCCCCGCCTCCTCCTCGGCCCGGACATTCGTCCACCACAGCTGATAGGTGACGAAGAGCAGCATCAGCACGCCGAGGGAGATGAACACTTCGCCCAGCGCGCGGCTGGCGATCAGGCTGGGGCTGTCCTTGGCAGCTCGGGCGGCCCGCCGGGCCTCGACCCGGGACGTGGGGGCAGCGGGGGCGGAGTCTGCCGTCGCAGCGGCTGCTGTGGTGCCGGCCGTCCCGCCGTGGCGCCCCCGCCGACCGCCGCGCTTGGCGGCTTCCTGGGCGGCCTTGCGCCGGGCCGCCCTGCCGCCGGTGGGCGCCGGCTCTGCCGCGGTTTCACGTGAAACCGTCGCCTCGGTTTCACGTGAAACGGGGTCGCCGGCGGGCTTCTCGGCCTGCCGCAGGGCCATGGTCTCGTCGTCGTTCCGCCCGGGCGCGGGGGCGGATGCAGCGGCGGGAGCCGGGGCAGGGGACACCGGGGCCGCCGGCGCGGCGTAGGGCCGGGCTATTGGCCCGGGTGAGACACGGCGGGGGGCGGCGCCGTACCCCGGGCCCGGGGCGGCCGTTTGAGGCCCGTGCGGCTGCCGGTCCGGCCGGGAGGTGTCCGGCTCCAGATGCGGGCGAAACCACGGAGAGCCTTGCCGTACGCCCTCCTCCGCCGGTTTGCCCCGCCGACGCCCGCGGCCCGGCTGGCCGTACGGAGGAGGCGCGGGCGCCGGGCTCGCGGGGGCCGGGCTCGCATGGCCCGGCAGCGGATCGTTCAGGGGATCGTTGAGCTGCCCCACCGCCTCCTCGAAGGCGTCGGGCTGCCCAGGGGGCTCCTGCGGCCCGTACGGGCCCTGTGCCGCATACGACCGGTCCGGCTCGTAGGGCTCGTGGGAACTGCCTTCACGCTCGGGGCGCAAGGCGGTCACGCGCCGGCCTTGCCGACCACCGGGGCCAGCCCCGTCGAGCGCGCCACCGCCCCCTCATCGCCGCATTCGACGAGCCAGTTGGCCAGCATCCGGTGCCCCCACTCCGTCAGGACCGACTCGGGGTGGAACTGCACGCCCTCGACCGGTAGTTCGCGGTGCCGCAGGCCCATGATGATCCGTCCGCCGGGGACGTCCGTGGCCTCCGTCCAGGAGGTGACGAGCAGGTCGTCGGGGACGGTGTCCGGCTCGACGGCCAGGGAGTGGTAGCGGGTGGCGGTGAACGGCGTGGGCAGCCCGGAGAAGACGCCGGCGCCCTCGTGGACGACGAGCGAGGTCTTGCCGTGCAGCAGCTCGGGGGCGCGGTCCACCACACCGCCGTAGGCGACCGCCATGGACTGCATGCCCAGGCAGACGCCGAAGACCGGGACGCCGGTCTCCGCGCAGTGCCGGACCATGTCGACGCAGACACCGGCCTGCTCGGGAGTGCCGGGGCCGGGCGACAGCAGCACCCCGTCGAAGCCGTCCTGGGCGTGCCGCGGGGCGACCTCGTCGTTGCGCAGCACCTCACACTCGGCACCGAGTTGGTAGAGGTACTGGACGAGGTTGAAGACGAAGCTGTCGTAGTTGTCGACGACGAGAATCCGTGCGGTCATCGGACGGCTGCCATCCCTTGGTCGACAGTGACGTCATTGAAGGGGAGCAGCGGCTCCGCCCACGGAAAGACGTACTGGAAGAGTACGAAGACGACCGCCAGCGCGAGCACCAGGGAAATCAGCGCCTTCACCCACGTGTTGCCCGGCAGATGCCGCCAGATCCAGCCGTACATGCTGTCGCTGTCCCCTTGCCGATGCCGATGACGATGTCGTTTGCGACACCAGAGTAAGGGGCGAGGGCGGGCGCTGGTGGGTCAGCCGGTCAAAGCCGATGGCCTTCCCTGTGCCGCGGGTTGGGTGGCATCCAGGTGTGCCCAGGCGATCAGCCGGTGGCTGTGGCCCCATTCCGGCTCGCAGGTCGTCAGCGTGAGATACCGCCCGGGGCCGCGGAAACCGGACTTCCGCGGCACGGGGTCGATCACGCCGATATCGCCGGGCAGCGTCGTGTAGGGCCGGTGGTCGATGCGATAGGTGAACCAGGTCGTGCCGTCGGTGAGCACCACGGCGTCGCCGGGACGCAGCCGTGGGAAGTCCTTGAACGGGTCGCCGTAGGTGCGGCGGTGCCCGGCGACGGAGAAGTTGCCGAGCGCGCCGAGGTCCGCGGTGCGCTCGTAATGACCCAGGCCACGCTTGAGGACGCCGGCCGCGGTGCCTTCCAGTACGGGCTTGGCCCAGTCGGCACCGAAGCGCGGGATGTACATCACGGCGAAGGAGGCGCCCGGTGGGTAGCCGTGGGGCCGCGTGGCCGGAGTGGGGCTGTCGTCGGGGGCCGGGGTGCGGCCGGGAGCGGGGACCGGGCCCGTGGACCACCGGTCCTGGAGCCTGCCGATCTCGCCGGCCATGGCGCTGTCGGCCCGTACGCCGGTCCAGAAGAGGAGATAGGCCACGAAGAGCACGATGAGCGCGCCCACGGTGACACAGATTTCGCTGAGCGTCCGCACGATCCACCGCGCCGCCGTCCCGCCCCGCAGCGTCATCCGGCCCCGCCCCTCCCCGCTGCCCCGGGGGGCGCGGCTACGGCTTCACAGGCTGTGCGTAGTGGAGATCCACTGTGCCGGAGTAGCCGGGCAGAGTCACCGCCTCGTGCTGGTCGACTTTCCAGCCCAGGCCGTAGGCGTTCACGTACTGGAGGTAGTTCTGGATGGCGGGGGAGGCGGTCAGCGCGTTGATGAGCGCCTCCCGGTTGCCCACAGCGGTGATCTTGTACGGCGGGGAGTAGACCCGGCCCTGGAGGATCAGGGTGTTGCCGACGCAGCGCACCGCGCTGGTGGAGATCAGCCGCTGGTCCATGACCTTGATGCCCTTGGCGCCGCCCTGCCACAGGGCATTCACCACGGCCTGCAGGTCCTGCTGGTGGATGACCAGGTCGTTGGGCTGCGGCTCGGGGATGCCGGGGATCTTGGCGGTGGCGTTCGGCGGGGCGTCGGTGAGCGTGACCGTCACGCCCTGGCCCTTGACCGGCTTGGTGCCGGCGTTCTTCTCCAGCGCCTTGAGCTTGGCCTCCTCGGCCTTGGAATTGCCGTTGTCGCGCTGGGCGAGGGAGTCGACCTCGCCGCGCAGCGTGGCGTTGATCTCGTCCTGGGAGCCGTTCTTGTGGCTGCGTTCCTGGATGAGGTCGGATAGCCGCAGCATCGAGTCGTCCGAGCGCAGATTCGTGCCCCGCGCGGTGTCGAAGCTCAGCCAGAACAGCAGCCCGGCGAGCGCGAAGACGACGAGAGTGAGAAGGCGCACAGGCCGCAGGCGGGAGCGGGCGGGGCGATCGGGGGAGTCAGCGGAATTGCTCAACGTACCCTTACTCCTTACGGCGCCGCGGAAGCACTACGCTAACGGACGCCCGGGAAAGGAATCCGCTCCCCACCGCATCCGCGCCCCGGCGCACACCTCGTACCTCCCCGCGGATGGGGGCACCACCCGCTCGAGCACGGACGAGAGCGGGGGAGCAGCGCATCGACAGGAGAGTTCCTCGTGCCGAAGTCACGGATCCGCAAGAAGGACGACTTCACGCCGCCTCCGGCGAAGACCACCAACCTGAAGATGAACTCAGGCCGTGGCTGGGTGGCGCCGTTGATGCTGGCGATGTTCCTGATCGGGCTGGTGTGGATCGTGACGTTCTATGTGTCCGAGGGCAGTCTGCCGATCGGGGCCATGGGCAACTGGAACATCGTCTGCGGCTTCGGCTTCATCGCGGTGGGCTTCGGCGTATCCACCCAGTGGAAGTAGCGCAAGCCCTGCCCAAGGCCATCCACACGGTTATCCACAGCCGGGGAAAACTTCAGAAGATCTGTGGATAACCCTCGGGAGGTTGACGCCGGTGTGATCGGCGACTCCCCCCTTCGGACCACGTCTCCCCCTGCCCCGACTGGGGAAACGCAGGTCAGCGCGGTGCGGAACGAGAGTTCCGCACCGCATGCACAAGATCGGCCACGCACTGTGGACAACGTGCGGTACGGACTCCTCAGCCCACGAGCTGAAGGGTCCGTACCCACACCACGGCGCCGATCGCGAGCAGCGTCACCGCGCAGGTCGCGACATGCACCAGGGTCCGTCGGTCGCGCGGCGCATGCACCATCCCGAAGGCCACCGCGGCGCCCACGACCAGGCCACCCACATGCGCCTGCCAGGCGATGTTCGGCCACAGGAACGTGAAGACGAGGTTGAGGCCGAGCAGGATCAGCACCGGCTTCATGTCGTACCGCAGCCGGCGCAGCAGGACGGCGGTGGCACCGAGCAGCCCGAAGATCGCGCCGGAGGCACCCAGCGAGGGCTGGTTCTGCGCGGCGAGGAAGTACGAGAGGGCACTGCCGCCCAGGCCGGCGAGCAGATAGAGCGCGATGAACCGCGCCCGGCCGAGCGCCGCCTCCAGGGGCGGTCCCAGCCACCACAGCGAGAGCATGTTGAACGCGATGTGCGCGACCTGCTGATGCAGGAACATCGCGGTCAGCAGGCGGTACCACTCACCCTCGGCGACGCCGACGAGGTGGTACCCGCCCGGTTCGGCGGCGAGGCCGACCAGATCGAGTTGGTTGACCAGCGGGCTCAGCGCACCGCCGGTCGCCATCACGGCGACGAAGACGGCGACGTTGAGGCCCAGCAGGATCTTGGTGACCAGCCGGGGGTCGGCCGCGATCGTGCCGCCCGCGATCGTGCGCGGCACCGTCGACTGCGCCGCACGGCCGGTGCCGCTGCGTACGCAGTCCGGGCACTGGAAGCCGACCGAGGCGCTGATCATGCACTCCGGGCATATCGGCTTGTCACAGCGGGTGCAGCGGATGCCGGTCGGGCGGTCCGGATGGCGGAAACAGCCCGGCAGGCCGTTGTCGCCCTGCGCGTCCCGCGGCTCCTGTGGGCTGCCTGGCACCTGGTCCATCGATCCCCTCGTCCTCTTCTCCGTCCGGGCGCCCGTCACTCGCCCTCCCGCCCGGCTCCGGACGAGCGTCGCGCCCCGCCTGATGTACGACCGGGCGGGGCGCAATGGTTCCCCGGCTCCCGCCGGGGCACAAGACGCGGCTCAGCGGGTCTCGATGACCACCGACTCGATGACGACGTCCTGGACCGGACGGTCCGTGCGCGGGTTCGTCTGGGTGCCGGCGATCGCGTCGACGACCTTCTTGCTCGCGTCGTTGCTGACCTCACCGAAGATGGTGTGCTTGCCGGTCAGCCAGGCGGTCGCGCCGACGGTGACGAAGAACTGCGAGCCGTTGGTGCCGGGGCCGGCGTTGGCCATGGCCAGCAGGTACGGCTTGTTGAAGGCCAGGTCGGGGTGGATCTCGTCCCCGAACTCGTAGCCGGGGCCACCGGTGCCGTTGCCCAGCGGGTCGCCGCCCTGGATCATGAAGCCACTGATCACCCGGTGGAAGACGGTGCCGTCGTACAGGCGGTCCGTGGACTTCTTGCCCGTCGCCGGGTGGGTCCACTCCCGCTCGCCGTTGGCGAGCTCGACGAAGTTCTTGACCGTCTTGGGTGCATGGTTCGGCAGAAGCCGAATCTCGATGTCGCCCTGGTTCGTCTTCAGGGTGGCGTAGAGCTGCTCAGCCACGATCTACCTTCCATAAGTCTGCACTGACGGTTCACGATCCTCGCATGGACCGGCCCGCCCGTCGCCCGACCCTCACCCCTGTCGAGCCGCGCGCCACTCTTTCCCGCCGCCCGGCCGCCGTCCGCCCGGCACCCTTCGATGCGCTGCGCGCCGCTGTACGCCGTCGCCCGGCCGCCGCTCGCATCCGCGGCGTGCGCTGCATGTTCCCCGGTCGTCCGACCGCCACCTCTTGACGGTCTTCGTACGGATTTCTTGCGCCTGAAGCGGCAAACCGTGGCATTGTCGTCAACAAGGCTCCGGAAGGTCCGCAATGACCCGGATGCCCGCTCTCACATGCCGTATGACGTCTGAGCGGGCATGATCTTCAAACGGGTGGACAGGCGATACAGCAGACACGGGGGACCAGCCCCCCTAGCCCCGGACATGCCACCGAGGAGGAGGATCCCGTGACCCGCAAGGACAGCGTGCGCGCCGCGACCGGTACGGCCAGGGACAGCGTGCGGCACGCCGCGGAGGTGGTGGCTCCGTATGCCGGTTCGGCCAAGGACGCCGCCGTGCACTTCGCTCACGAGGCTCGTACCCGAGCGGCTCCCAAGGTGGCCGAGGCCGCCCACCAGGCGCGCGTGCAGTACGACGCCCATCTGCAGCCCCGGTTCGAGCACGCCCGGGGCACCCTGCCGCCCAAGGTGGACGCCGCGGCGACCCGGGCGGCCCGCCGGACCCGCAAGGCCGCCCGCCAGGCGGCCGACTACACGGCACCGCGGCTGGAGAACGCCGTGACCAGCGCGCGCGCCGCGGCCGAGCCGGTCCGCGAGGAGGCCCTCGCGCGCGGCACCGCCGCGCTCGCCGCGCTCCGCGGCCAAGTGACGGCCAAGGAGATCGCCAAGCTCCAGAAGAAGCACAGCCGGCGGGCCAAGTGCGGCAAGGCCGCCAAGCGCCTCACCGTGCTGGGCATCCTGGCCGGCGGTGCGATCGCCGCCTGGAAGTGGTGGGACAAGCAGGCCAACCCGGACTGGCTGGTCGAGCCGCCGGCGCCGACGGAGGTCAGCGACCGCCGCCGGCTGAGCGCGGTCGACGGCAGCGAGGGCGCCTCGCTCGACCCCGAGGTCCAGGCCAAGCAGGCCGAGGCAGAGGCCGAGGAACGCGGCCGCGGCAACACGCCCTGACCCGACCGCCACCGGCTCACCGGGCCGTGTCCGCCCTCCCGTTACGGGGGTGGTGGACACGGCCCGCTCGCGTACGGCCTCAGGGTCAACCAGGCAGGTCAGGATGCCGTCGGCCCCGTACGAACGTCCGCTCAGCGGAGCGCGGCCCGCAGCCGGGCGAAGGCCGTGCGCAGGACCGCCGGGTGGCTTGCCGCGTTGAGGCGGAAGCAGCGGTCGAACGCCGTCCCGCCGAAGCTCTCCCCGACGAGGACGTGTATGCCGCTCGTGTCGAGCGCCGCGGCGAGCCGGCGCGCGTCCTGCTCCCCGTCGGCCTCGGCCCACACCAGGTACGTGGCCTCGGGGGCGGTCGCGGAGACCCGCACGGGCAGGCTCGCCAGTTCGTCGAGGACGAGCCGGACGCGCTCGGCGAGTTCCTCGCGCAGGGTGCGCAGCCACGCGACGCCCTCCGGCCCGTAGCAGGCGACGGTGGCGATGGCGCCGAGACTGCCCGGGCGGCCCAGAAGGCTCTGCGGCAGGTCGGCGAGGGCGGCCGCGGAGCGTTCGGAGCCGTAGACGGTGGCGCTCTTCAGCCCGGGGACGTTGAACGCCTTCGACGCGGAGGTGAGGCCGAAGGCGCGTACCCCGTGAATGGCGCCGTCCGCGAACGCCGAGGGCATCGCGCGGCCGGGCATCCCCAGCGGAATGTGCACCTCATTGGCGAGCAACAACAGGTCGTGCTCCCGGCACACGGCGATGGCCTGCGACATCTCCGGAAGGGTCCAGGCCCGGCCGACCGGGTTGTGCGGCTGGCAGACGATCCAGCCCCGGGCGCCGTCCCGGGCCGCGGTGGCCAGTGCCGCCCAGTCGTGCTGCCACTGCGCCCCGGTGCGGAGCAGGGGCACCGCCACCGGTTCGAGGCCCGCCTCGCGGACCACCGTGAACAGATCGCCGTACACCGGGGTCTCGACGATGACGGGGCTTCCCGGGGCCAGACCGGACCGCATCAGGGTGCGCAGCCCCGTCAGCACGTCTGTAGTACAGCGCAGTCCGGCGACGCCGGCGCCATGGTGGTCGGACAGATAGCGCCCGCACGCCGCCTCCTGCGCCTCGGGCAGGCCGTATCCGGTCTCGCCGAGGCCGAGGGCCTCGACCAGGGCGGAGCGCAGGAACTCCGGTGGGTACAGGTCCATCTCGGCGACGCCGAGGCAGATGCGGTCAGGGGTGTCCGGCCCGATCTGCCACTTCAGGGTGCGGCGGGCGCGCAGCACATCGAGGTCGGTGATGAAGCGCGGCCGCTCCGGCAGATCGACCGGGGAGGCCGTACGAGCAGAGCGGACCACGGGCTCCTGCGCCCTCGCCGCCCGGAGGTCATGCGGCATTCCGGTCCAGTTCGATGTAGAGCCGGGTGCCGCCCTTGCCCTTGGTGCGGCGACGCACGGTCACCGTGCCCTGGATCTCCTTGGGGTGGCGGACGTGCGTACCGCCGCAGGGGATCTCCAGGTCTCCCGAGCGCCACACGAAGACGTCCTGCGTGCCGGGCAGCGGGTCGACGGTCGCCTCCGGGGAGTCGGCCAGCAGCTCCACGATGCGCTCCTGGATGCCGGGGACGGCGTCCGTCGGGATCGCGCAGCTGAAGTCGAAGCGGGCGGAGCTGTCGCTGATGTGGCAGCCGCGCGTCGACCGGGTCAGGCCCTGGGACTCCAGGTATTCGCCGGTCGCGTGGAAGAGGAAGTGCGCCAGGGTGTGCATCTGCATGTTGTGCAGCCGCCGCTCCCAGTCGATCTCCATCGTGACCTGCTCGCCCATGGTGAGCGCACAGGGCTCCGCGAACTCGTGGTAGAACACCGCCTCGATGGTGGCGACTTCACCGTTGGGCAGCTGGAACGGGCGGCCACCGGCCTTCTGTACGTCGATGACGCGCTGCCCGTTGACCGTTCCCTGATCGGCGACCTGGCCGCCGGACTCGGCGTAGAAGACGGACTGGTCGAAGATCGCGTAGCGGTCACTGACCTGCAGGACCGTCGCGGTGCCCGTGGTGGCGTAAGGGTCGTGGTGGTAAAGCTGCTTGGTGGGCGGGCAAGAGCTCCACAGGGCGGCGTCGATCACTGCTGGTCTCCCCAGTTCAGAAGCGTGGTGCCATAGAGTTCGCCGCGGTCGGCGAAGAAGGTGAGGATCTCCCCCTCGGCGTTCGGCCCCAGCGCGGCGGCGAGCCGGCGGGCTCCCATGTAGCAGACGCCGGAGGAGCCGCCCACGCTGATCCCGCGGGCCGCCAACTCCTGGACGCCGGCGCAGGCTTGGGCGTCGGACACCTCGAACACGCCGGTCACGCGGTCCCGGGCGGAGTCGATGACGGCCGGTATGCGGTTCTGATTGCCGGTGCCCCGCAGGATGCTGGGGGCGGGGTCGCCGCCGAAGGTGATGGAGCCGTGCCGGTCGGCGACGTAGGAGCGGATGCCCTTGGCCTCCAGCATGGCGGACAGCGCGGAGAAGTGGCCGCCGCTGCCGACGCAGAAGATCCCGGCAGCGATGCGCGCGAAGTCCAGGGTGCGCTCCAGGTGGGGGACCACCCAGCGGGTGTAGACCTCGGGGTTGAGCGGGCTGTCGTTCTGGTTGGTCCAGTAGTAGTCGGGGTGTTCCGTCCGCAGCCGCTGCAGGAGGTCGTCCCGGGCCTGCTGGAAGCCGAGTACGGGGTGCGGCTCGGGCACGAGGTGCAGCACGCCGCCCGCCAGCTCGATCTTGCGCCGGGTCACGGCCGGGATGCCGGGGTCGGACACCAGGTGGATCTCGTGGCCGAGTAAACGGCCCGCGGCGGCCAGGCCCAGGCCCAGCGACCCGGAGGTGGACTCGATCACCGGCTGGCCCTCGGCGAGCAGGCCGCGCTCCCTGGCCAGGAGCAGCAGGCCGAGGCCGAGGATCGACTTGAAGCTGGTCTCGGTGGCGGGGCTGCCGTGGACGGCGCGCAGGACGAGCCTGCTGTCGTCGAGGCGGCCGGCGGTGAGGGTGGTCAGTTGGCTGAGCCCGTCGAGGACGGCGTAGGGATCGACGCGGTCCGGGGGCGCGGCGGTGACGGTCATGAGCGGCCCTCCAGAAGGTTCTTGGCCCAGAAGATCGAGATGAGGAGGATGGCGATGCCCGCCAGCTGGATCAGGCTGAGTTCCTGGCCGAACAGCACGAAGCCGTACACGGCCGCGGCGACGGGCTGGAGCAGCACGTAGACGGCGGCGAGCTGCAGCCGCAGGAACTTCACCGCGTGCGCCATGAGGGTCTGCCCGAGCACCTGGGAGGTCACGGCGAGCGCGATCAGCACCAGCCAGCCCTTGGCCGTCGTCGGCCACAGGCGCTCGCCGAGGACCGCGGCGACGACGAAGCAGGCCACGGCGCACGCCAGGCTCAGGGTGGCCATGATGCGGGTCGCCTCGTAGCGCTCGCGCAGGCCCTTGGCCACGACGAGGAACAGCGCGTAGAACACGGCGGTCAGCAGGGCGAGGACATCACCGCGCAGGTGCTCCGGGTCGAGGCCGGTGCCCAGGATGACGAGGATGTACAGGCCGCCGAGCGCCAGCAGCGCGGGGAAGAGCAGCTTCCACGGAATGTGGTCCCGGAAGAGGAAGAACATCAGCGGGGCGATGATGAACGGCACCAGATTGGCCAGGAGGTTGGCCTCGGCCAGCGAGGTGTAGAGGAACGAGATGTTCCACAGGCACAGGTCGGCCGCGAGGAACAGCCCGCCGAGCACGATCAGGAAGCGGTCGCGCGGCGTCACCCTGGCCTGCTTGGCCGGGGCGGCGCTCGTCCCCGCATCCGGGCCGTCCTTGGCCGTCCGGGCCGCGCGCCGGGACAGCGCGACGGACATCCCGAGCAGCAGCGGGACGGCGAAGAGCGAACGGTAGGCGCCGGTCGCGACCGGGCCGATCTCGCTGATCCGTACGAACACCCCGCCCAGGGCCAGGCAGCACACGGCGAGCAGCACCATGCCCTGGTAGTGGGCCTGGGACCGGGTACGGGGCGGGCTCGCGGCCTGCGCGGCCGGCTCGGGAGCGGCTCCCGGCTCCGGAGCCGTGCTGGTGGTGCTGGTCGTCAACGCTGGGCCTCTTTCAGGGTGAACGTCTCGGTGCTGTATCCGCAGGACTCCAGCTCCGAGCGGCATTCCCGGACCCGCAGGTCATGGTCCGGCTGATGGCGGGAGAAGATGAGCCCCGCGAGGGTTCCGCTGTGCGCGATGCAGACGCCCAGGGCGCCCAGGTCGCACTGGATCCGCCGCAGGTCCTCCAGGGACTTCTTGGGCAGCCGGTCATTGTGCAACTCGGCGCTGCGGGAGGCGACTTCGGCCGCGGCCGCGTAGTCGTCGGCCCGCAGGGCGGTGTCGAGCTGCGCGAAGAGCTCCGCGTAGACGCGCGCCTTGCCCAGGTCCTCGGGGCTCTCCTGGTGGAACTCCTCGGTGCGCACCCAGCCGCCCTCGTCGACGCCGACGAGGGTCCAGCGCAGGTCAGTGCGGTAGGCGGTCAGGAGCCGGTGGGAGCGCTGGGCGCAGGCCGCGACTCCGGGGTGCAGGAGGTAGTCGCCGTACTCCAGCTGCCGGGCCACGGAGAGCGCCAGCGCATGCACGACCGGCTCCGGGGTCTCCGGGTGGCGGCTGCGGATGCAGAGCTGCGCGGTGGCCAGGATGTCCGCGGTGGAGCTGGCATAGCCCTTCGCCACCGGGATGTTGGAATCGATCTCGATAGTGCAGTCGGTTGCGCCGTATCCCAACTCGGCGCTCAGCAATTCAAAAGCGGAAAGGGCTTTGACCCGATCGCTCGGAGTGATACCGAGCCGCTCCTTAGCCGTGCCGTCATGCGGGCACAGCCGAGCTTGGCTTTTCAACTCCTCAACTGGGGCAGTGAAAAGAAAATGCTCGAACCCATGCGCACCAAAGGTATACCCCTGGAGAATTTCTCCGAAAGTGCCATGGACCGTTGTGACGATCTCGGCAGGCATGCGGGCAGTTCTATACGGCCATGATCCGAACCGCAATCCAAGACGCCCTTTAGGTATCCATAAAAGATATTTGGGAGGCCGGAAAACGGTGTCCACTCTGCCCCATTCAGACCCTTTGCGGCGGACAAGTCGCCGA
This sequence comes from Streptomyces sp. 2323.1, assembly GCF_900221035.1. Lineage (NCBI taxonomy): Bacteria > Bacillati > Actinomycetota > Actinomycetes > Kitasatosporales > Streptomycetaceae > Streptomyces > Streptomyces sp. 2323.1. The sequence goes on along the minus strand of NZ_LT907981.1, from coordinate 4,013,154 downwards.
ACCCTTGCCCGACTTGTCCCACTTAATGCGGGCGCCTACCCCATCCGGATTTCTCTGCTCCATTTCTCCGCACCCATCTCTTTACCTGGACTTGAATAATCCGGTTCTGCCCGGCGTCGAGCGGAAGGCTTCCCGGGTCGCCGCCACTCTTTCCCCGGCGACTGAGGGGTTGATCGGAAACACGGCAATTCCGTATGCTCGCCGCGTGATCGAGCCCCGCCACCTTCGTGTACTGCATGCCGTGATGAAGGCCGGTTCATTCACCGCCGCAGCACGTGAGCTGAGATGCACACAACCGGCAGTCAGCCAGCAGATAAAAGCCCTTGAGAAATCCGTGGGCACACCGCTTCTGGCCCGTTCAGGGCGGGACGCACATCTCACGGAAGCCGGCGAGATACTCGCCCGGCACGCCACCTCCATTCTCGCCAGACTGACCGCGGCCGAGGAGGAGATAGCCGCCATCGCGGGCCTGCACGCGGGCTGCGTACGGCTCGTCTCCTTCCTCAGCGGCACCTCCACGGTGATCCCGCCCGCCCTGGCCGCCCTGCGTGCCGAGCGGCCGGAGGTGGAGGTCACGCTCAGCGAGGCCACGCCGCCGCGCGCCATCGCCATGCTGCGCAACGGCGACTGCGACATCGCGCTGGCCTTCCGGTACCCGGAGCTTCCCGGCGCGGCTCCGCGGGCCCCCGGCGCGCATCCGGAGGACCCCGGCACGGAGGGAGAGGAAGACGCCGACTGGGACGGTCTGGCCGCGCACCCCCTGCTGACCGACCGCCTCGTCGGCCTGCTCCCCGAGGGCCATCACCTCGCCGGCGCGGGAAAACTGGAGCTCGCCGATCTGGCCGGCGACACCTGGATCCTCGGCTGCGCAAGCTGCCGCCGCCATGTGGTGAAGGTCTGCGAGAGCACCGGGTTCACCCCCCGGATGGACCTGACCACCGATGACTACCCCACAGTGATCGGCCTGGTCGGCGCGGGCATGGGGGTCTCCGTACTGCCGGAGCTGGCGCTGAGCTCGCTGCCGTCCGGGACGGTCCGCCTGGTGCCGATCGTGCCCACCATCCAGCGGGAGGTGGTCGCCCTGACCCTGCCCGCCTACGAATCCGTGCCCGCGGTACGGCTCATGCTCCAGCACCTGAAGAGCGCCGCCCGTCTTGCCGGACAGGCCCTCGACGGAACGTCCTTGCCGCCCCGGTGAAACGAACGCCCCTGTACGGCGAGGAAGGCGTGGTGCACGCCACAGGGAGAGCCGGCCGGCACCACCGGCCGTCAGCGGTCGGGCCGGGGAAGACAACTCGGCACGCCCCGCGGTCGCGATCCCCGGCGCGGCGTGTGCACACGTACGCCCCCATACACACCAAAATGCCCTCCGAAACCGCGTTTCCGCAGTTCAGAGGGCATTTATACGTGGAGCCTAGGGGAGTCGAACCCCTGACATCTGCCATGCAAAGACAGCGCTCTACCAACTGAGCTAAGGCCCCTTCGCGCACCAGGGTACCCGGTGTCCGGGCCCTTTCCCGACCGGGTATCGCCGCGCACCGTCGCTCTCCGTAGGATGCTTCGCGAGATTCGCGGCAGCGAAGCGACCGGGGAGAACAGGGGAGACGGTATGGACGCAGCACAGCAGGAAGCCACCGCGCGGGCCCGGGAGCTGCAGCGCAGTTGGTACGGGGAACCTCTGGGTGCGCTGTTCCGCCGTCTCATCGACGATCTCGGTCTCAACCAGGCCCGGCTTGCCTCGGTGCTCGGTCTGTCCGCCCCGATGCTGTCCCAGCTGATGAGCGGGCAGCGCGCAAAGATAGGCAACCCGGCCGTGGTCCAGCGGGTACAAGCGCTGCAGGATCTGGCCGGCCAGGTCGCGGACGGCAGCGTCAGCGCCGCCGAGGCGACCGACCGCATGGAGGAGATCAAGAAGACGGCGGGGGGCTCGGTGCTGAACAACACCGCGCAGCAGACGTCTTCGACCGGAGCGACCACGGTGCGGCGCGTGGTGCGCGAGATCCAGTCGCTCCTGCGGTCCGTCTCCGACGCCGGGGACATCATCGATGCGGCGAACACCCTCGCCCCCGCTCACCCCGAACTGGCAGAGTTTCTCCGGGTTTACGGTGCCGGCCGTACCGCGGACGCGGTCGCTCACTACGAAGCGCACCAGAGTTAGCCACAGGGGACCTTGCGAGTTCAGAAAGCGGACGGGGCGCCATGGGTGAGATCTTCGCCGGCCGGTACGAACTGATCGACCCGATCGGTCGGGGCGGGGTGGGCGCGGTCTGGCGCGCCTGGGACGCCCGGCGCCGCCGCTACGTTGCCGCCAAGGTGCTGCAACAGAGCGATGCGCACACCCTGCTGCGCTTCGTCCGCGAGCAGGCACTGCGGATCGATCATCCGCATGTGCTCGCCCCGGCGAGCTGGGCCGCGGACGACGACAAGGTGCTGTTCACCATGGATCTGGTGAACGGCGGCTCGCTGGCGCATCTGATCGGGGATTACGGCCCGCTGCCGCCGCGGTTCGTGTGCGTCCTGCTGGACCAGCTGCTGGCCGGGCTGACCGCGGTGCATGCGGAGGGTGTGGTGCACCGTGACATCAAGCCGGCGAACATCCTGCTGGAGGCCACCGGTACCGGCCGTCCGCATCTGCGGCTGTCGGACTTCGGCATCGCGATGCGCAAGGGGGAGCCGCGGCTCACCGAGGCCAACTACGTGGTGGGCACACCCGGTTACTTCGCGCCGGAGCAAATGCTGGGCGCCGAACCGGACTTCCCCGCCGACCTGTTCGCGGTCGGCCTGGTCGCGCTCTATCTGATCACCGGCGTCAAGCCGGACGCCGAGGCGCTGACCGACGTCTTCGCCGAGCGCGGCATCCCGAACGCGCCCGAGGGCGTGCCGGAGCCGCTGTGGCAGGTGCTGGCGTCCCTGGTGCACCCCGACCCGGAGGCCCGCTTCAGGACGGCCACAGGGGCGCGCAAGGCCATCCTCGCGGCCGTCGAGCTGCTGCCGGACATCACCATCGAGGACGAGATCGTCGAGGTCTTCGACCACATAGGCCCGCTGCCGGCCGGCTTCGGGCCGGACGGGCCGCTGAGATCCGCCGGGGGCGCCCAGGGGCCCGCGACCGCCGGCGCCACCACAGGCACCGCGTCCACCGGACACGTCTCCATGTCCGACACCGGCAGCTTCCAGCTGGCACCGCCGGAGCCGAGCACCTCGCCCACGCCCACTCCTGCGCCCGCCCCCACGCCGGTGCCGCCGTCGCCGCCGGGCACGGCGCACACGGGCCACGGAGCGACGCCGACGGGCCATGGAGCGACGTCCACGGGTCATGGCAGCATGCCGCCGGGCCAGGTGGGCCCAGCCACGGGACATGGGGGTCCCTCCACGGGACACGTGGGTACGCCGACGGGCCACGGCGGTACGTCCACCGGCCATGGCGCCCCGGCCGCCCCGGCGGGCCCCGTCGGGCCGGGCACCTCGTCCGGCGTGCCCCTGCCGCCGCCGGCCCCCGCGTACGAGCCGACGGCCGCCGTCCACCCGGAGCACTCCGCGACCCGCCCCTACACGGCGGGTCCGCAGCCGGTCCCCGGCCGGCCCCCGGCCGGGTCAGCCGTCGCCGCGCCGGCCGCGGCGCCCCCCACCCCGTACCGGAGGCCGGGGCCACCCGCGAAGGTCGCGGTCCCGGTGCTGATCGTGGCCCTGCTGTGCATCGCGGTCGGCGTCTGGGCGCTGCTGACCGCCTGACACACCGCCACGGGCCGGTGCGGGACGGCCCGCCGCCCGCTACCAGCCCCGTGGCGGCCCGAACTGCGCGCCCCGCTGCCCCTGTTGCGTGGTCCGGGTCGACTGCCCCGGCAGCGCGGGCGGTGCCGGCGGCTCGCCGGAGGCCCCCGCCACGCCGACCGCACGCGGCGCCTGCCGCCGGGCCACCAGCGTCCACGTTCCGAGCCCCGCCAGCAGCACCACCCCGGTGCCGATCCCGGCGTAGGCCACCGTCATCAGCGTGCCGCTCGTCGCCGCCTCCTGTGCGGTCTGTCCCTTGCGCGCCGTCTCCTGGTCCTCGGGCGTGACGGAGAAGGTGCCGGCCGGCTTGGTGTAGCCGGGCCCGGCCTTGGGGTGGAGCCGGACGTCCACCCGGAGCGTGAGGTCCGTGCCCTTGGGGAAGTACTGCGCGGCATCGGGGTGCAGGGAGACCGCGAGGTAGTACCAGCCCGCGAACCGCATCGCGCTGACCGCATCGACCGGGTTGAAGCGGTTGCCGTAGTCGACCGGCGCGGTGAACTGCTTGGCGGCGGCGGGCTTGCCGCCGTACGGCACGAAGGTGGCGGTGCCGACCGCGCCGCGGGCCGGGTTGTAGATGCCCAGCCCCAGGGCGTTGCCGACGAATCCGGTGGTTTTGCCGGTGGCGTTCGGCAGCTCCGCGCTGAGGTTGAGGCGCTGGCCCCAGTCCACCGGGACGCGGTAGAAGCGGGTCTCGCCGGGCCTGATCCGGTCCGTCCAGACTCCGGTGGCCACCGAGCCGGCATCGTTGAAGCCGGTGCCTCCCCTGGCGGCGCGCTTGGTGGGGTCGGTGCGCGGTGCGGGCGTCGCGGTGCTCCAGGTGCCCTGGCCGGGCCGGGCGGGCGTGCTGCCCTTGAGCGGGGGCTCTTCGAGGTAGTCCAGCTCGATCGGCCAGGTGTCGGGCCCGGAGGTCGCCGCGCCCTCCCTCTTGAGCACCAGGTAGTACGGGCCGGCCTTCTGGCAGTCCGGGCGGTCGGCGCCGATGCGGCGGGTGGCGTAGTCGGCGATCGGATAGGCCATGCCACCGCCGCGGAAGAACGGGCTGGCTCCCGTGTCACAGGTATTGCCGCTGCTGTCCTGGACGTTGATGGTGAGCTTGTCACCGTAGTCCTCGACCTTGGTGCCGGGCCGGGGCGCCACGACGGCCGAGAAGTACGCGTTCGTCCGGTCGTCCAGGGTGACGGCGTAGTACTTCTGCTCGCCGCGCTTGATGGCGTCGGTGTGCAGTCCGGGCTTCAGCTGCGGTGCGTCGTCGGTGCTGGGGGTGCCCCCGATCTGCGTGGCGCCGTCCGCGGTGCGGTAGCCGGGGACCGCGTCGGCCGAGGCCACGCCCACCGTCCCCGGCAGCACCGCCACCGCGGCGAGCGTCGCCAGCACGGCGATGCCCCTGTGCGTCGTGCGCGCCGTCACCACGAGCCACCCCTCCTCGGATCCGGGTCCCCGTCGGCAGCGGCCGGCCGACGGCGGGGCCGTACGTAGGACAGCGCCAGGCCGGCCAGCAGCAGTACGCCCACCCCGCCGACGGCGACCGCCACCACACGGCCTGTGGACCATCCTCCCCCGCTGTCCTGCGCGACGTCCGCCGAGGGCCCGGATTCCCTCCGGGAGGCCTCGGACACCGACGCCCCGGTCTGCGGACCGTCCTTCTCCTTGCCCAGCACGGCGACCCGCAGCACCACGCCGATCTGCGGATTCTCCGCGATCTGGGAGGCGCGGGCGCCCAGCGTCACCGCGAGGTAGAAGTCGCCGTTCTGGTGCACGGGACGGACGTTGGGGTGTGCCTCGTAGCGGTTGGTCCAGGCGACCGGGACCGTCCCCATGCTGAGCGACGCCGACCGGCCGTTGTAGGGCACGTGGGGACTGAATTCACCGGTGCCGTTGCCGACCGGTGTGCGGAACGGTGTGTAGACCTGGGTGGCGCCGTAGGACGGAGCGGCGCGGTAGCCCTTGGTCCTCGGCTCGTTGGCGAACTCCACGTCATAGCGCAGCTGCTGGCCCCAGCCGACCGGCACCTTGTACCAAAGGGTCTGCGCCGGCAGGATCTTGTCCCGCCAGACGCCCTGGTGCAGCGTGCGGGCGTCATTGAAGCCGGTGCCGCCGGTGACGTCCTCAGGGGCGGTGGCGGGCAGCGTGGCGTCCTTGCCGCCCGCGCCGTACTCCGGTGCGGACTGTGCGGGCGTGACGCCCTTCTTCAGCGGATGTTCCACGTGAAACGTCAGCTCCAGCGGCCACCGTGCGGCGTCCGAGCCCCGGGCGGCCTTGCGCTCGACGACCAGCCAGTACCGCCCGGCCTTGTCACAGCTGCCCGTGCCTCTCTGCGTGGGTATCCGGCTGACGCCCGACGTCAGCGGTGCCGCGCCCTCCCGCTGTGCGAACAGCGCGGTGGTGGAGTCGCAGACGCCGTCGCTGCCGTACGCGACCCGGGTGTGCAGCGCATCGAGCAGGCCGACGGCCGCGCCGGACGGAGGCACCACGGTCGCCGAGAAGTCGGCCGCCGAGGCGGCATCCAGGTCGGTGGCGTAGTAACGCTCCTCGTTGGGCCCGAGGGAATCCAGATACTGGCCAGGTGCGAGGACCGGTGCCCCGCCCCGGGTCGCCGTGCCGCGGACCTGCTTCCCCTTGAACCGGTAGCCGTCCGCGGAGAGTTGGCCGGCCCGCTGGAGCTGACGGGCGAGCGCCTTGGCATCCGGGGCGTCGTAGTACCGACCGTTGCCCGCCTTGGCGATGCACTCCAGCTGTGTACGGGCCCTGCCCGCCACCTGGAAGCCGACGGTGTCGATGTGCAGATCGACACCGGATGCGGCGAGTTGGGCGGCGACCTTGCAGGGCTGCGGCGTCCGGCAGGTGTCCTCGCCGTCGGATATCAGCAGGATCGTGCGCGTGCCGAGCGAACCGGCGGCAGGACGGGGAAGGTCCGCGGCCGCCTTGCGCAGGGAGAGCCCGATGGGGGTGTCGCCCTGGGGCCGGACGCCCGCCACGGCCTTCTTGAGGCCCGCCCGATCAAGCGCGGCGACCGGCTGGGCGAGCCGGGTGTCGTCGCACCCCTTGGGCTTGTCGGCACCGTAGACCCGCAGGCCGGTCGGGTAGCCGTCGGGCATCGCGTCGACGACCGTGCCGACGGCCTTACGGGCGGCGTCGATCCGGGTGCCGCCGGAACCGTCCTTGCCGGCCATCGAGCCGGAGGCGTCGAGCACCATCACCATCCCGGTGCCCTCGGCGGCCGGTCCCCTGGCCGGTGTGGCCGCGCCGGCCTGCAGCGGCCCGGCGGTCAGGGCCAGCAGCAGCCCCCCGAGCAACGCCGGCACCCCCCTGCGTGATCGTCGCGCCATGCCCTGCTCCCCCTTGCGTCCTGCTGGTCTCTCCACCGACAGAATCTTTGCTTATGCAAGCTAATGGTGTGCTTTAGCAAACCCAAGGGGTCACCGTCACGGTCCCGCAACGACCATCAGCCGCCCCGGCGCCACCGCCGGCCCCGCCACCGGAGACCGCGCCGCCCGCCCCGGATGCACGAAACCCCGACCACCCAGGGGCAGTCGGGGTCCGTACGAATGTGCTGTGCGTGTGGGGTCTCAGACACCCGAACCTGCGGGCACGGAGTCGGTCGCCTCCGTCCACAGATCCTGCTCGGCGCGATCCGCCTGGATCTGGCGGTACACGAGGAGCCCGCCGATGGCGGCCAGTGCGACCAGGAGAAGCTTCTTCACCGCGCGACCTCGTCTTTCGTTGACGTAGGGGACCTATGTCGGCCGATGATACACACCGGTTGATACCGATCGGTTACCTAGCCCACAGTCGGCAACACCTCGCCCGCGGCGCCCGCCGCGAGCCAACTTCCGCCCGCGTACAACGAATCGGCCCGGCCGGAGAATTCTCCGGCCGGGCCGACTGTGCAGTGCGGCTACCAGGACTTGAACCTGGGGCCTCTTCCTTATCAGGGAAGCGCTCTAACCGTCTGAGCTATAGCCGCGCGTTCGCTGCACCGAAAGATTAGCGCACTTCAGAGGCGTTCCCAAAATCGGATCCGGGAGCCTTCCGCACACCCGTCCGCGCGGGCTCAGTCGTCCTCGGCGAGGGTGAGCTCGACACCGCCGACGAAGCCCGCCGACAGGTTGTAGATGAAGGCACCGAGCGTGGCCAGCGCGGTCGCCAGCACCACATCGATCACCGCGATGATCGAGGTGAACAGCAGCACCCGCGGCAGCGACAGGAAAGACTGCAGATCGAAGCCGGAACCGTCGCCGGAGCCGGTCGCGTCACTGATCGTCCCGCCGACCGTGGTGAAGACGCCCATGGCGTTCATGACCATCCACAGCACCGCGACGGCCACGACCGTGCAGATGCCCAGCGCGATGGAGAGCAGGAAGCTGACCTTCATCACCGACCACGGATCGGCGCGGGCCACCCGCAGCCGGGCCTTGCGGGTCCGCGGGGCCGTACGGGCGCCGGTGCGCGGCAGGCGGACCGCGGGCCCGCCCTGCTGGCCGCCGCCGGTGGCATACGCCTGAGGAGGCTCGTACGGCTGTGCGGAGCCGCTCTCCGGCCGCCCTTGGGGCTGCGGTTGCGGCTGACGGGTATCGGTCACGGGTCCCCCCTGGTGAGAGCCCTCGTCTCGGGGGCCGGTGTCAGAAACGGCGGAGCCACGGGCGCTGTCATCCGTCACGGTCGCGGGTCCGGACGAGGAGTCCTTTCCGGCTCCCGATCCACCCGCTGCAGCGCCCGTGGCTCCACTCACGACCTACTCCTCGTACTACTCCGCCGCGGGCTGCTCGCCCTCGGCCACTGTGGGCTCGGTTCCCTCGGCCGCGTCGGTCTCCTCGGGCGCCTCGACCCCGTCGACCTCTTCGGCCTCACGGCCGGCCTCTGCGTTCCGTGCGATGCCGACGACGGCATCCCGCTTGCCCAGGTTGATCAGTTGGACGCCCATGGTGTCACGGCCGGTCTCCCGCACTCCGTTGACCCGCGTACGGATCACGCCACCGCCGAGCGTGATCGCGAGGATCTCATCGGTGCCCTCGACGACCAGCGCGCCGACCAGGGAACCCCGGTCCTCCACGATCTTGGCGGCCTTGATGCCCAGACCGCCACGGCCCTGGACACGGTACTCGTCGACCGGAGTGCGCTTGGCGTAGCCGCCGTCCGTCGCGGTGAAGACGTACGTACCGGCGCGGACCACGTTCATCGAGAGCAGTTCATCGCCCTCGCGGAAGCTCATGCCCTTCACACCGGAGGTGGCCCGGCCCATCGGGCGCAGCGCGTCGTCGGTCGCGGTGAACCGGATCGACTGTGCCTTCTTGCTGATCAGCAGCAGATCGTCGGTGTCCGAGACCAGCTCGGCGCCGATCAGCTCGTCGTCCGTGCCGTCCTCCTGCTCGCGCAGGTTGATCGCGATCACACCGCCGGAGCGGGGCGAGTCGTAGTCCTTGAGCGGCGTCTTCTTCACCAGGCCGGCCTTGGTGGCGAGCACCAGATACGGCGCGGCCTCGTAGTCGCGGATCGCCAGGATCTGCGCGATCTGCTCGTCCGGCTGGAAGGCGAGGAGATTGGCCACATGCTGACCCCGGGCATCGCGCCCCGCGTCGGGGAGCTCGTACGCCTTGGCGCGGTAGACCCGGCCCTTGTTCGTGAAGAACAGCAGCCAGTGGTGGGTCGTGGAGACGAAGAAGTGGTCGACGATGTCGTCTTCCTTGAGCTTCGTGCCCCGCACGCCCTTGCCGCCGCGCTTCTGCGAGCGGTAGTCGTCGGTCTTGGTGCGCTTCACATAGCCGCCACGGGTGATCGTGACGACGATGTCCTCCTCGGCGATCAGGTCCTCGATGGACATGTCGCCCTCGAAGGGCACCAGCTTGGAGCGCCGGTCGTCGCCGAACTTCTCGACGATCGCGGCAAGTTCCTCGCTGATGATCTGGCGCTGGCGCTCCGGGGAGGCCAGGATCGCGTTGTACTCGCTGATCTTGCGCTGCAGCTCGTCGTGCTCGGCGGTGATCTTCTGGCGCTCCAGGGCGGCCAGCCGGCGCAGTTGCATCTCCAGGATCGCGTTCGCCTGGATCTCGTCGATCTCCAGCAGGCCCATCAGGCCCTCACGCGCCACCTCGACGGTCTCACTGCGCCGGATCAGCGCGATGACCTCGTCGATGGCGTCCAGCGCCTTGAGCAGACCGCGCAGGATGTGCGCCCGCTCCTCGGCCTTGCGCAGCCGGAACTTCGTCCGGCGGACGATGACCTCGACCTGGTGCGTGACCCAGTTGCGGATGAACGCGTCCAGCGAGAGCGTGCGGGGCACCCCGTCGACCAGCGCGAGCATGTTGGCACCGAAGTTGGTCTGCAGATCGGTGTGCTTGTAGAGGTTGTTGAGGACGACCTTGGCGACCGCGTCCCGCTTGAGGACGATGACCAGGCGCTGGCCGGTACGCGAGGAGGTCTCGTCGCGGACGTCCGCGATGCCGCCGACCTTGCCGTCCTTGACCAGGTCGGCGATCTTCTGTGCGAGGTTGTCCGGGTTGACCTGGTAGGGCAGCTCGGTGACCACCAGGCACTGGCGGTTCTGGATCTCCTCGACCTCGACCACCGCGCGCATCGTGATCGAACCGCGGCCGGTGCGGTAGGCCTCCTCGATGCCCTTGCGGCCGACCACCAGGGCGCCGGTGGGGAAGTCCGGGCCCTTGATCCGCTCGATCAGCGCCTCCAGCAGCTCCTCATGGGAGGCCTCCGGGTGCTCCAGCGCCCACTGGGCACCGGCGGCGACCTCACGGAGGTTGTGCGGCGGGATGTTGGTGGCCATACCGACCGCGATACCGGCCGAGCCGTTGATCAGCAGGTTGGGGAACCGGGCCGGCAGGACCGTCGGCTCCTGGTTACGGCCGTCGTAGTTGTCCTGGAAGTCGACGGTCTCCTCGTCGATGTCCCGGAGCATCTCCATCGACAGCGGCGCCATCTTGCACTCGGTGTACCGCATGGCCGCGGCCGGGTCGTTGCCCGGAGAACCGAAGTTGCCGTTGGAGTCGACCAGCGGCATCCGCATCGACCAGGACTGCGCCAGGCGGACCAGGGCGTCGTAGATCGAGGAGTCGCCGTGCGGGTGGTACGTACCCATGACGTCGCCGACGACGCGGGCGCACTTGTAGAAGCCCTTCTCGGGGCGGTAGCCGCCGTCGTACATCGCGTACAGCACCCGGCGGTGCACCGGCTTGAGGCCGTCGCGTACGTCGGGCAGCGCACGCGAGACGATGACGGACATCGCGTAGTCGAGGTAGGAGCGCTGCATCTCCGTTTCGAGCCCGACGGGCTCGACGCGCATGCCCACGCCTTCGATGGCGGCGGGCGTGCCCTCGGCGGTCACGCCGTCCGGGGTCACGGGGGTGTTCTCGTCGGCCATGGTGGTTCAAAGTCCTTTCGAGCTGCGGCTGTTGTACGGGCCGACAGGGCTCAGATGTCGAGGAAGCGGACGTCCTTGGCGTTGCGCTGGATGAACGAGCGGCGTGCCTCGACGTCCTCACCCATCAGCACCGAGAACAGGTCGTCCGCGCGGGCCGCGTCGTCCAGCGAGACCTGACCCAGGACACGGTGGTCGGTGTCCATGGTCGTGATGCGCAGCTCCTCGGCGTTCATCTCACCGAGACCCTTGAAGCGCTGGACCGAGTCGTCCTTGATGCGCTTGCCGCTCCGCTTGCCGAGTTCGATCAGCGCGTCCCGCTCCGGGTCGGAGTAGGCGTACTCGAAGTCGTCCCGGCCCCACTTGATCTTGTAGAGCGGCGGACGGGAGAGGTAGACGTGCCCGGCCTCGACCAGCGGCCGCATGAAGCGGAAGAGGAAGGTCAGCAGCAGGGTGTTGATGTGCTGACCGTCGACGTCGGCGTCCGCCATCAGGATGATCTTGTGATAGCGGAGCTTCTCGATGTCGAAGTCCTCGTGGACTCCGGTGCCGAAGGCCGAGATCAGCGCCTGGACCTCGTTGTTCTGCAGGATCTTGTCGACCCGGGCCTTCTCGACATTGAGGATCTTGCCGCGGATCGGCAGGATCGCCTGGTACTCCGGGTTACGGCCGGACTTGGCCGAGCCGCCGGCGGAGTCACCCTCGACGATGAAGATCTCGCACTTGGTCGGGTCGTTGGACTGGCAGTCGCTCAGCTTGCCCGGCAGCGACGCGGTCTCCAGCAGGCCCTTACGGCGGGTCAGATCGCGCGCCTTACGGGCCGCGACCCGGGCCGTCGCCGCCTGGATGCCCTTGCGGACGATGTCCGCGGCCTCGTTGGGGTTGCGGTCCAGCCAGTCCGTGAGGTGCTCGTGGACGACCTTCTGCACAAAGGTCTTGGCTTCGGTGTTGCCCAGCTTCGTCTTGGTCTGGCCCTCGAACTGCGGCTCGCCGAGCTTGACCGAGATGATCGCCGTCAGACCCTCGCGGATGTCCTCGCCCGTGAGGTTGTCGTCCTTCTCGCGCAGCAGCTTCTTGTCACGTGCGTAACGGTTGATCAGACCCGTCAGCGCCGCACGGAAGCCCTCCTCGTGCGTACCGCCCTCATGCGTGTGGATGGTGTTCGCGAAGCTGTAGACACCCTCGCTGTACTGGGTGTTCCACTGCATCGCCAGCTCGACCGAGAGCAGCCGCTCCTTGTCCTCGGCCTCCACGTCGATGACCGTGGGGTGCACCAGCTCTCCCTTGCGGGAGTTCAGGTACTTCACGAAGTCGACGATGCCGCCCTCGTAGTGGTAGCGGACCGCGAGGGGCTTGCCCTCCTCGTCCACATGGTCCGGGCGCTCGTCCGTCAGCGCGATCGTCAGACCCTTGTTGAGGAACGCCATCTCCTGGAAGCGCCGGGACAGCGTCTCGAAGCTGTACTCGGTGGTCTCGAAGATGTCACCGTCGGCCCAGAACGTCACCGACGTGCCGGAGTCCTCGGTGGCCTCGTGCTTGGCCAGCGGCGCGGTCGGCACACCGAGCTTGTACTCCTGCGTCCAGCGGTGGCCGTCCGTGCGGACCTCGACCGCCACCCGCTGCGACAGCGCGTTCACGACGGACACACCCACGCCGTGCAGACCACCGGAGACCGCGTAGCCGCCGCCGCCGAACTTGCCGCCCGCGTGCAGCACCGTCATCACGACCTCGACGGCCGGCTTGTTCTCCGACGGCACGATGCCGACGGGGATACCGCGGCCGTTGTCGACCACGCGGACGCCGCCGTCCGGCAGGATCGTCACGTCGATGGTGTCCGCATGGCCGGCCATCGCCTCGTCGACGGAGTTGTCGACGACCTCTTGCACGAGGTGGTGCAGACCGCGCTCGCCCGTCGAGCCGATGTACATGCCGGGGCGCTTGCGGACCGCGTCCAGGCCTTCGAGGACGGTGATCGCACTGGCGTCGTACGACTTCTCCACCGAGGAGTCGCCCAGGGCGCCGGCCGGAACCCCCTCTTCTGTAGAAGCCGTGTTGTTCTCGTTGAGGTCGCCGGAGTCGGCCACGAAGCGCCCTTTCTGGCACAGCACGAGCCCTTCCGCGCCTGTGGGGATCACCCCTGGGAAGACAGGCGGGAGCGGCTGCGTCGTTCGACATGTTCCGCGAGTGGGCGGGATTGGCACCAGTCTACCGGTAGCGCCGACACTCATGGGGGTTTGCAGGCACCTGAGTCGTCATGTGCCGCCCTGAACTGGCGTCCGCCGACTCCCCATATCCGAGAAGGGGCCTCAGGACGCTCACACGGGCACTCAGCGCTTCCGGCTGTCAACCGGCGGCTACCGTGAGCGCAGTCTCACCCGCCTCACCCGTATGCAGGGGTTCCGCCGCACGTCACCCACGGGGCCGGGGGCTCAGCCGTAGGTGTCGCCGGGGCCCTTGCTTCCCGGTGCCCGCAGCGCTCCGTAGCGCCGGGCGGGACCGCCGGGGCCCAGCACCTTGATCACCTTTACGGTGCCGTGGCCCAGGTCCTCGTTGAGGCGTGCCACCAGCGTCGGGGCCAGCAGCCGCAGCTGCGTCGCCCACGCCGTCGAATCGCACTGCACGGTCAGCACCCGGGCGTCCTCGTCGTACTTCTGCGGTTCGCAGTGCTGCGCCACCTCGGGCCCGACCAGCTGCGGCCAGCGCCCCATCACCCCGCCGACCGCCGCCGGGGTCTCCCAGCCGCGCTCCGTGATCAGCCGGTTGATCGCCGCACCGAGCGGCAGCGGATCGCGGCCGTCCGCCCGCGCGCCCGACCGCAGCCCACCGCGCCTGGCCTGCTTCTTCTGCTGCGCGGCCGCGCCCCGCGCCCGCGCCTGCTCCTTGGCGGCCACCAGCGCCTGACGGGCCAGATCCACACCGGAGAGCTCCGGGGCCTTGGGCCGCTCGGGCTGCTCCTCGCTCACGGGGTCACCTTCTCCACGGCGCCGTCGGACACCGCGTAGCGCGCCCCGGCCAGCACCCCCGGCACATCGTCCTCCACCGCCGCCGTCACCAGCACCTGCTCGCCCGGCGCCACCAGCTCCGCCAGCCGCTCGCGGCGCCGCGCGTCCAGCTCGGCGAAGACATCGTCGAGGACGAGCACCGGTTCATTGCCCTCGGCCCGCAGCAGGTCGTACGACGCCAGCCGCAGCGCCAGCGCATACGACCAGGACTCGCCGTGGCTGGCATAGCCCTTCGCCGGGAGCTGGCCCAGCTTGAGCACCAGGTCGTCGCGGTGCGGGCCGACCAGCGTCACCCCGCGCTCGATCTCCTGCTTACGGGCCTCGCCGAGCGCGGCCAGCAGCACGCCGTACAGCTCCTCGCGGGTCCCGGCGGCGGCCATCGCCTCGCCCGCGGAACCGCGGTACTCCAGCGCCAGCGGTCCGCCGCCCGGCGCCAGCTGTTCGTAGGCCTTGTCCGCGAGCGGCTGCAGCGCGGCGATCAGATCGAGCCGCTGCGCCAGCAGCTCGGCACCGGCCCGCGCCAGATGCTGGTCCCAGACGTCCAGCGTCGACAGATCCATCTGCCGGCCACCGTGCCGGCGGGCCAGCGCGGCTGTCTTCAGCAGGGTGTTGCGCTGCTTGAGCACGCGGTCGTAGTCGGCCCGCACCCCGCCCATCCGCGGCGAACGCGCGGTGATCAGCTCGTCCAGGAAGCGCCGCCGCTCCCCCGGATCGCCCTTGACCAGCGCCAGGTCCTCCGGCGCGAACAGCACCGTGCGCACGATCCCCAGCACGTCCCGCGGCTTGACCTGCGAGGACCTGTTGATCCTGGCGCGGTTCGCCTTGCCCGGATTGAGCTCCAGCTCGATCAGCTGCTGCCGGTCGCCCTGAACGACCGCGGCCCGGACGACCGCTCGCTCGGCGCCCATCCGCACCAACGGCGCGTCCGAGGAGACCCGGTGGCTGCCGAGCGTGGCGAGATAGCCGACCGCTTCGACCAGATTGGTCTTGCCCTGTCCGTTGGGTCCCACGAAAGCCGTGACGCCCGGTTCGAGCGGAACCTCGACCCGGGCGTACGAGCGGAAGTCGGCGAGGGACAGATGCGTGACATGCATGACTGAGCGCCGACCTCCCCCGGCTGTTCCTGCGGTTTCGTACTGCTTCTAACTGCTGCGTGCTACTTCTTGCTCTCGACCGCGTGGCCGCCGAACTGGTTGCGCAGCGCGGCGATCATCTTCATCTGCGGGGAGTCGTCCTGACGGGACGCGAAGCGGGCGAAGAGCGAGGCCGTGATCGCGGGCAGCGGCACGGCATTGTCGATCGCGGCCTCGACCGTCCAGCGGCCCTCGCCGGAGTCGGCGGCGAAGCCGCGCAGCTTCTCGAGGTGCTCGTCGTCGTCGAGGGCGTTGACGGCCAGGTCGAGCAGCCAGGAACGGATGACCGTGCCCTCCTGCCAGGAGCGGAAGATCTCGCGGACGTCCGTGACGGAGTCGACCTTCTCCAGCAGCTCCCAGCCCTCGGCGAAGGCCTGCATCATCGCGTACTCGATGCCGTTGTGGACCATCTTGGCGAAGTGGCCGGCGCCGACCTTGCCCGCATGCACCGCACCGAATTCGCCCTCGGGCTTGAGGGCGTCGAAGATCGGCTGCACCGTGGCGACATCGTCCTTCTCGCCGCCGTACATCAGCGCATAGCCGTTCTCCAGGCCCCAGACGCCGCCGGAGACACCGCAGTCGACGAAGCCGATGCCCTTGGCCTTCAGCTCCTCGGCGTGCTTCTCGTCGTCGGTCCAGCGGGAGTTGCCGCCGTCGACGACGATGTCGCCCGGCGACAGCAGCTCGGCCAGCTCGTCGATCGTGGACTGGGTGGCGGCACCGGCCGGCACCATCACCCAGACCACCCGCGGACCCTTGAGCTTGTCCACAAGCCCCTGCAGGCTGTTGACATCCGCCAGGTCCGGGTTGCGGTCGTATCCGATGACGGTGTGGCCGGCGCGGCGAATGCGCTCGCGCATATTGCCGCCCATCTTGCCGAGACCGACGAGACCGAGCTCCATCAGAGACCCTCTTTGCACGTAGTCGTTGCTGTCGTACCCGAGTCCGAGCCTACGCCCGCAGGTCCGTGCACACCTGTGGGCTCAGCCGCTCATCAGGGGCCCTTCAGCCGGTCGCCACACGGGGCGGGGCCAGGGCACCGGCGACCCACGGCGGCTGAGCGCCGCGGGTCGCACGCACGGCCGTCAGCCCGACAGCCGCACCGGCATGATCAGGTACTTGTACGCGTCGTCCGCCTCGGCGTCCTTGGCCGGCCGGCCGCTCAGCAGCGCGGGCTTGGTCGAGGTCGTGAAGGACAGCTGCGCCACCGGGGAGTCGATGGCCGACAGGCCTTCCAGGAGGAAGCCGGGGTTGAAGGCGATCGAGATGTCGTCGCCGTCCAGATCCGCGTCCACCCTCTCCACAGCCTGTGCATCATCACTGGAGCCGGCCTCCAGGATCAGCACACCCTGCTCGAAGCTCAGCCGGACCGGGGTGTTCCGCTCGGCCACCAGCGCCACACGCTTGACGGCCTCGACGAACGGGGCGGTCTCGATCACGGCGACGGAATTGAACTCGGTCGGGAAGAGCGTGCGGTACTTCGGCAGGTCGCCCTCCAGCAGACGCGTCGTCGTCCGCCGTCCGGCGCCCTCGAAACCGATCAGGCCCTCGCCCTGCCCGGAGCCGGACAGCGCGAGCGTGACCGTGTCGCCACTGCTCAGGGACTTGGCGGTGTCCAGCAGGGTCTTGGCCGGGACCAGCGCGACCGCGGAGGCGTCCGGGCTCTCCGGCTTCCACAGGAACTCACGCACGGCGAAGCGGTAGCGGTCGGTGGAGGCCAGGGTGACGGTGTCGCCCTCGATCTCGATCCGTACGCCGGTGAGCACCGGGAGGGTGTCGTCACGGCCGGCGGCGATGGCGACCTGGGCGGCGGCCGCAGCGAAGACCTCACCGGGGACGGTGCCGGTGGCGGTGGGCATGGCGGGCAGCGCCGGGTACTCCTCCACAGGAAGGGTGTGGAGGGTGAACCGCGAGGAGCCGCAGACGACGGTCACTCGTACACCGTCGGTGGAAATCTCCACCGGGCGGTTGGGGAGGGCGCGGCAGATGTCGGCGAGCAGCCGGCCGGAGACGAGGACCGTGCCCTCCTCTTCCACCTCTGCGTCCACCGAGACCCGTGCGGAGACCTCGTAGTCGAAGCCGGAGAGGCTCAGCGCGCCGTCCTCCGCCTTCAGCAGCAGGCCCGCGAGGACGGGCACCGGCGGACGGGCCGGGAGGCTCTTGGCCGCCCAGGCCACTGCCTCCGCGAGTACATCGCGCTCCACCCGGATCTTCACCGGAACCGCCTCCTGCTGTTGCTGGCTCTCGCCCTGCTGGCCTTCGTCGTCGGCTGAGTTGCCGGAGACCAGTCTGACGCACGCCACCGACAGTCGGTGCGGCTCGGGGTCAAGTCGGATCGACCGATGCCGGACGCCCGGCGGCCAACTTGTGCACAGGCCCCGTTTCCGAACGAGTTCCCCGGTAGATATCCGTGGTCGTAGTAGTAGGGGCTGTGGAAACCGTGGACAACTGCTTTTGCGCAGGTCAACACGGATTTTTTGTCCACTGCTCCTGTGGGCGGCGGCCGTGGATAAGCCGGCGATGCTGTGGACCGCCAGAAGTTCTGCACACCCGATGCACAGGAGACGGCTACTTCTCCCCAGTGCCATCCCCAGCTTTACCCCGGTTCCCCACAGCCCAACCAGCCAACTTGGTGTGACGGCTTTCACTCGGCCCGGTGAGAGCGGGTGTTGCGTTGCCGAACAGTGGACAGGGGTGTGGAGAAGCTGGGGACAACAGTGGCTTGCCTGTGGGCGGCCGGTGGACAAGACCGTACCTCCCCTGTGGACGAATTCTCTGTCCACATCCTGTGGAGGGCGGTTGGCCACAAATCCACACGCGGCTGACCTCCCCCGATGCTCCGTCAGCTCATCGTCCTGTGGATCCCACAGGGATAACTTTCCCCTCCCCAGGATGTGGAAGGAAATTTGTTGCCCAATCTGTGGAGAGAGGCCGTGACCGGGCCGGGATTCGAACACGGCCGGCGCGCTCCACAGGTTTGGGACGGCGGCGGGGCAGATCGATCCGCGGCGGAAGCACCCCTGAGGCGGCTCGGGACGGGCTCCGAACCGGCTCGCAACGGGCTCGGGAGAGCGGGTACGACGAAGGGCGCTCCGGGAGCGGGTCCCGGAGCGCCCTGGGCGTCCTGTGGTGGCCGGGGCGGGCCCTGGCGCCGGCCTCAGCCGTTCTTGATGCGGTTGGTCAGCTCGGTGACCTGGTTGTAGATCGAGCGCCGCTCGGCCATCAGCGCGCGGATCTTGCGGTCGGCGTGCATGACGGTCGTATGGTCCCGGCCGCCGAACTGCGCGCCGATCTTCGGCAGCGAGAGATCGGTCAGCTCGCGGCACAGATACATGGCGATCTGGCGGGCGGTCACCAGCACCCGGCTGCGCGAGGAGCCGCACAGATCGTCGATGGTCAGCCCGAAGTAGTCGGCCGTCGAGGCCATGATCGCGGTCGCGGTGATCTCCGGCGCGGCGTCCTCGCCCCCGGGGATCAGATCCTTCAGCACGATCTCGGTCAGCCCCAGGTCCACCGGCTGCCGGTTGAGCGAGGCGAACGCGGTGACGCGGATCAGCGCGCCCTCCAGCTCACGGATGTTGCGCGAGATCCGTGACGCGATGAACTCCAGCACCTCCGGCGGCGCGTTCAGCTGCTCCTGGACCGCCTTCTTGCGGAGGATCGCGATCCGGGTCTCCAGCTCGGGCGGCTGGACGTCGGTGATCAGACCCCACTCGAAGCGGTTGCGCAGCCGGTCCTCCAGGGTGACCAGCTGCTTGGGCGGCCGGTCACTGGAGAGCACGATCTGCTTGTTCGCGTTGTGCAGCGTATTGAAGGTGTGGAAGAACTCCTCCTGCGTCGACTCCTTGCTCGCCAGGAACTGGATGTCGTCGACCAGCAGGATGTCCATGTCGCGGTAGCGCTTGCGGAACGCGTCCGCCTTGCCGTCGCGGATGGAGTTGATGAACTCGTTGGTGAACTCCTCCGAGCTCACGTACCGCACCCGGGTGCCCGGATACAGACTCCGTGCGTAGTGCCCGATCGCATGCAGCAGGTGGGTCTTGCCCAGCCCCGACTCCCCGTAGATGAACAGGGGGTTGTACGCCTTGGCCGGCGCCTCGGCGACGGCGACCGCGGCGGCGTGCGCAAAGCGGTTCGAGGCACCGATGACGAAGGTGTCGAAGAGGTACTTCGGGTTCAGCCGCGCGGTCGGCTCACCGGGGCCGGTCGCCGGCGCGGGCTGCGCAGCGAGCGGGCTGGGCGCACCGCTGGGCGCCGGAAGCACGGCGCCGGGGCCGGAGCCGGGAATGCCCGAGCGGCCGCTGTGCCCGCCGGGCTGGTGCTCGGAAAGATCGCGGCGCGGCTGGTCGTAGCGGGAGCGTGGATCGTCGGAGTGCTGTGACGGCCCGCCGCGGTCGGGCGTCTGCCCGCGATAGTCGTTCTGCCGCTGCTGGTGCTGCGCCACATGGGACGACGGGGAGGCGTACGGATCGCGGTCGGGGTAGCCGCCCAGGTGCTGCTGCCAGCCGTAGTCGTCGCGCGGGCCGGGGCCGCCGCCCATGGGGGAGTGCTGCGGCCAGCCGCCGGGCTCGTGCCGGGGCTGCTGGTAGTCCGGATAGGCGGGCCGGACGCCCGGCAGGTCGTCGCCCTGGTGCCCGTAACCCTGCCGGCTGTCGTGCCGGGGCTCGTAGCTGTCGTACTGCTCATGCTGCGGCGACTGACGCGACTGCTGGTGCGACTGCTGGGAGTGCGGGGCCTGCTGCTGAGGCGGCTGGTGCTGCTGGGGGGCGGCGGGCGCGGACGGTGCCGCGGGCTCCTCGGAGGAGTCGTCCACGGTGATCGCGATCCGGATCGGGCGGCCGCACTCATGGCTGAGGGCCTCCCCGATCAGTGGCGCCAGCCGGCCCTCGAGCACGCCCTTGGCGAATTCATTGGGCACGGCGAGCAGTGCGGTGTCGGCGACCAGCGCCAGCGGCTGGGTGCGCTTGAGCCAGTCCTGGTCCTTGGGCTTGAGGCCGTCGGCCTCCGCACGAAGGAGATGATCGAGTACCCGCGGCCACACTGCGGCAAGATCGGCAGGGACATCAGCCACAGGGCACGCTCTCTCACAGTCCCACGAATGTGTGATTCTCAGGACGGGCGGGAAGGAATCGGAGTTCAGCCACGGTAGTCAGGGCGGGCCTGGGTATTCAAGTTGTTGTCCACAGGCTGTGCATAGTGTGTCCCGGTGCGGGGCCGGCAGGAGCTGCCGAGGAGCCGGTTTGACCGGATGGCGTAGCCGCGCGTACCGTGACCAGGTCGAGTTGTCGATGGCTGCTGCCGCCTGCCTCCGATGGGCAAAGATCACGCTCGAGTGATCGTGTAGCGGTGCACTTAGGCGTTGCGAGCTACTCGTGGGCGCACGGTGACAGCCAGTCGACGCCCCACATCTGTCTCTCCTTGAGACAACAAGCATTCCTGGAGCCCCCGAGTGAGCAAGCGCACCTTCCAGCCGAACAACCGCCGCCGCGCGAAGACCCACGGCTTCCGTCTGCGCATGCGGACCCGTGCCGGCCGCGCGATTCTCGCGTCCCGCCGTGGCAAGGGTCGCGCCCGTCTGTCTGCCTGAGCAGCCTGAACCTAGGTCCATGACGTGCTGCCTACCGAGCATCGGCTGAGGCGGCGCGAGGACTTTGCGACCGCGGTACGCCGGGGACGCAGGGCCGGGCGCCCGCTCCTTGTCGTTCATCTTCGCAGCGGTGCAACGGACCCGCACGGGTCGGGGGAAAGTGTTCCCCCGGCACGTGCGGGTTTCGTCGTGAGCAAGGCAGTTGGCATCGCTGTCGTCCGGAACAAGGTCAAGCGCAGGCTCCGCCATCTCGTGCGCGACCGGCTGGACCGGCTGCCCGCCGGTAGCCTGGTTGTCGTACGGGCCCTGCCCGGCGCGGGTGATGCTGATCACGATCAGCTGGCCCGCGACCTGGACGCCGCCCTGGAGCGGCTGCTGGGAGGGGTGCCGAGAGGCTGCAATCCCCCGGGGGCTGCGACCGGCGGCAGCTGCGCCGCGGGCCCCCGGAACCCCGGACGGGACCCGGGAGGGAGCGCACAGTGAAGTACCCGCTGCTGCTTTTGATCAAGATTTATCAGTGGACCATCAGCCCCCTGCTGGGACCGGTCTGCAAGTACTACCCGTCGTGCTCGCACTATGGCTACACGGCCATCGACCGGCACGGCGCGGTGAAAGGGACTGCGCTGACAGCCTGGCGCATCCTGCGGTGCAATCCGTGGTCGCTCGGGGGCGTCGACCACGTCCCTCCCCGGAAGCGTCCGGTTTGGCATCAGCGGCTGAGGAGCCGCCTGGGCGGGCCCACCGTCCCTGAGCCTGTCGCCCAGCCCGAGACTCAGCCCAACGCCCAAGGAGCCTGATTCGTGGACACGATCCTCGGTCCCCTCTATATCGCTGTTTCCTGGATCATCGTCCAGTTCCACTCGTTCTACAGCCTCATCTTTGACAAGGACAGTGGCGCGGCGTGGGGTCTGTCCATCGTCTCGCTGGTGGTGCTGATCCGTATCTGCCTGATCCCGCTCTTCGTGAAGCAGATCAAGTCGACGCGGAACATGCAGGCGCTCCAGCCGAAGATGAAGGCGATCCAGGAGCGCTACAAGAGCGACAAGCAGCGCCAGTCCGAAGAGATGATGAAGCTCTACAAGGAGACGGGCACCAACCCGCTCTCGAGCTGTCTCCCGATTCTGGCGCAGTCGCCGTTCTTCATCTCGCTGTACCAGGTTCTGAGCCACATCGCGCAGAACAAGACGGTCGGCGTCATCGACCAGTCGCTGCTGGAGAGCGCGCAGAAGGCGCACATCTTCGGTGCCCCGCTCGCGGCGAAGTTCATGGACAGCGCGGCCAAGATCGAGAGCCTCGGCGCTTCGGTCACCAACGTCCGCGTGGTCACGATCATCATGATCGTCCTGATGTCTGCGTCGCAGTTCTACACGCAGCGCCAGCTGATGACCAAGAACGTCGACCTCACGGTGAAGACGCCGTTCATGCAGCAGCAGAAGATGCTGATGTACGTCTTCCCCATCATGTTCGCCGTCTTCGGTATCAACTTCCCCGTCGGTGTTCTCGTCTACTGGCTGACCACCAACGTGTGGACCATGGGCCAGCAGATGTTCGTCATCCGTCGTAACCCGACCCCGGGCAGCAAGGCCTTCGCCGAGCGTCAGGAGCGGCTTCGTGCCGCCGGCAAGCTCGTCGAGGACCCGGCCGAGGTCGCGGCGAAGCAGGCCGCCGAGGAGGCGCGCCAGCACCGTCAGCAGCCCAAGCGCCAGACGAAGGCCAAGCGGCAGACCGGCGGCGCCCCGGCCGGCGGTGCGCAGAACCGTACGCGTGCCGGATCTGCGGCGCGTGACGCGGATGCCGCCACGGCGGGCTCCGGTCAGGGTGCCGGGAAGAAGCAGTCGCTGGAGAAGAAGGACGCGCAGGGCGGCAAGGAGAAGGGCGGCGCCTCCGGGTCCCGCACCACCAAGTCCGGACAGCGCAAGGGCCAGCAGCCCAAGCACCCGTCGAAGAAGTAAGAAGGAGTCCCTTTCGTGACGGACACGACCCCTGCCGCCGAGGGCACCGACACCCTGACTCGCCTGGAACAGGAAGGCGAGATCGCGGCCGACTATCTCGAGGGCCTGCTGGACATCGCCGACCTCGACGGCGACATCGACATGGATGTCGAGGCCGACCGTGCCGCAGTGTCGATCATCAGCGACTCGAGCAGCCGTGACCTGCAGAAGCTCGTGGGCCGCGACGGTGAGGTGCTGGAGGCGCTGCAGGAGCTGACCCGGCTGGCCGTGCACCGCGAGACCGGTGACCGCAGCCGTCTGATGCTGGACATCGCCGGCTTCCGGGCGCGTAAGCGTGAGGAGCTTGCGGAGATCGGTGCCAAGGCGGCCGAGGAGTGCAAGGGCACCGGTGAGCCGGTGAAGCTCGACCCGATGACGCCCTTCGAGCGCAAGGTCGTCCATGACGCGGTGGCCGCCGCCGGGCTCCGGAGCGAGTCCGAGGGCGAGGAGCCGCAGCGCCGAGTGGTCGTCCTCCCGGCCTGACCGCTCAGCGCTCCCGTTTTTCTTTGGCCCCGTCTGCTCGCAGGCGGGGCCAAAAGTTGTCAGCGTTCTGTGTTATCCCGGGTGGTTGACCCGGGTTCCCGGCAGGAAAAGCAGTCCAAAGGAAGGGCGGTTCCCGTGACGGAGGCAGCAGCGGAGCTCCCTCCTCCGCCGAAAGCGGCGGAGGAGGTATTCGGCGAGCGTTTTGCGGAGGCCGTGCGGTACGGCGAACTGCTCGCCGACGCCGGCGTGACGCGAGGGCTCATCGGCCCGCGCGAGGTGCCGCGCCTGTGGGAGCGGCATCTGTTGAACTGCGCGGTGCTCTCCGAGGTGGTGCCCGAGGGCGTCACGGTCTGTGATGTGGGCTCGGGGGCGGGGCTGCCCGGTATTCCGCTCGCCCTGGTGCGCCCGGATCTGAAGATCACGCTCCTGGAGCCGCTGCTGCGACGTACGAACTTCCTTCAGGAGGTCGTCGAGCTGCTGGGGCTGGACCATGTCACGGTCGTGCGCGGCCGGGCCGAAGAGGTCATGGGCAAGCTTCCGCAGGTGCATGTGGTGACGGCGCGCGCGGTGGCTCCGCTCGACCGGCTGGCCGGCTGGGGCGTTCCGCTGCTGCGTCCTTACGGAGAGATGCTGGCGCTCAAGGGCGATGCCGCGGAGGAGGAGCTCAAGGGTGCCCGGGCGGCGCTGAGCAAGCTCGGCGTGGTGGAGACCTCGGTGGTGCATGTCGGCGAGGGCATCGTGGATCCGCCCTCGACCGTCGTGCGGGTCGAGGTGGGCGAGAGCCCGGGCGGAGTGCGCTTCGCGGCCAAGCGGGCGAAGGCGGCCCGGGCGAACCGGGTATCGAGGGGTCGCCGACGCTGATGTCGGAGTGATACAGATCAGCACTGAGTGAGGCGCGGAGTCTGCCGGTCCGTGAATGAGGATCGGCAAATTCCGTAAATGCCATCAAAACGACACAAGACGGAGTGTCGCGGCTCATTCAGACGTGACGCTGGCATCGTGTTTCACGTGAAACGTCGTTCTCTGCTGCAAGGGATCATCGGCCGTGGTCGTGCGGCCGCCGCGCCGCGCGACCGCAGGCCCACAAGGGTCACGGAAGTATCCACAGAAGTGGGTTCGTCCACAGGAGAACGGACCTCACTGGTTCACGACACCGAAAGCATGGCAGGCTCTGAACATTGCGAGCCCTCTGTCGAGGAGAGTGAATCCTTGCGGTCCGACGCCAACATCGCGGGACCGATGACCGATCCGGTCCCCGGTCCCCGTAGCGAGTCGTTCGGGGACGACGTTTCACGTGAAACGCCGCCCCCGATGGACGACACCCCGATCGGTCGTGCAGCTCAGCTGGCGGTGGAGGCACTTGGCCGCGCGGGTGAGGGGCTGCCCCGGCCTGAACAGACTCGGGTCATGGTGGTTGCCAACCAGAAGGGCGGGGTCGGGAAGACCACGACCACGGTGAACTTGGCGGCCTCCTTGGCTCTGCACGGTGCACGCGTGCTGGTGATCGACCTTGACCCCCAGGGCAACGCCTCGACGGCGCTGGGGATCGACCATCACTCCGAAGTGCCGTCCATCTATGACGTGCTGGTGGAGAGCAAGCCGCTCTCCGATGTGGTGCAGCCGGTCGTGGATGTGGAGGGCCTGTTCTGTGCGCCCGCCACGATCGATCTGGCCGGTGCGGAGATCGAGCTGGTCTCGCTGGTGGCACGCGAGAGCCGGCTGGACCGGGCCATCAAGGCGTATGAACAGCCGCTGGACTACATCTTCATCGACTGCCCGCCCTCCCTCGGCCTGCTGACGGTCAACGCTCTGGTTGCCGGCGCCGAGGTACTGATCCCGATTCAGTGCGAGTACTACGCCCTTGAGGGGCTGGGCCAGCTGCTGCGGAATGTCGACCTGGTGCGGGGACATCTGAACCCCGCGCTCCATGTCTCGACGATCCTGCTCACCATGTACGACGGGCGCACCCGGCTGGCCTCTCAGGTAGCCGATGAAGTGCGCAGCCACTTCGGCCACGAGGTGCTCCGTACGAGCATCCCCCGGTCGGTGCGCATCTCCGAGGCTCCCAGCTACGGGCAGACGGTGCTCACCTATGACCCGGGCTCCAGCGGCTCGCTTTCCTACCTCGAAGCGGCCCGGGAGATCGCATTGCGTGGGGTCCCGCAGACCGGGGGCCAGGGCCTCAGCGTGAACTATGAAGCACAGCACAGCATCTCGGAGGGGACGCAGTGAGCGAACGACGTAGAGGCCTGGGCCGTGGGCTCGGTGCGCTGATCCCCGCGGCACCGCAGAGCACGGACCATGCCGGAACCGCCGGGCAGGGTGCGACGTCACCGTCCGCCGTACCGGTCCTGACCACGGAGCGAGGAGTAGCGGCCGCCAAGGTGACCTCGCTGCCGGCGCACGGTGTTTCACGTGAAACGGAAGCACCGGCCGGGAGGGAGACATCGGAGACGGGCGTCTCGGAGGTATCCGGCGCGCACTTTGCCGAGGTGCCGCTGGATGCGATCAAGCCGAACCCTCGCCAGCCGCGCGAGGTCTTCGACGAGGACGCCCTTGCCGAGCTGGTGACCTCCATCAAGGAGGTGGGTCTGCTCCAGCCGGTGGTGGTCCGACAGACGGGACCGGGGCGGTACGAGCTCATCATGGGCGAGCGTCGCTGGCGGGCGTGCCGTGAGGCCGGCCTGGAGAAGATCCCCGCGATCGTGCGGGCCACCGACGACGAGAAGCTGCTGCTCGACGCCCTGCTGGAGAACCTCCACCGGGCACAGCTCAATCCGTTGGAAGAGGCGGCTGCGTACGACCAGTTGCTCAAGGACTTCAAGTGCACCCATGACGAGCTGGCCGACCGGATCGGGCGTTCGCGTCCGCAGGTCTCCAACACGCTGCGGCTCCTGAAGCTCTCGCCGTCCGTACAGAAGCGTCTTGCCGCCGGTGTGCTGTCCGCGGGTCACGCCCGCGCGCTGCTGTCCGTGGAGGACTCGGAAGAGCAGGACCACCTTGCTCGCCGCATTGTTGCGGAGGGGCTCTCGGTCCGTTCGGTCGAAGAGATCGTGACACTGATGGGGACGGCCCCCCAGAGTGCGAGCAAGGCCAAGGGGCCCCGTGCGGGTACCCGGGTGTCCCCCGCGCTCACAGGTCTTGCCTCCCGGCTGTCCGACCGCTTCGAGACCCGGGTGAAGGTCGATCTGGGGCAGAAGAAGGGGAAGATCGTCGTCGAGTTCGCCTCGATGGATGATCTGGAGCGCATCCTTGGCACCCTCGCCCCTGGTGAGGGACGCGTTCTGGGCCAGACACTGGCCGAGGAGAGCCACGAAGAAGAGTGAGCTGACCCCTCGGCCCTGGGCGGGCCGTGTTCCGGAGTCCATACCGGAACACGGCCCGCCCTTTGCTCTCTTGCGGTACCCGTGCCCGTAAAGGGTGGTTACGATGCGTTCGGGTATGGCACGCATCCATGTGGAGACACCTCATACCGAGGAGAGGGCCATGCGATCGGTGAGCCGCACCGGACTGTTGGCCGCGGGGTTCAGCCTCGCAGCCGTTGGAGGATTCTTTGGAGGTCTGCTCAGAGAGCAGGCGGCACTGACGGTGCTGCGCGGTGCGGCAGGCGAGGGAAGTGAGGACCTGAGTTCATGGGCCGTCGGTTCGTACCGCTCACGCTGGACAACCTTCCGGATCTCCCCAAGCGCTGCCGCTCCTGTGTCTTCTGGGAGCTCGACCCCGTCAGCGGCGAGGCCGCGGTAAAGGCGGGTCGCCCCGAGCTGGAGAAGGAAGCCTGGATCTCGGCGGTACTGCTGGAGTGGGGGTCCTGCGGGCGGGTGGTCTATGTCGACGAGGTGCCCGTGGGCTTCGTGATGTACGCCCCACCGGCGTATGTGCCGCGCTCCACGGCTTTCCCCACCAGCCCGGTGTCGCCGGACGCGGTGCAACTGCTGACGGCCTGGCTGATTCCCGGCTACCAAGGCCAGGGGCTGGGACGGGTGATGGTGCAGACGGTCGCCAAGGACCTCATCCAGCGTGGTTTCAAAGCCATCGAGGCCTTTGGCGACGCCCGCTGGAGCGAGCCGGCATGTGTGCTGCCAGCTGATCATCTCCTTGCGGTGGGCTTCAAGACCGTTCGCCCTCACCCCCGCTTTCCCCGGCTTCGTCTTGAGCTGCGCAGCACCATCTCGTGGAAGGAAGACGTCGAGCTGGCGCTCGACCGATTGCTGGGTGCCGTGCAGAAGGAGCCCGCGCTGCGGCCGCTGTGAGGCGCTGTTTCCCGTGAAACAGAGAACGGGCCCACCCCGCGAGGGGGAGGGCCCGTTTCCCGTGAAACGTGACGGCGTGCCTCAGGCGAGGTAGTCCTCGAGGTCGCGCACGATCGCGGCCTTCGGCTTGGCGCCGACGATGGTCTTCACGACCTCGCCGCCCTGGTAGACGTTCATCGTCGGGATCGACATGACGCCGTACTTGGCGGTGGTCGCCGGGTTCTCGTCGGTGTTCAGCTTGGCGATGACGATCTCGTCATGCTCGGCGGCAATGGCCTCCAGGGACGGGGCGACCTGGCGGCACGGGCCGCACCAGGTGGCCCAGAAGTCCACGAGAACGGGCTTGTCGCTCTTGAGGACGACCTCTTCGAAGTTGTCGTCCGTGACGGTCACCGTGGCGCCGGCCATGGCAATCTCCTTACTGGGTGGGTGGTGGGAAAGCTGGGTGCGAGGGTCAGACGGAGGCGGTCTTGTCCGGCTCGGCCGTCGCCTCGCCGTCCGACAGCGCAGCTAGGAACCGCTCGGCGTCGAGGGCGGCGGAGCAGCCGGTGCCGGCCGCGGTGATCGCCTGGCGGTAGGTGTGGTCGACGACATCGCCGGCGGCGAAGACGCCGGTCAGGTTGGTACGCGTGCTGGGCGCATCGACCTTGAGGTAGCCGTCGTCGTCGAGCTTCAGCTGGCCCTTGAACAGCTCGGTCCGCGGGTCATGGCCGATTGCGATGAACAGTCCGGTGACGGGCAGCTCGGCGGTCTCGTCGGTCTTGAGGTTGCGCAGCGTCAGGCCCGACAGCTTGCTCTCGCCGTGGATCTCGGCGACCTCGCTGTCCCATACGAACTTGATCTTCGGGTCGGCGAAGGCACGCTCCTGCATCGCCTTGCTGGCGCGCAGGGTGTCACGGCGGTGGACGACCGTGACCGACTTGGCGAAGCGCGAGAGGAACGTGGCCTCCTCCATCGCGGTGTCGCCTCCGCCGATCACGGCGATGTCCTGGTCCTTGAAGAAGAAGCCGTCGCAGGTGGCGCACCAGGAGACGCCGCGGCCGGACAGCTCGTCCTCACGGGGCAGACCGAGCTTGCGGTGCTGGGAGCCGGTGCTGACGATCACGGTCTTCGCGCGGTGCACCGTTCCGGCAGAGTCGGTGACGGTCTTGATCTCGTCGGAGAGGTCGACCGCGGTGACGTCGTCCGGCACCAGCTCGGCGCCGAAGCGCTCGGCCTGGGCGCGCATGTTGTCCATCAGGTCCGGCCCCATGATGCCGTCGCGGAAGCCGGGGAAGTTCTCCACGTCGGTGGTGTTCATCAGCGCGCCTCCGGCGGTGACAGCACCTTCGAAGACGAGCGGCTTCAGGGACGCGCGGGCGGTGTAGAGCGCTGCGGTGTAGCCCGCGGGCCCGGAGCCGATGATGATCACGTTGCGGACGTCGCTCACGGGTGTCTTCCTTGTCTCTGCCGACTGCTTGCTGGGGCTCTCGGAATGTCTCACCCCACCCAACGGATCCTACGGGGCGAGCATTCCCGGAGTGTCACAGCGCACGTCTCGTCACTCAGTCTCGCTGGTACGAGTGCTTCAGCAGGACCGCCCCGGGAGCGGGTGGTGTGGCGGAGACACACGAGGACGCGATGACATAGGCAGAGACACGCTTCGGATCGGTCGGGTCCGGCAGCACCACGAGGTAAGCGTCCTTGCCCTGGTAGCGGGTGTGGCTGGACGCGAGCGGAGCTTCTGTACGCCCGATGCCCTGGCGTACACACGACGGAACGGTGTCGGCGCTGCCGCGCAGCGGGCTGTCGGGGGAGCTTCGGGTGCCGAGGTCCGGGGTTTTGTGCGAGCCCTTGGACGCCAGCAGATCGTCGACATGTGAGCCAAGGTTGGCGGCGGTCAGATCTCCTGCCGCCGTGGTGCTCTTCTCGGTGGTGGCATGGGGGTGGGGGGTGCTTGCCTGGGTGCCGTCGAGAGCGGCGTTCTGGAGGAGGAAGCCACCGAAGCTCAGGACCGCCGCGGCCGCTGCGGTCCCGAGCAGGATCCGGGGCCAGCGCCGAGCACGGGACGAGCGGCTCCCCGGCGATGGCCGACCCGGACCCGAGGAGCCCCGAGGGCGCCCGGCGGGCCGGGTGGGCGGCGTGGCACGGCTGGGCGGCTCGTCCTTGGTTTCACGTGAAACGGAGACCGGAGCGGTGACTGTTTCACGTGAAACAGTGACCCCGCCAGCGGGAGCGGTGGCATCCAGCAGCGCCTCGGCCGCGAGGGCGGCATCGATGCGACCGGTGACATCGGCCGGCATCCGCACCGGGCCGGGGAGCGTGCCGAGCAGCGTCCGGATCTCCTCCAGGGAGGCGTAGACGTCCGCACACAGCGCGCAGGTGGCGAGGTGGTGGCGCAGATCCGCGGTGCGGGCGGGGGACAGCAGCCCGTCCGTGAGGTCGGAGATCTCGGCGACCTCCGGGTGCTCGCCTGTGGGGTGCTCCCCCGTGCCGGTAGTCGATGTCACGCTCGCCCACCTCCGCCCTTCACGGCACCTGTGCCCTTGGGTCCTGCCGTCGGTGGGACGGATGTCCCCTGCGCCCGGTTCCTTCCCCCGCTCGCGGGTTTGCTACCCCCGTCGTCGGCGCGCAGATGGGTGACCAAGGGAAGGAGCCGAGCACGGCCTCGTGCACAGCGGCTTTTCACCGTGCCGGTGGGGATCTCGAGGATCGCCGCGGCTTCCGCGACGGGGTAGCCCTGCATATCGACGAGGACCAGAGCGGCCCGCTGTTCCTCGGGAAGGGTGCGCAGGGCACCGAGCAACTCGCGGTGCAGGTCCTCACGCTCGGCCGGCGCCGCGGCGGATTCCTCAGGTTCGAGAAGCTGCTCCAGCCGCTCGGTCTCGGCGACGGGCGAGGTGCGCCGCGAGGCGGCCTTGCGGGCCCGGTCCAGACACGCATTGACCGTAATGCGGTGCAGCCAGGTGGTGACGGCGGACTGGCCGCGGAAGGTATGGGCCGCGCGATAGGCGGACACCAGGGCGTCCTGCACGGCGTCGGCGGCTTCTTCGCGGTCGCCGAGGGTGCGCAGCGCCACCGCCCAGAGCCGGTCGCGATGGCGCCGGACGATCTCACTGAAGGCATCGGGATCGCCGGCGACGTGGCGGCTGAGGAGGTCTTGATCGCTGCAGTCGTCCAGCGAGCTCATGAAAAGACCCCCTCCCTTTGGGACTGACGTGATCTCACCAAGATCGTTCCTCGGTCGCAAGGCCCGCCGCACAGCTTATGGCACTACTTCGGCCCTGTCTGGGGCCACAAAGCAACCTGGCGCCGAACCGCATGGGTTCGGCGCCAGGTCTCTGCGCAGTCAGTGCCTCGCGCGCCGGCTCACCGGTCGCTCAGCCGGTGACCTTCACATCGGAAATTCCGCCTCGGAACCAGCCTGATTCCCCGTCGCTGGGCAGCTCGGTGATGTGGATCAGGACGTACTGGGTCTTCACCGGCTTGTCCAGCTTCACCGTCAGCTTGTCGCCGGCCTTCGACGACGTCGCGATCCGCTGGGAGAAGTCACTGAGAGAGGCCGGATTCGATGCGGAGGGGGCGGCGGCCAGAATCTCTGCGGTCTGCCCCGGGCGGTACATGCTGACCTGCACGCCGGAAACGTCCTTGGCGCTACCGAGGTCTATGACGACGCCGCTTCCGTCCTTGCGGTTCGGCAGGTTTCCGAAGTTCGGCCACCCCTTGAACCGCTTGGTGACCCACGCGGTCGACGGGTCGCCGTCCGCCGCGGCGGAGGCCTTGTCCGCGGAGAACGCCTCCGAGAGCGGGGAGAACTCCGTGGCTCCGGCGATCGGCAGGGTTTTCGCGGGCTTCTTCTTGGCGCCCTGCTGCGGCTGGGAGTTCTGCGGCTCGTCCTGGTCGTGTTCCCGCTTCAGCAGCGTGTCCGCCAGCTGCCAGCTGCCCAGCCCCAGCGCCGCGATGAGCAGGGCGGAGACGGACCACTTCAGGGCCCGGCCGGTGCGGCTCTGCAGCGGGGGCGGAGGCGTGGCGACCGGCTGCGTCTGCCGCGCGGACGGGCCGCTGTGGACCGACGTCTGCCGGTGACTGCCCTGCTGATACCCCGTGCGCTGGTACGGCGGCGGCGTGGTGAACGCCGTCTCCGGGGGCCGGATGCGCGGCATGGCCGCGACGGCCTTGGCCAGCTCCTCGGGGGTGGTGCAGGGCTGTTCCTGGCGGGAGGCCGTGGCGCCATCGTTGATCAGAGCGCGCATGGCGAGCTCGGACAGCCCGCGGTGCACGCCGGCACGGACCTGGTCGGGCGCGATGAGCCCGACGCCCTTCGGCAGGCCGGTGAGGCCGTGGGCGTCGTTCTCGTACGGCCAGCGCTGGGTCAGCGCGGCATAGAGCAGCGCGCCGATCGCCTCTGTGTCCGTGCGCTGCGGGTGCTCGCAGGTGATGCCGCGCAGTGCCGCCATGACGGCCAGGCCGCGGATGCGGTACTGCCCGGACTCCGTCCGCAGCACCGAGCCGGGGGTGATCCGCAGATGGGACAGCCCCTCGCGGTGCGCGGCGGCCATGGCCTGGGAGACCTGGCTGACGAGCTGGTAGGCGTCGTGCGGCTCCAGCGGGCCGTTGGCGAGCACCGTGGTGAGCTCGGTGGCGTCCGGCAGCCACTCGTGGACGACGTAGACGAGGTCGTTCTCCTCGACGGCGTCCAGAACCTGAACGAACCGGGGGTCGCCGAGCAGCGCCGAGGATCGGGCGGCGGACAGCACCGGCCGGGCCCGTGGGTGCTCGGCCGGCAGGATGTGTACGCCGACGGCGCGGCGCAGCTTTTCGTCGACCGCGCGCCAGCTGCTGAATCCGTCCAGACGGGTGACGCACTCCTCGAGGCGATAACGTCTGGCAAGCTTGTGGCCGCTGTGCAGTTCCGGTGGCTGGGCTTCGATCGCCTCGGCACACTCCTCGTCGGTGCCTGCGGCGTCGTTTTCCCTGCCGGATACCTTCTCGGCCTTAGCACCGTCGTCCGTGGCCTTACCCGCCTTGGCGGTCAGCGGTTCTTCACCGCTCGTGTCAGCCACGTCGACGGCAGCCGTGCTCCGTTCCGCCACCGTCGTTCCTGCCTCCCCATCCGTTGCAGGCTCAATGAGCCAAGACAATTGTGCCCACAGTCCGCCACTATGCACGACACACGGTGGCAGTCGATGGTTGTGCTCTTTCAGCGCCCCAGCTTCGACCGGACCATGCCGACCAGGGCGTTCAGTTCCTCGATGCGCATTTTGCGTGCGGCTACGTAGAACACGGCCAGAAGTGCGGCGGCGCCGACGACCAGAGCGGCCAGCGACCCGAGGACACCGCTGCCGAGCGTCTGCATGATGCCGTAGACCGCGGCACCCGAGATGATCGTGGCCGGGATGCTCGCGCCGGCCAGCCGGGCGTAGGTCCGGACGACGTGCGCGGTGTCGAGGTCGCCGTCCATCCGCTTGCTCAGACGCTGCCAGGCCACGCCGACGCCGATGATGTACGCCAGGCCGTAGGAGGCAGCCATGCCGACCACGGCCCAGCGGGCGGGCAGGATCAGGAAGCACAGGGCGGAGGCCGCGGCGTTCACGGCGGCGACGATCACCGTGTTGTAGAAGGGGGTGCGGGTGTCCTCGTACGCGTAGAAGGCGCGCAGGACGACGTACTGCACCGAGAACGGGATCAGGCCCACGCCGAAGGCCATCAGCATGTAGCCCATCGGGACCCCGGCGCCGGACGAGCCGTAGACCAGCGTGCACAGCGGGATGCCGAGGGACAGGAAGCCGAACGAGATCGGGACGATGGCGACGGCGGAGGTGCGCAGGCCCTGCGACATGTCGTCGCGGACGGCCCCGGCGTCACCGTCGTGCGCGGACCGTGCCAGCCGCGGCAGCAGCGCCGCCATCACGGAGACGGTGATGATCGCCTGTGGCATGTTCCAGATCAGCTGGGCGCTGGCGTACGAGATGAAGCCGGTGCCCGGGTGCCCCTGGTCGTTGGCGGTGTTGCCGGCCCAGGTGGAGAGCTGGGTGACGACGAGGACGCCCGCCTGGTTGGCGAGCACGAACAGCACGGTCCACTTGGCGAGCTTGGCGGCCTTGCCCAGGCCGTGGCCCCGCCAGTCGAAGCGCAGCCGGAGCTTGAAGTCGGCGTCGCGCAGGTACGGGATCATGGCCAGCGCCTGGACGACGAGCCCGAGGAGGGTGCCGATGCCCAGCAGCCGGATGCCCTCGTCGGGGATGGTGGTGACGCCGATGTGCGAGGTCTTCGCGGTGCCGTAGACCCAGATGAACAGGCCGAAGGTGGCGATCATGACGATGTTGTTGAGGACCGGGGTCCACATCATCGCGCCGAAGCGGCCACGGGCGTTGAGGATCTGGCCCATCACCACATGCAGGCCCATGAAGAAGATCGTGGGCACGCAGTAGCGGGTGAACGCGACCGCGACCTCGTTGGCCGCCGGGTCGCGGGAGATGTCGAGGGAGACCAGTTTCACCAGGAGTGGCGCGGCCACGACCGCCAGGACCGTCAGCACGCCGAGGACCACGATGACCAGGGTCAGCAGCCGGTTGGCATAGGCCTCGCCGCCGTCGTCGTCCTCCTTCATCGCGCGCACCAGCTGCGGCACGAAGACGGAGTTCAGACCGCCGCCGATGGTCAGGATGAAGATCATCGTCGGAAGCTGGTAGGCGACCTGCCAGGAGTCACCCAGCACCGCACCACCGAGCGCCGCGACGATCAGCGCCGAGCGGACGAAGCCGGTCAGACGGGAGACCATCGTGCCGGCGGCCATCACCGCGCTGGACTTGAGCAGGCCGGAGGCCCGGCCACCGGACGGCTTGCCGGCCGCCGCCACGGGGGCGGGCTCCGGCTCCGGCGTGGGCTGCTGCGGTACGGCCTCCGGGCCGGGTGCCGCGGGCGGGTGCTGGGGCTCGTAGTGCTGCTGGTCCCGGTAGAGATGCGCGAAGGCATCCGGCTCCGGACGTTCCTGGGAAGCCTGGGTGATCAGGTCGTCGACGCCCACGAACTGGGTGGTCGCCGCGGCGTCGCCGTACGGGAGGTTGCGGCTGGGCCCCTGGGGCTCGGGCGGCGGAGGTGAGGCCCACAGCTGCGGATCGGGGGCGTGCCGGCCGGCAGCAGGCTGCTGGTAGAGCGGCTGTGTGGGCTGCCCTGGCGGCGGGTGCGCGGCGCGGTCGTAGAGCGCCTCGGTCACCGGATCCTGTGCCGTGGGGTCCTGGGCACGGTGCGGATCGTTGCGGTAGGCGTCCTGGACGTAGGGGTCCTGGTCTGCGGGCAAGGGGGGCGTCGGAGGGACCGGCCCGTTGGGGTCGCCACTGGCGCCCCGGCCCCGGTCACCGTCGTACGGCGAATTCATCGCTGCCCCACCTCATCCGTAGCCGGCCATCCGGCCCCGCCATCTATCAACGGTCTACTTTCTCACCTGAGCCGGACGGGTCGGAGCTTTCCGAACCGGTGTCCGGCGTGGGGTCACTCGGCTGCTCGGGCTCGTCGCCGTCCGTGCCGCCGTTGTCGCCGTCCGTGCCCGTATCGCCGTCGGTCCCGTCTCCGTCGGTTCCGTCCCCGTCGGATCCCTCTCCGTCGGTTCCGTCCTCGGCAGGCCGGCCGGCTGCCCGCTTGCGCTGGAGGTAGATCCGCACGCCGGCGAGGACGAGCAGCAGCACGCCGCCCGCGATGACGAGCATCACCGTCGCGGTGATCTCCGTGACGTTCACCTGGAACGTCATGGGGTCACCGTAGGGCTTTCCGTCCGATGTGTAGAGCTGGGCGGTCACCCACGCCCGGCCGTTCGCATTCGCTGTGGTGTCGAACTTGAACGACTGGCTGTGCCCGCCGTCCACGGTGATCGTCTGCGGCTTCCCTGCGTCCAGACGGTTCGGCTGGGAAGAGGTCAGCTTCAGCGTCATGTCCTTGACGCCCTGGACCAGGTTGTTCTGGACCGTCACCGGAATCGTGGCGCTGCGCCCGGAGAGCGTCGCCTCCGACTTCTGGATCAGGTGCACCTTCTTGGTCAGGCCGTCGAGGTAGCTGCGGACGGAGTGACGGAACGCCTTGGCGCCGGTGGGATCACCCCGCCACTGCGTCGACATCTCCCGCATTATGGCGTTGCCGAACGGGGTCACCACGCGCTCCGGCTGGGCCAGGATCACCTGGTAGTCGTCCAGCGCGGACTGGGTGCCCTGGATCTGCCGGAAGGCCTCGGTGGGGAGTTCCTGTCGGCGCAGCGACGACGGATAGGAGCTGCCGCTCGGGACGTGACGGGTGGCCGCGCGGTCGGGCTTGGCCTTGGCCGCGCCGCCGAGGTTCAGCGGCTGGGTCCAGCGGTCGG
The DNA here is from genome assembly GCF_900221035.1 of Streptomyces sp. 2323.1. Taxonomy (NCBI): domain Bacteria; kingdom Bacillati; phylum Actinomycetota; class Actinomycetes; order Kitasatosporales; family Streptomycetaceae; genus Streptomyces; species Streptomyces sp. 2323.1. The sequence continues at coordinate 3,977,242 of NZ_LT907981.1, read as the reverse complement.
ACTGCTTGAGATCCCGTAGCGCGGTGGCCATCGCCTGGGCCTGGCTGACCGACGGCATGCGCTGCGGTGCGACGACGATGCTGCGCTGTCGGCCCGGGTCCTCAAGGTTGATCATCTCGGTCTGGGCGAGGAACTCCTGGACCGCGTGGGCGGAGTTTCCCGCCTTCGACATGTCGCCTTCGAAGGCCCGCGAGAGCTGCGCATCCGCGACGACGGCGGTATTGCCGCCGCCGATGGGGCGGGCGGCCGTCGGGGTGTAGGACAGCCCGCCGGCCTCGCGGAGGCTGTCGCTGCGGGTGATCACGTTGTGCGCACCAGCCGAGGTCGCGACATCGACGATGGAGGAGTCGATCGCGCCGTCGACGGGCCAGGCGAAGTCCGTGCGCGGTTTGAGGCCGAGGATCGTGTCCACGGTCTTGTCGGCGAGGTCGGTGGCCGGGCCGAGGTGGCTGAGCGCGCTGGGCACGCCCTTGCCGTGGTGGGCCAGCGAGGCCAGGTCGGGGTCGGCGAAGGGCAGCGCGACCACCTCGTGCGTCTTGACCGCTTCCTCGAGTTCGTGCAGCCACTGCTTGGCGACCGCCTGGTTCTTGCCCATGGGGCCGTCCGGGCCGTTCACCCGGTACGACTTGGTCATCGCGTCGACCGTGGCGAGCAGGTCGGGATCGATGACGAAGGTCACCGGGAGGTTCTTGCCGAGCGCGACCATCTGCTGCAGCCGGCCACCGGGCGCGAGTTCGGCAGCGAGGTCGTCGTCACGGAAAACCGGTGTCTGCTGGGCGTCGGCGTCGGTCTCCGCGGTGAGGTGCGTGGAGGAGACCAGCGGCCACATGTACGTGAGCTGCGTCTTCTTCTCGGCGTCGGACTCCTGCCAGGGGAGGAACGTCCGGTCGAAACCGAGGACCTGCCCCGACGGTGCGGCCGCGGAGCGCCCTGACAGAGAGATACCGAGCTGGTACACCCCGTCCTTGCCGAGGTCGAGATCCTTGACCGGCACGCTGAGGCTGAAGGGCTGGCTGACGCCGGGCTCCAGCTTGCCGATCTTCTCGGTGCGCCCGTCGACTGCTTCGCCGTCCGCGCCCGGCAGATAGCCGGTGCGACGGGACAGGCTCTCGATGGAGCTGCGGCCGCCGATGGGGCCGCCGCGGTGCATGGCGACCTTGGCGTCCGTGATCGTGCTGCGGCCGTCGTTGATCAGCGTGCCGGAGACGGTGACCGTATCGCCCTTGGACGGAGCGGCCGGGGACATCGAGTCGATCGTCACATCGACCGTCCGAGAGCCGGTGGGAGCCGCCTGGGCGGAGGGAGCGTGCGGGACCTGGAGCAGCCCCACGAGAAGGAGCACTCCAGTGAGCAGTGTCACGGTCCTTCGCAGCCATCGACCACGCGGCCGTTCAGTCGCCTGGAACCCTGCCGCCTCGGCCACGCGCTCGCCCGTCCCTCGTCGTCGTCTGTGGTCGTTCGGAATGTGCGTCCACGAATGGTAACGAGGCCCGCCGCGCCGGAGTGCCAGGGACTGCTCCACATGATGGCGGCGCAGCGGGCAGTGCGCCCAGCCTGTCCCCTTTATTACGTGACGCCTGGGGCTGCGCGGCCACGTACCCTGTTTTGTTGTGCCGAACGCCAACAATGACCTCCCCGCCCCGCTCTCCGAGCGGACCCCGCAGTCGACGAACGCGCTGAACCATGTGCAGCGTCGTGCCGTGAGCGAGCTGCTGCGGGTGTCCCCCGTTGCGGATGACCTGGCCCGTCGATTCCAGGAGGCCGGGTTCACACTTGCCCTGGTCGGCGGGTCGGTCCGGGATGCGCTGCTGGGCCGGCTCGGCAATGACCTGGACTTCACCACCGATGCCCGCCCCGAAGACGTCCTCAACATCGTCCGTCCCTGGGCCGATGCGGTCTGGGAGGTCGGTATCGCCTTCGGGACGGTCGGTTGCAAGAAGGACTCGTTCGACATTGAGGTCACGACCTACCGTTCCGAGGCATACGACCGCACCTCTCGCAAGCCGGAAGTGTCGTACGGGGACACCATCGAGCAGGATCTGGTGCGCCGGGATTTCACGGTGAACGCCATGGCGGTGCTGCTGCCGCAGAAGGAGTTCGTCGACCCGCACGACGGTCTGGAGGACCTGGCGGCGCGCGTGCTGCGGACGCCGGGGACGCCGCAGGAGTCGTTCTCCGATGACCCGCTGCGGATGCTGCGGGCAGCCCGCTTCGCCGCGCAGCTGGACTTCGAGGTCGCGCCCGAGGTCATCGCCGCGATGAAGGCGATGTCGGACCGTATCGAGATCGTCTCCGCGGAGCGCGTGCGGGACGAGCTGAACAAGCTGATCCTGGCTCCGCACCCGCGCGAGGGACTGCGACTGCTCGTCGATTCGGGCCTGGCCGACCAGGTCCTGCCCGAGCTGCCCGCACTGCGGCTGGAGAGTGACGAGCATCACCGTCACAAGGACGTCTACGAGCATTCGCTGACGGTCCTGGAGCAGGCGATCGACCTCGAGGAGGACGGCCCCGATCTTGTGCTGCGGCTGGCTGCCCTGCTGCATGACATCGGCAAGCCCAGGACGCGACGCTTCGAGCAGGACGGCCGGGTCTCCTTCCACCACCACGAGGTGGTGGGCGCGAAGATGACCAAGAAGCGGATGACCGCTCTGAAGTACTCCAACGACATGATCAAGGACGTCTCGCGGCTGGTGGAGTTGCATCTGCGCTTCCACGGCTATGGGACGGGCGAGTGGACGGACTCCGCGGTCCGCCGGTATGTGCGGGACGCCGGCCCGCAGCTGGAGCGGCTGCACAAGCTCACCCGCTCGGACTGCACCACCCGCAACAAGCGCAAGGCCGGTGCCCTGTCGCGCGCCTATGACGGGCTTGAGGAGCGCATCGCGCTGCTGCAGGAACAGGAAGAGCTGGACGCGATCCGCCCGGATCTGGACGGCAACGACATCATGGAGATCCTGGGGCTTCGCCCGGGTCCCGAGGTCGGCAAGGCCTACAAGCAGATGCTGGAGCTTCGGCTGGAGCACGGTCCCATGGATCGTGAGGCGGCCATCGCCGCGCTGAAGGAGTGGTGGGCCACTCAGAGCTGATGTTTCACGTGAAACGTGCGGTCGATCAGCCGTCACGTTTCACGTGAAACGAGGAGCGGTGTTTCACGTGAAACACCGCTCCTCGCCTATCCGATGCCGTCAGGTCGGCTACTTCGCGGCGGTCAGGCAGAGCACCATGGCGGTGTCGGCGCGCCTGCGACGGTGCGTTTCCTTGACGTAGGCCGGCTGACCCGCGGGGCACACCGACGTGTCCGAGGTGCCGTTGTGCACGGCGGTCACCTTGTACTGGGCCTTCGAGGTTCCGCAATCCACCACTTCGAGGCCGTCATCGAGCGAGCTGCTGGACTTGTGCACGCAGTCGCCGACCTCGGCGGATTCTGCGTCGTCCATGCTGCTGATCCAGCCGACGGCGATGACGATCAGCCCGAGGACGAGCCCGATGCCCTTCAAGATGGCCTTGGGGGACCGGCTCTTGGCGGGCCGCGGCGGCGGCACGGGAGGCCCGCCCTGCATGTACGGCTGCTGCGGAGCCATGGGGTAACCCGGCTGCGGTTGCTGCCCGTACGGAGCCTGCGGCTGCGGGGGGTGGGGGTAGCCGCCCTGGGGCTGGCCATAAGGAGCCTGCGGCGCTTGCGGTGCCTGCGGATAGGGGTTCTGCCCGTAGGGCGGCTGTCCGTACGGCTGCTGTCCGTACGGCGCCTGGCCGTACGGATTCGCGCCCTGAGGCGGCGTGGTCATGGGATTCCCCCGGTTTTGATGTGTACAGGCTTGTGTAGGACGCCCGTAAGGTATCCGGTCCGGGGGCCCTGCCGCAGAAGCCGGGGTACTCATCGCACGGCGGACGGCCTCTCTCCGCGGCCGAAGCGGACCACTGCCGCGGCCACCAGCGCGTACAGCACGGTCACCACGCCCAGCAGCGCGATGGACCGTCCGTCCGGAGGCAGCATGAGGGCCGCGACTGCGGCAGCGCCGACGTAGGCGACGTTGAAAAGGACGTCGTAAATGGCGAAGATCCGGCCGCGGAAGGCGTCGTCGACAGAGGACTGGACGATGGTGTCCGTGGAGATCTTGGTCCCTTGTGTGCTGAGGCCGAGCACGAACGCGGCCGCCAGCATCGGGCCCGGCGTGAAGAACAACCCGAGAGACGGCACCAGCACCGCGTCCATCGCGGCACAGCAGACGATCCAGCCGAACGCGGTAAGCCGTGTGACGGCCCAGGGCGTGACGACAGCGGCGGTGAAGAAACCTCCACCGGACACCACGACCGCGATCCCGAGCAGTGCCAGGCCCTCGGATTCGGTGTCGGACCAGGAGTACCGGCACAGCATCAGCACCATGACCGTCAGGGCTCCGTAGCAGAACCGGATCAAGGTCATCGCGAGCAGCGCGCGCGCCGCGGTGCGCCGTTCGGCGAGATGGCGCAGACCCTCCACAAGTCCCCGCGCCGTGCTCAACAGGGCTTCCCGCAGATGCGGTTGGAGGCGTGCGGGGTCGGGGCCGAGCAGCTGCGGTGTCATGCGCAGCGAGGTGAGGGCCGAACAGAAGTAGAGCGCCGCGGCGAGCAGCACGACGAACGCGTCCACATCCGAGCCGGCCAGCCGGATGGCGAAAGCGAGCCCGCCGCCGGCCGTCGCGGCGAGCGTTCCGGCAGTGGGGGCAAGGGAGTTGGCCATGACCAGCTGTTGTCCCCCGTCGACCACTCTGGGGAGCGCGGCCGAGAGCCCGGCCAGGACGAAGCGGTTCACGGCGGTCACGGACAGGGCCGAGACGTAGAAGAGCCCGTCAGGGACCTCCGACACGATCAGCGCCGCGGTCACCATGGCCAGCAGGGTCCGCAGCAGATTGCCGTACAGCAGGACCTGACGGCGCCGCCAGCGGTCGAGCAGCACCCCGGTGAACGGCCCGAGGAGTGAGTACGGCAGCAGCAGGATCGCCATGGCGGAGGCGATGGCTGCGGGCGAGGTCTGCTTCTCGGGTGAGAAGACGACGAACGTCGCGAGTGCGACCTGGAACACCCCGTCGGCCGCCTGGGACAGAAGCCGTACGGCAAGGAGCGAACGGAAGTCGCGTAGCCGGAGGAGTACGGACAGGGCGCGCACCGCATGCATGAGGCACAGCCTCACACAGCCCGCAGGCCTCCGGGTGGAATACCCGGAGGCCTGCGGAGGGAGAGTGTGTCGGGCGCCTCAGCGCTCGACCTCGCCGCTGATGAACTTCTCGACGTTCTCCCGCGCCTCGTCGTCGAAGTACTGCACCGGCGGCGACTTCATGAAGTACGAGGAAGCGGAGAGGATCGGGCCACCGATGCCCCGGTCCTTGGCGATCTTCGCGGCGCGCAGGGCGTCGATGATGACTCCGGCGGAGTTCGGGGAGTCCCAGACCTCGAGCTTGTACTCCAGGTTCAGCGGGACGTCACCGAAGGCACGGCCCTCGAGCCGGACGTAGGCCCACTTGCGGTCGTCCAGCCAGGCGACATAGTCCGAGGGGCCGATGTGGACGTTGTCCTCGCCCAGTTCACGGTCGCGGATCTGGGAGGTGACGGCCTGCGTCTTGGAGATCTTCTTGGACTCCAGGCGCTCGCGCTCGAGCATGTTCTTGAAGTCCATGTTGCCGCCGACGTTCAGCTGCATCGTGCGGTCCAGGATGACGCCCCGGTCCTCGAAGAGCTTGGCCATCACACGGTGCGTGATCGTGGCGCCGACCTGCGACTTGATGTCGTCACCGACGATCGGGACGCCGGCCTCGGTGAACTTGTCCGCCCACTCCTTGGTGCCGGCGATGAAGACCGGGAGGGCGTTGACGAAGCCGACCTTGGCGTCGATGGCGCACTGGGCGTAGTACTTCGCCGCGTCCTCGGAGCCGACGGGGAGGTAGCAGACCAGGACGTCGACCTGCTTGTCCTTGAGGACCTGGACGACGTCGACCGGGGCCTCGGTGGACTCCTCGATGGTCTGGCGGTAGTACTTGCCCAGGCCGTCGAGGGTGTGACCGCGCTGGACCGTCACGCCGGCGTTCGGCACATCGCAGATCTTGATGGTGTTGTTCTCGCTGGCGCCGATGGCATCCGCGAGGTCGAGCCCGACCTTCTTGGCGTCGACGTCGAAGGCGGCCACGAACTCGATGTCACGCACGTGGTAGTCGCCGAACTGCACGTGCATGAGGCCGGGCACGCGGCTCTTCGGGTCGGCGTCCTTGTAGTACTCGACGCCCTGTACCAGCGAGGCGGCGCAGTTGCCCACGCCGACGATGGCTACGCGAACCGAACCCATTCCGGTTGCTCCCTGTGATCTCGATGAGGCTCCGCACGACGGAACCTCATGTGGTGGTGTCATCGGACGGATCCGGCCGGGAACCACCCCGGTGCCGGGGCAGGCCGCCCGTATCTCCTGACTGGTGCTTGCTGTCCTGCGCTGCGGGATCCGGTGCGCGCTGATCGCGCCCGGCACGCTCACTTTCGATGAGCTCGTTCAGCCAACGGACTTCGCGCTCCACGGACTCCATGCCGTGCCGCTGCAATTCGAGGGTGTAGTCGTCCAGCCGCTCGCGGGACCTGGCCAGGGAGGTGCGCATCCGCTCGAGGCGCTCCTCCAGCCGGCTGCGGCGGCCTTCCAGCACACGCATCCGCACGTCCCGCGACGTCTGGCCGAAGAATGCGAAGCGGACGCCGAAGTGCTCGTCCTCCCACGCATCCGGTCCGGAGTGGGCGAGCAGTTCTTCGAAGTGCTCTTTGCCCGCTGCGGTCAATCGGTAGACGATCTTGGCCCGGCGCCCTGTCAGCGCCGCGGCCGGTACGGCCTCCGGGGCGCCGTCCGTCTCCTCGATGAGCCAGCCGTTGGCGACCAGCGCCTTGAGACAGGGGTAGAGGGTGCCATAGCTGAACGCACGGAAGACCCCGAGCGAGGTGTTGAGCCGTTTCCGCAGCTCATAGCCGTGCATCGGGGATTCGCGGAGCAGGCCGAGGACGGCGAACTCAAGGATGCCGGAACGTCTGCTCATCCTCCGCCTCCCTGGTCTGTGCGTTCTTTATGTCGTGCTGATGTATCGACTCGATACATCCAGACGATAGAACGGTCACCTGGGTGGAACAAGAGGGGGGATGGTGAACGGCGTCACATCACTGATTCGTGCTACTCAACCTGACTGATTTGGAGTGAATTTCAACACTGGGCAGGTTTTGGACGTGCGTAGTCTGTGCGGCATGCAGACTGCCGGGAACCGCGGGCCGATATCTGACGTCCTCGTCCTCGGTGTATTGCGGTTCGCGCCCCAGGTGCGAGCCGTGCATCGGGGGGACCTGAAGACAACTGCCGCCTTCAGGCGACGAGATAGCGCGCCTGCCCGAGGAGTATTCGTTCCATGAGCGAGCACCGTCGCAAACCGCCACAGCCGCAGAGTGGCGGACGTGCCGCGGCCCGACGCGCCGCACAGCCACCAGGGCGTCGTGGCGCCCCTTCGCGTGGCTCCGCCGCCGGTCCTGCTTCCCCCTCCGATCCGTACGGCGACGAGCCGCGGCAGGGTGGCCGTGCCGAGGCCCGCAGAGCCGCTCAGCGCAGCGGCCGCCGCAGGGCGCCCGAGTCTGCTGGGATGGGCTCCGGTGACGGAGCCGGTGGCCGCGGTGGCGGAGGCCGGCGCGGGGGCGGCGGCGGCCCCGAGGGAGGCCGCGGTCGCGGTCGCGGCAGCGGAAAGCCTGCCAAGAAGCGTCTGATCGATTACCCGCGCGCCCACCGCAGCGGCTGGCGGCGCTTTGTGCCGTCCTGGAAGCAGGTCGCCAGCCTGTGCGTCGGTTTCATAGGGCTGATCGTCGGCGTTTCCGGAGTCGCGCTGGCCGTGGTGCACGTTCCCGACGAAAGCCTGGCCGCCAAGTCGCAGAACAATGTCTATCTCTGGGCCAATGGCAAGGTCATGGCTCGCGACGGTGAGACAAACCGGCAAAACGTCACGATCAATGAAATTCCGCGTTCGATGCAGAATGCGGCAATCTCCGCGGAGAATGCCTCGTTCCGCACGGACTCGGGCGTGGACCCGATGGGTATTGCGCGCGCCGTGTTCAACATGGCCAAGGGCGGCGAGACCCAGGGCGGATCGACGATCACCCAGCAGTACGTGAAGAACGCGATGCTGAGCCAGCAGCAGACCCTCGACCGCAAGTTCAAGGAACTGTTCATCGCGATCAAGGTCGGCTGGTCGAAGAACAAGGACCAGATCCTTCAGGGGTACCTCAACACCAGCTACTACGGACGCGGGGCCTACGGCATCCAGGCCGCGGCTCAGGCGTACTACGGCGTGGACGCCGCCAAGCTGAAGCCGGACCAGAGCGCCTTCCTGGCCACTGTGCTCAAGGGCGCGGATCTGTATGACCCGGCGGGCGGTACCAGCCCGGGAGCCACCCGGGCGGCGAACACCAAGCGTGCCGAGGCGCGCTGGTCCTGGATCCTCGACCGCGAGGTCGACAACCACCTCATGTCGAAGGCGCAGCGGGAGTCGTACCGGGGGAAGTTCCCCAAGCCGAAGCTGCCGAAGCCGGTCGCCAGCAAGAGCGGTCAGATCGGCTACATGATGGACACCGCGAAGAAGTATGTGCTGAAGCACTCCGGGCTCAGTGAGGCGCAGTTCGACAAGGGCGGCTACACGATCCGGACGACCTTCGACGAGAAGCGCACCAATCAGCTCGAGACCGCGGTCAAGAAGGTCGACAAGCGGTACATCGACCCCAAGAAGCGCGCGAAGGACAAATACGTCCAGTTCGGTGGTGCCTCGGTGGTGCCGGGAGACGGCAAGATCGTCGCCCTGTACGGCGGTGAGGGCTACGACAAGGGCCACTTCAGCAACAACGCCGATACCTTCGGTGTGCCGGTCGGCTCGACCTGGAAGCCGTTCGTGCTCGCCGCGGCGATGAAGTACGGAACGGCCAAGAGCGAGGGCCAGCCGGTCTCGCCGGACAGCCGGTACAACGGCAATGACCACCTCAAGGTGAAGGACGCTGAAGGTAACTACGTTCGGAAGCGGGACGACTCGGTCTTCTACCAGGAGAACGAGAGCAACCACCCGTGGGGCTACATCCCCTTGACCAAGGCGATGGAGCAGTCCGTCAACACTCCGTTCGTGCAGCTCGGCATGGATGTCGGGATGAGCAAGGTCCGGGACATGGCACAGGCTGCGGGCATTGCGCCGGCCAGCTTCGACAAGAACCTGAACCCGTCCTTCGCACTGGGCACCTCCACGCCGAGCGCGATCCGGATGGCCGATGCCTACGCCACGTTTGCCGATTCCGGGACGAAGGTCGAGCCGTATTCGGTGACCAAGGTGACGTTCGAGGGCGAGGACCTGAAGGGCTTCGACAAGCCCAAGTCCGAGACCGGGATGGACTCCAACATCGCCAACAACGTGACCAAGGTGCTGCAGAACGTCATCCAGAACGGCACCGCGAAGGAAGCCAAGCGGCTGAACATGCCGGCAGCAGGCAAGACCGGTACCACCGACGAGAACAAGTCGGCCTGGTTCGTCGGCTACACCAAGCAGCTGTCGACATCCATCACGATGTTCCGTGAGGACGCACAGAACCCCCGTCAGCTGTCCATGAACGGTGTCGGTGGCTTCGACTCGATCCACGGTGGTGCGCTGCCCACCGAGGTGTGGACCGAGTACATGCTGCAGGCGATGAAGGGCGTCACGCCGGAGGACTTCCCGCCGGCCACGCCCATTGGGGACCGGGTGGACGAGGACGGCATGCCGACTCCGAAGCCGACCCCGACGCCGTCGGACACGCCGTCGAACACTCCGTCGGAGACTCCCAGCGAGTCCGCTCCCCCGACGAACTCGCCCAGCCCGAGCCCGTCGACCTCCTGCTCCTCCTGGGACCTCAACTGCAAGAACAGCGGTGGGACCGGTAACGGCGGAGGCAACGGAGGTGGAACAGGCGGACCTGGTGGACCGGGCGGTGGCACCGGAGGCACCAGTCCAACGCCTGCCCCGACGGACGCCACCGGTGGTGGCGGCTGGTTCGGCGGTCCGACCGGTTGATGAGCACCGACCGTTTCACGTGAAACGCTGAATGTTTCACGTGAAACGTGGAGCCACGAAGCCCCCGCCCGGCTTGTCCGGGCGGGGGCTTCGCCGTTTTCCGTCCACGGCCGTACGGCAGGATGGGGCCATGACGAGCGTGCGACGGGACGAGTCGGTGCGGCCGACGAAGCGGGATGAGGTGGCAGCGGCCGGCAGCGAGCTGATCGGAGGGCCGATCGGCTGGCACGCGCTGCTCGGAACGAGTTGGCTGAGCCCGGTACGGGTCATCGCGCTCGTCGCCATCGGCATGTTCGCGCTCGGCATGGTGCAGAAGCTGCCGTGCTACAACGGCGGCTGGTTCTTCGGTGCCACAAGCCAGTACACCCACGCCTGCTACTCCGACATCCCCCACCTCTATGCGGGGCGGGGCTTTGCCGAGGGGCTGATCCCGTACTTCGACCGGCTGCCCGGCGATATGGAGTATCTCGAGTATCCGGTGCTCACCGGTGTCTTCATGGAGGTTGCCTCCTGGATGACGCCGCACGCAGGCGGCATCCAGCAGCGCGAACAGATCTACTGGCTGGTCAACGCCGGCATGCTGATGATCTGCGCAGTCGTGATCGCCGTGTGCGTGACCCGCACCCACCGGCGGCGCCCCTGGGACGGCCTCCTGGTCGCCCTGGCGCCCGCCGCCGCCCTCACCGCCACCATCAACTGGGATCTCCTCGCGATCGCCCTGACCGCCGCCGGGATGCTGATGTGGTCACGCAGCCGGCCGCTGGCGGCCGGTGTCCTCATCGGGCTGGCCACCGCGGCCAAGCTGTATCCCGTGCTGCTGCTGGGCCCGCTGCTGGTGCTGTGCTGGCGCGCGGGAGCCTGGCGCGCCTACCGGAAGGCGGTGGCCGGTGCCCTGGTGTCCTGGCTGGTGGTGAATCTCCCGGTGATGATCACGCATGACGCCGCGGGCTTCCATATCCGGGAGGGCTGGGCGAAGTTCTACACGTTCAGCCAGGAACGGCCCATCGACTTCGGTTCGGTCTGGCTGCTGATCTCGCAGCGCACCGGGAATCCCCTGGAGAACGCCAATACCTACGCCACCCTGCTGATGATCCTCGGCTGCGGCGCCATCGGCCTGCTGGCCCTCTATGCGCCGCGCCGGCCGCGCTTCGCTCAGCTGGCGTTCCTCGTCGTGGCGCTGTTCATCCTCACCAACAAGGTCTACTCCCCGCAGTACGTCCTGTGGCTGACCCCACTCGCCGCGCTGGCCCGGCCGCGCTGGCGGGACTTCCTGATCTGGCAGGCCTGCGAGGTCATGTACTTCCTGGGGATCTGGATGTACCTCGCCTACACGGGAAACGGCGACAAGCACCAGGGGCTCCCCACGGAGGGATACCAACTGGCCATCGCCCTGCACCTCTTGGGCACCCTCTACCTGTGTGCCGTGGTGGTACGGGACATCTGGCTGCCGGAGCGCGACGTGATCCGCAGGGACGGGGACGACGACCCCTCGGGCGGAGTCCTGGACCACAGCCCTGATGTGTTCGTGCTCGGAAGGACCCACCACCAGCCGCGGCATGCGATGCAGTTCGAGGCGGCACCACGGGTGCGCTGGGGCGCCGTACGGGAATGAGCGGGCACCGGCGTGGTGCACCGAGGGCCCGGTGCCGCAGGGAATGTCTGCGGCACCGGGCCCTCGGTCTGTCCGGGCGGGGCCTGGGCCGGCTCAGCGGTCCACGAGGCGGTCGTACTGCGTGGTGGTGTGCCGCAGATGGGCGACCAGCTCCTCGCCGACCTGCGGCTGCGGGGCGTCGCCCGGCACGAACAGGATCGACACCTGCATGTGCGGGGGCTCCGCGAACCAGCGCTGCTTCCCGGCCCACACATAGGGCGCGAGATTGCGGTTGACGGTGGCCAGGCCGGCCCGCGCCACGCCCTTGGCACGCGGCATCACCCCGTGCAGCGCCTTGGGCGATTCCAGGCCGACGCCGTGCGAGGTGCCGCCGGCCACCACGACCAGGTAACCGTCGGAGGCCGCCTTCTGCTGGCGGTAGCCGAAGCGCTCGCCCTTGGCGATCCGGGTGACGTCGAGCACCGAACCGCGGTACTCGGTGGCCTCGTGGTCGCCCAGCCACAGCCGGGTACCGATCCGCGCGCGGAACCGCGTCTGCGGGAACTGCTGCTGGAGACGGGCGAGTTCATCGGCCTTGAGGTGGCTGACGAACATGGTGTGCAGCGGGAGGCGGGCGGCACGGAGCCGGTCCATCCAGCCGATGACCTCCTCGACCGCATCCGACCCGTCGGTGCGGTCCAGCGGCAGGTGGAGCGCGAAGCCCTCGAGCCGGATGTCCTCGATGGCCGTGGCCAGCTTCGGCAGATCCTCCGGCTTGACGCCATGGCGCTTCATGCTGCTCATGACCTCGATGACCACGCGGGCACCGACCAGGCCACCGACGCCCTCGACGGAGGAGACCGAGCGGATCGCCCGGTCGGGCAGCGGCACCGGCTCCTCGCCGTGGCGGAACGGCGTCAGGACGAGCAGGTCGCCACTGAAGAAGTCCTTGATACGGGCCGCCTCGTAGGTGGTCCCGACCGCGAGGATGTCGGCACCGAGGCGGGTTGCCTCGTCGGCGAGGCGCTCATGGCCGAAGCCGTAGCCGTTGCCCTTGCAGACCGGGACGAGCCCGGGGAACTGCTGGAGAACGCTCTGCTGATGCGCCCGCCAGCGCGCGGTGTCGACGTAGAGGGTGAGCGCCATGGCCGGGCCCGGAACCTTTCTCGTGGCTGCGGTGTGTCAGGAGTACGAACGGTGCGGTGAAGCGGATCAGCGGCGTGCCATGTACATATCGAACGCCTTGTGCAGAAGCTTGTTGAGCGGGAAGTCCCACTCGCCGAGGTACTCCGCTGCCTGCCCGCCTGTGCCGACCTTGAACTGGATCAGGCCGAAGAGGTGGTCGTTTTCGTCCAGCGAATCACTGATGCCGCGGAGGTCGTAGACCGAGGCGCCGAGCGCATAGGCGTCCTGCAGCATCCGCCACTGCATCGCGTTCGAGGGGCGGACCTCACGGCCGATGTTGTCCGAGGCGCCGTAGGAGTACCAGACGTGCCCGCCGACGACGAGCATCGTCGCTGCAGAAAGGTTCACGCCGTCGTGGCGCGCGAAGTAGAGCCGCATGCGATTGGGGTCCTCGGAATTGAGGGCCGTCCACATGCGCTGGAAGTAGCTGAGCGGCCGCGGCCGGAACTGGTCACGTACCGCGGTGATCTCGTAGAGGCGCTGCCATTCGGCCAGGTCCTCGTATCCGCCCTGGACGACCTCGACGCCGGCCTTCTCGGCCTTCTTGATGTTGCGGCGCCACAGCTGGTTGAAGCCCTTGTGGACCTCCTCCAGCGAGCGGTCGGCCAGCGGCACCTGGAAGACGTAGCGGGGCTGTACGTCGGCGAAACCGGCGCCGCCGTCCTCACCCTGCTGCCAGCCCATGCGGCGCAGCTTGTCGGCCACCTCGAAGGCGCGCGGCTCGATGTGCGTCGCCTCGACGTCCCGCAGGCGCTTCACATCCGGGTTCTGGATGCCGGCCTTGATCGCCTGGGCGTCCCAGCGGCGGATGATCACCGGCGGGCCCATCTTCACGGTGAAGGCACCCTGCTGCTTGAGATGCTTCAGCATCGGCTGCAGCCAGTCCTCCAGGTTCGGCGAGTGCCAGTTGATGACCGGCCCCTCGGGGAGGTACGCCAGGTAGAGCTTGACCTTGGGGACCTGGCGGTAGAGCACCAGACCCGCGCCGACCATCTCGCCGCTCGCGTCGAACCAGCCCAGGCTCTCCGACCGCCATTCGGCCTTGACGTCCGCCCAGGCCGGAACCTGCATGTGGCTTGCCGCGGGCAGGCTCTGGATATACGCCAGATGCTGCTCTCGGCTGATGGTCCTCAGGGTCAGGCTCATGCGGGGCGCTCCTCGGCAGGTGTGTCCCCATGGTCGGGGCTCCGGCTCTCGCGCCGAAGCCTACTGTGACCGTGGAGCGCCCCGTCTGGGCCGTACGGGCGCGGGTCCCATATGCCGCATCGTCGCGGGGCCCGTCGGGCGGGCCCTAGCCGATGACGCCGCCGAAAAGGCCGCCGTGTGCCACGCCCAGATAGAAGCCGACGGCCGAGGCTCCGAGGCCGATGATCAACAGGAAGCGTTCGCCTGTCGTGGAGGAGATGAACTGGCCCCAGAGGCCGGTACCGATGCCGATCAGACCGACCCAGGAGCTGATGAGGTGCAGGCTGGGAGCGAGCGTGGTGAAGACGGCGATCGCGCCGAGCACGATGGTCGCGAGGGCGAGGGTGTTCTCGACGGGATGGTCCTTGCCGTCGCTGTTGAGCAGCGAGAGCAGATTGCGCTGGGTCCTTGCCTGTGCCATGCGGCACCTCCCATGACAGGGCGGCGCACTGTAACGCCGCTCACACCCGTTGTGTTCCAGATTGAGGGGTGTACCGGCCGGATTTCAACCGGAAGGCCAGAGGCAGGTACTCTGTACGGTCTGCGCCTATGTCTGTCCGGATGACCGGCCGGGCACGGCGCGGAAACGCATTTGACCCTCCTGCCACGGAACGACCGTGGCCGCTGAGTCCAAAGGAGGTGGGTTCCACATGCGTCACTACGAGGTGATGGTCATCCTCGACCCCGATCTCGAGGAGCGCGCTGTCTCCCCGCTGATCGAGAACTTCCTCTCCGTCGTCCGCGAGGGCAACGGAAAGGTCGAGAAGGTCGACACCTGGGGCCGTCGTCGTCTCTCGTACGAGATCAAGAAGAAGCCCGAGGGCATCTACTCGGTCATCGACCTGCAGGCCGAGCCTGCGGTCGTCAAGGAGCTCGACCGTCAGATGAACCTGAACGAGTCGGTCCTCCGGACCAAGGTTCTCCGTCCCGAGACCCACTGAGCGCGACAGCGCCAGCGGTAACCGGGTCCGAGTAGCAGCAACACCAGCAGCCAGCAGCACACCCGCCGAGAGGTTCCCCTAATGGCAGGCGAGACCGTCATCACGGTTGTCGGCAATCTTGTCGACGACCCCGAGCTGCGCTTCACCCCGTCCGGTGCGGCGGTCGCGAAGTTCCGCGTCGCGTCCACTCCCCGCACCTTCGACCGTCAGACCAATGAGTGGAAGGACGGCGAGAGCCTGTTCCTGACCTGCTCGGTGTGGCGTCAGGCGGCGGAGAACGTCGCCGAGTCCCTTACGCGGGGTACCCGCGTGGTCGTCCAGGGCCGCCTCAAGCAGCGGTCGTACGAGGACCGCGAGGGCGTGAAGCGCACGGTCTACGAGCTCGACGTCGAGGAAGTGGGCGCGAGCCTGAAGAACGCCACGGCCAAGATCACCAAGACCAGCGGTCGCGGTGGCCAGGGCGGCGGCTTCGGCGGCGGTCAGCAGGGCGGTGGCCAGGGTGGCGGCGGTTGGGGCGGCGGCCCCGGCGGCGGCCAGCAGGGCGGCGGCGGTGCTCCCGCCGACGACCCGTGGGCGACCAATGGCCCGGCCGGCGGCGGTCAGCAGGGTGGCGGCGGCGGTGGCTGGGGCGGTAGCTCCGGCGGTGGCTACTCGGACGAGCCGCCCTTCTAGGTCCATGAGCCGGTCCGGCTCCGCGCTGTTTCACGTGAAACAGCGCCGCGGGACGGCCTGGGGCCTGAGGGCGTCAGCACAAACTTCTTGAACTCATTGGAGAGAGACAATGGCGAAGCCGCCTGCTCGCAAGCCTAAGAAGAAGGTTTGCGTGTTCTGCAAGGAGAAGATCTCCTACGTCGACTACAAGGACACGAACCTGCTGCGGAAGTTCATTTCCGACCGCGGCAAGATCCGTGCCCGCCGGGTCACCGGCAACTGCACTCAGCACCAGCGTGACGTCGCCACGGCCGTGAAGAACAGCCGTGAGATGGCGCTGCTGCCCTACACGTCCACCGCGCGATAAGGGAAGGGTGACCGAATCATGAAGATCATCCTCACCCACGAGGTCTCCGGCCTCGGCACCGCCGGCGACGTCGTTGACGTCAAGGACGGGTACGCCCGCAACTACCTGGTTCCGCGTGGTTTCGCGATCCGCTGGACCAAGGGTGGCGAGAAGGACGTCGAGCAGATCCGTCGCGGTCGCAAGATCCGCGAGATCGCCACGATCGAGCAGGCCAACGAGGTCAAGGGCCAGCTCGAGGGCGTCAACGTGAAGCTGGCCGTGCGTGCCGGCGACGCGGGTCGCCTGTTCGGCTCCGTCACCCCGGCCGACGTCGCCTCGGCGATCAAGGCTGCCGGTGGTCCGGACGTCGACAAGCGTCGTGTCGAGCTCGGTTCGCCGATCAAGACCCTGGGCGCGCACCAGATCTCCGTGCGTCTGCACGCCGAGGTCGTCGCGAAGCTCGGCGTCGAGGTCGTCGCCGCGTAATCGCAGTACCGCGCCGAAGGGCCGCATCCCGTCACTGGGGTGCGGCCCTTCGCCGTGTCCGGGGCCGCTCCCCGGCTCGGCCTCTCGGGCGGCCGGCCGCGACGGCCCGTTCTCAGTCCTCGTCCTGCGCGTGCTTGTAGAGCTTGGCGATGTCGTCGTCGAAGTACGCGGCGTAGGAGACATCGTCTTCGTCACCGCCGCCTTCGTGGCCGCCCAGGACACCGATGACCGTGCCGGTGTGGCTCTTGGGGTCGTAGTCGGCCAGCCAGGGGCTGCCGCTCGTACCGCCCTCGAAGTCGGTGCACTGGATACGCAATTGGGTGTCGCTGAACTTCGTGGTGCGGTTCTGGCAGGAGATCGGCGTGTTGCGGCTGGTGGGGTAGCCGGTGATCTTGACGTCGTTGTCGAAACCACGGTCTATGCCGAGGGTGTTGCCGCCCAGGACGTCCTGGATCTGCTTGCCGCTCTTCTTGTCGAGCACGAGGAAGGCGACGTCGAGATCCTCGTCCTGCGACTTTGCCCAGCGCTTGTCGACGATCACCTTCTTGACCTTCCACAGGCCCGTGGGTTCGTCACCGTCGCGGTAGTCGGGGGCGAAGACCAGGTCGTCGACCGTGCTGCCGGCGTCCATGTCGTAGGCACAGTGCGCCGCGGTGATGAGCATGTTCCGGCCCGGGCTCTGCACCACGCTCGCGGTGCAGAAGTGGTCGCCGGAGTCGTCCTTCTCGAAGACTGCGCCGACCCGCGCGTTCTGCTCGGTTCTGCGCGGGGTGTACGCATTGCCGTCATCGGCCGGGGCCGTCGCCTTGGGATCCTGGTCCTGCGGGTCCTGGCTGGACTCGCCGGACTTGCCGAATCCGCTGCGGCCGAGACTACTGCCGCTGCTGATGTCGGTTTGCTCCGTGGCGTAGCCCACCACGGCAGCAGCCAGCATGACGACAGACGTCAAGGGCAGCACGGACTTCCTGGCAAGCGAGCGCACAGGGTCATTATTGACATGCGCTGCGTGTGACGGGAGGTGGTTCAGCGGGAGGCCCCGGTCACAATCCACCGACCGGAGCGGGTGCGCAGCCACAGCGTCAGCAGTCGCACGGCCATCATCAGCGCCATTGCCCCCCACAGCGCGACCAGTCCGCCGCCGAGGGCCGGCACGGCGAGCGCGGCCGGCGCGAACAGCGCCAGTGTCACCACCATGGCCCAGGCGAGATACGGGCCGTCCCCCGCGCCCATCAGCACCCCGTCGAGGATGAAGACGATGCCGGAGACCGGCTGGGTCACGGCCACGACCAGGAGCGTGGCCAGCAGCGGCCCTTCCACGGCGGGGTCGGAGGTGAACAGCGGGATGAACAGCGGGCGGGCGAGCGCTACCAGCACGCCGAGGACCAGGCCCGCGGCGATGCCCCACTGGACCATCCGGCGGCAGGCGGCCTTGGCGCCGTCGCGGTCCCCCGCGCCGAGGTAGCGGCCTATGATGGCCTGCCCGGCGATGGCGATCGCGTCCAGCGCGAAGGCCAGCAGGGACCACAGCGTGAGCACGATCTGGTGGGCGGCGACCTCGGCGTCGCCGAGCCGGGCCGCGACGGCGGTGGCGATCATCAGCACGGCGCGCAGCGAGAGCGTACGCACCAGCAGCGGGACCCCGGCCTGGGCCGAGGCGCGGATCCCCGCGGCATCGGGGCGCAGCGAGGCGCCGTGTCGTCGCGCGCCGCGGACGACCACGGTGAGGTAGACCGCGGCCATGCCGCACTGGGCGATGACCGTGCCCCAGGCGGAGCCGGCGATACCGAGGTCGGCGCCGTAGACCAGGCCGATGTTGAGCGCGGCGTTCACCGAGAAGCCGCCGATGGCGACGTAGAGCGGGGTCCTGGTGTCCTGGAGGCCGCGGAGCACTCCGGTGGCGGCCAGCACGACGAGCATCGCGGGGATGCCCAGCGCGCTGATGCGCAGGTAGGTCGTGGCGTACGGGGCGGCGGTGCCGGAGGCGCCGAAGGCTTCGACGAGCCACGGGGCGGTGGGCAGCACGGTTGCGATGACGGCGGCGCCGAGCAGCAGCGCGAGCCAGATGCCGTCCATGCCCTGGCGGATGGCGGCGGGGAGGTCGCCGGCGCCGACCCTGCGGGCGACCGCCGCGGTGGTGGCGTAGGCGAGGAAGACGAAGACGGAGACGGCGGTGGTCAGCAGGGCGGCGGCGATACCGAGGCCGGCGAGCTGGGGAGTGCCGAGGTGGCCGATGACGGCGCTGTCGGCCATGACGAAGAGCGGTTCCGCGACCAGTGAGCCGAAGGCAGGCAGGGCAAGGGCGATGATCTCGCGGTCATGGCGGCGGTCGGAGCGCCGCGGTATCGCGGGAGCCTGTGTCATCCGCCCAATCTAATCTTCCACAGGTAAGAGATGCAAACCCTTTGCAGTCCTTACTTTCCGCTGTGTGCAGGTGTCATCCGTGTGCCGTTTGTCGCGATCTTGAACACCTGGGGAAAGTTTTTCTCCCCCACAGCCTATGGATGAGAAAGGCGCAGGTCAGAAGGGTGAGGGTGAGGTGATTGTGTGCTTGTCCACAGAAGTTTCCCCCGTGCCGTGCACAGGATCCGGGGACTTCTCCACAGCTGTAGGCCAGTCATCCACATGGCCTGTGGATAACCAGATTGGCGGACGGTGCCTACGGGCCTACCGTGGTCCGGCACCCGCCGCCTGTTCCGGCTTGAGACCACGTCCGAACTCGACGCGCCGTAACCGGAGTCGGGCGTCTCGATTGTCAGAGCTGTGCCGTAAGAAAGAACCGCACAGCAAGGTCCGCGCCGCGGACGGGAGGAGGTGCCGGGGTGAGCATTCCCGAGCCCATGGAAGACCCTTGGGCGGACTCCGGTCCCAGCGACCTGCTGCCGGCCGCCCGCTCCCGGCGGGGCGAGGGCAAGGGCCGCGGCCGCGGCGACCGGCAGGAGCGTGACGACGACGGCGGCGGCTCCTGGTCCGGCGGCTTCGAGCGGGTGCCTCCGCAGGATCTGGACGCCGAGCAGTCCGTGCTCGGCGGCATGCTGCTGTCGAAGGACGCCATCGCGGATGTCGTCGAGGTCCTCAAGGGCGAGGACTTCTACCGTCCCGCCCATGAGCTGGTCTACCAGGCGATCCTCGATCTGTACGCCAAGGGCGAGCCGGCCGACCCGATCACCATCGCCGCGGAGCTGACCAAGCGCGGCGAGATCGCGCGGGTTGGCGGCGCTTCGTATCTGCACACCCTCGTCCAGTCCGTACCGACCGCCGCGAACGCCGAGTACTACGCCGAGATCGTCCATGAGCGTGCGGTGCTGCGCCGGCTGGTCGAGGCCGGCACCCGCATCACGCAGATGGGATACGCCGCGGACGGCGATGTCGACGAGATCGTCAACAGCGCCCAGGCGGAGATCTACGCCGTCACCGAGCAGCGGACCAGCGAGGACTACCTTCCGCTCGGCGACATCATGGAGGGCGCGCTCGACGAGATCGAGGCGATCGGTTCACGCCAGGGCCAGATGACGGGCGTGCCGACGGGCTTCACCGATCTGGACTCCCTCACCAACGGCCTGCACCCCGGCCAGATGATCGTGATCGCGGCCCGTCCCGCCATGGGTAAGTCGACCCTGGCGCTGGACTTCGCGCGGGCCTGCTCGATCAAGAGCAATCTGCCGAGCGTGATTTTCTCGCTGGAAATGGGGCGCAACGAGATCGCGATGCGTCTGCTGTCCGCCGAGGCGCGGGTCGCGCTGCACCACATGCGCTCCGGCAGCATGACCGACGAGGACTGGACGAGGCTGGCGCGCCGGATGCCGGATGTCTCCGCCGCGCCGTTGTACATCGACGATTCGCCGAACCTCTCGATGATGGAGATCCGTGCGAAGTGCCGTCGGCTCAAGCAGCGCAACGAGCTGAAGCTCGTGGTCATCGACTATCTGCAGCTGATGCAGTCCGGTGGCTCGAAGCGCGCCGAGAGCCGCCAGCAGGAGGTCTCGGACATGTCCCGAAACCTCAAGCTGCTGGCGAAGGAGCTGGAGCTCCCGGTCATCGCGCTCTCCCAGCTGAACCGCGGTCCCGAGCAGCGCACGGACAAGAAGCCGATGGTCTCCGACCTGCGTGAATCCGGTTCGATCGAGCAGGACGCCGACATGGTCATCCTGCTGCACCGCGAAGACGCCTACGAGAAGGAATCCCCGCGCGCCGGCGAGGCCGACCTGATCGTGGCCAAGCACCGTAATGGCCCCACCGCCACGATCACGGTGGCGTTCCAGGGCCACTACTCGCGGTTCGTCGACATGGCGCAGACCTGAGCTGTCCGGACCGGCGGCATCGCGGGCCTCATGCCGTCATTCGTGGCGCAGAGCCTTCGCGGTGCCGAACGCGCCCGGCACCGGCTGCAAACCACGGACTGGCCCTCGATCTCGTCGCCCGTCACGCGGGCTTGGGTACCGGCACCTCCCTGCGCCAGCATCTGCACAGCGCGGTAGGCGTGATACCGCAGGCGTACCGGCGCACGTGCCGGAACACCGCCGTGCTGACGGCCTGAGGGTTACCGCACGGGCGTCGCCGTCCATGGGCCTTGACCTTCAGGTGGGTGGAAGCTCCACCATCGCGTGCATGGACGACACCGAAGACCTGCTGACCATCGGTGCCTTCGCGCGGTGCGTGGGGCTCGCGCCGAGTGCCCTGCGTTTTTACGACGACTGCGGGGTGCTGCGGCCGGCGCGGGTGGATGCCGTGACGGGGTACCGCCGCTACGGGGCAGGGCAGGCCGCGCGGGCGGTGCAACTGCGACAACTGCGGGCGGCTGGGCTCCCGCTGGTGGACGTCGCGGTCGTGCTGGACGGCCCGGCGGATGCGGCACGTGACGTACTGCGGGCTCACCTGGAGCGGACGCGGCGGACGGCGGATGAGGCGCGGGCGGTTGTCGAGGGGTTTCTGCGGGAGGCGACCGGAGACACACAGCCCCGGGCGAGCCGGGCGCGGGTGGGCGGCGCCGAATTCGCCAGTGCGGTACGCCAGGTGGCGCCCGCGGCTGCGACCGGGCGGACCCGGGAGGACTTCCCAGTACTGGGCTGTGTGCTGCTCGAACTCCTTCACGGGGAGGTGCGGTTCGTGGCGACGGACCGCTACCGGCTGGCGCTGCGGGTCCTGCGCCCGATGGCCTTCGAGGGCGTCCCGCGGCGGGTACTGATCAGCGCGGAGATGGCGTGGAGCCTGGCGGAATGGGCCGTACGCCAGGAGACAGTCGAGGTGGAGTGCACGGGGGGAACGGCGGGCGTCCGGCTGCGGAGCGGGGTGGACTCCCGCGGGATTCCGGAAGACACCGGGGACCGGCCGAGCGGTGAAGGGGGCGCCGAGGGGTTCCCGGACTACCGGCTGATGCTGGAGGACCGGGAGACCGGATGCCACCGCGTGATCGTTGACCGGGCGGGCCTGCGGGACGCGGTGACCGGGCGAGCCGGGGCGGTGTCGTTGTCGGTCGGCGCGGTGCGCGGGGACGGGGCTGAGGCGGGCGGCCCGGTGGATCCGGGGACCGTACGGGACACGGGCAGGCCCGCGGATCGGCAGGTGCTGGAGGTGGCGGGCGGGGACCGGGGCCCCGTTCGGCTGCGGGCGGTGCACATGGGGCCGGGGGTGGGGATCGCCTTCGATCCGGCCGTCCTGGTCCCTGCGCTGGAGGCTGGCGTGGGACCGGACGTCCTGCTGGAGATCGCCTCGGCGGACCGGCCCGTCGTGGTCCGCTCCGCCGACCAGGGAAGTTTCACCACCCTGGTGATGCCGGTGCGCGAGCGCGCCGCCGCGGAGCGCCCCGCTGACGGTCGTAGCGACGGCTGCGGTGCCGGGCGGGGAGGACAGATCGCTGATGACTGACGGGGGGAGTGGGCCGGTGGATCCGGAATCGCAGGTGGTGCGGCTGTGCGTGGCGGGGATGCAGGCCGAAACGGAGGGGCGGAACACCAGGGCGCACGAGCTCTTCCAACACGCCTGGGACCTCGCCGCCGACGACTACGAGGCATGCATCGCCGCGCACTATCTCGCCCGGCACCAGAACTCGCCCGAAGCGACGCTCCGTTGGAATCAGGAGTGCCTGGACCGCGCCGACCTGGTGGGGGACGAGCGGGTGGCCGGGTTCTATGCGTCGCTGTACGTCAACATGGCGCAGGCCTGCCGGCTGCTCGGCCGGCCGGCGGCGGCACATGCGTACTTCGTGCGGGCCGCCGGGCGGGTCGCCGAGGCTCCCAGGGGGCAGTACGGCGACTGGAACCGGCTCGCGATCGTGGAGGGCCTGCGGGACACGGCCTCCGCGGTGCCCGGACCGGCCCCCGGTGGGGACTCCTCGCGGCTGCTCCTGGACGAGGCGGTCGACGGACGGCTGCGGGAGTTGCTGTCGCGGTGGTGTGAGCGGTGCGACCTCCTGGCGCTGGCGCTGGTGCTCCCGGCCTGTCTCGGCCATCTCGGCACGGACGAGGACCGGGCACGCCTGCGTACCGCGCTGCACATGGTGCATGCGGCGCGCCGGCTGCCGGAGGACGAGCAGGCGGAGCTGGGCGCGGTGATCGGGTCGGCAGCGCTGCGGTGATACGGCGAGGATGGGCCCGGCCGAGTCGGATCCGCTGTGGAGGAGCGCCATGACCATCGCACAGTCCAGGCAGTCCCCTGAGCCCGGGACGAACGGGCCGGGGGCGGTTGCTGCGCCTGACGAGTTCGCGGAGCTGTTGCCGCAGACACGTCGGGCGTTGCTGCGCCGGCTCGCGGTGGGGCAGTCGGAGGGCCGGGCGCCCTCGATGATGGGTGCGGTCGTCCGCGACGGGCGGGCGGTGTGGACGGGGGCCCGCGGTGCGGTGGACGGGGAGGCACCACACGGCGCGGTGCAGTACCGGATCGGTTCTCTCACCAAGACCTTCGTCGCCGTGCTGGTGCTGAGGCTGCGGGACGAGGGGCTGCTGCGGCTGGAGGACCCGCTCGGCAGGCATCTGGACGGGACGCCGGTGCCGAACGCGACGATTGCGCAGCTGCTCGCGCACGGTTCGGGGCTGACGGCCGAGGCGCGGGGACCGTGGTGGGAGCGGACCGACGGTGGGCTGCGGCCCACACCGGCCGACCTCTTCGGCGAGCGGCCGCAGCGACTGCCGGCCGGCCGCCGGCACCATTACTCCAACCCTGGCTATGCGCTGCTCGGGATGCTGGTCGAACGGCTGCGGGGCGACACCCCCTGGTACGAGGTACTGCGCAGCGAGGTACTGGAACCGCTCGGCATGAGCCGTACGACGCTGCGTCCGCAGCCGCCGTCTGCCGGCGGCTGGGCGGTACATCCGTGGGCCGATGCGCTGCTGCCGGAGCCTGCCGAGGACACCGGACTGATGGGCCCGGCAGGGCAGTTGTGGTCGACGCTTGCGGACCTGTGCCGATGGGCGGCGTTCCTGCTGCGGGGCGACGGCCGGGTGCTGTGCGCGGCGAGTCTGGCCGCGATGCGGATGCCGGCCGTGCCACCGGAGGGGAGCGCCTGGGATGCGGCGTACGGACTGGGCGTTCAGCTCGTACGGCGGGACGGGCGGCTGCTGGCCGGGCACCTCGGCTCGATGCCCGGCTATTTGGCGGCGCTGTGGACCGACGTCGACGAGGACGTTGCCGGAGTCGTGCTCACCAACTGCACCTCGGGCCCGGTGGTCTCCGCCATCGCCGCCGACCTCACTGCCATCGTGACCGAGCACGAGCCGCGGATTCCCGAGCCCTGGCGCCCGCTGCCCGGGCCGCTGGACCGGGAGCTGCTGGCGCTGACCGGGCCCTGGTACTGGGGCGCGAACCCACACGTCCTGCGGCTGCGGGACGAGCGCGAGCTGGAGCTCGCGCCACTGTCCGGGGTGGGGAGATCCTCGCGATTCCGGCCGGAGGCGGACGGCACATGGACGGGGCTGGACGGCTACTACGCGGGCGAGACGCTGCGGGTGGTGCGGGACGAGGACGGTTCGGTCAGTCATCTGGATCTCGGCACCTTCGTGTTCACCCGCGGGCCGTACGAGCCGTCAGAGCCGGTGCCCGGTGGGGTGGATCCGGAGGGCTGGCGGGTGTGAGGCCCGTACCCGAGGGTGCAGGGGCCGGCCGTACAGTCGAACCAGATGTCAGGAGCCGCGCCGCGTCGGCTCGCCACCGCTGGAAGGCCCTGTGACTGCCGTGTCTGACCCGACCGCGAACCCCTCCGCCCCGGTCCTGCTCGATCTGCCGCCGCTCACCGCGGCCCACTTCGCGCGGATCGAGGACAAGGTCGCCGCTCTGCTGCACACCCGCTGCGATGTCGTGGCGATGCAGGGCGAGGCGCTGCTGCCGCTGGAGGCCTGTATCCGCTCGGCCGTCCGCCCCGGCAGCACCGCGCTCAACATCATCACCGGGCCGTACGGCGAGACCTTCGGCGGCTGGCTGCGCTCCTGCGGCGCCGACGTCGACACCCTCACTGCGCCGTTCACGGGTGCGGCCGACCCGCAGCAGGTGGCTGATGCTCTGCGGCAGCACCCCGAGATCGACTTTGTGAGCCTGGTGCACGCCGAGGCGGCCACCGGCAACACCAACCCCGTCGCCGAGATCGGCGCGGTGGTGCGGGAGCACGGCGCGCTGCTGATGCTGGACGCGGTCGCCTCGGTGGGCGCCGAGCCGCTGCTCACCGACGAGTGGGGCGTGGATCTCTGCGTGATCGGTGGGCAGAAGGCGTTGGCCGGGCCCGCCGGGGTCTCGGCGGTATCGGTCAGCGCCCGGGCGTGGGAGCGGATCGCCGCCAACGAGCAGGCCCCGCGGCGCTCGTACCTCTCGCTGCTGGATTGGAAGGAGCGCTGGATCGACGGCGGACGCACCGCACTGCCGCACGCTCCGGCCCAGTTGGAGATGCTGGCGCTGGAGCAGGCCGCGGACCGTGTCGAAGCCGAGGGCCTGGCCGCGGTCATCACGCGGCACCGAGCGGCGTCCGCGGCGACCAGGGCCGGTATCCAGGCCCTGGGAGGGCTCGCTCCGTACGTCGTACACGACGAGGACGCGGCGCCGGCCGCCACGACGCTCCGTGCGCCCGAGGGAGTGGATGCCCGGGAGGTGGTGGCAGCAGCGCTCGCGGCGGATGCCACGGTGCCGGTGCAGGCCGCGGCGGGTGCACTGGCCAAGGAGATGATCCGGGTGAACCACTATGGCCGCGCCGCCGACCGGGCCGTGGTCACGGCCTCGCTGATGGCGCTGGCAGATGGGCTGCGCGCGCTGGACGTGCCGGTGGATGCCGAGGCGGCGGCCCTGGCCGCGGGCGCGGCGTGGGACACAGTGGTCGCCGGCTGAGGCTGGTCGCCGCCCGGATGGCGGGCGAGTTGTCGACGTGGGGTCGTGTTTCACGTGAAACACGACCCCACATCCATGTCTGGGTGCGGTGTCGTTTCACGTGAAACGGCGGTACGACCCGGTGAGGCTGGCGGCGCATGTCCCCGCTCCGAGATGTCTGATCGATGAGCCAGTTTTCCTCCCAAGTTACGTGTGTAGCACGGGAGTTGGCGTGATGGGAGAGGTGAGGTGGCGTACGTCCGTGGAGCCGGCCATATCGAGGGAAGCGCGGCCGCGTCCCGTCCGGAGTAGTCCGGTGGCGCGCCCGGGGCACCGGAGGCAGGCTGGACGCTGAAGACGCCGTGTGCGCTGTCGATCTCGGACTTTGACGCGGCGGTCCGCTGGCCGTCGGCGCACGACCGCGCCGCCAGGCTGGTCCGCCCGGCCGATCCCCCAACGCGGCGGCCAGGTCATTAACGATCTTGCTGGAACCCTCCTCTAGAATCGGAATGAGCGACCCGTTTGTATGGGTGGATCTCTCGACCCGGAGGTCGACGGTTCTCAGGAGGCCGAGCGATGTCGGACGGCGGCGTCCCGCCCTCGCGTGCGGATGCGCGGCGCAACCGGGCACTGGTGCTCCAGGCGGCCCGATTCGCCTTCGAGGAACAGGGGTTGGGGGTTCCGCTCGGGGAGATCGCACGCCGTGCGGGGGTCGGCGCGGGCACCGTCTACCGGCATTTTTCTTCCAAGGAAGCCCTGTTCAGGGCGACCATCGTGGACCGGATCGAACTCTTCACCGACACCGCACGGGACTTGGCCGATGTCGCCGACCCCGGACCGGTCTTCTTTCGCTTTCTGGCGTCGGTCGTACGGCTCGCCTCACGGAACAAGGCGTTGTGCGACGCGCTGGAGGCGGCCGGCACGGGCCGCTTCGAACCGTCGCCCGGGGTCGGAAAGGACTTCGATGATGCGCTGGAAGTCTTGCTCGGCAGGGCCCAAGAGGCTGGCGCCGTACGGCAGGACATCGGGATAGCGGACATCCGGGCGCTGCTGGTGGGCTGTCTTTCGATGGAGCGGGCCCGGGCGGGTGCCGACACGGATGACGGGGTGCGGGGCCGGATGACGGAGCTGATGTGCGAGGCGCTGCGGCCGGAGCGAGCCGTTACGAAACTGGCGGCAGATCCTACGAAACGTAACGGATCGCGGTGTGAGGTGTGCGGAGCGGCGCTTGCGACGGTGCGCGCGGGTCGGCCGGCGCGCTACTGCGGTGGTGCCTGCCGGCAGAAGGCCCACCGGGCGCGGGAGCGTACCCGACAGCGGTGATCAGGCCCGGCCGGGAGCCGGCCGGCGCCGTGCCGGCTCAGAGCGTGAGCTTGAAGCCCAGGTGGGAGGCCTCGAACCCGAGGCGCTCATAGAAGCGGTGCGCATCGATCCGGGTCGCGTCCGAGGTGAGCTGCACCATCTGGCAGCCGAGCATGCGGGATTCCGCGACCGCCCACTCGATCAGCTCGGTACCGAGGCCGCTGCCGCGCTCGTCGCGGTGGATCCGCACGCCCTCGATGATCGAGCGGGTGGCGCCGCGCCGGGACAGGCCGGGAATGACCGTGAGCTGGAGCGTGCCGATCGTCCGCCCCTCGCGGACCGCCACCACCAGGTGCTGCTGCGGGTCGGCGGCCAGCGTTTCGAAAGCGGCACGGTACGGAGCCAGGTCGTCCGGCGCCTCGCGGGCGGCGCCCAGCGGGTCGTCGGCGAGCATCGCGACGATGGCGGGGAGGTCGGCTTCGGTAGCGCGGCGTATCTCGATATCGCTCATGGGCGCGACCCTATGCCGAGGCGCCTCAGGGGCGGCGGGTAGTCGGCGCCACCGGCCGATCTGCCGCCGGGCCCCGGCCCGTGGGCCTTACTCGGACGGAGCGAGCGTTTCGACGGCGGTGACGAGCGGTGCCAGCTCCGGGCGCTGTGCGGCGTCCTGGAGGGCCTCGCGCAGGGCCCCGTCATGGGTGGGCCGGGCCTCCACGAGGAGTGCGAGGCCGTCGGGCGTGACATTGGTATAGATGCCGCGCCGGTCGTCGGGGCACAGGAAGCGCGAGAGCAGGCCACGCTCCTCGAGCCGGGTCACCAGGCGGGTGGTGGCGCTCTGGCTCAGGACGACGGACTCCGCGACCTGGTGCATCCGCAAATGGCCGCCCGGCCCGTCGTGCTGCTCACTGAGCACGTTGAGGACCGAGAACTCTCGGACGCTGAGGTCGTGTTGGGCCTGCAGCGCGCGCTCGATATGTGTCTCTATACGGCCGTGCAGCGCGGAGAGCGCGCACCAGCTCTGTGCCAGGGCGGGAGTGGCCGCCGGCGGGCAGGCGGGCGCGGCGGCTGCCATCTCCTGCGTCTCCTGCTTCTCGCGCGTCTGCTGCGGCATCGAAGACCTCCTCATGGGTCGTACGAGCCAGGATAGGGCACCCGCAATATCCCGCGCTTGCAATTAATCGGCGTCTGCAATTATTGTGGACGCTCGTAAAGGACGGACGCAACCATTCGAAGGGATCCGTCATGCCTCTCGCACTCCTGGCTTTGGCCATCGGTGCCTTTGGGATCGGGACGACCGAGTTCGCGGTCATGGGCCTGCTGCCCGACATGGCGGTCGGCTTCGGTATCTCCATCCCGCTCGCCGGATACGCGACCACGCTCTACGCCCTCGGCGTGGTCGTCGGGGCGCCGCTGATGACGGCTCTCGGCACGCGCTTCACCCGCAAGCAGATGCTGATGCTGCTGATGGGCCTGTTCATCGCGGGCAATCTGCTCACCGCCGTCGCGCCCACCTTCGGGATCCTGCTCGCCGGGCGGATCGTCGCCGCCTTCACGCACGGTGCGTTCTTCGGCATCGGTGCGCTCGTGGCGGCCGACCTCGTCGCGCCCCAGAAGCGCGCCACCGCCATCTCGCTGATGTTCAGCGGCCTGACCGTCGCCAACGTCGTGGGTGTACCGGTCGGCACGCTGCTCAGCCAGCACTTCGACTGGCGCACCACGTTCTACGCCATCACCACGATCGGCGTGATCGGGCTGCTGGGCATCGTCAAGCTGATCCCGGCGCAGCGGGCGAAGGCGGCCTCCCCCATAGGTAGCGAGCTCGCCGTGTTCCGCAACCCTCAGGTCGGCCTGGCGATGCTGATGACGATCCTGGGCTTCGGCGGTGTCTTCGCGGCCGTCACCTACCTCGCCTCGATGATGACCGAGGTCACCGGCTTTGCACCGTCCTCCGTGATCTGGCTGACGGCCGTCTTCGGCCTCGGCATGGTCGGCGGAAACCTGGTCTCCGGTCGCTTCACCGACCGCGCCATGATGCCGATGCTGTTTGTGTCGATGACCGGTCTGGCGCTCTCGCTGGCCGCGTTCACCTTCACCGCGCACAGCAAGATCGCCGCAATCGTCACCATCGCGCTGATCGGCACCTTCGGCTTCGCCACCGTGCCCCCGCTGCAGAAGCGGGTGATGGACCAGGCGGCATCGGCCCCCACCCTCGCCTCGGCCGGCAATATCGCGGCCTTCAACTTC
Source organism: Streptomyces sp. 2323.1 (assembly GCF_900221035.1). Taxonomy (NCBI): domain Bacteria; kingdom Bacillati; phylum Actinomycetota; class Actinomycetes; order Kitasatosporales; family Streptomycetaceae; genus Streptomyces; species Streptomyces sp. 2323.1. The sequence continues at coordinate 3,947,965 of NZ_LT907981.1, read as the reverse complement.
GGCAATGCTTTGGCCGCCTGGCTCGGCGGGCTCGTCATCTCAGCCGGCCTCGGCTACACCGCGCCCAACTGGGTCGGTGCGCTGATGACCGCTGCGGCGCTCGGGGTGGCGATATTCGCCACCGCCCTGGAGCGGCGCCAGAAGGGCCGCGGTCAGGCGGTGGTGGCCGTCGGCGGACGGGCCACGGTCGCGCACGATCCCGTGTCCGCGACGGACAACTGACTTTGCCGTCCGTACTGCACCCGCCGGTCAACAGCCTGACCGGCCGTGCCTGATCGGCACTGACGAGCACCAACTGCACCACCACTACATCCCATACATCCCACAAGGAACTCCCCTCATGAGCACCTCCACCCCCGCGTCCGCTGCCACTCCCACCGTCCGTCCCCTCACCACCCGCGAAGCCGATGGCCTCCTCGAAGCCGCCGCCCGAGCCGCCGAGGGCCTCGGGGTGCGCGGCAGCGTCACCGTCCTGGACGCGGGCGGTCATCTGCTCGGCTTCCGGCGCGACGACGCAGCCGTGCTGATCTCCGGGGAGACCAGCACCCGCAAGGCGTACACCGCACTGCAGTTGGACACGCCGACCGCTGACCTCGTCGACCTCGTACGGCCCGAAGGGCTCTTCCACACGCTGCCGACGGCGCTGGACCGGCCGCTGCTCTTCCTCGCCGGCGGTGTGCCGCTCCACCGTGACGGCCGGCTGATCGGCGCGCTCGGCTTCGGCGGCGGCTCCCCTGAGCAGGACCACCGCATCGCCGTCGAGGCGATAGCGGAGAGCGGCCTCGCCTGAGGACAGCCACCTCATCTGCTGGTGGACACCCGCTGTTAGCGGACGCCCACGCGCTCGGTACCGCTCTTTCGCGCCTGGCGGGCGCGGGCCCCGGCCGACTGTGCTGCGCGCAGTCGGTTGCCGCGCTTGGTCGGACCCCAGGGCTTGAGGACGGAGATCGCGGTGAGGAAGAAGTAGGTGGCCGTGGCGACCGCCGGCGCGATGACGAGCTGGATGCCGGCTGCCGGGGTCCCCGCCGCGGCAGCGGCGGCGAGGTGGTTGATGCCGGGCCGGAGTGCGAAGACCGACAGCAGCAGGGTGAGGAGCGTCAGCCAGAACTTGATGACGACCCAGCGGTGCCTGGCCAGCCCCCACGGCGTGCCCAGCGACAGCACCAGCCCGCTGACCAGCGACATCAACGCGATGGGGAGGACCAGCCAGTCACCGAACACCTTCATCGCCCGGTAGGCGACCGTCGCCATATCGGGCGAGCCGGTGCTGTAGCCGGTGAGACCGAGCGCGAGCAGCCCCAGGGTGAGGCCGAGCCAGCTGACGGACACAGCGACATGAAGAACGAGAACGGCCCGGCGGGCCGGGCGGCTGAGCTGCTGCATACCGTCCACGGTGGTCTTCCGCTCCCCGCGGTACATCTGCCGGCGGGAGTATCCACGTCTACGCGGGCTTGAGTACGTCCGGCGTACGGTGCCGGCGGCCACCTGTTCCTGGACCGTACGCGCCGGTCGTAGCAGCCGGTCGTAGCCATCCCCGGTTCCCTCCGCGCCTTCCGCCGGGCAGCGCCCTTAGGCTCCGGGGCATGAGCAAGCTGCATCTGTTCGACATGGACGGGACCCTGCTCTACGGGTCCGCGGCCGCCGTCGAGATCTCCCGCCGGCTCGGGCTGGAGCGGGAGATCGCCGAGCTGGAGCGGGGATTTGCCGCGGGTGAGCTGACGCCCGTGCAGTTCGCACAGCGGGCATGTGAACTGTGGGCCGCCGAGCTCACCGAACTTCAGCTGGCCGCGGCCTTCGAGGGCGCACCCTGGCTGACCGGAATCCAGGAGGTCTGGGCGGACATCCGGGCGCGCGGCGAACGGTGCGCGGTGATCTCCCTGTCGCCGGCCTTCTTCGTCGAACGGCTGCTGGCCTGGGGCGCCGACACGACGCACGGCTCACGCTGGCCCGCGGTGCCCATCCGACAGGCGGTGGACCCGGCCGGCATCCTCTCGTCGGCGGCGAAGGTGCAGATCGCGGATGAACTCTGTGTGCAGTACGGGTTGACCCGGGCCGACTGTGTCGCATACGGCGACTCCATGTCGGACACCGAACTGTTCGCGGCAGTTCCGCAGTCCGTTGCCGTGAATGCGGATCACCATGTCAGTGACCTGGCCTCATATGCGTACGTGGGACGTGATCTGCGTGAGGCATACGAACTGGTCCGTACGAACTGATCCGTACCGGCCGGTAATTCTGACTTCGCCGACGGCATGACCCGATGTATCCGCTGAAAATGCGCTCTGTGGGAAGGATCACCGATATCGCAGGGCCGCGCGGTGTGCTTCAAGATCAGGTCTTGTGGTTTCAACCGCTGCCGGTATGGTCGACTCCGGCTTGGCGGAGTCAAGGCTTCCGCGAGTGCACGAAGGCCGGGCAAAGCTCGTCAGCCTAGCGGCGAAGTAGCCCTCGATACCCAGACTTCCGGCAATTTGTCCGGTGGGTGAGCAGGGGTGGCATGCTGCTGACGCGGCATCTGCTCCGCATTGTCGCGAGGACGTGAGATTTGTCCGCTTTGGAGGATGTTGCCGGAATCGCTTGAGTCGATTAACAATTCCGGGGCAGGGCGGGGGAATTCCGGGCAGTTCCGATCATGGAAGTGCGAAGACAACCGAAAGACGTTCGAGGCGAGGCAGACCATGGACGCTCCGACCACCACGTCGGCCGATAACGGCTCTTCCGGCGGGAACAGTGGCGATTGGGGTTGGTTCACTCCGTCGGCGAAGAAGTCCTCCGGAGAACCGCAGGAGCGGGAAAACAGCCAGGACCGGCAACAGGGCCAGGACGGCCGGGCCGAAACCGACGAGCGGAGTGCACCCCACGACCGCGGCGAGTACAGAGATCGCCATGAGTGGCAGGAAAGAGCGGAGCCGAACGACCGGGAGCACATACCCAGTCGTCCGGTCAATCCGATCCGGCCGGTAGGCACCGCGGCCGAGCGCGAGCGCGACACGGAGCCGCCGCAGGCCGCGCAGCCGCGGCCCGCCGAGGCGGCCCGGCAGCACGCCACCCCCTCCTCCACCGAGCGCCCCGCAGCAACTGCCCATCCGGGACAGCCCGCCGCGGCCCCTGGGTACGCCGCCTCCGCCTACCCGGCGCCGCGCCACGAGGCCGAGCCCACGCCCACCGCGGCGCCCGATCCGTTCCAGGGCAGCTGGCCGGTCTGGGAGCGGGTGTCCGCCCCGGAACCGGAGCCCGAGCCCGTACACGAATCGGCCCGCGCCACGCAGGCGCAGGCGCCCGCGAAAAGCGCCCCCACCGGAGCCGCGCCCGTCCAGCAACCGGCTGTCCGGACCCCGGCCTCCCAGGAACCGCCTGTCCGGACCCCGGCCACCCAGGCACCCCGCGTCCAGGAACCGACTGGCCGCACACCTGCCGCCCAAGCACCGCCCGCCCAGGCACCGGCCAGCCAGAACGAAGCCCCCGCTGCTGCTGCCTTCGCCCCCAAGGCGCGTCCCGCCGCTCCCGCCGCTCCCGCCCCCGAGACCTCCCTCGACGCACTGCGGGCCTCGGCCTCCCCGGCCACACCCGCCTCTCCCGACGCGGTACTCATCCGTCGCACCATGGCGGAGATCGAGCCGGTGGCCGACAAGGTCACCTCGTACTTCTATGCGCTGCTCTTCGTCCAGTACCCCGATCTGCGGGCGCTGTTCCCCGCCTCGATGGACACCCAGCGCGACCGGCTCTTCAAGGCGTTGCTCACCGCCGCCCAGCATGTCGACAACGGCGAGGTGCTCACTGCCTATCTTTCGAACCTCGGCCGCGGTCACCGCAAATACGGCACCCTGCCCGACCACTACCCGGCGGTCGGCGAATGCCTGCTCGCCTCGCTCGGGCGCTATGCGACGTCCAGCTGGGGGCCGGAGACCGAGGCCGCGTGGGTGCGCGCCTACACCGCGATCTCACAGATCATGATCGATGCGGCGGCCGCGAACGAGGCCGTGGCCCCCGCGTGGTGGCAGGCCGAGGTCGTCTCGCACGAGCTGCGCACCCCCGACATCGCGGTGGTGACGGTCCGCCCGGACCAGCCCTACCCGTTCCTCGCGGGCCAGTACACCAGCGTGGAAACCCCCTGGTGGCCGCGGGTCTGGCGGCACTACTCCTTTGCCTCCGCGCCGCGCTCCGACGGCCTGCTCTCGTTCCACGTGAAGGCGGTGCCGGCCGGCTGGGTCTCCAACGCCATGGTCCACCGCGCCCGTCCCGGCGACGTCATCCGGCTCGGTGCACCCGGCGGCTCGATGACCGTCGACCACACCACGCGCAGCGGTCTGCTGTGCGTCGGCGGCGGCACCGGCATCGCGCCCCTGAAGGCCTTGGTCGAGGATGTCGCGGAACACGGCATCCGCCGCCCCGTGGAGGTGTTCTACGGCGCCCGCAGCGACCATGACCTCTACGACCTCGACACCATGCTGAATCTGGAACAGGCCCATCCCTGGCTCTCCGTGAGACCGGTCGTCGCCACCGGACCCCCGGCCCGTGGCGGGACGAGCAGCGAAACCGGACAACTTCCGGATGCAGTACGGCAATACGGGCCGTACCGGGAATACGACGCATATCTTTCCGGGCCGCCGGGGTTGATCCGCAGTGGTGTGGACGCTTTGGTGGGGGTCGGCGTCCCGGCCGACCGCATACGGCACGACTCCGTGGAAGAGCTGGTCGCAGCAGGAGACTGAAGCCTTGGCAGCGCAGCGCGAATCTGGTCCAACAGGGGAGAGGTGGGGCATGGCGCAGCAGGAACGCCCCGGGAGCGACGGCGAGCATTTGGTGCAGCAGAGGCTGGGTACCACCGAGCGCGCAGACCGTTTCTACGGGGACCAGGTCCTGGACCATCTCAACGTCCGCATGCAGGAGTTCGTGGCCCGCCAGGAGATGTTCTTCCTGGCCACGGCCGACCGGCACGGCGAATGCGACTCGACGTTCCGGGCCGGGCCGCCCGGTTTCGTCCAGGTGCTCGACGCCCGGACGCTGGCGTACCCGGAATACCGTGGCAACGGTGTCATGGCGTCCATCGGCAACATGTCGGAGAACCCGCGCCTGGGCATCTTGATGATCGACTTCACTCGTGACCGCATCGGGCTGCACATCAACGGACGCGCTCGGGTCGTCATGGACGAGCAGATGCGGGCGCACCACGACGGTCTCCCGGTCGACCCGATCCCCGGGCGGCGCGCCCAGCTGTGGGTCACGGTCGAGGTCGAAGAGGCGTACATCCACTGTGCCAAGCACATCCCGCATCTGCAGAAGGTCCCGGCGCAGCAGCGCGGGGCGCGGGCCTGGGGCACCGACGACGTCAAGCGCAAGGGCGGGGACTTCTTCGGCGCGGCGGCCGAGGCGGGTGAGCGGCCGCCCTTCCAGCGTGCGGCGCACTGTAACGAACACCTCCGTGGCGGACTGCACGAGGACATCGAGGACGCGGCCTACCAGGACGCGGCTCCGGTGCCCGCCGCCTCGTCCCGTGCCGCACAGGCCGGTCCGGCCTCCGGCGCCGGGCCCCGGGTGGCCGGCCGGGAGGATGTCGTCGAGGAGCTGAATGCGGAGTTCCTCGACCGGGTCGAGCGGGTGCTCGCCCGGGCCCGGCCCCGCGAGCCCGTGGAGGACGACCCCGCCTTCCGCGGATGGTTCGACCGACGCGACGCCTGAGCCGGCGCCGTGGTTCGTCAGCCCAGGTCGGGGGCGTGCATCGCCCGTACGCCCTCGATGTTGCCGTCCAGGTAGTGCCGTAGCGACAGCGGTACGACCTCGACGGAGGCGATGCCGACGCGGGTGAAGGGCACCCGCACGATCTCGTAGTCCCCGCAGGGCTCGTCGACCTCGGGGCCGTGCCGGCGGGAGAGGTCCATGGAATCGAGCCGGCAGACGAAGAAGTGCTGCACCTTCACGCCGTCCACCCCGCCGTCGCTGAAGTGCTCGACGGTGTCGACGAAGACCGGCACCACGTCCTTGATCTTCGCGCCCAGCTCTTCGTCCAGCTCGCGGTGGAGGGCGTCGATGACCGTGGCGTCCTCGGGCTCGACACCGCCGCCCGGAGTGATCCAGTACGGTGCCCGGCCCGGCTTGGTGCGCTTGATGAGAACGAGGTCCGCGCCGTCGAGCAGAATCGCGCGGGCGGTGCGTTTGACGACTGGCCGTACGTTCATAGGGGACATGTGCCGCAGTCGAGGCCTGGTGAAACCCGGTGCTCGCTCACCAGGCGATCGCGGCCCGCAGCAGCCATTCATGCGCCCGCGCGATATGCGGCAGCCCGAGCGTCCCGTTCCGTACGGCCAGGAAGTAGGTCCGTAGCGGAGGCACCGGCGGGTCGAGCAGGGCGACGACCTCGCCGCTGTCCAGCGCGTCGGCGCACAGATAGCGGGGCAGTACGGCGATCCCCGCACCGGCCGTCACGCAGGACAGCACCGCCCGGAGGTCGGCAGCGATCACGGCGGCTGAGGCAGCGGGCTTGGCGTCGAAGACCGCGGACCAGTAGCGGGAGATCAGCGGCAGGCTTTCGTGGACCTCGACGAGCGGTACGGGATCCAGCACCCGCACGCCCCCGGCGTGCAGTACCGCAGGGCCTCCCAGCTGGTCCGCCCATGGCGGTGCGGCGATCAGTACATGCTCCTCGTCGCACAGCGGGGTGGCGGTGAGCAGTCCGCCGCGGGGCCGGGCCGTGGTGACCGTCAGATCGTGATGGCCGGAGGACAGGCCGGTCAGCAGTTCCTCCGCGGAGCCGAAGGCGGTGCGTATGGACAGGCCCTGGGCGATCAGCGGGGTCAGCGCGGGCAGCGCGCGCTCGGCGAGGAACTCCGGGGGGCCGGCGAGATGCAGGGTGCGGGTGACGGAGTCCCGGTCCAGGCCGGCCTCGGTGATCTCGGTGAGCGCGTCCAGATGCGGCGCCACTTTGTGCGCGAGTTCATCGCCGATGGTGGTGGGGGTGACGCCGCGGGCGTAACGGAGGAAGAGCGGACGGCCCAACTGGCGTTCCAGCGCCCGGATCTGGCTGGTCACCGCAGGCTGGGAGAGGCCGAGTAAGGCCGCGGCGCGAGTGAAGGAGCCGGCTCGGTGCACGGTGACGAAGGTGCGCAGCAGAGCCAGATCCATCGCGTACCTCCTGCGCCCCTCGGAAGCCTGGTCGCGGGCCAACTATAAATTTGTCGATAGGGCTGTGTCGCTAGCGTGATTGGACACTGACGCACAGTCAACTAGCCTTGTTCGAGCGGTGGTTTCACGTGGAACAATTGGTTTCACGTGAAACGCGTGGGCTCGAGCCACGTGGAACCGCAGGCCGGCAGGGTGACGAGGGGGGATACCCTGCCGGCCTTCTCCTGTCCTTCAGCCGTGCCGGGCGTAAGGCTCACTCGTTTCGTTCGAGCCGTTCCGCCACGTGCAGTTCATGCTGTTTGTGCAGTTCATCCCGGTCGGTTGGATCAGTTCTGCGTGGCTGCGTCCAGTGCCCGCGTGACATCCGCGACCAGATCCTCCGGCTCCTCGATGCCGACGGAGAAGCGGATGAAGCCTTCCGGCACCGCGTCGCCGCCCCAACGGGCCCGACGCTCGGCGCTGGACCGCACGCCTCCGAAGCTCGTCGCGTCGTCCACCAAGGTCAGCGCCGCCAGGAACCGCTCCGCGCAGGCCTTGTCGGGCAGCGTGAAGGACACCACGGAGCCGAAGCGGCCCGGGCGCATCTGCCGGGCGGCGAGCGCGTGGGACGGGTCGGACGGCAGCCCGGGGTGGCGCAGGCCGGTGACCTCGGGTCGGTCGGCCAGCGCGGCGGCCAGCGCCAGAGCGCCCGCCGACTGCTGGCGGACGCGCAGCGCGAGCGTGGCGAGCGAGCGATGTGCGAGCCAGCTCTCCATGGGGCCGGGGATCGCGCCCACGGTCTTGCGCCACAGCCGTACGGCATCGGCCAGCGCGGCATCACGGGTACTGGCGTACCCCAGCAGGACATCGCCATGGCCGGTCAGCGCCTTGGTGCCGCTGGCCACCGAGAAGTCCGCGCCGAGTTCGAGCGGCCGCTGGCCGAGCGGGGTGGCGAGGGTGTTGTCGACGGCGACCAGCGCGCCGCGACGGTGGGCTTCGTCGGACAGCCGCTGGATATCGCAGACATCGAGGCCGGGGTTGGAGGGTGACTCGATCCACAGCAGCCGGGCGCCGTCCAGGGCATCGAGCTGTGCATCATGCGCGGTCGGCGCCGTACGGACCTCGATGCCGTAGCTCTCCAGACGGGTCTGGACGGCCGGCAGCAACTGGTAGCCGTCGCTGGGGAGCACCACGGCGTCGCCGGTGCGCAGTTGTGAGAAGAGGACAGCGGTGATGGCTGCCATGCCGGAGGCGAAGGTGACGGTATGGGCGGTTTCGTCCGGCGATTCGAGCTCGCCGATGGCCTGTTCCAGACGGGTCCAGGTCGGGTTGGCGTCGCGGCCGTACGTATACGGGCCGACGGCATCGCCAGGGAGGTGGTAGTGGGCCGCGAACACCGGCCCGGGGAGCGTCGGCTCGTATGCCTCGGGCTCCGGAAGCCCGGCCCGTACGACGCGGGTGCCGTCGCCCGTCATGCGCGTTCCTTGGGGCGCGACCGGTGTGGGTCCCGCGCCTCGCGCGGGGCGTCGGCCCCGGGTGCGCGGGCCGGGATCACGGCGCGGGCCGTGAGCGCGGTACGGACCGCTGCCAGCAGGCCCTCGCTCGCGGTCTCGATCATCTCCAGGCACTCCTCGAAGCCGGCGAAGCCGCCGTAATACGGATCGGGTACGTCCAGGTCACCCGTGCGGTCGGAGTCGGAGATGAGGCCGGGGGGCTCCCCCGGGCCGGCGTCCGCCGCGCCCGTGGCGTACGAACGCAGCAGGCGGACCTTGGCGGCGTCCTGCTCGGTGGGGGCCAGGCTGCGCAGCGTGCGCAGATGGCCGGAGTCGAGTGCGATGACCAGGTCGAGTCGGTCGAACCAGGAGGCGCGGAACTGCCGGGCGGTGTGGGCGTGTGCGTAGCCGCCCGCGCGCAGTACGGCGACCGTGCGCGGGTCGGCTCCGTCGCCCTCGTGCCAGCCGCCGGTGCCGGCGCTGTCGACCTCGACCAGGCCGTCGAGTCCGTCCTCCGCGAGGTGGGCGCGGAAGACGGACTCCGCCATCGGCGACCGGCAGATGTTGCCGGTACACACGAAGCAGATACGGAACGGGGCGTTCAAAGGTCAGTCCTCGTCGGGAAGGATCACGTGCATCGCCCAGGCCACGATGGAGATGATCACGCCGCCGAGCAGTGCCGTCCAGAAGCCGCCCACATGGAAGGCGAGGTCTGCCTTGCCGGCGAGCCAGGAGGTGAGCAACAGCATCAGGGCATTCACGACCAGCGTGATCAAGCCGAGGGTGAGGATGAAGAGGGGGAAGGAGAGCAGCTTCACCACGGGCTTGACGATGAAATTGACCAGCCCGAAGATCAGGGCGACCAGGATCAGGGTGAGTATTTTGCGGCCGGTGTTCTCACCGGTGAGCGTGATGTCCTTGAGCAGCCAGATGGCCACGGCAAGCGCCGCGGCGTTGGCGATCGTCTTGACCAGAAAATGCTTCATGGTGAGATCGTCGCAGACGATTCTGAACTATCGAGGGGTGCGAACGGCATGAAGGCTTTCCGACTGGATGAGCTGGAAGCGGAGCGGGCCGCGAACGACGGTGCATATCTGCAGTTCATCCGGGAACGCAACATGTCGGTCGGGCTGTATGCGCTGGACGCGGGCAGTATCGATCCGCAGCAGCCGCACTCCCAGGACGAGGTGTATCTCGTGGTCAGCGGCCGCGCGGCGATCACCGTCGGGACGGAGACGGAGTCGGTGGCGCGCGGCAGCGTGGTCTACGTACCGGCCGGGGTGCCCCACAAGTTCCACCACATCAGCGAGGACCTCCGGGTGATGGTGGTCTTCTCTCCTCCTGAGAGCTAAGGGACGGGCCCCGGGACCCGTAGGGGAAGGGTCAGGGGAGGGTGGGGGCTGCGCGGCCCCCACGGCAGCGGTCCGCGTCCTAGCATCGTGGTGGAAGGGAACGGAAGCGGGCGGCGGCCGACACGCAGCACGCGGAACGAACCCTCGGCGCGACATACGGCGCAGCAGACAGACCACGCAACGGACAGATAGCGCGGTGCACACAGCGACAGCGCGACAGACAGAAAGCAGGGCAGAGCAGTGGCTGGTAAGGGGATATTCACAGGGCTTCCGTGGTGGGTCACCTGGGTCGTGGTGCCCGTCATCCTGATCGTTGTCTTCGGCGGACTGATTGCCACCGCGCTCGGCTTCCTGATCGGCCTGCTGTTCAAGGTCCTCATCGCGGCAGCCCTGATCGCCGGGGCCATCTACCTGGTCCGCAGGTTCGCCGGCTCGTCCTCGTCCTCGTCGAAGAGCGACTGGTAGGCCGCAGAATGGGACGGGCCGACCTGACCCCCTTCGTCCGGCCCCGCCCGTCCCCCCACGGCCCGCGCGTCGCACCATGCCTCACACGGCTGACGGCTGACTCCTTAGGCCCGCGCGGGCCGTCCCATTGCCCCCCGCACAGCTCACCAACACCCACCGGCCGCCACCGACTCACCAACACCGACCGGCCACCAACGACTCACCAACACCCATCACGTCCGATCGGCACCGCCCCAAATCGCCCAAGAGTGGCGCAATCGATTCGATGTCGAAACAATCCCGCCCACTCAAGTCCACACCTGCACCAGGTGAGGTAACTCCCTGAATTCCCCCTTACCGCCCGGATCGGCCGAGTTAGAGTGCGGCGCGCAGGCGTCTTCCGGATGGTGGCATTCCGGAAATTCGCGTGAGGCGAGACCGGCCCGGGCGTCATCGCGGGGACCCCGGGAGGCGCGCGCGGTCGCGGGAGTGGGTCCCGCGACCGGGGCCCCCGTGCCCCACTGCGAGCGGATCTGGGGGTTGGCGTTGTCAGTCGTGAATGGCGAATCCGCTTCTCATCCCACCTTGATCGGATCGGTGCAGCGGGCGCTCCGGCTACTGGAGGCGGTGGGCGCGCATCCCGGCGGTGCGCCCGCCAAGCAGCTCGCCAGGGAAACCGGGCTGCCGCTGCCGACGACCTACCACTTGCTGCGGACCCTGACGCACGAGGGCTATCTGCACCGCGAGCAGGGCGTGTTCGTCCTCGGCGCGGCGGCCGAGGCCATCGGCCGGGCCGGGGCCGGGCGCCGGCAACGGGCGCAGATCTCCGAAGCCCTGGCGGTGGCCGGGCGGGAGTTGAGTGCCGCCGTCTACTTCGCTGTCTACCGCGAGGGTGAAGTCGAGGTGGTGGCGGTCACCGACGATCCGGAGCGGCCGCCCGTGGAGGAGTGGGTCGATTTCCGCACCACAGCTCACGCTCACGCGATGGGGCAATGCCTGCTCGCGCAGCTTGACGAGGCAACAAGGAAGGAGCATCTTGCGCGCTATCCCGTCCAGTCGATAACGCCCTTTTCTGTGCGAACTGAGGACGATTTGCTGCACCGCTTGGATACAGTGCGTCGCGGTCAGGTCGCTTATGAGCGTCAGGAATATGCCGTTGGCACGGTGTGCGCAGCCATCCCCATTCAGGTCGGGGCGGCCGCTGCTGCGCTGGCGATTTCCCTGCCCGCGGACGAACTGCATCGATTGCGGTCCGTTACAGACCGACTACGAAAAATGGCGGAGGCGACACTAACGACACTCGCCTTCTCTATCAGTATCTGAAAACTCACTCCTTGTGATCTGCTGGCACGTGGCAGACGATGGCGCCAATAGGGCTACGGGGGATGTTTCCCGGCCATCTCCGATCAAGTGCGGGGCAGTGGTTGATGACCGACACAGTTCAGGCAGAAGTGATCATGAGCTTCGTCGTCTCGGATGAGCTTGCGTTCCGGATTCCGGTGGAGCTGGACTTCGCCAGCGCCGATCCCTTTGCCGTCCGCCTCACCTTCGATCTGCCCGGCGATGCACCCGTGACCTGGGCGTTCGGCCGGGAGTTGCTGCTGGACGGACTGAGCCGACCGTCCGGCGAGGGCGATGTGCGTATCGAGCCGGCCTCCCCCGAGCACCTCAGCGACGTGTTCATCAGCCTTCAAGTCGGCTCCGAGCGTGCGCTGTTCCGGGTGAGCGCGGCACCGCTGGTGGCCTTCCTGGACCGTACGGACCGGCTCGTACCGCTCGGCAAGGAAGAGGTCTGCGACACCCTGGAGGCCGTACTGGACCGGATCCTCACCGAGGCCCCGGCCGGCTGACCCGCCCCCGCGCCTGCCCCCAACTCCGTCCCGGCGCCCACATCGACTCCGCCCCGGCATCCACCCTCGACTCCGCCCCCGCACCGACCGTCCAAGCCGGGCCACAGCGGGTACGCAGGTCATCCTGCGTACCTGTCCGCCCCTGCCCGCCTGTGCCGCGCACCTGTCCCGCCTGCAGTCACCCTCACCGCTTGCGGCGCCTGCCGTGTCCCCCGCGCCGCCTCGTCGGGCCGGCCTTGGCGTCCATCGACCCCCCGGCGGCAATCGGCTCCCCGGTATGCGCACGGACTCCCGAGCCTTCTCCGTCTCCCGGCCTGTCGGCGACCCCGGCCACGCCCCGCTCCTTGCGGTCCGCGGAGACGACCAGTGCCGCCAGCAGCGTCGTCAGCGGTACCGCGGCGACCAGCCCGATGCTGCCCACCAGTGTGCGGACGATCTCCTCCGCGACCACTTCGCTCGTGGCGACCGTGCCGACGCTGCTCTGTGCGATCGAGAACAGCAAAAGCAACGGCAGGGCCGCGCCGGCGTAGGCCAGCACGAGGGTGTTGACGACGGACGCGATGTGATCCCGGCCGATCCGCATCGCGGCGCCGTACAGCTTGCGCCAGCCGGCCGACGGGTCCGCCTCCTTGAGTTCCCAGACCGCGGCGGTCTGTGTCACGGTCACATCGTCGAGCACGCCGAGCGACCCGATGATGATCCCCGCAAGCAGCAGACCGCGGATCTCGATGTCCGGGAAGAGGCCGTGCACCAGCCCGGTGGTGTCGTCCGTATTGCCGGTCAGCAGTGCCCAGTTGATGAACACCGACCCGAGCAGCCCGATCAACAGCAGTGACGCCAGGGTGCCGAGTACGGCTACTGACGTGCGAGCCGTCAGCCCATGACACAGATACAGCGCGATCAGCATGATCGCGCTGCCCCCGATCACCGCCACCACCAGCGGGTTGGAGCCCTGCAGGATCGCCGGGAGGATGAACAGCGTCAGGACCACGAAGCTGGCCGCCAGCGCCACCAGCGCGAGGACGCCGCGCAGCCGGCCGACGAGTACCACAGCGAGGGCGAAGATCGCCGCCAGCACCCACATCGGGAGCGACCGGTCGACATCGCTGACCGAGTACTGCAGATCCTTCGGTGCCTTGGGGGAGTACGCCACCACCACGTCCTGGCCGGTGGTGTAGTGGCGCAGGGCGTCCGGCGTCACCACCGTCTTGAAGGTGCGCCCGGCGTTCTCCCCCGTGGTGACCTCGATCGTCGCCTGCTGGCAGGGCTTGCCCTTGGCCGCCGCTCCCCCGGTCGGTGGCTGCCCGCCCGGCGACGGCGGCTGGGGCTGCTGCTCGGCATGGACGTCCGCGCAGTTCACCTCCGCCACTTTGGTCACTCTCGCCCGCTCGGTCGGCTGGTCGAAGCCGACACCGGATGGTTTGTGGGGTGGTGCACCGCCCGGCCAGAGCACGAGCAGACCGACGGCCACCGCGGCCGCGAAGGGGATCAGCACCGCCGCGATGACCTTGCGCAGATGCCGGGAGACGGGCGCGGCAGGGCCGTGGCCATGGCCATGGGAGTGCGGGGCGGAGTGGTGGTGGGACTCGTGAGGAGGCACCGCCCGATCATCGCAAGAAGTCCGGGCCCCCTGTTCACCGCGGCGGAACGGCCGCTACCGTGGTGCCACCTTTGCAATCGCGGGAGCTCGGAGCACCGGGCTGAGAGGGCGCTGACCTTCGTCCCAGCGGCGTTTCACGTGAAACGCCCATGGACGGGAGCCGCTGCGTCGACCGCCGAACCTGTTACCGGGTAATGCCGGCGTAGGGAGTTGGGTCATATGACTCTGCAGGATGCACGCACGCCCGAAAACGGTGCCAACGACCGCAATGAGCCGCAGATCGGCTGGCACAAGGGCTATGTGTCCGGATCGCGCCCGGACCTTCGGGTCCCGGTCCGGCGGGTGCACCTCACCAACGGCAAGGACGTGACGCTCTACGACACGTCAGGGCCATACACCGACCCCAATATCGAAACCGATGTCCGCCGCGGCCTGGCGCCGCTGCGCGAGAACTGGATCATCGGCCGCGGCGACACCGAGGAGTACGCGGGCCGCCCCATGCGGCCGGAGGACGACGGCCTCAAGCACACCTCGCCGCGCGGCGGCCTCAAGAACCTCGACGCGGTCTTCCCGGGCCGCCCCCGCCAGCCGCGCCGTGGCCGCGACGGCGCCCCGGTCACCCAGCTCGCCTATGCGCGGCGCGGGGAGATCACCGCGGAGATGGAGTACGTCGCCGTCCGCGAGAAGGTCACCCCCGAGTTCGTGCGCGACGAGATCGCGGCCGGGCGCGCGGTGCTGCCGTCGAACATCAACCACCCGGAGATCGAGCCGATGATCATCGGCAAGAACTTCCTGGTGAAGGTGAACGCCAACATCGGTAATTCGGCGGTCACTTCCTCCATCGAGGAGGAGGTGGAGAAGATGACCTGGGCGACCCGCTGGGGCGCCGACACGGTCATGGACCTCTCCACCGGCCGCAACATCCACACCACCCGCGAGTGGGTGCTGCGCAACTCCCCCGTCCCCATCGGCACCGTCCCCCTCTACCAAGCGCTGGAGAAGGTCGACGGCAAGGCCGAGGAGCTGACCTGGGAGATCTACAAGGACACCGTCATCGAGCAGGCCGAACAGGGCGTCGACTACATGACGGTGCACGCCGGCGTGCTGCTCCGTTACGTCCCGCTCACGGCCCGCCGTAAGACCGGCATCGTCTCCCGCGGCGGCTCGATCATGGCGGCGTGGTGCCTGGCGCACCACAAGGAGTCGTTCCTCTACACGCACTTCGAGGAGCTCTGCGAGATCCTCGCCTCCTACGACGTCACCTACTCGCTCGGTGACGGGCTGCGCCCCGGCTCCATCGCGGACGCCAACGACGAGGCGCAGTTCGCGGAGCTGCATACGCTCGGCGAGCTGAACACCGTCGCCAAGCGGCACGGCGTGCAGACGATGATCGAGGGCCCCGGGCATGTCCCGATGCACAAGATCAAGGAGAACATCGATCTCCAGCAGGAGATCTGCGAAGAGGCGCCGTTCTACACGCTCGGCCCGCTGACCACCGACATCGCGCCCGCCTACGACCACATCACCTCCGGTATCGGCGCGGCGATGATCGCCTGGTGGGGCACCGCGATGCTCTGTTACGTCACGCCCAAGGAGCACCTGGGCCTGCCGGACCGCGACGACGTCAAGACCGGCGTGATCACGTACAAGATCGCGGCCCATGCGGCGGACCTGGCCAAGGGCCACCCGGGCGCCCAGGAATGGGATGACGCCCTCTCCGACGCCCGCTTCGAGTTCCGCTGGGAGGACCAGTTCAACCTGGCCCTCGACCCGGACACGGCCCGCGCGTTCCACGACGCGACGCTGCCTGCCGAGCCGGCGAAGACGGCGCACTTCTGCTCGATGTGCGGGCCGAAGTTCTGCTCGATGAAGATCAGCCGGAGCATCACCGAGCAGTTCGGCGGGGAAGCGGACGCGACGCCCGAGGAGATCGAGGCGGGGATGCTGGAGAAGTCCAAGGAGTTCGCCGCCGCAGGGAACCGGGTGTACCTGCCGCTGGCCGACTGACCCGGCGTCGCAGGCCGCGCTGTCCGGGCGGGAACCTCCTGATTCCCGCCCGGACAGCGCTTCCGGCGTTCCTGCCGGGGGCGGTTCGGGCGCCGACGGCCCCGGGTGTCGGGACGGACGCCGCACCGAAGCCCGTATCGGCAGGGCCTGTTCGGTACGGCCTGTCCGGTGCGGGCAATCCCGCATGGCCCCTCCTGGCAGGGCCTGTTCCGGCTTGCGGCCTGTTCCGGCGCGAGGCAATTCCGGCCCGGCGCGGCCCCTCCCGGCGCGGCCTACTCCGGCTGGTGATCCGGCCCGCCGTATTCCGGGCTGGTGAAGTCCGGGCTGGAGTAGCGCGGACGGGAGCCGGAGGAGCCGCTGTCGGGGCTGGTGAACTCGGGGCGGGTGTAGCCGAGAGTCGGGATGCGGCTCTCGGGTGAGGTGGTCCGACGGGGGACGTAGCGGGTGGGGTCGTCGTCCGGCGTGGCCGCGGGGTCGGCGAGGGCCTCACGGAGAAACGGCAGCAGCCCGCGCTCCAGGAGGGCGCTGCGCCAGGCCTCGCGGGCCAGTTGCAGCGCCTCGCCCACGTCATCGGCTCCGGCGGTCTGGGCGGACGAGCCGTTGCGCAGCGCGGTGACGAGCAGGCCGCCCATCGCGACGAGGGTGCCCGCGGCGGTCAGCGCCGCGAAGATCCAGCCGACGCTGATCAGCGGCCGGGCCAGGGACTTGTCGGGGCTGATGGCGCTCAGCACATATCCGATGAGGAGGAAGAGGACGGCGGCGATGCCGGCGAGGACCGGGGCGAGCACGGCGATCATGGCGGTCAGCCCGGCGCCGGTGGTTTCGGCCTCGTCCAGCGCGGCGGCGGTGGCCGGTCCGGCACCCCCGTCAGCGGCCCCGGTCGGCTCCTCGCCGGCCGTACCGGCCGCCGACGATGCACGCGTCGGCGCGCGCGTCTCGGCGCGGAGCTCCACATAGCGCTGATATTCGGCCGTGGCGCAGGCGGCGATGGCGGTGGTGGCGCTGAGCGCCATCGCGCGCAACTGCTCGGTGCTGAGCTGTTTTCCCGCGGCGCCGGTGAGGTCGCCCGGGCGGTATTCGGCGGTACGCAGCGCCTCATCGAGGATGCGCGCAAATTCCGCGCGGTCCTCGTTCAGCAGGTGCGGAGCGCTGTTCATATGGATCCCCCGATGCTCCGTAGGGCCGTACGGCCGGCGTGGGCCGGGTAGTGGGCGGAAACGGAGGAGAGCCTGCTACGGATAGACCGATGGTAGAGCGACTCCGGCGCGGCGTGACAGAGAGTTTGCGGAATTTGAGTAATGCCGCGACCGGTTTCCGCCCGTGTCGTCACCCGGTTTCCCTCCTGGCCTCCGGCCTCCCGGTGGGTGTCCGGCTGAACCGATAACGCTCAGCCGGCCAAAGGAAGTTGAACTACCAGCAGCTTCCCGGCCATCGTGATACCGCCGTCCATGGCGATGGCCAGACCGTCGGCGTAGACATGCGGACCGTCGACCGCGACACTCTCGCTCTCGCCGTCCTCCGCGCCGACCTCGCCCAGCAGATACGGGATCGGGCTGTGGCCGTGGACGACGCGGTCGCCACCGTAGGCGTCGAGGAGTTCCCGCACGGCCTGCGAGCCGGACTCGTCGCGGAAGGCGAAGCGCTTGGTGAACTTGCGGAACAGATCCCAGACTTCGTCGGCCTCGCTGCGGGTGAGCACGTCGTGCACGGTGTCGTTGACGGCCTCGATGGAGTCGCCGTAATCGAGGTAGGCGGTGGTGTCGGAGTGCACGAGCAGATGCCCGTCCTCCTCCATCACGGCGTCCAGCCGGGCCATCCACTGGAGGTGGTGGTCCTCCAGGCGGTCCATGTCGGTCTTCTGGCCGCCGTTGAGGAGCCAGGCCGCCTGGAAGGAGGCGGTGCCGGCACCGGACTGTACGGGGGTGTCGCCGAATCGCTTGGCGCCCAGCAGCAGCAGTTCGTGGTTGCCCATCAGGGCCTTGCAGTAGCCGCCGGCGGCCGCGGCCTCGGCGGAGAGCTGCATGACGAGGTCGATGACGCCGATGCCGTCCGGGCCGCGGTCGGTGAAGTCGCCGAGGAACCAGAGCCGGGCATTGCCGGCCGCCCAGCTGCCGTCGGCGTCGATCAGGCCCTCGGCGGCCAGCGCCTCGCGCAGCTCGTCGTAGTAGCCGTGCACATCGCCGACGACGTACAACGGGCCCATGCCGTCGGGCGCGTCGGGGTCCGGGGCCGGTTCGGGTACCGGGACGACGGCCGGGCGGTCGATCAGGGTCTCGGTCCGGCCGGGCTCGATGATGGGCAGGTCACGCGCGGTCGGCGTGTACTCCTCGGGCAGGTCGGCCGGCGGGGCGGCGGGCGGCACCACGGGGGGCGCGGCAGGCGGCGCGGCCGGGGAGCCGGCGGGCAGATGGAGCGGCGGGCCGGCCGGCGGCACGGGGGACCCGGCGGACATGCCGGAGGGCACTCCGGGCGGCGGTACAGACGCCGGAGTTTCTCCCGCCATGGTCCACACCATGGGTCCCTGACTGGCCCCCTGAGTCATCGACCCCTCCACCGTCGCGCCGCCGTGCACCTCTCGGACCTTTGCCTGGTCGACGGCGGTCCGCGGTGTCGTGCGCCCATCATAGGAATGCCGGTAGCGGGTTGTGACGCACCCGGGGGTGGTCAATCCGCCGGAGCCCGGCGTTCGCGGCGGATTTCTCCCGGGATCGCCCTGTTTTTTCCGTGCGCAAGGGAGCGTTAGGTCCTCCGTATGTGCGATCAAGATCAGTCGCCGGTGGGTGCCCGTGGTGGACTGACGGTCGTTCTGGGAGAGCGTCGCTGGGACGAGGCCCGGATGATCAGGTCGGTCGGTATGACCTGTTCGATGGGCCGGCCGGTGTCGAGCCCCTCGATGGCGTCGATGAGGATCTGGACGACGGCGGTGCCGATACGGCGCGGCTTGAGGGACAGTGTGGTGACGGGCGGCTCGGTGGCCGCATAGAGAGTGGACTCGCTGCAGCACACCAGCAGCAGGTCCTCCGGCACCCGCAGCCCGTAGCGCCGGGCGGCGGCGAGCAGATCCGTGCCGTTGGGGTCGAAGAGCCCGTAGACCGCGTCCGGGCGGTCCGGGCGGGCCAGCAGCCGGTCGGCGGCGACCGCCCCCGCGCACGGGTCGTGTGCCGGGTAGGACTCGTACACCGGATCCTGGCCGACCCGCTCGCACCAGTGCAGATAGGCGGTGGTCGACAGCCGTGTGTAGGTGTCGGTGGTGTTGCCGGTGAGCAGCCCGATGCGGCGGGCGCCGGCGTCGGCGAGATGGTCGAGAAGACCGAGGACGGCCGCCTCGTGATCGTTGTCGACCCAGCCGGTGACCGGCAGGGCGCCGCCGGGCCGGCCGTCGGAGACGACGGGGATGCCGTGCCGGACGAGCTCGGTGACGACGGGGTCGCCGTCGGCGGGGTCGATGACGACGGTGCCGTCCAGGGCGACGTTGGACCACACGTCGTGGCGGGAGGTCGCGGGGAGGATGACCAGCGCATAGCCGCGGGCCAGGGCCGCGGAGGTGGCGGCTCTGGCCATCTCGGCGAAGTACGCGAATTCGGTGAAGGTGAAAGGTTCATCCCCGTACGTGGTCACGGTCAGGCCGAGGAGGCCCGACTTGCCGGTACGGAGGGTGCGGGCGGCTGCGGACGGGCGGTAGCCCAGCCGGTCGGCCACCTCGCGGACATGGCTACGGGTGGCATCCGGAAGCCGGCCCTTGCCGTTGAGCGCGTCGGAGACAGTCGTGATCGACACACCGGCTGCGGCGGCCACGTCCCGGATGCCCGCCCGCCCCAGCCGGCGACCGGTTGACCGGCTCACCTGGTGCTTCCCTGCTGCTGTCATGGCGAGCCGATAGTAGGGCTCATGAGAGCCCTTCACGGGGCTCGGGTGACGGCTTCGGAAAGACACGTTTCTGCATGGCGGATTGCCGCCAAGTAGGCTTAGTTCGCAGGTAGTTGGTAAGGGAGGCAGTGATTCCGGGGGAGATACGGCGGCTTTACCTGTCGGTCGGTTGAGGTCTCGGAGTGGCCTCAAGTCACCTTGACGGGGGACGCGCGCCACGGCGCGAGCCACCGGCGCGCACCGGATCGGGCAGCGCCCTTCGACGGCATTGCGCGGGGCTGTCCGGGTGAGGGGGCCAGGGGCGGCGCGGGCGGTCCGGCGGCGGCGGGCTGCCGCCGAACGGGTCAATCCTCATAAGGTGTGCAGTATTGGAGACGAGCGCAACGGTCGAGGAGGACCTGCGGTGAGCGAGAAGACCCCGAAGCTGCGTACTGCGCTGGACGGCATCCCCACCTACAAGCCGGGCCGGCGGGCGGCGGCCGGCGGCCCCGTCACCTACAAGCTGTCCTCCAACGAGAACCCCTATCCGCCGCTGCCGGGTGTCCTGGAGAGCGCGGTGACCGCCGCCGGCTCCTTCAACCGTTACCCGGACATGGCCTGCACGGGCCTGATGGCGGAGCTGTCCGAGCGGTTCTCGGTGCCGTTGGAGCATCTGGCGACCGGCACCGGTTCGGTGGGCGTGGCCCAGCAGCTGATCCAGTCGACGGCCGGGCCCGGCGATGAAGTGATCTACGCCTGGCGGTCGTTCGAGGCGTACCCGATCGTCACCCAGGTCTCCGGCGCCACGTCTGTGCAGGTCCCGCTGGACTCCGATGAGGTGCACGACCTGGAGGCCATGCTCGCGGCGATCACCGACCGGACCCGGCTGATCTTCGTCTGCAACCCCAACAACCCCACTGGCACCGTCGTACGCCGTGCGGAGCTGGAGTCCTTCCTGGACCGGGTGCCGGGCGACGTGCTGGTGGTGCTGGACGAGGCCTACTGCGAATTCGTGCGCGATGCCGAGGTGCCGAACGGCCTCGACCTCTACCGGGACCGCCCCAATGTGTGTGTGCTGCGCACCTTCTCCAAGGCGTACGGCCTGGCGGGGCTGCGGGTCGGCTTCGCGGTGGCGCACGAGCCGGTGGCCGCCGCGCTGCGCAAGACGGCGGTGCCCTTCGGTGTGAGCCAGCTCGCGCAGGAGGCGGCGGTGGCGTCGCTGCGCAGCGAGGCGGCGCTGCTGGAGCGGGTCGATGCGCTGGTGGCCGAACGGGCGCGGGTGGTGGAGGGGCTGCTCGGGCAGGGCTGGACGGTCCCCGAGACGCAGGCCAATTTCGTCTGGCTGCGGCTGGGCGACCGGACGACCGACTTTGCGGCGGCCTGTGAGCGGGCCGGCGTGGTGGTGCGGCCGTTCCCCGGCGAGGGTGTGCGGGTGACGATCGGCGAGAGCCCGGCGATGGACCTGTTCCTCCAGGCCGCGGAGGAGTTCCGCAAGGCGCTGTGAGCCGTCGTACGACCTCCTCCGAGGCCGCGGGTCCCTGGACCCGCGGCCTCGGAATTTTTCTGCCCGGCGCACCATGGATTCGGGCGTGACCGCTGTCACGCACCCCCCATAGGTAAGGCGGAAGGCCGGTAGGAGATAATGCTTGTGAATGTGAACGCGTTCACAAGCGCGCCTTTTATGTGCCGCTTTATCTGGTGCAAAAGGGGCACCTGCGCTGTGCAACGGCGACGTAAGGAGGAAGCGGCGTGGAACTGGCGCTGGCGCCGGAGACTCTGGCGCGATGGCAATTCGGCATCACGACCGTCTACCACTTCCTGTTCGTCCCCCTGACGATCTCCCTCGCCGCTCTGGTGGCCGGACTGGAGACCGCATGGGTACGCACGGGCAAGCAGCAGTACCTCAAGGCCACGAAGTTCTGGGGCAAGCTGTTCCTGATCAACATCGCGATGGGTGTGGTCACCGGCATCGTCCAGGAATTCCAGTTCGGGATGAACTGGTCCGACTACTCGCGGTTCGTCGGGGACGTCTTCGGTGCCCCGCTGGCCTTCGAGGCGCTGATCGCCTTCTTCTTCGAGTCCACATTCATCGGTCTGTGGATCTTCGGCTGGGACAAGCTGCCGAAGAAGATCCACTGCTTCTGCATGTGGATGGTCTCGATCGGCACGATCCTGTCGGCGTACTTCATCCTGGCGGCGAACTCCTGGATGCAGCACCCGGTCGGCTACAAGTACAACGCCGTCACCGGACGCGCCGAGCTGACCGACTTCTGGAAGGTGCTGACCCAGGACACCACTCTGGTCGTGGCCTTCCACACGCTGACCGCGGCCTTCCTGACCGGCGCCGCGTTCATGGTCGGCATCTCCGCCTTCCATCTGATGCGCAAGAAGCACATCAAGGTCATGCGCACCTCGCTGCGGCTCGGCCTGGTCACCCTGGTCATCGCCGGCGTCCTCACCGCGATCAGCGGTGATTCGCTCGGCAAGGTCATGTTCCAGCAGCAGCCGATGAAGATGGCCGCCGCCGAGGCGCTGTGGGACAAGGAGGAGCCGGCGCCGTTCTCGGTCTTCGCCTACGGCGATGTCGAGAAGGGCCACAACGACGTCGCCATCGAGATCCCCGGTCTGCTCTCCTTCCTCGCGCACAGCGACTTCACTTCGCCGGTCCCCGGCATCAACGACGTCAACAAGTCCGAGCAGCAGAAGTTCGGGCCCGGTGACTACCGGCCCAACATCCCGGTCGCCTACTGGGGCTTCCGCTGGATGATCGGCTTCGGGATGTCGTCGTTCGCCATCGGGCTCGCCGGCCTCTGGCTCACCCGTAAGAAGTTCTGGCTCGCGCCGGGGCTGCGGACGGGGGACGAGGAACCACCACGTCTCGCGCTCACCAAGAACAAGGAGCTCGGTGCCCGGCTGAGCAGGGCGTACTGGTCGCTCGCCTTCGTCACCCTCGGCTTCCCGCTGATCGCGAACTCGTGGGGCTGGATATTCACCGAGATGGGCCGCCAGCCGTGGGTCGTCTACGGCGTGCTGCGCACCTCGGACGCGGTGTCCCCCGGCGTCTCGCAGGGCGAAGTGCTCACCTCGATGATCGTCTTCACCACGCTGTACGCGATCCTCGCCGTGGTCGAGGTCAAGCTGCTGGTGAAGTACGTCAAGGCAGGCCCGCAGGAGCTCACCGACTCCGACCTCAATCCGCCCACCAGGATCGGCGGCGACAGCACGGACGCCGACCGGCCGATGGCCTTCTCGTACTAGGAGGCGACCGTGCAACTCCACGACGTCTGGTTCGTCCTCATCGCCTTCCTCTGGGTCGGGTACTTCTTCCTCGAAGGGTTCGACTTCGGGATCGGCGTCCTCACCAAGCTCCTCGCCCGCGACCGGCGCGAGCGGCGCGTACTGATCAACACCATCGGGCCGGTCTGGGACGGCAACGAGGTCTGGCTGCTCAGCGCGGCCGGCGGGACCTTCGCGGCCTTCCCCGACTGGTACGCCACCCTGTTCTCCGGGTTCTATCTGCCGGTGCTGCTGATCCTCGTCTGTCTGATCCTGCGCGGTGTCGCCTTCGAGTACCGCGTCAAGCGGCCCGAGGAGCGCTGGCAGCGCAACTGGGAGCACGCGATCTTCTGGACCTCGCTGCTGCCCGCGGTGCTGTGGGGCGTCATCTTCGGCAACATCGTGCACGGCGTGAAGATCAATGCCCACAAGGAGTACGTCGGCAGTCTGCTCGACCTCTTCCAGCCCTACGCGCTCCTCGGCGGTCTGGTCACGCTGACGCTGTTCACCTTCCACGGTGCGGTGTTCGCTTCGCTCAAGACCGTCGGCGACATCCGGGAGCGGGCGCGCCGGACGGCGACCGTCGTCGGGCTGACCGCCGCGGTGCTGGTGACCGGTTTCCTGGGCTGGACGCAGGCCGACAAGGGCGACAGCACCAGCCTGGTCGTCCTGGCGGTCGCGGTGCTCGCGCTGGTCGCGGCGCTGGGAGCCAACCGGCTGGGGCGCGAGGGCTGGGCCTTCGTGTTCTCCGGCGTCACGATCGTGGCCGCGGTCTCGATGCTGTTCCTGACGCTCTTCCCGAACGTCATGCCGTCCACGCTGAACGAGAGCTGGAGCCTCACGGTCAGCAATGCCTCGTCCAGCCCGTACACCCTGAAGATCATGACCTGGGGCGCCGGGTTCGCCGCGCCCCTCGTGATGCTCTACCAGGGGTGGACGTACTGGGTCTTCCGCAAGCGCATCGGCACCCAGCACCTCGCCGATGCCCACTAGCCGAGCAGCCGCCCCTCGGGGCGGCCTCGGCAGGAGGGAATGTTTCACGTGAAACCCGTCGACCCGCGCCTGCTTCGTTACGCCCGCGCCACCCGTGGCTTCCTCATCGCGGTGGTGGTGCTCGGGCTTGCCGGAGCGGGCCTGGTCGTCGGCCAGGCGATGCTGATCGCCGAGATCGTGGTCGGCGCCTTCCAGCACGGTCTCGGTCCCGGCGGCCTGACCACACCGCTGGTCCTGCTCGCCGCGGTCTCGGTCGGACGCGGACTGGTCTCCTGGCTCACCGAGTTGGCCGCCCACCGCGCCGGTGCGGCGGTCAAGTCCGAGCTGCGGATGCGGCTGGTCGAGCGGGCCGCGCGGCTGGGCCCCACCCTCCCCCAGCTACCGCGGGGAGGTGCCCCCGGCCCGGCCACCGCGTCCGAGGGAGCGTCGCGCGGTGCCGACTGGCGCACCGGTGAACTCACCACCCTCGCCACCCGCGGTATCGACGCCCTGGACGACTACTTCGCGCGCTATCTGCCGCAGCTGGGGCTGGCGGTCGTGGTCCCGGTGGCGGTGCTCGCGCGGATCGTCACCGGCGACTGGATCTCGGCACTCACCATCGTGCTCACCCTGCCGCTGATCCCGCTGTTCATGGTCCTGATCGGCTGGGCCACCCAGTCGCGGATGGACCGCCAGTGGCGGCTGCTCGCCCGGCTGTCGGGTCACTTCCTGGACGTCGTGGAGGGGCTGCCCACCCTCAAGGTCTTCGGCCGGGCCAAGGCCCAGGCCGCCTCCATCCGGGCCATCACCGGTGCTTACCGCCGGGCGACGCTGCGCACGCTGCGGATCGCCTTTCTCTCCTCCTTCGCCCTCGAACTCCTCGCCACCATCTCCGTCGCGCTGGTCGCGGTCGGCATCGGCATGCGCCTGGTGAAGGGCGAACTCGACCTCTACACCGGCCTGATGGTGCTGGTCCTGGCCCCCGAGGCGTATCTGCCGCTGCGGCAGGTCGGCGCGCAGTACCACGCCGCGGCCGAGGGGCTGGCGGCCGCGGAAGAGATCTTCGCGGTCCTGGAGACGCCGCTGCCGGTGCCCGGCACCGCACCCGCGCCCGGGGGCACCGCGCTGGCCGTCGAGAACCTGGTCGTCCGGCACCCCGGGCGGAGCGCCGCCTCGCTCCCCGCGACCTCGTTCGAGGTCCGGCCCGGCGAGACCGTCGCGCTGGTCGGGCCCTCCGGCGCCGGTAAGTCCACGCTGCTGAGCGTGCTGCTCGGCTTCACCGAACCGGCCGCGGGCCGGGCCCTCGTCGACGGACGGGACATCACGTCCCTG
The DNA here is from genome assembly GCF_900221035.1 of Streptomyces sp. 2323.1. Lineage (NCBI taxonomy): Bacteria > Bacillati > Actinomycetota > Actinomycetes > Kitasatosporales > Streptomycetaceae > Streptomyces > Streptomyces sp. 2323.1. Next base: position 3,922,695 of record NZ_LT907981.1, on the reverse strand, counting down.
GACCCCGAGAGCTGGCGGCAGCGGATCGCCTGGGTGCCGCAGCAGCCGCATCTGTTCGCCGGCAGCATCGCCGAGAACGTACGGCTGGCGCGGCCGGACGCGGATGACGCCGCGGTGCGCACCGCCCTGGCCGACGCGGATGCGCTGGACTTCGTCGACGCGCTCCCGGACGGGATGGCGACCCGGCTCGGCGAGTCCGGTGCCGGGCTCTCCGCCGGACAGCGTCAGCGTCTCGCGCTCGCCCGCGCCTTCCTCGCCGACCGCCCGATCCTGCTGCTGGACGAGCCCACCGCGAATCTGGACGGCGCGACCGAGGAGGCGATCGTGGCCGCGGTCCGCCGGCTCGCGGCCGGCCGTACGGTCCTGCTCGTCGTCCACCGGCCGGCGCTGCTGGCGGTGGCGGACCGGGTGGTGCGGCTGCCGGACCCGGCGGCACCGGCAGCGGGCGCGGAGCCGGCCGGCGCCGGGGAGGCGGGGCCGCGCACCGGCGCCGGAACGGAAGCGGCGGTGCGCCCGGAAGCGGCGGTGATCCCCGCTCCCCGGGACCCGGACGCCACCGAGGCCGCGGTGGAGGAGACGGCGGGCACCACCCCCGGCCCCGCCCGCGGTGCGGCGCTCGCCCGGCTGCGTGGGACGGCCCGCGCCCGCCGGGCACGGCTGGGGCTGGCGCTGCTGCTGGGGAGCCTCGCGCTGGGCAGTGCGGTGGGCCTGATGGCGACCTCCGGCTGGCTGATCTCGCGCGCGGCACAGCAGCCGCCGGTGCTGTATCTGCTGGTGGCGGTGACCGCGACCCGGGCGTTCGGCATCGGGCGGGCGGTCTTCCGGTACGCCGAGCGGCTGGTCGCCCATGACGCGGTGTTCCGGATGCTCGCCGACGTACGCGTCGCCGTCTTCCAGCGGCTGGAGCGGCTGGCGCCGGCCGGGCTCTCGGGCCGCCGCCGCGGTGATCTGCTGTCGCGGCTGGTGGCCGACGTCGATGCGGTGCAGGACTACTTCCTGCGCTGGCTGCTGCCGGTAGGGGCGGCGGTGCTGGTCGGCGCGGGCACGGTCGGCTTCACCGGATGGCTGCTGCCCGAGGCGGGGGCGATCCTCGCCGCCGGGCTGCTGCTCGCGGGGGTGGGCGTACCGGTGCTCTCGGGTGCCCTGGCCCGGCGGGCGGAGCGTCAGCTGGCGCCGGCGCGGGGGCGGCTCGCCACCCGGGTCGTCGAGGTGCTCACCGGCACCGCCGAGCTGACGGTGGCCGGCGCGCTCACGGCCCGTACGGAAGCGGTGCGGCGCGCGGACCGGGACCTGACCGCGCTCGCCTCCCGCTCGGCCGCCGTGGCCGGGACCGGCGCCGGGCTGTCGGCGCTGCTGTGCGGGCTGACCACCGCCGCGGCGGCGGTCGCCGGCGTCCAGGCGGTGCACGCGGGCCGGCTGGACGGGGTGCTGCTGGCGGTCGTCGTGCTCACCCCGCTCGCCGCGTTCGAGGCGGTCACGGGGCTGCCGCTCGCGGTGCAGTACCGCCGGCGCACCCGGCACGCCGCCGAGCGGGTCTTCGATGTGCTGGACGCCCCGGCGCCGGTGCGCGAGCCGGCCTCCCCGGCCGCCGCTCCCGCGACGCCCTTTCCGCTGGTGGTACGGGATCTGACCGCGCGCCATCCGGGCCAGGACCGGCCGGCGCTGGACGGGGTCGGCTTCACCTTGCGGGCCGGGCAGCGGCTCGCCGTCGTCGGCGCGTCCGGCTCCGGCAAGACCACGCTGGCGCAGGTGCTGCTGCGCTTCCTGGACCAGGAGTCGGGGACGTACACACTGGCCGGCACCGGGGCCCGGGAGGCCGATGGCGATGCGGTCCGGCGGCTGGTGGGGCTGTGTGCGCAGGACGCGCACCTCTTCGACAGCTCGTTGCGGGAGAACCTCCGGCTCGCCCGCCGGGACCGCGAGACCCCGGACGGCGCCGACCAGGACCTGTGGGACGCGCTCGGCCGGGCGCGGCTCGCGGACTGGGTGCGGGGGCTGCCCGACGGTCTGGACACCATGGTCGGTGAGCACGGTGCCCGGCTGTCCGGCGGCCAGCGGCAGCGGCTGGCCCTGGCGCGTGCGCTGCTCGCGGACTTCCCGGTGCTCGTCCTGGACGAGCCCGCCGAGCACCTTGATCTGGCCACTGCCGACGCGCTGACCGCCGATCTGCTGGCGGCGACCGAGGGCCGTACGACGGTGTTGATCACCCATCGGCTCACCGGTCTCGACGCGGTCGACGAGGTGCTGGTGCTGGACGGCGGGCGGATCGTGCAGCGCGGGAGCCCGGCCGAGCTGGCCGCGGCCGAGGGCCCGTTCCGGCGGATGCGGGAGCGCGAACGGGCCGTGGAGGCGGCGTACGGGGCGGCACAGCCGGTGGCATAGGACACGGTCCGCGGAGTTCATCCCATACGTGGACTTTCCTCGGAAAACAGCCGTTATTAGGCTCATGGCATGGCAGCCACGGCAGAACCACCACTCCCGGACCCGGGGGACCTCGGGGTCGGTGGCACGGGTGCGGCCCCCGACCCCATGGACGCCGCCACCGAGGCCACGCGCAGCCTGCAGGGACTGTCACCCGAGCTGACCGCGCGGGTGCCGCAGCTGCTGGAGGCGATGCGGACGGTCGGGGCGGGGCTCGATCTGCATGTCACCCTCGAGCGGATCGTGGCGACCGCCGCCGAGCTCGCCGACGCCCGCTATGCCGCAATCGGGATCATCGACGAGACCCGCACGGGGCTCTCGGACTTCGTCACGTACGGCGTGACCACGCAGCAGCACGAGCAGATCGGCAAACTGCCCGACGGCCACAAGGGTCTGCTCGGCGCGCTCATCCACGATCCCCGGCCGCTGCGCCTGGGCAACCTCACCGAGGACGCCCGCTCGGCCGGGTTCCCGCCCGGGCACCCGTCGATGCGCACGTTCCTCGGGGTGCCGATCCGGGTGCAGGGCGAGGTCTTCGGCAACCTCTATCTGACCGAGAAGCGCGGCGGCGCGGAGTTCAGCGAGGAGGACCTGCACATGGTGCGGGTGCTGGCGACCGAGGCCGGTATCGCGATCGGCAATGCCCGGCTGCATGCGGCAACCCGGCAGCGGGAACGGTGGATCGACGGTTCCGTGGCCGTGACCACCGAACTCCTCGCCGGCAGCGATGTCGACGATGCCCTTGCGGTGGTCGCCGAGCAGGCCCGGAAGCTGGCGGACTCGGCGGCCGGCATCGTGCTGCTGCCCGATGACGAAGGCGGGCTGGAGATCGTCGCGGTATCGGCGGACGACCCCGCAGGGATCATGGGGACGCAGATCCCGAACGACAGCCCGGTGGTCGAGCAACTCCTCACCGGGGAACCGGTGTTCGTGGAGGACTCGGCCAGCGACCCGCGCATGGTCACGGACATCGCGCAGCGCTTCGGCCCCAGCATGATGCTGCCGCTCAAGAGCGGCGGACGGGTGCTCGGCACCCTCGCGACCCCGCGGAGCCGCGGCGCCCGCCCGTTCACCGCCGCCGAGCGGACGCTGGCCACCCAGTTCGCGGCGCAGGCCGCGCTGGCGCTGGTGCTGGCCGACGCCCAGCGCGACCGCGAGCGGCTGGCCGTCTACGAGGACCGCGACCGGATCGCCCGTGACCTGCACGACCTCGTCATCCAACGGCTGTTTGCGACCGGCATGATCCTGGAGAGCGCCCAGCGCAGAACGATCGTGCCGGACGTGGCGCTGGGCGTCGGCAAGGCGGTCGACGAGCTGGACGTCACGATCCAGGAGATCCGTACCGCGATCTTCGCCCTGCAGCAGGGCCCGGCCGAGGCACCGTCGGGGCTGCGGACCCGGGTCCTGCGCGAGATCGGCACCGCCGCCGTACCGCTCGGCTTCCAGCCCTCGGCCAGCTTCGTCGGGCCGGTCGACTCCCGGGTCGGCGAGCTGACCGGCAAGAACCTGATCGCCGCGCTGCGCGAGGCGCTGTCGAACGCCTTCCGGCACGCCGAGGCTTCCCGGATCGAGGTCGTCGTCGACGCCACGATCAGGCTGCCGGACGGCACCGACGGCGTCCGGCTGACCGTCGCCGACGACGGCATCGGCATCCCGGACAGCGGCCGCCGCAGCGGCCTGAAGAACCTCGCCAAGCGTGCGGAGTCGCTGGGCGGGTGCAGCACCTACGGGCCGGGGGTGGGCAAGGACGGCACGGGGACGACGGTGCGGTGGGAGGCGCCGCTGTGAGGCGGCGCGGGGTGCGCTCAGCGCTGCCGGTGGCTGGCCTGGAGGATCCGCTCGATGACGACCGCGACGCCGTCGTCGTTGTTGGACGCGGTGCGGTGCATCGTGGCGGCCAGCACATCCGGGTGGGCGTTGGCCATCGCGTACGCGGTGCCGGCCCAGGTCAGCATCTCTATGTCGTTCGGCATGTCCCCGAAGGCGACGACCTCCTCCGGCGCGATGCCGCGCTCCGCACAGCAGTGGGCGAGGGTGCCCGCCTTGCTGACGCCGGACCCGCTGATCTCCAGGAGGGCGGTCGGGCTGGACCGGGTGAAGGAGGCGAGCCCGCCCGCGACCGTACGGGCCAGCGCGAGAAAGGCGTCGGGGTCCAGCTCGGGGTGGTGCGCGAGCAGCTTGATCACCGGCTGGTCCGGGAAGGCGGGGGCTTCGGGGGCACCGGCCGGGTCGTCCGGCAGGGACGTATCCGGGCCCAGCGGGGTGACGAAGTCCTCGGCGAGCAGCTTCTCCGCCGGTGCGACGACCGCGGCCGGGTCCAGGAGGAGGGGCGGGTACTGCGGCTCGTAGTGGATGCCGCCGGTGCGTTCGACCGCGAACGAGGTACCGGGCGCGGCGCCGCGCAGTGCCTCCACGACGGCCAGCGCGACGGTCCGCTCCAGGGGGCTGACCTCGACGATCCGGCCGCCGCGGTGCAGATCGACGACGGCCGCGCCGTTCGCGCAGATCGCCAGGCCGTGTCCGTGCACATGGTCGCTGACCACGCCCATCCAGCGGGCCGGGCGGCCGGTGACGAAGAACACCTCGATGCCGGCCCGCTCCGCGGCGGCGAGCGCGGCGATCGTCCGGTCGGAGACCGTCTTGTCGTCGTGCAGCAGCGTGCCGTCGAGGTCGGTGGCGATCAGCCGGGGCGCAACGGCCGTATCGAGGCCCCGGGATGGCGTGGCGGAGGCATCAGTCACGGGGCCATCTTCCCGTACTGCCGTGCACAGGAGTGCGGTGGGTTGCGCGCATGAGCCCCGGTGTCGGCCGCCGTGGGGCGCCGTAGAGGACCGCACCGCCGCCGCAGCGGATGGTCCGCCGCCTCCGGACGGCCGTACGCTCGGGGGCATGCGACTGAGCACCGTGATACTCCCTGTCCGCCGTTGGTCCGAAGGCGGGCGGGAGGTGTGGCAGCGCGCCGAGGAACTGGGTTTCCACGCCGCGTACACCTATGACCACCTCTCGTGGCGGAGCTTCCGCGACCAGGCCTGGTTCGGCGCCCTGCCGACGCTGACCGCGGCCGCGGCCGCCACCTCCCGGCTGCGCCTGGGCACCCTCGTCACCTCGCCGAACTTCCGGCACCCGGTCACCCTCGCCAAGGAACTGATCTCCCTGGACGACATCAGCGGCGGCCGGATCACCCTGGGCATCGGCGCCGGCGGCAACGGCTTCGACGCCACCGCACTGGGCCAGGACCCCTGGGAGCCGCGGGAACGGGCCGACCGTTTCGCCGAGTTCGTCGGGCTGCTGGACCGGATGCTGACCCAGGACGTCGTCTCCTACCGGGGCGAGCACTACTCCGCGCACGAGGTGCGCAACATCCCCGGCTGTGTGCAGCGGCCGCGGCTGCCGTTCGCGGTGGCGGCCACCGGGCCGCGCGGGCTGAAGCTGGCGGCCCGGTACGGCCAGGCCTGGGTGACGACGGGCGATCCCAAGGTCTCCAACGGGGGCGGTACGCCCGACGAGTCGCGCGAGGCGATCCGCGGGCAGCTCGAACGGCTCGGGAAGGCCTGCGCCGACCAGGGCCGGGACCTCGCCGAGCTGCGGAAGATCATGCTGACCGGCTTCACCCCGGACCGCCCGCTGGACTCCGTGGACGCCTTCGTCGACTTCGCCGGACGCCATGCCGAGCTGGGCATCGACGAGCTGGTCCTGCACTGGCCGATCGCCGATTCGGTCTTCGAGGCCGATCCCGCGGTCTTCGAGCGGATCGCCACGGAGGGGCTGGCGCAGCTGGGGCCGGCCCGGTAGACGGGGAGCTGGGGCGGCCGGCAGACGGGGCCTCTATTGGAGCCGGCCCGCCCCTCGGCGTACGGGGACGGGCCGCTCCGACGCGCCCGGTGGTCTCCTGGCCCGGGCTTTACTCCGCATATAGCTGCGAAGAGGGAGAATCGGGGCAGCGGCGCAGTGCGGTACGCGGCGCGCGGTGCGAAGACGGCGCGCGAGCGGGTCGGCCCACTGCGCGAAATGCGGCGTGTGGAGGAGCCATGGCACAGACCCGATTCGCCCCGGACCGCGGGCTGACCTCACGCATGGTCACGACGATGTTCTTCATCGGACTGCTGTACGTGGTGGTCGTCGGCGTGCTGGTGGTGCTGCTCAAGGGCGCCTGGGTGGTGGTGTTGCTGATCGCCGGTGCCCTGTTCGTCGCGCAGTTCTGGTACAGCGACCGGATCGCGGCGTTCAGTATGGGGGCCCGTGAGGTCACGCCGGAGCAGGCGCCCGAACTGCATGGCGCCGTCGACCGGCTGTGTGCGCTGGCCGATATGCCCAAGCCCCGGGTCGCGATCGCCGAGTCGGATGTGCCGAACGCGTTCGCCACCGGCCGCAACCAGAAGAATTCGATGGTCTGCGCCACGACCGGGCTGCTCCGGCGGCTGGAGCCGGAGGAGCTGGAGGGCGTGCTGGCCCATGAGCTCTCGCATGTCGCGCACCGCGATGTCGCGGTGATGACCATCGCCTCGTTCCTCGGCGTGCTGGCCGGGATCATCACCCGCGCCGCCCTGTGGAGCGGGGTCGGCCGCAACAACCGTGACCAGAACGCGGCCATCGCGGTGCTCATCGTCACCGCCGTCAGCGTGGCCGTCTACGCGATCAGCTTCCTGCTGACCCGGCTGCTGTCCCGTTACCGCGAGCTGTCCGCCGACCGGGCCGCCGCACTGCTGACCGGCCGCCCGTCGGCGCTGGCCGCCGCGCTGACCAAGGTCACCGGCCAGATCGCGCGGATCCCGACCGAAGACCTGCGCAAGGCGCAGCCGTTCAACGCCTTCTACTTCGCCCCGGCGTTCAACAAGGAGAGCTTCAGCCGGCTGCTGTCCTCGCACCCGACGCTGGAACAGCGGCTGGACCAGCTGGGCCGGATCGCGACGGAGCTGGGACGGCCGTGACGCACGATGCCGCCCGTAACGAGTAAGGAGTACCTCGCGCATGGGATTTCTGGACGCCCTCCTCGGCCGCAGCAAGCCGGTACGACCCGACCTCGACCAGCTCTTCGCGCTGCCGTCCGCGGCGGTGACGCTCCAGGCCGCGGCCGGATTTGAGCCCACCGGCCTGGGGTCGGTGTGTTTCGCGAGCGTCGAGGGCGGGGCGTTCTCGCGCATCCAGGAGGACGCACGGTCCCTGCTGGACGGCTCGGTGGAGTTCTCCCAGGACGCGTACGGCTACTCGTGGCTGCTCGCGCGGCATCCGGCGGAGGACGTGGCGGGCCTGGTCAATGACCTGCACGCGGTCAACACCTCGCTGGAGGAGGCGGGTTTCGGCCCGCAGCTGCTGTGTTCGCTGATCGGCTTCCGCGATGAACGGCAGCGGCCGCTGGCGCTGGTCTACCTCTACAAGCGCGGCACGTTCTACCCCTTCGCCCCCAAGCCGGGCGCCGGCGAGAAGCGCGACAACCCGCTCGAACTGCAGGTGCGGGCGATGCTCGGGAACGATCTGACGATCGAGCAGGACCTGTCGCGGTGGTTTCCGGTGTGGGGGGCGCCGGGGCTCTGAGCTGGGGCGGGGTGGCGGGATCACGGGGGTGCGGGCTTACGGGGGCGGGCTTATGGGTGTGTGGGCTTCGGCCCCGGGTGGCGGTGGGAGCCTCCCGGCTCCACCGGGGGCTCAGTCCGGGAAGCGGAGGTACGCGGCCGGTACCCGGTCGGTGAGCCACACGCCGTTGGCGCTGACCTGGAAAACATGGCCCGCCCGGTGCATCGCGGCCGCATCGACGGTCAGCACCACGGGCCTGCCGCGCCGCGCGCCCACTCGGGTCGCGGTCTCCCGGTCGGGCGAGAGATGGACGGCGTGCCGCGACATCGGCCGCAGTCCCTCGGCCCGGATGGCGGCCAGCCGGCGGCCCACCGTGCCGTGGAAGAGCCGGTCGGGCGGTACGGCCGGCGCCAGATCGAGCTCGATCCGCACGGAGTGGCCCTGGTTCGCACGGATCCGGTCGCCCTCGATGGCGTAGCGCTGCTTGTCGTTGCCGGCGACCACCTGCTCCAACTCCGCCCGGGAGAACCGGAATCCATGCTGTGCGGCCGCCGTCATGAGCGCGTCCACGGGCACCCAGCCCTGGGCGTCGAGGGTGATGCCGATCCGTTCCGGTGCATGGCGCAGATGCTTCGCCAGGTACTTCGAGAGGCGCACGGAGCGCTGGCTGTCCATGCCTCCAGGGTGCCGCGCGGCGTGTCCGGCGGCATCTGAATTGCGAGTCGGACGGGATGGGGGCGGGTGGACCACCGGGGCGGCGGCCAGGTGGCCCGGCGGCACGGCGGCCGTCGGGTCCGGCGGACGGCCGTTGTGCGTCAGTCCCTTCGGGCCGGGCTTCGTCGGGTGGCCGGCTTTCCTCGCGGGGTCGGCCTTACTCCTGCGGTCGGCTCTCCGCCTGCGGACCGGCTTCCTCGTGCTGCCGCCGCGCAAGTTCGCTCGCTTTTCTCGCCTTTGCGCTGTTCACTTCTTCGGCCGCCCATCGCGCCCACTCCTCCTGGGTCGCCGACATCCGCAGGCCGTACTCCAGCGCGATCCGTCCGTAGACCGAAATCATTTCCTCGTCCCACTGGGCGGTCTCTTCGAGGTGCTCCAGCTCGGCGCGGGTGCGCGCGGCGCGCTCGGCCTGATGCAGGAGGTACGTCTGCGCCTCCAGCGGCGTGACGATGCCGAGGAAGAAGGTGCGCAGCAGGCCGTCATGGCGCTGCTGTCCCGTGGGCTCGACCTCGATGAGCCAGTGGCGCAGCTCCGCCAGGCCGTCATCGGTGATCGCGTACTCCTTGCGGCCGCGGGGGCCGTGGGCGGCGACCTCGACGAGACCGGCGGTCGTGAGCTTGGTGAGCTCGCCGTACACCTGACTCTGTGTGGCCGGCCAGACATTCGAGAGCGACACGTTGAACAGCTTCATCAGGTCGTAGCCGCTCGCCGGGGATTCGGCCAGCAGGCCCAGCACGGCATGTTTCAGGCTCATGGTCCTGACTTTACCTTCCACTGTTGACATGTCAAAGGTGGAGCTTCTATGTTCGACATGTCGAGATTGGAATGTGCCGCGAGGCGGCGGCTCGTCGGTGCGTCGAGTGCCGACGGGTGCGGTGACGAGGGGGAACCATGAACTATCTGCGGAGCTTCATTCCTTGGCTGGTCTTCGCGGGGGTGTCCTCGGCCGGCTGGCAGTGGGGTGCGCTCGCCGGTCTGGTGAGTGCCGTCGTGCTGCTCCTCACCGACCGTGCGGCGGGCCTCGCGCTCGACTACCGACTCCTGGAGTACGGCACGCTCGTGTTCTTCGCAGCCCTCGGAATGCTGGCCTTCCTCCAGCCCGACAGCGGCCTCAAGAGCTACGGCAGCGCCCTCTCGATGGGCTGGCTGGCGCTGATCGCCTGGGTGTCGATAGCCGTGCGGCGGCCCTTCACGCTGGGGATCGCGCGCCGGATGGCTCCGCCGGAGGTCTGGGAGACTCCGCTGTTCCGCCGTATCAATGTCGTGCTCACCGCCGCCTGGGCGCTGTCCTTCACTCTCACCGCGATCGCCCAGACCGTCGTCTCCGCCCTTGGGTGGAGCGTGGCCCTCTCGATCCTCATCCAGATCGCCGGATTCATCCTTCCCGCCCGCTTCACCGCCGCCTATCCGGAACGGGCCCGGGCCCGCTTCATGCAGGAGTCCGGCACGCGGGCCGACATCCAGGGAGGCCTGGCCTCATGACCACCACATCCCCGACCACCGCATCCGCATCCGACGCTCCCGCACCGCACATGGCCGGCAACTTCGCCCCGGTGACGGATGAGCTGACCGCCTACGACCTCCCGGTCACGGGCACGATCCCGCCCGAGCTCACCGGCTGGTTCCTGCGCAACGGCCCCAACCCGCGGGACGCCGCCAGCCCGCACTGGTTCTTCGGCGACGGCATGGTCCACGGCCTGCGTCTGGAGGGCGGCCGGGCGGTCTCCTACCGCAACCGCTGGGTGCGCACCTCCACCTTCACCGAGGGCGCGCCGGCGGTGGACGCACAGGGCCGCCGGAATCTGGCGGCGGGCGTGGCCAACACCCATGTCGTCCGCCATGCCGGACGCACCCTCGCCCTGGTCGAGCGTCCTTCCCCTACGAGATCGACTGCCGCCCCGGCCATGAGCTGGAGACCAACGGCGCCTATGACTTCGGGGGCCGGCTCACCACCGCCATGACCGCCCACCCCAAGACCTGCCCGGTGACGGGTGAGCTGCACTTCTTCGGATACGGCGGCCCCACCCCGCCCTATCTCACCTACCACCGTGCCGATGCCTCAGGGGAGTTGGTGCTCAGCCGCCCCATCGATGTTCCGGGGCCGACGATGATGCACGACTTCCATCTCACCGCGAGCCATGTCGTCTTCATGGACCTCCCGGTGGTCTTCGACCGCAGCCACCCTGGCATGCCGTACCGCTGGGACCCGGAGTACGGTGCCCGGCTCGGTGTGCTGCGCCGCGACGATCCCCATGGCGAGGTTCGTTGGCTGCCCATCGACCCCTGCTATGTCTTCCATGCCCTGAACGCTCACGACGAGGGCGACCAGCGCATCGTTCTCCATGTGGCCCGCTACGCCGAATTCGGCGGCGCGAGCCCGGCCCATCTCTGGCGCTGGACGATCGATCTCGCCACCGGCACCGTCGCCGAGGAACAACTCGACGACCGCTTCTGTGAGTTCCCCAGGGTGGATGACCGCCAAGCCGGGCAACCGGCCCACTTCGGTCACGCCACCACCGCAGAGCTGCCGGGCAGCGGCCCGATACCCGGCGCCCTGCTCCGCTACGACCTGCGGACGGGTGCGGTCGTCCGGCACGACTTCGGTCCGGGGCGCACTCCGGGCGAGGCGGTCTTCGCCCCGGCCGATGACCGCCCGGGAGGGCCCGGCTGGCTGATCACCTATGTCTACGACGCGTCCACCGACTCCAGCGATCTCGTCGTACTCGACACGGAGGACATATCCGCCGACCCGGTCGCCACGGTCCATCTCCCCCAGCGAGTGCCCTACGGATTCCATGGCAACTGGCTTCCGGATCCTGCCAGTTGACGCCACTGAAGGCTGCGGTGGGGCCGCGCCTGCCTGAACTTTGACAACTCAAAAGGGATACGACGGGCTGGGCGGGATGCGGGCGGTACGGGAGCGCGGCCGGGGCTCTTGCTGCGGGCGGGGTTCAGGGCCGCCGGTCCGGGTGGCCCTGGTCGTCCTCCTCGGCGGACAGGCCGTCCGCCCGGCGGCCGCCGGCCGTACTGGCCGCCGCGCCCGCCGGTGCATGCCTGCTTCCACCCGCCGATGCGGGCCCGGTTTCGCCCGACGGTGCGGGCCTGCTTCCGCATGCCGGTTCGGACCCGCTTCCACCCGCCGCCAGGGCGTCCATCGTGCGGGCCTGGACCTCCCGATGTGCGGCGGCGGCGATGAAGGCGGCTGCGTTCTCCGGGCCCACCAGAGCCCGTACGGCCCGTACGGCGTCGGCGGGGAGCAGCACCTCCTCGCAAACTGCCGCCGGACCGGTCTCGGGACGGGGGTCCGAGACCGGCTCGACGGCTGCCACCACTTCGGACGGCCTTCGCGTCTCCGCGGGCCGGGCGTCGCTGAGGTGATGGCGCAGGTACCGGGTGGCCAGGGTGCGCATGGCGCGGGCGAGTTCGGCGTCGATGGTCTGCTGGGCGAGGGGGCGCAGCCGGCGTACCAGGGCGGCGGCCTCCGCTGCCTCGGCCCCGGTGGGCGGATGGTCCAGGAACGGCTGGAAGACGTGCTCGGTGGTGAAGTCCAGGAAGCGGGCGGCGATGTGCTCGACCTGGCCGCGCACCTCCCGCAGATGACCGGAGATCGCCCGGAGCGGGACGCCGGCCGAGTGCAGTTCGGCGGCGACGGCGAGTTCCTGCGGGCTGGGGACCAGGAACTCGTCGTCCCGGCCGGGGACCCGTTCCAGGACGCCCAGTGCGACCGCCTCGGCGATCGCCGTCTCGTCGGAGGTGCCCCCGAAGGCGGCGTCCAGTTCGGCGCGGGAGAGGTGGGAGGGCTCCTCGTCGGTCCACGGCCCGTCGATCTCGGCGACCAGGCCCAGAACCCCGCCGAGGTCGAGGCCCGCGTCCCAGGCCTGGAGGAGTTCCTTGATGCTGGCCAGGGTGTAGCCGCGGTCGAGCAGACCGGCTATCTGGCGCAGCCGGGTCAGATGGGCCTCGCCGTAGACATTGGCCCGGCCCCGGCGTTCCGGGCGGGGGAGCAGCCCGCGGTCCTGATAGGCACGGATGGTGCGGACCGTGGCGCCGCTGAGGTGAGCCAGGTCCTCGATGCGATATTCGGCCGGCGGCGGCTGCTCGGTCACTACGGTTGCTCCTCACCCATGGCCGCGCGTTACGAGAGGGCCGCTCGGCCCACCGCACCCGCCGCGGCCCGCGCGGCCGGGGAGGACGCCAGATAGGCGACGGCCGTGCGCAGCGACCCTTCCTGCGAGGGATGGTACGACCGCCGCAGATACCGCGGTATCGCCGCTCCCAGCTCACGCCAGGTGGGCAGCAGCCCTTTGCGGACGGCCTGGTTGTGGGCGCGCAGGGAGTAGCGGGAGCGGGCGGCGAGCTGCGGGTCGTGCCGCAGGAGGTAGGCCGCGCCCCAGCCCCAGAGGTAGAGCAGCACGGGGGCGGTCACGGCCATGCCCAGGGCACGGCGGAGATAACGACCGGGGTCCTCACCGCCGGTGTGCTGGTACATGTCGAAGGCGACCGCGCGGTGCTCGACCTCCTCGGCACCGTGCCAGCGCAGCAGGTCGAGCATGACCGGGTCGGGTCCGGCGCGGTCGAGGCCCTCGGCGTCCAGCACCCAGTCGCCGAGCACCGCGGTGAACTGCTCGATGGCGGCAATCAGGGAGAGCCGGAAGCGCAGCCACTCCTGGCCGGTGACCGGGATGCCGAAGGGCGGCTGCTCGCCCAGGAGGCGGGCGAAGAGGAAGTCGATGCGCCGGGTGTAAGGAGTGGTGTCCAGGCCCTGGTGGGCCAGGTGGTCGAGCACGGTGGAGTGCTGGACGCTGTGGGTGGCCTCCTGGCCCATGAAGCCCTTGACGTCCGTGCGGAGTTGCGCGTCGCGGACCAGCGGCAGGGCTTCCTTGAAGACCTTGACGAACCATCGTTCGCCGGCGGGCAGCAGCAGATGCAGCACATTGATGACGTGGGTGGCGGTGGGCTCGTCCGGTATCCACAGCAGGGGTGTGGCGTGCCAGTCGAACGAGACCCGGCGAGGCGCGATCGGGTGGGGCTCCTGGAGGTGCGACGGGAGGTGCGGGGTGCTCATGCGCGGCTCCTGAGGTGCGCGGTTCTCCGGTTCTGGGCGGGGTGCCGGGGCGCCAGGGCCCCGGCACGGGCGGAAGCTGCTCCGGCCGGCCCGGGAGGCGTGCCGTGTGCGGCGGATCCCCGACGGGTGCCAGGCCGGCGGATACCCGACTGGCGCCCGGCCGGCGGATCCCCGACGGGTGCCCGGCGCTCCAGCCGGGTCCCGTATGGCGCTACAGCCGGGGCTCGTAGCGGGCAAAGGCGCGCAGTACGCGCGGGGCGAAGCGGGACAGCAGACGGGCGCCGCGTGCTTCGGGGGTGACCGGCACCACCGCCTGGTTGTGGACCACCGCACGCAGGATGGCGTCGGCGACCTTCTCCGGCGGGTAGTTGCGCATCCGGTACCTCCGTGCGGCGGAGTCCTGGCGGCGCTTCTCCTCCTCGGCCGGGACTCCGGTGAAGCGGGCGGTGTTCGTGATGGCATTGTTGACCAGCCCGGGGCAGATGGCTGTGACGCCGATTCCCTGCTCTGCCAGTTCGGCGCGCAGACACTCGCTGAGCATCAGGACGGCCGCCTTGGAGGTGCTGTAGGCGGGCAGCAGCTTCGACGGCAGGAAGGCGGCGGCCGAGGCGGTGTTGACGATGTGGCCGCCCTGCCCGCGGTCCGCCATCCGCCTGCCGAAGATCCGGCAGCCGTGGATGACCCCCCAGAGGTTGACGTCCAGGACCTTCTTCCAGTCCTCGGTGGTGGTCTGCAGGAAGGAACCGGCCAGCCCGATGCCGGCGTTGTTCACCAGCACATCGACGGTGCCGTACTCCGCGTCGACCCGGTCGGCCAGCTTCTCCATCGCCGTCTCGTCCGCGACATCGACCACCTCCGCCCAGGCCTCGGGTGCGCCGATCAGCCGGGACATGTCCGCGGTCCGTGCCGCGCCCTCGGCGTCCCGGTCGACGGCGATGATCCGCGCGCCGGCCTCCGCGAAGGCGAACGCGGTCGCCCGGCCGATGCCGCTGGCCGCGCCGGTCACCAGCACCAGCTGCCCGCCGAACCGGTCGGCGTGCGGGCCGGACGTCACGACCCGCTTCGCCGGATCACCCTCTTCCTTGGCGGTGACGAACCCACCGATCCAGGAGACGAGCTGGTCGGGGCGCGTGCGCGGGACCCAGTGCTTGGCCGGGAGGGTGCGGCGCACCAGCTGGGGCGCCCACTCCTCCAGGTCGTCATAGAGCCGCTCGGAGAGGAAGGCGTCGCCGGTTGGGGTGATCAGCTGGACCGGGCAGTGCGCATAGGCGTCGCTGCGCGGGCGGCGGAGCCGGGGGAGCACATTGTCGCGGTAGAGCCAGGCGCCGTGAGCCGCATCCCTCGGCAGCGAGGCGGTGGGGTAGTCCCCGCCCGGCACCTTCTCCATCCGCTCCAGGATCCGCGGCCAGTGCTTGCCGAGCGGGCCCCTCCACGCCAGCTCGGGCAGCACGGGGGTGTGCAGCATGCCGACGTACCAGGACTTGGCGCTCTGATGGAGCAGTTGGGCGGCGCGCCGGGGGGTGGGGCGCGTCATCCGCTTCTTGATCCAGTGGCCGAAGTGGTCCAGGGAGGGGCCCGACAGGGAGGTGAAGGAGGCGATCCGGCCCTCCGTACGCCGCACGGTGGCGAACTCCCAGCCCTGTACGGAGCCCCAGTCGTGGCCGACGAGATGGACCGGGCGGCCGGGGCTGACGGCGTCGGCGACGGCCAGGAAGTCGTCCGTCAGCTTTTCCAGGGTGAAGCCGCCCCGCAGCGGCCGTGGGGCGGTGGACCGGCCGCAGCCCCGGACGTCGTAGAGCACCACATGGAAGCGGTCGGCCAGGCCGCGGGCGACCTCGGACCACACCTCCTTGCTGTCGGGATAGCCGTGCACCAGCAGCACCGTGGGTTGTTCCGCATCCCCCAGCTCCGCGACACACAGCTCGATCCCGCCGGTCCGCACCCAACGCTCCCGCGCCCCCACGATCCCGGCCCCGGCCCCGGTCCCGTCGCCCGCATCATCCCCGGCCCCGGCCCCGGCCCCGGCCCTGCCCCCGGCTCCGGTCCCGTCGCCCGCACCGGCCAAGCCCCCGGCCCCGTCCCCCTGGCTCAACCCCTGCCCCCAGGCCGCCGCCCGTCGCCCGCCCCACTTTCCCCGCCCATTCCCCTGTTCCTGCCCATGCCCCTGCTCCCGCCCAGGTCCATCCCCCTGCTCCCCTCCACGTTCCCTGTTCACGCCGCCTTCTCCTCCCGCCCGCGCCGCACATGCGGCAGATCGTCGTCCAGCCAAAAGGCGCTCTCCTGCGGGTCCCGCGAGTCCGTGACGACCAGGATTTCCTCGAACTTCGCGCCCGTACCCCGGAATCCGAGGTGGGGTTCGACCGCCCACAGCCCCGGCGCCGGCGGGTGGTCGGAGAAGGTGTACGGGCTCCACAGCGGGGACCAGCCGGCACGGTGGCCGCGCAGCGCATCGGAGGCGAGGCCCTTGAGGGCGTGGATGCCGAACCCGAAGAGGGTGGGCGACCAGCGGCGCTGCCCGACCCGGTCGATCTTGTGCGCGATCACGCCGAAGGGGTAGGCACGGTGGCGGTTGGCATAGCCCTGCCGCACCATCAGCCGGTCGACGTCCTCGTAGATCTCCCGCAGCGACCGCCGCTCGCGCACCTCGCGCAGGATCAGCTCCCGATGTGCTCCGAGATCGGCGAGCAGCCGGTCGTGCACGGGGTTGAGGCCCAGACAGCCCGAGTAGCCGATATCGGCGGTGAATCCCCGGTGGACCGGTGCCATGTCGAGGATGAAGGGCATCCCGGGATCCAGCGCACGATTGGTGGGGAAGAACTGCAGCGGCACGCGGAAGTTGACGAAGGCGGTGCGGTCGCCGAACCACGCGAACGGCAGATGGAACCAGTCCCGTACGCCGCGCTCGCGCAGCCACTCGCGCTGCATCCGCGCCGCCGTCCGCTCGGTGACCCCGGGCCTGAGCTGTGCGGCCACCGCCTCCGCGCAGGCATAGGCGAGCCGCTGGACCTCTCTGAACCCCCTTAGCCCGGCGCTGAGTTCTCCGGCTCCTGGTGAGGTCGCTGTGGTGCCTGAGGCCATCGCCAACCGTCCCGTCCCTGAGCAGTGCATCGCGGTACGTGCTCGTAACTTGACACCGATGAATGTGACAATGACCGGCGGCTGCGTCAAGAGGGGGCGGGCGCACGGTCCCCGCGCCCCTGAGGCCGGGGCAGCTCACAGAAGGAGACCCCTACGGGCACGTACTACCGCAGGGGGAGGAACATCCCATCGTCTGGGTTGACGACCAATGTGGCGGACGCCACTACCGTCGATGCCGTGACTGTGATCGTGACCGAAAGCCTGAGCAAGCGGTTCCCGCGGGTGACCGCCTTGGACCGGCTCTCCGTTGACATCGCCCCCGGCGTAACGGGCCTGGTGGGTGCCAACGGTGCCGGCAAGTCCACCCTGATCAAGATCCTTCTGGGACTTGCACCGGCCACCGAAGGGAGTGCGCATGTCCTCGGCCTGGACGTGACCAAGGACGGCAGCACCATCCGTGAGCGGGTCGGCTACATGCCCGAGCACGACTGCCTGCCGCCGGACGTCTCGGCCACCGAATTCGTCGTGCACATGGCCCGGATGTCCGGCCTGCCGCCGACCGCCGCCCGCGAGCGCACCGCGGACACCCTGCGCCACGTCGGTCTCTACGAGGAGCGATACCGCCCCATCGGAGGCTATTCGACGGGCATGAAGCAGCGGGTGAAGCTGGCTCAGGCACTGGTCCACGACCCCCAGCTGGTGTTCCTCGACGAGCCCACCAACGGGCTTGATCCCGCCGGGCGGGACGAGATGCTCGGTCTGATCCAGCGCGTCCACCGCGACTTCGGGATCTCCGTCCTGGTGACCTCCCACCTCCTCGGCGAGCTGGAGCGCACCTGTGACCACGTCGTCGTCATCGACGGCGGCAAACTGCTGCGCTCCTCCTCCACCGATGAGTTCACGCAGGTCACGGCCTCGCTGGCGATCGAGGTCACGGACACCGACGCCCACCCGGACGGCACCGGAGCACTGCGCGCGGCCCTGGAAGGCGCCGGCGTCACGGTGACCACCGCAGCCGGCGGCGCCGAGAGCCTCGCGTCCTCCGGCCACCTCCTGTACGTCGAGGCGGCCGGCGAGGAGACCTACGACCTGGTGCGGGACACCGTCGCCGGGCTCGGGCTCGGCCTGGTCCGGATGGAACAGCGCCGCCACCAGATCGCCGAGGTCTTCCGTGACGCGGACGCGGCGCAGGCCACCCCCGCCCCCGCCGGCGCCCCGCGCGCCCTGTATGCCACCCAGGACGGAGGCGCCCACGATGTCGCCTGAGCCCATGACGTCCGAGTCCGCGACGTCCGTATCCGGCGCGCCGGGCAGCGCCTATATCCACAACATCGGCTACCGCCACTACGACGGCCCCCGCCTGGGCCGCGCTTATGCCCGCCGTTCGCTCTTCTCGCAGAGCCTGCGCGGCGCCTACGGTCTGGGCCGTTCGGCCAAGAGCAAGGTGCTGCCGATGCTGCTCTTCGCCGTGATGTGCCTGCCCGCCGCGATCATGGTCGCGGTGGCGGTGTTCACCAAGGCCGCAAAACTCCCGGTCGGCTACACCGGCTACGCCGTCTACCTCCAGGCCGTCATCGGTCTCTACCTGGCGTCCCAGGCCCCGCAGTCGGTCTCCCGCGATCTGCGCTTCCGGTCCATACCGCTGTACTTCTCCCGCCCCATCGAGCGGGGCGACTACGTGGCGTCGAAGTTCGCGGCCCTGTCGGCCGCCCTGTTCGCCCTCACCACCGCCCCCCTGCTGGTCCTCTATGTCGGAGCGCTGCTGGCGAAGATGGACTTCGTCGACCAGACCAAGGGGCTGGCCCAGGGACTGGTCTCCGTGGTGCTGCTCTCCCTGCTGTTCGCCGGGATAGGCCTGGTCGTCTCCGCGGCCACCCCGCGCCGCGGTTTCGGTGTCGCCGCCGTGATCGCCGTCCTCACCATTCCGTACGGCGCGGTGAGCGCCCTCCAGGGGATCGCCTACGTCCAGGGCAATGAGTCCGCCGTCGGCTGGCTGGGGCTGTTCTCCCCGATCACCCTGATCGACGGGGTGCAGTCGGTGTTCCTCGGCGGCACCAGCTCCTTCCCCGACAACGTGACCCCCTCGACCGGCATCGGGCTGGTCTATCTCCTCGTCACGCTCTCGGTCATCGCCGGCTGCTATGCCCTGCTGCTGCGCCGCTACCGGAAGGCCGGCCTGTGACGCCCGCCCGCCGCCGGCTGCTGCCGGGCGGCGCCCCCAGCCCCCTCACGACCCTCCGAAGGAATGGGCCGCGCCCATGACGCATCTCTCCATCGACCATGTCTCGCGCTGGTTCGGCAACGTCGTCGCCGTCAACGACATCACGATGACCATCGGCCCCGGCGTGACCGGCCTGCTCGGCCCCAACGGCGCCGGCAAGTCCACCCTGATCAACATGATGGGCGGCTTCCTCGCCCCCTCCAACGGATCCGTCACCCTCGACGGCACGACGATCTGGCGCAACGCCGGCATCTACCGCCACATCGGCATCGTCCCGGAGCGCGAGGCGATGTACGACTTCCTCACGGGACGCGAATTCGTCCTCGCCAACGCCGAGTTGCACGGCCTGGGCCGGGCGGAGGCGGCCAGGGCGCTGGCCACCGTCGAGATGGAGTACGCCCAGGACCGCAAGATCTCGACCTACAGCAAGGGCATGCGGCAGCGGGTGAAGATGGCCTCCGCGCTGGTGCACGACCCGTCCGTGCTGCTGCTCGACGAGCCGTTCAACGGCATGGACCCGCGCCAGCGGATGCAGCTGATGGAGTTGCTGCGGCAGATGGGCGACCAGGGCCGTACGGTCCTGTTCTCCTCGCACATCCTCGAAGAGGTCGAGCAACTCGCCTCGCACATCGAGGTGGTGGTGGCCGGACGGCACGCCGCGTCCGGCGACTTCCGCAAGATCCGCCGGCTGATGACGGACCGCCCGCACCGCTACCTCGTCCGGTCCGACAACGACCGGGCGCTGGCCGGTGCCCTGATCGCCGACCCCTCGACGGCCGGGATCGAGGTGGATCTCGCCGAAGGCGCCCTGCGTGTCCAGGCGGTCGACTTCGGGCGCTTCACCGAACTCCTGCCGCGGGTCGCCCGTGACCACGGCATCCGCCTGCTGACGGTCTCCCCCTCCGACGAGTCGCTGGAATCCGTCTTCTCCTACCTCGTAGCGGCCTGAGGCCGGAAAGGAGCCCTGACGCATGTCCACGACCACCCCGGCGGCCCCGCCCGCGCCCCCGCGTGCGCCCAAGGCCGCACTGTTCCACCCGACCGTCGCCCGCCTCACCTACCGCGCCCTGCTCGGCCGGCGGCGGGCCCTGATCCTCTTCGCCCTGCCCACCCTGCTGGTGGTGCTCGCCATCGCCGTCCGTGCGCTGGCCAACGCGGACGACTCCACCGCCGGCGGCATCCTGGGCGGCTTCGCGCTGGGCACGATGGTGCCGCTGATCGGCGTCATCGCCGGTACGGGCGCGATAGGCCCGGAGATCGACGACGGCTCGGTGGTCTACCTCCTGGCGAAGCCGGTGCCCCGGTCGACGATCATCTTCACCAAACTCTTCGTCGCGATCGGTGTCACGGTCGCCTTCTCCGCCCTGCCCGTCCTGTTCGCCGGCTTCCTCCTCAACGGCAACAGCCAGCAGATGGCCGTGGGGTACGCGGTGGCGGCGGCGATCGCCTCGGTCGCCTACAGCGCCCTCTTCCTCCTCTTCGGCACGATCACCCGGCACGCCGTGGTCTTCGGCCTGGTCTACGCCCTGGTCTGGGAAGCCCTCATGGGCACGCTCATCCCGGGCGCGAAGACCCTCAGCGTCCAGCAGTGGGCGCTGGCCATCGGCCAGCGGGTGGCCGCGGACGGCGCGATCACCTCGGACGTCCAACTGCCCGTCGCCATCTGCCTGCTGGTCGGCCTCACGGCCGTCGCCACCTGGTACGCCGGCCGCCGGCTGAAGGCGCTCACCCTGGCGGGCGAGGAGTAACGCCCTCCGGACGGCCGGGCCCCCGGGGCGGCAGGGCGGAAAACCGTCCATGCCGCCCCGCGAGCCTGCCGACGCATCGCGGACCCGGCCACGCTCCACCGGACAGGCCCTACGACTCCCGGCCCACAGACGTGAGCGACATGTCCGAGTACCGGTCGCCCGCTACCCGGCCGGCGATCGGCTCCAGCAGCGCCAGCTCTTCGGCGGTCAATGTGAACCGGCCGAGCGGCGAGTACGCCACGAAGGCGACCCCGAGCGCCGCGGCCGCGCCCACCGCGCTGCGCTCGACGTCCCGGCTGAAGAGCGACCACTCCGACTGCACGGCGGCGATGGGGTGCACGGCGTACGCCTCGCGCAGCTCGGCCCCGGTGACCTCGCTCAGGCCGAGGTGTTTGATCTTGCCCTCCCGCACCAGTTCGCCCATGGTGCCGACGGACTCGGCGAGCGGGACGGCGGGGTCGCGGCGGTGCATGTAGTAGAGGTCGATGACCTCGACGTTCAGCCGGCGCAGGCTCGCCTCGACGGCCCTTTTGATGTAGTCGGGAGCGTTGCGGATGGCCCGGTGGCCGGGGTCGTCGGCGGTACTCGAAACCGAACTTGGTGGCCAGGGTGATCTCGTCGCGGTGCGCGGCGACGAACGGCGCGAGGAACTCCTCGTTGGCTCCGGCGCCGTACATGTCGGCGGTGTCGATCAGGGTGACGCCCGCCTCGACGGTGGCCGCCAGGGTGTCGCGGGCCGTCGCGCCGTCCGTCTCCCCGTAGGCGGCGCTGATGCCCATGGCGCCGAAGCCCTGGACACCGACGAGCGGGCCGCCGGTGCCCAGTTCGACCGTGCGGATCTGTCCGTTCGAGTGCACTTGAAGCAAGTGCGTTCACGCGGCGCCTCCCGGGCGGGCCGGCCGCGTCAGAACTCAGCTGCCCCGCCCTGAGCCACCACCCAAGATCACTGTGACGACCGCCCCTGGGCCGCGCCACCACCCCTCGCCGCGCTCCGCTGCCGGTCGTTGAACTCCTGCACGTTCCTCAGATGCTCCTGGTAGTCGGCCGTGAAGCGGGTGTCGCCCGGGGTGACGGTGACGAAGTAGAGCCAGTCACCGGCGGGCGGCGCCCCGGCCGCCTTCAGCGCGTCCGCCCCGGGACTGTCGATCGGCGTCGGCGGCAGGCCCTGGTTCCGGTAGGTGTTGTACGGGCTGTGGAGCCGGGTGTCGGCATGGCTGGTGTGGAGCGTGCTGCGGTGCAGCGCGTAATTGAGCGTCGAATCCATCTGCAGCGGCATGTGGTGGGCGAGCCGGTTGGTGATGACCCGGGCGACCTTGCCCATATCGGCCGGGCGGTCCGCCTCGGCCTGCACGATGCTGGCGATGACCACCGTCCGGTAGGAGGAGATGCCGTCGTCGGCGAGGTGCCGTCCGGCGGTGGTGGCCATGTAGGACAGCAGCGACGCCGGGGTGGTGTCCGAGCTGACCGGATAGGTCGCCGGGTAGAGATAGCCCTCCGGATTGCCCTGGGCGTCGTCCGGCAGCTTGAGGTGCGCGCGCTTGGCGGCCTTCGCCGTGGAGCCCGCGGGCAGCTTCAGCGCCTTGTCCGCGGCGGCATAGATCTGGCCGGCCCGCTGCCCCTCCGGGACGGTCAGGCTCCGCTCGGCCTGCCGCTCGCGCAGCCACCACGCCAGGAGCAGCACCCCGAGGACGAGCAGGACGGACACCCCGGCCACAAGAAGGAGCCGGCCACGACGGGAAGCCCGCGGCCGGCGAACGGTGTGCTGAACGTCGCTCATGGGGGGCACGGTAGGTCACCTTCCTGACCGCGAAGTGGCGACCCCGTAACGCGACGTCGGAGGGCCCCGGCCTCGTCGTCCCCCGCGCCCCGCTACCTCCCTGTATGCGCCACTCCCCGCTCTACGCGACTCCCCACTCCCCTCCCCGTATGCGTTACTTCCCGCTCTCCTCCCCGATCCGCCGGTCCCGGCCCGCGCCCGTGCCCAGCAGTGCCAGGCCGGCGCAGACGGCGAGCAGCAGCACCAGGGGGACGGTCCAGCCGCCGGTGGCCTGGTGGACGGCACCGAGGACCAGGGGGCCGGCGGCTGCGAGGAGGTAGCCGCCGGTCTGGGCCATGCCGGAGAGCCGGGCGGCGGTGTGGGCGTCGCCGGAGCGCAGCACCATCATCGTCAGGGCCAGTCCCAGCGCACCGCCCTGCCCGACGCCGAGCAGCGCCGCCCACAACCAGGCGCCGGCCACCGGTGCCAGCAGCAGACCGGCGACGCCGCAGGCCATCAGCGCGGACACCGCCACCCCCAGCAGACGCTGCCGCCGCATCCGCCCCGCGAGCATCGGCACCACGAACGAACCCGCCATCTGCAACAGCGTGCTGAAGGCGAAGACCAGGCCCGCCTCGCCCTTGCCCATGCCGTGGTCGGTGAAGATCGTCGGCATCCAGGCGATGCTCACGTACGCGATCAGCGACTGCGAGCCCATGAAGAGCGTGACCTGCCAGGCCAGCGGCGAACGGCTCAACTTCGGCCCGGCCGCGCCGTGCTGCACCGGGGTGGCCGCGGCGGCGCCGTGCCGGCTGCCCCGCCGGGCGATCAGGACCTGCGGGATCCAGACGACCACGGCGACGGCGGCCAGCAGCGACCAGGAGACCAGCGAACCCTGCCAGCCGCCGAGCGCATGCTCCAGCGGGACCGCGGTGGCGGCCGAGGTGGTCGCTCCCAGGATCATCGCGGTCGAGTACAGCGCCGTCATGCCCGCGGCCCGCTCCGGGAAGTCCCGCTTGATCAGCCCCGGCATCAGCACGTTCAGCAGGGCTATGGCGGAGCCCACCACCGCACACCCGGCGAACAGCGCGACCACCGGCGGGGCGATCCGCAGCACGATGCCGCCGCACAGCGCCACCAGCGCCCCGCACAGCACCGCCTCCGTGCCCCAGCGCCGCGCCAGCTTCGGCGCGACGAGCGAGCCGAGGCCCATGAAGATCAGCGGGATGGTCGTCACCAGGCTGCCGGCGGTCGCGTTCAGCCGGAAGTGCCGGCCGATCTCACCGAGCAGCGGGGAGACACCGGCCAGCGCCGCCCGCATGTTGAGCGCGGCGAGCACGATCCCGGCCAGGAGCAGGGCGGGGTGGGCCCGCAGCCGGCGGCGGGCCAGGGCGACCGGCGGTGTCGTGACCAGATCCTCCTCGGCGTCGATCACCGCGGTTCCCCGCTCGGGTGTGCTCGGCATGCTCTGTTCCTCTCCTCCGCTTGTGTGGCTTCTCCGCCCCCTGGCACAGACATCCGAAGCGCCGCGGCAGCAGAGCGCGGCGAAAAGCGACGAAGCCTTGTGCACAGCCCGAAGGCCTGATGTGCAGCCCGGATACCTGAGGCGCTGTGCCGCCAAATTCCTGCTGTGCCACCCGAATTCCTGCTGTATCGCCCGAATGCGCAGCCCTCAGCGGGCGGACAGCAGGGCTTCCACCGCCCGCATCGGCTTCTCCAGCAGGGCGCGGGTGGCCCGCTCGGCGGCCTCCGGATCGCCCGCCGCGATCGCGTCCATGACCGCGCGGTGATCACCGTGCACGACCTTCGGCATCGCCCGGTCGTCCAGCGCGCTGACCAGCGCCTCCCGCACCGAGCTGCTGAACCAGCCGTAGGTGGCCGTCAGCGCGGTGTTGTGCGCGGCCTCGACGACGGCCTTGTGGAAGGCGATGTCGTGATCGGCGTAGAGCTCCAGGCTGTCGGCGTGCGGCCGGCCCTCCGCGTCGGCGAGGCCGGCCTGGGCGTCCAGCGCCGCCCGCATCCGTGCGAGATCGGCGGGCTCATGGCGCAGCGCGGCCAGCCGGGCGGCCTCCGCCTCCAGCGCGATCCGCAGCTCCAAGACGTCGCGGATGCCGGCACGTTGGACGCCGCGCATGATGTCGCCGGGGTCGGCCGTGGACACGACGAAGGTGCCCTCGCCCTGCCGTGAGCGCAGCATCCCGGCGTGTACGAGCACCCGCACCGCCTCGCGGACGGTGTTCCGGCCGACCTGGAGCTGTTCGGCGAGCGCATGCTCGGTGGGGATACGGGACCCCACCGGCCACTCCCCGGCGGCGAGTTGGGCCCGCAGGGCGTCGACGACGGTGTCCACGAGTGAGCGCCGTCCCGCTGCCTGCAGTGCCATGGCCGTTCCGTCCGTGTCGATGCTCTCCGGCGCCACCTCCGGGCGGCGCGACCAGTTGCCCTGTCATCCTACAACTGACGTTTTCATCGTACACGGAAGCGGTACGGGCAAGGAAAACCCCTGGTGGAGGCAGGGGCGAGGGGCCTCTACGTGGTCCCCTCGCCCCCACCCCCCCTCACAGCCCGATATCCCGCTCCTGGATGTCCGCCAGGGATTCGCGGCGTACAAGCAGGCGGGCATGTCCTGCGGTGACGGCGACGACCGGAGGCCGCCCGACGAGGTTGTAGCCGGAGGCCATCGAGAGCTGGTACGCGCCGGCGACGGGGACGGCCAGCAGATCGCCGGGCCGGACATCGGCGGGCAGCGGCACATCCGCGGCGAGCACATCCCCCGCCTCGCAGTGCCGTCCGACGACGGTGACCGGTTCCGTAGCGGCCGCCGCATCGCGCCCCACCAGCCGCGGCGCATAGCGCACCCCGTACAGCGCGGGCCGCGGGTTGTCGCTCATCCCGCCGTCCACGGCCACGAAGGTGTGGCCGCCGGTCCGTTTGACCGACAGCACCCGGTAGAGGACGACACCGGCCGGACCCGCGATGGCGCGGCCGGGTTCGACGGCGAGCCGGGGCACCGGCAGACCGGCCGCCGCGCAGCCGCCGGCCAGCTCCGCGCGGATCCTGGCGCCGAGGGAGGCGAGATCGAGCGCCGGTTCACCAGGGCGGTAGGCGACGCCGTGGCCGCCGCCGAGGTTCAGCTCGGGCAGGGTGCTGCCGTGCTGCTCGCGGATCCGGGCCAGCAGGCCGATCAGCCGTCGTACGGCCGACAGATACGGCTTGACGGTGGTGATCTGCGAGCCCAAGTGGCAGTGCAGTCCGACCAGTTCGAGGCGTGGCTGGCTGAGCACCCGGGCGATGGCGTGCTGGGCGGAGCCGTCGGCGATCGACAGTCCGAACTTCTGGTCGTCGGTCCCGGTCCGGATCTTGGCGTGCCCGCCGGCGGCGATCCCCGGCACGACCCGGATCAGTACCTTCTGCCGGCCGCCCGCCGGGACCGCGGCGGCCAGCCGGGCGATCTCCGAGGTGTTGTCGAGGGCGATCCGGCCGACGCCGAGCCGCAGTGCGGCGCGCAGATCGGCCGGGCTCTTGGCGTTGCCGTGCAGCACCATCCGCTCGGGCGGAAAGCCGGTGGTGACGGCCAGTTCCAGTTCGCCGGCGGAGCAGACGTCCAGGCCCAGGCCCTCTTCCTGCACCCAGTGCACCATGGCGCGGCACAGGAACGCCTTGGCCGCGTAGTAGACCTCGGTGTCGGGGAAGGCCCGCAGGTAGGCGCGGCAGCGCCGGCGTATCTCGTCCTCGTCCAGGACGTAGGTGGGGGTGCCGAACCGGTCGGCAACCTCGGTGAGCGGGACGCCGCCCACGGCGAGGTCGTCATGGCCGAGCGGCGTCGTGGACCCGGGCCAGACGGACAACGGCCCTTCGACGGACGGCCCTTCGACCGACGGCCCGTTGTCGGACGGCGGCCCGCTGGCGGACGGCGGCCGGGAAGTGGTGTGCGGCGGGGCGGCGTGCGGCGGGACGGTCACGCCGGTGGCCGCCGGCGCACCGACGGTCTCCCGAGCGATCGGGGGCAAGGTGTGGTGACTCATGGCAGTTGCCTCCCTCAGACGGCCCGTAGGTGGTGCCCGCGGGACACGTCGGGGACGAACCTCGGATCGACGGTCAGCACCGTCGCGCCGACGGGTTCGGCCAGCGCCCGCAGCGCGGCCTCGGAGAGCCTGACCCACGGCTGGCCGCCGCCGAGGACGGCGGCGAGCCGCTGGGGTGAGGTGAAGCCGACGGCGGTACGGCCGCCGAGCGGAGTGCGGAACAGGCGGGCCGTGCAGCCCGCGGGGCCCGACCGGACAGGGACGCACAGCAGCCCGGCCGGGACGGGTTCGACAGGCTCGGGATCTTCCGCGTACAGGGGGTGGGACACGGCGTTGCTCCTCGTACAGAACAGCGGCCCCGGACCGGGGGAAGCGCGCATGCCGGGGCTCGGCTCTGACGCTATGCCCGGGATCCGGGGTATCCGGCCGGTCACTGACGCGTCATTGACGGGTTACAGGCCCTACTTGACGCGATGCTGCCGCCCGGTGGCCGGTTGTGGGACGGCGGTGACGCAGGGGAACCGCCGGCAGGCGCGGCCCGGCGGCCTGGCGAGGATGCCTCGCCCTGCTGGACCACCCCCCTTGACCTTGACACTGTGGAAAGCACTCCACTGGAAGGCGTCATGTTCACCATCGGAGATTTCGCCAGGTACGGCCGTGTGTCGGCCCGCATGCTGCGTCATTACGACGCGCTCGGGCTGCTGCGCCCGGCCCGTACCGACCCCGACAGCGGCTACCGCTACTACGAAGCGGCCCAGCTCGCCCGGCTCAACCGCATCATCGCGCTCAAGGACCTCGGCTTCAGCCTCCAGCAGGTGGGGGCGATCCTGGCCGAGGAGGTGAGCGTGCCGGAACTGCGCGGCATGCTGCGGCTGCGGCGCGCGGAGCTGGAAGCGGCGCTGACGGCGGCGGGTGCACGACTGGCCCAGGTCGAGGCGAGGCTCCGGACGATCGAGAGTGAGGGACGCATGTCTGCCGACGATGTGGTGGTCAAGCGCACCGGAACGGTCCTGCTCGCGGAGCTGACCGGAATCGCGGCCAGTTACGGGCCCGAGGACATCGGGCCGGTCATCCAGCCGCTCTACACCGAGCTGTGCCGACGCCTGGAGACGGCCGGGGTGACCTCGGCGGGACCTGGGCTGGCGTACTACGAGGACGCACCGGCGACCGCAGCGGGAAGCGAGCCGCCCACGGAAGCCGACGAGCGGAGCGCCGGGCCAGACAGCGGCACCACGGCGGCCCCCGGCAATGAAGCCATCGTCGTCCACGCCGGGATGGTGATCACCCAGGAAGCCCTCGACAAGGCCGGTCTCCCGGCCGACGGCAGCGCCGTGACGGCCGGCGCCGACGGTCCCGGCTTCGCGATCGTCACCCTCCCCGGCCTCGACTGCGCCGCCACGGTGGTCCACCGCGGCCCGATGAGCCGCATCCTGCCGACCGCCCAGAACCTCGCCCACTGGATCGACGCCAACGGCTACCGCTCCGCCGGCTACGCCCGCGAGCTCTACCTGGAGTGCCCACCCGACCAGGAAAAATGGGTCACCGAACTCCAGGAGCCGGTGGTTCGGGTCTGAGCACGGACGGGCGTCCTTTTCCCGGCCCCCCTCGTCCTGGGGTCCGCGCGCCCGTTGCTTCCGGCCTCTCGCCCCCGGCGGTGCAATCCGCCACGCGCTAGCCTCGAATGGTGAAAATCGACGGGAAGCCTGACCGAACGGTCCGCGGGGGAGCCATCGGCCATCTCCGCGGCGTCCGCACCGGTTTCGGTGCCCCCGAGCGCGGGCCGGCGCGGGCGCTCCGGCTCGACATCCGTACGCCGCCCGCCGAACTCGTCGCCACCGGCGAGGCCCTGGCGGCACACCCCGCGGTGGCCTTCGCCCGTGCCGTCACCGTGCCGTCCACCCCCACCCCCCGAGCCCGCCGCTGATGGCCCCCCTCATGGAGCCACCCCGCCCCGGTCTCCGGAAGCTTCCCCGCAATCCCGTGTTCTGGGTGAGGGAGTGGGTCCGCAGCAGTCCCGGTACGCATATCTGGCTGTTGGTCATCGGCGTCACCAGCCTGGTCATCGCCTCTGCCTCCGAGGGGCTGGGGCAGTTCCTCGTCCATCGCACCAGCAGCAACATCCACGAGCTGAACGAGCATCCGCTGCCGTCGTTGCTGATCAGCGGGTTCTGGATCGAGCGCCCCGAGTCCTTCCTGCTGTACGTGGTGATGTTCGAGCTGCTGCACGCCAACGTGGAGCGCTGGACGGGGACCGCGCGGTGGCTGCTGACCGTCGGCGGTGCGCATATCGCCGCCACCCTCGCCAGCCAGGAACTCGTGCTGCTGGCCATCGAGGGGCACCGGCTGCCGCGGTCGATGACCCATGTGGTGGACATCGGCGTCTCGTACGGGCTGGCGGCGGCCGCCGGGGTGCTGACGTACCGGCTGCGGGCGCCCTGGCGCTACGTGTACTTCGGCGGGGTGCTGGTCTTCTTCGGTATTCCGCTGGTGACCGGTGCGACCTTCACCGACTTCGGCCATGCCATCGCGCTGACCATGGGCTTTGCGGCCTGGCCGCTGACTCCGGCGGCGGCCGCCGAGACGTCGCCGCCGGACCCGGCACAGGGGCCGGAGTCCGCCGAACCGGACGGACGGCCTCCCGCGGAGTCCGATCCGCCGGGCGGTCAGGACAGGCCGGGTGGCCAGGACAGGCCGGGCGGTCAGGACAGGCCCGGCAGGCAGGAGAAGCCGGGCGGTCAGGAGAGGTAGAGCCGCTCCAGCACCACCGCGACGCCGTCCTCCTCGTTGGAGGCGGTGAGTTCGTGCGCGACGGCCTTCAGCTCGTCGTGGGCATTGGCCATCGCCACGCCGTGTGCGGACCAGGCGAACATCGGGATGTCGTTGGGCATATCGCCGAAGGCCAGGGTCTCCTTGGCGGTGACTCCCAGCCGGCGGGCGGCCAGCGACAGGCCGGTGGCCTTCGACAGGCCCAGCGGCAGCAGTTCGACGATGCCCTCGCCGGCCACCGTCACCCCCACCAGATCCCCGGCGACCTGACGCGCGGCCAGTGCCAGCGCATCGTCGTCCAGGGTCGGGTGCTGGATGTAGACCTTGTTGAGCGGGGCCGTCCACAGCTCGCCGGGGTCGTCCAGCAGGACGTTCGGCAGCGGGCCCTCCTGGACGCGGTAGCCGGGGCCGACCAGCACCTCGCCCTCCAGGCCGTCCCGGCTCGCCGCCAGATACAGCGGACCGGTCTCCGCCTCGATCTTGGACAGCGCCAGACCGGCCAGCTGGCGGTCCAGCGTCACCGACGTCAGCAGCCGGTGCTCACCGGCGTGGTAGACCTGCCCGCCCTGGCCGCACACCGCAAGGCCCTTGTACTCCAGGGCGTCGAGGATGTGCCGGGTCCAGGGCACGGCCCGGCCGGTGACGACGATGTGCGCCGCGCCCGCCGCGGTGGCCGCGGCGAGCGCCTGGCGGGTGCGCTCGGAGACGGTCTCGTCGTGGCGCAGCAGCGTCCCGTCGAGATCCGTCGCGATGAGCTTGTAGGGCGGCGGAGCAACTGCGCTCACTTGGCGACGGGCTCCAGGATCTCGCGGCCGCCCAGGTAGGGACGGAGCACCTCGGGGACGCGCACCGAGCCGTCCGCCTGCTGGTGGTTCTCGAAGATCGCCACGATGGTGCGCGGTACGGCGCAGAGCGTGCCGTTCAGGGTCGCCAGCGGCGAGACCTTCTGCTTGCCGTCGACGTTCTCGCGCATCCGGACCGAGAGCCGGCGGGCCTGGAACTCGTCGCAGTTCGACGCCGAGGTCAGCTCGCGGTACTTGCCCTGGGTGGGGATCCACGCCTCGCAGTCGAACTTGCGGGAGGCGGAGGCGCCGAGGTCACCGGTGGCGACGTCGATCACCTGGAAGGGCAGCTCCAGACCGGTCAGCCACTGCTTCTCCCAGTCCAGCAGCCGCTGGTGCTCGGCCTGCGCGTCCTCCGGCGTGACGTAGGAGAACATCTCGACCTTGTCGAACTGGTGGACCCGGAAGATGCCGCGGGTGTCCTTGCCGTAGGTGCCGGCCTCGCGGCGGAAGCACGGCGAGAAACCGGCGTAGCGCAGCGGCAGCTTGGCCGCGTCGACGATCTCGTCCATGTGGTACGCGGCGAGCGGGACCTCGGAGGTGCCGACCAGGTAGTAGTCGTCCTTCTCCAGGTGGTAGACGTTCTCCGCGGCCTGGCCGAGGAAGCCGGTGCCCTCCATGGCGCGCGGGCGCACCAGGGCGGGGGTCAGCATCGGCGTGAAGCCGGCCGCGGTGGCCTGCGCAATGGCGGCGTTGACGAGGGCGAGCTCCAGCAGCGCGCCGACGCCCGTGAGGTAGTAGAAGCGGGAGCCGGAGACCTTGGCGCCGCGCTCGACGTCGATGGCGCCGAGCAGCTCGCCGATCTCCAGGTGGTCCTTGGGCTCGAAGCCCTCGGCGGCGAAGTCGCGGATCGTGCCGTGCGTCTCCAGGACCGTGAAGTCCTCCTCGCCGCCGACCGGTACGTCGGGGTGGACGAGGTTGCCGAGCTTCAGCAGCAGCTGCTGGGTCTCTTCCTTGGCCTCGTCCTGGGCGGCGTCGGCGGCCTTGACGGCGGCGGACAGCTCACCGGCCTTCTTCAGCAGCGCGGCCTTCTCGTCGCCGGAGGCCTTGGGGATGAGCTTGCCGAGCGACTTCTGCTCGGCGCGCAGCTCGTCGAAGCGGACGCTGGACGACCTGCGCCGCTCGTCGGCGGAGAGAAGCGCGTCGACGAGCTCGACGTCCTCTCCACGGGCGCGCTGGGATGCGCGCACACGGTCGGGGTCCTCACGGAGCAGGCGAAGGTCAATCACACCCCCAGGCTACCGGGGCCACACCGCGTCACTCGACGCGATATTCCACGGCGCGGCACTTTGTCCGTTTTGGGGTGTTTATTCCGCTTAGGGGTGGGGGGAGGAAAGCGACGGAAAAGGCGTGCGCATTCCGGGGTGCGGAGGTGGCCGGTGCGGTTTTCGCGGCGTCCGGGGTGAGGGGTTCGGCGGCCTGGGTGCCTGTGATCCACTGCGTGGGGAGCGGTAGTTGAGCGGGGCCTCGGGTGGGTGCCGGGTGGGGGCCCGGAGCGCTGTTATCCCCCGGGATTCCCTCGGTTGTCCACAGGTGCTGGGGGTTTCTGGATTGTTATCCACAGCCTGTGTGTGAGATCTGTGGAAGTCGGAGCAGTTCATTCCGCTCCCGAAATGCTCAGCTATGGATTCCCAGTACAAACCCCGTTCACGCACTCTTTCGTGTGGGATTGCCTCGCCCTAAAGGATTGATCACCTGAATTGTGCTGACGCTGTCCGACGTGGGGTGCTGTGGAGTGAAGTGCGGTCAGTAGGGCGATTTGTCGACTGTGTCCGGTTCGCATGTCGACTTACCCACAGGTCGAGAACCGGGCCTGTGGATAACTTTGTGGATAACCCACAGCGCCGCCAAAGCCGCAGGTCGTGCCCTTCCGCAGGGTCCGGTGGCCGGGCCCGTAAAGAGGCGCAGCGACCGCTCAGCCCCGCCCGTCCAGACAGCGCGCCAGCCAGTCCGACGCCTCGGTGAACGCCGCGTCCGTCATCTCCCGGCGTACGGTCGGCGGCACTTCGTCCGCCCGCGGGTACGAGCCGAGGAACCGCACCTCGCGGCAGACCCGCTTGAGCCCCATCAGGACCTCGCTGACCCGGCGGTCGGTGAGATGCCCCTCGCAGTCCACCGAGAAGCAGTAGCGGCCGATGCCCTCGCCGGTCGGCCGGGACTCGATCCGCATCATGTTCACGCCGCGGCCCGCGTACTCCTGGAGCAGTTCCAGCAGCGCACCGGGGTGGTCCTCGGCCAGCCACAGCACCACCGAGGTCTTGTCCGCGCCGGTGGGCGAGGCGGGCCGGGCCGGGCGGCCCACCAGCACGAAGCGGGTGGCCGCGTTCTGCGCGTCATGGATGTCGGTGACCAGCGGCTCCAGGCCGTAGGTGCCGGCCGCGAACTCGCCCGCGAACGCGCCGTCGTAGCGGCCCTCCTGCACCAGCCGGGCGCCGTCGGCGTTCGAGGCCGCCGACTCCCATACGGCCTCCGGGAGTTGGGCCGCCAGCCACTTGCGCACCTGCGGCTGGGCGACCGGGTGCCCGGTCACCGTCTTCACCTCGCTGAGCGACGTACCGGGGCGCACCAGCAGCGCGAAGGCGATCGGCAGCAGCACCTCGCGGTAGATCATCAGCGGCTCGCCGGAGGCGAGTTCGTCGACGGTGGTGGTCACCCCGCCCTCGACGGAGTTCTCGATCGGCACCAGCGCCGCGGCGGCCTCACCGGCGCGCACCGCGTCCAGGGCGGCCGGCACCGACACCATCGGCACCAGCTCGCGGGTGGCCGCCTCGGGCAGGCTGCGCAGCGCGGCCTCCGTGAAGGTGCCCTCGGGGCCGAGATAGGTATAGCGACTGGCCGACATGGATCAGGACTCCCTCGCGAAACTGCGGGGGCACCCCGCCGATCTACTCCTGCCCTGCCACGATAACCGGCCCGTGCGGCGGCCGGACCGGACTTCCGCGGTGGGCGGTTTCCGGGACGGGCCGGGTGCGGGTTCGGGGCCGGGCGCCGGCCGGCCCCGGGTCGGGGCCGCGTCCCGGGCGGGCCGGTTCCTCAGCCCTCCAGCAGGGGCCGGCCCACGTAGCCGCCCGGCTCCGCGGCCGGCGGCACCGCGAACAGTCCGCTCGCCTCGTGCCGCAGGAAAGGCGACAGCGCGTCCCCGCGGTCCAGCTTCCGCTGGATCTGGGTGAAGGCCCGCAGCGGATCGGCCTGCCAGCAGACGAAGAGCAGCCCGGCGTCCGGGGCGCCGTCCTCCCGGAAGCCGTCATGGAAGGAGAACGGGCGGCGCAGCAGCGCGGCACCCTGGTTGGAGGCCGGCGCCGCGATCCGCGCATGCGCATTGGCGGGGATCACCGGCAGCCCGTCGGAGCCGGTCGCGTCCAGCCGCATCGGGGTGGTCTCGGAACCGCCGGTCAGCGGGGCCCCGTTGTCCTTGCGGCGCCCGATGACCTTCTCCTGGTCGTGCCGGGAGCGCTTCTCCCAGTCGTCCAGCAGCATCCGGATCCGCCGGACGACGGCGTACGACCCGCCGCGCATCCAGGCCTGGTCGGCCTCGCGCCCCACGAAGATCCGCTCGTCGAAGTCCTTGTCCGACGGCTTGGGGTTGTTGGTGCCGTCGATCTGCCCCATCAGATTGCGGGCGGTCCGCGGCTGCGCGGTGGCGCCCGGGGTGCGGTTGAAGCCGTTCATCTGCCAGCGCAGCCGGGCACTGCCGGCCGCGTCCTTCTGCAGCGCACGCAGCGCATGGAAGGCGACCAGGGCGTCATCGGCGCCGATCTGGATCCACAGGTCGCCGTTGCTGCGCTTGGGGTCCAGCGCATCGGCGGAGAAGTCCGGCAGCGGGTCGAGCTGTACGGGGCGCCGCTTCGTCAGCCCCGTACGGTCGAAGAAGCTGTGCCCGAGGCCGAAGGTGACGGTCAGCGAGGACGGGCCCGCGTCGAGCGCGACCCCCGTGTCGGCATCCGGGGTGCGCCCGGCCATCAGCTCCTCGGCCGTCCGCGACCAGCGGCGCAGCAGGGCGGCCGCGGTCTTGCGGTCCGCGTCCGGGGCCAGGTCGAAGGCGACGAGATGGCCGGTGGCCTGGAGCGGGGTGGTGATACCCGCCTGGTGCCTGGCGCGTGCCTCCCGGAACGCCACCTCGGTCGAGCCGATGCTGGTCAGCGCGGTGGGGGTGGCATCCTGCGCGGCGGTGACCGCGAGCGCACCACCGGCCCCGCCGACGACCAGCCCGGCCGCACCCGCCGCGCCGACGGTGCCGAGCAGCCGGCGGCGGGAGAGCTCCGGGGCGGGGGACGCGCCGGTCTCGGGGGCCGGGGTGGCGGCCGGCGCGGGGACGCGTCCGCCGCCCTGCCCGCCGGTCCGGGTGCCGGGGTTCCGCTTGCCGGTGGCCTTCTGCGTGGCCTTCTTACCGGAGGTCTGCTTGCTCATCTGCCGATCTTCACGTTCTTGATCTCGGTCACCTGGTCGATGTCGGAGGTCCGGACGACCAGCGACACTTGCCACTGCCCGGGGACCGGCAGCCGGACCCCGCTCACCCGCCAGCGGCCCTTGCCTGCCTTCCGGGGAACGGCCGGCAGCGGCCCGAGCTTCTTGGCCTTCTGGGTGAAGGAAATCTTCACCTCGGGGACGTCCATGGCCTTGCCCGACGGGTCGGCGAGCCGCAGTTGCAGCGTATTGGCGGCGGTGCTGCTCCCGGGGGCGAGGGCGAGGCGGGCGGTGCCCTTGCCGTGCGGGCCGCCGGTGTCGAACGGGATGGTCAGCGCCTGCGGCCGGGCGGTCGTGGCGGACTGCCCGCCCGAGGCGGCCTTGACCGCCTCTTCGGTACGGGCCGGTTCGGTGGCGGTCAGCACGGTGGTCACCACGAGCACGACCGCCGCGACCGCCGCCTCGGCCAGCACGGACCGGCGCAGCCCCAGCCGCTCGGGGTCGGCATCGCGCTCCCGCTTGGTGCGGGCGCTGTCCAACGCGGCTTGCTGGCGGGCCAGTTGGGCGGCGCGGGTGGGGTTGGGGGTGTCGGTGGCGGCGGGGGTCTCGTCGGCCGCGGCCGTGGACTCGGTTCCGGATACGGTTCCGGGCCCGGTCCCGCCCTCTGCCCCCGGGCCGGTGGTGCGGACCGGGGCGGTGGTGGCGGTGACAGTGGCAGCGGCCGAGACACCGACGGTGGCCTTCTTCGCGCCCGTTTCCGCATCTGCGTCGGCCGCGGTCTCCTCCTCGACCTCCTCGGCCGCCTCAGCCTTCTCGCTCGCCCCGGCCTCCTCCGTAACAGAGGCCTCCTCCGTAACCTCAGCCGCCAGACCCTCCGCCGCCGGCACCTCCGCCAGCCGCCCCGTCCACCGCCGTGACACCCAGGCGATCCCGACGAGCACCACGACCAGCCCCGCCTTGAGCAGCAGCAGCCACCCGTACGTGGTGTCGGTCAGCGCGCGCCAGGTGCCGACCTGCCGCCAGGACTGGTAGACGCCGGTGGCGACCAGCACCAGCACCGAGCCGAACGCGATCCGCGAGAAGCGGCGTACGGCGGCCCGCTCGACCGGCGGGCCCCAGTACAGGGACGCCACCAGCGCCGCCAGCCCGCCGAGCCAGGTGGCGACCGCGAGCAGATGCAGCACATCGACCGGCATCGCGACGGCGGTCTGCAGACCGGTCGAGGCGTGCTCGGCCATCGCCCAGGTCGCGGCGAGCCCGATGGCGATGATCAGGCCACCGACGCCGAGTCCGAAGGCGAGGTCCTTGCGCTGCCTGGCCAACGCCGTGGCATCCCGCGGCTCCACGCCCGGCTCCGCCGGTTCCAGCGTCCGCGCGTACGCCCCGAAGAGCACCGCCACGAGCAGCGCCGCGGCGGCGAGCAGCAGCAGCCGGGAGACCAGCGCGGCACCCGGCTTGGTGATCAGGACCTGCTGGAGGCCGCCGAAGTCGAGGACATCGGCGAGATCGCCGGACCCGGTATAGGGGGTGCGCAGCAGCAGCATCGCGACGGTGGTGCCGGTCAGCAGTGCCCAGCCCTGGACGACCAGCCGCTGCACGGACCGGACCAGGGCCGCGGCCGGCCGGCAGGCCACCACGAAGGCGGCACCGCCGACCAGCAGGACGAAGCCGGTGTACGCCAGCGCCCGGGCGATGCCGTAGAGCGCGCCCACCAGGCCCCCGCCGGCCTTCTGCGCGGGAACGGCGGCGGTGGTCTTGGAGGGCGCGCCGACCGAGAAGGTGAAGGCGCCGGAGACGGGGTGGCTGTCGGCGGAGACCGCCTGCCAGGCGACGGTGTACGTACCGTCGCCGAGCCCCGCCGGCAGCCCCGCGCCGTATTTGACGACGTTGCCGCTGCTCAGCTTGAGCAGCTTGCCGCGGTCCACCCGCTTGCCCTTCGGGTCCAGGACCCGGATGGAGTCGTCGCCCATGGCGACGCCCTCGGAGAAGGTGAGCGCCACCTGCTCGGGGGCTCGGTCCACCACCGCACCCTGCGCGGGGGTGCTGCCGGTCAGCGCGGCATGCGCCGAGGCCGGGGCGGCACCGCCGAGCCCGCCGAGCAGCGCGCCCGCCAGCGCCACCGCGACGACCAGCAGGCGCAGCACGGCGGACCGTCCCGGCCGAAGCCCGGTGGTGACCATAGTGATCGCTCCCCTACTCCGTTGTCCGTTTACTCCGTTGTCTGTGGTGAACCGGCCGGCTACTTCTTCGGTGCGTAGGTGACGGCCTTGACCGGGACCTCCACCGTGATCGGTTTCGCGGTGGCGAAGTGCAGCTGGAGGGTGACCTTGTCGCCCTCGGCCGGCTTCTTCTTCAGGCCCATGAACATCAGGTGGTTGCCGCCGCGGCCGAGCACCAGCTCGCCGTTGGCCGGTACGGGCAGGGAGTTGACCTGCTCCATCTTGGTGCCGACCGTTTTGTGCAGCGAGATGTCCTTGGCCAGGTCGCTGGTGACCGAGGTGAGCTTGTCCGCGGTGCCGCCGCTGTTCTTGACGGTGAAGTAGGCACCGGCCATGTCCTGGGTGACCGGCTGCGGCATGTACGGGTCGGCGACCTTGAGCTTCGGCGCACTGTCGCCGCAGCCCGCCAGCACGAGACCGGTGGTGAGGGTCAGGGCGGCGGCCAGGGTGGTGCGGCGGTTCACGGGTTCTGTCCCTTGATGATCTTCGGCAGTGCCTTGGTGTAGTTGTCGGAGGTCGCCTCCTGCATGCCCATCCAGTGGATCTTGTCGTCCTTGGGGGAGCTCAACAGCACCTGCGCGCCATGGGTGGAGACGACATCGCCGTTCTTCTTCTTGACCGGCTTCTCGATGCCGATGTTCACGCTGCGCGCGCCGGCCTGGATGGTGTCGAACTTTCCGGTCAGCCCGGTGAAGTCCTTGTTGATGCCGCCGAGCCACTTCTTCAGGGCGGCCGGGGTGTCGCGCTCGGGGTCGGAGGTGACGAAGACGACCCGCAGGTCCTTCTGTTCGGCCTTCGGCAGCTGCTTCACCGCGACCGCGATGTTGGCCATCGTCAGCGGGCAGACGTCCGGGCAGTTGGTGTAGCCGAAGTAGATCAGCGTGGGGTGGCCCTTGGTCTGCTCCAGCAGGTCGTACTTCTTGCCGCTGGTGTCCGTCAGGACGAGATCTGGCTTCGCCATCGGGCTGTCGAGCGTGACGAGCGGCTTGGCGGCGGTGCCGCCGGAGACCGAGGCGGCGGGCTTGTTCTGGTCGTCGCCGTTGCAGGCGGTGAGGCTGAGGGCTGCGGCCGCCGTGAGGGCGGACGCCAGCAGGGTCCTTCTACGCATTGCAGATAAATCCTGTGTGGTGAATCCCGGGTGTCCGGGAGGGGGTGCCGGGCCGGCGCGGTCGGGCGCCGGCCCGTCCGGTGATCAGACGCTGCGGCGCCGGCCGGCGAACACGCCGAAGCCGACTCCGGTGATGCCGACGACGATGCCGATGGCGCCGAGGACGCGTGCCGTGGTGTCGCTCCCGGACGCATCCGTGGCGTCCGTGTTCCCGCCGCCCTTGGCCTCGCTCTTGCCGTCCGCGGCGGCGGCGCCGTGGCCGTCCGCCTCGGCCGCGGTGAGCTTGAGGACCGGCGCCGGGTTCTCCGGCTCCGGTGCGCCCTCCTTGGTGGGCTCGATCCAGCGCACGACCTGCTTGTCGTCATACGTCTGCAGGGCCTTGAAGACGACCTCGTCGGCGTCCTTGGGCAGTTGCCCGACGGAGAGCGGGAACTGCTGGAACTGGCCCGGCCCGACGCCCTTGTCCTCGGCCGTCCACGTGATCTTCGAGGGCGCTTCGGTGATCTTCTCGCCCTCCATCTCGATCGGCTTGGGGAGCTTGGCCTTGGTGATCGACACCTTCCAGCCCGGCACCGGCTGCGGCATGACGGACGCCAGCGGGTGGTCGGTCGGGAGCGTGACTTCGAGCTTCACCGTCGAGGCGTCGTCGCGCTCGTTGGGCACCTTGAAGTTGACGGTGGCGAAGCTGCCCTTCGCGGCCGCCCCCTCCGGCTGCACGCTGACGTGCGCAAAGGCCGGTCCGGCGAACAGCAGCACGCCGCCGGCCGCGAGGGTGCCCACCAGCGGCAGCCGGCGCGCACAGCGCCGCGTCCGCGACGACTCCGGCTGCTGCTGCGAGGACTTCGCCATCGTTGAATTGCTCGACATCGGAAAACACTCCACAGGAAGGAGAAAGGTGCTGATAACGGTGCAGGTGGCGCGCGTGCGGCGACGGCGCGCGACCCCGTACCCGTCCTGTGGGAGCGTGGTTCGCGTGACGTCAGGCCGCGAGGGCGAGGGTGGGTGGCCCACGCCTGATCACACTGTGGTGGAGCGCGGGGTCCTGCGGGCCGGGTTTGTCATCCCCGTACGAAACGGGGGCACGCAGCGCCTCGTCGTGCGCCGCCGCCAGGCCCGCGAGCAGGGCACGGGCCAGCCGGAGCGCCCTGCGCACCGCGCCCGCCAGGGTCTGCACCGCGCTCTCGTACGCCGCTGGCGCCGACAGCCGGACCAGCCGCCACAGCGCCGCCTCGCCCCGCCGCAGCAGCCAGCCCACGGCGAGCGCGGCCAGCAGATGCCCCAGCAGCATGGGCAGCGAGGGCAGTAGCGCGTCGGGCATCGCCGGGCCGGAGGCCGTGCCGCCGGCCATCGGGTGCCCCGCCGGAGCGGTCAGCCCGGCTGCCGAGGCCGCATCGAAGCCGCCCGAGCCGAGCACCCGGCGCGCCTGTGCGCCGTCCATCCGGCCGCCGCCGAACCCGCACATGACATGGCGGGCAAGGGCGATCGCCGCCTGGTCGGAGAGCCCGCCGGAGCCGTGGCCGCCGCCGCGGACCATCGCGGGCTGCGGGCCCTGGCCCCAGGAGAAGAGGGTGTGCAGGCCGAGCTGCCCCACGGCAAGTCCCGTGGCGATCCCCGGCAGTGAGCGCTCCCGTCCGGCCAGCGGGACCGCGATCGCGAAGATCACGGCAGCGGCGACGCCCAGCGTCCACAGCGGGACGGCGGCGCACGAGGCGGCGACGTGCCCGGCCGCGGACAGCGCGACACAGGCCGCGGCGAAGACCGCGGCCCGGAGCAGCCGGAGATCGGCGGCTGCGCGCGCTGTGGAGGCGGGCGGGGGAGTCATGGCGGCGCCATCATCCCACTGCACTTATGGGCGGCCTACGGCAGGGCGGCGCCAAGGGGCGCCTCCCGGGGCGTCCGAGGAGGCCGGCGGGGCGCGCAAGGGCGCATGGGCGGCGCTGCACCTACACCGATGCGCTCACTCTTCGCATCCGCCGAATGAGCGGTATCACGTCCCGGACATGCTTACGGACCTTGAGGCACGGCAATAGGTAACGATATGTCGAGCCGCGGCCAGGAGGCTGGAGCGATGAGCATCTGGTGGTCACTCCATTTGCGGCGCGAGGCCGCGAGCGTCCCGCTCGCCCGTCGTCTGCTGCTGGGCACGATGGAGACGGCGGGCGTGGACCCGGACATCTGCTACGACTTGGCGGTGGCCCTGTCCGAGGCCTGTGCCAACGCCGTCGAGCACGGCGGGGACGCCGCCTCCGAGGACTACCGCGTCACGGCGTTCATCGACGGCGACACCTGCCGTATCGAGATCACCGACTCGGGCCCCGGCTTCCGCCACCGCCCCGCGCCCTCCGCCCCACCCCATACCGCCGAGGACCGCGCCCTCCCGCCGGCCCCCGTGCCCACCCCCGCGCAGGCTCCCGCGTTTGCCGAGGACGGCCGGGGGCTCTTTCTGATCGAGGCCCTCACCGACCACGTCCACTACCGCAACCGCACGGGCCGGCCGGGCGCGGTCGTCAGCTTCGACAAGATCCTCAAGTGGCGCGAGGGGGCGGCACTTCCGATGGCGTCGTGAGCGGGCCGCGCGGTCTTCGCGCCGCGGCTCGTGGATATGAGTGAGCTGTGCGTGGAATGTGCCTGGGATGTGCGGCGGGGGAATTGTGCCGGTTGGTCATCGCTTTCTGAGAAAACCTCAGGGCGTATTCATGGAAACCTCAGCGATTTTGACCTTCCCTTGGCTTTTGGGTCGGTAATTTTTTCTTCGTCAGGTGGTCGCGGATCAGGGATTTGCGACACACATACGGAGCCAGGAGACCTCATGTCTTTCAAGAAGATTGCCCCGCTGCCCAAGCCCAAGAAGAAGCAGCTGCCGAAGCCCCCGAAGGGTCACGGCCACGGTCACTGCCACGGCCACAAGCCCCGGCGCAAGCCGCTCTCGGTGCACGGCGAGCGCTGAACAAGCAGGTAGCAGGGCCTGCCGCACCTGAGTGACCGGGGGTGGCGTGAGGGCCGACGGCCGTGGAGGTCGTCGGCCCTCTCCTTTTGCGCGTGTACCGGATATCCCCGCAAAGGCCTGCACGTAAACGCTGTGAGGGCCCTGTGCGGAGTATTGGCAGGGCATTTGAATTCGGCAAAAAGAATGCCGGTCGAGAGCTGTTGGGTGGCCGCGTGCAAATTAATGGGGCGGACTGTCCGTCCTGGTCGTCGGAGCCGCCGAATTCTCCTGGTCTGCTCGCCGTCCGGGCTTCGGAAGGAAAGTGAGAAGTGACGTGAGTCTGCGTGAGAACGACTTCGTGACGATGCCGCTGCGGCGGGTCCCCGCCGAGCTCGCGGCCGTGCCCGGCACCGTACGCGGGCGCCCTCCGCGCGAGGGGCCCGGCCAGGAGACGCTCCCCAGCGCTTCCGCACCCGGCACACCCCCCTCCACCACGCCCGCTTCCACCTCACCCACCTCCACCACCCCCGCCTTCCCCGCCCGTATCGCCTTCCGCCGCTTCTGGCCGCTGAGCAAGGGGCTGCGCGGCCGGCTGGTGCTGGTCTGTCTCTGCGTCGTCGTCGCCGCGCTCGCGGAGACCGCGGCGATCCTGCTCTTCAGCGACCTCACCGACAACGCGCTCCAGCGCGGCTCGCTCGACGCGTTCTGGGCGCCGGCCGCGAAGTGGCTCGGCGTCGCCGTGCTCGGCGCGGCCGTCGGCTACGCCGGCAACTCCCTTGCGGTGTGGGTCTCGGAGCGCTTCGTCATGCGCCTGCGGGCGCGGGTCTTCGACCACGTACAGCGGATGCCGCCGGACTTCTTCCAGCGGCACCGGCAGGGCGATCTGCTCTCCCGGCTCACCGGCGACGTCGAAGCCATCGAGCAGCTGGTCGTCTCCGGAGTGGTCGGTGCGGTCTCCTCGGCGTTCAGCGCGGTGTTCTACGCCGTCGCCGCGTTCTGGCTGCGCTGGGACCTGGCGCTGGCCACCTTCGTCCTCGCCCCGCTGTTCTGGCTGGCGGCCAGGCGCTTCGCCGGCAGCATCAGGTCCGTCGCGCGCGACGAGCGGGTGGCCGACGGAGCGATCACCTCCGTCGTGGAGGAGTCGCTCGGCAACGTCGTGCTCACCCAGGCGTACGGCCGGGAGAGCGCGGAGCGGGCCCGGCTGGACCGGGAGGCCCGCGCGTGGTTCACCGCCTCGGTCCGCGGCGCCCGGCTGAGCGAGCTGTACGAGCGGCTGGTCGAAGTCATCGAGACCGTCTGCGTGCTGAGCGTGATCGGACTGGGCGCCTGGGAGATCTCGGCGGCCCGGATGACACTCGGTCAACTACTGGCGTTCGCCGCCTTCCTCGGCTACCTCTATCCGCCCATCCGGGACCTGGGCCAGCTGGGCCTGACGGTCACCACGGCGACGGCGGGCGCGGAGCGGCTCGTCGAGGTGCTGGACGCGCGCCCGTCGGTGACCGATCCGGCGAGCACGCCGACGGCCGCGGCCGCACGGTTCGGCCCGGCGCCCGGGGTCCGTGCCGTCCCGCCGTCCCCCGGCACCCTCCGGTTCCACGACGTCAGCTTCCGCTACCCCGGAGCGCAGGACAGCGCGAAGCCGGCCCTGGCCCGGATGTCGTTCACCGCCCGCCC
Organism: Streptomyces sp. 2323.1; assembly: GCF_900221035.1. NCBI lineage: Bacteria > Bacillati > Actinomycetota > Actinomycetes > Kitasatosporales > Streptomycetaceae > Streptomyces > Streptomyces sp. 2323.1. Next base: position 3,880,217 of record NZ_LT907981.1, on the reverse strand, counting down.
AGGAGAGCTGCTGATCATCACCGGGCCCAGCGGCGCCGGCAAGTCCACCGTCGCCAAGCTGCTGCTGCGCTTCTACGACCCGGACTCCGGAACCGTGGCGCTGGACGGCGTACCGCTGCACCAACTCCCGCTGGGCCGGCTGCGCGAGCAGCTGGCGCTGCTGCCGCAGGAGACCCTCATCCTGCACGACACCATCCGCGAGAACATCGCCTGCGGACGCCCCGGCGCGAGCGACGCGGAGATCGTCGCGGCGGCGCGGGCCGCCGACGCGGACGGCTTCATCCGCGCGCTGCCCGACGGCTACGACACCGGGATCGACCCGCACTCGGCCCGACTGTCCGGTGGTCAGCTCCAGCGGCTGGCCATCGCGCGGGCCATGCTGCGCGATGCGCCGGTCCTCGTCCTGGACGAACCGACCACCGGGCTGGACGCGCTCGCCGCGCGCCGCATCGTCACCCCGCTGCGCAGGCTGATGCGCGGCCGCACCACCATCATGATCACGCACGACCTCAACCTCGCGCCCGACGCCGACCGGATCCTCGTCCTGGACAGCGGCCGGATCGTGGAGACCGGACGGCACGCGGAACTGCTGACCCGCGCCGGCGGAGCGTACTCCCGGCTGCACCGCTCGCAGAACAACGCGGTGCTTGACACCGGAGAGCTGCGCCTGCCGCTGTCCGACGACGAACGCCCGCTGTTCCGGGACGAGGCGCGGCTGTCCGGGGAGGGCGACGGCCGGTGGTGAGCAGCGGGCTCCAGGAGCCGCCGGCCCCGCTGGTCCTCGCCGTCGACGACGATTCCGCCGCAACGCGCCCCCTGTCGGGACCGCCTGAGGGACGGCCACCTGGCCTGCCCGTCAGCGAGTGAAGCCGGCTGCGGATCGCCGAGGGCGTCCGGAGCGCCGGTGCGGGCGGTCAGCCCGTGTGCGGTGCCGCCGTGCCCCGTCCCGTCCGCAGCGCCAGCCGCCGCACCCGGCGCCAGTTCATCGGCGGCAGACCGCGCGGCACCCCGGGGCGGTGCCGGGGCAACCGCACGCGCAGCGCCCGGGGTTCGATCCGGCAGTGGACGGGGGTGGGCAGGGTGACGGCCTCGCCGTCGACGCCGGCCTGGATGACGGGGGCGTCCGCGTCGACGACGACGTCCCGGGCGGACAGCGAGGTCAGGCCGGGACCGCTGCGGCCGCGCAGCATCCAGGCCGCCTGCGCCGCGTTGTCGACCTTGACGCCCAGCATCCCCAGGACGCCGGAGTCCAGCCGCTCCCGCAGGCCCAGGCCCGCCGGATCGTCCATGCGGTAGGGGTTGTTGCTCACCAGGACGGCCTGCGGCCCGACGACGGCGGTGCCGCCCGCGCGGACCGCCAGGTGCGGACCGCTGTGGTGGGTCAGCAGATCCGGCAGCATCTCCAGGGTCGTACGGGCCTTGTCCGCGCGGTACGCCGGGCTCTGCACGACCGCCGCATAGGCGCCGAAGGAAGCGTTGTTGACGAAGATGCGGTCACCGGCGAAGCCCAGATCGACGCGCCGCTCTACGCCGTCGGTCAGCGCCTCCAGACACGTCGAGGGATCCTCGCGGTCGAGGCCGAGGTCCATGGCGAAGTGGTTGCGGGTCCCGGCGGAGATCACCATGAACGGCACACCACGCTCCGCCGCCACGCCCGCGACCAGGGCCTGAGTGCCGTCACCGCCCGCGACTCCGAGCAGATCGGCACCGTCGTCGACGGCCTGCCGGGCCAGTTCGGTCACGTCCTGGGGATGCGCGGGATCCAGCACACAGACTTCGGCGCCGAGCGCCTCGGCCTTGTCGACCAGGCCGAACGTCCCGACCTTCCCGCCGCCCGACCGCGGGTTCATGATCAGGTAGGGGTGGGTGGGAGGTGTGGCGACGGGTTCCGGCCGGCCCGCCGGGCCGGTCTGCGCCGCCAGCGCGGCCCGGCCGGTGGAGACGGCCACCGCCCACAGGATGACCGACACGAGCACCACCCACAGCAGCCCGGCGATCACGTAGAGCACGAGGACGGCGAGCGGCGCGGCCACCGTGAGCACGAAGCCGAGCACCCGTGCCGGGCCCTTGCGCGAGAGCAGCCACCACAGGCCGACCGCCGCGACGGCCAGTCCTGCCGCCCCCAGGCCCACCAGGGCGAGGCTCTGCAGTCCGGCGAAGCCCAGCAGCACCAGTACCGCCGCCGCTGCCGCCGTCAGCGCCAGGCGCGCCGTCCAGCGTCCGTCCATGCGACCCACCTCCCGTCCGGCCCCGCACGGGCGCGCGGGGCACCGCGGTGCGGTCACTTCCAGCGTCCACCGGCGCGGCCCGGACCACATCCGGGGCGCGGGGCGGTGGCGGTGGGTGAGGGGCACGCCGCCGTGCGGACGGCCGGATGCGGGGGCGCGGAGCCGGCGGTGGGCACCGGTTGAGGCGGACGACCAGGGCGGCTTCGTGACGTGCCGGCGGCGAGGTGTCAAACCGGGCGAACGTGGGCAGTCGGATAACTGACTGAAAATCACCCTTGTGAGAGGTGGGCAGCGCGGTCTCGCGGTGGGAGGACCTCCCCCGCGGCGTCCCCTGTCCCGGCGAGACCAGCGCGCACCTGATTAATGCGAAGTTGCTCGCATTAATCTTTCTCGGACAATACTTGGCGTGATCCCGCACTGCAATACGGAGCCGTCGTGACGACAGCGCACCATGCCCCGGGCGAGACCCGGCCCGGCGGGCGCACCGCCCGTACCCGCGAGGCCGTATTGACCGCCGTCTTAGAGGAGTTGGGCGAGAACGGGTTCGGCGGACTGACCATGGAGAAGGTCGCGCAGCGGTCGGGAATTCATCTGGCCACGGTCTACCGCCGCTGGCGCTGCATCGAGGGTCTGATCTGCGAGTTGCTGACCGAGATCGGCTCCGATGTGCCGCTGCCGGACTCCGGGACCCTCTCCGGGGATCTGCGGGCGCTGGCCCGCTCGATAGCCGCCTTGTACGGGGAGGGGCGGGTGCGCCGCCTGATCGAGGCGGTGGTCTCCGCGGCGGCCCGTGACCCGCAGGTGGCCTCGGTGCTGCGGACCTTCTTCGACGAGCGGCTGGCGCTGGCCGGCCGGATGGTGCAACGGGCCGTCGACCGCGGCGAACTGCCCGCGGACACGGACCCGGTACAGGTCATGTCGGCGCTCGGCGCGCCCTTCTACTACCGGATCCTGATCGCCCGCCGCCCCGTCGACCCGGACCTCGCCGACTCCGCCGCCACCGCCGTCCGGGCGGCCGCCCACGCCGGCGCGTACACGAAGAAGGCCGACGGCTCCAGTGACGGCACGTCCCCCGGCGGCTGAGGCCACCGGGGGACGTACGAGGCGTGCGGCGCGGGTTACTTGCCGAGCAGGCCGGCCATCCAGGCCTCGACCTCGTCCGAGCGCCGCGGCAGCCCGGCCGACAGATTGCGGTTGCCGTCGTCCGTCACGAGGATGTCGTCCTCGATCCGGACGCCGATGCCGCGGTACTCCTCAGGCACCGTCAGATCGTCCGCCTGGAAGTACAGACCGGGCTCGACGGTCAGCACCATGCCCGGCGCCAGCGTGCCGTTGACGTACGCCTCGGTGCGGGCCGCGGCGCAGTCGTGGACGTCCAGGCCGAGCATGTGGCCCGTGCCGTGCAGGGTCCAGCGGCGCTGCAGCCCCAGCTCCAGCACCCGCTCGACCGGGCCCTCCAGCAGGCCCCACTCGACCAGCTTCTCGGCGAGGACCTGCTGCGCCGCGTCGTGGAAGTCGCGGAAGGCCGCCCCCGGCTTGACCGCGGCGATGCCCGCCTCCTGGGCCTCGTACACCGCGTCGTAGATGGTCCGCTGGAGGTCGGTGTAGCGGCCGTTGATCGGCAGGGTGCGGGTGACGTCCGCGGTGTAGAGGGTGGTGGTCTCCACGCCGGCGTCCAGGAGGAGCAGATCGCCGGAGCGGACCGCCCCGTTGTTGCGGACCCAGTGCAGCGTGGTGGCGTGCGGGCCGGCGGCGCAGATCGAGCCGTAGCCGACGTCATTGCCCTCGACGCGGGCGCGCAGGAAGAACGTGCCCTCGATGTAGCGCTCGCTGGTCGCCTCGGCCTTGTCCAGGACCTTCACGACGTCCTCGAAGCCGCGCACCGTGGAGTCCACGGCCTTCTGCAGCTCGCCGATCTCGAACTCGTCCTTGATCACGCGCGCTTCGGAGAGGTACACCCGCAGCTCTTCGTCACGCTCGGCGGTGACCTTGTCGGTCAGCGCGCCCTCGATGCCGGCGTCATGGCCGCGCACCACCCGGACCGGCCCGCCGGCCTCCTTGAGCGCCTCGGCCAGCTCGCGCACGTCCTTGCAGGGGACGCCGAGCAGCGCCTCGGCCTCGGTCAGGCTGTGGCGCCGGCCGACCCACAGCTCGCCCATGCCGTTCAGCCAGAACTCGCCGTTCTCCCGGTCGGAGCGGGGCAGCCGGTAGATCGTGGCCTCGTGGGTCTCCCCCCGGGGCTCCAGGACCAGGACGCTGTCGTCGGTCTGGTCGCCGGTGAGGTAGACGTACTCCGTCGAGGCACGGAAGTCGTACTCGGTGTCGTTGGAGCGGGTCTTCAGATTGCCCGCCGGGATCACCAGGCGCTCGCCGGGGAAGCGCGCGGACAGCGCGGCGCGCCGCCGGGCGGCGTTCGGTGCCTGCTCGATCGGCTGCAGATCGCGCAGCTCGGTGTCGGCCCAGCCGCTCTTCATGTTGTCCGCGAGCTCATCGGAGACGGCCGGGTAGAGGCCGTTCTTCCGCTGCTTGATCGGCTGCTCGTGCTCGTCCGGGGTCTCCGGCGTGAGCTCGTCGGTCACGGTGCCTCCTCTAAAGACTGAACCGCCTTCCATCGTATGTGCGGATCGAAAGCGGTCCAGGGGCAGAAAGGTGTGACCTCTCCGGCAGTCCGGTCATACGGGGCATCCGCGCCGGGCTACTCCTCGAAGTACACCGCGAGCAGCACCACGTCCTCCTCCGACGACGGATCGTCCAGCCCCTGCGGCAGCATCGTGCGCACGATGTGGTCGACGACCGCCTCGGGATCGTGGCGGATCGCTCCGGGGACGCCCGCGGCGGCCGCGTGCAGCCGGGTGAAGGCGCGGTCCATGGACTCCCCGGTGCGTTCGAGCAGCCCGTCGCTGTAGAGCAGTACGGTCTCGCCGCCGGCCGGCTCGATCTCCACGCTGGGCGCCTCCCAGCAGGCCAGCATGCCCAGCGGCGCGGACAGTGAGGTCTCCACGAACTCGGTCCGCGTCTCGCCCAGGACGAGCGGCGGACAGTGGCCGGCCCCGGCCAGCACCAGCTTGCGGGGCAGCCGCGCACTCCCCCAGCTCCCGTCCGCGAAGTCCTCCTCCATCTCCTCCATCTCCTCCAGGTCCTCCGGGTACGGGGGAGGGCCGGTGAGACCGTCCGGCACCGGGGGCGCGGACGGCCCGCCGGGCGGCGGCTCGGTGTACGCGAACAGCGCGGTGGCGCTGCGGGCCGGCTCGGTCAGCCGGAGCAGCAGTTCGAGATCGGAGAGGACGGCGACCGGATCCTCGCCCTCCATGACGGCGTAGGCGCGCAGGGACGCCCGAAGCCGCCCCATGGCGGCCACCGCGCTCGGCCCGGAGCCGGTCACCGAGCCGACCGCCAGGCCCAGTGCGCCGTCGGGCAGGGGCAGCGCGTCGTACCAGTCGCCGCCGCCGCGCGGGCCGGTGCTGTGCCGCACCGCCAGGCGTACGCCGGGGATCCGCGGCAGCCGGTGCGGCAGCAGCTCCTCGCGGAGGGTCTCGGTGTCCTGCCGGCTGCGGTGGAGTTCCAGGAGGCGGGCGAGGTGTTCGGCGGCGTGCGCGCGGTAGAGGCCGACGAGGTGGCGCTGCCGTTCGGTGGGCTCGGCCGGTTCGTCGTAGAGCCAGACCGCGGCGCCGGTGCGGCCGATGGGCTCGGCGGTGAGCGGGACCGCATAGCTGGCGGCGTACCCGAGACGGGCGGCGACCTCCCGCAGGCGGGGGTCGAGGCCCTTCTCCCCGGGGATGTCGGGTTCGGAGATCTCGGTGCAGGCCGCGCCCGCCGCGCTCGTGCGGGGGTCGGGGGCGCGGCCCGCGCCGGGTGCCGGGGCGTCGTCGCCGCAGGCGCCCGGCTCCGGAAGGCCGTCCAGTATCCGCGCGTACGACAGGGCGCGGCGCGGGACGGTCTCGATGTGGCCGATCTCGGCGTGGCCGAGGCCGAGACCGACGGTGGTCTCCGGGCCGAGGCCGTCGGCCGGTGCGAGGACGACCAGGCCGCGGCGGGCACCGACCAGGGCGGCGCCGGCCCGCAGCAGCTCGCGGAGGGCCTCGTCCAGCGTGCGGGTGTGCGCGAGCCGTTCGGTCAGGTCATGCAGGGTGCTGAGGTCGGAGATCCAGCCGGCCAGCCGGTCTTGGACGGCGGCGAGTTGAGCGACGCCGGGGACGTCGGGGTCCGTCCCGGTGACGGTGGCTGACGAGGTGTCGGAACCGGGGGCCGGAGGGGTGCTCGGCGAGCCCTCGGACAGGGCGCCGGAGGCGGGGTCCGCGGGGACGTTCGCCGCGTGGGGGGCGACAGTGTGCGCGGGGGCGGGAAGAGCTGGTTCGATTCCAGCCACTTTCGGTACGTGCGGGGCGCTCATGGCCGACGGCTATCGTCGCGCCGGGGGTGACCCCAGGTCAGGCCGCTTTTTGCCAGGGAGTGCGGCATTTTGTTGAGTGATGTTGTGCGGTGCAGTGGGCCGCTCAATTTCCTCAATAGCATCGCAAACCCCCATGTCATGCTGCTCCGCTATCAATGCTCCAGATGTACACGCATCAACGATGTGATGTCCAGCACTGTCCCTATGGGGTTTGTGGTGTCAGCGAGGTCTGTAGATTGGCCTGAAAAGAGCCCCCTGAGCGTCAATTTGAGGTCGACTGACGGCGATCAGCAGCGCGTCATCACCACAGTGGCGGGTACGTAATCGGAAAGGTGCGGGGCCAGTTGGGGCCGCACCGGAACCCTCCGGCGGGCACCGGCGTCTCATACGCCGACGACCGCTATGCACTCCCAAGCGGCGGGGACTGCACGAACCAAGCGCAAGCGCCATGTGCGCGCCACCCCCCGCCACGTTCCACGCTCGGCGTACGGCGTGATGCGCTGCCTTGTACACGCGGTGACCAGTAATCCACGTGGCGTGATCGATGCGCGATCGACCCCGGGCGGCACGGCCGGGCCGCAGGAAACGTCACACAACGGCATGAAGCGGCACGGCGGAAACGATGGCGAACCGGAAGCAGTGCCATGTAGTGCGATGGACATAGCCCTCGGCGTTAACGGAAAGGAACGAGCGCTCATGCGCGAGATCCTCGGAAGGCGACGCAAGCTCCTGTTCCGGCGCGGCGGAAGGTCGGCGCTGCTCGGTGCGGCGCTCCAGTGCGCCACCGAGTGGCAGTGGCCCGTACTTCCCGGAGTGGGCCTCAGGTCCGGCGGCCGGCAGGCGGCCGGCGCCCGGCTCGGCCTCGGCGAGCGGCCCGCCCCTCGGTGCAACTGCCCCGACCCCGACTGTGTGGTGCCCGGTGCGCACCCCTTCGACCCCGGCCTGCTGGCCGCCACCACCGATGCCCGGATGCTGCGGTGGTGGTGGACCAACCGCCCCGATGCCCCGCTGGTGCTGGCCACGGGCGGCCGCGCGCCCTGTGCGGTGAGCCTGCCCGCCGTCGCCGGCGCCCGCGCCCTGGCGGCCCTGGACCACTTCGGCGTACGCCTCGGCCCCGTGGTGGCCACGCCCACCCGCTGGTCGCTGCTGGTATCGCCGTACGACCTCGCGGAGTTGGGCGAGCTGCTGCACTCCCAGGACTGGGTGCCCAGCTCACTGCGGTTCCACGGGGAGGGCGGCTATGTGGTGCTCCCGCCCTCACCGGTCGGCGCCGGCAAGGTCCGCTGGGAGCGGCCGCCGGTCTCCCCCAAACTCTCCACTTCGTTCGAGCAGGGGGGACCCCCACCCTCGGCCGCGCCCTGGCTGCCGAAGGTGGCCACGATCGTGGACGCCCTGGTCATGGCGAGCACCAGCACCCCCGACGGCGGCAGCCGGCTCGCGTACTGACGCCGCACTGCGGCCCGGCACCCGTGGTGTGCGGGCGGTGTCGCCCACCGCCCGCGGTCGCATCACCCGTACGGGTGTGACCGCCCCCGATCCCGCCCGGAATCGGGCTTCGGGTGTCCTGGGGCACCCCCGCCGGCCGATAGGTTCGCAGCACCGTCAAGCCGTCGTCGGCGGCATCTCAATTCGCAGGTGGGGGCCATGCAGCGTGCGCAAAAACTCCGGTTGACCGGGCTCGCCGGGGCGGCGCTGCTCGCCCTCGTCGTGCCGCTGGGTGTCGCGATGGCCGGCCCGGCCGGCCGCCCGGCTCCGGGGGCGCAGTCCGGGAAAGCGGGCACGTCCGAAAATAGCCCTTCGGTCGAAACGGGAATCCTGGCCGATAGCGGTGTCAATCAGGGCAAGAGCCCTGCCCGTGGCGTCGGTTCCACAAGCTCCGGCAGCGCCCACACGGGCCTCGGTCTGCGCCGCTTCCCTGGCCGCACCGCCCGCTGTGGCCCCGAACTCACCGTTCCCCGGGGCATCGAGGCCCAGACCTGTGTGCTCGGCCAGGCGGGCCGGACCCGGGCGCGTACGTACTACCGCAACCGCACGGGTCACCCCCTGCGCGCCGCCCTCACGCTGCTGCGGCCGGACGGCGGGTCCGTACAGGTGCACTGCGCGGTGCCGGCGGCCGATGTGCCGGGCGTGTGCGAGACCCCGGCCGGCCCGACCCTGCACACGGGAGGGCTGCCGTACGACGCGGTGGCGGAGGTCTCCGACGCGGCGGGGGAGCGGCTGCTGCTGCGTTCCGGCAGCAACTCGCCCATGGAAGACAGTGGTTCGGACCACTGACGGGACGGGCGTCGAGGGGGCGGGCCGCCCATGGGGCCCGCGCCCGGTCCGGCGAAGCGGATCATTCGCCTCCGGACATGGAAGCGCCCGGTCGCTGGCGACGGGGGATGCACCAGCGACCGGGCTTTTAGAACCGTAACAAGAGATCGGCGGTTCGCAAATTCGATCGTGGAATTCCGGACGCCTATTTACCGGCAGGTACAGGCAGTTGTGACGGGTCTCACGCACCGGTTTCCCGGAGGCGTCCGGTCCGTTTTACGGGGGCCGGCCCGGTCAGCTCAGAGTGACCTGACGGTTGGTGAGACCGCCCCGCGCCCGGCGCTCCTCGGGGGTCAGCGGAGCGTCCGTGGCCAGGGCCTTCGCCAGCCGCTCGGCGAACGCCGCGGCGGGCTCGGCGACGTCGTCGGCGCTCATCGACGAGGGCAGGTCCCAGACCGGAACGACCAGGCCGTGGGCGCGGAACGAGCCCACCAGACGGGTGTCTTCGCCGAGCGAGGTGGCGCCCGCGACATGCAGCCGGGCGAGCGCGTCCAGCAGCTGCTCCTCGGGGTGCCCGGTGACCCAGCGCAGGTGGTTCTTGTCCGGGGCCTCGCACCAGTACGCGCCCTCCAGCCCGGGGATCCGCGCGGTCGGGATGGCCGCCGCGTTGGCCCGCTCCAGTGAGGCGGCGACCTCGCCGGTGGCGTTCTCGGGGTTCTCCACCCAGAACTCGAATCCGGTGTGGACGGTCGGCTCAAAAGCCGCCTCCGGGTCGAGCAGATCCTGCAGCCGCGGGCCGTCGGGCGCGGGCCGTCCGGCGGCGACCGGAGTGCCGGGCTCCGCGACCAGCGCGCGCTGGAGGGTGTCCGCGAGGTCGCGGCTGAGGTCGCCGGAGGCGGTGTCGTTCTGCAGGCCGAGCATGATCGCACCGTTGTCCCGGCGCAGCGCGGGCCAGGCCATCGGCAGGACGGTCGCCAGCGTCACCGACGGGACCCCTTCCGGCAGTCCGCCCTTGAGCGTCAACTCGGCGGTGGCGGCGGGCACCAGCTCGCGCAGCGCCACCCAGTCGCACTCACCGGGCAGGCCCTCGAAGGGGCGCTGCACGAGCGTGGTGGCGGCATGCGCCGCGGCCCGCCCGTGACAGGCCTTGTACCGGCGGCCGGAGCCGCAGGGACAGGGCTCACGAGCGCCGACGACCGGCACCTCACCGTCCTTCATCTGCGGTGCTGCGGCCTGGGACTGGGGACGGCGCTTCTTGGCCATGGCGACGGTGTCTCCTGGTCGATCCTGGGCGTACGGACGCGTTTCGGCGCGAGCCTAGAGGATTGCGTACCCGGTCGCGTCCGGCTGCGCCTGCGGCCGTGTCCCGGCCGGTGCGGCGCCGTCCGGCCGGGCCGCTACACCAGGCCGTCGAAGTCCGGGAAGCCCGGACCCAGCGGATGCCCGGTGCGCACCGGCGCACCCGCGGCGAGCGAGGGCGGCAGATCGGGTGTCAGGTCCACGCGCGTAGCGAACGCGTCATGGAGCGAGAGGGCCGCCCAGACCGTGACCTCGCCGACGGCGGTGTCGCGAACGCCCCAGTCCTTGGCGAGCGAGCGAATGATCGCCAGCCCGCGGCCGCCGCGCGCCGTCACCGACGGAGTGGCCGGAAGCGGCCGGGTCGGACCGCCGCCGTCCGTGACCGCGACGGTCAGTTTGCCCTGTACGTCGATGCGCCAGGAGGCCCGGACGGATGCCGACGGGGTGTCACCCTGCCCGGCCGTTACGGAATCCGGTGCGCTGTTTTCGTATATCGGACGCGCATGGCGACACGAATTGCTCAACAGCTCCGAAAGAATAAGGACCGCGTCATCGACGACCGTGTCCTGAACTCCACTTGCCAGCAGCTCTTCACGCATGCGCCGCCTGGCCATGCCCACACCCACTGGTCCATGGGGTACGGCCATGATCGACGACGTCGGCACCTCTTGTGCCACCACCAACGCCACCCCCGAGACCTCCTTTGCCCCACGCCACGGGATGAATGCCCCAATGGACTGGACCGGAAACCGGCCAAGCGACACTCGGTGACGCACTGGACATAATCGAATACGGGTCGAATGCGCCGGTGCACACCCTGTGAGGGGTTTTAGTTCAGGCCGAGTTGGATTCGTACCTGCTTGGGGCGATTTGTAATGACTGCGTCCACTCCCAATTCCTGGCACAGCTCGACATCGGCGACGTCATTGACGGTCCACACGTGGACCTGGTGGCCCGCGCGGTGCGCCTTGGCGACGTAGTCGGGGTGCGAGCGGAGGATCCGGATGCCGGGGCCCGCGATGCCGACACCGGGCGGGAGCCGGCCGTCGCGGTGCCGGGGGGTGAGGAACTGCATCAGGTAGACCCCGGGGACGGTGGGCGCCGCGGCCCGGACGCGGTGCAGGGAACGCGCCGAGAAGCTCATGACCCGGACCTGAGGTGTCCAGTCGGCGCGCAGGGCCGGTTTCGTGTGCCCGAACCGGCCGAGCAGTTCGACCAGCCGCTCTTCCACCTGTCCGGCCCAGCGCGTCGGATGCTTGGTCTCGATGGCCAGCTCGACCCGGCGGTCCGCGTCGGCGACCAGCTCCAGGAGCCGCTCCAGCGTCAGGACGGCGGTCCGCTCGGGGTCCTCGTGCTGCCGGTCCGGCGCCTCGTTCGCGAACCCCTCGGTCTTCCAGGAGCCGAAGTCGAGCATCGCGAGGTCGGCGAGCTCCAGGGCGGAGACCGAGCCGCGCCCGTTGGAGGTGCGGTTCACCCGCCGGTCGTGTACGCAGACCAGATGGCCGTCGGCGGTCAGCCGGACATCGCACTCCAGGGCGTCCGCCCCGTCCTCGATCGCCTTGCGGTAGGCGGCCAGGGTGTGCTCCGGCGCGTCCTCCGAGGCACCGCGATGGGCTACGACGGACATGGCGGGACGATCCGGACGGGCGTCCTGGGCGGGGCGTACATAGGTCACCGCGTTATCGTGCCACCCACTGCTGCCGGGCCTGCCGGTGCATTCCCCACGCCGCGGAACAGGGGATGCGCCGGTTTTGTCCGGGATAAAGGATGAGGGGACAGTCACAGTCTCGGCTTACGGTGCTCTGACGCGCGGTGGGTAAGGCTGGTACGGAGACTCGCCCGTGTCGTCCGGCTCGAATGGCCCGGACCGGACGTACGGACCGGGTCTCGCGGACGGACGGGAGCTGCCCGACGGACCGGTGGGCCACGGCCCGCGGCCCCGGACCGGCGGACCGGGACTCGCCCGCAGCGCCCGGATCCCGGATCCTGAATCCTGGAGTGCCGGGTTCCTTATGTGCCGGCATCGAGGAGCTGTACGACCCGGAGGGCCCGCAAGGCCCGCCGGCACGGAACAACCGCACCACCCGGCGGACCACCCGGCCCGCCGGCAGGACAAGACCGCACCACCCGGACGCACCCCCAGGGTCCGGCCGAACTGCAAGCCCCGGAAGAAACGGCGCGCCCCAGGCATCAGACAGCTGAGGCATGAGGCAGACAGGGCAGCTGCCCGCGGGGCCGTGGACGCCGACAGTCGTGAAGCTGAGGAGAGAGCTGTGAGCACCGAGAACGAGGGAGCCGCCGTCCCGTCGGAGGCCAAGCCGCCGGCCGGGCCGCAGCCGGACGGTGCCTCCGCCTCCGGCGCCCGGACTCCCGGCGCCCCGCCGCCGGCCGCTCCCCCCATGGCGCCCCCGCCGCCCGACTTCGCGCCGGCCGCCGCCTCGTCCCAGGGCGGTGCCGGCTCCGGCGACCCGGGCCGGATGCCGCCCTACGACGCCGGACACCCTCAGCAGCCCGGCTTCGGCCGCCCCGGCGACGAACCCACCACCGAACAGACCGCCCAGTTCCCCCCGTACGGCACCGCCGCACACGGTGCCCCCGGAGCGGGCGCCGGCGGCGGCTGGGGCGGTCCCCCGTATGGCGGCGGTGGCGGCGGTGACCCCTGGGGCTTCACCGGGAACCCCGCTCCCAAGCGGCGCAACAGCGGTCTGATCGCGGCCGTCCTGGCGGCCGCGCTGGTCTTCGGCGGCGTCGGCGGCGGTGTCGGCTTCTGGCTCGCGGGCCGCAGCGACGACGCCTCGACGACGGTCTCCGCGCCCGGGGACGCCGGGGCGCTGAACCGCAAGCCCACCTCCGTCTCCGGGATAGCGCAGAAGGCGCTGCCGAGCGTCGTGACGATCGAAGCCCAGGGCGCCGGCGGCGAGGGCGGCACGGGCACCGGCTTCATCTACGACAAGCAGGGCCACATCCTCACCAACAACCACGTCGTCGCCGGTGCCGCCGGCGGCGGCAAGCTCACCGCGACCTTCTCCAACGGCAAGAAGTACGACGCCGAGGTCGTCGGCCACGCCCAGGGCTACGACGTCGCCGTGATCAAGCTCAAGAACGCCTCCGGCGCCCCGCTCAACCCGCTTCCGCTCGGCAAGTCCTCCCAGGTGCAGGTCGGCGACGCCACGATCGCCATCGGCGCCCCCTTCGGCCTCTCCGGCACCGTCACCACCGGCATCATCAGCGCCAAGGACCGCCCGGTGGCCTCCAGCGACGGCGGCGGCGCCAGCGCCTCGTACATGAGCGCGCTGCAGACGGACGCCTCGATAAACCCCGGTAACTCCGGCGGCCCGCTGATGGACGCCGGCGGCAACGTCATCGGCATCAACTCCGCCATCCAGTCGGCAGGCAACGGCGGCGGACTGGGCGGCGAGTCCCAGCAGTCCGGCAGCATCGGCCTGGGCTTCGCGATCCCGATCGACCAGGCGAAGCGGGTGGCGCAGGACCTGATCAAGACGGGCAAGCCGGTCTATCCGCAGATCGGCGTCCAGGTCGCTATGCGGGACACCGGCAACGGCGCGACCATCGCCCAGACCGGCAACAACGGCTCCGACCCCGTCAGCCCCAACGGCCCGGCCGCCAAGGCAGGCCTCAAGCCCGGCGACACGATCACCAAGCTCGACGACACGGTGATCGACAGCGGCCCCACCCTCATCAGCGAGATCTGGCAGCACAAGCCCGGCGACGAGGTCACCCTCACCTACAAGCGAGGCGGCAAGGAGCACACCACCCGAGTCACCCTGGGCCAGCGCACGGGCGACAAGTGACGCGCTAGTCTGATCCCGCGACACCGCACGCCCAAGCGCACCGGTGCCGCGGGGAGGCTTGCCCGAGCGGCCTAAGGGAACAGTCTTGAAAACTGTCGTGGCGGCAACGTCACCGTGGGTTCAAATCCCACAGCCTCCGCAGATGAGGTAAGGGAACCGGCTCTTGACCAGCAACATTGGTCGGGGGCCGGTTCTCTGCGTACGGCCCGACGATGCCCCGTGTTCCCCGTGGTTCCCCATCAGATCGGGCACGGATGGGGCACGAGCATCTATGCCACGACAGTGGTGCACTTGGATTCACCCAGCCGCTTGCAGGGGCCCGCGTGCCGTACCGGTCCGGAGGTGCAGTGAACCGCTCGGGTCCCCCGCCGTCCGTCGCTGTTGATGTCAGGCGCGCGCCTTGTCAGCCCCGCCGACGCTCACGGTGAGCCACACGCAGACCAGGCCACCAGTGTGCTTCGGGTGTATGCGGGGGCCTACACGGAGCTGTGGGTGACCACGACAATGCAACGATGGATGCGGTGATCGTGGGCGCTGCTGCTGGGCTATTGGGAGCCGCAGTCGGCGCTGGAGGTGCAATCGGAGCGGCTGCTCTTGCCGGACGCCACCAGGCCAAGTCGCAAAAGGATCATTGGAGACGCCAGTTTCGATGGGATACATACGTAGCGTTTGCAGTGGCCTGGAGTAACTTCCATCACGCACTGATCGACGCTTCAGAGTTGTTCAGGATGGGAGCCACCCCTACAGCGGAAGTTTTGGACGCAGCCCTTACGCTCGCCAATCAGCAGCGAGAAAAGGCAGCAGATGCAGTCGCCGTACTTCAACTTGATGGCGTCGGAGGAGTGTTCATGTCGGCATGGCAGGCTTATGAACACCTGGTATCTCTGAGTCATCTGCTGCAAACTGCGTCCGAACCGCATCGCAGGCAGGAAGCTGTGTGGGGAGAAATCTCGCGGCACACAGGGGCAGCAAGACATGAGTACGAACGCTTCATCGAAGCTGTCAATGAGTCTCGAACATAGACGCAAAGAGGGTTGCCCGGTACTCCGACTCACCCCCGTGGGGAAGCCTCCCGGTCATCGGCGCCCGCCTGGATACGAATCGGCGACACCGCTTTAGCGGAGCGCCCATGACGGGCTCGGCCACATCGCGGCAGCAGAGAGCCCCCCATCAGCCACGGATCAGGGTTCGGTCCGCTCACGCGCCCGCATCCGTGACGGCAGCGGTACGGTGGCCCGCCCATGCTGGCCTGCATGCCCGGAGCGCTCGGCGCTGCCACCCCCACCCCTCCCGTAGCCAGCCCTTATCGACGGAACCAAGACCTAGGCACGGTCGGCAGCGCGCCCGTCATGTAAACCGCTCACCGCTTCCGCCTCACCCCAGCACCCACTTTTTCGCACTTCCTCGCCGCCCTCGGGGCTCTGTGCCTGGACCTGCCTTTGAGCATGGTGCCTGTGTGGCTGCTCAGCTCGTCCTGATGGTGGGTGGCTGCGGCCGAGCTGCCGGGTGGCGTCGGTGGTGGTGTTGGCCCGGTGGGGTGTCTGCTCGGTCCGGCGCTGCATTTGGGCGGGACAAAGCGTCTAGCGGATCACCCCGTGGCAACTGTGGTGGCGCGGGGCCGGGGGCGGGGGCGGAGCGGGCCGAAGGCAGGAGCGTCGCCCCCAGTCCCCGAGCCCGCGCCGGCCCGCGTGGCGGGCCGGTGGGGTGTGATTCGTAGCGGCGGCTGTCAAGCCGTTGGCCTGCGCGCCGGATGCCGAAGGCAAGAGCACCCACAAGGCCAGAGCTACAAGCCGCAGGCCTCCCGCGGGGACCGAGTCGCGAGACGCTGACCAACGAGGTGGATGGCGGGTGCTGGCCTCGACCGGCACTCCACGGACTCAACGGGCTGATACCGCGCGATCGGCACCCGGAGACTCGGAAAGGGAACGGCACCACCCGGGTGGGCCCCCCGGAGTGCTCTTCCTCCCCCACCTCCCGCCCCTCTTCCCCGGCCGAAGGGCGGGGCTTGATGAGGTAGAGAAACCTGTAACAGCTCCCCTTCCTCACCGCATAGCGTCTGCGATGGCCTCCATGTGCTCAGTGATTGCCTCGGCGCCAGCTTCTGCGAACGCATCCCGCTTGTGGGGCTTGTTGGCGTAGCCGATTGCAGTGCCACCAGCCAGGTGGGCCGCCTGGATGTCAGTGATGGAGTCGCCAATGAGCACGCACTCGGACGGACCGACCTCCAGTAGCTCCGCGGCTCGCAGCAACGAGTGCGGGTGCGGCTTCATGAGGTCTGGTCGATTTGCCGCGCGTCCCACGACTTCGCGTACATGGCTGCTCAGTGAATGCCGTTCGAGAAACGAGCGGACGCATTCCGCAGAGTTGTTGCTCACCACTGCAATCCGGCGCCCTGAGGCTTGCGCGGCGTCAAGCGCTGCTACGGCACCGGCGGTTGGGGATCCTGCTACTGCTACGGCTTCGACTTCAGCAGCGGTGAGAGCTCGCTCGATCTGCAAGCCGAGTTCAGGGTTGGACTCATAGGTGAGCCGCAGGACTTCCATTGGGTCATCCGTCTCGACGAGCTTCGCCCTGAGCGACGGATCATGTGCGGTGGCTTGCCGCGTCAACTCCGCCGACACCTGCGGCGCCGGCAAACCGCCAAAGACGTCACACAGCGGACCGTCGAAGTCGAACAACACTGCGGACGCTCGGGCCAGCGCTCTACGGAGGTTGTCACTATCCATCGAGGTCGAAGTCCCTTGCGATGGTCTCCCACACGCTGTCGAACCACATGCGGGCTTGCTGCACTTGCTGCGTGCCGCTGGACGACTCACTGTCGTTCACCGAGTGGTGAAAGAGCACGGTGTCCTTGCCCACCAGGTCAAAGATCTCGATCGCGTCACCCTGTGCCACGACCTTGTTCGGCTTGATCGGGTAGTAGCCGAAGAACGCATCTTCGTTGTTGATCACATAGAGCTTGAAGAACTGGGTGCCGCTGTGAACGCGCACGTCCACGCGCGTCTCCGGCACCAGGCCAAGGTGTTCCAGTTCGGCGATTGAGTCACGGATGCTGCGTGTGTAGCCAAGCATGATGTCGTGCATGCGGCTGCGGAGCCGCTCGTCGTCACCGCAGTCGTCGCGGCGTACCGGCGCCGCCTGAGGCACTGACATGTCCGGCACGAGAATGCGCACGGTGATGCTCGACGGGGTGAGCCTGCCGACCCTGATCTTGTCCATCGGCTCCTGGAGCGCACCGTGAAGCGTCTCGCTGGAGAAGCCGGCGAAGTCGATCGTGACGGCCGTACTGGCGAATGCCTGCTCAACGTAAGGGCGAAGGCCAGCTGGACGCTCTGTCCTGTTGCGGACAAAGACGCCACTGCCCTTGCGAGACACAACTAGGCCTTCGTCTTCGAGATCCCGCAGTGCTCGCTGGATCGTCGCCCGCGCAAAGCCGTACATCTCCGTCAGCGTCTTGTGCGACGGGAGCTTTTCCCCAGGCGCGAGCCTCCTCGTGCGGATGGCTGCTCCGAGGCTGCTTGCTACCTGCTCATACGGCGGCCGGTCGTCGTCCGGGTCTAGGGAGTCGGGAGCGAAGGTCATGGGCCCGATGGTACGCGGCAGGACCGGCATTGGGACAGCCAGGACAGTCAGGTGTTGACATGACTAGCCACGTTGCCTATGTTGGTCATGTAGCCAACTCGGCTAGCCAAGTCAGTCACCTCGCTGAGGGGAACGTTTCATGCCTTCGTTCAAGATCGACACTTCGACCGCTGTGGTGTTCGTCGCGACCGCGCCGACGCCGAAGCTGAAGAACAAGCGGACCGGCGAGATCGCCATCGACAGCGAGACCGGCGCCAACATGCTGGTTGTGGGCCTGCTGGTATCGGATGAGGGAGAGGGAAACCTCTACCAGGTGGCCGTGCCGGAGACGGGCGTCCCCGAGGGTCTGACCCCCGGCATGCCGGTCTCGGTGGTAGGGCTCAAGGCGCGGGACTGGGAGAACGAGTTCAACGGCGAGAAGCGGCACGGCATCGCCTTCCGCGCTGCGGCGCTTGCTGCGGGTGCCTGATCATGACCGACCTGACCACCGTGCTGGAGGCAACTGGCGCCTTAGCGGGTGTGGGTGGCCTCGGCTACGCGAAGGTTCGTGCGCCTCGTGTGTATTGGTCGCTGGTGGGTCTGCCGATCACGTGGGGCCGGTTCACGGTGACGTACCGGTCGACGATGGATGTGTGTGGGCTGACGGTGCAGCCGTCTCGTCTGCGGGCGTTCATGGCGCGCAATGTCGCCCGGCGCGAGGTGCAGCCGGTTCCGCCGAAGGTCCGCCGGGTGCGGGGCACTTCGACCGGACTGCGTGTGTCGCTGCGGCTTCCGGCCGGTCTGGAGCCTGCGGATGTGGCGGCGGCCTCCCAGCGGCTGCGGCACGCCTGGGGTGTCCACTCGGTCAACGTGATCGAGGCCAAGCCGGGTGTTGTGGAGCTGCGGATGACCGGCTACGACGTGCTCAAGCGGGTACGGATGCCGCGCCGGGTCAAGGCTGCGGACATGGTCGTGCCGGTGGCGTTGCGCGATGACGGGACCGTGTTCGTGCGGGACTACCGGCAGGTGCCGCACAGTCTGACGCTGGGGGCGAACTTCTCGGGTAAGTCGATGTTCCAACGCAACCTGGTCGCCGGGCTGGCGAAGATGCCGGTGGGGCTGGTGGGGATCGACTGCAAGCGCGGGGTGGAACAGAGCGCGTATGCGCCCCGCCTGTCTGCCTTGGCCACGACGCCGGAGACTGCCTCACAGGTGCTGGCCGTGCTGGTCGAGGAGATGGAAGCCCGCTTCGATCAGCTCAGTGAGCATCACGTCTCGGACCTGTGGGATCTGCCCGCTCGGGTGCGGCCGGTGCCGCTGGTGGTCCTCGTCGATGAGGTGGCGGAGCTGTTCCTCGTCTCGGCCAAGAAGGATGAGGAACGTCGGGACCGGATGGTTATGCAGATGGTGCGGCTTGCGCAGATGGCTCGTGCGGTCGGCATCTATCTGGAGGTGTGCGGGCAGCGCTTCGGCTCCGAGCTCGGCAGGGGCGCCACGATGCTTCGTGCCCAGCTCAGCGGTCGTGTGGTGCACCGCGTCAATGACAAGCAGACCGCTGAAATGGGTCTGGGTGACATCGCTCCCGATGCCGTGTTCGCGGCAACGATGATCCCGGCGGACCGGCCCGGCGTCGCGGTCGCGGGTGACTCCTCCGGCGGTTGGTCGCGCATCCGTACCCCCGCCATGTCACCGGCCGAAGCGGCTCAGGTCTGTCGCGACTACGCGCACCTGACGCCGGACCTCCCGGCTCTGGTGCCCTTCCGGCCGGCCGTGGTCGCCGAGCCGACGACTGACGATGCGGTGCCGCTGTTCAAGCCGCAGCCCGTCACCGAGTAACTGTCTTTTCTCGCACATCGGTTGGCGTGACCGTCTCGCGCCAGGTCCCTACCCCGTCCATGCCTCAAACAGAAGGAGAAAGCTCATGTTCGGACGCAAGAGCCAGGAAGAGCGCGCCTACAACGAGAAGAGCAAGGCGTTTGGTGGATGCCCGCCGTGTGACGACTGCAACGGCTCGGGCGAAGACAGCAAGTCCTCCGCCGGCTGCGACCCGTGCGACTCGACCGGCATCGACATCGGCCCGCGTGGCCGTGCCCGCTTCCAGTCGCGCGAGCGGTGATCTCGGTGGCTGCCCGTAAGGCCATCAAGAAGCCCGCTGCTCAGGCTTCGGCGGGGCTGCCGTGCCCGGACTGCAAGGCGGGACAGAACTCCGAGACGTTCCAGGTCGGTGCCCGCAAGAAGCGCGACAGCCCGGACAAGCAGGAAGCGCTGTGCCTGACCTGCTGGGGCACCGGCGAAGTCCCCACCACCTGATCCGCCGCGAGCCGGGCGGAGATCCCACGGGCCCGCCCGGCCCGGCCAGAATCCGGAAGGAGGAACCGCGATGCGCTCCAAGTTCCGCCTGGACGCTGTGCTTGTTCAGGCTGTGATCGCTGGTGCCCTGTCCTTCGCTCACCTCCACGACATCGCCGAAGCGGCCGGACAGCACGGCTGGAAAGCCTGGGCCTACCCCGTCAGCGTGGATCTGCTGTTCGTCGCTGCCTGGCGCCGCCTGCGCATCCTTCGGGCTGACGAGCGGGCTGCCCGCGCTGCCTGGACCTGGTTCGTGATTGCGCTGGCCGCATCTTTGGGCGCGAACATCGCCACGGCCGGACTTCTCGACCTGGGCGCCGTGCCGGCCTGGCTGCGGATCCTCGTCGCGGGATGGCCTGCTCTGGCCTTCCTCGGCGGCACCCTTCTCGCCCACACCCCCACCACCGAACCGGCAGAAACCGACCGGGCCCAGACGTCAGCTGACGTCGAAGAGACCGGCGTGAACCGCATGCCGGAGACCGTCCCGGCACAGATCTCGCCTGCGGCCCCGACCGCACCCGAGCCGCTACCTGCGGCCCCGGATCAGCCGGCCGTACCTCCGGCCGAGCCTGCTCCCGCCGCACCGGCGCCTGAGCCTGCGCCTGCCGCTCGGCCGGCTCCCTCGGTCCCGCCTGCGTTGCTGGATCACGCCCGGAAGATCGCCGACACCCACCGCGCGACGACCGGCTCACCGATCGACCGCGACACCTTGCGCGCCCGCCTGGGCGTCCCGCCGATGCTCGCCGACGCCATCACCGCCCAACTCACCTAAGGAGAACCCACCATGCACGCCTTAACGCTCCGCGGCCTGAACCTCGCCCTCGAACTCGCCCACCAGGGCCTCCTCGTCGACGCCGTACAGATCGGGATGCTCACGATTGATCAGGCCAGCCCCGAGGAACTTCCCGCCATCCGCGACTGGCTGGACGCGCACACCGGCGACTCGGCCCGCCGGGAGGGGTGACGTCGATGCCTCGTCCAAACCGCTTCTACGACGTGCTCCGCATCGGCCCCGTCCAGGTCGGCTCCCACCACGACGGCCACGGCCGCACCAAACACACCGCCGCCTGCACCGCCCCCGGCTGTGGCTTCTCCGCCGACTACCGCGACCGCTCCGCCGCCGAACTCGCCGCCCGCACCCACCACTGCTCCGCCTAGGAGGAATCGCCATGGACGTCCCGCTCTGGCTCGCCTTGACCGTCGTCGCAATTCTCGGCGTCAAGCTCGCCCGTCCCCCGTGGTGGCTCGTGGCCGTGTTCCTGCTCGGTGGCTACCTCCTCGCTGACAGTTTCGTCGGTCCCGCCATCAGCGCGGCCATTAAGTAGCCCACCACCGAGGGGAGGCAACCCGTGCGCCACCCGGACGCCCAGCTCCGCGCCAACCACCGTCCGGCACACCTGATCCCGCCCGGCGTCGATCCGCGCAACGTCGTCATCGTCCAGGCTCCGCCCCGCTCCTACGCGGGCCCGATCATGCTCACAATCGCGATCACCTTCGGCGCTTCGGTCGTCCTCATCGTGTTCGCCATTGCCTTCCAGATCGCCGCCGCAGCAGCCGCAGCAGCCGTCCCGACCATCGGCGGCGCCAGCATCACGATCAAGCTCGCCCGCAAGCAGCACAAAAGCTGAACGGCCCCCGGGGCGGCCTCGGTCGCCAAACTTCCGCCGCCCCGGGCGCCAGCAACCCCTTCCAGACCTCTCGACCCGAAAGGGACTGCTCATCATGCCCGAGAACGTCACACGCACACCCGCCCGCACTCGCGTATGCCGCGACTGCGACGGCTTCCCCGCCGTCGCCATCACCACTGGCCAGACCAACCCCGACGGCACCCGCCGCACCATCACCGCCACCTGCCGGACCTGCCACGGCACCGGCAATGCCCCGGCCGCCGCCCTCCTCGCCCCGCAGATCGCGAGGTGACCGGCATGTTCCCCAAGACCGCTCGTCCCGCCGCCGACTTCCCCGGCCTGCGCGTCAAGTCAGGCAGCCAGTACACGACCGCTGAAGGCGACTACGTCTGCGGCTGTGGTGCGGAAGACCATGCCAACGGCGACGCCGACGTCAAGGCCCTGGTGGAGAACTACACCGCCCACAAGAACGCCTGCACCGGACGGGGTGGCCGATGACCGACTCCGCCACCCTGGCGGGCCTGGACCCGACCACCCTGGGGGACCTCCTCCGGGTGGCCGGGTCCCCCGGCTTCGACCGCTGGCAAGACCAGATCCGTCGCACCGGCGCGTGCGCCGATCCGATCCACCTCACCGGCGCCACGAAGACGATCGACCGCGCGACCGGCACGGTCCTGCATGCCTACTCGACCGATGTTGAGCCCGGTGGGCGGCTCCGGGTGGCCTGTGGCAACCGCCGTGCGTCGCGCTGCCCGTCTTGCGCCTGGACCTACGCGGGCGACACCTACCACCTCATCCGCGCCGGGCTCACCGGCGATGAAGCCAAGGGCACCCCGGAGACCGTCCGCGACCACCCCCGCGTCTTCGCCACGCTCACCGCACCGTCCTTCGGCCCGGTGCACAACCGACCTGACAACGGCCGCCGTCCCTGCCGCTGTGGCGTCCACCACCAGGCCGACGCCCCCGAACTCGGGACCGCGCTGGATCCGGAGCGCTACGACTACGCGGGCGCAGTGCTGTGGAACAACCACGCCGGCCACCTGTGGCGGTACGTCACCATCTACCTGCCCCGCGAGCTGGCCCGCCGTGCCGGCATCACGCAGAAGGCGCTCAAGGAACAGCTTCGCGTCTCCTACGGCAAGGTCGCCGAGTACCAAAAGCGCGGCGCGATCCACTTCCACGCGGTCATCCGCTTCGACGGACCCGACGGCCCGGACACCGCACCTCCAGCCTGGGCCACCCACGCCCTGCTCACCGACGCTCTGCAGGCCGCCGCCGCACGGGCTGAGATCGTCCTCGGCTCTGTCGGGAATCAGCCGGAACGGGCCCTGCGCTGGGGCACTCAGCTCGATGTCCGCCCCATCGGGGCCTTCGGAGCCGGTGAGGACCTCACGGAACAGGCGGTGGCCTCTTACGTGGCGAAGTACGCGACCAAGGCCGCCGAGACCACGGGCACCGTGGATCGCCGCATCGGCGAAATGCACGAGCTGGACAAGGTTCCCGACCTGCCCGACCACACCCGGCGCCTGATCCGCGCCTGCCGCGACCTGGACGAGCTCTACCCGGACCGGAAGCTGTGGCAGTGGGCCCACATGCTCGGCTTCCGCGGCCACTTCTCCACCAAGTCCCGCCGCTACTCCACCACCCTCGGCGCCCTCCGCCAGGTCCGCGCCGACTACCGCGCCGCCCAGCAACGCGCCGCCCTCGGCCTCCCCGCCCCCGACGACCACCCCGAAGCCACCACCCGCGTCATCGCCCACTGGGCCTACGCCGGCCACGGCCACACCCCCGGCGAGTCCTGGCTCGCCGCCAACATCGCGAAGGAGATCCAAGCCAACCGTGAGATCTCCCGTGAAGTACGCGCCGAACTCGACACCGAAGGGGAGTGGTGACCGTGGCTGATCGCCTGCTGACCGTGCAGGAGGTTGCTGAATGGCTCGGTACGACGGTCCGGTTCCCCAGGCGGCTCATCGAGGAACGGCGCATCACCTTCGTCAAGGTCGGTCGCCATGTGCGTGTGCCCGAAAGCGCCGTTGCCGTGTTCATCGAGGACAACACGGTGCAGCCCGTCGCTCCGCTCCGTCCTCTGCGGGCGGTGGCCTGATGCCAGGTAAGCGCAAGAGCCGTCGCCAGTTCGGCAGGGTGCGCAAGCTGCCTTCGGGGCGCTACCAGGTGCGCTACCCCGGACCGGACGGCATTCTGCGACCGGCGGACCGGACGTTCCTGACGACCACGGATGCGGATCTGTGGCTGGCCAGGAAGCGGATCGAGATCGAAGAGGGGCGCTGGCTCGATCCTGCTGAGGGCAAGGCGATGGTTCAGGACTGGGCGGCTCGCTGGCTGGCTTCCGTGGGCCCGCAGCTCAAGCACAAGACGTGGGCTACGTACCGCTCGATCATTCAGTCGCAGATCAACCCGGTACTGGGAGACCGGGAGCTCTCCAGCGTGCGCCCCATCACGGTGGCGGAGTGGGTCTCCAAAATGCAGACGGACGGCATGGGAGCGTCCTGGATCCGGCAGTGCTACCGAGTGCTTGCACAGATCATGGATTCGGCAGTGGACAACGGAATGATCGCGATGACGCCATGCCGTGGGGTGCGCCTGCCGCGTATGCCTCAGACCGAGCCGCACATCCTCACGCCGCAGGAAGCATCGGAGATCGTTGCCAACGCCAAGGCGCCGCACGATCTGCTGATCGCCCTGCTGGCCTTCGCTGGCCTGCGCATCGGTGAGGCCTTCGCCCTTCGGCGAGCAGACATCGACGTCGGCGCCCGCCTCCTGGTCGTGGACGAGAACCTGGCGGAAGCCAACGGGGCCCTGGTGTTCGACACCCCGAAGTCACATCAGAAGCGCGTCCTCTCGCTCGCCCCGTCGCTGGTTGATCGGCTGTCGGCGTATCTCGACCGCTTGCCCGGTGGAGAGGACACGCTTCTGTTCACCAACCGCGCCGGCAATCCGCTCCGGTACAACCAGTGGCGCAAGGCGTACTTCAATCCGGCGGTGGCGGCGGCTGGGCTGAAGGACGTCACCCCGCACGATCTGCGGGCCTCGCACGCCACTTGGGTAGCGGATCGGTACGGAGTGATGACGGCGGCTCATCGGCTCGGGCACAGCAATGCCAGCGTGACCACGCGCCACTACGCCCGTCCTGCTGCCGGTCGGGATGCTCAGGTGGCCGAGGCGTCCGAGTCCTGGATCGGAGGGCACGACATCGATCTAGGGGCACGCGGCGGGCACGGTGACAGTCCTCAGACTGGGGAAGAGCCTCCGGCGAGCCGCTGACCTGCACGAACGGCTCACCCTGCATGATCCGGGAAGACATCTTGAAAACTGTCGTGGCGGCAACGTCACCGTGGGTTCAAATCCCACAGCCTCCGCAGATGGAGCACTGAGAGTGGCCCCTGACCAGGGAAATCCTGGTCGGGGGCCGTTTTCGTTTCCGATCGCCGGGCATCCGTGGATGACCGCGACGGTTTTACCGGGCTGTTTCCGTCCAGGTGACCGGCAGTTCGTGGACGCCGTAGATGTTCATGTCGGTCCTGAGTTTTACGTCGCCGGCGGGGATGGCGAGCTTGAGGGTTGGGAAGCGTCGCAGCAGTCCGTCGAAGCTGGCGCGCATTTCGATGCGGGCCAGTTGCTGGCCGAGGCATTGGTGGATGCCGTGGCCGAAGGACAGGTGGCCGCGGGCCTTGCGGTGGATGTCCAGGGTGTCGGGGTTCTCGAAGCGCTGAGGGTCGTGGTTGGCGGCCAGCATCGAGACGACGACGGTCGATCCCTCGCGGATGGTCTCGCCGCCGAGTTCGATGTCCTCCGTGGCGTAGCGGAAGAGGATGTCGACAACGGAGAGGTAGCGCATGAGTTCCTCGACGGCATCGGGGAGCAGATCCGGGTTGGCGCGCAGTTCGGCCAGCTGCTCGGGGTGCTCCAGGAGCGCGAAAGTGCCCAGTGCCAGCATGTTGGCGGTGGTCTCGTGGCCCGCGAGCAGCAGCAGGAAGGCGGCGCCGGTCAGCTCCTCGATGGTGAGGTCGTCATGGCGGGCCAGGTCGGACAGGATGTCTTCGCTGGGGGCGGCGCGTTTGCGCGTGACCAGTTCGGCGAGGTACGTGGTCAGTGCCTCGTACGCGGCCATCTTCTCCTCTAGCGACTGGTCCTTGACCATGAACTTGGCGGAGTTGACCTGGAAGGTCTCCCGGTCCGCGTAGGGGACACCGAGCAGTTCGCAGATCACCAGCGAGGGCACCGGCAGCGCGAACTCCTTGACCAGGTCGACGGGCGGGGCGAGGCGCGCCAGTTCGTCCAGTTGCTGCTCGGTGATGGCGATGATGCGCTCTTCGAGCATTTTCATGCGCTTGACGGTGAAGGCGCCGGTGAGCCTGCGCCGCAGCCGGGTGTGGTCCGGCGGGTCCATGGCGATGAACATGCCCGGTATCTGCGGGGACGGTTCTGTGGCGGCGGGCATGCCGGGGGTCTCGTACGGCACGTGGAGAATGCCGATGTCCTGGCGGGAGCTGAACCGGGTGTCGGCCATGAGCTGGCGGACCGCGTCGTAGCCGGTGACGATCCAGCCCTCGTGACCGTCGGGGAAGACCAGGGGACTGACCGGGCGAGCCTCGCGCAGCCGGGTGATGTCGCGGGGCGGGTTGAAGGGGCCCGCATCGCGATCCATCGGGAGGCCGTTCGGGAAGGGAGCCGTTTGACTCATCGGATGTCCTTTCGTGGCGGGTGGTGTGGCCGGACGGTGTCGGACGGCGGCTGCGGGCTTGCGTGGTGTGGGCATGACAGAAGCCGCAATGGGGCCCTCCCGCTCGAAGGGTGAAGTAGCGGGGAGTTGGTGTGAGTTGGGGATGTGCGGGGCTGCTCAGGGCTTGGCGCGGAGGACGTCGATGTTGCCGTGTCGGGTGCGGGCGCGGACCTCGACGGTGTCCTCGGCCTTCTCCGGGGACTCGGACGCGGTGAGCGTGTTGCGTACCTGCCCGAAGCCCGAGCTGACGTCGAGCCAGGCGGCCGTGCCCTCGCGGATACCGACCTCGATGGCGCCGTAGGAGGTCTCCAACTGGACGGTGCCGCGGGCCACTTCGGCCACGCGCAGGGTGCCGTTCGCCGTGGTCGCGGTGACCGACCCCTCGGCGCGCACGACGTCGATATCGCCGTTGGCGCCGCTCACCCGCAGCTCCCCGGTCGCGGCGCCGATGGTCGTGCTGCCGTGCGAGTTCTTCAGGACCGCGGGACCGTCGATGTGGCCGACGCGCAGGCTGCCGGAGCTGGTGGTGATCTCGGCCTTGCCTTCGACGCGGTCCACGGTGATAGAGCCGTGGGAGGCGGTCAGCTGGAGCGGCCCGGTCGTGTCGAGGCGGACGTCGCCGGACGAGGTCTTCACGCGGACCTCGCCGAGCCGGCCCTCGCCGAGCACCTGGGCCCAGGCGCCGGTCATGTCGATGCGTGAGCCCGTGGGCAGTTCGACCGTGACATCGACGGTGCCGGGGCGGCGAAGCGAATTGCGCAGCTTGGGGGTCCTGACGGTCAGGGTGCCGCTTGCGTACGTGACCTCGGTCTGCTCGGCCGACCGCACGTCCCGGTCCTGCTTCGGATCGCGGGGCCGCACCTCGACGACCGTGTCGAGGCGGTCGCCCGCGGTGAACTGGATGGAACCGGCCTCCACGTGCGCCGTGGCCGAGATCGGTTCGGGAGTGTCGAAAGAAGGCATGGCTGTCCCGTCCTCTTGGGTCTCATGGTCGTCCCCGCTGGTGGGGACGTGGTGTGGGTGAAGTGGAGCGGGCGCGGGCGCGGCTAGCGCACCCAGCCCTTGAAGTTCTGTCCGATGGTGTGGGCCTTCTCCGTCGTACGCGGCCGCGTGCCGCCGTCGACCGCGGCCGACACGGCGCGCACCAGCCATGCGTTGACCGACAGGCCCTCGCGGTTCGCGGCCTCCTCGGCGCGCGCCTTGAGGTGGGCCGGCAGTCGCAGATTGACGCGGGCGGTGCCACCGTCGTCGTCTATGGGGGGCGGCGCCGCGAGCGGTTCGGCGGGTGCGGCCGCTGCTTCCAGGTGACCGCTGGTACCGGGCGGCAGCGTCACCACGAAGTCGGGGTCCAGCCCGCGCAGCCGTACGTCGACCGAGCCGGGGGCGAGCTCGCGGGTGATCTCGTCCATCGCGGCGGAGAGCACATTGAGCATGGTCAGACGGGTCGCCGACTCCAGAGGAGTGGTGAGCCGCTCAGCCAGCTCGCGGGCATCTTCCCCGCCGGCTTCGGCGGCCACCGCGAGTTCGCGACGCAGGGTGTCGACATACGGAGTGAGGTCCATGACGGCATAGTGGCACCACTGTGGTGCCATGCGCAAGTCCGGGTGGTGTCTTGTGTGGGGCGGGATTGGGAGTGCGCCGCGCTGAACTGGGGAAATGTGAAGGGGTGGCGTGGGTCATTGTGGCGCCATGCGTGGTTATTTGCCTGTTGGGGGGCGAGGAGTGGTGCGGGGTGGCGCTGGATGGCGTCGGGTGGCACCGGATGGCGCCAAGACGTGCCATCCGACGACATGCGATGCCGTGTGATGTCGCGAGAGGGCGGGCTGACGCAGCCTCGCTGTATGCCGCTGCGGGCCGCGGACTGTGGAGGGAGGCGCTGGGTGCTCCTGGGGCCGTCCGTCTTCTCCGGGCTGATGACCAGTGCCGGCTCTCTGTCGCTCCGGCCAGCGCCACGCCTGGGTGGGGAGTCGTCGAGGATGGCCGCGAAAGATTCGACGAGGGACAGGAGGTGCTCGTAGGTCTTGTGGCCGTACGTCCACCCGATCACGCGGTTCCCCTCGATGCGCCAGCCCAACTGGGCGTCGTGCATGCGCCGTTCCATGGCGTACGTGCTGATGAGAGCCGCGAGTTGGGATTGGAAGCGCAGTAGCGGACCAGATGGGTGCCGCCGTGATGCGGTTCACCGTGCCGGATTTTGGCGCTTCTTCTTATCGTGGTCCTTCCGTGGCCGGGTGAGGTGCGAATTTGTCGAGGTGGTGGAGGGGGATTTCTTTATGGGGCAAGTGGGGGTTTCTAGGAATTCGAAGGGCGCGGTGTAAAGGCGCTTGGTCTGCGGGAAGGAAGGGATTTTCGTGTTGGGCAGTGGCTGATTTGTTGGCGGGGAGGTTTGTGTGGGTGGCGAGGTAGGGTGGGTGGGGGAATTGGAATGTGAATGTGAATTGCGGATGTTGTTGGGTGCCTGTCTGGGCGTCGTGCGGGAAGTGGGGTGTGGTCGACGTGGGTGTGCGTAGGGCGGGGGCCGGGGTCCGATGGGGCGCTGTGGTCGTGCGGCGGGCCGAGGGGAGGGATGCGCGGCGACTCACGCGGATGGTGCGCGGTTCGCGGGCGTATGAGGGGCGGTATGCCGCGATGGTCGAGGGGTATCGGGTGGGGCCGGATTACATCGAGGCGCATCGGGTCTTTGTGGCTGTGGCCATGGGTATGGATGTTGATGTGGAGGAGGGGGTTGGTGGGGAAGCCCATCGTGGTGAGCGGGTGTTGGGGTTTTATGCGTTGGTGGTGGAGCCGGCTGAGTTGGATTTGATGTTTGTGGCGGATCAGGCGCAGGGGTACGGGATAGGGCGTCGCCTGGTCGAGCACATGCAGGGTGAGGCGCGGCGCCTGGGGATCGAGCGGGTGCGGGTGGTTTCGCATCCGCCCGCCGAGGGTTTTTATCGCAGCGTGGGTGCCCGGCCCGTCGGAATGGTGCCGGCGAATCCGCCGGCGGTGATGTGGGACCGTCCGGAGCTCGCTTTCCTGGTCGGGAGTCAGGGGGAGAAGTAGCAGGGGCGAGGGGCAGTGGGGGCGTAAATCGCTGGCAGGGTACGAGGGTTGCGGTGAGTGTGGAGGTATGAGGCGTTCGTTTGAGGAATTGGTGGCCGAGGCTGAGGCCGTATCGGTTGAGGGGTGGGACTTTTCGTGGCTGGACGGGCGGGCCACGGAGGAGCGGCCCTCGTGGGGGTATCAGCGGGCGATGGGCGAGCGGCTGGCGCGGGCGTCGGCCGCCTTGGACGTCCAGACCGGCGGCGGTGAGGTGCTTGCCGGGGCGGCGAAGCTGCCGCCGGTGATGGTGGCGACGGAGTCCTGGCCGCCGAATGTCGCCAAGGCCACCGCGCTGCTGCATCCGCGCGGGGCGGTCGTGGTGGCCGATGCGGACGAGCCGCCGCTGCCGTTCGGCGATGCGGCGTTCGACCTGGTGACCAGCCGTCATCCGGTGACGGTGTGGTGGGCGGAGATCGCCCGCGTGCTGCGGCCGGGGGGCACGTACTTCTCCCAACAGGTCGGTCCGGCCAGCGTGTTCGAGCTGGTCGAGTACTTTCTGGGGCCGCAGCCGGAGCACGTACGGCGGGCCCGTCATCCCGAGGACGCGTGCCAGGAGGCGGAGGCGGCGGGTCTTGAGGTGGTCGATCTGCGGGCGGAGTCGCTGCGGACCGAGTTCTTCGACATCGGGGCGGTCGTCTACTTCCTGCGGAAGGTGGTGTGGATGGTCCCCGGGTTCACGGTGGAGCGCTATCGGGAGCGGTTGCGGGAGTTGGACGAGTTGATGCGTCGCGAGGGGGCGTTCGTGGCGCGGACGACCCGGTTCCTGATCGAGGCGCGTAAGGCGTAGGTGGGGTGGGTGGAGGCCTGAGGTCCGTGCCTGGGGGCTGTGGTGTTCGGGGTCGCTAGTGGCTGTCGGGTGTGGCGGGGGGTGTGGCGCGGGCCGCTGAGGCGATCGTCGCGCGGGCCTCGTGTGCGGACAGGCCGGTGTCGCGGGCGGCCTGGGTCAGGCGGGCGGCGAGTTCCTGGCCGAGGCCGGCTTCGTGGGCGCGGCAGGCGGCCCAGAAGAGCCGGGCGTTGCGCTGGCCGTCCGGGGCGGTGCGTACGAAGCGTATGAGCGCCGCGGCGTGCTGGGGTGCAACGTCGGGCGGGGGCTCGCGGTGGGCGGACGGTGACGGGGCGAGGAGGAGGTCGAGCAGGGCGCCCGGCAGGGGGGCGGGGTGGCGGGGTGTGCGCGGTGCGTGGGCATATCGCCCGTGGGTGGTGACGGAGCCGGGGCCCACGAGATAGCCGGCTGTGCCGCGGACGTCGATGCCCGGGGCGAGCCGTCCGGCCGAATTCGGTACGGGGGGCGACGGCGGGCCGGTGAACCAGAGGTGGCGGCCGCCGCTGGGGGTGAGGACCGTGACGGTCGGCGGGATCGGGAAGTCGTGCTGTTCGGCGAGGAACCGCAGGGCGGTCAGGCCGTCGGCGCCGTTCTTGGTGTCGAGGTCGATGCCGATGAGGTGGTGCGGGGGCCGTCCGCAGGCGATGCCGTAGCCGGTGGCCCAGGGGGCGGTGGCGAACATCCGGCGGATGGTGAGCGGGTCGGTGCTCGCGTCATGGACGCCGTGCCCGAGCCGGCCGCACTGGCCGCGGCAGGGCGGGCTCTCGGGACGGCCGCGGTGCGGGGACCGTATGGCGGGGAGCTTGTTGCGGGTCAGCGGGATGACGGGGTAGCCGCGGCCGGCGGCGAGGAGTGCCTCGGCGAGCGCGGCGGCGTGCGGTTCCGGCGGCTCGGTGGGGCCGGCGGCCGGTGCCCCGGCGGGCTCGGTAAGCGTGCTGTTCGGTGCCTCAGCTCCGGGTGCCTCCGGGGGCTCGGTGAGGGCGGTGTCCGGCGTCTCTGCGGACTCGGTGCGGGCGGTGCTTCTATGGCGTCGGTGCGTGGCCATGAATCCATTTTCGTACGAACGTTCGATGAAAGGAAGGGGGGTGTGGACAGAGCGGCCCGTGCGCCGGGTGCGTCGGCCGGGTGGCGCGGGCTTGGTGCGGGACGGGGTAGGGCGGCGGCTTTGTCGAGGGACGTGTGGTGGGGGTGTGGCGGGGCCCTGCCGTTGTCGAGGGGGTGTGCGCGGGTGAGAGCGCCGGGCGGCGGGGGGTTTATTCGGGGGCGCTCATGCTTGCGGGGGAATCGGGGCCTCGCGATGGGTTCGCCGCGGATCCGTGGGCAAGCCTGAGTGCGCGACGTCGAGGAAAGCATCGCGGTGGTCGGCCAACTGCCCGGTGAAGCAATCAAGTTCCAGTGATTCGAGGTCGGTTCGCGTGAGACGTGATGCGTGAGACCGGACCGCCGGACCACCGGATCGGCAATCCGTCCCGCGCAGCAGATCCGTACAAGCAAAGCCGTACCAGCAGAGCCGTAAGTCAGCCGTACATCAGACCCCCGCGCAGCAGATCCGCGTCCGAGCCGGCGCGGCAGATCCAGAAGTCGTGTTCCGTAGGAGGAAGAGAAACATGGCAAGCATCCGTACCGCCCGCGTTCTCGCCGCGGCCGCCGCACTTCCCTTCGCGGCCGTGCTCTGCACCGGCGTGGCGCAGGCCGACAACGGCGGCTTTGCGACCAGCGGGTCGAGTTCTGCGGCGACGAGCCAGGAGGGGAGCGGTGTCGGCGGCGCCAACCTCGGCAACTCGACCACCGGCCAGCAGGTCGCCAACGGAGCCGGCGCCTCCAATCAGAACAACACCGCGAGCGTGAACGGCTCCGGCCCCACGCAAATCGACCAGACCAACACCACCGTCAACTTCACCAAGCTCTGGTGAGTCGGCGGCCCGCCGCAAGGGGAGTGCGGTGCGGCTGACCGACGGGTGAGGCGTCAGGGTCGGCACGGAGTGAATGGGGCTGCTCCGGAGTTCGCTGCGCCGGCCTTGACAGTGAGCGGGTTTCTGACGGACAGTCAGAAACCCGCTCGCTTCGTTCGTGTGCCCGACTCCCTGCGCACCGGGCGTACGGCCACCAGAAGGGGAGGCCGCCGACGTGCACCTCGCCCCCACCGCGCGCCAGGAGCAGCTGCGCAGCCAACTACGAAGCTACTTCCGTGAGGTGCTGCCGAACGGGCCGGTCGAGGACGCCGCGGAGCAGCGTGCGGTGCTGCGCCGGATCGGCGCCGACGGCATGCTGGGGCTGGGCTGGCCGACCGCGTACGGCGGGCAGGGCCGCGGGCCCGACGAGCAGTTCGTCTTCTTCGACGAGGCGTACCGCGCGGGCGCTCCGGTCTCGATGGTCACCCTCAACACCGTCGGCCCGACCCTGATGAAGTACGGCACCCCGCAGCAGAAGGACTTCTTCCTGCCCCGGATCCTCAGTGGCGAGCTGGTCTTCGCGATCGGCTATACGGAGCCCGAGGCCGGCACCGACCTTGCCGCACTCCGCACCCGCGCGGTGAAACGGCCGGGTGGCGAGGGCGCCGCCGACGACGCCCACTGGCTGATCAACGGCGTCAAGAGCTTCACCAGC
This sequence comes from Streptomyces sp. 2323.1, assembly GCF_900221035.1. Classification (NCBI taxonomy): domain Bacteria; kingdom Bacillati; phylum Actinomycetota; class Actinomycetes; order Kitasatosporales; family Streptomycetaceae; genus Streptomyces; species Streptomyces sp. 2323.1. The sequence continues at coordinate 3,847,445 of NZ_LT907981.1, read as the reverse complement.
AACGCCCACCGGGCCGACTGGATCTGGCTCGCCTGCCGCACCGACCCCGACGCGCCCAAGCACCGAGGAATCTCCCTGATCCTGGTGCCCACCGACGCACCCGGCTTCTCCTGGACGCCGATCGAGACGGTCGGCGGTCTGCGGACCACCGCCACGTATTACGACGGCATCCGCGTCCCGGCCGGGAACCTCGTCGGCGAGGAGAACGGCGGCTGGCAGCTGATCACCCACCAGCTCAACCATGAACGCGTCGCCCTGGCCGCCCTCGGGATGCAGGCCGAGGACTCCTTCGACGCGGCGCTGGCGTACGCCCGTACGCCGGAGCCGGAGAGCGGCGAACGGCCCGCGGACCGGCCCTGGGTACGGTCTCGGCTCGCCGAGGCGCACGCCCGGCTGGCCGCGACCCGGCTGCTGAACTGGCGGCTGGTCGGCGACGTGGGAACCGGGACGCTCAGCCCGGGAGATGCCGGCGGGGTGAAGTTCGCCGGGACGGAGAGCGCCGTCGAGGTCTACCGGATGTGCCAGGAGGTGGCGGGGGACGCCGCCCTGGTGCGGGCCGGTTCACCGGGCGCCTTCCGGGACGGCGAACTGGAGCGGATGAACCGTGCCGCGCAGATCAACACCTTCGGGGGCGGAGTGAGCGAGATCCAGCGGGAGATCGTCGCGACGATGCGGCTGGGGATGCGGAGGGGGCGGCGATGAGCGAGGTGGCGCAGGAGGAGCCGGCGGAGTCGGTGCAGGGGGAGCGGACGCACCGGGAGCCGGCGCGTGAGGTGCGTACTGCCCGGGCCGTGGACGTGCTCCCCCACGAACGGCTCAAGGCGTACGAGGGGCGGCCGGCCGCGACCGCGGGGGTCGGCAAGGACCTGGTCAACGCGCCGATGATCAGGCACTGGTGCGAGGCGGTGGGCGACACCAGCCCGGCCTATCGGGGGCCGGATGCCATCGCCCCGCCGACGATGCTCCAGGCCTGGACGATGGGTGGGCTCTCCGGCCATACGGACCGCTCGGGCGCGTTCGACGAACTCTTCGCGCTGCTGGACGGCGCCGGGTACACCTCCGTCGTGGCCACCGACTGCGAGCAGGAGTACCTGCGGCCGCTGCGGCCGGGCGACCGCATCACCTTCGACGCGGTGATCGAAGCCGTATCGGAGCGCAAGACGACAAAGCTGGGGACGGGGCACTTCGTCACGACGCGGATGGACGTACGGGCGGACGGGGAGCTGGCGGGGACGCACCGCTTCCGGATCCTCAAGTACGCCCCGGCGGCCGGGAAGGCCCCGGACGCCCGGGAGGCCCCGCCTGAGCGGAAGCCGGAGCCGCCCGCCGCAGCCGCTCAGCCCGCCCCGCGGCGCCCCCGCCCCGTCATCAACCGCGACAACGCCGGCTTCTGGGAAGGCGTCGCCCGGCACCGGCTGCTGATCCAGCGGTGCACGGGCTGCCGGACGCTGCGGTTCCCCTGGCTGCCGGGGTGCTCCCGGTGCGGGTCACCGGAGTGGGACACCGTCGAGGCGAGCGGAGCGGGAACGGTCTTCTCCTACGTCGTGCTGCACCACCCGCCCTTCCCCGCCTTCGACCCGCCCTATGCGGTCGGCCTGATCGAACTCGCGGAGGGGGTGCGGATGGTCAGCAACATCGTCGGCGTCCCGTACGACCAGGTGCGCATCGGCATGCCCGTCCGGCTCACCTTCCAGCGGGTGGACGAGGAGTACGAGCTGCCGGTCTTCCGTGCGACGCCGGGCGGTGAGGGGTGACATGGACTTCACCCCCACACCGGAGCAGATGGCGGCCCGCGAACTGGCCGCGGAGATCTTCGGCGATCTGTCCACACCAGAGCGCCTCGCCGACTGCGGCGGCGGTACGGACGCCGAGCTCTGGAAGGCGCTGTGCACGGCCGGGCTGCCGGGCGCGGTGGCCGAGACCGGGCTGATCGGACTCGTCCTGATGCTGGAGGAGCAGGGGCGTACGACGGCGCAGGTGCCGTTCGCCGCGAGCTGTGTCTACGGCCTGCTGGCGGTCGGCGCGCACGGCGATGCGGACCAACGGGCGCGGCTGCTCCCGGCGTTCCGGGACGGCGCCGCGATCGCCACCGGGGCCTTTCCGGCCCGGCCGGGCGGGGTGCGGGCGGCGCCGTCGGCGGACGGGACGGGGCGGCTGACCGGCAGCGTCCCCGTCGTGCCGTGGCTGCGCGCGGCCACCCATGTGCTGGTGCCGGACGGGACGACGCGGACGCTGTGGCTGCTGCGTACGGATGCCCCCGGGGTGCGACGGGACCCGGTCGAGACCACCGCCCCCTGGTCGGCGGGCCGGCTCACCCTGGACGACGCCCCTGCCGAACGCCTGGGGCCGGCCGCGGCCGAATGCGTGGGCTCGGACGAGGCCGCCCCGCACTCGCCCGCCTCCCGCCGCCCGTACGCCGATGTCCTGGCCACCGCCCGTACCGCCTTCGCAGGCATCCAGGCCGGGGTCTGTGCCGGATCCCTGGCCCGTGCGGTGTCCCACACCACCACGCGTGAGCAGTTCGGCCGTCCCCTCTCCACCCACCAGGGCGTCCTGCTGCGCGCCGCCGACGCCTATATGGACACCGAGGCGATCCGGCTGACCGCCTACGAGGCTGCCTGGCGCCGGGACGCGGGCCTGGACGCCGGGGAGCAGGCGCTGACCGCCGCCTGGTGGGCCGCCGAGGCGGGCACCCGTGTGGTGCACACCGGCCAGCATCTGCACGGCGGTATCGGCGCCGACCTGGAACACCCCGTCCACCGGCACTTCCTGTGGGGCCGGCAACTGGCCGGCTATCTGGGCTGGGGGGCCGAAGTGCTGGAAGAGCTCGGGCAGTTGCTCACGTCGCGGGAAGCACGGGATCTGCAGAATCGGCAGGAGGCCACCCCATGAAAGCCGGTGACGAGATCAAACCCGGTGACGAGATTCCGACGCTCCCCATCCCGATCACCCGCACCCTGATCGTCGCCGGAGCACTCGCCTCCCGTGACTACCAGGACGTGCACCACGACACCGAGGCGGCCCGGGAGAAGGGCGCCCCGGACATCTTCATGAACATCCTCACCACCAACGGGCTGGTCGGCCGCTACCTCACCGACCACTTCGGGCCGCGCTGCGTCCTGCGCAAGGTAGCCATCCGCCTGGGCGCCCCCAACTACCCAGGAGACACCATGGTGTTGCGCGGCACCGTCACCGAGGTGTCGGACGGTACGGCCGTGGTGCGGATCGTCGGTGCGAACGGCCTCGGCCACCACGTAACCGGCACGGCGACAGTGAGCCTCCCGGAGAACGCGGCGGCAGCGAGCCTCCCGGAGAACGCGGCAACGGCGAGCCACCCGGAGGACGCGACGACGATGAGCCACCCCAAGGGCACACAATGAGCATCCACCGCCCCGACTCCCTCGGCGGCCGCGCCGCGATCGCCGGAATCGGTGCGACCGAGTTCTCCAAGGACTCCGGCCGCAGCGAACTGAAGCTCGCCGTCGAGGCCGTACGGGCCGCCCTCGACGATGCCGGGCTGACCCCCGCGGACGTCGACGGCATGGTCACCTTCACCATGGACACCAACCCCGAGATCACCGTCGCGCAGGCGGCCGGCATCGGCGAACTGTCCTTCTTCTCCCGGGTCCACTACGGGGGCGGCGCGGCCTGCGCCACCGTCCAGCAGGCGGCCCTCGCGGTCGCCACCGGCCTCGCCGAAGTCGTCGTCTGCTACCGCGCGTTCAACGAGCGCTCCGTCCGCCGCTTCGGCTCCGGCGTACAGCGGCGGGAGCCCTCCGCCGAGGGGGCGGCACTCGGCTGGAACCTCCCCTTCGGCCTGCTCACCCCCGCCTCCTGGGTCGCCATGGCCGCCCAGCGCTACCTCCACACCTACGGGCTGACGCCGGACGCCTTCGGCCATGTCGCGGTCACCGACCGCCGCCATGCGGCCACCAACCCGGCCGCGTACTTCCATCGCCGGCCCATCACCCTCGCCGACCACGCCGCCTCCCGCTGGATCGTGGAGCCGCTGCGGCTGCTGGACTGCTGCCAGGAGACGGACGGCGCCCAGGCGCTCGTGGTGACCTCGCCCGAGCGGGCCCGCACGCTGCCTCACCCGCCGGCGCTGATCACGGCCGCCGCACAGGGCGCGGGCCGCGCCCAGGAGCAGATGACCAGCTTCTACCGCGACGCGCTGACCGGCCTCCCCGAGATGCAGGTGGTCGCCCGCCAGCTCTGGCGGACCTCCGGACTGACCCCCGCCGACATCGACGTCGCGATCCTCTACGACCACTTCACCCCCTTCGTGCTGATGCAGCTGGAGGAGTTCGGCTTCTGCGCCCCCGGCGAGGCCGCCGATTTCGTCGCCGCGGACGCCCTCCCCCTCAACACCCACGGCGGCCAGCTCGGCGAGGCCTATCTGCACGGCATGAACGGCATCGCCGAGGCCGTCCGCCAGCTCCGCGGCACCTCCGTCAACCAGGCCGGCACCCCCGCGCATGTGCTGGTCACAGCGGGCACGGGGGTGCCGACCTCAGGGCTCGTCCTGGGCGCGGACGGCTAGCGCCTGCCTGGCAGCGTCCGTAGGTCACCGCCGCCCGCCAGGCCTGCGACACCGCCCGGGAGGAGGAGGCGGCCTGGACGCAGGGCTGAGGCAGGTGAGGTGCATGAGGAGGTTGTGGCAAGCGCCGTCCCCTTGGGGGAGTCGCCCCTGCCGGTCCCCCCAAAGGAGGTCCGGAGGGGCCCACCCGTACAACTTGAGGCGGATGGTGCTTCGGCACCTGGGGGCGATCCGCCGGGCCCACCCTCGCTTCTAGCGTGGTCCACATGACCACGCCAGTGTGCACAAGCGCTTCGACCGCCGCTGTGTTCCCGACGTTCTCGTCCTATGTACGGACCCGGGGGCCGGTCCTGCTGCGCGCTGCGCGGTCGCTGTCCGGCAACCCGAACGACGCCGAGGACCTCCTCCAGACCGCGCTCACCAAGACCTTCATGGCCTGGGAGCGCATCGAGGACCACCGCGCCCTGGACGGCTACGTCCGCCGCGCGCTGATCAACACCCGTACCTCCCAGTGGCGCAAGCGCAAGGTGGAGGAGTTTGCCGTCGACGAGCTGCCGGAGCCGGACCCGCTGCCGGCGCCCGACCCGGCCGAGCTCCAGGGCCTGCGCGACGCGATGTGGCGCGCGGTGCTGCGGCTGCCGCCCCGCCAGCGGGCCATGGTCGTCCTCAGGTATTACGAGGACTTGAGCGAGGCCCAGACCGCCGAGGTCATGGAGGTCTCGGTCGGCACGGTCAAGAGCGCCGTCTCCCGCGCCCTGGCCAAGCTCCGGGAGGACCCGGAGCTGGGGATGATCGCCTGACGGAGGCGCGGTGGTAGGAAGTGGGGATGGACACCGAAGCCCTTGATCCCATCGACCGTCTGATCGCTGAGCGAGCCTGCGAGCGTCTGATCATCGAGTTCGTCCGCAAGCTCGACCTGGGCGACCCGGGCGAGGTGTCCGAGCTGTTCACGGCTGACGGAGTCTGGGAGTGGGCTGAGGGCGACCGCAGGATCCAGGGCCGTGACGCACTTCGGGCCTACTTCGGTTCTCGGCCTGCGGACCGGCTCTCGCGCCGCATATGCACGAACATCCTGGTGACTGTCACATCCGAGTCGACGGCGACCGCGACCACCTACTTCACGACGTACCGCGTCGACGGCCATATCGACGGCATGCTGCTCCCACGGCTCCCGGCACAAGTGGGGCATTACGAGGACACGTTCCGCAAGGTCGACGGCCGGTGGCTCCTCGGAACCCGTTCCACGTTTCTGGCTTTCGGCGGACCGACGGAGCACCTTGGGGCAGCTGATAAGCCGTAAGGACGGCGATGTGGTGCTCGGCACCGGCGAGTTGCCTGTCACCGGTGACGCGGACGGCCGGTCGGTCTGTGGGCCAGACCGGCCGGAAGAGTGCCGACGGGTAAGGCTCCCGTGCCGTTGAGGGAGGGTTTGAAGCCTCCACTCATCGGCACGGGAGTCTCGTTGGTTCCCGTTGTGCCGCACTGGGACCGCCGCATGCGTGAGCCGCATGGGACACCATGCTCGTCTTCGACGGTCGAACCGCGGGTCAGCTCGCCCTACGACCCGATCGCTACCGCGTCGGGCCCGCTTATCGGCTCCGGCTCAGCAGGCGCGGACGAGTGACTGTTCCGAGTGGACCTACGGGTGCGTGAGAGCAGGTTCTTCAGCCGTGGGGGATTCGAATCGATACCCCTTGATGCCGCGCAGATCACCGCTCCTACCATAATGAACCCAAAGGAGACAATGCCAAGCTGCAAGATGATCAGAATGTGGAGGCATGCGCTGATGAGCGCAGCAGCCGTCTGCCGGGACCCCCGCCGCAACAGAAGGAGCGCGATCAGGCTTTCTGTGAAAATCGTCCCCCATGCAGACAGGAGAGCGATAAGAGTGATGCCCGTAGCCCAGCGAAACAGATCGGCGAACAGGCCAGCTGCTCCGAAGTTCTCCATGCGCGCGACGTAATACGTTGCGCTGCCTTCTGCCCACGGACCGACAGACAATTTCGCCAGGGCGCTATTGAGATATATGTATGCAACTTGAAGTCGCACACCCCACCAACCGGCCCACGCGAGACCGTGCCAGATCGACCCCTTTTGCTCTGCACTGCTGGGCTTTTGCCAGTGCCACGTCCGCCTGTCATTGGCGCACGCCAGGATGAGGAAGAAGGTGACAACTTGCGCAACAGCATCGCCGCCGTCAGGTAGCGATATGGACTGACCGATGGAGAGCGATGCCCAGAAATGCAGCAGGGTTGTGTACCGAGGCAGAATGCCGCTCGCGGCAATCAGAAGCATGCCCAGAACCAGGAAATTGAGGAGCTGCCGATCTGCAGAGCCCGCCAGGCAGTACAGTGACGCCGCCTGCACCGGGGGCGAACAGCCAATCTCAATCTCGGCCCCACCCACGGGAACGAAGAGGTGAGATGCCGGCGTGAATATCAAGATCGACGCCTGAGCAAGTGCGATCATTGACCTCCCTGCCCCGAGAGTCCGGGACTCGGCAGGAAAGCGCCGGACGGATCGCTCCATCAACACGGCTATTTGCTTCGCGAACACTTTGCCTCCACAAAAGCAGCTTTCTTGTCGAGGCGCCATCCTTCATACCTATCGCGAAACTTCCACGGAACAGGTCTCGACTCCACAAGCACCAGTCGCCCGCAAAGAGTGGGGACCGGAGACGAGTTCGTGACAGAGGTAGGCGTCGAGGACCCGGCGACCACCACTGGGCAATCCCCCTCTATCGCCTCGCAGTTCTCCCACTTCTGCACCTGGTTGGCCATGCTGGCAACCTCTGGGCCCTGCGCGCGCTGGCGTCGCGTTAGGCCGTAGAGATTGTCCGAGCGCGAATTTGGAAGCCGCCCCGCATAGGCAACACCATCGTCAGACACAACGTAAGGAACGAACTCAGAGTCACTCGGAGGTTTCGTAAAGAATGCCCAGCTCTGGGGTAAAAACCTCGCTGACAGCGACCGAAGCTCACCTCCGTCACGCGTGGAAAGTACGTTGCTTGGCAGTGAAAAGAAGATTGATCCAGCCAGCAAAGCTCCGACTAAGAGGATGCCGCCGGCAGCAGAGACCAGGCCTGACACTGAGCGAATCGACTCAAGGCCTCTCCCCTCGGTGGTCCGCTCGTCAGCGTTCTGCTCGGTGATCGCCGGGCCTCGACTCACGTCAGCGCAGAGGTCAGGGCATCGACAAACGCGTCGCGCTCGATATCCGAGCCGGCCGGGCTGCCATCCTCCAGATACCACGTAACGACCACGAGGGTCGCGAGGGCATTGGTGGCAACTCCAGCGGTCGTGTACGCGACGGCGTTGGCTGCGCCAACGGCATTCACGTAGATGGCCACGTACGCACCCATCCAGAACCAGCCGCTTGCCTGCGCCTGTGCCTTGCCGCCGCTCGCAGGCTTAGCGTTCTTCTTGACGTACTCGTTGAAGGTCACCGAGAAGTCGCGGAGAGCGGCGTCAACGCGCACAGGGTCACCGGAATGGAACGGAATCGCCATGTCTTCGTGGAACCTGGGGTGAGTCGCCAGGTACCCCGCGATGATGCGACTCAGCGCTTCTTCGTTGGTGTGTGGCTTATCGGGATTGAATCCGAGCATCTGCTTCAGCTCTGGATGCGCATCTGCGATCGGCCCCTGGGCGGCGAGCAGCAGCTGCAGAAGCTCCGCGTCGCTGTACTTGGCGGTATCCTTCACACCCTCCTTGAGCTGCGCTTTGCCGGGTGCAGAAGGCCTGCCGCCGTCGTCAGCAAAGGCACTCTGGGTAGTGACTCCGCCCGCCACAAGGATAGAGCTGGCCGCTACTGCGGCGACTATGTTTCTAGGTCTTAACTTCACACTGTCCTCGCTTGGTGATGTTGTTCAGCATGAGCTGAACTATCTGTGTGAACGGCCGGCTGCGCGTGCAGCCGAATTCGCCTTGACCGCTGCTGCTGTGAGGAGCGTGAGAACCGCCACGATTCCAGCCAATGGGACGGCGATGGCAGCTGGGTTATCGGCATCGCTCAGCGTCAGCGCCAGGCTGATTGCCAAGGTAGCCGCGCCCACGGTGTAGGCGGTCAGGTAAGTCACCGTCAGCATCGGAGATGCAGACGCATGCCCTGCCTCCCATGCACTGTCCGAAGACATCGTTGCCTTGGTTCGGATGCCAATCACAGAGTTGCGCCGGATATTTCCACTCGCCACTTGGTTCTTCACGTAGTGAATCACCGCGCCCAGCGCGATCAGCCCTGTGCCGAATACCCATCCCGCGACCGGATCCATTACTCGTCCTCCAAGAACGCAGACATCATCTTCTCCCATTTGGAGACGCTATACGCGTCCATTCGCCAGCAGGGATCAAGTCACCCATCAACGCGTTAGATCACCCCCCGTTCATTTGCGTATTCCCCGCTAATTTGCAGGGAATTGCAACATCTCAACCATAGTGCGGTCGCCTCGGGTTCCCGAAGATCTTTTCAGGACATTCCCCTGCTTGCCGGCCGCTATCTGCGGGTCTCGATCAGGTCAGCAGCCTGCTGAGGAGAGAACAGGCCGGCGGTGGCCTGGATGACCTCACTCATGTGCTCGCTGTGACCGAGGTGGCGGGCCAGTGCCCGGCAGTTCTTCAGGTGGGCATGCCGTGCAGAACCTCATCTGATGCAGGAAGTCACCTGAGATTAACGCGGATGCGCAGTACGCCTCGTAGAGCTGATCCATGACCATTCCCCCGTGTTCATCTTGGCGAGGATCTCCGTGCCGTCCGGCAGCATTGCAAGGAATGTACGGTGACCGTCGTGGCACATGGTTCACATGGCGTTAGCACTGGCGCAAGTGCCTTACCAGCCCATGGCTGGAATGCCGCCTCCTCCGTGATCGAAATGGACTGGTTCACTCCTCACGCAATCGAATATCGGAGCAGGAAATTCTGGGTGGCACGTGGGTGGCGAGCGGCAATGTCGCCATGCAGGGCAAGATGAGCGACGACCTGAACGCCCCAACCTCCATTCGGACATTGGCGCTGAAAGGTGCACTCTGTCTTCTCGTGCGTGAAGTGAGACTGGCCGAAAGTGCATGCCTGCCGGCGAAGTACGGCAACTGGAGAGGCGTCTACAACCGGCTGCGGACGTGCGCCGTCGACGGTACCTGGGAGCGGGTGTTGACCGAGCTGGTAGTCGACGAGCTGCCGGCGCCCGACCCGGCCGGCGTGCCGTCGCGGGCCCATGCGCCCGCCGTCCAGGGCGCTATGACGACGGAGCCCGCCGCGTGGCGGCATAGCGCGCGGGCGGGATGCCCACATGGCGCGTGAAGTGCCGGTTCAGATGCGCTTGATCGTGAAAGCCGACGAGGGTCGCGACCTCCGCCGCCCGCCGGCCGTCGAGCAGCAGCCCACGGGCCCGTTCGATACGTCTGCCGGTCAGGTAGGTGTGCGGCGGCAGTCCGTAGGTCTGCTTGAAGCAGCGGATCAAGTGGGTGGGATGGGCGTGCAGAACGGCGGCGGCCTCCTTCAGGGACATGCCGTCCGGCATCCGTGAGTCCAGCAGGTCCCGCAGATCGGCAGCCAGCCGGTTCGCCTCCCGTCCGGGCGTACGGGGCGGCCGGAGCGCGGCCAGGTGGAAGTGCAGTCGTTCCCGGATGAAGGACAGCCGGGACTCGGCCTCGAACGCGTCGCCCGGGTGGCCGAGGGTCGTATGCAGTTGATCGATGCGATGGCGCAGCAGCTCATCGCCGAAGACCGGGCCGTCCACCGCGCGGCCGGACAGCCCCTCGGGGAGCACGGACGAGTCGAGGTAGAGCACCTGCTTGCGGAAGCCGGCCGCGGTCACCGTCCTGCCGTCATGGGCGACACCGGGCGGCAGCAGAACGACCGTGCCGGACCCGGTCGCGCCGTGCCGGTGGCGGTCACAGGCGAAGTCGACCGCCCCGTCGCTGAGGATCATCAGGGCCCACGTGTCATGGGTGTGGGACGGATACGCGTGCTCGGTGAAGTGCGCGTGGAAGACCTCGGTGATCCCCGGAACGGCGGGCCGCCAGGCGTTGATCGTCGTACGCGGCCCCGTGGTCATGCCAGGAACGTACAAGACAGTCGCCAGCCCGGCACGGCAGTCTCACGGCATGACGTCTTCCCCGGTGCCGGTCAATCTCGCCGACAAGCTCTCGCAGTTCAGCGACCTGTGGTCACAGAAGAAGGTGGCCGACCTCAATGACTACGAGGTCAAACTCGCCAAGTTGAAGGGCGAGTTCGTCTGGCACTCCCACGAGGACACGGACGAACTCTTCCTGGTCATCAGCGGCCGGCTCACCCTCCAGCTCAGGGACGGCGATGTGGTGCTCGGCCCCGGCGAGCTGTTCGTCGTCCCCCGGGGCGTCGAGCACTGCCCGGTGGCCGACGAGGAGACCGCCATCCTGCTCCTCGAACCGGCCGGCACGCTCAACACCGGTGACGCGGGCGGGCCGAGGAGCAAGGCGCCCGAGGCCCTTTGACCGCGTCAGCCGGCGTCTGTGGCGTACGTGAGGAAGTCGGCCCAGGTGGTGGGGTGGACGCGCAGCTGCGGGCCGTGGGGGGTCTTGGAGTCGCGGATGTGGATGGTGTCCGGGGTGGTGGCGACTTCGATGCATTCGTTGCCGTTGCCCTGGTCGCTGTAGCTGCTCTTCTGCCAGGCGACTTCTACGCAGTCGTTGTTGTCGCTGCCGCTGTAGCTGCTCTTGATCCACATCGGCGTGGTATCGGAAGGCTTCCGCGTCATGTCTCTCCCCGCAGCTTCTCGATGAAGGCCAGCGACTCTCGTGGGGTGAGAGCCTGGGACCGGATGATCCCATACCGCAGTTCAAGGACCCGAAGTTGCTTCGGATCGGAAATCGGACCGGCAAAGGACCGATCCTCGGCACGGCCCACAACGGAACCATCACCGAACTTCAGGACCTCGATCTCGCCGCTCATTCCGGCGTGGTCCTCGCGATCCGTCGGCATCACCTGGATCTCGACGTTACGCAACTGTCCGATCTCCAACAGATGTTCGAGCTGTCGGCGTAAGACCATTGTGCCTCCCAGGGGGCGGCGAAGTGTCACCTCTTCCTGGACAAACATGAGCGCTGGAGCAGGAGCTCGATCGAAGATTGCCTGTCGGGTCATGCGAGCGCCCACGAGTCGCTCCACCTCGTCCTGCGAGTACGCGGGCCGTCGCATCTCGAACAGCGCCGTCGTGTACTCCTTCGTCTGCAATAACCCATGCAGGTTGTGGTTGCTGTATCCGCCGAGTTCGACCGCCTCCGCCTCCAGCTTGGCCAGGTCCCGGGCCTTCTTCGGGTACCTGGCCTGCTCAAGGTCCTCCTTCATTGCGGCGATCTTGCCGGCCGCGCCCAGCACCTCATCCGCCTTGTCGAGGAATTCAGGGCGGGGGATACGCACACCCCGCTCGATCTTGTAGACCAAGTTCTCCCCGTACCCCATGAGCGCTGCGAACTCCGCAGGCCGCATGCCCGCGGCCTTCCGCCAGAGTTTCAATTGGCGGCCGACCGCTTCGACGACCGCTTGTGTCTCGTCTTCCGGGCCTTCCCAGCCCGCCTCGTCCGCTCCGTCAACGTTCATCCGCTCCCACCTCCTGGACAGCGGGGACACTCCCGGACACCGCCAGGACAGTCACCGTGCGTACCGGCCGAATCACTTTTCAGCGTAAACACACGCGACCACGCTGAGTGACGTGAATCAGGAAATCGCCGCGTACAAGCTCCAGTTCAAGGTCCAGCTGTCCGCCACCCGCCGGGGTGCCCGCCTCGCGCGGCTGCTCGCCACGGAGGAACTACGGTCATGGGGGCTGCCGTTCGACGCTCCGGCTCAGGTCATTGCCGAGCTGGCCACGAACGCCGCTACGCACGGGTGCGTACCGGGCCGGGACTTCCGCCTCGTCGTCCTGTCTGACGCGGACACGCTCCGTATCGAGGTGACGGATGCGCGGGGTGACCGGCTCCCGGCTCTGCAAGCCTCGGACGTACGGGAATCGGGCCACGGCCTGGTCCTCGTGGACGCGCTCGCCGACCGCTGGGGGGTCTGCCGGGGGCCGTTCCCCCGCAAGACGGTCTGGGCGGAATTCGACCTTCCGATGTGGGGTCGATGAAGCGGCCACCCAAACCCGCAGGCTACCCGCGCTCGCCGCGCACGCGAGGAAGCCGAGCAGGCCTGCCGACAGAGAGAGGCGCGAGCGGTCATGACCATGGACCCGGACGACGCGCGACGGGACGCCGTCCTGTACCAGACCATGCGGGAGTTCGTTCAGTCGATGGACGACACCCTTCCAGGCAAGTTTGAGATCACGAAGGAGGGGATTGTTCACGACATGAGGGCGCCTGTCGGGCCTCACGAACTGACCACGCTGCGCATTCGGAAGCGCCTCGAAAAGGCGATGCCGGAAGAGCTGGTGGCTCACATGGGAACCCCCGACGTGGAGGGCCCTTCCGAGGGCATCATGCGGCACCCTGACGTGATGGTGATCGCCGAGGCGGACATGGAAGTCGAGGGATCCTTCGATCCGCGTACGCTCATCGCCGCGATCGAAGTCGTTTCCCGCTCCAACCCGGACAACGACTGGGTGAGCAAGATGCGCGACTATCCCCTCCTGGGCATTCCCGTATACGTGATCTTCGACCCGCGTACGGGCACCGGCGCGGTGCTCTCCGACATCCACCCGACCCCGAGCGGCCCTCGCTACGCCACCCGAAAGGAATTCGTGTACGGCGAGGATGTGACGATCGGCGAGTGGGCGATCACGACACAGGACCTGCCGCTTTACGCGTAGTCGTGCATGCCGTGTCCCGGTCGCGGCAGTTTCTCTCTCGACTGCTTTCGACGGGACAGCGACTGGGTTGCACGAGAACGGCCATGTGAGGTGGGGCGGTCCACCCGTGGGGTCTATGTCCCCCGGCTCACCATCAGTCTCCCCACCGCCTGTTCCAGGTCCGCGATGCGGTCGGCGAGGCGGGACTTGTCGGGGCCCTCGGCGTCGCGCAGGAGGAGTTCCACTTCGGCGAGCTGGCCGGCGACCTCTGCGAGGCGGGAGGCGTCGCCGGCGGCCGGCTGCGGGGGCTCGGCGGGTTCCGGGGCTCCGGGGGTCGGTGGGAGGTCGGGGTGCGGGGCCGTCGTCCCGGATGCCGGTGGCTCCGGGGATTCCTCCGCTGCCGGTGTCGAGGCCGCAACCGTGGGGGCGGCCGCGCCCGTAGAGGCCGCTGCCGGGCCCGGCGCGCCCTCGCCGCCGGGGGCCTCCTCCGAGGTCAGCAGGCGCTTCAACTGCTCCGCCTGTGCGGCGAGTTGGCGGTTCTTGCGAAAGAGGTCGAGGAAGACGTTCACCTTCGTGCGTAGCAACCAGGGGTCGAACGGCTTGATCAGGAAATCGGCGGCGCCGACCGTGTAGCCGCGGTAGGCGTAGTTGGGGTCGACGGAGGCGCCGGTGAGGAGGATGACCGGGACGTCTTTCGTCTGGTCCAGGCCCTTGATGTTGGCGGCGGTCTCGAAGCCGTTCATGCCCGGCATCAGCACATCGATGAGGACGACCGCGAATTCCTCGCGGAGCATGGCCTTGAGGGCCTCCTCGCCGGAGCGTGCGCGCACCACCTTCGGGGTGAGCGAGCCCAGTACGGCTTCCAGCGCGACGAGGTTCTCCTCCATGTCGTCGACGATGAGGATGCTGGGTGAGGTGTCCGGTGCGGTCGTCATGACTGCTCCCCCGTCGTTCCCTGGTCGTCCTGGTCCGTGTCCCGGCCTGTGCCTTGGTCCGTGCCCTCGTCGGCGGTCGTCTCGTCGGCGTCAGCGCTCTCTCCGATCTCGGACGCCTCGCCGCTACCGGAGATCTCACCCGCATCGGCGGCCCCGCCCCCCTCCAGGCGCTCAGGCGCATCCAGGCACCCGTCCTCCGGATCCAGCAGGCGGCAGATCACCGACAGCAGCCGGTCCACGTCCACCGGCTTGGGGATGTAGTCATTGGCTCCGCTCTCGATGGCCTTTTCGCGGTCGCCGGGCATGGCCTTGGCGGTGAGCGCGATGACCGGGAGGTCCGCGAATCGAGGTGCCTGCCGGATCGCCTTGATCATCTCGTAACCGTCCATTTCGGGCATCATGATGTCCATCAGCACCAGCGAGACCTCCGGTGTCCGGTTGAGGACTTCCAGGCCCTCGCGGCCGTTCTCGGCGTACTTCACGGTGATGCCGACCCGGCCCAATACGTGCGTGAGCGCGAAGACATTGCGGATGTCGTCGTCGACGACGAGGATGCGGCGGTCGGCCAGTACCTCGCCGGGGCGGCCGCTGAGCCAGTCCTTGAGGCGGGTGGTCTCGGGCCAGGTGACGGCGTCGCCGTCGGCGGAGGAGGGGGCCGCCACCGGTGCCGTCGGCTCATGGGTTTCCTGGCTGCGGAAGAGGTCCCCGCGCGGCGCGCTCTCCAGGGCCTCGGGCGCGGACGTGCGCTGTTCGCCCACGGTGGGTCGGGGAGCCGTGGCCTGGCCGGACGGTGCGGGGCCCTCCGCGGTGAGGGGCCCGGCGGTGGAGCCCGTGGCGGCGGAGGGGCCGGTGTAGCGCGCGGGCACGAACAGGGTGAAGGTCGAACCGACGCCCGGCTCGCTCTCGGCGATGATCCGGCCGCCCAGCAGTGCGGCCATGTCACGGCTGATGGAGAGGCCGAGACCGGTGCCGCCGTATTTGCGGTTGGTGGTGCCGTCGGACTGCTGGAACGCCTCGAAGATGCCGTCGAGTTTCTCCTGTGAGATGCCGATGCCGGTGTCCTTGACGGAGAGCGCGATGACGTCGTCGGCGGTGCGCAGGGATTCCTCTTCGAAGTCCGTGCCCGATACCCGCTGCACGATGAGTTCCACACCGCCGGAGGAGGTGAACTTCACGGCGTTGGACAGCAGGTTGCGGAGGATCTGCTGGAGGCGCTGTTCGTCGGAGAAGAGTTCCTTGGGGACGTTCTCGCCGACCTTGACGTCGAAGGTGAGGCCGCGGTCGAGGGTGAGCGGCTTGAAGGTGGCCCGGACGTAGTCGAGGAGTTTGATCAGCGGCAGGTTCTTGGGGTGGACGTCCATCCGGCCGGCCTCGATCTTCGACAGATCGAGGATGTCGTTGATGAGCTGGAGCAGGTCGGCGCCCGCGCGGTGGATGGTGACGGCGAACTCCACTTCCTGTGCGGAGAGCCGGCCCTCGGGGTTGTCGGCGAGGAGCCGGGAGAGCACCAGCAGGGAGTTCAGCGGGGTGCGCAGCTCGTGCGACATGTTCGCCAGGAATTCCGACTTGTACTGCGAGGAGGTGGCCAGCAGTGCCGCCTTCTCCTCCAACTCGGCGTTCGTCAGCTGGAGTTCGTCCGAGCGCTGGCGGAGCTCGGCGGTCAGGCGCTGGGATTCCGAGAGCAGGGACTCCGTACGGGCGTTGGCGATGATGGTGTTGATCGAGACGCCGATGGTGTTCACGAACTGGTCGATGAAGGCGAGGTGGACCTCGCTGAACCGGCTGAACGAGGCCAGCTCGATGACGCCGAGCACCTGGTCCTCGAAGAGGATCGGGAGGATGACGATGCTGGCGGGGGCCGAGGCCCCGAGTCCGGAGCTGATGGTGATGTAGTCGGGCGGGACGGCCTCGACGACGATGCGCTTCTTCTCCATGGCGGACTGGGTGATCAGGCCCCAGCCGGGGGTGCCCAGCCGCAGCCGAGGCAGGGAACGGCGGCCCTCAGGCTGGCCGGTGCCGTACCCGGCGATCAGCTCCAGTCCCTCGCCGGGCTCGGCGCCCGCCTCGGCCAGGAAGAACGCGCCGAACTGCGCGTTCACCAGCGGGGTCAGCTCGCGCAGGATCAGATCGGCGACCTCGACCAGGTCGCGGTGGCCCTGCATCAGACTGGCGATACGGGCCAGGTTGGACTCCAGCCAGTCCTTGGCGCGGGTGGTCTCACGGAGGTTGGCGACCATCAGGTTGATGTTGTTCTTCAGGGCGGCGACCTCGCCCTGGGCGTCCACGGTGATCGAGCCGGACATGTCGCCCTGGGTGACGGCGCTGGCCACCTCGGCGATCGCGCGGACCTGCGTGGTCAGGTTCAGCGCCAGCTCGTTGACGCTGGTGGTCAGCCGCTTCCAGGTGCCGTAGACGCCCTCGACCCGGGCCTGGCCGCCCAGTTGGCCCTCACTGCCGACCTCGCGGGCCACCCGGGTCACCTCGGACGAGAACGACGACAGGGTGTCGACCATCGTGTTGATCGTCGTCTTGAGTTCGAGGATCTCGCCGCGGGCATCGACGTCGATCTTCTTCGACAGGTCGCCCTTGGCGACGGCGGTGGCGACCTGGGCGATGTTGCGGACCTGGGACGTCAGGTTGTCGGCCATGGAGTTGACGTTGTCGGTGAGGTTCTTCCAGACGCCGGAGACGCCGTGCACCTGGGCGCGGCCGCCGAGCCGGCCCTCGGTACCGACCTCGCGGGCCACCCGGGTCACCTCGTCCGCGAACGCCCGCAGCTGCTGGACCATCGTGTTGACGGTGTCCTTCAGCTCCAGGATCTCGCCGCGGGCATCGACATCGATCTTCTTCGACAGGTCGCCGTTGGCCACCGAAGTGGTCACCTGGGCGATGTTGCGGACCTGGGAGGTCAGGTTGAGCGCCATGAAGTTGACGTTGTCGGTGAGGTCCTTCCAGACCCCGGAGACGCCCCTGACCTGCGCCTGACCGCCGAGGTTTCCCTCGGTGCCGACCTCGCGGGCCACGCGGGTGACCTCGTCGGCGAAGGCGGAGAGCTGGTCGACCATCGTGTTGATCGTCGTCTTCAGTTCGAGGATCTCGCCCTTGGCCTCGACGGTGATCGTCTTGCCGAGGTCGCCCTCCGCGACGGCGGTGGCGACCTGGGCGATGTTGCGGACCTGCGAAGTCAGGTTGTCGGCCATGAAGTTGACGCTCTCGGTGAGGTCGCGCCAGACCCCGGATACGCCCCTGACCTGCGCGCGGCCGCCCAGCCGGCCCTCGGTGCCGACCTCGCGGGCCACCCGGGTGACCTCGTCGGCGAAGGCGGAGAGCTGGTCGACCATCGTGTTGATCGTCGACTTCAGTTCGAGGATCTCGCCCCGGGCATCCACGGTGATCTTCTGGCTCAGGTCGCCGTTGGCCACCGCGGTCGTCACCTGGGCGATGTTGCGGACCTGCCAGGTCAGGTTGGACGCCATGAAGTTGACGTTGTCGGTGAGGTCCTTCCAGACCCCGGAGACGCCCCTGACCTGCGCGCGGCCACCGAGCTGACCCTCGGTGCCGACCTCGCGGGCCACCCGGGTCACCTCGTCCGCGAACGCCCGCAGCTGGTCCACCATCTTGTTGACGGTCAGCTTCAGCTCCAGCAGCTCGCCGGTGGCCTCCACCGTCACCTGCTGGGTCAGGTCGCCGGTGGCCACCGCCGTCGTGACCACGGCGATGTCGCGCACCTGCGCCGTCAGCCGCGACGCCATGGTGTTGACCGCCTCGGTCACATGGAGCCAGTCGCCGGAGAGCCCCTGGACCTTGGCCCGGCCGCCCAGCCGGCCCTCGGTGCCGACCTCGCGGGCGACCCGGGTGACCTCGCCGGTGAACAGCGACAGCTGGTCGACCATGCGGTTCACCCCGCTGCCCAGCCGGCGCAGATCGCCGCGGAGCTGGCGGTTGCCGTCGTGCAGATCGACGCGCTGGGTCAGATCGCCGTCGGCCACCGCATCCAGCACCCGGGTGGCCTTGGCGAGCGGGACCACCAGCGCCTCCAGCACGGTGTTGGCCGCCTCGATGTTCGTCGTCCAGGTCCCCTGGCCGGGGCTCGCGGAGATCCGCTCGTCCAGCCGGCCCTGCCGGATGACCTCGCCCCGTACGCGCTGGAGCTCGGTCGCCAGATGCTCGTTGCGGGCGATGATCTGGTTGAGGACGCCGGCCATGTCGGCCAGCACGGCGTCCGAGGAGCCGCCGTCCGGCGTGGTCTGCACACGTGTGGTGAAGTCCCCGTCACGCAGTGCGTTCAGCGCCGCGAGCAGCGGCCGCAGCTCGCTGGTGCGCACCCATTGCCCGTCGGACGGGGGCCGGTCAGGGGGCGGTGCGGGCCCGGGCGCCTCCGCGGGCCGTGCGCTCTCGGCGGCCTCGGTGGACTGTCGGGAGGCAGGGGGATCCGGGGGTTGCGGAGCAGACTCGCGCCGGGTCGGGTCGAGCGCCATGACACACCATCCCCCCAAAGATCGATATGGAGAAGGTCCGGTCGGGCAGAGTGATCCATTTGGGCAGGTATGACATAGTATAAAGCGCCCGTAGATGTATTTTCCCGGCACATCCAGGGGGTGCAGTGACCGCGCTGTCCTCCCCGCCCATGACGGAATCCGTCTCCCGGAAAGGCTTGCCCGCGAACCAGCTTGCCGCGGCCGGTGCGCGCAAGTTCGTGCGGGCGCTGCTCTCCGAACGGGCGGCCGCACCACCCGCCACGGCCGGGCCCGGAGCGGCGGCGATCAGCCAGGAGCTGATCCATGACGCCGTCCTGCTCACCAGTGAACTGGTCACCAACGCCGTGATGTACGCCGGCACCGATATCGATGTGACCTGCCGCCTGGAGTACGGCAAACCCGGCGAGGAGGCCGAGGGCAAGCGACGGGGCCGGGCCAAGGTGGGCGTCGTCATGGAGGTCTCCGACCGCCACCCCTCCCGGGGGGTACGCGGCGGGGTGGACTCCCGCAGTGGAGAGCCGGGGTACGGGCTCCAGCTGGTGGCCGCGCTGGCGGAGTCCTGGGGCGTGACCTACCACAAGGCGGTGAAGACCGTCTGGTTCCGTCTGGAGGCCACCGAGGGCGAGCCCGGCACCGCCGGGAGCCCGTCCCCGCAGCTCGACAGCCGCAGCGCCGAGCCTCCCGCACCGCTGGCTCCTCCCGTGCGCGAGCGCGCCCGCCGGCCCGGATTCGCCGCCGAATGGGCCGACCGCGGTGGCCCGTCCTTCCTCGCCGAGACCAGCGAGCTGCTGGCCGGGCAGCTCGACCAGGACATGGTCACCGCGCTCGCCGCCCAGCTGCTGGTGCCCCGGCTCGCCGACTGGTGTGCGATCTGGCTGACCACCGAGAGCGGCCGGATGCAGCTGTCCCGGGTCTGGCACGTCGACGAGCGGCGGATCAACCCGCTCCGCGACGACCTGGAGCGGGACCCGCCGACCGAGATCGTCCGCACCGCCGGCATCCCCTGGCCCTGGCCGGAGAGCGCCGGCGCGTCCTCCACGGGCGGGTCGGCGCTGGCCTTTCCCCTCGTCGCCCGGGACACCGACCAGGGCGTGCTGCTGCTCGGCCGGGCCGGGCACCTCCAGATGACCGACACCGTGGTGCGGATGGTCGAGGACGTGGCACGCCGGGTCGCCCAGGCCGTGCTCACCGCCCGCCAGTACACCCGGCAGACCACGATCAGCCTGGCGCTCCAGCGCCGGCAGCTGCCCGCGTCGCTCGCCAGCATCGTCGGCGTCGACACGGCGATCGTCTACGAGCCGCACGGGGAGGGCCAGACCGTCGGCGGTGACTTCTACGACGTCTTCCCGATGGGCGACCGCCGCTGGTGCTTCCTACTCGGCGACGTCCAGGGCAAGGACCCGGAGGCGATGTCCGTCACCGGCCTGGCCCGCCACCTCGTGCGGCTGCTGGCCCGTGAGGGACACGGCGTCGAGTCGGTGCTCGGCCGGCTGAACCTGGCCATGGCGGAGGAGAGCGCCGAGGCGGTGGAGCAGGGCGGCGAGCAGGCCGCCTCGCGCTTTCTGAGCCTGCTGTACGGCGAGCTGGAGGTCGACCCGGGTGTGCCGGGGGCCCGCTGCACGGTCGCCACGGCCGGCCACCCGCCCCCGCTGCACATGTTCCTCGACGGCACCGTCGAGCCGGCCTCCGAGCCGCAGATGCTGCTGGGCATCGACGAGGGCACCGAATTCCAGGCCAGCTCCTTCACCCTCGCACCGGGCGAGACGCTGCTGTGCGTCACCGACGGGGTCACCGAACGCCGCAGCGGCAACTGGCAGTTGGACGACAACGACGGTCTGATGGAAGTGCTGCGGGACGGTATGGGGCTGGGCGCCAAGGCCCTCGCCGAGCACGTACGGCGCGCCGCGCACGACTTCGGCACCGGCCCGGTCGAGGACGATCTGTCGGTGCTGGTCCTTCAGGCGGTGACCCCGGAGGCAGACCGGCGCTCGTGAGGCAGACCGGCGCTCGTGAGGCCGGCCGGTGCGGGCGCGCGGCCGACCGGACCGCGCGGCGGCCGGGGCCGCGGTCGCACCGCCTGCCGTCGGCCTTACCGCCTCCCGTCGGCCTTACCGCCTCCCGTCGGCCTTACCGCCTCCCGTCGGCCTTACCGCCTCCCGTCGGCCTTACCGCCTCCCGTCGGCCTTGAGGAGCACCGGCTTCCCGCCACCGGCGATCACCCCGCCGCCCATCCCGCCGACGGGGTCGAACTGCCCGGCGAACAACGGGCGGCCGACCGAGGGGCCGTCGCCGCCCTGGCGCAGGGCCGGTGCGGCCTGCGGGGCCGCCTGAGCGGTGCCGCAGGCGAGCACACCGATACCGCCCAGGGCGGCAAGGACGAGGCAACGGCCGAGGTGGGGGCGCATAGGACGCTCCTGTCAGAGGTGAGAAACGAGTGACCGGGATTCCGGTGATCGTCAGCGTGCTGCGCGGCACGGAGACGGCACAAGCAACGTGCCGACAGGGCCATCCCTGTGGGTGAACCGGGCGGCCCGGCGTCCCGGCCGGTTGACCCGGACCGGCGCGTGGCCCGTGCCCCCGCACGGGAGGGCGGGCCGGGGAGGGGCTCGTCCGTCGCCGCATCCGGTCATGAGCGGGCAAGAACACACCCCGGAGGGCGTGACATACCAAGCGGTATGCGCCGACAATCGCAGCACCACTAACCGCCCGTAACAAAGCGGAGGCACCCGGTGCTGAGCACGATGCAGGACGTACCGCTCACCGTCTCGCGAATCCTGGCCCACGGGGCGACGGTTCACGGTGAGTCGCAGGTCATCACCTGGACCGAGGGGGACCCGCACCGGCGCACCTTCGCCGAGATCGGCCGCCGGGCCGCGCAGCTGGCCCATGCGCTGCGCGAGGAGCTGTCCGTGGCCGACGAGGAACGGGTCGGCACCCTCATGTGGAACAACGCGGAGCACATGGAGGCCTACCTCGCGATCCCCTCCATGGGGGCGGTGCTGCACACGCTCAACCTGCGGCTGCCCGCCGAGCAGTTGGTATGGATCGTCAACCATGCCGAGGACCGCGTCGTCCTCGTCAACGGCAGCCTGCTGCCGCTGCTCGCCGCGCTGCTCCCGAAGCTGTCGAACGTGGCGCACGTCGTGGTCGCCGGCCCCGGTGACCGCTCCGTATTGGACGGAGCCACGGCGCAGGTGCACGACTACGAGGAGCTGCTCGCCGGACGGCCGGAGAGCTACGCCTGGCCGGAGATCGACGAGCGGGAGGCCGCGGCGCTCTGCTACACCTCCGGAACCACCGGCGACCCCAAGGGCGTGCTCTACAGCCACCGTTCGCTCTATCTGCACTCCCTGCAGGTCAACACCGCCGAGGCGTTCGCCCTCACCGCGCGCGACATCACCCTCCCGGTCGTGCCGATGTTCCACGTCAACGCCTGGGGCCTGCCGCACGCCGCGTTCATGGCCGGCGCGTCCCTGCTGATGCCCGACCGCTTCCTGCAGCCCACGCCGCTGGCCGAGATGATCGAGACCGTACGGCCCACCATCGGCGCCGCCGTGCCCACCATCTGGCAGGGCCTGCTCGCCGAACTCGACGCCACCCAGCGGGATGTGGCCTGCCTGCGGACGGTCGTCATCGGCGGCTCGGCCTGCCCGCCCGCCCTGATGCGCGGCTTCGAGGAGCGCCACGGCATCCGGGTCGTGCACGCCTGGGGGATGACCGAGACCTCGCCGCTGGGCTGCGTCTCCCACCCGCCGGCCGGGGTCAGCGGCGACGAGGAGTGGGCCTACCGCGCCACCCAGGGCCGCTTCCCCGCCTCCGTGGAGGCCCGGCTGATCGGTCCGGACGGCGAGTGGCTCCCCGCGGACGGCCGGGCCGCCGGCGAACTGGAGGTCCGCGGGCCCTGGATCGCCGGTGCCTACTACGGCGGCGCCAAGGGCGAACCGCTGCGCCCGGAGGACAAGTTCAGCCCCGACGGCTGGCTGCGCACCGGCGACGTCGGCACGATCACCCCGAACGGCTATCTGACGCTGACCGACCGGGCCAAGGACGTCATCAAGTCCGGCGGCGAATGGATCTCCTCGGTCGAGCTGGAGAACCACCTGATGGCACACCCGCATGTCGTGGAGGCCGCGGTGGTGGCCGTACCGGACGACAAGTGGGGCGAGCGGCCGCTGGCGACGGTGGTGTTCAACGAGGGCGTGACCATCGGCTACGAGGAGCTGAAGGCGTTCCTCGGCGAGCGGGTCGCGCGCTGGCAGCTGCCGGAGCGCTGGGCGGTGATCCCGGCGGTGCCCAAGACGAGCGTGGGCAAGTTCGACAAGAAGGTGCTGCGCAAGCAGTACGCGGACGGGCAGCTGGAGGTCACCCTGCTGGCGTGAGCCGCCGGCCGTGAGCGGTGCTCCGGGGCCGGGCGTCCGCGGCGTGGGCGTCCGGCCCGCCGGCCGTCGTCAGTTCGTGCCGATCTTGGCGAGCAGGTCGACGATCCGGGCCTGGACCTCGGCGCTCGTGGAGCGCTCCGCCAGGAAGAGCACCGTCTCACCGACGGCCAGCCGGGGCAGCTGCGCCGGATCCATGTCGGCGGAGGTGTACACGACCAGCGGGGTGTGGTCGAGCAGCCCGTTGGCGCGCAGCCAGTCGACGATGCCGGTCCGCCGGCGGCGCACCTGCATCAGATCCATCACGACCAGGTTCGGCCGCATCTGCTGGGCGAGGGTGACCGCATCGGCGTCCGCGGAGGCCCGTGCGACCTGCATCCCGCGCCGCTCCAGCGAGGCGGTCAGGGCGGCCGCGATGTCGTCGTTCTGCTCGATCAGCAGCACCCGCGGCGGATGCACCTCACTGTCGCGCGGGGCCAGCGCCTTGAGGAGCACGGCCGGGTCGGCACCGTACGCGGCCTCCCGGGTGGCCTGCCCCAGCCCGGCCGTCACCAGGACGGGGACCTTGGCCGCGCCCGCCGCCTGACGCAGCGACTGCAGCGCGGTGCGGGTGATCGGCCCGGTCAGCGGGTCGACGAAGAGCGCCGCCGGATACGCGGCGATCTGGGCGTCCACCTCTTCACGGGAGTTGACGATCACCGGGCGGTAGCCGCGGTCGCTGAGCGCCTGCTGGGTGGCGCCGTCCGGCGCCGGCCAGACCAGCAGCCGGCGCGGATTGTCCAGCGGCTCCGGCGGCAGCTCGTCGTCCTTCGGCATCGGCTGACGGTCCATCACCTCTATGGCGCCGTTCGGACCGTCCAGCGGCTCGGGGCCCTCGCTGCCCTCGTCGGGCGCGGAGATCGCGAAGGCCCGGCCCTCGCTCGCGTCCAGCAGATGCGGCTGCGGCGGGGCGGCGGCCGGGTGCTGCGCCTGCTGCTGCGGCGGTGTCCCGGGGTGCGGATGCTGCTCGGCCGCCGCGGGCCCGGCGGCCGTCGCCCGCGCACCCTCCTGCGGCGGCGCGGCGAGCTTACGGCGGCGGCCCGAACCGGCGGACGTACCGCCGGGCGGGGTGCTGCCGGGGGGCAGCGGCGGCCGCTGCTGGTCGGCGATCTGCTGCGCGAACGGCACGCCCTGCCCGAGCGTCCGCACGCTGAACGCCCGCCCCTGCGAACCGTCGTCCTCGGTGGCGGGCGGCAGCGGCTGACGGTGCGGCGCTGCCGCGGGCCCGCCCTGCGCAGGCGCCGACGGGCCCGCGGCCTCCTCGGCAGGACTGGGGCGACCGCGCCGACGGCCGGTGGGGGCGGGGGCCTCGGCGGGCTGCTGGGGGGCGGCGGGCCGGGGCGCACCGGCCTCCGGCGCCGGGGCGATACCGGCCGCCGTGCCGGTGGCCGTACCCGTCGCCTCGGCCGGTTCGGCGGGCTGCGCCACGAGCCCCTCCGGGCCCGCCACGAAGGTGCCGGAGGACTCGGCGTCGGCCATCGCGGCCGCCGCGCGCTCCTCGGCCGCGGCCCGCCTGGCCCGCCGCCGTCCGCTCGGCTCGCTCTCCCACTCGCCCTGCGGCGGCGTGGAGTCGCCGGCCGCGGCAAGCTCGTACCCCGGCTGCGCACCGGGCACCGCCGCCTCCGGCCCGCCGGCCACCGGACGGCGCGCCCGACGGCGCCCCGAGCCGCTGCCGCCGGCCTGACCGGCCTGCTGACCGGCTTGCTGACCGGCCATCTGCTCGGCGGCCGCGGGCAGCTCCGGCAGCGACGACTGCGGGGTCCGGTCCGCCGCGGCGGGCGGCAGCGCAAAAGCGGTACGGGCACCGGACGCCTGCTGCGCCCCGGAGGCGGCGGCCGCGCCGGCGCGGTCCCCGTCCCCCTGCGCGGTGCGCTCGGGCGCCTCGGCCAGCGCCCGGCGCGCCCGCCGCCCGGCCGGCTGTACGGGGCCGAGCCCCTGGGGGCCCGCGGCCTGCGCGGGAACGTGGGCCTGACCGGGAGCCGTGGCCTGACCCGGCGCCGGGGTCTGCCCCGGAATCTGCGGGCGCGCCGGCACCGCGGCCGCCGGATCCTGGCCGGGCGCCTCGGCCGACGACGCCGCCGCCGCGGGACCATGCTCGCCGGCCGTCCCGTGGCCCGGCCGCTGCGGCGCCGCCCCGTTCGCACCGGCGGGGAGCGCGGGCAGGCCGCCGCCCTCCGTCGCCCCCTGCCGCGCCCGGCGCCGTCCGGTCGGCGGCACGCCCTCGGCCCCCGCCATGCCCGGCGGCAGCCCCGCACCGTTCGTCCCGTCACCGTGCTGCGGATGCGCTCCCGGGCCACCGTCGGTGGCACCGGAGCCCGTCTCGCTTCCCTGCTCCGCGCCCGAGTGCCGCGCCCGCCGGCGACCGGTCGGCTGCGCCCCGCCCGCCGGGGCCGGCACCGCGCCGTGTCCCGCACCACCACCGCCGAGCGGCCGGCCGGATCCACCGGTTCCGCCGTCACCACCGGCGGGGCCCTCGCCGCCTTCGTCGTCCGGACGTTCACCGGCGGCGGGGTCCGCCGCATCGCCCTGGGTGCCCCGCGCACGCGCGGCCGGCACCGGCATCACCGTCGTCTCGTTGCCGGTCAGCTCGGCCGGCCGGTCCGCCCCGGCCGTCGCGCCGTCCAGCGCCGCGCCGTCCGCCGCCACCGGCAGCTCCAGCACGTACGAGCTGCCGCCCGCACCGGACCCACCGCCGGGCGCCCCCGGCATCTCGTGCGTCTGCATCAGCCCGCCGTGCTGCCGCACGATGCCGCGGACGATCGGCTCATGAACCGGATCGCCGCCGCCGAACGGCCCGCGCACCTCGATCCGTACGACATCACCGCGCTTGGCCGCCGCCACCACGATCGTCGAATCGCCCGGGATCGGCCCCGACCGCCCGCCCAGGGCGGCCTCACCGGCCGGCATCCGGCCCGTCGAATCGACCCCCGCGACATCCGCGATCAGATGCGACAGCGCCTGGGCGATCCGCTCCGCGTCGACCGTCGCCTCTATCGGCGGCGCATGCACCGCGAACTGCGCCCGGCCCGGCCCGATCAGCTCGACCGCGCCCTCCACGCCCGCCGCGACCACGGCGTCCAGCGAAACCTTCGTGCGGTTGAGCTTCTCCTTGCCGGAGTCCAGCCGCTGATAGCTCAGGACGTTGTCCACCAGCGTCGTCATCCGAGCGTGGCCGGCCGCGAGGTGGTGCAGGATCTGGTTCGCCTCGGGCCACAGCTGCCCGGCCGGGTCGGAGGCGAGCGTGCCCAGCTCGCCCTTCAGCTCCTCCAGCGGCCCGCGCAGCGCCTGGTCGAGCACCGCCAGCAGCTGGGTGTGGCGGGCCGCCAGCGCATCGAAGGCGCGGCGGTCGGTGAAGGTCATCACCGCGCCGACGAGCTGATCCCCGTCCCGCACCGGCGCCGTCGTCAGATCGACGGACACCGCACGCCCGTCCTTCGCCCACAGCGCCTGCCCGCGCACCCGGTGCTTGCGCCCCGACTTGAGCGTGTCGGCCAGCGGGGTGTCCTCCCACGGCAGCGCCGAGCCGTCCGCCCGGGAATGGTGGATCAGCGGATGCAGCTCCTTGCCGCCCAGCTCACTCGCCCGGTAGCCGAGGATCTGCGCCGCGGACGGATTGACGAGCACGACCTTGCCCTCGGCGTCGACCCCGATCACACCCTCGGCCGCGGCCCGCAGGATCATCTCGGTCTGCCGCTGCTGGCGGGCCAGCTCGGTCTCGGTGTCCAGCGTCCCGGTCAGATCACGGACCACGAGCATCAGCAGCTCGTTGCCCGTATAGCCGTTGCGGTGATCGGCGTACGCGGCCTCGAAGGCCGACTCGTACGGCGTCCGGCCGTCCTCCAGATTCGCGCTGGTCACCTCGACCAGCAGCTCGGTCCCGTCCGTCCGCCGCGCGACCATCCGCGTCGGCTTCGTACGGGTGCGCTCCTCCTCCTCGTCCCGGCGCCGCATGGAACCCGGGATCCGCTTGGAGTCGAAGGACGGCAGCAGATCGAGCAGCCCGCGCCCCACGAGGGCGGTGCCCGGCGCCTCGAAGGTCTCCAGCGCGATGGTGTTGGCGTTGACGACCGTGCCGTTGCAGTTCACGAGCAACAGGGCGTCGGGGAGGGCGTCGAGTATGGCTGCGAGGCGAGCAGCGCCTCGGGATGGCCTGCTGCTCACGACGACGCTTCCTCCCTGTTACCGCACCTTGCCGATCCACCGTGGCGGATCGCTGGGATGGAGTCTACGGGCACTTGCCCGGGACGCGGAGGCGGATGACGAGGAGGTAATGCCGCGGCCTTGTGCGACTCACCGCACGCCCGACATGTGCCCCTCGTCCTGACCTGCCGCGCTACTACGGCATGAACCGGGTCATGAACGGGTCGAGGGGAGCAGGGGTTCGAAGCGCCCCCAGCGGTCGATCTCACACCCATTGGTGCGCCGGAAATCCGCGTTGACGGGACGCCCCGCCCAGGTCCCGGTGACATGGGCGGTGGCCGGGCCGCCGTACATCATCGTGCAGTTCGCACCCTGCGGCACGGCGGCGAACGGGTCCCTGCCCCACCTCGTCATCCCGTCGAGCTTCGCGCAGGCGTCCTTGACATGGAGGTGGTTGCCGCCGCCGGGGTGGCAATACAGCTCGAAGGTGCCGTCGGTCCGCGCCGAGCCGGAGTGCTGGACGGTGACGGTGAGGTGGTCGCCGACCGCGAGCGCGGGCGCCGCCGGCCCGTGGCCGGCCGGGAGGTAGTGACCGTCGGGCGTGCGGGGGCCGGCGGCATGGTGGCCGGCGCCGACGAGGCCGTCACCGGACCAGTGATGCGGCAGCGGGATCGGGGCGGCGGATGCGACGGGCGCCGCCAGGGCCAGCACGGCGGCGGAGGCGAGCGACACCATGGCCGCCGTGGCGGACCGGCGGGCGCCGGCCGTGGCGCTGGCGCCGACGGCTGCGGCTGCGGCAGCGGAGAAGAGGGATGACGTCCGGTGGTGCGGCATCACAGGCTCCAGAGGCGAGTGCGGGGCGGCACGGGGTGCGTACACGCCGGGGGCGCACGACAACGGCGTCGCGACGGCCCCACACTCCTAACGCGCCGCCGCCCCCGACGTTGCGCTGCAGGAACGTCTTTGCCGGGCGGCCCGCGCGCCTAGTACCGTAGGGGGCGATTGGTGACAGCCCTTGGAGCTGTGCCATCATCTGGACACGCCACAGCGTTCATGTGCGCGCGTGGAGTGTGTGGAGGCGTCGCCTAGTCCGGTCTATGGCGCCGCACTGCTAATGCGGTTTGGGGCTTACCCCCCATCGAGGGTTCAAATCCCTCCGCCTCCGCTCTTCTTCGCTCAGGCCCTGGTCTCCTCGACTGGGGCCTGAGCGCTTTCCGGGCCGGAATGATCACGACCTGGATCGCTGCTCGGGTCCGCTGGAGCTTTGGGCCTGGTGTTCCGCCTGGCTTCCGGCCCCGACGGCCGGTGTCCTGGGTTCCGTCCATGCGCGGCGGGCCGGGGCAGCAGCGGCCTGGCCTGGGAGGGCACCCCCTCCCCATCGCTCCGGAGATCCCGCACCACGTGGTCCGGATGTGGCGCGCGTCACCACCGCCATCGAACTCGACGCCCTCGGGACCCTCGCCACCTTCGGCGCTCTTGACGGCCGACGTCCGGCACCGCTTCCGAAGAGGGCTACACCCGCCCGAACTTCGCCCGGATCATCGAGAACGCCCCCTGGCCCAAGTAACCCCGAGAACACCCCCGAGAGAGGCGTTTCTGCAGGTCAGCCGCGCTACGGGCAATGGATTTCGCCTCACGGCGCAGGTCATGTAATGTTGTTCCCGCAACGCCGACCGGCAAGAAAAACCGCCGGAAAGCCAAGCGCTCGTAGCTTAACGGATAGAGCATCTGACTACGGATCAGAAGGTTGCAGGTTCGAATCCTGCCGAGCGCACAGCAGGTCAAAGCCCCCGCCGGGTAATCCGGACGGGGGCTTTTTCGTGCCGTACAGCAGCGAAGTACAGCAACCGCGTCAGCCGGCGCGACCCATCGCTTCCGAGAGCTTGCCGAGGGCGGCGCGCACCTCTTCCTCACTCGCTTCGGCGTAGACCTCCATCGTCATCGCGATCTGCGAGTGCCGGAGGATCCGCTGCGCGATCTTCGGGTGAACCTTCAGGGTGACCAGCGGGTGGGCGGCGCGGGCGCGGTCGGGTTTCGGCGCGGTGCCGGTCGGGGTCTGCTCAGTCGGCGGCGTGGCTGGGCCTCCCTGCGGCGCGACGGCGAGGGTGCTGCTCGTCGAGGTGTCGCTCATGGTGCACCCCTGGTGTGGTGGGCACCTGCTCCTGGCGGCGGACATGCGAAAGGGGCCCGCTCCCGGCGGGCCCCTTGGGGTCCTTGGTGTCCTGTGCTACCTCATCAGCAGCCCGGGAACGTCGCCGACGGGGTTTCGAAGGTCCCTTGCCCCTGGACCTTGAGCAGGCCAACGGCGCTCTTGCAGGGCCAGCTCATCTTCCAGGTGTTGGTGGCCCGGTCGCCGTCGCTGATGGTCTCCAGCCCGGCGTACGACGACGACCCGTTCATGCGATACCCGAGTTGCGCCTTGATGTTCGCGCCACCCTTTTTGGTGTAGATGACATCGATGGACTGGGGCCGGCTGTTCATGACGATGCAGAGTTGCCCCTTGCTCAAGCTGGTGCACTTGACATGGTCCGACCCGGACATCACCTTCTGCGACGCGTGGGTGGGCGCCGCCTCGGCTCCGGCCGCATGGGCCGGAACAGTGAGAAGAGAGAAACCAACGGCCGCACACGCGGCGGCTGCCAGTGAGACACGACGAATCATGGAGATCCCCCCGTTCAGTAGTTGTCTGACGGTACAAAGGATCAATCGCTAGAGCGACGCAATTTCAGACAATCTTCCGCCTTGTTCGAGTCGAAGGCATGAGAGTTGTCGCCTGGGTCCGCGAGCCCCTGACGTGGCCGTGAAGCCGGAAGCGATGGCGTCGGGACCCGACAAGGCCGACGGAGATCGCAACGATCGGACACGGAATCCGGCCGACGTGCCGCCCCAGCCCGCGACGACGACCGGTGGCATCCTCCACTGCACCTCACCGTGGAACATCGAGGACGAGAGCCTGACCGTCATCTCCTACATCCACCGCACCGGACTGTGATGCAGCTGCCGGCGAGCACCCGGACGGCGCGCACGCGGAGGCTGCCCCTTCGGTGGCCCGTACAGCAGGGAAATGCAGCAACTACAGCAACCGACCTCGTCCAGGGCGGCGGAGGGTGGCCGCGGGGGGGCGTCGTGGACGTAGGGCACGGTCGTGGCGGGCAGAAGTGCACGTCGGCCCAAGGGGAGGCAGTTGTGGGATGCGGGGTAGGGCCGGGGAAAACGATTAGGTGTTGGTGCGGGAGTCGCGTAGGGTTTGGTTTGCCGACGCGGGGTGGAGCAGCTCGGTAGCTCGCTGGGCTCATAACCCAGAGGTCGCAGGTTCAAATCCTGTCCCCGCTACTGATGCCGCAGACCCGGTGGAATTCGCTTCCACCGGGTCTGCGGCTTTTTTGTATGTGGTTCGGGGGTCAGAGGTGGACCGGTGGGGGTGGGGCTGTGTAGTGGGCGGCCGGGCCGGTGGGGAGGGGGGACGGCTGGGGCAGGTCGGGGTGTAGGAGGAGGTTGTCGTCGTAGTCGCCGCCGTTTTGGTGGCGGAAGGGGAGCGGGTCGGTGGTGGGGAGGGTGCGCAGGCGCTCGCGTAGGCGGGTGGCGGCGGTGGCGTAGGCGGTCGGGGTGGCGCGGTCCGCGCTGGGGATCAGAAGGGGCGGGACGACGGAGATCCCCGTGTACCAGAGGGTGCCGTGCTGGAGGGGGAAGAGGAGGTCGTTGAGGTCTCCGTTGACGCCGCGGGGGCCGAGGGTGGCGGCGCGGGCGCCGGCGGTGGTGACGACCAGGGCGCGCTTGCCGGTGAGTTTGCCGGCGCCGTAGCGCAGGGGGCGGCCGGTGGCGGGGTCGGTGAGGCCGAAGGCGAAGCCCTTGACGAAGACACGGTCGAACCAGCCCTTGAGGATGGCGGGCATTCCGTACCACCAGAGGGGGAACTGGACGATCAAGGTGTCGGCCCAGGTGAGTTTTTCCTGTTCGGCGCGGATGTCGGGGGCCAAGTGGCCGTCTGTGTAGGCGCGTTGGGAGGCCTCGCCGACGAGGAGGCGGTCGGTCGGGTCGTGGTCGTAGTCGGCGGCGTCGACCACCGGGTTCCACTTCATGGCGTACAGGTCGGAGGCGCGGTGCTGGTGGCCGTGGGCGTCGAGGGTGCGCAGGCCTTCGGTCATGAGGGCGCCGCTCAGTGAGCGCTGGTCGGGGTGGGCGAACAGCCAGAGGACCTTCATGTCGTCCACTCTCCGCGCATGGAAGGGGGACGAACGAGTGGCCCGATGGTCAATGTGTGCAAGGATCGGGCCATGGGTGTGAAGGGGAGCAGCGGCCGGGTCGTCCCGGAGGGCGGGCGGCGGCACCGGGTGGTGGTGCTGGTGCGGGACGGGATGCTGCCCATGGAGGTCGGCATCGTGCACCGGATCTTCGGGGAGGCGCGGTCGGCGGACGGGGAGCGGCTGTATGAGCTGGTGACCTGTGCGCTGCGGCCGGGTGAGGTGCTGACGGACACGGACTTCACGGTGCAGGTCGCGCATGGGCCGGAGGCGCTGGCGACGGCCGACACCGTGGTCGTACCGGCATCCGGGGCGGACTACGACCGCAGCGAGGGGTGTGGTGCCGGGCGGCTGAGTACGGAATTGGCCCAGGCGCTGGGGCGGATCCGGCCCGGCACCCGGATCGCGTCGATCTGTACGGGGGCGTTCGTGCTGGCCGCGGCCGGTTTGCTGGACGGTCGGCGGGCGACCACGCACTGGCGGTCGGTGGACGATTTCCGTCGGCTGTTTCCCTCGGTCGAGCTGGATGCGGACGTGCTGTACACGGACTGCGGCGAGGTGCTGACGGCGGCCGGCGTCGCCTCCGGGATCGATCTGTGTCTGCACATGGTCCGGTGTGATCACGGGGCGGCGGTGGCCAACGAGGTGGCGCGGCGGACGGTCGTGCCGCCGCACCGGGAGGGCGGCCAGGCGCAGTACATCCAGCGGCCGGTGCCGGAGCCGCAGGTGTCCTCCACGGGCGCGGCGCGAGCCTGGGCGCTGGACCATCTGGACCGGCCGCTGAGTCTGCGGGAACTGGCGGCGCGGGAGTCGATGAGCGTACGGACCTTCACACGGCGCTTCCGGGAGGAGGCCGGGGTCTCGCCGCTCCAGTGGCTGACGCAGCAACGGATCGAGCGCGCCCGGCAGTTGCTGGAGGAGACGGAGCTGACGGTGGACCGGATCGCGGCGGAGGCGGGCTTCGGGACGGCGGCCTCGCTCCGGCAGCATCTGCAGTCGGCGGTGGGGGTCTCGCCGCGGGCCTATCGGAGCACGTTTCGGGGGTCGCCGGGGAACGGGGGCGGGCCGAACGGCGGCGGGGGCTGAGGGCGGCCGCGTTGTCAGTGGGTGGTCGTACGCTGGCGGTGTGTGGCGATGTACGGGACCGCGCTGGTCAGGCGGCGGGCCGGAGCCGGAGGGGCGGTTCGGTCAGCGGCTCGGTTGGTACTGCGCCGAGCGCGGTGCGGAGCGGACGAGCTTGCTCCGCGCGGGCAAGACGCTGGCCTTCGCCGCGCAGGGGGAGCGGCGCTGTCTGGGGGTGCGGCGGGCCGGCCGATGGATCGTGTGCCCGTACGACGCGGTGCTCGACGGGGCGAGCGCCAAGGACCAGTGCGCGCGCTGCGCCCAGCTGGACCGGTCGCGTTCGGTGGCGGCGGACACCATGGCCGACGATCCGCGTCCGTACGGCGTCTATCTCGCGTACTTCGGGCCCGGCCTGCTGAAGGTGGGGATCACGGCTGCCGAGCGAGGGGCGGCCCGGCTGGTGGAGCAGGGCGCGGTGGCGTACGCATGGCTGGGGCGCGGGCCGCTGATGGCGGCGCGGCGGGCGGAGGCGGTGCTGGGGAGCGCGCTGGCGGTGCCCGACAGGTTCACGAAGTCGGCGAAGCGGGCGGCGCGCGGGGCGCTGCCCCCGGTGGCGGACCGGGTGGCCGAGCTTGCCCGACTGCACGCCAGGGCACAGGAGCCGGCGCTCTGGCCGGAGACGCTGGAGCAGGTGGAGTTCGCGTGTACGGACCATACGGAGCTGTTCGGGCTCGACCGGATTCCGGGTGAGGTGGCGGAGCTGGGTGGGATGACGGCGGGGGCGGAAGTGGTGGGGGAGGTGCTGGCCGGGGTGGGGGCGGATGTGTATCTGCGGTTGGCGGGGGAGTGGGGGCGGGGGCAGGGAGACGGGCCGGGGGTTGGTGGGGTGGTTGCGGTGATGGATGCGCGGGTGTTGTCGGGGTGGGTGTTGGGGGCGGCTGGGGGGCGGGTGACGACGGTTCCGGTGCGGGCCGCGGTAGCTGGGGTGGGGGAGCGGGAGGGGGTTGGGCAGGAGGGGTTGTTCTGAGGCGGGGGGTGGTGCGCCGGGTGGGGGCCGAGGTGGGGAGTGTTGGCCGGGGGGAAAGTGACTGATGGGGATTGTTCCGAGGGCCGGTGGGGGCGTTAGATGCTGGGTACAGGTAGCTGGTGCATGGTGCAGGTAGCCCGTGCCGGGCGGGGTCCGTAGGGGCGCAACCGTAAGGGGAGGGGCCCGGCGTGGCGGACGGTGATGAGCGGGTCGGCGCGTTCTGGCGGGAGTTGGGGCTTCCGGGGCTGATCGATGTGCATACGCACTTCATGCCCGAGCGGGTGATGGCGAAGGTCTGGGCGTACTTCGACGCGGCCGGGCCGCTGGTGGGCAAGGCATGGCCGATCGCCTACCGGTTCGAGGAGGACGAGCGGCTGGCGGTGCTGCGCGGCTTCGGGGTACGGGCATTCACCTCGATGATCTATCCGCACAAGCCGGGAATGGCGCAGTGGCTCAACGGCTGGGCGGCCGGCTTCGCGGCCCGTACGCCCGGCTGTCTGCGGACCGCGACGTTCTTTCCGGAGGACGGTGCCGGCCGGTACGTGTGCGACGAACTCGGGGACGGGGCCCGGGTCTTCAAGGCGCATGTGCAGGTGGGCGGGTACGACCCGGCCGATGCGCAGCTCGAACCGGTGTGGGGTGCGCTCGCGGAGGCAGGTGTGCCGGTGGTCATCCACTGCGGCTCGGGACCGGCGCCCGGCAAGCACACCGGGCCCGACCCGATCGCGCGGGTGCTGGCCCGCCATCCCCGGCTGCGGTTGATCATCGCCCACATGGGGATGCCGGAGTACGCCGACTTCCTGGACCTCGCACAGCGCTATCCCGGTGTGCACCTCGATACGACGATGGCCTTCACCGACTTCTCCGAGCGGGCCGCGCCGTTCCCACGGGAGGAGCTCGCTCGGCTGAAGGACCTCGGCGAACGGGTGCTGTTCGGCAGCGACTTCCCCAACATCCCCTACGGGTACGCGCATGCGCTGGAGGCACTCACCCGGCTGGAGCTGGGCGAGGAGTGGCTGCGGGGGGTCTGTTACGGGAACGCGGCGCGGTTGTTCGGCGTGTGAGGGAGCGGGGCGGGTCGGGTCGGCGAACGGTGGGGTGGGTGCCTGCCGGGGCTGTCGGGCGTTCCGGGGCGGGGGTCAGGGCGTGAGCGGGGAAGCGGCGGCCGTGGCCAGGTGAGTCATGGCCACGCCCAGATCGGCGAGGGTCTCCTCGTCCGCCACGCGTTCGGTGGCCGGGTCGATCTTCGGGCCGATGGCAGGGATTTCACGGCACGCCGCCGTCACGACCCCGCCGGTCATCATGCGCAGGGTCTCGCGGAGCTGGGCGTTGGCGTGGTCGCCGCCGGTGGGGAACGGTGACGCGGTGATCACCGCGACGGGCTTGTTGACGCATTCGCCGCTGCTGACCAGCCAGTCGAGCGCGTTCTTGAGGACGCCGGGGACGCCGTGTGCGTACTCGGGGCTGACGAGGAGCAGGGCATCGGCGGCGGCGACCGCGGTGCGCAGGGCGGCGACGGGGGCGGGGGGTGTGGCGTCCTCGCCGTCCAGGTCGGGATTGAAGTGCGGGAGCGCGCCGATGTCCGCGAGGGCGGTCGGGCCGTCCCAGAGGGCGAGGGCGGAGCGCAGCACCGCGCCGTTGGAGGAGCGTGCCCGCAGACTGCCGGAGAGGGCGAGGAGTCTCATGGTGTGACGGTACGCGGCACCTGGGAGGAGAGTGGGCCGGGGATGGGCGGACGGGACGGGCGATGGGGCGGCCACGGCACCGGCGACGGGACGGGCGATGGGGCGGCCACGGCACCGGCGACGAGGGCGGCGACGGGACGGGCTGCGTGGGGTGTTGCGGTCGGTGTCCTTGGCGGTGTCGGTGTGCGTCCGCGGGCGGCCACCGGTAGGCGTCTGTGGAGGTGTCGGCGTGGGGGCCTAGGTGGTGTCGGCGGGCGCCGGGTGGGGGTGCGTACGGAGCGAATGTGCTGGTCAGGGCGATTGTCAGTGGCTGGTGCGATGCTTTGCATGTGGTGATCGACCTGGACCGCGCGGGGGGCGGCCCAGGTCGGTCGGGGACGCGCACGGCCGGGGTGGGACGGCCCGACCGAACCCGCGAGCCAGCCCCAACGGGCAGGCTCTGGCAGGCCGTTGGTGGCTCAGCCGGGGGGCGCTGGCGGTCTGCCGCTGGGGGGCTGCCCCCGGTGGGTTGCCGCTGGCGAGCTGCCCCTGGTGGGTTGCCGTTCTTGGGCCGGCGCGGGGGTTGGAGCGGGGTGGGGTGGGGTGGGGTGGGGGCGGGGCCCCCGGGGGAGGGGGAAGCGAAGCAAGGGGGATTCTCAGGAAATTCACAGAAAGGCGCAAGGAAGCTTTCACGGCGGTGTCCCAAGCTCGCTGACATGACCGTGACTTCGTCGTCCTCAGCGTCGTTTCGTACGCCGGCTTCGGCCTCGTCCTCCAGGGGGGCGCCCGCGAAGCAGCCGGAGCTGTTGCGGGCCGACGGCAGTCCCGTACGGGTCCTGGTCGTGGACGACGAGTCCTCGCTCGCAGATCTGCTGTCCCTCGCGCTGCGCTACGAGGGATGGGACATCCGGGCGGAGGGAGACGGCGCGAGCGCGCTGCGCTGCGCCCGTAGTTGGCGGCCGGATGCGGTGCTGCTCGATGTGATGCTGCCGGACATGAACGGGCTGACGGTGCTCGGACGGCTGCGGCGTGAACTGCCGGATGTTCCGGTGCTGTTCCTGACCGCCAAGGACGCGGTCGAGGACCGGATCGCCGGGCTGACCGCGGGCGGCGACGACTATGTCACCAAGCCGTTCAGCCTGGAGGAGGTCGTGGCCCGGCTGCGGGGGCTGCTGCGCCGGGCCGGGGCGGCGGCCGCGCGGAGCGAGTCGCGGCTGACGGTGGGCGATCTGGTGCTCGACGAGGACAGCCATGAGGTGTGGCGGGACGGCCAGGAGATCCATCTGACGGCCACCGAGTTCGAGCTGCTGCGCTATCTGATGCGCAATCCGCGGCGGGTGCTGAGCAAGACGCAGATCCTCGACCGGGTCTGGAGCTATGACTTCGGGGGCCAGGCCAACGTCGTGGAGCTCTACATCTCGTATCTGCGGCGGAAGATCGATGCGGGGCGGGCGCCGATGATTCACACCCGCCGGGGCGCGGGCTATCTGATCAAGCCCGGTGGGTAGACGACTGACCGGGCGGGCGGCCGGCCGGACGGGGAGCGGGAAGCCTGGCCCGCAGGGCGCTTTTACGACATCCGGGCGGCGGGAGCCGAGCGAACCGGACGAGACGCCGGGGCTGCACCAGCCGACCGAGTCCCTTCCCCTCGCGCCGACCCCACCCGCCCCCACCCCCCGGCGCCGCTGGTCCCTCCGTACCCGGCTCGTCGTGTCGGCCGTGGTCATGATCGCCGTCGTCGGGGCGGTCATCGGGACGGTGACGACCATTGCCCTGCACGCCTATCTGCAGGGGCAGTTGGACCGGCAGGTCAAGGACTCCGTGCACCGGGTGGAGGCCCCGCGGCCGCACGATCCGATGCGGCTTCATGACAATGACCTGGACTTTGTGGCGCTCGGGGGGCAGCCCCTGGGGACGGTGGGGGCGCGGATCGGACCCGACGGGACGGTCCAGGACGGGGCCAAGCTGAGCAACGCGACCAGGCGGCTGCCCGAGGACCGGCTGGCGTCGCTGGACGGGAACCAGCTCGCCGCGCTGAACGCGGTCCCGCGGGACGGCAGGCCGCACACCGCTGAGGTGCCCGGGCTGGGGGACTACCGGGTGCAGTCCGCCAAGCACGGCTCGCTGGTGCTCGGCCTGCCGCTGCGCTATGTCCAGGACACGGTCGGCCGGCTCGTCCTCATCGAGGGGTGTGTGACGCTGGCCGGGCTGATCGCGGCCGGGATCGCCGGATCCGCGATGGTCGGTATCGCGCTGCGGCCGCTGCGCAGGGTCGCCGCGACCGCCACCCGCGTCTCCGAACTCCCGCTCCACCGGGGCGAGGTGGCGCTGCATGTGCGGGTGCCGGCGTCCGAGTCGGACGGGCGGACGGAAGTGGGGCAGGTCGGCGCGGCGCTGAACCGGATGCTGGGGCATGTCGGTGCGGCGCTCTCGGCCCGTCAGGAGAGCGAGATGCGGGTCCGGCGGTTCGTCGCCGACGCCAGCCATGAGCTGCGCACGCCGCTCGCGTCGATCCGCGGCTATGCCGAGCTGACCCGGCGCGGACGGGAGCAGCCGGGGCCGGAGACCCGGCACGCACTGGGGCGGATCGAGTCGGAGGCGGAGCGGATGACGGGGCTGGTGGAGGACCTGCTGCTGCTGGCCCGGCTCGACTCCGGGCGGCCGCTTTCGTATGCGGGCACCGATCTGTCGCCGCTGGTGGTCGATGCGGTGAGCGATGCGCGGGTGGCGGGACCCGGTCACCGGTGGCGGCTGGAGCTGCCCGACGAGCCGGCGCTGGTGTACGGCGACGGGGGGCGGCTGCACCAGGTCCTGGTGAATCTGCTGGCCAACGCCCGTACCCATACGCCGGAGGGGACCACGGTGACCGCCCGGGTGCGCGTGGCCGGCCGCGGCGGCGCGGTGCGGCTGGACGTGCAGGACGACGGACCCGGCATTCCGGCCGGGCTGCTCCCGCATGTCTTCGAGCGCTTTGCGCGGGGCGATGCCTCGCGCTCGCGGACCGCCGGGAGCACGGGGCTCGGCCTCGCCATCGTGCAGGCGGTGGTCGCCGCGCACGGGGGCACGGTCGGGGTGGAGAGCGTGCCGGGACGGACCGTCTTCACGGTGAGGCTGCCGGCGGCCACGTCGGACGCTGCGCCGGCCGCCGCCGGGTCGCCGGACGCACACGGGCCCGCGTACGGCCCCACACCTGCCCCCGACCGGACCCCGGCGCCCGCACCCGCCCCCGTAAAGGCACCCGCCCACGCACCCCCGCACACGCCCCCGTCACCCCCACCCACACCCCCCGCCCCCCACTCATAGCCCAGCCACAGCCTCAGCACACCGCCGTGACAGCGGGGTTGGCGAGTGTCGTGGGCATGACGACGACACAGCCGCCCGGCCAACCGCTGGGCTCCCTGCCGCCCCGCGAGCATCTGCGGCTCGGCCAGATCAGGACCGTGCTGGATGTGGTGGTCCCCGTTTACAACGAGGACCGCGACCTCGAACGCTGTGTGCTGCGCCTGCACGAGCACCTCGTCCGCACCTTCCCGTACACCTTCCGGATCACCATCGCCGACAACGCGAGCACGGACCGTACGCCGGAGGTTGCCGCCCGGCTCGACGAGGCGATCGACGAGGTCACGGCGGTGCGGCTGGAGGAGAAGGGGCGCGGGCGGGCGCTGCGCACCGTGTGGTCGCTGTCCGAGGCGCCGGTGCTGGCGTACATGGACGTCGATCTGTCCACCGACCTCAACGCGCTGCTGCCGCTGGTGGCGCCGCTGATCTCCGGGCACTCGGATCTGGCGATCGGCACCCGGCTCAACCGCGGCGCCCGCGTCGTGCGCGGGCCGAAGCGGGAGTTCCTCTCGCGCGCCTACAACCTGATTCTGCGCGGCTCGCTCGCCGCACGGTTCTCCGATGCGCAGTGCGGGTTCAAGGCCGTCCGGGGTGACGTCGCCGCGCGGCTGCTGCCGATGGTCGAGGACACCGGTTGGTTCTTCGACACCGAGTTGCTGGTCCTTGCGGAGCGGGCCGGGCTGCGGATCCACGAGGTGCCGGTGGACTGGGTCGACGACCCCGACAGCACCGTGCACCTCGTGCGGACGGCCACCGACGACCTCAAGGGCGTGTGGCGGGTGGGGCGGGCGCTGGCGACCGGTGCGCTGCCGCTGGACCGGCTGGCCCGGCCGTTCGGGGACGATCCGCGCGACCGTGAGCTGTCCGGGGTGCCGGGCGGGCTGGCCCGTCAGCTCGTCGGCTTCTGTGTCGTCGGCGCGCTGAGCACCCTGTGCTATCTCGGCCTGTACTCCCTCTTCCGGCTCGGCGTGGGGCCGCAACCGGCCAATGCGGCGGCCCTGTTGGTCTCGGCGCTCGGCAATACGGCCGCCAACCGGCGGCTGACCTTCGGCGTACGGGGCCGGGACCGGGTGGTCCGTCACCAGGCCCAGGGGCTGGTGGTCTTCGCCATCGGGCTCGCCCTGACCAGCGGTTCCCTCGCCGCTCTCGACGCCGCCAGCGCCACCCCGGCGCACGGCACCGAACTCGCGGTGCTGGTGGCCGCCAACCTCGCGGCGACCGTGCTGCGGTTCCTGCTCTTCCGCGCCTGGGTCTTTCCGGAGCGTGAGCGAGCGGATGAGACCGCCGCGGTGCCGCCGCCCGCCCCGCACGACCGCAACGACTTCTTCAGGAGCGCCCGATGACCCCGCACCCGCCCGGCACGCCGGCCCGGCCGCCGTATCCGACCCCCGTGACGTCACCGGAGGGAGCGCGGCCGGCGTCGTCGGCCTCCCGGGGGCCGTCCGCCGCGCCGCCGGTGGCCGACCCTCGCTGGGCGCGACCGGCGCTGCTGGCGTTGTTGCTGGTCACAGCGGTGCTCTACCTCTGGAGCCTGTCCTCCTCCGGCTATGCCAACCAGTTCTACTCGGCCGCCGTGCAGGCCGGCAGCGAGAGCTGGAAGGCCTTCTTCTTCGGCTCCTCCGACGCGGCGAACGCCATCACCGTCGACAAGCCGCCGGCCGCGCTGTGGCCGATGGCGCTGTCGGTACGGATCTTCGGGCTCGGCTCGTGGGCGATCCTGGTGCCCGAGGCGCTGATGGGCGTGGCCACGGTCGGGGTGCTGTACGCGGCCGTGCGGCGGCGGTTCGGGGCGGGCGCCGGGCTGCTCGCGGGCGGGGCGCTGGCGGTGACGCCGGTCGCGGCGCTGATGTTCCGGTTCAACAACCCCGATGCGCTGCTGTGCCTGCTGATGGTCTGCGCCATCGCCGCCGTACTGCGCGCCCTTGCGGACGGCCGTACGAAGTGGCTGGTGCTGGCCGGGGTCTGCTTCGGGCTCGGGTTTCTCACCAAGACGCTCCAGGCGTGGCTGATCCTGCCGGCGCTGGCCGCGGTGTACGCCTGCTGTGCACCGGTCGCGCTGCGCCGGCGGTTCGGTCAACTACTGCTCGCCGGGCTGGCGATGGTGGTGTCCGCCGGCTGGTGGGTGGCGGTCGTCGAGCTGTGGCCGGCGTCCTCGCGCCCGTACATCGGCGGTTCGCAGCACAACAGCTTCCTGGAGCTGACCTTCGGCTACAACGGCCTCGGGCGGATCAGCGGCAACGAGACCGGCAGTGTCGGCGGTGGCGGTCGTCCCGGTGGCGGCGGGGGTGGATGGGGGCAGACCGGGATCACCCGGCTGTTCTCGGCCGACATGGGCGGGCAGATCTCGTGGCTGCTGCCCGCGGCGCTGATCCTGCTGGTGGCGGCGGTGTGCGTGCTGTGGCGAGCCCGCCGCGCGGTGGACGCCGAACAGGCAGCTCAGCGCGCGGAGTTCCTGGTCTGGGGCGGCGCGCTGCTGATGACCTTCACGATCTTCAGCTTCATGTCCGGGATCTTCCACCAGTACTACAACATCGCGCTGGCCCCGTACATCGCGGCGCTGGTCGGGATGGGCTCGGCGCTGTTGTGGCGGCGCGGTGGGCGGCTCGCTCCGCTGGTGCTGGCCGGGACGGTCTCGGTGACCGCCGGCTGGTCGTTCGTGCTGCTGAACCGGTCGCCGGAGTGGCTGCCGTGGCTGCGCTGGACGGTGCTGGCGCTCGGTCTGCTCGCGGCGGCCGGTCTGCTGGCGACGGCCCGGGCGGGGGCGGCCAAGGCGGCGGCAGCGGACGGCGGGGAGGCCGCAGGACGGGACGGAGTGCCGCGGGGTGTCGCGGGCCGGCGGATCGCGGTGCTCGCGGCCGGGCTCGGGGTGGTGACGGCGCTGGCCGGTCCGGTGGCGTACACCCTCGATACGGTCAACACCCCCAAGGGCGGGTCGATCATCACGGCCGGGCCTGCGGTACGGGGTGCCATGGGCGGGCCCGGCGGAGGCTTCCCCGGCGGCCGGCGGGCCGGTATGTGGCGTGGCAACCATGGGGGTGCGCCGGGTGGTGCACCGGGCGCGGGCCAGGGTGGTCCGGGTCTGCCGCCGGGCGCCGGCGGTCCGGTCCGGGGTGGCAAGCAGGGGAGTCGGCAGGGCTTCCCGGGCGGCTTCGGCCAGCGC
Organism: Streptomyces sp. 2323.1; assembly: GCF_900221035.1. NCBI lineage: Bacteria > Bacillati > Actinomycetota > Actinomycetes > Kitasatosporales > Streptomycetaceae > Streptomyces > Streptomyces sp. 2323.1. Next base: position 3,805,687 of record NZ_LT907981.1, on the reverse strand, counting down.
CGCGGGATGGGCGGTCTGCTCAACGGCAGCAAGGTGAGCGACCGGGCCAAGGCGCTGGTGGAGAAGGACGCGGGGCACTACACCTGGGCCGCCGCGGCCATCGGCTCCCAGAACGCCGCGAGCTATCAACTCGCCACCCAGAAGCCGGTGATGGCGATCGGCGGGTTCAACGGGAGCGACCCCTCGCCGACCCTCGCCCAGTTCACGCGGGAGGTTACGGACGGAAAGATCCACTACTTCATCGCGGGCGGACGGGGCGGAAGGGCTGGCCCCGGCGGCGGGAAGGGCGGCCCCGGCGGTGGGCAGGGCGGCCAAGGCGGCGGACGGGCCGGCCAAGGCGGCGCCAGCGGCGACTCCTCGAAGATCACCTCCTGGGTGGAGAAGACCTTCAAGAAGGTCACCGTCGACGGCGCCACCTTCTACGACCTGACGCGGAAGGCCTGACCGGTAAGGCACAACCCGGAAGGGGCGACCCGCGCGGACGAGCCGACGGGCCGACGAGCCGACGGGCCGGTGGCCGATCCGCCCCCGCCTCCCCTCCCCCGGCACGCACGGAAAATGAAATGTACGGCGTATAACTCTCCCTGTACGGTGTAAAGCATCTGCTCGCACCATACGCCGTACAGGGAGCCCGTATGTCCGCCGTGGCCTCCGAAGCCACCACGCTTCAGCCGACGGGCCGGCCCACCGCCCGTTGGCTGATCCTCGCCGTCATCTGCCTCGCGCAGTTGACCGTGATCCTCGACAACACCGTCCTCAACGTCGCCATCCCCTCGCTCACCGGTGAGCTGGGCGCGACCACCGCTGACGTCCAGTGGATGATCAACGCCTACTCGCTGGTGCAGTCCGGTCTGCTGCTCACCGCAGGCAATTCCGCCGACCGCTACGGCCGCAAGAAGATGCTCGCCGCCGGTCTGGTGCTGTTCGGCCTCGCCTCGCTCGGTGCGACCCTCGCCCAGTCGCCCGGCCAGCTCATCGCCGCCCGCGCCGGCATGGGCGTCGGCGGTGCGCTGCTGGTCACCACCACCCTCGCCGTCGTCATGCAGATCTTCGACGACGCGGAGCGGCCCAAGGCCATCGGCATCTGGAGCTCGGTCAACTCCCTCGCCTTCGTCGCCGGGCCGCTGATCGGCGGCTCGCTGCTGGACCACTTCTGGTGGGGTGCGCTGTTCCTGGTCAATCTGCCGGTCGCCGTTATGGCGCTGGCGGCCGTCGTCGCCCTCGTCCCGGAGTCCGGCAGCCGCGGCGGTGAGCGACCGGATCTGCCGGGCGCCCTGCTGTCCATGATCGGCATGGGCGGGGTGGTCTTCGCGATCATCTCCGGGCCGCAGGCCGGCTGGCTGTCCGGCCGGGTGCTGGTCTCCGCCGCCGTCGGGGCCGTCGGCCTCGCGGCCTTCGTGCTGTGGGAGCTGTATGTCCCGTACCCCATGCTGGACATGCACTTCTTCCGCAACCGCCGGTTCATCGGCGCGGTCTCCGGGGGCATCCTCGTCGCCTTCGGGATGGGCGGCTCGCTGTTCCTGCTCACCCAGCACCTCCAACTGGTCCTCGGTTACGGTCCGTTGGACGCGGGGCTGCGGATGGCGCCGCTCGCCGTCACCGTCATACTGATCAACTTCACCGGGCTGGGCGCCCGTCTGATGCCCAAGGTCGGCACTCCGGGAATGATCATTTCGGGGATGTCGCTGCTCGCGGCCGGTCTCGCCGCCATAGCGCTGCTCGGCGGGCACAGCTACCCGGGCCTGCTGACCGGCCTGATCGTGATGGGCATCGGTATCGCGCTCGCCATGCCGACGATGGCCAACGCCATCATGTCCGCGATCCCGCCGGCCAAGGCCGGGGTGGGCGCCGGCGTCAACGGCACCCTGATGGAGTTCGGCACGGGCCTGGGCGTCGCCGTGCTCGGCGCGGTCCTCAACTCCCGCTTCGTGGCGCTGCTTCCGCTGGTCGCGGCGGGCGCCGGTTCGCTGCCCGCGGCGCTCGCCAGGACCCGTACGGGTGCCGAACGGGCCGCCGTCCAGGACGCCTTCGCCGCCGGCATCGGCGTCAGCCAGCTGGCCGGTGCGGCCGCGGTCTTCCTCGGCGGACTGCTCGCCGCCCTCCTCCTGAGCCGGGCCGAGCGCGCGGGCCGGGAGCAGGAGACGGCGGCCGCGCCGTCCGGCCCGGAACCGGCCTCCGCCGCGGCGGAATAGCATCGGTGGTGAAGTGATCGTGAACGGCACATCATCGTGAACAGCACAGCATCGTGAAGGGCACGTCGGGGCCGTCCGTACCGCACCCGTACGGGACGGACCCGACGATGCTCAGGGACAGGGAGGCGCCATGGCAGCGACGGACGGCCACGCCGGGAAGCGGCCGAACAGCGTCTGGCTGACCGAACGCCCCCCGCTCAAACGGAAGGCGGACCAGCCGGCCGGACTCGGCCTCGACAAGATCGTCGCGGCGACGGTCCGGCTGCTGGACGCCGAGGGCCTGGCCAAGTTCTCGATGCGCCGGCTCGCCGCCGAGCTCGGCGTCACCGCGATGTCCGTCTACTGGTACGTCGACACCAAGGACGACCTGCTGGAACTCGCCCTGGACAGCGTCATGGGCGAGATGCGGCTGCCGGACGAGGCCGAGCCCGGCCGGGACTGGCGGGACCATCTGCGCTCCCTGGCCGGCGAATACCGCGCCCTGCTGACCGGCCACCCCTGGGTGGCCCGGCTGGTGGGCACGTACATCAACATCGGCCCGCACTCCACCGCCTTCTCCGACGCCAGCATGCGGGTGATGAAGGAGAGCGGGCTGTCGCTGGAGCAGATCACCGGCGGGCTGTCCGCCGTGTTCCAGTTCGTCTACGGCTTCGCCACCATCGAGGGCCTGTTCAACGCCCGTTGCGCGGAGGCGGGGATGTCCGTCGACGAGTACTTCCAGCAGGTGATGACCGCGGTCCAGGGCCGCCCGGAGTTCGCGGAGACGCTGGAGAACTCCACCAAGGTCATGGCGGCCCGCGGCGGCAGCACCGTATGGGAGATGCGCGACCGCGACTTCGCCTTCGCGCTCGATCTGCAGATCGCGGGCATCGAGGCGATGCGCGACCGGCCGGGCGACTGACCGGCGAGCGCCCGGGGGAGAGCGGAGGCTCTCACCCCATCGGCAGGCTCTCGCCCTGCACCGCCTGGATGTCCAGCTCGACCTTGAGCGTCGTCCCGATCGCCGCGATACCGGCCGCCACGACCTGGTTGTAGTTCATCTTGAAGTCCTCGCGGCGCAGTTCGGCGGTGGCGCGGAAGGCGGCGCGCACCCCGCCCCAGGGGTCGGGGCCGGTGCCGAGGTAGCTCAGTTCGAGGTCCACGGGCCGTACGACACCGTGCAGCGACAGCTCACCGTGCACCGTCCAGCGGTCCGGGCCGGCCGGTGTCAGACCCGAGCTGCGGTAGGTGAGTTCCGGGAACTCCTCGACGTTCAGGAAGTCCTCGGAGCGCAGATGGCCGTCGCGCATCCCGTTGCCGGTGTCGATGGAGGCGGCCTTGATGTCCGCCTCGACCCGCGACGCCGCCAGGTCCTCGGCGATCTCGATCCGGCCGCCGAACTCGGTGAACCGGCCGTGCACGCTGGAGATCCCCAGGTGCTGGGCGACCGCGGCCACCGTCGAGTGCATCGGGTCGATGGTCCATGCGCCGGGCGGCGGCAGCTCGGCCCCGCCCTGCCGCGCCAGGACGACGCTGCCCACGTCCATCCGGCCGCTCGCCGTCACGATCGCCGTGGCGGCGGCCGGCGCATAGCCGACGGCCGTCACGATGACCGTGTACGGGCCGGGGGCCAGCGGCTGTGCGCTGCGGACGGCGCCTTCCTCGTCCGCCGCTTCGCGCAGCACCTGCGCGCCCGTCATGTCGGTGACGGTCAGTACGGCGTGCTGGACGGCCCAGCCGTCCCGCGTGCGGATCTGGGCCCGCAGCCCCGCGCCCGTCGAAGTCATTGCCTCTCCCGTTTTTGTTGCCTGGTGGGGTTGCCCCGTGCTGAGGGGGCTCCGGACGGCGGCGTGCAGGCCGTCCCCTGCCTGTACGTCACGCCGCCGCCGGAGCCCTGGGCCCGGGCCGGTGCGCGCCTCCGCTCAACGCGCGCCCCGGCCCGGGGTCTTGCCTCCCCGGAGATGCCCCGGGGCCCGGTGGGTCAGTCCCCGGGGTGGGCGAGTGCGACGTCGTATCCGTCGACCCCGCGGGCATCGACCGCAAGGCCGGTGGCGACCGGCGGGTAGCCGCTCGCGATGACCGTGTAGTCGCCGGCGTCCAGGTCGGTGAAGGCGTAGGCGCCGTCCTCCCCGGTCGTCGAGGTGGCCACGACGTTGCCCGCCGCGTCCACCAGGGTCACCCGCGCATCGGACAGCGGCCGGCCGGCGCCGCCCGCGCGGACGGTGCCCGAGACCCGCGCGCCGGACAGCAGCTCGACCTCGATCCGGGTCGTGCCCTGGCCGCCGACCTCGACCGGCAGCGCCGCCGGACGGTGGTGCGCGGCGTTCACGGCGACGGTGAAGGTCCCCGGTGCCAGCTCGTCGAAGCCGAAGTGGCCCTCGGCGCCGGTCTGTCCGGTGGCCAGCACCTCGCCGCGGACGTCGGTGACGACGACCATCGCGCCCTCGACCGGCTCCCCGGTGGCCGCGCTGCGGACCTGGCCGCCGAGGCCGCTGACGCCGCTGAGCAGGATGTCGTAGCTGTGCGGCGCCTCGCCGACGACGACCGTGGAGGCCTGCGGCTGGTGGCCGTCGGCCGCGGCGATCAGCACGTACGAGCCGGCGCCGGGGGCGTTCAGCACGTACGAGCCGTTGGCTTGGGCGACCGCGCGGCCCAGCTGCCGCCCGCCGAGCGAGATCAGCGTCACCGCGGACCGCGGCACGGGGGTGCCGTCCGCGGTGCGGACGAACCCGTGCACCGCGGAGCCGGTGGGGGTGGCGTCACCGCCGCCGGCGGAGGCGTACGCGGCCAGTGGCCGGGTGGCCGTCGCGGCGGCCGGCTGGGCCCAGGAGGGGATGTGCGCATCGTCGTCGGGGGCCACCGAGGGGGCGCCCACCAGGGCGGGCTCCCGCTCCTCGGCCGACGCCGGAGCGGCGGCCTGGGCCGGGATGCCGGTGAGTGCCGGGGCGGCCGGCGCAGTGTCCGCGGCCTCCTCGCCCTCGGAGCTCTGGTGCAGTCCGCCCCGCGTCTTCAACGCGACCTCCTTGATGAACAGGGTGAAGAGGAAGGCGAGCAGCGCACAGGGCGCCGCGTACAGGAACACGTCGCCGACACCGTGGCCGTAGGCGCTCTCCATGACGGTGCGCAGCGGCGCCGGGAGGGCGTCCAGGTCCGGGATGCCGCCGCCGCTGTTGCCGGCGGCGTGCGAGGCGGCCTTGGCGGCCTTGGGGCCGAGCTCGGCCAGGCCGTCCTTGACGTAGTGGGTGACGCGGTTGGCGAGCACCGCACCGAGCGCGGAGACGCCCACCGCACCGCCGAGCGAGCGGAAGAAGGTCACGACGGACGAGGCGGAGCCGAGGTCCTCGGGGGCGACCTGGTTCTGCGTGGCGAGCACCAGGTTCTGCATCATCATGCCGATGCCGAGCCCCATCAGCGCCATGAAGATCGCGATGTGCCAGTACTCGGTGTCGTAGCGCAGGGTGCCCAGCAGGCCGAGGCCCGCGGTCAGCAGCGCGCCACCGGCGACCAGCCAGGCCTTCCAGCGGCCGGTCTTGGTGATGATCTGGCCCGAGACGGTCGACGAGAGGAACAGGCCGCCGATCATCGGGATCGTCATGATGCCGGACATCGTCGGCGACTTGCCGCGCGCCAGCTGGAAGTACTGGCTGAAGAAGACGGTGCCGGTGAACATCGCGACACCGACGAACAGCGAGGCCACCGAGGCCAGGGTGATCGTCTTGTTGCGGAACAGCCGCAGCGGGATGATCGGCTCCTTGGCCTTGGTCTCGACGAGGACGAACACCGCGCCGAGCACCACCGCCCCGCCGACCATCGCGGCGGTCTGCCACGACATCCAGTCGTACTTGTCGCCGGCCAGCGTCACCCACACCAGCAGCAGCGAGACCGCCGCGCTGATGAAGAAGGCGCCCGCCCAGTCGACCTTGACGCCCTCGCGCCGGACGACCGGAAGCTTCAGGGTCTTCTGCAGCACGATCAGCGCGATGATCGCGAACGGCACACCGACGTAGAAGCACCAGCGCCAGCCGAGCCAGCTGGTGTCGGTGATGACCCCGCCGAGCAGCGGGCCGCCGACGGTGGCGACGGCGAAGGTGGCGCCGAGGTAGCCGCTGTAACGGCCGCGCTCCCGCGGGGAGATCATCGCGGCCATCACGATCTGGGCCAGGGCGGACAGCCCGCCCACGCCTATGCCCTGCACGACACGGCAGGCGATCAGCATCCCGGTGTTCTGCGACAGCCCGGCGACGACCGACCCCGCGACGTAGATGACCAGCGCGAACTGCACCAGCAGCTTCTTGCTGAACAGGTCGGAGAGCTTGCCCCACAGCGGGGTGGTCGCGGTCATCGCCAGCAGCGAGGCGGTGACGACCCAGGTGTAGGCGCTCTGCCCGCCGTCGAGGTCATGAATGATCTCGGGCAGCGCGTTGGAGACGATCGTCGACGACAGAATGGCGACGAACATGCCGAGCAGCAGCCCGGACAGCGCCTCCATGATCTGACGGTGCGTCATGGGGGCCCCGTCGGAGGCGTGGTGTCCGCCCCCGTGCCTGGCGTGGCCGCCCCGCACACCGGCTGGTGTGGTCGTAGCCATGTGGTTCCTTTTCATCCTGCGGGTGTACGGGTGGAATCGTGGTGCGCCCGGGGGCGGCAGTCGCCGAAGCTCGTACGGAGCCTGGCGAGCAGGTCGTTGAGGTGTCCGACGTCGGCGTCGGACCAGTCGTGCAGATACCGGGCGAGCGCCGCCGTGCAGCACCCGGCGATGTCCTCCAGGAGCTCCCGGCCGCTCGGCGTCAGCCGCAGCAGCCGGGACCGCTTGTCCGCCGGATCGGGCTCCCGCTCGATCCAGCCGCGCTCGGCGACATGGGCGACGTGCCGGCTGGTCACCGACGTGTCGATGGCGAGCAGCTCGGCGAGCTGGCTCATCCGCATCTCGCCGTGCCGTTCGAGCGCGGTGAGCACGGCCGCCGAGGCGGGCGGGCAGTCCGGCGGCAGGACCCGGCCCATCTCGCGCTTGACGGCGCCGATGGCGCTGAGCTGCCTGGCCAGCTCCTCGAACTGACGGTGAGCGGCCACCGGCTCCCCCATCCATTCCTCGCTCGGACCTTTGTTGCTTGAGGCAACCATAAGCATGTTGGTTGCTGAAGGCAAATGAATTGGTTCGAGATTGGAGTAAAGGAAACGGAAACTCTCCGGCGGTCGGCGGTCAACGGCTGTGACGCGACCCGCAAAGGCGCAGGTCACGGGCGGGGCGAGGCGACTGGCCGATTCCGGTCGGTAGCGGGACACCCCCAGACGAGCTGCCCGTACACCCGCCCACGCCCCGTACGCGGTCCGTCCCCGCTCCGTAGGCGCTCGCTGCGCGCCCCAGGGGTGCCCCTCCGCCCCCGGTTCGCTAGGGTCCTTGCCCATGGCGACCAACCCGCAGAACCAGGCCGGCGGCAACTACGACCCGGCCGGCAGCACGCAGATGTTCCGCGCCTTCGTGGACGAGGGCGGCACCCCGCAGGCCGGCAGCCGCCGTGCGCCGGCCCCGCAGCAGTCGTCCGGCCCCCGCGTGGGCGTCATCGTCGGCGTGATCGTCGCGATCCTGGTCGTCGCCGGCGCAGCCTGGCTGGCGCTGGCGTAACGGCCCGCACGTCCCTGTACGGGGGCCCGGTGCTCCGGGCTCCCGACCGCGGTCCGCGGCTCAGTTCAGAGCCGCGATCCGCTCCGCCGACCGGTGCGCCGCCTCCAGTACGCCGGTCAGCTCGCCGTGGACCAGCCGCCCCGCGCGCTTGACCGCGCGCCCGGCCACCAGGACCGTGTCGACGTTCCCGGGGTGCGCAGCGGTCACCACCGCCCCGATCGGATCGTGGCCCACCGGGGCGAGATTGACCGCATCGGCGCGCAGCAGCACGAGGTCGGCGCTCTTGCCGATCCCCAGCGACCCCACCTCGTCGCCCAGGCCGAGCGCCGCGGCCCCCTCGGCGGTGGCCATGCGCAGCACATCGGCCGCCCGGACCGTGGACGTCTCCCCGTCGCCCGCGCCGTCGAAGTGACTGCTCGTCAGCGCGGCGCGCATCTGCGAGAACATATCGCCCGGCGCGGAGGTGACCGCGTCCGCGCCCAGCCCCGTGGTGATGCCCGCCCGGCGCAGCCGCGGTGCCATCGGCGCACCGAACCGCATCGAGGCCTCGATCGCCGGGGTGATCGCCACCGCACCGCCGGACTCGGCGATCAGCCGCAGCTCGGAGTCGGCCAGCGAATTGCCGTGCACGTAGAGGGTGCCGGGGGCGAGCAGCCCCTGCTCCCGGAGCGCGGCGACCGGTTCCTGGGCCACCGGCCCGGCCGACACATGGACGACGACGGGCAGCCCCAGCTCACGGGCGAGCAGCCAGTCCTCGCGCACCGTCTCCGGCGTGCCGAAGGACGGGCCGACGGGGGCCAGGGCCATCGTGACCAGCGCCTCGCGCGACGGGAAGTGCTCGGCGCGCACCCGCCGCACCCAGTCGGCCTGCCGGGCGCTCTCGTCGAAGACCGGGTAGCCGTAGCCGAACACGGCACGGATACCCGCTTCCCGCAGCGCCTCGACGGCGGCCGCGCCGTGCTCCGGTGAGTACTGGACGTGCGAGAAGTCCTGCACGGTGGTGATCCCCGCGTCCAGGCACTCCAGCGCGCCGAGGAGGTTGCCGGTGTAGACGTCGGCGGGGGTGAAGCGGCCGGCGAGGTCGCCGAGGATCCGGCTGAGGTAGCCGTCGAGGCTCTCATCGACCGCGGCCGAGCGCAGCACCGCCTGCCACAGATGCCGGTGGGTGTCGACGAAGCCGGGCAGCACGATCAGCGCACGGGCGTCGATCACCTCAAGCCCGGGCTCGGTGTCGTCGAGCGGCAGCCCCGCGCCCACGGCGGCGATCCGGCCCTCCTCGACGAGGACATCGGTGTGCGGGTGGACGGTGGGGTGGGGGTCGGTGTCGATGACCAGACCGCCGCGCAGCAGCAGGCGCGGGGTGCGGCGGCTCTTGCTTCCCATGGCAGATCACGACCTCTACACGCTCGGAAGAAAGCTTTGTAGAAAGCTATCATGGTGCTGAACTATCCTGCCGGACGTGACCGCAGCGCCCGGACCAGGACCCGACCCCGTCGATGCGCTGATGGACGCCTGGCGCACCGAGCTGCCGGACGTGCTGCGCCCCACGACGGAGCTGTCGAAACGGATAACGCAGCTGGCCGGCGCGCTGGACGAGGCCACCCGCGGGCTACTGCCCGAACTCGGCCTCACGGTCGCCGAGTTCGACATCCTGGTCGCACTGCGCCGGGCCGGTGAGCCGTACCGGATGCAGCCGAACGAACTGGCCCGCTCCCTGCTGCTGTCCTCCGGCGGCCTCAGCAACGTGGTCAACCATCTCACCGGCCGCGGTCTCGTACGCCGCGAGCCCTCCCCGGACGACGGCCGCGCCACCATGATCCGGCTGACCCCGGACGGGGTGCGCACCGCCGAGCGCGCCGTCCGCGCCCACGCCGACGCCCACGAGGCCGTCTTCGCCGAGGCGTCCCCCGCGGCCGTGCAGGCGGCCGCCCGGACGCTGCGCGAGGTGGGCATACGGCGCCGCCCCGCGCCACGACCGCTCCGTACCGGACGCAATCGCAGCCGCTCGTGAGGGGCGCCGCCCGCCGACATGCCGCCGCGCCGGCTGCGGGGGCAGCCGGCGCGGCGGGACGGAGCGGTGGGGGACCGGTCAGGGCACGTGGATCGGGTTGATGTAGGTGCCTGGGTGCGTGGCGCCGGACTGGTCCAGAATGGCGCCGCCGTACGGCCACTTCAGCTGGAAGTGCTGCTTCTGGTTCGGCGGGGTGATCAGCACCGTGCCGGGCTCGATCTTCTGGTCCCCGTCGCTGATCGACGGCAGCAGGCGGATGGTGAAGGACGCGGTGCCGCCCGGCCTGAGCGTGACGGGGGCCGGCTTCTGGGCGGAGCGCGGCAGGTCGAGGGACTTGCCGTCGGTCCCCTTGATCTGGACGCCGGGGAAGCCGCTGAGGGTGCAGCTGCTGCTACCGGTGTTTTTCAGCCACACGGCGGCGGTCTGCTGCCCGTCGCCGTGCATGTCCGGGACGCCGCCGCCCGAGGAGCCCCAGCCGGCCTGCAGGCCTGCGGTGGTGCAGCGGGCGGTGGCACCGTGCCGGGCGGACGCGGGGCCGGCCTGCGCGCCACTGCCGGTGTGCTGGGGGGCCCGGCCGCCACCCTGCGCCGAGGCGCCCTGACCGGCACCCGCACCGGAGGACCCCTGGGCCGCGGACGAGCCGCCGCTGGACGAGCCGCCGTTGGACGCACCGCTGTCGGAGGAAGCACCGCCGGACGCGGCGGCCGACGCGGCGGCGGACGGCGTCCCCGAAGCGTCGGACTTGCCGCCCTGGCACGCGGTGAGCGTCAGCGCGGCGGCGGCGATCACGGTGGCGGCGACGGTCTTGCGTCCGCGGCGAAGCGTGGTGTGGTGCGACATCGGTGTCCCCCTGGTGGTGTCGGTGCGTCCCGTCGTCCGGTGCGCTGACCACCACACTGACCGGCCTCGCTGTTGGACCGCTAACACCCCGCTAACGACCCGCTGTTGGGGGGAGCGGGCGGCCCGCCCGGGGTCGCCGTCCGGGCGGGCCGCCGCAGGTCGGCAGGCGGGCCCCTGCGGGCCCGCCCGCACCCCGCGGACCCGCCCTATGCCGCGTCGGCCGCCGCCTGGAGCGCGGCGATGTCGATCTTCTTCATGCCGAGCATGGCCTTCATGGCGCGGGTCGCCCGCTCCTGGTCCGGGTCGTTGAGCATCTCCGCCATCCCGCCCGGCGCCACCTGCCAGGACAGCCCGTACTTGTCCTTCAGCCAGCCACAGGGGCCCTCCTCGCCGCCCTCGGAGAGCTTGGACCAGTAGTAGTCGATCTCGTCCTGGTCGGCGCAGGTGATCATCAGCGAGATCGCCTCGGTGAAGGTGAACTCCGGGCCGCCGTTGAGCGCCACGTACTCCTGGCCGTCGAGCTCGAACTCGACCGTCAGCACGGTGCCCGCCGGGCGCGGACCGGCCTCGTTGAAATAGGTGACGTTCTTGATCCGCGAGTTCGGGAACACCGAGCAGTAGAACTCGGCGGCCTCCTTGCCCTTGGTGTCGAACCACAGGTTGGGCGTGATCTTGGGCATGGTCTTCTCCCTGGGACGGTTCGCTGCCGGTGGCTGCGTCTGTGCCTCTTTAGACCGTCGCACCCCTCGGAACTCATCGCTATCCAGGAAAGGATTTCGGGGGCCTCAGGGGCCTCAGGGGCCTTCGAAGGCGGGCGTCGCGGGGCACGGCATGCACCCCGGCCCCTACGGCGGTCCCCGGCGCGGCACGGCCGGCCGGCCGGACTCCTACCTCCAGCTGAAGCCCACGTCCCTGGTCTCGAGGTGCATCCCCGCCGGCACCCGCCAGCCGTCCACGCACACCCGCCAGCTGCCGGACTTCTTCCGGTCCGGGGCGAGCGGCAGCGGCAGCTTGTGGGTGGAGGTGACCGTGGCCCAGTCGATGCCCAGGGCGCCGATGATGTGGGTGCCGAAGGTGACGGTCCCGGCGGTGACGGGCCGGTCGCCGGTGTTGAGGAAGTCGAGGCTGACCTTCTCGCACCAGCGGACGTCGGTGTCGGCGAGCCGCGGCGTGCCGATCAGGAGGCCGGCGGGGGCGCCCGGGCCGGGCGGAAGGGTCGGCGAGGGCGGCTCGGGAGCGGGCGAACCGTGCGGCGGGGGAGTGGAACCGCCCGAGGGAGCCGGGGGGTTGGGCGAGGACGGTGCGGGGGTCGGCGTAGTGCCGCCGCCTTGGCCGGCGGGCGCTCCCGGGGATGGTGTGGCGCGGGCGCCGGGACCGTCGGGGGAGGCGGAGCCGCGGGCCGCATCGCTCGTACCGGAGCCGGGGCGGGAAGAGGCCCTCGCCGCGGGCCGTCCGGAACTCGGAGTGCCGTCACTACCGTCCGTGCTGTCGTCGTGTCCGCCGCCGTCCAGCGGCGTCAGCTCGACACCGTCCTGGGGCGGTACGGCACCGGTCGGCGTACGGCCGTCGGCGGGGCCTGCCGCGCCCACCGCGGCATAGCCCTGCTCGGCCGCGTTCCCGCAGCCGGTGAGCAGAACACCCAGACACAGCACGGCCGCAGAGGCACGGGCAGCAGTCGTCCGTCGCATCGGGCCAGTGTTGCTGACGGGGTGTCAGGTGTACAGAGGGCGGACGACGGACGGCTCTCGTACGGGCGGGCGTGCGCGCCGTATGCGCCACGCCCCGCAGCCTCCGGTCCTCTGCAACTGTCCGCCGAGCGGCACGGAGCGCCGTACGGCCCCTCGGCGGACCGTTCCTCAGTCGGAGATCAGGCCCTCGCGCAGCTGCGCCAGGGTGCGGGTCAGCAGCCGGGAGACGTGCATCTGGGAGATGCCGACCTCCTCGCCGATCTGGGACTGCGTCATATTGGCGAAGAAGCGCAGCATGATGATCTGGCGCTCGCGGGCCGGGAGTTTGGCCAGCAGGGGCTTGAGCGACTCGCGGTACTCCACGCCCTCCAGCGCGCTGTCCTCGTAGCCGAGGCGGTCCGCGAGGGAGCCCTCGCCGCCGTCGTCCTCGGGGGAGGGGGAGTCGAGCGAGGAGGCGGTGTAGGCGTTGCCGACGGCCAGGCCGTCGACCACGTCCTCCTCCGACACCCCCAGGCACAGGGCGAGTTCGGGGACGGTCGGGGAGCGGTCCAGCTTCTGGGACAGCTCGTCGCTGGCCTTGGTGAGGGCGAGGCGGAGCTCCTGGAGCCGGCGCGGGACCCGTACCGACCACGAGGTGTCGCGGAAGAACCGCTTGATCTCACCGACCACCGTCGGCATCGCGAACGTCGGGAATTCCACGCCGCGTTCGCAGTCGAAACGATCGATCGCCTTGATCAGGCCGATCGTGCCGACCTGGACGATGTCCTCCATCGGCTCGTTGCGGCTGCGGAAGCGGGCGGCCGCGTACCGCACGAGCGGGAGGTTGAGCTCGATGAGCGTGTCACGGACGTAGGTGCGCTCCGCGCAGTCCTTGTCGAGCGAGGCGAGCCGCAGGAACAGGGAGCGGGAGAGCGTGCGGGTGTTGATGGCGTCGTCGTCATGCACGTGCGGTGCCGGCGCGGGAATCGCGGAAAGCACCTTTGAGCTGCCCAGTTCTACGGACATGCCACCCCCTTGAGGTCGCGGACGGGTCGCTGCGGCGTCCCCGGGCCGGGGCGGACCGGGGAGTGATACCTCCACCTGAATACCGGAGGCAGCGCTACGGCAAACGCGGTTCCTGCAGAATGTCACATGTCGGCAACACGCTGTAGCGCCATGTCGACATATCTGCGCAGCTGAGCGGGGACGGGTCGCCCGTCCCGGTTAGGCGTCGATCCTGTTTGCGGATCGCAGCCGGGCGAAGCTCCGCGACAGTAGCCGTGAGACATGCATCTGCGACACCCCCAGCTCCGCACTGATCTGGGACTGCGTCAGATTGCTGTAGTAACGCAGCAGAAGGATCCGCTGTTCGCGCTCGGGCAGCTGCACGAGGAGGTGCCGTACGAGGTCGCGGTGCTCGACGCCGGCCAGCTCCGGGTCCTCGTAGCCGAGGCGGTCGAGCAGTCCGGGCAGGCCGTCGCCCTCCTGGGCGGCCTCCAGTGAGGTGGCGTGATACGAGCGGCCGGCCTCCAGGCAGGCCAGGACCTCGTCCTCGCCGATCTTGAGGCGCTCGGCGATCTCGGCGGTGGTGGGGGAGCGGCCGTGCAGCACCGTCAGATCCTCGGTCGCGCCGTTGACCTGCACCCACAGCTCGTGGAGGCGGCGCGGCACATGGACCGTGCGGACATTGTCTCGAAAGTAGCGTTTGATCTCGCCGACGACGGTGGGCATCGCGAAGGTGGGGAACTGGACGCCCCGGTCCGGATCGAAGCGGTCGATCGCGTTGATCAGGCCGATGGTGCCGACCTGGATGACGTCTTCCATCGGCTCGTTGCGGCTGCGGAAGCGGGCCGCGGCATAGCGGACCAGCGGCAGATTGGCCTCGATCAGCGCGGCACGGACCCGGGTGTGCTCCGGGGTGCCGGGTTCGAGGTCCGTCAGCTCGGCGAACAGCACCTGGGTCAGTGCCCGCGTGTCCGCGCTTCGGCTCTCGCGGGATGGAGCCTTGGGCGCAGTACGGGCCGTCACGGTCACGCCACCCTTCACAGTGCATGTATCCGGCAAAAGCGGTCATAGCATCACAAGACATGTGCACTGTGTGCAAGCACCCCATAACGCCGTGTTGAACAGAGAGTTGGGGTGGGTGCGGGGCGTTCGGGGGGCCGGTGGGTGGCGGTAGGGGCCCGTGGGTACGGCGAAGCCCCCCGCCCGTGAGGGGCGAGGGGCTCGGCGGTGCCGGAGGCGGGGGCGCCGCGGCTCAGAATTCGTAGTCGGCGATCACCCAGGTGGCGAATTCACGCCACTGCGCGGCGGCCGCCTGATGGGCCGGATGCTCAAGGTAGCGCTTGAGGGCGTCCGTGTCGGCCACGGCCGAGTTGATCGCGAAGTCGTAGGCGATCGGGCGGTCGGTGATGTTCCAGCCGCACTCCCAGGACGTCAGCTCCGGAATCTCGCCCTCCAGTGCCGCGAACGCCCGCGCACCGGCCTGTACGCGCTCCTCGTCGCGGGAGACGCCGTCATTGAGCTTGAACAGGACCAGGTGGCGGATCACAGAGGCCTCCGAGGGCGGGCGAGGCGCAGCCGGACCGGGTCGGCCGGCTGGGCCGGGGCGGGCGCCGGCCGATCGCGGGTCGACCCCTCGGGCGGCTCCGGCGCCGCCGGTCGGATCGGCCGTCCCCTAGAGCGTCTCCGCCCTAGCTGATCAGCTGGGTCATGAACTCGCCCACGCCCTGAGCGGCGGACGAGATGCCCTCGAAGCCTATCTGGACCAGGTCGGCGGCCCGCTTGGGGGAGGTGATGATCGTGTACAGCACGAAGACGATGACGATGTACAACGCGATCTTCTTGGCCTGCGCCATCAGCCCGACTCCCCTACGCAGTCCCTTACGGCAGTGCCTGCAGTTCCCGTCTGCAGTCGGGCGAGTGTAACCACACGTGTTCGATCGCGGGAGCCGGGCCGGCGGGGCGGGCACCGGTCCGCCCCGCCGCCCCGGCATCTGTCACTGATCCTGATTTTATGGACCAAAGACCCACCAAAGGGGGCCCTTTGCCTGCCTGTTGAGGCGGTACGCGGCGGCACCATGGGGAGCGTGGCCCGCTGGATCTGGCAGGAATCCGGGGGGCCGGGAGGGACCTCACTGCGGGGTCCACGCCGACCGTCCCCGGACGGCGGCGCGGACTTGGGGGTTCGTCCGCATCGGGGGGAGCGGTCGTCTGTCGACGCCGCTTCCCCCGCCCTATCCCGGCCCCGCCTCGGAGCCGCCCCCGGAGACCACCGGGGGCTCTGGACACCCCCGAGGCGGGGCTCCGTCGTGTGCGCCCGGCGGCCGGCGGCGGTGTGCCGTCCTCGTACGCGGCCGGTGTGACCTGCTCGTCTCCCGTGGCCGCAACCAAGCGGAAGCGCCCCCGCGTCCTTCACCCCGTACGACTCGGATGTCCCCGGGCGCTCCGCCTCGCCGGGTCCGGACGGGCCGGCATGCATCATGTACGCGACACAACGGAGCGCGGCAGCGCGCCGCGCCGCGGCGTGGGGCCGCGTGGGACCAGAAAGGAACACGGGCTCCAACGATGAAGATCGACTGGGACCGGCGTACCTGCGCGCGGCGCGGGCACATCACCTACCTCCCGCACGAGGAGCACCTCCGGGAGAGGCTGCACGCCGCCACCGCCCTCGGCGAGGCCTGGCGCTGTCTGCGCTGCGGCGACTTCGTCCTAGGTGACCCGCACGGCTCCGGTCCGGCCGCCGACGCCCCGCTGGTCCCGCGCGGCAAGGTCCTGCGTGATCTGTTCATCCTGCGGTTCCTGGCGGTCGAGCGGGCGGTGCGCGGGGTGTTCATCGTGCTGGCCGCGGTCGGCGTATGGCAGTTCAGCAACCAGAAGGACGCGGTCCGCCGGTTCTTCGACGAGTACATCGCCGTGCTCCGCCCGGTGGCCCGGCACTTCCACTACGACCTGGACCACTCGCCGGTCGTCGGCACCATCCAGAAGACCTTCGGCTACCAGCACTCCACCCTGCTGCTGGTGGCCGCGCTGCTGCTGGCCTACGCCCTGGTGGAGATCATCGAGGGCGTCGGCCTGTGGCGCGCCAAGCGGTGGGCGGAGTATCTGACGGTGGTCGCGACGGCCGCCTTCCTGCCGCTGGAGATCTATGAGCTGACCGAGAAGGTCAGCTGGCTCAAGATCGCCACGCTGGTGATCAACATCCTCGCCGTGCTCTACATCGCGGTCACCAAGCGGCTGTTCGGGCTGCGCGGCGGCCGCGCGGCCTTCGAAGCGGAGCGGCACAGCGCCTCCCTGCTGGAGGTCGAGACCTCGGCCGGAGTGCCTGCCGCCGCCCATAATGGCTGAACGCTCGACCCTAGGGGGAACCACACCATGTCCATGAACTCCGCACCGTCCCGGCCCGATTCGTCCCGCGCGAACGCCCGGCCCGGCCTCTCGCGCACGCTGCGGCGGCGGCCGGCCGTCGTCCTGGCGCTGCTGGCCGGCCTGCTGGCCGCGGCCATCGCCCCGGCAGCGGCGGCGGGCCGCGCCGCACCGGACACCGCACGGGTGGTGGCCACCGCGAGCGCCCCGGGTCACGGCGCCTCGGTACGGGCCGCGGCCGCGCCCGCGCACTCCGCCGCCTCCCACGGGCACGCCACTCAGCTCACGTCGGCCTTCAAGGTCAAGAAGTCGGTCTTCAAGGCCAAGAAGTCGAAGTGGAAGTCGAAGGCCAAGAAGAAGGGCGGCTTCTTCAAGAAGCTCGGCATCTTCCTGGTCGTGCTCTTCATCCTCTTCCTCGTCGTCGTGATCCTGGTGATCTGGCTGATCGTGCGCTTCTTCCGCCGCGCGGGCCGCAACCGGCGTAACGACTAAGGGCGCTCCGGCCCCGGCCGCCGCGACGCGCTCAGCCGTCGGGCGGCCCGGGGCGGCCGGCTCCCGGACACGACAAAGGCCCCGATCCGTTGTGAATCGGGGCCTTTGCCCTTGAGCGGTAGCGGTGGGATTTGAACCCACGGAGGAGTTGCCCCCTCACGCGCTTTCGAGGCGCGCTCCTTCGGCCGCTCGGACACGCTACCGAGAGAGAGCTTAGCCCACGGGTGGCCGTGCGCCGAAATCGGATTCCGGGGAGGGGCCGCCGAGGGATCGCGGCGCCGGTCAGCGCTCTCGGAAGAAGGCGGTGAGCAGCTCCGCGCACTCGGCTTCGAGGACCCCGGTGATGACCTCGGGGCGATGGTTGAGACGGCGGTCACGGACCACGTCCCACAGGGAGCCGGCCGCGCCCGCCTTGGCGTCGCGGGCGCCGTAGACGACCCGGTCGACCCGGGAGAGCACCAGCGCGCCCGCGCACATCGTGCACGGTTCGAGGGTGACGACCAGCGTGCAATCGGTCAGCCGCCACTCCCCGACACTGCTCGCCGCCGCGCGCAGCGCGAGGATCTCCGCGTGGGCCGTCGGGTCGCCGGTGGCCTCGCGTGCGTTGTGGCCGGTGCCGAGGACCGTGCCGTCGGCGGACAGCACGACGGCGCCCACCGGGACATCACCGGTCCCGGGGGCGCGGGCGGCCTCGTCCAGCGCCTGCCGCATCGGTGCGATCCACGGATCGCGCAGCGGGTCGGGCGCGGGGGAGGGAAGAGAGGCGGAAGGGGGGACGGTCATGTCCCCAGTGTCGGGGACGTGACCGGGGGCCGGACCCACCCTTGGGGGCGGGGGCCCGGCCGGGCCGCTCAGCGCACGGCTTCGAGGACCTCCGTGCAGCCCAGCGAGTCGGCGATGGTGCCCAGCGCATCGGTGTCGAGGGCCAGCAGCTCCTTTTCGCTGACGCCCAGGTCGGCCAGCAGGGCGGCGTCGCCGAGCGGACCGCGCGGCGGGCCGTCCGAGCCGTTCACCGCCTCCAGGGTGTCGTCGTCCACGTTGTCGTCGGGGTCGGGGTCGGGTTCGCCGTCCTCCGTGCCGTCCAGGTCGAGGCTGTCGAGGTCGTCGGCCGCATCGTCCTCCTCGCGGCCGAGCAGCTCGTCGGTCAGCATTGCGCCGTACGAGCTTTTGGCGGCGGCGGCGGCGTTGGAGAGAAAGACCCGTGGGTCGTCCTCACCGTCCACCCGGATGACGCCGAACCAGGCGTCCTCCTGCTCGATGAAGGCCACCACCGTGTCGTCGTCGACCGCTGCCTCTCGGGCCAGATCGGCCAGATCGGTCAGCGTCTCCACATCGTCGAGCTCCGTATCGCTCGCTTCCCACCCGTCTTCGGTGCGCGCGAGCAGTGCGGCGAAGTACACCGTGACTCTCCCACTGGTCATAGGCGTGCCGGGCCGGGCGGGGCGGCGCTGCACGCCGTTGGTCCCGCCCCTTTCGGAATCGTGGCAGAAACAACGCCGCCGCGCGGGGTCTTCGGTGCTGCGTCGTGCGGAGGTTGTGAGAGATGTCGCTCACGTGCCGCAGCGCAGACGGGGGCGCGGGGGTGTTCCGCTACCAGCGGAATGTACGCATCCGCATGGCCTGGCGCATGCGTTCGGCCCGGGCGCGGCGTGGCTGGACGCGGTTGCGCAGCTCCTTGGCCTCGTGCAGTTCCCGCAGAAATTGGGCACGGCGCCGTCGGCGTGCCGCTTCCGTCCCGTCGTCCGCGGCCAGGTCCTGGCCGCCGGGGACGGCGTCGTTCGAGTCGTCGGTCCGATTGCGGTCGAGCACGCGCACACCACCTCGGGCGGAATCCTCGCCCTCCGGCAGAACAGCCAATCGGGCGTACGTGCCCCCTTTCCCTCCTTTCGGTGGTTTGATGCCCGCCGCGTGCGCCGGTTGCGCCGGTCGGCCGGGCACTGCAGGGCGGGCGCCGGGGCCTTCCGGCTCGGTTACTGTCGAGGGCATGCGGATCCACGTCGTCGACCACCCGCTGGTGGCGCACAAACTCACCACACTGCGCGACAAGCGCACCGACTCCCCCACGTTCCGGCGGCTCGCCGACGAGCTGGTCACCCTGCTCGCCTACGAGGCCACCCGTGATGTGCGCACCGAGCGGGTCGACATCGAGACCCCGGTGACGGCGACCACCGGTGTGCGGCTGTCGCACCCGCGCCCCCTGGTCGTACCGATCCTGCGGGCCGGTCTGGGCATGCTGGACGGCATGGTCCGGCTGCTGCCCACCGCCGAGGTCGGCTTCATGGGCATGGTCCGCAACGAGGAGACGTACGAGGCGCAGACCTACGCCACGCGGATGCCCGACGATCTCTCGGGCCGTCAGGTGTACGTCGTCGACCCGATGCTCGCCACGGGCGGCACGCTGGTCGCGGCGATACGCGAGCTGATCAAGCGCGGCGCGGACGATGTCACCGCGATCTGCCTGCTGGCCGCGCCGGAGGGCGTGGAGGTCATGGAGAAGGAGTTGGCCGGCACGCCGGTGACGGTGGTCACCGCGGCGGTCGACGAGCGGCTCAACGAGGCCCGCTACATCGTGCCGGGCCTCGGCGACGCGGGTGACCGCATGTACGGCACGGCCGGCTGAGCGGACCGCGCCCCCCTTCTCACCCGATCACTGTCCGTGCCCTGCACCACGCATGGTGCAGGGTCCGTCCGCATGCGGTCAGCACTTGGCGTCGTCCTTGGTGGCCGCCGGCGACGGACGGCTCAGCAGAGCCAGGGACTTCGCGGCGTCCTTCTGGGCGGTCAGTGCCTTGAAGGTGTCGCCGATGATCAGGTCGAGGTCGGCGCCCTTGCGGGCGTCGGTCTTCCGCTGTGCGCCGGCGAGCTGGGTGGACAGCACCTTCATCGGTCCGTCGGACGCCGCCGCGGGGCCGAGCAGTATCCCGGCGCCCTTGACCTTCTTGTCGTAGGCGGCGGGGGCGTTGCCCACCTTGCCGATCTTGAAGCCGCGCTTTTCGAGCTCGTCGGCGGTGCGCTTGGCGAGCCCGGAGCGCGGGGTGGCGTTGAAGACATTGACGGTGAGGGTGCCGGGGGCGGGCAGCTTGCGGGCCGCGTTCCTGGCCTGAGCCCCTTCCGCCTTGGCGCTGTCGGGGCAGTGCCGCTCGCCCTGGGCGGCATGGGCGGTGTTGGACCGGCCGCCGAACACGTCGATGAGCTGCAGGGTGCCCCAGGTGGCCAGGCCGAGGGCGCAGGCCGAGGCGACGATGGTGAGGGCGATCCGGCGACGGTGGCGGGGGCGGCGCATCCGCGGATACCTGTCGCCCGTGATGCGGTACTTCCCGCCCATGCCCGGGGGCGTCAGCATGCTCATGGGCGCAGCGTAGTGCGGGCGGCGGTCCGTGCCTACTAGATGATCAACGCGTGGCGCGAGACCCAACCCAAAAGGGTCAATACGGACAGGGTGAGTTGGGTGCCGCCGGGCGGTAAGAGGGGGTTTCGGCCTGTTGGGCGGGGCGGCCGCGGCGCGTCAGTCGAGTTCGAGCACGCGGGCGTGCAGCACCTGGCGCTGCTGCAGGGCCGCGCGTACCGCGCGGTGCAGCCCGTCCTCCAGATAGAGGTCGCCCTCCCACTTCACGACGTGCGCGAAGAGGTCGCCGTAGAACGTCGAGTCCTCGGCGAGCAGCGTTTCGAGATCGAGCTGCTGCTTGGTCGTCACCAACTGGTCGAGGCGTACCGGGCGCGGGGCGACGTCCGCCCACTGGCGGGTGCTCTCCCGGCCGTGGTCCGGGTACGGCCGACCGTTTCCGATGCGCTTGAAGATCACACGGAAAGCCTACCGGGCGAGCGGCACCGGGCGCAGCCAAGCCGCAGCAGTGTAAAAGGATCATTGGTGGCAAATTTGGATCATTGGGGAGCCGTGGTCCGGAGGATATGGCCGGAAGTGACCCGAACGGCCTACGGCGTCACGCGGTGCGGCGGCTTCCGGGCCCGCGCCGGCCCGTACGTCACCACTTACGGGCGGCCGCCAGGCTCGGCTGCCAGTACGTGACCGTGGCGGTGTGCGGGTCGACGCGGACCGGGGCGCCGTCCAGGCCGACCTGGATGGGGGTCGCGCGGGCGGCGAGGGCGACGCCGAACTGGGAGATGCGGTGGTGGCGGTGGCCGGTGCCGCCCCGTCCGCCGGCGCCGGTGACGACCGTGGCGTAGGCGGTGGCGTCGGGCTTCAGGAAGACCGGGGTGAGCGGCCGGCTGGCACCGATCGGCCGGAGGGGGGCCTGCCGGCCGTCGCCGAACCGCAGCAGGGGGTAGCGCATGGTGGCGAAGTCGCAGGTCCGGTTGGAGATGTTGGTGACGGTCAGCAGCATCCGGCCGTCCCGTCGCGGCAGCGGGCCGGCGTGGAATCTGAGCATGTCCGGGGCGCAGGCGGCCTGACTGCCGGGCGCGGGGCGAGGATTCCGGCCGTCTCCCGAAGGGGGCGGCGAGACGGCGGTGACGGGGCCGTCGGCCCGGCCGTCGTAGCCGCGGCAGGCCGTGGCCAGGGCCAGCGCGGCGGCGACGAGGAGACCCGCGACGACGGCCCGGCTGAGGGTGGCGGTGAAGGGCATAGGGAGCTCCCCCGGGACGGTGGCGTGAACACGACCTTCGGCGCGGGTGCTGGCGATCCGCTAACGCGTGGCTAACGCAGGCCGGCCCCGGCGGGCCGCGGACTGTCGCGGTCCGACAACGGGGCGGGGGCCGGATCGATGGAAGGGGCATCAATCTCTCAATGTACGGCCTGAGTTGAGGGGGATGCCGGTGGTGCCGAGGTACTGCTTCTCGACGGGCTGGGGGTGGCCGACGGGGGCGGCGCGGTGGTGCCGGTGTGGCCCTCGCCCGGCTGCTGGGTCGGCGGGGCCGAGGAGGTGCGCGAACGGGGCGGGCCTGCGGTGCCCGGGGGTGGCGCAGTGGAGCGGCCGGTGCCGTGGGGCGGTACCGCCGACGAGCCGCTCGGGGAGGGCCCGGGAGCGGAGTCGGTGTACGTGGGGGACGGGGCGGGGCCGACGGGGCTCGGCGGCCTTGCGGGCAGCGGCCGGTCCGGCGGGCCGCCGGGGGCGGTCATCAGGTAGCCCACCGCGACGGCGGCGGCCGCGGCGGCCGCGGCCAGTGGCAGCCCGAACCGGCGCAGCCAGGGCCGCCGCAGGCCGGACAGCCGGCCGCGGCGCAGGTGCGGGCCGGGGGGTGCGGCCGGTTGCAGGTCCCGGACGCCGATGCTCTCGGCGCGGGCCGCGAGGGCCCGGCGCAGCCGCTCCTCCACGGGGCGGTGCGGACCCGTGTCGTCGGGGCCCGTACCGCCGGGGCCGCCGCCCGTACGGCCGGGGAGCCTGCCGCCGTCGCCGCCCGCGCCGCCGTTCTCGCCGGGCGGGCCGCCGGTGCGGCCGGTACCCGTGCCGGGGCCGTTCATGACCGCGCCTCCAAGATCTTCTCCAGCGAGTCCAGGGCGCGGCTGGCGAGGGACTTCACCGAGCCGCGGCTGATGCCCAGCGTCGTCGCGATCTGCGCCTCGGTCAGATCGCCCCAGTAGCGCAGGACGAGCACCTCCCGGCGGCGGGCGGTCAGCCCGCTCAGCGCGGCGAACACCTCCCGGTGCTCCTCGTCCAGCACGATGCGCTCCTCGGCGGACGGTGCGTCCGCCTCGTACGGCGGGGTGTAGCCGCGCGCGGTGCGGCGCCGACGCAGCACCGAGCGGGCGGCGTTGACGACCGCGGTGCGCAGATAGGCGAGGGCGTTGTCGACCTCGCCGAGCTGTTCGCCGTGCCGCTTGTAGAGCGCGGCGAACGCGTCCTGGACGACGTCCTCCGCGGTGGCCCGGTCGTCCACGAGCAGCACGGCCAGCCGGACCATGTTCAGCCGGTGCGCGTGGTACAGCTCGCTGATCGTCGGCGGTGGGTCGGGCGGCGCGCCGGCCCCGCCGTCCGGCAGCCGGGCGCTGCCGCCGGGCAGTTGGCCGTCCGCCGGATACCCGGCCGGGCGGCCGGGGCGCGGGGTTTCGCGGTGGGCGGCCGCGGGGCGGGCGGTGCGCAGCAGCCACCGCCACAGGGCAGGCCGGAGCCCCGGCACGGCGAACCGTACCGGGGCGTGCGGACCGGCGGAGTACTCCATCGCTTCCTCGGGACGCAGCGGTCGGGCGCGGGGTTCAGCCGCGCCGGCGACGGACCGCATAGACGGTGCCGCCGCCCGCGGCGATCAGGGCGGCGGCACTGCCGCCGAGCGCCATGGCGGCCGTGGACGAGGCCCCGGTGTGCGCGAGTTCCCGGTCGCTGCCGCGTCCCTTGGCGGGGGCGGAGGCGGCGGGTGTGCCGGGGTGGGCCGTGGTGGCGCTCGGGCGGGGGGAGGCGCTCGGCGGGGCGGTGGGGGAGCTGCTGGGCGGGGCGGTGGGAGTGCCGCTGGGCGGGGCGGTGGGGGCCTCGCTGGTGGACGGCCCGGGCGTCGCACTGCTCTCGGTCGGCCGCGGGGCGGGCGGCGAGGAGGCCTGGCCGGTGGGCGAGTGCTGCGGCTTCGGTGCGCGGTCGTCGGCGTGCGCGGTTCCGGCCGCCGACAGCGTGGCCAGCGCGAGCGCCGCGAGCAGCCCGGCGCCGGCCGCACCGCGTGACAGGGGGCGGACGGCGTACGGCCGGGAACCGGCGGTGGTGCGGGAGGTACGGGTGGGCTTCACGGTCGGCTGCTCCACGTTCGTCGGCGGGTGGCGCCCGATGGCGCCCTCACCCGTCACGACGTGCGGCCGGGGCGGGGGTTGCCGGAGGTGCGGAAAAACTTCCGTGCGGCCGCCGGGCCCGCCCGCCGCTGTGTCAGCCCACGCTCTGCAGCAGCTTCTCCACGGCCTTGACCCGCTCGCCCAGCTCCGCCAGTTGAGCGCTCATCTCCCCCTGCTGCTCGGTGACCCGTTCCGCGAGCTTGCGGTACTCGGCCAGCGCCGCGGCGTCCGCACGATGCCGCTGCAGCTTGAAGTACGAGGCCACGATCGTGGTGACCGAGGCAAAGATGATCACCAGGATGGCGATCGGGATGATGGTGCTGCCGTTCATGTGCGGGTCCCCCTGGTGGTGTTCGGCTTCTTCTTGGCCGGTGGCTCGGCTGCGCCGACCCCGTCCCCCTCCCCGTCCCCGGCGGCCTCCGGCGGCGCCGCGGTCCGGTCCTCCTGGAGGGCGGCGAGGACGGTGGCCACGTTCAGCTTCAGCTCGAACGGCGTGAGTTCGAAGTACTTCAGCGCCTTGCCGTCCTCGGACAGCTCCAGCCGGCCGGCCACCAGACCGGCCTTCTCCAGGCGGTCCAGGTGCATGTAGAGCAGCGGCCGGGACATCTCCAGCCGGCGGGCCAGTTCGCTGACGTAGAGCCGGCCGTCGGCCAGCTCGCCGATCACCCGCAGGCGCTGCGCATGGCCCACGGCGGACAGCAGGGCCAGCAGCTCCTCGCTGTTCATGGCCCACCCTCTCGCTGTTCCGGACGCTGTCGGCGGAGGTTTTCGCATGGCGCGACGGACCGTCACACACGCCCGCCGCCCTCCGGCGCCCACCATCTTACGGTTGACGGTTCACAGCGACACCTGTAATTCTCCACTGACATGCGTACCGGTGGGGAACGCGACGCAATGCCGAAGGAGTGGGGCACGTGGACGTGACGGTGCGACGGGGGCGGCCGGTGGAGCATCCGCCGCGGGAGAGAAGACGGCCGTCAACGGTGCGGGTGGCGGCCTGGAGCGCGCGGCACCCGTGGCGCGCGCTGGCCGGCTGGCTCGGGTGCGTGGTGCTGTGCCTGGGGGTGGGCCTCGCGATGGGCACCCACAACGCCACCGCCGAGGACTACCGCGTCGGTGAGGCGGGCCGCGCCGAAACCCTGGCGGCCGAGGCCCATCTGGGCCATGAGCCGGTGGAACACGTCCTGATCTCCGCCCGGTCCGGCCCGCTGGACCCGGCCGCCGCACAGGCGGCCGCGGCCGAGGTCACCGCCGGGATGCGGAAGCTGCCCGAGGTGGCGCGGGTGGCGGCACCGGTCCGTTCGGCCGACGGCGGATCCCTGCGGGTTTCGGTGACCATGAAGGGGGCGGAGGCGGACGCCAAGGACCATGTCGCCCCGCTCGCCGCCCGGACGGCGGCGGTCCAGCGCAGCCATCCGCAGTTGCGGGTGGCCGAGACCGGCAGCCCGTCGGTGACCGTCGGCGTCAACGCCCAGCGCGGCCAGGACCTGGCGCTCTCCGAGGCGATCGCGCTGCCCGTCACGCTGCTGACGCTGCTGGTGGTCTTCGGATCCGCGCTGATGGCGCTGGTGCCGCTGCTGCTCGCGCTGACCTCGATCGCGGCCGCCATGGGCCTGTCGATGGTGGTCTCCCACCTCCAGCCGGACGCGGGGGTGGGCAACAACGTGATCCTGCTGATCGGCATGGCCGTCGGCGTCGACTACACGCTCTTCTACCTCAAGCGCGAACGCGAGGAACGGGCCCGCGCGGGCGGCCGGCTCGGCCCCGAGGCCCTGGTGGAGTTGGCCGCCGCCACCGCCGGCCGGGCGATCGTCGTCTCCGGTCTCGCGGTCGTCGTCTCCACGGCCACCCTCTACCTGGCCACCGACGTGGTCTTCTCCTCGCTCGCGACCAGCACCGTCATCGTCGTACTGGCCGCGGTCCTCAGCTCGTTGACCGCCCTGCCCGCCCTGCTGGTCACGATCGCCCGGCGCGCCGGACGCCGGGCGGCCCGCTGCGCGGAACGGGGCAGGGTCCGGCCCGTGCGGCAGGACCGTACGGCCGGGGCCGGCCGTCTCTGGCACACCCTGCTGCGCCCGGCGAGCGCGCACCCGGCCGTCACCCTGTGCCTGTCCGTCCTGCTCATGCTGGGGCTCGCGGCACCCGCGCTGGGGATGCAGCTGCGCGTCCTCAACAAGGACAGTCACTCCCGCGAGATCCCCGCCCTGCAGACCTACGACCGGCTCACCACGGCCTTTCCCGCGCTGCGCGTCCAGCATCAGATCGTGGTCCGTGCCGACGCCGAGCACGCCCCCGAAGTAGCGTCCGCGCTACGGGAGTTGACCAGGCGCACGCAGTCCGACCGGCTCTACGCCAAGGACGGCACACCGCCCCTGCACACCTCCCGGGACCGCCGCACCACGACCCTGGAGCTGTCGACGCCGTACAAGGTCAGCTCGCCGGACGCCGCCGACTCGCTCGCCCGCCTCCGTCACGACTATCTGCCGGGCACCGTCGGCACGGTGCCCGGGGCGGAGTTCGCGGTCAGCGGGGACGTGGCGCACGACACCGATTACCTCGCCCACCAGGACGAGAAGCTGCCCCTGGTCGTCGGGGCGCTGCTGCTGCTGACCTTCCTCATGACGACCCTGGTCTTCCGCTCCGTGGTCATCGGACTGCTCGGCGTCGCGCTGAACCTGCTCTCCGCGGCGGCCGCCTTCGGCCTGGTCGTGGTCTTCTTCCAACACGGCCTGGCCAGCACGGTGTTCGGCTTCGATACGTCCGCGACCAGCGCCATCGGCTCGCGCGTACCGCTGTTCCTGTTCGTGATCCTCTTCGGGCTGTCGATGGACTACCAGGTCTTCGTCGTCAGCCGGATACGGGAGGCGGCCCTGCTGGGCAGGCCGCCCCGGGAGGCGGTGCTGGACGGGGTCGGCGCCTCCGCCAAGGTCGTCACCAGCGCGGCCGTGGTCATGGTGACGGTCTTCGCGGCCTTCATGTTCTTGCATCTCGCCGAGATGAAGCAGATCGGCTTCAGCCTCGCGGTGGCCGTGCTGCTGGACGCCTTCGTCATCCGCGTGGTGATCCTGCCGTCGGCGCTGATCCTGCTGGGGCGGGCGAGCTGGTGGCCGTCCCGGACGATGCGGCGGGCGCAGCAGGCAGCTTCCGCCGGGTGACCTGCGGGCGCCCCCGCCGGAACGGGCTGCCCGGAGAAAACCCCGCCCGGGGCGGCGCGCAGGCCGCCCCGGGCGGGGTCGTACGTGGGGCGAAACGGGGCTCAGATCGTGGACGCGTCGATCACGAAGCGGTAGCGGACATCGCTCGCCAGCACCCGCTCGTACGCCTCGTTGATCCGGTCCGCGCCGATCACCTCGATGTCGGCGGTCAGCCCGTGCTCACCGCAGAAGTCGAGCATCTCCTGGGTCTCCGGGATGCCGCCGATCATCGATCCGGCGAGCGACTTGCGCTGCGGGATCAGCGCGAACGGCGCGACCGGCAGCGGGCTCTCCGGGGCGCCGACCTGGACCAGGGTGCCGTCGGTGCGCAGCAGCCCGAGGTAGGCGTTCAGGTCCAGGTTGGCCGAGACGGTGTTGACGATCAGGTCGAAGGTGCCCGCCAGCTGCTCGAAGGTGGCCGGGTCGGACGTCGCGTAGTAGTGGTCGGCGCCCAGCCGCAGCCCGTCGTCCTTCTTGCGCAGCGACTGGCTCAGCACGGTGACCTCCGCGCCCATCGCATGCGCGATCTTCACGCCCATGTGGCCGAGGCCGCCCAGACCGACGACCGCGACCTTCTTGCCGGGGCCGGCCTGCCAGTGGGCGAGCGGGGAGTAGAGGGTGATCCCGGCGCACAGCAGCGGGGCGGCGGCGTCCAGCGGAATGCTCTCGGGTATGCGCAGTGTGTAGTTCTCGTCGACCACCAGGTGGGTGGAGTAGCCGCCGTAGGTGGGCTCGCCGTCCCGGCCGGTCGCGTTGTACGTGCCGACGTTGCCGAGCTCGCCGGTGCAGTACTGCTGCAGCCCGGCGCGGCAGTTCTCGCACTCGCGGCAGGAGTCGACGAAGCAGCCGACGCCGACCCGGTCGCCCTTCTTGTAGTGGGTGACCCCGGAGCCGACCTCGGCGACCACACCGGCGATCTCATGGCCGGGGACGATCGGGAAGTTCCCGCCGTCGCCCCACTCGGCGCGCACGGTGTGGATGTCGGAGTGGCAGATTCCGGCGTACTTGATGTCGATCAGGATGTCGTGGGCACCCAGCTCGCGGCGCGGAATCGTGATCCGCTCCAGTGGTGCCTTCGGGGCGGGTGCGGCGTACGCGGAGACAGAGGTGTGGGTCATGCCATCGAGCTTGCGTCGGCCCGACGGCCGTAACCAGTGCCCCCTTCAACCTATGCATGGCGTGCCTATTACTGCCAGAACCACCCAGCGGCCCGGCTGGTCGCCCAGCGGCCGTCGGGCGGCCCCGGCCGGCGGGCGATCATCCACCACGCCGAACCGGGGCCGCGGCCGGCCGGAGCGCTCCGGCTGCCGGCATCGGCTCAGGAGAAGACCACCGAGCGGAGCTTCAGCAGCTCCGAGGCGCGGCCGCCGTTGGCCCGGAGCGTGTAGTAATCACCGGTGCAGTCCGGGCCGGTGAAGACGGTGGCGACGGACGAGGTGTAGTTCTTCGGGGAGTGCGCGGGCTGGGCAGTCGGTTCGTTCACCTCGGGGAGGTTCAGGCACGCCCGGCCCGGCGGATCGGACAGCAGGCTCACGTGCGGGGTGCCACCCTCGTCGTTGTACACGTAGGTGAAGGGGCCGGTGGACGCGCCGGCGGGGGAGGCCGGCAGGGCCAGCGCCAGGGCGAGCGCGCTGACGGCGGTGGCGGCGGTGTGAAGAAGACGCATGCGAGGGTCCTTTCATTCCGTTTCCATGCGGAATGTGTGGTGCCCAGCCATACGACCCGTGATGTCCGTTGTCACACGAAGGAGTTCCGGCGAGACGGGCGCGCGGTTGTTGTTCGGGTCGGCCTGACCGCTAGGGGTGTTGAGGTGCGCCGTTGCGTTCCCGCAGGACGCCGGCGATCCGCTCGCACCAGTCGCGGGTCTCCCGTTCGAAGCCCAGGCCGCGCAGGCAGGTCAGATACGGGCCGATCCGGGCGCCGTGGGCCAGGAACTCCGCCTCGTCCAGGCCGCCGCGCAGCCGGGCCAGCAGCTGCTCGAAGATCTCGACCTTGGCGGCGGCCATCCGGGCCCGCTCCGTCAGCTGCGCGATCACCGGCGCGGCGTCGATCCGGTCCACGGCCTGCACCTTGACCAGCAGATCGTCGCGGATGAAGGACGGCCTGGACGCGGCTGCCGCAAACCGCTCCAGCTCGGCCAGGCCCTCGTCGGTGACGTGGAACAGCCGCTTGTTGGGCCGGGTTTCCTGGACCACCTGGCGTCCGGCGACCAGCCCCTCCCCCTCCAGCCTGGTCAGCTCCGCGTAGAGCTGCTGCGGCAGTGCGTGCCAGAAGTTGGCGACGCCGACGTCGAACGCCTTGGCCAGCTGATAGCCGCTGTACTCGCCGTCCAGCAGCGCCGCCAGCACCGCGTGCTTGAGAGCCATCGCCCCGGCCACCCTTCCCATACTCAAGAATATGACTAATCATAGTCGCGACTAAGGGAGCGCGGGGCCGAG
This sequence comes from Streptomyces sp. 2323.1, assembly GCF_900221035.1. Taxonomy (NCBI): domain Bacteria; kingdom Bacillati; phylum Actinomycetota; class Actinomycetes; order Kitasatosporales; family Streptomycetaceae; genus Streptomyces; species Streptomyces sp. 2323.1. Next base: position 3,776,177 of record NZ_LT907981.1, on the reverse strand, counting down.
GCGCCGGGCCCGGATCCGGGGCCGGACGGTTCGCTGCCCGGCCGAGGCGAGGAGGAAGAATCATGGGGACGACCGCGGACCGCTTCAAGGCGGCGGTGGAGGCACGGGAACTGGACGTGCTGGACGAGCTGTTCACCGAGGACGTCCGCCTCTACAGCCCGGTGAAGTTCACCCCCTTCGAGGGGCGGCCGATGGTGCTCGGGCTGTTCGGCGTGCTGCTGCGGACCTTCGAGGACTTCCGTTACGTCGGCGAGCTGACGGGCAGCGCCCAGACGGCGGCGGGGGCGGACGGCGGTTCCGTCGACTCGGCGGTCCTGATCTTCCGGGCCACCGTGCGCGGCAAGCAGATCCACGGCATCGATCTGCTGCAGTTCGACGAGGCGGGCCGGATCAAGGAGTTCACGGTGATGGTGCGGCCGCAGTCCGCGGTGCAGGCGCTGGGGGAGGCGGTGCTGGACGGGCTGGTCGAAGACGGGCTGGTGCCGCAGGCGTAGGGCGCGGGGGTAAGGCGCGGGCGGGCCACCGCGGGCCGGTGCGCGGGGTGCCGGCCGGACCGGGGTGCACCCGCGCCCACTCGGCATGGACGCCGGGTGTACCTCTGCCGTGGCCGTGTGCCGGGCGCCTCGCCCGCGTCGGGTCCGGGCGCCCGGCGGAGAGCGTCAGACCCGCTCCGGCTGGTCCACCGAGATCGCCGCGGCCGGGCAGATCGCCGCCGCCTCCTGGACCGCTTCCCGCAGTTCGGCGGGCGGTTCGGCGGTCAGCAGGACGACGATGCCGTCCTCCTCGCGCTGGTCGAAGACGTCGGGCGCGGACAGCACACAGCTTCCGGCGCCGCAGCACTTGTCCTGGTCGATGTGCACACGCATGGTTCTCTCCAGATCGGGCCGCCCGGCTTCCTGTGGCCGGGGCGTACGGGCAATAACGGGCGGACGGGGAGGGCGAGTTCCTGCTGACCGGGCGCCGGGGTCACCACGCCACGGGCAGCGCATGCACCCCGTAGATCCCCATGTCGTGCCGGAACGGGACGTCCTCGAAGGGGATGTCGAGCCGGAGGCCCGGCAGCCGGCGCAGCAGGGTCTCCAGAGCGATCTGCAGCTCCACGCGGGCGAGGGGCTGGCCCAGGCACTGGTGGACGCCGAAGCCGAACGCCACATGGCGGCGGGCATCGCGGCCGACATCGAGCCCGCCGGACGCGGGGAAGATGTCCTCGTCGCGGTTGGCGGAGTTGAGGGTGCACACCACGCCCTCGCCGGCCCGGATGGTGACGCCGCCGATGCGGACGTCCTCGGTGGCGACCCGGGGCAGGCCGTTGTGCACGATGGTCAGATAGCGCAGCAGCTCCTCCACGGCGCCCTTGATCAGCGAGGGGTCGTGGCGCAGCCGGGCCAGCTGGTCGGGGTTGCGCAGCAGGGCGAGGGTGGACAGCGCGGTCATGTTGGCGGTGGTCTCATGGCCGGCGATCAGCAACAGCCGTCCCATGGTGGCGATTTCGTCGGAGCTGAGTTCGCCGCGGGCGACCAGCCGGCTGATGATGGCGTCGTCCGGGCGGCGCCGCTTGGACTCGGCGAGCCGGACCAGATACTCCAGCAGCTCGTCCTGTGCGGTCCGTACCTCCTCGCGCGTCGACCGGAGGCTGAGCAGAATCCCGCTGCGCCCCTGGAAGAACTCATGCTCCTCGTACGGGACACCGAGCAGCAGGCAGATCACCAACGACGGCAGCGGCAGCGCGAATTCCGCGACCAGGTCCGCCGACGTGCGCCCCTCGGTCATCCGGTCGAGCAGGTCATCGGTGAGGTGCTGCACCTCCGGGCGCATCGCCTCCATCTTCTTCACCATGAAGTCGGCGGTGAGCATCCGGCGCATCCGCGCATGCTGGGGGTCGTCCATGCGGAGAAAGGTGGGGTTCGTGCCGATGATCTCGCGCCCGCCGGCGGAGAGGAACGGGAACCCGGGACGGGTCGCATCGGCGCTGAACCGCGGGTCGCCGAGCACCTCCCGGACGTCCTGATGCCGGGTCACCAGCCAGCAGGAGGACCCGTCCCACAGGGTCGCGCGGGTGACCGGCTCCTCCCGGCGGGCCCGTTCGACGCCGGGTGCCGGATCGAAGGGGCAGCCGGCGGTCCGCGCGGCCGGGAGGTCGAGTGGGGGGAGGCTCGCGCCCGGCTCGGTGCCGGGGTCCGCCTCGATGCGTTCTGCGGTCGTCATGCGGCTGGTCCTTCCACGAACGGCCACGGCATGCCGTGGCGAAGGGTGCGGGTGGCGCCACTCCTCGACGGTTCACGTACGAACCGGGTACCGGCCGGATAGGCGGTCGGGCCGGCGGCCGGGCCAGTGGGGTCGTGTCCGCCGGGGTCATGACCGTCGGGGTGCATGACCGGGGAGGCATGGCCAGGGGCCGTAGCCGTGGCGGTAGCCGGGACGCGGGACCGGGACACGGAGACCGGACACGGGGACCGGAACGTGCCGTGCCCGACCGATAACTAGTTACCTAAGGTAAGCAACTAAGTGCACGCTAACTCACCCCGGGCGGGGGAGGGAAGGGGTGATCGCGAGCCTCATGAGGTTGGCTCAAATCGAGCGGGGGTCCGGACCGGACAGGGTCGGCGCAGCAGGGTTTCCGGCACCCCACGGACGGCTAAAGTGCCTGCATGCCGGACCCCGGAAGCGACCAGGACCCCACCGCCGCACTGCAAAGAGTGCTGGCCACGCTGTCCTATCTGCTCACCCGCTCCCGGGCGCACGAACGCCAGGCCGCCCAGGCAGGGGTCACGGCGGCGCGTTCCGATCTCTGGCTGCTGATGGCCCTGGAGGACAGCGGAGGCGTCAGCAGGGTCGGCGACCTGGCCGCGCTGCTGATGGTCGAACCCCCTCATGTCACCCGCCAGATCAGCCAGTTGGAATCCCAGGACCTGGTGGCCCGGACCCCGGACTCCGTCGACCGTCGGGCCCGGAAAGTGGCGATCACCCCGCACGGCAAGGCCATCCTCAACCGTCTGCAGAAGACCAGCCAGGCCGGCCTGCACGAGGCGCTCGCCGGCTTCGACGACGCGGACATCGCCACCACCGTCGCCGTGCTCAACCATCTGGTGGCCTACGCCCGGGAGAAGCACGGGCGGGCGTGAGCGGGGTGGGGCCGGGCCCCACCCCGTCCGGTGTTACTCGATCTCGACGCGGCCGTTGGTGCCGTTGCCCGCTCCGGGGGTGCCGTTGCGGTCGGTGGTCCGTTCCGACGACTCGGGGGCGCCGAGGTTGCGGCGGACCGAGTCCAGGATGGTCAGACCCTGGCCCACCAGGCCCGCGGCGATCTCGCCGAGGCCGTCGGTGCCGTTGAGGACATTGACGTTGGCGTTGGCCAGGCCCGCGGAGGCCTCCTTGACGATCTGCGGGAGCTGGTCGATGAGCATCCGGTCCAGGGCCACGCGGTCGTGCGAGGCGGCGGCCTCGGCCTGGATCTTCATCCGCTCGGCCTCGGCCATCGCCAGCAGCCGGATGCGCTCGGCCTCCGCCTCGGCGGGCTTGACGACCTCGGCCACCAGCTCCTGCTGGCGCAGTTGGGCCGCGCGCTCGGCCAGCTCGGTCTGGGCGGCGAGGACTTCCTGCTGGGCGTGTGCCTGCGCCAGCGGACCGGCCTGGGCGGCCCGGGCCTTGGCGCGGTCCACCTCCGCGGAGTACTCGGCCTGGACCACGGCTGTCTGCCGGGAGTACTCCGCCTGATTACGGGCGGCCTCCTGCTCCGCCTCGGCCGAGGCCTGGGTGGCCTGGGCCTGGGCGATCTGTGCCTGCCGCTGGATGGCCGCCTTGTGCGGGGCGGACATCGCCTCGATGTAGCCGGTGTCGCCGTCGTCGATCGACTGGATCTGCAGCGAGTCGACGATCAGGCCGATCTTCGCCATCTCCGTCTTGGAGGTCTCCAGGACCTCGGTGGCCAGCTTCTGCCGTTCGGTGACGATCTCCTCGACCGTCATCGAGCCGATGATGGACCGCAGATGACCGGCGAAGATCCGGCCGGTCAGGACCGACATCTGGTCCTGGTCGGACAGGAACCGCTGGCCGGCGTTGACCACGCTCTCGGTGTCGTTGCCGACCTTGAACGCGATCACGGCGCGCACCGTCAGCGCGATGCCCTGCTTGGTCACACAGGTCTCCGAGACCTCCGCCTCGCACATCGCCAGCGTCAGAAAGCGGACCTTGCGGAAGACCGGCAGCACGAATTTGCCGTGCCCGGTGACCACTCGGAACGGCGCGCCCCCCTGTCCACGCCTGCCTCCCGAGATCAGCATTGCTTGATCGGGGGCAGGAACGCGGTAACCGAACATCCTTCGTCTCCTCAACCGGCGTCGCCGGCATCGCCGGGCAACGCGTCCAACGGATCCGCCCACTCCATGACGTCGACCTGGCGATTGCCACGGGACTCGATCACGAGCACGGTCGCCCCTACCGGAAGGGGCTCGGCGGACCAGGCGAGAAAGGCCTCCGTACCGCCCCTGATCCGCACCAGGACCTCACCGGGACCGGCAGCTCCACGAGTGCCGATCAGCAGCACTCCCGTACAGCCGATCACGGCATCGTCCTGTGCCATCGGCGGCGGCCCTCCCCCGTTACGTTCCTGGAAAAACGACCATAGCGCTCCGGCGCGCGATGGCCTATGGCGGGATCACGGCGCGTTGGGATCCCGGCCCGCGGCCGTCAATATCCCGTTAGGAGGGGGACGAATGCCTGGCGGGGAGTGGGTTCCGTGTGTTTCGGGTGCACGCGATGGGGCCGGGCGGTGGCTTTCGGTGCACCGCGGGGTGAGGACGGCGAAGTGCCTGGGTGGCTAAGGGCGTGTCAACTACGCTGCGGCCGTGGCAACTACGCGGCGGTCGCGGCGCCTACGAGGTGGCTGTACCCCGAGCGTGAGCGACCACCACTGCTCGCAGATTGAAATGCACAATCCCGGCAAGCAGCACTCGCCGGGATTATTCAATGGCCCGCTTTAGGGAATCACCTAAGGGTCGCGCCGTAGGCTTCAAAAGGAGCTGGAAGGCGTTCAGCAAGCTTCCGTCCCTCGGTCCTCGGCCGGGATCGGTGCCCGGGCGCCGGACCTCCGCCGTGCCGGACGTGCCAGACCACCTGTCGGATGTACGCCCCGGCACGAAAAGCGGCATCGCACGATACGAGTGAATCAGCAAATGTGCGAATGAGCGAGTGAGTGAATTCGCAGGCGGAGCTGACCAGTAGACGGAGGGTTTGTGCGCAATCGAGAGATATCACTGACGCCCGGAGCCGAGCCGCAGGAGGCGCTGGGCGTCGCCCGCGCGGCGCTGGAGCGGCACGGCTACCAGTGGGTGCCGCAGACCGACAGCAGCGCAGAGGCGCACGAATGCGAAGAGATCCGCAGTCGGCTCTTCACCGGCAAACTCCGCATGAGCCTGGCCGTTCAGGACCAGCGGCTCGTCATGGAAGCCGTGTCCAACGGCCTCGGGCTTGCCGCTGCCACCGGAGCCCCGGCCGCCACCGTACGGATCCGCAACAAGCTGAACCATTGCGCGGACCTGGTGGGCAGCGCGCTCACCCAGGCCGGGCTGGCACGCTGACCACGGCGTAGGCACCTCAGACGTCTCAGGCCCCCGGGGTGGCGAACGGGCCGCCGGTGCCGAAGGCCAGCTCGGCGAAGCGTGCGCCGAGGCGGCGGTGGGTGGCGGCGTCCGGGTGGAGCTGATCGGGCAGCGGCAGCTCGGCGAAGTCCGCCTCGCCGTAGAGGGCGCGGCCGTCGAGGTAGTGCAGATGGGGGTCGTCGGCCGCCCGCTGCTCCACGAGGCGGGCGAGCTCCGTACGGATGACACCCAGCGTCAGCTTCCCGGCGGCCCGCTCCGCGGGGTCGCCCATGGCCGTGAACTGCAGCGTCCCCTCGCTGAGCCGGCTGAAGTCCGGGATGCACGGGCCGGGGGTGTCCTCGTGGAGGGGGCAGTGGAGGGGCGAGACGACCAGCAGCGGCGTGTCGGGGTGTCCGTCGCGGATGGTGTCGAGGAAGCCGTGCACGGCCGGGGTGAAGGCACGCAGCCGCATCAGATCGGCATTGACCAGGTTGATGCCGATCTTGACGCTGATCAGGTCCGCGGGAGTGTCCCGCATGGCGCGGGCGGTGAACGGATCGAGCAGGGCACTGCCGCCCAGACCGAGGTTGATCAGTTCCACGCCGCCGAGGGAAGCAGCGAGCGCCGGCCAGGTCGTGGTGGGGCTCGCCGCATTGGAGCCGTGGCTGACCGAACTCCCGTGGTGCAGCCACACCTTGCGGCCTCCGTGCGGCACGGCCTCGACGGGGGCGTCGGTACGCAACGCGACCAGCTCGGTGGCCTCGTTGTACGGCAGCCAGATCTCGACGTCCTTCACCCGGTCGGGCAGCCCGGTGAACCGTACGGTGCCGACCGGGCCGGGCCGGGTCTCCGTGGAGGCGGTCGTCAGGTCCACCATCAGGACGTTGCCGCCGGTCACACTGGCCTGCCCGGCCAGGCGCCCGTCGACGAGCAGGTCGTACAGCCCGTCGGGACGGGGCGGGGCGCCCTGGTAGGCCACCTTGGTGCGGAGCGTGTCCAGCTCGACGGCGGTGGCCCGGGTACGGAACACCAGCCGTACGCCGGAGGGCTGGGCCTCCGCCATGGCCAGCTGCCCGTCGGCGCACTGCGCACGGGCCCCGGCGGGCAGCCGGTGCGGCAGCAGGCCGTGCTCGGTGCGCTCCAGCTCTAGCGCGCCGCGCAGCAGGTCCGCGGTGAGGGGAGTGGTGATCCAGTCCGCCGCCCGGGGCGTGACGGAGGAGCCGGGTTCGGTGGCGGTGGCGTGCTCGCGAGTCATGACCTCAGCCTGTCAACCGAGTGCCTGCTCCACACATCCTTTTCCGGCTTGCCGCCGGGCGACGGCGCGGCGACCGGCCACGTCCGCCCCCACCGGCCTTCCCTCATCCCCCAACGGGAGGGGACGGGCCGGAGGGGCCTGGTGTGTGGGGCTTTGCTTCCGTGGGCTTGATAAAGAGCAAAGGCGGAGCGCAGCGGAGCGTAAAGCGAAGCAGTCCACACACCAGGCCCCGGAGGCCCGTCACCGCACCCGACAACAACCCAGCCCGCCGCAGGCGCAACGGCGAACAACACCCACGGCGGGAAAGCCGACAACGTGGGGCGCGCCGCAAAGCGCAGCAACCCCCACGGCGGGCCAGCCGACAACGTGGGGCGCGCGGCCGGCCGGCCTAGGCCCGCCCCGCCCCACCCGCCGGGAGGAACGGCAGCAGGCCCGAGATCGCGGCGGACAGCGCGACATTGAGGCCCACCGCGGCCGCCAGCGCATGCCCGTACGCCGCGGTGTCGTGGTGACCGGCGCCGCCGAGCGCGCCGTAGTAGAGGATCCCGACGACGGCCACGCCCACCGCGCCGCCGATCTGCTGTCCGGTGGAGAGCACCCCGGAAGCCATGCCCACCTCCGCGGGGCCGACGGTGCCGAGCACCGCGTTCAGCAGCGGGGTGACCAGCAGGCCGTTGCCCACGCCCACCAGGACCAGGGCCGGCGTCAGCTCCCAGGCCGTCAGTCCGGCACCGGAGTGGACGGCGAGCGCGACGGTGCCGAGGAAGCCCACGAGGCCGGTCAGTGCGCCGAGTTGCAGCACCCGCCGCCCGTAGCGGGCCAGCCTGCCGGCGAGGAGACTTGCGGCGAAGAAGGCCACGGCGAGCGGTGTGTAGACCAGGCCGGCCCCGAGCGCGTCCATCCCCAGCCCGTCCTGCAACGTCAGCGACAGGATCAGGAAGAAGGAGTTGATGCCCGCGTAGGTGAGCAGGACCAGGGCCATCCCGACCGCGAACGAACGCTCCCGCAGCAGCCCCAGCCGCACCAGCGGGGCGCCGCCCGCCGCGTCCACCCGCCGCTCCACCAGCCCGAACGCGGCGAACGCGGGCACGCATGCGGCCAGGCTGAGCCAGGTCCACGGCGGCCAGCCGGACGAGCGGCCCTCGACCAGCGGCACCACGAGCAGAAACAGTGCCACGGTCAGCACCACGGCCCCGGACAGATCGAGCCGGCGGGCCTGCGGCGCCCGCGACTCGGGCACGAACAGCCAGGCGAGCAGCAGCGTCACCACACCGATGGGCACATTGACCCAGAACACCGGCCGCCAAGTGGAACCGAAGAGATCGGCGGCGATCAGTACACCGCCCACCAACTGTCCGGCCATCGTGGCCATTCCGATGACGGCACCGAGCGCACCGAACGCCGTCGGGCGCTTCTCCGCCGGGATCAGCACCTGGATCACCGCGAAGACCTGCGGGAACATCGCCGCCGCGCTGAGGCCCTGGACCAGCCGTGCCGCGATCAGGCTGCCGGCGCCGGGCGCGAGCGCACAGCCCACGGAGGACAGCGTGAACAGCGCCATCCCCAGCAGGAACAGCCGCTTGCGGCCGAAGCGGTCGCCGAGCCGGGCGCCGGTGATCAGGGCGAGGGCGTAGGTGAGTTGATAGCCCGCCAGGATGAGCTGGATATCGGCCGCGGAGGCGTGCAGGTCGGCCTGGATGGCGGGCGCGGCGACCAGCACGATGAAGGTGTCGAGCACCGCCATGAAGGCCCCGACCAGCACGATGGCCAGTGCGCGCCAGGGGGCTGCCGTCGTGGGGCGTACGGCGTGCGGTCCGTCGGCCGGCCGTGGCGTCGCGGTCCGCGGTCCGCCGTCGGCCGCGAGTGGTGTCTGCTCCATACGGCCAGCGTCGGACGACGCCGCCCCGGCGAACAGAGACCGATTATGCTGGTTTTCCCACCACCCCCCTCTACGTGCTGCGCCCCCACGTCCGCGCGGCGGCCCCGACGCGGCCGACGCCCCGCGAGCCGCGGCGAACGGGAGTACCGATGGACGACCAGCAACGCCGCCGCAGCCTCGGGGAGTTCCTGCGCTCGCGCCGGGAGCGGCTCACGCCCCGGGAGGCGGGCATCCTCGCGGGGCCCCGGCGGCGCACCCCGGGGCTGCGGCGCGAAGAGGTCGCCCAGCTCTCCGGTGTCAGCGTGACCTGGTACACCTGGCTGGAGCAGGCGCGCGACATCACCGTCAGCCGGCAGGTCCTGATGAGCCTGGCGCGTGCGCTGATGCTCAGCTCGGTCGAGCGCCGGTATCTGTTCGCGCTGGCCGGGCTGCCACTGCCGGAGCGTCCGGCGGACGGCGGCCCCGGCCCCGCCCTGCAGAAGCTGGTGGAGGCGCTCGAACCACACCCCGCCTATCTCCTCGACGCCAACTGGGACCTGGTCGGCTGGAACCGTGCCGAGGCCGGACTGATCGGCGATCCGGGACAGCTGGAGCCGGCCGAACGCAATCTGCTGTGGCTGGTGTTCATGGATCCGGCGATGCGCTCGCTGCTGGCCGACTGGCACGGACAGGCCCAGGACCTGGTCGCCCAGTTCCGGGCGGACGCCCGGCCGCGCTCGGGCGATCCGCGCTTCGAGCAGCTCACGAGCGGGCTACGGGAGGCGAGCGAGGAATTCCGTACCTGGTGGGCGGCGCACGACATCGCCGACTTCGGCAGCAGCCGCCGGCGCTTTGCGCATCCTCGGGTCGGGGCGCTGACCTTCGACTATGTGAAGCTGGCGGCCCTGGACGCGCCCGGCATCAAGCTGTTCGCCTGTATGCCGGCGGATGCCGGGACGGCGGCCAAGCTGCCCGCGCTCCAGCGGTGCGCGACGGGTGCGCGGGGCGAGGTGGACGTCACCGCCGCGGATTGACCGCGACGGCCTTGAAGAAGGTGTAGTGGAAGGTCCCGCCGTCGTCCGCCAGTCGCAGCTCGGCTCACTGACCGTCCGGCCCTGACCCACCCGGACCGGCCACACACCCGCCCCATTCACGGACACGGAGGCGAGGCCCCCCACCTCCCACTACGAGCACCCCCTACGCCCCGTCGTCCCCGCTATCCCCGCCGCCGCCCCCATCGAAATGAATCAACGGCTTGATGATGCCCCCCTCCTTCGCCGCCATCATCTGAAAAGCCCGTTCAATCTCACCGAAGCTGAATTCGTGCGTGGTCATCGGCGTGGGATCGACCTTCCCTGTCTCCATCAACCGGAAGATCCGCCGAAGCCACCCGCGGCCTCCGCGGTTGAACCCGCCGTAGACCTGCTTGTCGGCCATGCCGTATCCGAACGGCTCCAGGGGGATCTTCAGCGGCTCGCGCACCTCCCCGTGGTACCCGACGTTGGAAATCCGCCCTCCCGGCTTCGTGACCCGGAAGGCCGCCTCCCAGGTCTCGGGGCTGCCGAGCGCCTCGATGGCCGCGTCGACCCCCTGGCCGTCCGTCAGCTCCAGGATCCGCTCGACCGGGTCGCACCGTGTGTGGTCGACGATCAGATCGGCCCCGAAGCGGCGGGCGAGTTCCTGACGGGCGGGAATCGACTCGACGGCGATGATGAGGCCGGCCCCGAGCAGCCGGCAGCCGATCGTCGCCGACAGCCCCACCGCGCCCTGCGCGAAGATCGCGACGGTCTCGCCCAGTTCGAGTTCCGCGTGTTCGGCGGCGACGAACCCGGTGGAGAGCATGTCGGTCGCATACAGCGCCTGATGGTCGGACAGCCCTTCCGGAATCGGTGCGAGATTGGCCTCGGCATTGTTGACGAGAAAATACTGCGCCAGGGTCCCGTCGCGCTGATTGGTGAATTTGGCGCCGCCCAGCATCAGCCCGTGGCATTGCGAGGAGAACCCGCGCTGGCAGGAATCGCACTGGAAGCAGGGCGTGATCCCGGCAGCCGCGACGCGCTGGCCTTCGACCAGTCCCTCGACCGCCGAGCCGAGCGCATGGACGACACCGACCGCCTCATGCCCCAGCGTCACATCCGGAGCAACCGGAATGACGCCCCGCATGACGTGCACATCGGTCGTGCACACCAAGGCCGCGGTGGTGCGCACGACCACGTCATTGGGACCGGGCTCGGGGACCGGCTTCTCGATGACGCCGACCTCGCCGACCTTCCGGAGCACGAAAGCCCTCACGTCAGCCCACCTGCCGTCCGACGCGGCAGTAGGAGGAGATCGAATTCGTCAGCGTGGCTCATGCCATCGCCTTTCCCGCAGGTGAGCCCGGGCGACGGCCGTTACATCATCTTCCGCCCGTTCGGCCGACAGCCCCCGCACGACGGCTCAAGTCATCGTGGCCACGGTGATCCACGAGTTTGCGTCTTCCCTCGTTCCCGGCATCGTCCAGACGGAAAGTTTCGACTGTGGGCGCATCCGCGCATGCCGGGGATGGTGTTCCCCGCCTCGGCCGGGTGAGCGCCCTCCGAGGCACTCAGCGGAACGGAATCGCCCGCCCCTTCTCCTCCTCCTGCCGTGGGCCGAAGATCCGCCGTTCCGCCTCCGTGATCGCGACATCGTGGATGCCGGCTTCCCGGCGGCGCATCAGCCCCTCCTCGTCGAACTCCCACAACTCATTGCCGTAGCTGCGCCACCACTGCCCGGCCGCGTCATGGCACTCGTACTGGAAGCGCACCGCGATCCGGTTGCCGTCGTAGGACCACAGTTCCTTGCGCAGCGCGTAGTCCAGCTCGCGGGCCCACTTCTGGCGCAGGAAGCCGACGATCTCCTCGCGGCCGGCGAGGAAGGTGTCCCGGTTCCGCCAGACCGAGTCCTCGGTGTACGCGAGGGCGACCCGCTCGGGATCGCGGGTGTTCCAGGCGTCCTCGGCGGCCTGCACCTTCTGCCGCGCGCTCGCCTCGTCGAACGGCGGGAACGGTGGGCGTGACGGCATGGCGGGCCTCCCTGCTCTCAAACCTCCGGAGAACGAGCGTTCTCGCTCGTTCGGCTAGCATAGAGAACGACCGTTCTCCTGGGAAGTGCCGGAAGGGCCATGGAACACGACGAAGCCCGTACGCGGATACTCGACGCCGCGGAGAAGCTGTTCTACGACCGCGGAATCCAGTCCGTCGGCATGGACGAACTCCGCTCCACCGCCGGGGTGTCCCTCAAGCGCCTCTACCAGTGCTTCCCGGCCAAGCACGACCTCGTCGAGGCCTCTCTGCGCCGCCGCGACACCCGGTGGCGCACCGCCCTCACCGCGTACGTCACCGAACACGCCGACACCCCCGAGGCCCGGCCGCTCGCGGTCTTCGACTGGCTGCACGACTGGTTCACCGCCCCGGACTTCCGCGGCTGCGCCTTCATCAATTCTTTCGGCGAACTGGGGGCGACCTCGGACGGGGTCGCCCGCGTCGCCCGCGAACACAAACACGCCCTGCTCTCGTACCTCACGGACCTCGCCCGGGATGCGAGGGCCCCCGAACCGGCCGCCATGGGCGGGCAGTTGGCCGTCCTCGTGGACGGCGCGATCACCACAGCCGCACTCACCGGCGACCCGTCCGCCGCCCGCCAGGCCCGTACTGCCGCTGCGGCCCTCCTGGCGGCTGCCCGGACGGCAACAGCACCGGGATGACACCACCGCAAGCCGTGGCCGGAAACCAGGAGATGGCTGCCCCGCGGGGAACGCCGGAGGGAGGCGCTGAGTTCACGGGGAGTCCCCGGACAGTGCGGAAGCGGGGAACTCGGCCAGGACGTCGGCCATGGTCTCGGCGAGCCCGACGATCTTCCCGTACGGCTTACTGCCTTTGAGCCAGCCGATCATTTGGTTCCCGTGCAGCCGCCAGCCCATGTGGGCGCCCGCGGTGATCCGAACCACCGGCTCAGTGATGACCAGCTTGGCGAAGGCGGGGTCGACGGAGCACTTGATCATGCGAGGTCTGCGGCCCTGGGGCAGGTGGACGGGGACTCCTGCGCGGGGCGGGAGGGGTTCGCTCCGGAGCCGGTAGACCACCGTGCCGACGGAGACCGACGTATCGGGGAGGCTGGTCGGCAGTGTGAGGACGGCTACCGAATACATGTTGAGGATGGTGCCGTAGCGGCCGCCTTTGCGTACCCCGGACAGGTGGAAAAGTGTCGCCGGGTAGCCTCGCACCTTCCCTTCCAACACATTCTGGGCGTGATTTCTGAGCGTGCCGAAGGGGTGGCCGGGAACGCCGAACGTGTCCACCCAGTCAGCTGATTCACGTTTTCGGTAGTGATGCCATTCGGGGGCCTGGCGATATCTGCGGACACTCCTACTGACCCGCCACATGATTGCGGTCTCCTCAGCTGTCGTACGCGCCGTCCGGATCGGTCAGTGCGGAACGTGGCTGGTCGAACGGGCTCGTAGGGTGTTCGGCGGTCCGGTCGGTCTCGTTGGCGTTGGCATCTCCGTAGACGACGCCATTGGCGGCCGCCTGCCGCCCGGGGCCGAAGGTAGGGCCGGTGTCGGGGTCGCGGTGCCGTCCGCCTCCCCCGTGCTCGTAGCGGGCCTCGCCACCGTGTACCGCCGCTCCGCCAGCTGCGCCGCCGCCGGCACTGGTGATCAGGTCCGGGATGAGGTTGTCGGTTGTCTTGCTGCCTTGGTGGATATCGAGGCCGTCGGCAGCCATCTGCCCACCCGCGCTGGTGGCCGCACCTGTGGCCGTCTTCCCCCAGAATCCGTCGCCTTCAAAGGCCTTGCCGAGTGCGCCGGACATCTTCCCACCGATCGCCCGGCCTCCCGCTCCGAGCGCTGTGCCGACGCCCCCGGCCACTGCGGCGTCCTGGAAGTCCTGACCCCAGGTGACCTCCTGGCCGGTGAACACCTGGCCCAGCACGTTCCCCGTGAAGTTGCCGGTGACGTTCGTGCCGAATTCCACGCCGATCTTCAGGAGCTTGCTGCTCTCCATGAGGGTGCGGAGGCTCTCCAACGCCGACTCGACGGTTTTGAGGAGTTTGGCAAGCCGCGCGACGACAGTGCCGGCCTCGGCGACTTCGGCCGCCGCGGCTCCCGCGGCCACCGCGTCGGAGAAGCCTGCGGTGATGACGGTCAGGCCCAGGCCAACTGCTGCAGTGACCGCCAGTTCTTCAAGGACGTGTTGTACCTGCTCGTTGGCGTCCTCTATGTGATCAGCGGCCTGTTCCAGTTCCTTGGCCACTCGCTCGAAGTTGGGCACTGCGTGGTCGAGCTGCTGTTTGGTGTGCGTCCAGTGTTCTCTGAACCCGGTAGCGGCCCGGCCGCTCCAGTCCGCCTCTGCCAGGTCTGCGACTTGCTGGTCGAGATCTCGTCCCGATACCTGGAGATCACGGGCCATTTCCCGCCATGCCGCTGCGCACGTGCGCAGCACCTCCGGATTGCCGCCGGGTTTGAGGATGTTGAAGCTTTTCTCGATCTCCTGCTGCTGCTCGGCCATGGTCACTCCCCCTTGAACGCGGCCGCTTGCTGCACGTCTGTGTGCTCGTAGTTCGCTGCAGTACGGTCCAGACCCGCCGCGTACCCCGCAAGTTGTTGGTGCAGCTGCTGGAGATTTTTTACCGTGGCCCGCGTCATCTCCACGTACTTGGCCAATGCCTCGGTTGACTCACTGAGAACACCGAACGCTTCGTCAACGTTCTCTGCCTTCTTGGCGAACTGGTTGACCTGGCCTTCAAGCCGGCTTTCTACGTGCTTGAAGTCGTGAGATAAGTTGCGGAGTTTATCCGGATGGGCAGTGAATTTCTCGTGCGCCATATTCCGCTCCCCGTTGCTGCATGATCGGCCATCGAAAACACGCTATCGGCTGGTGCGGCTGAACTGCAGTGCTGTCGCGTCAAGAAGCCAACAAGAGATTCAAAACCTGCGAATGCAATGGGCAAGCGAAAGGTAAAGACCGGCTTGGCGGTGGAGCACCTTCGGAGTGACTGTCTCCGCTACGGAGAGCCGACCATCTCCGCGGCGGAAAGCTACCGGCCGTCCTCGCGCCGGAAGACGGCCGTCCACAGGAACGGCTCGCCGAAGTGGGGGGAGTCCGGGGGCTCGTCGTGCATGCGGCGGAGTTCGAGTTCCGTCAGGTGGGAGAAGATTTCGCGCAAGGAGTCCGGGGTGTAGGCGAGGCCGCCCTGGAGGCCGGAGTGGCGGTAGAAGTCGCGGTCGTCGAGTTCGGAGCCCATTGCGCCGGCGGCGAAGCAGGTGAGGGCGAGGTGGCCACCAGGGGCCAAGGACCGGTCGAGCAGGGCGAGGTAGCTCAGGCGGCGGTGCGGCGGCAGATGGTGGAAGCAGCCGGAGTCGTAGATCAGGTCGTACGGGCCGGCGAGTGCGGTGTCGGCGAGGGTGAAGGCGTCGCCGCAGAGGAAGCGGACCTCGGCCTTCGTTTCTGCGGCGCGGTCCTGGGCCCAGGCGATGGCTGCCGGGGAGAGGTCGACCGCGTCCACCTCGAAGCCCGCCGCGGCGAGGTGGAGCGCATTGCGGCCGGGGCCGCAGCCCAGGTCGAGGGCGCGTCCCGGGGTGAGCAGTCCGCGGTCCAGGCAGGAGACCAGGTTCTCGTCGGGCTTCGCCACGAAGAACGGCACCGGCTTCGCGCGGTCCGCGTAGAAGCCGTCCCACCAGGAGGCTCCGTCGGCGGTCCAGCGGTCGGCCTCCGGGGTGAACAGGCCGTCCAGGAGGGTGAGTACGTCCTCGATGGTGCGGATGTTCCGGTCCATGTGGTCCCCCTTGATCCGGTCCCTGTGGTCCCGGTTTGCCGGTCCATGCGGTCCGCCTTTGCCGGTGCGGTGAGCGTAGTCGGGAACGCCGCATCAGCCCAGGTCAGGTGGGGTGGAGGGGAGGTCGTTGCGGGGTGTGAGAGGGGCGCGCGTGAGGGTGGGGAGGGGGACCGACCATGGGCCGGGTGGGGCGCCGTTCGGGTGCTGTCCAGGGGCGTCACGGGGGTGTTTACGAGCGCGCCGGGGACGGTTTTTCAGCGAGCCGAGCGAACCGAGCCGAACCGAACCGAGCCGAGCCGCCGGGCGCGCCCCTGTCGTGCGAGGCAGCCCGGCGGCTCGGAAGCAAAGACAGATGACAGGGGGGCCTAGCCCAGCACCCGTCCCAGGGAGTTGAGTGCCCCGTCCAGTTCTTCCGCGGTGATGGTCAGCGGCGGGGCCAGCCGGATCGTTGAGCCGTGGGTGTCCTTGACCAGGATGCCTTCCTTCAGGAGGCGTTCGCTGATTTCGCGGCCGGTGCCGAGGGCGGGGTCGATGTCCACGCCCGCCCACAGGCCGCGGGAGCGGAAGCCGGTCACGCCCTTGCCGGTCAGCGCGGCCAGGCCGGTGCGCAGCCGCTCGCCGAGGTCGGCGGCGCGGCGCTGGAATTCGCCGGTGGCGAGCAGCTCGATCACGGCCGAACCGACCGCGGCCGCCAGGGGGTTGCCGCCGAAGGTCGAGCCGTGCTGGCCGGGGCCGAGCACGCCGAGCACCTCGCGGCGGGCGACGACCGCGGAGACCGGGACGATGCCGCCGCCGAGGGCCTTGCCCAGGAGGAGCACGTCGGGGACGACGGACTCGTGCTCGACGGCCAGGGTCTTTCCGGTGCGGCCCAGGCCGGACTGGATCTCGTCGGCGATGAACAGGCACCCGGTCCGGCGGGTCAGTTCGCGGACGCCGGTGAGGTAGCCGTCGTCGGGGATCAGGACACCGGCCTCGCCCTGGATCGGCTCGATCAGCACGGCGGCCGTGGTCTCGTCCACGGCCGCTTCGAGCGCGGCCAGGTCGTTGTAGGGGACGGTGCGGAAGCCGGGGGCGAAGGGACCGAAGCCGGCGCGGGCCTCGTCGTCGTCGGAGAAGCCGACGATGGTGGTCGTCCGGCCGTGGAAGTTGCCGCCGGCCACCACGATCGTCGCCCGGTCCGCCGGGACGCCCTTGACGTCGTACGCCCACTTGCGGGCGACCTTGATGCCGCTCTCCACCGCCTCGGCGCCGGTGTTCATCGGCAGCACCATGTCCAGGCCGGTCAGCTCGGCGAGGCCCTCGGCGAAGCCGGCGAGCCGGTCGTTGTGGAACGCGCGGGAGGTGAGGGTGAGTTGATCCAGCTGGCGGTGGGCGGCCTCGATCAGCGCCGGGTGCCGGTGGCCGAAGTTGAGCGCCGAGTAGCCGGCCAGCATGTCGAGGTAGCGGTTCCCCTCGACGTCCTCGACCCAGACGCCCTCGGCGCGCGCGACCACCACGGGCAGCGGGTGGTAGTTGTGCGCGAGAACCGGGCCCTCGGCCTGGATCAGCTCCGCGGACGAACGGGGAGCGAGCACCGGGGCAATGCGAGTGGGAGCGGTCATCAGCGGATCTCCTGGGTGCAGCACTTGATGCCACCGCCGGCCTTGTGGAACTCGGACAGGTCGACGGGGACGGGGACGTAGCCCTCGGTGGTGAGCCGGCCGATGAGGCCGGTCGCCTGGGGGGCGATGAACACATGGCGGCCGTCGGAGACGGAGTTGAGCCCGAAGGCCATGGCGTCGGCCCGGGTGGCGAGCACCGCACGGGGAAAGAGCCGGGCGAGCACCTCGCGGCAGCCGGGTGAGAAGGCCTCCGGGTAGTACGCGATGTTCTCCTCGTCGAGCACGAAGAGCGCGGTGTCGAGGTGGTAGAAGTACGGGTCCACCAGCTGGAGGCTGATGGTCGGCACCCCGAAGTATTCCTGCACCTCCTGGTGGGCGGCGCGCGTCGTGCGGAATCCGGTGCCGGCCAGCACATACGGGCCCGCCGGGACCAGATCGCCCTCGCCCTCGCACACCGACTCGGGCCGGTAGACGTCGAAGCCGGCGGCCTTGAACCACGTCTCGTACGCGGTGGACTCCGGCCGCCGCTGCGGGGCGTGGAAGAGCGAGCCGAAGACCCGCCCCGCCAGGACCAGCGCCGAATTCGCCGCGAACACCATGTCCGGCAGGCCGGGCACCGGCGGCACGGTCTCCACCGTGTGCCCGTGCGCGCGATAGGCGCACATCAGGGCCTCCCACTGGCGGGCGGCGAGCGCGGTGTCGACCGGTGCGTCCGTCCGCATCCAGGGGTTGATGGCGTAGTGCACATCGAAGTGCCGGGGTTCGCACACCAGAAAGCGCCGCGGGCGCGGCACACGACTCGTCAGCACAGACATCCCTCCTGCCATGACAGACCGTTAAGGGTTGTCACCTCGTGTTTTCCACGGTACGGAGCGAGGGATTCCGGCAACAAGCAACAAATGCTGCGTATCCGCGCAGCAATGCTGCGTTTCAGCCGTTATTTCTGCACGTTTTCTGCGTCACTCGGCTCGAAGGATCCGCGGGCGCCGGCCTCCGGGCTCTCCGGCAGCAGGTGGGACAGCACCATGTAGCTGATCGTCTTGCGGATGAACGGTTCGGCCCGGATGCGTTCGAGTACCTCCTCGAAGTGCTCGACATCGGTCGCCCGCACATGCAGCAGCGCATCGGCGCCCCCGGTGACGGTCATCGCCGCGGCGATCTCCGGATGGTTGCGTACGACCTCCGCGAGCCGGCGGGGCGGTGCGGCGCTGTCGCAGTACACCTCGACGTACGCCTCGGTCAGCCAGCCCAGCGCGGACGGCCGGACGGTGGCGCTGAACCCCGTGATCACCTTGCTCTCCCGCAGCCGGTCCACCCGCCGTTTCACCGCGGTGGCCGACAGCCCGATCGCCCCGCCGATCTCCGCGAAGCTCGCCCGGCCGTTGTCGATCAGCGCCGCAATGATCTTGCGGTCGAGCTCGTCGAAGGGCGCGGCCTTGCTGGTCACTGGACCTCCCATTGCATCCCGGTCCCGCTCCGTCCTGCCTGGTCCCGGGCGGCCGCGGTCGCCTCACGGTAGCGACACCGGACGCGCGGGGCGGCTCGGCCCGCCCCGCCGTGTGCCAGTAGGTCAGCCGCCCGCGCGCGGGCCCGGGTTGCCGGGCGCGTGGGCCCACGGCACTGCCCGATCCCCGCATGGGATCCTGGTACGTCATGGATCTGCCGGACGGACGGTGGACGGACGTGCGGCGATGACGAGGGTGCCCCATGAGACTCTGCTTCCTGGTGGAGGAGCAGTACCGCCACGACGGCATGCCGCTGGATGTGATCCGCCAACTCGGCGCCTGGGGCCACCAGGTGGACGTGCTGTGGCCCGGCCGCTCGCTGATATCCCTGTCCGACGCGATACAGGCGGGCAGCCATGACGCGTGGGTACTCAAGACCGTCTCCGGCGGCCCGGGACTGACCCTGCTGGAGGCCGCGGCGTCCGCCGGGCTGACGACGGTGAACGATGTCCGGGCGATCCGCGGGGTGCGCGACAAGGCGCTGGCCGCGGTGATCGCCCGCGGTACGGGGCTGCCCGTCCCGGTGACGTACGCGGCGGCCCGGCCGGAGGAGCTCGCGGAGATACCCGAGGCGGAGTTCCCGCTCGTGGTCAAGCCCGCGGACGGCAGTTCCGGGCGCGCGGTCCGGCTGGTGGCGACGCCGGACCGGCTGCTGGAGCCCATGGCGCCGGGTGACTGCGCCGGCGGGCTGCTCATCGCCCAGCCCTACGTCCCCAACTCCGGTACGGATCTGAAGGTCTACAGCGTCGCCGGTGAGCTGTACGCGACCGAGCGGTGCTCGCCCCTGCACCCCGCGCACGACGTACGCGAACGTCAGGTGCCGCTCACCGCCGAGGTCGCCCGGATCGCCGCCCGGATCGGCGAGGTCTTCGGCCTCGACCTCTACGGCGTCGACATCCTGCTCGGGCCCGACGGCCCGGTGGTCGTCGACATCAACGACTTTCCCAGCTTCCGTCAGGTGCCGGACGCGGTCGCCCGGGTGTCCGCCGCCGTACTGGAGCTCGCCCGGCGCGGGACGAGCGGGCGGGACGCGGCTCCGGCGGCCGGGCGGGTGGCTTTGCCGGCGGCCGGACGGGTGACGGGGCAGCCGAATGCGGGGGCCGCCACGACGCGCTCCGTGACCCCTCTCCCGCGCCCCGCCCGGCCCACCGCGCCCCTCGGCGGCGGCCGATGAGGATCTGTCTGCTCACCGCCGACCCCGGCCATCCGCTGCTGGCCGCCGTCACCGCGCTGCTGGCCCCGGAGCACGAGGTCGTTTCGCTGGACCCGGGCAGTGCCACCGCGGGCCCCGCCCTCTTCCCGCTCGCGGACGTCTATCTGCTCAAGGCGCGGACCCCGCGGGCGCTGGCGCTCGCCGCCTTCCTGGAGGAGCACGGCGCCCCGGTGCTCAACTCCGCAGCGGCGACCGCGCGCTGCCAGGACCGCGTCGCGATGGCCGACGTGGCGCGCGCGGCCGGGCTGCCGTTCGCCGCCACCACGGCGCTGACCACGGTCGGCCGGCTGGCGGCCGCCGGCGATCCGGCCACTCCGCTGGTGCTCAAGAGCCGGTTCAGCCGGCGCCACGACCTGGTGGCCCGCGCCGACAGCGCCGCCCGGCTGCGGGAGCTGGCCGCGGACTGGGCAGCGGAGCCGGTGGTGGTCCAGGAGTTCACCGCGAACAGCGGCTGGGACCACAAGCTGTGGGTGGTCGACGGCCGGCTCTTCGCCGGGCTGCGCCGCTCGGAGCTGGCCCCGGGCGGCCGCGGACCGACCCGCTCGCTGCCGGCCGGCGAACTGCCCGCGAGCTGGCGGGACGCCGCGCTGCGGGCCGGCGAGGTCTTCGGCCTGGAGGTCTACGGCGTGGACGTCCTCGACGCCGGCGGCGGCGCGCCGCTGCTCGTGGACGTCAATGCCTTCCCCGGGATCCGCGGCCAGGCCGGCGCCCCGGAGGCGCTCGCGGAACTCGCCCTGCAGACGGCGGCGAACGGCCGTCCGACCACCACAGGCGAAACAAAGCTGCCAGAAGTCAGCCAGAAATAAGCCCAGTTCAACGCACTCCGAACCGAAGCGGCGTGGAGGCGGAAGCTCCTCCTCCATAAGGCCTAAGCCGCCGACCACCGGGGTAGCGCTGCCCCCGTTCAAGGGGGGCGTGGATCGGCGCGCCGTCCTTCCGTACGCAGGGGAAGAGGCCAGCAACGGTGTCGCAGCAGCCATTCGAATTGCCCACCTTCTACACGCCCTATCCGGCGCGGCTGAACCCGCATCTGGAGGCGGCCCGTACGCACTCCAGGACATGGGCGCGCAGCATGGGAATGCTGGAGGGCTCCGGCATCTGGGAGGAGCCGGACCTCGACGCCCACGACTACGCCCTGCTGTGTTCCTACACCCACCCGGACTGTGACGCCGACGCGCTCTCGCTGGTGACCGACTGGTACGTGTGGGTCTTCTTCTTCGACGACCACTTCCTGGAGAAGTTCAAGCGGACGCTGGACCGCGAGGGCGGCAAGGCGTACCTCGACCGGCTGCCGGCCTTCATGCCGATGGACCTGACCGCGCCCGTTCCCGAGCCGGTCAACCCCGTCGAGGCGGGCCTGGCCGACCTGTGGGCGCGCACCGTGCCGCACATGTCCATGGACTGGCGGCGGCGGTTCGCCGAGAGCACCGAGCATCTGCTCAACGAGTCGCTCTGGGAACTGTCCAATATCGACATCCACCGGGTGCCCAACCCCGTCGAGTACATCGAGATGCGCCGCAAGGTCGGTGGGGCGCCCTGGTCGGCGGGCCTGGTGGAGTACGCGACCGGCGCCGAGGTCCCCGCCGCCGTCGCCGGGTCCCGGCCGCTGCGGGTGCTGCGCGACACCTTCTCCGACGGCGTCCATCTGCGCAACGACCTCTTCTCCTACCAGCGGGAGACGGAGGAGGAGGGCGAGCTGAGCAACGGCGTCCTGGTGCTGGAGACCTTCCTGCAGTGCACCACCCAGGAGGCCGCGGACTCCGTCAACGACCTGATCACCTCGCGGTTGCAGCAGTTCGAGAACACCGTCGTCGGGGAACTCCCCGCGCTCTTCGCCGAGAAGGGTCTGGACCCCAAGTCCTGCGCGGACGTGCTGGCGTACGCCAAGGGGCTCCAGGACTGGCAGTCCGGCGGCCATGAATGGCACATGCGCTCCAGCCGCTACATGAACGGCGGCGGGTCCGCGGCCCGCACCTCGCCCGCCTGGTCGCCGTACCCCCTCGGCGGACTCGGCACCTCGGCCGCGGATCTGCGGCGCGCCCTGGCCACGGCCGGTGCGCACCGTCTGCGCAGCACCACGCATGTGCCGCACCGGAAGGTCGGTCCGTCCCGCATCCCCGATATCCACATGCCGTTCACCACCACCCTCAGCCCGCATCTGGAGGGCGCCCGCCGCCGGGTCGTCGAGTGGGCGCACCGGATGGGCATCCTGCGGCCGCAGCCCGGCGTGCCGCTGTCCGACGTCTGGGACGAGCCCGCGATGATCCGGCACGATCTGGCGCTGTGCGCGGCCGGCATCCACCCCGACGCCACCGCCGACCAACTGGACCTCAGCGCCGCATGGCTGGCCTGGGGCACCTATGCGGACGACTACTACCCGCAGGTCTTCGGGCGGCCGCGCGACCTGCCGGCCGCCAAGGTGTGCACCGAGCGGCTGTCGTCGTTCATGCCCCTCGACCTCTCGGCCCCCGCCCCGGAGCCGGTCAACGCCCTCGAACGCGGGCTGGCGGACCTGTGGTCCCGTACGGCGGGGCCGATGACCCCCGAGGCGCGCCGGGCGTTCCGCCAGTCCGTCGACACGATGACGGCCAGCTGGCTCTGGGAGATCGACAACCAGATCCAGAACCGGATCCCCGACCCGGTCGACTACGTCGAGATGCGCCGGGCGACCTTCGGCTCCGACCTCACCATGAGCCTGAGCCGCATCGGCCACGGCCGGCAGGTCCCGCCGGAGGTCTACCGCACCGGCGCCCTGCGCTCACTGGAGAACTCCGCCGCCGACTTCGCCTGCCTGATGAACGACGTCTTCTCGTACCAGAAGGAGATCGAGTACGAGGGCGAGGTCCACAACGGCATCCTGGTCGTCCAGACCTTCTTCGACTGCGACTACCCGACCGCGCTGCACATCATCAATGACCTCATGACCTCCCGCATGAACGAGTTCCGGCACGTCGCGGCCCATCAACTCCCCGTCGTCTACGACGACTTCGACCTCTCCCCGGAGGCCCGCAAGGCGCTCGACGGATACGTCCAGGAGCTGGAGAACTGGATGGCCGGCATCCTCATCTGGCACCGGGGCTGCCGGCGCTACATCGAGCCCGAGCTGCGTTATCCGACGGGGGCGCCGGGCTGGCTGGGCGCACCGAGCGGCTTGGGGACGTCGGCGGCGCGGCTCTTCCGGTCGGCGGTGGGGGTGGGCGTGGGGTAGAGCGCCGGGCGGGGTGGGCCGCGGGGCCGGAGGCAGTTCCGGCTCGCGCGCGGCCCCTTCACGCCTCTCCTGCCCCTCCCTCTCCTCCCACCCTGCGCAACCAGTCGTGCAGGAGGCGGAAGTCCGCGTCGGTGAGGCCGCACCGGGGATCGACGCGGAGGAGCAGGGCCCGGGGGCCGTGGTGTGCCGCCACCCAGGCCCGGTCCCGGTCGTTGATCTCGTCGTCGACCCAGGCGAAGGCGCGGCCGGCCGCCCGGTCGACGAGCGCGCGGGTCTTCCAGTGCAGCCCGGCGCGCACATCCCGGTCCTCCTCGGCGGACGATTCCGGCCAGCTCAGCACGGGCAGTTCCGGCAGCCCGAGCAGCGGCGCGAGGTACTCGTTCGCCTCGTGCATCCAGGTGGTCGCCCAGACCAGCTCGCACGGCAGCGCCGCCAGCCTGGGCCCGTGCGCGGGGTTGATCCGGCCCAGCAGCGGGTTCGCACCGGCGCCCGGGGGCAGGTGGCCCGCCGCCGGGTACGCCGGATGCCCGCCCGCGCGGTCCTCCGCAGCTCCCCCGAACGGGAGGAGCGGGCCGTCGACGTCGAGGAAGAGCAGCGGGCGCGCCGCGGAACCGGTCACCGCCGCAAGATAGCCGCTCCGCGCGGTACCCGTACGGCGCACTCACCGGCCCCGGGAGCCACGCCGGTCAGCCGCCGGACGCCTCCCTCCATGTCCCGCTGCACGGTGAATATCCCGTATGAGGTGAATATCCTGAGGGGGCGTCGGGAACCCCACTTGGCGACATCCCGTAAGGGCCGGACCCGGGCCGTTCGGACCGCCGCCCGTGGCTGACGAGGAGTTCCGACTGTGCGACGCATGACTGCTTTCCTTGGCGCCCTGGCCCTCACCGGGGCGTTCGTGGCCTTCAGCCCCCATGGCGCCCAGGCCGTCACCGGCGTCATCACGTACCACACCCGCCCGGAGAACCGGCCGCACGAGATCCTCGATCCCGGCGACGACCATTGCTACGGAGTGGGGGACGGCTACGGCACGGTGGACAACGACACCCCCACCGACCTCGTGCTGTACAACGGCCGCGATTGCACCGGCTCCGTGGTCACCGTCGTGCCCCACCGCGACTGGCGCAACGCACGGTTCGGCAGCCTCCGGCTCAGCTCGGACGGCCCGCGGGAAGCGGATCCCGCCGATGCCCCCGACCCCTCCGACAGCCCCGAGCCCTCCGGCGACCCGGACCCGTCGCACAGCGCCGACCCGTCCGACAACGGCGACCCGTCGGACAATGGCGACCCGTCCGACAGTGCCGAGCCGTCCGACAACCAGGAGAGCCCGCAGAACCCGGACGACCCGGATGGCACACATGCGGCGGACGGGGCGCAGGGGCAGGCGCAGGTCCACGGACATAAGCAGGTCCACGGACACAAGCCGGTCCACGGGCACGGACAGCGGCAGGTCCACGGGCAGAGGCAGGGGCGGTCGGCTGGGTGAGGCGGGCCTTTCGCCCTGCGGTCAGCCGGGTGGCATCAGGCTGGACAGCGTCGCCTCGACCAGGCCGTGGGCGTACGACGCGTCCAGCGGGCCCGGCCGGAAGACGAGCCGGTACATCATCGGGGCCACGATGTGGTCCATCACCACCTCGGCGTCCGGGGCCTGTTCGCCGCGGTCGGCGGCGCGGGCGAGGATGATGTCCACCTGCTCGGCGGCGTAGGCCGAACACTGACCCGCATGGCTGCCGTCCGGATCACCGGCGAGCGCATCGCGGATGTACGCACGGCCCGGGGGCGAGGACATCTCCTCCAGGAACTGCTCTGCCCAGGCCTCCAGGTCGGTGCGCAGCGCTCCGTGATCGGCGGGCTCCGTCTCCGGGCGGAGGCGCTCGACGGCCACGTCGGACAGCAGTTCCTGGAGGTCTCCCCACCGGCGGTAGATCGTCGACGGGGTGACGCCGGCGCGGGCGGCGACCAGGGGCACGGTCAGCGCGTCGCGGCCCTGTTCGGCCTCAAGGGCACGCACGGCGGCGTGCACCGATTCCTGGACGCGGGCGCTGCGTCCCCCGGGGCGGGTCATCGGCCTGGGGCTCATGGCTCCACCTTACGGCTTAAGGCGAAGGAGTTGCATCAAGAGGGAGTGGGGAGGGGCTCTCGGAAGCCCGCCGCCGGGGTGGCGCTTCAGGTACGCCGGGCGGCCGGGCGGGCGCATCAGGCGGCCACCGGAACCGGTCCGCCGACGCTGCCGGACGCGGTTTCGTAGGCGCGGCCCACCCGCAGCACGGTGGCCTCGTCGAAGGGCCGGCCCATCAGCTGGAGGCCGGCCGGCAGCCCCGTGCCGTCCGGGCCGACGGGCAGGGACAGGGCGGGGATGCCGGTGATGTTGGCCGGTGCGCAGAGCCTGACGTAGGCGTCGGAGACGGCCTCCACCGTGCCGTCCGGCCACTGCACCTTCTGCTGTCCGGCCTTGACGGCGGCCATCGGCACGCTGGGTGCGGCGACCACATCGACCTGCTGGAACAGCTCGGTCCAGGCCTCGCGCATCAGGGCGCGGGAGCGCTGGGCGCGCAGATAGTCGCCCGCCGGGACGAGTGCGCCGGCCTCCAGCAGGACCCGGACGTCCTCGCCGTAGAGCTCCGGCACCGAGCGCAGCGTCTGTTCGTGGGCGGCGGTCGCCTCGGGCACCATGAGCCCCCACTGGGTCGCCTGGAGGTAGCGGGCCAGCGGGATGTCGATGTCCATGAGCTCGGCGCCGCATGCGTGCAGTTGGTCGATGGCGGCCCGTACCGAGGCCTCCACGCCGGGGTCCACCCGCTCGAAGTAGTGCTGACGGGGGATGCCGATGCGCAGCCCCGTCAGATCGGCGCTCTCCGGGGGCGGGAGGTCCGCCCGGGGCGCGGCCGGAGTGACGCTGCGGCCGGTGAGGGCTGGGGTGTCCGCCGCGCCCGGGGCGCCGGGCGGGCCCTGATTGCCGACCAGGGCGGTGAGCACCAGGGCGGCGTCCTCGACGGTGCGGGTCAGGGGGCCGACGTGGTCCAGCGACCACGACAGCGAGGTCACGCCCTGCAGCGGGAGCAGGCCATAGGTGGGCTTGAGGCCCACCACGCCGTTCAGCGCCGCGGGGACCCGGATGGAGCCGCCGGTGTCCGTACCGAGGGCGAAGGTGGCGGCTCCCGCGGCCACCGCGACGGCCGAGCCGCCGCTCGATCCGCCGGCGATACGGTCGTGGTCGCGCGCATTGCGGGTCTGCGGCGTCGTCAGGCCGTAGCCGAATTCATGGGTGTGGGTCTTGCCCAGCAGGACGGCGCCGGCGGCCGACAGTCGGGCGGCCACGGCGCTGTCCGTGGCCGGCGGGTGCGGCGCCCCGACCCGCGAACTGGCCGTCGTGGGAAGCCCGGCGGCATCGATGAGGTCCTTCAGTCCGAACGGGATGCCGTGCAGGGGGCCGCGATGGCGGCCCGCCGCGATCTCCCGCTCCGCCCGTACGGCCGACCGGCGCGCGGAGTCCGCGGCGAGGGTGACGTACGCCCCCAGACGGTCCTCCACCGCACCGATCCGGCCGAGCACCGACTCGGTCAGCTCCACGGGGGAGAGCTCTCCCGCCCGGATGGCGGTGGCCGCGCCGGCCAGCGTCAACTCATACGGCTGCACCGACGGGCCCTCCTGCCTGGTAGACGGGGGCCGGGGGTGTCTGCCGGAAGTCCAGCTCACGCAGGACGCCGAGGACGGACTGGATGTGGTTCGCCGTGTCGGTCACGGGGGCGAGGCGGTCGTCCGCCAGGGGGAGTCCGGCGCGGAGCGCCCAGCGGGCGCTTTCCTGCGGGGTGAGTTCTGCGGTGGTCATGCACGGCCTTTCGTGATCTGGCACTGCGGTGTCCGGCGCTGTGTGGTCCGGCGCTGTGTGGTCCTGCACTTCGTGGTCCTGCACTTCGTGGTCCTGCGCATCCCTTCGTGGTCTGCGCATCTCTTCCCGGTCCGTGCATGCCGACAACGGAGCGATGGGGCATGGTGGGGAGCGCGAGGGGGGTGAGGGGGCGAGGGGGTTGGGGAGCGGCAGCCGCGTCGGTTGCCGCGCCGACAACCTCCCCACATCGACAACAGCAAAAGCTATTTGTTTGCGTTAGCTCAGCATAGCGGGCTAGTGTGACTTAACGCAAAGGGTTTGCTTTTGCCTGTGAGAGGATGATCCATGCCCGCCTTCAGTGACACCACCCCCGCCTGGACGGTGGGCGACCTCACCGTCCGCCGCATCGACGAGGTGGCCTTCCCCGCGCAGACCGGACGCTGGCTGCTGCCCGACGCCACCCCGGAGGTGGTGGCCCAAGCCCCATGGCTCCGGCCGGACTTCGCCGACGACGCCGGAGCCCTCCGCCTGGCCGGTCACAGTTTCGCCGTGGAGGTGCAGGGCCTGCGCATCGTCATCGACACCGGAATCGGCAACGGCAAACCCCGGGCCAACCCCGCCTGGCACGACCTCGACACCGACTACCTCCAGCGGCTGACCGCGGCCGGGTTTGCCCCGGAGGAGGTGGACCTGGTCGTGCTCACCCATCTGCACACCGACCACGTCGGCTGGAACACCCGTGCCGACAAAGGGAGTTGGGTTCCCACCTTCCCCCGCGCCCGCTATCTGACCTCCCGCGCGGAGTGGGACCACTGGGCCGGGGCCGAGATGGACGAGGCCCGTCGCCAGATGTTCCGGGACTCGGTCCACCCGGTCCGCGACGCCGGACTGCTCGACCTCGTCGAGGTCCCGGCCGAGGGCACCGACATCGCCCTCGGCGTGCGTCTGCTGCCCACCCCCGGACACACGCCCGGCCAGGTCGCCGTGGAGCTGCGCAGCGCCGGACAGACGGCCCTGATCACCGGGGACTGCATTCACCACCCGGTCCAGTTGCTGCGCCCCGGCATCGGCAGCTGCGTCGACGTCGATCCCGTACAGGCCGAGCACACCCGCCGCGCCCTGCTCACCTCGCTCGCCGGTACCGACACCCTGCTCCTGGGCAGCCACTTCCCGCCGCCCACGGCAGGACGGGTGATCCCGGAGGGCGACGGCTACCGGCTGTTGTCCGTGGCTCCGGAGTAGCTGCGACCAGCGGCTCCCAGCCCCCAGCCGCCATTTCGCGCCCGACTCCGCCCCTACGGCTCGCAGCCCCAGCCCGCCTCGCCGGCCCCAAGCCCGCACCCCCAACTGGCAGGCGGCAGGCGGCAGGCGGGAGCCCGACCAGCCAACCACCGGCCGCTGCGTGCCCGACCAGTGCACGCGCCCTCGGCCCTCACCGCGACAGGAACTGCTGGCACTGGTACGGCCCGGCACGACCGTCCGCGCCGATGATGGTCACCTGCACCTTGTCCGGACGGGTGTCGTGCAACAGCACCTCGGCCCGGGCGATGGTGCAGACCAGTTGGCCGGTGCTCTGGTCCTGAGGGCCGAAATAGCGGTCCGGGGCGTTGACGGTGACCTTGCCGTGGCGGGAGGTGGCGCTGTACGCCCCGTCCCGGCTGATCAGATTGGCCAGCCCGGCGGCGCGCTCCTCGGAGGTCGGGCCTGCCAACAACAGCTTGAAGGCGTCGTTGAGGTCGTCGATCTTGGCACCGGGCCGGGACACCCCGCGGGGGCCGCTGTCGGAGGCGAAGTAGACCCGCATGCCCTGGGAGATCCCGGAGGGAGCCTTGCCGCCGTCCGTGACGCCGGTGGGGCGGATGCCGCACCCCGTGGCGGCAACGGCGAGCAGACAGCAGACGGCGGCGGGGCGGGGGCGCATCATGAGGCGGAGTCCGTACGGAGGGGGAGGCGGAGGGTGAAGACCGCGCCGACGCCGGGCGCCGGGGGCGCGATCTCGATGGTGCCGCCGTGCAGACGGGCGTTCTCCAGGGCGATGGCCATCCCCAGGCCGCTGCCCTCGGAGCGGGTGCGGGCGCTGTCGGCCTTGTAGAAGCGGTCGAAGACATGGCGGGCGGTCTCGGGGGCCAGCCCCGGGCCGTGGTCGGCGACGGCGAGGGTCAGCCAGTCATCGGCCGCCCGCACGGTGAGGGTCACGGGCGGTGCGCCGTGCCGCAGGGCGTTGCCGACGAGGTTGGCGACGATGACGTCCAGACGGCGGCGGTCGAGCCGCGCCCGTATGCCCGGGGGGAGATCGGCCTCTACCCGGTCGCTCCAGCCGCGGGCAGCCAGCGTGGCGCGCACCGCCTCGGCCAGGTCCAGTTCGTGCACGGTGAGCGCCACGGCCCGGGCGTCGAAGCGGGATATCTCGATGAGGTCGTCGACGAGCCGGGCGAGCTTGGCGGTCTCGGCGCTGACCGTACGGGCGGCGTGTGCGGTGTCCGGGGTGAGTTCGTCGGCGTCCTCCTCCAGGACGCTGGAGACCATGGTCATGGCGGCCAACGGGGTGCGCAGCTCATGGGAGACATCGGCGACGAAGCGCCGGGCCCGGGCCTCCTGTTCGCGCAGCTCGCCGACGCTGTGTTCCAGCGCGCCGGCCGTCTCGTTGAAGGTGTGCGCCAGCTCGGCGAGTTCGTCGCGCCCCTTCTCCTCGACCCGGATGCTCAGCTCGCCGGTGGCCAGCCGGCGGGTGGCGCGCGCCAGTCTGCGGACCGGCCGCAGCGCCGTACGGGCCGCGAACAGGGCGAGTACGGCGGCCAGCAGCACCACGGGCACCAGGCCGCCCTGCACGCTGCGCACCAGCTCGGCGGTGTCGCGTTCCTCCTCCGCCAGGGAGACGACCGCGTAGATCTCGACCCCGGACGGCCCGGCCGAACTGCCGTGCGGGGTCGGTGCGTCGAGGCCGACCGGGGCGCCGAGGACCAGCCAGGGCCGTCCGCCCTGCTCCACCCGCTGGACCGAGACCCGGGAGTGGGTGCGTACGGCCGCGCGGAGTTCGGGGGTGATGCGGGTGCGGTCGGCGGAGGGGTCGGTGACGGCGGTGAGTTCGCGGTACCGGGCGACGACCAGGGAGCCGCGCAGCCCGGACGAGACGTCCTGGGCGAAGCGGGCCATCGCCCGGCGGTCGGTGGGGACGTCGAGCTCCGGCGCGAGCCGCTCGATGCGGTTGCGGAAGTCGTCGACGGCGGCGCTCTGGGCCCGCTTGAGGACGGCCTCGCGCGATTCCCGGTAGGCCAGGCCGGTGGCGGTGACCGCGCTGATCAGGGCGACCACGACGACGGTGACGATGAGCCGGCCGCGCAGACCGCCGATGTGCGGCAGCCGCACCCGGGCCGCCGCCGCGCGGCGCGCACCCGTCGTCGCGGCGAGCTTGGGTGCGGTCCTCGCAGTGGTGGTCATCGCCCGCTCACAGCGGTCCGAAGCGATAGCCGAAGCCGCGCACAGTCTGGATGTAGCGCGGTCTGGCGGGGACGTCCTCCAGCTTGGCGCGCAGCCGGCCCACCGCCGCGTCCACCAGCCGGGAGTCGCCCAGGAAGTCGTGTTCCCAGACGAGTTCGAGGAGTTGTTCGCGGCTGAAGACCCGGCCGGGGGCGGCGGACAGCTCCAGCAGCAGCCGCAGCTCGGTGGGCGGGAGGGGCACGGGGGCGTCGTGCTTGGTGACGGTCAGACCGGCCCGGTCGATGACCAGCCCGGCGAAGTCGTCGCTGTCGGTGCGGGTGGCCGGCCCGGCCCGGCGGAGCGCCGCCCGGATCCGGGCCTCCAGCACCCGGCCGGTGATCGGCTTGATCACGTAATCGTCGGCGCCCGCCTCCAGCCCGCTGACCACGTCCAGATCGTCCCCGCGCGAGGTGAGCATGATGATCGGCAGCTGGCTCCGGGCACGGATGCGCCGGCAGACCTCGAAGCCGTCGATGCCCGGCAGCATCAGATCGACCACCGCGATCTCGATGCCGCCGCCGCGCGGCCGGGACAGCAGCGTCAGCCCTTCCTCGCCGGTGGCGACGGCGTCGACCGCATGGCCGTGCCGGCGCAGCACCAGCTCCATTCCGTCGCGCACGGACGTGTCGTCCTCGACCAGCAGTACATGAGGCATGCGGCCGATTATGTGCGACGTCCGTGCAGCTCAGGAGTTATCCACAGGGCGGGGGTGCGGTCCGGAGGCATTGTTACGTTCCCATCATGCGGCCATGGAAAGACCACCAACTAGCGGCCGGAAATTGGCCGCATGACCCCGCAGACTTTCCCCCGTTCCCGGACCGCGCGCCTCGCGCTGCTGGTGGCCGTGCCCACCCTCGCCCTGACCACCGCCTGCGGTGGCACCCAGTCGTCGGACGCCGGTGTGGCCTCCGTCAGCCACGCGCCCTCGACCGACCGGAACAAGGACGGCTCCGGCTCCGCGAGCTCCGCGGCCCAGGGCAAGAGCGCGTTCTACGACGCGCAGATGAAGTACGTCCAGTGCATGCGCAAGAACGTCGACAAGGACTTCCCCGACCCCAAGCTGAGCGGCTATCTCGACTGGACGAAGATCGACGAACTCCAGGAGAAGCCGGGCAACGAAGAGATCGCCAAGGGCGGTAAGGGCGGTGTCTGCACCGACGACATGCGCAAGGCGATGCAGGAGGAGCCGCGCCGCGACGTCCAGAAGGAATACGAGTCGATGCTCGCGCACGCCAAGTGCATGCGCGCCCACGGCCTTTCGAAGTTCGCCAACCCGCAGCTCCAGGACGGCAATGTCATCCCGGGCGGCGACGCGAACCCCGTCTCGCCCGAGGTGTCCGAGGACTCGCCCGCGTACAAGCAGGCCCGCCAGGCGTGCAAGGGCAAGCTCCTCGACGGACTGGACGGCATGCAGTGAGCCGCACCGCACAGCGCCGCCGGGGGCTGATCGCCCTGCTCGCGGCGGTCACCGCGACCGCGGCGACCGGCGGCGTCATCCTCCTCACCAACAACGGCAAGGACGCCGCGGCCGACGGCGGGCGCGCCAGGGGGCCGGCCCACACGACCGAGATCACCCGCACCGATCTGGTGGTGAGCAAGACCGTCGACGGAGATCTCGACTACGCACAGCGCCGTGCAGTGAAGTCCCCCGTGGAGGGCACGGTCACCAAGGCCGCCCGGCCGGGGCGCACCGTGTCGCTCGGCCAGCCGCTGTACGAGCGGGACGCCCGGCCGGTGGTCCTCCTCTACGGCGCGACCCCGATGTTCCGCGCGATGAAGGCAGGCGACCGCGGCCCGGACGTCCTCCAACTGGAACGCAACCTCCGTGACCTGGGCTTCGGCTCCCGGCTGTATGTGGACGCCCGCTATGACACCGCGACCGAGGCCGCCGTCAAGGCGTGGCAGAAGTCCCTCGGCCGCACGGATGCGAACGGCAAGGTCGGCAAGGGGGACATCGTCTTCCAGCGCGGCCCGGTACGCGTGGTGGCCGCCGACGCCGCCCTCGCCGACGCGGTCGGTCCGTCCGACAAGGTGCTGACGGTCGCCTCCACCAAGCCCGTCGTCCGGGCCTCGCTCGACGCCGCCGACCGGGCGCTGGCCGCCAACGGCACCAAGGTGGAGATCGCTATGCCCAGCGGAGGCACCCGGCGCGGCAAGGTCACCGGCGTGGCCACCCCCGAGAGCACGGACTCCGCCGAGGGCGCGGCCCCCAGCGGTTCCGGTGCGCCGTCCGGAGAGGACGTCGAGGTCGAGATCACGCTCGACGGCAGCGCCAAGCCCCAGCAGAAGGACCAACAGGGCACCCTGAGCGTGAAGTTCGTCAGCGAGAGCCGCAAGGACGTGCTGACGGTTCCGGTCGAGGCGGTCGTCGCGCTGCGCGAGGGCGGCTACGGCCTGGAGGTCGTCCAGGGCGCCACGTCGCACATGGTGCAGGTCGAAACCGGTCTGTCGGCCGACGGCCGGATCGAGGTCAGCGGGGCCGGACTGGCCGAGGGCATGAAGGTCGGAGCGGCCGAGCAATGACCTCAGCAGTGATCGAACTGCGGGCGGCCACGAAGTCGTATCCGGGCGGCGTCCACGCCCTGCGCGGCGTGGACCTGCGGGTGGCGCGGGGCGAACTGCTCGCCATCGTCGGCCCGTCCGGCTCCGGAAAATCCACGCTGCTCAACCTCCTCGGCACCCTCGACCGGGCCACCTCGGGCGAGGTCCGGGTGGCCGGGCACGACGTGAGCCGGCTGTCCGACGCCCAGCTCTCCGCCCTGCGCGCCCGGCACATCGGCTTCGTCTTCCAGCACTTCCATCTCGCCCCCGGCCGCACCGCCCAGGACAACGTCGCCGACGGCCTGCTCTACGGCGGGACGGGGCTGCGCGAGCGCCGCGCGCGGGCCCGTACGGCCCTGGAAGAGGTGGGGCTCGGCCACCGCACCGGCCACCTCGCCCATCAGCTCTCCGGCGGCGAGAAGCAGCGGGTGGCCATCGCCCGTGCGCTGGTCGGCGAGCCCGATCTGCTGCTCGCCGACGAGCCGACCGGCGCACTGGACTCCGCCTCCGGCGCCCGGGTCATGCATCTCCTCCGCGAGCTGCATGCGGCCGGCCGGACCGTCTGCGTCATCACCCACGACCACGACATCGCCGACTCGCTGCCGCGCCGGATCCGTTTCCGGGACGGCGAGATCGTCGACGACTCCGGTGCCGCCACGGCCGCACCCGGCTCCCCTGCGGAGCACACCGAGGAGGTGACTTCATGAGCGGCACCGCGCTGCGGCCGGCCCGGCTCTCCCCGGCCGATGTGCTGCGGGTCGGCGCCGAGGGCCTGCGCAGCCGCCGCACCCGGGTCGTGCTGTCCGCCCTCGGCATCGCGATCGGCATCGCCACGATGGTCGCGGTCGTCGGACTGTCCACCTCCAGCCGTGCCGACCTGCTCGCCCGGCTGGACCGGCTGGGCACCAATCTGCTCACCGCCGAGGCGGGCAAGGACGCCCTCGGCAAGGATGTGAAGCTCCCCAAGAGCGCGGTGGCGATGGTCGAGCGGATCGGCCCGGTCGAGCACGCCACCGCCACCGGCGCGGTCAACGCCCGGGTGCGGCGCAGCGATGTCGTACCGGAGGAGCTGGCGTCGGGGGTCACCGTCCAGGCCGCCCGCCCCGATCTGCTCGCGGCCCTCAACGCCCGTACGAGCCAGGGGAGCTGGCTGAACCGCGCCAGTGAACGGCTGCCCACCGTCGTGCTCGGCTCGGTGGCCGCCGACCGCCTCGGGGTGACGGCGCCCGGCGCCAAGATCCTGCTCAACGACCGGTGGTACGTCGTCACCGGCATCCTCGCCCCCGTCGAGCTGGTGCCGACCCTGGACCGCGTCGCGATGGTCGGATACCCGTCCGCCGAGCGGTACTTGGGCTTCGACGGCCATCCGACCATGCTCTTCGAGCGCTCCACGGACGCCTCGGTGGAGGCGGTCCAGGGGGTCCTGGCCCGTACGGTCAATCCGGGCGACGAGGGTGGGGTGAAGGTCTCGCGGCCCTCCGACGCGCTGGCGGCCAAGGCCGCCACCGACAAGGGGCTGACCACGCTGATGCTGGGGCTGGGCGCGGTGGCGCTGCTCGTCGGCGGGGTGGGCGTGGCCAACACCATGGTGATCTCGGTGCTGGAGCGCCGCCAGGAGATCGGACTGCGCCGCGCCCTCGGCGCGACCCGAGCCTCGATCCGGCTCCAGTTCCTCACCGAGTCCCTGTTGTTGTCGGCGCTCGGCGGGCTGGTCGGCGCGGCCCTCGGCGCCGCCGCCACGGTCGCCTTCGCCCATGCCCAGGGGTGGACCGCGGTCGTACCGCCCTGGTCCCTGGCGGGCGGACTCGGTGCCACCTTGCTGATCGGCGTCGTCGCCGGCCTGTATCCGGCCGTCCGCGCCTCCCGGCTGCATCCGACGGTGGCGCTCAGCGCGACTTGACCACCGCCGACGCACTCCGCGGCGCTGCTCACGACCCCCGTCAGCGGCGCCGCGGAGGGCTTCGCCGGGGCGCCGGGGCCGCGCGAGCGACCGGCCCGGCGCCCTTGACGGTACGCAGCACGGGCGCGGTCTCCAGGGTGTGGATCGCGTCCAGGGCGCCGAGGCGGTGGGTCAGGTAGTGGTGCAGGGCCGCCGGGTCGGGGCACAGGGCGTGCGCGACCACATTGGTGCGGCCCGTGGTGGCGGCGACGAAGGCCAGCGTGTCGTGTTGGGCCAGCGTCGTGGCGACCTCCTCCAGGTGCGCGGGCGTGACGGTCATCCACAACAGCGCCTGGGTGGTGGCGCCGAACAGCGCATCATCGAATTCGACGTCGAAGAAGAGCGCACCGCCGGCCCGCAGCGCGGCCAGCCGGCGGGCGACGGTGGCCGGCGACCAGCCGGTGGCCGCGGCCAACTCGGCCTGGCCGGCCCGCCCGTCGGCCTGCAGCGCGGCCAGCAGCGCACCGTCGGCCTCGGCCGGCGGCGGCCCGCCGGCAGTCCGCGGAGTGCTCATCGCCCCCTCGTGGGACGCGAGTTGGCGCCGCTGCCGGTCGTCGAGGACGGTGGTGCGTCCGCGCCAGGCGGTGGGCCCGCCGAGGTAGGTGTGCAGCAGACAGTGCGCGGAGACCGCGGTGATGCCCGCCGTACGGGGAATGTCGTGCAGCAGCAGTCCGTGCCCGTCCGCGCCGCCGGCCGGGGTGTCCACGATCGCGATGATCTCGGTGCCGCCGGAGGCGAGTTTCACCCACGAGGTGTCCGCGCGCCGGGCCAGTGCACCGGCGAGGTCCTGGGCGCTGTGCGGGGCGGCGGTGAGCCGGACCAGCCACTGCGCCCGGCCCGCGCGGTGCGGATCGGCGAGCCCGACGACCCGCAGCCCGGCCTCGGCACGCAGCCGCCGGTAGCGGCGGGCCACGGTCTGCGTCGAGACACCGAGCACGGCGGCGATCCGGCTGAACGGCGCCCGGCCGTCGAGGTGCAGCGCATGGATCAGACCGCGGTCGACGTCATCGAGCACGAACCCCTCCTTCGCAGCGCCCTGACACGGACAGATTCTTCACCATCGCCCTTCTCATGGAGAACATCGGCGATCACGGCTCCGCAGGTGGAACACCGACGGTAGGGGCCCGCACGCTCGCGGTGAACACCCCACTCCTCGCCCATGCGCACACCGGTGCCCGTCGCCGGGAGAGCGCTGAAGGGAACCGCCATGCCGAAGAACCTGCCGTCGCCGCCCCCGTCCCCACCGCCCGCGCCCGCGTCCCCACCGCCTGTGGCCCCGCCCGCGCCGTATCCCCGCAGGTGGGCCGCGCTGGCGACGCTGCTGACCGCCGAGGCGATGAACCTCCTCGACTCCACGGTCACCACCGTCATCGCGCCCGTCATCCATACCGACCTCGGCGGGCCCGCCCGTGACCTCCCGTGGTTCGGCGCCGCCTACACCCTGCCGTTCGCCGTCCTGCTGATCACCGGCGGGCGGCTCGGCGACATCGCCGGGCGCAGGCGGGTCTTCCGGCTCGGGGTCGCCGGGTTCGCGCTCGCCTCACTGCTCTGCGCCCTGGCCCCGTCGGCCGGGCTGCTGATCGCCGCACGAGCCGCCCAGGGTGCCGCGGCCGCCCTCGTCATCCCCCAGACCATCGGCCTGATCCGCAGCATGTTCCACGGCGCGGAACTGCCCAGGGCGCTGGGCAGCATCGGCCCGGTCATGGGGCTGGCGGCCGTCTGCGGCCCCGTCCTCGGCGGGGCGTTGGCGCACGCCGATGTGCTCGGCTCCTCCTGGCGGGCGGCGTTCCTCATCAACCTCCCCCTGGCTCTCGGCGTCCTGGTGACGGCCCGGTTCCTGCCCGAGGACCGGTCCGCCCGGCGGCCGCGCCTCGACCTCACCGGCACCGCCCTGGCGGTCTGCGGCACCGGGCTGATCGTCCAGCCGCTCATCGAGAGCGGTGCGGCCACGGGATCGCCCGGGACGTGGGGCACCCTCGCCGCGGGCCTGCTGGTCCTGGCCGGATTCGGGCTCCACCAGCGCCGCCGCTCCCGGCGCGGCCGCAGTGTGCTCGTCGAGACCGGACTCTTCCGCGACCGCGGCTTTCCCGCCGCGCTGGCCGCTTCGGTGCTGTTCTTCGCGGTGGTCAACGGCCTGCTGACGGTGGTCGTGCTGCAACTCCAACTCGGGCCGCACACCGATGTTCTGGCCGCCGGTCTCTCGCTGCTGCCGTGGTCGGCCGCCATGGCGGTCTCCTCCTGGATCGCGGGCAGCCGGCTGGTGCCCCGATACGGCTCGCGGGTGATGTTCGCCGGGCTGGCCGCCCTGCTCCTCGGCGCCCTGGCCGCCCTCGCTGCTTACGGCACCGTCCCCGCGGCCTCGTATCCGTGGCCTCTCCTGGTGGCGCTGGCGGCCTGCGGCCTGGGGCAGGGCCTGTTCGCGGTCCCGTTCTTCACCACCGCCCTGCACCGGGTCCGGCCGCACGAGACCGGCTCGGCGGCCGGCCTGCTCAACGCCGCCCAGCAACTGGGCGGCACCCTCGGCATCGCCCTGCTCGGCGCCGTCTTCCTGCACACCGCGGCCGCCGCCCCGCCGGCCCCGGCCGTCGCCGTACTGGACGGCGCCCGGCACGCCTTCTGGGCCGCCGTCGCCCTCCTCACCGCCACCGGCCTCGCCGCGGCCGTCCTGCATGCCGCGGCCCGTACGCCGCGGGTGCTGGAGCGTACGCCGCGGCCTGCGGCCGGAGCGGGCGGCACGGCATCCGGAGAGTAACCGCCCAGCACCCTTTGTGATGTTTGAGAAGAATATTGGCGTATGTCTGAATTTTCACGCAAATCAGCTTGTTGGAGACAGGTGAGCGTCGTAGCTTGGGAGTTGTCGTCACCGGTAACGGTTCGACAACAAGGAACAAAGTCCTAGGAGGCGAGAATGAGCTTCCGGAATGTCTTCCCTAGAAGGCGTCACCGCGACCACGACCACGACCACGATCATGACCACCACAACCGCCGGCGTCGCCGGAGGCGTGGACGCAGGTATCTGCGCAGGCGTCGTGGCTACGACTACTGACTCAAAAACCTGAGTCCGAGGCTGGCTCGCGTACCGCGCGGGTCCGCCTCGTTGGTTTGCCGGGCCCCTCCCGGTCCCGGCAAATCGCCCGAGCACCGACGATGTGAGTAGCGCCCATGCACCTCCGCAGCTCGCGCCGGCGCGCGGAGCGCCGTGCAGCGTCGCCTCAACAAGGCGCGGAAGCACCGCCCGTTGGACGGGGTTCGTCCTTGTCGAGGGAGCCCGTCGCCGCCTCCCCACTCTCTGCGGCAGGCCCACGGCGCACAGCCCAGCCGCCTCTGGACACCGGTAGGGACCGGGTCCTTCGGGCGGGCCTGGTGGCCGATGCCCCGATCCGTACGAGGCGGGTGGGGTTCAAGGAATCGGTGCGGCGCTTCTGGCCGCTGACCCGCGGCGACCGGCGCTGGATCGTCCTCGTCTGTCTCTGTGCCATCGTCGCCGCGCTCGCGGAGACGGTGGCCATCCTGGTCTTCGCCGAACTCACCGACAACGCTCTGCAGAAGGGCTCGGTCAGCGCCTTCTGGGCACCGGCCGCCCTGTGGCTGGGTGTGGCCGTCGCCGGCGGGGTGGTGGGGTATCTGGGCAACTCGCTCGCCGCCTGGACGGCCGAGCGCTTCGTGATGCGGCTGCGGGCCCGGGTCTTCGCCCATCTCCAAGAGCTGCCGCCGCACTTCTTCCAGCGCAATCGCCGCGGTGACCTGGTCGAGCGGCTGACCGGCGACGTGGACGCCATCGAGCAGCTGGTGGTCAGCGGTCTGGTCCAGGCGGCCACGGCCACCTTCGGCGTCATCTTCTACGCCGGCGCCGCGTTCTGGCTGCGCTGGGACATGGCCCTGGTCACCTTCGCCCTGGCCCCGCTCTTCTGGATCGCCACGCGCCGTTTCACCGGCCGGGTCAAGGAGGTGTCCCGCCGGGAGCGCGCGGCGGACGGCGCCATCACCTCGGTGGTCGAGGAAGGTCTGGTCAATGTCGTCCTGACGCAGGCCTACAACCGGCAGCACGACGAGCAGGAGCGGTTGCGCCGCGAGGCCCGCAGCTGGCTGCGGGCGTCGGTGACCAGCGCCCGCCTCAACGAGCTGTACGAGCAGATCGTCGAGGTCCTCGAAACGCTCTGCGTCCTGGCGATCATCGGCCTGGGGGCGTGGGAGATCTCCGCGGGGCGGATGACGCTCGGGCAGCTGCTGGCCTTCGCCGCCTTCGTCGGCTATCTCTACCCGCCGATCCGCGACCTCGGCCAGCTCGGGCTGACGGTCACCGAAGCGACCGCCGGATCCGAGCGGCTGCTGGAGATCCTCGACGCCCGGCCCGCCGTCACCGACCCGGACCCCGCCGTCACCGTCGCCGCGCCGAGCCGCGCGATCGGCGCGGTCGAAGCGTGCCGGGTGCACTTCCACTATCCCGGCACTACGGAGGAGGTCCTGAAGGACTTCTCGTTCAGCGCGGTACCCGGGGAACTGGTCGTCATCACCGGCCCCAGCGGAGCGGGCAAGTCGACGCTCGCCGCCCTGCTGCTGCGGTTCTACGACCCGGACGCCGGCAGCATCCGGCTCGACGGCATCCCCGTGAACCGGCTGCCGCTGGACCGGCTCCG
This sequence comes from Streptomyces sp. 2323.1, assembly GCF_900221035.1. Classification (NCBI taxonomy): domain Bacteria; kingdom Bacillati; phylum Actinomycetota; class Actinomycetes; order Kitasatosporales; family Streptomycetaceae; genus Streptomyces; species Streptomyces sp. 2323.1. Next base: position 3,736,743 of record NZ_LT907981.1, on the reverse strand, counting down.
CCGCAACATCACGCTGCTGCCCCAGGAGACCCTCGTCCTGCACGACACCGTGGAGGAGAACATCGCCTGCGGGCGCGACAACGTGACCCACGGTGATGTCGTCCGCGCCGCCCGGGCGGCCGACGCCGAGGTGTTCATCGCCGCCCTCCCCGACGGCTACGACACCGTCATCGCGCCCGGCACCTCCCGGCTCTCCGGCGGTCAACTACAGCGCGTCGCGATCGCCCGGGCCATGCTGCGCGACGCCCCGGTGCTCATCCTCGACGAGCCCACCACCGGCCTGGACACGTTGGCCACCCAACGCATCCTCGGGCCACTACGGCGCCTCGCCGCGGGCCGCACCACCATCGTGATCACGCACGATCTGGACCTCGCCGCGGACGCCGACCGCATCCTGGTCCTGGACCGGGGACGCCTGATGGAGTCCGGCACCCACGCCCAACTCCTCGCCCACCGCGGCTTGTACGCCACGCTGTTCCACACCCACCCGCCGTCCCACAACGGCGCAGTCCACACCTCACCCCCCGTGCGCCCGGTCGCCGACGGCGACCGCCGGCCGCGGTGACGTCCGCGGGCCCCCAGCAGACAGCCGCCGCCACAGACGACGCGTACGCCGCCACGTGCAGGGCACCCGCCCCCCTCACCTGCAGTACACGGAGTGACACACAGCGCGTCGGTCCCGTCAGGCCCGCCTCCCGGCCCCAAGATGGTGGCGTGAACCAGGAGCGCGCGTGACGAGGCCGGCCGCGGCCGGGAATGCCGGCGCCGCTGGAACCCGCCACCTCCGCCGGGCGGTCGGGTTCTGGGGGCTGATGTTCATCTCCCTGGGCTCGATCATCGGCTCCGGCTGGCTGCTGGGCGCCCTCACCACCGCCGTCATCGCCGGCCCGGCCTCCCTGATCTCCTGGGTGCTCGCCTCGGCGATGCTCGCCGTGCTCGCGCTGGCCCACGCGGAGCTGGGCGCCACCTACCCGATCGCTGGTGGCACCGCCCGCTTCCCCTTCTTCGCCTTCGGCCCCCTGGTGGGCTTCACGGCGGGCTGGATGTCCTGGCTGCGGTCGGTCCTGATCGCGCCGATCGAGGTCGAGGCCACCCTCTCGTACCTGGACCGCATCGGCTGGGTCCGCGACCGGGTGCACCTGCTGCACCCCAACGGCACCCTCACCGCCGCGGGCCTGGTCATCGGGACCTTCTTCATGCTGCTCTTCACGCTCATCAACGTCCTCGGCGTACGGCTGCTGGCCGGGATCAACTCGGTCACCGCCGTGGTGAAAACGGCGGTGCCGCTGCTGACCGTCGTGGTGCTGATGACGCTGGCCTTCCACGGATCGAACTTCACCGCGGGCGGCGGCTTCGCACCGCACGGGGCGCACGGCGTTTTCGCGGCGCTGCCTGCCGGAGTGGTGTTCGCGCTGCTGGGCTTCGAGCAGGCCATCCAGCTGGCCGGTGAGGCGCGCGATCCCCAGCGTGACGTCTCCCGGGCGGTGATCGTGGCCATGGCGATCGGCACCGCGCTCTATCTCCTGCTGCAGGTCGCCTTCATCGCCGCCCTGGACCCCACAGCCCTCACCCACAGCTGGGACAACCCGGTGGGCAAGGGCAACTTCGGCCCCTACGCCACCCTCGCCACCGCCGTCGGGGCCGGCTGGCTGGCGACCATCCTCTACGTCGACGCCGTGATCTCCCCGGCCGGCACCGGCCTGGTCTACATGGCCGGTGCCGCCCGTCTCTCGTACGCCATGGGACGCGAGCGGGTGCTGCCCAGACCCCTCAGCCAGGTCGGCCGCAGCCGCGTGCCCGTCGTCTCGATCCTCCTCGCGTTCGTGGTCGGCGAGCTCGCCTTCCTGCCGTTCCCCAGCTGGCAGGCCCTGGTCGGCCTGGTCACCTCGGCAGCGGCGATCATGTACGCGTTCGCGCCGGTGTCCCTGCACGCCCTGCGCGTACGCGACGCCGGCCGCAACCGCCCCTACCGGCTGCCCCGCGGGACGGCCATGGCCCCCGCAGGATTCGTCTTCGCCAACTTGATCTTCTACTGGTCCGGTTACGAGGCGGACTGGAAACTCGGCACCGCCGCCCTGCTCGGCTTCGTCGTCTTCGCGCTCACCCGCCGCGGCATCCCGGCGGCCGAACGCAGCGTCCTGCGCGGCAGATCGGCCGCCTGGGTCTGGCCCTGGCTGGGCGGCATGGTCCTCATCGGCCGCTTCGGCCGCTACGGCGGCACCCGCGCCCTCCCCGCCTGGTGGGACCTGGTCATCGTGATCGTCTTCAGCCTCGTCATCCACTACACCGCCGTGCACCTCGCCATGCCCCCCGAGGCGGTGGACGAAGCCGTCGAACACGAGGAGGAGGGCGAGTCGGTACCGCCACCGGCCGCCGCCTCCGGCCGCTGAGGACGACTGCGGGGGTGGCGCGGCCGCGCGCAAGGACTCGGCTGTCTCCTGGTCCGTACGGACGGGGCCGACCGTCGTCTCATTCGTGACGATCCCGGGGAGAGTCGACGGCCGTCCGGAACCCCTTCGTGAATAAGGGCTCATTCGTTCGATCAATACTGGGCGGCTCAGGGAAGTAACCAGCCAGATGACTCCTGCTCACTTGCCTTTTCGTGCCCCGGCGGCAGCATGGGCGGGCCAGTTGAAAAGGCGCGATGCGCCGTAGCGTGAAGCAGGCGGGGGTATCGGATGAAGCACGCGTGGCCGCATTCCACTTTCCTTGGACGGCTGCGTAGCAGCACCTTGGAAGAACTCATGGGGCTGGGAACTCCGATGGTGTATCCCGCCCATCGCCAGCTGCTGCAGCAGGGGGACGAGAGTCGCCATGTCCTCTTGCTCACCCGTGGCGTGGCCAAGGTCGTCGCCAGTTCGGAGAGCGGTTACGAGATGCTGCTCGCCATCCGCGTGGGCGGTGATCTGATCGGCGAGATGGCGGCCTTCGAGGACCAGCCCCGTTCCGGCACCGTGATTGCGTGCAGCGAGATGTCTGCACGCATCATCCAGCTGACCGCGCTGGAGAGCTTCCTCGGCCGCCATCCGGACGCGATGCGCGCCATGCTGGCCATGCTGTGCGCGCGGCTGAGGTGGGCGAACCGGCGCCGTATGGATTTCCGCGCATACGACTCGCTGACCCGGCTTGCCCGCGTACTCGCCGAATTGAGCCAGGCGTATGGGAACGAAGTGCTGGACGGCAGCGCAAGGCGGCAAATTCTCGACGTAACCCTCAATCAGGCGGAACTTGCCTCACTCGCCGGGCTGGCCCTGCCGACGACGGAGAAGGCCCTTGCCTCGCTTTCCAAGCTCGGCCTGGTGGAGCGCAGCTATCGAAAGATAACCGTCTGTGACGTATCGAAGCTGCTTGTGTTCGCCAAAGTCTTTCAGGAAAACCCATATTGATACGGGATCAGTTCTCGGGTGCGCTCCTAGCCTCTCTGACGGCACTTCGCGGGAAGTGCCGTCAGAGAGAGGAATGGCTGGGTGGCCGAGTGGTCCGGGTTCTACCCCTGCACATGTATCGCCGTGGACGCGCAGGCGTACGGAGGCAACAACGATCGTAGGCAGTCCGAAATCCAGCACGATCTGCCGCGGATTCTTTCCCGCGCGGCCCGAGGAACCGGACTGGATCGTTCGCAGTGGCACATCCAGCCCAAGGGGGATGAAGAACTGGCCGTCCACCCCATGGACGGCACGGAACCGCGCCTCGTCGACGACTTCGTACGTCATCTCGTCGCCGAACTCCGTGAGTACAACGGCCTGCGGGTCCCCACCGCACGGATGAGGCTGCGGGCCGCCATCCACCACGGCCCGGTGGAGCTTGCCGACAACGGGTTCGCCGGATCGACGGTGGTGACCACCGCACGGCTGCTCAGCTCCCGCCACCTCTACGACGCCCTCCGGACGAACGAGGGCGCCGACCTCGCGCTGCTGCTCTCCGACGACGTCTACCGGTCCACGGTGGCGGGCGGCCACACCACCCTGTCCGCCGCGGACTTCCGCCGCGTCACCGTGCGGGAGAAGGAGTGCGAGGCCGTCGGGTGGCTCCAGGTCCCCGGGCACGAGGCGCCCCACCCGGCCGCCCACGGGCCGGCCGCGGAGCGGCCGCAGCCGCCCACGGACGGTGCGCCCGGCGACGGCTCCGCGGCGCGCCACGACTACCGGGGCGAGCAGATCAGCGTCAACCACTTCACCGCGCCCGTGGACCTGCGCGGAGGCGTCGTCGGCTTCGGGAGCGCGGGTGGCTGACGACGCCGGCGCCCCCGACCTCAGCGAACCTCCCGTACCCGGCCCGGAGGACGAGCTCCGCCAGGAGCAGCCGGAGGACGACGCTCCGGCGGACCGGACGGACGCCGGCGGTGCCTCCGGTGCCGACTGCGACGAGCGGAAGGAGCGGGAGGAGGACGGCAAGGGCTACGACGACCTCCGGCAGGTCCTGGGCCAGCGGGTCTACAACAACTTCTACGGGGTGGTGGACGCTTCCGGGGCGGCGTTCGGCTTCGGTGCGGCGGCCGCCCCCGGTCTGGCCCCGGGCTTCGTGGAGCCCGACGAGGTGGACCGGGCGCTGCGGTGCTACCTGTCGCCTCGGCCGTGCTTCGACGACGCGCTCGGCACGCTCCGTGCGGAGCACCTCGTGGTCCTGGCGGGTCCGGACAGCAGCGGACGCGGCGCAGGTGCGTTCGCCCTGCTTCAGCGAGTGCGGGGGGTGCACACCGGGCTGCGGAGCCTGTCCCCCGCCAATTCGCTGGCCGAACTTGCCGCATCGAGCGCCCTCAAGGCCGGTCAGGCGTACGTGATCCTCGACTACGTCGGCGAGATGAACGTCGATGCCGTGCAGGCCTTCGAGATCCGGCGGCTGAGCGAGGAGCTGCGCCGCAAGGGCTCGTACCTGGTGATCACCGCCCCTGAGGCCGCCCGGCGGCGGCTGGCCCTGAAGGACCACTGCGTGCCGTGGGCGGCACCGGACCCGCTGGAGCTGTTCCACCACTGCCGGCACCTGACCTCGCAGGCGGGCCTCCCCCCGGAGGTCGCGGAGGAACTGCAGGAGCGGGTGGCCGAACTGCGTCGGCCGGCGGACGTCGTCGCCGCGGTCACCGGACTCGCCGACGGCCCCGACGCCGCGCTGAAGATGCTGCGGGACAGCGAGCGGGAGCGGGTCCGCAACTGGTTCCGCACCGAACCGTCCGCCGGTGACCTGCTGCCGCTGGCGGCCCTCGCCTTCCTGGAGGGCATACCGGAGCGCAACTTCGAAAAGGCGTCCGTCCTGCTCGGCATGCACGTACGGGACTGGGAGCAGACCGGGGAGACGCCTGCCGCCGAGCCGGAGGCCACCGGGACGACGGCGCTGCGCGGCGTGACCTTCGAGCAAACCCGCGCGCGCTGGAAGGAGCGGGCCACCGGGCTCGTGCGGACGGAGCGGCGGGCCGGCCCGGGACAGGACCCCAGCCGCAGCGAGCGGCGCATCGTCTTCACCTCGCCCCGCGTCCGGGCGCTGGTCATCGGCGAACTGCACGACCTGTATGGGTATGAACTCTGGTACCCCGTACGGCAGTGGCTGAGCGAGCTGTCGCGGCTGGCGGACCTGGACGTTCGCACCGAGGTGGCGCGCGGGGTCGCGCTCTACGCACGGCATGCGCTCGCCGAGGTGGACGAGAACCTCCTCCGGGTATGGGCCGACGGCTTGGCCGCCCAGCGCGTGACCACCGCGCTCACCCTGCAGTTCATGTGCGACGACCAGCACCTGGCGCCGCAGGCGCTCAACCTGGCGCTGAGCTGGGCGGAGCGGAAAGGCCCGGCCCGTGCCGTGACGACGGCGATGGCCCTGACCGGCACCCTCGGCTCGCTCTACCGGCTCGAAGCCCTGAACTGGCTCTGGTTCCTGACACAGCGGGGCGAGCGGATGGCGTTCGCCGCCCGCCGCTCGCTGGTCCTGCTGCTGCAGACCGCCGAACAGGACCCCGAGCGGGCCCTGTTCACCCTCCGCTATGTGCGCACCCGGATCGCCGACACCGCTCAGCGCTCCAAAGCCCGCTCCCTGGCCCTGCGCACGACCGTCCAACTGCTGGAAGCGGAACGGCTGGAGGGCTCCGGTGTCCTTGCGGCGGCGCTGCTGCGCGACGTCCCGGGAAGCGCGCGCCAGCTGGGCCTGCTGTGGGTCAGCGTGCTGCTCAGCGTCTGCCGTCGCGGGGCCGTCCGTGCCCTGTGCCGCACCCTGGCGGACCTGCGCGACGACCCGTCGGCAGCCGCTGCCGTACGGGCCCTCGGCGAGGCGATGCGCAGCGCCATGACCCCCCGGCAATGGCAAGCGCTGGGAAACGACCTGCCCCACGCCTTGAGGCACCCGGAGTACGCGATCCCCGGCACCCGCCGGCTGGCGCAGGTGCTCCTGGGGTCGCTGAGGGGCTAGGGGGTGTGCCCGAAGACGGGCCTGGCCGACGGCCGACGAGCCGACCGCACGCCCTGGCCAACGGCCGATGAGCCAGCCCCTCCCCCCTCCCTACCTGTCCCTGTCCCTTCCCTCCAAGGAGGCTGAAGCAAGTGAACTACCCGGTAGTCGCCGAGCATGTGCTGGGCACCGTCCAGGGCAACTGGTGGTCGCGGCGCCGTCGCCGCGATGATGTCCCCCCGCTGCCGCCCGGCGCGGTCTACGTCTTCAGGGTCGGCGGCAACTACCGCCAGTTCCCCGAGGGCATGGTGTTCGACCCCTCCCACGCCGATGTGCTCGACGCGTCCTCGGTCAGCCTGGTGGACACCAGGGCACGCATGGTCGAGGTCGACCGCACCGTCCCCTCCGTGAGCGAGGCCGACCACTTCACGCTCCGTGCCTCCTTCGCCTGCCAGGTCACCGACCCCACGGTCGTCGCCCGCCAGGGCATCATCGATGTGACCGTGCCGCTGCGGGCCTATCTGGCGGGCGACAGCGAGCTGCCGAGGGTGAGCGCCGGCCACCGCGTGGAAGAGGTCAACGCGGTGCGCCGCGAGGTGAGTCACCGTATGACCGCATACAGCGCGATCGTGGCGCCGCGGGTCGCCGGGATGAGCGTCGAGTTCGTCAGTGCCGAGGTCCACGCCTCGGACGACCTGCGGACCTGGGAGCAGAAAATGCGCGACGAACGCCGCTCGCAGGAACTCCGCCGCGGCCAGCGTGACTTCGAGACCCAGGACACCCAGCGGATCGCCGAACTGCTCTCGCAGGGGTCCGACTACGCGGACGCCTTCGGGATCGCCAGGAACCGCATCGACGTGGCCCAGGCCGCGGCACGGATCCACCGGACCACGGACGAGGACGCGTCCCGGCGCCACCGGGCCGCCGACGAGGACCGGGCGCACGCCCGCGCCCGCGAGACCGCGGAAGCGCAGATGCGGCGCGACATGGTGCTCACCCTGCTGCGGCAGATGGGGGCGGCCGAGGACTACGTCGACTACCACCAGGTGCTCGAACAGGTACTGAGGGACGGCGGCGGCCCGGGCGTCCCGGCGGTGGGCCCGGGTCCGCAGAGCCCCGGATCCGAGGCGCCCCGGCGGCTGAACAGTGGCGCCGGCCGCCCGCAGGACGGCTTCGTGCAGGACGAGGACGATCTCGTTGACTGACTCCCCGACCCCCTACCGGGACGCTTTCGCGCGACTCGACCCCGCACGGCGGCTGCGCGCCCTGACCGGCGTCGACGAGGACCTCCTCGCCAAGGTCGGGTACGAACGGAGCAGGTACACCGCGCTCGGCGGCGTGGTGCTCGGCACCTCCGTCATCGCGGCGTTCTCCATGTGGAACTTCGCGACCGAGGCACTGGGCAGGGTGTCGCTGCTGGCCGTGATCCCGACCGTGATCTGGATGCTCTTCATCCTCAACCTGGACCGCTGGCTGGTCACCCCGCAGCCGAACGCCCGGCGTCGTGCCGGGCCGCTGCTGCTGCGCCTGCTGATCGCGTTGGTGCTCGGGGCCGTGGTCGCCGAGCCGCTGGTGCTGCGCATCTTCGCCACGGCCGTCGAGGAGCGCATCGCCGGCGAGCGGAACACCGACCTCGACCAGCTGCGCGGCAACCTGCTGCGCTGCAACCCCGTGCCGTCCGCGACCGAGGCCTCGTCGCCCGCGGGGTGCGGCCGGTACGTGCTGTCCTTCGGGGCCACCCCCGGCGGACAGTCCGACGAACTCTCCGCCCTGCGCGCGGAGTCCGGCGCCCTCCAGAAGCGGGTGGACCAGGACAACGACGCGCTGGACACCCTCGACGGCGAGGTGCGCAACGAGTGCCGGCGGCTGATCCGGATCGCCTCCACGGGGCTGTACTCGCGGACGTCCGAGTGCCTGCGGATGCGGGAGAAGGCGAAGGACTACCGGAGCACCCACCGCACCGGGGAGAACGAGCGGCGGCTGGCCGCGATGCACGGCCGCATCGCGGCGATGGAGGGCAAGGTGACGGCCTCGCGCGGCACCTTCCTGCAGGCCCGTGCCGCGGGCATCGAGCGGCGCCTCGCCAAGGAGCGGGCGAAGCAGAAGGAGATCGGCGTACTGGAGCGGATGGGGGCGCTGGACGGCCTCGCGGGCAAGAACACGGTGCTGTTCGCCGGCATATGGCTGGTCCGGGCGCTCTTCGTGCTCCTGGACGCGCTTCCGGTGCTGGTGAAGTTCCTGAGCGGGGAGAGCGCCTACGACCGGATGCTCACCAGCGAGAGCAACAGCGCCGTCAAGATCCACGGTGAGCAGGTGCGGCTCACCGAGCGCCGCGCCATGGCAGACATCGAAATCGCCCAGGAAGCCATCGAGCAGGAGGTCCGGCGCAGCCGCGCCGAGTCCGAGGCGGCCCACCGCGAGCTCGTGGCGACGGTGAACATCCGGCTCCGTAAGGCGGTGAACGGACTGGAGCAGGAACTCCGGAACACCTCGGGAGTCTGACCGCGACCGAGTACGGAGAAGGAGTACGGCCGCCCTGGCCTCGCCCGGGGCGGCCTCCTCGGTGTCCCACGGAGGGAGCAGGCATGACCACCCACAGGGGAGACGCGACGGCCGGCCACGGCGGAGCACTCATCCGCACCTTGATCACCGAGACCCGGGAGGAACTACAGAAGGCGGACAGCAAGGCGGGCATGATGCTGACCGCGCTGGGGGTCGCGCTGACCGCACTCCTCGGCGCGATCAGCGCCGGCGGCATCACCCCACAGCTCTACGCCCCGGTGCCGCAGGCGCTCTTCTGGACCGGCTGCGCGGCGTGGGTGCCGGCTCTCGTGCTGCTCGGACTGGCCGTGGCACCACGCCCCGGTACGCCCCAGCGGCGGCGTGCGCACTACTTCGGGGACGCGACCGTCACGGCCTCCGTCCGGCGGCTGGCTGCCGTCGTCCAACGGACCGATCCGGAGGACCGGGACCTGAACCAGTTCGTGACGCTGTCCCGCACGGTGTGGGTCAAGTACCGCTGCATACGCCACGGCATGGCCTGGGGAGCCGTATTCGTCGTGCTCACGTCGCTGGGACTGCTGACGGGGTCGTCGCTCTGAGCGCGCCGGCGAGGATCACCGCTGCGGCAGCCGGCGCTGCGCCCACAGCTTCACGTCCTTCCACTCGTGCGAGAGCTCCCCGAAGACGTCCCGCCCGTCGTCCGCCGCTTCCGCCACGAGGGCGGCGAGGTCCGGCGTCCGGCTCAGGAACAGTGGATCGCGGGCCCGTACGGCGACCCGCACGGCGAGGAAGGAGACCGGCGGCTCCGGGACGAGGCGGCCGCGGTGGTCGGTGACCTGATCGCCCACCGGGAACTTCCCGAACATCACCCCGACGGGGCCGTAGAGGTTCTTCAGGGCCCAGTGCGGCCACGCCAGCACCTCCCGGCCGGCGCCGATGACCGCGATGTTCTCGCAGACCAGCGCACCGCGGGGCCCGTTCAGCTGGGTCCGGACCCACTCCGCGGCCCGCACCCCCGCGTGGAACACCTCCGCCTCGACCTCCGGCGCTTCCCCGGCCGCCTCGTACACCGTCCACCCCGTCAGCCCGTGCTCCACGGAAGGGGCGAGATACGGGCAGTGGACGGACATCGCCTGCACGTACTCCGCGAAGTCCACCGTCGTGGGGCGGGTGGTGCGGCTCTCGACGAGGCGGAGGGCGCCGGCCGCGGGGCGGGGCGCTCCGTCCGTGTGCACGGTGGTCATCGGGCGGCCACCTCCTGCCGGGGGAGAGGGAGAGGGTGCACGAGATCAGCCCTTCGATCGATCGTTGCGGACGGAACGGGTACGTCCGGGCGGCCGCCGACGGCATCGGCGGCTGCCGGCGCTCAGCGGTCCCCGGCGCCGGCTCCGGTGCGGGGCGGGACGGTCAGCAGCGGCTTGTAATAGCCCTCGGGGTGCGGCTCGCCGATCAGCCGGCCCTCGGCCTCGACCCAGGCGTGGGCGGCGAAGGGGTGCGTCCGTACGCCGGTGCACCACGTCGGCCACACCCCGCGGGCCCGGCACAGCAGGGCGGTGGCGAGCGACCGCTGCAGACAGTTCTGCCCCGCACAGCGCAGGCTCACCGCGACCACCTGGTCGCGCGCCCGCTGCGCCTGTCCGGCATCTGCCGGCGCCGCACCACGGCGGGCGAATTCGAGCACGGCGCGCAGCCGCGCGGGCTTGAGGCGGGCGAGCGGCCGGGCGGCGCCGACGGCCAGCAGCGGCAGCAGGCGGCGCAGCAGCGGGAGCCGGGCCCGCTGGTCCAGTGCCATGGACTGGCTCATGAGGCCACCGTCAGCTCGGCGGTGCGCAGTTGCTCGATCACGGCGCCGACATCCTGCCGGGCCCGCTGCGGGTCGATGCCGTGCGCGGCGGCGAGGCCGTCGGCGATGCTCTCGGGGGTGTCCCCGTCCAGCAGGCGGTGCAGTACGCGGCTGCCGGTGACGTTGAGCTGCCAATAGCGGCCGGTGCGCTGATGCAGCAGCACCGTGCCGTCGTCGGTGTCCGTCATGGAGACGTCGGGATGGAGCCGCATACGGATCAGACCTCCGAGGGGACGGTGCCGTTGCCGGCACGGGGAAGGGTGCCGGGGCCGGACGTGGTGCGCAGCCAGGTCTCGCAGCCGAGCAGGCTCTCCAGCGCCTGGGCGGTGGTGTTGTCCGGCTGCGGCCCGCCCAGCCGCAGCCGGAGCGCGCCGGTGTCGATCAGGCCGCGGGCGGCCAGCTCGGAATCGGCGAAGAGGTCCAGGATGGCGGGCAGGTTGCGGCGCAGCCCCCTTCTGATGTCCTCGCCGAACTCGCCCTTGGTGGTCCGCGCCCGGATCCCGTCCGGCACGATGCCGTGCATCGCATCGGCCAGCAGGGGCTTGTACCGCCACGGTCCGGCGTGCTCGTGCGCCGGTACCCGGAGCACCGCGTCGATCACGGTGTCGTCCAGATACGGCATGTCCAGCTCCACACCGGACTCGGCGTACAGCCGCGCCAGCAACCGGTAACTGGCCGTGTTGGAGCGGATCATGAGCACCATCGTGTGGGTGGCGAGGTCCTCGGCGAGCGGCTGCGCCTGGTCGGCGGTCCGGCGCAGTGCCTCCCGCGCCAGCTCGACGCCCTCGGGGGTCATCCAGGGCGCCGCACGTACGGGCCCCAGACCCCAGCCCAGCGCCGGGCGCCGCAGCGGCGGCCGGGGCTCGGTCAGCAGCCCGGCCTGCTCCCGCCACCACGCGGGGAGACTTCCCGGCTGCGCGAGCTCGCCGAGCGTCGCCCTCAGCGGCCAGCGCTTCAGCGCGCAGTGCGCCCGTACGTGCTTGAGCGCCGTCACCGGATGACGGCGCATCAACTGATGCAGATAGGACGGCATCGGGGAGAACAACTCGTCGCCGCCGTGCCCGGCCAGATGCCGGCGCGAGCCGCGGTCCGCGAGCAGCCGGGCGCCCCGGCGGATCCGGGCCGTCGCGCGCGTCAGCGACAGGGGCTCCTCGGCGGACACCGCGATGGCGGGGTCGGCGAAGATGTCGGGGAGTTCGTGCTGCGGCACGACGAGGTGCTCGGCACGGTCGAGCAGCCGCGCCGCCTGCCCCGCGTAGACCGCGTCGTCATTGCCCGCGTCGGCCTCGCCCCAGCGGAAAGTCAGCAGCTCCGGGGTGTGCCGGGCCGCCAGAAAACACAGCGACGTCGAATCCAGCCCGCCGGACAGATCCGCACTCAACCGGCCTTCGCCAGGCGCTCGTCGGTCCACCACGGCGGTCAGGGTGTCCCGTACGGCCGCCGTCCCCTCCCTCAACGAACGGTCCGGCTCAGGCGGGCGCCACCACACCGCTTCCCGGTCCCGGTCGTCCTCCCACAGCAGACAGTTCTCCGGCGCGAGCGTGCCGATGCCCGACCACGCGCTGCGCGCGTTGGCCGGAAAGGGCACCTGCAAACCGCATGCGACGTGCAGCGCCAGCGTTTCCTCGTCCACCCCGGCACCGGTCATCGCCGCGAGCACATCGGACCGGTCCGCGGCGACCCGCACCCCGTTCACCCGGGTGTGGAAGACGCGACGCAGCCCGGAGGCGCTGCCCTGGAACCGGACGTGCCCGTCCACCGATGCCACGACGTGGCAGGACCCCAGCAGCGCGGGAACGGCCCGGTCCACGTCGGACAGCCGGGAGATACGGGCGGCAATCCGTGCCAGCCCGTCGTCGGTGACCGGACACGTGCCGCTCACGGCCAGACGTACCGGACCCGCCGAGGCCACCCTCACCTGACCGTGGGACCACTCGCCGACCAGCCACGGCCGTCCGGAGGCGTGCGCGATCACTCGGGCATGCGCGAACGGTACGAGCGCCCGGATCTCCGCGCCGTCCGCGGTGTCCGGCAGGACCACAAACCCAGTACTCAACTTCGCCATCCCCCCGCCGGTCCCCTGGCCGAAGCGCGCACCGGCGGGAGGCACCGAGTGCCTCGACGCGGCGGCAGGCCAGAGCCCTCATGAATGGAGAAGGAGACCGGGCTCCGCACAGGCAGGCCCGGTTCCCCCGTCGGTCAGTTACTACTGGCGGGACGATTTACCAGTAGTAGTTGAAGAACCAGTCGGGCGACGTGCCGTGCCAGTTGCCCAACGTGTCTTCGGTGAACTCGCCGACCTCGACGAGCATCGGCGGAATGTATTCCGTGGGTGTCTGCTCGGACTGCTCGGTCATTGCAACCTCCGATTTTTGCCATCAGCAATACGGACTTGCTGACAACGGAACCTAGCACCGGCCCGATCACCGCCTCTGTGGCATGAATCACACTCACCGCCCAGTGGAATACAGCGAGTTCGCAAGAAAACCTGCTCCCTGTATCCGCCACCCACAAAACGGAAGATGGAAAAAAGATCCCTACCCGGGGCCGAGCTACCCCACGTGAGTGAACGATGTGTCGGCGCGTGCGTGCCGACCCGGACGTCACAGGCAGGGCAACCGGCCGGGCGCCCGTCGCAGCAAGGACGGCCGGTCGCCCAACTGCCCGACGGCGTCAGCACAGTTCACGCCCAGAACGCAAGTGGCGGGACACACGCCTCAGGCCACAAGCCACAGACGCCAGCCCCTTAACTCCCCAGCCCCTGACCCTCAGGCCATTCTCTCCCGCCCAGGTGGCGTCAGTCCCGTGCGCGCCCTCCTGGAAAATCCCCGACCGGCCTCCAGGCCGAAAGGAAGGGCAACCATCGAACGGGAACCCCCGGAAAGCCCGTTCGATGGTTTACCGGCAGCCCACTCCAGGAATTCCGGGAATCAGGGACGTCGGAATGGGAGACGGGAACGGTCAGAAGCGCACCGTTCGATCCCGGGTAACTGTCGGGACGGCGAGCACGGCATCGAATGCCTCGGGGATCGGGGCGCACAGGCTGGAACTCTGGCTCCGGATCCGGTTGAGCAGCGGCACCCCATGGGCGTCGCGCGGCGACCGGCGCAGGTCGGTCAGTGTGATCCCGTCACCGAGACCCGCGTCGATGAGCGCGGCCTCGACGCTGCCGAACTCAGCCGGCTCCAGCTGAGCGTCGGCCAGGGTGAAGCCGACTCTGGCGCTTTCATCGGGATACATCTCCGGCACATGATCCGTGGTGTGGGTGACGGCCACCGAGCAGTAGTCCTCGCCGAGCATCCGCTGGAGGTGGTGGCCCATGGGCAGCGCGGTGAGGGCGCCGCCGAACGACGCAGGCGTCTTCTGGATGTGGGCATTGTGCGACACGAGCGCCATGCGGGTTCCTGGTGCGGCGCGATCCAGGTGCCAGCGCACCGATTCGGCCATGTATATCTCGCGCACCGACAGGTCGGCACCCGATCCTCGGCCGGAGAGCAGGGCGGCCATCGCATGGAACATGTAGTCGGTGTGGCACGCCGCTTCCACCCGGCGCCGGGCGATGTCGAAGCGGCGTTGGCTGCTTCGGCGGACGTAGAGCGGTTCGGCGCCCCGTAGCCGCAACAGCAGCCGCGCCAGCGCGGCGGTCAGCGCGTTCTGCTCGGCGGGGTCAAGGCGCGCCCACGCAGGCGCCGCCGCGGCGCCGGACCCGGATCCGTCGAGGAAGCGATCGCTGATCTCCAGGACCGTATCCAGGAGGGGCAAGGCGTCAGGGTCGACCTCGTGCAGATAGTCGGCCACCGGATCCAGCGCGGGCCGTAGTTGCCCGCCGGCTTCGGGAACGTCGATGCCGGCAAAGCGGAAGGGATGGCCGCTGGTGCGGTTGTGATGGCGCAGCCAGTGCATGAGGTCTGCGGCACCCCAATCGGCCGCGGCCGCACTCACCTTCGCCAGCCCGGCGTCGTCCCCCTCGCCCTGCAGCCACGGTTCGAGCCGGAAGGCTTCGCTGAAGCCGAATTCGAGGGCGAGGACGGTGAATCCGCAACGCTCGGCGAGGAATCGCAGCACCCGCTGGCGCGGGCGGGAGAACTCCTCGACGAAGTGGGCGTTCTCGCCCACGGCGACGACGCGGGCGCTGCCGACGATCTCCCGGAGCGGCTCAAGATCGTCCATGGGCTGGTGCGGATCAAGGGTGTTCAGTGTGGCGGCGTGCCCGCGAAACCAGTCGGCGAGCACGCCGCGGGAAGAAGGCTGATCAGGCATGGGAAGGCTCACTTCGTGCGTAAAGAGGTTCAGGAACGTTGCTCGTCCGCACAACGGACGAGCAACAACGCGACGCTGCATACGCGCAATCGACGCCGGGCCCCTCGGCCACCGGCGTGCTACGCCTGTCGATGAACCTCGTCAGAGGAATTTGCTGCCTACTGCCATGACCGCAGCGTAGAGCCGCCGCCCCTTCCCACGCAGGCGATTAAATCCAGCCACAACTGCTTCGATTGCCCTGGTGGGCCCGTCACTTGTGGGTCGCCGCCGGCGGGTGTGGCGTGGACCGCTCGATCAGGCCGTTGATCGGTGTATCGCTCTCTTTGGTCATCGGCATGGAGTAGTCCCCCACGGCCCAGTAAGCACCCGAACTGCCGCTCGGTTCCATGTCGTAGAAGGCGTAACGCGGAGACTCGTGGTCGCCGTCGGGTGCCAGTGCTCCCGGCATCTTGGTCCAACCGGTGCCGTCGTAATGCCAGAAGACCGGAGCGGCCGTGACCGGCTCGGTCCGGTCGGTGCCGGTGACCCACAGGCCGCCGTGGCCGTCGGATTCGATCTCCGTGAGCCAGAGGTCGGCGAGCGATCCGGTGACGTCTTTCCAGGCGCTGCCGTTCCAGTGCACGACGCTCGGAACGGGCGGGCCACCGTGGGAGCCTTGGGCCCACCCGGCCACGTAGACGCTCCCCCGGGATGCCACGGTGATCTTGGCGGTGTCCGTACCGGTCCGCACCGGGGGTGTCTCCATCAGTGTCCAGGTGGTCCCGTCCCAGTGGTAGATCACCGGGTGGCCGCCGTCCACCGGGTACTGCATGCCCGTCGCATAGGCATCATCCGCGGCCAGCGCGTCAATGTCCCGGATGTCGACGAGGTGCGGCAGCGCGAAGGTCTTCCAGGTGCCCTTGGCATACGTGTACAGGGACTTGCCGCCCTTGAAGAGCCGCCCGGGGACGGCCTTGATCGAGACCTCGGGCCAGGAGTCGTCGAAGGGGCCAGTGGTGGGCACCCGGGTCCAGCGCTTGCCGTCGTAGTGCACGAGCGCCTGCCCCCTGCCCGCCAGGCCGTAAGCCCAGACGTCGTCGGCGGACACCGCGCTGACCGACGACCACTCCTGAACCCGGGGAAGCCCGGGGGCAGCGTCCTCGCGCCACTTCTTCCCGTCCCAGCGCATGATGACGCCGTGCTGCGCCTTCCGGCCGACCGCCCAGGCCAGGTCGTCATGTACGGCGGAGACCGACAACAGGGACCCGGGGCTGTCTCCGGGGAACGAGACCTCCCAGCGGGGGGCTGCGCCGGCCGCCCCGGCCCCGTCCGCAGGAACCAGGGCAGCGGCAAGAGTCAGTGCGGCAGCGGCCGCGGTGCGTAACAGGCGACGGGCAAGCATCGGTGAGCGATCCTCCGCGGGAAGAGTTCTGCGCAAGTGGCCTTCGTACAGGCCGGAGCGCAGCTGGACGACGAGCCAGACCGGCTACGGCGTCGGAAGGTTGTAGTGAACGCGCCAGGCCTGCGCTCCCGACCCTGGGGGGCGTGGCCCGGCTCGGTGCCATGCGCATCACGGGTCCGATGCCGATGCTCCGGAAAGTCGTGCGGAAGATCGGAGACGCTCTCTGGGCGCCACCCCGGAGGCCGACTGAGACGAGAACGCGGACGAGAACCGGGGCGGAGAACCGCGAAGGGCCCCACCGCAAGCGGTGGGGCCCTTCGACGTTGTGCCCGGTGAGGCACTGGCGGAGGATACGAGATTCGAACTCGTGAGGGGTTGCCCCCAACACGCTTTCCAAGCGTGCGCCCTAGGCCACTAGGCGAATCCTCCGCCGCAAACAATACAAGACGTTGGGGAGTGCTCGCGAACATGATCCGGAGGAGGGGGTCCGGGAGAGGGTGGAGTGGGTCGGGGGAGGGGGTACGGGTCGTTTCTCGGGCGGGGAATCAGCTAGTGTGGTGCGCAGCCCCTCACGTGGCGCTATCTGACTGAACTCCCCCAGGGCCGGAAGGCAGCAAGGGTAGGTCGGCTCTGGCGGGTGCGTGGGGGGCGCTTGCGTTTGTGGGGCCGGTCGGTTGTCAGTGGGGCCCGATATCGTCGTATGCGTGTCGTCCCTTGCGCTGTACCGCCGCTACCGGCCCGAGACCTTCGCCGAGGTCATCGGGCAAGAGCACGTGACCGATCCGCTGCAGCAGGCATTGCGGAACAATCGGGTCAATCACGCCTATCTGTTCAGTGGGCCGCGTGGTTGCGGCAAGACGACGAGTGCGCGGATCCTGGCGCGCTGCCTCAACTGTGAGCAAGGTCCCACTCCCACCCCCTGCGGGACGTGCCAGTCGTGTGTGGACCTGGCCAGGAACGGCCGGGGCTCGATCGATGTGATCGAGATCGACGCGGCGTCGCACGGTGGCGTCGACGACGCCCGTGAGCTGCGCGAGAAGGCGTTCTTCGGGCCGGCCAGCAGCCGGTACAAGATCTACATCATCGACGAGGCGCACATGGTGACCTCGGCGGGCTTCAACGCCCTGCTCAAGGTCGTCGAGGAGCCGCCGGAGCATCTGAAGTTCATCTTCGCGACCACCGAGCCCGAGAAGGTCATCGGGACGATCCGGTCGCGTACGCATCACTACCCGTTCCGGCTGGTGCCGCCGGGGACGCTGCGGGAGTACCTGGCAGAGGTGTGCGGCCGGGAGGACATCCCGGTCGAGGACGGGGTGCTGCCGCTGGTGGTGCGGGCCGGCGCCGGGTCGGTGCGGGACTCGATGTCCGTGATGGACCAGCTGCTCGCCGGCGCCGGTGCGGACGGTGTGACATATGCCATGGCGACGGCGCTGCTGGGCTACACCGACGGATCGCTGCTGGATTCGATCGTGGAGGCCTTCGCCGCGGGGGACGGCGCGGCGGCCTTCGAGGTCGTGGACCGGGTCATCGAGGGCGGCAACGACCCCCGGCGCTTCGTGGCGGATCTGCTGGAGCGGCTGCGGGATCTGGTGATTCTGGCGGCCGTGCCGGACGCGGGGGAGAAGGGGCTGATCGATGCCCCCGCCGATGTGGTGGAGCGGATGACGGCGCAGGCGTCCGTCTTCGGGGCGGCGGAGCTGAGCCGGGCCGCCGACCTGGTCAATACGGGCCTGACGGAGATGCGCGGGGCGACCTCGCCGCGGCTGCAGCTGGAGCTGATCTGCGCGCGGGTGCTGCTGCCGGCGGCGTACGACGACGAGCGGTCGGTGCAGGCGCGGCTGGACCGCCTGGAGCGCGGCGCGGGTGCTGCGCTGCTGGGCGGGGCCGGCGGCACGGGCGGCGGTGCGGGCTCCGGGGGAGAGCTCGGGCCCGGGGCCGCGCCGGTGGTGGCATCCGGTGGCGGGCCGGCAGCGGGCTATGTCCCGGGGCCGGAGGCTCATCCGGCGATGCCGGCCGGAGGCCCGTCCGGTCCGGCCGCGGCGCGAGCCGCGGTGCGGGGCGCGACGAGCGCCGGCCAGGGCGGCGGTGCCCCCGCCCCGGCCGCTCCGGGGGCGCAGACGGCAGGAACGGGGGCGTCTGGCGGCCCGGGGGCCGGGCCTGGCGGGGAGCAGCACGGCGGAGGCGCGGGGGCGCCGCAGGGCGCCCCGGCGGAGGCGCAGCAGCCCCCTGGGCAGGACGGCGGCAGCGCGGGTGCCGGTGCGGCGGCCCGGCCCGGGGCCTGGCCGGGCAGCACGAGCAGGGCCAACGGCGCCGACAGCGGAAGCGGAGCGGCCGGCGGGGGCGCCGGACGGCAGCCCGGCGGCTGGCCCACGGCCGTGGCACCGGGGCAGGGCGGCGCGCCCGCCCCCTCCGCGCCCGCCCCGTCCGCGCCCCCCGCCCCGTCCGGACCCCCGGCCGGCCCGCCCGCGCCCGCATCGCCGCAGCCCCCGCAGGCCGCCGGTACGGCCCCGGGAGCGGCGCAGGGTGCCGCTCAGGTACGGCAGATGTGGCCGGACATCCTGGAAGCGGTGAAGGACCGCCGGCGCTTCACCTGGATCCTGCTGAGCCAGAACGCCCAGGTCTCCGGCTTCGACGGCACGACGCTGCAGATCGGCTTCCCCAATGCCGGCGCCCGCGACAGCTTCGCCAACGGCGGAAGCGAGGACGTCCTCAAGGACGTGCTGGCCGAGCGGTTCCAGGTGCAGTGGCGGGTCGAGGCGATCGTCGACCCGTCGGGCGGCGCCAGTCCGCCGGCCGGCGGTGCCCCCCGTAGTGGCGGTGGCGGCTTCGGCGGCGGAGCCCCCGCCGCACCCCAGCAGGGCGCCCCGCAGCCGCCGCCCCAGCAGAGCGGCCCGGCCGCGCCCCCGTCGTCCGGGGGCCGGTACGGAGCGGGCGGCGAAGGGTCCGGCGGTGGCGGCAGCCAGGGCGCGCGGATGGCCCGGGAGGCCGTGTCGCCGGCGGCGTCCGCGGGCGGCGCCCAGGGCGGGCCCGTGGCGGAGCCCTCGTACACGCCGCCGGAGCCCCCGCCGACGTCGATCGAGTACGACATGCCGGCCGAGGACGACGCCGATCTCGTCGACTCCGCGCTCAGCGGTCACGACCTGATCGTCCGCGAGCTCGGCGCGACGGTGCTGGAAGAGTTCAACAACGAGTAGACGGCGCCCACAAGCGCCCCGGGCGGGCCGCAAAGCAGGTCAGCGGATGTCCACCGGGCGTACACCCGTGCTCCTCCCTACGGCGTAGGGCGCGGGGCCCGTGAAACACGTAGGCTCGGGCTACCGCACCAATCGTTGTCGTATGGCAGGAGTCACGTCGTGATCCCCGGTGGTCAGCCCAATATGCAGCAGCTGCTTCAGCAGGCCCAGAAGATGCAGCAGGATCTCGCGGCCGCCCAGCAGGAGCTCGCGGAGACACCCGTCGAGGGTTCCGCGGGCGGCGGCCTGGTCAAGGCCACGGTGACCGGCTCCGGTGAACTCACGGGCCTGGTCATCGACCCCAAGGCGGTCGACACCGACTCCGCGGAGGAGACGGCCGAGACGATCGCCGACCTCGTCCTGGCGGCGGTCCGGGACGCCAACGCCAGCGCCCAGCAGCTGCAGCAGCAGAAGCTCGGTCCGCTCGCCCAGGGTCTGGGCGGTGGCGGAATCCCGGGTCTCCCCTTCTGAGGAGTAGCCAACTAGCGTACGCAGCACGGCAGAAGAGAAAGAAGACGTTCCGTGTATGAAGGCGTGGTCCAGGACCTGATCGACGAGCTGGGCAGGCTGCCCGGCGTCGGTCCCAAGAGCGCGCAGCGGATCGCCTTCCACATTCTTCAGGCCGAGCCGACCGATGTCCGCCGGCTCGCGAACGCGCTGATGGAGGTCAAGGCGAAGGTCCGGTTCTGCAGCGTCTGCGGCAACGTGGCGCAGGAGGAGCAGTGCCGGGTCTGCCTGGATCCGAGGCGCGATCCGGCGGTCATCTGCGTCGTGGAGGAGCCCAAGGACGTCGTGGCGATCGAGCGGACGCGCGAGTTCCGCGGTCGCTACCACGTCCTCGGTGGGGCGATCAGCCCGATCGAGGGCGTGGGCCCCGACGACCTGCGGATCAGGGAACTGCTGGCCAGGCTCGCGGACGGCACCGTCACCGAGCTGATTTTGGCCACCGACCCGAATCTGGAGGGCGAGGCCACGGCCACCTATCTGGCCCGCATGATCAAACCCATGGGCCTGAGAGTGACGCGACTGGCGAGCGGACTGCCGGTCGGGGGCGATCTGGAGTACGCAGATGAGGTCACGCTCGGGCGGGCCTTCGAAGGGAGGAGACTTCTCGATGTCTGATGCCACGCTGCACAACGCGACACAGGACCCGGACGACTTCGCCGTATCGATCTCCGACTCGATCGAGAGTTTCATCGTCGCGGTGACCGAGGTCGCCAAGGGCGACGAGCCGGACAGTGCGGTGCCCTTCCTGCTGCTGGAGATCTCCCAGCTGCTGCTCACCGGCGGCCGTCTGGGCGCCCACGAGGACTTCGTCCCCGACGAGCGGTACGAGACGGACACCGGCCCGGAACCGGACGTCGACGAGCTGCGCGAGCGCTTTGCGACCCTGCTCGACCCGGTGGACGTCTATTCCGAGGTCTTCGACCCGTATGTGCCGCGCAGCGAGCCGGTCGCCAGCCGGATCTCCGACGACCTGGCCGACATCATCACCGATCTGCGCCACGGCCTGGCGCACTACCGGGCGGGCCGGGTCAGCGAGGCCCTGTGGTGGTGGCAGTTCTCCTACCTCTCCAACTGGGGCCCGACCGCCTCGGCCGCACTGCGCGCGCTGCAGTCGCTGGTCGCCCACGTACGCCTCGACCAGCCGCTGGTCGAGCTGGACGGCCTGGACACCGACAGCGACGTCACCGGCGACGAGGAGCAGCTCGCCGAGGAGGCCGGGAAGGTCATGGCGGCGGAGATCGCGGCGCCGCTGGGGCTGCGGGGAAGCTGAGCCCGGGGGCGGCCGCCGCGGCCGGGCACGACCCGGCCGTCGCCCGCCGCCGGGGCGCACGAGGCGCCTGACGCCAGCTGCCCCGTGATGCCTCGCGCCGTGGCCGGAGCCTGTGAGCTGGGTTACGTTTTCGTGTGTACCGGCCTGGAGCGGGCATGTGCTCGCCGAGCAGGCGCAACGGTGCGCCGTGTGGATACCGCCCGCGGGACGCGGAACTCACGAGTTCAGGTGGCCATGGTGATCAAGGCGATCACGGTGGTCAAACAGTGAGTCGCGTGTCTCACGATGCGATATCAGCAGGGCGGATTCCGCTTGCTCGTTAGACTGAGCCGACCGCAGTACCCCCATTTCCGGGGGTCCGGGAGGAAACTCCCGATGAGACAGTTGCGAGGAGCGCACGTGGGCCTTGTCGTGCAGAAGTACGGCGGCTCATCCGTTGCGGATGCCGAGGGCATCAAGCGCGTTGCCAAGCGAGTCGTCGAGGCCAAGAAGAACGGCAACCAGGTTGTCGTAGTGGTTTCGGCGATGGGCGACACGACGGACGAGCTGATCGATCTCGCGCAGGAAGTGTCCCCGATTCCGTCGGGGCGCGAGTTCGACATGCTGCTGACCGCCGGAGAGCGGATCTCCATGGCCCTGCTGGCGATGGCGATCAAAAACCTCGGTCACGAGGCGCAGTCCTTCACCGGTAGCCAGGCCGGTGTCATCACCGACTCCGTGCACAACAAGGCACGGATCATCGATGTCACGCCGGGCCGGATCAAGACCTCCGTCGACGAGGGCAATATCGCCATCGTCGCCGGCTTCCAGGGCGTGTCCCAGGACAAGAAGGACATCACGACGCTGGGGCGCGGCGGGTCGGACACGACCGCCGTCGCGCTGGCGGCCGCCCTGGACGCCGACGTCTGTGAGATCTACACCGATGTGGACGGTGTCTTCACCTCCGACCCGCGGGTCGTGAAGAAGGCCCGGAAGATCGACTGGATCTCCTTCGAGGACATGCTGGAGCTGGCCAGCTCCGGCTCCAAGGTGCTGCTGCACCGCTGCGTCGAGTACGCACGCCGTTACAACATCCCGATCCACGTCCGCTCGTCCTTCTCGGGGCTGCAGGGCACGTGGGTCAGCAACGAACCGCAAGGGGACCAGCCGATGGAGCAGGCAATCATCTCGGGCGTCGCACATGACACCTCCGAGGCGAAGGTCACGGTCGTCGGAGTCCCGGACAAGCCGGGCGAGGCCGCGCGCATCTTCCGTGCGATCGCGGACTCCGAGGTCAACATCGACATGGTCGTGCAGAACGTGTCCGCCGCGTCGACCGGTCTGACCGACATCTCCTTCACGCTGCCCAAGACGGAGGGCCGCAAGGCCGTCGCGGCCCTGGAGAAGACCCGTGCGGCGGTCGGCTTCGACTCGCTGCGCTACGACGACCAGATCGCCAAGATCTCGCTCGTCGGCGCGGGGATGAAGACCAACCCGGGCGTCACGGCGACCTTCTTCGAGGCGCTGTCGAACGCGGGCGTGAACATCGAGCTCATCTCGACCTCCGAGATCCGCATCTCGGTGGTCACCCGCGCCGATGACGTGAACGAGGCCGTGCGCGCCGTCCACACCGCTTTCGGTCTCGACACCGACAGTGATGAAGCCGTGGTCTATGGCGGCACCGGGCGATGATTCCGGCCGAGGCGGGCCGTCCGTCCCACGCTGACACGGCGGGGGCGGACGCCCGCCCGGCCGCCCGGCCGCAGCTCGCCGTCGTCGGTGCCACGGGCGCCGTCGGCGGCGTTCTGCTGGGCATCCTCTCCGAGCGGGCCGACATCTGGGGCGAGATCCGGCTGATCGCCTCGCCCCGCTCGGCCGGCCGCAAGCTGACCGTCCGAGGTGCGGAGGTCGAGGTCGTCGCGCTGAGCGAGGAGGCCTTCGACGGTATCGACGTCGCGATGTTCGACGTCCCCGACGAGGTCTCCGCGCGCTGGGCGCCGGTCGCCGCGGCCAAGGGCGCGGTGGTCGTGGACAACTCCGGCGCGTTCCGGATGGACCCGGACGTGCCGCTGGTCGTCCCCGAGGTCAATGCACATACGGCGCGGGTGCGCCCGCGCGGCATCATCGCCAACCCGAACTGCACGACGCTCTCGATGATCGTCGCGCTCGGGGCGCTGCATGCCGAGTACGGGCTGAGCGAGCTGATCGTCTCCTCCTACCAGGCCGTTTCCGGAGCGGGGAAGGCCGGCATCGACACCTTGCGGGGGCAGCTGTCCGCGGTGTCCGGTACGGAACTGGGGACCACGCCCGGCGATGTGCGGCGGGCCGCCGGGGGCACGCTGGGGCCGTTCCCGGCGCCGATCGCGCTCAATGTGGTGCCCTGGGCCGGCTCGCTCCAGGAGGACGGCTGGTCCTCCGAGGAACTCAAGATCCGCAACGAGTCCCGCAAGATCCTCGGGCTGCCGGACCTGCCGGTCACCGCGACCTGCGTACGGGTGCCGGTGATCACGACCCACTCGCTGTCCGTGCACGCCCGCTTCGAGAACGAGGTCACGGTCGCCGGCGCACACGAGATCCTGGCCGCGGCGCCCGGAGTGGTCCTGTGCGACGAGCCGGCCGAGGACGAGTACCCCACCCCGTCCGATGTCGTCGGTACGGATCCGACCTGGGTCGGGCGGGTGCGCCGTTCGCTGGACGATCCGCGGGCGCTGGAGCTGTTCGTGTGCGGCGACAATCTGCGCAAGGGAGCGGCGCTGAACACCGCGCAGGTCGCGGAGCTGGTGGCGGCGGAGCTGCGGGGGCGGGAGTCCCGGAGGTAGAGGGGTGCGGGCTCGCGGAGCCTAGGGGCCTGTGGCGTACGCGACTTGGCGGGATCGGGCGCCGTGCGCCGACCGCCTGGGAGATACTTTGTGGGGCGTGTGAAGATCCTGTGAGCGAATCGCCAGTCCTCACCTCTTGATCTGGGCTGACGATCTGTTCGACCATTCGCTCCCCGCCACACTGCAACCGGCAGTTGGGCGGGGAGCGTCTTTGTGGCCGCCTTCAGGGGTGGTCCGGGGGATCCACGGGCTGCAGAGTGAGTCCCCGGATGGCGGGGCATTCGCGTCGGGGTAATTAGGGCATTCGGGAAGAGCTGGTACGCATGAGGGCATTTGATGCATCGTCAAAAGCGGTGCCTTGCGCGTACAACCCTTGTGGGGGGAAGCGTGTCCAACAGGCGTGGCAGAGGTACTCGGTTTCACCATCGCCCCAGCGGGCGCAGCGGCCGGCGCAGCAGTGTGCCCGCCGCGTTCCCGTGCGGCCGGGAGCATGCCGGTGATCGCTCCCTGGCCCACCACCCGTCCCGCCCAGATTCCTCCGCAACGCGGGGACTCTGACGACGCGATGGCAGCGGGCACCACGGTCGACCACCTCACCGAGACCTATCGCGCGCACTACCGCTCCCTGCTCGGGCTCGCCGCGCTGCTCCTCGACGACACCGCCTCCTGCGAGGACGTCGTCCAGGAGGCCTTCATCCGCGTGCACTCCGCACGCGGACGGGTGCGGGAGCCCGAGAAGACCCTCGCCTATCTCCGGCAGACCGTCGTCAACCTCTCGCGCTCCGCGCTGCGTCGCCGCATCCTCGGGCTCAAGCTGCTCTCCAAGCCGATGCCCGACATGGCGAGTGCCGAGGAGGGCGCGTACGACCTGCTGGAGCGGGACCAGCTGATCCAGGCGATGCGCGGTCTGCAGCGCCGGCAGCGTGAGGTGCTGGTGCTGCGCTATTTCGCCGATATGACCGAGGCGCAAGTGGCAGAGACGCTGGGCATATCGCTCGGCTCCGTCAAGGCCTACGGTTCGCGGGGCATCGCGGCGCTCCGCGTCGCGATGGAGGCTCCGGCATGAAGGGCACGACGTCTGGCCGGCACGACCCGTTCGCCTCGCGCGGCGCGCACGAGGCGCCCACCCCGCTCACCCTGAAAAATCCCGGCACTTCGCCGACCGATTCGATGCACCATCGCGCTCCCCATCCCGACCTGCCCGCCCCGGCCGAGGCCCGGCCTCCTGGCGCTCCGTACGGCTCCCGTGACGAGGCCCGGGGCTCTGGCGCACCCGGTGCGGAGGGGTGGCACGGCCCGGGGCGCGTGACCGGTGCGCGTGGCAGGCCCGGCGAGACGGTGCGCGGACTGTGCGCGGCGCGTACGGCACAGGGCCCCGGGGGCGGCGGGCCCGAGGACGGCCGGCGTGGCGCCCCGTGCGGGCCAGGCGCGAATTCCGGCCAAAACTCCGGCAACAGCGATGACATCGGTGTCGCGGCCGGCGCACAGGGCACGGCTGACACCGCTGCCGGGGCCGGCACACAGGACACCGCAGACACCGGCGCCGGGACCGACCACTCCGCGTACGACGAAGAGCGCAGGCGCCCGTACGACGGCGACGACGGTCACGCCTACGACGGCCACGGCAGCCGTGGCTACGACGGCGACCACACGCATGCCTACGACAGCGCGGCGTACGGCGGCGGCGCCTTCGGCGGCGGGACCGGCGGCGGCTCCGGCGAGGGCCCCGGCCGCGGCCACCCCACCGGCGGCTTCGGCGGCGAGGACGACCTGCGGCGGTTGCTGCAGTCCCGGGTCGGCAACCTCGAACCCGCGCCGGATGCACTGGAACAGCTGCGCCGTGCCGTGCCCGCCCGCCGGCAGCGCCGTCGCCATGCCGTGGTGGGCGCGGCGGCCGCGCTGCTGCTCGGCGGTACGTCCATCCCCGCCATGGTCCATGTGGCCAACCTCGCCGACAGCTCCGAGGAGCGGCCCGCCAATACGGCGAGCAGCCAGCAGACCCAGGGCAGCACCGAGGGCACCCACGGCGAGGGCACCGAGCAGGCCGGACCCCCGCCGTCCGGCAGGATCGGCGGGAAGCCGGGTTCGGGCCTGCCCAGCGGCAAGGGCCGGGCCACGGGCAAGAACGGCGCGGGCCACGGCGCGGGCGCCGGCACCCCCGCGCCGGACGAGACCATGGACGTCACCTCACCGGTCTGCGGGCGCGAACAGCTCGGCAAGGGCACCAGCACGGTCGGCGCGGCGGACTCCGCGGGCCGCGTCTACGGCGCGTTCCGGGTCGTCAACACCTCCAGCGCCGCCTGCTCGGTGGAGGGCGGCGGCACCGTCGGCGTGGTCGCCCAGGGCGCCACGAACCCCGACCGCATCCATGTCGTCGACCACACCTCCGGCGACGAAGCCACCGGCCTGCCCGACCCGGCCACCACCCCTGACCAGCTGGTTCTCAAGCCGGGGGAGTCGTACGAGGTCAAGTTCGCCTGGATCCCGCAGTCCGGCGGCGGCACCAGCGGCTGCGTCAACCCCGGCCCCTCGCCGACCCCCGAACCCACCAAGGACCCCGGCCAGTCCCCGGACGCCGGGGCCACGGCAGCGGGCGACGGAGGCGGCCAGGCGGGCGGCGACACGGGCACCGGCGACAGCGGAGCCGCGGCCGGCGGCATCGTCCTCAGCCACACCCCGGAGGCCGGCGAGCCCACCGCGGCCGACGCCAAGGTCGCGGACGCGTGCGCGGGGACGGTGTATCGGACGGAGGCGTTGGCGGTTCGGCGGTAGGCGGCCGGTTCGTCGGTGGGGGCGGGGGCGGTTCCGAGGGTGGTGCGGTTCGGGCTGTCTGTGGTGTGAGGCGGGTGCCGGGGGCCAGGCCTCGGTGCCGGGGCCCGGTGTGGAGGGGGCGGTGCTGCCCGGCCGGGTGGGCCCCGTACCGTTATGGGCGTGTACCGGTTCCTGCTGACCCCGCGGTGGTGGGGGATCAACGTCTTCGCCGTACTGGCGATTCCGCTCTGCATCTTCATGGGGAGCTGGCAGCTGAGCCGTTTCGAGGACCGCGTCCAGTCCCACCAGCAGCAAGAGGACCGCTCCGCCCGCGCCAAGGCCGCGGCGGCCCGTCCGCTGGAGCGCCTGCTCCCCGTCGACACGGTGACCTCCGGCCGCCAGGCCAGCGCCCGCGGGCGCTACGACACCGCCCACCAACTGCTCGTACCGGCCCGCACCCTGAAGGACAAGC
The DNA here is from genome assembly GCF_900221035.1 of Streptomyces sp. 2323.1. NCBI lineage: Bacteria > Bacillati > Actinomycetota > Actinomycetes > Kitasatosporales > Streptomycetaceae > Streptomyces > Streptomyces sp. 2323.1. Next base: position 3,709,357 of record NZ_LT907981.1, on the reverse strand, counting down.
ACGGCGAGCGGCAGGGTTTCTACGTCCTTGATCTGCTGCGTACGGACGGCGGCAAGGCGCTCCCGGTCGTACGCGGGTGGCTGCCCGGCGACGCCGGCGCGAAGGCCGATACGGCGAAGGTCCCCGCGCCGCCCAAGGGCGAGGTGACGGTCACCGGGGCGCTGCAGGCCTCCGAGAACCAGGGCACCGACGGTGTGCAGGCCGGCGGCGGGCTGCCGCGGGGACAGCTCGGCATGATCAGTGCGGCGTCACTGGTCAACATCGTGCCGTACGAGGTCTACGACGCCTGGATCACGCAGACCGACCCCCAGGCGCCGCTGCACGCCGTTCCGCCGGCCGCCGCCGAGGGCAGCGGGCTGGACCTCAAGGCATTCCAGAACCTCGGCTACACCGGCGAGTGGTTCGTCTTCGCGGGCTTCGTCGTCTTCATGTGGTTCCGCCTCTTCCGCCGCGACGCCGAAGCCGCGAAGGACGCGGCGCTGGGCATCGTGCCGGAGGGGGAGGACGGGGATGACGATGGGGGTGGCGGCGCGGGTGACGGCGTGGGAGTGGCCGTGGTCGCGTCCGTGTCTGGGTCCGTGCCCGGGGACGTTGACCGGGGGGACGGCCCGGCTGACGGCCGGGGTGCAGGCCCGAGCGCGGGCCGGGGCGAGGAGCAGGGCGAGGCGGCGCGGGCCGGGCAGGCCTGAGGCCGGGCGCCCGCCGCTGCTGCAACGATGTTGCACCTGGTCAGAGGGCGTATCACGGTAGTAGCTGCAATCGGGTCGCCGTGCCACGGTAGGCCGTATGGCAGGCAATCACACCCACCCGCACGGCCATGAGCACGCGCGTCGTGACCCCCGCCACCGTGATCACGTGCGCGGTGAACGCCCTGATCATGTGGACGGTGACTGCCGTGATGCCGTGCACGGTGAACGCCCTGATCACGTGCATGGTCACCGCAGTGGTGACGTGCACGGTGACCGTCACCTTGGTCACGAGCCGGCGCATGAGCCGCCGCATCCCTCTCACCCCTCACATGGTTCCCGCCGCTGGTCGCGGATGCGCCACCGGCTCGCGCACCTGGTCACCCCGCACAGCCATGCGTCCATGGACAAGGTCGACGCCGCCATGGAGACCTCCCGCGAGGGCCTGCGCACGCTGTGGCTCTCGCTGGGCATCCTGGGCCTGACCAGCGTGATCCAGCTGGTGGTCGTCATGCTGTCGGGCTCGGTGGCGCTGCTCGGCGACACGATCCACAACGCTGCCGACGCGCTGACCGCCGCGCCGCTGGGGATCGCCTTCGTGCTCGGGAGACGGGCTGCGAACCGCCGCTACACCTATGGCTACGGCCGGGCCGAGGACGTCGCGGGTATCGCCATCGTACTGACGATCGCCGCCTCCTCTGCCCTGGCCGGCTACGAAGCCGTGGACCGGCTGCTGAACCCCCGCGAGCTCACCCATCTGTGGGCCGTGGCGGCGGCCGCCGTGGCCGGGTTCCTCGGCAACGAGTGGGTGGCCCGCTACCGCATCCGCACCGGCCGCAGGATCGGCTCGGCCGCGCTCGTCGCCGACGGTCTGCACGCCCGTACCGACGGCTTCACCTCGCTTGCCGTCCTTCTCGGCGCGGGCGGCGCGGCCCTCGGGTGGCGGGCGGCCGACCCCGTCATCGGCCTGCTGATCACCGCTGCCATCCTCATGGTGCTGCGCGACTCGGCCCGGGAGGTCTACCGGCGGCTGATGGACTCCGTCGACCCCGAGATGATCGATGCCGCCGAGAGCGCACTCCGTGCCGTGGACGGTGTCCGCGGCGTCGGACAGGTCCGGATGCGCTGGATCGGCCATACCCTGCGCGCCGAGGCCGACATCGTCGTCGACTCCCGTCTGACCGTGGTGCAGGCTCATGCACTCGCCGTCGCCGCCGAACACGCCCTCATCCACGCCGTACCCCGGCTCACCGCCGCGACCGTCCACACCGACCACACCAGCGACGGCACGGACCCTCATGCGGTGTTGGCCCATCATGGGGTGCGGTGAGCGCGCTCCGGCTCCTTTCCTCTCCCCCCCGGGGGCCCTCCCCCTCCCACCCTCCTCCGCCACCTCTCCATGGCCCGACTCGCGGCCGCGCCTCGTCCCACGGCCCGCGTGCGGCCAGCGCCTCGTCCCCGCGGGATGACGGTCCGCGTCCGACAACCGCCCGGCTCTGTCTCGGAGAGCCGCCCCCGCCCCGCGCTCAGGGGAGGCCATCCGCAGCTCCCACCTGGCGGCCGCCCCTCCGCTGCAGTCAGGGCGCGAGGTCGGTGACTACCCCGGCCACCTCTCAACAGTCGGTGGCTGTGGCCCGCCTTGCTCCGGCAGGGCCGCGCGTCTGGACCCAGCAGTGCCGACGACCGAACCGTGCCGAAGAGCCACCTCAGCCACCGCACACGCAACGGCGCCCCCAGGCCGTCCGTCCTCCCCCGTCTTCCTGGCCCTCTAGCTCTTCGCGTCTACATGGCGCTGGGCGAAGTCGAGTTCCAAGCGGACCTGCTTGATGCGCTCCTCGACGACGAGGGAGCCATGGCCGGCGTCGTAGCGGTAGACCTCGTGGGGGTGGCCGCGGCCCTCCAGACGCTTCACGTAGTTCTCCACCTGCTGGATCGGGCACCGTGGGTCGTTGACGCCCGCCGAGATGTACACCGGGGCCCGCACCGCGTCCACGTAGGTCAGCGGGGACGACGCCTCGAAGCGCTCCGGCACCTCCTCAGGGGTGCCGCCCAGCAGAGTCCGGTCCATGGCCTTGAGGGCTTCCATCTCGTCGTTGTACGCCGTGATGTAGTCCGCGACCGGGACCGCCGCCAGGCCCACTGCCCAGGCCTCCGGCTGGGTGCCGAGCCCCAGCAGCGTCAGATAGCCGCCCCATGAGCCGCCCGCCAGCACCAGTCGCTCCGGGTCCGCCAGACCGGAGGAGACCGCCCATTCGCGTACCGCTGCGATGTCCTCCAGCTCGATCAGCCCGACGCGATGCTTGAGCGCATCCGTCCAGGCGCGGCCGTAGCCGGTCGAACCGCGGTAGTTGACGCGTACGACCGCGAAGCCGTGGTCCACCCACGCCGCAGGCGACGAAGCGAAGGCGTCACTGTCGTGCCAGGTCGGACCGCCGTGTATGTCGAACACCGTCGGGAAGGGACCCTCGCCTGCCGGCTGCTGCACCAGGGCATGGATACGGCCCCCCGGGCCCTCCACCCAGACGTCGCGCACCGGTACCGACCCGGGGGCCTTCATACCGGGCGGGTCCAGCACGACCTTGCCGCTCGTCGAGCGCACCTCCGGGGGCTGCGCCGCCGACGACCACAGGAACTCCACCGTTCCGTCCGGCCGGGCCGTCGCGCCCGACACCGTGCCGGCCGGGGACTCGACCCGGGTCAGCGGGCGGCCGGCCGCGGATCCCGTGGCGGTGTCGCCCGGCTTGCCGAGCTCGTAGCGCCACAGTTCGCTGCGGGCCTGGTATTCGTGCTCCACCAGCAGGGCCGACCCGTCGGGGTACCAGTCGGCGCCCACATCTCCGGGCAGATCGATCTCCAGAGCCGTTTCCACACCGGTCAGCGGGTCCCAGATCATCGGCTCCCAGCGACCCCTGCGCTGATGCCCCACCAGCAGCCTGGCGTCCCCGTCGACCGGGGCGAAGCCCATCACCGACAGGCCCAGCTCCTCGGTCCCGCCGTTGGTGTCGTCCAACTCGGCGACCGTGGAGCCGTCGGGCCGGACGACGCGGATCGCGGAGTGCATCGCATCGCCGTGCTCGGTGTGTTCCAGGGCGATCAGGGAGCCGTCGTGCGAGAGATCGCCGACGCCCGCCGACTCGCGGTGCCGGTAGATCTCCACCGGAGGCTCTCCGGGCCGTACGACATGGACCGTGGAGCCCTCCTCGTCCGTGGAGCACCCGACGACCGCGGTCCCGTCCCGGCCGATCGCCAGCCCTCCCGAGTACGCGGCGGCGATCCCCGGGGTGGCCGGCTCATCCGGGCCGCCCTCGAAGGGCTGCCGCATCCAGACGCCGAACTCGTCCCCGTCGGTGTCCGAGAACCACCAGATCCACCGGCCGTCCGGCGACAGCGTCCCGTCCGTCGTGCCGTTCGGCCGGTCGGTGGCCTGGCGCTGCTGACCGGTCGACCGGTCCCAGGCGTACAGCTCGAAGGTGCCGGTGGCGTTCGAGACGAACAGGGAACGCTCCGGGGCGTCCTCGGCCCAGTCGGGCAGCCCGATCCGCGGCGCACGGAAGCGCTTCTCCCAGTCCGGCATCGCGTCCACCGCGCCGCCGGAGTCCGCAGTGCCTGCCGAGTCCGCCGCCGGCCTCTCCGCTCCCGCTATGGGGCCTGCCGAGCCTGTCGTCTCGGCCCCATGGCGGGTATCGGTCGTCGAAGGCTTCGGGTCGGTGGCGTGAGCTGGGCCTGCGGTCGTCTCGTCAGTCATGGGCCCATTCTGCGCCTGGCGCCGGAATTCCGTTGGCGAGGGTCACCAGGCTGTGGATAACTTCGCCGAATGCGACAACATACGAGCGCTGACGACTGGCGGGAGGCCAATCGTGCGAGGTGGGACGAGCGCGTCGCCCTCCACACCGCGAGCGACTTTTACGATCAGTGCCGATTCCGGCGGGTCCGGGATGTGCTGCGTGACTTCGAGATCGCGGAGGTCGGCGATGTCACCGGCCGGTCCCTTCTCCACCTCCAGTGCCACTTCGGCCAGGACACGCTCTCCTGGGCCCATCGCGGCGCGGCCCGCGTGGTCGGCCTGGACTTCTCCGAACCGGCCGTCGAAGCCGCCCGCGAGCTGGCCGCCGAGCTCGGCTACGACTCGGACCGCGCGGCGTTCGTCGCCGCCGACGTCTATGACGCCGCCGAAGCCGTCCCCGATGCCGCGTACGACATCGTCTACACCGGCATCGGCGCCCTGAACTGGCTCCCGGACCTGGAGCGTTGAGCCGACACCGCGGCGTCCCTGGTCGCCCCCGGCGGCTTCCTCTACCTCGCTGAATTCCACCCGCTGTGCGACGCCCTGGACGACGAGACCGGATCGCGCATCGTCCACGACTACTTCAGCCGCGACGCATGGGTGGGCGAAGCCCCCGGTAGTTACACGGATTTCGGTGCGCCGACGGTCAACAACCGCAGCGTCGAATGGCAGCATCCGCTCGGCGATGTCGTCTCCGCCCTGGCCGGCGCCGGCCTGCGCATCGACTTTCTGCACGAGCACGACATGACGATGTTCCAGCGCTTCACCGCACTGCGCCGCGACCGCGACGGCTACCACCGCTTCGGCCCCGACCGCCCCCGGATCCCCCTCATGTACTCGCTGAAGGCAAGCCGTATGGGCTGAGGGGACGCTGTGGGACCGAGTGCTCCATCCATCTGCTGCCGCAGGGCGATGCTCCCGCCGCCATCGTCTTCGACGGTGAAGGAGAGGGCTTCGAGCAGGTCGTCTGGCGGGCCTCCGCAGCCGACACAGCTGACGCCAAGTAGCCGGGGCAGTCGGTCGGCAGGCGGCCGGTGGTGGGGGGCAGCGGCCGCCGACCGGTAGGGCAACGCGGGGGCAGGCAACCCCTGGTGCCCAGGTGACGCCGTGTGGGGCGAAACCTCCTCGCCACCGGAAGCGGCGCAGGGGAAACTGGCCTCGTGACCACAGAAGCCGGCATCCGGGTGATCGTCGCCGACGACCAGGCGGCAGTGCGCGAAGGGCTCGTCCTCTTACTGGGGACCATGCCGGGCATCACGGTCGTGGGCGAAGCGGCCGACGGCGAGGAAGCCGTGGCCCTGGTTGCCCAACACCGCCCGGACATCGTCCTGATGGACCTGGCCATGCCCCACTGCACGGGCGCGGAAGCGACTCGGCGGGTGCGCCAGGAGTACCCGGATACCCAGGTGGTCGTCCTGACCACGTACGCCTCCGACGACCTCGCCCTGGAGGCGCTGCAGGCCGGTGCACTGGGATATCTCACCAAGTCCGCGACCAAGGACGCCATCGCCCGCGCGCTCACCGCTGCCGCCGCCGGCCAGGCGGTGCTGGACCCCGGTGTGCAGCGCACCCTCATCCGTGCGGCGTCCCACAACCGGCCCGCCCCGGCGCCGGACGACGGCCTCACCGCGCGGGAGGTCGACGTCCTCAAGCTGATTGCCGCCGGGCATGACAACCGTGCGATTTCCCGGCATCTGTTCATCAGCGAAACCACGGTCAAGACCCATATCAACCGCATCTTCGCCAAGACGAAAAGCAAGGACCGTGCACAGGCGATTCACTATGCGAGGGAATACCGCTATACGGAATGACGCCGCGGCAGCGGCGTTATGGAGAGTGCGCGAAGGTCCCGTGACTCCGACCGGGGACGGGCCCACCCCAGCTCCACCTGACTCCTACCGGGGTCCACCCCAGCTCCACCCAGGATCCACCCGAGGACCCGACCGGCGGCCACAACTGCCGCGCTAGCGTCGACGAAAGGCCTTCGAAAGGCCTTCGGAATGACTACGGGAGGGGAAAACATGATGACTCTGGCGCTGAACAGCGGCGGTCTCATGAATGTGGTGCTGTGGCGATTCGCCCTGATCGCGGTCGGTGTTCTGTTACTCGTGCTCATCGGTTTCGCTGCGCTGGTGATGCTCAAACGCCAGGGATCGATCGACAAAAGAACCTTTAGCCGGGCGAGCGAACAGGTGGGCCCGATCGCCCGCACCCTGATCGAAAACCGGCCCGGCGGACAGCGCGACGGACATCGCGGCCGCCGGGCCGGCCTGCTGCACGCAGCGCTCGTGGCACTCCATGACCGAGCCCGGCGGAGGTGACCCGCAGCCATGAGGACGTTCCTCGCCGCCAAGACGGACCACGACGAGCTGTTGCACCATCTGCTGATGGACAGGCTGTGGAAGATGGGCATCATCGTCGGCGCGGTGGTCATCGCGCTGATCGTGATGGCTATCGTCGCTCGCAAGGTAGGCCGCCGCTGACCGCCGCCGTGGGGGCCGGCCGTAGTGGCGAGGGCCGGTCGGGAGAGAGGGTGCACGCCACAGGCGACCAGGGCGGTGCCCCGGCCTCGTTCATGTCGGCGAATCCGGTCATGCAGATCGTCGGCTTCGGACTGCTGATCGGCACGCTGGCCACGGCCCGGGAGAATTCCCCGGTCATGTGGGCGGTCTACGGGGCCAGTTCCGTCTGCTGGTTCGCCTCCCACTTCCTCATCGACCGCCGCCCGCTGTGGGCCGGGATCGCCCTGGTGAGCAGCGCCGCGATGCCCGCGGCGGCCGCAGGGTGGGCCGATGACTCCACCGCCGTGATCATGGTGGGTGTGATGCTCGGCTGGTTCGCCGCCTGGAGCCGGCCGCGGGCGGCCGCGCTGTGGCTGGTGCTCAGCAGCTGCCTCGCGCTGACCCTGATCAGCTCGGCGACCGGCGGCGCGGGGCTCGGCGATCTGGCCGGTTACGCCCTGGTGATGCTGCTGCTCACCCTGCTCGGCCTGAACCAGCGGCAGTCCCGGCTGCGCGCCGACCAGGCCGAGCAACTACTGCGCCAGACCACGCTGATGCAGCAGGAACAGGCGCAGGTCGCCGTGCTGGAGGAGCGGGCCCGGATCGCGCGGGAGATCCACGACGTCCTGGCGCATTCCCTCGGCGCGCTCACCGTCCAACTCAAGGCCGCCGACGCACTGTTGGACAACGGCGACATCGAGGGCGTCCGCGCCCGGATCCGGCGCTCCAACCGGCTGACCGACGAAGGGCTGGCCGAGGCGGCTGCCGCCGTCGCGGCGCTACGTGACGAGGTGCTGCCGCTCCCGGACATGCTGGCCCAGCTGATCGGGAACTTCCGCCGCGACCACCGCACCGAGATTCGGCTGACCACTACGGGCACCACCCGCCCGCTGCCGTCCGGCCCCGTCGTCGCCCTCGTCCGGGCCACCCGCGAGGCACTGACGAACGCGGCCAAGCACGCCCCAGGTGGCGCCGTGGACGTCGTACTGAACTACGACGACTCCGACGACTCCGAGTCCGACCACTCCGACTCCGACCACTCCGCCCACGCCAACAACTACGGCAACCGGAAGGTACGGCTGGAGGTCCGCAACGACATCCCCCGGGCCGCGGCCTTCGTCGACGACGGCCCGCCGGTCTCCGGATACGGCCTCACCGGTATGCGGGAACGCCTGGCCCTGGCCGGCGGAACCCTCCAGGCAGGCCCCGACGCCACCCACCGCTCCTGGCGACTGGTCGTCGAACTGCCCGGCTGACCGGCGTCAAAAACAGAGCGGGGCCGAATGTCACCGGCAGTGCCCCTGCCAAACACCCCCTCTCAGCCGGCAGTGCCCCTGCCAAACACCCCCTCTCAGCACGCGGACGGGGTCCCCCAGCGCTACCGCAAAAACAGCCCCCAAACACCGTCCAGCGACCAACTCTGCCAACTCACCCCGAGCAGCCCGGTCACCGAGATCAGCCCCATCATCAGGTTCTGCCCCTGCTCCGCCCAGTCGTGGATCATCAGTACGAGGTAGATCAGGTTGAGCACAGCCCCCGCCACCAGGGCTATCGGCGTCAGGAAGCCCACGATCAGGCCGAGGCCGAGGGCGAGCTCCGCGTAGGCCACGAGGTACGCCATCAGCCGAGGGTGTGGCTTCACGAAGCGCTCGAAGCTCGTGCGGACCGTGGGCCACCGGTGGGCGGCCGCGATGCCGGCCGCCCAGGTGATGCCGCCGCCGGCGAACCAGGATTTCTTGTCCTTGTGGCGCCAGCTCTCCAGCCACCACAGTCCGAGACCGATGCGGAGGACGGCGAACCACTCGGCACCGCTGAGCCAGATCGTATGCATGCTGTCGCCTCGACTCGTCGACTGACGCTTGAACTGACGAAGCGTCAGTTCACCGGACGTGGCGCGATCCCGCAAGAGGTGCAGTTGTCCAGCTCGCCTTGTCGCCGCAAGGGTGAGCCCATAACCTCGCAACTGATGGAGCGTCAGAAACTGGGTCCGGCGTGTGACTCACCGGCGGGCAGTTGGGGGTACAGCGTGATCAGCAGCGAGAGCGGCACGGCGGAGCTTCCCAAGGTCATCAGCGTGGATGATCACGTGATCGAGCCCGCGCACCTCTTCGAGACCTGGCTCCCGAAGAAACACCGCGACAAGGGGCCGAAGCCCTTCACCGCGGGCATCGGCGAGCTGGCGTACGTCGGCGGGAAGTACCGGTTCACCACGGACCCGGACGGTCAGATCACCGACTGGTGGGAGTACGAGGGGCTGATCTTCCCGTACAAGCGGATCATTGCCGCGGTGGGCTTCTCCCGCGACGAGATGACGCTGGACGGGATCACGCGGGAGCAGATGCGCCGCGGGTGCTGGGACCCCAAGGCCCGGCTGGCGGACATGGACCTCAACCACGTGGAGGCCTCGCTCTGCTTCCCGACGTTTCCGCGCTTCTGCGGGCAGACCTTCGCGGAGGCCGAGGACAAGGAGGTCGGACTCGCCTGCGTTCGCGCGTACAACGACTGGATGGTGGAGGAGTGGTGCGGAGACAGCGGGGGCCGGCTGATTCCGCTGTGCCTCATCCCGCTGTGGGACATCGACCTGGCGGTCGCCGAGATCCGGCGCAATGCCGCGCGCGGGGTACGGGCGGTGACCTTCAGCGAGATTCCGACGTACCTGGGGCTGCCGTCGATCCACTCCGGGTACTGGGATCCGTTCTTCGCCGCGTGCGAGGAGACCGGGACCGTGGTGAACATGCACATCGGGTCGTCCTCGCAGATGCCTGCGGCCTCGCCGGATGCGCCGCCCGCGGTGCAGGCCTCCCTGAGCTTCAACAACGCGATGGCGTCGATGATGGACTTCCTGTTCAGCGGCGTACTCGTGCAGTTCCCGCGGCTGAAACTCGCGTACAGCGAGGGCCAGATGGGCTGGATCCCGTACGCCCTGGAGCGCGCCGACGACGTCTGGGAGCAGCACCGGGCGTGGGGCGGGGTGCAGGACCTGATCCCCGAGCCGCCGTCGTCGTACTACTACCGGCAGATCTTCTGCTGCTTCTTCCGTGACAAGCACGGCGTCGAGGCCATCGAGACCGTGGGGGTCGACAACGCGACGTTCGAGACCGACTACCCCCACGTCGATTCGACCTGGCCGCATACGAAAGAGGTGGCGGCCGAGCACGTGGCGGGCCTGCCGGAGGACGTGACGTACAAGATCCTTCGCGGGAATGCGATCCGCATGCTGGAGCTGCCCTTCGACCAGGGGTGATTCAGCGGGCAGAGCGCAGTGGACCTGTCCGGCACCGTGCTCCGGTGTGGCCGGTGCCGGACAGGTCCGCGTGCCGGACGGGTCCCGAGGCCGCTACCTCCAGCCCGCCGCCTCGGCTGCCGCGACGGCGGCGGCTTCGGCCGCGTCCGCCTCGGCGTTGAACGCGGCGTTTCTGCCCCATCCGTCCCGTCCGGCGGCCTTTCCCGCCGCCTGGGAGGCGAGGAGGGCCGCCCGGTATGCGGCATCGGACAGCTCGCCGCCCATGTGGGACTGCGCTATCTGGGCCGCCAGAACGGCGGCGGCAGCAGCATTCCTGGCCTGCCGGCCGTCTGCCGCCGGATCGGGAGCACTCCCGGCCAACGCGGCGATGGCGTCGGCGGACAACCGGAGGGCGTTGGCCGCCTTGGCGGCAGCCTCTTTCGGTACGGCCACCACTACGGTTGGATCCGCTTCGACGCCGGCGTAGTGGCAGGCCGCCGTGGTGCGGGCAGCGGCACTTCGCGCCCGGGCGGCGTGCGTTCTCCTGAGCGCCTCCGCGGTGCTCGCCTTCCCCGGGGTGTCCCGGATTACGGCGACGTCGGCCTCTGCGGGGCCCTGCTGCTCAACTCCCTTGGCCTCGCTCAATGCCGTCTCCTCTCTGTCAGAGCGACGGGGCTGCGTAATGAAGGGGTCCGCGTCATGAGGTGTCTGCGGACTGGCTCGGCACCGGGCCCTGCCAGGGCCGAGCATCGGGTGCCGCGCAGGGTGGCACGTCGGGCGTCAACACACCAGAGAGGCGTCCGCACCATGGCCGATACGGTGGGCCACGAAGAGGCCACGCTGGAGGCGGCTGGGTGTGAGCGACAGGAGACGCGATCAGATGGGCAACTCCATACCGGAGGCGTGGGTCACTCTCGCCCGCGGGTACGTGCGGGACGCCCCGGTCCCCTTCGGCAAAGAGGCGGCTGCGCGGTACCTGAACCGGCAGCTCAGAGATCACCCTCGGCGAAGGGTCGTGCCTACCCGATTCGACACCGCGATGGCCGTCGATACGCAGGACCTCATCCAGCGGTTCGTCTACCTGTTCGGCGTCTGGGAGCCGCACATGACGCGCTGGCTGCAGCGCCGGCTCCGCCCGGGGGACACGTATATCGACGTCGGTGCCAACGTCGGCTACTACAGCTTGCTCGCCTCCCGGCTTGTGGGGGAGGCGGGCAGAGTCGTCGCGATCGAGGCGTCGCCGACGCTCCACCGCAGGATCGTGCAGCACGCCGAGCTCAACCACTGCGACAACATCCGGGTCGTCAACGCCGCCGTTTCTGACGTGCGGAAGACGGTCTCCTTCATCCTTGCCAGCTCACACAACATGGGCGCGGCAGGCATCGTCCCCTACGACGGACGGGCGGAGCTCAGGCTCGATGTCGAGGCGCAGCCGCTCCCCGACGTGCTCGATCAGGAAGAGCTCGCCGCGGCCCGAGTGATCAAGATCGATGTGGAGGGCGCGGAAGGGGGTGTGATCCGTGGCCTGGCCCCGGTGCTCGACAGGCTCAGGCCGGACGCGGAGCTCACCGTGGAAGTCACCCCGGAGCGGATGGAGCGGCTGGGCGACTCGGCCGAGGAACTGCTGGAGACGATGCGCGCGCACGGCTTCCACGTCTACCGACTCGCCAACAGCTACGCGCCGGAAAGCTACCCGGCGGCACTTCATCGCTCTACCGCGGTGCCGGTGCGCTGGCGTGGCCCGGTCAGCGAGGAGAGCGATCTCATCTTCTCGCGGGTGGATGCCGAACTGCTGCCGTGACGGGTGGCCCTGCGGATCGCTCTCGCCCGGCCGGCCGCCCGGCCCCTCCGGTACCGGCCAACCGATAACGATCACCCGGCACCCGGATAACGCCACGCGAAGCGCGCGAGCTCCCGCGCCCTGGCCTCGACGACCGCCATGCGGGCATCGCGTTCGGCGCTGTCGGTGTGGGAGGCCTGACCGGTCGCCTGACCGGGCCACTTGCGGTAGAGGAGTCCTACCTCCGGGGTGAACCAACCGCGGCTCGTGGCGTTCAGCGCGAGCAGCAGACCCGTGTCCTCCGACGCGGGCAGGGCCATCCAGCCGCCGAGGGCGAGGACCAGGTCGCGGCGCATGAAGAGCGTCGCCGGGTGGACCTGGGCGCGGAAACCGTTCGCCTTCCAGAAGTCGAGGACGGCGCCACGCTCGATCGGGCCCGGCTCGGGATCGCCCGGAAAGCCGGCAGTCGAGCCGTCCGGCAGCAGATCCACCGCGCGGGAGGTCGCCCAGCCGATGCTGCGGTCGCCTTCGAGGGCGGCCAGGTCGCGCGCCAGCGCGCCGGGCGGCAACTGGTCGTCGGCGTCCAGGACCTTGAGGTATTCACCCTCCGCGTGCGCCAGGGCGATGGTGCGGGCGACGCCGGGGCCGCCGGGCCGTCCCTGCCGGAAGATCACCCGCTCGTCATCCGGGACGTGCGGCGCGACCTCGTTACTCCGTCCGTCCTCCTGGATGACCCACTGCCACTCCCACCCGTCGGGCAGTTCCTGCCGGCAGAGCGACCGGTACGCCTCCGGCAGGTAGTGCGCTGACGGTGCATGAACGGCAGTGACGATGATGATGCGCCGGCGCACGGCACTCACCACCTTTCCAGGTGAGTGGTGAACAGCATTTCCGTGCGATCGCCAGGCAGGATGACCTTGGAGACGCCCACGACCCGGTCGTTGATGTCGATCGAGGTCTTCCGGAGTACGAGCACCGACGTCCCGGGCGGCAGCTCCAGCTCCGCCGCCTCTTCGGGCGTCGGCGGGCGGGCGGTGACGCGTTCCTCGATGCGGTCCAGCTCGATTCCGACGGTGTAGAGCTGGCTCTGCGAGCCGCCCGGCCAGGGCTCCTTGGTCTCGTCCAGCAGGTCGGGGTTCTCCGCGATCAAGTCGTGGACGAGATAGGACGTCACCAGGCTGAAGGGAGCGCTCTCGGCGGCGTACCGGGTGCGGTAGCTGCGTTCGAGGAGGCGGGTGCCTTCCGGCAGGGCGAAGGCCTCCGCGAGGTGCTTGTCCGCCTCGATCTCGCGGTACGACGCGTGAAAGACGAGGTCGTTGACCTGGAGGCCGGTGTCTTGCTCGGTGGCTCCGGTCTGGGCCCGTTCCGCCAGCGGCTCGCGCGCGCGGCCCTTCTCCCACTGGTGGCGGAGGTTCGTGCGCACGGCCGTGGTGCGCGGGCGCCGGACGAAATTGCCGCGCCCGTGCTGCTTCTCGATGAGGCCTTCGTCCCGCAGGACGCGAAGGGCGTCCCGGACGGTCGGCACGCTGCGCTTGAACTCCTCGGCGAGCTTCGCCTCCGAGGGCAAGCGATCTCCCGGCCTCAGCCGGCCTGCGCGGATGGACTGCCGGAGGATGTCCGCGATCCGCTCGTATGCCACTGCCATCGGCACTCACCGTTCCGTCGCTCGGCGCGCTGGCCAGCCGCCCGGCCAGACGGCCCCAGCTTATGACTCATAAAGAGGTGTTGACGTGTGGGGAGGTGCTCCGGCGTGGCCCATGACGTCCAGCTCGTCGGGAAGGCGGCGCGGTCTTCACGACCGCGGACGTCACGACCGCGGTCTTCAGAACATGGAAGCGCCCGACCGCTGGCGACGGGGGATGCACCAGCGATCGGGCTGTGGCCAAGCCTAACAAGGCTGCTTGCACCGCGGGAGTCAACTGCCCAGCTGCAATGACGGGTTGTGACTGGGATCACGCAACGTGGTCCACCGTGGTGAGGATACGGAGAAGCAGCGGACCAAGGGCGCTGCCGAGCCGACCGGGCGCGCCCCGCCTGAGGCCGGGGTGACAGGCGGGGCGTTGCGCCTCGGGCTCCGTTACTCGCCGCACGAAGGCGCGTACGAGAGCCGGGGCAAATACTCCTGCCATTTCTTCGGCGTCAGCACGCCCCGAGTGGTGGAGCAAATGCGGCGAATTGCCTCGCCGGAATCCAGGTTCCACAGCCGGACGGTATCGGCGCCGCTCGACACCCCGAGCAGGTGGCTCTGGGGACCGAACGCCAAGAAATTGCCCGTCTTGGCGTTGGGGCTCATCGATTGACCGATGGGAGTGGCCGCGGCGGGTTGGGTGACGTTCCAGAGCCGGACCATGTCGTCGTTGCCGCCGCTCGCCAGGGTGCGGCCGTCCTGGCTGAACGTCAGCGACACGATCGCTTCGGTGTGCCCGGTGAGCGGTGCGCCGAGCGGCCTCGCGTGACGCGGATCGGTCACGTTCCAGAGCCGGACCGTGTTGTCGTCGCTGCCGCTGGCCAAGGTATGGCCGTCCGGACGGTAGGCGAGCATGTTGATGGGTCCCAGGTGCCCCTTGAGCGGCGCGCCGAGTGGGGCGGCATGACGCGGGTCGGTCACGCTCCAGAGCCGGACGGTGGCGTCCGAACTGCCGCTGGCGAGCGTGCGGCCGTCCGGGCTGAAGACGAGGGAGTTGACGTAGCCGGTGTGGCCGGTGAGCGGCGGGCCGAGCGGACGGAGGTGGGAGGGCTCGCTGACGTCCCACAGCTGAATGGTGCGGTCGTCGTAGGCGGTGGCCAGCGTGCGCCCGTCCGGGCTGAAGACCAGCGCGTCCGCGTACCGGGTCCGCAGCGCGACGGGCGGCCCGTAGGGGACCGGCCGCTTCGGGTCGTTGACGTTCCACAGCTGCACGGCGCGGCTGCCCGTCCGCACCGCGAGGGTGCGGCCGTCGGGGGAGAACGCCATCGTCCGCACGTCTCCCTCCCCGGCCGTGAAGGGTTTGCCCAGCAAGGCGGGCCGTTGGGGATCGCGCACACTCCACAGCCGGACCCGTTCGTCGCGCGCGGCCGTGGCCAGCACCCGCCCGTCCGGGCGGAACGCTCCCATGCGGCCGATCATGTCCGACGCCGGTATCGACCACAGGCGGACCTTGCTGTCGCCGCTCCCGGTGGCGAGGGTGCGGCCGTTGGGGCTGAAGCCCACGGCGTACATCTCGCCATTGCTGCCGGCGAGCGGCTCGCCGACCTGCGAGGGGTAGGCGGGATTGCTGACGTTCCACACGCTCGCCGTGCTGTCCGCGCTGCCCGCGGCGAGCATGGTTCCGTCGGGGCTGAAGGCCACCGACCATACGGGGCCGGTGTGGCCGGTGAGCGGCGCACCGAGCGGTCTCGCGCGGCGTGGGGCGGCCACGTTCCAGAGCCGGATGGTGTCGTCCGAGCTGCCACTGGCGAGCGTGCGGCCATCGGGGCTGAAGGCCACCGAGTGCACCGTGCTCTTGTGGCCCTTCAGCTCCCTGCCGAACGGCGTCGGATGACGCGGATCGGCCATGTCCCACAGCCTGATCGTGTTGTCGTCGCCGCCGGCCGCCAGGGTCCGTCCGTCGGGGCTGAACGCCAGGCAGCGCACGGCGGCGGTGTGGCCGGTCAGGTCGCCCAGTGGCCTCGGCCGGTGCGGGTCGCCCACGTTCCAGAGGCCCACGCTGTGATCTTCGTTGGCAGACGCCAGGGTGCGTCCGTCCGGGCTGAAGGCGACCAGATAGATCGAGCCGTGGTGGCCGGTCAAGGGCGCACCGATCGGCTGCGGGTGGCCGGGGTCCCGCAGGTCCCACAGCCGGATCGTGCCGTCGTCCGAAGCGCTGGCGAGGGTGTGTCCGTCCGGACTGAAGACCGCGCTGCTCACCCAGCTCGTGTGGCCGGTGAGGGGCTTGCCCAGAGGTTGGGGGCGCGTCGGGTCCGCCACGTCCCACAGCCGGACGGTGCGGTCGTAGCTCGCGGTGGCCAGGAGCCGTCCGTTCGGGCTGAACGAGGTGAGGTAGACGGCGCCGGTGTGGCCGAGCAGCGGCGTGGCCAGCGGCGCGTTCACCGTCGAGATCAACCGGTTGTTGGTGCCCTCGTCGTCCGGCCGCAAACCGTGTGCCACCAGGTCGAGCTGGGCGGACAACGACGGATCCGTGAGCTGGACGCGATCGGCTTCGGCGAGCACCTGCCCGAACACCGCGTCGTCCCGCTGCTGCCATGCGACCACCGCCGAACCGGCGGCCAGTATCGCCAGGACGGCCAGCGCCGACACCGCGGCTCGGCTGATCCAGACCGTGCGCTTGCGCAGCCGGACCGAAGCCGCCAGGAACGCCACCGCGCTTCGGGTCAGGAAGGTGTCACCGGCAGACTGCGCCCAGGTGCGGGCCTGTTCCAGCCGCGAACCCCGGTAGAGCAGCGACGGGTCACGGTCCGAGTCCTCCCACGCCCGGCCGTCCTCCTCCAGCCGCTGGCGCAGCAGATTGCCGTTCCGGTCCTCGTCGATCCAGTCGCGCAGGCGTGGCCAGGCGTGCAGCAGCGCCTCATGGGTGATCTCCACGGCCTCCGCGTCGAGCGTCACCAACCGGGCGTGCACCAGCGCTTCGAGCGATTCCTCCGTCTTGTGGGGGTCGGTCGACTCCTCCGCCAGCTGGCGCCGCGTCCCCCGCCTACGGGTGGCCTGGGTGTCCTCGCCCAGCCGGACCAGCCTGAGCAGAAGCAGCCGCGCGGCCGTGCGCGCTGTCGGGTCGAGGCCGGACCAGGCCCGCTCGGCGGTCGCCGCCACCGCTCCCTGGATCCCGCCCGCCGCGCGGTAGCCGGCCAGCGTCAGCCGTCCGGCCTTCCGCCGCTGCCAGGTGGCGAGCAGGGCGTGGGAGAGGAGCGGCAGCACCCCCGCGTCGTGCGTCCCGCCGGGGCCGTCGGCACTCACTTCCCGGACGATCAGCTCCGCCAGCCCCGGTTCGAGTTCCAGACCCACTGCCTTGGCCGGGCCGGTCACCGCGTCCCGCAGCTCCGTGGTCGTCAGCGGCCCGAGCACCATGTGCCGGTGTTGCAGCGCGTCGGCCAGTTCGGGATACCCGAGGCACTGCTCGTAGAAGTCGGCGCGGATGCCGAGGAGGACGAGCACGGGGGCCGGGGCACCCGAGGATGGGTGTCCCCCCTGTTCGAGCGAAGTCGAGAACTTGGGGGAGGGCGTGCACGCGGCATGGAGGAGCTGGAGGAGAGTGCGCCGGTCCGCCTCGTCGGAGCAGAGCGTGAACGCCTCCTCGAATTGATCGACGATGACGACGGGACGAGCCGCGGAGGACGTCCCGCGCCCCGCCCATGTCGCGACGGCCTCCCGCACCCCGCGCGCGAAGTGCGCAGTACCGGGCTCCTTCGCGGCTGATTCCTCCGCGGCAGAGAGGACGGGTGCAAGCTCAGGGATCCGACGGGTCAGCTCCGCGAGCGGATCGCCGCCCGGCACGAGCTGCAGCACTTCCCGGCCGTTCCCGTCACCCAATGCGCCGTTCCGGACCGCGGGCACCAAGCCGGCGTTCAGCAGGGAGGACTTCCCCGCACCGGAGGCGCCCACGAGCATGACCAGGCCGCCCGTCGTCTCCGCTGCGCGGAGCTGAGCGACGAGGGCATCCGTGCTCCGCTCCCGTCCGAAAAACCACCGGGCGTCCTGCTGACGATACGAAGCCAGCCCCCGGTAGGGGCACACACCGGGTACGGTCGGAGCTTCGACCGGGGGGCGTTCCTCCTCGTCCGCGGATGCCGCGGCGCGGTCGCCGACCGCGCGCTCCCACAGGCGCTGCCACTGGGCCAGGTCGTACAGGCCCGTGGACACCGGCACGGGCCGCTGGCGCCGTGCTTCGGGGACGAGGATGTGCAGCACCGCGGCGAGGCCGTCGAACTGGGCCGGCACGTTCTTGGCCCGTCGCCAGTCGCTGATCCGCTGTACGGACACCCGCACGGGCCGCCCTCGTTCGTCGACCCGCTGAAGCCGGACGACCGCTTCGGCCACCTTCTTGAGGGGAGGGTTGCCGGCCTCCTTGTACAGCAGCGCGAGCCGTTCCGCGAAGGCTGTGCGTGCCCCTGAGTCGGAACTCAAGGTCTCCACTCCTTACTTCCCCCGCGCCTGGACATCCGGACCGGAAAACTCACCTTATCTGGCTGACCTGCGGTAACGCCGTCGGTCCGATGCCGGAACCTCCTCGGCGGGAGCCGCAGCTGGCAGGATCATGACGCAGCAGCGCAGCAACCGGGTATCGGCCCTACAGGCCACCAGCTCAGCGCGCGGAGAGAACCCTTGACGCATGTTCTCGTCATATTCCGCCGGAGTCACCATCCGGTAGTGAGGTCTCGGCGCATGAGTTGAAGAGATCCGTGGCGCCGGTCCCCTCCGGACCGCCATCGCGTCGCCTACGGGTCCACCATTCTTCGATCCGCGCCAGTACGGGGGGCGCGGATCGGCACCGTCCGAGCCGTTCGGCACCGGTCTCTACGAGGGGAGAGACCGGCGTCGAACGGCACGGCGGCGGAGGGCGCGCAGGCCCGTACGCGGCGGTCCGCCGTGGCGAGCGCTCGCATGCCGCGCCCCTCGACCCCGCCCAGGTAACCCGCACCGGGGGCGCCGGCCGCCCCGCAACTTACCTGTCACTTCCGGAGCGACAGGAATGTGAATTGGCGGTGAAGAGGGTTTTGAAAACCCCGGGCGGGAAATGTGGCCGACCATGAGTTACCGCAACGACGGCATACCGCAAAATGCCCCATACGACCCCAGTAGAAACCCGCCCTACCACGGCGGTCCACACGCACCGCGTGGCGGCGATACGGCCCCAATGCCCGCCGCAAGGGCGTACACCCCACGCAATGACAATTCCCCCTCTCCCGCTCATCCTGCACCCGGTGCCCCATACGGCGGCTTTTCGAATGCTCCGTCCTACACGCCCAGGAATCCGGCGGGTAACCGGAGGGGCGTCGGGGCCGATCGGTTGGCCTTGATCATTCACAGCCTCGCGGATATCGCCGCCGTATTCCTGGGGCTGTGGATCCTGCTGTACCTGCTCGATGCGAATCAGGCGAGCGTCTTCGTCGACTTCGTGCACGGCATGGCCGACTGGCTCGCCGGCTGGTCGCAGGACATCTTCACCATGGATACCGAAGCGCTGCGCGTCTTCTTCAACTACGCCTTGCCTGCGGTGATCTACCTCGCGGTCGGCCACGGCGCCGCAG
Source organism: Streptomyces sp. 2323.1 (assembly GCF_900221035.1). Classification (NCBI taxonomy): domain Bacteria; kingdom Bacillati; phylum Actinomycetota; class Actinomycetes; order Kitasatosporales; family Streptomycetaceae; genus Streptomyces; species Streptomyces sp. 2323.1. The sequence goes on along the minus strand of NZ_LT907981.1, from coordinate 3,690,162 downwards.
CCTGGCTGCGGCGTCTCTGATCATGCTTCCGCCCAGCTCAGGGGCGCACTGATCACGAGTGCCCCCTGGGTGCGGGGCGCTCCCGCGCCGGCCCCTCTCCAGTACGGCCGCAAACGGCGCGCTAATCGATAATGCGAGGGAAATGTAGCGGAATCGCATATATTCGCCGCCGTCCCGGAGCGCGAGCATGTGGTGTGCGGTGCGCACAACGCGCCAAGCGTCCATGATCGATGGGCTTCGCGCGGGGATTGATTCTCCCTGCGCAATAGACCGGCTATGAGCATGCGCCACCCCTGACACATTCCATCCGATGCCGCTGCCTCCATTTCGCGTTCAGAAGTAGTGGAGAATGCGCACTGCCGGGCATGCATCAGAGGCCCAATGGTCGGAACGCCGATTTCCTCTACGGATATCAGCGCGAGTGCGCCTCACCTCACGAATGTCCGCCCACCAGCGCAAGGACCTGCCCACCGGCGGCAGCGCGAAGGCCGGGGCGGCGGCAGCAGCGGAACCAGGGCCTTCGTCCGTCACTACCGAAAAGCTGCGTGTCGTCCTCAAGTACGGCCCAGCTGCCGTGATCTGGCTGCACAGCGGATGAACCTGCCGGTCTCCCACAGCGATCGGCGCGACCAGCAGAAGCAGCGCTCATCAGGGCGCGCAGCGAAAAGCTGGGCACGCCAGTCAAATTGACGCACGAGTGCATGGGAGAGATGGAGGGCCTGACGACGGACTGGCGTGAGCCCCCGACGCTCGCCTGGTACCTGTGTCCCAGGTCACGCGTTCCGGTGCTCGATCGACTGCAGCAGGAGCGCCTGAGAGCGCGTTAGCCCGAAGCGCCTGGAAGACCTCGCCCAAGATCTTCTCCCGGACTTCTCCCCAACGATCACCGCAGACACAGGAAGGGCCTGATCCTCAATGAGGATCAGGCCCTTGACCTTTTGTTCCTTCAGTCGGGGTGGCGGGATTTGAACCCACGACCTCTTCGTCCCGAACGAAGCGCGCTGCCAAGCTGCGCTACACCCCGAAGCAACGAGCTCTACTTTAGCGGACCGATCCCCGTAGGTGAAATCCGGTTCCTGCGGAGCCGGGGAGCGGGCCTGACCTGGTCGATCCCGATGACGATCAAGGGGAGAAGGCAGCCGGCCAGGCCGATGGTGAGCGCGAGGGCGGCGTCGGGAGAAGGGGCGCCGGCAGCGGCGGGGAAGGCGAAGGTGAAGGCGAGGTAGAGCAGGGGGTAGGCCGGCCACTGCCAGGCGCAGGACGGGCGGAAGCCGCGGGGGGCCGTCAGCAGGAGCCAGTCGGCGAGGGCGGCCAAGGGCGTGAGGGCGTAGAGGAGCTGGTGCGAAAGGGCTTGGGTGACGGTGGGGGCGGTGGCGTGCGGCAGGGCGAAGGCGGTGGAGTCGGCGGCGGGGAAGGCGTAGTGGAGGAGGGCGGGGAGGAAGAGGAAGGGGAGCAGCGCGCCGGTGAGGCGCGGGCTCGGGGCGCGGCGGCCGGTCCAGGCGCGGTGGGCGGAGCAGGCGAAGACCAGCGCGGCGACGAGGTTGGCCTGCACGGTGAAGCGGGTCAGCAGAGCGCCCGGGGCGGTGGCGCCGCCGGCCGCGAGGAGCAGGCCGGTCAGGGCGGCCGCGGTGATCAGGGCGCGGAAGGCGGCCGCCAAGGGGCGGCGGATCGTGGGGGCGACGGCTGCCGCCGGGGTACGGGCGGCGGCGCCGGCCGGGCCGGTGGCGTGGCGCGTGGACTGCGAGGTCCGGGTGGGGTCGGACATTCCTCCACGTTACGGCGATGATCAGTGAGCGGGGGAGTCCCCATCCGGCAAAACTCCGGTCCGGGGGAGCTCGTGGCCGGTTCCGGCACCTTGGCGAGGAGCCGGCGGAACGAGCAGGGACATGGATCCCGGCCCCCGGACCGCCTCAGCTCTCGACCGCCTGAGCCCCCGGACCGCGTCAGCCCGTCGACTTCCTCAGTCCCCCGACCGTGTCAGGCCCTTGACCGTGTCAGCGCCCGACGGCCCAAGCGCCCCCCCTCTCGGCCCCAACGGCGCCCCCGCCGTATCGATCGCCGAAACTCCCCAGGCCAGACCCTCAGCCCCGCTCCGTCAACGTCAACAGGGTCGCCTCCGGAGGGCAGGCGAAGCGGATCGGTGTGTAGCGGTTGGTGCCGCAGCCGGCGGAGACGTGGAGGAAGGAGGTGTGACCGCCGGCGGTGTGGGTGGACAGGCCCTTCACCCGGTCGGTGTCGATGTCGCAGTTGGTGACGAGGGCGCCGTAGAAGGGGATGCAGAGCTGGCCGCCGTGGGTGTGGCCGGCCAGGATCAGCGGGTAGCCGTCCGCGGTGAAGGCGTCCAGGGAGCGCAGATAGGGGGCGTGGACGACGGCCAGGGAGAGGTCGGCGCCGGATTCCGGGCCGCCGGACACCTCGGCGTAGCGGTCCCGCTTGATGTGCGGGTCGTCCAGGCCGGTCAGGGCGATCTCGATGCCCTCCAGCTTGAGGCGGCCGCGGGAATTGGACAGGCCGACCCAGCCGGCCGCGTCGAACGCGTCGCGCAGGTCCTCCCACGGGTTGTGGACCGCATTCACCACGGGCGCGTTGCCGTTGAGGCCGTGCCGGCCCTGAACCCGTTCGAGCAGATAGCGGGCGGGGTTGCGCAGCTTGGGGCCGTAGTAGTCGTTGGAGCCGAAGACGTAGGCACCGGGGAACTCCATCAGCGGGCCCAGCGCGTCCAGCGTCTCGGGGACGCCTTCCGTGTCGGAGAGGTTGTCGCCGGTGTTGATGACGAAGTCGGGGCGCAGCCCGGCGAGCGACTGCAGCCAGCGCTGCTTCTTGCGCTGTCCGCTGACCATGTGGATGTCGGAGACCTGCAGGACGCGCAACGGCCGCATGCCACGGGGCAGTACGGGCACGGTGACGCGCCGGAGGCGGAAGGAGCGGACTTCGAAGCCGGCGGCATAGGCAAGGCCGGCCGCGCCGACTGCGGTCAGGGTCAGGGGTACTCCGTATCGCGCGCGCATGCTTCCATCGTCGCAGAGTGACGGGGGTGGGTGCAGCGCACCGGCAGGCGGGGGGTCCGCCGGGTGGGGGTAGGCGGTTGCCCGGGCGGAAATGGCGCGGCGGTTGTCGGTGGGTGGGGGCATACTCGACGGCATGACCACGCTCAAGTCCAAGCTGCAGGACGACCTCACCGTTGCGATCAAGGCACGCGACGAGCTGCGTTCCTCCACCCTCCGTCTCACGCTGACCGCGATCCAGAAGGAGGAGGTCGCGGGCACCGCCGCGCGCGAGCTGTCCGACGGCGAGGTCGAGAAGATCATCGCGCGGGAGGCGAAGAAGCGCCGGGAGGCCGCGGACGCCTTTTCCCAGGGCGGCCGGGCCGAGCAGGCCGAGCGGGAGCGCGCCGAGGGCGAGGTGCTCGCGGACTATCTGCCCAAGCAGCTGACCGATGACGAGCTGGAGCAGCTGGTCGCGGCCGCCGTGGCGGAGGCCAAGGCCGGCGGTGCCGAGGGGCCGCGGGCGATGGGCGCCGTCATGAAGATCGTCAACCCGCAGGTGGCGGGCCGTGCCGAGGGCGGCCGGGTCGCCGCGGTGGTGAAGAAGCTGCTGGCCGGCTGAGCGGCCGCGGCAGTTCTGCCGGAAGCCGAGGGGCGCCTCCGTCGTGGAGGCGCCCTCGGTCGTTGTCGTACGGGCCAACCGGCTGTCTGTCAGCCGCCGTTACCGCCGCCCAGAATGTCCGGGAAGCCGGGAATGCTCCAGCCGCCACCCGGCTTCTTGCCGTGGCCGCCCCGGCCGGGCTTGTGCTTGGCGGGCCCCTTGTCGCCCTCGTCGCCCGGGCTCTTGTCCTTGGCGGGGTCGTCGATCGGGACGGTGGGCAGGGCGGGCGCGGGCCGGCCGTCCAGGGCGCCGGTCATCGCGTCCCGCCAGATGGGACCGGGGGTGTCGGCGCCGTAGACCTTGTCGTGAGGGACGCCGCCGATGGTGATGTCGTACATCTTGCGCTTGTGCTGCGGGTCGCCGACCCAGACCGCACCGGCCGCGTTCGGGGTGTAGCCGACGAACCAGGCGGCGTAGCGGCTGTCGCTGGTGCCGGTCTTGCCGGCGCTGTCCCGTCCCCGGAGGCCGGCTTCCCTGCCCGTGCCGTCCTCGACCACGCCCTTGAGCAGGGTGTTGATCGTGTCCGCGGTCTTCTTGGACATCGCGCTGCGGCAGCTGGTCTGCGGGACCTTCAGCGACCGGCCCCGCGCGTCGGTGATCGACTCGATGGCGACGGGGGAGCAGTACTCACCGCCGTTGGCAAAGGCGGCGTACCCGGCGGCCATGGTCAGCGGCGACATCTCCTGCACGCCGAGCGTCATCGACGGCACCTGCTGCAGCGGCTTGCCGTCCGCCCGCTCGATGCCCATCTTCTGAGCCATGTTCACCGCGGGGCAGATGCCGATATCGCTGATCAGCTGCACGAAGTAGGTGTTGACCGACTTCGCGGTCGCCTCCTTCATCGCGTACGGGCCGACCTCTTCCTTGTTCTCGTTCTGGGTGCTGTCGGTGCCCTGCCACTCGCCGTCGCAGGTCTGGACCGGGCTCGGATACGGCATCCGGTACGGCGAGGGGTACTCCTGCTCTGGGCTGGTCCCCTGCTCCAGCGCGGCCGCCGCGATCACCGGTTTGAAGGTCGAGCCGGGCTGGTAGCCGGCGCCGCCGCCCATGCGGTGATCGACCGAGAGGTTGATCACGGTCTGGTTCTCGCCGAAGCCGTACGGGCGTGACTGGCCCATGCCGAGGATCCTGCCGCTGCCCGGTTCCACGATGGTGGCTGCGCCGGCCACCGGGTCGTCGTCGTAGACGTGATCGCCGAGCGACGCCTGGATCGACTTCTGGGTCTGGGGATCGAGGGTGGTGCGGATGGTCATGCCGCCCTCGTTCCAGCGCTGCGCACGGATCTTCCGGGTCTTCCCGAAGGACCGGTCGCCGAGGAAGACCTTGCGGATGTAGTCGCAGAAGAAGCCGGCGCCGTCGGTGGCGGTGATGCAGCCGTTCTTGGGGCGGCTGACCGCCAGCTTGATCGGTTTCTTGGCGGCCGCGTCGGCCTGCGCCTGGGTGACGTCCTTGAGGTCGGCCATCCGCTGCAGGACGGTGTTGCGCCGCCGGGTGGCCTCCTGCGGGTCGTTGACCGGGTCATAGCGGCTGGGCGACTGGACGAGGCCGGCCAGCAGCGCCGACTCCTGCAGATTCAGGTCCTTGGCGTGCTTGCTGAAGTAGCGCTGGGCGGCCGCTTCGATGCCGTAGGCCTGCTGCCCGAAGAACGTGATGTTGAGGTAGTTCTGCAGGATCTTCTGCTTGCCGAGCTCTTTCTCGACCTGGATCGCGTACTTGAGCTCTTTGATCTTGCGGCCGATGGTCTGCTGGGTGGCCTGCGCGACCTTGTCCGGGTCGTCACCCGCCTCCTCGACGAAGACGTTCTTCACATACTGCTGGGTCAGCGTCGAGGCGCCCTGGGAGACACCGCCCGACTGGGCATTCTTGTTGACCGCCCGCAGGATGCCCTTCAGGTCGACGGCACCGTGCTCGTAGAAGCGCGCGTCCTCGATCGCCACGATCGCCTTCTGGATGTACGGCGACATGTCCTTGAGGCCGACGACCGTGCGGTCACGCGAGTAGACCTTGGCGATTTCGCCGCCCTTGGCGTCCAGAATCCTGGTCCGCTGGCTGAGCGGTGGCGTCTTGAGGTTCGTCGGGATGTCGTCGAAGCCCTCGACCGACCCCTTGGCGGTGAGGCCGAGGGCCCCGGCCGCCGGGAGCGCGAGACCGGCGAGTACCGCTCCGGCCAGGACGCTGACACCGAGGAACTTGGCGGCCTGCTGCGTCTTGGACAGACCTCCGCCATCGCGCTTCTTAGGCATGAGGGCACCCTACGTTCTCAATCCGCCGGACAGGGGTGCACCTGTTCGTTTAGCCTGTTCTCGGCTGCCCAGCTGAACGGTTACGCACGAGTTCGTCAACCCCCACTCCCCGCGGCCCGCACCCCCACGTGCCCGTGTATGACGACAAAAATCCCGTGTCAGGGCGGTGAAGTGTCCCGCCTTGTGCGCAAAATGCGGTATGCCCTGCGGTCACTCCGTTGGGTGATCTGCCGCATACGCATAGTCCGTTCGGGCCATTCAAGATTGGGCCCGAAGGGGGTGTTGCGCCCTGTCTGCCTTCCGTAACGTCCTCAACTGGCAACGGTGAATATGCCGATTGCCGCCGTGGGGGAGCCTCGATTCGGGAGAGGACGGCGCCAGCATGAGCTGGGTAACCGACTGGAGTGCACAGGCAGCCTGCCGCACTACCGATCCGGATGAACTGTTCGTTCAAGGGGCGGCCCAGAACCGCGCCAAGGCGGTGTGCACCGGATGCCCGGTGCGCACGGAGTGCCTGGCCGACGCCCTGGACAACCGGGTGGAGTTCGGCGTGTGGGGCGGGATGACCGAACGCGAGCGGAGGGCGCTGCTGCGTCGCCGCCCGACCGTGACGTCATGGCGCCGGCTGCTGGAGACAGCGCGTACGGAATACGAGCGCAGCACGGGCATCCTGTCCGTGGACTGTGAGGACGAGATGTTCGACGAGTTCGCCGCGGTCGGGTAGCCGCGGGTCCGGCCGGCAGAACATGGCCGAGAACGTTCGGCTGATGGCTCGGTCCGGTCGTTCCGGCATGGCGTGCCGGTCAGTGCCCTTGGTGCTCCCCGGAGTTGGGGAGTCGAGGGCCCGGCGCGCGGTTCCGTGCGCCCCTTGGATGTGCAGGCGAGGGGCGCCGTGTGGCGGGTGGGTGGCGCGGATGGTTGGCACAGATGATTGGCTGGGCCGGCGTACGTACGGCTCAGTCGCCGGTGTCCGTGTCGTCGGTATCCGTGAGGTTCAGCGCCAGCCGGTCGCCGATGGCGCGCAGTCCCGCGAGGTCATGAACATCGCCGGGCAGCGCGGCGACCTGCGTCACCGGAACCTCGGGATGCAGCGCGGTGAAGCGGTCCCGCGTGCGCCGTTCGCGCGCGAGGACCTGCATACGTTCCGCGTGCAGTTGCAGCAGCCCGGCGGCCAGTTGCGCTGCCGAGGCCGAGGTGGGTGTCACATGCTCCGCCGCGGCGGGGGAGGGGCCGCCGGCGGTACGTGATCCAGCCTTCCCGCCGCCGAGATCCACAATGCCGCCGGTTTCAAGATTATTTTCTGCGCGGGCGGCGGACGGCGGGTCGGTGTCGTCCCCGGCGTCCGTGCCGGCGTCCGCATCGGTGTCCTCGGCCCGCTGGTCCGTCAGGGCCTCCGCGGCGGCCAGTGCGCGCTCGGCGCTGAGTTGGGACGCGCCGCTGCCGTGCACGCGGTTCAGTACCAGGCCGGCCAGCGGCATCTGCTCGGCGGCCAGCCGCTCGACGAAGTACGCCGCCTCGCGCAGCGCGTCCCGCTCCGGCGCGGCCACCACGAGGAACGCCGTGCCGGGCGCCTGCAGCAGCCGGTAGGTGGCGTCCGCGCGGGTGCGGAAGCCGCCGAACATGGTGTCCATCGCGGCCACGAACGTCTGCACATCCCGCAGGAGTTGCCCGCCCATGAGCTTGCTGAGGGTGCCGGTCATCATCGACATGCCGACGTTGAGGAACTTCATGCCGGCCCGGCCGCCGACCTTCGCCGGCGCCATCAGCACCCGGATGAACTTGCCGTCCAGGAAGGACCCGAGGCGCTTGGGCGCGTCCAGGAAGTCCAGTGCGGAGCGGCTCGGCGGGGTGTCGACGATGATCAGATCCCACTCGTCGTTCGCGCGGAGCTGGCCGAGCTTCTCCATGGCCATGTACTCCTGCGTGCCCGCGAAACCGGCCGACAGGGACTGGTAGAAGGGGTTCTCCAGGATCGCGCGGGCCCGGTCGGCATCCGCATGGCCCTCGACGATCTCGTCGAAGGTGCGCTTCATGTCCAGCATCATCGCGTGGAGTTCGCCGCCCGCGGACTCGTCGACGCCCTTGACCTGGCGCGGGACGTTGTCCAGCTCGGAGATGCCCATGGACTGGGCCAGCCGCCGGGCCGGGTCGATGGTCAGCACGACGACCCTGCGCCCGCGTTCGGCGGCGCGAACGCCCAGGGCCGCGGCGGTCGTGGTCTTGCCGACACCGCCCGAGCCGCAGCACACCACGATGCGGGTGTGCGGGTCGTCGATCAGAGCGTCGACCTCGAGCCGCGGGGCCGAGGCGTCCAGCGTCGTGTTGTCCGCGGTCATATGGGCCCCTGTTTCCGCAGGTCTCTCGCCAGGTGGTAGAGCCCGGCGAGGTCCACTCCCTCGGGGAGCAGCTCCAACTCGTAGGTGGGCAGGCCGATTGCGGTCAGTTCGGCATGCTCGGCGCGCTCCAGCTCGACCCGCTCGGCGTGTTCGCGCGCCTGCTCCAGCAGGGGGTCGATCAGCCGGTCCGCCAGGCCGCCGCGGCGGGCGCCGCCCAGACCGGCCTGGGAGAGCGCCTTGGCGACGCCCGCACGGGCCCCGCGGGCGGCGATGTCGAGGTCGCCGTTGTCCAGCAGCGCCGGGCGGGTCATGTTGATGACGATGCCGCCCACGGGGATGCCGGCGGCGCGCAACTCCTCGACTCCGTCCGCGGTTTCCTGGACCGGCATCTCCTCCAGGAGCGTCACCAGATGCACCGCGGTCTCCGGTGACTTCAGGACGCGCATCACGGCCTGCGCCTGGTTGTGGATCGGGCCGATCTTCGCCAGGCCGGCGACCTCGTCGTTGACGTTCAGGAAGCGGGTGATGCGGCCGGTCGGCGGGGCGTCCATCACGACCGCGTCGTAGACGAACTTGCCGTTCTTGTCCTTGCGGCGGACCGCTTCGCACGCCTTGCCGGTCAGCAGGACGTCCCGCAGGCCCGGCGCGATGGTCGTGGCGAAGTCGATCGCGCCGAGCTTCTTCAGAGCCCGGCCCGCGCTGCCGAGTTTGTAGAACATCTGGAGGTAGTCCAGGAGGGCGCGTTCGGCGTCGATGGCGAGGGCGTGGACCTCGCCGCCCGCGCGTCTCCCGCCGCCCCGGGGGGCCTCGCCCCCGGACTCGTTCCCGGGGGAGACCCGGAGCGCGGCACCGTCCGACGCCGGAGCCACCGCGATCTTGCGTTCCTCGTAGGGAAGCGCTTCGGTTTCGAACAGCTGGGCAATGCCCTGCCGGCCCTCGACCTCGACCAGGAGGGTACGGCGTCCCTCGGTGGCCAGGGCGAGGGCGAGGGCGGCGGCGACCGTGGTCTTGCCGGTGCCGCCCTTGCCGCTGACGACATGGAGCCTGCTCACGCCAAGGAGCCTAACCAGTCCGCGTCCCGGCTACGCCCGGGATGGCGCCTGGGACACCCCGGAGATCTGCCCGCGGTGCGTCAGGGACGGGTCAGGGATGTGCCGTAGGGGCCGGGTGACCGGGCACTTCGACGCCGCGCGGGACGGGTGGTGGCGGGCTGCGGCGGACGGCGTCCACCGCCGCCGTGGACAGGCATTACGCTCGCCCCATGACCAAGTGGGAATACGCGACCGTGCCGCTGCTCGTGCACGCGACGAAGCAGATTCTGGACACCTGGGGCGAGGACGGCTGGGAGCTGGTCCAGGTCGTGCCGGGCCCGAACAACCCCGAACAGCTGGTGGCCTACCTGAAGCGGGAGAAGCAGGCGTGAGTGCGGTAGAAGACAAGATCGCGGAGCTCGGTCTCGCGCTGCCGCAGGTCGTGCCGCCGCTGGCCGCCTACCAGCCCGCGGTGCGCTCCGGCGCCTATGTGCACACCTCCGGCCAGCTGCCGATGGTGGACGGCGCGCTGCCGGCCACCGGCAAGGTCGGTGCCGAGGTCAGTGCGGAGCAGGCCAAGGAGCTCGCCGCGACCTGTGCGCTCAACGCGCTGGCCGCCGTGAAGTCCGTCGTCGGCGACCTCGACAAGATCCAGCGGGTCGTGAAGGTCGTCGGCTTCGTGGCCTCCGCGCCGGACTTCACCGGTCAGCCGGGCGTGCTCAACGGCGCCAGCGAACTGCTGGGCGAGATCCTCGGCGACAAGGGCGTGCACGCCCGGTCCGCGGTGGGCGTTGCGGTGCTGCCGCTCGACTCGCCGGTCGAGGTCGAGATCCAGGTGGAGATCGCCGAATAGACCCGTCATGGGGGCGGTGACGTCCGCCCCATGTGCCGTTGCCCCGGTGGGCCCCTCGTCAGCAGGGGCCCACCGGCGCGAAAGTGGCCCTCGAACATCCGCGCGCGAGCGCATAGCATCCGGCCATGGCGTCCACGACCAATGGCCAGTGGTACCCGCCGGAGTGGCCGGACCGCATCCGGGCCCTCGCGAACGGCGAGCTGACCCCTGCCGAGCCCCGGCGGGCCGCGACCGTCCTGCTGTTGCGGGACTCCGCCGCCGGCGGCCCCGCCGTCCACATGCTGCGCAGACGCACCTCCATGGCCTTCGCCGGAGGTGCGTACGCCTATCCGGGCGGGTCGGTCGATCCGCGCGACGAACGCCCGGTGACCTGGGCCGGTCCCTCGCGCGCCCAGTGGGCGGTCCGTATGGGCGTCGATCCGGCCACCGCACAGACCATCGTCTGCGCGGCGGTCCGTGAGACGTTCGAGGAGGCGGGCGTGCTGCTCGCCGGCGCCTCGGCCGACACGGTCGTCGCCGACACCACGGGCGAGGACTGGGAGGCGGACCGCGCCGCCCTGGTCGCCCACGAGCTGTCCTTCGCCGACTTCCTGGCCCGCCGCGGCCTGGTCCTGCGCTCCGACCTGCTGGGCGCCTGGGCCCGCTGGATCACCCCGGAGTTCGAACCGCGGCGCTACGACACCTGGTTCTTCGTCGCGGCGCTCCCCGAGGGCCAGCGGACGCGCAACGCCTCCACGGAGGCCGACCGTACGGTGTGGATCCGTCCCAAGGAGGCAGCCGACGGATACGACCGCGGCGAGCTGCTGATGATGCCGCCGACCATCGCGACGCTGCGCGGGCTCCAGCCGTACGCCTCCGTCGCGGACGCGCTGGCCGCCGCGGAGGCCCAGGACCTGACGCCGGTACTGGCCCGGGCCCGCCTCGTGGGCGGCGAGATCGAGCTGAGCTGGCCGGGACACGACGAATTCACCAAGCACATCGCGCAGACGGACACCGGCACCGGTGCTCAGGGGGACGCCGACGGCCCCTCGGACCGCCCCGGCACCTCGGGAGGGACCCCCGCATGACCGAACCGACCGCTCTTCCCGGCCGGCCGCGCGGCGGGGTGCTCTCCGGGCCGGCCACCGCGCGCGCCCACTGCGTGCTGGCCCCGAACCCGTCGCCGATGACGCTGGACGGCACCAACACCTGGATCGTCGCCGAACCGGACTCCGACCTCGCCGTCGTCATCGACCCCGGGCCGCTCGACGAGGGCCACCTCCAGGCCGTCATCGACACCGCTGAGCAGGCCGGCAAGCGCATCGCGCTGACCCTGCTGACCCACGGTCACCCGGACCACGCCGACGGCGCCGCCCGCTTCGCCGAGCTGACCCGTTCGGCCGTACGGGCGCTCGACCCGGCGCTGCGCCTGGGGGAGGAGGGGCTCGACGCGGGCGATGTCATCACCACCGGAGGCCTGGAGCTGCGCGTGGTGTCCACACCGGGCCACACCGCGGACTCGCTCTCCTTCCACCTCCCGGCCGATCGTGCGGTCCTCACCGGCGACACGATCCTGGGCCGCGGCACCACGGTGGTCGCACACCCCGACGGGCGGCTGGGCGACTATCTGGACTCGCTGCGCCGGCTGCGCTCGCTCACCGTCGACGACGGGGTGGCGACGGTCCTGCCGGGCCACGGGCCGGTGCTGAACGATGCCCAGGGGGCCGTGGAGTTCTATCTGGCGCACCGCGCCCACCGGCTCGCCCAGGTGGAGACCGCTGTCGAGGCCGGCCACCGCACGCCCGAGGAGGTCGTCGCGAGCGTGTACGCCGACGTCGACCGCTCCCTGTGGCCGGCCGCCGAGCTGTCTGTCCGGGCGCAGCTGGACTACCTGGGCGAACACGGACTGATCGACTGCTGACGCCGCGGGCGGGCCTCCCCGACGGCGGAGAGGCTCCGTCAGCGGTCCTCCGGGCGGGGCGCCTTCGCCCCGTGGACGGCCAGATATTCGCCGGCGAGCCAGGGGGCGAGGCCGGTGAGCAGCTCGTCCAGCAGCTCCGGGTGGGCCGCGGGCTCCCGGGCGGCGGCGCGCATCTGCCCGGCGTGCGCCGGGTAGTAGCGGCCGAACACCTCCGCGGACTCGGCGAGGTCACTGGTCCAGCCGCCCCAGCACGGCATGACCAGGGTGAACCCGGTCCGTACGAGCCGGCGCGACACACCCCGGGTCAGCCGGGTGCGCTCGGCTTCCGTGGTGGCCGCCGCGGCCCGCTCGCGCAGACCGGGCAGGCTGCGGAAGAGATCGCCGTTGGTCTCCCGGGCGAGGAGCGAGGTGGGGCGGTAGCGGGGCAGCCGGGCGGCGAGGTCCGGGCCGCTGAGCGGCGTGCACAGGCAGGCGACGAACCATCCCAGGTCGTGGCGCTCCCGCTCGCTCAGCAGGCGGGCGTGCTGAACAGCAGGATCCCTGCACCGTTGAGCTGCGGAAAGGCGGCGTCGAGCCGGTCCTCGAGGGCGCGCGCGGCGGCGTGGTCGGCGTCGGTGGGCTCCGCCCGCAGGGCGAGCAGCGCATCGAGGTCGGAGACTCCGGGGGCGGCCGTGCCGCGCGGGATGCTGCCGAAGAGATAGCTGCTGTGCAGGCGCTCCGGGCCGAAGTGCGCGCCGAGCCGGGCATGGAGCTCCGCCACGACGGGCGCGAACCCCGCGGACACCCGGTCCAGGGACCCCTCCCGAACGAAGTAGCCGTCCTCGTCCAGTCCGGTGCCGTTGGTCATGGGCGGCACTATGGCGAAGAGTGTGGCGGCGCTGCGAGTGGTTAACGGGCGGCGGGGCGCGGCGAGGGATCTCGCGCCCGGCTCCGCGAGTGGATCTCGGGCAAGGCTCCGCGAGCGGACGGTGGCTCCGCGGCGCCGCGTCGGCCCAGGGGCGTCGCCGGCCATGACGAAGGGCCCCGCCGGAGCGGGGCCCTTCCCAGGCAGTCCGTGCGCCGGATCAGCGCGAGCGCTTGGCCAGCCGCTCGACGTCCAGCAGGATCACGGCGCGCGCCTCCAGGCGCAGCCAGCCGCGGCCCGCGAAGTCGGCGAGCGCCTTGTTGACCGTCTCACGGGAGGCGCCCACCAGCTGGGCCAGCTCCTCCTGCGTCAGGTCGTGCACCACATGGATGCCCTCCTCGGACTGCACACCGAAGCGGCGCGACAGGTCGAGCAGGGCGCGGGCCACCCGGCCCGGCACATCCGAGAAGACCAGGTCGGACATCTGGTCATTGGTCTTGCGCAGCCGGCGGGCGACCGCCCGCAGCAGCGCCGTGGCGACCTCGGGCCGGGCATTCAGCCAGGGCTGGAGGTCGCCGTGGCCCAGGCCGAGGAGCTTGACCTCGGTGAGGGCGGAGGCGGTGGCCGTGCGCGGGCCCGGGTCGAAGAGCGAGAGCTCTCCGATCAGCTCCCCGGGGCCGAGGACGGCGAGCATGTTTTCCCGGCCGTCGGGGGAGGTGCGGTGCAGCTTCACCTTGCCCTCGGTGACCACATACAGGCGGTCGCCGGGGTCCCCTTCGTGGAACAGGGCGTCGCCGCGGGCGAGCGTGACCTCTCCCATCGAGGCGCGCAGCTCGGCCGCCTGCTCGTCATCGAGCGCCGCGAAGAGCGGTGCGCGCCGCAGAACGTCGTCCACGAGTTCTCTCCTTGTCGACATGCTCCGGGGGACTGTGGTCCCCATCATGCCGGAATGCAAAACAGTGCGATCAATCACAAGTTTGCCGGACCGGTGCCCCGAGCCATAAGGCAGGGGGCCGATTGGAGTCACGATTCCCGGCGATCAAGCCGGATGTCAGTGGCTGGCCTTACTCTGGCCGAGTGTCCAATACCTAGGTGAGAGCAGAGGACTGGGGGGCCGGACGGGTGAGTGCAGGGCGTGATTCCGCTGTGGGCGAACAGCCGTCCGGTCGCGCCTTGAGTTCGGATAAACGTAACAAATCGACTCCTGGGGAGTCGGCCGTCCGGAAGCCGGCCGTCCGGCAGCCCGGCGCGTCGCGACCGGCGGCGCCGCACACCACCGCACCGACCGCCGCGGAAAAGAGCCCGGTAGGCAAGACCTCGGCAGGGAAGAAGGCCGCCGTGAACGAAACCCCCGAGAAGCCGGCGGCCGCCAAGAAGGCCGTCGCCAAGAAGGCCGTCACCAAGAAGGCCACGGCGAAGAAGGCCGTCGCGAAGAAGACCGCCGCGGCCGCCGGGCAGGCTCCCGCCCGGACGACCGCCACCAAGAAGACGGCGGCCAAGAAGACCGCGGCCAAGCAGGCCCCCGCCAAGCAGCCCCCCGCCCGCAAGCCCGAGTCCCGGGTCGCGATGGTGCGGCGGGCCCGCCGGATCAACCGTGAGCTGGCCGAGCTGTATCCGTACGCCCACCCCGAGCTGGACTTCACCAACCCCTTCGAGCTGCTGGTCGCCACGGTCCTGTCCGCGCAGACCACCGACCTGAGGGTCAACCAGACCACGCCGCGCCTGTTCGCGGTCTGCCCGACGCCCGAGGACATGGCCGCCATGGACCCCGAGCGGCTGGAGGAGCTGATCCGGCCGACCGGCTTCTTCCGGGCCAAGGCGAAGTCGCTGCTGGGCCTGTCCGCGGCGCTGCGCGACCGCTTCGGCGGCGAGGTGCCGGGCCGCCTGGAGGACCTCGTCACGCTCCCCGGGGTCGGCCGCAAGACCGCCAATGTGGTGCTGGGCAACGCCTTCGGCGTCCCCGGCATCACCGTCGACACGCACTTCGGCCGCCTCGCCCGCCGCTTCGGCTGGACGACCGCGGAGGACGCCGAGAAGGTCGAGGCGGACGTCGCCGGGATCTTCCCCAAGAGCGAGTGGACGATGCTCTCGCACCGCGTCGTCTTCCACGGCCGCCGCGTCTGCCACTCCCGCAAGCCCGCCTGCGGCGCCTGCGCCATCGCCCCGCTGTGCCCCGCGTACGGCGAGGGCGAGACGGACCCGGAGAAGGCGAAGAAGCTGCTCAAGTACGAGCTGGGGGGCCAGCCGGGGCAGCGGCTGAAGCCGCCGGCCGACTATCCGGGGCAGCCCGCGCCCCCCATGGCGCCCCCGGCGGCCGCCTCATGACGGCAGCCGTCCAGAGGTGACCGACGATCGACGCCAGGCCTGAGGGGGCGCGGATGAGAAGTGCACGGGAGCAGGGGTACGACGAGGAGGTGGGCATGCGCGGCGCGGCGCCCGGTCCCAAGATCCCGGTCTCCGCCGACGGCCTGCCCGAGTGGCTGGCCCCGGTGGCCCGCGCGGCCGCCACGATCCAGCCGCGCCAGCTCAGCCGCTTTCTGCCGCCGGAGAGCGGCGGCCGGCAGTCCGCGGTCCTGATCCTCTTCGGCCATGGCCCGCGCGGCCCCGAGCTGCTCCTGATGGAGCGCGCCGGCACCCTGCGCTCCCATGCCGGCCAGCCCTCCTTCCCCGGTGGTGCCCTCGACCCGGAGGACGGCGATGCCGACGGGCCCGGCCCGGTGCGGGCGGCGCTGCGCGAGGCCCAGGAGGAGACCGGCCTCGATCCGTCCGGTGTCCAGGTCTTCGGGGTGCTGCCGCGGCTCTACATCCCCGTCAGCGGCTTCGTGGTGACGCCCGTGTTGGGGTGGTGGCGCCGGCCGAGCCCGGTCGGCGCGGTCGACCAGGCGGAGACCGCCCGGGTGTTCACGGTTCCCGTGGCGGATCTCACGGACCCGGCCCATCGGGTGACGACGCGCCACCCCAGCGGCCACACCGGACCCGCATTCCTTGTCGAGAATGCTCTGGTCTGGGGCTTTACGGCCGGAGTGATCGACCGGATCCTGCATTACGCGGGCTGGGAGATTCCGTGGGACCGTGACAAGGCGGTCCCACTCGACTGGCGCTCATGAGACGGTGGCGGGCGTGAACGTCCTGGACATCCTGCTGTTGGTCGCGGCCGTGTGGTTCGCGATCGTCGGCTATCGGCAAGGTTTTGTCGTCGGCATCCTGTCCGTGATCGGCTTCCTCGGGGGCGGCCTGGTCGCGGTCTATCTGCTGCCCGTGATCTGGAACGAGATCACCGGTGATGCGACACCCGGCACCTTCGCGGCCATCGCGGCGGTCGCCATCGTCATCGTGTGCGCATCCGTGGGCCAGGCGCTCACCACCCATCTGGGCAACAAACTGCGCCGCCACATCACCTGGTCACCGGCCAGAGCGCTGGACGCGACCGGCGGCGCGCTGGTCAACGTCCTGGCGATGCTGCTGGTCGCCTGGCTGATCGGCTCGGCGCTGGCCGGTACGTCCCTGCCGACCCTCGGCAAGGAGGTCCGCAACTCCAAGGTGCTGCTGGGCGTGTCCCGAGTGATGCCCCAGCAGGCCAGCACGTGGTTCGCCGACTTCTCCTCGGTCCTCGCCCAGAACGGCTTCCCGCAGGTCTTCACGCCGTTCTCCAACGAGCCGATCAACAATGTGCCCGCACCCGACCCGAAGCTCGCCACCAGCCCGGTGGCGGCACAGGCCAGGCGCAGCATCGTCAAGGTCGTCGGTACGGCTCCCGGTTGCGGCAAGGTCCTCGAAGGCAGCGGCTTCGTCTTCGGCCGGCACCGCGTGATGACGAACGCCCATGTCGTCGGCGGGGTGCGCGAGCCGACCGTCCAGGTGGGCGGCGAGGGCCGCACGTACGACGCCAAGGTCGTGCTCTACGACTGGCAGCGCGATATCGCGGTCCTGGACGTGCCGTCGCTGAACGCCCCGGCGCTCCGGTTCGCCGGCCCGGACGCACGCAGCGGCAACAACGCCATCGTCGCCGGCTTCCCGGAGAACGGCGGCTATGACGTCCGCGCCGCCCGTATCCGCGGCCGTATCCAGGCGAACGGCCCGGACATCTACCACCGCGCCACGGTCCGCCGCGATGTCTACTCCCTCTACGCCACGGTCCGACAGGGCAACTCCGGCGGCCCGCTGCTCACTCCGAAGGGCGAGGTCTACGGCGTCGTCTTCGCGAAGTCGCTGGACGATTCGCACACCGGCTACGCCCTGACCTCCGACGAGATCCGTTCGGACATCGTCAAGGGGCGTACGGCCGAGCAGCAGGTCGACAGCCAGGGCTGCGCGATCTGAGTCCGAGGGAGCGGCACGCCGGGCGGCGGGGAGCAGGGCTTCCCGCGCACCGCCGGCGGGCCGGTGTGTGTCAGGTACGGGGATGGCGTAGTCGCGCGCTCATCCAGCGCGCTCTGCGGCGCAGGATCCGCGGGATGCCCATCGGGTGCGCCGGGTCGGGGGACGGTCCGGACCCGAGGTCCGGGGTTCCCCTGTCCTGAGTACCCACTGCAGCGGCACTGCTGCGGCGGTTGCGTGCCACGTCACGGTAGTCGTGCGTCCAGCCCATACCTTCGACTCTGCCCGTGGCCCAAGGTCGGTAACCGCCTCGGGGACCGCCAATTGGCCTATGCGCCGGGCAATTGGCTGTTCGTCATACGAGCGTTCGAGTCTGGGATGGGAGTGCCCCGTTCGGCGGTTCGGGCCGCCCGCTCAGCGGGGCGCGGACGTCCGCACGAACGGTCCGGGACGGCTGCCTCAACGGTGCGGCCCGGGGCGCGCGTTGCCCCGGGCCGCAGTCGCGCGCGGCTCGTCAGCGGTCCGGTTCCGGGTCCTTCAGCCAGTTGATCAGCTCCGTGGAGAACGCCGCCGGGTCCTCTTCGTGCGGGAAGTGGCCCAGGCCGTCGAACAGCCGCCAGCGGTACGGCGCCTCGACGTACTGACCGGAGCCGGCCGCGCTGCGGGTGCGCATCACCGGGTCGAGGGAGCCGTGCAGATGCAGCGTCGGCACGCGGACCGGCCGCTTCATCCGGCGGTTGAACTGGATCCCGTCGGGGCGGGCCAGGGACCGCACCATCCAGCGGTACGGCTCGATCGAGCAGTGCGCCGTCGAGGGGATGCTCATCGCCCGCCGGTAGACCGCGAGCGCGTCCTCGTCCGGCAGCCGGGGGCCGGACCAGTCGCGGATCATCCGGCCCACCAGCTCTGCGTCGTCCGCCGTCAGCCGGCGTTCCGGCAGCCAGGGCCGCTGGAAGTTCCAGATGTGTGAACTCCGGGCGCTCTGCCGGACGTCGGCGAGCATCGCCGAACGCCAGCGGCGCGGATGCGGCATCGACGCCACGGCCAGCCGGCGCACCAGCTTGGGCCGCATCACCGCCGCCGTCCAGGCGAGATAGCCGCCCAGGTCGTGCCCGACGAGTGCGGCGTCCGGCTCCCCCAGGGACCGTATGACGCCGGTGATGTCCAGGGCGAGGTTCGCCGGGTCGTAGCCGCGCGGGGTGCGGTCGCTGCCGCCGACGCCCCGCAGGTCCATCGCCACCGCGCGGAAACCCGCCTCGGCAAGAGCCGGGAGCTGGTGCCGCCAGGTCCACCAGAACTGTGGAAAGCCGTGCAGGAGCAGCACCAGCGGGCCGTCACCCATCTCCGCGATGTGGAAGCGGGCGCCGTTGGCCGCGACGTCACGGTGGGACACCGCTTTCCCACCGGGGACGTCGAGCCGTACGACCGAGGCCGTGCTGTCAGGGGCTGTCATACCGATGAGCGTGTCACAGACTCCAGCATCGGGTGTTCCACCGGCGCCACGCGCGGGTGCGGCTTGGCCTTCTGGAGCACCGCCGCGGTCTCCTTCGCGGAGCTGATGGACCGCTCCGGCTTCTTGATCTTCTTCATCTTCGCCATCGCGAGGAGGGCCAGCAGCCCGGCGAGGACCAGGAAGGCACCGCCGACGATCAGGAAGGACCAGGCGAGCCCGAGGCCGAGGTTGTGGATGCCGTACGCCGCCGCGAAGCTCAGTACCGGCAGCGCGAACAGCGCCAGCGCGCCCGCCACCGAGAACGCGGCACCGCCGATGCCCGCCCGCTTGGCGTCCTGCCGGAACTCCGCCTTGGCCAGCGCGATCTCGTCGTGCATCAGCGCGGACATCTCGGCCGTGGCCGTGGCCACCAGCTGTCCGAGGCTGCGTTCCGTGCCGTTGTCGGCTGCGCTCATCGCCGTCTCCCTCTTCTCGTCACCCGGAAAAGCCTCTCAGATCATGCCGGATCATCGTCTTCGGCGTGCGTGCCGGAGGCCAGTTCGGCAAGCCGCCGGTGTTCCGCGGCCTTGGCTTCGTGGATGGCTGCCATCCGCAGGTGGAATTCGGGCTTGTCGAGTTCGTAGATGTCCGGGATGCCGTCCTGGTCCTCGTCCCGCTCCTCGTCCTCGCACAGCGCCTTGTACTTGGCGTTGCGGACCTTGAGAAGGATGCCGGCGAAGACGGCCGCCAGCAGCGAGCCGATCAGTACGGATGCCTTGATCTCGTCGGTCAGGACCGGGTTTTCGGAGAAGGCGAGCTCGCCGATGAGCAGGGAGACGGTGAAGCCGATACCGGCCAGGGCGGCGACGGCGAAGACGTCCGGCCACTTGAGGTCGGGGTTGAGCTGGGCCTTGGTGAAGCGGGCGGTGCACCAGGTGCCGCCGAAGATGCCGAGCGTTTTGCCCACCACGAGGCCGAGCACGACCCCGAGCGTCTCCGGCCTGGTGAAGACGTCATGGACCGCGCCCCCGGACAGGGACACGCCCGCGGAGAAGAGTGCGAACAGCGGTACGGCGAAGCCCGCCGAGAGCGGGCGGACCAGGTGCTCGATGTGCTCGCCCGGGGAGGAGGTCTCGCCCTCGCGCCGGGTGCAGCGCAGCATCAGGCCCATGGCGACGCCGGCGATGGTGGCGTGCACCCCGCTGTTCTCCATCAGGCCCCAGATGACCACGGCGAGCGGGACATAGACGTA
This sequence comes from Streptomyces sp. 2323.1, assembly GCF_900221035.1. NCBI lineage: Bacteria > Bacillati > Actinomycetota > Actinomycetes > Kitasatosporales > Streptomycetaceae > Streptomyces > Streptomyces sp. 2323.1. The sequence goes on along the minus strand of NZ_LT907981.1, from coordinate 3,670,309 downwards.
CCAGCCCCGGACGCCCTTGCGCAGCAGCAGGTAGAAGAGCACCAGCCCGGCGACGGAGAGCCCGAGCGCCAGGAAATTGATCGTCGAGGTGAAGAAGACCGCGATGATCAGGATCGCGAAGAGATCGTCGACGACCGCGAGGGTGAGCAGAAAGGCGCGCAGCGCGGCGGGCAGGGAGGTGCCGATCACGGCCAGGACGGCGAGGGCGAAGGCGATATCGGTGGCGGTGGGGACCGCCCAGCCCTGTAGTGAGCCGCCGCCGAGGCTGTTGACCGCGAAGTAGACGACCGCCGGCATCACCATCCCGCAGATCGCGGCGATCACGGGGAGCGCGGCGGCCCGCGGGTCGCGCAGCTCGCCGGCGACCAGTTCGCGCTTGAGCTCGATGCCGGCCACGAAGAAGAAGACCGCGAGCAGCCCGTTGGCGGCCCAGTGCTGGACGGACAGATCCAGGCCCACTGCGGACGGGCCGAGGTGGAAGCCGCGGACCGCCTCGTAGCTTCCGCCGAGGGTGTTTGCCCAGATCAGGGCCGCTACGGCGGCGGCGAGGAGGAGGATGCCGCCGACGGTTTCGGCGCGCAGCGCGTCCGCGAGGTAGTTCCGCTCGGGCAGGGACATTCGTCCCAGGAATATGGAGCGGCGGTTGCTGGGCGCACTCACGGGGTGACCTCCGGCCTTCGGCAGCTGTGTACGGCTGTTGCAGTTGCCGACCAGACTTCCCGGCGCACCCAGAGTTTCTTTGCGTTTCCTTGACGCGGTTCCCACCTTACCGGGCGGGTGCGGGGCGCTGTCCGGTGGCCTTACTTTACGGGCAAAACGGTCGTCCGGCCGTCCGGCGGGCGGGCCGCCGCAGCCGGTCGCCTCCCCCGGCTGGCCCGGACGTCGGAGGCGTGCGGCCTGGCGGCGCGGCGGCCCGGATACGACGACGGGGGCGTCCGGCCGCACCGGCCGGACGCCCCCGTCATCCGCTCTGCTCAGTCCTCGCTTGCCGCGCTCGGCAGCTTCGCCTGGATCAGATCCATGACCGAGGAATCGGTCAGCGTGGTGACGTCACCGAGGTCACGGTTCTCCGCGACATCGCGCAGCAGCCGCCGCATGATCTTGCCGGAGCGGGTCTTGGGCAGCTCCGCGACCGGCAGGATCCGCTTGGGCTTGGCGATCGGGCCGAGCTGCTGGGAGACATGCGCGCGCAGCTCCTCGACCAGGCCCTCGTCCTCCGCCGCACCGCCGCGCAGGATGACGAAGGCGCAGATGGCCTGGGTGGTCTGCGGGTCGGCGGCGCCGACGACCGCGGCCTCGGCCACCTTCGGATGCGACACCAGCGCCGACTCCACCTCGGTGGTGGAGATGTTGTGGCCGGACACCAGCATCACGTCATCCACCCGGCCGAGCAGCCAGATGTCGCCGTCCGTGTCCTTCTTGGCACCGTCACCGGCGAAGTACTTGCCCTCGAAGCGGGACCAGTACGTGTCGAGATAGCGCTGGTCGTCGCCCCAGATCGTGCGGAGCATGGCCGGCCAGGGCTCGGTCAGCACGAGGTAGCCGCCGGCGCCGTCGGGGACCTCGCGGGCGTCGTCGTCCACGACAGTCGCGGCGATACCGGGCAGCGCCATCTGGGCCGAGCCGGGCTTGGTCGCCGTGACGCCCGGCAGCGGGCTGAGCATCATCGCGCCCGTCTCGGTCTGCCACCAGGTGTCGACGATCGGCGTCGCATCGGCCCCGATGTGCTTCCGGTACCACATCCACGCCTCGGGGTTGATCGGCTCGCCCACCGACCCGAGGACGCGCAGCGACGACAGATCGAACTTCGCCGGGATGTCGTCACCCCACTTCATGCAGGCGCGGATCGCGGTCGGCGCGGTGTAGAGGATCGTCACGCCGTACTTCTGCACGATCTCCCACCAGCGGCCCTGGTGCGGGGTGTCGGGCGTGCCCTCGTAGAGCACCTCGGTGGCGCCGTTGGAGAGCGGGCCGTAGGTGATGTACGAGTGGCCGGTCACCCAGCCGACGTCGGCGGTGCACCAGAAGACGTCGGTCTCCGGCTTGAGGTCGAACACCGCGTGGTGGGTGTACGAGACCTGGGTGAGGTAGCCGCCGGTGGTGTGCAGGATGCCCTTGGGCTTACCCGTCGTGCCGGAGGTGTACAGGATGAACAGCGGGTGCTCGGCGTCGAAGGCCTCCGGCGTGTGCTGGTCGCTCTGCCGCTCGACGATGTCGTGCCACCACACGTCCCGGCCCTCGTGCCAGGCGACGTCCTCCTGGCCCGTGCGGCGGACGACCAGAACGCTGCGGACGTTCTCCGTGCCGGGCTTGGTCAGTGCGTCGTCGACGGCGGGCTTGAGGGCGGACGGCTTGCCGCGGCGGAAGCCGCCGTCGGCGGTGATCACCACGCGGGCGTCGGCGTCGTTGATACGGGTGGCCAGCGCGTCCGCGGAGAAGCCGCCGAAGACGACGGAGTGCGGGGCGCCCAGGCGGGCGCAGGCCAGCATGGCGATGACCGCCTCCGGGATCATCGGTAGGTAGATGGCGACCCGGTCGCCGCTGCGCACACCCAGCTCGGTCAGCGCATGGGCGGCCTTGGAGACCTCGCGCTGGAGCTCGGCGTAGGTGATCGCGCGGGTGTCGCCCGGCTCGCCCTCGAAGTGGAGGGCGACCCGGTCGCCCAGGCCGTTCTCCACATGGCGGTCCACGCAGTTGTAGGCGACATTGAGCTTGCCGTCGGCGAACCACTTGGCGAAGGGTGCGTTGGACCAGTCGAGAGTCTGGGTGGGCGCGGTCTCCCAGGACAGTCTCTTGGCCTGTTCGGCCCAGAAGCCCAGCCGGTCTGCCGCGGCCTGCTCGTACGCGGCAGCCGTGACGTTGGCGTGCGCGGCCAGGTCGGCGGGCGGTGCGAACCGCCGCTCCTCCTTGAGCAGGTTGGCGAGGCTTTCGTTGCTCACAACTTCTCCCATTCCCAGGGCGTCCGATGTGTCCCCAGGTCATAGCTCATCAGCCCACGCCTGGCCTGACAAGGGCTGTGGAAAAGAATTGGTGTAGACCTCTGCGCCGACGGTCCGTTCCTGGGAGATCGAGGGGGAGTTGCGCAGGTCAGACCGTTAGGGGCACAGGCTCGCCGCGGACCGCGCCGAACCGCCCGGTGGCCTCGTCGAGCACGTAGGCCTGGGCCTCGCCGACGTGGAAATACATGCCGTGGAGGGTGAGCGAGCCCTCGGCCACCCGGCGTGCCACACAGGAGTGCGCCCGCAGGTGGTCGAGCTGCTGCATGACGTTGACGAGCGCCAGCCGCTCGTGATCATCATCCACCGGCCGCTCCCTCAGGGCGACTTCGCCCCTCCCCAGCCGTCCGATGCGCTGCATCCGCGCCAGGCTCGGCCGGCCGTGCCGCAGCCAGCGGGCGAGCGGTGTCGGCTCGGCCTCCTCCGGGGCGGCGCCACCCAGCAGCGCCGCCATGGCGCCGCACCCCGAATGCCCGCACACCGTGATCGAGCCGACCCGCAGCACCTCCACCGCGTACTCGACCGCCGCCGCGACGGAGTCGCAGGAGGCGTCCGAGCCGGGCGGCGGCATCAGATTGCCGACGTTGCGCACGGTGAACAGATCGCCCGGACCGCTGGACGTGATCATGCTCGTGACCAGCCGGGAGTCGGCGCAGGTCAGAAACAGCTGGGTGGGCCGCTGGCCCTCGCGCGCCAGCCGGGCCAGCTCCTCGCGGACGAGCGGAGCCGTATGGCGCTGGAAGGCGCTGACCCCGCCCAGGAGTTGGCTGCCGCTGTTCTCCGGGGCCGCTGCCTCGTCCGGGGTGGGCCGGGTGCAGTGATGGCTGCGCCAGGGCGTCCACGGCCGGCAGGAGTGCGCGCCGGCCGGCTTGGCGGGCGGCCGGCCCGGGCCGCCCCCGAGGGTCACCCGGCCGCCGTGCGCCCGATGGGCGGCGGCCCAGGACTGCAGCGCCTCGTAGGCGGCATGGTCCATGAACGAGCCGCACAGCTCGACGACGGCATCGGCGCGCGCCGGCACCTGGGCCAGCGCCCGGGTCAGCCGCGGCACCGCCAGAAACGTCAACTGCCCGCTGACACGTACCCGGTAGCCGTCGGGCTCCTCCGTCACCGCGACCCGGGTACGGGTCAGCCGGGACAGCGCCAGGAAGACCGCGACGGCGACGCCCGTCACTACACCCTGCAGTACGCCGAAGAGGGCGACCCCGCCCAACGTGGCCGCGTACACCGGGAATTCGCGGTGCCGCTGCACATGCCGGATGTGCGCGAAACTCACCATCTGTACGCCGACGACCATCACCAGCGCGGCGAGCGCGGCCAGCGGGATCGCCTCCAGCGCCGCGGCCAGCAGGCCCGCGCACAGCAGCACCCACACGCCGTGCAGCACGGTGGCGCGCCGGGTGACCGCGCCGGCCCGCACATTGGCCGAGCCGCGCATCGCCCCCCCGGAGATCGGTAGCCCGCCCAGCAGCCCGGAGACGACATTGGCCACGCCCTGGCCGGCCAGCTCGCGGTTGAGCCGTACGCGCCCCGCCGGCGCACCGGGCCGCTCGGCCGCCAGCCGGTCGACGGCCACCGCCGACAGCATCGATTCCATGCCGGCGACCAGGGTGACGGTCAGTACTGCGGCGGCGAGGGCCGGCACGGAGGCGTCCGGCAGCGCGGGCAGTTCGGGCACCCGCCAGGACGGCAGCTCGACGCGCGCCACCGACGTCCCCGCGCTCACCGCCGTCGCCGCGAGCACGGCGGCCAGCGGCGCCGGCAGCATCCGCGCCCACCGCCCGGTGCGGCCCGGCAGGCGTCCCCAGCCGATGAGTACGGCCACGGTGACGGCGCCGATCAGCAGCGCGATGGCGTGCGGATGTGCCAACTGGCCGGGCAACGCCGCGGCGTTGTCGAGCGCCGAGCCGTCGGGGCTGCCGCCGAGCACCACATGGAGCTGTCCTACGGCGATGGTGACCCCGATACCGGCCAGCAGGCCGTGCACGATCGCCGGGCTGACGGCCGAGGTCGCCCGGGCCACGCGCAGTGCCCCCAAGGCAAGTTGGACGAGACCGGCCAGCACCGTGATGGCGCAGGTGGCGCGCCAGCCGTAGCGCTGGACCAGGTCGGCGGTGACCGCCAGGAGGCCGGTCGCCGCGCCGCTCACCTGGAGCGGGGCGCCGCCGAGCAGACCGGCGACGATGCCGCCGACGGCGGCGGCGACCAGGCCGGCCTGGAGCGGGGCGCCGGTGGCCAGGGCGATGCCCAGGGACAGCGGGACGGCGAGCAGGAAGACCACGACCGAGGCGGAGAGATCCCGCCGCCAGGCCGCCCGGCCGGCCCGCTTCGGACGGGAGCCGGGCTCGGCCGCCGTACGGGGCTCGGGAGGGAGCTCGGGGTGGTGCGGGGTGTGCGGCGGCTGCGGCGGCGACTTCTCGATCTGCGACATTCCCGTCTCCTCCGGGGCGACGCGGTCGCGCGGGGCGCGATCGTGGGGCGGCGGTGTACTGCGGCGGGACGCGAGTCGGCCGGCGGCCGTCGCTGTGGCGTGACGGTCCGGTGACTCTCAAGCATCGGTAAATGAACCGTAATGACAGGTAAAGGCCAGGAGAAGACTTTGCGGGCAAACGCGGCAATCCTTCCCTCCATCAGGTGAATATGGTGACTAGCGACTTGCCGTTTTAGAGCCCTTCCTTTGCGCAGGGAAGCGTGCGCGCAGTTATTCCGATTCATCACTCGGAAGGTGCGTGCGGGCACCGGGAACGGGGTGGCCGATGACGGCCGCGCAAGGGTGACGGCGTCAAAACTGACGGCATCCATCGCGGCGGCCGTGGCGCCGGCAACGCTGGCCGGCTGCTCCGCGGCGATACAGAACGAACAAGGACATCTACCCCGTCAGGGCGTGCGGTGCGTCAGCTGCAGGCAGCTCACCTACTGGCTGCACGTACATGATCCGCAGGTGCTGGCGAAGCCGCGGGCGCTGCCGGTGGGCCGGGCGCCCGGGGGAGGCTGGGTGGCGTACGTCTCCAGCGGCTCCCCGGGGCCGTCCGTACCGGCCCCGTCCGTACCGGCCCCGTCCGTACCGGCCCCGTCCGTACCGGCCCCGTCCGTACCGGCCCCGTCCGTACCGGCCCCGTCCGTACCGGCCCCGTCCGTACCGGCCCCGTCCGTCCGACCGGCAACCGGCCGAGCCGCCCGCGCGCCCGCCCGCGCCGCCTGGTAGGTCAGGCGGGCTGTGGGGCAGCCGTCCCCTCGAAAAGCACGAAGGAGGGATCGACCTGGGCCGCCAGATCGACCCCGGTTTTCGCATTGCCCCAGCTCTCCGCGTTCTTCAGGTGGAAGTGCACCATCTGGCGCGTGTAGCGCTCCCAATCGCGGTGTCCGTAGGAGGCGTCGGCCGTGTCGTGCAGCGTCCGGAGGGCGCTGCGGTTGGCCTCTTCCAGGTGGGCGAAGTGGGCCGGGCGGCCCTTCTCCATGGCGCGTACCCAGTCGGAGTGGCCGACGGTCACCAGCAGATCGTCGCCCACCTCGTCGCGCAGGAACGCCAGGTCCTCGGGGCCCTGCACCTTGTTGCCGACGACCTTCAGGGGGACGCCGAAGTCCCGGGCGTACGCGCTGTACTGGCGGTAGACGGCGACGCCCTTACGGGTCGGCTCGGCGACCAGGAAGGTCATGTCGAAGCGGGTGAACATCCCGGAGGCGAAGGAGTCGGAACCGGCCGTCATGTCGACGACGACATACTCCTCGCGGCCGTCCACCAGGTGGTTCAGGCACAGCTCCACCGCGCCGACCTTGGAGTGGTAGCAGGCCACGCCCAGATCGGACTCGGTGAACGGCCCGGTCGCCATCAGCCGCACGGTGGTGTCGTCGAGCGCCACCTGCCTGGCACAGGCGTCGAAGACGGGATTGTCCTCGTCCACCCGCAGCAGTCGTGAGCCCTCGCCGGGCGGGGTGGTCTTGATCATGGATTCGGAGGACGGGATGCGGGGGTTGCTGCCGCGCAAGTAGTCCTTGATCAGCGGGAGATGAGCGCCCATCGCGGGCAGCGCGGCGGCCTCCGTTTCGTCGAGTCCGAGGGCGGCGCCCAGATGCTGGTTGATGTCGGCGTCCACCGCGATCACGGGGACCCGGGCCGCGGCGAGATGCCGGATGAACAGGGAGGACAGGGTGGTCTTGCCGCTGCCACCCTTGCCTACGAAAGCGATCTTCATGTTCACCAAGGGTAATCTTGGCCTGGCTCTGAGTGAGAGAGCCGCGTGAGGAAGACCACTCCTTCGAGGGGTACGGCCAGGTGGTGCGTAGGGTCGTAGTCATGGCTGGAATCTCCCGGGGGACTTCCCCCGCACCCCCCAATGCGAGCGACGATCCGCTCGTGACCCTGGCCTCGCTCCCGGGAGTCGCCGACTCCGTGGACTCCGTGCGCAAGGGCGTGGACCGGGTCTACGGGCACCGGATCATGCGACGCCGCAGCAACGAGGTCACCTCCGAGGCGGCGCTGCGCGGAGCGCGCGGTTCCGCGGCCCTTTCGGGGGCCGACTGGGCGCTCGAAGAGGTCCGCCGCCGCACCGACTTCGGCATCGAGGGCGAGCCGCGGACGGTCGGTGCGGCCCTGCGGCTGACGGCCGAATCCGGCCAGCTGCTCAGCGTGTGGCGGCAGTCGCCGCTGCGGGTGCTGGCGCGGCTGCATCTGGTGGCGGCCGGCGGCGAGTCGGCGGACGAGACGGTGGGGCGGCCCCGGTTGGCCGGCGAACCGGTAGACGAACCGCTCATCGAGCTGGCGCTGCCGGACGCCGACGAGGTCGCCGGGCGGCTCGACGGGCTGTCGCGGATGCTCCTCGCGGGCACCGAGGCGCCGGCCCTGGTGACCGCGGCGGTGGTGCACGGCGAGCTGCTCGCGCTGCGGCCGTTCGCCTCCTGCAATGGGCTGGTCGCGCGGGCCGCCGAGCGGATCGTGCTGGTCGGGAGCGGGCTGGACCCGAAGTCGATCTGCCCCGCCGAGGTCGGGCACGCCGAACTGGGCCGCGCGGCGTACGTCGCGGCCCTGGAGGGCTATGTCTCGGGCACCCCGGAGGGCGTCGCGGCGTGGATCGCGCACTGCGGACGTGCGGTGGAACTGGGCGTGAGGGAGAGCACTGCGGTCTGTGAGGCGCTACAGCGCGGCGCAGCATAAGACGCGGCGGAAAGCCCGGGGAGGCGCCCGGGAATTCCGGAAGCATTGCTTCATTCGCCCCTGAACAGGGTTGCGGCGGTACCAATGGGTGGTACCGCCGCTGGCATGTCCGCCGGGTTACCATGCGTGCTCGAAAATGTGCCCATCAGGTCGGAATCTTCGTCCGGTTACCTGGTGTGGCTGGCCCGTAATCGACGGGTCGGCGTCGCGTGGGTGCCCGGCATTCATGCATCGGTCCGTGGGCCACTTCCTGCGTTAAAGGCGTTCCTCTCGGATGTCCTTGGTCTCGCGGGCCGTTAAGTCCTTTGTACTCCTCGGGTGAGTCAAGCGGAACCCTGCTTCGCAGATCTTTACGTTTGACGTCAAACGCGATCGGTGCGGGTCATGGGACCGCGGCCAATAGGGCCGAGGCGGCGCTTTGTGGTTTTCCGGCGGCTGCTGTACCAGACAAGCGTCGCGGTAGCGAGCGCTGCGCCCGTGGCGGCCATGACGGCGAGGGCCGGCCGGGAGGGCATCGACAGTGTCGGCAGCCGCTGCTTGAGCGGGACCGGGCGATTGAAGGAGAGAACCGGCCAACCGCGCGCGGTCGCCTCACGGCGCAGCGCCCGGTCCGGATTGACCGCACACGGGTGACCGACCGCCGAAAGCATGGGGACATCGGTCGCCGAATCGCTGTACGCATAACAGCGTTCCAGGTCGTAGCCCTCGGATTCGGCGAGCTCCCGGACGGCTTCCGCCTTGGTCGGGCCATAGGCGTAATACTCCACCTCGCCGGTGAAGCGGCCGTCGTCGCCGACGACCATGCGGGTGGCCACCACTCGGTCCGCGCCCAGGAGTTCACCGATCGGTTCGACGACCTCGGCACCCGAGGTGGAGACGATCACGACGTCCCGCCCCGCGGCGTGATGCTCCTCGATGAGCGAGGCCGCCTCGTCGTAAATGATGGGGTCGATCAGATCGTGCAGCGTCTCGGCGACGATCTCCCGTACCTGTGCCACGTCCCAGCCGCGGCACAGTGAGGAGAGATACTCGCGCATTCGCTCCATCTGATCGTGGTCGGCGCCGCCCGCCAGGAACACGAACTGGGCGTACGCAGTGCGCAGTACGGCCCGCCGATTGATCAGGCCGCCTTGGTAGAACGACTTGCTGAAGGTCAGCGTGCTCGACTTTGCAATGACGGTCTTGTCCAAGTCGAAGAACGCGGCAGTACGGGGACTCGAGTGAGGCACGGAGTGGTTTTCCACGGGGCGAGCATAGGCGCCCACCATTCGGCGTAAGGTGTGGCGCGTGGGTTTGCCTGAGAAGGCTGTCGGGTACACCATGGAAGTCACGGATCGTTCGCGACCGTGCTAACCCGGTCCGGCTCCTCCCCCCCCGAGTCGGCCGTGGGGACGACCCCCGCTCTCCCCCCCGGCGGGGGTCGTCGCATGTCCGGACGCATTTTCCGTCGTCGGACGAGGATCCACTTCTCACCCTGCCCATGCGGCGACCGGAGTCACGTCGCTCACGATCCATTACGCACCGTAGTTGCCGGGATGCTCTGCGGAACGCTGTCTTGAGTACCGGAAGCGACCCTTCCTCGCCGAAATAGGTGACAGGGATATTCACAGTCACGGCGTTGTCCACAGATTTGCTTCAAGATCCACAAGAGTTTCCCGATCGCTGCACGGTGAAAGTCCGCGAGTTCGCGGATGTGCGAGTTGCGTAGCGATAGGGGGACAGAACGTGGCCGGATTCGTGTCATCGGAACAACCGGTGGGAAGCGGGGGAGAGCGCAGTGCGCCGCTGATCATCACCGAGGACGAAAAACTCCTCGACGATCTTGTGCGGCTGTGCGCGGCAGCCGGTGCGCTGCCCGAAGTGGCGCACGGGCTGCCGGCCCGCAAAGGGGAGTGGGAGGCGCCGCCCCTGGTGATCGTCGGCGCGGACTGCGCACGCCGGTTACGCGGCGTCGGACGACGGGCGGGCGTCCTTCTGACGGGCCGCGACGCGGACGACCCGGATCTGTGGCGCCAGGCCGTCGCGCTCGGGGCGGAGCGCGTGCTCGCGCTGCCCGAGGGCGAGCGCTGGCTGGTGGATCGGATCGCCGACGCCATCGAGGGTGTCGGGCCGCCGGCCCTGACCGTCGGCCTCATCGGCGGCCGCGGCGGTGCCGGAGCGAGCACCCTGGCCGGTGCGTTGGCTCTCACCGCGGCCCGGACGGGCCGGCGCACCCTGCTCGTCGACGGGGATCCGCTGGGCGGCGGGCTGGACGTCCTGCTGGGCGGGGAGAAGGAAAAGGGCCTGCGCTGGCCCGCCTTCGCCGAATCGCGCGGCCGGGTGGCCTGCGGCGCCCTGGCGGAGTCGCTGCCGCGGCTGCACTCGCTGCGGGTCCTCAGCTGGGACCGGGACTCCGATGTCGTCATCCCGCCGTCGGCCATGCGCGCGGTCATGGCGGCGGCGCGCCGGCGCGGCGGCGTCGTAGTGGTGGACCTGCCGCGCAGGGTCGACGAGGCGGCGGCGGAGGCCCTGGCCCAGGTGGACATGGGCCTGCTGCTCGTCCCCACGGAGCTGCGCGCGGTGGCGGCCGCCCAGCGGGTGGCCTTCGGGGTGCAGCAGGTGCTCGGCGATCTGCGGGTGGTGGCCTGTGAGGCTCCCGGACGCCATGGCCACGGCCTGCCGCCGGACGAGATCGCCCGCCTGATGGGGCTGCCCCTGGCAGGTGAAGTGCCGTGGGAGGCGGGGCTGTTGGCCGATCTTGCCCGCGGGGTGCCGCCGGGGGCGCAGCTGCGCGGTCCGCTGGCGCGGTTCTGCGCGGGCTTCTGGGAGCGGGTGACGGAGAGCGGGGGCGCGCCGGGAGCCGGTGCGGGGTCAGGTCCGGTCCCGGAGCCGGACGGCGGGCCGGAGCAGGCGCCCTGCCGGGGCGGAGGCCGGACATGAGCCAGGGCCAGGACCTGCTGGAGGCGGTGCGCCGGCGGCTCGCCGAGGACGGGGCGGATCCGACGCCGGCGCGGGTGGCGCTGGCCCTGCGCGAGCAGGGGCGGCTCCTGGGGGATGCCGAGGTGCTGGGTGTAGTGGCCGGGCTGCGCTCCGAAATGGTGGGCAGCGGCCCGCTGGAGCCGCTTCTGGCCGCGCCCGATGTCACGGACGTGCTGGTCACCGCGCCGGACGAGGTGTGGGTGGACCGCGGCGGCGGGCTGGAGCGTACGGAGGTCCGGTTCCGGGACGCGGCAGAGGTGCGCAGACTCGCCCAGCGGCTGGCGGCGGTGGCCGGCCGGCGGCTGGACGATGCCCGGCCATGGGTGGATGCCCGGCTGCCGGACGGCACCCGGCTGCACGCGGTGCTGCCGCCGGTGGCGGTCGCCGGGACGTGTCTGTCACTGCGGGTACTGCGGCCGCGGGCCTTCGGCCTCGCGGAGCTGGTAGCGGCCGGGACGGTCCCGCCGGGCGGCGATCAACTGCTCCGCGCACTTCTGACGGCCAGGCTGTCCTTCCTGATCAGCGGCGGTACGGGCGCCGGCAAGACCACATTGCTGAGCACCCTCCTCGGCCTGGTCGGCCCGGACGAACGGATCGTCCTGGCCGAGGACTCGGCGGAGCTGCGTCCGGACCACCCCCATGTGGTGCGACTGGAGACCCGGCAGGCCAATCAGGAGGGTGTCGGCCGGGTGACGCTGCGGGACCTCGTACGGCAGGCGCTGCGGATGCGCCCGGACCGGCTGGTGGTCGGCGAGGTACGCGGCCCCGAGGTCACAGATTTGCTGGCGGCCCTCAATACGGGGCACGAGGGCGGCTGCGGCACGGTCCATGCCAATGCCGCGTCCGACGTCCCCGCGCGCCTGGAGGCCCTCGGATCGACCGCGGGCCTGGACCGCGCCGCGCTGCACAGCCAGTTGGCGGCCGCGGTCTCGGTCGTCCTGCATCTCGTACGCGACCGGAACGGCCGCCGCCGCATCGCCGAGGTCCACGTCCTGGAGCGGGACCGGGACGGCTTCGTGGTGACCGTACCGGCCGCGGTCCAAAGCCCCGCCGGCTTCCAGGAGGCGCCCGGCTGGGGGCGGTTGATGCGGTTGTGCGAGCGGGGCGGGGGCGGGTTCCGGTGAGCGCGGCCGAGGGGGCGGCGCTGATGGCCGCGGTGGTCTGCGCGGGAGCCGCGGGCCGGCTCGCCGGGGGCCGGCCGGACGACGTACGGCGGCGGGCCCGGGCGCTGTTCGGGAGCCACGGCGAGAGGGACGCTGAAGCGGGATGGCGGGCCCGGATGCGGGCCCAGAAGGTGCGGAAGTGGTGCCTACAGCGGGTGGTCGAGGGGGACGCGGGGCGGCGCTGGCGCGTGGGCCCCCTGGGGGACGTCGGGTGGGAGCTCTGGTGTCTGCCGGCCGGGCTGGTGCTGGGTGTGCTGGGCGGCTCCGCGCTTCCGCCACTGGCTTCCGTGGCGGCCGCGTTCCTCGTCCGGCGGTGGCTGATCGCCCGTGGAGCGGTACGTGCGCGTGACCGGCGGGCTGCCGCGGTGATCACACTGTGCGCGGCGGTGGCGGGGGAGTTGCGGGCCGGGCGGCAGCCCGCCCAGGCACTGCTCGCCGCGGGGACGCCGGGTCTCGGAGCGGCGGGTTCGGCGGTGACCGCGGCAGCGCGTTACGGAGGGGATGTCCCCCAGGCGTTGCGTGCGACGGCGCGACTGCCGGGGGCCGAGGGGCTGACCGGCATGGCCGCGTGCTGGCAGGTGGCGGTGGAGGGCGGCGCGGGACTGGCCAGCGGGCTGGAGCGGGTCGCGGCCGGGCTCAGCGCCCAGCGGGATCAACGCGACGAACTGCGCGCCCAGTTGGCGGGTCCCCGAGCCACTGCTCTGATGCTCGCCCTGCTGCCCGGGGGCGGGCTCCTGATGGGCAGCGCACTCGGCGCCGACCCGCTGCGGGTGCTGCTGCACACGCCGGCCGGGTGGGGCTGCCTGGTGATCGGCGGGTTCCTGGAATGGGGCGGAGTGGCCTGGACGGCCCGGATCGTCGCGGCCGCGGAAGGCGCTCGGGAGAGGGGGTTGAGGTGAGCGCAGAAGTTGTCCACAGGGTGGGGATGGCGGTCGCGGCCATGACGGCGATGCTCTGCGCCGTGGCGCTGCTGCGGGAGGTGCGCAGCGGGCGAGTCGTAAGGCGACGGGTCTCGACGGTATGGGCAGCTGCTCGTCCGGATCGATACGGCGGTCACGCGGCCCGGCCCAGGGCGTCGGCCGGGGTCCCGTGGCGCAGGCGAGCCACGAGGACGAAGGACGCTGCGTACGGTCGGCTGAGCGAGTGGGCCGGACCCGTGGGAGCGGCTCTCTTCATGGTCATCCTCGTCGGTGGCGTGGGCGGCGTCCTGGCAGGACTCGCCGTGGGCTTGGGAGCGCACCGCTGTCTGGCACACCAACGCGGTGCGGAAGCGGCGCGGTTGGCGGCCGCCGAGGTACGCGCGGCACTGGCACCGGCCGGCGATCTGCTGGCTGCCTGTCTCGCGGCGGGAGCCGGGCCGCGCGAAGCGGCCGAGGCAGTAGGTCGGTCGCTCGACGGGCCGGTGGCAGAGCGGCTGCGCCAGGTGGCGGCGGAACTCCGCCTGGGCGGTGAGCCGGCGGCCGTCTGGCCACGGCTGGCCGAACTCCCCGGCGCGGAAGGGCTGGCGCGCTGTATGGAGCGCGCCGGGATATCCGGGGTACCGGCCGTCGAGTCTGCCTCCCGGGCCGCCGCCGGGCTCCGTGCGGAGCAGGCCCGGGCGGCGGTCGCCCGGGGCCGGCGGGCCGGGGTGCTGGTCACCATGCCGCTGTCGGCGTGCTTCTTGCCGGCGTTCCTGGCGCTCGGAGTGGCGCCGGTACTGATCGGCCTGGCGAGCGGCTTGCTGGGGCGCAACTGAGCGGTGGGCGCTGCGGATTTGAAGGCGGCCGGTGAAGTACGTACCGGCGGTGGCAGGGGACCGGCCGCGGGAGGAGATGCCGGCTCACCGACCGGACCACCGGCTAACCGTCCGGGCCACCGGCGCTTCCTCAACTGCCCGTCGGCGCCCGCCGCCGCACTTCAGACGACAGTCAACCAGCAGATGACAGCCAACGAGCAGAAGAGATCCATCAGCAGAAGACATCCAAAGGGGGATGGACATGGTTCGGAGTGGAACGGTCCGGCGGTGGTGGGCGCGGTGGCGCACGATCAGGGCCGACGACCGGGGAATGACCACGGCGGAGTACGCCGTGGGGACGCTCGTTATCTTGAGGAGCAACTTCCCCTCTGGCACGTCTGGTTTCAGTAGGGGCGAGTCTTCTCCTGAGAGGTATCTGAGAGTTGTTAGAGACATCTGGCACGTCTGGTTCTGCAAGTCCGACGTATCGGGCTGAGAAGGCTATTTCGCCTGATTCAGGCCGTGTGTCCTGGGTCGTGGTGGATGCGGTCACGTACGACCTGCACGCGGAGGGCACGGCCTTCCTATTCCAACTGCGGTCGCGCGGGCTGTCGGTGAACACTGAGCGGACCTATGGGGGCCGGGTTGCGCTGTACCTATCGCACTGCGCTGCCAACGGTGTTGGCTGGGCGAACCCGACGCTGAATCAGCTTGCGCGTTTTCTGCACTGGCTGGTGGATGAGCCATTGCCGCCCCGAGGCCGCAAGACGCCCCTGGAACCGCGGTTTCGATCAAAGGCGACTGCCAACGCTGTACTGACGACCGTGTGTGAGTTCCTGCGGTTCGGCGCGCGGTGTGGATGGGTGCGTGACGAGGTCGTATCGAGGCTGTCGTCTGAGAAGTACCTGAGCCACCTGCCGGCAGGCTACGACGCCGGCGAGGACGGCCAGTTCCGCACGGTCCGGGCACGAGAGATCAAGTTCAAGGTAGAGGACGAGGGCATCGAATGGCTTACTCCTGACCAGGTGGAGGAGGTCATCGGGGCAACGACCCGCCATCGGGACCGATTCCTCGTTTCACTGCTGTGGGTCACCGGGGTGCGCATCGGTGAGGCTCTGGGCTTGCGGCGCGAGGACATGCACTTTCTGTCGAACTCCCGCAGCCTTGGGTGCAACGTTGAAGGACCACACCTCCATGTGCGACGGCGTCTGAACACCAATGGCGCGTTGGCCAAGTCGCCTCGCTCCCGTTCGATACCCGTGACCGAGGGACTGGTGGAGCTCTACACCGAGTACCTACATGAGCGGGTCGCTGTTCGTGAGGCGGCCGAGAGCGACATGGTGTTTGTCAACCTCTTCCGGGGGCCACTCGGTCGGCCGATGACCTATGCAGGGGCGAAGGATCTTTTCGACCGCCTGTTGAAGCGCGTGGGGTTCACCGTGCGGCCGCACATGATGCGGCACAGCGCAGCTACCGCGTGGATTCGGGAAGGGCAGCCTCGGGATGTGGTGCAGGACCTCCTGGGGCACCAGTCGCCGTCATCGCTCGATGTCTACGTGCACGCGAGCGACACGGACAAACGCGCGGCCGTGGAACGGGTCGCAGCTGCACGGGAGACGGCCCATGAGTGAAATCGCCGTCTCAGCGGGGGATTCGCGAGTTGTCCAAGCACCGTTTCAGGTGGATCTAGAAGCATGGAAGCTCTGGCTCACGGAGCGCGTCGCGGACGAGTGGCGCCCCCACGAGTGGAATCCGAAGACCTGGCTCTTCAACGGGGATCCAGGCAGTGTCCACACGGCTATGTGGAAGTGCGCGACCGTGAAATGTGAGCTCGGCGTGCACTCCAAGGACGGTCTGTGCAAGCAATGTGCCACTGCCTTGAAGGCTAGCGGGATGGCCAAGCCCGAGTTCACAGCTAGCTACGTTCCACGGTTGCAGAAGTCGCCGGGGATCCGTGAAAGGTGTCTGGTGACAGGCGATCAAGGCGCCTGCCAGCGCGACTCCTCATCTCTGGGCATGTGTCCTCCACACTGGGCCGCCTGGCGGCGCCATAAGGAAGGCGAAGATGCGGTCTCGTTGGAGGTGTGGGCTCGCACGATGGCAGTTCCGAGGCCGGCATTTCCGCTCTGCCTTGTTGCCGGATGCACACTGCAGCGCACGAGGATGTCGGAACTCCTCTGCGCCCACCACCGGGAGCGATATCGGAGACACTGCAAGGGCGCCACCGCTCCCGTTACGCTCCAGAAGTGGGCAGAGTGGGAGACACCGTGGCTCACGCAGTTCGATTTTTCATTAGCTCCGCTGGCTCCGTTGGTGCGGTTGGAAGCGCTCTACGCTATCCGCGAGCGGGACCGTCATAGAACCCGCCTTGACCCCAAGGCTGTGCGTAAGGCGGTCCGCAGGTGGGCAGGGCTGGACAGCCTGGCGCTCTCGCCCTTGCCGCGGATTCAGAGCCCCGACACAAATGAGGAATTCTTCATCGCGGAGTCAGAAACGTGGCTACGGGCTGGCTTCGACAAGTTCCGCGGCGTCGATCCATCTCATGACGGAGAGCTCAATCTGCTGACAGCTGGGCTGGCCTCGTCGCACAGCAAATCGGGACGGCGGACTCGTGGCGGCGTGGTCTCGCTCGCGGGACTCCAGCAGCCTTGGCTGCGGACCCTGCTCTTGTCCTGGGTCAGGATGACCTCGCCGGATAGCCTCGATCTGCGCAGGACGCTGCTGTCCTGTGAGTTTGCTTCCGCCGGCTTGGCCCTGCGGTCCGGCGGCGGCACGGACGTGACCCAGCTCGGCACCTTGGACATGGACAGCGTGATCGCGGCATTCGTGGACGCCCAGATGAAAAATGGAACGGTCTACAGCTACAAGTCGCGTGCTGAGATGCGCCGGGGTTTCCTTGACCTGCTCAGCTTCGGCCGCAGCGAAGGGTTGCTCGACGATCTGAATCCGAGATTCGCTGCCCACTCTGGTCACCGGATCCCCTTCGTGGTCGAGGAAGAGGAGGATGAAGCCGGTAAGGCCATCCCCGAACCGGTGATCCGACAACTCGACGCGAATCTTGGAGAGTTGGGTCGCGGTATCAACTGCGGCGGCCTTGCTCCCGGCGACGTCATGCTGATGATGCAGACCGCCTACATCATCTGCAGGGATACCGGGCGACGCCCTAGGGAGTTCTGCGGCCTGGCCCTGGATTGCCTTAAGTACGAGAAAGGTGAATACAACCTCCGTTGGGACAACAAGAAGGGCAAGCGCCTACGTCGCCTGTTGCCCATCGAAGAGCGAACCGCGCAGGCGATTTTGACCTGGAAAAAACGTCGCGTAAAACTTGACGTCCCTCCATCCAACGCGCGTTATTTGTTTCCCGTCATGAACGAGGAAACCAAGTTGGGTCACATGAAGTCGGGGGAGTTCTCCAACGCCATGCGCGCATGGGTCGACGCGATACCAGCTATCGACTCAGACGCCCCTGGCGACGATGGCAAGCCGTTGCCCTTCGATCGGGAGAAGATATACCCGTATGCCTTCCGGTCCTCCTATGCTCAGAGGCACGCGGATGTCGGTACTCCGATCGACGTCCTGATGTCGCTCATGGACCACAAGTCTGCGCAAACCACCATGGGTTACTATCGGGTTACCATCAAGCGGAAGCGGGAGGCCGTCGAGACGCTGCGAGGTCACACGGTAGACCGATCCGGTCGCCCAGCACCCTTATCCTCCGGCATATCCTACGAGAAGAAGTCGGTCGCCGTCCCCTTTGGGGGCTGCGTCGAGCCGTCGAATGTGACGGCAGGCGGCAAGAAGTGCCCGATTCGATTTCAGTGCGCGGGCTGCGGTTTTTATCGCCCCGACCCGTCCTATCTGCCAGCAATCGAGGACCACGTCCGGTCTTTGAAGGCAGATCGCGAGATGGCCACAGCAATGGGTACCGACGACTTCGTTGTCCGCAACCTCACTGATCAAATCGAGGCGTTCCAAGGCGTTGTGGAACGGATGAATGAACGGATGGCGCAGTATCCGCCCGAGGTTCAGGCGGAGATCCAGGAGGCCAGTAAGGTGCTTCGCAAGGTCCGGGCGGGAGAGGGGCGCAAGCTCTTGCCGCTGACAGTAGTGAACAAGGCGGAAGCCGGATGACCGAGCGCCGGATCCCGGCTGAGGTGCTGCGGGAAGCGCGCCGCAAGGACAGCACCCGTAAGCGTGAGCGGGTGTTGTCGGTGGTGGACCAGATGCTTTCCGAGGGTGATCCGGTGACGTTCGCCTCGGTCGCCCGGACGGCCGGGGTGTCGAACTGGCTGGTCTACGCGGAAGGCGTGCGCGAGCACATCGAGAAAGCCCGTGCTCAGCAGGCTCACAAGGCGGTGCAGGACCGGCAGGCCGGGGTGACTGCGAGCACGGCCAGCCTGCAGACCGACCTGGAACTGGCTCGAGCGGAGATCCGCCGCCTGCGTGAGGAACGGGACAAGCTCAAGGCGGCCATGCAGCGCGGTCTCGGACGTCAACTAAACCAAGCCACGAATGCTGAGTTGGTAGCCCGAATAGAAGAGTTGACACAGATCGCCCAGCGATTGACCGCTGAGCGGGACAGCCTGCGTGGTGAGAAGGCCGGCCTGGAGAAGAGTGTGGAGGTGGCTAACGACGATCTCGCCGCTGCCCGCACAGCCTTGCGGAACATGATGCGCGACCAGAACCGGCCCATCGGGTGACGACGCGGCATGCCGCCGGTGATCCGCAAGGAGTGCGGGTGCGGTGGACGGATTCGCGAACGCCGAGCTCGTGTCGTCACGGGCAGTCTCCGTGTGCGTGAGGCGGTGCCCGTACGGGCACCGGCTTCGGGCGGGTCGAAGGCAGAGCGGCCGTTGCTGGGCCCAGCAACGGCCGCTTTCGTAGGCCCGTTCACGCACGTGTCGCGATGCGCTCGGCGAGTTCCTGCACAGCCGGGCTGTCCGGGATTCCCGGCAGGCGGGCGGCGATGTTGGTCAGGCCGTCGTTGATGCGGACGGACTGAACGCCGTCCGCGCAGGTCAGGAAGTCGCTCCAGGTGGCCAGGGCCTGGGAGATGTTGCCGCGCTTGAGCTGGACCTGGCCGAGGTCGGCGAGCACGATCGCCCGGGTCCGCTTTCGGTCGAGACCGTGGATCTCCATGGCCAGCTGCAAGTGCTCCTCCGCCGCGGCGTAGTCGCCCAGCTTGGCGTGGATCATGCCAGACTCATGGGCCCACCGGCCGTGGCTGTAGTGGCTTGCCCACGACTGGCCAGGGCGGGGCGGGGCGTGCTCGATCGCTGCCTGCGAAGAGGTCAGCAGTCGCCCGGCGGTTGTGCGGTCGCCGTCCGCGGCAGCAGCACGGGCGAGCGTGTTGCGGTAGTACGCCAGCGCCTTGGGGTTCTTCAGCTTCCGGCCGCGCTGTTCGCACGCCTCGGCGAGCCGTACGGCCGTCGCCACGTGACCGAGATCGATGGCCTGGTCCGCCATGCCCCGCAGGGCGGTCGCGGCGAGCTCGTTCTCGCCGGCCTCGGCGGCGAGCTTGAAGCTGTGCACGTTGTACTGCTGACTCAGCCCCTGGCTGCCCTCATCCCGAGCCATCCAGCCGATCAAGTGCACCAGCTCGCTGGTGGCAGCGAACAGCTCGCGGCCGACCTTCTCGGTATAGCGGCCGTCCAGCCATCGCCGGACGTCGAGGGTTAGGTACCGGACGGCCAGGTGGCGGGCGTGTCCGCCGCCGAGTTCGGAGGCGGCGTCGCCGAGTGTGGTGGTCATGGTGCGGACCGCGGCGACTTCGCCCATGCCGACCGCGACGGGGCCGGGGCGGTTCGCGCGGCGGGTGACGGCCTCGGCGTCGGGGAGGTCGATCGCGGCCAGGCCCACGGCTGCTGATGCTGCGAGGAACTGCCGTCGGTCCACGTCGGTGCCTCCCAAGAGCATGACTGAGGTCACGGTATCGGCGAGCTGGGTCTCATTGTCCTCGGACAGATCAAGGTGCAGTACCTGTTCGATGAACTGCAACCACTCCTTGGGCACCCGTCGTTCGGTCTCCCACCGGTAGACCTGCTGCCGGTCAAGAAACCCTGGTTTTCCCCAGCGCGCCGCCGACAGCTCGTCCGCGAGCCGTTGCTGGCTGCATCTGGGACGTCGTGCTTCGCGTGCCGCGCGGATGCGCTCCCCGATAGTCATGTCCGGCCGATCGTTGGTCGTGCGGGTTCACAACTGGCCTACAGCTGGCCCACATTGTGGCAGCTGCCCACGCTGTGCGTCTGCGCGTTGACTGTTCGTCATAGCCCGGCGGACCGAAGCCGGGCGGCGAGTGAAGGGATTTCGTCATGGAGCACCCCACCGAGGTCTACGAGGCGCCCGTAGTGCTGGATGCCGGCGACGTTGTCACGGTGACGCTGGGCACCCAGCCCTTCGACACCGCCGACGACACCGAGTACAAGCACTAGCCCGCGGACTGCCGGGTCCGGCCAGCGGGAATTGAGCGCCACGGCCGACCCGGCACTTAAAGGAGGCGCCGGGCCAACGTCGTTCTCGTGCTGGGGCACGAGATGGTCGGCCCGGCGCCTTCACCTTGTCGCACAAATACGCGCACGGACGAGGGAGAGGGCGATGATGAGGTGGAGCGCGGGTTGGTATGGCAGCGCTGGGAATGACCGGCGGCCCGCCAGGGGCCGGGCGGTGCCCGGCCTGGAATCGACATGGACCACTGGGTGGCCGAAGGCTCAGGTCCGTTCCGTCGGCCAGGGCCCGATGGCTCTGACCGTGATCGGCGAATGCGGCGCCGACGACCGCCAGCTGGAGAGCGCACTGCCCGTGGTGCAGGCGCGTAAGTGGCGAGCGCTGACCCGCTGGCCTGGCTCCCACCTCGTTGTCGCCCGCAGCGGCGAAACCCTGGCCGTGATCGGCGACCTGGCCGGCCAGCACCCGGTCTACTACCGCACCGACGCGGCCGGAACGTGGTGGTCGACCGCGGCGTCCGCGCTGGCAGCACTGGACGGGGCGCCGGTCGACGTGAACGCACTCGCCGCTCATCTGGCCTTCAGCCAGCCCGACGTGTTCGCTGACCGCAGCCTGTTCCGCTCGGTGCGGCGGGTGCCGGGCGGGCACCTGCTGATGATCGGACCCGACGGCGCCATGGTCGAGCGGTACGAGTCGGCCGCGTATCCGCCGGTCCCACTGCGGCAAGCGGCCCCGACGGTCCGGGCCGCGCTCGCCGAGGCAGTCGCCGCCCGCATCGACGACCGGCCCGTGAGCGCGGACCTGGCGGGTCTGGACTCCACCACACTCGCGTGCCTGGCAGCCCAGCACGCCCCGGTGACCGCGGTGACATACGCCGACGAACGCCTACGTGACGACGACCTCGCGTACGCACACCGCACCGCGGCCGCGGTGCCGGGCCTGGTGCACCAGACGGTGCCCGGTAACGCCGAGGCGGTGTACTACGCAGGGCTGGGCGACCTGACAGCGCTACCTGTCACCGACGCACCCAACGCCTACGTGGTCACCGCCTCCATCAAACGGGCCGTGCTCGAGACCGTCGCCGAGCAGGCTTCGACACCGGGGGTGCACTTCACCGGGGCGGCCGGGGACGCGGTGCTGTCCGCCCCCTCCTCCTACCTCGCGGACCTGCTGCGCGAGCGGCAGCACCGGCGTGCCCTCTGCCACGCGGTCGTGCATGCCCGGCTACGGCACACCTCCGCCTTCACCGTCCTCGCCCGCGTGAAGGACGCGGCCCGAACCGACCTCGCCGGGGCCTGGATGCGGACGGCTGCCGAACTCCGCCGCCCCGCACGGGACTGGATTCCCCAAGCCCAGCGGCCGATCGCCTGGACACCGCTGCTGGCCTCGGCGGACTGGATGGCCCCCGACGTACGCCGCCGCCTCGCCACTGCCCTCGACCAAGCCGCCGAAGAGCTCACCGACGCCCCCGCGCGGCTGGCGGACTGGAGCGACCGGCAAGACCTGGCCCGGGTCGGCACCAACACCGCTGGCTGGCGGGCGCTCGCCCTTGCCGAGCATGGCATCGAATTGGCCGCCCCGTACCTGGACAACGAGGTGATCCGGGCCTGCCTTGCCGTCCCCGCCGACCGGCGCGGAGAACCCGCACAGTACAAGCCGCTGCTGGCAGCGGCCTTCACCAAAACCGGCGTGCTGCCGGACTTCGTACTGGCCCGGACGACGAAGGGCGGGTTCAACGCCCTCGCCTACGCGGGCCTGCGCGACCACGCCCGGGTCCTCAAGGACCTGCTGGGACCCTCCTCCCGGCTGGCCGCGCTGGGACTGGTCACCGAGTACCCCGTCGCCGCGGCGCTCGCGCGGGCCGCCGCCGGGCAGTCCACCGCCCAGGGAGCCCTCCACCTGGTGGTCACCGCCGAGGTCTGGCTACGGCAACTGGCCTTCGCGCCCAAGCACTGGTGGGAGGAGGTAAAGCCCCGTGTGGCAGCTGCGTGAACGTGCCCACCCGATCCTCACCGACCAGGGCGGCGCCATCCTCGACGAGCACACCGGACGCTGGACCCAGCTCACCCCGACCGCAGCCGCCGCCGTGATGCTCCTGCTGTCCTGCCAGACCGAGCAACAGGCGGCCCACCGCTTCGCCCAGCGGTACGGCATCGGGGCCGAGCAGGCCGCCACCGACATCCGCACCGTCGCGAACAGACTCTCTGCCAAGGGTCTCGCGCAGGCCGAGGAGGCACCGCCGCGGCGGCGCCGGTGGAGGTGGCGATGACCAGCATGGAGGCGTACTCCACCGTCCGCACCGGGACCTACCTCGAGCGTCTGGCGGCAGCCGCGGGCCTCACCCTGGCGCTCGTCCTGCTGCGGCTGCCCTTCCGTCACACCGTCCGCGCCACCCGCCTAGCCACCCAGGCCGGCCGACGCCTGCTCGCCCCGGCACGAGCCGAGGCGCTGGTCGGTGCCGTACGGCACACCGCCAGATGGTGGCCCGGACGCGCCGCCTGCATGGAAACCTCGCTCGGCGCCGTGCTCGCAGCTGCCCTGCTCGGCCGACGTCTCACCTGGTGCATCGGGGCCCGCTTCTCCCCGCCGCCGGTCGAGCACCACGCCTGGGCCGAGCTGCCTGACCACGGTCCGGTCGGCGAGTACACCGTGGCCGGGTGGCACTACCTCACCGGCATGACGATCCCGGGGCGCCGGGCGCGTATCCATCAGCCGCCCCAGGCGGTTGTCGCGTATGAGTGCCCCACCCCTCGAAGGAGTGAACAGTGACTGCCGTCGCCGACGTCGCCCAGACCGTTCCCGAACGCCACTACACCCACCACGAAGGCCGCGGAGCCACCGCGAACCGCTCCAACCCCAAAGCCATCCACCGCGAGCTGACCACGCTGGAGGTCCAATCGGCCATGAACGTCGTGGAGTTCGGAACCGGCTCCGGCTACTCCGGCGCCCTCCTCGCCCAGCTCGTTGGCCCCACCGGTACGGTCACCAGCCTCGACATCGACAACTACCTCGTGAAGTGGGCCAACCTCATCCACCACGAACGCGGAATCGGCAACGTGCGCTGTCACATCGCGGACGGCACCGCAGGCTTCTCCGAACGCGCCCCGTACGACCGCCTGGTGGCCTGGTGCACCCCACCGCTGCTGCCGAAGGCGTGGGTGGACCAGGTCATCGACGGTGGGCTGATCGTCGCGCCGCTGCCCATCGCAGCCGTGCCCAACATGACCGTGGTCGCCAAGATCCGCATCCATGGCGGCGAGCCGGTCGTTGAGCAGGTGGTCAACGGCGGCTACATCGAGGCGACCGCCTCCCCGAAGACCGACCTGGATCTGCCCGGCCGCTGGGTGGACTGGGAAAACCGCGTCCCCGCCCCGTCCTGGATCTCCATCGCCTGGCGCGAGCAGGACGACCGGCTCCACACCGGTGCCCGCACCGCGCTGGGGCGGCTGCTGAAGGACGCGCACACCGAGCCGTATAGCGGGGAGGAAGTCGACTGGCCGTCCTGGCGGACCTACGCCGCATCCCCGGCCGACCCGCACCTGACCATGGCCGGGATCAACCCGGGCCTGTGGGCCATCGGCCACTCCACACCCACCACGGTCGCCGTCCTGCAGCAGGACGGCACTATCGTCGCCGACGGCCCCGACTCCTCGTCCCTGTCCGTCCTGCGCGACTGGCTCAGCGCCTGGGAGGACGCTGACCGCCCGGCCCCCGAGACGTACACCCCCAGCCTCGCAAGCCACGACGAGCCTGGCCTGACCGGCTGGAACCTCCGCCTGACCCTCTAAGGTTCATCGCCCCAGCCCCGGCCGGCGTCCTTCCCCTTGGGAGGCAGTAGTCGGGGCCCGTCTCTGCCCCAGAGTCCTGTGACAGCGCACCTTGAGCATTTGCCATCCAAGGTTGAGGGCGTGATCAGCAGCGGGGCGTTGCGATGAGGCGTCGCAGTGCGGCGTGGGCGGGTGGGCGCTAGGTGAGCTTGCCACCGGGGCCGCCGTAGACGCCTGCCTCTCCGATGAGGATGCCACCGAGGGCGCGCAGCGTCGCCCAGCCGAGCGCGGCGTAGGGTCGCGGCGTCCGGGACCCCGGCTGGGACGCTTCTGCGCTCCTTCGGCGCCGCGCCGCTGCGGCGAGTGCCTCCCCGGCCGAGCGGTGGATGGTGGACCAGAACGAGACCGGCGCCCTCGTTCTGGTCGCCTTCGGGCCGGGGGACATCGCGCCGGAAGGCCACTGAGCGGGTGGATCCCCCGACGTCCCGGCCGCTGTCGGCTCGCGGCCCTGTGCGCAATCCTTCAGGGGCACCGACGGGCAGCCGACTCGCTCACACTCACTCTCTCCTCAAGAACTAGTGCGATTCCGGCGATCGGGGGGGTGATTGAGTGGTCAAGAACGGGATTCGGCAGGTGAAAATCGGGCTGCTACGGGTAGGGTGATATCACGCAAGAGCCCCTAGGCGGGCTGCCGGGATTACGGCCGGAACCAGGGAACTGGATCCCTCCACCCCCAGAGGTGGTTGTGGCCCCCGGGAGTCCCCCCGGGGGCTTTGTGCATTTCACCGGTTCTTGAGGTCCGGCCACCAGGCGCGTTCCGTGACGAAACGCTTGTCCCCGATGACCTTGATCCCGTAGCCGTCCAGGTCACCGCGCGCCGATCGGCGCAGCTGGTGGCTGATCTTCTGGAGGTTTTCCGCGCAAGCGGTGTCCTGGGGGTTCCCGCTGAGCGCGCTGTTGAGCAGGCCGGCGTGGACGTCGGCGAGCTGAATGCCGTTACAGGCGGTGTTTACCCAGGTGGGTGGCCATTTGATGTGTTGCCACGGGACGCCGAAAGTCTCGCCGCTGCGTACCCGATCCAGGTAGCTCGCGCAGTCCCGGTGGTCCATGTGTTTGACCTGGCCGAGCCGGACTATCGCCAGGCGCTTCCCGCCGGGCCACTCCCTGGCCAGGTAGGCGACGCGTTCCAGCAGCAGCCTGGTCGTGTAGTTGTAGAAGACGCCCTTGTCCCTCCGCAGCTCGGCGTCCTGGTGCAAGGTCTCCTTGTGCGCGATCACATGGATGACACGGGCTGTGGGTATGGAGGCGAGCGCGTGCGCGGCCTGGCTGCGCCGCTGGGGGTTCTTGGCCTTGAAGTGCTCCACCCAGTGGATCGGCTTGAGCAGCTGCTGCGGCTGGCCGCTGTGGACGAGGGCGCGCAGGCCGCCCGCGGCGCACGTGACCATCCATTCGTCTTCCTGGGGCAACGCTAAGGCCGTCATGGCAAAGAACGGCGACTGCGCCTGGGACCGGGCGCTGAAGCCGCGGTCGCCGGTCTCGTCGACGTAGACGTGGAGCTTCGGCAGCTGGCCGAAGTGGACGGGGACGTGGAAAGCCGCCATCAGGCCCGCCTGGGGCGGGCATAGACCGGGCACGGCATCGCGCCACGGTGAGAGTGCACCACGGGAGCGGGTCTCCTTTGTCCTGCCCAACGATCCAACGCCGGGTAGCTCTACGTTGTTACCGACCGGTCACTCCCAGCTACCGTCCGATTTGATGACCGTACACCCGTTGGTCGACATGTCAGCAATGCATATGTACAAGCCCAGTTGACCTGCTGACTTGGATCAAGTCGTCTCTTCGCACGAGTCAGGCCGTCCAGTCGATGTCACCGCCCAACTCGGACCCCGCTCAGCCGAAATCTTCGTCCGGGCCGTCAACTCCGGTGCTCAGCACAGGCACGACGGGCGTCGCGGGCGGAAGCCTCCAGCGCGGCCATCAGGCCCACCGGCTGCTGCGGCTCGCGCGGTGGCAGCACCTTGCCGCCGGCTGCCTGGGTGTCGACCAGGACGTTCAGCGCCTGGGCGTAGCCGTCGTGGAGCTCGCCGATGTCGACGCCGGCCATCTCGTCTATCAGCAGCTCGGCGAGGGCCAGCTCCCGGTCGGTGGTCGGCGCCGGGCTGGACAGGTCGCCCGGGTCCCGGGGGCGTGGCAACGCTGCTCGCCCGGCTTTGGCCAGGCTCCGCTGGCCCCGCCACACCGCCGGCGCTGGGGCGAGATCAGAGGCGCCATGTGCCAGCCGGCAGCCGGAGCGGTCGGGGCTCCGGCTCGCCGCGGTTGTCCATGGGCCGGTCGGTCAGCCTATGAGGCTGCGAAGCACGGGGATGCTGAGCCCTGATGCGCTGAGGCCGGCAAGGACAGCGGCCGGAACGAGCGTGCCGCTGAGGAAGGTGAGGATTCCTGCGATCAGCCCGATGATGACGGCCGCCAAGAGGATGATGGCGGTGTGCATCGTCATGAAGGGGGCGGGATCGGGGCGGTTGGGCTGCGGCGCCGCGGAGGATGAACTCAACTTGACCTCCAAGTAGTTGGTGGTTGTGACGCACGCTCCTACGTCGCCGTGGCCGCGATTCCCCACGGACATCTGGCTGTGGACCTCGTCTCTAGAAAAACTTGGGGGACCTGCGTGGGGTGGCCGGCTGGACGGCACTTAGAAGCCGGCAGATCACAATCGAACCGAAGGGGGAGCAGCATGGGGGGCGACGACGAGCTCGTGGACGAGGAGTCCACGGCCGTGCGCTCCTCGGACCTACAACCTGTAGAAGACGGTCCAATCCTCGCCGATCCAGTGTCGACGAGAGAGCTCAGCGCCTTGGAAGCGCCGACGCACAGCGGCACCACCCAGCACCTGCAGGCCACCATCGACCAGCACATGGCTGACGCGCGGTTGGTGAACGTCCTTGCCGAGGATGGGTTCGCGGGTCCGCGCTACGAGCGGTTCGAGGAAGAGCTCGCCCGGTACGGGATCTCGGTGATGCGGGGCTGGATGTACTCCGGCTTCGTGTTCAAGCTCGTGGCATCACGCGGCTTCAACCTCTTGCCCCACGATGTAGAACTGGAGCAGCTGGCTCGCGACAGTGACCTGCGTGAAGAGCTGGCCATGATGACCGTGGCTCGGGCCCTTCGCCGCTTCCGCGAGCGCGCACTCGTCGGCGGAGGCTGGAAGCCCGCGGGCGGCGCCAGCATCACCACGTACTTCATGGGCGCGTGCGCCTACGAGTTCCCCAACGAGTTCCGCCGGCACCGCAAGGAAGAGGAACGCTGGCGCCGCGGGACGGAGCAGGAAGCGACGGGAGAGCCCGTGCCGTCTGTGCAGAGCGTCGCCGAGGAGGTGCTCGGCAATCTGCGCGTCCTGGAAGACATCAATGGCATCGAGAATCCACGTGCACGGGCCGTGGTCGCCCTGACCATCGACGGCTACACCCAGGAAGAGATCCGACAGATGCTGGATGCGCCAACTGTGCGCGCTGTTGAGGCCGTGCTTCACCGGTGGCGAGCGAAGGCGAAGAGGGAACTGGAGGGAAGGCATGGGTGATCAGCGAGACGAAGCTTTCGAGGCCATCCTGGAGCAGTCGTCGCTCGGCTCTTCCGGAGCGCGCCTACTGCGGGCACGGACCTCTCCCGCCGAAGCCGCTGCCACTCGCGAACTGGCGCAACCGCAGGATTGCCCCCACACCGCTGCCTCCGCGCCATCACCGACAATTGAGTATCTTCGCGCCCTCATGGGGGTGGCCGCCGAGGCCCAGACCGAAGAGGAACCCCCAGCTCCTCCCGAGCACTCAACTGGTAAGGGCGTCGTCTTCCTCACTGTGACAGAGGTTGCCACGGTGATGCGCGTCTCCAGGATGACGGTCTACCGGCTGGTGCACTCAGGTGCACTGCCGGCGATCCGGGTTGGACGTTCGTTCCGCATGCCCGAACAGGCCGTCCACGACTACCTGAAGGCTTCCTTCAAAGGATCTCTCTCCGGCGTCTCTCCTCGCTTGTAAAAATAGCCATGCCGAAGACTCGGTCACGCGAGAAGGGGCGCTGACCTGCGGGGGCCTGATCAGGGGACGGACGCGGGCAAGCGCATCATCGGCCGCAAGCGCCACCTGGGCACGGACACCCTCGGCCTGCTGCTGACCGTCATGGTCACCGCCGCAAGCGTCTCCGACACCGCGGCCGGCGTCCACCTGCTCGCCCGCATCGCCGCAGCCCACCCGCAGGTCCGCAAGGCATGGGTGGACGCCGGCTACCGCACCACCGCCATCGACCACGGAGCCCGCCTCGGCATCGACGTCCATCCCATCCAACGACCCCCGGGTACCCGCGGGTCACAGTGATCCCGCGGCGCTGGACGATCGAGCGCACTTTCGGCTGGTTCATGCACCACCGCCGCCTCGCCCGTGACTATGAGACCCACCCGCACCGCTCCGAAGCCATGATCCATCTCGCCATGATCGACCTCATGACCCGCCGCCTCACCGGCGAAACCACCCCGAACTGGCGCGGCACCTGATCTGCCGGAACCAAACACGAACCAGCGGACCAAACGCTCAGTAACAGCGGCTAACACAATGAGATGGATCGGTCCTGGTTGCCGTGTCCGGGGCGGGAGTTGAGCGTTCGGTCTGGTGTGGGGACGTCGCCTTGGATCGTGTCGGATGAGCTGTGGGACCGCTTGGAGCCGTTGCTGCCGCAGCGTGAGCGCAGGTTCCGCTACCCGGGCCGCAGGGCATTGCCGGACCGGGAGGTGCTGTGCGGGATCTTGTACGTGCTACACACCGGAATCCAGTGGGAGTACCTGCCGCAGGAGTTGGGGTTCGGCTCGGGCATGACGTGCTGGCGCCGGTTGCGGGACTGGAACGAGGCCGGCGTCTGGCAGGGGTTGCACGAGGTCCTGCTGGCCGAGCTGAATGCGGCCTCGCGGCTGGACTGGTCCCGCTGCGTGGTCGACTCCTCTCACGTCAGGGCGTTAAAAGGGGGCAGCGCACGGGCCCGTCGCCGGTCGACCGGGGTCGGGCCGGCTCGAAACACCATCTCATCACCGACGGCCACGGCACCCCGCTCGCGGTCCTGCTGACAGGTGGCAACCGCAACGGCGTCACTCAGCTGCTTCCCCCGCTCGACGCGATCCCACCGGTCCGCGGCCGGGTTGGCCGTCCCCGCCGCAAGCCTGACTCGCTCTTCGCGGACCGCGGCTACGACCACGACATGTACCGCGACCAGGTCCGCGCCCGAGGCATCGTGTCGGCCATCGCCCGCCGCGGCACCCGGCACGGCACCGGACTGGGCACTTACCGCTGGGTGGTCGAGCGGAGTTTTGCGTGGCTGCACGGCTTCCGCCGCCTGCGCATCCGCTGGGAACGCAGAGCCGACATCCACGAGGCATTTCTCAAACTCGCCTGCTGCCTCATCACCCATCGACAACTCAGGTCACTGTGTTGATCCTGGGAAGCAACAGCTGGTGGCCGTCGCCTTGACGTCTGAGGCGCGTGCCATGATCCGGCTTCCGGTCTTGGACGACCGGGACCACCAGATCCAGGTGGACGACGGGATCAGCGCCGGGTCAGCGTTGCTGGATCCACCAGATGATCCACCCGGCCACGCTCGCGCCCAGGGCGCCGGCGCCGCCGCGGACGATGCCGTGGCCCGCCGTTCGGGCGAGGGCGCGCAGACGGCGGACTCCACCCTGTGGCGGCCCTGGCGACGGCGCAAGG
Source organism: Streptomyces sp. 2323.1 (assembly GCF_900221035.1). Taxonomy (NCBI): domain Bacteria; kingdom Bacillati; phylum Actinomycetota; class Actinomycetes; order Kitasatosporales; family Streptomycetaceae; genus Streptomyces; species Streptomyces sp. 2323.1. The sequence goes on along the minus strand of NZ_LT907981.1, from coordinate 3,640,377 downwards.
CTGACGTATGGACCCTGGGCCCCCACGGTTCGCGGTCGAGGGCTCGGCTGTTCTACGGAGCCGGGCTGATGTCGCCGTTGGTGTTCATGTCGAAGATGCCCTGGGTCTTGCCGTCGACCTTCAGGTGCTTGAGCCAGTGCTTCGAGAGGTTGTGCACGTTCTTGTGCTGCATCTCCCACACCACCGAATGCCCGGCGCAGTCCAGCTTGACCATCAGCTTGTGGTCGCCGGCGATGGCGTTGTAGAGCGCGCGGACCGAGAAGTTGAATTCCGGATCTTCGCTCGACGTGTTCGCCTGCCTGTCGTACTCCCCGTACGCGATGAGGACCGGCACGCTGCCGCCGAGGACGCCGCCCTGAGACGCGGTGGTCTTGTTCCAGCCCCACCGGACGAAGTTTCTGATGCGATTGCGCCCTTCATCGTCCGGCCCCCACGTGCTGCCCACCGGATCGCTTTTCATGATCGCGTTCCACACCTTGTCGCGCATCTCTTCTTCGCGCTGTCCCTCGCAGTGCACCTCGTTGCTCCACCCGTTCCAGGTTCCGTCTTTCGTGCTCAGGAACGTCGGGAAGCCGGGCTGCGGCAGCGGGTCGGGGGTGTTCGACGTGCCCTCGGGCGGGAAGATCGGCGCCAGCAGGAACAGGCTCGACACCTTGCCCGGGTTCTTGACCGCGTACGGCCCCATCGTGAACGCGGCCGCGGACCAGCCGATGAAGGCGACCTTCTTCACCCCGCGCTCGCGGATGATCCACTCCACGACGGTGTTCAGCTCGTCCCGGTCGCTGTTCGAGTTGGTCAGCTGGAACGGATAGTTCGGCGGGCCCGGCGTGAAACCTGGAGGTCTCGGCTTCAGAAGGTTCTGCTGGGCGGGATTGACGTTGCGAGGGTCGTCCATCTTCGGCCGCGGCGACAGCCCCGAGCCCTGGAGGTCCATCATGAAGACGTCGTAACCGGCCTCCGCCAGCGCATCGGCCCAGTTGTACGACTTGAAATCGAGATCAAAGCCCGCGAGCACCGGAACGCTCCGGCCGTGGAGCATCAGGACGGCCGTGCGCTCGTCGAGGTGGCCGGGGGGCGTGCCGTCGCGCTCCCGCACGAAGAGTTCGACGTCCTTGCCCTGATTCGCAAAGACGGTGGACTTGTGGGGTACCCGGTGGTCTTGCACGGTGACGGGCATGAGGATCCGTTCTATGAGCTCGGCCGGGGCGTCGTTGCCCCGCCCAGACCACGCTCGATGCGCGGGACCGTCCGCGCCACAGCAGGGGGCCAGTCGTGTGACGTGTACTTTCTCCGTGCCGACGGCGGCCTGCTCCTGCTCGTCGTCCTCCAACGGCGACAGCGACAGCGCCACCCCGTCGGCGGTCAGCTCGCCCGCCAGCCCCGCCAGCCCCGCCAGCCCGGCGTGCCGCTCAGCGACCTCTCGCACGATCCGCCTCGGCGTGTTCTCCGCGTCCATCCGCCGCCCGTTGCGGGCGATGAGCAGCGGCCTGGAGGCGAGCGCCGATGCGGCTGCCCTACGAACGCCAGACCGGCAGGCGAAGAGACCAGACCGGTAGGACGCGCCTCATTGTGTTAGCCGCTGTAAGGGCTCGCAGGCAATTAACTTGTGGGTTCAGAGACTTGACTTCGCAAGTCAGCGAGCCGTTCGCCCGCGTGTTGTTCTTCTGCGAGCCCTAAGCGCGCACGGAGCCCGGCCGGCAAAAGAGGACTCCCCCGGCCCTTAACCGAGCCGGGCTCCGCGCCACCACATCGGACTCCCCGGTGTCACAGCAGCCTGCAACCATAGGGACATGCTCCAGGTCTGTCTGAACGGTTCCCGCACCCGAGCACAATGCGCGCGGTGCACCACCCGCACCTCGTACTCCTGCAACTCATCCAGATCCGACGTGAACTGATACCCATCCGCCCGGGAGAACCGCAGCGGCGCCCACCCCATCGGCGCGGCCTCATCGCGCAGCATAAACTGGGCTGCCGCATGCCGTCGGACCGTTGCCGACAACGACCTCATCCCGCGTTGAGGGGTTCGGTGGAGACAGGCACTGGAATCTGCTGCCCGGTCTTAGAGTCGTAGGCCACTTGCACGGCCACCACCTGATCAGTGGGCAGCACTTCGACCCACTGGTCGAATACCTCATAGGGATTGGCCGGCTTGAAACCGCCCTCCAGAGGATCGAAACCGGTTTCGAAGACCTCTTCCGTAGCGACGGTGTTAGCGATGGCCGTGTTGGATTTCTGCAACTGAGCAGCGAGATCTTCCAGGACCTGCCCTACGTTTTTGCCGTGGTAGTTGTCGGGGTCACCCTCCTGGAATTTGTAGGGAAGGTCGAGCGCTGCTTCTCCTTCGACGTGCGCTTCTCTGAGCCAACTGAGCGCTTCGGCCTCGTGTCCGGGACGCACCGGCAGGACTGCCTTTGCCCACGCTGCGTTGAGGAACTCATTGCGGCGTGCGTCACCGTCGATCTCGATCAGCCAGCCCAGTGAACTGCCTAGAGGGGCAGGTTGGGCTTGCTCGGTGATCAGATAGTTCACGCGCCACTCTTCGCTCGTTTGGCCTAGCGGATCAATTGCGTTCGTCTTATCGGTGTGGCTGTACCAGCTGGCCACGGTCCGATCTCCAAGAACACTCGGATCCGGCACCGGGTATCTACCGATGCTGTCTTTGGTGGGTTCGGAAGGGTCCGGAGGAGGGAGTGGGGCGCCGGGGACTGGGTGAGGCCTCCAGTAGTCTGGCGCCACGAAGTACAGCATCTCGTCCACATCGAAGATCTGTCGAAGCAGCTCTGAGCCCAAATGCTTGTCCTCGAAGAGCTCGAATGGCTTGAGCTTGTGGATCACGTTTCCGTAGATCGTTTGGCGTTCCTCGTTGCGCAGATCTTGTGACGGCCGCGGGCGCATTGCACTGACCAATTCAAGCCGCTCACGCACGGCGGAGGCGTAGGCGGCACGCTGCAGCTGGGCCACTTCTGCGTCGTAGATCTTCTTCTCCTCCGCGTAGCGATCGTGAGCCTCGTTTGTCGCTGGGGGATCCCACGTGAGGTCGAAGGTCAGGGAGATCGGAGTGAGGTCGCCCGAATAGAAGAATTTCGAGAAGACGGCGAAGCCCGTATGCTCCTGGTTGGGTAGGATCAGATGGTCGATGAACGCCCTTCCCGGCGCCACGGAGACAAGTCGCGCCTCTTTCAGCTTGTATCCCTGTTCGGGAGGTGGCGGTGTGTAATCCATCCGCGCCACAGCATGGATGACGTTTTCGTGGTCAGTGATATCCTCAGCATCCGGAGAGGTGTGGAGAACGAACTCTGTATTTGCTTTGAGTTCGTCCTTATTGCCGGGTGTTCTCCGGATGGGGAACGCGCCGGTGAACTGGGTATTTTTGATCACAAGCGGCGGTGGCGGTTCCGGCTTTCTGATTGAGGTAAGGTCCGGCGCTGGAACAATGTGAACCAGGTCTCCCAGGCCAATCCTGCGGCCTGGTGCGGGAATGTACACCTGCCAGCACAGTCGTGTGCCGATGTGCTGTAGTTGCACGCCGACCTTGCGCATCTTGCGCCGCAGCTCGTAGTTGACCAGCTGCTTCGTGGTGTTTTGCACGACATATCGGCGACTGGAGGTGTCCGTGGTCTCAGTCACCGTCTTGAACGTGGTCTTGAAATTCCGCTTGATTTCGCTGGTGACTTTCGCGCTTTGCGTGCGGGTGTGTTTGTGCGTCTCCTCTGAGGAATGCTTGACCGTGTTGCTGACGCCGAAGCTGGCGCTCGCCTCGGCGTGGTAGATGCCGACAAGGTTTGCACCTCCGGACGCGCTGATGCCGAGCTTGGTGTCGTTGGCGTTGTCCTCCTTAACTGCGTCGGCGATGTCGTCCTGCTCGGTCAGGCTCTCTTCGATCTTGCGCGAAGTTTCCTCTGCCTGCTCGGCTGTCTTTTCGACCAGCGTGCGCCGCGTGCTTGTCTCGACGACCTCGACGGTGCCTCCGGGGCTGAGCCAAAGGTGGCCGGCGGGGGGCCCGAGGAACGTGTCGAACTCGAAGAAGTACTGCCGGAACAGGTTCACCAGTCCGACCGGTGAAAGCACGCCCTGGGCTGTGACCTCGAAGCGCTCCGCAAGGGCGGTCAAGGCCTCATCAGCCAGCCTGCGCGCGGCGGCGCCCGAGAACGATTCGCGGCTGAGGTTCGCCAAGGTCTCATCGGCAGTGCCCCGTGCGACGCGCAGCGAGTTTTGCAGTCCGTACCATCCGGCCAGCGGCTGATAGATGCCGAACAGCTCGCTGGCGTAGGGCAGCATGCCGGCGAATTCGGCCGGTGGGCGGCCGTTGATTGGTGACCCCACCATCGGCGTGGGCAGCAGCTGGACAGTTGCTGGCGTGCCGCTTGCACTGGTGGCGAATTGCACCGAGGCCAGGCTCTGACCTTGGGGGGCCTTGGCGAGCAGCACCTCGCAGGTGGTTTCGCTGGTTGGAGCGACGAACGAGATAATCTGCGTGCCCGGAGAGGCGATCTGGCGTCCTACGTACTGGCGACTCGATGTGGCATCTCGTTGGATGAACATGCCCTGCAGCTGCGATACATCGGGGTACCGCTCTGGGCCACGTACATCCACCTCACGGGGCAGGCCGAGCGCGACCCTCAGCCCCGCCGGGAGTTCACCGCCGCCGCTGGATCCGGCCCCTGTGGATTCAATTTTGTAAGACCAGATGCTGTATCCGACGCCTGTCCCAGGAGCGGAAAGCTCGGTCCGGCCCATGAAGGTGACTACCAGCACGATGACCACTTCCAGAGCAGAGAATTCCGGGCTTCCCGGTTCCAGTCGACCTTATGACGGCAGGGCCGTTACGGCACTTCTGGCTCGGCCTATTGGGTGCGCGTGGTGGGCTCGTAGGCGGGACATGCGCTGGGATCAGGGCCGAATGGATAGAACCATCGACTTACAGATGAGGGACACTACGACCTGCGTTGGCGATGCACAGCGAGCCCGAGCTGAGCATTTCAGTCGCGGGTGCCACCAGGTGTAGATGCTGGCTCGCGGAGATTACGTTTGCGGCTGGGCTGATTCTGTGGTATCTGACAGCCAGCCGATGGGCCGGGCGCACAGGGAACCGGAAGTGATGGTTTCCCCATCATCCAGCTGCTTGGTGATTGCTGCGTCCTGGCAATTACGCACCTGCGCGATCAAGTCCCAGAACCGGAAAGTTGATTTCCTGCAGGCCTCTTAATCTAGATCGTCTTTGAGGTTCGGCTCAGGCAGCTTGTATCGGTCCAGGTCAGCCTCGGTGACGAAATAGCGCCTGCCGGTGCTCTGATCTTGCACAATGGCACCGCGAAGTATGTCATGCCCGGGCTGGAGAACATGTTTCTTGATCTCTATCGACTCGAGCCCGTACATCCCAGCGTCGGGAATCACGAAGGTGTCTGAGCTGTGAGCAGTGATGTCTTCCATCACACACCTCGCCAAAAGCTCACTCGGCCAAGTATTTGCTTGATGAGGGACTTCGATACAACCATTCCTCAGAATATACCTTGACGCTCTGCGCTGTCCTGCTGGAGGTGACGCCAAGACCGCACCGGCCCGCTCATCGGCGTCCTCGAATCGACGCTTGAGACCAAGTGATTGTCGGCGAGGACGCGGTGCTGGTCGACGCAGCTGCCGCCGCTCGCTGCACCGGGGCAGAGTGTTCCTTAGAGTTGCGTCATGAGCCACTTCTGCTTTCAGGCCAGCCAGACGCAACGCCTTACTCGGCTCGCTCTGCAGGTAGGCGAAGAAGCGCGGCCGATCCTGTGGAAGGGGGTCGGCTCCGACGACAATGTGCATGCCGTGCTCTTCTTGCAGGAGCCGGTCGTCGTGTTCGCTGACGAGAAGGACGCCGCCTACGCTCCACAAGATTCCTACCGTGTGCTGGAACTGACGGGACGGGCACCGGGCACCAGCAAGCTCAGAGCCGTTGACGTACCTCGCACAGGCGACCTGAAGACGCTCGGCGAGCTGCAGGTCGATGTGCGGGAGGTCGAAGGCGGAGACGCGGACCTCACTTACTCCGGCAAGTTCCTGTACTGGCACAGCTCGACCCCGAAGGCAGTCAAGGCCGCCGGTCCGCTCCTGTTTCCCGCGACCTCCGGGCTCCTCAAGCACCAGTTCGGCCGTCTGCAGTCGGAGAAGGATCACGGACCCGCACCCGAGGGCCTGTACACCTTCTTCACGCACGTCAATCCGCGTCAGAACTCCGTCCAGGCTGCCAACCTGCGGGGCGACGCCATCACCAACGCAGAAGAGGGAATCGAATTCCTCCCTATTGGCGGCAACGGGCCCGTACAGCCGGCGTGGGGGACGTTCCGTGTCCGGCTCACACCGGTCCGCGGGAATATGTACGGCCGCACCGACTTCTACCTGCACAACTCACGCAAGGGATACAGCCACGGATGCGTCGAGGTCGGGAAGACGTCCGACGGTGACGACTTCTTCGCCCTCCTCCTCGCGTTCTCCGCCCAGAAGACGAGGAAGCCGAAGCTCACACTCCGCGTCAAGTACTCGGATCCGGAACAGCTGACTCGTGGACGCACGGCAGCGCCTTGACGCTCTCCAGCCGTAGCGCGTGCTCAGCACGCGTCAGAACAACCGCGTTGCCGCGACAATACGGTCGGCGTAGGTGCGGTACGCCTGACGCCCGGCCGGGGCGGAGCTATTGCCGACGGGCGTGACGCACTGCTTCACCGCGGCTTGGTGGAGCGCGAGCGGGGCGGTCACGCGAACGGAGTGGCCCTGCCCGCGGCGGATGGTCCGGCCACCACGCAGCGCTTCGCGGATCTCGGCGACATCGGTGGCCTTGGGGCCTGTAAAGATTTCGGTGTAACCGGGTTGGCTGGTCGGGTCAGATTCGGTTGTTGGTGAGGCGTCCGTCGAAGGCGATGTCGAAGGCCTGGAGGGCCCGCTTCCAGCGGGTGGTCCATCGTTTGCGTCCGGTGCCCGTCGGGTCCAGGGACATCACGGCGAGATAGACGCACTTCAGGGCCGCGTTCTCGGAGGGGAAGTGGCCGCGGGCCCGCACGGCCCGGCGGATGCGGGCGTTCACCGATTCGATCGCGTTCGTGGTGCAGACGATCCTGCGGATCTCGGCGTCGAACTGCAGGAACGGCACGAACTCGGCCCAGGCGTTCTCCCAGAGCCGGACGATCGCTGGATACTTGCCGCCCCATTCCTCGCAGAACTCCAGGAACTGGCTGGTGGCGGCATCCTCGGTCGGTGCGGTGTAGACGGGCTTCAATGCTTTGGCGATCTTGTCCCAGTCCTGACGGCCCGCAGCGGAACGACGCCCGCAGCAGGTGGACGACGCAGGTCTGCACCACGGTTTTGGGCCAGACCTCGCCGACGGCGTCGGGCAGGCCCTTCAAACCGTCGCAGACCAGCATCAGGACGTCTTCGACGCCGCGGTTCTTGAGCTCGGTCAGGACACGGAGCCAGTGCTTGGCGCCTTCGCCTCCTTCGCCGCCGGCCCAGAGTCCGAGGATGTCGCGGTGGCCCTCGGCCGTGACCGCGAGGGCCATATAGATGGGCCGGTTGGCGACCTGGCCCTCGCGGATCTTCACGTTGATGCAGTCGATGAACACGACCGGGTAGACGCGGTCGAGCGGGCGGGCCTGCCACTCGGCCATGCCCTCCATCACCGAATCGGTGATCGTCGAGATCGTCTGCTTGGAGACCTCGGCGCCGTAGACCTCGGCCAGGTGGGCTGAGATCTCGCCGTGGGTGAGGCCCTTCGCGGACAACGACAGGACCATCTCGTCGACGCCGGTCAGCCGGCGCTGCCGCTTCTTGACGATCTGCGGCTCGAAGCCGCCCTCGCGGTCCCGCGGAACGTCGATCTCAACCGGACCGACGTCCGTGACAACCGTCTTGGACCGCTTGCCGTTGCGCGAGTTGCCGCCATTCTTGCCCGCCGGATCGTGCCGGTCATAGCCGAGGTGGTCCGTCATCTCGCCCTCGAGGGCGGACTCCAGCAGCCGCTTCGTCAGCTGCTGAAGCAGACCGCCATCTCCCGTCAGCTGCAGGCCCTCGGCCTGGGCTCGGGCCACGAGCTCGTTCAGGAACTGGTCATCCACAGCTGCGGGCGCAGCCCCCACCTCGGATACCGTGGCTATGTTCTCGCTGGTCACAGGTGCACTCTTCCATGATCGGAGTTACACCGTTTTTCTTACAGTCCCTGGCCTTGAGGTGCTCGACGGCTGAAGTCCGTTCTCGGCCTCGTGTCCGAGACAGCCTTCGGAACCGGAAGCGTCTGACTGAGCGTTTGGTCCGCTGGTTCGTGTTTGGTTCCGGCAGATCAGGTGCCGCGCCAGTTCGGGGTGGTTTCGCCGGTGAGGCGGCGGGTCATGAGGTCGATCATGGCGAGATGGATCATGGCTTCGGAGCGGTGCGGGTGGGTCTCATAGTCACGGGCGAGGCGGCGGTGGTGCATGAACCAGCCGAAAGTGCGCTCGATCGTCCAGCGCCGCGGGATCACTGTGACCCGCGGGTACCCGGGGGTCGTTGGATGGGATGGACGTCGATGCCGAGGCGGGCTCCGTGGTCGATGGCGGTGGTGCGGTAGCCGGCGTCCACCCATGCCTTGCGGACCTGCGGGTGGGCTGCGGCGATGCGGGCGAGCAGGTGGACGCCGGCCGCGGTGTCGGAGACGCTTGCGGCGGTGACCATGACGGTCAGCAGCAGGCCGAGGGTGTCCGTGCCCAGGTGGCGCTTGCGGCCGATGATGCGCTTGCCCGCGTCCGTCCTCTGGTCCGCGAGGTGCACGTTGGCGGAGGTCTTGACCGTCTGGGAGTCCAGCACGCAGGCGGACGGCTCGCTGTTGCGGCCCTCGCGCTCACGGACCAGACGTCGCAGGAGTCCGCTGAGCTGCTCGAACACTCCGTCCTGCTGCCAACAGGCGAAGTAGTGGTACGTCGTCGGCCACGGTGGGAAGTCGTGCGGGAGGTAGCGCCAGGGGATGCCGGTGCGGTCCACGAACAGGATGGCGTTCATCAGGGAGCGCAGGTCGTGCTCGGGCGGGCGGCCGATGTCCAGGCTCCGTCCGCGGCGCTCGGCCCGCCAGGCGGCCAGCACCGGCTCGATCAGCTCCCACCGTTCATCGGACAGGTCGCTCGGATAGCTGCCGCGTGCGGTCATGTTCCCGAAGTACTGCGCGCAGGCCGCGACGTCCAGCGGACAAAGCGCTTGAGGGCAGGGCGGTTTGGGATCGGACAGGAGCACCTGGAACGAAACATCCCCCTGGCACCACATTACGTATCGACTGGCTCATGAAGCTCTTCAGCCCCAGCATGTCGAGCTGTAAAAACCAGTTCTTATTGCACTGAAACAGGGCGAAACGCTCAGTTAAGAGGTCCACTGCACCGGCCTCGGCCGCCGCCCTTCCCTTTGGGAGGCAGTAGCCGAGGCCGACCCTTCTCTGCGCCAGTGTCCAATTGACACCGAAGAATGACGAGCGACCATCTCGCGACAGCGAAGATTGATCACACCAGTCGGCCAGTTGATCACGCGACTGCAACCTACGCATGGACACGTGCTGCAACCGTCTCCTCACGCTTTGGTGCGAAGTCGGAACTTCGGGGCTCCTCGTCCGGTGCAGACGAGGCATCGGCCGTACGGTGGAGATATGGATGCGGAGTCGGTCCTGGCTGATGAGTTCGCTCGCTCGCTTGCAGAGAGATGGAAGAGCACTCGGCACCTAGAGGCGCACAGGACCAGCCTGGATGACGGGGCGGTCCGTGTGATCGCTGAAGATGCTGCTGCATTGGCGGTGAGCAACCTCTCCTGGCACATCGCCCTCGGAGACTGCGTCACCGCGCGGTCGCTGTCTGAACAGCTTGGTTTGCCTGTATCGGTCGTCGTCCAGGACGTGAGAAGCGGCAAGCTGGTCGGACTGGAGGGCCGGTACGAGACGTTCCTGCCGTTGTGGCAATTCCCGAACCACACGCCGGACAAGCATCCCGTGGAGACAGTGAGCAGGGTGCTGAACGTGTTCGCTCAGGGGCTGGGAAACGCATTCGCTCCGGATCTGGTCGTGCTGTGGTCTGCGACGGAGCAGCCCGAGCTCGAAGATCAGGAACCGCGGGCGGTGCTGTCAAAGATGAGTCCAGACCGGCTGGAGTGGTCGGCGAAATGCACAGTAGCGGGGCTGGCGCGATGACTGATGAGACTGTGGTCGTGTACGAGCTCGACTCGAACACCGATCTATTTCGCATCTACCTCCGCGAGGTTGACGGGAGAGCTGGCAGCCCGGCGTGGTTCTGCGATGGGCTGAAACACATCTGCAGGTTCGACCTCACAGGGGGGTTGGGCACCTGTTACACGTCCTCGTCTGCGGAAGGCGCTTTCATCGAGGTGTTCTACCGGGTCGCCGGCAAGGGTGTCCCCCAGGACAAGGTGGACGAGAGGTTCCTCGCCACCATGCGTGTGAGCCGCCCGCGTCTCCTCGTTAACCTCAATGTCAACGCCAATCTCGGTGTCATGGGGATAGACGCGGAACTGATACACGAGATGGACGAGAAGTACCCGCGAAGTCGCGCGTTTGCTCAAAGAGCCTGGGGTGAGAGGTTGAGGGGCGTTCGGTGGAACGGCTTGCGTAACCTGGACGGGACGCGGGTCAACTTCGCCCTGTTCTCAGAGTTCAGCGGCGACCAGGAGGGCAAGCTTCTGCATGTTGAGTCGCATGGGCCCATTCCGGAGGACTTGGTAACCAGGGTGGCGGCCGAGTTCAAACGTGGGCGGTTGGGATCCTCGAATTTGTACCCGCTGAAGGGCATTTGAGGGCTTTCATACGGTGTTCAGAGGTTACGAGACACGGTCAGCACCCTAACGACGGTGCTCGCATGCCTGCCAACAGGCCGCCCACCGTGCACGCAAACAGGCAAGCTCCTGACCTCTGACCTGCGCGATCACACTTCGCGTCACAACAGGCAGCCGTCAGCCTTCGATAGCGACGAGCAAGGTCGTAGTCAGAGGACACCCCCTTCGTGTCAGGGATCTACGTGCCTAACGTGCCTTAAGTGGCGTGAGCTTTCTGAACTGCACTGCAAGTTGACAACTCTAGATAATCGCCTCGGCGTGTGCCTTGGCGGCGGTGCTCTACAAGGTCGTGACCAGCGGACCGGTGCAGGCGCTGCTCCGGTCGGTGATCGAGCGGGCGATCAATGTCCAGTTCTGACGGCCACGCCCCGGGCCCCCGGGCTCGGGGCGCCCCGCCGAGCGCCCGCGACGCGGGATTCGTGACGGCGGAGACCGCTGTGATCCTCCCCGTACTCGTGGCGGTGGTGGCGGCGCTGATCTTGGGGTTGATGGCGGTCTGCGCCCGTATCGAGTGCGTGGACGCGGCGCGGGCCGGGGCCCGTGCCGCGGCGCGGTCGGAACCACGGCCGGCGGTGATCTCGGCGGCGCGGGGCGCGGCCCCTCGGGGTGCGCGGGTCGTGCTGTCGAGGGAGGGCGATCTGGTGCGCGTACAGGTCGAGGCCCAGCTGCCCGGCGTGGCGCGGCTGACGCTGCGGGTTCGAGGGGAGGCGGTGGCTCTTGCGGAGGAGACGGTGCGGTGACGAGGGTTCGGCAACGGTCTGGACGGTCTTCGCGGCGGCGGCGCTGTGCGCGGTCTTCGTCGCCCTGATGGGTGTGGGCCAGGCCGTCACGGCGCGACACCGGGCGGGTGGCGCCGCGGACCTGGCGGCGCTGGCCGCGGCGGATCACGCCCTGCAGGGCGCGGACAGGGCCTGTTCGGTGGCGCGTCGGGTGGCGGCGGCGCAGCACACCCGCCTCGTGCGCTGCGCGGTGGACGGCCCGATCGCCGATGTCTCGGCGGAGGCAGGCAGTTCCCCCTTCACCTCCCGGGTGCGCGCCCGGGCCGGCCCGGCGGGGCGCCCTCCCCAGGAGCGGGCCGGGGCCAGGCCCGTCACGGATGCGGTGGTCGGTGGCCGGCCGTTGGTCGCCAGCAGCCCACTGAGCGCCGTACGACACCCACCCCCTACGCCGCCTACGACACCCGTCACGCCGCCTACAGCACCAGCCATGCCGCTACGGCACCCGCTAGGCCTTCTCCGGCGCCCCGCGCAACAGTTCGCCCAGCAACCGGACGGCTCCCCGTTTGTGGAGCGGGTCATTGCCGTTGCCGCACTTGGGGGACTGGATGCAGGAAGGGCACCCGGCCTCGCACTCGCAGGCGGCGATGGCGTCACGGGTGGCGGTGAGCCAGTCGGCGGCCGTGCGGAACGCGCGCTCGGCGAATCCGGCGCCGCCCGGGTGGCCGTCGTAGACGAAGACGGTCGGCAGCAGGGTGTCCGGGTGCAGCGGCACGGAGACCCCGCCGATGTCCCAGCGGTCACAGGTGGCGAAGAGCGGCAGCATGCCGATGGAGGCGTGTTCCGCGGCGTGCAGGGCGCCGCCCAGCTGCTCGGGATTGACCCGGGCGGCGTCGAGCTGGTCCTCCGTGACCGTCCACCACACCGCTCGCGTGCGCAGCGTACGAGGCGGCAGATCGAGCTTGGTCTCGCCCAGGACCTCGCCGGTGATCAGTTTCCGGCGCAGAAAGGAGACGACCTGATTGGTGACCTCGACGGAGCCGAAGCACAGCCGGGCCTCGCCCCAGGGAATCTCGGTGTCGGTCTCCAGGACGGAGATGGCGGTGGTGTCGCGGGCGGTCGTGGAATAGGGCGGGCTGGCCTCCTCGACGAGCGCCACGTCGTCGTCCAGGTCGAGCTGTTGGACGACATAGCTGCGCCCCTGGTGGAGGTGGACCGCGCCGTCGTGGACGGTGGTGTGTGCGGCGGCGGCATCCACGGTGCCCAGCAGCCGCCCGGTGCCGGCCTCCACGACCTGTACGGGCGAGCCGCCCTGACCGCGGATGTCGGCGAGGTCGGCGGCCCGCTCGCGGCGCGTCCAGTGCCAGGCCCTGGCACGCCGGCGCAGCAGGCCCGCGGCCTCCAACTGGGGCATCAGACCGGCTGCCGCGGTACCGAAGAGGGCGAAGTCGGCTTCGCTGAGCGGGATTTCGGAGGCGGCCGCGCACAGATGAGGGGCGAGCACGTACGGGTTGTCGGGGTCGAGGACGGTGGTCTCGACGGGCTGGTCGAAGAGCGCCTCGGGGTGGTGGACCAGATAGGTGTCCAGCGGGTCGTCGCGGGCCACGAGCACGGCGAGCGCGCCCTGTCCGGAGCGGCCCGCCCGCCCGGCCTGCTGCCACAGCGAGGCCCGGGTCCCCGGATATCCGGCGATGACCACGGCATCCAGTCCGGAGACGTCCACGCCCAGTTCGAGCGCGGTGGTGGCGGCCAGACCGAGCAGATCGCCGCTGTGCAGCGCCCGTTCCAGGGCGCGGCGCTCCTCGGGCAGATAACCGCCCCGATACGCGGCGACGCGTCCGGGCAGCGAACGGTCCACCTCCGCCAGCCGCTCCTGCGTGATCAGGGCGATCAGCTCGGCGCCGCGCCGGGAGCGGACGAACGCGACGGTGCGCACGCCCTGGACGGCGAGATCGGTGAGCAGGTCCGCGGTCTCGGCGGTGGCGGTGCGGCGGACCGGGGCACCCTGCTCGCCGTGCAGTTCGGTCAGCGGCGGCTCCCACAGCGCGAAGACCAACTCGCCGCGCGGGGAGGTGTCCTCCGTGATTTCCACCACTGGCAGACCGGTGAGCCGGGTCGCGGCCTGCCCCGGCTCGGCGGCGGTCGCGGAGGCGAGCAGAAAGACCGGATCGGAGCCGTAACGGGCACAGAGCCGTCGCAGCCGGCGGACGATCTGTGCGACATGCGAGCCGAAGACACCGCGGTAGCTGTGGCATTCATCGATGACGACATAGCGCAGCGCACGCAGGAAGGAGGACCAGCGCGGGTGCGACGGCAGGATGCCGCTGTGCAGCATGTCGGGGTTGGTCAGCACGTAGTTGGCGTACTGGCGGACCCATTCGCGCTCCTCGACGGGGGTGTCACCGTCGTAGACCGCGGGCCGGACGGCCGTGCCCAGCGGGGCGGCCAGCTCACGTACCGCGCGCCGCTGATCGGCCGCCAGCGCCTTCGTCGGGGCCAGATACAGGGCCGTGGCGCCCCTCCCGTTCGGGGCCTCGGAGCCGTCCAGGAGCGTGGAGAGGACCGGCGCGAGATACGCCAGCGACTTACCCGACGCGGTCCCGGTGGCGACGACGACCGACTCGCCGCGCACCGCGTGTTCGGATGTCCGTGCCTGGTGGGCCCAGGGACGCTCGATTCCCGCCGACCGGATGGCGTCGATCACTTCCGGCCGGATCTGTTCCGGCCAGTCGGCATGGCTGCCGATGCGCGGGGGCAAGTGCTCCGTATGAGTGATGCGCGCAGCGCGGGTCGCGCCCCGGGCGAGACGTTCGAGAATCATGCCTGGGGAAGGGCGCGCGCCCGCATCCGGCGGGAGTGGATTGGAGGCCATCGGCACCGAGTGTGTCACCGGAGTGACGGACAATGCTCAAAGGGCGTCGTGCACGCCTGCTGGTAAGTGATTGAATGCCATGGCGGCTGCCAGATCCGCCCCTACCTTCGGTGGGGAGGCCCCAGGGGGGCGACCGCTCGATAGCAAGGTGCTGGAGGATCCGTGGACCTGTCCCTGTCGACCCGGACCGTTGGCGACCGTACGGTCGTCGAGGTCGGTGGCGAGATTGATGTATACACCGCGCCCAAGCTGCGTGAGCAGCTGGTCGAGCTTGTGAACGACGGAAGCTACCACCTCGTGGTGGACATGGAACGTGTCGACTTCCTGGACTCCACTGGGCTCGGCGTGCTGGTCGGCGGGCTCAAGCGGGTGCGTGCCCATGAGGGCTCGCTGCGCCTGGTCTGCAACCAGGAGCGCATTCTCAAGATCTTCCGTATCACCGGTCTGACCAAGGTGTTCCCGATTCACACCTCGGTCGACGAAGCCGTCTCCGCCACCGACTGACGGTTTCGCCGGTCCCCCGCGCCATCAGGCGCGGGGGGAGGAAGCAGTGGGGGGTACCGGACGCAGTGTCCGGCCCCCTACGTCGCACGCCCGCATAACGAGGGGGATGGCATGGCCACCGTCGAACTTCGCTTCAGCGCCCTTCCTGAGCATGTCCGCACCGCGCGTCTGGTCGCGGCTGCCGTGGCACGGCGCGCCGGGGTGGACGAGGCCGTGCTGGACGAGGTGCGGCTCGCCGTCGGTGAGGCGTGCAGCCGGGCCGTGGGGCTGCACGAGAGCCATGACATCAACTCGCCGGTGCGGGTCCTGCTGATCGAGGACGAGAAGAAGTTCTCGATCGAGGTGGGCGATGGAGTGAACGGCGACTCCGATGCGCACGGCACCGACCAGGCCGAGGGCGCTGCGGAGAGCGACGCCGAGGGCGAGGACGAGATGGGCCTCGCGGTCATCAGCGGGCTGGTCGACGACGTCGAGGTCACCACCGGCAAGGACGGCGGAATGATCCGCATGACCTGGCCCACGACGGCGGGAGCGGTCCTGCCGTAGGGCGGGTAACGCCCTACCGCCTGCCGCTCCAACGCGGCCGGTTGCCTGATCACGCCCGTACTCCGCACCCCGGGCCTCGTGCCCGTCATTGCGCGCGTCCTGCCGTCCCGCGAGTGGGCCCCTCGGCGGGCTCCGGCGACTGCTCATCGTCCCGACCGCGTGCCGTACGAGCCCCTCAGCCGGCCCGACGCCACAGTTCCCCGCGTTCGCGCCGGCCCCGGCCCCGTGGCTCAGCTCCGTGCCCCCGCCCCGGCTCCAGGGCCCTGGCTCGCGACTCACGGCCCCTGCCCCGGCTCCAGCCCGCCGTCCCGGCCCCTGCGCGCCTCAAACCCCGACGCGGTCCCCAGGCAGCGCCGTCACGAGCCCCCATCCTCACAGGCCCCCCACCGTCATGAGCCATCCGTAGCCACCCGTACCCACCCCCCTCATGCGATGCGATCCGGACGTGATCCGGTGCGGCTTCGCCGGATGCCGGGCGGCGGTGGGCGCGTGGTGGGTCACCCGTTCGGCCGTAGCCGGGCGGATCAATTCTCTCCGGTGTCACGGCGGCCTCAAGCGGCCCGGGTTCCGAGGCGGCATCCTTGAGCAGCGACGATCAGTACGCCGGCGATGAATGATCAGTACGACAGAGAGATCATCAGGCAGCGGTCAGTGAATTCGCTGCATTCCTTCGTCCGAGCGAATTTCGAGCGGCGTCGGCCTTTTGATCTTCCCTGCTACCGGCGAATTCCCTTTGACGCGTACTGTTTTGATCAACCGGGGCTCCCTACAATCCGTCCACATCTTGCTCAGGACGCCTGAGCGTGCTTCCGCGCGCCCATGTGCCAAACGTCAAGGAGGACGAATGGCGGGGCCTTACACCCCTCAGTTGCTTGACACCCCCACTTTTCTGGCCGGGCCGTCTCTTACGGCGGGCAACCGCGGCATCGTGCTGGTGATCGCCGTGGTCGCCCTGGCGGCGCTGGCTGTCGCGGCGGTGCTGGTCCGCCAAGTGCTCGCGGCCGGTGAGGGAACCGACAGTATGAAGAAGATCGCGGCGGCCGTGCAGGAAGGCGCAAATGCCTACCTGGCACGGCAGTTGCGGACCCTCAGCGTATTCGCCGTCGTGGTGTTCTTCCTGCTCATGCTGCTTCCCGCGGACAATTGGACGCAGCGCGCCGGACGCAGCGCCTTCTTCTTGATCGGCGCCGGATTCTCGGCGGCCACCGGCTATATCGGCATGTGGCTCGCCGTGCGCAGCAATGTGCGCGTGGCCGCGGCCGCCCGGGAAGCCACTCCGGCCGAGGGGGAAACCGAGAAAAAGGATCTTACGGCGGTCTCCCACAAGGCGATGAAGATCGCCTTCCGTACGGGTGGCGTCGTCGGCATGTTCACCGTGGGGCTGGGCCTGCTCGGCGCGTCCTGCGTGGTGCTCGTGTACGCGGTCGACGCGCCCAAGGTGCTGGAGGGCTTCGGTCTCGGCGCCGCGCTGATCGCGATGTTCATGAGGGTCGGCGGCGGCATCTTCACCAAGGCCGCGGACGTCGGCGCGGACCTCGTCGGCAAGGTCGAGCAGGGCATCCCCGAGGACGACCCGCGCAACGCCGCGACCATCGCGGACAACGTGGGCGACAACGTCGGTGACTGCGCCGGTATGGCCGCCGACCTCTTCGAGTCGTACGCGGTGACCCTGGTCGCCGCCCTCATCCTGGGCATGGCGGCCTTCGGCGATGCCGGGCTCGCCTTCCCGCTGCTGGTCCCGGCGATCGGGGTGCTCACCGCGATGGTCGGCATCTTCGTCGTCGCACCCCGGCGCCGCGACCGCAGCGGCATGACGGCGATCAACCGCGGGTTCTTCATCTCCGCGGGCATCTCGCTGGTTCTGGTGGCCGTCGCGGTGTTCACCTACCTGCCGTCCAGTTACAGCCGCCTGACCGGTGTCACCGACCCCGGCATCCTGAGCCGGATCGGTGACCCGCGGATGCTGGCGCTGGTGGCGGTGGCCATCGGCATCGTGCTCGCCGCGCTGATCCAGCAGCTGACCGGCTACTTCACCGAGACCAACCGGCGTCCCGTGCGGGACATCGGGAAGACCTCGCTGACCGGGCCGGCCACGGTCGTGCTCTCCGGCATCTCACTCGGCCTGGAGTCGGCGGTCTACTCGGCGGTGCTGATCGGTCTGGCCGTCTACGGGGCGTACCTGCTGGGCGGGGCCTCCATCATGCTGGCGCTGTTCGCGGTGGCGCTGGCCGGCACCGGCCTGCTGACCACCGTCGGCGTGATCGTGGCGATGGACACCTTCGGTCCGGTCTCCGACAACGCCCAGGGCATCGCGGAGATGTCCGGCGATGTCACCGGTGACGGCGCGCAGGTGCTCACCGACCTGGACGCGGTCGGCAACACCACCAAGGCCATCACCAAGGGCATCGCCATCGCGACGGCCGTACTGGCCGCGGCTGCGCTCTTCGGCTCCTACCGGGACGCGATCGCCACCGCCGTCCAGGGCGTCGGCACCGCCGCCACCGGCATGGGCCTGAGCCTGGACATCTCGCAGCCCAACAACCTGGTCGGGCTGGTCCTCGGCGCCTCGGTCGTCTTCCTGTTCTCGGGGCTGGCGATCAACGCGGTGTCGCGGTCGGCGGGCGCGGTCGTCTTCGAGGTGCGCCGGCAGTTCCGCGAGCACCCCGGGATCATGGACTACACCGAGAAGCCCCAGTACGGACGGGTCGTCGACATCTGCACCAAGGATGCGTTGCGTGAGCTCGCCACTCCCGGGCTGCTGGCGGTGCTCACCCCCATCGCGGTCGGCTTCTCGCTCGGCGTCGGCGCGCTCGGCTCGTTCCTGGCCGGCGCGATCGGCACCGGCACCCTGATGGCGGTCTTCCTCGCCAACTCCGGTGGCGCGTGGGACAACGCCAAGAAGCTCGTCGAGGACGGCCACCACGGAGGCAAGGGCAGCGAGGCGCATGCCGCGACGGTCATCGGAGACACCGTGGGTGACCCGTTCAAGGACACCGCGGGCCCGGCGATCAACCCGCTGCTGAAGGTCATGAACCTGGTGGCGCTGCTGATCGCGCCGGCTGTGGTGAAGTTCTCATACGGGCAGGACAAGAGCGTCGGCGTACGGCTCGTGGTCGCGTTGCTGGCGATCGCCGTGATCGTCGGCGCGGTCTACGTCTCCAAGCGGCGCGGAATCGCCGTGGGTGACGAAGACAACTCCGAAGATCCCGAAGGCATCGCCAAATCGGTCAAGACGGCGGTGGCTTCCTAGCCGGCAAGGATCACCGGAAGGGCGCGCGGACCGCTCAACTGGGCGGGTGGACGGCGTTTTTTGCAGACGCCGGCCACCCGCCTTCCGTGTGCTCGGGTGGCCCTGCGGTGCTTGGTGCAAATGGCTGCAATGAGGACGGGCCGGGATGCCCGACCCGTTGCCCAGGCCCTTTGGACGTGTATGTTCCGGGGCCGAGAGCCATGGAAGGGACCAATCCGGTGAACAAGAAGCTTGTGGCTGCACTGTCCGGCGGTGCGGCACTGGTGCTCGCGCTGACCGGCTGCAGCGACGACAGCCAGAAGAAGCTCAACAACTGGGCGAAGACTTTCTGCGACCCTGCGCAGGCTCAGTTCAAGCAGATCCAGGACGCCAACGCCGCCATGCAGATGGCCGACAACGGCAGCACGGACTCCAAGAAGGTCCAGCAGACCGACTCGGCGGCCTTCCAGAAGATTTCCCAGGCGTACGCCTCGCTGGCCACGTCCCTGGAGAAGGCCGGGCCCCCGCCCACCGACAAGGGGAAGCAGGCCCAGCAGAACGCCGTCAAGGAGCTCAACTCGCTGTCCAAGGGCTACGCGGACCTCCAGAAGCAGGTCAAGGCTCTGGACACCTCGGACAAGCTGAAGTTCGCGGACGGCCTGCGCAACCTCTCCAACGGCATCAACAAGCTCAACAAGCAGAGCGAGGCGGCCTTCAAGAACCTGGAGGCCGGCGACGTCGGTACGGCGATGGCCAACCAGAAGGGCTGTCAGAACCCGGCCGCGTCCGGCTCCCCGGCCCCGACGCAGTCCAAGAAGGCGTAGCGGCCCCGGAACAGCAGGGAAGGACGAAGCGCCCGCGGACCGCGGTGTACGCGGACCCGTGACGGCTGCGGACGGCCCGGCGCCACGCCCGGAAAGGGCGTGGCGCCGGGCCGTCGCCGATTGTCGGTGGCAGGGCCGACAATGGTGGCGTGAGTACGCACCTCCCCACCGCAGATGCCCAGGACCCCGAGAGCACCGCCCGCACCGCCCGGCTGCGCGAGGCGCTGCTGGCCGCCGACTTCACCGCCGACGGGCTGCTGGAGCTGCTGGGCGCCCCGGCCTATGCCGCGCTGGCGCGCAGCGAGACCGTCCCCGCGGTGCGGGCGACGCGCGGCGACGGCCCGCTGGAGACCCTGGTGCGGCTGTTCCTGCTGCAGCGTCCGGTGGCGCTGCCGCGGGCCCGGGCCGCGCTGCCGGTCGCGGACTGCCTCGCCGACGGGTGGCTGGTGCAGGAGGGCGACGAGCTGCGCGCCAGTGTGGACGTCCGTCCGTACGGCGGCCCCGAGGGGCAGGACTGGTGGATCGTCTCCGATCTGGGGTGTGCGGTCGGCGGCGCCGGCGGCATCCGGGGCGACGGGGACGCGGACCGCTCGCAGCTGGTGCTCGGCGTCGGCGGCGCCTCCACGACCCTCGCCGGCCTCACCGTGCGCCGCCCGGTCGCCACGGCGCTCGACCTCGGTACGGGCTCCGGCATCCAGGCGCTGCACGCCGCCCAGCACGCGACCCGGGTCACCGCCACCGACCTCAACCCCCGGGCGCTGCGGATCGCCGCGCTGACCCTGGCGCTCTCCGGGGCCGCGCCGGCGGATCTGCGGGAAGGCTCGCTGTTCGAGCCCGTCGGGCAGGAGACGTACGACCTGATCGTGTCCAACCCGCCGTTCGTGATCTCGCCGGGCGCCCGTCTGACGTACCGCGACGGCGGCATGGGCGGCGACGACCTGTGCCGGACGCTCGTCCAGCAGTCGGCCGCGCGGCTCAACGACGGCGGATACTGCCAGCTGCTGGCCAACTGGCAGCACGTGGCGGGCGAGGAGTGGCACGACCGGCTGCGCTCCTGGGTGCCGCGCGGCTGCGATGCCTGGATCGTGCAGCGCGAGGTGCAGGACGTCACCCAGTACGCCGAGCTGTGGCTGCGGGACGCGGGCGACCACCGTGCCGGTGACGAGACCTACACCGCGCGGTACGACGCCTGGCTCGACGAGTTCGAGACGCACAAGACCAAGGCCGTCGGCTTCGGCTGGATCACCCTGCGCAAGTCCGGGTCGGACAGCCCGTCCATCACGGTCGAGGAATGGCCGCATCCGGTGGAACAGCCCCTGGGGGAGTCGGTCGTAGCGCACTTCGCCCGCCAGGACTATCTGCAGGCCACGGATGACGCGGCGCTGCTGGCCGCCCATTTCCGGCTCGCCGACGGGGTGGTGCAGGAGCAGGTCGGGCTGCCCGGGTCGGAGGACCCGGAGCATGTGGTGCTGCGTCAGAACCGCGGTATGCGGCGCGCGACGAAGGTGGACACGGTCGGCGCGGGTTTCGCCGGGGTGTGTGACGGCTCGTTGCCCGCCGGACGGATCCTGGACGCCATCGCCCAACTCGTCGGCGAGGACCCGGTCCTGCTGCGGGACCGCACCCCGGCCTCGATCCGGACCCTGGTCGAGCAGGGGTTCCTGGAGCCGGTGGCGGCGGGCGACTGACGAGAAGCAGGGGAGCGGGCGGGACACGCGGAAGCCGTTCATCCGGCGTTCGCCCGGAGGCCGCCCTGGCGTGTCACGCTCCCCGCATGGAGAGTGGACCCGAGGCATTCGCCGGTGTGGCGTTCGCGCTGTTCGGTGGTGGACTGCTGGCCTGGACGGGGCTGTGCCTGCGGACCGGTATGCCGGTCGCCGACGGTGTCAGCCGTCCGGTCGCCACCGTGACGGCGCTGCTGTCCGGGGTGGTGTTCCTGACCACGGGCTGCTGGCTGCTGGCGGCGCTGTAGCCGCGGCCGTTGCCGGTCTCGCTGCCGGTCTTCGCCGCCGCGCTGAAGCGCCGGCTTCAACTGCCCTGACAAGGCACGACGTTCACTTCCGGACAGTTCCGACGTAGTTGGCCGATCTGTGGCGGTAAGCGGGAACTTTCCGGTGCCGTCAGTCATGTTCCTCAGTGCAGGTCTTCAACAGGCCGGTCGGCCAACGGCCACCAGACCGGCAGGCGCACCGACACCTCAGTGAGGAACTCAGATGAACCGTGCACTTCGCTACGCCACCGTCGGCGTCATCGCCGTCTCCCTGCTCGGCGGCGGAACCGCCGCGGCCTTCGCCGTGCCTAAGGACCTCCACTCGTCCGCCTCGGTCGTGGCCACCGCGCCGGCCGCCGCCAGCCTGACGGCCAAGGCCAGCGCCACCACGGTCAACGCCTGGCAGGAGTTCCGGATCTCCGGCGCCGCCAAGGGCCTCAAGGCCGGCACCAAGGTCACCGTCCAGCAGAAGCAGGGCACGAAGTGGGTCTCGCTGCCCGCACAGACGCCGGTCAACCGCACCGGCACCT
Source organism: Streptomyces sp. 2323.1 (assembly GCF_900221035.1). Taxonomy (NCBI): domain Bacteria; kingdom Bacillati; phylum Actinomycetota; class Actinomycetes; order Kitasatosporales; family Streptomycetaceae; genus Streptomyces; species Streptomyces sp. 2323.1. The sequence continues at coordinate 3,618,342 of NZ_LT907981.1, read as the reverse complement.
ACTCGGTGCGGGTCAAGCTGGGCCTCAAGGGCGTCAACCAGCTCCGCATGGGCGCCGGCAGCACCCTCTCGCCGGTGGTCAAGGTCACCGTCCGCTGACCTGGGACCGTCCCGCGTCCGCTCACTGACCGACGAGGTTGCGGGCGACCATCCACACCGCGGCAATGCCGAGCACCACGGCATTGCCGCGGGCCGTCACCCGCGGCCGGTACGTGCGCCCGCCGAGGCCCGCGACCAGCCAGCGCGCGACGGCGTACGCCGCGACCGGCCCGCCCAGCGCGAGGAGCACGGCGTTGTCGTGGAAGGCCGTCAGCACGTCGCCGTGCATCAGGTCGTACGCCATCCGCGTCCCGCCGCACAGCGGGCACAGCAGCCCGGTGGCCCATTTGAAGGGGCAGGGGAGCAGCAGCTGCCCCGGCTGGTGCGGATCGGTGTGCCAGAGATAGACGGCGGCGGGGACACCCAGCCCGAGCGCGATCGACGCGGTGCGGAGGGTGCGCTTCCGGACCGTCGCCCCGGAGGGTCCCGCAGGCTCGGCGGGACCCCACAGCTCCTCGGGACTCACACGCTCAGCGACCTGGCGTAGTTGACCTGGTTGAGCACGAACATGACCTGCTCGCGGGACTGCACCGGGATCATCGTGGAGTGGTGCCGGCCGCCGCTGTTCACCGTGACCTGCACGAACCCGGTCGTCACCCGCTCCTTCATCAGCAGGAAGAGCAGACCGAGCAGACAGAAGAGGAAGAAGACGATCGCGAGCACGACCGCGTGCGTCGGCATCCTTTCCTCCGTCCGCGACATATCGGTCGCCGTCCACACCGCGCCCTTGAGCGGCATCGGCCCGGCGGGTGTCATGACCGTGTCGCCGCTGACCGCGATATCGCCGAGCGACAGCATCATCCCGCCGGGCTGGGCGCCGCCCTGGAATCCGCCGGGCGCCGGCTGCGGCGGGGCGGCCGGCGGGAAGCCGGGCGCGGGCGGCTGCTGCGAGGCGGCCTGCGGATAGCCGTATCCGGGCTCCCCAGGGCGGCCGCCCTGCGGGAAGCCGTATCCGTCGCCGGCGGGCGCGCCGGTGTCCGGGGCGGCGTAAGGGTTCTGGCCGGACTGGCCGGGCGGCTGTTCCGGTGGCGGTCCGGGGTACTGGTTCGCCATGGGTGGTCCCCCCGAGGGTGCGTGATGACGGCAGTACTCGGCTCGAACGGCGAGCCGTGCCGTGTCCATCCTGCCAGCCCGCTCACATGCTGTATCAAGGCAATGACAGCATCCGTCGCCGCCCTGTGACGGTCGGCCGCCCGCGGACGGTGCGGCGGGCGGCGCCGGCGGGCGGCGAACCGTCGGGGATCCGTCACTGTGTGAGATCGCCGATGGTGCCGGGACCGGGGTCCGCAGGAGTCCTCCGAGGTGGGCGCCGGGAAGCAGCGTGGGCCCGCCATGATCCACCGGGCCCGCTCCCGGCCCGCGGAGAACGCCTGGTGCGGTCCGGGCGGCATGAAGGCATGTAGTCGGGTTACCGTTCGAGTGGCGTTGCGGGGTTTTTCCGTTTGACACGGGGCCGGGAGGTACCGTCACACTCCGCAGCGTCAAGCGTCACCGCAGTGCGCCCCCAACGTCCGACCGGGGGGTATTCCCAGCGTCGACCGGAGAGAAGAGCGAAGTTGTCCCCGACCAGCGAGACCGCAGACGGCGGCGGCCGCCGACTCGTCATCGTCGAGTCGCCTGCCAAGGCGAAGACGATCAAGGGCTACCTCGGCCCTGGCTACGTGGTCGAGGCCAGCGTCGGGCACATCCGGGACCTGCCCAACGGTGCCGCGGAGGTCCCGGCGAAGTACAAGGGCGAGCCCTGGGCCCGTCTCGGTGTGAATGTCGACGCCGAGTTCCAGCCGATCTATGTGGTCAACAGCGATAAGAAGGACCAGGTCAAGAAGCTCAAGGAGCTGCTGGCCGAGTCCGATGAGCTCTATCTCGCCACAGATGAGGACCGCGAGGGCGAGGCCATCGCCTGGCACCTCCAGGAGATCCTCAAGCCCAAGGTCCCCGTCCACCGGATGGTCTTCCACGAGATCACCAAGGACGCGATCCGCGAGGCCGTCGCCAATCCGCGTGACCTGAACCAGAAGCTGGTCGACGCCCAGGAGACCCGCCGGATCCTCGACCGCCTCTACGGCTACGAGGTCTCGCCGGTCCTGTGGAAGAAGGTCATGCCGCGGCTGTCGGCCGGCCGGGTCCAGTCCGTGGCGACCCGGCTCGTCGTCGAGCGGGAGCGCGAGCGCATCGCCTTCCGCTCCGCCGAGTACTGGGACCTGACCGGCACGTTCGCCACCGGCCGGGCCGGCGACGCGAGCGACCCGTCAACCCTGACCGCCCGGCTGAACACCGTCGACGGGCGCCGCATCGCGCAGGGCCGTGACTTCGGTCCCAACGGGCAGCTCAAGAACGACGCCCTCCATCTGGACGAGGCGAACGCCCGCGCGCTCGCCGCCGCCCTGGAGCACACCGACTTCGCGGTGCGCTCGGTCGAGTCCAAGCCCTACCGCCGCTCGCCGTACGCCCCGTTCCGGACGACCACCCTCCAGCAGGAGGCCAGCCGCAAGCTCGGCTTCGGCGCCAAGGCGACGATGCAGGTGGCGCAGAAGCTGTACGAGAACGGCTTCATCACCTATATGCGTACGGACTCCACCACGCTCTCGGACACCGCGGTCGCCGCGGCCCGGGCGCAGGTGACGCATCTGTACGGCGCGAACTACCTGCCGGACAAGCCGCGCACGTACGCCGGCAAGGTCAAGAACGCCCAGGAGGCGCACGAGGCGATCCGCCCCTCCGGCGACCGCTTCCGCACCCCGGCCGAGACCGGTCTGACCGGCGACCAGTTCAAGCTCTACGAGCTGATCTGGAAGCGGACCGTCGCCTCGCAGATGAAGGACGCGACGGGTAACTCCGTCACCGTCAAGATCGGTGGCCGGGCCGCCGACGGCCGGGACGCCGAGTTCAGCGCGTCCGGCAAGACCATCACCTTCCACGGCTTCCTCAAGGCCTATGTGGAGGGCGCGGACGACCCGAACGCGGAGCTCGACGACCGCGAGCGCCGGCTGCCGCAGGTCGCCGAGGGCGATGCGCTGGCCGCGCAGGAGATCACCGCCGACGGGCACGCCACCAAGCCGCCCGCCCGCTACACCGAGGCCACGCTGGTCAAGGAGCTGGAAGAGCGCGAGATCGGCCGCCCGTCGACGTACGCGTCGATCATCGGCACGATCCTCGACCGCGGCTACGTCTTCAAGAAGGGCACCGCGCTCGTCCCGTCGTTCCTGTCCTTCGCGGTGGTCAACCTCCTGGAGAAGCACTTCGGCCGGCTGGTCGACTACAGCTTCACCGCCAAGATGGAGGACGACCTCGACCGCATCGCGCGCGGTGAGGCCCAGTCCGTGCCGTGGCTGCGGCGCTTCTACTTCGGCGAGGGCCATGGCGAGGGCGGCGCCGCGGATGCCGGCAACGGCGACGGCGACCACCTCGGCGGGCTCAAGGAGCTGGTCGAGGACCTGGGGGCGATCGACGCCCGGGAGATCTCGTCCTTCCCGGTCGGCGGCGACATCACGCTGAGGGTCGGCCGCTACGGCCCGTACGTCGAGCGCGGGGAGAAGGACGCCGAAGGCCATCAGCGCGCCGACGTCCCCGACGACCTGGCGCCCGACGAGCTGACCGTGGAGTACGCGGAGGAGCTGCTCGCCAAGCCGAGCGGCGACTTCGAGCTGGGCATGGACCCGGAGAGCGGTCACCAGATCGTCGCCAAGGACGGCCGCTACGGCCCGTACGTCACCGAGATCCTGCCCGAGGGCACCCCGAAGACCGGCAAGAACGCGGTCAAGCCGCGCACCGCCTCGCTCTTCAAGTCGATGTCGCTGGACACCGTGACCCTGGCGGACGCGCTCAAGCTGATGTCGCTGCCGCGCGTCGTCGGCAAGGACGCCGAGGGCGTGGAGATCACCGCGCAGAACGGCCGCTACGGCCCGTATCTGAAGAAGGGCACCGACTCGCGCTCCCTGGAGGGCGAGGAGCAGCTGTTCACCATCACCCTCGACGAGGCGCTGGCGATCTACGCCCAGCCCAAGCAGCGTGGGCGGGCCGCCGCCAAGCCGCCGCTGAAGGAGCTGGGCACGGACCCGGTCAGCGGCAAGCCGGTGGTGGTCAAGGACGGCCGCTTCGGTGCGTACGTCACCGACGGCGAGACCAATGCGACCCTGCGGCGGGACGACGACGTCGAGACGATCACCGCCGAGCGCGGCTATGAGCTGCTGGCGGAGAAGCGCGCCAAGGGGCCGGCGAAGAAGACCGCCAAGAAGGCGGCCAAGAAGGCGCCGGCCAAGAAGACGGCCGCGAAGAAGACGGCCGCCAAGAAGACCGCGGCAAAGAAGACCACCGCGGCGAAGAAGACGACCGCCAAGAAGGCCACCGCGAAGACCGCGGCGGCAAAGAAGACGGCGGCGTCGGCCGAGGACTAGCGGGGGCTCCGGCCGGACCGGCCGGACGCGAAACCGCAGGACAAGGGCGGGCCCGACGGATACATTCCGTCGGGCCCGCCCATTTGTTCGGGCAGGCGCTCGACGGCGTGGCGTGTCCCGATAGGCTGGCGAGATGACGCGTGCCGAGCAGCCAACGGTCGTGACCCCCACCTCAGGCGCCCTTGCGGCGGATTCCCGCGAGCGCGCCGTGCGAGCCCTGCTCCGCTTCCCCCCACTGAAGCGATTGTGGAGCGCCCAGTTCGTCGGGGGTATCGGCGATGCCCTGTCCATGCTTGTCCTGGTACTCCTCGCCCTCCAGGCGGCGCTGTACGTACCACTGGGCGGTGAGCCCGTCTTCGGCGGTGGCTATCGGGGTGCCGCCCTTGCGGTCACCGCGGTCTTCGCCGCCCGGATGCTGTCGACGCTGCTCTTCGGGGCCGTCCTGCTGGGACCGCTGTCCGCGCTCACCGCGCCGTCGGGGCCGCTGGACCGGCGCTGGACGATGATCGGCGCGGATCTGCTGCGGCTCGCGCTGCTGGTCGTCGCCCCCCTGTGGATCGACTGGACGCCGGACAACGCACTGGCCTGGCTGCTGGTCACGGTCTTCGTCACCGGCGTCGCCGAACGCTTCTGGACCGTCGCACGGGAGAGCGCGGCCCCCGGGCTGCTGCCCGCGCCGCCCCCGGAGGGCTCCGCCGTCCGGCCGCTCCCGGACAACATGGACGCGCTGCGCCGCCTCTCGCTGCGCACTGCCTTTGTCTCGCTGCCGATCGCGGCCGCCGTACTGGTGGTCGTCACGCTCGTCAGCAAGCTGCTGGGCACCGGCATCGACTGGTTCCACCTGCACCAGGCCGCGCTCGGCTCGTATGTCGCCGCCGGTCTGTTCGCCGCCTCCGTATCGATCCTCTACTTCATCGAACTCCCCGGGGTGCAGACGCCGCGGCCGCGCTCCCCTCTGGAGGGACTGCTCCGCCCGAAGGCCACGGGAGCGAAGACCGGACAGCCGGCCCAGGGTGAGAAGCCCGAGCAGGGCCCCGCCCGGGCGGCCGCCGACAAGGGCCGCACCGGCGCCATCCCGCTGCTGGTGACGACCTGCGCCGCGGTGGCCGCCGCGATCGCCGCCGCCGTCTCCCTCGCCGTGCTGCACGGCTACGACCTGGCCGGCGGACCGGCCGCCTTCGCGCTGGTGGTGCTCGCGCTGACCGGCGGTACGGCCGTCGGCATCCGCGGCGCGCACCGCGTGCTGCCCGTCCTCTCCCGGCGACGGCTGCTCGCCCTTGCGGTGGCCGCCACCGGCCTGACGCTGCTGGCCATGGGGCTGGTGCCGGATACGACGTCGGTGCTGGTCCTCGCGCTGCTGGCCGGTATCTGCGCCGGGATAGCCGCCAATACGGCGCACGTCCTGCTGGACCAGGAGTCCGAGGAGTCCCGCACCGCCCGCACCACCGAGCATCTGCACGCCGTCGTGCGGCTCTCCATCGCGGTGGCCGCCATCGTCGCGCCGCTGCTCGCGGCCGTCATCGGCCCGCACCACCTCGGGAACGGCACCTTCACCTTCGCCTACGGCGGCGCCGCCTACACCCTGATGCTGGCCGGCGCGCTGCTGCTGCCGGTCGCCGCCCTGGTGCTCGGCAAGGTGGACGACCGGCAGGGCGTGCCGCTGCGGCGCGACCTGCTGGAGGCGCTGCGCGGCGGTGACCCCGCCCAGGCGCCCGCCCCCACCGGCTTCTTCATCGCCCTCGAAGGCGGCGACGGCGCCGGCAAGTCCACCCAGGTCGAGGCGCTCGCGGAGTGGATCCGCGGCAAGGGCCACGAGGTCGTGGTGACCCGCGAGCCGGGCGCCACCGCGATCGGCAAGCGCCTGCGCTCGATCATCCTGGACGTCTCGACGTCCGGGCTCTCGGACCGTGCGGAGGCGCTGATGTTCGCCGCCGACCGGGCCGAGCACGTCAACAGCGTCATCCGGCCCGCCCTGGAGCGCGGCGCGGTCGTCCTCACCGACCGGTACATCGACTCCTCGGTCGCCTACCAGGGCGCTGGCCGCAACCTCGCGCCCACGGAGATCGCCCGGATCTCGCGCTGGGCCACCGACGGCCTCGTCCCCCATCTGACGGTGCTGCTCGACATCTCCCCGGAGACCGCGCGGGAGCGCTTCACCGAGGCACCGGACCGGCTGGAGTCCGAACCCGCCGAATTCCACCAGCGAGTACGCGCCGGCTTCCTGACACTGGCCGCCGCCGACCCCGCGCGCTATCTGGTCGTCGACGCCGGGCAGGAACCGGAAGCCGTCACCACCGTCGTACGCCACCGCCTCGACCAGGTGCTCCCGCTGTCCGAGGCCGAGATCCAGGCGCAGGCCGAGGCCCGTAAGGCCGCCGAGGAGGAGGCCCGCCGCAAGGCCGAGGAGGAGGCCGCGCGCAAGGCGGAGGAAGAGCGCCTGGAGCGTGAGCGCCAGGAACAGCTCGCCAAGCTGCGCGCCGAGGAGGAGGAGCGCAAGCGCCGCGAGGCCGAGGAGGCCAGGGCGCGCGAGGAGGCCCGCCAGGCGGAAGAGGCCCGCAAGCGCGCCGAGGAGGCCCGGCAGGCCGCGGAGGCGGAGCGGCAGCGCCGCGAGGCGGAGGAGCGCGCCCGCCAGGCCGAGCAGGAGCGGCTGCGCAAGCAGCACGAGGAAGAGGCGCGGCTGCGCAAGGAGGCCGAGGAGCGCCGCCTGGAGAAGCAGCGCAAGGCCGAGGCGGCCCTGGTCCGCGCCGAGGAGGCACGGCGGGCGGCTGCCGAGGAGGCGGCCGCGGCCGAGGCCAGGGAGGCGGACGAGGCGCCCACTGCGGAGACGCCGGTCGCGGATCTGCGGAAGCGGCTGGCGGAGAGCGAGGGTGAGAACTCCGTCGCGTCCGGTTCCGGTGCGTCCGGTTCCGGTGCGGACGCCGAGCGTACGGAGGCCCTGTCGTGGCCCGAGGCGCGGGGCGGTCAGCCGTCCGGTGCGGCGGACGAGACGGCCGTGCTGCCCTCGGTGCGGGACGCCCGGGACTCCGGGTACGACCGTGGAGCCGGCGCGGACGCGGAGGAGACCGCCGTCCTGCCGCCCGTACGGGAGACGGGTGGCCGGGACTCCGGAGGCCGGGACTCCGGTGGACGGGACGAGCACGGCCGGGCGGGCGACCCCGCCGACCGCGTGCCGTCGTGGATGTTCCGTAAGGAGACGCCGCCGGAGGCGTCGGGGACCCCGGGGACGGCGAACGGCACGGCAGCGGGACGGCCGTCCGGCTCCCCGGCCGAGTCGCGCGTCGAGCGCACCCGCGAACTCCCGCAGATCGACCCGGAAACGGGCCGCCCCGTGGAGACCCCGCAGCGCAACCGCCCCCGCCCGGATTGGGCGGAGGAGACCCCGCTGGACGATCTGCCGACGCTCGCCGACGAGCTGCTGGGCGAGCACGACGAGGAGGAAGCGGACGGCGGAGCGGGCGACAACGGCCGCCGCGGCGGCCGGGGCCGGCGCCGCTAGCAGGCCCGGAACGCGCCTGCCAACGGCCGTGACCGCAGCCCGAAAGCTGCGGCCACGGCCGTTTTCCGGTCCGCGACGGGAGTCCGCAGGGCGGCCCGCGCCGGCTTCCGGGTTCGTTTGTCAGTGGGTTGCACCACAATGGGTCGGGCGCGGAGCAATGCGTGGTGTATGCGGCCGGCGCAGGCGCACTCCACACGCCACGAGCAGCACGGAACGGACAGGAACGGCGGACAGCGATGACGGTGTGGGACGACGTGGTCGGCCAGGACCGGGTGACGGCGCAGCTGGCCGCGGCCGCGCGCGATGCGGACGCCCTCGTCACCGCGGAGCACGCCGCGGCAGGGGCCGGGCGCGGTGCGCAGCCGGAGCCGTCCGCCGAGGGGGGCGGCGCCTCCCAGATGACCCACGCCTGGCTGTTCACGGGCCCGCCCGGCTCCGGCCGGGCCACCGCGGCCCGGGCCTTCGCCGCCGCCCTGCAGTGCGTCAGCCCGGACCGTGCCACAGAGCTCGGCACCCCCGGCTGCGGCTTCTGCGACGGCTGCCACACGGCACTGGTCGGTACGCACGCCGATGTCGAGATCGTCCGTACGGACCTGCTGTCCATCGGCGTCAAGGAAACCCGCGACCTGGTCCGGCGGTCCTCCCTCTCCCCGGCCGGCGGCCGCTGGCAGGTGATCGTCCTGGAGGACGCCGACCGCCTCACCGAAGGCGCCGGCAACGTCCTCCTCAAGGCGGTGGAGGAGCCCGCCCCCCGTACGGTCTGGCTGCTCTGCGCCCCCTCCGTCGAGGACGTCCTGCCCACCATCCGCTCCCGCTGCCGCCAGCTGTCCCTGACCACGCCGCCGGTCGACGCCGTCGCCGAGGTCCTCGTCCGCCGGGACGGCATCGAGCCGGCGGCCGCCGCCCGGGCCGCCCGCGCCACCCAGGGACACATCGGCCGGGCCCGCCGCCTCGCCACCGACGAGCGCGCCCGCGCCCGCCGGACCGCCGTGCTCAAACTCCCGCTCCGCGTCGACGACATCGGCGGCTGCCTCAAGGCCGCCCAGGAGCTGATCGACGCCGCGGGGGAGGACGCCAAGCAGGTCGCCGAGGACGTCGACACCAAGGAGACCGAGGAGCTGCGCGCCGCACTCGGCGCGGCCTCAGGCACCGGCGGCCGGCTGCCGCGCGGCACGGCCGGCGCCATGAAGGAGCTCCAGGACAGGCAGAAGCGCCGCTCGACCCGCACCCAGCGCGACAGCCTCGACCTTGCCCTGGTCGACCTCACCGGCTTCTACCGCGACGTCCTCGCCCTCCAGCTGGGCGCCTCGGTGGTCCTCGCCAACGATGAGGTGCGCGACAGCGTCCAGCGCATCGCCACCACCTCGACCCCCGAACGCACCCTCCGCCGGATAGAAGCCGTCATCGCCTGCCGCGAGGCCCTGGACCGCAATGTGGCCCCCCTCCTCGCGGTCGAGGCCATGACGGCGGCTCTCCGGGCCGGCTGACCACCCCCCCAGCCAATGGGGCCACCACCCCGACCCAGCCCTCATCCCAAGGAGCCGCACACAACGTCCTCACCCGGATACTCTCCGTTCAGCAGTCGTCACACCCTCACCCACCGCCGATTACCGCCGTTCCACTACGGCCCCCACCCCAGTCGCCGCCCGCACCGCTGGGCCCGCAGCCCAAACACCGCGCGGAAATCCCACAGGGCCCCGCCCACTACTGGCTCCCCACCGCTTCGCCCGCACCGCCCCGCCCCACCACGCGGACACCGCCCCACCCCACCCGCACTCCACCCTCAGGGACCGCACCGCACCGCACTCCAGATTCCAGGGACCGAGACCAAGGGACACCGCCCATGGCCACCAGCCGTCTGCTCCGCACCCCCGCCGCTGTCCTCGCGGCCACCGCTCTGCTGATCTCCGGCTGCTCCTCGGGGAGTTCGTCCCCCGGCGGCGAGGCGTCCGCGGGCCGCACCACGGAGGCCGGCGCCCAGCGCCCCGCCGCCGACGCCACCCTTGCGCCTCTCCCGTCCTCCACCCCCGGCAATCTCCGCCCGTATTACGACCAGAAGCTGAGCTGGCATCCCTGCGGAGCGTCCGGTTTCGAGTGCGCCACGATGAAGGCCCCCCTGGACTACGCCAAGCCCGACGCCGGCAACGACCTCAAGCTCGCGGTGGCCCGCAAGAAGGCCACCGGCCCCGGCAGCCGGATCGGCTCCTTGATGGTCAATCCCGGCGGCCCCGGCGGCTCGGCGATCGACTACCTCCAGCAGTACGCACCCCAGCCTGCCGCCGTCCGCGCCCGCTACGACATGGTGGCGATGGACCCGCGCGGCGTGGCCCGCAGCGCACCGGTCGAGTGCCTGACCAACAAGCAGATGGACAGCTACACCCAGATCGACCAGACCCCGGACTCACCCGCCGAGACCACCAAGCTCGCCAACGCCTACCGCGCGTTTGCCAAGGGCTGCGCATCCCGCTCCGGCAAGCTGCTCCCGCATGTCTCCACGATCGAGGCCGCCCGCGACATGGACGTCCTGCGCGCCGTCCTGGGCGATGCGAAGCTCACCTACGTGGGCGCCTCCTACGGCACCTTCCTGGGCGCGACCTATGCCGGCCTCTACCCCTCCCGCGTCGGCCGTATGGTCCTCGACGGCGCCATGAATCCGGCGCTCGACGCCCGCACCGTGAACCTCGACCAGACCACCGGCTTCAACACCGCCTTCACGGCCTTCGCTGCGGACTGCATCAAGCACAAGGACTGTCCGCTCGGCACGAAGAGCACCGCGGACGCCGGCCGGCAGATGTCCGCCCTCTTCAAGAAGCTGGATGCCCACCCGGCAGCGACGGGACAGGCCCGAAAGCTCACCGAATCCCTCGCCACCACGGGCGTCATCGCCGCCATGTACGACCAACGGGCCTGGCCCGTCCTGCGCGAATACCTCGCCCAGGCCAAGGGCGGCGACGGCCGCGGGCTGCTCACCCTCTCCGACAGCTACTACGAGCGCGACCCGAACGGCACCTACAGCAACCAGATGTACGCCAACCCCGCCGTCAACTGCGTCGACCTCGCGTCCGCATTCCGCAACCCCGACCAGGTCCGCGCCGCTCTGCCCAGCTTCCGCAAGGCCTCCCCGGTCTTCGGCGAAAGCTTCGCCTGGGCCGCCATGAACTGCGCGTACTGGCCGGTCAAGCCCACCGGCACGGTCCACCGCATCGTGGCCAAGGGCGCCGCCCCGATCCTCGTCGTCGGCACCACCCGCGACCCGGCCACCCCCTACACCTGGGCCAAGGCCCTCGCCGCCCAGCTCTCCAGCGCCACCCTCCTCACCTACGAGGGCGACGGCCACACCGCCTACGGCCGCGGCAGCGACTGCATCGACACCGCGATCAACACCTACCTCCTCGACGGCACCGTCCCCCCGAAGGGCAAACGCTGCAAGTGATCCGCACCACACCGCCCACGCAGCTTCCAGCCAACCGCTGACCAGCCCCTAAACCGGTTACAGAGCACCCCTCAGCGATGTGTAGACTGGGCCGCGCACCACGCCGCCTTAGCTCAGTTGGCCAGAGCAACGCACTCGTAATGCGTAGGTCTCGGGTTCGAATCCCGAAGGCGGCTCCGTGGAAACCCCAGGTCAGAACTCAGCTGACCTGGGGTTTTGCGTTCAGCGGACGCGGCGACGGCGCCGGGAGCGGGCTGCGCGGCCGTCTTGAGTCTCAGTTGTGGTCTCAGATGCCGGTTCCTGCCGAGGTCGGCGGCGGGCCCGCCGGGCGGGCGACTCCTCCGGGAGTGCGGCGACGTGAGCGAGCAGCTCGACGGCGGAGCCGGTATCGGTGAGGCGGTCGGCAGCCGGCAGCGTGGAGTCAGCGCGGGCGGTGACCGCGCCCAGTAGTACGCGGCGACCGTGTGCAGGGTGTCGGTGCTCCCCGCCCGCCACTCGTCCAGGGCTGCGCCCGCGACAGCCAGCAGGTCCGCGGCGGCCTTTGTGTCCCGGCGCTTCCAGTGGATCCAGCGGCTCCGCTCGTCCGGGCAGCCGGGGTCCGCGGGATACCGGCGCCTGCGAAGTCCACCCCTGGCACACAGCCATACCTGGACCGCCAACTCACCTGGCAGCAAGGGGCACTGGCGCATCCATGGCCACGCCGGGATCATTGCGCCATGGACGAAGAACTCCCGAATACTGACGAATTGCGGCAGGCGGTCCGTGAGTTGGCCGACGCGTTGGAGACGATGCTGAACCTCGTGAAAGCCGACGCGGTCCCCAGGACTCCCGAAGCGATGAGTCTCGTCAGGAAAGCCATCACCACACTGGATGTATCCGGCGATGTGCTCATGAATCCCGCCTCTGCCGGTGAGCTTCTCCCTCTGGCTGCCGCCATCAACGCAATGACCATCGCTGCGCGGGAGCAGATCCTCGACGACGCGGTCGCCGCCTCCCCCGTGCCGGACCACCCGCCGGTGTAGCTGAGGCGCCGCTGGCGGATGGCCGGCCGCGAGCCGTTGGAGGGTTCAATCGGCCCTCCCCACCGGCATCCTGCTGGTAGGGAGGCCGCGGACTTGCCCTGGGGCCACTAGCAGGACGGTGCCGCACCGTGGCCGAAATGCGCCCCTACCAGGTCGATTGTCAGTGCTGTCTGCCATCGTCACCTGAGAGCCGGAACTGGTTTCAGCGGCTCGCGATGGTTACGCGTACACGGCCCAGGGGGAGGCAAGGCATGGCTGGCGATGGCTTTGACATAGATACCGACCAACTCAAGTCCACTGCTCCGACGTTCCACCGGGAGTCTGTCGCTCTGGAACGGGCGACGGCCAAGCTCCGGCATGCGCTCGACGGGTTGGGAGAGCCGTGGGGTGGCGACGAGCAGGGTAAGAAGTTCGAGCACGTCTACGACCCGCACCGGGTGCAGATCGAGAAGGCAGCCGCAGCCCTCGTGAAGGGCTTATCCAGCATCACCAAGGCCATGAACGACATGGCGGCCAACCATGAAGAGGCGGATCGGTCAGCCAAGTCCGGCTTTGAGGGCGGTAAGTGATGGGCGCTGCCGACAAGGCCAAAGAGATCGTCCAGGACCTCACGGGCATGTGGTGGCCGGAGGGCGACGAGGACGAACTCCGGGAAGCCGCGCGGGCCTGGCGTTCGTACGCGGACGATGTCGAGGACTGCACGGCGGCCTGTCACAACCGGGCCCAGGATGTGATCGACAACAACAAGGGCAAGTCGATCGACGCGTTCGGGGAGTTCTGGCGCAGGTACCATGGTGGCGGCAAGGGCTACCTCGACGACATGGCCAGCGCCGCCCGCGACATGGCCAAGGCGCTGGACAAGTACGCCGATCAGGTCGCCGAGGCGAAGAAGAAGATCGAGCACGAGCTGGAGATTGCCGGTGCGGTCCTGGTTGCCGGTACGGCTCTGGCCCTCTTCACCGGTGGCATCAGCGAGGTCGCGGCAGCCGGCGCCACCGAGGCGATCGTCGCCGCAGCGAGTACGGCAGGCGTCGCCGTTTCCGCCACCGTCGCCGAGATCGCCGGAACGGTGCTGGCCACCGCCGCCATAGGCGGCATCGAAGCCATTACCGTCGACGTGGTCGTCGCCCAGGGCGGCAGAAACCTCCTTGGCGACCAGCACGGGGTCAACCTCCAAGAGGCCAGCGCCGCCGGCACAAGCGGCATGCTCCTGGGTGGGGCTTTCGGCGCCGGGGCCCGTGTGGCATCTCGGGTTGCCGAGGGGGCAGGCGCAGAATCCGCCCTCGGCGCGACCAGGATCGACCTCGCGGGGATCAACTCCCTGCGCGTGCCGAGGGCCGGCTCGCTCAAAATGAGCCGCCACTACGATGCCCGTGTTGCGCCTGATTCCACGATTCCCGCGCCGCCCAAGACCGCAGGCAATGCCCATCTTGCCGCTGGCGACCCCGTGTACTACCGGCCCGGCTCGACGGGGATCGGCTACGACTCGGCAACCCTGAAAAACCTTGACTGGGTGAAGCCGAAGAACGGTTTCCACGACGTTGTCATCCATGGCAATGATCGCGGATTCTTCGAGCCGGGCCGCGTCAACGCGCACGGCAACGGGTTCTCCGGAGGAAACACACATCCGGCCCAGATCGCGGAAGCCATTCGGAACAACCCCAGCTACGACGGCGGCCCGGTCAGGCTCGTATCCTGCCATTCGGGAACGGTCGGTGAGGGTGTGAGCGTCGCGCCGGCAGCGCAACAGGTGGCGAACGAACTGGGCGTCCCTGTCATGGCACCTACCAACAAGGTGGGTGTGATGAGGGGCGCTGGTGCCGGCCAGGAGCCGATCATCTTCGCCAACGGCTACTGGCGTACCTTCCTTCCCATAGCCCAGTGAGCACGGACATCAAGGACCCTCAATGAAAATTCTCGGTCATTACGAAGAGCTGTGGCTGGAGCGCGCTGGCACCCCCGACGGGAAACTTCAGGACTTCACGCGGGAGAAAGGCCAACCGGACGAGGACCGGATCGTGCAGTATCTCCGTGCCGGTGAAGAACTTTTCTCGGCGATGGGGACCGTCGGTGACATCCTGGGATCGGACGAGCGCATCCTTGGCGGGGACTCCGTCTTCACCGATGGCGAATGGATCTGGCGTGGTGATCTGTGGTTCTACCTGAGCCGCTACCACCTGCGCCTGCCGGACGAGTTCCTCACCCGGGCCCGCGAGAATGGGTACGCCCTGCCCGTGCTGGATGAGGCTCGCCTGATTGCCTTGTCTGATGAGTTGCAGGAAATTCTCTGAATCTGGGGACGAAATCGGCAGCAGCACCGCCCCGCCTCCGCTCCGGCATAGGGTCGGGGCGGAGGCGCTTTTCGACTCCACACCGGAACCCCCTACCCCACCCCAGCCCCCAACCTCAAAGTCGCCAAGGCGCCCCCGTCCGGAGGGTTTTCGTACGTCACCCGGGCGTTCAGGACGCGGGCCTGGCCGGTGACGATGGTGAGGCCGAGGCCGATGCCGGGGGTGTGGGCGTGGGGGGTGGTGCGGAAGCGTTGGGGGCCGTGGGTGAGGAGGTCGGTGGGGAAGCCGGGGCCGTGGTCGCGTACGTGGAGGGTGGTGCCGTCCACGTCGAGGGTGACCGGTGGGGCGCCGTGGCGGTGGGCGTTGGTGAGCAGGTTGGCCAGGATGCGTTCTACGCGGCGGGGGTCGGTCGTGACGACGGATTCGCGGTGGATGCGGATTTCGATGTCCTCGTCGGCGAGGGCAGCGGCCCGGTGCGCCAGGGTGCTGGGGAGGATCTCCTCGCACTGGGCCTGCTCGACGCCGGGGACGTCGAGCCGGGCCACCTCCAGGACGTTTTCCACCAGGGTGCGCAGGGTTTCCACGCCGCCGCTGACCAGTTCGGCCGGGCGGCCGGGCGGGAGCAGGCCGACGGCGGTCACCAGTCCGGCCACGGGGGTGCGGAGCTCATGGGCGATGTCGGCGGTGACCTGGCGTTCGGCCTCCAGGCGGGCGCTCAGGGCGTCGGCCATGGTGTTGACGGCGGCGCCAAGACGGGCGATTTCGTCCTTGCCCGTGGGCCGGACGCGGTCGGTGAGGTCGCCGTCCGCGATCCGCTGGGCGGTGCGGGCGGACGCGGTGATGCGGCGTCCCGCACCGGCCGCCGCGAGGACGCCCAGCGCACAGCCGAGGGCGGTGACGGTGGCGCCGGAGCCGACCAGCACCCGGTCGAGGGAGGCCAGGGCGCGGGCCTGGGATGCGTAGGAACGGCGGATCGCGAGGATGTCGCGGCCGCTGCGGGTGGCGGCCCAGAGCACCGGGGGTGCGGAGCCGTCGGCGGGCTGGAGAAAGGTGGCCCGTACGGGGCGGTCGGTGATGGTCCGGCGCAGTGCGGCGGGCAGATCCGGCGGGTTGACCAGGGCGCCGCTGTCGGTGCCCGAGGCGTAATCGGCTGCCGCGTCGACGAGCCGGGCATCGGCCGCGCGGGTCGCGTTCGCCCGCTGCTCCTCGGCCGTGCGCTGATGCACCAGCAGCCCGATGAGCGTGGCGACGATCGCGGCGGTGGCGGCGATGACCAGGGCGGTCTTGGTGCGCAGGCCCATGGCGTCAGGGCGCGAGCTTGTAGCCGAAGCCGCGGACGGTCACGATGCGGTCGCGGCCGATCTTGGCGCGCAGCCGCTTCACATGGACGTCCACGACCCGGGCGTCCCCGCCGCAGGGGTAGTCCCAGACCCGCTCCAGCAGGACGGTGCGGGAGAGCACCACTCCGGGCTCCGCGGCGAATTCCAGCACCAGCCTGCGCTCGGTGGGGGTGAGGTCCAGCAGCCGGCCCTCCCGGTGGACGTCCATGGAGGCGGTGTCCACCGTGAGGTCGCCGAACCGCAGCCGGGTGGCGTCCATTTGGGGCTCGCTCGGGGCGGCGTCCGCGGTACGGCGCAGTGCCGCGCGTATCCGGGCGACGAGGACGGGGATGTCGTACGGCTTGGTGAGGTAGTCGTCGGCGCCCGCCTCCAGGCCGAGGATGACATCGACGGGGTCGGTGCGCGCGGAAATCATCAGCATCGGCAGCCGGCTCACCGCGCGGATGCGGCGTACCACGCTCACCCCGCCGAGACGGGGCAGCATGACGTCCACGACGACGACATCGGGCGCGCGATCGTGGAACAGGGCCAGTCCGGCGTGGCCGTCGGAGGCGGTGCGCACCCCGTATCCGTAGCGTTCCAGGGAGAGTTGGGTGGCTTCCCGCAGCAGCGGGTCGTCCTCCACGAGCAGCACGTCAGTCATCGCCGGCAGTTCCTAGGACTCGGGGAGCGGCAGCCGCACCGCGCTCAGGTCGCTCGCCCCGTCGTGCCCGCCGGGCGGGAGATGGGAGGAGCGGACGGCGGCGCGGGTGTAGTAGGAGACGTTCTCCTGGCGCTGCAGACGGCTGAGTTCGACGGTGGCCGGATAGCCGTTGCCGGTGCACCGGGGGAGGCACCAAGCGCCGGACAGCCGGCCGGTGGCCACGGCTTTCGCTCCTCCCCAGGAGCGCCAGCTCAGCCGGGAGACCGACGAGAACTCGGTGAGGGCGAAGCCCGTGGGGCGGCTCAGCGGGTGGCCCAGGGTGTCGGAGACATAGACCGGGCCGGAGGCCGGGGAGGGGCGGGGCGCGGGGCCCTCGACCCGGGGCTGCGGGGACGTTCCGCATCCGGTGGCGCCCACGGCCGTCAGCAGCAGTGCGCAGACGGAGGCCACGGCCGTGGGCTTGTTCATCGGGGCCTTTCGCGTCAGCTGGTGGCGAGCGGGCGCTTGCCGTTGAGGTCCTCGGAATCGTACTTTCCGGCGCCGTCGGCCAGCTGAACGGTGAAGGACGAGTAGACCTTCTTGCCGTGCACGCTCTTGGGGTCGGAGAGGGTGACGGTCGCCTTCAGCGGCTTGTCGAGGCAGGTGTCCAGGCACCAGGCGCCGGTGACCTTACCGGTGGCCACGGCCTTCGTCCCGTCCCACTGCTTCCAGTGGAGGCTGCCGGCCGAGGTGAATTCGGAGAGCACCAGGTTCGCGGGGCTGCGCTCGGCCTTGCCCTTGTCCGCGTTCTCCTCGCCGTAGTGGTTGATGACGTAGGGGGCGCTGCTGGTGGTCTTCGCGGGGTGCTGCGCGGTGGCGGCGTTCGCCGACTGGGCGGTGGCGAACGTGCCGAGGACGGCGACGGCGGCCAGTCCGGCGCCGAGGGCCGTCTTTATGCGCTGGGACCTGCTCGTGCTGAAGTTCATGGCTTCTGCTCCGGTTCGTGGGGGTCGTTCGGCCGATTCAGAAGCTATGAGGGGTGCTTCTCGGTGGGCGGTCAGCCGTGTAACAGCCGTCCATCGGCGGCTGTTACCTGATCTACATATGGGTTGGCCCGTTCCCGCAACGCCCCCTCCCTTGGCGGTTGTTGGGGGACGGGCCAGGTCAGAGGTGGTGTGGTCAGTCGCGTCCGGTACGGCGCAGGGCGCCGGTGAGGAAGACGGTGCCCAGCAGGGCCGCGGCGACCGCGAGGGTCACCGGCGGTTGCAGAGCGGCCCGTTGGGAACCGTCGCGGAGGGCGCCCATGAAGTCGAAGACGGGCAACCCGTTGGCGACGGTGTACCAGAGCGGCAAATACAGCGCCTGGAAGAGGCGGTGGGTGCGGCTGAGGGTGCCCAGGGCGAGCGCCAGCGAGGGGATGAAGAGGGCGCCGCCGGCCCAGCCGGCCAGGCCGAGCGGGTCGGCCGCGGCCAGCAGCCGGAGGAGGGGGCCGAGGCCGGCCACGACGGTGACGGTCAGGCCCGCGGCCCATTCGGCGAGCACCCGGCGGTGCGCCGAGGGACAGGCCGCGAGCAGGACGTCCATGTCGTGTTCGGGGCGCTGGGAGCCCAGCCGCGACCAGATCAGCAGCGGCCAGATCCAGGCCAGCGGCAGCGCGATCCGGGTGACGGCATGGAGGCTCGCCGCGCAGAGACCGAGCAGCGCGAGGAGGGCGCTGCCCAGCCACCACCACCAGCGCACCCCTTGCAGCAGGATGCGGACCTCACCGGCCCAGAGCCGCAGCAGTACGGCACCCTGCCGCGGGCGGGTGCGCAGGACGGCGGCGACGGTGGGGCGGGGCGCGGCGGGGACGGGGGCGGACGCGTCGAGGAGGACCGGCGGGTGGAGTTCCGCGCCCGGCGACGGCCGGCCGGCCGCCTCCTGGGGCCGCCGGACCCGCGCGGGGTCGAAGCGGCCGAACCAGAGGGCGGGGAGCACGGCCAGGGCGACGGCGAGGAGCAGCAGCGCCGCCCGGCCGAGGACATAGCCCGCGGTGGGCGTGAAGCCGTACCAGACGAAGCGGCCGAGGGGCGCATCGAGGTAGGTCAGGCCGAGGCTGAACGCACCGTGGGCGTCGAGGTGCTGGGCGGCCAGCTCGGCGCCCATCGACCGGGCGACGCTGTGGACGCCGAGGCCGTCGAACGGCAGACCCGGGCCCTGACCGGCCGTCGCGAGCACCAGCCAGCCGCAGAACCACACGGCATTGCCCAGACCGGTGCGCAGCAGCGGCAGCGCCTCGAAGAGCAGGGCGAGGGCCGCGGTCACCGCGACGAGGGGCAGCGCGATGAGGACGAACGGCCCGCAGAGGGCGAGCGGATCGACGGCGTAGGACTCGCCGTGGGCCAGCTGCATGACCACCGCGGTGACCGCGAGGACGCCGAGCATGGAGGACAGCAGCAGGAGGTTGCTGAGGAACTTGCCGGCCAGATACTCCCAGGTGCGCAGCGGGGACGCGGCCAGCAACTGACCGACGCGGGTGCGGCGGTCGCGTTCGAGGGAGTTACGGACGAGGTAGAAGCCGCCCAGGCTGATCCACAGCGCGCCGGCCAGGGCCGTCGCCATGCCGACGTAGGCGCTGTTGTACACCCCGCGGCGGTCGCCGATCTGCAGGATCACCCAGCTGGAGTCCGCGGCGGGCACCGCCACATATCCCAGCGCGACGGCGGCGGCCAGGATGACGGCGTACGCGGGCCGGCGTATCCGGTCACGGAAGTCGGCCAGCGCGAGGCCGGTCAGCATGTGCAGCATCGCGTCACACCGCCCGTGCCGCGCGCGGCCGTTCGCCGGTGGCCCGCGCGGCCGGAGCGCCGGCGGCCCGCCGGATGACGGCGAGGTAGGCGTCCTCCAGGTCGGCGGTCAGCGGCAGCGCGCCCTCGTACGGCAGCTGCGGCGACAGCAGCCGGATGCGGACGCCGTCGGCCGTGCGGACCATGCGGCTGACGGTGTACCGCTCCTGGACCGCCGGGACCGCGGAGGGGGCGACCAGCACCTCCCAGACCTGGCCGTCCACCGCGTGCAGCAGCTCTTCGGGAGTGCCGTGGCTGCGGAGCCGGCCGTCGGCCAGTACGGCGATGCGGGAGGCAACCGAGGCGACGTCGGAGGCGATATGGGTGGACAGCAGCACGGCCTTGTCCGCGGCGAGCTCGCTGAGCAGATGACGGAATCCGACCCGCTCCTCGGGGTCCAGCCCCGCGGTCGGCTCGTCCACGATGATCACCTGTGGGTCGGCGAGCAGCACCTGGGCGATGCCGATCCGGCGCAGCATGCCGCCGGAGTACTTGCCCAAGGGGCGCTTGACCGCCTCGGTGAGATTGACGAGTTCCAGCAGCTCGTCGATACGGGCCCTGGCGGTGCGGGCCGAGACGCCCTTCGCGGCCGCCAGGTAGCCGAGGAATTCGCGGGAGGTCAGATGCGGATAGACGCCGAAGTCCTGCGGGAGGTAACCCAGCTGCCGGCGCAGGGCGTTGGGCCTGGCGACCACATCCGTACCGTGGAAGCGGACGGAGCCGGTGGTGGGGCGGGTGACCGTGGCCGCGATCCGCATCAGGGACGACTTCCCGGCGCCGTTGGGGCCCAGCAGGCCGAGAATGCCCGGTTCCAGACGCAGCGTCAGGTCGTCGAGGGCGCGCTTGCCGCCTTTGTAGACCTTGGTGAGGTGGACGAGGTCAAGCACGGCCGGTCAGCTCTTTCCGGCCGGGGCGGTGTTCTCGGGGGCGGTCTTCTCCGTTGTGGGAGCCGGTTTCCGCCCGGTCAGCCCGGTCCTCCTGCCGTCCTTGGTCACCGCGATGCCCCGGGGGACCTCGACCCTGAACTTGGCGTCGCAGAACGCGATCCCGCTGCACCCCGCGTCGATGTCGAGCGTGTCGCCCTTGAGGGTCCACGTCAGATGCTCGCTGCCCGCGGCCGCGTCGAACCAGCGGGTGACCTTGATGTCCGAGCGGTCGGCGGCGACTAGGTCGGTGGCCACCTCGTGCGTGGTCAGCTTCAGGGTGGTCCCGGCGTACCGGAAGCTCTTCGATTCCGGCTTCTGCTGCGAGGCGTCCACGGAGCAGCCGGTGAGTCCGAGGGCGGCGGCCGCCACCGCGACGACGAGGGCAACGGACCGCTGCGGGCCGGGACTGGGAAACATCGGTTCCTCCACGGGTACGGGATGGTGCACTCCGAGGAGGATCCCGGGCCGGGGCGGGCCGCACATCTGCCGTTCGGCAGATATCGGGTCAGCGAAGGGCGGGCCCCGGCAGCACACAACGGACCCGCCAGCCCTGCGCGTACGGGCCCGCCTCCAGCGCCCCGCCCAGGGCGCCGACCCGCTCGGCGAGGCCCGCGAGGCCGGTGCCGCCGCCCTGCCGGGTGCCGTCGGGTGAGGCGGGCCCTGCACGGTCGGCGATCGAGATCTCCACGCCGCCCTCGGGGGTCCGGCCCGCGCACACCTGGACCCGGCCGGCCCGCGGCGCATGCCGCCGTACGTTGGTCAGCGCCTCCAGCACCACGCGGTACGCGGCCTCCTCGGCCTCCGGTGCGAGCGTGCCGGCCACCTCGTCCGCCAGGGACAGGGTGACCTCCGCGGGGGACATCGCGGAGAAGCGGTCGAGGAGTTCGGGCAGATCGGCCAGGCCGTGGAGCCGGGTGGGTCCGGGCTCCTCCCACGGGCGGCCGTCCGCCTCGCGCAGGGTGGCCACCGTCCGGTCCATGGAGTCCAGCGCCCGCAGCCCGGCCTGCTCGATGCGCTCCAGCAGCGCGCGGTGTTCCGCCGGTCCGGGGTCCTCGCCCAGCTGGGCCGCCTGTGCCTCCAGGACGATGCCGGTCACCTCGTGGGCGACGAAGTCGTGCAGATCACGGGCGACTTCGAGCCGCTGCTCGCGCCGGGCCAGCGCCACGGCATGCGCCCGGCGGTTGTCCAGCGACCGCAGATACAGCCCGACGCCCGCCGCTCCGGCGGCCGGGAAGAGGGCCAGCGCGGCCAGGAAGACCGATTCCTTGAGCCCCGTGTGCGGCGCGTGCAGGGTGAAGCGCAGCGGTAGCAGGACCGTGGCGGTGCCGGTCAGGGCGCCGACGAGGCCCACGCGGGGCGCCGGTACGTGCCGTACCACCCGCTCCAGGAGCACCAGCAGCGCGATCGTCTCGAACGGGAGCCAGAGCAGGGCCGCCTCGGCCCGCCCGAACGGGACGAAGTCCGCGACCAGGGAGAGGGCCGCGATCCCGCCCGCCGCCCGGTCGAGCGGGATCCGGCCCGCCGGCCGGGCCGCCATCGACACCACCAGCGCCAGTGCGGCCATGGCCGCCGGCGGCAGAGCCTCGCGCGGCCAGAGGGCGGCGGGCAGGAGCATCGCCGCCGCGGCCACCCCGCACCACCGGCGGCGTCTTCGCCGGCGTGGCGCGTCGTCCTCCCCGACGGCGAGGCTGGGCACCCTGTCCGCGGCGCGGGCGTGCACCGTCATCCCGGCGTCCGCCCGGTGGCGTACCCCAACTCCCAGGCCCGCACGGCGACCCCGACCCGATTCCGTACCTGGAGCTTGCGCTGGATGCTCGCGACATGGGTCTTGACCGTGCCCGGGGAGATGAACAACTCGCGGGCGATATCGGCATTGGTCTTTCCCTCGGCGACCTTCCCGGCGATCTCCCGCTCCCGCTCGGTCAGCACCGGATCGCGGCGGCGCGGGCGGCGCCCGGCCGTCGGCCCGGTGACGTGCTGCAACAGCCGTACGGTGATCGACGGGCTGATCAGGCTGTCACCGGCCATGGCCGCCCGGACCGCCTCGGTCAGCAGCGCCGGTCCGGAGCGCTTGAGCAGAAAGCCCGAGGCGCCGAAACGCAGCGCGGGATAGACGTATTCGTCGAGGTCGAAGGTCGTCACGATGACGATCCGGACCGGGTCGGGCGCCGTGGGGTCGGCGAGCCGGCGGGTCACCTCCAGGCCGTCCATCCGCGGCATCCGGATGTCCACCAGCGCCACATCGGGCCGCAGCGTGCGCCCGAGCTCCACGGCGTCCACGCCGTTCGCCGCCTCGCCGACCACTTCCATATCGGGCTGGCTCTCCACGATGCGGCGCATCCCCCGGCGGACCATCTCCTGGTCGTCGGCGATCAGTAGGCGAATCGTCACAGGCGGGAATTCTGCCGTACGGGGCGCGAGGGGGCCGCGGAATTCCCTGCCGGGCGGGGAAGCGGCGGCGGTGCGGACCCGCGGTGCTCCGGCGACGGCCCGCACGGATGGCGGGCCGCGCGGGACCTCGTCACCCGTCCGACCGGATCCCCTCCCTACCTGCGCTGACCTTGGGAAAAGGTCTCGGAGGGGCGGCCGGTGATCGGCGGACGGGGGGTGTGCTCGCGTGGCGGGTGCGGAGGGATCCGGGCATGTTGAGGTGACAGCCGTGGCCCTGGACCGGAGGAGGAGGGCCTGACGGGGCGTACCTGGCGCAGACGGGGCCGTCTGCGGTGAGCGGACCGGGAGGCTCCCGCATGCTTCGGAGATCGCTGCGGATACCCGCCGCCTCGGTCGCCTACCTGGTGACGGCCGCGGTGTCGTCGTCCGTGCTTTCCGCCGGACCGGGGGAGTACGCGGACGTCGCAGTGATCAGCGGCGCCCGGGCCGGCCCCGGCACGGCGGCGACCCGGGTGATCGCCCACCGCGGCGCCTCCCGTGACGCGCCCGAGAACACCCTCGCCGCCGTCGATGCCGCACACCGTCGCGGACTCATCTGGGTGGAGAACGATGTGCAGCGGAGCAAGGACGGCCGGCTGGTGGTGCTGCACGACGCCACGCTGGAGCGGACGACCGACGCCGCGAAGGTGTTTCCCCGGCGGGCGCCATGGCGGGTGGGAGACTTCACGGCCGCCGAGCTCGCGCGGCTGGACGCCGGGAGCTGGTTCGGCGGACGGTTCGCGGGGGAGCGGCTGCCGACGCTCGCGGCCTATCTGCGCCGGCTGGACCACAACGGGCAGCGGCTGCTGCTGGAGATCAAGGCGCCGGAGAAATACCCCGGTATCGAGGCGCAGGTCCTCCGCGAACTACGGGCACTGGGGTGGCTGGATCGCGCCCATGTCCGCAGCCGGCTGGTGATCCAGAGCTTCTCCGTGCGCTGCGTCAAGGCCGTGCACGAGCGGGCACCGCAGGTGCGTACCGGAATTCTGGGCGCGCCCGACGTGCGCCGCCTGCCGGGCTATGCGCGCTTCGCCGATCAGATCAACCCCCCTATTTCCGCGGTCAGTTCAGGCTGGCTGGCGGCCGTGCACCGGCTGCGTGGGCCGCACGGGCGCGCCTTGGAGGTCTATGCGTGGGACGTGGCGAAGAACACCACCGCGCGGTCCGTGCGTGCGCGGGGGGTCGACGGTGTTATTGAATAATGGGCAACGGACGGTGATTCGAGGGGCATTGTCCAGATCGCTCGCGGTGCCGGGGTCACGCCACGGTGCCGCACCGCCGTCCGCGCTGCGTGAAGGAGCTGTGGAGGGCGGATGCGCCGCGTGTGGCCGCGGCAGTCGGGGATTTACGTGATTCCCGCCGCGGGGCTAAGGTGCCTGAGGTGTTCGACGCCGCCACACTCCCCGTAAAAGAACTAAGACGCAGGATTTGGCTTTTGGGTTCCGATGTGCGGCCCGGTGCGGGCCATCGCCCAGTTCCTCCCCTGGGATCCTTTCGGGAGGCTCCTTGACGAACGACTTTCCGGCGTACGGCGAACGGCGGGTTCCGCTTCCCCCGCCACGGCAGATGCCGCATGACACGCTGACGCATACGGGTGCCGCGGCGCCCGCGCAAGCCGCAGGTGCGACGGCCACGATGGCACCCGTCGCGACGGCTTCCGCCACGGCGACGGCCGGCCGGCCGCCCGCCGATTCCCCTGGCGCGGGCGGTACTTCGCAGGCCCGGCCCCAGCACCGCGCCGCGGGCCGGGGCGGCAGCCGGGCGAAGAATGAGGCCACGGCCGAGGCCAAGGCGAAGCCGCGCGATGCCTTTTTCGACAATGCGAAGTACCTGGCCATTGTGCTGGTGGCGATGGGGCACTCCTGGGAGCCGCTGCGTGACGGCAGCCGGTCCGCGGCGGCGCTCTACATCACCGTGTATGCCTTTCATATGCCGGCGTTCATCATCATCTCCGGCTATTTCTCGCGCAGTTTCGATATGCGCAAGGACCGGCTGCAGCGGCTGATTACCGGAGTCGCCGTTCCCTACATCCTCTTCGAAGTCGCCTACACGCTCTTCAAGAGGTGGGCGGACGACGATCCGGGATATCCGATCAGCCTCACGGACCCCTGGTATTTGACCTGGTTCCTGGCCGCGCTGTTCATCTGGCGGCTGACCACCCCGCTGTGGAAGATCGTGCGCTGGCCGGTCCCGCTGGCGCTGGCCATCGCGGTGCTCGCGTCCATCTCACCCGACATCGGTGACGACCTGGACCTCCAGCGGGTGCTGCAGTTCCTGCCGTTCTTCGTGATCGGGCTGTCGCTGCGGCCGGAGCACTTCAGGCTGGTACGCCGCAAGAAGGCGCGGATCCTGGCCGTCCCGGTCTTCGCCGCCGCGCTGGTCTTCGCGTACTGGGCCGCGCCGCGGATGAACGCCGCGTGGTTCTACCACCGCGACGCCGCACAGGAACTCGCCGCCCCGTGGTGGAGCGGCGCGGTGATGACGCTGGCCATGTTCGGCTGCTCGCTGGTGCTCGTGGCCTGCTTCTTCGCCTGGATCCCGGGCCGCACGATGTGGTGCACGGCGCTGGGCGCGGGGACGCTGTACGGCTATCTGCTGCACGGCTTCCTGGCCAAGGGCTCGCGCTTCTGGAACTGGTACGACAGCCCGTGGATGCACACGCCCTGGGGCGCGGTAGTGCTGACGCTCATCGCGGGCACGGTCATCACCCTGCTGTGCACACCACCGGTGCAGCGGATGTTCCGGTGGGCCATGGAGCCCAAGATGACCTGGGCGTTCAAGAAGGACCCGGTGGGGATGGCCCGCAGCCGGAACTGAGCGGACGCGGTCGGGCACCGAGCGCGGGGACACCTCGGGGGTCCGTGACGGGAAGCGCACGCCTGCGACGGCACGTGGGTCTGGGAACAGCGTCAGGGGCGCTCGCTCCACCGGAGGACCGGTGGGGCGGGCGCCTCTGGTGTGTGCGGGGCGGACGGGGGTGGACGTCGCCGCTACCGGACGACGGCGATGCCCTCGATCTCGACCAGTGCCGCCTCGTCCCACAGACGGGTGGCGCCGATCACGGCCATCGCCGGATAGTCGCCGCCGGCCAGGCGCTTCCACACCCGGCCGAGGTCGCGGGCATGCCGGCGGTAGTCGGCGACGTCGACGGCGAAGACGGTGAGCTTGGCGAGGTCGGCCGGGCCGGCGCCGGCGGCCGCCGCGACCTCCAAGAGGTTGGTCAGCGCCCGCTCGAACTGCTCGACGAGGCCGTCCCCGACGATCCGGCCCGCTCCGTCGAGCGCGGTCTGCCCGGCGAGAAAGACCATGGTGCCCGAGGCGGCGCGCACGGCATGGCTGAAGCCGGTCGGCGGCGCGAGATGCGGTGGGTTGATGCGCTCCAGCCCGTCGCGCCGCGCGTCCGCATCCCCGCCGGGCGTGCCGTTCCCGCCTGTCGCGCCGTGCTCGCCGTTCTCGGTCGTCATCGCTGCTCCCGCGCTCGTCCCGGCCTCTTCACGCATTCCGCGGGTGCCCGTTCGCCGTCAATGCGACCCGCCTCCCAGGGATTCAAGCGTCTCGGGCGTATGGCCGTCCAGCGTTCCCTGCGCACCGTAGGGCCGGAAACGCAGGAACGCCGCCTCATGGTGGAACGGTTTCGCCCGGTGCTCCCTGACGGCGTCCTTGTGCTCGGGGAGTGCGGCCCCGTAGGCGTACCGGCGCATCGCCGACGTGCTCTGCCAGAGGGAGAAGGTGCCGACGAAGCGGGGTGGCCGCGCCACGGCGACCGAAGCGAGCAGCGCGGGGTCGGCCGCGGCCCGGCCGGCGGTCCGGGAATTGGCCCGCAGGAACGGCAGCGCGCGACGCAGCCGCAGCTGCCCCAGGGTGAGCACGGCGACCGCCCCGTCCTCCTCGTCCGGCGCGGCACCGGGATCGATCTCCACCGGCAGCGCAGGCCAGGCTCCGGATATCCGGAGCGGCTGCAGCCGCACCCGCCAGCCGCCGGCCAGCCGTCGCGCCAGCGGGTCCTCGGCGAGGAAGCGGTCGAGCGCGGCATCGTCCTCCCACGCGGCGAGCAGCGTGGCCCGGCCGGGACGCAGCCGGGGCGGGCCGGCTGCGATGAGGCCGGTGAGTGCGGTCTGGGCCCAGCGCAGGCCGGGCGTCCCGTCCGGCCGTGGGCATGCGCGGAGGACGCTGCGTACGGAGCGGACACCGACATCTGCGACATGGACGGAAACGATCACGACAGGTCCCCCGTTCCTCGATGTTACTGATGCGTGTACCAATTGGTACACGACCTAGTATGCTTCATTGGAGAGGCAAGGGCGACCCGAAAACACCGGCCGGAACAAGCCAGATCGCAGGGTGGGAGCGCATGAACGAGATCGACCGGAGCCGCGCCGCGCGAGCCGCGGCCAGGACCCGTATCGAGGACACCGCGGCCCGGCTGTTCGCGGAGCGCGGCTTCGCGGGCACGACCATCGGGGAGATCGCGGCCGAAGCGGGCCTGAGCAAGCCGATGCTCTACCGCCACTTCGACTCCAAGCAGGAGCTGCACCTCGCCCTGCTGGAGCGGCACCGCGACGAGCTGGCCGCCGCTCCGATCGGTGAACTCCTGCACGGCGAGGGCGATCTGGACTCAAGATTGACGGCGATGTACGACGCCTGGTTCGCGCATGTGCAGGGCCATCCGTACACCTGGCGCATGATGTTCCGGGACACCACCGGGGACGCCGAAGTGCAGGCCTTCCACCAGGAGCTGCAGCGCAGACAGCGGGAGACGGACATGGCGCTGCTGCGCGAGTTCGTCCCCGGCATCCCCGAGGCCGAACTGGAGCCGCTCGGCGAGGCGATCCGCAGCTCGCTGCACGGCCTGGCCCTGTGGTGGCTGGAGCGCCCCGACCGCCCGCGCGAGCCCCTGGTCGCCGCGATGGTGCGGCTCACCCGCGGCCTGATCGCAACGGTCGGCCACCCGAGCGGCACGGGCCCGGGCGACCGGACTCCCTGACCGGACTCCCTGACCGGACGCGCTAACCGGGTGCGCTAAGACGCCCGATGCAACGCCGCCCGCAGATGCCCGGTCCAGTGCGCCGCCATCTCCCGCGCGAGCCGCGTCCCCGGTGCGTGCAGCTCGAAGCCGTGCCAGGCTCCGGGCACATTGCGGACGGTGACCTGCACGCCCGCGTCCATCAGACGCCGCGCATACGCCAGTCCCGGGTCCCGCAGCGGATCGAGATCGCAGACCAGAACATAGGCCGGCGGCAGCCCCGTGAGGTCCTCGGCGCGGGCCGCCGCGGCGTAGACGCCCGCCGCCGCCCCCTCCGGCAGATAGTGCTGCCACGACGCACGAATCGTGCGGAGGCTGTTGACCCACGGGGCCGGTGCGTTGTCGGTATCCGCCGGGACCGGCTCCTCGGCGATGCGGTCATCGAGGTCCGGTACGCACATCGACTGGTAGGCGAGGGCCGGTCCGCCGCGGTCGCGGGACATCAGGGCCACGGCCGCGCTCAGCCCGCCGCCCGCGGAATTCCCGGTGACGGCGATCCGTTCGGGGTCGATGCCGAGCTCGGCCGCCCGCTGTGCGGTCCACTCCAGCGCGCGATAGCAGTCCTCCACACCCGCCGGACAGCGGTGCTCGGGCGCGAGACGGTATTCGACGGTGACGGTCACCGCGGGCAGCGCACGGCAGAGATCGATGGCCGTCTTGTCCTGCCCCGGCAGGGCGCGGCCGATGGCGTACCCGCCGCCGTGGAAGTGCAGTACGGCGGGCAGCGCGCCGGGAGGGGAGGAGCCCTCGGCGACCTCGGGACGGTAGACCTCGACCGTCAGGGCGCTGCCGTCCTCCCGCGGGATGTCGTACCGCCGGCTGGACACCCCGGTGCGGTCGGCCGGGGTCGCGGCCAGCAGCTTCCGGAACCGCTCACGGGTCGCCGCGATGTCCTGGAAGGGATCGGCATACGGCGGCAAGGCATCCAGATACGGGGCGAGTTCAGGATGGACGGTTATTCCCGGCGGGAAGGGCACAGGGGGCCTCCGATGATCGCGTAGGGGCCATGCATTCTGCTCACACCGCACCCTCACCGCCACGACCGACACCCTCCCGGCGGCGCCCCCCCCGGTCACTTCGCGTCGGCATAGCACTCCACCACCGCCGTGGTGAACGGAAAGCGCACGGGGGTGTCCCCGAACGCGATCCGCCCCGCCGTCGCGGCCGCCGCTGTGATCGCCCCGGACACGGTCGCCGCCTCCTCGGCCGGGCAGTGCACGATCACCTCGTCGTGCTGGAAGAAGACCATCTCGGCGCGGAGCCCGCCCTCCGACAGCGCCCGGCGCAGCGCCGCCAGCACCAGCAACGCCCAGTCGGCGGCGCTGCCCTGGACGACGAAGTTACGGGTGAACCGGCCGCGGGCGCGGGCGGCGGCCGAGCCGGTGCGGTACCCCGGCGCCTGCTCCTCCTCCTGGGGCAGCCCCGCCTCGTCGGGCGGTGCCACGGACACCGGCGGGCAGGTGCGCCCCATCCAGGTGCGCACCAGGCGGCCCTCCTCGCCCGCGCGGGCCGCCTCGTCCACATACGCCACCGCGGCCGGATACCGGCGGCGCAGATCGGCCATGTGCTTGAGGGCGTCGCCGGAGGTCTGGCCGTAAATGGCGCCCAGCAGGGCGAGCTTGGCCCGGTCGCGGTCGCCGCCGAACGCCCGGGCCGCCAGATCCGCGTACAGATCCTCGCCGCTGCCGGCCACCTCCATCAGCCCCCGGTCACGGGAGACGGCCGCCAGCACCCGGGGCTCCATCTGGTCGGCGTCCGCGACCACCAGACGCCACCCCGGATCGGCGCGGACGGCCTGCCGGACCACCTTGGGGATCTGGAGTGCGCCGCCGCCGTTGGTGGTCCACCGGCCGGAGACCGTTCCGCCGGGCAGATACTCGGGGCGGAAACGGCCGTCGTGCACCCACTGCTGGAGCCACGACCAGCCATGGGCGGTGTGCAGACGGTAGAGCGTCTTGTATGCCAACAGCGGCGCCACCGCCGGATGATCGATCTGCTGGAGCTCCCACTTGCGGGTCGAGGTGAGGGAAATCCCGGCCCGGGCAAAGGCCTTGATGATGTCCTGCGGCAGATCCGGACGCACCCGCGCGTCCGTGCCGAACGCCCGGGACACCTCATCGGCCAGCTCCGCCATCCTCCGCGGCTCCAGCCCGCCCGGATAGCGCCCGCCCAGCAGCCGGTCGAGCAGTTCGCGGTGCACATCCGCCCGCCAGGGCACCCCGGCCCGCCCCATTTCCGAGGCGATCAGCATGCCCGCGGACTCGGCGGCGAGCAGCAGCCGCATCCGCTCCGGATGCTCCGCTTTCTCCGTACGCGCCACCTGGCCGGCATAGACCTCCAGCAGCGCGGCCAGCTCGTCCGTGCCGGGCGGCAGCGGCACCGAGCCCGGCTCGAACAGGGACGGCTGGGTCTGCGCCGTACGGGCAGGACCGTCCTGCGGAACGGGCAGGCCGTGCAGCCGCGCCCAGGCAGCGGCCAGGGAACGCGGCTGGCCGTACTGCCCCTCCTCATGGCCGATCAGCAGCGCCTCCGCGGCCTCCACGTCATAGCAGCGCTCGACCCGCACCCCCGCCGCCAGCAGCGGCCGGTAGATCTCCGCCGTGGACCGCCACACCCACCGCTCGACCTCGGGCCGGCTGCCCACGGCCGCGGCGAGCGAGGGCTCCTGCACCACCGGCCCGGCGGCCCGCCCGTCCGGAGCGAGCGGGCAGAGACGAGCACCCCCGTCGCCCGTCTCCACCACCGCCCATCTCATGCCCCTGAGTCTTGCATCAGGGTCTGACAATGGCCCTGACCAGCGCGGATGGCACATGCCCGCACGGGCGCCGGGGGAGCCGACCGCCTATTCCGTACGAACATCAAGCCTCCGCGAGTCCCCCGTGCGGCGCGCGAGATGTGAGGGCCCCGCCTCCAACCCGCCCGCGGCGCCGCGCCGACACCGGCAGAGAGCAGATGCAGGGTGCCGCCCCTCATCGCTCAGGCCGGCACCGCTCAGCGGCCCCCTTCATGAGCCAGGGGACACGACACCGCTGCCAACCACCGGATATCGCCCGGAGATTGGCGTCAGGTGTAAGGATGATGAAGAACTGATGACGCCGAATTCTTCGGGTTCGCGATTCACGTATTCACCCGAATGAAGCGCTACTTTCCCCCTGTTGATGCGTTGAGCAGCTTGTCGCGCAAAGCGGCGCATCACAGATATCTGCTTGCTGCTCAGTGAAGAGGTTCACCGTGAAGTTTGTCTCCAAGGCCGCAGTCCTGTCCGCCGCCGCGGGCTTTGCCGTTGTGGGCGGGGCCGGTGTGGCCAGTGCCTACGGCGGCGCCGGCGCCGCGGGCGTTGCCCAGAACTCGCCCGGTGTCGTCTCCGGCAACCTCATTCAGGTCCCGATCGACCTGCCGCTCAACATCTGCGGCAACACCGTCGACGCCGTCGCGCTGCTGAACCCGGCCTTCGGCAACACCTGCATCAACCTCTGATCACCATACGGTGCTTGGGGCCCGGCTTGCGCCCGGGTGGGGCCTCTCGGCAGCAAAGGCCGGTACGCATTCCGTACCGGCCTTTCGTATGCCCAAAGAGCTCCGAACGCAGCGGAGCCCAGGGGCAGTGATATGTATCTATCGTTTCGCGGCATTCGGGTGAAACGGCGAAACCGCACCCTCAGAAGCGAGTTGACCAGTGCGCTCCGGATACGGGCACTCCGCTTCGAGAAGGGTAAATCGTGATCAAGAAGGTCCTGGCTACGACGGCTGTAGCCGCGTCCGTCGTCGGAATCTCGGCGACTGCCGCCCCGCAGGCCATGGCGATCGGGAACCACAATGGCACGTCCACGGTCAACGGCAACGGTGCCAAGAGTGCGTTCGGCAACTCCACCACCTTCGGCAAGATGAGCCCGCAGCTGGAGCTCATCCAGGGCTCGCTGAACAAGCCCTGCCTCGGCCTGGGCAAGGTGGACGCCCAGATCTTCGCAGGTGCGGTCCCGATCGCGCTGCAGGACATCAATGTGCTGTCCAGCTCGCAGAACCAGCAGTGCACCGAGAACTCGACTCAGGCGAAGGGCGACGATCCGCTGTCGCACATCCTCAGCGACATCCCGATCCTGTCGGGCAACGGCGTCGGCAACCACTGAGTCGGCCATCGGTCGCAGGCCCGGGCCGCCGGCTCTCATTTCCAGAGCGGCCCGGGGCCTGCGGTACCCCGTTACGAACCGTAGGGACGGAAATTCTCGATCCCCCTTTCGGTAGGAATTCGTATTCGGCGGGAACCTCGTTCGTTCGAAATCCGGTGTTTTTTCCGCGTCGTATGCGTGGTGGCAATCTCCTGAAACGGTCTTGCACCCTTCGGGCGATTCCTCCGAAAACTTCCCGGCAAGAGTTTCGTTCACGAGGAGTAATCGTTACCAATATCGGCAGCGGCGTTACGGGCGAGCAGCCCGTGCGACACGACGGTCGTGTTCGCTACGGACCCGCTGCAAGGAAGGGCTGAAAGTGAAGTACGCAAAGGTAGCCGCAATCACCGCCGGAACGCTCATGGCGGTCGGCTCCGCTGCGCCGGCGTTCGCCGACGCGGGTGCCGCGGGTGGCGCCAAGAACTCGCCCGGTGTGCTTTCGGGGAACGCCATCCAGATCCCGATCCACATCCCGATCAACATCTGCGGCAACACCATCAACGCCGGCGGTCTGCTGAACCCGGCGTTCGGCAACACCTGCCTGAACCACTGACTCGAAGGAATTCGAGCCGTGTCGGTGTGAACCGGCCCCGGTGCGCGGTCCCCTGTGCGCCGGGGCCGGTTTCCCTCCATTTCCAGTGGGCACCTGCATAACCCCTCCAATTTTCGGACGGATTAGCCGAGAAGGGCGGAACTTCAGGGTTTCCCCGGACGAAGGCACTCGTTAGTCACGCTGAAAGCGGTGATCCGAGCAGCGAAAGTGATTGCTCACGTGGCGCTGATGTCGCGGGACCGTCAAGCACCGCCCGAGAAGGGACAGTTGAAGTGAAGTACGCAAAGTCTGCTGCGGTTGTTGCCGGTTCCGTCATGGCACTGGGGGTCGCCGCCCCCGCTTTCGCCGCCCAGCCCGGCGCTCCGACCATGAGCCTCAACGGCGGGCTGACCGACGCCCTGAGCAACAAGCAGCTGGACGGCCACCAGCTCACTCCGCTGATCAATACGGTCAAGGCCGCGGAGGGCAAGGTCAGGTCGACCAACGCGAAGAAGCTGCTCCGTGGCGTTTCCGGGGCGACCAAGAAGACTCCGCTGCTCGGTGGGCTGCCGCTCAAGTAATTCCGGGGCAGGTGGCGTTGACCGCCACAGGCCGGACCTCGAAGCTGTCCGCCCCAGGCACGGAGACGGGTGTGGACTTCCCTGCTCCGCAGCCGCGCCAGGTGAGTTCGAGCGGTATCGAGATTTCGCGGTACATGGCTGCGGATTCAAGTGCCTGGAGCCGCGTCACGTCTCGGCCGTTTCTCATTCGGAGCGCCGGTGCCAGGTCGCGAAGCCGAGTGTCGAAAACGGCTCGGGGCGCAGCTGTTTGAGTGAATGAGAACAACCAAAAACATCCTTGTGAGTTGGGCAGACTGCCCGGCCCAAGGGCATCCCGAAACACGAAGGACCAACATGATCAAGAAGGCTCTGGCGACCGCGGCCGCGGCTGCGTCCATTGTCGGCGTGTCCGCCGCTGCCGCCCCCGAGGCGATGGCGATCGGTAACCAGCACGGAACGTCCACCGTCAACGGCAACGGTGCTGCGCAGTACTTCGGGAATTCGACCACGTACGGTTACATGAGCCCGCAGATCGGCCTGATCCAGGGCTCGCTGAACAAGCCCTGCCTCGCTGTGGGTAAGATTCCTGCCCAGGTCCTCGCAGGTGCGGTCCCGATCGCGCTGCAGGACATCAATGTGCTGTCCAGCTCGCAGAACCAGCAGTGCACGGAAAACTCGACGCAGGCAAAGGGCGACGACCCGCTGTCGCACATTCTGGACAACATTCCGATCCTCTCCGGCAACGGCGTCCACAACCACTGACCGGCCGCGTACGACCCGGGCCGCCCGGTCCTCCTTCTTCCGGGCGGCCCGGGTTTCCGCTGTCCGGCTCCCGAGCGGAAATGTTATTCGCTCGTGACTGAACTCCGGTGAGCCGGATCGTTAGAAATGGTGTGTGGAGGGAAGCTGCCAATGCCCTTGTCGGATTGATGGGGCTGCCAGGGCATTGGCATGCCGTCCGTAACGAAGCAGGGCCTGCGAATCCATTTCATCGGTTTCGCAGGCCCTGTGGCATGCAGAGGAAATTGATGTGCCGAGCAGATAAGTCGCACTGCTGGTACGTGAATTGGGAGTTTTCGGCCGCCGCAGCGACGCTGATGTCGTTGCGGGTTGGTTCGTGCCAGCTATTCGGGTGATGGTGCAGAACTCAAACCGGTATGGCGGGTTGTTCAAACAGGGCTCCCGTGTCGGGAGTTTCTTCTCCTGAAGGGTTTTCGTGATGAACAAGATGATCGCGGGCGCGGCAGTGGCGGCGTCGTTGGTCGGCACTTCTGCCATGGCCGCGCCGCAGGCCATGGCGATCGGCGACCAACACGGCACCAGGACGGTCAACGCAAACGGGGCGGCGTCGGTCTACGGCAACTCGACCACGCGCGGCGACCTGAGCACTCAGCTCGGGCTCATCCAGGGCTCGCTGAACCAGCCTTGCCTCGGTCTGGGCAAGCTGGATCTCCAAATCTTGGCCGGCGCGGTGCCGATTGCGGCGCAGGACGTCAACGTGCTGTCCAGCTCGCAGAACCAGCAGTGCACCGAGAACTCGTCGCAGGTCAAGGGCGACGATCCGCTGTCGCACATCCTGGACGACATCCCGGTCCTCTCCGGGAACGGCGTCGGCAACGGCTGACGACCAACGGCTGGGACATGTCCGCCGCTTGTGTCCCCGGGCGGTCGGCGCCGCGTATGCGCTGCCGACCGCCCGGTCGTGTGAGCGGCACGGGGAGCGGCGGGCGGCGGGCCGTGCGCCATGACTGTGGAGGAAGGACGAGAGATGCGACAGAGCCTGAAGGCGTGCGTGTTCGTGGTGGCGGCGTCGGGCGTGCTCGGCGCGAACTGCAGCGCGGCGTACGCGGATGCCGGCGCCGGAGGGAGCACGACGAACTCTCCCGGGGTGCTGTCCGGGAACAACATCCAGGTGACCGTGGACACGCCGGTCAATGCGTGTGGCAATTCGGTGGATGCGGGCGCGGCGCTCAACCCGGCATTTGGCAACCGGTGCGGGAACGGTGCGCCGGCCGTTCAGCAACCGTTTCCGGGGCAGCGGCCTCGCGTGGCCCCGCAGCCTCCGGAGGGGGGAGGCGCCCCGGGGGTGCACTGGACGACCGCGGGGCCGGCGAAGCACGCGGAGCCGGTGCAGCGCCCGGCTCCGGAACGGGCCGAGCATCCTGCCCCGGTGCCGGCACCGGTGGCGCATTCCCCCAGGCCCGCCCCGCGCCCCGCACCGGACGCCCGCGTGGATGAGGTGGAGCGGGCCGGGTCCTCGGCGGGATCCGGGCTGCTGGCCGCCACCGGGCCCGGTGCGCTGAGCGCGCTGGCAGGTACGGGCGGTGGGCTGCTGCTGGGCGGGGTGCTGCTGCTGCGCAGGGCGCGTCCGCGGCGCAGATGAGGCGGGGACGGCCGTCGGGCGGTGGCCGGGGGCTCGGCGGCCCCGCCGAGCGGATCCGGCGGGCCGGTCGGCGGCCGCACCACCCGGTCGAACCGGCCGCCGGCGGGGCCGGACGGTTCGACCTCAGGCCGTCGCAGAGCTGTCGCCGGGCGGCGCTGCGGCCGGCAGCCGCCCCGGGGGCGTACGACGGATCGTGCAGATCAACGGGTGAGACGGGGGGCCGGCGGTACGGGCAGGGATGCGGTGTCGCTCATGGGTGGGGACCCGCAGGCCGCCGGGTGCGCGAAGCGAGCCGGGACCGGACGGGCCGCGGGCCGTGCCGGGCCCTGCCGCCTCTGGCAAAATGAGGACGAAGGCCGCAAAAGCGATCGGTCGATGAGGTGGGGACATGCTCATTGCGCTGGCGCAGACGGACTGCGTGCTCGGTGACGTGGAGGCGAATCTCGAGATCGCCCGCGAGCAGATCGAGCAGTCGGCGGCGCAGGGCGCGGATCTCGTCGTCTTTCCCGAACTGAGCCTGCACGGCTACCACTTGGGAGCGCTCAAGCGCGATGAGTCCCTGGAGGCGAACGATCCCCGGCTGCTGGAGCTCAGTACCCTCGGCCCCGATGTGCTGGTCGGCTTCCATGAGCACACCAGTCTGCGGGCGTACAACACGGCGGGGCACTATGCGGACGGTGCCCTGCTGCATGCGCACCGCAAGCTCTACCTCCCCAACTACCTGGCCTGGGAGGAGCGCAAGCACGTCAGCCCGGGGCAGTCGCTACGGGCGTACGACCTGACGAAGTCCAGGAGCGGCGGCCGGGGCGCGACGCTGGTGTGCAATGACGCCTGGCAGCCGGCGCTGCCGTGGCTGGCCGTGCAGGACGGCGCCGAGGTGCTGTTCGTGCCGACCGCCAGCGCGGCGAGCCTGGATCCGGAGGCGATGGACACCGGCCTGTACTGGGACACCCTGCTGTCCTATACGGCGAAGATGCTGCAGTGCTGGGTGGTCTTCGTGAACCGGGTGGGCAGTGAGCACGGGGCGGCGTTCTGGGGCGGCTCGCGGGCTGTCGACCCGCGGGGCGCGGTGGTGGCGCAGGCGCCCAAATGGGAGCCCTACCTGGTCACCGTCGATATCGATCTCTCCGAGGCGCGGCGGCAGCGGCGTGCGGTGCCGCTGGTCGCCGAGGCCCGGCTCGGCTTGATCGACCGCGAGGTGCGGCGGCTGATCGACGAGGGCGGCGACCACTGAGCGCCGCCGGGCCCGGCGTCAGTGGGCGCCGGTGGATCCCTGGCGGGGCGCCTCGGCGGGCGCGTCGTCCTTGAGGGCCTTGGCCTCGGACTTGAGGATCCGCATCGAGCGGCCGAGACCGCGCGCCATGTCGGGAAGCTTCTGGGAGCCGAAGAGCAGCACGAGCACCGCGACGATCAGGATCAGGTGCCAGGGCTCGAAGGCGTTGCGGAGCATGGACGCGCTCGCTTTCGTCGGGGGCCGGCGGACGTTCTGTCCAGTATGACCCCAACGGCCCGGCCGCCCGGTCCAGGGTGCGCCCCCGGCGCCGGGCGGCCGGGGCACGGCTACCAGCTGGACTTGCGGACGCCCGGCAGATAGCCCGCGTGCGCCTGGTCGCGCAGCCGTACGCGGGACAGACCGAAGGCGCGGAAGTAGCCGCGGGGGCGGCCGTCGACGCTGTCGCGATTGCGTACCCGGGTGGCGCTGGCGTCCCGCGGCTGGCGGGACAGCTCGCGCCGGGCGGCGGTGCGCTCCTCCTCGGGGGTGTGCGGACTGCGGATGACGGCCTTGAGGAGGGCCCGCCGGGCCGCGTAGCGGGCCACCGTCGCGCGGCGCTTCTCGTTCTTGGCGATCTTGCTCTGCTTGGCCATCAGACCTTCTCCCCTCGTGCGCGGATACGGGCGACGGCCGCCTCGATCCCGATGACGTCCACGGTCTTGAGGCCCTTGGCGCTGAGGGTGAGCCGGATGTGCCGGCCCTCGCTCTCCAGCCAGTAGCGCTTGCGCTGGATGTTGGGGTCGAAACGGCGCGGGGTGCGCCGGTGCGAGTGGGAGACGGTCTTGCCGAAGCCCGGCTTGCGGCCGGTCAGCTGGCAGTGGGCGGACACGGTGCGGTCCTTCCGGTCGGAGCCCCTGGTGGGCGGCTATTGAAAATGGAAACCATTTCCGTATACTACCTGCATGGCTCGCAATGAACTACGCCCGGTCGTCAAGCTCCGGTCCACCGCCGGCACGGGCTACACGTACGTCACCCGCAAGAACCGCCGTAACGACCCCGACCGCCT
Source organism: Streptomyces sp. 2323.1 (assembly GCF_900221035.1). Taxonomy (NCBI): domain Bacteria; kingdom Bacillati; phylum Actinomycetota; class Actinomycetes; order Kitasatosporales; family Streptomycetaceae; genus Streptomyces; species Streptomyces sp. 2323.1. The sequence continues at coordinate 3,580,522 of NZ_LT907981.1, read as the reverse complement.
GGAACTGCGCAAGTACGACCCGGTGGCCGGCCGTCACGTCGCTTTCCGAGAGGAGCGCTGAGGACAGCGATGCAGTCCGGAATCCACCCCGCCTACGGGCCCGTCGTCTTCCGCGACCGGGCCGCCGACTACGCCTTCCTGACCCGCTCGACCGCCACGAGTGACAAGACGGTCGAGTGGGAGGACGGGAACACCTATCCCGTCATCGACGTCGAGATCTCCTCGGCGAGCCACCCCTTCTACACGGGCACCGCCCGGGTGCTGGACACCGCCGGCCGCGTCGAGCGGTTCGAGCGCCGTTACGGCAAGCGGGCCCGCTGATGGAGCGGCTCGACGTCGTGCTGCTCGGCGGCCTGCATGCGGAGGCGCGGCAGGCCGCCGTCGAGCGGCTGCTGCGGTCCGTGCCCGGCAGCGTCGCCCTCCACCACGACCTCGCCTCGGCCGTCGAAGGCACCGTGCGGCGCACGGTCCGCGATGCCGGCGGCACGCTCGACACCGCCGACGTACCGCTGGTCAACGACTGCGCCTGCTGTGCGCTGCGCGAGGACCTGGTGCCCGAGCTGGAGCGGCTGGCCGCCGGGCGGACCTGCCGGCTGGCGGTCGTCGAACTGTGGGACTCGGTCGAGCCCAAGGCCATGGCCGAGGTGATCACGTCCTGCGGCAGCGAGAACCTCGCACTCACCGGGGTGATCACCGCCGTCGACCCGGCACTGCTGCTGCCCTACCTCGGCTGCGGCGACGACCTCGCCGAGGCGGGCCTCGCCGCCGCGGCCTCCGACCAGCGCACCGTCGCCGACACCTGGGCGCGGCAGCTGGAGTACGCCCCGGTGCTGGCGATCGCGGCGGGGGAGGAGGAAGCGGAGCCGGCCGACCTCGCGCTGCTCGCCCAGCTGCATCCGATGGCACACCAAGTGCCCGTCGCATCGAAGGAGTTGGCGGCCGCGGCGACGGCCGGCTTCGATGTGGCGGCGGCCGCGGCGCGTCAGCACCCGGCCTGTGCGCTGCTGCCCCAGGAGGCCGACGCGGACGGCGTCGGCACCCTCGTCTGGCGGCACACCCGCCCCTTCCACCCCGGCCGCCTCTACACCGCGCTGGAGGATCTGACCTGCGCGGCCGCCCGCAGCCGGGGCCGGTTCTGGCTGGCCGACCGCCCGGACACGCTGCTGTCCTGGGACGCGGCCGGCGGTGCGCTGTGTGTGGAGAACGCCGGGCCGTGGCTGGCCTCGCTCCCGGACGCGGCCTGGGAGCTGGTGCCGCCGATGCGCCGGGCCGCGGCCGCGCTGGACTGGCACCCCGAGCACGGGGACCGCGCCCAGCACCTGGTCTTCACCTCGCCCGGCCTGGACCGCGAGGGCCTGCGGTCCCTGCTGGATTCGTGTCTGCTCACCGATGCCGAGTACGCGGGCGGCCCGTCGTCCTGGAAGAGCCTGCCGCCCGCCTTCGACGCCCTGCTCGATCCCGTTTCGTAACGCCGGCCACGTCCCCTGTGACGGCCGGTCCGCCCTGCACGGACAAGGAAGTTCTCATGCCCCGTCGGCACGACTCGCGCCGGACGCCCCCGCCGCGCCGCAATCCGCTGGATGCGGCGGGCATCACCTACATCGACTACAAGGACACCGATCTGCTGCGCAAGTTCCTCTCCGACCGTGGCAAGATCCGCAGCCGCCGGATCACCCGGGTCACCGCGCAGCAGCAGCGGCAGCTGGCCCGGGCGGTCAAGAACGCCCGGGAGATGGCGCTGCTCCCGTATGCGTCACGGTGAAGGCGGCAATGGCCTGGCACCTGCACCCTGGAACCCGAGGGGCGTGGCACACGTCTCTTCCTCGGCCGTGAGGGGTTCGGCCCCGGTGAGCCGTACCAGGTAGCGACGCACCGGCTCATGGGCGGCGGCCTGCGGGCGAGCGTGGGCGAGCGGCTGGGGACGGTGCTCGACGAGCGGTGACCGGCTCGGTACCGGCTGTCGTGCACGTGCATCTGCGCATGCATCCGCATGAGAACGGAGCTATGCTCCCGGGCAGTTGACACCATTTATCACCGGGAGACCCCTGTGCCCCACGCATACAACGGCATGGCCGCCACGGATCTCCACGAGGTGACATGGCAGAAGAGCCGGCACAGCAACTCCCAGGGGTCCTGCGTGGAGTTCGCCAAGCTGCCAGGGGGTGACATCGCGGTCCGCAACTCCCGCTTCCCGGACGGCCCCGCGCTCATCTACACACCGGCCGAGGTCCAGGCGATGCTGCTCGGCGTCAAGGACGGGGAGTTCGACCACCTCGTACGGGACTGAGCGCCGGTACGGGACGGCGTGCCCGTACGCGACCGGGCGGCGTCGCGAGCCGGACGGCCGCGGGCGCGCGCCCCGGAGGGCCCGGAGGCGGCGAGAGTCCGCACACGCCAACCGGGCGCCCGCCCATGGCGGAGCGCCCGGTGTGCGGAACGGCTACGGCAGCCGGAAGAGCGCCCACACGATCTTGCCGTGCGAGGAGCCGGCCAGCGGGTGCCAGCCCCAGCTGTCGCTGAAGGAGTCCACCAGATACAGCCCGCGACCGGACTCCGCGGCGGAGTCCGCCTCGCCGGCGACCGGTGAGTCGTCGCTCGGGTCCCGTACGGCGCAGATCAGCCGGGAGGACCAGCGCATCAGATGCAGCCGGGCGGGCGGGGTGGTGTCGTGCTGCTCCGGGGCGGCGAGGATCGCATGCCGCAGGGCGTTGGTGACGAGTTCGGAGACCACCAGCGCGACCGAGTCGAAGAGCTCGTCGAGATCCCAGCCCTGCAGCGTCTCGCGGGTGAACGCCCGTGCGCTGCGCACCGATTCATAGCGCGGCGGGAGCGTGCGGGACGCGGATCCGGAGACGGCCAGGGGGTCGACGGGAGGAAAGCCCTGCCATAACGGCTCGAGCATGGTCAAAACCTTGGTCCCCATGCGAGGCACTCCTGGCGTTCGCGGACGTCATGACCCTGGCCGGGCAGCCGGATCTGGCGGATCTGGCGGATCTTTCACGAGCGTGCATGCGTGCGACGCCCATGGTTCCCAATGTCCGAGACAGATGCAAGGGCAGATGCACGTGCACGTGCCGTGATTGCGGGGGCACGCACCGGTTCGTTGGGAATTCTTCCGGCTGATTTGTGTGGAGGGCTTGCGGGGGCCTCACACATCCGTAACCGGATGAGCACTCAACGAAGCCCGAACGTGGCAGACTTGCGGCCCTCTGTTGGACGGGGTGGGGTCACAGGAGGGTCTGAGAGGTGTCCGCAAGTGAGTCGAGCGGGTCGGTGGTGCGGCGGATCCTGCTCGGGTCGCAGCTCCGTCGGCTGCGTGAGTCGCGTGGGATAACCCGCGAGGCGGCCGGCTACTCGATCCGTGCGTCCGAATCGAAGATCAGCCGCATGGAGTTGGGCCGCGTGAGCTTCAAGGCACGGGATGTGGAGGATCTGCTCACCCTGTACGGGGTCGGCGACGCGCAGGAGCGTGAGGCGCTGCTGTCCCTGGCCCGGGAAGCGAATGTGGCGGGCTGGTGGCACAGTTACAGCGATGTGCTGCCCGGCTGGTTCCAGACGTATGTCGGTCTGGAAGGAGCCACTTCGTTGCTCCGGGTCTACGAAGTCCAGTTCGTGCACGGGCTGTTGCAGACCGAGAACTACGCCCAGGCGGTCGTCAGACGCGGCATGCCGGACGCCGGTCCGGCAGAGATAGAGCGCCGGGTCGCGCTGCGCATGGAGCGGCAGAAGCTGCTGGTGGCCGAGCGGTCGGCGCAGTTCCACTGCGTGCTGGACGAGGCCGCGCTGCGGCGCCCGTACGGCGAACGCGCGGTGATGCGCGAGCAGGTGAAGCATCTGATCGAGGTGTCCGAGCGTCCCAATGTGCGGCTGCAGGTGATGCCCTTCAGTCTTGGCGGGCACGCGGGCGAGAGCGGCGCGTTCACCATGCTCGGCTTCCAGGAGTCGGGCCTGCCGGACGTGGTGTATCTGGAGCAGCTGACGAGCGCGCTCTACGTGGACAAGCCCGAAGAGGTGGCGCAGTACGGGCGGGTGATGGACCGCCTCCAGGAAGAGGGGCCGAATCCGGCCGAGACCAGGGACCTGCTGCGCGGGCTGCTCCAACTTATGTGACGCGTCGGTAGGATGGCGTGCCATCAGGAGTCAGCACACCCCCCATACGGCGCCCTGAGCGCCCTGTTCTCCAGATCGGGATGGCATGTCCTACTTCGACGAGTTGGCGTATCAGTTCATCGACGGTGAGTGGCGCTCGGGAAGCGGCTCATGGGACATCGTCGACTTCAATCCCTATAACGGCGAGAAGCTGACCTCCATACCCGTGGCCACGGTCGAGGAGATCGACCAGGCCTACCGTGCGGCCGAGCGCGCCCAGAAGGCGTGGGGCGCCACCAACCCCTACAGCCGGCGGCTCGTCTTCGAGCGTGCGCTGCGGATCATCGACGACCGTGAGGCGGAGCTGGCCGCGGCGATCGCCGCCGAGGTCGGCGGCACCCTCGCCAAGGTGGGCTTCGAGCTCCATCTGGCCAGGGAGTTCCTGCGCGAGGCGATCCAGCTGGCGCTGCGTGCCGAGGGCCGCATCCTCCCCTCGCCGATCGACGGCAAGGAGAACCGCCTCTACCGGCTCCCGGTCGGTGTCGTCGGCGTCATCAGTCCCTTCAACTTCCCCTTCCTGCTGTCGATCAAGTCCGTCGCGCCGGCCCTCGCGCTCGGCAACGCCGTCGTCCTCAAGCCGCACCAGAACACCCCGGTCTGCGGCGGCGGTCTGGTCGCCAGGATCTTCGAGGAGGCCGGGCTGCCGGCGGGCGTGCTCAATGTCGTCGTCACCGATATCGCCGAGATCGGCGATGCGCTCATCGAGCACCCGGTGCCCAAGACCATCTCCTTCACCGGCTCCGAGAAGGTCGGCCGGCATGTCGCGACGGTCGCCGCCGCGCACTTCAAGCACTCCGTGCTGGAACTGGGCGGCAACAGCGCCCTGGTCGTCCTCGACGACGCCGATGTGGACTACGCGGTCGACGCCGCGGTCTTCAGCCGCTTCGTCCACCAGGGCCAGGTCTGCATGGCCGCCAACCGGGTGCTCGTGGACCGCGCCGTGGAGCGGGAGTTCACCGAGAAGTTCGTGGCCAAGGTCCGGTCGCTGAAGGTGGGCGACCCCACCGACCCGCAGACCCATATCGGCCCGCTGATCAACGAGGGCCAGGCCGAGGCCGTCAGCTCGCTGGTGGACCGCGCCGTCGCCGACGGCGCCTCGGCGCTCGTCCACGGCGAGACCCGGGGCACGCTGGTCGGCCCGAGCGTGCTGAGCGGGCTGGCGGCGGACTCCCCACTGCTCCAGCAGGAGATCTTCGGTCCCGTCGTGCTGCTGGTGCCGTTCGACGGTGACGAGGAGGCGGTGCGCCTCACCAACGCGACGCCGTACGGGCTCAGCGGCGCCGTGCACACCGGTGACATCGAGCGCGGGGTGCAGTTCGCCAAGCGGATCGAGACCGGGATGTTCCACGTCAACGACGCCACGGTGCACGACGAGCCGATCGTGCCCTTCGGCGGCGCGAAGAGCTCCGGTGTCGGGCGGCTGAACGGCGACGCGATGGTGGAGGCCTTCACCACGACCAAGTGGATCTCCATCCAGCACGGGCGGTCGCAGTTCCCGTTCTGAGCGGAGCACCCCGCGGCGAGCGGCTGCGGATTGCGGACAGAAGCTGACCGCAAGGGCTCCTAACGTGAGTGACGTCGAAAGGCGGACGGCGAAACGGCCGGCCGCCGAGGGATGTCACGAAAGGCGGAGCCCATGCCCACATTCGTACCTGCCGAGGCACACGGCGACGAGGCCGGCGCGCTGCTGGCCTTCCTGGAGGCCCAGCGCGGCGGGCTGCGGCGGGCGGTCCTGGGGCTGACCGAGGACCGGGCGAACGAGCGGCCGAGCGCCAGTGAGCTGTCGCTGGCCGGGCTGGTCAAGCATGTTGCGCAGACCGAGCAGAGCTGGGTGGAGAGGGCGCAGGAGCTGCCGCACTCCATCGAGCGGACCCAGGACACCTGGCACTTGAGCTTCCAGCTCGAAGACGGCGAGACGCTGGCCGGCATGCTGACGTTCTGGGACGGCGTCGCGCGGCGCACCGAGGAGTTCCTCCGCTCCCTGCCGAGCCTGGACGAGACCTTCCCGCTGCCCGAGAAGCCGTGGTTCCCGCCGCAGGCCCGGCAGTCGATGCGCTGGCTGATGCTGCACCTGATCGAGGAGACGGCCCGGCACGCCGGTCACGCCGACATCCTCCGCGAGTCCCTGGACGGGAAGACGGCCTTTGTGCTGGTCGACGAGGAGCGGGCGGCGCAGCAGGGGTAGCCCGGCGCCCTGCCGGGGCCCTCTAGGCTGACGGCAGGGGCGCGAGGATAGAGGAGACGATGTCGGCGATCCGGCTGCTGGTACTGGGCGCCGTGCGGCAGCACGGCCGGGCGCACGGCTATCAGGTGCGGGGCGACCTGGAGTACTGGGGCGCCCACGAGTGGTCGCACGCCAAGCCGGGCTCGATCTACCACGCGCTCAAGCAGATGGCCCGGCAAGGGCTGCTGCTGGCCCATGACATCGCGCCCAGCACCGCCGGCGGCCCGCCGCGTACCGAGTACGAGCTGACCGCGGCGGGCGAGGCGGAGTACTTCTCCCTGCTGCGCACCGCGCTCTCCCGGCACGACCAGAAGGTCGACATGCTCAGCGCGGGCATCGGCTTCGTCGTCGATCTGCCGCGGGACGAGGCGGTGGCGCTGCTCAGGGAGCGGGTGCGGGCGCTGGAGGAGTGGCGGAGCACGGTCACCGAGTACTACACGCCCGAGGGAGGGCCGGGGCAGCTCGGCCACATCGGCGAGATCATGCAGATGTGGGTGCACTCCTCGGACAGCGGCGCCGAGTGGACCCGCGGGCTGATCGAGCGGATCGAGGGCGGGGCGTACGTCTTCGCCGGTGAAGGGGAGCCGTTCGTCGGCGTATTGGCGGACGGGGAGGAGAACCCGTACGCGAAGAAGGACGCGGCGCCGGACGAGGGCCGTGACGGGCGTCCGGACGAGGTCGGGGACGAGAGCGAGGGCGGCGCCGCCCCCGCGCACTGAGCTCAGTGGTGGAACGCCGTGGCCACGTTCTCCGGGCGCTGCATCGGGCCCGACTGCTCCCGGAGTTCGGTCAGCAGCTGCTCCAGGTCCGCGAGGAACAGATCGGCGAGGTCCATGGAGAAGCCGTTGCGGCAGACCACCCGCAGGACGGACAGGTCCTCGCGGTTCGGGGGGAAGGTGTAGGCGGGCAGCAGCCAGCCGCGTTCCCGCATCCGCCGGGACACGTCGAAGACGTCGAACGCGGTGACGTGGTCCGCGGTGGTGAAGGCGAAGACCGGCAGCTGGTCGCCCCGGGTGAGCAGTCTGAAGTCGCCCAGCGCGCCGATCCGTTCGGCCATCGAGCCGGCCACGTCGCGGGTCGCCTGCTGTACGGCACGGTAGCCCGCCCGGCCGAGCCGCAGAAAGGTGTAGTACTGCGCAGCGACCTGGGCGCCCGGCCGGGAGAAGTTGAGGGCGAAGGTCGGCATGTCGCCGCCCAGGTAGTTGACGCGGAAGACCAGCTCCTCGGGCAGCGCCTGCGAATCGCGCCACAGCGCCCAGCCGACGCCCGGGTAGACCAGGCCGTACTTGTGCCCCGAGGTGTTGATGGAGGCGACCCGCGGCAGCCGGAAGTCCCACATCAGCTCCGGGTCGAGGAAGGGCGCGATCATGGCGCCGGACGCGCCGTCCACATGGACCGGGATGTCCCAGCCCCGCTTCTCCTGGACCTCGTCGAGCGCCGCGCAGATGTCGGCCACCGGCTCGTACGACCCGTCGAAGGTCGAGCCGAGGATCGCCACGACGCCGATGGTGTTCTCGTCGCACAGCTCGGCGGCCGAGGCCGCGTCCAGATGGAAGCGGTCGCCCTCCATCGGGACGGTGCGGGCCTCGACCTCCCAGAAGTTGCAGAACTTCTCCCAGCAGACCTGGACGTTGGCGCCCATGATCAGGTTGGGCCGGGCGCTGCCCGGATAACGGTCCTGGTTGCGCTGCATCCAGCGCCGTTTGAAGGCCATCCCGGCGAGCATGCAGGCCTCGCTCGACCCGGTGGTGGAGCAGCCCATGGCGGACGAGGGGTCGGGCGCGTGCCACAGGTCGGCGAGCATCGCCACGCACCGCTTCTCCAGTTCGGCGGTGCGCGGGTACTCGTCCTTGTCGATCATGTTCTTGTCCCGGCACTCCGCCATCAGGACGGCGGCCTGCGGCTCCATCCAGGTCGTGACGAACGTCGCCAGGTTCAGCCGGGAGTTGCCGTCCAGCATCAGCTCGTCGTGCACGAACTGATAGGCGTTGTGCGGGGCGAGCGGGCCGTCGGGCAGGGTGTGCTGCGGGGGTGCGGTCTCCATTCCGGCGATCGGGTCGGCCTCGCCGTAGAAGGGGTTGACCGGGTTCCCGGTCTGCTTGCGGTCGGATGCCGATGCGCCTTTGTGCAGAGTCATGTTGTCGCCACTACCCGTCAACTGGCCGGTGAGAGGCCGTGTTTGATGGCCTTGGTGAACTTCACGACGCGCTCCGCCTGGATGCGGGCGGCGGTGCGGGCGTCGTCGTCGAGCGGAGTGTCCGGGCCGCCGACGTGCGAGGTGCCGTAGGGATTGCCGTCGGAGTACTTCGCCGGGTCGGTGTAGCCCGGCGTCACGAGGATGCCGCCGAAGTGGTGGATGGTGTGGTACAGCGCGAGCAGGGTGGATTCCTGGCCGCCGTGCTTGGTGGCGCTCGCGGTGAAGCCGCTGTAGACCTTGTCGGCCAGTCTGCCCTGCTGCCAGAGGCCGCCCAGGGTGTCGATGTACTGCTTGAGCTGCGAGGTCACATTGCCGAAGCGGGTGGGGGAGCCGAAGATCACCGCGTCCGCCCAGAGCATGTCCTCGTGGGCGGCCTCCATGATGTCGGCGGTGGCGGCGGCGTTCGCCGCCCAGGCCGGGTTGGCGTCGATCGCGGTCTGCGGGGCGAGTTCCGCGGTCCGGCGCAGGCGTACGTCGGCCCCGGCGTGCTCGGCCGCATCCGCGATCCGGCGGGCGAGCTCGGCGACGGTGCCGGTCGAGGAGTAGTAGATGACGGCGACCTTGACGTCGTGCACGGGCATGGACGTACCTCCTGGAACCCGACAATAAGGGCATAGGGGGTACGTGGCCTCCAGGGTTCACCCAGTGGAAGCGGGAGCGGGCGGGTGGCCGCCCCGAAGGACCGCCGCCCGCCCGCTCCCGCGTCGTACGCGCCGCCCCGGCGCCGGCTCAGCCCGCGCTCGCCAGCGACAGCTTCGCCGCGAAACCGAGGAACGCCGCCCCGGCGCCCGCCGACAGCCCGGCCGTCAGCCGCTTGCGGCGGCGGAAGGTCGCCGCCAGGAACGTCCCGCTGAAGATGAGGACCGACAGATAGGTGAAGCTGAACAGCTGCGCCCAGGCGCCGAGCGCCAGGAACGACAGCGCCGGGTGGGCGTACGACGGGTCCACGAACTGCACGAAGAAGGAGATGAAGAACAAGATCGCCTTCGGGTTGAGCAGACTGACCACCAGCGCCCTGCGGTACGGCCGCTCGACGGCCTCCTTCGGCGCCTGCGACGCCTCGCCGGGCTCGGACCGCCGCGCCTCCCGGCCGCGCCACAGCGCCCAGGCGCCGCGCAGCATCCCGACCGCCAGCCACGTCAGATAGCCCGCGCCGGCGAACTTGACCACGGCGAACAGCACCGGGCTGGTCTGCAGCAGCGAGGCCACCCCGCCCGCCGACAGCGTCATCAGCACGGTGTCGCCGCACAGCACCCCGGCCGCCGCCCGGTACGCCACCCGCGGGCCGCGCCGGGCCGCCACCGACACGACGTACAGCGAATTCGGGCCCGGCAGCAGAATGATCAGCGCCAGCCCCACCAGATACGTGGACAGATCCGTTATCCCCAGCATGGGCGGCAGGATCTCACCCGCGGTCCGCCGCCTCATCGGATTTCAGCATCCGGACGCTGCCCCGGCCGTCCGGCCACCGCCCGTCCCGCCACCGCCCGTCCGGCCCCCGGCCCGTACGGTCCCGGACCGGACGCGCCACCAGCTCGTACGGTCCGGGCCCGGCGCGCGCTCAGCTCAGCGGAGCGAGTACCACTGCCGTCCCGTAGGCACACACCTCGGTGCCCACGTCCGCGGCCTCCGTGACATCGAAGCGGAACATCAGCACCGCATTCGCACCCCGCGAGCGGGCCTGCTCCACCAGCCGCTCCATCGCCTGGTTACGGGTCTCGACGAGGGTCTTGGTCAGGCCCCGCAGCTCGCCGCCGATCATCGACTTCAGGCCCGCGCCGATCTGGCTGCCGAGGTGCCGGGAGCGCACCGTCAGGCCGAAGACCTCGCCGATCACCCGTTCCACGTGAAACCCCGGGACGTCGTTGGTCGTCACCACCAGGACGTCGGACTGGGCGTGCTGCCCGCCGCCGTACTCCTCGATGCCCATGCCGCACACCTCCTTGTGGCCAGCATCACCCGGCCCCGGGGGCTCGGCCAGCGGTCGGGGGCCGTCGGGTGGGGGCGCAGGCGCCCGCCTGGAACCACGGCGGGCCGTCCGGCGTTGATAGCTTTGGGCCGCACACGCGCCTCCACCCCGTCGCTTCGCTCGTCGCACCGCACGATCCGGCGCCCTCGACCCAGGAGCCTTCACCCCGTGAATACTCTCGCGCTCGGCCCCCAGTGGCTGGACCCGGACTACCTGATCGCGACATTCGGCCTGATCGGCGTCCTGGTCATCGTCTTCGCGGAGTCCGGCCTGCTGATCGGCTTCTTCCTGCCGGGTGACGCGCTGCTGTTCACCACGGGCCTGCTGGTGACGACGAACAAGCTGGACCAGCCGCTGGCGCTGGTGTGCTTCCTGATTGTGCTGGCGGCCGTCATCGGCGACCAGGTGGGCTATCTCTTCGGCCGCAAGGTCGGCCCCTCGCTCTTCAAGCGTCCCGACTCCCGCCTCTTCAAGCAGGAGAACGTCGAGAAGGCGCACGACTTCTTCGAGAAGTACGGCCCCAAGTCGCTGATCCTGGCCCGCTTCGTGCCGATCGTGCGGACCTTCACGCCGATCATCGCCGGTGTGAGCCGGATGAACTACCGCTCCTTCCTCACCTTCAACATCGTCGGTGGCGTCCTGTGGGGCGCCGGTGTCACGCTGCTCGGCGCCCTGCTGGGCAACGTCGCCTTCGTCCACAAGCACATCGAGCTGATCCTGATCGCGATCGTGCTGGTGTCCGTGGTGCCGATCGCCATCGAGTTCCTCCGGGCACGCGGCAAGGCGAAGAAGGAAGCCAACGAGGCCCCCGCGCCGGGCGCGCCGGGCGCCACCCAGAGCGCCACCCCCGCGGAGCCCTCGCGCCGCGGCCGGCACGCCAAGCGCTGACCCCGCGCCCGGACCCGCCGCCGGGCTCCCTGCCGCGCTTCCGACCCTGCCCCCACCGGGCCCCCGTCCCGCAGCCTCCGCCCGCCTCCCGTACAGCCGTCCCCCGGGAGTGCTCCCACCAGGCCCGGGGCAGGCGTGAGCGATGAGTTCCCGAAAGCGGCACGACGGCGCAGCCGAAAACGTCCGCCCCAAGGAAGCGCAGCGCACGGCCATCAGGCATCGTGTCCTTGACACCTGTCAGGAGGCGTACGAGGAGCGGAGATCCGTGGCGTCGGACCCACAACGCGGCCAGCGAGGTACCAGCGGCAGCAGCGGTGCCCCGGACCCGAGCGGTACCCCCGAGGACCGCAAGCCCGCGTCGGACGAGGCGCACAGCGCCTTCACCCCTCCGCTGGGCGTGCCGTACCCGCCGGCCCCCGAGGAAGAGCACCCCACCTCCGAGTTCGCGCTGCCCGCGGGTCTGCGCCCGGAGACCCCGGCCGAGCAGGAGGGCTCGGCGTTCACGCCGCCCAGCGGCGCCACCGGCCAGCACCCGATGCCCGTCGGCGCCACCGCCATGGGCGCCGCCTTCACCCCGCCGCACGGCATACCGGTCGTCCGCCTCACCAAGGAGGCGCCCTGGCAGGACCGGATGCGCACGATGCTGCGGATGCCGGTGGGGGAGCGGCCGGTCCCCGAGCGCCTGGAGCGCGGCGACGAGGACACCGGCCCGGCCGTACCCCGCGTCCTCGACCTAACGCTGCGTATCGGCGAGATCCTGCTGGCCGGCGGTGAGGGCGCGGAGGACGTCGAAGCCGCGATGTTCGGTGTGGCGCACGCCTACGGGCTGGAGCGGGTCGAGCCGACCGTCACCTTCACCCTGCTGTCGATCTCGTACCAGCCGTCGCTGGTCGACGACCCGGTGACGGCCAGCCGCACGGTCCGGCGCCGTGGCGTCGACTACAACCGGCTGTCCGCCGTCTTCCGGCTCGTCGACGACATCACCTCCGAGGGCATCACCCTCGAAGAGGCCTACCGCGGCCTCGCCGAGATCCGCCGTAATCGCCACCCCTACCCGAGCTGGGCCCTGACGGTGGCCTCCGGGCTGCTGTCCGGTGCGGCATCCATGCTGGTCGGCGGCAATATGCTGGTGTTCGTCGCGGCCGCGGTGGGCTCGATGCTCGGTGACCGGCTGGCCTGGCTCGCGTCCGGGCGGGGGCTGCCGGAGTTCTACCAGTTCGTGGTCGCCGCGATGCCGCCCGCCGCCGTGGGCGTCGCCTTCGGTCTGGCGCACGCCAGCGTCCAGGCGTCCGCGGTCATCACCGGTGGACTGTTCGCGCTGATCCCGGGGCGGGCGCTGGTCGCCGGTGTGCACGACGGGCTGACCGGCTACTACATCACCGCCGCCGCCCGTCTGCTGGAGGTCGGCTATCTCATCGTCGGCATCGTCGTCGGCGTGCTCAGCGTGCTCTACATCGGTCTGCAGCTCAATCCCGATCTGCGGCGGCTCAACCCGGAGCAGGCGCTGCAGCAGTACAACGAGCCGCTGGTTCAGATCGTCGCGGCCATGCTGCTGGCGCTGGCCTTCTGCGTGCTGCTCCAACAGGAACGCAACACGGTGGCGTTCGCGACGCTGAACGGCGGGGTCGCCTGGGTCGTCTACGGCACCCTCGTCTACCGCGCCGAGATCAACGTGGTGCCCGCCACCGCCATTGCCGCCGGACTGGTCGGTCTCTTCGGGCAGTTGCTCTCCCGCTACCGCTATGCGTCCGCACTGCCGTACGTCACGGCGGCCATCGGCCCGCTGCTGCCCGGTAGTGCCACGTACTTCGGCCTGCTCAACTTCGCCCAGGGGCATCTGTCGCAGGGGCTGCCGTCCCTGGTGCAGGCCGCCTCGCTGGCGCTCGCCATCGCCGTCGGCGTGAACCTCGGTGCCGAAGTCGCCCGGCTCTTCCTGCGCGCGCCCGGTGTCGAGGAGGCCGCCGGCGGCCGCCGCGCCGCCAAGCGCACCCGCGGCTTCTAGGGCGGCAGCCGGCGCGCACCTGACACGGATAACGCAGGCCAGGGGGTTCTCCGTGGTCAGCGCTTCGGCGGTGCGGCCTTGTCGCGCGAGCGTGCGGAAAGACAAGTAACGCGGTGGACGGAGAATCTTTGGCGTGTTTCAAGTCTGCCGCTGAGGGTCCGTCCCCTGGGCAGCCCCATGGTGGGGCCCACTCGGTCGGTGCGGAGGTCGGCCGCCGGCTTCGTAAGAGAGTAATCGTAGCCAGCCCCGGAGGAACGGGCCAAGTAAACAACAAAGCAATTAACTTACGCCGGTCGCGTACGGCTGCTACTTGTCCAAGGGAGGTGCGACATCGAATCAACTAACTCGTAACTTGATATAGGGCGTCGTGCTAGCTTCGAACACCTTGACGACGGATCCTCATCAGGCAGGCCTTGCCGCGCGCACGAAGCGACCGTCGTCAATACGGGGGGAGCACTCTTGGCGAGTCATGCGCACCACGCGAGCCTGAGAGGTGGGACCGGAAACGGCACCGGGTCGGTCGCGAGTGTCTTCAGACAGCACACCACGTTGCTGGTCACAGGCGTACTGCTGGGTTTGTTCGGGGTAGCTGCCTCGCTCGCCCAGCCCTGGGCCATCGGCGAACTGATCAAGACGGCGGGCCAAGGCGGCTCGCTGGCCCAACCCATTGCGCAGCTGGTCGGGCTCTTCTGCGCGGGCGCCCTTTTCTCCTCGCTGCAGGCCTACATTATCGGCCGGGCCGGGGAGAATATCGTCTTCGATGTCCGTGACATCTTGACCGGACGACTTCTGCGCGCCGACCTCACCGCATTCGGTAAACAGTCCCAAGGCGATATTTTCACCCGCACGGTCACCGATACCTCATTGGTGAAAATCGCCCTCTCGCAGAGCCTTGCTCAGTTGATTATCAGCGGCGCCACGGTCATCGGTGGCGTCGTGCTGATGTTCCTCATCGATCTGTGGCTGATGGTCATCACCATCAGCTGCCTCGGCGTCGCCAGCATCATCTCCATCGCGCTCGCCCGCAAGCTGCGCAAGGTGGCCCTGGAAAACCGGGATGACACCGGCGAATTCGCCAGCGACATCCAGCGGGTGCTCTCCGCGCTCCCCACGGTCAAGGCGTCCCGTGCCGAGCCCCGGGAGGCCGCCCGCATCGGCAAGCTGGCCGACAAGGCGCGGCGTTCGGGCATCCGGGTCAACGCCTACAACGCCCTGCTGATGCCGTCCATGAACGTCGGCACGCAGGGCGCGCTGGCCGTCGTCGTGGGTGTCGGCATGTCCTGGGTGGCCCGCGGCGAGATGAACATGGCCACCCTGACCTCGTTCATCATGTATCTGTTCCAACTGGTCTCGCCGCTGGTGATGTTCTTCATGGGCGTGGGCCAGTTCGTCCAGGGGCGAGCGGCCATCCAGCGGGTCGACGAGCTCGCCCGGATGCCCCAGGAAGGCAACGAGCGGGCGGACGCACGGCCCCCCATGCCGTTCGGGCCGCTGGCCCGGCAACGGCCGGCGGTCGAGTTCCACGATGTGCGGTTCTCCTACCGGCGCGGGAAGCAGGAGGAGCTGACGCAGGTCCTCAAGGGAGTCTCGTTCACGGTGCCGGCGCGCGGGCTGACCGCGGTGGTCGGGCCGTCCGGCGCGGGCAAGACCACCATGTTCCAGCTGATCGAGCGCTTCTACGCGGCGGACGGCGGCCGCGTGCAGCTCAGCGGGCAGAACATCGAGTCGCTGCCGCTCGACACGGTCCGCGGGCTGGTCGGCTACGTCCAGCAGGACAGCGCCGCCATGCGCGGCACCGTCCGGGAAAACCTGATCTACGCCAATCCACACGCCACGGAGTACGACATCCAGGAGGCGGTGGAGATGGCCGGCCTCAGCTCGGTGGTCGCCAATCTCCCGCGCGGGCTCGACACCGAACTCGGCGACCAGGGCAGCGGGTTGTCCGGCGGCCAGCGCCAGCGCCTGTGCATCGCCCGCACGCTGTTGCAGAAGCCCGCGGTCATGCTGCTGGACGAGGCCACCTCCAACCTGGACTCCGACTCGGAGCGGGACTTCCGCGACGTGCTGCGCCGGGTCTCCCGGCAGTGCGCCGTCATCGCCATCGCCCACCGGATCTCCACGGTGGTCGACGCCGAGAAGATCGTGGTGCTGGAGGGCGGCCGGGTCCGGGCCACCGGCGTGCACCGGGACCTGATGGAGCACGACGAGCTCTACCGGCGGCTGGCGGGCTCGCAACTGCACGCCGGGCCCGGCTACACCGCCCCGGCGGCGTCCGCCCCGGTCCCCATGGAACCGTGGTCACCGCCGCCCGCCATCGCGATCGGCTGGCCCGCGTATGCCGGCCTGACCGACCAGACGGTCCGCCTGCGGCCCATCAGGAGTGAGGAGCAGTGGTGAGCGCCGACGTCGCCATCGTGGGCACCGGCCCCAACGGCCTCGCGGCCGGCGTGGTCCTGGCCCGGGCCGGCCTGCGGGTGGAGCTCTACGAGGGGGCCGACACCATCGGCGGCGGGCTGCGCACGGCCCCCCTCTTCGACAGCGGTGTGCTGCACGACATCTGCGCCGCCGTCCACCCCATGGCTGCCGCCTCTCCGTTCTTCCGGGCGTTCGACCTGGCGGCCCGCGGGGTCGAACTCCTGCATCCCGAGATCAGCTACGCCCATCCCCTGGACGGCGGCCGCGCGGCCCTGGCCCACCGCTCCCTGGCGGCGACCTGCGCGCACCTTGGCCCCGACGGCCCGCGCTGGCGGCGCCTGATGAGCCCGCTGCTGGAGCACAGCGAAGGCGTCGTCGACCTGCTTCTTTCCGGCCAGCGCGGACTGCCGCGGGACCCGGCGGCCGCCCTGCGGATGGCGAGGCGGGTGGCGGTGCACGGCAGCGGGCTCGGCGCGGCACGCTTCCAGGGCGAGGAGGCGTCCGCCCTGCTCACCGGCGTCGCCGCGCACGCGGTCGGCAGGCTGCCGAGCCTGGCGTCCGGCGCGGTGGCCATGCTGCTCGGCCACCTCGCGCACGGGTCGGGCTGGCCCCTGCCGCGGGGCGGCAGCGTCCGTATCGCCGAGGCGATGGCGCAGGACATCACCGCGCACGGCGGCGTCTTCCACACCGGGCACACCGTGCAGAACCTGGCGGAACTACAGGGCGCACGGGCGGTGTTGCTCGACACCAGCCCCAAGGGCTTCCTGTCCCTCGCGGGCGAGGGGCTGCCGCGTTCCTACGCGCGCGCCCTGGAGCGCTTCCGGTACGGTCCGGGCGCCGCCAAGGTCGACTTCCTGGTCTCGGAGCCGATTCCCTGGTCCGATCCCGCCGTGGGCCGCGCCGGAACGGTGCATCTGGGCGGCACCCATGCCGAGATGGTCCGGCAGGAGACCGCGAACGCCCGGGGAATACGGACCCGGGAGCCCTTCGTCCTCCTCGTGGACCCGGCGGTGACCGATCCGGGCCGCGCGCTGCCCGGGAAGCGCCCCGTGTGGGCGTACGCGCACGTGCCGAACGGGGATCCCACCGACCCCTACGAGCTGGTGCGCGCCCGCATCGAGCGGTACGCCCCGGGCTTCGGGGACACGATCATCGCCCACCGCTCCGTGCCGGCCGCACACTACGAGACCTATAACCCCAACTACGTGGGCGGGGACATCGGTTCCGGCGCCATGACGCTGTATCAGAGCATCGCGCGGCCCGCCCCCCGCATCGACCCCTACCGCACGCCGCTGCCCGGAGTGTTCCTGTGCTCCGCGGCCACCCCTCCGGGGCCCAGCGTGCACGGCATGTCCGGCTATATGGCCGCTCTCTCCGCGCTTCGACATTGCTTCGGTATACGCCATTTGCCCAACCTGGCGCCCACCCCTGAGCCATTCAAATCCGGCCGTACCCGCTAATGCCGCCTGTGTAATTCTGATGCACCGTCAACTGGCCCCAACTGCCGGTTAGTACTGTGGAGTACGCCACCGAAAAAAGCCATTGGACAGCGCATAGCGACCTGATATTGTCTTAATTGTAAGTACCCCCCCACAACGCTCCGTTGAGGCGTCATCACTGGATCGACAGGAACTGCTGGTCTGACCAACCATGCAGACGGCTGCGGTTCGACCGCATCGCCGCCTTGTTGGCGAATCACGTCTTGCCTCGCTCCAGCTCTTCGGCTTCGCGACGTTCCCATCGGCACCGACAGTGGGGATAATGAGAGGAAGCTCGGGTGCAAAACGGGGTTGAAGACATTGGCTATGGGCGGCAGTTCAAGGGCTGGTATGACCGGCTGCTCCCGGACGAGGGGCTTGCTGCTGAGACGGTAGAGGGGCTGTTGGCCCTCCACCCCGATCCCGAGAAGGGGACCCTTGAGTTCGGCGTCGGTACGGGACGGATTGCCCTCCCGCTCTCCGAACGCCTCGGCCATGTGACGGGAGTGGACTCCTCACCGGAGATGCTGGACGCGCTGCGCGTCAAGCTGAAGGACGGCGGAGACGTCGAACCGGTGCACGGGGACATCCGCACCTATACCTCGGAATCCCGTTACGGGCTGGTGTACTGCGTCTGCGCCACCCTGTCGATCCTGCACACTCCCGAGGACCAGCAGCAGGCCGTGCAGCGCGCGGCCGACCTCCTCGCCCCCGGCGGCCGGCTGGTGATCGAGACGCACAACAAGCCGCCGATCCTGGAGATGCACGAGGGGCGCACCCGCACCACCTACTTCGTCCCCTACCAGGAGCCCGGGACGGGCGTGCAGACCCATTCCACGCTGCTCGACGGCGGTCTGTGGCACTGCTCGCACATCCTGTACCAGGCCGACGGCACCACCAGGGTGGGTTCCGAGCTCACCCGGCTGACCACGCCGGACGACATCGACGGCTATGCCCGCGCGGCCGGGCTGGAGCCCGAAGCCCATCTGTCGCGGTGGGACGGCACCCCCTACAGCGAACGCGCGCCCATGTTCATCTGTTGCTACGTCAAATCCTGACGGCAGCACACACAGAAACGCAGATGACAGAAGAGGGTTGCCGTGGGACGTCCTCCGATTTTGCCGACAGACAAGAAATTCGACCTCGTACTCAGAGTGGTGTCCGGTGAACTGACCGCAGCGGAAGCCGCGCGGGAAGCCGCAGTCTCCGAGCAGTCCGTATCCAACTGGCGTCGGCAGTTCATTGAGGGGGGCCGTAATGGCCTCGCCGGTGAGGGCGGCAGGGACTCCGAGAGTGCATCCCGGATAGCCGAACTGATCAAAGAAAACGCCACGCTGAAGGCCACGATAGGCGAGCTGTACATAGAACTCCGAAAGTACAGCCGGAGCCCGATCGGCCGTGTTCCGGCGCCCCGGGGGAATATGCACCCCGGCCGGCGAGTCAACTAACTCATTATTTGATCCCGGCACCGCGTGTTAGGTTTCGGGATAACAGCCACTTCGAATCACGGGGGAGGGAATGTGGCGTCTCTGGAGCGCCATTTTGCCGTAGGCATTGCGGGACTTGCCGGCGCAAGCCTTCTGACCGGCGCAGTCACGCGATTCACCGGTAAGCGCGAACGTGCACGTCGCTACCTGATGCACGAGAGGCCGGACGGCAGCCTCGTCGAGGTCGACGTTCATATTCCTCCGCAGGCGAAGCGCGCCGTTCTGTTCGACAACGGTATGGGTGCGCCCCAGGAATACTGGGACTGGGTGTGCAACGCACTTCCCGCAGACATGGGGTATGTGCGGTTCAACCGTCCCGGCTACGGCCTCAGTACGCCGAACACCCAATACGGCCTGGAGCCGCACTTCGAGCTGTTGCAGGAGCTGCGCGACACGTACATCGCCGACCTTCCGGTCGTACTGGCGGGCCACTCCCTGGGCGGATACTTCGTCGCGGCCTATGCGGCGCAGCATCCGGACGCGGTGAAGGGCGTGACCCAGGTGGTCATGATCGACGCCACCGAAGTGGTCAGCCTGCGCCACTCCCGCCGTACCGAGGTCGACCGGTGGTCCCATCAGCGGATGCTGATGGAGCAGGTGTTCGCGGCGACGGGTCTTTCGGTCTTCCGCCCCGCCATGAACACGAATCAGCAGTACCGCCCGGACATCAACCGGAGCTACACGGCGTTCCTGGCGAACCCCCGTACCTGGGCCAAGGCCTACCGGGAGTACCGGGACGCGATGACCTATCCGGAACTGACCCATCTGGACTGCCCGTTGACCGTCATCACGGCGGAGAACAACATCGGTGACAACACCCTGCACGCCGGGATCCAGGCCAGGCTGGCCGTCATCTCGGAGCGGGCCCGGCACCACTTCGTCGACGGCGCCGATCACGAGTCCATTCTCGCCGTGCAGCCGCACGCCGAAGAGGTGGCGGAGCTGATCGCCGGCGAACCGCCTTCCGAGGGGCTCGGATCGTCGTGGCAGCCGTCAACCACGTGGCGCCGGACCGCTGAGAGCGCCGTGGAGCGGGCGGAGGAACTGGCGTGATCATGAAGGTGAACACCGAACGCGTAAAGACGGTCGCCGTGACGGCGTCCCTCGCCGCCTGGCTGGCCGCGACGGCCGTGGCACAGATCCCCGAGCAGCGCTTCGACAACCTCCTGCGCCGCGGGAAGGTGCGGATACCGACCCCGAACTGGCGCTTCTTCGGGCCGAACCCCGGAACCAAGGACAACCATCTGCTCTACCGGGACATCACGGACGGCAAGCCCGGTGAGTGGACGGAGGTTCCGATCGTCCACGACCGGCCGTGGTACGCACTGGCGTGGAACGCACGGAACCGTCCCCCGAAGGCCCTGTTCGACGCGACCCAGCACACCCTTGCCCAGTCGGTCGCGTTCGGATCGGAAGTGCTTCCCGTGACGACGGCGTCCGGGTACCGGCTGCTGGCCCGCTACATCCAGCTCCACCTGCCCCATGCCGAAGGCGCCTCGCACAGCCAGTTCATGCTGCTGCATTCGTTCCCCACCAGCCCGAAAGACCGGCACATCGATCCCGTCTTCGTCTCCATGGAATTCCCTCTGGACGGAGACGTCACCCCCGCCAACGCTGCATCTCTGCTAGCCGCATAGCGAGCCGATCAACCCTCTCGACTGGAAGCTGCGAGCTCACTCGGCGTCCCGCGCCGCGTGAGTCCGCGCCCTCCCGCCGAACGGCTGGAGAACTCGCTTGATGAATCTTGAGAGAAAGAGGAAAACCATGTCTGTTGTGGCTAACTTCGCCAACACCGAGCTGGCCGACGTGAACCCGGGCCGCATCGGCAACGACGCGACCCCGACCATGCTCACCCCGCTGGCCGCCCTCGCGACCCCCGAGGGTGTCGCCGTGACCTCCGCCACCGCGTACGCGCTGCACGAGGTCACGAAGGACATCCAGCGCTAAGCAGCCGGCCGGCAGGCGATGCTGACCGGCATCGTTAGCCCCGTCTGAGAAAAGACCCGGCGGCACGGTACGCCCGATACGCATACCGTGCCGCCGTTTTCCATATCCAACCGTACTCGCATCACATCATCGGGAGCACCCATCCATGTTCCTCAGCGCTCCGCCCGAGGTCACGGCACGCCGAGTGGCTTCGCTGGGTACGCTGGTCTCCGCACTGGAAATGCTGAGCCAGACGCGTAAGTTCGAAGACGGCGAAATGCTGAGCGGCCAGTTGGCGAACATGCGCCCCAAGTTCGCCAAGCGATTTCCCCGGCTGACCCGCGCCCTCGAATCCAAGAAGGCAGCGGTCGCCCTGTACGGGGTACAGGCGGGTGCTTCTGCCGCCACGCTGATCTGGGGTCACAAGCGCGGCGTACGCACGGCGGGCAGCGCCGTTCTGGCGGTGACCGGCGCGGCCGGCCGGCTGCGTTCCCCCTTCGGTGGGGACGGCGCCGACCAGCTCCAGCAGGTGATCAACATTGTCCTCGCCTCGACCGGCACCTTCCAGGACAACGAGAAGGCCCGCGACGTGGCCATGCGCGCGCTGGCCCTGGAAACGACCATCTCCTACGTCGCGTCCGGTGTGGTCAAGCTGGTCTCCCCGGTGTGGCTCAGCGGAGAGGCGTTCAGCGGAGTCATCCGTACGCACAACTACGGGGACAAGCGCGTCTACGAGCTCGTGCACAAGTATCCGATGCTGGGGAAGCTCATCACCTGGGGAACGGTCGCCGCAGAGGTCGGTTTCCCGCTGGTGTTCGTGCTCCCGAAGCCCGCGGCCAAGGCCTATCTCGGCTCGATGACGCTGTTCCACCTGGGAATCGGTCAATTCATGGGCCTCAACCGCTTCGTGCTGGCCTTCGGCGCCACTCACCCGGCACTTCTCTACGTCTTCGCCCAGCAAGAACAGCGCTCGATTGCGGCCGGCAAGTCCACTGCGGCGCTCGCCCCCGCATCTTCCTGAGGGCTGTTCCCGTAACTGCCGGTCAGGACGCCGATCAGGTCACTCGATGACAACGGGGAAGTCATGAACTTGAAGAAAAGCATCGCGGCCATGGGTGTCGTCATGGCCGGTGTCACGTTCGCCCTCGCCGCTCAGGGCAGCGCACAGGCCGCGTCGGCCCCGCAGGGCCCGGCCGTGGAGGAGTCCGGCCGGAATCCGGTCCTGGCGGGCGACGCGGTGACCTCTCGCGCGCCCCAGGGTGACTGGCACCCGCCGGCCGGCTACGTCCTCGCGCGCTCGTTCCTGGGCACCGATGCCGCCTGCCGCAAGGAGGGCGACCGGGGAGTGGCCGGCGGACAGTGGCGGCAGTATGTCTGCCACGAGAAGATGGTGAAGGTCGCCGATCTGTGGATGCTCTACCAGTACCTGTACGTCAAGAAGTGAGCCGGGACACCTCGGCACTCGCGCTCCAGGCGCCTTCCGCGCCTGGAGCGCTGCTGCGTTGACACGAGCGACGGGCGGCACCCGACTGGGTGCCGCCCGTTCGCGTACGAAAATCAGAGTGCCTGTCCCGGCGTGCGACGGCCGGAAGAACCGGGCCGGACGCCGGGACGCTGACCCTGCGTCAGTGCGCGCCGCCCTGCGCCTCGAGGCGCTTGAAGGAGGCCTCGATCTCGGCCTCGGCCTCGGCGCGGCCGACCCAGTCGGCACCCTCGACGGACTTGCCGGGCTCCAGGTCCTTGTAGACCTCGAAGAAGTGCTGGATCTCCAGGCGGTCGAACTCCGACACGTGGTGGATGTCCCGGAGGTGCTCCACGCGCGGGTCGGACGCCGGCACGCACAGCAGCTTGTCGTCGCCGCCGGCCTCGTCGGTCATCCGGAACATGCCGATGGCGCGGCACTTGATGAGACAGCCGGGGAAGGTCGGCTCGTCCAGGATGACCAGGGCGTCCAGCGGGTCGCCGTCCTCGCCCAGGGTGTTCTCGACAAAGCCGTAGTCGGCCGGGTAGCTGGTCGAGGTGAAGAGTCGACGGTCCAGGCGGATCCGACCGGTCTCGTGGTCCACCTCGTACTTGTTCCGCGAACCCTTCGGGATCTCGATGGTGACGTCGAACTCCACGGGTGGCTCCTCCATGATCAACACATACGTCTGGTGATTAAGTGTCCCCCACGCAGGTGTGTGGTGGCGAAAGGGGCTGGTCCGAGGTGCCGGAGACCACAAAGTGGCAGGTCAGATGGCAGTCGGCGCAGCGTTCCGCGCGAGCGGCGGCGCAGGCGGCCGGGCGGGCCGTGCGCACGGCGGCGCAGACCGCGGGCCGGTCGACCCGGGCAGCGGCCGTTGCCGCACGGCAGGCCTGGCAGGCCACACCGCGCCACACCCAGCAGACCTGGCGGCTCACGGCGGTCTCCGCGGTTACCGGCCTGGCGGTCGCGTACGTCGCGGTGGCGGCGGCGGGACCGTGGGACTCGGGTCAGCGTACGGCCGAGCGTGCGGAGGCGGCCGTGATGGACGGTGCCAGTGGCGAGCATCACGCCGAGGAGCCGGGGCCGGCGCCCAGCGCGCCGGCCGTGCTGCCCGCACTCGGCGGGCCCACGCACGGTGCCGCGGGCCACGGGGCGGCCCCGCTGCCCACCGACGCCGGGCTGGCCGACGCGCTCTCCCCGCTGCTGGCGGATCCGGCGCTCGGCGCGCTGCGTACGGCCTCCGTCGTGGACGTCGCCGGCGGCCGGGAGGTCTTCGGCGCCGGGCAGGACAAGGCCGCCACCCCCGCCTCCACCGTCAAGCTCGCCACCGCCGTCGCCGCGCTCTCCGTGCTCGGCCCCGACCACCGCATCGACACCGGCGTCGTCCTGTCCGGCCAGAACCGCCTCGTCCTGGTCGGCGGCGGCGACCCCACCCTCACCGCGCGGGCGCCGCGGCCCGGCGCCGAGGAGCAGCCCGCCAATCTGCGCACCCTCGCCGACGCCACCGCCCGCGCCCTCAAGCAGCGCCACCTCACCAAGGTCGCCCTCGGCTACGACACCGGCGCCTACTCGGGCCCCGTCGAGCACCGCATCGGCCCGAACGAGAACCTCGCCCCCGTCACCCCGCTGATGACCGACGAGGCCCGCCTCGACGACAGCGAGCACGGCCCGGCCCCCCGCGACACGGACCCGGCCCACTCCGCGGCCCGCACCTTCGCCGACCTGCTCCACCAGCGCGGCATCACCGTCGACGGCGACCCCGCCGGCGCCGAGGCGCCCAGCAAGTCCGCCCGGATCGCCGTCGTCCACTCCCTGCCGCTGTCCGCGCTCGTCGAGCGCATGCTCACCTACAGCGACAACGACATCGCCGAGGCCCTCGCCCGGCAGACCGCCCTCGGCTCCCGCCGGCCGGCCAGCTTCGCCGGCGCCGGAGCGGCCGTCCGCACCGCCCTGGCCCGGCAGCACCTGCCCCTGTCCGGCGCCGTCTTCGCGGACGGCAGCGGTCTGAACCGGGACGACAAGGTCACCGCCGCCCTGCTCTCCCACCTCCTGCTGCAGGCCGCGGCGCCCGACCACCCCGCCCTGCGCCCCGTCGTGACCGGCCTCCCGGTGGCCGCCTTCACCGGCACCCTCAGCAACCGCTACCGGGGCCAGAGCGCCGGCGCCGGCGCCGTACGCGCCAAAACCGGCACCCTCACCGGCGTGAACACCCTGGCCGGCACGGTCGTCGATGCCGACGGCCGGCTCCTGGTGTTCTCCTTCATGACCACCGGCACCAGCGACCCCCAGGGCGCCCAGAACGCCCTGGACAAGCTGGCCTCCGCCGTGGCGAATTGCGGCTGCCGCTGACTTCCCACGTTGTCGGCTGTCCCGCCGTGGGTGTTTCTCGCCGTTGCGCTATGCGGCGCCCCGCACGTTGTCGGCTTTCCCGCCGTGGTGGTTTGTCGCCGTTGCGCCTGGCGGCGGGCGTGGGTGGTTGGGTGCGGTGCCGCTCCTCCGGACTTCGTCCTGCGGCGCGGCCCCTCCCGTGAGTGGGTGGGAACAGGCCGGTGGGGGCGGGCCCCGGCCCTCGTCTGCGCGCGGTCGACGGATGAGGCCCGCCCCCACCGGTCTTCTTCCACCCTCAACGGGAGGGGCCGGACCGCAGGACGGAGTCCGGAGGGCCGGTCCCGCAGCCGAACAGCCAGCGCAGCGGCAACCAGCCCGCCGCAGGCGCAACGGCGAGAAGCACCGCGGCCGGTCGGCCGACAACGTGCGGGGGCGCCGCAAAGCGCAACGGTGAGACGCCACGCGGCGGGCCGGCCGACAACGTGCGGGGCGCCGCAAAGCGCAACGGCGAGAAGCCCCCGCGGCGGGAAAGCCGACAACGTGCGGGGGGCCCCGCAAAGCGCAACGGCTACCAGCCGCCGCGGCGGCCCCGTACGGTGATGTCATGACGAGCATCGGTGGAACCGAGATGGTCGACTGGAATCTCGCGGTGGCGACCGCGACCCGGTTCGTGCGGCCGGGCCCTGAGGTGAGCCGGGACGAGGCGCGCGCGATCGTCGCCGAGCTGCGCAAGCACGCCAAGGCCTCCGAGGCGCATGTCCGTGCCTTCACGCGGCTGGCACAGCCCGACGCGACGGGCGAGGAGCCCCATGACACCCCGGTCCTCGTCGTGGACCGGCCCGGCTGGATCAGGGCGAACGTCGCCGGTTTCCGTGCCGTGCTCAAGCCGCTGCTGGCCAAGATGGAGGACCGCCGCTCGACGGTCCCCGGAGGTGCGGTGCTCGGTGCGGTCGGCGGCAAGGTCACGGGCGTGGAGCTGGGCATGCTGCTGTCGTTCCTGGCCTCCCGGGTCCTGGGCCAGTACGAGACGTTCGCCCCGGCCTCCCGGGACCTGCCGGCCGCGGCGCAGGGCGGCCGGCTGCTGCTCGTCGCGCCGAACATCGTGCACGTCGAGCGCGAGCTGGAGGTGGCCCCGCACGACTTCCGGCTGTGGGTGTGCCTCCACGAGGAGACCCACCGCACCCAGTTCACCGCCGTCCCGTGGCTGCGCGACCACATCGAGGGCGAGATCCAGTCTTTCCTCAGTGAGACGGACATCGATCCCGGCGCCCTCCTGGAGCGGCTGCGCGAGGCCGCCCAGTCGCTGGCCGGCGCCAAGCCCGAGGGCGAGGAGGGCGAGGACGACCGCTCCCTCGTCGATCTCGTCCAGACGCCCGCGCAGCGCGAGATCCTCGGCCGGCTGACCGCCGTGATGTCCCTACTGGAGGGGCATGCCGACTTCGTGATGGACGGCGTGGGGCCCGATGTCGTGCCCACCGTCGCCGAGATCCGGGAGAAGTTCCAAAAGCGCCGGGCCAGCGGCGCCGGCCGGCTGGACCAGGCGCTGCGCAAGCTGCTCGGCCTGGACGCCAAGCTGCGGCAGTACCGCGACGGCGAGCGGTTCGTCAGCGCGGTCGTCGAGGAGGTCGGCATGGACGGCTTCAACCGCGTCTGGACGTCGCCGAACACCCTCCCCACCAAACAAGAGATCGCCAAACCGGCGGACTGGATCGCGCGGGTGCACCGCCGGACGGATGGGGCACCGTAAGCGAACGGCGTGAGCTGGGCACGCCGGGCGGCAGTAGCGCGCCCCTTCAATCACCCGTCTGAGGGACCGTTACGGATGGATAGGCGTGCAATGCTCGGGGAACCGCTCGCCTCTGTCACCATCTAGGCACTCTGTGTGACGAAGTTGCCGTCCACGGCCCGAGGCTCCCCAGCTGAACGATTGGAAACGGACATGGGTCCCCATCCAGCGGTCGCCGCGATACGCCTGGCGGTTCGCCGCGTACTCCACGACGTCCTCACCCACCACTGCACGCAGGACCGGCACCAGCCCCCGCTCGTGCTCGTCGCCTGCTCCGGCGGCGCCGATTCCATGGCGCTCGCCTCCGCTCTCGCCTTCGAGGCCCCCAAGCTCGGGGTCCGCGCCGGGGGCGTCACCATCGACCACGGCCTGCAGGAGGGCTCGGACCTCCGTGCCGCCGAGGTCGCCCTGCGGCTGCGGGCCCTGCGGCTCGACCCGGTAGAGGTCGTCCCCGTCACGGTGGGCCGCGAAGGAGGCCCCGAGGCCGCCGCCCGGGACGCCCGCTACGCCGCTCTGGACGCCACGGCCGAGCGCTACGGCGCCAGCGCCGTCCTCCTCGGGCACACCCGCGACGACCAGGCCGAGACGGTGCTCCTCGGCCTCGCCCGCGGCTCCGGGACCCGCTCGCTCTCCGGGATGGCCGCGACCAGCGGACGGGGCGGCCGCTACCGCCGGCCCTTCCTGGACGTCGACCGCCAGACCGCCCGTAAGGCCTGCCTGATCCAGGCGCTCCCCGTCTGGGACGACCCGCACAACTCCGACCCCGCCTACACCCGCTCCCGGCTGCGCCACGAAGGCCTGCCCGCCCTGGAGAAGGCGCTCGGCAAGGGCGTCGTCGAGGCCCTGGCCCGTACCGCCCAGCTCTCCCGCGACGACGCCGACGCCCTGGACGCCTGGGCCGCCGACGCCGAGGGCACGGTCCTCGACGAGACCGGCACCCTCGATGTCGCCGCGCTGTTCGCCCTGCCCCCCGCGGTACGCCGCCGGGTGCTGCGCCGGGCCGTCATCGGCGCCGGCTCACCGGCCGGTTCGCTCTTCGCCCGCCACATCGAGGAAGTGGACCGGCTCATCACGGCCTGGAGGGGCCAGGGAGCCATCAACCTCCCCGGGCGAGTAGGTGTGCGACGGCAGGGTGGCAGACTGGTCATCCGGCAGGGCTGAGCCGCAGACGCTGCCCCGCATCCGAAGTCTCACGACTGACGTGAACACCGAACCGAGCGAGAGTGGCACGGGTGGACGACAAGGACATGGGCTCCGACCTTCAGTCGGTACTCATCAGCAAGGAAGAGATCGACGCGAAGCTGGCGGAGCTGGCGGCGAAGATCGACGCGGAGTACGCGGGCAAGGACCTGCTCATCGTCGGTGTCCTCAAGGGGGCCGTGATGGCGATGGCGGATCTGGCGCGCGCGCTGTCCACCCCCGTCACGATGGACTGGATGGCCGTGTCCTCCTACGGCGCGGGCACCCAGTCCTCCGGTGTGGTCCGCATCCTCAAGGACCTCGACACCGACATCAAGGGCAAGCACGTCCTGATCGTCGAGGACATCATCGACTCCGGCCTGACGCTGTCGTGGCTGCTGTCGAACCTCGGCTCGCGGGAGCCGGCCTCGCTGGAGGTCTGCACCCTGCTGCGTAAGCCGGACGCGGCCAAGGTCGCGATCGATGTGAAGTGGATCGGCTTCGACATCCCGAACGAATTCGTCGTCGGGTATGGCTTGGACTTCGCGGAGAAGTACCGGAATCTGCCGTTCGTCGGTACTCTCGCGCCGCACGTCTACGGCGGCTGAGGGGCTCCCGCGGTCCGGCGGGAACCCTTCGGGGCTTCCCGCCGTTGGAGCAGGGAGAGCAGAATCCTCGGCTGCATGTTCACTGTCGGCGCAGGCGCCGGGTGACGATGCTGGGGTACCGTCCGAAGGCAATTCTTTTTCGGGCCAGTAATACACCGTACGCACGACCAGCCCTCCCAAGGGCGTTGTGCCTCACTGTGGCAGGAGGGACGGGGCCTTTCCGGCTCCGTATGGATGGACGTGAAGCGATACTTCCGTGGGCCGGTCATGTGGATCGTGCTGGCCGTCCTCGCCGTGGTCGTGTTGATGCAAGTCGTCGGCTCGTCCGGCGGCTACAAGACGGTGGACACCGGTCAGGTCGTCAAGGCGATCGCTGACAACAAGGTGAAATCCGCCGAGCTGACGACCGGTGACGAGAACAAGATCAAGATCGAGTTGTCGGGCTCCAACAAGATTGAGGGCTCCAACAAGATCCAGGCGAGCTACATCGGCGACCAGGGCGTCGACGTGGCGAAGAACCTCCAGGCCAAGTACCAGACCGGCGAGATCAAGGACGGGTACACGGTCTCCCCGTCCAAGCAGAACCCGTTCGTCAGCGTGCTGATCACGCTGCTCCCCTTCATCCTCCTTCCCATCATCTTCCTGTTCCTGATGAACCAGGCGCAGGGCGGTGGCTCCCGGGTGATGAACTTCGGGAAGTCGAAGGCGAAGCTGATCACGAAGGACACCCCGAAGACGACGTTCTCGGACGTCGCAGGGTCGGACGAGGCCGTCGAGGAGCTCCACGAGATCAAGGAGTTCCTCCAGGAGCCGGCGAAGTTCCAGGCCGTGGGTGCCAAGATCCCCAAGGGCGTGCTGCTGTACGGCCCGCCCGGAACGGGCAAGACCCTGCTCGCGCGCGCCGTCGCCGGCGAGGCGGGCGTCCCGTTCTACTCGATCTCCGGATCCGACTTCGTCGAGATGTTCGTCGGTGTCGGTGCCTCCCGTGTCCGTGACCTCTTCGAGCAGGCCAAGGCGAACGCCCCGGCGATCGTCTTCGTCGACGAGATCGACGCCGTCGGCCGGCACCGCGGTGCGGGCCTGGGCGGTGGCCACGACGAGCGCGAGCAGACCCTCAACCAGCTCCTGGTCGAGATGGACGGCTTCGACGTGAAGGGCGGCGTGATCCTGATCGCCGCCACGAACCGTCCGGACATCCTCGACCCGGCGCTGCTGCGCCCCGGCCGTTTCGACCGGCAGATCGCCGTCGACCGTCCGGACCTGCAGGGCCGTCTGGAGATCCTCAAGGTCCACCAGAAGGGCAAGCCGGTCGCCCCGGACGTCGACCTCTCGGCCGTCGCCAAGCGCACCCCCGGCTTCACCGGTGCCGATCTGTCGAACGTGCTCAACGAGGCCGCGCTGCTGACTGCCCGGAGCGACGAGAAGCTGATCAACAACCACTTCCTGGACGAGGCGATCGACCGCGTCGTGGCCGGTCCGCAGAAGCGGACCCGGATCATGTCCGACAAGGAGAAGAAGATCACCGCGTACCACGAGGGCGGACACGCCCTGGTCGCGGCGGCCTCACCCAACTCCGACCCGGTCCACAAGATCACGATCCTGTCCCGCGGGCGGGCCCTGGGCTACACCATGGTCCTGCCCGACGAGGACAAGTACTCCACCACCCGCAACGAGATGCTCGACCAGCTGGCGTACATGCTGGGCGGCCGCGCGGCGGAGGAGCTGGTCTTCCACGACCCGACCACGGGCGCCGCGAACGACATCGAGAAGGCCACCGCCACGGCCCGCGCGATGGTCACGCAGTACGGCATGACCGAGCGGCTCGGCGCGATCAAGTTCGGCACCGACAACTCCGAGCCCTTCCTGGGCCGTGAGATGGGTCACCAGCGCGACTACTCGGAAGAGATCGCCGCGCTGGTCGATGAGGAAGTCAAGAAGCTCATCGAGACCGCGCACAACGAGGCGTGGGAGATCCTGGTCGAGAACCGCGACGTGCTGGACAACCTCGTGCTGACGCTCCTGGAGAAGGAGACGCTCAACAAGGACGAGATCGCCGAGCTCTTCAAGCACGTGGTCAAGCGCCCGGCCCGCCCGGCGTGGACCGGCTCCTCGCGCCGTACGCCCTCCAGCCGCCCGCCGGTGCTGTCGCCGAAGGAGCTGGGTCCGGCCAACGGCTCGGTGACGACGACCGCCACCGTCTCCACGGAGAAGGCGGAGGCTCCCGAGGAGCAGCGTCCCGAGAGCTGATCCCCGTGGGCCCCGGCCCCGGAATATATGCCGCGCCCTCCAGGTTTAGCCTGGGGGGCGCGGCATTCCGCGATTTTCGAGCGGGCGCAGAAGGAACGAGGCACCACATGACCGACCCTGTGACGCTGGACATCGCCGGCAAGCTGGGCGTTTTCGACGAGAAGCGCGCCGAGAACGCCGTCCGCGAGCTGCTCATCGCGGTGGGTGAGGACCCCGACCGCGAGGGGCTGCTGGAGACGCCGGCGCGGGTGGCACGGGCGTACAAGGAGATCTTCGCCGGGCTGTGGCAGAAGCCGGAGGACGTGCTGACGACCACGTTCGACCTGGGCCACGACGAGATGGTGCTGGTCAAGGACATCGAACTGGTATCCAGCTGCGAACATCACCTGGTGCCGTTCGTCGGGGTGGCGCACGTCGGCTACATCCCGTCCGCGGACGGGAAGATCACCGGTCTGTCGAAGCTGGCGCGGCTGGTCGATGTGTTCGCCCGGCGCCCGCAGGTCCAGGAGCGGCTGACCACGCAGATCGCGGACTCCCTGATGGAGATCCTGGAGCCGCGCGGCGTGATCGTCGTCATCGAGTGCGAGCACATGTGCATGACAATGCGCGGGGTGCGCAAGCCGGGGGCCAAGACGACCACCTCGGCCGTGCGCGGCCAGCTGCGCGACGCCGCGACGCGTGCCGAGGCGATGAGCCTGATACTCGCCCGCTAGCTCCCTCGCCCGCCGGCTCCTGAGCCGCGGGAAGGCCCGCGGCGCCGGAAACTCCGACGGCCGGGCCCCTGCCACAGAGCAGGGGCCCGGCCGTCGTCGGTGGCACGGGGACGGGCAGCGGCCCGTCAGGCCTTGAGGTGGTTGCCCAGCCACTCCAGGGCGGCGGGGATCTCGCGGCGCCAGGTGTTGAAGTTGTGGCCGCCGCTGTCGAGGATGATCGACGAGACCCGGCTGGGTGACTTCGTCTGCTGGATGAACCGCAGCGTCTGGTGGTAGTTCCCCTCGCCCTGCTTGCTGCTGGTGACCAGCAGGTTCACCGGGGGAGCGGGCAGGTGCCGCTGCCGCCACAGCAGATTGTTCTCCCGCTCCAGCTGCGGGTTGCCGCCGAAGAGGTCACCGGTGGTGGCGTCCCGGGGGGCCTTGTAGGCGCCGGAGAGGGCGACGGCGGTGGAGTACGCGTCGGGGTGGCGCATCGTCATCTTCAGCGCGCAGTAGCCGCCGGTGGAGTCGCCGATGACGCCCCAGCTCTTGGCCTCGCGCCCAATTCGGTAGTGCGCCGTGAGGTCCGTGCGCAGGTCCTTGGTGAAGAACGTCTCGGTCTGCGGGCCGTTCGGTATGTCCATGCACTCGGTGTCGCGCGGCGGGTGCACCGTCGGGCGCATCATGACCAGGACCGTGGGCCGCATCCGGTTCTGCTTGAGGAGGCTGTGCTGGGTCTGCGGGAAATGCAGCTTCTTGTAGAGCGCCTCGGCGGTGCCGGGGTAGCCGGTGAGCACCACGGCCGCCGGGAATGTCTTGTGGGCGTACTTCTTCTGGAAGTACTGCGGCGGCAGATAGACGAACGCGGGGCTGGCGATGCCGGAATGTTCGCCGTTGACCAGCACCTTGTCGATGCGGCCGGCGGACGCCGGCCGGCCCCCGTTCTTGACGCTGATCCGTTCCGTGCCCAGCATCTGGAGCTTTGTGCCGTTCGGGCCGGTCTGGTAATTGGTGACCACGCCCGGCTCCTGCTCCTGGCCGAACAGATCGGCCCAGGACGCGTAGAAACCGAAGGAATTGTTGGCGTACAGGCCGATCGAGGCGAATACGGCGAGCTGGGTCGCCAGCAGGAGCCCGACGCGACCGAGGACGGCCCGCCAGTTCCCCTTGGACAGCCGGGGCCAGAGCCAAATCGTGAGGACGAACAGTGCCACCGCGACGAGGACGGCAAGAAGCAGCACTTTCTTGCTGGTGAGACCCATGTGGTGCTTTCTTCCGGGCGGCCGGGCCATCCGTACCGCTAGTGGAACCCCTAGCCCTGAAACGCCGTCATACAGGGCGCAAAAAGTCCAGATGCTGCGACAAGGCTCGCACGTTCTCTCGACCGGGGCGACGGGAAAGTGATGTCTGACAGGCTAGATGGCGAAAAGTCGGAGACGGTTGCGTGGCGAACGCCACGCTGGCTCCGCGGCCCGCGACCCGAGGCGGTGCCGGGTGTCGTCGGTACCGCCGGCGTGATCGTCGGTCTGTTGAACCTCGCGTCCGGGGTGTTCGCGCGCTTCCGGCACAGCCGGATGCACGCCCTGGCCGAGGTGCTGCCGGGTGCGGTGAGCCCGCTGGCGGCTGCCGCCTCGATCGTCGTCGGCATCCTGCTGCTCCTTTTGGCCCATGGACTCAAGCGGCGTAAGCGACGGGCCTGGATGGCGGCCGTGGCGCTGCTCCCGGTGGGGATCGCGGCGCAGCTGGTGTACCGCCACTCCGTCTGCGGAGCGGCGCTCTCGATGGCGCTCCTGGTGTTCCTGGTACGCCACCGGCGGGAATTCGCGGCCCTGCCCGATCCGCGCAGCCGCTGGAAGGCCCTCGCCAACTTCGTCGTCCTCGGCGGCGCGAGCGTCGGCATCGGCCTGGTCATCGTCAGCTCGCACCCCGCGAAGACCGTCGGCTCGCCCACCTTGTGGGAGCGCGTCCAGCACGTCCTGTGGGGCCTGTTCGGCTTCGAGGGCCCGATCAGCTACACCCACCACGTCGACTACACCGTCGGCTACTCCCTGGGCGCGCTCGGCCTGCTGACCGTCGCCACCACCGCGTTCCTCGCCTTCCGCCCCGAGCACCCGGCAGCCCGGCTGACCGACGACGACGAGCGGCAGCTGCGCGAACTGCTCGCCAAGCACGGCGCCCGCGACTCGCTGGGCTACTTCGCGCTGCGCCGGGACAAGGGCGCGGTCTTCTCCCCGACCGGCAAGGCCGCGGTCTGCTACCGGGTGATCTCCGGGGTGATGCTCGCCAGCGGCGACCCGATAGGCGACGTCGAGGCCTGGCCGGGCGCCATCGAGCGCTTCATGGAGGAGGCCAGGGCGCACTCCTGGACCCCGGCGGTGCACGGTTGCAGCGAGACCGGCGGCCAGGTCTGGACCCGCGAGACCGGCATGGACGCTCTGGAGCTGGGCGACGAGGCGATCGTCGACGTCGCCGACTTCACGCTGTCCGGCCGCGCGATGCGCAACGTGCGCCAGATGGTCAAGCGCATCGAGCGCAACGGATACACCACCCAGGTGCGCCGGGTGCGCGACCTGGAACCGGAGGAGCTGGAGCACGTACAGAAGGCCGCCGACGCCTGGCGTGACACCGACGACGAGCGTGGCTTCTCCATGGCGCTGGGCCGCATCGACGCGGTCAAGGACGGCGACGCGGTGATCGCGACCGCGCATCTGGCCCCGGCGGAGGGCGAGGAGCCGGGCCTGTTCGGCGACCTGAAGGCGTTGCAGTACTTCGTGCCCTGGGGCCCGGACGGCATCTCGCTGGAGCGGATGCGGCGCGACCGCAGCGCCGACCCCGGCATGAACGAGCTGCTGATCGTCGCCGCCCTGCAAACCGCGCCGGACCTGAAGATCAAGCAGCTCTCGCTGAACTTCGCGGTCTTCCGCTCCTACCTGGAGCGCGGCGAGAAGCTGGGCGCGGGGCCGGTGATGCGCATCACGCGCGGGACGCTGCTCTTCCTGTCGCGTTGGTACCAGATCGAGTCGCTCTACAAGTTCAACGACAAGTTCCGCCCGCGCTGGGAGCCGCGCTTCGTGGTCTTCCGCGCCACCCGGGACATCCCGCGCATCGGGCTGGCCACCATGCAGGCCGAGGGGTATCTGGAGCTGCCGCGCGTACTGCGCCGCAGGAAGGCCGCGGAGCCGCAGCCGTGCGCGCATACAGTGGAGCCGGTCCGGGCCGCGGACGTGGTCGAGCGGGCGGCCTGACGGACACCCGGACGGCCATCCGGTCAGGGGCGCCGGGCGTCCCGGTGGTCCGACGCCCGGCCGTTCCCCGCACGCGGTGGCCGCAATCCGGCCAGTCGGCACACGGCCTAGGCTGGTGCCATGAGTACCTTGCGTGGCCGGGTGGCCGGACTGCCGGACTGGGACCGCTGCGCGGTGCTGGGCGTCGTCAATGTGACGCCCGATTCGTTCTCCGACGGCGGCGACTGGTTCGACACCGAACTCGCGGTCAAACACGGCCTCGACCTGGTGGCGCAGGGTGCCGACATGGTGGATGTGGGCGGTGAGTCGACCCGTCCGGGCGCGGCGCGGGTGGACGAGGACGAGGAGCTGCGCCGGGTGGTTCCGGTCGTCCGGGAGCTGGCCGCGGCCGGTGTCGTGGTCTCCGTCGACACCATGCGCGCCTCGGTCGCCGAGCAGGCCGTCGAGGCCGGCGCGCGCCTGGTCAACGACGTCAGCGCTGGCGCGGCCGATCCGGCGATGGTGCCCGTGGTGGCGGCGCACCACGTCCCGTTCGTGGTGATGCACTGGCGCGGCCAGTCCATCGACATGAACAACCGTGCCGTCTACGGGGACGTGGTCGCCGAGGTCGTCGACGAGCTGGCGCGGAGCATGGAGCGCGCGGTCGCCGGCGGGATCGACCCGGACCGGATAGTCATCGACCCCGGCCTGGGCTTCGCCAAGGAGGCCGGGCACGATCTCGCGCTGGTCGCCCACCTGCCGCGGCTGCGCGCGCTGGGCCGTCCGCTGCTGGTGGCCGCATCGAGGAAACGGTTCCTGGGCAGGGTGCTGGCAGGCGGTGCGGGAGCCGCTCCACCGCCGGCCCGGGAGCGGGATGCCGCGACGGCGGCGGTGTCGGCGATCGTGGCGCGAGAGGGGGCCTGGGCGGTGCGGGTGCACGAGGTCAGGGCGAGCGCGGATGCGGTACGGGTGGCCCGTGCCGTGGAGGGCGCGGCGGCAGCGGCGGACGCCGGCGGCATGACGGTGAACACGACGGGAACGGTGTGAGCGGCTTGGGCCCACAGACGGACATCGAGCTGGTCGAGCAGGCGAACACGACCCTGTACGAGACCATCGAGCGCGGAGATCATGAAGCGTTGTCCGAGTTGTGGCTGGACGGCCAGGTGAGCGTGGTCCACCCCGGGTGGCCGGTGCTGCGCGGGCGCGGCGAGGTGCTCCGCTCGTACGCCCTGATCATGGCGAACACCGAGTACATCCAGTTCTTCCTCACGGACGTGGAGATCGATGTCATCGGTGACACCGCGCTGGTGACCTGCACCGAGAACATCCTCAGCGGCGGCCCCGCCGAGGACGACGGCTCGGTGGGCCCGCTGATCGGCCAGCTGGTCGTGGCGACCAATGTCTTCCGGCGGACCGAGGACGGCTGGCGGGTGTGGTCTCACCACGGGTCGCCGGTGCTGGCGGACCGTGACGAGGAGGACGAGGACGAAGAGGGGCCCGGGGGGCCGGACGAGGGCGAGGGCACCGAGGGCGCCCTCTGAGGGCGCTCAGGGAGCGGGCGCCGGGCGCGCGAGCCGGTGCGGGCGACGCGGTGTGAGCCTTGCCATGCCGTGCGCCCTTGCGGGGGCGCTGCGGCTCGCTCCGCCGCCACCGTCGGGCGTCAGCCATCCGGGCGAGGGCGCACCCGTTCGAGCCAAGTGCGGCACGGGTAGGGGTGGGGCGTGGGCAGGGGGGTAAGAGGGCCGCGCGGACGATCTCCCGGCCTGTCGGTCGCTGCCCCACAGGGCGGCGCCTAGCAGGAGGACGGGGTCTTGTCCATAGCCCCCGTGGGCGAGGACTGTCGGTGCTCGAAGGTAGATTCGACGGCGGGGCAGTGTTGCCGGATCGCTCCGGTGGCTGCCCGGAATCCGACGAACAGTGGCGCCTCAGGTGCCGTGGACCAGTGGGAGTGATTCGCGTGGATCGTGTCGCGCTGCGTGGGCTGAGGGCCCGAGGCCACCACGGGGTGTTTCCCCGTGAGCGCGAGGAAGGCCAGACCTTCATCGTCGACCTGGTCATCGGCCTGGACACCCGCGAGGCGGCGGCCAGCGACGATCTCGCGAAGACCGTGCACTACGGCGTTGTGGCCGAGGAGGTGGTGGCTGTCGTGGAAGGCGAGCCGGTCGACCTCATCGAGACCCTGGCCGAGCGCATCGCCGACCAGTGCCTCAAGCACGGGGGTGTGCAGCAGGTGGAGGTGGTGGTGCACAAGCCGGACGCGCCGATCACCGTCCCCTTCGACGACGTGACCATCACTATCACTCGGAGCCGAGTATGAAGCCCACCCGCCACCCGACCATCACCGCCGACGGGACCACGCAGCCGCGCCCGGATTTCGGTGACCCGACCGTGCAGCCGGTGCCCGCCTCGGTGGTGGAGCAGGTGGACGCCGCGGATATGACGCTGTCCAACCCCAAACACGCCGTGATCTCCCTGGGCAGCAACCTCGGCAACCGCCTGGAGATCCTCCAGGGCGCCGTCGATGCGCTGGAGGACACCCCCGGCCTGCGGGTCAAGGCGGTCTCGCCGGTCTACGAGACCGAGCCGTGGGGCGTGGCGCCCGGCTCCCAGCCGACGTACTTCAACGCCGTGGTGCTGATCAAGACGACGCTGCCGCCGGCCTCCCTCCTGGAGCGCGGGCAGGCGATCGAGGAGGCCTTCGAGCGGGTCCGCGACGAGCGCTGGGCCCCGCGCACGATCGACGTCGACATCCTGGCGTACCAGGGCGTGGTCTCCGACGACCCCGGCCTGACACTGCCGCACCCGCGCGCCCATCAGCGCGCCTTCGTGCTGGCGCCGTGGCTCGACATCGACCCGGAGGCGGAGGTCCCCGGGCACGGCGCGGTGGCCGCCCTGCTGTCGGCGGTCGGCCGCGAAGGGGTCGCGCCGCGGGCGGACCTGGAACTGCGGCTGCCCGAGTAGTCGTTAAGGTGGCGGGTCGGTTCCCTGCGGGATGCATCCATACGAAACCGACAAGGCGGCCATATCGTCAGGGGTGGTCGTGACGAGGGATGGTCATGACGGTGCGAAGGGCGAGCGCTCGGTGAAACAGCTGCGAATCAAGGTGCTGGTCGGGCTGTTTCTGGTGGCCGGGGTGCTGGCCTGGGGAGGCGCCCGGCTGTGGGACTCGTTCGGCACCCTGCCCAGCGTGCCGGTGGCCGCGCCGATCGTGCTGGCGCTGCTCGCCTCGGTGCTCGCGGCGACCGCCTTCTCGCTGCGGGTGCGACTGCGCGAGCAGCGCGAGCGCCGGCCGGGCGCGAAGGGCGTCGATCCGCTGGTGGCTGCCCGCGCGGTGGTCTTCGGGCAGGCGAGCGCGCTGGTGTCGTCGCTGGTGGCCGGGCTGTACGGCGGTGTCGGCGTCTTCTTGCTGGCCTCGGGGCTCGATGTCGGACCCCGCCGGGACCAGGCGATCTACGCCGGTCTGTCGGTGCTCGCCGGGGCGGCGGTGGTCGTCGCGGCGCTCTTCCTGGAGCGGGTGTGCAAGCTGCCGGAGGACGACGGCAAGGGCAATGGCGGGGTGAACTCGGTGGTGTGACGCGCCGATGTGCGTCGCAATCCGTTTTTCCAAGATCGTTTATGTTCCCGCTTACCGTGCCCGGGTTCCGCTCCCGGCCCCTCGTGTGCTGCGGGAAACGGCCCTGAAGGTCTGAAGAAGAGCCGGATCGAGGGCGTTGCGGAACCGGATCGAGGGCGTTGCGGAACGGGATCGAGGGTGTTGCGGAACGGGATCGAGGGTGTTGCGGAATTCGCCTCCCTGCGGGCCGAATTCCTTCCGTTGATTCGGTGCGGCAGGGCGGTGGAGCGCTCGCCTCCGGTGGCATCTGCCCGACGGTCATGTGGTGACGGAGCCCGCCGGGCCGCGCGGGGCCCCGGGGTGCTGACGGCGGGCGGGGCGGCGGACCGGAACGCCTGCGGCCACCGCGGAATTCGCTGCCGGGTACCGCCGAAGTTCCCCTCCTGCCTGGTAAATCAACTAAATCGA
This sequence comes from Streptomyces sp. 2323.1, assembly GCF_900221035.1. Taxonomy (NCBI): domain Bacteria; kingdom Bacillati; phylum Actinomycetota; class Actinomycetes; order Kitasatosporales; family Streptomycetaceae; genus Streptomyces; species Streptomyces sp. 2323.1. The sequence goes on along the minus strand of NZ_LT907981.1, from coordinate 3,542,237 downwards.
CGCAGCGCACGGGCGCATCGGATGCGGAGTGCGAGACCGGCTGTTTCGCGAGCCGGTGGGGGTGTGCGGGCATATGCAGCGTCCACAGGGCCGGTCAAGAAGTAACCAGCGGGAAACGGATTGGTGAGCGCGGCCCCATAGATCCCGCACGCACGGTAAGTTTCTGGCCATGCCACGAGGACGCCACCGCCAATCACCACCCCTCCACCGGCTGCTTCCTCCCGCGACGGTCGCCGGTGCGTCGATCGCCTGCGCCGCGGGCGCGTGGTTCGTCGGCGACGACCTGGTGCAACGGGTGCTCGCCGCGGGCGCGGCGGCCGCCGCACTCACCGGCGCGGTGCTGCTGCGGACCTGGGACCGCCAAGCCGGCCGACAGGTCGCCGAACTCACCCGCGCCCGGGTGCGCGACGAGTGGCGCACCGAGGAGCGGATCGCCGAACTCGAAACGGACGTCGAGGAATCCCGCGAGCTCCGCGCCGCCCAGGACACCAAACTCCGCGCCAAGCGCGCCGAATTGGCCCGGCTGCGCAGCGAACACGCCGACCTGCTGCGCCGTTACGCCACCGCCGAGACCGAGCGGGCCAGCGCGCTGGAGGGCCGCCGGCTGCTCGCCATCGAAGCCGCTGCCCCCTCCCGCGCCCTGTCGGCCGCCGCCGACCGTCCCCGCGCCTTCGACTCCTTCCGGCCGGTGGGGACCTCGGTCCCGGCACGGCGCGAGCCCGCCGCGGACCCGGACCGCCCGGCGACCTATGCGCAGGCCGATCAGGCGCTCCGCCGGCTCGCCCGGAACGCCGCCCGCCAGCGCACCGCCCAGAAGGCCGCGCGCATCCCGCGGGACGGCGCCCGGAGCGAAGCGGCGTCCCGGCCGGAGCCGTCCGGCCGGGAGGCCCAGGACGGTGAGAACGGCCGGGGGAAGGCCCCGGCGGCCGCCGCACCGCGTACGGGCGGGGCGGCGTCCGACCGCACGGCCGACGCCGCCGGACCCGCGCTCCGTCCGGTTCCGGCCGCCGCCACTGCCATCGCACCGTCCCGCCCGGCCGCGTCCCGCGCCCAGGGCGGCTTCGACTTCTTCGGCAATGCGACCGACGCCGGCCCCCGGGAGCTGGCCGCGCCGCTGGAGGAGGATCTGGCGGACGTCGTCGGGGACGAGGCCGTCGCCGAGCACTCGGCCCGTGAGCAGCCGTCCGCCAGAGGCGCCACGGCCGACGGCGAGCGGGCCGACGGGGACACGACCACCGGCACCGGCGAGGTCATCGATCTGACCGCCCACGACGAGACCGAGCAGCTCGACCTCGGCGGCCTGCGCAGCGCCATCTCCTGACCGCCTGCTGCCGCCGCGCGGCCCCGGAGCCGGACGGCTCCGGGGCCGCGCGGCGTTACGCCACCAGGCCCGGCGCACGTTCTCCTCGGGGCGCCCGCGGCTGTCCACAGGGTGTGGACGGCCCGCGTAGGGCAAGGATGTCGCCCGTGGAGGCGGAAGGAGGGGCACCAAGCTGGGACACCAAGCCCCCCGCCGTATCGCCTACTTGTCGATGTCCCCGACGACGAAGAACAACGAGCCGAGGATGGCGACCATATCGGCGACCAGGGTCCCCGGCAGCAGCTCCACCAGCGCCTGGATGTTGTTGAACGACGCCGAGCGCAGCTTGAGGCGGTAGGGCGTCTTGTCGCCCTTGGAGACGAGGTAGTAGCCGTTGATGCCCAGGGGGTTCTCGGTCCAGGCGTAGGTCGCGCCCTCGGGGGCCTTCAGCACCTTCGGGAGGCGCTGATTGACCGGCCCCGGCGGCAGCTCCGCGATCCGGTCCAGGCAGGCGTCCGCGAGGTCGAGCGCATTGTGGCTCTGCTCCAGCAGGCACTCGAAGCGGGCCAGACAGTCGCCCTCGTCGCGGGTGACGACCTTCAGGGTGGACTGCAGCTCCCCGTACGCCAGATACGGCTCGTCGCGCCGCAGATCGAAGTCCACACCGGAGGCGCGGGCGATCGGCCCGGAGACGCCGTAGCCGTGCACCGTCTCAGGGGTGAGCACGCCGATCCCGCGGGTGCGGCCGCGGAAGATCTCATTGCCCAGGACCAGGTTGTCGAAGACGTCCATCCGGGAGCGCACGTCGGCAACGGCGTGCCGGGCCCGGCCGAGCCAGCCCGCCGGCAGGTCCTCCTTGAGGCCGCCGACGCGGTTGAACATGTAGTGCATCCGGCCGCCGGAGATCTCCTCCATGACGGCCTGGAGCTCCTCCCGCTCGCGGAAGGCGTGGAAGACGGGCGTGATGCCGCCGAGCTCCAGGGGGTACGAGCCGAGGAACATCAGATGGTTCAGCACGCGGTTCAGCTCGGCGAGCAGCGTCCGCAGCCAGACGGCGCGCTCGGGCACCTCCATGCCCAGCATCCGCTCGACCGCCAGCACCACGCCCAGCTCGTTGGAGAACGCCGACAGCCAGTCGTGGCGGTTGGCGAGCATGATGATCTGGCGGTAGTCGCGCGCCTCGAAGAGCTTCTCGGCGCCGCGGTGCATATAGCCGATCACCGGCTCGGCGTGCTGGATGCGCTCGCCGTCCAGGACGAGGCGCAGCCGCAGCACGCCGTGCGTCGAGGGATGCTGCGGGCCGATGTTCAGCACCATGTCGGTGCTCTCCGCCGCGCCGCCGATGCCGACCGTCGTCTCCGTCATGGGAACAGTCTCGCAGGACGCCCGGCCGGCGGACCGCGGAGCCCTAGGGCATCCCACTACCTGAGAAGCCCCGCGCACGCGGTGCCCACCGGCTCCAGGAGCCAGCCGAAGCCGCCGAGGCCGGCCGGATCGGTCAGCTCCGCCGCCGCTCCCGCCGCGCTGAGGGCCCGTACGTACCCGGACGGGTCGGTGGCGGCCAGGGCGAGCGGCGGGCGGCGGCCGTCCACCCCCAGGGCATGCAACGCCTCGCGCTGGGTCAGCCGCTCCGCCGACGGCCCGGCACAGGCGTCCAGCGCCACATGCGCGGTGATGTCGCAGCTGCCGTCCGGCACCGGAGGCACTTCGCGGCCGTCACGGAAGCCGGTGAGGGTGCCGAAGGGCGGACGGTCGCCCCGCTCGTGCGCGTAGTCGGCGGTGACCGCGAGCCCGGCCCGCAGCGTGCCCACGGCCTGCGCCCAGGCCTCGTCCCGGGGGCGGCCGATCTCGGCGCGCAGCCCGGGGGAGGGGGCGGTGCCGCCGGCGGCGTCCCGGGCCGGCGGCGCCCACCACCGGCGCAGCCACTCCGCGTCCGCGCCGTCCACCGGCTCGCCCAGCCGCTCCGTACCGTCGGCGCGCACCAACACCCGGCGCGGCACCCCGTCCGCATCCGTCTCGACCACCTCGACCGGCACGTTGTCGAGCCATTCGTTCGCGAACAGCAGCCCGGTGACCGAGCCCGGCGCGGGCAGCTCGCGCCGCCAGTCGATCCGCGCATCGAGGCCCTCGGGGCGCGCGGCACGCTCGACCGCGTACGGATGGAGCCGTGCGGCCACCTCGCCGGGCAGCGCGGCCAGCACGCCCGTCAGCAGCTCACCGCGGCCCGCGCCCACATCGACCAGCGCCAGCTCCCCGGGATGCCCGAGCGCGGCATCGACCCGGCACAGCAGGGTGGCGACGGCGCCCGCGTAGAGCGGGGAGGCATGCACGGAGGTGCGGAAGTGCCCGGCCGGGCCGGGGCCGCCGGGCCGGGTGTAGAAGCCCTCGTCCGGTCCGTACAGCGCCCGCTCCGTGGCCTCGCGCCACCCGCACCACTCGTTCGTCATCTGCCCCACGGTACGGGCGGAAACCGGCCCGCCCATACGGACAGCGGTGCAGGTCGGGCCGTTGCCCACGCGAGGTCGGGCACAACATCTCCACCTTGGGGAGTAGGCCCGGCGCAACAGGATCGCCCCTCCGGTTGACTCGTACACCTATATGGACTGCCTACGCTGGGTTACGTGCAGCGCCTCTACGACTTCCTCCGCAGGCACCCGACGGGAGTGGACTCCTTCTGGGCGCTCGGGCTCCTCGGGTTCGGCAGCCTGATGGTCGTCTTCGATCGTGCCGGCGCCGTGCACATGGCCGCCGCCGCGGTCTTCGTCGTCGGCCTCAGCCTGGTGGTGGCGCTGCGCCGCAAGGCCCCCGTGCAGATGCTGCTGCTGACGGCCGCCATCGGCGTGGGCCAACTGATCACCGGCGTCCAGCCCAACCCCAGCGACTTCGCGATGCTCGTGATCGCCTACACCGTGGCGTCCGCACCCGCCGTCCCCCGCTGGGCCTCCCGCTGCGCCCTCGCCGGCGCCCTCCTCGGCCCCGCCCTGACGTACTGGCGCTATGCGTACGACGACGAGACCCGGCCGGTGACGGCGAACCTCGTGTTCACCACCCTGATCACCGTGCCGTTCGTCCTGGCCTGGGTGCTCGGCGACTCCATGCGCACCCGCCGCGCCTACTGGGCGCAGCTGGAGGAGCGGGCCGCACGGCTGGAGAAGGAGCGCGAGGCGCAGTCCCGGATCGCGGTCGCGGCCGAGCGCGCCCGTATCGCCCGCGAACTGCACGATGTCGTCGCCCACAACGTCTCGGTGATGGTCGTCCAGGCCGACGGCGCCGCGTACGTCCTCGACGCCGCCCCCGAACAGACCCGGCAGGCCCTGGAGACGATCTCCGGCACCGGGCGCCAGGCGCTGGCCGAGATGCGCCGGCTGCTGGGCGTGCTGCGCACCGGCGAACAGGCCGAGGGCGGTGAATACGTGCCCCAGCCCGGCGTCGAACAGCTCGAGGACCTCATGGACCAGGTGCGCGGCGCGGGGCTGCCGGTCGACTTCACGGTCGAGGGCGAGCCGCGGGAGCTGCCCAGCAGCGTGGCACTGACCGTGTACCGCATCGTCCAGGAAGCCCTCACCAACACCCGCAAACACGGCGGCCCCGACGTCGGCGCGACCGTCCGCGTCTCCTACCGGGACGAGGACCTCGAACTGCTCGTCGAGGACGACGGGCGCGGCGCGCAGCAAGAGCTCTACGAGGAGGGCGGGGCGGACGGCCTCGGCCACGGCCTGATCGGCATGCGGGAGCGGGTCGGCATGGTCGGCGGCAGCCTGACCGCGGGGCCGCGGCCGGGCGGCGGCTTCCGGGTCAGCGCCGTACTCCCGCTCAAACCGGCGCGATGAGCGCCGCCGCGCACCCGCCGCCCCGGTGCGCCCCTGCCCCGATGCCCGCCGACGACCCCACCGCACCACCCCGTACGCTCCGTTCCACCCATGCTCGAAGGGACCCCCTGCCATGACCATCCGCGTGATGCTCGTCGACGACCAGGTGCTGCTGCGCACCGGATTCCGGATGGTGCTGGCCGCGCAGCCCGACATGGAAGTCGTCGCGGAGGCGGGGAACGGAGTGGAGGCGCTGGAGGTGCTGCGCGCCACCCAGGTCGATGTGATCCTCATGGACGTCCGGATGCCGCATCTGGACGGGGTGGAGACCACCCGACGGATCTGCGCGGGCGGCCAGCCGGAAGGCGGCCCGAAGGTGCTCATCCTGACCACCTTCGACCTCGACGAGTACGCCTTCTCCGCGCTGAAGGCCGGGGCCAGCGGCTTCATGCTCAAGGACGTGCCGCCCGGTGACCTGCTCGCGGCGATCCGCGCGGTGCAGAGCGGTGACGCGGTCGTGGCACCGTCCACCACCCGCCGGCTCCTGGACCGCTTCACGCCGTTGCTGCCCGCCACCTCCGCCGAGCCGGCCCGGCCCGAGCTGGGCCGGCTCACGGACCGGGAGCGGGAGGTGCTGCTGCTGGTCGCCCAGGGTCTGTCGAACGGTGAGATCGCGGCGCGGCTGGTCCTCTCCGAGGCCACGGTCAAAACGCATGTGGGCCGCATCCTCACCAAGCTGAACCTCCGGGACCGGGTCCAGGCGGTGGTTCTCGCTTATGAGACGGGGTTGGTGCGGGCGGGGGGAGCGGGGGCGTAGGGGGAGCGGGGCGGCCCTGGTGAGCGGGCTCGTGGGGGAGTGCCGGGGTGGAACTGGCCGGAGCGCCGGGCCGGCCCCGGGGACGGAGCGCCTCACGCCGTACCGGCAACGCGGCATGTCCTCAGGGGAGGATGTTCTCAACGCGGCTTGTGTCCAACGAAGTACGTCCTCTGCGGAGCAGGCCCGCAACGGAGCATGCCGTCAACGGAGCACGCCCTCAAGGAAGTCGCTGCCCAGGCGGGCCACCGTCTGGAGGTCCAGCTGGTGCAGCACATAGCGCCCACGGCGCCGCGTCTGGATCAGCCCGGCCTTCTTCAGCGTGGCGATGTGCCGCGACACCTCGGGCGCGGTGATCCCGAACGCGTTCGCCAGCTCCCCCGTCGTGTGCGGCCCCCGCGACAGCGAGCGGCACAGCTGCATCCGCCTCGGATGGGCCAGGGCCTCCAGCCGCTGCTGTACGAGTTCCAGCGCGGCCGGCGTCGGCAACTCCGGGCCGGCGACCGGGTACTGGAGCACCGGGCGCCATCCCGGGGCATGGCCGAACAGCAGATGCGGCCAGCCGAACGACGTCGGCAGGAAGGTGACGCCCGGATCCGCGGGGTTCGCGAACGCCGTCGTACGTCCCTGGGCGAGCTTGTCGACCAGGATGCGGGTGCCGCCGCTGCCGTCCTGTGCGTCCTCCAGGGAGAGGGCCTGCGAGGTCTCGGACAGCGTCTCGGACAGGCCCTTGCGGCGCAGCAGTTCGGTCTTGTGCCGGGCGTCGGCCGCCAGCTGGATGCCCACCCGCCGCCAGATGTCCCCGAAGAACGCCTCTTCGCAGTCCTCGAACAGCCGGCGCAGCCACTGCCGCAGGCCGTCGGGGTCGGTGAGCATCCGGTCGGTGAAGGCCGCCTGCCGCGGGCCGCGCGCGGCGGCCATCTCTCGTACGCGCGCCCGCTCGTCCCGGTCGACCAGGGGTGAGGGCGTGGGGCGGGTGTAGGACGCCGAGCAGGTGATCTCGAACGCCGCGGCCACGAACCGCTCGTCGTCGATGGTGTCCATCTCGTCCAACTCCTCGGCCAGCGTCGCCCTGGGGTGGGCCGGCAGCAGGATGTCGGAACGGGAGGAGCGCCACAGGAAGTCCGCCTCGCACAGCCGGTCGGCGAGGTCGGTGTGCAGCGCCGCGTGGGTGGCGGTGACCCAGACGTGCAGCCCGGGGTGGTGCCCCGGCTCGGACAGCGCATGCAGCGCGGCGCCCAGCTCCGCCAACGGGGACGGGGAGAAGACGATGTGCTCCGGCGGCAGCCCGGTGATGTCGATGACGTTGGCCATGCGCACATCATGCGCGAGCCTGCCACCTGCACGGACGTCGATTGACGGCTCTGGTCAATCGACGCGCAGCGGGCCGGGGGACCGCCGCACAGTGAGGGACATGAACGCCGCCCAGCAGCACCTCCTCGACACCTATCGCGCCGCCCGACGAGCCGAGGCCGCCCCGCCCGCCCCGGGCACGCACACCGTCCGTACCGCACGGGAGATCCGGGAGTGGTTCCGCTTCCAGGCCGTTGTCACCGAACCCGGCGGCTGGTTGGCCGGCTGGGTGAGGCGATCCGCGGGGCGGGCGGGGCGGAGGGGACGTGCGGTGGTGGGTGTGGCGCGGCGCCTCGTGCGGTTGCTCCAGGTCTAGGGCGCTGACTGGTCCGGCGCGCTGACCTCAGCCTTCGGGCTTATCCCGTTCCCCCGTCCCCCTGCCCTCCCCCCCCCGGGGCCCTCCCCCCCCGGGGCCCTCCCCCCCGGGGCCCTCCCCCCCGGGCCCGCCCCCCGCCTCCCACTCCCGCCGCCCTCCCCGCCCAGCCACCTAACCCCGCCCAGCCACCTCACCCCGTCCCGCCGGCCTCACCGTGTCCCCGCCCAGCTCAGCTCAGCTCAGCCCAGCTCAGCTCAGCCCGCCTGGCCCCGGCGCGGCCTGCACTCCTCGCCCCGCGCGCGGCTTCCCCCGGGGCCCCGGCCCCCGCATGATCTGCCGACCTCACCCCCAGCCCACCCCGCCCGCCTAACCCCCGATGCGCTCCTCCCCGATGCGGTCAACCAACGACACGAACTCCCCGACCGCCGCCCGCACTTCCCCCGCCGTCCAGCGCAGGGCGGACGCGGAGACCGTGACCTCCGTCATCGCCACCCCGGGCGGGCAGGCCGGAGCCGGCTCGGACCACCTGCCGAACAGCGCGGTCCCGGTTTCCTCCGCCTGGCGTACGGCGGCCTCGTTCAGCAGCTCGGGCGGGTGCGGGAGCCACACCTGGAACTGATGGGTGTGCGGCGGCTCCGGATGCACCCGGAACCACGGCACACCGGCATCGGCCAGGCCCTCGCCGAGCGCGCGGGCCACGGTCTGCGCGTGCGCCACATACTCCGGCAGCCGTGGCAGCTCACGGTCCAGGCCGATCAGGGCGGCCAGGGCAGCCGGCCACTGCTGGAACAGCTGGCCGCCGTACCGGTGCCGCCAGGTCCGCGCCTCGGCGATGAAGTCCTCGGCGCCCGCGAGCGCGGCGCCCGATATGCCGTCCAGCGACTTGTAGTAGGAGACGTAGACGCTGTCCGCCAGAGCCGCGATCTCCGCGAGCGAGCGGCCGAAGTGCGGTCCGCACTCCCACAGCCGGGCGCCGTCGAGGTGCACCACCGCCTCACGGTCCCGCGCCGCCGCCACGACCGCGGTCAGCTCGTCCCACGACGGCAGGACGAATCCGGCATCCCGCAGCGGGAGTTCGAGGGCGAGCGTGCCGAACGGCTCGGGGAGGTCGTATATCTCCGCGGCGGTCGCCTGCCGTGCGGCGCTCGTCGGATGCACCATGCGCAGGCCGCTGACCGCCGCATAGGCATCGCGCTCATGGACCTCCAGATGCGACAACGGATGCCCGGCGACCGTGGCGTTGCCCGTACGCCCCGCCCAGCAGCGCAGCGCGACCTGCTGGGCCATCGTGCCGGTGGGGAAGAAGGCGGCGGCCTCGGTGCCCAGGGCTTCGGCGGTGCGGCGCTCCAGCTCGCCGACGATGCCGTCGTCGTTGCCGTAGACGTCGGTCCAGCCGTCCAGGTCGTAGGCGGCCGGAGCATCGGCTCTCAGGCGGTCCATCCGCTCGCGGACGGTCTCGCCTCCGCCCGTGCTGCCGACCAGCACGCGCTGCGAGGCACGGATCGCTGCGAACATCCGCTCCCGCTCGGCCGCGGGGTCACCCACCCCAACCGGAGCGCCGCCCGGGGCGCCGGCCGAACCGTCCCGCGCCGCCCCGCCCGAACCGTCCCGCTCAGCGCCCCGCGAGCCGTCGCCCGCGCTCCCCGCACCGCCTCCGCCTGCGTCTCTCATCTGCCTCACACGCCCCCCTGCCTGCCTTTTTCTCCGCGCTCTCGCTTCGTTCCTTTCGCGCGCCGTTGCACCGATGATTGCCCCGCCCCGCGCAGACCCGCGACCCCTGTGGATAACTCTGGTGGGAGACCCCCGTCTCACCTTGTGCACAGCTCTCAAAGCCGCCGGAAACACTCGCGTAGCATGGCGAGGAATCGTCCGGTACCCCCCGCGGACTGGAACGGAAGGCCGTCGCCGCGTGAATGCAACCCCACCCACCGAGGCCCAGGACCGACCCGCCCGACTGGCCGTCGGAGTCGTCGGCGCGGGCCGTGTCGGGCCCGCCCTCGCCGCTTCGCTGCAGCTCGCAGGGCATCGCCCGGTCGCCGTGTCGGGAGTCTCCGACGCCTCCGTACGCCGGGCCGCCGAGCTGCTGCCCGACGTCCCGCTGGTCACCCCCGCCGAGGTGCTCGCCCGCGCCGACCTCGTCCTGCTGACCGTGCCCGACGACGCCTTGGCCGGCCTGGTGAGCGGCCTCGCCGAGACCGGCGCCGTACGGCCCGGCCAGCTGCTGGTGCACACCTCCGGGCGGTACGGAACCGCCGTGCTGGACCCGGCCACCCGTGCCGGGGCCCTGCCGCTCGCCCTGCATCCGGCGATGACCTTCACCGGCACCTCCGTGGACGTCCAGCGGCTGGCCGGCTGCTCGTTCGGCGTGACCTCGCCCGACGAGCTGCGGATGGCGGCGGAAGCGCTGGTCATCGAGATGGGCGGGGAGCCCGAGTGGATCGCGGAATCAGCCCGTCCGCTCTACCACGCGGCGCTCGCCATCGGCGCGAACCACCTGGTCACGCTCGTCGCCCAGGCCATGGAGCTGCTGCATGACGCGGGCGTGCAGGCCCCCGACCGGATGCTCGGCCCGCTGCTCGGTGCCGCCCTGGACAATGCGCTCCGCTCCGGCGACGCCGCGCTGACCGGCCCGGTCGCCCGGGGCGACGCCGGCACCGTCGCCGTCCATATCGCCGAGCTGCGCCGGCATGCGCCCCAGAGCGTCGCCGGGTATCTCGCGATGGCCCGGATGACCGCGGACCGCGCGCTGTCCCACGGTCTGCTCAAGCCCGAACTCGCCGAGGACCTGCTCGATGTGCTCGCCGGCTCCGACGACGGCCCCGGCGCCGCCCCCGGCTCCTTCGGCCCGGGCCCCGACGCCTCCGGCCCCGAGGGAGGCGACCGATGACCCCCTCGCCGACGAGCCCGGACCGTCCGGAGCAGAACCCGGCTCCGGAGACCGCGACGCCTTCGCGCCCGGCCGCGGCCGCCGCCCCGGCCCAGGACGCACCCACGCACCAGGAACCGCACCAGTCCATGGACCCGACCCTCCCCGCCGAGCCGTCCCGGCCCGGCCCCGGCCACCTCCTCCACACCGCCGCCGCCCTCCGCGAGCTGCCCCGCCGCCCCGGTGGCGAGCGCGCGGTCGTGATGACCATGGGCGCGCTGCACGAGGGCCACGCCACCCTGGTCCGCGCCGCCCGCCGCCGGGTCGGGCCCCAGGGGCAGGTCGTCGTCACGGTCTTCGTCAACCCGCTGCAGTTCGGGGCCGGCGAGGACCTGGACCGCTATCCGCGCACCCTGGAGGCGGATGTCGAGCTGGCGGCCGCGGCCGGTGCGGACGTCGTCTTCGCCCCGTCCGTCGACGAGGTCTACCCCGGCGGGGAACCGCAGATCCGGATTGCCGCGGGCCCCATGGGCAGCCTCCTGGAGGGTGCCAGCCGCCCCGGGCACTTCGACGGCGTGCTGACCGTCGTCGCCAAGCTGCTGCATCTGACCGCGCCGGACCTGGCGTTCTACGGGCAGAAGGACGCCCAGCAGCTCGCCGTCATCACGCGGATGGCCGCCGACCTCAATTTCCCCGTCGAGATCGTCGGTGTCCCCACGGTCCGCGAGGAAGACGGCCTTGCCCTGTCCAGCCGTAACCGCTACCTCTCCGCCCCGGAGCGGCGCACCGCGCTCGCGCTGTCGGCGGCGCTGTTCGCGGCCCGCGACCGGCTCGCCGCCGAGGAGGCGCTGCGCGCCCGCGCCGCCTGCGCCGGCCACCCCGCGCCGGACCGCGCCGCGGCGCTGGCCGCCCTCGGCGAGGACCGCGCGGCCGCCGACGCACACGCCGTCGCCTACGCCGCCGCGGTGCCCCCGCACGGCCCGTCCGTCGCCCGCGCCGCGGCCCGCGCGGTCCTGGAGGACGCCGCCCTGCTCGACCCGCCGCTGGTGCTCGACTATCTGGCGCTGGTCGATCCGTCCGACTTCACCGAGATCCCGGACGCCTACGAGGGCGAGGCCATCCTGGCGGTCGCCGCCAAGGTCGGCACCACCCGGCTTATCGACAACATCCGTCTCCACTTCGGGCCCCAGGGCGCAACGGCCGCCCACCCGGGCGGAGCCACCCCGCACACCCCCGGCTCCGGCCCACCCGCCGCACCCCCGGCCCCCTCCCACCCCCAAGGCCCCCTCGGAGCGACCCGATGACCGCCACCGGAACAGGCACCGGCCCCGGCCCCGTCCCAGGCACCGGCATACGTCTGACGGCCCCCGCCCCCGGCTGGTCCATCGAGGCGGACGTCGTCGTCGTGGGCTCCGGGGTGGCCGGGCTGACCGCCGCGCTGCGCTGCGCCGCGGCCGGCCGCCGGACCGTCGTCGTCACCAAGGCCCGCCTGGACGACGGCTCCACCCGCTGGGCGCAGGGCGGCATCGCGGCCGCGCTCGGTGAGGGCGACACCCCCGAGCAGCATCTGGCCGACACCCTCGTGGCGGGCGCCGGGCTGTGCGACGAGGAAGCCGTCCGCACCCTGGTCACCGAGGGCCCGGACGCCGTCCAGCGGCTCATCCGGAGCGGCGCCCGCTTCGACACCGCACCGGGCAGCGAGGAGATAGCGCTCACCCGGGAAGGCGGCCACCACCGCCGCCGTATTGCGCACGCCGGCGGCGACGCCACCGGGGCGGAGATCTCCCGCGCGCTCGTCGAGGCGGTCCGCGCCGCCGGGCTGCGCACCATCGAGAACGCCCTGGTCCTCGATCTGCTCACGGACGCCGCCGGCCATACGGCGGGGGTCACCCTGCACGTGATGGGGGAGGGCCAGCACGACGGCGTCGGGGCCGTGCACGCCCCGGCGGTGGTGCTCGCCACCGGGGGCATGGGGCAGGTCTTCTCCGCGACCACCAACCCGCCGGTCTCCACCGGCGACGGGGTGGCGCTGGCGCTGCGCGCCGGCGCGGAGGTCTCCGACCTGGAGTTCGTCCAGTTCCACCCCACCGTGCTGTATCTGGGCCCGGAAGCGGAGGGCCAGCAGCCGCTGATCTCCGAGGCCGTACGGGGCGAGGGCGCCCATCTCGTCGACGCCGCCGGAACCCGCTTCATGGTCGGGCAGCACGAACTCGCCGAGCTGGCGCCGCGCGACATCGTCGCCAAGGCGATCATGAGCCGGGCGCACGAACAGGGCGTCGAGCACATGTATCTGGACGGCCGGCACTTCGGCGCGCAGATGTGGGAGAGCCGCTTCCCGACCATCCTCGCCGCCTGCCGCAGCCATGACATCGACCCGGTCACCGAGCCGATACCGGTCGCCCCGGCCGCGCACTACGCCTCCGGCGGCGTACGCACCGATCTGCGCGGGCGCACCACCGTCCCCGGCCTCTACGCCTGCGGCGAGGTCGCCTGCACCGGAGTCCACGGCGCCAACCGTCTCGCCTCCAACTCCCTCCTGGAGGGCCTGGTCTTCGCGGAGCGGATCGCCGCGGACATCGCCGCACGCCCCGCGCCGGGGCCTGCCGCGGCGCGCGCGGCGGGCCCCGCCCCGGCGTCCGCGCCCCGTACGCCCCTCCCCCTGCTCGCCCCCGAGGCCCGTGGTGCCGTGCAGCGGATCATGACCGCCGGCGCCGGGGTGCTGCGCAGCGCCGACAGCCTCGCCCGGGCCGCCGCCGAGCTGGAGAGCATCCGGCGCGAGGCGGCGGAGGCGAGCGCCGCCCGGGCCACGCACAAGGCTCCCGAGCCCGGCGTGGAAGCATGGGAGGCCACCAACCTCCTCTGCGTCGCGCGGGTACTGGTCGCCGCGGCACAGCGCCGTACGGAGACCCGCGGCTGCCATTGGCGCGAGGACCACCCGGAGCGGGACGATGCCTCCTGGCGCCGGCACTTCTGCATCACCCTGGATGCGGAGCGTGCACCGGCCCTCCACACGACGGCGACCGCCGGTTTCCCGCCGACCGCCGACGATGGCCTCCCGGCCCCCGCGAGCCCGTGACCACCGATCGACCGCAACGACAGACCACCGGGGCACCCCACCCCTCCTCCCCGAATACGGAGCCCAGCCCGTGAGCAGCACCCGCGACGACCTCCCCCTCCTCCAGATCGGCGGGCCCACCGGGTCCCCCCGGACAGCGTCCGGGGGAGGCTGCGGCGACGCCTGCGGCTGCAGCGGCGGCGACGACGGCTCGTACGACCTCGACCCGCTGAGCTGCGGCCTCGACCCCGACCTGGCCGCGCTCCTGGTGGCCGCCGGGCTCGACCCCGTGCAGGTCGAGGACATCGCACATCTCGCCGTCGAGGAGGACCTCGACCAGGGCGTGGACGTCACGACCGTGGCGACCGTCCCGGAGGACGCGGTCGCCACCGGCGACTTCACGGCCCGCGAGGCCGGCACGGTCGCCGGGCTGCGGATCGCCGAGGCCGTGCTGTCCTTGGTCTGCACCGACGAGTTCGCCGTCGAGCGGCACGTCGAGGACGGCGACCGGGTCGCGGCCGGCACCCCGCTGCTGAGCGTCACCACCCGCACCCGCGACCTGCTCACCGCCGAGCGCAGCGCGCTGAACCTCCTGTGCCGCCTGTCGGGCATCGCGACCGCGACCCGGGCCTGGGCGGACGTCCTGGAGGGCACGAAGACCAAGGTCCGCGACACCCGCAAGACGACGCCGGGGCTGCGCGCCCTGGAGAAGTTCGCGGTGCGCTGCGGCGGCGGCGTCAACCACCGGATGTCGCTCTCGGACGCGGCGCTGATCAAGGACAACCACGTGGTCGCGGCCGGCGGCGTGGCCGAGGCCTTCCTGGCCGTACGGACCGAGTTCCCCGGCGTGCCGATCGAGGTGGAGGTCGACCGGCTCGACCAGATCCCGCCGATCCTCGCCGAGGGCGCCGATCTGATCCTGCTGGACAATTTCACGCCGGAGCAGACCCGCGAGGCCGTCGAGCTGGTCGCCGGCCGCGCCATGCTGGAGTCGTCGGGCCGGCTGACGCTCGACAACGCCCGCGCCTACGCCGAGACCGGCGTCGACTACCTCGCGGTGGGGGCGCTCACGCACTCCTCCCCGATCCTCGACATCGGCCTCGACCTGCGCGAGGACGAGGGCCGGACGGCGTCCCCGGACGCCGCCGCGCGCGAGGACGGCTGACCGCCATGCTGCTGACCATCGACGTGGGCAACACCCACTCCGTCCTCGGCCTCTTCGACGGCGAGGAGATCGTCGAGCACTGGCGGATCTCCACCGACGCCCGCCGCACCGCCGACGAGCTCGCCGTCCTCCTCCAGGGCCTGATGGGGATGCATCCGCTGCTCGGCGACGACCTGGGCGACGGCATCGAGGGCATCTCCATCTGCTCCACGGTGCCCTCCGTCCTGCACGAGCTGCGCGAGGTCACCCGCCGCTACTACGGCGACGTCCCGGCCGTCCTGGTGGAACCGGGCGTCAAGACCGGCGTGCCGATCCTCATGGACAACCCCAAGGAGGTCGGCGCCGACCGGATCATCAACGCCCTGGCGGCCGTCGAGCTCTACGGCGGACCCGCAGTGGTCGTCGACTTCGGCACGGCCACCACCTTCGACGCGGTCAGCGCGCGCGGCGAGTACGTCGGCGGCGTGATCGCGCCGGGCATCGAGATCTCCGTCGAGGCGCTGGGCGTCAAGGGCGCCCAGCTCCGCAAGATCGAGCTGGCCCGGCCGCGCAGCGTCATCGGCAAGAACACCGTCGAGGCCATGCAGTCCGGCATCCTCTACGGCTTCGCGGGCCAGGTCGACGGTGTGGTGCAGCGGATGGCCCGGGAGCTGGCCGAGGACCCGGACGAGGTGACCGTGATCGCCACCGGCGGGCTGGCCCCGATGGTGCTCGGTGAGTCGTCGGTGATCGACGCGCACGAGCCGTGGCTCACCCTCATCGGTCTGCGGCTGGTCTACGAGCGCAACATCGCCCGCTCGTAGCGGGAGCGGCGCCCGTCCGCCGTGGGGCGCCGGCCGGCGCGTACCGCCCTGCTGGACGCCGGGCACCCGGTGGCGCGGCTCGCTGCCGCGCCACCGTTCACGAATTAAGCGGCTTTTGTCGAAAACGGTCGTAAAGTCGCCATATGCCAATGCCAAACGGAACCCGCGGCGGCATGGCGTTCAGCGCCGATGAGTTGCGTGTGCTCCGTCGCGCCCTCGCCCATGCCCTTGAGACGACGTCCCACCCCGCCCCGCTCGACGCCCTCGGGCCCGAGTGGTCACAGGACATCCAGGAATATCTCCGGCTGGCCGAGGCGGTGGACGAGGCGGTCCGCGAAGGCGGCCGGCTGCGCGCCTTCCTCCTCGCCGACCTCGCCCGCTACCGCGCAGCCCTGCCCGGCTCGGCGGTCGGCTACCTCGCGCAGCTGACCGAGGCGCTGGCCGCCGGCCATGTCCCCGGCCCCGACGACCTCGCCGCCCTGCGCGCCCTGTGCGCCCGGCCGGCCACGATGGCCGAATGCGAGCGCCGCAAAGCCCTGCTGCGGCACTGCGAGCAGCTGGCCGAGCACTCCGTACGGGCCCGTCTGCGCGCGCTCCCAGGCGGCCGCTCGGCCGCTCTCAGCGGGCGCGAGCGCGAGCCCGACCGGGAGCCGGAGCCGGAGCGCAAGCCGGAACCCGCCCCCGCGCCGCAGCCGAAAGAGCCCCGGCCGGGCCGGCCGATCCCGACGCCGGGCGAGGTGTTCCCGCCCCGCCGCAAGCCCGCTCCGCCCCCCGAGAGCCGCACCGCCTGAGCGCTGCGTACCCTCGAAGGGTCACACCCTTAAAGGAGGCCGAACGGCATGGAATACGTCGCAGCGCTGCTCCCGCCCGTGGTGATGGCCGTGGCCTTCACCGCGCTGATCGTGACCATGGTCAAGAGCCAGGGCGGGGCGAACAAGTCCAAGGAGGACGCCGCCGTGGACGCCGTGCTGGCCCGCGCCGAGGCCGCCGCCCAGGAGCCCAAGGCGCACGGCGCCTGACCCCCGCCGCCTTTCGGCGGTCCGCGCGCACACTACGACCCGGGAATGACCATCCCGGGTCGTATGTCCTTTTTCCGGCACAAACGCCACGAGATCAACGGGCATTCACGACATCTCCCACTATTCTTCTTGTGTGCCGAGACGCTTGGGTGATCTGGAAGACGCGGTCATGACGCGGGTCTGGGAGTGGAACCGCCCGGTCACCGTTCGAGAAGTCCTGGAAGATCTCCAGAAGGAACGGTCGATCGCCTACACAACCGTCATGACCGTATTGGACAACCTCCATCAGAAGGGCTGGGTGCGCCGCGAAGCAGAAGGCCGCGCCTATCGATATGAGGCGGTCTCCACTCGCGCCGCCTACGCGGCCGCACTGATGAACGAGGCATGGTCCGCCAGTGACAACCCCGCGGCCGCTCTTGTGGCCTTCTTCGGCATGATGTCGCCGGAACAGCGCCAGGCCTTGCGCGATGCCGTACGGATGGTGGAAGTCGACGAACCTGCGGAAGACGCGGAACAACAGGCGCAAGAGGCCGCGCCGGCCGAAGAAGGCGAAGCGCAAGCGGCAGCGCAAGGGGCCGGGGAAGCCGGATCCGCCGAAGGGGATGAACCCGGGGCGAACGCCACCGGCAAGGGGCGATAGCGTCCCGGCATGCCTCCGCATTCAAAAGGCCTCACCGTGCGCCGCGCCAGGACCAGCGATGTTCCGGCCGTACGCCGCCTCATCGACGCCTACTCACGTGACGGGATCCTGCTCGACAAAGCCACCGTCACGCTTTACGAGGACATCCAGGAGTTCTGGGTCGCCGAGCGCGACGAAGACGCCGAGGTCGTCGGCTGTGGAGCGCTGCATGTCATGTGGGAAGACCTGGCGGAGGTCCGCACGCTGGCCGTGGATCCGCGGCTGAAGGGGTCGGGAGTCGGCCACGAAGTCCTGGACAAGCTGCTGCGCACCGCGAGCTGGCTGGGAGTGCGGCGCATTTTCTGTCTCACCTTCGAAGTCGACTTCTTCACCAAGCACGGCTTCGTGGAGATCGGCGATGCCCCGGTAGACGGTGATGTCTACAGTGAGCTGCTGCGTTCCTATGACGAGGGCGTTGCGGAGTTCCTGGGCCTCGAACGAGTGAAGCCCAACACCCTGGGTAACAGCCGGATGCTTCTGCACCTGTGATGAGTGTTCTATGTCCGAATCGCTCCCCTATCTCATGGCTACGGAAGCATGCGTTCCCCGGTCTGTGGGCAAGTGAACCCTACCCAAGGGTTTGTGTTTTTCCCGGAAAAGCGGTTTGCTTTCCGTCGTAATCCGCATTCGATGAAAGGGAAACCGGTGGCACAGAAGGTTCAGGTTCTTCTTGTCGACGACCTCAACGGTGGCGAGGCGGACGAGACGGTGACGTTCGCTCTCGACGGCAAGTCCTACGAGATCGACCTCTCCGACAGCAACGCCCAGAAGCTTCGCGAGTCGCTTGCCGACTTCGTGAAGGCGGGCCGCCGAACCGGTGGCCGCGCTTCTTCCGGTCGTGGCAAGTCCCGTGCGGCGGCTTCCGGCGGCAGCCAGGACACCGCGAAGATCCGCGCGTGGGCGAAGGAGAACGGCTACAACGTCAATGACCGTGGCCGTGTCCCCGCCGACATTCGCGAGGCATTCGAGAAGGCCAACGGCTGATCGGCGTTCGCGCGTTCCGTTTGGGCATTACGAGCATGCAACAACCGGGCACGGTGGCACTCGGTGGCCGCCGCGCTCACGAGACGTACGAGGTCGGGGGCGCCCCCGACGTCCCCGATTCCTGCTCCCGGCCCCGTGGTGGGCAGGGAATTCTCCGCCTCGTACTCGGGTCGGGGAGGCCGCACCCACCCCGCGGCCTCCCGCGAGCCGAATCCGTATGACAGTGCTGGACCAGTGGGGAACGCCGGTGCGGGCATCCGGTCTCCGGTCCCACGCGCCGTAAGATCCGGCGCGAGCGCACCCCACTCCAGCCATTCCAGGATTCCCGGGAGTTCCTCGGCGCCGCCGGCTGCGATGAAGATGAGCAATTTCGGCCGATTACCCGGCCGATTCCCGTCGCGTCCGGTCCGAAGCAGTGCAACCGGTCCGGTGCACCGCAGCCGGCGCAGTACGGCGTACCCCGCACAGGCGGGCATCTCCAGGACGTCGAAGCGCAGCCCCGTCAGCAGTTCCACCGGTTCCGTTCCGGTGGTCGGCCAGCCCATTTCCTCCTCGTACCACCGGCGGACGGTGGGGAGGGGGCTGCGGGGGCGCGGAAGCACGCGGGCCATGCCCGGTGCAACTCCCGAAAACCCAGGAAGTTACGCTGTGTAGACGTTCGGATACGTTCCGTTTCGGCGCGAGCGGTGTGGCGGCGCGTGCGAGGGCGTGCGGATGTTCGCCCGTAGCGGATGGAAGCGGCGTATGCCGCATGGAGTGTCAGTGGCAGCGGGTAAGACAGTCTCAGTGGGAAGAGACCGTGTGACCGGCGCCCGAGGCGTTTCGCCCCGGCTGGTGGCCGACGGCGGACGGCGTGTCGGTACCCGGCGCGTTCGCCACGGGCGTAGTGGCAGAGGGCGTATATGCCTGGCCTGCGGGAACATCGTCTCGCACCATCGAGTTGGAGCAGATGTCAGCTGTTCGGCAGTAAATTTCCCCGCCGGAGCGGGGGTGATCCGGACGGGTGTCGGCAGTTGGAATGAGCTGTCCCGCCCCGCGGGACTAGCATGCGGAAGGACAGGGAGGGGACCGACCCCTAACTGCCTGACCGCTCTGAGGAGCGATTAACGATGTTCGAGAGGTTCACCGACCGCGCGCGGCGGGTTGTCGTCCTGGCTCAGGAAGAAGCCCGGATGCTCAACCACAACTACATCGGCACCGAGCACATTCTCCTGGGCCTGATCCATGAGGGTGAGGGTGTCGCCGCTAAGGCCCTGGAGAGCCTCGGGATTTCGCTCGAGGCGGTCCGCCAGCAGGTGGAGGAGATCATCGGGCAGGGCCAGCAGGCCCCGTCCGGGCACATTCCCTTCACCCCCCGTGCCAAGAAGGTCCTGGAGCTGTCGCTCCGCGAGGCCCTCCAGCTCGGCCACAACTACATCGGTACGGAGCACATCCTGCTCGGCCTGATCCGCGAGGGCGAGGGCGTCGCCGCCCAGGTCCTGGTGAAGCTGGGCGCCGATCTCAACCGGGTGCGGCAGCAGGTCATCCAGCTGCTCTCCGGTTACCAGGGCAAGGAAGCCGCCACGGCCGGCGGCCCCGCCGAGGGCACGCCCTCGACGTCCCTCGTCCTGGACCAGTTCGGCCGCAACCTGACGCAGGCCGCTCGCGAGACCAAGCTCGACCCGGTCATCGGGCGCGAGAAGGAAATCGAGCGGGTCATGCAGGTGCTGTCCCGCCGTACCAAGAACAACCCGGTCCTCATCGGCGAGCCCGGCGTCGGCAAGACGGCGGTCGTCGAGGGCCTGGCGCAGGCCATCGTCAAGGGCGAGGTGCCCGAGACCCTCAAGGACAAGCACCTCTACACCCTCGACCTCGGTGCCCTGGTCGCCGGCTCCCGCTACAGGGGTGACTTCGAAGAGCGCCTGAAGAAGGTCCTCAAGGAGATCCGCACCCGCGGCGACATCATCCTGTTCATCGACGAGCTCCACACCCTGGTGGGTGCGGGCGCCGCCGAGGGCGCGATCGACGCCGCGAGCATCCTCAAGCCCATGCTGGCGCGAGGCGAGCTGCAGACCATCGGTGCCACCACGCTCGACGAGTACCGCAAGCACCTGGAGAAGGACGCGGCCCTGGAGCGCCGCTTCCAGCCCATCCAGGTCGCGGAGCCGTCGCTGCCGCACACCATCGAGATCCTCAAGGGCCTGCGGGACCGCTACGAGGCGCACCACCGCGTCTCCATTACGGACTCCGCCCTGGTCGCTGCCGCTACCCTGGCCGACCGCTACATCTCCGACCGCTTCCTGCCGGACAAGGCGATCGACCTGATCGACGAGGCCGGCTCCCGGATGCGCATCCGCCGGATGACCGCGCCGCCGGACCTGCGCGAATTCGACGAGAAGATCGCCGATGTGCGCCGGGAGAAGGAGTCCGCGATCGACTCGCAGGACTTCGAGATGGCCGCGGGCCTGCGCGACAAGGAGAAGCAGCTCCTGGCCGCCAAGGCGAAGCGGGAGAAGGAGTGGAAGGCCGGCGACATGGACGTCGTCGCCGAGGTGGACGAGGAGCTGATCGCCGAGGTCCTGGCGACGGCCACCGGCATCCCGGTCTTCAAGCTCACCGAGGAGGAGTCCTCCCGGCTGCTGCGGATGGAAGACGAGCTGCACAAGCGCGTCATCGGCCAGAAGGACGCCATCAAGGCGCTCTCCCAGGCCATCCGCCGTACCCGTGCCGGCCTGAAGGACCCCAAGCGTCCCGGTGGCTCGTTCATCTTCGCCGGCCCGTCCGGTGTCGGTAAGACCGAGCTGTCCAAGACGCTGGCGGAGTTCCTGTTCGGCGACGAGGACGCGCTGATCTCCCTCGACATGTCGGAGTTCAGCGAGAAGCACACGGTCTCCCGGCTGTTCGGCTCGCCCCCCGGCTACGTCGGCTACGAAGAGGGCGGCCAGCTCACCGAGAAGGTGCGCCGCAAGCCGTTCTCCGTCGTGCTCTTCGACGAGGTCGAGAAGGCCCACCCGGACATCTTCAACTCGCTGCTGCAGATCCTGGAGGACGGTCGCCTGACCGACTCCCAGGGCCGGGTCGTGGACTTCAAGAACACGGTCATCATCATGACGACCAACCTCGGCACCCGGGACATCTCCAAGGGCTTCAACCTCGGCTTCGCGGCCCAGGGCGACACCAAGTCCAGCTACGAGCGGATGAAGAACAAGGTCAACGAAGAGCTCAAGCAGCACTTCCGCCCCGAGTTCCTCAACCGTGTGGACGACACGGTCGTCTTCCACCAGCTGACCGAGGAAGACATCATCCAGATCGTCGACCTCATGATCGCCAAGGTGGACGAGCGGCTCAAGGACCGCGACATGGGCATCGAGCTCAGCGGCGAGGCCAAGTCGCTGCTGGCCAAGCGCGGGTACGACCCGGTGCTCGGCGCCCGTCCGCTGCGCCGCACGATCCAGCGTGAGATCGAGGACGCCCTCTCGGAGAAGATCCTCTTCAGCGAGCTGCGTCCGGGCCACATCGTGGTCGTCGATGTCGAGGGCGAGGGTGAGACCGCCAAGTTCACCTTCCGCGGCGAGGAGAAGTCGGCGCTGCCCGACGCCCCGCCGATCGAGTCCGCGACCGGCGGCTCGGGCCCCAACCTGAGCAAGGACGCGTAAGGCACCGCGCGCCGCGCGTACCTCTCGCACACGGCACTGCCCCGGAACCGTTTCTCACGGTTCCGGGGCAGTGCCGTTGCTGTGTGCGGCCCGGAAAGGCAGCGCGCTCTGCAAAAGGCTGTTTTTGGCCAGCGGCGCTGCGGCCGGTGCCCGCCCGCTACATCTGCACGAGGCGAATACCGTCGGGAACGCCGCGCACCGGCGGAATACGACGGCCGATCCGCAGGGTGTCCAGTTCCGGAAAGGCGGACAGCCATTCCATGGAAACGCCCAGGTCGTAGGCGAGCCACAGCCGGGTCAGGCCCTCGGCCGGGGCGATGCCCTCGATCAGCTGGTCGGGGGTGAAAGGCCCGGCGATCTGCAGATGCGGGCGGCCGCCCAGCCGGCGCAGGGCATGCAGTTCCGCCAGGTCGGACACCGGAAAGTACAGCTCGGCCGGATCGAGGTGGGCGATGATCTCGCGGGCGTAGCGGGCGGTGTCATGGCGCCGCCATGCCCCGGCGAGCTGCGCGCGGATATCGTGATGCGCCCGCTCGCGCAGGCCCGTCAGATAGTCGATCGCCATGTCATCGGCGATCGAGGTGGCGGTGATCGCCAGGAGGTAGGCCTCGCTGTCGGGCACGTGGGTGGGGTCGGGGAGCATCTCCAGCACGATCGGCCCGATCCAGCCCAGGGCGCGGGCCGCGGCTGGGGTGCTGGGCCGCACCATGTCGCGGGTGAAGCGCCGCACCCGCGCCCGGACCGCCGGATCCAGCTCGGCGGCATGCTCCAGACAGGCCGCCGCCAGCAGCTTGCGGTGCCGGGCCTCGGCGGCGCGTACGCCCGGATGCGGGGCGAGCAGCCCGTCCAGGAGGGCCGCGCACTCGTCGGGGCGGGCCAGCGCCACGGCCATCCGGATGACGTCCTCCCAGTCGTCGTGGTGGGCATGGTCGAGGAGCAGCCCGAAATCGTGCCGCTGAACGGTCGCGCGGGCGGCGAGATAGTCCTGGAAGGTGCGGTGGACGAAGTCGACGGTGCCGGGGGTGGGCTCGCGCAGCAGCCCGGTGCGGTTGAGCAGGTGCCGGAAGACCTCCTCGGGGCCGCCCTGGCGGGCCGCGTCCGGGATCGCGGGCAGATGCCGGGCGAGCGTCTCGACCGCGGTCGCCCGGTCCATCTCGGAGCGGCCGTTGACCAGCATCCAGTGGGCCAGCTTCTGCAGCAGCTGGATCTTGGGCTGCCGGGTCAGCTCGACACCGTCGGTGGCCACCATCGCCCGCTCCCGGTCCCGGCGCTCCAGCAGCATCGACAGCGCCGCGTCGTAGAGCTCCTTGCGGCCGTTGGGCAGATAGCCGCGGCGGTCGCGGTGCAGGGCGCACAGCAGCCCGCACATCAGCGGATTGGTCGCCAGCCGCCCCAGATCGCGGGTGATCCGTACGGCATTGAGCAGCGTCCGCTCGTAATGGCCGAGCCGGTCGAGGTCGGCCGGGCTCTGCTGGGCCGCGGCACGGTGCCAGCGCTGGATGAACGCGGCGACGTCCTCGCGGTTCATCGGGGCCAGCGCCAGCTCGCTGAACCCCTCGTCGGCGAGCCAGTTGCCGGGCACGGCGGACGGCCGGGAGGTGACGATCCAGACGTTGCCGGGGTAGCGCGCGGTCCATTCGACGAGCTTGCGGCGCACCGCTTCGCGGTCGCTCTCGGGAGCCTCGTCGATCCCGTCGATCAGCAGCAGCGCCCGGCCCGCGCCGAGCACCCGCTCCGTCCAGCCGGCCGGCGCGTTCGCGGCCTCCTGGTAGCCGACGGCGCTGAGGAACGTTCCGGGGGCGGGCAGCCCCGCACGGGCGAAGCGGCGTACGGGCAGCAGGAACGGCACCCGGCCGCGCAGCTCCGCCAGCGCCTCGGGCAGCTCTCCGCGGGCGGTGGCGACGGTCAGCCACTGCAGCAGCGTCGTCTTGCCCGACCCCGCCACCCCACGGACCAGGACCTTGCCGCGGCCGGACAGCGCCTGTTCGGCGGGGACCGGCGGTTCGTCCTGCCCGGCGGCGCCCGGCGCGGCGGCCTCGCCGTCCTGGGGGCCGGGCTCGCACTGGAGCCCCAGGTAGGCGGCGTCCAGCGGCCAGCTGTCGGGGGAGTGGGCGAGATCGATGCCGAAGATCGTGAGGTGGTTGTGGAGGGTGGCGGTGGCCTGGGCGTAGCGCGCCTCGAAGGCGGCGTCCCCGGAGGTGGCGTCCTCCGGGGCGGGCGGCGGGGTGCGCGGGGCGGCGCTGCCCTGGCCGTCGATCAGACCGGCGAGGGTACGGGTCTGCTCGACGAGCGTGTGTGCCACGTACGGCGAGCGCCGGGTGAGGAAGTGGAGGATGTGCAGCGCCGCGGCGTCCAGCAGCAGACCGTGCAGCTGAGCCGCGTCGGAGGGCAGGCCGCGGGTGGCCCCGGGCGCGGCCTCGCACAGCCGGCGGGCGAATGCGGCCGGCAGCAGGCGGACCGCGTCGGCGTCGTCCATCCCGGTGTCGGCCAGGGCCCGCAGGGTGCTGGTCAGGGCGGTGGTGAGGGCCTGGTCCGGGGGGCCGGCCGTGCCTCCCGAGGCCTGTTCGACGAGCGTCGCGGCGACGCCGGCGAGCCCGCGCTCGGTCAGGGCCGGCTTCTCGCCGGTGAAGGAGAGCAGCCGGGAGAGGGGTACGGGCCGGTCGGCAGGCTCGGCGAACGGCCCGTCGGGGAGGAAGAGCCGACGGATCAGCGGATCGAGGGCCTGCGGGCTGAGGCGGGCGAGGATGGGCGTGGGATCCATGGGTTCCCCGTAACTGCGGTGCTGAGAAAGGGAGTTGAGGCACCTGCTCGGGTCAGCCTAGGTGCGCGGGCGGGGGTGGAGGGTGACTTTGAGGTGGGGAGGGAGGGGGCTGCTGGGTGCGGGGCGGAGGTAGGAGAGGTACACCTCCTGGAGCTCGGGCAGCTGTGCCAGGGGCGAGAGGTCGACGGGGGCGTCGTTCGCCCCGTAGAGCTGGAGTTTCCGGACGCCGGGGAACGCCGGAAGGGCCGAGGTCAGCAGGGCGCTCAGGCGGGGTGCGGGCTGGCGTGCACTGTTGAGGATGCCGAGGGTTTTCACCTGGGGGAGCCGGAGGCCGGCAGGGATGCGTAGGGTGACTCCGTCGTCCGCCGGGCCGAAGGAAAACGTCTCCAGTGAGCTCAGTGAGGTCAGTTCGCCCCACTGCTCCTCGACGAAGCCTTCGGTGAGGCGCGAAAGGTAAATGCTCCGCATTTCGGGCCAGCGCGCCAGGCCCGTGAATGCGGCGCCAAGGGGCGCACCGAGGGTCAGGTGTCGTAACGGGACGTTTGCGGGGAGTGCTGCCAAGCCACCCGGTGGGAGTTGGGTGCCCAGCGTCAATTCCCTTATGTGGCGCAGGCGAGCGAGTCCGTGCGGGGTCGACAGTGCTTTGCCGGGCGGCCCGGAGATGCTCAGCGAGTCGAGGTGAAGGTCCGCGAGCGGCGCGACGCTTTCGACCCCGGGGCAGTCCCAGAACGACAGGTCCTCCAGGGCCGGAAAGCCGTGGAGGAAGTCGAGTTCGCTGATCTTCGGGTTCTCCGAGAGGTGCAGGCTTTCGACCGGCCCGGTCACCAATTCGTCGCGGAGTTCACGAGCGGTGAAGGGGCCATTCACCGCGACGTGGGAGCGACCGCCGAGTGCCTTGAGGGCACGCAGCTCGGGGAGTGAGACGGCGGTGACGGGCAAGCCGGTGCCGAGGTACTGCATGATTTCCTGGGCATACCGGTCCGTGTCGAAGTGCGGCCAGGACCAGGCGAGTTGGAATTGCACGCGATTGGTCCGATGCCCCCGGAACCGCTTCATGACCTCCAGCGCCGCGTCCGAAGCAAGGAGTGCGGCAGTGGCCACCACCTCCTGTGCCTCATCGTCCTCCAGCCCCTCCGGCCCCGGCAGCAGTTCCAGCACCAGCGGCCCTACCGCGGCCAGCAGCTGCGACTCCTCGCGACTGCGCGGCGGCAGGATCGCCTGGGCTCGCTGATGCACCTCCTCCCGCACCCGCGGATTCAGCTCGGCCGCATGCTCTAGGCAGGCCGCCGCGAGCAGGTGGATACGCAGTCGGCCGGCATCGTCCGCGAGACGGTCGCCCTTGGCCACCAACTCCCGGAGAATCTCCGCCCGTTCCCGCGGCCGCGCATGCGCCACCGCCATCCGGATCACGTCCTCCCACTGGGCGTCCCCCGCCTGCGCCACCAGCAGCCCGAGATCCCCGTCCTCCACGGCGGCCTTGGCGCCGAGGTAGTCCTGGAAGGTCCGGTGGACGAAGTCGACGGAGCCGGGCGTCGGTTCGCGGAGCAGACCGCTGCGCAGCAGCAGATGGCGGAAGACCGCCGCTGCGTCGCCCTGCTCAGCGGCGGCGGGTACGGCAGGCAGCGCCTCGCCGATGATCCGCTCCGCCCGGTCCCGGTCGAGTTCCGTACGGCCGTTGCGGATCAGCCAGTAGGCCAGCCGCTGGAGAAGCTGGACCTGCGGCTCGTCGCTCAGCTCGATGCCCGTGGGGGCGCGCATGTCGCGTTCGCGGTCGCGGCGGGAGAGCAGCATGCCCAGGGCCGCGTCGTACAGCTCCTTGCGGCCGGTCGGCAGATAGCCGCGGCGGTCCCGGTGCAGTGCGCAGATCAGGCCGCACATGAGGGGGTTGGTGGCGAGGCGGGCGAGGTCCTGCTTGGTGTGGACGGCGGCCAGGAGGGACTGCTCGTAGGCGTCGAGGCGTTCGGGGTCGTCGGCGTCGCAGCGCGCCGCGGCGTGCCAGCGGCCGATGAACGCGGCGACCTCGGCGCGGCTCATGGGAGAGAGCGTCAGCTCGCCGAAGCCGTCGGCGGCGAGCCAGTCGTCGCGTACGGCGGAGGGGCGGGAGGTGAGCATCCACAGGTTGTCCGGGAAGGCGTCGAGCAGATCGCGCAGCCAGCGGCGGGTCAGCTCGCGCTCGCGCTCGGGGATCTCGTCCAGGCCGTCGACCAGTAGCAGCGCCCGCCCGGAGGCCAGCACGCGGTCGGCCCAGCCGTCGGGCTGCGAGCCTGAGACGGGGCAGCCGACGGCCGCGAGGAAGCGGCCGGGGGCGGGCAGGGCAGCGCCCTCGCGGGTGAGGGTGCGCAGCGGGAGGACGAAGGGGATGCGCCCGTAGAGGTGGGGGAGGGCCGTCTCACCGGGGGCCTTGGTGCAGGAGACGGCCAGCCACTGGACGAGGGTGCTCTTGCCGGAGCCGGCGACGCCGCGCAGCAGGACCCGGTCGCGCCCGGCCAGGGCCTGGTCGGCGGGGACGGGAAGGGGGACGGCCGGGCCGGTCCGGGGGCCGCCCTCCGCGTCCCAAGGGGCGCCGGCGGCGACCTCGCGGGCCGGGGCGGCCGTCGCCTCCAGACTCATATATGCCGCATCCAGCGGCCACCGGTCCGGGGAGTGGGCGAGATCGATGCCGTAGATGGTCAGCCGGCCGTGCTTACGGGCGATGTACGCGAGATAGCCGCGCTCGAACGCGGCGTCCGCGGCCCGCGGGGACGGATGCCGTGCGAGGAACTCGTCGATGAGCGTGATCAGGCTGTCCAGGCTCCGGCTCTGCTGGACCAGGGTGCGGGCCACGAAGGTCGACCGCTGGGTGAAGAAGTGCACGATGTGCAGGCAGGCGATGCCGAGCAGGGTGGCGTGCAGCAGTTCGCCGTCCCGGGAGAGGCCGCGGGCGGCGTGGGGGTTCGCCGCCTCCAGGCGTTCGGCGAGGGCGGTGGCGCCCAAGCGGACGGCCTGTACGTCGTCCATGTCGAGGTCGCCCAGGCCGCGCAGCGTGGTGGCCAGGGCGTCGGCCACCGCCCGCTCCTCGTCCCCGGCCACCGGGCGCTCGCCGGGCCCGGCGGTCCGTAAGGCGCGGGCCACCAGCTCCGCCGCGATCTTGTGCAGGTCCTGGTCGGACAGGGTCCGCCGCTCGCCCTTGAAGCTGACCAGCCCGGAGATCCGTACCGGCTTCGCCACCAGGCCGGCGCCCGGCCCCGGCTTGACGAAGAGCTTCCTGACGAGCGGTGCGACCACGCCGGAGGCGAGTCGGACGCCCACTGCTGACGGGTCCATCGTGCGGTCCGCCCTCCCCCGTGGCCGGTGCTGTCGTGCGGCCAGGCTAGAGCGGATGCCGGGGCTCCGGGGCGGGGTTCGCCAGGTTCGTGGGCGCGGCGGCGGTAGGCGCGAAAAGGTGTGGCGCCGGTCACGGAATTCGCCGTCGTAATGCCTTCCGAATTGATTTCCGGCGGGCCGTGAGTAACCCGCGTCACAGCATTCCGAGTAGCCCAGGTCACAGGGAAAAGGCTTTTGATCTTGCCTGCTCGTGACATGGCGCACAGGCGATTTCGGCCCTACTAAAGGAATTAGGGGAAGCCGGGGGCGGCGGATCGGGGGTTGCGGCGGACGCGGACGCGGGGTGGGGGCGAGATAAGCGCCGGGTGAGCTGCCGTCCGTGCGATGAAGGGGTAAAAAGCCAGTTCAGGGGCACTTTTGTGGCCACTGGCAACACCCGAGTTGTCCCATTTTGGGGGTTTCATGCAGGGCTCGGGCGTGGCGTCAAGGCCCGGATTTCCCCGGCCTTTGATACGGGCCGGGTTAGTAGAAAGGCCCCTTGGCGGGGCGGCGCCGGCGGGTTACCAAGGTGTGGCGCTCCCGGTCCGCAGCCGGGAAACCAAATCAATTCTCTGGAGGGAAAACCCGCATGTCCAAGTTCACCGCTCTCCGCAATTCGAAGAAGTCCGCGCTGCGCAATCGCGTCGCCGTTGTGGCCGCCGGTGTCGGCGTGACCGCCGCACTGGGCGCCGGTATCGCCACCGCCGCCGACGCGGGCCTGCAGCACCTCACCTCGGGTGTCGGTTCGGCCGTCACCGCGCAGGCCGACGCGCAGGCCAAGTCCGTCGCCCATGCCAAGGCCGCCGCGGCCAAGGCCAAGAAGGACGCGGCCAAGAAGGCCAACGCCTGGGTCAAGCCGGTCGACAAGTACACGCTGGGCGAGCCCTTCGGCATCCCCGGCAGTCACTGGGCGCACAAGCACAGCGGTCAGGACTTCGTCGTGCCGACCGGCACCGCGGTCAAGGCCGTCCACAAGGGCACCGTCGTCAAGGCCGGCCCCTGGGGTGGCGGCGACGGCCCGGCGTACGGCAACGCCATCGTGATCCAGCACGCGAACGGCACGTACACCCAGTACGCCCACCTGTCACGGATCGAGGTCCAGGTCGGTCAGCAGGTCGGCACCGGCCAGCAGATCGCCAAGTCCGGCAGCACGGGCAACTCCACCGGCCCCCACCTGCACTTCGAGGTCCGCACCGGCCCCAACTACGGGTCGGGCATCGAGCCGACCGGATTCCTGCGGGCTCACGGCGATGCCGTCTGAGCTGAGTCCGGCCGGGCTGGCCGGCGGCTCGGCGGGTTGGCCGCCGTGACCAGTTCTGTGGCGACCTCGAGGATGGCCTTGCGCTTCTCCTCGGGGTCGCCCTTCACGTTCTGCATCGCGAA
The DNA here is from genome assembly GCF_900221035.1 of Streptomyces sp. 2323.1. Lineage (NCBI taxonomy): Bacteria > Bacillati > Actinomycetota > Actinomycetes > Kitasatosporales > Streptomycetaceae > Streptomyces > Streptomyces sp. 2323.1. The sequence goes on along the minus strand of NZ_LT907981.1, from coordinate 3,512,953 downwards.
CATGCCCGCGTGCATGGAGAACAGCGCCGTGATGCAGCGCACCTGATCCGTCAGCTCCGATTCGGGCTCGTTCAGGAGGCCGAAGAGCGTCAGCATCCGCTCCTTGAAGCCCTCGCCGATGCTCAGATCGCGCACCGCGGCCTGGTTCTCCTGCAGGAAGCGGAAGAACGGCCCGGCCGACCGCAGCGCCTCGCTGTAGCGGCGGATGACCTCCTGCTTGGTCTCCAGGGTGCGGGGCTGCTCCTCGGCCCAGACGATCAGCTCGTCGATGGGCCTGGACAGGTCCTGGAACAGGCTGATGACGATGTCTTCCTTGGTCTTGAAGTGGTAGTACAGCGCCGCCTTCGTGACCTCCAGCTTCTCGGCGATCTCGCGCAACGAGGTCTTCTCGTAGCCCTGTTCGGAGAACAGCTCCAGAGCGACGTCCTGAATGCGCTGGCGGGTGTTCCCCTTGCGCCCTTGTGTGCTCACGGTGCTCTCCTGCGTCGTCGGTACTGGTCAGAGGGCTGCCCCAGCGGGCCCGGGAGAAACTTACTTGACGCCCGGCAAGTTGGCCCCCTACCTTCAGCACCGTACAGAACTAGCCGGGCGGCAAGTAAGTAGGAGTGGGTAATGGGGAAGTCGCAGTCTGCGACCCCGACGGGGGACGGACGAATATCGGCCTCGGCGGCCAGAGCGGACGCCGGGCCGGGTACGGGGGAGAAGCAGCCGGCCGGCGTACGGGTGGTGCTCTTCGCGCTGATGATCGCGATGCTGCTCGCGATGCTGGACAACATGATCGTCGGCACCGCGATGCCGACGATCGTCGGTGAACTGGGCGGGATGGACCACCTGTCCTGGGTGGTCACCGCCTACACGCTAGCGACCGCGGCCTCGACGCCGATCTGGGGCAAGCTCGGCGACATGTACGGACGCAAGGGCGTCTTCCTGTCGTCCATCGTGCTCTTCCTGATCGGCTCCGCGCTGTCCGGCATGGCGCAGGACATGGGGCAGCTGATCGGCTTCCGCGCGGTGCAGGGTCTGGGCGCGGGCGGGCTGATGGTCGGCGTCATGGCGATCATCGGCGATCTGATTCCGCCGCGGGAGCGCGGCAAGTACCAGGGCATGATGGCCGGGGTCATGGCCGTCGCGATGATCGGCGGACCGCTGGTCGGCGGCAGCATCACCGACCACCTCGGCTGGCGCTGGAGCTTCTACATCAACCTGCCGCTCGGTGCGATCGCGCTGGTCATGGTGACCGCGGTGCTGCATCTGCCGAAGAAGCGGTCGCAGACCCGGATCGACTACGTCGGCGCCGCGCTGCTCACCCTGGGCATCACCTCGCTGGTGCTGATCACCACCTGGGGCGGCACCGAGTACGACTGGCTGTCCGGCCAGATCATCGGCCTCGGGGTGCTCGGCCTCGTGGCGCTCGCCCTCTTCGTGCTGGTGGAGCGCAAGGTCAGCGAGCCGGTGCTGCCGCTGCACATCTTCCGTAACGGCAACTTCTCGCTGGTCACCGTGATCGGCTTCCTGGTCGGCTTCGTGATGTTCGGGTCGATGACGTTCCTGCCGCTGTTCCAGCAGACCGTGCAGGGCGCGTCGGCCACCAACTCCGGTCTGCTGCTGCTGCCGATGCTGCTCGCGATGATGGCGGTGTCGCTGTTCGCCGGGCGGGTGACCACCAAGACCGGCAAGTACAAGATCTTCGTCGTGGTCGGCGGTGGGCTGATCACCGCGGGCCTGGCGCTGCTGTCCCTGATGGACACCGGCACCACCCGCTTCACCTCCGGTGTCTACATGGCGGTGCTCGGCGCCGGTATGGGCTTCCTGATGCAGACCACGATGCTGATCGCGCAGAACAGCGTGGAGATGAAGGACATGGGCGTCGGCTCGTCCTCGGCGACCCTCTTCCGTACGATCGGCGGCTCCTTCGGCGTCGCGATCTTCGGTGCGATCTTCACTCACCAGGTGCAGACCACGATGGTCGAGCGGATCGGCACGGCCGGTGCGAAGGTCACCGGCGCCGGGGCCCAGATGGACCCCAAGGGCCTGGCCAAGCTCCCGCCGATGATCAAGGACGCCTACGACCACGCGGTGGCCGCCGGCACCCACCACGTCTTCCTGTGGGGCGCGGCGGTCAGCATCATCGGCTTCGCCGCGGCGTGGTTCCTCAAGGAGGTGCCGCTGCGCGGCGCCCCGACCCAGGCTGCCGAGAGCCCGGAGGGTGGGGACGCTCCGGTGGAACGGGTGGCGGTGGCAGAGTCCGTCTGACCCGGCCGCAGTTCTCGGCCCGCAGCGGCCCCCGGCATCTCCGTGCCGGGGGCCGCTGCGCTGTTTCCGGGCGGAACCGGGCGGCGCGAGTGCGGCGGCCGACCGCTGAGGCACGGGCACCGGGAAGACCGGCGCCGCCCCCGTCAGCGGTCGGGAAGCTGGATGACGGGGAAGCTGCCCGTATTGGTGGGCGCGTTCTCCGGGAGCCAGAGGACGGAGACGGCGCCGGTCGAGCCGTCGGTGAGTTCATCGGCGTTACGGAAGGTGAGGCGGGCGCCCAGGACGCGGGCCTGGCCGGCCGCGATGGTCAGGCCCAGGCCGTGGCCGCGGCCGGCCCGGTCGCTGCTGCCGGTGCGGAAGCGGCTCGGGCCCTCCCGCAGCAGCGCCTCGGGGAAGCCCGCACCGTGGTCGCGGACCCGCAGGACCCGGCCCTCGACGGTGACCTCGATCGGCGGCCGGCCGTGCCGGGCGGCGTTGGCGATGAGATTGCCCAGGATCCGCTCCAGGCGGCGCGGGTCGGTGGTGACCTCGGCGTCCCGTGCGATCTCGACGTCGATGGCGGGGTCGAGGGCGTGCACCCGGCGGGTGACGAACTCGCCGAGCACGACGTCCTGGAGCTCGGCGCGCTCGGCATGGCCGTCCAGCCGGGCCACTTCCAGGACGTCCTCGACGAGCGTGCGCAGCGCCTGCGCCCGGTCGCGGACCAGCTCGGAGGGGCGGCCGGGCGGCAGCAGTTCGGCGGCGGTGAGCAGTCCGGTGACCGGGGTGCGCAGTTCGTGTGCGATATCGGCGGTGACCCGCCGCTCGGCCTCGATGCGCTCCTGGAGGGCGTCCGACATGGCGTCCACGGCCCAGGCCAGATCGTCGGTCTCGTCGCGCACCCGCCCGCTGCCGACCTCGTCGCGGATGCGGACCGAGGTGTCGCCGTCGGCGAGCTTGCCGGCGGCCGCGGCGGCCTTGCGCAGCCGCTGGGAGAGCCGTCCACCGACCAGTACGCCCAGCGCACAGCCGCCGACCACCACTGCGGTCGAGCCGATGACCAGCGCCTGGTCCAGGTCGTCCAGGACGGTGAAGCGGTCGGGGGACCGCTTGTGGACGGAGAGCACCCGGCCGTTGCTGAGCGGGGCGGCGGCCCACACGTCGGGGGCGGCCTCCCCGGTGTCGTGGAGGTAGGTGGCGCGCTTGTTCTTGGCGACCTCGTCCCGCAGCTGCTCCGGCAGCTCCGGATCGTTGATCTTGGCGCCGAACTGCAGCCGGCTGGTCGACTCGAAGATCCGCTGGGTCAGGTCGAGCAGCTCGATCTGATCATCGCGGCTGCTGTCGAGCATGGAGTGCCGGGCGGCGTTGTGCACGACAAGGCTCAGCGCGACCGCGACCAGTGCTCCGACGAGCGCGATCGCGGCGCTGAGCTTCCATCTCAGCCCCGTTCGCAGGGCCAGCCTGACCACCGGAGGTGTCAGCCTCTCAGCTTGTATCCGAAGCCGCGGACCGTTTCGATCCGGTCCTGGCCGATCTTGCCGCGCAACCGCTGGACATGGACGTCCACGACCCGGGTGTCGCCACCCCAGCCGTAGTCCCAGACCCGCTCCAGCAGCCGGTCGCGCGAGAGGACCGTACCCGGCGCGTGCGAGAACTCCAGCAGCAGCCGCATCTCGGTCGGCGTCAGCGCGACGTTCTCGCCGCCCTTGCGCACCTCCATGCCCTCGGTGTCCACCTCCAGATCGCCGAAGCGCAGCAGCGTCTCGGCGGGGTCCTCCGCCTCCGCCCGGACGGCGGCGGCGCCGTCCGGACCGCTGGCGTGCCCGAAGCGGCGCAGTACGGCGCGGATCCGGGCGACCAGCACCGCGCCGTCGAACGGCTTGGTGACGTAGTCGTCGGCGCCGGCCTCCAGGCCGAGCACCACATCGATGGAGTCGGCGCGCGCCGACAGCATGATCACGGGGACCGTCGACTCATCGCGGATCCGCCGGCACAGGCTGACGCCGTCCAGCCCCGGCACCATCACATCGAGCAGCGCGATGTCGGGCCGGTTGGCGCGGAACGCCTCCAGCCCCGCGAGCCCGTCGGGCATCGCGGTGACCGCGAAGCCGTCCCGCTCCAGTGCGAGCTGGGTGGCTTCGCGGATGACGTCGTCGTCCTCGACGAAGAGCACATGAGTCTCGGCCATGCCGTTGTCTCAACCCTCCGATGCCGTGCCGGCGTCCGGCGTGGCCTTGTTGTAGTCCGTGTGAGAGCTGGTGTGCTGGGTGAAGCGGCCGTTCTTCCAGCGGTAACTGATCACGTCCTCGCCGGAGGGGCAGCACACCTTGTCGCGGGCGGTGTAGGTCTGCCGGGAGACCTCCAGCTCGCCCTTGTTGATGCCGGCGTACACCGACGGCTCCTCATTCCCGTACACCTCGTCGTACCCGCCCTTCGCGCCACTGCGCTGGCGGTAGACGTAGGAGCCGATGCCGACGGAGTCCGCGCAGGTCATGACGTTGACGATGATATCGGGGGACGAGTTGCCGGTCAGGGAGGCGTAGGTCACCTCGATCGGGTACGCGTCGGCGGCGCACGGCTTGTAGAGGCTCTTCTTCACATACGTGCCGACCTTCGGGTCGCCCTTCAGCAGCTGGACCGCGTCGACCTTCTTGCCACGGGGGGTCGAGGTCGGGGTGGGGGTGGTGTTCACCGCACCCTTGGGGGCGGGAGTGGGGCCGGCCGACCCCTCGCTGCGCACGCCCTCGCCCCCCGGATTGCATCCGGCCAGCAAAAGGCCGACGGCGGCCACTCCTGCCGTGGCCGCGCCGCCTCTGGTCAACCCGATCCTGGTCAACCTGTTCCTGGACAATCCGCTCCCGCTCACCGTGCTGCTCGCACAGCTGCCGTTCCCGATGCTGTTCCTGTTGAGATTGTCGCGCGTCGCACTGTGAGCCGTAAGGCGCCTGTCGATGTGTCTGCTTTGTCTGATAAAGACGTGATTTTGCGTGTGTGTGGCGCCGTGCGGTGAGACCTGGGCCGTGCGCCGCCGGTCAGGCCGCGCACCGCTCCTGCTCCTGCCCCCGCTCGCCGCGCTCCAGCATCCGGGCGTCGATGTCACGCATCTGCAGCTCCTGGCGCAGCCGGGCAAGCGCACGGTGCAGGGTGCTCTTCACGGTACCGGTGGACATGCCGAGCGCCGCCGCGGTCTCCTCCGTGCTCATCTGCTCCCAGTGTCGCAGCACGACGACGCTGCGCTGCTTGGGCGCCAGCACCCCGAGGATGTCCATCAGCAGGGCGCGGTCGGCGCGCTGCTCGGTGCCGTCGTCCACGCTCGCGTCCGGGAGCTGCTCGGTGGGCACCTCCTCCAGCTTGCGCGCCCGCCACCACTCGGTCCGCGTGTTGATCATGACGCGGCGGAGGTAGGCGTCGGCCAGCGACTTGTCCGCGATGCCGTCCCAGCGGCCGTAGGTGCGGACCAGTGCCGTCTGCAGGAGGTCCTGGGCGTCGACCGGGTCGGGCACCAGGCGCCGGGCGCTCCGCAGCAGTGCCTCCTGCCGCGTCCGCACGTACTCTTCGAAGTCCAGTACCTTGCCGCCGCTGGTCGCCATCTCGACGCCTCCGATCCGCTTGCGATTCCCCACGTTGACCGTGCTGGCGGTCATCTCCAGCACGAGGGAGACGCTACGGAGGGGGTGTTGCGGCGCAGTGTGCGTCGGCACCACAGCGGATGCACGGAAAACCCTCGGTTGTGTAACAGCCCGCCAGGGCTCATCCCTCGGACGGACGGCGGGTCTCCGGACGTCATACTCCGGGGGGAGAAGCGCCCTACCGAAAGGTCTATGAGGGGTGGTGGGGCGGCGATCGAGGCGTGTGACGGTCTTCTTCGCGTCGTATCGCGGAGCTTTTCGGTCATTGTGCATCGAAAGGTGAAACGGAGTCAGTGAAACGACGAGCGCGGCCACCGAAGCGGCCGCGCCCTGTGGAGTGGAGACCTGCGCGCTACGTCAGCGGCAGCCGGTAGCGGCCACCGCCGAGCGGCTCCACCAGACCGTCCGAGACCAGCCCGTCCAGTGCGCGGGCCCGCTGCACCGGCTCGTCCCACACCGCGTCCAGCACCTGCTGCGGCACCGGTGTGACCGCCTCGCGCAGCACGGCGAGCAGCTTGCCGCGCACCTGCCGGTCGGTCCCGGCGTACGTCTGGATGCGTCGCGGCGGACCGTCGTGCACCGGCGACCCGGCCTGCCGCCAGGCGCACTGCGCGGCGATCGGGCAGCGGCCGCACTCCGGCGAGCGCGCCGTGCACAGCAGCGCACCCAGCTCCATCGTGGCCGCCGCCCAGCGCGCCGCCAGCTTCTCGTCGTCGGGCAGCAGCGCCCGGGCGAGCTTGCGCTCCGCAGCGGTGGTGGCGTTCGGCGGGAACTGGCGGCCGGCCACCGCGCGGGCGAACACCCGGCGCACATTGGTGTCCAGCACCGCGTGCCGCTGCCCGTACGCGAAGGAGGCGACCGCCGCGGCGGTGTACTCGCCGACGCCGGGCAGTGCCAGCAGCTGGGCGTGCTCGCGTGGCACATCGCCGCCGTGCCGCTCCTGTATCGCGGAGGCGGCGGCGTGCAGGCGCAGGGCGCGGCGCGGATAGCCGAGGCGGCCCCAGGCGCGCACCGCTTCGCCGGGCGCCTCGGCGGCCAGGTCGGCGGGGCGCGGCCAGCGGGCCAGCCACTGCTCGTAGACCGGCAGCACTCTGCTGACCGGGGTCTGCTGGAGCATGAACTCGCTCACCATCACGCCCCAGGCGCCCGCCTCGGGGCGGCGCCAGGGCAGATCGCGGGCGTGCTCGTCGAACCAGTCGGTGACCGGGCCGTGCAGCGCGGTCCCGTCGGCGGCTCCCGCGGCCGCGTCGGCGGCGGGGGCGGTCTCGGCGGCGGCGGTCGTGGCAGTGGTGGTGACAGGCGTCGAAGTCATGGCACTGCCGATCCTGGCACGTCCGGGGGTGCCCGGGGAACGCGCCGGGCCCGCACCGCCGCGCGCCCACCCGCACGCAGGACGGCCGGGGGCGCACGGGTGGCGGTTACCGGCGGTATGCGGTAACCGGTGCTGCGCCCGGGGCGGGGGCCCGGCGCGCGCCGGCCGGCCGCGGCGGGCGAGGATGCGGTCATGGCGCAAAAGACCGGTACGGAAAACGGAAACGGTACGGGCGGGTCGCCCTGCCCGGAGACGATCCGGCGGGCACTCGCCGCGCACACGACGATGACGCTGGCGTATACGGACGAGGACGGGCCGCAGGCCTGCGCGGTGCTCTATGCGACCGGCGCGGAGAGCACCGCGGCGCCCGCCGCCGTCCCGGGGCCCGTCCTCTACTTCGTCACCGCGGCCACCACGCGGCACGGCCGGGCGCTGGCCGGGCCCGGCGCCCGGGCCGCGTTCACGGCGCAGCGGGACGGCCAGGAGTGGACCGGGCTGACCGGACTCCAGGGCCGGGGGGACTGCCGCATCCTGACCGGCGCCGACCGGGCCGCCGCCTGGCAGGTCTATCTCGCGCGCTTCCCCTTCGTCGCCGGGAGCGAGCGGCTGCGCGACGCCCTGGAGCGGACCTCGCTGTGGGAGCTGCGCCCCGACTGGCTGCGGCTGATCGACAACGGTCAGGGCTTCGGGCACAAGGAGGAGTGGTCGCGGGGGTGAGGCGGGGCGCCTGCGCCAGTCGGCCCGTACGGGAGGGAAACGCGGCCGGGTTGCCGTCTCCGGGCCGATGATGCGAAAAGTTGGTGCCGGATACGGCGGGTACTGGCCAGTGCGGCTGCCGATCTCTCGTAGAGTTTCCGCGTGGGATCACTGCGCAATCCGATCGGGCCGCTTCCCTCCTCCATCTACTGGCGGCGGAGGGCCGTTGCGCTGGCCATCGTCGTCCTGCTCGCCCTTCTGGTGGTGTGGGCCCTCAACTTGGGCGGGGGCGGCGGCAAGAGCGGCGACGAGGGCAAGGGGTCGCAGGGACAGGGACCCGCGACGTCCATCACGCCCGGCCCCTCCGGCAGCGGTCCGGCGATCGGTGAAAAGCCGGGCGGGCGCGGGGAGTCGGGCAGCGGCGGGGGCTCCGGTTCCGGGGACGGCGGCGGCTCGGCGGGTGGCGACGGCGACGCTTCCGGTGGCGGTGCCGGTTCCGGTGGCCCCGGTGGCGGGCCGATCGGCCAGGGCTCCGGCAAGAATGCCGTCGCGGCCGGTTCCTCCCTCCCCAACTGCGTCTCCGATAAGGCCGAGTTGGTCCTGCACAGCGTCAAGAGCTCCTACGCGCCGGGCGCGAAGCCGACCTTCGAGCTGACGGTCAAGAACGCCGCCGGTGCGGCCTGCAAGGTGGATCTCGGGCAGAAGGCCGCGGTGCTCACGATCACCGACAGCGCGGGCGACGACCGGGTCTGGGCCTCGAACGACTGCCCGTCGGGCACCGCCCCCGCGCTGCTGGAGGTGCCGGCCAAGGGTGAAGTGCAGCGCACCGTTGTCTGGGACCGCCGGGCCAGCGGTCCGCAGTGCGCGACGCCGAGTTCGGCCCTGGTGCCCGCCGGCAAGTACCGGATCCAGGCCGACGTCCCGGGGCTGGAGACGGCCCATACGACCTTCGTGCTGGCCAAGAGCTGAGAGCCCCGGACGGGACGGTGTGACGGGCGGGCTTCCGGAATGATCCGGAGGCCCGCTCTCCGTTTGTTTCGCCCGTGGTGATTCCGCCGAGAGCGTGCGCCGCTGGCCCCGGCCATCGCCGTCCGGCACAGTCGCCGTCATGAAGCTACTGATGCTGGGCGGTACGGAGTTCGTCGGCCGGGCGGTCACCGAGGCGGCGCTGGCGCGGGGTTGGCAGGTGACGGTCTTCCACCGCGGGAACCACGCCCCGCCCGAGGGCGTGACGGCCCTGCACGGCGACCGCGCGGACCCGGCCGGGCTCGCGGCCCTGGAGCAGGGCGCATGGGACGCCGTCGTCGACACCTGGAGCGGTGCCCCGGCGGCGGTACGGGACGCGGCGCGGCTGCTCGCCGGGCGGGCCGGGCGCTACGCCTACGTCTCCAGCCGCTCGGTGTACGCATATCCGGCCCCGTACGGGCTAGACGAGGACGGGCCGCTGGTCGCCGGATCCGCCGAGGCCACGACGGCCGAGGATTATGCGGCGGCCAAGCGGGGCGGCGAACTGGCCGCGACCGAGGCGTTCGGGGACCGGGCGCTGCTGGTCCGCGCGGGGCTGATCCTCGGGCCGTACGAGAACATCGGGCGGCTGCCGTGGTGGCTGGGCCGGATCGCCCGCGGCGGCCCGGTCCTCGCGCCGGGGCCGCGGGAGTTGGCGCTGCAGTACATCGACGTCCGCGATCTCGCCGAGTGGACCCTCGGCGCCCTGGAGTCCGGGCTCGGCGGGGCGTACAACCTGCTGAGCGCGCCCGGGCACGCCACCATGGGCGAGCTGCTGGAGAGCTGTGTGCAGGTCACCGGCGCGGACGCGGAGCTGCGCTGGGCCGCCCCGGAGGACATCCTCGCCGCCGGTATCGAGCCCTGGACCGAACTGCCGGCCTGGCTGCCGCCCGGTGAAACGCGGGACGCGTTCTTCGGCGCCGAGGTGTCCCGGGCCCTGGCGACCGGGCTGCGCTGCCGCCCCGTCGGCGAAACGGTCGCCGACACCTGGGCCTGGCTGCAATCGATCGGCGGCACGGCACCTCAGCGCCCGGACCGGCCGGCGGTCGGCCTGGCCCCGGAGAAGGAGGCGGGGGTGCTGGGGTAGCGGGGCAAGGCCGGAGCCCCTGCCGTCATGCCGGTGGCTCAGGCCCTAGACGTACCGCTCCAGGATCGACGACTCCGCCAGCCGCGACAGGCCCTCGCGGACCGAGCGGGCGCGGGCCTCGCCGACGCCGTCCACCGTCTGGAGGTCGTCGACGCTGGCCGCGAGCAGCTTCTGCAGACCGCCGAAGTGGTCGACGAGGCGCTCGATGACCGTGCCGGGCAGCCGGGGGACCTTCGCCAGCAGGCGGAAGCCGCGCGGCGAGACCGCGGAGTCCAGCGTCTCGGGCGAGCCGCTGTAGCCCAGCGCGCGGGCCACGATGGGGAGTTCGAGCAGCTCGGTGTGGCTGAGGGCGTCCAGCTCGGCGAGCGCCTCGGTGACCGTGCGGGAGCGCTTGGCGGTCGGCTCGGGGACGTAGTCGCGCACGACCAGCTCCCGCTCCGGCTCCACTCCGGCGATCAACTCCTCCAGCTGGAGGGCGAGCAGCCGGCCGTCCGTGCCGAGCTCGACGACGTACTCGGCGATCTCGGTGGCGATCCGGCGGACCATCTCCAGGCGCTGGGCGACCGCGGAGACATCGCGGACCGTGACCAAGTCCTCGATCTCCAGGGCGGAGAGGGTGCCGGCGACCTCGTCCAGCCGGAGCTTGTAGCGTTCCAGGGTCGCCAGCGCCTGGTTGGCGCGGGAGAGGATCGCGGCGGACTCCTCCAGCACGCGGCGTTCGCCGTCGACATAGAGGGCGATCAGCCGCATGGACTGGCTGACCGAGACGACCGGGAAGCCGGCCTGGATCGAGACCCGCTGGGCGGTGCGGTGGCGGGTGCCGGTCTCCTCCGTCGGGATGGAGGCGTCCGGGACCAGCTGCACACCGGCCCGCAGAATTTTGGTGATGTCCTTGTCGAGGACCAGCGCACCGTCGAGCTTGCACAGCTCGCGCAGCCGCGTGGCGGTGAACTCGACATCCAGTACAAATCCGCCCGTACACATGGATTCGACGGTCTTGTCGAAGCCCAGCACGATCAGTCCGCCCGTATTGCCGCGGAGGATGCGCTCCAGGCCGTCACGCAGGGCCCTGCCGGGCGCGACGGCGCTCAGCGAGGCGCGCATCAGGGCCTCGGTGCCGGAACTGCCACCGGCCCTGCCGGGAGTCGATGCCCGGTCGTTGGCTGCCACTGCACTCCTCCGTCGCAAGGTCTGTCGGTCCGCAGGCCGCCCGGCCCATGCTGTGGTTGACGTACCAGCGGAGCGTACGCGGCCGACAGGCAATTCTGCGGTGACGGGCGAGACCAGGGCAAAGTCTACCGGCGTGCGCCCTCTTCCTGTGGGGCCTCCCGGCGGACCCGCTTGGGCAGCACGCTGAGCGCCTCTCCGACGTCGGCGACCTCCAGCACCCGCATGCCGTCGGGGATCTTGCCGGGGTCGCTGGGGACCAGGGCGTGGGTGAAGCCGAGCCGGGCCGCCTCCGACAGCCGGCGCTGGACGCCGGTGACCCTTCTGACCTCGCCCGCGAGCCCGACCTCGCCAATGGCGACGAGGTTCTTCGGCAGTGGGGTGTCACTGGCGGCGCTGGCCAGGGCGAGGGCCACGGCGAGGTCCGCGGCGGGCTCGGTCAGCTTCACCCCGCCGACCGTCGCGCTGTAGATGTCGCGCTTGCCCAGGGCGCTGATCCGGCCGCGCTGCTCCAGGACGGCGAGCATCATCGAGACCCGGGAGGTCTCCAGGCCGGAGGTCGTGCGCCGGGGGGAGGGGATCTGGGAGTCGACGGTCAGCGCCTGGACCTCGGCGACCAGCGGGCGGCGGCCCTCCAGGGTCACCGTCAGGCAGGTGCCGGGCACCGGCTCGGCACGGCGGGTCAGGAACAGGCCCGAGGGGTCGGCGAGGCCGGTGATCCCTTCGTCGTGCAGCTCGAAGCAGCCGACCTCGTCGGTGGTGCCGTAGCGGTTCTTGACGCCGCGGACCAGGCGCAGCCGGGCATGCCGGTCGCCCTCGAAGTGCAGGACGACATCGACGAGATGCTCCAGCAGGCGGGGGCCGGCGATGGCGCCGTCCTTGGTGACATGGCCCACCAGGAGGGTCGACATGCCGCGTTCCTTGGAGGCGCGGATCAGGGCGCCGGCCACCTCACGGACCTGGGCCATGCCGCCGGGCGCCCCCTCGATCTCGGGCGAGGCGACGGTCTGCACCGAGTCCAGGACCAGCAGCGACGGCTTGACCGTGTCCAGATGGCCGAGCACCGCCGACAGATCGGTTTCGGCCGCCAGATACAGATGGTCGTCGAGGGCACCGATGCGGTCGGCCCGCAGCCGCACCTGGCTCGCGGACTCCTCACCCGTGACATACAGCGTGCGGTGCGCGTCGGAGGCGGCCTTGGCGGCGACGTCCAGCAGGAGGGTGGACTTGCCGACGCCGGGCTCGCCGGCCAGCAGCACCACGGCGCCCGGGACCAGCCCGCCGCCCAGGACGCGGTCCAGCTCGTCCACGCCTGTGGAGCGGGCGGTGGCCTGCCGGCCGTCGACCTCGCCGATGGGCACGGCGGCCGTGGTGACCCGGCCGGGCGCGGTCGTGCGCACCGCCGGGGCGCCGCCGAACTCCTCGACCGTGCCCCATGCCTGGCACTCGGGGCAGCGGCCGAGCCACTTCGCGGTGGTCCAGCCGCATTCGGTGCAGCGGTAGGAGGGACGCTCCTTGCCCGACGATTTACGCGTTGCCATGGGGTCACCGTAACGGCGGGGTCCGACAACGCGTTCCCCGAGCGGGCGCGGAGCCGGGCTCCCGTAGCCGCCGGTGGCACCGGAGAGTGGTGTCCGCGGAGTGCGCCAGCCGCGGAATGGCTGATTCGTGTCCTCTTTTGAGGGATCTGGTCACCCGTAAGGGTTAAAAGTGGCCAACGCGAGCAAGCCGGGCTGCATCATCCGCCTACCGTCGCCGGGGTGATGAGCAGGCCCGAGCACCCCACGCACTCCACCGGCGCACACCGGTCGCGCGGCGACGCGCAGCGCCGGAGCCGGCCGCAGCCCTCCCAGCGGCCCGACCCGGACACCCCGGACACCCCGCGCCCCCCGGACCCCCGTGACGGCTACGAGCCCTTCCTGGACGGGCTGTTCACCTACTGCCTCTCCGTGCTGTGCGCACACGACGCGGCGACCGCGGTGCTCGGCGAGGTGCTCGCGCTCGCCGACCGGCACCACAACCGGCGCCCCGCCGACCCGGCACTGCACCGCTGCTGGCTCTACGCACTTGCCCGCTGGGCCTGTCTGCGCCGGCTCGCCGAACGGACCGGGCCGGGCGGCCGGAAACCGGACACCCAGCGGCGCGGTCCCGCGGCGCCGGACGCCGAAGCCGCCCGCGACGCCGAGCACCGGCAGCGTGAACTCGCCGCGCTGGCCTGGCCGGAGGCCGCCGGCACCACCCCCGAGCAGCGGGAGGCGCTGGAGCTCTCGGTGCGCCATCAGCTCTCGGCCGACGAGGTCGCCGCGGTGCTCGGGGCCGATCCGGTCACCACCCGTACGCTGCTGGCCACCGCGTCCTGCGAGGTCGAACGGACCCGCGCGGCGCTGGCAGTTGTGGAGTCCGGCCGCTGCCGCGAGGTCGCGCAGCTGGCCGGCGACACCCAGGTGCTGCTGGGCCCGGCGCTCAGCCGGGAGCTGGTGCGCCATGTCGACCACTGCACGGTGTGCCGGCGCACCGCCGAGCGGGCCACCGCCCCCGGGGCGTGGCCCGGTACCGCGCCGGTGGCGCAGGGCACGCTGCCGCTGGTCCCCGCGCCCCGGGAGGCCGTCTCCGGTGCGCTGGCGGCGGCCCGGCACGCCAAGTCGGGCCGGGCGAAGGGAAAGGGCGGTGCGGGACGCGGCGGCCGGGCGGGTGGGGCAAACGGTTCTCCTCGCTATGACCGCAGCGGATTCCCCGTCGGCCCGCCGCCGGACCGGGTGGCCCGCCGGCGCCGGCTGCGCAGCCGGGCGCTGACCACCACCGTGGTCGCCACGGTCGTCGCGGCGCCGGTGCTGGCCCTGTGGGCGGCGTACCACGGCACGCCGGCCACCGACGAGGCCGCGGACGACTCACCCGCCGTGACGGCCAGCGAAACCCACACCGGAGAGCGGATGGGCGGCCGCCCGTACGAGAACGCCGGCAACGCCCGGACGACGCCCGGGCCCGGCTTCACCACCGGCGACGGGGCGCACGATGTGTCCGTCGAGGTGATCAGCGCGAACGGCACCCCGGAACGGACGGGCGGGCCGGACGGCCGGCCGGAGTCGGCGGGCCGGCTGGCGGTCGCCGCGCAGCCGAGCGGCCGGACCACGGTGATCACGCTCAGCGCCGCGGGCGCCCACCCCGTGCGCTGGCACGCCGCGGCGGGCGCGGCCTGGCTCCAGATGAGTCATACGGCGGGCACGCTGCGGCCGGGGCAGTCCACCACGATCACGGTCTACATCGACCACGACCGGGAGCCCGCGGGCCACTGGCGGGCCCGGATCGCCATCGAGCCCGGCGGCACCGCCGTCACGATGAAGGGCTACGGCACGACCGGCCCCGCGCCCGGGCCGCAGCGTCCGACGCCCGCGCACCCCAGGCCGCGGCCCACGCCGCCGGCCCCGACGCCGACACCCACGCAGACCCCGCCGGCTCCGACGTCCACACCCCCGCCCGGGACGCCGACACCCTCGCCGACCAAGCCCGCACCGGGCTCCACGCCGTCGAACACCACCCACCCCGCCCGCTGAGCGCACCCGGGGACCCGCCGCCTCCCGCGGCGGCCCCGGGGCGCGCTCACTTCTGCCGCTGCGGCTTCGGGTCCGCCGGATGCGGCGCCATCGGCAGCGTCGCCGCCAGCCGCTCCTCGCACAGCTCGACGAGCTTGGCGTAGCCCTCCTTGCCCATCAGCTCGGTCAGCTCCGGCCGGTAGGAGACGTACACCGGGTCGCCCGCGCCGTGCGCCGAGGTCGCCGAGGTGCACCACCAGTGCAGGTCGTGGCCGCCGGGGCCCCAGCCGCGCCGGTCGTACTCCCCGATCGTCACCTGGAGGACCCGGGTGTCGTCGGGCCGGTCGATCCAGTCGTAGGTACGCCGGACCGGCAGCTGCCAGCAGACGTCCGGCTTGGTCTCCAGGGGCTCGCGGCCCTCGCGCAGCGCGAGGATGTGCAGCGAGCAGCCCGCGCCGGCCGGGAAGCCGGGGCGGTTCTGGAAGATGCAGGAGCCCTGCCAGCGGCGGGTCTGCCGGTCGCCGTCCTCGTCCTCCTCGACCCAGCCGGACGTGGTGCCCACGTCGTGGTGCTGCCACAGGTCGGGCGTGAGTCGTGCCACATGCTGCGCGACCCGCTCCTCGTCCTCCTCGTCCGAGAAGTGCGCCCCGAGCGTGCAGCAACCGTCGTCCGCCCGGCCGGCCTGGATGCCCTGGCAGCCGCTGCCGAAGATGCAGGTCCAGCGGGAGGTCAGCCAGGTCAGGTCGCAGCGGAAGATTTGCTCGTCGTCGGCCGGGTCGGGGAAGGTGACCCAGGCGCGGGCGAAGTCGAGGCCGACCTCGTCGGCCCCGGCCCCGCCCGGGGTCCGCGCCTCCTCGGCCGCCTGAGCGCGCCGCTTTTCTTCCTTCTTCAGCGCTTTTTCGTGCTTCGCCTTTTTCGTCTTAGCCACGAGTCCAGCGTAAGGCGAGCGGCGACGGGCACCGCGCCGACAGCACTGCGCACCGGGCGCAGTAGGTTTCCCCGTATGAGACTCGGTGTCCTCGACGTGGGTTCGAATACGGTCCATCTGCTGGTGGTGGACGCACACCCGGGCGCACGCCCGCTGCCCGCCTATTCGCACAAGGCGGAGCTGCGCCTTGCCGAACTCCTCGACGAGCGCGGCGCGATAAGCGATGCCGGGGTGGAGCGGCTGGTGGCCACCGTGCTGGAGGCGCTCCAGGTGGCCGAGGACAAGGGCGTCGAGAGCGTGCTGCCGTTCGCCACCTCCGCGGTCCGCGAGGCCACCAACGGCGACGAGGTGCTGCGCCGGGTCGCCGCGGAGACCGCGGTCGAGCTCCAGGTCCTCGCCGGCGAGGACGAGGCGCGGCTCACCTTCCTCGCCGCCCGCCGCTGGCTGGGCTGGTCCGCGGGCCGGCTGCTGGTGCTGGACATCGGCGGCGGCTCGCTGGAGATCGCCTACGGCCTCGACGAGGACCCGGACGTGGCGGTGTCGCTGCCGCTGGGCGCCGGCCGGCTGACCGCGGGTGATCTGCCCGGTGACCCGCCGGAGGCCGAGGACGTCCGGACGCTGCGCCGCCGGGTGCGCGCCGAGATCGCCAAGGTGGTGAGCGAATTCACCCGCTACGGCACTCCCGACCGCGTCGTCGGCACGTCCAAGACCTTCCGGCAGCTGGCCCGGATCGCGGGCGCCGCCCGCTCCGCCGAGGGGCTGTACGTCCAGCGGGAGCTCACCCGCAAGAAGCTGGAGGAGTGGGTGCCGCGGCTGGCCGGGATGTCCGCGCAGGAGCGGGTCACGCTGCCCGGCGTGTCCGAGGGCCGCTCGCGGCAGCTGCTGGCCGGGGCGCTGGTGGCCGAGGCGGCGATGGATCTGTTCGGGGTCGAGACGCTGGAGATCTGCCCGTGGGCGCTGCGCGAGGGCGTCATTCTGCGGCGGCTGGACCACCTGCCGTAGCCCGGCGCCGGGCCACGGACGTCCGGACCTCCTGCCCCGCGCGCAGCCCCGGCCCGTACGCTGTCCTTCGTGACAGAGCCAGTGGTGCGCATCCCGGATGCGAAGGTCGCGCTGTCCACGGCCTCGGTGTATCCGGAGTCGACGGCGACGGCCTTCGAGATCGCCGCGCGTCTCGGCTACGACGGCGTCGAGGTCATGGTGTGGACCGACCCGGTCAGCCAGGACATCGACGCGCTGCGCCGGCTCTCCGACTACCACGGCGTCCCGGTGCTGGCCGTGCACGCGCCGTGTCTGCTGATCACCCAGCGGGTCTGGTCCACCGACCCGTGGGTCAAGCTCCAGCGCGCCCGCAGCGCCGCGGAGCGGCTGGGCGCCTCGACGGTGGTCGTCCATCCGCCGTTCCGTTGGCAGCGCAACTATGCGCGGGAATTCGTCCGCGGGGTGTGGCGGATGGCGCACGAGACGGACGTGAAGTTCGCCGTCGAGAACATGTACCCGTGGCGCTACCGGGACCGCGAGATGCTGGCGTACGCCCCGGACTGGGACCCCACCAACGACGACTACCGGCACTTCACGGTCGACCTCTCGCACACCGCCACCGCCCGCAACGACGCGGTGGAGATGGTGCAGCGGATGGGCGACCGGCTGGCGCATGTGCATCTCGCCGACGGCAACGGCTCCGCCAAGGACGAGCATCTGGTGCCGGGCCGCGGCAGCCAGCCCTGCGCCCAGGTGCTGGAGCGGCTGGCCGCCACCGGCTTCGACGGCCATGTGGTCGTCGAGGTCAACACCCGCCGGGCGATGTCCGCCGCCGAGCGCGAGGCGGACCTGGCCGAGGCGCTGGCCTTCACCCGCCTCCACCTCGCCTCGCCGACCTGGGTCCCGGGCTCGTGAGCGGCAGCGCGAACGGGCCGGACGACGCGTCCTCGGCGCCCGGTACGCCGCCGCCGGCCCGCCGCCGGGGCCGTCCCGCCCGGGCCGCCGCCCAGGCCGGTCCCGGCGCCCGCGAGCGGATCCTGGCCGCGGCCCGTACGGAGTTCGCCGAGCGCGGCTACGACAAGACCTCGATGCGCCGGATCGCCAAGGCGGCCGAGGTCGACTCGGCGCTGGTGCACCACTACTTCGGTACCAAGGAGCAGGTCTTCGCGGCCGCCATCGAGCTGACCTTCGCCCCCGCGCTGACCATGCCCGACGCCCTCGCGGGCGGCGGCGCGGACGTGGGCGAGCGGATGGCCCGCTTCATGTTCGGCATCTGGGAGAACCCGGTCAGCCGGCAGCCGCTGCTGGCGATCATGCGCTCCGCGCTGACCAACGACACCGCGGCGGCCGTGCTGCGCGGCCTGATCGAGCGCCGGATGCTCCAGCGGGTGGCCGGCGAACTGGACGTCCCCGACCCGGAGTTCCGGGCCCAGCTGGCCGCCTCCCACCTCATCGGGATCGCGATGCTGCGCTATGTGATCAAGATGGACCCGGTCGCCTCCGCGGACACGGAGGAGATCATCGCCATGGTCGCCCCCGCTCTCCAGCGCTATCTGACGCAGCCCTGACAAGCGCTGCGGGACCCGCTACGGGCACCCTCGACACGCCCCTGACCTGCACAAACGCCCCCATGCTCCGCTGTCCGCAGTCCGGGCAGCCGTCTCACATACCGGAGAGGCTGTCCAGATCTTGGATCAGAGGCGTAATCTCGTCCTCAGCTGTTCTATGACGCCACCGCTGCGGGTGCAGGTCTGCACACCGCCGACGGCGGTCGTACGTACCCATCCGAGGGAGTGACCATCGTGCCCGATCTGAGGTCCCGCACCGTTACCCATGGCCGCAACATGGCCGGCGCCCGAGCCCTTATGCAGGCCTCCGGGGTAGCGCGCGAGGACTTCGGCAAGCCGATCATCGCGGTCGCCAACAGCTTCACCGAGTTCGTGCCGGGGCACACCCACCTCCAGCCGGTCGGCCGGATCGTCTCCGAGGCGATCCACGCGGCGGGCGGCATCGCGCGCGAGTTCAACACCATCGCGGTCGACGACGGCATCGCCATGGGCCACGGCGGCATGCTCTACAGCCTGCCCTCCCGCGACCTGATCGCCGACTCCGTCGAGTACATGGTCGAGGCGCACTGCGCGGACGCGCTGATCTGCATCTCCAACTGCGACAAGATCACCCCGGGCATGCTGATGGCCGCCATGCGGCTCAACATCCCGACCGTCTTCGTCTCCGGCGGCCCGATGGAGTCCGGCAAGACGACGCTGGTCGACGGCACCGTCCGCACCCTCGACCTGGTCGACGCGATCTCGGACGCGGTCAACGACAAGATCTCGGACGAGGACATCCTCCGCATCGAGGAGAACGCCTGCCCGACCTGCGGCTCGTGTTCCGGCATGTTCACCGCCAACTCGATGAACTGCCTGACCGAGGCGATCGGCCTCTCGCTGCCCGGCAACGGCTCCGTCCTCGCCACGCACACCGCCCGCAAGGCGCTGTACGAGAACGCCGGCCGGACCGTCGTCGAGATCACCAAGCGCCACTACGACCAGGACGACCACACCGTCCTGCCGCGCAACATCGGCACCCGCGCCGCCTTCGAGAACGCCATGGCCCTGGACATCGCCATGGGCGGCTCGACGAACACGATCCTGCATCTGCTCGCCGCGGCCCAGGAGGCCGGACTCAGCTTCGACCTGGAGGACATCAACGCGGTCTCGCGCCGGGTGCCCTGCCTGGCGAAGGTCGCGCCGAACGTCGCGCCGGGCGGCACGTACTACATGGAGGACGTGCACCGGGCCGGCGGCATCCCCGCCATCCTCGGCGAGCTCTACCGCGCCGGGATGCTCAACGAGGACGTGCACACCGTGCACAGCTCGTCGATCGACGAGTGGCTCAAGACCTGGGACGTGCGCGGCGGTTCCCCGTCCGACGAGGCCGTCGAGCTGTGGCACGCGGCCCCCGGCTGCAAGCGCTCGGCGACCGCCTTCTCCCAGTCCGAGCGCTGGGACAGCCTCGATGTGGACGCCGAGGGCGGCTGCATCCGCGACCTGGCGCACGCCTACTCCGTCGACGGCGGCCTGGCGGTCCTCAAGGGCAATCTGGCCGAGGACGGCTGCGTCGTGAAGACCGCCGGCGTCGACGAGTCCATCTGGACCTTCGAGGGCCCGGCCGTGGTCTGCGAGTCGCAGGAGGAGGCCGTCGACAAGATCCTCAAGAAGCAGGTCAAGGAGGGCGACGTCGTCGTCATCCGCTACGAGGGCCCCAAGGGCGGCCCCGGCATGCAGGAGATGCTCTACCCGACGTCCTTCCTCAAGGGCCGCGGCCTGGGCAAGGCCTGCGCCCTGGTCACCGACGGCCGCTTCTCCGGCGGCACGTCCGGCCTGTCCATCGGCCACGCCTCCCCCGAGGCGGCGTCCGGCGGCACCATCGCCCTCGTCGAGGACGGCGACCGCATCCGCATCGACATCCCGAACCGCTCGATCGAACTCCTCGTCAGCGAGGACGAGCTGACCACCCGCCGCGCAGCCCTCGGCGGCGTCTACGCCCCCAAGCACCGCGAACGCAAGGTATCCCAGGCCCTGCGCGCCTACGCAGCCATGGCCACCAGCGCGGACAAGGGCGCGGTGCGGGATGTGAGCAAGTTGGGCTGAGGCCCGGCAGGCAGTAGCAGTAGTGGAAGGTCCCCGTCGGGTGACGGGGACCTTTTGCTGTGTGCCCGCTTGTGTGCCCGCCGTGCGATCAGCGTGTGGCCTGTGGCGGATCCGCCACTGGACTGGGAGGTCCTGAAATGACGAGTAAGTTCACCGAGCTGGCGATCGGGATCGTCGCCTGCGCTCGGCGTGCGGCGTCGTCTCACCGCAGGACAGCCCCCACCCGTCAGCTAATCCCCCCGAGCTCTGGCGCTGCGTAGCATCCGGGCGGCTTGCCGGGTGATACTGGGGGCATGGCCGTGCAGTCTCCTTCGTTTCCGGTGCCGAACGCGTACGAGGTGTTGTGCGCGCAGTACGCACAGCGGCTGCCTGAGCGGTTGGAGGACCTGACCGGTCCCGCCCGCGGCACGGTCGACCTGCCGCTGCACGTGGTGTGGTCGGGCCGCCGCTCCTACGGCCTGGAGCAGCCGCGCTCGCGGATGAGCCTGTACCGCACCGTCCTGGCCGAAGGGCAGCGCCAGGACCTGATCGACTTCCTGAACCGGGATCTGCTCCTCGCGCAGTGGCCTGTGCTGCGCACACTGATCAGCCGCCCGATCAGAGACGTGTGGGAAGCCGCTTTCCCCGAGCTCGCCACCGCGAGGGCCGCGACGGTCGCGTGAACCTGACAGATCTGCACCGCCGGCTCCTGGCCGACGTCCTCGATATCGGTACCCCCTACCCGCTGGTGATCACCGGCGGGTACGCCGTACAGGCCCACGGCCTGGTCGACCGACTCTCCCAGGACCTGGACGTGGCCACCGAAAACCCGGCACCCATGGACGAGATCGTCCGCACGGTCGGCGACGGCCTGGCCGAGCGTGGCTGGGGCGTGCGGCACATCGAGTCCAGCCCGCTGTCGGGGCGACTCATCGCCACCGACCCCGCCACGGGCGAGGAGTGCGAGATCGACGTCCTGAAAGAGGCGTTCTGGGCGCCGCCCACGGTCACCGAGTACGGTCCGGTCCTCTCCCTGGACGACGTGATCGGCACCAAGGTCCGCGCGCTCGCGGACCGCGGCGCGGTCCGCGACCTCGTCGACGTCCACGCCGCCACTCGGCATCGCTCCACCGCCGACCTCGAAAACCTCGGCCGCCGCCACGCCCGCTTCGAGTTCAGCCTCCACGACCTGCGCGACCGCCTCGCCGGCGCCGAGTGGTGGGATGACCAGGACTTCGCCAACTACGGCCTGAGCCCTGAACAGGTAGCCGGCCTGCGCGCTTGGGCCCTGGCCTGGGCCGGTGACCTCGATACCCGGCTCTACGCCGGGGAGGACACGGACGAGACCTGACCTCCCCGCGCAATGGGTTGCTCTGCCGCCCTGCCGCCGCGATGACAGGGGTACGGTGCTCGGCCCCCGTCGCGGGCGAGCGACGGGGGCCGGTCTGTGGGGCGGCCCTTCTGGGCCGGGGCGGGCGAGTCAGGCGCTGGGGAGCTGCCCGCTCTTCACTGCTGTGACGAAGGACGACCAGGTCGCCGCCTCGAAGGTGAGGGCGGGGCCGTGGGGGTGCTTGCTGTCGCGGACGGGGACGGTGCCGGGGAAGCCGTCGGCTACCTCGACGCAGTTACCCCCGTCTTGGTTGCTGTAGCTGGACTTGCGCCACTGAGCGGCGCTCAGTTCGGGGCGGCGGACGGACATGGGACTTCCTCCAGGAGGCGCAGTATGAACTCCGCGGTCTCGCGCGGGGACAGTGCGTGGTCGCGCAGCCGATCGTAACCGAACTGAAGCCGCTCAACTCCTGCGTTGTCCTGGATGAGTTGTCCGTCGTAACCAGTCTCGACCCAGGCCACAGTTCGCCCCTCAGGCAACCGCAGGAGGGCTGTGTCCGTGTTGGCTAGCTCGCACAGTCCGGCGGTGAACGGGAGGACTTGGAGCGTCACGTTGGGCTGCTCGGAAACTTTGGTGAGGTGCTTCAGCTGTTCCTGCCATTCTTGGCGGTCCAACAATCCGCGACGCAGCACGGTCTCGTCGAGGATCGCCCGGAACTGAGGCGCTCCGTCGCCAGACAGAATCTCGCGGCGGTTCATCCGCGCTTCCACTTGCTGATCGAGTTCGGTGCCGGGAGCCAGGCCGCCACGGAACAGCAGCCTGTGGGCGTACGTTTCCGTCTGGAGCAAGCCAGGCACCACGCCGGGCGAGTATTGCTGAATGCCCGTCGCCGCGGCTTCCAGCGTCATGAAGCGCCGATACCGCTCCTTGAACTGCGTAGGATCCCCCGCCGCCAACTCCCACAGCGTCAGCAGCAGCTCCGCAGTCCCGTAATGCTGGTCCAGGGCCTGCACGACCTCCGGGCTGCCCAGGGTCTGGCCGCTCTCCATCTTTCCGAAAAGGGACCAGTCCCAGCCCAGTACTGCGCCGAGCTGCCGCAGGCTGTCGCCCTTCTGTGCGCGTCGTAATCGCAGCTCTTCGACGAACCGTTGACGCGGCTCCTGGCTCCGACCCGTGATTGCTCGTCGCGGTGGCATGGTGATGACCTCCTCCGTGGAAGGTGTGGAACTAGTCGTGCGGGGCGGTGAAATTTGGCCCGCAAGTGGCATTCGCGCCTTTTTCCGGGTCCATTCTCGTAATGGCCGGAACACACACGGTAGTGGCGCTCCGGAGTCTCTGGCAGGGAAACGGCAGACGGGAGCGGTACTGATGACGAGGGAACGACGGGCGACGGCCGAGACGATGACCGAGGCGGAAGCGGCCTGTGGCGAGCTGGCCGCCGTGCTCAAGGAGACCGGCATCGTGCTGCCGTCGCTGGGCGTCGACCCGGTGACGTACGGCTATGAAACGCCGCGTTCCCTGGTCGAGTTGGGGCGCTGCAACGTGGCGACGACGCGCAAGCTCATCGAGGTGCTGCAGAGGGCGGCGGCCCGGTGAGCGGGTGCGTTCCGTACGTCTCTCCGGCGTGCCATGTCGGCAGGCATCCGGGGTGTACCAAGGGCGCCCCGGGGGGCGAGGGCGCCGCGGCCGTCCCAGGGGTGCGGCGTGAGGCCTGTGTCTGCCCCTGTCATGCGGGCGGCGACCGGGCCCCCGGCCGTCACCAGCCCGCCGGGTCCCCGGCCGCCGCCGAGAAGACGCTGCCGTCCGGCGCCGCCGCGTAGACGCGGCCGCGCCGGCCGTCCACCACGGGGGCCGGCAGCATTTCCACGAATCCGTTGTGGCGGCCGTTCATCCGGGGCGGCGTCTGGCCCAGCAGCTCGCCGGAGCGGGTGTTGACGGCGAGCAGCCGCCCGTCCGCCGCGGTGAAATACAGGCGGTTGCCGCTGACCACCGGTGCCGAGCCACGGCTGACCGACGTCTCGGTGTCCCAGGTCCGTTCGCCGACGGCCTGCAGCGCACCGCCCTCGGCCAGCAGATAGACGGAGTCGCCGTGCACCACGGCGGAGGCCCCGTCCAGCGGTGCGGTCAGCTTGAGGCGCCGGGTGTGCCCGGTGGCCGGGTCGTAACGGAGGACGGCGGTGGCGCGGTACGTGAACGTCCGGTCGGTGACGGTCAGATAGAGCGCTCCGGACGTACCGGGCCCGGCCACGGAGAGCAGGCCGGGCAGCCGGTGTGACCAGCGGACGCTGCCGTGTGCCGGGTCGATGGCGGTGACCTGGGTGCTGGTGCCGTCGGGGGTGTTCTCGGCCGCGTAGGCGGTGTGCGGGTCGCCGAACGCGGTGAAGGCGGGCAGCGCATGGCCCGGGAAGCGCTTGTGCCAGAGCTGCTTGTGGGTCGCGCTGTCCAGCGCGGTGACGGTGCCGTCCGCCGCGGTCAGCAGCACCTGGTTCCCGACGATCCGGGCCCCGCCCTCGTACCCGGAGACGTCCTTGCTCCAGCGGGTGGCGCCCTTGCCGTCGGCCGACGGGTCCAGCGCCATCAGCCGCTTGGCATCGGCGGAGAAGACGTACAACAGGCCGCCGGAGAGCGCCGGCGGGGTCGGGGAGGCGGTGGTCTTGAGGGAGTTCTTGCCGGTGGCGGCGTCGTCCTTGCGCCGCCATGCCACCTGGCCGGTGCCCGGGTCGAGCCGGGCGGCCAATATGCCGGCCCGGCCGCAGAAGACGGCCCCGGAGCCGGTGGTGCAGAACGGCAGCTCGGCGGCGTAGCCCTTGGGGCGCTTGGTGAGGGTGGTGTGCCACGGGCGGAAGTTGGCCTGGTCGGCGCGGGACGGATGGATCTGCAGCGCGGGGTCCTGGCCGTCGCCCGCCGGGGCCAGCGCCCGGATGCCGGCGAATGTGCCCGCCCCGGTGACGACCAGGGCGAGGGCGGCCCACAGGGGCCAGCGGCGGGCGCGGGGGCGGGTGTTGCGGGTGGGGCGGCGTGGCCCGGTGGGGCGGCGTGAACCGGAGGGGCCGTTGGGGGCGGCCGGTTGAGCGGGATCGGAGTCGGAGCCGGGGCCGGGATGGGAGTCGGGGCCGGGGTCGGGGGAGTGGCCGGTGTCGGCGGTCTTCGCCGGGCCGGTGGTGAGCTCGGGCGGTACGGGGGCGCGGACATGCGTGGTCTCGGCGCGCGGGGGCGTGGCCCCGGCCCGTATCGGCTGCCGCTGTCCCGGTATCGGTGCGTCCTGCGCCGCGCTTCCGGGGGCCTCGCCGGGCGGTGCCTCGCTGAATGGCGCTCCGCCGAGTGGCGCTCCGCCGAGTGGCGTCTCGCCGAACGATGCCGTCCGCAGCAGCTCCATCAGCGCGTCCGGCGTCGGGCGGTCCGCGGGGTCCTTCGCCAGGCAGCTCTCGATCAGCGGCGCCAACTCCTCGGGTACGCCCGCCAGATCGGCCTCGTCGTGCACCACCTGATACGCGACGAGATACGGGCTCTCCGAGTCGAACGGCCCCCGCCCGGTCGCGGCGTGCACCAGCACCGAACCCAGCGCGAAGACGTCCGCGGCGGGGCCCACTTCGCGTGGCCGCTGGAACTGCTCCGGCGCCATGAACGGCGGCGTACCGATCAATTTGCCGGTCTCGGTGCGCATTTCACTGTCGGACGGACGCGAGATTCCGAAATCGATGACTTTCGGCCCATCTGCGGCCAGCAGCACATTTCCCGGCTTGAGATCGCGGTGTACGACCCCGGCGCGATGGATGTCGCGCAGCGCCTCGGCGAGCCCCGCGGCCAGTTGCCGCACCTCGCCGGGCACCATCGGGCCATTCCGCTTCACATGGTCCGAGAGGCTCGGGCCGGGAATGTGGAGGGTCGCCATCCAGGGGAGTTCGGCGTCCGGATCGGCGTCGACGACGGGCGCGGTGAAGGCGCCACTGACCCGCCGCGCGGCCGCCACCTCCTGCCGGAAACGCCCGCGGAACTCCGGGTCCTGGGCGAATTCGGCATGCACGACCTTGACCGCCAGGGTCAGCCCGGAGGACGAGCGCGCGAGATGCACCACGCCCATTCCGCCGGAGCCCAGGCGCGCCTCCAGACGGTATTGCCCGGCGTATGCCGGATGCTCCGCTTCCGGGCCCAGCCCGGAATCGCGCAGCGCTGGCATGGATCCACCCCCGTGTCGTTCCCATTGCCATGCGGGTCGCAGGTGCGACGCGCGGAGCTTAGTCGATAACACGTACGAGATGAATGAGGCTTGCTAGCGTGCGCGTTGCACTACCACGGCGAGCATCGCCACCGCAGCTAAAAGATCAGTAGCAAACGGGGGAATGAGAAATGACCACACAGGATCAGCAGAGCGCGCAGGAGCCGGCGGAAGAGCAGGCGCTCGCGGGGGGCCTCACCTATCCCCTCGCGCCCGGCCACCGCGTCAACGTCCGGCAGGGCCCGAGCACCGACTCCCCGGTCGTCCGCCAGCTGGCCGGGGGAGCCCGGGTGCAGATCCGCTGCCAGCGGCACGGCCAGCGGGTGTCCGGCCCGTACGGCACCTCGGACATCTGGGACAACATCGCGCCGGGGCAGTATGTCTCCGACACCTACGTCCATACGGGCAGCAGCGGCATGGTCGCGCCGCGCTGCACGAGCTGAGGCGCGGCGGGCGGGTGCCGACGGGGCGGGGCTGAGGCCGTCGGCCCGGTGCCGCTGTTGCGCCCCGCCGGGCCACCGCGCCCCCGCCCTCCGCGTCCCGCCGGGGATAATCGGGGCATGAGCGATCAGCACACGCCCGCCGGCGGTCCGGAGCCGGGCGGCCGGGAGCCCGGTGGTGCCGGGCACGGCGGCCCGGAACCGGCGCCGATCCGGTTCTTCGGCACCACCTGGGTCCGGCACGACGGCGGCTACGGCCTGCGGCGGGCCGGCGTCGCGGTGGGCTCGCTCGCGCTCGCCGCGGCGGGCGCGGCCCTCCTGCGCTTTGCGTTCCAGGGCCTGGAGGTCGCCGCCGTGGGCTCGTTCGTCGGCACCCTCGTCGTCGTCGGCTTCGCTGTCTGCAGCGCGCTGGCCTTCCGCCACACCTGGGCGGGCCTCACCGGCCGCCCGGGGCCGTCCGTGGCAGACGGCTCCGGGCAGGGCCTGCTGTTCATCGGTTTCGTCGGCTCGCTGCTCGCCTACTTCTGCCGCAGCCTGGTCGAGGCTCCCGGGGAGCAGCGGCACCGCGCCGAGTACGAAGCGGCCCGCGAGCGGTACGAGCGCCGCCGCGGCACCCGCACCGGCAACCCGGCCGCTCGCAAGTCCGGGGCCAAGACAGGAGCCAAGCCCGGGGCCAAGAAGCGCCGTTGACCAGAGGGACGCGGCCGACGCGGCGGGCGGCTCAGCCCTCCGCGCCCCGGGCGTCCTCGGCGTCCGGGGCATCCTGCGGCCCCCGCCCGTCCTCGCGCTCCCGCCCGTCCTCGGCGTCCTCCGCGTACCGGGCCGCCATCGTCCGGAACACCTCCCGCGGCTCCCAGCGGGTCTCGTCGAGCATCCGCACCACCCCGTACGAGCTGAGGTCCGCGCCCTTGCGCGTGTTGAAGGCGGCGAAGGTGAACCACAGCGCGGTGTCCACGCCCTCCTCCTCGAAGATGTCCAGCAGTTCGGTGAGGTAGCGCACCTGCTCGCGCTCGTCCGGCACCGCCCCCTCCGGCGGCTGCCAGGCCAGCCCGCCCCGCTCGCCCGCGCCCCGGTAGGCGCAGGTGCCGAACTCGGTCACCGCGACCGGCTTGCCGTGGCCGCGGTGCGCGCGCAGCTCGTCCCGGAACGTCGTGGCGTTGTACGCGGCCCGGTAGGCGTCCACGCCGACGACGTCGAACGGCCGCCAGTCGACGTCCTCCCAGGGGCCCGCGGCATAGCTGATCCGGCCGCCGAAGCGGGCGCGGGCCGCGGCCGCGACCTCGGCGAGAAAGCCGTTGAGCCGCTCCTGCACCGGGCCCAGCGACCGCCACCAGTCCCTATCGGCGCTGATCATCGCCTGTAGCCGGTCGCCGTAGGTGTCCCCGGGAAGGAAGCCCGCACAGAACGCGGTCAGTTCGCATCCGGCGACGAACACCACCTCCGCCCCGCCCGCCCGTACGGCCTCGGCCCGCTCCGCGCAGTCGGCGAAGTACGGCAGCAGCTCCTCAGGGGTGAGATCCACCGGGAAGGGCGCGAACCACACCTCCAGTCCGGCCTCCGCGGCACACTGCGCGGCGATGCTCAGCCGCTCCGGATCACCGCCCGATATCCGCACGGCATTGCAGTGCAGCTCCTCCGCGATCACCGCGAGGTCCTGCCGCACCGCCTCGACGGTGAAGGTCTTCCGGGAGTGGTCCTCGCCGGGGAGGAACCCGATGTCGTAGTTGATGCCCCGTGCCCGCATGCCGCGTCTCACTGCCCTCTCTGGTCTTCTGCCGGGCTGTGTGCCCCGTCGTGTGTCCGGACTTATGGCTGGCGCTGCGACTTGCCCTGTGCCCGGCCTTGTTCCTTGTCGTGCCGGTCGAGTCCGTGGGACAGCAGGTCGAAGGCGAGCTCGACGTCCTCGCCCAGCTGCCGGCGGGCGTCCTCCAGCGAGGCGCCGTCGGCCAGCTGCCGGAAGAAGCCCTCCTGGAGGGTCACCAGTGAGGCGCTGATCTGAGCCGCCGCCAACTTGGCCGTCCGCTCGCCGAGTTCCGCGGTCAGCGCCTGCGTCAACTGCTGCCGCTGCCGGTAGAGCAGGGCGTTCGTGGCGCCGCTGAGCGCGGGGCTGTCGAAGATCACCCGGACCCGGGCGACCAGCACGTCCGGGTCCAGGCCGGTCATCGGCCCGGCGGCGAGCGCGCGGAAATGCGCCCGGAGCGCGGCCAGGGCCGTCGTGTCGGGTGCTCGTCCGGTGACGATGCCCGCCAGGTCGTCGTCCCCCACGCCCTGGAGGGCGAGCGCTTCCTTGGTCGGGAAATAGGTGAACAGCGTCGCCTTGGCCACCTGTGCCGCCTCGGCGATCTCATTGACCGTGACCGCCTCGAAGCCCCGCTCGGCGAACAGTCGCCAGGCCGTGGCCGCGATCCGCCGCCGGGTCTCTTCCTTCTTCCGCTCACGCAATCCCGCCATGAAGACACCATAGCCATACCGGGTTCAAAATTAAACCGGGTATGGTTTTTTGCTCATGGCCTCCGTGCTCTCCGTGGCCCGGGCAGGATGACGCCCATGCCGGAACGTTCTCAGCAACAACAGCCGCCGCGTTCGCCCCAGGACCAGCCGCCGCGTTCGCCCCAGCATCTGACGCCCCCTTCACCCCAGCACTCGGCGCCCGCTCCGCCACCGGCCCATGCCGCCCTGGCCCGGTCGTTCGACGCGGTGGCCGCCCAGTACGCCGCCGCCCGCCCCGGCTATCCACCGGCCCTCTTCGACACGATCGAGGAGCTGGCCGGGCAGCCGCTGGCCGGGGCGCGGGTGCTGGACGTCGGGGCCGGGACCGGTATCGCCACCGCGCTGCTCACCGCACGCGGTGCCCGGCTCACCGCCGTCGAACCGGGCGCCGCCATGGCCGCCGAGCTGCGCGCCGCCCACCCCGGCACCCCGCTCGTCCGCGCGCTCGGCGACGCGCTGCCGTTCGCCGACGACGCGGGCTTCGACCTCGTCGGCTATGCGCAGGCCTGGCACTGGACCGATCCGGCCCGCTCCGTCCCCGAGGCACTGAGGGTGCTGCGGCCCGGTGGCGCGCTCGCCCTGTGGTGGAACGTGCCCGACCCGGACGTCGGTTGGGCGGTCGAACAGGAGGCGAGAATCGCCCGGCGGCTCCCCGGGTACCACCAGCACGGCGTCGCGCCGGAGGCCCCCGACCTGATCCGCGGCCTCGGCCTGGGACTCGACCCGGTCTGCCGCGTCCTGCACTGGACCCGTCGGGTACCCCTCGACACCCACCTCGCGATGCTGGGCAGCCGCTCGTACTTCTCCGCCATCGGGCCCGAGGCCGCCGCCCCGGTCCTCGCGGACGAGCGGACCGCGCTGCTGGACGTCTTCCCGGACGGCATCGTCGAGGAGGCGTATGCGCTGGACGTGACTGTCACACTCCGGCCCGCCGCCTCGTCCTGAGGGGAGGGGCCGGGAGGACCGGCAGGAACGCACGGCGGTCGACGACCATGTAGGACGGCCGTCGGCGACCGCGTACGACAGCAGAGGAGCGGATGATGGCGCAGCCGGATACGGAGGCGGAGGCGGAGACGGGCGCGGCAACGGGGCCGGAAACGGCCGGAGGCCAGGACACGCAGTACGGCGACCGGCTCGCGCAGTTCGAGGAGCAGCGCGGGCGGCTGTGGGCCATCGCCTACCGGATCATGGGCACGGTCTCCGACGCCGACGACGCCGTCCAGGAGACCTGGCTGCGCTGGCAGGCCGTGCCCGCCGGGACGACGATCGCCAGCCCGCGGGGCTTCCTCACCACGGTCGTCAGCCGCATCTGTTACGACCTGCTGGGTTCGGCCCGCGCCCGCCGCGAGACCTACGTCGGGCCCTGGCTGCCGGAGCCGCTGCTCGACGGCGCCGGCGGCCCGCTGCCCGTCGGCGCCGCGGGCTCCGGCCGGACCGATGGCCCCGAGGACCGGGTCACGCTCGACGAATCGGTGGGGATGGCGCTGCTCACCGTCCTGGAACGGCTCACCCCGGCCGAGCGGATCGCCTTCATCCTCCACGACGTCTTTGCGGTCCCCTTCCCGGAGATCGCCGAGACGGTCGGCCGTACCCCCGATTCCGTACGGCAGTTGGCCTCCCGCGCCCGCAAGCGGGTACGGGCCGAGGCGCCGCGCCGTACCGTCGACCGCGCGGAGCACCGCCGTACCGTCGAGGCCTTTCTGTCCGCCGTCATGGGCGGCGATCTCGATGCGCTGCTGTCGGTGCTCGACCCCGAGGTCATCTGGCGCTCGGACGGCGGCGGCAAGGTGAGCTCCGCCCGCCGGCCGGTGATCGGCCGCGACAAGGTCGCCCGCTTTGTGCGGGGACTGGTCGCCCGCGGCGCCCAAGGAGGCGCGCTGCGGGTCGCGATGGCGGACGTCAACGGCGCCGCCGGGCTGGTCTTCGCCCACCCGGAGAGCGGGCAGGCCGGGGTCTTCGCCTTCACCGTCCACGACGGGCGGATCACGGAGGTGGACGCCGTCACCAACCCCGACAAGCTGGGCCACTTGGACCTCGATCGGCTGTGATCAGGCCGGATGACCGGCTGTGACCCGGCCGGAGCCCGGACGGCGCCGACGGCACCGCCCGGGCTCTCGGGAACCAGGCGGCGGATCGCTACACGTGCTCGACCCGCTCCACAGGTATCCACAACTCCGCGTCCGCCTGCGCCTCGTCCTGCGACAGACGGACCCGCAGCATCTCCGGCCCCGGCCTGCTCTCGTACGGATTCGACGGGAACCACTGGGTGAACACGTCCCGCCACAGGTACTGCAGCGCCTGCGGGAACGGGCCGGAGCTCTCGAAGACGGCCCACGACCCCGCCGGAACGGCGAGGAGGTCCATGTCCTCGGGCGCCTCGGCGCGGGTCACCACGCCGTGGTAGTAGTCGAGTTCGGTCCCCTCCGCCCGGCTCGGATCGAGCTGGTCGCTCACCGCGACGATCCCCTCCGGCTGCTGGTCGGACAGCTCCGTCATACGCCGTAGTGTCTCGGGTCCGATGCCCCGGATGAACTCGGCGATCGCCGGGTTGACCCCCTCGTGGACGAGCGGGACCCGGGCCTTCTTGCCGACCACCCGGAACTCCTCCTTGTCCACAATCCGGTATCGCATACTGCTGCTCCCTTCGATGATGAGTCGGAAGGACATCCGTGGCTGGGAGCGCAGCGCCGCACCGGTCCGCCGGGCCTCGCCCGGACCCACCCCGTGCATGCCGCGGAACGCCCGCGCAAAGGCTTCTCCCGACCCGTAGCCGTAGCGCATCGCGACGTCCAGCAGCGTCCGCTCACCGGCGAGCACCTCGGCGCCCGCCACGGTCAGCCGCCGGCGCCGGATGTACTCCGACAGCGGGATGCCCGCCAGCGCGGAGAACAGCCGACGGAAGTGGTACTCCGACGTCACCGCGATGCGCGCGAGATGAGCCACCTCGACCGGCCGGTCGAGATGCGACTCGATGTGCTCCATGGCCTGGTTCAGCCGCTCCAGCACCCCGGGCCTCCTTCCCTTTCGACGAGCACGTTAGGAAGCAGCGGGCCCGCCGCACCCGACATCCTGTGCCCGGCGCGGTCGGGTCCGGAGCGCGTGTGACCTGGGCGGGAGACTTGGCAGCACCGCTCAGGCTCAGTACCGCCGCTTCGGCTTTCCCTCCCCGTACAGCCAGGCCCGGAACAGTGGCGTCAGATCCACGTCCGTGCGCTCCTGGCAGAAGGCGACGAAGTCCGCCGAATCGGCGGTGCCGTAGCGGTACGTGGCGGGCCACTCCTTGAGGATCCGGAAGAACGTCTTGTCGCCGACGGCGTTCCGCAGCTGCTGGAGCAGCATCGCACCCCGCTCGTAGACGGCCGGGCCGGTCACGTTCTTCGCCGAGCCGGGACGGGCCGGCGGGAAGTCCCAGCGCTTGTTGTGCGGGGCGTCCTTGTAGAGCGCGTCGAACTGCTCCTGCGGGGTCTTGCCGCCCTGGTGCTCCTCCCACAGCCACTCGGCGTAGGTCGCAAAGCTCTCGTTGAGCCAGGTGTCCGCCCAGGTCTTCGGCGTCACCGAGTCACCGAACCACTGGTGGGCCATCTCGTGCACCACGGTCGTGGTGTCCGGCGCCCCGGCGTAGATCGGCTTGGTCTGGGCCTCCAGAGCCCCCCAGGTGATCCGGGGCGGCGTGCGGTCGACGACGGCACCCGCCGAGGCGAAGGGGTACGGGCCGAACAGCCCGCTCTCCCACGCAACGATCTCCGGCAGCTTCGCCAGCGGCCCCCGGCTCGCCCTGATCTCCGCCGGGTCCACCGCGACGTACAGCGGCAGCCCGTCGGGCGTACGGGAGGTGTGGACCTGGAATCTGCCGATGGTGGCGGTGGCGAGATAGCTGGCCATCGGCCGGCCGTTGTGCCACCGGAAGGTGGTGTGGCCCTTGGCGGTCCGCTGCGAGCGCAACTCCCCGTTGGCGACGGCGGTATAGCCCTGCGGCACGGTGATCGTGATGTCGTAGGTCGCCTTGTCCTCGGGGTGGTTGTTGCCGGGGAACCACGTCATGGAGCCGGCGGGCTCGCCGGCGACGAACGCCCCGTCGGGGGTCTTGACCCACCCCTCCGTCGTACCGTCCGGATCCGTCAGCTCCTGCGGACTCCCGGAGTAGTGGACACTCGTACGGAACGAGGCGCCTTTGCGCAGCCCGTCGGCCGGCCGGACGAGCAGCTTGTGCCCCTTGCGGGAGAACGCGGCGTCCGCGCCGTCGACCCGTACGCCGGACACCTTGAGCCCCTGCAGATCGAGCTGGAAGGAGCGCAGGTCCTCGGTGGCCTCGGCGGTGAGGTCGGCGGTCGCGTCCAGCCGCCCCTTCTTCACGTCGTAGTCGAGGTCCAGACCGTAATGGCGCACCTGGTAGCCGCCGTTGCCGAGTGCCGGGAAGAGCGGATCGCCCACTCCGCCGCTGCCCGCCGCCCCCCGCGGGCCACTGCCGGTGCACGAGGAGAGCAGCAGGGCGACGGAGAGGGCGGCGGGCGCACCACAGGAGCGAAGGGGCCGGCGGTTCACGGCACTCCAAGGGTCGACGGTCATCAGCATGCCGACCTTACGGACATTTCGGCCGTCCCGCCGGTCCCCTCCGCACCGGTCGCGTCAGGGGGTGATGGACGGTGCTTTCTGCCGGGTGGGTCCGTCCGGACCGCGCCGCTGCTCCGCCCAGCTGCCGAGGGCGGCCATACAGGCATGGTCGAGATGGCGCAGCCCGGACAGGTCCAGCTCGATCTCCCGGTCCTCGGGCAACGCCTCCAACTGGTCGAGCAGCTTCGGCAGCCGCAGGAAGGTGGCATTGCCGACGGCCCGGACGAGGAGCGGCCGCCGGGGTTGCGAGGCGGCCGGGCCCGGCGCTCCAATGCCCGGCTTCCCCTTGCCTGTTGTGGCACGGCCCGCGGCGTCATGGCCGTTCGTGCCGCGGCCCGCCCCGCCGTCGCCCGCCGCCGGCTCGCTCCGCTCCACGATCTCCAGATGGACGTGCGAGGTCTCCCACGCCGACTTGGCCACCGCCATCAGCAGCCCCAGCAGCACCCCCTCGAACATGTTCGTGGCCACGATCGCCACCGCCGTCGCGGCCAGCACTACGGCCTCGCCCCGGTGCTCCCGCCACAGCGGAGGGAACTGCTTCACCGGGATCAACTTGCCGCCCGCATGGACGAGTACGCCGGCCAGCGCCGCGAGCGGCACCACGCCCAGGGCCGCCGGAAACGCCGCCGCGAAGACCAGCAGCCACACCCCGTGCAGCACCCGCGAGGCCTTCGTCCGCGCCCCGGCGAACACATTCGCGGAGCTGCGCACGATCACCGCGGTCATCGGCAGCGCACCGAGCAGCCCGCACACCGTGTTGCCGGCGCCCTGCGCCATCAGCTCCTTGTCGTAATCGGTCCGCGGCCCGTCGTGCAGCCGGTCCACCGCCGCCGCGCTGAACAGCGACTCCGCCGACGCGATCAGGGCGAACGCCAGCACGGTGCCCAGCACCCCGGCCAGCGCCCCCGGGTCCGCCAGCCGCGCGAAGTCCGCACCGCCCGGCGGCTGGACGACATCCAGCAGCCCCGCCACCTCGACCCGGGCCACCGGCAGATCCAGCACGAAGACCACGGCAGTCGCCAGCGCCACCGCCACCAGCGGCGCCGGCAGCACCCGCGCCGCCCGCCGCCACTTGGGCCACAGCACCAGCAGCGCGATGGTGCCCGCACCCACGGCCAGCGCCGACAGCGCCGGGTCGGAGGCGAGGGTGTCCACCAAGAGCCCCGGCAGCCCGGCCAGATTCGCCGGCCCGTTGCCCGGTGCCTTGGCATCCGCCAGGGCGTACAACTGCCCGGCGATCAGCACCAGTCCGATGCCCGCGAGCATCCCCTGGACCACCGCCACGGAAATCGCCCGGAACCAGCGCCCCAGCCGCAGCGCCCCCATGACCAGCTGCAACACCCCGGCGCACAGCACCAGGGCGCCCAGCGCGCCGAGCCCGTACTCCTGCACCGCCTCGTAGACCAGCACGGTCAGCCCGGCGGCCGGGCCGCTGACCTGCAGGCTGCTGCCGGGCAGCAGCCCGGTGAGCAGCCCGCCGACGATGCCGGTCACCAGCCCCAGTTCGGCCGGCACCCCGGATGCGACGGCCACCCCGACACACAGCGGGACGGCGACGAGAAAGACGACGAGCGAGGCGGTGAAGTCGGCGCGTGCGCGCACCAGCGTCTGACGCGACGGTAAGGCCGGCAGGGACGGGCGGAGCCGGGCAACATGGAACCTACGCATGAGCATGCCTCCAGCGAATAGGAGATGCGACGGCGCGCGCGGACGCCCGGGTACGCAGTGAGGACGCACCGGGACACACGAGCGGAACGCGGCGCGCAACCGGCCGGCGACCGCTGGCCCGAGGGCAGCGCTCACCCGCCGCCGCGCCGTGTCATGAGGCGCACGCCAGGAAAGGGATGACGGCTGGATCCGTCGGTTGCGCGGGCCGGGGGAGGCCCTGGGGGCGGCTCTCTGCTCTCAGCAGCGGATCACGAGGTGCCGTACCGGCAGTTCGCCGGATCTCGACAGCGGAACGGCCCGACGGCCGGTGAGCGGGACGGTCACACTCAGCCCGCTCTCGGTGCGGACCGGGCCGGCGCTCGACACGGTCGTGCGCGGCGGGTGCGGCGCGGAGACCGTGGCCGTGGAGCGCCCGCCATGCCGCGTCCGGCAGCGGTCGGCGCCGGACTCCGGGTGCTCGGAGGTCTTCGACGCCCACTGCACGTCGTCCGGGGAATCACCGTCCGGAGAATCACTGTCCGGGGAAGCGCTGCCCGGGGAAGCACTGTGGGCGGCGCTCTTCGCGGTCGCCGACACGCTCTCCCCGTACGCGCCTCCGGCGATGGCCGGCAGGGCCAGCACGAGCGCCACGACGATCAACAGGAGCCGGCCGATACGGCCGGCCCGGGTCTTCGCCATGTCGCCCCTTCCGGCGCGGCTGGACAGGTCACCCCATTGTGTCCAAGCGAACACGCAGCATGGCCACTCGTAATGTAATCACCCTGTGAATGCGGAGTTATCCGACAGGAATGACGGCTTCCTTTCGCTCCGGCGCGCTTTGGCGTCCACGCCGTTCCGCAATGCGCCGCCTTCGTGCTCCACTCCGCCCCTCCCGCCGCCTTGAACGGCCCGGCCGCCTCCCGGCCCCTTCCCGATAGCGGGCACATTCCTCCTTCCCACCCGCTTGACGCCCCACCCCGCCGGGCGCACTATTCATCACATGATGAATTATGGCCGTGATCCAGCCGTCCCCGCCCAGGACACCGCCGTCCACGCCCACGACCTCACCGTCGTCCGCGGCGGCCGCACCGTCCTCGACGCCCTCCGCTTCGACGTGCTTCCCGGCCGGGTCACCGGCCTCCTCGGCCCCTCCGGCTGCGGCAAAACCACCCTGATGCGCGCCATCGTCGGCACCCAGGCCAAGATCACCGGCACCCTCGACGTCCTCGGCCGGCCCGCGGGCGACCCCGAGCTGCGCCCCCGCATCGGCTACGTCACCCAGGACCCGTCCGTCTACGACGACCTCACCGTCCGGCAGAACCTCGACTACTTCGCCGCCGTCCTCCACCCCGGCCGGGCCGCCCGCACCCGCCGCCGCGAGAGCGTCACCCGCGCCATCGACGACGTCGACCTCACCCGCCACGCCGACGCCCTCGCCGGCAAGCTCTCCGGCGGCCAGCGCAGCCGGGTCTCCCTCGCGGTCGCCCTGCTCGGCGCCCCGGAACTCCTCGTCCTCGACGAGCCCACCGTCGGACTCGACCCCGTCCTCCGCCGCGACCTGTGGAACCTCTTCCACACCCTCGCCGCCGAGCGCGGCACCACCCTCCTCGTCTCCTCCCACGTCATGGACGAGGCCGAGCGCTGCCACCGGCTGCTCCTGATGCGCGAGGGCCGCATCCTGGCCGACGGCGCACCCGACACCCTCCGCGAGCGCACCGGTACCGCCACCGTCGAGGCCGCCTTCCTCCACCTGGTCGACGAGGCCGCGGCCACCACCCGGCCGCCGCAACCGGCCCGCACCACTACAGAGGAGCCCGCGCGATGACCACCGCACCCCTCCCCGCCGACGGACCCCTCCCCGCCACCGCGCCCTGGTCCCCGTCCCGCACGCTGGCCACCGCCGCCCGGGTCCTGCGCCAGCTGCGCCACGACCCGCGCACCATCGCGCTGATGCTGGTCGTCCCGTGCGTGATGATCGCCCTGCTGCGCTACGTCTTCGACGGCCGCCCGCAGACCTTCGACGGCATCGGCGCCTCGCTCCTCGGCATCTTCCCGATGATCACGATGTTCCTGGTGACCTCCATCGCCACCCTGCGCGAACGCACCTCCGGCACCCTGGAACGCCTGCTCGCCATGCCTCTCGGCAAGGCCGACCTGATCAGCGGCTACGCCCTCGCCTTCGGCCTGCTCGCCGTCGTGCAGTCCGCCCTCGCCACCGGCCTGTCCGTCTGGGGCCTCGGCCTGGACGTCATCGGCTCACCCTGGCTGCTGCTCCTGGTGGCCGTGCTCGACGCCCTGCTCGGCACCGCCCTCGGCCTGTTCGTCTCGGCCTTCGCCGCCTCCGAATTCCAGGCCGTCCAGTTCATGCCCGCCGTCCTGATGCCCCAGCTGCTGCTCTGCGGCCTGTTCACCCCGCGCGACACCATGCAGCCCGCGCTCAAGGCGCTCTCCGACGTCCTGCCGATGTCCTACGCCGTCGACGGCATGAACGAGGTCCTCCGGCACCCCGACATCACCGGCGACTTCGTCCGGGACGCCGTCATCGTCACCGGCTGCGCCCTCCTCGTCCTCGCCCTCGGCGCCGCCACCCTCCGCCGCCGTACGGCCTGACGCCGTCCCGGCCGGCGGAACGCCGCCGCGCCGCATGCCCGCCAGGTGCGAGGATGACGGCGTAACCGACCGCTCAACGGGCCGGCCTTCGGGCCACCGCCCGGGCACCACCGGCGAGGTGAACCGCAGCATGACCCAGAAGGTCGCCGTACTCGGCACCGGAAAAATCGGCGAAGCCCTGCTCAGCGGCATGATCCGGGGCGGTTGGGCGCCGTCCGACCTCCTGGTCACCGCCCGTCGCCCCGAACGCGCCGAACAACTCCGCGCCCGCTACGGCGTCGAAGCGGTCAGCAACCCCGAGGCCGCCAAGGCCGCCGACACCCTCATCCTCACCGTCAAGCCCCAGGACATGGGCACCCTCCTGACGGAGCTGGCCCCGCACGTCCCCGCCGACCGCCTGGTCATCAGCGGCGCCGCCGGCATCCCCACCTCCTACTTCGAGGAGCGGCTGGCCACCGGCACCCCGGTCGTACGGGTCATGACGAACACCCCCGCCCTCGTCGACGAGGCGATGTCCGTCATCTCCGCCGGCACCCACGCCACCGGCGCCCACCTCACCCGCGCCGAGGAGATCTTCTCCGGCGTCGGCAAGACCCTCCGCGTCCCGGAGTCCCAGCAGGACGCCTGCACCGCACTCTCCGGCTCCGGCCCGGCGTACTTCTACTTCCTCGTCGAGGCCATGACCGACGCCGGCATCCTCCTTGGCCTGCCCCGCGACAAGGCCCACGACCTCATCGTCCAGGCCGCCATCGGCGCCGCGGTGATGCTCCGCGACAGCGGCGAACACCCCGTCACCCTCCGGGAGAACGTCACCTCCCCGGCCGGCACCACCATCAACGCCATCCGCGAACTGGAGAACCACGGCGTCCGCGCCGCCCTCATCGCCGCCCTGGAAGCCGCCCGCGACCGCAGCCGCGAACTGGCCTCCGGCAACGGCTGACAGGAACGCCGGAAGCCACACCCGACGGCCCGGGGCGAGGGCCTTTCCCCTCACCCCGGGACCGCCCCGCCCGGGGACTGAGCCCTAGGCCAACAGCCCGACCGCCCGATAGGCCGCATCCACCCGCGGCCTGGCCAGCGCCCGCGCCCGCTCGGCCCCCTCGCGCAGCACCCCATCGACATACGCCGGGTCGGCGGCCAGCTCCGCATGCCGCTCCCGCGCCGGCCGCAGCAGCTCCACGACGGCCTCCGCCACATCCCTCTTCAACGCCCCGTACGAGGCGTACCCCTCTGCCAGCCGCGCCGGATCACCACCCGTACACGCGGCCAGCACATCCAGCAGGTTCGCCACCCCCGGCCGCTCGCCCCGCTCGTACACGACATCGCTCGCCGTATCCGTCACGGCCCGCATCACCTTCTTCCGCACCACCTCCGGCTCGTCCAGCAGATAGACGATCCCGGCCGTCTTGGCGTGCGACTTCCCCATCTTCGACGTCGGCTCCTGCAGATCCATCACCCGCGCCGCCACCGCCGGATGCGTCACCTTCGGCATCACGAACGTCGCCCCGTACCGCTCGTTGAACCGTCCCGCCAGATCCCGCGTCAGCTCCAGATGCTGCGCCTGGTCCTCCCCGACCGGCACCTCATGCGTCCCGTAGGCCAGCACGTCCGCCGCCATCAGCGCCGGATACGTCAGCAGCGACAGCCGCACACTCCCGCCCCGAGCCTGCTCCCGCGCGGCCTTCTCCTTGTACTGGATCATGCGCCGCATCTCCCCGTCGGAGGCCGTGCACTCCATCAGGTACGACAGCCGCAGATGCTCATCCACCTGGCTCTGCACGAACAGGGTGCACCGCGCCGGATCCAGCCCCGCGGCCAGCAACAGCGTCGCCGCCTGCCGAGTGAGCCGCCGCACCCGCGCCGGCTCGTGCTCCACGGTCAGCGCATGCAGATCCACCACACAGAACAGCGCATCCGCCCGGTGCTGGTCCTCCTCGACCCACCGCCGCATCGCCCCGAGGTAGTTCCCCAGCGTCAGATGCCCCGTCGGTTTCACACCACTGAAGATCCGCGCTCGCTCCACCATCGCCATCCCGCCCGTCCTTGTCGTCCGCACCCTTGCCGGGCGCCTCGGGACCGCCGACCTCACCGGCCGGCTGCGAAAGGGAGAAACGCGAACGGCCGCCGAAGCGGCGGCCGTGGTCATGCATGCGCTACTGGTCGGCCGCCGTCAGGCGAGCCACCACTGCTGTACGAGCGCATGCGTAGTCATGCGCCCAAGCTACCGCGCCGACCCTGCCCCCGCACGGGTTTGAAGCCCCTCACCCCCTCGTGTAGTGTTCTCCGAGTTGCCCCGGAGCCGACAGGCCCCAGCAGCCATCCCGCCGCTTCGCGGCACACCACTACAGAACGGCCCCTCAACGGGACCTATTTCGGCATGCCGAAATTCGGACCGTGACGTGATTATGCGTCAGCGAGGAATTCCGCTAAAGTAGTGATCACGCCGAAAGGCGCGAACAACCCCCTCCGACGGGGAATCGGAAACAAATTCGGACCGGCAACGGAACGAAACGGATCTGATAGAGTCGGAAAGGCCGAAAAGCGAAAGCCAAACGGCCGAGCCCGCTCCAACAGGGCGCCGGACACGGAAACGGATCTGGTAAGGTTGGAAACGCGAAGAAGCCGAAAGGCCGAAACGCACCGGCGAAAATCGGGCCCGCAAGGATCTGATAGAGTCGGAAACGCAAGACCGAAGGGAAGCGCCCGGAGAGCCTCGTGAAACAGGCACAAAGGAAGCGTCCGTTCCTTGAGAACTCAACAGCGTGCCAAAAGTCAACGCCAGATATGTTGATACCCCGTCTACCGGAAACATCCGGTGACGAGGTTCCTTTGAAAGTCCATCCCGCCCATGTGGTGCGGATGGCACACACAGCGAGGACGCTGTGAACGACCGGACCTATTCCGTCTGGTCGTTCCACTCTTCTCGTGTGTGTTTCACCCGATTACGGGTAAACATTCACGGAGAGTTTGATCCTGGCTCAGGACGAACGCTGGCGGCGTGCTTAACACATGCAAGTCGAACGATGAAGCCCTTCGGGGTGGATTAGTGGCGAACGGGTGAGTAACACGTGGGCAATCTGCCCTTCACTCTGGGACAAGCCCTGGAAACGGGGTCTAATACCGGATACGACACACGACCGCATGGTCTGTGTGTGGAAAGCTCCGGCGGTGAAGGATGAGCCCGCGGCCTATCAGCTTGTTGGTGGGGTGATGGCCTACCAAGGCGACGACGGGTAGCCGGCCTGAGAGGGCGACCGGCCACACTGGGACTGAGACACGGCCCAGACTCCTACGGGAGGCAGCAGTGGGGAATATTGCACAATGGGCGAAAGCCTGATGCAGCGACGCCGCGTGAGGGATGACGGCCTTCGGGTTGTAAACCTCTTTCAGCAGGGAAGAAGCGAAAGTGACGGTACCTGCAGAAGAAGCGCCGGCTAACTACGTGCCAGCAGCCGCGGTAATACGTAGGGCGCAAGCGTTGTCCGGAATTATTGGGCGTAAAGAGCTCGTAGGCGGCTTGTCACGTCGGATGTGAAAGCCCGGGGCTTAACCCCGGGTCTGCATTCGATACGGGCAGGCTAGAGTTCGGTAGGGGAGATCGGAATTCCTGGTGTAGCGGTGAAATGCGCAGATATCAGGAGGAACACCGGTGGCGAAGGCGGATCTCTGGGCCGATACTGACGCTGAGGAGCGAAAGCGTGGGGAGCGAACAGGATTAGATACCCTGGTAGTCCACGCCGTAAACGTTGGGAACTAGGTGTGGGCGACATTCCACGTCGTCCGTGCCGCAGCTAACGCATTAAGTTCCCCGCCTGGGGAGTACGGCCGCAAGGCTAAAACTCAAAGGAATTGACGGGGGCCCGCACAAGCAGCGGAGCATGTGGCTTAATTCGACGCAACGCGAAGAACCTTACCAAGGCTTGACATACACCGGAAAACCCTGGAGACAGGGTCCCCCTTGTGGTCGGTGTACAGGTGGTGCATGGCTGTCGTCAGCTCGTGTCGTGAGATGTTGGGTTAAGTCCCGCAACGAGCGCAACCCTTGTTCTGTGTTGCCAGCATGCCCTTCGGGGTGATGGGGACTCACAGGAGACTGCCGGGGTCAACTCGGAGGAAGGTGGGGACGACGTCAAGTCATCATGCCCCTTATGTCTTGGGCTGCACACGTGCTACAATGGCCGGTACAATGAGCTGCGATACCGCGAGGTGGAGCGAATCTCAAAAAGCCGGTCTCAGTTCGGATTGGGGTCTGCAACTCGACCCCATGAAGTCGGAGTTGCTAGTAATCGCAGATCAGCATTGCTGCGGTGAATACGTTCCCGGGCCTTGTACACACCGCCCGTCACGTCACGAAAGTCGGTAACACCCGAAGCCGGTGGCCCAACCCCTTGTGGGAGGGAATCGTCGAAGGTGGGACTGGCGATTGGGACGAAGTCGTAACAAGGTAGCCGTACCGGAAGGTGCGGCTGGATCACCTCCTTTCTAAGGAGCACTTCTTACTCGGACTTGTCCGGGTCAGAGGCCAGTACATCAGCGAATGTCTGATGCTGGTTGCTCATGGGTGGAACGTTGACTATTCGGCACGATCAGGGTGAGGACTGTTAGTACTGCTTCGGCGTGGAACACAGGACTTGAACTGAACGTGTCGGGCACGTTGTTGGGTATCTGAGGGTACGGACTATGGTCTGGACCTTCGCGATGCCGGCCCCAGTGAACTCAGCCTTCGGGTTGGGGTGGTGGGTGGCTGGTCGTTGCTTGAGAACTGCACAGTGGACGCGAGCATCTGTGGCCAAGTTTTTAAGGGCGCACGGTGGATGCCTTGGCACCAGGAACCGATGAAGGACGTGGGAGGCCACGATAGGCCCCGGGGAGCTGTCAACCAAGCTTTGATCCGGGGGTGTCCGAATGGGGAAACCCGGCAGTCGTCATGGGCTGTCACCCGCTGCTGAACACATAGGCAGTGTGGAGGGAACGCGGGGAAGTGAAACATCTCAGTACCCGCAGGAAGAGAAAACAACCGTGATTCCGGGAGTAGTGGCGAGCGAAACCGGATGAGGCCAAACCAGTCACGTGTGATACCCGGCAGGGGTTGCGTGGTTGGGGTTGTGGGATCTCTCTTCTGTTGTCTGCCGGCAACAGGACGAGTCAGAAACCGTTGATGTAGGCGAAGGACATGCGAAAGGTCCGGCGTAGAGGGTAAGACCCCCGTAGCTGAAACATTAGCGGCTCGTTTGAGAGACACCCAAGTAGCACGGGGCCCGAGAAATCCCGTGTGAATCTGGCGGGACCACCCGTTAAGCCTAAATATTCCCTGGTGACCGATAGCGGATAGTACCGTGAGGGAATGGTGAAAAGTACCGCGGGAGCGGAGTGAAATAGTACCTGAAACCGTGTGCCTACAAGCCGTGGGAGCGTCGCACAAGGAACTTGTTCCTTGTGTCGTGACTGCGTGCCTTTTGAAGAATGAGCCTGCGAGTTTGCGGTATGTTGCGAGGTTAACCCGTGTGGGGAAGCCGTAGCGAAAGCGAGTCCGAATAGGGCGTTGAGTAGCGTGCCCAAGACCCGAAGCGGAGTGATCTAGCCATGGGCAGGTTGAAGCGGAGGTAAGACTTCGTGGAGGACCGAACCCACCAGGGTTGAAAACCTGGGGGATGACCTGTGGTTAGGGGTGAAAGGCCAATCAAACTCCGTGATAGCTGGTTCTCCCCGAAATGCATTTAGGTGCAGCGTCGTGTGTTTCTTGCCGGAGGTAGAGCACTGGATAGGCGATGGGCCCTACCGGGTTACTGACCTTAGCCAAACTCCGAATGCCGGTAAGTGAGAGCGCGGCAGTGAGACTGTGGGGGATAAGCTCCATGGTCGAGAGGGAAACAGCCCAGAGCATCGACTAAGGCCCCTAAGCGTGTGCTAAGTGGGAAAGGATGTGGAGTCGCAGAGACAACCAGGAGGTTGGCTTAGAAGCAGCCACCCTTGAAAGAGTGCGTAATAGCTCACTGGTCAAGTGATTCCGCGCCGACAATGTAGCGGGGCTCAAGCACACCGCCGAAGTCGTGTCATTGCAGTAATACTCCCAACGGAGGCTGTGATGGGTAGGGGAGCGTCGTGTGCCGGGTGAAGCAGCCGTGGAAACGAGTTGTGGACGGTTCACGAGTGAGAATGCAGGCATGAGTAGCGATACACACGTGGGAAACGTGTGCGCCGATTGACTAAGGGTTCCTGGGTCAAGCTGATCTGCCCAGGGTAAGTCGGGACCTAAGGCGAGGCCGACAGGCGTAGTCGATGGACAACCGGTTGATATTCCGGTACCCGCTTTGAAACGCCCAGTATCGAATCCATTAATGCTAAGGCCGTGAAGCCGGCCTGGAGTCTTCGGACAAAGGGACGTGGTGGAGCCGCCGATCCAAGGTGGTAGTAGGTAAGCGATGGGGTGACGCAGGAAGGTAGTCCAGCCCGGGCGGTGGTTGTCCCGGGGTAAGGGTGTAGGCCGTGTGGTAGGTAAATCCGTCACACGTTAAGGCTGAGACCTGATGCCGAGCCGATTGTGGTGAAGTGGATGATCCTATGCTGTCGAGAAAAGCCTCTAGCGAGTTTCATGGCGGCCCGTACCCTAAACCGACTCAGGTGGTCAGGTAGAGAATACCGAGGCGTTCGGGTGAACTATGGTTAAGGAACTCGGCAAAATGCCCCCGTAACTTCGGGAGAAGG
This sequence comes from Streptomyces sp. 2323.1, assembly GCF_900221035.1. Taxonomy (NCBI): domain Bacteria; kingdom Bacillati; phylum Actinomycetota; class Actinomycetes; order Kitasatosporales; family Streptomycetaceae; genus Streptomyces; species Streptomyces sp. 2323.1. Next base: position 3,468,705 of record NZ_LT907981.1, on the reverse strand, counting down.
GGGGCCATTTCCGGTGATGAGACTTGCTCTCTGAGCTGGGGGTGGCCGCAGAGACCAGCGAGAAGCGACTGTTTACTAAAAACACAGGTCCGTGCGAAGCCGTAAGGCGATGTATACGGACTGACGCCTGCCCGGTGCTGGAACGTTAAGGGGACCGGTTAGTCGACCTTCGGGTCGGCGAAGCTGAGAACTTAAGCGCCAGTAAACGGCGGTGGTAACTATAACCATCCTAAGGTAGCGAAATTCCTTGTCGGGTAAGTTCCGACCTGCACGAATGGCGTAACGACTTCTCGACTGTCTCAACCATAGGCCCGGTGAAATTGCATTACGAGTAAAGATGCTCGTTTCGCGCAGCAGGACGGAAAGACCCCGGGACCTTTACTATAGCTTGATATTGGTGTTCGGTTCGGCTTGTGTAGGATAGGTGGGAGACTTTGAAGCGGCCACGCCAGTGGTTGTGGAGTCATTGTTGAAATACCACTCTGGTCGTGCTGGATGTCTAACCTGGGTCCGTGATCCGGATCAGGGACAGTGTCTGGTGGGTAGTTTAACTGGGGCGGTTGCCTCCTAAAGAGTAACGGAGGCGCCCAAAGGTTCCCTCAGCCTGGTTGGCAATCAGGTGTTGAGTGTAAGTGCACAAGGGAGCTTGACTGTGAGACTGACGGGTCGAGCAGGTACGAAAGTAGGGACTAGTGATCCGGCGGTGGCTTGTGGAAGCGCCGTCGCTCAACGGATAAAAGGTACCCCGGGGATAACAGGCTGATCTTCCCCAAGAGTCCATATCGACGGGATGGTTTGGCACCTCGATGTCGGCTCGTCGCATCCTGGGGCTGGAGTCGGTCCCAAGGGTTGGGCTGTTCGCCCATTAAAGCGGTACGCGAGCTGGGTTTAGAACGTCGTGAGACAGTTCGGTCCCTATCCGCTGTGCGCGTAGGAGTCTTGAGAAGGGCTGTCCCTAGTACGAGAGGACCGGGACGGACGAACCTCTGGTGTGCCAGTTGTCCTGCCAAGGGCATGGCTGGTTGGCTACGTTCGGAAAGGATAACCGCTGAAAGCATCTAAGCGGGAAGCCTGCTTCGAGATGAGGGCTCCCTCCCCCTTGAGGGGTTAAGGCTCCCAGTAGACGACTGGGTTGATAGGCCAGATATGGAAGCGCCGTAAGGTGTGGAGTTGACTGGTACTAATAGGCCGAGGGCTTGTCCTCAGTTGCTCGCGTCCACTGTGTAGGTTCTGAAGTAACGACCTGTGATTGCGCCGGGTTGTCATCTTCATAGTGTTTCGGTGGTCATAGCGTTAGGGAAACGCCCGGTTACATTCCGAACCCGGAAGCTAAGCCTTTCAGCGCCGATGGTACTGCAGGGGGGACCCTGTGGGAGAGTAGGACGCCGCCGAACAATCATTGTGGGAAAGCCCCGCACCGTATGGTGCGGGGCTTTTCTGCGTTCCGGGGCGGTCTCGTACCCGCGGGCTGAATTCTCTGGCCAGTGGGGTCGGGGTGCTGGGATCCTGTGCCGCATGGCGTATGTGATCAGGCCGGTGAAGGCTCAGGAATGGCAGCGGCTCAGGGAGTTGAGGCTGGCGGCCCTGGCGGATCCGGTCGCTCGGGTGGCGTTCAACGAGACCCTGGAGGAGGCCGCCGGCCAGCCGGACGAGCTCTGGCAGAGCCGGGCGGCGCGCAGTGAAGAAGGCGTCGCGCCGATGACGTTCATCGGGGAAGCCGCGGACGGCAGTTGGGGCGGCATGGTGGTGGTCCTGGTCGAAACGGATGAGGAGGTGCCGCAGACGCATCTCGTGGGGGTGTATGTGCGGCCCGAGCATCGGGGGACCGGGTTGGCGCGGGAGTTGTTCCGGGCGGCGATCGGATGGTCGTGGGGGCTGGCCGAGCCGGCGGTCGAGCGGGTGCGGCTGTGGGTGCATGAGGAGAACGGGCGGGCCGAGGCGTTCTATCGGGCGCTGGGGTTCGTGGAGACGGGGCTGACCAGTGCCGATCCGAAGGATCCGGCTGCGCTGGAGCGGGAGTTGGTGCTCAAGCGGGGGGATCGCGTGTGAGGTGGTCTCCGTGCCAGCGGGTGTCAGGCCGACAAGGAGTGGTGGGGCCAGCGGGCGCGGGCCTGTTCCTGGGAGCGCATGGTCGCCAGCGTCAGCAGGCCCTGCTTGGGGCCCGTTTCGAGGAGACCGGGGAGCGCGGGCAGCGGGGCGAGGGCCGCGATGTCGTCCAGGACGAGGGTGAGTGGTGGGTCGAGACGACCGTCAGATGACCGTTCGGCCATGCGGCGGCCGTGCTCGACCACGCTCGAGAGGAGTGCGGTGAGCAGTGGCATCGCACCCGGGTCGGTACGCGGATCCTCGATGGGATCGCCTACCACGTAAAGCGTTCCCCCTTCGTTGATAAATGATTCGAGGAGGGCCGAATCTGCTCGAAGTGGATTGCAGGCGTCCCGGATGTGGATGGAGGACAGCGCGGACAGCGCGCGGCCGGCCAACTGCTGGGCGGCTTCGCGGCGTTCTGCGTAGGCGGTGAGCACGGACTCCAGCTCGCCGGCCTGGCCGCCGGAGGCCTTGGGGCTGGTGCGCAGGATGCGTACGGGTTCCTGTGCGGCGCCAGCGGTATGGGCCCAGCGGTGCAGCTGGCGGAACGGGCGGCCGTCCACTGCGGCGGCGTGCAGCCAGCAGCGCAGCAGGGTCTGAGCGGCGTCCGCCACGGCCGAGTCGGGGGCGCCGGCGGGGCGTACGGGAGCCAGCAGAGCGGTGGCGCGGGCGGCGGCGGTGGTGAGGTCCGTACAGCCGGAGGTCGGCGACCAGCGGAGCCGGGCCGGGGTGTCGAGGCGGTGCGTCGGATCGTAGGTCAGCAGGGGGCCGAGTTTGGCGCGGGCGTCCTTGGTCTCGGACCAGAGGGCGGGGTCCGTAGTGGCGACGATCAGCGCGCCCGGGGCGGTGTGGGCGGCGGCGAGGGTTGTGGGGAGGGCGGCGCCGCGGTGGGCGGAGAACTGGAGGCGGGGGAGGGCGGGTTCGCCGGGGTGCGGGGCAGTGGTGGGGGTGGTCGGGGGTGAGGTGCGCTGTTCCGGGAGGGGGCCGGTGGGCGTGGCCTCGGCGGGCGGGGGAGGCGGCGTGGCCGGGACGGCCGGCGCGGGCCGCGCGTCCTCGGCGGGCGCCGTAGGGGCGGTGCGGGCCGTCTCCTGGAGGGCTTCCCGGGCCTGCCATGCTTCCCGTTCCGCCTGGCGGGCCTGCTCTTCCGGTGAGTGCGCCGCTCGTTCCGGGGACGGGGCCGTGGACGTCCGCGCTTTCGACCGGCGGGCCGCCCGTACGGCGCGATAGCGGGTGATCGTCCCCAGTGTGAAGATCGTCAGGACCAGCAGCACCATCAGCTCGCCGATGAGGATGCCCCAGAAGAGGCCGTAGCCGGAGAGCTGGCCCCGGGGGGTCTCGGGCCAGGCGGCGGCCATGTTGTGCGGTGCGGAGACCAGATGGCGCAGCGCCATCGGGGTGCTGGGGTAGGTGACGCCCGTGGGCCAGGCGCCGTGGGCGAAGAGGCCGGCCAGGCCCGTCGCGCTCCACACCAGCACGGTCAGGCCCAGCAGGAAGGCGAGCAGCCCGATCAGCAGGGAGTCGGGGACGCCGCGCCCCCGGGGAGCGGGCGCGTCGCGGTAGCCGCCGCCCCGTTCGTCGTCGTATCCGCGCCTCACGCCACCGTCTCGCTCGACTCGTCTCTCCACTGCCGCTCCATCGCCATCGCCTCGGCGCGCGCCTCGGCCTCGGCGTCCGCCGCCGCTTGGAGGGCGCGTGCCTCGTCCGTCGGCATCGCGGAGGCCTCGGTCATCGCCCGGTCGGTGTAGACCAGCGGGCGTTCGGCCTCGGTGATGAGGTGTTTGACGACCTGCACGTTGCCGTTGACGTCCCAGACGGCGATGCCGGGGGTGAGGGTCGGGATGATCTCGACGGCCCAGCGGGGCAGGCCGAGCACTCGTCCCGTGGCCCGTGCCTCGTCGGCCTTCTGGGCGTAGATCGTGCGGGTCGAGGCCATCTTGAGGATCGCCGCGGCCTCGCGTGCGGCGGCGCCGTCGACCACATCGCTGAGGTGGTGGACGACGGCCACGAACGACAGGCCGAGCCGGCGGCCGAACTTCAGCAGTCGCTGGAAGAGCTGGGCCACGAAGGGGGAGTTGATGATGTGCCAGGCCTCTTCCACCAGGAAGATGCGCTTCTTGCGGTCGGGGCGGATCCAGGTGTGTTCGAGCCAGACGCCGACGATCGCCATCAGGATCGGCATCGCGATGGAGTTGCGGTCGATGTGCGAGAGGTCGAAGACGATCAGCGGTGCGTCGAGGTCGATGCCCGCCGAGGTCGGGCCGTCGAACATCCCGCGCAGGTCACCGTCGACGAGCCGGTCGAGGACCAGCGCGACGTCCAGGCCCCAGGCCCGGACATCGTCTATGTCGACATTCATCGCCTCCGCCGACTCCGGTTCCGGGTGCCGCAGCTGCTCGACGATGTCGGTCAGGACGGGCTGCCGGTCGGTGATGGTCTCGGTGACGTACGCATGGGCGACCTTGAGGGCGAAGCCGGAGCGTTCGTCCAGGCCATGGCCCATCGCGACCTCGATGATCGTGCGCAGCAGGGCCAGCTGGCCGGTGGTGGTGATCGACGGGTCGAGGGGGTTGAGGCGGATCCCGCCGTTGAGGGCGGCGGTCGGGTCCAGGCGGATGGGGGTTATCCCCAGCTCCTGGGCGATGAGGTTCCACTCGCCGACGCCGTCCTCGCCCTGGGCGTCCAGGACGACGACCTGCCGGTCGCGGAACCGCAGCTGGCGCAGGACGTAGGTCTTCTCCAGCGCGGACTTGCCGTTGCCGGACTCGCCGAGGACCAGCCAGTGCGGGGCCGGCAGTTGCTGGCCGTAGAGCTGGAAGGGGTCGTAGATGTAGCCCTTGCCGCTGTAGACCTCACGGCCGATGATCACGCCGGAGTCGCCGAGACCGGGGGCCGCGGTGGGCAGATAGACCGCCTGGGCCTGGCCGGTGGAGGTGCGTACGGGCAGCCGGGTCGTCTCCACCTTCCCGAACAGGAAGCTGGTGAACGCGTCGGTGAGCGCTCCGAGCGGATCGAGCATGGCCATGACGTACGCGCCTCCCAGCGGCTTTAGCGGCGGATTCCGGTCGCGAACGGCAGCGTGTTGACGAACGCCCGGTGGTGCTCGCGGTCGCACCACTCCAGCTTGAGGTAGGACTTGCCGGCCGAGGCGCGGATGGTGCGCTTGTCGCGGGCCAGCGCCTCGGGCGAGCGGGAGGAGACCGTGAGGTAGCCAACGAGGTTGACGCCGGCGGCGCCGGAGGCCAGATCCTCGCCGCGCTGGTCCACGCGGCCGTGGTGGGCGACGTCCCGCGGGTCGACGACGCGGTTCATCTTGGCGGCCCGGCTGGCCTCGGCGTCGTCGTTGGTCTTCTCCGTCAGCATCCGCTCGATGGCGATCTCGGTGGGCTCCAGGTCCATGCAGACCGCGACCGTACGGATCACGTCCGGGGTGTGCACCAGGAGGGGCGCGAGGAAGTTGACGCCGACCGGGGTCAGCGGCCACTCCTTGACCCAGGCGGTGGCGTGGCACCACGGCGCGCGGGTCGTCGACTCACGCGTCTTGGCCTGCAGATAGGTCGGCTCCATCGCGTCGAGCTCGGCCGGCCAGGCGTTGCGCTTGCTCATCGCCTGGATGTGGTCGATGGGGTGGTCCGGGTCGTACATGGAGTGCACGAGGGAGGCGAGCCGGGCCTGGCCCAGCGGCTGGCGGACGCGGATGTCGGCCTCGGCGAGCCGGGCGCAGATGTCGGTGAGTTCACGGGCCATCACGACCGCGAGACCGGCGTCCCGGTCCAGCTTCTTGCGCAGCAGCCCGCTCTGGTGCATCCGGGCGGCGCGCGCCATGGTCTGCGCCTCGGCGGCCAGCTCGCGGGTGTAGTGCATACAGGCGACGAGGTAGGCGCGGTGCTGCTCGGAGGAGGTGGAGACCATGGACTGGAGCTGGTCGTAGGACTCCTGCAGCCAGGCCGGGGAGGAGCGGTCGCCGCGCTGGGCGACGTCCTTGGCGTGTGCGTCCGGGTCGGCGGGCAGCGTACGGGCGAGCATCTGCAGCCGGGTCACATACCCGTCGCCGTTGGCCACATGCTTCAGCAGCGTCCCGAAGCGGTCGACCAGCGCCTCCTGGTCCTCGCTGTCCCGCAGGCCGACGCCCGGGCCCTCGATCTCGATGGCGGCGGTGACCGTCTTGCGGTCGGCGTGCAGCAGGACGGCGATCTCGTCCGGCCCGAAGGGGGCGGACAGCCAGTTGATCCGGCCGATGCCGGGCGGCGGGCCGATCTCGACCTCCCGGCCGTCCAGCCGGATGCCGGCCTCGGCGGCGCCGGAGCGGTAGGTGGCGCCGCGGCGGACAGTACGGCGGAAGCTGCGCCGGATCTCGAACCACTTGTAGAACGTCCGGCCCTTGTACGGCACGTAGACGAGGGCGAGCCCCAGCATCGGGAAGCCGGTGAGGGACACGATCCGCAGCGGCAGCATGGGCACCAGCAGACCGCACATCATCCCGAGGAACGCGCCCACGATGATCAGCGCGATCTCGCCGGTCTCGCGGTTCTTGCCGACGATCGCGTTGGGCCGGGCGCGGCCGATCAGATAGGTGCGGCGGGGCGCGATCGGGTGGGAGTGCGTGCTCAACGCCCGTCACCTCCTGCTGTCTTGCCGGTGCGGGAGCTGCTGCTCGGGCCGGGGTTCGTACGGGGAGCGGGGGTGGCGGGCGCGGGGGCGCGGCCGCCGGCGGTACGGGAGCTGTGTGCGGCGACCCCGCCGGCCACGGCATCGGCCGGCCGGGACTGGCCGCCCTGTGCGCCCTGCGGCTGTCCGCCGCCGTCCCCGCCGGACCTTCGGGAACTGTGGGTCTTGATGCCCTGGGAGACCAGCGCGGCCGGCGAGGAGATCATCGCGGCGGCCTGGCTGCCGTCGGTGGCCCGGCCCTTGTTCGTACGGGCCGAGACCATCTCGTCGCCGAAACCGGGGACGAAGCGGTAGATCACCGCGCTGGCGAAGATGGCGAGGATGATGATCGCGAGGCCGGAGACGACGGCGGAGAAGGCGTTCGGGCCCTTGTCGTGGGAGAGCGCACCGGCGATTCCGAGCACGATCACGATGACCGGCTTCACCATGATCACCGCGATCATGATGCCCGCCCAGCGGCGCACATGCCCCCACATGTTCTTGTCGACCAGGCCCGCGTAGACGACCGTGCCGAGCAGCGCCCCGACGTAGAGCAGTGCGGCCCGGATCACCAGCTCCAGCCACAGCACACCGGCGGCGAGGACCGACACCAGCGACACCACGATCAGCATGATCGGTCCGCCGCCGATGTCGGTGCCCTTCGTGAGTGCCTGCGAGAAGGCGCCGAAGAAGGTGTCGGTCTGCGCCCCTGTCGCCCTCGCGATGATCTCGGTGACGCCGTCGGTCGCCGACACGATGGTGTAGAGGATGAGCGGGGTGAAGGCGGAGGCGAGCACGGTGAGCCAGAGGAACCCGACCGCCTCACCGATCGCCTCCGTCAGCCGCACCCCGCGCACGGCGCGCTTGGCGACGGCCAGCAGCCACAGGACGAGGGTGAGGATGGTGGAGGCGGCGAAGACGACGGCGTACTGCCGCAGAAAGGCGGCGTTGGTGAAGTCCACCTGGGAGGTTGACTGCACCGCGTCCGACAGCTTGGTGACGATCCATGCGGCAGCCTTGGCGAACCCCTTGGCGAGGGAGCTGAGGGGGTCGAGGGGGTTGTCGTCGGTGAGGCCGCCGGGCGGCTTGGGGGCCCCGGAGCCGGCTTTGTCGCCGGATTGGCAGTAGGCCTTGGCGGGGCCGACGATCAGGTCGCAGTTGTCCTTGGGCGACGGGCTGGGCCCGGGCGCGGCCAGGGCACGGGTGGCCAACAGGAACAGTGTGGTCTGTACGGATGCCAACGCGGCAGTGATGGCGAGGGCGCGCCTGGGGTTACCGCGCATATGTGAACCCTCCGTACTGTTTGACCGCCTGGGCGATCTGGTCTGCACCGGACGTCTTGTGGTCCCCGTTGACCGGGGCGGGGCCATCCTGCTGGGAGAAGCCCTCGACCTTCCAGTCTCCGCTTGCCCACTTCAGCTGGAGCCGCATGGTGAACCAGTCGGTGGTCACTGGGGTGGTGGACTTCACGCCGGCCGTACCGAACAGGCCCGTGCACCACACTTCGAGGTTCGCGGTGTCGCCCTCGAGCTTGACGAGTTTGGTGCCGACGGGGACCGTGCGCGAGATGTAGGTCATGCCCTGGGCTGCGTTGCCGTTCGCGTCGAGCCCGAGCTTCTTGAGGAAGGCGGTCGAGTACGCGGCATCGAGCTTGCTCTGCATCTCGTCGACCTTGGCGGGGGCGAATGCTTGCTTGACGATCGAGTGACGTGCGTCGGCCTTGAGGATGTCGGCGGAAACCAGCGCCACCGCATAATTCGCCCCCGCCGACTCCGCCCCCTGTTCCGTCTTCGGGAAGCCCGTGGCGATGCCGCCGTTCTTGCCGGTGACGGGCTTGGTGCCGGTGGGGGCGGTGGGCTGGGCGGCGCCGGTGTCCTTGGGGGAGTCGTTCGACGGGGATTCGCTGTTGCCGCTTCCGCCGCGGTTGGCGAAGGCGATGGCCGCGAGCAGCAGGACGATCACGCCGACGATCGTGATGAGGTTACGGCTGGTCAGGCCGGTGCGGGAGCGCCGTGCCGAGCCGTAGCCGTAGCCTTCGCCGTCGTTGTCGGGAAGTCTGGTCCGTGTCTGGCCCGTCTCGGGACCGCGGTGGCTGTCGCCGCCGTAGCCGCCGTCGTCGCTGAGACTCATCGCGCCTGTGCCCCCTCTACCGCCGTCGCCGTTCGTGCCGTGGTGTTGCCGCCCTCATATGACCGTAGCCGCGCGGGCGGCGACGCGGGTGCTGTGGTTCGAGTACATCTCACCGTGACGGGTCCTCAGATGCGGTACGGCGGAGGCGAATGGGGGACTCTGGGGCATTTGTGCCCATCGCCCGCTCCGTGGTTGCCGCCGCCTTCTTGCGCCTTCTCACTCCCGGGTCCACCTGTCCCCGCGCAGCCGTCGGCCCAATCGGTCCGCTGGTGGCAGCGGTGGCGAGGGCGCAGGGCGGAGCCGTCGGGCCGGCGTGAGGGGGCGTCAGCATGTGGCCTCGGCAGGGGAGGTGGATCCGGTGGGGGGTGAGTCGGGGCACGGGGAGGCGGAGAGAGGACGGGCGGGGGCGCATGGGGGGCGGCGCGGCGACGGACGCGTGTCAGGGTGCGCCAGCGGGTGCCGCCCGGCTACGGCGTGCCTAGACCGCCATGCCGTAGACGATGGTGAACAGCGTCCCCAGGGAGCCGATGATGAAGACGCCGGTCAGGCCGGCCACGATCAGGCCCTTGCCCTGTTCGGCGCTGAAGGTGTCGCGCAGCGCGGTGGCGCCGATGCGCTGCTTGGCGGCACCCCAGATCGCGATGCCGAGGCATAGCAGGATCGCCACCGCCATGACCACTTCGATCATCACGCGGGCCTCGTTGCCCAGGCTTCCGAACGGCCCCCAGTCCGGGGCGATTCCGCCGATGATGGTGGTGATGTCGCCTTTTTCGGCCGCAATGAACATGTGTGAACTCACCGCCCCTTGATGGGTAGTTGTGCGCCTGGCCGGCGCGGTACAGGTCAGCCTCCATCTTCGCTGACAAACGAGCCGTCAGCTGTCGACTTGGCGCCTTTCTTTGACGGATCCCGTGGGAGTGGCGTGTATGTGTGGGCGCACGCCGTCCATTGAACCGATTAGCCTCACTGTGTGTATCACGGTGGATAACCCTGAGCAATGATCATCGGAAGCGGCGGTGGCCGGTCCGGCGCGCCGCGGGGCCTGGTCCGTTCGGGTGGCGGACGCGGCCCGGGTGCGGCGGTTACTCGGTTGCGTGTGACATGGCGAAGATCATGACGAGCGCCACGAGGTGGATGGCGAACAGGAAATAGGCGACGCGCCACCACAGGTGACGGTTCAGCTGCTTCTGATTGTTCGGGTCCACGGCTCTCGTCCTGTCTCGGGTCTCTGGTGCAGTGTCCCTCATCCGGCGGCGCTCCGGGCGCGTCCGTGAGCGGAATCGCAGGACGGGTGACGTGCCCCCTGCCGCCCCTCGTGCCGCCCCCTGCGCCGTGTCATGCACCGCCGTGCGGCAACTCACGTCGGCGGGCGCGCGGGTGCGGCCGGAAAAAGGCAGTGAACCGCGGCTGGATGAGGGAGGGTTGGAGGGTGCGGAAATTCTGGGTGGCCGGAGGGCTCGGGGCAGGGCTGATGCTCTGTCTGCTCGCTCTGCTTGTGATCGCTACGTACACGGTCGCGGCCGGGCTCGGCGGGGCCGCAGGACGGGCCCTCGGGCTGGCCAAGGGCGCGGTGCCGGCCGCCTACCAGTCGCAGGTGCAGAAGTGGGGGACGCTCTGTTCGGCGATAAGTCCCGCGCTGCTGGCGGCGCAGCTCTACCAGGAGAGCGGATGGAACCCGAAGGCGCAGAGCGCGGCCGCGGCGCAGGGGCTGGCGCAGTTCATCCCGGGGACGTGGCAGACGCACGGCGTCGACGGCAACGGCGACGGCCGCAAGGACGTGTGGGACCCGCAGGACGCGATCGCGTCGGCGGCCTCGTACGACTGCGAGCTGGCGCGCTATGTGAAGGGCGCCTCGGGCGACGCCACGCGCAACATGCTCGCGGCGTACAACGCCGGTGCCTATCGGGTGATCCAGTACAACGGGGTGCCGCCGTACCGCGAGACCCAGAACTATGTGAAGACGATCACGACCCTGGCGAAGAGCTTCGAGGCGCGGACCGGGCCGGTGGCACCGTCGCGGCAGGCCGCGGGGGCCATCTACTTCGCCCAGGGGAGGCTCGGTACGCGCTATCTGTGGGGCGGTACGGGAACGGCGGCGCAGGGCGGCCGGTTCGACTGCTCCGGACTGACCCAGGCCGCGTACCACTCGGTGGGCATCGAGCTGCCACGGGTGGCGAACGACCAGTGGAACGCCGGACCGCACCCGAAGCGCGACGAGCTGCTCCCGGGCGACCTGGTGTTCTTCGCCAACAACCTGAACGACCCGCGGTCGATCCACCATGTGGGGATCTATGTGGGAGGCGGCTACATGATCAACGCGCCGTACACCGGGGCCGTGATCCGGTTCGACAAGATCGATTCGCCGGACTACATCGGTGCGACCCGCGTCACCTCGGATGGCGCAAAAGCGCTGCCCGGTACGAACGCTGCGTGAACATAGCGCCCTGAACTGCGGTGATGAATCAAGCTTCGATAACGTCCTGGTGATCTTCCGGTAGAGAATGGAACGCCAGGGGCGGGCATCGCGTTTCCTTGGCGTGGGGACGTAACAGAGCTCGCAGCAGCACCCGCTCGACGACCACGGGGGCAGGCAGCACACGAAGGCGCTCGCGCGCGCGAAAGATAAGGGGCCGCGGCAGATGGCTGGACTCGCACTCGAAGGGCCGAACCCCGACATCGACGTGCTCGACGGGATCAACGGCCTGGCGAAGGATGCCCCCCACTGGGTCAACAAGGCGATGGAGTACATCGGCGAGTACGGCCTGATCGCCGCCCTCGCGGTGCTGTGCCTGGTCGCCTGGTGGTCCGCGCGCCGCAGGCCCGATGCGCCGTCCGCCGTCGCGGGGCTGGTCTGGGCGCCGCTGGCCGCGGGGATCGCGCTGCTGGCCAACATCCCGATCCGGGCGTTCGTCGAGCGGCCGCGGCCGTTCAAGGACCACGCCGGCCTGGAAGTGCTGATCCCCGGCAAGAGCGACTTCTCGTTCGTCAGCGATCACGCGACGCTCACCATGGCGGTCGGTGTCGGCCTGTTCGTCGCCCATCGCAAATACGGCCTGATCGGGATCGCGCTGGCGCTCGCCGAGGGCTTCTGCCGCGTCTACATGGGCGTGCACTACCCGACCGATGTGATCGGCGGTTTCGCCCTGGGCACCGCCGTCGCGCTGCTGCTCGCGCCGCCCGCGCAGGCGCTCCTGGTGCCGCTGATGACGGCGATCGGCAGGTCGAAGCTGGCGTGGCTGGTGCGGGCGCCGGGCGTCGAGGCGGACGGGGACGGCGGTCCCGGCGAGGGCAGCCGGGTGGTGGCCGCCGGCTCGGGGATGGCGCCCGGCCACAAGGAGCGGGACAAGGATCTGGCGGCCTGACGGCCGCGGCCGGCGGAGCCTGACGGCCCGTCGGCAGGGATGAGACCTGGCGGATGCGGACGGCCCGGCCCCCTCGCGGGGCCGGGCCGTCCGTGTGTCCGCCGGCGGTCTCAGAGCGCCTGCGGGAAGGTGCTGAACAGCCGCTGCGGGTCGTAGGTCCGCTTGACCTGCGTGAGCCGGGTGGTGGCGGCGCCGTAGTAGGCGGACTTCCAGTCGGTGAGGCCCGGGTCGGTGTAGTTCTGGTAGGCGGCGCCCGAGGAGTAGCGGCGCATCGCGTCGTGGAACGAATTCAGCCAGGCTGTCTGCTTGCTGGACGAGCCGTTGGCTCCCCAGGACGTCAAGTACTGGGCGAGGAAGCGCGAGCCGCGGTGGACGAACGCCGTGTCGGTGCGGCCGACGCGGTTGATGGCGCCGCCCAGCGCCGTCATGGCCACGTTCCCGCCGACGCCGTTGCGGCCGCCGCGCTCGATCTGGTCCATCAGGGTGCGGATGCCGGCCGTCGACAGCGAGCGGTCGAAGAAGTGCGAGCGGGCGGCGTAGGTCTCCCGGCCCAGCTTGCCGGCGGCGGTGTGGCCGGGCAGCGAACCCGGCATATGGCACTGCGCGGTGGACTTGGAGGAGCAGCCGGCGTACGACTCCATCGCGTCCAGGTAGCCGATCGGCGTGAGGTGGATGCTCGCGGCGGGGCCGGGGCCGCCCGCCTGGTCGGCGAGCTTGTCGAGGGCGTTCTTCAGGTCGCCGTAGCTCCCCATCGAGAAGGCCGCGACGGAGACGCCCGGGGTGCCGCCGGGGCGGGCGTCGAGATGGCAGGCGGACCATATCTCGTCGGCCTGCGTGGGGCCCCACTTCTGCCAGGACGCCACGACCTTCGCCGCCTTGGACCACGGCCAGGTCATATAGGCCATCACCGAGCGGGGCGCCGGGTGGGTACGGAAGCGGAGCTCGGTGACCACGCCGAAGTTGCCGTTGCCGGCGCCGCGCAGCGCCCAGAAGAGGTCGGCGTGCTGGTTCTTGTCGCAGTCGATGGTCTTGCCGTCGGCCGTCACGAGGGTGGCGCCGACGAGGCTGTCGCAGGTCAGGCCGTAGGCGCGGGAGGCCACGCCGTGGCCGCCGCCGAGCGTGAGCCCGGATATGCCGACGGTGGGGCACGAGCCCCCGGGTATCGTCACGCCGTGCGCGCCCAGGCCCTCGTAGACGTCGATGAGCTTGGCGCCGGCGCCGATGCGGGTGATGCCGCCGGACGGCGCGCCGACCTTGGAGAGCGCGGAGACGTCGATGATGAGCTTGTTGTTGCCGCTTGACCAGCCCGCGTAGGAGTGGCCGCCGCTGCGGATGACGACCGGGGTGTCGTGCCGCCGGGCGAAGGAGAGGCACTCGGCGACGTCCGCCGGGTGCTTGACGTAGGCGATCGCCGACGGCTTCAGCGTGTCGTAGCGGGTGTTGTAGAGACGGCGGGCGGTCGCGTAGGCAGCGTCCGACGCCCGTATCAGCTTGCCGTCCAGGCTCTTGCCGAGCGCGGTCCAGGAGGCCTTGGAGGCCCCGCCGCCGGCGACGGCCGCATTGGTGTTCGCCGCGCCCGTGCCGTTCGCGGCCCCCGTGACGGAAGCGGAGGAGGCCGCGCCCGCCTTGCCGGTCTTGGTGTCGCAGCCGGTGGCCCAGGCGACCGACGTGGCCGCCAGTCCGCCGCCGGCCTGCAGGAGTGTGCGCCGCTTCACTGGGATGGATCCCCCTCGATGTCGTACGGTCCTGCCCCGCCCGCCGAGGGACCGGCAGAGGATGCGGGGCGTGTGCGGGGGAGACGGATCCGGGCGGAGGCGGAGGCGCGCTGCCCCGCGTACCGCTGTGCCCATTCATGTCCTGCGCTGTCCGGTACCGTCCCTGAAGTCCGTTACCGGCGCGGGGTTGTTGCCTCCCCTACTAGGCAGATGCCGTACGGGCGCGGGGGGTTCCCGGAACGGAGTTCCTCATTCCCGCGGGCGCTGCGGTGAGGTCCCCGGCTCGGCATCCACCAGATGGCGCTCGGCGTCCGTACGCGCCTGTGAGCGGGCGCGACGGGCCGGCCCCCGCCAGCCACAGTCGCAGCGGGCGCTGCAGAAGGACCCGCGTTCGGTGGTGGAGGTCGTATGGGGCGTTCGGTCGGGCACGCCGCCACGCTACGCCCCGTCCGCCGGTGCGTGACGAGCCCCCTTGACACTCGTTGAACGGATCGGTCGGCGGAACGCCAGATGCGGCGGTGGCGGAACGTCCGGCCCACCCGAGCGGACCGGCCGGCCCAGGCCGCTCCCGAAGACAGCGGCACGAGGGGGCTCGTACGCGATGGTGGTGCAGGACAGGCGAGGCGGCGGCGCGGCCGCCGTGGCCCTGGCGTGCGGGACGGGGCTGGCGGTCGGGCTGCTGACGACGGGATGTTCCCCGGACGGCGCCGCGGCCGACGACCAGGAGCCGCCCGCCCGGGGCGCCGCCGCTGCCGCCGTGCAGGTCAGGCAGAGCGCCGACGCGCTGGTGCGGGCCCGCTCCGCCCAGGTCCGTACGTCCATGGAGACCATCAGCGGCGGCACCCGCGTCGCCATCCGCGGCACCGGCGGCTACGACTTCGCCACCAGCACCGGGCGGCTGCGCGTCGTCCTGCCCGATCCGGCGGGCCGGACCGGCGGCGGCCATCAGCCGATCACCGAGATCCTCGCGCCGGGTGCGCTGTTCATGAAGAACCGTGGGGCCGGGGTGCCTGCCGACAAATGGGTACGGGTCGCCACCGGCTCGCTCGCCGACGGGAATCTGGTCACCGGCGGTGCGACCGATCCGCTGGCCGCCGCCGAACTCCTGCGTGGCGCACGGAATGTGACATATCAGGGCGAAGAGCGGTTGGACGGCGTCACGGTGCGGCACTATCGAGGAGTGACGGACATCCAGACGGCCGCCCAGGTGGCGTCGCCGCGCACCCGCTCCGCGCTGGTCGCCGCGGAGGAAGGATTCACCACCGACGAGGTGCCGTTCGATGTGTATCTGGACGGGGCCGGACGGCTGCGCAAGGTGCGCCAGTGGTTCCGCTTCGCCAACGGTGCGCCCCAGGGCGCGGCGGTGGTCTCCACCACGGAGCTGTCCGGCTTCGGCACCAAGATCACGGTGCAGCTGCCGGACGAGCGCGACATCTATGCGGGAAAGATCGCTTCGGCCACACCGTAGGACTGGTGCGGCAGCGGGCCATATGACGGGGGCGCATGCGGAATGGCGGAAATGGTCCATCCGTGCCATGCGCGGAGCGTGCGCCGCTCTTTACGCTGACGGTAACCACCGGAGGCGTGGGAAGGCGCTCGAAGGAGGAGGTGTTGTACGTGGCCGGACAGCGCCCTACGACGGTCCAGGACCACATCGCCCTCGTCGAGATCGACCTGACCGGTGAGTTGATGATCGCGGCCGCGGCCGCGAGCGAGGATCGGCTCAGCCCGGACCGTATCGACGAGGTGCTGGACGTCGACGGGGAGGGCGGCGGGCGCGGGTGCCCGGTGCCCCCGTCGCCCTAGGCCCCGATCCACCGGACCGGCCCTGGCTGCGGCGCGCCGGAGGGCCGGCCGGCTCAGGTGCGCAGCATCCGCTCGATCGCCTTCGTCGCCTCCTGGACCTTGGCGTCGATGGCTTCGGGGCCCTTGACGGCCGCGTCGGCGACGCAGTGCCGCAGGTGCTCCTCCAGGAGCTGGAGGCCGAAGGACTGCAGGCCCTTGGTGCTCGCCGAGACCTGGGTGAGTATGTCGATGCAGTACACATCCTCTTCGAGCATCCGCTGCAGGCCGCGGATCTGTCCCTCGATCCTGCGCAGTCGCTTGATGTGTGCGTCCTTCTGCTGTGCGTAGCCGTGTGTGCCGCCTGCGGGAGAAGTCTCTGCGTTATCGGTCACGGTTTGAGCGTCGCCTCGGTGGTCGGAGTCCGGCTGCGGGGTGGCGCGGGCGGCGGTGGGTGCGGTGCCGCCGTTGGTGTCGGCGTCCATGGTCGTCATGGCCGTCTCCCGTGATATCTAGGCGTCCATATACCCCTGGTGGGTATATGGTACCGAACTTTGCGGGCAGGTGTGGTACCCCGTGCAGAGCATGCTGTTCGATGGGCGACACTGATGGAATGCCGGTTAGCAGTGGCTGGATGATGCGCCTAGCATCAACCCGACCGAATCCGATGCACCCCGAGGATTTCACGTGCGCTTTCGTCTGACCCCCAGGGAGACGAGCTTCTATGACATGTTCGCCGCCTCCGCGGACAACATCGTCACGGGCTCCAAGCTCCTGATGGAACTGCTCGGGGCGGACGCCTCGGCCCGGGCAGAGATCGCTGAGCGGATGCGGGCGGCGGAGCATGCGGGAGATGACGCCACCCACGCGATCTTCCACCAGCTGAACTCCTCGTTCATCACGCCGTTCGACCGCGAGGACATCTACAACCTCGCCTCGTCGCTCGACGACATCATGGACTTCATGGAAGAGGCGGTCGACCTGGTCGTCCTCTACAAGGTCGAAGAGCTCCCCAAGGGCGTCGACCAGCAGATCGAGGTGCTGGCGCGGGCGGCCGAGCTGACCGCCGAGGCGATGCCGAATCTGCGCACCATGTCGAACCTCACCGAGTACTGGATCGAGGTCAACCGCCTGGAGAACCAGGCCGACCAGATCCACCGCAAGCTGCTGGCGCACCTCTTCAACGGCAAGTACGACGCCATCGAGGTGCTCAAGCTCAAGCAGATCGTGGACATCCTGGAAGAGGCGGCGGACGCGTTCGAGCACGTCGCCAACACGGTCGAGACCATCGCGGTCAAGGAGTCCTGAGCGCCTCCCATGGACACCTTCGCGCTCGTCGTGACCATTGCGGTCGCGCTCGGATTCACGTACACCAACGGCTTCCATGACTCCGCCAACGCCATTGCGACCTCGGTCTCGACGCGGGCGCTGACCCCGCGGGCGGCGCTGGCGATGGCCGCCGTGATGAACCTCGCCGGTGCCTTCCTGGGCAGCGGGGTCGCCAAGACGGTCAGCGAGGGGCTGATCGCCACTCCCCACGGCAGCAAGGGGATGGGCATTCTCTTCGCCGCGCTGCTCGGCGCGGTGGTCTGGAACCTCGTCACCTGGTACTTCGGCCTGCCGTCGTCGTCCTCGCACGCCCTGTTCGGCGGCATGGTCGGGGCCGCGCTGGCCGGTGGCACCACCGTGATCTGGTCCGGGGTGGTCGAGAAGGTCGTCCTGCCGATGTTCATCTCGCCGGTCGTCGGCCTGGTGCTCGGCTATCTGGTGATGGTCCTGATCCTGTGGGTCTTCCGGAAGGCGAACCCGCACAAGGCCAAGCGCGGCTTCCGCATAGCCCAGACGGTGTCCGCGGCGGGTATGGCGCTCGGCCACGGTCTGCAGGACGCCCAGAAGACCATGGGTGTGGTCGTGATGGCCCTGGTCATCGCGGACGCCGAGGAGCCCAACGCGGCGATCCCGATCTGGGTCAAGCTGGCCTGTGCGCTCACCCTCTCGCTCGGTACGTACGCGGGCGGCTGGCGCATCATGCGCACCCTGGGCCGGCGGATCATCGAGCTGGATCCGCCGCAGGGCTTCGCCGCGGAGACCACGGCCGCCTCGGTCATGTACACCGCGTCGTTCATGTTCCAGGCCCCGATCTCCACGACCCATGTGATCACCTCCGCGATCATGGGTGTGGGCTCGACCAAGCGCCCGCGCGCGGTGCGCTGGGGCGTCGCCAAGAACATCGTGATGGGCTGGTTCATCACGATGCCGGCCGCGGCGCTGGTCGCGGCGGGCGCGTACGGGGTCGTGGCGCTGGCCTTCGGCTGACGGACCTGCTGTCGGCCTGCTCCGACACAAGCAATGGGCCCGCCCCCGGGAAGAGGGGCGGGCCCTTCGTCTTGCGGTGGCACCGCCATGCAGCACCGCAGGACGTGGAGGGGGCGGACCCGGCCGGGTGCGGCCGGGGCGCGCTCGCGGCTCAGCCGAAGCGGCCGGAGATGTAGTCCTCCGTGGCCTGGACCGAGGGGTTGGAGAAGATCCGCTCGGTCTCGTCGATCTCGACCAGCTTGCCGGGCTGGCCGACCGCGGCGAGGTTGAAGAACGCCGTACGGTCCGAGACGCGCGCGGCCTGCTGCATGTTGTGCGTCACGATGACGATCGTGAAGCGCTCCTTCAGCTCGCCGATCAGGTCCTCGATGGCGAGGGTGGAGATCGGGTCGAGGGCGGAGCACGGCTCGTCCATCAGCAGGACCTGGGGCTCGACCGCGATGGCGCGGGCGATGCACAGCCGCTGCTGCTGGCCGCCGGACAGCCCCGAACCGGGCTTGTTCAGCCGGTCCTTGACCTCGTTCCAGAGGTTGGCGCCCTTGAGGGAGCGCTCGACGATGTCCTTGAGCTCGCTCTTCTTGTACGAGCCGTTCAGCCGCAGACCGGCCGCGACATTGTCGAAGATCGACATCGTGGGGAACGGGTTGGGGCGCTGGAAGACCATCCCGACGGTGCGACGGACCGCGACCGGGTCGACCCCGGAGCCGTAGAGGTTCTCGTCGTCCAGCATGACCTTGCCCTCGACCCGGCCGCCGGGGGTGACCTCGTGCATCCGGTTCAGGGTGCGCAGGAAGGTCGACTTGCCGCAGCCGGACGGGCCGATGAAGGCCGTCACGGAGCGCGGCTCGACGGTCATCGAGATGTCGTCGATGGCCTTGTGGCTGCCGTAGTACGCGGAGAGGCCGCTGACGTCGATTCGCTTGGCCATGGAAATCACTGCTTCTTTCTGTCGCCGGGCTTGGTCAGCGGCCGGACTTGGGAGCCTTCCAGCGGGCGATGCCGCGGGCCACCAGGTTGAGGATCATGACGAACGCGATGAGGACCAGGGCCGCGGCCCAGGCGCGGTCGTAGGAGGCCTCGGAACCCTGCTGCCACTGCTGGAAAACGTAGAGCGGAAGCGACTGCTGGGCATCCTGGAAGGGGTTGTTGTTGATCGTCTTCGCACCCCACACCAGGAGGAGCACGGGCGCCGTCTCACCGGTGATACGGGCGATGGCGAGCATCACGCCGGTGGTGATACCGCCGATCGACGTCGGCAGTACGACCTTGAGGATGGTGCGCCACTTCGGCACGCCCAGGGCCAGGGACGCCTCGCGCAGCTCGTTCGGGACGAGCTTGAGCATCTCCTCGGTGGAGCGGACGACGACCGGCATCATCAGGATCGCCAGCGCCATCGCGCCGGCGAATCCGGACGGGCCGAAGCCGAGGATCAGGATCCACACGGAGAGGACGAACAGGCCGGCCACGATCGAGGGGATGCCGGTCATCACGTCCACGAAGAACGTGACCGCCCGTGCGAGCTTGCCGCGTCCGTATTCGACGAGGTAGATCGCGGTGAGCAGACCGAGCGGCGCGGCGATCAGGGTGGCCAGGCCGACCTGCTCCAGGGTGCCGATGATCGCGTGGTAGATGCCGCCGCCGGGCAGGGCGTCCGGGGTGGTGCCCATCGAGTGGGACAGGAAGTAGCCGTCCAGCACCTTGGTGCCGCGGGCCACGGTCTCCCACAGCAGGGAGGCCAGCGGGACGACGGCGATCAGGAAGGCGAGCCAGACCAGGCTGGTGGCCAGCCGGTCCTTGGCCTGCCGGGTGCCCTCGACGCCCGCGGCCAGCGCGAACGTGCCCAGGACGAAGAGCAGGCCGGCGATCAGGCCCCACTGGACCGTGCTGTCCAGGCCGGCGGCCAGTCCGATGCCGCTGCCCGCACCGGCCGCCACCAGGGCGAGCACCGGCGGGGTCCAGCGCGGCAGCCGGGGCTGCTTGAGGGAGACGGGGAGCGGGCTGCCGCCGTCGGAGACCGGTCGGCGGTCGGTCATCACACTCATGCCGTTACCTCGCTTCGCGCGGTATCGCATGCGCGAAACACGCACCTCTGGATGATTCGTTCGCTTCGCTCACTCATGCTGCGGCTCCCGAGTACTCCTTGCGGCGGGCGATGATCAGGCGGGCCGCGCCGTTGACGAGCAGCGTGATCACGAAGAGGACGAGGCCGGAGGCGATCAGCGCGTCCTGGCCGAACTGGTCGGCCTCACTGAACTTGCTGGCGATGTTCTGGGCGAAGGTGCCGCCGCCCGGGTCCAGCAGGCTGGTGCTGATGAGGAAGCTGGGCGAGAGGACCGTGGCGACGGCCATCGTCTCGCCGAGCGCGCGGCCCAGGCCGAGCATGGAGGCGCTGATGATCCCGGAGCGGCCGAAGGGGAGCACCGACATCCGGATGACTTCCCAGCGGGTGGCGCCGAGCGCCAGCGCGGCCTCCTCGTGCATCTTCGGGACCTGCAGGAAGACCTCACGGCTGACGCTGGTGACGATCGGCAGGATCATGATCGCGAGCAGGATGCCGACGGTGAACAGCGAACGGGCCGCCCCGCCGCCGTAACTGAGGATGCCGGTCCAGCCGAGGTAGTCGTCGAACCAGCTGTAGAGGCCGCTCAGATGCGGGACGAGGAACAGCGCGCCCCACAGGCCGTAGATGATGCTGGGCACCGCGGCGAGCAGGTCGATGACGTAGCCGAGCGGCGAGGACAGCTTGCGCGGCGCGTAGTGCGAGATGAACAGCGCGATGCCGACCGCGACAGGCACGGCTATCAGCATCGCGATCAGCGAGCTGACGAGGGTGCCGAAGGCGAGTACCGCGATGCCGAACTTCGGGTCGGTGCCGGTGGCGTTCCAGTCCAGCGTGGTGAAGAAGTTGGCCTTGTCGCCGGAGATGGCGAGCACCGAGCGGTAGGTCAGGAAGACCGCGATGGCGGCCATGATCGCCAGCAGGGCGATGCCGGAGCCCCGGGAGAGCCCGAGGAAGATCCGGTCGCCGGGGCGGACCGCCTTGCCGGAGACGGCGGAGCGGTCGGGGTGTGGTGGGAGGGGCGTATCGGTCGTGGAGGAGGTATTCATCGATTCTCCGGTCTGCGGAGCCGGTGAGGGCTCCTGGCGCGGCGGTGCACCGGACGGGCGGCGGCCCAAAGGGGCCCTTGTGAGGGGGCCCCTTCGGTCCTACGGCGGTTGATGGGCCGCCGCCCGGTAGGTCAGGAGAGCTTGGCGACGGTCGCGCGGACCTTGTCGGCGATCTCGGTGGGCAGCGGGGCGTATCCGAGCGCCTTGAGCGCGGCCTGGCCGTCCTTGCTGGCGGCGTAGGTCAGGAAGGACTTGGTGGCGGGCAGCGTCTCGGCCTTGTTGCCCTTGTCGCAGGCGATCTCGTACGTCACCAGGGTGATCGGGTACGCGCCCTCGGCCTTGCTCGTGTAGTTGAGCTTCAGGGCCAGGTCATCGCCCTTGCCGACCTGCTGGGCCTCGGAGATGGCCTTCGAGGCGTTGTCGACGGTGGCGTCGACCGGCTCCTTGGCGCCGGTGTTCAGCTTGGCCGTGGGGATCTTGCCGGCCGTCGCGTACGACAGCTCGAAGTAGGAGATCGCACCGCTGGTCTGCTTGACCTGCGAGGAGACGCCGGCCGAGCCCGAGGCCGCCTGGCCGCCGGTGCCTTCCCACTTCTTCGCCGGCTCGTGCTTCCAGTCACCCGGGGCGGCGCCCTTGAGGTACTTGGTGAAGTTGTCGGTGGTGCCCGAGTCGTCGGAGCGGTGGAACGCCTGGACCTTGAGGTCCGGGAGCTTGGCGCCCGGGTTCAGCTTCTTGATCGCCGGGTCGTTCCACTTGGTGATCTTCGCGTCGAAGATCTTCGCCAGGGTCGGGGCGTCCAGCACGAGGTTGTCCACGCCGGGCACGTTGTAGCCGACCGCGATCGGGCCGCCGACCATCGGCATGTCGATGGCCTGGCCGCCCTTGCAGACCTTCTTGGACTTGGCGATCTCTTCGGGCTTGAGCGCCGAGTCGGAGCCCGCGAAGGCGGTCTGGCCCTGCAGGAAGGTGGTGACGCCGGCGCCGGAGCCGGTCGGCTGGTAGTTGATCTCGGTGCCCTTGCAGGCGCCGGCGTAGGCCTGCACCCAGACGTCCATGGCGTTCTTCTGCGCGGACGAGCCGGACGCAAGAAGCTTGCCCTTGCCGTCGCACTTGATGTTGGACGTCTTGGCGGCGCCGGCGCTACCGCCGCCGGAGGTGTCGTCCGAGCCGCACGCGGTCAGGGCCAGGGCACCGGAGACGGCGAGAGCGCCAACGGCGAGGGCGCGAACCCGGTTCTTGCGCTGAAGCTTCACTGTCGAGATTTCCTTCCTGGGGCGCGCCGCTTCGTCGGCGAGCGTTGGGTGGTGTCGTGATGACTGCCGCGTTCACGGCGGAAGCCGGCCGTGCTGCGCTTGTGCCGTGGGGGACGCGCACTCGGTAAGGCTGAAATTAGGTAGATCAGGTAAAGCGGCCGATGGAGGAGAGTGAACGCACGGTGAACCTCGGCCATCGGCTGGGTGCGGGCCGATAAGTGCCCTTCGAGGGGTGCAAAACGGCACGTCACCCTGTTGAATTACCGGCCGGTATGGCAGCATCCGCGCCTGAGAAGGCGCGAATCGGTGTGGAACGACCGGAGGTGGCTGGTGGGGAGCCAGGGGGTGCGGCAGGGCGTTCGGGATGCACAGGGGATTCAGGGCAGATGGGGCGCATGGGGCATACGGGGTAGCCGGGTGATGGCCTGCACTGCCGTCGTCCTGTGCGCGACGGGGCTGCTCGGCGGTACGGCCACGGCCGCCACCGCCGATGACCCGAAGAACCCGTCCGCGGACCCGGCGAAGGCCGCGGACGCCGATGCCCGCCACCTCGACGACGTACGCAAGAAGATCGACGCCCTCTACCGCAAGGCCGAACAGGCCACCGACGCCTATAACGCCGCCAAGGAGCAGGTCGACGTCCAGCAGAAGCAGATCGTGCAGCTGGCGCGCACCATCGACGCCACCCAGCAGAAGCTGGCCGCCCTCAAGCGGCAGGCGGGCGCGCTGGCCAGTGCCCAGTACCGCGGCGGCGGGCTGCCCGCCGAGGCGAAACTGGTGCTCAACGCCGACCCGGAACGCTTTCTCGACAACGCCACCCTGGCCCGTAAGGGACAGCTCGCCGCAAAACGAGTGATGAGCCAACTGGCGCATCTCAAAGGTGACTTGCAGCGGTATTCGGCCTCCGCCACGGACCGCTGGGAGAAGCTGGAGGCGAACCGCAAGAAGAAGGAAAGCGCCCAGCGCGACATCAAGAAACAGATCGACGCGGCAAAGGAGCTGGAATCCCGGCTGGCCGCGAAGGAAAAGGACCGGCTGAAGAAGCTGGAGGACGAGCAGGCCTTCAAGCAGCAGCAGAAGTGGCTCGACTCGGGCGTCCTCGACGACATCAGCAACAAAGCATCGGCCGAGGGCAAGAAGGCGATTTCGTACG
The DNA here is from genome assembly GCF_900221035.1 of Streptomyces sp. 2323.1. NCBI lineage: Bacteria > Bacillati > Actinomycetota > Actinomycetes > Kitasatosporales > Streptomycetaceae > Streptomyces > Streptomyces sp. 2323.1. Next base: position 3,445,154 of record NZ_LT907981.1, on the reverse strand, counting down.
CCACCGCGCAGATCGGCAAGGACTATGTGTGGGGCGCGGAAGGGCCGGACACCTTCGACTGCTCCGGGCTGACCCTGCGGTCCTGGCAGGCCGCCGGCCGGACGATTCCGCGGACGTCACAGGAGCAGTGGCGGCAGCTTCCCCGGGTGGCCCTCAAGGACATGCGGCCGGGCGATCTGATTATTTATTTCTCCGATGCCAGCCATGTCGGGATGTATCTCGGTGACGGCGCGATTGTGCATGCGCCGCGTCCCGGCCGGCAGGTCACGATCACCGGTGCCGGTTCGATGCCGATTCTCGGCGTCGTCCGCCCCGATGGTGACGCCGGCCACTGATGGCGCGGCTCACACCCGAGATAACTGACCTGATTGTTTCGCTCTCTGAGGGTTGCCGCCGCGTCGCTGAATGCACTCAAGCGGGGTGATGTTCGTCATTCCGTATTCCGCCCTCTCCAGGTCAAATGGCTGATCGGTCGGGGCATATGACGATGGCCGATTGCTGTCGGGCATTCCATCCCACTCCGTACTGACGCTATGGTCGCCTGTCAGTGCCCGTCAGCGCCCCGCTCAATTGACCCACGAGCGGCGGGAGCCGGGCACGTGGAGCGCCGTCGGCGCTCCGTCGCACCCCTCGGGGGGAGGGAAGGAAGCAGACCGATGCCCGTACCCGTACCGCACCAGCGGACGGTCGTGCTGCCGCACCAGGCAGGACCGGTGGATGACGCCTGCGCGGATACCGCGCGGGTCGCCGACGCACCGGGCGCGGGGGACGCGACGGCCCAGGACGTGCGCGCCCCGGGCCAGGAGGCGGCCCAGCCGGCAGTGCAGGGCTTCCTTGAGCCCACCCAGCCGCTGCCGGGCGAACAGCGACTTTCGGCCGACCATGGACCCGCCCCCCAGGGCCTGACCCTGCTCCTCATCGGCGAGGACCCCAACAGTCATGTCCCCGAGATGTGGGACTGGGCGGGCCGCAAGGTGCGCCTGCGTACCGCCCGCAACCTCACCGAGGCCGAGCGGCTGCTCACCGACGATGTGCACTGCATCCTGCTCGACCTGGCCCCGCAGGCCCCCGAGGGCCGCGCGGAACGTGACGCCGGTCACGGCACCCGGGGCGACGAACTGGGCGTCCTGCGCGACGTCCTGCGCCTGGCGCCGTCGCACGCCGTACTGGTGCTCACCTACGAGACGGACGCCGAGCGCGCCGCTGACGCCGTACGCGTCGGCGCCCAGGACTACCTTTTCCGGGACGAATTGGACGGCGCGGTGCTCAGTCGTGCGGTCCGCTACGCCGTCGAACGCAAACGCGCCGACCTCGCCCAGCGCCAGCTCACCGAGTCGCGGATGCTCGCCCAGGAGAACGCCCGGCTGGAGCGGGGCCTGCTGCCCACGCCCCTGCTCGACGGCTCCGATCTGCGCTTCGCGGCCTGCTACCGCCCCGGCCGCAGCCGCGCCCTGCTCGGCGGAGACTTCTACGACACCGTGCGCACCCCGGACGGCGCCGTCCACGCGATGATCGGCGATGTCTGCGGCCACGGCCCCGACGAGGCCGCGCTCGGCGTCGAGCTGCGGATCGCCTGGCGCGCGCTGACCTTCGCCGGCCTGTCCGGTGACGAACTGCTCGCCACCCTCCAGAAGGTGCTGGAGCACGAGCGCGCGGACGACGAGATCTTCGCGACGCTGTGCACCGTCGACATCTCCGCGGACGGCCGCCGCGCCGGGCTGTGCCTGGCCGGCCACCCCGCACCGCTGCTGGCCAAGGCCGGCGAGAGCCCGCAACTGCTGCCCTACGAATTCGGCGGCCCGGCGCTCGGCCTGCTGCCGCACGCCCGCTGGCCGCGCCGGCAGGTCGAACTGGGCGGCTCCTGGAGCCTGATGATGTACACCGACGGGCTGATCGAGGGCCGGATCGGCGTCGGCAACCAGCGTCTCGGCCAGGAGGGTATGACCGAACTGGTCAGCCGCCAGATGGCGGCCGGCCTCAGCGGCGAGGAACTGCTGGACGCCTCGGTCAGGGAAGTACGCGATCTCAACGGCGGCGAGCTGACGGACGATGTGGCCGTGCTCCTGCTGGACCGGCGCTGACACAGCCGCGGGGGAAGCGGCCGAGGTGAAGGGGCCGCGAGTGAATCGGCCGAGGCCCTCCGGGGCCTCGCCGGCCGGGCTCAGCGCCCGCCGTTGAAGGGCCCGTACGGCCCGTCCGAGCTGGAGCCCCCGCGGCGCGGGCCGCTGCCGCCACCGGAGACCTCCCGGAGCGCGGGCCGTACGTCAACGGTGTAGACGATCACTGCGATCACGCCGATGATCGGCAGGAACGACATGATCGGGAGAATGAACAGCAGCGCCGTGGCAAGGGTGAGGAAGATCAGCCACATGCCCTTGGTCTGCTTGCTCGCGGCGCGGTAGGCGTCCTCGCGGCGTACGGCGGCATCGATCAGCATCACGGCGGCGTAGACGCCCAGGGCGAGCTGCACCCAGCTCAGAATGCTCTGGAACCCGTAAATCAGCACGCCATCCACCGCCCGTTCGCCGTTCGTGTTCGTCGGTCCGCCACGGCCGTCTGCCGCCCGTGCGGCCCCACGGTACCCGGACAACGGGCCGGGCACCTGAAGTGTGCCCGGCCCGGCCCCGGAACGGCGCTCTCACGCAAGCGTGAGGGACGTCACATCGCGCTCACTTCGCGGAGGGCGGGGTGCTCTTCTTCGTCGGCGCCGGCGCCGGCTTGCGCTGCGCGACGGGCTTCTTCGGCGCGGCGGGCTTGGGCTGCGCCGCGGGGGTGGCCTTGGTCTGCGCCTTGGCCCCGTTCGCGGTCTGGGGCTTCGGGGAGCTCTTGGCCGACGGCTTCGGCTCCGGCTCGATCGCCACCGCGAGGTCCTCGACCTGGTCGGCGGCCTCGCCGCGCCAGGTCGCCACCGCGCCACGGCCGCGCTCGGCGAGCTCCTCGTAGCCCTCCCGGGCCCGCACGACGGCCTCGGCCGCCCGGCCCACGCCCTGCAGCGCCAGCTCCTGCGCCTGGTCGCGGACCTTCTTGATGTCGCCGTCCAGCGAGCCCAGCAGCTCGGACAGCTTCTCCTGGGCGTCCTTGGCCTGCTTGCTCACCAGGGCCTGGACGTCCTTGGGGTCGGTGCTGCGCACGGATTCGAAGTGCTTGGGGGCCTCGGTCCGGATCTTCTCGACGAGCTGCGGCACCTCGCCGAGCTTCTCGGCCGCCAGGTCGACGGTGCCGGCCAGGGCGTACAGCGGGGTGGCGTCGGTCAGGGTCTTGCGGAGGTCATCGGGGATGGCCATGACGTTCTTCCTCCTGGAAACGGAATCGGTTGCTCAGGTGGCGTGCGGGCCGCCGTCGGCCTCTGTGTCGAGGGTGTCCGTGCCGCGCTCGTTCTCGTGCCCGCTCGCAGTGCTGTCCTTGCCGCCGCTCCCGAGCCCGTTCTCCTTGCGGAAGGACTCGTAGATCTGCAGCAGGACCTGCTTCTGTCTCTCGTTCAGCGCCGGGTCGGTGAGTATCGCGGTCTGCACCTCGACCCCGTCCAGACCGTGCCGCTCGTCCAGGATCCCGGCCTGGACGTACAGCGTCTCCGCGGATATCCGCAGCGCCTTGGCGAGCTGCTGCAGAATCTCCGCGCTCGGCTTGCGCAAGCCGCGCTCGATCTGGCTGAGGTACGGGTTGGACACCCCGGCGGCATCCGCGAGCTGCCGCAGACTCAGCTGCGCGGTGCGCCGCTGCTCCCGCAGGAACTCGCCGAGGTTGCCGACGTTGAGTGATGCCATACCCCGATGGTGCCTCGTAGTGCTAACTTTTGCAAGCAAGGCGCTAGCAGGAGTGCTCTGGTGGGGTGAGGGGCGTGGTGAGCACCGGCGGCGTGATCGGCGCTCTTAGAAGGTGTACCCGGTGAAGTCGGCGACCGGAACGTATCCGATGCGCTGGTAGAGGGCGTTGCTGGTGGGGTTGGCCGGGTCCGTGAACAGGACGATGTCCGTCGCGCCCGCGGTCAGCGCGGCCCTGCTCACCTCGACGGTCACAGCGCCCGCGTAGCCGCGCCCCCGGAGGTGGGCCGGGGTGTAGACGGGGTCCACCCGGATCATGCCGCCGACCATCGCGGTCGAGCCTGCCATGGAGACGGGAGTGCCGTCCGGGGGCTCCCAGAACGTGAAGCGTTTGTCGGCGAAGCGCGAGTCGGCCCAGGAATCGGCGTCGATGGCCGGGGCCTCTCCGACGGCGGCGACGAACTCACCGCACCAGCGGATGAGTTGCTCATGGTCCTGCGCGTCCAGGACACGGCCCCGGCCGTCCGGGCGCGGCTCCGGTGGGGTGAGCGTGCCGAGACGGTAGAGACGGCCCCGCCAGCTGGGTACCGGCGCTGCGCCTGTGTGCCGCTGCCATGCCTCGGCGAAAGCGGTGGCGGTGTCGTGGTCCGCGGTGACGCCGGCGAGGGGGTGGCCGAGGTCGACCAGGTGGGCGGCGAGGTGGTCGGCGTGCTCCGGGGAGAGGGGGGTGAGGGTCAGGCGGTGGGACGGAGGGCGGTAGAAGATGGCGCGGACGTCGCCGCCTGACTCCAGGTGGCCGAAGACGGTGGCTTCGGCGCCGTATGCGCTCGCCCCGCGCGTGCGCAGTCTCTCGATCACTGTCAGCGGCGTGTTGTGCAGGGCGGGGCGCGAGCGCAGGAAGTCACCGGCTCGGGCGAGAAAGTCGTCGACGTCTTCGGTGAGGTGCCAAGCGTCCGGGCGCATGCTTCACGATCTCTCACGGACTCGACTCCGGTGAGTGCATTGCCGGAGATCAGCCGTCGCAATGGCTGATCTCCGAGGCCGGTGGGCAGGCGGTCGCCTCGCCCTGCCCGGGGGCGGGGCGGGTCCCGATGATGACCGTGGCGTAGAGCTCGTCGGAGGTGGCCACCTGGGGGAGGAGCCCGTTGCGGGTGAAGGTTTCGACGGCCTGTGGTGCCTGCCGTTCGCTTGTCTCGACCAGCAGATGCCCCCCTGGTGCCAGCCACTGCGGCGCGGCCGCGGTCACCCGCCGCAGGACGTCCAGCCCGTCCGCGCCGCCGTCCAGCGCGACCCGCGGCTCGTGCTCGCGGGCTTCGGGCGGCAGCAGCCCGACCTCGTGGGTCGGTACGTAGGGAACGTTGGCCACCAGGACATCGATACGGCCCCGGAGGCCGGTGGGCAGAGCCTCGAAGAGATCGCCCTCGTGGACCTCGCCCCCGGCGGCCGTGACGTTGCGGCGGGCGCAGCGCACCGCGGCCGGCTCGATGTCCGCGGCGTACAGCTCGACCCGGTCCAGGGCGGCGGCCAGCGCGGCGCCCACCGCACCGGATCCGCAGCACAGGTCGACGACGACCGTGGGCCGCCCGGTGCGGGCGGAGGTCCGCCGGCCGAGGCCGATGGCCTGGCCCACGAGGAATTCGGTGCGGCGCCGCGGAACGAAGACGCCGGGGTCGACGGTGACCCGCAGCCCGTGGAACTCCGCCCAGCCGACGACGTGTTCCAGGGGAAGGCCGCGTACGCGGCGCTCCACCATGGCGGCGAGTGCGTCCGCCGTATGTGCGGTGGAGATCAGCAACTCCGCCTCGTCCTCGGCGAAGACGCAGCCGGCGGCGCGCAGTGTGCCGATGACGGTGGCGCGGGAGAGCGGCGGGGAGAGTCGCGGGGAGCGGGGTGACGCGCCGTCCGGTCGGTGCGGCGACGGCTGGGACAGCACGTGGGGGGACGGCATATGAGGTGACGACATGTGGGCCTTTCGGGGCGCCGAGGGCGCATCCCGGGTCACGTGTGTCGGGTGGTCACCTGCATCGGGTGGACCTGAGGGGCGTGAGCCGGGAGCGCCTGCCTGGTCTGGCGGGGAATCGGTCTCACCTCCTCGTTCGGTCCACTACTGAGGGGGCAACATTACCTGACCTGGGGCGCGGCGCACAGGTGGGTGGCGTGCGGCGGCCGGTTCCGGTCGTCGGGTTCGGCCGTCGCTGCTCGGGCGTCGCGGTGTCGCCCCGGCGGGCTGTCGTGCCGCTTTGTTGACTTGGAGTGCGCTTCAACTCGTAGCGTCCGGGACGGGATTCCGGCCGTGGCTCAGTGCTCAGGCGCTTCCGGTCCGGGATCCAGATACGTCCGTCGTACGCCACGTCCAGGAGGCAACAGCATCATGACCACGACGAGCATTCCGACCCGTCACCTCGGTGAGCTCGCGGTTTCCGCGCAGGGGCTCGGCTGCATGGGGATGAGCCACGGTTACGGCGCGTCGGACGACGCGCAGTCGATCGCGACCATCAACCGGGCCCTGGACCTCGGCGTCACCCTGCTGGACACCTCCGACTTCTACGGGGCGGGCCACAACGAGGAGTTGATCGGCCGGGCCGTCGCCGGCCGGCGGGACGAGGCGGTACTGGCGACGAAGTTCGGGTTCGCCAACCGGCTCGGCGAGCCGACGGCGATCCGGGGCGACGCCGCCTATGTGCGGGAGGCCTGTGACGCGTCTCTGCGCCGGCTCGGGGTCGACCACATCGACCTGTACTACCAGCACCGCGTCGACCCGAACGTTCCGATCGAGGAGACTGTCGGTGCGATGGCCGAGCTCGTCGCGGCCGGGAAGGTACGGCACCTGGGACTGTCGGAGGCGAGTGCCGCGACCATTCGGCGGGCGCATGCGGTGCACCCGATAGCCGCGCTGCAGAGCGAATGGTCGCTGTGGACCCGCGATCTGGAGCACGAGATCGCTCCGGTGTGCCGTGAACTCGGCATCGGCCTGGTGCCGTTCTCGCCGCTCGGCCGCGGCTTTCTGACCGGGCGCTACACCTCGGTGAAGGGGCTGCCGGAGTCCGATGTGCGCCGCAGCCAGCCGCGCTTCGCCGACGGCAACCTGGAGCAGAACCTGGCCATCGTGGAGAAGCTCGACGAGATCGCCGCCGACAAGGGCGTCAGCGCCGGGCAGCTCGCCCTGGCCTGGGTGCAGCACCGCGGAAACGATGTGGTGCCGATCCCCGGGACCCGTCGGCAGAAGTATCTGGAGGAGAACCTCGGCGCACTCGCCGTCGAGCTGACCGCCGAGGAACTCACCGCGATCGACGCCGCAGCCCCCACCGGCCAGATAGCCGGGACGCGGTACGACGAGGCCAGCATGGCGTTCGTCGAGGGATGAGGCACCGGTCGGTGGTGCAGTGGTCCGGCGGCCCGGCGGCCCGGCGCCCCGTGGCCCGGCTACTCCGGTGACATGACCTCGTAGAGGTTGCCGGAGTCATCGAGGAAGAACAGACCGCGGGCGCAGAGCGGATGGTCGGTCCGGCCGTTGTCCGGCTCGGCGGGATCGTTGCCGTAGGGGACGCCGGCGGCCCGGAGGCGGGCGAGGATTTCGTCAAAGGTCCCGGAGTCCACGTCGAAGGCGAGGTGATGGCCTGCGGCGTCCGGGACGGTCATGAAGTCGAGGGTGAGCGTCTCGTTCACCCGGACCGGGGCGAAGTGTCCCTGGCGGCCGGCCGGCGGGAGTTCCGGCAGGCCCATGACCGACGCGAAGAAGTGTGCGGCCGTGCGGTGGTCGGCGGCCGGGACGATGGTGTGGTTGAGGGTTACCGTCATCGGGCGCTCCCGGGGCGGCAGGGGAGCATGGCCATCAGGCGTTCCCGGGGCGGTGGGGGGATGGTCATCACGCGCTCCCGGGGCCCGCGTCGAGGGTGCCGTGCAGTAGTACGGAGATGAGTTCTTCGGGGGTGAGCGGGGTGTCGCCTTCGCCGGCCGGAGACTGCTGTCGGGTGAAGAGCAGGGCGAGGAACGCGGAGGCGACCTTCTCGGGGCTCAGGCGGAACGCGGCGCGGTCGGGTTCGAGCAGCTCGATGATGGCGTGGCGCAGGGCGGCGAACGATCGGGCCCGGGCGTCCGGCGGCGGGGCGTCACCGGCGTTCCGCGCGGCCGGGCCGGGCGCGCGGCCGCGGAGGTGGCCGGAGGCGTGCAGGGCGCCGATGACGGTGCCCATCCGTTCCAGGTGGGCGCGCAGCGCCTCGGCGGCTTCGGTCAGCCGGGTGGCGATCGGCTCGTCCAGGGAGATCGAGGCGAGCTCGCGCAGCACATGGTCCGTGCCGACGGTCTCGGCGACACAGGCGTCCAGCACCTCGTCCTTGTCCTTGAACGCGCGGAAGATCGTGGCCTCCCCGATACCGGCGGCGCGGGCGATCTGGCCGGTGGTGACGGCCGCGCCGTACTCCGCCACGAGCGGTAGCGCGGCGGCCACGATCATGGCTCGGCGCTGCTCGACGCTCATGCCGGGGGCGCGTCGGCGTGAAGGTGAAGGTGATGAAGTCATGCCTTCACGGTACGGAGTGAGCGCTCACTCCGTCAATGGGTGCGCGCATCCCGCCCCCGCTGCCTAGACTTTTTGCAGCGCGGAGAGCCGGTGCCGACGGCAGTCGTTCCTGGGCCGCCGGCCGAACGGAAGGACGGCGCGCCATGGACTGGAAGCTCGAACTGGTGCCGATTCCGGTTGCCGACGTGGAACGGTCGAAGCGCTTCTACAGCGAGCAGATGGGCTTTGCCGTCGATCACGACATGTGCGTCGGCAGCGACGTCCGCATCGTGCAGCTGACGCCGCCGGGGTCGGGCTGCTCGATCGTCATCGGTGCGGGCACCGATGACCCGGAGGTGAAGCCCGGTTCGGTGCACGGGCTGCAGCTGGTGGTGCCCGATATCACCGCGGCCCGTGCGGAGTTGGCCGAACGGGGGGTGACGGTCGGCCCCGTACAGCATGTCGAGAACGGGGCGATGGTCGACGGTCCCGGCGGCGCGTGGAACTCGTTCGTCTACTTCAGCGACCCGGACGGCAACGGCTGGGCGCTCCAGGAACGCCCATCGGTAGGGTGAACTCCCCAATGAATGTGGGGTGTTGGGTTCGGGGCGCATCAGGGCCGGCGAGGGGCGGGGTCCCTAGGATCGGTGGATGACGACGGACCAGGAAGAGTTTCTGCGGGCCTTTCATGCCGCGCACCCCTCGGTGACCGTGCAGGCCATGGCGCACGGGCGGGCCGAGGGCGGCCGGTCCAGTTACGAGATCCTGCGGGACCGGGTCTCGGCATGCGACCGGGTGCTGGATCTCGGCTGCGGCGACGGGCTGCTGCTCCAACTCCTCGCCGAGCGGGACGGGGGCGCCCGGCGGGAGCTCGCCGGGCTCGATCTGTCCGCCGAGGAGCTGGCGCTGGCGAGCCGCCGGCCGGGCGTCGACCGGGCCGACCTCCGTATAGGGCGAGCGCAACAACTACCCTTCCGAGACGGTCAGTTCGATGGCTGTACGTCCCATATGGCGCTGATGCTGATGGGCGAGGTGGAGCGGGTGGCGGCCGAGCTGGCGCGGGTGCTGGAGCCGGGCGGCACGCTGGCCGTCGTCCTGGGCGGCGGGGTGGGTGGCGGTGAGGCGTGCGAGCTGTTTCTGCGGCTGGCGAAGCCGCTGTTCCTGGCGGCGCCCGCGGAACAGCAGATTCCGCGGCTCGGGGACCCGCGGCTGCGGACCCGCGACGGCTTCGACGCGGTCTTCCGCCCGGCCGGATTCGGCCCGGTGGAGTGGGAGACCGTACGTGTCGATCTGACCGGCCCGCCCTACCGGATCTGGCGCACCGTGAGCGCGTTCTACGATGTCGGGCCGCTCGATGCCTCGGTCACGGCGGATCTGCGGGCCCGCTTCGAGGCGGAGTCGGCGGCGATGGCCCTGCCGGACGGGCGCATTCCGTGCGCGATGCGCATGCATGTCGTGACGGCGGTGCGCTGACTTCTGCCTGGCGCGGCCGGCCGGCCGGTTTCGGCGCTGCTGCATGAGCCACCGGCCGTCCGGAACGGACACGTTCGACCAGCAGCCGCCTCCCCAAGACGGCCGGCCGGGCATTACGGTGGCACACGAAGACCTCCGTGCCGTGGAGTCCTAGACAGCTCCGCCGCACCGGAGGTCTTCGCCATGATCAAGACCCAGCGGTTGTGAACGCCGCTAGTGAGCAATACGCCTAGCCGCCGTAGGGGCGGGTCGCGCGGGCCTCGCGGAGGGTCACCGCCCACCAGGTCAGCTGGTGGAGCAGGGCGTCGGCAGCCTTGGCGGCGGCGGCCGGTTCGTGCAGGTCGCCGGCGTCGTCGAAGAGAGTGCCGGCGAGCGGGAAGCTCACCGTTTCGCGCACCGTGGTGGCGTGCAACTCGGCGAAGATCAGCCGCAGTTGTTCGACGGCGCGGAGGCCGCCGGAGATCCCGCCGTACGAGACGAAGCCGACCGGCTTGGCCTGCCACTGGGCGTGCAGCAGGTCGATGGCGTGCTTGAGCGGGGCGGGGAAGGAGTGGTTGTACTCCGGGGTGATCACGACGAACGCGTCCGCCTCGTCCACGCGCTTGGCGTAGGACTCGTACTCCTCGCTGCCGTAACGGAGTTCGTACGGGCGGACCGCGTCCAGGTCGATGACGTCCACGTCGATGTGCGGGTGGCGTTCGGTCTGCCGGGTGAACCAGTTCGCGATGACGGGTGCGAACCGGCCCTCCCGGGTGCTGCCGATGATCACTGCGAGGCGGTACGGGTGCTCGGACATGCGGGGCCCTTCGTGGCGTGGCGTGACGACGCGTGAGTCGGTGACGGCTGGGGCGCCGTCGGGACTCGACGCTAGGACCTCAAGCGAACTTGAGGTCAAGCGCGGGCGGGGCGCCCCGGGCCGCCCGCCAGCCCGTTTGCCGTGCCCCGCCATGCCGCCCGCCGGTCAGGTCACTCCGCCCCGAAAAGCTTCAGCAGCTCCGCCTTCTCGAACATCCGGGCCGTGTCGATCGCCGAGGGGGTGCCCGCCGACGGGTCCGCGCCGTGTGCCACCAGGACCTTGACGACCTCGTCCTCGGCCTTGAAGACCGCGCCGGCGAGCGGGGTCTGGCCGCGGTCGTTGGGGCGGTCGGCGTCGGCGCCGCGCTGCAACAGGGCCTCCACGGTGGCCGGGTGGCCGTGGTACGCCGCCAGCATCACGAGCGAGTCGCCCTTGTCGTTGGTCAGGTTGGCGGGAACGCCCGCGTCCACGTAGGCGGCGACGGTGTCGGTGTCACCGTTCCGCGCCAGGTCGAACACCTTGGCCGCGAGCTGCAGTACCTCGGGGTCGTGCGCGTGCTCGATCGCCTCGGGCCCCTGCGGCTCGGAATTCGCGTCGCTCATGGTCGCCGGCCTCCTGCTGTGGTGGGTGATGCGTGCGCTGTCATCGCCACCTTATGCAGGCCCACGCCGTTGCGGCAGCGGGCACGGGTGGGGCGGGTGCGCGGTGGCTCGTTCGCGGCCGTACGGGCTCGCGGTGAGGTGCTCGTGGCGCATGGAGCGTGCCGTTGCGGCCGGCAGGGGGCGGTGCAGCCACGGCCCCGCAGCCACGGGCCGAGCCGTCACAGCCCCGCCCGGACCCGTCCGCAGCCACCGCCCGGGGCCGTCAGCCCCCGCCCCGGAGCCCTCGCAACCGCCACCCCGAGCCGCCCCCGTCCCGCCCCTCAGAAACTGGCGCGGATTTCCCCGACCCGGGCGCCGCCGCCGAGGAGCGGGGCGTCTTCGAGGCGGGAGAGCACGGGGTGGTCGATGCCCATGAGGCGCAGGGTGCGGGCGAGGACCGGGCCGAGGGTGCGGGTGGCGCCGTCGTCGATCTTGAAGGCCAGCGCGCGGCCGTCGGGAAGGGCCAGGGCCTGGACGGCCTCGGCGCCCATCTTGGCGAGGGTGCCGGGGAGGGCCTGCATCAGCCAGGTGTCGGGGCGGCGGGTGCCGGCGACGAACTCCGGGTGGGCGCGCATCGCGTCCGCGACCCGCCGCTCAGGCGTGCCGGGGGCGGCCAGGACGAAGTGCCGGAAGGCGCGGGCCAGGCCCGTCAGGGAGAGGGAGAGCAGGGGCGCGCCGCAGCCGTCCGTGCCGATGTGGGCGACGTCCTCGCCGCCGGCGGTGCGGACCCCCTCGGCCACCAGCTGCTGCAGCGGATGGTCCTGGTCGAGGTACGAGGCGAGCGGCCAGCCGTTGCGGGCGGAGGCGGCCAGCATGGCGGCGTGCTTGCCCGAGCAGTTCATGGTGAGACGCTCCCGGGCCCGGCCCGAGGCGAGGTAGGCCTCGGCCTCCTCGGGGTCCAGCGGCAGGTCCGCCGGCGTCTGCAGCTGGTCGGCGGTCAGCCCGTGCTCGGCCAGCATGGTCCGTACGAGCGCGAGGTGGAACGGCTCACCGGAGTGGCTCGCGGCGGCCAGCGCCAGCCGCTCACCGGAGAGGTCCAGGCCCGCCCGCAGCACCGCAGCCGCCTGCATCGGCTTGTTCGTGGAGCGGGGGAAGACCGGCGCGGTGACCTCACCCAGCGCCCAGTCCACGCTGCCGTCGGCCGCGAGGACCACCAGCGAGCCGCGGTGCCGGCCCTCGACGAAGCCGGAGCGGACGACCTCGGCGAGGACGGGGTGCGCCGCGACGGGCACCGCCGCCCCGGAAACCGGGGACGTGGCGGAGCCCGGGGTCGGCGCGGATATCGGAGTGGGCGAGGTCATCGGTGGCCTTCCGGGGAGTGGCCTGCGCCCCCGGAGGCTTGTGGCCGTCAGGACAGCAGGTCGTCTACTTGGGCTTCGCCTTCACGGTACCTGCGGGCGATTTCCGCACTGCAATCGTCCGTGGTGCGCTGCAGGGACTGGCGGCGCCGCGACACCTGCTGCTCGTAGCGGATCAGGCGGCCCATCGCGTCGTGCAGCTCCTGGTCCGTACGCGCGGTGAGGTCGGACAGCTCCACCTCACCGAGCATCTCCTCGGCCAGCCTGCGGTACTCCTCGCTGTGCGGGGTCCCGAGCGTCACGTGCCGCGCCGAGGAGCGGTGCCGCGACGGAAGGTCCGTCAGGATCTCCGGGAGCCGGTCGAGGAGGGGGGAGTGCTGGGTGGTCCGGCGGGCGATCTCGGCCCGCAGAATGTCGATCCGGCCCTGCAACAGCCGCCGCACGTAGCTGAGATCGGCCTCTTCCTGCTGCGAATCACGCCGTACCACCCGCAGCTCGGGCAGCCCCAGACCGGACAGATCGGGGGCCGTCGCCGGACGGCAGTGGTCGCGCTGCTGCGGGGGGCGGGGGTGCTGCGCCTTGCCTGCCGGGAGCATGGGGCCGTCCTCCGTGCCGGGGGCCGTTGCCGCGGTCGTGGTCGTCGTCAGGGCGGTGGGCGGCGGTGGGGTGCCGGGTGCCGGACGGGCTGGGTCTGTCGTGGGGGCGGTGGATGTCGTCCGTCCGGTCGGTGTCGTACGGGCGGTTGGTACGGGACCGGGTGTCTGTCCGGCGCCGAGAGTGCTCATGAATCGTTCCGTCCCCTCGTCCGGTGCCGCGTCCTGGGCATGTTGTCCATGAAACGCACCACGTGCACGCATCGTGCCACTCTGGGCGGTCCTTCTGCAGGGCCATGGCACCCGAACGGCCCCCGTGGGGGCACTGCTGTCCGAAGGCGGCGGGCCGCCCGGCATCATGGCGGGTATGCGAGCTGTGGTGCAGAGGATTGACGGCGCACGCGTCGAGGTGGCGGGCGAGACGGTCGGGGAGATCGTCGGTGAGGGGCTGTGCGTGCTGGTGGGGGTCACGCACGACGACACCCCGCAGAAGGCGGCGCAGCTCGCCCGCAAGCTGTGGTCGGTGCGGCTGCTGCAGGGCGAGAAGTCCTGCTCGGACACCTCGGCGCCGCTCCTGGTGATCAGCCAGTTCACTCTCTACGGTGACGCCCGCAAGGGGCGTCGGCCCACCTGGAACGCCGCGGCCCCGGGGCCGGTCGCCGAGCCGCTGGTCGACGAGGTTGTCGCACAGCTGCGGGCGCTGGGCGCCGCGGTCGAGACCGGCCGCTTCGGGGCCGACATGAAGGTGTCGCTGACCAACGACGGGCCGTTCACGGTACTGATCGAGGTGTAGCCGGGACCGGAGCCCGGGACGAGACCCGGGACCGGAGCTGCCCGCCGCGTCACGGCAGCCGTAGCCGGGGCGGGAACCCTCCGCCGGGGCGGGAGCCCGCTCGCCGCTACGGCTCGACGACGACCTCCTGGGCCGCCGCGGTGCCGCCCGCCATCAGCGGGGCGTCCACCGGCACGTTCCGCTTGACCAGGGCGAGCGCGATCGGGCCGAGCTCATGATGGCGGGCCGAGGTGGTGACGAAGCCGAGCTGACGGCCCTCCTCGCCGTCCGCGGCGAGGCGGATGGGGGTGCCGTGCGGCGGCAGATGGACCTCACTGCCGTCCAGGTGCAGGAAGACCAGCCGGCGCGGCGGCTTGCCGAGGTTGTGGACCCGGGCGACGGTCTCCTGGCCGCGGTAGCAGCCCTTCTGGAGGTGGACGGCGCTGCCGATCCAGCCCACTTCGTGCGGGATGGTGCGGTGGTCGGTCTCCATGCCCAGCCGGGGGCGGTGGGCCTCGACGCGCAGCGCCTCCAGCGCCAGTACGCCGATGGCCGGGCCTCCCCCAGACTTCGTCCGGGAGGTACCCCCAGGGAAACCGAGGGCGAACGCCTCCAGGCCGGTGCGCGGCAGGAACAGATCGCGGCCGTGCGGGGTCTCGCGGACGACGGTGTGCTCGGGCGCCTCGGTGATGGAGCCGGCCGGCAGATGCACGACGGCGATCTCGTCGGTGCGGTCGGCGACCTCGACCCGGTAGAAGAACTTCATGCTCTCCAGGTAGGCGATCAGCGCCTCCTGCATGCCCGGTTCGGTGTGCATCCAGGTCGTCTCGCCGTCGTCGACGAGGGAGACGGCATGCTCGATGTGGCCGTGCGCGGAGAGGATCAGCGCCTCGGTGGCCTGGCCGGGCGGGAGGTCGCTGACGTGCTGGGTGAGCAGCAGATGCAGCCAGCTCAGCCGCTCGGCGCCGGTGACGGTGACCACGCCGCGGTGCGAGAGGTCGACGAAGCCGGAGCCGTCGGCGAGCGCGCGCTGCTCCCGGAAGAGGTCGCCGTAGTGGGCGGCAACGCCTTCGTCGGGGGCCTCGGCGGGGACGGCGCCGGGCAGCGACAGCAGGGGGCTGGCGGGTGATTGTCGCAGCATGCGCCCAGCCTACGACTCGCCGGCAACTGCCTCAGCGTCGCCCGGGGCGGCCTTGCCCCGGCAGGCCGCACAGCGCCCGAAGATCGCGAAGTGCTTCATGTCCGTCTCGAAGCCGAACTGTTCGCGCAGCTGCGCCGTGAACGGTGCGGCCACCGACAGATCCGCCTCGATGACGTCCGTGCAGTCCCGGCACACCAGGTGGATGTGGTGGTGGCGGTCGGCGAGGTGGTACGTGGGGGCGCCGTGGCCGAGGTGGGCATGGCTGACCAGGTCCAGCTCCTCCAGGAGCTCCAGGGTCCGGTAGACGGTGGAGATGTTCACCCCGCCCGCCGTCTTGCGCACCTCGGTGAGGATGTCGTCCGGGGTGGCGTGCTCCAGCCTGTCCACAGCCTCCAGCACGAGCTGACGCTGCGGGGTCAGGCGGTATCCGCGCCTGCGGAGGTCGCTCTGCCAGTCTTTGGTCACCACACCGCCAGTATGAAGTGCTCTCCCCGGGACGGCGAAGATTCCTGCCTGCTGTGCGGTGGTCTTCGGCCGCCGTCCACGGCGCGTGGTGCGGAGCGCTGCGCGCCGCGGGCAACCGGGCGTGCGGGAGGAGACCGTCCGCCCCACAACGGGGGCGGACTCTCCCGGGTGCCTTACGGGTTGTAGGGCGTGCCGTCCGGCCGGAAGAAGGAGACGCCGTCCGGCATGTCGTCGGGGAGGCTCTCCGCCCATTCCTTGAGGTCGGCGACCTTCTTCAGATGCGCCGACATGTAGGGCCGCAGCGGCACGTCCGGGGTGGACTTCTCGCCAACCCACATCAGATCGCTGTTGACGTAGCCGTAGAGCCGCTTGCCGCCGCTGTACGGGCCGGACGCGGCGGTGCGCGCGATGGCGTCGGTGGCCAGGTCGATCTGCGGCTTCTGGTCGGCCAGCTCGCCGTACCAGACCTCCACCACGCCCTGGTCGCGGCACATCACGATCTCGACCTTGCGGTCCGCGTCGATGCGCCAGAAGCCGGTTTCGGTCTCCAGGGGGCGGACCTTCTTGCCCTCGCCGTCGAGCACCCAGCTGTGCGAGGTGTATTCGAGGAAGTCACGGCCGTCGTGGGTGAAGGTGACCGCCTGCCCGAAGTTGCACTTCTCGGTCCCCGGGAAGTCGGCGACGCCGGCGCCCTCCCAGTTGCCGAGGAGGAAGGCGAGCGGCACCAGGGCCGGGTTCAGGTCGGACGGGATCTCGATCATGAGAGCTCAGACGATCTATAGAAGGGGGCGGAAGGGGTGCGCGAGGCGCGCGGCCGGCCGGGGCCGGCGGTCGGTCAGCGCTGTCCCTGGTAGAGCTTCTGCCAGGTCAGAGCGGCGAACCCGAGCACACCGACGGCGACCAGAACCAGCAGGGTGGTGAAGAATGCCTCAAGCACGAGCGCGCTCCTTGGACGGAGTGAGGGTGTAACGGACCGCCTGCGAGTCTAGTCGGCGGCGCTGACAGCGGCGCTGTGAGGTCTTCCCCCAAGCTCTGAAGGAGCAGGGAGGCACCCCCATCCTGCTTCTCCCGCCTACTCTTGCCCCATGGCGAAGAAGCTCGTGATCAAGGTGACGGCGGGTGCGGATGCGCCCGAGCGGTGCTCGCAGGCGTTCACGGTGGCGGCGGTGGCGGTCGCCAGCGGCGTCGAGGTGTCGCTGTGGCTGACCGGGGAGTCGGTGTGGTTCGCGCTGCCGGGACGGGCGGCGGAGTTCGAGCTGCCGCACGCGGCGCCGCTGCCGGAGCTGATCGACGGCATCCGGGCCGGCGGCGGGGCCCTCACGGTCTGCACCCAGTGCGCGGCGCGGCGTGACATCGAGCAGAAGGACCTGATCGAGGGGGCCGGGATCGCCGGCGCCCAGGTGTTCGTCAGCGAGATCATGCCGGACGACGTCCAGGCGCTGGTCTACTGAGGCCCGCGGGCGGCCTACTGGGGGTGCTTGTCGTCCCCCCGGTCGTCCAGCTCGCGCCACCAGCGGTCGGACTCCGGATCGCCGGACTCGTCCCACCAGCGCTCGCCGGGCTCCCGGCGGTTGCCGATGATCGCCGCGACCGGCGGGATCACCATGGCGACGACGCACATCCCCACCGCGGCCGGCACCGACCACAGCCGCACCACGCCCCACGCGAGGACGAACAGCACCAGGCACACGCCCATCAGGACGAAGTACCTGCGATGGCGGCGCTCTACGGGCGACCGGCGGTGCGCGTCCATGTCTCCACGGTAAGTCCGCACGGGGCCGGACAGAAGTCGGGCGGAGCCCCGGCCCCGGCCGCGCAGAGCCCGGGCACGGCCGAAGGGCCGCACCCCCGATCAAGGCGTCCAAACCTCTGGGGTGCGGCCCTTCGGCCATCATTGCCGTCAGACGGCGATGGCAACCTCCGCCAGGCCGCCCTTCTGGGCGACGACGGTGCGGTCCGCGGTGCCGCCCGGGACGAGCGCACGCAGCGTCCAGGTGCCCTCGGCCGCGTAGAAGCGGAACTGTCCGGTCGCGGAGGTGGGGACCTCGGCGGTGAACTCGCCGGTGCTGTCCAGGAGTCGGACGTAACCGGTGACGGGCTCGCCGTCGCGGGTCACGCTGCCCTGGATCGTGGTCTCACCGGGCTTGATGGTCGAGGCGTCCGGGCCGCCTGCCTGTGCTCCACACATAGGGGTACTTCCTTGAGGGGTAACGGAGAAGCGGGGGTGGTTACTTGTTGGCGCCGAGCTCGATCGGCACGCCGACCAGCGAGCCGTACTCGGTCCAGGAGCCGTCGTAGTTCTTGACGTTGGTCTGGCCGAGGAGCTCGTGCAGCACGAACCAGGTCAGCGCGGAGCGCTCGCCGATCCTGCAGTAGGCGATGGTGTCCTTCGCCAGGTCGACGGACTCCTCCTCGTAGAGGGCCTTGAGCTCGTCGTCCGACTTGAAGGTGCCGTCGTCGTTGGCGTTCTTCGACCACGGGATGTTGCGGGCGCTGGGCACGTGGCCGGGGCGCTGCGACTGCTCCTGCGGGAGGTGCGCCGGGGCGAGGAGCTTGCCGCTGAACTCGTCGGGGGAGCGCACGTCGACGAGGTTGAGGTTGTCGATCGCGGCGACGACGTCGTCACGGAAGGCGCGGATGGCCGTGTTCTGGGCCTTGGCCTTGTACTCGGTGGCCGGGCGCTGCGGGACCTCGGAGCCGTCGACCAGGTCGCGCGAGTCCAGCTCCCACTTCTTGCGGCCGCCGTCGAGCAGCTTGACGCTGTCGTGGCCGTAGAGCTTGAAGTACCAGTAGGCGTAGGAGGCGAACCAGTTGTTGTTGCCGCCGTAGAGGACGACCGTGTCGTCGTTGGCGATGCCCTTCGCGGAGAGCAGCTTCTCGAAGCCCGCCTGGTCGACGAAGTCGCGGCGCACCGGGTCCTGGAGGTCCTGCTTCCAGTCGATGCGGACGGCGTTCTTGATGTGGTTCTTGTCGTAGGCCGAGGTGTCCTCGTCGACCTCTACGAGGACGACCTTCGGGTCCTCAAGGTGGCTTTCGACCCAGTCGGCGTCTACGAGGACGTCGCTACGGCTCATGGTGTTCTCCTCCGGGGCAGTTGCGGGGGCGGTTGCAGAGTGGCACGCGGTTCCGCCGGGTGTGCGCGGATGATCTCCGGGCGGGAGGTCCGGGCGGGCGCTGTGCGGGGGCGAGCGGACGGCGGCCCGAGGGGCCGGCCGGGTGAAGACGGGCGGGGATGGCCCGTCAGACAGGGCGACAGAGCATGGCGGCGACGCGGCACAGGTCTACTGCCCGCCGCTTCGTCAGTACCGCACGTCCCCGTGGACGGAGACCGCTCAATGAGCTCTGCATGGCTCCGATCGTAGGGAGACAGAGTGGGGCGTGTCACCGGCGTGTCGAATAGCGAGACGTGATTGTCCGCGATGTGGGACGCGATGCGTTCCCGGGCGCGCCTCCGCAGGTCCGCGGGGCCCGTACGCCGGTGGGGGGTCTGGCGTACGGACCGGGGCGTCTCAGGAAATGGACGGCGGTACGGATCCGGGCGGCGGCGCGGGCCGACCGGGCGGGACGAGCGGCCGACGGAGGTGGCGGAACGGGCGGCGGAGGCGGCGGGCCGGTGGGGCGGCCCGCCGTGGCGGATCGGTCAGTCGTGGTGGCCGGTCGGTCGTGGTGGCCGGTCGACCGTGGCGGTCGGTCAGCCGGGAAGCTTGACGTTCTTGCCGGAGGCGGAGATCGAGATGCCGTCGGGCATCGTCACGACCTTCTCCAGCTTCAGGTTGCCGGGCAGCTGCTCCAGCTTCCAGTCGTGGTCGGTCTGGGCACGGACCTTGGCCTCACAGCCCGGGAGGACCTTGCACATCCCGGGGAGCCCGTCGGCCCGCAGCCGGACGGTGTCGCCGTGCACGATGCTGATGGAGCCGGTCACGTCCAGCTGGCTGAGCAGCGGGACGTTCGGCGATATCTTGACCTGGCTGCGGCCGTTCTTCTGCCCGCCGTAGGTGACCTTGACGTCGGCGCCCGCCGCCTTGGTCAGGTCGGCGTAGTTGATCCGGGCGTTGCCGGTCGCCCAGGCGGCGCTCTCGATGGACGTGTAGTCGCTGTTCAGCGTGACCTCGTGGAACTGTGCGGACAGCTGGTCGATGCGCAGCGTGCGTCCCTGGGCACGGGCCTGGATGCCGCCGAGGTCGGCGTCCACTTCCTGGAGGCTGCGCCCGGCGACCTGGGTCAGGAACGGGAACCCCTTGATCGCGACGTTCGGCGCCTTGTCGAGCCCCTGGCTGCTGCGGATCTTGTCCGCCGCCTTGTCCTCGGCGAGATTCACCGCGACCCGGTCGGCCGCCACGAACAGCCCGCCGAGTATGACCACGACGAACAACAGCACGCGCAGTGCACGCATCGAACCACTTCCCCCACACCTGGGCCGGATACCGGCCGACTCGTCCGGGCAGGCCCCCTGCCTGCGTTCCGGGGGAGCCTAGACGACGGGGTACGGGAAGCGGGAGGCGGCGGCCGCCGGACGGCACAGGGTGCTTTTCCGGCGGCCGCCGCTCCGTTTCGCCGCTGAATCCTGTGGTTCCTGTGGTTCCCGCGGATTCTGCGGCTTCTGTGCGTGCTTCGGTGGCTATCCCGGCGTGGTCATCCCAGCGTCCGCCCCAGGACGTAGACCGCGGGCGCGGCCAGGGCCAGCGGCAGGGCCACCCCGGCCGTCAGATGGACGAAGCGGGACGGGTAGTCGTAACTGGCCACCCGCAGCCCGATCAGGGCGCAGCCGCCGGCCGCCAGGCCCAGCAGCGCACCGGACGCACCGAGGCCGGTGAGCTGTCCGGCCGCGATACCGGCGCCCGCGGCGGCCACCAGGGAGACGCCGACCGAGGCGGGGCCGGGCAGCGGCAGCGCACGGGCGAGGGTGGCCACCGCGGCCCCGGCGGCGCCGACCACCACCGCATGCGGGCTCGCCGCGAGCTGGCCGGCGGCGAGCACCACGAGCGCGGTCGAGGTCAGGCCCGCGGTCAGGGCGTACATCCGCTCGTCGGCGCTGCTGCGGTTGCGCAGCTGGAGGACGAGGACGAGCAGACACCACACGCCGAGCGTGCCGATGCCCACCAGCGGCGCGCTCTCCCGGTCGGTGGCCAGCAACGCGGCATCGGTGGTCAGACCGGCCAGGAAGGCGAGCGCGATGCCCTGCCGGGCCGGCCACATGCCGTTGAGCCGGAACCAGCCGGCGGCGGTGACCGCTTGCAGCAGCGCCACCGGGACGGCGAGCACGGGGCGGCCCAGCGGCGCGGTCAGCGCCAGCAGCAGGGCGAGCCCGGCGGTCAGCGCGGCCGGCTGGATGCCGGGCGGGATGATCGGCGAGCGGCCCTCGGCGCGGGCGCGCTGGTTGGCCGCGAGCGGTGCGCTGGAGACCGGCGGGGTGGGCAGCGGCGGCTTGGCCGCGGGCGTGGCGGGCGCCGGCCTGGCCTGCTGGGGGTGGGCGCGGCCGTAGGTGTCCTCGGCCGGTCGCGCGCTCTGGTGCTGGGGCGGCAGCTGCGAGGGCTCCGCGGACGGGAGGCGGTGGCCATCGTGGCCGTAGGGCGGCTGCGGTGCGGGCTGTTGGGGTTGCTGGGGCTGCTGCGGTTGCTGCCGTGCGTGCTGCGGCCGCTGCCCGTACTGCTGCTGCCCGTACGCCTCCCGCCCGTACTGCTGCTGCCCGTACTGCCGGCCGTACGGGTCCTGCCCCGGCTGCTGCGGGGACGCGGCGTGGGCCGGCCGGCCGTACGGCGCCTGCGCGGACTGCTGCGGCCGGGGGGCGTACGGATCCTGTGGGACGTAGGGCTCCTGCGGGGCGTACGGATCGGGGCGGCCGTACGGGTCCTGTCGTGCGGCGGGATCGTGCGGCTGGTACGGGTTGCGGTGCTGGTTGTCGCTCATGATCGTGTGCTCACCCTCCCGCGAACGGCGGCAGTACCTCGACGGTCCCGCCCTCGGCCAGCGGCACCGCCCCGTGGTCGCGGGTGCCGACCGGATCGCCGTCCACCAGGAAGGAGCAGCGCAGCAGTACGCGCGCGAACTCGGGGTTCGCGGCGTGCGCCGCCCGCGCCGCGTCGAGCGCCTCGGCGAGCGTCGCCGCCGCATACGGCTCCTCTGCCGTGCCGGCGGCGGCCTTGGCCGCTGCCCAGTAGCGCACGGTGCCAGTTGTTGTCACGGCGGCCTCTTCGTCGTGTCGGTCGGTCGGGGGGCTGCCCGTGGTGGCGGGCACCCCGTCGTTGCCGCCTCCATGATGGCGTACGTGGCGGGCGGTCCGGTTCCGGGCAATGTCCGGCAAGGCTGACGGTCCGTGCGATGCCGGCCGCGGAATTTCGGTTGCTGTGGGCACATGTTCGCCTAGGCTCACTGTGTGTTGGTCCGACTTGCATGGGCGCATTTGCGGCCCCACAGACGCGCGATCTCCCTGATCGTGCTGCTCCAGCTGATCCAGACCCTGGCCACGCTCTATCTGCCCACCCTCAACGCCGACATCATCGACAACGGTGTCGTGAAGGGGGACACGGGCTACATCCTCGGCACCGGCGGTTTCATGATCGCCGTCACTGTCCTGCAGATCGTCTGCGCGATCGGTGCGGTCTATTTCGGTGCCCGTACGGCCATGGCGCTCGGCCGGGACGTCCGCGCCGCGGTCTTCGACCGGGTGCTGTCCTTCTCCGCCCGGGAAATGGGCACCTTCGGGGCGCCGTCGCTGATCACCCGCACGACCAATGACGTCCAGCAGGTCCAGATGCTGGTGCTGATGACGTTCACGATGATGGTCTCGGCGCCGATCATGTGCATCGGCGGTGTGCTGATGGCGCTGCGCCAGGACGTGCCGCTGTCCGGCCTGCTGCTGGTCATCGTGCCGGTGCTGGGTTTCCTGATCTCCCTGATCGTGCGCCGGCTGCGGCCGCTCTTCCGTGGGGTGCAGCAGCGCATCGACACCGTCAATCGCGTCCTGCGCGAGCAGATCGCCGGTATCCGCGTCATCCGCGCCTTCGTCCGCGACCGCTACGAGCGCGAGCGCTTCGCCGGGGCCAACACCGATCTGTTCGAGGTGTCGCTGCGCTCCGGCCGGCTGATGTCGATGATGTTCCCGCTGGTCATGCTGATCGTGAACCTCTCCAGCGTGGCCGTCGTCTGGTTCGGCGGGCTGCGGATCGACTCCGGCGAGATGCAGATCGGCGCGCTGACGGCGTTCCTCAGCTACCTGATGTACATCCTGATGTCGATCATGATGGCGACGTTCATGGTGATGATGCTGCCGCGCGCCGAGATCTGCGCCGAGCGCATCCAGGAGGTGCTGTCGACCGACTCCAGCGTCATCCCGCCCGCACACCCGGTCACCGAGCTGCGCCGGCACGGCGAACTGGAGCTGCGCCACGTCGAGTTCCGCTTCCCCGGTGCCGAGCAGCCGGTCCTCAAGGACATCTCGCTGACCGCCCGCCCCGGTGAGACCACCGCCGTCATCGGCTCCACCGGCTCCGGCAAGTCGACCCTGCTCGGGCTCGTCCCGCGGCTGTTCGACGCGACCGGCGGAGCGGTCCTGGTGGACGGCGAGGACGTCCGCACCCTCGACCAGGAGACGCTGGCCCGGACCATCGGCCTGGTCCCGCAGAAGCCGTACCTCTTCTCCGGGACCGTCGCCACCAATCTGCGCTACGGCAATCCGGACGCCACCGACGAGGAGCTGTGGCACGCCCTGGAGACCGCCCAGGCGCGGGAGTTCGTCGAGCGGATGGAGGGCGGTCTGGACGCCCCCGTCGCGCAGGGCGGCGGCAATGTCTCCGGCGGCCAGCGGCAGCGGCTGGCCATCGCGCGGGCGCTGGTGCGCCGGCCCGAGATCTACCTCTTCGACGACTCCTTCTCCGCGCTGGACTATGCGACGGACGCGGCGCTGCGGGCCGCGCTGTCCCGGGAGACCGGCCGCGCGACGGTGCTGATCGTCGCCCAGCGGGTCGCCACGATCCGAGGTGCCGACCGGATCGTCGTCCTCGACGAGGGCCGGGTCGTCGGCACCGGCACGCACACCGAGCTGATGGCCGGCAACGAGACCTACCGGGAGATCGTGCTCTCCCAGCTCACCGAGCAGGAGGCGGCGTGACCACCGCGGACAAGGCGCCGGCCGCCGGGACCCCGTCCGCCGGCGGGGGGAGCGCCCAAGCGGCATCCCGAAGGGGCCCGGCCCCGGCGATCGGGCCCGCCCGGATGATGGGCGGCCAGCCCACCGAGAAGTCGATGGACTTCAAGGGCTCCGGCAAGCGGCTGCTGGCCCAGATGCGGCCCGAGCGCGGGGTGATCGGCCTCGCGCTGGTGCTGACCGCGCTCAGTGTGACGCTGACGGTGGTGGGCCCCAAGGTCCTCGGCCGGGCCACCGACCTGATCATGTCCGGCATCGTCGGCCGCCGGCTGCCCGAGGGGATCACCAAGGCCCAGGCGGTGGCCCAGCTGCGCGCCCACGGCCAGGGCGGGCTCGCCGACATGCTCGGCGCGATGCCGCTCGTCCCCGGCCAGGGCATCGACTTCGGCGCCGTCGGCGGGGTCCTGCTCTGGGCCGCCCTGATCTACGCGGGCGCCTCGGTGTTCGGCTTCGTACAGGCCCGGATCGCCACCCGGGTCGTCCAGCGGACCGTTTTCCGGCTGCGCGAGCAGGTCGAGGAGAAGCTGGCGCGGCTGCCGCTGAGCTACTTCGACCGGCAGCAGCGCGGCGAGGTGCTCTCCCGGGCGACCAACGACATCGACAACATCCAGCAGACGCTG
The DNA here is from genome assembly GCF_900221035.1 of Streptomyces sp. 2323.1. Lineage (NCBI taxonomy): Bacteria > Bacillati > Actinomycetota > Actinomycetes > Kitasatosporales > Streptomycetaceae > Streptomyces > Streptomyces sp. 2323.1. The sequence continues at coordinate 3,420,953 of NZ_LT907981.1, read as the reverse complement.
CAGCAGACCCTCAGCCAGATCGTCACCTCGCTGCTGACCATCGCCGGGGTGCTGACGATGATGTTCTGGATCTCGTGGCTGCTGGCGCTGGTCGCCCTGGTCACCGTCCCGGCCTCGATCGTCGTCGCCACCCAGGTCGGCAAGCGCGCCCAGCCGCAGTTCGTCCGGCAGTGGAAGACCACCGGCAAACTCAACGCGCACATCGAGGAGATGTACACCGGCCACAGCCTGGTGAAGGTCTTCGGCCGTCAGCGGGAGTCCGCCGAGCTGTTCCGGCAGCAGAACGAGGCCCTGTACGCCGCCGGGTTCCGGGCCCAGTTCATCTCCGGGATCATCCAGCCCGCGATGATGTTCATCGGCAATCTGAACTACGTCATGGTGGCGGTCGTCGGCGGTCTGCGGGTCGCCTCCGGGGCGCTGTCCATCGGTGACGTCCAGGCCTTCATCCAGTACTCCCGGCAGTTCAGCCAGCCGCTCACCCAGGTCGCCTCGATGGCCAACCTCGTCCAGTCCGGCGTCGCCTCCGCCGAGCGGGTCTTCGAACTCCTCGACGCCGCCGAGCAGGAGCCCGACGCCGCCCGGCCGGCCCGGCCCGAACGGGTCGAGGGACGCGTCGGGTTCGAGGACGTCACCTTCCACTACTCGGCCGACAAGCCGCTCATCGAGGGGCTGTCGCTGGCCGTCCACCCCGGGCAGACGGTGGCGATCGTCGGCCCGACGGGCGCCGGAAAGACCACGCTGGTCAATCTGCTGATGCGCTTCTACGAGGTGCGCGGCGGCCGGATCACCCTCGACGGCACGGACATCGCCGCCATGTCGCGCGAGGAGCTGCGGTCCCACATCGGCATGGTCCTCCAGGACACCTGGCTCTTCGGCGGCACGGTCGCGGAGAACATCGCCTACGGAGCACCCGCGGGCACCTCGATGGACAAGATCGTGGCGGCGGCCAGGGCCACCCACGTCGACCGCTTCGTGCGCACCCTGCCGGACGGCTACGACACCGTGCTCGACGACGAGGGCGGCAACGTCTCGGCCGGTGAGAAGCAGCTGATCACCATCGCCCGGGCCTTCCTCGCCGAACCGGCCATCCTCGTCCTGGACGAGGCCACCAGCTCGGTCGACACCCGCACCGAGGTGCTCATCCAGCACGCGATGGCCCAGCTCCGCAGCGGCCGCACCAGCTTCGTCATCGCCCACCGGCTCTCCACCATCCGCGACGCCGACGTCATCCTGGTGATGGAGAACGGCGCGATCGTCGAGCAGGGCCCCCATGACGCCCTGCTGGCGACGGGCGGCGCCTATGCCCGCCTGTATGCGGCGCAGTTCGCGGAGGCGGTGGCCGAGACGGAGTGAGCGGCGTAGCGGGCGGCCGATGCCCTACGCCGGCGTGTGCGCCGTGATCCACTCCCCGATCCGCCCCAGCAGCTCCGGCGCGGCCGCGTTCTCGGCGTGGCCGAAGCCGCGCTCGATCCACAGCTCCGCCGTCGCGGGGTCGGCGGCCGACATCAGCATCCGGGGATGGTCGAGGGGGAAGTACGGGTCGCGGTCGCCGTGGACCAGCAGCAGCGGGGTGGGCGCGATCAGCCCGGCGGCCTCGGTGGGGGAGAGCGGGACCGGGTCCCAGTCCTCGGGGTGGATTCTGGTGCGCAGCCCGAGCCGGGAGACGAGCCGCCCGGTGGGGCGGGTGATCACCCAGTGGAGGCGGCGCATGGCCGCGGTCCCGCGGTAGTACCAGCGTGCGGGGGCGCTCACCGCGACGACCGTGTCGGGGTGCGCATCCGTGCGCTCCCCGTGCTCCCCCGGGCCGTGCAGGGCCGCGTGCCGCAGGACGACCGAGCCGCCCATGGAGAAGCCGACGGTGGCGACCCGGCGGTGGCCCAGGGCGCGGGCCCAGCGGACCGCGGCGGCCAGATCCTCGACCTCGCGGTCGCCGACCGTGGAACGCCCGCCGGAGCCGCCATGTCCACGGAAAGAAAACGTGATCACGTCCGCATGCTGGGAAAATGCGGCAGCTGCCCGACGAAGTGCGGGGCGTTCCAGGGCCCCGGTGAAGCCGTGCGCCAGGACGATCGCCGGGGTGTCGGCGCAGGCCGCCGGATCCGCTTCAGATGGGGCCCGACGGGGGGTGTTGGCGGCCTCGATCCGGACCCCGTCGGCGGTCAACAGGCACACCCGATGACCACTCGAAGTGATCGAGGAAACACAAGAGGCTGCACATTCGGCCTCGGGTCCGGGAGTCATGTGAGCTATTCTGCTGGGCAAGAAGGATCCGGGCAGCGTTGCCCCCGGGTCCTTTTGTGCTTTCAGCCACGTTCACGCGCGGCTGCGAGGACCCGTACGAAGCAGTGCCGCAGACACCCCGGCCGAGGCCGGGAGGTGCCCCCGTCGCAGGGACCGAGGAGGAACCAGACGTCATGGGCGAGCGAAGCAGGCAGGACCGCACACAGCAAGGGGCGGAACACCCCGGCAACCGGGCAGGTGGTCGCGCGTGAGTTCACTCCTGCTGCTGACCAACGCACTCCAGCCGTCGACGGAGGTGCTCCCGGCGCTCGGCCTGTTGCTGCACAGCGTGCGGGTGGCCCCTGCCGAGGGACCGGCACTCATCGACACCCCCGGGGCCGACGTCATACTGATCGACGGCCGCCGCGACCTGCCCCACGTACGGTCCCTGTGCCAGCTGCTGCGGTCCACCGGACCCGGCTGTCCGCTGGTGCTGGTCGTCACCGAGGGCGGGCTGGCCGCCGTCACCGCCGACTGGGGCGTGGACGACGTCCTGCTGGACACGGCGGGCCCCGCCGAGGTCGAGGCGCGGCTGCGGCTGGCCATGGGCCGCCAGCAGATCACCACCGACGACGGTCCGATGGAGATCCGCAGCGGCGATCTCTCGGTCGACGAGGCGACCTACAGCGCGAAGCTCAAGGGCCGGGTCCTGGACCTGACCTTCAAGGAGTTCGAGCTGCTGAAGTATCTGGCGCAGCACCCGGGCCGGGTCTTCACCCGCGCCCAGCTCCTCCAGGAGGTGTGGGGCTACGACTACTTCGGCGGTACGCGGACGGTCGACGTCCACGTCCGGCGGCTGCGCGCCAAGCTCGGCCCCGAGCACGAGTCGCTGATCGGCACGGTCCGCAACGTCGGCTACCGCTTCGTGGTGCCGGAGAAGCCGGAGCGGTCGGGGGAGAGCAAGGGCAAGGGCGACGCCGCGAAGGCGGCGGAGTCTTCGGCCCCGGGAACGGCGCAGCGGGACGGCCGCGGCGCACCGGACGGTGACGGCTCCGGGAGGGCGGTCACCGCGGGCGCGGACTCCCCTGATGCGCAGCCTGCCCGCCGGTAGCACCACCCGCGTAGACTGCCGCGCGTGGCCAAGGTGACGCGGGATGATGTGGCAAGACTGGCGGGTACGTCCACCGCCGTTGTCAGTTACGTCATCAACAACGGACCACGGCCGGTTGCCCCGGCCACGCGCGAGCGGGTACTCGCCGCCATCAAGGAGCTCGGCTACCGGCCGGACCGGGTGGCGCAGGCGATGGCGTCCCGCCGTACCGACCTCATAGGGCTGATCGTGCCGGACACCCGGCAGCCGTTCTTCGCGGAGATGGCGCACGCCGTCGAACAGGCCGCCGCCGAGCGCGGAAAGATGGTCCTGGTCGGCAACGCCAACTACCTCGACGAGCGCGAGGTGCACTATCTGCGGGCCTTCCTCGGGATGCGGGTGTCCGGGCTGATCCTGATCAGCCAGGGCCCCAGCGAGCACGCGGCCGCCGAGATCGACGCCTGGGACGCCCGGGTGGTGCTGCTGCACCGCCGGCCGGACGCCATCGACGATGTCGCGGTGATGACGGACGACGTCTGGGGTGCGCAGCTGGCGACCCGGCATCTGCTGGAGCACGGCCATCCCTACGTCGCCTTCCTCGGCGGTACGGAGGAGACCCCGAAGTCCGGCGACCCGGTCACCGACCACGTCGAGGGCTGGCGGCGGGCCATGCAGGAGTCCGGGAAGTCCGCGGAGGGGCGCTACTTCCAGGCCCCGTACAACCGCTACGACGCCTACCAGGTCGCGCTGAAGCTGCTGGCCGGGCCGGAGCGGCCGCCGGCCATCATGTGCGCCACCGACGACCAGGCGATCGGCGTGCTGCGGGCCGCCCGCGAGCTGCGCATCGATGTGCCCGGTGGGCTGGCGGTCGCGGGCTTCGACGACGTGAAGGAAGCCGCGCTGACCGATCCGCCGCTGACCACGGTCGCCTCGGACCGCGAGGCGATGGCGCGCGCTGCGGTCGATCTGGTGCTGGACGACGGGCTGCGGGTGGTCGGCTCCCGGCGGGAGCGGCTGCGGCAGTTCCCCTCGCGGCTGGTGGTCCGGCGGTCCTGCGGCTGCGGCGGTTGAGGCTGCGGGCGGGGCCCTGAACCCGGCGTCTTTATATCGGGCATACCCACTTCTGTCGGGTTCCTCAGGACGCTCTCAGCCTGTTCTCATGTACCGGGCACAGAGTTTTCGACATGACCGAGAGCTACCGCCGAAGCGGCGATGAGACGCCCCAGGACCGGACGTCCGCGGACGGCAACGACTACGCCTCCGCGGACCGCAACGATTACGCCTCCGCGTACGGGTACGGCAGCCAGTACGCCCAGAGCGCCCATGACGGCGTCCCGGGCGGCGCCGGGCAGGAGGTGCCACCGCCACCCTCGTACGCCCCCTCGTCACGGCGCCGGCCCCGCCGGCCGGTCGCGCTGATCGCGGCCGTGGCGCTCATCTCCGGTCTCATCGGCGGCGGCAGCGCAGCGCTGATCTCCGACGCCACCGACCGGGCGACGCAGAACACCTCCTCCACCCCACTGGTCAATGCGGGCGACAAGCCCAGCGGCAGCGGGGTCTCCGCGGTGGCCAAGGCGGTCAGCCCGGCGATCGTGGAGATCAAGGCCCGGACCGCGAACGGGGAGTCCACCGGCTCGGGCGTGGTCGTCACCAGCAGCGGCGAGATCGTCACCAACAACCACGTGGTGGCCGGCGCGCGCACGGTGACCGTGACCTTCAGCGACGGCAGCCGCAAGACGGCCAAGGTCGTCGGCACCGACCCCGACAAGGACCTGGCGATGGTCAAGGTCAGCGGCGCCAAGAACCTGACCGCGGCCCAGCTCGGCGACTCCGACAAGATCGCGGTCGGCGACCAGGTGGTGGCGATCGGCTCGCCCGAGGGCCTGACCGGCTCGGTGACCAGCGGAATCGTCTCGGCGCTCAACCGGGATGTGACCGTGCCCAAGGAGGAGAGCCAGGGGCAGCAGGGCAACGGGGGCGACGACGGCGGCTGGCCGTTCGAGTTCGGCGGCCGGCAGTTCAACGGCGACACCGGCTCCTCGAAGACCTCGTACAAGGCGATACAGACCGACGCCTCGCTCAACCCGGGCAACTCCGGCGGCGCCCTGATCAATATGCAGGGCCAGATCATCGGCATCAACTCCGCGATGTACGCGCCGAGTTCGGGGGCCGGCGGCTCGTCGGGCGGCTCGGCGGGCAGCATCGGCCTGGGCTTCGCCATCCCGATCAACACCGTCAAGGCCGACCTCGACTCGCTGCGCGGCGGCGGGAGCGGAGGCAGCAACAGCGGCGTCTGATCTCCCACCCTCCCCGGCTACCCCCGGCCGATGCCCCCGGCCCGCCACCACCCCGGCACGAGACCCCTCGCGCCACCCCCGCTGGATTCCCGTCGTCGTGCAAGGCTGAAGAGCAGCCGTTCCTGATCCCACCCGAGGTAGCCACACCCATGAGCCCTGCCGAGCACGGTGACCACCCCGCCCGCATCCTGATCGTCGACGACGAGCCCGCGGTCCGGGAGGCCCTGCAGCGCTCACTGGTCTTCGAGGGGTACGTGACCGAGCAGGCGGTCGACGGCCTGGACGCGGTCGAGAAGGTCGCGTCCGGCGACCCCGAACTGATCGTGCTGGACGTCCTCATGCCCCGGATGGACGGGCTGACCGCCGCCCGCCGGCTGCGGGCGAACGGGGTCACCGTGCCGATCCTGATGCTGACCGCCCGTGACACGGTCGGCGACCGGGTCACCGGGCTGGACGCCGGCGCCGACGACTACCTCGTCAAGCCCTTCGAGCTGGACGAGCTGCTGGCCCGGATCCGCGCCCTGCTGCGCCGCAGCTCGTACGCGGCCGGCGGGGGCGCCCCCCAGGAGGGCGAGACGCTGAGCTTCGCCGATCTGCGGATGGACCTGGCGACCCGCGAGGTGACCCGGGGCGGCCGGCCGGTCGAGCTGACCCGTACCGAATTCACCCTGCTGGAGATGTTCCTCGCCCATCCGCGGCAGGTGCTGACCCGGGAGCAGATCCTCAAGGCCGTATGGGGCTTCGACTTCGAACCCACCTCCAACTCCCTCGACGTGTACGTGATGTACCTGCGCCGCAAGACGGAAGCGGGCGGCGAGCCGCGGCTGGTGCACACCGTCCGCGGAGTCGGCTACGTCCTGCGGGCGGACGGCGGCGCGGAATGAGCGAAGGCACCGGCGCACACGCGGAGGGCGGCACGGGCCCGAGGACGAGCAGGCTCGGCGCACGCTTCGCGCGGCTGCCGCTGCGCTCGCGGCTGACCCTGCTCACCGCGGCCGCGGTGGCGGTGGCGGTGGCGGTCTCCGCGCTGGCCTGCTGGCTGCTCACCCGCGCCCAGCTGCGCGAGGAGGTGGACAACACGCTGCAGAACACCCTCGTGACGACCGGCTACCTCCAGGTGACCTATGCCAACTGCCAGTCCACCGAGCCGCCGGAGAGCAAGAACGCCCCGCCGTCGGACTACAACATCCAGATCGTGCAGGTCGACGGCTCGCGGTGCGTCGGACCCAACTCCCAGCCGGTGAAGGTGCAGCGCGCGGACGTCGGGGTGGCGCAGGGTGTGCAGCAGGACACCCTGCACGACGCCGTCACCACGAGCGGAGCGGACGTCCGGGTGCTGACCAAGCACATCGGTGTCCAGGGCGAGCAGTTCGCGGTGTCCATCGCGCGCCCGCTGACCGAGACCAACAGGTCGCTGGACCGCCTCGCGCTGCTGCTGGCGGCCGTCGCGGGGCTGGGCGTCGTCGGCGCGGGCACGGCCGGACTGGGCATCGCCCGCTCCGGCCTCAAGCCCGTGGACCGGCTGACCGACGCCGTCGAGCACGTCGCCCGCACCGAGGACCTGGCCATCCGGATCCCGGCCGACGGCGAGGACGAGATCGCCCGGCTCTCGCGCTCCTTCAACTCCATGACCGCGGCGCTGGCCGCGTCCCGCGATCTCCAGCAGCAGCTGATCGCGGACGCCGGCCATGAGCTGCGCACGCCGCTGACCTCCCTGCGGACCAATATCGATCTGCTGGTGCGCAGCGAGCAGTCCGGCCGGCCGATCCCGCCCGCCGACAAGGAGGCCCTGCTGGCCTCGGTGAAGGCACAGATGGGAGAGCTGGCGGCGCTGATCGGCGATCTGCAGGAGCTGTCCCGGCCCCCGGAGCCGGGGCAGAGCGCCATCGCGGTCGTCGCGCTGCACGACATCGTCGGCGCGGCGCTGGAGCGGGCCCGGCTGCGCGGCCCGACGCTGACCTTCGCGGCGGACCTGCACCCCTGGTACGTACGGGCCGAGCCGGCCGCGCTGGAGCGGGCGGTGGTCAATCTGCTCGACAACGCGGTGAAGTTCAGCCCGCCCGGCGGCACCGTCGAGGTCCGGCTGGCCGGCGGGGAGCTGACCGTACGCGATCACGGCCCCGGCATTCCGCAGGACGAACTGCCGCACGTCTTCGAGCGGTTCTGGCGCTCCCCGTCCGCCCGCAGCCTGCCGGGCAGCGGCCTGGGGCTGTCGATCGTGGCGCGGACGGCACAGCAGGCGGGCGGTGCCGTACGGCTGCGGTCCGCGGATGTCGGCGGCACCGAGGCGGTGCTGACGCTGCCGGGCGCCGCGACACCACCGCCGGGCGCGCCGGGCCCGCAACAGGCTTAGGAGCCGCCGCGACAGCCCGACGGCCCCGGACCCGTCGGGCTACTTCTTCTCCTGCTTCTTCGCGTCCCCGAACGGCAGATCCGACCCCGCGATGTCGGCGCGGATGCCGTCCCGCTCGACGGAGATGTGCTGGAGCCGGACGTTCCCGGGCGCCTTGGGGAGCTGGAAGGACAGCGACAGCCGGTCGGCGAGCTGCGGCTTGGTCAGGCCGGTCAGCGTGCCGAGGATCTTCGGGTCGATGCCGACCTTCTGCAGCAGCCAGGGGTGGTCCGCGACCACATCGACCAGATTGACCTTCATCAGCTGCTGGATGAAGCGCGGCGAGCCGGTCAGCTCGTGCAGCTTCTCCTCGCTGCGCAGGGCGTCCTGGATGTAGGCCTTGGGGATGCCGATCCGGTCGGCGATCGCCGGGATGCTCAGCATCTGCTTGACCTTGGCGGCCTGCCGGCTGAGCTCGGCGGCGGTCTTGCGGGTCAGCCGCAGGCCCTCCTCCTTGCCGGTGCCGGGGCGGTAGACGGCGATGTCGCCGATGTCCAGGCGCATCCGGCTGATGTCGGTGGAGATGCCGCGGTCGCCGGACCGGTGGATGCGGGCCTCCGCCCGGACGCGCAAGTCATGGCCGGCGATCGGCAGTTGCCCGACCGCGCGGACCGCGTTGGGCCCCATCTCGCTGAACTTGACCTGCGAGGCGCCCAGTTCGCGGTTCATGTCGTCGAACGCGAGCAGCACGCTGCCGTGCATCGTGCCGATCGTGGCGCCCTTGATGGAGCTGGGCAGGTCGCCGTCGAGCTCCACGTCGTTCGCGGTGGCCTCGAATTTGGCCAGCGAAACCCGGTCGGCGGCCAGGTCGGGAACGGTCACCTTGACCTGGTCGACGCGCTTGTCCGCGATCTGGGTCAGGAACGGGAAGCCCTTGATGTCGACTTCCGGGGTGGCGTTCAGATGCAGCGAGTCCTTCAGTTTCTTCGCGGCCGCATTCTGCGCGTACAGCACCGCGAACCGGTCCCCGAGCGCCAGGAACGAGGTGCCGACCAGGACGGCGACCAGCAGTTTCAGGGTGATCCCCATGGCCGCGAAGCGGCCGAAGCCACGCTTCCTGCGGCTCTTGCGGCGGTGGTTCGGCGGCTTCCATGCCTGGTCCACCTCGTCGTCCGAGCGCAGCCCCAGGCCCAGCGGGTCGTCGCTGTCGTCGCGCTCGTTGAGGTAGGTGCGGCGCCGCGGCACCCCGTCGGCATCGAACGAGAATTCCGACTCGGGCTCCGGCTCCGGGTCGGCGAGGGCCGCCAGGTCCGCATACGGGTTGGCCGGGGTGACCGGGGTGAGCTTTCTGGTCTCGCCGGCGGGGTCGTCCTGGGTGCCCGCCGCAAAGGACTCAGCGCGGTGCGGCGCGGCGGGCGAGGGCGAGGGTATGCGTGTGGGGGTGCGCATCCGTACATCCCACCATGAGCGGGCCCCTCGAACGCAAGTTGCCCCGGAAGTACGTCTGTTATGTGCCAGTTGTGGCCTCGGCCTTGAGCAAAAATTGCCTTGCGTGTGGGACGAACTGAACTAGCGTCACACCCCTTGGTGACCTGAGCGACGGGCGCCAACGTGTCCGAGGCCGTTGACCGATACCGGCCCGGCCCACCCCTTCCAGCCTGAACGAGCCCGTACGATCCGCGCTCTCGTCGCTCCTCGGTACGCCATGACTGCCTGCATTCCACACGCAGAGCATTGCTCCTTGCCCAACGACCCTTGCTCCTTTTGCCGTTGCTCTCTGGCCCCACCCACTTAGCGACCCACCAAGCCATCATCGACCCGACAACCCGAAGACGGACGTCATCCCATGAACTCTCCTGACCGCGCCCCCGCCCCCTTGATCGTAGTGACCGGGGCAACCGGCAACATCGGCCGCTGCCTTGTCGACCGGCTCCTCGCGGACGGCGCCGCCGTACGCGCGCTGACCCGCGATCCGGCCCGCGCCGCCCTGCCGGCCGGTGCCGAGACGGTCCGCGCCGACCTCACCGGTGCGCAGGACCTCGCACCGCTGCTGGCCGGCGCCGATGCGCTGTTCCTCAATCTGGCGGCCGGCGGCGGCCAGGCCGTGACCGCGCTGGTCGACGCCGCCGTCGCGGCCGGTGTCCGCCGGATCGTCCTCAACTCCTCGATGGCGGTGACCGATACGGCTGCCGACGACTCGAACCACATCGCCCGCATGCACGCCGACGTGGAGCGCACGGTGCGCGACTCCGGCCTGGAGTGGACCTTCGTCCGCGGCAGCAACTACTCCACCAACACCCTCGCCTGGGCCCCGTCGATCCGTGCGTCCGGTGTCGTGCGCGAGGCACACCCCGGCGCCCAGGGCTCGCCCGTGCACGAGGCCGACCTCGCCGATGTCGCCGCGGTGGCCCTGCTGGACCGCAGCGGCGCGCATCTGGGCCAGGCGTATCGCGTCACCGGCCCGGAGGTGCTGACCGTGGCGCAGCAGGTCGCCGAGATCGGACGGGCGACCGGGCGGCAGACGCAGGTCGAGCAGATCTCCGAGGAGGCGGCGGCCGAGGCGATGGCCGGGCCGCATCTGCCGCTGGAGGCCGCGCGGGAACTGGTCCGGCTGTTCGGCACGATGGTCCACGCGCCGTCGTTCCCCGTCTCGGACGCCGTCGAACGGGTCACCGGCCGCCCGGGCCGTACGTACGCCGAGTGGGCCCGGGACCACGCGGCCGACTTCTCCTGAAGGGGTGGGGGCGCCCCTTCTCCTGAGGGGGCGCCTTCGATCTCGGGGCGGCGGGTCGTCGCGGACGGGGCGGCGGCGCCTCAGAACCGCCGGGCCGACTCCTCCGCGTGGGCCATGCGCCGCAGGCTCAGCAGCACCGGTTCGTACAGCACCGTCAGCGCGACGGCCGCCTCGATCTGCCCGGTCGGGGTCGGCTGCTCCTCGACCATGTCCAGGTCGGTGACCGCCAGTTGCGCTGCCAGCTGCCCGTACGGCAGCAATTGCTCGGTGTCGCAGGGGTAGCCGAGCCGGACCAGCGCGGCGACCGAGTCGATGAGCTGCCGGCAGGCGGGGTTGAGCATGTCCAGGCCGGGACCGTAGGACCAGCCCAGCCGCTCCAGCAGCGCCTCCACCGAGCGGCGGGCGGTCTGCACCGCCGGGTCGTCCTCGGCCGGCTCCTCGGGGCAGGGCAGCGCCCAGGTCGCCGCGCCCAGCCGCATGTGGTGGTCCAGCGACTCGTCCTCCGCGGCAGCGATCACCCCGCGCGCGGCGGCCACCGAAACCCCGCCGATCTGGATCAGCGCCCGCACCAGGCGCAGCCGCCGCAGGTGGTCCTCCCCGTACTCGGCCTGGGTGGCGGAGACCCGGCGCCCGGGCTGGAGCAGCCCTTCGCGCAGGTAGTACTTGATCGTGGCGGTGGACACACCACTGCGCTCGCTCAGCTCCGCCAGCCGCATGCTCTTGCACCTTCCCCTTGGATAGTGGCACTACTCAAGCAGGTTCGTACGAGTCGGTCTACATCGACATGCCGCCGGCCGGTCTGGCTGCGGCATGGGGAGTCGAGCCCGTGGGCCGGCGCGGGGAGCGGGCGGCGCAGCGGCTGGCGAGCGGTCAGCGTGCCTTACGCAGTTCTTGACAGACTTCTGCGCTGCTCGGTCGGTCGGCCGGGTTGCGGCTCATCATCTGCTCAATGAGCTTGCCTTGCCTGCCCGGCACATTGACCGGCCGGTGTGGCTTGTCCACGATGGCTTGCCGCTGGTCTTTCCGGCTGGCGTCGTCCGGGTAGGAGACGTGCCTCCAGCCGGTGGCGGAGATGAACAGGGAGGCGCCCAGCGCGTAGACGTCGGCCTCCTTCGTCGGCACGGCGGTGCCCCTCTCCAAGATGCTCCGCGAGATCTCCGGCGCTTCGTAATGGACCAGGCAGCCCCGGTATCGGAAGTCGTAGCTCTCGGGTACCTCGCCGCCGTGCGCCAGAGCGAGATCGATGAGGAAGGTTTCGGTAGGCCCGATGACGAAGTGGTTGGGCTGGACGTCGCCGTGCGCCCATCCGCGATGGTGCAGCTTTGCCAGCGCAGCGGCACATGACAGCGCTTCATCGGGATGGGGGGTTACGGGCTCCTTGGCGTGTCGATGGGGCTCCCACAAGTTGTAGAGAGACACGCCATCACGCCATGGCTGCGCGCTCCACGTGCCTTCCTCCCATTCTCCGAACCGCACCTCCTCGGAGATGAGTTGGCGAAGGATGAGGGCTTCTCGGGCGGGGGCCCAGGCCGTCCACGCGTGTGTCTGACTGGGGTAGCCCAGCTTGACAGCGAAGCGGCCATCGGGCGTTCGTACGTCCCAGACGGTGGAGCCGCGTCGGTTGATGACGAGTCGTTGGCTCAGGGGCGTGAGAACACTCTGCACGTGGCCAGGGAGAGCGAATGGTCCTTGGCTGGGCATGGCTGAGTCCTCTCGGCGGTGGGGGCCGACCTCCTGGATAAGGGGATCGGCCCCACAGGTCAGGGGAGACTACTGCCGGTCAGTGCAGGTAGTCGCGCCCGTCGTCGGAGTCGCCCGTCGGCGGGTTGCCACCCCCGCCATCGTCGTCGTCCTCACCACCGCCGCGAACGGTTCCTGCGCGCTTCAGCGATTCCTTGAGAGTCAAGGCTGTTACCTCCTCACATCGTCCGGTTCGGGGGCTCTCCCCGATCCGTTGTGCATGTGCTGACCCGCCCGGGGGAGGTGGACGGGCTGTCGCCCTCGGTTTGCGGCCGCCGAGGCGCTCAGGTGGTGATGTGGTGGGTGTTGGGCCCGCAGCGACGGTCACGCGAGGCCCTGCGTTCGGGCGCACTGTGCGTGCACGCGGACGGTGTCACTGGAGAGCTGCTGCAAGGAGCTGCGCGGGAGAACGACTCGTACACCGTCCTCGGCCCACAGGGGCTCGGGGCACAGCTCGCAGCGCTGTGCCGGCTGCCCGAGGTGCATGAGCGTGCAGACGGCGAGGTCTTCCACGAGCCACTCATCAGCGAGGTGGCCGCCGCCCCACCCCTCCGGATACGCCCAGTGCGGTCCGGGCCCGTCGGTGAGGTCGGTTCCCGGTATGCCGAGCTCCTCAAGGCTTGTGAGTACCCGGACGTAACGGGAGATGCGAGCCCAGGGCCAGGGGCGACGGTGGGCGGCGCCGCGCGGGAGCAGCCAGTGCACCGTGGCGTCATCCGGGGTGACCATGTGTGGGACGGGAGTGGTCCCCATGGCCAGCATTGCCTTGCCGACGATGTCGGGGGCCTCGACTACGTCCAGGATCTTGCCTATCCGCACGGGGATCACCTGGGTGCCCGCGGGCGGGCTCCAAGGCGCTTGTGGCGTTCGCTGCTTCCGACCAGGGGCGACCTTCGGCAGGCTTGTCCTTAACGCGTCTGTCATTGCTGCTGCCCCTGGTGATCGATGAGCCATTGGCAGTCTTTTGCTAGCTGCTGCACTTGTACGTGCGCCGAGAGCACACCCGTGCCCAAGCCCTGTCCGACCTGGCGCTCGATGCCATCCAAACGGGAAATCCGCTGATGCCATGCGATGCCGCCGTGCCACAGCTTGTCGACGGCCCCTTTGGCGGACGGCAGCAACCGGTCGATGTAGCCGCAGAGTTCGGATTCCAGCTCGGTCAGCTCGCCGTAGTGCAGCGGCACATTGCTCTGACCTCGTGCGCGGCTGATCGTGAACCGCACGGTGTCGAGGTCGATTCCGTTGAGGTTTGTTGCGGTTGCCTCGCCTGCCGACTCCAGCTGTTGCGGCTTCACTGTGGAGCCTTCAGCCGTCGATCGCGCGTCAGCGCCGGAATGTGACGGCACTCGGCAGCTTTCCGGAGCAGGTTCGGGAGGACTGGGCAGCGGCGCGCGCGGGGTGCCGATGCTTGGAGGCGTCCACATAGGTGCAGTGCTGACGTTTCGTGACGGCATGTCTTCAGTTAACTGCCGTCGCTCATTTGGGTCGGGAGCCCGCAAGGGGGCCAATTGGGGGGCCAATATGGGGGGGCCGGTACAGACGTGCTTGGGGGGCGGCATGAACGAGTCAGGTATCGGGGAGTTGCTCGTTCGGCTGCGCCATGCTCGCGGATCGGTGACGCAGGCGAAGATCGCAGCGGAGTTCAACGAGGTCGAGGGCAGTTCAGCGTCCACGATGACAGGGAAGGAAATCGGCAGGTACGAGCGCGAGGTGCGTCTGCCCTCCGAGAGAACGCGCGGCTTCTTGGCGCGCGTGTTCGGTGTCGACCCCGCGCTGTTGGACCAGGCCCATGCTGTCAGTCGGCGGCGCAAGGCAGAGGAGCCCGGGAAGGCGTCCCCGTCAGCCCCGACGGCTGCAATGGTCACTGCCGGGCGAGCAGCTGTGCCTCCGTCCGCCTGCGCGCTCGCCGCGGACGCAGCCCAGTCGGCGAGGTTCGCGCAATTCATCGCGTCGACGAACTCAAATGAGACCACGATCGAGCAGCTCGAAGCGGATGTTGCCCGGCTTGCTCGGCACTTCGTCAGCCGTCCGCTGAAAGAGCTGTACGCCGAGATTCGCGAGCTGCGTGACGAGACGTTCGAACTGCTGCGGGGTCGGCAACGGCCACAGCAGACGTCCGACCTGTTAGTGGCCGCGAGCAGGCTGTGCGGCCTGTCGGCCCACGTCTGCCTCGACGCGGGCGACTACGACTCCGCCAGCAGTCATGCGCGTACCGCTTGGTCCTGCGCGGAGGCTGCCGGACACCACGAGATGCAAGCATGGGTCAGGTCGATTGAGTCGCTCATTGCCTTTTGGAACGACAACCCGCAGCGAGCGGCGGACCTCGCCCAGCACGGTCAGCGCTACTCGGCCGCCGGGAGCGTGGGAGTTCGGCTCGCGAGCCTTGAGGCGAGGGCTCTCGCCGTCGCCGGTGACGCTCAAGGCGCCGTCGCGGCGCTGGTGACAGCTGAGCAGGCCAGGGATGCGATGCAGGGGCCAGAGGCGATGCCTGGCGTTTTCAGCTTCCCGACGGCCAAGCAACTTACGTACGCCGGGACCACGCACTTGGCCATCGGTGGGCCCAGCCATGTGCAGCAGGCGATCGACTGCGCTGCGACGGCAGTCGACCTGTACCGCGTGGCCGCAGCCGACGACCGCTCGACATTCGACGTGCTTGCCGCAAACCTCGACCTCGCTCGTGGGCACATGCTCGCGGGTGAAACCGACGCAGCCGAGGTGCTGCTCGGCGCCGTCCTGGACTCCGGTCCGGCGCAGCTTTCCGCCAGCATCCTCAACCGGCTCGGAGCTTTGGCCGGCGAGCTGGGAGCCGCGCAGTACCGTGGCTCACCACGCATCGCCCACCTGCGCGAACGCCTCATGAACGCCGCTACGCCCGCGGCACTGCCCGCCGCTGACTGATCGGAGCCGCTGCCGTGACCGACCCTTTCGCCGAGCACCACGCCGCCGTGACCGATCGCGCAATCCTTACCGGTAGTGCCTACAACACCGGGCAGGACCTTTCCGCTCGGCAGTCGATCTATCAGTGGCAAACGCCGCGCTATGACCTGCCGGGCATCGTCGTCGAGCAGTTGCAGGGGACGCGAGGCACGGTCGTCGACGTGGGATGCGGCAACGGAAGGTTCATCGCGCGCCTGCGGCGTGACCGGCCCGACATGCGGCTGCTCGGCCTCGATGTCTCGCTCGGGATCCTCGCCGGAGTGCCGCGTCCCGTGGCTGTTGCCGACGCCGCGCAGCTCCCCTTGGCGTCGGCAAGCGTCGACGGTGCGCTGGCCCTTCATATGCTTTACCACGTCGAGGACATTCCGACGGCGATCGAAGAACTCGCCCGCGTCGTCAAGCCGGGCGGAGTCGTGATGGCGTCCACCAACAGCGCCCGTGACAAAGCGGAACTCGATCAGTTGTGGGAGCGCTCTGCGGGCGACGTGCTCGGCGTGGACAAGGGGCCGGCCCGGATTTCCCTCAGTGCCCGCTTCTCCTTGGAGCAGGCATCAGGGCTGCTCAGCGAGGTGTTCGACAAGGTCGAGACGATCGAGCTACCGGGGACCATCGCCGTGCGCAGTCCCGAGCCGGTCATCGCTCACATGACGTCGTACCGCGCGTGGGCCGCTCAGCATGCCGTCCCGTTCGAGGAAACGGTGGAGCGGGCCCGGGAGATCGTGTCTGAGCGCATCGAGCGGAATGGCGTCTTCGAGATCGGGTGTCTTGGCGGAATGCTCGTCTGTACCGGGTGAGTCTCGCCGACGACCGCGTCCCCGCCCCGGCACGCAGGCGGAGCGGGGACGCGGTGTGCGAGGGGAGCCGAGTCGGCGCCCGACGGCGTCGAGAGGCGCCGATCGGCTGTCGGGGCTACTTCACGACCGTGATCCGGTCCGCCTTGGGCGGCGTGAGCGGGTTGGAGGCCGAGGAGTGGGCGGTCAGGTAGGCGGTGAGGGCTTCCAGGTCGGACTGGCCGACGTACTTGTTCTTGGCTTCCTTGAGGACGGGGAAGCCGTCGCCGCCGCCGGCGAGGAATTCGTTCAGTGCGACGCGGTAGGTCTTGGCGGGGTCGAGGGCGGCGCCGTTCAGCTTCACCGAGTCCTTGACGATGCGGTCGGCGCCCGACTGCTTCATGTCCAGGGTGTAGGTGAGGCCCTTGGAGACCTGGAGGATCTTCGGGGAGGCCTCATTGGGGCCGCTGACCTGCTGCTGGAGGGCGGTCAGGAGCTGGGCGCCGGTGAGGTCGACGACGTTCATCATGTTGGTGAAGGGCTGGACGGTGAACGCCTCGCCGTAGGTGACCACCCCGTCGCCCTCCGAGCCGGACGACTTGAAGGCGAGGTCGGAGCGGATGCCGCCGGGGTTCATCAGGGCGAGCTGGGCGCCGCCCTTGTCGGCCGCCTTGGTGGCCTCCAGCTGGGCGTCGGAGATGACGTCGCCGAGCGGTGACTCGGGTGCGTCGGCGCCGCGGCCCGCGATGTCGGCGGAGATATGGCCGACGGGACGGTTCGCGACCGGCGCGGCCAGCTTGTTCCAGCGGGCGATCAGCGACGTGAGGTCCGCGGCCTTGGGCTGGGTGCGGTTGACGACGTGGTTGACCGCACCGGGCGCCTTGACCTTGGTCCGCACGATGTCACGGGTGCGGCGGTCGTAGGTCAGCGTGGTGTCGGTGTAGAGCTTGCCGTAGGACGCGGCGGAGGTGACGGTGCGCGGCCGCCCGGACGGGTCCGGGATGGTGCAGGCGTAGGCCTGGTGGGTGTGGCCGGTGACCAGCGCGTCGACCTTCGGCGTGACGTGCTTGGCGATCTCGGTGATCGGGCCGGAGATGCCGGCGCCGGGGCCGGGGCTGTCGCAGTTGAAGTTGTAGGAAGTGGAGGCGGGCAGGCCGCCTTCGTGGATGAGCGCGACGATCGCTTTTACGCCCTGCCGGTCGAGGACCTTGGCGTACTTGTCGATCGTCTCGACCTCGTCATGGAACTTCAGGCCCTTGACGCCGTTGGCGCTGACGACGTTCGGGGTGCCCTCCAGCGTCACGCCGATGAAGCCGATCTTGACGCCCTTGTGCTGCCAGACGCTGTACGGCTTGAGCAGCGTCTTACCGCTCTTCTCGTCCGTGACGTTGGCGGTGAGGTACGGGAAGTCGGCGCCCCGGAACTTCCTGCCCTTCTCGTAGCAGCCGTCCTTCGGGTGGCAGCCGCCGTTCTGCAGGCGCGTCAGTTCCGCCCGGCCCTCGTCGAATTCGTGGTTGCCGACGGAGGTGACGTCGAGGCCCAGCTTGTTCATCGCCTCGATGGTCGGCTCGTCGTGGAACAGCCCCGACAACAGCGGGCTGGCCCCGACCAGGTCGCCGGCCGCCGCGGTGACCGAGTAGGGGTGTCCCTTACGGGCCGTGCGCAGCGACTGGGCGAGGTACTCGACACCGCCCGCCGCGACGCTCTTCTTGCTGCCGTCCGGCTGGAGCTCCTCGACGGTGCCGGAGGAGCCCTGCGGCGGTTCGAGGTTGCCGTGGAAGTCGTTGAAGGAGAGCAGCTGCACATCGACGGTGCGGCCGGCGCGGGCGCCGTGGCGGGTGTCGGCGCCGGCCGGCTGGGCGGCGGCGGTGACCGTGGCGGCCGTGGCCAGTACGGCGGCGCCGATCGTCAATCTGCTGATGGTGCGGCGCCGTTGTGGTCTCGCTGGCATGTGTTCCCCTCCTGGATGGTCCTGAGCGGACGGAAGCTTATTGTCGACGCGCGTAGCGCAACAGAGGGAAACGGTGACGAGCTGGTGGCCGGTCAGGGGCCGGGAGCGCGGGTGCTACCCCGCACCGCACCCGGCCGGGTCGTACCCTTCACGCATGACTGACGCTGCACAGGAGATGGGCCGGGTCGGCCGCAGGATCCAGGTGGTCGACGAGATCGCGCCGGAGACGGCCGCGGCCGTGGTCGATCTGATCGAGCGGGCCGCGCGGACGGACGGGCAGCCCGCCGTGTCCGAGCAGGGCCGGCTGCAGCTGCGCGGGGGCCGGCGCCCCGGCGTGCGCCATGTGCTGGTGTACGCGCACGGCGCCGAGGCCGAGGAGCTGGTCGCGTACGGGCAGCTGGAGGACACCGATCCGGTGGAGGCGCCGGCCGCCGAGCTGGTGGTGCACCCCGGGCACCGCGGCCGCGGGCACGGCCGGGCGCTGGGCGGCGAGCTGCTGGAGCAGTCCGGGCGCCGGCTGCGGGTCTGGGCCCACGGCGGGCACCCGGCCGCCCGGCACCTCGCCCAGACCCTGGGGCTGACGATGTTCCGCGAGCTGCGGCAGATGCGGCGCCCGCTGACGGATCTGGAGCTGCCGGAGCCGGTGCTCCCCGAGGGGGTGTCCGTACGGGCCTTCCAGCCGGGGACCGATGACGCGGCCTGGCTGGAGGTGAACGCGGAGGCCTTTGCGCACCACCCCGAGCAGGGCGCGCTGACCCAGCGCGATCTGGACGACCGCAAGGCCGAGGCGTGGTTCGACCCCAAGGGGTTCTTCCTGGCGGAGAAGGAAGGCCGGCTGGTCGGCTTCCACTGGACCAAGGTGCACGCCGACGAGGGCCTCGGTGAGGTCTATGTGCTCGGGGTGCGGCCGGGCGCCCAGGGCGGTGGCCTGGGCAAGGCGCTGACCTCGATCGGACTGCGTCATCTGGCCGCCGAGGGGCTGCCGACGGCGATGCTCTACGTGGACGCGGACAACGCCGCGGCGGTGAGTGTGTACGAGCGGATGGGGTTCGCCACCCATGAGACGGATCTGATGTACCGCTCGGAGACGTGAGTCCGATGTACCGCTCGGAGACCTGAGCGCCGGGCCCGCGGGGCGGGCGCGGAGGGGCGTACGGCGGGGCGGGCCCGGGGCGGCCCGCCCCGCTCCTCATTGCCGGGGTGCGGGGTGCTGCTGCGCCCGCCACTCGCGCGCCAGCATCGCGTAGATGACCTCGTCGGCCCACCCCCCGTCGAGGAACTCGTTCTCCCGCAGATGGCCCTCCCGGCGCATCCCCAGCCGCTCCAGGAGCCGGGCCGAGGCGGTGTTGCGGCCGTCCAGTTCCGCCTGGATGCGGTGGAGTTGCAGCTCCTCGAAGCCGAGCTGCAGCAGCGCCCGGCTCGCCTCGGTGGCGTAGCCGTGCCCCGCGTGGTCGGGGTGGAAGACATAGCCGATCCCGCCCTGGCGGTGTGCGCTGCTCTTCCAGACGAAGGTGACATCGCCGACCAGGGTGCCGCTGTCGCGGACGACGACGGCGAGCTGGAGGCCGTCGCCGGACTCGCGCAGCGTCGTGCGGGTGGACCTGGAGGCGACGAATTCCCGGGACGCGGCCTCGTCGAAGGGGTCCGAGTAGAGGTAGCGGCTGACCTCGGGGCGGCGTCGGTAGGCGTGGATCGCGGCGAAGTCGTCGTCGGCGACGGGGCGCAGGTCCAGCCGTTCGGTGCGTATCGGGTAGTCGGGGGTGTACGGCAGCGGCGGCGTCTGGGGCGCGGGAGGCAGGGGCACGCGGGCAGCGTACGCAGTGGAGGTTGACAGGTGCAGCCCACTTCCCTCACCCTTTCACTACTTAATTAGTGGAATGCATCAGAGGGGGGACGGCGATGCGGCCGACGGTCAGGGGTGAGGTGGACGGCCGGGCCTCGGGGCGCACCGCCATCGAGGCGATCGGCCTCGGCAAGCGCTACCGCCGCCGCTGGGCGCTGCGCGACTGCACCTTCCGGCTGCCGGCCGGCCGTATCTGCGCCCTGGTCGGGCCGAACGGCGCCGGCAAGAGCACCCTGCTCTCGCTGGCGTCCGGGCTGACCCGCCCCAGCGAGGGGTCGGTACGGGTGTGCGGCAACGCCCCCGCCACCGCCGCGGGCCGCCCCGTCCTCGCCCATCTCGCCCAGGACAAGCCGCTCTACCCCGCCCTGACGGTCGCCGAGACGCTGCGGCTGGGCCGCGCGCTCAACCCCGGCCGCTGGAGCGGGCGGTGCGCCGAGCGGATCCTCCACGACGGCCGGATCCCCCTCGACGCCCGGGTCGCCGCCCTCTCCGGCGGACAGCGCACCCGCCTCGCCCTCGCCCTCGCCTTCGCCAAGCGCCCCGAACTCCTGCTGCTCGACGAGCCGTTGGCCGGTCTCGACCCGCTCGTACGGCACCGGATCGCCGCCCTGCTGCTGGCCGAGGCGGCCGCGCACGGCACCACCGTCGTACTGTCGTCGGATCTGCTCGCCGAGCTGGACGGGGTCTGCGACTACCTGCTGGTGCTGGGCGGCGGCCGGGTACGGCTCGCGGGCGAGGTCGATGACGTCATCGGGGCGCACGCCCTGGTGATGGGGGTGCACCGGGGCGAGGGGCTGCCGCCGGAGGTCGCCGCGCACCCGGTCGTCGAGGCACAGCGGTCCGGGCGGCGCTTCACCGCGGTCGTACGGCGCAACGGCACGGTGGCCACCGGGCCCTGGGAGACCGCGGAACCCTCCCTGGAGGAACTTCTGCTCGCCTATCTCCGCGCGCCCGACGCACCCGAGCTGATCGCACCGAGCGCGGAGCCGGTCTCGGCACCGCTGCGCCGGCGGCCCGGCAACAAGCCCGGCATCCCCGGCATGCCGCGCAACGGACCGCCCCGGCCGACGGCACTGCCGGGCGGCCGGGCGGACCCGCCGCGCGGCGCGCAGGGCACACGGCACGACCACCACAGCGGCAAGGGAGCGGCGGCATGACCAGCACGGCACATCTCGGGGCGAGCGGGCGCGGGCCCGCCGCGGACATACCGGAGCGCTCCCGCACGGCCGGCGGCCGCGGGCCGCTGGGCGGCCTCGTCTGGCTGGTGTGGCGCCAGCACCGGCTGGCCCTCGGGGTACTGCTCACCGCGGCGGTCGGCGGCACGGTCTGGTGCGCGGTGCTGCGCGGCCGGATGGCCGGGTTCATCGACGCCCACCACATCGCCGGCTGTTCGCAGATCTCCCTCGTCGCCCGCTGCTCGGACACCCAGGACGCGGTCACCGCCTTCCGCGAGGCCTATGGCTCGTCCCTGAGCCTCGCCGAATCGGGCCTGGTGCTGCTGCCCCCGCTGATCGGCCTGTTCCTCGGTGCCCCGCTGATCGCCCGTGAGCTGGAGGCCGGCACCCACCAGCTCGTGCTGACCCAGTCGGTCGGCCCGGTGCGCTGGCTGGCGGCGAAGGTCGCGCTGCCCGCGGCGCTCGTGCTCGCCGCCACCACGCTGCTGTCGGCGGCCTTCGCCTGGCTCTGGCAGGTCGGCGGCGACGAGGTGTCCGGCTCCTACTGGTACTCGACCCTCGGCTTCAACTCGCTCGGCCCGGTGCCCGTCGCGTACTCCCTGCTCGGCCTGGCGATCGGCCTGCTGGCCGGTCTGCTGCTGCGCCGCACGGTGGCGTCGATGGGCGTCACGCTGACCGTCACGGCCCTGGTCCAGTTCGCGTTCACCCAGCTCAGGCCGTATCTGATGCCGATCGTCACGACCGAGTTCGGGCCGCGTCAGCCCGCTCAGCTGCCGGACAACGCCTGGCAGGTGGGCCAGGGGTACTACACCTCCTCCGGCGCCCATCTGCCCGACGTGCCGTGCCGGCCCGACCAGGACTTCGACGGCTGCCTGCGCCGGCAGCACGTGGTCGGCCAGTACATGGACCAGCACCCGGTGACGCACCACTGGCCGCTGGCGTGGATCGAGGCCGGGATCGTGGTGGCGCTGGCGGCGGTGCTGACCGTGATCGCCTTCCGGGTGGTGCGGCGGCGGTACGGGTGAGGGGGGCGGGGGCGCTGGGATTTCCCCACTCGTCCCTGCACGCATTCCCCTCTCCGGCACATTCCGCCCGGCGTTCCTTTCTCCCGGGAGAAATCCCGGACGCGGGACGACGACGGAGCAGCCCGGCGGCCAAATGCCAGAAGGCGAGGACCTGTTCAGCGCGCGTCGTGCAGAACGGGGCGGCGGGGGAGCGGTCACCCGTAAGGCCTCCTGGGCCCCGCAAGTCGGGTATCCGGCCTCCCGCCAAGCCTCCCCGCCCGCACCGGAGAATGCGCGCAGCCAAAAAAGCCGGAATCCACATGCGTAATAACCGGGGAAATCAAGGCGGCCACACCTCATTCCTGTACACCACCCCTTGATCAAAAAGGGCGGGCAATACCCCGTCTATAATCGGGCGTGTGGCAACGCCTGCGTCGGGGCAGACACAAAAGGCGCGCGGCACCGCAGAGCCCGGCGCCGGGGACCGAACTCCGGGTGCCGTCGTCCCGTACACACCGACCGGGCCCCGGCCGACGGCACCGGAACGGACGTACACACACAGAGTCACGGGCGCACACGCGCACCCCCGACGGCCCTTGGCCGGCACCCCCGGAATACCCCGGGGAGTAGCACCCCGCTTGCCTGGCCGTAATATCCGCGTTACCAGCGATTCAATGTCGCTTGCGAGCATCACTGAATGCAGCCCGCTGTGCCGAACGCCCCGACTCCCAGGCTCCATGTCGCGCCGCCACTCCTTCCTGACGCGCCTGGAACCCCGGGGACGCGGAAGAATAAGGACATGAACCAGCAGCCCGGCGCTCAGGCACAGGTCCAGCCCGAGACGTCGACCACCAAGCCCCCCAAGGCCGCGGCCCCCGCGGCCCAGCCGTCCGTGGGCTCCATCGCCGCGCACCGCCCGCAGGCGGTCCGCGGGACGGTGCCCGGGCTGGAGCCCGACCTCGACGCCGATCCCGATGCGTACGAGGACCGCGGCGTGGTGGGCGTGGACGGCGAGGAACTGCCCAGTGACCGGTTCCTGGACCGCGAGCGCAGCTGGCTGGCCTTCAACGAGCGGGTGCTGGAGCTGGCCGAAGATCCGGCCACCCCCCTCCTCGAACGGGCCAACTTCCTGGCGATTTTCGCCAGCAACCTGGACGAGTTCTTCATGGTCCGGGTCGCCGGACTCAAGCGACGGATAGCCACCGGCGTCGCCACCCGCTCCGCGTCCGGACTCCAGCCCCGTGAGGTGCTGGATCTGATCTGGACCCGCTCGCGCGAACTCATGGCCCGGCATGCCGCCTGCTTCCAGCAGGACATCGCCCCCGAGCTCGCCGACCAGGGCATCCATCTGATCCGCTGGCCCGATCTGAGCGAGAAGGAGCAGGCCCGCCTGTTCACCCTCTTCCGCCAGCAGATCTTCCCGGTGCTCACCCCGCTGGCCGTGGACCCTGCGCACCCGTTCCCGTACATCTCCGGGCTCTCGCTGAACCTGGCCGTCGTCGTACGCAACCCGGTCAGCGGCCACGACCACTTCGCGCGGGTCAAGGTGCCGCCGCTGCTCTCCCGCTTCCTGGAGGCCTCCCCGCAGCGCTACGTCCCCATCGAGGACGTCATCGCCGCCCACCTGGAGGAGCTGTTCCCGGGGATGGAGGTGCGCGCCCACCACATGTTCCGGGTCACCCGCAACGAAGACCTGGAGGTCGAGGAGGACGACGCGGAGAACCTCCTCCAGGCCCTGGAGAAGGAGCTGATGCGGCGGCGCTTCGGACCGCCGGTCCGCCTGGAGGTCGAGGAGTCCATCGACCCGGCCGTGCTCGATCTGCTCGTCCAGGAGCTGAAGATCTCCGACGCCGAGGTCTACCCGCTGCCCGGCCCGCTGGACCTCACCGGGCTCTTCGGGATCGGCGCGCTGGACCGGCCCGAGCTGAAGTACCCGAAGTTCGTGGCCGGCACCCACCGCGACCTCGCCGAGGTGGAGTCCGCCTCCGCCCCGGACATCTTCGCCGCCCTGCGCGCCCGCGACGTCCTCCTCCACCACCCCTACGACTCCTTCTCCACCTCCGTGCAGGCGTTCCTGGAGCAGGCCGCGGCCGACCCGGACGTCCTCGCGATCAAGCAGACGCTCTACCGCACCTCCGGCGACTCCCCGATCGTCGACGCCCTGATAGACGCCGCGGAGTCCGGCAAGCAGGTCCTCGTCCTGGTCGAGATCAAGGCCCGGTTCGACGAACAGGCCAACATCAAGTGGGCGCGGAAGCTGGAGGAGTCCGGCTGCCATGTCGTCTACGGCCTGGTCGGCCTCAAGACGCACTGCAAGCTCTCCCTCGTCGTCCGCCAGGAAGGCGAGATGCTGCGCCGCTATTCCCATGTGGGGACCGGCAATTACCACCCCAAGACGGCCCGGCTCTACGAGGATCTGGGGCTGCTGACCGCCGACCCGCAGGTCGGCGCCGACCTCTCGGATCTGTTCAACCGGCTCTCCGGCTACTCCCGCCGGGAGACCTACCGCCGCCTCCTGGTCGCGCCCAAGTCCCTGCGGGACGGCCTGATACAGCGCATCACCAAGGAGATCGACCAGCAGCGCGCGGGCCGGGCGGCCTACGTCCGCATCAAGGTCAACTCGATGGTCGACGAGGCCGTCATCGACGCGCTCTACCGCGCCTCGCAGGCCGGCGTGCCGGTCGACATCCTGGTACGCGGCATCTGCGCGCTGCGCCCGGGCGTCCCCGGCCTGAGCGAGAACATCCGCGTCCGCAGCATCCTCGGCCGCTTCCTGGAACACTCCCGGATCTTCGCCTTCGGCAACGGCGGCGAGCCCGAAGTGTGGCTGGGCAGCGCCGACATGATGCACCGCAATCTCGACCGGCGGATCGAAGCCCTGGTGCGGGTCGCCGACCCGGCACACCGCGCCGCACTCAACCGGCTGCTGGAGACCGGGACGTCGGACTCCACGTCCTCCTGGCACCTGGGCCCGGACGGCGACTGGACCCGGCACGCGGCGGACGCGGACGGCGCGCCGCTGCGCAACATACAAGAAATGCTCATTGACGCCCGGAGGCGCCGGCGTGGCCCAGCGACATGACCAGCAGACCGGAGGGCCGGCGGGTCTTATCGGCATCGGATACGAGCGCGGCGGGGCGCCCGGAGCCCGCTCCGCAGTGGTGGACGGACCCTACGCGGAAGACGGCAGCCCCCATGGCACCTCGCACGGACCGCTGATGACCTACGCCTCCGGGGACGACGGCACCCGCGCCGGGCCCGACCTCGGCACCGGTCTCACCGCCCGCACGGCCGAGGAGGTCCTGGCCGGCTATCTGCACCAGCAGGCCGCGGACTTCCTGCGCAGCCTGCGGCTGCACCGCGAGAGCGGCTCGGACGCGGAGGGCGCCGGCGATGCGGCCCGCCAGCTGCGCCGCGCCGCCCGCCGGATCAGCGCCACCCTGCACACCTTCCGGCCGCTGACCGAGGAGGAGTGGGCCGACCAGCTCCGCTCCGAACTCGGCTGGCTGTCCGGCACGCTGGCCCGCGAACAGGCCTGCGCGGCCCGCCGCGACCGGCTGATGGCGGCCCTGCAACGGCTGACGGGCCGGGGGGAACGGCTCGAGCGGTCCGAGCGCGGCGGCCCGGACGACCGGGGGGACCAGGCACCACGCGAGAAGCGGGACAGCCGGGGAAACCGGCGGGACCGCCCGGCACCGAGCCGCTCCACCACGGCGGCCGCCTCCCAGCCCGCCGCCTCCGCCACCACTACCACCACCGAGACCGACCCCGACGGCGCACTCGCGGCCGGTGCCGCGCGGGCCGGCGCACTGCTCGACCGCCAGCTCACCCTCGCCCGCACCCGTGCCCACTCCGCCGCCCTCCAGGCCCTGGGCTCCGCCCGCTTCCACGCCGTCGCCGACTCCGTGGCGGTGCTCGCCTCCGAGGCCCCGCTGGCCGGTAAGAACGCTGAACTGCCCGCCGCCGAGGCGCTGCCGCCGCTCGCCGACCAGGCGTACCGGCGGCTGGTGGAGGCGGTGGCCGCGCTGCCGCTGTCCCGCGCCGGCTACCCGTACAACGCCGCCGCGCTCGCCGCCGACCAGCGCCAGGACGCGCCCTGGCACCAGGTCCGGATGCTGGTGCGGCTGAGCCGCTACGCCCGCGAGGTCCTCGCGCTGGACGACACCGATCACCGGCTGGCGGAAGCCGGCCGGGCGCTGGAGTGGCACCGCGACGCCGCGGAGGCCGCCGCCGCGGCCGCCGCCGCGGCCCGTACCCCCCGCATCGCCCCGGCCACCGCGTACGCCCTCGGCGTGCTGCACGCCGACCAGCGGCACGAGGTGGAGGCGGCCCGCTTCGCCTTCGGCCGGGTGTGGCTGCCGCGCGCGGGGGCAGGAACGCACGACCTGCCCGGAGGGATGCCGTGACCGGCCGGAAGGGGCTGAGGACGTGACGGTGGTGCAGCGGCCGGTACGCGCCGCGGGTTGTGTCCTGTGGCGCCGCGCGGCCTCCGAGGACGGCCTGGAGATCGCGCTCGTCCACCGCCCCAAGTACGACGACTGGTCGCACCCCAAAGGCAAGTTGAAGCGCGGCGAGAGCGCCCTGGCCGGCGCGGTGCGCGAGGTCGCGGAGGAGACCGGCATGGACTGCCGTCCCGGCGCGCCCCTGCCCACCTCCTACTACGTGGCCAACGGCCGCCCCAAACAGGTCCGTTACTGGGCAGCCGAGGCCCTCGCCGGCGCCTTCACCCCGAACACCGAGGTCGACCGCCTGGAGTGGCTCTCCCCGGACGAAGCCCGCCATCGCCTCACCCAGGAACGGGACCGGCCCCTGGTGGATGCTTTGCTCGCGGCGCTGCATGTGGCGTGAGGGTGGGGGCGGTTGCCGGCTGCCTCAGGTCACGCTCGAATATGTGGTGGCCCGACGAGACGATCGCCGGACAGCAGCGTGCCGGCCTGCTTGACGTAGTGCAGTACAGGTGAGACCTCCATGCTCTGCAGGCCGGCCAAGGACCCGATGCGATCCGAAGTGAATTCGAAGAGCTCGTCGAGGTCGCGGCAGTGTGCGACGGCGTGGATGTTGTAAGGCCCGGAGACGGCTGCGGCGAAGGCGATCTCGGGTTCCTGCGCAAGCGTGCGTCCCACATTCTTCACCGCTGACGGATGCACCCGCAGCCACAGGCCCGCCCGAGCGTGATAGCCCAGAGCGGCTGCGGCGATCTCGACGTCGATGTGGACGACGCGGCGCAGGAGCAAGCCGTGCAGGCGACGTGAGACGCGCCCCGGAGTGGAGTCCGCCGCCGCGGCGAGGTCGACGAGACTGGCGCGCCCGTCTGCAGCGAGAGCCTGGAGAATCTTCTCGTCCTCAGCGGTGGGGTGCACGGGATCGCGGGTGACGACCGGGGACTCGGTGAAAGGGGAACCGTTGCTCCCGAGCATGGCCTCCTGCTCCGGGGACAGCGCGCCTTGCAGGGCGGCCCAGTAGTGGCCGCGGCCTCCCATGAACTGACGGAGCATGGCGAAGGCGTTGATGTCGAGCACCGCCGCGGTGCGCGGAAGTCGTTGGCCGAGCAGGTCTTCGCGCTGTTCTCGACTCCGTGACTGGGTCGCGCAGGTGACTTCGCAGCCCGCTGCGCTCAGGGCTACCCAGTTGACATCGTCGCGCTTGGCGAGTGCGCCGGCGATCGCTGCGACGCTGCCGGGGCGGCAGCGGAGTCGCACCAGCCACCTGCTCTGTCCCAGCGCCCCCGGGTTGATCACGCCGGCGACGCGGATGACGCCGTCGGCGCGCAGGCGACGATACCGGCGGTTGACGGCGCCTTCGGTGAGGCCACACGCGACCGCGATCGAGGCGAAGGAAGCCCGCGGGGCGATCTGCAGTGCACGAATGATTCGCACGTCATCGGGCTGGACAGCGACGGACTCAGACATTGATGCACCTGCCATGGGGGGAATCCTACGAACAGGCCGCCTCGACTCGCTCCGGCGACGGCACGGTGGACAGACTTGCCACGCACAAAGGCGCAGATGAAGCGCCACAGCGGCACCGACCGCCGCCACCCCGGGTCACGGTGACGGACGCAGGAAGTGAGCTCACCACGTCAAGAACGGAGATGACGCCGGATGTCATCGACTGTCACAGGTCGGCACACGCCGACCGCTCTCATCATCGGGGCCTCGCGCGGCCTCGGCCACGCGATGGCGGCCGAATTCCTCGACAGGGGGTGGCGCGTCATCGGCACGGTCCGCGACACCGCTGCCCGCACGCCCCTGCACGATCTCGCAGACCGAGCCGACGGGCACGTCACCATCGAGCATCTCGACATCAATGAGCCCCACCACCTGGCGCCCCTGCACGAGCGTCTCGCGCAACGCCGGCTCGACCTGCTCTTCGTCAATGCAGGCACCACGAACAACGAGCAGACACCGATCGGCGCGGTTCCCACAGCCGATTTCGTCGAGATGATGATCACCAACGCGCTCAGCCCCATGCGCGTCATCGAAGCGCTCGAAGACCTCGTATCCCCCACCGGACTCATCGGAGCGATGTCGTCCGGGCAAGGCAGCATCACGAACAACACGACCGCAGGCCGTGAGGTCTACCGGGGCAGCAAAGCGGCCTTGAACATGTTCCTGCGCAGCTTCGCGATCCGGCAGGCCGAGTCGCAGCGTGCCATTGTCCTCATGGCCCCGGGCTGGATTCGCACCGCACTCGGTGGGCCGGACGCACCGTTCACCATCGAGGAGAGCGTCCCGCTGTTGGTGGACGTCCTGCTGTCCAAGCTGGGCACGCCCGGTCTGGCGTATCTGGACCGCTCGGGTCGGACCGTGCCCTGGTGAGCCCTGCCCACCGACCACTGGGGACCATGCCTCTCATCGCTGTCGAAGAACACTGGATCATGCCGGACTTGACGTCCGCACTCCGCGCTGCGCCGCACCACGACGAAAGCCTTGTCTTCCACGAGATGGGCGACCATCAGGAACGCCTGGAGGACCTGGGGGCCGGCCGCATCGCAGCCATGGACGCTCAGGGCATCGACGTGTCGGTCCTCGCCCTGACGCCGCCGGGAGCCCAGCCGCTGCCGCCCAAGGAGGCCCTGGCGCTGAGCCGCGCCGCGAACGACGTGGCCACGGCGGCCGTCGCCCGGAATCCGGCCCGTTTCCGATCGTTGTCCACTCTGCCCATGTCGTCGCCGAAGGACGTTGCGGGCGAGCTTGCAAGAGCCGCGGACATGGGGCACGTAGGCACCATGGTCTACGGCCGCTCAGGAGACCTGTACCTCGACGACCTCGCCTATGACGACTTCTTCTCCGCCGCGTCAGAACTCGGCCAGCCGGTGTTCATCCACCCCCAACTGCCCTCGGCTGCCGTCCGTGACGCCTCCTATCGCGGATTCGACCCCATGACGGATCTCGCCCTCGCCACCTTCGGGTGGGGGTGGCACATGGACGCCGCAACAGCGGCACTGCGGCTGATTCTGCGAGGTACGTTCGACCGTCATCCCGACCTTCAGGTCGTGCTCGGCCACTGGGGGGAGATGCTGCTGTTCTGGCTGGACCGAGCCGACAGCCTCTCCCGCATCGCCGGCTTGCAGCGATCGGTATCGGACTACATCCGGTCCAATTTCTTTATCACCACTTCCGGCATGCTCAACCCGGCTCTCCTGCAGCATGCCCTGTCCGTCACCTCCGTCGACCGGTTGATTTTCTCCACCGACTACCCCTTCCAACGGCCTACCAGAGAAGAAATCGATTCGTTCCTGAACCACTTCTCCTCAGACGCGGAACGGCAACAGTTCTCGTCGGTCAACGCGGCATCCTTGTACGGCATCGACCTCTTGGCTCAATGCCCGTGACAGAGCGCCCCGTTCGACCGTTCGGTCACGGGGTGCCGCATATGGCGTGAGGGTGGGGGCCGTGGCCCGCTGCCCGGCCCGGCCTTGGCGGGCCTCGCCCCGAAGTGCAACGGGAGTATCAGAGGCGGTTGCCCCACAGCGAGGGGCTGTTGACGTTTCGCTTGGTCACCATCGGAGCGGGGAGCTGGTCCTCAAGCAGTCCGTTGGGCAACCGGACAATGGTGCTGCCGTGGTCCGTCGGCCCTGGTGAGAAGGTCTGCCCGCGCATGGCCTTCTTGATGTAGCTCATGGCGTATTTCGCATACAGATCGACGGGCTGAGAGACGGTGGCGTCGATCTCTCCCTTGCGGATCGCATCGAGTTCCTGCGGGATACCGTCGTTGGCGACGATGGTGATGTGCCTGGGGTCGCCGACGGGGAACAGGGCGTTGTGGCGTTCGAGGATCGACAGGGTCGGCACCAGATATGCGCCGCCTGCCTGCAGGTAGATGCCTTTGATTTCCGGATTGACGTTGTACAGCGCCTCCAGGCCGGCCCCGGCCTTGCCGGCCTGCCAGGCCGCGGGGATGTTCAGCACCTTGATGCGGGGGTAGTTCTTGGCCATACAGGTGCTGAAGGAGTCCGTGCGCTCCCGGCCGTTGACCGATGCCAGGTCACCCTGGATCTGTACGACCTTGCCGGTCTTGACGGCGTTGCCGAGGTAATGGCATGCCTTCCGGCCGAAGGCACGGTTGTCCGCGCGGACCGCCATGGCGATCTTGCCGCTGTCCGGTACGGCGTCCACTGCGACCACCGGAACCCCCTCCTCCTCGGCCGCGCGCAAGCCGGGCCGGATCGCCGCCGAATCCACCGGCGCGACGACGAGGCCCTTGACGCGCTGGACCAGCAAGGTGTGGATATCGGAGAGCTGCTTGTCGATGTCGGAATTGGAATTCACCGTGGGCAGCGCCTTGACGCCGTGCGCCTTGGCCTGCGGAGGGATGGCAGCGTCGTAGGCCCGCCAGAACGGCGTGGTCGTCGGAAGGACTACACCGACCGCCCCCACCCCCGCGCCGGCCCTGGGACCGCCTTCGGACGCGACGCCGCCGCAGCCCGTTGCCGCAAGGCCGCAGACGAGGGCGAGGGCGGCCGCGGCAGTGGCCATGCGCCTCGTGAGGCCCGGCCCCGGTCGGGTCGAGGCGGGCCGGCTGGGGGCACGGAGTGCCGATCGCCTCCAGAGCTCTCGCCCGTGAGGTGTGCCCATGCAGCCGCTCCCTCGGGAAAGACGTCTCAGCGTGGCGGCAAACCCAGACGGGCCGTTCTCGGGGCCCGCTTCACAACATGCATATTCTTACCCAATCTGTCACATTCTCCCTCGCTTGCGTTGCTGCAGATCTTGCGTCACCGGGATCCGCATCCGAAGAGATCTCTCTTATCGGCCGCTCTCGCTCGGGCCACACGACCTCCAGCTCTCTCGTGCAGACCGCTGCCTCGTCCGGACCTCTTCGGCCCGGCACCGGTGTACACCGCAACGAGGGCCCTCCCCGGTATGCGGGGGAGAGCCCTCGGCTGTGACTGTCGGGTTCAGACGGACTGCCCCTTGGCGTACGCCACGAAGTGCGCCCACTGCGGGGTGGGGAAGAGGAGAGCAGGTCCCTGAGGGTTCTTGCTGTCCCTGACGGGGACGGCACCGTGGGTGTTCGCGTGCTCCGGTGCCCACTCGATGCACTGTCCGCCGTTGTCGCTGTACGAGGATTTGACCCATCGGAGGGGTTCGGTCACGGCGTGCCCTTTCGTAAGTCATTGATCATGGCTACTGACGCCGCTTGGGAGGGGGCGTCGGCCTGTAGTTGATGGTAGGCCGTCAGTATGGGCAGCACCGAGGTACTTTCCCGCTCAAGATGGCCCCGTTGAGCGGACTCGGCATACGACATGAGCGAGCGGTCCGGCAGCGTCAGCACGGTGATCGGCAGGCGGAACGTGCGGCGTTCCCCCATGTCGAACGGGGCGACGTGGAGCACCGTGTTCGGCAGCTCGGCGAACTCGATCAGCCGTGCCAACTGGGCCTCCATGACAGCCGGTCCGCCGATGGGCCGGCGGATGCAGCTCTCGTCCAGCACCACGAACACCAGCGGTGGGGGCGTACGGACGAGCGCCGCTTGCCGTTCCGCGACGAGCGACACCCGTTCGTCCGCCTGCTCGGGCGTGATCGCTCCGCGCTTGACGGCACTCCCCGCGAGCACGGACGCATACTCCGGGGTCTGCAACAGGCCCGGAATGATCCCCACTTCGTACAGCCGGATTTCCGCTGCCCGGCCCTCATGGCCGACGTATTCCGGGAAGCCCTCCAACAGGCTGCCGTGCCGGATCTCGCGCCACTGACGCTCGAACGTGTCCACGGTGCCTTCGGTGCCGAAGGTGCGGTCGGCACTGCGCGAAAAGCGCAAGGTCGGGGGCTTCCGACCAGTTTCGACCGCGGAAATGTGCGTACTGGAATACCCCATTCGTTCGGCAAGCTCATCTTGGGTCCAGCCGCGGGCCTCTCGCGAGCTGCGTAAACGCGCACCGAAGGCTTCCCGAGGGCTTCTCTCCGGCGTCAACTCCTTGCGATTCAACGGGCTTTCACCAACGCTTCCCCCTCCTCTGACAAGTTGAAAGGACTTCTGACTCTAGGTCACGCTGAACCGCCCCGGTAGTGGAACCACTACAGAGAGGAGCGGACGTTGCCCCGGAAGCACACTCCCCCCACACGCCCCACTGCTCAGCAACGCGACGACGCGGACGAGCCGACAGGCGCAACAGCCGGTGCCGGCGACCATCCGGAGCACGAGCGGACCGCCGACAACGACAGCGAGGCTTTGACGCGCCTTCGCGCACGGGTGCATCAGGACTACGCGCGGCGGCAGCAGTACGGACCGCTGGGGCGGTCGCTGTGAGCTGTGCCAAGTGCCGGACGCTGCGAGCCGAACTGGCGGATGCCGAACGGAGCGGTGACAAGACGAAGGCCGTTGACTGCCGCGTGTTGCTGCGACGGCATCCGCAGCATGACGGGGTTCCGGTGGAGAGGGAGGGGGAGCAGTGGATTACGCAGCCCTAGCCAAGACCGCCGTTGCCCCGCGGTCACGCCCACGGGAGCACTACTCTCCTGGGGACGGTGCCGCCGAATCGTGGGGAAGCGAGATGGACGACGAGTCGCTGTCCGAATGGGCGGAGCGCCGGGACTCGAAGATCGGACGGAAGTTGCGGGGCGTGCCCCGCTGCCCGATGCCCGCAAGGGCCTGCGGGTCGGGGCGCATGTCCGGGGGCGCGAAGGAGCACGGCAAGCACGGCAGCCAGGCGACGCCGAAAGCGCTAATGCGCGCGCCCCGCAATATTCTCCGCACGGATCCGAAACTGGCCTGCCGGATCCGTGATGCTGCGATTTCACCGGCGGGACGTAAAATCGCGGCATGGCACAGAAAGTAATCACCATCTACGCGGATGACCTCACGGGTGAAGAGACCGCCGAGGTCAGCACGCACACCTTGGCTCTTGACGGCGTCACTTACGAGATCGACCTGGGCCCGGACAGCTACGACAAGCTGCTGGAGGCCGTCGCGCCGTTCACGCGGGTGGGCCGCAAGACGCGTAAGTCCAAAAAGCCGCGGCAGGCGGCGCCGAGCGGCGAGGACACCGCCGCCATCAGGGCCTGGGCGAAGTCGAAGGGGTACGAGGTCAGCGAGCGCGGCCGGGTGCCCGCCTCCATTCGTGAGGCCTACGGGAAGGCCAAGAAATAGCCAGTAAAGCCGGAAAAGCCGCCGGGGTCGCCGTTGTCGGGGGCCTCGGCGGGCGCCCCGGATGATTGAGTCGGCCACTTCTCGAAAATGGGGGAGTGTTCGTCATCGTCCCGAGGCGGTCCCCGCCGGTCCGCGGGTTCACCGGATTCGGCCGGCAATCGAAGGGCAATCGAGCAGCATATCGCCGGATCGTGGCTCTGCGGTGACCGGCGAATTAAATGGGACAATCAAGAAGCCATTTTTCTTCGAGGTCCGAGGAAGCGCCGGTGGCCGTTCCTGGTCCTGGTGTCGCTCTCCCGGGGAGAGCGGGGAGCGGGCGGGCCTGGGCGCCGTAGCGGTGAAGGCATCGGCTCCGCGCGCACCGAAACGTTCCGTCACCACTCGCTCACGTTCGGTGATTTCACGCCGCGCGAGAGGGCTTCCGGCCAACTCGGTCAGGCGTGGTTGTGCCGCCCGCCGCATACCGGACACAGTGGGCGAGGCGCCGGGTATGTGATGTTCCTGCCGCCGGGCCTTGTCTGGTCTGTCTATCCCTTCTGCGTGGTTCGGGGGCTGGAAGCTGTGACGGTACGTGTGGGCGACATCCGGGACATCCTTGAAGAGGCGGCGCCGGGTGCAGCCATCGAGATCCCGGCATCCTTTCTGGGCGACGGCGCCGTGAGCCTGGTGTTCCACGGCAGCGTGCTGCGCGTCGACGGCGCGCTGTGCGACGCCAAGGAGCTGTGGGTCACCGGGCGGACCGTCACCACCGCGTCCCCGGTGCCGGTGCCGGTCCGCATGGAGTTCACCGCCGAGGACGGGCTGGTGACCGGAGCACTGGCCGCCGCCGATCTGGGCGGCGGCCGTGCGCTGATGCTCGTCGAGGGTGTCCCGGCCGGCAACGTCGAACTCCTGCCCGGTGCCTGGGTGGTGAGGGACGGCCACTACCTTCCGCTGACCGGCAGGCGCCCGGCACCGCGGGCCGACCCGGGACGGCTGGACGGCCTGGGCCGGGCGCTGCCCCCGGCCCGCCTCCGGACCGCTGCCGAGCGCGAACGGGACCGCGCCCCACGGGCGTTGCTCACCGAACACGGCATCCTCACCCCCCGCCCTCCGGTGCGCCGCCGCCAGGGCGTGCGCCTGCTCGACTCCCCGACGGTGCGCGGCTGGTCGCCGATCGGTACGCCCGGCGGGGAGAACGGTCTGAGCGTCGACTATGTGAACCCGCCGCTGCGGATCGCCGGGGCGCTGACCGCGCTGCCGGCCTCCCCGCCGTACAAGACCGTGGTCGGCGGGGTGCTCCTGGTGGACACCGGGGCGTTCAACGGCTCCGCCACGGGTGCGTACGTGGTGCCCGACGGCAGCGGGGCCCAGCCGTCCCTGTTCGCGTACGGGTCGCTGGGCAGCGAGACCGGGTTCGGCCCGCCGATGTTCCAGGTGCGCGGCATCTCCGCCGGGTTCGGCTGGAACAGCCGGGTGCGGGTGCCGTCGGCCGATGCGCTGGGAAGCTTCCCGTTCCTGATCGCCCTCGACAATCCGGGTGAGATCGGCGCCGATGACGAAGAGGTCGATCCGCTCAAGGTGCTGAGTGAGCTGATCGGCGGCTCCGCTCCGTGGGTGCGGCCGCAGGAGGGTGATCTGTGGTTCGCCGCCGGTCTGGCCTTCGACTGCTTCGAGACCCTGCGCGGCCATGCGATGGCGCTGGTGCAGACCGGCTCGGACCTGACGATCAGTCTGCTCGGGGTGGCCGGCGCCCACCTGCCCACCAAGAGCGAGAAGAAAATCGCCCGGGTGGAGATCGGCATCGAGGCCACGCTGCGGCCCACCGCGGGCGAACTGAGCATCAGCGCGGGCTTCACCGAGAAGACCTTCCTCATCGACCCGAACTGCAAGCTGCGCGGCGGCGTCGGGATGAAGTTCTGGTTCGGGGAGCACGCGCACGCCGGTGACTTCGCGCTGATCCTCGGTGCGCTGCCGCGCGGACGGGAGCTGCCCGCCCGCTATCCCAAACAGCAGCCCGCCGGCATCACCTGGGGCGTCGGCTCCACGGTCAACATCACGGGCAGCGCGTACGCCGCCTTCACCCCGAAGTCGCTGATGGCCGGCGGCGGACTGGACGTGGTCTTCCAGTCGGGGATGCTGCGCGCCTGGCTCAGCGCCCGGTTCGACGCCCTGCTGGAGTGGAACCCCTTCTACTTCGATGTGGGCCTCGGGATCAGGGTCGGGGTCTCCGCCACCATCAAGGTGTGGTTCGTCAAGGTCCGGATCTCCATCGAGGTGGGGGTCAGCCTGCGGGTGTGGGGACCCGCGGTCGGCGGCGAGGCCACCGTCCACCTGTGGTTCATCTCCTTCACCATCGGCTTCGGGGCCGACCGCCGCAGCGGGGAACCCGCCCTGGGCTGGGGCGGCTTCCAGGGCATGCTGCCCCCGCCCGAGAACATGGTCCGCACCACCCCGGTCACCGGCTACGTCGGTGAAGGCGCCCCGTCCACCCGCGAGGGGAGCGCACCGTGGCTCGTCGACAGCGGCGGTTTCACCTTCACCGCCGATACCCAGGCGCCGGTCAGCAGGCTGTACCTGGACCGCGACAGCACCACCCCGGTCGAGACCGACGACACGCTGGACATCCTCCCCATGCGGCTCAAGGACCGGCAGAGCGAGCTGCGGGTGTGGCTCAGTTACAACGGCGGGGCGGAGAGCCTGACGGACTGGGCTCGTACGCCGCTTCGCGGCAGTGTGCCCAACGGCCTGTGGGGGGAGAAGGCGGACGCCCCCGGTGAGGGGCTGATCCCGGGGCGGATTCTCGGGGTCCGGCTGGTGTCGCCGCCGGTGGACCACGGCACCTCCACCGGATTCATCGACGAGAAGGGCCTCTCCTTCGACCCCATCGCCCCCGACGGCAACCAGCCGTTGTCCGCGGACGAGGAGGCGGCGGGGCCCGTGCCGGAGCGGCCCGGCGGGGTCATCGGCCTGATCGCGGGCGGGATCGACACCGACGGCACCCGCGGCCAGCGCGCCGCGCTGGCCGAGGCGCTCACCGAGCTCGGCGCCGGTCCGCTCGCCCTCGACGACGACCTGAGCGGGTACGCCCACGCGGCGGGCACCGCCTTCACCGCCGAACCGATGCTGGTGCCGGCCGGCTGAGCCGCCCCGCGCGGCCCGTACGGACGGATCCGCCCCGCCGGTCTGTCCGTACGGACCGCCCTGGCGCCGCACCTCCCCGCCCGCGCCCGCCACGGCGCCTTCCACCACCGCGTCCTGTCGAACACCGCGCCCTGTCGAAAGGCACGTCCGTGACCACCACCCCCGATTCCGGCCCCCGACCTCGCACCAGCACCCCCGCCGCCCGGCACCGCACCCGGTTCTTCGACCACCGCATCCCCTCCCTCTACGCCGGCCGGTACCGGATCGACAACCGGCAGACCCTCCGGGCCGTCGACGGCGCCGACCGCGTCATCGACGCCACGCCGCAGCCGTTCGACGTCGTCCAGCCGCGCTTCGGCATCGCCCCGGCCGCCATCAACGCACGCTTCCCCGTGCCGGACGCCGTCGGCATGTACGGCCAGACCCTCCCGCACCTCAACCTCGACGCGCCCGGCCTGCCGTGGAGCCGCCCGCTCGGACCGGACCACCCGGACGAAGTGCCCTGGATGGCCCTGTTGTTGTTCCGGGAGGACGAACTGCCCGAGGACCGGGACGCCGTCGGCGCCGTCGCCGCCGGGACCGTGCGGGAGTACCTCGACGGTGGGCTGGGCCCGGGCAAGACCCCCGTCCTGCCACCGGAGAGCATGCGGCCCGAGGAGTACGACGAGCACTGTGCGACGGTCCTGGTCCCCGCGGCGCTCTTCGACGCGGTCGCCCCGCTGCCCGTGGAGATGGGCTACCTCGCCCACGTACGGGAGGGCGGCCCGCCCGACGCGACCCGCGCCGGGGACGACCCGGAACCGGACGAGAAGGAACTCAATGCGGTCGTGGTGGCGAACCGGTTCCCTGCCGCCACCGGTGGCCGGCACGTCGTGCACCTCGTCTCCCTCGAAGGCTTCGATACGTATCTGACCGACCCGGCTCCGTCCGAAGGTGTCCGGCTGGTGTCTCTCACCTGCTGGTCCTTCACCAGCGAGGTGGACTCCGGCACCGGCTTCGGCGATGTCTGCCAGAACCTGGCCACCACCGACGGCAGCACCCCGCGCCCGGAGGCGGAGCTGCGGCTGCGGGTGCCGGCCGCCGCACCGGACCGGCCGACGGCTCCGCAGCAAGAAGCCCTCGACCGGATGGCAGGCGGCGCCGTCGCGCTGCCGCAGCGACTGGAGACCGGGGAGCGGACCGTCGCGTTCCACCGCGGCCCCCTCACCGCCCGGCCCGCCGCCGAGTTGCCCGGCCCGGCGGCGACCCGGCTGGAATCCCCCGGCGAAGCGCTGATCTACCTGGAGAAGTACGGGGTCTTCGACACCGCCTACGCCGCCGCCTTCACCGCCGGGCGGGTCCTCGCGCTGGCCGATGACCGGTTCCGCAGCGCGCTGATGGCGTTCCGGTCCGCCGCCCGCACCGCCGTGCGCCGCCTGGCGTCCCACCCCGAACTGGCCGGCCGGGTCGTGTCCGCCCGTCAGCTCACCGCGCCGCTGGCCTGCGAATCCTTCGACCGGATGCTGCTGGACGGCGACGGCACCCGCTTCACACAGGCGGTGGACGGGGCCGGGCCGGATCTGCGGGCCGGCCGGCGCCGGTCCGTCGCCCCCGGCGCCCGCCGCACCCCTGCGGATCCGCGGGCCCTGCTCGCCGATCCGGGCGTCGCCGCCGTCCTGACCCGTGCCGCCGCGGAAGAGTTCACGACCGTCACCGACTGGCTCGACCGGCTGCGACGGCTGGAGATGCTCGGGCTGGAGCACCTGGTGCCCGACGACCGGGCCCTGCCGCCGGAGAGCATCCGTTTTGCCTACGCCGACCCCTGCTGGATCCGGGCCGCGGTGGACGGGGCCCTCAGCATCGGCGTCGGCCACGCGCTGGACGCCGATCTCAACGCCCTGGCCACCACCGGCGGACCGGTCCCGGCCTGCGCGGTGCTGCTCCACTCCCAACTGGTCCCTAACTGGCCACGGACCATCGTCACCGCCTACGCCGGCGGCACGCCCGTCGAGCCGCTGCGCAGCGCCGTCTACGGCACCGACATCCAACTGCTGCTCTACCCGCGCCTGATCGACCGCTTCGAGCTGGCCGAACCGCCGCGCGGGATCTGTTTCGGCATCGGCGACGTCGGCACCATCGAGCTCCGCGAGATCAGCGGAGACTGCATCGGCCACCCCAAGGGCGAGTTCCCGCGGCCGGCCGGCTTCGGCCGCTTTCTGCGTCCCGGCGGCCGCGATGTCCTCAATGTCCACGGCAGCGGCGACGCCCTGGTGCCCGCCCTGTCCGTGGCGCACGGGGTGCCGCGGATCTCGTCCGCGCAATTCGCCCTGCAGTTGATCAACGCCCCGCAGGTGCAGACCTTCTCCCGGCCGTGACCGCCACCCGCTGAGCGACGAACGAAAGGACCCACCGGACCATGTCCGTGGACACCACCCTGGTCGTACCGGTCGAGGTCGCCGCGCTGGCCGTCAACCGGCAGACCCGCGACACCGGCACCGAGCATGTGATCAACCGCTGGATCACCAACTTCAAGGACATCGGCGACGGCGTGCCGCCCGAGCCGGAGCCCTTCTCCAGCCCCGAGGAATGGACCGGCCGCGAGGACCGGCTCGGCGTCTACCTCCAGTGGGAACTGCCCGCCGCGCTCACCCGCGGCCGGCACGACGAGGAGGAAGGCGTCGGCGACTTCGCGCTCGTGCCCAACCGGTGGCTCGTCGTCCGCCACACCGACACCACCCGCGCACTGACGGCCTGGGTCGTCGAGAGCGACTATCTCGACCCGATGGACGGCACCGTCTCCTTCCAGGACCCGGACAGCGACGAACCGGCCGCCACGCTGATCGGCAAGTGCCACGAACTCACCGGCCCCTGGCGCGAACCGGCCACCCCGCATGCGCCCTTCCTCACCGCGATCGGCCCCGGTCTGCTCACCTTCTCCGTCTTCCAGCCGTACAACACGAACGTGTTCTCCCTGCACGACACGCTGGAGGGGGTAGCGGACACGGAGCGGCTGAGCTACTTCGTCGCCGGCTGGTACGCCGATCCGGACAGCGACATCCTGGCCGGCACCGAGGACCTCGCGACCCTCCTGGACCGCCTGCAGTGGACCAGGCCCCCCGGTTCCGGAAGCGGCATCCGCACCTCCGTCTACACCGGGACCGTGCTCGGCCTGGACTGGGACCTCACCGGTCCGGTCCCGGAATCCGACTGCCCCCGCCGGGAGGACGTCACCGCCATCGTCGCCAACAGCGTCGCCGAGGCCGCCGCCGAGCTCGGCTCCCAGGCCGACGGCGCCGGAGCCTTCGACGCCCAGGAGGCGGAGCTCTTCCGCGCCTTCCTCCTCGGCGGCATCGACGCCCTCGACGAACGCGACCGTCCCGAGGCCGACATCCTCACCGACCGCCGCGCCCATGACACCGGCTTCGGCCCGGTCCCGGGCGGCTACCGCTGGTTCATCGGCGAACGCGACCCCGACCCGGACGCCGACCCCACCCCGCCGGCCGCCCGCGCCGCAGAGGCGGACACCGTCGCCGAACTCAACCGCAAACAGGCCGAGCACGATGCCACCGAGGCCGCCCTCGACGCCGCCCGGGAACGCCTCTACCACCTGTGGTGGCTCAGCCAACTCCCGCGCCAGTCCGACGAATTCCGCGACCGGATCGAGGCCGAACTCGACCTCGCCTACCCCGAGGGCGCCGCCGGCCAGGTCACCGCCCTCGCCCGCCGGCTCGCCGAACAGCGCCGTACCGTGCCCTGGGGCAGGACCGAGGACGAGCTGGACGCGCGGACGGCCGCCCTCTACCCCGCCCACGGTCCGCGCACCGCCCGCCGGCTGCTCCGCGTCCCCGCCCAGGACTACGACTACAGCGCCGACCCGGTCCTCGCCCTCGACGGCGCCCACCTGCACGCCCCGCTCACCCGGGACACCCCCCTGCCGTGCCGCACCCCCGAGCGGCTGGTCACCCGCGCCTCGGGCATCACCACCGCCGACGTCGCCGCCGTCGCCCGCCAGCTCGACCTCACCCACCAGCCCGCCTGCTTCCCGGCCCTGCTCAGCGAGTTCCTCATCCTCGACCGGGCCCTGAGGACCGGCGCGATCAGCGAGGTCACCGGCACCCTGCCCGCATATGGCACCACCGCCTGGCGCATGCCGTGGCAACCGCTGTACCTGCTGTGGAAGGCCGAGTACTTCCCGCTGCCGTTCCGCGAAGACGACACCGACCACTGGGCGTTCATCGAACGCTCCCGCTACCAATGGCAGGGCACCGGCGAACCCGGCACCCCCCTGGTCGTCTCCGGACGGCAGATGCTCGCCCCCGCCGCCGGGCACTGTCTCGACGGTGCCCTGGAGAGCTACGCCCGCCTGCGCACCGGCCTCCCCGCCGACACGATGCGGCGGCTGCGCACCGGCGCCCGGGAACGTGACCTGCTCTCCCAGACCCTCGACGGGTTCGGCGCCGCCCTCGCCCAACGCCGGCCGCTCTCCGGCCTCCAGCCCACCGGGGAGGCCGCCGCGCTCATCGGCAACGGCGACTATCCGCCACCGGACCCCGGCGGTCTGCCCGCCAGCGACTGGGACGAGTGGCCCCCCTCGACGTTCCAGGAACTGCGCGCCGGCCAGCTGGCCTTCCTCGACCTGGCCGTCGTCGACCGGTTCGGCCGCGCCGTCAACCTGATCGACAACCCCAGCCACTTCCGGCCCGAGATGTCCCGCACCATGCGCCCGGCCCACCCGGTCAGCGGCTACGACAGCGACCGCCTCGTCGAACTCGGCCCGCGCCTGCTCCAGCCCGCCCGGCTGCGCTTCGACTTCCTGTCCGCCGCCGAGGACGACGACGTCGACCTGACCCCCGGCGCCAACCCCGTCTGCGCATGGGTGCTGCACAACCGCCTCGACCGCTCCCTGGTCGTGTACGCGGCCGACGGCGCCGCACTCGGCGAACTGCGGGTGACGCTGAACGACGCCGGCCGGCGCGAGGTCTCCTGGTCGGTGCTGCCCGGCTCGGAGGTGACCGACTTCGACCAGCTGCGGGACCGCTCGCGGCACGCGCACGACCTGCTGCACGCGGTCCGGAGCCGTGGCCCGCAGACCTTCGACGCCTTCCGGGCCACGGTCGACCGCACCCTGGAGACCATCGACCCGGACGGCCCCGCCGACCCGGGCCTCGGCTTCTTCCTCGGCCGGCCGCTCGCCCTCGTACGCACCCGGCTGACCATGGACCTGCACGGCCCGCTGCGTACCGATGTCAGCTGGCAGGCCCTGTTCGACCCGCCGCAGCCGGAACTGCCGGACTACCCCTGGGCGATCCGCCTCGGCGAGGCCGCGCAGACCGACGACGGCCTCGTCGGATACGTCCTCGACGACGACTACGACCACTTCGAGACGGTGATCGACCCGGCCGCCGGCAGCGGCAGTTATCTGCGGCCGATCGGCGACAACCCCAGCCTGCACCTGAACTTCGGCGACCACCGCACCGCCGTCGCCACCGTGCTGCTGGATCCGCGCGCCGCCGTGCACGCCACCACCGACATCCTCGCCACCAAGCGCGTCTTCGTCCCCCAGGAATTCACCGACCAGGCCATCGCCCGGATGACCGTGAACTTCCGTACCGGCCCCCTACTGGCCGCCACCACCGAACTGCGGGGTGCCCGGGACGAGGTCGAGGAGACCGTGCTCATGCCCACCC
Source organism: Streptomyces sp. 2323.1 (assembly GCF_900221035.1). Classification (NCBI taxonomy): domain Bacteria; kingdom Bacillati; phylum Actinomycetota; class Actinomycetes; order Kitasatosporales; family Streptomycetaceae; genus Streptomyces; species Streptomyces sp. 2323.1. The sequence continues at coordinate 3,378,482 of NZ_LT907981.1, read as the reverse complement.
CGGCCGGAGTCGTGGGCAGCTGGACCTGGACCGAGCAGCGCGGCGACGCCTGGGAGCAGCTCCCCATCCTCAGCCAGGACCAGTACGACCTGCCCCTGGCCCGGCCCGAACTCCGCTCCGGCTTCCTCACGCTCGACGACGCCGCCGCGCACAGCCGCACCGACCGCTGAGACCGCATCACCACGTAGGCCGCGCCGCTGCGCTCCTCGGCAGCGGACGGCGCGGTCCCTGACGGTTGAAGGAGCACCCGATGGCCCTGGTTTCCCCGACCCGCACCGTAGACACCACCGCCAACGAACCCCTGCTGGCGTACACCCTCACCACCAGCCCGGACCCGTTGAAGGCCTCGCCGGAGAATCCCCAGGCGCCGGAGGAGCCGGGCGAGCTCCAGATCGTCGGGTCACGGCACAGCGGTACGCCGGCGGATGTGCAATGGATCAAGGTCAAGGTCCCGGCCGGCCCGATGTCGCCGGACCTCGCCGCGGACCTGGCCAAGGTCACCCCGCGGATCAGCCTGTCCGGCTGGACGGCCCGACTGGACTCCGCCGCGAAGGAATTCGTCTTCACCCCGTCGGCCGGCCATGCGCCGATCGGCCCGGACACCGGATTCACCATCCAGCTGTCCGATATCCCGGTCAACCGGAAGGTCGGTACGTCCCCGATCACCATCACCGAGAGTTCCCGCACCGGGTCGAGCGCTTTCCAGCCCAGGGCCACCACGTTCAACGTGGGCAAATTCCCGGCGGACTTCTACCTGCGCAATCTCATCTGCACGCCCCTCGTCATCAACAACGGCGGCGACGTCACGTTGACGTGGGAGCGCTCCGCCAACGCCACCTATGAGCTGCTGTACGGCGACACCAATCTGGATGTCACCAACGACACCAGCAAGCGCATCACCAACGTCAAGTCGGACACCACGTTCTACCTGCGGGGCACCACCGGCGATGCCTCGAATCCCGTCGTGCGGATCCTGTCCGCCCAGGTGTCCGTCATCAAACCGGACCTGGAGGTCGGCAACCTCATCGTCCACGGCACCACCCAGCTCAACGGTGCCACCAGCACCAGGAACCTCACCGTCGGCGGCACCGCCAGCCTCAACGGCGCCACCACCACCAAGGACCTCACGGTCAATACCGCAAACACCCTGCACGTCCGGACCATTGAAGGCAGCGGTTCCTACGGTGCGCTCGCGATCGGGGGGCGGCTGACGCTCTCCACCGAGGGCCGCGAGGTCAATGTCCTGAGCAAATTCACCGTCGCCGGCACCACCCAGCTCAACGGCGCCGCCACCACCAAGAACCTCACCGTCGATCCCGGGGCCGACGGATATCTCTGGCTCAAGACGGGCCGCCTCGACACCGCCGCGGGAACGAACCTCAACGCCTACGGCACTGTCGGAATCTTCAAGAACAGCTCGCAGACGCTCCATTCCAACTACATCACGTCTGGTTTTCGAGAAACGACGTACCGGGCGGATGGTGCCGGGTTCCTCACCGTCGTCATGACATGTCTGTACTTCACGTCCAGCACCGGCTGGCGAGAGCTCAACGCATACTTCACCGCGCAGGCGACCACGGCCGGCGTGACACATTCCATCTCCGTACCGCAAGTGACGTTCAGCGGTTCACCGCAGTCGAAGAACCAGATGTCCGTTCCCGTCGCAAAGGGTGGCACCGTCAAGGTGTCCCTCGACAACACCAGGCTCTCCGGTGGCCAAGGGAACGGCTACTTCTCCGTGTACTGGACCCCGCTCGGTGGTGGCCCCAACCTGACGCAGGTGGCGGCCGCCGATCTTCCGGAGCCGGACGAGGAAGAGGTCCTGGAGACCTTCTCGTCGGAGGAGCCGGCGGACGCCGGGGCGGAGCCGTCGGCGGGGTGACGGGAGGCTCTCGGAGCCGGGCCCGGTCCGCGGGACCGGGCCCGGCTCCCGCCGCGCCACGCATACTGGACCGATGCTGTACGCGGAAATCGAGATCGGCTCGTTCCTCAAGGCGCGCCGCGCGGCGCTCGACCCGGCCGAGCTCGGCCTGCCCGACGGGGTGAGCCGGCGCCGGGTGCGCGGGCTGCGGCGCGAGGAGGTCGCCCAGCTCGCCGGCATCAGCGTCGACTACTACACCCGCATCGAACAGGGCCGGGCGCACGCCATCTCCGACTCCGTCCTGGACGCCATCGCCCGGGCGCTGCGGCTGTCCGGCGGCGAGGTGACGTATCTGCGCAACGTCGCGGTGCCCCGGCGCCCGGCTGCCGACGACTGTCTTCCCGCCGCCTCCGGCCCCGCGCAGACCGTGCGCCCGGAGATCCAGCAACTGCTGGACGCGATGGACACCACCGTCCCGGCCATGGTCATCGGCCGCGGTCTGGACATCCTGGCCTGGAACACGCTCGGCGGCCGCTTCGCCTTCGACCTGGAGGCGCTCGCCCCGGACCGGCGGAACACCGCGCTGCTGGTCTTCCTCGACCCGGTGGCGCGGGCCCTGCACCCGGACTGGGAGGCGAAGGCCGTGGAGGTGGTCGGCAATCTGCGCGCCGACAGCGGCCGGCACCCCGACGACCCGCGGATCTGTGCAGTGGTCAATGAACTCCTCGACCACAGCGCGGACTTCCGGCGGCTCTGGGAGACCCAGGCGGTGTACGAGTGCCTGCGCGGCACCAAGCGCCTGCTGCATCCGCACGTCGGCGAGCTCGTGATCACCTTCGAGAGCTTCCGGCTGAGCACCGACCCCGACCAGGCACTGGTGACGTACACGGCCCCGCGCGGGTCGGAGACGGAGCGCCGGCTGCGGGAGCTCGGGGCGCGGGCGGCGGACGAGCGGCGGGCCATGGCGGCCGCGGGGGCGGACGGGTAGCTGCCGCGCGAGGGGGCGGGTGGCTCAGCCCCTAGGGGCCGGATGGCTCAGCCCCTGGGGGCCAGGGCCTCCCACCGCACCGTGATCTCCCCCTGGCGGCGGCGCCGGGGGTCGCCGGCCAGCGGCCAGTCCGTGGCCAGGGCCTGGACGGCGGCGCGCCACCGCTGGCGTGCGCCCAGCGCGCCCAGGGGGGCGGCCGCGGCCCAGGCGCGGTCGAAGTCCCGGAGGAAGGCATGGACCGCCTCGCCCGGGACATTGCGGTGTATCAGCGCCTTCGGGAGGCGTTCGGCCAGGTCGGAGGGGGTCCGCAGGGAGCCGAGCCGGGTGGCGAAGGTGACCGTGCGCGGCCCCTCGGGGCCCAGCGCGACCCATACGTGCCGCCGTCCGATCTCGTCGCAGGTGCCCTCGACCAGCAGCCCGCCGGGCGCCAGCCGGGCGCACAGCCGCTGCCACACGGCGGCCACCTCGTCCTCGTCGTACTGCCGCAGCACATTCGCGGCCCGTATGAGGACCGGCGCCCCGGTACGCGGCCCCGGCAGCGGCACCTCGAAGCCGCCGTGGACGAAGTCCAGCCCGGGCCGCTCGTAGGACCGGGCGGCCTCGACCCGCGCCGGATCTATCTCTATGCCGACGACCCGGGCGTCCGGCCGGACCGTCCGCAGCCGGCCGAGCAGCTCGACCGCGGTCCAGGGCGCCGCGCCGTAGCCCAGGTCGACCGCGACGGGGTCGGCGGCGCGGCGCAGCACGGCGCCGTGTTCGGCCGCTATCCAGCGGTCCATACGGCGCAGACGGTTGGGGTTGGTGGTCCCGCGGGTGGCGGTTCCGACGGGTCGGGACGGTGCGGATGCCGGGGCGGCGAAGACGGAGGGGCGGCGGGCCATGCCGTCGAGAGTATGGGGTGGCCGGGGGCGGGCCGGCAGCCGCGGTACCGCCGGCCACTCCGGCAGGCCGCCCGCCGAGGTGCCGCCCGGCCATTCCGCCCGGCCATTACGCCGAGCCGCTCCCCACCGCCGTACCCCCACCCCACCCTTGGTCACGCTTTGGCAAAGTGTGGGTGGAGCGCTCCGGACGGAAATGGATGACCGGGGTCTGTTGTTGGACGGGGTCGGAGGCGCGCCGCCCGCCCCGCCTAGGAGGTAGCTCGACGTGAGCCCATACGTGTCCCGGCTCCGCAGCCGACCCCATGGCCAGTTCGCGGGCCAGCCCCGGCTGCGCCTGCCGGGCAGCCCCCGCCGCCCCCGCCGGGTGGCCATGCTCAGCGTCCACACCTCCCCGTTGCACCAGCCCGGTACCGGCGACGCCGGCGGCATGAACGTCTACATCGTCGAGCTGGCCAGGAAGCTCGCCTCGATCAACATCGAGGTGGAGATCTTCACCCGCGCCACCACCGGCACCCTCCCGCCCGCCGTCGAGCTCGCCCCCGGCGTCCTCGTACGGCATGTGGACGCCGGTCCGTACGAGGGCCTGGCCAAGGAGGAGCTGCCCGCGCAGCTGTGTGCCTTCACCCATGGCGTGATGCAGGCCTGGGCCGGCCAGCGCCCCGGCCATTACGACCTGGTCCACTCCCACTACTGGCTGTCCGGCCACGTCGGCTGGCTGGCCGCCGAGCGCTGGGGCGCCCCGCTGGTACACGCCATGCACACCATGGCCAAGGTCAAGAACGCCGCCCTGGCCGCCGGTGACACCCCCGAGCCGGCCGCCCGGGTCATCGGCGAGACGCAGATCGTGCGCGCCGCGGACCGGCTGATAGCCAACACCGCCGAGGAGTCGGACGAGCTCGTACGGCATTACGAGGCCGAGCCCGGCAAGGTCGCGGTGGTCCACCCCGGCGTCAACCTCGACCGCTTCCGGCCCACCGGCGGTGCGGTCACCGAGAGCCGGGCCGCGGCCCGGGCCCGCCTCGGCCTGCCCCAGGACGCGGTCATCCCGCTCTTCGCCGGCCGCATACAGCCGCTGAAGGCCCCCGACGTCCTGCTGCGGGCGGTTGCCGCCCTGGTGAACGAGGACCCCTCGCTGCGCTCCCGTCTGGTGGTGCCCGTCGTGGGCGGCCCCAGCGGCAGCGGGCTGGCCAAGCCCGAGGGCCTGCAGAAGCTGGCCGCCCGGCTCGGCATCGCCGATCTGGTGCAGTTCCGCCCGCCGGTCGGCCAGGAGCAGCTCGCCGACTGGTACCGCGCCGCATCCGTGCTGGTCATGCCCTCGTACAGCGAGTCCTTCGGCCTGGTCGCCATCGAGGCCCAGGCCTGTGGCACCCCGGTGATCGCGGCCGCGGTCGGCGGTCTGCCGGTGGCCGTGCGCGACGGCGTCAGCGGCTTCCTCGTCGCCGGCCACGACCCCGCCGACTACGCCCGCGCGCTGGGCCGTTTCGTCGCCGACCCGGCGCTGCCCGCCCGGATGGGTACCGACGCCGCCCGCCACGCCCAGTCCTTCGGCTGGGACACGGCCGCCGCGGCGACCGCCGAGGTGTACACCGCCGCGATGCAGGAGCGGCGCCGTCACCTACGATCACCCCATGGCTGACGACGCGCGACAGGTGATCGAGGCGGCGCTGGACGACGCCGGCCTGGAATGGGAGAGCCCCACCGACGGCACCTTTGTCGTCAAGCTTCCCGGCACCCGCAAGCTCTCCACGACCTGCTCGCTCATCGTCGGCAAGCACTCCCTCTCCATCAACGCCTTCGTCGTCCGCCATCCCGACGAGAACGACGCAGCCGTGCACCGCTGGCTGCTGGAGCGCAACACCCGCCTGTACGGCGTCGGTTACGCCATCGACAAGCTCGGCGACATCTACCTCGTCGGCAAACTCCCGCTCGCCGCCGTCACCCCCGACGAGCTCGACCGCATCCTCGGCACCGTCCTGGAGAACGCCGACGGCAGCTTCAACACCCTGCTCGAAATGGGCTTCGCCACCGCCATCCGCAAGGAGTACGAGTGGCGGGTCTCCCGCGGCGAATCCACCCGCAATCTCGACGCCTTCGCGCATCTGACCCAGGGGCGTGGGCGGCCGGAGGCGTAGGGGGCGGGCTCTTCCGGGCCGGCATGGCGGGCGAGCTCACCCCAGGTCGTAGCCGAAGGCATAGGGCACGGACGGTTCGCCGGCTGTAGTGGTGAAGCTGCCGGTGCCGCGCAGACCGGTCAGCTCTCCGGTGCCCGTGCCGGGCACGACCTCGAAGGCGCAGCGCACGGTGCCGTCCGCCTCGAACGAGCCGCGCTCCTCGACGACGAAGGTGCCCTCGCGCCCGTCGAGCCGGCCGGTCAGCAGCTCCATGCCGGTGAACGTACCGGTCTTCTCCGTGACGTAGACGAGGGTGTATTCGCAGGTGGTGCCGGTCGCCTCGATGCCGCCGGAGAAGGTGTTGACGACGGAGGCGTGGGCGAGCTTCGGGCCTGCTCCGCCCGGACCGACCGGGTGTTCCGTCCAGTCGGCGAAGGTGAAATGGCCGGTGGTCTGCGTGTGCGTGGGCATGGCTGTCCTCTCGATCGGCCGCACGGTTCCGTGGTGCGGTGTGTGAGCAGCCTGACCGCCGTACCTGACACCGTCTGTCAGGTACGGCAGGACAATGACCCCATGCGTGCCGACCGGCTTCTGTCCGTGCTGTTGCTGCTCCAGAACCGTGGGCGGATGACCGCTCCTGAACTCGCCGCCGAGCTGGAGGTGTCGGTCCGTACGGTCTACCGGGACATCGAGGCGCTCGGTGCGTCGGGCGTCCCGGTCTGCGCCGACCGCGGGCCCGCCGGCGGCTACCGCCTGATGGACGGCTACCGCACGCGGCTGACCGGGCTCACCGACGCCGAGGCCGGCGCGCTCTTCCTCGCCGGAGTGCCCGGACCGGCACGTGAGCTGGGCCTCGGAGCGGTGCTGACGACCGCCCAGCAAAAGCTGCAAGCCGTGCTCCCGGCCGAACGGGCCGAGCGGGCCCGGCGTATTCAGGACCGGTTCCACCTGGATGCGCCGGCCTGGTTCCGGGACGCCGACCCGGTGGGGTGGCTGGCGCCGGTCGCGCAGGCGGTGTGGGAACAGCGGGTGCTGCGTGCGCATTACCGCCGCTGGGCCGGCGAGGTGCACCGGGAGCTGCACCCGCTCGGCCTCGTCCTCAAGGGCGGCATCTGGTACCTGGTGGCGCGGGCGGACCAGGCCGTACGGACCTACCGGATATCGCGGTTCCTGGCCGTGGACCTCACCGAAGAGGTCTTCGAGCGGCCGGCCGGATTCGAGCTGGCCGCCTACTGGGCGGAAGCGTCCCGGCGCCTGGAGGCCGCTCTGCACCAGGGAGTTGCCCGCCTGCGGATCTCCCCGCAGGCGCAGCGGCTGCTGCCCGTGCAGTTCGGCGCGGTGGGTGCGCGAGCCCTGGAGAGCGCCGGGCCACCCGACCACGAGGGCTGGGTGCAGGTGGAGATGCCGGTGGAGGCGCCGGAGGTCGCGGTCGGTGACCTGCTCAGGCTCGGCACGGAGGCAGAGGTGCTCGGCCCGCCCGCACTACGGGAGGCCATCGCCCGGGCCGTCTCCGTATTGGCCCAGCGCTACACCACCACAACATCCTGAACTCCACGTGCACCGCCCCCGAGCGACCCGGAGTCAGCGATTCAGCGGGCCAAACACCACCCCGGCGTGCCGTTCGGCCTGACGGGTCAATTACGCATGCAGTCCACCCGGAAAGCTCAGCTCTTCGCTCGTGGGTGACGTGCTCGCGGGAGGAAACGTGACATAAAGGCTGACTGTGGGTCATATCACTACGGTGATTCGGATGGCCGACGCTGTGTCTCCCTTCGCAGTAGGCAGAAAGGAACATCTCCTATGCGCACTGCCCGTACCTTGTTCGCCTCAGCCGTCATCACCGCGGTGCTCGCGGTGACGCCCGCCGCGTTCGCCTCGTCCGCGGTCGAGGGCCCCGCCACGGACAGTGGAACCTCGGTGGCAAGCTCCCGCCACGACGATGGCCGGAGAGGCGACGAGGACCACCGCTGGGGTCGCCACCACGACAAGTGCAAGCACCACCACCACCGGCGTCACCACCACCGTCACCACCGCCACCACCGGCCGGTGGGCGGTATCCACACCGGCGGTGGATGGATGGCGCACTCCTTCCGCTGAGCCGATGCCCTCCTGCTCGTGACCGACTGAGGCGGGAGAACGCCGTGCAGGACGCCGCCGGGGCCCGTGAAAAGGGCCCCGGCGGCGTCCTCATGAGCGGGCCCGGCGGCCGGCCCCGTCGGCGGCTACGGGATCTCGTGCCGCACCAGTGCGCGGGCGAACGGCTCGCCGGTGGCCTTCGCGTACGCCCGCCGCTCGCGGACCTCGGCGAGCGTGCGGGGGCGGTAACCCGGCCCGCCGCAGCAGCTCTTGTGGAAGCGGATGCCCGCGTTCAGCAGTACCGAGAGCACCCGCCAGCCGGCGGTGTCGCGGCGCCGCGGCGGTGCGAAGGCGGAGCCGACGTGGATCAGCGGCTCCGCACAGCGCGGGCAGCGTCGTTCGTGGGCACCGGTGTAGGGCTCGGGGTAGGGCTGCTTGTACGAGGCCCGGCAGGGCAGGCAGACGAAGGACGTTTTCCCGGGGGGCATGCCGGGAGCGTAGCCGCGGCGGGGGCGGGGTTCGACGGGTTTTCGGCGGGCGCGCTGACGCGCCGGGCGGTGTGCGGTTCCTGTCCGGGCAGCCTCCGCAGCAGCAGCCCGTAGCCCGCCGCGGCCACCGTGCCGACGGCCGCGCAGCCGGCCCACAGCGCATCGGCTCCGTAGTGGTCGATGACCGTGCCGCCGAGCAGAGGTGCCGTCAGGGAGGCGATGGACCAGGACAGCGAGTACATCCCCTGGTAGCGGCCGCGGCCGTGCACCGGCGAGAGGCGGACCACCAGGCCCATCTGGGTGGGGGAGTTGATGATCTCGCCGAGGGTCCAGACGGCGACGGCGACCGCGTACATGGCGACCGAGCCCGCCAGCGCGGTGAGCCCGAAGCCGTAACCGGCCAGCAGGGCCGAGCCGACCAGGAGCATCGCCGGACTGCGGTGCTCGATGAACCGCGTGACGGGGATCTGCAGCAGGACGATCAGGATGCCGTTGACGGCGATGACCATGCCGAAGTCGGCGCTGGAGAAGCCGTCCTGGCCCATCGACACCGGCATCGACACATACGCCTGCTGGAAGAGCAGGGCGAGCAGCAGATTGAGGCCGACGACGGTCATGAAGCGGCCGTCGCGCAGGACGGTGCGCAGGGAGACGGCCTCGGGCGCGGGGGTACCGGCCGCTTCATGACTGTCGCCGGGCCGGGTCTCCGGCAGCTTCCGGAAGACGACCAGGGCGCAGGCCAGGACGAGCGTGGCCTCGCCGAGGAAGAGGGCCAGATAGCCGTGCTGGGCGATGAGTCCGGCGGCGGTGGAGGAGACGGCGAAGCCGAGGTTGATCGCCCAGTAGTTGAGGGCGAAGGCGCGGACGCGGTCCTCGGGGGCGACGATGTCCGCCATCATCGCCTGCACGGCGGGGCGGGAGGCGTTGGACGCCATCCCGACCACGCACGCCACCGCCGCGATGGCCACCGGGTCCGTCATGAAGCCGAGCAGCGCGACCGAGGCCGCCGTCGACAGCTGCGCGATCAGCATCGTCGGCCGGCGGCCGAGCCGGTCGGTGAGCACGCCGGCGCCCACGGAGGAGAGCACCCCGCCGAGTCCGTAGAGCGCGCCGACCAGGCCCGCGTACGAGGCGGAGTAGCCGCGCTCGACCGTCAGATAGAGGGCGAGGAAGGTGGCGACGAAGGCGCCCAGCCGGTTGATCAGGGTGCTGGTCCACAGCCACCAGAACTGCCGGGGGAGTCCGGAGACGCTCTCCACGGCGGCGCGGCGCAGCCGGGCCGGCAGGGTCGGCCGAGGCGGCGGTATAGGCGTGGGCATGACAGTTCCCCCGAGGAATGGTGCGGCGCGGCGTGGTCGTGAAAGCGGTGTGGTCGTGAAGAGGCGGGTGGCGGCTGCGCGGCGGCGGGATGGGCGTAAGTGGTGCAGCCGACGACCGCAACCTACTTTCGGGGCGGTGCGCCTCGCCACTCAATTGATCGGAAGCGTCAAACGTCGCCGGGAAGCCCAGGTTCTGGACCCCCGGAGGGCCCTCCCCGGGATTCGATTACGCTCGACGCCATGGCCGACGCACCGTACAAGCTGATCCTCCTCCGCCATGGCGAGAGCGAATGGAACGCGAAGAACCTGTTCACCGGCTGGGTGGACGTCAATCTCAACGAGAAGGGCGAGAAGGAGGCAGTCCGCGGCGGAGAGCTGCTCAAGGACGCCGGCCTGCTCCCCGACGTAGTGCACACCTCCCTCCAGAAGCGCGCCATCCGCACCGCGCAGCTGGCCCTGGAGTCCGCCGACCGCCACTGGATCCCGGTCCGCCGCAGCTGGCGGCTGAACGAGCGCCACTACGGTGCGCTCCAGGGGAAGGACAAGGCGCAGACGCTGGCCGAGTTCGGCGAGGAGCAGTTCATGCTCTGGCGCCGCTCGTACGACACCCCGCCGCCCGCCCTTGAGGACGGCACCGAGTTCTCCCAGAGCGATGACCCGCGCTACGCCGACATCCCCAGCGAGTTGCGCCCGCGCACGGAGTGCCTCAAGGACGTCGTCACGCGCATGCTGCCGTACTGGTACGACGGCATCGTCCCGGACCTCCTTGCCGGCCGTACGGTCCTGGTCGCCGCGCACGGCAACAGCCTGCGCGCCCTGGTCAAGCACCTCGACGGCATCTCCGACGAGGACATCGCCGGCCTGAACATCCCCACCGGCATCCCGCTCGCCTACGAGCTGGACGCCGACTTCCGCCCGGTCAAGGCCGGCGGCACCTACCTCGACCCGGAGGCCGCCAAGGCCGCCATCGAGGCAGTGAAGAACCAGGGGAAGAAGAAGTAGCAGGACCCCGCAGTCGAGCCCCCTGCCCGCGGTTTTTCCGCAGGTGGGGGGCTCGCTGCTGTGCGGGGGCGGGTGGCCGCCCGGGGTGCGGCTCGATCCGGCGGGCCGCGGCGTGCGGGGGCAGCATGGAAGAGGGGCACATGTCCGCAACCTGGAGGATGAGACAGATGCCCAAGTTCATGGACATCCACCGCGGTATGGAGGGCCTCACGGCCGACCAGCTGAAGGCGGCGCACCAGGCCGACCTCGCCATCGAGGCCCAGGAGGGCGTGCACTTCGAGCACGCCTGGGCCGACCCCGACTCCGGCGACGTCTTCTGCCTGTCGGAGGCGCCCTCGGCGGGCGCCGTGCAGCGGGTCCACGAGCGCGCCGGCCACAAGGCGGACGAGATCCATCCGGTGCCGCTCAGCCTGTGACGCGGACGTACGGCCGCGGCCCGCGGGCCGCGGCCACCCCGGGACGACCGGACTGAGACGCCGGCAACGGCAGCGGCCCCGACCGGAAGATCAACCGGTCGGGGCCGCCGTCGCGCTGTGCCGTCGAGCTCGCTAGCAGCCGCCGCCGCACTGGCACGGTCCGCCCGACTGGCAGCCGCAGCTGCAGCCGGGGCCGCAGCTACAGGCGCCGAGCACCGGGAGCCGTGGGCGCTCGACGACCGTCGGGGCGCCGTGGGACGCGGGGTAGTGGGAGTCCGCCATGGGTGCCATGCATTGCCTCCTAGGGGTCACCTGGTGCCCATTGCATGCCCGGGCGACCAGGCGCGTCAACGGCGCGCGGAGGCATACGTCAACCGCGCCCGGTGGCACAGGAAACGGACTCCTGCCCTTCGCCCGCCGCCGCGGTCAGGCGCCCTCCACCGCCGTCGACGAGGAGGCGATCTCGTCGGCGTGCTCGCCGGTGACGAGGTAGACGACCCGCTTGGCGACGGAGACCGCGTGGTCCGCGAAGCGCTCGTAGTAGCGGCCCAGCAGGGTCACGTCCACGGCCGTCTCGATGCCGTGCTTCCAGCGGTCGTCCATCAGGTGCTGGAAGAGGGTGCGGTGCAGCATGTCCATCGCGTCGTCGTCCTGCTCCAGCTGGAGCGCGAGGTCGACGTCCTTGGTGATGATGACCTCGGCGGCCTTGGCCATCAGGCGCTGCGCCAGCTGCCCCATCTCCAGGATGGTGGCGTGCAGATCGCGCGGTACGGCCGTCTCCGGGAAGCGCAGCCGGGACAGCTTGGCCACGTGCTGGGCCAGGTCGCCGGAGCGCTCCAGGTCGGCGCTCATCCGCAGCGAGGTGACGACGATCCGCAGGTCGGTGGCGACCGGCTGCTGGCGCGCCAGCAGGGCGATCGCCCGGGCCTCCAGGTCGCGCTGGAGGTCGTCGACCTTCTCGTCGCCGGCGATGACGTTCTCGGCCAGCTTGAGGTCCGCGTCGAGAATCGCCGTGGTGGCGCGCCCGATCGCGGAGCCGACGAGCCGGGCCATCTCGACCAGGCCCTCGCCGATCGAATCAAGCTCCTCGTGGTACGCGTCCCGCATCTGTGACCTTCTCTCGCATCGAGTGGTGGTGTGGGAGGTGGCACGGGGTACAGGTGACCTCTGCCCACGCTCTCACGGTCAGTGCCCGCACGAGCCGGATCCCAGGAGGGCGATGGCCCACGGAGCGCTCACTCCGCGGTGCCGTGTGCCGGCGGGGCCGACGCCCCGCGGTCACTCCGGGTGCCCGGTCGCGCGACGGTGCGGAATTGCTCCGGCACCCGCACCGTCACCCTGCGGGCGCCGCGCGACCTGCGGTGCCACCGGGGGTGAACCGGCACCGACGTGAAGGTGAATTCTGGGCGACGCATCGCCTGCCGCGGGGCCGGCCGCGCGGTTCACCTGGCCACCCTCCGGCCGGGCGGGGCTCGCGCGGCGTATCCCCAAGGGACATCCGGCCGGCAGCCGCCCGCCCGCGTCCGGTTGCCGGAGTGAACCAGCGCGGACGCCACGGTGAATTCTGGGCGACGTGTGATAGGGCAGCGCCTCGCAACCCTGGGGAAGTGTCCGACCCGGCGCATAACCTGGAGTCATGAACGTGGACGCGGCCGTCGCCGCAGTGGCAGCGATCGCCGGGCTGTGCACCGGCGTCTTCGCCATGCTGGCGTTCCGCTGGAGCGAACGCGACCAGGCCAAACCCACCCGTACCTCGCTGCACACGGACGCCGTGCTGCCGCCCGGGGTCGACACCGTGCTGTCGGTCCTCCGCTCCTCCGCCGTGGTGCTGGACGAGGCCGACGCCGTCGTCAAGGCCAGCTCCGCCGCGTACGCCCTCGGGCTGGTCCGCGGCGGCAAGCTCGCCGTCGAGCCGATGATGCAGATGGCCCGGGACACCCGCCGGGACGGCGAGATACGCCAGGTCGAGCTGGATCTGCCGCGCCGCGGCACCGGCCGCGGCGAGGCGCTCGCGGTCTCCGCCAGAGTCGCCCCGCTCGGCTCCCGGCTCGTCCTGCTGCTGGTCGAGGACCTCACGGAGGCCCGCCGCATAGAGGCGGTCCGCCGCGACTTCGTGGCCAACGTCAGCCATGAGCTCAAGACACCCGTCGGCGCGCTCTCGCTGCTCTCCGAGGCCGTGATGGACGCCAGCGACGACCCCGAGGCCGTCGAGCGCTTCGCCGGCCGGATGCAGAACGAGGCCACCCGCCTGACCAACCTCGTCCAGGAGCTCATCGACCTCTCCCGGGTGCAGAACGACGACCCGCTGGAGGACGCCGAGCCGGTCCGGGTCGACGAACTGGTCGCCGAGGCGATCGACCGCTGCCGCCAGCAGGCCGGCGCGAAGCAGATCACCATGGCCACGTCGATCGGCGGGCCCGAAGGCTCCGCCGCCCGGGGTGGCGGCGGGCGGCGCGAGGACGGCCCCGGCGACCTGAGCATCTGGGGCAACCGCGGCCAGCTCGCGGCGGCCCTGGGCAACCTCGTCGAGAACGCCGTCAACTACTCCCCGTCGCGCACCCGCGTCGGGATCGCCGGGCGGCGGGTCTCCGCCCCCGGTGGCGACCTGATCGAGATCGCGGTGACCGACCAGGGCATCGGGATATCCGAGAGGGATCGGGAGCGCATCTTCGAGCGCTTCTACCGTGTGGACCCGGCGCGCTCGCGCGCCACCGGCGGGACCGGCCTCGGTCTCGCCATCGTCAAGCATGTGGCCGCCTCGCACGGCGGGGAGGTCACGGTGTGGAGCGCTGAGGGACAAGGCTCCACCTTCACCCTGCGTCTCCCGGAAGCCGGGGCCGTACGCGACCGCGAACGGCCCGCCGACCTCTCCGCGGAGGGCCTCGACGACGAGGACCGCCCGTACGAGACCTTCAACGATCCACTCCCTGCACACCCAGCCCCGGAGGTCCTTCCGTGACCCGAGTGCTCGTCGTCGAGGACGAGGAATCGTTCAGCGACGCACTGTCTTACATGCTCCGTAAGGAGGGCTTCGAGGTCGCCATCGCGGCTACGGGCCCTGACGGACTGGACGAATTCGAGCGCAACGGCGCCGACCTCGTCCTGCTCGACCTGATGCTGCCGGGCCTGCCCGGTACCGAGGTCTGCCGCCAGTTGCGTGGCCGCTCCAACGTCCCGGTCATCATGGTGACCGCCAAGGACAGCGAGATCGACAAGGTCGTCGGCCTGGAGATAGGAGCCGATGACTACGTCACCAAGCCCTTCTCCTCCCGCGAGCTCGTCGCCCGCATCCGCGCCGTGCTCCGCCGCCGCGGCGAGCCGGAGGAGGTCACCCCGCAGGCCCTGGAGGCCGGCCCGGTCCGGATGGACGTGGACCGCCATGTCGTCACGGTCTCCGGCGGCAAGGTCGATCTGCCCCTCAAGGAGTTCGACCTCCTGGAAATGCTGCTGCGCAACGCCGGCCGGGTGCTGACCCGGATGCAGCTCATCGACCGGGTCTGGGGCGCCGACTACGTGGGCGACACCAAGACCCTGGACGTGCACGTCAAGCGGCTGCGCGCCAAGATCGAGCCCGACCCGGGCGCGCCGCGCTACCTCGTCACGGTCCGCGGCCTGGGGTACAAGTTCGAGCCGTAAACGCGGCCTGAGCAGCTCAGCGGCCGCCGCCCGGGTGGCGAGCCGCAGTACGCGTCAGGGCGCCCCTCCGAGCCGGAGGGGCGCCCTGACGCCTTGCTGTGACGGGCCGGGGTCAGTGACCGCCGTGCGCCGATCCCGAGGGCTTCGCGGAGCCGGACGGGCTGGCCGAACCGGACGGCTTGCCCGACGCCGAGGGCTTGGCGGAGCCCGACGGGGACGCCGAACCGGACGGCTGCGGCAGCTGGGAGGGCCCGTAGCCCGCGAAGTAGCTCGTCGCCGGGACGACATACGCGTTGATCTTGACCTTGCCGGCCGAGCTCAAGGTGAACGTCAGCGGCTGGGCGTTCCCGTCCTTGACGGCCTCCCGGCCGCTGGCCAGGACGGCCGAGGCGTCGCCCTTGCCGCCGATCACGATGGAGCCGCCGGCGGGCACGATGACCGGGCCCGAGCCGGCGGTCGGCGAGAGCTTGGCCGACTGGCCGGTGCCGTCGACGGAGATCGCGGTCAGCTTCTGGTCCTTGGCGCCGTTGTTGAACACCGTCGCGGAGATCACCGCCGGGCCCTTGGCGTTCACATCGGGCTGGGTGACGACGGACGCGTTCTGGATCTTGATGTCGCCGACGGAGGTCGCGGCGTTGTCCGGCTTGACCTGCAGCGTCTGGGCGTCGTTCCCGGCCCCGCACGCGGACAGCGTGGCGATCGAGAGCGAAAGGACGGTGGCGGCGAGGACGCCGCGTCGAAGGCTGCGGCTCACGGCGGCGGCATCTCCTTGACGAGCTACGGCGGCCGAACTTCGTGCCCGGTCGCGGATGGACGGCTGGGGCGGCACTGCGTACGCGTCATGACGACGGGTGCGTAAAGCCGCCCTAAGGGTGTGTCAGCGCCGCTAGGTTACCGAGCCGTCCTCACGCCGCCGCACCCGACCCGCCCCCAGCGCCCTCAGGGCCCGCCACCACCGCTCACGACCGGTTTCCGGCCCCCGCACGAGGACCTCCGGAGAAACCCGCCACCGGCCACGGAACGGAACACAGAACGAGCCACGGAGTGGACCGGAGAGCAGCCCACGGAACAGGACACAGATCGCTCACCCCGAGGACACACAGTTCGACGCGCAGTTCGGCAAGCAGTTCGGCGCGCACATCCGGACGTACAGATCCGGACGCACCACGAGAACGCGCACCGAGAACGTGGCGGGAATTCGACGAGCGGCCGTTCGGGTGAGAGCAGGCAGGATCCCCCGGTGAAAAGCAGTATTCGCAGAGAATGTGAAGGCCTCGCGGAATTGATCACACTCCTCGGCCGCCGGATGGTGATCAATTCAGGAATCGCTCGGGAGAGGTCCCTGAGCAGCCGAACGGAGTAGCGGAACTCGCTCATGCGGATCTGCGCAAAACGGGACGTTCGACCTCCCGAACCCCGCCTTCCCGGTACGTGACGGGCATGTTTCCACTCACCCGTGCAGCCCCTCCGACCTGCGAATACCCGCCTTCCGCGACCCCTCGCAGCACGTTCCGGTTACTGTTGTCAAGCCCCGAGATATGCCCTGACCTGCGAAAACGCCATTCAGAACGGCCCGTTCCCGTGTTAGCATGGATAGCCACGGAAGGGGTACCTGTCACATGACGTTCAAGGTTGGCGACACCGTGGTCTATCCCCATCACGGGGCCGCGCTGATCGAGGCCATCGAAACTCGCCAGATCAAAGGCGTGGACAAGACCTACTTGGTGCTGAAGGTCGCCCAGGGCGACTTGACTGTTCGTGTGCCAGCGGACAATGCGGAGTTCGTCGGCGTACGCGACGTGGTTGGTCAGGACGGGCTGGACCGGGTCTTCGAGGTGCTTCGCGCACCGTATGCCGAAGAGCCGACGAACTGGTCCCGTCGCTACAAGGCAAATCTTGAGAAGCTCGCTTCCGGCGATGTGATCAAGGTTGCCGAAGTGGTGCGCGACCTGTGGCGGCGTGAGCGTGAGCGCGGGCTTTCCGCCGGTGAGAAGAGGATGCTCGCGAAGGCGCGCCAGATTCTGGTGAGCGAGCTCGCCCTCGCGGAGAACACCAACGAGGACAAGGCCGAGGCCCTGCTCGACGAGGTCCTCGCGTCCTGACGACGCTGTGTGTTGGTCAAGCGCGTGGTGGTCAAGCGTGTGCGGATCATGCGTGCGTGGGTCACGCGTCCGCCGACGACGCGTCCGGCGCAGCCACGACAGCGCCGACATAGCAATGCCGACGTAGTAATGCCGCGGTGCCCGAGTGACGACCACTTCCCAGGTGGAGTGGTCCGTTGCCGGGCGCTGCGGCATATCTGCCGGCGGATCGGCGATTCGCTGAGATCGCCGACGGACCGCCGACTCAGTGTGGCGTGCCGGGCCCGGGCGGCTTTCTCGACCGTGTCACGGAAGGGTCCGGTCGAGGCGTCGCGCCCGGCACTCCCCCAAGCTCTATGAGCTGGGGGCACTCCCAGGCCATACCCACCTCGCCCGAGGAAACAAACCTGTCTGCGTCAATTCCGGGCTTGCCCCGGACTCCGGAGCCATCGATGTCAGATCCCTCCCGCCCGGTCCGCACCGCCGCGGTGATTCCCGCCGCCGGCCGCGGTGTCCGGCTCGGTCCCGGCACCCCCAAGGCGCTGCGCACACTGGGCGGCACCCCCATGCTGGTGCACGCCGTCCGTGCGATGGCCGCCTCCCGTGCCGTCTCCCTCATCGTGGTGGTCGCCCCACCCGACGGCGCCGCCGAGGTCAGCCGCCTGCTGCACGAGCATCCGCTCGCCGAGCGCACCGACCTCGTGGTCGTCCCCGGCGGACAGACCCGCCAGGAGTCCGTACAGCTCGGTCTGGCGGCGCTCCCGGACACCATCGAGGTCGTGCTGGTGCATGACGCCGCGCGGCCGCTGGTGCCGGCCGACACGGTCGATGCGGTGGTCGCCGCCGTACGGGCCGGTGCGCCCGCCGTCGTCCCCGCGCTGCCGCTGGCGGACACCGTCAAGCAGGTCGAGCCGCAGCCGCCGGGCACGCCCGAGCCGGTGGTCGGCACCCCGGAGCGGGCCCTGCTGCGTGCCGTGCAGACCCCGCAGGGCTTCGATCTGGCGACCCTGCGCAAGGCGCACGACACCGTCGTCGAGGGCGAGGGCGCCACGGACGACGCCGGGCTGGTCGAGCGGCTCGGATCGCCGGTCGTGGTCGTCCCCGGCCACGAGGAGGCATTCAAGGTGACCCGGCCGCTGGACCTGGTCCTGGCCGAGGCCGTACTCGCCCGCAGGAGGGCCACCGATGGCTATGTCTGAGCCGCTTCCCACCGGGGCCCCCGCCGCCCCGCTGCTGCCGCTCGTCGGTATCGGCACGGACGTGCACGCCTTCGAGCAGGGCCGGGAGCTCTGGTGCGCCGGGCTGCTCTGGGACGCCGCGGAGAGCGACGGCTACGGCCTGGCCGGCCACAGCGACGGCGATGTGGTCGCACACGCCGCCTGTGACGCGCTGTTCTCGGCGGCCGGCGTCGGCGACCTGGGCGCACACTTCGGCACCGGCCGCCCCGAGTGGTCCGGCGCCTCCGGTGTGACGCTGCTGGCCGAGGCCGCGCGGATCGTCCGGGCCGAGGGCTTCACCATCGGCAATGTCGCGGTGCAGGTCATCGGCGTACGCCCCAAGGTCGGCAAGCGGCGGGACGAGGCGCAGAAGGCGCTGTCGGCGGCCGTCGGCGCGCCGGTCTCGGTCTCCGGTACGACCTCGGACGGACTGGGGCTGACCGGCCGCGCCGAGGGCCTGGCCGCGGTCGCCACGGCGATCGTCTTCCGTACGGCCTGACGGCACGGCCTGACCCGACGTTCTGGCACCGCGCTCCGGCACGAGGTGCGCTGCGGCGCCCGGCATTCCCCCGTATGGCGCGGGAATTCCGGGCGCCGCACGGGTGTTGGAGGAGGATCGGAGTGTTCGTGTCCATCGGAACGGCCCGCAGGAAGGACCCCTCGTGACTGCCACCCTGTCCGACGACCTCAAGAAGCTCCTGGACTCCCCGGTCTTCGTGACCGTGGCCACGATCCAGCCCGACGGCAGCCCGCAGCTCTCCCCGGTCTGGGTGAAGCGGGACGGCGACGATCTGCTGTTCTCGACGACCGTCGGCCGCCGCAAGGAGGCCAACATCCGGCGCGACCCCCGTGTCTCGGTCCTCATCCAGCCCTTCGACGCGCCGTACACCTACGCCGAGGTGCGCGGCTCCGCCTCGCTCACCACCGAGGGCGGGCCGCAGCTGATCGACGAGCTGTCGCAGAAGTACACCGGCAAGCCGTACGCCGACTTCAATCCCGCCGCGGCCGACGACGCCCCGCGGCTCGTGGTCCGGATCACCCCGCGCAAGGTGGTCGGCAGCATCTGAACCGGCGCCGGACCGCCATGAGTGCCGGGCATTTACGGCGAATCGGACGGTTGGCGCGGATCCCTTCCCCCGTGGCTCAATGGGTCGCGGGGCACTGCCTCGTTCCGACTACCCTGGTTCCGTGACGATTCGCCTGTACGACACCAGCGCCCGGCAGATTCGCGACTTCACCCCGCTCGTGCCGGGCTGTGTCTCGATCTACCTGTGTGGTGCCACCGTGCAGGCCGCCCCGCACATCGGGCACATCAGGTCGGGGCTGAACTTCGACATCATGCGCCGCTGGTTCGCCCACCGCGGCTACGACGTGACGTTCGTGCGCAATATCACGGACATCGACGACAAGATCATCAAGAAGTCGGCCGAGCAGGGCCGCCCGTGGTGGGCGGTCGGCTACGCGAACGAGGTCGCCTTCAACACGGCCTACGACGCCCTCGGCTGCCTGCGTCCGACCTACGAGCCGCGCGCCACCGGCCACATCCCCGAGATGATCGAGATGATGCGCGGCCTGATCGAGCGCGGCCACGCCTACGCCGTGGACGGCAACGTCTACTTCGACGTGAAGTCGTTCCCGGGGTATCTCCAGCTGTCCAACCAGGAGTTGGACAACCTCCTCCAGCCCTCCGGCGAGGGGGAGACCGGCAAGCGGGACCCGCGCGACTTCGCGATGTGGAAGGCGGCCAAGGAGGGCGAGCCCAGCTGGGAGACCCCCTGGGGCCGCGGCCGCCCCGGCTGGCACCTGGAGTGCTCGGCGATGGCCCACAAGTACCTGGGCGAAGCCTTCGACATCCACGGCGGCGGCATCGACCTGATCTTCCCCCACCACGAGAACGAGATCGCGCAGGCCAAGGCCTTCGGCGACGACTTCGCCGCGTACTGGACGCACAACGCCTGGGTGACCATGAGCGGCGAGAAGATGTCCAAGTCGCTGGGCAACTCCCTGCTGGTCTCCGAGATGGTCAAGCGCTGGCGCCCGATCGTGCTGCGCTACTACCTGGGCACCCCGCACTACCGCTCGATGATCGAGTACAGCGAGGACGCGCTGCGCGAGGCCGAGTCCGCGTTCGCGCGGATCGAGGGCTTCGTGCAGCGGGTCGTGGAGAAGGCCGGGCCCGTCGAGCCGGCCCCCGAGGTGCCGCCGGCCTTCGCCGAGGCGATGGACGACGACCTGGGCGTCCCGCAGGCGCTGGCGATCGTGCACACCACCGTCCGGCAGGGCAATGCCGCGCTGACCGCCGACGACAAGGAAGCCGCGGTGGCCCGGCTGGCCGAGCTGCGGGCGATGCTCGGGGTACTCGGCCTGGACCCGCTCGACGAGGCCTGGTCGTGCGACACGGACCGCGGTACGGACCTGCACGGCGTGGTCGACTCCCTGGTCCGCCTGGTCCTCGACCAGCGCCAGGCCGCCCGGTCCCGCAAGGACTACGCCACCGCCGACGCCATCCGCGACCAGCTCCAGCAGTCCGGACTCGCCATCGAGGACACCCCCTCGGGCCCCCGGTGGTCGCTGTCCTGACCCCCGTCCCGCGCTCCGCCGGCCACCCGGATTCGACCGCCCCGGTGGCCGCGAGCGACACTCAATCCATACGTACGTACCCACTCCACGTCGCGAGACGTCGAGAGCAGTGAAGAAACAGGTGACCCATGGCCGGCAACAGCCAGCGCAGGAACCGCCGCACGTCCAACAAGAAGGGCGCGCAGGTCGGCAGCGGCGGCAAGCGGCGCCGGAGCCTGGAGGGCAAGGGCCCGACCCCGCCCGCGTCCGCCCGTAAGGGACACGTCAAGAACCGCGTCGCCAACGCCAAGGCGAAGCAGGCCGCGGCGCGCCGTCCGGCGCCGCGCCGCGGTGGTGCCAAGGGCACCGCCGAGCTGGTCGTCGGCCGTAACCCGGTCTTCGAGGCGCTGCGCGACGGCGTGCCCGCGACCAACCTCTACGTCCAGCAGTTCATCGACACCGACGAGCGGGTGCGCGCCGCACTCCAGCTCGCCTCGGAGCGCGGCGACGTCAATCTGATGGAGGCGCCGCGCCCCGAGCTGGACCGGATGACCAACGGTCTCAACCACCAGGGCCTGGTCCTCCAGGTCCCGCCGTACGACTACGCCCACCCCGAGGACCTGGCCGCGGCCGCCTTCGACGACGGCGACGACCCGCTGATCGTCGCGCTCGACGGCGTCACCGACCCGCGCAACCTCGGTGCGGTCGTCCGCTCGGTGTGCGCCTTCGGCGGCCACGGCGTGGTCGTGCCGGAGCGCCGCGCGGCCGGTATGACGGCCGGTGCGTGGAAGACCTCGGCGGGCACCGCGGCCCGGACGCCGGTCGCCCGCGCCACCAACCTGACCCGGACCCTGGAGTCGTACCAGAAGGCCGGTCTGACGGTCGTCGGTCTGGCCGCGGACGGCGAGCTGGAGCTTCAGGACGTCGAGGCGCTGGACGGCCCGGTCGTCATCGTGGTCGGCAGCGAGGGCAAGGGCCTGTCGCGGCTGGTCGGCGAGACCTGTGACGTCCGGGTGCGGATCCCGATGCCGGGCGGCGCCGAGTCGCTGAACGCCGGTGTCGCGGCCGGTGTCGTCCTGTGGGAGGCGGCGCGCCGCCGCGGCTGAGTCCGGGCGCCCCGGGGTGGCCGGTGCGGACCCGCGCCACACCCTGGGGCAAGACCTGACCCACCGTAGGTCTTTGCGCTATCCCGTGATCTTTTGACGGGTCTCGGACAGATCGACCCGGTCAAGGCAGTGTCTTAAGCGCGGGTCACTCGGTTAGATGAGCGTGGACACCAGAACACCCCGCACGCCTACGGGGGGACGCTCGCCGGGCTTCGATGACGAGCCGGGCCTGAGCTCGGTCAAGGTGCCGTGCGATCCCGCGCAGGTCATCGTCAACCACGCCAGCTTCCGCGTACAGCTCGCCGCGCCCGCGGCGCGCCACGCCGTGGCCGACACCGCGCACATCCCCGCCCTCAGCAGTTCGGCCGCCGGTGCCAGACGCCGGGCACCGGTGGTGTGGAGCGGCCGCACCGCACCGGGCGGCACGGCCGGCGCCACCACCCAACTCCTGCACGCGGTGCGCGATTCGGGCATCGGCCTCGACGGCGGCCAGGGTGAGGACGTCGGCACGACCCAGGTCCTGCCCCGGATCCGTTTCGGCGACGGCGCCCCCGCCCAGACCGTGATCGGCCAGCGCGGCCCCGCCGACTCCGACTCCCTGCTGCGCGGCGTACGCCCCGTGGGCAGCGCATACGACAGCGACCACCCCTACCGGAATCCTCCCTACCGCGACGGCGACCGGTTCGACGACGGCTACGACGACGACCGGTTCGAGGCACCGGACGGCTACGACCCCGGCGCCAAGCGGCGCGGCGCCGACTCCGTACGGCATGCGTACTACCCCGGCCGCCGGATGAACCTCGGCGTCGTCCTTCTCCCGCTGCGGATCTTCCTCGGCCTGATCTCCGTCTACGCCGGCATGGGCAAGCTCTGCGACCCGGTCTACTTCGACGGCGGCGAGCGGGGCTCGATGGTCAAGTGGCTGCAGTCGCTCGACCCCTGGGCACTGGCCGTGCCGCTGCGGGACTTCGCGGTCTCGCACCCGGTCGGCGCCGGTCTGACCGTCGCCTTCCTCCAGGTCGTCGTCGGCGTCCTGACCATCTGCGGGCTGTGGCAGCGCGTCGCCGCATCGATCGGCACCCTGCTGTCCGCGGCGCTGCTGATGACCGTCAGCTGGCGCACCGTCCCCGCCTACGACGCCCCCGACATCATCTACCTCGCCGCCTGGAGCCCGCTGATCATCGCGGGCGCCCCGGTCTACTCCATGGACAGCCGGCTGGCCGGCGAGGCCTGGCGGCGGCTCGGCCCCCGCGTCGAGGTTGCCGACCTGCGGCGCCGGGTGCTGCGCCGCGGCGCCATGATGACCGCGATGGTGGCCGGACTGACCCTGCTCATCGGCTCGCTGCTCGGCGGGGCCGTACGGTCCGCGACGGTGGCGACCGTCCCGCGGCCCGGAGAGCCCGCGATCAACAACCTGCCCGGCTCCCCGCTGCCCCGCCCGGACAAGCACACCGCCCGGCCCGGCAAGCGGCACCCCGGCAGCGCCGCACCCCGCCACGGCACGCCCTCCGCGGACGCCTCGCGCAAGGCCCACAAGCCCGGCACCCCGTCCGCGTCGGCACCCGGCACCGGCCGGTCGTCCGGCAGCACCAGCGGCCTCTCCCAGCAGCCGGGGGCGACCACCAGCGCACCCCAGCAGAACCCGCCGACCCGCCACGCCCCGGTACCGAGCCGGGTGCCCACCAGCGCGGGCGGCACCGGCGGCGGCACCACCGGCACCGGAAGCTCCGGAAACGGCGGCTCCGGGGGCGACTCCGGCCGCGACGCCCTGGGCGGCCTCCTGGGCTGACCGTCCCCCTGCCACTGTCCCCGATCGCCTCGCTCGCTCCGTACGGCCCGTATCCACCGGCCACTACGGGGAGGGTGGAGCGGTCGGGGACAGGCATGTACGGGCGTGTAGAGGCATGTACGGGGCGGCGGAAGGCGGTGGAGAACGCGGCGACGGAGAACGTAGCGGCGGGGGAGTGGCGAGGTCGGGGAGCGCGGCGACGGGCCGGCCGCGACGGTACGGGGGCGTAAGGAAGGCCCCGTAGGCCCGTGGGCGAACGCCCCCAACGCCCCCAACGCCTCAACGCCCCTGCGCGCTCAGCTCCTTGGCGGCCTCGATGAGGTCCTTGGCGGTGTCGATGGCACGCCAGTAGGCGCCCTGCGGGAGCGGGAAGCCGGCCAGCCGGCGTTCGCGGGCGAGGCGCGGGAACGTGGTGCGCTCGTGGTCGCCGCGGGTGGGGAGCAGGTCCGCGAAGGCAGCGGAGAAGACGTACACGCCGGCGTTGATGAGATACGGCGACGGCGGCGACTCGATGAAGTCCAGGACGTGCCCGAACGCGTCGGTCTCCACGGCGCCCCAGGGAATGTGCGGGCGGGCCAGCGCGAGGGTGGCCTCGGCATCGCGTTCGTGATGGAAGGCGGCCATGTCACGGAGCGGGAAGCGGGTCCAGATGTCGCCGTTGGTGGCGTACCAGGGCTCGTCCGGGCGGGGCAGCGAGCCGGCCGCGTACTTGAGCCCGCCGCCGCGGCCCAGCGGCTCGGTCTCGACAACGGTCGTGACGCGCATGGGGAGTGGGGCGTCGGCCAGCCAGTCCTGGAGGACGCCGGCGAGGTGCCCGCAGGAGACCACCACGTCCGTGACGCCTTCCTCGGCCAGCCAGTTCAGCTGATGGCCGATGATCGGGGTCCCGGTACCGGGAATCTCGACCATCGGCTTGGGGCGGTCGTCGGTGTACGGGCGGAGACGTGAGCCCTGGCCGCCGGCCAGGACCACGGCCTGCGTGGGGTGAGGATGCTGGGCACCTGTCATGGTGCGCACCCTATGCGGTGCGTGCGGGGGTCACTGGGCGCCGGCGACGCCGGTGGCGAAGGAGGTGTCGCAGACCGGGCGGGAGAAGGCCTGGGCGCGGTGTGCGGCGCCGTACTTGGCGACCGCGGCACGGCCGAGGTCACGGGCGATCGAAGCGCAGTGCTTGGCCAGCGAGGGGCGCTTGGTGGTCGCCTCCTGGAGGTGGGTCAGGGCGATGCCCGGATCCTTCTCCTGGAGCTCGACCAGGAGGCGCTGGCGCAGGGCCTCCTCGGGGGTGCTGTGCGCGGCCTTGGTGGCGGCGCTTCCGGAGGACGCGGTCAGTACCTGTGAGTCGGTGGCCGTCGATGCCCAGGGGACGCGGGTGACCGCGAGGGTCCCGGACAGCACGAGGACGACGGGAAGGACCAGGGCGAGAGTTCTGCCGATGCGGCGGGCTGCGGAGTTCACGGTCGAGATGGTAGCGAGGAGTGATGATTTGGCGACATTTGGTCACCGTATCGAGGGATGCAATGGCCCGTCGGTGCAGTACCGATGTTGACGCACTGGTAGGAAAAGCCCGGTTATGTCCCTGTAGTGGCACTGCCGCGCAGCCGGACAGCACAGCGGCGGCGGTACCGAGTACTACCCCGGACCGCCGCCGCTCTCACTCGATGCCCGTCCCGATGTCAGTCGGTGAGGCGCTCCCCGGACGACGTCGAGAAGACGTGCGTCTCGCCCGGCCGCGGCACGACGTGCAGCCGGCTGCCCTTGTCCGGGACCTGGCGGCCGTGGACCCGTACGACCAGGTCCTTGAGCTCGCCGCCGACCTCCGCGGTGCCGTACACATAGCCGTCGGCGCCGAGCTCCTCGACGACATTGACGGTGATGGCCAGACCGGCCGGTGCGTCCGCGCTCTCCTTGGACAGCGACTGCGCGGCGGCGCCGTTCTGCTCGACGATGTCGAAGTGCTCGGGTCGCACGCCCACCGTCACCGTCCGGTCACCCTTGTCGGCGGCCGCGGCCAGCGCCTCGCGGTTGACCGGCACCACGCTGTTGCCGAACTTCACACCGCCGTCGGTGATCGGCACCTCCACCAGGTTCATCGCGGGCGACCCGATGAACCCCGCCACGAACAGGTTCGCCGGCCGGTCGTACATGTTCCGCGGCGAATCGATCTGCTGCAGCAGACCGTCCTTGAGCACGGCGACCCGGTCGCCCATCGTCATGGCCTCGACCTGGTCGTGCGTGACGTACACCGTGGTGATGCCGAGCCGGCGCTGAAGCCCCGCGATCTGCGTACGCGTCTGCACCCGTAGCTTGGCGTCCAGGTTGGACAGCGGCTCGTCCATCAGGAAGACCTGCGGCTCCCGGACGATCGCCCGGCCCATCGCGACACGCTGCCGCTGGCCGCCGGACAGCGCCTTGGGCTTGCGCCCCAGGTACTCGGTCAGGTCCAGGATCTTGGCCGCGTCCTCGACCTTCTGCCGGATCTCGGCCTTCGGCACACCGGCGATCTTGAGCGCAAAGCCCATGTTGTCCGCGACCGTCATATGCGGGTAGAGCGCATAGTTCTGGAACACCATGGCGATGTCCCGGTCCTTGGGCGGAAGGTGGGTGACATCGCGGTCCCCGATGCGGATGGCGCCTCCGTCGACGTCCTCCAGCCCCGCGAGCATGCGCAGAGAGGTGGACTTGCCGCATCCGGAGGGGCCGACCAGGACCAGAAACTCGCCGTCCTCGATGGCGATGTCCAGTTTGTCGACGGCGGGCTTGTCGGAACCCGGGTAGATACGGGTTGCCTGGTCATACGTGACCGTAGCCATGGTGAAAAGTCCCTTCACCGGCAGGAACGTGCCGGACGATCCGAGTAAAAGGAGTGGTGTAGTCCACTGATATGGACTCTCCGTGACGTTACCCGCGCCCGGCCCCGGTGTCAGTAGCCCAGCAGTCACGAATTGGGGACGGGCATCCGGCGAGCCTGGGTACACTGCTTCACGCACGCCTCCTTAGCTCAGCTGGCCAGAGCACCGCTCTTGTAAAGCGAAGGTCGTCGGTTCGAATCCGACAGGGGGCTCTGAGAAGTCCAGGTCAGCTAGTCCCTGACCTGGGCTTTCTTTATGCGCGGACCCTGCGGGACGGGAACGGGCGATGATCTTCGTGCCCCCATGTGTGGCCATTGTGTGGCCATCGCGCTCGACAGCAGCCTCGGCGATCCGCGAGGGCCTTGTCGACAACGAGCTCGGCGGTCTGGTCGAGGACGGGTTGCTCGCCGGGGTGGCTGGGTGACCCGTCGGGCAGAGTGAACATGAGCCCGGAGTCGACCCACGCCTCGCCCCATTCGAGGCGCTCGGCCTCTTGTCGCAGCTCTTGATCGTCGAGAACTTCGTCGGTGTAGTCGTCGAGGGCGACAATGCGCTCGCCGTTGTCGGTCTTGGGCGTGTTCTCGATGACCTCCCAGCCGTCGAGGACGAGTTGCGTGGCGATGGTCAGAATCTCCTGTGCGCGGTTCCGGTCGGTCTTGCGGAGGCCGCACGCCTCGCCGCGGCGCAGTCCGCGGAAGGTGATCAGGTGAAAGAGGCCGTACAGGCGCTCCTTGGCGTCGGCGAGGAAGTCGCTCTCGACGGTGGGCTGCTCGCCCTGCCCGCCGGTGTCGGCGGCGGGGGCGTTGGGGGTCTCTGGCATGGCGGATCGGCCCTCCGGACATGGGGGCGGGCGTGAAAAAAGGGCCCGCCACGATCGGCGGACCCTTGAAAGGGGTGGAGCTGGCGAA
Organism: Streptomyces sp. 2323.1; assembly: GCF_900221035.1. NCBI lineage: Bacteria > Bacillati > Actinomycetota > Actinomycetes > Kitasatosporales > Streptomycetaceae > Streptomyces > Streptomyces sp. 2323.1. Next base: position 3,351,195 of record NZ_LT907981.1, on the reverse strand, counting down.
CTGCTAGGGCTTGTCCGACGGGTCCGTAGCTCGAATCGTCGGACAGGCTGTAGGGGCGAGACCCTCTTCCTTAGCGACGTAGAAGCAAGCCTGTGCGGCGGTTGTCATACCCAGGCGGTCCAGCACCTCAACGGACTCCAGAAGGAGCTTCGCGTCCATCTTCGCCATGGCTTGGCCGAAGCGATCGCGGTCGGCCAAGTCCTCCGGGGACACCGCGGTACGAAACGCCGCTACCCGCTCGGCCAGCTTCTCGCGCTCGGCCTGCATCGCAGCGAACTCGCGTACGGCGCGGACGATCTCCTCATCAGTCATGCGGCTCATCGGGCCAGCGTGGACTGGGTTTCAGCCATTCGTCAACGTTCCGCACGATCAGCAGCTACACACCAGCCCCAGGCCCAAGGACTGTCCGGCGGATCATGAGCGGAGCCAGAGCCGAACCCCGGCCGCATTTACGGTGCCGTGAAAGCGTTGATCACCCTGCGACGGCTCTTCCAACGCCCGGCTCTCCGCACGTTCTTCTACCCAGAGGCGTTGAAGCACCTCACGTGACATCCACGCCTGACATCAACGGCGGCGAACGCCAGTGCCTTCTCACGGCCAAGCGCAGCCGATACGGCTACACCGATTCGCGCCATGGATAGGCTCGGATCGAATTTGTAAAGCGAAGGTCGTCGGTTCGAATCCGACAGGGGGCTCTGAGTTTGAACAGGGACGAAGCCCCGGGCCGGTGGTTGGCCTGGGGCTTCTGGCGTGTCCGTCCGGGCTTCGCGGACCCTCACGCGTGGTCGGGTCTTCTAGGCGTGGTCTGCCATGTGTCTCCCTCGCGGGCGGCGGCGTATATGCGCTCGATGTCGGGCGGGGTGAGGACGGGGGAGAGTCCGGAGAGTTCGCGGGCTGCGTGGGTTCCGTCGATCAGGCGGACCGAGGGGGCCGCGGTCCGGACGGTCACGATGGCGGCGCCGACCACGGCCAGTACGGGGTGGACCGTCACCGGGAAGCCGCAGGTGTGGGTCAGTAATCGTGCTGCTCTCTGCGCCTCGAAGAGGCTGTTCCGGACGTAGGGGGTCGACTGGCCGTTGACCATGGCGGCGTGATCGCCCAGCCAGATCTTGCTGCCTCTGTGGTGCTTGGTGTTGATGGTGAAGACACCGGGTGGGCCGATGGCCACGTGGTCGATGTCGGCGCCGCTCGGTAGTTCCACCGAGTGCAGGACGTACCAGCCGTCCCGCCGTAGCCGGTTCAGGCTCTTGCCCGCGATGCGCTCGCCCTGGAGGCCGGTCTCCCATGGGCGTAATTCGGCGTCCAGCTTGAACCACCGCTTGAGCGTGCGCAGGAGGGGGCTCGGTTCGACCTCTTCGATCCGGCGTCGTAGCGAGGCTCCCGGCTCGTTCGTGGCCAGGTCTTGGCTCGATGACGGAGCGGCGGTCGCGGGCGGGGCCGGGAGGCTTCGTGGGTCCGCTGCGGGTGTGACATCCGGCTCGGATGCCAGGAACGGTGTCAGGGCTGACAAGGCTTCGTCGCGATAGCTCTCGTCCAGGATGTTGATCTTTCCTGTTCTGCAGTCGTACCAGGCCACTGCAGCCGAGTCCGCTACGCGGTTCACGTACACACGATCGTGTCCGTAGCGGCGCCACCGTTCCGTGCGTAAGTCCCCCACGCGGCCCCCAACCTGATGGTCCAACTCACTTTCAGGGGAGCACAGTTGGCGACGGTCGGCAAGGTGGTGTGGAGAGCGAAGGCCTTCTCTGGCGTTCAAGGCTTGCTGCGCTCGCTACCCGGCGCCGGCGCCGGCGGTCAGCGGCTCGGGCGTGGCGGGGGCGTGTGCCGGGTCGCCGGGGGCGTAGCGGCGCTAAGTTCACCGGCATGGTGACTTCGATGACGCATGAGGACTACGAGCGGCGGATGGCGCGGGCCGGGCGGGCCGCCGCCGATGCCGGGCTGACCGGGCTGATCGTGACTCCGGGGCCGGATCTGACGTGGCTGTGCGGCTACCGGCCGACCGCGATCACCGAGCGGCTGACCGCCCTGGTGATCGAGCCGGGGCGGCGCTCGCGGCTGCTGGTGCCCGTATTGGAGTATCCGGATGCGGAGCGTTCCGTAGGGGCCCCGGTGCTGGAGGTGTCGGGGTGGACCGACGGTGCGGACCCGTATGCCGCGGTCGCCAAGTGGGTGGACCCGCGGGGGCGTTACGGGTTGTCCGACTCGACCTGGGCGATGCATCTGCTGGGGCTCCAACGGTCGCTGCCGGGTAGTGCCTACGCGGCGCTGACGGAGGTGCTGCCGATGCTGCGGGCGGTCAAGGACGCCCATGAGGTGTCGCGGCTGGCCGCGGCCGGAGCCGCCGCGGATGCGACGTACGAGGAGATCCTGCGGCGGCCCTTCGGCGGGCGGCGGGAGTCCGAGGTGGCGGCGGATCTGGCACGGCTGCTGGTCGAGCACGGTCACAGCCAGGTGGACTTCACGATCGTCGGCTCGGGCCCGAACGGCGCCAATCCGCACCACGAGGCCGGGGAGCGGGTCATCGAGGACGGCGACATGGTCGTGCTCGACTTCGGTGGCCTCAAGGACGGCTACGGCTCGGATACGACCCGGACCGTGCACGTCGGGCAGCCGGGCACCGAGGAGCGCAAGGTGCACGACATCGTGCGGGAGGCGCAGCAGGCGGCGTTCGAGGCGGTGCGGCCGGGCGTCGCGTGCCAGGACATCGACCGGGTGGCCCGGAAGGTGATCAAGGCCGCGGGGTACGGCGAGTACTTCATCCACCGGACCGGGCACGGCATCGGGGTGACCACCCACGAGCCGCCGTATTTGGTGGAGGGCGAGCATCTGACCCTGGTGCCCGGGATGTGCTTCTCGATCGAGCCGGGGATCTATCTGCCGGGGCGGTTCGGGGTGCGGATCGAGGACATCGTGACGTGTACGGAGTCGGGCGGGCGGCGACTGAATGAGACCGGGCGGGAGATGGCGGTGGTGCGGTAGTTAGGGGAGGGGGAAGGAAGGGCGGGCGGGAGCCTGGCGGGAGGGGGCGCTCTGGCGCTGCCCAGCCGGCCTGACCTGTCCGCCCTCTTCTTGTTTGCGCTGGCGGCTCAGCCCCTGGGTCCACGGGGCTTCGGCGGGAGGCGTCGTGGCGATCAGTGGCGAAGTCGCAGGTCAGCGTGCGTTGTCAGTGGGGTGGTTCACGATGGGTTGTGCAGGTGCGGAAAGTCGTGGATCGGCACGGGGCGGCGCGGCGCGGCGGGACGGAAGGCGGTGAGCGCGTGGCAGGGCAGCGCGGCAAGGGGACGGTGCGGGCGGTGCGGCGGCCGGAGGTGCGGTTGCCGGAGCTGACCGCGTACGACGGGGGCGAGCTGGAGGAGGAAGGGGATTACGACGGGCTGGAGTTCGCGGACGCCGACTGGGGCGGGCAGTCGGCGCGCGGCGCCCGGTTCATGGACTGCGCGGTCAGGAGGTGCACGCTCGACGAGACGGGGCTCGGCCGGGCGCGGATCATCGACAGTGTGCTGAGCGGGGTGCGCGGGGTCGGCACGGACCTGTCCCAGGCATCGCTGCGCGATGTGGAGGTGTCGGACCCCCGGCTCGGTGGGACGCAGCTGCACGGTGCGGTGCTGGAGCGGGTGGTGGTGCGTGGCGGGAAGATCGACTTCCCGAATCTGCGGACGGCCAAGCTGCGGGACGTCGCCTTCGAGGGGTGTGTGCTGATCGAGGCGGACTTCGCGGGGGCGGTGCTGGAACGGGTGACGTTCGACGACTGCACCCTGGCGCGGGTGGACTTCTCCGAGGCGCGGATGAAGGACGTCGATCTGCGGGGTGCGGCCGCGGTGGACATCGCGCGGGGGATCGACCGCCTGTCGGGCGCGGTGATCAGCGCTGCCCAACTGCTCGATCTCGCCCCGGCGTTCGCGGCGCAGATCGGAGTACGGGTGGAGTGAGGGGGGAGTGGAGCGGGAGGGGCGCGCCAGGGGGAGTTAGGGGGAGTTGAGTGGTGGGTCAGGGGGACCCGGGAGGGCGCCAGGAGGGGCTCGGGATGGGGGCAGGGCGTGGCCGGTCCGGTGGCAGGGTGAGGGGCAAGGCGGCCGGTCCGGTGGCCGGATGCGAGGGAGCTGGGACGGGCCCGGGTGCGCGGGAAGGGGGTCAGATGCGCGGGAAGCGGGCCTGGAGGTCCCAGATGGCGGGGTTGTCGCCGAGGCCGTCGTGCATATCGGTGAGGTCGGCGATCAGGTCGTGCAGGAAGTCGCGGGCCTCGCGGCGCAGTGCGGAGTGATTGAAGGTGAGCGGGGCTTCGTCGGCCGCCATCCAGTCGGCGTCCACGTCCACCCATCCGAAGCGGCGCTCGAAGAAAATCCGGTCGGCCGACTCGGTGAAGTCCAGCTCGGCGTGGATCGGGCGGGCGGAGCGGTTGCCGCGGGGGTCGGTGTCGAGCTGCTCGACGATGTCGCACAGCGCCCAGGCGAAGTCGAGGACGGGCACCCAGCCCCAGGCCGTGGACAGCTCGCGGTCCGTCTTCGTGTCGGCGAGGTAGACGTCGCCGCAGAAGAGGTCATGGCGCAGGGTGCGCACGTCCGCGGTCCGGTAGTCCATCTGCGGCGGGTCCGGAAAGCGGCGGGAGAGGGAGTAGCCGAGGTCGATCACGCCCTGATGGTGTCACGCCGGGGTGGCGGGCTACCGGCCGCGTCGGTTGTCGCGGTCGCCGCCCCGCAGCCGCTGGCTGGGGTTGCCCGATTGGCCATCGCAGCCGCTGGCCGGGTTGCCCGATTGACCCTCGTGGCTGCTGGTCGGGTTGCCCGCTTGGCCATCGTGGCTGTCGGCCGGGGGTGCCGCGGCCGCCCCCGCCGGCGCTCCCCCCACGCCCCCTGCCACTCGCCACGACCCCGATCCCGCACCGCCCCACACCCTGCCCCTACACCCCCGTAAGAACCCGCGGCCCCTCCTCCGTCACCGCCACCGTGTGTTCGAAGTGGGCGGCGCGGGAGGCGTCCGTGGTGCGCAAGGTCCAGCCGTCGTCGGCTGCGTAGTAGGTGTCCTTGCCGCCGGCGAGGAACATCGGCTCGATGGCGAGGACCAGGCCGTGGCGGAGGACGAGGCCGCGGCCGGGGCGGCCCTCGTTGGGGACCGCGGGGTCCTCGTGCATCCGGCGGCCGATGCCGTGACCGCCGAAGTCCTCGGGGATGCCGTAGCCGGCGGCGCGTCCGACGGTGCCGATCGCGTGGGAGATGTCGCCGATCCGGGCGCCGACGACGGCTGCCGCGATGCCCGCCTCCAGGGCCTGCCGGGTGGTGTCCATGAGCTGCTGGTCCTCCCGGCGGGGCGTGCCGACCGTGAAGCTGAGGGCCGCGTCGCCGGCCCAGCCGTCCAGGAGGGCACCGCAGTCGATGCTCACCAGGTCGCCGTCGCGCAGTCGGGAGCCCTCCGGGACGCCGTGCACGATCGCGTCATTGACGGAGATGCAGAGGACGGCGGGGAACGGGGTGGGGGCGAAGGACGGGCGGTAGCTGAGGAACGGTGAGGTGGCGCCGGCCTCGCGCAGGACCGTACGGGCGACCTCGTCCAGGTCCAGCAGCCGCACGCCCGGGGCGGCCGCCGCGCGCACCGCGGCCAGCGCGTCGGCCACGACCCGGCCGGCCGCCCGCATCGCGTCGAGTTCGGCATCCGTCTTGATCTCCACCATGGGTACGACCTCCCGAGCGCGCCGGCCGACCCCGCGGCAGGCGTTATTTCTTTACCGGTATTTGTTTACCGGTATTAGTATCACGGGCATGGTGCGAACTCCACTGACCCCCTGGGAACGTGAACGCGGTGAGCGGCTCGGCGCGCTGCTGCGTGCGGCACGTGGCGCGCGGAGCATGGTCGAGGTCGCGGCGGCGGCGGGACTGTCCGCCGAGACGCTGCGGAAGATCGAGACCGGCCGGGCGCCGACGCCGGCGTTCTTCACGGTCGCCGCGCTGGCCGGCACGCTCGGGCTGTCCCTGGACGAGGTGGCGACGCTGGCCGCCCCGTCCGAGGCGGCCGCCGAGGACGCGGTCGCCTGACGGGGCGTCGTACACCCGCCCGCCCCGCCGCGCCCCCGAAAACGCCGAGGGCCGGCTCCCCTAGGGGGAACCGGCCCTCCGCTGCGCGCTGTGCGCCGGAATGCGGGCGGACGTCTCAGACGTTGACGCCGAAGTCCTGGGCGATGCCGACGAGGCCCGACGCGTAACCCTGGCCCACGGCGCGGAACTTCCACTCCGCGCCGTTGCGGTAGAGCTCGCCGAAGACCATGGCGGTCTCGGTGGCGGCGTCCTCGCTGAGGTCGTAGCGGGCGATTTCGGTGCCGCCGGCCTGGTTGACGATGCGGATGAAGGCGTTGCGCACCTGGCCGAAGTTCTGGCTGCGGTTCTCGGCGTCGTAGATGGAGACCGGGAAGACGATCTTGTCGATGTCGGCCGGCAGCGCCGCCAGGTTGACGTTGATCTGCTCGTCGTCGCCCTCGCCCTGGCCGGTGACGTTGTCGCCCGTGTGGACGATCGACTGGTCCGGCGTGGCCTTGTTGTTGAAGAAGACGAAGTGCTGGTCCGAGTAGACCTTGCCGTTGCCGTTCACCGCGATGGCGCTCGCGTCGAGGTCGAAGTCCGTGCCGGTGGTGGTGCGGACGTCCCAGCCGAGGCCGACCGTGACGGCGGTCAGGCCTGGTGCCTCCTTGGTGAGCGAGACGTTGCCACCCTTGGACAGGCTTACAGCCATGGGATGTCCCTTTCCTTGTCGACTCGTCGAAGCGTCGGGCTCCGTACTGCGGACGAAGCTACCGTCACCCTCCACAACGCCATCAGGGGACCAGGAGGTTCCAGCACTCTTTACTTTCTTTGCCGAATCCTGAGGGCGGATGTGCTGCGATGGACAGGAAAAGCGGATGACGGGGTCCGTGGCGCGCGGGATCATAGGACTCATGTCCGGGCCCTATGTCATCCGCGGTTCGGTCGTCCTTCCGGAGGCCGAGCTCGTATGGCGATTCTCGCGGTCCTCCGGTCCGGGCGGCCAGCACGTCAACACCAGTGACAGCCAGGTCGAGCTGCGCTTCGACCTCGACAAGACGCAGGCGCTGCCGCCCGTGTGGAAGGAGCGCGCCCTGGAACGGCTGGCGGGCCGGCTGGTCGACGGCGTGCTGTCGGTACGCGCCTCCGAGCACCGCTCCCAGTGGCGCAACCGCGAGACCGCCGCCGTCCGGCTGGCCGCGCTGCTCGCCGAGGCCACCGCGCCGCCGCCGAAGCCGCGCCGTAAGTCGCGGATCCCGCGGGGCATCAACGAGCGGCGGCTGCGCGAGAAGAAGCAGCGCGGCGACACCAAGCGCGGCCGCTCGGGCCGCGACTGGACCTGACCAGCGCCGGAGGGAGACCGGCACGGCGGCGTGCCCCGGCCCCCGTGGGCGGCCCGTCCCGCCGGCAGTCGGCCCGTCCTCACCGTCGACCGACGCCTCCCGACGCCTCCCCACCGCCTCCCGACGCCTCCCCACCGCCTGCCGACACCTCCTCGCCGCAGGCCGACCCCGCCTCACCCCAACTGGCGGTACTTCCCCCGGAAGTACGTCAGCGGCCCGTCGTCCTCGCTCGAGACCGAGCTGGCCAGGACGCGGGCGATGACGAGGGTGTGGTCGCCGGCCACGACCCGCTGCTCGGTGCGGCACTCCAGGGTCGCCAGGGCGCCGTCGATGAGCGGAGCGCCGGACACTTCGCCCCGTACGAACGGGATGTCCGCGAAGAGGAGCCTGTCGCTGATACGGCCCTTCATCGCGAATCGTCCGGCAATCTGCCGCTGATGCCCCGAGAGCACCGAAACGGCCCACCGCGGCTGCAGCTCCAGCAGGTCGTCCATCCGCGAGTCGTTGCGAACGCTCACCATCACGAGTGGCGGATCGAGGGAGACGGACAGGAACGCCGTGGCGGTCATGCCGACGTCCTCGCCCTGGGGTCCGTCGTCCGGGTCATGGGCGGTGATCAGCACCACGCCGGCGGCGAGGCGGGACAGGGCGGCACGGAACTCGTCGTCACTCACCCCAACAGAATGCGGGATCGGGGCGTCGTCCGGCACGGATGCGAGGGCGACGGTCGGCGTGGAAAGGGCGGCGGGCCCGGCGGTCGTCGAATCGGCTGGGGTTTTCGTGAACACGCCATGAACGCTAACTTCGGCCGGCCCCGGCGCGCATCGGGCCCTCGCACCACTTGCGTCCTAGGTCTGACGACCGAAGTCCGGAACGCTCGGAATTTGCGTTCAGGAAGTGTAGAAAGGGTGAAGGCGAGCTCCCGTTGCGGGTTATATGGAAGATCGCCAACCGTCCTTCACGGTCTGTGACTTGAGTCACAGCAGGCCCTAATTGTTGACCCTGTGTACCGAGTGAACAGCTCACTGTGATTCAGTGAGCGTGGAATCGGACGACAAAGAATCGTGGAGTTTGCTGTCGAGGTCTCAGGGAGAGCGAACGATGGAGACCGAGTCGGAGCCATACGTCCGCCTTGCGACCCTGCGGCAGCTTCATCAAGTGGTCGCGGAGCTGAATACCGCACGTAGCCTCGCGGACACGTTGCAGACCGTCGCCGATGGCGCGATCACCGGACTCGGCTTCGAGCTGGCCGCCGTCAATCTCGTCCGCCCCGACGGCGATCTCGTCGTCGCCGCGGTCGCCGGCAGCGCGGGCGCCGAGGCGCTGATGGCCGGACGCGTCGGCTCCCGGGCCGCCTGGGACCGCCGGCTGTCCATGGGCGAGCGCTGGGGCGACCTCATCTTCATCCCGCACACCGAGGGCTGGGTGCTCGATGACGACGACGTACCGCAATGGCACACGGCCGGACCCGCGCCCCGGTTCCCCGACGAGTGGCACTCCATGGACCGCCTCTTCGCGCCCATGTACACCGCGGCCAACGGCGGCGGCGAGCTGCTCGGGGTGATCTCCGTCGACCGGCCGCGCAACGGCCGGCGGCCCGGCGCCTGGGGCCAGGAAGCCCTGCAGATGTACGCCTTCCAGTCCGCGATCGCCATCAGCAACGCCCGGCTGCGGGCGAACATGCAGCGGGCGCTGGTCCGGCTGGAGCGCGAGCAGCAGGCGCTGCGGGCCAGCGAGGAGAGCTTCCGGCAGGCGTTCGAGTATGCGCCGAGCGGGATGGCCGTCGCCGAAATGGGCGGTGACCAGCACGGACGGCTGCTGCGCACCAATGACGCGCTGTGCCGGCTGCTGGGCCGCCCGGCGTCCGGGATGCGCCGCTACTCCTTCTCCGACCTCGTCCACCCCGAGGACATCGGCACCCTGCTGCGCACCTCCGCCGAGGGCGGCCGCGCCGAGCTGCGGCTGGCCCGCCGGGACGGCACCTATGTGTGGGTCTCGCTGCGCAACTCCGTCGTCGCCGACACCGCCGACGGCCCCCGGTTCCTGCTCACCCACGTCGAGGACATCGAGGAGCGCAAGCGGCACGAGCTGCAGCTCGCCCACCGCGCCAGCCACGATTCGCTGACCGGGCTGCCCAACAGCGCCGAGCTGCGGGCCCGGCTCGGCGCCAGGCTGTGCTCCCGCCCGCCGGGCTCGATGGCCGACGCCTACGCCTCCGCGGGCGGCCCCGGCTCCGATCCGCACGGCTTCCGGACCGACGGCAAGGAGCCGTTCGAGGGGATCGACGGTTTCGAGGGCAACGCCCCGGCGCCGTTCGACCACCATGTCCATCTCGTCGCCCCCGCGGACGGGCCGGCCGACGACGGCTCCAAGGGGCTCGCGGTGCTCTTCTGCGACCTCGACGGCTTCAAATCGATCAACGACCGCTTCGGCCACAACACCGGCGACGCCGTGCTGATAGAGGTCGCCCGCCGGCTGACCAGCGGCGTCCGGGACGGCGATACGGTCGCCCGGCTCGGCGGCGATGAATTCGTGGTGCTCGCCGACGGCCTCGGCACGGCCGATGCCCAGGACCTCGCGGTGCGGCTGCGCAACGCGATCATCCCGCCGATCCGGGTGGAGGGCCGGGCGGTGCGGGTGGGCGCCAGTTTCGGCATCGGCTGGGCGAGCTGCGGGATGACGGCTGAGGAAGTGCTGGAGTCGGCCGACCAGCGGATGTACGTCGAGAAGCGCTCGCGCTCGAAGACGAACCGGCGCGCCGCGGGCTGAGCGGCGCCCGCCGCCGGGCGCGTACCGCGTCGGCCGGGCCGGATGCCGCGTATCTCACACCCGCCGCGCTCGGCGTCTGCACCAGCTATTCACCGATCCGTAGCGATCTTGTGCCCCTCCGGGCCCGGTGTGCGGGCGTGTCGACGGGGTAGGCTGCGCCGATGCGGCGCGGCGCCGCCGGGGGCCCTGAAGACAGTTCACGCAGCAGATGCCTGCGGACGCGTAGACACGCATGACAGACGCGCACACAGACCGCTTGGGAGTGACACGGAATGACGGCCGGCAACAACGGCGCGGACACGCCGGAGAACGACGACCCGTTCGCCTATCTCTACCGCTCGGAAGGCGGCGAGGGCGGCGCACCGGGCTCGGCGGGCACCGGTGCGCCGACGCGGCAGCCGGGCATTCCGCGGACGTCCTACAACCAGGTGCGCGCGGTCGGCGAGCGCCAGTACGGCCAGCAGCCGCAGCAGCCGACGACGTACGGGCAGCAGAACGCCCACTACGCCGCGCCGGAGACCCTCCCCGGCGGCGACCGCACGCGCAGCGCCCCGGCCCCGGACGGCCCCGAGCCGCGCCGCAACCGCAACGGCCTGCTGATAGGCGCGGTTTCGGTGGTCGCGGTGGTCTGCATAGGCATCGGCGTGGCGATGCTCAACAACGGCAACGAATCCAAGGCCGGCGAGGCCGGCAAGCAGGGCCCCACGGCCGGTGATTCGGTCAAGCCCAACGGTAAGAAGACCGGCAAGACGAAGCCGGGTGCGCTGCCCAAGGAAGATGCGGCCAGCTTGCGTCTGGACGGCGGGGCAGGGGCCGCCACGGACATTCAGGGCTCCCATTCGGCGAGCGGTACGTACGTCGCCGGTTTCAATCAGGTCGGGGCGAAGGTGCAGTGGAAGGCGGATGCGCCGCAAGCGGGCGATTACCGGCTGTACGTGCGCTACGGCATCCCGGGCGAGGACGCCAATGCGACGCTGGCGGTCAATGGCAAGCCCAACGCTCAGCCGCTCGGCCTGAAGAACTTCATCCACTCGCCGAAGGGTGACTGGGAGAAGGGCTGGCAGACCACCTGGGCACCCGTCACCCTGAACAAGGGCACCAACACCATCGAGATTTCCTGCGGGCAGGGCAACCAGTGCAACGCCAACCTGGATCAGGTGTGGCTGCAGCGGGGCGGGGCCAAGCCGTAGGCGGCGACTGCCACTTCGGAGGCCAGGGGGGTTCGTCCCCGCCCGAATGTTGGTTGCCGTGCTCCCCTTGATCATGGTCGACTGATCACAAACGTCCACCTGTTCAGGGGAGATTACGTATGAAGATGCGCGCCTTAGCGCTGACCGGTGCCGCACTGCTGGCCGTTCTGCCGCTCACTGCGGGAACCGCCGACGCCGCTGCCAAGTGCCCGAAGGGCAACATCTGCGGGTGGTCGCAGCCGAACTTCGGGGGCCACGGGTACTCAGTGATCAGCCCCACGTCGGGGTGCAACGGATTCGATGGCGATGTGCGGTCGGTGTCCAATCAGAACAGGCACCGGGTGACCTTCTACAGCGATACAGGGTGCTACGGCAAGCGATTCGACCTGACCGAGGGGCACTACTCGGCCAAGACCCCGTGGCCGGTCAAGAGCATCGCCGTCTGGGGGCCGTGACGCCGCTGCCGGGCTGCAGCGCCCGTAGAGGACCGGCCGCCCTCCCCACTCACGCTGCCGCCGGATGGTCCGTCACCACCACGCGCGGCAGCAGCTCTTCGTAGGTAGCCGCATCGAACTCGCCCGCTGCCGGGGCCCGGACGGTTGCGGCGGACAGGGCCACCGCGCGGGTCAGGCGCTCCGGCCAGGACAGTTCTTCCACCAGCCCCGAGAGCAGGCCGGCCACCGCTGAGTCGCCGGCGCCGGTCGGGTTGCCGGCGATCTGCCGGGGCGGGGCGGCCTGCCAGGCGCCGGCGGCGGTCACCGCGAGCATGCCGGCCGGGCCGAGCGAGGCGGCGACCGCATGGGCGCCGCGTCGGCGGGCGTCACGGGCGGCGCGCAGCGGTTCGGTGCTGCCGGTCAGGGCGGCGAGTTCATCGGCGTTGGGCTTGGCGAGGTCGGGCCGGGCGGCCAGGCCCCGGCGCAGCGGTTCGCCGCTGGTGTCCAGCAGGACCGGGACGCCGGCGCTGCGCGCGGCCCGGGTGAGCCGGGCGTAGACGTCCACCGGGACGCCCGGCGGCAGGCTGCCGCACAGCGCCACCGCCTGTGCCTCGCCCAGAAGTTCGCGGTAGGTGCCGAGGAAGGCGTCCCATTCGGCGGGGGTGACGACCGGGCCTGGCTCGTTGAGCTGGGTGGTGTCCCCGGTGGCCGTGTCGGCGACGGCGACGGTGCGGCGGGTGGCGCCGCCGACCGGGACCAGCGCGTCGGTGACCGCGGTCTCCGCGAGCAGGGCGCGCAGCGCCTCGCCGGTGCCGCCGCCCGCGAAGCCGGTGGCGACCGTACGGTGGCCGAGCGCGGCCAGCACCCGGGCGACGTTCAGGCCCTTGCCGCCGGGGCGTTCGGACACCTCGGTGATCCGGTTCGTGGCGTGCGGACGGAGCCGGGGAACGCGGTAGGTGATGTCCAGGGCGGCGTTCAGCGTGACCGTAAGGATCATGGTCGCCCCTCCGGGCAGTCATGGCCGGGCGGCCGGGCGTCGGGCGACCGCGCGCGGCGGTGCATACGGACAAGTGCGCGAGCGATCATGCCATCGCCGGTGGCGGTTGGCCCAGACCCGGTCCGGCCGACCTGCTCTGGGGCGGTCTTGAACCGTCCCGCCGGCGGTACTCAGTGACAAGGAAATCGTGGACTCGGTGCGCATCCTCGTAGAGGCCCCGGATGGCACGCTGGCGGCGGTCCGGCGCTGAACGGAGCGCCGGTGCCGAGAATTTAGTGGCAACCGTCCTGGAACTGGGGAGGTGCGCGTCTGGCCCGCGACCTTCGATCCGGCCTAATTCCGGCGGACGCCCGCGCTGATCCGCCGGCAGCGCCCCGAAGGCGCCCGCCGGGACCTCACCGATCCGGCGCTGCACGGCAAGCCGGTCCACGCCATCGCCGCCCGCTGGGGCTACCACCGGGCGACGGACTTCAGTCGTGCCTACCGTGCCGCGTACGGGATCGCGCCCAAGGAGCACCGGCGCCGGGCTGTGGCCGCCCGGCCGGAAACTGCGCTCACCCCTTCTGCGGGTGCACCAGCCACTCACCCCGGCGCATGACCCCCACCACGGCGTAGGCCGCGTCCAGCACGACCAGGTCGGCGTCCTTGCCGTAACTCAGGGAGCCGGTCCGGTCGTCGATGCCCAGGAGGCGGGCCGGAGTGGCCGAAAGTGCCTGGACGGCCTGGTCGACCGTCAGGCCGTCGACGGTGACGGCGCGCCGGAAAGCGCGGTCCAGGGTGAGGGTGGAACCGGCGATCGAACCGGCCGTGGGGCCCCCGCTGATGCGCGCGACGCCGTCCGTGACCTCGACCTGCATCGGGCCGAGCGGATACATCCCGTCGCTCATACCGGCCGCGCCCATGGCGTCGGTGATGAACGCGACCCGCCCGTCGCCCGCCTGCCGGACCGCCAGTTGCAGGACCGAGGGGTGCAGATGGGTGCCGTCGTTGATCAGCTCGACGGTGATCCGCTCGTCCTCCAGGAGCGCGGCGACCGGGCCGGGCGCGCGGTGGCCCAGTGCGGGCATCGCGTTGAAGAGGTGGGTGGCGACGGTGGCGCCCGCGTCGATGGCCCGGCGGGTGGCGTCGTAGGAGGAGTCTGTGTGGCCGACGGCGGCGATCACCCCGGCGTCGGCCAGCAGGCGTACGGAGTCCAGGCCGCCGGGGAGTTCGGGCGCGACGGTCATCATGGCCGCGGTGCCGTGCGCGGCGTCGAGCAGCCGGCGGACCTCGGCCGGGTCCGGGTCGCGCAGCAGCTCCGGCTGGTGGGCGCCGCAGCGGTGCGGGGAGATGAACGGGCCCTCGAAGTGGATGCCGGCCAGCTCGCCCTGCTGGACCAGTTCGGCGAGCACCGCGGCCTGCCGGGCCAGGTCGGCCAGCTCGCCGGTGACGGTGGAGGCGACCATCGACGTGGTGCCGTGCCGGCGGTGGGTGCCGATCACCGCGAGGCACTCCTCGGGGTCGGCGGACGAGAAGGAGCCGCCGCCTCCGCCGTGGACGTGCATGTCCACGAAGCCGGGGACGATGAGATGGCCCGAGAGGTCCATGGTCTCGCCCGCGGCGCCCTCGTCCCCTTCCTGGCCGCGGTCGGCGTCACGGCTGCGGACCGCGGCGATCCGGCCGCCCTCGACGGCGATCCGGCCGCGCTCGACGACGCCGGACGGCCGGGCGATACGGGCACCGGCCAGGACGGTACGCCCGGCGTCCGAGGGCCGCTGCACGGACTGTTGCTGAGCCATCAGGCGGTTACCTCCGTGGAGAGAAGATCCCGGGCGAGAAGCCCTGCGCCCAGGCACCCGGCGGCGTCCCCCAGGGCCGCCGGAACGATCGAGGGGAGCCGCTGGAACGTCACGCGCCGGCGGACGGCCTCCCGCAGCGGGGCGAACAGGGTGTCGCCGGCCTCGGCGAGCCCGCCGCCGATGATCAGAGTCTGCGGGTCGAGCAGGGTGAGCGCGGTGACCAGACCGTCGGCGAGGGCGTCGACGGCGCGCTGCCACACGGCGCGGGCCTGCTCGTCGCCGGACGCCACGGCCTTGGCCGCGTCCGCCGCGCCGGCCAGCGGATCCCCGCAGGCCGCCGCCCAGTCCCGGCCCACCGCGGCGGCCGAGGCCACCGTCTCCAGACAGCCGCGCTGACCGCAGCCGCACTCCAGCCCGCCGGGCCGTACGACGATGTGGCCGATCTCGCCCGCGCTGCCGTGCGCCCCGGCCTCGATCCGCCCGCCGATGCCGATGGCGCCCGCGATCCCGGTGCCCAGCGGGACGAACAGGAACCGGTCGGCGTCCCGGCCGGCCCCGATCCGGCCCTCGGCCAGCCCGCCGCAGCGGACGTCATGGCCCAGGGCGACCGGCACCCCGCCCAGCCGTTCGGACAGCAGCGCCCGCAGCGGGACGTCCCGCCAGCCGAGGTTCGAGGCGTAGACGGCCTGGCCGGCCCGCTCGTCGACGATGCCGGGCACCGCGACGCCGGCGGCCGCGGCGGGGGCGCCGTAACGGGCCGTGCCCAGGTCACGGAGCTCGGCGGCGAAGCCGAGGATGGTCTCGACGACCGCGTCGGGGCCGCGCTCGCGGCCGGTGGGGCGCCGTGCCTCGTGGAGCAGCACGGGCCGGCCGGCGGAGGTCTCCCCGCTGGTCGCCGTGTCCACCCCCACGAGGGCGGCCTTCATCCCGGTGCCGCCCACATCAAGGGCGATGACGTGTCTCACGGGAACAGTTTCGCGCGATCCGACGTGAAAGGTCTAGTCCACTCGCCGGACGGATCGCACCCGGCCGGATCGCGCCCGGCCGCCCGCCCGGAAGCCGGCGTGGAAGGAGAAGGAGGGGGGTGGTGTAGACCTTGTAAAGGGCTCGGGAGAGACTCGTACTTCATGCCGTATGAGGGACACCCCTCCGGCAAACGGGCGAGGGCCCGGCAAGCGCGGAATTCAGAACAAAAGGCGGAACAGCAGTGCAGCGGCGGTACTTGGGCCTGACGGCAGCGGCAATCGCCACCACCATGACGATGACACTCACCGGATGCGGCAGCGGCTCCGGCGGCGACGTCACCCTCCAACTGGTCGCGGCGGACTACGGCCACGGCAAGTCCAACGGCTCCCAGCAGTACTGGGACCAGCTCGCCCGCGGCTTCGAGAAGAAGCACCCCGGGATCAAGATCGACGTCCACGTCTACAGCTGGACGGACGTCGACAAGAAGGTCGCGGACATGGTCGACTCCGGCCACGCCCCGGACCTCGCACAGATCGGCGCCTACGCCGACTACGCCGCCAAGGGCAAGCTCTACAGCGCCGACCAGCTGCTCTCCATCCCCACCCAGGCCAACTTCACCCCCTCCCTGGAGGAGGCCGGCGAATACAAGCGCGTCCAGTACGGCCTGCCGTTCGGCGCCAGCACCCGGCGGCTCTTCTACAACAAGAAGCTGTTCGCCCAGGCCGGCATCACCGCCCCGCCGCAGAACTGGAACGACATCGCCCACGATGCCCAGTTGCTGAAGGCACACGGCGTCAAGATGCCGTTCGCGCTGCCGCTCGGCCCGGAGGAGACCCAGGCCGAGACCCTGATATGGATGCTCAGCGGGGGCGGCGGCTACACCGACAGCATCGGCAAGTACACGATCGATTCGCCGGAGAACGTCCGGACCCTCACCTGGCTCAAGGACAACCTCGTCGGCAAGGGCCTGACCGGCGCCGACCCCGCCAAGCTCAACCGCGCGGCGGCGTTCCAGGGATTCGCCGACGGCGACGTCGGCATGCTCAACGGCCACCCCACGCTGATGAAGCAGGCCGAGGCCAAGGGCATCGACTACGGCACCGTCGAGCTGCCCGGCACCAAGGGCAAGGCCAAGGCCACCATGGGCGTCGCCGACTGGATGATGGCGTTCAAGCGGAACGGCCACCGCGCCGAGGCCGGCAAGTTCCTGGACTACGTCTACAGCGACAAGAACGTCGAGAAGTTCTCCGGCGAATACGGCCTGCTGCCCGTCACCACCTCCGCCTCCCAGGCGATGCAGAACGACGACAAGTACGCCAAGCTGCACGGCTTCCTCAAGCAGCTCGCCAACGCCGAGTTCTACCCGGCGAACAAGACCTCCTGGCCGCTGATCTCCAAGACCGTCAAGGCGAAGATGGGCGCCGCGGTCCACCCGAACGGCAACCCGTCCGGGGTGCTCACCGACATCCAGAACACCGCGGACGCGGCCGACAGCGCCGCCGAATGACCAGGCGCGGGCGGCGCCGGCAGCCGTCCCCCGCGGCGGCGGGCCGGGCGTTGTCCGACGGTGCGCTTATCGTGGGAGCGTGATGACGGGCGCCACGGCGGAGACGGGCGGCCCGGGCGGCGAGCGAGAGCCCGTCGGGCCCGGGCCCGACGAGGGCTCCCCGCAGCTCACCGCCCGGGACGAAGCGGTACTCGCCGTCGAGCGCCGCTCCTGGCCGGGCCCCGGCCCCAAGGAGCGCGCCATCCGCGAACAGCTCGGCATCTCCCCGACCCGCTACTACCAGCTCCTCAACGCCCTGCTGGACGACCCCCGCGCGCTCGCCCACGACCCCGTCACGGTCAACCGCCTGCGCCGCATACGCGACGCCCGTCGCACGCGCCGCTGACGGGGACGACTGCCGCTGACGGCGATGCCTGCCGCGGGGGGCGAGGCCTTCCGCGCCCGCCGCCGCGGTGCCCCCGTACGCCCTCCCCAGCTCTCGTCGCGAGGTACCCCCGGCGCCCGCCGCACGCCGGTAAGGTCGGCGCATGGGCAGCCCCCCGAACGCCGCGCCGCACTCCCAGCCGACCCCCGAACCGGGGTCCGTGCCGACCCCGCACACCCCCGCCGGCCGCGACGGCCTCGCCGCGCTGCTGGCCCACCCGGAACGCGCCGTCATCGCCCTCGACTTCGACGGCACCCTCGCCGAGATCGTCCCCGACCCGGAGAAGGCCCGGGCCCATGCCGGTGCCGTCGCGGCGCTGGGCCGTCTGGTGCCCCGGCTGCGCGCCGCCGTGGTGATCACCGGCCGCCCGGCCACCGTCGCGGTCCGCCTCGGGGGCTTCGCGGACGTCCCCGGCCTGGACCACCTCACCGTCCTCGGCCACTACGGCGCCGAGCGCTGGGAGGCGGCCACCGGCACCGTCCACGCCCCGCCGCCACACCCCGGCGTCGCCGCCATACAGGCCGAACTCCCCGGCGTCCTGGACTCCTCCGGGGTCTGGCACGGCACCTGGGTCGAGACCGCCATCGAGCGCAAGGGCGGCCGCGCCATCGCCGTCCACACCCGCCGCGCCACCGACCCGCAGGGCGCCTTCGACCGGCTGCGCGCCCCGCTCGCCGCCCTCGCCGAACGCCACGGCCTGATCGTCGAACCCGGCCGGCTGGTCCTGGAACTCCGCCCGCCGGGCATGGACAAGGGCGTCGCGCTCGCCGACTGGGTCCGGGAGACCGGCGCCGCCACCGTCCTCTACGCCGGCGACGACCTCGGCGACCTGGCCGCCTTCGCGGCCGTCGAGAAACTCCGCTCCGACGGGCTGACCGGCGTCCTGGTCTGCAGCGGCAGCAACGAGGTCGCCGAACTGGCCGAGCGCGCCGACCTGGTGGTCGACGGCCCGGCCGGAGTCGTCGGCCTGCTCGGCGCCCTGGCGGCCCGGCTTGACGCGGGCGGGGCGGACAGCCCGTAGTGGCGGGCGCCCCCTAGCGGCGGGCGCGCCGTTCACCGGCGCTGACACGGCGCCCGGATCCCGCGGATCAGCCACACCAAGCCCACGGACCAGCCACCCGAAGCCCGCGGATCAGTCGCCCGAACTCCCCGGATCAGCCGCCCAGTTCCCGCAGCTGGTCCAGGAACCACCGGGCGGGCGGCAGCGCGGTGGCCGCCGCGGCCAGTCGTTCGGTGCGCGCCGCGCGCTCGGCGTCGTCCATCGACAGCGCCTCGTGCAGCGCCTCGGCGGTCCCCATGACGTCGTACGGATTGACGGTCAGCGCATGCGCGCCGAGTTCCTCGTGCGCGCCCGCCTCCCGCGACAGCACCAGCGCGCAGCCGGCGTCCGACACCACCGGGATCTCCTTGGCGACCAGGTTCATCCCGTCCCTGATCGGGTTGACGAGCGCCACGTCCGCGAGCCGGTAGGCGGCCAGCGAGCGGGCGAAATCGTCCTTGACGTGCAGCACGACGGGCTGCCAATCCGCCGTCCCGAACTCGGCGTTGACGGCCCCGGCCACCTGCTCGACCTCCGCGGTGTACTCGCGGTAGACGGCGAGATCCTGCCGCGAGGGATAGGCGAAGGCGATGTGCACGACCCGCTCGCGCCACTCGGGGCGGTCGGCGAGAAGCTGCCGGTAGGCGAGCAGGCCCCGCACGATGTTCTTGGAGAGCTCCGTACGGTCCACGCGGACCACGGTCTTGCGGTCCCGCCCGCCGATCTGTGCGCGCAGCGCCGTCATCCGCTCCTCGACGTCGGGGCGGTGCGCGCGCTCCCGCAGGAAATCGGCGTCGGCGCCGAGCCCGTGGACGCCGATCCACGTCGTGTGCGCCTTGCGCTCCGGGACGAGCGCGACGAGGCCGGGCGGCCCGTCCTCCGGCCGTACGCGCTCGCACTGCCCGCCGAGCCCGGTCTCGGCGCAGGCCAGGAAGTTCTCGGCCCACCGGTGGGTGAGGAAGTTCGCCCGGTCCGCACCGAGGATGCCCAGCGCCAGCTGCCGCTGGATGTCGTCGGGGAGCATCGCGAAGTACTCGGCGGGGGCCCACGGCGTGTGCGAGAAGTGCGCGATGCGCAGGTCGGGGCGGCGCTCGCGGAGCATGCCGGGCACCAGCGCCAGGTGGTAGTCCTGGACGAGAACGGCCGCGCCGGGAGCCGCGCCGTCGGCCAGCGCGTCGGCGAAGGCCGCGTTGTACGTCTCGTACGCCGCCCACTGTGCCCGGAACTCCGCACCGAAGACCGGTTCCAGCGGTGTCTGGTAGAGCATGTGGTGGACGAACCACAGCACGGAGTTCGCGACGCCGTTGTAGGCGGCGGCATACACCTCGGCCGGGATGTCCAGCATCCGGACACGCTGTCCACCGGTGTCGCCCGGCTCCAGCGCACCACCCGTCCGCCGCACGGCCTCCCGGTCACCGCCGCCGAGCGCCGCACACACCCACACCGCATCCGTCTCGGGCCCGATCGCCGACAACCCCGACACCAGCCCGCCCCCACCCCGCTTGGCGGTGAGCGTCCCGTCCTCCCCCAGGCTGTAGGAGACCGGCCCACGATTGGACGCGACAAGAACCTCGGCACCTGCTTGCACCGCACTGCGCTCGGACACCATGTCGCGACAGTAACCCGCCACAGATCCCCGCAAACGCATGGAAGCGGCCAAGGGCTCGGGGAGCGGGGCGGGTCCCTCAGCCGTCTCCGGGCGCGCTCAACGGTTCGCGGAGCGTCCATGCGGTCTCTAGAGATGTTGGAGGGCAGAGAGGCCTCGTGGCACTCGAACAGATCTCTAGGATGTCTAGAGATCGCCAGGAGGGATGCGTCGCCATGGCCGCACAGGAGAGCTCGTCGCCCAAGTACCGCCGGATCGCCGACGCGCTGAAGTAGGCGATCGCGGCGGGGGAGTACCGGCCCGGTGACCGGCTGCCCGGAGAGAACGAGCTGATGGACCGGCACGGCGTGGCGCGGATGACGGCGCGTCAGGCGCTCGGCGTCCTCACCTCCGAGGGGCTCGCCGAGGCACGCAAGGGCGCCGGCGTTTTCGTGCGGGACTTCCAGCCGGTCCGGCGCCGCGGAGTGCCGCGCCTGGCTCGGGAACAGTGGGGTGACGGGCGGTCCGTCTGGGCGGCCGACGTCGCGGACCGTGATCTGGTGGTGGACGGGGTCACCGTCGGCGAGGAGCCGGCGACGGACGCCGTCGCGGCGCGGCTGGATCTCGCGCCCGGAGACGCGGTCACCGTGCGGCGCCGCCGGTTCGTGCTCGACGGCAAGCCGGTGCTGCTCTCCACCTCCTACCTCCCCGCTGATCTGGTCGCGGGCTCGGCGATCACGCAGCCGGGCACCGGGGCCGGCGGCGTGTACGCCCGGCTCGCCGAGCTGGGTGCGGCTCCCGCTCGTTTCCGCGAGGAGGTGCGCTCGCGCATGCCGGCGCCGGAGGAAGCCGACCGGCTGCGCCTTCCGGCGGGCACGCCCGTCATCCTCATCAGCCGCACGGCCATGGCTCACGACGGACGCACGGTGGAGGTCAACGAGATGATCCTGGACGCCTCGGCCTACGTGCTGGAGTACGACTTCGACGCCTGAGCCCTCACGCCGCCCGGCGCGCCGCGTACTCCGGGATTTCGGTCATCGGGGGGCGTTCCTCGGTGTCCACGTCCGTGGTGCGTGGGATGAAGCCCTGGTCGCCGCGGTCGAACTGGGTGAGGCGGGGGCGGACCAAGTGGCCGCGGGTCAGGCGTAGTTGGGCGGTGCGGTAGATCGCGGCGGCCATTCGGCCCAGGGCCTGGCCGTCCTGGTGGCGGTGCTTGCGGACGCCGACGTCCACCTGGGCCAGGGCGTCGAGGCCGACGGTGTGCAGGGCGTCGACGAGCAGGCCGAGTTCGACGCCGTAGCCGACGGGGAAGGGGAGGCGTTCCAGGAGGGAGCGGCGGGCCGCGTACTCGCCGCCGAGGGGCTGGACGAAGCCGGCCAGCTGGGGCCAGTGGAGGTTGAGGAGCGGGCGGGCGACCAGCTCGGTGACCCGGCCGCCCTGGCCGGCGTCGATGCCGCCGGGGCCGGTCTCCAGGGGGCGGTCGTACATCGCCTTGACGAACTGGATGTCCGGGTCGGTCAGCAGCGGGCCGACGATCCCGGAGACGAAGGTGGCGGAGAATTCGCGCAGGTCGGCGTCGATGAAGCAGATGATGTCGCCGGTCGTGGCCAGGAGGGAACGCCACAGCACCTCGCCCTTGCCGGGGAGGGCGGGCAGTCGCGGGAGGATGCTGTCGCGGTGCACCACCCGGGCGCCGGCCGCCGCCGCGACCTCGGCGGTGCGGTCGGTGGAGCCGGAGTCCAGCACCACCAGCTCGTCGACCAGCCCGGCCGCGTCCGTCATCAGCGTGTCACGGATCGTGGTCACAATCGCGCCGACCGTGGCCTCCTCGTCGAGCGCGGGCAGGACGACGCTGACCGTCCGGCCCGTCTGGCGCTTGGCCTCCAGCAGCTGCTCCAGCGGGCGGTCCGCGGCGGACCAGGAACGGCCGCGCAGCCAGCGCTCCACCTCTTCCAGCACGTCTACGACTCCTCGGTCGCCGCCGGAGGGCGGCCCTTGTGATCCATCTCGCGGTTCGGACGACTATCTCAACTGTCAGTGCCGTCGGTTACAGTCTTGAACAACGCGGATGACCGTCGCATGTCGGGGTCCGTGCCACAAACGCCTGGGTTTCGGCCCAGCGCCATACCGCTCATCCAGAGGGGCAGAGGGATACGGCCCGTTGAAGCCCCGGCAACCCTCCAGCCGGTCTTGCCGCAAGGACGCTCGATACGTCCCGCGCGCGAGGCTCCCGGCTAGGGAAGGTGCCAAATCCGTCTCGTGGCGAGATTCGTCGCGAGGAAGATGAGGAGAAAGGGCCTCGCCTCCATGGCTGTGCAAGTCACCGAAAACACCCCCACCGTCGCTCTGGGCCCCGCCGCAGCGCTGTCCTGCCGTGAGTGCGGACAGCGCTTTTCGCTCGGCCCGATCTTCGCGTGCCAGGAATGTTTCGGGCCGCTCGAAGTCGCGTACGACCTGCCGAGCGGCGACCCCGAGGGGCTGCGGAAGCAGATCGAGGCCGGGCCGGACAACATCTGGCGCTACGCCCCGCTGCTGCCCGTCCCCGCCGACGTGGCCGACAAGCCCAATCTCAACCCCGGCTTCACCAAGCTCGTCCAGGCCGACCGGCTCGCCGCCGAGCTGGGCGTCACCGGCGGGCTGTACGTCAAGGACGACTCCGGCAACCCGACGCACTCCTTCAAGGACCGCGTCGTGGCGATCGCCGTCGAGGCCGCCCGCGCCTTCGGCTTCACCACCCTCTCCTGCTCCTCCACCGGCAACCTCGCCGGTGCGGTCGGCGCTGCGGCCCGCCGCGCCGGTTTCAAGTCCTGCGTCTTCATCCCGCACGACCTGGAGGCCGGCAAGGTCGTCATGGCCGCGGTCTACGGCGGTGACCTGGTCGGCATCGAGGGCAACTACGACGACGTCAACCGCTTCTGCTCGGAGCTCATCGGCGACCCGCTGGGCGAGGGCTGGGGCTTCGTCAACGTCAATCTGCGTCCGTACTACGGCGAGGGTTCCAAGACCCTCGCGTACGAGATCTGCGAGCAGCTGGGCTGGCAGCTCCCGGACCAGCTCGTCATCCCGATCGCGTCCGGCTCGCAGCTGACGAAGATCGACAAGGGGCTCAAGGAGCTGATCGCCCTCGGCCTGGTCGAGGACAAGCCCTACAAGATCTTCGGCGCCCAGGCGGAGGGCTGCTCGCCGGTGTCCACGGCCTTCAAGGCCGGGCACGACGTCGTACGCCCGCAGAAGCCGAAGACCATCGCCAAGTCGCTGGCGATCGGCAACCCGGCCGACGGTCCGTACGTGCTCGACATCGCGCGCCGGACCGGCGGTGCGGTGGAGGATGTCAACGACGAGCAGATCGTGGACGCGATCAAGCTGCTGGCCCGGACCGAGGGGATCTTCGCGGAGACCGCGGGCGGGGTGACCGTCGGCGTGACCAAGAAGCTGATCGAGGACGGCCTGCTCGACCCGTCCCTGACCACCGTCGTCCTCAACACCGGTGACGGCCTCAAGACCCTGGACGCGGTCGCCCCGACCTCCGGGCCCACGGCCACGATCCGCCCGGACCTGGACGCGTTCCGCGCGGCCGGCCTGGCCGGCTGAGGCCGTCGGCCCGTCCGCGGACGGGCCCCGCCCCCGCCCCCGAACTCGTACTCCGCACCACCCGGAAGGCAGAACCATGAGCGTCAAGGTCCGCATCCCCACCATCCTCCGCACCTACACCGGCGGCCAGGCCGAGGTCCCCGCCGAGGGCGCGACCCTCTCCGAGGTGATCGCCGACCTGGAGCGGAACCACCAGGGCATCGCGGCCCGTGTGCTGGACGACGCCGGCAAGCTGCGACGCTTCGTGAACGTGTACGTGAACGACGACGATGTGCGCTTCGAGCAGGGTCTGGAGACGCCGACGCCGGACGGTGCGGGCATCTCGATCATTCCGGCGGTCGCCGGCGGCTGCTGATTTGCGCCAACTCTTCTCCTGCTTGACCGGAATTGCCCCGTCCGCCAGAAAGCGGACGGGGCAATTCCATGTTGTGAAAGGAGATACTATTGGGGTGATCCCCCTCCGGATATCACCGTGCGCGTGCCGAACGCATATGAGACAGCGATCAGTTGTGCTCGAAGTGTGAGCGATATTTGTCGCTTATGTGTGCTACGCCCGGCCCGACTTGCCCTGGAGAACCGGGATTTCACCTCATATTGCCGATTCTCCGGCCCCAGAATTCTCGTCCGATTGACCTGTTGCTCTGGGCATCTGTGCAGATACATTCAGCGGCGGTCGACGCGTTCCGGCGCACACCCCACGGGCCATTCGCGGGGTGAGGTCTGACCCGGGTCCGCGAAGTGCGGTCCTGCGCAAGGGCCAGTAATAGGGGAGTTAGGCATGGCTCAGGGCACCGTCAAGTGGTTCAACGCGGAGAAGGGGTACGGCTTCATCGCGGTCGACGGTGGTGCGGATGTTTTCGTCCACTACAGCGCGATCCAGATGGACGGCTACCGCACCCTTGAGGAGGGCCAGCGGGTCGAGTTCGAGATCTCGCAGGGCCAGAAGGGGCCGCAGGCGGACATGGTCCGGGTGGCCGGCTGAGGCGCCGACCGACTGCTGCGTTGTGAAGGCCCGTGCCCCTGAGGGGGTACGGGCCTTCTGCTGTCTGCCCCGTAGGGGGTATCCCTCGATGGGCGCTTGCACTCGCACCCTGCGAGTGCTAATCATTGGCGTTAGCACTCTCCGAGTGAGAGTGACAATGAAGGACCGGGTCGGTGAGGCCCGCAGGCCGGGTGGGGCAAGGAACCGCCGCGGGTCTGCAGGTCGTCCGTCGCGGGCGCCAGCGCGGTCCGGAGCAATCCACCCCAGTCCGGGAGGACCACTTCACATGGCCAAGATCATCGCGTTCGACGAGGAGGCACGGCGCGGTCTCGAGCGCGGGATGAACCAGCTCGCCGACGCCGTCAAGGTCACCCTCGGCCCCAAGGGCCGCAACGTCGTCCTCGAGAAGAAGTGGGGCGCCCCCACGATCACCAACGATGGTGTGTCCATCGCCAAGGAGATCGAGCTCGAGGACCCGTACGAGAAGATCGGCGCCGAGCTGGTCAAGGAGGTCGCGAAGAAGACGGACGACGTCGCCGGTGACGGCACGACGACCGCGACCGTCCTGGCCCAGGCCCTGGTCCGCGAGGGCCTGCGCAACGTCGCCGCCGGCGCCAACCCGATGGCCCTCAAGCGCGGTATCGAGAAGGCCGTCGAGGCCGTCTCCGCTGCCCTGCTGGAGCAGGCCAAGGACGTGGAGACCAAGGAGCAGATCGCTTCGACCGCCTCCATCTCCGCCGCCGACACCCAGATCGGCGAGCTGATCGCCGAGGCCATGGACAAGGTCGGCAAGGAAGGCGTCATCACCGTCGAGGAGTCCCAGACCTTCGGTCTGGAGCTGGAGCTCACCGAGGGTATGCGCTTCGACAAGGGCTACATCTCGGCGTACTTCGCGACCGACATGGAGCGCATGGAAGCCGCGCTCGACGACCCGTACATCCTCATCGTCAACTCCAAGATCAGCAGCGTGAAGGACCTGCTGCCGCTCCTGGAGAAGGTCATGCAGTCCGGCAAGCCGCTGCTGATCATCGCCGAGGACGTCGAGGGCGAGGCCCTGTCGACCCTGGTCGTCAACAAGATCCGTGGCACCTTCAAGTCCGTCGCCGTCAAGGCCCCGGGCTTCGGTGACCGCCGCAAGGCCATGCTCGGCGACATCGCCATCCTCACCGGTGGCACCGTCATCTCCGAGGAGGTCGGCCTCAAGCTGGAGAACGCCGGTCTCGAACTGCTCGGCCGCGCCCGCAAGGTCGTCATCACCAAGGACGAGACCACCATCGTCGACGGTGCCGGTGACAGCGAGCAGGTCCAGGGCCGCGTCAACCAGATCCGCGCCGAGATCGAGAACAGCGACTCGGACTACGACCGCGAGAAGCTCCAGGAGCGTCTGGCGAAGCTGGCCGGCGGCGTGGCCGTCATCAAGGCCGGTGCCGCCACCGAGGTCGAGCTCAAGGAGCGCAAGCACCGCATCGAGGACGCCGTTCGCAACGCGAAGGCGGCCGTCGAGGAGGGCATCGTCGCCGGCGGTGGCGTCGCCCTGCTCCAGGCTTCCTCGGTCTTCGAGAAGCTGGACCTCGACGGTGACGAGGCCACCGGTGCCAACGCTGTGAAGCTGGCCCTGGAGGCCCCGCTGAAGCAGATCTCCGTCAACGGTGGCCTTGAGGGCGGCGTTGTCGTGGAGAAGGTGCGCAACCTGGCCGTCGGCCACGGCCTGAACGCCGCGACCGGTGAGTACGTCGACATGATCGCCGAAGGCATCATCGACCCGGCCAAGGTCACCCGTTCCGCGCTGCAGAACGCCGCCTCCATCGCGGCGCTGTTCCTCACCACCGAGGCCGTCATCGCCGACAAGCCGGAGAAGGCCGCCGCGGCGGGTGCTCCGGGCGGCATGCCGGGCGGTGACATGGACTTCTGATCCTCGCGGATCAGACGCTGGTCCTCCCGGACCGCACGTCCAGACGTACGTCGGGGCGGCACCCTCCTCCCAGGGGGTGCCGCCCTGGCGGCGTTTTGGGGGTGGGGTGGTGGGGGCGTTGGCTGGTCCGTTGTGTGCGGGGCCGGGTGGGGCGCGTTTCCCGGTCTTCGCTCGGCCGGTTGTGCGTCGGCGGTGTTATCGGCGGCGGGCGATCAGGCAGCCCGCGAGGGAGAGGGCCCCGGCCAGGGACAGCATTACGGCGCCGCAGAGGGTGGCCGGTGCGGGCGGGGCGTCGCGGTTGAGGGTGGTTTCGAAGGCGACCAGGATCCTCACATTGCCGTGTGCGGCGGGCAGATGGGGCAGCGGCCGGTACGAGGGCGGCGTCTCGCCCCACAGAATCAGCGCCACTCCGCCGACGGCCAGCAGGAGAACGGTGAGCGCCACGAGCAGCCGGGCGCGCCAGGGTCGGCGTAATCGGATCAGCATGGCGTGACCCTACTGCCGGGGTCCGACGGCGCACTGCGGTTCGGTGGGCTCAGGGGCGACTGGCGGTGGTGGGGCCGGTGGTCGGATCGGTGGTGGGATCGGTGGCGGGGTCGGTTGGGGGACCGGTGGTGGGGCCGCTTCTTGCCGGGGCGGGGTTCGCGGGGTCGGCGGCCTCCGTAGCGTCTGCGGGGTCCGTGCCCGTGAGGCTGCCCGGATCGACGCCGGCGGTGGGGTGCTGATCGGCGTTCAGCTCCGCCCGCATGTGCTTGCTGAAGCCGAAGAAGTAGGTGGCGAGGAAACCGGCGAGGTAGCCGGCGGCCAGGCCCAGGGCGTAGACGGCGAGGGTGGTGGTGAGGCTTTGGTTGCCCCTGACCAGGGGGAACAGGGCCCAGCCGGAGGGGCCGATGGCGGTGGAGCCGACGGTGTCGCCTAGTTGGTTGAACAGGCCGATGCAGCCGCCGCCGAACGCGCCGCCGATGCAGGCGGTGATGAAGGGGCGGCCCAGGGGGAGCGAGACCCCGTAGATCAACGGCTCGCCGACGCCCAGGAAGCCTGCGGGGAGGGCGGACTTGATGGTCGTACGGATCGAGCGGTTGCCCGGGAGGCGGAGGTAGACGGCGAGGGCGGCGCCGACCTGGCCCGCGCCGGCCATCGCGAGGATCGGGAGCAGGACCGTGTAGCCCTGCTGCTCGATGAGGGTGGTGTGGAGCGGGATCAGGGCCTGGTGGAGGCCCAGCATCACGAGGGGGAGGAAGAGGCCGCCCAGGACGAATCCGGCGAGGGCGCCGCCGTGGGCCAGCAGCCAGGTGGCGGCGGTGCCGGTGGCGGTGGAGACCGCGCCCGCGGCGTACATCAGGCCGAACAGCGTGACCAGGCCCGTGACCAGGACCGTCAGGGTGGGGGTGACCAGGACGTCCAGCGCCTCGGGGACCCTGCCCCACGCTCTCGACCGCGCTCGGCCGGGGAAGATCCCATGCCGGCAGCGCTTCTCCACCTGGACGGCGAGCAGCGCCGCACCCAGCGCGCCGAGCACCCCGCCCTGGCCGGGGGCGAGCTGCTGGCCGAAGGCGGTGACATGGGTGACGCCCGGGAAGACGATGACGGCTGCGACCGCGCCGCCGAGGATCGGTGTGCCGCCGAACTCCTTGGCGGTGTGGTAGCCGACGAAGACGGCGATGAGGGACATGAAGCCGGAGGCGAGGGCGGCGAGTGCCGGGACGAGGGAGGGCAGCCAGCCGAGGTTGGCCAGCAGACCGTTGATGCCGGCGATGATGCCGCAGCCGATCAGGGCCGGGATCAGCGGCACGAAGACCTGGGCGATCCGGCGGAGGAACAGCTTCGCCGGGGTGGCGTTCCGGGATTTCTGCCGGGCCTTGAGGGCGGCACCCTGGGCGGCGAGTTCGTCGGCGGCGGTGGGAGGGGCGCCGGCCGGGCCCGGTGGTGGGGCCGGTGCGGTGGGCCGGGGTGTGGATGCCGGGTCGGCGGGCGATGTGGCGGTTTCGGGGCCACGGGGCGGCTCGCCGGGCGTGGGGGCGATGGGCTCCTCCGCGGCCGCGGGACCGGTGGTCGGTGTGGTGGCGGCCGGTTCTGCGGCCGGCCGTCCGGCGCGGTTCCGCTCCACCAGGCGCTCGAACTCGGGGGTGACGCGGGCGACCGTCCCGGGGCCCAGCACGATCTGGTACGTGTCGTCCTCGACCACGCCCAGGACGGCCGGGAGCGCCCTGAGGGCCTCGTGCCGGACGAGGGCGGGGTCCCGGATGCCGAGGCGGAGCCGGGTCATGCAGTGGGCGATGGAGGTGACGTTCCCGGCGCCGCCGACCAGGGGGAGCAGCGCGGCGGCGGTGGCGCGGTTCTTGTCTTCGGACATGGGCGGTGCCTTGCTGTGGTGACAAATCCGGCGGAGGGGTCGGCGGTTCGGCAGGGCGGGGTGCTGCGGGGTGGGCGGCCTCAGTGGGGCCGGGCGGCTTCGAGGGCGGCGCGGAGATGGCCGTCGGCGGCGTCGAGCAGACGGGCGGCGGTGGGGGCGTCGACTCCGCCGAGGAGGGTCAGGATGGCGTTCTTCACCTCGCCGTCCGTGCTGCTCAGGGCCGTCTCGATCTCCCGGTCACCGGCGCCGGTGGCGAGCGCGACGATCCGGCGCGAGCGGGCCCGCAGTTTTTCGTTGGAGGCGCGGACGTCGACCATCAGATTCCCGTAGGTCTTGCCCAGGCGGATCATGGTGAGGGTCGAGATCATGTTGAGTACCAGCTTCTGGGCGGTGCCCGCCTTGAGCCGGGTGGAGCCGGTCAGCAGCTCGGGGCCGACCACGATCTCGATGCCGTGCTCGGCGGCCGCCGCCAGGGCCGAACCGGCGTTGCAGGACAGGCCGATGGTCAGCGCACCCAGCGAGCGGGCATGCTCGACGGCCCCGATGGCGTAAGGGGTGCGGCCGGAAGCGGAGATGCCGACGACGGTGTCCTCGTCGGTCAGCTTCACCGCGGTCAGGTCCTCGGCCGCGAGCTCCTTGCTGTCCTCGGCGCCCTCGACGGCGGTGACCATCGCGGTGGGGCCGCCGGCGATCAGCCCCAGCACCTCGGACGGGTCGGTGTTGAACGTCGGCGGGCATTCGCTGGCGTCCAGCACGCCGAGGCGGCCGGCCGTGCCCGCGCCCGCGTAGATCAGCCGGCCGCCGTGGGCCATACGGGTGGCGAGGGCGTCGATGGCGGCGGCGATCTCCGGGAGCCGCTCGGCGACGGCCGCGGGGACGGTGGCGTCCTCGGCGTTCATCGTGCGGGCGATGTCCAGGGTGGAGCGGCGGTCGATCTCGGCGAGTTCGGGCCGGAAGGCCTCGGTGGTGAGGCTGTCCAGCTCGGCACGCAGATGTGCGTAGTCGGTGGGGGAGGTCATGGCGTGGCGGCTCTTTCCGGGACGGATGGGCAAGGGCGGCGGCCGGCCGTCCGGGGCGCGGACGGTGGCCGGAGGGACCGCTTCGGGCCGCTGTGGCGAGCGGCTGCCGCGGTGCCCGTCCGGGCCGTCCGGCGGCATACCGGCCCCCAGCGGTGCGAGCGGTGTCAGCGCTGGTGGCTGCGGGGGGAGTGGCGGTGGGCGAGGGCCTCGTAGGAGGCGGAGAGCGCCGGGGCCGCGGTCTCGTACGTACGCTGCGCGACGCCTATGAACAGGCAGTCCACGACCAGCAGCTGGCTGGTCCTGGACGACATCGCGGCCGGCCGCAGCTCGCTCTCGCGGGCGCTGGACGTGGTCAGGATGTGGTCGGCGTAGGAGGCGATCGCGCCGTCCGGGCGGCCGGTGATGGCGATCGTGGTGGCGCCGTGGTCGAAGGCCACCCGCAGGGGCTCTATGACGTCGGTGGTCCGTCCGGAGTGGGTGATGGCGAGCGCGACGTCACCGGTTTTCAGCTGTACGGCGTTCGTCACGGCCAGATGCGGGTCCGCATGCGCGTGCGCGATCAGCCCGATGCGCAGCAGCTTCTGGGCGAGGTCCTGGCCGACGAGATGGGAGGCCCCGATGCCGTACACATCGATACGGCGGGCGCCGACGAGCGCGGTGACGGCGGCTTCGAGCTGGGTGACGTCCAGCCCGGCCGCGGTGTCGGCCAGGCACTGCTGCTCTTCCTGCGCCAGCTTCGTCACGACATCGGCGAGGGAGTCGTCGACCGCTATGTCGGCGGTCACCGCGGGGGCGCCGCCGGCCGCCTGCTGGGCGGCGAGCGCGGCGAGCGCGAGGCGCAGATCCCGGTAGCCGGGGTAGCCGAGGAGCCGGGACGTCCGGACGACCGTTGCCTCGCTGGTGCCCGTGCGCTCCGCGAGGCCGGTGACGGTGAGGGCGGCACAGCCGGCCGGGTCGCTCGCGACGGCCTCGGCGACCCGCTGCATGGAGCGGGTCATCGTCGGGGCGAGGGTGCGGACCTTGGCGGCCAGCGCCGCGGGGGCGGGTGGGGCCGGTGCCGGTCGGGGCTCGACGGGCAGGTCCTTGAAAGTTTCCTTCACGCTGCTACTCACTCTTGAAAAGTAATTTCATCGAGCGCCGGCGTCAATACCCTCTGTGAGTGCTGTGGACAGCGCGCATGATCCGCCCGAGGGCTGTGGACAACTCCGCTCGCCGGCGAGCCGTCGGGAGACAATGGGGGGCATGGAGATGGAACAGGCATTGCATGCCGCGCGGGCGCTGGTGCTCGCCGACCTGATGGCGGACAAGGTGGCCGACGCCGACATCGTCTCGCTCGTGGAGGACGCGGTCGTCCATCGCCGGTGGTGGGTGGAGCAATGGCCTGAGGGCGCGGCATTCGTCGCAGGACTCATAGCGCAGGACGTCCAGGACGCCCTCCTGGACCGGTACGGCCGCTGGCCGCTGTGCCCCGTGTGCACGGAGTCGGGCGATCCTCATGCGCTCGACGTCGAACCGGAGTTGGGGCCCGACCCGCATTGGGTCTGCCCCAAGACGGCCGTGGCGGTGGCCCGGGTCGGGCGGCTCGGCGTTCCTCTGGAGGGCTGAGGCGGCCGATGGTGCGGCGGGCTGACACGGCGATCCGGCCGGAGAACTGACGTGGCGATCTATATCGATCCGCCCACGTGGCCGGGGCACGGCCGGATGTGGTCGCATCTGGTCAGCGACCATTCCTTCGGCGAACTGCATGAGTTCGCGGCGGGCATCGGCGCGCCCCGGCGGGCGTTCGAGCGTGACCACTACGACCTGCCGGCGGAGCGGTACGCCGATGCGCTGCGGGCCGGAGCCGTGGCGGTCGGCAGTAAGGAGTTGCTGCGCCGGCTGACGGATGCGGGATTGCGCCGCCCCAAGCACCGGCCCGCGCCCCCGGAGT
Source organism: Streptomyces sp. 2323.1 (assembly GCF_900221035.1). Taxonomy (NCBI): domain Bacteria; kingdom Bacillati; phylum Actinomycetota; class Actinomycetes; order Kitasatosporales; family Streptomycetaceae; genus Streptomyces; species Streptomyces sp. 2323.1. Next base: position 3,319,371 of record NZ_LT907981.1, on the reverse strand, counting down.
AGGGCGCGGCCCCGGTCGGCTGGGACCCGCACCCCGCCGCACGTAGCCGCAGTGCCTGCTGCCCGGTCCCGTTGCGGCGCGTCGTAGCGCCGTCCGCCCGGTCCCGTTGCGGCGCGTGGCAGTCCCGGTCCTCCCGGCCCGTTGCGGTACGTCGCAGTCCCCGGTCCGTCCGGTCCCGTTGCGGCGCGTCGCAGCGGCGGCAGGGTGGCGCGCCTGCGCACGATGGGCCTGAGCGCGTGCCGTACCGAAAGGGGAAGCCATGCCAGCCGTCGAACCGGGCAAAGAGCCGGCCACCGATCTCGCCCCGGACTACAGCAGTGAGGGGGCCACGGCGACCGGCTGGTCCGCGGCCGTCGGCGGAATGACCGAGGCGGACATCTTCTGGCTCACCACCGTCCGCCCCGACGGCCGCCCCCATGTCACCCCGCTGCTCGCCGTCTGGGCGGACGATGCGCTCCACTTCTGCACCGGCCCCGGCGAACGCAAGGCCAAGAACCTCGCGGCCAACGCCCACTGCGTGCTGACGACCTCGACCGCCGGCGGCAACGACCTGCATGCGGGCCTCGATGTGGTCGTCGAGGGCGAGGCCGTGCAGCTCCAGGACGAGGCGGAGCTGCGCCGGCTGGCCGAGCTGTACGTCGAGAAGTACGGCAGCGACTGGCACTTCGACGTCCGCGACGGCGCCTTCCACGGACAGGGCGGCCGGGCCCTGGTGTTCCGGGTCGAGCCGGTCACGGCCTTCGGATTCGGACGGGGCGAGACCTACAGCCAGACCCGATGGCGGTTCGACGGCGGGACGTGACCGGCAGGTTCATGAGCGGCCGGTTTCATGACCGGCAGGGGCGTGACCGGTAGGGGCGTGACCGGCCGGGGTCGGGCACCCCGGGCCGTCCGGTCACGCCCCGCGTGGCTCAATGCCGGTCCGCTGCCCCGGCCGCTTCAGCTGTCGCCTCCACAGCCCCCGCGCTCTGCGCCTTCTGCGACGCGTGGGCGGTGGCCGACGAGGAGGCGATCAGCCGGGAGGTGTTCGTCGCGCGGTGCAGCCGGAAGGCGAAGGCGGTGAGGACGACGGCCGCCGCCGCCAGCGCGGCGCCGGTCCAGGCCACGGACGGATAGCCCCAGCCCGCCCCGATGGTCAGCCCGCCGAGCCAGGGGCCGATGGTGTTGCCGATGTTGAAGGCGGCAGTAGTGGTCGCCCCGGCCAGCGTCGGTGCGGCGTTCGCCACATTGAACATCCGGGCGTTGAGGGCCGGGGCCGTGGTGAACGCGGTGACCCCGAGCAGCAGCGAGAGCGCGACCGCGGCGGCCGGACTGTGCGCGGTCAGCGCCAGCACGGCCAGTACGAGGGCGGAGGCGGCGATACCGCCGAAGAGCGTGCCGAAGAGATGGGCATCGGCGATCCGGCCGCCGATGAACGTACCGATCAGCGCGCCGACGCCGAAGAGCGCCAGCACCGTCGGCACCCAGCTCTCGGCGAGGCCGGCGGTGTCGGTCAGCAGCGGCGAGAGGTACGAGAAGAGGGCGAAGACCGCGGCGGCGTTCAGCGCCGTGGCGGACAGCGCCAGCCAGACCTGCTTGTCCTTGTAGATGGCCAGCTCACGGCTGAGCTGCGGGCGGTCCTCGCCGGTCGGCACGGCCGTGTGCGGCACCGCCGCGATCACTCCGAGCAGGCCGAGCGCGGCCAGACCGGCCACGGCCCAGAAGGCGGCACGCCAGCCGGCATGCTCGCCGAGCAGTGCGCCGGCCGGGACGCCCGCGATATTGGCGATGCTCAGGCCGCCGACCATTACGGCCATCGCCCGGGCCCGCGCGGTGACCGGCACCAGCGAGACCGCGACCGCCGCGCCGACCGCCCAGAAACCGGCGCAGGCCAGCGCGCTCAGCACGCGCGAGACGAACAGCACGCCGTAGGACGGTGCGAGTGCGCCGGCCACCTGTCCCACGCCGAAGAGGGCGAGCAGCGCGATCAGCGTCGTCCGGCGTGGGAGCCGGAGCGTGGCCGCGGCGAGCACGGGCGCGCCGACCACCATGCCGATCGCGAAGGCGGAGACCAGCAGCCCGGCCTGCGGGATGGAGACGCGCAGATCGCGGGCGAGCGGCTGGAGGATGCCGGAGAGCATGAATTCGGAGGTGCCGAGGGCAAAGACGGACAGGCCGAGGACGTAGACGGCGAGGGGCAGGCGGGTGCGGTCGGGCGGTGCGGGCATATCAGCTACTAACCACGGTAGGACCCCGTGCATTCCCGCAGGCGGGCCCGCGTTTCGCGGCGAGCCGCCCCTACGGCCCCGCGTTACGCGCCGGCCGCCTACGGGCCCGCGTTTCGCGCCGGGTCGCTCCTACGGACCCGCGTTACACGCCGGGCCGCTCACGCCCCCCGTTACGCGCCGCCCAGCAGATCCAGCTCCGTGGCGAGGTTGCGGCGGGCGGTGTGTTCCCAGAGGTCGTAGCCGCGGGGGGTGCGGAACAGGCGTGGCAGGGCCAGGAGTTGGGTGAGTACGGCGGAGCGGCCGGCCGTGAAATCGGCGTCGGGGACGAAGGAGTACTCCTCGCGGACCGCGGCGGCGTAGGCGGCGTAGCGGTCGGGGGAGCCGGCCAGTACGGCGAGGTCGGCATCGCACAGCACCTCGCCGTCGGGGTCGTCGGGCGCCGGGTCATGGGTGACGGTGAGCCGCACCAGGCGGGCGACCTCGGCCGTGCGGGCCGCGCCGACGCCGAGTTCGGGCAGTGCGCGCTCGGCGAGGGCCGCGCTGCGCTCCTCGTTCTCGGAGCGGTCCGGGCGGTAGACCGCGTCGTGGAACCATGCCGCCAGCTGAACGACGGCCAGGTCATCGGCGTGCTCGGCCAGTTCGTCGATCCGGTGGAGGACCGCGGCAAGATGCTCGACGGTGTGGTAGCGGCGCTGTGGTTCGCTCCAACGGGACAGCAGGTTGTCCGCATACGGGGCGGGGTCGGGGGCCGTGGGGTGCCTGCGGCCGCGGGCCTCGGCGATGGTGAGCGTCCAGCGCTGCCGCAGCTCCGGCGTCGGGTCGGTGGTGTCTGCCGTACGGGACACGGGAGTCATGCGAGCCATTGTGCCCCGTGCGGGGTGATCCGGAACGGGGGCGGGGCGCCCGGATGCGAGCCCGCGGTGCGCCCGGCGGGGCGAGCGGTCAGGGCGATAGGGGCGGACGGTCCGGACGGCCCGGGCGGTGGCCGGCGCTCCGGGCAGGTGCAGGCGGCGTTCGGGCGGATTCCGGTCGCGCCGGTGGCGATCCGGTCCCCCGGAGGCCGGACGGCCCGTACCCTGGGATATTGGACTAGACCTCTTGAGGGGCGTCCCGTCATGCCGTCATCGAAGGATTGGGTCATATGAGCAAGCGCGCGCTGCTGGAGGTGATCGCGCTCGGCCCGCAGGACGCGGTCGCCGCCCAGGCCGGTGGGGCCGACCGCCTGGAGCTGGTCACCGACATGGCGGCCGACGGGCTCACCCCGCCGCGGGCCACCTTCGCGGCGGTCCGGGCGGCCGTCGGCCTTCCGCTGCGGGTGATGCTGCGCGCCACGGACGGCTTCGCGGCCGGCGCGGTGGGGGCGCTGTGCGAGGAGGCCGAGGCGCTCCGGGCGGAGGGCGCCGAGGAGTTCGTCCTTGGATTCCTGACGCCGGACGGGCGGCCGGACCTCGCCGCATTGGCGGCGCTGACCGAGGTGATCGACGGCTGCCGGTGGACCTTCCACCGGGCCATCGACCGGGCCGCCGACCGGGACGCGCTGCGCAAGGAGCTGGCGGCGGCGCCGGGGGCCACGGGGCTCGACACCTATCTGACGGCCGGCTCCGCGCAGGGCGTGGACGAGGGGCTGCCGACGCTGCTGGCCGAGCAGGCGCGTACGGCGGCGGGCGAGCCCGGGTACGCGCCCCGGATCCTGGTCGGCGGCGGCCTCGGCCTCGGCCATCTGCCGGCGCTGCGCGCGGCCGGCCTCGACGCCTTCCACATCGGGGGTGCCGCCCGGCCTGCCGGCTGGTCCGCGCCGGTGGACGCGGCGGCGGTGGCGCAGTGGCGGGAGGCGCTGGACCGCGCAATGGGCTAGGCGTGCTTTCCGGACAGCACCTGACAGCACACCCAACAGCCCAGCTAGGGGCTTTCGTTTGGATCATCGGGCTGACCAGAGGAAGATGCCTGCGATGTGGAGTCCGGCCAGGTAGATGGTTGCGGTCTTCTCGTAACGGGTGGCGATGCCTCGCCACTGCTTGAGTCGGTTGATGCACCTCTCGACGGTGTTGCGCTGCTTGTAGGTCTCACGGTCGAAGGCCGGCGGCCTGCCGCCCCGGCTGCCCCGTCGCCGCCGGTGGCCGCGCTGATCCGCCGGAACTGGGATTACCGTCCGGATGCCGCGTTTGCGCAGGTGGTCGCGGATGGCGCGGCAGGAGTATGCCTAATGGGAGGCGAAGGCCGGTGGGAGTTGACCTTCGTGGGCGCGAGCCGAGCCTTTGAGTATGCCCGGGCCTGCGAGCCCTGTTGACAAGACGAGGCCGGCTCGCGTCCGGCACTCCGGGCAGGAGTGTTCGGAATCAGGTGGGGTTCGTTCTGCTTGAGTCCCGAAGAGGTCCTGTTACTGCGGGACGGCCCGCCTGCGGTTCTCGGGCACTTGGCTGTTCGTAGTCCGAGCCGGTTGCGCGGATCACCTCTCAGCTCTGCCTTGAGCTTTCAGCTCTGACGCGGACCGAGGGCCGTGCGACTCGCTGGGGTTGCGAACGGCTGGTGGGATGACGTGCCTTGAGCACTTCCATTAGGGAACACGCGCACCCTGCACAGGCTCTGACCTGGGAAGAAAGTCGTCACGAAGGAGGACCGGATGGAGATCACCGGGTTACCGACACCAGTGTTCTGCGGGGTGGACTGGGCCGAAGATCACCACGACATCGCACTGGTCGATGCGGGTGGGCAACAGCTCGCAAAGGAGCGGATCAGCGACAATGCCGCAGGGTTTGCCCAGCTCATGGCTCTGCTGGCCGAGCACGGTGATGACGAGGACACCCCGATTCCGGTGGCGATCGAGACGTCACGCGGACTGCTCGTCGCGTGTCTGCGGGCCACCGGCCGACCGGTCTTCGCGATCAACCCGCTGGCGGTCGCCCGCTACCGGGACCGCCACTCCGTCGCCCGCAAGAAGTCAGACGCTGTCGACGCCGCGGCCCTGGCCAACATCCTGCGAACCGACATGGCCGCCCACCGGCCGCTGCCGACGGACTCCGAACTCGTTCAGGCCATCGCCGTGCTCGCCCGGGCCCAGCAGGACGCCGTCTGGGCTCGCGGCCAGGCCCACAACAAGCTTCGTTCCCAGCTCAGAGAGTTCTACCCGTCGATCCTCGACGCCTTCGCGAGCCACAAGCACGGCCTGTGCTCGAGGGAAGCCCGCAGCATCCTGGCCGCAGCACCGACCCGACATCGGCTGCGAAGCTGACACGGCGGCGCCTGCAGTCGCTGCTCAGGCAGGCCGGCCGCATCCGCGGCATCCAGGCCGAAGCCGAACGTCTCCACGAGGTCTTCAAACGCGACTACCTCCACCAGCTCCCGCAGGTCGAGGCGGCTCTCGGGCATCAGACGTCCGCTCTGCTCAGGCAGCTGAACGCCGCCTGCGACAACGCTGAACAGCTCGAGGAAGCCGCTACGCAGGCCTTCGAGGAGCATCCGGATGCACCGGTCATCCGGAGCTTTCCAGGTCTCGCCGCACTGACCGGCGCCCGGGTCCTGGCGGAGATCGGCGATGACCGGTCCCGGTTCGCCAACGCCGGATCATTGAAGGCATACGCGGGAAGCGCCCCGGTCACCAGAGCCAGCGGCAAGAGCTGCAAGGTCATGAGCCGGAAGGTCAAGAACCAGCGACTGGCTGCCGTCGGCTACGTCTGGGCCTTCGTCTCACTCACCAGGTCACCAGGCGCCAGAGCTCACTACGACCGCCGCAGAGCAGCCGGCGACCGCCATGTCGCAGCACAGCGGAACCTCTTCAACCGTTTCATGGGCATGCTGTTCCACTGCCTCCAGAACGGTCACACCTACGACGAAGCAATCGCCTTCCCACAGCCCTCAACCAGCCACACCTCAGCGGCAGCTTGACGCTTATCCGCGTGGGATGTCTTGTCCGCCAGGACCACGTCCGGCCGGGTCCGCGGCCTTCCGCGGCGGCGGGGAACGCGTAAGCGGGCCATCACGTCCGTGAAAGCGGGTGCATCGCCGGCCTGGCCGGCGGTGAGAACGAACGCGAGGGGCCGGCAGCGGGCGTCTGCCGCCAGGTGGATTTTCGTGCTCAGCCCGCCGCGGGACCGGCCGATGGCATGGTCGGCCGGCTCTGCGGCCGGGGCCCTTTTTTGCAGGCCCCGGCCGCGTGCTGGTGAGCTCGCACGATCGTTGAATCCACCGACACGGCCCAGGTCAGGTCCTCGTCCGCGTCGGCCTGGGCCATCAGCGCGGTGAACACTCGCTCCCAGGTGCCGTCCAGGGCCCACATCCGCAACCGGTTGTAGACACCTCTCCAGTTGCCGTATTTCTCCGGCAGGTGGACCCACTGCGTTCCGGTCTGGAACTTGAAGGCGATCGCATCGATCACCTCCGGTGGTCACGCCAGCGTCCACCCCGCTTCAGCGTCCGGTCCGGAAGCAACGGCTCAATTCGCGCCCACTGCACATCTGTTAACGGCACACCCGGACCAACGACCGACTGATCCAAACGAAACTGCCTAGGGGCTGAGCGGCTTCAGTCGCATCCCGTCAATCCCCTTTCCCTGGCTGGGCAGGCAGGTGTATTCGCGTTGCCTTGAGGACCTCGCCAGGTCGTAGAATTCCCTCAGGCACTTTCCCAGAACCTTCTGGCCGTAGGAGTTGGGGTGGAAGGACTCCTCGACCTGCCCTTGTGAGTGGGCCGCTCCGTGGGACAGGTAACGCATCCACTCCGCTTCCCGGGTGGGAATGGGAGAGCTCAGCGTGTCACCGCTCCTGGCCTGGCGGACCCCCCTGGCGCAGACCTCATGACGGTCGAAACTCCACTGGAGGTCCAGGTAGTGAATTCTTTTCTCCGCCGCGACTCCCTCCAGCATGTCGGCGATGCCCGTCACCAGGTCCAGCCGCGCCCAGTTGGTGTCCTGGTTGTAGAAGGGGCATCCGCCCGGACTGTAGCGCTGGGAAGAAACGCTGACGCCCTCCGAGTAGCGGTATGCAGCGGACAGCGGAACCGGCGAAGGGTACGACTGGAGTGCCAGTACGTAGGAGGAGTCCGGGTGACCCGTTTCCCGCATGACCCTGCGGATCTGGTCGATCACGTTTTTCACCTTGTCCGGGACTTCCCTCCTCAGCTTCTCCTTGACCTCCCAGTCGTATTCATGCCAGCAGTATTTCCCGAACGGGCCGTGGATGAATCCCCAGACGCAGCTCTTGATGATGTCGCTGAACCCCAGATCATTTCCGCTGATGGAGACCTGGATCAGCTTGAAGTCATGGGTATTCGCGAGGGCCCTCAGCTGGTCCGCCTGGGGTGCTTCCCCCTTGAACCGCCTGCCGCCGGACGCCGCAGGCAGGAGGTTGTCCGTGACCGCACCTGAGCAGGCGAGGTTGAATTTTTGATCCACCGGGATGTGCGACTCGATGATCTCGGCGACGTCTGATCTGTGGCAGCCGTTTTCTTTCCCCGTGGTCGGATCCAGATAGGAATCACCCACATAGACCCGGTTCGGATCTTTCCGGCATCCGGAGGGTCCGCAGACGGTGGCCCGGTCCGTGCCGAACATGCTGTCCGTCTCGCTGTACCGCATGTCGACGTTCCCTTGCCATCTGCCGCCCTCGCCCGAGATGAAGCTGTCGCCGAGCGACACGATTGCCGTGGGCTTTGCCGCGCGTCCGCCGGGTAATTTCGGTGCCGCTGAGGAATGGCTCGGCGATACCGCCAGGGCGGTTGAGAGGATTGCGGTGATCGCCGCCGCCGTCATCGTCCTGCGCCGGATGCGGAATCCGGGGCCAGCATGCCGGGAGCGGCCGGAGCTCGTGGCGGGCATGACTTCTCCTCGTCCAGGAGTGCTTTTAGCCGAATCACCCTTTTCGGTGTCCGGTGGGCAGGCCGGGTGTCGCTGCCCCCGGTGGCCGCAGGCAGGGACACCCGCACTCGGCTCAGCCCAAGGAGACCCGGGCGTACTGGTAGAACGTCTGGCCGTTCTCGTCCCCGTTGTGCTGACGCCCGGTCATGACCTCTCCGGCGCCGCCCCTCGAGTGGCTGGAGCTCTCCCGCTGGCCCGGGGTCCATCGGTACGAGGTCAGTGTCACCGGCCGCCCCTGCCAGGTCATCGAGGCGGTCGCATACCTCGTGGGGCCGTTCTCGTCGCCGGAGTGGACCCGGCCGACCATCGCCTTGTGGGGCGCGGCCGTGAAGAACGAGTTGCTCTCCCGCATCGAACCGCTCCAGGCGGGCGGGCCGACGTGGACAAGCTCACCGAAGATGAGGATGAAGCCGCAGTAGTACGTCGTGTTGCCGTTCTCGTCGCCGGAGTGACTCCGGCCGATCAGAACCTGATACGCCGGGCACTCGACGGCGATGCCGGCCGATTCCCGCACCGTCCGGGTGTAGCCCTCGACGATTTCGACGTCGGCGGCCGGGGCCGCACTCACCTCGGCGGCTGTTGCCGTGCCCAGCCCGAGGGACAGGAGAGTGGCGGCCGCGAGGGCCAGGGCACGTCTACCGTTTCGCGAAAAATAGCGCACGAATTCCCTTTCACACGTATCTGCTGGGAATGCGCCTGGACAGCATCATTCATGGTGTCATAGGCGCACAGAGAGCAGGATGTCGGGCACATCTCCGTAGCGCCAGCGCGCTCAAGGGGCGTACGGGAAGCAGGCCAGGGCGCTCGAACAAGCGCCCGCCCCGGATCGGACCGCGGGCGCCGGAGTCGAGCGGATGATCCCAACCTGTCCGGACAACACACCTAGGCCGTTGCCTTCGCCTCATCGGGCGGCCCGAGGAAGACGCCTGCGAGGTGAGCCGGCTCAAGCAGCTGGGCACGGGCGGGCCTTCTTACATCCCTCTCATAACTGCGCCGCAGCGTAGGGATCATGATGACCAAACGCATCGCTGTCGGTGTCGGAATTCTCGTGACGATGGGCCTGACGGGCGCGGCCGCCGTGGCCTCCGGGGCTCCCGTTCCGGAGGCCGGCAAGGCCTCCGCCGCCGCACCCGGCAAAAAGACGGCGAAGAACTACCTGTACTCCTCCATCGGGGATTTCGACGCCAAGGTCAAGCCGCTGATCGATCGCCCGGACGTCGCCGGTGTGCAGCTGGTGGTGCCGTGGAAGGCGATGGAACGGAAGAAGAATCAGTACGACTTCTCGGAGATCGACCGGGCGCTGACATATGTGCAGGCCCGCCACAAGAAGCTGTTCATCCAGGTCCAGGACCGGTTCTTCGCGCCGCCGACCAGGCTCCCGGACTATCTGCTGAAGGATCCGGAGTACAAGGGAGGCGCGGCGCCGACCAAGAACGAGAACGGCCTTGGTCCCGGTGAGCCCGGGGCGGTCGCGGCGCAGTGGAATCCGCAGGTGCGGGGCCGTTTCCAGCAGCTGCTGAAGGCGATGTCGCAGCGGTTCGACGGTCGACTCGCCGGGGTGAACCTGCCGGAGACCGCCACCGAGGTGGACACCAAGAAGGACCACACCGGATACAGCAACGACGCCTACTTCAAGGCCGAGCTCGACAACATGGCCTACGGCAAGAAGGTCTTCACCAAGACGCCGTTCATCCAGTACGTCAATTTCTGGCCCGGTGAATGGAACAACAGCCGCACGTACATGAGCCGCACGTTCGAGTTTGCCAAGAAGCACGGAATCGGCCTGGGCGGGCCTGACGTCCTGCCGAACCGCCAGGCGCAGATGGAGAACTCGTACCCCTTCTTCAAGAAGTACCGGGGACAGCTCCCCATGGTGGCCATGGCCGTCCAGGAACCCGACTTCCAGTACAAGAACCCCAAGACGAAGAAGCCGTACACCCGGCAGGAGTTCAGCGACTTCGGCTCGCAGACCCTCGGAGCCGACGCCATGTTCTGGGCCACCAGTGCGCCCTGGCTCCACCAGCCCGCGGCACGATAGCGCCCCGTCCCCCCCGGCCGGCGGCGGACCTGGCCTCAGCCGTCCGCCAGCCGGTCCGGCAGCGCCGCCGCATGCACCACCGTCAACCCGGACACCGCCCGGGTCAGGCACACGTACAGCCGGCGCAGCCCGGTCCGTTCGTCCGGTTCGCCGTCGACGATCGCGGCCGGTTCGTCCAGGACCACGTAGTCGTACTCCAGGCCCTTGGCGAGGGTGGCCGGCACCAGGGTCAGCCGGGCGGCGGCCGAGGTCTCCTCGCCCGGTGCCAGACAGGTCACGCCGGCCTCCTCCAGGGCCGTACGCAGCGCCGGAATACGGGCCTCCGCGGCGATCAGGCCGATCGAGCCCTCCTTCCGCAACGCGTCGTCGCAGGCCGCGAGGCTGGCGGAGTCCAGGTCCGCCGGCTCGACGGTGCGGATCTCGAAGTCGCCCGCCGACTCGCGGATCGAGGTGGCCTCCGTCAGGTCGGGGGCGATGGCGGGCAGCAGCCGCGACGCATAGGCGATGACCTCACGCGGCACGCGGAAGCCCAGGGTGAGCTCCTCGACGGCCGCACCGGGCTTGCCCAGATGGGCCAGCGCCTCCTCCCAGGTGTCGGTCGCCCAGGGAGTGGTGCCCTGGGCGATGTCCCCCAGGATCGTCGCCGAACCCGTGCTGCAGCGGCGGCCGACCGCGCGGTACTGCATGGGGGAGAGGTCCTGCGCCTCGTCCAGCACCACATGGCCCAGCGAGTGCGTACGAGAGACCACGTCCATGGCTTCGTCGATCAACACCGCGTCCGCGGAGGACCACTTGGCGCTCTTCACGCTGCGGGCCGGTTTGGTCCACAGGATCGTCTTCTGCTCCTCGGGCGTGAGGATCCCCTCGGCCTGTGCGGCCAGGAACTCCGCGTCGCCCAGCAGCCGCAGCACCAGCTTCGCCGGGTCGACCGGCGGCCAGACGGCCTTGACCGTGGCCTTCACCGCGGCGTTGCGGGCCACCGCGTCCTGCACCCGGTCGTCCGGGGCCTCGCCGGCCTGCTCCATGCGGACGAGTACGGCGTGCGCGATCCGCTGCGGCAGCGCCTCGCGGGCCGCGCCGTAGCGGATGTCGCGGTCCATCAACTCCCGGACGATCTCCTCGATTTCGTACGCCGGCACCCGCCAGCGCCGGGAACCGCGCACGACCACGCACGGCTCCTGAGGCAGCGTGATGTGCGAGCGGACCGCCCTGCGCAGCACCTCGGCCATCCGTGCGTCGCCCTTGACCGTCGCGGCGGCCGCCTCGTCCGTGCCGCGCACCTCCACATGCCCGACCAGGTCGTCGACCGTGGCCTGTTTGACCTCCAGTTCGCCCAGGGCCGGCAGCACCTGCTCGATGTAGTGGAGGAACGAGCGGTTCGGGCCGATGACGAGGGTGCCGGAGCGGGCCAGCCGCTCGCGGTGCGCGTACAGCAGATAGGCGACCCGGTGCAGGCCGACCGCCGTCTTACCGGTGCCCGGCGCGCCCTGGACGCAGACCGAGCCGCCGATGCCGGCACGCACGATCTCGTCCTGCTCCGGCTGGATGGTGGCGACGATGTCCCGCATCGGGCCGACGCGCGGGCGCTCGATCTCCGTCTGGAGGAGGCGACTGGTCTGCTCCGCCTCGGCCGGGTCGGTGAGGTGCTCGTCCTCGTAGGCGGTCAACTCGCCCGCTGTGTAACCGAAACGGCGGCGCAGCCGGAGGTCCATCGGGTCCTTCTTGGAGGCCCGGTAGAACGGCTGGGAGACGGGGGCGCGCCAGTCGATGACCATGGGGTCGCCGTCGGCGTCGTGGACATGGCGGCGGCCGATGTAGAAGTTCTCTCCCGCCGCACCCTCGGCCAGGTCGAGGCCGGGCGCGTGGAGGTAGTCGAGGCGGCCGAAGAAGAGCGGGGTGTGGGCCAGGTCGGCGAGCGCCTTGATCCGGGCGTCGATCTCGCCCTGGAGCACCTCGGCGTTGACCCAGTTCGCGGTCACATCGGCGATGTTCAGCGCCTCGGCGTCCGCGCGCATGGCCCGCAGCGCGGAGCGCGAGGCGGCGAGGTGGGCCTTTTCGCGCTGCAGCGGGTCCTCGGACGCCGGGTCGGGGCGCTCGGCGCGCGGCGGTTGTGGTGCGGGACGGTGGGCGTGCGAGGGCACGGCGTTGCCTCCGGTGGCGATACGTCGGCGGGCGCGCGCCGGGGTGCACGGGCGCGGCGGGCCGGTGGCGGTGCGTAGCGCAGGTCCTGCGGTGCGCGGGTCAGCGGCGTGAAGCGAAGAGCCGGCCGGTTTCCGACCGGGCGGCGGCACTCCTCGGCGGGAGGCAGGCAGACGCGCGAGTGTAGTGGGCGGCTCAGGACGGCGCCAACGGATTAAATCGGGGCCCTTGGCGGCAGAGCCGGGGACGAGTGGCCCTTACGGCGGGTAGATCTCCCGTAGGGGGCCGGATGGGCCTGGAGTCTGACTTCCGGCCCCCCAGGGATGGGCCTATGGACCGATGTGCTGCAATCGCGTGAATTTCATCATGGAGGCATGAGCAGCGCAGCGATTCCCCCAGCCTCTGTCCACCCCGCCTCCCTGCACCCGGTCAAGGGCGCCACGGCCCTCGGCGACGACCCCGGGCACGGTGCGGCGTCCGTCCATCCGCACCGCCACGTCGTGGGCAACGCCCTCCGTGCGATCAAGGTCTTCGCCACGGCCGCCTTCGGCGTCGTCGTCATGGGTGAGTACGCGGACGATTGACCCCGCGGCCGCCGGATGGAGCCGAGCGCGTCATCATTCCGCCCTCCATCGGACAAACCGCGCACAATCGCGGACGGGAAACCGGCGCACCCCACCGGCACGCGAGGTGCGCGCTCACCCATGAGCGGCCGACCCGTGTCGACATCCAAATGACCGGAAACCGTTACGGCCGGTCGGCCTCGATCCACTAGCGTCGCCGGCGAGCGCGGGCTCAGCGCAACGGGGAGGGGTCAACGGGTGTCTGCCGCCGACGGATCGGGGTCGTGGAGACGGACCTGGGCACAGAGCATCGCCCGCCCCCGCCGCCTGCTGCTCGCAGCGGCATTGCTCATGGTGTCGGCCGCCGGATTCTGGGCGCTGTACCAGGTCCAGCAGATGCCGATGTCCGACATAGTCGTCTACCGCGCCGAGGGCGAGGCTGCCGCGGCCGGTGGTGATCTCTACGGCTTCACGGTCAGCAAGTGGGACCTTCCGGCCACCTATCCGCCGTTCGCCGCCGTGCTGTTCATACCCACCACCTGGCTCTCGCTCGGCGTCCTGAAGATCCTCGGCGTGCTGGCCAACGCGGCCCTCCTCGCACTGCTCGGGCATCTCTCCGCCAAGGCCGCCGGCCTGCACAAGGCCGCGTACAGCGCGCCCTTCCTGCTCGCCGTCATTGCCCTCGGCCTCTGGCTGGAGCCGGTCTTCCAGACCTTCGTCTTCGGCCAGGTCAACCTCGCCCTGGCCTGCCTGGTCCTGTGGGACCTCTCGCGTCCCGACGGCGCCCGCCTCAAGGGGTTCGCCACCGGCATCGCGGCCGGCATCAAACTCACCCCCGCGCTCTTCGCCGTCTACCTGCTGGTCACCGGCCGGGTGAAGGCCGCCTGCGCCACCCTCGCCGGGTTCCTGTGCTCGGTGGTGCTGGGGTGGCTGGCCCTGCCCGATGCCAGCGTCGAGTACTGGACCCGCCGGGTGTTCGAGACCGGCCGGGTCGGCAAGGCCTGGATCGTCGACAACCAGTCCCTCCAGGGCCTGATCACGCGCGTGCTGCACGACCCCGACCCCGGTCTCCTGTGGGCGGTGCCCGCACTGCTGACCGCCGCGGCCGGGCTCTACGCGGCCCGCCGGGTGTATGTGCGGCGCGGCCTGGACCACTGGGGTGTGCTGTGTACGGCCGTCACGGCGCTGCTGGTCTCGCCGATCAGCTGGTCCCACCACTGGGTCTGGTGCGTGCCGCTGCTCATCACGCTCGCCGCGCACACCAGGGGCATCCGGTGGCGCCAGGCGCTGCTGGCCGCCGTCACCCTCGCCTTCGCCGCCCGCACGATGTGGATCACTCCGCACGCCGGCGATCTGGATCTCCATCTGCCCTGGTGGCAGCAGCCGTTCGCGGCGCCGTACCCGGTGCTCGGGCTGGCCCTGCTGGCGGCGGTGATCTGGTGGACGCGCCGCTCGGCCGGCGTCCCCGCCGCCCTGCACGGCGGCCGCCTCCCCGCGCCGCGCGCCGCGCAGGAACTGTCCGACCGCTCCCCGGCGCCGTAAACCGGGGCCCGCCGGGGCCGCCGCCTCAGACGTCCTCGTCCGCCGCCAGCAGCTCGTCCGCGTCCACGATCCGGTACGCATAGCCCTGCTCGGCCAGGAAGCGCTGGCGGTGCGCCGCGAAGTCCTGGTCGATGGTGTCGCGGGCGACGACCGAGTAGAACCGCGCCTCGTGCCCGTCCGCCTTGGGACGCAGCACCCGCCCCAGCCGCTGGGCCTCCTCCTGGCGGGAGCCGAAGGTGCCGGACACCTGGATCGCCACCGTCGCCTCGGGCAGATCGATCGAGAAGTTCGCGACCTTGGAGACGACGAGCACCGAGATCTCGCCCTCCCGGAAAGCGTCGAAGAGCTTCTCGCGCTGCGCGTTGGTGGTCTCGCCCTTGATCACCGGTGCGTCCAGATGCTCACCCAGCTCGTCCAGCTGGTCGATGTACTGCCCGATGACCAGGGTCTGCTCGCCCTCGTGCCGGCGGACCAGCGCCTCGGTCACGTACTGCTTGCTCGCGGTCGTCGCGCAGTAGCGGTACTTCTCCTCGGTCTCGGCCGTCGCGTACGCCAGCCGCTCCGTCTCGGTCAGATTGACCCGCACCTCGACGCAGTCGGCCGGGGCGATGTACCCCTGCGACTCGATCTCCTTCCACGGGGCGTCGAACCGCTTCGGCCCGATGAGCGAGAAGACGTCCGACTCCCGCCCGTCCTCGCGCACCAGCGTCGCGGTCAGCCCCAGCCGCCGCCTGGCCTGCAGATCGGCGGTGAACTTGAAGACCGGCGCGGGCAGCAGATGCACCTCGTCGTAGACGACCAGGCCCCAGTCCCGGGAGTCGAACAGCTCCAGGTGCGGGTAGACGCCCTTCCGCTTGGTCGTCAGCACCTGGTAGGTGGCGATGGTGACCGGCCGGATCTCCTTCTTCGTCCCGCTGTACTCGCCGATCTCGTCCTCGGTCAGCGAGGTCCGCTTCACCAGCTCGTGCTTCCACTGCCGGGCCGAGACCGTGTTCGTCACCAGGATCAGCGTGGTGGCCTTGGCCTGGGCCATCGCACCGGCGCCCACCAGCGTCTTTCCCGCACCACAGGGCAGTACGACGACACCCGAGCCGCCGTGCCAGAAGCCCTCCACGGCCTGCTGCTGATAGGGCCGCAGCGCCCAGCCGTGCTCGTGCAGCTCGATCGGGTGCGCCTCACCGTCGACATAGCCGGCCAGGTCCTCGGCCGGCCAGCCCAGCTTGAGCAGCGTCTGCTTGATCTGCCCGCGCTCGGAGGGGTGGACGACGACGGTGTCGGGGTCCAGCCGCGCCCCGACCAGCGGCTGTACCTTCTTCGACCGCAGGATCTCCTCCAGTACGGGGCGGTCCGTGCAGGTCAGCACCAGCCCGTGGGCGGGGTGCTTGGTGAGCGTGAGCCGCCCGTAGCGGGACATCGTCTCCGCGATGTCGACCAGCAGCGCGTGCGGCACCGGATACCGCGAGAACTGCACCAGCGCATCGACGACCTGCTCGGCGTCGTGCCCGGCGGCCCGCGCATTCCACAGTCCCAGCGGCGTCACCCGGTAGGTATGGATGTGCTCGGGCGCCCGCTCCAGCTCGGCAAAGGGCGCGATGGCCCGCCGGCAGGCATCCGCCAGCTCGTGGTCCACCTCCAGGAGCAGCGTTTTGTCGCTCTGGACGATGAGGGGTCCGTTCACGCGCCTCGCCTTTCGCTTCCCGGCCGTCGGGGAGCGGCCGCAGACATCGGCCACATACGGCCAAACGTCCAGTGTGCCGCATCGGCGCGCGGCACCGATAGCGATGGGGCGACGGCCCAGGTGCGGCAAGGGGCGGGAGCCGGTGACGGCGCCACCGGGACCTGCGGGACGGACACCCGGCCGCCGCCCGTCCTCGGGCCGCTCAGACCGAGTCGTCCGCCAGCTCCGCCACCCCCGTGATCCGGTGCAGCGGATACGTCCGGACCTCGTCGGCGGTGTGGTCGTAGGCGGTCACGAAGCCGCCCTCGACCCGCACCGGGGCGATCACCCGCTGACTGGCGGCGCCGTCGGCGTTGACGTAGCCGATCCAGAGCGCGGAGTGGGTCAGGACCGCGGCCTGCATGGTGGCGAGGGTCTCCGCGGAGGTGGTGCGGGGGAGCGAGCCGGGGGCCGGAGCCGGGGCGTGCACCGGCTTGCGTTCCGCGGTGGCGGCGAGATCGCCGGCGCGGATGGCGCGTACCGCCGCCGCGAGGAGGGTGGGGTCGGGGGACGGTGGGCCGTCGGGGACCGGCGTGGGGGCGGTGCGCGGCGGGGTGCGGTACGAGTCGGCGCGGGCGATCAATACGTCACCGGCGGCGGACTCGGCGGCCGGGGCGTAGCCCATCGCCCGCAGCCCGTCGAGGAGTTGGTCGGGGGCGGTCTGGGCGGCGAGCACGGTGGGGGCGAGCCGGCGCAGCCGGAGGGGGGCGGCGCGGCGGTCGGCGAGGATCTCGGAGAGCAGGGCGTCGTCATCGCAGCGGACGTAGGCGGAGGCCGCGCCGATCCGCAGATGGCCGTGCCGGCGGGCCACGTCGTCGATGAGGTAGGCGAGCGGCTGGGGGACCGGGGTGCGGGAGTGGGCGGTGAGGAACTCCTGGAGTTCGGCGGCGGAGCGGCCGGCGTCCAGGGCGCGGCGTACGGAGCCGGGCGTGAAGCGGTAGACCGTCGCGCCGCCCTTGGACTCGATGTCGGCGAGGACGCCCAGGGCCTCGGCGAGCGGGCGGTGCAGCGGGCCCGGGGCGACGGCGGTCAGATCCGCCTGGAGGAGTACGTGGTCGAGGGGTTCGGGCAGCAGGGGGGCGAGCCGGGCGGCGGCGCGGGCCGCTGCCGCGTCGGTCTCGGCGGGGGTGGGGGCGGTGGTGTCCGCCGGGAGGTCGAGCAGGCTGCGGCCGTGGGAGGAGAGTGCACCGCGCCCGGTCACCCCGAGCAACTCGGCCTCGGTCAGGGCCCATTGGGCCAGTCGCGAGCGGAGGTCGTCGGCCGGGGCGGGGGTGCCGCCGGGGCCCGCGGCGTCGCCGGTGCCGTCCGTGGACACCTGGCCCGCGGCCGGTCGGCCGCCGCGCAGCGGACGCTCCCACTGCAGCCGGGCGAGCACCGCCGCGGCCGGTACGGACGTGCCGGGCGGCAGGCCGGCAAGGAGGGCGAGGGCGCGGCGGCGGACCTCGGGGGCCGGGGAGCGGTCGAGGTGCGGGCCGAGGGCGGCCAGCGCGCGGCCCTTGGCGTCTGCGGTGCCGACCACCCCCGGGGTACGGGTCGCGCGCAGCCAGCCCGCCACCAGCGCCGCCCAGCGCTCGGGGTCGGGCAGCTGGAGCCACTCCTCGGCGGCCGGGGTGGCCGCGAACCGCTCGTCGGCCTCGCCGTCCGAGGCGATCAGCCCGGCCCCGTAGGAGAGTTCGAGCCAGAAGGCGGCGAGCTGCTCGGTGGTGTCCAGGGCGGTGGCGGTCCGCTTGAGGTCGCGGACGCTCATCCCGCCGGCCCGGAGCACGGCCGGGCCGCCCAGGTCCCACTCCTTGAGCAGCTCCTCGACGGTCGCGAGCGCGGTGAACGCCTGGCTCGCGGCGGCGTTGTCCACAAGCTGTGGATCACGTTCCGTGGTGGGCGAGAGCGGGGGCGGGGCCGGCTCGGTGGTGTGATGGGCGCGCCCGCCGCGCAGTTGCAGCGCCACTTCCCGGGGCAGGACGACATTGCGCGCGCCCGCCGGGAGCAGCAGGCCCCGGTCCAGCAACCACTGGAGATGCGGGGCCGGGCGGTCGGTGACGCCGCCGTACGGCGGGCCCCACAGCAGCTTGTCGAGGACGGCGACGGATTCGGCGGGCGCGGTGTCCAGCAGCGCCGCCATCCGGTCGCGGTCACGGAAGAGCGCGGTGAGCGCGGCGGCCGCGGTGACCGGGTCATGGGTGGTGGGCAGGCCGGCCGCGGCGATGATCTCCTGCAGCCGCCCCGGCGACATCCCCGCCACGGCCTCGGTGACGGTCGGGCCCAGGCCGGTCGGCGAGGGGTGCGCGGCGCTGGGCGCGAGCAGTTCCCGGGCCGTACGCACCAGCCGCAGCCGGTCGTCCGGGCCCCACACCAGCGCCTGCGCCCGCAGCTCCGCCACCGCCCGGGGCAGCTCGGCGGCGACCGCCCGGTCCCCGGCGTCCCCGCCCATCAGCGCGCCCAGCGTGTCGTACGGGCACGGGTCGGGCGCCACCGCCAGCGCCTCCGCGGTCTGCAGCACGAACCGGTCCAGCCGCTCCACCGCGCGCACCACCGACGCCCGCGTCCCGGCGCGGGTCGCGAGCTGGGTGACATCGCCCGGCACCGGATTGAGCAGATCGGGCCGGGCCCGCAGCAGCCCGACGAGCCCGCCGTCCGGGCGGGTCCTGAGCTCCTCGGCGAGGGTGCGGGGTGTACCGGTCATTCGTCCTACGTTAGCGGGGCGGGGGAGGGCAGGGGACCGGGTGGCGGCGCGGTTTCGTGGCACACCGCCCCGGCACCGCCCCCGCGCCACCCACCTCGGCGCCGCGCCCTCCGGCCCGGCCGCCGCCCGACGGGGTACCGTCGAGGGAGCAACCAGCGGACGCCGCAGGGGATTTCGTGGGGATCGAGAGTGATCAGCTCGTCTTTGACTATTTGAGCCGGGTCGGCGACCTGGCTCAGCAGCGGGGCCTGCCCTCCGGCACGCGGATGCGGCTGGTGAGCGGGCTGCGGGCCGAGCTCGACGGCCAGCGGGCCGACTCGGTCTCCGGTGTGAAGCGGATCCTGGCGCGGCTGGGCACCCCGGAAGCGGTGGTCGAGGCCGCGGGGGGCGCCGGCGACCGGACGCCGGGGGCTCCGGGGGCGGCGCCGGGCCCGTCGGCCCACACCGCCGCGGGTGCCGACGGGCCCGCCGTGCCGCTCGGCCCGCTGTCCGGCCGGCCGTCGCAGCCGGAGCCGTCGCGCCCCACCGCCCGCGAGCGGCTCACCGGCCTGGCCCGGCGCAGCGGGCTGACCGGCAAAAGCCCCCTGACCGGCACATACCCCCTGAACGACAAGGCGTCCGCCGGCGGCACGGTGCCCGGCCCGCGGGACGGCGCGCCGGACCCCCCGCCGGCCGTCGGCCTGCCGCCGCATCTGGCCGGCGCGGACGAGCTGGGGGACGGCGCGGCGCCCGACTGGTGGCGGGTGGAGCCGGGGCCGTTCGGTCCCGGGGAGACCGTGCCGGGGTTCGTCGGCGGGATCGAGATCCCCGAGATGTGGGACCGGCCGGAGAGCGAACGCCCGCTGTCGCTCCGGAAGGACGGCGCGCCGGCGGCCGACGGGGACGAGGCGCCGGACGCGGACGGCACCGGCGCCGTACAGCGCGGCCGCCCGCTGCCCCGGCTGCTGCGGCGGGCGCTCGGCCGGCCCCCCGCCCCGGTCGTCGCACCGGCCGGAGCCGAGGAACAGGAAGAGGTGCCGGCCGCCCCGGCCCGCCCGCCGCTCAGCCCGGCCCTGACGCTGGCCGTGCTGCTGCTGGTGGCCGGGGCGGCGCTGGGGTCGTGGCTGGCGTTGGCGGGCGGCTGGGGGCTGGCCTACGCCTCGCGTCGGCTGAGCCGTCCCGAGGCCAAGTTCGCGGCGCTCGGCGTGCCGGGGGCCGTCGTGGGCGGGATGGTGGTGTGGCTGTGGGGCCGGTTCGAGGGGCGCTGGGGCGCCCCGATCGCCCACGGCCGGCTGGGGCAGGAGATGCTCGACGGGCTGCCGGGGATGGTCCGGGTGGCGGCCGTCGCCTCGGCGCTGTTCCTGGTGTGGCGGATGCGGCGCGTGCCGCGCTGAGCGCCTCCAGCCGCGGGGGACGCACAGCCGGCCGGGCCCCGGCCACGTACGGCCCGGGCGCTGGCCACTACAGCCCGCCCGGACGAGGCACCGGCCACCTCCGGCCCCCCTTGCCCCCGCAGGCACAATGGCAGGCATGGCTGCGCACCCCCTGACGGTCGGATTCGACCTCGACATGACGCTGATCGACTCCCGACCCGGCATCAAGGCCGCCTATCAGGAGCTGTCCGCCAGGACCGGCACCTTCGTCGACGCCGAGGCCGCGGTGACCCGGCTGGGCCCGCCGCTGGAGCAGGAGATCAGCCGGTGGTTCCCCGAGGAGCGGGTGGCGGAGATCAGCGCGCTCTACCGCGCGCTGTACCCGGCCCACGCGATCACGGCCACCACGGCCATGCCCGGCGCCCGGGAGGCCCTCGACGCGGTGCATGCGGCAGGGGGGCGGGCGATCGTGGTGACCGCCAAATACGAGCCGAACGCCAAGCTGCACCTGACCCACCTGGGCCTCGCGGCGGACGCCGTCATCGGCGACCTGTGGGCGGAGGCCAAGGCCGAGGCGCTGCGCGCCCACGAGGCACAGATCTACGTCGGCGACCACACCGGCGACGTCCGGGGCGCGCACACCGCGGGTGCGCTGTCCGTGGCCGTCGCCACCGGCCCGTGCGCCGCGGACGAGCTGCGGGCGGCCGGCGCCGAGGTGCTGCTCGCCGATCTGACGGACTTCCCGTCGTGGCTGAAGCGCTACGTGGCGGAAGGGGCCGAGGGGGCGGACGGGGCGGATGCCTCGGAAGTGGCCTCGGCCTGACGGCGCTGCGCGGCAGCGGAGCGGATCACTCCGGCTGCGGCGACCAGAAATCCGGCGCCCATCAGCATGCACAGCCAGTAGAAAACGGACGGCAGCGGTTCGGTTCCGAGGAACAGCGGCGTCACCGTGGCGAGAGTGGCCACTGCGCCAACTAGGAACATGATCGCGCCGATTCGGACCAGTAGATCCCCGGCCTGGGGAGTTTCGTCAGACACCTGACCAGGGTAAGTCCGGGCCAGAAGCACCGAGGATCCACCCGGCGGCGTCTTGTCACCGGCCTTGGGACCATTAGCCTTGGTGGTGGCGGGTCCTGCGGCCCGCTGCATTGCTATCCGGACCGTTTTCTGCCGCAGAATTTCCCAGTATCTCCCGCCCATTTTTTTCCCACGAGTACGAGGACGAGGACAGACGTGCCTACCGGCAAGGTCAAGTGGTTCAACAGTGAGAAGGGCTTCGGCTTTCTCTCCCGCGATGACGGCGGTGACGTCTTCGTACACTCGTCGGTGCTGCCCGACGGCGTGGACGCACTCAAGCCTGGCCAGCGCGTCGAATTCGGCGTCGTTGCCGGCCAGCGCGGCGACCAGGCGCTTACCGTGACCCTCCTCGACCCCGCACCCTCGCTGGCCGCCGCCCAGCGCCGCAAGCCCGATGAACTCGCCTCGATCGTCCAGGACCTCACCACCCTCCTGGAGAACGTCACCCAGCAGCTGGAGCGCGGGCGTTACCCCGACAAGGTGCACGGCGCGAAGATCGCCGGCATGCTGCGCGCCGTTGCCGACCAGCTGGACGTCTGAGGCGAGCGGCCCCGCACCCGCCGGCCCGCCCGGCACCGTTCAGACGAAGCTCAGCGCATCGCGGCCGAGGGGCGGTACGAGCCCCTCGGCCGCGGCGCGGGTGAGCAGCCCGCGCACCGCGGCGTAACCGTCCTCGCCGAGGTCTGCGGTGAACTCGTTGACGTACAGCCCGATGTGCTGGTCGGCGACCTTCGGGTCCATCTCCTGGGCGTGCTCCAGGACGTACGGCCGGGACGCCTCGGGATCGTCCCAGGCCATCAGGACCGAGCTGCGGATCGCCGCCGCGAGCGCGCGCAGCGTCGGCGCGCCCAGCGACCGCTTGGCGATGATCGCGCCGAGCGGGATCGGCAGGCCGGTGGTGAGCTCCCAGTGCTCGCCCATGTCGGCCAGGCAGAACAGACCGTAGTTCTGGTACGTGAAGCGCGCCTCGTGAATGACCAGGCCCGCATCGACCTTGCCGTCGCGCACCGCCGGCATGATCTCGTGGAACGGCAGCACCACGATCTCCCCGACGCCGCCCGGCACCTCGGCCGCCGCCCACAGCCGGAACAGCAGATAGGCGGTGGAGCGCTCACTGGGCACCGCGACCGTCTTGCCGGCCAGATCCGCGGCCGTGCCCTGCCGCCGGGTCAGCACCAGCGGGCCGCACCCGCGCCCCAGCGCCCCGCCGCAGGGCAGCAGCGCATACTCTTCGAGCACCCACGGCAGCACCGCGTACGACACCTTCAGCACATCGAACTCACCGCGCTCGGCCATGCCGTTGGTGACGTCGATGTCGGCGAAGGTGACCGCCAGCTCCGGCGCGTCCGGGACGCGGCCGTGCGCCAGCGCATCGAAGACGAAGGTGTCGTTCGGGCACGGCGAGTACGCGATGTTCAGCGGCCGGGTCACGGGATCCTCCTCAGGGACGGTGCGACTCCCCGGCCGCCCGGGTGGCGGACGTCAGGGCTCCGGGAAGCGTACGGAAGACGTCGGTCAGGGCGGCCAGGGCGGCGCCGATGCGCCAGGCGCCGCGGTCCCGGGGGCCGACGGCGTTGGAGATCGTACGGATCTCCAGCACCGGCACCCCGTGCGCGGCGGCCGCCTCGGCGACCCCGAACCCCTCCATCGCCTCGGCCAGCACACCCGGGTGACGCTCCGCCAGCTCGGCGGTACGGGCCGCGCTGCCGGTGACCGTCGAGACGGTGACGACGGGGCCGGTGGCCGCACCGGCGGCCGCGGCGACGGCCTTCACCAGCGCCTCATCGGGACGGTGCAGCACCCTGCCGAAGCCGAGTTCGGTGACCGGCGCGAAGCCGTCGGGGGTCTCCGCGCCCAGATCGGCCGCGACGATCGCGTCCGCGACCACCACCGACCCCACGGGCGCACCGGAGGGGGCTCCCCCCGGTTGAGCATCGCCGGGACCGGGCGGGAAACCGCCGCCGATACCGGCCGAGACGACCAGGTCGTACGGCGCTCCGGTGAGCGCGGCGGCGGTCAGCGCGG
Source organism: Streptomyces sp. 2323.1 (assembly GCF_900221035.1). NCBI lineage: Bacteria > Bacillati > Actinomycetota > Actinomycetes > Kitasatosporales > Streptomycetaceae > Streptomyces > Streptomyces sp. 2323.1. The sequence continues at coordinate 3,296,183 of NZ_LT907981.1, read as the reverse complement.
TGGCCGTGCCGGCGGCCGCGGCGGCCGGGCCGACACCGGCGGCCAGCACATCGAGCGCCACCGGCCGGCCGGGCACCCGCCGCAGCGGGTATCCGCCCGGCAGCGTCGCCTCGTCGCAGGACTCCGCCGCGGCACACACCGCGTCGCGTTCGGCGGCCACCGCCGTGACGACCAGGACCCGCATCAGACGGCCCTCCGGCTCAGTTCTCCTGCTTCAGCGTGAAGTGCCACATGGCCTTGGGGCCGTCGCCCGCGTTCAGCTCCGCGACCTGGAGCGTCACGTCCTTGCTGTACGTGGTCTGCCCGGTCTGCGGGTTCTGCTGCATGAAGAGCGTGTCCGCGTCGAAGCTGCGGTACGTCTGCTTGCTGGGCTCGCGCATGACGGGGCCGGCGCCGATGACGATCCAGCCGGACTTGGCGATCTGCGGGTCGACGCCGACGCGCACCTTCTCACCGGGGTGCACGGTGATCGTCTTCTCGCCCTTCTTGGTCAGGCAGGCGGAGATGGCCTTCTTGGAGAGGACCTTGCCGTCTCCGTTGCAGCCGGGGGTGGCTTCGGCCTGCACCGTCGTCGACCCGACGGTCACGGTCGAGAGCGCGGTCGGCTTCTCGCAGGCGGAGAGGGTGATGACACCCAGGGACACGGCACCGATGGCGGCAGCGGCACGGCGGCCCTTGCCCCAGGAGATCAACGCAGCGGTCATACGGGCAGGCTATCGGGCGCCCCGGCACACGCCACGCCCGGGTACGGCGTGCCGCGTGCCCGCGGGAAGTCAGGCCACCCGGGGGGTCGGCGTACCGCCGCGCCGGGCCGCGCTCAGCAGTCCCCGTACGGCCAGCGCCACCCCCAGCATCACCAGCCCCGCGGCCACCGCCATCCCCACCGTGCCGATCAGCGGCAGCGAGATCCCGATCGCCCCGCCCACCACCCACGACATCTGCAGCGCCGTCTCGGACCGGGCGAACGCGGAGGTCCGTACCTCCTCCGGCACATCGCGCTGGATCATCGCGTCCAGCGACAGCTTCGCCAGCGCCTGGCACAGCCCCGCGACGGCCGCCGCGGCGGTGACCACGACCACCGCCACCACCTGGTAGAAGACCGCCGCCAGCACCGTCGCGCTCAGCGCCAGCCCCAGCATCGCCGCGACGATCGCCTCCGGCGCGCGGGCCTTCAGCCAGGCACCGACCGCCGTCCCCAGCGCATTGCCGGTACCGGCCGCCACCGCCACCAGCCCGAGCGAGGCAGCCGCCCCCAGCCCGCCCAGCGGATGCTCCCGCAACAGGAAGGCCAGGAAGAACGTCAGGAAACCGGAGAGCGCCCGCAGACAGGCGTTGGCCTGCAGCCCGTGCAGCACCGACGGCCCGACGGTGCGCAGCCCGGGCTTCCGCCCGCCGCCCGCCGCGGCCCGCACCGATGCCTCCCGGGACGTCAGCCGGGCCCGGCCCTCGCCCTTCGCCGAGTCGACCTTGTGCGGCAGCGAGAACGACAGGAACGTACCGGTGGCAAACACGACGAACGCCCCGTACAGCGGCCAGGCCGGCCCGAGCAGATGCAGCCCGGCACCTATCGGCGCCGCCACCCCGGTCGCCAGCAACCCCGCCAGCGTCACCCGCGAATTGGCCTTGACCAGCGAAATCCGTGGCGGCAGCAGCCGCGGCACCACCGCACTGCGGATCACGCCGTACGCCTTCGACGACACCAGCACCCCCAGCGCCGCCGGATACAGCTGCAGGCCGCCGGTCGCCACCGCGCCCGACATCGTCAGCGCCAGCAGCGCCCGCGCCAGCATCGCGCCCGCCATCGCCGCCCGCCGGCCGTGCGGCACCCGGTCCAGCAGCGGCCCGATCACCGGCGCGAGCAGCGCGAACGGAGCCATGGTCACCGCCAGATACAGCGCCACCCGGCCCCGCGCCTCGTTCGTCGGCACCGAGAAGAACACCGTCGAGGCCAGCGCGACCGTGATCATCATGTCGCCGGCGGAGTTCACCGCATGCAGCTCGATCAGCTTGCCCAGACCCGATTCGCCCGCGCCGTGCGCATGTGTGGCCCGCCGCAGGCCGCGCGCCGCGCCCGTGAACGGACGGTGCAGCGCCCGGCCCAGAGCCCGGCCGGCGCGGCGTGCCCGGCCGCCCCCGTATCCGCTCCGCGTCGAGGCGCGCGACCCCCCGGACGACGTTCGTGCTGACTTCCGTGAGGCCCTCGACACCTTCGACACCCTGGCGGCAGTCACCCGGCCATAGTGCCCCAACTCGCCCACGAGGGGGCACTTTCTCGGCACGGCCGCGCGGGGCGCACCGGTCCGTGATCGTCGCTGCGGACATTTGCCACTCCCGCCGAGGGGTCGTACACCGCTGAAGGGGTAGCGTGTGTAGCGCGCCACCGGCGGTCGTTTTTGGCCGCGTGCCTCCTCGCGATCCCGCAGAATGGGATGTGAGAGGTGCGCTCGACCGAAACGACCGGGCGCGGACGTCGACGCGGTCCCCAGGTCCGCTCCGCCCGCCCCGGTACCGCCGGTCGTCCGGACAGGACAAGGACAGCTCCGGCTGGCGCGCTCGTGAGACTGGCGTAGAAGAGAGAATCGATTCTTGTGAGTGCTGCGATGCGAAGCCGTACCCCCGACCGCCTGTGCGCCGAGGCGGTCGACCTTGCACGGGCGGCAGCGGAGGAAGCCGCGCTGCCCGGAATGGTCGGCGACCACATCGATGCCGTCGCCGACGGAGACCGCGTCGTCACCCACCTCTTCGCCTGCAACGAGCCGGGCTACCGCGGCTGGCGCTGGGCCGTGACGGTCGCCCGGGCCTCCCGTGCCAAGATCGTCACGCTCGACGAGACGGTCCTGCTGCCCGGCCCCGACGCGCTGCTCGCGCCGGAGTGGGTGCCGTGGAGCGAGCGGCTGCGCCCCGGCGACATGGGCCCCGGCGACCTGCTGCCCACCGAGGCCGACGACCTGCGGCTGGAGGCCGGCTTCTCCGGTGACGACATCCCGCCGCCGAACTCCGCCGTCGCGGAGGGCATGGCCGCCGAGGTCGCGGACACCGAGGAAGCCACCGTCCTGCCCGGCTCGCCCGCGATCCAGCCCGCCCCCGACCGCGGCGGCATCGCGGCCGTCGCCGAGGAACTGGGCATGCGCCGCGCCCGGGTCCTGTCCCGCTACGGCCTGCACATCGCCGCCGACCGCTGGGAAGAGGCCTACGGCGCCAAGACCCCCATGGCCCAGGCGGCCCCCGCCACCTGCATGACCTGCGGTTTCCTCACCCCGCTCACCGGCTCCCTGCGCCAGGCCTTCGGCGTCTGCGCCAATGAGTTCGCCCCCGCCGACGGCCGGGTCGTCTCCCTCGCCTACGGCTGCGGGGCGCACTCCGAGGCCGCCGTCATGCCGAAGCCGCCGCGGCCGGCCGCGCCGGTGGTGGACGAGACCGTGGTCGAGCCGTTGGCGTTGCGGCCGGAGCGGGACGGTGGGTCGGTGGAGGAGACGGGGCCGGCGGAGGAGCTTGGTCACAGCTGAGTGTGACGGTGTCGCCGAACGTATTCGGCTGCGGCGCCGTGCCTCGTCTGTTGTTTTCGCCTTCGGCGGGGTGCGGTGTTTGGGCGGGGGCTGCTGAGTGTGTGTGGTGGGTGCCGGTGGTAGGCCTCCGGGGCCTGTGTTGTGGACTGCTTCGCTTTACGTCCACAACACAGGCCCCTCCGGCCCACCACCTCCCGTCCGGGAAAGCGACCCCCGCCCGGTGGGGGGAATGGTCAAAAAGCCAGAAGCTCGGCCGCGTCGTACTCCGCCCAGCTTCTGGCTTTGTTTTTCTTCTGCACCCTCCACCGGGGTGGGGCCCACAACGGCGGGAGGGGGCAGGGGCGGAGGGGTGGGTGTGTGGACGTAAAGCGAAGCAGTCCACACACCCACCCCTCCGCCCCTGCCCCCGCCACCCACCACCCACGGGCCGGGGCCCCACCCCACAACCACCCCCGCTCCCGCCGAAGGCGGGGAACGAACCACAGAACAGCCACGGCGGGAAACCCGGCAACGTGGGGCGATACCGTCAGGGCCACGGACACACATAGGGAGACGGACAGTGACAGCTACGTCCTGGGTGCGAGGCGCAGCCGGAGATCCGTTCGGGACGGGGCGGCTCCGGCGTGGGGTGCTGGATGCCTGGGCCGCGTCGCCCGCCCGGTTCCGGGAGGATGCCAATGCCGAGGAGGACCTCGCGCTCGGCGGCTACCGCGACCGGCTCGTCGTGGAGCTGGCGCAGAACGCGGCGGACGCGGCGGCCCGGGCCGGTGTCCCCGGCCGGCTCCGGCTGACCCTGCACGCGGCCGACCGCGACGCGCCCGCCGTGCTCGTCTCGTCCAACACCGGTGCCCCGCTGGACGCGACCGGCGTCGAGTCGCTGTCGACGCTGCGGGCCTCCGCGAAGCGGGAGCCCAGTGTGGCGGCCGGTGCGGTCGGCCGGTTCGGTGTGGGCTTCGCCGCGGTGCTGTCCGTGAGTGACGAGCCCGCGCTGGTGGGCCGTACCGGAGGCGTGCGCTGGTCGCTGGCCGAGGCCCGGGCGATGGCCGAAGAGGTGGCGGCGCACAGCCCCGGCCTCGGCGGGGAGCTGCGCCGCCGGGACGGGCACGTACCGCTGCTGCGGCTGCCGCTGCCGGCGGAGGGCGGGGCGCCCGAGGGGTACGACACCGCCGTCGTACTGCCGCTGCGGGACGTCGCGGCGCAGGATCTGGCCGAGCGGCTGCTGGCGGGGATCGATGCGGCGCTGCTGCTGACGCTGCCGGGGCTGGCGGAGGTCGTGGTCGAGACGCCCGAGGGCGTACGGGAGTTGCGGCGCCGGCAGGACGGTCCGTACGTCCTGATCGAGGACAGCGAGCGGGGCGCCACCCGGTGGCGGGTGGCGAGCGACGGCGGTCCGCTGGACCCGGCGCTGCTGGCGGACCGGCCGGTCGAGGAGCGGCTGCGGCCGGTCTGGTCGGTGACCTGGGCGGTGCCGGTGGACGACGCGGGCGCACCGGCCCGGCCGGGGACGGCGCCGGTCGTCCATGCGCCGACGCCGACGGATGAGCCGCTGGGCCTGCCCGCGCTGCTGATCGCCTCGTTCCCGCTGGAGCCGACCCGGCGGCACGTCGCCCCGGGCCCGCTGGCGGACTTCCTGGTGGGTCGGGCGGCCGCGGCCTATGCGTCGCTGCTGGGCGAGTGGCAGCCGGTGTCGGTCGGCACCCTCGACCTGGTGCCGGGGCCGCTGGGCAAGGGCGGCCTGGACGGTGAGCTGCGCCGCCAGGTGCTGGAGCTGCTGCCGCGGGTGCGGTTCCTGCCGAGTGCGGGCGCGCCGGGCGACGGTGCGCAGGCCGAGCCCGAGGCGCCGGGCGAGTGGGACGAGGGCGACGGCGGCGTGGACCGCTATGTGCTGCGGCCGGTGGACGCCGAGCTGGTGGAGGGCGCGGGCGCGGCGACGGTCGGGGTGCTGGCCGAGCTGTTCCCGAGCCTGCTGCCGGCCGGCCTCGAACGCCGCCCGGAGCTGCGGGCGTTGGGCGTGGCCCGGGTGCCGCTCGGTGAGATGGTCGACCGGCTGGCGGGCGTCGAACGGTCGCCCGGCTGGTGGTGGCGGCTCTACGACGCGCTGGCCGGCACCGACCCGGACCGGCTCAGCGGGCTCCCGGTGCCGCTGGCGGGCACGGCGGGCCAGGGCCCCGGCGGGGCGAAGGGCACCGTACGGACCACGATCGGGCCGCGTCAGGTGCTGCTGCCGCAGCCCGCCGCCGGCCCCGAGGAGGACGCCGCGGCACGGCACCGCACCCTGGCCCGGCTGGGGCTGAAGGTTGCTCACCCCGACGCGGTGCACCCGCTGCTGGAGAAGCTGGGCGCCACCCCGGCCGCCCCGCGCGCCGTGCTGACCACGCCCCAGGTGCGGGCGGCCGTGGCGAACTCGCTGGACGCGGACGAGGACGCGTACGACGTCTTCGCCGACGAGCTGGGCGGGGCCTCGCTGGGCGCCGAGGAGCTGGCCGAGACGGTGCTCGGCCTGGTCCGGGACGCCGACCTCGCGCCGGGCGACGAGCCCTGGCTGGGGGCGCTCGCGCTGCCCGACGAGGACGGTGAGCTGGCGCCCGCCGGCGAACTGGTGTACCCGGGCAGCGACTTCGAGCGGGTCATCCGGGAAGACGAACTCGCCGCTTGTGACGGGGAGTTGGCCGACCGGTGGGGCGAGCAGCCGCTGACGGCCGTGGGTGTCATGGCCGCCTTCGCGCTCGTCCGGGCCACCGATGTCGTACTCGACCCGGACGAAATGGACCCGCGGGACGGGGATTTCGCCGAGCCGGACGACGTCGGCCTGCTGGACGCGGTGGACGTCTGGTGCGAGGACATCCTCGACGCACTGCCGGAGACCCCCGTCCCGCCGGTGGTGACCGAACTCGTCGCGGTCCGCGACCTCGACCTCGTCGACGACGACGCCTGGCCCCAGGTCCTGGCAATGCTGTCCCAGCCGCCGCTGCGCGACGCCCTGACCGCGCCCGTCCGGGTCCTGCTCCCGGACGGCACCACCGAGTCCGTCCGCCCGTACACCGCCTGGTGGCTGCGCGGACACCCGGTGCTCGACGGGCGCCGCCCCGCCGGTCTGCGGTCCGCCGGCGGTGACCCGCTGCTGGCCGGGCTGTACGAGTCCGCGGACGCGGGGGAGGTCGACGCGCAGGTCCTGCGGGCGCTCGGCGTCCGCACCTCGGTCTCCGCGCTCCTGGACGAGCCGGGCGGCGCGGCGGAGCTGCTCTCCCGGCTCGCCGACCCCGACCTGCCCGTAGGCGCCGCCCAACTGCACGCCCTCTACGGCATGCTGGCCGGCCTGGACCCCGATCAGGTGACCCTGCCCGACGAGCTGCGCGCCGTGATCGACCGTACGGTCCGGGTGGTGGACGCGGCCGATGCCGTGGTCGCCGACGCCCCGGACCTGATGCCGCTCGCCCGTGACCTGGCCCTGCTGCCGGTACGCCCGGGCCGCGCCGCCGCACTGGCGGAACTCCTCCAGGTACCGCGACTGAGCGAGGCGCTCACCGCCGAGGTCCGCTCCGAGGGCGTACGCCACGAGGTGCCGGACGCCGTACGCGTCCTGCTCGGCGCCACCACCCCCGAGGCATACCTGGAACACGAGGAGTTGCTCGTCGACGGCCCCGACGGCACCACCGAGCTGGACTGGCGCCGGACCCCGGACGGCACCGTGCACGCCGCAACCCTGGAGGGCGTCGCAGCGGGCCTGGCCTGGGCTGCCGGCCAATGGCCCCGCCGCTTCGAGGTAGCCGCCCTGCTGGAGGACCCGGAGCGGGGGGAGGAGCTGGCGCGGGCGCGGTGGTTCGACTGATGGAGGGGGCTGGTCCCGGTCGCGGTGGTGCGACGGGGGCCGGCCCCGCGTCATGCGCCAGGAATCGTCGTCATCCTCGTACTGTCTCAGCTATCTGAGCCAGGCAGGGAGATGATGCCGCCCATGCCCCTCGCGATCACGCCTGCCCTCCCCGCCGGAACCCTCTCGGCCGCCCCTCAGCCTTCTCTCCCTTCCACGGGCGGCGAGTTGCTGTTGCGCCCCTGGGAGACGGCCGACGCCCCCGTCCTCCAAGCCGCCTACCAGGACCAGGGGATCCGGCGCTGGCACATGCACCATGTGACGTCCCCGGCCGAAGCGCAGGAGTGGATCGCGGCCGCCCATCGTTCCTGGCGGCAGGAGCGGGACGCCCAGTGGGCCATCACCCGGGCCGACGGCGGCGAGATCCTCGGCCGGGCGGGCCTGCGCCGGATGGATCTGGACCATGGCGAAGCCGAGTGCGCGTACTGGGTCCTGCCGCACGCCCGCGGCACCGGCGTCGCCCCGCGCGCCCTCGCCACGCTGGCCGCCTGGGCGCTGGACGAGATCGGCTTCCACCGCCTCGAACTCGCCCACTCGACCGCCAACGAGCCCTCCTGCCGGGTCGCCGCCAAGTCCGGCTTCACCCTGGAGGGCACCCGCCGCAGCGCCCATCTGCAACAGGACGGCTGGCATGACATGCATCTTCATGCCCGGGTCCAGGGCGACGCTTGACCGGGCGCGGTCGGCCCCCGTCGCGGCGGTGCGGCGGGGGCCGGTTTTGCGTCGTGCGTTGGCGCTGTGCCTCAGGTGCCGAACTGGCCGTCCTTGAGGGCGGCGACGAAGGTGGACCAGCCTGCCTGGGAGAAGACACAGGCAGGTCCGTGCGGGTTCTTGGAGTCGCGTACCGGTACGGCACCGGGGTAGCCGTCGGCCACCTCGATGCACTCGGCTCCCTGGCCGTTGCTGTAGCTGGACTTGCGCCAGTGGGGCAGAGTGGACGCGTCAGGAATCTTCTTCATCCTCGTACCTTCTCAGGTAACCGCGAATCAGGTCGAGAGATTCTCGCTCCGGCAGGGCCTTGGAGCGGGCGATGTCAAACATGTGCGTGAGCTCAAGAACCTTTTCCGGCGCTTGCACTGGCTCCCCCGAAAAGAAGCTCTCGACGTATCCGATCGTAGCCCCGTTGTGGAGGGTGAGCAGGCTCAGGCTGCCGCCCAGCATGGGGTGTTCTCCCTGCGTAAAGGGCAGCACCTGGACTGCAATCTGGGATGATTCAACTACCGTGAGAACATGACGGAGTTGAAGGCACATGCACGCTGGGCCCCCGATCGGGCGCCTTAACGCCGCTTCATCCATGATTGCCCAGTAGTAGGGCACTTGCTCCTTCTCGAAGACACGCTTACGGCGCATTCGCGTGGCGACCCGCTCGTTTATGCGTTCCTCGGATTCGCCGGGAAGTGACTCACGGAACAGTGCGTGCGCATAGTCCTCGGTCTGCAAAAGCCCCGGGATCAAGCTGCTGCCGAATACCTGAATGCGCGCCGCCTTGCTCTCGCCGTCGACAACGACCCGGCCGTAGTCGGGAATCGAGGCGTCCTGTGCCATGGCCAGCAACTCCACGAAGAGGCCGTCCGTGACGAAATACGTGTCCAGGTCCTCGGCGAGCGCCTCCGACGGCAACTGCTCGCCCCGCTCCACCCGACTGAGGTACGTATGCGGGTAACCGACCTTGTCGGCGAGCGCCCGTTGCGACAGGTCCGCGGCTTCCCGCAGGCGGCGCAGACGCCGTCCCAGCACCGTACGCGGGGTGGCCCTGCCGTCGTCCTCGTTGTTCAGCTCCATTGCTCGAACACACCTTCAACTCGCTGTCCACTGACGGACTTTGGTGACACGCACAGCGTGCACCCAGCGTATTTCGTCGGCAATGCTGAGTAACGACGGAAAGACCCCCGCGACCGCTGCAACGGTCCGGGGGCGTGGTCATCACCCCATGAAGGTCGACGACATGAATCACGCTATCGCGAAACATTTCGAGCCCCCGTCCGAAGGCGACGGGGCGGCCGAACATCCCGAACCGGCACGCCTGCTGCCATGGTCCGGCCCCGGCGGAAAACCCTGCTACCTGGTGGGAGACGGCACCGGCTACGTCTCCCGTATCGCCGACGAAATTGAGCGGACGCAGCTCGACATGGCCGACGGCCTCCTCGGGCACGCCGAGGACATGCTCGGCTGTGAGCGGGTGACGGTCCCGGAGCTGCGCTTTCTCGCCCGCGGGTTGACCGACGTGCTGCGGGACGTACGGCGCATCGCGGAGAGCCGGGGTGCGCGGCTCCCGGCAACGGCTCAGGGTCTCGATGAGTGCGAGGGCTAGGGGGTGTCCGACGGGAGGGTGACGGTGGCGACGGCGCCCCCCTCGGGCGGGTTGAGCCAGCTCAGATGGGCACCGATCACTCCAGCCTGCCCGGTGACAATGGCCAGGCCGAGGCCGAGGCCGCCGTTGCCGCCGGTACGGAACCGCTGGGGGCCGTGGGCGATCAGCTCGGGCGGGAAGCCGGGGCCGTGGTCACGGACCCGCAGTTCGGGGCCGTCGACCTCCACCACCACCGGCTCCGCGCCGTGCCGCAGCGCGTTTGTCACCAGGTTGGTGAGGACACGATCGAGGCGGCGCGGGTCCGTCTCCCGCACGGTGTCGTGGATGACCTCCACGGCCACCTCCGCCTGCGGTCGGTCAGCCCGCACGCCCGCGACCACGCGCCGGGCGAGCGTGGCGAGTTGCACCTCCCTCGGCTCGGCACGCTCGCCCCCGTTGTCGATCCGAGCCACCTCTAGGACGTCCTCTATCAGGTCCCGCAGCCGTACGGCGCGCTCGCGGACCATCGCGGTTGGACGGTCGTCCCCGGTGAGCAGGCTCGATGCAGTCAGCAGTCCCGCAACCGGGGTGCGCAACTCGTGCGCGATGTTCGCCGTCACGGCGCGTTCGGACTCGATCCGGGCGGTGAGGGCCTGCGCCATTGCATTGACGGCCGCGGAGAGCTGGGCGATCTCGTCCCGTCCGCGCTGGGGCAGGCGGCTGCCCAGCTCCCCGTCCTTGATCCGGTTTGCCTGGCGGGTGGACCGCCGGAGCCGACGGACTATCGAGGCCGCCAGCCCGAGGCCCACGACGCTCGCGCCGAGCGCGCCGATGACGGCGGCGAACAGCGTGGCCCGTTCCAGATCCTCGAAGAGGTTCTGGGGAAAGTGGCGGCGGAGGGCCAGCAGTTCACCGTCTTCACCGCGGCCCGCGGCCCAGATGGTGGTTCCCGTCTCGTCCTCGTCCAGATAGGTAGCTACCCTGTCCCCGCTGGGAACGAGGTGGCTGCGGAGGGCCTCTGGCACTTCCGCCGGGTCAACTGTGAGACCGGCCGTGACCTGGCCCCAGGCCCAGTATCGCCGTGCGGCCTCCCGGTACTCGGCGGAGACGCTGTCGCGGCGGTCGTCCTGGACGATCTGCGGGACGAACGTGCCAGTCAACGTTGCCGACACCGCAGCCGTTGCAGCGATCGTCATCCCGATCTTGAAACGAAGGCCCATCCGCAGGCCCGTCCATATACGTGTGCCCACATGCATACCCACGCGCACGTTCTACGGCATGCCCGTCCGGGCCCAACCAGCGGGGCCTTCATCCCGCGGCGGTGCACGCGGCGCGGGGTCAGTTCGAGCGGAAGCGCTTGACGAGGCTCCAGATGACGACGATCGCGGAGAGGGCGAGGAGGGGCCACACCCACCAGTCGATAGCGCCGTCACCGGTGCCGCCGCTGTAGTGGTGGTAGTGGTGATGCGAGCGTGCCAGCACCCTGTAGGTCAGGTCCCCCGAGTGGAATGTCATGGGGCCGGAGTGTAGTGGGCAAGGCTGAGGTCGGGCCGTCGCGGTCCGCCGTCAGCGGGAGCCGAACTTCCGCTTGGCGAAAACCCAGATGAAGGCGATGACGGCGCCGACCACGATCATCCACCAGCCGCCGAAGCTGACGCCGGAGGAGTGGGAGTGGCCGGTCGAGTAGTGGCTGACATGGCTGGAGTGGTGGTGCGAGCGCGCCAGCAGTTCGTACGCGCGGTCCCCCGGGTGGAATGTCATGTACACAGCCTAGGGGGAGTGGGGCCGGCGCCGACATGGGGCCCCTCAAGCCGGGAACCGTCTCCCCACCCACCGCCAAGCGATCTCCAGCAGCCCCGCCGCGACCAGCGCGATGGCGACGGCCGCCCAGGGCATCGTCGTCCCGACCAGGCGCAGCGCGAAGAAGTGTTGCAGCCCGGGGGTGACGAGGACGAGGACGAAGGCCAGGCCCATGGCCAGGACGAGGGCGATCCGCCACCAGGTGTAGGGGCGGGCGATGATCGCCAGGACCCAGAGGGCGGCGAGGAAGAGGGTCAGGGTCGCGGTGCTGGTCTCGGCGGAGAGGGAGCCGGGGCCGGTGTAGTAGCTGCGGGCCAGGAGGTAGGTGGCGAAGGCGGCGAGGCCGGTGATCAGGCCGGAGGGGATCGCGTAGCGCATCACCCGGCGGACGAAGTGCGGGCGGGCGCGCTCCTTGTTGGGGGCCAGTGCCAGGAAGAACGCGGGGATGCCGATGGTCAGGGTGGAGAGCAGCGTCAGATGCCGCGGCAGGTACGGGTAGGGGATCTGGCAGCAGGCCACCAGGATCGCCAGGAGGACCGAGTAGACGGTCTTGGTGAGGAAGAGGGTGGCGACCCGGGTGATGTTGCCGATCACCCGGCGGCCCTCGGCGACGACCGAAGGCAGCGTGGCGAAGCTGTTGTTGAGCAGGACGATCTGGGCGACGGCGCGGGTCGCCTCGGAGCCGGAGCCCATGGCGACGCCGATGTCGGCGTCCTTGAGGGCGAGGACGTCGTTGACGCCGTCACCGGTCATCGCGACGGTGTGGCTGCGCAGCTGGAGGCCGGCGACCATGTCCCGCTTCTGCTGCGGGGTGACGCGGCCGAAGACCGCGGCCTGGTCGAGTACGGACGCCATCTCGGCCTTGTCGGAGGGCAGTTCGCGCGCGTCCACCGGGGCCTCGGCGCCCGGCAGTCCCAGGTGGGCGGCCACTGCGCCGACCGATACGGCGTTGTCGCCGGAGAGGACCTTCGCCTGGACGCCCTGGTCCGCGAAGTAGCGCAGGGTGTCGGGGGCGTCGGGGCGCAGCCGCTGCTCCAGGACGACCAGCGCGACGGGCCGTACGCCCCGGGCGACCTCGGGATCGTCCAGCTCCCGTGCGGCCCGGGCCAGCAGCAGTACCCGCAGGCCCTGTGCGTTGAGGTCGTCGACGTCGGTGAGGTGCTGGTCGCCGGGCGGCAGCAGCACATCGGGGGCGCCGAGCAGCCAGCCGGCGCGCTCGCCGTCCGGGCCGCTGAGGGTCGCGCCGCTGTATTTGCGGGCGGAGGAGAACGGCAGCGACCGGGTGCAGCGCCAGGTGCCGTCCGCCGGATAGGCGTCGATGACCGCCTGGAGGGAGGCGTTGGGGCGCGGATCGGAGGCGCCCAGCGCGCCCAGGACCTGGGCGGCGTACGCCTCGTCGCCGTCGAGGACCCGCAGCGCCTTGACGTCCATCCCGCCCTCGGTCAGCGTGCCGGTCTTGTCCAGGCAGACCACATCGACCCGGGCCAGCCCTTCGATCGCGGGCAGCTCCTGGACCAGGCACTTCTTACGGCCGAGCCGGATCACGCCGATCGCGAAGGCGACGGAGGTGAGCAGCACCAGGCCCTCGGGGATCATCGGCACGATGCCGGCGACCATGCGGCGGATCGCCGCGTCGCCGGGCAGCCCGAGGGTGAGCAGATGGCTGAGGATGAGGCCGATCGCGGTCGGGATCATCATCCAGGTCACGTACTTGAGGATCTGGCTGATGCCGGTGCGCAGTTCGGAGTGGACCAGGGTGAACCGGCTGGCCTCCTCGGCGAGCTGGGCCGCGTACGCCTGCCGGCCGACCTTGGTCGCGGTGAAGGCGCCGACGCCGGCCACCACGAAGCTGCCCGACATCACCGGCTCGCCCGGCTTCTTGAGGACCGGGTCGGCCTCGCCGGTCAGCAGCGATTCGTCGATCTCCAGGCCGTCGGACTCCAGGGTCTCGCCGTCGACGATGACCTTGTCGCCGGGCCCGAGTTCGATGAGGTCGCCGAGGACGACCTCGGCGGTGGGGATCTGCCCGGCGGTGCCGTCGCGCCGCACGGTCGGCCGGGCCTCGCTGATGACCGCCAGGTTGTCCAGCGTCTTCTTGGCGCGCAGCTCCTGGACGATGCCGATGCCGGTGTTGGCGACGATGACGAAGCCGAACAGGCCGTCCTGGAGCGGCCCGACGATCAGGATGATCACGAACAGCACGCCGATGATCGCGTTGAAGCGGGTGAAGACATTGGCGCGGACGATCTCGACGGCCGAGCGGGAGGACCGTACGGGGACGTCATTGACCTCGCCCCGGGCGACCCGCTCCGCGACCTCGGCGGCGGTCAGCCCGCGGTTGACCGGTTGCCGGACCGGCCGGCCGGCCGGCTCACCGCCGGGGCCGGGGTGCTCGGCGTCGGCCCGCGCCCGCTCCGTCATGCCCTCGACGTTACGGGCGGAAGGTGCACTTCACCCGCTGGATGGGCGGGTGCGGGGGTGGTCCGGGCGAGCGGCGCTCAGGATTCGGCGTCGGCCGCCGCGGCGGCCCGCTTGATCGCGGCGTCGCGCTTGCGGACGTACCAGATGCCCACCAGTCCCAGGCCGCCGCCGGCCAGACAGCTCCAGACCCACCAGGCGTGGCCGTGGTCGGCGTACCAGCCGTAGAAGGGGAGCTGCCCGAGGAAGAGCACGAACCAGATGATGGTGCCGCCGATGACCGTGCCGACGACGGGGCCCTCCAGAGGCGCCGGGGCCTCGCGCAGTTCGGACTTCTTCCACATGGTGCTCAGCTTACGGGGAGGGGGTGCGGGGGCCGCGGGCGGCGTGCGGGGAGGGGGCGGTGCGGGGACGCGGCGCATACGGGGACAGGTGCGCCAAGGGTCTACGCGCGGAGATAGCGATCAACGAATTGTTTATTCATACTGAACCTTTCTGGGACTGGCCGGATTGGGTCGTCGATTCATCCAAGCTGATCCCTCAGCTTCTGCATCCGTACGTGTTCCGGGCCCTCGGGCCCCCGCGCCTGCCCAGGCCCGTCCTACTGAGGTCCCCGCATGCCCCCCTCGGCCACCACGCCGGTCGACACCCTTGAGAACCCCGGTCCGAAGCCGCCCAAGAACGCCGTGGACCGCTTCTTCAAGATCTCCGAGCGGGGGTCGACAGTCAGCCGCGAACTGCGCGGCGGACTGGCGACGTTCTTCGCGATGGCCTACATCATCGTGCTGAACCCGATCATCCTCGGCTCCGGTGTCGACAAGTTCGGCCATCATCTCGACAACGCCCAGCTGGTCACCGCCACCGCGCTGATGGCCGGTCTGAGCACGGTCCTGATGGGCGTCATCGGCAATGTTCCGATCGCCATCGCGGCGGGCCTGGGCATCAACGCCGTGGTCGCGCTGCAGCTCGCGCCCAAGATGAGCTGGCCGGACGCGATGGGCATGGTCGTGCTCGCCGGTCTGGTGCTGATGATCCTGGTCGCCTCGGGTCTGCGGCAGCGGGTGATGGATGCCATCCCCAACGGCCTGCGGCGCGCCATCGCCATCGGTATCGGCCTGTTCATCTCGCTGATCGGCCTGGTCGACGCGGGCTTTGTGACCCGGAACCCGGACGCCGCGCACACCACCGTCCCGATGGGGCTCGGTCAGGGCGGACAGCTCCAGGGCTGGCCGGTGCTGGTCTTCGTGATCGGCCTGGTGCTGATGTTCGTGCTGGTCGTCCGCAAGACCAAGGGCGCCATCCTGATCGGCATGGTCAGCATGGCCGTCCTCGCGATCGTCATCAACGCCGTCGCGAACATCCCGGACGCGGCCTGGGGCCTGGCGGTCCCGAACGTCCCGAGCAAGATCGTCGACACCCCCGACTTCGGGCTGATCGGGCAGATCAGCCTGTTCGGCGGCTTCAAGGAAGTCGGCGTGCTGACCGGCTGCCTGTTCGTCTTCACCGTGCTGCTGTCCGGCTTCTTCGACGCGATGGGCACCATCATCGGCGTCGGCGAGGAGGCCGGTCTGCTGAACAACGAGACCGGCCAGCTGCCGAACATGGGCAAGATCCTCATGGTCGACGGCCTTGCGGTCGCCGGCGGCGGCTTCGGCTCCGCCTCCGCCAACACCTGCTTCGTGGAGTCCACCGCCGGTGTCGGTGAGGGCGCCCGCACGGGTCTGGCGAACCTGATGACCGGCGGCCTCTTCCTGCTCGCGCTGATCTTCACGCCGCTGGCGACCGTCGTCCCCTCGCAGGCCGCGACGCCCGCGCTGGTGGTCGTCGGCTTCCTGATCATGGCCTCGAACGTGCAGGCCATCGACTGGGGCGACTTCACCATCGGCATCCCGGCGTTCCTGACGCTGATCTCGATGCCGTTCTCGTACAGCATCACCAACGGCATCGGCATCGGCGTCCTGGCCTTCATCCTGCTGCGCGCGGCGACCGGGCGGGTCAAGGAGATCCCCTGGCTGCTGAACGTCGTCGGGTTGTTCTTCCTGGTCTACTTCCTGCTCCACCCGATCGAGCAGGCGCTCGGGGTCAAGTAACCGGCTACTGGAACCCCAGCTTCTGCGACTTGTCGAGCGAGGAGTGGAACCGCTCGTCGAAGTCCTCGCGAATGAGCGTCCGGACCACATAGTCCTGGACGCTCATTCCGCGTTTTGCGGCGTGCTGCCGTATGCGCTCCAGCAGTTCCCCGTCCACCCGCACGCTGAGCACTTGCGATCCCATGCGGACACGGTCCCGTCCTCCTGCTGTCAGGCGCGTCACTTTCCCCCGCGCCCTCACTCGTTCGGGTGATTTGCGCGGGGGTTCCGGCTTTCCTTAGATAAGGTAATGAGTTACGCTAAGGAACATGCCGGAACTGTCCCGCCCCGAGCCTGACGGCCGCGAGGTGCCCCCAGACGACGCAGCCGCGGTGAATGCGCTGCGGTCCGCCGTGATGCGCCTGTCGCGCCGGCTCAAGCACCAGCGGGTCGATGAATCGCTGAGCCCCACCGAGATGTCGGTGCTCGGCACCCTGTTCCGCTGCGGCCACGCCACCCCCGGGGAGCTGGCCCGCAAGGAGCATGTGCAGCCGCCGTCGATGACCCGCATCGTGGCCATGCTGGAGGCCAAGGGGCTGGTCCGGCTCGAACCGCACCCCGACGACCGCCGCCAGAAGGTCGTCACCCAGACCGAACAGGCCGAGGCGATGCTCGAAGAGAGCCGCCGCAAGCGCAACGCCTGGCTCGCCGAGCTGGCCTCCGGGCTGGACGAGGACGAGTGGGCGAAGGTGCGCGCCGCCGCGCCGGTACTGGAGAAGCTCGCCCAGTTGTAGACACCAAGCCCGAGGAGGCGAACCCACTTTGAGTACGGGATCCGGAGCACCTTCCGCCCCCGCACCGAACTCCCACCACGACACGGTTTCCGACGACGCGACCGCGACCGCCCCGGGCACTGCCCCGGCGCTCGCCGCCGGCCCCGCCGCCACGCCGCGCAAGGGCACGTTCAGCTCGCTCCGTATACGTAATTACCGCCTTTTCGCCACCGGCCAGATGGTGTCCAACACGGGCACCTGGATGCAGCGCATCGCCCAGGACTGGCTGGTGCTCAGCCTCACCGGCTCCTCCGCCGCGGTCGGTATCACCACCGCGCTGCAGTTCCTGCCGATGCTGCTCTTCGGCCTCTACGGCGGCGTCATCGCCGACCGCTTCGCCAAGCGCACGCTGCTGTTCCTGACCCAGTCCGCCATGGGCCTGACCGGCCTGGCCCTCGCCGTGCTCACGCTCAGCGGAGAGGTGCAGGTCTGGCACGTCTACCTGGTCGCCTTCGCCCTCGGTATGGTCACCGTCGTCGACAACCCCTGCCGGCAGGCGTTCGTCTCCGAGATGGTCGGCCAGGACGAGCTGAGCAACGCCGTCAGCCTCAACTCCGCCAACTTCCAGTCCGCGCGGCTGATCGGGCCCGCCGTCGCCGGTGTGCTGATCACCGCGTTCGGCAGCGGCTGGGCCTTTCTGTTCAACGGTCTGTCGTTCCTCGCCCCGATCGCCGGACTGCTGATGATGCGTACCTCCGAGCTCCACGAGGTCGAGCGGGCCCCGCGCAGCAAGGGGCAGTTGCGGGAGGGCCTGCGGTACGTCTCCGGGCGCCCCGACCTGATCTGGCCGATCGTGCTGGTCGGCTTCATCGGGACCTTCGGCTTCAACTTCCCGATCTGGCTGACCGCGTTCGCCCACCACGTCTACCACCAGGGCGCCGGCACCTACTCCCTGTTCAACGGGCTGATGGCGGCCGGTTCGCTGATCGGCGCGCTGCTCGCGGCCCGCCGGGCCGGCTCCCGGCTGCGGCTGCTGGTCGGCGCGGCGCTGCTCTTCGGTGCCCTGGAGATCGCCGCCGCGCTCGCCCCGTCGTTCTGGGTCTTCGCGGCGCTGCTCGCCCCGATCGGCATGGTCGGCCTGACGATCAACGTCACCGCCAATTCGAGCATCCAGATGGCCACCGATCCGCTGATGCGGGGCCGGGTGATGAGCCTGTTCATGATGGTCTTCGTGGGTGGCACCCCGCTCGGCGCCCCGGTCGTCGGCTGGGTCACCGACACCTTCGGCCCCCGGACCGGCTTCGTGGCGGGCGGCGCGATCTCCATGGGCGCCGCGGTCGTCATCGGTCTGATCCTCGCGCGGGTGGGCGGTCTGCGCCTCAAGATCGACCTGCGTCGCGGCCGACAGCACGTCGCCTTCGTCCCCCGGAGCTGCCCGACCACCTCGTCCGCGGAGAAGGATTTGGCCCCGGCCGCCTAGCAGGGCTTCCCGCCCTGGGCGGCCTAGCAGGGCTTTCCGCCCTGGTGGAGGACGACCGGCCGGCGCCCGTCTGATGGGGCGCCGGCCGGTGGTGGCTAGGCGAACGGCCCCTCGGTGATAAAGCGCCGGAGGTGGCGCGCGAAAGTCTTGGCTTCGCCGGCCGGCCAGGAGGCGAGGCTGGCCTCGATATGGGCGGACAGCCGCCGGCGCAGGCTTTCCACCGTGCGTTCGCCCTCTTCTGTGAGGGCGAGCAGCGTCGCGCGCCGGTCCGCGGGATCCGGTTCGCGCCGTACGAGCCCGGCTTCCTCCAGTCTGGAGGCGCGGCGGGTGACGCCGGAGCGGTCGAGTCCCACGTCGGGGGCCAGGTGGGCGGCGCTGCGCGGCCCGGTCCTGGCCAGCCCGCTGAGGACCGGGTAGGTCAGCTCGTCCACGGCTTCCCCCATGCCGTCGGTCAGCGTGCGGTACAGCTCCGTGCGGGTGCTGCGCCTGAGCAGCACGCCCAGGGCGTCGGCGATCTCGTCTCCAACATCTGCATCGGTCTTCATCCCTCCAGATTAGCGTGCGCGACGCACGTATATGGGTTATGGTGAGGAAGAAGCGTGCGCCGCGCACGCATTTCCGTGAGGGACGCTCGAAAGGATCGCGCCATGAACCGCACCGGTATCGCCGCCGCACTCACCGACCTGCTCTTCACTCCCGCTCTCGACCTCGACGAAGCCGCCGACCGGCACTTCGCCCCCGACTACCGCCAGCGCACCGACGGTGAGTGGGCCGACCGCAACGAATTCCTCCAGCACATCGCCCATCTCCGCACGGTCGTGGCCGATGGCTCCATCGAGGTCCACGACGAGCTGTCCGACGGCCTCCGCTACGCCGACCGGCATACGGTCCGCGTCACGAAGAAGGACGGCTCTGCTGTGCGCACGGAGGTCTATGTGTTCGCGGAATTCGCAGCCGACGGCCGCTTCCGCCGCATCGAGGAGACCACCCTCATGCTCGAAGGGTCCGACGCGGACCGGGACCTGGGCAGCGCCCGCTGAGGCGGGATGACGAGCCGCATGCGGGCGCGGCCGGCCGTGCTGCCCAACACGGCCGTCCGTGGCGCCAGGTCAGTCCGGCATCCGCTGGACGGGCGGTGTGCTGCGCCACACTGGCCGCATGAGACTCTTCGCCGCCGTCCTGCCCTCCGCTCGCGCGCTGGAAGAACTGGCCGCCGAGGTCGCGCAGTTGAAGGCGCTCCCGGCCGCCGACCGGCTGCGGTGGACCGGCCGCGACGGCTGGCACTTCACGCTGGCCTTCTACGGCGAGGTGCCCGAGGACCTGGTCCCCGGGCTCCGGGAGCGCCTGGCCCGCGCCGCCCATCGCCGTGACCCGTACGAGCTGCGGATCGCCGGCGGCGGCCGCTTCTCGGACCGGGTGGTGTGGGCCGGGGCCGACGGCGACCGCCCCGCCATGCGCCGGCTCGCCGACTCGGCGTCGGCGGCGGGCCGCCGGGCCGGCCTCGCCATGGACGACGAGCACCGCCCGTACACACCCCACCTCACCCTGGCCCGGAACCGGGTTCCCCACCTGGACCTGCGTCCGTACGCGCACGCGCTCAAGGAGTTCGCCGGCACCACCTGGACCGTCGACACCCTCTCGCTGATGCACAGCCGTCTCCCCGCGCCCGGCGAGGCGGGCCGCCGGCCCAGGTACGAGGAGGTGGGGTCCTGGCCGCTCGGCCACTGAGCGGCCGGGGCCGGCCGGCTGCTCGTCCACGGCCGGGCCCATCCGGCTGCTTGTCCATGGAGGGGTTCGGACCCGGGCCGCTGAATCGTTCGGATCTGCCCCGGTTACGCTCAGAGGGTGGATCCCAAGACCCGTAACCGGATCATGTCCGGACTTCTCGCCGTGCTGCTCATCGTCGTGATCGTGGCGGCGGCGTTGCGCTGAGCACCGCCGTGCCCGCCGACGGGCGCCCGGCGTCCGGCCGGTGCCGGCTCCGGGCGCCCGCCCTGCTCACCAGGCGAAGGCCTCCGGGCTCGGCCCGGGGCCGGGGAAGATCTCGTCGAGCGAGGCGAGGAGCTCGTCCGTCAGGGTCAGCTCGACGGCGCGCAGTGCGGAGGCGAGCTGGTCCGCGGTGCGCGGGCCGACGATCGGGCCGGTGACGCCGGGACGGGTGAGCAGCCAGGCCAGCGCGACCTCACCGGGCTCCAGACCGTGCTTGTCGAGCAGATCCTCGTAGGACTGGATCTGGGCGCGGATCGCGGAGTTGGCGAGGGCGTCGGCCGAGCGTCCGACGGTCGAGCGGCCCCCGCCGCCCTCGCGCTCCTTGCGCAGCGCGCCGCCCAGCAGCCCGCCGTGCAGCGGCGACCAGGGGATGACGCCCAGGCCGTAACCCTCGGCGGCCGGGATGACCTCCATCTCGGCGCGCCGCTCGGCGAGGTTGTACAGGCACTGCTCGCTGACCAGGCCGTACGAACCGCGACGGGCGGCCGTCTCGTTGGCGCGGGCGATATGCCAGCCGGCGTGGTTGGAGGAGCCGACGTAGAGGATCTTGCCCTGCTGGACGAGGACGTCCATGGCCTGCCAGATCTCGTCCCAGGGCGTGTCCCGGTCGACATGGTGGAACTGGTAGAGGTCGATGTAGTCGGTGCCCAGCCGCTTGAGGCTGGCGTCCACCGAGCGCCGGATGTTGAGCGCGGAGAGCTTGTCGTGGTTGGGCCAGACCTTGCCGCCCTCCGGCGCCATGTTGGCGTAGCCCTTGGTGGCCAGCACGGTCTTGTCCCGCCGGTCGCCGCCCTTGGCGAACCAGGAGCCGATGATCTCCTCGGTGCGGCCCTTGTCGGCGCCGAAACCGTAGACATTGGCGGTGTCGAAGAAGTTGATGCCCGCGGTCTGCGCCGCGTCCATGATCGTGTGGCTGTGGGCCTCGTCCGTCTGGGGTCCGAAGTTCATCGTGCCGAGGACGAGTCGGCTGACCTTGAGTCCGGTGCGTCCGAGCTGCGTGTACTTCATGGTTGCTCAGCCAACGCCTTGAAGCGCGCTCGAAGCAAGGACCCGGGGGAGCGCCGCCGGGTGTTCGATGCGGAGGGCATGGTCTCCCGCTCGAATTCTGACTGGCCGTCATGTCATCTGTGGGTGTGGGAATACGCCTCAGCCGGGCGATGCTGCTGGTCCGGAGGGTGACGGTACGGGGCGTCAGGGCGCAGAGCGAGGGAGGAAGGTGACGCCTCTGCGGCTGGCGGACGCACCGGCAGGCCGTTGCCGCAACGTCTGTTTCCTTAATTAAGGTAGGTGGTGGGTCCGCGCAGCGTCCGTGCAGCTCGCAGTGCCCGGAGGGCCCCACGCCCGCCCAGCGATCCCCGCCTCACGAGGAGTCCGACCGATGGCCAGGCCCCGCGACCCCCACCGCCGTACCGAGATCCTCGATGCGGCCATCGGCCATCTCGCCGAGACCGGGCTCGTCAACCTCTCCCTGCGGCCGCTGGCCCGGGCGCTCGGGCACAGCACCCGGGTGCTCACCCACCACTTCGCGGACAAGGACGATCTGCTCACCGCCGTCCTGGCACGGCTGGACGAGATCCAGCACGCCCAGCTCCGGGCCGCCGAGGGCTGGGACGACACCTCGCGCGGTATCGGTGCGCTCATACGGGACTCCTGGCGGCGCCACCTGGAGCCCGAACACCTCGGCGCGACCAGGCTCCTGCACGAGATCGAGGGGCTGGCGGCGGCCGGCCGGCTCGGCGGCCGGGTCCCGAAGTTCCTTGCGGACCGCGCCGACTTCGTCGCCGGCGCCCTGCGCGCCCGCGGCCTCGCCCCCGGCCCGGCGCGGGTGCACGCCACGTTTCTGAACAGCGCCTACGCGGGCCTGCGCACCGACTTCCTGGTCCACGGCGACCGTGCGCGGACGGAGGCGGCGCTGGCGGAGCTGTGTGCGCTGGCCGACTCGTGGACGGCGCCGGCCGCCTCCTGAGCGGCGCCGGGCCGTACCGGCGACCGACCTCACGGTGCGGGCAGGGCCTCCTGGAGCCCGGCGGCGGAGTACGGGCCGCCGACGCCCCACGCCTGATGCATCGCCTGGGCGAACGCCCCCGTCAGCAAGTGCTCGCCGTACTCCGACGGATGCGTCCCGTCGTAGGTGGCGCGCTCGATGTCCCACCCGTCCGGTACGGAGGCCAGCAGCAACGGCGAGCCGGGGACGGAGAGATCGGCGACGGCCTTGGCCAGCAGCTCGTTGAGGCGCGCGCACTGCGCACCGAACGCGGCGTCCGTCGCTGCCCGCACATTGGGTATCACCGGCATCAGCACCGCCCGGACGTGCGGCGCGGCCTGCCGTGCCGCGGCCACGAAGCGCCGGACGTTCTCCGCGGTCTGCTCGGCGTTCGTGTAGAAGCCGAGGTCTATCAGGCCGAGCGAGACCAGCAGGGTGTCGGCCTCGTACCGGCGCACCGCGTCGCCGATCAGCGGGGCCATGTGCAGCCAGCCTTCACCCCAGCCGGCGAGATGGCACCGGGCCTCCTCGGGGAAGCCCGGGTCGGCGTAGGCGGACGAGGAGGCGGTGCCGGTGGCGGGGTCATGGAGCGCGCGGCGCGGGCCGACGATGCGGTACGGGTCGCCGGACGTCGCGTCCAGGTGCTGCCACATCCGGTAGCGCCAGGTGAAATCGCCGGTGCTCCCTATCGTCATCGAGTCACCGACGAACATGATCCTCATCCGGTCATGATGGCCGAGAACCCCTACTCCCCGGTACGTGACGCTGGCCACGCCCCGCCCGTCCGGTCCCGCGACGACCGCCGTCGGCCCGCCTGCCGCCGTCCGGGATGGCAGTCTGTGCCCATGCGTTCGCTTCTGTGCGCGGCCGGTGCCGCGGGAATCCTGTGGTCGGCGTCCATGGTGCCCGCCGCCGCCGACGAGCCCGACGGCTTCACCATCAGCGACCCCCGGATCACCGAGTCCAGCGGCCTGGCCGCCAGCCGGGCGCACCCCGGGATCTACTGGACCCACAACGACAGCAACGACGGCCCGTACCTCTACGCCGTCGACGCACGATCGGGCCGCACGGTCGCCAGGATCACGCTGCGCGGCATCGGCTCGCCCCGCGACGTCGAGGCGATCTCGGTCGGCCCGGACGGCAACCTCTACGTCGGCGACATCGGCGACAACCTCGGCGGCTCGTGGGACCACGTATGGATCTACCGCCTCCCCGAGCCGAAGACGCTGCGCGATGCCACCGTCACCGCCACCCAGTTCACCGTGAAGTACGCGGACGGCCCGCGGGACGCCGAGGCGCTGATGGTGCACCCCAAGACGGGCCGGGTCTACATCGCCAGCAAGAAGCAGGACGGCGGCGGCGCGCTCTACGCGGGCCCGCAGCACCTGACCGCCGGTGCCACCAACACCTTCCGCAAGGTCGCCCCGATCGACCTGTGGGTGACCGACGGTGCGTTCTCCCCCGACGGCACCCGGCTGGTGCTGCGCAGCTACTTCGGCGCCCGGATCTACCGCTGGCAGAACGACCGCCCCAAGGACCTCGGCAGCGTGGGCGTACCGGTCCAGCAGCAGGGCGAATCGGTCACCTTCACCCCCGACGGCCGCACCCTGATGTACGGCTCCGAGGGCGAGTCCAGCGAGGTCAAGCCGGTCGGCCTGAGTGATGGGCAGCTGCCGGACTCGGTGAAGGACGACCCGGCGAACGGGGACGGCGCCAACGGGCGGGACGGGAAGGGGGGTTCGGGAACCGGCGACATGGACCCGTCCTTCATCAAGGGGGCCATGGTCCTCGCCGTGGCGACGGCGCTGGTGGTCGGGGTGCGGAGGCTGCTGCGGCGGCGGTAGGCCGGCGGGAGCCGGGGACAGGCCCTGGCCCCTACCCCTCGCCCGTTCTCCCCGCCCCCTCGGTCAGCCGCAGCTCGTAATGGAGCGTCGGCTCCTTCTTCAGCCGGTGGGCCAGGGGTACCAGCAGTCCGTGGATCAGCGGGTACTTGCGGGTCAGTGAGCGCTCCGCGCGGCGGTACTCCCGGGTCTGCGGATCCAGTAGCCGCACCCGCGCCCGGACGGGGGGCCCGGTGGGTCGCCCCCGCCAGGTGGACGCGCAGATCTCCACCTCCGGGAAGTTCCGCATCCGCTTGACCTTCCAGGCGCTGCCGTACGTCCGCAGATAGGCGTGATCGCCGTCGACGGCGATATTCATGGGTGTGCCGACGCCGGTGCCGTCCCGCTTGTACGTGGTCAGCAGGATCGTGCCTTGCCGTTCGAAGGGTGCGAGGCCGGGCACCGGGGGATTCGTCATGGCACCCATACAGGCATATCCGGCCCGTCCGGTCACAATGCGGTGCGTCCGTTCGGGGGAGTCCGGCGGTGCGGGCCGCCCGACGGCACAGGCCCCGGCGGGAAGCCCGCCGGGGCCTGTGGTGCCTGTCCGGCCGGGCCGGACCTGCCGCTACAGCTTGCCGATCACGTAGTCGACGCAGGCCGTCAGGGCCTCGACGTCCGCCGGGTCGATCGCCGGGAACATCGCGATCCGCAGCTGGTTGCGGCCGAGCTTGCGGTAGGGCTCGGTGTCGACGATGCCGTTGGCGCGCAGGGCCTTGGCGACGGCGGCGGCGTCGATGCCCTCGTCGAAGTCGATGGTGCCGATGACCTGCGAGCGCTTGGCCGGGTCGACGACGAACGGGGTGGCGTACTTGGAGTCCTCGGCCCAGCCGTAGAGGGTGCGCGAGGAGGTGGCGGTGCGGCGCACCGCCCAGTCCAGACCGCCCTGGCCGTTGATCCACTCCAGCTGCTCGTTGAGCAGGAAGAGGGTCGACAGCGCCGGGGTGTTGTACGTCTGGTTCTTCAGGGAGTTGTCGATCGCCGTCGGCAGCGAGAAGAACTCCGGGATGTGACGGCCGGACGCGTGGATGGCGCGGGCGCGCTCCAGCGCGGCGGGGGAGAAGGCCGCCAGCCACAGACCGCCGTCGGAGGCGAAGGACTTCTGCGGGGCGAAGTAGTAGACGTCCGTCTCGGTGATGTCCACGGGCAGGCCGCCGGCGCCGGAGGTGGCGTCGACCAGCACCAGCGCGCCCTCGTCGGCGCCCGCGACGCGCTTGAGGGGCGCGGCGACACCGGTCGAGGTCTCGTTGTGGGTGAAGCCGTAGACGTCCACGCCCGCCTCCGCCTCCGGCTCCGGGTGGCTGCCCGGGTCGGCGGAGATGACGGTGGGCTCGTCCAGCCACGGGGCCAGCTTGGCGGCCTTGGCGAACTTCGAGGAGAACTCGCCGAAGGAGAGGTGCTGGGACTTGCGCTCGATCAGACCGTGCGTCGCGATGTCCCAGAACGCGGTGGAACCGCCGTTGCCGAGGACGACCTCGTAACCCTCGGGGAGCTGGAAGAGGTCGCGTACGCCGTCGCGCACCTTGCCGACCAGGTTCTTGACCGGGGCCTGGCGGTGGGACGTGCCGAGAAGGGAGCTACCGGTGGCGGCCAGGGCGCCGAGCGCCTCCGTACGCACCTTGGAGGGGCCCGCGCCGAAGCGTCCGTCGGCGGGCTTGATGTCAGCGGGGATCTGGATATCAGCCACGGGGGAAGCCTAATCCGTCGCGCTGCGGGGTTCGGCGGCGCGTCCAGCGGGTGAGATGCGGCCCGCCCATACGGCGGACGGCCGGGCGGCGGCCCGTCCCCGCCCTCCGCGCCGTCCCCGCCGTCACCCGTATGGGGCGCCCCGGCCAGCGCCCCGCCCAAGGTCCGTACCGCCAGGTCGACGGCCACGGGGACCGGCCGGGGACGCTTCGTGGCCGGGGACCGACTGCCGACCGCCGTCCGAAAAATAGCCCCCGCCGTCTCCAATTAACGGCCCCGTCGACGGGCCACGACCCCGCCCCAGTGGGCAGGCTGGGGACATGGCTGATCGCACGGAGACGGAGAAGCGGAATCTGGCGGAGGAGTTGGCGGCCGCGGTGCGGGGGGAGGTCTCGTTCGCCGCGGCCGACCGGGCGCTGGTGACGATGGACGCCTCGAATTACCGGCGGGTGCCCATGGCGGTCGTCGCGCCGCGGGACGCCGAGGACGTCGCGGCGGCGCTGCGGGTGTGCCGGGAGCATGCGGTGCCGGTGGTGCCGCGCGGTGGCGGCACCAGCATCGCCGGGCAGGCGACCGGGGTGGGCGTGGTGCTGGACTTCACCCGGCACCTGAACCGCATCGTGTCGCTGGACCCCGCCGCCCGCACCGCCGTCGTCCAGCCCGGCGTCATCCTCGACGACCTGCGGGCGGCGGCCGGCGCCCACGGCCTGACCTTCGGCCCCGACCCCTCCACCCACAGCCGCTGCACCCTCGGCGGCATGATCGGCAACAACTCCTGCGGCTCGCACTCGGTGGCCTGGGGCACCACCGCCGACAGCGTCCGCGAGCTGGAGCTGCTCACCTACGGCGGCGAGCAGGTACGGGCCGGCCGGGGCACGGGCCCCACCGGCGCCCCCACCGGCCTTCCGCCGCGGCTGCGGGACGGCGTGAAAGCGCTGGTGGACGCGGAGTTGGCGCTGCTGCGCACCGGCTATCCCGACCTCCCCCGCCGGATCTCCGGATACGCCCTGGACGCGCTGCTCCCGGAAGCGGGCACCGACCTCGCCCGCGCCCTCACCGGCAGCGAGGGCACCCTCGGGGTGCTGACCGAGGCGACCGTACGCCTGGTGGAGACTCCCGCCGCCCGGGCCCTCGCCGTCCTCGGCTACCCCGACGAGAGCGCCGCCGCCGAGGCCGCGCACACCCTCCTCCCGCACGGCCCGATGACCGTCGAGGGGATGGCCGCCGACCTGGTGGGCGGCGCGGCCGGGCTGCCCAAGGGCGGCGCCTGGCTGTTCGTGGAGATGGGCGGCGCGAGCCCCGGCGAGGCGGCGGCCCGTGCCGAGGCGCTGTGCCGGGCGGCGGCCGCGGACGGCACCACCGACCACGCCCTCGTCACCGACCCGGCCGGACAGCGCGCCCTCTGGCGGATCCGCGAGGACGCGTCCGGCACCGCGACCCGGTTGTCGGATGGCAGCGAAGCCTGGCCCGGCTGGGAGGACTGCGCCGTCCCCCCGGCCCGACTCGGCCCGTATCTGCGGGACTTCCGTGCCCTGCTGGCCCAGCACGGCCTGCGCGGCACCCCGTACGGCCACTTCGGCGACGGCTGCATCCACATCCGTATCGACTTCGACCTGCTGACCCCGCCGGGCATCCGCCGCTTCCGGGAGTTCTCCTACGACCTGGGCGAGCTGGTCGTCGCGCACGGCGGCTCGCTCTCCGGCGAACACGGCGACGGCCAGGCCCGCGCCGAGCTCCTCCCGAAGATGTACGGCCCGGAGCTGGTCGGCCTCTTCGAGCGGTTCAAGTCGCTCTGGGACCCGGCCGCCGGCCTCAACCCCGGCATGCTGGTCCGTCCCGCCCGGCTCGACGAGAACCTCCGCTTCGAGCTGCTGCCCAAGCGCCCGGTCCCGGTCGAGTTCGGCTACCCGCACGACAACGGGGACTTCTCCGCGGCCGTCCGCCGCTGCGTGGGCGTCGCCAAATGCCGCAACACCACCACCGGTCCGGGCTCGGCGGACGTCATGTGCCCGTCCTTCCGCGCCACCGGCGAGGAGCAGCACTCCACCCGGGGCCGGGCCCGGCTGCTGCACGAGATGCTCGCCGGTGAGGTGATCACGGACGGCTGGCAGTCGCCGGAGGTACGCGACGCCCTCGACCTCTGCCTCTCCTGCAAGGGCTGCCGCAGCGACTGCCCCGTGGGCGTCGACATGGCCACCTACAAGGCGGAGTTCCTCCACCACCACTACGAGGGCCGGCTGCGCCCCGCCGCCCACTACTCCATGGGCCGCCTCCCTCAATGGCTGCACGCCGCCGCCCCGTTGGCCCCGGCCCTCAACGCCCTGGCCCGTACGCCCCTGGCCGCCCTCGGCAAACGCCTCGGCGGGATCGCCCCCGAGCGGCCGATCCCCACCCTGGCCACCGAGACCTTCACCCACTGGTGGTGGCACCGGCGCCGGACCACCGGAGCCCCCGCCCCCGCCGCCGGCCGTACGGTCGTCCTCTGGCCCGACACCTTCACCAACCACCTCTCCCCCCAGGTCGGCCGCTCCGCCGTCCGCGTCCTGGAAGCGGCCGGCCTGCGCCCGCTCCTCCCGCCGACCGCGCCCCTGCGCACGGGCGCTGCCCCCCTCCCGCGCCGCCACCGCCCGCTGTGCTGCGGCCTGACCTACGTCTCCACCGGCCAGCTCGACCAGGCCCGCGCCGTCATGCGCCGCACGGTGGACGTGCTCGGCCCCGTCCTCCAGGACGGCCGCCCCCTGATCGTCCTCGAACCCAGCTGCGCCGCCGCCCTCCGCACGGACCTGCCCGAACTGCTCTCCGACGACCCCCGGGCGGCCCAACTGGCCACCTCCGTACGGACCTTCGCCGAGGCCCTGGAGGAACTGGCCCCCGACTGGCACCCTCCGCGCCTCGACCGCCCCGTCGCCGGCCAGACCCACTGCCACCAGCACGCGGTCCTGGGCGACGCCGCCGACCGCCGGCTGCGCGAACGCGCCGGCCTCACCGGCTCGCTGACCGGCGGCTGCTGCGGCCTGGCCGGCAACTTCGGCTTCGAACGCGGCCACTACGACGTCTCGGTCTCCTGCGCCGAGGACCAACTCCTCCCGGCCGTCCGGGAAGCCACCGCCGACACGGAAATCCTCGCCGACGGCTTCTCCTGCCGCATGCAGCTGGAGCAGCTGGGCGATCGCCCCGGCCGGCATCTGGCGGAGGTGCTGGCGGAGGCGTTGGGGGAGGGGGACTAAGGCGGGGCGGGCGGGCCGGGCGTGCCGGGGGAGCCCCGGGCGTGCCGCACGCACCCTCAGCGCCCCTTAGGGAACGCAGCGCGCAGCCCGGCCCCATTGAGGGGAAGGGCGGCTGCGCCAATGGCGAGGGCGCAGGTGGCCTGGAGCAGGATGAACCACGTCGGGAGGGTGCCGGGGAACACGTCGATGGCGATGATCGCGACCGGCATGACGAGCGAGATGATGCGCATGCGCACGTAGGCCCATCGGGCTCCGTGCGCGGCGCGGGCGGTCAGCCAGTAGGTGACGGCGGCGCTCGCGAGCACCCCGGCCGAGCGGCCCCACATGAACGAGGTCACCGGGTGCTCGTTCATCGCGAGGACGGCGACCGTGGCGAGGACGGCGACGCTGAGTGCGCCGTAGACGGCGACGAGGGTCTGCACCGTCCCGAAGGCCTGCCGGGTGTGCGGGTGGTCGAGGCGGCCGGCCCCGGCCGTGGTGATGTGCGTGTGGGTTTCCATGCTCAGCGACGCTACGAAGCGCTCGACCGGCGCGGTATCGGCCTGGACCCACGGGTGGGTGGGGCCAGCCCCACTCCCCGGCCGACCAGGGCAGTTGCGTGCTCCTCGCGGTGCACAGTGGACGCACCGAACGGCAAGCGGAGGAAGAGACATGAGACAGCTGGGTTCGTGGCCGGCGCGCGTCGGCGTGGGGTTCATACGGGCATGCCTCGTGGCGCTCGTCAGCATGCTGGTCCCGGCCGTGTGGGCCGCCGCCGTGACGCTGGGGATCTGGTGGGGTGCGGGAAACCCGTGGTCGTGGGTGGCCCCGTGCGTGCTGGTCTGCGTGGGCACCCTCACCCTCTCCCGCCCGGTCTGCCGGCTGGTCCGCTTCCTCGTCGCGAGGTGGACGGGCACCGTCCTCCCCGCCGGCTATCGGCAGGCCGGGCCGGTGACGCGGATGTCCACGGGCTACTGGTGGAACGGCTTCAGCTACGAACGGACCAGCCGTGACGCCCTCCTGGACCAGAAGTGGCGGATCCGGTGGCGCGACCCCGCCAACTGGCGCGACCTGCGGTTCACGGCGATCGCGCCGCTCACCGCGGGCGTGGTCGCCGCCCTCCCGCCGGCCGCGGTGGCCGCGGCGGTTGTGGGGCTCACCCGGCCGGAGCCGGTCGCGCGTGTCGTCGTCGCGGCGCTCGGCCTGGCCGTGGCCGTCGCCTCCGCCCCGTACGCCTGGCGGCCCCTCCAGCCGCTGACCGTCCGCTTCCTGCGCCCGTCGCCCGCCATGGAACTGGCCGACCGGGTGGACGAGTTGACCGCCCAGCGCGCGGACACGACGGTCGCGCAGGCCGCCGAGATCCGCCGGATCGAGCGGGACCTGCACGACGGGGCGCAGGCCCGCCTGGTGGCGCTCGGGCTCTCCCTGGCGACCGCGGAGAAGCTGATGCAGACCGACCCCGACCAGGCCAGGGCACTGCTGCGGGACGCGCGGGCCGGCGCCGCCGCCTCGCTGTCCGAGATGCGCGAGCTGGTCCGGGGTATCAGCCCGCCGGTGCTGAACGAGCGGGGCCTCGTCGACGCCGTCCGCGCCCTCGCCCTCGACAGCCCGCTCGACGTGGCCGTCACCGCCGACGCCCCACTCCACCTGGACCCGCCGATCGAGTCCGCCGTCTACTTCGGCGTCGCCGAGCTGCTGACCAACGCGGTCCGGCACGCCCACGCTTCCCGGGCACGCATCTCCCTCACGCGGGACGACGCCGGCCTCGTCGCCGAGGTCGAGGACGACGGCCGGGGCGGGGCCGACGTCCGGCCCGGCGGCGGACTCGACGGGCTGCGCCGCCGCCTCACGGTCTTCGACGGCACGGTGGAGATCACCAGCCCGCCGGGCGGCCCGACCCGTGTGAGGATGACGGTGCCATGCGAATCGTTGTAGCCGAAGACCTCTACCTCCTGCGCGACGGGATGGTCCGCCTGATCGAGGCGTGCGGGCACCAGGTGGTGGCGACGGCGGCCACCGGACCCGAGACGCTGGAGGCGCTGCGGACATGGCGCCCGGATGTGTCCGTCATCGACGTCCGCATGCCGCCGAACCAGTCGGACGAGGGCCTGCGGGCGGCCCTCGCCGCCCGCAGCGAGATGCCCGGGCTGCCGGTCCTCATCCTCTCCCAGCACGTCGAGCAGCTCTACGCCCGCGAGCTCCTGGCCGACGGCTCCGGCGGCGTCGGCTACCTCCTCAAGGAGAGCGTGTTCGACGCCGACCAGTTCCTCGACGCCCTGGAACGCGTCGCGGGCGGCGGGACCGCCATGGACCCGGCTGTCATCGCGAAACTGCTGTCCACCGGCTCCCCGAACCAGGCACTCGACCGGCTCACCGAACGCGAGCACTCCGTACTGGCCCTCATGGCCGAGGGCCTGTCCAACCAGGCCATCGGCCGCCGCCTCTTCCTCAGCGAAGGCACCGTCAGCAAATACACCACCTCCATGTTCGGCAAGCTCGGCCTCACCGACGACGACAACAGCAACCGCCGCGTCCGCGCCGTCCTCACTTACCTGAACAAGCCGTAGCGCAGTCAGGCGTGTTTGGGCAGGGCAAGCCAGTCCTGCCAGGAGAGGTCACGGCCGAGGTAGCGGGGCTGCCGAAACGGCCAGTCGGCGGCGATCCACTGCGGCACCAGCGCGTCCAGCGCGCGCTCCACCTCGCTGCCGAGCAGGTCGTCCACGACCCACCAGGAGATCTCGCCGTCCGCGCCGACCCGCTCGGGCGGGTCGATGTAGACGCAGCCGAGGAGAGCGGTCTCCGCCGCGTCGAACAGCGCGTAGTTGAAGGACTGGTGGGCAGCTATCTCCTTCTCGTGCCGAAGGAGGTCCACCCGGTCCTCCTCGTAGGACATCGTCTCCGCGGGCCAACCCCAGGCGGGCCCGAAGATGCCCCACAGCCGCTCGCGGGAGCCCATCACAGCCGGGTAGTCGAGCGCGGTATCGGCCTCCTTGATCGGCCGCAGGTGATGTGCGCCGCCGGGCAGCGGAACGTGGATCGGATGGACGAAGTCGTCGGGAAGCCAGCTCATGAGACCTGAAGCTACCGAACCTGCTGCTCTACGGGTACGGGATTGCGAGGACCCCGTCGGGCCCCTCGGGCCTCGTCTGGTCTTCGGTGCAGGTGCGTGGAAGGCCAAGCGGTTGGTTTCAGGGGCACCTGTCGTCATTCGCAGCCTCAGCGCAAGGCGTCAAGCGCCTTCAGGATGAGCGTCCGCGCCTCGGTGCCGTACACGGCCATGCTGCGCAGCTGCTCGAACGCCTTCAGGTAGAGGGCGATTTCGGAAGGCTGGGTGATGTTCACCTGTGCGGACACCAGCTCGACTGACACGAGGTTGTCGTCGTACATGTGCAACGTCTCACGCGGCCACTGCACCCGGTCGCGTGTGTTCCTCGGGATGATCCCGAGCGACACGGACGTCAGGGCATCGGTTGTCAGCAGGTATTCCAGCTGGTCAGCCATCACCTCCGTGTCTCCGAGCTGGTGGTGCAGCACCGCCTCTTCGACGAGCAGATCGAAGCGACGCCCTGGCTCGTGGATGACGCGCGAGCGCTCGACGCGGGCACACGCGGCCTCCGCACTGTCGTCGAAGGGGAGTTCCTGAAAATCGGCGACCGTGCACAGCACTGCGGCCGCGTAACCCTCCGTCTGCAACAGGCCGGGCATGAGGGTGGAGGAGTAGATGCGGAACAGTTGGGTCTCTTGGAATAACTGAACCAAACTGTTCTGGAGTGGCTTCAGCCCGTCGCGTACCTTGTGGCTCCACTCGGTGTATGTCGACTCGGAATTCGGTGACTGCGGCATAATGTGCATCCTTGTGTATCCAGTAGCGGGCGTCATGGGGAACAGAGCGACCGCCGGGCTCTGTTGATCACGTTCTGTGCCTCGGTGCCGTAGACGGCAGATTCTCGGAGTGTGTTCCAGACCTTCAAGTACGTTGCGATGTTGTGTGCATCGTCCAACCACAATTCCGCGTGCCAGTCCTCAGTGATGGCCAGTCGTTCGTCCAGGACGCAGAATCCGTTGGCTGGGGGGAGCTTCAGTGGTGCCCTGAGGGGGACGATGCCCAGCGAGATGCTGTCCATGCCGATGACTCCGGCGAGTCGGTCGAGCTGGGCAGCGAGTACGGAAGGTGGGCAGATGAGAGCGTGTAGGGCCGCTTCCCACATCAGGACGTGGAGCTTCTTTCCCGATTCGTAAAGCCATTCCTGTCGCTTCATCCTTGCTCTCACCGCTTCGTCTGCATCCGGCTTCGATTGCTGGAAATCCGCGTAACGGATGAAGACGTGACGTGCGTAATCGGCGGTCTGCAACATGCCTGCGATGACGGCCTCCTCCCATATGTGGAGGACCTTTGACCGTGCTACTTCCGCGTTCCAGCTCTGCTGAACCGGAAGGTGCCCAGACGCCAATTGCCGACGCCATGAACGGATGTGGGATTCGAAACTCGCAAGCCGAGCGAGTAGTTCGGCCGTAGCCTCCGGATGACCTGTCGCCTCGGCCCACGCTCGCACGTCTTCGGCGGTGGCCGTCTGATTTCCGTTCTCCAGCTTGTAGATCTTGGAGTGGACGCAGCCGAGGCGGGCGGCCAACTGCGGACCGGTGAGCTTGCCTGTCGGGCAGAGTTCCCGTAGTTCCCGGAGTCTGGCTCCCAGGGCGATCCGGGCTTGCTGATAGTCGGTGCTCACCGGTTCACACTCACTACTCTGCGGCAGACACCTCCGCCGCGAACGTCTCGTAGGGGATGGCGTGATGCCATGCGGCGTCACGTACCTGGCAGTATCGGACGACCTCGGCCGGTTCGGTGATCAGCTCGACGTTCACAAGGACGTCGGCATCGTCGAAGTTCAGCAGGGCAACCAACCGGGAGTCAAAGATCCAGAAGTCTTCGGCGGGAAGGTGCAGTTGGTCTGCGTCGGTGCGCCACAGATTGCGTACGTCCTCGCCCGTGGCGGCGTTGCACTGTGAGTAGCCGAGGAGGTAGAGCTGACCGCTCGTCGGGGGGTTGTCGACAATGCGCACCCGTCCGATGTGTTTGCCGGCTGCCGTCTGTGCACGGATGTTCTTGCACCACGCGTCATCGAGGTCCCACGTCACGGTGCCCGTATCGAGGAACGTCTGGTAGCCCTCGTCCTCCTGGTCGGAGGCGTAGCCGCGGCGGGATTCGAAGTGCCATGCCGAATGCTCGAAGGCTTCGAAGAGCTGGCGGAACTCCCCCTGGTCGATGATTTCAGGCACGCGATCGATCTCCTTCGGGCCCCAGTTCACAAGCAGTTCGCGAGGAACGACGACTGCGGATTCCCCCGGACTGAAGTGCTGGAGCTGTTCAAGGTCTAAGGCGTCGCTGAGCGGCGCTCCCTGGACGATGATCTCGCCCGTTTCCATGTCCTCGTGCAGAGCGGGACAGCTGCCTTGCTTGCTGTCCGTGCCCCTGAAACGCAGTCGCCGTGCCATGACCGTCTCCCTCGTTGCGGAGCTGTGAGCCTCCAGCATCACTGGGTCTCGGAGCCCCGCACCACAGCTTGCACTCGCTCGTGTGAGAACAAGCAAGAACATTCGGCCATTCTTCGAGAACATCAGAGAACATTGCGTGGTGGCGTCTTCTCCCGCTTCCTAGCGTCCTGCTCATGACCGCATCAGCAGACGCAGCAGCGACGGACCGTCGAGGCGACCGAATGAGCACAGCCACGAGCGCCTCCACGACGCATAGGTGTCCCGAGTGCGACGACCTGGAGCGCGGCCGGAAGCTGGCAGTGGCGGCCCGGGATCTCAGCAGGGTGACCGACTTCAACGTCCTCATCGCACGGCATCGCGCGCGGCACCAGCCGGAGTAGTGACGAGGCAGAGAGCTGCCTCGCATGTACGGGCTTGAACGAGCCGCGGCTCCTGATGCCCCGTAGCGATTCCTGAACCGGGCCCGTCGGCAGGACGGCGTTCCGTCAGACCCGCGGCGGACCTACGAAAACCCCCGCCCCGGCCGTCATTCCCTGGCAGGACACGGCCGGAGCGGGTGGGCCCACAGGGGGCCCTCGCACGTGCACGACGACGCGTGGACCGACCGCGCGTCGACTCAGCACCCGAGGAGATGACCATGCGCTACCGCCTCGACCCGGTCAAGTACGGCGGCGATGAGGACGACAACCAGGGCGGCAACCCCAACGGCGGCTGCGGCGACGGTCAGGGGTGTGGCCGCCAGTAGGCCGTGTCCGTAAGCCGTGGATCGGGCGGGCCTCATCCCGTACCCCGGGCGGGGGCCGCCCAATCGGACGAGTTCACGGAACAGAGCGTGCGACACCAGGGAGCGAGATGGCCGGACCTCACCACCACGCCTACGTCTGGCTCGGCAGCGGCGATGTCCTCGTGAAGCCGGGGGACGCGCACCGGCGGCCGGATCACCCGGAGTTCCGCTCCGCCCAGGTGATGCCGCTGGCGTGCGCGGACTGGCTGCTGAAGCCGGCTGCCCGGATCGAGGCGACGTTCGAGGAGCCGAAGGGAGGGGCCGAGTGGTATGCGGCGCAACTCGCGCGGTACGGCGAACTCTTCGTGGGGTCGTCGGTGCCGGACCCGGCGTACGAGGAGACCGTGCGGGCCCTGGCCGCCGGTGAGGATCGGGTCGGGGGGTGGTGGGTGAGCGGGGGGCGGTTTCTCTCGGTCAATCTGATCGCCTGTAGTCCGCATCGGGTGCGTCCGGATTACGCCTGCCCGCAGCGGTAGCCCGGCAGGGTGGGGCCCGATTGCGCCTGCCCGCCGGGGTAGTCAGGCGGGCCGTCGCCGGCAGGGGAGGGAAGAGGAGCGGAGCGACTCTCCCCACGTGCAGCCGCTCCGCTGAGCTCCTCCGTCGGACCGGGCCGTGGCGCTGCCGGTCCGCAACCTCTTGATCTTCGGTGTTCGGGACGGTGAGGGGAACCCGGATCCTCATGACGATGTGTGACCGATTGATAACCTCCGTGCATGACGGAAGAGGGGCGCAGCGGGGGCGACTTGGGCGAGTTGGGGATGGTTTCCCGGCATGCGCCGAGCGTTCAGCAGCTGGAATCGTTCCTGGCGCTGGCGGAGGAGCTGCACTTCGGCCGGGCGGCCGCGCGGCTGTTTCTGACGCAGCCTGCGCTCAGCCGTCAACTGCAGGCGCTCGAAGAGCGGTTGGATGTGTTGTTGGTGCAGCGCTCGCGTCGGCATGTCGAGATCACCGCGGCAGGGGAGGCGTTGCTGCCGAAGGCGCGTGCCGTGGTGGAGGCGATGGCCGGTCTGTGCCGGGCGGCCGGCGCCCATGCCCGTCAGGTCGACGGGCGGCTGGTGATCGGTTCCATCGGTGCCGAGGCCGCGATGCCGTACACCAGGGCCATCCTCGACGAGCTGCACACCCGCCATCCACGGCTGCGGACCAGCGTCCGCGGCCTCGATCTCGCCTCCCACTTCGACGCGTTGGAGCGCGGCGAGGTCGATGTGATGTTTCTGCGTCCGCCGGTGCCGGCCGGTGTCGAGACGCTGCTGCTGGCCAGTGAGCCGCGGGTGGCGTGTCTGCCGGCCGACGACCCGCTGGCCGGGCGGGACGAGGTGCGGCTGGCGGAGCTGGCCGGACGCACCGTGGTGGACATTCCGCCGCCGTGCCCCCGGGTGTGGTGGCGGTTCTGGGCGGCCGACCCGCGTCCAGACGGCTCGGTCGTGCGGTACGGGCCGATGGTGCCGGACATGGAAGCGCTGCTGCTCGCCGTCTCCCGGGGCGAGGCCATGGCCTTCCTGCCGGCCGCCGCCCGGCACTTCTTCCCCCGGCCCGGCGTCGGTTACGTGGCGGTGCCGGATCTGCCGCCGGGCACCGCCGCCCTGGCGTGGACCGCCAGGAACCGCGCCCTGCCCACGATCGTCGCCATCCGGCAGGCGGCCGCTGCCGTGCTGCGCCGTACACCCACGGCCCGCTAGGGCCTGTCGTTTGGATCGGGTCGGATCAGGGAGCGATCCAAACGACAGGCCCTAAGGCCCCTCAAGGCAACGATGCCGCGTCACGACCTCTCGCCCGGCCGCCCCATGACCTCGTGCGCCAGTCCGATCAGGTCCCCGATGCCGGGGTGACCCGGGCCGTCGCGCCAGGCGATGACGACCGGGACCGGTGGTGCGTCGGTCAGCGGGACGTACGCCATGGCGGGGTGCGGGTGCATCTCGGCGGTGGCGGAGGTGGTGACGCCCACCGCGCGGCCGCCGGTGATGGCGGCGAGCCAGTCGTCGGTGTTGCCGATGGTGATCGACGTGGCGGGGCGGGCTCCGGCGGGCCACAGGTCGAGGCTGGTGATGCCGGAGACGGTGTTGACGGCGATGGTGCGGTCGGTCAGGTCCGTGAGGGAGAGGGCGGTGCGGCCGGCGAGGGGGTCGTCGGCGGGGAGGCCGGCGACCCGGGGCTCGGTGGTGAGCTGCTCGGTGACCAGACCGGGGGCCTGTACCTCGCCGCGCAGCAGGGCGGCGTCCACGTCACCGCGGGCCAGGCCGGCGGTGCGGTCGTCGATGCGCAGGAGTTCGAGCGGGGTCTCGGGGTGCTCCTCGCGCCAGCGGCGCAGCAGCGCGGTGGTGTCGGTCCCGGCGGCCGACCACGCATGGCCCAGGCGCAGCGGCCATTCGGTGTGGTGGGCGGTGGCGAGCGCCCGGTCGAAGGCGCTGACCGCGATCCGGGCCCGGTCGCGGAACGCCCGGCCGTCCGGGGTGAGCGCGAGATGGTGCGTGGAGCGGTCGACGAGCCGGATGCCCAGCTCTTGCTCCAGCCGGCTCAACGTGCGGGAGACGGCGGGCTGGGTCAGATGCAGCCGCTCGGCGGCGCGGGTGATGCTCAGGGTGTCGGCGATGGCGAGAAAGCAGCGGAAATGACGCAGCTCGATGCTCATGCGTGCGGAGCATAACAACAGGGAAAACGGCATTTCACGGACCGGAAGCGCGGGCCGTAGCGTGGTGGCGTGAACGCTTCGTCCGAGAGCCCCGAGGGCCGTGTGCCCGCCACTGATGCCCCCACCGTGCCCGCCGCCGGTGCGGGCATTCCGTACCCCGTACCGCCCTCGCCCGAGGTGCTGACGGCGGAGGCGCAGGCCGGGACCGCCGGGGCGGCGGGCGCGCGGGGGCGGATCGGGTCGGTGGCACTGGTCATCGGCGGGATCGTCTCGCTGCAGTTCGGCTCGTCGGTGGCGGTGCTGCTCTTCCCGCGGGCCGGTGCGCTGGGGGTGGTCACGCTGCGGCTGGTGGTCGCCGCGCTGGTGCTGGTGGTGGTCTGCCGCCCGAAGGTGCGTGGTCACACCCGGGGCGACTGGGCGACGGTGCTGGCCTTCGGCGTGGCACTGGCCGGGATGAACTCGCTCTTCTACCAGGCGATCGACCGCATACCGCTGGGCGCCGCGGTCACCCTTGAGTTCCTCGGGCCGCTGATTCTCTCGGTGGCCACCTCGCGCCGGATGCTGAGCCTGGTGTGGGCGGCGCTGGCGTTGGGTGGTGTGGTGCTGCTGGGGCGTGAGGGCTTCGACGGGCTGAACCTCGCCGGGGCGGCGTTCGCCCTGGCAGCGGGTGGGCTGTGGGCCGCGTACATCCTGCTCTCCGCCCGTACGGGACAGCGCTTCCCGCAGGCGGACGGGCTGGCGCTGGCGATGACCGTCGCGGCGCTGCTCAGCCTGCCGCTCGGCGTCGTCAGTGCGGGTGGCGCCCTGCTGGACCCGGTCACCCTGGGGCTGGGCGCGGCGGTCGCCCTGATGTCGTCCGTGCTGCCCTACACCCTGGAACTGCTCGCCCTGCGCAAGCTCCCGGCCTCCGGTTTCGCCGTCATGATGAGCCTGGAGCCGGCCGCCGCGGCCACCGCCGGTTTCCTCGTGCTGCACCAGGCGCTGGGCTGGGCCGAGGTACTGGCGATCGGGCTGGTCGTGGTGGCGAGCGTGGGCGCGGTACGGAGTGCGGGGAAGGGCGCGCACTGACCTGTGGCCGGTCGGCCGGTTGCGGCGTGGAAGCGAAGGAAAGGGGCGCGGCCCCTATCCTGGAAAGGAACCGCCGGCGCCAGGGGGTGATCGGGAATGACCACACCGCGGGATCTGCTGATCGTGGCCATGGACGCGGCCCCCGTACGCTCCGTGGAGCGCGGCGATCTGTCGCTCGCGCTGGCGGGGGCCGAGGCGATCGATCTCCTGGAGGCCCAGGCCATCGCGCTCGACGGGGAGCTCATCGTGCCGGGCTACCGGCCGGCCCTCACCGACCGGCTGCTGGACGAGGCCGCGGCGTCGGTGGTCCAGCAGATGCCGTACGAGCCGGTCGGCGAGTGGCTGTGGCGCAGGGGCCGCGGGCTGTCCGCGGCGTATCTGGCCGGCCTGGAGGCGGACGGGCAGCTGACCCGGGAACGCCGCCGTCGCTGGCTGCTGCTCAGGACCAGTGACGTGGTGCTGGTCGATACGCCCGCCCGGCGCGAGGCGGCGAACCGCTGGGCCTCGGGCGAACCCGTCCTGGCCGCCCTTGCCACGGCCGCCGGCCTCGGCGAGGACCGGGCCGCGGACGCCTCGGACGTGACCGATGAAGCGGTGGCGACCGTGATCGGCGCCGTCGAGGACGCGATCCAGGAGCTGGCGGCCGAGCGGCAGCGGCGCGACCGACGGCGCGATGAGGCGGCCGTGGACAACGTGCGACGAGGCTACTGACCGCTGCTCGGATTCCCTGTTGGGATGCCCCTCACCGCGTCGGCCAGAAAATCATGCAGGCGTGCTTGATTGTTTCCGGTGGCGCTGCCACGCTCGGAGCGCACCCGCACCACACCGCACCCGCACGGCCGCAGCAGTGGCCGTCGCTGCCTGCCAACCTGCCCCGCTGTCATGGCAGTTGGGACGATGAGGGGAGTGTCGCGTGTCCGATCCCGGCGCCGTACTGGCCGATCTCAGGGCGGAGAGCGAGGAGTTGGACGCGCTGGTCGCCGGGCTGCCGGCCGAGCGCTGGGCGGCCCCGACGCCCGCCGAGGGGTGGACCATCACCCATCAGATCGCCCATCTGGCCTGGACCGACCGGCAGGCGCTGCTCTCGGCCACCGACCCGGAGGGCTTTGCGCGCGCCGCGCAGGAGGCGTTCGCCGCGCCGCTGACCTTCGTCGACGAGGCCGCCGAGGCCGGGGCCCGGACGCCGCCGGCTCAGCTGCTCGACGACTGGCGGGCCGGCCGCGCGCAGTTGCTGAGGGCGCTCGCCGAGCGGCCGACGGGCGAGAAGCTGCCGTGGTACGGGCCGCCGATGAGCGTGGCGTCGATGGCGACCGCACGGCTGATGGAGACCTGGGCGCACGGCCAGGACGTGGCCGACGCGCTCGGCGTCACCCGGGCCCCCACCGAGCGGCTCCGGCACATCGCCCGGATCGGGGTGCGGACCCGGGATTTCGCCTACGTGACGCATCAACTCACCCCGCCCGACGAGGAGTTCCGGGTCGAGCTGCGGGCGCCGGACGGCAGTGTGTGGGAGTACGGGCCGGCGGAGGCGGCGCAGCGGGTGACCGGGGAGGCGCTGGAGTTCTGTCTGCTGGTGACCCAGCGGGCGCACCGCCGCGATCTGCCGTCCCTGCGGGCCGAAGGAGCCGATGCGGAACGGTGGCTGGGCATCGCACAGGCCTTCGCGGGGCCACCGGGCAAGGGGCGCGCACCGTCGGGGAAGGGAACCACGGCGTGAGCGCCGCCCCCGAGTACGGGAATGACGGCATGAGGGGCGCCCCCGTAGACGGGAGCCACGGCATGAGTGCCGCCCCCGCGCACGGCGCCGGCCCCGTGCGCCCCATAGGCGCGGACCCCGCCCTGCTCCGCATCGGCAACGCCTCCGGCTTCTACGGCGACCGCTTCGACGCCCTCCGCGAGATGCTCACCGGTGGCCCCCTGGACGTGCTGACCGGCGACTATCTCGCCGAGCTGACCATGCTGATCCTCGGCCGGGACCGGCTGAAGGACCCCACGCGCGGCTACGCCAAGACCTTTCTGCGGCAGTTGGAGGACGGGCTCGGGCTGGCCGTCGAGCGCGGGGTGCGGATCGTCGCCAATGCGGGCGGGCTGAATCCGTCCGGACTGGCCGATGCCGTACGGGAGTTGGCCGACAAGGTCGGGGTGTCCGTCCGGGTGGCGCATGTCGAGGGTGACGACCTGCTGGGCCGCGGGGGGTGGGGCGAGGGGGTGCTGACCGCCAATGCCTACCTGGGCGGCGGCGGGATCGCCGCGTGTCTGCGGGCCGGTGCCGATGTGGTGGTGACCGGGCGGGTCACCGACGCCGCGCTGGTCAGCGGCGCGGCCCAGGCGCACTTCGGCTGGCGGCCGCAGGGCCTCGACCAGCTGGCCGGGGCGGTGGTCGCCGGGCATGTGCTGGAGTGCGGCACCCAGGCCACCGGCGGCAACTACTCGTTCTTCGGGGACCATGACCTGCTGCGGCCCGGCTTCCCGCTCGCCGAGATCGCCGCCGACGGCAGCTCGGTGATCACCAAGCACCCCGGCACCGGCGGCGCGGTCACCCTCGGCACGGTCACCGCCCAGCTGCTGTACGAGACCTCCGGCGCCCGCTACGCCGGGCCGGACGTGACGGCGCGGCTGGACACCGTACGGCTGACCGAGGAGGGGCCGGACCGGGTCCGGATCGACGCGGTGCGCGGCGAGGCGCCGCCGCCGACGCTCAAGGCCGGGCTGACCCGCCTCGGCGGCTGGCGCAACGAGGTCACCTTCGTGCTGACCGGGCTGGACATCCCGGCCAAGGCCGCGCTGGTCCGGCGGCAGATGGAGGCCGCCCTCGATGCCGCGGAGCACCGCCCGGCCGAGGTGCGCTGGACGCTGGCCCGTACCGACCGGGACGACGCGGACGTCCAGGAGGAGGCGAGCGCCCTGCTGCGGCTGGTGGTGCGGGACGCCGACCAGGACGCGGTGGGGCGGGTGGTCAGCGGCGCCGCCGTCGAGCTGGCGCTGGCCAGCTACCCCGGCTTTCACGTCACCGCGCCGCCCGGCAAGGGCACCCCGTACGGGGTCTTCGAGGCGGTCGCGGTGGACGCGGCGGAGGTGCCGCACCGGGCCGTACTGCCGGACGGCACCCGTATCCACACCCAACCAGCCCCCGATTCCCAGGAGGTGGTGCGGTTGCCCGACCCGCCGCTCCCCGAGCCGCTGACCGCCGGGGCCACCCGGCGCGGGCCGCTCGGCCTGGTCGCCGGCGCCCGCAGCGGGGACAAGGGCGGCTCGGCGAACGTCGGGGTGTGGGCCCGCACCGAGCAGGGCTGGCGCTGGCTGGCCCACGAGCTGACCGTCGAACGGTTCCGGCAGCTGCTGCCGGAGACCGCCGGCCTGCCGGTCGACCGGCACGTACTGCCGAATCTGCGCGCGCTCAACTTCGTCGTCGACGGGCTGCTCGGCGAGGGCGTCGCCGCCCAGGCCCGGTTCGATCCGCAGGCCAAGGCCGTGGGGGAGTGGCTGCGCGCGCGGCACATGGACATACCGGAGGTGTTGTGGTGACCGTGCTCGCAACCGGGCTCGACCCGGCGGGCGCCGAATACGCCGAGCGTCGTACGGCGATGCTCGCCAAGCTCGCGGAGGTCGAGGCCGCACACGCCGAGGCGACCGCGGGCGGCGGGGAGAAGTACGTCGCCCGGCACCGCAAGCGCGGCAAACTGCTCGCCCGGGAGCGGATCGAGCTGCTGCTCGACCCCGACACCCCGTTCCTGGAGCTGTCCCCGCTCGCGGCCTGGGGCAGCGACTACCCCGTCGGCGCCTCGGTGGTCACCGGCATCGGCACCGTCGAGGGCGTGGAGTGCCTGATCACCGCCAACGACCCGACGGTGCGCGGCGGCGCCAGCAACCCCTGGTCGCTGAAGAAGGCGCTGCGGGCCAACGAGATCGCCTTCGCCAACCGGCTGCCGCTGATCTCGCTGGTCGAGTCCGGCGGCGCCGACCTGCCCAGCCAGAAGGAGATCTTCATCCCGGGCGGCGCGCTGTTCCGGGACCTCACCCGGCTGTCGGCGGCCGGCATCCCCACCATCGCCGTGGTGTTCGGCAACTCGACCGCGGGCGGTGCCTACGTCCCCGGGATGTCCGACCACGTCATCATGGTCAAGGAACGCGCCAAGGTGTTCCTGGGCGGACCGCCGCTGGTGAAGATGGCGACCGGCGAGGAGAGCGACGACGAGTCGCTGGGCGGCGCCGAGATGCACGCCCGTACCTCCGGCCTTGCGGACTACTTCGCCCTGGACGAGCCGGATGCGCTGCGCCAGGCCCGGCGGGTGGTCGCCCGCCTCAACTGGCGTAAGGCACAACCCGATCCAGGACCGGCCGCACCGCCGAAGTACGACGAGGACGAGCTGCTCGGCATCGTCCCCGGTGACCTCAAGGCCCCGTTCGACCCCCGTGAGGTCATCGCCCGGATCGTGGACGGCTCGGACTTCGACGAGTTCAAGCCGCTCTACGGGACGAGCCTGGCCACCGGCTGGGCGCAGCTGCACGGCTATCCCGTCGGCATCCTCGCCAACGCCCAGGGCGTGCTCTTCAGCGCGGAGTCCCAGAAGGCCGCCCAGTTCATCCAGCTGGCCAACCAGCGCGACATCCCCCTCCTCTTCCTCCACAACACCACCGGCTACATGGTCGGCAAGGAGTACGAGCAGGGCGGCATCATCAAACACGGCGCGATGATGATCAACGCGGTGTCGAACTCGAAGGTCCCGCATCTGTCCGTCCTCATGGGCGCCTCCTACGGCGCCGGCCACTACGGCATGTGCGGCCGCGCCTACGACCCCCGCTTCCTGTTCGCCTGGCCGAGCGCCAAGTCCGCCGTCATGGGGCCGCAGCAGCTGGCCGGCGTGCTCTCCCTCGTCGCCCGCGCCTCGGCAGCGGCCAAGGGGCAGCCGTACGACGAGGAGGCGGACGCCGGGCTGCGCGCCATGGTCGAGCAGCAGATCGAGTCGGAGTCGCTGCCGATGTTCCTGTCCGGGCGGCTCTACGACGACGGGGTCATCGACCCGCGCGACACCCGAACCGTCCTCGGCCTGTGCCTGTCCGCCCTCCACACCGCCCCGGTCGAGGGCGCGCGGGGCGGCTTCGGCGTCTTCCGGATGTGAGGCAGCAGTGATCCGTTCCGTCCTCGTCGCCAACCGCGGCGAAATAGCCCGCCGCGTCTTCCGCACCTGCCGCGAACTGGGCATCTCCACCGTCGCCGTGCACTCGGACGCGGATGCCGGCGCACGCTTCGTCCAGGAGGCCGACACCGCCGTACGGCTCCCGGGCGACGCCCCGGCCGACACCTACCTCCGCGGCGATCTGCTCGTGGCGGCCGCCCGGGCCGCCGGCGCGGATGCCGTCCACCCCGGCTACGGCTTCCTCTCCGAGAACGCCGCCTTCGCCGCGGCGGTGGCCGAGGCGGGCCTGACCTGGATCGGGCCGCCGCCCGCCGCCATCGAGGCGATGGCCTCCAAGACGCGGGCCAAGGAGCTGATGGCGGCGGCCGGGGTGCCGCTGCTGGCGCCCGTGGACCCCGGCTCGGCCACCGCGGCCGACCTGCCGCTGCTGGTGAAGGCGGCGTCCGGCGGTGGCGGCCGCGGCATGCGCCTGATCACCGAACTAGCCTTTCTCGAAGAGGAGTTGACCGCCGCCAAGGCCGAAGCGGCGGCCGCCTTCGGCGACGGCGAGGTGTTCGTCGAGCCGTACGTCGTGGGCGGGCGCCATGTCGAGGTGCAGATCCTCGCCGACGCACACGGCACGG
Source organism: Streptomyces sp. 2323.1 (assembly GCF_900221035.1). Lineage (NCBI taxonomy): Bacteria > Bacillati > Actinomycetota > Actinomycetes > Kitasatosporales > Streptomycetaceae > Streptomyces > Streptomyces sp. 2323.1. The sequence goes on along the minus strand of NZ_LT907981.1, from coordinate 3,251,499 downwards.
TCTGGACGCTCGGCACCCGCGACTGCTCCCTCCAGCGCCGCCACCAGAAGGTCATCGAGGAGGCCCCGGCCCCCGCACTGCCGCAGGGGCTGCGGGACACCCTGCACCGGGCCGCGGACCGGGCCGCCCGCGCCATCGGCTACCGGGGCGCGGGCACCGTGGAGTTCCTGGTCTCCGCGGACGGCCGGGCGTACTTCCTGGAGATGAACACCCGCCTCCAGGTAGAACACCCGGTCACCGAGGCGGTCCACGGCCTCGACCTCGTCGCCCTCCAACTACGGGTCGCCGAGGACCGGCCCCTGGACGGCGATCCGCCGCCCCCGCACGGGCACGCCGTGGAGGCCCGGCTGTACGCGGAGGACCCCGCCGCCGGCTGGCAGCCGCAGACCGGCATCCTGCACCGGCTCGCACTGCCCGACGGCGTCCGGCTGGACTCCGGGGTGAGCGACGGCGACACCATCGGCGTCCACTACGACCCGATGCTCGCCAAGGTCATCGCCTGGGCGCCGAGCCGGGACGAGGCGGTACGCAAGCTGGCGAACGCCCTGCAACGGGCCACCCTCCACGGCCCGGCCACCAACCTCGACCTGCTCGTACGGTCCCTGCGCCACCCGGAGTTCACCGACCCCGGCGCGCTGGACACCGGCTTCTACGACCGCAACCTCGCCGCGCTGACCGCGGCCGACGCGGACGGCGGGGGCGTCTTCGCGCTCGCCGCCGCCCTCGCCGACGCGGCCGGCCGCTCCCGCTTCGGCGGCTTCCGCAACGTCCCCTCTGGCCCGCAGGTCAAGACCTACGCCTCCGGGGACACCGAGTACCCGATCCGCTACCGCCTCGGCCGCGACGGGCTGTCGGCCGAGGACTTCCCCGGCGTACGGCTGCTCACCCACGGCCCGGACGAGGTGGTGCTCGAAGTCGACGGCGTACGGCGGCGGTTCGCGGTCACCCGCTACGGCGACCGCGTCCACGTCGACGCACCCCCGCGGGCCGGCGCGGCCGCCGCCGTCCCCTGCTCGTGGTCGTTCACCGCCCTGCCCCGCTTCCCCGACCCCGCCGCCCGCACCGAGCCCGGCTCGCTGCTGGCCCCGATGCCCGGCACGGTCGTACGGATCGCGCCCGGCCTCACCGAGGGCGACCGGGTCACGGCCGGCCAGCCGCTCCTGTGGCTGGAGGCGATGAAGATGGAACACAAGATCACGGCCCCCGCCGCCGGCACCCTCACCTCGCTTCCCGTCCAGACCGGACGGCAGGTCGAAGTGGGGGCACTGCTGGCCGTCGTGGACGCGGGCTGATTCCCGCCACCGCCCCCGCTCCTCCCTCGTACGGGCACCACCTCACCCACCGCACACATGGAGCCGTCATGAGCAACCCTGTGATCGAGTCCGAGGAACACCGCGCCCTGCGCAAAGCGGTCGCCGCCCTAGGCAAACGCTACGGCCGGGAGTACATCGCGCAGACCGTCGCCGAGGGCGGGCACGCCGACGCGCTCTGGGCGGAGGCCGCCAAACTCGGCTACCTCGGCGTCAACCTCCCCCAGGAGTACGGCGGCGGAGGCGGCGGCATCGCCGAACTCTCCCTCGTACTGGAGGAGTTGGGGGCGGCCGGCTGCCCGCTGCTGATGCTGGTCGTCTCGCCCGCGATCTGCGGCACCGTCATCGCCCGGTTCGGCACCGAGGAGCAGAAGCGGACCTGGCTCCCGGGCCTCGCCGACGGCACCCGCACCATGGCCTTCGGCATCACCGAGCCGGACGCCGGTTCCAACTCCCACCGCATCACGACCACGGCCCGCCGAGACGGCGACGGGGGGTGGGTCCTCAACGGCCGGAAGGTCTTCATCTCCGGCGTCGACATCGCCGACGCGACCCTGATCGTCGGCCGCACCGAGGACGCCGGGACCGGGCGGCTCAAGCCTTGCCTGTTCATCGTCCCGCGCGAGACCCCCGGCTTCGGCCGCCGCCCGATCGACATGGAACTGGCCGCCGCGGAGAAACAGTTCGAGCTGACCCTGGACGAGGTGTGGCTGCCCGCCGACGCGCTGGTCGGCGACGAGGACGCCGGCCTGCTGCAACTGTTCGCCGGGCTCAACCCGGAGCGCATCATGACCGCCGCGTTCGCCCTGGGGATGGGCCGCTACGCGCTGGGCCGGGCCCTCGACTACGCCCGCACCCGGCAGGTGTGGAAGGAGCCCATCGGCGCCCACCAGGCCATCGCCCACCCCCTCGCCCAGGCCCATATCGAGCTGGAACTCGCCCGGCTGATGATGCAGAAGGCCGCGCACCTCTACGACGCCGGCGACGACATGGGCGCCGGCGAGGCCGCCAACATGGCCAAGTACGCGGCGGCCGAGGCCGCCGTCCACGCGGTCGACCAGGCCGTACACACCCTCGGCGGCAACGGCCTCACCCGGGAGTACGGCCTCGCCTCGATGATCACGGCGGCCCGGGTGGCCCGGATCGCCCCGGTCAGCCGGGAGATGATCCTCAACTTTGTCTCACACCAGTCGCTGGGGCTGCCCAAGTCGTACTGAGGGCGCGATGCTGCGCGTGCCGGCCGGGCCGACCCGGCGGGCCGGGCGGCCGTCTCCGCCCGTCGTCCGCCCGCCGCCGAAGGGAAAGGCCCAGGCATGGTGTCCCATGTGTTCCGCAGCGAGTACGCCGACATCGCGCCCGTGGAGCTGCCGATCCACGAGGCGGTCCTCGGGCGGGCGGCGGAGTACGGCGACCGGCCCGCCCTCGTCGACGGCCTCGACGGCAGCACCCTCAGCTACGCCCGGCTCGACCACCTCAGCCGCCGGATCGCCGCCGCGCTCGCGGCCTCCGGGCTCCGCAAGGGCGAGGTGCTGGCGCTGCACAGCCCCAACAGTGTGCTCTTCCCGGCCGTGTTCTACGCCGCCACCCGCTGCGGGGCGGCGGTCACCACCGTCCATCCGCTGGCCACCGAGGACGAGTTCGCCAAGCAGCTGGGGGACTCCGGGGCCCGCTGGATCGTCACCGTGTCGGCGCTGCTGGACACCGCCCGCGGCGCGGCACGGCGGGCCGGCGGCATCGCCGAGATCCTCGTCTGCGACCGGGCTCCGGGCCACCGCGGCGTCCAGGACCTGGCCGCCTGCACCGGGCCGGAACCCTCCGTCGCCCTCGACCCGGCCGCCGACCTCGCCGTCCTGCCGTACTCCTCCGGCACCACCGGCGCCCCCAAGGGCGTGATGCTCACCCACCGCAGCATCGCCACCAACCTCGCCCAGCTCGCCCCGCTGATCTCCAGCGGACCCGACGACCGGGTGCTGGCCGTGCTGCCGTTCTTCCACATCTACGGGCTGACCGCGCTGATGAACGCCCCGCTGCGGCAGGGCGCCACCGTCGTCGTGCTGCCCCGCTTCGACCTGCGGCAGTTCCTCGCCGCGATCGAGCAACACCGCATCACGGCCGTCTACGTGGCCCCGCCGATCGTGCTGGCCCTGGCCAAACACCCCCTGGTCGCCGACTACGACCTGTCCTCCCTGCGCTACCTCGTCAGCGCCGCCGCGCCGCTGGACGCCGAGCTGGCCGCGGCCTGCTCCCGGCGGCTCGGCCTGCCGCCGGTCCGCCAGGCGTACGGGATGACCGAACTCTCGCCGGGTACGCACGTCGTCCCCCTCGACGCGCCGAACCCGCCCCCGGGCGCCGTCGGCAAGCTCATCCCCAACACGGAGATGCGGCTGGTGTCCCTGGCGACCGGCGCGGACGTGCCGCCGGGGGAGAGCGGCGAGATCCTCATCCGCGGCCCCCAGGTCATGAAGGGCTATCTGGGGCGGCCCGCCGACACCGCCGCGATGATCGACCCCGAGGGCTGGCTGCACACCGGCGACATCGGGCGGGCGGACGGCGACGGCTGGCTCCATGTCGTCGACCGTGTCAAGGAGTTGATCAAATACAAGGGGTACCAGGTCGCCCCCGCCGACCTCGAAGCGCTGCTGCTCGGGCACGAGGCGATCGCCGACGCCGCGGTCATCGGCATCACGGACCCGGACGGCAACGAGGTACCCAAGGCGTTCGTCGTCCGTCAGCAGGGGGCCCAGCTCACCGAGCACGAGGTCATCGCGTACGTTGCCTCGCAGGTCGCCCCGTACAAAAAAGTGCGGCGAGTGGAGTTCCTGGACAGCGTGCCGCGCGCCGCCACCGGAAAGATCCTGCGGCGCGAACTGCGCGCCAGGGAAAGGAGTTCGACGCCCCGATGACCGACGCCGCCGCGACACCCCTGGTGCTGCGCTCCCACGAGCGCGGCATCACCACCCTCACCCTGGACTCCCCGCACAACCGCAACGCCCTCTCCACCCGCCTGGTGTCCGCACTGCACCAGGCCCTCGCGGACGCCGCGGCCGACGACGACACCCGCGCCGTCGTCCTCACCCACACCGGCGGCACGTTCTGCGCCGGCGCGGACCTCTCCGAGGCCACCTCGGGCACCGCGAAGGACGGCCCGCTGGGCCTGGCCCGGCTGCTGCGCGCCATCGTCGCGCTGCCCAAACCGGTCGTCGCCCGCATCACCGGACACGTCCGGGCCGGCGGCCTGGGTCTGCTCGGCGCCTGCGACATCTCCGCGGCCGGCCCGGACGCCACCTTCGCCTTCACCGAGGCCCGCCTCGGCCTCGCCCCCGCCGTCATCTCCCTGCCGCTGCTGCCCCGGCTGGACCCGCGCGCCGCGGGCCGCTACTACCTGACCGGCGAGAAGTTCGACGCGCCCGAGGCGGCTCGGATCGGCCTGGTCACCCTCGCCGCCGACGACGTCGACACCGGCCTCGCGCCCGTACTGGACGGCCTGCGCAAGGGCTCCCCGCAGGGCCTGGCCGAGTCGAAGAAGCTGGTCACCGCCCAGGTGCTGGACACCTTCGACCGCGACACCGACGCGCTCGCCGCACAGTCCGCCCGGCTCTTCGGCTCCGCCGAGGCCCGCGAGGGCATGACCGCCTTCCTGGAGCGACGGGCCCCGGCATGGGCGCGCTGACCCCCGCCCGCGGCCCCAAGCAGCCCCAGCAGGAACGCAGTCGCGCCACCCGCCTCAAACTGCTGGAGGCCGCCGTCTCCTGCCTCGCCGAGCGCGGCTGGAGCGGCAGCACCGTCTCGGTGGTCGCCGAGCGCGCCGGCGTCTCCCGTGGCGCCGCCCAGCACCACTTCCGCACCCGCGAGGACCTCTTCACCGCGGCCGTCGAACACGTCGCCGAGAAGCGCCGAGGCGCAGTCAAGGCCGTCGCCCACAACCTCCCGCCGGCCGGCTCCATCGCCCGCACCTGGGTCATCGTCGAGGAACTCGTCGGCCTCTACACGGGGCCTCTGTTCCGCGCCGCGCTGCACCTGTGGGTGGCCGCCTCCGACGAGGAACAACTGCGCGAGCGGGTCACCGCACTGGAGGCGAGGGTGGGCCGGGAGGCGCACCGCACGGCGGTCGCGCTCCTGGACGCCGACGAAGCGGTGCCCGGCGTCCGGGAGACGGTCCAGGGCCTGCTCGACATGGCCCGCGGCCTGGGCCTCGCCAATCTCCTGACCGATGACTCGGCCCGCCGCGACCGGGTCGTCGAGCAATGGGCGAAAATCATCGACGGCGTGCTGAACCCGGCGGATCAGAGCCGGTCGGGAAAGCACCGATAAAACACAAGCGCTGATAAAGCACAAGCGCCGATAAAGCACAATCACCGACAAGGCGCAAAGCACCGGCAAGGCGCAAAGCACCGGCAAGGCGCAAAGCACCGGTGAAGCACCAGCGATTTCAGGAATCCTGTTCCCTGAGCGCCGAGGTTCAACTGCCGGCGGTCACCGGCGTGCAGGTGCGGTTTCGGACCCAGGCGGCGCCGGCTGCGACGGTGCCGACCATTCCGGCCAGCGCCATGGGGACGGTGAAGAAGAGCTGGAAATACCCGATCGCAAAGTCCCCGAAGTAGCCGATCGCGACGGCCAGTACGGCCGCTACCGCGAAAATGACGGGAAGCGCCTTGGCCAGGGTCTGCACGGTCGCTTCGATCATGGAGGCGCGATGATGCCGGAGCGTCTCGCGGACGGCGCGTCGGATCAAGAAGAAAGCGGCAACCACGCAGAGGGGCAAGCCCACCCACATCAAAGGGACGCCGACATTGGGGGACCGACGAATCTCCCGCACCACATGCCCGTCGAGCGTGGTCGTCATGGCTTCGCCGCTGGGGTCCAGGAGGTGGGACCAGTTCACATACCAAAAGGCGAGGGCGGCAAGGGCGGGCAGCACGGCGCCCTGGGCCGCCGCGACGGCGGTCTCCTTCAGGTGCCGGCGCACCGGCACCAGACCGCGTTCGTCCGCCCAGGAAGTGGCCAGCGCCTCGACGTCCCCGCCCATGTAGTCGGCGACCGACCGGCCGTCCGCGGACGCGGCGGCCAGGTCCGCGGCGAGCTCCTCAGCCATCTCATCGGCCGCCGCCTGTTCGACGCCGAGGCGGCGCCACGTCTCCGTGGCCGTGAGTATCGCGTCGTCGACCGTCAGTGTCATGATTCCTCCCGCGCAGGTGGGCCGATGATGGTGTGGATGCTCGTGGCGAATTCGCCCCAGTCGCGGCTCCACGACCGAAGCATCCGCATCCCGGCTTCGCTGGGCATGTAGTACGTACGGGCGGGGCCCCCGCCCCCGCTGCGGCGTTCGACCGTGACCAGCTCGCGTTTACGCAGGCGCGCCAGCGCCGGGTAGATCGAACCGTCCGCGACGTCGAGCCCGGCCTTGGCCAGCTGGACGGTCATCTCGTAGCCGTAGACCGGGGCCTCCGCCATCAGCGCCAGCAGGCACATATCCAGTACCCCTCGCAGCCACTGGGCGCGGGGGGTGGACGTCTCTTCCATGGCCAGTACGTTACACAGCATGAGTCATGCACTACAAGCTAGTGCAGTGCAAGGTAGTGGGGGGGCGAGGTGGTGCGATCTCCAGGGGTGGGCCCCTGGTGATCTCGGCGAGGAAAGGAAGTCCCGCGAACTCCCGCCAACTGCCGCCAACTCCCGCGAATACTTGGGAACTTGACCCACCCGCAAGTAGCATCCGGCCGGCAGCACGCCGCCCGAGCAGCCACCCGCGAAAGGGTCTCCTGCATGCGCCTGACCTCCCGCGTCGCCCCCGCCGCCCTCGCCGTGGCCGCCCTCCTGCTCGGCGTCCTCCCCGCCCAGGCCCAGGCCCACCCCGACCGCGTCCCCGACCGGGTTACGGTCGGTGACCGCACCTTCATCGCCGACGGCCGGGGCCGCGCGCTGCAGTGGCGCGGCTTCAACCTGGCGGATAAGAGCGGCCGGGGCGCCAACGCGTTCGCCGGCATCCACGAGGGCGACCTCGAAGAGATGGCCGCCCGGGGCTTCAACCTCGCGCGTCTCGCGTTCTTCTGGGACGACCTCGAACCCACCCCCGGGCACTACGACCGCGGCTACCTGACCAAGATGCGCCGCATCCTCGACTGGGCCGGCCGCTACCACATCAAGGTCATCCTCGACGCCCACCAGGACGTATACGGACCCCACTTCGGCTCCCGCGGCGTCCCCGACTGGGCCGCCCGCGACGAGGGGCTGCCGTTCGAGCCGGTACCCGACGACTGGTTCTCCGAGTACTTCGAGCCCTCCGTACAGACCGCCTTTGACCACCTGTACAAGGACGCCGACCTGCGCGTCGCGCACGCTCGCATGTGGATGACGGTCGCCTCCGCCCTGGGCAGGCACCCGGCGCTGCTCGGCTACGACCTGATGAATGAGCCGTTCGCGAAGTTCCTCGAAGGCGAAGACCTCCCCGCCGCCGCGGCCCGCTTCGAGGCCACCGAGCTCACCGAGCTGTGGAACCGCCTTGCCCGCGCGATCCGCCTGGTCGACCACAGGTCGTGGGTCTTCGTCGAACCAACCGTCATCGTCGGTACCGGCGTCCCCACCCAGCTGGGCCACATCGACGACCCGCACGCCGGCTACGCGCCGCACTTCTACGAAACCGCGATGGAAACCGGCGCCGACTACGACCCCAACGGCACCTTCATCCCCGCCTACGAGGCCGCGATCAGCCACTACCCGACCCGTCACCGCATGCCGGTGATCGTGGGGGAGTGGGGCGGCAACCCCTACGTTGCGCACGCAGGCCAGTTCGTCACCGACATGACGGCCTCCCTGGACCGCTTCTCCAGCGGCTGGACGTGGTGGCAGTGGTGCCGGGGCGGCGGCTACTGCTTCCTCGACCACACGGGCACAGCGAAGCCCCACGCCCAACTGCTCGTCCAGCCGTACGCGCAGGCCGTCGCGGGCGACCCGCTCACGTTCACGTACGACCCGGCCACCCGCACCTACACACTCACCTTCCGCACCCGCGACAACGCCCAGGGGCCCACCCGGATCACCGTGCCCAGGGACATCTACCCAGGCGGCTACCGCGTCGATATCCAAGGCAGCAAAGCCAGTTGGGACGACCACGGCCAGACCGTCACCGTGACCACCCACGGCAGGGCCGAAGCCACCTACCGGGTCACGATCAGCCCGAGGCAGCTCACCCGATTCCCTCGGGGGCTGCGGCCCGCGGCCCGTCACTGAGACGAGTCACGGACCAGAGGAGCGCTTCCCACGTTGTTGGCTGTCCCGCCGTGGGTGTTGCTCGCCGTTGCGCTTTGCGGCGCGGCGCACGTTGTCGGCTTTCCCGCCGTGGTGGCGTCTCGCCGTTGCGCCTGCGGCGGGCGTGGTGTGTCGGGTGCGGTGCCGCTCCTCCGGACTTCGTCCTGCGGCGCGACCCCTCCCGTGAGTGGGTGGGAACAGGCCGGTGGGGGCGGGCCCCGGCCCTCGTCTGCGTGCAGTCGAGGGATGAGGCCCGCCCCCACCGGTCTTCTTCCACCCCCAACGGGAGGGGCCGGACCGCAGGACGGAGTCCGGAGGGCCGGTCCCGCAGCCGAACAGCCAGTGCAGCGGCAACCAGCCCGCCGCAGGCGAGCCCCTACGGCGGGGAAGCCGACAACGTGCGGGGGCGCCGCAAAGCGCAACGGCGAGAAACCCCTACGGCGGGGAAGCCGACAACGTGCGGGGGCGCCGCAAAGCGCAACGGCGAGAAACCCCCACGGCGGGCCAGCCAACAACGTGGGAAGCCAAGCCAAGCGCTCAAGCGTTTAGCGGGGCGCGATGTCCGCAAACCCCTCGATCTCCCGCGGGCTGCGCGCCCCGGGCCCCACATACCGGGCCGACGGCCGAACCAGTCGGCCCGTCCGCTTCTGCTCCAGGATGTGCGCGCTCCAGCCCGCCGTCCGGGCACAGGTGAACATCGAGGTGAACATGTGCGCCGGGACCTCGGCGAAGTCCAGGACGATGGCCGCCCAGAACTCGACGTTGGTGGCCAGCACCCGGTCCGGGCGGCGGTTGTGCAGCTCCTCCAGGGCGGCCTTCTCCAGCGCCTCGGCGACCTCGAAGCGCGGGGCGGCCAGCTCCTTCGCGGTGCGCCGCAGCACCCGCGCCCGCGGGTCCTCGGCGCGGTAGACGCGGTGGCCGAAGCCCATCAGCCGCTCGCCCTGGTCCAGCGCCTTACGGACGTAGGCGGAGGCGTCGCCGGTCCGCTCGATCTCCTCGATCATGCCGAGGACGCGCGAGGGCGCACCGCCGTGCAGCGGCCCGGACATGGCGCCGACGGCACCGGACAGCGCGGCCGCCACATCCGCACCCGTGGAGGCGATGACGCGCGCCGTGAACGTGGAGGCGTTCATGCCGTGCTCGGCGGCCGAGGTCCAGTAGGCGTCGACGGCCTTGACGTGCTTGGGGTCCGGCTCGCCGCGCCAGCGCTTCATGAAGCGCTCGACGACGGTCTCCGCCTTGTCGATCTCCTTCTGCGGCACCATCGGCAGGCCCTGCCCGCGCGCCGACTGGGCGACGTACGACAGCGCCATCACCGCGGCGCGGGCGAGGTTGTCACGGGCCGTCGCCTCGTCGATGTCCAGCAGCGGTTTGAGGCCCCATACGGGAGCGAGCATGGCGAGCGCGGACTGCACATCGACCCGGATGTCCCCGGAGTGCACCGGGATCGGGAAGGGTTCGGCGGGCGGGAGACCGGGGTTGAACGCCCCGTCGACCAGCAGCCCCCAGACGTTCCCGAAGGACACCTGACCGACGAGCTCTTCGATGTCGACCCCGCGATAGCGAAGGGCACCGCCTTCCTTGTCGGGTTCGGCGATCTCCGTCTCGAACGCGACGATTCCCTCGAGTCCGGGTACGAAGTCGGACATCAGGCGGCTCCTCAAGCTGGGGCCGGCAGACGCTCCTGAGCGGCTGCCGTGCGGTCGTGGTGTGCGGCGCCAGTACGGTTACGCGGCTGCTGGCAGCTCGCGGTCCGAACCGGTCACCCCGGTGTGATGCCCTGCCAGGGCACGGGTCACGCGGGGGTCCTGCCCGCAGTGGTCGGCCACGGGCGGGCGGTGCGGTGCGGCGGTGTGGTGCGTCAATACAGCCGGACGGACACGATAGCTCTCCCTGTCCGGAGCCCACAGTGGGCCGGGCCATGATTTTGGCGGGTCCCTCACCTGCGGGGAAGCGTGAGATCCGGCACAGTGGTCGATTTGCCGTCGGGAGGGTTACGGCGCGCGGCCAGGGGCAGACTTCCGCCCCTCCCAGCTGACCGGGCCGAGCGCGATGTTGCAAGATGAGGCCGTGCACCCAGCCGACGCGCCTCACAACGAGAACCCCGACCCTTCCTCCATGCGTGCGCACTACCGCGCCGAGGGACTCGCCGAGTCCGATCTCGCCGCCGACCCCCATGACCAGTTCGCCCGCTGGTTCAAGGACGCGACCGTGGCCGGGCTGCACGAGCCGAACGCGATGGTCGTCTCGACCGCGGATGCCGCGGGCCGGCCGAGCTCACGGACCGTGCTCCTCAAGGCGTTCGACGACCGCGGCTTTGTGTTCTTCACCAACTACAACAGCCGCAAGGGCCGTGAACTGGCCGAAAATCCGGCCATTTCGCTGCTGTTCCCCTGGCACCCGCTCGCCCGCCAGGTCGTGGTGACCGGCACCGCACAGCGCATCGGCCGGGACGAGACCGCCGCCTACTTCCGCACCCGCCCGCACGGCTCCCAGCTGGGCGCCTGGGCCAGCGACCAGTCCGCCCCGGTCGCCTCGCGCGCGGAACTGGAGGACGCCTACGAGGAATTGGCGGCCCGCTACCCGGAGGGCGAGCAGGTGCCGGCGCCGCCACACTGGGGCGGCTACCGGATCGCCGCCGAGACGGTCGAATTCTGGCAGGGCCGGCTCAACCGGCTGCACGACCGGCTGCGGTACGTCCGCGAGTCCGGGGGCGGCTGGCGAGTGGAGCGGCTGGCGCCCTGAAACGGGCGCGCCCGGCGGAGACGGCTGGGCATGCCCCTCGGCCCGTACCGGCTCTCCGGCCGTACCGGCTCTCCGCCGCCCTGGCCGCACACGCAGACGACCCGCGGGCTGCCTCCTCCGCGCTCGGTGGCGCGAAGGGCCGGTCGGACGAACCGGCAGCCCGCGGGTCGGGTGACTGCTTGGGATTGGCCGGCTGCGCATCTGCAGTATGCGCTGGTCCGGCGCTGCACTTCGGTGAAGCGACGGGCCGCTAGCCCGCAGCCACCTCACGCGTCCGGTGCGAAATCATCTGCCGAACCACCTCCCTTCTCGTGTGCTCCACACATTAGGAAGCCGGTCCGCCCGACACAACCACATTTTCCGGAAGCAACGATTTCCGTGAATCGCGGGTGCTCTGTATGACGGTCCAGTTGAATGTTCCCAGGTGGAGCATGTGTGGCCGCGTTCGTGAGGGGTGCCAGTGACTGCTTCGTCAGCTTCTTCCGACCTTTCCGGGGTCTCCGGTCTTCCCGGCCCTCCCGGCACGGTGGCCCCGGCCCGCCGCGCCACCGAGCAGACCGATGTATCCGGTGACTCCGGTCTGCTCGCCGCGCTCCTGGACGGCATGGACGCCGCCCTCGCCGCCTTCTCCGCGGACGGCACGGTCACCCACTGGAACCACGAAGCGGAACGCATCCTGGGCTGGACCACCGCCGAGGCCGTCGGCCGTACGGGACTGACCGGCTGGGCGGTCCGCAAGGAGGACGCCGACGGGATCGAGGCCGCCCTCGCCGCCGCGATGCGCTCCCCGGGCCGCCAGGTGCATGAATTCGCCCTGCTGACCAAAGACGGCCGCCGCGTGCTCCTGCGCACCCAGTCCTCCGCAGTCCGCGGCCCCGGCGGCCGGGTCGTGGGCGTGTACTGCGCCTTCAGCGAGGTGCACACCCAGCTGGACCTGGAGCGGTCCGTCGCGCTGGCCGAGGCGCTGTTCGAGGACGCGTCGTGGGGGGTGGTGCTGATCGACGCCGATCTGCGGCCCGCCGTCGTCAACGCCCACGCCGGCCGCATCCTGGGCGTGGGGCGCACGGCCCTGCTGGGGCGCCCCTTGGGCGAGCTGCTGGCGCAGGGCGTGGAGGAGCTGGAGTGCGCTCTGCAGCACGTCCTCGCCGAGGGCGCCCCGCCGGCCACCGCCGAACTGTGGGTGACGCTGCGCTCCGAGGGGGCCGAACTCCCGCGCCGGTGCTGGCGCAGCGGCTTTGTCCGGCTGGCCTCCCCGTTGGCCGAGGAGCCGGTGCCGCTGGGCGTGGCCTGGCTCTTCCAGGACGTCACGGACACCAAGCGCGCCGAGCAGGAGAGCTCCCTGCTGCGGTTCCGCGCCCGTCAGCTCCACCGGGCGGGACGGGCGGCCGCGGAGTGCCCGGACCCGGCCGAGGCCGCCGCCGTCCACCTCGACTTCGCCCTGGCGGGCTTCGCCGACCACGGCCTGGTCGACCTCGCCACGACGTCGCCCGCGCCGTACGGGGCGGTCGCCGAGGACGAGGCGTACGACGCCGGCGACGCGGGTGACGGGGCGGCCGCGGCGGGCGGCACCGGCATGCCACCGGGCAGCGCACCCGGCGCGGACGCCGGGCACGGCACGCGCCACGGCAGGCCCCGGCTGGTACGGACGCTGGCCTCCCCGGCCGGTGCGCCCGGCCCGGCCGAGCGCCTTCCAGCGACCGGCATCCCCGTGCCGTACGCGCCGCGCCATCCCGTCTTCCAGGCGTACGAGCGGCGCGGCTCGGTGCGTACCGGCGCCGGACCCGCCTCACCCGAGGGCTGGGCGGCCGCCCGTCACTGGCCGGACGGCACCGTGCACGGCCTGTGTGTGGCGCTGCGCAGCCGCGGCCGCACCCTGGGCGTTGCGACCTTCCTGCGGACCCCGGCGCGCCGCCCCTTCGACCGCGCGGACGCGGACTACGCGGAGGAGGTGGCGGCGCGGATCGCCGCGGCCCTCGACCTCGCGGGCGCCGCGGCGTTCGGCGGCGCGCCGTCCGCTCACTGCCGGTAGAAGATCCGGTCCGCGTACGCGCCCATCACCCGGGCGTTCCAGTCGTGGCCGCCGTCGACGTTCCCCGAGCGCAGCAGCGGCGGGTCGATGCCCCGCTCGGCGAGGGTGCCCGCGGCCGTCGCCACCATGGCCTGCATGATCGCGCTGGTGACGACCGTGGAGGCGGGGGCGAACGGCGCGTCGATGCCGGGCAGCGTCAGCTCCGCGTCGCCGACCGGGATCCGGCTGTCCAGTACGAGGTCGCAGTGATCCTTCAGGAAGCCGCCGGAGGCGTGCCGGGACCTGGTGGCCTCCGCGTACGCCACCGACGTCACGCCGATGACCTTGATCCCCAGGGCGCGGGCGTTGACCGCCATCTCCACGGGCAGCGGGTTGCGCCCGGACAGCGAGATGATCACCAGCACATCGCCCGCCTCCAGGGGGCTGGTGTCCAGGACCGCCGCGGCCAGCCCGTCGACCCGCTCCAGCGCGCTGCCGAGCGTCGCCGGCCGTACGTCCACGCCCACCACACCCGGGACCGACAGCAGATTCATCACCGCCAGGCCGCCCGCGCGGTAGACCGTGTCCTGCGCGGGGAGCGAGGAGTGGCCGGCGCCGAAGGAGAAGATCCGGGCGCCCGCCGCGACGGCGTCCGCGATCAGCTCCCCGGCCGCGGTGATCCGGTCGCCCTCCGCGTCGCGGACCTGTCGCAGCAGGTCGATCGCGGCGTCGAAGTAGTTCCCGGCCAGCCGGTCGCTCCGGTCGCTCTCAGCCATTGCCGCGGGCCCCTCTCGTCGGATCTCGCCGGAATCTCGGCGTCTGTGATCAGTGGCGCGGATCACGTTGCGCTCTGGACCAGTGACCTGTCAACACGGCGACGAGGCTCCGCGGGCGCGGACGAGGCGGCACCGATGTCAGCGGGATGCGTCAGAATTGGAGCAGGGCCACCGCACCACACATCGAGGGGCACGCATGTCAGGACTGATCGACACCACGGAGATGTATCTCCGCACCGTCCTCGAGCTGGAAGAGGAAGGTGTGGTCCCCATGCGCGCACGCATCGCGGAGCGCCTCGAACAGAGCGGCCCGACGGTGAGCCAGACCGTGGCGCGCATGGAGCGGGACGGGCTGCTGACGGTCGCCGGCGACCGTCATCTGGAGCTCACGGAAGAGGGCCGGCAGCTGGCGACCCGGGTGATGCGCAAGCACCGCCTCGCCGAGTGCCTGCTCGTCGACGTCATCGGCCTCGAATGGGAGCAGGTGCACGCCGAGGCCTGCCGCTGGGAGCACGTCATGAGCCAGGCGGTCGAGCGCCGCGTCCTGGAGCTCCTGCGGCACCCGACGGAGTCCCCGTACGGCAACCCCATCCCCGGGCTGGCCGAGCTGGGCGAGAAGTCCGAGGTCGACCCGTTCCTCGACGCCGGCATGGTGAGTCTGATGGACCTGGACGCCGGGGCCGACGGCAAGACGGCCGTGGTGCGCCGGATCGGCGAGCCGATCCAGGCCGACGCCCAGCTGATGTACACCCTGCGCCGGGCCGGTGTGCAGCCGGGCGCGGTGGTGAGCGTGACGGAGTCACCGGCCGGGGTGCTGGTCGGCAGCAGCGGTGAGGCCGCCGAGCTGGGCTCCGAGATCGCCTCGCATGTCTTCGTAGCCAAGCGTTGAAAGCAGTTTCAGACTCTTTCCTTCTCGCACTCCCGCCCGCATTTCCCGCACGAGCCCGCTGAGCTGCGCTGACGCGCCGTTCGGCGGGCTCGGCAAGTTCTTGCCTCTTGAACGGACTTGTGCGAATCCGTGCGATACGGCCGGTCTCGTGTCACGCTGACGCATGGCCGTGCAGCGGCTTGTCCTGGCCGGGAGGGGGCTCGGATGCATCCACTCGTGGTGGGAACAGTCAGGGCCCCGGCGCTGCGAGCAGCCGGGGCCCTGCCTCCCCATGTCCCCCACCCAAGACCCGGAGCCCCGAGCTCTCAGGGTCTTTCCCCACGGGCCCCCTTCCCGGTAGGGCCCGCCTCCCGGCAGATGTCTCCCCGTGGCGGGCGCGGCCAATCCCCGAGTGAGGTCACTCGAACGAGGGGTATTCCGCGCCAACGCGGTGCGTTCGAATAGGGGTTCGATAGTGTGGAAGTGCTCACGGGACGATTGGGGGTGCCAGGGCACATGGTGCGACGCATCGATGTAGCAGGGGCAGGCGGCGTGCGTCTCGCCGCCTGGGAATTCACCGACCCGCCCAAGAGCGGCGGCGGACTGGAGGAGCCCGAGCAGCGTCCGGGTGTGCTGCTGCTCCATGGCCTGATGGGGCGCGCCTCGCACTGGGCGGCCACCGCCCGCCGGCTGAGCGCCCGGCACCGCCCGGTCGCGCTGGATCAGCGGGGCCACGGCCGCAGCGAGAAGCCCGCCGTGGGGCCGTACGACCGCGAGGCGTATGTCGATGACGCCATCGCCGCCGTCGAGCAGCTCGGCCTCGCCCCCGTCGCCCTTGTGGGGCATGCCATGGGCGCCCTGACGGCGTGGCAGTTAGCGTCCCGGCGACCGGATCTGGTGAGTGCGCTGGTGATCTGCGACATGCGGGCGTCGGCGCTGGGTGCGGCCTCGCAGCGCGAATGGACCGAGTGGTTCCGGTCCTGGCCGGTGCCGTTCGCGACGCTCGCCGATGTCCGCAAATGGTTCGGTGAGGACGATCCGACCCTGGAGCGGCCCCGGCCGGCCCGTGGCGAGTATTTCGCCGAGGTGATGGCCGAGCGCGCCGACGGCTGGCGCCCCGTCTTCTCCCGCCGGCAGATGCTCACCGCCCGTGAGACCTGGGTCCATGACGCCCATTGGGAGGAGCTCGCCCAGGTGTCCTGCCCGGCCCTCGTCGTCCGCGGACTCGATGCCGAACTCGGCCGTGCCGAAGCCCAGGAGATGGTCCGGGTGCTGCCGCGCGGCGCCTACGCCGAAATCCCCGACGCCGGCCATCTGCTCCCCTGGGAACAACCCGACGCCTGGTGCGCTGCCATCGAACCGTTTCTCCATGCGGCGACGTTGCCCGGGTGAGTGCCTCTGGCCGGGGCTCTCGGGCCACGGCTCCCCGTGGGGCCGCGTCGCACGGCGTACGTCGCACGGTCCGCGTCGCACACCCGCCTGTGCGGGGCCGTGGCTCCTCGCCTCGCCCCACACCGCCCCATGACGGGCCGATCAGATCCCGCCAGGCCCTGCCAGCTCCCGGCCGGATGGACCAGGGGGGACGTCCCCCCTGGTCCAAGGACCGTCACCGTGCGGCGGCTTGGGGCAGCCCGCGGACCAGGCCTCGTCCGCACGGCACCACTCCCCACCAACCGGCCGGGGCCGCACCCTCACCCCTTGCTGACCGCCCCCAGGATTTCCGGCAGTCGGGCCGCCACCCGGGGCGCCGCCACCCGCAGGCCCGCCTCGGCGAGTCCCAGGCCGTAGACCGCTCCGGCCGGCAGCAGCATCCACAACAGCTGGTGCAGACCCGCCACATGCAGCCAGATGGTCAGCCCCAGCAGCGGGCTGCACAGCACCGCGGCGACCAGGACCCCGCCGAAGAGGCTGAACCAGGCGATCGCGCCCTGTCCCGGTGCGACGTTCTTGTTGCCCTCCGAGGGGATCGAATACGGGAACAGCGCCGACGACATCGCGCCGGTGGCCAGCAGTGCGCCCAGGACGGCCAGCGAGAGGCCGTACACCTCCATGAAGTCCGACCACGGCCCGATGAGTGCCGCGGAGCCGACGACGACCAGCGTGACGTAGGGGGCGGCCACCAGCGCCAGCGTCAACGCGCGGGCCCGCAGCTCCTGATAGGCGTCGCGCGCGGTGGCGAGCGTCGAGGCGACCATCCAGAACGCCGAGGTGTCCTGGCCGAACTGGTTGTACATCATCGATCCGAGCAGCGCGGAGGCCCAGAACGCCATGTACATGCTGCCGTTGCCCTGCGCGGAGGTGGCGATCGGGAGCAGCAGGCCGACGCCGAGCGCGGTGGCCCAGGCCATCTTCGACTTGGGGTCGCGCCAGGCGTAGCGCAGCGAGCGGAGCATGACGGTGCCGGTACGGCCGTCCGGCAGCAGCCGTGCGAGCCCGCGTGCCCCGGTGCCGGACCGGCGGGCGCCGTCCTTCTCCAGCGCCTGGAGGGTGGAGGAGTCCGGGGAGGTCATCAGGGCGGTCAGCGTGCGCTGCCACCACCACAGCAGCAGCGCGAGGGCCAGCGCCGTCAGCGCCAGACCGGCCAGCGCCCGCCCGTACGCCCCGTGCCCGGCGTCGTCGACGGCGCCGAGCGCGGAGGCCGGCGGCACCCAGCGCAGCACCTCGCCCAGCGGTTCCAGTACGGACAGGCCGTCCGGCCGCCCCAGCCGCTGGGCGGCGAAGTTGACGCCCTGCCCGCCGAGCGCGATGAACAGCCCGCCCAGCACGGCGAGATCGCGGCCGCGGCGGCTGGTCAGCAGCCGGACCGAGGCGGTGGCGATGGCCCGCGCCAGCGCCACGCACACCAACAGCACCAGGACGGCGGCCACGACACCCACGACCACGGCGACCGGGCCGTCGGCGACCGCGATCACCGCGCCGGCCACCAGCATGAGGGTGACCACCGGGCCGATGCCGACGAGCGAGGCCGTCAGCAGCGAGACGATCAGCGGCCGCGGCCGCAGCGGCAGCATGACCAGCCGGGTCGGATCGAGCGTCTCGTCGCTCCCGGGGAAGAACAGCGGCATCACCGCCCAGCCCACGGTGAGGATCCCGGTGAGCAGGACGGTCAGCGCACCGGCGTGCGCATTGCCGCGCAGCGCGGTCAGCCCCAGCACGACTGCGGCGGCGAACAGCAGGCCGACGACGATGGAGGCGACATACGCCAGGGTGCGCCCGGTCGACTGGCGCAGCCCGTTGCGCAGCAGCGACAGCTTCAGCCGGACGAAGACGCCGGTCAGGGAGGGTGCGGCGGCGGGGCGGGCGGCCGCGGCGGATGCGGTGCTCATCGGGCGCGGCCCCCGCCCAGCCAGTCGAGGTTCGCGCCCGCGCCGCGGTCCTGCGCGCCGACGAGTTCGAGGAAGGCGTCCTGCAGCGAGGGCGCCGCGCCGCGTACCTCGGCGAGCGGTCCGTCGGCCCGGATCCGCCCGGCGGCCAGCACCGCGACCCAGTCGCACAGCGACTCGACCAGCTCCATCACATGGCTGGAGAAGATCACGGTGGCGCCGGAGGCGGTGTAGCGCTCCAGGACGCCGCGGATGGTCTGTGCCGACACCGGGTCGACGCCCTCGAAGGGCTCGTCGAGGAAGAGGATTTCGGGGTTGTGCAGCAGGGCGGCCGCCAGCCCGATCTTCTTGCGCATACCGGTGGAGTAGTCCACCACCAGCTTGTGCTGGGCGCCCGACAGGCCGAGCACGTCCAGCAGCTGCGCGGCACGCGTGTCGACCTCGTCGCCCGGCAGACCGCGCAACCGGCCTATGTAGCTGAGGAGTTCGCTTCCCGACAGCCGCTCGAAGAGCCGCAGCCCCTCGGGCAGTACCCCGATCCGGGACTTGACCGACACCGGGTCCTGCCAGACGTCGTGCCCGCCGATCTCGACCGTCCCCGCGTCCGGCCGCAGCAGGCCGGTCACCATGGACAGGGTGGTGGTCTTGCCTGCGCCGTTGGGGCCGACCAGTCCGATGAAGCGGCCGGCCGGGAGCGTCAGATCGATGCCGTGGACGGCGGTCTGCTCGCCGAACTTCTTCCACAGGCCCTGGATGCGGACGGCGGGCGGACCGGCCATGACCTCCCCGGGGGCCGTGGCCGGCCCGCCCGGAGCGGTGGTGCTGTGCTGCGGCGGTGCCGTCTCGGCCCGCCCCTCGATGTGTTCCGGCTCGTTCGCCACCGGTCCTGCCCTTCGACGTCCCCGCAGGGGCCGGTCCCGACCCCCGTCCGGCGTCCCACGATACGGCCGGGTTGCCGGACGGAGCCGTTCCGCGGGGGCGTCAGCGGCACGCGCCTGCCAGTCAGCGTGCGCGGGCCGCGACCGCCTCCCGGGCGCAGGCGTAGCCGAGCGGGCTGATCAGCTCCTCCGCGTCCGGCAGCCAGCGGTTGGCGGCGGTGGGGCGGCGGGCCCACTGCACGACGCCGTGCGCGCCCACCCGGGTCGGCGGCGCGGCGATGTACTCGCCCTCGCCGCGGCAGATCAGATCGAGCACCGCCGGCACCCACCCCAGGCCCCGGATGAGGGCGGGCACCTTCGCCGAGGCGCCGGGCAGGACGAGGAAGAGCATCCGGCGGTCGGGGGTGCGCAGGACGGGGCCGGGCGGCAGCTCCATCCGCTCCATGCGGGCCAGCGCCAGACAGCCCGCGGTCTCGGGCACCTCCAGCGCCTCGAAGGTCCGGCCGGTCGGCAGCAGGATCGAGGCCCGCGGTCGGCTGCTCCACAGCCGGCGGACGGCGCTCGCGCTGCCGGTGGCCTCGCCGGCCCAGCCGGGCGCGGTGGGATGCGCGCCGGGCGCAGCGCAGTCGTGGGCGCGGCACGAGCAGCGCGGCGTCCTGCCGTCGTGCTCCAGCCATGCGCCGGGGAACACGTCCCAGTGGCGCTCCTCCGCATAACGCACCGCAGTGTCCAGCAGCTGCTCGCCGCGCTGCGTGGGGAGCTGCGGGGCCCCTGTGACTCCGATGGTCTTTTCCACGCTCAGGACAACTCCCTTTGTGACCAAGGGTTACGCCCAAATGGCTGACGTCCGGGGCGCATCGTTCCCGCATGTGGGGCGCATGGGAGCACCGGTGGGGGCGCGTGTGCGGGCGGGGCCCGGCGAACGGGTAGCCACCTGCCTGACGGGCGGAGAGGCCGCCCGGCGGCAGGCCGGCGTGGATCCCGGGGAGCCCGGCACGGCGGCGCCGCGAACTGCGTACGGACACCGCGCACCAGCCCATTCGTGAACGAGCGCCACGCACCGAGGACGCACCACACCGGATCCACCCCGCTCACCAACCGCGCACAACCGCGCATCCTCGGAACGGTGCGTACCGCTCTGATCCCACTTATCGCGCATATCACGGAACTCTCGGATATCCGGTATATGCCTGGGGAATCGATCACGGGGAACGGCGTTCGTCGGTGAACGCGCGCAGCAGTACTCAGGGGGTACCAGCATGGCCGCCAGGCCACTCGTCGCACGGCAGCCCAACGAACGGCTCCAGTCGCTGATCCAGGAAGCCGCCTGCTCCAACGCGGGCCTCGCCCGCCGCGTCAACATGTGCGGTGCGGAGCACGGTCTCGACCTCCGCTACGACAAGACCTCCGTGGCCCGGTGGCTGCGCGGACAGCAGCCGCGGGGGCGGGCTCCGGCCGTCATCGCCGAGGCGCTGGGCCGCAAGCTGGGGCGCACGGTCACCATCGACGAGATCGGGATGGCCGACGGCAAGAACCTCGCGTCCGGGGTGGGGCTGCAGTTCTCGCCGACCGTCCTCGGGGCGATCGAGCAGGTCTGCGAGCTGTGGCGCAGCGATGTCGGGCGGCGCGACTTCCTCAGCGGCTCCACGGTCGCGGCCTCGGCGCTGGTGGAGCCCAGCCGCGACTGGCTGATCACCGGCGCCGATGTCCAGGTCGCCCGGAACGCCGGGGCGCGCGTGGGGATCTCGGATGTCGAGGCGGTCCGCGCGATGACCTCGGCGCTCAGCGAACTCGACCACCGCTTCGGCGCCGGGCATGTCAGGCCGGTCGTCGTGCACTACCTCAACAGCGTCGTCTCGGGGCTGCTGGCCGGCTCCTACCGCGAGTCGGTGGGGCGGGAACTCTTCGCCGCCGTCGCACGGTTGACGGAGCTGGGCGGCTACATGGCCGTCGACACCGGCCAGCCGGGCCTGGCCCAGCGCTACTACATCCAGGCGCTGCGGCTCGCCCAGGCGGCCGGTGACCGCGGCTACGGCGGCTACGTCCTGGCCGCGAGCATGAGCCATCTCGCCGCCTCACTCGGCAACCCGCGCGAGATCGCCCAGCTCGCCCGCGCCGCCCAGGAAGGCGCCCGCGGCCATGTCACCCCGCGTGCGGAGGCGATGTTCTGCGCGGCGGAGGCGCGCGGACATGCGCTGCTGGGCGACGGCCGGGCCTTCCAGGCGGTGGCCGGCCGGGCGGTCGCCGCGATGGAGCGGGCCGAGGCGGCCGCCGACGCGGGCGACGACCCGGTGTGGATCGCCCACTTCGACCCGGCCTATCTGGCCGATGAACTCGCCCACTGCCACCGGGACCTGGGGCAGCCGGGGCCCGCCGGACAGCGTGCGCAGGAGGCGCTGGACGGGCATCCGGAGAGCCGGGCGCGGCGCCGGGCCATCGGCCTGCTGCTGCTGGCCGGCGCCCAGGCGCAGCAGCGCGAGGTGGAACAGGCCTGCCATACGGGCACGCAGGCGGTGGAGCTGCTCGGCGAGCTGCGCTCGGACCGGGGCGCGGAGTATCTGGAGGACTTCCAGGTGCGGTTGGAGCCGTACCGCGACGAACCCGTGGTCAGGGAGTTCAGCGCACGGCTGGAACTGCGGGCCGCCGCGGCGTGAGCAACCTCTCGCGCGGGGCCGGAGGCGGTATTTGTCGTGCGGCGTCGGGTTTGTCGTACGGCGTGGGCGGGCCGGTGCGTACGGTCCGCCCACCGAGTTCCGAGGTGGGCGGGGGTGTGACCAGGCGACGTGTCGAACGTTGCTGCGACCCGGTAGCGTGCAGCCGTCGATTCGGTAAGTCTGCACGTTGGTAGGAGTCACGGTGACGCAGAGCGGACAGGGTCACGACCCGCAGAATTCTGCGGCCGGTCCCGCCCGGGAGGGCGTTGTGCTGCCCGCCAACGGTGAGCAGTGGGTGCCCGACCAGCAGGCCGCGCCGGCGGCCGGCCAGCCGTGGGGCCAGCCCTGGGGGCCCGGTCAGCAGAACGCCCCCGCCCCGTACGGCCAGGCGCCCGCCCAGGGCCAGCCGCAGGCGTACGGACAGGAGCAGCCGCAGGGTTACGGCCAGGACCAACAGCAGGGATTCGGCCAAGATCCGCAGCAGGGATACGGCGCACCGCAGGGGCAGCCGCAGAACCCGCAGGCCCCGATGCCGCCGCAGCCGCAGGGCGGCCAGGGCTTCCCGGCGCCGCCCCAAGGGCAGCCGCCCGTACCGCCCCCGCCGCCGGCCCCGCCCGCGATGCCGCAGCAGCCGGCGCCCCGGCACGGTGCACCGCTGCCGCCGGCCGGCCCGGCAGGCCAGTCCACGCCGTCGTACGGCGGCCAGAACGCGCCCGGTGCCCTGCCGCCCGCGGGGCAGCAGCCCTACGACGCCGGACAGCAGCCGCCCCAGCAGGGCTACGGCCAGCAGCCCCAACAGGGCCAGCAGCCCCAGCAGTCGTACGGACAGCCCCAGGGCCCGTCCGGAGCGCTGGTGAAGGCGACCCCGCAGACCGGTGCACCGCTGCCGCCCGCCGCCTCGGGCGACGCGGAGGCCACCGCGCTGATTCCCCCCGTGGGCGGGCAGCCGGGCGGCGCCGTGCCGCTGCCGCCGGAGGCGCACTCCCGGCCCGAGACGCCCGACGAATCCACCACTATGCTGCGCGCGATCAAGCCGAAGCACGGCGGCCCCCAGGGCGCTGCCCAGCCGATGCCCGGCGCTCAGGGTGCGGGCGACAGCGAGGCCACCCAGCTCATCCCGCCGGTGGGCGCCGGCGCACCGCCCCCGCCGCCCGGCGCCCCGTACGGCGTGCGCCCCGGCGCGCCCGGTGACCGCCCCACGCCCGCCGAGTTCGAGGGCCTCTTCCGCGACGGTCCGGGGACGCCCGGAACCGGGTCACCGGACTCCACGGCGCAGCTGCCGCGCTTCGAGGACCCGGGTCGCCCGCCGTACGGGCAGGGCCAGCCGCCCCAGCAGCAGTACGGGCAGCAGTTCCCGCCGGCCGGCGGCTACGACCAGCAGGCCAGGTACGACGAGGACGGCGGCGGGCGCCGCCGGCTCCCCACGGCCGCGCTCATCGGCATCGGCATCGTGGTGCTCGCCGGTGTCGGCCTCGGCATCGGCTGGGCGCTGAGCGGCGACAGCAGCGACGACAGTGCCAAGAAGCAGGACACCGGGGCCGGGGCGGCCAAGACGGCGAAGGAGTCGGACCAGCCGAAGCCGTCCACCGACCCCGCCCAGGCGCAGGCCAAGGACCTGGACGCGCTGCTGGGTGACAGCAACAACAGCCGCTCCTCGGTGATCGGTGCCGTCAACAGCATCAAGACGTGCAGCAACCTCGGCGGCGCGGCCAAGGACCTGCGGGCCGCGGCCGGGCAGCGCAACGACCTGGTGAAGCGGCTGCAGCAGCTCTCCGTCGACAAGATCCCCGACCACGCCCGGCTGACCGCGGCGCTCACCAAGGCCTGGCAGTCCTCGGCCGCCGCGGACAACCACTACGCGGCCTGGGCCGGCCAGGTCGGCGGCAAGAAGGGCTGTCACAAGGGCCGGGCCAAGGGCACCGGGCAGGCAGCCGCGGGCAATGTGGCCAGCGGCCAGGCGACCCAGGCCAAGCGGCAGGCGGCCCAGATCTGGAACCCGCTCGCGCAGAAGTACGGGCTGACGGAGCGCCGTCCCGAGCAGCTCTGAACCACCGAGGGGGCGGGCGCCGCCGGGCGGCCCGCCCCGTCCCGCTCAGCTGTCGGGTCCGCTCAGTCGTCGGAGGGCCGCCGCTCCAGCGTGCTGGTGACGTTCACAAAGCCCTGCCGGGCGGCGGCCAACTCGCCGTCCCGTACGACCTGGTAGGTCACCGTCCCGTTCACGATGCGCGGGAAGTCCTGGACGGCGAGCATGTCCTCGTCGCGCCAGCGCAGCTTGGGGGTCAGCCCGCCGGTGTCGACGGCGCGGTCCCCGCGGTCCAGCGCCTTCTGCAGGGCGTGCGAGGTGATGTCCTCGGTGCCCTGGTCGTCGAGCTGCTCGATGAGCGAGCGCAGCACGGTGTAGGCGATCCAGGTGGTCTGGACGCCCTGGTCGGCCGGGTCGATGCGGTTGTCGTCGAAGGCGAAGTCGGTGATGACCTTGCGCATCGGGTCCCAGCGGTGATCACTGGCGACCGGGTACCAGCCGGTGATGTCCGCGCCCTCCAGCGGCCCGGCCGAGCCGCCCGTACGGTTCACCAGCGACTGGCCGACGCTGCCGAGGACGGAGGCGACCCGCACCCGGAGGTTGTCCTCCTGGAGCCGCCGGAACGAGTCGAAGAACGCATCGGTGTGGTCGCCGAGCGAGGCGCTCACGCAGGAGCCGTCCGCCGTGCCGCCGGCCTTGGCCGTGCCGTAGACGACCGGGTCGGCGTGCACCCCGTCCAGCGCGCGGTTCACCTCGGACGTGTAGTCGGTGCCGTCCTCGGGCGCCTTGATGTCCTTGGCCGGGTGCCGATGGCCGCTCGTCAGGCCGGAGTTGAGCAGCGAGGGCATCTTGTCGCCCTGGATGGTGTCCGGGCGGACCAGCGCGACGCGCCGGCAGTCGCCGGCCAGCTGGCGGCCGTTCCCGGCGAGCAGGGACGCCTGGCCCCCGTTGACCGGGTAGGACAGCGGGCTCTCGAACTCCTCGTCCGAGGCGCCGTAGCCGCCGATGAAGGGGACGCCCTTGACCTCCAGCGGCGACATGAACGAGCGGCCGAACTGGCTGTACGAGCCGACCACGGCGACCGCACCCTCGTCCACCGCGCGCTGCGCGCACTGCGCGGCGTACACCGAGTCGTTGCGCTCGTTGCAGGTCAGCACCCGCAGATGGTGGCCCCGGATGCCGCCGCGGGAGTTGACCCAGCGGGCGTAGGCCTGCGCCATGGCCGGCATACCCGGCATATTGGTCGCCTTGGTGTCCTCGGGGGCCCAGGTCATCACCGTGATCGGGTCCTTCTCCCCGGGATCCGCTCCTGGGAGCGAGCCGCAGCCCGAGAGCAGGGATGCTATGACCGCCGTACATGCCGCCGCCGAAGCGATCGGGACCACACGCGCACGGGAAAGGGGGCGGGGGATAAGGCATCGCCGTCCGGTCATGACACCGCAGCCTTCCGTCCTACCCGGAACGGGCGAGTGACGATAAGGCAAGGGATGGTGACGCTGAGGTGAACTCCAGGGGGCTGCTTGAGATCACCTGACCGGAACGTACGATCCAATACTGTGCAAGGTTCGGAGAAGTCTTCCCGTCGTGGCCGTCGCTCCCCCACCATGGGCGGCATGCCGCTCAACGACATGCCGTGGTGGCGCTGGCGCAGCAATGTGCGCTCCGCGCTGCACATGCTCTCCGACCCCGCCTTCCAGCAGGAGGCCTGGCTCGCCGGCCGGCCCGGCTACGGCGATGTCACCGACGCCGTCTACCGGCTCGTCGAGGACACCTGGCTGGACAACTGGTCCGCCGAGAAGTACGTCGGCACGATCTTCCGGGACAGCCAGGAGGCCCAGCTCGTCGACGCCGCCGTGCTGCGGGTGCTGCGGATCATGCACCAGGTCGGCGCGGACGCTCCGGTCGCCGCGTACATGGAGCACCAGGGCTGGCCGGAGGCCGTCCGTGCGGCCCGGGAGGCCCATGTGCAGCTGGCGACCGCGGACGGCGAGGACCCCGATGCGGTGCCCCGCTCGCTGGAGGTGCTGGCCATCATGACCGGTCAGGCGGACGCCCCGGCCTGACCCGCTCCGCGGGTGTGCGACCCTATGAGGTCATGAACGAGTCGCAGCCCACCCAGCCCGGTCCGCACGATCGGAACGAACAGTACGTCCTCACCCTGTCCTGCCCGGACAAGCAGGGGATCGTGCACGCCGTGTCCAGCTACCTCTTCATCACCGGCTGCAACATCGAGGACAGCCAGCAGTTCGGCGACCGGGACACCGGGCTGTTCTTCATGCGGGTCCACTTCAGCGCGGACACCTCGGTGAGCGTCGACAAGCTGCGGGCCAGCTTCGCGGCGGTGGGCGACTCCTTCGGCATGGACTGGCAGATCCACCGGGCCGACGAGAAGATGCGGATCATCCTGATGGTGTCCAAGTTCGGGCACTGCCTCAACGACCTGCTCTTCCGCTCCCGGATCGGGGCGCTGCCGGTCGAGATCGCGGCCGTGGTCTCCAACCACACGGACTTCGCCGAGCTGGTCGGCTCGTACAACATCCCCTTCCACCACATTCCGGTCACCCGCGACACCAAGGCCGAGGCCGAGGCGCGGCTGCTGGAGCTGGTCGAGGCCGAGCAGGTCGAGCTGGTGGTCCTGGCCCGCTATATGCAGGTGCTCTCCGACGATCTGTGCAAGGCGCTGTCCGGCCGGATCATCAACATCCACCACTCCTTCCTCCCGAGCTTCAAGGGCGCCAAGCCGTACCACCAGGCCCACGCCCGCGGCGTCAAGCTCATCGGGGCCACCGCGCACTACGTCACCGCGGACCTCGACGAGGGCCCGATCATCGAGCAGGAGGTCGAGCGGGTCGGCCACGAGGTCACCCCGGACCAGCTCGTGGCGATCGGCCGGGACGTCGAGTGTCAGGCACTGGCCCGCGCCGTGAAGTGGCACAGCGAACGCCGGGTGCTGCTGAACGGCAGCCGGACGGTCGTCTTCGCGTAGCGGCTCGTCTTCGCGTGACGGCTCGTCTTCGCGTGACGGCCGGCATGCCTTTAACGGCCGGAATGCCTTCCGCACCGCTCACGTTGCGAATGCCTTCCGCACCGCTCACGTTCGGAGTGCCTTCCGCACCGGTTCGGAATACCTTCCGCACCGCTTACGTTGTGGCCCCGAGGGGGCGCTCGGACCCCCTACGGGACATGTTCGACCGCCCCCTACTGGCAGGACTTTGCGCCCCCGACCTAGAGCCGGGAGAGCGACGCCGTCGCGAAGAGGACGTCGCGGATCGCGTCGCGTTCGCCGCGCTGGCCCGCGGCGGCCTCCTCGGGGGAGATGTGGCCGGCGGCCAGCTGGCAGAACTCGGCGCTGTCCAGGGCGATGTGGGCGACGGTGTGCTCGGGGGTGCCCAGGGCGGCCGGTGAGTCCAGCGGTATGTACCAGTGGCCGCCGCCGTTGCCCTCGACCTCCAGATGGAGGGTGCGGCCCGGGGCGCCCGCCTCGACCAGCCGCTGCGGCGGCGCGGCGAGCCCGGCCCGTCTGCGGTCGGCCAGCGCGCTGGGCAGCAGCCGGGCGGCGAGGTCGACCAGCTGGTGGAGGTGCGCGGCGGCCGGGGGCTCGTACGGATAGTCCACCGCCTCGGCGATGTCGCCGGCGTGCACCCAGCACTCGAAGGCGCGGTCCAGGAACGAGTCGCGCAGCGGGAGCCGGAAGTCGCCGTAGGGTACGGCGAGTTCGGCGACCTTGGTGCCGGCGAACGACACCTGGCGGATCAGCGCGCTGCTCTGGTCGCGCCACGGGGCGTGGGTGGCGAGCGGGCTCTGCTTCTCGTCCGCCGCTCGCCAGAACGTTTCCGTACGGATGAGGGGATCCGGGGCGCCCGGCGGGGCGGCGGTGCCGAGCGGGTCGGTCAGCCCGAGGGCCGTCGCGACCAGGCCGTCCACCGCCATCAGATGTCCCATGACACCGGCGACGGTGGTCTCCCGCTCGACCGGGCGCTCGCCCTCGAACCAGCGCAGCCGCACCGGGGCGCGCCACTCCGCCGCGCCCATGTCCCGCAGCAGTGCGTCCAGCTTGGCGGTCTCCGCGTCGTACGGCGTCGCCCACTCGGGCACCGGGATACGGGCCGGCCGCCGGCCCAGGCAGCCCTCCAGCACACGGGAGCGCAACAGCGGATCGAGATCGAGGCTGTCGGCGGGGTGCAGCAGTCCGACGGCCTCGCGCAGCCGCAGTGCTTCGTCCGCGCAGGAGGCGCAGTCGGTCAGATGCGCCTCGACGGCGGCCGTCTCCTCGGCGGAGCAGGCCGCCAGCGCCCAGGCGCCGAGCAGCGACTTGAGGATCCGGTGCGGCGGGGCGCCGGCCGGCGCCGGAAGGATCACGGGTGCGATGGGTGCCACGGGCGGCTCGGTCCCGTCGAGGCCGTCCGGCTCGGTGACGGGCGCCGGAGGGGCGTCCGGGAGCGGGCCGCGGTCCTCGGCGGCGGCGCGCGGTGATGGTATCCGCGGCCGTTCGCCGGGGCTGCCGGGCAGTTCGCGGCCGTCCCACTCATCCGGGCCGTTCACAGTGACCGTCCGTGGCCCGGGCCGGGCGGCGCGGCGGTCCCCGGGCCGGTGTACGGGGAGTGCGGCGGGCGCGGGCCACGGGGAGCGTGCGGGGTGCGGGCGGTGGGGGCCGGGTGCGCGGCGCGGTGGGCCGGCGGCAGGGCCTGGTGGTTGCGGGCGGTGGACAGCAGCTGCAGTCCCAGACGGAGCCGGCGCCGGGCCTCGTCCTCCGTGACGCCCAGGTCGGCGGCGGTCTGGCGGTAGTCCCGGCGCTGGAAGTACGCCAGCTCCAGGGCGGCCCGCAGGGGCGCGGGCATGGACGTGACGATGTAGTCGGCGCGGGCTGCGGTGGAGGCTTCGTGAATCTTCTGCTCTATCTCGGCGGGCTCGGGGGCCTCGGCTCCGCCGTCGCGCGCCGAGGCGGCCTCGGTCTGGCGCAGCCGCTGGACGGCCTGATGGCGGGTGACCGCGGCGACCCAGGAACGCAGGGTGCCCTGCTTGGGGTCGTAGGAATCCGGGTGCTCCCAGACGTAGGCGAACACTTCGCGGGTGACGCGGTCGGCGGCGTCCTCGTCGTCCAGGACGCGGTGGGCGAGGCTGTGTACGAGAGAGGCGAAGCGGTCGTAGACCTCGCCGAGCGCAGCGGCTTCGCCGTGGGTGAGCCGCTGTTGCATCCGCCTGTCCCAACGCGGTGACGCGTCGTGTCCCATCGGGTCCTCATCCCTGCCCGCCGCCTCCGGGCTCACACCTCAGCCGTCACACCTGCACCCGCTCCGGGCCTGTGTGCACCCTCACAGGCCCGCCGTGCCCTCGAATGTAATGCGCGGGTCCGACAACGCACGCTCCTTTGCGGCAAACCGAGCCCGGGGTGGGACGGGAATGGTAAGAGCCGGATGCTGGAAGCCCTCGCTTTGTGGCGATACCACCTGATGCTTTGTGGCGATACCGTCTGTTGCTTTGTGGCGATACTGCCCGATCGAAGCGGATCGATGCCGATCGTTCTTGTCCGCTCAGAGGTATGTGTTATCCGTGTGTGACCGGATGTCGGCGAAAGGCAGGGGGCGCCTGGGCATAGCCTTGGGCGGGACGGCCCGTTGCGCCAAGGGTTCCCAGGTGTTTCAGGGGAGAGAGGCCGGGCAGTCGAGGCGGGGAAGGGTGAGTTCCGGACACCACCGGGATCATCCGGTACGAAAGCGAGCGAAAGGCTTCGAGCGCGTGTCGTTGAAGGTGGCAGAAGACGAAAAGGGCCCATGGGCCGTCCTGCAGGTCTCCGGTGAGATGGACCTGGTCACGTCGCCTGCGGTGCGCCAGCATGTGCACGACGCGGTGGCCGACGGCCGGCGCTCCCTCGTGCTCGATCTCTCCGAGGTGAGGTTCTGCGATTCCAGCGGCGTCGGGGTGCTGATCGCCGCCCGCCGGCTGATGCGC
The DNA here is from genome assembly GCF_900221035.1 of Streptomyces sp. 2323.1. Lineage (NCBI taxonomy): Bacteria > Bacillati > Actinomycetota > Actinomycetes > Kitasatosporales > Streptomycetaceae > Streptomyces > Streptomyces sp. 2323.1. The sequence continues at coordinate 3,221,720 of NZ_LT907981.1, read as the reverse complement.
TCCTGTCAGGGGCGGCTGCGGCTGATCCTCCCGGCGCAGGGCGCCGTGGACGGTTCGCACGTCAACCGGGTGCTGGCCGCACTCGGCGTCCGCCGCCTCTTCGAGGTCTACCCCGACCTGCTCACCGCCGTCGACGAGGCGGCCGCACCGCTCACCGCCTGACGCGCTCCCTCACTGACGCGGCCCGCCGCCCGAGGCGGATCGCCGCCCGAGGCGGATCGCCACCTGAAGCGGATCGCCACCTGAAGCGCGGGCTTCGACTCACCGGCCCGCACTCACCCGCCCTCACCTTCACCCGGCCCCGTACTCACCCGGCCCCGAGTTCACCCGGATCGGAGCCCACCCGCCCGTACGGCAGCTCCGCCCGTACGACGAAGCCGCCGTCGGAGGTGCGCCGCGCCTCCAGCGTTCCGCCGAGGCTCTGGGCGCGCTCGCGCAGCCCGACCAGCCCGTGTCCGCCGCCGGGCAGCGCAGGGACCGTGGCCGTCGCATCCGGCGGCCCGTTGCGGATCTCCACCCGCAGTCCGTGCCCCGCACGGCTCTCGTCGGCACCCCCGGACCTGCCCGCGCCTTCTCCCTTCCCCTGCACCGCGTCGTCCAGCGGATCCACGCGTATCCGGACCCGTGCCCCCGGCGCATGTTTGCGGACGTTGGTGAGCGCCTCCTGGACCGTACGGAAGGCCGCCCGCTCCACCGTCTTCGCGCCCTGCGCACCGGCCACCACGCCGCCCTCGTACGTCACATCCAGCGCGCTCATCTCGATCAGCCGCGGCAGCTCCTCCAGATCGGGCTGCGGCGCGAGATCCTGGGCCGCCCCGGCGTCGCCGCCGTCCGCCCGCAGTACACCCACCATGTGCCGCAGCTCCTCCAGCGTCCGTACGGACAGCTCCCGTATCGTCCGGGCCCCGGCGCGCGCCGCCGCGTCCTCCGTACTGACCTGCACCGCCCCCGCCTGCAGGCTGATCAGGCTGACCTGGTGGGCCACCACATCGTGCATCTCCCGGGCGAGCCGGGCGCGTTCGGTGGTCTTGACCCGGTCCGCGAGCAGCCGGTCCTCGCGGCGCAGACTGCGGGTCAGATCCTCGACGCGGGAGGCGAGTTCCCGCCGGGTGCGCATCAGCAGGCCCAGGGCGATCGGTGCGGCCGAGGTGACGGTGGCGTCGATCAGCACCAGGGTGTTCTCGCGGTAGTCGGTGAGTTCGAAGTCGGAGATCGGATACGGGAAGAAGTGCGCGGCGATCAGCAGCAGCGCACAGATGACCAGCCGCGCGCGGCCGGGCCGGCGGGCGGCCAGGGTGTAGAGCCCGATCATCGGCGCGAACCAGATGTAGCCGATGTAGAGGCCGGGGAGGGTGAGGAGGAAGACCAGCAGGGGGAAGCGCCGGCGCAGCAGCAGCACTACCGCGGCACCGACCGAGACGCCCAGCTCCAGGCCCAGTCCGACGCCGTTGACCAGCATCGCGTCGGCGATCGCGAGCAGCACCGGGACCGTCACCGGCGTGATCCGGCGCAGCAGCCGTCCCGGGGCCCCGTGCGCCGCCGCGCGCCACGCGGCCGCCAGCGGCCCGGCGGGCCCCCGACGACGCTCCCGCCCCCCGCCGGTGCTCACCACGACCCCCGCGGAGCGCCCGTCACCAGGCCCGCGCGGTCAGCGACGATGGCCGCCTGGACGCGGTTGATGCCGCCCAATTTGCCCAGCAGGGCGCGCACATGGTCCTTGACCGTACTGGGGGCCAGCCCCATCCGGTCGGCTATCTGGGCGTTGCCCAGGCCCTCGCCGAGCAGGGCGAGCACCTCCGACTCCCGCGGCGTCAGCCCGCGCACCGCCCGTGCCGCCGCGCTCTGGTCCTCGGCGGTCAGATAGCCGCCGATCACCGCACGCGTCACCCCCGGGTCCAGCACGCTGCCGCCGTCCGCCAGCGTCCGTACGGCGCGGACGAGTTGCTCCGGGTCGGAGTCCTTGAGCAGGAACCCGGCCGCGCCCTCGCGCAGCGCCGCGGTCAGGTACTCCTGGGCGTCGAAGGTGGTCAGCATCGCCACCGCGGGCGGTTCGGGGGCGGCGAGCAGCCGGCGCAGTACGGTCAGCCCGTCCACGTCCGGCATCCGGATGTCGAGCAGCACGACCTCGGCCGCGCACCCCAGGACGGTCTCCACGGCCTCTGCCCCACTACAGTCCGCGACCATCTCGATGTCCGGGGCGGTCCCCAGGATCATCCGCAGTCCGGATCTGACCAGCCGCTCGTCGTCCACCACAGCGACACGGATCACCGGCCGCCCCTTTCTCCTACGCACCCGTTCCGAGCCCGCGGAACCGCCCGGCGCTGCGCGACTCCGTCCCCCGCCGTACGGGCCCGCCCTGCGACGGACCCACACCCCCGCCGAGCGGCGGGGGTCAGCCCGCGACCTCTGGAGGATGTCCCGGGGCAGGCCCCGTTGGCAGAGTGGTCCTTATGCTGCACCACTGAAGAGGCCACAAGCCCAGGACGCGTTGCAGTTCACATCGGCGGCCGCCGCGACCCCCACACGCGACGGCCGTCTTTGGTTGTGCGGGGGCGGTCCGGAGGGGGATCTCCCCCGCACAACCAGGGCGTTTGCGGCGGTCCTACGCGGACGGGGCATCCTTCGCCCCCAGGCGCGCACCACAACTCTCCGCGACCCCGTTACGCATCCCCGAGCGCAGTGGTGAGCTGCGCCGCCCGATACCGCAACTCCCGTGCGCCCGCCCCCGGTCCGTGCCCGTTATCCCGGAGCCGTCGCCCCTACACCCCGCCGTTGCGCCCCACCGCCGGCGTCCGGAAGCCCTCCGCCCGCACCTCGCCGTACGGTCCGAAGCCGCGCCCGGTGGCCAGGACGACCACGGAGGTCATGGCCGCCAGGCCGTATGCCGTCGTGGCCATGGACAGCGCGCCCGCGGGCGTCTCGACGGACTGGTTGAAGAAGTCCGTGACGGTCAGCCAGACCACGGTGCGCACGGTGAGATACAGCTCCATCGCGGCGAAGACCAGGAGTGCGCCGCGGACTTCCCGCCGGCCGCGGAAGGCCAGTACGCCCAGGACCAGCAGGACGAGCACCGACCCCAGGGTGGTGAACTCGGCGGACGCCGTCATGTCGAGGGTGCCCAGCACCGAGCCGTCGACCGCATCGCGCAGATAGCGCAGCGCGTCCGCCTCGGTGGCCGTCAGATCGGCCACCACCCAGCCGAGCCGGGCCAGGCCCATCAGCAGGAACAGCACGCCGCAGATCCGCGACGAGCGGCGCCAGTCGGCCTCCGGGGCGGGCGCGCTCCGGCCGGCCGGCCGGGCGGAGCGCCACCGCTCGCTCGCCGGGAACATCACGCACAGCACGACCAGCGCCACCACCAGCCCCAGACCGCGGGTGGCCAGCGCCCAGCTGCCCAGCGGGTCGTTGCTGTACTCATGGCGGTAGGCGGCGTGGCACAGGCCCACGCCCTCCCGTAACGAGGCGGCGAGCAGCAGGAAGCCCGACATCAGGGCGGCGGAGCGGGCCAGCCGCCGCTGCGCCAGCGCCAGCCCCGCGATCACCAGGAACGCGGCGGTGAAGGCCCATTCGTACGGGCCGAGCAGCGAGGGCGCGGCGGCGGAAGCCGGATTGAACAGGCCCTCGATGAAGTCCCAGGCGCTGCCGTCGCCTTGGACGATGCCGCAGACCGTCCAGGCGAGCAGCGCGCCCGCGTAGAGGGCCAGGCACAGACCGGTCAGGAGATAGGCGTCGCGGTGCTCCGGGGCGGCCCGGCCCGGGTCGGGGCCAGGGCGGACATCCACCGTTCCTCCGTCCTGCATCACCATGACCGACCCCCGCTCCGCCTCTCGCAGCTGTCGCACCGGCAGTTCCCGTACAACAGCCTCACTGTGTCAAGGACGGCGGGAGAGCCGGTGGAGGTTCCACCCCGTGTGTCGGGTGGTTCCCCTGTCGCATGATCAGCGCACATGGCGGGCGGTGGCCGCGATGTAGTCCCGGATGCCCTGACGGGTGGTGGCCCGCAGCGCGGTGAGGGCCTCGCGGTCCGCGGCCCAGTGCAGCTCGGTCACCGCCGACATCACCTCCTCGCTGCGGCCGAGTATCTCCGGATCCTCGGTCACCATCTGCGCCCGGAACATGGCCTCTTGGGCCGCATAGCGGTTCTTGTAGATCTCCTCGCGCAGCTCCGGGGTGTCCTCGGCGCAGCGCTCGCCCTCGTGCAGCACGAACCAGCGGTGGACGAGGACCCGCCGGTAGTCCAGCAGCGCGCCCGCGTAGGCGCAGTACGCGTCGATCCGCTCCTGCCGCAGCCGCTCCGCGCGGGCGAACCGCTCGCTGCGGTCGGTCGCCCGGCTCTGGAAGAGATGGGTGATGCCGGAACCCAGCAGGGTGCCGACGACGGCCACCACGCTTGCCAAAACTGCTTCCATGGCGGCAGTTGATCACAGCGGGCCGGGCCGGCGGCAGGGTGTGCGCGACCATGGCCGGTCCGTGCGGCGTGACCCCTGGCGGCCGGGAGGTGGTGCGGCAAGATGGGGGCCATGGGGATCGTCTCCGGCGAGGGCAGACTGATCGGCGGCCGCTACCGGCTGGAGGTCCGGCTGGGCCGGGGCGGAATGGGGACCGTCTGGCGCGCCCAGGACGAGCTGTTGGGCCGCCAAGTCGCCGTGAAGGAACTGCACGTGGGGGAGGGACCGGACGCGCCCGAGGCGCGGGTGCAGCGCGGACGGGCGATGCGCGAGGCGCGGACCGTCGCGCGGATCAAGCACCCCAATGTGATCGTCGTGCACGATGTCGTCGAGCAGGACGGCCGGCCGTGGATCGTGATGGAGCTGGTCGAGGGGCCGTCGCTGGCCGACCGGCTGCAGAGCGGGGGACCGGTCGCGCCCCGCGAGGCGGCCCGGATCGGCATCGCGCTGCTGGGCGCGCTGCGGGCCGCGCACACCCGCGGGGTGCTGCACCGCGACCTCAAGCCCGCCAACGTCCTGATGGAGCCGGGCACCGGCCGGGTCGTGCTCACCGACTTCGGCGTCGCCCAGGTCTCCGGTGTCACGACGCTGACGGATACGGGCGGCTTCGTCGGTTCGCCGGAGTACACCGCGCCGGAGCGGATGGCCGGCCGCGGTACGGGGCCCGAGGCCGACCTCTGGTCGCTGGGGGCGCTGCTGTGTGCCGCGCTCAGCGGCGCCTCCCCGTTCCGTCGCGACTCGCTGGGCGCCGTGCTGCAGGCCGTCGTGTACGAGGAGATCGAACTCCCCGAAGCCGCCCGCCCGTTACGTGCCGTCGTCGACGGCCTCCTGGAGCGCGATCCGGCGCGCCGGCTCGGCGTCGCCGAGACGGAGCAGCTGCTGCGCGGCTATCTGCGGTCGGGGCGCGCCCCCGAGCGTGGTCCGGGCGGATCCGGCCGGGGGCATGGCCATGGTGCCGGGCCCGGCCGCGGTCATGGCCATGGCGCCGGGCGCGCGGCCGAGGCCGTGGCGGAGGCGCGCGGGCCGGCGGGTCCCGGCGGGCCGCGCGCCGGTGGTCCCAAGGACCCTTACGATCCCGGCGCCGACGCCCATGCCGCCCTGCGCGACGGGGCCGACGGCAGCCGGCCCGGTGAACACCCGCCCAGCGAGGACCCGTTGGCCGCCGATGTGGGGCCCGCTGCCCGGCCTGGCCCGGGTCCTGCCCCTGCCGCGGACGGCGCCGGGCGCACCGACGGCCGGGCCCCGGGCGCACCGGTCCGGGCGGCGGCGTTCGACGACCGGGCGCTGGCCGCGGCCGCCCGCCCGCACACCGGCCGTACCCGCACCGCCCTGCTGGTCGCGCTGGCGGCGGTGGTGATCGGCGGTACGGGCGTGGGCCTGGCCGTACTGCTGACGCACCGCAGCGGGGCCGACGACGGCACCGGCCGGCCCGGCCGTTCCCCGCAGACCGCGGGCCCGGGGCCGACGCGGAGCACCGGCGGTGCGACGCCCACCGTTACGCCCACCGTCACGGTCACCGCGCCGCCCTCGCCGGCCCCCACCGGCACGCTCCCGGCCGGCTACCGGCTCGTCCGCGACCCGGTCGGCTTCGTGATCGCCGTACCGGCCGGCTTCCGCCGCGCGTACGAGCACGACCGGGTCTACTACTCCTCCCGGGGCAGACGCTTCCGGATCGGCGTCCAGCTGCAAGAGCAGGTGCCCCAGGGGCCGCTGGGCGCGATGCGGACGGCGGACGCGCAGGGCCCCGCCGACTACTCCGGCTACCGAGGGGGGCGCGTCACCGAGACCACCCACAACGGACTGCGGGCCGGGCTCTGGGAGTTCGTCTGGGACGGCGGTGCGCACGACGGCGGCCCCCGGTACACCTATGACCTCAGCTGGGACGAGGGCGGCCGGATGATCGACGTGTGGATCTCCGCCCCGCTCGGCTCGCGCGGCGAGGCCAGGCGCCACCTCGGCACCGCGCTCGACGCCTTCCGGCTGCCGGGGGCGTGAGCCGGGCTCCCGGTTGTCCCAGACCAGCGCCCTTACGGCCAGCAGGCGCTGGCGCGATTGTGCGTGCGCCGTGAAAACTCATTACTCCCGGGTACACAAAGCGTCCGGGGAGGCATACCCTCGCCGACATGACGGACTCGCAGGACACCGGAACAGCCCCCTCCGCCGCCGAGGCCCCCGACGACGCTCCCGTAACGACGGCGCCCGCCCCCGCGCCTGCCGAGGCCGCCACCGACGAGGCCGCCCCGGCGCCCGCCGACGGCAACCCGGTCGCCCCCACCCCGGCAGGCGCCCGTACCGCGGCCGACGTGGTCACTCCGGAGCTCGCCGCCCGGCTCACCCGCGGCGTCGTGGGCACCGGCCGGACCGCCAACCACACCCCGTTCACCGGGGAGAAGCTGGCCGACCTGCCCGAGTCCACCCCGGAGGACGTCGCGACCGCCTTCGAGCGGGCCCGCGCCGCCCAGGAAAGCTGGGCCAAGGTCCCGGTTCGGCAGCGTGCGGCGGTTCTGCTCCGCTTCCACGACCTGGTGCTCAGCCGCCAGGCCGAGGTGCTCGACCTGATCCAGCTGGAGACCGGCAAGGCGCGGCTGCACGCCCACGAGGAGGTGCTGGCGGTCGCCGTCACCGCCCGCCACTACGGCCGCAAGGCCCCCGCCTACCTCCGGCCCAAGCGGCACACCGGCGTCGTACCGACCCTCACCAAGGTCACCGAACTCCGCCAGCCCCGGGGCGTCATCGGTCAGATAGCCCCCTGGAACTACCCCTTCGAGCTGTCCGTCGGCGACGCCCTGCCGGCCTTCGTCGCGGGCAACGCCGTCGTCATGAAGCCCGACACGGAGACCGCGCTGACCGCGCTGTGGGCCCGTGAGCAGCTCATCGAGGCCGGGCTGCCGGAGGAGCTGTGGCAGGTCGTGCTCGGCGAGGGCCCGGTCGTCGGCCCCGCCGTTGTGGAGCACGCCGACTACGTCTCCTTCACCGGCTCGACCCGTACGGGCCGCGAGGTCGCCCAGGGCGCCGCCGCCCGGCTGGTCGGCGTCAGCCTCGAACTCGGCGGCAAGAACGCCATGATGGTCCTCGCGGACGCCGATGTGGAGAAGGCCGCCGCCGGCGCCGTCCGCGGCTGCTTCTCCTCCGCCGGCCAGCTGTGCATCTCCATCGAGCGGCTGTACGTCCACGAGTCGATCGCCGACGAGTTCGTCCAGCGGTTCGCCGCCCGGACGAAGGCGATGCGGCTGGGCAACGCCCTCGCCTACGGCGCCGACATGGGCTCGCTGGTCGGCGAGCGCCAGCTGGAGACCGTCACCCGCCATGTCGAGGAGGCCGTCGCCAAGGGCGCCGAGCTGGTCGCCGGCGGCCGCCCCCGCCCCGACATCGGCCCGCTCTTCTACGAGCCCACCATCCTCGACGGCGTCCAGGCCCCGATGGCCGTCTGCAGCGAGGAGACCTTCGGTCCGGTCGTCTCGATCTACCGCTTCCGCGACGAGGACGAGGCGGTGGCGCTCGCCAACGCCACGCCGTACGGCCTGAATTCCAGCGTCTGGACCAAGGACGGCCGCCGCGGCCGCGCCCTCGCCGCCCGGCTGCGGACCGGCACGGTCAACGTCAACGAGTCCTACGCCGCCGGCTACGGCAGCGTGCAGTCGCCGATGGGCGGCATGGGGGACTCGGGCCTGGGCCGCCGGCACGGCTCCGAGGGCATCCTGAAGTACACCGAGGCACAGACCGTCGCCCAGCAGCGGCTGATGCCGATCGCTCCGTCCTTCGGGCTGACCGATGAGAAGTACGCACAGCTGATGACCCGCAGCCTGCGCGCGATGAAGGCGTTCCGCCTGCGCTGAGGCCGCCCGCGGCAGGTCAGCCGGCCCCGCCGCTCCGCCAGAACCAGCAGGGAGAGCCAGTGCCCCAGGAGAACTCTGCCCGCCCCCAGGAACCGGACGGCGCCGGGACGGACGGTTACGACTACGACGTGCTCGTCATCGGCTCCGGCTTCGGCGGCGCGGTCTCCGCACTGCGGCTGACCGAGAAGGGCTACCGCGTCGGCGTCCTCGAAGCCGGCCGCCGCTTCACCCGGCAGACGCTGCCGAAGAACTCCTGGGACCTGCGCAACTATCTGTGGGCCCCGGCGCTCGGTTGCTACGGCATCCAGCGCATCCACCTCCTGGGCAACGTCATGGTCCTGGCGGGCGCCGGCGTCGGCGGCGGCTCGCTCAACTACGCCAACACCCTCTACGTCCCGCCGAAGCCGTTCTTCGACGACCCGCAGTGGAAGGACATCACCGACTGGCAGGAGGAGTTGACGCCGTACTACGACCAGGCACAGCGGATGCTGGGCGTACGGCTCAACCCGACGATGACGCCCTCCGACGTGCATCTGAAGGCGGCCGCACACGCCATGGGCGTCGGCGACTCCTTCCACATGGCGCCGGTCGGGGTGTTCTTCGGGGACGGCGAGGACGCGGACGGCGGCGCGCGGGGGAAGCCGGGGGCGGAGGTGCCTGACCCGTACTTCGGCGGCGCCGGCCCGGCCCGCAGGGCGTGCACCGAATGCGGGGAGTGCATGACGGGCTGCCGCCACGGCGCCAAGAACACCCTCAACGAGAACTACCTCCACCTCGCCGAACGGGCCGGTGCGGTCATCCACCCGATGACCTCGGTCGTCTCGCTGACCGAGGACTCCCGTGGCGGCTTCGCCGTCGGCACCCTCCCGACGGACAACAAGAAGAAGGGCGCGGGCCGGACGTTCACCGCCCGCCGCGTCGTCCTCGCGGCCGGCACCTACGGCACGCAGACCCTGCTGCACCGGATGAAGGACAGCGGCCTGCTTCCGTACGTCTCCGGCCGGCTCGGTGCGCTGACCCGCACCAACTCCGAGGCGCTGGTCGGCGCGCAGACCGACAACCGCCGCTACCGCAAGCGGCACGGCGCGAAGGCCGACTTCACCCGGGGCGTGGCGATCACCTCGTCGATCCACCCCAACGAGAACACCCACATCGAGCCGGTCCGCTACGGCCGGGGCTCCAACGCGATGGGCGGCCTGACCATCCTCCAGGTGCCCTACCGCCCCGCCGGGCGGGTCGCGGGCTGGCTGGCGAACGTGGCCCGCCACCCGCTGCTGGCCGTGCGGTCGCTGTCCAACCGCCGCTGGTCGGAGCGGACCATCATCGGTCTGGTCATGCAGTCCCTCGACAACTCGCTGACGACGTACCGGAAGCCGAAGGGACTCGGCAAGGGCCTGCTCACGGCGCGGCAGGGCCACGGCGCGCCCAACCCCGAGCAGATCCCCGAGGCCACCGAGGCGGCCACGCTGCTCGCCCAGGAGATCAACGGCTTCGCGGGCAGCAATGTCGGCGAGCTGATGGGGACCCCGCTGACCGCGCACTTCCTGGGCGGCTGCCCGATCGGTGCGGACGCCGACCAGGGCGTCATCGACCCGTACCACCGCCTCTACGGCCACCCCGGCATCTCGGTCGTCGACGGCGCCGCGGTCTCCGCCAACCTGGGCGTCAACCCGTCGCTGACCATCACCGCGCAGGCCGAGCGGGCGATGTCGCTGTGGCCCAACAAGGGCGAGCCGGACCCGCGCCCCGCCCAGGGCCGCGGCTACCGGCGGCTGACACCGGTCGAGCCGGTCCGCCCGGCCGTCCCCGCGAAGGCCTTCGGCGCCCTGCACCTGCCGCTCCTGGCCGTCCCGCCGGTACCGCCGAAGAAGTCCGAGTCCGCCGGCTAGGACGCGCCTTCGGCCCGCCCGGGGCCGTACACCTGCTCGTGACGAGGGGCCGCACCCGCTCCGGGACGCTGTTGGTTCATGCGTCCCGGTCCGGATGCGGCCCCACTGCACTGCGTCCGCCGTTACGCGGCGGCGCCACCGTCCGTCTTACGGCGGCGGACGGCGAAGACCGCGCCCGCGCCGACGACCATGGCGACCCCACCCACGAGGGCGAGGGTGGGCAGCGCGGAGGACGCACCGGTCTCGGCGAGGTTGCCGGTCACCGGCAGCTTGTCCATGCCGGCCTTCGGCTTGGCGGTGCCGACCGGCTTCCCGCCGCCCTGCGGACCGGGCTTGTTGCCGGGCTTGCCGGGCTTGGCCGGCGGGATCTTGCCGGGGTTGCTGCCGGCGGTCAGGATCGTGAAGTCGTACCACTGCTCCTCGGACCAGCCGCAGGAGCCGTCCTTGTTCTGGTAGTCGCCCGCGACCAGCGCGAAGCCGTCACCGGCCTTGGCGCCCTTGTCGGCGCGGATGCGCATCTTGAGCTCGGCGGTCTGGTGCCCGTCGAGCTGGAACCAGCCGAAGTACTGGCCGTCGGTCCACTCGTCGAACGAGGTCCACTTGCCGGTGTCCGGGTTCTGGTACTCCAGGTCGAGCTGGGACTTGGGGTGGTCCATGTTCTCGGTCGGCACCGCGTAGATGACCGGGTAGACCTCGTCGAGCGTGTGGTTGGTGGTGTTGGCCAGGTGCACGCTGAAGCCCTTCCAGCCGCCGCCCGCAACGAGCTTGGAGGGCAGATGGGCGACGGTCACCTTGATCGCGGCGTCGTCGACGGTGCAGTCGGACTCGTCCCCGTCGTCGCCCGGCTCGGTGGGCTCGGCGGAGACGGAGGCGGAGGGCTTGGCCGGGCTGCCGGTCTTCGTGCCGGCGCCGGGGGTGGCCGGCGCGGACGGCTTGGCGCCGTCCCCGGTCTGCTCACCGGTCGTGCCGTCGTCGCCCGGAGTGGTGTCGCCCGGCGCGCTCGCGTCACCGGCGCCCGGCGTCGCCGGCTGGGTGGTGGTGTCGCCGGTCTGCTCGGCACCGGGGGTGCCCGGCGTCGGCTCGGCGCTCGCGCCGGCCTCGGTCTCGGGACCGGTCGTCGCGAACGCGGCGGGGGCCGCCATCAGGGCGGCGGGCGCTATGACGGCCGTCGCGGCGGCGGCCGTCAGGGCACGGCGAAGCTTCATCAAGACCTCTCGGGGTCCAGCGTGCCGAAAGCCGGCACAAGTGAGGTGCGGGCCGTCGCGGTGGGGGCGCGGTATGGCCGTGCGATTGCAGGTACATGACCGGCCATGGCCGAAAAAGGTTGTTCGCTCAACCAGGATTGCCGTCGTGATGCCCGTCACATCCGTCACAGCTGTCTCACAGGCTTCTCAAGGGAAACCCACAGGCCCAGGCCCGGCGGAGGCCGTGCGCCCGGCGCGCGCCCCCCACAGCGAAGGGCCCCGGATGCCGTCCGCGAGGGGGGTGCGGACGGCCACGGGGCCCTTGGCTTTCGGTGCCGGCGTCAGGGCAGCGCCGGTACCGATGGCGGCGCTGGGGGGGGGGTAGCGCCGCTGGCTCTTCGGGGTGGTGCTCGATGCTGCGGATCCCGGCGGTGGCCGGATCCATGGCGTGGCAGAGGTCCCTGCCGGAAGCGGAGTGTGGTGCGTCAAGCATCGTCCTGGATGCGCCTCACCTGGCGCAACCGTTTCGACCGGATGCGGTCGGTCCCGGGCGTCCCCAGGACCGACCACCCCATCGGATGTGACCGGGCTGCTGTCCCCTGCTGACCGGTCACTGCACCGGAGCGAGGTCCCACGACGCGGACCGCGGCTGGCGGTCGGCGTCTCATCGCTCCGGGGTTCCGCCCGTGGGGCGGCGTCTACGCGTAGTCCTGCAGGCCGCGCCTGGCTGGCGTGGCACCGGGAACAACGAAGCCTCGCGGCGGCCGGTCACGCGCCGTACGGGTGAGTCGGCAACCGAACGCAGATCCGGCAGTTGCGCCGGGGCGCGCCCGCTCTGCCACGCGCTCCGCCCCTACCGGAAGCTGCCCGCGCACCGTCGGGAACCAGCCATGCCGCGGGCCCCGGATGCCTCAGATCTGGCCCCGGGACAGCTCCAGCAGGGTCATCGCCAGCGCGGTGCCCGGCTTGCCGAGCTGGTCGCGGTAGTGGGCGAGGATCTCCATCTCGCGGGAGAGGTTCACCCGCCGCCCGCCCGAGGTGAGGCGCTCGCGCTGGATGACGGCCGAGACGGCCATCCGTTCTTGGACGAGGCCGATGATCCGGCCGTCGAGATCGTCGATCCGCTGCCGTGCGTCGGTGATGAGCCCGGCGGCCTCCGGGGTGCGTGCGCCGGTGTCCGCGGCAGTGCCTGCGGCGGTGGGAGTCGTGCCGGGGGCGGTGGGGGTCTCGGTCCTCATGTGCGTCTCCTGGGGTGTGTGGCCCCGGAGCCGACGGCCGGTCCTGACAGACGCAGACGCCCCGGACCTTGTCGGCCCGGGGCGCCTGGGAAGTTGCTCGTCAGTGGATCAAGCAGCACGACCATGGCAGCCGGTTGGGCCGGTGCCATAGGTAAAGACGAAGGTCAGCTGCTTGTTCATGGGGCTCAGTATGAGCCCGTTAGAATCGAAAGTCCAACCCTGCTCCACACCGCCGGAAGGCCGCCGAAGTGCCATCAGCGCCCCCTGCCGCTGCCCCGGACGTCGTCCTCGTAGTCGACTTCGGCGCACAGTACGCCCAGCTCATCGCCCGCCGAGTCCGTGAGGCCCGGGTCTACAGCGAGATCGTGCCGTCCACCATGCCGGTGACCGAGATGCTCGCCAAGAACCCCAAGGCGATCATCCTCTCCGGCGGTCCCTCGTCCGTTTATGCCGAGGACGCCCCCAGCCTGGACCGTTCGCTGTTCGAGGCCGGTGTCCCCGTCTTCGGCATGTGCTACGGCTTCCAGCTCATGGCCACCACCCTCGGTGGCACCGTCGACAACACCGGCGCCCGCGAGTACGGCCGTACCCCGCTGACCGTCACCCGCCCGGGATCCACCCTCTTCGAGGGCACCCCCGCCGAGCAGTCGGTGTGGATGTCCCACGGCGACGCCTGCTCCGCCGCCCCCGAGGGCTTCACGGTCACCGCGTCCACCGACGTGGTCCCGGTCGCCGCCTTCGAGAACGACGAGAAGAAGCTCTACGGCGTCCAGTACCACCCCGAGGTCATGCACTCCACGCACGGCCAGCAGGTCCTGGAGCACTTCCTCTACCGCGGCGCGGGCATCGAGCCGAACTGGACCACCACCAGCGTGGTCGAGGAGCAGGTCGCCGCGATCCGCGCGCAGGTCGGCACCAAGCGTGCGATCTGCGGGCTGTCCGGCGGCGTGGACTCCTCGGTGGCCGCCGCCATCGTGCAGAAGGCCATCGGCGACCAGCTGACCTGCGTCTACGTCGACCACGGTCTCCAGCGCAAGGGCGAGTCCGAGCAGGTCGAGAAGGACTTCGTGGCCGCCACCGGCGTCCAGCTGAAGGTCGTCGACGCCGAGGAGCGCTTCCTGACCGCACTGGCCGGGGTCAGCGACCCCGAGCAGAAGCGGAAGATCATCGGCCGCGAGTTCATCCGCGTCTTCGAGCAGGCCCAGGCCGAGCTGGTCGCCGACGCCGGCGCCGAGGGCGAGGAAGTCGCCTTCCTGGTCCAGGGCACGCTCTACCCGGACATCGTCGAGTCCGGCGGCGGTACGGGCACCGCCAACATCAAGTCGCACCACAACGTCGGCGGCCTCCCCGACGACATCGAGTTCCAGCTCGTCGAGCCGCTGCGCCAGCTGTTCAAGGACGAGGTCCGGATGGTCGGCACCGAGCTCGGCCTGCCCGACCAGATCGTCCAGCGCCAGCCGTTCCCCGGCCCCGGCCTGGGCATCCGCATCGTCGGCGAGGTCACCAAGGAGCGCCTGGACCTGCTGCGCGAGGCCGACGCCATCGCCCGCGAGGAGCTGACCGCGGCCGGTCTGGACCGCGAGATCTGGCAGTGCCCGGTGGTCCTGCTCGCCGACGTCCGCTCGGTCGGCGTCCAGGGCGACGGCCGGACGTACGGTCACCCGATCGTGCTGCGCCCGGTGTCCTCCGAGGACGCGATGACCGCGGACTGGACGCGGATGCCGTACGAGGTGCTGGCCCGCATCTCCACCCGCATCACCAACGAGGTCGCCGACGTCAACCGCGTCGTCCTCGACGTCACCAGCAAGCCGCCGGGCACCATCGAGTGGGAGTGATCCCACTCGCCGCCTGACCCACGCCGCCGTCCGGGCCACCGGGCGGCGGCGTGGTGCGTTGTCGGGGCGGCCGCGCCCCGGTTCACCGCCGGGCGGGCCGCGTCCTCAGCCCCGTACGGCCGAGGCCAGGCGCTCCAACGTCGCGGCCATCGCCGGGGCCATCCGCCGCGGGAAGCCGGGGAGTTCGACGACGAGGCGGGGGAGCCGGGCGCGCGACCAGTCATAGGTGTGGGTGACCCGGGTGACCCCTGCGGCCTCGGTGCCGTCCCTGCGCTCCGTGCCGTCCACGGGCGTCAGCTCGTAGCGCCAGCGCTGCCCGCCGACCAGCCGTCGGCCGCCGACCTCGCCCCAGGTCTCCCAGGCCAGCAGCCGGTCCTCCTCGTACTCCACCACGATGTTCACCGACCGGTAGGCGAGGCGCCCCTGCGCCATGCCCATGCTGAACCGGTCGCCGGGCGCCAGCTGCGACGGCCCCTCCGGGCGGCCGCGCAGCATGCCCGAGCCGTCCAGCTCGGTATGCCGGGCCGGGTCCCGGAGGACGGCGAAGAGCTGCCCCGGTGTGGCGCTGATGTCCTTGCTGACCGATACGGCCCTCATGATGTGCCCCTCCGCTGCCGTTTCTGGTGCGTTCATGATGCAGGCCGACCGATCTGTGTCCGCCTTGGCCCTGGTTACCTGCGGTAGTGAAAGGTAGCTTCCGCTTCGAGCATCAAGAGCCGTACGTGCCAGGAGGAGAGCCGCGATGCCCGAGCCGACGCCCATACCCACCGAACAGCTGCATTTCGCGATGCCGCCGACGCACGAGACCGTCGAGGGCGAACGGCGCCACCGCAAGGAACGCCTGGTCGCGGCGCTGCGCCTCTTCGGGCGCTGCGGCTTCGAGGAGGGCGTCGCGGGCCACATCACCGCCCGCGACCCGGAGTTCCCGCACTGCTTCTGGGTCAACCCCTTCGGGATGTCGTTCCGGCACATCACGGTCAGTGATCTGATCCTGGTGAACGCGGAGGGCAAGGTCGTCGAGGGCCGCTACCACGTCAACCAGGCCGCGTTCGCCATCCATGCCCAGGTCCACCGGGCGCGCCCGGACGTGGTCGCCGCGGCGCACAGCCACTCCACGTACGGCCGGGCGCTGTCCGCGCTGGGTGAGCTGCTGGAGCCGATCACCCAGGACGTCTGCGCCTTCTACGAGGACCATGCGCTCTTCGACGACTACACGGGCGTGGTCGTGGACGAGGAGGAGGGCCGCCGGATCGCGGCCGCCCTCGGCCCGCACAAGGCCGTGATCCTGCGCAACCACGGGCTGTTGACGGTCGGCGACTCGGTCGATGCGGCGGCGTGGTGGTTCCTCACGATGGAGCGCTCCTGCCAGGTCCAGCTCACCGCGAAGGCGGCCGGCAAGCCGGTGCTGATCGACCACCACAGCGCCGTCCACACCCGCGAACAGCTGGGCAACGACCTGGTCGCCTGGATCAACTACCAGCCGCTGTACCAGCAGATCGCCCGCAGTGAGCCGGACCTCTTCGACTGAGGGCGGCCTTGAGGGGGCCTGAGGGGTCTTGGGGGGTGGGGCCTGCGGGACGTCCGTCCGCCCCGCAGGCCCCGGTGTCACGAGGGCGGCAACAGCTCACGCAGCGGCGCCACGGTCGCCGAGATGCCGTGGCTGAACGGCGCGTTGAAGTCCCAGACGAGGAACAGCAGGAAGGCGATCAGCGCGCTGAAGAGCCCGGCCATCAGCAACTCCCGCCCCGAACGCCGGATCTGCAGGGTGAACATCACGCCGATGGAGATGGCGCCCCCGGCGATCAGCCCGAACCACACCACGCCCGGCAGCGTCGAACCGGCGGCGTCCGCACGGGCGGCGCGGGCCCCGTCGGCCGCCGCGACCTGATCGATCAGGGGCTGGTAGGACTGCCCTTCGAAGTCGTTGCGCGGGTGGTAGTCGGTGACGTCCGCCCGGACCTTCGTCAGCAGATCGCTGCCGCGCTGGGTCAGTTCCCCCTGCTCGGCCATGACCGGCCACTCCTTGTGCACCACATACGTCACATAGGCCCCGACATCGGAGCGGATCCGGTCCCGCACCGGCGCGGGATAGGCCCGGGCCCGCGCACTGACCTCGTGCAGCGCCTGGGCCTCGGTCCGTACGGTGTCCTCGGCCGCACTTCTCGCCTCCCAGACGCCGGCGATGGCCAGGCCCAGCACGATCGCGTAGACCACCCCCACCATCATCGTCAGATACTCGATCACATCCGGCGTTTCGGTCGGGTCGTCGTCCTCGGTGATCCGCCGCTCCTTGAGGACGGTGATGGTCAGGACGACGCCGCAGACCGCGGCCATGGCGATGGTCAGCACCAGCCATTGCGACATGGAGACCTCCTACGAGGAACGGCGTCCGGCGGAACCGGACGAGGAGCTCGAACGGGGACGGAGGGCGGCCCCGGCCAGCACGGCCGGAGCGGTGAGCAGCAGGACCGTGGTCACCATCGAGCGCCTGCCGTGCGGCTTGTGGGACACCTGGGCATGGCTGCGGGGCAGGACGGGCGGCGGGGAGAAGGGACGGCGGGTCGGCGCGTGCGTCGGCGCGTGGGTGGGCCGGGGCGCGGGGGGCGGGGGTACGGCGGGGCGGGCACGGTGAGTGGGCCGTGGCGTCGGGGGCGGCGGAGGTGGGGTCGGAGGCGGCGTTGGCCGGGCCCGGGGAGGGGGCGGCGGCGCCGGCCTGGGGGTGTGCGGACGAGGGGCCGGCGGGCGGGGCGGCGGCGGGGCCGGCGGTGTCGTCCGGGTGCAGGGGAAGTGCCAGCCGTGCGGCATGGGAAAGCCGGTCGGCACGTCCACCGGCGGTGCGGTCCCGGCGTACGCGCAGTTGTCGCCGGCGACCGGGCGGCCGTAGGGGGCAGCGGCGGCTGCCGCCGGCGCGGTGGCGAGCAGCGCGGCGGCCCCGGTCAGCAGCAGACATACGGCGGCGGCCGCCAGCAGCCTGGGCGCCAGGCGTCCCAGAGCGCGCAGGAGTTGCGGGAGACGGGCGCTCCGCCGGTCGCCGGGCCGGCGCGGCGGTGGTCCCGCCGGCCGGGGCGCTCTGAGTGACCTGTGCGGTCCGGGTACGTGGCACACGGCGAGAGCTTGCGCAGCACACGGACGGCTCAGCCGTCGCCGTACCCCGGTTCGCCCAAATAGGGGACATGGCTGTATTTCCCGGCGCGCGGCCGGTCGGATGTGCGGACGGATACGTACGCCGGTACGGAAATGCCGGGGCGCACACGGCTCCCCGGCGCTCCCGATGCCGTACGTCAACGCGCCGATGCGCCCCACCACCCGCCGCCAGCTGGATGTTTGATATCGGCCCCGGCTTTCTACGGCACAATTCCCCCTTGTACGGGACAAGTTGATGACGGTGGCGGGGCGGTATCGGACGTGGCGGTGGATGCGGCGGGCGGGATGACCGGTGCGGGTGAGCCGGGGGAGGGCGCGGAAGGCGCCGACGGCGGCGAGTGCCGGTGCGGGCAGTGTCCGCACGGCGCCCGCGTGGGGCACCGGCAGGCGGTGGCGGCGTTCGTCGCGCTGCGGGAGGACTTCGCCGCCGGGCGTGGGGTGCCGGCCGGGCTCGCCCGCTCCGCCGGCGCCTCCCGGCAGTGGGTCTCGGACGAACTCACCCTCTCGGCACAGGAATTGACCAAGCGACGTGCGGCCGAGCGGGTCACCTGGCTGACGACGGTACGGCGGCGCACCCTGCTCGGCGTCTGGGGCGCGGTGGTGGCCGTGCTGCTCGGGCAGGCGCTGACCGCCCTCGCCCATGGCTGGACGGCGACCCGGACGGCGGGGCTGCTCGCCGCCGTCGTCCTCGCGCTGGGGGTGACGGCGGCGGCCTGGTGGCACCGGGCGCACGGCGGGGCGCTGGCACCGCTGATCGGGGAGGACGGGCGGCTGTCCACCTCACGCACGGTGGCGGCCGGCTGGGCGGGTGCGGTGCTGTACGCCGTCCTGACGCTCGCGGTGCAACTGGCGCTGGCCGGCACCCCGGAGGCGCGGCGCACCCTGCTCCAGGGCCTGGCGCTCGCACGGTCCGGCTCCCTGCTGGCGATGCTTGGCGTCGCCTGCGGTGTGGCCGTGCTGGCGTACGGGCTGGTCGGCGCGCGGGTGCGGTCCGGGTGGCTGCAGAAGGTTCCCGCGGAGCGGCCGCGCGCCGCCGATCTGCTGACGGACGACGCGGGGCGCGGCAGCTTCCTGGACGTGCAGTACGTCCTGGTGAACGCCGCCGTCCTGGGCTGTGCACTGGTACGGCTGGCGCGGCAGGCGAACGAACTGCCGCAGCTGCCCTGGGGCCTGGTGCTTCTGGCGGGGCTCTCCGGGACGACCTCCCTGATGGGGAAGCTGGTGACGGGCGGCCGCCCGGTGATCCTCTCCGTTGTGCGCTCCCGTGAGCTGGGCGACCTCGCCGCACCGGTCCGCACCGGTGACGACATCGAGATCCGCGGCGCCGGCTTCGTCCCGCCGGGCGCCGGCACGCCCGACCGGCTCGCCCGGACCGTGGTGCGGATCGGCGACGTCCATGTCCCCGTCCCCCTGGTCCCGGTGGCCGGCGGCTTCGCCAATCCCACGGACGGGGTGCTGACGGTTCCGGTGCCGGTCGATGTCGAGCCGGGCCGGGTGAAGGTCCGGGTGATCACGGCCGCTGGTGTGGAGACGGCTGGGTATCCGCTGGACATTTTGGACTGAGGGGTGGGGTGTGCTCCGGAGTTTCGGGGCTGCGGGCTTCGGATCTGCGGATCTTCGGGGCGGCGGTGGAGCTGGTCCGGGTGGCGTGTCTTGGAGCTGGTGGGGGCGGTTGTGGGCGGCTGCTGCCGGGCGTTGGCGGTCGGGCGGCCGGCGGCGGGCGTCGGGGGCCGGGGGTCGGGTTGTCTCCTCTGCCGGGCCGTCTCCTCTGGCGGCCACCGTCGGCAGGGCCGTCCGCGGTGGTGTGACGGTCGGGGCGTGACCTTTCCGTGTGCCCCAGCGGCCGGAAGTGCATCCATCCGTTGAACCTCTTGCGCATGTGCGTACGTATCTCCCCACGAGGCGCGGGCGCGGGCACAATCGTGTGCGCCCGGTGGTAACGGAGAGGCGGACGTCATGGTTCATGCGAATCGCACGATGGGTGCCGAATTCGGAGGTGCGAGCCTGGACGGCCCCGCCACCGGAATGCGGGGACAGTGGGCGCGCCATGCGCTGCTCCCCTTGCGGCTCTTCCTGGGCGCCACTTTCCTTTACGCAGGCATCGACAAGCTGACGGACCCGGCGTTCCTGTCCGCCTCCGGTGCGGGGTCACTGGGTGAAACACTGCGCCAAGTCCATGACGCGGCGGCGTTTCCGCAGCTCATCGACCTTGCGCAGCAGAATCCGGTGATCTTCGGCTATGCCATCGCGGCCGGTGAACTGGCGGTCGGCCTGGGGGCCTTGGTGGGTCTGCTGGGGCGGCTGGCGGCGTTCGGCGGTGCGCTGATCTCGCTGATGCTGTGGCTCACCGTGAGCTGGGCGACCACGCCGTACTACTACGGCAACGACCTGGCCTACCTGATGGCCTGGGTCCCGCTCGTACTGGCCGGAACACCGAGGTTCTCCCTGGACTCCGCCCTCTCGAACCGCCGCAAGCGGCACGGTGCGCAGCTGTACGGCTAGGCGGGCGGGGGCTGCTGGGCGGGCGGTTGCTGGGTGGCGGGGCGGCCGGGTGGCCGGGTGCGGCGTCCATCAGGGCGGGAGGGCGGCGCCGGGTCAGGTGCGTGTGCCGGGCCAGGAGGATGTGCGCCTGGTCAAGAGGGCGTGACGGGCGGTGGGTCTGCGGGCGGGGTGCGGTGGCGGCGGGCCGAGGTCCAGGCGGCGGCGATGCCGGAGAGGGCGAGGCCGACGGGGAGGGCAAGGAGCAGCCAGAGGCCGGGGGCCTGCCAGAGGTCGAGGGCATCGAGGCCGTAGCCCGCGCCGACGGTGAGGGCGGCGAGTCCCGAGATGAGGCGGGCCGGCTCGAAGGGGTGGCGGTTCACCGGGAGGCTCCCTGGGGGCTCGGGGCGGTCGGCGCGACGGGGGACGGCGGGGCGGAGTCCGGCGCGAGGCGTTCGATGGCGACCTGCCCGGCGCCGATATGGAGGTTCAGATCCACCGAACCGCGCGGCTTCTCGCCCTTCTTGAGGCCGTTGGCGGGCAGGGTGATGGTCCGCTGCCGGTCGCCCGCCGACAGGTCCACGTCGTGGGGTGACTCACCGGGAAGCTGGACATCGCCGATCCCGAGCGAGACATGGAGGCGGGCGCTGACTCCCTGCGGCAGCCGCACCTCCAGGCGGCCGAAGGCCACGTCCACGCTGCTGTGGACCGTACGGCCGTCCTTGAGGGGGAGGTCACCGAGGTCCAGCATGCCTTCCCCCGCCCCGACCTCGTAGTGCGGCCGGACGGCACCGACGCTGGTGGGCGTCCAGGTGCGCTTCTGCCAGTCGGTGGTGAGGTTGCGGGGCATCGCCGCCGCCCCCGTCAGTAGCAGGGCGGTGACTACCACCAGGAAGACCGTGCCGCCGCCGGTCCGTCCGTACCAGGTGCTGAGGACGAGCCCGAGGCCGAAGACGGCCAGCGCACACGCCAGCCCGGCCTGGAGGGACGGGACGAGGCCGTCATGCCGGGAGACGGCGAGCGCGGTGCCGCCGCCGACGAGCAGCGCGAGCAGGAAGGTCCAGCCACCGATCGACCGGCCGCTGTGGCGAGTTCGGCGCGGGGCGGGAGGGGCGCCGTGCGGCGGCGTGGAAGGGTCGCCGGGCGGACGGCTCCCGCCGGTCCAGGAGCCGTACGGGGCGGTGGGCGCGCCGGTGCCGTGCTCATACCGGTAGTTGAGGTCGAGCGGGAGCGGGGCGTTGTCCGGCCCCCACAGATAGGCCGGACCGGTCGCCTCCCTGGAGCGCGGGTCGCGCCACCAGGAGGGGTAGGCCGGCACCGGGGGCGCCTTGGTCTCGGGCGGGGCATCGGCGACGGCATGCGCGGTGGCGGAGTCCAGCGACTCCGGGCCCTGCGCCCCCACCTGCCGGCGCCGACGCGACCAATAGGCGGAGCCGGCCACCGCCAGCATCAGCATGATGGCGAACGGCATCGTGCTGCCCTTGCCGAGCGTGGTCAGGAACAGCCCGCAGCCGACCAGCGCGAACAGCAGGGCCGTCAGCGCCGATCCCTCGACCCGGCCGGAGAGCAGCCGGCGGCCCTCGTTCTCCTCCTCGCCGTCGAGGGGGATGAGCAGCCAGGCGAAGCCGTAGACGATGAGGCCGAGGCCGCCGACGGAGAGCACGGCGAGCACGATCCGGAAGATCACCGGATCGAGATCCCACTGCCGGCCCAGGCCGGCGCACACCCCGCCGATCACCTTGTGCCGCCGGCTGCGGCGCAGCGGGGCAGGCGCCGGGGCGGGAACGGCGGGGCCGGCAGGGTTGCCGGGCGCCGGTTCCTCGACGGGGGCTGTATCGCTCATGGGCCCATGGTGACAAGGAACACCGGGCCGCGGCATCGGTGAAAACCCTGGCGGACCCCTGAGATCTGCGGCCGGTGGCCCCGAGACTCCCCAGGGGGGTGGTGAAATCCCTCGTGCGTTCGCATATGACCCCGGGCTGTTGTCGCGGCTTGAAAGAAGGGCGTGTACGTGTGGTGGCCAAAGGTCTGTCCGCCCGCAGTGGCGACTATCGTTGCGCCCTGGATACGTACGGGGCTCCGGAGGGGCGTGCGGTGACGGAGGCGGCGTCGGTGAACGAGGGGCGACTGGTCGCCGGGCGATATCGCCTGGTTGAACGGATAGGCCAGGGCGGTATGGGGACCGTCTGGCGGGCCCGGGACGAACTCCTCGGGCGCCAGGTGGCGGTCAAACGACTGCATGTCTCGCCGCAGCTCGAAGAGGACGAACTGGCAACGCGTCATGAGCGCACCACCCGCGAGGCGCAGGCCGCGGCGCGCATCAACCATCCCAACGTGGTGGGGGTGCACGATGTCGTGGACGACGCCGGGCTGCCCTGCATCGTCATGGAATACGTCCCCTCCACGACACTCGGCGATGCCATCAAGGAAGCCGCGCGGGCCGACAGTTCGCTCACCCCGCGCGAGGTCGCCCGTATCGGACGCGGCATGATCGCGGCGCTGCGTGCCGCACACTCCGCCGGTGTGCTGCACCGGGACGTCAAGCCGGGCAATGTCCTGCTCGGTGAGGACGGCCGGGTCGTGCTCACCGACTTCGGTATCGCGGTCGCCAGCGGTGCCTCCACGCTCACCAAGACCGGTGAGCTGGTGGGCTCCATCGACTTCTTGGCGCCGGAGCGGGTCAAGGGCGGAACCCCGGGGCCCGCCTCCGATCTGTGGGCGCTGGGCGCGACGCTCTATCAGGCGGTCGAGGGGCGTCCCCCGTTCCGGAAGAACACCGCGGTCGAGACGGCCTACGCGATTGCCATGGACCCGCACGAGCCGCCGAGCAACGCCGGTTCGCTGGGTCCGCTGATCGAGGCGCTGCTGGCCAAGGAGCCGCAGGACCGGCCGTCGGCCGAGGTCGTCGAGCAGGCGCTGCGGGCCTCCGAGGCCGAGGTGGACACGGCGATGCTCGGCTGGCCGACGCTCGCGCTGGGCACGGTCGGGCGCGGCGCCCCGGACTCGGCCACGACGAACGGGCAGACGGATGCGCCGACCCGGGCGGTGGCGCCCACGGGCGGGGACGGCACCGCCCCGGAGTACGCCACGAACGGAACCGGCACATGGAACGGCACGGGTACCGGGACGCGGAACGGTACCGCTGCCGGTACGGCCGCGGACGCTGGCGGCGAGGCCAAGACCGGCCCGGTGGCCGTGCCCTCCGGCGGCAAGAAGCCCCGTAAGCGAAGGGGTGCCCGGGTCGCGGTCTGGACCGCCGTCGGGGTGCTGGTCGCCGGCGGCGGGGCGGGCACGGCCTGGTACCTGACGCAGCGCGACGACACCGGCGTGACCAACGAGGCCGCGGACAAGGACGCCCCGGCGCGTCCCCGTGTCCCGGACAACAGCCTCGGACCGCCGCCGGCTCTCCCCGACGGCTACCGCAAGATCACGGAGTCCGCGCTCGGTGTGACCTTCCCGCTGCCCGACGGCTGGAAGCGGCAGGCCAGGGACAGCGGACGGGAGATCATCTACTCCTCCGACGCCGACCGCGCCCAGATGACTCTCAGCGTCCTGGACTTCTCCTCGCCCGACCAGGTGCAACACCTCACGGACGTCGAGGGGTCCTTCAAGAAGTTGTACCCCGTCTACTCGCGGCTGCGGATGCAGCGCACGGTCTACCAGGGCGACCCCGCCGCGATCTGGGAGTTCACCTTCCAGGGTCGGGCCCGCGCCTTCCGGGGCGTCGACCTCGGGTTCGGCCGCGAGGGCGCCAAGGAGTACGCGATCTGCGTGACCGCGCCGAAGGACAACTGGACCAAGTTCGCGAAGCTCTTCACGCACATCAAGGACGGCTTCCGCAGGTCCGATCCGACCAGCTGACGGCCGGCACCGGGCCCGGGGCAGCGGCCCGCTTCGGCTCCGGCCGCCATGTCCGGCCCCGGGGCTCCCGATCCGCCCCCGGGCCCACCCGGTGAAAGTTCAGGGACGGCTTCAGGGTCGTCCCTGATGCCCCGCGCCGCGGCGTCGTGTGACGATCGGGGACATGACCACCGCCCCACCCCGCGCCGAGACGGGATACGCCCCGGCGCCGGACCCGGATGACCCGCCCGTGCGAAAGCTGTACCGCAGCGCCGACGGGCGGCTGCTCGGCGGTGTCGCGCGCGGTCTGGCGGGGCATCTCGGGCTGCCGGTCTCCTGGGTGCGGATCGTGTTCGTGGCCCTGTTCATGGCCGACGGCATGGGCGCCCTGCTGTATGCCGCGTTCTGGTTCTTCGTCCCGCTGGGCGTCGGCGGCGTGGAGCACCGGCACCCCGCCGCGGCCGACGGGAAGCGCCGCCTGCCGCGGCACAAGCCCGACCGGGGCCAGGTCTTCGCGCTGATCGCGCTGCTCATCGGCGCCTCGATCGTCGCCTCCCGGTTCCAGCTGGGCCGGGCCGACGGCTATGTCTGGCCGGTGCTGCTGATCGGCGCCGGCGTCGCCCTGGTGTGGCGTCAGGCGGACAACTCCCGCCGCGCCCAGTGGCTGGAGCTGGGCCGCCGCAAGGGCGTGCTGCCCGTGCTGCGCGGCGCGGCCGGTGTGCTGCTGGTCTGCGTCGGGGTGACCATCATCGTCGTGCTGCAGGGATCGGTGCGCCATCTCGGCTCGGTGCTGCAGGCCTCCCTCGCCGTCGTCGTCGGCATCGCGCTGCTGGCGGGCCCCTATCTCGTCCGGATGACCCAGGACCTCTCCGAGGAGCGGCTGATGCGCATCCGTGCCCAGGAGCGCGCCGAAGTGGCCGCCCATGTCCATGACTCGGTCCTGCACACCCTCACCCTGATCCAGCGCAACGCCGACGACCCCCGGGAGGTGGCGCGGCTGGCCCGTGCCCAGGAGCGCGAACTGCGCGCCTGGCTCTACAAGCCCGAGGGCCGCGGCAAGGAGGAGGACGAGGAGCCGGCCACGGTGGCGGAGGCGGTCCGCAAGGCCGCCGCCGAGGTCGAGGACCACCACGGCGTCCCCATCGAGGTCGTGGTCGTCGGTGACTGCCCGCTGGACGAGGCGCTCGGCGCCCAGATGCAGGCCGCACGCGAGGCGATGGTCAATGCCGCCAAGTACGGTGGCGAGGGCGGCGCGGTGCAGGTGTTCGCCGAGGTGGAGGGCCGCACGGTCTTCGTCTCGGTACGCGACCGCGGCCCCGGATTCGACCTGGACGCGGTCCCCGAGGACCGGATGGGCGTACGGGAGTCCATCATCGGACGGATGGAGCGCAACGGCGGGACGGCCCGGCTGCGCTCCGCTCCGGAGGGCGGCACGGTCGTCGAGCTGGAAATGGAACGCGCGGCCGAGGAGCACGACGCATGACGGCGCCGGGCCGGGGGCGGCCGGTGGCGACACCGCGGGCCGGCGCACGGGATGATGACGGGGCAGACACCGAGGGACGGGCGGAAGAGATGACCAGCGAGGGCGCACAGCAGGACGGGACCGGCCGCGAGGCGGCCGGCGACCGGACCGTACGGGTCGTGCTGGTCGACGACCACCGGATGTTCCGTACGGGCGTCCAGGCGGAGATCGGTGAGACGGGGCGCACCGGCGTCGAGGTGGTCGGCGAGGCCGCCGATGTCGACCAGGCGGTCACGGTCATCACCACCACCCGCCCCGAGGTCGTCCTCCTGGACGTCCATCTCCCCGGGGGCGGCGGCGTCGAGGTGCTGCGCCGCAGCGCCGCGCTGATGGCCGACGCCGAGCGCCCGGTCCGCTTCCTCGCGCTCTCCGTCTCCGATGCGGCCGAGGACGTCATCGGCGTCATCCGCGGCGGAGCCCGCGGCTATGTCACCAAGACGATCACGGGTACGGACCTGGTCGACGCGGTCTTCCGGGTCGCCGACGGCGATGCGGTCTTCTCGCCACGGCTGGCCGGCTTCGTCCTGGACGCCTTCGCCTCGACGGACGCCCCGCCGATCGACGAGGACCTCGACCGTCTCACCCAGCGCGAGCGGGAGGTCCTCCGGCTGATCGCCCGCGGCTATGCGTACAAGGAGATCGCCAAGCAGCTGTTCATCTCCGTGAAGACGGTCGAGTCCCATGTCTCCGCGGTGCTGCGCAAGCTCCAGCTCTCCAACCGCCATGAGCTGACGCGCTGGGCGGCGGCCCGGCGACTGGTCTGACCTGCGGTCCCCGGCGCGGGAGCCGGGGAGCGGCGGGTATTTGATGAGGGGATGACGAGGGTGTAAAGAAGCACCAAAGACGGGCAACCAGGACTGCGCGGATCACCATCTAAGGGCGCGGAGAGGCTCACTGCCGAAGGCGGGGCCGGAACCATCCCCATCCTTCGCGTAGCTGTCCTGGAAGCGAGACCCGATGAGCCTGACGGGCACGCCCTTCTTTCTCACCTCGATCACGCTGTTGATTGTCGCCGTCGTGCTGCCGCTCGCCCTGTGGGGCCGGATAGCCGGGCCGCCCCTGGTGCGCGGCCTCGCGCGGCTGCTGATGCTGCTGTTCGCCCAGGTCACCGCCATCACCGTGGTCTTCGTCCTGGTCAACAACGCCAACAATCTCTATGACACCTGGGGCGATCTGCTCGGCACCGACAGCCATGTCGCGGCCGCGAAGGACCTCGGCCCCGACGGTATGGGCGGCCAGCAGATCAAGAACGAGCCCAAGCAGCTCCAGCGGTTCCGCCCGGCCGACGACCCCAGGGTGGGCCCCGGTGTGCAGATGACCGACCTCAAGGGCCGGATATCCGGGGTCATCGGCGAGGTGTACGTCTGGCTTCCGCCGCAGTACAACGACCCGGCCTACCGGAACAAGAAGTTCCCGGTGGTCGAGCTGCTGCCCGGCTACCCCGGCTCGGCGAAGTCCTGGTTCGGCTCGATCCACGCGGCCGAACAGCTCCAGCCGCTGATGCAGCGCGGCCTGGTCAAACCGGCCATCCTGGTGGCGCCGCGCACCGATCTCCTCGCCGGCGCGGACACCGGATGCGTCAACGTCCCCGGGCAGGTCAACGCCGACAGCTGGCTGACCGTCGACGTGCGCAAGATGGTCATCGACAACTTCCGGGCCGGCGACAAGCCGGACTCCTGGGCCCTGGCCGGCTACTCGGCCGGCGCGCACTGCGCCGCCAAGCTCGCGCTGTCCCACCCGGACCGCTACCGCGCCGGCGTCGCCATGTCCGGCTACAACGACCCGGCGCTGGAACGCGATTCGCTCGCCGGCAAGGACCCCAAGCTGCGCATCGAGTCCAACCCGATGCACATCCTGAAGTCCGCCAACGCGGCAGGGAAGCCGCCGCGGACCGCGCTGTACGTGTCGGGCGCGGCGGGCGACGGCTACCAGGCCGGCATCGGTCTGCGCGGGCTCGCGAAGCGTCCGACGACGGTGACCGTCCAGCTGATCCCGGCGAACGCGGGCGGTCACACCATGGTCGTATGGCGCCACCAGGTACCGGAGATCTTCCGCTGGCTGGGGATGTACCTCCGGGCGTAATGCTCCGCCCGGCCCGCGCCCAAGCCCCTGCGCCGGGCGGGCCGCCGCCGGCAGTCCCGAGCCGGCCAGGCCGGCGCGGGCAACCTGAGCCCGGCAGCCCCCCGGCCGGGTCCTAACCCGGCCGGGTCGCCGCCGCGAACGGCATCTGGTCGATCGGCGCGATCCGTACCGGCGCCCCCGGATGCGGTGCGTGGATCATCTTGCCGCCCCCGATGTAGAGCCCCACATGGCTGATGCCGGAGTAGAAGAACACCAGGTCACCGGGGGCGAGTTGGGACCGGTCGATGCGCGGCCCGGAGCTGATCTGGGTGTAGGTGGTCCGCGGCAGCGCGACGCCGCCGGACTTCCAGGCGGCCTGGGTCAGCCCCGAGCAGTCGTACGCGGAGGGGCCCGTCGCGCCCCAGACGTACGGCTTGCCCAGCGCGGCGTAGGCGAAGGAAACGGCCCGCGCGGCACGGGGGTTGGGGGCGGCGGCCGCGGCGGCCCCTGAGCCGTGGAGGATCCCGTCGAGAGGGCCGTCCCCGCGCGCCCCCCGGTCCGCACGAGCCGTACCGGCACCGTCCCGTCCCGCCATCCGCTGCCGCTGCTCGGCGGTCAGCCGGCTCAGCAACTGCTCGGCGGCGTCCAGCTTGTGGACGACCGTGACCCGGTGCTTCTTCAGCGTGGCCTCGGTGGCCGCCAGCCGCTCCGCGGTCTCCTCGGCCCGCTGCCGGACCTGCCGTACGCTGCCGAGCCGGCGCGCGTAACCGGCCACCGCGGTCGCCTGATGACTGCCCGCACGCTCCAGCACCGCGGCGCCGTCCAGATAGCGCTGCGGGTCCGCGGAGAGCAGCAGCCGTACGGTCGGGTCCACCCCGCCGGAGCGGTACTGGCTCGCGGCCAGGGCGCCCAGCTCGGTGCGGGCGGCGTTGAGCTTCTGGGTCCGGCGGGCGGCCTCGTCCTGCAGCCTGCTCAGCTCCTGGCGTGCGGTGCCGGCGGCTTCCTTCGCACCGTTGTAGTTCTGGGTGGCCACCTCTGCCTCCTGGTACAGCGCGTTGATCCGGCCCTTGACCTGGGCGGGGGTGGGCGGGGATGCGGCCTGGCCGGTGCCGTCGAAGACGGTGGCGGTGGCGGCACCGGCGAGTGCCAGTGTGGCGGCGGTACGGGCGGTGCGGGTGCCGCCGGTCAGCGAGGCGAGCGGATGCTGCCTGGGCTTGCGGTGCGAGGCCACGGTGGCCGTCACTTCCTTCCCTTCGAGCCGGGGGCCGGCGGCGGTCCGTCACGGGGGCAACGAACCGCCGCCGCACCTCGCGGCGAGGCGGCCGACAGGACGCCGGTGGGGGGCCGGCGAAGGCGGGGAGTCGACCGCCTGGAGGAGGACGCTAAGCCTGGGTGTCGCGCCGGGGAGTCCGATTGCCCGGCATTGTTCGCTTTCGACCGGTGCCGGTGTGCGGATGACCGTGCCGTCGGCGGCTGCACGGCCGGTACCGGTCCGGCCTGACCGAAGCGACGATTGTGGGCGCCCTGCCCGCAGGGCCGTGCTATGCGGCGGCTACGATCCCGCACTATGGACGTAGTAATCAATCTCTTCGTCGGCCTGCACATCATCGGCATCGCCGCCCTGCTCGGCGGCTTCATGACCCAGATGAAGGCGATGGGCGCGGGCACCGCCCGCTTCGTGCCGGCCATGCTGCACGGCGCGCTGACGATGCTGGTCACCGGCGTCGCGCTGGTCGGCCTCAACGAGGCCCAGGGCCACCACGTCAACACCCTCAAGATCGGCATCAAGATGGCCGTGCTGGTGGTGATCCTCGCGCTGGTCTACGTCAAGCGGGACGAGGAGACGATCGCCAAGCCGCTCTTCGGCGCGGTCGGTGCGCTGACGATGGCCAACATCTTCATCGCGGTGCTCTGGACCTGAGCGGCGCCCCGGTTCGAGTCTGAGCGGCGCCCCGGTCCGGACCTGCCCGGCGCCCCGGTCCGGACCTGCCCGGCGTCCCGGTCCGGACCTGAGCGGCGCCCCGGGATTCCGGGCAAGCGGACCACCGCCCCACAACAGCACACCGCGCGGTCCTCGCACTCCGTATTCGGAGGCGACGGCCGCGCGGTGGCGTGTGGGGGGTGACCGTGGGGGGTGGTTCCGTGGGGGAGCGCAGGGCACTGGGCCTCAGCCCGGGCGGACGCTCCCGTAGATCGGCATGTAGTAGATCGATTCCTCCCGGACGCTGGCGCCCGGGTGCGGCGCGTGGATCATCTTGCCGCCGCCTATGTACATCCCGACGTGGCTGATGTCGTCGAAGAAGAAGACCAGGTCACCGGGTTGCAGATCCTTGGTGGCCACTCGCTGGCCGACCTTGACCTGGTCCCAGGTGGTCCGCGGCAGCGTGACGCCGGCCGCCTTCCACGCCGCCTGCGTCAGGCCCGAGCAGTCGTAGGAGCTGGGGCCGGTGGCGCCCCAGACGTACGGCTTGCCGATCTGCGCGCGGGCGAAGGCGAGCGCCTGCTCGGCCTTGGTGGAGGACGAGTCGCCGGTCGAGCTGCCGGTCCCGCCACCGGTCTGGCCGCCCGTCGAACCGCCGCCGTCCTGCTGCCGCTGGCGCTCGCGCTCCTGCTGCCTGCGCGCCTCCTCCTCGGCCTTGCGCTTGGCGGCCGCCTCCTTCTGGCGCTCCAGCGCGGCCAGCCGCGCCTTCTCCTGGGCGGTCAGCCGGGACAGCAGCTGACGGGCCTCGGACAGCTTGTCCTGGACGGAGCGCTTGGACTCCTTGAGGGAGGCCTGGGACTTCTGCAGCTGCTCCAGGCTGTCGGTCGCCTTGACCCGCTGGTGCGCCGCGGCGGCCGCCTGCTCCTGGTAGTCGGTGACGGCCTGCTTCTGCCGGCCGGTCAGCCGCTCCATGAGGTGGCTGCGGTCGAAGAACTGCTGCGGGTCCTTGGCGAGCATCAGCTGCGCCGTCGGGTTCATCCCACCGGTGCGGTACTGCGCCGAGGCGAACATGCCCAGCTGGTGCCGGGACCGGTTCATCTGCTCGGCACGCTTGGCGGCGGCATTGAGCAGCCCGTCGACGGTGTGGCGCTGTGCGTCGGCGCGCTCCTTGGCCCCGTTGTACTTCTCGGTGGCCAGCTCGGCCTGGTGGTAGAGGTCGTCGACCTTCTTCTTGACCTCTTCGATGGTGGGCTTGGGCGCTCGGGGGGCCGCGTCGGCGGACTGCGAGAGCAGGGTGACCGACGCGAGGGCCGCGGTGGTGAGCCCGGCAGCCGTACGGCGGCCTCCGGGCGAGGCGAGGACGCTGGTGCGCGGCTTGCGATGGGACGCCAAGGCCGGCAACTCCTTCCGTGGACCGCCTACCGGGTTAGCTGTCGGGTTCGGGCGGTGTCGATGACGGAAGGCTTGCCCTACGGTCCTGACGTCCGCCTGAGACGGCCGTACGGATCGATTCACCCCGGTGGTGCTGGTGGGTCCCCGGCTCCGGGTGCCGTGAGGCAGGGCCGGACTCGGCGCGGCGGCCCGTGCGGACGCTGTCGTACGCGGGGAGGCGGGCTGCCTGAGCGAGGACGTTAGCCAACTCGTGTGGCTCCTGTGAAGGCTGATGTTCGATATGCCCGAAACCTTTTTGTGACCTGAACGCGATCCGGGGGTTGTTGTGGCAGATGTCGGATTCGGGTAGACGACGCGCGCCCGGGCTGCCCCGGACCCGGCCCCCCGACCCGCGGACCGCCCCGCGAGCCCCGAATTCCGCCGACAATCGGCACTCCGCGGCGGGCTGTCAGTGCGGCGGCCTAGACTCGGTGGGCGATGAGCAGCCTCTTTGACGACAGCTTCCTGGCGGACCTCGGCCACAAGGGCGAGGAGCCCCCGCCGCCTCCCGAGGACGAGCACGAGCCGGCCCCCGAGGAGATCCCCGACGACCTCTTCGGCGGGAAATACGACGCGCCCGGCCCCCGGGAGACGTACTACCGCGACGGCGCCGCCCGCCCCGCCGTCGACCCCGCCGCGCTGCTCGAAGGCCTCAACGACGAGCAGAAGGCCGCCGTGGTGCACACCGGCGGCCCGCTGCTGATCGTCGCCGGCGCCGGCTCCGGCAAGACCCGGGTGCTCACCCACCGCATCGCTCATCTGCTGGCCGAGCGCCATGTCCACCCCGGCCAGATCCTCGCGATCACCTTCACCAACAAGGCCGCGGGCGAGATGAAGGAGCGCGTCGAGGAGCTCGTCGGCCCCCGGGCGAACGCCATGTGGGTCTCCACCTTCCACAGCGCCTGCGTCCGCATCCTGCGCCGCGAGTCCAAGAAACTGGGCTTCACCTCGTCCTTCTCGATCTACGACGCCGCCGACTCCAAGCGCCTGATGGCCCTGGTCTGCCGCGATCTGGATCTGGACCCCAAGCGCTACCCGCCCAAGTCCTTCAGCGCGAAGATCTCCAACCTCAAGAACGAGCTCATCGACGAGGAGACCTTCGCCGGGACGGCGTCCGACGGTTTTGAGAAGACGCTGGCCGAGGCGTACGCGATGTACCAGTCGCGGCTGCGCGAGGCCAACGCCCTGGACTTCGACGACATCATCATGACGACGGTCCATCTGCTCCAGGCCTTCCCCGATGTCGCCGAGCACTACCGCCGCCGCTTCCGCCATGTCCTCGTCGACGAGTACCAGGACACCAACCACGCCCAGTACACCCTCGTCCGCGAGCTGGTCGGCCCCGCCGAATCCGCGGCCGAGCTGTGCGTCGTCGGTGACGCCGACCAGTCGATCTACGCCTTCCGCGGCGCCACCATCCGCAACATCCTCCAGTTCGAGGAGGACTACCCCGACGCGACCACGATCCTGCTGGAGCAGAACTACCGCTCCTCGCAGACGATCCTGTCCGCCGCCAACGCCGTCATCGAGCGCAACGAGAACCGCCGCCCCAAGAACCTCTGGACGGACGCCGGCAGCGGCCCCGGGATCACCGGCTACGTCGCCGACACCGAGCACGACGAGGCGCAGTTCGTCGCCGACGAGATCGACCGCCTGACGGACGCCGGGGACGCCAGGGCCGGCGATGTCGCCGTCTTCTACCGCACCA
The DNA here is from genome assembly GCF_900221035.1 of Streptomyces sp. 2323.1. Taxonomy (NCBI): domain Bacteria; kingdom Bacillati; phylum Actinomycetota; class Actinomycetes; order Kitasatosporales; family Streptomycetaceae; genus Streptomyces; species Streptomyces sp. 2323.1. The sequence continues at coordinate 3,189,185 of NZ_LT907981.1, read as the reverse complement.
ACGCCCAGTCCCGGGTCTTCGAGGAGATCTTCATCCGGGTCGGGCTGCCCTACAAGGTCGTCGGCGGCGTGCGCTTCTACGAGCGCAAGGAGGTCCGCGACGTCCTCGCCTATCTGCGGGTGCTCGCCAACCCCGAGGACACCGTCCCGCTGCGCCGCATCCTGAACGTCCCCAAGCGCGGCATCGGCGACCGCGCCGAGGCGATGATCGACGCCCTGTCGCTCCGCGAGAAGATCACCTTCCCGCAGGCGCTGCGCCGGGTCGACGAGGCGTACGGCATGGCGGCCCGCTCCGCCAACGCCGTCAAGCGCTTCAACGTCCTCATGGAGGAGCTGCGCACCATCGTCGAGTCCGGCGCCGGTCCCGCCACCGTCCTGGAAGCGGTCCTGGAGCGTACGGGCTACCTCGCCGAGCTCCAGGCCTCCACCGACCCGCAGGACGAGACCCGGATCGAGAACCTTCAGGAACTCGCCGCCGTGGCCCTGGAATTCGAGCAGGACCGCGGCGAAGAGAACCCTGGCACCCTCGCCGACTTCCTGGAGCAGGTCGCACTGGTCGCCGACTCCGACCAGATCCCGGACGAGGACGAGGAGGGCAGCGGCGTCATCACCCTCATGACGCTGCACACCGCCAAGGGCCTGGAATTCCCGGTGGTCTTCCTGACCGGCATGGAGGACGGCGTCTTCCCGCACATGCGCGCGCTGGGCCAGACCAAGGAGCTGGAGGAGGAGCGCCGGCTGGCCTACGTCGGCATCACCCGCGCCCGCGAGCGCCTCTATGTCACCCGCTCGACGATGCGCAGCGCCTGGGGCCAGCCCTCGTACAACCCGCCCTCCCGGTTCCTGGAGGAGATCCCGGGCGAGTACGTCGAGTGGAAGCGGACCGGCCAGGCGACGCCGTCCGCGTCGATGGGCGCGCTGTCGGGCGGTGGCGGCCTCGGCTCCGCCCTGTCGTCGCGCGGCAAGGGCCCGAGCGGCTTCGCCACCCGCCGCACCAAGGACCGCCCGGTGGTCGCGCTGGCCATCGGCGACCGCGTCACCCACGACAGCTTCGGGCTCGGCACGGTCGTGGGCGTCAAGGGCAGCGGCGACAACGCCGAGGCGACCATCGACTTCGGCGGCGAGAAGCCCAAGCGGCTGCTGCTGCGGTATGCGCCGGTGGAGAAGCTGTAACGCAGGCCGTGCGGGGGGCGGTCAGTTCGGGTTGAGGCCGTGGTCGCGCAGCCACGGCTGCGGGTCCACCGCCGCGCCGCCGCCCGGGCGCACCTCGAAGTGCAGATGCGGTCCGGTGGAGTTGCCGGAGTTGCCCGAATAGGCAATCCGGTCACCGGCCTTGACCTGCCCGGAGCGGATCTTGGTGCTGCTCAGATGGCAGTACCACGTCTCGGTGCCGTCGGGCGCCGTCACGATCGCCATGTTGCCGTAGGCGGAGTTCCACTGGGTGCGGATGGTGCCGTCGGTCGCGGACATGACCGGAGTGCCGTAGCTGACCGGGAAGTCGATGCCGGTGTGCACGGACATCCAGTTGACGCCGGCCTGGCCGAAGGTGGCGCTCAGCCCGTGCTGGGTCACCGGCAGCACGTACTTGGGGCGCATGGCCTCCTTGCGGGCCGCCGCCTCCGCCTTGCGCTTGCGGTCCAGCGCCTGGCGCTCCTTGAGGTCGATCCGCTCCTGGGTACGGCTGGCCCGGTCGCGGAAGTCGTCCGCGCTGGCGCTGAGTCCGGCGAGCTGGGTGTCGAGCTTGCTGTTGGCCGCGGACGGTTTGACGGCCCCCGCGTCGGACGCGGCCTGCGCGGTCGCCTCGGCCTTGTCGTCCCCGCCGAAGTGGGCGACGGACGCGGCGGCCACGGCGCAGACGCCCATGGCGGCGACCGAGGGGACGGCGACGGTCAGCAGCGCCGACCGCTTCACCGGGCGCCGCCGGCCCCGGCCGCGGGCGGCCTTCCCGGCTTCCGGCCCGGCGGCCCGGCGGCCGGCGGGGGCGTCGGCCGGGACGGGGATCGGCATGGCCTGTGTCATGGCGTCCGCCACGGCGGCGGCGTCGCCCAGCTCGCCGTGCTCCTCGGTGTCACCGGCGCCGACGGGGGAATTGCCGTCCGTGCCGTGGCGTCCGGTGTCGTACCCGTCGTAGCCGTCGGACTCGTACGGGCCGCTGCCGTGCCGGTCGCTCCCAGGGTGTGCGGCCTCGAAGGGCGCTGTGTCGAAGGGCGCGGTTTCGTCCCACGGGGTGTTGTCCCAGGGGGCGGTCTCGGCCGCGGGCGGGCCGGCCTGCGCCGGGATGCCGGCGATCAGGCCCTGGTCGGTGGTCGACCAGATCGCCGTGGCCTCGTAGCTCGCGGTCTCCTGGAGCGCGGTGGCCTGCCGGCTGAGGGCGTCGAAGCCGCCGGTGCTCTCGAAGGTCTCGGCCGTCTCGTAAGCGCCGGTGGCGTAACTGCCGGTGTCGTAACTACCGCTGTCATAACTGCCGGTCGCGTAACTGCCGGTGTCGCAGCCGCCGGTGGAAAAGCTTCCGGTGTCGAACCCGCCGTACCCGTAAGAGGTGGCTTCGTACGCCGTCGTCTCGTATCCGGCGGTTTCGTACCCGCCCGTGTCGTACGCGGACGAGGAGGAGTAACCGGTGGTGTCCTGCGCCGGCTGCTCGTAGGCGGTGTGCGCGTACGGGTCGTAGCCCCCGGCGGCCGCCTGCGGGTCGGCGACGGCATAGGCGCCGGTGTCATAGGAGCCGGTGTCCCACTGCATCGTGGGGTACGCGCCGGTGCCGTAGGCGTCGCCGGCCTGGCCGCCGTCCGTGGAACAGGCCCCGCCGCCATAAGCGCCGGTGTGGAAGGTGCCCGTGCCGTACGCACTCATCCCGTACGCACCCGTGTCGTAGGCGCCGGTGTCGTACATCCCGGTGCCATAGGTGCCGGTGTCGTACATGCCGGTTTCGTACGAGCCGGGGAGCGAGCCGAAGAGCGGGTCGCCGTCGCCGTATTGGGCGGTGCCGGCCGGGGACTGCTGCGCGTAGGAGTCGTAGGCCGGATAGTGCGCATACGAGGCGTCGGAAGCAGAGCCGGTCGAAGGCTGAGCCTCCGATGGGTGACGGTCGTTCACCAACTTCTCTTTCGCCTCGGCAGCAGGAGAATTAGCGGCGACTGTACCCGGCGGTATGCGATGGCGACAATCTTCAACTGGTTTTACGCTCGGCCAGACCGGGCATTTGGCCGCCTTTCGGCGGTCCCATGCCAGCTCTTGGCGCCTCGTTCGAGGTTTGTTCGACAACACGACAAGATCGTGTCGCCCGCGGGACGCCGCTGATGCGTCGCACGAGGCGGCAGTGGGGACTCTCGGTACGGGCTCGGGTCAGGCCACCGAAATGGTGTCCGCCGCTCCTTCTCCTTCCGCCTCCTCCGCCGATGCCAGTGCCGTGCGTATTCCGGCGGCGACGGTGGCGTTGACCGGCAGGGCGAGATGTCCGACACCGGCGACATGCACATTGTCGGCGATCACATCCGGGTGATCGATTCTGGCCGTCGTGGCCGGAATCATCACCTGGTCCGCCTCACTCCAGAAGGCCACGAATCGGGTGCGGCAATTCGGTGCCGGAAGCGACAACTCCGCGATCACCTCGGAATCGGGCCGCATCTGCCGGACGATCGGGTGCGCCGACATCAGGGGCGCGATACGGGTGCCGGAGTGCGGGGTGCCGAGCGTGACCAGCGTGCGGACATGGGCATCGCCGCCGAGCCGCTGGACGTAATAGCGGGCGATGAGGCCGCCGAGGCTGTGGCCCACGATGTCCACCCGGCGGTGACCGGTCCGCGCGCACACCTCCGCCACATGACGGCCGAGCAACTCGGCGGCCTTGCGGAGATCGCAGGTCAGCGGGGAGTAGTTGAGCGCCTCGACATGGCACCAGCCGTGCCGGTGCAGTGAGCGGCGCAGCAGGACGAAGACGGAGCGGTTGTCGATGAAGCCATGGAGCAGGAGGACCGGCGGATGCGCGCGGCCCTCGGTCGGCAGCAGCGTGGGCGCGGCGACGGCAGGCTGCGGGACCTTCGATGTCAGGCGCCCGTCTGTCCGGAGCCCGTCGGGAGGTTCGGCGGCCGGGGGTGGTGCGGGGCGTTCCTGGGACATACCGGTCGGATAGAGCAGCAGATGGGCGGCGAGCACCGCCAGGTCGACGACCGTGCTGCGGAGAAGAAGAGGAGAGGTGCGGGTGGGGAGCCGGCGCGCGTACTGGAGCGGTGCGGCAAGAAGGCGCGCGAGCAGAAGGGGTGCGGAGAGAAAGGGCAGGGCCTGCATGCCGACCTCCCGAACGGCACGCGGGAGGCGACTGTGACCCCCGTATGCCCTCGTGGGAAGCCATGCGCAGCGACGGCGGGCCTGCGGCGTGGCCCGCCCTGATGCGCGCCCGGCGGCGCGGTGGTTCGGCTGCGGCTCCCCGTGCGCCCGGCCCGCGTGCGCTGCGCCACGAGGCCGTGGCGTAACGACACGTGGAACGCGGCGCATAGCGAACGTGTCCCAGGTGTGATTTCCCCCTCCCCGGATGTCACGAAACGGCTGGGTACGGGATGCTGGCGATAACGTTCGTTCACGCTCGTGGCCGCCGGATCGCGGTCGCGCGATCGATTGTCGGCTCGGCGGCACCACAGTGCCGTGCATGGCTTGGAGGCAGTGATGGGTGTGGCTCGGCAGGACGGGGCGCAAGCGGGGAGCCAGGGCGCGATGGGGGTACCTCCCGGGCCGTTCAGGCACGGGGGAAGGTCGGGGCCGATCCGTGTGGTGGTGGCCAAGCCGGGCCTGGACGGGCACGACCGGGGTGCCAAGGTCATCGCGCGGGCGCTGCGCGACGCCGGTATGGAGGTGATCTACACCGGGCTGCACCAGACCCCGGAGCAGATCGTCGACACCGCGATCCAGGAGGACGCCGACGCGATCGGGCTGTCCATCCTCTCCGGCGCCCACAACACCCTCTTCGCGAAGGTCATCGCCCTCCTGGAGGAACGTGACGCGGCGGACATCAAGGTCTTCGGCGGTGGCATCATCCCCGAGGCCGACATCCCGCCGCTCAAGGCACAGGGCGTCGCGGAGATCTTCACGCCGGGCGCGACGACCGCCTCGATCGTGGAGTGGGTCCAGGCGAACGTGCGCTCGCTGGCGGTCTGAGGCGGCGCCGGGCACGTGCACCACGCGGACACCCTCTGGGGCGGCCGGGGCGCGGCGGGTCATGGCGTCCTCCGGCCGGTCTCCCCGGCTTCCCCGGTCTCCCCGGCCGGCGCGGGGGCGGCGGGCGGCGGCGTGAGTCCGGGCGGCGGCGTGAGTTCGGCACGCATCGTGGCGCGCAGGCGCAGGGTGCCGACCAGGCGCTGGAAGGCCTCGGACCAGTAGCCGCCGGAGCCCGGTGAGGCGCCCTCCGGCTCGTCCGTGACGGCGGTGAGCATGTCGAGACGGTCTGCGGCCGCCGGGTCCAGACAGCGCTCGGCCAGGCCCATCACCCCGCTGAAGCTCCAGGGGTAGCTGCCCGCGTCCCGGGCGATGTCCAGCGCATCGACGACGGCGCGGCCCAGCGGCTCCGCCCAGGGGACCGCGCACACCCCGAGCATCCGGAAGGCGTCCGACAAACCGTGCGCCGCGATGAACTCCGCCACCCACCGGGCCCGTTCGTCCGCGGGCAGCACGGCCAGCAGCTTCGTCAGATCCCGCGACGAGCCGGCCGGTGAGACCTCGGCGGCCTGGGGCGGCGCGCCCGGCGCACCCAGCAGGGCCCGCGCCCAGTCGGCGCTCTGCTGGCGCACCGCGGCCCGGCACCAGCCATCGTGCAGTTCCGTCCGCCAGTCGTCCGCCACCGGCAGCGCGACGATCGCCGCCGGCTCCCGGCCCCCGAAGCGCTCGCGCCAGCTGTCCAGCGGCGTTGCCTCCACCAACTGGCCCAGCCACCAGGACCGTTCGCCCCGCCCGGAGGGCGGCTTGGGAGCCACGCCGTCCCGTTGCATCGCCGCGTCGCACTCGTGCGGCGCCTCCACCGCGATTCTCGTGCTGCCCGACGTACGGTCCAGGCCGATGCAGGCGTGCGCACGCTTGGCCATACGGGCCGCGAACGCGGAGGCCGGCAGGGTGGAGAGGAACTCGGCGGCCGTGGCGCGGACATTGCGGCTGCGGTCGGACAGCGCCCGTTCGAGGAAGGGCTCATCTGCCGCCGAGAGGTCCTCGCGCAGCGAGTCGAGGAACATCAGGCGGTCCTCGGCCCGCTCCGTGGACCAGGTCGTGGCCAGCAGCGCCAGGCCGGCCGGCGGGTCGTGCCGGCGCAGCGCGGTCAACAGGGCGACCCGCTCCGCGAACAGGCCCTCCTCCCACTGCTGCCGTACGCCCTCGGGACCGTCACCGAGGGGGAACCCGGCCGGGCCGCCGATCCCGCGGAGCGCGAACTTCCATTCGTCGTTGAGCCGCGCCAGCCACAGGGCGCGCGGTCCCGCCAGCGCCAGCGCGGCGGGCCGCAGATCCGTACGGGCCCGGGCGGCGTCGAGCAGCTCCGGAAGCAGTGCCTCCGGGGCGCGATAGCCGTATCCGTCGGCGGCGGCCAGCCACTGGGGGAGCAGTTCGGTGAGGTCGGGGGCCGTCCCCCGGCGGCTGCTGCCTCCGGCGCCGCCGCGGTCGGCGAGCAGCAGGGAGAGCCGGCGACGGGCCGCGGGCGGCAGCGGGGGCCGCGGATCGGCCGGGGCCGGGGCGGGCCGCTCGCCGGCCGGCGCGGGGCGTAGCGCGGCGCGGCGGCGCACCGTGCTCACCGCGGCCGCATCCAGGAGCGCGGCCGCACCGCCCTGCCCGGACCGCATCGCCACCGGCGGGGACCGGCGCTCGGTCCCGAGGAGCGCGGCGCTCACGAGGGCGGACCAGTCGGCCGGGGTGGCCGGGCCGGGGGAGGCGGCTGCGGAGGAGGCGGATGTGGGGGAGGTGGATGTGGGCGGTGGGGCGGACGAAGCAGGCGGGGCGGGCGAAGGGAGCGGGGTGGGTGAAGTGGGCGAGGTGCTGCTGGTGCCGCTCATGTCGCTCGTGCCGCTGGTGCCGCTCGTGCTGCTGGTGTTGCTCATGATGGTCGTGGTGCTCGTCATGCTCGTCATCCCCCTCTTTCAGGCCTTTCAGGTCTTCCAGGCGTCGGTGGTGGGCGGCTTGCGCGGAGGGCGGGGAGCCGGGGCGGGCGAAGCCGGGGGCCGGGTCACAGGGACACCGGGGTGGGGTCCCAGACGGTCAGCGGCAGAAAGCCGCGGTGACCGCATTCGCCGAAGACCGTGACCGGCGCCCCGCCCGATATGGCGGCCAGCTGCCACCGGCTCGCCCGGCCGGAAGAGCGCGGGTCCAGCGGCAGCGCCGACTCCCCGTCCGCATCGGCCAGTTGCCAGGGCGCCCCGTCGCGGCCCGGTATGGACGTGACGTCGGTGAGCACCACCGGCCAGGAATCCAGCCAGGGGTCGTCGCGCAGTGCATCGCCGTACGCGGTCAGCGCGGCATCGATGCCGCAGCCGGGTGGCACCGGTCCGGGGGCCGCCGGGGCGTGCCGCTCGCCCAGGGCCGCACGCAGCGGGCGGGCGCCGGGGTAGTAGGCGAGGTCCGCGTCGAGGACCAGACCGGGCGGCAGGGCCAGGTCCAGCGGGCGGTGGGAGCCTCCGAACGACAGATGCAGGGCCATCCGGCCGGTGCGCTCGCCCCGGAGAAAGATTCTGCGGGTGAGCAACTTCCCGTCGTTGCTGTCCTGTTGAGCGAGCACCAGCCAGCGGTCCCGGACCGTTGCCGCATCGGGGCCGGTCAGCAGTTCCGCCGCCTCGGTGGTGAGTCCGACACGGGAGCGGACCGTCGCCGCGAGCGGGGCCGGAAGCCGGTCGAGGCCCAGGAACCCCTGATCGAGGAGGTGCAGCAGCGCGCACTCCTCCAGCAGCCGGGCCGGCCAGTCGGCGCCGGACGCGACCACCGAGCCCAACTCCCGTACCCGCGCGGCGAGGCCGGGTGCCTGGGCGTCGACCATACGGGCGGCCGTCTCGTCCCAGGAGCCGCCCGCGCTCCCGGATCCGCCCGGATGAGAATCACCCCCACCGGTACGTCCGGCCGAGGCCAGGCCGGACTGGAGAAGATCCTCCAGGCGCTGCTCCAGTTCCATGGCTCCGGCGCCGATCCGCTGCATCCGGCGGGCGGCCCGCCGCTCGGCGGCCTCCGGGTCGGCGGGCGCACGCGACGCCGCGCCCCCGCCCGGGGGCGCACCCGCTGTCCGCCCGGCGCGCTCGCGGCGCCCGGCCAGCCACTCGACCGCCCACGGGGCAGGCTCCCCGGCCGTCACCGCCCGATCGCCGTCGCCGCCCGCCCAGAGCAGCAACAGCCCGAGCGCGTGCTTGCACGGAAATTTACGGCTCGGGCAACTGCACGTGAAGGCCGGGCCGTTGAGGTCGATCACGGTCTGGTACGGCTTCTTGCCGCTGCCCTTGCACTGTCCCCACACCGCGGCCCCGTCCGCGCCCGTTTCCGACCACGGCCCGGGCGCCGCGAGCTTGCCGCCCGCCTTGCATGATGCCTCGTCAGGCGCCAGCGCGAGCACCTGATCCGTCGTCCAGCGTTCCCCCTGCGGATTCATGTCTCCGACGCTACGACGCGCCACTGACAATCTCGCCAGGCCGTGCCGAACTCGCAGGCCAGCGCCGGTTTTCGGGGCTTTGTCAGTGGTCTGGTGCAGGCTTGATTCCGCAAGCGGCCGCAGCGGGTTTCGCGGTGCCGGCCGCAGACGTGAGGACGAGGGGGAAACATGTCCGGGAACAGCTTCAGGACGGCGGACGATACGAAGAGTCCGGCGGGCGGGACGACCCTGGAAGCCGCGGGCGGCGTGGTGCTGCGGCCGCATGCCGAGGACAGCTTCGCGGCGGAGCTCGCGGCCCTCGCGGCGGCCGACGACCGGCCGCGGCCGGAGCGCTGGCGGCTCTCGCCGTGGGCCGTCGCCACCTATCTGCTCGGCGGCACACTCGCGGACGGCACGGTCATCACACCGAAATACGTCGGCCCGCGCCGGATCGTCGAGGTCGCCGTGACCACTCTCGCCACGGACCGCGCACTGCTCCTGCTCGGCGTGCCCGGCACCGCGAAGACCTGGGTGTCCGAGCATCTGGCGGCGGCCGTCAGCGGCGATTCCACCCTGCTGGTCCAGGGCACGGCCGGCACTCCTGAGGAGGCGATCCGCTACGGCTGGAACTACGCCCAGCTGCTCGCGAACGGCCCCAGCCGCGAGGCGCTGGTGCCCAGCCCGGTGATGCGCGCGATGGCGCAGGGCATGACCGCGCGGGTCGAGGAGCTGACCCGGATCCCCGCCGACGTACAGGACACGCTCATCACGGTCCTGTCGGAAAAGGCCCTGCCGATCCCCGAGTTGGGGCAGGAGGTACAGGCCGTCCGCGGCTTCAATCTGATCGCCACCGCCAACGACCGCGACCGCGGGGTCAACGAACTCTCCAGTGCCCTGCGCCGCCGCTTCAACACCGTCGTGCTGCCGCTGCCCGCGACCCCCGACGAAGAGGTGGACATCGTCTCGCGCCGGGTCGAGCAGATCGGACGCTCGCTGGACCTCCCGGCCGGGCCGGAGGGGCTGGACGAGATCCGCCGGGTCGTCACGGTCTTCCGTGAGCTGCGCTCCGGCACCACCGCCGACGGCCGGACCAAGCTCAAGTCACCCTCCGGCACCCTCTCCACGGCCGAGGCCATCTCGGTGGTGACCAACGGCCTGGCGCTGGCCACCCACTTCGGGGACGGCGTGCTGCGCTCCGGGGACGTGGCCGCGGGCATCCTGGGCGCTGTGGTCCGCGACCCGGCCGCGGACCGGGTCGTATGGCAGGAGTACCTCGAAACGGTGGTGCGTGAGCGCGACGGGTGGAAGGACTTCTACCGCGCCTGCCGTGAGGTGAGCGCATGACCGGGCCGCTGCTGCTCGGGGTGCGGCACCACGGCCCCGGATCGGCACGGGCGGTGCGCGCCGCCCTGGAGCAGTACACCCCCGCCGCGGTCCTGATCGAGGGACCGCCGGAGGCGGACGAGCTGGTCCCGTTCGCCGCCCGGGAGGAGATGAGGCCGCCGGTCGCGCTGCTCGCCCATGCGCAGGACGACCCCAGCCGCGCGGCGTTCTGGCCGCTGGCCGAGTTCTCCCCGGAGTGGGTCGCGATGCGCTGGGCTCTGGAGCGTGGCGTCCCCGTCCGCTTCATCGATCTGCCCGCGGCCCACTCCCTGGCTATGGGGGAGGACGGGGAGCAGCCGGAAGGGCAGACGTCCGGCGGGGAGGAGCCCGAGGGGGAGCAGCCGGGCGCGGAGAAGTCCGGCGGTGAGCAGCCCGAGGGGGAGCAGGCGGAAGGGGAGACGCCCGGCGGCGACGGACCTGAGAAGGAACCGGGCACCCCGGCCGATGTGCGGGTCGATCCGGTCCGGGTGCTGGCCGAGGCGGCCGGGTACGACGATCCCGAGCGCTGGTGGGAGGACGTGGTCGAGCACCGCGGGGGCGGGGGGACCTCCTCCCGACGGAGCGGCGCCGAGAGCGGGGGAGGGCCCGATGCGGACGCCGCCGCCCCGTTCGCGGCGCTAGCCGAGGCAATGGGCGCGCTGCGGGAGACCTACGGCGACGGCGGCCATGACCGTGATCCGGTGCGCGAGGCCCATATGCGGCTGCGGCTGCGGGCCGCGCGCAAGGAGTTCGGGGACCACATCGCCGTGGTGTGCGGAGCCTGGCACGTCCCGGCCCTGGCACAGCGCACCACCATGGCCGCCGACCGGCAGCTGCTCAAGGGCCTGCCGAAGGTGAAGGCGACGGTCACCTGGGTGCCCTGGACACACCGGCGGCTGTCCCGGCACAGCGGTTACGGCGCCGGCATCGCCTCGCCCGGCTGGTACGGCCATCTCTTCAGCGCCCCCGACCGCCCCGTGGAACGCTGGCTGACCAAGGTCGCCGGGCTGCTCCGGGAGGAGGACTACGCCGTCTCGTCGGCGCATGTCATCGAGGCGGTGCGGCTCGCCGAGGGGCTGGCCACGGTGCGCGGCCGCCCGCTGGCCGGCCTGACGGAGCTGGACGACGCGATCCGGGCCGTCATGGGCGACGGCTCCGACGCCCCGTCCTCGCTGATCCACGACCGGCTGGTGGTCGGTGAGGTGCTGGGCGAGGTCCCGGAGGACGCCCCCGCGGTGCCGCTGCAACGGGACCTCGCCCGCACCCGGCGCACGCTCCGGCTCACACCGGAGGCCTTGGAACGGGAATTGGAGCTGGATCTGCGCAAGGAGACCGACGCCGCGCGCAGCCGCCTGCTGCACCGGCTGCGACTGCTCGGCATCCCCTGGGGAGAGCCCGCCCACTCCCGAAGCAGCACCGGCACCTTCCGGGAGACCTGGCGGCTGCGCTGGGAACCCGAACTCTCGGTGCGGGTCGCGGAGGCCGGCATCTGGGGTACGACGGTGCTCTCGGCCGCCACCGCCAAGGCGGTTGCCGAGGCGTCGGAGGCGTCCGAGGCCTCCGGGGCGGCCACGCTCGCCGGGGTGACGGCGCTCGCCGAGCGCTGTCTGCTCGCCGGACTCCCCGACGCCCTCCCGGTGGTGATGCAGGCACTGTCCGACCGTGCGGCGCTCGACGCGGACGTGGGCCATCTCGCCCAGGCGCTGCCCGCCCTCGTCCGGTCCGTGCGCTACGGCGATGTCCGGGGCACGGAGTCCGCGGCGCTCCGCGAGGTGGCCATGGGCCTGGCCGAGCGGGTCTTCGTCGGACTGCCGCCGGCGTGCGCTGGCCTGGACGCCGAAGGTGCCGCCGCCATGCGCGGCCATCTCGACGCCACCCATCAGGCCGTCGGCCTCCTCGGCCGGCCGGAGCCCGGAGAGCGGCCCGCCCCCAACAGCCTGCGGGCGCGGTGGGCCGCAGTGCTGCACACGGTGAGTGAACGGGACGCCGTACCGGGGCTGATCCGCGGCCGCGCCGTCAGACTGCTGCTGGACGACGGCGAGTTGGGCGAGGAAGGAGCCGAGCGGCTGATGGGGCTGGCCCTCTCGCCGGGCACCCCGCCCGTCGATGCCGCCGGGTGGGTCGAGGGCTTCGTCGGCGGCGGGGACGGCGGCATGCTGCTGGTCCACGACGAACGGCTGCTCGCGCTGGTCGACGGCTGGCTGACCGGGGTGCCGGACGCGGCGTTCACGGACGTGCTGCCGCTGCTGCGCAGAACCTTCGCCGAGTACGAGCCCGGAGTGCGGCGCACCCTCGGTGAACTGATCCGCCGCGGCCCCACGGCAACGCCCCGCCGCCCGCCCGGCGACGCGGCCCCCGCCGCACCCGGCTTCGGCCCCGGCCTGGACCGCGACCGGGCCGCCGCCGTACTCCCCACGCTGCGCCTGCTCCTGGGGATCGAAGAGCAGGGCTTCGCCAGCGAGCCGAGTGGAGCGGCAGGGCCGGCTGGTCCGGCCGAGTCGACCGGAGCGACGGGTCCGACCTTCCTCTCGCCCTCGCCCCCGCCCCCCGTCTCCGAGGAAGAACGACTACGCCGCTGGCGGCTGGTGCTCGGTGGGGGTGGCGCGGACGGTACGGGGTGTGAGCTGCGGGGGCGGGATGCGGCGATGGACGGGGCGCTGGCCTCGCTCTACGGCCGGGAGAGCGGCGACGGAGGCAAGAGGGCCGGCGGCGGCAGGCGTTCGGCTGGGCTCGGGGCCTCGGCGCCCGGAGTGGCGCGCTGGCTCGGCGACATCCGGACGTACTTCCCGTCCTCCGTGGTGCAGGTGATGCAGCGTGACGCCATCGACCGGCTGGGGCTGTCCGCGCTGCTGCTGGAGCCGGAGATGCTGGAGGCCGTCGAGGCGGACGTCCATCTGGTGGGGACCCTGCTCTCGCTCAACCGGCTGATGCCGGAGACGGCCAAGGAATCCGCACGCGCCGTCGTCCGCAAGGTCGTCGAAGAGCTGGAGAAGAAGCTGGCGAACCGCACCCGCGCCGCCCTCACCGGGGCGCTGGACCGCTCCGCGCGGATCAGCCGGCCGCGCCACCGCGACATCGACTGGGACCGCACGATCCGGGCGAACCTCAAGAACTACCTCCCCGAATACCGCACGGTCGTCCCCGAGCGCCTGATCGGCTATGGCCGGGCCGCGCAGTCGATGAAGAAGGAAGTGGTGCTCTGCATCGACCAGTCCGGTTCGATGGCCGCCTCGGTCGTCTACGCCTCGGTGTTCGGCGCGGTGCTGGCCTCCATGCGGGCCATCGACACCCGGCTGGTCGTCTTCGACACCGCGGTGGTCGATCTGACGGACCAACTCGACGACCCGGTCGACGTGCTCTTCGGCACCCAGCTCGGCGGCGGCACGGACATCAACCGCGCGCTCGCCTACTGCCAGTCCCGGATCACCCGCCCCGCCGAAACCGTCGTCGTCCTCATCAGCGACCTCTACGAGGGCGGTATCCGCGACGAGATGCTCAAACGGGTCGCCGCGATGAAGGCGTCCGGGGTGCAGTTCGTGACGTTGCTCGCGCTGTCCGACGAGGGGGCACCGGCCTACGACCGTGAGCACGCCGCGGCTCTCGCGGCCCTGGATGCACCGGCGTTCGCCTGTACGCCCGATCTGTTCCCCGACGTGATGGCGGCCGCCCTGGAGAAACGGCCGCTGCCCATACCGGACATGGCGGAGCAACGGTGACAGGTAGCCCGGGGGGACTTGCGTGGCACCTGGCTGCTCATGCAAGGATCAGGGCATCGCTCGATCGCCCGCGACGCGCGTGACGCCGAGGCTTGTGCCCGGTTGTCCCCGTCCGTATGGGAAGGTCCCCTCCTTGTCCGCTGTGCTCGCCCTGCCTGCTGCCGTGCGCCTGCCGCGCACGGTGGCCGTGCGGCGTGCGCTGCTGGCCGGGCTCTTCCTGGTGGGCTTTGCCGCCCTCGGCTTCGCCTTCGGCCCCGGCGCCCATGCCGCCGACCGGACAGCGGACCTGCCCGGGGTCACGGCCCCGGCCAAGGCCCCGGCCGAGGCGTCCACTCCGGACCGGGCCGCCACCCGGGACGGGGCGGCGGACCAGGCGGGCCGGGCGGATCAACTCTCCGGCTCCGGAGCCGCGTTGGCGCCGCAGGGCAAGGGTTCCGAAGCCAAGCTGGCCGAGCGCGCCCACGACGCGTCCGACGCGGTGAGCGACGCCGTACGGCCCGCCGCCGACAAGGCCGCATCGGCCACCGGCAGGGTCACCCAGCCGGTGAGCCGCGTCGTGCGGGAGCTCGGGGACTCGGCCGGTGCCGCGCTGCCCGTACACCTCCCGTCCGGTGAGCACGCCGGTCGCCCCGGAGACGGCGGTGCGCAGCAGCACGGCCGTACGCCGGGCGGTGACCGGCCGGCAGATTCGTGCACGGCCGGCGCAACGGCCCACGCGGGCGCGGCCCGGTCGGGGCTCATCGACGGCCTGCGCACGCCGGCCGCCGAGCACCCCTCGGCCACCGTCCACGAGCAGCGGGACCCGGGCCACCACGGCCTTCCGGGGAACTTCCCGCAGGGCCCGGTGGCGCCGGCCTCGCACAACGCGGGTGACGGCCACGGCCCCCGTGGCGGGGACCAGCACGCCGCCGATCCGGCGAACTCCCTGCGCTTCCGGCTGATTCCCGGTGGCGTCCGCACGGCCGATGGCGCTCCGACGCGTCGGCGTGCCGAAGAAATCCTCGAATTCCCGGGCTAGGGCAGACCGCTCCGCGTCTGTAACTGGACCTGCCGCGCGGGGGCGGGACAGGTCTGCCCTTTCACCCCTTTTGAATTCGAAGGACTTCACCTCCATGCGCTCCAACATCCGCCGTTCCATCGTCGTTGCCGCTGCCGCCACCGGACTGTGGGCCCTGGGCTCCGTCGCTGCCAACGCCGCCGAGCTGCCCACCGCCGGTGACCTGCCGTCCGCCGGCACGGTGACCGACACCGCCAAGCAGCTGCCCACCGGCGACGTGACCGGCACCGCGACGAAGACCACCCAGAAGGTCACCGACACCGTCGAGCAGACGGCGGGCAAGGCCACCGGTGTCCTCGGCGGCGGTGTGCCGACCCAGAACCTGCCCTCGACGGACGGCGTGCAGAAGCTGACCCACGGCCTCGGCCTGCCGGACACCGGTGCGGTCCGCAAGACCGCCGACGTGAAGAAGGCGAAGAAGGCCGTCAAGGCCGTCAAGAAGACCGCGAAGGCCGCCGACCTGGGCAAGGCCGGCCGACTCACCAACGGCACGCTGCCCGCCGTCCCGGCGCTGCCCGCCACGGGCATCCCCTCCGCCCAGCTCCCCGGCGGCCTGCCCAAGGGCCTGCCCGCCACTCCGGCGCTGCCCAAGGCCCCCGCGCTGCCCAAGGCGCCCGGTTCGGTCGACAACCTGCTGGCCGGTCTCGCCGGTGCGGGTGTCCGCCCCGAGCAGCTGACGAACCAGGCCAAGAACGGTCTGGCCACCGCCCGTCCGGTCGTCGACAACGCGGCCTCCGACGTGCTGCCGCCCGTCGCCCGCCGGGCCGTGGTCAAGGTCGTCCCGGTCGCCCAGGGCGCGGTCGGCAACGCCGGTCAGCTCGCCGGTGACGCGGCCGGCCAGGCGACCCCGTTCGTGATCACGGTCGCCGGCCACGCGCAGCTGTTCGTGCAGGGTGCCGCCGGCGAGGTGGTGCCGGCCGCCAAGGGCGTCGCGGCCCACGCCGCCCCGTTCGCGCAGGGTGTGGCCGGTGACGCCACTCCGTTCGCGAAGGGCCTGACCACCGTTGTCGCCACCGACGCCCAGGGCACCGCCGGCCAGGCCGTCGCCGGCGCGAAGGGCCTGACGCCGGTGAAGTCCGTGCCGTCGGTTCCGTCCGTGCCTTCGGTCCCGGCCGTTCCGTCCGTGCCCTCGGTGCCGTCCGTGCCGGCCGTGCCCGCGGTTCCGGGCAACGTGACCGACGCGGTGGCCGTCCCGGCCGTCCCGTCCGTGCCCGCCGTCCCCGCCGTTCCGGGCAACCTGACCGACGCGGTCGCCGTCCCGTCCGTGCCCGCCGTGCCCGGCAACGTGGCCGACGCCGTTCCGGCCGGCCTGGCCAACGCCGTCGCCGTCCCGGCCGTGCCGGCCGAGCTGTCCGACCTCACCAACGCCGCCAACATCCCGGCGCTGCCCGCCCTCCCGGTCCAGGGCATCTGAGACTCGCGGGACCAGTAGCACCGGTTCATCGGCTGCGGCGGCAGCCGATGCCGGAACACCCGTGAACAGCCGGGCGGACCTCTGTGGGGGAGGACCGCCCGGCTTTGGTGTTTCCCCGGCCCTGGCAACAGGCCACCGACGCAACGGAGTTGAGCCCCGGCCCCCGGCCCCCGGCCCCCGGTCCGGCTCCTACTCCCTGCCCCGCCCCGGACCTGGCCCCCGCTCCCGCACGGCCTCCCTCACCACGCCGCCCGCCCCCCCGGCTGCCCCCATCACCCAGCCCCCCGCCTCCCGCATGGCCACTCACCAGCGCACATCCCCCACGAAGCCACAGCCCAGTCGCGTAACAGCACGGCGCATAAGAGCCCCGCCGATCAGCCCCCCTTCGCCGCCGACATGCGGAAATCCCGAGGAGGCGTAACTTGGCCAAAAGATCTGTGATGGTAATCACCGCTGGAGTGTGATCTGTGATTTAGGGGCTCACGGCCCGCGGCGATAACCTGCGGGACGGACATGCCGCGTATCCGGTCACCGTGTACGCCTCCCCTGTGACAGCGCCGTCACGTTGCCCTTCGCGGCACGCCCATCGCAGACAACGATCCGCGATCACTACGGCGATTCTGAAAAGACAAGGGACGGACGCGCGTGGACCTGTTCGAGTACCAGGCGAGGGACCTCTTCGCCAAGCACGGTGTACCGGTGCTGGCCGGTGAAGTCATCGACACGCCTGAGGCAGCCCGCGAGGCGACCGAGCGGCTGGGCGGCAAGTCTGTCGTCAAGGCGCAGGTGAAGGTCGGTGGCCGTGGCAAGGCCGGCGGCGTCAAGCTTGCCGCGACCCCGGACGAGGCCGTCGCCCGCGCGACGGACATCCTCGGCATGGACATCAAGGGCCACACGGTCCACAAGGTGATGATCGCCGAGACCGCTCCGGAGATCGCCGAGGAGTACTACGTCTCGTACCTCCTCGACCGCACCAACCGCACCTTCCTGGCCATGGCCTCCGTCGCCGGCGGCATGGACATCGAAGAGGTCGCGGAGAAGACCCCCGAGAAGCTCGCCAAGATCCCGGTGGACGCCAACGAGGGCGTCTCCAAGGAGAAGGCCCAGGAGATCGTCGCCGCGGCGAAGTTCCCGGCCGAGGTTGCCGACCAGGTCGCCGACGTTCTGGTCACCCTGTGGAAGACCTTCATCGCCGAGGACGCGCTCCTCGTCGAGGTCAACCCGCTCGCCAAGGTCGCCAACGGCGATGTCCTCGCCCTCGACGGCAAGGTCTCCCTCGACGAGAACGCCGAGTTCCGTCAGCCGGACCACGAGGCGCTGGAGGACAAGGACGCAGCCAACCCGCTCGAGGCTGCGGCCAAGGCCAAGGGCCTGAACTACGTCAAGCTCGACGGCCAGGTCGGCATCATCGGCAACGGCGCGGGCCTCGTCATGAGCACCCTGGACGTCGTCGCCTACGCCGGCGAGAAGCACAACAACGTCAAGCCCGCCAACTTCCTCGACATCGGTGGCGGCGCCTCCGCCGAGGTCATGGCGAACGGCCTGGAGATCATCCTCGGCGACCCGGACGTCAAGTCCGTCTTCGTCAACGTCTTCGGCGGCATCACCGCCTGTGACGAGGTCGCCAACGGCATCGTGCAGGCGCTGGAGCTGCTCAAGTCCAAGGGTGAGGACGTCAACAAGCCCCTGGTTGTGCGCCTCGACGGCAACAACGCCGAGCTGGGTCGCCAGATCCTGTCGGAGGCCAACCACCCGCTGGTGCAGCGCGTGGACACCATGGACGGCGCGGCCGACAAGGCCGCCGAGCTGGCTGCTAAGTAAAGGACGAGGACACAACAACCATGGCTATCTTTCTGACCAAGGAAAGCAAGGTCATCGTCCAGGGCATGACCGGTGCCACTGGCATGAAGCACACCAAGCTGATGCTCGGTGACGGCACCAACATCGTCGGCGGTGTGAACCCCCGCAAGGCCGGCACCAGCGTCGACTTCGACGGCACCGACGTGCCCGTCTTCGGCTCGGTCGCCGAGGCGATGGAGAAGACCGGCGCCGACGTGTCCGTGCTCTTCGTGCCGCCGGCCTTCGCCAAGGCCGCCGTCGTCGAGGCGATCGACGCCGAGATCCCGCTGGCCGTCGTGATCACCGAGGGCATCGCGGTGCACGACTCCGCCGCCTTCTGGGCGTACGCGAAGTCCAAGGGCAACAAGACCCGGATCATCGGCCCGAACTGCCCCGGCCTGATCACCCCCGGCCAGTCCAACGCCGGCATCATCCCGGGCGACATCACCAAGCCCGGCCGCATCGGTCTGGTGTCCAAGTCGGGCACGCTGACCTACCAGATGATGTACGAGCTCCGTGACATCGGCTTCTCCTCGGCCGTCGGCATCGGTGGCGACCCGGTCATCGGCACCACGCACATCGACGCCCTCGCGGCGTTCGAGGCGGACCCCGACACCGACCTGATCGTGATGATCGGCGAGATCGGCGGCGACGCCGAGGAGCGTGCGGCCGACTTCATCAAGGCCAACGTCTCCAAGCCGGTCGTCGGCTACGTCGCGGGCTTCACCGCGCCCGAGGGCAAGACCATGGGCCACGCCGGCGCCATCGTCTCCGGCTCCTCCGGCACCGCCCAGGCGAAGAAGGAGGCCCTGGAGGCCGCCGGCGTCAAGGTCGGCAAGACCCCGTCCGAGACCGCGCGGCTCGCCCGCGAGATCCTCGGCGGCTGATTGCGCCACGGATGGACGTCCTCGCGGCGTCCGTCATCGACACCGCCGGACCCTCGCTCCGGTGACCCCGCACCGTCGCGGCGGAAGCTCCTTCCGCCGTGCCGGGGCCGGTCACCGGGGGAGGGTCCGGCGGTGCGTTGGGCCGGAACGGACGGATCAGCACGGCCGCCCGGCGCCCCCGCTCGGGCCCCTGCCGCTAACGGCTCTCGGGCCTCAGCCGGGCCTGCCGGAGCCGCTTCCGTACGGCCTCGTTCCCGTGCCGGTGTGCACCCCTTGCCTTGTGTGCACTCCCTGCCCTGTGTGCACCCCTGGCCTTGTGTGCGCTCTCGTCACGGTGCCGGTGCCGTTCCGGTGCCACCGGGGCCTGCGGCACCCGCGACATCGACTGCCCCGGCGGTGTGTGGTGATCCGGCGTGACGATCACCGTCAACAGCGTGACCAGCGCGAACAGCCCGATCAGCCCGAAGACGGCCCGCGTGGTCCGCTCGGCGCTGCGCTCGCTGCCGGACCGTACGAACTCCGCCGAGGGCGGCGGCATCTGCTCCGCGGCCGCCAGCCTGGCGAGCCGGGCCCGCAGGATCTCGCCCTGCCGTGCCGGCGGGCGCCCGCCGAGCCCCAACTCCGGCAGCCGCTCGGCGATCTGCTCGCGCGCATGGGCCAGCCGCCCGGCCGCGGCCGGGGTGCTCGCCTCGATCTCCGCCGCGGTCTCGCCCAGCCCGAGCCCCACCCCGTCGTGCAGCACCAGCGTCCGCCGGTACGGCGCCGGCAGGCTCAGCAGCGTCACCAGCAGCGCCTGGTCCGACGGCTCGGCCGGCGCGGCGAGCCGGTCCGGCATACGGGCGGTGCGCAGCCCGGGGCACAGCCGGTGCCACGGCGCCAGCGCGTACTCATAGGTGGCCGCCCGCACCCACCCGGCCGGGTCCGGATCCACCGCGACCTGCGGCCAGCGTTGCCAGGCCAGCCGGAACCCGCGCTCCACCGCCCGCTGCGCCAGCCGTGGCCGGCCGGTGAGCAGAAACGCCTGCTGGGTCAGCGCGGCTGCGTGCCGGGTGTGGAGTGCGTCGAAGGCGGTGGCGGCCTGCTCGCGCTGGGTCATACACGGCTGGGTCATACACAGCAGTGTGGAAAACCCGCAGAAGCATATGTACCGCGACACGTCGGGCATTTCGTCAGTCCATGGAGGAAACGCCACTTGTTGGCAGCATGGCGGCGTGAGCCAGTTCACCGATCGTGGCCCCGCGTTGTCCTCGCACGGCCGCACCGCCGCCGAGCGCTCGTCGGCGATCGGCGCGGCCTTCCTCGGCGGTGTGACGGCCGCCGGCCTCGGGCTCGGCGCGCTGACGGTCGCCGTGCTGCTGCTCTGGGTCGCTTCCCCCTCGCCCGACAGCGGCCCGTCCCGGGCCCTGCATCTCGCCGCCGACCTGTGGCTGCTGGCGCACGGCGGTGATCTGGTGCGCACCGGGACCCACTCCGGCGTCCCGGCCCCGGTCGCGGTGACCCCGCTGCTGCTCGTGGTCCTTCCGGTCTGGCTGCTGCACCGGGCCGCCCGCCATGCCCTGGCGACCGCGGCCGACAGCCGTCCGGCCCCCGGCGACGGTCCCGGCGCCGTCTCCGTGGTCGCGCCGCGCACCCTGCTCGGGGCGCTGCTCACCGGCTATCTGTGCATCGCGGCCGGCGCGCTGCTCTACGCCTGCGCCGGCGGGCTGAGCGCCGAGCCCCTCAGCGTGCTGGTGTACGTCCCGGCCACCGCGGTCGCCACGCTCGCCGCCACGGCCTGGCGCCTGCTGCGCCACCCCGGCGCCGATCTGCTGCCCGACCGGGCGCTGCGCGCCTGCGCCCGGGTCCCGGACGGCCTGCGCACCTTCTTCAGCGGCGCGCGGTGTGCCGCCGCCGGCCGGGCCGCCGGCTACGCCCTCGCCGCCCTGCTCGGCTCCGGCGCCCTGCTCACCCTCCTCGGCCTCGGCCTGCACGCCGGCCGGGTGGGCCACGACCTCCTCCAGCTGGCGCCCGACTGGGCCAGCCGTGCCACGGTGCTGCTGCTGTGCCTGGTGCTGCTCCCCAACGCGGCCGTGTGGGGCACCGCGTACGGCCTGGGGCCCGGCTTCACGGTCGGCGCGGGCAGCACGGTCGGCCCGCTGGGCACCTCGGCCCATCCCGTGCTGCCACAGCTGCCGCTGCTCGGCGGGGTGCCGGACGCCGGCCCGGGAGGCCCGCTGACCTGGGCGGTGGCCGTCCTGCCGCTGGTCGCGGGGGCGCTGCTCGCCCGCTCGGTGGCCCGTACCGCGGAGCCGTCCGGCGCCCCGGGCGGGCCCTGGTCATGGTGGGTGACGGCCTGTGTGGCGGCCCTGGGCGCCGGCTTCTGCGGCGTCGCCATGGCCCTGCTCGCCGGCCTCTCCGGTGGCGCACTGGGCACCGGCGCCCTCGCCGCCTTCGGCCCGAGCTGGTGGCGTACGGGCCTGGCGGCGGCGGGCTGGACCGCCCTCACCGGCATCCCCGGCGCGGTCGTGCTACGGGCCTGGCGGCGGCATAGGGGACGGCGGGCGGACCCGGAGGGCCGGGGCGAGCCTGCGGCTGCGGAGAACCAGGAGAGCGCGGAGGGCGCGGAGAGTGCGAATGGCGGACGGACGGGCGCGAAGGGCTTGACGGCCGCCAAGGCCGCCAAGGCCGCGACGGCCGCAAAGGTCGCCAGGGCCCTGCAAGGCGCCAAGGGCGCGTGGAACGGGAGCGGGAGAGACGACGCGGGCGAGGAGGAGGGCGAAGGGAAGCGGGACGCCGCGGCCGGAACCGCCCCCGTCACCGCCCCCGAATCCGTCGCCTGACCCCGCCCGCCCAACTGGGCACCAACGGGACGCGCCCCGCCCCTACTCCCGATTGCTCAGCAACGGCCGCAGCTCCTTCGGCAGCAGCTTCTCGCAAGACTTGCCGGAGGACTGGGTCAGGGCGTCGTTCACGCAGGTGAAGTAGTCGCGGTAGACGATCTGCACGGTGAAGGTCGCGGCCACCATCATCAGCGCCAGCGACGCAGTCACCAGGCCCGCGATCGCCGCCGTGACCTGCGGGCGGGTGCTGCCCTGGGAGGACGTCGCGCCCGGCTGCCCGCCCGGGGCCGGCTCGGTGGCGGGGGCGGGGCGGCCCTCCATGGCGGCGGTGGTCGCCGCGGCGGTGGCCTTCGAGGAGTCCGGCTTGGCGCGCAGGGCGCTGACGCCCCAGTAGAGCGCCAGCGCAGCCAGCAGCAGCGCGACCTCCGGCAGGCTGAAGAGCACGCAGAAGAACGCCCACATACCGGCGAGCAGCGCATAGCGCGCCCGGCGCTGGGCCGGGTCGGTGGGGTCCCAGCGCAGCCCGCCGCCGGAGCCACCGGGGCCGCCGCTCTGCGGGCCGCCGCGGCCGCCCGGCCGGGTGCCGAAGCCGCCGTTCTGCCGGCCCGGCTGCCGCGGGCTCCACTGGTTGCCCCAGCTCGGCGCCGCATCGTCCTTCGACGGCGCCCCGTCCTCGTCCTGCCCGTCCTGTCCGTCCTGACCGTCCGGGCCGGCGGGGTGGCGCGGGCGCCACTCCTGGTCGGGGGCGTCGGCCGGCGGCGGCGCGAAGGGGTTGTCGCGGTCGGAGCCCGCGGAGTCCGGCGTGCCAGGGTCCGGGGAAGCCGACGACGGCTTGCGCTCACGCGGCAGCAGCACCGTCCCGGGGGCGGTGGCGGGCAGCGAAAGCAGGAGGGCCGCGCGGCGGCGTCGGTCCGTCATCTGGTGTGCGTCTTCCCCTTGTCTCGTCCGTACGCGGGCCTTCGCGACCGGCGCCCGGTTACCACGAACTGCATGCAGTCTTACGCCTGACGCTACCTCCCGTGCCCGCCCCCGTCCCGTGGGGGCCGCGCGGTGTGCCGGTATCGTTGCTGACGGTCGGCGCCTTCGTAGGGTTCCCCGGATCTGCGGTACCCGCAGTCTTGTACGACCACACAAAGCACGCGAGATCGGAAAAGAGAGCCCCGCCGTGGCTTCCTCCCCAGCCCCCGCCCCGTCCGCCCGACCCGGCCGTCCGGCCCGCCTCGTCGTGCTCGTCTCGGGTTCCGGCACGAACCTGCAGGCGCTGCTGGACGCCATCGCCGAGCAAGGCCCCGAGGTCTACGGGGCCGAGATCGTGGCCGTCGGCGCCGACCGTGGCGAGATCAAGGGGCTGGAGCGTGCCGAGTCCGCGCAGCTGCCGACGTTCGTCTGCCGGGTCAAGGACTACGACAGCCGCACGGACTGGGACGCGGCCCTGACCGAGGCGACCGCCGCGTACGAGCCCGATCTGGTGGTCTCGGCCGGCTTCATGAAGATCCTGGGCAAGGAGTTCCTCGCCCGCTTCGGCGGCCGGATCGTCAACACCCACCCGGCGCTGCTGCCGAGTTTTCCCGGTGCCCATGGCGTACGCGATGCGCTCGCGTACGGCGCGAAGGTCACCGGATGCACCGTCCACTTCGTCGACGACGGGGTCGACACCGGCCCGATCATCGCCCAGGGCGTGGTCGAGGTCCGGGACGAGGACGAGGAATCCGCGCTGCATGAGCGCATCAAGGAAGTCGAGCGATCGCTGCTCGTCGAGGTCGTGGGGCAACTGGCCCGGCACGGCTACCGCATTGAGGGACGAAAGGTACGTATCTCGTGACCGCCACCGAAGGTACGCAGCGGCCCATCCGCCGCGCGCTGGTCAGCGTCTATGACAAGTCCGGGCTGGAGGACCTGGCCCAGGGGCTGCACGCGGCGGGCGTCCAGCTCGTCTCGACCGGATCGACGGCCGCGAAGATCGCCGCGGCCGGGGTGCCGGTCACCAAGGTCGAGGAGCTGACGGGCTTCCCCGAGTGCCTCGACGGCCGGGTCAAGACCCTCCACCCCAAGGTGCACGCCGGCATCCTGGCCGACCTGCGCCTGGAGGACCACCGCCGGCAGCTGACCGAGCTCGGCGTCGAGCCCTTCGACCTGGTGATCGTCAACCTCTACCCGTTCCGGGAGACCGTCGCCTCCGGTGCCACGCCCGACGAGTGCGTGGAGCAGATCGACATCGGCGGCCCCTCGATGGTCCGTGCCGCCGCCAAGAACCACCCGTCGGTCGCCGTCGTCGTCAACCCCGCGCGTTACGGAGAGGTCCTCACGGCCGTCGAGGCCGGCGGCTTCGGGCTCGCCGAGCGCCGGCGGCTGGCGGCGGAGGCCTTCCAGCACACGGCGGCGTACGACACCGCCGTCGCCTCCTGGTTCACCGACCTCTACGCCCCCGAGGACGACTACAACGGCCTCCCGGAGTTCGTCGGCACGACCCTGGAGCGCAAGGGCAGCCTGCGGTACGGCGAGAACCCGCACCAGGCCGCCGCCCTCTACACGGACGGTGAGCCGGGCGGCATCGCCAACGCCGAGCAGCTGCACGGCAAGGAGATGTCCTTCAACAACTACATCGACACCGAGGCTGCGCGCCGGGCCGCCTTCGACCACGACGAGCCCTGTGTCGCGATCATCAAGCACGCGAACCCCTGCGGCATCGCGGTCGGCGCGGACATCGCCGAGGCCCACCGCAAGGCGCACGCCTGCGACCCGCTCTCGGCGTACGGCGGCGTGATCGCCGTCAACCGCCCGGTGACGGTCGAGCTGGCCGAGCAGGTCGCGGAGATCTTCACCGAGGTCATCGCGGCCCCGGCGTACGAGCCCGGCGCGGTCGAGGTGCTCGCCAAGAAGAAGAACATCCGCGTCCTGAAGGTCGAGGGCCTGCCGACGCAGCCGGGCGACGTGAAGTTCCTCTCCGGTGGCGCGGTCATCCAGCACACCGATGTGTTCCAGGCGGCGGGCGACGACCCGGCCAACTGGACGCTGGCCACCGGCGAGGCGCTGCCCGCCGCCGAGCTCGCGGAGCTGGCCTTCGCCTGGCGGGCCTGTCGCGCCGTCAAGTCCAACGCGATCCTGCTCGCCAAGGACGGTGCCTCGGTCGGCGTCGGCATGGGCCAGGTCAACCGCGTCGACTCCGCGAAGCTCGCGGTCGAGCGGGCCGGCGAGGAGCGCGCGCGGGGCTCGTACGCCGCCTCGGACGCGTTCTTCCCGTTCCCGGACGGCCTGGAGATCCTCACGGCGGCCGGCATCAAGGCCGTGGTCCAGCCGGGCGGTTCGGTGCGTGACGAACTCGTCGTAGAGGCCGCCAAGAAGGCCGGCGTGACGATGTACTTCACCGGCACCCGGCACTTCTTCCACTGACAGCTGACAACGCCGAAGGGCCGCACCCCGACCGGGGTGCGGCCCTTCGCCGTGTGCGCGCAGCGGTCAGTAACGCGGCCGGACGAACCAGCGGTTGCTCTCGTCCTTCGCCATGAACGCGATGACCAGAATGCCGAGGACGGTGTGCACCAGCCCGAACGGAAAGGTCATCAGGCTCACGAGGGTGTTGGCGACTCCGAAGACGATGGCGCCGACCCGGACGCCCTTGCCGCCGTTGCCGAACTGCAGGGCCAGCGTGATCGCGACCACCGTGAAGATCACGATCAGCGCGATGACGAAGATCAGGAGGCCCTTGCCGACGTTCAGCGCGGAGGTGGTGTCCGCGCTGTCGTACGGCGAGGTGTTGTGTGCGGCCTTGCTGACGCTGCCCAGGCCGATCACGGCGATGATCAGGCCGATGACGTTCAGTCCGGCGAGCACGAACATGATCACCCGCGCGGCCTTGACCCCGCCGGGCATCACCACCGGGTACTGCGGCTGCATACCGGGCATCTGACCGCCCGGGTAGGGGCCGTACGGCGACGGCTGCTGCTGGGGATAGCCGTAACCGGGCTGCTGACCCGGCGGCGGACCGTAAGGGTTCTGAGGGGGATAACTCACAAGCGGTGTCCTTCAAGCGATGTGAACGGAGCCGCGAAGGCCCCGATCGCCCAGTGGCGAGGGGGCCTTCGCGGAGTGGTGCACCTCGGGCCGGGGCGTGGCCCGAACCGCTTACTGGGTCTTGACGACCACCGAGCCGACGGCCTTGTCGGCGAAGGTCTGGCCCTTGTCGTCCCACAGCGGCCACAGCCAGCCGATGTAGCAGGCGATGCTGTCGAGGAAGTGCGCCAGGCGGCGGACGAAGGCCATACCGAAGCCGAGCGGCTGACCGGTGTCCTCGCGGACCAGCCGGATGCTCATGGCCTTCTTGCCCACGGTCTGGCCGGTGTTGCCTTCCTTGACGAGCATGAAGATGCCGCCCGCCATGGCGGCCAGGGCGGCCAGGCCGATCAGGACGAAGGCGAAGGCCGGCGGGCCGGCCGAGGCCGCGTCCGCCCGGCACTGGTAGTCGTCGTAGGCGCAGCTGTCGTAGTCGCTCACGGAGGACGCCGCCATGATGGCCGCGATGCCGTACAGGATGCCGGGCACCAGACCCACGATCAGACCGTCGATGAGCAGCGCGCACAGCCGCGCACCCCAGCTCGCGTACCCCGTGGGCATCCCCATGCCCGGCATGCCCGGCTGGCCGTAGGGGGCCGCCTGCTGCGGGTAGCCGTACCCCTGCTGCGGCGGGACGGGCTGCTGCTGGGGGTAGCCGTACGGCTGCTGCGGGGCCTGCTGGGGGTAACCGTAGCCGGGCTGTCCCTGGGGCGGGACGGGCGGCTGCTGGCCGTACGGGGCCTGCGGCGGCTGCTGGCTGTACGGGTTGTTCGGGTCACCGAAACTCATCTGCGGTTTTCCTCCGTTGGGTCCATCTGTACGGCGTGGCGCGACGCGGAGGAAAAACAGGTTTCACTGGCGACCCCCCGACGATGCCTGCGGCACTGCGCGTCAATCCTTCTAGTTGCGCATTCACTCTGTCCAGTTGGGGTCGGTGGCCGTTGTGCAAGTGCAATGATCAATTCCGGCCACGGACGTCCCAGGGTGCCCTGATTGGAAGGCAGCCGCCCTCATCCGGGAGGATGGGGGCATGACTGCCCAGATTCTGGATGGCAAGGCCACCGCAGCCGCTATCAAGTCCGAGCTCACCGCCCGCGTCGAGGCCCTGAAGGCCAAGGGCGTGCAGCCCGGCCTGGGCACCCTCCTGGTCGGCGACGACCCGGGCAGCCGCTGGTACGTCAACGGCAAGCACCGCGACTGCGCCCAGGTCGGCATCGCCTCGATCCAGCGCGAGCTGCCGGCGACCGCCACCCAGGAGGAGATCGAGGCGGTCGTACGGGAGCTGAACGAGGACCCGGCCTGCACCGGCTACATCGTCCAACTCCCGCTCCCCAAGGGCATCGACGCGAACCGGGTCCTGGAGCTGATGGATCCGGCCAAGGACGCCGACGGGCTGCACCCGATGAGCCTGGGCCGCCTGGTCCTGGGCATCGAGGGCCCGCTGCCCTGTACCCCGTACGGCATCGTCCAGCTGCTGCGGCGGCACGAGGTCGAGATCAAGGGCGCGCATGTCGTGGTCGTCGGCCGCGGGATCACCATCGGCCGCCCGATGCCGCTGGTGCTGACCCGCAAGTCGGAGAACGCCACGGTCACCCAGTGTCACACCGGCACCCGTGATCTGTCGTCGCACCTCAAGCAGGCCGACATCATCGTCGCCGCGGCCGGTGTGCCGCACATCATCAAGCCCGAGGACGTCAAGCCCGGTGCGGCCGTCCTGGATGTCGGCGTCAGCCGCGACGAGGCGGGCAAGATCGTCGGCGATGTGCACCCGGGCGTGGCCGAGGTGGCCGGCTGGGTCGCCCCCAACCCGGGCGGTGTCGGGCCGATGACCCGCGCCCAGCTGCTGGTCAACGTCGTCGAGGCCGCCGAGCGCGCGGCCGGCTGACGGCGTCGGGCCGAGGACCTGAGACCCTGTCCTTGACAGACGGATCCGGACACCGGAAGGGATTGCCCGCCATGGCTGCCGAAGCGCATTCGGAGGGGGCCTCCGAGCCGCAGCGCTCACGCCGCTTTCCGACGCTGACCCGTGACACCGCCCGGCCCGAGGGCGGTGGGCGGGCCACCTCGGGCGGCTACCCCGCGCCCGCCCGGCAGTGGCCGCTGCTCAGCGTGATGAGCGGGGTCGCGGTCGGGCTGCTGCTCGTGGCGCTCGACGCGTTCCGTATCGGGGCGCTGGTGATCGGGCTCTCCCTGCTGGCCGGCGCGGTGCTGCGGTGGGCGCTGCCGTCGGTGGGGATGCTCGCCGTGCGCTCCCGCTTCACCGACATGCTGACGTACGGGGTGCTCGGCTTCGTGATCGTGATGCTGTCGCTGATGGTGCAGCCCAAGCCGTGGATCCACATCCCGTTCCTGGACGACATCGTCCATTTCACCGTGCGCTGACCTGCATGCGCCCCCGCGGGGCGCCGGCCCGCCCGGTACCGCGAGGACGACGGCCCGTCCCCTCCTGACGTGAGGGGGCGGGCCGCCGTCGTGTGGTGGCGCGAAGGGTGCGGTACGCATGTCCAGATAGCGTGCGGAAAGAGTAAAAGGGGGAAACGGAGGGGGTGTCCGCGCCATCATCGGCGGCACAGGGGGCCGCGGCCTCGGGGGAGAACGAACGCGTATGGGGTGGAACATGTCGCGTTGGAAAGGGCTGCCCGACTCGCTGGACCATCGGGTGGTGCGGCTCGTCGTGCAGTTACGCAGGCTGAAGGACCACAGCGGGCTGAGCCTGGCCTCGCTCGCCGCCGGCACCTCCTACAGCAAGTCTTCCTGGGAGCGTTATCTCAACGGCAAGAAACTGCCGCCGCGGGACGCCGTGCAGGAGCTGGCGCGGGTCTGCGGCGGCGATGCCACCCGCCTGCTGGCGCTGCACGAGGTCGCCCTCCAGGTATGGCAGGCGGAACGGGCGGAGCCGGACGTCCCGGCGGTGCCGCAGCCGGAGCCGGAGCCGCCGGTGGTCCCGGGGCCGGCAGCCCCTGAGCCGGCAGCGGGGGCGGTGCCCGCCGCAGCGGCTGCTCCCGAGGCGGCCGCTCCCGCGGCAGGCCGCCGGATACCCCTCGGGCCGCTGCTCCTGGGCGCGCTGGCGGTGCTCGTCGTGGCCGGTGTGACGCTGCTGACCACCCGGACCTGGCAGGACGGCCCGGCGGCCGGGCGCGGCGGGGACTCCTTGCCGGCCGGCGGGACCCCCACCGCCGCACCGGCGTTCACCCACCGGCTGGGGGAGACCTTCGAGTGCCGGGTCCGGCGCCGGGCGGGTGTGCTGTCCGCCGGGCGCAGCCGTACGGACACCGCGCTGCTGGGCAGCGGCGCCACCGGCTGGGACGTCGTCGAGGCGCAGTGTCTGCTGCACCACCAAGGGTGCGACCCGGGCGCGGTGGACGGCATCGTCGGCGGAAAGACCATCCGCGCCGTCAAACGGCTCCAGGCCCGGGCGGGGCTGCCCACGGACGGGATCATCGGTCCCGACACCTGGAAGGTGCTGCGCCGGTGAGCGGGCCCGGCAGCGAACTGCGCGAAGGCGTCGGGAGCTCCCCGCTGGCCGCGGGGCTGCGGGAGCTGCGGGGGCGGACGGGGCTGAGCCTGGCCGGGCTCGCCGCGCGCACGCCGTACAGCAAGTCCTCCTGGGAGCGCTATCTCAACGGGAAGAAGCTGCCGCCGCGGGACGCGGTCGAGGCGCTGTGCCGGCTGGCGGAGGAGCCGGCCGGACGGCTGCTGGCGCTGTGGGAGCTGGCGGATGCGGACTGGAGCGGACGCGGCCGGTCGGGCACGGGCCGGGGCCGGGGCGCGGCTGATACGGGTCGGAGGGGGTCTGCCGGGGGGACGGTAAGTGCCCCGGGCGCGGCGGTGATTGCCGAGACCGTGCCCCGGGCGGAGGCCGTACCTCGGGCGGAGGGCGGTGGGCCACAGGTCGTGCCGGGGAGGAAGCGGCCGCCGCGGCGGGGAGTCGCCGTGCTGGCCGGGGCCTGCGTAGGCGTACTGGCGGTCGTGATGGTGCTGGCCTTCCGGGAGGCGGAGGGAAGCCCGTTCGAGGGCGTCGCGCCCGGGGCGTCCGAGACGACCGGCTGCCGGGGCGCGGCGTGCGACGGCAAGGACCCGGAGTCGATGTACTGCGACCGACCGGAGCAGCTGGTGACGCCGGCGGAGCGAACAGCCGCCGGGGGAGAGCACCTTCAGATCCGCTACGGCACGGTGTGCGGCGCGGTCTGGGGCCGGCTCCGCAACGGCCGGGTCGGGGACCGGATCGAGGTGACGGCTCCGGGGGCGCGGCCGCGGTCGGTGCGGGTACGGGACCGGTTCGACGCCGAGGGCTATCTCGTCACGCCGATGGCGGCGGCCCACCGGCCCGACGGCACCCGGCTGTGCCTCTATCCGGCGGGCGGCGGCGCCGGCGAGTGCTTCACGGGGTAACTCCCGGGCCGGGCACTGCAATCGGGGTGCGCTGCTCCCGATAGCGCGTAGGGCCGGGCCCCTGCCCTTTTTTATTCGCCCCTGGCCGATTCTTGTCGAAATTCGTACGGAACTCGTAGGGTCTCGTCCGGAAATGCCACACTGCACGGGCACGAAGTGTGTTCGGGCGAGAGGTACATGTCCGGATACTTCCGTGTGCCCGGAAACGGAGGCGGCCGTCCTGACCAGGAGGCCGCCCCGGGGGCAGCAAGGAGGGCGGGCCGGGGGAGCCGCGCATGGGCACGTACGCGGGGGGATAGGGGGAGGCAATGCCTCGCTGGAAGGCGCTGCCGGAGGAGCTCGATCCGCAGGTGCGGGAGTTCACCGGGCAGCTGCGCAGGCTCATCGACCGCAACGGGCTCAGCGTGGCCGCCGTCGCGGACAGCACGGGCTTCAGCAAGACGTCCTGGGAGCGCTATCTCAACGGCCGGCTGCTGCCGCCGCTGCGCGCCGTGCTCGCGCTCGCCGAGCAGACCGGCGCGCACCCCTCGCACCTCACCACCCTCTGGGAGCTGGCCGAACGCGCCTGGAGCCGGGCGGAGATGCGCCAGGACGTGACCATGGAGGCGATCCGGGTGGCGCAGGCGCGCGCCGCGCTGGGGGAGTTGGACCCCGAGCCGGCCGGGGCCGAGCCGCCCGCGACCGGTGCCAGGTCCGAGAAGGCCGGGAAGTTCGGGAAAGCCGAAAAGGGCGGGACGCCCGGGGAGCCCGGGCCGGCGCCGCTGTCACAGCTGCCGTCGAGCGCGGACTTTCCCCAGTGGGGCTCGGCGGCCCCGGCCGCGGACGTGACGCCCGCCGAGGGGAAGACCGGCCGACGTGGCGGCCGTTACCGGACGCCGATGATCGTCGCCGGTGCGGCCGGCGCCGTGCTGGTGGCCGTCGCGGCCGTCCTGCTGCTGAACCCGGGCGCCGAGGCGACGAAGAAGGCGGCGGCGCCCAAGCCGCAGGCCGCCCCGCAGCCGAACGTGCAGCCGGCGCTGCCGGACGGGGTGCGCTGCACCGGCGACGACTGTGCCGGCAAGGACCCGGAGAAGATGGGGTGCGGCGGGCGGCATGCCGTCACCCCGTCCCGCGGAATGGCGGGCCGCATGCTGATCGAGGTTCGCTACAGCAGCGTCTGCCACACGGCCTGGGCCCGGCTCAGCCGTGCGGCACAGGGTGATCAAGCCACCATCAGCGCCGGCGGTCACCGCGCCACGGCGCGGGCCGAGCGGGCCGGTGACGCCTACACGATGATGGTCGCGGTGTCCGGGGACCCGGCGAAGGTCGCGGCCTGCGGGACGACGGTGGCGGGCGTGAAGGGCTGCTCACGGCCCCTTCCGGCGACGGCGGCCGGTGTCACGGCCCCCTCCGGCGCCCCCTCCGGCACGGCCGGGTAGCGCGTACGGTGACCGGCCCGGCGGACGCCCGCCGGGCCCGCTCCGGCCAGGTGTCACCGCCCCCGGAGGTTGTCCGAAATACGGGGGGCATGCCCTCCGGTATCCCGGGCAGACGACGGTTATCCCCCCACGGGTGTGGCACCACTGGGCGGCCGCCCGCACTCCCCCCTCCATGGCGCGGGCGGCCGCCGCCCCTTCGGGAATTCCCAGGCAGCGCACACCCCGCACAGCCGTCTGCGGACCGCCGTACGGACGCCGCGGGGCACCCGGTGAGGTGTTCCACACCGGCCCGGCGCCTTGGGCGGGCGGGGGTCCGATAGCCTGACGGCCGGGTCTCTCGATACCAAGAGACCTCGATAGCTGGGCAGGGACACCCACCGCCACCCATGGTGGTCCAGGGGCTTGCCCCCGGAAAACACCGCGCAGGAGATCGCCATGACCCGCACTCCCGTCAATGTGACCGTGACCGGCGCCGCCGGCCAGATCGGTTACGCACTCCTCTTCCGCATCGCTTCCGGTCATCTGCTCGGCGCGGACGTGCCGGTCAAGCTGCGCCTGCTGGAGATCCCGCAGGGTCTGAAGGCCGCCGAGGGCACCGCCATGGAGCTCGACGACTGCGCCTTCCCGCTGCTGCAGGGCATCGACATCTCGGACGACCCGAACGCCGCCTTCGACGGTGCGAACGTCGCCCTGCTCGTCGGCGCCCGCCCCCGTACCAAGGGCATGGAGCGCGGCGACCTCCTGGAGGCCAACGGCGGCATCTTCAAGCCGCAGGGCAAGGCCATCAACGACCACGCCGCGGACGACATCAAGGTCCTGGTCGTCGGCAACCCGGCCAACACCAACGCCCTGATCGCCCAGGCCGCCGCGCCGGACGTACCCGCCGAGCGCTTCACCGCGATGACGCGTCTGGACCACAACCGCGCGCTCTCGCAGCTCTCGAAGAAGACCGGTACCCCGGTCTCCGAGATCAAGAAGCTGACGATCTGGGGCAACCACTCCGCCACCCAGTACCCCGACATCTTCCACGCCACGGTCGCCGGCAAGAGCGCCGCCGAGACCGTCAACGACGAGAAGTGGCTGGCCGAGGACTTCATCCCGACCGTCGCCAAGCGCGGTGCGGCGATCATCGAGGCCCGTGGCGCGTCCTCGGCCGCCTCCGCCGCCAACGCCGCCATCGACCACGTCCACACCTGGGTCAACGGCACCGCCGCCGGCGACTGGACCTCGATGGGTATCCCCTCGGACGGCTCCTACGGCGTCCCAGAGGGCCTGATCTCCTCGTTCCCCGTCACCACCAAGGACGGCACGTACGAGATCGTCCAGGGCCTGGAGATCAACGACTTCTCCCGCGAGCGCATCAACGCCTCCGTCAAGGAGCTGGAGGAGGAGCGCGAGGCCGTCCGCGGTCTCGGCCTCCTCGGCTGACCCACCGCCGCGGCCGCCCCGCTCGGGCGGCGCCGCAGCACCGACGAGCCCGCACGGCCACAACGGCCGTGCGGGCTCGGTCATATGGGCCCGCTCATACGGGCCTGCTCATACGGGCACGGGCAGGCGAGCGCCCCGGCTGTCGGCGACGCGCAGCACATCCGAGAAGGACTGCGTGGTCGCCCGCAGCGCCAGCCGCACCGCATGCTCCCCGGCCTTGCCGTCGTTCAGTACGGCCACCGCGCCCTTGAGGACCTCGGCACCGTCACACAGCTGCTCCGCCTCGATCTCATCGGCCAGCCGGGACAGCACACCCCCGGCGTCGTCCGCGGACAAGTAGCACGGCTTCCCGCCCTCGCCCTCCCACGGCAGCAGGCGCAGCCCCGGCACGGGGGCGGGGACGGCATCCCGGTCATAACTCATGCTCATTGACTCCCAGCAGTTGGTTGCGCAAGAAGGCGGCACAGTCGGCCGAACGACCCATTACGTTGGGTATGTTCAGCGTTGCGCCCCGTAGTGCCGGACCGCAACGTCGGACCCGTGACACTCACCATCTGGCACCAAGGAGGATGCGGTGAGCCGACGACGAAGCAGCACCACGAAGGGGCCGGCAGCCACCAATGCGGCCGTGTTCGGGGAGGTGCTGCGGCACTTCCGGGAGGCGGCGGGGTTCACGCAGGAAAGACTGTCGAAGGAGATCCCGTGCGACCGCTCGCAGGTGGCCCGCGTCGAGGCGGGCACGCGCGTCCCGCAGGAGACGTTCGCCAAGCAGTGCGATGACATCCTGGGTACGGGCGGAGTGCTGCTGCGGTTATGGGGGCGGATCGACTGGTATCCCGAGGTGCAGCATCCGGACTGGTTCGAGCGGCGGGCTGAGATGGATGCGGTGGCGGTGGCTCTTCGGGAGTATCAAGCGCAGGTAATGCCCGGGCTGTTGCAGTCGGAGGAGTACGCGTGGGGGCTGTTCTCCGACCTCGCGAGCGGCGAGAGGGTCGAAGAACGCGTCAGGGCTCGGCTCAGTCGACAGCGGCGCTTCGTCTGTGACGGCGGTCCGCTGTATGTCGCAGTCCTGGACGAGAGCTGCCTACGCAACGTGGTGGGGAGTGCGGCTGTCATGCGCGGCCAGTGCGCACATCTGCTGGCCATGGGTCGACGCCCCAACATCCGTATCCAGGTCGCCCCGGCCCATCGTCCT
Source organism: Streptomyces sp. 2323.1 (assembly GCF_900221035.1). Taxonomy (NCBI): domain Bacteria; kingdom Bacillati; phylum Actinomycetota; class Actinomycetes; order Kitasatosporales; family Streptomycetaceae; genus Streptomyces; species Streptomyces sp. 2323.1. The sequence goes on along the minus strand of NZ_LT907981.1, from coordinate 3,155,034 downwards.
GGACTCATCCGGCCCAAAACCTCAATGACGCTGATCACCCTGCCGAAGGGGGAGCAGTGGGTCTACTCGGAGTCGCTGGACCGTGGGCATTTCAACGACGATCCGGCCGTCTTCGCCCGCCATAGCGAGACCTATGATGTGCTCAGGGCGGATGCTCTGTCAGCCCCCGAATCCGCCGCTCTGATCGGCGACTTCATGGAAGGGTACGGGGACCATGGACAAGCACCAGCTCAGCACAGCGATATGGATCAAGAGCAGCTACAGCGGCAACAACGGCGGCGACTGCATCGAAGTGGCGCTCACCTGGATGAAGAGCAGCTACAGCGACCGCGACGGCGGCAACTGCATCGAAGTAGCCCCCGGTATCCCCGACGCCGTCCCCGTCCGTGACAGCAAGGACCCGCACGGCCCCGTGCTGGTCTTCCCGACGGAAGGCTGGTCGTCCTTCGTCGGCGCCCTCAAGAGCGGGGAGTTCCCCGCGGCTGTCTGACCCGTCAGCGACCTTGGGTTATCGCGCTGACACGGAGTGCTCGGTTCCCTTATGCTGCGGCTTCCGTAACTTCCCCGCGTCCGGACGCCGTCTCGCGTTCGTCAAACAGGGCGCGGGGGCGGTCAGTTGGGATTTCGGGGGAGAACGATGACTCGGACGGATGTGCCCGCGCAGCCCGAAGGCCCGGACGGTCCGCCATCGTTACGGAAGACGACCGGGAGCGCCGCCGGGCCCCCGCCCCTGCTCCCCGTCCCGCCGGGAGCCAGCGAGGCCACCCGGCTGCTGTGCGCCGGCACGTACCTGGACGACACCTTCCGTGACGCGGTCATCGACGAGCTGTACGTCCACGAGGAGCGGTTCGCCGCGCCCTCGCTGGGCATCGACGCAGCCCGGGTCCTGGCCCACGCGCTGCGTGCCCGGCGGCTCGAACTGGGCTGGGCGGCGGCGATCCTGGGGGTGTGGATCGTGGCGGTCCCGCTGTCCTTCGGTCTCGCGGCGCTCTATCTCCTCCCCGTCGTCCTCATGGCGCTGGGCCGCGCCGTCCGCAGGGCGCCCGTCCCGCAGTGGCTGGCCCGTTCGCTCTCCGCCGGCCTGCGCTGGTACGGCCGGCTGGCGCTGGCGCTGCTGTGGCTGTCGCTGCTGGTGACGGCGTTCGGCGGCACGGTCGGCATCATGAGCGCGGGCTGGCCGTTCTCCTCGCTGCTCCCGGACGGGCTGAGCTCCCTGACGAGCGACGCGCCAGACGCCTACAGCTCGTTGGGCAGTTCCTACAGCGGCGGGACGAGCACTGCGTACGTGGGCGTCGTCGCCGTACTGGGCGTGTGGATCGCGCTGCTGCTGCCGCTGATGCTGGCCCTGCTGGTCGCCCTGCAGCGCGGACAGTTCGCCCGGGCGCTGGCGCGCGAACTGTCCAGGGAGCGCTTCCCCGACGTCATGTCCGACCCCGCCGAGCGGGCCCAGGGTTTCCGCTTCCAGCGGCTGCGGGAGCGGGTGCGCATCGAGCAGCACGGGCCGCTGGTGATGTACCGGGCCGCCGACCCGTTCTGCGGCGCCGGTGACTCCTACCGGACCTGGTCGCTGTCGGTGGAGCTGAACCCGCGGTCCGACCGCACTCCCGAGCCGCTGGACAACAGCGCCATCCTGGCCCGGATCGTCCCGCTGGTGGAGGCGCTGCGGGTGCCGTCACCGCACGGTTCGCCGGAGGTGGCGGCCGCGGTGCGCGACCGGCTGCGCGCGCTGGAGATCGACGAGTGCGTCTTCCTGCCGGCCGAGGGGCTGCCGACCCGGGCGGCCGCGCCGTACGCGCCCGAGGCGTTCGAGGCACACCGGCGGGACGCGGTCGAGGAGGGCGGCGAGACCCGGCGGCACTTCCTGCGCATCCGGGTCGGCGGCTGGAACGAGGGCATCGTCACCACGGTGTTCGTCCGGGTCCACACCCAGGGCGGGATGCTGATGATGGAGGTCGCACCGCATGTGCTGTGGCCGCTGCGGCAGCTCTTCCAGGACGCCGACCGGCTCGCCCACCAGTACCGGCACCACCACCACTTCGGCAAGGCGGTGTGGGCGCTGTCCCGTACGCCTCGGTCGGCCGGGGACGCCGTACTGACGCTGCTGCGGGGCCTGTTGTCGGCCTGGCGGCTGGCCACCGCGGGGCACGGCGCGGCGCTGCCCGAGGGCCCCGCTGCCGCCGTACGCGAGCTGGGCTCCTTCGGCGACTCCTCGCTCTTCCAGGACATGGACGTGGCCCGCTACCTGAAGACGATTCAGCAGCGGGTGGCGGCCGGGGTGACCACGGCACTGCGCGAGGCCGGCTACCAGACCGACGAGTTCGAGCGGCGGATCGTGCATGTCGCCGAGGGCGGCGTCTACGTCGAGTCCGCCCAGGGCGCCGTCGGCATCGGCGACCACAACACGATCACCCACACCACCACCGGACAGGGCTCCGCGGAGAAGGGAAGTGCCCAGCGTGGCAACGGCTGACGAGCGCGGCAACGGCATCCACATCGGCAGTGTCCGGGGTGCCTTCGCCATCGGCGACCACAACACCGTGACGAACAACGAGGGCGGGTCCGGCCCCGCGGCGGATCCGGCGCAGGAGGAACTGCTGCGCGCCGTCCGGGCGCTGCGCGACGATCTGTCCCGGGTGGTGCAGAGCCCGCAGGTCACGGCGCTGAGCGGGGAACTCGCCGAGACCGAAACGGAGATCGCGGACACCGGTGCGGCCGGCCCCGGCCGGGTGGCCCGGCTCCGTACGGCGCTGGCCGACGCCGGCGCCGTGGTGGGCCTGCTGGCCTCCGGTGCCGCGGTCGGCCAGGCCGTCGCGGCCTTGGTGGGAGGCTGACGATGAAGCGCGGCGGGCAGGCCCGCTGGAACAACGAGACCCAGCGCTGGGAGGACGGCACCCCGCCGCCCGCGCCGTACACCGGTCCGCCGCCGCCGCGGCCGTCCTTCACCCCGTCGGCGGGCGGCGCTGCGGCGGGTACCCCTCCGTCGGGTACGCATGCGACCGACGCGCCCCCGACCGACACACCCCCGGCAACTGCCGCCCCACGCACCACCTACCCCTACCCGCACCCCAGCGCGCAGGCCGGTGCCTTACGGGACCCGGCCCACGCTGACCCGTACACCACCGACCGCTACACCACCGACCCGTACTTCACCCCCACCCCCGAATCAGGCGTCGGCTACGCCTCCGGCGCCCGGCGCCGCATGGGGCTGATCGCCGGTGCGGCGGTGGCGGTGATCGTGGCGGCCGTCGGTGGCGGCTATCTGCTCTGGGGCCACGGCGACGATCCGGCCGCCGCCCGCCCAGCGGCCCGCGCCACGTCATCCGCCCCGTCCGGCACGGCCACCGGGCCGTCCACCGGAGCCCCGGACAGCCCCACACCCGCCCCGACCCTCAGCGACCTGCCGGACGGCTACCGCCTCGCCCACGACAAGAAGGGCTTCACCCTCGCGCTGCCCGGTACCTGGACGCGCAGCGAGCGCAAGACCGGGGTGTTCTACACCGCCCCGGACGACCGCGGTCTGGTGCAGATCTTCGAGATCACCGATCCGGAGATCACCCCGCGCGAGGCGCTCCAGCAGGCGTCACAGGGGTTGTCCGGCAATCCCGGATACGAGGAGATAAGCCTGCAGCCGCTGGGCTTCCCGGGACCGGGCATAGACGCCAACCAACTGGTCTACGCCTATGACAGCAAACGTCTCGGGACGCGGGTCAAGGTCGTCGACTGCGCCTTCACCGCCACCGACGGCCGCCAGTTCGCCGTCCTCGTCCTGGGCCCCGAGGAGGACTGGCCGCAGCAGGAGCGGACCCAGGAGATCGCACTTCGGACCTTCGTTCCCCACACCTGAGCGGTGCGCACGGCGCGCGGAGCGTCGCTATCCGGGCAGCTCCGTGCGCTCCCACCACTCGTAGACGGGGAGCGCCCCCTCGGTGGTGTCCTGCTGTCGGCCGGTGGCCCGGAAGTGCTCATAGCCGTTACGGAACGGGATCTTCAGGTCGGACCCGGGCGTCTCGATCGGCACGATCCGCGCGGGGAGCTCTTCGGGCCCGCCTTGGAGCACTGCTTTCGCCGCTGTGTCAGCCATGCCTGCATTGTCGTCCGGGCTGTCGGCGGGGGCCCCTTTGGTTCGGCAGCGCGGGTGACGGCTCGGCCGGGGGCGGACGTGGTCGGGTGGCTCCGGGAGCCGACAACGGTCCGGGTCAGGCCTTGGGGAACTCTTCGGTGGAGAAGGTGATTCCGACGACCGTGTGAGTGAGGTCTACAGGCGTTCCGTAAGCGAGATTGACGTCGAACTTGTAATCGCCGTCCTGCGGGTCGGTGAAGACGCGGCACCTGCCCAGGTAAGGGTCGACGATCAGGTAGACCGGCACCTCGGCGAGAGCGTAAGCCGTCTTCTTCGGGCCGTAGTCGTTCTTGCCGGTGCTCTCGGAAATTACCTCGGCGACGAACTCGATGTCCTGATAACGCGGGTGGCCTTTATCGTTCTTGATGGCGTTTTCGGCCAGCGCCACCACATCGGGGGCGAACCCGTTCAGATAGCCGGGAAAGTCGATTCGCACGTCGGACAGCACGCACTTCCTCGGATACCGCGTGCGGAGCTGTTCGTAGATGTCAGCGATGGTCTCCCAGTGCGTGCCCCGCTGCGGCGCCATGTAGATGGTCCCCTCGACGATCTCAGCCTTGTAGCCCTCGGGGATGTGCATCTGCTCGAACATGTCGTCCAGCTCGCTGCTACTGGCCATCTCGGTCCTGTCGGTCAGTTCGATGGTCACCGTGCCGCTCCTCCCCGCTGCCGCGTGGTACGGGCAGCCGCACGGTTCAACGATACGTATGTACGAACAGTTACGTACCGCACGCAAGAGTCATGCGCTCTCGCTCTGGGTTCCCCGCATCAGGTCTTCCAGGGCCGAGATGTCCGCCGTACTGCCGGGGGCGGGGGTCTTGGAGGACACCGGGGTGCCGTAGTTGCTCAGCAGGATCGTGGCGCTCTGGTGGTCGGCCTCGGCGGTGAGCTTGACGGGGTAGTGCTTGCCGTCGATGGCCACGTAGAGGGTCTGGACCGCGCCGTCGGCCTTCTTGATGACGGGCAGCACGCGGGCGCCTTCATGGGTGGTCGGCCTGCCCTTGGAGAGTGTGGGGGTCACGGAGGGTGACGGGGCGCCGGGCGGGGGCTGCTCCTCGTCGGGGCCCGCGGCGGACTTCTGGAACGCCTTGAGGTCACAGGCCTCGGACAGGCCCCGCAGGAAGGCGTCCCGGGTGGTGCCGTGCAGGAAGGTGTCCTTGTACTTCGCGGCGGCCTCCGCGCCCTTGCTGCCGGGCAGCTGGCTCTTCCAGAAGGCCGCGTCGGGCTTCATCCAGACCTGGTTCCCGCGTTTGACGAGCTCGACGCGGCCGAGCTCGCCCTTGCTGACGGCGCCGGTGCAGTTGCCGGCGCGGTCGAGGGTGAGGTCGAGCTTCGTGGGGTCGGCGCTGGTGCTGGTGCGCAGCCGCAGGGACTGCGCGCCGACCAGCTGGTGGAGTGCCTCGTCGGAGATCTGCTGGGCCGATTTGTGCGCGAGGTCTCCCTCGCCGCCGTCGGATGCGCCGGCCGTCGCTGCGGACCCGGTGCAGGCGATCCCCACGAGGAGGACTGCGCCGCAGGTCAGAGCGGTGGGGGCGGTGGCTGCGTGCCGTCTGCTGGTCATCTGGCCACCTCCGGTCCCCAGGGGGACGAAGAGTCATGGACATCGCCATGGACATACGGCTATTCAGGTTAGGTTCCCGGACATTACGCTGCACCTTGAGTGAGTCGGCTCACTTTCCATGAATGTTTGGGCATAGGTCCGACGCTTCCGGGGAGGGGTCATCGTTGCTGGTGACACCAGTGGTTGCACCAGTGGGAACAATCGGTAACCGGAAGGCAGTAACGACGTGTCGTCAATCGAGACCATTCACGTAGACGGGGTGTGGCTCGCCGCCGCATCCGGCGAAACGCGGGAGGTCCTCGACCCCGCCGACGCGACGACGCTCCAGCTGGTGTCCGAGGGCGGTGCCGAGGACGCCGACGCGGCCGTGGCCGCCGCCCGCCGGGCCTTCGACGAGGGCGACTGGCCCCGTACGGCCGTCGCCGAGCGCTCCGCGCTGCTGCGCCGCGTCGCCGATCTGCTCCAGCGCGACCGTGAGGTGATCGCCCTCATCGAGAGCCGCGACACCGGCAAGACGCTGGAGGAGGGCCGGGTCGACGTCGACGACGTCACCAACGCCTTCCGGTACTTCGCCGATGTCGTGATGAACGAGAGCGGCGGCCGGGTCGTCGACGCCGGATCGCCCGATGTGCACAGCGTGGTCGTGCACGAGCCGGTCGGCGTCTGTTCCCTCATCACGCCCTGGAACTACCCGCTGCTCCAGGCCAGCTGGAAGATCGCGCCGGCCCTCGCGGCCGGCAACACTTTTGTGATCAAGCCCAGCGAGGTCACCCCGCTGTCGACCGTGCACCTGATCAAGCTGCTGGTCGAGGCCGGGCTGCCGGCCGGGGTCGCCAACATCGTCACCGGCGCGGGCCTGCCGGTCGGCCAGCGGCTGGCCGAGCACCCCGACGTCGACCTGTTCTCCTTCACCGGCGGCCTGGTCAGCGGGACGAAGGCGGGCGCGGCCGCGGTCTCCGGTGCCAAGAAGATCGCGCTGGAGCTCGGCGGCAAGAACCCCAATGTGGTCTTCGCCGACGCCTGTGCCACCGACGAGGGCTTCGACACCGCCGTCGACCAGGCACTGAACGCGGCCTTCATCCACAGCGGGCAGGTCTGCTCGGCCGGTGCCCGGCTGATCATCGAGGAGTCGGTGCGCGACCGCTTCGTCGCGGAACTCGCCCGCCGCGCCGAGAAGATCAAGCTCGGCCGGGGTACCGAGGACGGCGTCGAGTGCGGCCCGCTGGTCTCCCAGCAGCAGCTCGACAAGGTCGAGGCGTACGTCGCCTCCGCGCTGGCCGAGGGTGCCCAGCTGCGCTGCGGCGGCGCCCGGCCCGAGCCGTCCGCCGTCCGCCCGGCCACCGGCTACTTCTACGCGCCCACCGTGCTCGACGGCTGCCACCGCGAGATGAAGGTCGTCCGCGAGGAGACCTTCGGCCCGATCCTGACGGTGGAGACCTTCACCACCGAGGACGAGGCCGTCGCGCTCGCCAACGACACCGAGTACGGCCTGGCCGGTGCGGTCTTCTCGGGCGACACCGCCCGCGCCCGCCGGGTCGCCGCCCGGCTGCGGCACGGCACGGTCTGGATCAACGACTACCACCCCTACCTCCCGCAGGCGGAGTGGGGCGGCTTCGGCAAGTCCGGCATCGGACGGGAACTTGGTCCCACGGGTCTGGACGAGTACCGCGAGAGCAAGCACATTTACGAAAACCTCCGGCCGGAGCCGGTGCGCTGGTTCGCGGGCTGAACCCCGGGAATCACTTGGCAACACCCGCACCACGCACTTTGCAAGAAGGAGCACCCCATGCCTGTGTATGACTATGTCGTGGTCGGCGGTGGTACCGCCGGTTCCGTCATCGCCTCCCGCCTCACCGAGGATCCGAACGTCACCGTCGCCGTCATCGAGGGCGGTCCCTCCGACCTCGACCGCGACGAGGTGCTGACGCTGCGCCGCTGGCTCGGCCTGCTCGGCGGCGAGCTGGACTACGAGTACACGACCACCGAGCAGCCCCGCGGCAACTCGCACATCCTGCACAGCCGCGCCAAGGTCCTCGGCGGCTGCTCCTCCCACAACACCCTGATCTCCTTCAAGCCGCTGCCGTCCGACTGGGACGAGTGGGCGGCGGCGGGCGCGGCCGGCTGGGGCGCCAAGGAGATGGACCCGTACTTCGGCAAGCTGCGCAACAACATCGTGCGGGTGGCGAAGAAGGACCAGAACCAGATCGCCACGGACTGGATCGAGGCGACGAAGACCGCGCTCGGCGTCCCCGAGGTCGTCGGCTTCAACGACCAGCCCTTCGAGGAGGGCGTCGGCTTCTTCGACCTCTCCTACCACCCGGAGAACAACAAGCGCTCCTCCGCGTCCGTCGCCTACCTCCACCCGCACATGGAGGCCGGCGACCGCCCGAACCTCACGCTGATGCTGGAGACCTGGGCGCACAAGCTGGAGCTGGACGGCACCGCCGCCAAGGGCGTCCACGTCCGCACCAAGGACGGCGAAGAGGTCTACGTCGAGGCCGCGCGCGAGGTGCTGGTCTGCGCCGGCGCCGTCGACACCCCGCGGCTGCTGATGCACTCCGGCATCGGTCCGAAGCAGGACCTGGAGGCGCTGGGCATTGACTGCGTGCTCGATCTGCCGGGCGTCGGGGAGAACCTGCTCGACCACCCGGAGTCGGTGATCGTCTGGGAGACCGACGGACCGATCCCGGACAACTCCGCGATGGACTCCGACGCGGGTCTGTTCGTCAAGCGGGACCCGGAGCACAAGGGCCCCGACCTGATGTTCCACTTCTACCAGATCCCGTTCACCGACAACCCCGAGCGACTGGGCTACGAGCGTCCCGAGCACGGGGTCTCGATGACCCCCAACATCCCCAAGTCCCGCTCCCGCGGCCGTCTCTACCTCACCTCCGCCGACCCCGAGGTCAAGCCCGCGCTCGACTTCCGGTACTTCGAGCAGGACGAGAACGGGGTCGACTACGACGGCGACACCCTCGTCGACGGCATCAAGCTGGCCCGCAAGATCGCGCAGGCCGAGCCGTTCGCCAAGTGGCTCAAGCGGGAGGTCTTCCCCGGCCCCGACGTCACCGACGACGCGGAGATCAGCGAGCTGGTGCGCAAGGCGGCCCACACCGTCTACCACCCGGCCGGCACCTGCAAGATGGGCGCCGCCGATGACCAACTCGCCGTTGTCGACCCTGAGTTGAAGATCCGAGGGCTGTCCGGCATCCGTATCGCCGACGCCTCCGTCTTCCCGACGATGCCGGCCGTCAACCCGATGCTGGGCGTGCTGATGGTGGGGGAGAAGTGCGCCGACCTGCTCCATAAGGCTCCGACCCAAGGAGGTGATGCGTGATGGCTACCACCTCCGCCGGCGCATCCGAGATACCCAACGCCCGCACGTCCAAGGACGCTTCCACCGCAGCGGAGTCCGACGGCCGTGAGGTCGTCTTCTCCGTCCGTCACCTCTGGAAGGTCTTCGGCCCCAAGGCCGACCGCATCCCCGACGACGCCTCGGTCACCGACCTGAGCGCCCAGGAGCTGCGTGAGAAGACCGGTTGTGTGGCCGCCGTCCGCGACGTCTCCTTCGACGTCCACAAGGGCGAGGTCTTCGTCGTGATGGGGCTGTCCGGCTCCGGCAAGTCCACCCTCGTCCGGTGCCTGACCCGGCTGATCGAGCCGACCAGCGGCGAGCTGGAGATGGACGGCGAGGACGTCCGCGCCATGGACCGCAGCACGCTGCGCGAACTGCGCCGCCGCCGCGCCGCCATGGTCTTCCAGCACTTCGGCCTGCTGCCGCACCGCAGCGTCGTCGACAACGTCGCCTACGGCCTGGAGATCCAGGGCGTCAGCAAGGCGGAGCGCCGCGAGAAGGCCGGCGAGATCGTCGACAAGGTCGGCCTGGCCGGAATGGAGAAGCGCCGCCCCGGCCAGCTCTCCGGCGGTCAGCAGCAGCGCGTCGGACTGGCCCGCGCGCTCGCCGTCGACCCCGAGGTGCTGCTCTTCGACGAGCCGTTCAGCGCGCTCGACCCGCTCATCCGCCGCGACATGCAGGAAGAGGTCGTCCGCCTGCACCGCGAGGAGGGCCGGACGATGGTCTTCATCACCCACGACCTCGCCGAGGCGCTGCGGGTCGGTGACCGGATCGCCCTGATGCGCGACGGACAGATCGTCCAGCTCGGTACCCCCGAGGAGATCGTCGGTTCCCCGGCCGACGACTACGTCCGCGACTTCGTCCGCGACGTCCCGCGCGAGCAGGTCCTCACCGTGCGCCGCGCGATGCGCCCCGTCGAGGACGGCGAGGCCGACCAGGGCCCCGCGCTGGGCCCCGACACCCTGATCTCCGACGCCATCGAGGCGGTCGCCCGCTCCGGCGGCGCGGTCCGCATCGTCGACGACGGCCGCTGCGTGGGCATCGTCGACCACGCCTGTCTGCTGAACGTGGTCGCCCGCGTCGACGGTCCGCAGCACGGTGAGGTGGCAGCCTGATGTACGCCGCCACCACCCGCGGCGGCGCGCTGCGCGCCGTCGGCTCCAGAGCTCCCGCGGCCACCCCGCGGGCCCGGCTGCGCGCCACCCTGCTGCGCCACTGGCGCGAGGCCCAGCGCTGCGCCGCCCTGAACTTCCCGGCCGGCACCGTGAAGAGGGGGCGAGTATGAGCACTGTCTCCGCACCGCCGGCTTCGCAGCGCGGCCTCGGCGCCGACGCCCCCAAGTCCGGCCCGGCCCAGGCCCTGCTGCACCGCCGTGGCCTCGCCAAGCTCCTGCTGCTCGTCGTCGCCGCGGCCGTGCTCGCTCCGCTGCTGCAGGCCAAGTACGGCGCAGCCTGGCCGTCCGCCCTCACCGTCGATGTCTCCGGCCCGCTCGGCAAGACCAGCGACTGGATCATCAACAACCGTGACAGCCACTGGCTGTTCGTCTACTTCCTCGGTCACCTCAGCAACGCCGTGGTGATCTCCGTCCGCGCCGTCTACCTGCTGCTGCTCGCGCTCGGCTGGACGGGTGTGACGGCCGGTGTGACGCTGCTCGCCTGGCGCGTCGCCGGACTGCGCATCGCCGCGACGGCACTGATCTCCCTCGTGGTCAGCGGCCTGCTGGGGATGTGGGTCCCGACCATGCAGACGCTCGCCCTGATGGTCGTGGCGGTGGCCTTCTCGGTCATCGTCGGCGCCCTGCTGGGCCTGGCCGCCGGACTGTCCGAGCGGCTGTTCCGGATCCTGCGCCCGGTGCTCGACACCATGCAGGTCCTGCCCGCCTTCGCCTACCTGCTGCCCGTGGTGCTGGTCTTCGGCATCGGCGTCCCCGCCGCGCTGCTGGCCACCGTCATCTACGCGGCACCGCCGATGGCCCGGCTGACCGCGCTCGGTCTGCGCGGCGCCGACCCCAACGTCCTGGAAGCCGTCTCCTCGCTCGGCGCCACCGGCCGGCAGCGGCTGCTGACCGCCCGGCTCCCGCTGGCCCGCAAGGAGCTGCTGCTCGGCGTCAACCAGACGATCATGATGGCGCTGTCCATGGTCGTCATCGCCTCGATGATCGGCGCGGCCGGTCTCGGTGACCGCGTCTACCAGGCACTCGCCTCGGTCGACGTCGGCGCCGCGCTCGCCGCCGCCATCCCGATCGTGCTGCTGGCCATCGTCATGGACCGCACCACCGCGGCGGCCGGTGAACGGCTCGGCGCGGACACCCCCGTCACCGGCCCGGCGTGGCTGCGCGGCTGGCTGCCCTGGGCAGGCGTCGCCGTGGTCACCGCAGTCTTCGCCGGTCTCGGCCGGCTGAGCGGCTCCCTGGTCTGGCCGGACGCCTGGGCCGTGGACATCGCCCACCCGGTCAACCAGTTCAAGGAGTGGATGGTCAACCACCTCTACTCCGGCGTCCCCGTCATCGGCGGCACCGCCGACTGGGCCGCGCACTTCACCGACTGGGTGCTCAACCCGCTGCGGGACGGCCTGACCGCGCTGCCCTGGTACGGCACGCTGCTCATCGTCGCCGCGCTGGCCTGGCTCATCGGCACCTGGCGCACCGCCCTGACCGCCGTCCTCGCGATGGCCGCCATCGGTGTGCTGGGCGTGTGGAAGCCGTCCATGAACACCCTCTCCCAGGTGCTCGCCGCCCTGGTGGTGACCCTGGTGCTGGGCTTCGGCATCGGCATCCTCGCGGCCGGCAGCAAGCGGCTGGAGTCCGTCCTGCGTCCGGTCCTGGACGTCATGCAGACCATGCCGCAGTTCGTCTACCTCATCCCGGTGGTCGCGCTGTTCGCCGTGGGCCGCGCCCCGGCTGCCGCCGCGGCCGTGGTCTACGCCCTGCCGGCCGTCATCCGCATCACCACCCAGGGCCTGCGCCAGGTCGACCCGGCCGCCATGGAGTCCGCCCGTTCCCTGGGCGCCACCCGCTGGCAGATGCTGCGCCAGGTCCAGCTCCCGCTGGCCCGGCCCGCCCTGCTGCTGGCGGTCAACCAGGGCGTGGTTCTCGTCCTCGCCGTCGTCATCATCGGCGGTCTGGTCGGCGGCGGTGCCCTCGGCTACGACGTCGTCACCGGCCTCGCCACCGGCGACCTGGGCCTCGGCCTGGTCGCGGGTGTGGCGATCGTGTGCCTGGGCCTGATGCTCGACCGGGTGACCCAGCCCACGGAACGCCGCACGACGGGGAAGGGAGCCTGACCATGTCCCGTAAGCGCACCATGATCATCGGGACGGCCGCGCTGGCCGGCACGGCGGTCCTCTCCTTCTCCCTGTCGGCCTGCGGCAAGGCCGACATGACCAAGCAGACCTCGCCGTTCGCCGCGGCCAAGGGCTCCAAGTCGGTCACCCTGTCCGTACAGACCTGGGTCGGCGCGCAGTCCAACGTCGCGGTGGCGAAGTACCTGCTCGAACACGAGCTGGGCTACCACGTCGACACCGTCCAGGTGGACGAGATCCCCGCCTGGGACGCCCTCAGCCAGGGCCGGGTCGACGCGATCCTGGAGGACTGGGGCCACCCGGACCAGGAAAAGCGGTACGTCAAGGACAAGAAGACGATCACCGCTGGCGGCGGCAACGGCGTCACCGGCCACATCGGCTGGTATGTCCCCAAGTACTGGGCCGACAAGCACCCCGAGGTCACCAACTGGAAGAACCTCAACAAGGTCGCCAACCAGCTCCGCACCTCGGAGAGCGGCAACAAGGGCCAGCTGATGGACGGTTCGCCGTCCTACGTCACCAACGACAAGGCGCTGGTGAAGAACCTCAAGCTCAACTATGAGGTCGTCTTCGCGGGCTCCGAGGCGGCGCAGATCACCCAGATCCAGCAGTTCGCCAAGGAGAAGAAGCCCTTCCTGACGTACTGGTACGAGCCGCAGTGGCTCTTCAACCAGGTGCCGATGGTGGAGGTCAAGCTCCCCAAGTACACCGACGCCTGCGCGGAGAAGGGCACGAAGGACCCCACGTCCATCGACTGCGCCTATCCGACCACTCCGCTCCAGAAGTTCTTCAACACCGAGTTCGCCAAGAAGGGCGGCAGCGCCGCGGCCTTCCTGAAGAACTTCAAGTGGACCAAGGACGACCAGAACGAGGTCTCCGAGGACATCGCCTCGAAGGGGCTGACCGCCGACGAGGCGGCCAAGCAATGGGTGAACAAGCACCCGGAGGTCTGGAAGAAGTGGCTCCCCAAGAAGTAGCCGTAAGGGGAGAGCACAGGGCCGCGGGCGGTCGCACCATGGGGTGCGGCCGCCCGCGGCTGTGTGGTGGTCGCCCGCCCCGCTTCCCTCGCTCGTTCGGGTGACGGCCTCGTGTTGCCCCGCCGCGCCCCCACGGGCGCAGCACGCTGGGGAACCGTTGCCGAGGGAAGGCCCCCCATGCCGCTGCCGCCGAAGTGCCCCACCACCGACTGCCACGACTGGCTGTGGAAGGACACCGCCACCACCGACACCGACTGGGACAACTGGCGCTGGTGGTGCTGCCGCTGCGACAAGAAGTGGTACCCGACGGCGGAACAGCTCGCGGAGTTCCGCCACGGGGCGTCGGCGGGGGCGCCGCACTCCGCGTACCGGGACCCCAGGGCCGGGGCGGGGCGGTAGCGGCCGACCCACGCCCGGCCACGCCTTACGTGCGGTCTGTCCGCGCGCGGCCCGTCGTTTCCGCCCGCAAGTCCTCCGCCATCTCCCGCACCGCCGCCATCGCCCTCCACTGGAGCCCCGGCCCGAAGGTGACCCGGGAGGCACCGAGGGCGCCGAGTTCGCGGGGGGCGGGCCCGTCCGGCAGGACCACGGCGTTGACGGGGAGGCCGATGGCGTCGGCCAGGCGGGCCAGTTGGGCGGGTGGGGCGCAGAAGGGGTAGACGCAGTCGGCGCCCGCCTCGGCGTACAGGCGGCCGCGGCGGATCGTCTCGTCCTCGTCCGGGACGCCCCGCAGATAGGTGTCGATCCGGGCGTTGATCACCAGGGCATCGCCCGCCTCGGCCCGTACCTGCGCCAGCCAGTCCGCCTGTTCCTGCGGGTCGCGGAGGGCACCGGTGGCATGGTCGGTGTCCTCCAGGTTGCAGCCGACCGCGCCGGCGTCCATGAGCCGGGCCACCAACTCCCGTGCGGCGAGCCCGTATCCGGCCTCCACGTCCGCCGTGACCGGGATGTCCACCGCCCGTACGATCCGGGTGACGGCGGCGAACATCTCGTCGGCCGGGGTCTGCCCGTCCTCGTAGCCGAGGCTGGCGGCGACGCCCGCGCTGGGCGTGGCCAGCGCCGGGAAACCGGCGTCCGCGAACACCTTGGCGCTGGCCGCGTCCCAGGGGCCGGGGAGGACCAGCGGATCGCCCGGCTTCCGGCCGTGGTGCAGTTCCCGCAGTGCCGCAGCGGTGGCGCTCATAGTTCTTCTCCCGGAGGCTGGCGGACGGTGACGTTGACGCGGTTCCAGTTGTTGATGGCGATGATCACTGCGATCAGGTGGGCGAGTTCCGTCTCGTCGAAGTGGGCGGCCGCCTGTGCGTAGACCTCGTCGAGGAAGAAGCCGTCGGTGAGGACGGTGATCGCCTCGGTGAGGGCGAGGGCGGCCCGCTCGCGCGCGGTGTAGAGGTCGCCGGACTCCTCCCATGCGGGCAGCAGATCGATCCGCCGCGGGCTGACCCCCGCCTCCCGCAGGTTCGTCACATGCATGTCGATGCAGAACGCACAGCGGTTGAGCTGTGAGGCGCGCAGGACGACCAGTTCGGCCAGTACCGGATCCCCCAGCCCCTCCTTGGCGGCCGTGGTCAGCCGGAGCTGGGCCCGGCCGAACGCGGACATCTGTCCCCAGAACTTCATGCGCTGGCTCATCGCGGTCACGCCTTCCCCGGGGTCATGCGGGTGCTCACACCGAACCGGTTCCAGGCGTTGATGGTGGTGATCAGGGCGATCAGGTGGGCGAGTTCCGTCTCGTCGAACTGGGCCGCCGCCTGCGCGTAGATCTCGTCGGGGACGAAGCCGTCGGTGAGGACGGTGATCGCCTCGGTGAGCGCGAGCGCCGCCCGCTCCTTCGGGGTGTAGAGGTCCGGCGCCTCCGCCCAGGCGAGGAGGAGGTGGAGCCGCTCCTCGCTCTCGCCGGCCTTGCGGGCGTCGGTGAGGTGCATATCGAGGCAGAACGCGCACTTGTTGAGCTGCGAGGCGCGGATCTTGACCAGCTCGGCCAGGGCCGGGTCGACGTCCTTTCTGGCCGCCGCGTCCAGCGCGATCATGGCTCGGTAGACCTCGGGGGCACGCTGTGCCCAGCGCAGTCGGGGCCCGTGGTCGTGCGCCGGTGCCGTGCCGGAGGCGCCGGGCGCCGGTGTGTTGTCGGTCGTCATGGATACGACGCTACGGGGGAAATGGCGCAGCGGTATGGTCCACTTCCATGGAGGATTCCTGGGCCACTTTCGGTCGTGATCTGCATCTGGACCTCAGTGGCCCCGGCGGCCTGCGGGCCGCCCTGTTGCGCGCGCTGCGTGAAGCCGTACGGTCCGGGCGGCTGGCCCCCGGCACCCGGCTGCCGTCCTCCCGCTCCCTCGCCGCCGACCTCGGCATCGCCCGTAACACCGTCGCCGACGCCTACGCCGAGCTGGTCGCGGAGGGCTGGCTCAGCGCCCGTCAGGGCTCCGGCACCCGGGTCGCCGAAAGGGTGCTGCCGCGTACGGCGCCCGCCGCCCGCCGCACCCCCGGCCCCTCGCATCGCGCCGGCCGGCCGCGCTTCGACCTCACCGCCGGCACCCCCGACGTCGCCGCCTTCCCCCGCACCGCCTGGCTCGCCGCCGCCCGCCGCGCGCTGACCGCCGCGCCCAGCGAGGCCTTCGGCTACGGCACCCCGGCCGGCCGCCCCGAACTGCGCGCGGTCCTCGCCGACTACCTGGCCCGCGCCCGCGGCGTCCGCACCGACCCCGACCACATCGTGCTCTGCACCGGTTTCATGCAGGGGCTGGCCCTGCTCAGCCGCACGCTGGGCGCCGGCCGGCTGGCCACCGAGTCGTACGGCCTCGGCTTCCACCGGGACGTGATCGAACGCGCCGGTCTGCGCACCGTGCCCCTCGGCGTCGATGAACACGGCGCCCGTACCGAGGAGCTGGCCGCCCTCGACGACCTGCGGGCCGCCCTCCTCACCCCCGCCCACCAGTTCCCCACCGGCGTTCCGCTGCACCCCGACCGCCGGGCCGCCGCCGTCAACTGGGCGCGCGCCACCGGTGGTTACGTCCTGGAGGACGACTACGACGGGGAGTTCCGCTACGACCGCCAGCCGGTCGGCGCGCTCCAGGGGCTGGACCCCGACCACGTCGTGTACCTGGGGACCGCGAGCAAGAGTCTGGCCCCCGCACTGCGGCTGGCCTGGATGGTGCTGCCGGACCGCCTCGTCGATCCGCTGCTCGCCGTCAAGGGCACCGGCGAATGGCAGTCCGGGCAACTGGAGCAGCTCACCCTCGCCGAGTTCATCTCCTCGGGCGCCTACGACCGGCATCTGCGCGGGATGCGGCTGCGCTACCGGCGCCGCCGCGACCAGTTGGTGGCCGCCCTGGCCGACCGCGCGCCGCACGTCCATGTCTCCGGCATCGCCGCCGGACTCCACGCCGTACTGGAACTCCCGCCCGGCACCGAACAGTCCATCGTCCAGGCCGCCCGCTGGCAGGGCCTCGCCCTGGAAGGCCTCAGCGAATTCCACGACCCCGCCGCCCCCACACCGCCCCGCGACGCCCTGGTCGTCGCCTACGGCACCCCGCCCGACCACTCCTTCGCGGGCGTCCTGGACGCGCTGATCAGGGCGCTGCCGCCGGGGGAGTGACGGACGTCCGTGCGCGGGCGCTCGCTGCCGGACGACCATGTGCCGGGCGCGCCGTTGCCGTACGACCGTGCGCCGGCGCCCCGCCGCCGGGGGAGCGCCCCGCCCTACAACTCCCGTACGAACGCAACCCGGTCCAGCCCCGGCCCGTCGTAATCCGTCTGCACCGGCACCCCGTCCTCCTCCCGGTCGCC
Source organism: Streptomyces sp. 2323.1 (assembly GCF_900221035.1). NCBI lineage: Bacteria > Bacillati > Actinomycetota > Actinomycetes > Kitasatosporales > Streptomycetaceae > Streptomyces > Streptomyces sp. 2323.1. Next base: position 3,137,935 of record NZ_LT907981.1, on the reverse strand, counting down.
CGGCTCCACACGGAAGCCCATACGGGAGTGGTACGCGAGGGAGTCACGGTTGTTGGGGCTGGTGATGCAGCGGACCTGACGGCGGCCGGCCTCCCTGGCCAGCGCGAAGAACCGCTCGTAGAGCGCCCTGCCGACGCCGTCCCGTTTGCCGTCCGGGCACACGCCCACGAAGTGGATGTATGCGGTCCGTGGATCCGTCTGGGACAGAAAGCCGATCAGGAACGCGTGCAAGGACCCGTCCGGGCGCTCGACGAGAAAGCTGGTGCCGGCGAAGTGCTGCAGAAACAGCCGCGGCACCAGCAACTGCCGCTGCAGCGCGCCCGCTTCACCACCCAGCCCGCCCCACCAGTCGGCCAGCGCCTCCTGGAGGCGTGGATGGTCCGACGGCCGGGGACGGCGCAGCGTCAGATCGCCCCGTATCGCGCCGGGCGCGGGCACCGGAGTGCTGTCGGTCATGGCGTTACCCTTCCCGCCGTGGCCGGCCCTCGTGGCCGGCTCCAGGGGCCGTTGAGCCGCCGGGCCGCCGGGCCGACGACGGTCCGGCAACGGCCCAGGGGCGGCCCCGGCAACGCAATGTACCGACCGGCCGTCTGTGCCCCCGGCGCCGGTCTGCGCAATCCGTACGCCTGCGGTGTGCGCCTTGCGTGCCCCTGGGGCCGCCGAGCGCTGCGCCATCCGGAGGGAACACCGGGGCAGCTATGGCGCGTACGGGTGAAGGGCGCGCCTACTGATGCCAACGGTCGGCGGGTTGCTCACCTGTCAGGGGACATCGGTACGCCGCAGGCCCGGCACCGCCGGCTGCCCTCACCGCCCCACCCTCATACAGGAAGTTGTCGTCTCTCCGCAGCCCTTCGGGCTCGGGCGGGGCGCACGGCCCGCTGCCCTCCACACACCCATCGAAGGGCACCGCACCATGGCATTGACCCTCACGTTGGCGTCCGCAGCACCGAATCCGGCGGTGTTCGGACAGCCCGTGACCTTAACTGCAACTGTTATCCCCCTCGGGCTGGGCACGCCCACCGGCACCGTCACCTTCTCCGTCTCCGGCGGGCCCACCGTGACGGCGCCGCTCGTCGGCGGCACCGCGACCGCCACCATCAACAACGTCAACGTCGGTTTCCACACCATCACGGCCAACTACAACGGCAGTTTCCACTTCTCCCCCTCCAGCGGTCTGGCCACGCTGACCGTGCTGCAGGCGGCCACGACCACCACGGTCACCTCGTCCCCCGACCCCTCGGCCTTTGGTCAGCCGGTCACCCTCACCGCCCATGTCGCGCCGGTCGCGCCGGGCAGCGGTACCCCCACCGGCACGGTCACCTTCGTCATCGGGGGCAGCGGGGGCGGCACCCTGACGGCACCGCTCATCGGCGGCAACGCCAGCGTCACCACCAGCACCCTCGGCGTCGGCACTCACCCCATCACCGCCACGTACAGCGGCAGTGCCAACTACGCGGCGTCCTCCGGGACCGACACCCAGACCGTGCAGGGCCTGGCGCCGACGATCACCACGGTCACGTCCTCGCCCGACCCTTCGGTGTTCGGCCAGCCGGTCACCTTCACCGCCACGGTCAACCCGCTCCTGCCCGGTCCCACCCCGACCGGCACGGTCACCTTCGTCATCGCCGGCGGTCCGACGCTGACGGCGCCGCTCGTGGCCGGTACGGCGAGCGTGACCACCAGCAGCCTCAGCGTCGGCTCGCACGCGGTCACCGCCACGTACAGCGGCAACGCCAACTACAGCAGCTCCACCGGCACCGACACCCAACTCGTCAACAAGGCCTCGACGACCACCACGGTCACCTCGTTCCCGGACCCCTCGGTGTTCGGGCAGCCGGTGACGTTCACGGCCACGGTCGCGCCGGTCCCGCCCGGTGCGGGCACCCCGACCGGGACCGTCACCTTCGTCATCGCCGGTGGTCCGACCGTGACGGTGCCGCTCGTGGGCAGTACGGCGACCGCGACGATCAGCAGCCTCAGCGTCGGCTCCCACGCGGTCACCGCCACCTACAGCGGTGACGGCAACTTCAACGGCTCCACCGGCACCGACTCCCAGCTCGTCAACCAGGCCTCGACGACCACGACGGTCACCTCGTCCCCGGACCCGTCCTTCGTCGGGCAGCCGGTGACGTTCACCGCCACCGTCGCGCCGGTGTCCCCGGGCGCGGGCACCCCGACCGGCACGGTCACCTTCGTCATCGGCGGGACCGGGGGCGGCACCCTGACGGGGACCCTCTCGGGCGGTACGGCGACCGTCACGACCAGCTCACTCGGAACCGGCACCCATACCGTCACCGCGACGTACAGCGGTGACGCCAACTTCACCGGCTCCAGCGGCACCGACACCCAGACCGTGGGCCAGACGTCGACGACCACCACGGTCACCTCGTCCCCCGACCCCTCGGCCTTCGGGCAGCCGGTGACGTTCACCGCCACCGTCGCGCCGGTGTCCCCGGGCATGGGCACGCCGACCGGCACCGTCACCTTCGTCATCAGCGGCGGCGGGGGCGGCACCCTGACGGGGACCCTCTCGGGCGGTACGGCGACCGTCACGACCAGCTCACTCGGAACCGGCACCCATACCGTCACCGCGACGTACAGCGGTGACGCCAACTTCACCGGCTCCAGCGGCACCGACACCCAGACCGTCAACCAGTCGGCGACCAACACCACGGTCACCTCCTTCCCCGACCCCTCCGTGACCGGGCAGACGGTCATCTTCACTGCTTTCGTGGACCCGGTCGCCCCCGGCGGCGGCATCCCGACGGGCACCGTCACGTTCTCCGTCACCAACGGGGTCACCACGGTGAACCTCACCGGGACCCTGGACGGCGACGGCATCGCGGCCGTCAGCACCAACGGCCTGGTGACGGCCGGGGTTTACACCGTCACCGCGACCTACAGCGGGGACGCCAACTTCACCGGCTCCAGCGACACCGACACCGAGACGGTCCTCCCGGCGGCGACGACCACGACGGTCACCTCCTCCCCGGACCCGTCCCTGGTCGGCCAGTCGGTGACCTTCACGGCCACGGTCGCCCCGGTGTCTCCGGGCGCGGGCACCCCGACCGGCACGGTCACCTTCGTCATCAGCGGCGGTCCGACACTCACCGGCACCCTGGTCGGCGGCACGGCGACCGTCAGCACGAGCGCCCTCACCGCCGGCGTGCACACCGTCACCGCGACCTACGGCGGCGACGGCAACTTCGCCGGTTCCGTCGGCACGGACACCCAGACCGTGGGCCAGTCGTCGACGACCACCGTGGTCACGACGTCTCCCGACCCGTCGGTCTTCGGTGAGTCCGTGACGCTGTCGGCCACCGTCTCGCCGGTCTCTCCCGGTGCGGGCACTCCCACCGGCACGGTGACGTTCGTCGTTTCCGGTGGTCCGACGCTGACGGCGACGCTCGTGGGCGGCACGGCGACCGTCAGCACGACCGCCATCCCCGTCGGCACCAGTACCGTCACCGCCACGTACAGCGGCGACGCCAACTTCACGGGCTCCAGTGGCTCGGACACCCAGACGGTGACACAGGCGTCGACGACCACTACGGTCACGACGTCGCCCGACCCGTCCGTGGTGGGCGAGACGGTGACGTTCACGGCGACCGTCGCCCCGGTGTCTCCGGGCGCGGGTACGCCCACCGGCACGGTGACGTTCGTCGCGACGGACGGTGTGACCACGGTGAGCCTCACCGGCACCCTCAGCGGCGGCACGACCAGCGTCAGCACCAACGGCCTGGTGACCGCGGGGCTCTACACCGTCACGGCGACGTACAGCGGCGACGGCAACTTCACCGGCTCCAGCGGCACGGACACCCAGACGGTGGGCCAGGCGTCGACGACGACGTCCGTGACCTCCGCTCCGGACCCGTCGCTGTTCGGAGAGCCGGTGACCTTCACGGCCACGGTCGCGCCGGTATCGCCCGGTGCGGGCACTCCCACCGGCACGGTGACGTTCGTCGTCACCGGCGGCCCGACGCTGACCGGCACCCTGTCCGGCGGCACGGCGAGCGTCACGACCGACGCGGTGCCGGTCGGTACCAGCACTGTCACGGCGACGTACAGCGGGGACGCCAACTTCACGGGCTCCAGCGGCACCGACACCCAGACGGTGGCCCTCGCGGCGACGACCACGACGGTCTCCTCGTCGCCCGACCCGTCCGTGGTCGGTGAGACGGTGACGTTCAGCGCCACGGTCGCGCCGGTGGCTCCGGGTGCGGGTACGCCGACCGGTACGGTCACCTTCCTCGTGACCGACGGTGTGACCACCGTGAGCCTGACCGGCACGCTGAGTGGTGGCACGACCAGCGTCAGCACCAACGGCCTGGTCACGGCCGGGGTTTACTCCGTGACGGCGACGTACAGCGGTGACGGCAACTTCCTCGGCTCGGTCGGCGCGGACACCCAGACGGTGGCCCCGGCGACGACGGCCATGGTGGTCAGCTCGTCGCCCGACCCGTCCGTGGTGGGCGAGACGGTGACGTTCACGGCGACCGTCACCCCGGTGCTCCCGGGCGCCGGCACCCCCACCGGCACCGTCAACTTCCTCGTGACCGACGGTGTGACCACCGTGAGCCTGACCGGCACGCTGAGCGGCGGCACCACCAGCGTCAGCACCAACGGCCTGGTGACCGCGGGGGTCTACAGCGTCACCGCGACCTACGGCGGTGACGCGAACTTCACCGGTTCGGTCGGCGTGGACACCCAGACGGTGGCGCCGGCGTTGACGACCACGACGGTCTCGTCGTCTCCGGACCCGTCCGTGGTGGGTGAGACGGTGACGTTCAGTGCCACGGTCGCTCCGGTGCTTCCGGGCGTGGGTACGCCTACGGGTACCGTCACCTTCCTCGTGACCGATGGTGTGACCACGGTGAGTCTGGTCGGCACGCTGAGTGGGGGCACGGTCAGCGTCAGTACCAACGGGTTGGTGACGGCCGGGGTTTACGCCGTGACGGCGACGTACAGCGGTGACGGCAACTTCACCGGTTCGGTCGGCGTGGACACTCAGACGGTGGCCCTCGCAGCGACGACCACGACGGTCTCGTCGTCTCCGGACCCGTCCGTGGTGGGTGAGACGGTGACGTTCAGCGCCACGGTCGCTCCCGTGGCTCCGGGGGTGGGTACGCCTACGGGTACGGTCACCTTCCTCGTGACCGACGGTGTGACGACGGTGAGCCTGGTCGGCACGCTGAGCGGTGGTTCGACCAGCGTCAGCACCAACGGGTTGGTGACGGCCGGGGTTTACACCGTGACGGCGACGTACAGCGGTGACGGCAACTTCACCGGTTCCGCCGGCGCGGACACCCAGACCGTGGGCGTGGCGTCGACGACTACTGAGGTGACGACGTCGCCGGACCCGTCTGTGGTCGGTGAGACGGTGACGTTCACGGCGACGGTCGCGCCGGTGTCTCCGGGTGCGGGTACGCCCACTGGCACGGTGACGTTCGTGGCGACGGATGGTGTCACGACCGTGAGCCTGACCGGCACGCTGAGCGGTGGCACGGTCAGCGTCAGCACCAACGGGTTGGTGACGGCCGGGACGTACACGGTCACGGCGACGTACGCCGGTGACGGGAACTTCACCGGTTCCGTCGGGTCGGACACGCAGACGGTGAACCAGGCGTCGACGACCACTGAGGTCACGACGTCGCCGGACCCGTCCGTGGTCGGTGAGACGGTGACCTTCAGCGCGACGGTTGCGCCGGTGTCTCCGGGTGCGGGTACGCCCACTGGCACGGTGACGTTCGTGGCGACGGATGGTGTCACGACCGTGAGCCTGACCGGCACGCTGAGTGGTGGCACGACCAGCGTCAGCACCAACGGGTTGGTGACGGCCGGGACGTACACGGTCACGGCGACGTACAGCGGTGACGGCAACTTCACCGGTTCCGCCGGCGCGGACACCCAGACCGTGACGCAGGCGTCGACGACCACTGAGGTCACGACGTCGCCGGACCCGTCGGTGGTCGGTGAGTCGGTGACGTTGTCGGCCACGGTTGCGCCGGTGTCTCCGGGTGCGGGTACTCCGACCGGGACGGTGACGTTCGTGGTGACGGGTGGTCCGACGCTGACGGCGACGCTTTCGGGCGGTACGGCCAGTGTGAGCACGACGGCGATTCCGGTGGGTACCAGTAACGTCACGGCGACGTACAGCGGTGACGGCGACTTCACGGGCTCCAGTGGCTCGGACACGCAGACGGTGACGCAGGCGTCGACGACCACTGAGGTGACGACGTCGCCGGACCCGTCCGTGGTCGGTGAGACGGTGACGTTCACGGCGACCGTTTCGCCGGTGTCTCCGGGTGCGGGTACTCCGACCGGGACGGTGACGTTCGTGGCGACGGATGGTGTCACGACCGTGAGCCTGACCGGCACGCTGAGTGGTGGCACGACCAGCGTCACCACCAACGGATTGGTGACCGCCGGGACTTACTCCGTCACGGCGACATACAGCGGTGACAGCAACTTCACCGGCTCCGTCGGGTCCGGCACTCACACGGTGACTCCGGCCGCGACGACCACCGCGGTCGTCTCGGCTCCGGAGCCGTCCGTGGTCGGTGAGACGGTGACGTTCACGGCGACCGTTTCGCCGGTGCCTCCGGGCGCGGGAACTCCCACCGGGACGGTCACCTTCGTCGCCACCGATGGCGCCACCACCGTGACCTTGACCGGCACCCTTAGTGGCGGCACGGCCAGCGTCACCACGAACGGCCTGGTGACGGCCGGGGTGTACACCGTCACGGCGGCGTACGGCGGTGACGGGAACTTCACCGGCTCCAGCGGGTCGGACACCCACACGGTGAACCAGGCGTCGACGGCCACTGCGGTCACCTCGTCGCCGGACCCGTCGGTGGTCGGTGAGTCGGTGTCCTTCACGGCCACCGTCGCCCCGGTCTCACCCGGTGCCGGCACCCCGACCGGGACCGTCACGTTCGTGATCGATGGTGGCGGGGGTGGCACGCTGACCGGCACTCTCTCCGGGGGTACGACCACCGTCAGCACCAGCACGCTCGATGCGGGGACGCACAATGTCACCGCGACCTACAGCGGTGACGCCGACTTCAGTGCTTCCAGCGGGTCGGACACCCAGACGGTGAACCAGGCGTCGACGACCACTGCCGTGGCCTCCGCGCCCGACCCGTCGGCGTTCGGGGAGGCGGTGACCTTCACGGCGACCGTGGCGGTCACCTCGCCCGGTGCCGGCAGTCCGACCGGGACCGTCACGTTCGTCATCGACGGCGCCGGCGGTGGCACGCTGACCGGCACCGTCACCGGCGGCACGGCCAGCGTCACCACCAACACCCTGGAACCCGGAACGCACAACGTCACCGCGACCTACAGCGGTGACGCCAACTTCGCCGGCTCCGTCGGGACGGACACCCAGACGGTCAACCAGTCCACGACCACCACTGCGGTGGCGTCGGCTCCGGACCCGTCGGTGGTCGGTGAGTCGGTGTCCTTCACGGCCACCGTCGCCCCGGTCTCACCCGGTGCCGGCACCCCGACCGGGACCGTCACGTTCGTCATCGATGGTGGCGGGGGCGGCACGCTGACCGGCACCCTCGCCGGGGGTACGACCACCGTCAGCACCAGCACGCTCGATGCGGGGACGCACAATGTCACCGCCACCTACAGCGGTGACGCCGACTTCAGCGCCTCCGTCGGCAGTGACACCCAGACGGTGAACCAGGCGTCGACGACCACTGCCGTGGCCTCCGCGCCCGACCCGTCGGCGTTCGGGGAGGCGGTGACCTTCACGGCGACCGTGGCGGTCACCTCGCCCGGTGCCGGCAGTCCGACCGGGACCGTCACGTTCGTCATCGACGGCGCCGGCGGCGGCACGCTGACCGGCACCGTCACCGGCGGCACGGCCAGCGTCACCACCAACACCCTGGAACCCGGAACGCACAACGTCACCGCGACCTACAGCGGTGACGCCAACTTCGCCGGCTCCGTCGGGACGGACACCCAGACGGTCAACCAGTCCACGACCACCACTGCGGTGGCGTCGGCTCCGGACCCGTCGGTGGTCGGTGAGTCGGTGTCCTTCACGGCCACCGTCGCCCCGGTCTCACCCGGTGCCGGCACCCCGACCGGGACCGTCACGTTCGTCATCGATGGTGGCGGGGGTGGCACGCTGACCGGCACCCTCGCCGGGGGTACGACCACCGTCAGCACCAGCACGCTCGATGCGGGGACGCACAATGTCACCGCGACCTACAGCGGTGACGCCGACTTCAGCGCCTCCGTCGGCAGTGACACCCAGACGGTGAACCAGGCGTCGACGACCACTGCCGTGGCCTCCGCGCCCGACCCGTCGGCGTTCGGGGAGGCGGTGACCTTCACGGCGACCGTGGCGGTCACCTCGCCCGGTGCCGGCAGTCCGACCGGGACCGTCACGTTCGTCATCGACGGCGCCGGCGGCGGCACGCTGACCGGCACCGTCACCGGCGGCACGGCCAGCGTCACCACCAACACCCTGGAACCCGGTACGCACAACGTCACCGCGACCTACAGCGGTGACGCCAACTTCGCCGGCTCCAGCGGGACGGACACCCAGACGGTCAACCAGTCCACGACCACCACCAGCGTCTCCTCGGCCCCCGACCCGTCGGCAAACGGGGAGACGGTCACCTTCACCGCCGTCGTCGCGGCGGTGGCACCCGGCAGCGGCATCCCGACGGGCACGGTCAACTTCGTCGTCACCGACGGTGTGACCACCGTGAACCTCACCGGAACCCTGGACGGCCTCGGTGTCGCCACGGCCAGCACCCCGCTGGCCACCGGCAACTACACCGTCACGGGGACCTACGCGGGTGACGCCGACTTCACCGGTTCCGTCGGGACCGACACCCAGACCGTCCTGTAACCCTCCACTCCGATCCATATCCACCACACAGCGCCGGGCCGTCCGAGGGGGCGGTCCGGCGCCTTCCTGTGCCACCCCTAAGCTTGCTGCCCGTTCATACATATGTCCGATCACGGGGGATGCAGAAAATGGCGGAGAAGGCACGGCGGCGACTGCGGTCGAGCACGGTGATCCTGGGCGGGATGGGCGCGCTGGCCGCCGCCCTGACGTCCTGCGGCTCCGAGCCCGACAAGCGCTGCGTGGACCGCAACAGCTACGACGCGCTCAAGGGCTACCGCATCGTCGAGGCCAAGAACTGCTCGGTGGGCAGCGGCTCGTCCTCCGGCAGCGGCAGTACCAGCAGTGGCACGACCGGTGGGTACGGCAAGAACGGGCGCGGCGGCGCGCCGGGCCGGCAGCCGGTGGACGCCCAGTGGTACTACGACCCGAGCAACTCCGGCGGGAAGTACGCCGACGAGGGCACTTTCAGCCGGACCACGGCCGTCAACCGCGGCGGTTTCGGCTGTTCGGGCTCCGGCTCGCACGGCCGGCACGGCTCCTTCGGCGGCTGAGCGGACGCCGCGGCGCCATGGAACGCCACACCATCGAGCCCCGCCCCGGCTGGCAGCAGACCGTGGAGGCGCAGGGGCTGATCTACCCGCTCACCCGCTACCCGGACGATTCGCTGCGTCCGTACTGGGACGAGAGCGCGTACTACGAGTTCACCCTCCCCGAGGTCGAGGCCCTGGAGGAGGTCGTCGAAGAGCTGCACGGCATGTGCCTGACCGCGGCCGCGCACCTCGTCGAACACGACCGCCTCGCCGACCTCGGCATCGAAGACCCCCGCCTGGCCGCCCTGATCGCCGAGTCCTGGCGTAGGCGCACCGAACTCCCCTCCCTCTACGGTCGGTTCGACCTGCACTACGACGGGACCGGCCCGGCCAAGATGCTGGAGTACAACGCCGACACCCCGACCTCGCTGGTCGAGGCCGCCAGCCCCCAGTGGTTCTGGATGGAGGAGCGCTTCCCCGGCGCCGACCAGTGGAACTCGCTGCACGAGCGGCTGGTGGCGGCCTGGAAGCGGCAGGCCCCGCTGCTGCCGCCCGGTGCGCCGCTGCACTTCGCGCACTCCGCGGGCGACGAGCTCGGCGAGGACCTGATGACCGTCGCGTATCTGGAGGAGACGGCACAGCAGGCGGGCCTGGAAACGGTCGCCATCCCGGTGGAGGACATCGGCTGGGACCGGCTCTCCGGCCGCTTCGTCGACCAGCGGCTGCGCTTCATACGGGCCTGCTTCAAGCTCTACCCGTGGGAGTGGCTGGCCACCGACGACTTCGGCCCGTACGTCCTGGACACCCTCGACAACGGTGGCGGCACCGGCTCCACCCTCTGGATCGAGCCCGCCTGGAAGATGCTGCTCTCCAACAAGGCGCTGCTGGCGGTCCTGTGGGAGCTGTTCCCGGGCCACCCGAATCTGCTGCCCGCCTACCTCGACGGCCCGCGCGAACTGGCCCGCACCCGCGGCTACGCCGCCAAGCCGCTGCTGGGCCGCGAGGGCGCCGGAGTCACCCTGCACGAGCCGGGCGCCGCCCCGGTACTGCGCGGCCCCGAGGACCCCTGCTGCTACCAGGAGCTGGCCCCCCTCCCGGACTTCGACGGCAACCGTGTCGTCCTCGGCGCCTGGGTCGTCGAGAACGAGGCAGCCGGACTCGGCATCCGCGAGTCGGCGGGTCCGGTCACCGACGAGTACGCGCGGTTCGTGCCGCATGTGATCCGCTGAATCCGCCGAGGGGGCTGCTCGGGCGCCCCTGCGGGGGTACAGCAGGAAGCCCCGTCCGGTGCACCGGACGGGGCCTTGCGAGACCGGCCCACTAAGGGGAAAGCCTCGGCATTCGCGACTACTTGTTGTCGCTGTCCCCACCACTGGGCTGCGGGTCGCGGGGTGCCTCCGGGGGCATGGGCCCGCCGTCGTGCTTGCCGCCGTCCGTCTCCGACCACACCCGCAGGTCATCGTCGGACGGCCCGGTGCGGCCGTTCTCGATGCGGCTGCACTTGCTCTCATGCCAGCCGGCCCGAGCGGCCAATTCCCGCGCTGTCAGACCCGAATCTTTCCGAATCTCGCGCAGGCGCTTGCCGAGAGCCTCTCGGGCCTGCCGGATGCTGGACGACGACGTCACGTTCGAGCGTTCCGAGTGGGTACTGTCAGACCGGCCGGTACTCCTCGTGGGGAGTCGCCCGTTCCCAGATCGCTTCAAACGCGGATACGCAGGCGTGGGCCACACCGGGGTCGGTCACCAGCTCTTCGCCGGTCATCTCCCCGTCACCGTTGAAGTGGTTGAACAGCACTGACGCACGGTCGAAGATCCAGCAGTCGTTTCCCGGCAACAGCAAGGAAGAGGCTTGCCGACGGGGGAGCCAGCGCACCGACTCTCCGGCCTTGACGTTGTGACCACAGGTGAGCGCGTGTTCGTACCGGATGTAGGCGGATACGGGTTCCGAGACGACCCGCGCTCGGCGCACGTCGACGCCACGGGCCACCGAAGCGGAGACCAGGTCGATCCACCACGGCCATCGCTCGGCGGGGTCGAAGTGGTTGCCGGCGATCCACTCCTGGTAGTCCTCGTCCAGCGCGTATGCGTCCCTGGCCTCGAAGTGCCACGCGCTGTGCTGGGCCGACCGGAACAGCTCCTCAAACGTCGGCTTCGTCGTCGCCACCGCTCACCTCCGGGAAGAACTGCATCATGCGCTTCGGGAACTCGATCACGGTCTCATGGCTGGGAACGTCCATCTGCGCCAGACGCTCGGGGTCCGTGGCCCGCCACCCTTGCAGGACGTAGTTTCCGCTCTCGTCGTCCAGGTACACAGTCGGGGAGCCGTTGTTCGGGCTCTCGGGGTCCTTGCCCAGGCGGTGTAAAGCCATGGTGTCCTCCGTCGCCTCGGACGATCAACAAGTGCGAGCTTGCGCCTGAGTCGCCGCAGCGCGCCAACGACTTGCACGAACTTGTACGCCCGCCTCATCCGAACGCCTCCGCCGGAAGCCGGGGCCCTTCGCCGACGGCATCGTCCGCATCGTCCGGGGCGTCGTGGCCGAGTAATGCGTCCAAGCGCCCGCCCCGGCTCTCGGCCACCCGGCGCACATCGGCAAGCGATGCGGTCAATTCGACGGCCAGCAGGTGCAGTTCCCCGGGTGTCCACGTCCGTGCGTCAAGCACTTGGCAGGCTTCGTCGATGAGATCGGCGGCGGAGCTGAGCTGCTCTGTCTCCATCCGGTCGGCGATGCGGGCGACGTATCCGGTCCCGTCGCCTACCAGGAAGCACGGTTTCCCGTCCGCGCTGGTCCACGGCAGCAGCCGGACCGAGGCCCTCGCTGTAGCGTCGGGCATGTCGTCAACTCCCTTGTAGTTGAGGGCCACGCCCCCGGGCCGTCCACCACGGTCGGGGGGTCCTCTTGTTGTCTCGCGAGAAGGGCCTTCCTCGCTCTGGGCAACCGCTCTGCTACACCCAGCGGTACGGTGGCATTGGAAGCGGCTTTTAAGAGCTTTAAGCGCTCGTGCACACCGGGGAGTTGAGGGCCAGTGAGCACTCGGGAACCGAACCGGCACCTCGAACGGCTCTATCGGCAGACCGGCTGGACGCTGCGGCAGTTCGTCCAGGCCGTGAACCGGCTCGGCACCGAGCGAGGAACCCCGCTCAAGTACCGCGAGCCGTCGGCCCATCAGTGGCGTCAAGGACACCTGCCGAAGGAGCAGGTCAGACCGCTGATCGTGGAGGCCTTGGCGCGGAAGCTGGGACGTCCGGTGACGCAGGCCGAGGCCGGGTTCCCGGCGCCGGTCAATAGCTCCGGTGCCACTCGGGGCACGGTTGAAAGGTTGATCGATCTCGGCACGGGCGATATGGACCCCTCACGCCGCGCCGTCCTCGGTATAAGTCTCTTTTCCGTTGCGCTGAGCGTGCCCAATTGGCCAGATGTGGTAGGCAGAATGGAAGCCGTTCAATCCGGCAGGCCCCGGCGCATTGGCATGCCAGAGGTCGACATGGTCATCGCGATGACCGAGCGAGTGTCAGATCTGGATGACCAATTTGGTGGACGCCATGCTCGCCCGATGGCTGCGGCCTTCTTGGTGAACACAGTAGCCCCGTATCTAACGGCTGACGCCTCCGAGCCGGTACGCAAAGCGATGATGTCGGCTGCTGCTGATTTGTGCTATCTCACGGGATACATGGCGGTAGACGAAGGCGTTCACGGCCTTGCGCAACAGTATTACCTCAAGGCGTTGGAACTTGCCGGAGCGGCAGAGGATCACTTGACATACTGCACAACGCTTCGGGGGATGAGCGTTCAGGCTGTTGATCTAAGGCATGGCAGGCAGGCAATGCGGCTCGCTGCCGCTGCCGCTGCCGCTGCCGCGTCTCCGCAAGCAGGTCCGCGAATGCGAGCATTTCTTGCCGGGCAGCAGGCGCACGCCTCCGCGCAAATCGGCGACCACAGTAATGCGCTGATGTACCTAAGAGAGGCCGAGGTGGCCATGGATAAGGCTGAAGCCAGAGGGAAGGCATTTGGCTCGTATGATCCAGCAGCCCTGAACTACCACATCAGCCAGGTCCGGTACGAACTCGGCGATGTTCCCGGCTCCATCAAAGCCATGCAGGAATCGGACAAGGTGCGTTACGGCGTCTACCGTCGCGCTCGCGTACGCCACCGCGCCACCTTGGCCGAGCGGCAACTGGAAATCGGCCACCTCGAAGCAGCATGCGCGACATGGCATCTCGCCCTGGATGATTACCCTTTGGTGCAGTCTGGACGGGCAGATCAGCGCATGCAAACAATGTTCACGCTCATCCGCCCCCACCTCAAGAACCCCGCCGCCCGCGAACTCCACGAACGTGCCCGGCTCGTCACCCCGGCCTCACTCCTGGCTTGAGCTCCGTCGGAGTGCCTCAGTGGACCTGCCACGAGTCTTTGCGGATGCCCAGGTCTTCTCGGGCTCGTTCGTGATACGTGTTCAGGAGCTTGTGAAAGTCGCCCACAAAAACCACGGAGGGAGGGTCGTGCCTGCGCGCCTGTTTCAGCCCCTCCCACAGAGCCACGTTGATGTCATGGGCTGCCTCAATAGCTGGAGGAGCCGCCAGCAGTACGAGTTCCTCGAAGAGCGCCGAACGTCTGCGCTCGCCGTCCTCCATCGCGGATATGAACTCCTTGTGGGCGTCTGAGCCTTCCTCGACCAGACGAGAGCGTTTCGCAGCGTCAGCCACTTCCTTCACGCACGTGGCGTACTCGATGTATGCGTTGAGCTTCCGTTCATCCCAGCGGGTTGCCATCGAGCGCCGATGCCTGGCCCGTTCGGCCACGCTGACGGAGAGGTACGAAGTCAGCGCTCCGACAAGCACGCCCACCAGTGTCACGATCTGACTGATCATGGCAGTGACCGTATCGCCGGGAACTGAGCCACAGACGACCCGGACTACCGCCCGCTGCGCCCGCCCCCCATCTCACCCCTCCAGAACACCCCGCAGCTGGTCAAGCCCCCAGTCCAGGTCCTCCTTGCTGATCATCAGCGGCGGGGCGAGCCGGATCGTTGCGCCGTGGGTGTCCTTGACCAGGACGCCGCGCTTCATCAGCTGCTCGGAGACGGAGCGGCCGGTGCCGCGGGACGGGTTGATGTCCACGCCCGCCCACAGGCCGCGGCCGCGGACCGCGTCGATCGCGCCGTCGCCCACCAGCAGCCCCAGCTCGCTGTGCAGATGTTCGCCCAACTCCGTTGCGCGCTGCTGGAATTCGCCGGTGCGCAGCATCGCGATGACCTCCAGGGCCACCGCGCAGGCGAGCGGGTTGCCGCCGAACGTCGAGCCGTGCTCGCCGGGTGCGAAGACGCCCAGCACCTCGCGCGAGGAGATCACCGCCGAGACCGGTACCACCCCGCCGCCCAGCGCCTTGCCCAGGACGTACATGTCCGGGACCACGTCCTCGTGCTCACAGGCGAAGGTCCGGCCCGTACGGCCGAGGCCGGACTGGATCTCGTCGGCGATGAACAGCACATTCCGGCTGCGGGTCAGCTCCCGTACGCCCGCCAGGTAGCCCGGCGGCGGTACGAGTACGCCTGCCTCGCCCTGGATCGGCTCCAGGAGGACGGCGACGGTGTCGGCGTCGACGGCGGCCTCCAGTGCGGCCAGGTCGCCGTAGGGGACGATCTCGAAGCCGGGGGTGTACGGGCCGAAGTCTGCGCGCGCCTCGGGGTCGGTGGAGAAGGAGACGAGGGTCGTGGTGCGGCCGTGGAAGTTGTTGTCGGCGACGATGATCTTCGCCCGGCCGTCCGGGACGCCCTTGACCTGGTAGCCCCACTTGCGGGCCGTCTTGATCGCGGTCTCGACCGCCTCGGCGCCGGTGTTCATCGGCAGGACGAGTTCCATGCCGCACAGCTCGGCCAGCTGGGTACAGAACTCCGCGAACCGGTCGTGGTGGAAGGCGCGGGACGTGAGCGTGACCCGCTCCAGCTGGGCCTTGGCCGCGTCGAGCAGGCGGCGGTTGCCGTGCCCGAAATTCAGCGCGGAGTAGCCGGCGAGCATGTCCAGATAGCGTCGGCCTTCCACGTCGGTCATCCAGGCACCCTCGGCGGAGGCCACGACGACGGGCAGCGGGTGGTAGTTGTGCGCGCTGTGGGCCTCGGCGGCGGCGAGCAAGCGTTCCGTGGACGTCACCGGTGACTCCGTTCGGTAGACCGTGCGGGGCGCGGGCGCTGCCGCGTCCCCCTCCATTGTTGCGCCCGGCGGGACCGACCGGACCTGCGACGTTCCGCCGACCAGGGGGCCGGGGGTGTCCTACACTCTGCGGTGCACATCGCGACTGGCGTACGGGGAAACAACCTCGAGGAAGCGGTGTGCGGGAAACCTCACGAGGTGCCGCCCCGCCTGGGCACCCCGGGACCACGACCGGACCACCGATCGACCGCCCCGGAGGACACCATGTCAATGCACCCCTTGTCGCAGCCCCTTTCGCATCCCGCGCTGAGCGTCGCCGACCCCGAACTGGCCGCGCTGGTCGGCGCCGAGGAGCAGCTCCAGGCCGACACCCTGCGGCTGATCCCCAGCGAGAACTACGTCTCCGCCGCCGTCCTGGAAGCCACCGGCACCGTCCTTCAGAACAAGTACAGCGAGGGGTACGCGGGCCGTCGCTACTACGAAGGCCAGCAGAACATCGACCAGGTGGAGACGCTGGCCGTCGAGCGCGCCAAGGCCGTCTTCGGCGTCGAGCACGCCAACGTCCAGCCGTACTCCGGCTCGCCCGCCAACCTCGCCGCCTACCTTGCCTTCGCCGAGCCCGGCGACACCGTGCTGGGCATGGCGCTGCCGATGGGCGGCCACCTCACCCACGGCTGGGGCGTCTCGGCGACCGGCCGGTGGTTCCGCGGGGTGCAGTACGGCGTCCGGCCCGGCAGCGCGCTGATCGACTTCGACGAGGTGCGCGACCTCGCCCGCAAGGAACGCCCGAAGATCATCTTCTGTGGCGGTACCGCCGTGCCGCGCACCATCGACTTCGCCGCCTTCGGCGAGATCGCCCGCGAGGTCGGTGCCGTACTCGTCGCCGACATCGCCCATATCGCCGGTCTGGTCGCGGGCGGCGCCCACCCGTCGCCGGTGCCGCACGCCGATGTCATCTCCACCACGACGCACAAGACCCTGCGCGGGCCGCGCGGCGCGATGCTGATGTCCCGGGCGAGCCACGCCAAGGCCGTCGACAAGGCCGTCTTCCCCGGTCTGCAGGGCGGTCCGCACAACCACACCACCGCCGCCATCGCGGTCGCCCTGCGCGAGGCGGCCGCCCCGTCCTTCCGGGACTACGCCCATGCCGTCGTCGCCAACGCCAAGGCGCTCGCCGAGGCGCTGCTGGCCCGCGGCTACGACCTGGTCTCCGGCGGCACCGACAACCACCTGGTGCTGATCGACCTCACCTCCAAGGACGTCCCGGGCAAGGTCGCCGCCAAGGCCCTGGACCGGGCCGGCATCGTCGTCAACTACAACACCGTCCCCTTCGACCCCCGCAAGCCCTTCGACCCCTCCGGCATCCGCATCGGCACCCCGTCCCTCACCTCCCGCGGACTGGGCACGGACCGGATGCCGCTGGTCGCCGAGTGGATCGACCGGAGCGTTCAGGCCGCGGCCAAGGGCGACGAGGACGCGCTGGCGGTGATCCGCGGCGAGGTCGCGGAGTTGCTGGCCGGCTACCCGGCGCCGGGTCTGCCGACGGACTGACGCCGCGGTTCCACGGCACCCCCGGCTCACCGGCCGTGCTCAGCCGGTGAGCCGGACCGGCAGGACGTGGGTGCTGTTGCTGACGAAGCTCGGGTGCGCCGGGAGCTCGGTGTCCGGGACGGCGAGGTCCAGCGCCGGATACCGGGTGAACAGCGCCTGGAGGGCCACGGTCGCCTCCAGCCGGGCCAGTGGCGCGCCCAGGCAGTAGTGCGGGCCGTGGCCGAAGGAGAGGTGCCGGGCGGCGGGCCGCCGGGTGACGTCGAACCGGTCCGCGTCCGCCCCGTAGGCGTCCGGATCGCGGCCGGCCGCCGCATAGGAGGCCAGCATCGGGGTGCCGCGCGGGACGAGGGTGCCGCCGATCTCCAGGTCCCGGACCGGGTAGCGGAACGGGAAGTGGGCGACGGGGCTGTCGTAGCGCAGCGTCTCCTCGACCACGTCGTCCCAGCTCGCCCGCCCGGCCAGGACCAGCTCCAGCTGGCCGCGGTCGGTGCACAGCGCCCGGACCGCGTTGGTGATCAGGTTCAGCGTGGTCTCGTGCCCGGCGATGATCAGCGACAGCAGGGTGCCGACCAGCTCCGGTGCGCTGAGCCGGTCGCCGTCCTCCTCCCTGGCGGCGAGCAGCGCGCTGGTCAGATCGTCACCGGGGTCCGCCCGCCGGGCCTCGGCGACCTCCGTGAGGAGGGCGGTGATCTCACGGTTGGCGGCCAGCACCTGGGCCGCGGTGCCGGCCGTGCCCACGATCAGGTTCGACAGCTCGTGCAGCCGGTCGCGTAACGCGGGTTTCACGCCCAGCAGTTCGCAGATCACGCCCATCGGCAGCGGATAGGCGAAGTGCCGGCGCAGATCCACCGTGCCGTCGGCGTCCGCGGCCCGCGGCAGCGCGTCCAGCAGCCCGGCCGTCAGCTCCGCGATCCGCGGTCGCAGCGCCGCCACCCGCCGCCCGGTGAACGCCTGCGTCACCAGGCCGCGCAGCCGCCGGTGGTCCGCCCCGTCGGCGGTCGTCATCCCCTCGATGGCGGCGAAGAGGGTCAGCGGCCAGCCGGGCGGCACCGTGCCGTCGTGCAGGGCGGTGAAGTGGCAGGCGTTCTTGGCGACTTCGGGGTGCGTCAGCATCTCGCGCAGCACCTCGTGGCGGGTGACGGCGACCGCGGGCACCTCCCCGGGCAGCAGCACCGGCACCACCGCCCCGTCCTCCCGCAGCCGTGCGTCGGCCGCGGCCCGGGCGGCGCCTCCGGGGGCGAGCCGGTGCGGCTCCCGGCCGGAGTGTGCGGGGCAGGCGGCGGCCGGGGGCACGGGGCGGATGGCGTCGGTCATCGGCGGTCCTCACAGATCGGGGCGGAGATCCGGGGCGGTGCACAGGCCCGCACGGCGCGGACCACGACTGCACGGCCCACGATTCCAGCTGCCGGCCACCCCGAACAGGCCGCCACGGCGCGGCGCCGGGCCGTCCGCCGCCCCGTCCGCGCGGCCGGAACCGCGGCCGCGCCGCCGCTTGTGCCACCATGCGCCTCGGCCCTCTTGCGGACCTGAGACAATCGGTGCCATGGCTCTCGATCGCCCACGTGTACTCTCCGGTATCCAGCCCACGGCCGGCTCCTTCCACCTCGGCAATTACCTCGGTGCGGTGCGCCAGTGGGTGGCCCTGCAGGAGTCCCACGACGCCTTCTACATGGTGGTCGACCTGCATGCGATCACGGTCCCGCAGGACCCGGCGGAGCTGCGCCGCAACACCCGGGTCGCGGCCGCCCAGCTGCTCGCCGCCGGCCTCGACCCGGAGCGCTGCACGCTCTTCGTCCAGAGCCATGTGCCCGAGCACGCCCAGCTCGCCTGGGTCATGAACTGCGTCACCGGCTTCGGTGAGGCCTCGCGGATGACCCAGTTCAAGGACAAGTCGGCCAAGCAGGGCGCGGACCGTACGACGGTGGGCCTGTTCACCTACCCCGTGCTGATGGTCGCCGACATCCTCCTCTACCAGGCCGATCAGGTCCCGGTCGGCGAGGACCAGCGCCAGCATCTGGAGCTGACCCGCGATCTCGCGGACCGCTTCAACACCCGCTTCGGCGACACCTTCACGATCCCGAACCCGTACATCGTCAAGGAGACGGCGAAGATCTTCGATCTTCAGGACCCGTCGATCAAGATGAGCAAGTCCGCCTCCTCGCCCAAGGGCATCATCGACCTGCTCGACGACCCCAAGGTCACCGCGAAGAAGGTCAAGAGCGCGGTCACCGACACCGACACGGTCATCCGCTTCGACCGCGAGGCCAAGCCGGGCGTCAGCAACCTCCTGACGATCCTCTCCACGCTCACCGGCACCTCCGTCCCGGACCTGGAGCGGTCCTACGAGGGCAAGATGTACGGCGCTCTCAAGACGGATCTCGCCGAGGTGATGGTCGATTTCGTCACACCGTTCCGCAACCGCACGCAGGAATACCTCGACGATCCCGAGACCCTGGACGCGATCCTGGCCAAGGGTGCGGAGAAGGCCCGCGCGGTCGCCGCCGAGACCCTCGCCACCACCTATGACCGGCTCGGATTGCTGCCGGCGAAGCACTGAAGGGACCGTCCGCGAGACGGCTCGGCTCCGGCCGCGCGGGGCGGCCGGAGCCCGGGAAATCCACCCCGCGAAGCCCGGGAGTCCGCTTGTCACAGGAGCAGGGGACGCTCCCCGCAAACGGCGCCCACCCGGCACACTAAGAGGGTGCGCGAGAGCGCCGCACACACGTCAGGAGGGAGAACACAGTGGGGACCGTAACGCTGGGCGTTTCGATCGCGGTCCCGGAGCCTTACGGCAGCTTCCTCCAGAGGCAGCGCGAGGGCTTCGGGGACCCTGCCGCACCGGGTATCCCCACGCACATCACCCTCCTCCCCCCGACGGAGGTCTCCGCCGGGGCGCTGCCCGGCATCGAACGCCACCTCGCCGAGGTCGCAGCCGGCTTCCGCCCCTTCCCGCTCCGCCTGGAGGGCACCGGCACCTTCCGCCCGCTCTCCCCGGTGGTCTACGTGAAGGTCACCGAGGGCGAGGCGGGCTGCACCGCGCTCCAGGCCCGCATCCGCGCCGCCTCCGGCCCGTGCGCCCGCGAGCTGCAGTTCCCGTACCACCCGCACGTCACCGTCGCCCACAACATCGCCGACGCCGACATGGACCGCGCCCAGGCCGGCCTCCGGGACTTCTGCGCGACCTGGACCATCGGCGGCTTCGCGCTCTACGAGCAGGGCGCGGACGAGGTGTGGCGCCTGGAGCGGGAGTTCCCCTTCCCGCCGCAGACGGCCGGCGTCCCGCGCCAGGCCGCCGATCTCTCCCGGCCGCCCGCGCCGTCCTGCTGACGCCCGCCGTCGGCGCTCGGCGCGTCACCGCTGGGACCAGGCCTGCCTTGCTCGCCCCGTAGTGGAAGTCCGTACGGCGGCCGCGTTCACGGGCCGGACGGGCGGTGCCGTACCCGATGGCCGACCGGGACGTATGGGAAACGGCATGTCCGGGGTACCCGGACGTTAGTGTTCCGGTCAGCCGGGGCACCGGCCGGAACATCCAGCCCGGGCCGGCGGGCGCGTGGGCACGAGGGGAATGCCATGGACTGGTTGCGCACACTGCCGGTGATCGGACCGCTCATCGGCCGGCTGATGACCACTCACCTGTGGCGCGCCTACGAGCGGATGCTCCGGGTGCACTGGACCCGGCTCGCCGCCGCGATCACCTTCACCAGCTTCGTGGCCCTCTTCCCGCTGCTCACCGTCGCCGCCGCGATCGGCGCCGCACTGCTCAGCGACGAGCGGCTGCACACGCTGGAGCACAAGCTCGCCGAACAGCTCCCCGGCCTCTCGGACCAGCTCGACATCGCCGGCCTCGTCGCCCACGCCACCACCGTCGGCCTGGTCGCCGGTGCCGCGCTGCTGCTCACCGGCATCGGCTGGGTCGACTCGCTGCGCGACTGCCTGCGCGCCGTATGGGAGAAGCCCGACGAGGACACCAACTTCTTCCTCGGCAAGCTCCGGGACGGCGCGCTGCTGCTCGGGGTCGGCGGTGTCGCCGTGCTCTCCCTGGCCTGCTCGACCTTCGCGTCCGCCGCGGTGGGCAAGGTGGCCGAGGTGATCGGCCTGCCGGAGGGCGGCGTCGGCAGCATCCTGCTGTCGGCCGCGGGGTTCGTGATCGCCGTCCTCGCGGACTTCCTGCTGCTCGCCTACATACTGACCCGGCTCGCCGGCGTCCATCCGCCCCGGCGCTCCGTCGTGGTCGCCGGACTCCTCGGCGCGATCGGCTTCGAAGCCCTGAAACTGCTGCTCAGCGGCTATCTCCAGGGCGTCGCCGCCCGGAGCATGTACGGCGCCTTCGGCACCCCGGTCGCGCTCCTGCTGTGGATCAACTTCACCGCGAAGCTGCTGGTGTACTGCGCGTCCTGGACGGCCACGGAGGGGGAGAAGCGCACGGTGGGCGAGGAGCTGAAGGTGCCGGGGGAGGGGCCGGACGAGACCCCGGGACGGGAACGGCCGGACGGGACGGAACGGCCGGAGGGCAAGGAGGGACCGGAGGGCAAGGAGGGGCCGCAGCGCCCCCGGGCGGCCTGACGCCACCCGGCCCGCTCCGGCCCCGCGCGCCGCCGGCCCGGCCCCGGACCGCCCCCGTCACCCGGCCCGCTCCGTACTACCCGCCGCCGCTCACTTCCCGGCCCGGCGCCCCCGTACCCGCTCCGGCAGCGGACGGCGGCGGTGCACGGCGTACGCCACCGCGCCCAGCAGCGCCAGGGTCCCGCCGGCGACGCCCACCGCGGTCCAGGCGCCGCCCGAACCGCCGGAGTTGTCCAGCGCGGCCTGGGTGTTGTCGTGCGCGCCCTTCTTGTCCTTGGGGCCCACGGCGCCCGTGCCGTCGTCCTCGCTGCGGGGGCCGACGAGCCGGCCGACCGGTTCCACCTTGTCGGCCGCCGCGAAGCCCCAGTCGAGCAGCTTGGCGGCCTCCCGGTAGCCCTCGTTGTGCTCCCGCTTCTCCGGGTGCATGACCGTGACCAGCAGCTTGCGGTCACCGCGCTGGGCGACCCCGGTGAAGGTGGAGCCGGCGTTGGTGGTCGAGCCGTTCTTCACCCCCGCGATGCCCGGGTACGGCTTCATGTCGAAGTCGCCGCTGAGCAGCCGGTTGGTGTTCTGGATGCCGAACGAGGCGCGCTTGCCGTCCTTGCCCTTGTCCCCGGGGAACTGGGCACTGGCCGTCGAGCAGTACTCGCGGAAGTCGGCGTTCTGCAGTCCCGCCCGGGCGAACAGGCTCAGGTCGTACGCGCTGGAGACCTGGCCCGGCGCGTCATAGCCGTCCGGCGTCACCACATGCGTATCGGTGGCGTTCAGCTCCTTCGCCCGCTGCTGCATCTGGGCGACGGTGGTCTTCGTCCCGCCGTTCATCGCCGACAGCGTGTGCACCGCGTCGTTGCCGGACCGCAGGAAGACCCCCAGCCACAGGTCATGGACCGTGTAGCTCAGGTTCTCCTTTATCCCCACCAGGCTGCTGCCGATGCCCATGCCCGCCAGGTCGGCGGGCTTGACCGTGTGCTTCTGGTTCTTCGGGAACTTCGGGAGCACGGTGTCGGCGAACAGCATCTTCAGCGTGCTGGCCGGCGCGAGCCGCCAGTGCGGGTTCTTGGCGGCCAGCACCTTGCCGGTCTCCGCGTCGGACACGATCCAGGACCGGGCCGTCAGCGCGTCCGGCCCCGGCAGCTTCGGGGCACCGGGCTTCGGCGCCACCTGGACGCCGGGTGCACCCAGCCGGTCCCCGCCGATCTGCGACATCTTCGCCGGCGGCGCGGGAGCCTTGGGATCGGCGTACGCGGTGCCGGCCAGCAGCGGCGAGGCCACCAGCCCGGAGACGGCCAGCGCGGCGGCGGTACGCAGGCGGAAGCCCGGACGCGCCGCGTGCCCGGCGGTGGCGGACGGAACGGCCGAGGCAGTCGGCGCGGCCGAAGCGGTCAGGTCGGTCGGATCGGGGGAAGCCGTGGAGGCACAGGAGGTCGTCGGCACGTCGGTGAACGTACCCGGCTTTTCCCGTGACGCCGACAGCACCCCACGGAAGAGTGCCCCTGTCGCCCGCCGGATGGAGCCGCTGCCCATACTGGGATCTATGAAGCTCTCTCGCCCCGTGTCCTGGTTCCTGCTCGCCTTCGGGGTGTGGAGCTGGTTCATCTGGATCACTTTCGTCAAAAACCTCTGGAAGGACGGGAGCGGTCTCGCCTTCGACGACGCGGGTGACCCGACCGCCTACTTCTGGGTCCATCTGCTGCTCGCGGTGGCGTCCTTTCTCTTGGGGACGGTGATTGGTGTGATCGGGTTCCGCGGAGTCCGCGCACTGCGCCGCGAGGCCGCCGACCGCACCGCTGACCAGCCCGTCTCTCCTTCCTCGTCCGCCTCCTGACCGACGGGAACGGGGAGCCGCCGTGATCTTCGCGCTGATCGTGGTCCCGGTCCTCGGACTGTTCTTCGGCGTGCACCGCTATCTGTGGTGCCGGCTGGTCCGTGACACCACGAAACCCGGCAGCCGGCCCCGCAGCGTGGGCACCGCCGCCGCCTTCGCCCTCCCGCTGATCGCCCTCGGCGCCGTGCTGTCCGGCCCGGCCGGCCTTCCCTTCCCCGTCAAGCAGACCCTGGCCTGGCCCGGCTACCTATGGCTGGCCATGGTGCTCTATCTCACACTGGCGCTGCTGGCGGGCGAGCTCGTCCGGGCGGCGGGGCTGTGGGCCCTCCGTCGCCGCAAGGCCGCGGAACCCGACCCGCCGGCCACCGCCCCCGCACCGCCCGCCGGCCCTCCCGGCCCCGCGCCCCCTTCGCCTTCCGCGGCCCCCACCCTCCTCCCGCCCGGCACCCCCGCCCTGCCGCCGCCCGCCACCCCGCCCCGCCGGCTCTTCCTCGCCCGGGCGGTCGCCGCCGGCGCCTCCCTGGCCGCCACGGCCGCCGTCGGATACGGCACCGCGACGACCCTGCGCGGCCCGATGGTGAAGCGCGTGACGATCCCGCTGGCCAAACTGCCGCGCGCCGCCCACGGCTTCCGGATCGCCGTCGTCAGCGACATCCACCTCGGCCCGATCCTCGGCCGCGCCCACACCCGGCGCGTCGTCGAGGCCGTCAACAGCACCTCCCCCGACCTGGTGGCCATCGTCGGCGACCTGGTCGACGGCAGCGTCGCCGACCTCGGCCCGGCCGCCGAACCGCTGCGCGAGCTGCACTCCCGGCACGGCGCGTTCTTTGTCACCGGAAACCACGAGTACTACTCGGGCGCCGAGCAATGGGTCGACCACGTAAGCGAGTTGGGCATCCATCCGCTGGAGAACGCGCGGACCGCGCTCCCCGGCTTCGACCTCGCCGGCGTCAACGACCTCACCGGCCAGACCGAACAGGCCGGCCCGGACTACGACCGGGCGCTCAGCGGCCGGGACCCGGCCCGCGCCGTCGTGCTGATGGCCCACCAGCCGGTGACCATCCACGACACCGTCCGGTTCGGCGTGGACCTCCAGCTCTCCGGCCACACCCACGGCGGCCAGATGTGGCCCTTCACGTACGTCGCCGCGGCCACCAACCCCACCGTCGCCGGGCTGCAGCGCTACGGCGACACCCAGCTCTACGTCACCCGCGGCGCGGGCGCCTGGGGGCCGCCGGTGCGGCTGGGGGCGCCGCCGGACGTCACGGTGGTCGAACTCGCCTCGCTGCGGGCCTGATCGCCAAGGTGATCAGCGAACGCATCGGTTGCGCCAAGAAGGTAACAACCCCTCTACAAACTACGGCCTCATCCTGCGCCAATCCGGACAGATCCCGACATTCGATCTTGCAGTAGTAGGGGCCAACTCCCTAGTATTTATTGACTTCATATTGTCCTTGGCGTGACGGCTTTGCGGGCGGTGCGAGCAGGACGAGCGGGGAACGGGGAGAGCGGTAATGAGCGAGCGGTTCAAGGTCGACCTCGACGAACTGGACGGCGTGGTACGCCAGCTCCGGCGCCTTCGGGCCGATATGGATGAACCCAGCCAGAAGGTGAAATACAGCACGACGATCCCGGCGTCGGCATTCGGCGTCGATTTCCTTGAGGCCGGAAAACTCGCCAAGGCCCATGACGGCATGCAGGAGTACATGTCGCAGGTCATCAATGCCCTCCAGGACCTCATCCACCGGTTCGGCGAGAAGACGGAAGCCAGCCGGGGCGCGTACGAGGACCAGGAGCACGAGACCAAGACGTCGATGAACGGCTGAGCGGCCCGCGGGATGCACGGACGAGAGACGGAGCTGGAAATGAAGGGGGGCCTGCATGGTTGACGCCAAGCAGGAGTACGACAACGCCAAGGCGATGGAGCAACAGCGCAAGAACCACGAGCGGGAGGAGCGGCTCAAGTCGTTCAAGGGTCAGCACCTGACCCC
Organism: Streptomyces sp. 2323.1; assembly: GCF_900221035.1. Lineage (NCBI taxonomy): Bacteria > Bacillati > Actinomycetota > Actinomycetes > Kitasatosporales > Streptomycetaceae > Streptomyces > Streptomyces sp. 2323.1. The sequence goes on along the minus strand of NZ_LT907981.1, from coordinate 3,112,458 downwards.
CCGTTCGCCGTCCGACTTCCATCACCACGGCATCGACGCACTCCGCGCGATGATCGCCAACGCCAACCCTGAGGCGATCGAGACCTCCGGCCACCACTGGCGCGCCTCCGCCGACCGGCTCGGCGGCGAGGACGGCCAGGGCGGTATCCGCAAGTCCTTCATGGACGCCGTCGAGCACGCCACGGCGCACTGGGAGGGCTCGGCGGCCCAGGCGTTCCGCAGGGAAGCCGGCAAGGTCCTGGAGAAGATCGACCGGACCTACCAGCACTCCCGCAACGTCGAGTCCACGCTGATCGGTTCGCGCTCCTCCGGGCCGGAGGTCGGCGTCGCGCACAACCTGCGCGAGGCCAAGGCGACCATGTCCAAGATCCATGACCCGGGCCTCGTGGACCGGGCCAAGGACGACAGCGGCGACGACAGCCAGTTCAAGCAGGACATGCAGAACCCGAAGATGGACACCCGCATGGCGCTGGAGCTCAACCGGGACAACCTGTCCCTGAGCAAGGAGCGCCAGGTCGAGGCGGTCATCGTGATGGATGAGCTGGCGGCGCATTACGACGGGCAGGGCAAGCGGCTCAACGACGGGATCGAGCCGGGCGGTCCCGGCGACGACTGGCCGAAGCCCCCGTCCTCCCACCCGGCGCCGCCTCCGGTGCGGATGCCCGTGATAGGTGGCACCCACCCGAAGGACTCGTCGTCGGGCTCGGACGCGCCCAACGGCGCGGGTGGCCACGCCGTCCCGAAGGGCTTCGACAGCCCGCACCACGTGGCGCGGCCCGAGGTGCCGGTGACGACCGGGCTGGACAGCGTGCAGGGCGGCACTCTTACTCCGCCGTCGGTCGGCGGCGGCGGTATCAGTGGCGGCACGGCGGGCGGCGCTCACGGCATGCCCGGCGGTGCGGGCGGTGGCTTCCCCGGTGGTGCGTTCGCGTCCGGGGCCATCGGCGCGGCGGGTGCCCTCGGTGCCGGCGGGATGCGCGGCGGCATGCCGGGCGCCGGCCTCGGTGCGGGCAAGGCGGGCGCGGCCGGTGCGGCCGGACGCGGTGGCCCGCAGGCGCGTACCCGTGGCGGTCTGGTCGGCAAGCCGGGCGGCCCGGCGGGCGGCGCCAAGCAGGGCGGCTCGGGGCTGCACCGCAGCCGCGGCGGCAAGCAGGCAGGCATGGCGGGCGCGGCCGGAGCCAAGGGCAAGGGCAAGGGGGACAACAAGGAGCGCGGACAGCGCCCCGACTACCTCGTCGAGGACGAGGAGACCTGGACCCCCGAACGTCAGGTGGCCCCTCGCGTCATCGAGTAGCCCGACGATAACGTCGCATGCGGCCAATGAGGCATGGCCCCGCACCCGAGTGTGCGGGGCCTTTCCTCAGGCGGGACAATGCCGCCCGGAGCACAGCAAGAAGGAGCGAGGATGAGGGTCACCCGAACACTGCGCGCGACGGCGGGTGCTGCGCTGGCCGGAGCGCTGCTGCTGGCTGCGAGCGGTACCGCCTCCGCGGATCAAGTACGCAAGGATCTGTGGCCGCTGGAGGCGTTCGGGTCCCAGCAGCTCTGGAAGGAAGCCACCGGCAAGGGCGTGACGGTGGCCGTGCTCGACAGCGGCTTCCGGGAGACCCATCAGGACCTGACGGGGCAGTTCCTTCCCGGGCCGGACTTCGGAAAGGCAACGGAAGCCGAGGGGGCCAAGCACCTTTCCGCCGGTCAGGACATCCGGGACCACGGCACCGCCATGGCCGGAATCATCGCGGGGCACGGACACGGCCCGAACGGCTCCCAGGGCGTCAAGGGCCTGGCGCCGGACGCGAAGATCCTCCCCGTCCCGGAGTACAAGAACAGCGGACAGGCCACCCGATGGGCCGTGGACCACGGCGCGGACGTCATCAACATGTCCTATGGCGGGGACCTGGCGGGTGACGACTGCGAATCCATCCAATACGCCCTGAAGAAGGGCGTCGTGGTCGTGGCGGCTGTCGGCAACGACGGCTGGTCCCAGAAGAGCTACCCGGTGGGCTGCAAGGGGGCGATCGGCGTCGGCGCGGTCGACCAGTACGGCGAGGCCTCCGACGCCAACAACTACAACTCGGACATGGATCTGCTCGCGCCCGGAGTGAAGGTTCCGGTCGCGATGGGCAAGAGCGATTCCGACTACCGCACGTCCGCAGACGGCAGTTCGGCCGCGTCCGCTTATGCCTCCGCCGCGGCGGCCCTCGTCAAGCAGAAGTTCCCGGACCTCACTCCCGGCCAGATCGCCAACCGTCTGGTGAAGACCGCCGGACTCGCGCAGGCCGAGAAGGACAAGCATCTCAAGCTCCCCGACGCGCACTACGGCTACGGCTTCATCCAGCCCGGCCCGGCCCTGCGCCGCCACATCGAGGCGGGCCCGGCACAGGGCCCGCTGCCGATGCCGGACGACAAGGCGTCCCAGAACGCCGCGGGCAAGGGCTTCGACCCCGACCCGCCCATGAGCGGCAAAAAGGCCGTCATGCTCTACGGCGGCATCGCCCTCGGCGTCCTCGTCGTCGCCGGCATCATCATCGCCATCGTGGTCTCCGTCCGCCGCCGCAACAACCCCCGCCCCCAGGCCTGGGGCTGACCCGCACGGCAACTCCGGGCGGCCGGATCCGTCCCCTCCGGCGGGAAAAAAAATCAGGCGACGCGGCCCCGGCCGTCCGGCTAGCTTCCCTGGTCATGGACCCCGTAGGTGACAAAGCAATACGTGCCTCCTTCGTCAACTGCTCGAAGGGGGAGGCGAGCAGGCTCCCGCTGCCGCCGGGGCTGGCCGGGCTCCGCTGGGACGACCTGGACTTTCTCGGGTGGCGTGATCAGGGGGCGCCGGACCGCAGCTATCTGGTCGCGCCGCGGGGCGACGCGCTCGTCGGGGTGACGCTCCGGGTGCCGCAGGGCGTCCGGCGGAGCTTCACCAAGACGACGGTGTGTTCGGTCTGTGTGACCGGGCATCCGGGCTCCGGTGTCAGCCTGCTCGCCGCGCGCCGGGCCGGCCCGTTGGGACGGCAGGGAAACACCGTCGGCACCTATCTGTGCGCCGACCTCGCCTGCTCCCTCTACGTCCGCGGACGCAAGCGGTCCCAGCTCGCCGGGCGGCACGAGGAGACGCTGCCGCTGGAGGAGCGGATCGCCCGTACCGTGCGGAACCTGGACGCCTTCCTGGACAAGGTGCTGGAGGGCGAGCGCTGACGGCAGTGGGGGAGCGGGCAGTTGCTCCCCCACTGCCGCAGGACCTTCAGGTCCGGGACGCCGGCCCCCGGCGCTCCCGGTCCGCGGATTCCTCAGGCGCGAGTGCCCGGCCCGACGTCCTTGGGCCCGGCGTCCTTGGACCCGCCGTCCTTCGCCCCGCCCCGCTTCGCCGCCCGCCCCGACAGCAGGAACTCGCCCAGCACCGACGATATTTCGCGCACCAGGGGCCGTACGACGCGGAAGCGGGAGACGGCCACGGCGCGGGCGACGAGGGGGGCGCTGCGCTCCACCAGGGCGCGGGTGCGGGCGCAGCCCGGTGAGCGGTCGTACACCCAGTACAGGACGATGCCCATCTGCTGCAGCCACAGCAACTGCGGCAGCTGCTCGGCGAGTTCGGGCGCGTACTTGATGTCCGACCCGGCCAGCGTCCGCCGGTGGAGCTCGATGGCGGCCTCCCGCGCCCCCTGGGACTGTGCGGAGAACGGGCTGAGCGGACTCTCGGGGTCCGCGGCGTTCTTGAAGAACTGGGTCGCGAACTCGTGATACGGATCCGCGACGTCCAGCCAGGCGAGCAGGACGCCGCGGATCCGCCGGCCCAGGTCCTTCTCCCGGTCCAGCACGTCCCGGACGGCCTCGGCGTGCTGCTCGCCGATACGGTCGTAGAACCCCTGGACGAGGTGTTCCTTGGACGCGAAGTAGTAGTAGGCGTTGCCGACGGAGACCCCGGCCTCCTGGGCGATGGCCCGCATGGTGGTCTTGTCGTAGCCGCGGTCCTGGAAGAGGCGCAGGGCCGTCTCCAGGATCATCGTCCGGGTCCGCTCGCTCTTGGTGCCCGACGCGGGGCGTCGCTGCGGGCCGGTCCCCTCGGCCGCGCCCTCGGCGCCCGTCGCGTCCGTTGTTGCTTCGTCCACACCCCGACCCTAGCCGGAGCCGGCCGTGCACCCGCCGAGGCCCTCGGGGCTCTCGTCCGGGTCCCGGGTCCTGGCCCGGTAGCGCGCGGCGGCGAGGACGGCGGCGCGGGCCAGCGGGGCGCCCGCCGGGCCGACGAACCGATGGGACATGGGCCGGTATGCGGCCAGTGCCCATAGGCACACCACCCAGGCCGCGTGGCCGGTGTAGAGCTGTCCGCCGTCCCCGATCACGGTGATCTCCCGCAGCGTGGCCTCGTGGTCGAGGCCGGGGAAGCGGGCGCGGGTCTCGGGGGTAGCCACCGGCAGCAGCTCCAGGGGGACCAACTGCCGCTGCCGGACCAGCCAGTCGTGCACCCGTGTGCACAGCGGGCAGTGGGGGTCGTACAGCACGGTGAGCCGGCGGACCGGGACGGCGCTGCCGCTCCGGTCCGCCGGGTGGCCGGCCACCTCGCTCACACCCCTGTCGCGGGCGAGGTCTCGGTCCAGCCCTGCGGTGCGACCGGCGGCAGTTGCTCGCGCTCCATCACCCCGCGCCGGCGGATCTTGTTCAGGACGAAGACATTGGCCAGGTGCAGCGCCCCGAGCACCAGCAGGACGACACCGAGCTTGACCGACAGTGCCTCGACGAGCCGGCGGGTGTCGGCGACGGCGTCCGCGGCCTTCAGATACAGCGCCACAAAGCCGAGGTTGACGAGGTAGAAGCCCACCACCAGCAGGTGGTTGACGGCTTCGGCGAGCTGTTCGTTGCCCTTGAGTACATCGGCCAGGAAGACCCGTCCGTTCCGGCTCAGCGTGCGGGCGACCCAGACGGTGAGTCCCACGCTGATGACCAGGTACGTGACGTACGTGGTGACTGTGAGGTCCATACCCCACCCCCTTTGAACGTGTTCAAAAAGTAGGTTCAGCAGGAACTGTAGACCTGTTTTTGAACGCGTTCAAGTGAGCGGGCGACTGCTTCTCGGCGCAGGGATATCCGCTCAAGTCCGTCGACTCCTGCGGGCGTTCGGCCACGGCGGGACGTCCGGAGGTGCGCGGCGGCCCGGAGGCTACCCGCCGGTTCCGGTTGCGGCTGCCCGTCCCCGCACAGATCCTCGTGACCACACCGCTCGGACAGTGCCGCAGAAGCAGGGGGACAGGTGCTCAGAGTGCATTTCACGGCGCAGGATCTGGCGCGTACGCGGGTGGCCGACGGGGCCGACCCGCTCTGGGAGACGGCGCTGAGCCTGCACAGCCTGCGGGTCAGCCGGACCGAGCCGGCGCTGGCGGCCTGGCGGCAGCACGCCGTGCGGCACGGGCCGGGGCCGCTGCCGACGCTGTTCGCGCTGGTCCCGCTGACCGGCTACTTCCCCGATTTCCTCACCCCGTTCGCGTCCCAGTACGGGGTCGAGCCCGGTCTGGAGGCCGTGATGAGCACCCCGCGGCAGCGGCTGCGGGCCGAGCTGACGCGGCTGTCCGGGCACCGGGCGCTGCCGGGGTGGGCGCGCGGTATCGCCGAGGGGGAGCCGGCCGCGCTGCGGCGGCTCGCGCGCGGCCTGCGGACGTACCACCATCTGGCGGTGGCGCCGGCCTGGCCGCGGATCGCACAACGGGTCGGGGCGGACCGGGAGTTGCGCAGGCATGCCCTGGCGCAGTCCGGGATGGAGGCGATGCTGCGGACGTTCGGCGCATCGATGCGCTGGCGGCGTCCGGTGCTGGAGGTCGACTATCCGTTGGAGCGGGAGCTGCACCTCCAGGGACGGGGCCTGGTCCTCGTCCCCTCGTACTTCTCCTGTGGCCACCCGCTGGCGCTGGTGGACGAGGCGCTGCCGCCGGTGCTCGTGTACCCGGCGCAGGCGGACGGGCAGGCCGAAGGGCCTCGCCTCCGGATGTACGGAGGCGAGGCCCTTCGGGACGTGCCGGCGCTGCTCGGCGGCCGGGTCGGAACCCGGATCGCCGCCGGGATCAGAAGCGGCGGGTGATCAGCGCGCGCTTCACTTCCTGGATGGCCTTGGTGACCTCGATACCGCGCGGGCAGGCGTCCGTGCAGTTGAAGGTCGTCCGGCAGCGCCAGACGCCGTCCTTGTCGTTGAGGATCTCCAGGCGCTGCTCGCCGCCCTCGTCGCGCGAGTCGAAGATGAAGCGGTGCGCGTTGACGATCGCCGCCGGGCCGAAGTACTGGCCGTCGTTCCAGAACACCGGGCACGAGGACGTGCAGGCGGCGCACAGGATGCACTTGGTGGTGTCGTCGAAGCGCTCGCGGTCCTCGGCGGACTGCCGGCGCTCACGGGTCGGCTCGTTGCCGGTCGTGATGAGGAAGGGCATCACATCGCGGTAGGCCTGGAAGAAGGGCTCCATGTCGACGACAAGGTCCTTCATCACCGTGAGGCCCTTGATGGCCTCGACGGTGATCGGCTTCTCCGGGTTGATGTCCTTGATCAGCGTCTTGCAGGCGAGGCGGTTACGGCCGTTGATCCGCATGGCGTCCGAGCCGCAGATGCCGTGCGCGCAGGAACGGCGGAAGGTCAGCGACCCGTCCAGCTCCCACTTGATCTTGTGGAGGGCGTCCAGGACGCGCTCCTTCGGGTCGATCTCCAGCTGGAAGTCCTCCCAGCTGGCGTCCTCCGAGATCTCCGGGTTGAACCGGCGGATCCGGAAGGTGACCGTGATCAGATGCGAGGCACCGTCCTCGGCCGCATCCAGCGCGGCGGAGTGCTTGTCGAGAGTCGGGGTGCTCATCAGTACTTACGCTCCATCGGCTGGTAGCGGGTCTGCACGACCGGCTTGTAGTCGAGGCGGATCGACTCGGTGCCGTCTGCGCCCACCTCGCGGTACGCCATGGTGTGCCGCATGAAGTTGACGTCGTCGCGGTTGGGGAAGTCCTCGCGGTAGTGACCGCCACGGGACTCCTTGCGGGCCAGCGCGGACACCGCCATGACCTCGGCCAGGTCGAGCAGGTTGCCCAGCTCGACGGCCTCCAGCAGGTCGGTGTTGAACCGCTTGCCCTTGTCCTGGATGGACACGTTCAGGTAGCGCTCGCGCAGCTCGCCGATCTTCTCGACCGCGGTCTTGATCGTCTGCTCGGTGCGGAACACCATCACGTTGGCGTCCATGCACTCCTGGAGCTCCTTGCGGATCTCGGTGACCCGCTCGCTGCCCGTGGAGTTGCGCAGCCGCTCGACCTGGTCGAGGACCTGCTTCGCCGGGTCGTCGGGGAGCTCGACGAACTCGGCGGTGGCCGAGTACTCCGCCGCCGCGATGCCGGCCCGGCGGCCGAAGACGTTGATGTCCAGCAGCGAGTTGGTGCCCAGGCGGTTGGCGCCGTGCACGGAGACACAGGCCACCTCGCCGGCGGCGTACAGGCCCGGCACGACGGTGGTGTTGTCGGCCAGCACCTCACCCTCGACGTTCGTCGGGATGCCGCCCATGGCGTAGTGCGCGGTCGGCTGGATCGGGATCGGGTCCGTGTACGGCTCGATACCGAGGTAGGTCCGCGCGAACTCGGTGATGTCCGGGAGCTTGGCGTCCAGCTGCTCCGGCGGCAGGTGGGTCAGGTCCAGGTAGACGTGGTCGCCGTCCGGACCGCAGCCGCGGCCCTCGCGGATCTCCGTGTAGATGGAGCGCGAGACGACGTCACGCGAGGCGAGGTCCTTCATGACGGGCGCGTACTTCTCCATGAAGCGCTCGCCGTCCTTGTTGCGGAGGATGCCGCCCTCACCACGGGCGCCCTCCGTCAGCAGGATGCCCATCCGCCAGATGCCCGTCGGGTGGAACTGGAAGAACTCCATGTCCTCCAGCGGCAGCCCGCGGCGGTAGGCGGCGGCCTGGCCGTCACCGGTCAGGGTGTGCGCGTTGGAGGTCACCTTGAAGAACTTGCCGGTGCCGCCGGACGCGAAGATGATCGACTTCGCCTGGAAGACGTGCACCTCGCCGGTGGCCAGCTCGTACGCGACCACGCCCGCGGACTTCTTGACGCCGTCGACGTCCTGGAGCAGCAGGTCGAGCACGTAGAACTCGTTGAAGAACTCCACGCCCTCCTTGACGCAGTTCTGGTACAGCGTCTGGAGGATCATGTGGCCGGTGCGGTCCGAGGCGTAGCAGGACCGGCGGACCGGGGCCTCACCGTGGTTACGGGAGTGGCCGCCGAAGCGGCGCTGGTCGATCGTGCCGTCCGGCGTGCGGTTGAACGGCAGGCCCATCTTCTCCAGGTCGAGGACCGAGTCGATGGCCTCCTTCGCCAGGATCTCGGCGGCGTCCTGGTCGACCAGGTAGTCGCCACCCTTGATCGTGTCGAAGGTGTGCCACTCCCAGTTGTCCTCCTCGACGTTCGCGAGGGCGGCGGCCATACCGCCCTGGGCGGCGCCGGTGTGGGAGCGGGTCGGGTAGAGCTTCGTCAGGACCGCGGTGCGGCTGCGCTTGGTCGACTCGATGGCCGCGCGCATGCCCGCGCCGCCGGCGCCGACGATGACGGTGTCGTACTTGTGGATCTTCATGGTTCCAGTCAGCCCCGGCTTCAGGAGATGTTCGGGTCGAAGGTGAAGATCACCAGCGTGCCCAGAAGGACGGTGAACACCGTCGCGGTGTACAGCAGCATCTTCAGCCAGAAGCGGGTGTTGTCCCGCTGCGCGTAGTCGTTGATGACCGTACGCAGGCCGTTGGCGCCGTGCAGCATGGCCAGCCACAGCATCAGCAGGTCCCAGACCTGCCAGAACGGGGAGGCCCAGCGGCCGGCCACGAACGCGAAGCCGATCTTGGAGACACCGCCGTCGAGGACCAGCTGGATCAGCAGGTGACCCAGGACCAGGACGACCAGCACGATGCCGGACAGCCGCATGAACAGCCAGGCCTGCATCTCGAAGTTGCCGCGGGAAGCGCTCCCGGTCTTCTTGGTGCGCTTGCGCGGCGGCTCGATGACCGGAGCGGGGTTGTCCACGTCGTAGAGCGAGACGCCGTCCGTCGCGCCCGCCGCCGTGGCCTCTGCGGAGGTGGTTTCAGCAGACATCACGCGTCAGCTCCCGAACAGCGTGCGCAGGGTGTGCTGCAGCACGGGGTAGAAGGCACCGGCCATCAGCACGACCCAGACACCGACAACGGTCCACAGCATCTGCTTCTGGTACTTCGGGCCCTTCGCCCAGAAGTCCACCGCGATGACCCGCAGGCCGTTGAGCGCGTGGAAGAGGATGGCGGCCACCAGGCCGTACTCCATCACGTTGACGAGAGGCGTCTTGTATGTCGCAACGACGTTGTCGTACGCCTCGGGGGAGACGCGTACGAGAGCGGTGTCGAGGACGTGTACGAACAGGAAGAAGAAGATGAGGACGCCGGTGACTCGGTGAGCCACCCAGGACCACATGCCTTCCCGGCCGCGGTACAGCGTTCCAGCCGGCACGGAAATACCCTCCGGGAGCGGGGATTGGGGCGCCAGCCGGCTTCTCTGTCGGTCGGGCCCGGCCGGGTACGGTCCTCCGGCCGCTGGTCATCGTATCGACGAGCTGTCGGTTCCTCGCGTGGGGGTCCTTAGGTGTGATCAAACAGGCACCCAACGGGCTATCACACCAGTGAGAACCAGGGCGTTCCCGGACACGGGCGGCGAATCGCTACCCTACGTCGGCCATCAGCCGCCTCAGCCGGCCGCGGGCCAGCCGGCGCAGCTCGTCCGCGGTGACCGCCCGCTCCTCGTCCGCTTCGTTGTTCAGCCGGGTGCGGAGGGCGGACAGCACCTGGTCGAGCAGCTCGTCGTCGCGATAGCCGTCCAGGCAGATGACGAAGACATGACGAAAGCGCCGTTCGTATTCGGCGTGCGCGGCGCGCAGCGCGGTGTGGGCGGCAAGCGTGCCGGGGCCGCGGGCGCCGACGAGGGGCTGCGGGGAGAGCGACTCCTCGGCGAGCGCCTCGTCCAGCTCGGCCGGGTTCAGGTCGTAACAGGCCTCGTCGGAGGCGGCGAGCAGGGACTCCAGATCCGGGTACGGGCGGTGCGCGGCGACCCGCTCGGCCCAACGGCGGCTGCCGCAGCAGCGCAGGAGCACGGCGAGGTTGTCGTCCCGGGCCAGGGCGTTGAAGCGGGCGAGTCCGAGGCCCTCGGGGCGGGGGCGCGGCAGCGCGGTGCCGCGGACCCACGACGATATGCCGCCCCAGGGCGTGTGCGGCGGGGGCAGCGTCGGCGGCCGGGCGGCCGGGGTGTCACCGGACAGCGTGGGCTCCTCGGACGGATGCGAATGGATGGTTTCGACGGGTGCGGGGCGGGCTGCTGAAGGAAGCTGGGGAGAAGCGGACCGAAGCCGGGACGCGGACGAAGCGGCGGAGGGTGTGACGGTGGTGCGTGGGACACGACACCCCGGCGGTATCCGGCGGTTCCTGGAGAGCCCTGTGAAGGGGGTGACCGCTGGAGACGCCACGCTAACGACGCTTGTCGACCACTGTCCGACGGATGCGCGAATTTCACCCGGATGAGAGAGCTCTCGCGCGTGCGGTGGACGACCGACTCCGCACACCTGGCAATGCCTTCGCCCCGAAAAGTGAGGATTGCACGATGTCGAATCCGATGCGGCCGCCGCGCACCCCGCGGCCCTCGGCCTCCCCCTGCCCCCGGACGACGATCCGGAGCGGCACCGCCCGGTCCGCCCTGCCGGCCGTCGCACTCACCGGTGCGCTGCTGCTCGCCGGCTGCTCCGGCACCGCGGACACCGAGCCGCCCGGCAGCACCAGCGCCAAGATGAACCCCTCCCCGGCGACCACCCCCACCTGGGCGCCGGTGACCGGATCACCGCAGGTCATCCCGGCCGTCCGCAGCTTCCGCCGGGCCGATGGGCGCGGCTGGCGCCCGTCCTCGGGGGCCCGTGTGGTGGTACCGGCCGGCGCGAAGAGCAATGTCGCCGACGAGGCCCAGCGGCTGGCCAAGGAACTCGGCGGGATGACCGTCGTCTACGGCGACCAGACGGTGCGGCCGGGCGACATCGAGGTGAAGCTGAGCGGAAAGAACGGGGCCGACAACGTGCCCGTGCAGAGCACCGCCGACGAGGCGTACACGCTCACCGCCAGCGGTACCCGGCTCACCCTCACGGCCCCCACCGACGCCGGAATTTTCTACGGCACCCGCACCGTCAAGCAGGCCGTCCGCGCCGCCGGCGGCCTTCCCGAGGGCACCATCGAGGACCGGCCGGACCGCCCGCAGCGCGGCATGTCGCTGGACAACGCCCGCAAGCCGTACACCCAGGACTGGATCGAGGCCCGGCTGCGGGAGATCGCCGACCTCAAGCTCAACCAGTTCCAGCTGCACTTCTCCGACGACCAGGGCTTCCGCATCCAGAGCGACACCCACCCCGAGGTCGTCTCCGCCGACCATCTGACCAAGGCCCAGGTCCGCCAGATCATCGCGCTGGCGCGCAGCCTGCACATCTCCGTCGTCCCGGAGCTGGACTCGCCCGGCCATCTGGGCGCCGTGCTGGACCACTATCCGGATCTGCGGCTGCGCAACGCCCAGGGCCGGGTGATCCCCGGCGCGATCGACATCTCCAACCCCAAGGCGGCCCCGCTGATCGACTCGCTGCTGAAGGAAATGAGCGAGCTGTTCACCAACCCCAAGGGCGCTCCGGCCTACTGGCACCTGGGCGGGGACGAGTACCAGGCGCTGATGTCGTCCTCCCCGTCCACCTCGTATCCGCAGCTGGCCCGGGCCGCACGGCAGAAGTACGGGTCGGGCGGCACCGTCGAGGACCTGACGACCGGCTGGCTCAACGACCGGCAGAAGACGGTGGAGGCCAAGGGCAAGAACCGCATCGAGGCCTGGAACGACGGCTTCTTCGCGAGCCCCCGGGTGTCCGCCGACAAGAACCGGATGGTCGACTACTGGACCGGCAAGGAGACCGGCAAGCGTGACCCCGCGTCGTTCCTGCGCGAGGGCCGCAACGTCATGAACTTCAACGACGAGTACCTCTACTACGTCCTCGGCGAGCCCAACCAGTTCACCTATCCGACCGGCCAGCGGATCTACCAGAGCTGGACCCCGATGGTGCTCCGCGGCACCCAGCCGGTGGCGGTGGCCGCGAGCATGACCGGCCCGGGCCGGATCCCCGGGGCGCGCTTCGCGATCTGGAGCGACCGGGCGCAGGCACAGACCCAGCAGCAGGTGGCCGCCGGAATCCGGCTGCCGCTGGCGGCGCTGGCGCAGAAGACCTGGGACCCGCGGACGCCCGCCCTGTCCTGGGCGGCCTTCCAGGCGCTGGCGAACCGGGTGTGAATCAGGTGAGAGAACGAGGACGGCCGGGGCCGCCACCCCCCACAGGAGAGGCCCCGGCCGTCGTTCGCGAAGGGCCATGACGGCCCCCTATCCGGTACAGCGCCGAACGGCCCGAAAGCGTCACACGGCGTACGGACAGAAGAACCGCCAGTGCTCTGGACGCGGGCCGGGGCAGGGCCGTAACGTGCGGATCTGTGCAGGTGAGCGCGGTGTTCGTGGCGTTTTCCGGCGGCGGAGGAGAAGGCCTCCGTCCCGGGGTCAGGGGCGGGTGCCGGTGCGCTTTCGGCCGGGGCTCCGGCCCCTGCGTGCTCCCCGGTTTCCGGCGCCGCCGGGCCGGCGGCGCCTCCCCTCCCGGGTTCGGCGCCGGGCGGGCGCACACGTTACGGTCTGCGGGAACATCCCGGTTACCGGGGGTTCCCGGCCGGCGGCAGCAGCAGTCGGCAGTGCAGCCACGGTGCCCGGTGGTTGTGGCCGGGCGGAGCAACAATGCAGCAAGGACCGGGCGGCGGACATTCCGCGTGCGACAGGATGGACCCGTGCGAGGGGACGACATTCAGCCGGACGACCGTCGGCTGACGGTGGCCGTGCAGGCGGCACAGGCCGGAGACGAGGCGGCGTTCCGTACCGTCTACCGCGCCGTACACCCCCGACTATTGGGATATGTACGGACTTTGGTGAGCGAACCGGACGTCGAGGACGTCACGTCGGAAGCCTGGCTCCAGATCACCCGCGACCTCGCGCGCTTCAGCGGCGACGCCGACCGCTTCCGCGGCTGGGCCGCCCGTATCGCCCGCAACCGCGCCCTGGACCACATCCGGATGCGCGGCCGCCGCCCGGCGATCGGCGGCGACGAAAGCGAACTGGCCGACACCCCCGCCGCCTCCGACACCGCAGGCGAAGCGATGGAAGCCCTCGGCACCGGCCGCACCATGCAGCTGATAGCCCGGCTGCCGCAGGACCAGGCCGAGGCCGTGGTGCTCCGGGTGGTGGTCGGACTCGACGCCAAGAGCGCCGCGCAGGTGCTCGGCAAACGGCCCGGCGCGGTGCGCACCGCCGCACACCGCGGGCTACGGCGGCTCGCCGAGCTGATCGGCGACGCACCGGACGGCAGCCGGGACACCCAGCAGGACAGCAGCAGGGACGAGAGCCACGACGGCGGCGACGAAGGCGCCGAGCAAGGCGAAAGTGCCCCCACCGGTCGGGCCGCGCGACGGCCCCGGGGAGGGGGCGGAACGGTGAGTGGGGTGCCCGTACAGGGTCGAAGACGCCGCGACGGCGTGGCGGAATCGTACGTACCAGGTGTGACGGAAACGGCCGCACGAACGCAGAAGGACATGTGATGGCCGACGACCGGTACAACTGGCTCGACAAGGACACCGCGGAGCGGTTGCTGCGCGGTGAACCGGTCGGTGCCCGGCACGGCGACGGCGCACGCGAACTCGAACAGCTCCTCCAGGCCGCCGCCGCGGTCGGCGCCAAGGTGCCGGAAACGGTCGAGCTGCCCGGCGAGGAAGCCGCCATGGCCGCGTTCCGCCGGACCGCCGGCTCCGCGGCCCACACCCGCAGCCGCGGCGCCGACGAGGTGTTCGGGGGCGGGCGCAGCACCGCCGTCGCCGAACGCACCCGGCTCGGCCGCCCCGTACGGCGCGGCTTCGCGGTCGCGCTCGCCGCCTGCGCCATCGGCGGCGTCGCCGTCGCGGCCGGCACCGGCGTGCTGCCCACCCCCTTCCGGGGCGGCGAACCCGACCCCGCCTCCAGCGTCTCGGCCCCCGAGACCCCCGGCCCGCTCGACACCCGTGAGCCCGGCGCCCAGACCGACGGCACCACGGAGAGCACCCCCGACCCCACCTCCAGCGGGCAGGCGGCCGGCCCCGGCACCCCCGCACCCGGCAGCAGCCCCGGCGCCACCACGCCCGGCGGCACCCCCGGCACCGGACACCAGGGCACCGGCGGCACCGGCGGGAACTCCGGGCACGGCGACAAGAAGAACCTCCTGCTCGCGCTCTGCCAGAGCTACGACTCCGGAAAGCGCGACGCCATGGACCGCGACGCCCTCCACCGCCTCGAACAGAAGGCCGGCGGAGCGGACAAGGTCCTCGCCTTCTGCCGCGCCTACCTGGCCCGGTACCAGCACCTCGGCAACTCCGGCGGCGGCAGCGGCCTCGGCGGCGCCACCGGCGGCACCGGATCCACCAGCGGCGTCACCGGCGGCGACGAAGACGACGAGGGCCACCCCTCCCAGTCGCCCGGCGCCACCCCGCCCGCCGGCACGTCCACCCCGGCCCCCGCCCCGTCGGCGACCGCCACGGATCCCGGAAACGCGACGCCCAGCACCACCCCCGCCACGTAGGTGTGACGTTTTTCGAGCGGGTGACGCAGTACTGAATGAAGCCGACTGGTCATCGGCTGCGCGAGGAGCCGGGGTTCCCCCCGTACCCACGGCTCAGCGCATCTGGCGCGGGCGGGGCACGTTCCCCCGGCCCTGCCCGCGCCCCATCTTTGCGCCTAAGCCGGCGCTCGCTCTCGCGGATGTGGTCCCCGGTGTGGGGGTTGCTCAATTTTCGCTTCGGTCAGGGAATTCAGGGGCGGGCCCGTGGTGGATGTGCGGGTTGGTGGGGGCTAGTGGGAAATCACGACCTTGGTGCCCTTCCTCGCTGCGTCGAATAGTGCGGCGAGCTTTTCCTTGTCTCGGACGTTGACGCAGCCGTGTGAGGCGCCTTGGTAGCCGCGGGCGGCGAAGTCTGCGGAGTAGTGGACGGCCTGGCCGCCGCTGAAGAACATCGCGTAGGGCATGGCCGTGTGGTAGAGCGTCGAGACGTGGTGGCGGCTTTTGAAGGTGAGGGCGAAGGTGCCCTCGCGGGTGGGGGTGTACTGCGAACCGAAGCGGACATCCATCGCCGAGACGACCCGGCCGTCGACCACCCACGCGAGGGTGTTGCTCCGCTTGCTGATGCAGATCACCCGGCCCCGCATGCAGCGCGGATCCAGCGCGCCGACCGGACGGGTCGTGGGCGGATACAGCTCCGCATGCGAGGGCCGGCGGGTCTGTGAGCGCAGGGCGAGCCAGACCGCGGGCTGGACGGCGCCCGTCCGGGGCAGGCCCTGCCGGTGCTGGAAGGCACGCACCGCGGACGTGGTGACGGCGGCGTACGAGCCCGTCGGGGAGTGGTCGAAGAGACCCAGCTGGGCCAGTCGCGCCTGGAGTTCGCGGACCCGTGCGCCATGTGAGCCGGGCGCCATCAGCGGCCCGGCGGCCCGCGGCGCATGGTGCGGGGCGCGCGGCGCCGTGTGGTGGGGGCGCGACGGGGTGGAGTGCGAAGGAGTGGGCGGACCGTGCCGGCCGAGCGGCGGGGGAGCGGGTGTGGTGGGGGCGTAGCGGGCGCCCTTGCCGTCCGGTGTGTCGGCGCCGGTGACCGTCACCGGGCGGCAGCCCACCGCGAGCGCCGCCACCACCAGCACCGCGGCCATCGCCGGTGCCGTACGTCGTCCACTGCTGCGCTGCATGCGCCACCCCCGGATCTCGGTGGGCCGACCGGCCACCGGTGACTCTGCCCAGTGCTGCGGCGTGGCGAACCTGCGGGCATGCTGTGGACAAAGAACCACACACCGGATATCGGTTACCCAGTGGGAGGCATGCACCCATGGCGCACGAGTCGGGCACTGTCCGGTACAGCGAGAGCGGCCTGCCCATCGAGCCGGTGTACGGGCCGGAGGCACTGGAGGGCTGGGATCCGGAGCGCCGGCTCGGCGCGCCCGGCGGCTACCCCTTCACCCGCGGGGTCTACTCGTCGATGTACACCGGACGGCCCTGGACGATGCGGCAGTACGCCGGCTTCGGCACCGCGCGCGAATCCAACGCCCGCTACCGGCAGCTGATCGCCCACGGCACCACGGGCCTGTCGGTCGCCTTCGACCTGCCGACGCAGATGGGCCACGACTCGGACACCCCGATCGCCTCGGGCGAGGTCGGCAAGGTCGGGGTGGCCATCGACTCCGTCGAGGACATGCGGGTGCTGTTCGGCGGGATCCCGCTGGACAAGGTGTCGACCTCGATGACGATCAACGCGCCCGCCGCGCTGCTGCTGCTCCTCTACCAACTGGTGGGGGAGGAGGAAGGGGTGCGGGCCGACCAGTTGAACGGGACCATCCAGAACGACGTGCTCAAGGAGTACATCGCCCGGGGCACGTACATCTTCCCGCCGCAGCCGTCTCTGCGGCTGACCGCGGACATCTTCCAGTACTGCCGGGCCGAGATCCCCCGCTGGAACACCATCTCCATCTCCGGCTACCACATGGCCGAGGCCGGCGCCTCGCCCGCGCAGGAGATCGCCTTCACGCTCGCCAACGGCATCGCCTATGTGCGCACCGCCGTGGCCGCCGGCATGGACGTCGACGACTTCGCGCCCCGGCTGTCCTTCTTCTTCGTCTCCCGGACGACGCTGCTCGAAGAGGTCGCCAAGTTCCGTGCCGCGCGCAGGATCTGGGCCCGGGTGATGCGGGAGGAATTCGGCGCGCGCAACCCCAAGTCGATGATGCTGCGGTTCCACACCCAGACCGCGGGGGTGCAGCTCACCGCCCAGCAGCCGGAGGTGAACCTCGCCCGGGTCACCGTCCAGGGGCTCGCCGCCGTCCTCGGCGGCACCCAGTCCCTGCACACCAATTCCTTCGACGAGGCCATCGCCCTGCCCACGGACAAGGCGGCCCGGCTCGCGCTGCGCACCCAGCAGGTGCTGGCGTACGAGACCGATGTGACCGCCACCGTCGACCCGTTCGCCGGTTCCTACGCCGTGGAGTCGATGACCGACGACGTGGAGGAGGAGGCCGTCGCGCTGATGCGGAGGGTGGAGGACATGGGCGGGGCGGTGGCCGCCATCGAACGGGGCTTCCAGAAGGAGGAGATCGAGCGCAACGCCTATCGCCTCGCCCAGGAGACCGACGCCGGCGAGCGGATCGTCGTCGGCGTCAACCGCTTCCAACTCGACGAGGAGGAGCCCTACGAGCCGCTGCGCGTCGACCCGGCGATCGAGGCCCGGCAGGTCGAACGGCTGGCCCTGCTCCGCCACCGTCGCAGCGCCCGCGCCGTGACCGCGGCCCTCGACGACCTCCGAAAGGCCGCCGAGGGCACGGACAACGTCCTCCCGCCGATGCGCGAGGCCCTGCGGGCGAGGACAACGGTGGGCGAGGTGTGCGAGGCGCTGCGGGGGGTGTGGGGGACTTATGTCCCTACGGATGCGTTCTGAGCGGCTTGGCAAGGAGGGGCGGCCCGGGAACAGGCCGGGCTGGTGAAGCGCGCACAGCCCGCCCGGAGGCGGCAGGTCAGGGGACGAGGAGACGGCTGGTGAAGCCGTCGTGGATGAGAGATGCGTAGGCGGCATGCACGTCCTTGGGGACGTCCTGCTCGATGGCGAACCCGAGAAGTGGATACTCGATCACCCGCTGAAGGTCGCCGACGAGCTGATGGACGACGAGGTGCTCGTCGCCGATCGTCTTGAGGTAGTCATCGAACTCCAGTCGGACCGAGGCACAGATCACGTCGACCTCGGGCCACACCTTGCGGGCCGTGGCATAGGCGCGTCGCTCCATATAGGGCATGGAGACCAGCAGCACGGTCTTCGGCGTGATCCCGGCGACGGTCAGGACCTCGCGGGAGAGGGTGATGTTCTGCCCGGTGTTCCTTGCGCCGGTCTCCAGCAAAACCGCGTCCGCAGGCACTCCGAGAGCAAGTGCATGCTCGCGGAAGTGCACCGCCTCGCCGCGGGGGAAGCGTTCGGGGGCCGTGGGGTTGGAGCCGCCGGAGAACACCAGGGTCGGGAACAGGCCCGCCCGGTACAGCTCGGCGCAGAAGGCCGGGACGCCAAGGTCGTGACTGCCCAGGCCGATGGCGACGTCGGTAGGCCCCACGTCGTGGTTCATCTGGTGGTAGTCCCAGATCAGCTTGGCCTGCTGTCGCTGGTCTTCGGTGATGGCCCGCTCGTCGTCCGTCACTCGCGTCTCTCCTTGGTCACCGTCGCCGGAGGCCCAAGGCCCCCTCGCTCGTCATCCGGATGCCCTCGATGCTGCGGAGCTGGTGGCGCAGACCGAACTTGGCGGCCACGTTCGCGGCGTCGTTGAGGACGTGGAGTCCATCATCCCGGGTGGCGGGGTCGGACAGCAGGATGTGACCGTGGGCGGTGTCCAGCCGGACATGCTGCATGGGTGAGTCGGTCGTTCCGGTGCTGCGGGCGATGTCGATGAAGTGCAGGGCCTGGGTGAGGTCACCGACGCCGCGGTGTGCGAGGGCGAGTTTTTGGTGGGCGACGGACCAGTCGTCGGGCTCGGCCAGGTCCTCGAACTCGCGCGTCGCGGCGAGCATGACCCGGGCGGCATAGTCGTTGTTGCCGTCCTTGCTCAGCGCGGTGCCCACCCACAGCCGGGCTCTGGCCCGGTCGCGGCGGGAGAGCCTGTCGTCGACGGCCAGGTTCTCGTAGTGGCGGGCGGCTGTCTCCAGCTTGCCGGACATCTCGGCGATCACGGCGAGGGACAGGTCGAGCTGGGCGACGCGGCGGGGGACGCCGAGCTGGGTGAACAGCGCGCGGGCGCCGGCATAGGAGTGCTGGGCCGACAGCGGGCCGAGGACGGCTCCTTGGTCGCGTTGGAGATCACCCATCAGCACCGTTGAGCGGGCGAACAAGTACCTGCCCTTGTCGTCCAGCTCGGTCGGTTTGAAGCGTGTCAGCCACCGTTTCAGCAGGTTGTCGGCGAAGGCGAAGTTCTGACGGGAGAGGGCGACGACGGTCCGGTCCAGGTCGTCGGCCCACGTTTCGTACTCCCAGACCCTGGGGCCACTGCTGGTGATGCGCCTGCCGCTGCCCTGGCCGGGCCGGCCAGCCTCGGACAGGAAGGTCTCGAAGCGCAGGTGCACGGCGGCGTCCGAGCGGGCCAGGGCGGTGTCCAGGATGGCCTGGGTGTCCTGCCGTGGTTCCGTTGCGGCCAGCAGCTTCTCCCACTTGGAGATGGTGCGGATGGCGACGCCCAGGTGCTGGGCGAAGGCGCGGACGCTCAGCCGCAGTGCGAGACGTAATGCCCGGGCTTCCAAGCCGGTCCAGTGGTGCACGGTCGTCACGCGTCGCTCCCTTCCGTTCGCCATCGAAGCACGATGCGTGCAGGCGGGGGGACACAAGTGCAACGGAAGTACAACAGAGGGTCATTGGCCGCTGAAGGAGGGCGAGGCCACGCTACGAGTGCTGCCACTTCCCGAGCATTGGACGGTCATCGATGGAATCCCTCACCGAGCATCGCCGGGTCAGCGGTCCGGTCGTTTACGGCTTTCTGCGGCTGCTGCGGGTATCGGCGGCCCGGCAGGGGGCCCTGATGGCGTCGCTGGCCGAGTACTGCCGCAGCCACGAGCTACTGCTGTCCGGCGTGTTCACCGAACGGTCTGCCGCGACCGGTTCGGCGGCGTTCACCGGGCTGCTGGACGTCCTCGCCCTGCCCGACACCTATGGCGTCGTTGCACCGGCTGCCTCCCATCTGGGCACGAAGCCGATAGCCGGTGAACGGCAGAAACGGATCGAGACGGCCGGGGCACGGCTGCTTCTGGTCCGCGGGCTCCGCGGCCCCCGCCCTTCCGGTCATGGGCCGACCAGCCCGCCTTCCGCAGGCCGTCGGCGCGGAAGCCTGGGACCGGCCCCCGCCCTGGACGCAGAGACGTGAGGCTCGCTATGCCTGATGCGACACAGAAATTCTTCGATCCGAAGCCCGAATCCGTCAGGCTGGCCCGCGACTTTGCCGCCACGACTCTGAAGACATGGGGACTGGAGGCCCCGGCGGACGAAGTCTGTGTGTCTCCGAACTGGCCTCCAACGCACTCCTCCACGGCACCAAGCGCGGACACGGCTTTCTGGTGAGGCTGCACGCCGACGACGACTTCGTACGTCTGGAAGTGCATGACAGCCGCGACCACCACGACGGCCGCGAACCGCAGCCGGCAGTCCAGCATCCGGCGGACACCGACACCACTGGACGGGGCCTGTTGATCGTGGACATGCTCGCCGACTGCTGGGGTGTCGAGACCAGAGAGCCTCTGGGCAAGGTCGTCTGGTCCCGCTTCAAAGCCGGATCCAGAGACGGCCAGGGCCGCCCGTGCTGAAGCCGCACCCCCTACGGTGGCCGAGCCCTGGCCTCCTGGTCTCGCTGCATTCTCCGCTGCGCGCCCTACGGCCTGCGGCTGCCGACCCACCCGCGCTGGAGCGACCTCGTCTGCGGCAGCGGCCAGGCGGTTCTGGTCCTCGTCCCGGACCCACTGCGGCAGACCGCCAACGTGGTCCGCGTCCCCGCTGTCCCTGGCCGCCGAGCCCGCCCCGGGCGCGGCCTGCGATGGGTCGTGGGGCGGGGCCCGGCAGCCGGCCCCTGGCCGGGGCCGTCTCCGGAACGCGACCGCTCGCCCCGCAGGCGCCGGCAGCTTGTGAGTCGTGGGGCGGGCTGCGTCAGACTGTGGGCATGTTGTCACCCCGCCGTGCGTGCCCTATCTGCACTCGAGAGATCGCCGTTGTCGGCGGGCGCTTCGCTCGCCATGACCCGCCCGGGCGGCGGACGGTGCTGGAGCTGATCTCCTGTCCGGGCTCGCGGCGGATCGCGCCGATGATGGCTCCGGCGGAGAAGCTCTTCGATCCGGAGGAGCCGCCGATGCCGGGTCAGCAGCCGTTGTTCTGAGGCAGGCTGCCGACGGCGGGCGGTAATTACGGGGCCAGGACGTCCAGTTCGGCCATGGCGCCGGCGGTGATCTCGCGGGTGAGGGACTCCGCGCGGGCTGCGTCGCCGGTGCGTACCGCCTCCGCGACCTGTACGTGGAGGGTGACCGCGGCCGGGTCGGGGTCGGTGAACATCACATGGTGCTGGGTGCGGCCGGTCAGGACGGCGGCGACCACATCGCCGAGGCGGGCGAACATCTCGTTGCCGGAGGCGGTCAGCACGATCCGGTGGAAGGCGACGTCGTGGACCAGATAGGCGTCGAGCTGCTGGCCGCGTGAGGTGGCGACCATGCCCATGGCGTGCTCGGTGAGTTCGGCGCACTGCGCGGGGGTGGCGTGCTGCGCGGCCAGGCCCGCGGCGACCGGTTCGACGGCCGAGCGCAGCACGGTCAGGGAGCGCAGCTGCCGGGGCCGGTCCCGGCCGGCCAGCCGCCAGCCGATCACCCGCGGGTCGTAGACGTTCCACTCCTCGGTGGGCCGGACGGTCACCCCGACCCGGCGCCGGGAGGCGACCAGCTGCATGGATTCCAGTACCCGGACCGCCTCGCGGATGACCGTGCGGGAGACGTCGAAGCGCTCCTCCAGTTCATCCGTGCGCAGGACCGTGCCCGGAGGGTAGTCGCCCGCGGTGATCGCGGGTCCGAGGGACTCCAGTACACGGGCGTGCAGTCCCTTCCCCTCGTTTTCCATGGGCCAAGCCTACGTTCCCGCACCCGGCCAATTAAGTATGACGTTTTCATCACGAGCTCTTGAATACGTCGTACCTAATGGGTTTCAGTGGGGCCCGCACGAGGTCAAGGAAGACAGCGAGGTACCACGGGATGAGCACCCCCGACGTGATCGTCGTGATGGGCGTGGCCGGCACCGGCAAGACCACGATCGGTCCGCTGGTGGCCGCCGCACTGGGCGTCCCGTACGCCGAGGGGGACGACTTCCACCCGCCGGCGAACATCGCCAAGATGTCGGCCGGCATCCCGCTGGACGACCACGACCGCGGCCCCTGGCTGGACGCCATCGGCGCCTGGGCGCACGGGCGGGCCGGGCAGGGCGGGGTGGTCAGCAGCTCCGCGCTCAAGCGCGGCTACCGCGACCGGCTGCGCGCCGCCGCCCCCGGCGCCGTCTTTCTGCACCTCACCGGGGACCGCGCGCTGATCGAGGCGCGGATGGCCGAGCGCACCGGCCACTTCATGCCGGCCGCGCTGCTGGACTCCCAGTTCGCCACGCTCGAACCGCTCGGGCGCGACGAGACGGGCGTCACCGTGGACGTGGCCGGCACCCCGCAGCAGATCGCCGGACGGGCCGTCACCGCGCTGCGCGCGATGACCGCACCGGCCGGATAACCCCCCAACACCCCCCACTGCAGCACCCCTTCCCCCTCCGTACGACCAAGGGAATCGCCGTGACACATCTCAGCGTCGAGATGCTCGCAGCGGATGCGACCGAGCCGATCACCTCGGCCGGTCACGCTCAGCTGGGCATCGCCGTTCTGGCCGGCATAGCCGTCATCGTCCTGCTCATCACCAAGTTCAAGCTGCATGCCTTCCTGTCGTTGATCATCGGCTCGCTGGTGCTCGGTGCGGTGGCCGGTGCGCCGCTCGACAAGGCCATCACCAGCTTCACGACGGGGCTCGGTACGACGGTCGCGGGCACCGGCGTGCTGATCGCGCTCGGTGCCGTCCTCGGGCGGCTGCTCGCCGATTCCGGCGGCGCGGACCAGATCGTCGACACGATCCTGGCGAAGGCGGGCCGGGGGGCGATGCCCTGGGCGATGGTGCTGATCGCCGGGATCGTCGGGCTGCCGATCTTCTTCGAGGTCGGCATCGTGCTGCTGATACCGGTGGTGCTGCTGGTCGCGCGGCGCGGCAACTTCTCGCTGATGCGGATCGGCATCCCGGCGCTGGCCGGACTGTCCGTCATGCACGGGCTGATCCCGCCGCACCCCGGGCCGCTGGCGGCGATCGACGCGGTCGGCGCGAACCTCGGTGTCACCCTCGCGCTCGGTGTGGTCGTCGCCGTCCCGACCGCGATCATCGCCGGTCCGGTCTTCTCCCGTTACGCGGCCCGCTGGGTGGACGTCCGCCCGCCGGAGCATCTGGTGCCCGCGCGCAGCTCCGACGACCTGGAGAAGCGGCCCGGTTTCGGGATCACGGTCGCCACCGTGCTGCTGCCGGTCGTGATGATGCTGGCGAAGGCGCTGGTGGACATCGTCGTCGACGATCCCGCGGCCGGCGTGCAAAGGGCCTTCGACGTCATCGGCTCGCCGCTGATCGCGCTGCTGACCGCCGTCATCGTCGCGATGTTCACGCTGGGGCGGGCGGCCGGCTTCACCCGGGGCCGGATCGCCACGACCGTCGAGAAGTCGCTCGGCCCGATCGCCGGTGTGGTGCTGATCGTGGGTGCGGGCGGCGGCTTCAAGCAGACGCTGGTGGACGCCGGCGTCGGCCAGATGATCCTGGACGTCTCCAAGGGCTGGCACGTCTCCGCGCTGCTGCTGGCCTGGCTGATCGCGGTCGCCATCCGGCTCGCGACGGGCTCCGCGACGGTGGCCACCATCTCCGCCGCCGGGCTCGTCGCCCCGCTCGCCGCGGAGATGAGCACCACCCACGCCGCGCTGCTGGTGCTGGCCATCGGCGCCGGGTCGCTCTTCTTCAGCCATGTCAACGACGCCGGATTCTGGCTGGTCAAGGAGTACTTCGGCCTGAGCGTCGGGCAGACGCTGAAGACCTGGTCGGTGATGGAGACGCTGATCTCGGTCGTGGGGATTGTGTGCGTCCTGTTGTTGTCGTTGGTTCTGTAGGGAGCCCCGGGCCAGTCGCTGATTCTTTGGAGCCCCGACCCTTCCGACCCCGCCAGCCCTTCAGAACCCCAGTCCCTCAGGGCGGTTCACGCCCCGGGCGCCCCACCCCCCTCAGGCGCCCGTTCCCCGGCACGAGGCCGCACCGGCAGACATCCGCCGGTGCGGCCTCGTGCGCTTGAGGTCAGCCGGCCGGCTGGAGAGCGGCGGTGCCGACGAAGTCCGTGAGGGCGGCGGACACGTGGGTCGTGGCGTCCTTCGCCGGTGCGCCGAGGGCGAGATAGCCGTCGGGGCGGACGAGGACGACGGCCGGGCCGCTGCCGTACGCGTCCTGGACATGGCCCTCGGCATCGAGCAGATCGGGGGCCGGGCCGCCGACGCGGACGATCCGCAGCAGGGCGGGGTCGGCGGGCAGTCGGGTCTCGTCCAGCTCGACGTCGCCCAGGGCGAGCACGGTGAAGTGCGGGCCCCGGAAGGCGTCGAAGAGCCGGGTGGGCCGGCCGTCGGCGGTGCGGCACGGGGCGTCGGGGGCCCGGTCGCCGGCGACGGGTATGCCCTCGGCGAGGTCGGTCCGCAGTTCCCGGGTCAGGGGGCTGTCGGGGTAGCCGATGTCGAGCTGGTGCAGGTCCCGGCCGCGGTGCAGGCTGCCGGAGCGGTGCAGCCGGGTGCTGGTGTCCAGGATGCGCGCGGCGATCGGGCGGCGCTCGGTGCCGTAGCTGTCGAGCAGGGAGTCGGGGGCGCCGTACCGCAGCACCTGGCCGAGCTTCCAGCCGAGGTTGTAGGCGTCCTGCACGCTGGTGTTGAGGCCCTGGCCGCCCGCCGGGGAGTGGATGTGCGCGGCGTCGCCGGCCAGGAAGACCCGGCCGGTGCGGTAGGAGTCGGCCATGCCCGCCCGGGGGCGGAAGAGCGAGGTCCACACCACCTCGCGGATCTGGTCGGCCGCCAGGTGGGTGCGCGCCGCGAGCAGGGTGCGGATCGTCTCCGGCGAGGTGTCCGTCGTCCCCTCGGGGGCCGCGATCAGGGTCTGGAAGAGGTCGGTGCCGGCGAGCGGCAGCAGGGCGGTGAAGGCGCCGTTCGGCAGAACCCAGCGGTGCCAGTGGTCCCGGTCGAGGCCGTCGACCCGGACGTCCGCTATCAATGCCGCGCCCGGCTCCAGCGACGGCCCGCTCATCCCGACGCCCAGCGCCCGGCGTACGGTGCTGCGCCCGCCGTCGGCGGCGACCAGATAGCCGGCGCGCACCGTGTGCGGCGCCCCGCCGACGCGTTGCAGACGGACCGTCACCCCGTCCGCGTCCTGGGTGAAGTCGGTGAGTTCGGTGCCGAGGAGCACGCTGCCGCCGAGCTCGGTCAGCCGGTCGTGCAGCACCTCCAGGTTGCGGAACTGCGGCACCATCAGGGCGCTCGAATGGGGCACGGCGGGCGTCGGGTCGACCCGCTCGATCATCTCCCGGACCTGGGTGATCCGGCCGTTCTCCCAGAGGGCGGTCGGCGGATAGAGCCCGCCGACCGCCTGGATCGCCTCCAGCACTCCGAGGTCCTCGTAGACCTCCTGGGTGCGCGGCTGCAGACCGGTGCCGCGGGCGCCGGGCGAGAGGCGGTCCTGCCGCTCGACGACCAGGGCGCGCACCCCGCGCCGGGCGAGGTCGATGCCGAGCGCGAGGCCGGTGGGGCCCGCGCCGGCGATCAGTACGTCGACGGTCGTGGGGAGGTCGTCCGCCACAACGGCGCTGTCCTTAACGTTGTTAAGCTCCATGCTTCCGAGCATGTCTTTAACGGTGTTAAGTTGTCAACATGGTTTCTCGCATCGACCGGAAACAAGTGGTGGACACCGCTCTGCGGCTGCTGAACGAGGTGGGCCTCGACGGTCTCACCCTGCGCCGCATCGCCAAGGAGCTGAACGTCCAGGCTCCCGCGCTGTACTGGCACTTCAAGAACAAACAGGAGCTGCTGGACGAGATGGCCACCGAGATGTTCCGGCGGATGATCGCGCCGATGCTCGGGGAGGGCCCCGGGACGACGGGCCTCGGCGGGACGTGGCGGGACGCCCTGCTCACCAGCTGCCGGGCGCTGCGCCGCGAACTGCTCGGCTACCGCGACGGCGGCAAGGTCTTCAGCGGCACCCGGATGACCGACGAGAGCTACGCCCGGCCGCTCGACAACCTCCTCACCCGGCTCACCGGGACGGGCTTCTCGGCGGGCCTGGCGGCGCGGGCGTGGTGGACCGCGTACAGCTACACCATCGGCGTGGTGATCGAGGAACAGTCCGTCTATCCCGAGCCGGGCGTGCCGGAGGCCCGCCGCCCGGAGGACCGCGACCCGGCCTACGACCTGGAGAGCCGCGCGGAGAAGATCGGCGTGGACTATCCCCTCGCGGCGCGGGCGGGTTTGGAGATGTTCGGCGACATGGACCGGAACTTCGAGGCCGGGCTACAGCTCATCATCGCGGGCGTCGAGGCCACTGCCGCGGGCGGGTGAAGCCGGCGACGCAGTGTCCTCGGTGGTCTGCCGGGCGCCACTCCGGCGGCGCCATACGGCGATCGGCACCGCGCCCGCGAGGCCCAGCGCCGCCGGAGCCGCCGCGACGGCCTTGTCGAGTCCGGGCTGGTCGAAGGTGTCCGGCACCGGCAGCCACGACCAGCGGTTGATCGGCCATGCGATCGTGAAGGCACGTCCCACGACCTGCTTGGTCTCGACGGTGCCGTTGCCCTTGAGGTTCGTGTGGTAACGGGAGTCCTGGGACCTCTGACGGTGGTCACCCATGACCCAGATGCTTCCCTTGGGTACCTTGATCGGCCCGAATGGCTTGTCACCGCAGGGGGTGTTGCCGGGAAAGAGGTACGAATCCTCCTTCAGCGCCTTGCCGTTGACCTTGACCGGGCCGGTGCCGTGGCACTCGACCGTGTCGCCGCCGACCGCGATGACCCGCTTGATCAGGTCCTTCTCCTCCGCTGACGGCATCAGGCCGATGAAGCTGAGGACCTGCTGGACAGCGTTGGGCTCAGGGGCCGGCGTCTCGTCGAGCCAGCCGCCCGGGTCGTGGAAGACCACCACCTCGCCGCGCTGCGGCTCGGAGCCGAACCATGGCGTCAGCTTGTCCACCAGGACCCGGTCCCCGCGCTGCAGGGTGTCCTGCATCGAGTCGGACGGGATCGAGAACGCCTGCACCAGGAAGGTCTTGATCAGCAGGGCGAGGAGAAGAGCGATACCGATGAGAATCGGCAGCTCTTTCCAGAAGCCGCGCTGCCTTCTGGCCTTCTTCACGCTGCCGCTCTCCTCCTCGCCCCCGAGTCGTCCCCACGGCCGCTGCTGGTCCGTCGACACTCCGGACCGGTCGGTCGCCCCAGGCCCGCCGACTGTCCTGCGTCCGCCGTCCGTGCGGCGCTGAACACGCACGCATTCCCCCGCACGTTAAGCGGCACCTGTTGCGATCGTCCCGAGGCCGTGTATCAGGCACATCTCGATCTTTTCCCCGGACCGTGACAGTCACCGGGAACGGCGTCGGGCCCGGGGCGATTCCTACGCGGTTCTTGGACGTCGTTTCCACGCGGAGTTGAACCGCCCGGCCGTCAGAGCGACGGCCGCCGCGGATCGATCGCGTGCTTCAGCAGCGGGGTCAGCGGGCGCTCCAGGAAGCGGTGCAGCAGCCACGCCAGCAGCAGCATCAGCCCCACCGTCAGAAGCAGCGTGGCGTACGAGGGCAGGCCGAGGGTGTGGTGCAGGGCGCGGACGACCACCCACCCCAGGTGTTCATGGACGAGGTAGAACGGGTACGTCAGCGCGCCCGCGACGGTCAGCCAGCGCCAGTTCGCCCAGCGCAGCAGGCCCAGGGCGACCGCCGCGACGAGGGCGAAGCCGAGCGTGACGACGGCGATGATGCCGGCCGTCGAACGGTAGGAGAACGCGGTGGCCGACGCCGCGTGCCAGAGCCCGGCGACCGCGTAATGCTGTCCGACCAGCCAGCTGACCAGCACTATCGCCCAGGCGATCGGATCGCGGGCGCCATAGCGGTGCAGCAGATACAGACCGATGCCGCCGATGAAGAACGGGGCGTACTCGGGCATCAGGACGGTGTCGAGGAAGGGCTCGTGCGCGGCCTGGGCGAGCGCGGCGGCCAGGGTCCAGCCGGCGCAGAAGAGCACCACCCGGCTGCGGGTGGCGCCCGGCAGGACGACGCAGAGCGCGAAGAGGGCGTAGAACCGCATCTCCGCCCAGAGGGTCCAGCACACGCCCAGCACCCGGTCCACGCCCAACGGCTGTTGCAGCATGGTCAGGTTGGTGAGCACCTCACTGGGCGGCAGCGCCTTGTAGGCGACCCAGGGGAGCGCGAAGACCGCGGTGATCAGGAGGATCGCGGCCCAGTACGCGGGATAGAGGCGGGAGATGCGCGAGGCGATGAAGGCGCGCAGCGTCCGGCCCCAGCCGCTGAGGCAGATGACGAAGCCGCTGATCACGAAGAAGATCTGGACGCCCAGACAGCCATAGGCGAACAGCGGCGCCAGGGTGGGGAATTGGTGGGCGGGCGTGCCGCCCCAGGCCTGGGATATCTCGCCGCTGCGCCCCCCGTAGTGGTACGCGGCGACCATCAGCGCGGCGAGCAGCCGCAGCCCGTCCAGGGCGCGCAGCCGCGACGAACCGCCACGGCTGCGCCCTTGTATTGCCGCCGGTCCCGGGGCGGTGACGGCCACCGGCGTGACCGGTGGCGCGCCGGTGGTCAGCTCGGTGGCGGTCATCCGAACGCGGCCCGCTTCTTCAGCCGCCGCTGCACCGCGCGCGCCCGGCGGGCGACCCGGCGGACGGCGGCGTTGCGCGGGATGAACGACAGCTGGGACGGGATGGCGCCGGGCAGCGCCAGCGCGGTCAGCCGGCGGCGCTTGAAGTAGCGCCAGGTGAACTGGTCGAGATGGGCCGCGAGATAGCGCTCGGCGTGCGGCCGCAGCTCCGGGTACATCTGGTGCTGCATCGCATAGCCGACCGCGGCGACCAGGCCCTCGACGCTCTCCGCGGTGGCGGCGGTGCGCGGCTGCTCGCTGCGGTCGCCCAGGTCGGGCACCAGCGCGTCCACGAGCGTGACCGGGATCCGGTTGCTGTTCTGGTACGGGGTGAGCCGCTCCAGCAGCAGACCGGTGCCGGTGCGCGCCGTCGGCAGGCCGTAGAAGGTGGCCGCCGTCAGCAGCGCGGTGGAGAAGCAGCCGACGACCAGCGCGGGCCGCATCCGCTGGTAGAGCACCTCGGCCAGCACCGGGCGCTCCAGCACGGTCAGTTCCAGGTCCAGCTTCTCGGCCTCCCGCTCCAGCAGCCGCGACCAGCGGGCCGGCGCGGACGGGTGCGGCTTGAAGACGACCGTGCGGTGACCGCGCTCGGCCGCGCCGCGCAGCATCCGCACATGCAGCTCCTCTTCCTCCTCGGGAGTGAGGATGCCCAGCGCGGAGAGGTACTGGCCGAGCAGCAGCGCGGCACCCTCCGGCAGGTCCAACTCGCCGCTGGCATCGGAGAGTTCGGACAGCACCTTGAGGAAGGTGTCGGCCGGCACACACCGCGGCTCGACCTCGAACTCGGTCAGCAGGAGCGGCGTCAGGCCCGGCACCAGGTCCAGGTGCAGCAGCCGGTTGATCCGGGTGCCGATCAGCGGGTCGAGCTTGTTGCGGGTCGGGCCGTAGCTCATCAGGCCGTCGGCGTAGACGTCGATCGGCGCGTCGGGGAACAGATGGGCGACCGCCAGTGCCGGGTTGACCTGGATGGACTCCACGACCAGCTCGACGCGGTCGTCGCCCAGGCCCCACAGCAGCCGCAGATGCCGCTCCCACATCGGGGCGTCGTCCGCGCGCGGGGACCAGCCGCCGGGGTGGAACGGGCTGATCGTCTCGTTCCAGGACAGCACCCGGTCGAAGCGGCCGCGCAGCCGCTCGAAGCCGGGCATGGTGTCCAGCGAGGCGCTGGTCTCCGGGGTCGCCGCGTTGTTGCTGAGCAGCAGCAGCCGGCGGTCGGCCGGGGCGAAGCAGTCGGCGTCCAGCGCGGCGGCGAGCGTCGCCGCGCCGTAGAGCGTGGACGCCATGAAGATCTGGGTACGCGGTCGGGTGGACATCAGGCGGCGACCTCCGCCGGGACAGGGCGACGGCGCAGTCGCCGCAGCCGGGACGCGCGCTGCACATCCATCGAATCCAGGGCTTCCTTCAGTACGTCCTGCGGCATGCGTTTCATGGCCGCCGCGCTCATCGCGCGCAATTTACGGGCGACCTGCGGTTCGAAGCGTTCGATCGAACCGAGGTGGTGGGCAATGATCGCGCAATAGGTGCGCACCGCCTTGGGCAGCAGGAATTCCGCATCGCGATCTTGCGCGGTCTCCTCGATCACCTGATCGAAGGCGCGGATGAAGTCCAATTGCCGCACATCGCCGATCTGGGTCAGGGAGGAGGCCACTCCGCGCCGGTAGAAAACGCCGAGTTGTCCGATCACCGCCATGGACTGCGCCTCGCGGTGCAGCCGCCAGATCCACGGGCGGTCCTCCGCGGTGCGCAGCCCGTCCCGGAAATGCAGCACCCCGTCGTCCAGCAGCCGGCGGTGGTACATCCCGGCCCAGGCGAAGGCGTAGTCGACGGAGGTGGAGCGGTCGGCGGGCAGGATCACCGCGCGCGGGTCCAGCACCACCCCGCGCCGGCCGTGCGGGACCCGGTGGACGGTGCGCGCCCGGGCGGTGCACTGGACATGGTCGGTACGGACGAAGTCGCACCCCAACTCTTCGATGGCCGAGAGGAGTCGGGGGTAGTAGCCGGGTGCGAGCCAGTCGTCGCCGTCCAGGAAGGTGACGTATTCGCCGCGGGCCTCGTCCAGACCGGTGTTCCGGGCGGTGGCCAGCCCCCCGTTCTGTTCGTGCCGCAGCAGTCTGGCGCCCGGCAGCTCGCGCTCGGCGCGCGCGAGGATCTGAGGGGTCTCGTCGCGCGAGCAGTCGTCGACGAGCAGGAATTCAAAATCCTCGCGGGCATTGGCCGCCAGGCTTTTCAGGGTGTCGGGCGCGTATGTCTGCACGTTGTAGAACGGCACGATGACGGAGAGCTTAACCACCCGGGTGACGTTAGGCGCGGCGCCCGGCTTTCGTCTTTACGGGGTGCGGACCCCAGGGTGAACGAAGAATGGCGGGATGGTTAACCAGGCCGACAATCGGGCCGGTTCGTCATTCGTCGACCCGCTGTTAACCCTTTGTTGCGGCCCAGTTGGCCCGCCAAACGGAATGCCTTCCTAGCGTCTTCGACGTGCCATCACGTACCGCTTCCACGCCGCGAGTCGCCGTGCTCGCCGACTCGGATACCCGCTGGAAATGGGGCGCTTTGACAGCGTACCGGCTCCAATCGGACATTCGACTCGACGGATACCTCCTCCGCGGCCGCGCAACCCCCACGGTCCGCCAGCTCGACGAGGTCGGCGCCCGTGCGGACTCGCTGCGCGAAATCAGGGGCGTCGATTTCGTGCGTTCCGTCGACCGTACGCGCTATGACGTCATCGTGCTGGCCTGTGTAGGCGGAGCGGTGCAAGCCGTGCTGCACGGCCTGGCCCGCGCCTGGAGCGCCGGGACGCCGGACGCCGCCGGACAGCACCGCCCGGTCGTGGTCACCGGCTACGTCGGAGTGGTCTACGAGAAGCTCGCCGACGGGCTGCTGCTGCGGCACGGCGCCGACGTCGTACTCGCCAACTCCCGGCACGACGCGGACCGGTTCCGCGAGGTCTACCGCGGCGTCGGCGCCGACGACCACAGCGTCGTCGAATGCGCCCTGCCCTTCCTCGGCGGCGAGCGCTACACCGGCGAACACACCCCTTACACCGTGGTGTTCGCCGCCCAGCCCTCCGTCCCGGAGAGCCGCGCGGACCGTGGCTACCTGCTGCGCCGGGCGGTGGAGCACGCCCGCATGCACCCCGACCGCGAGGTGCTGATCAAGCTCCGCAGCAAGCCGGGCGAGCACACCACGCACATCGAGGAACTGCCCTACCAGAAGCTCGCCGCCAAGGCGCCCGGCGGACTGCCCGCCAACTGCCGCCTGGTGTACGGCAACATGGGCGAGGTCCTGGACCGTACCGACCTGATGGTCACGGTCAGCTCGACCGCCGCCCTGGAGTCCCTGCACCGCGGCATCCCCACCGCCGTCCTCACCGACCTCGGCGTCCGCGAGGCCCTCGGCAACCACCACTTCCTGGGCTCCGGCTGCCTGGCCTCCTGGGACGAGCTGGACGCCGGCCACCGCCCGGAGCCGGACGCCGACTGGCTCGCCCGGCAGGGCGTCGCCGCCCACGGGGACTACGAGAAGGCC
This sequence comes from Streptomyces sp. 2323.1, assembly GCF_900221035.1. NCBI lineage: Bacteria > Bacillati > Actinomycetota > Actinomycetes > Kitasatosporales > Streptomycetaceae > Streptomyces > Streptomyces sp. 2323.1. The sequence continues at coordinate 3,080,326 of NZ_LT907981.1, read as the reverse complement.
TTCGACGCCGCCCGCGCCCGGGTCACCGTGCTGCGCGAGGCCGGCCTGCTGCCGCCGCTCGCCCCCTACTACACCCCCCGCACCGCCCCCGGCTACCTCCCCGGCATCCTCGCCCGGCACGGCCTCGACCCGCACGGCGAGCCGCTCGCCGGATACGACGAGGCCCCCGAGGAGACCGGCGGACTGCGCCGGGTCGCCCGCGAGACGGTCCGCGAGGCCGCCCGCGGCGCCTACCGCCACGGCGTCCAGCGCGTCGCCCCCGCCATCCGCCGCTGGGGGCAGCTGTGAGCGCCCGCCCGTCGCCCGCCACCTCTGATGGCCCGAGCCCTACCGAGGAGCCCGCAATGTCACCCACTGTTGTGGCCGTCATCCCCGCCCGCGGCGGATCCAAGGGCGTGCCCGCCAAGAACCTCGCCGCCGTCGGGGGAGTGCCCCTGGTGGCCCGTGCGGTCCGTGAGTGCCGCGCCGCCCGCCTGGTCACCGATGTCGTCGTCTCCACCGACGACGCCGGGATCGCGGCCGCAGCCCGCGGCGCCGGAGCCGTCGTCGTACGCCGCCCCGGAGACATCGCGGGCGACACCGCCACCAGCGAGGCCGCCGTCCTGCACGCCATGGACGCCTACGAGGCCGAGCAGGGCACCACAGTCGACGCGGTGCTGCTGGTCCAGTGCACCAGCCCGTTCATAGTCCGCGAGGACATCGACGGGGTGGCCGCCGCGGTCGTCGAGGACGGCGCGGACAGCGCGCTGACCGTCGCCCCCTTCCACGGCTTCGTCTGGCGCGACGCCGAGAACGCCGTGGCCGGCACGGCCGACGCCACCGACGGCGGCCACGGCGTCAACCACGACAAGTCCTTCCGGCCGCGCCGCCAGGACCGCCCCCAGGACCTGCTGGAGACCGGCGCCGCCTACGCCATGGACGCGGCCGGCTTCCGCACCAGCGGCCACCGCTTCTTCGGCCGCACCGAACTCGTCCGCACCGACCCCGCCCGGGTGCTGGAGATCGACGACCCGCACGATCTCGCCCGCGCCCGCGCGCTGGCCCCGCTGCTGGACGCCCCGCGCCCCGGCGCCCTCCCCACCCGCGAGGACATCGACGCGGTGGTCCTCGACTTCGACGGCACCCAGACCGACGACCGGGTGCTGATCGACTCCGACGGACGGGAGATCGTCGCGGTCCACCGCGGCGACGGCCTCGGCGTCGCAGCCCTGCGCAAGGCGGAGCTGAAGCTGCTGATCCTGTCCACCGAGACCAACCCGGTCGTCGCCGCACGGGCCCGCAAGCTGAAGGTGCCCGTCCTGCACGGCATCGACCGCAAGGACCTCGCCCTCAAGCAGTGGTGCGAGGAGGCCGGCATCGCGCCCGAGCGCGTGCTCTACGTCGGCAACGACGTCAACGACCTGCCGTGCTTCGACCTCGTCGGCTGGCCCGTGGCGGTCGCCGGCGCCCACGACGTGGTGCGCGGCGCGGCCCGCGCCGTCACCGCGACGCCCGGCGGCAGCGGCGCCATCCGCGAGATCGCCGCCTGGCTCCTGGGCCCGTCCCTGTAAACCCGCCCAGCCCCGTACACCCCAGACCCCACCCCCGCACACTGATCAACACGAAGGAATCTCCCCATGAGCAACAACTCCCGCCTCCGCACCCTCGGCAACCGCGAGGCCGGCCCCGGCCGCCCCGTCTACGTCACCGGTGAGATCGGCATCAACCACAACGGCGACCTGGAGAACGCCTTCGCGCTGATCGACGCCGCCGCCGACGCCGGCTGCGACGCGGTGAAGTTCCAGAAGCGCACCCCGGAGATCTGCACCCCGCGCGACCAGTGGGACATCGAGCGCGACACCCCCTGGGGCCGGATGACCTACATCGACTACCGCCACCGCGTGGAGTTCGACGAGGACGGCTACCGCGCCATCGACGAGTACTGCAAGAAGCGCGGCATCGCGTGGTTCGCCTCCCCGTGGGACGTCGAGTCCGTCGCCTTCCTGGAGAAGTTCGACGTGCCCTGCTACAAGGTCGCCTCCGCCTCGCTCACCGACGACGAGCTGCTGCGCGCCATGCGCGCCACCGGCCGCACCGTCATCCTCTCGACGGGCATGTCCACCCCCAAGCAGATCCGGCACGCCGTCGAGGTCCTGGGCAGCGACAACATCCTGCTCTGCCACGCCACCAGCACCTACCCGGCCAAGGCCGAGGAGCTCAACCTGCGCATGATCAACACCCTGCAGGACGAGTACCCCAACGTCCCGATCGGCTACAGCGGCCACGAGACCGGTCTGCAGACCACCCTCGCCGCGGTCGCCCTCGGCGCCACCTTCATCGAGCGCCACATCACCCTCGACCGCGCCATGTGGGGCTCCGACCAGGCCGCCTCCGTCGAGCCCGGCGGCCTGACCCGCCTGGTCCGCGACATCCGCACCATCGAGGAGTCCCTCGGTGACGGCGTCAAGAAGGTCTACGAGAGCGAGCTCGGCCCGATGAAGAAGCTGCGCCGCGTCACCGGTGTGGTCGCCGAGGCCGAGGCCGCCGAGCCGGCCGCCGTCTGAGCCCCACCGACGAACCGACGGGAGCCAAGGTGAGCTCACCTGAAGGGGCCCGCGCCGTGCCCGTCACGCCCGGCGCCGAGGTCCCGCCCCCGGAGACGACGGATACTCCCGCCCGTCGTCTCCGGGGGGTCCCGCGCCAGCGCCACCGGACCACCGGCGACGGCAAGGGCCCGGCCGCCCGGGGCAGGGGCACCCTCGCCTTCGTCGAGAGCCCGGTGCAGCTGCTGAACGTCCTGGAATGGGCGCACACGGCACAGGCCACCGCACTCACCGTCGTCGTGCTCTCGCCGCACGACCCGATGACCCGCGGCCAGCTGCGCCGGATGGCCGAACTCGCCCGCGACGAAGGCCATGCGGTGCGCTGGGAAGAGGCCCGCGGCGGCCCCACCGCCCCGGTGCGCACCATCGGCGGGCTCACCCCGATGCTGCGCCGCGCCGGGCGCATCGTCATCGGCGACCCGTTCTCCCGCTACGTCCAGCTGCTGCTCACCCTCACCAAGGCGCGCGATCTGGTCGTCGTCGACGACGGCACCGCCACCATGGAGTTCATCTCCCAACTCGCCCGCGGCGAACGGCTGGTGCGCTGGCACCGCAACGGCAGCGGGCGCGGCGCCCGGGACCTGGCCTTCGCGCCGTTCTCGGCCACCGCCAGGCGCCGGCTCACCCCCACGCCCGAGGGCGGCCGGCGCACCGTCGGCCTGTTCAGCTCGATGCCCGTCGAGGTACCGCCCGGCGTCGAGGTCACCGCCAACGACTTCGCCTGGACCCGCGGTCGCTTCGGCCCGCCCCGGCTCACCCGCGCCGCCGACATCGTCGGCACCTCGCTGGTGGAGACCGGCGTCGTGGACGCCGACCGCTATCTGGCCGCGGTCGGCGCCCTGGCCCGTACGCACGGCGCCACCCGCTACTTCGCGCACCGCAAGGAGAGCACCGAGAAGCTGCGCCGGCTGTCCGCCGAAACCGGCCTGGAGGTCGTCCGCCCGGACCTGCCGCTGGAGCTGATCGCCCGGCGCGGCCCCATCGGAGCGCTGATCGTCAGCTTCCCCTCCACCGTCGTGCACACCCTGCCACTCGCCCTGCTCGGCACCGAGGTCAAGGTCGCGGTCTGCGACATCGATCCGCAGTGGCTGACCGCCCACGCCTCACCGCGCGCCCAGGGTTTCCTCGACGGCGTCACCGGCACCGCCCGGGACGTCCAGCGGCTGCCCTTCACCCAGCAGATGGCCGCCGGCTGAGGACCGGCCGACGTCCGGCCGGGCGGACGACGGCACCGCGCAGGAAGCCCTACTGCATACCCTTCGCATAAACCGTCCATGCGCCGAGCGGCCTAGATTTTCTTCCCCTAACGGGCTGAACTTTTGTTGATCGAGGGACAGTTGCCCCACCCGGGCCCGTAACCTGCCCAGGTGAACCATCTGATGTCCCGCGATGCCGGCTCCGCCCGTACCCCCGCCGGGGACCAGCTCCCCGGCACGCTCCCCGACGCGCTGCGCGCCGAACTCAGCCTGTTCCGGCGCGACTTGCACATGCACCCCGAGCTCGGCAACCAGGAGCTCCGGACCACCGCGGCGATCAAGGAGCGGCTGGAGCGGGCCGGGTTGCGCCCCCGGGTGCTGGCCACCGGCACGGGCCTGATGTGTGACATCGGCACCCCCGACGCCACGGCCGACGGGCAGGCCGTCGCCGCGGACCCCGCCCGCCCCCTGCTGGCCCTGCGCGCGGACATCGACGCCCTGCCCATCCCCGACACCAAGGACGTCGACTACGCCTCGACGATCGCCGGCCGGGCGCACGCCTGCGGCCACGACGTCCACACCACCGTCGTCCTCGGCGCCGGCCTGGTCCTCGCCGAACTCGCCCGCACCGGCGCCCTGCCGCGCCCGGTCCGGCTGATCTTCCAGCCCGCCGAGGAGGTGCTGCCCGGCGGTGCCTCCGACGCGATCGAGTCCGGCGTCCTGGAAGGCGTCGGCCGGATCCTCGCCGTCCACTGCGACCCGCGCGTCGACGCCGGCCGGATCGGGCTGCGGGTGGGAGCGATCACCTCCGCCTGCGACCGTCTGGAGGTCGGACTCGACGGCCCCGGCGGTCACACCGCCCGCCCGCATCTGACCACCGACATGGTCACCGCCGCGTCCCGGGTCGCCCTCGACGTCCCGGCGCTGCTCTCCCGCCGGGTCGACGCCCGCGCGGGGCTCGCGGTCACCTGGGGCCGCCTGGCCTCCGGCCACGCCTGCAACGTGATCCCGCAGCACGCCGAGCTCTCCGGCACCGTCCGCTGCCTCGACCTCGACGCCTGGCGGCAGGCTCCGGACCTGGTCCATGCGGCGATCGACGAGGTCGCCACGCTGCACGGCGCGAAGTCGCAGATCACCTACGTCCGCGGGGTGCCGCCGGTGGTCAACGAGCCGGTCACCGTCCAGCTGCTGCACTCCGCGATGACCGCCCGCCGCGGCGAGGGCGCCATCGAGGACACCGAGCAGTCCCTCGGCGGCGAGGACTTCTCCTGGTACCTCGAACACGTCCCCGGTGCCATGGCCCGCCTCGGCGTCCACCCACCCGCCGAGACGACCCGCCGCGATCTGCACCGCGGCGATTTCGACGTCGACGAGCGGGCGATCACGGTGGGTGTCGAGCTCTTCACCGCCGCCGCGTTGCTCGACGGTGACCGGGCGTAACCTCGGCGAACCCTGCTCGTCAGCTCGCGTTCGCGACGATCCGATAACGGCTTCCAGCACCCCCTTTATCTGACATCTACGCGCGTTACGATGCCGCGGAATCAGCGCCAATGGAGGCGCTACGAGTCGAAGGGGCCCCTCGTGCGCCGGGTATCCAAGATCGTTGCCGCGGGCATCGCCACCGCGGCCCTCACCTGTTCGCTGACCGCCTGTGGCGCGTCGTCCACCGAGTCCGGAGGCCAGAACAAGGGCGTCGGCCTCGCTTTCGACGTCGGCGGCCGGGACGACCACTCGTTCAACGAAGCCGCTGCCCGCGGTGTGGACAAGGCCGGTAAGGACCTCGGCGTCAAGTCCAAGATGATGACCGCCAAGAACGGCGAGACCGAGGCGGACCGCGAGCAGCGGCTGTCCTCCCTCGCCGAGGCCGGCTTCAACCCCGTCATCGGCGTCGGCTTCAACTACGGCAAGTCCGTCAACAAGGTCGCCAAGGACTTCCCGAAGACCACGTTCGGCGTAGTCGACTCGCCCGCCGAGGCCAAGAACGTCTACGGCATGGTCTTCGCCGAGAACGAGGCCTCCTACCTCGCCGGTGTCGCCGCCGCGCTGAAGAGCAAGACCCACAAGGTCGGCTTCATCGGTGGTGTGAACAACGCGCTGATCCAGAAGTTCCAGGCCGGCTTCGAGCAGGGCGTCAAGGAGACCGACCCCAAGGCGAAGGTCACCTCCGAGTACCTCTACGCCAACGACGACAAGGGCTTCAACGACCCGGCCGCCGCCAAGGGCAAGGCCAAGGGCATGCTCGACTCCGGCATCGACGTCATCTACACCGCGGCCGGCCAGTCCGGCAACGGCTCGATCGAGACGGTCGCCGGCAAGAAGGGCACCTGGGCGATCGGCGTCGACTCCGACCAGTACCTCCAGCCCGGTCTGGCGAAGTACAAGGGCTCGATCCTCACCTCGGTGATGAAGAACGTCGACGTGGCGGTCTACGACCTCGTCAAGAGCGTCAAGGACAAGAAGCCGCTGACCGGCACCAAGAGCTACACGCTCAAGGACGACGGCGTGCGCCTGTCCACCTCGGGCGGCTTCATCAACGACATCCAGGGCAAGATCGACGCGGCGAAGAAGAAGATCGCGTCGGGCCAGGTGAAGGTCAAGGAGACCCCCGCCAAGTAGCAGGGCACCAACGGGCCCGGCGCGGTGGCCACCGAGCCGCCGCGCCAGGCCCGTTCGCCGGAGCGACCCGGCAGCCCCTTCGGCTTTTTTCAGGCGCCGACACTACGCGCGTAGCGCGGGAGTTGGCGCGATACCGTCGCCTCCCCGCTCCTCCGTACCACTCCCTGTCCCCCGAGGAGAGTGCGCCATCAAAGCGTCCAGCAGCCCCCAGGCAGGCAGCGCCCCCGCCGCAGCACCCGCGGTGGAACTCCGCGGGATCACCAAGCGGTTCCCGGGCGTCGTCGCCAACCACGACATCGACATCACCATCCACCGCGGCACCGTCCACGCGCTCGTCGGTGAGAACGGCGCGGGCAAGTCCACGCTGATGAAGATCCTCTACGGCATGCAGAAGCCGGACGAGGGCACCATCCGCATCGACGGCGAACAGGTCAGCTTCCACAGCCCGGCCGACGCGATCGCCCGCGGCATCGGCATGGTGCACCAGCACTTCATGCTCGCCGACAACCTCACCGTCCTGGAGAACGTCGTCCTCGGCGGCGAGAAGCTGCACGGCATCAGCGGCAAGGCCCGCGCCGAGATCCTCAAGATCTCCGACCGCTACGGCCTCGGTGTCCGCCCCGACGTCCTCGTGGAGGACCTCGGTGTCGCCGACCGCCAGCGCGTGGAGATCCTCAAGGTCCTCTACCGCGGCGCCCGCACCCTCATCCTCGACGAGCCGACCGCGGTCCTGGTCCCCCAGGAGGTCGACGCGCTCTTCGACAACCTGCGGGAGCTCAAGGCCGAGGGCCTGACCGTCATCTTCATCTCGCACAAGCTGGGCGAGGTGCTCTCGGTCGCCGACGACATCACCGTCATCCGGCGCGGCACCACCGTCGGCTCCGTCGTCCCCAGCGAGACCACGCCCAAGCAGCTCGCCGAGCTGATGGTCGGCAGCGAGCTGCCGTCGCCGCAGACCCGCGAGTCGACGGTCACGGACGTGGAGATGCTGAAGGTCGAAGCGCTGCGGCTGACCACCACCGACGCCGAGGGAGTGGCCCGTACCGTCCTGGACGATGTGTCGCTGACCATCCGCAAGGGCGAAGTGCTGGGCATCGCGGGTGTCGAGGGCAACGGCCAGGCCGAACTGGTCGAGGCCCTGATGGGCATGCGCGACCCCGACAGCGGCACCATCGAGCTGGACGGCACCGACATCAGCCACGCGCCGACCCGCACCCGGCGCGAGGACGGCATCGGCTACATCCCCGAGGACCGCCACCGGCACGGCCTGCTGCTGGAGGCCCCGCTGTGGGAGAACCGCATCCTGGGCCACGTCACCGAGAAGCCCAACGCCAAGGGCCGGCTGCTGGACCTCAAGGCCGCCCGCGCCGACACCGAGCGGATCGTCGCCGCGTACGACGTCCGTACCCCCGGCATCGAGGTCACCGCGGCCTCGCTCTCCGGCGGCAACCAGCAGAAGCTGATCGTCGGCCGCGAGATGAGCCACCACCCCAAGCTGCTCATCGCCGCACACCCCACCCGGGGCGTGGACGTCGGCGCCCAGGCGCAGATCTGGGACCAGATCCGCGAGGCGCGCCGGGAAGGGCTGGCCGTGCTGCTGATCTCGGCCGACCTCGACGAGCTGATCGGGCTGTCCGACAACCTGCGGGTCATGTACCGCGGGCGGCTGGTCGCCGACGCGGACCCCGCCACCATCACCCCGGAGGAGTTGGGCTCGGCCATGACCGGCGCCGCAACCGGCCACCTTGAAGCATCTGACAACGGCTCCGCCGAGGGCCCGTCGACGGAGGAAGGTGATTCCGAGTGAAGAAGTTCGCCAGGTTCGACAAGAACAAGGTGATCCTCGGGATCGCCGCCCCCGTCCTCGCCATCGTGGCGGCCCTGCTGATCACTTCGGTGATCATCCTGGCCACCGGCAAGGACCCGCTGCACGCCTACGCCGTGATGGCCGACTTCGGCTCGAAGAGCGACAGCCAGGTGTGGATCATCAACAAGGCGGTCCCGTACTACCTGTCCGCGCTGGCCGTCGCCATCGGCTTCCGGATGAACCTCTTCAACATCGGCGTCGACGGCCAGTACCGCATCGCGGCGTTCTTCGCCGCGGTGGTCGGCGGTGCCCTGACGCTCCCCGGCTTCCTCCAGATCCCGCTGATCATCCTCGTCGCGATGCTGGTCGGCTCGGTCTGGGCGGGCATCGCGGGTCTGCTGAAGACCACCCGCGGCGTCAGCGAAGTGATCACCACGATCATGCTGAACGCCATCGCGGCGGCGGTCATCGGCTACTTCCTCCAGGACGGCCGGCTCGCGGTCAAGGACGGCAACCTCTTCCACACGCCGAACCTCCCGGCCTCCAGCCACTTCTTCACCCTCCCCACCCAGCCCGCTCCCCTCGACGGCTTCCTCGTCGTCGCCGTGGTCGTCGGCTTCGTGTACTGGTTCGTGCTCAACCGCACCCGCTTCGGCTTCGACCTCCGCACGGTCGGCCAGTCCGAGTCCGCGGCCGAGGCGGGCGGCGTCAGCGTCAAGCGGATGATCGTCACCTCCATGCTGCTGTCCGGCGCCGCGGCGGGCCTGATCGGCATGCCGACGCTGCTCGGCGAGTCGTACAACTACGGCACCGACTTCCCCATCGGCATCGGCTTCACCGGCATCGCCATCGCGCTGCTGGGCCGCAACCACCCGGTCGGCATGGCCTTCGGCGCGCTGCTGTGGGGCTTCCTCGAACGCACCGGCACCCAGCTCGAATTCGAGGACTACCAGCAGGAGATCGTCGGCGTGATGCAGGGCGTCATCGTGCTCTGCGTCGTCATCGCCTACGAGCTCGTGCGCCGTTACGGCCTCAGACTCCAGCAGCGGCAGGTCGGCGAGCAGCTCGCCGCCCAGGCCCGTAAGACCGACAAGGCGGAGGTGACCTCGTGAGCGAACGGAGTGAGCGAACCATCGAGAGGTGCGTGCCGTGCGAATGCGCGGCCGAGCGAAGCGAGGTCTCGGCATGAGTACGAACCTCACGGCCCCGGTCGCGGAGAGCACCGGCCACAAGCACAAGCCCAAGCCCCCCAGGATGAAGCTCACCTACCCCAAGGTGCTGCTGATCATCGCGGGCGCGCTGATCCTGCTGTCCCTGCTGCGGGTCATCACCGGCGCCAACAACCTGACCGAATCCGGCCAGTACACCGCGGCACTCAACGCCGCCGTGCCGATCGGCCTGGCCGGCCTCGGCGGCCTGTGGGCCGAGCGCTCCGGCGTCATCAACATCGGCCTCGAAGGCATGATGATGCTCGGCGCCTTCTCCGCCGGCGCGGTCGGCTGGGAGCACGGCCCGTGGGCCGCGGCCCTGGCCGGCATCGTCGGCGGCGCATTCGGCGGACTGCTGCACGCCCTCGCCACCGTCACCTTCGGTGTCGACCACATCATCTCCGGCGTCGCCATCAACATCATGGCGCTCGGCATGACCCAGTTCCTCGCCAAGCTGTGGTTCGGCGCGGAGGGCAGCGCGGCCGCCGCGGCCGGCGGCAACGACAAGCAGTCGCCACCGATGCCCGACATGCCGACCTTCACCGTCCCCGGCCTGTCCGACTGGCTCTACTCCATCGAGCAGCACCACTGGTTCCTGGTCTCCGACGTGGCCGGCATCTGCGGCTCCCTGGTCAGCAATGTCTCCTGGCTGACGGTGCTGACCGCCGTCCTCTTCGTGCTCACCTTCTTCGTCCTGTGGCGCTCCTCCTTCGGGCTGCGGCTGCGCTCCTGCGGTGAGGGCCCGATCGCGGCCGAATCGCTCGGCGTCAACGTCTACCGCTACAAGTACGCGGCGGTGGTCGTCTCCGGTGCGCTGGCCGGACTCGGCGGCGCCTTCCTCGCGATCTACGTGCACATCTACCAGGACGGCCAGACCGGCGGCCGTGGCTACATCGGCCTCGCCACCATGATCTTCGGCAACTGGCGCCCGGGCGGCGTCGCCATGGGCGCCGGCCTGTTCGGCTTCATGGACGCGCTCCAGCTGCGCGGCGGCGGCCCCACCGTCCATGCGCTGCTGCTCCTGCTCGCCGTCCTGCTCGTCGGCCTCGCGGTGTGGAAGCTGCGCACCGGCTACCGCACCCAGGCCGTCATCAGCCTGGTCTGCGCGGTGCTGCTCGCCGTCTGGTACCTCACCACGACGACCGTCGCCCTGGAGATCGTCAGCGTCGCCCCGTACATCACCACGCTGCTGGTACTCGCGCTGGCCGCCCAGCGACTGCGGCCCCCGAAGGCCATCGGCAAGATCTACCGAAGGGGCCAGGGCAAGTGACCACCGCTCCCGACTGGGAGTCGTTGCGAGGGCAGGCCCGGGACGCGATGTCCCGGGCCTACGCCCCGTACTCCCGCTACCCCGTCGGCGCCGCCGCCCTGGTGGACGACGGCCGCATCGTCACCGGCTGTAACGTCGAGAACGCCTCGTACGGCCTCTCGCTCTGCGCGGAATGCGGCCTGATCTCCGCCCTGCACGCCGGCGGCGGCGGTCGCCTGACCGCCTTCACCTGCGTGGACCACGCCGGCGACCTGCTCGTCCCCTGCGGCCGCTGCCGCCAACTCCTCCACGAACACGGCGGCCCCGACCTCCTGGTCGACACGGCGGCCGGCATCCGCCCGCTGTCGGAGCTGCTGCCGGATGCGTTCGGGGCGGGGCATCTGAAGGGATGACGGGGCGGCCGGCTGATGGCGGCTCTGCGGTACGGCATGGAGTCGCGGGCGTCCAGCAAGCGGCTCCGGGATCGCGCACGCCCCGGAAGTCACGGAGCAGTAGAACGCTCCCGCCAGCCCGGTCCAGGCGCGGGTAGTCACACCGCCTCTCCCTCACTCGTTCGAGGGGAGGGAGAGCACTTGCGCCGGATACGCTGACGCACGGGATCAGAATCACGCCCATGGGAGTAGCCATGACCACCTCCGCCGCTGGGCAGCCACTCATTCCCCAGCCCCCTGCCACGGTTGCCGCACTGCGACAGGCGATCAGCCAGATCGCGCCCGCAGCGCTGCCGGCCTTCACACGGGAGTTGGACCAAGCGGCCGACCAGTCCCGGCAGGGCTCCGACCTGGCACCGCTCCAGCGGTTCATCGCCCAGTGGGCCGCCTATGTCCACATCCAGCGTCAGCCCGACGTGGCAGCGGACCTCCGCCGGTGGGAGAACGCTGCCGAATCGGGCGACGCGGCTCAGGCACGGCAGGCGGCCTCCGAGATCGGCCGGATCCTGGACGAAGCCCACGCCGCCATCGGACTCCCGGCGCGGTGAGCGCTGACTGGCGCTGGGAGTACGACCCCGACCACGAACATGTGGCGGGCGGTATACCCGGTCACGTGGTGACGGAAGTGGAACGTCTGGCCGGCCAGCTCGTAGACCTTGCAAAGACGGGCATCGACGTCAGCGATTTCGGCAACGGTCCCCGACCGGGAGGCCTGCGCCGCATGGACGCGGCCGGCGGCTGGTTCTACTTCCTCGTGGCACCACGTGCCCCGCTGATCATCATCGTCCGCATCATGCCACCGTTCGACGCGCTGTAGCCGTCGCCACTGAAGCATCGTGCGTACCTAGGGTTACTTGGCACGCGAGTCCCGTAGGCACCGGGGTCTCCTGCCCGGTGGGCATCACACCGGCGCCAGATGCGACAGACAAGTAGCTGCCCGCCTCCATCAGATCGGCCGTGGCCCCGACAGGGTCTAACTGTGCTACGGCCTCTGTTGTTCCGCGGACCTACCGGTCCGACTCCGCACCACAGGCATTTTTCCTGGTGCCCTTTTCGGTCAAGTGGCCCTGGAGGCAAGGCGTGTGCCTCCCCTCGACTCGCCAGGATTCAAGGCATGGCGAGTCCAGGGGCAAGGACATCCATGCTCTTGCCGGGGAAAGTGAGGACCAGGTGGCCGCTGCGCCGGTGGCTCTTCGCGCGGTACTTCGGCTTTCCGGGCGGCCGCGCCTCCTCGACTGGCGTTGGCTTTTGTCCCCATCGGTAGGCGACGCCGCTGGTGACTTCCACCGGACCGCGCGACCTGTGGGCACCGATGGAAGAAGCCCACCAGCTGTGGCGGCGGCTCAACCGGCCACGACGCGAGTGGTTCAGCATCGAGGCCGGCCCCGCTGAGCAGACCGTGACCTACGCGGAACCGGACGGCCAGCTCCACCGCTGGACGCTGTAGCCGACACCGGCGGCAGCGCACCGCCCCTGGGGCCGCCCCAGGGGCGGCCGCCCGCCGCCCCTGGCCACCCCGGCGTCTATGCGTGTAGAACGGACCTACCCGTTCGAAAGGAACCGTCCATGGACGTCATCTCCGTCATCCGTACCAAGCGCGACCGCGGCGAGCTGACCCCCGCTCAGATCGACTGGGTCATCGACGCCTACACCCGCGGCGAGGTCGCCCACGAGCAGATGTCGTCCCTGGCGATGGCCATCTTCCTCAACGGCATGAACCGCACGGAGATCGCCCGCTGGACCGCCGCCATGATCGCCTCCGGCGAGCGCATGGACTTCTCCTCCCTGCCCCGCCCCACCGCCGACAAGCACTCCACCGGCGGTGTCGGCGACAAGATCACCCTCCCGCTCGCCCCGCTCGTCGCCGCTTGCGGTGCCGCCGTCCCGCAGCTCTCCGGCCGGGGCCTCGGCCACACCGGCGGCACCCTCGACAAGCTCGAAGCCATCCCCGGCTGGCGCGCGACCCTCTCCAACGACGAGATGCTGAACGTCCTCCGCGACGTCGGCTCCGTCATCTGCGCCGCGGGCGACGGTCTCGCCCCCGCCGACAAGAAGCTCTACGCGCTCCGCGACGTCACCGGCACCGTCGAGTCCATCCCGCTCATCGCCTCCTCGATCATGTCCAAGAAGATCGCCGAGGGCACCGGCTCCCTCGTCCTGGACGTCAAGGTCGGCTCCGGCGCCTTCATGAAGCACCTCGATGACGCCCGCGAACTGGCCTCCACCATGGTCGAGTTGGGCACCGACCACGGCGTGAAGACCGTCGCCCTGCTCACCGACATGGCCACCCCCCTCGGCCGGACCGCCGGCAACGCCCTCGAAGTCCGCGAATCCGTCGAGGTACTGGCCGGCGGCGGCCCCCAGGACGTCGTCGACCTCACCCTCGCCCTCGCCCGCGAAATGCTCGACGCGGCCGGCCTCAAGGACGCCGACCCGGCCAAGGCACTGGCCGACGGCTCCGCCATGGACCACTGGCGCCGCATGATCGCGGCCCAGGGCGGCGACCCCGACGCGACCCTCCCCGTCGCCCGCGAACACCACGTCGTCACCGCCGCCTCCTCCGGCACCCTCACCACCCTCGACGCCTACGCCGTCGGCCTCGCCGCCTGGCGCCTGGGCGCCGGCCGCGCCCGCAAGGAGGACCCGGTCCAGGCGGGCGCGGGCATCGAGATGCACGCCAAGCCCGGCGACACCGTCACCGCCGGCCAGCCCCTGCTGACGCTGCACACCGACACCCCCGAGAAGTTCCCCTACGCCCTGGAGGCCCTCGACGGCGGCGTCCTCGTCGGCCCCGAGGAGGCGGCCTTCGCCGCCACCCCGGTGGTGCTGGAGCGGATCGCCTGACCTGGGGTTTTCCCGTATGGGTGAACGGGACCTGCGGGCTGCCGCGGGTCCCGTTCGGCGTGGTGGAGTCGGGGGTGAAGTGAAGCCGAGGAGCCGCCGTGATTCCACTCACCGCCGAGCATTACCCGCAGGAGGGCCGCGTTTGGGAGGCCCTCGTCCGCATCTGGGAGGACACCGAGGCCCCTGAGGGCTGCATGGTGGAGATCATCGACGGCGTCATCACCGTGGCGCCGCCGCGCGACACTCTGCAGAACGTGATCGTCTGCACGCTGCAACGCCCTCTTTACTCCGTCATGCCGGATGACTGGGGCGCCTATCAGAAACTCGGCCTGGCCCTTCCCGCCCGCCGCGGAATCTACGTCCCGCACCTTGTCGTGGCGCCCGAAGCCGCACTGAGCGTCGCCGGTTACGTCACTCCCGCCGCAGCCGCCGAACTCGTCGTCGAGATCACCTCGGTGACGAACGCGGTGCACGCACGGACCCAGAAGCGCGCCGGATACGCCTGCGCGGGCGTCCCGCTCTACCTGCTTGTGGACAAGTGGGCCCCGGGTGGCCCGATCCTCACCCTCTACGGCGAGCCCGAGGGCGAGACGTATCGCAGGCGCAGCACCATGAAGTTCGGCGAGCCGGCCCACCTCCCCGACCCGTTCGGCGTGACCATCGGCACGGACGACTTCCTGTCGCCATGACCACCCGCCGCACATGGACGAAGAGCCCGCCCCACCAGGACAGGTGGCAGGGCGGGCCCTTCGGACCGAGGGGTGTTACGCGGCCTTCTCCAGGTGGAGGAGCCGGCGTTCGGCCACGGCCTTGCGGGTGGCGTAGAGGGTGATGGAGGCGGCGGCGACCATCGCGACGAGGCCGAGGAGGACGGTGCCCTCCCAGCCGACGGCGTAGAAGGCGGCGGCGCCGAGTGCGCCGCCCAGGCTGCTGCCGGTGTAGTAGGCGCACTGGTAGAGGGCCGACGCCTGGGCGCGGGCCGTCTTGGCCGTGCGGCTGACCGAGGACGAGGCGACCGCGTGGCCCGCGAAGAAGCCCGCGGTGATCAGGATGAGCCCCGCCAGGACGGCGTACACCGAGTCGGCCAGCGAGAGCAGCAGGCCCGTGGAGGTGGTGCCGACGGCCAGGTAGAGGGCGCCGCGACGGCCCGTGCGGGCGACCAGCTTGCCGGCCGCGGCCGAGGAGACCGTACCGACCAGATAGACCACGAAGATCGAACCGACGATGCCCTGCGGGAGGTTGAACGGCTCGGCGACCAGGCGGTAGCCGATGACCGTGTAGACCGCGCCGAAGACCGTCATGAACAGCCCGCCGATGGCGTAGAGACGGCGCAGCAGCGGGTCGGCGAGGTGGCCGCCGAGCGTACGGGCCAGTGCCCGCGGGCCCACCGAACGGGACACGAAATGCCGGGCCTTGGGGACCAGCAGCCGGAACGTCACCGTGCAGACGACGGCCAGCACACCCACCGCGCCGAGCGCGGCGCGCCAGCCCCAGGCCTGGGCCACCCAGCCGGTCACGATCCGGCCGGACATCCCGCCGATGCTGTTGCCCGCCACGAACAGTCCGATGGCCGCCACCAGGGCCTTGGCCCGTACCTCCTCGGCCAGGAACGCCATCGCCGAGGCCGGCAGCCCGGCCAGCGCCACACCCTGGATGCCGCGCAGCGCGATCAGGACGCCGAGCGACGGGGCGAACGGCACCAGCATCGCGATCAGCGTGGCCACCGTGAGGGACACCGTCATCAGCGTGCGCCGGCCGAAGCGCTCGGAGACCGCGCTCAGCGGGATCACGCCGAGCGCCAGGCCGAAGGTGGCCGCGGACACGGTCCAGCTGGCCTGGTCGGGGCTCACCGCGAGGTCGGTGGAGATCGCGGGCAGCAGCGCCTGCGTGGAGTAGAGCAGCGCGAAGGTGGCCACTCCGGCGGCGAAGAGGGCGAAGCTCATCCGGCGGTAGCCGGGGCCGCCCGGCCGCAGCTTGGCCGACTCTGGGTCGGTCGTGGCGGCGGAAGAAGAGGAGCCGGTGGACGACGGGGGAGAGGCGGCCGCACGGTCGGTGACGGACGCCCCGGTATCAGCGGGAGGCATGGTTTGAAAGTAGGCCTCTGAGTTTCATGCGTCCAATGCATGGAAACGGCATAATCAATGCTGTGATGCATGATCGCAGGTCAGGAGAGCCTCTGTTGCAAGGTCGCAACAGAAAAGACGCCGCAACGACAGCTCGTGGCGGTGGGGAGGCGGAGGCGGCCGAGCTCGGCACCGGCTCCTGGGCGGCCGTTCTCGCCCCGCGGCTCGCCCAGTTCACCGCCGTCGCCCGGCACGAACACGTCACCCGCGCCGCGCTGGAGCTCGGCATCCCGCAGCCCACCCTCAGCCGCGCCCTGGTCCGCCTGGAGGACGACCTCGGTGTCGCCCTCTTCGCCCGGCACGGCCGCACCCTCTCCCTCACCCCGGCCGGCCGCGCCTTCCTCGCCTCCACCGAACGGGCGCTGACGGACCTGGAACGGGCGACCGAATCCGTACGGGCCGACGTCGACCCGGCGGCCGGGAAGGTGGCGTTCGGCTTTCTGCACACCATGGGCTCGGAGACCGTGCCCGGCCTGATCCGCAGCTTCCGCGCCGACCACCCGCGGGTGCGCTTCCAGCTCGTCCAGAACTACGGCGAGGCGATGATCGAGCGGCTGCGCGCCGGTGACCTCGACCTGTGTCTGACCTCGCCGGTCCCCGACTACCCGGACCTGGTCGCCCGGCGGCTCGACGAGCAGAAGCTGCGCCTGGTCGTCCCGGACGACCACCCGCTGGCCGCCCGCAAGCGGGTCCGGCTCGCGGAGGCGGCCGGGGAACTGTTCGTCACCCTCGAACCCGGCTACGGGCTGCGCCGGATCACCGATGCGCTGTGCGCCGAGGCGGGCTTCACCCCACGGGTCGCGTTCGAGGGGGAGGAGGCCGAGACGCTGCGCGGACTGGTCGCGGCGGGGCTGGGGGTGGCGCTGCTGCCGCCGCCCGCCGTGCCGCGGCCCGGGGTGGCCGAGCTGACCGTCACCGCGCCGCGGGCGGTCCGCGAGATCGGCGTCGCCTGGCTGGAGGGCCACCCGGACACCCCGCCGGTGGCCGCGTTCAAGAAGTTCCTGCTGAGCCGGCGGGGGAAGCTGCTGCCCCGGTGACGAGCATTGCCGCGCGGGGGAGGGCGTCAGTGCCGCAGCGACGCGCCGAAGCCCGCCGCCAGCGGCATCCGCAGCCCGAGCGGCGGCGGTGCGGCCAGCGCGTCCCGCACCGGCCGGGCGAAGTCCCGCGCGAACAGCGAGCCCAGCATGAAGTCGGCCGCCAGGGCCTGGACTTCGCCGCGGTGCTGGTGCAGCGAGTGGCCGTCGGAGTGCACCTCGAAGCGGCAGGTGTCGCGGTTGACCTTCTTGGCGCGCTCGGCGTAGCGGTAGGACAGATCGGGGTCGGTGCGTTCGTCGTTGGTGCCGTGCACCAGCAGGACCTGCCGGCCGATGAGCTGTTTGACCGGATCGGGCTGCGCCCGGTCCTGCTGCGGGTCGGGCAGCCAAGGAGCCAGCGCCAGTACGGAGTTGACGGCCGGATGCCCGGCGGCGTGCAGGGCGGCGCGGGCCCCCATGCCCGTCCCCACCAGGCAGACCGGCACATCGCCGTAACGGCGGACGACCTCCTCCAGGGCCCAGGCCGCATCGTTCGCCGGATGGGCCGCGGTCCCGTTCCAGCCGCTGTGGCGGTAGCGCACGACATGAGCCGTCAAGCCCTCGGGCCGCCCCGCCTTCGCCAGCCGGCGCGCCAGCGGACGCATCGCCAGCGCCGTCACCGGCGACGGCCGCCGCACCCCCGTCGGCCCGCCCCCGGGCAGCAGCAGCGCCACCCCGCTGACCTCCCGGCCGCCACCACCCCTCCACCGGAGCGCCTCGCGCGCCCCGTCCCTGCCACTCGTTCCCAGCGGTTTTCCCAGCCGGGCTTCGCGCACCGGCAGTGCTTGCTGAGCCATGACCAGAACGATGGCAGATCGTGGCGTGCCCGCCACCCTGCGGACGGGTCACTGTTACGTATCGTTCGGCGATATCTACGCGCGTAGGGGCTAGAGTGCCGAAATGACGAGCGAGACCACCACCCTTCCGACCAGTGAACAGATCCGCCGTGCCCCCAAGGTGCTGCTCCACGACCACCTCGACGGCGGCCTGCGCCCCGCCACCGTCGTCGAGCTGGCCCGCGAGACCGGCTACGAGGGACTGCCCGAAACCGACCCGGAAAAGCTCGGGGTCTGGTTCCGTGAGGCCGCCGACTCCGGCTCGCTGGAGCGCTACCTGGAGACCTTCGCGCACACCTGCGCCGTCATGCAGACCCGCGACGCACTGGCCCGGGTGGCCGCCGAGTGCGCCGAGGACCTCGCGGCCGACGGCGTCGTCTACGCCGAGGTCCGCTACGCGCCCGAGCAGCACCTGGAGCAGGGCCTGAGCCTCGAAGAGGTCGTCGAGGCCGTCAACGAGGGCTTCCGCGAGGGCGAGCGGCGGGCCCGCGAGAACGGCCACCGCATCCGCGTCGGCGCCCTGCTGACCGCCATGCGGCACGCCGCCCGCGCCCTGGAGATCGCCGAACTCGCCAACCGCTACCGCGACACCGGCGTCGTCGGCTTCGACATCGCGGGAGCCGAGGCCGGCTACCCGCCCACCCGCCACCTCGACGCCTTCGAGTACCTCAAGCGGGAGAACAACCACTTCACCATCCACGCCGGTGAGGCCTTCGGCCTGCCGTCCATCTGGCAGGCCCTGCAGTGGTGCGGCGCCGACCGCCTCGGTCACGGCGTCCGGATCATCGACGACATCGAGGTCGCCGACGACGGCTCGGTCAAGCTCGGCCGGCTCGCCTCGTACGTACGGGACAAGCGCATCCCGCTGGAGATGTGCCCGACCTCCAACCTCCAGACCGGCGCCGCCGCGTCCTACGCGGAGCACCCCCTCGGCCTGCTGCGCCGGCTGCAGTTCCGGCTCACCGTCAACACCGACAACCGGCTGATGAGCGGGACGAACATGTCCCTCGAATTCGAGCACCTGGTCAAGACATTTCGATACACGCTCGATGACATGCAGTGGTTCACAGTCAATGCGATGAAATCAGCGTTCATTCCTTTCGATGAACGACTGGCCATGATCAATGACGTCATCAAGCCCGGTTATGCGGAACTCCGGGCCGAATGGCTGTTCCGCCCGGCAGCCACAACGACCCCTGTGAGCAGCGGTTCTGACTCTGTGTAAGGGAAAGTGTGAGCGTATAGCGCAGCGGCCGGTGGATTGTCCACCGGCCGTTTTTCCATTCGCCTCGGCTGTTTGCGGCGCCGGTTGGCACATCAGTAGGTTGATTGGCCGGTCAAGCCCCCATCAACGAGGACGTAATTCGATGAAGCAGGGAACCATCAAGACTCTCGGTGTCGCCGCCCTCGGCGCCGCCTTCGCCGTCACCGCCGCGGGCGTCGCCAGCGCCGCCCCGGCGGTCGCCGCCGGGGACACCACCGGCGTGCTGCACAGCCTGCCGGTGAAGGACGCCGCCAAGACCGTCTCCGGTCTCACCAAGACCAAGGCGACCGGCAACGACGTCAAGACCAAGATGAACTCCCAGGGCAACAAGCTGCTGGGCGGCCTGCCGACCAGCGCCGTCACCAAGACCCTCCCCCTCGGTGGCTGAACCTTCCCCCAGGCCCGTCCCGTGAGGGACGCGCAGGGCACTCTGCCCCGGTCTTACGCCCTCGTGCGTACGGCCGGGGCATTGCTGTGGGGCAGGGGAACGGGCCGGGCGTGCGGCCAGCGGCCGGGCCCGGGGCCGTCGGCCGGCCGGGTCACCAGGAGGTGGCGGCCCTGGCCCGGTCCTCGGAGGGCAGGAGTATCCACAGCGCCAGGTAGACCAGGAACTGCGGGCCGGGCAGCAGACACGACAGCACGAAGATCACGCGCATCGTCGTCGGTGTCGTACCGAAGCGCTGGGCCAGGCCCGCGCACACTCCGGCGATCATTCGGTTGTTGCGGGGACGGACCAGTGCGGTGGCCATGACGGCGACTCCTTTGTGACGTGGTGGGACGTGTGCCCCGATGTCTCAAAGGTAGGTCCGGCTGCCGGAGAGGACATCAGCCTGCGGAGCCACCTCGACCCTGGGGATCCTCGGGGTTCTCCCCCTGAGCTGCTCCTCCCGGCGACGGAGCCGGCACCGGGCCCCGGGGACGACCGCCAGATGCACCAGGGCCACCCCGAGCGTGCCCAGCAGCACCGAGTCGATGTCCGGGACCCGTCCGGGTACCCCTGACTGCAGCAGCTCGATGGCCAGCGCGATCATCGCCCCGGCGAACGTGGTCCGGGCGAACGACACCAGGGGCGAAACGTTCAGCCGGCCTGCCGAGAGGGGCAGCAGCACCCCCAGCGGCGCCAGCAGCATCACCGAGCCGCCCAGATGCTCGACGGCCTGCCACGACGGGCCGAGCGCCAGCTCGGCACGGATCGTCGCCAGCGGTTCCAGATTCGCGGCCGGCACCCACGGCACCGTGCGAGGACGCAGCGTCAGCCAGCTGACGATCAGCAGATGCGCCACGAGGAGAAGCAGTCCGGTGACGCGCATACGGGGGTCGGCGGTGGTGCCGGGGCCATGACGCTGCACACAGGCCAGGACGCCATGAGCGGGGGCTGCGGTTCCGCCCCCTTGCGCCTCTCTTGGCCCGCCCCTTCACCCCACGTCGGACAGCGGGTCCCCCCACCCGGCGTTCTCCGCGATGTCCGGATTGGCCAGCACATCCGCGGAACAGTCGAAGCGGTGCGCCGTATCGTCGCCCGGCCCGCCCAGCACCGCCGCATGCGTACGGCCCAGCGCCGCGCTCGCGCCGTAGGTGCACACCAGCTGCGCCAGCGCGAAGGACGGCAGATCGTCCGGCCGGATGCTCAGGCGCAGCGCATCCGACGGATCACCGGACCGCGGCCCCGTGACCTTCAGATGCGGCGGCAGCGCGCTGCTGAAGCCGGCCTTCTCCTCGTCGGGCGAGGGCCGCCGCTGCAACTCGGTCAGCAGCGCCCGGGCGGTCGGCAGCCGCGGGTCGGTGGCCGGCGACCCCTTGGGCAGCGTCACCGTCCGCTCCACCTGCGCCAGCGCCGAACCGCACACCAGATAGACGGAGGCCTGGGTGGTGCCCGGTGTGCCCGGCGCCGTCCCGGCCGCCGGCGCCTTGCAGCTCACCCGGGACGGCGCACCGCCCGCATCGACGGGGACGGACGTACCGCGGATCCCGCAGCCCGCGACGGCGAGCGCGAGCGCCGCCACGGCGCCGGCGCGCCGCCCTGTCCGCCTGGTCGGCGTCATCGGTCGCCCTCCGTACCCTCGTCCGCCGCGCCGTCGTCCCGGCCGCGCTCCCGGTCGCCGTCCGCCAGCGGGGAGGCGTCCATCGGCAGCCGCAGCGTGAAGACCGCGCCGCCCTCGGGGAGGTTGGCCGCGGTGATCTCCCCACCGTGGATGTGCGCGTTCTCCAGCGCGATCGACAGGCCCAGACCGCTGCCCTCCGACCGCGGCCGGGAGGCGCTCGCCTTGTAGAAACGGTCGAAGACATGCGGAAGGACCTCTTCCGGGATGCCGGGGCCATGATCCCGTACCCGGATCACCAGCGTCCCGCCCCCGGGCCGCCCCGCCTCCGCGCCGTGCCCGGACCGCTCCGGCCCGCCGTCCCCTGCACCGGCCTGCGGCCCGCCGTCCTCCTCCGGCCCGGCCGAAGGGCCTGCCGCATCGGCGGCGCCGAGGGCCGTGCTGCCCGTCCGGCCGGCCGCCCCGGCACCCGCCGCGGCCTCGGTGCGGACCGAAACCCGCACCGGGGAGCCGCCGTGCTTGAGGGCGTTGCCGATCAGATTCGCCAGGATCACATCCAGCCGCCGCGGGTCCAGCCGGGCCACGATGCCGCGGTCCGCGTCCAGATCGACCGCGTCCAGCCAGGCCCGGGCGTCGATACAGGCGGTCACCTGGTCCGCGACATCGACATCGTCCAGCACCAGCCGGGCCGTGCCCGCATCGAAGCGGGTGACCTCCATCAGGTTCTCGACCAGGTCGTTCAGCCGCCGGGTCTCGCTGACCACCAGCTGCACCGCGGGCGCGATCATCGGATCGAGGGACTCGGCCTCCTCCTCCAGCACCTCGGAGACCGCGGTGATCGCGGTCAGCGGCGTCCGCAGCTCGTGCGACATATCGGCGACGAACCGCCGGGACGCCGCCTCCCGCCCGCTCAGCTCCTCGACCCGCTGCTCCAGCCGCTCCGCCGTACGGTTGAAGGTCCGTGAAAGGTCCGCGAGTTCATCGGTGCCGGTCACCCGCAGCCGGGTGTCCAGCCGCCCCTCGCCGAGCTGCCGCGCCGCATGCCCCAGCCGCTGGACGGGTCGCAGCACCGTCGTCGCCGCGGCCTGCGCCAGCAGCGCCGAGCCGACCAGCGCCAGCGCCGTCGCGATCCCCAGCGACCAGGCCAGCGAGTTGAGGTCCTGCTGCTCGGTGGCCAGCGACTTGATCATGTAGCCGGTGGGGCCGCCGCCGGTCACCTTCGCCCCGGCCACCAGATAGGGAGTGTCCTGGACCTCCCTGCGCTGCCAGTACAGATGGTGCGCATAGCGGTTGGACTCATCGACCGGACGCGCCTCGTTGACCGCCGTACGCAGCGACGCCGGCACGGTGGTGAGCGTCAGCAGATCCTTGTCGGTGGTGGCCGCACAGTCCTTGCCCTTGCTGTCCACCCCGATCAGCAGCACCGCGTAATTCTGCGGCCCGGCCGCCATCTGCCGCGCCGCGTCCTGGAGTTCGGCACAGCGCGGACGCAGCGGCAGCGACCGGGTGCTGTCCTCCAGCGCCTTGCGGAAGTCGTTCAGCACGGCATTCTGGGTGCGGTCCAGCACGGTGTTGCGGTTGAGCCAGTACGCGATACCGGACGCGGAGACCGCCGCGGTCAGCGCCACCAGCGCAAAGACCACCACCAGCCGCAGCCGCAGACTCGTCCAGCGCAGCAGTCCCGACGCCCGGCGCAGCAGCCGCAGCGCCCGCCGGCCGCCCGCGGGCGCGCCGGCGTCCCCGCCGCCCGCGGTGTCCTCCTCCGTGGCGCCGCTCGCGGAACGTTCCCTCACTGCGGCGAATCCAGCCGGTAGCCGACACCACGGACCGTACGGATCAGCGTCGGCGAGGACGGCACGTCCTCCACCTTCGCCCGCAGCCGCTGCACACACGCATCCACCAGACGCGAGTCACCGAGATAGTCGTGCTCCCACACCAGCCGCAGCAGCTGCTGGCGGGACAGCGCCTGACCCGGCCGGCGGCTCAGCTCCAGCAGCAACCGCAGCTCGGTCGGTGTCAGTTGCAGATCCTCGCCGTTCTTGGTGACCGTCATCGCCGAGCGGTCGATCACCAGCGAGCCGAACGTCGCCGAATCGCTCGACTCCCGCTCACCACGGCGCAGCACGGCCCGGATCCGGGCGTCCAGCACCCGCCCCTGCACCGGCTTGACCACATAATCGTCGGCGCCCGACTCCAGCCCCACCACGACGTCGATGTCATCGTTACGCGCGGTGAGCAGGATGATGGGCAGCTGGTCCGTACGCCTGATCCGCCGGCACACCTCGAAGCCGTCGATGCCCGGCAGCATCACATCCAGCACGATCAGGTCCGGGCGCTGCTCACGCAGCAGCTTCAGGCCGTCCTCGCCCGTCGCCGCGGTCACCACACGGTGACCCTGGCGGGACAGCGAGAGTTCGAGGGCCGTGCGGATGGCGTCGTCGTCCTCGATCAGCAACAGGAAAGGCACCCGGCCATTCTGTCCCATGGGGCGCCGAGACATCGACCAGTGGCGCTTTCGTACACAAGGCCCGCATCCCCCGCACCCCGGCGACGCGCCGCACCGGGCCCCTGTGACAGGCCTGTGACAGTCGGCGGACAACGCGATGAAACTGGGTTGGCAGTCTTTTGGGCACCGGGAGAGATCAACAA
Organism: Streptomyces sp. 2323.1; assembly: GCF_900221035.1. Lineage (NCBI taxonomy): Bacteria > Bacillati > Actinomycetota > Actinomycetes > Kitasatosporales > Streptomycetaceae > Streptomyces > Streptomyces sp. 2323.1. The sequence continues at coordinate 3,056,388 of NZ_LT907981.1, read as the reverse complement.
CCGGGACACACCGAACGAGCTGGCTCTACGACGGGGGGCGCGCGATGAACACACTGCACGGCACCACTACCAGCGCAGTTATCACGCGACTCCACGACGTCGTCAGGAACGGCGAGAAGTCCGCAGGGGCCACCTCCCTGCGGGGAGCGTGCACACGCGGCCCCGGACGTCAGCGGACGCCCTACCGGGTGGCCATCGACGCCACGACCGTGACGCTCGACGGGGGAAACGGGCAGCGCACGGGAGACGCCGCCCACAACGGGGGAACGGAGTACGGGGAGGCCACGGGGGAACGGCGCTCCGCGTCGCAGGAGGCCGAGGCCGAAGCGGCCTTCACCGCCTACGTCCAGGAGCGCCGCGCCTCCCTGTACGCCACCGCCTACCACCTGACCGGCGACCGCTACGAGGCCGAGGACCTGCTGCAGAGCGCCCTGTTCTCGACCTACCGGGCCTGGGACCGGATCAGCGACAAGGCGGCGCTCGGCGGCTATCTGCGCCGCACCATGACCAACCTGCACATCAGCGCCTGGCGCCGGCGCAAGCTCAACGAGTACCCGACCGAGGAGCTGCCGGAGACGGCGGGCGACGTGGACGCGATGCGCGGCACCGAACTGCGCGCCGTGCTGTGGCAGGCGCTGGTCCGGCTGCCCGAGACCCAGCGCACCATGCTCGTACTGCGCTACTACGAGGGCCGCACGGACCCGGAGATCGCGGACATCCTCAACATCAGTGTCGGCACGGTGAAGTCGAGCATCTGGCGCGCCCTGCGCCGGCTGCGCGAGGACGAGGTCCTCAGCTTCGGCCGTGACGAGGAGGAGTCCTTCGGCGAGCTGGTGGCCTGAAGGACGGGGGGAAAGCCCGAGGGGGACCGGGGGGAAGCCCGAGGGGGATACGGGGGAACCGGCACGAACCAAGCGCTCGGCGCTCGGTGACGGCCGGACGTATCGGGGGATACGGGGGAACACGGGGGAAGAAAAGCGGGTTCGGACGACCGGGGGGGCCGTCCGAACCCGCTTCTTCATGCGTACGCGGCCCCACGACCGCAGGCGGCCGGCGCAACCGGCCCCCGGCACTTGGCCGAACGGATCCGCGCCTCAGGAACGCGCCGCCGCGCCCACCGCATCCACCGCCCGCGCGGCCGATATCCGGGCCAGCGCCTCCGGCTTGGCACAGGGGTGCGCGCCCAGCGCGGTGAGCCGGGCGACGATCGACCGCTCGCTGCGCATCAGCCGCAGCCCGCGGCGCAGCAGATACGGGGCCGGCTTACGGCCCTCGCGCAGATCCCGGGCCAGCCGGCGGCGGAACGTGGTGGACGGACGCCCGCGCAGACACAGCGCATCGGCCAGCAGCCCCGCCGCCCGGCACCGGGCGATGACATCGGCGGCGAAGACCCCCTCCGCGAGGAACAGCGGCGCCCCGCCGAGGTCCAGGCCCGACGCGCCCACCCGGGCACTGGTCGCGATGTCGTACACCGGAACATCGGCGCGCCCCGTACGGCACAACGCCTCGATGGCCGCGACCGCTGCTTCGGCGTCCCAGGACAGCGGCGAGTCCCAGTCGGCGCCGCCGCCGTCGGGCAGTTGCGGCAGGGTCGGGTCCGTCCCCTCCTTGTAGAAGTCGTCGAGCGTGAGGACGGGCAGGCCACTGCACGCGGCCAGGGACGACTTGCCGGAGCCCGAAGGGCCGGTCAGCAGCACGACCCGGGCGGGAGGGCCGCCCTGCTCATGGGGGTCCCCCCGCTTGAGCGAAGCCGAGAGTGGGGGAGGAGTCGAGAGCGCGGGGGAGGACGGCCGGGAGGAGGAGTGAAGGCTCACGGGCACCCATTGTCGCGCATTGGCCCGTGTGGGGTACCCCTGGCGCGCGAGGTGGATCGGCCCCCGCACCTCAACTACGCTACGCAGTCAACCGATTACCGAGCCGCTCTCGCTCGCACAGCACTTCGACCGCTTCGACCCCACAGGCAGGTGGCACATGCCCTCCCACGCACGTCCCAAGCCCAGCCGCATCCCCCGCACCCTGCTGCGCGCGGGCCTGGTGATCTCCGCGGCCGGTGCGGCGATCGCGGCGGGCGGTGCGGCAACGGCGAGCGCCGCCCCCGCCTCCGCCACCCAAGGCAGCACCGACACCGGCGCCGCGGCCTCCGCGCTGACCGGCGCGGTGCTGCACTCCACGGCCGGCGGCGTCGGCCCGGTCAAGGACCTCAAGGTGGACCCGCTGGCCAACACCGCCGTCGACCCGCTCGCCAACACCGTGGGCGCCCAGGTCGCCGACTTCAAGCCGGTGGGCACCACCGTGGTGACCGGTCCTCTCTCCAGCGGCAGCACGCTCCGGAACCTGCCGTTGGTGGGGACGTTGACGAGGGTGTTGCCGGGGTGAGGTCCCGCGCGGCTGGCGTGGTCCCGGCGTCCGTGGGGCGTCCGGACCGGCCGCGGGCCCGGCCGCCGGCCCGTTCGTCGGGGCCCCGGCCGACCCGGGTTCAGCGCCCGGCCCGGGGTCAGCGCCCTTGGAACGCCGTGACCATCGCCTCCATGTCCTCCTGAAACGAACAACTCAGCGCCAGCCACGAGCCGTCGACGAAGACGAGGTCGAAGCGGCCACGCGGGAACGTCATACGCGGCCTGGGCCGCAGCTCCGCGATGTTCGAGAGCTGTATCTGCACGGCGAGTTCCAGCTCGGGCTCGCGCTCCCGCCACCCCGTGGCCTGGTCGGTCAGCACGAACAGCCGGCGGTCGGTGAGCGCCTGGTGCTGGAGCGAGCCACCCGCGTTGGTGACCTGGACGAGGAATCGGCCGGCCATGCTGGTCCAGTCGCCCTCCATGGTCTTGCCGAACAGCGCGCGGTTCGCGGCGTCGTCGAGCGCGTCCTCGATGTCCTCCTGGGCCTCGTTGAGTGTCTCCGCCACGTTTCCGGCGGCGCGCGTCAGCCGGTTGTTGACCAGCCCGTTGTTGAGCAGGCGGCTGTCGGAGGGTCGGCGCTCGGCCGTCCCGACGGACGGCTGCGACGCCTTGTCGAGGACATCGCTCAGCTTCCCCAAGAGACCCTTCGGGCGCGACGACCGCTTCCGCGGCGCCTTGAGATGGGCGGGCACGAGCGGGAGGTCGGGGTACTCGGAGTAGTCCCGGGCCTCCCAGAGCACCTCGCTGGGCTGGAGGAACCGGCGGCAGGGGGTGGCATGGTCGATCTTCGGCATACGGTCATTCTCCTCGGTTCTAGGCGGCGACGAACCCCTCCATGCGCTCGCGCGACAGGCTGCCCAGGGCGATCCACGATCCGTCGACGAAGGCGACATCGAACCGCCCCCGGCTGACGACCTTCGAATGTGCGGTGGCCCCGGCGATATGCGTGCGGGGTACCTCCGCCCCGAAGCCCCACTGCGGGGCGGGGTTCCGCCAGCTCGTGTTGTGGTCCACGAGAAGGATCAGCCGGCGGTCGGTCAGCGCCTGACGCCCGGGCTCGCCGCCCGCGTTGGTCAGATCGACCAGGAAGCGCCCGGCGATGCTGTGCCAGCCGCCGTCCATGACGGTGCCCCAGATCGCACGCTCGGTCGCCCGGTCGGCGATGTGCTCCACATCGATCGCGGCATTCTCCACCCGGTCACTGACGCGGTCGACGGCCCGGACCAACGGGTTGTTGGTCACCCGGCTGCTGCCCATGGCCTCCAGCGGGCGGCTCACCTTGCCCAGAACGCTCCCCAGCGCGCCCCGCACCCGCTGTTCGAGCGCCGACGGCGGGGGCGGGGTGCGGGGCGTGCGCAGCTTCGGGGGGACGGAGGGCAGCGCCGAGTTTTCCCAGTAGTCCGAGGCGACGATCAGCCTTTCCCCTGGCTGGAGAAAGGGCTGGAAACAGTCGCGGTAGTCCGGCCTCATCCGGCGCGGCCTCCTTCGTGGTGCATCCGCCGTCAGCCGAACGGATTGTCGGGATCGCGCGGCTGCTCGGCGGCGGCCGGGCGGGTGACCAGGCGCGGATCCTGCTCGACCGCGGGTTCGCGGTAGCGGCTCAGCGGGTCCTGGGCGACCGGCGTCGGGTCGGTGGGGAGTCCCGTGGGCGGCGGTGGATTCTGATGGCCGCTGACCGCGGGTTCGCGGTAGCGGCCGACGGGGTCCTGGGCGACGGGCGGTGCCTCGAAGTCGGAGGCCGGGGGCAGATGGGGGCTGCCGTGCCTGCCGCTGCCGCCACTGTCGTGGGAACCCTTGCCGCTCAGTGCTTTGTCGAGCTCGTCGGCCTCGTGCTGAACGATGGGCGAGACCGCCTGGGTCGGGTCGCCGGAGAAGCCGAGGGCGCCCATCCCGAGCCCCACGGCCCCCTTCATCGGCGTCTTGATGATCTTCAGCGCCTTCTTGGCAGCCAGCGCCTTCGCGAACTTCTCGGCCTCGACCGGGTCCTTGAGGTGCTTCCAGGTCCAGGGCTTGAGCTTTTTGACCTTCGACATCTTCTTGGCTTTTTTCAGCAGCTTGATGATGTTGACGAAGGCCTTGAGTTCCTTTGCCAGTTCGGCCAGCACCCTCGCGACGCGCGCCGACACGAAACTGGCCTCGGCCGCCGCTGCCGCCGCGGCGGCAGCGGCCGAGACACCGGCGGTGACGATCGAGGTGGCCAGGGCCACCGCGAGTTCGATGATGGCCCATTCGATCAGCTCACGGATGAGCGTCTCGACGACCTGCTCGGCCATCTTCGCCTGTGCGCCGGCCTGTTCCAGGACGCCGGCCACCGCGTCCATGTCCTCGGCTTCCGCCTCCAGGGCGGTTTCCAGCTCGGCGAGGTGCCCTTGGAACGCCTCGGCGGCCTCGCCGGTCCACTCGTGTGCGAGGTCCGCGCGGTCGCGCCGCTGGTCGGCGATCAGCTCACGCAGCTCGGCCGCCTGGTCGCGCCACAGCTTGGCGGCTTCCTGGATGCCTTCGTCATCGCCGGTCACCGCTTCCAGATGCTCGGCGAGCGGTTCCACGAGCGGACGCATGATGCTGTCGACGGCGGAGTCGAAACCGCTCATCCAGTCGTTGACCTTGTTGTAGGCGCCCAGCGCCCCCGATACCGGCCCGCTCATCGCATGCTCCCCGGCCCGCCCGAGTGGATCTGCCGCATCGACGCGGCGGTCGCGTCCTCGTCGGACTGGTAGGCACGCGCCGTCTCCGTGACGCCCTCGCTGATCTTCTCCTCCAGCGTGGCCGCGGAGTCGAGCGTGTCCAGGCAGTGCTCGCCCTGTTCGTCGTAGGCCTGGTAGAGCTCATCGGACTCCGGGAGCTTCCCGAAGGCCTCCTTGCTGAGCTCGTGCGAGGCGAGCTTGCTGCGGATCGCCCGCAGCTTCTCCGCCCGCTGATCGGAGCTCTTGGCGAACTTGTGCAACGCTTCCTGAGCAGCACTGAATTTCTCCGGCACAGATCTCCCCCGAAATGTTGTCGTGATGCCGATCAAGGTCAATCGTAGTTAAAGGTTCGGACATGCATGCGGGGCCCCGCCAAAAGGCGAGGCCCCGCACGGGCATTTGTGACGGCATGTCATAAGGCCGCCAGAGCAGCCCTAAACGCCCATCGGATGCCACACCGTCTTCGTCTCCAGGAAGCTCATCAGCCGGCCGGTGCCGGGGTCCGCGGACCAGTTCACCGGCGCCGGACGCAGCACCCGCTTGAGGTTGTCGGCCGCGGCCACCTCCAGCTCCTTCGCCAACTCCTCGCCGGCGCCCGCGAGATCGAGGGCGTTGACGTCCTGATGCGCGGCGAGCGGCGCGGCGATCTCCGCCGTACGGCCCGAGAGGATGTTGACCACACCGCCGGGGAGGTCGGACGTGGCGAGCACCTCGGCCAGGGAGAGGGCGGGCAGCGGAGCATCGTGCGCGGCCACCACGACCACCGTGTTACCGGTGACGATCGCCGGGGCGATCACCGACACCAGGCCGAGGAACGACGAGTCCTGGGGGGCCAGGACCGCGACCACACCGGTCGGCTCGGGGGAGGAGAGGTTGAAGTACGGGCCGGCCACCGGGTTGGCGCCGCCCGCGATCTGGGCGACCTTGTCGGACCAGCCCGCGTACCAGACCCAGCGGTCGATCGCCGCGTCCACCTGCGCCGTGGCCTTCGCCTTCGACAGCCCCTCGGCCGCCGCCACCTCCGCCACGAACTGGTCGCGGCGGCCCTCCAGCATCTCGGCGACGCGGTAGAGGATCTGCCCGCGGTTGTAGGCCGTGGCACCCGACCAGCCGCCGAACGCCTTACGGGCGGCGACCACCGCGTCCCGGGCATCCTTGCGGGAGGCCAGCGGCGCATTGGCGAGCCATGTGCCCTTGGAGTCGGTCACCTCGTACACCCGCCCGCTCTCGGACCGGGGGAACTTCCCCCCGACGTACAGCTTGTAGGTCTTGAGCACACTCAAGCGGTCAACAGTGTTCATCAGCGCGTGCCCTCCGGGCTCGACGGGGCGAGGTACGCCTCCAGACCGTGCCGGCCGCCCTCGCGGCCGAAGCCCGACTCCTGGTAGCCGCCGAACGGCGAGGCCGGGTCGAACTTGTTGAACGTGTTGGACCAGATGACGCCCGCACGCAGCTTGTTCGCCATCCACAGCATCCGCGAGCCCTTCTCCGTCCAGATGCCCGCGGAGAGTCCGTAGGGGGTGTTGTTGGCCTTCTCCACGGCCTCCGCCGGGGTGCGGAAGGTCAGCACGGACAGCACCGGGCCGAAGATCTCCTCGCGGGCGATGCGGTGCGCCTGCGTGACGCCGGTGAACAGCGTCGGCGCGAACCAGTAGCCGGCGGTGGGCAGCTCACACGACGGCGACCAGCGCTCGGCGCCCTCGGCCTCGCCGGCCTCGGCCAGCGCGGTGATCCGGGCCAGCTGCTCGGCGGAGTTGATCGCACCGACGTCGGTGTTCTTGTCGAGCGGGTCGCCCACGCGCAGGGTCTGCATCCGGCGCTTCAGGGCGTCCAGCAGTTCCTCGGCCACCGACTCCTGGACCAGCAGCCGCGAGCCCGCACAGCACACCTGGCCCTGGTTGAAGAAGATGCCGTTGACGATGCCCTCGACGGCCTGGTCGAGCGGCGCGTCGTCGAAGACGATGTTCGCCGCCTTGCCGCCCAGCTCCAGGGTCACCTTCTTGTCGCTGCCGGCGACCGTACGGGCGATGGCCTTGCCGACCTCGGTGGAGCCGGTGAAGGCGACCTTGTCGACGTCCGGGTGCGCGACCAGCGCGGCACCCGTGGAACCGTCTCCCGTCAGGATGTTGACGACACCCTTCGGCAGGCCCGCCTGCCGGCAGATGTCCGCGAAGAACAGCGCGGACAGCGGCGTCGTCTCGGCGGGCTTGAGGACGACCGTGTTGCCGGTCGCCAGCGCCGGAGCGATCTTCCACGCGAGCATCAGCAGCGGGAAGTTCCACGGGATGACCTGGCCGGCGACGCCCAGGGGGCGGGGGTTCGCGCCGTAGCCCGCGTGGTCGAGCTTGTCGGCCCAGCCCGCGTAGTAGAAGAAGTGCGCGGCGACCAGCGGCAGATCGGCGTCCCGGGACTCCCGGATCGGCTTGCCGTTGTCCAGCGACTCCAGCACGGCCAGCTCGCGCGAGCGCTCCTGAATGATCCGGGCGATCCGGAACAGGTACTTGGCCCGCTCGGCGCCGGGCAGCGCCGACCACTTCTCGAAGGCCTTGCGGGCGGCCTTCACGGCACGGTCGACGTCCTCGGCGCTCGCCTGGGCGACCTCGGAGAGAACCTCCTCGGTCGACGGGGAGACGGTCTTGAAGACCTTGCCGTCATGGGCCGGGACGAACTCGCCGTCGACGAACAGGCCGTAGGACGGCGCGATGTCGACGAGCGCGCGAGACTCGGGTGCGGGTGCGTATTCGAAGGTCATGGGAGCCTCAGTCCACCGTGACGTAGTCGGGGCCGGAGTAGCGGCCGGTGCTGAGCTTCTGGCGCTGCATCAGCAGGTCGTTGAGGAGGCTGGAGGCACCGAAGCGGAACCAGTCGGCGGTCAGCCAGGGCTCGCCCAGCGTCTCGTTGACCATCACCAGGTACTTGATCGCGTCCTTGGTCGTACGGATACCGCCGGCCGGCTTCACCCCGACCTGGACACCGGTCGCGGCATGGAAGTCGCGGACCGCCTCCAGCATCAGGAGGGTGACCGGCGGGGTGGCGTTGACCGCCACCTTCCCCGTCGAGGTCTTGATGAAGTCCGCACCCGCGAGCATCGCCAGCCAGGACACCCGGCGGACGTTGTCGTACGTCTGGAGCTCACCGGTCTCGAAGATGACCTTGAGGTGCGCGGCCGTGCCATCGGGGCGCGCGCAGGCCTCCTTGACGGCCTTGATCTCCTCGAAGACGTCCATGTAACGGCCGGAGAGGAACGCGCCCCGGTCGATCACCATGTCGATCTCGTCGGCGCCGGCCGCCACCGCGTCCCGGGTGTCGGCGAGCTTGACCGGCAGCGCGGCCCGGCCCGCCGGGAAGGCGGTGGCGACGGACGCGACGTGGATACCCGAGCCGCCGAGCGCCTCCTTGGCCGTCGCGACCATGTCCGGGTAGACGCAGATCGCCGCGACCTTGGGGCAGCTGCGGTCGGTGGGGTCCGGGTGGATGCCCTTGGCGCACAGCGCCCGGACCTTCCCCGGGGTGTCCGCGCCTTCGAGCGTCGTCAGGTCGATCATCGAGAGGGCGAGATCGATGGCGTACGCCTTCGCCGTCGTCTTGATCGAGCGGGTACCGAGGGTGGCGGCGCGGGCCTCAAGGCCGACCGCGTCGACCCCCGGGAGGCCGTGGAGGAAGCGGCGCAGCGCACCGTCGTCGGCGGTCACGTCCGCCATTGACGCCAGACGCCCCGCGGCTTCCTTGCCGTATGCGGGAACAGTGATGGGCATGGTCACGAGGGGAGCATATCTACGCGCGTAGCGCCATGTCATCCCCCTGGACAGTCCGAATCCGGCCGGTGCGCGCGGGCGCAAGGAACCGAGGTGCCTGGTGGCGGGCACCGGAACCGTCCGCCACCAGGGCCCGGACACCTCCGCCGCACGCCCCCCGAATGATGCCGTACCGCAATGTCCGGCATCCGGACGGTCGGGCAGAATCGGCGGCATGACGAGCCAGGACCGGTCCACCCCGCCGCAGCAGCAGTACGCGGAGCGCAGCTACCGCTCGCCCGCGGCCCTCGCCGGCGGCGCACTGCTCCTCCTGCTCGGCCTCTGGCTCGGCGGCGACGCACTGCTCCGCGGCGACGCCCACACCCGGCTCACGGCGCTCTTCGCCCTCCTCCTCGGCGTGCCACTGGTGACCGCCTTCACCTTGCGCCCCCTGGTCAGGGCGGGCGAGGACCGGCTGACGGTGCGTAACCCGTTCCGTACGATCACGCTGCCCTGGGACGCCGTGGAGGGCCTGCGGGCGGGCTACTCCACCGAAGTGGTCACCGCCGACGGCACCTACCAGATGTGGGCCATCCCCGTCTCCCTGCGCCAGCGCAAGAAAGCCGGCCAGCAGGCGACGCGCGGCACCGGGGCCCAGCCCCGCTTCGGCCCGCACGCCGACGCCGGGCCCACCCCGCGCGCCATGGCGGACCAGGCTCTCGACGAACTGCGCGAGGTCAAGGAACGGGCGGCGCGCGGAGGGAGCAGCCAGACCCAGGGGGGCGAGCCGGTGGTGCGGTGGTCGTATCCGGTTCTCGTGCCGGTTGTGGTGGGGGCGGTGGGGCTTGCGGTGATGATCGCGGTCTGAGGGGGGTGGGGCGCCTTTTAAGGGCTCGTGCTCTGAGGTATGCCGGGTATCGCGAATGCCGTACACGGCCACGGCAGCGGCCCCCGTCGCGGGAGACGGGGGCCGCTGTCTGTTGTGGCCGGACGGGCCGGTCGGCGGGCCGGGGGATACGGACCGGGCGGAGCGACCGTTGGCCGTACAACCCGGCCTGACGGGCGGACCGGCCGTCAGGGGCCCCGCCGGCGGAGGACGCCGACCGTGCGTCAACCCTGCGTGGAACCGCGCAGCAGCCGCGCCTCTACCGTGCGTCAGGCGTGCCTCTACCGTGCGTCAGGCGTCGATCCCCGCCGCCGCCGACACATCCCGCTTGATGGCCGCCAACGCCGCCGTGGCCGTCGTCCGGGCCTCGGGCAGTGCCTCGGGCGAGGACACCGGGACCACGACCTCCAGATAGCACTTGAGCTTGGGCTCGGTGCCACTGGGACGGACCACGACACGGGCGGACTCGATGCCCGCCTCCGGCGAGCCGGCCAGGTAGTAGCGCAGACCGTCGGTCGGCGGCAGCGTCTCCGTGCCCTGGGTCAGATCGTCGGCGCGGGAGACTGCCAGGCCCGCCAGCGCGGTCGGCGGCTGCTCCCGCAGCCGGCGCATCGCATCCGCGATCAGCGACAGGTCCTCGACCCGGACCGAGAGCTGGTCGGTGGCGTGCAGCCCGAACTCCCGCGCCAGGTCGTCGAGGAGATCTGTCAGCGTGCGCCCGTCCTGCTTGAGCTCCGCGGCCAGCTCGGTGATCAGCAGCGCCGCGGTGATGCCGTCCTTGTCGCGGACGCCCTCCGGGTCGACGCAGTAGCCCAGCGCCTCCTCGAACGCGTACCGCAGACCGTCCACCCGCGCCAGCCACTTGAAGCCGGTCAGCGTCTCCTCGTACGGGAGCGCGGAGGCGGCCGCGATCCGGGACAGCAGCTGCGAGGAGACGATGGTCGTCGCGAAGGTGCCGGACGCCTGCTTGCGCACCAGATGGGCGGCGAGCAGCGCACCGACCTCGTCGCCGCGCAGCATCCGCCAGCCCTCCGGGGTGCCGGGGGCGGGGACGGCGACGGCACAGCGGTCCGCGTCGGGGTCGTTGGCGATCACGATGTCGATGTCCGCGCCCGCCGCCCGGGCGGCCGCGAACGCGAGGTCCATCGCGCCCGGCTCCTCCGGATTGGGGAAGGCGACCGTCGGGAAGTCCGGGTCCGGCTCGGCCTGTTCCGCGACGACCACCGGGGCCGGGAACCCGGCCCGGGCGAAGGCGGCGACGAGGGTGTCCCGGCCGACGCCGTGCATCGGCGTGTAGACGACCCTGGTGTCCCGGGGGGAGCCAGGCGTCAGCACCGCGTCCGTACGCTCCAGATAGGCGGTCAGGACCGTCTCGTCGAGGGTCTCCCAGCCGGCCTCCGGGCGCGGCACGCCGTCCAGCGGGCCGACCGCGGCGATCTCGGCGGCGATCCCGGCGTCCGCGGGCGGCACGATCTGCGAGCCGTCGCCCAGATAGACCTTGTAGCCGTTGTCGCGCGGCGGGTTGTGGCTGGCGGTGACCTCCACACCGGCGACCGCACCCAGATGCCTTATCGCGAAGGCCAGGACGGGGGTGGGCAGCGGGCGCGGCAGCAGCGCGGCGCGCAGGCCCGCGCCCACCATCACGGCTGCCGTGTCACGGGCGAAGTCGGCGCTCTTGTGGCGCGCGTCGTAGCCGATGACGACCAGCCCGGAGCCCTCGCCCTGCGCCTTGAGGTACGCGGCGAGACCGGCCGCGGCCCGGATGACCACGGAGCGGTTCATCCGCATCGGGCCCGCGCCCAGCTCACCGCGCAGCCCGGCGGTGCCGAACTGGAGGGTGCCGGCGAACCGGGCGGCCAGCTCGTCGGTGTCCTCGGCCTCGATGAGCTTGGCCAGCTCGCCCCGGGTCTCCGGGTCCGGGTCCTCGGCCAGCCATGCCTTGGCCCGGTTGATCAGCTCCGCGGGATCGGTAGCCACGTGATGCTCCTGACGGTGGGTGCGTGGTGGAGTTGCGTACGGGGGGCCTGCGGGCGGCCGGACGCCTGCGCGGTGCGCGCCCGGCTCGTACCCCTTACCCCGCGTGGGGTGCGAACGACGCCATCCAGCCACGGGCGGCCCACCCCCCACCCGGCCTTGACGCCACCCTCCCTCCGTCACAGAATGTAACGAAGTGAGGAACGAATTACTCTCCGTAATCGTTGCCGGGGGAGAGGGGGAGGCGGCGCGGCGGGCTCGGGGGCGCGATCGGCCGGGGCGCGTGCTCGGTTGGGTGGGGCAGGCTGAGCGGGTCAGGCCTGGCCGGGCTCGGGCCCGGGCCCGGGCCCGGGCCCGGGCCCGGAGCCGGACCAGGCTCGGCCGGACTAGACCGGACTCGGCCGGACTCGGCCGGACCAGGCGGGCTCGGCTGGACCGTGCTTGGCCGGAGCGAAGTCGGCTGGACCGGACGGCGGTCGGCCGGTCGGGCCGCACTCGGCCGGACCGGACCGTGCGGGGTCGGATCCGACTGCGGGCCGGGCCGCACTCTGCCCGCTCAGTCCAGTCCGCCGGATCGAACCGGCCTCCGCCGGACCGGCCGCCGGACCGGACCGCCTCCGCTAGATCTTGCTGAGGACCTGGCCGAGCAGCGTGCCCATCCGGGTCGCCGAGTCGCGGCCGGCCTGCAGCACCTCTTCGTGGTTCAGCGGCTCGCCCGTCATGCCGGCGGCGAGGTTCGTCACCAGCGACAGGCCGAGCACCTCGGCGCCCGCCTCGCGGGCCGCGATGGCCTCCAGGACGGTGGACATGCCGACCAGGTCGGCGCCCAGCGTCCGGATCATCTTGATCTCGGCCGGGGTCTCGTAGTGCGGGCCGGGGAACTGGGCGTAGACGCCCTCTTCCAGGCTCGGGTCGATCTCCTTGCACAGCGCGCGCAGCCGCGGCGAGTACAGATCGGTCAGGTCGACGAAGTTGGCGCCGATGATCGGGGAGGTGGCGGTCAGGTTCAGGTGGTCGCTGATGAGGACCGGCTGGCCGGGGCGCATGCCCTCGCGCAGGCCGCCGCACCCGTTGGTGAGCACGACGGTCTTGCAGCCGGCCGCGACGGCGGTGCGTACGCCGTGCGCGACCGCGGCGACTCCGCGGCCCTCGTAGTAGTGCGTACGGCCCAGGAAGACCAGCGCCCGCTTCTCGCCCACCCGGTACGAGCGGATCTTGCCGCCGTGTCCGGCGACGGCCGGCGGCGGGAAGCCGGGCAGCTCGGTGACGGGGAATTCGTGCTCGGGCGCGCCCAGGGCCTCGGCGGCCGGCGCCCAGCCCGAGCCCATCACCAGGGCGACGTCATGGGTCTCGGCGCCGGTCAGCTCGCGCAGACGGGCGGCGGCGTCGGCGGCGGCACCCTGCGGGTCGCGCGCGATGTCCGGAGTAACAGATGCGTTCACGCGGACGAGGGTAACCGCTATTCCCCTACGCGCGTAGATGTTGCTGCCCACGGTGCTGAGATCGTTGTCTTGTGGTTTACGCCAAACGCTTGCCCGGGCGCGTCGCCGTACCCCCATACGGGCGCTGACCCGCCCCTGTGCCCGGCCTGTCAGTGACACCTGGCGTCAGCGACACCCGCCCGCTGACTGTCCCCGGCCCACGGCCGGGCCCCGGCCCACGCCCGTCACCGGCCTGTCAGCGACACGGCCCGGCCAGGCCGCCATCCGGCTCGCGCCATCGAGATCGGGCAGTCCGCCCCGGCACCCGCCCCGGGCCGACACCGGCCCGCCGGCCGCGAGAACCATCCCCTCGGCCCAGACGCTCGCCCCTCGGCCGTGAGCCCCACCCACTTGGCCCTTCTCGGCTGCGCCAACCGCCCCCTGACCCGCGCCCCCACCCGACGCCGAACCCCCACCCCTCAACAAGGCCGCTTCCGCAGCTCCATCACATAGTCGTGGGGGGCGCCGGCGGATTCTGCGGCGTCGGCGATCTCGCCCAGGTAGCGGGCCGACGGCAGGCCGCCCTCGTAGCCGTTGAGGACGTAGAGCCACGCCGCATCGTCGCCGTCGAGGGTGTGCACCCGCACCCGCATCCGGCGGTAGACGTCCATGCCGACGCCCTCCCAGCGGTCCATTGACTCCTCGTCCATGGGCGCGATGTCGTAGAGCGCGACGAAGACCTGGGAGGCGGGGGCCTCGACGATCGTCGCCAGTGCGCCTTCCCAGCCCATCTGCTCGCCACCGAAGGTCAGCCGCCAGCCGTTGAGCCAGCCGGTGCCGCGCAGCGGCGAGTGCGGTGCGCGGCGGGACATCAGCCGCGCGTCGAGGTTGCCGGCGTAGGCGGCGTAGAGCGACATGGTTCCGAGGGTACGGGAGGTTGCCCGCCGGACTCGTGGTACCGGAGGTTCGCACCACGTGCTCGGTCGGCGCGTCCCGGTGCCGGTCAGCGCGGCAGTGCGCCCCCGGGCGTGAGCGCCGTACGGGCGTGCGGGACAATGGAGTACGTGACTCGGATCGTGATCATCGGTGGCGGACCCGGCGGATACGAAGCGGCCCTGGTGGCCGCCTCTCTCGGCGCGGAGGTGACCGTCGTCGACTGCGACGGTCTGGGCGGGGCGTCGGTGCTCACCGACTGCGTGCCGTCGAAGACTCTTATCGCCACGGCCGAGGTGATGACCACCTTCGATTCGTCGTACGAGGAGCTCGGCATCATCGTCGAGGACGACACCCCGCACGTGGACCGGCCCGCCCGGGTCGTGGGCGTCGACCTCGGCAAGGTCAACCGACGGGTCAAGCGTCTCGCGCTCGCCCAGTCGCATGACATCACCGCCTCGGTGACCCGCGCGGGCGGCCGGGTCATGCGCGGCCGCGGCCGGCTGGAGCCGGGCCAGGCGCCGGACGGTTCCCGCAAGGTGACGGTCACCGCCGCCGACGGCACCTCGGAGGGCCTGATCGCGGACGCGGTGCTGATCACCACCGGCGCGCACCCCCGCGAGATCCCCGACGCGCTGCCCGACGGCGAGCGGATCCTGAACTGGACGCAGGTCTACGACCTCGACGAGCTGCCCGAAGAGCTGATCGTGGTCGGTTCCGGTGTCACCGGCGCCGAGTTCGCCGGCGCCTACCAGGCGCTCGGTTCCCGCGTCACCCTCGTCTCCTCCCGTGACCGCGTGCTGCCGGGGGAGGACCCGGACGCCGCCGCCGTACTGGAGGACGTCTTCCGCCGCCGCGGCATGAACGTCATGGCGCGCTCGCGGGCCCAGTCGGCCAAACGGGTCGGGGACCGTGTCGAGGTCACCCTCGCCGACGGCCGCACGATCTCCGGTACGCACTGTCTGATGGCGGTCGGCTCGATCCCCAACACCGCGGACATCGGTCTGGAAGCGGCCGGCGTCAAGCTCAGGGAGTCCGGCCACGTCTGGACCGACAAGGTCTCCCGCACCACCGCCCCGGGCGTGTACGCGGCCGGTGACTGCACCGGCGTCTTCGCGCTGGCGTCCGTCGCTGCGATGCAGGGCCGGATCGCGATGTACCACTTCCTCGGTGACGCGGTCACGCCGCTGAACCTCAAGACGGTCTCCGCGAACGTCTTCACCGACCCGGAGATCGCCACCGTCGGTTACTCCCAGGCCGATGTCGACAGCGGCAAGATCGACGCCCGGGCCGTCAAGCTCCCGCTGCTGCGCAACCCGCGCGCCAAGATGCAGGGCATCCGCGACGGCTTCGTCAAGCTGTTCTGCCGCCCCGGCACCGGCATCGTGGTCGGCGGTGTGGTCGTCTCGCCGCGCGCCAGCGAGCTGATTCACCCGATCTCGATCGCGGTCGACAACAATCTGACCGTCGAGCAGATCGCCAGCGCCTTCACGGTCTACCCGTCGCTGTCCGGCTCGATCGCCGAGGTCGCCCGCCAGCTGCACACCCGTAAGACGGGCAGCGAGTAGCAGCCGGTGACCGGACGGCAGGCGGCGGATGAGGGCGGTCGATTCGCATGTTTGTGCTCCCGGTGAGCACTGTGGATGAAACGTCCCTGCGCCGGCCGGGAACCGTCCCTTCCGGGCCGCCCGCCGTCGTGGCGGCCGGCAGGGCGGCTGACCAGGCCGCAAGCGGGTCCTACCGCCCGGCAGTTCGACATCCGCACGACATATGCACACCGCATACCACGTCACGCTCCGCGGTGTGAACAACTTCCGTTAATTGGTGCAACCTGCTGAAAACAGACGGTCGTTGGCGTTACTGTCAGTTTCGTGTTCGCTGCAGAACGTCGCCAATTGATCCTTGAAATGGTGCGCGCCAACGGAGCCGTATCGCTCCGGGAGCTCGCCCGCGTCGTCCAGACCTCCGAAGTAACCGTACGGCGGGATGTGCGGGCGCTGGAGGCAGAAGGACTGCTGGACCGCCGGCACGGTGGTGCGGTCCTGCCGGGAGGCTTTACTCGCGAATCCGGATTCCCACAGAAATCCCATCTAGCGACCGCGGAGAAGACGGCCATCGCCGATCTCGCCGCGGGCTTCGTCGAAGAGGGCGAGGCCATCGTGGTCGGGGCGGGAACGACCACCCAGGAGCTGGCCCGCCGGCTCGCCCGGGTGCCCGGCCTGACCGTCGTCACCAATTCCCTGCTCGTTGCCCAGGCGTTGGCCCATGCCAACCGCGTCGAGGTCGTGATGACCGGCGGCACCCTGCGCGGCTCCAACTATGCGCTGGTCGGCAGCGGTGCCGAACAGTCCCTCCAGGGGCTGCGGGTGTCCCGCGCCTTCCTGTCGGGCAGTGGGCTGACCGCCGAGCGCGGGCTGTCCACGTCCAACATGCTCTCCGCCAGCGTCGACCGGGCGCTGGTGCAGGCCGCGGGGGAGGTGGTGGTGCTCGCCGACCACACCAAGCTCGGTTCCGACACGATGTTCCAGACCGTGCCGACGGATGTGATCACGCGGCTGGTCACCGACGAGCCGCCGGGTCATGACGACCGTGCCGCCACGGAACTCCAGGCGCTGGCCGATCAGGGCGTACAGATCGCCGTCGCCAACGGCTCGGGCGCCACCGGTCACGGGCCGGGGCAGCCGGGTATGGAGGGCGGCGCGGGAGACCGAAGAGGCCCCCGGCGGGACGTCCCGCTGCCGGGGCAGCGCCGCAGCCATCCTCCGGGCGCCGCGGGCGGGGGGCCACAGCTCCGCTCGGCCCCCTCACTGACCGAGGCCTCGGGCGGCCGGGTCGCGGATCTCGCCCCACGGCGGCGCTGAAACGCAGGAGCCGGGGGCGCGCCCGCCGGGCGCGCCGCACCGGCACCGTCAGCGCTTGTCCCCCTTCAGCCCGCTGAGGGTGAGCGTCAGCAGCCGGTCGGCGAGCTGGGGGTCGTCCGGGGATTCCTCGACGGCCAGCGCGATGCCGTTGGTCAGCTGCATCAGGTCGCCGATGCTCACGTCGGGGCGTACGGCCCCGGCCTGCTGGGCGCGGGTCAGCAGCGCATCGCCGGCCTCCCGCATCGGCACGCAGCACCGCGCCATCCCCGAGTTCTCGTCCGACGATGCCGTCATCAGCGCACGGGACAGCCCGCGGTAGATGCTGGCGTGGGTGATGATCGCGCGCAGCCAGGCGACCAGCGCGGCGCACGGCTGCGGCGCGTCGGCCAGCTCCCTGGCGTAGGCCAGCAGCGCGTCCACCTCGCCCTGGAAGACCGCGCCCATGAGGGCGGTCCGGTTGGGGAAGTGCCGGTAGAGCGTGCCGATGCCGACGCCGGCGCGGCGCGCGATGTCCTCCAGCGAGGTGTCCGTGCCGTGCGCGGTGAACGCCGTACGGGCCTCGGCCAGCAGCCGCTCGTAGTTGCGGCGCGCATCGGCCCGCATGGGCCGTACGTCCTGCGTCCGCACCGGTGCGGACGCCACCGGCCCCTGCGCCGCCTGCCGCTGCCCTGCCGTTTCGGTCGCCATCGCCGTCCTCCCTCGACCCGGCCGGTCGCGGCCCGGTGGCTCCAGGATGCCATTGCGGGGTGGGGGCTCGGGGGGTTCCCGGTGGGGGCGCTCGCGTGCGGGGCCCGATGCGGGCGGGGTCGCCGTCATGGCTGTTCCGGCGCCCGGAGTTCTGTCGTGTCGGGGCCCGCACCGGCCGGCGGTGCCTCCCACATGCCGAGAATCTGCCGCGCCAGCGCCTCCTCACCCGCCACGAGGACCGGCGAGCCGAGGACGAACTCCCCGCCGCCCGCACCCAGGACCGTCTTCCCCCGTTCCCGGGCGAGGGCGGTGCCGGCGGCCACGTCCCAGGGCTCGGGCCCCAGGCACAGACAGGCGTCCAGCCAGCCCTCCGCCACTCCCACCAGGTCCAGGCTCATCACCCCCTGCATCCGGATCCGGTAGGCCGCGCTCTGCAGCAGCGCGATGCGCCGGACGAGGCGGGCCTCCCCGGACCCGGTCCCCGTGATCCCGACGACCGCCTCGCTCACCGTCCGGGCGCGGGCCGGCGCCCGGGTCGGGCCGCCGTGCGCGCCGGTGCGCCAGCGGCGGCCGAGGGCCGGGGCGTCGATCACTCCCAGCAGCGGTGCGCCGTCCTCGGCGTACGCGAGGGACAGGGCGTGGAAGGGAGCGCCCCGGGCGAAGTTCATCGTGCCGTCGATGGGGTCCAGCAGCCAGCACCGCGGGGGCAGCGGGCGGCCGGTGGCGGACTCCTCGCCGATGACCGGGATGCCGGGGGAGAGCCGCCGCAGTACCTGCGACACCACGCGCTCCACCTCGACGTCCGCCGCCGTCACTTCTTCCCCGGACGGCTTGAAGGAACGGGCCGACCACTCTTCGCCGGCGCGGGCCAGCCAGCTGCATCCGGCGTCGACGGCCTGTTCGGCGACGGCGAGTAGAGCGGTGAGGTCCCTCACGCCGGGTCCAGTGGCCGCTCCGTCAGGGTCTGTGCATGGGCGCCGTGCTCCCCCATCACGTAGAAGCTGAGCCGGTCGAAGGTCCACTGGGACGGCAGGGACGTGCGCCGGGGCGCGTGGCGCACCACCTCCTGGGCGATCTGTTCCTCGGCGCGGCCCAGGGTGATGTGGGGTGCGTAGGCGTCGCCGGTGTACCGGTAGCCGTACCGGGCGAAGCTGGCGCGCTCGCTCTCCGAGAAGCGCGAGGTGTCCTTGGTGCCGATCGCCTGACGGTCGAGGTGGGCGTCCAGGGCGTCGAGGGCGGCCGTCTGCAGCCGTTCCAGCAGGGGTGGCCGTTCCAGGGCGAGGAAGACCCATCCGGTGGGCTGGTAGACGATGCCGGTGGCGGCGAGCCGCAGTTCCTTGGGCAGGGCCAGCGTGCCGCCGATCTTCTCCAGCTCCGTCTCCGGGTCGAGGGAGTCGGTGAACGGGCCCTGGAACACGGTGACGTGCGGAAGGTTTCCGTCGGCGGTCAGGCTGGGACGCAGCGCGTGGTCACCGCCGATCTCCTGCTGCATCCTGATCGCGCGGTGTACGTGCTCCGCGCTCGGAAGCAGGGCGATGCCAAGCCATCTGGTCACGGATGAGCTCCTATCTTCGTGATCACGTGTATCGCTGCGCCGAGGCCCCGGCGCAGACAGGTTTCCGGCGATTCTCCGCTCAACCACCCTGCGATGACACCGGCGTTGAAGGCATCGCCGCCGCCGGTCCGGTCCACCGGCGCCACCGGAGTGGTGGGTACGTGCAGCGTCCGGCGGCCGGGTGAGGCCCACAGCGCCCCCTCCGGGCCGAGGGTCACGATCACCTCACCGGGCAGCGCGTCGGCGTATTGCCGGGCCGTGGCCGCCGCGTCGTTGCCCGGCGCCCTCCTCGGCAGCCGGTGGGCCTCGTCCGCGTTCATCAGATGCAGGGTCGCCTCGCCGGCGAGGACGCTCATGTCCCTGCCGTTCCATTCGACCGATACCGGGCGGCCGCACCGGCGGGCGAGGCGCGCCAGCCGGACGAGGGGCGGTGTGGGTTCGCCGACGACGTGGACGTGGTCCACGGCGCGGAGGTCGTCCTCGGTGACCGCGCCGATCGCGGCGTCCCGGTCCGCTCCGGCGAACGTCATCATTCTTTTGCCCGCGCCGGCGGACAGGACGATCGCCATACCGGTCCGGGTGGCCGGGTCCACCCGGGTCAGCGAGGTGTCCACGCCTCCGGCGCGCAGCTCGTCGAGGCACACTCTGCCCAGGGCGTCGTCGCCCACCGCGGACACCAGCCGGACCGCGCAGCCCTGCCGGGCCAGGCCCAGGGCGGTGTTGGCCGCCGATCCTCCCGGCGACGCAGCGCACTCGCCGCCCCGCAGCTTCTCGTGCTCCTCGGGCAGCCGGTCGGCCCGGACGATGATGTCGAAGTTGGTACCGCCGGCGACGAGCACCCGCCGCGGCTCCCGGGACGCCGAGGGGCCGGGGGGCCGGTCGCCCTCTAGCACGGCTCTCCCAGCCGGTAGCTTTCGAACAGGACGTGGCGCACCAGCCGTTCCCTGCTGGCGAGGCTGCTTTCCTGCGGGAACGAGGCGTGGGTGACCAGGTCCTTCACCACGTCCTCGAAGCGGGCCTTCTCCGCGCTCAGTTCGTGGAAGCAGCGCATGAGTTCGCGGTGGAGCTCGGCGGGCTGGGCCCGCATCTCGGCGAGCCAGGAGTGGTTGGCGATGAGGACGTTCGAGGCCGCCGACCGCAGTCTTTCCTGCGCCTGTGGCGGCAGCATTTCGGAGTTGAGCAGTTCGAAGTAGCCGGCGTTGTCCCGCGCGTGCATCCGCAGATTCTGGCCGCCGACGGCAAGTACGTCCTTGTTCAGGTGAAAGAGTTCAAGGCCCAGATGGTGCGGCACATCCAGAATCTCCACACCCATGTCCCGCAGTCCCGCCTCGTCGGTCGAGAATGCCGCCAGGATGTTGTCGAACATATCGCTCAGTTTGGGGACGGCGATCTGCGCGCCGGCCGGGTTCGCCAGGAATTCGGCCGGAGTGGTGTTTCCCCAGCGGCCGTTGCGTGCGGCGAGCAGATAGAAATTCCGGCCGCCCATCGAGTAGCCCATGCGTCCGATGGGGATCACCTGGGACCTGATCTCCTCGTGCTTTTCGCGCAGGCGCAGCACCCGCTGCTCGTTGTAGATCGCCAAGTCGAGCAGCCGCTGGGAGACGTCCGTGACCAGATGGTCCGACCAGGGCAGCTGGACCTGCACCATTCGGTGGCTGCGCTGCGCCAGCAGCTGTTCGAAGCCGCAGCCCAGGAGGAGCGCCTTCACCACGATCAGGGACGAGTCGGCGATGCGTGAGGTGCTGGTGGCGTGCTGGACGGCCGCCAGCCCCTGCCGCGCCTCGTCCTCGGCCAGTGCCTTGCTCGTCTGCCCGTACCAGACCGCCAGTTGCGTCAGGGCGTTGAGGCACGGTCTGACGTCCTCCGCGGAAATTTCCTCGCCGGCAGCGTTTTGCGCATGGCTGCCGTAATTCCCGTAGTTCTGAATGGTTCGCACGGCGAGTACGACCTTGGGGGGAACGAGTCCCTTGCCGGCCAGCACCGTCAATAAGGACTCAAGTGTCGGCTTGGAGCCAACCGCTTCCTGCATGGCGATATCCAAGAGGATCGACTCCGCCGCTCTCCTCGCTGTCCCGAGAAAGACCTCTGGGTCCGTCTCGGCGTACCGTAACGCCTTCTTGTAGAGCCGGAGCGACTCTCCCCCGTTGACCGTCACGTCGTCCGTGTCCTCTTCGGCAGTTTTTGATCACGGTACCAAGGGGCGTGGGCCTCAACCAGCCGTTCCCGGGGCCCACTTGCTGGCATACGGGGCGCTCGGGGCGGCATACGGGGCGCTCCGGGGCGCACGGTGACTTCACCTCCCGCGCCCCACCCTGTTCCGGAGCGACGACAGCACGAGCCGGCCGTAGCGGGTGGTGAAGGCGAGGGCGGTGGCCAGGGCTGCGGTGGTGAGGGCGAGGAGGAGGTGGGTGGGGGCGTGGTCGTCGAGGACCTGGAGGATGCTCAGGGCGGTGCCCAGGGGGAGGCCGAGGATGGTCAGGACGCCCAGGGCGCCGGCGATCTGCTGGTTGTCCTGGGTCTGGACGAGCCGGGCGTAGTCGGCCGCCTCGGCGAGGATTTCGGTGAAGCGGTCGGGGAGGCGGTACTGGGCCTGGTAGGCGAGGAGGAGTTCGTTGGCCGGGCCGTGGGCGGTCAGGTGCTGGCGCCAGTAGGTGCTGCGGAAGGCGGCGATCTGGGTTTCCAGCGCGGTGACGCGGGCGCCGAGTTTGGGGCCGTCGAAGACGCCGGAGAGGGCCTCGGTGAGTTCGTCGATGTGGTCGCGCTGGACGGTGCCGAGCAGCAGGGCGTCGAGGTAGATGGTGCGGTGGTGCACGGCGCCGAAGTCGTAGAAGTCGCCGTCGCCGCCGTCCGGACGGTGGCCGAGGAAGGCCGCGCCGTGCCGGAGTACGAGGGCGCTCCAGTCGGCGGATATCCGTACCGCGTGTTCCATCTGGGACGGCATGAGCTCCGGTGCCAGCGGGAAGTCGGCGGCGGTGGAGCGGGAGGCCAGGGACCACAGCCACTGGTCGGCGGTGGCGGGGAGCCGGTCGCCCCGGCGCAGGGCCGGGGTGTGCGCGGCCTGGGGGGTGAGGAAGGCGATGGTGTAGGGGCGGGCGATGGCGAACGGCGCCCCGGAGGTTTCGGGGACGGCGACGCCCGCCAGGAGGGTCTCCGGTGCCAGCGGCCCGTCCAGGGGGTCGGGGCCCGCCGCGTGGCGGTGGCCGATGGCCCGCAGGGTTTCCAGCAGCGCGGGGCCCTCGACCAGCAAGTGCAGGACTGCCAGGGCGGCTCCGGGGTGGCGGGCGGTGGCGGTGCGGAGCAGTTCGATGCCGTGCAGGTGCAGCGGGCCGTGGGTGCGGTTCTCGAAGCGGTGCCAGCGGCAGGGGCGTTCGGGGGTTCCGTAGAGGACGCGGGCCGCGGAGGGGGTGAAGTAGGTCTGCCGGGTGGTCGTGTCGGCACGGCGGCTGCCGAGCTCGAACGGCAGCGGCCCCTGCTCCCAGGCCGGCGGGGCGGGGAGCCGTACGGGGAGGATGACGGTGAGGGCCTGGCGGGCGCCCGTCAGGTGGCGGAGTTCCGTGGTCACGGTGTCGGTTGTCTCCTTGGGTGGGGACGGCGGCCCCGGGGCCGGGCGGTCGTTGAGGGTGGCGCGGGCCCGTTGTTGTTCCGTTTTGGCGGGCGGTGTGGTTCTCCCGGTGACGTGCCCCCGCCGGCGTTCCCGTGAACCGGCGTTCCCGCGAACCGTCCCGTGTCTGCCCGGGGGACGGTGCGTGAAGTCCCGGCATACCGCAGGAGTCGGGCGTCCGAACACCTCGCCGGGCCCGCAACGCCGCCCCCGTACGAGCCATCAAACCAGGCGGAATGAGGTCTTCGGGGATGTTCCGGAGGCCCGGGATTACGTCGTGGCAGGCCGCCGGGGGAGCGGGCCGCGGCGCGGACATCTGGGGATCGTCATGGGACTGACCAGCCGGTCGTTGTTGTACGCCATGGCCGCGGCCGCCGTGGTCTGCGTGGGACTGACCCTCTGGCTGTGGCCGCGGTTCGCGGGGCGCGGGGTGCGGCCGCTGCTCGGACGGCTCGGGGTGATCGCCGGGACGCAGCTGGCCATCGTGGCGGCGCTCGGCCTCGCCGTGAACGCCAACTTCCAGTTCTACGCCTCCTGGCACGAGCTGCTCGGGCTCTACGACGATGCGCCGGGCGCCGTCGGCAAATGGGGCGACGGGGGTGCGGCCGGGCCGGTCGGCGACCCGTCGAAGGGCCTGGTGCAGGCGTCGGGGCCGGACGGTCTGGACAAGGTGCACGGACTGCCGAAGGGCCCACCGGCGACCTCCGGCCGGGTGGAGTCCGTACGGATCGTCGGCAAGCGGACCCGGGCGGTGGACCCGGCGTACGTGTATCTGCCGCCGCAGTACTTCCAGCCGCAGTACGCCCGCCAGCGGTTCCCCGTCATCGTCGCGCTCAGCGGCTATCCGGGCGGCACCTTTCTGCTCGGCCAGCACCTGCGGCTGCCGCAGACCGCTGCGCAGTTGATCCGGGACGGGCGGATGCAGCCGACGGTCATCGTGATGCTGCGGCCCACCATCGCCCCGCCGCGCGACACCCAGTGCGTCGATGTGCCCGGCGGCCCGCAGGCCGAGACGTTCTTCGCCCGCGATGTGCCGGACGCGCTGCGGTCGCACTACCGCGTCGGCCACGACCCCGGCGGCTGGGGCGTGATGGGGTACTCCTCGGGCGGCAGCTGCGCCCTCCAGCTCGCCATGCGGCACGACCGTACGTACACCTCGGCGGCCGCGCTCTCGCCCGACTACAAGGTCGCCGACGATCCCACCACCGGCAATCTCTTCGGTGACGGCCGGGACCGGGCCCGCCGCCGTCAGGAGCACGATCTGATGTGGCGGCTGCGGCATCTGCCCGCACCCCAGGTGGACGTCCTTGTCGGCACGAGCCGCAGCGGGGAGAAGAACTACCCGGCGGCCAGGGCGTTTCTGGCGGCCGTCAAGCCGCCGATGAAGGCGGAGTCCGTCGTGCTCGACCACGGCAGCCACAACTTCGCCACCTGGCGGCGTGAACTTCCCACGGCGCTGCAGTGGATGAGCCGTTCGCTGACGTTCCCGGAGGATGTGGTGGGGAATTCCTAGCCGTGACAGCCGGGCGGAGGGCTCCCGGTAGACGCGAGGGGCTCCCGGCGGATGTGCCGGGAGCCCCTCGCGTCTGTCGGACGGTGTCGCGTCAGTCCTTGATCTCGCAGATGACGGCGCCGGAGGTGAGGGCGGCGCCGACCTCGGCGGTCAGGCCCTTGATGGTGCCGGAGCGGTGCGCATTGAGCGGCTGCTCCATCTTCATGGCTTCCAGGACGACGACCAGCTCGCCCTCGGTGACCTGCTGGCCCTCCTCGACGGCGACCTTGACGATGGTGCCCTGCATCGGGGAGGCGAGCGCGTCGCCGGAGGCGGCGGAGCCGGACTTCTTGGCGGCCTTGCGCTTGGGCTTGGCACCGCCGGCGACCGCGGCGCGGGCCAGCGGCATGCCCAGCGAGGACGGCAGCGAGACCTCCAGGCGCTTGCCGCCGACCTCGACGACGACCGTCTCGCGGGTGTCCGCCTCGGCCTCGTCGGTGCCGGGCGCCGTGAACGGCGGGATTTCGTTGACGAACTCGGTCTCGATCCAGCGGGTGTGGACCGTGAACGGGTCGGCGGAGCCGGTGAGTTCGGGGGCGAAGGCCGGGTCGGTGACGACGGCGCGGTGGAAGGGGATGGCGGTGGCCATGCCCTCGACGGTGAACTCCGCCAGCGCGCGGGAGGCGCGCTGCAGGGCCTGCGCGCGGGTGGCGCCGGTGACGATCAGCTTGGCGAGGAGGGAGTCCCAGGCGGGGCCGATGACCGAGCCGGACTCGACGCCCGCGTCCAGGCGGACGCCGGGGCCGGCCGGCGCGTCGAACTTCGTGACCGTGCCGGGGGCCGGGAGGAAGTTGCGGCCCGGGTCCTCGCCGTTGATGCGGAACTCGAAGGAGTGGCCGCGCACCGCCGGGTCGTCGTAGCCGAGCTCTTCGCCGTCGGCGATCCGGAACATCTCGCGGACCAGGTCGAGGCCGGTGACCTCCTCGGTGACCGGGTGCTCGACCTGGAGGCGGGTGTTGACCTCCAGGAAGGAGATGGTGCCGTCCTGGCCGACGAGGAATTCGCAGGTGCCCGCGCCCTCGTAGCCGGCTTCCTTGAGGATGGCCTTGGAGGCGCGGTAGAGCTCGGCGTTCTGCTCGTCGCTCAGGAAGGGGGCCGGGGCCTCCTCGACGAGCTTCTGGTGGCGGCGCTGGAGCGAGCAGTCGCGGGTGGAGACCACGACGACGTTGCCGTGCTTGTCGGCCAGGCACTGGGTCTCGACGTGCCGGGGGCGGTCGAGGTACCGCTCGACGAAGCACTCGCCGCGGCCGAAGGCGGCGACCGCCTCGCGTACCGCGGAGTCGTACAGCTCGGGCACCTCGTCGAGGGTGCGGGCGACCTTCAGGCCGCGGCCGCCGCCGCCGAAGGCCGCCTTGATCGCGATGGGCAGGCCGTGCTCCTTGGCGAAGGCCACGACCTCCTCGGCGCCGGAGACCGGGTCGGGGGTGCCGGCGACCAGGGGGGCACCGGCGCGCTGGGCGATGTGCCGGGCGGCGACCTTGTCGCCGAGGTCGCGGATGGCGTGGGGCGGCGGGCCGATCCAGGTCAGTCCGGCGTCGAGGACGGCCTGGGCGAACTCGGCGTTCTCCGACAGGAAGCCGTACCCGGGGTGGATGGCGTCGGCGCCGGAATCGGCGGCGGCGGCCAGGACCTTGGCGATGTCCAGGTAGCTGGTGGCAGGAGTGTCACCGCCCAAGGCGTACGCCTCGTCTGCCGCGCGGACGTGCAGGGCGTCCCGGTCGGGGTCGGCGTAGACGGCTACGCTCCCGATCCCCGCGTCCCGGCATGCACGGGCAACGCGAACAGCGATTTCGCCACGGTTGGCGATGAGCACCTTGCGCACGATGGGTCCTTCCTTGGCGCTTCGCCGTAACTTATGGATGCGGCGATTTTAGGGACTGGCGACACCGCGTGCCGACCCGTTCCCTGGGGTGAGCTTGCCCACACGGAGTGTGCTCGGGGCGCCAGTGAGAGACCTAAGTCCCCTGGTGTCCCAGGGTAGGCCCGGATTCCTGGGCTCCGGCTCGAGTCCTGGTGTGGCTTAGGTCTCGCGCTTCTGGCGTCCTGCGGATCGTCAATTCTTTGTGGAGTCCCTACGAATGGGCGAAGGAAACTTTGCGGTCGGCTCCGTCCCTCCGGCGTGCCGCCGCGCGCCGCTCGCCATGGTCCGTATCCACCCGTGCAGAACCCTTGCCCCAGGCATTACCCATTAGTAGCGTGCCCGATGTCTTCTGTACTTGCGGTAACGGCGGAAAACGCGGAAACCGGCGCCCACCTGGGCGACCGGGCACGGCAAAACGGCGGAAGTGGGTGGACGGGGTGACGATGGCCCGACGGCCGGTGGCCTTGGTCGCGGCGGTGGTCCTGGTCCTGGAGGCGTTCGGGATCGTGCTGCTCAACTGGATCCTGAGCATCGTCGTGGACCGGCAGCAGATGTCCCTGGCCGGGCTCCAGCCGCGCGCGATGTCCGCCGGATCCTGGATCGGCGGCGGCGTTTTCGGCCTCTATCTGCTGCTCTGCGCGGCCCTCCTGGTCCGCAGCGCGCTGCGGGACCGGGCGCCTGCCGGCTTCGCCCGCATCTGCCTCATCAGCTGTGCCGTGGTGCACGGCGTCCTGGGCGCCCTCGCCGTCGGGCTGGCCGGCTGGGTCGCCTTCCTCGCGCTGATGGTCGTGCTGGGGCTGCTGGTGCTGACGCTGGTGGCGTACGGGGAGGGCCGTCCGGGGGACGCGCGCGGAAACGCGGAAAACCCCCCGAACGGCGTACCGCCGGCCGCTCCTACGTCTGCCTGACGCCCTCGCTCCCGGGCCGAGTTGGGGCGCCGGGGTCAGCGGTCCCCGGCGCTCTTCTTCACCGGGGCGTGCTCCCGCAGGACGTCCATGAACGCGCGCATCCAGTCCGGGTGGTCGGGCCAGGCGCGGGCGGAGACGACCTTGCCGTCCACCACGGCCGAGTCGTCGACGAAG
This sequence comes from Streptomyces sp. 2323.1, assembly GCF_900221035.1. Taxonomy (NCBI): domain Bacteria; kingdom Bacillati; phylum Actinomycetota; class Actinomycetes; order Kitasatosporales; family Streptomycetaceae; genus Streptomyces; species Streptomyces sp. 2323.1. Next base: position 3,029,161 of record NZ_LT907981.1, on the reverse strand, counting down.
GTCCCGCCGCCCATCTCCACGTCCGGTGCGCAGGCGGGATAGGCGGCGGTCCGGCGGCCCTTGAGGAGGCCGAGCGGGGCCAGGGTGATCGCCGCATGACAGATGTGGGCGACGGGCTTGTCGGCGTCGAAGAAGTGGCTCACGAGGCGCCGGTAGTCGGCGTCGTTGCGCAGGTACTCGGGGGCCCGGCCGCCGGGGAGCACCAGCGCCGCGTACTCGGCCGGATCGACGTCGGACAGGGCGAGGTCGGACGGCCAGGAGTGGCCCTCGCGCTCGACGTAGGTGTCGAAGTTGTCGACGAAGTCATGGACGACGAACTGCAGCTTCTTGTGCGTCGGGGCGGCGATCCGGGGCTCGTAGCCCTCCTCCAGCAGCCGCTGGTACGGGTAGAAGAACTCCAGGTCCTCGGTGGCGTCGCCGGCGATGATGAGAATCTTGGGCATGCAGCGCACTCCTCGCGATGGCGTCGATCGGGGCGATCGAGTCGTTCCGGATCAATCGGTTCCCCAGTCGGTGACGTGGAATGCGTCGCCGACCGCCACCTTTCCGGTCTTCACCACGGAGAACTTCGAGCCGAACGCCACCCCGCCCTCGGGCGCCCGCCGGTAGGAGGCGAGCGTGCGCAGCGGCTCGGGTCCGGCCTTGCCGCCGGTGCGCTGGTCGACGAGGGTCACGGCGCAGCGCACGGCGAGCTTGGTGAAGCCCAGCTCGCAGTCGCCGACGGTCAGGCGCCGCGCCCGGTCCTCGGTCCCCGGCTCCGTCCAGCCGTCGACGACGAGGTTGGGCCGGAAACGGCTCATCGGCAGCGGTGCCCGCCCGGCCGCGGTGATGCGGGCGTTGAGGTCGTCGAGGGAGGCGCGGGAGAGGACGTGCACGGCGCTGCTGTCGGCGAAGCCGGACGTGCCGGGGGTGAGGCCGTCGGTCACCCGGCCGTGCTCCGGGGGGACGCGCACCAGCCGGCTGGGCGCGCCCAGCACCTCCGAGAGCCAGTCGGCCGCTTCGGCGCCCTGGTCGACCGCGCGGTACGGCGTGCCGAACATCTCGACCTCGGCCCGGTCCGCCGTCCCGGTGCCGGGGTCGATGCCGAACCGGAGGGGGTCAACTCCCGGCGCCGACAGGGTGAGCCGGGTCCCGTCGGCGCTGACCTCGGGCCGGATCACCGCCAGCTTCGGGTCCTTGCGCTGGCTGCGGAACACGCCGTCCGTCCCGACGACCATGAAGCTGCGGTCGTGCCGGAGGCCGGCCGGGGTGAGCTCCGCCTCGGCCGCCGGGATGCCGGCACAGCCCTTGACGGGGTAGCTGATCAGTTCGACTACGGTCGCCATGCGGGCAGCGTACGACCCGGGCGGCGCAGGCCACCGGGTTTTACCGCCGGGGGCGTCAGGTCCACAGGTCGGTGATCGCCACGTCCAGGTCCGCGAGCAGCCGGCGCAGCAGCGGCAGGGACAGGCCGATGACATTGCCCGGGTCGCCGTCGATGCCGTCGATGAAGGGGGCGGAGCGGCCGTCGAGGGTGAAGGCGCCGGCGACGTACAGCGGCTCGCCGCTCGCGACGTAGGCGGCGATCTCGTCGTCGGTCGGCTCGCCGAAGCGGACGGTGGTCGAGGCGGTGGCGGCCGCCTGGCGGCCGGTCGCGGTGTCGATGACGCAGTGGCCGGTCTGCAGGATGCCGGAGCGGCCGCGCATGGACTTCCAGCGGGCGGTGGCGTCCTCGGCGTCCGCGGGCTTGCCCAGCGCCCGCCCGTCCAGCTCCAGGACGGAATCGCAGCCGACGACCAGTGCGCCGTGGATCTCCGGGCGGGCGGCGACGGCGGCGGCCTTCGCCTCGGCGAGTATCCGGGCCAGCTCCTCGGGTGTGGCGGCGCTCAGCGCGTCCTCGTCGACACCGCTGACGACGACCTCGGGCGCCAGCCCGGCCTGCCGCAGCAGGGCCAGCCGGGCGGGGGACTGGGAGGCGAGGACGAGACGGCGGGGGCGGGGCTCTTCGGTCATGTGCGCCATCGTACGGAGCCCCGGAAGGCCGCGGTGTGCCCGGACTACTTCTTCAGCACCGCTTCCATCACCGACTTCGCGATCGGCCCGCCCAGCTTGCCGCCGGCGATCTCCGACCGGGGGATGTCGATGTCCTTGGGGTCGACGAAGACGGCGACCGCGACCGGGGAGGAGCCGTCGCTCTGCTTGGCGTAGGAGACGAACCAGGCATAGGGGCGCTCGTCGTTGACGTTCGCGCCGTGCTGGGCGGTGCCGGTCTTGCCGCCGACGGTCACGCCGTCGATCTTCGCCTTGGAGGCGGTGCCCTCCGAGACGGTGTACTCCATCATCTCCTGCACCTTCTTCGCGGTGTCGGCGGAGACGGCCTGGGACTTCTGCTTCGGTTCGGGCTTCTCCAGCGTCGACAGGTCGGGGCCGCGCACCTCGTCGACGAGGTGCGGCATCATCAGCTTGCCGTCGTTGGCGAGGGCGGCGGTCACCATCGCCATCTGCATCGGGGTGCTGGTGAGGCTGCCCTGGCCCATGCCGGTGAGGGCGGTCTGCGGCTTGTCGAGCTTGGCGGGGTAGAGGCTCTTGGTGGCCAGCATGTCGCCGAACTCCTTGTCGTAGACGTCGGAGTTGAACCCGAACTTCTCGGCGGTCTCGCGCATCTTGTCCTTGCCGACCTTCAGCGCGGTGTCCAGGAAGACGTTGTTGCACGACCACTGCATGCCGGTCTTCAGCGAGGCCTTGTCGCAGGGCGCACCGGCCACGTCGTTGCCGATCTTGGTCGAGCTGAGCGGCAGCTGGTACGGGGCGGGGGCGCCGGTGGGGGCGTTGATGTCGCTGATCACGCCGTGCTCCAGGGCGGCGGCCGCGGTGAGGATCTTGAAGGTGGAGCCGGGGGCATAGGTCTCGCGCAGCGCCCGGTTGCTCAGCGGCTTGCTCTTGTCGGCGTCCAGCGCCTTGAACTTGTTGCTCTCGGCGGTGGAGATCCCGGCGAACTGCGAGGGGTCGTAGGAGGGCGTGGAGGCCAGCGCGAGGACCCTGCCGTTGCGCGGGTCGAGCGCGACCACCGCGCCCTTGGCGTCGAGGTCGGTCAGCCCCTTGTACGCGGCCTTCTGTGCCTTGGGGTCGATGGTGGTGAGCACATCGCCGCCGCGCGGCTTCTCGCCGGTCAGCACGTCCTTGGCCTGCTTGAGGGCGAGCCGGTCGTCCTTGCCGCTGAGCACCTTGCCGTAGACGCTCTCCAGGAACGAGGTGCCCTGCGCCTGCGAGGCGAACCCGGTGACCGGCGCGTACATCGGGCCGTCCTTGTACGTGCGCTTGTACTTGAAGTCGCCGGAGGTGGCCACGGAGCCGGTGACCGGCTGGCCGCCGACGATGATGTTGCCGCGCGGGTAGGAGAACGCCTCGATCTTGACGCGGCGGTTGTTGGGGTCGCTGGCCAGCTTGTCGGCCTGGACGAACTGGACCCAGGTGGCACGGACCAGCAGCGCCAGCATCAGCACCCCGCAGAAGACGGCTGTATGCCTCAACGGCCTGTTCATCGCTCTTCCCTCCCGTTCGGCTGCCGGCCCGGCGCCGTGACCGATTTGCGCCCTCGGGAGGGAAAGAAGGGAATTCAGGGGCGATGGTTGCGGGGGAGTGCTGTGACCGTTACCTCCCCGCGGACGGGAACAACCGCCGCGGCCGCCGGGTGACGGGCCTGGCTAGCCCCCCGCGAGCAGGAGCATCACCACCACCGCTGCGACGGCCAGCACGATGCCCAGCCGGCGGAGCTTTGCCTGTACCTCGCGCAGCTCCTCAGGCGGCTCATCGGGCGGATCTGACCACAGCATGTATCGATCCTGTGCCCGTTGTGCGTGTGGCGCCTGAGTACGCGTACTCAGGCGCCACACACGCAAAGGACTATTCCGTGCACGGTGCACCGACATGACCGGTCCGCCCGGCCGGTCACCGCACGCCGCGGCCGCTCAGTGCGGCCAGTAACTCGTCCGCCAGGCCCGCGGGCCCGGGTGCGGCATCCGCGCCCGCGCCGGAACCGTGGACGCGGGGTCCGACCATTCGGTGCCGCGGTCCTTCCCGCCGGGCGCGGCGGTCGCGACCGCCGCCGCGCGGGCCTGCACCACCGCAAGCGCGGCGGCCAGCTCCTCGGGGGTGGGATTGCCCCGTACGACCTTGATCATCGACGACGCCTCCTTCGCTGGTCGTGGGACGGGTGCTGCCGGTCAGAGGGGGATGTTGCCGTGCTTCTTCGGCGGCAGCGACTCGCGCTTGTTGCGCAGCGTGCGCAGCCCGCGGACGATGTGCCGGCGCGTCTCGGACGGCATGATCACCGCGTCGACGTAGCCGCGCTCGGCCGCGACGTACGGGTTGAGCAGGGTGTCCTCGTACTCCTGGATCAGCTCCTGGCGGCGCTCGTCCAGGGCGGCCGGGTCCTCGATCGAGGCCAGCGTGCGGCGGTGCAGGATGTTGACCGCGCCCTGCGCGCCCATGACGGCGATCTGCGCGGTCGGCCAGGCCAGGTTGAGGTCCGCGCCCAGGTGCTTGGAGCCCATCACGTCGTACGCGCCGCCGAACGCCTTGCGCGTGATGACCGTGATCAGCGGGACGGTGGCTTCCGCGTACGCGTAGATCAGCTTGGCGCCGCGCCGGATGATGCCGTCGTACTCCTGGTCCGTGCCGGGCAGGAAGCCGGGCACGTCCACGAAGGTGATCACCGGGACGTTGAACGCGTCGCAGGTCCGCACGAACCGTGCGGCCTTCTCCGACGCCTTGATGTCCAGGATGCCGGCGAACTGCATCGGCTGGTTGGCGACCACGCCGACCGCGTGGCCCTCCACCCGCCCGAAGCCGGTGACGATGTTCGGCGCGAACAGCGCCTGGGTCTCCAGGAATTCGCCGTCGTCCAGGACGTGCTCGATCGCGGAGACCATGTCGTACGGCTGGTTGGCCGAGTCCGGGATCAGGACGTCCAGCTCACGGTCGGTGTCCGAGGTCTCCAGGTCCGCCTCCTCCGGGAAGGCCGGCGGCTCGGAGAGGTTGTTGGACGGGAGGTAGGACAGCAGACCCTTGACGTAGTCGATGGCGTCCTTCTCGTCGCCCGCCATGTGGTGGGCCACGCCCGAGGTGGTGTTGTGGGTACGGGCGCCGCCCAGCTCCTCGAAGCCCACGTCCTCGCCGGTGACGGTCTTGATCACGTCCGGTCCGGTGATGAACATGTGGGAGGTCTGGTCGACCATGACCGTGAAGTCGGTGATGGCGGGGGAGTAGACCGCGCCGCCCGCGCACGGGCCGACGATCAGGCTGATCTGCGGGATCACACCCGAGGCGTGGGTGTTGCGGCGGAAGATCTCGCCGTACATGCCCAGCGAGACCACGCCCTCCTGGATGCGCGCGCCGCCGGAGTCGTTGATGCCGATGACCGGGCAGCCGGTCTTGAGCGCGAAGTCCATCACCTTGACGATCTTCTCGCCGAAGACCTCGCCCAGCGCCCCGCCGAAGACGGTGAAGTCCTGGGAGAAGACCGCCACCGGGCGGCCGTCGACCGTGCCGTAGCCGGACACCACGCCGTCGCCGTAGGGGCGGTTCTGCTCCAGCCCGAAGTTGGTCGACCGGTGCCGCGCGAACTCGTCCAGCTCGACGAACGAGCCCTCGTCCAGCAGCAGGTCGATGCGCTCACGCGCCGTCAACTTGCCCTTGGCGTGCTGCTTTTCCACGGCACGGGCGGAACCGGCATGCGTGGCCTCTTCGACCCGCCGCTGCAGATCCGCCAGTTTGCCCGCGGTGGTGTGGATGTGTGCTTCCGGCTCGGACATCGGGATGCGGCTCCTGCTCGTCCTGGACTGGTGCTCGTACTAGGGCCTGTCGTTTGGATCAGGTCGGGCTCGCGGGGTCTGGCACGCGCATCTGCGGCGTTGTCGTCAATCAGCAACGCTCCGCGTTGCCTCAATCCTCCGCCTTGCAGCTGCACGCACCAGACCCCGCTCCCTGATCCGACCTGATCCAAACGACAGGCCCCAAGAGTGGTACGGGTGTGGCTACCGACTCGTAGCGTATCCGCGGGACTGCTCAGCGGCACTGCGTCGTTGACCACACCTAGGCTGGTCCCATGACGCCTCAACCACCGGAAAACCGGGACAAAGATGCCGGTCGCTGGAGTGATCTGGGCCGCCCGCCGCTGAACGCCACGGCACTGTGCCGGGCCCTGGTGCGCCCCGGCTCGCTGTGGACCTCCCTGGACGTCGTCCCCGCCACCGGTTCCACCAACACCGACCTGGCGGAGCGGGCGGCCCGGGGCGAGGCCGCCGAGGGCGCCGTCCTGGTGGCCGAGGAGCAGTCCGCCGGCCGCGGCCGCCTCGACCGTGCCTGGTCGGCGCCCCCGCGCTCCGGACTCTTCTTCTCCGTCTACCTCACCCCCCGGGTCCCCGTGGAGCGCTGGGGCTGGCTGCCGCTGCTCGCCGGCGTCGCCACCGCCACCGCCGTCTCCCGCGCGGCCGGCATCGACACGGCACTCAAGTGGCCCAACGACCTCCTGGTGACTTCCGCCGAGGAACCGGGCGGGTCGGGAGCAGGCGGGTCCGGCACGGGCGGGGCCGCCGCGGAGCGCAAGGCGGGCGGCATCCTCGCGGAGCGGGCCGGCGAAGGCGTCGTCGTCGGCATCGGCCTCAACGTCTCCCTCACCGCCGAGGAGCTCCCCGTGCCCACGGCCGGCTCGCTGGCCCTGGCCGGCGCCCGCACCATCGACCGTGACCCGCTGCTGCGCGCCGTCCTGCGCGCGCTGGAGCACTGGTACGGCGAATGGCAGACCGCCGACGGCGACCCCGCCGCCAGCCGCCTCCAGGAGGCCTACGCCGCCGGCTGCGCCACCCTGGGCCGCTCCGTACGCGCAGAACTCCCCGGCGGCGGCGACCTCACCGGCGAGGCCGTGGCCATCGACGGCGACGGCCGCCTGGTGCTGGCCACCGCGGACGGCGTGCAGCAGCCGGTCGGGGCGGGGGACATCATCCATCTGCGCCCCGCGCCCCCGGCCGGGCCCGGGGACGGTGCCGGCCACGAAGGGTGACCGCGTCCGGCGCCGGCGGACCACCCGCCCGCCGCACCGGCGCACCCCTCCTCTTCCGTGGTCAGAGCGGGCATGTGAGAGTGAGCCAGAGCACACCTGCCGTATCGTTGAGGCGGTCCGCCAGGGAGCGGACCACCGGCGAGCAGTGATCGGAAGGGCAGTGCGCAGGGATCGGACAGGGAGCGGCCGGTGACCGCCGACGACTCGGGCGCCACCCCGCGCGACGTGGACACCGAGGACGACGCCGTGCGCGACGTCCCCCCCGAGGGCTCCGTACGGGCCTCGGGCGGCGGTGCGGGCGGCGTCCCCGCCGAGCCCTCCGCACAGGACCGGGCCGACGCGGCGGGCACCGCCCCCGACGCCGCCCCGGCGGCCAGGGGCGAGGACGACGAGAACAACATCGCCATCCGCCTCGAACAGCTCATCCTCGGCGCCGACCGCCGCTACACCCCGTTCCAGGCGGCCCGCGGCGCCGGTGTCTCCATGGATCTCGCGGCGCGCTTCTGGCGGGCCATGGGCTTCGCCGACATCGGCCAGGTCAAGGCCCTCACCGAGGCCGATGTGCTGGCCCTGCGCCGCCTCGCCGGTCTCGTGGAGGCGGGCCTGCTGAGCGAGGCCATGGCCATCCAGGTCGCCCGGTCCACGGGCCAGACCACCGCCCGTCTGGCCGACTGGCAGATCGACTCCTTCCTGGAGGGCCTCACCGAGCCCCAGGACTCCGGCCTGACCCGTACGGAGATCACCTATCCGCTGGTCGAGCTGCTGCTGCCCGAGCTGGAGGAGTTCCTCGTCTACGTCTGGCGGCGCCAGCTCGCCGCCGCCACCGGCCGGGTCGTACGGGCCCAGGACGACGCCGAGATGGTCGACCGCCGGCTCGCGGTGGGCTTCGCCGACCTGGTGGGCTTCACCCGCCTGACCCGCCGCCTGGAGGAGGAGGAACTCGGCGAGCTGGTGGAGGCGTTCGAGACCACCTGCTCCGACCTGGTGGCCGCGCACGGCGGCCGGCTCATCAAGACCCTCGGTGACGAGGTCCTCTTCTCCGCCGACGACGCCGGCGTCGCCGCCGAGATCGGCCTGCGGCTGATCGAGACGATGACCCACGACGAGACGATGCCGGAGCTGCGGGTCGGCATCGCCTTCGGCACGGTCACGACCCGGATGGGCGATGTCTTCGGTACGACCGTGAACCTCGCCAGCCGCCTGACCTCGATAGCGCCGAAGGACACCGTGCTGGTGGACGAGGCGTTCGCCGAGGAGCTGGGGCGGATCGGCGAGGCGCCGGTCTCCGAGGCCGAGGCCGCGGCCGCGGAGAAGGCCGCCGAGGAGGGCACCGGCGGCCCGGCCCCGTCGTACCGCTTCGCGCTCCAGCCGATGTGGCAGCGGCCGGTGCGCGGCCTGGGCGTGGTCGAGCCCTGGCTGCTGAGCCGCCGCGGCTGACCGGGGCCGTCGGAAGGGCGTACGGCCTTTCCCACGGGCCTCTTCCCCCTCCTGTGCCCCGAGGCGCGTACCTGACATGATCCCTCCGTCAGGTCAACGTCCGTTCACAGGGAGGGCTTGCATGCCACAGCAACGGTTCGGCGCGGACGGCTGGGTCGCCATCGAGCGCCATGACCACGTGGCGGAACTGATCATGGACCGTCCCAAGGCCATGAACGCCGTGTCGACGGCCATGGCCGACAGCCTGGCGCAGGCCTGCGACGCGCTGGCGGCGGACCGCTCCGTGCGGGCGGTGGTCCTCACCTCCACCCACGAGCGGGCGTTCTGTGTCGGCGCGGACCTCAAGGAGCGCAACTCCCTCACCGACGCGGAGCTGATGCGGCAGCGCCCGCGCACCCGCGCCGCCTACACGGGCGTACTGGAACTGCCGATGCCCACCATCGCCGCGGTGCACGGCTTTGCGCTCGGCGGCGGCTACGAGCTGGCGCTGGCCTGCGATCTGATCGTGGCCGACGGTACGGCCACGGTCGGCCTGCCGGAGGTGTCGGTGGGCGTCATCCCGGGCGGCGGGGGCACCCAGCTGCTGCCACGCCGGGTGGGCGCGGCGCGGGCGGCCGAGCTGGTGTTCACCGCGCGGCGGGTGCCGGCGCCCGAGGCCGCGGAGCTGGGCCTGGTCGACCAGCTGGTCGAGGACGGGCGCGACCGTGCCGAGGCGCTGGAGCTGGCGGCCCGGATCGCCCGGAACTCGCCGCTCGGACTGCGCGCCGCCAAGCGCGCGATGCGGCTGGGGCACGGACTGGACCTGCGGACCGGCCTGGATCTGGAGGACGGCGCCTGGCGCAGTGTGGCCTTCTCCGGGGACCGGACGGAGGGCGTGGCGGCCTTCAACGAGAAGCGGGAACCGCAGTGGCCCGGCGAGTGAAACGGGGTCGGGGCGGGGCCCGGTGACCGCGGCGACCGGCGACCGGCGGGCCGGTGACCGCGGCGACCGGCGACCGGCGGGCCGGTGACCGCGGCCGGCCGGCGGTGGCGTCGTACGCGCCGCCTCGGTGACGCACCGTAAGACCTGCCCGCAAGGCCTCACCGGAGGGTCACCCGTCCCGCCCCGACCAGGGCCGACGCGCGGGGCGCCCGGGTGTCGAACGCGTACCGGAAGGGGCGGAAGGGGTTAAACATTCCTACGCTGGAATACAGAGCGTGCTCACGGTGACGGAATGCGAGGATCCGGTGACGGGCGAGGGCGATGCGAGGCTGCGGGCCGTGGTGGAGTTGGCGCAGGCGATGGCGGCCGCCCACACGCCGCGCGAATCGGCGCACGCCGCGGCCCAGGGCGTGTGCCAGGCCCTGGGCGGCTCCTTCGCGGCGATCTCGAAATGGGAGCGTGAACTGGGGAAGCTGCGGGTGCTGGTCAACACCGGCGAACTCGCCGACGGCGAGGAGGAGTTCCCGGAGGACGAGAGCTACCCGGTCCACGAGTTCCCGGAGATCGCCGGCTTCGTGCACGAGCAGTGGGCGGGCGGCGGCGAGTCCAGCGCCTGGGTGGAGGATGCCGAGGGGCCGGCCGGCGACCCGGCGCAGGCGGAGCGGGACGGCGGCCGGGGCAACACCCAGCGGGTGGCCGCGCTGCGCCGCCGGGGCCGCGGCTGCTGTGTGGTCGCGCCGATCGTGCTGCACGGCCGGGCGTGGGGCGAGCTGTATGTCGCGCGGCGTACGGGGGAGCCGGTCTTCGGCCGGGCGGACGCCGACTTCGCCGGGGTGCTCGCCGCCGTGACGGCCGCCGGGATCGCCCAGACCGAGCGGCTGGCGGAGGTGCGCCGGCTGGCGTTCACGGACTCGTTGACCGGTCTCGCCAACCGCCGCGCCGTCGACATGCGGCTGGACGAGGCGCTGGAGCTGCACCGCAGCGACGAGGTGGTGGTCAGCCTGGTGGTGTGCGATCTGAACGGTCTGAAGCGGGTGAACGACTCCCGCGGCCATGCGGTCGGCGACCGGCTGCTGGAGCGCTTCGGCTCGGTGCTGTCGCTGTGCGGCGCCATGCTGCCGGGCACCCTGGCCGCCCGGCTCGGCGGCGACGAGTTCTGTCTGCTGGCGGTGGGCCCGCCGGCCGACGAGGTGGTCAAGGTGGCCGGTGAACTGTGCGACCGGGCGGGGGAGTTGGACCTCGGTGAGGGGGTCGCGGTCGGGGTCGCCTCGACCGGCGATCCGATCGGTGAGGTGCGCAGCCCCCGGCGGCTCTTCCGGCTCGCGGACGCCGCGCAGTACAAGGCCAAGGCGGCGCGGTCGGGCGAGCCGGTGGTCGCCGGGCGGCACGGCGGCAAGGACGACCCGGTCGTCCGGCTCGCGGACGCCCCGGACCGGCGGCCGGGCCCCGAGCGCCGGCGCTTCCGGAGATGAGGGTGCGCCGCGCCCCGCGCCCCGGCTCGACGGGCTGTGCCCCCCGGGGCGGGGGTGATCCCGAAATCCGGTGGTGACATCTGGCGATTCAGTCTCTAGGGTGCCTGAATATGGATATGCACACTGTGGTGCTGGGGACGTCCGGCACGAGCGCACAGGACGTCATCGCGGTGGCCCGCGGTGCGGCCCGGATCGAGCTGTCCGAGGAGGCCCTCGCGGCCGTCGCCACCTCCCGCGCCTTCATCGACGAACTCGCCGCCAAGCCCGACCCCGTCTACGGCGTCTCCACCGGCTTCGGGGCCCTGGCCGTCCGGCACATCAGCCCCGAGCTGCGGGTCCAGCTCCAGCGCAACATCGTGCGCTCGCACGCGGCCGGCATGGGCCCGCAGGTCGAGCGCGAGGTGGTCCGGGCCCTGATGTTCCTGCGGCTCAAGACCCTCGCCTCCGGGCACACCGGCGTCCGCCCCCTGGTCGTCGAGACGATGGCCGCGATACTCAACGCCGGCATCACCCCCGTCGTCCACGAATACGGCTCGCTCGGCTGCTCCGGCGACCTCGCACCGCTCTCGCACTGCGCGCTGACGCTGATGGGCGAGGGCGACGCGGAGGGCCCCGACGGTGTGGTCCGCCCGGCCGGTGAGCTGCTGGCCGCGCACGGCATCGAGCCCGTCGAGCTGCGCGAGAAGGAGGGCCTGGCGCTCCTCAACGGCACCGACGGCATGCTCGGCATGCTCGTGATGGCCTGCGCCGATCTCGCCCGGCTGTTCACCTCCGCGGACATCACCGCGGCGCTGTCCCTGGAGGCGCTGCTCGGCACGGACAAGGTCCTCGCGCCCGAGCTGCACGCCATCCGCCCGCACCCCGGCCAGGCGGCCGCGGCCGCCAACATGTCCAAGGTGCTGGCCGGTTCGGGCTTCACCGGCCACCTCCAGGACGACGCCCCGCGCGTCCAGGACGCCTACTCCATCCGCTGCGCCCCGCAGGTCGCCGGCGCCGGCCGGGACACCCTCGACCACGCCCGGCTGGTCGCCGACCGCGAGCTGGCCGCCGCCGTCGACAACCCCGTCGTCCTCCCGGACGGCCGGGTCGAGTCCAACGGCAACTTCCACGGCGCGCCGGTCGCCTACGTCCTGGACTTCCTGGCCATCGCCGCGGCCGACCTGGGCTCGATCGCGGAGCGCCGTACCGACCGGCTGCTGGACAAGAACCGCTCACACGGGCTGCCCGCCTTCCTGGCCGGCGACCCGGGCGTCGACTCCGGCCTGATGATCGCCCAGTACACCCAGGCCGCGCTGGTCAGCGAGCTGAAGCGGCTGGCCGCGCCGGCCTCGGTGGACTCCATCCCGTCCTCCGCCATGCAGGAGGACCATGTCTCGATGGGCTGGTCGGCGGCGCGCAAGCTGCGCACCGCGGTGGACAACCTGACCCGGATCATCGCCGTCGAGCTCTACGCGGCGACCCGCGCCATCGAGATGCGCGAGGGCCTGGTGCCGGCCCCCGCCACCCGTGCCGTGCTGGACGCGGTGCGCGGCGCGGGCATCGAGGGGCCGGGCGACGACCGCTTCCTCGCCCCCGACCTGGCGGGCGCGTATGCGTTCGTGCGGGACGGGAAGCTGGTGGCGGCGGTGGAGTCGGTCACCGGCGCGCTGGCGTAACGCAGTCGGACGGGGCGCCGGTCTCAGCTGGTCTCGTCGCGGGTGCGGCGGACGGAGTAGCTGACCAGGCCGGCGCCGAGCGCGAGGCAGGCGGTGCCCCCGATCACGTACGGCGTGGTGTCCGGGCTGCCGGTGTCGGCGAGGAAGTGCGGTGCGATGCCGGCCCGGTGGCGGTCGGCGCCCGCGTACCGGGCGCCGTCGTGCGCGGTGGTCGTCGCGGACCGGTCGCCGCTGTCCCGCGCCTGGTCCCCGGCCCGGTCGGCCACCTCGGACCCGGCCGGTACGGAGGCCGCCCGCGGACGGGAATCTGTCACTCCGTCATGTTCCGCGGTGGCATTGGCGGACGGTACGAACCACAGGGCGAACAGCACCGATCCCGCGGCCGCGGCGGTCAGCAGTGGTCGTCGTGCCGTCACGGATGCGATCCCCCTTGTGGGTCGGCGAATTGGCCGTTGACCTCAGATGTTAATGACAGCCGCGGGTCGCGGGGAAGTCGGGACCCGTCCATGCCTAACCTCCGTGCTATGAGCAATGGCGAGACATCACGTTTTGTGCGGCTTCATGTCGAACTGATCATGGAGATCACCGACACCCGCCGGCTGACCGGCGCCGCCGTCGACCACATCGACAAGGACCCGTCGCTCCCCGACGAGGAGCGCAGACAGTCCCTGGAGGCGGTCAAGGAGGACCCGGCGGACGCGCTGGCCCATCTGATCGACCCGTTCGACCTGGTCACCGCGGTGCCCGGGACCGAACTCGCGCAGGCCTCCTGGAGCAGCGAGGAGCTGACCGACTACGACCCGGACGCCGAGTGGGACGCGGCGGAGTGGGATCTGGCCGACGACGCCGACGGGGAGGGCTGACCGGCACCCCTCCCGCGCCGCGCCCCCTCCCGTCGGCGCGCTCGCCCGACCGATGACCACGGCCCCCGTACGGCACCCGCCGTACGGGGGCCGGCTACGTCGGCGAGCCCGATTTCTACCGCAGCGAGCCCGATGTCCGACCCTGGTGAGCCCGATTTCGCACCGCGATCACCTTCTGACCGGCATCGGACCGATACGTGTCCTACCCCACACTTTGTGGAGGCATGGAACCGACGAAACGGAAAAGGCGTTTCCATGGCGTCGGCCGGAATGCCTGCGTCCAGATATGCCTGCGTTCAGTTGGCAGCTCGCTCGGGGATACGTGCGAAACCGGTAGCAATGGAGATGCGTGTGATAACGGACAGCAAGCGTCGCAAACGCCTTATGGCCAGCGCCGCGCTGCTGGGGGGCGTACTCACGCTTGCAGCGTGTGGCGGCAGCAGTGCGGCCGACCGAGGCATGGGTGACAGTGACGGCACCCGTCACGAGAACATCCAGCAGGTGGACCAGGCGGCCGCGAAGGACGCCTCCGACGCCAGGATCAAGATCCTCCCGGCGGACGGGTCCACCGACGCGGGCATCAACAGCGACGCCCTGGTCACGGTCAGCAACGGAAAGCTCACCGATGTCGCCCTGACCTCGGTGGACGCCAAGAAGACCGTCGACGGCACGCTCTCGGCCGACGGCAGCTCCTGGAAGCCGAACCAGCCACTGAACCGTGCGACCAAGTACAAGGTCACCGCGCACGCCGTGGACGCCCAGGGCCGCACGGCGGTGGAGAACTCCACTTTCACCACCGTCTCCCCGGCGAACAGCTTCATCGGGAACTTCACGCCCGAGGACGGCTCGACCGTCGGCGTCGGCATGCCGGTGTCGGTCAACTTCGACAAGCCGGTCACGAACAAGACCGCCGTGCAGTCCGCGATCAAGGTTTCCGACGACAGCAACCAGCCGGTCGTCGGCCACTGGTTCAACGACAAGCGGCTGGACTTCCGCCCCCAGGAGTACTGGAAGGCGAACTCCAAGGTCACCATGACCCTGGGCCTGGACGGCGTCGAGGCCTCGCCGGGCGTCACGGGCATCCAGAACAAGACCGTCGGTTTCCGGGTCGGCCACTCGCAGGTCAGCACCGTCGACACCAAGAAGCACGAGATGACGGTGGTGCGCGACGGCCGCACGATCAAGACCCTGCCGATCTCGGCCGGCGCCGACGACCACCCGACCTACAGCGGCCAGATGGTCATCTCGGAGCGGTTCAAGCAGACCCGGATGGACGGCTCGACCGTCGGCTTCAAGAAGAAGGGCGGCAAGGGCGAGTACGACATCCACGATGTGCCGCACGCCCAGCGCCTGACCTCGTCCGGCACCTTCATCCACGGCAACTACTGGGGCAAGGGCGTCTTCGGCCACGCCAACACCAGCCACGGCTGCATCGGCCTCCAGGACGTCAAGGGTGCCAAGGACAGCAAGACGGACGGGGCATGGTTCTTCGACCACTCGCAGACCGGCGACGTCGTCAAGGTGATCAGTTCCCCCGAGCGCACCGTCAAGCCGGACAACGGCCTCAACGGCTGGAACATGCCCTGGTCGCAGTGGGTGGCCGGCAGCGCGGTCCACTGACCTCGCGGCCCCACGGCGGTGACGCCGCGGGGTGACGGCGAGGGGTGACGGCGGCGGACCGGGCGCGGGACGTGCGCCGGGGCCGCCGCCCACCCGTGCCCGGACCGACGCCCGGTGGCGCCCTTGAAGGGGGCGCGCCGGGCGTCGGGCCTGCTGTACCGGAGCGTGGGCGCGGCGCCGTCCTCCGTACAGTTGAGCGGGTGAGCGAGCGCGGAAGAAATGGGCGTGGCGGGCCGTCGTCGCCGGCGGCCGGTGAACTGGTCGGGCAGGTGCTCGGCAGCGTCCGTTACGCGCCGGACGGCGAGCCGGCCGAGGACGCCATCGAGGCCGGCGCCTCGATGCTGGCCGCGGCCGAGGCCGGCTGGGAGGCGGTGAGCGCGGCCGTGGTCGCCGCCGCCGTGGCCGGCGTGCGGCAGTGCTGGGCGGGCGGCTGGTACCCCGCCGACCTGGAGCGGATCGTACGGCGCGAGACCCCCGGTACCACCCTGGCGGCCCTGGTCGTCGATGCCGTCGCGGCCGAGGCGGCCCGGCCGCCCGCCTCGCGTCCCCCGCAGGACCCCCGCTGGGCCGGTCAGCTGCGCGACCTCGGCGCCGAGGTCTGGTGGCCGTCCGACGGCGGCTATCTCGACGCGCTGGCCGCCCGCCGCCGCACCTCCCGCTTCGAGACCGCGTACGACGTGCTGGCGGCGCTGCGCACGCTCGCCCGGCTGCCCCGGATCACCCCGCTGCCGGCCCCGCCGCGGACCGCGGGGAAGAGCGGCCCGGCCGGCGCCGCCGCGGATCGTGCCCTCGGCCGGATCCGCGGGCTGCTCGCCAAGGCCGAGGCGACCGACTACGCCGAGGAGGCGGAGGCGCTGTCCGCCAAGGCCCAGGAGCTGATGGCCCGGCACAGCATCGACGAGGCGCTCCTCGACCGCGCGGACGGCCCCCGGGGCGGGCGGACCGCCGGCCCGTCAGCGGTCCGGATCGGCATCGAGGGCCCGTACGAACAGGCCAAGGCGCTGCTGCTCGACGCGGTCGCGGCCGCCAACCGCTGCCGAGCCGTCTGGGCCGCCGACGTCGGCTTCTCCACCCTCGTCGGCTTCGCCCCCGACCTGGAGGCGGCCGAGATGCTCTACACCTCGCTGCTGCTCCAGGCCACCACCGCGATGCACCGCGCGGCCGACGACCTCCCGCGCGCTCTCAAGGAGCAGGGCGGTACGCCCCGCGGCCGCTCCCGCCGCACCCGGGACTTCCGCCAGACCTTCCTCGTCGCCTACGCCGACCGCATCCGCGACCGGCTCGCCGAGGCCACGGCCACGGCGACCGCCACCGCCTCCGCCGAGTCGGCCCCCGCGGCCCCCGACCTCCGCCCGGTCCTCGCCGCCCGCGACCTCGCCGTCGAGGAGACCACCGGCGCCCTCTTCCCCGACACCGCCCCGGTCCGCCTGCGCGGCGTACGCGACGCGGACGGCTGGCACCAGGGCAGAGCGGCAGCGGACCGGGCCCGGCTGGGGGAGGGGTGACGGGGCGGACCCGGCCCTGATCCACCGGACCCGCCCTACGACAGCAACCCGCGCTCCAGCGCCGTGATCACCGCCGCCGTCCGGTCCGAGACGTCCAGCTTCTTGAACGCCCGGAGCAGATGCGTCTTGACCGTGGCCTCACCGATGAACAGCTTCCGGCCGATCTCCGCATTGGTCAGGCCCTGGCTGACCAACTGCAGCACCTCGCACTCCCGGCCGGACAGCAGCGGTACCTCCACCGTCCGCGCCCGGAACAGCTTGCCGGCCAGCGAAGGGGTCAGCACGGTCTCCCCGCGCGCCGCCGCGTGCACGGCGCCGGTCAGCTCCGCCCGTGAACTGCCCTTGAGGAGATAGCCGGCCGCGCCCGCCTCCACCGCCCGCAGGATGTCGGCGTCGTCCTCGTACGTGGTGACGATGACGACCTTGGTGTGCGGCGTCTGCCGCCGGATGTGCCCGGTCGCGCCGACCCCGTCCATCCCGCCCATCCGCAGATCCAGCAGCACCACGTCCGGCACCAGCCGCTGCGCCAGCGCCACGGCCTCCTCCCCGGAACCCGCCTGCCCGACGACCTCGATCCCCGGATCGGCGGCGAGCATCGCGCACAGGCCCTCGCGCACGACGGGATGGTCATCGGCGAGCAGCACCCGTACCGCGGCGGCAGCGGTGGCTTCCATGCCGGTCATCGGCGGCCCTTTCCGAGCGCTCCGGCGAGGCTCTTCCCGAGTGCTCCGGCACGGTCCGGGTCCGTCCGGTCCGTGTCTGCCCGGGTCGTGTCTGTCCCCTGCGCGTCCGGGCCCGCGTCCGCGTCATCCACCGTTCCCGCCAAGGGAATCCTCACCTCCACGACGGTGCCCGCGCCCCGCTCGCTCACCACGCTCATCACGCCTCCGGTCTCCGCGACCCGCGCCGCCATCCCCCGCAGCCCGAAGCCCCCGCCTTCGTCCTCGTCCGCACTGCCACTCGGGCCACTCCCGCCTCTTTCCTCCGCCGTGGCGAACTCGCCCTGCTCCGTGGCGAATCCCTTGCCGTCATCGGCGACCCGCAGCCCGACCTGCCCCTCGCCGAACCGGAGCACCATGTCCACCGTGCGGGCCTCGGCGTGCTTGCGTACATTCGCGCCGGCCTCCTGCGCGGCACGCAGCAGGACGACACCGGCCGCCATCGGCAGCGGCCGCTCCGTCCCCTCGACGGCGAACCGCACCAGCAGCCCGGACTGTGCGGTCAGCCCGTCCGCCTGCCGCCGCAGGGCCTGGGCCAAGGAGCTCTCCTGCAAGGACGCGGGCGTCCGGTCGGCGACGAAGGCGCGGGCCTCCACCAGGCTCTCCCTGGCCACCCGCCCTACCAGCGCGAGGTGTTCACGGGCCGTGGCGGGGGCGGTCTCCACCTCCGCATCGACGGCCTGCACCAGGCTGATGATGCTGATCAGGCTCTGCGCGAGGGTGTCATGGATCTCCCGCGCGAGCCGCTCGCGTTCGGCGGAGATCCCGGCCTGGTGGGACAGCCGGGCCACCTGCTCGCGGTTCTGCCGCAGCTCCTCGATCAGCGCGGCGTGCTCCTCGTTCTGCCGTACCACCCTCTTGATCCACAGCCCGAGCAATACGGACAGCGCGATGCCCAGCAGTGACACCAGCAGCACGAACAGCACCAGCGGGCCCGCGGCGCCACCGCCCTGCAGCCACAGCATCGTCACGGGGACGAGATTGCCGAGCACGGCGGTCACGACGGCCGCCCGGGCCGCCAGGCTCATCATCAGCATCGGGACCAGCGCGAACAGGGCGAACGCGCTCATCAGATCGACCGCGGCCGCCACCCCGAAGAGCACGAACAGCCCGGCGGCGAAGACGGTGTTGCGCCGGTCGCTCGTACGGTGCCGCATCAACGGCCGCCCGAGCCCCGCGTACCAGGGCACGATCAGCGTCAGCGCACCGATCGCGACGACACGGTGGCCCTGGGGGACTCCGGACGTGAAAACCAGCCCCGTGGTGAGCAGGTAGCAGATCACGAAGTAGCTGTCCCACAGCCCGAACCAGCGCACCCGCGCCTCCGCCGCGCGCCGCGCGTCAAGCCTCACCGTGTGTCCCCCTGCATCCGACTGCATCCGATCGCCCCACACCGGGGCGCGGGCGGCACCGCGCCTCACGCGACCGGCCACAGTCCTATCACTCTCCCCGCAACCTTCTCCCGTCGTTCTCCACCGCACTGTCCACCGACCGGTGGACACCCGAATCCACCGGCCGGTCGTCCCGCGGCAACGGTCCACCGCCATAGCGTCGTTGACGGCGAAACGCGGAGGCCGAAAGCCGCATGGTGAATGCTGGTGCGGGATATCGCGGACGCCGCCGAAATGACAGACATCGCAGAATTGCGGAAGGGCCCCGATTTTCATGAACCACCTGAGTCAGTTCGTCACTGCACTCATCGCCGGCGGCACGATCCTGGCCATCATCCTGGCGACCGATCTCGGCCGCCGCCGCGTCACCAATATGCGCATGGTGCGTTCCGTACTCGCGGTCGCCGTCATCATCGTGATCTTCGTGCACTCCTTCCCGACCTCGGGGAATGCGCCCTCGTTGCAGCTCATCGGCGTCGGAGTGGGCG
Organism: Streptomyces sp. 2323.1; assembly: GCF_900221035.1. Classification (NCBI taxonomy): domain Bacteria; kingdom Bacillati; phylum Actinomycetota; class Actinomycetes; order Kitasatosporales; family Streptomycetaceae; genus Streptomyces; species Streptomyces sp. 2323.1. The sequence continues at coordinate 3,010,050 of NZ_LT907981.1, read as the reverse complement.
TGATCTGCGGCCTGGTGGCGGGCGCCCTGCTCCCCGCCCACCGCGGCGCCGACGGCCTCATCTACACCACCGGAGGGTTGGGTTACGCCCTCGTCTGGATCGTCCTTTCCAGCGCCCGCGTGCTCTTCGCGTACGGTGCCGAGCACTGGTTCACCGAGGGGCTGATCCGCTTCAGCATCGACAATGAGCTCAGCGGCCCGGACGTCTACGCAAATGCCTTTGTTTTCATGTCCCTTGCCATGGTCCTGACCCGGACCGCGGTCCTGGTGACAAAGCGCCGCCGCATCCGCAATTCCCCCGTTGAGTCGGCGGGAATGGAGCAGCCTGCCGCGGTCTGAGCGGCGTCGGCCGACATGGCCGTCACACACCGGGCGGCACGGTCCGGGCCGATCGGGGGACGGCCTGGCTCGTCCCGCCCTGTTGCGTCATTACCGTCCACCACCCATCCGGCTCGCATATTCGCGACATACCACCACGGTTCGTCCTCGCCCGCATCCGCCTCCCAGGCCGACGACCTGCGGAATGAACGGAACCGGCCGGCCGCCCGTACAGCTATCGACGGCGCCGACCTCCCGAGTCCGGTCCGCCGTGCCACTACCGGGCCTCGCACGGAAGGACCTTCGGGTGTCGCACACCACGAGCTCTCGCCCACTGCCTCAGGAGGAGCGGAACACCGCGACCGAGGAGGACCTGCCGCCGGACGGCCTCCCGGAGCCCGCGCCGGACGCCGGGGAGTCGACAGCGGACGCCGGGGAAGCGACACCGGAACAGGACACCGCCGCGAGCGAGGGCACGGGCCCCGAAGCGGCCACCGCCCCCGAAGCGGCCACGGAAACCGAAGCGGCCACCGACCCCGAGCCCGACTCCGCCGCACGCCCCGCCCCCGGCTGGCGCGACCGGCACCCGATCGCCGCCCGTACGCTGGCATGGACCACCACCGCCCTGGCCGCCGCCCTGGTGCTCGTCACCCTCCTCCTGCCGAACGACCCCGCCCGCCTCACCCCCGCCGAGTTCGTACGCATCCCGGTGGAGGGGATAGCCGGTGCCGCGCTGCTGCTCGTCCTGCCGCAGCCGGTACGGCGGGTGGCAGCGGTCCTCGCCGGGGTGGGTCTCGCCCTGCTGGCCATCCTGGACGTCCTCGACATCGGCTTCATCGGGGCGCTGGGCCGCGGGTTCAACGTGGTGTTCGACTGGCCTCTGCTCGGCGACGGCGCCTCCTTCCTCCAGGACTCGATCGGCCCGGCGGGCGCGCTCGGCGTCGAGACCGCGGCCGTGGTCCTCGTGCTAGCCCTGCTCGTCCTCACGGCGCTGGCCGTCGTCCGGCTCAGCAACCTCATGGCCCGCCATCGTGCCACGGCCGCCGGCACCACCCTCGCCCTCGGGACCGCCTGGGTCCTCTGCGCGGCGCTCGGCCTGCAGATCGCCGGCGCACCGGTCGCCTCCCGGAGCACCTCCGACCTGGTCCAGGCCCGGATGGACGCGGTGAGCGCGACCCTGAAGGACGAGCGGGACTTCGCCAAGCAAGCCGCCACCGATCCGTACCACCGCACCCCGGGAAGCCAGCTGCTGACCGGACTGCGCGGCAAGGACGTCATCTTCACCTTCATAGAGAGCTACGGCCGCAGCGCGGTCCAGGACCCGCTGATGGCGCCGGGGGTCGACGCGGTGCTCGCGAAGGGGACCAAGCGGCTGCGCGCGGCCGGCTACTCGGCCCGCAGCGGCTGGCTGACCTCGGCGACCTACGGCGGCAGCAGCTGGCTGGGGCACTCCACCTTCCTGTCCGGCCTGTGGATCGACAACCAGCAGCGCTACCGCACCGTCACCGCGGGCGATCACCTCACCCTCACCAAGGCCTTCCAGCGCACCGGCGCCTGGCGGACCGTCGGCATCATGCCCGGCGTCACCAAGGGCTGGCCGGAAGCCTCGTGGTACGGCCTCGACCACGTCTACGACTCACGGGAACTTGGCTACAAGGGGCCCAAGTTCAGCTGGTCGACCATGCCCGACCAGTACAGCCTCTCCGCCTTCCAGCGCCTGGAGCACGGCCGGCCGCACGACAAGCCGCTGATGTCCGAGATCATCCTGACCTCCAGCCACAACCCCTGGGCACCGCTCCCCAAGACGCTCCCCTGGAACAAGGTCGGCGACGGCTCCGTCTACAACTCCGTCGAGAAGGCCGGCAAGAACCCCGTGGACGTGTGGCAGCAGACCGACCGGGTGCGCACCGAGTACGGCAAGTCCATCCAGTACTCCCTCAACAGCCTGATCTCGTACGTCGAGAAGTACGGCAACAAGAACACCGTGCTCGTCTTCCTCGGCGACCACCAGCCCGTCGCGAAGGTCTCCGGCGATCACGCCAGCCGGGACGTACCGGTCGCGCTCGTCGCCCACGACCCCGACGTCCTGAAGCGGATCTCCAACTGGCACTGGACCCCCAGCCTGAACCCCGGCCACCAGGCCCCGGTCTGGCGGATGGACACCTTCCGCGACCGCTTCCTCAAGGCCTACGGCCCGCACCCCGACTCCGCCACGCCCCCGGTCGCCCGGTAACCGCGGACGCCCCCTGCCCCGCCGAACCGCAGGCGGCGGGGCGGGGGCCCGATTTCAGATGTCTCTTTACGGCCGTGACGACATCGAGTGGGATCAACTGGTCCAAGCTGGAACGAAGTTCCTCATCGAACGCGCCAGGCTCGGCAAGGTCACGACATACACAGAACTCAACTTCACGCTGGAGAGGCGAACGGGATATCGCCCCTTCGACTTCGAACGCCCCGCTGAGCGCGCCGCGATGGGCCATCTGCTGGGCCTGATCGTCGTACGCGACCACGAAAGCGACCCCGCCGCTCCACGACTCATGCTCTCGGCCCTGGTGCACTACCTGGGCGCCAACGACGCCGGATCCGGATTCTATGAGCTCGCCAGACAGGTCGGCCTGCTGTCGCCCAAAGCATCCAAGGCCGCGAAGGAAGAATTCTGGATCGGCCAGATCAAGGCGCTGTACGACCGGTACGGCGCCCCGCGACCATAGCGGTCCGCCCACCGTCCCTTTCGCCCCGTCAAGAAGGCGGACTACTTACCACTTTGCGGACTACTTACCACTTTGCTGCCCACGGGCCTTCTCGACCACCTCACGCACCGCATCGATGACGAGCTGCGGCTGATTGTTCTGGATGTTGTGGTCACTCCTCGTCCTGGTGACGTGTCGCGCACCGGGAAACTTCCGCGCCAGATCTCCTTGCGAGGCGAGTTGCGCCCGCCAGAAGACCTGCGGGTAGTCCGCCGGGGCGCCGGCCGGCAGACGAGCACGGAATGCACGGGGGTCGAATTCATCCCCGGTCAGCACCACCACCGGTACCTTCGGCACGGGCGGAGCGGCCCGCACCTGCCGGAACACGGTCACCGGATCCTGCCTTTCCACATCCTTCCACTGGGCGATGCGCTTCTTGTCGTCGCTGCGCTCCAGCGCCAGAAAAGTGGCGAACTGCCCCGGCGTGAGCCGCGATTGCAGGAATTCCGTCTCGGCATCCACGAGAACGAGGCCGGACACCTCATGCGGGTACTCGCCGGCATAGATCCTGACGATCGGCCCGCCTGCCGACCACCCCACCAGCACATAAGGGCCGGGCACCTTCGCCGCTTTCAACAACGTATGCAGGTCCGCGACGTCACCACGCGGCGTCGTGGGCTGAGGGACCGACGTCGAGGTGGTGACCTTCCCGCCCTCCCGTGCCGTTCCCGGGCGATCGTAGGAACAGACTCTGGTGAATCGCCCCACTCCGGGATATACGGCCGAGCTGCTGGCCTTCATCGCGCCGCCAGGACCTCTCACATATCTCCAGGTATCAGCCGCGGCGACCAGCCCCGGCACAAGAATGACCGTCGGAGACCCGCTGCCGTGGCACTCCAGGTACATCTTGCGCCCCTGACCGACATCGACCAGCCGCGCAAAGGACGTCGAGGAATCGGAGCTCGCGTCCGCCGAGAGGGCGGAGTGCGTGGCGGAGGTACTGCAAGCCGTGCCGAGCAGCGCAGCCGCGACCAGAATTCCGGCCGGCCCGAGAATTCCTCCGCGAACCCCGCAATCACCCCGGCGGACAACGCCAGATCGACTCATCTCACTCCCTCGTGAATGCTCGTACCGGAGAATTCGGCCGGGTCCATCGGGATGCACACGGACGCGCCAAAGCCACCCGTCCACCGCCCGCCCATGATCTCCCCAGGGGCGGGAATATCGCGGCAGTCCCGTACGGAGAGTCGTCACTTCCGAACGAACCGTCATCGGTCCTGACACGGAGGAGTGGCCGGGTCTCAAGCCCGTCACCAGCGTGACCCTGCGTACCCCCTGCGGTTGCCGCGCCCCTGCACACCCCGTTACCTGGAAGCGAGGGCTCATCGAGCGGAGGAGCGCCAATGATCACCCAAGGGCAGGTCGACCGGATCCTCCAGCTGGGCGGCAATGGACTTCCGCTGGTCTCCCTCTACGTTCCGGTGGAACCGGGCCCGCCCGGCCGCCGTGAGTTCACCACCCGTGTGGCGAGCCTGCTGGATCGCATCCGGCCGCTCGCGGAGGACCGCGAACGGGAGCACGAGGTGCGGATCTCGCTCCGCGACGACATCGCGAAGATCGAGAAATCCCTCGGCGCGGAGCCCGTCGAACCGGGCACCGTCGCGGTCTTCTCCTGCAGCGGCAACGACGTCTACGAAGAGGTGTGGCTGCCGCGAAACGGCCACGAACGCATCGTGGTGGACGCCGATCCCTACGTCCGTCCGCTGCTGGGCGTGCTCGACGAGTACTACCGCACCTGCGCGGTCCTCGTGGACAAGGGCAGCGCCCAGGTCTGGGAGTACTACCTCGACCAGGCCCGCGAGCTGGAGGCGATCCGCGACCGTACGCTGCGCAAGCCCAACTTCGCGGCGGGCCTGGCCGAGTACGGGGTCCGCAACAAGGCCGACGAGCTGAGCAAAAAGCACTACCGGCGGGTGGTCGGTGAGCTCAAGCAGCTGTTCGGGAGCGGCGGCTACGACGTGCTCGTCGTGGGCGGCCATCCCCACGAGGTGCCGGTCTTCCTCGATTACCTCCCCCTCGACCTGCGGAACCGGCTCGTCGGCAGCTTCACCGTCGACCGCGAGACCGCGACGTCCGCGGACATCAAGCAAAAGGTGCAGGAGCTCGTCTCCGCCCACGCACACGAGGAGCAGCGGCGGCTCGCCGACGAGATCCTGCAGGCCAAGGGGGCCGGGCGGCTCGGCGCCGTCGGGCTCGACGAGACACTGTGGGCGGGCTCGCTGGCCGCGATCCGGACGCTGGCCGTGGACGGCGAGTCCGCCGCTCCGGGGGCCGTCTGCGACCAGGACAGGCTGCTTGCCCGGTCGGCGGGGCCCTGTCCGCTCTGCGGGGAGCCGCTGCGGGAGGTTCCCGACGTCATCGACGAACTGACCGAGGCCGTCATCGACGACGGCGGCGAGGTCCGCCACCTCGACGTGGAAACGGAACTCCGCCCCCCGCAGACCGGCGCCCTGCTGCGCTTCGAACTGCCTCCGCAGCCCACTGCCGCGACGTAGTTCGCCGGCCCCTTGCCCGCGACCCGTGGCACATCGAAGTAATGCGCGCGCCCTTCAGGCACCGGCCGCCCCCTCCCGGCACCGGCCCCTTCAGAGCCCCGGCCCGCTCACGACACCCGCAATCACCGTCATCACGACCTTATGGACGGCTCTGGCCTCCGGCGGCCCTCCTTCCCCATCGGCGAAGAGCAGATGCCCCGCCCCGATCAGCGTGGGAGCGAGCGTGTCGACGTCGGCGTCCGCTGCGATGCGGCCCCGTTCCCGCTCGGCGGCGAGGTAGGAAGCGACCATGGTCGTGGCTTCCGTCAGGACCGGGATGCCGGTCGGCGTGGTCCGGCGCAGCCGGGCGCGCAGTTCGTCCCGGAAGGTGACGAGGCCGATGATCCGCACGGCGACCGACTCGAACAGGGTCGTCAGCGCGGCGGTGAGGTGGCCGGCGACGGTGCCGGTCCCCGCGGCGTCGCGCAGGGCGGCTGCCTGGGCGTCGATCCGGGCGATGCGGTCCCGTACGAGCTCGGCGAGGAAGTCGTCGAAATCGGCGAAGTGCCGGTGCAGGAGACCCTTGGCGCACCCTGCCTCCGTGGTGACCGCCCGGCTGGTCAGCGCGTTCGGCCCGTCCCGGAGCAGGACGCGCTCGGCGGCGCCGAACAACTGCTCACGCGCGTCCCGCATGGCCACCCCTGTCGGCACCGTGCCACCGCCTTCCCTCGTCCCGGTCCCACCCGTTGACGAGTGGGCATGTGCCCACCATAGTGGGCGCATGCCCACTTTACCGTTCTCCGGGAATGAGCCTCATCAACACCGGCTGATGGCCGAGTCGTTCGGCTCGGACGCCGAACGCTACGACCGGGCCCGCCCCCGCTACCCCGACGCCCTGGTGGCGGCGATCGTCGCCGGCAGCCCCGGCCCCGACGTCCTCGACGTCGGCTGCGGCACCGGCATCGCCGCCCGGCAATTCCAGGCAGCCGGCTGCAAGGTGCTCGGGGTCGACGTCGACGCCCGCATGGCCGACCTGGCGCGGCGCAGCGGACTCGCGGCCGAGGTCGCCGCGTTCGAAGCCTGGGACCCGGCCGGCCGGGACTTCGATGCCGTCATCTCCGGGCAGACCTGGCACTGGCTGGACGCGGCCGCCGGCGCGGCCAAAGCGGCGCAGGTACTGCGTCCCGGCGGCCGGCTGGCAGCGTTCTGGAACGTGGGCCAGCCCCCACCCGACGTGGCAGAAGCCGCCGCCGCGGCCTGCCAACGCGTCATGCCCGACGCGCCGTTCAACCTCCGGACGCCGACCAAGCAAGCCCTGGACGGCTACCAACCCCTGCTCACCAAGGCCGCCGACGGAATCCGCGAGACGGGCGGGTTCACTACCCCGGAACAGTGGCGATTCGACTGGCAGTGTTCCTACACCCGCGACGCATGGCTGGACCAACTCCCCACCCATGGCATCTTCACCCAACTCCCACCGGACAAACTGGCAGAGGTCCTGCATCACGTCGGCTCCGCCATCGACGCACTTGGCGGCAGCTTCACGATGTCCTACGCGACGGTAACGCTCACCGCATCGCGAACGGGCGGGTCCTGACCGGGCTTCACGGTTGCCGAACTCCTCGGGAAAGCATCCGGAACGGCAGCGCAGGCAGCGCCAATCTTCGTACCCTCTACGTCATGCGCACTGACGCTGCACCTACTCCGGAACCAGGCGGACCGAAGGATGGTCACCTCCGGGTGATCGCTGTACTCGAAGGGAAAACCTTGGCCGGTAGTTGCGGGGAGGGCGAGTGCGGGTAATGGCGCAAATCAACATCACCGCCACCAAGGCTCCCGTCATGCCTGAGGGGCGAGATTCCGTACTTGATGCGTATGACCTCCTCTTCAGGTGGATGGAAGAAGAGTCCCTCAAGGCTTACGAGTGGTACATGGAGGAAAAGAGAAGCAAGGCTGCTGCCTCCAAGGTCCTTCGCGCTCTGTCCATCGCTGGTCTGACACTCGGAACTGTTACCCCTGCGGTGTCGATTTTGACCGGGGGAGCGATTCCCACCGAGTCCGGGTACGTGGTTCTTGGACTTGCCGGCGGCTTCCTTCTTCTGGACAAGGGCTTCGGCTTCTCGTCCGCCTGGGGGAGGTACATGGTGTCCGCCACCAAAATTCTGTCCTCACTGAAGGGGTGTCAAATCAGGTGGTCCATGCTGCTGGCGGACTGGAAGGGAGGCCAGCGGGATGAATCGGTTTTGATCGAAGAAGCGAGAGAGATCATTACGGGTCTCGTGGTTGCCCTGCATGAGACCTTGGAAGGTGAGACCGCCGAATGGCTGAGCGAGTTCCATCAAAACCTGGAAGGTGTGCGGGCGATGGTGGGTGAATTACCCGGGCGCAGCATCGCCGGCTGACCTGACTGGTGTCCCGGCGATCACTGCATGGCAGAGGTCAGCTCTGCGCGGTGGGACGGACGACGATCTCGCTCACATCGACCGCGGCGGGTTGTTCGATGGCGAACGCAATGGCGCGGGCGATCGCGTCGGGCGGTATCGCGATGTCGTCCCGCATCTTCGTGATCTCGGCTCTGACCCGCCTGTTGGTGGACGCCTCGGCGAAGTCGGTGGCCGTCGCACCGGGCGAGACCGTGGTCACCCGCAGGGATTCGCCGGCCTCCTGACGCAGCCCTTCGCAGATGGCCCGGACCGCGAACTTGCTGCCGGCGTAGACGGCCATGGCGGGGACGACGCGAAAGGCAGCCGTGGAGGCGGTGGTGACGAAGTGCCCGGTGCCCTGCGCGCGGAAGACCGGCAGAGCGGCGGCGATGCCGTGCAGCACACCCTTCACATTGACGTCGATCATGTGGTCCCACTCCTCGACGCGCAGATCGTCCAGAGGCGAAATCGTGCCGACCCCGGCATTGTTGACCAGGACGTCGAGCCGGCCGAAGCGCTCTCCGGCCAGCGCGACCAAGGCGTGCAGGTCGTCCCGTCGGGTCACGTCGGTGCGGATCTGCACGGCCGCGCCACCCGCCTTCTCGATCCGGGCCACCAACTCCGCCAGACGCTGCGACCGGCGCGCGCCGAGGACGAGTTGCGCGCCGCGTTCGGCGAGCCGTAGCGCCGTCGCCTCGCCGATACCGCTGCTGGCTCCCGTAATCGCCACCACTTTGCCCTCGATTCCGGACATGAGGACTTCCTTTCCCTTTTCCGTACCGGGTCTGAGGCCCTGGCGGCGACTCGTGGAAGAGCATCGAGCCGTTGCCGGGGCCGGCCGGGCCCCAACGTGCCCATGGAATAAGGCCGTCGGCACCGCCAACGGCCTGTACTCGCGTACGAGTACGCCTACGAGAACGAGTCTCCTGGAGCCTTAACCTGGTATCCAGAATGCATTTATTCTGGAACCGGGAGTTCTCCCATGTCGCTACAGCCGGACCGACGCCGTCAGCTGGGTGCGTTCCTGCGCAGCCGAAGGGAGCGCCTCACTCCGGACGAGGCCGGCCTGCCGCGGACCGCTCGCCGCCGGACCCCGGGGCTTCGCCGGGAGGAATTGGCAGTGCTGGCCGGGATCAGCGCCACCTGGTACACGTACCTGGAGCAAGGCCGGGAGATCCGCGTCTCCGAACAGGTGCTGACCGCTCTGGCCGAGGCGCTGCGGCTCGACGGGCCCGAGCGCGCTCACCTTCTCCAGCTCGCCGGTCACGCGGCTGCGGCTGAATCCGAGCAACGCGAGCCGCTCAAGGACGAGGTGGCAGCCGTGCCGCTGTTGCTCCAGCCGAACCCGGCGTACCTCATCGGCGGCAACTACGACGTGCTCAGTCACAACCGGGCGGCCGACGAACTGTTCCCGCGGCTCCTCGGCGACCAGGCGGAGCGGCCGGCCAACTTCGTCCGCTGGATGTTTCTCGAACCGGTGGCCCGGGACGTCGTGATCGACTGGGAACCCGAGGCACGCGGCCTGCTCGCCCGGCTCCGGACGCAGGCCGGACGCCACCCCGCTGACCCGCGATACACGCGGCTGATCGATGAGTTGAACGAGGCGAGCCCGGAAGCGCGGGCCTGGTGGCGCCAGTACGAGGTGCAGGCCCGGCGCGGCGGACGCAAACGGCTACGGCACCCGGCACGCGGACCGGTCGAGTACGCCTACACCGCATTCCACCTGGCCGAACAGCCGGAACAGACGCTGGTGGTCTATGTCGACAGCAGTGAACGGGCCGACGCCGACCCGTTCGTGCCCGGCGGATGAGGGCGAAGACCGGCGGCAGTACGGCCGGTGGCAGTACCACCGGCTGCACGCCGGACGCCGACCGCTGCGGCCCGCCGCCCCAATGTGGGTGACGGGCCGGGCGCCTCAGTCGATCGCGGGGGAGGGGGCGAGCTGCGGGTGATCACTTCTCCGTCGAGGCACTGCCGCCGGTGCCCTTACCCGGGCGTAGTTCGGCCTCGATGAGGTCGGCCGCGCGCCGGGTGCCGCCTTCGGCGGCCATGTCCCGCTGGATGGACGCGAGGCGGCGCCTCACTTCCGGGTCGTCGACGAGCGCGAGCACCGCGGCGCGGAGGGTGGCGGCGTCCGCCTGGTCCATCGGCACGTGGCGGGCCACGCCGAGCCCCTGGAGCATGTCCGCGTTGCCGAACTGGTCGACGGCCTGCGGGACGGCCACCATGGGAGTGCCGGTGGCCAGGCCCTCCTGGCTGCCACCCGCGCCGGCATGCGTGAGGAAGGCATCAGCCTTCCGCAGGATCGCCAACTGCGGTACCCAGTCGCGCACTTCGACGTTTCCGGGAACCTCGCCGAGCTCGTCGACGGTGACGTGCTTGCCCACCTGGAGCACGGTGTGCCAGCCCGGCAGGTCGCCGAACGCCTTGACGCACTCGCGGTAGAAACCGGGCTGCTTGGTGAAGGACGAGCCGAGTGAGACCAGCAGCACGCGCTCGGCGTCCGCGGGCCGCTCCCAGTCGCCCTGTGCGGCGCGGTCGCCCTGGCAGGCGCCGACGAAGGAGTGCACCGTCTCGTCGACCCGGTCGGCGTTCGGCTGCAGGGCCTTCGGGATGAGCACGATCGAGCGGTCGGGACGGCCGACGAACGGGTCGGGGTGCTGGCTGATCCCGTTCTCCGCAAGCCAGTTGGTGAACTTCTCGTAGTACGCCCTGCCGCGCTCGGTCGCCCTGGGCTCCGCCCACATCGGCTCGGCGACCTCCTCCTCGTACCCCTCCCACGCCACGAGGTTCGGCGAGAGGGAGACCGCGGGCACGCCCCAGCGGCGAGCGAGGACACGCGCCGGATACGAGGTGATGTCGTGCAGCACGAGGTCCGGCTCATCCCCCTGATACGCCGCGATGAGCTGCGGCAGCGCCTGGATCGCGTCGTCCAGGAACGGCTCGACGTTGTCGAGGAGCGTGCTCCCCCACGCCGACGGGTCGTCGTCGGGCGAGGGCAGCGTGGTGCGGTACCGCACCGGCTCGGCGCCGGTCTCGGCCACCTTCTCCCCGAAAATGTGCGGGATCGCGTACGTGACGCGGTGCCCACGGGCGACGAGCTCGCGGATCACTTCGAGGCTCGGGTTCACGTGCCCGTGGGCGGCGATGGAGAACATGGCGATATGGGCGCGTGTGGTGGACACCGGGTTCGTCATGGCCACGAACGTAGGAGAGACGATACGTCTCGTGCAACGTATTTCCGAGCGGGCAACCCGAAGTTGTGGTCACCATCCTTCGGTGGAGTCGGATTTCGGCCGGCGCCGGCGGACTCTTCAGTGACTGAGCAGGAAACTGATGAACTCGTCGAACACGGTCTTGTTGGCGCTGGAGATGTAGCGCTTGCCCCTCAGCAGGATCGGGATGTGTTTCGGCTCGACGTCCGCCAACAGCACCGGGATGATCCTGGTCGATGACTCACCGCTGAGCTCGCGGCTGAGGACGCCTCCGTACTCCGCCGTAACCCACTCCCCTTGGGAGGACTCGCTGATACAGGCCAGGAGATAGCGGCTGTCGCCCAGCCCCTCGTTTATCTTGCCGGGAACACTGTCACCGGGCTTGATCTGCTCGCTGTCCAGCCAGTACGTGAGCCCCCTCGCGGCCAGTGCCTTGGCGAGGCCCTTCACCTCTTCCTTGGTGTCCGACGTGTGGCAGAGGAAGACGTCCCACTTGGACTTCTCCCTGGCCGGCCGGGATGCCGCCGAGACGATCGGCATCCGGGTCTGCTCGATGGACCAGGACTTGGCGAGCACACCCGCGCCGTAGAACTTGACCAGCCCCGCGTGCCCCGGGAAGGGCACGTGGGGGCAGACCGTCGTCAGCTCGTACGTGCGGTCTTCGGCCCTGATCTCCCCGCGCATCCGCCCGGCGAAGAACTCCAGGGTGAAGTGGTTGTAGCCACGCGAAAGCCGGACCGGTTCCTGAAGTTGGGCGAGGGGCATGAGCAAGCCCTCCCGGAACACCCCGAACCTCGCGACGGTGGTCTCGTCGGCCGCCTCCTGCGGCGCTGTGTAGAAGGCTACGAACGTCCAGGCCAGGTCGGCGCGGCAGACCAACCCGGCACCCGTCGACCGGCGTTCGGTCAGGCGGATGTCGGCGGAGACGGAGCCGTTGAGCATCGGGCGAGCCGCCAGGTCGACGGCGTACGAAGCCGCATACGGTCCCATTCCGCCACCGTGGCCGGTGAGCAACCGGTCGCCGACCGGCGTCCACTCCGAGCTATTGGAGACGTGCCAGTTGCTCACTGAGAGCCTCGCGCTTCTGCTCCAGGTCGGCCCGCTGCTCCGGGAGGCGTCGGATGAGGGCGTCGATGACGCCCAAGGCTTTGACCAGCAGGGAGATTTCGACGTCCTCGTCCGACGCGCTCACGTAGTTCCAGCGGACGCGGCCGCGCTGTGCCTCGTGGCTCATGCCCTTGCGCAACGGCAGCAGCAGGGCCCGTACCTCGGGCTCGCTCCTGTACTGCTGCGTCAGTTCGGTGAGGAGCAGAGCCGTCTCGCTCATGCTGAGGTGCTTGCCGATATTGGCCCATTCCACGTCCACACGGTCCGTGCCGATGTCAGCCCGTTGGCGCATCAATTCCGCCTCGGCCCGCCGCATACGCGCCACCTCGGCCTCGAGCATCTCCGTCATGTCGCTGAGATCCGGCTCCCCGGACTCCATGCCCTTGAGCATCTTCTCCTCGGTCTGCGAGGAGCGGTACTGATCCACCACGCTGCTCACCAGTGCGTGCACGGGAGTGGTGACGACCTCCGCCTGCGGGACCAGCGCGATGTCCGTCGTGGCGGAAGTCACCGTGCTTGTGCCGTCGTACAGGGTGGCCCCCAGGGTGAACTGGGAGCCGACGATCTGCGTGGGGTCGATCTGCAGGCGTACGGCGAAGTTGAAGAGGTCGTCGCCCTTCAACGGACGCAGCCCGTAGCGGCGGGAGACTTTCCGCAGGGAGTTCAGCTCCTCGCTCACGCTGACGCCGGGGGGCAGGCTCAACTCGACTTTGGAGCGGTCGAGGACCACGCTCAGGGCGTTGCGGAACTCTTCTTCCAGGATGCTGTCGATACCCGACTCGGCGATGTACCAGAACCGTCCACCCGAGGCGGTCGCGATCGCTTCCAGGAGGTCTTCCTGGAAGTCGCTGTCCCTGCCGACCCCGATCGTCGAGGTGGTGATGCCCTCGTCCCGGGCTCGTGTCGCCACTGCCTCAAGGGCCGACTTCTTGGTCTCTCCCTCGTTGGCCAAGCCGTCCGAAAGGAGAATCAGCCGGCCGTAATGCTCGTCGGTCATGTGGCTCTGCAGTTCCAGCAACCCCTGGTACCAGCCCAGCGAGAGATTGGTGAGCGACCCGGGCCGGATCGACTCGAGCTTGCCTGCGACCTGGTCCCGGGGCGTCTGTGGATTGACCACCACCTGGGCGTCGGAGTCGAATACGACAACCGTGAACAGGTCGTCGTCCTTGATCCGTTCGAAGATGTCCAGGCAACTGCGCTTGGCTGTCTCGAGTTTGCCCTGGGCCTCCATACTGCCGCTGCGGTCGATGACCAGGCAGAGGTTCATGGCCCCGCCCGAACTGGCCGTGCTCTCGCCGGTGCGGCACCTGACCTCGATCGCCACGTCGAACTCGGTGACCTCGTCGTTCCGGGCCGCAGGCCTCTCGGGCAGAACAAGGATTTCAATGGCTTGATCGTCCATGTTGACTCCCCCCATAGGCAACAGAGAAGCACATTGAGGGGACCTTGAGGAGGCAGTACGCGACGATTTGATGGCGGAGAGGGAGCGTGCCTTTCCCCGCGCGCCCCCTTTGTCGGGGGCGAGTGAATGATGCGCCCAAGGTCAATTGGCTATCCCGACAGGACGTCTTGCCACCGTTCCCCAGGAGTAGGTACCGGGGCCGGCTGAGAGAGCTTCTGCTCGTGCTGCCACTCAGCCCAGGCCGGCGCTCGGGGAGATCCCGGACGTAGCATCCCGTTGCGCTGTGCCAGTTGCTGTGGATGGCCGCAAGTGTGGTCATTTGAGAGCCACGCCGGGGATGAAGGCCACGAGACCGGAGAGGAAACTGCCGATCGCAGCCAGCGTCACGAGGGTGGCCTTGCCGTCCGTGAACAGTCCCGAGCAGAAGGCGCGGAACTGACGTCGCAGGATCAGCATCTTGAGTTTCTGCCAACGGTGCTGGCGGATGTGGCAGCCCATAAGGATTCCGGTCGCGTTGTTACGGCAGCCGTCTTCCCGCCCCCTGACGGGGGCGCCGCATGTCACCGGTGCTTGGAAGAGAGACCAGATCAGGACCAGGGCTGACAGAGCGGCGACAATCGCCGGTCCCGCTGCCTTGTTGATCCATGCGGCGATCAGCAATGCCGCCGCGATGATGCCCCACCATTGCCCCAAGCCGCCGAGCCGACCGCTTCTCGCCCCCGAAGTCGCCATGGTCTCCATGGTGACGAGACGTGTGCGACCTAGCGAGCCGCCCTGGCTTCCTGGCCGAAAAGGACCTCAAGGCGGCTGATGATCGATGTCGGACAACCCTCTGCGGCCCAGGTGAGAGCAAGGCCCCCAGGGGCCACTGACGTACTGCGTCGGCAGTTACTGGTCCCCGTCCGGCGCCGGCGCCACCCCCACCGGGCAGCTCACCCCCGTCCCCCCGATCCCGCAGTACCCCGCCGGGTTCTTGTCGAGGTACTGCTGGTGATACCCCTCCGCCGGATAGAAGGGCCGAGTGGTGTCCGCCGGGAGGATTTCGGTGGTGATGTCGTCGCCGTGGCCGGAGGTGTGGAGGGCGGTGCGGTAGGTGTTGCGGGAGGCTTCGGCGGCCTGTTGCTGGGCGGGGGAGTGGGTGTAGATCGCGGAGCGGTACTGGGTGCCGACGTCGTTGCCCTGGCGGAAGCCCTGGGTGGGGTCGTGGGACTCCCAGAAGAGCTTCAGGAGGGACGTGTAGGGGACGACTGCCGGGTCGTAGACGACGCGGACGGCCTCGGTGTGGCCGGTGTGGCCGCTGCAGACCTCTTCGTAGGTGGGGTTCGGGGTGTGGCCGCCCTGGTAGCCGACGAGGGTGGTCCAGACGCCCTCGGTCTGCCAGAACTTCCGCTCGGCGCCCCAGAAGCAGCCCAGGCCGAAGTCGGCGATCTCCAGGCCGTCCGGATACGGGCCCAGCAGCGGGTTGCCGAGGACGGTGTGCCGGTCGGGGACGGTGAAGGCCCGCTCGGGGCGGCCTTCGAGCGCCTCCTCCGGGGTGGGGAGCTGGGTCTTGAAGCGGGAGAAGAGCATGAGATCAGGCTCCTGGGCTGGGCTGGGCTGGGGCGGGGCAGCGGCAGTCGGGGTTGCACTGCCGGGAACGCGTAGGGAGGGGGAGGTATTCCGGCCCGGCGGGGGGCAGCGTGGTTCCCGCCGGTCGCCGGTTACTGGGGTCCCGCCGGCGGGAAGTCCGCCGAGCTGCCGCCGAGTTTCTCCCAGCCCGCGATGGCCAGGGCGCGGTAGGCGGCGTACTCGGCGGCGGGGCTGCGGCCGTACGACCAGGGGACGGCGCCGACATGGCCGTCCACCAGGCGGAGCTGTTCCATGGCCTCGGCGTAGCGCTCGGCCCGTACCAGGAACCAGACGAGCAGGTGGCGGACGTGCGGGGCCATGGGGTGGTCGGCGGGGGCCTCGCGGAGGGCGAAGTGGGCGCCCTCGATGGCGCGCTCGACGACCGCGCTCTGGTAGAGGCTGCGGACCATGTTGGCCTCGGGGAGGTGCTCGTAGACCGCGAAGAGGGGGAGGGCCGGCAGGAGGGTCTTGGCGGGGGCGCCGGCCGCAGCGCGCTCGGCGAAGGCCTCGGCCTCCTTGCGGGAGCCGTGCCACTTCTGCGACCAGTAGGGGAGGGCGGCGAGGTGGGCGCCCATGTGCTGTGGGGCGCGCTGGGCGACCTTGGACCACAGCTCCTCGTAGTCGGCGGGGCGGTCGCCCAGGCCGCGGGCGACGGCGAGCTCGATGATGTACGGGAGAGGGCTGCCCGGCGCCAGCAGGGTCGCCTCCCGGCAGACCGTACGGGCCTCCTCCAGGATCATGCGGAAGTCCTGCGAGCCGGGATCGCGCAGCGCCTGGAGGACGAGGAACTGGGCGTGGGTCTGGGCGCCGCCGGGGTCCTTGGGCGCCTCCGTGCGCCAGGTGCGCAGCCAGATCCCGCCGGTGCGGCCGCCGTCGCCGTATCCGGGCGCCGTACCGCGCAGCTGTTGCTCACTGGCCTCCTGCGCGGCCAGCTCGAAGGCGGCGGCGCCGGCCAGCGTCTGCACCCGCTGCCAGCGGCGTTCCCAGTCGTCGCCGGTGGACTTGAGCAAGGCGGCCGCCGGGCGCCAGTCGTGGGTCCGGCGCATTTCGGACAGTGCGTCGTCCAGCTCCTGATCGGGACCCGGCAGCCGTACGTCGAGCTCCTCCAGCGGTACGAAGCCGTAGCCGGCCATCGGGTCGGCGGCCACCGCCATGCCCTGCCGGGTGTGCTGTACCGCCCGCCGGCGGCGCATCCAGGGCAGGAAGACGAAGCCGCCGAGCGCGAGCGCGGCGAGGAGAAGCAGCAGTGCGTCCATGTGGGTGTCCTGTACCTGAAATTCTTGTTACGGCTGCCGTGCTGGTCAACGGGCCCGGACCGCCGACGATTCCCGGTGCGGCGGGCGGTCACCGGTGCCGCGGCGGGCCGGGAGCGTGACGGAAGGGGCGGGGTGGCGGGGTGCGGCGGACGGGATCTGGCGGGAACTGGTGTGCGGTCCTTTCGTAGGTATCCACTATCCAGCCAACCAGAAAGTTCCGAAAAGTTCGGTCGTCCGGCCGACTACGCTCGGCGGCATGAGCGAACAACACGCACAGCACTTCGAAACCGTTGCCATCCACGCAGGTCAAGAGCCTGACGAGGCCACCGGCGCGGTGGTACCGCCCATCTACCAGGTGTCCACCTACAAGCAGGACGGCGTGGGCGGGCTGCGCGGCGGCTACGAGTACAGCCGCAGCGCCAATCCGACCCGTACCGCCCTGGAGGAGAATCTCGCGGCGCTGGACGGCGGCCGCCGCGGCCTCGCCTTCGCCTCCGGCCTCGCCGCGGAGGACTGCCTGCTGCGGACCCTGCTGGTCCCCGGCGACCATGTCGTCATCCCGAACGACGCCTACGGCGGAACGTTCCGCCTCATCTCCAAGGTCGTCGAGCGGTGGGGCGTGGAGTGGTCGGTCGCCGACACCTCCGACCCGCAGGCCGTACGCGATGCCCTGCGGCCCCGTACGAAGGCGATCTGGGTGGAGACGCCCAGCAACCCGCTGCTCGGCATCAGCGACATCTCGGCGCTGGCCGGCGTCGCCCGGGAAGCCGGCGTCAAGCTCGTCGTCGACAACACCTTCGCCAGCCCGTACCTCCAGCAGCCGCTGGCCCTCGGTGCGGACGTGGTCGTCTACTCCACGACCAAGTACATGGGCGGACATTCGGACGTGGTCGGCGGCGCCCTCGTCGTCAACGACGATGCGCTGGGTGAGGAACTCGCCTACCACCAGAACGCGATGGGCGCGGTCGCCGGCCCCTTCGACGCCTGGCTGGTGATGCGCGGCATCAAGACGCTCGCCGTCCGCATGGACCGGCACAGCGCCAACGCGGCCCGCATCGCGGACCTGCTGACCTCGCACAACAAGGTGACCCAGGTCTACTACCCGGGGCTGGCCGAGCACCCGGGCCACGAGATCGCCACCAAGCAGATGCGGTCCTACGGCGGCATGGTGTCGTTCCGGGTCGCGGGCGGCGAGCAGGCCGCGGTGGAGGTCTGCAACCGCGCCAAGCTGTTCACCCTCGGGGAGTCGCTGGGCGGCGTCGAGTCGCTGATCGAGCACCCGGGGCTGATGACGCACGCCTCGACGGCCGGTTCGCTGCTGGAGGTCCCGGCCGACCTGGTGCGCCTCTCGGTCGGTATCGAGTCCGTCGACGACCTGCTGGCCGACCTCACGCAGGCGCTGGGCTGACGCAGCCCTCGTCCCTCGCGCCGTTCACCACCCCTCCACGGGAGGGGTGGTGTGGGCCGGCGGGGGCAGCCAGGGCCGGTCCATGACCAGCCAGCACAGCACCGCCAGTGCGAGCAGGGCGAGCAGCCAGCCGAGGCGGTGCCGCAGGATGCGGTGGGCCAGGAGCCGGCGGCCGCGGTCGGCGGCGCGGGCCGCCAGATCGGGCGGTACGAGGGGATACGGGCCGGCCAGCATCCGTCGCACCTCGGTCTCCTTGCGGTCGGGGAGGTCGGGGAGGCCAGGGGGTCCGGCGCTCTCGGGGAGCTCAGGGAGATCCGGGAGGCTCATCGGGCCGACGGTTCCGGTGCCGGGGCGGGCGGCGGTTCGGGACGCCGGCGGCTGCGCAGGTCCGCGACGGCCCGCAGGCACAGGGCGTGCACCCGCTCGGCGGGCAGGCCGAGTTGGGCCGCGGTCTGCTCCTCGGCCACGTCCTCGTACAGCCGCAGGACGAGGACCAGCCGCTCCTGCGGGGACAGCCGGTCCAGCAAGCCGCCGCGCGGCCGGCGGTGCCTGCGCGCGGTGTGTGCGAAGCGGGCGGCCATCTCGCGGCGGGTGCGCTCGTACGGATCGTCGCCGCGCAGCCGGTCCCAGGCGGCGTAGGTCCGCGACAGCGCGCAGAGCAGCAACTCCTCGGCGGCCGGGGCGGGACGGGAGACGGGCTCGCCGGTCAGCAGCGTGGCGGCGTACAGCAGCCTGCCCCCGGCGCCCGCCACGAACGACTCGAACTCCCGGGTGCGGCGGCGCTCCTGCGCCGGTCGCCGCTCTCGCACCACGCCTCCCGGATGACGGACACCCGACCCTGGGCTCCTATAGCACGGCAGTGCGGCCACCCGGTCAAGAGGCGTGACGTGCGCGGCCGGTCAGGGGTACCGGGCGTCTGAGCGGGCGGCCAGGAGGGCGGCGGGTCGGACGGCGAACGCGGGGTGCCGGACGTCGGTGAGGACGTTGGGCAGGACGCCGTCAGGACGTCGGGCAGGACGCCGTGAGGGCGTCGTCAGGACGCGGGACCGGCCGGTGTCAAGGACGCGGTGAGGTCGGCGAGGGAGGCGTTGAAGCGCGTCAGGAGCGTGGTGAACGCCTCGCGCTCCGCCTCGGACCACTCCTCCGTCACCAGGGCCATCAGCGCACGGCGCGAGGTGCGCACCTCGTCCAGGCGGGCCTGGCCGCGCTCGGACAGCTGGAGCACCACGGCCCGGCCGTCCTCGGGGTGGGTGGCGCGGCTGACCAGCCCGGAGTCGACCAGCGGGGCGACCTGCCGGGTGACCGTCGAGGAGTCGATGCCCATACCGGCCGCCAGGGCCTTGACGCCCATCGGGCCTTCCTGGTCCAGACGGTTGAGCAGCAGATAGGCGGCGCGGTCCATGGAGTTGCGCGCCTGCCCGACGCCGCCGAGCCGGCTCTGTTCTGCACGGCGGGCGAAGACGGCCACTTGGTGCTGGAGGGCGTCCAGGAGAGCGGGGTCGGTATGGGTCGTCATGTCCGAAGAGGTGGGCATGGCCGGGAGCTCGCTTCGATGGATGTGCGTATGGATGGGAGGACAGCGTACGCGGACCCGGCGCGGAGCGTACCCGGGCTGTCCATTCCGATAACGCCCTGTAACCCCTGGGCGGCTGTGGGGTGCCCGGGGCTGCACCGGCGTCCGTGCCGTCCTGACAGCCGGACAGAAAAGGCCCTCAGGTGGGCAAACTGCAAGACTGGCGGCATGGCCGCTCACACGCCGCGCACGTCACACGAGTCCTCTGCCGCCCTCGGTGCCGAGGGCCCGGTCGCCGGGGGTTCGCTTCCCGCAATTACGGTCGATGACGTACGCAAGGCGGAGAAGATGCTCTCCGGTGTCTCCCGGGCCACCGCCATGGAGGGCAGCCGCTATCTGACCGGCCTGGTGGGCGCGCCCGTACACCTCAAGTGCGAGAACCTCCAGCGCACCGGCTCCTTCAAGATCCGGGGCGCCTATGTACGGATCGCCGGGCTCACCGCGCAGCAGCGGGCGGCCGGTGTGGTGGCCGCGAGCGCCGGCAACCACGCCCAGGGCGTGGCGCTCGCGGCGTCCCTGCTGGGGGTGCGCTCGACGGTGTTCATGCCCGTCGGCGCCCCGCTGCCGAAGGTCGCCGCGACCCGCGAATACGGCGCCGAGGTGCGGATGCACGGTCAGGTGGTGGACGAGACGCTGGCCGCCGCGCAGGAGTATGCGCGGGAGACCGGCGCGGTCTTCATCCACCCCTTCGACCACCCCGACATCATCGCCGGCCAGGGCACCGTCGGCCTGGAGATCCTCGAACAGTGCCCGGAGGTACGGACGATCGTCGTCGGGGTCGGCGGCGGCGGTCTGATCGCGGGGATGGCGCTCGCGGTCAAGGCGCTGCGGCCGGACGTGAAGATCGTCGGGGTGCAGGCGGCGGGCGCGGCCGCCTATCCGCCCTCGCTGGCGGCCGGGCGCCCGGTGGCGATCGAGGGGCTGTCGACCATGGCGGACGGCATCAAGGTGGGCCGCCCCGGTGAGGTGACCTTCGGGATGGTCGAGCAGCTGGTGGACGAGGTCCGTACGGTCACCGAGGACCAGCTCTCCAGCGCGCTGCTGCTGTGCCTGGAGCGGGCGAAGCTGGTGGTGGAGCCGGCAGGGGCGAGCCCGGTGGCCGCGCTGCTCGCGGACCCCGAGTCCTTCGAGGGGCCGGTGGTCGCGGTGCTGTCCGGCGGCAATGTGGATCCGTTGTTGATGCAGCGCATCCTGCGGCACGGCATGGCCGCCGGCGGACGCTACCTTTCGCTGCGGCTGCGGCTCACCGACCGGCCCGGGGCGCTGGCGACGCTGCTCGGGGTGCTGTCGGTGGTCGACGCGAACGTCCTCGACGTCGGGCATGTGCGGACGGATCCCCAGCTCGGGCTGACCGAGGTCGAGGTGGAACTGCATCTGGAGACCAAGGGCCCGGCCCACTGCGAGGAGGTGCGCACGGCGCTGCGCGAGGCGGGGTACGTCGTCGCGGAGTGAGCCGGGGGGCCGCCACACGGTTCCCGCGCCCGGTACGGGAGTGGGTGCACCACCGCTCCTGGTAGGAGACGGCAAACGTGCGGGTGTAAACGGGGTGAGGCAGGGGGCGTCACGGGTATAGCGTGGCGCCCCTCATGCGTGGATGAAACCCCCGTTCCCGTCGGCCTTCATCGGTCACTTGGGGGCACCCCGGGGCGCCCCGGCCTCTCCGGTCACCCCGGCCTCTGCCCCCCACCACCCCGGTCTCTTCGGCGTCTCCGGCTGCTGTCCCTCGTTCCTCTCCCTACCTCCCCCTCCCTTGCTCCTGTTGCCCTCCGGCGCCCGGTCACGGCTCCGGTGCGGTCCCCTCGGGCCGTGAAAGCTGGAATGTGTATCGCGATGTATCGCGTTTGCGCGTACCATCTATCGCGAGTGCGGGGCGTGCCGTGCGTCGTGGTGTCCGTCGTGGGCAAAAGCCATAGAGCAGGCATAAGCCGCCAACCGTAATATTCGACCTGGAACTTACCCAAGCCATGGGAGTATCCCTATGCCAGGCGCCATATACGCCGAAGGTCTGGTGAAGGCCTTCGGCGCCGTGAGGGCGTTGGACGGCGTCGATCTCGACGTTCCCGAAGGAACCGTCCTCGGAATGCTCGGCCCGAACGGCGCCGGGAAGACCACCGCCGTACGGGTCCTGACGACCCTGCTCCAGCCCGACCGCGGCAAGGCGGTGGTCGCCGGCATCGATGTCCTCGCCCACCCGGACAAGGTGCGGCGGTCCATCGGCCTCTCCGGCCAATTCGCCGCCGTGGACGAGTACTTGACCGGACGAGAGAACCTGACGATGGTCGGCCGGCTCTACCAGATGAGCGGCCGTGACGCGAAGCGGCGAGCCGACGACCTGCTGGAACGCTTTCTCCTCGGCGACGCCGCCGACCGCACCGCCAAGACCTACTCCGGCGGGATGCGCCGCCGGCTCGACCTGGCCGCTGCGCTGGTCGTCAGCCCGCCCGTGATGTTCATGGACGAGCCGACCACCGGCCTGGACCCGCGCAACCGCCAGGAGTTGTGGGACGTCATCCAGGAACTGGTCGCGGGCGGCACGACCCTGCTGCTCACCACCCAGTATCTGGAGGAGGCCGACCGGCTGGCGCACGACATCTGCGTCGTCGACCACGGCAAGGTCATCGCCCGCGGCACCGCCGACCAGCTCAAGGCGCGCACCGGCGGCGAGCGCGTCGAGGTCGTGGTGCACGACCCCGACCACCTCACCGTCGCCGACGAGGTCCTGCGCGGCTTCGGCAAGGGCGAGGGCACGGTGGACGCCCACATCCGCAAGCTCACGGTCCCGGTGACGGGCGGCGCCAAGCTGCTCGCCGAGGTCATCCGCGAACTGGACCTGCGCGGCGTGGAGATCGACGACATCGGGCTGCGCCGTCCGACCCTCGACGATGTGTTCCTCTCGCTGACCGGGCACCACGCCGAGGACGCGGAAGGCGACGGCGCGGGTGACGGGAGCGCGGGCCGGACCGATCCGGGCGGGGGCGCCGTCGGACGGCAGAAGCGCGGCAAGAAGGGCGCCGGGACGGCCGGCGTGGAGGCGGGCATGACGAGCGACAGGGAGGGCGTGCAGTGACCACGGTGACCGAAGCGGCCGGGGGTGCCCCGGTCCGGACCGTGCCGCCACGCGGTGGCATCAGCCGGTCCGTCCGCGACTCCCTGGTCGTGGCCCAGCGCAATCTGATCCGGATGCTGCGGATACCCGAAGTCGTGATCTTCGGGCTCATCCAGCCGATCATGTTCGTGGTGCTGTTCACGTACGTCTTCGGCGGCTCCATCAACGTCCCCGGCGCCCCGGCGGGCGACGCCCAGGCCTATCGCGAGTTCCTGATGGCCGGGATCTTCGCGCAGACCGTCACCTTCGCCACGGCGGGGGCCGGTGCGGGCATCGCCGACGACATGCACAAGGGCCTCATCGACCGGTTCCGGTCCCTGCCGATGTCCCGCGGGGCGGTGCTCACCGGCCGTACCCTCGCCGACCTCGTACAGACCGCGCTGACGCTGGTGGTGCTGGCGGTCGTCGCGCTGCTGATCGGCTGGCGCACCCACGAGAACATCGCCGAGGTGCTGGCCGGCTTCGCGCTGCTGCTCCTGCTCGGGTACGCCTTCTCGTGGATCGGCGCGCTGATCGGCCTGACGGTGCGGACGCCCGAGGCGGCCACGTCGGGCGGGCTGATCTGGCTCTTCCCGCTGACCTTCATCTCGAATGCGTTCGTTCCGGTCAACGGCATGCCGGCGTTCCTGCAGCATGTCGCCGAGTGGAACCCGTTCAGTGCGACGGTGGCCGCGGCCCGGCTGCTGTTCGGCAACACCAGCGACGCGGTGCCCAAGTCGGTGACCGGCGCCTGGCCGATGGACCACCCGGTGCTGGCTTCGGTGATCTGGTCCGTACTGATCATCGTGGTCTTCCGGACCCTGGCCGTCCGCAAGTACCGGTCGGCCACGGCCTGAACACGGCGCACGGCACGGCGAAGCGGCCCGGAGCATCAGGCTCCGGGCCGCTTCGCCGTCTGCGGGGCGCCTCGGGACTCAGCCGGAGTACGGCTTGGCGTCGAGGATCTTCACGGCCGCCTTCTTGCCATTGGGGAGCTCGTACTCCGCCTGGGCGCCGACCTTCTTGCCGTTCACGCCGGTGCCCAGCGGGGACTGGGGGGAGTAGGTCTCGATGTCCGAGCTCGCGTATTCCCGGGAGGCCAGAAGGAACGACAGGGTGTCGTCCGGGTCGCCGTCGAACGCGATGGTGACGACCATGCCGGGAGCGACGACGCCGGTCGCGGCGGGGGCCTCGCCGACCTTCGCGGTCTGCAGCAGCTGGGTGAGCTGGCGGACGCGAAGCTCCTGCTTGCCCTGCTCTTCCTTGGCCGCGTGGTACCCGGCGTTCTCCTTCAGGTCACCTTCCTCGCGGGCCGCCGCGATCTTTTCGGTGATCTCGGCGCGTGCGGGACCAGACAGGTGCTCCAGCTCGGCCTTGAGCTGGTCATACGCCTCCTGGGTAAGCCAGGTGACGTTCTCGCTGGTCTGGGTCACAGGTGCTCCTCGTCGGTACTGGGGATAAATCAAACGCCCTACCAGGAAGGTTTGCGCCTTCACAGGTGGGCGAAACCACGAGCCTAACAATTACGGCACAAAACGGGGAAGAGGAATTTCACAGTGGCCGCCCAGGAACGCATCATGCCTGATCAGAGGCGGTTCCGACACGCCTCGCCGGTGAGCGGGAGGGCGGTCGACGGGGGTGGGACGCGGGGTGCGGTTGCGGTGTGCCGAGGACTGTGAGACGGGGGGTGCAGGTGGGGTCGGGTGCCGGAGCGCGGGCCGTGGCGGGCGATCCGGGCGCCGGGAGAGGGGTCAGCCCTTGCCGGCGGCCGTGCAGCCGACGAGTACGGCGTTGGTCGCGCGCTTCGTCGTGCGCAGCGTGACCTCGGTGTCCACCTGGCCCGCGCGCTGATCGACGGTGACGTCCTTGCGGCCGACTTCGCTGCCGTCCGCGGCCTGTGAGCGCAGCGTGCACACGCCCTTGGCGTCCGCGTCCTTGACGACTTCCAGGTGGACCTTGACGGCGTGGTCGGAGACCGCGTCCCAGGTGATCACCCGGCCGCTGAGGTCCTGACCGGAGATGTACGAGATGCCGCACCAGGCGATCACGCCCAGCAGCGCGACGCCGAGCACGCTGCCGATGATCTTGAGCTTGCGGTCCGCGCGCGCGTCCGCGGAGCGGCCGTAGCGTCCTTCGGGGAGCCCTTCACGCACCGCGGTCATGATCGATTCTCCTGCTCGGGGGACCGGAACCAACAACCCCCGGGGGGTCCCCGCCCCAGGGAATACAGCGCCCCCCGCTTCGGTCACTATAGGAGGCATCTTCTCCAGCTCTTCACTGAGGATCGAGTCTTGACTGAGCAGTTGCGATTGATGGCGGTCCATGCCCACCCCGACGATGAGTCGAGCAAGGGTGCGGCCACCATGGCCAAGTACGTGTCCGAGGGGGTGGACGTGCTGGTCGCCACCTGCACAGGCGGTGAGCGAGGCTCCATCCTCAACCCCAAACTCCAGGGCGATCCGTACATCGAGGAGAACATCCACGAGGTACGGAAGAAGGAGATGGACGAGGCCCGGGAGATCCTGGGCGTCAAGCAGGAGTGGCTCGGCTTCGTCGACTCCGGGCTGCCCGAGGGTGACCCGCTGCCGGCGCTGCCCGAGGGCTGCTTCGCGCTGCAGCCCGTCGAAACGGCTGCGGAGCCCCTGGTCCGGCTGATTCGGGCCTTCAAGCCGCAGGTCATCACGACGTACGACGAGAACGGCGGCTATCCGCACCCGGACCACATCATGACCCACAAGATCACGATGGTGGCCTTCGAGGCGGCCGGTGACCCGGAGAAGTATCCGGACGCCGGCGAGCCCTGGCAGCCCCAGAAGCTCTACTACAACCAGGGCTTCAACAAGCCGCGCACCATCGCGCTGCACGAAGCGCTGCTGGAGCGCGGCATGGACTCGCCGTACGGGGAGTGGCTGGAGCGCTGGAAGCAGTTCGAGCAGCGCGAGCGCACGCTGACCACGTACATCCCGTGCGACGACTTCTTCGAGATCCGTGACAAGGCGCTGATCGCCCACGCCACCCAGATCGACCCCGACGGCGGGTGGTTCCGGGTGCCGATGGACATCCAGCGCGAGGTCTGGCCGACGGAGGAGTACGAGCTCGCGAAGTCGCTCGTGGACACTTCCCTCCCCGAGGACGACCTCTTCGCGGGCATCCGCAACAATTGAGTCCATGATGAGCGCGACCAGCACCCTCGCCCTGACGCACTTCGTCACCCTTGCCGACAGCTTCGACAAGGACAAGGTGACCCCCGGCGTCCTCGGCTTCATCGTCTTCGCGGTCATCGGCGGCGCCGTGTGGCTGCTGATGAAGTCCATGAACAAGCACATGAAGAAGGTGGACTTCGAGGAGCAGCCCACGGGCGGCGAGGCCGCCGGCACGGCCTCCGCCGCGCAGGCACCCGAGCCGAAGACCGGCTGACGGCGGGGCCGCCCGCCCCGCACGCCGGACCGCCGGGCCCACGGGTCCGGGCGGTCCGTGAAGACCGGGTGGCGGTCGACGGCCGGCCGATGGACACGGCCGGCTGACCGGCCCGGCGGCTCGCCGGCCCGAGCGGTCGGCGGGCCGGGCCCGAGCGTGGTTCCGGGGCGCCTGGTTCAGTGCCGCCGCCGTCACTCGCCATCGGGCGGCGTGACGCTCACCCCCATGACCTCGCGCGCATGGCGGCCGGGCACCATGCCGAGCCGCCATGCCTGCCACCCCGTCTCCGGCTCCACGCCGCGGTCCAGCAGCAGCGTGAACGTCTCCGCGCAGTCCTCCAGCTTGGCGTCGCGGGCCGGGTGCTTCTCCCGCACCAGCTGCGCCAGCTCCTCCTGGGCCACGGCAGCGCCCACCACCGAACCGCCCGGCGAGGCGAGCGGCAGCAGGGTGCAGCGCAGGAAGCGGGCCCAGTCCTCGCCGCGCCGGTCGCCGTAGCCGGCGAACAGCCGGGCCGCCTCGTCGGCCAGCTCCAGCGCCTGCGCCGCCCGGCCGTTGCCGGCGTCGATGATCAGCAGCTCCAGGCAGGACCAGGCCTCCCCGTGCGGCACTCCTATCCGCTGGAAGTCCTTACGGGCGTCCTGCAGCAGCTGCCGGGCGAAGCCGCTGTTGCGCAGCGAGCCGGTCTGCTCCGCCCGCAGGTCACGGGTGACCCGCCCCGAATCGTGCCGGGTGCAGGCCAGACCGTAGGCGTCCTGCATCCTGCTGAACATCGTCCGCGACCGCTCCAGCTGGCGCAGCGCCGCATCGGGCTCGCCGCGCTCCTCCAGGGCCTGGCCCAGGTAGTACATCGTCCAGGCCTCACCGCGGGCGTCCTCGTGCTGGCGGTGGAGCGGAAGTGCCTGCCGTAGCTGGTCCACCGCGAGCCCCGCATCACCGTCCACCAGCCGGGCCCGGGCCAGCTGGGTCAGCGCCCAGGCCTCACCTCGCTCGTCGTGCGTCCGGCCGTAGAGCTCCATCGCCGCCTGCAGCGCGCGCTCCGCCGCCGGCACCTCGCCCAGGCGCAGATGCACCTGGCCGAGCTGGAAGTGCGCCCACGCCTGGCCGTGCACGCTCTCGCTCTCCTCATGGAGCTCCAGCGCCTCGTGCAGCATGGCGAGGGCCTCGGCGAGCTGCGACCGGTCCCGCTCCACCGCCGCCAGGGCGTGCAGCGTCCAGGCCCGGTCGCCGTGCATGTCCGGGCCGGACTGCAGCTCCAGCGCCTCCCGGAGCTTCGCCGACGCCTCGGCGAGACTGCCCTGCTGCTGGAGCGTGATGCCCAGATCGCGCAGCGCACGGGCCGCGCCCACCGGATGCTGCGCCTCGAAGTAGAGGTCGACCACCGACGCCAGGGTCGTGCGCGCCTTGTCCAGCTCGCCGAGCTGCCGCGCCGCGATACCCGTACGCCACTGCACCGAGCGGGACAGCAGCCCCTGGCCGACCGCCCGGGTCAGTTCGCTCAGCTCGCCCAGGCGGTAGAGGTCTCCGCGCAGCAGGCAGTAGTCGGCCAGGGCGCCCAGCAGATGCGAGACCGCCGCCTGGTCCACGCCCTGGTCGGCATGGCGCAGCGCGGCCGTGATGAAGCTGGTCTCGTCGTCCAGCCACTGCAGGGCCGCATCCAAGGACGTGAAGCCGTGGGAGCCGAAGCGGTCGGCGCGGGTGGACGTGCGGCCGTCGACCAGCCGGATGACCGAGTCGGCCAGCTCCGCATAGCCGCGGATCAGCCGTTCCTGGGCCGCGCCGCGCTCCTGTGCGTCCTCCTCGTCCTCCAGCCGGGAGTGCGCAAAGCTGTGCACCAAAGCGTGCAGACGGTAGCGCTCACCGCGGACATGCTCGATCAGCCCCGCCCGGACCAGCGTCGTCAGCTGTCGCTCCGCCTCGGCGTTCGCCACCCCCAGCAGGGCGGCCGCGGCCGCCGTCCCCAGGCTCGCCCGGCCCACCAGCGCCAGCCGGCGCAGCAGCCGCCGGGCCGCCTCGGGCTGGTCGAAGTAGCGCAGCGACAGCGCGCGCTCGACCGGCGGCAGCGGCCCGTACGCCGCCAGGTCCGCGGCCAGCGTGGCGGGGGTGCGCGGGCCGAGCGAGGAGCCGGCCACCCGCAGCGCCAGCGGGAGGCCGGCGCACAGCTGAAGGATCTCGTCGAGGGCCCGTGCGTCGTAGGGGCCCGTTTCGTCCGGGGCATCGCTGCCGGCCGCGGCGGTGGCGCGCAGCAACTCCTCGGTGCCCGCCGCGTCCAGCGGCCCCACCGGCAGCTGATGCACCCACGCCTGGAGGTCCTCGGGCAGCTCCAGCGGAGCACGGGAGGTGACCAGCACCAGGCTGTCGGACCGCTCCGGCACCAGCGTGCGCACCTGCTCCGGATCCGCGGCGTCGTCCAGCAGGACCGTCACCGGAAGGCCCGTCAGATGCTGGTGGTACAGCTCGGTGAGCCGCTTGACGTGCTGCTCCTGGGACGGCCGCTCGCGGAACAGCAGCTGCTCGCGCGGCGCGCCCAGCCGGTTGAGCAGATGCAGCAGCGCGTCACGGGTCGGCAGCGGCACCTCGCCGGGGGTGTCACTGCGCAGATCCACCACACATGCGCCACGGAACTGATCGCGCAGCTGATGGGTGGCCCGCACCGCGAGCGCCGTGCGCCCCGAGCCCGGCTCGCCGTGCAGCACCACCACCGTCGGCTTGGTCTCCGTGCTCGCACGGGCCGCCTGCACCCACTGCGCGATCTGCGTCAGCTCCGCCCGCCGCCCCGCCAACGGGCCCTCCGGGCTTGGGAGTTGGGAGAACGAATGCTCCAGTACGGACCGCTGCCGGGCCGCCGCGCTGCGGTCGGCACCGCGCAACTGCGGCCCCCGGCCGCCCTGACCGCCCCCGGTCTTGGCCGATGTGCCGCCGCCGCGGGCCGCCGCCGTCAGCATCCGCTGCTGGTCCAGGAACGGCCGGACGCCGCGCACCTCCAGCGCCGTCAGCCACTGCAGCCGCAGCTGCTGGGCGCCGCCGGGCTGGCCGCGTTTCCCGGCCTCCCGGTTGGCCGCCGGCAGGTGGGCCGCGGTCAGCTTCAGGACCGTGGCCGTCGCGCCCGCCAGCACCACGGAGGCCCCCACGGCCAGCGCCGGGCCCGTGCCCGTGCCGTACGCGAGGTCCGTGCTGAACGCCGCCACCGCTGCCACGGCCGTCGCCACCGCGGGGGTGCCCAGCTCCTTACGGGGCAGTGACGGCCGGCCGGCGGCCGCCTCGTCCAGCGCCCGGACGTAGGCGGAGTACTCCTCGGCGGCGCTGCCGGCCAGCTCCTCCAGCGCCGACCGTGCCCTGCCGAGCAGCGCACCGCCGTCGAGCCGACCGCCCGAGCGCCGCACCTCCTCCTCGACGGCTCTGGTCAACAGCGCTTCCGCTTCCGCGCGATGGTCCTCGCGCAGCGCGGCCAGTGACCCCGGCATGCTCTTCCCCCTCCAGCGTTCCTGCAGTGTCCAGCGGTGATCGTCGCCGTACGCACAGTGTTCCGCGTCCGCGCGATTTCCGGCAGGGCTGTGGACAACTCCCTCCGCTCCCCGCTCACCGTGCCTCGTGGGGAGAGGACGGACCCATGCCGAACCGCCTGGCCCATGAGACTTCCCCGTATCTCCTCCAGCACGCCGAGGAGTACCGGCAGGAGCTGATGCATCCCTCTTGCGCCGCCGAACGCGGGCTCGTGTTCCCGGTTTGCCGCAACCCGTTCGCGGGGCCCACCTTCTTCAGCCGGCGGCGGGACAGACTCTCCGGCCGTTTCCTGCGCGGGGCTTCAGTCGGGCGGCCGAAGCCATAATCCGCCCAGGGCACAAAATTGTTCAGTCCGCAAATCTGGCAGAGGCATATAGTTCATTCGGCCGCAATGGTTTTGGCGGGAAAATCCAAGCTTGACAGCATTGCGGAGTCTGCTTATATTCCAGTCGGTCAAGTTCCCGCCGATCAATATCCAAAGGTGTTCATGACTACGCCTCCAGCGCTGCCGAAGTTCAGGCAGCGGTTAATTCTTGCCGTTCTTATGGTGTGTTCGCTGCTGATTTGGCTGGACAACACCGTCCTCAGTATTCTCCTGGAGACCCTTGCCGACCCGGTCCGTGGACTGGGCGCCAGCCCGGCCGAGCTGCAATGGGCCACAGGCGCATACACCCTGGTCTTCGCAACCTTGATGTTCACCGCCGGCGCTCTGGGCGATAGCTTCGGCCACCGGAATGTGCTCGCAGTCGGCTTGGTTATCTTTGCCGGGGCCTCTATCTGGGCGGCGTACGCAGGCGATGCAGGCCAGCTGATTGCCGCCCGGGCTGCGATGGGAGTCGGCGCCGCACTGATCATGCCTGCCAACTTTGCCATCCTGTTGTGGACCTTCACCGGCCCCACGCGGGCAACCGCAATCGCCATTTCTTCGACATCCACCGGTGTCGGAATGGCAGCGGGCCCGGTGTTGGCGGGACTCCTGCTCAGCCATTTCTGGTGGGGTTCGGTATTTCTCGTCAACGTCCCCATTGCCGTGCTGGCATTGGCTGGGATCGTCCTGTTGGTTCCCAATTTCCGCAGCCCTACCGTGCGGCCGCTGGACCCGGCCGGGATGTTGCTGTCGATCAGCGGACTCGCGGCGTTGACCTACGGCCTGATTCGCGCGGGGCAGGTGGACGCCTGGAGTCGTTCGGACGTCTGGGCGCCGATCGCGGTCGGGCTTGTCTTGCTGGCCGCTTTCGTGCTCGTCGAATTGAGAGTCAAGGAGCCAAGTTTCGATCCGCGGATGCTTGCGCAGCGGATGTTCGGTGGTGGCAACGTGTCCATGGCGTTGCTGCTCTTTTCTGTGGCTGCCGTCACTTTCTACAATGCGTTCTATATGCAGGGTGCATTGGGCTACTCGCCGATGAAGGCCGGCTTGGCCAATGTTCCGACCGCGATCGGCGCTGTCGTAGGGGCGCCCCTGGGCGCACGTCTGGTCAGCCGATGGTCGCTGCGCCCTGTCGCCGTGCCGGCGCTCACTGTGGCGGCGTTCAGCTTTGGCGCGGTCGGACTTCTCGATCTGCACACCCCACTCGTCTGGATCGAGATCCTGTTGTTGGCGCAGGGCCTTTCCGTCGGCATGGTGATGGCCCCGGTGACCGGAGCACTGCTCAGCAGCCTGTCGCTGGAACGGTCCGGTGCCGGGTCGGCCGTCACCAACACGGCGCGGCAGGTCGGCAGTGTGATCGGGATTGCGGTGGGCGGCACGATCATGTCGATCGCATATCGAGGCGCGATCGAACCCTCGCTGAGCGATGTCCCGGAGGCGCTACAGGACAGCTCCCGGGTTTCCGCAGAACAGGCTCGGCATGTCGCCGCCACTCTCGACCGGCCCACTCTTGCGCAGGCTGCCGATCATGCGTTCATCCACGCCATGCACGTCGGCGCGATCTGGATCATGCTCATCGCACTCTTCGCAGTAGCCGTGCTGGTGTTTGCCTTGCGTCCGGTCGGAAGGCTCAAGGGGTCGCCACAGAAGCCTGACGACGGTCGAGGAGTTAGCCGCTCCGCGGCTGGGGCCGCCCCCCGTGCCGGGACCGATAAAGAATCCACGAATGCGGGCGCTGACATCGACAGCCCCTGACACGATGGGAATCGGGCAAAAGCTTCCAGGTCTCCTGCTTGATAGTCGAGCCACGTACCTGCTCGACCGTCATATGTTCGCGTGGTGGACCTGGTCTGGGCATCATCGTGCGGTGGGGGGCGTCCCACCGCATGGTGATACCCAGAGCGTTGCCTTGCTTTTCCCGACATCGGAATCTGGCGGGTTCGAGGTGTCCGACGTCGACTGCGCGCTGATCGAGCCGGACAAGCTCGCCGGCGCGCTCCTCGACTCGCCCGGTAAGTCGGTCGATGCTTGGCGCGGATTGCGGATTGCGGATTGCGGATTGCGGATTGCGGATTGCGGATTGCGGGCGGCGATGCGGCCCTGCCGATCGCCGGGCATGGTCGCGCAGCATCGCTTGGAAGTCGGGGCGTACGACGCCGCGCTTCGAGGCCGATAGATCGTTGTCGGTCCAGCGGTGGAGGATCACCGCTCCGTGGCGGGCCGCATGCTTGTCGTTACGCCGGTGCTGGTTGGCCACGCCCTTGCCCGCCGCCCACGACGGCGTGGCCGCCTTCTTGCGGTTGTGCTTGCGCCAGTCGTCCGACGGCCCGTCTCATCCGCCGGAGCGGGGTCGAGACTGTCTTGATTGCCTTCTGTGCACCTTGTTACTCCTGGCTCGGCCCCTGGATGTCCGGGCCGGACGCTCCGGATCGTGCGACGATGTCGCTATGAATCGACTGGCTGACGAGCAGTCGCCCTACCTACTCCAGCACGCCTCCAATCCAGTGGACTGGTGGCCATGGGGAGAGGAGGCGATGACGGAAGCTAAGCGGCGGGACGTACCCATCCTCTTGAGTGTGGGCTATGCGTCCTGCCACTTATAGCTTCTGCTAATTCACTGGTGCCACGTGATGGCGCACGAAAGCTTCGAGGACCCGGCCACCGCCGCGCTGCTCAACGACCACTTCGTGGCCGTCAAGGTCGACCGGGAGGAGCGCCCGGACGTCGACGCCGTCTACATGGAGGCCGTGCAGGCCGCCACCGGCCAGGGCGGCTGGCCCATGACCGTCTTCCTGACCCCCGACGCCGAGCCGTTCTACTTCGGGACGTACTTCCCGCCGGAGCCCCGCCACGGCATGCCGTCCTTCGGGCAGATCCTGGAGGGGGTGCGCAGCGCCTGGGCCGACCGGCGCGACGAGGTCGGCGAGGTCGCCGGCCGGATCGTCGCCGACCTGGCCGGCCGCTCGCTCAGCGCTTCGCTGCCCGCCGACCGGCGCCCGCCGCGCGCCGAGGAGCTGCACACCGCCCTGATGGGCCTGACCCGCGATTTCGACGCGGCGCACGGCGGATTCGGCGGCGCGCCCAAGTTCCCGCCGCCCATGGTGCTGGAGTTCCTGCTCCGCCACCATGCGCGCACCGCTTCCGCCGGGGCCCTGGAGATGGTGCAGGCGACGTGCGCGGCGATGGCCCGCGGCGGGATCTACGACCAGCTCGGCGGGGGCTTCGCGCGCTACGCGGTGGACGCCACATGGACCGTGCCGCACTTCGAGAAGATGCTCTACGACAACGCCCTGCTGTGCCGGACCTACGCCCACCTGTGGCGGTCCACCGGCTCGGAGGAGGCCCGCCGTACCGCCGTCGAAACCGCCGACTTCCTGGTCCGTGAACTCCGCACCGACCAGGGCGGTTTCGCCTCCGCACTGGACGCGGACAGCGACGACGGCACCGGCCGGCACGTCGAGGGTGCCTACTACGTGTGGACGCCCGGGCAGCTGCGGGCCGTACTGGGCGAGGAGGACGCGGAGTTCGCCGCCGCCCATTTCGGTGTCACCGAGGAAGGCACCTTCGAGGAGGGCGCCTCGGTCCTGCAACTCCCGGACACCGAGGGCCTGGTGGACGCCGAACGGGTGGCCTCCGTCCGGCAGCGGCTGCTCGCGGCGCGCGAAGAGCGGCCGCGCCCCGGCCGGGACGACAAGGTCGTCGCCTGCTGGAACGGGCTGGCCATCGCCGCGCTCGCCGAGACCGGCGCCTATTTCGACCGCCCGGACCTGATCCAGGCCGCCACCGACGCCGCCGATCTGCTCGTCCGCGTCCACATGGACGGGCAGGCCCGGCTGCACCGCACCTCCCGCGACGGCACACCCGGCGCCAACTCCGGTGTCCTGGAGGACTACGCCGATGTCGCGGAGGGTTTCCTCACCCTCGCCTCGGTCACCGGGGAGGGTGTCTGGGTGGAGTTCGCGGGCTTCCTCCTGGACACCGTGCTGCTCCAGTTCACCACCGAGGACGGCGCGCTCTACGACACCGCGGCCGACGCCGAGGCGCTGATCCGCCGCCCCCAGGACCCGACCGACAATGCGACGCCCTCCGGGTGGACCGCTGCGGCCGGCGCCCTGCTGTCGTACGCGGCGCTGACCGGCAGCGGCCTCCACCGGGACGCCGCGGAGCGGGCGTTGGGCATCGTCACCGCGCTCGCCGGCCGGGCCCCGCGCTTCATCGGATGGGGCCTCGCGGTCGCCGAGGCCGCGCTGGACGGGCCGCGCGAGGTCGCGGTCGTCGGCCCGCCGGGCGATCCGGCCACTACTGCGCTGCACCACGCCGCGCTGCTCGGCACCGCCCCGGGGGCGGTCGTCGCCATGGGCGCCCCCGGCTCGGACGAGGTGCCGCTCCTCCAGGACCGCCCCCTGGTCGACGGCAAACCCGCCGCGTACGTCTGCCGCCACTTCACCTGCGAACGGCCGACCACGGACCCGGCGGAGCTGACGGCAGGGCTCCAGGGGTAGGCGCGCAGGGCCTGTCCGGTGTGGATCAGTGGATCAGCGGGCACCGGACGGGCCGCTGGGCGGGAGGCGCCCGGGGCGCGGCCGGCACGGCCGCCGTCCCGCGGTTCCGGCCTCCGCCCCTCTGCCCCCGCGGCAGTTCGCAGGCCGGGGGTCGGGGGCCGGGGGTCGGGGGCCGCTTCGTACGTCCCGCCACCAGGCGCGGGGTGGAACGACCCTGCCGCGCGCGTCACCGCTCTAGCCTCGGGTCATGACACAGCGCACACACCGTGAAGTTCACCTGGCCGGCCGGCCCCGGGGGCCGCTCACCGAGGACCTCTTCGAGATCGTGGAGGTGCCGGTCCCGGAACCCGGTCCCGGCCAGGTGCTGGTACGCAACACCGTCATGGGTGTCGCCGCCGTGATGCGCACGCTGATGGAGGAGACCAGCGTGGTGCCGATGCCCTCCTACCAGATCGGCGAGCCGCTGTACGGGGCCGCCGTCGGCGAGGTGGTGGCCGCCCCGGGGACCGACTTCACCCCCGGCGACCTGGTGGAACACCACGTCGGCTGGCGCGAGTACGCCCTGCTGGACGCCGACCGGGCGCACCGGCTCGACGCCGGTCTGCTGCCCGACCCGGCCGCCTACCTCTCGCAGGGCCCCACCGCCTGGATGGGCGTGGTGCGCGGCGCCGAAGTGCGCCCCGGGGACACGGTGTTCATCACCGGAGCGGCGGGCGGCGTGGGCTCCCTGGCGGGCCAGATCGCCCGGCTGCGCGGTGCGGCCCGGATCATCGGCAGTACGGGATCGCCGGAGAAGGCGGACCGGCTGATCAAGGAATTCGGCTATGACGCGGTGGTGATCCGTGGCGCGGGCCCCATTGAGGAGCAATTGCGCAAGGCCGCCCCGGAGGGCCTCGACGCGGTCTTCGACAATGTCGGCGGCGAACAGCTCCGGGCCGCCCTCGCCGTCGCCAACCGGCGCGCCCGGGTCGCCCTCGTAGGAGCCCTGTCCGCCCAGCTCTCCCCCGGGGGCGCGAGCACCATCGAGCTCGACACCCTCTCGCTGCTCGCCCGCAGCATCACCCTGCGGGGCGTCGCCCTGTACGAGCACCTGGACCTGATCCCGGAGTGGAACCAGCGGTTCGGCGAGGGGCTGCGCGACGGCTCCCTCACCTTCCCGCACGCCCGGCTGCAGGGCATCGAGCAGGCGCCACGGGCACTGCGCGAGCTGACCGAGGGGCGCCATCTGGGCGCCGTGGTCGTCCAGTTGTGAGCTGACGGCAGCGCGCCGCCGTGCGGGGTGATTCCCCCGCCGCTGTCGGTGGCCGGTTGTAGCCTGCCGGAGTGACGACCTTGCTCGGGTATCGCTCCCTCGTCCAGGAAGCCGCGGCGCTGCGGGCCGGCACGGACGATGCGGTCGCCGCGGTGCACCGTTCGTGTGACCGTATCGATGCCGTCGACCCGCGGGTGCGGGCCTTCGTGCCCGAAGCCGGGCGGCGTACGCGGCTCCTGGAGGCGGCGCGCAAGAGGGCGGCCGCCGGTGCGCGCGAGGCCGCCGGCCGGCTCGCCCTGTACGGCGTACCCGTGGGCATCAAGGACATCGTGCACGCCGACGGACTGCCCACCCGCGCGGGCTCGGCGCTGCCGCCCGAGGTGCTCGGCGGGCGGCAGGCCACCGTCGTCGACCGGCTGTGCGCCGCCGGTGCGCTGATCGCGGGCAAGACCGTGACCGCGGAGTTCGCGGTCACCGCGCCGGGCCCCACCCGCAATCCGCACCATCTCGCGCATACGCCCGGCGGTTCGAGCAGCGGGTCGGCGGCCGCCGTCGCCGCCGGGATGGTGCCGCTGGCCATCGGGACGCAGACCGTCGGCTCGATGATCCGGCCCGCGGCGTACTGCGGAGTGGTCGGCTTCAAGCCGACCTACGGGCGGATACCCGTGGACGGCGTGATCCCCAACGCCGCGAGTTTCGACACCCTCGGCTGCTACGCCACGGACGTCGCCGGTATCGCCCTGGCGGCATCGGTGCTGGTCGACGGGTGGCGGGCGCAGCAGCCGGCGGGGCCAAGCCCGCGCCCCGTACTGGGCGTTCCGGTCGGCCCCTATCTGGAGCGCGCCGGTGACGAGGCGCTGGGTGCCTTCACCGCGCAGCGGGAGGTGTTGCGGGCCGCCGGGTACGCCGTCCACGAGGTGCCGGTGATGGACGACTTCGAGCAGATCGTGGCGCAACTGTTCACGATGAACCGCTACGAGGTCGCCCGGGCCCACGCCGACTGGTTCGCACGCTTCGGGGACGTCTACCGTCCGGAGACCACGGCGGCCATCCGGCAGGGTCACACGATCGGCGACACCGACTACGCAGCGGCCCGCCAACGGCGCAAGGCCTTCCGCGCACGCCTCGCGACGGACCGCGCCACGGCCGGCATCGACCTGTGGATCGCCCCGTCCGCCACCGGCCCCGCCCCCGCCGACCTCACCACCACCGGCACCTCGATCATGTGCCTGCCTTGGAGCAACGCCGGCCTCCCGGCACTCAGTCTGCCCGCGGGGCATGCGGCGAACGGCTTGCCGCTCGGCCTCCAACTCATCGGCAATTTCGGCGCGGACGAGGAACTGCTGACCGCGGCGGCCGGAATCGAGGACGTGCTGAACGCCGCGTCGAACGCCCGCTCGGGATCGAGAACGTCCTGAACGCCGCGCCGAACGCCCCGACCGGGAATGAGGGCGTCCTGAACCCCGCGTCGACCGCCCTGCCCCGCGCCCCCGGCCCTACAGCGTGAGCCCCCGCGCCAGTACGTCCATCGTCCGGTGGACCAGTGCCTCCAGATCGGTCTCCGGGCCGCCCTCGACCCAGGCCAGCATCGCCTCCTGGAGCGCGGCCAGGATGGCGGCACCGATCACCCGCAGCTCCAGGTCGCCGTCCGGGCGGCCGGAGCGTTCCGCCAACACCGCGGCGAGCATTTCGGCGTCCCGCGCTGTGTTCTCCGCCGTACGGCCCCGGATCGCGGGCACCTCACGGATCAGCCGGACCCGCTGGACGAGTTCGCTGCGCTCCTCCGCGGTGAGCCGGCGCAGCGCCTCGACGGTGACCTGACGCATCGACTCGACCATCGGCTCGTCCGCGGGACGGGCCCGCAGCCCGGCCTCCAGCACGGCGTCGTACTCGTCCGTGAGCACGATGTCTTCCTTGGTGGGGAAGTACCGGAAGACCGTGCTCGGTGAGACATCGGCGGCCTCGGCGATCCGGTCGACCGGCGTCGCGTCGTAGCCCTGCTCCGCGAACAGCCGGTAGGCGGCCCGCCGGATCGCCTGCCGGGTCTGGAGCTTCTTCCGCTCCCGCAGCCCGAGCTTCGGCGTCCCGGACGGTGTGGCGGCGGCAGAGGTACGTGCGGAGACCATGGGCAGCATTGTCAGGCATCGGGCGTCCCCGAAACCACGGCCGTGCCCGTGTGCGCGCCGCGCCCCGTACGCGGGTTGGGCAAGAAGGAGGCCGTCAGCAGTGCCGCAATCAGGGCCGCGACACCGCACATCACCAGGGCCAGGCTCATGCCGTGCACGAAGGCGCCGTTCGCGGAGGCGGCCACTTGCGGGGCGCCGATCCGGCCGGCCACCAGGTGGGCGGCCACGACCGAGTCCCCGGCCGCGTCGGCGGCCCACGCAGGCAGCCCCGTGGTGTCGAGCCGCGTGCCGTACGCACCGGCAAGCACACTGCCCAGCAGCGCCACGCCGAGCGCGCCGCCGAACTGCCGCACGGTCATCAGCAGTCCGGAGCCGCTGCCCGCCCGCTCCGGAGGCAGCGCGCCCAGTGCGGCGTCCATGGCCGGGACCATCGTGAAGCCGAATCCGACCCCCGCGAGGGACAGCCACAGGGCGGTGTGGCCGTAGCCGTCGTGCACCTGAGTGGTGGCACCGAGGAAGGCCGCACCGGCCAGGGTGACCAGGCCGCCGGCGATGACGGGGCGCGGACCGATGCATCCGGCGAGCGCGCCGCTGCCCTTGGCCGCGATCAGCAGGCCGGCCATCATCGGCAGCATCCGCAGCCCGGTACCGAAGGCGTCGTATCCCCGAACGGCCTGCAAATACGGCGGGAGAAGGAACATCAGGCCGGAG
Source organism: Streptomyces sp. 2323.1 (assembly GCF_900221035.1). Lineage (NCBI taxonomy): Bacteria > Bacillati > Actinomycetota > Actinomycetes > Kitasatosporales > Streptomycetaceae > Streptomyces > Streptomyces sp. 2323.1. The sequence continues at coordinate 2,971,556 of NZ_LT907981.1, read as the reverse complement.
AGCACCAGGGTGCCGAGCGAGGCCGCGACGGTGTTCCACAGAAAGCTGCGGCCCCGCAGCAGTCGCAGATCGAGCATCGGCCGGTCCAGAACGCGGCCGCGCAGCGCCAGACCGGTGAGCAGGGCGGCGGATGCGGCCAGTGTGGTCACCACGAGCGGGGCACCCCAACCCCGGCCGGGGGCCTCGATGATGCCGAATACCAGCGTGCCGAGCCCCGTGGCGGTGAGCACCGCCGAGAGCGCATCGACCTTCGGGGACGTCGGGTCGCTGGTTTCGGGCAGCAGAAACAGACAGGCGGCGACGCCGATCAGGACCAGCGGAACGTTCACGAAGAAGACCGCACCCCACCAGAAGTGATCCAGCAGCCAGCCGCCGACGAGCGGCCCCAGCGGCATACCGAGCGCCGACGCGGCGGAGATCGCGCCGACCGCTGCGGACCGTTCGGAGGGCGGGAACAGGGAGGGCAGTACGGATATCGCCAGCGGCATGATCAGCGCCGCGCCGGTCCCCATCACCGCGCGAGCGACGATAACGAGTTCGGGGCCGGCGGCGAGGGTGCCGAACAGCGAGCCGGCGAGGAAGATCCCGAGACCGGCGATCAGCATCCGGCGCCGGCCGAACCTGTCGCCGAGCAGCCCGGCCGGGAGCATCAGGGCCGCGAACACCACGGTGTAGGCGTCGGCGATCCACTGTTGCAGGCCGGTGTCGGCGCCGAGTTGGGCGGCCATCGTCGGCAGCGCCACATTGAGGATCGTCGTGTCGAAACCGAGCACCAGCATGGCGGTGATCAGCGCGCCGAGGGCCCACCAGCGCCGGGGGTCGGGTGACGCGGAAGCCGGTAAGGGCGGGGTGGGCGCGGCCGGGGGGACTGGCCGGTCGGTCTGCGATGTCATGGCACACCTCTGGGAGACAGCGGTCCGTGTGGACACAGCGAAGCCGACAGTCAGCTTCAAGTGAGAGTTACTCTCAAAAGAATGTGACTGTCAATCATTGCCGCACTGTCGATTGTCAGTGGCGTGTGTCACGCTGCGGGTGATGATGGTTACTGTCGGTGATGGCAGGTGGCGAGGATGTGCGAGATGTTCGGGAGACGGGGGCGGTAGCCCGGGGGCGGAACGGCACATGGCCGCGACCTCGAAGTCGCGGCCACGGGGATGTGGGGGAGGGTTCCGGCCGCGCGGGCCGGGGGTGTTTCAGGTGTGGGGAGGGGCTGTCAGGCGTGTGTATAAGCCACCAGTGAGATGCCGACGTAGTGCACGACGAAGGCGGCCAGGGTGAGGGAGTGGAAGACCTCGTGGAAGCCGAACCACTGGGGGGAGGGGTTGGGGCGCTTGATGCCGTAGATGACGCCGCCGGCGCTGTAGAGGAGTCCGCCGACGATGACGAGTACGAGGACGGCGATGCCGCCGGTGCGCAGGAAGTCGGGCAGGAAGAAGACGGCGGCCCAGCCCATGGCGATGTAGCAGGGGGTGTACAGCCAGCGGGGGGCGCCGACCCAGAAGACCCGGAAAAGGATGCCGGCCAGGGCGGCCGCCCAGACCGCCCAGAGCAGGGTCTCGCCGCGGGATCCCGGTACGAGCAGCATCGTCAGCGGCGTATATGTGCCCGCGATGATCAGGAAGATATTGGCGTGATCGAGCCGGCGGAGTATGCCGTCGGCCCGTGGGCCCCAATTGCCGCGGTGGTAAAGGGCGCTGACGCCGAACAGCAGGCAGGCGGACATCGTGTAGATGCCGCAGGCCAGGCGGCCCCGGGGGCTGTTGGCGAGGGCGGTGAGGACGATGCCGGAGAGCAGGACGGCGGGGAACATTCCGGCGTGCAGCCAGCCGCGCAGCTTGGGTTTGAGAGGGGTGGCCGCGGCGGTGACAGCCGCGATCGCGGGCGGCGCGGAGGGGGGACGGCTCTCGGCGGCGTCGGGCGCGGAAGTCATGGCCGTAATGCTACCTACGCGACCGTAAGTTACGGATTCGTACCGGAGTGGTGACGGTCACCACAGCGCCCTCTGGACAGAACTCTATCCGGGTCGGATGATCAAATGAGTGCGGTCGGCACCGGATGAGCGGTCACGAAGCATCCGGGTCGCGGCCCCCAAGGGGCAAACAACCAAAAGAAGCGGATGTTCCCGACAAATCGGGTAGACATCCGTCCAGACCCTCATCTAGGAGCGATCGTGGCGCGCGACAACGCGGCTCCCACCATTCCGACCCGTCACCAGGGACTCATCGCCTGGGTCGACGAGATCGCAGCGATCACCCAGCCCGACCGGGTCGTCTGGTGTGACGGCTCGGAGGCGGAGTACGAGCGGCTGTGCGAGGAGCTCGTCGACAAGGGAACGTTCACCAAGCTCGACCCGATCAAGCGCCCCAACTCGTACTACGCCGCCTCCGACCCGTCGGACGTGGCGCGCGTCGAGGACCGCACCTTCATCTGCTCCGAGAAGGAGGAGGACGCCGGCCCGACCAATCACTGGAAGGCCCCCGCCGAGATGCGGGAGATCTTCACCGGTGACAAGGGCATCTTCCGCGGCTCGATGAAGGGCCGGACGATGTACGTCGTCCCGTTCTGCATGGGCCCGCTCGGCTCCCCGCTCTCCGCGCTCGGCGTGGAGATCACCGACTCCGCCTACGTCGCGGTCTCCATGCGCACCATGACGCGCATGGGCCGGCCGGTGCTCGACGAGCTCGGCGAGGACGGTTTCTTCGTCAAGGCGGTGCACACCCTCGGCGCTCCGCTGGCCGAGGGCGAGGCCGACGTTCCGTGGCCGTGCAACTCCACCAAGTACATCTCGCACTTCCCCGAGGCCCGCGAGATCTGGTCCTACGGCTCGGGCTACGGCGGCAACGCCCTGCTCGGCAAGAAATGTTACGCGCTGCGTATCGCCTCGGTGATGGCGCGTGACGAGGGCTGGCTGGCCGAGCACATGCTGATCCTCAAGCTGACCCCGCCGCAGGGTGAGGCGAAGTACGTCGCCGCTGCCTTCCCGTCCGCTTGTGGCAAGACCAACCTCGCCATGCTGGAGCCCACGATCTCCGGCTGGACGGTCGAGACCATCGGCGACGACATCGCCTGGATGCGCTTCGGCGAGGACGGCCGCCTCTACGCGATCAACCCCGAGGCCGGTTTCTTCGGTGTCGCGCCCGGCACCGGCGAGCACACCAACGCCAACGCCATGAAGACGATGTGGGGCAACTCCGTCTTCACCAATGTCGCGCTGACCGACGACGGCGACGTGTGGTGGGAGGGCATGACGGAGGAGAAGCCCGCCCATCTGACCGACTGGAAGGGCAACGACTGGACGCCGGAGTCCGAGACCCCGGCCGCCCACCCCAACGCCCGCTTCACCGTCCCGGCCGGCCAGTGCCCGATCATCGCGCCCGAGTGGGAGGACCCCAAGGGCGTGCCGATCTCGGCCATCCTCTTCGGCGGCCGCCGCGCCAGTGCCGTGCCGCTGGTGACCGAGTCGCTGACCTGGCAGCACGGCGTCTTCCTCGGCGCCAACGTCGCCAGCGAGAAGACCGCCGCGGCCGAGGGCAAGGTCGGCGAGCTGCGCCGCGACCCGTTCGCCATGCTGCCGTTCTGCGGCTACAACATGGGCGACTACATGGGGCATTGGGTCAAGGTCGGTGCTGACAAGGAGCAGTCCAAGCTGCCGAAGATCTACTACGTCAACTGGTTCCGCAAGGACGACAAGGGCCGCTTCGTGTGGCCGGGCTTCGGCGAGAACGGCCGGGTGCTCAAGTGGATCGTCGAGCGGCTGGAGGGCACGGCCGAGGGTGTCGAGACGCCCATCGGCGTGCTGCCCACCAAGGAGGCGCTGGACACCGAGGGCCTCGGCCTCGACGACGCCGACCTCGACTTCCTGCTGACCGTCGACAAGGACGTGTGGCGCGAGGAGGCGGCGCTGATCCCCGAGCACCTCAACACCTTCGGTGATCACACGCCGAAGGAGCTGTGGGACGAGTACCGGGCGCTGGTGCAGCGGCTGGGCTAGGCACGGCACCGCACCGCGTAACGTCCGGCCGGGGCCCTGCACCTGTGGTGTGGGGCCTCGGCTCATGTTTCGTGTGGGGCCCTGGCTCGTGTGGGCCCCCGCTCGCGCGGAGCGTCGGCTCGTGCGTGGCGTCCGCTCGGGCGACTTCGGGCCGGCCGCCGGTTGGGCCTACCGCCGGTTGGCCCGGTGGAGTGAGCCGGGGCTCCGGCCGGTTCGTACGGTGCGCGGTCAGTTCGTACGGCGTGTGCTCAGGCCGTGGCGAGATCCCGGAGGGGTGCGGCGTGCGCCGCCACCCGCTCCGCCGCCAGGGCCATCACCGCGGTGTCGTTCCGGGTCGTGGCGACCGCGAGGGCGTTCCCGGCGAGGGTGTGGGCGCGCTGGTGGAGGGCGCCGGTCCGGGGCGCGGCGGCGCCGTCGGTGGGCTCGGCGCGCAGCGGGTAGTGGCCGCCGCTCAGCCGCGCGACCTGCTCGGCGATGCGCTCGGCGGCGGCGGCCAGCGCGGCGCCGTCCGGCGCGGGAGCGTCCGCCGCGCCGCCGTCCGCCCGCGTCGCCAGCGCATGGAGCTCATCGGTGACGGTGAGCAGCGCGGTCAACTGGCCGGCGAGCCGGATGTCCAGCTCCTCCTCGCGGGAGCGGTGCGGGATCTCCGGGGCGGCGGCCATGGTGTGGACCGACTTGGTGCGGATCGGTTCGTACATGGGACGGCCTCCTGAAAGCGTCAGGAGACCATCCTAGCTTGGACTGTGTCTAAAGTTGAGATCCGTATAGAAATCGCGGCGGGTCAATACTGTCCGTAACCGTCGAGGAAGGAGCCGATCCGGGTGACGGCATCCGTCAGCTCGTCCTTGCCGGGCAGGGTGACCAGGCGGAAGTGATCCGGCTCGGGCCAGTTGAAGCCGGTGCCGTGGACGATCATGATCTTCTCGGCGCGGAGCAGATCGAGCACCATCTGCCGGTCGTCCTTGACCTTGTAGACCTTGGGGTCCAAGCGCGGGAAGGCGTACAGCGCGCCCTTCGGCTTGACGCAGCTGACGCCGGGGATCTGGGTGAGCAGCTCGTACGCCGTGTCGCGCTGCTCCAGCAGCCGGCCGCCGGGCAGCACCAGCTCGTTGATCGACTGGCGGCCGCCGAGCGCGGTGGCCACCGCATGCTGGGCCGGCATGTTGGCGCACAGCCGCATATTGGCCAGGATCGTCAGCCCCTCGATGTACGAGGCGGCATGCGCCTTCGGGCCGCAGACCGCCATCCAGCCGCTGCGGTAGCCGGCCACCCGATAGGACTTCGACAGCCCGTTGAAGGTCAGGGTCAGCAGATCGGGGGCCAGGGCGGCGAACGGGGTGTGGGTGACGCCGTCGTAGAGGATCTTGTCGTAGATCTCGTCGGCGCAGACGATCAGGTTGTGCCGGCGGGCGATCTCCGCGATGCCCCGGAGCAGCTCGTCGTCGTAGACGGCGCCCGTGGGGTTGTTGGGGTTGATGACGACGATCGCCTTGGTGCGGTCGGTGACCTTGCGCTCGATATCGGCGAGGTCCGGCATCCAGTCCGCCTGCTCGTCACAGCGGTAGTGCACGGCCGTGCCGCCGGAGAGCGAGACCGAGGCCGTCCACAGCGGGTAGTCCGGGGCCGGGACCAGCACCTCGTCGCCGTCGTCCAGCAGCGCCTGCATCGACATCTGGATCAGCTCGGAGACGCCGTTGCCGAGGTAGATGTCGTCGACGGAGAGCTCAATGCCCTTGGTCTGGTAGTGCTGCATCACCGCGCGGCGGGCGGACAGCAGGCCCTTCGCGTCGCCGTAGCCGTGGGCGCTGCCGACCGTGCGGAGGATGTCCTCCAGGATTTCCGGCGGGCACTCGAAGCCGAACGCCGCGGGGTTGCCGGTGTTGAGCTTGAGGATGCGGTGACCCGCCGCCTCCAGCCGCATGGCCTCCTCGAGCACCGGGCCACGGATCTCGTAGCAGACGTTGGCGAGCTTCGTTGACTGGATCACCTGCATGTCCGCCACCTTACGGGCGCGTATCCGCGGCCGCTCGGTGTTTTTCCCCACGTTGACCCACGGGGCGGGTGGCTTGCCGCACGCTCAGTGACGTTGGCGGGCGGAGTGGGGGCGACGATTTCCGTGGGGGCGCCGATGCGGTGGGCGCCGGGGTTTTCCACAGGGGGCCACGAGCGGGGCCGCCCGGCGGTACGCTCCGGGCCGTTGCACCGCCGGTGCGCCCGCGCCGGCCACCGCGCACCGAGCACCGCGCACCGAGTACGCCGACGAGCTGACACCGGGGGCCCAAGGATGGCGACCACTCCCACTGGATCGGGACGCGCGGACCTCCCCTTACCCGCGCCGCCCGCTGCCACCACCCCCACCCCGTCCGGCAGCCCGGCCCCCAGCACCCCCGCTCCCACCCCACCCACCCGCTTTGCGCTGCTCAACGACGAACCCGTCACCGACTCCGCGGCGGATCTGCTGGGCACCGGACGGGCCGCGCGGCAGCTCGCCGGGCTGCTGGTCGCCTCCCGGGCCTCCACCCCGTTCACGCTCGCCGTCGACGCCGGCTGGGGGATGGGCAAGAGCACCCTGATGCGGCTGGTCGACGCCGAGCTGGCGCAGGCCCCCGAGGTGCACACCGTCTGGTTCAACGCCTGGACCTCGACCGCCACCGACGCACTGGAGGGGCTGATCAAGTCCGTCCTGATGCGGTTCGACCGGCGGGTGCTGCGGCGCGGGCTGCAGCGCCTCTCCGAGCGGCGGGCGCTGCTGCGGGCCGCCCGGGCCCTGACGACTCTCGCCGCCGGGCCGCTCGGGGTGGCCGGTCTGGTCGACGAGCTGTGGAAGAGCCTGTCCGTCGACTCCCAGGCCCGCAACGAGATGCGCGGGGCGATCGGCGACCTGGTGCAGGAGTGGTCGCAGACTGACGGGCTGCGGCCGCGCCGGCTGCTGGTCGTCTTCATCGACGACCTCGACCGCTGCGAGGAGGAGGTGGTGCTCAAGGTCTGCGAGGCGGTGAAGGTCTCGCTGGACGTGCCGGGGCTGGCGTTCGTCATCGGCTGCGACCGCTCGGCGCTGGCCCCGAACGGGCTGCTGCGTGATCTGTCGCCCGCCGCCTCGGCGTTCATGGAGAAGATCTTCCAGACCAGCTACCGCATTCCGGTGGCCGACCAGCAGGGCGTACGGGAGTACATCGGGCGGTGCGCCCGGAGCGCCGGTATCGATCACATCCTGGACGAGCGGCTGACCACGCTGCTCGCGGAGCGCTCGGCCCGCAATCCGCGCCGTATCAAGCGGCTGGTCAACGGCTTCGTGCTGGAGGCGACGCTCAACCCGATGTGGGACGACTTCCCGCCCGAGGCCGTGGTCCGCACGCTGCTGTTGCAGTACTTCTACCCCGACTTCTACCGGATGGTGGCCGGTGCCCCGGGGGCCGGTACGGGCGATGTGATCGCCGAGTTCCGCACGTACCGGCAGGTGCGCCGGCTGCTGCGGACGCCGGATCCGCTCCCGGCGGCAGAGCTGCCCGCGGTCACCCGTTTCCTGCGCGAACACGACCTGCCCGAACAGGACATGGAACCGCGGGAGCAGACCCTGAGCCGGCTGGAGCGCCAACTGCCCAGCGGCTTCCCGGAGATGGTCACCGACCAGGAGTTCACCTCGCTGCTCGACGGTCTGGTGGCGCTGGACCGGTCCGCGGAGCTGCTGCGGCGATTACGTGAGGGGGCGGAGCTCCCGGCCGACGTCCAGCCGGAGCCCGCCCCGTACGTCGCCACGGCCGCGTCCCACGTGCCGTCGCCGGGGTTCGACCCGTACGTCTCCACGGCCGGGTCCCGCGTGTCGTCATCGGGGTACGGTGCGCCGCCGGCGGCGCGGACCGAGGCGCCCGGTGCGCTGCTGCGGGGGGTGAACATCCTGTGGGTGGACGACTGCCCGAGTAACAACGTGCCCCTGGCCGGGCGGCTGCGGGCGGCGGGCGCGGTGGTGCGGAACGCCGAGGACTCGGAGGCCGCGGACGCCGCCCTCGCCGTCGAGCCGCCGACGCTGATCGTCTCCGACATCGACCGGGGCAGCAACCCGCGGGAGGGCCTGGAGCACATCGGACGGGTGCGGCGCGAGGGCCGCTTCACCGGGCCGGTCATCTTCTACACCGGCCGGGTCACCCCCGAACGCCGCTCTGTGGCGGACGAGTTGCAGGCCCATCTGACCAACAGCGCCGCTGAGGTCGAGCGGCTGGTCCTGCGGCATGCCGGGCCGGATCCGCGGTTCGGCTGACCCTCAGCCCCGGCCCGGTGCCGTCCGCCGCACCGACCGCCCCGCCAGCACCTGCGTCCGCCGGCCGTCCTCGATCACGAACCGGCCGTCGATCAGGACGTGCGGAATGCCCCGGGGCAGGGTGCGCGGGGCGTCGAAGGTGGCCCCGGCGGCGACCGTTTCGGGGTCGAAGAGGACCAGATCGGCGCGGTAACCCGCGCGGACCAGGCCGCGGTCGGCGAGCCGCAGCCGGGCGGCCGGCCGGCCCGTCAGATGGGCGACGCACTCCTCCAGCGACAGCACCCCCAGCTCCCGGACGTAGGTGCCGAGGTAGCGGGGGAAGGTGCCGTACGCACGCGGATGCGGCTTGCGGCCCTGGAGGATGCCGTCGCTGCCGCCGGTGTGCACCCGATGGCGCATGATGCGGCGGACGTTGTCCTCGTGGCCGACGTGCTGAAGGATCGTCGGGCCCAGCCGGTCGTCGAGCAGCAGCCGCCGGGCGGTGGCCCAGGGCTCCTCGCCGCGCTCCGCCGCGCTGCGGGCGACGGTCTTGCCGATGAAGCCGGCCAGCGCCGGGTCGCACACACCGGAGATCTCGACGGTGTCCCAGGAGATCGGTACGCCATGACAGCCGTCCGCACCCTCCACCTCCATGGCATGGCGGATGCGGGCGGCCGTCGCCTCGTCCCGCAGACGGGCCAGGACCGCCTCGGGGCCGCCCTCGCCCGCCCAGCTCGGCAGCATCGCGGCCAGGGTCGTACAGCCGGGGGTGTAGGGGTAGCTGTCGAGGGAGAGGTCCGCGCCGGCGTCCAGCGCGTCGTCCAGCAGAGCGAGCAGCTCGGGCGCGCGGCCCTCGTTGACGCCGAAGTTCAGGGTGGCGTGGGCGAGATGCAGCGCACAGCCGGCCTCGCGGGTCAGGGCGATCATCTCCGCGTACGCGGCCAGGGCGCCGGCGCCGTACGAGCGGTGGTGCGGGCAGTAGTAGCCGCCGTAGCGGGCCACCACCCGGCACAGCTCGGTGAGTTCCGCGTCACGCGCGTACATGCCGGGGGTGTAGGTCAGCCCGGAGGACATCCCGGCCGCGCCCTGTGCGAGGCCCTCGGCGACCAGCTGTTTCATCCGCGCCAGCTCACCGGCGGTGGCCTCCCGGTCGTCCCAGCCGACCGCGAGCATCCGTACGGTGCCCTGCGGGACGAGGTACGCGGCGTTGACCGCGACGCCCTCGCCGCCGAAGCCGTGGTCGAGGCGGTCGAGGTACTCGCCGACCGTGCGCCAGTCGAAGCCGACGGAGGTGTCCCCGGGACCGCCGCCGTTCCAGCCGGTGATCTGGACGCGGACCTCGGCGAGGGTGCGGTCGTCGACCGGTGCGTACGACAGGCCGTCCTGGCCGAGGACTTCGAGGGTGACGCCCTGGGCGGCCTTCGCCTCGTGCCCGGGGTCCCGCAGGAGCGCGAGGTCGCTGTGGGCGTGCATGTCGATGAAGCCGGGGGCCAGGGCGAGGCCGTGGCCGTCCACCAGGCGGGTGCCGCCCGGGCGCCGTCCGCCGCCGGTCTCGCGGTGGATCTCGGCGATCCGGCCGCCGGCCAGGGCGACATCGGCGCGGTAGGACGGGCCGCCGGACCCGTCGACGACGCGGACGTCGCGGAACACGGTGTCCATGGCGGGCCGCCTTTCCGGTTCCGGGCCGCGGGGTGGAGGAGAACTAGAAGAAGGTGCGGACGAAGTCCGTGACCGTGCCGTCCTGCTCGACGAGCGGGATCAGCTGCCACTTCTCGAAGATGGTGCAGGGGTGCGACAGCCCGAGCGCCACCCAGTCGCCGACCTCCAGATCGCCGGCGCGCTCGGTGGTCACCCAGGCGTGCTGGTCGGACAGCTTGGTGAGGCTGAGGCCGTCCGCCGGGCGCTCGCTGCCGTCCCGGCCGGACCGTACGACGTGGGGCTGCGGCAGACCCAGGTCGTACGCCGCGTCGCGCTTGCCCGCGTTGAGGAAGGCCTGCTCGGACGAGGGGCGGGAGACGACCTGTGCCCACAGCCGGAAGGCGGGGTGCAGGGCGCCCTCCTCCGGGATGCGGTTGAACGGGGTGAGGCGGCGGTAGTGGGCGTCGTCGTGCGAGACGTACGCGCCCGAGCGCAGCAGCTTGAGGACCGGCGCCGACAGTTCGGGGATCTCCGCGAACACCTCGGCGACGGCGTCGAACCAGGCGCTGCCGCCGGCGCTGACGACGATCTGGCCGAGGTCGGCGAACCGGCCCGCCTTGTCGAACTCCACGGTCAGCGCGACCAGTCGGCGCAGCCACGCGGTCACCAGCTCCCCGGTGGCGTCGGGCACCTCGGCCTCGTAGCCGGCCATGCCGACCAGGCGCAGGGTGTCCGCTCCCGCGAGGGCGTCGGCGAGTTCCAGGCACTCGGCGTCGGTACGGACGCCGGTACGCGCGCCCTCTCCGGCGCCCAGCTCGATGACCACGTCCACCGGGCGGGTGGCGCCGGCCTCCCGCAGTGCGCGGTCCATCAGCTCGATGCCGCGCAGCGAGTCGACGTAGCAGATCAGGTGGAAGTCGGGGTCGGCGGCGAGTTCGGCGGCGAGCCAGCGCAGCGCGACCGGGTCCACGACCTGGTTGGCAAGGAAGATCTTCTGGATGCCGTAGGCGCGGTAGACGCGGACCTGGTGGGGGACGGCCGCGGTGATGCCCCAGGCGCCGTACTCCAGCTGGCGGGCGAAGAGCTGCGGGGCCATGCAGGTCTTGCCGTGCGGGGCGAAGGCGAGGCCGTGCCGCTCGGCGTAGGTCTCCATCAGGGCGAGGTTGTGCTCGACCGCCTCGGCGGAGAGGGCGAGTACGGGGGTGGTGAAGCCGCCGTCGAAGAGGTTGCGGCGCTCGGCGGCCAGCTCACCGACGGTCAGGCCTTCGGCGTCCGGGGGGAGCGACTTGAAGCGGTGGTCGACCCGCTCCTGGGCGAGTTCCTGCAGTCCCTGCGCGAGCCGTTCGCCCGACATGCGGCCTCCTCGAAAAATTGTGTTGCACCCTCTGCAACGCTCATTGCGCATATCGCTGGCTGCTGTCTAACATCCGGGCCAGCGCCCGGTCAATGGTGACAAAACGCGGTGCGGAAGGGCCGTGAAGCACCGCGCGGCACACCGTCCGGGCACGCACCCCAGCGAAGGAGCGCGAGCCATCGTGACCAGGCCTCCGAACGCCGACGGCGCCCCCGCCCCGGCCGGCGCCCCCGCCCGGGACGCCGAGGTCGTCTGCCTCGGCGAGTCGATGGTCACCTTCCTGCCCCGCGCCCCCGGCCGGCTCGCCGAGGTCCCTGCCTTCGACCGCGCGATCGGCGGCGCCGAATCCAATGTGGCCTGCACCCTCGCCCGTAGTGGACACACCGCCCGCTGGGTCTCCCGGGTCGGCACCGACGGCTTCGGCGACCATCTCCTGGCCGCCGTCGCCGGCTGCGGCGTCGACACCTCCCATGTCCAGCGCGACCCGCTGCGCCCCACCGGCATCTACTTCCGTACCGCCGGCGAGCGCCCCACCGGCCTCGACGGCGAGGCCACCGACCGTGGCGAAGTCCTCTACCACCGCGCCGGCTCCGCCGCCTCCGCCATGACACCCGGCCTCCTCGACCCCGCGGCGCTGCACCGCGCCCGCATCCTCCACCTCACCGGCATCACCGCCGCCCTGTCCGACGGCTGCCTCGGCGTCCTGCGCACCCTCACCCGCCGCACCCCGGACCGCCCGCTGGTCTCCTTCGACGTCAACTACCGCGCCGACCTGTGGCGCGAGCCCGCCCAGGGCCCCGGGCTCCTGCTCGGCCTCGCCCGCGGCTGCGACCTGGTCTTCGTCGGCGAGGACGAGGCCGCGGCCGCCTGGGACCTGCACGGCCCCCGCGCCGTGCGCGCCGCACTGCCCGAGCCCGCCACCCTCGTCGTCAAGCACGGCGCGGCCGGCGCCACCGCCTTCGACCGGCAGGCCGACGGCACCGACACCGTCACCTTCGCCCCCGCGCTCCGGGTCGAGGTCGTCGCACCGGTCGGCGCCGGTGACGCCTTCGCCGCCGGCTTCCTCTCCGGCACCCTGCGCGCGCTGCCCGTCTTCACCCGCCTCCGGCTCGGCCATCTGACGGCCGCCGCCGCCCTCACCGTCCCCGGCGACCTCGGTACCCCGCCCGCCCGGGCCATCGCCGACCGCCTCGCCGCCCTCGGCCCCGACGACTGGGGCACCCTGCGACTCGGCCCCGGCTGGACGGCCGACGGGGCGCACCGCACGACGGGCACCGTGAACGACCCAGGAACGCCGAACCTGCCGGGGGCCGGCCGGGCGAGCACCGCCGCACGGCACGCCCCCGACCGCCACCGGGACAGTGAGGTACGCACATGAGCCAGACCGTCGACCGCGCACTGAGCATCCTCCCGCTGCTCGCGGAGGGCCCGGCCAACCTCGAACAGGTCGCGGCCCGGCTCGGCGTGCACAAATCCACCGCCCTGCGCCTGTTGCGCACCCTGCACGAGCACGGCATGGTCTACCGCCAGGCCGACCAGCGCTACCGCCTCGGCGCCCGCCTCTTCGCGCTCGCCCAGCAGGCCGCCGAGCACCTCGACGTACGGGAGATCGCCCACCCCCACCTCGTCGCGCTCAACGAGTCCTGCGGACACACCGTCCACCTCGCCGTCCTGGAGGAGAACGAGGTCCTCTACATCGACAAGGTCGAGAGCCGCTACCCGGTCCGGATGTACTCCCGGATCGGCAAGCCCGTCGCGATCACCGTCGCCGCGGTCGCCAAGCTGCTCCTCGCCGACCTGCCCGGACCCGAGCGCCGCGCCCTCGCGGAGAAGCTCGACTACCCCCGCTACACGCCCCGTTCGACGCCCGACGCCACGGCCTTCCTCGCCGAACTGGCCACCGTCCGCGAACAGGGCTGGGCCACCGACCTCGGTGGCCACGAGGAGTCCATCAACTGCATCGGTGCGCCCGTCCGCGGCACGGACGGACGCGTGGTCGCCGCGATGTCGGTCTCCGCGCCGAACGTCGTGGTCACCGCCGAGGAACTCCTCACGCTGCTCCCCCTGGTACGCCGCACCGCCGACGCCATCAGCCGGGAGTACTCCGGAACCGCCGTTCCCCCGCCATCCGCCGGCCCCGTACAGGAAGCCTGACCACCATGACCGAGAAGACCGCGCTCACCCCGGCCACCCACACCACCCCGCCCGCGAAGTTCTCGCACGGCGTCAAGAAGGGCAACATCCTCCAGGTCGCCGGCCAGGTCGGCTTCCTGCCCGCCGTCGACGGCCAGGCCCCCACCCCGGCCGGCCCCACCCTGCGCGAACAGACCCTGCAGACCCTCGCCAACGTCCAGGCCGTCCTCGAAGAAGGCGGCGCGAGCTGGGACGACGCGATGATGATCCGCGTCTACCTCACCGACGTGGCGCACTTCGCCGAGCTGAACGAGATCTACAACGCCTACTTCGAGCAGCAGGGCCTCAAGGAGGCCCCCGCCGCCCGCACCACCGTCTACGTCGGTCTGCCGCCCGGCCTGCTCATCGAGATCGACGCCCTCGCGGTGCTGAGCTGAGGCGCCGACTCCCTTGCCCCGCCTGCCGTTAGCGCCACTCGGCGCACCCCATTCGCCGCACGGCACGGCGCCCCGTACCGACGGGTCGCCGTGCCGCGGACCCCCCTGCCCGGGAACACCTGCCAGGGACCCGTGGGCCCCTGCCCGACAACGGAGTCGCCCCATGTTCCTCCCCGCCACGACCGCCCCCGCGCCACCGCCCCCGCACACCGGCGGGCTGCTCGCCCTGATACCCGGCACCGCGGGGCTGCTGACGGTCGCCGCCCTGGGCATCGCCCTGCTCCTCGTCCTGATCATCAAGGTCCGGCTGCAGCCGTTCGTGGCCCTGCTGACGGTCTCCCTCGCGGTGGGCCTGGCCGCCGGGCTCTCCGTCACCGAACTCTTCGGCACGGTGCAGAAGTCCGACGCCGTCTCGCTGATCGAGACCGGGATGGGCGGCATCCTCGGGCACGTCGCCATCATCATCGGCCTGGGCACCATGCTCGGCGCGATCCTCGAAGTCTCCGGCGGCGCCGAGGTGTTGAGCGGTCGCCTGCTCCGCCTCTTCGGCGAGCAGCGCGCACCACTCGCCATGGGCCTCACGGGCCTGATCTTCGGCATACCCGTCTTCTTCGACGTCGGCATCTTCGTCCTCGCGCCGCTGGTCTACGCGGCTGCCCGACGCAGCGGCAGGTCGATCCTGCTCTTCTGTATGCCGCTCCTCGCGGGCCTGTCCATGACCCACGCCTTCCTGCCGCCGCACCCCGGCCCGGTCGCCGCCGCCGGCCTCTTCAAGGTCGACCTGGGCTGGCTCCTCCTCATGGGCCTGGTCTGCGGCCTCCCCGCAGTCCTCGCCGCCTGGGCCTACGCGGCCTGGATCGGCAAGCGCCTCTTCGTCCCCGTCCCACAGGACATGGTGGAGGCAGCCGAGGAGGCCAGGGCCGCGGTCACCGCGGAGAAGCGCGCGACCGGCGCCGGCCCGGACGAGGACCCGGTCTCCCTCGGGACGGTCCTCCTCCTCATCGGCACCCCCCTGCTCCTCATCCTCCTGGCGACCTTCTCCTCCATCGCCCTGCCGCCTTCCACCGGCCGCTCGGTGATCGAGTTCTTCGGCCACCCCTTCGTCGCCCTGACGATCGCCCTGCTGATGTCGTACTACCTGCTGGGCATCCGCCGCGGCTGGTCCCGCACGTCCCTGGAGGCGGTCTCCACCGCCTCCCTCAAACCGGTCGGCAACATCATCCTGGTCGTCGGCGCCGGCGGCATCTTCGGCGCCGTCCTCAAGGCCAGCGGCGTCGCCACCGCCCTCTCCGACACCTTCCACCACGTCGGCCTCCCGGCGATCGTCCTCGCCTACCTCCTCTCCCTCCTCCTCCGCGTCGCCCAGGGCTCGGCCACGGTCGCCATCGTCACCACGGCCGGCATCGTCGTCCCCCTCGTCGAGGGCCAGGGCATGTCGCAGGCCCATCTGGCGCTGATCATCATGGCGATCTCGGCCGGGTCGATCTTCGCCTCGCATGTGAACGACGGGGGCTTTTGGATGGTCAGCAAGTACTTCGGCATCACGGAACGCGACACGCTCAAGTCCTGGACGGTGCTGGAGTCGGTGCTGTCGGTCGCGGGGTTCGCGGTGGCGGGGGTCGTCGGGATCTTCGTGTAGCGCTGCGGTAGCCGGACGGGTCGCCCGACACCGCACCGGGCGACCCCTCGGCTCACGCCGCCTGTCCGTACGCCCGAGCTCCCGCGTGCGGCAGTACGGCCCACAACCGCGTCCCGCCACCGGGCTCCGGCGACTCCCCGAAACCCCAGTCGCCGTCGCAGGTATGCATCACACAGGCCAGCAGCAGGAGCACGGACCGCCGCCTGCCGTCGCAGGCCGCCGCGAGACGGCGGTGGGCATGGCGCGGGTGCCCGTCGTACAGGCTGATGCGCAGCGCGTCGTCGCGATAGCGCAGTGACAGGTAGACGCTGTCGGACGGCGTGAACAGACAGGCGCAGGCGGCCAGTTCACCGATCACCTGGATGGCGGCGGCGGTCACCTCGTGCAGGCCGTGCGCCTCCAGGATCGTACGGGCGGCCGAGCGCGCCACGGCCGGATGGTGGCCATGGCACAGCCCGGCCGGGGCTGGTGGGAGAAGTACCGGGGCAGCCTCCCTGTCGGGCTGCTGGACATCGCCGAGTTCGAGTGGCACGCCGCACGCATGCGCACCGCGCATACGGTGCACATTCCGGGTCTGCTGCAGACCAGCGACCACGCCACCACGATCTTTCGCGTGGGCGTCCCTCCCATGCCGAAGCACGAGATCGCGCTGCGGGTTGCCCACCGGATGGAACGCCAGCAGGTGCTGGACGGCGACGATCCGTGCGGATACGTAGGCATCATCCATGAGGCCGCACTGCGGATGCAGTTCGGGGGCCGGGCGGTCGCCCTCGCCCAGTTGAAGCACCTCATGGTCATGTCCGAGCGCGACAACGTGACCCTGCGCGTCATCCCCTTCGAAGCCGGAGAGTTTCCGGGTGCCGGGCAGACTGTGGTCTACGCGGAAGGCGTGGTGCCGCAACTCGATACCGTGCAGGTCGACAGCACGCATGGGCCGGAGTTCCTGCACCTGGATGTGCAGTTGACCCGCTACCGGTCCCAGATGGACGGAATGGAACGGGTTAGCCTCTCCCCCGAACGCTCGCGCGACTTCATCCAGGTCATCGCGCGCCAACTGTGAGGGGCACTCCATGGCAGACATCCGCTGGGAAGAGCCGTTCTGCGCCGAGGGCTCGGCCTGCTTCCGCCTCGGCACCGACGAAGACGGCAACGCCTACATCGCCGTGGCAGGCGCTGAGGACGCCTACGTAACCGACAGTCGCGAGGCCCTGCGCACTCTCATCCGCGAGATAAAGGCCGGCAAGGCGGATCACCTGCTCTAGCCTCGGCTGCCTGAGACCGTGGAACGGCGGGCCGACCTTGATGCCGTGCCGGTTGACAGCGCGCAGGGGCCGGAGTTCCATCACATGGTTGCGCGGTCTAGCCCGACACCGGCTCCAGGCGGACGGTTCGCGCGACTTCATGCAGGTCATCGCGCGTCATTGGTGAGGGGCACATGGCCGACATCAGCTGGGAAGCGCCCTACTGCGGCGAAGGCAACAACTGCTTTCGCATCGGGACGGATGCCGGCGGTAATGCGTACATCGCCGTGGCGGGTGCCGAGGACATCTACGTGACGGACAGCCGAGAGGCCCTCCGTTCCCTCATTCACGACATCAAAGCCGGCAAGGCCGATCACCTGCTTTAGCACCCCGTAGGGGAATGGCGGGAGGGCGCCCGGCGCCGGTGTGGAGACCGGGCCGGGCGTCCTTCGATTGGCGGTTTGGCGTCACTTCTGCTTGCAGTACTGCCCTTCTTTACCGATCGCGCGGTACGGACAGTCGGCGATGTCCAGCAGCCGGAGCACCGCCTCGCGGTTGCGGGAGGTCTCCTTGGGGATCACCGTGTCCTTCGGGTAGAAGCCGCCGGAGCCGGACGACGACGGGTACATCTCGAAGGTGTAGGCGAAGATCTTCTGGTCGCCCCACAGCCAGTCGTCGATCGCGCCGTCGGTGATGTACAGCTCGCTGGACTGCTCGGGGGTGTAGCCGTTGCTGGCGGCCATGCTCTTGCCGATGGCGGCGAAGGCGTCATGGTCGTCCTGCGTCATCCCGGGGCCGGTGTCGTCGTCGGTGAAGCCGAAGGGCCACAGCACCAGTTCGCTGTAGGTGTGGAAGTCGATGGCGGCCTTGATCTGCTGCTTTCCGCCGACGATGCGGCTGCGGACGAAGGAGGAGACGACCTTCACCTCGGGGGCGGAGGCGGCCGACGGGCCGCGGTAGACCTCGGAGGAGGGGCTGGACGAGGAGCCGCCGCAGCAGCCCCACTTGAAGTCCCAGTTGCGGTTGAGGTCGGTGCCGACGCTGCGGGAACCGGCGTTGGGCTGGCGGTTCTTGCGCCACATGCGGAACGAGCCGGAGGCGATGTCGTACGCGCCGCCGTCCGGGTTCAGGTCCGGGATGATCCAGATCTCGCGGGAGTCCAGCATCTTGGTGATGCGGGGGTCACTCCCGTACTTCGAGGTGAACTCGCCCAGGAGGTACAGGGCCATCTCGACGGTGAGGTGTTCCCTGGCGTGCTGGTGCGCGGTGAAGAGGACCTCGGGCTCCGCCTCGTCCTTGGTGACGTTGCGGCTGACCTTGAGGGCGAGGATGTTGCGGCCCTCCTGGGAGGTGCCGATGACTTTCTTGCTGACGAGCTTCGGGTACTTGGCGACGAGCGCGTCGATCTCCTTCGTGGCCTCGTCGTAGGTGTGGTACTTCGTGTACCCGGCGGGGAAGTCCCTGACCCGGGTACCGGGGGAGACCGGCTGGGTGGCCGGGGGGTCGGGCAACCGGCGGAGTGTGTAGCCCAGTTGGCGTACGGCCGCGGCCTGGGCGCGGTCGGCGGTGATGACGACGGCGCGGGCGTGGACCTCGTCGACGGTGGCGCCGGTCGTGGTGAGCGCGGTGCGCTGGGCGGGCGTGGCGGGGCCGGACACCTCGTACTGGTGCGGGAGTCCGGGGCGGGCCGCGGCACCGGCGGCGGGTTCGCCGGGCGGGGAGGCGGTTGCCTGGGCGGCGGCGACGGGGGCGGCGAGCGCGAGGGAGAGGAGCGCGGCGAGGACGGTGCTCCGTCCGCCGCGGATACGTGGTCGCATGCGGTCTCCTGTGGGGTGTGAGCGAAGCGACGACGTCAGTGTTCGGGCGTTGGCATGGGCTGGTCAATACATGCGGCGGCCAGATGCGCGGCACGGCCGGGCCCCCTGGCCCACTCCGGGCCAACCCGGCAACTTCCCATCGATCCGGGGAAATTGATTGCCACCTGGGGCGGCGGAGCCAACAATGCGCACGACAAATCCGAAGCCCCTGACCGGGCTTCGGTGACAAAAAGCATGAGAGGACCCCCACATGAATCGACCTCTCGTCGGCACCCTGGCCACGGCCGTGCTGGGCGCCGCAGCCCTGGTGGGCACCGTCGGAACGGCCCAGGCGGCGCCGCAGCACCGGACGCTTCCCTCGTCACACAAGACCAAGGCGGTGGACTTCGCCGGCACCGTCGCACTGAGCAACTGCTCCGGCTCGGTCGTGCGGATGCCCAACTCGCAGCCGAACGACCCGGCGCTGGTGATGTCCAACGGACACTGTCTGGAAAGCGGTATGCCCGGCGCGGGCGAGGTCATCGTCGACCAGGCGTCCAGCCGCGGCTTCACCCTGCTGAACAAGTCGGGCGGCCGGGCGGGCACGATCCGGGCCAACCGTGTCGTCTACGCCACGATGACCGACACCGATGTCACGCTCTACCGGACCAGCTCGACCTACGCCCAGATCGAGCAGAAGTACGGGATCAAGCCGCTGGAGCTGGCCACCGACCACCCGGCCAAGGGAGCCGGGATCAGTGTCGTCTCCGGATACTGGAAAAAGATCTACACCTGCAACATCGACGGGTTCGTGCCCACCCTCAAGGAGGGCGACTGGACCTGGAAGGACTCGGTCCGCTACACCCCGCAGTGCCAGACCATCGGCGGCACCTCCGGATCGCCGGTGGTCGACACCGCCACGGGCAAGGTCACGGCCATCAACAACACGGGCAACGAGGACGGCGAGAGGTGCACCGAGAACAACCCGTGCGAGGTGGACGAGAACGGCAATGTCACGGTGCACAAGGGCACCAACTACGCGGAGGAGACCTACGGGATACCGAAGTGCTTCGCCGCCGGCAACAAGCTCGATCTGAACGCCGCCGGCTGCACCCTGCCGAAGCCGGCCGCCACCCGCAGCTGAGCTAGCCGCAGAAGTCCACGTCAGTAGTACGCGAGGTCCCGGGCGCGCTGGTGCCCGGGACCTCGCCGTGTCCCCGGGGCCTCGCCGTGGGCGCGCCTGTTGTGGTGCGGTAGTGCGTCCCAGCGCGCGACTGCCCCCGGGCGCCGGGAAGATGGGACGGGTGGGGCGGTTGTGCGGGCAGTGGCACATGCGCCCGGTGGTGCGTGGTTCAGACCATTACGGCTGTCAAGGCGCTGGTCGGGGGCGGGGGTTACCGGGATTGCCGCTGAGCCGGTATGCGCCAATTCCTCGTGGGGCAGCGGTCATGACAATAGCCCAGAACGTGTTCTCTGGGACGTATCTCTGTGGATAAGGTGCTCAGCGTATGGCGCCGATGGCGCAGAGCTGTGCCGATCCGCGGTCCCGGGACCCCCGGCGGCCGGAGGGAGTGGGGGAGCGACGTGCCGACCGCGATTGCAGTCACCAGCCCTGACCTCGCGCTGTCTCCGTCCGACCGGCAGACCCCCGCCGCCGTCGTCCTCCAGGCCCCGCATCTCCAGCCGCTGGACGAGGCATTGACGGAGACCAGCGCCGTACTGGAGCACCACGGCCATCTCATCGCGCTGTACTCCTCCGCCTGCCCGTCCGCACACGTCCGCCGGCTGCACACCCTGCGGGCCGTCCTGGAGAGCGACCGGATCGCCATCGTGCCGCTGTCCCTCCCGCCGCTCGGCGTGGCCGTGCTGGCCCGTCAGCTGCGGCAGCTGTCGCTGGGCGACTTCAGCCCCGGCGTCCTCGCCAGCGCGGCGCGGCTGCTGACGCACTACATCCACGCCGGCGCCCTGCTGGGCAGCGTCAGCGGCCTGGACCACATCGAGGTCGACCTGCGCTCCCATGTGAAGTCCTGGCTGCCCGGCGTGCACTTCGCGGTGCTCGCCCACCCCGAGCCGCAGCTGGTGCAACTCGACCGGCACGGCAGCGGGCCCGGGCTGCCGGCGCCCGGCTTCACCACCCAGCTCGCGCTCGCCCGCGGCCAGTTCACCGGCGACTGGGTGACCACGACGCTCGCCCCCGCCTGGCAGGTGCAGGGGGTGTACGAGGCACGGCTGCCCGACGAGTCCACCTGCTGGTGGGGGACCCGGAAGCTGATCGAATTCGCCGCGGCCATACCGGACCCGTCGGTCCTCCATCAGCTGGTGAGCTCCGTACGGCGCGAGCAGTGCGGCTGGTGCGGCCAGGAACTCCTCGGCGACCGCTGCGCGTTCTGCGCGGCGCCGCTGTCGCGGGCACGGGCGGCAGGGGGTGGCGGCCCGGCGCAGGGGCCGGCGGCCATAGCCGCGCCCGGGCCCAGGCCAGGGCCCCGTCCCCTACCTCAGGCCGCGGCGGAGGCGCCGTCGGCTGTCCCTGAGGCCCCGTCGGCCGTCCCTGAAGCCCAGGAGGTGCGCGCCCTCCCGGAGGTGGCCGCTGCCCGGGCCACCGGTCCGGCGGCCGGCCCCGGCGCACCGGAACATCCGGCCGTCCGCGGCCCGGAGCGTACGCCGGGTGCCCCGGAACACCCGGCCGGCACCGGCGCACCGGAACATCCGGCCGCCCCGGCCACCCCGGAACACCCCGCTGTCCATGCCCCGGAACACCCCGTCGTCCACGCCCCGGAACACCCCGCCGTCCGCGGCCCCGAGCGCCCGCCCGGCGGCCCGGCCGTCCCCGGCAACCCGTACGGGTCCGGCCCCCCGGTGCCCGGCAACCCCTACGCGTCCGACGCCCCGTGCGCCCCCGCCCGCTGGGACCTGCCCGGCCACGCCTCCTCGCCCGGCCAGGCCTCCTTCGCCGGCCACCCGGACCCGGCCGGCCGGCCGGGCGGCGCCCCCGGTACCCCGCGGACGGTGGCCCGCGTGCGCTGAGTCCGTCCGGGCCGACCGCGGCCCCCGCCCCGCCCCGCCCCGGCCGGCCCGGCAGTCGCCGGCCGTCCGCCCCTGCTCCCCGTCCCCCGATCGAGGTTCCTCCCCCATGAACTCACGCCAGCGCCGCGGAGCGATCCTGCTGCTCCTGTCGGTTCTCTGTGCGATCGGCGCGTTCATCGGCGTGCTGTCGGTGATCAAGAACGTCGAGTCCAAGGTCGGTCCCGAGAAGACGGCGTACCGGCTGAAGACGGATGTCGCCGCCTATAAAGCGCTGGATCCTGGGCAGTTCGAAAAGGTGACGATGCCGCAGCGATGGCTGCCGCCCACCGCCGTGACCGACCTGGACAAGGTCAGCGGCAAGATTGCCGTGACCCCGCTGAAGAAGGGGTCGCTGCTCCAGGACGACATGATCGTCGAGCGGCCCGCGCTGCAGGCCGGGCAGCAGGAGATCGCCATCATGATCGACGCCGCGACCGGAGTGGCCGGCAAGATCAACCCGGGGGCGCGGGTGAACATCTACGCCACCTTCGAGGGCAAGCGCCCCGAGGACAAGCCGGTCTCCAAGGTCATCGTGGCCGGTGCCCAGGTCATCGACGTCGGCAAGCTGACGCCTCTGGAGACCAAGGACCCGGGCGACACCACCGCGGGCCGGCAGGCCGGCGAGGCCGTCCCGATCACCTTCGCCCTCGACACCCGGGACGCCCAACGGGTCGCCTACGCCGAGTCCTTCGCCACCCATGTGCGGCTCGCCCTGCTCGCCCCCGGCAGCGAGACCGCCATCCCGCCCGGCCAGCGCACCTACACCCTCGACGGCGACAAGTGACCCGGAGCCCCTGGTGACCATCCGCATCCTTTCGGCCATCGGCGACCCGGACGCCGCACGCGTGGTCTCCTCGCTGCTCCACCAGCTGCCGGATGCCGAGCCCGCGCCCGCGGTCGCCGACTCCGCCGCGCTGCTCGACGCGCTCGCCCGGGCCGCCGCCCAGGGGGACGGGACAGCGTCCGCCGGCGGGCCGTCCGCGGTCGAGGCGCTCCCCGAGGTGGTGGTCGTCCACGAGCGGATCGGGCCGGCGCCGGCGCTGGAGCTGATCCGGGAGGTGGCGCTGCGCTTTCCCGCCGTCGGCGTGGTGCTGATCACCGCGGATGCCGGGCCCGCGCTGTTCTCCGCGGCGATGGACGCCGGCGCCCGCGGCGTCGTCGGCCTGCCGCTCGGCTACGAGGAGCTGGCCGCCCGGGTGCAGGCCGCCGCCCAGTGGGCGGCCGGCGTACGGGTGCACCTGGGGGGCAGCACGGAGGCGGCGCCCGGGCCGGCCGGCACGCTGGTGACCGTGACCGGTGCCAAGGGCGGGGTCGGCACCACCGTCACCGCCGTGCAACTCGCCCTGGCCGCCCGGGCCGCGGGCCGCAGCGTCGCGCTGGTGGACCTGGATCTGCAGTCCGGCGATGTGGCCTCCTATCTGGATGTGCAGTTCCGCCGCTCGGTCGTCGACCTGGCCGGCATCCAGGACATCTCCGTACGGGTTCTCCAGGACGCGGTGCACGACCACCACACCGGTCTGGGGCTGCTGCTGGCGCCCGAGGAGGGCGAGCGCGGCGAGGAGGTCGACGACCGGGCGGCCCGGCAGATCCTCGGCGCACTGCGCTCCCGCTACGAGGTCGTGCTGGTCGACTGCGGCTCCCAGATGCAGTCCGCGAACGCCGCGGCCGTCGAACTCGCCGAGACGGCGCTGCTGGTGACCACCCCGGACGTGGTGGCCGTACGGGCCGCCAAGCGTCAGGTGCGGCTGTGGGACCGGCTGCAGATCCGCAAGGCGGAGGACACCACGACCGTGGTCAACCGCCTCACCCGCAACACCGAGATCCAGCCGCCGCTGGTCGCCAAGGCCACCGGCACCCAGGTCGCCAGGACCCACGTACCGGCCGCCTTCAAGGAGCTCCAGCCCTGTGTGGACGCGGGCCGGTTGCAGGACCTCGACAACCGCTCGACGGTCAAGCAGGCGCTGTGCGCCCTGGCGGCCGAACTCGCGCTGGTCGAGTCGCCGGCCGCCCGGCAGGGCCGCGGCAGCCACCGGGCGCGTCCGACGCTGACCGGGCGCAAGCGCAAGGCCATAGCGGCGGGGGCGGCTTCCGGTCCCGGGACAATTCCGGGTCAGGCATCAGGGCCGGTCTCCGGGGACGGATCGGGGTCCGGCGGCCGGTTCGCCGGCCGTCGCGGGCCCGCGGCCAGGGGCGGTACGGGGCCGTTCGACCCGGCCGGCCCCTACGAGGAGGGCTGAGCGGTGCGGCGCCCGCTGGGCGGTGACGACCGGGGGCAGGTCTCCGTGGAGTTCCTCGGCATGCTCCCGCTGATCCTGCTGATCCTCGCGCTGCTGTGGGAACTGGTGCTGGTCGGCTACGCCTATGCGCTCGCCGCCCACTCCGCCGACCGGGGCGCGCGGGCCGGCACCGCGACCGAGGGCGGCGGCGCCGGCGCCTGCCGTGCCGCCGCCGAGCACGAACTGCCCAGCTCCTGGCGGGGCGGTGCCACCATCTCCTGCGGCCCCGCGGCAGGTGTGTGGAAGGCGACGGTCCATATCGAGGTCCCGGTGCTCTTCCCCGGCGCGGGCAGCTTCCCATGGACGGCCGAGGGCTCGGCCGGCGCCGCGAAGGAGGACCCCCGGTGAGCGCCGTACGTCTGCCCGCCCGGCTGCGTGACGCCGTCCGTCTGCCCGCCCGGCTCCGCGGCCCCGCCCGGCTCCGCGGCCCCGCCCGGCTGCGCGGCCCCGGCCGCGACCGGGGCCAGGTCTCCCTCGAATTCCTCGGCTTCCTGCCGATCCTGCTGGTCGTCGGGCTGGCCGTGGTCCAGCTCGGGCTGGCGGCGTTCGCCGTCCAGCAGGCCGGTACGGGCGCCCGCGCCGCGGCCCGTACCGCCTCGATGGACCGGGCCGACCACCCGGCCGACCCGCAGGCCGCCGGCCGGGCCGCGATGAGCGACTGGGTCAAGGCGGGGATCACCGTGGGCGGCGACGGCGGCGGTTCGGTCCGCGCGACGGTGCAGGTCACCATCCCCTCGATCATCCCCGGCGTCGCCGACTTCGGCACCGCCCGCCGCAGCGCCACCATGCCCCGCCCGCAGGAACCCGGCGCCCTCGGCCTCGGGGCCGCCGCGGACACGTACGAAGGAGCAGCCCCGCGATGAGCCTGAAAGCCCGGATCGTCGCACCCGAACCGGCCGGTGAGGCGCGCGAGGACAGCCATATGGTCGCCCTCTACCGCGCCAAGCTGCTGGAGGAGATCGACCTCGCCGAGATGTCCTCGCTGGCCGCGGCCGAGCGCCGCTCGCGGCTGGAGCGGGTCCTGGGCCACATCATCAGCCGCGAGGGCCCGGTGCTCTCCACCGCCGAACGCGCCCAGCTCATCCGCCGGGTGGTCGATGAGGCGCTCGGTCTCGGGGTGCTGGAGCCGCTCCTCGAAGACGCCTCGATCACCGAGATCATGGTCAACGGCCCGGACCAGGTCTACGTCGAGCGCTCCGGCCGGGTCGAGCTGCTGCCCGTCCGCTTCGCCTCGCACGAGCAGCTGATGCAGACCATCGAGCGGATCGTCTCCACCGTCAACCGCCGGGTCGACGAGTCGAATCCGATGGTCGACGCCCGGCTGCCGTCCGGCGAACGCGTCAACGTCATCATTCCGCCGCTCGCCCTGAACGGCGCCACCCTCACCATCCGCCGCTTCCCCCGCGCCTACACCCTCGCCGAACTCATCGGCATGGGCACCCTCGACGAGCAGATGCTGATGCTGCTGGCGGGGCTGGTGCGGGCCAAGTTCAACGTGGTGGTCTCCGGGGCCACGGGCGCGGGCAAGACCACGCTCCTCAATGCGCTCTCCGGCCTGATCCCGGACGGCGAGCGGATCATCACCGTCGAGGACGCCGCCGAACTCCAGCTCCAGCAGTCCCATGTGATCCGGCTGGAGTCCCGCCCGCCCAACGTGGAGGGCAAGGGCCGGATCACCATCCGCGACCTGGTCCGCAACTCCCTGCGGATGCGCCCCGACCGCATCATCGTCGGCGAGGTGCGCGGCGGCGAGACCCTCGACATGCTCCAGGCGATGTCCACCGGCCACGACGGCTCGCTCGCCACCGTCCACGCCAACAGCGCCGAGGACGCCCTGATGCGGCTGCAGACCCTGGCCTCCATGTCGGACGTCAAGATCCCCTTCGAGGCGCTGCGGGACCAGATCAACAGCGCCGTCGACTGCATCGTCCAGCTCTCCCGGCACGCCGACGGCTCCCGCCGGATCAGCGAGATCGCCATCCTCGACTCCCGCGGCCACGAGGACTACCGGATCGCCACGGTCTGCCGGTTCGACGCCGAACCCATGGGCGCGGACCGCATCGTGCACGGCCGGTTCCGCTACTTCCCGCTGCCGCGCCGGGTCGCCGAGCGCCTCTTCATGGCGAGCGAACCCACCCCGCCCGCCTTCGGCGTGGCGGCCACCGACGACCAACTCGCCACCCGGAAGGCCACCTCATGACCGGCTGGGCCCCGACCACTGCCGCCGGGGGGCTGACCACGGCCTCCACGACCCCCCTCGCCCTGCTCGCCATCGGGGCCACGCTGCTGTGCGGGCTGCTGGCGATCGCCGGCGTCCGGACGTACGCGGCCGGGCGCGCCCAGCGGCAGGCCGTCGTCGACCGGCTCGCCGACGAGCGGGCGCTGCCGACCGGCGGACGCCGCCGCCGCTTCCCGTCCGTCGACCGGACCCTGCGCGGCACCCGCTTCGGGCGCCGCCTCGAACTGCGGCTGGCCGCCACCGGCCTGGACGTCACCCCCGGCGAGTTCTTCGTCGCCATGCTCGCCGCGGTCGCGGTCCTCTGGCTGGTCGCGCAGGCCACCCTCGCCCCCTTCTTCGGCCCGATCGCCGCCCTGGTCGCAATCTGGGCGGCCTTCGCCTTCCTCAACTGGCAGCGGCAGAAGCGCATCGAGAGGTTCATCAACCAGCTGCCCGAACTCTCCCGGATCCTCGCCAACGCCACCCAGGCCGGGCTGGCGCTGCGTACGGCGCTGGGCATGGCCGCCGAGGAGCTGGAGGCCCCGGCCGGCGAGGAGCTGGCCAAGGTCTCCGACAAGCTCGCCGTCGGCCACTCCATCGACGAGGCGCTCGGCGAGCTGGCCGAACGCCTCCCCTCCCGCGAACTCGTCGTCCTGGTCACCACCCTGGTGCTCTCCAACCGGGCCGGCGGCACCGTCGTCGGCTCGCTGCGCAACCTCACCACGACCCTGGAGGAGCGCAAGGAGACCCGCCGTGAGGTCCGCACCCAGCTCTCCCAGGTCGTGGTCACCGCCTATGTCGTGCCGCTGCTCGGCATCGGCACCCTGCTGCTGATGAACCGGATCGCGCCCGGTGCCATCGACCGGATGACCTCCTCCTTCCTCGGCCAGCTCGCGGTCGTGGTGGCCTTCGCCCTGTACGGCCTGGGGTTCTTCTTCATCCGCCGCCTCTCCAAGATCGACGTCTAGGTATCGCTATGGCAATCGGAATCCTGCTGGCCTTCGCCTTCGCCCTGTCGGTCGTGGGTGTCTGCTGCGGTGTCGCGCTCTACCGCCGGGAGGCCCGGCTGCCGCCCGACCTGGCGCTGTCCCTGGAGGTCGGCGCCACCCGCACCACGGTCGTCGGGTCGGCGGTGGACCGCGCCGGGATGCGCTGGGCCCCGCTGGTCCTGCGGCTGATGGGCGACCGGCGCACCGCCCGGATCCGCCGCCGGATCGATCTGGCGGGCAACCCGGGCGGGCTGACCGTCGACCGCTATGCGGCCCGCCGTGCCGTCTACGGGGCCCTCGGTTTCTTCGGCGCGCTGGTGATGTTCCTGCGCGGTCAGCCGCTGCTCGGGATCCTGATGGTGCTCTTCGGCCTCTTCTGGACCGAGGTCGGCATCTGGTCCGCGATCCGGCAGCGCCGGGACACCATCGAACGCACTCTTCCGGACTTTCTGGACGTGCTGGCCGTCGTGGTCAGCGCCGGCCTGAGCTTCCGTCAGGCCCTGGACCGGGTCGCCGAGCGGTACGAGGGCCCGTGGGCCGACGAACTGCGCATCACACTGCGGCAGATGGACATGGGCGTCAGCCGCCGCGCGGCCTTCGAGGAACTGCGCAAACGCAACGACTCCGAACAGGTCGCCCAGTTCGTCACCGCGCTCCAGCAGGGCGAGGAGCTGGGCTCGCCGATCGTCGACACCCTGATCCAGATCGCCAACGACATGCGCCGCACCGACGCCCAGAACGCCCGGCGCCGGGCCGCCCGCGCGGTCCCCAAGGCCACCATGGTCGTCACCACCTTCATGGTCCCGGCCACGATGATCCTGCTCATCGCGGGGTTCTTCCTGGGCTCGGGCACCAACTTCGGCTCGCTGGTGGGGAAGTGACCGGGCCCCGGGCCGGGACGCGGACGCCCGGCCGGGCCCCGCTCCCGCCCGCCCGGCGCCGGTGGGCCGGGCCCGGCGTTCCCGCGCCGGCGCTCCCCGGCGCGCCCCTCTCCGCCCTCTCGGCCTCGTTCCCCGCCGACACCGTCCCCGACCGCCGCCACGCCGGTCCGTCCTTGCGGTTGCACATCTTCGGGCGGGCGGGCCCCGGCGCGGGACTCGTCGTGCCGGTGCCGCACACCGGGCCGCGCCGGGGCGCACTCCGGCGCGGTCGGGCGTAGCGCCCGGCCGGATGAGTGTGGTTCCCGCCTCGCTTCTCCTCAACTCCTTCGCACCAGCAACGAGTTGTGTCACAGTGGGTGGGCTTACGATTGCGCGCGCACTATGGTGCGGTCGGGCCGTACGGTCCACATGGGCAGTCCACATCGGGCAGGGCAGCGGGCAGGGTCCCGGAGGGGGAGCGGGGGTGGACGGGGTGCGAGGGAGTGGCCAAAATGTGCCGTTGTCTCTGTCGTCCGCGTTCCGGAATCAGGACGGGGTTGGCAATCCCTGTTCCGGGAACGCTGTTCCGGCGTACTTTTCTGGTGTCACGCGCGGGCCCGAACGCGCCGGCACCACGGGGGCAGACCAGCCGGACCAGAGCGGTCCGGCCGCCCATGGAGGGGAACACGATGGCGAAGCGGTTTTTGGGGAACGACCGGGGACAGACCTCGATCGAGTACCTCGGCATCATCGCGGTGGTGGTCGCGATCGTCCTGGTCCTGTCGACCACGGACTTCGGCAGCCAGATCGCGAACGCCATCGCCAACAAGATTTCCGACGTCGTCGGCATTTAAGCCGCGCCGGCGCCACCGCCGTGACGGCCCCTCTCACAGGCCCTACCCGCCGCGGCCGGCGCGATGCCGGGCAGGCCTTTCCCGTCTACATCGTTGTGGTCGGGGGCCTGCTCTTTCTCGCGCTCGCCTTCTTCGCCGTCGGCCAGGCGGCGGCCACCCGTAACGGTGCGCAGACCGCCGCCGACGCGGCCGCGCTCGCCGCCGGTCAGAAGTACCGTGACCTGCTGACCAAGAGCCTGCTCGACGGTCTCCGCGACGGGAGTTACGTCACCGACCGGGCCGCCTGGGAAGACCTGCTGAACGGGCGCGGCGCCCCGTCCGACGCCGCCTGCGAGAGCGCGGACTGGTTCGCCGGACGCAACGGCGCCGAGGTCTCCGGCGCCGGCTGCGTCCCGGACTCCTGGCCCACCTCGTTCGCCGTCACCGTCACCACCCGCAAGACCGTGGGGAATTCGGTCATCCCGATGACCCGCGGCACCCATGCGCAGTCCGAGGCGACGTCCGTCGTCGGCCCCCGCTGCACCCTTGCCGCGCCCGCGGACGACGGCGGCGGGACGGCCGGCACGGGCGATGAAGGGGGCACGGACGGGACGGACGGCAAGGGCAAGGGCGGCAAGGACGACCCCGGGCACGCCCCCGTCGAGCTCCGCTGCGACGGCAAGCGCTGGGCCCTCGACCCCGACCACCTCCAGGACCTCCCGGAAGCCTCCGATCTCTTCTCCGTACGCCTCGCCCATTGACCGGCCGCGGCCCCGCACCCGATCACCACCCCGAGCCACGAATCGACCAGACGACGATCAAAGGAATCGCATCCATGAGCATTCGGCGCACCACGAAGGCCGCCAGAGGAGCGGCCGTCCTGGCCGGCGCTGTCGGCCTGGCTCTCGTCGTGGCCGGCTGCGGTGGTGGCGGCGACGGCGGCGGTGCGAAGGCGTCGGACGGCAACAAGCCGCCGGCCCGCAGCACCGCCCCCAAGGACGGCGGCCCCGGCAGCCCGGCCGCCGACTCCGACAAGGTGATCGGTGAGATGAAGGGCCCGGACGGCGTGGTGGTCACGCTGCACTCCGTGGTCCGGGACTCCGGCGGCTTCGTCACCGTCAACGGCACGGTCGCCAATCACGGCAACCGCCCCTTCAACGCCATCAACTGGCGCTCCAACGAGACCGAGCTGCGCTCCCGTTCCTCGATCTCCGGGGCCACCCTCATCGACAAGGCGGGCAAGAAGCGGTATCTGGTGCTGCGCGACACCAACGGCGAATGCCTGTGCACCACCGGCCTCAGCGGTCTGATGCCGGGCGCCAGCCGCCCCGTCTTCGCGCAGTTCCCGGCGCCCCCCGCCAAGGTCACCGACGTCGACTTTCAGCTGCCGACGATGCCGCCGGCCAGCGTGCAGATCACGGACTGAGCGGGCACCGATGACCGCGACCCAGATGCCCCGACGCCGCCGGGCGCCGCGCAGCGCCGTCACCGCAGCCGCCGTCGCGCTGCTGCTGGTCACGCCGCTGACGGCGCCCGCCGCCCAGGCCGACCCGCCGGGCGTGACCGAGGACTCCGCCCCGCCCGTGCACATCGACCCCACCGACCCCGATCTGCGGATGGTCCAGGGCGCCAAGCTCGCCGCGTCCAAGGTCCTCAACATCAAGTCCATCGTGGAGAGCGACGACGGCTCCGAGCGCCGCCAGGACACCAACGACAATGTGACCTTCGCGCTCCAGGCCGAGGTCCTCTTCGGCAAGGACAGCGCCGACCTGTCCTCGGACGCGCTCTCCCGGATCGGCACCATCGCCGACGAGATCAAGAAGCAGCACGCCACCAGCCTGCGGGTGTTCGGCTTCACCGACAATCTCGGCTCCGCCGGCCACGGCCTGGTCCTGTCCAAGCGGCGCGCCACGGCGGTGCAGGAGGAGTTGGCCAAGGACCTCGGCCCGTCCGTCGGCTTCCAGATCCGCGGTTACGGCGAGCAGTACCCCATCGCCGACAACACCACCGAGGAAGGCCGCAAGAAGAACCGCCGGGTCGAGGTCAGCTTCCCACGCGCGTCATGATCCGGCACCGGGCCGTCGGCGCCGGTCGCCGGCCGGCGGGAGTGCCCGCGCCGGCACGCTCAGCCGGCGGGCTCGACCCTGAGCCGGAGCCCGGGCCGCAGGCCCCAGCGCGCCATCGCACCGGCCTCCGCCTCCAGGACGTGCCGGGCGCGGAGTCGGGGGCGGCCCAGCCGGCCCGGGCGCATGGTGCGGACGGCCAGCACGGTGAAGTCCCGGCTCAGATAGGCGACATCGATCGCGAACCGCATCCGGAAGGTGTGCACCCCGCTCGCCGGGGTCAGCAGCAGCGCCCCCTCGATGCCGTCGCGGCCCAACAGCCCGCGGGCACGGGCGCGGTAGGAGGCCGCGATCTCCACCGGAATGCCCCCCTGTGCGCCCAGCAGCATTCCCGGACCGTTCTTCCAGCGCGCCATCAGGCCCTAGCCAGGGGACGCCCCGCTTTAGCGGGGTGGGGAATGGCTTCTCTGGGCTGTTCTGACCTCAACTCGGTGCACGGATCTGTGCTGTTCACCTGTACTGCCTCTCTGCCGCACTTATAGTGATCGCGTGGCTGTGACCAGGAAGGTTCGCCGGTTCTCCGGCGGTGTGTACGATCTCGGGCTCCGTGTGGTGTGGTGCCCGAAGTACCGCCGCCCGGTCCTCGGCGGCCGGGTCGCGGGACGGCTGGAGGAACCGATCCGGGCCAAGGCCGAGGAGGCGCGGGGGTGATACGCGCCTACAAGTTCCTTCTGCGCCCGACCACCGGACAGGAAGCATCTTTGCGGGCGATGCTGGCCGATCACTGCTCGCTCTACAACGGCGCGATTCAAGAACGCCGCGAAGCCTGGCGGCACGCCTCGAAGACGAGCATCAAGTACGGGGATCAGTCCGCGCAGCTCAAAGAGATCAGGGCCTTCGACCCGGAGCGTCAGGGCCGCTGGTCCTTCTCCTCCCAGCAGGCGACGCTCCGGCGTCTGGACAAGGCGTTCCAAGCCTTCTTCCAGCGCATCAAGGCCGGTCAAGCACCGGGATACCCCAGGTTCAAGGGCGTCGGCCACTTCGACACCGTGACCTTCCCCAAGGACGGGGACGGCTGCCGCTGGGACTCCACCGGGCACGACACCCAGACGCGCGTACGCCTGCAAGGTGTCGGGCACGTCCGTGTGCACCAGCACCGTCCCGTGCGCGGCCGGGTCAAAACGATCAGCATCAAGCGGGAAGGCCGACGCTGGTATGCCGTCCTCGCCTGTGACGAGGTGCCCGCCGAGCCCCTGCCCGCAACGGGCAGCATCGTCGGCCTCGATTTGGGCGTGACGCACTTCCTGACGACCTCGAAGGGCGTGCACGTCGAGAACCCGCGCTTCCTTCAGACGAGGGGCGAGGAACTGGCCGCGGCCCAGCAGCACCTTGCGACGTTCCCCCAGCGCACCCGCCGCCGCACGAAGAAACACCGGGCAGCCGCCCGCAAGGTCGCCAAGCTGCACGCCAAGATCCGCAGGCAGCGGCTCGACCACCACCACAAGCAGGCCCTGGCACTCGTGCGTGAGCACGACGTGATCGGCCACGAGAAGCTGAACACAGCGGGCATGACCAAGACGCCCGCACCCAAACCCGACCCCGAGCAGCCCGGCAGCTTCCTGCCGAACGAGGCCGCCGCGAAGGCCGGGCTGAACCGCAGCATCCTGGATGCGGGTTGGGGCCTCTTCCTCGGAATCCTGGCGCAGAAGGCTGAGAGTGCCGCTCGCCGCGTGATCCCGGTGAACGCCCGCAACACCTCCCGCGAATGCCCCGCATGCGGGCACACCGCGAAGGAGAACCGCACCACCCAAGCAAAGTTCGAGTGCGTCCAGTGCGGCCACGTCGCCAACGCCGACCACGTCGGCGCACTCAACGTGCTCAAGAGGGCCGGGCTGGTCCTCTGCGCGGAGGCCTAGCCGCCGACGCAGGAAGCCCGCCGCTTCAGCGGTGGGTGGAGTCACGGACAGCGTTCTATCAGTTCCCCGCCCTCCAGGGGCACCGCACAGACCTAAGGTCGGCCCGTGGCACTGATGTTGATCGTTCTCGCCGCCGCCTACGGGGCCGCGGCCGGGCTGTTGATCCCGCGGCCGGCCCACCGGATGGCCGTCGAGCCCGAGGAGGAGTGGCGCGCGGCCTGTCCCGGAGGGCATGCGATCACCGGGCCGGCCCGGGGCTGGCTGGGGCGCGGGCACTGCCGGGACTGCGGGGCGTACGGTCCGGGCGGGCTGCCGACGGCGACGGTCACCGCGCTGGCGTGTGCGGCCCTGGCGGCGGCCACCGGACCCCGGCCGGAACTCGTCGCCTGGCTGCTGATGGCGCCGCTCGCGGTGCTGCTGGCCGCCGTCGACCGGCGGGTCCGGCGCCTCCCGGACTCGCTGACGCTGCCGCTGGCCGTGGTGAGCGCGGGGGCGCTGGGGCTCGCCGCCCGGCTCACGGGGGAGACCGGGGCCTGGCGGCGGGCGCTGCTGGGCGGTCTGCTGCTCGGCGCCTGCTACCTCCTGCTCTATGCCGTCAATCCCCGGGGGATCGGGCTGGGGGACGTCAAGCTGGCGGTCGGGCTGGGCGTCGCCCTGGGGTGGTACGGCTGGCGCACCCTGGTCACCGGCGGTGCGGCGGGGGTGCTGAGCGGGGCGCTCTACGGCGCCGGGCTGCTGCTCTTCCGGCGCGGCGCGCGGGACACGGCCATGCCGCTCGGACCTTTCATGATCTTCGGTGCGTTCTGCGGACTGCTCCTGGGGGCCGCCGCGACCGCCGCCTGACCGCGCCGTACCCGTGCCGGGGCGCCGCCGGCACCCGCGCACGGGAGGACCGGGTCCGTACGCCTGCACACCCGCGAGCCACGCCGCGGCGCGCGCCGGTGCACACAGCACCCCGTCCGCGGGGTTATGGTGGAAACCCCCCCTCGGGCCGGTCCGTATCCCCCCCACGGACCGGCCCGCTTTTTGTTGCCCGGGCAGGCCGCACCAGCAAGGCGGCGTGCGGAGCTCGCGGCGTACGGGCCGAGGGGCCGCTACCGCCGGGCCCAGATGTTCACGCCGTCCGTCGTCCTGGCGAACTCGTCGATCTCGGCCAGCTCGGCATCCGTGATCGCGGGGGCGTCCAGGGCCGCGATATTGGCCTCCAGCTGGGCGACGCTGCTGGCACCGATCAGCGCGGAGGTCATCCGCTCGTCGCGCAGCACCCAGCCCAGGGCGAGCTGGGCCAGGGACTGGCCGCGGCGGGCGGCGATGTCGTTGAGGCCGCGGAGCCGGCGGACGACGTCGTCGGACAGCAGGCCCGGGTCCAGGGACTTGCCCTGGGAGGCGCGCGAGCCCTCGGGGACGCCGTGCAGATAGGTGTCCGTCAGCAGGCCCTGCGCCAGTGGCGCAAAAGAGATGCAGCCCATGCCCTCGGCTTCGAGGGTGTCCAGCAGCAGGTCGTCCTCGGTCCAGCGGTTGATCATCGAGTACGAGGGCTGGTGGATCAGCGCCGGTACGCCCATGGAGCGCAGGATTCCGGCCGCGTCACGGGTCTGCTCGGCGTTATATGAGGAGATACCGGCATAGAGCGCCTTGCCCTGCTGGACGGCGGACGCCAGCGCACCCATCGTCTCCTCGAGCGGAGTGTCGGGATCGAAGCGGTGCGAGTAGAAGATATCGACGTAATCGACGCCCATCCGCTTCAGCGACGCATCCAGCGACGAGAGGAGATATTTCCGCGAACCCCATTCGCCGTAGGGACCGGGGTGCATCAGATATCCGGCCTTCGTCGAGAGAATCATCTCGTCGCGGTAGCGGCGGAAGTCCTGCGCGAAGATCTTCCCGAAGTTCAGCTCGGCGGACCCGGGCGGCGGACCGTAGTTGTTGGCCAGATCGAAGTGGGTGACGCCCAGGTCGAAGGCCCGGCGCAGGATGGCGCGCTGGGAGCTCAGGGTGCGGTCGTCACCGAAGTTGTGCCAGAGTCCAAGGGAGATAGCGGGGAGTTTGAGTCCGCTGCGACCCGTTCGCCGGTACTTCATCGAGTCGTAGCGGGATTCCGCCGCGTGGTAGTCGGTGCCAGTCATACTCATCTCCCTATCACGTACTTGTGACCACCTGATTGGGCTGCCGAGACAGCCGAGAAGTAAAGTTGCTCCCTTGAGGCGACGGGGGTGACCGCCATTGGTACGGAGGGGTTGGACCACACATGCTGCGATCTTCCGGGATGCGCATCCCTTATCCGCCCGCACTGCGCAATCTGGTCTATCGGCTGTATGCGCGCAGGGTGGAGGGTCGCCTGGATCACACCCAGGTGCCCAAGCACATCGGCGTCATCCTGGACGGCAACCGGCGCTGGGCGCGGGCCGACGGGCGGACGACAGAGCAGGGCCACCAGGCGGGCGCGGACAAGATCAGTGAGCTGCTCGGCTGGTGTGAGGAGACCGATGTCGAGGTCGTCACGCTCTGGCTGCTGTCGACGGACAATCTCGACCGGCCCGAGGCCGAGCTGAAGCCCCTGCTGGGCATCATCGAGAACACCGTCCGCGGGCTGGCCGCCGACGGCCGCTGGCGGGTGCATCACGTCGGCAACCGCGATCTGCTGCCCACCGCCACCCAGCGGGTTCTCAAGGAGTCCGAGCAGGCCACCGTCGACAACAAGGGCGTGCTGGTGAACGTCGCGGTCGGCTACGGCGGCCGGCAGGAGATCGCCGACGCGGTGCGCTCGCTGCTGCTGGAACACGCCGCGCGCGGCACCTCCTTCGAGCAGCTCGCCGAGATCGTCGACATCGACCTGATCTCCGAGCACCTCTACACCCGCGGCCAGCCCGACCCGGACCTGGTGATCCGTACCAGCGGTGAGCAGCGGCTGTCCGGCTTCATGCTGTGGCAGAGCGCCCATTCGGAGTACTACTTCTGCGAGGTCTTCTGGCCGGCGTTCCGGAAGGTCGACTTCCTGCGCGCGCTGCGCGACTACGCCGCCCGGCACCGGCGCTACGGCTTCTAGGCGCGCCGTTCCGGTACCTGCGTGACGGGACAGCAGGCTGGGCCGTTCGAGTCCTCTCTCACTTTCGTCCCGTATGACCCTTACGTCCCGATATTTCCGTAGGGCGTCCTGTGCCCCGCCGGTCCCACGAACCCCCGGCGGGGCCCCTTCTGACCCAGCATTCCCCTGAGGTGACCCCGGCCACCCCGGCGGGCAGGTGTCACCAAAGGTTCACCGACCGTGCGTCATATGCCGTGGCATGGCTGCGGGCGTTCGAGGGAATATCCCTTCCAGGTCGGCGTCCGGAACAAGCCATCGGGCGCCGCATCTCAGCGGACGGCATGGAGTCGTCCGCCCGGGAGGCCCTTTGCACATCACGGAGGCCCGTGCGTACCGCACGGTCGACGCGGAGGGCCGGCGTTCGGCCCGCGCAAGGTGGTCCGAGCCCGGTCCGGTCACGAGATGGCCGGGGGTCCTGGGGACGCCGCCCAGCGGTCGCTGGGGGCGTGGTCGCCCCAGGAGCACACCGCCCCGCGACGCCGTCGCACCCCGACCTCATCCGAGGGGGTTCGTCCCACCGTGGTGAACAGCAAGCAGCGCCGTGACAACGACCGGCGCACTTATGTCCTCGACACCAGTGTCCTGCTGGCGGATCCAGGCGCCATGTCCCGCTTCGACGAGCACGAGGTCGTGCTGCCGGTCGTCGTGGTCACGGAACTGGAAGCCAAGAGACACCATCCGGAGCTCGGCTACTTCGCGCGGCAGGCGCTGCGTCTGCTGGACGAGTACCGGGTGCAGTTCGGGAGGCTGGACGCGCCCATCCCCATCGGGGATCTGGGCGGGTCGCTCCGGGTCGAGCTGAACCACTCCGACCCCGGGATCCTGCCTGCGGGCTTCCGGCTCGGCGACAACGACTCGCGGATCCTCGCGGTGGCGCGCAATCTGCAGGCCGAGGGGTACGACGTCACGGTCGTCTCCAAGGATCTGCCGCTGCGCATCAAGGCGTCCTCGGTCGGGCTGCTGGCCGAGGAGTACCGCGCCGAGCTGGCGATCACCGACTCCGGCTGGACGGGGATGGCCGAACTCACCCTCTCCGCGGAACAGGTCGACGAGCTGTTCGCCGCCGAGACCGCCCAGGTGCCGGAAGTGTCCGAACTTCCGGTGCATACCGGACTTGTGCTGCAGTCCGAGCGCGGCAAGGCGCTCGGGCGGGTCACGTCCGAGGGCGGGATCCGGCTGGTGCGGGGCGACCGGGAGGCCTTCGGCATCCACGGCCGCAGCGCCGAGCAGCGGATCGCGCTGGACCTGCTGCTCGACCCGGACGTCGGCATCGTCTCGATGGGCGGGCGGGCCGGTACGGGCAAGTCGGCGCTGGCGCTGTGTGCGGGCCTGGAGGCCGTATTGGAGCGCCGGCAGCACCGCAAGGTGATGGTGTTCCGCCCGCTGTACGCCGTCGGCGGGCAGGAGCTGGGCTATCTGCCGGGCAGCGAGGCGGAGAAGATGAGCCCCTGGGCCCAGGCCGTCTTCGACACGCTGTCCGCGGTGACCACCAAGGACGTCATCGAAGAGGTGGTGGGGCGCGGCATGTTGGAGGTGCTGCCGCTGACCCATATCCGGGGGCGGTCGCTGCACGATGCGTTCGTCATCGTGGACGAGGCCCAGTCGCTGGAACGGAACGTCCTTTTGACGGTTCTGTCCCGTATCGGCGCCAACTCCCGGGTGGTGCTGACCCATGACGTCGCCCAGCGCGACAACCTGAGGGTCGGGCGGTACGACGGCGTGGTGGCCGTGGTGGAGAAGCTGAAGGGGCATCCGCTGTTCGCCCACGTCACGCTGAACCGCTCGGAGCGCTCGCCGATCGCGGCGCTGGTGACCGAAATGCTGGAGGACGGCAGGATCTGACCCGTTGTGAACGGGGCGCCGCCCGGCGAAGCGAAGGAGCTTAGCCGGGCGGCGCCGTGCTGTGCGCGGTTATCCGAAAATACTTGACGGTAAACGGGGTGTGAGCTTTCACACCCAGCGGGGAATTGATTCCCGGCGTGCCGTTCGGGCAGAGTCTGGGTCCTGTCAGGCCCCGCATACGGCACCCAACACCCCCAGCGGTGTAGAACGATCGAACTTCATAGCGAGTCGCCGTATGCCGCCCGAGCACCACGCGGACCCCGAGGGGGACGTACCGGGCCAGTGCCTCCCGTGACCAGCCGGTCCCACCCGCTCAACCGGGTCCGGAACAAGGGGAGACCAGCGTCAGGGGCACGATTGCGCCCGCGAGGTCACCTATGCGGGCGATGCTGGAAGGAAAACGTGTGAGCCGGATCTCGGTCCGGGGATTCGCCGTGGCATCCGCCACCGCGGTCACCACCGTCGGCGCCGTGGTCGGCGTCGCTGCAGGCAACGAGGCACCCTCGGTGGGCAACACCGAGGCGACCGCTGCCGACGCGACGATCGCTGACATCCCCGCAGGCGCTCAGGCACAGGTGCAGACGGCTTCCCTGACGCAGCAGGCGGACGACCAGTCCACCCAGGCGGATGCGGCAGCCCTCAAGTCTGCACAGGAGTCGGCTCGCAAGGCCGCCGCTGAGACCGCGAAGAGCAAGAAGGACGCCGCGGACGAGGCGAAGGC
This sequence comes from Streptomyces sp. 2323.1, assembly GCF_900221035.1. Lineage (NCBI taxonomy): Bacteria > Bacillati > Actinomycetota > Actinomycetes > Kitasatosporales > Streptomycetaceae > Streptomyces > Streptomyces sp. 2323.1. Next base: position 2,933,227 of record NZ_LT907981.1, on the reverse strand, counting down.
CAAGAAGGACGCCGAGGCGCGCAAGAAGAAGGAGCTGGCCGCGTCCCGCTCCTCCTCGCGCGACGTGGGCGACCTGCTCGGCAAGAGCTCGTACACCATTGCCGAGACGCAGGCCATCGCGCGCCAGATGATGGCCGGCGACCAGTTCCAGTGCTTCAGCAACATCGTGGACCACGAGTCCGGCTGGAACTACAAGGCCACCAACGCCGGCTCCGGCGCCTATGGTCTGGTCCAGGCGCTGCCCGGCTCCAAGATGTCGTCGGCCGGTTCCGACTGGCAGACGAACCCGGCCACCCAGATCAAGTGGGGCCTGAACTACATGAACGACCGCTACGGCAGCCCCTGCGGCGCCTGGTCCTTCTGGCAGGCCAACAGCTGGTACTAGGCCCGTCGGCCTACCACGCACCTCCGAAACCCCCGAACGCGGCAGCGTCGGGGGTTTCGTGCGTCCGGCGCAGGTAACGTCGTGCCCGTCAGGTTGTGGCGTGCGGGAGGGGAAGAGGAAGGCACATGTCCAAATTGCCTCAGTGGGTCGGTGGCCTCGGCGCCGGTCTGACGCGGCTCTCGGAGCGGCTGGAGCAGCAGCGCCGGCTCGCGGAAGCCGCGGCGGAAGCCGACGACCCGGAAGAGCTGAGGCGTGCCGGGCACGCGGACGCCCCCGCGGCCGACGGTCCGGCCGACGGCGGTCCGGTGTGCGAGGGTGCGCTGGGCACGCTCACCGTTCCCCGTACCCAGCTGCCGGAAGCGACGGACGGGGTGCCGCACCCCGCGGCCGAGCTCGCGCCGTCCGCCGACCGGCCCGCACCGCCGGATACCGTTCCTCCGCCGCCCTCCTACGCCCCGGCCGTTGCGGCGCGCCCCGATCCGGTCGACGCGGTGCCGTGGGGCGTCCGGGTCGCCGCCGAGGCGGGCTGGCGGCTGCTGGTGCTGGCTGCCACGCTCTGGGTGCTCGCCCGGGTCATCACCACCATCGAACTGGTCGTACTGGCCTTCATCGCGGCGACGCTGATCACCGCACTGCTGCAGCCCACGGTGGGCTGGCTGCGCCGGCGCGGGCTGCCGCGCGGGCCGGCCACCGCGCTGACCTTCATCGGCGGGTTCGTCGTCATGGGCCTGGTCGGATGGTTCGTGGTCTGGCAGGTCCAGGACAACATCGACTCGGTCTCCAGCCGCATCCAGGAGGGCATCACCGAGCTCAAGGGCTGGCTGCTGAAGAGCCCGTTCCATGTGACCGAGTCTCAGATCACCCATATCGCCAAGAACCTCCAGGACGCGATCGGCGCCAACACCGAGGCGATCACCTCGGTCGGGCTGGAGGGCGTCACCGTCGTCCTGGAGGTCTTCACCGGCATCCTGCTGGCGATGTTCACCACGCTCTTCCTGCTCTACGACGGCCGCCGGATCTGGAACTGGCTGCTCAAGCTGGTCCCCAGCGCGGCCCGGGAGGGCGTGGCGGGTGCCGGGCCGCGGGCCTGGCGGACGCTGACGGCCTATGTGCGCGGCACGGTCGTCGTCGCCCTGATCGACGCCATTTTCATCGGCATCGGGCTCTATTTCCTCAATGTGCCGCTGGCCGTTCCGCTCGCCGTCTTCATCTTCCTGTTCGCGTTCATTCCGCTGGTCGGTGCGGTGGTCTCGGGGGCGCTGGCGTGTGTGATCGCCCTGGTGGCCAACGGGGTGTTCACGGCGCTGATGGTGCTGGCGGTCGTGCTGGCCGTGCAGCAGATCGAGGGCCATGTCCTGCAGCCGTTCATCCTGGGCCGGGCGGTGCGGGTGCATCCGCTCGCGGTGATCCTCTCGGTCGCCGCGGGCGGGCTGATCGCCGGCATCGGCGGTGCGGTCGTCGCGGTCCCGCTGGTGGCGGTCACCAACACGGTGGTCGGCTACCTCCGTTCCTTCTCCAGGGAGCAGGCGCTGCGGATGTCGGTGGCCCCGCGCGGTGCCACCGCGCTCGCCGTCGCACCGACGCCGCCCCCGGCGCCGCAACCGTCCGGGGAGGTGCGGGAGTAGCCCGCCGCGCGCACGGAAACACAGAACCCCGCAGACGTCAGGTCTGCGGGGTTCTGCGTTGCGTGTGTCGCGCGTACCGGAGTTACTCGGCGAGCGCGGCCTCGGCGTCCAGGGTGGCGCCGACGGCCTGCAGGACGGACGCGATCTTCACGGCCTCCTGGATCGTCTCGCGGTCCACACCGGCCTTGCGCAGCACCTGCTCGTGCGAGTCCAGGCACATACCGCAGCCGTTGATGGCCGAGACGGCCAGCGACCACAGCTCGAAGTCGACCTTGTCCACGCCCGGGTTGCCGATGACGTTCATCCGCAGACCGGCCCGCAGGTTGCCGTACTCCGGGTCCGACAGCAGATGCCGGGTCCGGTAGAAGACGTTGTTCATCGCCATGATGGCGGCCGCCGACTTGGCGGCGGAGTACGCCTCGGCGGAGAGGTTGGCCTTGGCCTCCGGCTCCAGCTCGCGCAGCACCTTCGGCGAGCGCGAGGCGATCGCGCAGGCCAGGACGGTGCCCCACAGCTGCTGCTGCGGCAGGTCGCTGTTGCCGATGACCGAACCGAGGTTCAGCTTGAGGTCCTTGGCGTAGTCCGGTACGGCGGACTTCAGCTCGTCGAGAGCCATGTCAGATCAGCCTTCCAGTTCGCTAGCGGAGAGTCACTCGCCCGAGAGCAGCGCGACCGGGTCGAGGGTGTCCTCGCCCTTGCTCCAGTTGCACGGGCACAGCTCGTCGGTCTGCAGGGCGTCGAGGACCCGCAGGACCTCCTTGGGGTTACGGCCGACGGAGCCGGCGGTCACCATGGTGAACTGGATCTCGTTGTTCTGGTCGACGATGAAGACGGCGCGCTGCGCGAAGCCGTCCTCGCCCTCGATGCCCAGGTCGCGCATGAGCTCGTGCTTGGAGTCGGCGAGCATCGGGAAGGGCAGGTCGGTCAGGTCCGGGTGGTCCTTGCGCCAGGCGTGGTGCACGAACTCGGAGTCGCCGGAGAAGCCGAGGACCTGGGCGTCACGGTCGGCGAACTCGTCGTTCAGCTTGCCGAAGGCGGCGATCTCGGTGGGGCACACGAAGGTGAAGTCCTTGGGCCACGCGAAGACGATCTTCCACTTGCCCTCGTAGGTCTTGTGGTTGATCTGCTCGAACTCCTGGCCCTTCTCCAGCGAGACGCAGGCGGTCAGGTCGAACTCGGGGAACTTGTCACCGACAGTGAGCACGTACTCTCCTTGTTGCGCAGAAAGTCCCTTTTGAGGTCTTTCCTTGAGGCTTGGACGGGTCTCACAGTGCCACAGGAGGCATTGATCAGTGAAATAGCTAGACTGGTGGATGTTGATCGGAGGTGGTTATCAGTGGCGTCACCGGCGAGTCAGGGCGGCCGGCCCCGCCAGCCCAGCCTGGCCCAGTTGCGGGCGTTCGCGGCGGTGGCCGAGCATCTGCATTTCCGCGAGGCGGCGGCCGAGATCGGGATGAGCCAGCCCGCGCTGTCCGGGGCGGTCTCCGCGCTGGAGGAGACCCTCGGTGTGCAGCTGCTGGAGCGTACGACGCGCAAGGTGCTGTTGTCGCCCGCGGGGGAGCGGGTGGCCGCGCGGGCCCGTGCGGTCCTGGAGGCCGTCGGGGATCTGCTGGAGGAGGCGGAGGCGGCCCGCGCGCCGTTCACGGGCGTGCTGCGGCTCGGCGTCATCCCGACCGTCGCACCGTATCTGCTGCCGGCCGTGCTGCGGCTGGTCCATGACACCTATCCCGCGCTGGACCTCCAGGTGCACGAGGAGCAGACCGCCTCCCTCCTGGAGGGCCTGGCCCAGGGCCGGCTCGACCTGCTGCTGCTCGCCGTGCCCCTCGGGGTGCCCCAGGTCACCGAACTCCCGCTGTTCGACGAGGACTTCGTCCTGGTGGCCCCCAAGGAACACTGGCTCGGCGGCCGCGGCGACATACCGCGCCAGGCCCTCCAGGAGCTGGATCTGCTGCTGCTCGACGAGGGCCACTGCCTGCGCGATCAGGCCCTGGACATCTGCCGGGAGGCCGGTCGGGACGAGAACACCCCCGTGACGACCAGTGCGGCGGGCCTGTCCACCCTGGTGCAGCTGGTGGCCGGCGGCCTCGGGGTGACCCTGCTGCCGCGCACCGCGCTCCGGGTCGAGACCGGCCGCAACGACCAGCTCACCACCGGGTACTTCGCGGATCCGGCGCCGTCGCGGACCATCGCGCTGGCCATGCGGACCGGCGCGGCACGCCAGGAGGAGTTCGAGGAGTTCGCCCGGGCGCTGCGGGGCGCGCTGCGCGGCCTGCCGGTGCGGATAGCCACGGACTGAGCCCGCTCCTCACGCCGCCGCAGGACGGGTGTACGTCAGGAAGGCCGCGCCGCTCTGCAGGAGGGTGTGCTCGGTCAGCTCCCAGGTCCGCGGGTCGAAGGCGGTGCCGGGGGAGAAGAGCGGGATGCCGTGGCCCAGGGTGAGCGGGCTCAGCTTGAGGAGCAGCTGGTCGATCTCCGGGTAGAGCGCACCGGCGAGTTCGCTGCCGCCCAGCAGCCAGATGTCCTTGCCGGGCGCGGCCTTGAGCGCGCGGACCGTCGCCACCGGGTCGTCGGCCACCAGCTCCACCGCCGGGTCCGGGCTCTGCGTCAGGGTCCGGGAGAAGACGAGGTGCCGCAGATGGGGGTAGGCGTCGGTGAGGCCGGCCTTGAGGCCGATCTCATAGGTGCGCCGGCCCTCCAGGACGGTGTCGAAGCGGATGTTGTCCGCGGTGATGCCGAGCGCCGACCGGGCGTGGACGGGCAGGATCTCCGGGAGTTCGGCGGCCAGGTGTCCCAAGTAGTCCTCGGGGACCTGCCAGAAGCCGTCCGGGCCGGTGGGGTCCGCACCGTCGGGCCCGGCGATGAAGCCGTCGAGCGTGGACGCGATGCAGTAGACGAGCCTGCGCATGAAGAGTCCCCCTGGGGCAGTTGGTTGGCACTGCGTGGCGAAATGATCTCGCAGTTTCACTCCGTACGCAGCCCATCCGGGCGCATCAGGCGCCACAGCAACGGCAGGGAGAGCGCGGTGACGCCCAGGATGACGGCGGCCGCGGTGCCGGTGAGGGCGAGGATGCTCCACCAGGCGGGCCGCGGCGGGCGGCCGGCCATGCGGACCAGCAGCGCGCCGAGCGCCAGCCCCCAGCCGACCGCCAGGGTCAGGCCCGTGACCACCGGGACGGCCGTCTGCCACAGCACCGAGCGGCCCAGCAGGGCGCGCGGGGTGCCGAGGGCGTCCAGTGCGGACAACAGGCGGGCGCGTGCGCGGAGTTGCTCCAGGGCGGTGAGCAGCAGACCGCAGCCGATCAGCAGCAGCACGGCGGTGGCGCAGGCGGTCAGGCCACCGCTGACCAGAGCGGCGGCTTCGTCGGGGCCGGCCTCGCCGTAGCGGTACACGACGGCCCGCGGGGAGAGCCGGGCGGCCGCGTTGCGGACATATTCGATCGCGTCGGGGGTGTGCGGATCGAGCCGCAGCAGGCAGGTGAGGTCGGCGTGCGGCAGCAGCGCGGGGGGCAGCGCCTCGGGGGTGGCGAGCAGACCGCGGCCGGTGCGGCCGGGCACGGGGCGCTCGGGCCCGGCCGCGGTGCGGTGGGCGGTGCGCGGGACGGTCCAGCGGGCGGGCACCCGGTGGTCGCTGCGGCTGCCGACCGGGTCGAGCACCAGCCGTTCGCCGGGGCGGGGGGCGGCGTCGTCCGGGCCCGCGACGAGAAAGACATCCCCGGCGGAACAGGCGCCGAGCGGGGCCAGTTGGCGCAGGGTGGCGCAGTCGGCGACGGTCACCGGATACGGCTCGCGGTCCTCGTCGTCGCCGGAGGCCGCAGGGTTCCGGTCCGGTTGGTGGCGGTCGGGGCCGGCATGGCCGGCGACCAGCGTGTGCGCCGTACGGACGCCCGGGGCGGCGCGCAGCAGGGCGGACATCTGCCCGGCACGGGCGGTGGGCACCGCGCCGTCGTAGGAGTCCACCTCGGTCCACGCGGCGGTACGGGTCTGCTGCGCTTCGGGGAGGCTCAGGGAGCCGGTCAGCAGCATCTGCACGGCGATCGCAGCGGCCACCGCCACGGTGATCCCGCTGACCGAGCGGGCGGCCGCGGTGCTGCTCAACTGGAGCCGCCGCAGCGCAAGATGCCACGACCGGCTGCCGCCTCCCGTGCCGTCGAGCCGGGCCACCACGGCGTCCAGCAGCCAGGGCAGCACGGCCGCCACGCCCAGCAGCAACAGCGCCGTGCCGAGGATCAACTCGACGCTCGCGGCATCGCCGGAGCCCGGCCCGTCGATCGCCTGCGGCAGCAGCAGCGCCACCCCGGCGGCCGGCAGCAGCAGCCGCCACCACAGCCGGCGGCGCGGCGGGCGCGCGGTGCGGGTGACGCCCAGCGGCTCGACGGTGACCCGCCGCATGGTGACCAGCGTGGTGCCGACCGCGCACAGCAGCACGGCCGGTGCCACGAGGGCGGCCACCCGCGCGTCGGGGACCACGTCGGAGGGGAAGACGCCGAGGCCGAAGAGGGAGATCCCGGCGAGCGGGACCCGGCCGGCCAGGAAGAGGGCGGCGCCGGTGAACAGCCCGAACAGCGCGCCGGCCAGCGCCTCGCCCGCGGCGATCCGCCGGGTGGTGGCCCGGTCGGCGCCCACCAGCCGCAGCGCGGCGAGCCGCCGGTCGCGGCGCTCCCCGCCGAACCGCACCGCGGTCGCGAGGAACACGGCGACGGGGACGAGCAGCGCGACACAGCTCACCGCGAGGAGCAGCACCGTCGGCACACCGGCCCGGAACGGCTCCCCGTGGTCGCCGAACGCGGTGATCCGCTCGACCCCGAAGCCGGGCCGCCGCAGGGCGTCGCTGCCCTGGTAGAAGGCGAGTTCGCCGGGGTGGGTGAGGCCCTCGTCGCGGATCGTGGCGGTGATGCGCAGATGGGGGAAGCGGTCCTTGAGCAGCGCGCCGTCGGGCGAACGGAGCAGGTCCCCGAGGGCGGGGGAGACGGCCAGTTCACCGGGGCCCGGCAGCCGCGACAGACCCGGCGGGACGGGCGCATGCGGTCCTTCGGCCGTCACGATCCGGCCCTGCACCGGCAGGTCGCGGTACGCGGTGTCGGCCGCGGCGGTCAGCAGCGACCGGTCCGAGGGGCCGGCCCCTTGCGCGGCGGGGACGGCGGCCCGCGCCCGGTGCCGCTCCTGCGCGCCGTTCAGCAGGTGCGGGACGGAGGCCGCCAGCAGCAGGACGGCGACCCCCAGGCCGACGCCGAGCGCGGTCAGGGTCGTACGGATCCAGCCCTCGCGGCCGCCGGTGACGGCGAACCGGGCGCCCATGGCGAGGTCGGCACACCAACGGCGGGCCGTGCGGCCCCGGTAGGGCGCCGGACGGGAACGGCCGGACATCGCGGGGCTCACTCCGTCCGCAGCCCGTCGGGCCGCATCAGGCGCCACAGCGCCGGCAGGCTCAGCGCCGTCACGAAGAGAATCACCGCGCCGCCGATGCCGGTGATCCCGGCCACCACCGGCCAGTTCACCGTCACCGCGCTGTCGATCATCGTCAGCACCAGCGCGCCCAGCGCCAGCCCGCAGCCCAGCGCCAGGCCCAGCCCGAGCACGACCGGGACGGCGGTCTGCCACAGCACCGACCAGCCCAGGGTGGCCCGGCGGGTGCCGTGGGCATCGAGGGCGGACAGCAGCCGGCGGCGCTCGTGGAGCTGCTCGACGGTGGAGATGATCAGGCCCGAGCCGATCAGCAGCAGCGTCACCACGGCGCCCGCGAACAGCCCGTCGAGGATGCTGGCGTACTGCGCGTCATGCGGATTGTCGACCGCGGAGACCTCGTTCATCGTCGGGTCGATGCGGGCGGCGGTGTTGCGGAGGTGCTCCACCGCGTCCGGGGCGCCCCGGTCGAAGTCGACCTTGAGCTCCGTGGTGGGGCCGTCGAGCTTGCCGATGTCGAGCGCGGACGGGGTGGCCAGCAGGTCGTAGACGACGCGGTCGGGACTGCGCCGGTGCGAGACCAGCGGGACCGTACGGGCGGTGCGGGGGACCGTCCAGGGGTGCGGCCGCACCGCCTCGTGCAGGTCCCTCGGCGGGTGCAGGTCGAGGGTCGCGCCGGGCGTGACGGCGCCGTCGCGGCCGGTGGCGGTGACGAACACGGAGCCGTCGTGGCAGGAGTCCAGCCGGGCCAGGGTGCGCAGTTCGGCGCAGCTGCCGATGGCGACCGTCGTGCGGGCGGCGTCCGCCGGGTTCCTTGCAGGTCTCGGCAGCGGGCCGACCAGGGCGTCGACCGTGCCGCGGGCCGCGGTCACCCCCGGGGTGGCGCGCAGCGCGGTGAGCGCCCGCTGGGTCTGCGGCCAGCCCGCGGCGTTGCCCCACAGGCCGATCCGCGGCTCCTTGCCGGACTCCGCGTACGCCCGGGCGTAGCCGGCCTGCATCCCGGTCATCAGCATGTGGATCGTGATGGCGCCGGCCACCGCGACGGTGATCCCGCTGACCGCGCGGGTGGCCGAGCCGCTGCTCAACTGCAGGCGGCGGACGGCGAGTTGCCAGGACACCGGGCCGCGGTGCAGCCGGCCGACCACCGCCTGCACCAGCCAGGGCAGCAGCGCGGTGACCCCCAACAGCAGCAGCATCGCCCCGGCCGCGAGCCGGATGGTGTGCAACGGGGTGTCGGTCCACGGCCGTTCCCAGGCCAGCGGCACCAGCAGCAGGGCGCCCACGGCGGGCAGCGCCACCCGCCACCACAGCCGGCGGCGCACCGGCGGGCGGTGGCGGACGACGCCCAGCGGCTCGACGGTGACGCCGCGCTGGGCGAACAGCGTCACCAGGACCGCCGCCGCCGGCACCAGCACGGCGATCAGCGCCGCGGCGAGCGGGCCGGGCGCCACGTCCGAGGGGAAGACATTGACGTCCCACAGCGTGACCACCGAGGCGAGCTGCCGCCCGGCGAGGAACAGCGCCCCGCCCGCCACCAGCCCCAGCAGCGCACCGAACAGCGCCTCACCGGAGGCGATCCGGCGGGTGGTGTGGACATCGGCGCCGACCAGCCGGAGCGCGGCCAGCCGGCGCTCCCGGCGCTCGTTGCCGAACCGTATGGAGGTGCCGATGAAGACCATCACCGGCGTCAGCAGCGCCACACACACCATGATCACCAGGAGCACGACGGGCGCCCGCAGCGGCGCCGGGTGCCACTCCGTGCCGAAGTGGTCGATGCGGTAGCCGTCGGCCGCGGCGAGGGTGACGGGGCGGGCGACGTAGGTGAGTTCGCCGGGGCCGAGCAGGCCGGCGTCGCCGATGGTGCCGGCCACCCGGTAGTCCAGCCGCCGGCGCAGCAGGCTGCCCTCGGGGGAGTCCAGCAGCTTCTTGAGCGCCGGGGAGACCAGCATCCGGCCGGGCCCGGGGAGCCGGTCGATGCCGGGCGGTACGGGCGGATGCGCGCCGTCCGGGCGCACCAGCCGGCCGCGGATCGGGGTGCCGTGGAAGACGGTGTCCGACGAGGCGTAGCGCAGGGTGTCGTCGGCGGCGCGCGGCGGGTGGGCCTGGCCCAGGTTCTCGCGGGCCTTCTCCCGGCCGTGCAGGGAGTCCAGCACGCTCGGCACGGACGCGCCGAGCAGCAGGACGGCCACGCCCAGGGCGACACCGGCGGCCGTCAGCGTCGTACGGATCCAGCCCTCGCGGCCGCTGCCGGCCGCGAACCGCATCCCCATCGCGAGGTCGCGCGCCCAGGCGGCGGGGCCGGTGGGCGGAGTGCCCGGCGCGCTGGGGCCACGGTCGCCGGTGCGCCCGCCGGCTGCGGGGGCGTGCGGGCGCAGCAGGCTCATCGCAAGCCCGCCAGTATGTCCTTCACTTTGCCGTCGCGGACCACGATCTCCCGGTCGGAGTAGGCGGCGACCCGGGCCTCGTGGGTGACCAGGACGACCGCGGCGTTGGTGTCCCGGGCGGCGCCGGTCAGCAGGCCGAGGACGCGTTCGCCGTTGAGCGAGTCCAGGGCGCCGGTGGGCTCGTCCGCGAAGATGACCCGCGGACCGGTGACGAGCGCGCGGGCGACCGCGATCCGCTGGCCCTGGCCGCCGGATATCTCACCGGGCCGCTGGGCCGCCGCCCCGTCCACCTCCAGCCGCTCCAGCCACTCGCGGGCCTGCCGCTCGGCCTCCTTGCGCCGGGTGCCGTTCAGCCGCAGCGGCAGCGCGACGTTCTCCAGTCCGGTCAACTCCGGTACCAGCTGGCCGAACTGGAAGACGAAGCCGAAGTCGCTGCGGCGCAGGGCGCTGCGCCGGGCGTCGCTGAGGGCGGTCAGCTCGTGCGGGCCGTAGCGGACGGTGCCGGCGTCCGGGCGGATGATCCCGGCGAGACAGTGCAGCAGGGTCGATTTGCCGGAGCCGGAGGGGCCCATGACGGCGACGACCTCGCCGGGGTGGACGGAGAACTCCACGCCGTCCAGCGCCGGCGTCGCCCCGTAGGTCTTGCACAGTCCTTCCGCCGCGAGCAGGGATCCCTCCGGCGTCATACGCGGACCGCCTCGGCGAGTTTGTCCAGCCGGGCGGCGGTCAGCTCCAGCCAGCGCAGATCGGCTTCGAGGTGGAACAGCGCATGGTCGCAGATCAGCTGGTCGGCGAGGTCGCCGGTGCGCTTGCGCTCGGTCAGTCCGCGCATCAGCCGCAGATGCTCGGCGCGCTGGGAGTCCAGGAGTTCGCCGGCGTCGCGCCCGGTCATCAGCGCCAGGACGACCTTGGTGTAGAGCGTCGACTGGAGGTAGGGCTCCGGCTTCTCGGGGCGGGCCAGCCACTGGGCGACATCGGTGATCCCGGCGTCCGTGATCGCATACCGCTTGCGCTCCGGGCCCGCGCCGGCCTCCACCGCGTCCACCTCGACCAGGCCGTTCTTCAGCAGCCGCGACATCGTGGAGTAGACCTGCCCGTAGTGGAGCGGACGGTCCTGGCCGAAGTGCGCGTCGAAGGCCCGCTTGAGGTCGTAGCCATGGCGGGGGCCGGACTCCAGGAGACCCAGCAGCGTATGACCAATTGACATGCCGACCACCATACTCGGCGGTGTATCGCTGGTGTATACGTGCGTTGTATAGGGGTCGGCCGGGCCCGCAGCGCCGACCGCGGCCGCCGGCGCTCGCGCGGCCGCTCCGGCCTCATCACCGGCGGACCGACGGCGCTCAGTCCCCCGGCTCCTTGGGCGGACGCCCCCGCCGCGGGATCGCCCCCGCCCCCCGGGGCAGCCGCCCCGCGTCCGACAGCGCCTTGCGCAGCAGGAACTCGATCTGCGCATTGGCGCTGCGCAGTTCGTCGCCGGCCCACCGCGTCAGCGCGTCATGGATCAGCGGGTCCAGCCGCAGCAGCACCTGCTTGCGCTGCTGCGGCCTCGCGCGGGGAGCCGGCTCGCTCCCGGCGCCGGACTCCTCGGGGGTGGGGGTGGTCATGCACCAGCCTCGTTTCGCTCGGCCTCGCATCCGCTCGGCGGGCACCTCTCCATGGTGCGCTCGCCGAACCGGCTCACTGGTACAGGGAGCCCGTGTTCAGGACCGGCTGGGCGGCCCGGTCGCCGCACAGCACCACCATCAGATTGCTCACCATGGCCGCCTTCCGCTCCTCGTCCAGCTCCACGATGCCCTGCTGGCTGATCCGGTCCAGCGCCTGCTCGACCATGCCCACCGCACCCTCGACGATCTGCTGGCGGGCCGCGACCACCGCACCGGCCTGCTGCCGCTGGAGCATCGCGGAGGCGATCTCGGGGGCGTAGGCGAGGTGGCTGAAGCGGGCCTCGATGATCCGCACGCCGGCGGCCTGGACCCGGGCGGTCAGTTCGAGGGCGAGCTTCTCGGTGATCTCCTCGGCGTTGCCGCGCAGGGAGAGGGCGTCCTCGTCGTGCGCGTCATAGGGGTACTCGATCGCGATGTGCCGCACGGCCGACTCGGCCTGGGTGGCGACGAACTCCAGGAAGTCGTCGACCTCGAAGAGCGCCTGGGCGGTGTCCTCGACGTGCCAGACGACGATCGACGCCAGCTCGATCGGGTTGCCGTAGGCGTCGTTGACCTTCAGGACCGCGGTCTCGTGGTTGCGCACCCGGGTGGAGATCGCCCGGGCGGTGGTCAGCGGGTTGACCCAGCGCAGTCCGTCGGTGCGGATGGTGCCCGCGTACCGCCCGAAGAGCTGGATGACCCGGGCCTCGCCGGGCGCGACCATCTTCACGCCGGTCATGCAGAAGAGCGAGCCGAGCAGCAGCAGGACGCCGGCGATGACCGTCGGCGCGGCGGCGTTGTCGTGGCCGCCGGAGCCGAGGATCCCGCCGACGCAGATCACGGCGATGCCCAGCGCGACCCCGAGCACGGTCAGCAGCAGGGCGACCCCGCCCGGGATGCTGTGCGCCGTGACCTCGCGGACCTGCGGGCGGGGCATCTCGGGAGCGTCGACGGCGAGCTCGCCGTCGGGGCCGGCGGTCTGGCCGACCGCGGTGTGATCGGACATGAGAATCCCCGTTTCTCCAGGTGCGGTACGTGATGTCTGCCGCAATAGGCGATGTCGCCGTTCTAGCAAAGTGATAGCACTTTAGCGCGTGGGCAGCCTGGGCGTCCAGGGGTCGTACGAGGCCAGATCGAGGGCAAGACCCCAGGTGAGAGAGCGACGACGCAGAACACCCACCCCGAGGTTCCGTCCTTCCGGGTGCTGTTTGTCACGTCTGGAAAAGCCTAGATCGATGAGTATTTGTTGAGAGATGCGGTGTTAGCTTCAACAGCTGAATTAGCTGGGGGCGGAACGACTGGAGTTGCTGAAGCGATGGGCCGAGCGGAAGCGAGACGGGCGCGACAGGGGAGCGCCCGCCGGGCCAAACGTACGGAGAAGAAGTCCGGCATACGCCGCCTCTTCACCTGGAAGAAGATCCTCGGAGCGTTTCTCGGGGTGTGCCTGCTGGGCATCCTCGGCTTCGTCGGGCTGTACCTGTACGTGGACGTGCCGACCGACGGCAATGCGGACGCCAAGCTCCAGAGCAACGTCTACAAGTACTCTGACGGCAAGGTGCTGGCCCGCGTCGGCCGCCTCAACCGTGAGAACGTCGCGCTCAACCGCATACCCAAGGACGTCCAGCGCACCTTCGTCGCCGCCGAGAACAAGACGTTCTACCAGGACTCCGGCGTCGACCTGAAGGGCACCCTGCGCGGCATCTTCAACACGCTGCGCGGGCAGGGCAAGCAGGGTGGCTCGACGATCACCCAGCAGTACGTCAAGAACTACTACCTGAGCCAGGAGCAGACGGTCAGCCGTAAGCTCCAGGAGATCGTCATCTCGCTCAAGGTGGACAACAAGCTGGGCAAGGACAAGATCCTCGCCGGCTACATCAACACCAGCTACTACGGCCGCGGCGCCTACGGCATCCAGGCCGCCGCCCAGGCGTACTTCCGCAAGGACGTCGAGAAGCTCACCGTCTCGGAAGGCGCCTACCTCGCCTCGCTGCTCCAGGCGCCGAACCAGTACGACTGGACCCTGGCGAGCCCGGCCGGCAGGAAGCGGGTCCAGGAGCGCTGGGCGTACACCCTGAACAACATGGTCGAGATGCACTGGCTCTCGCCGCAGGAGCGCGCCAAGCAGAAGTTCGAGATACCCAAGGACCCCAAGCCGCTGCCCGGTCTGACGGGTCAGTCCAGCTACCTCGTGACCGAGGCCAAGAAGGAACTCTTCGCCCAGGGCGTCGACGAGAAGCAGTTCGAGGCCGGCGGCTGGACGGTCACCCTCGGCATCGACCGCAAGAAGCAGAAGGACCTGGAGAAGGCCGTCCAGCGCAAGCTCACCGACGACCTCGACCCCAAGACCCGCAAGGTCGACGCGGACGCCCAGCTCGGCGCCACCTCGGTGGACCCCAAGTCCGGCCACATCGTGGCGATGTACGGCGGCGCGGGCTACCCGAAGCACTACACGAACAACGCCACGCGCGCCGACTACCAGCCGGCGTCGACGTTCAAGCCGCTGATCCTCGCCTCCGCGATGGAGAACAACGCGACCACCACGAACGGCGTGCCGATCACCCCCAACACGGTCTATGACGGCCACAACCGCCGTCCGGTCGTCGGCGGCGACATCCCCTTCGCCCCGCCCAACGAGGACGAGGCGCAGTACGGCAACATCTCCGTCCAGACGGCGACCAACAACTCCGTCAACGCCGTCTTCGCGCAGATGGGCGCCGACGTCGGGCTGGACAAGGTCAAGCAGACCGCGGTCAGCCTGGGCATGGACGGCTCCCGGATGGACGTCAAGCCGGCCATGACGCTGGGCACCATGGGCGCCAGCCCGCTCCAGATGGCCGGTGCCTACGCCACCCTCGACAACCACGGCAAGAAGGTCACCCCGACGCTGGTCACCGAGGCCACGCACAGCGTCAACGGTGCCGAGGTCAAGCTCCCGCTCAAGGACCCGGTCGGCGACCAGGTCCTCTCGCGGAAGACCGCCGACACCCTCACCTCCGTGCTGACGGGCGTGGTCAACGACGGCACCGCCTCCCAGGCCGTGAAGAACACCGCCTACAGCGCGGCCGGCAAGACCGGTACCTCCGACGACAACAAGTCGGCCTGGTTCGTGGGCTACACGCCCAAGCTGGTCACCGCGGTCGGCATGTTCGGCGAGTCGCCCAAGGGCGGCGCTCAGGTCACCCTCAAGGGCACCGGAGGCGGCGGCCGGGTCAACGGCGGCGGCTACCCGGCCCGGGTGTGGGCGGACTACACCGAGGCCGCCCTGAACGGCAGCCCGGGCCCGGAATTCGACCTGGACACGAACCTCGGCGCCGCGGTGCCCCCGACGCCCACGCCGACGCCGAGCGAGACCCCGTCGACCAGCCCGTCGCCGAGCGAGAAGCCGAGCAAGTCGCCCTCGCCCACCCCGTCGAAGCCGAGCACCCCGCCGAGCACCCCGCCGAGCGGACGTCCCTCGGACCCGTCCACCCCGACCGGCGGCACCAGTTCGGATCCGCCGAACGGCGGGACGCAGGGCGGTGACACCGGCGGCGACACCACGGGCGGCACCACCGCCGGCCCGGGCGGCAACAAGGTCAACAGCATGCCCGGCTTCAACTAGCGGGCAAGCAGAACGAAGCGAAGGGGCGTCCGGATCACCGGGCGCCCCTTCGTCAACCGTCGAGGCGAACGGCGTTCTTGGCCCGCTCGATCGACTCCTCGGCGGCCCCCTGGCCCGGATTCTCGGTGGCGAGCGCCTGGTTGAGCCCGACGAACGGGCGCAGCCGCTCCTCGTAGCGGCGCAGCGCGGTGCGGTGGTCGCCCGCGGCCCTGCCGAGCTCGTCGGCCAGGACGTAGGCGCCCACCAGGGCCAGGCTGGTGCCCTGCCCGGACAGCGGGGACGGGCAGTGGCCCGCATCGCCGACGAGCCCCACCCGGCCGTCCGACCAGCGGTCCAGGTGTATCTGGGCCATCGCGTCGAAGTAGAAGTCGGGCGCCTGCCACATCGCCTTCAGCAGCCGCGGGGTATCGCCGCCCAGCGCGGACATCCGCTCGGCGAGCACCGTCTTCTGCGCCTCGGTGTCGCGGTGGTCGAGCGCGAAGGGCTCCGAGGTGAAGCCGAGGGTGACCCGCAACTCGGTGTTGTGGCGCACCGGGTAGACGCAGTAACTGGCGCCGCCGCCCTGCAGCCAGACCTGCCAGTCGTCCAGGCCCAGGAAGTTCTCGGTGCTGAAGACGGCCACATATCCGCCCAGCGGGCGGAAGAACGGGCCCTCGGCCCCGAAGGTCAGCCGCCGCACCGTCGAGCGCAGCCCGTCCGCCCCCACCACCAGGTCGAACGTCCGGCTCCGGCTGCGCTCGAAGCTGACGCGGACGCCGTGCGGCTCCTGGACCAGGGCGGTGACGGAGTCGTCGAAGAGGTACTCCACGCCGTCGCGGGCCCGCCCGTACAGCAGCTGGGCGAGGTCCTCGCGCAGCAGCTCGATGTCGCCGCTGTCGAGCCGGCCGCCGCTGAGCGTCATCTCGGTGCTGCGCCAGAGTTCGTTGCCGTCGCCGTCGAGCATCGACATCCCGCGCATCCGGGTGCGCGCCTCCCGGGCCGGGGCCAGCAGGTCCATCCGGTCGAGGACGTCGAGCGCCACCCCGCGGACGTCGATCGCCTGGCCGCCGGGGCGCACACCGGGGGCCCGCTCGACGACGGTCGGTGCGAAGCCGCGGCGGCGCAGCCAGTGGGCGAGGGTGAGCCCGGCGACGCTCGCGCCGGAGATGAGTACGGTCTTCACGACAGCCCCTTCGTACGGTGTACACGCGTGGTGTGGAGCTCTGAATGTACGCCGTACACGCAGGATCGCCAAGCGCTTTCCGTGGGATTTCTTCGCAGCTCAGAGCGGTCTGCACTAGCACAGAAGGGCGCCACGGCAGGGTCTTCGCTGGTAGCCTCTGTCCTAGTACAGGTCAAAGGAGAGCGCCGTGACTGACCCCTCCCTCCCGCCGTATCTGCGCATCGTCGCCGAGCTGCGGCGCCGGATCACCGACGGCGAACTCGCCCCCGGCGACCGGATCCCCTCGACGCGTCAGCTCGCCAAGGAGTGGAACGTCGCCCTGGCCACCGCCACGAAGGCGCTGACCGCCCTGCGCCAGGAGGGGTTGGTGCAGCCCCGGGCCCGCGTGGGGACCGTGGTGGCGGCCCCGCACCGCAGCGCCGCCGGGGCCCGGCAGCCCCGCCCGGCCCCCGCCGCGGAGCGCGAGCTGACCCGGGAACGCATCGTGCGCACCGCCATCGGCATCGCCGACGCGGAAGGGCTGTCCGCGCTGTCCATGCGGGCGGTCGCGGCGCGGCTGGGCGCCGCCACCATGTCGCCCTACCGCTATGTGACCGGCAAGGACGACCTGGTCCTGCTGATGGCCGACGCCGTGTTCGCGGAGGCCGCCCTCCCGTCCGAGGTCCCCGGCCACTGGCGGGCCCGCCTGGAGGCAGGGGCCCGGGCGCTCTGGGCCGTCCACCGCGCACACCCCTGGCTGGCCCAGCTCGGCCCGCTCACCCGACCGCTGATGCTGCCCCACCTGATGGCCTACTCCGAATGGATGCTGAGCGCCCTCGACGGCCATGGCCTCGCCCCGGCGGCCATGCTCAACCAGAACGTGCTCCTCTACAGCCATGTGCAGGGCCTCGCCGCCCAGCTGGAACGGGAGGCCCAGGCCGAGAGCGCCACCGGCCTCTCCTCGGACCAGTGGCTGGACGCCCAGGCACCCACGCTCGCGGCGCTCACCGGCTCCCGGGACTATCCGACGTTCACCCGCGTCATCGAGGCGCTCGGGGAGGGCGGCTACGACCTGCACCTGGACGAGCTGTTCGAGATCGGGCTGACCTCGCTGCTCGACGGCCTGGCCGTGCTCATCGACGCACACCGCGCGGAGGCGGCCGGGCCTCCCGCCCCGCCCCGGACACGATGAGGCGCCCGGAGCCCCCACGCTCCGGGCGCCTGCCCGCCCTCCAGGGTGGTGCGGTGCCTCAGCCGCCGTTGAACTTCTTGACGATCCGGTCGCCGAGGTTCTTGTCGACGTTGCGCCAGTACTGGAACGCGCGCTCCAGCACCGGCTTGGTGACGTCCTCGGCGAGGTGCCCGGCGATGTTGTTCACCAGCCGGTCGCGGGCCGCGTCGTCGAGGACCTGGCGGACCATCGTCCCGGGCTGGATGAAGTCGTCGTCGTCGCGCCGCGGCCGGGTGGCCTCGCGCACCATCTCGCCGGCCGTCTGCCAGCCCGCCGGGTCCCCGTAGTGCTCGGTGTCCGCCGCCGGCCCGCCGTAGGAGTTGGGCGCGTACGGCCGGGCCACCCGGGCCGGGTCGAACCGCATCGGGCCGTCCTTGGCGTACGAGTGGACGGGGACGTGCGGCCGGTTGGGCGGCAGCTGCAGATAGTTCGGGCCGATGCGGTACCGGTGGGTGTCCGGGTAGGAGAACAGCCGGCCCAGCAGCATCTTGTCGGGGGACGGGCCGATGCCCGGCACCATGTTGGACGGCTCGAAGGCCGCCTGCTCGATGTGGATGAAGTAATCTTCCGGGTTCTTGTTGAGCGTCATCCGCCCGACCTCGATCAGCGGGTAGTCGCCGTGCGGCCACACCTTGGTCAGGTCGAACGGGTTGAAGCGGTAGTCCGGCGCGTCGTCGAACGGCATCACCTGGACATACAGCGTCCACGACGGTGCGTCGCCGGTGTCGATGGCGCGGTAGAGGTCGCGGCGGTGGAAGTCGGCGTCCTCGCCGGCGATCCGGTCCGCGTCCTCCTGGGTGAGGAAGTCGATGCCCTGGTCCGTCTTGAAGTGGTACTTGATCCAGAACTTCTCGCCGCCGGCATTGATCCACATATAGGTGTGGGAGCCGTAGCCGTTCATGTGGCGGTAGGTCTTGGGGATACCGCGGTCGCCCATCAGCCAGGTGACCTGGTGGGCCGACTCCGGCGACAGCGTCCAGAAGTCCCACTGCATGTCGTGGTCGCGCAGACCGCTGCCGGGCTGGCGCTTCTGGGAGCGGATGAAGTCCTGGAACTTGATCGTGTCACGGACGAAGAAGACCGGGGTGTTGTTGCCGACCAGGTCGTAGTTGCCGTACTCGGTGTAGAACTTCAGGGCGAAGCCACGGGGGTCGCGCCAGGTGTCGGGGGAGCCCTGCTCGCCCGCGACGGTCGAGAAGCGGGCCAGCATCTCGGTCGTCTTGCCCGGCTGGAAGAGATCCGCCTTGGTGAACTGGCTGACGTCGTTGGTGACCTGGAAGGAGCCGTACGCGCCGCTGCCCTTGGCGTGTACCACCCGCTCGGGGACCCGTTCGCGGTTGAACTGGGCCATCTTCTCGATCAGGTAGTGGTCCTGCAGCAGGATGGGGCCGTCCGGACCCACGGTCAGCGAATGCTCGTCGCTCTCGACCGGAATGCCGGCGTTGTTCGTCGTGTGCGGGACGTGGTGCGTGCTGGTCATGGAGGAGTGCCTCCTGGTTCGACGAGTGGGAGTAGAGGGTCGGTCAGTCCCGTATTGGGTCAGTCAGCCCCTTACGTCCACCCAAGCAGTCAACTCCCCGGACGGCATGTCGGCAAGAGTTGGACCCCGTCCGGTCTCAGACGGGGTCCAACATGTGGGATGCGGGCCGGGCGCCCGCGCGGCGTCAGCGCCGCTGCACCCCCGGCGGCATGCTCAGCTCGAACCAGACGACCTTTCCCATGCTCAGACGCGTCGCACCCCAGCGCCGCGCCATCCGGTTGACGAGGTAGAGGCCCCGCCCGCCCTCGTCCGACGGCCGGGCCTGGCGCAGCCGCGGCAGCTGCGGGACGTCGTCTCCGACCTCGCAGCGCAGTACGTCCGTTCGCAGCAACCGCAGCGTGATCGGCCGCTCCGCATACCGCACCGCATTGGTCACCACCTCGCTGACCAGCAGCTCCAGCTGGTCGGTCAGCTCGTCCAGGCCCCAGCGCGCCAGCGCCCGCCGGGCCAGCCGACGGGCCTGCCCGGCCGTCTGTGCCTTGGGGTCCAAATACCAGTACGCGACATCGCTCGGCGCGATCCCGTCGAACCGGGCTGCCAGCAGCGCGATGTCGTCATCGCGGTCGCCGGGGCCCAGCATGTCCAGCACCTCGTCGCACATCGGCTCCAGCGGCGGCGGATTGGGACCCGTCAGCCGGGCCGTCTCCGCCAGCCGCTCCCGCAGCTGCTCGATACCGGTCCACACGTCCCGGATCCGCGACTCGACCAGACCGTCCGTATAGAGGACGAGCGTGGCGCCCGCCGGGGCGTCCAGCTCCACCGCCTCGAAGTCCACCCCGCCGACGCCGATCGGCGCACCCGACGGCACCCGCAGCACCTCGGCGCGCCCGCCGCGGTGCAGCATCACCGGCGGCGGATGGCCCGCGTTGGCGATGGTGATCCGGTGCGCGACCGGGTCGTAGACCGCGTACATGCAGGTCGCCATCCGGTCCGTGCCCAGCCGCTGGGCCTGCTCGTCGAGGTGGTGCAGCACCTCCTGCGGCGGCAGATCCAGCCCCGCCAGGGTCTGCGCGGTGGTCCGCAGCTGGCCCATGATCGCCGCCGAGGTCATCGAGTGCCCCATGACGTCGCCGACCACCAGCGCCACCCGGCTGCCCGGCAGCGGGATCGCGTCGTACCAGTCACCGCCCACCCGGGCCGTCTCGGCGGCCGGCAGATAGCGGCTGGCCAGCCGGACGCCGGTCGGCTGCGGCAGCGAATCCGGCAGCATCGTGCGCTGGAGCGCGTCGGCGATGTAGGCCTCCCGGCCGTAGAGCACCGCCTTGTCCACGCCCAGCGCGGTGTGCGTCGCCAGCTGCGCCGCCACCAGCAGATCGTCCGGCTCGAACGCCGGGCGGTCCGGGCGGCGCAGGAACACCGCCGCACCGATCACCCGGCGGCGGCCGCGCAGCGGCGCCAGGATCACCCGGTGCCCGCCGGGCAGCCGCGGATCCGGACCCAGCAGCTCCGGCAGCGCCGTCCGCGCCGCCTGCGCCTCGCCGAACAGCGGCCGGACGCCCCGCAGCACCTCGGCCAGCGGCCCGCCGGGCTGCACCTCGGCCAGCTCCGCCGCACTGCCGCCCATCGCCGGGCCCAGATCGGGCTGGGCCGGCAGCATCGGCAGCCGGCCGCCGTTGGTGTCCGGCTCCTCCGGAATCCGGTCGGTACGGCGCAGCCGCAGCACCACCGGGCCGGTCGGGCGCTCGTCGCCGACCGGCAGCGGATCCCGCAGATAGACGAGGATCGCGTCGGCGAACGTCGGGACGGTCGCCCGGCACAGGCCGAGCACGATCTCGTCGAGATCTATGCCACGGGCGATCCGCCGGGTCGCCGCCCCGATGAACCGCAGCCGGTCCCCACCCGCCTGCCGGGCCGCCGCCACGTCACCGCTCTCGCCCGGATGCGCCGAGCGGGCCGGCGGCGGTCCCGCCGGTGCGGGCACCTGGGCCCCGGCCGTGTCCCCGGCCGCGGCCCGCGACACCTCGGCGTGCGAAGCATCCGGGACCGCGGAGCGCCCCTCGTGCGGCGGCGACTGCTCCGGCACCGTCCCGCCCGGCTCGCCGCCGCGCGGCCACGACCGCCCGCCGCCGCCCTCCCGCGGCCGCCCGATGCGCTCGCCGCCGTGCCGCGGATGCGGCTCGTGCTGCGGCTCCTCGCCCGGCCCGGGCGCCTCGGCGCGGCCCGTCGCGCCCTGCGCCACCCGCTGCCCGGCGCGGGTCGCCTTCCGGCCCCCGTCCGCCGCGCCGCCCGGCCGTCCGCTCGCCGCCATGGGCCCCTCCCCGTACGCGTCGCCATACGCCTCCCCGTACCGGATCGAGGCGTCCGGTGCGACGGCGTGGCCGTCGCGGTGTCCGGTGGTGTGCTCGCCGGCACGCCCGCCGGTGTGGCCGGCGGCGCCGTCCGCGTCCGCCGACGGGTCCCGCCGTGCCGCGCCGTGGTCCGCGGCCGGTTCGTCGTCGAAGCGGCCGCCCGGCGCGCCCGCCGACGCCGTGACGGCGGCACCGGCGAGGCCTATGTCGTCACCGCCGCGCACCGCGAACCCGCTGCCGGGCACCGGGGCGAACCCCGGCGCGGCCGGCTGCTGCAGGGCGCTGCGCGGGTCGGGGACCGCGCCGAGCGGCGCCGCCTGGGCCTGCCCGCGGGCAGGGGACAGCGAGGGCGCGGCGGCCGGGGCCGACTGCCGTGATTCGTGGGAGGTGGGATGCTCCGTCACGCGTGGGATTCCATCCGTCCGGGGCTGTGCGCCAAACGCGCCGCGGTGCGGGCGTGCCGCTGGTGCGGCCGGCGCCCGACGCGCTGCGTCTCAGGCACGTCGCAGGTGCAGAAAGAGCTGGATCTCGGGTGGTACGTCCGTACTCGCCGGGGCGTATGCGTAGGCGTCTTCCCCGACGACGTCGAAACCCGCGTCGTGCACGACCCGGCGCAGGTCGTCCCGCAGGTAACCCGATACCCGGATCGAGTTGCCCAGGAACGGAATCGTGAAGTCGTCCACATCCGCCTCGACCATCGACAGGGCCAGCAGCCCCTCGGGACGTAGCAGATCATGCAGCAGGCCCAGTGCGTAAGGGATTTCCGCACGGGGCAGCATCAGAAGCGAGAAATAAGCGGCGATACCGTCGAAAGAGCCGGGGCCGCCGAGCCGGCCGCCGCGCAGATCGGCGATGTCCAGCCGGTGGAATTCGGCGTCCGGGACGTGCTCCCGGGCCAGGGTGACCATCGAGGGAGAGAGATCGATACCCACCACGCGGTGCCCGGCCGCCGAGAGCTGACGGGCGGTCGGCAGACCCGTACCGCACCCCAGGTCCAGGACGCGCGAGCCGGCCGGCAGCGCCTCGGACAGCCAGGCGCCCGAGGCGAGCTGACCCTCCTTGTGCGGGAAGGCGTCGTCGTACCGGTCGCCGATCGCGTCGAACGCCTCGGCCTGGCCGGCCCGGTCCAGTGCTAACCGGTTCAGACCCTCGTATCCGTCGTAGCTAGTCGCGCTCACGACCTCGCCCCTCCTGCGACCGCGGTCAAGTTCGTTTTCCAGTTCTGGAGTTGCGCCTGTGCAGTCTTGCGGAGGACGATCCTACGTTTGAAGGCCGGGGGCGCAGCAAGGGGGCTCGGCCCCGCTCCGCGCCCCGCGAGGAACAGCTTTGCCCATAGGCGCACCTTTCCACGGTTCGCCCCCTTCACTCCCGTCGATTCACTTCGCGCCCTTACGACCGCAAACGATCCGGCGCGCGGTCCCAGTCCTGCGGGAGCCGGGGAATCCGCCAGGACGGATCGGGCCGCCAGTCCTCCCAGCCGTCGGCGAACGGCCCCCGCCAGGCCGTGATCTGCGCGATTGCGGCCCGGCCCGCCGATCTGACCTCGGCGGCCCGGGCATCCGTCATCAGCCCGTCCCGCTGCGCCTGCGCGAACTCGTCCTCGTCCCGCCACTCCCAGTGCCGGTCCGGATAGACACAGATGTCGAGGAAGTGGTCCTCGGAGTCCATGCCGCCCGACCAACGGCGGCGCGGCTCCTCCAGATTGACGTACCAGTTCTTGAACTGCCAGCCGCGCTCCCAGAACAGCCACACCGACCAGGGGTCGCCGGGCCGGGCCAGCTTCAGCACTCCGGTGCCGAACCACTGGTCGCGGGCGGTCCGGCGCGGCTTGGTGTAGCGGGTGGACAGCGGCTCGCGGTGCACCGGAGTGCCGTCGGCGAGCACCGGCTTGATGCACGCGGTACCGGGCGCCATCCACACCGCCAGCAGTTCCTCGGTGTTCTGAACGACGGTCATCGGACGGCAGATGTGGAACCGCCCGGCGTCGGCGTTGTCGCGATAACGCCACAGGATGTGGTCCCCGGGCGCCCAGCGCTGCCCGCCCGGGGTGTCATCCGTAGCCCGCCGCGCCCGGGGCGTCCCGCATCCGCCGGCCGTCCCGCCCTTCGTCGTGTCCACCGTGTCCGCTGTCATGCGCAGATCTTAGAGGCGCCGCATGACGCGCGCCGTGACATGAGCCGCACCATGCGTGACGGACGGGTAACGTCTGCCGCTACGGCTGTGCCGGGCGGGTCATCCGCAGCACGTCCAGCGCCTCGTCCAGCTGCTCCTCGCTCAGCAGCCCCCGCTCGACATACCCGCCCTCCAGGACGACCTGACGGATGGTCTTCCGCTCGGCCAGGGACCGCTTGGCGACCTTGGCGGCCTCCTCGTAGCCCAGGTACCTGTTGAGCGGGGTGACGACCGACGGCGACGACTCGGCGTATTCCCGGGCCCGTTCGGCGTGCGCGGTGATGCCGTCGATGGTCCGGTCCGCGAGCAGCCGCGCCACATTGGCGAGCAGCCGGATCGATTCGAGCACATTCTTCGCGATCACCGGCAGCATCACGTTCAGTTCGAAATTGCCGGCCGCCCCCGCCGCCGCCACCGTCGCGTCATTGCCGGTGACCTGCGCTGCGACCATCAGCACCGCTTCCGGGATCACCGGGTTGACCTTCCCCGGCATGATCGACGAGCCCGGCTGGAGATCCGGCAGCGCGATCTCCGCGAGCCCGGTCCGCGGCCCGGACGCCATCCACCGCAGATCGTTGGCGATCTTCGTCAGCCCGACGCCGATGGTCCGCAGCTGCCCGCTGGTCTCCACGATCCCGTCGCGCGCCCCCTGCGCCTCGAAGTGGTTGCGCGCTTCGGTCAGCGGCAGCCCGGTCACCCGCGCCACCTCGGCGATCACCGCCGCCGGGAAGCCGGGCGGGGTGTTGATCCCGGTGCCCACCGCCGTACCGCCCAGCGGCAGTTCCGCCAGCCGCGGCAACGAGGCCCGCAGCCGCTCGACGCCGTACCGCACCTGCGCGGCATAACCGCCGAACTCCTGCCCCAGCGTCACCGGCGTGGCATCCATCAGATGCGTCCGCCCCGACTTCACGACCTCCGCGAACTCCTCCGCCTTACGCTCCAGCGCCTCCGCCAGATGCTCCAGCGCCGGAATCAGCTCATTGAGCACCGCCGACGCCGCAGCGATGTGAATGGACGACGGAAAGACATCATTCGACGACTGACTGGCATTGACGTGGTCGTTCGGATGCACCTCCCGGCCCAGCCGCTCGCTCGCCAGCGTCGCGATGACCTCGTTGGCGTTCATGTTCGACGACGTCCCGGACCCGGTCTGGAACACATCGACGGGGAAGTGGTCGTCCCACTGCCCCTCGGCGACGGCCGCCGCGGCCTCCTGGACGGCCGCCGCGATGTCCTTGTCCAGTACGCCCAGCTCGCCGTTGACCATGGCGGCCGCGCCCTTGATCCGGGCCAGCGCCTCGATGTGCGCCCGCTCCAGCCGCTGCCCGGAAAGCGGGAAGTTCTCCACCGCCCGCTGCGTCTGCGCCCGCCACTTGGCGTGCGCCGGGACCCGCACCTCACCCATCGAGTCGTGCTCGGTCCGGAAGCCGTCGGAGTCGCCGCATGCGCTGTTGTCACTCATACCTATGTCAGTGCCCGGGAACGGCGATCTGTTCCCGGGCACCGCCGGATGTCACCTGGCTGCGGGGTGGGCGTCCTTCGGCCCCCGCGATGAACGCACGGCCAGGCCGATTCAGTCAGCCGCAGGGGCTGTCAGAGTTCACTTGTCGTCGCCGCCCTCCGGGGCCGGGTCGCGTGGCGCCTCCGGGGGCATCGGCCCTCCGTCGTGCTTTCCTCCGTCGTCCTCGGCGGTCACCAGGTCGCGGGGGCGCCGGAAGGGCACTCCGCGCCATCCTTCGGCGTCGGGCGTGCGTGTCCCGTACGTATCGACTGCTGCCACGCTCATCTGCCAACCTCCTCTTTTGTGAGGGCCATGCCGCCGCATCCACCCATCAATTCCCCGCGTGCCAGCGGGATTTCCGGTCCGTCGCCCTCCGGTGGGGGTGCGCCGCCAGCTCCACGTTGCAATCTGACGCCGAGGAAAGGTCGCCCCTGGCTTGTGCCTCTGCGCGCTGCTTTGCCAGTGCGGCACAGACGTCGCATCCCGTGGCCGGTTCGGGGGCGTCGGGAGGATGCGACCGGCGAACTGGCCGTGCCGGCGTCGTCCTTGCGTCGCTCATTCGTGGTTGCCTCCCCGGTTGAATTGCTGCCGCGGAAAGCAATGGTGCTCGGGCGAGTGGGTTTCGCCTAGTCGGTTTCCTGTTCGCGCAAGAAGTCGTCCCGGATGCGCGTCAGCACGGCCCGCATGTCTTCGCCGGACACCGCCGTGGAGGCGAATCCCTCGAACTTGCGCACGTACGTGGAAACGTCCCTCGGGTCCGTGACGACAACTTCCGCGTGAATCGTTTCGACCGTGACGGTCCTGTCGTCCCGGATCACGAAGGCATGGTTGGCTATGTCCCGTTGCCGCGCTGACAGCGGAACGACACGAATGTCGATATGGGACAGTCGTGAAAGGGAGACCAGCCGGTCTATTTGTTCCGCCATCCTGGCGGCTGACACGATTCGCCACCGCATTACAGGCTCAGTGATGACGAAGTGAAATTCCTTGGCCGCATCGTAGAGAGATTGTTGGCGTTCCATTCGGGCGCTGATCGTTTTGGTCAGAACGTCGGTGCCGAGGTCGTGCCGAGAAAGAATGGCCCTCATGTATTCGGGTGTCTGCAGCAGGCCGGGAATCAAAGCCGGCTGGAAGAGTCGCAGTGACTTCATGTGCGCTTCCAGTGACCTTGTCTGCTGCTGTGCCTTGTCCACCCCCATCCGGCGAATGAGGCGCCATGCCGTGGCCTCGGTCGCTGATGCCCGGACCGCCCCCAGATACTCTGCCTTGACCTCGTCGGAAACACCGATGGCGGTCAGGATGCGCTCAACGTCCGCGACGGACGGCGCGACCTTCGCAGTTTCGATCTTGCTCAGCTTGCTGGCAGACATGACGGCGCTGCGGGCGACGGTTTTGGCCTCCTTCCCGGATGCCTGCCGAAGCGCCCGCAGCGCGGCGCCCAGCTCTCCTTTGTTCACTCGCCGTGCTTCGCCCACCATTCCGGGAACGGCACCGCGTGAGCCATGGCCGTATCCCGGTACGTGCGGAATTCTGCTGCCCGTTCATCGGGAAGCACGTCCGCCCCGAGGAACGATCCATCCTCCGCGTAATTCATGACCGCCGGCGTCGAGTCGTCGAACCACCAGAAATCGGGAACCCCTTCCAGGGGGTTCGGCTGTCCGGTGATGTCGAGAATGAAGAACTCTTCACCACCCGTCGCGTTCTTTTGGTAGCCCCAGCCCAGCTCGAACCGAAGATAGGGAGTAAGGGGGCGAGTGAGGACGTGAACGCGATAGACACGCTTCCCTCTGCTCGTGTGTGAACGGAGTTCCGACACCCAGGCTTCGTTGTACCCGGCCGGCTGCAGCTGGCCGGCCAGGAACGCCTGAAAGGCTTCCGTGTTTCCCGACCTGCTGTAGTCGTCCAGGGTCTCCAGCCGGAACGCCTCGCGCTGGAAAGCGTCGAACAGTTCACCGAGACTCTTAGGCGCCACGAAGACCCTTTCGGATGAGGTCGAGCACCAGCTCTTCCGGTACTTCCACGACGGTTTCGTGTGCGGGAATGGTCAGCCCGTGGTCGGCGGGGGCTTCCCCTGTACCAGCAGAGTGCCCCTGTCGGTGGCGTAGATGGTCGGGCAATCCTTGAGGTCGCAGGTACTCACAAGCTTGGTCACCTTCATGGGGTTCCCTTCCGGGCCTGCTTCGTCGCGTCGTGGTTGATGCTCGCGAGCAACGCACCTGAGACGCAAGGGATTCGAGTTTCCAATACAGGAAAGCAGGCCCGGCTCGGGCAGGGTGTCGCCCGGTGGAGTCCCGGGAGGCAGCAACAGAGCCCCTGACGAAACGCCAGGGGCTCTGCGTGGGGTCCTGCCAGCAGGTCAGCTCCCCGACCGCACCGGAATGCTCGTGAACGTCGGGGCCGGCGCCGGGTCCTGGAAGAAGTCGTTGCCCTTGTCGTCGACGACGATGAAGGCCGGGAAGTCCTCGACCTCGATCTTCCAGACGGCTTCCATGCCGAGTTCCTCGTACTCCAGGACCTCGACCTTCTTGATGCAGTCCTGGGCGAGGCGGGCGGCCGGGCCGCCGATGGAGCCGAGGTAGAAGCCGCCGTGGGCGTGGCAGGCGTCGGTGACCTGCTGGGAGCGGTTGCCCTTGGCCAGCATCACCTTGGAGCCGCCGGCCGCCTGGAACTGCTCGACGTAGGCGTCCATCCGGCCGGCCGTGGTCGGGCCGAAGGAGCCGGAGGCGTAGCCCTCGGGGGTCTTGGCGGGGCCGGCGTAGTAGACGGGGTGGTTCTTGAGGTACTCCGGCATCTCCTCGCCGGCGTCCAGGCGTTCCTTGATCTTCGCGTGGGCGATGTCGCGGGCGACGACCAGGGTGCCGGTGAGCGAGAGGCGGGTCTTGACCGGGTGCTTGGTCAGCTCGGCGAGGACGTCGTCCATCGGGCGGTTGAGGTCGATGGCGACCGCGTCGAGGTCGGGGCCCGCGCCCTCGGTCAGCTCCTCGTCCGTCGTCTCCGGGAGGAAGCGCGCCGGGTCGGTCTCCAGCTGCTCCAGGAAGACGCCCTCGGCGGTGATCTTCGCGACGGCCTGGCGGTCCGCGGAGCAGGACACCGCGATGGCGACCGGGCAGGACGCGCCGTGGCGGGGGAGGCGGACGACGCGGACGTCGTGGCAAAAGTACTTGCCGCCGAACTGCGCCCCGATGCCGATCTTCTGCGTCAGCTCGAAGACCTTGTCCTCCAGCTCCTTGTCGCGGAAGCCGTGGCCGGTGGGCGAGCCCTCGGCGGGCAGCTCGTCGAGGTAGTGCGCGGAGGCGTACTTGGCGGTCTTGAGCGCGTACTCGGCGCTGGTGCCGCCCACGACGATGGCGAGGTGGTACGGCGGGCAGGCCGCGGTGCCCAGCGAACGGATCTTCTGCTCCAGGAACTTCATCATGGAGGCCTCGTTGAGGACCGCCTTGGTCTCCTGGAAGAGGAAGGACTTGTTGGCGCTGCCGCCGCCCTTGGCCATGAAGAGGAACTTGTAGGCGCCGCCGTCGGTCGCGTACAGCTCGATCTGCGCCGGGAGGTTGGAGCCGGTGTTCTTCTCGTCCCACATCGTCAGCGGGGCCATCTGCGAGTACCGCAGGTTCAGCTGCGTGTAGGCGTCGTAGATGCCGCGGGAGAGGGCCGCCTCGTCGCCGCCCCCGGTCAGCACGTTCTGGCCGCGCTTGCCCATGACGATCGCGGTGCCGGTGTCCTGGCACATGGGCAGCACGCCCGCGGCGGCGATGTTGGCGTTCTTGAGGAGGTCGAGCGCGACGAAGCGGTCGTTGGCGCTGGCCTCGGGGTCGTCCAGGATCTTGCGGAGCTGGGCGAGGTGGGCCGGGCGCAGATAGTGCGAAATGTCGTGCATCGCCTCGGCGGCCAGCTTGCGCAGCGCCTCCGGCTCGACCTTGAGGAACGTCCGGCCGTCGGCCTCGAAGGTGCTGACGCCCTCCGAGGTGACGAGGCGGTACGGGGTGGTGTCCTCACCTACGGGGAGAAGGTCGGTGTAGGCGAATTCCGGCATCGAAGGTCATTCCTTACTCGGAGAGGTCCGGCTGGCATCTACGGCAGCGCCTGAACAGCGTAGAACCCCGGCGGCCCGGCACGGCTGTGAGGTAAGGCTCAGTCGGCGCGAACCTCACTCCGGCTTTTCCCTAGTCGCGATCTATCGCGTTTCGGTACGCTGGCGTGGTGGATGCAGACAACGGGGGACGACCGGGCCCTGACACCCCGCCCGGACCGCTACAGAAGCAGGACCCGCGGCAGGACGGGCAGCCGGTGAAGCTGACCAAGACGGCACCCGCCGCGGTGGCCGAGGGCGACATCCGCGCGTCCGACGCGGACCGCGACCGGGTCGCCGAGATCCTCCGCGAGGCCCTCGCGGAGGGCCGGCTGGACCCGGAGGAGCACGCCGAGCGGATCGACACGGTCTACCGCGCCAAGACCATGGGCGAACTGGAGCCCGTCCTGCGGGATCTGCCCGCGGCGCGCGGCAGCCGTCCGCAGCCGGACCCCGGCGGTGAGGCCTACGGGCCCGGCGCCCCGGTCCCGGACCAGAATCTCGTCGCGATCTTCAGCGCCTCGGTCCGCAAGGGCCGTTGGCGGGCTCCCGCGCGGATCAACGCCTTCGCGCTCTTCGGGGCCATCGAAATCGATCTGACCGAGGCGGTCTTCGCGCAGCAGCAGGTCCAGATCAATGCCACGTCGATCTTCGGCAGTGTGGAGATCCGGGTCCCGGAGAACATCACCCTGCGCAGCAACGGCTCCGGCGTGCTGGGCAGCTTTGAGGTCGAGTCCAACGACGCGGAGGACGCCAACGCCCCGCAGGTCCTGGTCAACGGCTATGCCGTACTGGGCAGCGTGGAGGCCCGGCCCAAGCGGGGCGCCTGGATACGCGACCTGCGCGACCGGCTGCGCGACGGGCGCCGCGAGCTGCGGCACCAGCTGCGCGAGGAGCACCGCGAGCGGCATGAGCAACTGCGTCAGGAGGCGTGGGAAGGACACCTCCGGCTGCGCGCCGAACGCCGCGAACGCCGGGACCGCTTCCGCAAGTGACGCGGCGTGGGCCGGGGGCGGACACCGTTCCCCGGGCCCGGGGGCAACTCGGCGCCGCGGAAAGGCCGTCAGCGGCGGTTTTCTTGTTGTCGCACGATCGCCACGGTGTGCATAAGCGTGCGCACAGCGGGTAGGGCTGGTGCATCGTCTCTCGTGCGGCTGCGGGGTGCGAAAAAAGGCCGTGCGCAGCGAGACGGGCAAGGGTGATTCTCTCGCCGAAGCCGTCGTCAGGAGTAGACCGTGCTGCTACCGCACCAGACCCTGCAGGATGCCGCTGTCGTTCCGCCCCCGCAAGTGCCTGATCGTGACGAAGCCGGTCCCTGGCATTCGGAGGCGGTGTGCCGCCGGGATGAGGCCGGGTTGTTCTTCGCGCCGTCGAAGGAGCCGACCGCCGCGCGGCTGGCCAGGGAGGAGGCCGCGAAGCGGGTGTGCGCCCGCTGTCCGGTGATGGT
This sequence comes from Streptomyces sp. 2323.1, assembly GCF_900221035.1. Taxonomy (NCBI): domain Bacteria; kingdom Bacillati; phylum Actinomycetota; class Actinomycetes; order Kitasatosporales; family Streptomycetaceae; genus Streptomyces; species Streptomyces sp. 2323.1. The sequence continues at coordinate 2,902,800 of NZ_LT907981.1, read as the reverse complement.
CGAGTGCCGGGAGCATGCGCTGCTCCAGCCCGAGCCGTACGGCGTCTGGGGCGGGCTGACCGCGGCCGAGCGCCGGGTCGTGCTGACCCGGCGGCGGCGCCGGGAGTCCGAACTCCAGCGTGCGGCCCATTTGCCCGCGGCAGGCTGACCACCGCGACATCGGCTTCGGCTCGTCAGACACCACAGGGCGTATGGGCCACTTCGCCCCCGCCGGAGACTCTCCGGCGGGGGCGAAGTGTGTGGTCGCCGGCAGGGGCGCCGGGCGCCGTCAGCTGGGGCGCTCGAAGTCCACCGAGCTGTACGCACGCAGCTTGGACAGCCGGTGCTGGGAGTCGATCTGGCGGATCGTGCCGGACTTGGAACGCATCACCAGGGACTGGGTATAGGCGTTCTCGGCGCGGTAGCGCACGCCGCGCAGCAGTTCGCCGTCGGTGATGCCGGTGGCGACGAAGAAGACGTTGTCACCGCGGACCAGGTCATCGATCTCCAGCACCTTGTCCAGGTCGTGCCCGGCCGCCAGCGCGCGCTCGCGCTCCTCGTCGTCCTTGGGCCACAGCTTGCCCTGGAAGGAGCCGCCCAGACACTTCAGCGCACAGGCCGCGATGATGCCCTCGGGCGTACCGCCGATGCCCAGCAGCAGGTCGACGCCGGTGCCCTCGCGGGCCGCCATGATCGCGCCGGCGACGTCGCCGTCGGCGATGAACTTGATCCGGGCCCCGGCCTCCCGGACCTCCTTGACCAGGCCCTCGTGGCGGGGCCGGTCCAGGATGACCACGGTGACGTCCTCGACCGCGGACTTCTTCGCCTTGGCGATCCGCTTGATGTTCACCGACACCGGCGCCGTGATGTCGACGAAGTCGGCGGCCTCCGGGCCCGTGGCGAGCTTGTCCATGTAGAAGACCGCGGACGGGTCGAACATCGAGCCGCGCTCGGCCACCGCCATTACGGACACGGCGTTCGCCATGCCCTTGGCGGTCAGCGTCGTACCGTCCACCGGGTCCACGGCCACGTCGCACTCCGGGCCGGTCCCGTCTCCCACCCGCTCGCCGTTGTAGAGCATCGGGGCGTTGTCCTTCTCGCCCTCCCCGATGACCACGACGCCGTTCATCGACACGGTGTGGATCAGGGCGCGCATGGCCTTCACCGCCGCGCCGTCCGCGCCGTTCTTGTCACCTCGCCCCACCCAGCGGCCCGATGCCATGGCACCGGCCTCGGTGACCCGGACGAGTTCCAGGGCGAGGTTGCGGTCCGGGGCCTCGGGGCTGACCTCGAGTTGGGACGGGAGATGATGCTCGGTCATCGAGCGACCTTTCTGTACGGCGACGGCCGTGAAGGACGAGGGTGGCTGTGCGGGGTGCGGGGGCACGGGGCTTCCCCCAGAGGCTCACAGTATCTTCCGGCCGCCAAAATGAGCAGTGGGCCCTACGCATGAGCGGCCGCCGCAGGGCCGGGATCCAGGGCGTTTGCGCAGGTGGCGGGCTTTGCCGGGGGGTGTGTCGGAGTCGTCGCGGGGATGGGGGACGATAGGGGCGTGGCAGGTATGCGAGGCAGGCAGACGGTGCGGGACATGGTCCTGTCACTGGCGGTGATCGGCATTCTCGTCGGGGTGATCTACGTCTTCATCCCGCACGACGAGAGCGCCGACGCGGAGAAGGCAGCGGTCAAGACGGTCGACTACCGCGTCGAGCTGATCACGGCCCGGCGGGCGGCGCCGTACCCGGTCGCCGCACCCCAGGGACTGCCCAAGACCTGGCGCGCCACCTCCGTCTCCTACCGGGCGAGCGAGGACGGCAAGGGCGGCGCCTGGCATCTGGGCATGCTCGACCCGGAGCGGCAGTACGCGTCCATCGAGCAGAGCGACGCGGCGCCGCGCCAGTTCATCAAGGACGTCACGCTCGGCGCGACCAAGGTCGAGGGCAAGCAGGCCGTCGGCAGCAAGAAGTGGGACCGCTACCAGGGGGACAAGTACCGGGCGCTGGTCCGCCAGGAGCCCGGCGTGACCACGGTCGTCACGGGCACCGCGCCGTACGGGCGGCTCGCCGATCTGGCCGCGGCGCTGGTTGCGAAGAAGACCTGAGGTCCCGCGCCGGTAACGCCGGACGGGCAATGTCACGACGAGGCCGCCGCACCCTGGCTGGGTGCGGCGGCCTCGTCGTGTGCGGTCGCGGGGGACTCAGACGGCGGTGACGGCCTCGTCGAAGGTGAGCCGCGGGCCGCGCGGGGAGAAGGCGTCGGTGCCCGGCTTGCCGATGTTGATCACGAGGAACGACTTCTGCTTGCCGTCGCCGAAGAACTCCTTGTCGACGCCGGTGAAGTCGAAGCCGGTCATCGGGCCGGCGGCCAGACCGGCGGCGCGGACGCCGACGATGAAGTAACCGGCCTGGAGGGTGGCGTTCTGGGTGCCGGCGGTCTCGCGGGCCGCGGCCTGGGAGAAGAACGCGTCCTTGATGCCCGGGGCGTGCGGGAAGAGCTGCGGCAGCTTCTCGTGGAACTCCAGGTCCACGGAGAGGATCGCGGTCAGCGGCGCGCTGAGGGTCTTCGGGCCGTTGGCGCCCATGGCGTGCGTGACCAGGCGCTGACGGGCCTCCTGCGAACGGACCAGGGTTATCCGCAGCGGCGACTGGTTGAAGGCGGTCGGGCCGAACTTCACCAGGTCATAGATGGCCTGGACCTGCTCGTCCGTCACCGGCTCGTCCGTGAACGTGTTGGCGGTCTGGGCCTCCCGGAAGAGAAGGTCCTGCGCGGCGGCGTCAAGGGCGAGAGACATATGGGCACCTCGTGGTCAGCTGGGGCAAGGATCGGTGGCACACAGCAGACCGTGTGGTTGCTGCAGCCACTTCAGGGTTCTACCGGAATGAGATCACTATAGGCCAGGTAGATTAAGTTTCAACTAAAAGTGGGTGCTTGTGTGCCGGTTCACATGGGTGGGGGATGGTTGGTTGCCGGGTCGGCCGGGCCAGGGGGCCGTGCAGCCGTGGCCGGGTGGCTGAGCGAGGGCGGTGCGCGTGTGCGATCGCGTACGTCCGCGTGCATTCCACGTGCGTTCGCGTGGCCGTACGGCGGGGGGACTGCTCCCCAGGTGCAGGTGTCGCCGGGCCCCGGCTAGGCGCGCTCCGTCTCCGTCTCCGGCTCCTCCGACGACTCCGCCAGCGCCGCGTCCAGACGTGCCCGGGCGCCGTCCAGCCAGCGGCGGCAGACCTTCGCCAGCGCCTCGCCGCGCTCCCACAGCGCGAGCGACTCCTCCAGCGTCGTGCCGCCCGCCTCCAGGCTGCGGACGACCTCGATCAGTTCGTCCCGCGCCTGCTCGTAACCGAGCGTGGAGTCCAGCGGCTCCACTCCGCTCTCCGCTCCGGCCGCCGCGCCCTGCTCCGCGTCCGCCGCGCCGTCCGTCTTCGCCTTCGCCATGTGTCCCACCCTAAGAGTCCGTAAGAGCCGTCTTCGTCCTATGCGGGGGGTGCGACGGTGCCCGGGGGGCCGTCCACCCGCACCCGGAATTCGCCCTCGGCCACCCTGGCCCGCAGTTCCTCGTCCGCGCCGACCTCGGCGGGGCTGCGCACGGCCGTCCCGTCCGGCTTCTGCAGCACCGCATAGCCGCGCTCCAGCGTCGCCTTCGGGGAGAGCGCGACCACCCGCGCCAGGGTGTGCGTCAGCTCCGAGTCGGCGCGGTCCAGCAGATGCCCCAGGGTCCGCCGGCCGCGCTCCAGCAGCGCCGTGACCTGCTCCTCGCGGTCCTCGACCATCCGCTGCGGCCGCTGTATGCACGGCCGCTGCAGCGCGGCGTGCAGCCCCCGCTCCTCGCGCTGGACGAAGCCGTCGATCGCGCGCCACGCCCGCTCCCGCAGCTGCCCGATCCGGGCCAGCTCCTCGCCCACGTCCGGCACGACCTTCTTCGCCGCGTCCGTCGGTGTCGAGGCGCGCAGATCGGCGACCAGGTCGAGCAGCGGGGTGTCCGGCTCATGACCGATCGCCGAGACGACCGGGGTCACGGCCGCGCCCACCGCGCGGATGAGCTGCTCGTCGGAGAACGGCAGCAGATCCTCCACGCTGCCGCCGCCGCGCGCCACGATGATCACGTCCACCTCGGGCAGTGCGTCCAGCTCCTGAACCGCGCCGATCACCTGGGGGACCGCATGGACCCCCTGCACGGGCACATTGCGCACCGCGAAGCGGACGGCCGGCCAGCGGTGCCGGGCGTTCTCCAGGACGTCCCGCTCCGCGGCGCTCGCCCGGCCGCAGACCAGCCCGATCAGCTGCGGAAGGAACGGCAGCGGCTTCTTGCGGTCCGCCGCGAACAGCCCCTCCGCCGCCAGCGACTTCTTCAACTGCTCCAGCCGGGCGAGGAGTTCACCGACCCCGACCGGTTTGATCTCGGCGGCCCGCAGCGAGAGCTGGCCACGCGGGGCGTACCACTCCGGTTTGGCGTGCACCACCACCCGGGCGCCCTCGCTCACCACATCGGCGACCTTGTCGAAGACCTGGCGGTAGCACGTCACGCTCACCGAGATGTCGTACGAGGGGTCGCGCAGCGTCAGGAAGACCACGCCCGCGCCGGGCCGCCGGGAGAGCTGGGTGATCTGCCCCTCGACCCACACCGCGCCGAGCCGGTCGATCCAACCGCCGATGAGCCGGGACACCTCGCCGACCGGGATCGGCGTTTCCGGGGACGTAGAAACAGCCATACGAGCGAGAGTAGCGGCGGCCACTGACAGTGGCGGCGCCCGCGCGAGGCGTGGCCGGGCACGGAGCCGGCCGGCGGCCGCGTCATCGGGCCCGGCGGCAGCGCTGCGCACACCAGCCCGGCCACGCTCAGCCCTGATCCGCCCCGCCCCCCGCCCGCCCACGGCGCTGCACCGCCAGCACCACCAGCCCCACCACCAGCCAGCACCCGCCCACGACCTGCGCGGTCGCGGACGCCTTGGCGAGCACCGCGATCACCACCGCCAGGCCCAGCGACGGCACCACCACATGCCGCAGCACGCCCGGCACCCCGGCCCGTTCGCGGGCCCGGAACCGGAACCAGCTGATCACCGACGCGTGCAGCAGCGCGAACGCGGACAGCGCCCCCACGCTCACGACCGACGACAGCTCGGCGAGCCCGTCGTCCCGGCGTGCCGCCCCCACCGCCGCCACCAGCGTCACCAGGGCCGCACCCAGCAGCGCCCGGCGCGGCACCCCGCTGCCCGTGGCCACCTTCGCCATCGCCCCCGGCAGCCGCCGGTCCCGGGCCATCGCGAACAGCAGCCGGCCGGCCGCCGCCTGCCCCGCCAGCGCCGCGAACGCCGCACCGATCGCCTTGCTCACCGCCACCAGGTTGTGCAGCCCGGTGCCCAGCGCCGCATCGACCGTCGCGTAGAACGCATTGCCCTGCTCCGCCGGCCGGGCCGCCAGCTCCGCCGCGCTCATCGGCATCAGCAGCGCGGCCAGATACGTCTGCGCGGCGAACAGCACCCCGGCCACCACCAGACACGTGAGCACCGCCCGCGCCACCCGTTGTGGCCCGTCGCGCCCCCGGCCGCCCTCCTTTCCCGCCGACGGGCCCGCCGCCTCCTCCGCGAACGACGCGATCGCATCGAAGCCCAGATACGACAGCACCGCCACCGACACCGCGGACAGCACCGCAGCGGGCGCGAAGCCGCCCGCACCGGTCAGCGGCTCCGCCCAGCCCCGCCGCGCCCCGTGCGCCAGCAGCTCGACGAGGGCCGACGCCACGAACACCCCGAGCACCACGATCTCCATCGCCAGCACCGCGAAGCCGACCCGGGCCGCGGTCCGTACGCCCCACAGATTCAGCAGCGTCGTCACGACCACCGCCAGCGCCGTCCACACCCACGGGTGCACGGACGGCACCAGCGCATGCAACGCGATCCCGGAGAACAGGTACGCCACCGCCGGGACCAGTAGATAGTCCAGCAGCGCCAGCCACCCGGCGAGGAACCCGGCGCCCTCGCTCAGCCCCGCCCGGGCGTACGCATAGACCGACCCGGCCTGCGGGACGACCCGCACCATCTGGGCGTAGGAGTACGCGGTGCACGCCATCGCGGCGGTCGCGACGGCATAGACGGCGGTGACCGCGCCGTGCGAGGTGGCCTGCAGGGTGCCGAAGATCCCGACCGGCGCCATCGGGGCGATGAACAGCAGCCCGTAGACGATCAGATCCCGGAACGACAGCGTCCGCCGCAGTGCCCCCGGCGCGCCGTCGCACCCGCCGGCTTCTCGCGCGTCATGGCCCGCGGCCTCGCCCGCCCCGCCACCGTCCGTGCCCGGCATCGCGCCTCCTCGCTGCGTCCGCCCTCAGTCTGCGGCCACGGCGCGATCTTCCGGGGCGGTGGCACGCCTTTACGATGGGACGCATGACTTCCTCGCCCAGCCCGACGCCCGCCGCCAACCCGGGCGAAGACGCAGCGCGCCGCAGCGACGGCCGCAAGGTCCTGCTCGCCGCCCCCCGTGGCTACTGTGCGGGCGTGGACCGCGCCGTGATCGCCGTGGAGAAGGCCCTGGAGCAGTACGGCGCCCCCGTTTACGTACGCCACGAGATCGTGCACAACAAGTACGTCGTCAAGACCCTCGAAAAGAAGGGTGCGATCTTCGTCGAGGAGACCGAAGAGGTACCCGAGGGCAACATCGTCATCTTCTCCGCACACGGCGTGGCACCCGTCGTCCACGAAGAGGCCAAGCGCGGCAAGCTCGCCTCCATCGACGCCACCTGCCCGCTCGTCACCAAGGTCCACAAGGAAGCCGTCCGCTACGCCAAGGAGGACTACGACATCCTCCTGATCGGCCACGAAGGCCACGAAGAGGTCATCGGCACGAGCGGTGAGGCCCCCGAGCACATCACCCTCGTCGACGGCCCCGAGGACGTCGCCAACGTCGAGGTCCGCGACCCGGACCGGGTCGTCTGGCTCTCCCAGACCACCCTCTCGGTCGACGAGACCATGGAGACCGTGGACGCCCTCAAGGGCCGTTACCCCAACCTCCTCTCGCCGCCCAGCGACGACATCTGCTACGCCACCCAGAACCGGCAGACCGCGGTGAAGCAGATGGGCGCCGAGGCCGATCTCGTCATCGTCGTCGGCTCCAAGAACTCCTCGAACTCCGTGCGCCTGGTCGAGGTGGCACTGGGCGCGGGCGCCCGCGCCGCCCATCTGGTCGACTACGCCGAGGAGATCGACGAGGCCTGGCTGGAGGGCGTCGGCACGGTCGGGGTCACCTCCGGTGCCTCCGTCCCCGAGATCCTCGTCCACGGCGTCCTGGACTGGCTCGCCCAGCGCGGTTACGAGGACGTCTCGACCATCACCGCCGCCGAGGAGTCCATCGCCTTCTCGCTGCCCAAGGAGCTGCGCCGCGACCTGCGCGCCGAGGCGAAGGCCGCCACCGAGGACTGACCCCGCCCGTCCCCGCCGCGCTTCCGGGACCGGGTATCCGCCCATCCCGGGGGCGCGCCGCCCCGCTGACGCCTAGCCTTTTCCCATGAAGGTCTTCGGTGTGGACATCGGCGGATCGGGCATCAAAGGTGCCCCGGTGGATCTGGAGCGCGGCGATCTCGCCGACGAGCGCTACAAGGTACTGACCCCGCATCCGGCCACCCCGGATGCGGTCGCGGACGGCGTCAAACAGGTCGTGGACCACTTCGAGTGGTCGGGGCCGGTCGGCGCGACCTTCCCCGGCGTGGTCACCGAGGGGACGACCCGTACCGCGGCAAATGTCGACAAGGCCTGGATCGGCACCGACGCCGGCACGCTGCTGACCAGCAGGCTGGGCGGCGAGGCCGGCGGCAGCCCGGTCACCCTGCTCAATGACGCGGACGCCGCCGGCCTGGCCGAAATGCGCTACGGCGCGGGCCGCGGCCGGGCCGGCACCGTCATCGTGCTCACCCTCGGCACCGGCATCGGCAGCGCCGTCTTCACCGACGGCCGCCTCGTCCCCAACACCGAGCTCGGCCATCTGGAGCTGCACGGCCACGACGCCGAGAAGCGCGCCTCCACCAAGGCCAAGGAGGACGAGGCGCTGAGCTGGCAGCACTGGGCGCACCGGGTCCAGAAGTACCTCGCCCATGTGGAGATGCTCTTCTCGCCCGAGCTGTTCGTGATCGGCGGCGGGGTGAGCCGCAAGGCGGAGAAGTTCCTGCCGCTGATCGAGGGCATCAGGGCCGAGATCGTGCCGGCTCAGCTTCAGAACAACGCGGGGATTGTGGGGGCCGCGATGGCTGCGCACGCCGTTCGGGCTGGCGAGCCACCTGCCGCGGACGGTTCCCGGGCCGCGGGCGCCCCCGGTCCGCAGGCCGCGCCGTCGGCCGGCCCGGCTGCCCGGGCGGTGCGCTCTGCGGTCGATTCGCCGGTCGGCCGGCCCGACGACGGGCGATGATCAGCACCCGGCGGACCAGTGCGAGCAGCGCGCAGATCAGCGTGCCCGCATAGAGCCAGCCCGCGCTCAGCGCCAGGACGGTGAACAGGCCCATCAGCAGGCCGTCGAACCCGTCCCCGCCGCGCTGGATCGGCAGCGCGCCGAGCGTGAACGCGATCGGCAGCGTGACGGGCGCACAGACCAGGTCGTACGGCCTGACCCACACCGCCGCGGCGACGGCCACCAGCAGGTAGCAGACGCCGTACGCGCTCGGCGCGCCGCCCAGCAGCAACTGGTCCAGGAAGGCGAACACCAGCAGCGCCAGCGTTGCCAGGAGCCAGCAGCCGAGGCCGGTGAGCCGGGCCGCCGGCACCCGGCGCGGCCGGCCCGGCGGCGGGGCGGGCAGCCGCTGCGGCCGCGCCCGGTAGACGGTCGAGGATTCGGGCGGTAACGGGGCGGGGGCCGCGGCGACGGCCGCCCGGGTGGGTGCCCGCGCGGCCCCGGCCGGTGCGGGACCACGCGCCGCGGCATGGACGGCCGCCGGCGCGGAGGCGGGCACGGACGTGAACCCGGAGGCCCGCATCGCGGAGAGAAAGGCGTCGTCGGGGTCGGGTGCCACGGCCTCCGCGGGGCGCGGGAGCCGGGCGTCGGGGCCCGCGGGCGGGTAGGCGGACCGCGGCGGACTGTCCTGGTGCGTGCGCGCTTCGTGTTGCTCCACCCGGCCACGGTAGGCCGCTAAGTGGGATTAACCGGTTACGGGACACGCGCTTTGGCCGAGCTTGGGCCGAGTTCGCTCCCCGTGGGGGCACAGCGGGGGCGCGGCCGGTCCCGGTGGCGGCGGCGCGCCGTCGCCCGCCCCGTAGACTGGTGGATCGGCCGTCCAGGGTTCCGTCCCGGAGCGGCTGCCCACCCCACCACCTCCCCTTCGGAAGTCGAGTCGCCACCGTGTCGCTCACGATCGGAATCGTCGGTCTGCCGAATGTCGGCAAGTCGACCATGTTCAACGCCCTGACCAAGAACGACGTGCTGGCGGCCAACTACCCGTTCGCCACCATCGAGCCGAACGTCGGTGTCGTCGGCGTACCCGACCCGCGCCTGGCCACGCTGGCCGAGATCTTCTCCTCCCAGAAGATCCTCCCGGCCACGGTCGACTTCGTCGACATCGCGGGCATCGTCCGCGGCGCCTCCGAGGGCGAGGGCCTGGGCAACAAGTTCCTCGCGAACATCCGCGAGTCCGACGCGATCTGCCAGGTCATCCGCGCCTTCAAGGACGAGAACGTCGTGCACGTCGACGGCAAGGTCTCGCCCAAGGACGACATCGAGACGATCAACACCGAGCTGATCCTCGCCGACCTCCAGACGATCGAGAAGGTCCTGCCGCGCCTCCAGAAGGAGTCGCGCATCAAGAAGGACGTGGCGGCGAAGGTCAAGGCGGTCGAGGCGGCCAAGGAGATCCTGGAGAAGGGCGACACCCTCTTCTCCGCGGGCATCGCCCAGGGCTCCGGCAAGGAGGAGCTCCTCCACGACCTCCACCTCCTCACCACCAAGCCCTTCCTCTACGTCTTCAACGTCGACGAGGACGAGCTGACCGACGAGGACTTCAAGAACGAGCAGCGCGCCCTGGTCGCCCCCGCCGAGGCGATCTTCCTCAACGCCAAGCTGGAGGCCGACCTCGCCGAGCTCGACGAGGACGAGGCCCTGGAGCTCCTGCAGTCCGTCGGCCAGGACGAGCCCGGCCTCGCCACCCTCGCCCACGTCGGCTTCAACACCCTCGGCCTGCAGACCTACCTGACGGCCGGCCCCAAGGAAACCCGCGCCTGGACCATCAAGAAGGGCGCCACCGCCCCCGAGGCTGCCGGTGTCATCCACACCGACTTCCAAAAGGGCTTCATCAAGGCCGAGGTCATCTCCTTCGCCGACCTCGTGGAAACCGGCTCGGTGACCGAGGCCCGCGCGGCCGGCAAGGCCCGCATGGAGGGCAAGGAGTATGTGATGCAGGACGGGGATGTGGTGGAGTTCCGGTTCAACGTCTGAGACGTCCGGCGAATGGCCGTCTGACCTGCGGCGGAGCGGGTGGGGCGGCCTTTGCTGTCCGCGCAGAGTCCGCAGCGCGCTGGATGAGTCCGGCACGCGGGGGAGCGGCTACGCCGCTTCGTCGCCCTGTGACTGGGCATCGGCGGACTGGTCCGCGTACGCCCGACGCACCACCAGCGGCGCCTCGTCCGCGGCTGCCACGTTGCACCCTCCGGCCACGTCACCAATGGCCATGAGGCCCGAAGAACGCGGTCGGCACCGCTGACCCGGCCAGATACCCCCAGGTTCGCGTCAGGCTGCTTCGGTTTGGTTCGGAGAAGCGTGTGCAGCAGTCCCCGCAGTGAGCAGCCGCCCTGCCCACTTCCGGGCCTCGGCCAGGTGCTCTGCTTGGAGCCCGGTACGGGGGTCAGGTTGGATCAGGAGGGTCGCCGCGCCGCGGGCCGTGCGCTCTGCGGCCCAGGTGTGGTCGAGGCCGGTGAAGTCGTCGTCGATCCAGACAGCGGGGGCATCGTCCAGCCAGGCGTCGACGTGGTCGCGTTTCCACAGGTAGCCGTTGGGGTGGCTGGTGGTGATCTGCGGATGCGGCAGGTCGACGTGCGGCAGAGGCGGGAGGTCGAGAAGCGGTCCGATCAGGGTGGTGGCGTCCTGGCGCCAGCTGGTGCACCAGACGGGGGTGACCAGGCCGATACGGATCACGTCCATGAGCATGGGGCCGTGGGCGGGGTCGAGCCAGACGGTGACCGGGTTGTCGGCGCTCCAGCCAGTAGGAACGAGGTCGTGGCGGGCGTGGGTGGCCGGGGTCGAGCCGTCTGCGTCGGGGAAGGGGATGAGGACGCCGTCGATATCGAGGAGCAGGTAGGGCGGGCGCATGGGTTCCTCCAGGGGAAGCCGGGGCGAATGGCTGTCAGAGCCTGCGAGCGCGGATCAGCAAGGTGGTGGGCCAGTGGCCCATGCGGGGGTCGTGGAACTCCTGGGACGCGGTGAGCCAGAAGCCCGCCCGGCTGAGGTGCTTATCCCAGTAGTCGGTGGCGAACTCCCAGCGAGCGATGGGGAGCCGGGTTCGGTCAGGGAGGGTGAGGTGGTCGCGGCGGGGCCGGTCGTCGGCGGCGGGGCTTCGGCCGCCGCGTTGCGGGTGGGGGACGGAGAAGGCGAGTACCCGGCCGGGCTTGAGGCGCTGGGCGATGGCCGGGAGAAGGAGTTCGGGGGCGACGAGCCCGACGGCGCCGAAGACGGAGTAGATCGCGTCGAATTGCTCGTCGGAGGCGTGCAGGTAGTGCAGGGCATGGCCGGCGACGAAGGTGAGGTTGTTCAGCCGTCCGTAGTGGGAGCGGGCGCGGCGCACCTGGAGGCCGACCAAGTCGACGCCGGTGACGTGGGCGCCGTGGCGGGTGGCGAGGTGGGCAGCGTTGTGACCGGGACCGCAGCCGAGTTCGAGGAGTCGCTTGCCGTGCAGGTCGGGGCCGAGGGGCTCGGCGCCGGGCCCCTGTCCGGGTCTCGTGGTCCACTCCATCCGGGCGGGTACGGCGAGGGGTTCGGCGAGTCCGGCGGCGGTGCGCTGAAGGGCGTGGGCGTGCCACGGGGAAGCCTGGGCGAGCACGTCAGATCTCAAAGAGGTGGAGGACGTCGCTGAGGTGGCGGCGGACGGCCTTGATGTAGGCGGGGTCGGTTGTCGGGTCGTCGATCCAGCGGATGGCCTGCTCCATGAACCACTCGACGGCCCACATGCGATGCCAGCCCAGGGCCCAGTTCTCGGCGGTGAGCCCGCCGCGCGGGGTGAGGGCGTCGGGGGTGCCGCCGGCGCTGACGTACTGCTCCAGGAAGACGCGTAGGCGCACGGGGTGCGGGGGCTCGATGGTGCCGTGCCAGCTGGCGAGGTCGAGCAGGCCGGGGCCGGTGAAGGCGCGGGCGAAGTCGAGCAGTCGCCACCCGTGCTTGCCGATGTGGAGGCTGGTGGGGTGGAACTCGGAGTGCACCCAGCCGAAGGGCTCCATTGTTGCTCCGGCCGAGCGGGCCTCGGCGGCCTGGGCGATCCGGTCGAGCGTGTCCTCGACGTCGTCGGCGTCCTGCCACCGGTTGGCCTTTCGTAGCCGTCCGAGGTGCTCCAGGGCCCGGACCGGCAGCGTGCGCAGCCGCTCCTGGTCCAGGACGGGCAAGGGAGGAGCCGTACGGGTGCCGTGCAGGACCACGGCTGCGGCGACGCCGTCCAGGTCGTCGGCCTCGCGGACGGACGGCCCGAGGTCCTCCATGAGCATGCCGAGCCAGCCGTCCAGAACGGCGGAGGTGTGGACCTGGGGGACGGGTACCCCGAGAGTGCGGGCCAGGCGGAGGGCCTGATCCTCGCTGTCGAACGGCTTCTTGGCGTACTTGAAGACGGCCGTGGAGCCGTCGGGGAAGGCCACACGCTCGACTCCGGACATGGACCACACACGCACCTCCTCCCGTACAGCGGTGGCCTGACCGGTCACGGTGAGCAGGTTGTCGAGGAGTTCGGCGCTGGGGTTCGGGCTCATTGGGGGCTCCGGTCGGTTGGAGGCATCCGGGGCGGGCAAGGGGGCTGGCCCGCCCCGGAGCCTGCTCGTGTGGGGCTATGCGGCGGGGTTCACGCCGTGGGCGTAGACTTGCTCGATCCAGCCCGCCTTGAACGCGGCGAGGTCGTCACGGAAGTTCGCCATCGAGGCGCCGTAGGGAGCGACGACACCACCGGTCTGGTCCGGCACGGACTGGCAGCCGTGCACGAGCCGGCCACCGAGCGCGGCGTGAGCCTTGATGGACTCGATCCGGCGGTGCTCGTTGAACCAGCCGCCGTGGTAGACCTCGTCGAGCATCCCGCCCATTTCGTCGTCCAGGTCGAAGACGACGGAGGTGGCGGCGGGGAAGAACCAGCACGGGCCGACGTTGGAGATGTGCCCGTCCAGCTCGACCTTGTTGAGCGCCATGAGCGTGGCCGCCTCGCGGAGCATCCGCAGGTGGTCGGCCGTGATCTGCGGGAGTCCGAGGCCGGCGAGGTGCTCGTCGCGGAAGAGGTAGGCGTACACCTCGTACGCGGTGGCCAGAACACAGGCGGCGTCAGAGGTGGACTCGCCGTGGTTCTTGATGAAGTCGAGTGCCAGTTGCTCGACCGTGCTCTCGGTCGTCTCGTCCACTTCCAGGAGCTGGGACTTGACCAGCTCCCAGTCGGCGACGAGCCACGTGTTCGACTCGAAGCGGAAGAAGTACTCGGCCGGGTCGATCGTGATGCGTCGGCCGTCGACCTGGATGCCGGGCAGGCGGCTCCAGCGCGGGTCGAACGCCTCGGGCAGCTCGACCGTGATGGCCTTGGTGTCGATGGTGGGCACCGTGTCTCCGTCTCTGATCGTCCGGGACGGGCACAGGAATGCCCGAACCCGGTGTGGGCGTACGGAACTTCGGGGAGCCGCCCGGACCAAGGGGGAGCCCTGGATCACGGTCGCGCCGTTCCGGGCGGCTGCTGATAAGTGAACCGGTGGTCACGCTCAGTGGGTACGGTGGAAGGCAGTTGAAGCGGTATACGCGGTTTACAGCTCCGGAGTGGAGGCGATCGTGGCGGCGCAGAGAGCCCCCAACTTCCGTCTGCGCGACGGCATCGACGCGGTCGACTGCACCTACGAGGCCCTCGCCAGAGATGTGCGGCGCATCGCCGCCGAGAACGGCGAAATCCTCCAGACCAACAAGTCGGCCATCTCGCACTGGGTGAACGACACCCGTTCTCCTTCGGGCCGGGTAGGCCAATACCTTGCCGAAGCACTGTCCCGCCGAGCCGGACGCACGATCACCCGGACCGAGATCGGCCTCCAGACCAGCGGGGCCGAAGAGCCGGCGGAATCGGACCCCGTCCACGCTGTCACCGACCTGGGCCGGGCCGACGTCGAGCGCCGACGTTTCCTCACCATCGCGGCCTTCACCACCGCTGGCGTAGCCATGCCGCTCGGCTACGACCACGAGGCCGCCGCCCGCATGCTCCGTGCCCGCACCGGCACGTCCGTGGTCGGCGCGGAGGACGTAGACGTCGTACGCCAGATCACCGCGGCCTTCAGTGCCGCCGACGAGCGCCTCGGCGGCGGGCACGGCCTGACCACCGTCACCGCGTACCTCGCCGACACCGCCGCCCCGATGCTCCGCGGACGCTTCCCCTCGGAGCCGTTACGCCGCGCCGCCTTCGGCGCCGTCGCCGAACTCGCCTACCTCGCCGGGTGGAAGCACCACGACCTGGGCCACGAAGGCGCGGCCCAGCGCTACTACCAAGTCGGCTACCAGCTCGCCTGCGAAGCCGACCCCCACGGTCACGCGGCCTGGATGATGCGCGCCCTGGCCCACCAGGCCCTGAGCCTCAAGCTGCCCCACCACTGCGTCGACCTCGTCGAAGGCGCCCTGCGACGCGGCCTCGGCCACATCGACGGCCAGACCGAGGCCCTCCTCCACATCACTCACGCCCGCGCATACGCCGCGACTGACGAGAACCCGTCGGCCGCACGTGCTCTCCTGGCCGCCGAAGATGCCCTCCTACGGGACGACGGCTCCCAGCCCAGCTACTCCCGTGTCAGCGGTCCCGCCGCCGGCACCGTGGCCAGCCACACCGCCCGCACCCTGACCGACCTCGCCGACCACATCGGCACCGAACAGCAGCACCGCGACGCCCTCACCCGCTGGGACCCGGACCATTACAAGCGCGTCCACGCCCTCACCCACGCCGACCTCGGCGACAGCCTCGCCGCCCAGGCCCGAGCTGACGAAGCGGTTGCCGCCTGGGCGCAAGCCTTGGTCCTCATGGAGGGTATGACCTCCGACCGCACCCGCAAAGCGATCATCTCGATCCGCTCCACCCTCGCGGTCTATCAGCGCCGCCGCGTCCCCGGCGCCGCTGATCTCGCCCGCCGCGCCCGCGAGGCCCTCGCCTAACATGCCCAACAACCCGCCCGACGAAGGGAACACCGTGGCCCAGCAGACCAACGACCAGCCGAAGACCCTGAAGCCGGCGCTCGAATCGATGACCCTGCTGGTCGCCGCCGTCATCGTCCACGACACGGCCACCAACCGCGTTGTCCTCCTCCAGCGCAGTGAGAACGCCAAGTTCGCCCAGGGCATGTGGGACCTCCCTGTCGGCAAGAGCGAACCGGGCGAGCCGATCACCGAGACGGCCGTACGCGAGCTCTACGAGGAGACCGGCCTCACGGTGAAGGCCGAGTCCCTCACGGTCGCCCACATCATCCACGGAGCCTGGGGCGTCGAGGCGCCCAACGGCTTCCTTACGGTGGTCTTCGCCGCCCACGAATGGAGCGGCGAACCGGAGAACCGCGAACCGCGCAAGCACTCCCAGGTCCGCTGGGTCGATGCCGACCTCATCCCCGACGCCTTTGTCGACACAACTGCCAGTGCTCTCCACCACTATCTGAGCGGCAGTTCGCAAGTGTCGCTTGATGGGTGGCGTTAGCTTCCAATCCCTGCTGAGCCTCCACCGCTCGCGGGGGTTCTGCGCTTTTAGTCGCACGAGGGTGTCGCTGCACTGGAGCCGTCACGGGACCAGCCCACCCCGTAGTCGGACCGAAGCTTCACGCTTCCTAGACCAGCAGACAGCCGTGATTACGCGAGCCCCTTGATGTACTCGACACGGCCCGCGATGGCGGCCGTCAGGTTCTTCGTCGACACTTCGTCCAACGGCTCCGAATGGATGCCCTGCCCCTTCTTGGTCGAGATCAGGCACGCGGCGTCGTAGAGCCGCTCCTTCACGAGCCTGTCAAAAAGGATTGTGTAACGGTCGGTGTACGAGGTGTCGTGGAAACGCTGATCCACCGGGTAGATGGGGGTGCCCCGGTCGTTCACGGGCCCCGTCGAGTCTTTTGCTCGCTCCAGCACCATGACGAACCCGAGCCATGGCCGGACACGGCCGAGGTGGCCGGCCTCGTACGCACGCCACAGGTCCACGGCGTTGCCTATGGCCTCTTCTGTCCGGTTGTTGAAGTTGTTGCCGAACGAGCCGGACTGGGACTTGCACTCGATGGCCGCGACGAGCGAGTCACCGAAAGTGACGACGATATCCCAGTTCTTCGCGCGTCGGTACCAGCCGGGCAGCGTGAGCAGACCGGTGGAGCGGACCTCCGCACCGAGCTGCTTGAGCGGTTCGAACTGGGCGGCGACTAGCTCCTGGAGCGGATCGAGGTGCTTGCCGCCGGTGGTGGACCCGCGTGTGCCGGCGTCAATCTTCCCGGACTCGATCTGCTTCTGGGTCTGGAGGTCGCGCCCGCTCCAGAAGGCACGGACCGCGGCATCGTAGTCGTCAAAGGTCGGAGTCATGCCACGACACCCTGCCGCAACGGAGCGGAGGAGAGATCGTATTTGGTCAGATCGATCCCGTAGGCATCCGCGGCAGCGGCCGTGGCCGCGTCGACGTCCCTCTCGGCGAAGGCAGTGCGAAGCCGTCGCGCCACGTCCTCGGCGATCGCGTCGGGAGCAGGGACGCGGATCTTCTTGAGGTACTGCGCTTGGAAGCGCAGCGTGCCGCCTCTCATGCGGACGCAGTACGCCTCGATGAACGCCTGCGCCACCCGGGACAACAACAATCCACCGAGCACCTCCATGTCCCAGGCGTCGGAGACGACGTAGTAGAGGTTGTGGTGCGGGTAGTACCCTCCGGGTTCGAGGACGGGGTGAATGTGCGCCTTCATGTCCTGCAGCAGTAGCTTCGGCCTGTCGATCAGGTCGGAATGGACCTTGTCGATGGTGCGGTGCCAGCGATCGGGGGTCTTCTTCGCGACGAAGCGCCTCTTCACGTTCGGGTGCTGAGCCAGGTGCGCTGACAAGCGAGGGTAGTCGTCGAGGTTGACCAAAGATCCGTCCGCAGCCCACGGGTTCACCAGGTAGTTCCCCTGCCAGAGGAACCTGCCCGTCGCCAGGTCGCGCTGCATGGCCAGCGGCAGCAGCCGGTCGGCCTCAATCGCGTTCGCATCCTTGGTGACGTATGCATGGTCGGCACCGGTGGCGATTCCGATGGACACCTTCGTGCCGGTGTCAGGATCGTGCAGCGGGCCGAACCGGTCGGTGAGGTGCTCGATGAGAGCCAGCCGCGCAGGGGACCCGGTTGGCCACAGCTCGCCGCCGGGGAACCAGTGCGGGAGCCGGTGCGCCTGCACCCCGGCATCGGTGAATTCGGTCAGCGTGTCGTCGGTCGACCACTTCGCCAGCGCTTGGGCTGCAGTCTCCCCGAACTCTGCGGAGGTGTCGGCGACGACGGCAGAGCCTTGGGGACGGTTGGCCAGCACGGTGATTGCCGGGTATGCAGAGACTTCGGACTCGAAGGCGTCGACGTCGTGCATGCTCCACACGTGCTCAACGGCGTAGCGCTTGGCGACCAGGCCGCGCAGCTCCGCCCCGTACTGGTTCCGCATCCAGCGATCGGCGCAGATGAAACCGACCCGTCCGCCCTGCTTGAGCATCGCCAGGCTGCGCTCGATGAAGCCGACGTAGATGTCGCCGCGCCCCTTCATGGAGGACCAAGTGGAGCGATAAGCCGCGGCGGTGTCCTCGTCGAGGTCGTCGTAGCGGATGTACGGAGGGTTACCGATCGCGACATCGACGGGCCGTTCTTCCACGCTGGCCAGCAGGAAGTCGGCCTGTCGAACCCACATGCTCGCAATCGTTCCGGCTTGCGAGGCCGACACGCCAGCAGAAGTGAGGAGCTCACAACAGTGCTGCCGCGCGGTGTCCACATGCTCCTGCTGAAGGTCGTACGCGCGAACGGCGTCACTGAGCGTGGCGAGGTCACGACCGTGCTTCTGTGCCGAGGCGATCAACCGCTCGACCGCTGGCCTGAGGAAAGCACCGGACCCGCACGACGGCTCAAGGAGATGCAGCGCGCCAAGATCGCGGTCGCTTGTGTATCCGGTGAGATCAAGCAGCGCATCAACGACCCAACGGCGAGTGAATACCTCTCCGTAGTTGGTTGTCACAGGCGAGGGTTCGGTCAAGGTCACTCCCTCACTCTACGGGCCCGCCCATAGCGCCCTGGCCGTTGAGGTTGCCGGCGTCACGGCACTGCCGGCTCTTGCGGAACCATGACGACCGCGCGCTGTGGCGGCGTCCTCCAAGGCCGCCCGACGAGCCGAATGACAGCACTCCGGCGATCATGGTGGTCGCGGGGGTTCGGCCGAATCTACCCGTCGAACAGAGGCGTCATATGGCCAGCGCCACAACGAGAGGCACGACGAGACCCGCACCGAGCGAGAGCATCTTGTGGTGGTCACTGTCTGTCGTGCTGGTCGCAGGCCACGGTGTACTGGTAGCTGCGTTGGGCCTCGATTAGGGAAACCTTGTTCGCGCCGCCGGTGATGGTCGCCCAGCGGAACTGGACCCCGTCGTCCTCCCAGAAGCAGACGGGGCAGATCTCGTACGAGCCGGGCATCGCGCGATCTCGTACGAGCCGGGCATCGCGCCCAGCAAGCGGTGCCCGCAGCACGGGCAGGAGGAGGAGTCGCTCACCCGTGCAGTTTCGTTGCAGGCTCCGCCGGGGTGCCATGGGTTTCTCTGCCTCCGGCGTAGCCGGGCAGTCCGCAGCCAGTCCGCAGGACACCCATAAACCGCCGTCGGGAGCCAACGCGCCAACCAGGAAATCCCAAGTCAGAGCCCTGGACGAAGCTCCGCCGCAGGTCAGGGACAGCCCGCAGACGTTCCGGTTCAACGTCTGACCAGTGACTTGGCAGCACGTCGCTGATCTGGCAAATATGCAGGTCAACAGAGGTCCATCTCTTCGGAGGTGGGCCCCTTTCCCGTGCCCGTGCTGCCCTTGACTGAACGGGCCGTGGGCTCGGCCGGCTTGCCGCAGCCGGCAGCGGACCAGGTGGGAGAGGCCGGTAATCCGGCTTCGACCTGTTCAGCGGAACATCCTGGCGCCCAGCGGGTGCTGCTGGTCGAAGCCGGGGAGGATGAGGAAGGTTGCGCTGGCGGTGGTGGTGGTGAAGCGCAGCAGTGCGTCGGAAGCGTCCATACGGGCAAGGGTGTGGGTGAAGGTGCGCAGGTCGTTCTGGAAGCTGATGAAGAGCAGGCCGAGGGGCTCGTCGGTGCTGTAGGAGCGGCGGAGCATGTGGCCGACGCCGACCACGGTGGGGTTGGCCCGGCGGACGTGGGCGTCGGCCGGGATGAGGTAGCGCCCGTCCGGTGTTTTGGCGCCGAGGTCCGGGTCCCAGGCTGCGGTCCCGCCGGAGAGGGGCGCGCCGGTGGCTCTGCGCCGGCCGAAGACCGCCTCCTGGTCGGCGACGGAGAGTGCGGCGAACCGCGGCAGGTCGAGTTCCATGCGCCGTACTACGGCGATCGTGCCGCCGGCGACGGGAGCCGGGCCGGCCAGCCACAGATGGCGTCGGTGTTCGGCCGCCGTGTGCGGGCCCACGATGCCGTCGATGAAACCGAGCAGGTTCCGTGGCGCGGAGATGTCCTTGTCCACGGGGATGTTCGGACCGCGGCGTCCGGACTGCCGCCAGCGTTCACGTATCCGGTGGCCGGCCTGCTCCAGAAGCGCGGCGGCGACGACCGGTAACAGCAAGGGGTCGCTGGCGCAGATCTGTATCAACAGGTCCCCGCCGCGTGCCTGCGGGGCGATCTGCTCGCGGGAGAACCGGGGGAGGTCTGCCGCGCCGGGCAGGGAGGGATCGGCCCTGCGCACCAGCGGTGGGCCCACCCCGATCGTCACGGTGAGATCGCCCGGCGGCAGGCCCAGCAGTCGTGGATCGGTCCCCGCGGTGAGAGTGTGAACGGCTCGGCCGAGTTCGGCCAGCAGCGGGCCGACGGCCACGGCGTCGCCGAGGTCGGCCACCACCGCCAGGAGGTTCGGCTGGGCCGGTTGCGGGAGCGTGATGCCTGCCTGATGGCGGCCGGTTGGCGAGACCTGTGGAGTCGACGCGGGGGAACGGTGCCGGCTCGGCTTCGGTGCAGGCGATTCGCATCCGGTGGTGAGCCCGGTGGCCGCCACGGCCCCGGTGGCTCCGATGAACGCGCGGCGGGATGGACGGGAGTCAGCTCGGCTCACGGTGTGGAGAATGCCATAGCTCTTCCGTCGGCGGGCGAGTTCGTCGAATGCCAAATCCGTTCTGGCGAAGGTGAGTTGGTTCGCCTCCGTGCAGGCATGACCTCATGCCAGGATGCGGCCATGCCTCGTCTCCGTCGTCGCGTGATGGTCGCGTTACTGAGCACACTGACATGCGTACTGGTGGGCTGCGGGCCCGGCGAGGACGGGTCGAGCCACGGCCGGCGACCACCCGGGGCGCACGTGACGATCAGAGTGCCGGCGGATGCCCCGACGATCTCGGATGCGGTGTCGCTCGCTCACCCTGGTGACCTGGTGTTGGTCGCATCGGGCGGGTACCACGAGTCGGTGAAGGTCTCCACGCCTCGGGTCACTCTTCGTGGCGAGTCCCGGGACAAGGTCGTCATCGACGGGCGGTTGCAGCAACCGAACGGCATCGTCGTGTCCGCGCCCGGGGTGGCGGTGGAGAACCTGACCGTGCAGAACAACACGCAGAACGGGGTCCTGGTCACCGGTTCGGCGAAAGCGGCCGCCGGGCTACCGGGGCGTTCGGGGGGCTACGACACCGGCCAAGAGCCTGTCACCTTCCTGAAGTCGTTCCTGGTCTCCCACGTGACCGCGACCCGCAACGGTCTGTACGGCATCTACGCGTTCTCCGCGCAGAACGGGGTCATCGAGCATTCGTATACCTCGGGCGGGGCCGACTCGGGGATCTACGTCGGGCAGTGCAAGCCCTGCCACATCGTGGTGCGGGACAACATCGCCGAACTCAACGCGATCGGTTACGAAGGCACCAACGCCAGTGGCGACATGTACGTGGTCGGCAACCGCCTGGTCGGCAACCGGGTCGGTCTGACCACCAACTCCGACCACCAGGAGAAGCTGCTCCCGCAGCAGGGCGCCGTCATCGCGGGCAATCTGATCGCCGCCAACCAGCAGAAGGCCACCCCGGAGCAGGCCGACGGCGGGTGGGGCACCGGCATCGGCATCGACGGCGGCAGCGACAACCGGTTCCTTCGCAACCGCGTCGCCGACAACCGCAACGCCGGGCTGGTGATCAGCGCAACCGCCGACCTACCTCCGGTCGGCAACCAGATCGTGGACAACACGTTCACCGGCAACGGCGTCGACGTCGGCTGGACGTTCCCCACCGCCACGCGCGGACGGGGCAACTGCCTGCGTGGCAACGCTCTGCGGACCACGGTGCCCGCCCGGCTCGCGACAACCGTGTCCTGCCCGCTTCCGGCCCGGTCGCCCTCGCCGGCCGGCAGCTGGGCGATGCCGACGGCGCCCGGTGGCATCCCGTTCACCGAGGTCGCGGCGCCGGGGCCACAGCCGCAGTTCCCCCACGCCACCACTACGGGCGCCACCGCTGTCCCGGCCGTTCCGGCCCTGCCGAAGACGGCAGGCATCCCGCTGCCGTCAGCGTCCCTGCTCGCCGCGAACGCGCGGGTGCAGACGTCCTGAACAGCGGCTACCGGGCCGGGGTGACTCCGGGTACCGGCTTGACCGGAACGTACTTCTGGGTGTCGAAATCGATGACCACCGGCTGCGACTCGGAACCCACACTGAGGCGGACCCGGTACATGGTGGCGTCCGAGCCGACCCAGTAGCGCACGTTGCCCGCCGTACCGGGGTGGTCGCGGGAGGACGGCCCGGTCATGACCTCCACCCGATGTCCGTCCACCTCGTCCCGTCCCCACCAGGCGGCGCCGTTCTGCGGCAGCAGTTCGGCGTTGTCCGGCCGGTCGATGCCGAGCCTGAGCGCGATGGCCAGCGAACTGTCCAGCGCGCTGCCGGACGACTGCAGCGGACGGCTGTACCAGGCCGAGCGGGGCGGCGACGCGGGTGTGTGAGCCGGGGCGTTCCTCATGGGGTGAACGAACACCGCGGTGGCGCTCCACTCGATCAGCCCGTCGCTGGAGGTGTCGCGCCCGGTGCCGTGCACCACGCCGTAACCGAGCTTGCCTTGGTAGTCGACGGACCCGGTGACGATCAGCCCACCGGCGGCGCCCGGCACAGTGATCCTCACCGCGCGGCCGTGCGCCTCGTAGTTGCGGAACCGTGTGAGCGCCAGCCGGTTCGCCTCCTCCGACGTCAGTGCGCGCGGACCGCTGGAACCGGAACCGCCGCCGGCGACCAGGAACGCGGCCACCGCGACGGCCGCTGTGCCGATGACGGCTGCCGCCCGGCGTGGCCGCAGCCATCGGCGCCGGCCGGCCGCACGGCCCGGTGGAGCTTGCCGGTTTCTCCCGCTCCGCACGCGGCGCGACGCTGACATTCTTCCGATTCACCCTCTCGACCACCACACTGCTCGGCCGCCGTGCGGTCGCGGCGACACTCGGCAGTCCGGTGACGGACGACGCCAGGGCCGGCCCTCGTGGACCGGCCGGGACGTGATCTGCCCGACCGCGCCCTCCGGGCCGCGGGCAGGCAGATCACTGTTGTGCGGTTCGATCAGTGTTTCCGGGCGCGACGCTTCCGGCTCATGAACGTGATGACCAGGCCCGCACCCACCAGCAGGCCGACCAGGGCGATCATCTCCGGCAGTCCGGACGTGCCGGTGTGCGCCAGTGAACCCGTGCTCCCACCGGCCGGCGCCGGGTTGGCAGGCGGCGCGGGTGGTGACGGCGGCCTGGCGTCCGGCGGCGTAGCGGCCGGCGGTGAGGTCGGGCTCGGCGTCGGGCTCGGGCTCCCCGTCGGCGTCGGGCTCGTGCTCGCCGTCGGGGTCGCCGTCGGTGTCGGGGTCGGCGTTGCCTTGGGGATGTACACCCCGGCGTCGATCGTGTGATCGACCCCGCCCGGCTTGGCCGGCGCCGTGACAGGCGCGTAGCCGTTGCACAACTGCCCGGTGTCCGGCGGGGTCACATTGGAGTCATGCGCACGGGTGGCACCGGCGCGCGGGAGCGTGAACCGCAGCTCGCTCGCCGGGGGTTGGTCGGGCACCTTGCCGGTGTCCGCGGTACACACGTCGAACTGCACCGTGTACTTCGCACCCGGCGTGAGCTCGTACGCGGCGCCGACACCACCGAAGTAGTACTCGCCGGCGGCATCGGTCCTGGTCGTGGCGACCTGCTTGCCGCCCGCGTCCAGCAGGTTGACCGTGGCTCCCGGCAGCAGCACGTCCGCCGGGTCCTGGATCCCGTTGTGGTCGCCGTCGAACCACACGAGGTTACCGATCTGGACCGGCGCGTTCGCCGCGGCGTACGCGATGTCACCGAGCCCGCCGGCCTTGCCGAACCCGCCTTGGACCCCGCTGACGAACTGGAACCCGTTGGCGGTCGGGTTGTTGCCCGGGCCCTGACCGGTCGTGATGTCGTGGTACCCGGTCCCTGAGGTTGCGACGTTGACGACCGGGTCGAACTCCGTACTGACGACCCACTGCTGCTGCGGGATATAGGCCACCGACCCCAGCGCGGTCTCCTGGTGCGCGTTGGCGAAAAAGTCGCCCGGGAAGTATTCGACGACATCGGCGGCCTGGCCGCCACTGTTCGCGGGGGTGGCGTGGTGGGGGCAGCTCCCCGTGCCTTCCCACTGGTATTCACCGGTGGGAGTGGCGCACACCATGGTGATGTCACCACCGGACATTCCGCTTTCCGCCGTGCCGTTCCCCGGCCGGGGGTCCAGCCCTCCCCAACTGAGCACGTCCATGAACCGGTCGCGGAAACCCAGGATCATCGAGCCGTCGCGGGCGAAGGCGAGGGAGGCCAACTCCGGCTGCGGATCGATGAATACGCCGCCCGACTTCCGGTCGTCCCACGTGTCCAGGCTGGTGTTCCACGGGTTCCAGTGGGTGGCCTTGTCGCCGGAACCGAAGACGCTGCCGCGCTTGTCGGTGAGCGAGTGGGTCAGCACCGTGCTGAACCGCTTGCCGTCGTAGGTGTAGACGACGGCTTTCAGGTCCGCGCGCTGCTGCGTGCTCTCCGCGTTGCACACGCCGCCGACGTACAGCGTGTTGTTGTGGGTGGCGAGCCCGAACGGCCGCCAGTCGCCGGGGCTCGCGCACCCCGGGTCCGGGATCCGCACCGTCGCCTCGGGCGCCGAAGCCGTGGCCCCTGTCGCGTCGAAGCTCACCAGGCTGCGGGTCAGCAGGTTCACCGCGTACAGCGTGGAGCCGTCCTCCGACAGAGTCAGGCCACCGATGCTCTCCTTGCCCGGTGCGTCGGTGAACCCGGGATCCTTGATCACGTTGGCGGTGTCGTGCGGCGTCACCGCAGCGCCCGGCACCTGCGCGAACAGCTCCGGCGCACCCGAGCCGCTGACCGGCACCGTATAGATCGCGCCCTCGCCCTTCGGCCCGTACGGGGCGTACCGCCGGGCGAACGCGCTCTGGAACAGCCGGCTCCGGTGTTTGTCGTACGCCAACCCGAATGTCGTGCCCACCTGGGCCTGCGTGGCCAGCGTGGTCGGGCACGACACATCGGCAGGACATGTGCCGCGGACCTTCGTCCCGAACGCCACCAATGCGCGGGTGTCGGTTCCGTTGGCGCCATTGTGGACCGGCACGAAATACCGCGAGTCCGGGAGCGTGTAGTCGGCCGGATCCCACACCCCCGTCACCACCGAGGCGTTCTTTCCGTCCGACACCTCCACGAACGACGTGAAGCTGTCGAAGTGGTTCTCCGCCGTCGACGCGGGCGCCGCCCGCAGATAGCCGTTGTACGGTGCCGGGACGCTGACGTCGACGCGGTATCGGCCGCCGCTCAGCACGGTCGACCCCGACACCACGACCTTTCCCGTGGCATCCGTGACGCCGGTGACTTCGTGCCCGGCGGGGTCGGAGATCTCCACCTTCATGCCCCGCTGTGGGACGTCCATCGTCGCGTTGAGCACGCCGGTGCCGAAGAAATCGCGCAGCACCTCAACCGTCAGCGTGCCGTCGGCGGTCGAAGCGGCGGCCGGTCCGGCCGTCACTCCCACGGCACCGCCTGCCAGCAATAGAACGGATAACCCCACGCGCGCCAGCGGCTCCACGAGCCACCAGCCCGACCGGCGAGATCCTCTGCCGACTCGGTTCATGGCATCACACTCCACACTTCTCTTGTCCGGAAAACGAAGCACCCGCTTCTCGCTGCACGTCAACTTCGTGGCCCCGGACGCAAACGCCGGCGCGAGCGCCACGAAAAAGAAAAAGGCCCACGCTGTTGCGTGGACCTCTTTGTGGTGATCGCTTGAGGATATTCCGGGCGAGCGGTAAGCATCGCAGGCCAGGAAAAACGAACGCACGTTCAGAGTCTCGGGCAAGCCGACCTTGGGCTGTGTGTTCTTGCAACTCCATCACGATGCCCTCGCCCCCCACCGCCGACCGCCATCGCGAGCAGCGCGCGATATTCTATCCGCAGAATTCTCGCCGTCACCCCCAGAACCCTGAAATCCATCGGGATCCGCGATAGTCCCCAAGTGCCCGGAGAATGGTTTCCGGAAGAATGTGCGACAGCGACATGATGGCTGGATCCGGTGCCGTTGGGTGTGGCTTCGTTTACTTACAGCCTGCGTACTGGGGGGAATTTCTGACGTAGGAGCTGTCGAGGTACGGGCCCCGTGGGCCCGGACATTGCCATGCCCTACCGCGCCTCGTGCGGATGCGCCGCTTCGACCAGCGCCGGCGAGGGCGCGTCAGGCACCTTCCGGGTGCGGTCGGGAAGCCGGATGGCCATGACGACAGGAACGACGAAGACCGCGAGCAGCGCGTAGAAGACGGCGGGCAGGCCGCTCGTATCGGCGAGTCCGCCGAAGGCGGGGGAGCACAGGCCGCCCGCTGCCATCGCCAGTCCCAGGGACAACCCGCTGGCCGTACCGGGACGATTCGGCAAGTAGTCCTGAGCAAGGGTGACTTGGGCGGCGAACGGCAGGAACATCGCCATGCCGAACACCGCCGCACTCAGTACCAGGACCGGGAACGCCGGGGCCCACGCGATGCCGAACAGGGCCGGAAGCGCCACGAGGTAGCCGACCCGCACCGAGGTCATCCGGCCGTACCGGTCACCCACCCAGCCGCCCAGCAACGTACCGACCGCCCCGGCCGCGGTGTACGTGCTGAGAACGGCGGCGCCCGCCGCAGTGGACTGGTCCAGATCGCGCTGCGCGTGCAGCGACACCATCGACGTCACCGTGACGTACGGAATGGACCATCCGACGATGACGGCCACAAGGCGGGCGAAGGACCGCCAGTCATCCGCCCGTTCGGTAGCGCCCGTCCCGGCCTTGGTCGATACGCCGGTGACCAACGGGGCCGCCGCCGTGTGCCCCCGCGACCGCATCCAGGGCCCCTTGAGGAACCACAGGATGGCCATGACCAGGGCAGGGATCGCCAGCAGATAGCTTCCGGCGAACCCCGCCGCTCCGATGACGAGGGTGACCAGCGTCGGAGCGAGGGCGCCGCCGAGCGTTCCGCCGACCGAGAAGACGCTCATCGCCTTCTGCGAGGATCCGCCGGCGGCACGGGCCTGACTGGTCGCCGGCGGGTGGAAGGCCGCGATGCCGACCCCTGCCAGCGCGACGCACCACCAGGTGACCACGTAGTTCACGGACAGCCCGGCCGCCATCACGCCTAAGGCCGCGGTACCGAACCCGGTCGGCACCAGCCAGGACCGTGGCCTGCGGTCGGCGAGCGCACCGAACAGGGGCTGGAACAGGCTGGATATGCCGCTCGCCGCGAACGCCAGCCCGGAGACCGCCGCGTAGCTGTAGTGCCGCTGGGACATCAGGAACGGCAGCATCGCGGGGATCGCGCCCTGGTAGAGGTCGTTGACCATGTGCGTACCGGCCAGAAAGCCGAGTTGACCCTTTTTCATGCTGAAACGTCTGCCTCTTTCTCCGCGGTGTGGCCCAGGACCTCAACTACTCAGGTCCTCAGAGGAGTTTCACCCTAGCGACGACCAAGGGGCAAGCGAAATCCTTACGTGGCCAGCGGGTTGGGCATCGGCCGGAACCAGCAGGGGGGTGCGCCGGCTTCCGGTGGAGCGTCCCCAACTTCCTTGAAGGGGACCTGCCGCAGTGTGCTGCCGAGTACACTCAGCACGCCCCAAAAAACATCAGACGACCTGAGAGGTGACAGCGGGATGCCGCTCGGTGCCCTCCGCCCCAGCCCCCTGGTCGAACAGGCCACCCAGCAGCTACGCGAGCAGATCACCGAGGGGCAGTGGCCGGTCGGGACCAAGCTCCCCGCCGAAACCGCCCTGGCCAAGACGCTCGGCGTGGGCCGCTCCACCGTGCGCGAAGCCTTGCGTGCCCTGGCCGGTGCCGGCCTGCTGCAGGCGCGCCAGGGTGCCGGGGTCTTCGTGATCGCCACCGAGCCCGCGGAGGACTGGACCACGCGGCTGCGCCGCGCCGCCGTCACCGATATCTACGAGGTGCGCATGCTGATCGAGGTGCAAGCCGCGCGCCTGGCCGCACTGCGCCGCACCAAGGTTGATCTCACCGCCATGCGGACGGCTCTGGACGGCCGCCGCGCCGCGGCCGCCAGCGATGACGCGGCCTTCGTCGACGCGGACATCGCCCTGCATGCGGCAGTCGTCGGCGCCGCCCACAACCCGGTTCTCGCCGACCTCTTCGTCGAATTCACCCCGGCGCTGCGGAAGGGGCTGATCGATATGCTCGACATCCTCGGTCTGCGGACGCACGAGCCCAATCACGCGGACGAAGCCCATGAGGCCCTGGTACGGGCCATCGAGCGCGGTGACGCCGATACCGCCAGCAGCATCCTTCAGACCGAGCTGGAACAGACCCTCGCACGCCTTCACCGCCTCTGAATCACGACGGCGGCCCGCGGGCTCCGTCTGCGCCGACACGTACCTGACGCCTCAGCTTGGGTCCGGTGGCCGGATCCAGCCCAGCGAACGTTCGACCGCCCGCTTCCAGTTCTCGTACTCCGACTGCCGCCGCTCGGGGTCCATGTCCGGCAGCCACTGGGCGGCCCGGTGCCAGTTGCGGCGCAGGACCTCCAGGTCGGGCCAGTAGCCGGCGGCGAGGCCGGCGGCGTAGGCGGCGCCCAGGGAGACCGTCTCGACGGCCATGGGGCGCACCACGGGCACATCGAGCACGTCGGCCAGGAACTGCATGAGCAGGTTGTCGGACGTCATGCCGCCGTCCACCTTGAGCACCTTCAGGGCGAGCGAGGAGTCGGCGTTCATGGCGTCGACCACCTCCCGGGTCTGCCAGCCGGTGGCCTCCAGTACGGCGCGGGCCAGGTGCTCCTTGGTGATGTACGAGGTGAGGCCGACGATGACCCCGCGGGCGTCGCTGCGCCAATGCGGTGCGTACAGGCCGGAGAACGCCGGGACGATGTAGCAGCCGCCGTTGTCCTCGACGGCGCGCGCGAGCGTCTCGATCTCGGGGGCGGTGCTGATCAGCCCCAGCCGGTCGCGGAACCACTGGACCAGCGCGCCGGTGACGGCGATCGGGCCTTCGAGCGCGTAGACCGCGGGCTGGTCCGCGATCTTGTAGGCGACGGTGGTGAGCAGTCCGTGCCGGGACCGTACGAGCTCGGTGCCGGTGTTGAGCAGCAGGAAACTGCCGGTTCCGTAGGTGCACTTCGCCTCGCCGCGGGCGAAGCAGGTCTGTCCGAACAGCGCCGCCTGCTGGTCACCGAGTGCCGCGGTGATACGGACGCCCGGCAGGACGGAACGGGCGGTTCCGTAGGTCTCGGCCGAGGAGTGGATCTCCGGGAGCATCGGGCGGGGGACCCCGAAGAAGTCCAGCAGCTCCTCGTCCCAGTCGAGGGTGCCGATGTTCATGAGCATGGTGCGGCTGGCGTTGGTCACGTCGGTGAGGTGCCGGCCGCCGGCCGGCCCGCCGGTGAGGTTCCAGATCAGCCAGCTCTCCATCGTGCCGAACAGCACCTCGCCGTCCTCGGCGCGCTGCCGCAGCCCGTCGACATGGTCGAACAGCCAGCGGATCCGGGGGGCGGAGAAGTACGTGGAGGGGGACAGGCCGCAGCGCCGGACGAAGAACTCGTCCCCGGGCCGGCTGCCGAGCTCCTCGACCAGCGGCGCCGTACGGGTGTCCTGCCAGACGA
Source organism: Streptomyces sp. 2323.1 (assembly GCF_900221035.1). Taxonomy (NCBI): domain Bacteria; kingdom Bacillati; phylum Actinomycetota; class Actinomycetes; order Kitasatosporales; family Streptomycetaceae; genus Streptomyces; species Streptomyces sp. 2323.1. The sequence goes on along the minus strand of NZ_LT907981.1, from coordinate 2,873,386 downwards.
TCGCCCTGCCCACCGGGGTGCCCGTACGCCGGTCCCACAGCACGGTCGTCTCGCGCTGGTTGGCGATCCCGATGGCGGCGACCTCCTCGGGGCGGATGTCGGCATCGGAGAGCGCGTGCGGCACCACGCGCTGCAGGGTGTGCCAGATCTCGACGGCGTCGTGCTCGACCCACCCGGGCCGGGGGAAGTGCTGCTGGTGCTCCCGCTGGGCGACCGACACCAGCCGCCCCTGGTGGTCGAACAGGATGCATCGGGTGGAGGTGGTGCCCTGATCGATGGACATCACATACCGCTCAACCATGATCAGCCTTCCGTTGCGGGTGCACGAGGGCGGCGGGGCTCACCAACGGGCGGCTCCCAGATCCCGGGAGATCGCCCGGGCGGCGTGGCGGACCTGGGTGACCAGGGCCGGCTGCGGGACCCCTTTGGCGTCGCAGATCCGCTCGACTGTGCCGGAGGCGCCGATGGCGCCCACCACGAGGCCGCCGTGGCCCCGGATCGGCGCGGCGACGCCGGCCTCGCCCGTGATCATCTCTTGTACTTCGACGGCCCACCCGAGCTCTCGGACCTCGGTGAGCGCCCGGGCCAGGCGCTCCGGAGTGATCAGGGTGTGCCGGGTGTACGCCTCCAGCCCGGCCTCCACGGCCGGCTCCAGGGGCACGCTCCCGAAGGCCAGCAGCACCTTGCCGAGCGAGGAGGCGTGCAGCGGCAGCAGTGCGCCCACGTCCAGGGTCTGGAGGGTGTCGTCGGGGCGGAAGACGTGGTGGACGATGAGCACCTTGCCCTCCAGGGGGGCGCCCAGGCGGACCGCCTCCCCACTGCGGGCGGCGAGGGCGTCGGCCCAGTTGATGGAGCGCGACCGCAGCTCGTTCACGTCGAGGTAGCTGGTGCCCAGGTGCAGCAGCGCGGCCCCGAGCTGGTACTTCCCGGTCGCCGGGTCCTGCTCGACGAAGTCGATGTTCTGCAGGGTGCGCAGAATGCCGTGGGTGGTGCCCTTCGCCAGTCCGAGCGACCCGGCCACCTCACCCAGCCCGAGCCGACGGGGCCCGCTGGCGAGCAGACGCAGAATCGCCGCCGCCCGTTCGATCGACTGGACCGGGCCGGCCATGCGGCAATTTTAGTCCCGCCGTGGTCCCGCGGTCGGCATCAGCGGGAAGAGATGGCCCTCCACAGCAGGCGTTCGGTAATGCCGACCGCTGTTCATTGACCGCCCCCATCGTCCGCCATAGCGTCCTTCTCAAGCCCGGCCCCCAGCCGACTGGGGGCCTGCCTCCGAGGAGGAGACATGACGGCACAGCTTGACGCGGTGGTTCGGGAGGCGGCCGAACATGTCTGTCCGCTGCCCCACATCCCCGAGGCCGTCTCGGTCGTACGCCGGCGGATGCGTACGGTCCTGGCCGACTGGAACCTGGCCCCGGACCTCGCCGAGGACGCGCTCCTCGTGATCTCGGAGCTGATCACCAACGCGGTCGTCCACGCCCTGCCGCCGGCAGCGCTGCGACTGTCCCGGGCCGGGACCGACGGACGCCACACCCTGCGCGTCGAGGTCACCGACGCGGGCCCTGCGGCGCACGGGCGGCCGGCCGTCGAGCCCTGCGAGGCGGACGAGCACGGCCGCGGCATCGGCATCGTCACCGCCCTGTCGGCCGAGTGCGGCACGCAGGTCCACGCGGGCGGGACCACACGGTGGGCGGAACTCCTCGCGGTGTGAACCGGTAAGCCTTCACCGGGTGCGGCCCGCCCCTTCTGCGTGCGCGTGCTGACCTGGATCCGTGGTGTCACCCGGCCCGGCCCGGCGCGAGCTTGTCCAGGTCAAGGCTGATCTCGAAGGGCAGGGACCGCTTGAGCGTGTGGCGAAAGATTCCGGCCGGCGCGTAGGTGCCGGTCGGCCCGTCGAGCTCGTAGACGTGCACGGCGGGGACGGTGCCCTCGTCCTCGATGCACCAGTAGTGCCGGATGCCGGCCTCGGCGTACTTGCGCAGCTTGACGGTCCGGTCGCGGTGGGCGGACTCCGGCGAGACGACCTCGACGACGAGCTGGACGTCCTCCGGGGCGAACCAGGTGCGGTCGGCGTCGTACGGGGCGGTGGTCACAAGCAGGTCCGGCTCTGGGCGATTGCGGGCGTCGAGGCGGATGGTCATCTCCCGCTCGACTTCAACGCCGTCGGGGGCCTGAGCCATGAGCGCCACTGTGAGAGCAGTGACGAGGCGGCCGTGCCACGACCGTTGCGGGGACATCATGAAGACGAGGGCTCCGTCGATGAGCTCGGTGTGGCGAGGCGCCTCGGGGAGGCGGTCCAGGTCCTCCGCGAACCAGCCTTCCGCGCGCGGCGGGCGCATCCAGTCGGGCAGTGCGGTCATGTCATCACGGTAGCGGCCCTGGCTCAGGCTGAAGAGCCAACATTCTCGGCCGGAGGATTTTCGGCACCATGCCGCGCCGTGACCAGGCACCCCTCTGGCACCCGGCCATGAGCGACTCGTCGGTCCAGATCGTCACGGTGATCGTCTCTGTATTCCCGTGCGGGCTTCCACCGCTCCGGGCGTCCACTCCGACGGTCAGGAAGGCGCACCGGCAAGGACCTGCACTTTGCCGGTGTCGAGCGAGTAGTAGGCGCCGACCACGGCAAGGGCGCCCTTTTTCACCAGGGGGGCCAGGTCCTGGTTGGAGCGCAGGTTGGCCGCGGTCAGCGTGACCTGGGCGCGGGCCATGGTGTCGACCGGGTCGGCACCGCCTTCCCGCCTTGCCTGCTCGTACGCCGGCCGCAGGGCCCTGGCGATCGCCTCCAGGTTGCCGGGCAGCGGTTTGCCGTCCCGGAAGGACTTGTACGCCGCCTCGACGGCGCCGCAACGCTGATGCCCGAGGACCACGATGAGCGGAGTGCCACTCGTCATGGGCCCGTACTCCACGGAACCCGTGACCACCGGGCCGACCGCCTCCCCGCCCGTGCGCATCACGTAGAGGTCACCCAGGCCGGTGTCGAAGAGGAGTTCCGGCGGCACCCGGGAGTCGATGCAGGAGAGGACCGCCCCGAAGGGCTTCTGCTTCCCGGCCACGAACTGGCGCCGGTTCGGATCCCGGTCGGGGTGTTGAAGGTCTCCGCTCACCCAGCGCGCATTGCCGTCCATCAGTCTCGCGAAGGCCGCGGCGGGCGTGGTCGGCCGCGCTGTCGGTGAAGCGCTGGGCGCCAACGGGGCGGCGCTCGTCGAGGAGCACCCCGCGAGCGCGGCCGTGGCGATCGCGAGTCCACCGGCGAGCAGAGTTCTGCGATCCGGTTGTCCCGTTCTGTCCATCTGCTGTTCCCCTCAGTCCGCTGGGACACGTCCCTACGACGTGACCAGGGCGATTGTTCAGCGCAGTGCGGAAGCCCTGCGGCAGGCGCAAGCGGGCGTGGGCTGCTTTGCCACCGACGGCCCACAGAAACCGGCGCGGGCGGGTCCGAGCGTGCCGTCGCGGCCTCGGGCCTCCCGTGGGTCCGGCCCCCGCACGCAGGCCGGAGCCCGGGCTCGGCGTCCGTCCGCACAGGAAGCGGGGGCCACGCCTCCCGTCTGAGCGACGGGGGAGCAGCCAACAGGGGCCGGCGGAACCGGGGTTCATCCAGTCTGCATGGCACGGGAGTTGGGGATTCCTGGTGAGCTGATGGCGGCCGGGGTGCGGCGGGATCCGGAGGAGCTGGCATCGGCGCAGCTGTGCCCGGGGGCGCGCCCTGGCCGGAGAGCGTCGCGGCCCCGGGGCGGTCCGCCTCAGCGGGGGAAGACCTCGAAGAGCGTGGCGGGGTGGCCCCGGTAGCGTTCGCCGCCGTTGCGCAGCATCTGCTCGATGAAGGTGCGGGCGTAGGTGTGCGGATCCTGCTCGGGGCCGCGCAGGCCCTTGATGTACGTGGCGTGCGCCGCCAGGGAGGCGACCGCACGGTCGATGCCGGGGCCGACATCGGCGGCGTGCGTGGGGTGCGGGGAGCCCGCCACGGCCACCCAGCGGACGCCGTTCCAGGGCGCCAGGCCCTTCGCGCCGGTGAGGTCGCGGAAGATCCAGCGGTTGCCGGCGTCGCCCGCCGCGTCGAGGACCGCCCGGCCGACCACCCGGTGGTCCGGGGAATTCCAGTGGCCGCCGCCCCAGGTGTCGTGGTGATTGAGGGTGATCAGGAGCTCGGGGCGGTGGCGCCGGATGGCCGCGGACAGGTCGCGGCGCAGCGTCCGGCCGGGCTCGATGACGCCGTCGTGGTGGTGGTCGAGGAATTCGACGGTGTGGACGCCGACGAGCGCGGCGCCGGCCCGCTGCTCCTTCACGCGGACCGCGGCGCACTCGGCCGGTGCCAGCCCGTCGATACCGGCCTCGCCGCGGGTGACCAGGAGGTAGCTGACCTCGCGCCCCGCGGCGGTCCATTCGGCGATCGCGGCCGCGGCACCGTATTCGAGGTCGTCGGGGTGGGCGACGACGGCGAGCGCACGCTGCCAGTCCTTGGGCATCGGGGAGAGGTGTTCGGCGGGCATCGGGTCCCTTCCTTCCCGTCCTGGTGGCGCGTCCGGCCCGCGTGCGGTGTGCCGTGCTCCGTATGCCGTGTCGCGGGTGGTCTCCGGTCGCGGTCCCGTGTGCGGGTGGCCCCGCTTCGATCGTGACACGCCTGGGAGGCGGCCACCGGGTGGGTGGGGAGAAGGGGAGGGGTGGCGCGGGGTGGGGGTGCCGGGGTCTGTGGCCCCCGATCTCAGGTTTTACACGGGCTGAGCTGGGATTCATTACATCAGGCGAATATCTGGCCCAAGCTTGCGGTCGGCAACGCGCGGTTGCCACGCTGTTGCTGACTGTCAAGCTGTTGGGAGGGGCATGTGCCTTTCGGTGAGCAGCCCGCGTACCTCCGCGTGGCCGGCGACCTGCGCCAGAAAATCGTCGACGGCCTACTGCCGCCGCACACCCGCCTCCCTTCCCAGGCGCGCATCCGCGAGGAGTACGGCGTCTCGGACACCGTCGCGCTGGAGGCCCGGAAGGTCCTGATGGCCGAGGGGCTGGTCGAGGGCCGCTCGGGGTCGGGCACCTATGTGCGCGAGCAGCCCGTGCCGCGCCGTATCGCCCGCGTCGGCTTCCACTCCTCGGGCGGCTGCACGCCGTTCCGGCAGGAGCAGACGGACGAACGGGTACGGGGCACCTGGGAGTCCAGCAGTGAGCAGGAGGCGGCCGGTCCGGCGGTCGCGGGCCGGCTGCGGATCGCGCAGGGGGCCAAGGTGATGCGGACGCGCTATGTCTTCCGGGCCGAGGGGGAGCCGGCGATGCTCTCGACGTCCTGGGAGCCCTTGGAGGTGACCGGGCGGACGCCGGTGATGCTGCCGGAGGAGGGGCCGCTGGCGGGGCGCGGAGTGGTCGAGCGGATGGCAGCCATCGACGTGGTGGTGGACAACGTCGTCGAGGAGGTTGGGGCCCGGCCCGCGCTGGCGGAGGAGGCCATGACGCTGGGCGGGGTGCCGGGGCACGCGGTGCTGGTCGTGTCGCGGACGTACTTCGCGGGCGGCCGGCCGGTGGAGACGGCCGATGTCGTGACCCTCGCCGACCGGCACCGGGTCACCTACCACCTGCCAGTGAAGTAGCCGCAGAGCCCTCCTGAATCGGGCCCGGTTCGCCCTGCGCGCGTGCGCGAGACGCCCTCTGCCCGGCTCTGGTTCTCGGACAGGGGTCCGCTTTGTGCCGGTTCGTGGGCAAAATTTGGCCGAAACCTTGTGTTGGATAACTCACAGAGCCTCAACTGAGCGGCTGTTTTGGGCAGCTGTGGGAATCCGCTGTCTCGATTCGCTCTTACGATGGCGAAGTTTGTGCACGGCACGGGGGAAGACCAGGAGACCAAGCACGTGAGCACGACGAAGACACCGAGCGCGGAGCAGGGCTCGCACTCGAATTACCGTCGGTCCCTCGGGACCATTGCCCTGACCGCCACTGGTCTCGGGTCCATCATCGGCTCCGGCTGGCTCTTCGGAGCCGAGCGGGCCGCCGCCATCGCCGGCCCGGCCGCGATCGTCGCCTGGATCATCGGCGCGCTCGTTGCGCTCACCATCGCGCTCACCTACAGCGAGCTGGGCGCGATGTTCCCGAAGGCCGGCGGCATGGTCCGCTACGGCCAGTACTCCCACGGCTCGCTCGCCGGCTACCTCGCGGCCTGGGCGAACTGGATCGCGATCGTCTCGGTCATCCCGGGAGAGGCCACCGCCTCGGTCCAGTACATGAGTTCCTGGGACTTCGCCTGGACGCATGCGCTCTACGACGGCACGGAGCTGACCGGCACCGGTGTCGGGCTGGCCAGCATCCTGCTGATCTTCTACTTCTTCCTCAACTGGTTCGCGATCTCGCTGTTCGCGAAGACCAACACCGCGATCACGGTCTTCAAGGTCGTCGTCCCGGCGCTGACCGCGAGCGCGCTGATGCTGGCGCACTTCGACACCGGCAACATCGTCCACCACGGCGGCTTCACGCCCAACGGCTGGAGCTCGGTCTTCACCGCCGTCGCCGTCTCCGGCATCGTCTGGGCCTACAACGGCTTCCAGTCCCCGCTGAACCTCGCCGGTGAGGCCCGTAACCCCGGCAAGTCGCTGCCGAAGGCCGTCGTCTGGTCGATCCTGATCGCGCTGGTCATCTATGTCGCGCTGCAGGTCGCGTTCCTGATGGCGGTGCCCGGGGACAAGCTGTCCGCCGGCGGCGGCTGGGCCTCGCTCGGCTTCAACTCGCCGCTCGCCGACCTCGCGGTGGCCTGGGGCCTGAACTGGCTGGCGCTGCTGCTGTACGCGGACGCCTTTGTCTCGCCGTCCGGTACCGGCATGATCTACGCGGCCACCACCTCGCGCATGATCCACGGTGTGCAGGAGAACGGTCATCTGCCCGGCGTCTTCGGCAAGGTGGACAAGAAGACCGGTGTGCCGCGCCCGGCGCTGCTGCTCAACCTCGTGATCGCGTTCCTGTTCCTCGCGGTCTTCCGCGGCTGGGGCTCGCTCGCCGAGATCGTCTCGGTCGCCACGGTCATCTCGTACATCACCGGGCCGGTCGCGGTGATGTCGCTGCGCCGCATCTCGCCGGACCTCAAGCGCCCGGTCAAGCTGCGGGCCATGCCGCTGGTCGCACCGATCGCCATGATCTTCGGCTCGCTGGTGCTGTACTGGGGCCGCTGGCCGCTGACCGGCAAGGTCATCCTGATCATGGCCGTCGGACTGCCGGTCTGGGCCTGGTACGAGATCGGCAAGCCGCTGACCCAGGGCCGCAAGCCGTGGGCCGAGCTGCGCCCGCACCTCAAGGCCGGTGCCTGGATGGTGGCGTATCTGCTGGTCATGGCCGCGGTGTCGTATCTGGGCGGCAAGGACTTCGGCGGCAAGGGCTATCTGCCGGAGGGCTGGGACATCCTCCTGGTCGCCGTGATCGGTCTCGCCTTCTACTACTGGGGCGTGCGCAGCTCCTGGCGCAACCCGTCGCTGGTCTCGGTCGAGGCCGAGCTCCTCGCCGAGGAGGAGGCCGCGGCGGCCAAGGCCGCCGAGACCGAAGGCGCCAAGGACTCCGTCAGGGTCTGAGCCCGCCCGCGCCGTCGCATTCCGCCCGCCCGAGCGCATCGGGCCCCACCGGCCACTCGCAGGCCGTCTCCGGTACGCCGGAGGCCCGCGGGTGGCCGGTTCGGTATCTCTTTGTGTAAATCCATATCCGGTGAGTGAAGGTCGGGCGTAGGCTCGGGCATATGCGGATTGCGATTTCGGCATCAGCGGACCAGGGGCGCGTAAGGGCGCGTCACGCGGCGGATGGAGGGGCGCAATGACCGAGGGTGGAGCCGTGCTCCCCTGGCTCGTCATCCGCCAGGACGAAGGCGGCAACCGCTATCGCGTGGGCCGATATGCCACCCGAGCGGAGGCGGAGCGGGTGGCCGACCGGCTCGGAACCCGCGGTCACCAGCAGCTTTACGTGGTCGAGAAGGCCGACCGGGCGGTGACCTGAGGGGCCGCGGGCGGCAAGCGGGACGAGGGCGGGGGACGTAGGCTGCCGCGCATGACGACCGTGCGCGTAGTGGTGGGCGGAGCGGTGTGCGAGCGCGGGCGGCTGCTGGCTGCACGGCGCAGCGCACCGCCCGCGCTGGCCGGCCGCTGGGAGCTGCCCGGCGGCAAGGTGGAGGACGACGAGACCCCCGAGCGGGCGCTGGAGCGCGAGCTGCGCGAGGAGCTGGGGGTCGAGGCGGCGGCCCTGGACCGGATCCCGGGCGAATGGGTGCTGCGACCGGGCTACGTCCTCCAGGTGTGGACGGCCCGGCTGGTGTCCGGCGTGCCGCAGCCCCTGCAGGACCATGACGAGCTGCGCTGGCTGCGGCCCGGTGAGGAGAGCCAGGTCGACTGGCTGGACCAGGACCGCCCGGCGGTCGCCGAGGTGATGCGCAGACTGGCGGCGAAGAACGGGGTGCCGCCGGCGGCCGGTGCCTCGCCGGCACGGCCGTAGCGGCCCCGTCGCAGCCTGCCGGGGGGGCACAGCAGCCCGGCTCCGGCCGCCCGGTCGCAGCCCTTCTCCGGGCCCCAGCCGCCCGCCTCCGGGCCGCCCGGCCCGCGCCGCGCGCATCCCTCGCGCCCCGCTCGCCCCGGCTGCTCCCGCGCACGTCGCCGCCCCGCCTGGCCGTCCGGCCGTACCGCGCGCCGATATGTTTCATTTGTGCCACAGTGCACCCCCGCATGCGGTACTTCGCGTTGGATACCGGGTATGTCCTGAATGACCCCTTCAATGCGTGTGAGGTGAGGGGGGAGTCATCGGGCTGGGATGTGATCGGCGTGAGCGACAGCGCAGCGGCAGGAGTCCCGGAGCCGGTCTCCGGCAACGCCCGCAGGCGCCCCAAGGCCACCGGTTCCCCCTCTGCCGAATGGAGTTTCCCCGCCGACCCCGGTGCCGTGCGCACCGCCCGCACCGTGGTCCGCCGGGTGCTGGACGACTGGGGTTTGAACGGCGCCGCCGACATGGCCGTACTACTCGTGAGCGAGCTCGTCACCAACTCCCTGCGCCACGCGAGCGGGCCGATCGGGGTCCGCATGGTGCTGCTGAGTACCGGCGGGCTGCTCGTCGAGGTCTCCGATCCGCTGCCCGACCCGCCGCGGGAGCGTGATGCCGCGCCCGACGACGAGGGGGGTCGCGGACTGCAGCTGGTCGCGTGCAGTTCGCGGCGCTGGGGGACCCGGCGTGGAAAGAGTGGCAAGACTGTGTGGTTCGAGCTGTCGGTGGCTGGTTAGGAGACAGATGAAGTCCTGATCGTTGCCATTTCATCGACATTCTGTCGATGGCCTGCGATCGAGACTGTGCTGTGATCGTGAAGACCGTGTTCCGGATTGCCGAGGTGCTGGATACTCAGGCTGGTCCGGTCCGGGCACGATGAGCTGGAGGGGACGGGGCTCGTGAGCGAGATGTCATCTGGCGGGGCAGAACCCGCACAGGGCGATGGTCAGGGTGGTGCGGACTGCCCCGGGGACCCAGGCGGCCGCCCTCGGGCGGGCGAGCTGGTGGGCCCGCCCGTGTGGCAGAGCAGCCGGCCCGGATCGATCTATGACTACATCCGCGTGGCCTCCTTCTCGCTCGGCCCCGACGGCCGGATCGACCAGTGGAGCGAGCGGGCCGCGCAGATGCTCGGCATCCCCGCCCGCTACGCCCTCGGCAAGGACCCCGTCGAGGCGTTCGTACCAGGCGAGTTGCGCGACACCGGCCGCCGCAAGGTGTCCGAGATACTCGACGGCCGGGAGTGGACCGGCCTGGTGCCCTACCGCAGGGAAGAGGGCGGCGCGACCGACGGGCTCGCCGAGATCTATGTGATGCCCTCGCGCAACGAGGAGGGTGAGCGCGCCGCGGTCTGTCTCGTCGTCGACGTCCGGGCGCTGCGCGGCATCGAGACCGATCTCGCCGCCTCGCAGGCCGTTTTCGGTCAATCTCCCATGGGATTCACCCTGTTCGGCACGGACCTGAAGCTGCTGCGGGTCAACGAACGGTTCGCCACGGTCTTCGGCGGGCCGGCGAGCAAGTACCGCGGCTGCGGGCCGCACGACTTCCTGCCGCGCAGCGAGGCCGAGCGGATGACCGCCGCACTGCGCCGCGTACTGGACACCGGCGAGCCGGTCGCCGAGATGCAACTGGTCGGCCTGGGAACCGGCGAGGGCGAGCGGCGCCGCTGGTCGGTCTCGCTCTACCGGCTGCACGGCGCCAGCGGCCGGCCGATCGGCGTCGCGGCGCTGGCCGCCGATGTGACCGGCCGGCGCCGGGCCGAGCGCGAGGCCGCCAACGCCCGCCGCAACCTCGCCCTGCTCAACGAAGCCGGCGCCCGGATAGGCAACTCCCTGGATCTGGAGACCACCGCCCGCACCCTGCTGGACGTGGCCGTACCGCAGTTCTGCGATCTGGCCTCGGTGGACCTCTACCAGGGACTGCTCGCCGGCGACGAGGCCCCGCCCGGCATGAGCGACGGCAGCGCGGAGCTGCGCCGGGTCGCCTTCGCCAGCGCCGTCTCGGACGTTCGGCTCGCCACCGCCCCCGCCGCCCCCGGCGACGCATCGGACCCGGTCGCGGTCGGCGCCGTCCACCGCTACCCCTTCAACTCCCCCTGCGCGGGCGCCCTGCGGACCGGCCACGCGCAGATCATCCCCGGCCGGGAGAGCGATGACGGGGGGCCGGAGTTCGGCGCGGTGGTGCAGTCCACCCTCGCCGTCCCGATGGTCGCCCGGGACACCGTCGTCGGACTGGTGCAGTTCTCCCGTACGAAGGGCAGCGAGCCGTTCGGTGAGCGCGACACGGCGCTGGCCGTGGAGCTGGCCGCGCGCGCCGCCGTCTGTATCGACAACGCCCGCCTCTACCGCCGCGAGCACGAACGCGCGCTGATATTGCAGCGCAGCCTGCTGCCGCCCGGTGACCCCGAGGCGGCCGGTCTGGACATCGCCTGCCGCTATCTGCCCGGCACCACCGCCACCGAGGTCGGCGGCGACTGGTTCGACGTCATCGAACTCCCGGGCCACCGGACCGCGTTGGTGGTCGGCGACGTGATGGGCCGCGGACTGCGCGCCGCGGTCGCCATGGGGGAGTTGCGCACCGCCGTGCGGACGCTGGCGCTGCTGGACCTGGAGCCCGCCGAGGTGCTCTCCGCGCTGGACGAGATCGCCCGCGGGCTCGGCGGCAGCGGCGACGACCGGCCCACCGCGCGGTCCGTCCGCGGCCGGTCCGGGTCCCCGGAGGGCCCCGAGCAGAAGCGCTCGGCCCGTACCGCCGATCTCTCCGAGGTCTACCTCGCCACCTGCGTCTACGCCGTCTACGACCCGATCACCCGGCGCTGTACGTTCGCCAACGCCGGACATCTGCCGCCGGTGCTGGTCGAGGACGGCGAGGACGCGCTGCTGCTCGACGTACCGCCGGGGATGCCGCTCGGCGTCGGCGGCGAGCCCTTCGAGGAGATCGAGGTCGACCTGCCGGACGGTGCGCTGCTGGCGCTCTACACCGACGGCCTGGTGGAGTCCCGCGACCATCCGCTGGACGAGGGGCTGCAGGCGTTCCGCAGGGCCCTCTCGGACGCCGACCGGCCGCTGGAGGACGCCTGCGACCACGTGCTGAGCGCCATGAACACTTCGCACGGCGAGGACGACATCGCCCTGCTGATGGCGCGGGTGCAGGGGCTGCCCAAGGACGCGGTGGGCGACTGGAGCCTGGCGCCGGAGGCGCGTTCGGTGGCCCGCGCCCGGGAGCTGGCCCGCGACCAGCTCACCGACTGGGGCCTGCAGGGCCTGGTCGACACCACCGAGCTGCTGGTCAGCGAGCTGGTGACCAATGCGCTGCGGCACGGTCACGGCGAGATCCGGCTGCGGCTGCTGCTGGACCGCACGCTGGTCTGCGAGGTGTGGGACGCCGATCTCGCCCAGCCGCGCCGGCGCCGCGCCCGGGACACCGACGAGGGCGGCCGCGGGCTGCAGCTGGTCGGGCTGCTCAGCGAGGGCTGGGGCAGCCGCCGTACCCCGCGCGGCAAGACCGTGTGGTTCGAACTCGCCCTGCCGGACGGGGAGTCGCCGGCGGTGGACCCGACCGAAGCGCTGCTGAGCCTGTTCTGAGGAGACGGGCGGGACCGGGGGCGGCGCCCGGGGTCCCGCCCCGCCCGGTCATTCGCCGCGGCGCCGGATCTTGTTGCCGAGCCACACCAGCGGGTCGTACTTGCGGTCCGCGGCGCGCTCCTTGAGCGGGATCAGCGCATTGTCGGTGATCTTGATGTGCTCGGGGCAGACCTCGGTGCAGCACTTGGTGATGTTGCAGTAGCCCAGCCCGTGCTCGTCCTGCGCGGTGGCCTTGCGGTCGATACCGGAGTCCGGCGCCGCGTCCAGCGGATGCATGTCGAGCTCGGCGATCCGCATCAGGAAACGCGGACCGGCGAAGGCGGCCTTGTTCTCCTCGTGGTCGCGCACCACATGACAGGTGTCCTGGCACAGGAAGCACTCGATGCACTTGCGGAACTCCTGGGACCGCCCCACGTCCTCCTGCTGCATGCGGTACTCGCCGGGGGCCAGCTCCGCGGGCGGCACGAACGCCGGGATCTCCCGGGCCTTGGTGTAGTTGAACGACACATCGGTGACCAGATCGCGGACGACCGGGAAGGCGCGCATCGGCGTGATCGTGATCGTCTCCGTACGGTCGAAGACCGACATCCGGGTCATGCACATCAGCCGCGGCCGCCCGTTGATCTCCGCGCTGCACGAACCGCACTTGCCCGCCTTGCAGTTCCAGCGCACCGCGAGATCGGGGGCCTGGGTCGCCTGGAGGCGGTGGACGATGTCGAGCACCACCTCGCCCTCGTGCACCTCGACCGTGTAGTCCGCCAGGTCGCCGGCGTGCTCATCGCCCCGCCACACCCGGAAGTGCGCCTGGTAGACGCCGGACCGCTGCTCTTCCTGCTCCACGCTCACCGGCTCAGCTCCTCGTCCGTCAGATACTTCGCCAGCTCGTCCTTCTCGAACAGTTCCAGCAGATCGCGGCGGATCGGCGGGGTCTCGCGGCGGGAGAGCCGGATCTGGCCCAGCGCCGGGTCGGCCGTCCGGGCCTCGCCCTGGGGATGGGCGACCTCGCAGACCAGATTGATGTTGCGCCAGCCGCGGTCCATCGCCGGATGGTCGTCGCGGGTGTGCCCGCCGCGGCTCTCCTCGCGCTCCAGTGCCGCCCGCGCCACACACTCGCTGACCAGCAGCATGTTCCGCAGATCGAGGGAGAGATGCCAGCCCGGGTTGTACTGCCGGTGCCCCTCGACGCCCGCGCGCCGGGCCCGCACCCGCAGCTCGGCCAGCCGCTTGAGCGCCTCGAACATCTCGCTCTCCTTGCGGATGATGCCGACCAGGTCGTTCATCGCCTGCTGGAGCTCCTGGTGCAGGGTGTACGGGTTCTCCGCCGGGCCCGCCTCGTGGCCGGCCTCCTGCCCGGCGTCCTCGGCGCTGAAGGGGCGCAGCGCCTCCGCCTCCGCCGCGTCGATCTGCACCGGGTCGACCGCCGGCCGCCGGTCGAGCGATGCCGCGTACTCGGCCGCGTGCAGCCCCGCCCTGCGGCCGAAGACCAGCAGGTCGGACAGCGAGTTGCCGCCGAGGCGGTTGGAGCCGTGCATGCCGCCGGCCACCTCACCGGCCGCGAACAGCCCGGGTACGCCGGTCGCCGCCGCGGTGTCCGGGTCGACCTCCACCCCGCCCATCACGTAGTGGCAGGTCGGGCCGACCTCCATCGGCTCGGCGGTGATGTCCACATCCGCCAGCTCCTTGAACTGGTGGTGCATCGAGGGCAGCCGGCGGGTGATCACCTCGGCCGGCATCCGGGTCGAGACATCCAGATAGACGCCGCCGTGCGGGGAGCCGCGGCCCGCCTTGACCTCGGCGTTGATGGCGCGGGCGACCTCGTCGCGGGGGAGGAGTTCGGGCGGGCGCCGGTGGCGTTCCGGATCCTCGTACCAGCCGTCGCCCTCCTCCTCGGTCTCCGCGTACTTCTCCTTGAAGACGTCCGGGATGTAGTCGAACATGAAGCGCTTGCCGTCGCTGTTGCGCAGCACCCCGCCGTCGCCGCGGACGGACTCGGTGACGAGGATCCCCTTGACGGACGGCGGCCAGACCATGCCGGTGGGATGGAACTGCACGAACTCCATGTTGATCAGCGGCGCCCCGGCCAGCAGCGCCAGCGCATGGCCGTCACCGGTGTACTCCCAGGAGTTCGAGGTCACCTTGAAGGACTTGCCGATGCCGCCGGTGGCCAGCACCACCGCCGGGGCCTCCAGCACGAAGAAGCGGCCGGACTCCCGCTCGTAACAGAACGCGCCGGAGACCCGGTCCCCGTCCTTGAGCACGCGGGTGACCGTGCACTCCTGGAAGACCTTCAGCCGGGCGTCGTACGCGCCCAGCTCCCGCTCGTCCTCCTGCTGGAGCGCGACGATCTTCTGCTGGAGGGTGCGGATCAGCTCCAGGCCCGTACGGTCGCCGACATGCGCCAGGCGCGGGTACTCGTGGCCGCCGAAGTTCCGCTGGGAGATCCGGCCGTCCGCGGTGCGGTCGAAGAGCGCGCCCCAGGTCTCCAGCTCCCACACCCGGTCCGGGGCCTCACGGGCGTGCAGTTCGGCCATCCGCCAGTGGTTGAGGAACTTGCCGCCGCGCATGGTGTCCCGGAAGTGGACCTGCCAGTTGTCGTGCTCGTTGGCATTTCCCATGCTGGCCGCGATGCCGCCCTCGGCCATCACCGTATGGGCCTTGCCGAACAGGGACTTGCAGATCACGGCCGTGCGCATACCGGCCTCGCGGGCCTCGATGGCGGCGCGCAGTCCGGCGCCGCCCGCGCCCACCACGACCACGTCCCATGCCTGCCGGTCCACATGCGCCATCAGAAGGCACACCTTTCCTTAGAGAACTGTCGTAGGAGTTGCTTGTCGTAGGGGAGGGGGAGAGGGGCTGTCGTCAGAAGAAGCGCGGGTCGGGGAAGGCGCCGCTGGCCAGCAGGAAGACGTAGAAGTCCGCGACGGCGACGCTGACCAGCGAGGACCACGCCAGCAGCATGTGCCGCTCGTTGAGCTTGCCGACCCAGCCCCACAGCCGGTAGCGCACCGGGTGCTTGGAGAAGTGCTTCAGCCGGCCGCCGACGATGTGCCGGCAGGAGTGGCAGGAGACGGTGTACGCCCAGATCAGCACGATGTTGGCGAGGAAGATCAGGGTGCCCAGGCCCATGTGGCCCCAGGCGTAGTGCTCGTCGCGGAAGGTCAGCGCCGTGTCGTAGGTCAGTACGCCGGCGACCAGCACCGCGAAGTAGAAGAAGTAGCGGTGGATGTTCTGCAGGATCAGCGGGAAGCGGGTCTCACCGGTGTACTTCTTGTGCGGCTCGGCGACCGCGCAGGCCGGCGGCGAGGCCCAGAAGCCGCGGTAGTAGGCCTTGCGGTAGTAGTAGCAGGTCAGCCGGAAGCCCAGCGGAAAGATCAGGATGAGCAGCGCGGGGGACAGGCCCCACCAGCTGCCGAAGATCTCCCAGTTGGGGCCGCCGCGCATGGTGTGGCAGTTCTCCGCCAGACACGGCGAGTAGAACGGCGAGACATAGGGCGCGTGGTAGTAGTCGGCGTTCGCGAACGCCCGCCAGGTCGAGTAGACGATGAACGCGAGCAGCCCGGCGGCGGTGCAGGCCGGGGCCAGCCACCAGCGGTCGGTGCGCAGATGGCGGGCGGGGATCGCGGCGCGCGAGGTGGTGTGCACGCCGGTTGTGCCGGTGTGCGAGGAGGGTTCGGTGCCAGTGGCCAACGTCGGTCTCCGTGACGGGCGCTCCGGCCG
This sequence comes from Streptomyces sp. 2323.1, assembly GCF_900221035.1. NCBI lineage: Bacteria > Bacillati > Actinomycetota > Actinomycetes > Kitasatosporales > Streptomycetaceae > Streptomyces > Streptomyces sp. 2323.1. The sequence goes on along the minus strand of NZ_LT907981.1, from coordinate 2,857,610 downwards.
GAAGGCTTCCACCGGGGCGGCAACGGGGTAGGGGCTGAGTGGGGCGAAGCCACCCCCTAGGGGGCCTCCACCAGGGGTTTCCCCCTAGGGCGCGTGGCCGTTCCTGGAGCCGAGGCCCTCGTCCTGGGCGTCGGTCCACAGCGCGGAGTTGTAGGGGGCGTCGGAGATCGACACCATTTCCTGGGTGGCCGCACCCGGACGCGGGGGCCGGCCGGCCGCCGCGCTCTGCTTGAGCAGGCCGAGGCTCTCGCGCAGATGGTCCGTGTCGCTGCGGACCCGGCGGATGTCCAGGCTCTTGCCGAGTTGCGCCTCCAGCTTCCCCACCGTCCGGGCGAGGTCGTCCAGGCTGCGTTCAACCGCCGTCAGATCATCCTTAAGGGACATATGACGTGCCCTCACTTCTGAAGGTGTGGTGGGCGATCTCATGCGCCCGAGAGTGTCGCGCGTCACAGTAGGCGTTGGGAAGGGGGTGAGCGGGATTACGACTCGAACCGGTGCGTTTCGGCAACCGCGCGCCGCGGCACCCCTCGAACGCCGACACGAAACCGGGCGCGCCGCGGGCTGCTGCGGTCCGCCCTGCGGTGGTCCCGTGACCCCGTCGGGGCCCGGGATGTTGGGCCGGGCGGGTGGCCTTGCGGCGGCGGCCGACGTGTCGGGCGGCCGGGCCGGGTGCGGTCGCTTTCAGTAGGGGGGCCATAGATGTGATGAGCCGCAAACTCGGCCGAACGTGGTGCGCCGGTCAGGCCCAGGCGGTGCTCGGCGCGGCGCGGGCGAGCCCGGAGGTAACCGTCATGACCGACCACGACCACCCCTCAGGCCGCCGCGCGGCGGGCCGCAGACGCCGCTGTGCCGCGTTCATCGCGGCGGGGGCGCTGCTCCCGCTGCCGGCCCTGTCCGGATGCAGCAGCGATGAACGGGAGGCGTCGGTCTCGGCGTCCCAGGACATCGCCCCGGCGCCGCGCGGCGAGCTGAAGAACGGCGGCACCCTGCGCTGGGCCGTCGATGCGATGCCCGGCACGCTCAACGCCTTCCAGTCCGACGCCGACGCGACCACCGCGCGGATCACCGGCGCGGTGCTGCCCAGCATGTTCACCCTCGACGGGAACGGCCGGCCGCAGCGCAACGCCGACTATCTCGACGCCGCGGACGTCACCGCCCGCGACCCCAAGCAGATCGTCACGTACAAGATCAACCCCAAGGCGCGGTGGAGCGACGGATCGGCGCTCACCGCCGCCGACTTCATCGCCCAGTGGAATGCGCTGCGCGGCAAGAACAACGCGTTCTGGACCGCCCGCAACGCCGGCTACGACCGGATCGGCAAGGTCGAACAGGGCGCGGGCGCCCACGAGGTGAAGGTGACCTTCGCCCGGCCCTATGCCGACTGGCGGTCCCTGTTCACCCCGCTCTATCCCAGGAGCGTGATGGGCAGCCCCGACGCCTTCAACGAGGACGCACGCGAGCAACTCAAGGTCGGTGCGGGCCCGTTCCTCGTCCGGAAGCGGGACACCGAGGAGGGGCGGGTCGTCCTCGTCCGCAACCCGAAGTGGTGGGGTGACCGCGCCAAGCTCAAGCAGATCGTGCTGGAGTCGCTGCCCGGCGACAAGCGGGCCGCGGCGCTGGCCGACGGGAGCATCGACGTCGCCGCGGTCGACCAGCTCGCCGCGAAGCGGGTCGCCTCCGCCCGGCGCCCGGCCGGCTCCGCCGCGTCCAGGAAGCCCGGCGACGGCAACGCGGGCCCGCAGGGCGACGGAGCCAAGGCCGACGCCAAGGCCGTCGCCGCGGAGAACGCCGTGCTGCGCGGCTACACCATCCGCAAGGCGCTGGAGCCCGCCTACACCCAGCTCGCCCTCAACGGCGCGAGCGGGCCGCTGGCGGACGACCGGGTGCGTCGGGCGGTGGCCCGCGCCCTCGACCGGCAGGCGCTCGCGGACACCGTCCTCAAGCCGCTCGATCTCCCCTCCCGGGCGCTCGGCAACCATCTGCTGATGGCCGGGCAGGGCGGCTACGAGGACCACAGCGACGCCCTCGGCGGCCAGGACACCGGGGCGGCCCAGGCGCTGCTCGCGGATGCCGGCTGGAAGAGCGACGGCAGCGACCGGCAGCAGGCCGGCCAGAACGCGGGCGCACCGGCGCCCGGCGCGGGCCGCGCCGCCTACGGATACCGCGACGGCGACGACCCGTCGGACGACCGCTACGACGGCGGCCCGTACGGGGACGAGTCCGCGGAGGACGGGTCCGAGGGCCGGGGCGGATACGACGAGGGCGCCGACGACCGCAACCCGGCACGCTCCGGCCGCGGCCACGCCGGCGCGTCCGGCGGACACGGCGCGGGCGCCCGGCCGGCCGCCGCCGAGGCCCCGCTGTCCTTCACCGGCGCGGTCGGCTCGGAGGTCCAGCAGGCCGCCCTGCTGCGGCAGAGCGCCGCGTTCTACAAGCAGGCGGCCGCCGGCGAGAAGGACGAGGCGCACGGCGACACCTCCTCCGCGGCGTACGCCAAGTACAAGCGGTACAAGAAGCGCGCCGCACGGGCGCTGAGCGCCGCCGAGCGGATCGAGACCGGCCAGGCCCCGCATCTGCCGGGCTCCGGCGGCCACCCCGGCTCCGGCGGCCACCCCGGCGCCCGGCACGTCGCCGCCGAGCGTTCCGCGGCCGCCGCGCCGCAGCCGGCCGGTGACCGGGCGGGCCACATCGCCGTCGTCAAGAAGAACGGCAAGCCGCTGACCTTGCGCTTCGTGGTCCCCGACGGCGCGGGCTCGGTGCAGCTGCGCACCGTCGGGCGGCGGATCTCCGAGATGCTCGGCAAGATCGGCATCCAGACCTCCGTCCAGCGGGTCTCCGACGCCAGCTACTTCCAGGACCACATCGCCTCCGGCGACTACGACCTGGCGCTGTACTCCTGGCCCGGCACCGCCTACCCGGCGACCGACGCCCGCCCGATTTACGCCAAGCCGCAGCCCGCGCCCGACGGCTCGCTGACCGTCGAGCAGAACTACACCCGGGTCGGCACCGACCACATCGACCAGCTCTTCGACCAGGCCGCCTCCGAGCTGGACGAGGGCGCCGCACGCACCCTGGTGGCGCAGGCCGACGCCCGGATCTGGGCCGCCGCCGGGTCGATTCCGCTCTACCAGCGGCCCGAGCTGGTGGCCACGAAGAAGACGCTCGCCAACGTCGGCGCCTTCGGCTTCGCCACACCCCGCTTCCAGGACATCGGCTACACGAAGTAAGGGCCTCCCCAGCGCCCCTCAAAGGGAAGGAAATTGCAGGTCAGAGGGTGTATGGACGGGCTGCGGCGGCTGCTGCCGCCGCAGCCACGTACCATGGGGTGAGGCCGTGGCGTGCTGAGATGCCCGGCGGGCGCGCGTACCGGATGGACGCGTCGCCATCCACGATTCCGGGAGAAGCGCCGCCAGTATGCCCACCCGTCACGACATTCGTAACGTAGCCATCGTCGCCCACGTCGACCACGGAAAGACCACTCTCGTCGACGGCATGCTCAAGCAGGCCGGTTCCTTCGCCGAGCACGCCGCCGAGAAGCTCGACGACCGGATGATGGACTCCAACGACCTGGAGCGTGAGAAGGGCATCACGATCCTCGCCAAGAACACGGCGGTGAAGTATCACCCCAAGGACGGCGGGGACCCGATCACGATCAACATCATCGACACCCCCGGCCACGCCGACTTCGGTGGCGAGGTCGAGCGCGGTCTGTCGATGGTCGACGCGGTCGTCCTGCTGGTCGACGCCTCCGAGGGTCCGCTGCCGCAGACCCGCTTCGTGCTCCGCAAGGCCCTCGCGGCCCGGATGCCGGTCATCCTGTGCATCAACAAGACCGACCGCCCCGACTCCCGGATCGACGAGGTCGTCAACGAGACCTACGACCTGTTCCTGGACCTGGACGCGGACGAGGACCAGATCGAGTTCCCGATCGTCTACGCCTGTGCCCGTGACGGCGTCGCCTCGCTGACCAAGCCGGAGGACGGCACCGTCCCGTCCGACTCCACCAACCTGGAGCCGTTCTTCAGCACGCTGCTGGAGCACGTCCCGGCCCCCGAGTACGAGGAGGGCGGCCCGCTGCAGGCGCACGTCACCAACCTCGACGCGGACAACTTCCTCGGCCGTATCGCGCTGCTCCGCGTCGAGCAGGGCGAGCTGGCCAAGGGCCAGTCCGTCGCCTGGATCAAGCGGGACGGCAGCATCGCCAACGTCCGCATCACCGAGCTGATGATGACCGAGGCGCTCACCCGCAAGCCCGCCGAGAAGGCCGGGCCGGGCGACATCTGCGCGGTCGCGGGTATCCCCGACATCATGATCGGCGAGACCCTCGCCGACCCGGAGAACCCGATCGCGCTGCCGCTGATCACGGTCGACGAGCCGGCGATCTCCATGACCATCGGCACCAACACCTCCCCGCTGGTCGGCCGCGGCGGCACCGGCAAGGGCGCGGACGCCAAGGCCGCGGTCAAGGACCGCAAGGTCACCGCCCGCCAGGTCAAGGACCGCCTGGAGCGCGAGCTGATCGGTAACGTCTCGCTGCGCGTCCTGGAGACCGAGCGCCCCGACGCCTGGGAGGTGCAGGGCCGTGGTGAGCTGGCGCTGGCCATCCTGGTCGAGCAGATGCGCCGTGAGGGCTTCGAGATGACCATCGGCAAGCCGCAGGTGGTCACCAAGCAGGTCGACGGCAAGACGTACGAGCCCGTCGAGCGCATGACCATCGACGTGCCCGAGGAGCACATGGGCGCCGTCACGCAGCTGATGGGCGTCCGCAAGGGCCGGATGGACAACATGTCCAACCACGGCTCCGGCTGGGTCCGCATGGAGTTCGTCGTCCCGTCCCGCGGCCTGATCGGCTTCCGTACGGAGTTCCTGACCAACACCCGCGGCACCGGTATCGCGCACTCGATCCACGAGGGCCACGAGCCGTGGTTCGGCACGCTCACCACCCGTAACAACGGCTCCCTGGTCGCCGACCGCGCCGGTGCCGTCACCGCCTTCGCGATGACGAACCTCCAGGAGCGCGGCGTGCTCTTCACCGAGCCCGGCACCGAGGTGTACGAGGGCATGATCGTCGGTGAGAACTCCCGCGCCGACGACATGGACGTGAACATCACCAAGGAGAAGAAGCTCACCAACATGCGCTCCTCCTCGGCCGACTCGTTCGAGGCGATCGTGCCGCCGCGCAAGCTGTCGCTGGAGCAGTCCCTGGAGTTCTGCCGCGACGACGAGTGCGTCGAGGTGACCCCGGAGTCCGTGCGCATCCGCAAGGTCGTCCTGGACCAGAAGGAGCGCGGCCGCACGGCTTCCCGCGCGAAGCGCTGAAGGACCGCGCCAAGCGGTAACGGCTGCCGCCGGTATCCCTGGCCCGATGCGATGGGGCGCCCCTCTGTGTGAGGGGCGCCCTTCGTCGTCGGTGGCCGGCCGCGTTGTCAGTGGTCGGCGGCAGACTGTCGGTATGGCAGTGACAACGAAGATCGAAGCCGGGCGCCCGGTCGCGACGCTGATCAATGTGTTCACCGTGGTGCCGGAGCGGCAGGCGGAGCTGGTGGCATTGCTGAGCCGGGCCACCGAGGAGACGATGAAGGACCGGCCGGGATTCGTCTCGGCGAACATCCACGCGAGCGCGGACGGCGAACGGGTCGTCAATTATGCGCAGTGGGAGAGCGAGGAGCACTTCCGGGCGATGCTGGCCGATCCGGCCGCGCGGGAGCACATGACGCGGGCCGCCGAGCTCGCGGAGCATTTCGATCCGCGGATGTACGCGGTGGAGTCCATACATCACGCGTAGGGGTGGCGGCCCGGGCCGCTGCGCCGCGCGGCGGCCCGGGCCCGTCCCCGTTCCGTCCCCGATCGGGCATCCGGGGGTTTTCTCAGGTTTCCGGAGCAGTGGCGGTCGCCGTCGAAGTGCGCTACGTCCCGCTTTGCGATCTTATGTGGGCTGGGCAGGAGTCCGGACCTGAGGAGGCATCATGCGGGGAGCCACCCTCGCGAAGTGGGCCCTCTGTGCCGCCGCCACCGGTCTGACGGCCACGGCGTGCGGGGGCGGCGGCGGGGCGAGCGCCGGGGTGGTCAGTGCCTCCTGGGGAGATCCGCAGAATCCGCTGGAGCCGGCGAACACCAATGAGGTCCAGGGCGGCAAGGTCCTGGAGATGCTCTTCCGCGGCCTCAAGCGGTACAACCCGAAAACGGGCGCCGCGGAGAATGTGATCGCGGACCGGATCGAGACCACGGATTCCCAGCATTTCACCGTCACCCTGAAGGACGGCTGGACCTTCAGCAATGGCGAAAAGGTCACCGCCCATTCCTTCGTGGACGCCTGGAATTACGGGGCGCTGCTGACCAACAAGCAGAAGAACGCGCCGTTCTTCCAGTACATCGACGGCTTCGCGAAGGTGCACCCCGATTCCGGAACCCCCACGGCCAAGACGCTGTCGGGGCTGGCGGTGAAGGACGCGCGGACCTTTACCGTCACGCTCAACCAGAAGTTTTCCAGCTGGCCGGACACCCTGGGGTACACGGCCTTCATGCCGCTGCCGCAGGCCTTCTACCAGGACCATGCCGGATGGCTGCGAAAGCCGGTAGGCAACGGGCCGTACCGCGTGGACTCCTATGAGAAGGGGTCCGTGCTGCGGATGCGGAAATGGGGGAAGTACCCGGGGTCGGACCCGGCGCAGAATGCCGGCATCGATCTGCGGGTCTACACCGACAACAACACCGCCTACACCGATCTGCAGGCCGGCAACCTCGATCTCGTCGACGATGTGCCGGCCGCACAGCTCAAGAGCGTGCGAGCGGACCTCGGCAACCGGTACATCAATCAGCCGGCCGGGATCATCCAGACCCTCACCTTCCCCATGTACGACAAGGCGTGGGGCGGGCCGGGAAAGGACAAGGTCCGGCGCGGTCTGTCGATGGCGATCGACCGGAACCAGATCACCCGGGAGATCTTCCGGCGGACACGGACCCCCGCCACGGACTGGACCTCGCCGGTGCTGGGCGCGGACGGCGGCTACAAGGCGGGGCTCTGCGGCGAGGCCTGTGTGTTCAACCCGGCCCGGGCGCGGCAGCTGATCAAGGAAGGCGGCGGACTCCCCGGCGGCCGGATGACGCTGGCGTACAACGCCGACACCGGCTCTCACAAGGACTGGATCGACGCCCTCTGCAACAGCATCAACACCTCGCTGGGCAGCGACAACGCCTGCACCGGGGCGCCGGTCGGGACCTTCGGCGACTTCCGGAACAAGATCGCGGCCAAGCGGATGAGCGGCCCCTTCCGGGCCGGCTGGCAGATGGACTACCCCCTGATCCAGAACTTCCTCCAGCCGCTCTACTACACCAACGGCTCGGCGAACGACGGGAAGTTCAGCAACCACGGCTTCGACGCGCTGGTGAACAAGGCCAATGCGCAGACCGACACCGGCCGGGCCGTCGCCACATTCCAGGACGCGGAGAAGGTCCTCGCCGCGCAGATGCCGTCCATTCCGCTGTGGTACCAGAACGGCAGCGGCGGCTATTCGGAACGCATCAGCAATGTCTCGCTGAATCCGTTCAGCGTGCCCGTCTACAACGAGATCAAGGTCAACTGACCGTGGTGTGAGGGAGGTTGACGCTTCGTGGGACGGTATGTGATCCGGCGGCTGCTCCAGATGATCCCGGTGTTCATCGGCAGCACATTCCTGATCTTCTTCATGGTCTACGCACTGGGCGACCCGGTGGCCGCGATGTTCGGCGAGCGCGCGCCCGACCCCGCCACCGCCGCCCAGATCCGCCGCGAGCTCTACCTCGATGCGCCGCTGTGGAAGCAGTATCTGCACTACATGGGGCAGATCTTCCAGGGGAACTTCGGTACCGCGTTCAACGGACAGTCCGTCACCGAGCTGATGGCCTCCGCCTTCCCCGTCACCCTGCGGCTCACGGTGGTCGCCATCGTGATCGAGATGGCGGTGGGCATCGTGCTGGGGGTGTTCAGCGGGCTGCGGCGCGGCCGGGGCATCGACACCTCGGTGCTGGTCCTCACCCTCGTCGTGGTGTCCATCCCGACCTTCGTCAGCGGCTATCTGCTCCAGTTCCTGTTCGGAGTCCAGTGGGGCTGGGCCGCGCCGTCGGTCTCCCCGGACGTACCGCTGAACGAACTCCTGCTGCCCGGGCTGGTGCTGGCGCTGGTCTCGCTCGCCTATGTGACCCGGCTGACCCGGACCTCGATCGCGGAGAACGTCCGCGCCGACTACGTCCGTACGGCCCTCGCCAAGGGCCTGCCCCGCCACCGGGTCATCACCCGCCATCTGCTGCGCAATTCGCTGATCCCGGTCGTCACCTTCATCGGCACCGACATCGGCGCCCTGATGGGCGGCGCGATCGTCACCGAGCGCATCTTCAACATCCACGGCGTCGGATACCAGCTCTACCAGGGCATCCTGCGGCAGAACTCACCGACCGTGGTGGGCTTCGTGACGATCCTGGTGCTGGTCTTCCTCCTCGCGAACCTGCTCGTCGACCTGCTGTACGCCGTCCTCGACCCGAGGATCCGCTATGCCTGAGCCCACTGTCCCCAAGGAAGCCATCGGCCACGGCGACGGCGGCTCCGCCGCGCTGGCCATCGGCGAGGCGGAGTCGCTGGAGCGGCGGCCCGGTGCGGCCCCGCCGGGCGCCGGTCCGCCCGGCGGGGTGCCCGCCGGCAAGCCCCGCAGCCTGTGGAGCGACGCCTGGCACGATCTGTGCCGCAACCCCGTCTTCGTGCTCTCCGCGCTGGTCATCCTCTTCCTGGTGCTCATCGCGATCTGGCCGCAGCTGATCGCCACCGGCAACCCCTACCGCGCGGACCTCGCCAAGGCACAGCAGGGCTCCCAGCCCGGCCACCCCTTCGGCTTCGACACCCAGGGCCGGGACGTCTACACCCGGGTGGTCTACGGGGCCCGCGCCTCCATCACCGTCGGGGTCTGCGCCACGACCGGCGCCGCGCTGCTCGGCAGCCTGCTGGGCGGGCTGGCCGGCTTCTTCGGCGGCTGGTGGGACACCCTGCTCTCCCGTGTCGCCGATATCTTCTTCGGCATCCCGGTGATCCTGGGCGGTCTGGTCTTCCTCTCCATGATCACCAGCACCACGGTCTGGCCGGTGGTCGGCTTCATCGTGCTGCTCGGCTGGCCGCAGGTCTCCCGGATCGCCCGCGGCTCGGTGGTCACCGCCAAGCACAACGACTACGTCCAGGCCGCACGGGCGCTGGGCGCCGGCAACGGGCGGATGCTGCTGCGGCACATCGCACCGAACGCCGTCGCGCCGGTCATCGTCGTCGCCACCATCGCACTCGGCACGTTCATCGCGCTGGAGGCGACGCTCTCCTACCTGGGCGCGGGGCTGAAGCCGCCCACCATCTCCTGGGGCATCGACATCTCCACCGCCTCCCCGTACATCCGCAGCGCGCCGCACATGCTGCTGTGGCCGGCCGGCGCGCTGAGCATCACGGTGCTGGCGTTCATCATGCTCGGCGACGCGGTGCGCGACGCCCTCGACCCCAAGTTGCGCTGAGGAGCGGGACGATGACGAACCAGGAAGCCGCCCCGGGGCCCGCGGGCGCCACGGCGGCCGTCGCCGCACCGCCGCTGCTCGACGTCCGCGATCTGCGGGTCGAGTTCCGTACCCGCGACGGGGTGGCGAAGGCCGTCAACGGCGTCAGCTTCCGCGTGGCGCGGGGGCAGACGCTGGCGGTGCTCGGGGAGTCCGGCTCGGGCAAGTCCGTCACCGCCCAGGCCGTGATGGGCATCCTCGACTCCCCGCCGGGGTTCGTCACCGGCGGCGAGATCGTCTTCCAGGGGCGCGATCTGCTGTCCCTGCGCCCGGAGGAGCGGCGCCGGGTCCGCGGCGCGAAGATGGCGATGATCTTCCAGGACGCGCTGTCCGCCCTGAACCCGGTCCTCAGCGTCGGGGCCCAGCTGGGGGAGATGTTCCAGGTCCATGAGGGGATGTCCCGTAAGGAGGCGCGTGGCCGGGCCGTGGAGCTGATGGAGCGCGTCGGGATCCCCGCGGCCAGGGAGCGGGTGGGCGACTATCCGCACCAGTTCTCCGGGGGGATGCGCCAGCGCATCATGATCGCGATGGCGCTGGCCCTGGGCCCGGACCTGATCATCGCGGACGAGCCGACCACGGCGCTGGACGTCACCGTCCAGGCGCAGGTGATGGACCTGCTCGCGGAGCTCCAGCGGGAGCTGACCATGGGGCTGATTCTGATCACCCATGACCTGGGGGTGGTCGCGGACGTCGCCGACACCATCGCGGTGATGTACGCGGGCCGGATCGTCGAGACCGCGCCCGTCCACCAGCTCTACAAGGCGCCCGCGCACCCCTACACCCGCGGGCTGCTGGACTCCATCCCGCGGCTGGACCAGAAGGGCCGGCGGCTCTACGCGATCAAGGGCATGCCGCCCAACCTGACGGCCATTCCGCCCGGTTGCCCCTTCCACCCGCGCTGCCCGCTGGCCCAGGACATCTGCCGTACCGACCCACCGCCGCTGTACGAGGCCGGGCCCGGCCGGGCCAGCGCCTGCCACTTCTGGAAGGAGACCCTCGATGGCGCACGGTGACACCGGCGCCCCGGCTCCCGGCGCCGCGGCCCGCCCCCCGACGGCCGGCCCCCCGGAACCGGTCCTGGAGGTCCGCGATCTGGTCAAGCACTTCCCGCTCACCCGGGGCGTGCTGGTCAAGAAGCAGGTCGGCGCGGTCCAGGCCGTCGACGGGGTCTCCTTCGACCTGCACCGGGGCGAAACCCTCGGCATCGTCGGCGAATCGGGCTGCGGGAAGTCCACGGTCGCCAGGCTGCTGGTCGGCCTCGAACGGCCGACGGCGGGTCAGATCCGTTACCGGGGCGAGGACATCAACACCCTCTCCGGCCGCGCGCTGAAGGCAGTACGGCGCAACATCCAGATGGTGTTCCAGGACCCCTACACCTCCCTGAACCCCCGGATGACCGTCGGCGACATCATCGGGGAGCCGTACGAGATCCACCCCGAGGTGGCCCCTAAGGGAGCGCGCCGCCGGAAGGTCCAGGAACTCCTGGAGGTGGTCGGGCTCGACCCCGAGTACGTCAACCGCTATCCGCACCAGTTCTCCGGCGGCCAGCGCCAGCGCATCGGGATCGCCCGCGGGCTGGCACTGCGCCCGGAGATCATCGTCGCCGATGAGCCGGTCTCCGCGCTGGACGTCTCCGTCCAGTCCCAAGTGGTCAATCTGCTGGAGCAGTTGCAGGACGAGTTCGACCTGTCGTACGTCTTCATCGCCCACGATCTGTCGGTCGTGCGGCACATCTCCGACCGCATCGCGGTGATGTACCTGGGGCGGCTCGCCGAGCTCGGCACCGACGAGCAGATCTACGAGCACCCGACCCACCCGTACACCCAGGCCCTGCTGTCCGCCGTGCCCGTCCCCGACCCGGACGCCCGCACCCACCGGGACCGTATCCTGCTGGCCGGCGACGTCCCCTCGCCCGCCGCCCCGCCCTCCGGCTGCCGCTTCCGCACCCGCTGCTGGAAGGCGCAGGAGCTGTGCGCCGAGGTCGTCCCGCCGCTGGAGGTCCCGGCGGAGTTCCGGGAGACGCCGGGCCCGGCGCGGCACGCGTCGGCGTGTCATTTCGCGGAGGAGCGCACGGTGGTGCCGAGCGAGTAGCCGCGAGCCGCCCGGGCCCACGCGCAACGGAGCCCGCCTCCCCCAGGGGAAGCGGGCTCCGGCGGGGGACGGCCCGGTCAGCCGGTCGTGCCGGTCTCGTCGGCGGAGCCGGCCGGGGCCGCGTCCTCGATCGCGGCCAGTGCCGGGTCGAGGATGATGTCCTCGTCCCGGGCCGCGGTCGTGGGCTCCTCGGGGAAGTGGCAGGCCGTCAGGTGGCCGCCGGCGTTGCCGGTGATCTGGACCAGCGGCGGCTCCTCGGTCGCGCACTTGTCCTGCGCCTTCCAGCAGCGCGTACGGAACCGGCAGCCGGAGGGCGGATTGACGGGGGAGGGGACGTCACCGGCGAGGCGGATGCGCTCGCGGTCCTCCTCCTCGTTCTCCACCAGCTTGGCCTCCGGCACCGCCGAGAGCAGCGCATGGGTGTACGGGTGGCGCGGCCGGTTGTAGATCTCGTCGCGCGAGCCGACCTCGACGATCTTGCCGAGGTACATCACCGCGACCCGCTCGCTGAAGTGCCGCACGATCGCCAGGTCGTGGGCGATGAACAGGAACGCGATGCCCAGCTCGCGCTGGAGCTTCTGGAGCAGGTTGACGACCTGCGCCTGGATGGAGACGTCGAGCGCGGAGACCGGCTCGTCGGCGACGATCAGCTTCGGCTCCAGGGCGAGCGCCCGGGCCACCCCGATGCGCTGGCGCTGACCGCCGGAGAACTCGTGCGGGAAGCGGTTGTAGTGCTCCGGGTTGAGACCCACGGTCTCCAGGAGCTCCCGGATCCGCTTCTCCCGGCCGCCGGCCGGATTGATCCCGTTGATCTCCATCGGGCCGCCGATGATGGTGCCCACCGTCTGCCGCGGGTTCAGCGAGGCATACGGGTCCTGGAAGATCATCTGGATCTCGGAGCGGACCGGCGCCAGTTCCTTGCGGTTGGCGCGCGTGATGTCCTGGCCCGCGTACGTGATCTTGCCGGAGGTCGGCTCCATCAGCCGGGTGAGCAGCCGTCCGGTGGTGGACTTGCCGCAGCCCGACTCGCCGACCAGGCCGAAGCTCTCGCCCGCGTGCACGGTCAGGTCGACGCCGTCGACCGCCTGCACCGCGCCGACCTTCCGCTTGAACGGAAAGCCGCCGTAGATGGGGAAGTGCTTGGTCAGGCCCTCGGCGGTGAGCAGCGGCTCGCCCGGCGTGGGCGCGGCGTCGCGCGGCGCCGGGAGGGTGACGTGGTCTGTCATGGTGGTCGCTCCCTAGCCCAGCCGGGGCTTGATCTGCTCGGTGAAGAGGGTCTGCTTCTGCTCGGCGCTCAGATGGCACGCGGCCGCGCGCCCCGCCTCCAGCAGCGGCCGCTCGTCGGTGCAACGCGCCCCGCCGACCTCGGCCGTGAAGCCGCAGCGGGGGTGGAAGGCGCAGCCCGAGGGCGGGTTGAGCAGGCTCGGCGGGGAACCCGGGATCGGGTGCAGCGCCTCGCTGACGTCCGAGGAGAGTCGCGGCATCGAGCTGAGCAGGCCCCAGGTGTAAGGGTGGCGGGGCTGGGTGAGGATCTCCTTGACGGAGCCCCGCTCCACGGCCCGGCCCGCGTACATCACCAGCAGCTTGTCCGCCGTGTTGGCGACCACGCCGAGGTCATGGGTGATCAGGATGATCGCGGAGCCGAACTCCTGCTGGAGGTCCTTGAGCAGGTCGAGGATCTGCGCCTGGACGGTGACGTCCAGGGCGGTGGTGGGCTCGTCGGCGATCAAGAGCTGGGGGTTGCAGACCAGCGCCATGGCGATCATCGCGCGCTGGCGCATACCGCCGGAGAACTGGTGCGGATAGTCGTCCACCCGCAGGCTGGGCTGCGGGATGCCGACCTTGGTCAGCATCTCGATGGCCCGCTGCCGGCCCTCGCGCTTGCTGGCGCCGGTGTGCTTCATGAACGGCTCGGCGATCTGCCGGCCGACCGTGTAGTACGGCGACAGCGCGGTCAGCGCGTCCTGGAAGATCATCGCCATCTTGTTGCCGCGGAGCTTTTCCAGGCTCTTCTCCCGGGCCCCGGTCAGCTCGTCCCCGTCCAGGACGATTTCGCCGCCGATCTCGGTGGCCTTCGGGTTGTGCAGCCCCAGGATCGCGAGGTTGGTCACCGACTTGCCGGAGCCCGATTCACCGACGATGCCGAGCGTTTCGCCGCGTTCCAGATCGAAGGAGAGACCGTCGACCGCCTTGACGATGCCGTCCTCGGTGGAGAACCGCACATGCAGATCACGGACGGACAGGAAGGGGTCGGACCCGGCCGGCACCTCGGTGCCTTCGGTCTTGGTGAGTGTGGTCACTTCAGGCTCTCCTAGGACAGGCGCACGCGCGGGTCGATGAAGGCGTACGTCGCATCCACGATGATGTTGAACACCAGGATCAGGGCGGCGCTGAAGATCAGCACGCCCATGACCATGGGCAGATCGAGGGTGGTGACGGAGTCGATCGCCAGGCGGCCGATGCCCGCCAGCTGGAAGGTGAACTCGGTGATCATCGCGCCGCCGAACAGCGAGCTCAGGTCCATGCCGAGGATGGTCACGATGGGGATCAGCGACCCGCGCCAGGCGTAGCGCAGGAAGACGTACGAGCTGGCCATGCCCTTGGCCTTGGCCGTCCGGACGTGTTCCTCCTGCAGCTGCTCGATCATCGTCGAGCGGGACATACGGGTGTACTGCGCGGTGAAGATCGTCGACATCACGAGCCAGGGGAGCAGCAGCCCCATGAACCAGCCCGCGGGGTCGGAGGTGAAGTCCACGTACTTGGGGGACTCCAGGATGCCGCTGTAGACGAACAGACCGAGCGCGATCGGACCGAGGATGTAGATCTGCGCCGAGCTCAGCACCATCGAGACCGAGGTGAGCGCCTTGTCCAGGAACGAGCCGCGCTTGTAGGCGGCGATCAGGCCGGTGCCCAGGCCCACGGTCAGGAACACCGCGGCGCCGCCGATGGCCAGCGAGGCGGTGGTGGGCAGCCGGTCCATCATCGTCGACCAGACGTCCTGCTTGGTCGCGAAGGAGTAGCCGAAGCACGGGGCGCTGCAGTGGCCGATGGAGTAGTCGCGGCCGGCGAAGATGCCGACGATGAAGTCCCAGAACTGGGTCGTCAGGGGCTTGTCGAGGCCGAGGTTCTGGTGGATCAGCGCGATGTTGTCCGCGGTGCAGTTCTTGCCGCAGGACATCGCGGCCGGGTCACCGGCACCGAAGAAGACGAAGAAGGTGAAGGCACTGAGCAGAACAAGGATGACAACAGCGCCGAACGTCCGGCGAAGTAGGAATTGAAGCATGGCAGTTCGCTGCTCTCAGGACGGCGGCGGCAGTGGGTGTGAGGGGTGGCTGGGAAGGCCCCGGAGGGCGCGCGTTCCGCCGTGTGCGCGCTCTCCGGAGTGCCTTCGTCAGACGAGGCGGTGCGCGCTCGTCACTTCTTCAGGAACAGCGTGTTCGGGTCGACGTAGCTGACGTCCAGGTTGTAGCGGGCGCCGCCGATGTTCGAGCCGTACAGCTGGAGCACCTTGGTGTAGAAGACCGGCGCGGCCGGGTTGACCTTCTCCACGATGTACTGGTGCAGCTTCTGCCACTCGGCGGTGGCCTTCGCGACGTCCGTGATCTTCGTGATGCGGGCGATCTCGGAGTTCACGTGCTTGTCGTTGATGTGCGAGTAGTTCGACGCGCCGTCCTGGATGGTGGTGCCGTCGTAGGACGGCGGGATGACGGTCGAGGCGTCCGGCCAGTCCTGGCCCCAGCCGGTCATGTAGATGTCGAAGCCGTTCTTGACCTTGCCCATCTGCTCGTACCAGGAGGCGGCGTCGACCTCCTTCTTCTGCACGTTGAAGCCGGCCTTGGTCAGCGCGTCCTCGATGACGACGGCTTCCTTCTGGCGCGCCTCGGTGTTGGAGTAGGCGTAGACGAGCTTCATGCCCGACTTGCCGGCTTCCTTGAGGAGCTTCTTGGCCTTCTCCGGCTCACCGTTGGGGTGCGAGAGCTTGCCGTAGGGGTCGTAGCCCTTCTTGTAGCCCGCGACGGTCGGGGCGAGCAGACCGCCCGCGATCTCGCCGCCGTAGCTGCCGCCGTTGACCCGGACGATCTGCTGGTTCGGCAGGGCGTAGGTGATCGCGTCGCGGATCTTCTTGTCCTTGAGGCGGTCCATGTTGAAGTTCATCTGCCAGACGTAGGGCTGGTAGCCCTGGACCAGGCGCTTGCTGGCGCTGGCGTTGTCCAGCACGTTCTTGGTCAGCGTGGGGTCGACCGAGTTGGTGAAGCTGATCGCGTTCTTGGCCTCACCCTGGTCGGCCATCAGGCGCTTGGTGGAGTCCGAGGCCTGGTGGTTGAAGGTGATGTTGTACCCGTCCGGGTACTGGTGGCGCATCGGGTCCGTCTTCGGGTCCCAGTTCTTGTTCCGGACCAGCTGCATGGCCTTGCCGGACTTGAACGAGGCGATCTTGTACGGACCGGAGCACACCGGGGCGACGTCGTAGGCGTCCTTGGTGTCCTTCGCGCTGTCCGGGACCGCGCTGTAGCCGGGCATCGTCAGCGCGTACGGCAGCTGCGAGTTCGGCTGCTTGAAGTGGAAGATGATGGTCTTCGCGTCCGGGGTGTCCAGCACGTTCTTGGGCAGGTGGTCGCCCTTGTACGGACCGTCCGGCAGCGCCTTGCGGTACGCGGTGCCGGCGCCGGACAGCCAGGTCTGCACATAGGTCGGGCCGTCGGTGATGAACTTGGAGTACAGCCGCTCGATGCTGTGGCGGATGTCCTTCGAGGTGATCGGCGTGCCGTCCTCGAACTTGATGCCGTCCTTGAGCGTGTACTTCCAGGTCTTGCCGCCGTCGGACATCTGGCCGGCGTCGGTGGCGAGGTCGCCCACGACCTTGGCGTTGCCCTTGTCGTCCTGCTTGAAGCTGGTCAGGCCGCGGAAGATCAGCTGCGACAGCGCCTTCATGTCGCTGACGTACATCTGGCCCGGGTCCAGGTGGTTGTAGCTGTCACGCTGGTAGACCCGGATGGTGCCGCCGGAGTGGGCGCCCTTGACGGCGACCGCGGGGCCGACGGAGTCGGCGGCGGTGCCCATCGGGATCGCCTTCGCCTGGGCCGCGGCGTCCTTGTCGGTCTGCGACTTGTCCTGGTTGGAGCCGCTGCCGCCGCTGCAACCGGTGAGCGCGAGCGATCCGGCCGCGAGGGCCACTATCGCCGCGCGTGCTCTGCGCGTAGAAAGTGCGTTCATGGGATTCCAAGCACCTGCCTGTCAGTTGGTGACGAGATGTGCTGTCTGACGCATCCCGGGCAGACCCGGCAGGGGTGACAGCAAGCCCCCCTTCAAGTGGACGATCAGCGCCCGGACTTGGGATCGAAGGCGTCGCGTACCGAGTCTCCGAGGAGGTTGAAGCAGAGCACGAAGATCAGCATGGCCACGGCGGGGAAGAGCAAGAAGGTGGGGTCGTTCTCGTAGTACCGGGCGCCCGCCTGGAACAGCCGGCCCCAGTCGGGGGTCGGCTCCACGATGCCGACACCGAGGAAGGACAGGCCCGCCTCGGAGGTCACGAAGAGGGGAAGCATGTAGGTGCTCTGCACCAGGACCGGGGTGACGACGTTCGGCAGCAGTTCCTTGCGGATGATCCGCCAGGGCGAGGCGCCGGTGATCTTGGCCGCCTCGACGAACTCCCGCTCGCGCAGGGACAGCACCTGACCGCGCAGCAGTCGCGCCAGACCCATCCAGCCGAGGAACCACTGCACGATGACCAGGGCGCAGACCCGCACGTACGTGGGTGTCTCGTCGCCCGGCGGCACGAAGAGGGCCACGACGACCGGCATGAACGCCACGAACGTCAGCTGGCTGGGGAACGCCAGCAGGAAGTCGATCACCCGGCTGAGGAAGTAGTCCGTCCGGCCGCCGACGTACCCGGCCGTCACGCCGATGAGGATGCCGGTGACCACGGTCAGCAGGGTCACCGCGACGGAGATGCCGAGCGACATCCGCATCCCGTAGATCAACTGCATGAACACATCGCGGCCCAGGGACGGTTCGACGCCGAACCAGTGCTCGGGCGAGATGCCGCCGTTGGCGCCCGCGGGGTAGCCGAACTCGTCGAGGAGGTTGGGGTCGTTGTTCCCGTAGAGCGTGTACGGGTCCTTGCCGTACAGCGAACCGATCACCGGGGCCAGCGCCGCAATGACGAAGAAGGCCAGCACGACGATCGCGCAGACGACGCCCGTGCGGTCGCGCTTGAAGCGCATCCACATCAATTGGCCGGGGGATCGGCCGACGAGCTCACCGCCCTTGCTCTTCTTTTCCTTCTTCAGACCCTGGGGCCCAAGTCCTGGGGTGTCGGACTCTGAAGCCGCGGTCTGGGATGGACTAGTCATCGCGAAGTGCCCCCGCGCCGAGTTCTCTTGGAACGTGAAGCGGCGCCGATTCGCACCGCTGGATGAGCGGACTTTCGCAAGTTATTTACGGCGGAGTCAAGGGGATCGGGTGCGCTCATGCGCAGGTCGTCTGCTTCTTGAGCGAAGATTGCGCATATCGACGCCCGGGCGTGCTTGACAAGTGGGCGGGATATGCGTCATGAGCGGACATATCGCACCAAACCGCTTTAACAAGCTGGCAACTTCCCTGTCGCAACTCCGATATACGGACGCGCCATGATGAACAACGTACGGCCGTGCGGGTGCCGTAGACCGGCCGGGACGCCAGGTGGGCGACCCGGCCGGTCGTCGTATGACGTTTTCGTCCGTTGCTCCATTCGGGTCAGTTGTCCCGGCGCCGAGACTGCAGTAGACCTGCGGTAGGCGCCGCCGGGACGGTGGCGTTGTGAACGAACCGAGGACAACGACGTGGACAGGGGGCAGGCCGTGTCCACAGTGCGGGACGGCGTTCTCACCCGCGGTGCGCGCGGAGCCGGTGCCCTGATCTGCCTGCTGCTCGCGCTGCTCAGCGCGGGCTGGATCATCCGGGACCTGGCCGTCGCCGAGCACAGCGCGGATGTGTGGTGGGCCTGGCTGGGCGAGACCCGCAGGCCGCGGGAGTTCACCGCCTGGGCCACCTCGGCGCTCGACCCGCTGCTGGTGCTCGGCGCGCTCGCCGCCGCGGTGGCCCAGAGGCGTACCGCCGTCACCTCGTCCGTCGCCGCGGGCGCCCTGCTGTCCCTGGCGGCCGCCGTCGCGCTGCTGCGGATCCCGCTGGTGTGGGTGCTGGGCGCGGACTGGCTCCAGGGGCTGGACGGCGGTCTCACCGGGTGGGCACGGCTGACCGTCCTCGCTCAACTCGCCCTGGCGGCCGCACTGCTCGTGGTGGTCGCGGCGGGCCGACGGCGGTCGCCCGGAAGGCCGGGCCGGCACACGGCGGGGGCTGCGCACGGGGCGGCGGGGGCGATGGCCCCGGTGTACGGCGTGGTCCGAGCGGTGCCCTCCGCAGTGGGGCCCGGGCGCCCCGGCAGCCCGTACCGGGGGGCGGCCGGCACCGCCGCCGTCCTCCTGGGCGCCGCCGGCATCGTCCTCGCCGGCTGGGAGATCCACTGGCGGCAGCAGCTCGGCTGGTACCTCTACCGCAAGGGGCTGCTGGGCGACGCCTCCGTCTTTCGGGCCCTGTTGCAGCCCCCGGTGCACTGGCAGGGGGCGGCGCTCGCCGTCCTGGCCCTGGGGGCCGCGGCCGCCGCACTGCGCCGTGCGGCCCTGAGCCGGCCCGCCGCCCTGACGGCCGCGGCGCTGCTGCTGGCGCACGGGGCCGTGGCGCTCGTCCATACCGCCCGTGCCGGGGCGTTCGGACGCCTGGCCGCGCTGTCCGTCCGCTCCCAACTGGAGGCGGGCACCGCCGTGTTCGTGGCGGCCGCCGCGCTCGTCGTGCTGCTCGCGGCGGCCCGGCCCGGCCTGCCGGACACCTCCCGGGACGTCGACGCCGTACGGGCCTACGGCTCGGCCCCCGGTGAGGCGCGGCCGCCGCACGCCCCGCCGCCGCCGTCCAGGCTCCCGCCCGGCTGGTGAGACCGCGTCCCGCCGGACCCTGGAGCCCGGCGGGGCCGTACCGCGTCAGGCGTACATCCCCAACGACCGCTTGAGGAAGTCGACTTGGAGCAGCAGCAGGTTTTCGGCCACCTGCTCCTGCGAGGCCATGTGGGTCACCCCGGTCAGCGGCAGCATCTCGTGCGGCCGGCCCGCGGCCAGCAGCGCCGCGGACAGCCGCAGCGCATGCGCCACGACCACGTTGTCGTCCGCGAGGCCGTGCACCAGCAGCAGCGGGCGGTGCGGCTCCACCGCTCCGGACAACCCCTCGTCCGTGACCAGCGAGTTCGCGGCGTAGACGGCCGGCTCCTCGTCCGGGTGCCCCAGATACCGCTCCTGGTAGTGGGTGTCGTACAGCCGCAGGTCGGACACCGGTGCACCCACCACCGCCGCATGGAAGACATCCGGGCGGCGCAGCGCCGCCAGCCCCGCGAGGTAGCCGCCGAAGGACCAGCCGCGGATCGCCACCCGCGTCAGGTCGAGGGGAAAGGATTCGGCCAGCGCGTGCAGGGCGTGGATCTGGTCGTCCAGGGCGACGTCGGCGACGTCGCGGAACATCGCCTTCTCCCAGGCGGGGGAGCGGCCCGGGGTGCCCCGGCCGTCCGCGACGATCACCGCGAAACCCTGGTCGGCGAACCACTGCGAGGTCAGATGGGCATGGTGCGCGGCGACCACCCGCTGGCCGTGCGGACCGCCGTACGGGTCCATCAGCACCGGCAGCGGACCATCGCCTTCCGTATATCCGGCGGGCAGCAGCACCGCGCACGGAATCTCCCGCTCCCCGGCACGGACCAGGCGGGGACGGGCGGTCAGCACCGGCTCCTCGGCGCACGAGCCGATCGTGGCAAGGGTCTTCTCCCCGCCGTCCGGATCCAGCCGCACCACCTCCACCCGGGTGCCGGGCCACTCCAGCGACGTCTGGGACAGCACGGTCAGCGCACCGCCGCGCACCGCGGAGGACACCGTCGGATACGGCCGCTCGCCCACCCGCTCCCAGCCGCCCTGGTCACCGCTGCCGCGGAACCAGGCGCGATAGACCCCGATGTCGTGCATGTCGGTGCCGCTCGCGGAGAAGAG
This sequence comes from Streptomyces sp. 2323.1, assembly GCF_900221035.1. Taxonomy (NCBI): domain Bacteria; kingdom Bacillati; phylum Actinomycetota; class Actinomycetes; order Kitasatosporales; family Streptomycetaceae; genus Streptomyces; species Streptomyces sp. 2323.1. The sequence continues at coordinate 2,836,899 of NZ_LT907981.1, read as the reverse complement.
GACGTCGTCCTCGCCGATGTCCAGGACGGCCCGGACGTGCAGCGGTGCCCCGGTCAGCGGGCGGGCGCCGACGAACAGCTTGCGGGCGCCGCCCTCGTCCGCGATCCGCACCAGCCGGCCGTCCGGGGTCCAGGCCGGCACCCCGGGGAACGGCTCGACCCATGCCTCGTCCTCGTCGTCGTGCACCGTCCGGGTCGCGCCGGTCGTGGTGTCGACGGTCAGATAGCGCTGGTCGCGCTGGTCGCGGGCCTGGACGAGCAGCAGCGGCGGCCCGGCCGCGGACCAGTGGACGCGCGCGAGATAGGGGTAGCGCTCGGTGTCCCAGACGACGTCCGTGCGCGAGCCGTCCAGCCCGAAGAGCGTCAGGGTGACCTCGGCGTTGCGGGTGCCCGCCGCCGGGTACGCGATCCGGACGGGCTCCTGGTCCGGATGGGCGGGGTCGGAGATCCACCAGCGCTGCACCGGCGCTTCGTCGACCCGCGCGGCCAGCACGGCGTCGCTGTCCGGGGACCACCAGAAGCCCCGGTAGCGGCCCATCTCCTCGGCCGCGATGAACTCCGCGAGCCCCCAGGTCACCTCGGGCCCGTCGGGCTCCGCCAGCACCCGGTCGGCCGGCCCGGCGGCGGGGTCGGCGTCGCCCGCGTCCGAGGTCGTGGCGCCGTCCACCGCGACCACCCGCAGCCGGCCCTCCGCCACGAAGGCCACCTGGCGGCCGTCCGGCGACGGGCGGGGGTCCACCACCGGCCCCTGAACCGGGAGTTCACGGGTGGTGCCGGCCCGCAGCTCGGAGACGAACAGCCGGCCGGAAAGGGAGAAAGCGGCCAATTCCACCGCGGAATCCGTGGCGTAGCCGACGATGCCCGCCGAGCTCTCCCGGCTGCGCTCGCGGCGGGCCCGCTCCTGCGGCGGAAGCTGCTCCTCCGCGCCGGCCAGGAGGGCCTCGGGATCGGCGGCGGTGAACTCCCGTCCCTGCGCCAGGTCGAGCACCCACAGATGCTGCCGGCGATCGGTGCCCGAGGGGGAGCGGAGGAAGGCGACGCGGGCACCGTCGGGGGAGAGCGCATAGCTGCGCGGTGCACCCAGAGTGAAGCGCTGCGTACGGGCGTATTGCCGCGGGAACGAAGGCTGTCCGGTCATGGTGCCGAGCCTACGGGCTCACCGCGGTCGCATTCGTGAAGATCATGTGCGCCCCCGCTCTGCTTCCGTGCTCCGACTTATGCGCTAGCGCGGAAAGTTATGATCCCTTGCGCGTAGTGGGTACGGGGTAAAGAGCCCTTGGCATACCCGGGTGTGCGGGTCGTGGAGTCGGTCCGGACACCCTCAACTCTGTCCGGACCATGAGTACTTGGAGGTGAGCCGCCGTGGCACTCTCGATTTCGGCGGTGGTGCTGCTGGCGATCATCGTCTTCTTGCTTGTCAAGAAGTCTGGACTGAAGGCCCCGCATGCCCTTGTCTGCATGCTGCTGGGCTTCTATCTGGCCAGCTCGTCCATCGCCCCGACGATCAAGCAGCTGACGACGAACGTCGCCGGCATGCTCGGCAACATCAAGTTCTGACGCGTTCCGGTCCCGGCCCGTCCGTCCGGCGTCCGCCCTCGGGCGGGGCGCACGGGCGGCGGCCGGGCTCGCCTGCGGGCGGCGGACCGGGCGGCTCGTAGGCTGTCGGCATGACCGACCGGCCCGCTTCCCTCACGCCACCGTCCGCCACGGGACCCGTCCCGTCGCGCCGGCTGCTGCTCGTGCATGCCCACCCCGACGACGAGTCGATCAACAATGGCGTGACCATGGCCAGGTACGCGGCCGAGGGCGCCCAGGTCACCCTGGTGACCTGTACGCGCGGCGAGGAGGGCGAGGTCATCCCGCCCGAACTCGCCCACCTCGCGCCGGACCGCGACGACACCCTCGGTCCGTACCGCGTCGGCGAGCTGGCCGCCGCGATGGCGGCCCTGGGCGTCACGGACCACCGCTTCCTCGGCGGGCCGGGCCGCTACCGCGACTCCGGCATGATGGGCGCCCCGCAGAACGAGCGGCCCGACTGTTTCTGGCAGGCCCCGCTCGACGAGGCGGCCGCCGAACTGGTCGCCGTGATCCGTGAGGTCCGGCCGCAGGTCATGGTCACCTACGACCCGCATGGCGGATACGGCCACCCCGACCACATCCAGGCGCACCGGGTGGCGATGCGCGGCGCCGAGCTCGCCGCGGCCGCGGATTTCCGGCCCGAGCTGGGCGGCTCCCATGCGATCGGGAAGATTTACTGGAACTGCAACCCCCGCTCCGCGGTCGAGGAGGGCTTCGCGCGGCTGCGCGCGGCCGGTCACACCTTCCCCGGCATCGCCTCCGCCGACGACGTGCCCGGAGTGGTGCCGGATGCCGAGGTCACGGCGTCCGTCACCGGCGGCCGCGCCGCCGCGGACGCCAAGACGGCGGCGATGCGCGCGCACTACACCCAGATCGCGGTCGACGGACCGTTCTTCGCGCTCTCCAACGACCTGGGCCAGCCGCTGTTCGCCACCGAGCACTATCGGCTGGTGCACGGCGTTCCGGGCGCGGCGGACGGCGCACGCGAGGACGATCTCTTCGCCGGCATCGGTGGCAGGGTGGGGACGCAGGAGAGCACCCGGATCGAGGAGGCGGCGGAATGAGCACGTCCAAGGGCGGCGGAGCCGCCGACAAGGGGAAGGGCGGAGCCACCGGCAGTGGGAAGGGCCGAGCTGCCGACAAGGAGAACGGCGCAGCGGGCGCCGGCAAGGGGCAGCGGTCCAGGGCGGGCTCGGGCGCGTCCGCGGTCGGGCCGCCGGTGGTGGACGCCGGCGTCCCTCCGCTCACCGGGGGCAGGGCCGGCACCTATGTGCTGCTGCTGGTCGCCGGTGTACTGGTCGCGTTCGCCGGGACGCTGGTGCAAGCGGCCTGGTTCCCCGGCGGGTTGCTGCTGGCGCTCGCCGGCGTCGGCGGGCTCTTCTACGGGGGCGGCAGGGCGACCGGCACCCCCGCGGGCGTGCTGGTACCCGGCGCGGCCTGGCTGGTGACCGTGTTCGTCCTGCTCGGCGATGTCCGGCCGGAAGGTGACTTTCTTTTCGGCGCCGGGCTCGGCTCGTACATCTTCCTCCTCGGCGGGATCCTGGTCGCTGTGATCTGTGCCACCGCCGCCCAGATGCGTGTGGCGGGCGTCCGGTACGGCCGAGTTGGCGGATGACGTGGTGGATACCGGGACGGATGCCACGCGGGTCGGGGTGAACGGACCGGGTCCCGGGGGTTCGCCCATGGCGGCGGTGTTCGTACGCTCCCCGGGTGCCCGCCCGCGGCGGACAGTATGGTGGTGCGCGCCGTCGCGCCGCCCTGGGGGCACCTCCCGGTCTGTGGGCCGGGAAACATCTCTGACGAGCGGCGGAGCCAACCGGGAGAACCTGCTTTGAGTCGTGAATCTGACAGTTCGTCCTCCGGCCCCCAGGGCCGTGGCGGAGCCGCGTACCCGTCAGGGACGCCGCCGTACGGCTCGCCCAGGGGAGATGCCGACGAGGCGCCGGCGCCCGGTGCCGCGGCGCGGCCGGAGGAGCCCAAAACCGAGACCACGCTGACGACGCGGATCAAGATCAACATTCCGGGGTCGCGCCCCATCCCGCCGGTCGTCGTGCGCAAGCCCGTCGGTGAGGAGTCCGGCATGAACGCATCGGCTGGATCCGGCGGTTCCGCCGGCTCCCGGGGAACGCCCCGCCCAGGCGGCGAGCGGAACGCGGAGCGTACGGCGAACACGCCGCGGCCCGAGGCTCCGGCGGAGGAGGCCCCCGCGGCCGGCCGCCCCGAGAAGACCAGCGACTGGTTCGCGCCGCGCAAGCCGCAGGCCGGCGCCGGCGGTGCGTCCTCCACGACCGGCTCGCACCCGGCGCCGCCCGCCCCGGGCGGTGCGACCCCGCCGCGCGGCACCTCGGGCGCCACGCCGCAGCAGCGCCCCGACCTGCCGTACTTCTCCGACAGCCCGGCCCCGCAGGACGGCCCGGCCCCGCAGGAGGGCGTGTCGCCGTACGACAGCGGTGCCCGTCCCGGCGGCGGTGCCCGTCCCGGCGGTTCGCCGTTCGACGGCGGCCCGGCCGGTGCCCCGTCGCCGTTCGACGGTGCGGTCGGCGGCCCCTCGCCGTTCGACGCCCCCGCGGGGCCCGCCCGCGACCACAGCCCGTTCGACTCCCCGGCGGCCGGCCCCAGCGGACCGACGACCGGGCCGGCGCGCGGCAGTTCCGCGCTCAACCTCCCGCCCGGCTTCAGTGACGCCGGCACCGGCGCCACGCCCCGGATCGACGACACCGCCGAGCTCACCCCGCAGCCGCCGGCGCCGCTCGCCGGGCCGGGCAGCGGCCTCGGCGCCGGCGGCGGGATCTCGGGCGGGCTGCCCGGCGGCCCCCAGGGCTCCGCGCCCGGCGGCCCGAAGGGCAGGCGCGGGAAGAGCGGCCCGCAGGGCGGACCGGCCGGGGGCCACAGCCGGGTGTCCGGCGACACGCTGGTCAGCGGCATCCCGAAGACCCCCGGCGCGGACGGCCCGTCGTCCCCGTCGCCGTTCCCGGCCGGCCCGGCCGGCGAGGGCGAGGGCGCCGCCCCCAAGCCGCGGCCCAAGATCCCCGAGCCGATCAACCCGCCCAAAAAGGGCCGTAACAAGCTCGTTCTCCTGGGTGTGGCCGTCGTGGTCCTGGCCGGCGTCGCCTACGGCGCGGGGCTGCTGCTCGACCACGCCGACGTGCCCAACGGCACCACCGCGCTCGGTGTGGACATCGGCGGCTCCAGCAAGGAAGACGCCGTCAAGAAGCTGGAGGCGGAGCTCAAGGGCCGCCGCAGCGAGCCCCTCAAGCTCACCGTCGACGGCAAGTCCGAGACCCTCCAGCCCGCCAAGGCGGGCCTGGACATCGACCCGCAGGCCACCGTCCGCAAGGCGGCCGGCCGGGACTACAACCCCGTCTCCGTCATCGGCTCGCTGTTCGGCGTGAGCCGCACGGCCGAGCCGGCGGTGCTCGTCGACGACGAGAAGCTGCAGATCGCGCTGGAGAACGCCGCCGGACCCGGAGGCGCCACCGCGGACGGCGGGATCACCTTCGAGAACGGCAAGGCGGTGCCGCACTACGGGAGACCGCACAAGGCCATCGACGTGCAGGCGTCCAAGAAGAAGGTCGCCGACGCCTACCGCCGGCGCGCCACGACCGGCTCCGACGCCCCGGTGGTGCTGGCCGCCAGCACCCAGCAGCCGCAGGTCAGCAAGGCCGCGGTGGACAAGGCGTTGAAGCAGTTCGCCGAGCCCGCGATGTCCGGCCTGGTGACGGTCCGTACGGACGCGGCGCACACGGTCTCCTTCAGCCCGCAGAAGTCCATCCCGAAGTTCCTGTCCTTCAAGATCGTCAACGGCGCGCTGGTGCCGTACTACGACCGTCCGGCGCTCAAGGCGCTCTACGGCGACACCTTCAACGGCGTGCTGGTGACCAAGGGAGACGGCTCCAAGCACCCCGTCAGCGTCGAGGAAGTGGCGAGCGCGGTCGGCAGGGCACTGCTCGGCACCACCCCGTCCGAGCGGATCCAGACCATCGCCACCAACGGCAACTGACCGCCACGCGGCGGCGGATCCGCAGGCAGGAGGCCCCCCAGGGCGCATTCCCGGCGCACACCGGGAACGTCCCCTAGGGGGCCTTCCCCATGACAGATGTCATGGCACAGTGCGGACACTCGACACTGCCGCACACGGTGCCCCCTCGCGGATGCTGAGGGACATGACGACCACAGCGACCACCCCAGCCGGTACCGCCCAGGAGGCGGCCCGGGCCCCCGTGGTCAGCTTCCGGCAGGTCAGCAAGGCTTACGGCGCGGTGCGCGCGGTGGCCGACCTCGATCTGGAGCTGTACCCGGGCGAGACCGTCGCCCTCCTCGGCCCCAACGGCGCGGGCAAGTCCTCCACCCTTGATCTGCTCCTCGGGCTGCGCACCGCCGACGCCGGCCGCGTGACGCTGTTCGGTACGACCCCGCAGCGCGCCATCGAGCAGGGCAGGGTCGGCGCGATGCTGCAGAGCGGCGGCCTGATGGAAGGCGTCAAGGTCAGGGAGTTGGTCAAGCTCGCCTGCGATCTGCATCCGCGCGGCCATCCGCTCGACGAGGTTCTGACCGCGGCCGGCCTCACCGACATCGCCGACCGCACGGTCGACAAGCTCTCCGGCGGCCAGGAACAGCGGGTCCGCTTCGCGATGGCCACCGCCGGCGCGGGCGACCTGATCGTGCTGGACGAGCCGACCACCGGTATGGACGTCTCCGCCCGCCAGACCTTCTGGGGCGCGATGCGCCAACAGGCCGACCAGGGCCGGACGGTCCTCTTCGCGACCCACTACCTCGAAGAGGCCGACGCGATCGCCGACCGGGTCATCGTGCTGCACCGCGGCCGGGTGCTGGCCGACGGCACCGCCGCCGAGATCAAGGCCCGGGCCGGCGCCCGCCGGATCGCCTTCGACCTCGACGGGCCGATCGACCGCGAAGCGCTGCTCGGCCTGCCGTCCCTGACATCCCTGGAGATCTCGGGCCGTACGGTCCGCATCCAGTCCCAGGACGCCGACGCCACCGTCCACGCCCTCTACGGCCTCGGCTGCTACCCGCACCACCTCGAAGTCTCCGGCCTCGGCCTGGAGCAGGCCTTCCTCGCCCTCACCACGGCGTCCGACGCGAGCTCTGCCACCGCCGAGGAGGCGGCCCGATGACCACCCTGATCAAGCTGGAAATCATCCGCGCCCTGCGCAACAAGAAGTTCATGTTCTTCTCGGTGATCTATCCGCCGGCGCTGTACCTGATCATCGCGGGCGGCGCGGACAGCAAGCCGATCCCCGGTATGCAGCTGAACATGGGGCTGTACTTCATGGTCTCCATGGCAGCATTCGGTGCCATGACCGCCGTCCTGCTGGGCAACAGCGAGCGCATCGCCAAGGAGCGCGAGAACGGCTGGGTGCGCCAACTGCGGCTGACCGCGCTGCCCGGACGTGGCTATGTCGCCGCGAAGATAGCCGCCGCCGCGACCGTCAGCCTGCCCTCGATCCTGCTGGTCCTGCTGGTCGGCGCGGTGGTCAAGGGCGTACGGCTGGAGGCCTGGCAGTGGCTCGCCATCGCGGCCGGCACCTGGCTCGGCAGTTTCGTCTTCGCCGCCCTGGGCGTGGCCATCGGCTATCTGGCCACCGGCGACGCGGTGCGCCCGATCGCGATGCTGTGCTACTTCGGCCTGGCGTTCCTCGGTGGCCTGTGGATGCCGCTGACGTTCCTGCCGCAGTGGGCGCAGAATGTCGCCGAGTGGCTCCCGACGCATGCGTACGCGGCGCTCGGCACCGCCGTCGAGGCTGGCGGCGCACCGCATGGGAAGGACATCGCCCTCCTGGCCGGTTACCTGCTGGTCTTCGCCGGCGGCGCGGCCTGGCTGTACCGCAAGGACACCAGAAAGGCGTGAGAGGCGGGGAGATGACGAGTGAGCCCGGGGTCGAGAACCCCATGATGATGGGGCAGGCGGCCCGCACCCGCCGCCAGGCGCTCGGCAAGACGGCCTGGATCGCCGTCTGGCTGCTGTATCTCGCCGGCCCGGTGGGCCGGATGCTGGAGCCCGGCATCTCCCTGGCCGAGCGGATCTGGGGCAGCCTGGGGCTCACGCTCTTCGTTCTCGCCTACTTCCTGCTGATCTTCCGTCATCTGTGGCGCAAGACCACCCCCCTGCCGATGTACGGCCTGCTGGCCGTCATGCTGGCGCTGTCCGTCACCCTGTCCTGGATCCTGGACGCCTCCTGGCTGGTGCTGTTCATCTTCACCAGCGTCGGCTCGGCGGTGGTGCTGCCCTGGCAGCAGTCCCGGTGGTCCATTCCGCTGATCACCGCGGTCCTGCTCACCATCGGGGCGAGCTATCCGCAGATCCACGGCTATTACCTCTTCTCCTACGGCCTGCCCGCGCTGGGCAGCGGCTTCATGATGGTCGGGGTGCAGTATCTGATCCGGACGACCACGGAGCTGCGCGCCGCCCGCCAGGAGGTCGCCCGCCTGGCCGCCAACGACGAGCGGCTGCGGCTCGCCCGCGATCTGCACGACCTCCTCGGCCACTCCCTCTCCCTGATAACGCTCAAGAGCGAGCTGGCCGGCCGGATGTTGCCCGACCGGCCCGAGGACGCCGCCCGGCAGGTCGCCGACATAGAGCAGGTCAGCAGACAGGCGCTGGTCGACGTGCGGGAGGCGGTCACCGGCTACCGCAGGCCCCGGCTCGCCGTGGAGCTGGCCGGCGCCCGGGCCGCGCTGCGCACCGCGGGGATCACGGTCACCGCCGACCCGGCGCTGGAGGGCGAATACCGCGGGCTCGCCGCCGATGAGGAGGGCGTGCTGGCCTGGGCGCTGCGCGAGGCCGTCACCAACGTCCTGCGGCACAGCGGGGCGCACCGCTGCGAACTGCTGCTCTCCGAGGAGTGGGAGGCCGATGAGCGCCGCTTTCTGTGTCTGACGGTGCTCGACGACGGCGCGGGCCCGCCCCGCGCCCAGCACGACGGCAACGGCCTCAGCGGTCTGCGCGAACGCCTCGGGCCGGTCGGCGGCCGGCTGGAGACCGGACCCGCCCCGCGCGGGCGCGGCTTCGCCCTGCGCGCCTATGTCCCGCTGGGCGCCGCCGCCCCGCCGGGCGCCCCGGCCCCCGCCCTGGACAGCTCTCCCGAGTCGGGCACCGGCCGGGCCCCGGACGGGCCGGTGGAGCACGGCCCTCCGTTTCCCGTCGCGTATCCGGCGCCGCGGCACCCCACCCGTACGGCTTAGGCTGGCCCGCATGATCAGAGTGCTGCTGGCGGAGGACCAGTCGATGGTCCGCGAGGCGCTGGCCGCGCTGTTGTCGCTGGAGGCCGATCTCGACGTCGTCGCCCAGGCGGCCCGCGGGGACGAGGTGGTCCCGGCCGCACGGGACCACGCCGTGGACGTAGCGCTGCTGGACATCGAGATGCCCGGCCTCAGCGGACTGGACGCCGCCGCCGCGCTGCGCGACGCGCTGCCCGGCGTCAAGATCGTCATTCTGACCACCTTCGGCCGCCCCGGCTATCTGCGCCGCGCCATGGAGGCCGGCGCCGACGCCTTCCTCGTCAAGGACGCCCCGGCGGCCCGGCTCGCCGACGCGGTGCGGTGCGTTCTGCGCGGTGAGCGGGTCATCGACCCGGTGCTGGCGGCGGCCGCGCTCGCCGACGGCGCCAGCCCGCTGACCGAGCGGGAGCGGGAGGTCCTGGGGGCCGCCGCCGACGGCTCCACCAACGCCGAGATCGCCCACGCCCTCCATCTCTCCCAGGGCACGGTCCGCAACTACCTCTCCCTCGCCATCCAGAAGACCGCCGCCCGCAACCGCGCCGAGGCGGTCCGCACGGCCCGCGACAAGGGCTGGCTCTAGGGTGTGTCGTTTGGATCATGGCGGGCTCGCGGGGTCTGGCACGCACTCCCCCACGCCTGAACGGCGCGGGGGGACCCCCATCGCCCCGCGTCGACTCCCTCCTCCGCCTTGCGATCGCGCTCGGCATCCGGTGGCTCTTGTGGAGCCGAGACGGAGAGAGCGCAGCGAACGAAGTGCACCAGACCCCGCTCCCTGATCCGCCCTGATCCAAACGACACACCCTAGGCGTGGTGCCCCGTCGGATCCCGGAGGACCGGCGCCGCCGTCCCGGTGCGCTGCCGGGCGGCATATCGCAGGCTTGAAGGGTGAAGGCTGACGACCGAGGCACGGACAGCGGCCGCTGGACGCCGGTGTTCCTGATCATCGTGATCGTCGTCGTCGCCGTGCTGGATGCGACGACCGGCCCGGAGCTGCACATCTCGGCCTTCGTGGGCTTCGTCCCGCTGTACGCCGCGCTGCGGTGTTCGTTCCGCCGGACGCTGGTGGTCTCCGCCGTCTTCGTCGTGTGCCTGACCTATGTCGACATCTTCACCGTGCCCGACTGGATTCCGGCCACCCGGGTGGTGGGCGTCTTCGGCTCCTTCCTGGTGGCCGCGTTCTCCCTGGTGCTGTGCCGCATCCGGCTCCAGCGCGAGGCGCTGCACGCCCGGACGTCCCTGGTGGCCGACACGGTGCAGCGGGCGGTGCTGCGCGAGCTGCCGCTGCGGGCAGGCCCGGCCGAGGTGTACGGCTTCTATGTCTCCGCCCAGGAGGGGGCCCGGGTCGGCGGCGACATCTACGAGGCCATCGACACCCCGCACGGGCTGCGGCTGATGATCGGCGACGTCCAGGGCAAGGGCATGCCGGCCATCGGCGCGGGCATCGACGTGCTGGCGTCGTTCCGCGAGGCCGCGCAGTACCAGGACTCACTGGAGTCGGTGGCCGGGCGGATGGAGCAGGCGCTGGCCCGCTACAACGCCCGCTCGGCCGAGCCGGGCACCGAAGGGCGCTTCGTCACCGCGCTGCTGATGGAGGTGCGCAGCATGCCCGGCCGGTCGCAGGGCCACGTGCTGTCCTGCGGCCACATCCCGTACTACCTGGTGCGCGACGGCCAGGTCCACGAGCGCCGCGACGGTGAGGGCGGCCTGCCCCTCGGCCTGGGCGCGCTCAGCGCGGAGCCCCTGCACAGCGTGCGGATCCACCCCGCGCCCGACGACTGGATCGTGCTGTGCACGGACGGGGTGACCGAGGCGCGCTGCACGGACGGCGAGTTCTACCCGCTGGCCGAGCGGCTGGCCGGGTGGACGCATCTGGAGCCGGCCGAACTGGCCCGTACGCTCCGCGCCGACCTGGAAACCTTCACCGACGGCGACCTCAAGGACGATGCCACGGTGCTGGTCGTCCGCCGCACCCCCGCCGCCGCTCAGTTGAGCATGGCGCGCGCCGCCGCGGCCTGACGCCGGATCGCCTTCGCCCCGGCGGGCTCGACCGGCTCCACCACCCGCGCGTACTCCTCCAGCTCGGCCGCGCCCGCGAGGAAGGCACCGCGCTCGACGAGCAGTTGGGCCCGCTCCAGGCGCAGCCGCGCCGGATGGCTCGGCAGCAGCAGCGACAGCTCCAGCGCCCACAGCTGCACCGCGCTGTGCTCGGGCCGCGCCCGTGCCCAGGCCCGGATGTTGTTGAGCACCCGCAGCACGATCTCCAGGGGGTCGGCGGGCGCCGTCATCCGCCGGCTCAGCCGCTCGCCGGTCGCGCCCGCGACCAGCAGCTCGGTGTCCTCCTCGGTCAGCAGCCGGCCGCCGCCGAACGGATCGGCCAGCACATGCGCGCCCAGGGGGTCGCCGAAGCCGACGACGAAATGGCCGGGCAGCGCCACCCCGTACACGGGGGCGCCGGCCCGCCGGGCGACCTCCATCCACACCACCGACAGCAGGATCGGCAGGCCGCGGCGCCGCCGCAGCACCTCGTGCAGCAGCGAGGACTCCAGCCGCCGGTAGTCGGCGGGCGAGCCACCGAAGCCGTACCGGGTGCCGAGCAGTTCGGCGAGGTGACGGGCCCAGGCGGCGGGACCGCTGTCGGAGGGGGTGCGCGCGGCGCTGTCGGGCGGGGCGGTGGCCGGGCGGCGGTCGGGCGCGTACGGGAGCAGTCCGGCCAGCCGGTCCAGTTCGATCTGCGCCGCGTCGAGGCCCGCCTCGTCCAGCGCGGGATCGGCCTCGGCGCAGATCAGCAGGCACAGCAGCGCCAGATCGGGCCGCTCGGCGCGCGCGGCCTCGGCGAACTGCTGACGGCGTGCCGCGCGGGCGTCGTCCGCTTCGTGCCCGGGTTCCTGAGGCATGGGGGGCACACCCTTCAGCGCCGGGCGTCCGGCAGGGGCCGCCGGTAGTGATAGCCGTGGTGGTCGGTGAAGCCGAGCCGGTCGTAGAACCCGAGGGCGTCGTTGTTGTCCGCCTCGACCTGCAGATACGCCGCCGAGGCGCCCTCCGCGAGGGCCCGTTCGGCGAGCGCCGCCATCACCAGGGTGGCCAGCCCCTGCCGCCGCGCGTCCGGGGCCACCTCGACCGCCGCGAACCCCGCCCAGCGCCCGTCGACCGCCAGCCGTCCGATCGCCGCGGTCCGGCCGTCCGCGCCGTGCACCGTCGCGCACCACACCGAGGGCCCGCCGGTCAGCACCTTCCAGGCGTCCTCGCCGACCTCCTGGCCCCCGCCGCCCCCGCCGGTCCGGTTGTACAGGGCCAGCCAGTCCGCGTCCGGCTCCCGGGACAGCGCGACCCGTGAGGTGTCCGCCCCGGTGTCGGCGAGTGGCGCCAGCGCCGCGATCCGGACCGTGGTGTGTGCCTCGTCGGCCCAGCCGCGCTCCGCCAGCCGCGCGGCCAGCTCGGCGTCGGTGTCCGCCCGGCCGGTGGCGACCGCGATCACCGGCGGCAGCCCCCGGGCGCCGTACCACCGGCCGATGTGCTCCAGCGCCGCCTCCAGCGGGAGGCCGGGGTCGCCGAGGGGCAGTACGGAATTGGCGCGGCGGGTGAAGCCCCCCGAAGCACGCAGCGTCCACTGGCCGAGACGCTCCGTCTCGACGGCGGGCCAGCCGCGGGCCGCGACCTCCTGGAGCTCCCGGGGGGTGGCCGCCGGGACCTTCCGGCGGGCCGGGGCGGCGGGCACCACCTTGGCCGCCACCAGCGAGGACTCCTCGACCCGGACGCACTCGCCGGTGCGCCGTGTGATGCTCAGCACACCTTCGTCCCAGGATGTGAGAATGCCGACCGCGTCCGTGAACGCCTCCGGCCCCTCCCCGCCCCCGGTCAGGCGCCGGACGGATACCCTTTTGCCCACGTCAGCGCGGGTGATGCGAACCTCCCCGCGGCCACCGGCCAGGAATTCCATCGCTCAAACCGCCCCTCTTGTTCGTCTCGCGCCCGGGAACGGAGATACTAGATGGCGGGCATCGACGACGCCGCGCTCCCGCGCGCCCAGCGGCGGTACTGCCAATCGGTCCGCCGGCCCTACCGAGGAGGAACGACAGCGTGACCTACGTCATCGCGCAGCCTTGTGTCGACGTCAAGGACAAGGCGTGCATCGAGGAGTGCCCGGTCGACTGCATCTACGAGGGCCAGCGGTCCTTGTACATCCACCCGGACGAATGCGTCGACTGTGGCGCCTGTGAGCCGGTGTGCCCGGTCGAGGCGATCTTCTACGAGGACGACACTCCCGAGGAGTGGAAGGACTACTACAAGGCGAATGTGGAGTTCTTCGACGAGCTCGGCTCGCCCGGTGGCGCCAGCAAGCTCGGCCTGATCGAGCGTGACCACTCCTTCATCGCGGCGCTGCCGCCGCAGAACCAGTAACGACCCCAGGGCCAAGGGGGAGCCACCGCTCCCTCTTGCTTCCCGGGTCTCGCGGTCGCACGGCGCCGCTCGGTCCCGTACGGCCCGTTCCGTACGGGACCGACGCATGTCTGCCGCGGCCCCCGCACCATCCAGAAAGAGAGCACCGTGGGCGCAGCCTCCTCTTCCCAGTCCGTCTCCCCCCGCGCGTCGCTCCGCGACCGCCTGCCCGTGTTCCCCTGGGACCGGCTGGAGCCGTACAAGGCCACCGCTGCCGCGCACGCCGACGGCATCGTCGACCTGTCCGTCGGCACCCCGGTCGACCCGGTCCCCGCTGTCGTGCAGCAGGCGCTGACCGCGGCGGCCGACAGCCCGGGCTACCCGACGGTGTGGGGCACGGCCGCGCTGCGGGACGCCCTCACCGGCTGGGCCGCCGACCGCCTCGGCGCCCGGGGCCTGGACCACACCCATGTGCTGCCGGTCGTCGGCTCCAAGGAGCTGGTGGCCTGGCTGCCGACCCAGCTGGGCCTGGGCCCCGGCGACAAGGTCGGCTACCCGCGCCTGGCCTACCCGACGTACGAGGTCGGCGCCCGCCTGGCCGGCGCCGAGCCGGTCGTCTACGACGACCCCTGGGACCTGGACCCCAGCGGCCTCAAGCTGCTCTGGCTGAACTCGCCGTCCAACCCCACCGGCCGGGTGCTCGGCGCCGACGAGCTGCGCCGCACCGTCGCCTGGGCGCGCGAGCACGGTGTGCTGGTCTTCAGCGACGAGTGCTACCTCGAACTGGGCTGGGAGGCCGACCCGGTCTCCGTGCTGCACCCGGACGTCTGCGGCGGCTCACACGAGGGCCTGGTCGCCGTGCACTCGCTGTCCAAGCGCTCCAACCTCGCCGGCTACCGCTCCGCCTTCCTCGTCGGCGACCCCGCGGTCCTCGGCGACCTGCTGCAGCTCCGCAAGCACGGCGGCATGATGATCGCGGCCCCGGTCCAGGCCGCCACCGTCGCCGCGCTGGGCGACACCGCCCATGTCGCCGAGCAGCGCGAGCGCTACGCCCGCCGCCGGGCCGCGCTGCGTGGGGCCTTCGAGGCCGCGGGCTTCCGCATCGAGCACAGCGAGGCCTCGCTCTACCTCTGGGCGACCCGCGACGAGCCCTGCTGGGACACCGTCGCCGCGCTCGCCGAACACGGCATCCTCGTCGCCCCCGGCGAGTTCTACGGCACCGCGGGGGAGCGCTTCGTACGGATCGCCTTCACCGCGACCGACGAGCGGGTGGACGCCGCGGTGCGCCGCCTGTCGAAGTGAGCCGTCGCCGCGCATGACCACGCGCAGGGGCCCGGGGAGCGTCAACTCCCCGGGCCCCTGCGCGTCGCGCGGGCGGGCGGCCGGTCAGCGGCCGCCGAGCGGCAGACCGCCGAGCAGGCCCTGGGCGGGAGCGAGCAGGCCGTGGGACGAGCCGACCAGAGCCTTGGCCGCGTCGAGCGGCAGCGAGCTGGTGGAGATGCCGTGCTTGGCGACCGGGCGGACCAGGGACTCGGCCTTGTCCGCGGCGCCCTGGGTGAGCGGCATGGCCTTCTTCACGGCCGGGCCGGCGGTCTCGACGAGCGCCGGGGCGAGCTTCGTCGCTGCTTTGCTGCCGGCCGCGTTGAGCAGGCCGACGCCGTCGTGTGCGGTGCGGTCGAGGGTGGCGCTGGTGTTCTTGGAGTCCAGGGGCGCCGTCAGTCCGCCCAGGTCGGGTGTCTTGGCGGGCAGTTCCACGGCGCTCGCGGAACCGGCCGCAGCGACCACGGGAGCGGCACCCGCTGCAACGAGCAGGGCGGCTCGGGCGATCCGACGCGTAACGGGGAGGGACATGGTGCTCCTTTTACGGAGAAGGACTCGGACTTCTGACAGATGTGCCATGTCCGCCGGGCGGACGCACTGACTACCGCTTCAGAACCCCGAAGGTTGCGGTGAACTAAGGTAAAGAGTTGGTAACGCGTCACATAATCGGCCCTGGCTAAAGACGGGCAATATGTGCGCAGCCGCGGGTGTCGCGGAAACGTCACGGCCCTTTACGCACAAGACAATTGACGGAACCCGGGAAAGGTGCGTCCTCAACTGCCGCCACAGGAAAGGGAATTGCTGTGGGTGCCCCTTTCGGGGGACCCGGCAAACTATTGCGCGGTGACGATACGAACGTCGTGTGCGGTCGCCGGGGAAGCGGCCTGCTTCGGCTGCCAGCCCTTCCCGGAATCGGCCGCGCGCCACGTCCGGCCGGCGTAAGAGATCTGTTCGATGCGCAGCTCGGCGGAGTGCGCCATGGCCCACGTCGCCAGCTCCCAGCCGCGCCGCGGGGCCTCGCCCGCCGCCGGACCGGACTGCCGTACCGGTATCGTCACCCCGCGCCCGCCGCCCGTCGCATGGCCGGCGGAAGCGCCCGCCCCCGGGAGCACCTGCGGGCCGAACTCCCGCACCAGCTTCTCCCGCACCTTTGCGGCGCCGCCCGCCTGCGCATTCACCGGTCCGCTCTCGGTGCAGGTCATCGCGTCCTGATAGCGGCCCGTGAGGGCCCCGGTCAGCCGCGCGGCATTCGCCTCGTGCTTGGCGTACGCCTGCGGAAAACCGCTGCGCTGCACCTTCTGGGCGGCGACGGTCAGCGGCAGCCGGGAGTACCCGGGCACCTTCGCCAGATGCCGGTAGAACTCCCCGGCCGAATACACCGGGTCCATGATCTGCTGCACGGTTCCCCAGTCCTGCGAGGGCCGTTGCTGGAAGAGCCCGACCGAATCCCGGTCACCGAAGTCGATGTTGCGCAGCCCCGACTCCTGCATCGCGGTCGCCAGCGCGATGGTCACCGCCCGCTCCGGCAGCCCGCGCGAGGACGCCACGGCCGAGATCGTCGCGGCGTTCGCGGCCTGCTCCGGGGAGAGCTCGTACTCCTTGGAGCCGTCCTCGGCCCGCACCGTGCAGTGCGGCGCCCCCGGGCCACCGGTGACGTACTGCACGACGAGATAGCCGGCCAGTCCGAGGAGTACGGCGACGGCCGCGACGGTACGCCACAAGCGGGCACGGGAGACGGAGGATGAGGGCTGGGCGGACACGGGCCCACCGTACTGGAGTGCTCCGGATAGGGTCGGATCCATGGAGCACTCCGGACACCACCCCGCCCTCGACCTGTCGCTCGACGCCGCCGCGCTCACCGCGCAGCTGGTGGATTTCCCCTCCGAGAGCGGAAACGAGAAGGACCTGGCCGACGCCGTCGAGCACGCCCTGCGCGCGCTGCCGCACCTGACCGTCGACCGGTACGGCAACAACATCGTGGCCCGTACCCACCTCGGCCGCGACGAGCGGGTGGTGCTCGCCGGACACCTCGACACCGTGCCGATCGCCGGCAACGTCCCCTCCCGGCTCGACGAGCACGGCGTCCTGTGGGGCTGCGGCACCAGCGACATGAAGTCCGGCGTCGCCGTCCAGCTGCGGACGGCCGCCACGGTCCCGGAGCCCAACCGCGACCTGACCTTCGTCTTCTACGACAACGAAGAGGTCGCCGCCCACCTCAACGGCCTCGGCCATGTCGCCGACGCCCACCCCGACTGGCTCGCCGGTGACTTCGCCGTCCTCCTGGAGTCCTCCGACGGCGAGGTGGAGGGCGGCTGCCAGGGCACCCTGCGGGTCCTGCTGCGCACCACCGGTGAGCGCGCCCACTCCGCCCGCGGCTGGATGGGCGCCAACGCGATTCACGCCGCCGCCCCGATCCTGGCCAAGCTCGCCGCGTACGAGCCGCGCCGCCCGGTCATCGACGGCCTCGAATACCGCGAGGGCCTCAACGCCGTCCGCATCGAGGGCGGGGTCGCCAACAACGTCATTCCGGACGCCTGCACGGTCACCGTCAACTTCCGCTACGCCCCGGACCGCACTCCCGACGAGGCGGTGGCCCATGTGCGGGAGGTCTTCGCGGACTGCCCGGTGGACGAGTTCGTCATCGACGACCACTCCCCGGGCGCGCTGCCCGGTTTGTCCCACCCGGCGGCCAAGGCGTTCATGGAGGCCGTCGGCGGCAGTGCGCGGCCCAAGTTCGGCTGGACCGACGTGTCCCGTTTCAGCGCGCTGGGCGTCCCCGCCGTCAACTACGGCCCCGGCAACCCGCTGCTCGCGCACAAGAGGGACGAGCGGGTCGCCATCGAGCGCATCCTGCACTGTGAGGAGCGGCTGCGCGCCTGGCTGACCGCCTGACCTCGCCCGGCCCGGCCGCCGACGGTTCTCCTCCGCACCGAATTCCCCTGCTCTTCACGTCGGCGGATCTAGGCTGAAACGGCACACGTACTGCCAGCGGAGGGAGCACGACATGGCCAGTCCCGAGGGAGCACCGGTCCCCGAGGAGCAGCGGCTGGGCCCCGTACTGCGCCGCCAGGACCAGGTGCAGGCCGGCACCACCGACCAGCGGCTGCTGGACTCCGAAGGCCCTTCCGAGTGGGTGCACACCGACCCCTGGCGCGTGATGCGCATCCAGTCGGAGTTCGTCGAGGGCTTCGGCGCGCTGGCCGAGCTGGGCCCGGCCGTCAGCGTCTTCGGCTCGGCCCGCACCCCGCGGGACGCCAAGGAGTACGACGCCGGCGTACGGCTGGGGCGGGCCCTGGTGGAGGCCGGGTTCGCGGTGATCACCGGGGGCGGCCCCGGCGCCATGGAGGCCGCCAACAAGGGCGCCAACGAGGCCGGTGGCACCTCCGTCGGGCTGGGCATCGAGCTGCCCTTCGAGCAGGGCATGAACGACTATGTGAACCTCGGCGTCGACTTCCGGTACTTCTTCGTGCGCAAAACGTGTTTCGTGAAGTACGCCCGCGGGTTCGTGGTGCTCCCCGGAGGGCTCGGCACCCTCGACGAGCTCTTCGAGGCGCTCACCCTCGTCCAGACCCGTAAGGTCACCCGCTTCCCGATCGTGCTGTTCGGCACGGCGTACTGGAGCGGGCTGGTCGACTGGCTGCGCGACACCCTCATCGCCGAGGGCAAGGCGTCGATGCACGATCTGGAGCTCTTCCACCTCAGCGACGACGTGGACGAGGCGGTCGCGCTGGTGACCAAGGAGGTCGGGATCTAGTAATCGGGCCGCACGGGGTGCCGCCGTCTACTGGTGACGCCTGGGGATGCCGCTGCCCACTGGTGACGCCTGGGAATGCCGCCGTCCACTGGTGACGCCCGGGATGCCGCCGCCGACTGGCGACGCCGGGAATGCCGCCGTCCCCCAGCGTGTTATGGCCCCGCAGGGGGCGCAGGCATCCCCTACGGCATCTGTTCGCACGAGCCCTAAGGGGCGCCGCCCTCAAGAGGCGCCGTCCTCAAGGGGCGCCAACGTCAGGCCAGGCCCCGGCGGGCGACCGCCGGGGGCCGGTGGCCGGCGATCGAAGCCACCATGTCCAGCACCTGGCGGGTCTCGGCGACCTCGTGGACGCGGTAGACCTGAGCGCCCAGCCAGGCGGAGACGGCGGTGGTCGCCAGGGTGCCGAGCACCCGCTCCTTGACCGGCCGGTCGAGCGTCTCGCCGACGAAGTCCTTGTTGGACAGCGACACCAGCACCGGCAAGGGGGTGTCCCCCGCGCGAGCGAAGCCGAGAGCCCGGGGAACGGCCGTGGCCATTTCGCCCAGCCGCCGGGTCGCCTCCAGGCTGTGCCGGGTGTTCTTGCCGAAGTCGTGCCCCGGATCGATCAGGATCGCGTCCCGCCGGACGCCCAACTCCACGGCCCGCTCGGCCAGTCCGAGCGTCACCCGCAGGATGTCGGCCATCACGTCGTCGTACGTCACCCGGTGCGGGCGGGTACGCGGCTCGACGCCGCCCGCGTGGGTGCAGACCAGGCCGACGTCATAGCGCGCCGCGACCTCGGCGAGCCGCGGGTCGACGCCGCCCCAGGCATCGTTGAGCAGATCCGCGCCGGCCTCGCAGACCGCCTCGCCGACCTCGTGCCGCCAGGTGTCGACGCTGATCACCACATCGGGGAAGCGCTTGCGGACCTCGGCCACGAACCCGACCGTGCGGCGGGCCTCCTCCTCGGCGGTGACCTCCTCGCCGGGACCGGCCTTGACGCCGCCGATGTCGATGATCGCGGCGCCGTCGGCCACGGCCTGCTCCACGCGGGCCAGCGCGGGCTCGTCACGGAACGTGGCGCCCTGATCGTAGAACGAGTCCGGCGTCCGGTTGACGATCGCCATGATCACCGGCTCGTGCGCCCCGAACTCGCGATTCCCCAGCCGCAGCATTCCCGCACTCCCTCTCCGTGGTCCGGGAGCGACCCTAACTGTCACACCCGCATGGCACGATCAGTGCAGGCACATAGTCCGGGGAGTTGGTCGTGTTCTGGTTCTTGCTGATCGCGATGGTCGTGGTGGTGGCCGCGGTCACGCTCGTGGTCGTCGGCGGTGGTGACGGCGGCGGGCTGCGGGATTCCGAGCCGGACCGGCTGCATGACCCGCTGCCGGGGGACCGCCCGCTGGGTCGCGCCGATGTGGAGGCCGTCCGGCTTCCGGTGACCGTCCGTGGTTACCGCATGAACGACGTCGACGACGTCCTGGACCGCCTCGGCGCCGAGCT
This sequence comes from Streptomyces sp. 2323.1, assembly GCF_900221035.1. Classification (NCBI taxonomy): domain Bacteria; kingdom Bacillati; phylum Actinomycetota; class Actinomycetes; order Kitasatosporales; family Streptomycetaceae; genus Streptomyces; species Streptomyces sp. 2323.1. Next base: position 2,817,147 of record NZ_LT907981.1, on the reverse strand, counting down.
GGCCGAGCGCGACGCCCGGATCGCCGAGCTGGAGGCGGCGCTCGCCGGAGCGCACGCCTCCGCGATGGGCGGCCCGGGGCTCATACAGGACGGCCCGCCCGTGCTGGGGCCGGTGCAGGAGCGGGGAGAGGGCTCCGACGGCCGGACGTCCGCGGACGGGCCCGACGCCCCCGCGTCCCCGGAAGGCGAGGACCGGGCATGAGTGGGGTGGTGCGCGAACCGGACGGCATTCCGCGCTGCCCGTGGGGCATGGAGTCGCCGCAGATGGCCGACTACCGCGCCTACCACGACACCGAATGGGGCCTGCCGGTCCATGGGGACGACGCCCTCTTCGAGCGGATGAGCCTGGAGGCGTTCCAGTCCGGGCTCTCGTGGATCACGATCCTGCGGCGCCGCCCCGGCTTCCGCGCCGCGTTCGCCGGCTTCCGCATCCCGGAGGTCGCGCGGTTCACGGACGCGGACGCCGAGCGGCTGCTCGCCGACCCCGGCATCATCCGCAACCGCGCCAAGATCGCCGCGACGATAGGCAACGCCAAGATCGCCGCCGGGCTGGCCCCCGGTGAACTCGACGACCTGATCTGGTCCTACGCCCCCGACCGGACCGGCCGGCCGGTGCCGCGCACCGTCGACGAGGTGCTGCCGGTGACCCCGGAGTCGACGGCGCTCGCCAAGGACCTCAAGAAGCGCGGCTTCCGCTTCGTCGGCCCGACCACCGCGTACGCGATGATGCAGGCGTGCGGCCTGGTCAACGACCATCTTGCGGAGTGCCATGTCCGCCGGGCTGTGGACGCGGCGGCCGGCTGACCCGGGCCGGGCGGGCGGCACCGGGCGGGCAGCGGGAGCCGGGACGGCCGGCGGTGGCCGCTCACGGGGCAGCCCGGAGGTGGCCGGTCACCCAGCAGTCGGGCGGCGGCCGATCACCCGGCAGCCCAGCGCCGGCCGTCAGCGCCGGACTCAGCGCCCCAGGAAGACCGGCTTCTCCTTCTTCACGAAGGCCTCGACCGCGATCTGATGGTCCTCCGACGCCCCGGCGCGGCCCTGCAGCTCGTCCTCCTTGCCGAGCGTCTCGGCGAGCGAGTGCCCCGCCCCGTAGGCCAGCGATTCCTTGATCGCCGCATAGGCGGCGGTCGGGCCCTGGGCCAGCCGGCGGGCGACGGCCGCGGCCTGGTCGGCCAGCTCCCCGGCCGGCACCACCTTGGTCGCGATGCCCAGGTCGTACGCCTCCTGGGCGCTGATGTTGCGGGGGAAGAGCAGCAGATCGGCGGCTCGGCCATGCCCGATCAGCCGGGGCAGCGTCCAGGACATCCCGGAGTCGGCGGTCAGCGCGACGCCCGCGAAGGAGGTGTTGAAGGACGCGGAGTCGGCGACCACGCGGTAGTCGGCCGCCATCGCAAAGCCCGCACCGGCGCCCGCGGCGACCCCGTTCACGCCTGCGACCACGGGCTTGGGCATCCCGGCCAGCGCCGTCACGATCGGGTTGTAGTGCTCACGCACGGTGTTCATGGTGGCGCCGGAACCGGTGGCCCGGTCCTCGGCCAGCAGGCCGATGTGCTCCTTGAGGTCCTGCCCGACGCAGAAGGCGCGCCCGGTGGCGGTCAGCAGAACGGCCCGTACGGCCGGATCGGTGGCGGCCTCCTTCAGGGTGTCCCGCAGCAGGACCTTCGCCTCGATGTTCAGCGCGTTCATCGCGTCGGGGCGGTTGAGCGTGATCGTCGCCAGCCCGTCGGTCACGTCGTAGAGCACGGTGTCGGCCATAGTGGGAGTCCCCTCCGTCGCGGCTCGGACTGCTCGGCAGCGGCAGTCAGCGCTCAGGATGCCGGAGATCATCGGGCCCCGGCATGTGACGTACGTCAAAGATTGCGGGCGCGTCGGAGGACGGCGGTCGGCGGAGTATTGCAGCCCCCTCCCCGAATTGAGGGGGTTTGCGGGAGCACCTTGCCGAAGGGAAGCTGCCCGATGTTGGTCATCGGGTCGTTCGATGCGGGATAATGGCCTGGAAGCAATGTGTTCGATGCCGGTGACACGTGCCTATTCGGGCCGTCGGCTGAGATGAGCTGGTTTCAGGAAGGGGAACGAGCATGGCGGCCATGAAGCCGCGGACGGGCGACGGCCCGCTCGAGGTGACCAAGGAGGGGCGGGGCATCGTCATGCGCGTTCCGCTCGAAGGCGGCGGGCGGCTCGTCGTCGAGCTGACCCCCGACGAAGCCAAGGCCCTGGGTGAGGCCCTGGACAAGGTCACCGTCTGACAAGGGCGGCGCAACCGGCGGTTTCCCGGGGCTGACCCCGGTATCCCCAGCCGAATTACCCCGGCCCCGGCATGCGGCGCGCACATCCTGCGCGCCGCATGCCGGGGCCGTTTCGTACCCGGCGCGCCGGGGCGGGTCAGCTGCGTTTGACCGCGCAGAGCAGTCCGTCGCCGACCGGCAGCAGGGCCGGTACCAGTGCCGTGCTCTCCCGTACGGCCCGCAGCAGCTCCCGCAGCCGCAGCACCTCCGCGGGCTGCACCGCCGAGTCGACCGTACGGCCGTCCGCGAAGACGCCCTCGAAGCAGACCAGGCCGCCGGGGCGCAGCAGACGCAACGATTCAGCGAGGTACTCCAAGCACTCCATCAGGTCGCCGTCGCAGAAGACCAAGTCGTAGCCGCCGTCCGCGAGGCGGGGCAGGACGTCCAGGGCGCGGCCGGGGATGAAGCGGGCGCGGTTGCCGGCGAAGCCCGCGGCGCGGAACGCCTGCTTGGCGAACGCCTGCCGCTCGGGTTCGAGGTCCACGGTGGTCAGCACCCCGTCGGGCCGCATGCCGTGCAGGAGATGGACGCCCGACACGCCCGTGCCGGTGCCGATCTCGGCGACGGCCTTGGCGTCCGCGGCGGCGGCGAGCAGGCGCAGGGCCGCGCCGGTGCCGTTGGTCACCGTACGGATGCCGGCCTCCTGCGCACGGTCACGTGCCCAGCTCAGGGCGGCCTCGGCGTTGTCGTCGATGGTCCCGGCGCCGTACGCCTCGGCGAATGCCAAGCTCGTCTGCCGGTTGCCGGTAATGGCCCTCTCCTGTCCCCGTAGTTGACGCAACCGTGACTGTATCCGCTGGACGCGGGAACTCGCAGATGGGACCGGGCGTTGAGGAGGGGTGGAAGGGTGACGGGGGGACGCACCGGTGAAGACCGCGCGAGACACGCAGCAAGACCAGAAGCAGGACCAAATGCAGGTCAAAACTGCTTATCCGGAGCTAACGGGCGAGGTGGATATGGTAGGGGCTCTACTGGACACCACCAGAGCCACCAGGGGAGGTGCGGCTGCGACGGGTGACCGTCGAGTGCTGAGGCGCTTGAAAAGGTCGTTCGCCGAGCCGAAATCCGTGACCAACACCGCTGACCGTTTCCTCCCCCACTCTCGACTTCGCTCGAGTGGGGGGACCGCCGACTCCGCAACGACCGCGACCTTTGCCGCAGACGCGGATGCCCAGGCGTGGACTCCGCCCAGCTGGGAGGAGATCGTCAGCACCCACAGCGCACGGGTCTACCGCCTCGCCTACCGCCTCACCGGCAATCAGCACGACGCCGAGGACCTCACCCAGGAAGTGTTCGTCCGCGTCTTCCGCTCCCTGTCGACGTACACCCCCGGCACGTTCGAGGGCTGGCTGCACCGCATCACGACCAACCTCTTCCTGGACATGGTCCGGCGCCGTCAGCGTATCCGCTTCGATGCGCTCGGTGACGACGCCGCGGAGCGCCTCCCCAGCCGGGAGCCCTCCCCGCAGCAGCACTTCAACGACACCCACTTCGACGCCGATGTGCAGCATGCGCTGGACACCCTCGCGCCCGAGTTCCGGGCCGCCGTGGTGCTGTGCGACATCGAGGGGCTGTCGTACGAGGAGATCGCCGCGACGCTCGGCGTCAAGCTCGGTACGGTCCGCAGCCGGATCCACCGTGGCCGCTCGCATCTGCGCAAGTCCCTCAAGCACCGCGCCCCGGCCACCCGCGCCGAAGAGCGCGAGCAGCGGCGGTCGCTGGCCGTGGTGCCCACGGGGGAGGTCGGAATCGCGTGAGCGGCAGCGGCGGTCCGTCCCCCGCCGAGGCGCACCTCGGCGACCGCCTCGCGGCCCTGGTCGACGGCGAGTTGGGGCATGACGCGCGCGAGCGGGTGCTCGCGCATCTTGCGACCTGCGGCAAGTGCAAGGCGGAGGCCGACGCTCAGCGTCGGCTGAAGACTGTCTTCGCCCAGACCGCGCCTCCCGGCCCGTCCGAGGGCCTGCTGGCGCGCCTGCAGCAGTTGCCCGGCGGTGACCCGGACGGTCCCGGCAGCCGGCTCGGCAACGGCAGCTTCGGACGGGGCGACTTCGCCCGGGACAGCGGCGCGTTCTCCTATGTCGCCTCCCCGGGCCACGGCCATGCCCTGGCCGGCATCGCCCCCCAGCCCCGTGCCCGCGGCATCCGTGTCCACGAGGCCGAACGGCCCGGTCAGCGGCGCCGGTTCGCCTTCGCGGCGGCCGGTGCGGTCTCCCTCGCGGCCATTGCGCTGGGCGGCGCCCTCCCGCTGGAGGCGGCCGCCGATCTGCCCGGCGGACGCGCCGACGGCAGCGGCAGCACCGTCACCCCGCTCAGCGTCAGCCCCGCGGCCGACAGCGATGTGCTGTTCCGCGGTGACCCCTTCCCCGCCGGCCCTTCCCGGGTGGACGGCCGGCCGTCGTCCGGCGGTCCGACCCTGGCCCCGGCCCCCAGCGCCATGACCCTGTACGGCCCCGGTGCGGCGCCCCCCACCCCGTCGTACTCCGCGCCGGCCGGCGGATTCGGGCTGTCGCCGCTGATAGCCGCGACCGGTCCGGTCACGGCGTACGACTTCCCGCCCCTGACGCCGGCCACCGGCGGACCTCCCGTGCGGAAGAACCCGCCCCCGCTCTCACCCCTGGAGCCCATGCGCCCGCTGAGCGGCCCCGCCGCCACGGCCGGCCCGCCCGTACATGGCTCAACCCCCGCCCAGCGTTGACCGTCCCCTGCGCAGCCCCGCGCGGAACTGGTTGAATCCCTCTGGGCGGCGCACCCCTGAGCGGGCGTATGCCGCGAGGTGGTGGTGGCCCGCGCAGGACCGCGGGCGAATTCTGGGGAGAGCATGGACGACGGTAAGGCCGCCGGGCCGAAGCTGAAGTGGTGGAGCCGCCCGGGAGGCACCGCGCGCACGGAACCCTCGGCCGAGGCCGGTCCGGCGGCGGGGGCACCGGCCGAGGCGTCCGGCACATCCGAGGCGCAGGGCACGGAGGACTGGCTCATGCGTCCGCCGGAGCCGCGCAACGGCATGGCGGAGCGTGAAGTTCCGGAGCCGTCCGAGGGTGAGGTTTCAGCCGAAAGGGCCACGGAAAACGCCGAGTTGGCCACGGTTCCGGGCGGCACGGGCGCGGACGCCACGGCTCAGGACGCCACCGGGGCCCGCGGAGACGGGACGGCCGGTGCGCGCCGGGAGCCGTCGACCGTGACGCTCGGCAAGGTGGCCGAGGGAGCGCGGGACGGGGCGACGGCCGGTCCGCGGCCGGCGGACCCGGACGGTACGACGACGACCGCGGCGACGGCTCCGGCCTCCGCCGAGGCCTCGCCCCTCGCGTCGGTGACGGCCGGCGGCCCGGCCGCGGCGCCACGGCGGCAGCGGCCGCTGCACGACGAGGACCCCTACGGCACCCCTCCCTACGGCGGCCCCGGCCCGTGGGCGCCCGCGCCGCCCGTACAGCGGCCGGTGGCGACACCCGCACACGGCACCGCGGTCCCGCCGGCCACCGGGCCGCACGACACCGCCCCCCAGCCGTCCGCCCCCCAGCCGAACGCCCCGCACCCCGCCTCCCTGGACCCCGCCGGACCGCAGCCGCTCTCGGCCGCGCCCGGCGACCCCGCAGCGCCCCCGGCCGCGGGCCACCCCGCCGCACCGCACGGCGCCTGGCAGCAGTACGACCCCTGGAGCGCGCCGCTGCAGGGCGGACCCGTCGCCCCGCCGCCTGCCCGCCGCCGAGGGCCGGTGGTCGCCGCCGCGGTGGCGCTCGCGCTGCTCGCGGGCGGCATCGGCGGCGGCGTCGGCGCCTACGTCGAGCGCTACGGCGGGATCAACGACATCCGGCTGCCGCAGGCCGGCGGGGACGAGGGCGGCCGCAAGCCCGACAGCGTCGCCGGGATCGCGCAGGCCGCGCTGCCCGGCGTGGTCACGATCCATGTCCGGGGCAGCGCCGAACAGGGCACCGGCACCGGCTTCGTCCTCGACCACCAGGGGCACATCCTCACCAACAACCACGTCGTCGAACCGGCCGCCACCGGCGGCGAGATCTCGGTGACCTTCAGCGGCGGCCAGACGGCCAAGGCCCGGGTCGTCGGCCGGGACGGCGGCTACGACCTCGCGGTCGTCCAGGTGGAGGGCGTGACGGGGCTGCGGCCGCTGCCCCTCGGCAACTCCGACGCGGTGCGGGTCGGCGACCCCGTGGTGGCGATCGGCGCCCCGTTCGACCTCGCCAACACCGTCACCTCCGGGATCATCAGCGCCAAGCAGCGCCCGATCACCGCGGGCGGCCAGAAGGGCGACGGCAGCGATGTGTCGTACGTGGACGCGCTGCAGACCGACGCCCCCATCAACCCGGGCAACTCCGGCGGCCCGCTGGTCGACACCAGGGCGCGGGTGATCGGCATCAACAGCGCCATCCGCGCGGCCGACAGCGGCGGCGGCCTGGAAGGCGGAGCCCAGGGCGGCAGCATAGGGCTGGGCTTCGCCATACCGATCAACCAGGCCAAGCGGGTGGCCGAGGAGCTGATCAACACCGGGAAGGCGACCCACCCGGTGATCGGCGTGACGCTGGAGATGGAGTACGCCGGTGACGGGGCGCGGGTCAGCGAGCACAGCAAGGACGGCAAGCAGCCGGTCGCCCCGGGCGGCCCCGGTGCCAAGGCCGGGATCAAGGCCGGCGATGTGATCACCGAGGTGGACGGCGCCCCCGTGCACAGCGGCCAGGAGCTGATCGTCAAGATCCGCAGCCACCGGCCGGGCGACACCCTCGCGCTGACCCTCCAAAGGGGCGGCAAGGAACGGTCCGTTCGGCTCAGTCTGGGTTCTTCCAGCACCGGCTGATCGTTTGCATGGTGTTGGTGCGGGCGACTCCCGTCTGACGTACGGGGCCAGGTACGGTGAGAGGCGGCCTGGCCCAAAGGCCTACGAAGGCCGCGGATACCCAAGGAGCTGCACGGTGTTCTTCGACATAGGACCCCTCGAGCTGGTCGCGCTCGTGATCCTTGCCGTGCTCATCTTCGGTCCGGACAAGCTCCCCAAGGTCATCCAGGACGTCATGACCTTCATCCGCAAAGTGCGGGCGTTCTCCGACAGCGCCAAGGAGGACATCCGCAGCGAGCTGGGGCCGGAGTTCAAGGACTTCGAGTTCGAGGACCTCAAGCCCAAGAACTTCGTACGCAAGCACGTCCTGGAGAAGGACGAGTACGGCCTCAAGGACCTTCAGGAGATCCGTAACGGCTTCGACCTGAAGAAGGAGATGGCAGAGGTCACCGACGCCGTCAACGGCCACGACGGCGCGTCGTCCGCCACGCCCTCGAACGGCTCAGGTCCGAGCCTGTCCAAGGGGTCCCCGGCCGCCTCCGCCGGCACCCCTGACCTGCGAAAGAAGCCTCAGGAGCCGGAGCCCGGCGAGCGTCCGCCGTTCGACGCGGACGCCACCTGACCACATGATATGACCGGCTGTGTTGACGCCTATGGCTATGCTCCGGTTGTCCGGGGTTCGGTCGCCTGAGGGGGGCGGGCCGCCCACGACGCAGGGCAACTAGGAGGCTTCGCGCAGATGGAGACGACGAGTCCGTCAGCGACACACGAGGCGGCCGCCGAAGCCGGCCGGAAGGTCGACGGCTATCTGCTGGCCGCATTCCCGTGGTACGGCCTCGACGAGGCGTTCACCGGTCCGCGCTGGCTGATGCGGGTCGGGGCGGCCGCCGACGGCACCGTCGAGCACGGCGCCACGGGGCACGGCGAGGAGCCGACCATCAAGGTGGAGCCGCCGCAGGACGAGCGGTTCGCGGTGGTGGTGACGGTCGCCAGCCGCCCCGTACGGCGCAGCGGCGACGGCACCGGCGTACTGGAGGCGACCTCGGTCTCGACGGCCGCCTGGCTCGCGGGCTCCGGGCTGCTCGCCCAGACCTGGCCGACCCAGATGGACCGGTCGCTGCGCCAGGACTGGCTGGACCAGCAGACGATGCTCGCCTGGGAGCTGGCCGACGACCTCGGCGGCGGGAGCTGGAGCGAGCTGATGCTGCCGGTGGACGGCGTGCCCACCTCGTTCGCCTATCGCGAGTCCGAGTACGGCTGGGTGCTGGCGGGTTCGGCGAACGAGGGCCCCGAGGGGGTGCACATCGGCGCCTACGGGCGCGGGATGAGCGCCTACGGGCTGGGTTTCTCGGTGATCAAGGACCTCACCACGTACGCGGACTGAACGGAAACGAGCACGAAGGGGCGGACCCGTACGGGCCCGCCCCTTCGTCGTGCTCGGGAGCCGGCGTGGACGGTCGCCCGTCCCGCAGCGGCCCGCGGCCGTCAGAACTTGTTGCGCGGAGTGATCCCCAGCGACATGCCGGACAGGCCCCGCTGCCGGCCGCCCAGCTTGCCGGCGATCGACCGGATCGCCGACCCGGCGGGGGAGTCGGGGTCGGTCAGCACGACCGGCTTGCCCTCGTCGCCGCCCTCGCGCAGCCGGACGTCGATCGGGATGGCGCCGAGCACCGGCACCTGCGTGCCGGTCGTCCTCGTCAGGCCCTCGGCGACCCGCTCGCCGCCGCCGGTGCCGAAGACATCGACCATCTCGTCGCAGTGCGGGCAGGGCAGCCCGGACATGTTCTCCACGACGCCGACGATCTTCTGGTGGGTCTGCACGGCGATCGAACCGGCCCGCTCGGCGACCTCGGCGGCGGCCTGCTGCGGGGTGGTGACCACCAGGATCTCGGCGTTCGGCACCAGCTGCGCCACCGAAATGGCGATGTCGCCGGTGCCCGGGGGCAGGTCCAGGAGGAGGACGTCCAGGTCGCCCCAGTAGACGTCGGCGAGGAACTGCTGGAGGGCGCGGTGCAGCATCGGGCCGCGCCAGACGACCGGGGCGTTGCCCGGGGTGAACATGCCGATCGAGATGACCTTCACGCCGTTCGCCGACGGCGGCATGATCATGTTCTCGACCTGGGTGGGCTTGCCGTCGGCGCCCAGCATCCGCGGCACGGAGTGGCCGTAGATGTCGGCGTCCACGACACCGACCTTCAGCCCGTCGGCCGCCATCGCCGCGGCGAGGTTGACCGTCACCGACGACTTGCCGACGCCGCCCTTGCCGGAGGCGACCGCGTACACCCGGGTCAGCGAACCGGGCTGGGCGAACGGGACCTCGCGCTCGGCGGTGCCGCCGCGCAGCGACGACGCCAGCTCCTTGCGCTGCTCGTCGCTCATCACGTCCAGCTCGACGGCGACGGAGGTGACGCCCTCGACCCGCTCGACGGCCTCGCTCACCGTGCGGGTGATCGTCTCGCGCATCGGGCAGCCGGAGACGGTGAGGTAGACCACGACCGCCACCGCGCCGTCGGCCGCGATGTCCACCGATTTGACCATCCCCAGCTCGGTGATGGGGCGGTGGATCTCGGGGTCGTTCACCGTCGCGAGCGCTTCGCGGATCGCGTCCTCGCTCGGGGTGGCGCCTGGGGGCGTGTCGGTAGCCATGACCCGATGGTACGGCTCATGAGGGGGCCTCCGGTAAGGCCGTCAGCGGTCGCGTTCATCACTCTGTGCGCCGGCCGGCTGCCGCTGTTCCAGATCCCGTTGCAGGTCCTGGAGCTCGGAGCGCAGCCAGTCGCGGGTGGCGACCTCGCCCAGGCCGAGCCGCAGCGCCGCGATCTCCCGTGTCAGGTACTCGGTGTCGGCGATGGAGCGCTCGTTCTGCTTGCGGTCCTGCTCGTGGGTGACCCGGTCGCGGTCGTCCTGGCGGTTCTGGGCCAGCAGGATCAGCGGCGCCGCGTACGAGGCCTGCAGCGACAGCGCCAGGGTCAGGAAGATGAACGGGTACCGGTCGAAGCGCAGCGGGCCGGGCACGGTGGTGTTCCAGATGACCCACAGGATGATGGTGAAGGTCATCCAGACGATGAAGCGGCCGGTCCCCAGGAAGCGGGCGATCTTCTCCGAGAGCCGTCCGAACGCCTCCGGGTCGTACTCCGGCAGGAACGTACGGCGTGGGGCGCGCGGCTGGTCGAGACGCACCCGGGGCCGGTCGGTGGCGCCCCGGCGCAGCGCCGAGGCGCCGTTCGCGCGCGACCGTTCCCTGCCGCCGTCCCGCTCCTCAGCGCCCATTCGCGGCCTTCCCCAGGCTCCCGCCGCCGGTCAGACCGGCCGCCGCGGGGCCGTGCAGCCCGTCCTCGCGCCAGTCGTCCGGCAGCAGATGGTCCAGCACGTCGTCGACGGTGACCGCGCCCAGCAGGGCCCCGCTCTCGTCCACGACCGGTGCGGCGACCATGTTGTACGCGGCCAGATAGCTGGTCACCTCCGGCAGCGGGGTGTCCGGCGGCAGGGCCGGCAGATCGGTGTCGGCGATCGAGCTGACGAGGGTGAACGGCGGGTCGCGCAGCAGCCGTTGGAAGTGCACCAGCCCCAGGTACTTGCCGGTGGGGGTCTCGTCGGGCGGCCGGCAGACGTAGACCTGGGCGGCCAGCGCGGGGGACAGGTCCGGGTCGCGCACCCGGGCCAGCGCGTCCGCGACGGTCGCGTCCGGGCGCAGCACGATCGGGTCGGTGGTCATCAGCCCGCCCGCGGTCCGCTCCTCGTACGCCATCAGCCGCCGCACGTCCGCGGCCTCCTCCGGCCGCATCAGCGCCAGCAGCCGCTCCTTCTCCTCCTCCGGCAGCTCGGAGAGCAGGTCGGCGGCGTCGTCGGGGTCCATCGCCTCCAGGACGTCGGCGGCCCGCTCGTCCTTCAGCTTGCCGAGGATCTCGACCTGGTCGTCCTCCGGCAGCTCCTCCAGGACGTCGGCGAGCCGGTCGTCGTCGAGCGCGGCGGCGACCTCGGCCCGCCGCTTGGGGGAGAGGTGGTGCAGTACGCCCGCCAGGTCGGCCGGGCGCAGCTGCTCGAAGGTGGCCAGCAGGCTCTCCGCGCCCTGTCCGTGCTCCTCCAGCGAGAACCCGGTCACCGCCGACCACTCCACGGTCAGCGCCTCCCCCTTGCGGCGCAGCGCCCGGCCCTTGCCCTTGCGGACGAAGACCTTCTCGATCTCCCAGTCGCGCCGTGCGGGCAGCTGGGTGATGCCGACGTCCAGGACGGTGACCTCCTCGCCGGTCTCCACCAGCCGTACCCGCCGGTCGAGCAGCTCGCCCAGGACCAGCGTCTCGGACGTGCGCTGCTCGAAGCGCCGCATGTTGACCACGCCGGTGATCACGATCTGGCCGGAGTCCACACCGCTCACCCGGGTCATCGGCACGAAGATCCGGCGTCGGCTGATCACCTCGACGACCACGCCGAGCAGCCGCGGCGGGCGCTGGCCGACCCGGAGCAGCGCGACGAGGTCCCGCAGCCGGCCGACCTGGTCGCCGTTGGGGTCGAAGACGGGGGTGCCGGCGAGATGGGAGACGAAGACCCGGGGAGTCACGACTGCCATGCCGAGCGCCGCCCTTTCTCCCGTTAGGTCCGGAATACGGCATCAATCCGGGTTCAGGCTAACGCGCCCCGGTCGGCGCCGCCCCGGGGGAAGAGGCCGTAGGGTGACCGCCCCGCACCCGCCGACGACCCTGCGTGTCCCAGGTACGCTGCCGTACTGCTGTCGAGATCACCCGCATCAGGAGGCAGAGCCGACGTGAGCGCAATCCCCCCGGGCGCCGGCCCCCGTTCCCCCTCCGGAACCCGTCGTACGGGACGGGCGGCGCTGGTGGCGGCGGTCTGCGCGGCACTGGCCGCGGCGCTGACGGGCTGCGGCGGCGGCGAGGACCCGGACGCGGGCACCAACGGCCTGGGAAAGCTGCCCCCCACGAAGATCGAATCCAAGGCGCGGGCCGCGGCCCGGCGCGCCGGGACGGTGCACCTCTCCGGCAACGTCGTCAGCCAGGGCCGCACCTACAAGCTCGACATGAGCCTGGCCAAGGACGGCGCCAAGGGGGCGCTGACCACGAAGGCGGCGGCCTTCCAGCTGCTGCGGGTCGGCGATGCGCTCTACCTGAAGGCCGACGCGTCCTTCTGGGCCGGTGAGAAGGGCGGCGCCTCGGGCGGGGCGGCGAGCAAGCTCGACGGCAAGTACGTCAAGGTGCCCGCCGCGGACCCGGTCTACAAGCGCTTCAGCGGCTTCACCGACAAGGACACGCTGCTCGCCGGTCTGCTCGGGCTGCACGGCAAGCTGACGGCCGGTGACCGCAGCGACGTCGACGGGGTCCGCACCATCCGGCTGGCTGCCTCAGGCGGTGCGGGCGGCACCCTGGACGTCTCGCTGGACGGGACCCCCTACCCGCTGCGGCTGCAGCGCGCGGGCGGGGCGGGCGTGCTCCGGCTCGACGACTGGGGCAAGCGCGTGGACCTGAAGGCCCCGGCCGGTGGCCAGGTCGTGGACTACGGCAGCAAGATCGGCAAGGGCTGAGGGGGCGGGCGCCGGGCGTCAGCCCTTGCGTCCCCGCCGCAGCAGCTTCGGCAGCGCGGCCGGGACGGGCCGCCGGGTGATCGCGGGCGTGGCCCGCGGCGGCACGGCGTGCGAGTCCTCGGGCATTCGACCGGGGCGCTGCCCGGCCTCGCCGGTCGGCTCCAGGCGCAGCACCCGGCACTCCCGGGCCCAGCGCTCGGTGAGGGTGTCCGCGTCCGGAGCGTTGAGCCGCTTGCCCTTGAGCTCGTCGACCGCGGCCCGCCAGGCCTCGCTCTCCGGCGCCGGCTCGACGACCCGGGCCTGCCAGACGATCAGCCGGCCGCCCTTGTCCTTGCTGCGGACGGTCACCGTCGCCGTACCGCCGTCGGTGAGCCCGAGGCCGGCCAGCGGCTGTTCGCCGGGCCCGTCCCCGACGATGCAGGCGGCGCCGTCGAGCCACAGATGCCACAGCGCCCGGGCCGGGCCCGCGCTTCCCCGCACCCAGATGAGGCCGGACTTCTTCGTGGCCTCTTCGATGAGCGCCCGATCCTGCAGGGCCTGCGACACGGTCTCCGTCATACGAGCCAGCCTAATGGCCCCGTCCGGGGCGGCCCGGAGCCGCCCGGACGCTGAGATCCGCGGACCGGGTCACAGCCACCCGTTGCGCTTGAACCCGCGGCGGATGCCGAAACAGATGGCGACCGTCGCCAGCAGCACGGCCGGGTAGCCGAACTTCCAGTGCAGCTCGGGCATGTAGTCGAAGTTCATGCCGTAGATCCCGGCGATCATCGTCGGGACGGCGAAGATCGCCGCCCATGCCGTGATCTTGCGCATGTCCTCGTTCTGCGCGACGGCCGCCTGCGCGAGATTGGCCTGCAGGATGGAGTTGAGCAGATCGTCGAAGGACAGCACCTGCTCGTTGACCCGCGCCAGGTGGTCGGCGACGTCCCGGAAGTACTTCTGGATGTCGGAGTCGACCAGCCGCATCGGCCGCTCGCTCAGCAGCTGCATCGGCCGCAGCAGCGGCGACACCGCGCGCTTGAACTCCAGTACCTCACGCTTGAGTTGGTAGATCCGCCCGGCGTCGCCGCCCTTGGGGGAGCCTTTGCCGTTGGTGCCCGAGCTGAAGACGTCGATCTCCACCTCGTCGATGTCGTCCTGGACCGCGCCGGCCACCGCCATGTAGCCGTCGACGACCTGGTCGGCGATCGCGTGCAGCACCGCGGACGGCCCCTTGGCCAGCAGCTCCGGGTCGTCCTGCAGCCGGTGCCGCAGCGCGCGCAGCGAGCCCTGGCCGCCGTGCCGCACGGTCACGATGAAGTCCCGCCCGGTGAAGCACATCACCTCGCCGGTCTCCACGACCTCGCTGGTCGCGGTCAGCTCGGCGTGCTCGACGTAGTGCACCGTCTTGAAGACCGTGAACAGGGTCTCGTCGTAGCGCTCCAGCTTGGGCCGCTGGTGCGCGTGCACGGCGTCCTCGACGGCGAGCGGGTGCAGCCCGAACTCCTGGGCGATACCGGCGAATTCGGCCTCGGTCGGCTCGTGCAGCCCGATCCAGGCGAAGCCGCCCTCGGACCGTACCGACGCCATCGCCTCGGCAGGGGAGACGTGCTCACTCACCCGGCGGCCCTCGCGGTACACGCCGCAGTCCACGATGGCGCTGTTGGCGCAGTTCGTCGGGGACGCGGCGTAGGGGTACGGGGAGTCACCGCGGCGCCGGGCGGGGCGGACGGCGGCACGCAGGTCACGGATCATCGACATGGCAGGCTCCTTCACGGGCCGGCCGTCAGCTGCGGGCGCGGGGCGCAGCGCTGCCCGGAACGTGGACGTACGAGGCGTCATCGGCCGTACGTCCGCAAAGCGGGCGGCGCTCCGTGCGGGGGTACTGACGGCAGTTCGCAGAAAACACGGAACAAAGAGTCGAAGGCGCTCTTCCGTCATCTACTTCCGGCGCAAAGGTGCTTCCCTGGTTTCGCCGCTGGACGGCGGGGTACGGAAGCTCTCGGATCAGGAGATTCGCTGCGCGAGGGGGATGACAGGAGAACTATCGGTACTGCACGGTCGACTCGGATCCACCGCAGCCCCACCTCCTCCGGCCGGTCCCCGCTGGGGGACGACGTCATTCCCTGACCAGACGGCAAGGCTATCAGCCGCCTGCCGCTCCGCCGCGCCGCTTTGCCTGTTCCATACGAAGAACGGGGCGCCGCGGAGCACCTCGTGGACGGGCGACGGCGAGGCGGACGACCGGCCCTATGCTCACGGCATGTCTGACGTTCTTGAGCTGGTCGAAGCCCGGTTGCGGACAACTCTGGGCGAGCCGGACGCGCGCGCCGCCGTCACGTTTCTCGGGACCGACCGTATCGAGGTCCTCCGCTTCGTGGACAACGGGGTGGTGCGTTACGCCACGCTCGGGATGTCCGCGCAGCCGATGGCCGACCCCACGGCCGTCCTGGCCGATCCCCTGCGCGGGCCGCGCGCCGAACTCCTGCTGTCCGTGCGCGGCGGCCGTGCGGACACCGACAAGGTGCTCCGGCCGCTCGCCGTGCTCGCCGCGTCGCCGCAGGTGGAGGGGGTGATCGTGGCTCCCGGCGCCTCGCTCGACGTGGGGGAGCCGCTGTGGCCGGGCGCGGCCTTCAGCTCGGTGCTGGTCGCCTCGTCCGGCGGTCTCGTCGAGGATCTCGCGCTCGACGAGCCGATGGAGCCGGTCCGCTTCCTGCCGCTGCTGCCGATGACGCCCAACGAGGCCGCCTGGAAGCGGGTACACGGCGCCGAGGCCCTGGAGAAGCGCTGGTTGGAGCACGGCACGGATCTGCGGGACCCGCTGCGGGCCGGGGTGCCGCTCGACTGAACTCGCGCGCGACGGTGCGCCCCGTCCGCCCTCGGGAGGGCCGGACGGGGCGTCAGTTTCCTTGGCGGACGGGGGCGGCGGCCCGGCCGCCCCGGGCGCGGAGTGCGGCGGCCCGGTCCGGGTCAGCCGGCGAGGACCGTGACGCCGTCCTCCGTGGCGGGCTCCGGCTCCGCCCCCTCGGTGGTCAGCGTCCGCCGCCGGACGGCGACGATCCCGGCGCCGGTCACCGCCGCGGCGGCCGCGAGAACGAACGGGATGTGGACGTCGGTCCACTCCTCGATCCTGGGCGCGAGGAACGGCGCGGCCGCCGCCGCGAACCACCGCACGAAGTTGTAGCCGGCGCTCGCCACCGGGCGCGGTGCCGGCGAGACGCCCAGCGCCAGCTCCGTGAAGACGGTGTTGTTCAGGCCGATGAAGGCGCCGGAGGCCACCGTGCAGACGACGGCGGTGGTGTGGTCGCCGTAGCCCAGCACCAGCAGGTCGGCGGCGAGCAGCAGCAGCGAGCCGCCCAGCACCTTCAGCGAGCCGAAGCGGTGCTGCAGGCGGGGCGCCACGAGCACCGAGAACACCGCGAGCAGCACACCCCAGGCGAAGAAGACACCGCCCGAGGCGTACGGCGACATGTTCAGCACGAACGGGGTGAAGGCCAGCACCGTGAAGAACGCGTAGTTGTAGAAGAACGCGGCGGCGGCGGTCGAGGCCAGACCGCGGTGGCCGAGCGCCCGGACCGGGTCGAGGAGCGAGGTCTTCGCGGCCGGCCTCGGCTGCTCCTGGAGGAAGGCCGTGATGGCGAGGAAGCCGACGGCCATCAGGGCCGCGGTGCCGAAGAACGGGTAACGCCACTTCATGTCGCCGAGGACCGCGCCGAGCAGCGGCCCGCAGGCCATGCCGAGCCCCAGCGCGGACTCGTACAGCAGGATCGCCGCCGCGCTGCCGCCGGCCGAGGCGCCCACGATGACCGCCAGCGACGTGGAGACGAACAGGGCGTTGCCCAGGCCCCAGCCGGCCCGGAAGCCGACCAGTTCGCCGACCGACCCCGACATGCCGGAGAGCGCCGCGAAGACCACCACCAGCGCCAGCCCGGCGAGCAGCGTCCTGCGGCCGCCGATCCGGCTGGAGACGAAGCCGGTGAGCAGCATCGCGACGGCGGTGATCAGGAAGTAGGAGGTGAAGAGCAGGGAGACCTGGCTGTGGGTGGCGTGCAGGCCCCGGGCGATCGAGGGGAGGATCGGGTCGACGAGGCCGATGCCCATGAAGGCCACGACCGAGGCGCCCGCCGTGGCCCATACGGCCTTCGGCTGGTGCAGGACGGAGCTGCCGCCCTGCCCGGACGGCTCGTCCGCGCCGTGGTGGCCGCCGCTCTTCGTGCCGCGCATGCTGCGGTGCCCCTTCCTGTCCTGTTCCGGTTGCCGGTTGCGGTCCGGGGCGCGCATACGACGCGCCGCCGAGATCGTTGACGTTTACACACGATAAGTTAGACGAGCTAAAGAATGCAATGGACATCTACTCTTTCCGTGGGCCCGGGGTGCGCCGGCGGAAGCGGCCAAATGCGGGGCGCGGTAAGTGATTCGGGGCACACCGGCCGGGTGATCGTCCTTGACGCGGCGGCGGACCCGGAGGACCGTGGATCCCTATGAGGGGCGAACCCAGTTGCCCGAAGTGTGGAGGCCGGGTAAGGGCGCCCGGTCTCTTCTCCGACACCTGGCAGTGCGCGAAGCACGGCGCCGTGCATCCGCTCCAGCCGGTCGTCCCGCCGAGCGTCGAGGCGCTCGGTGTCGTCGTGCACCGCGCCCAGGTGCCCGTCTGGATGCCCTGGCCGCTGCCGGTCGGCTGGCTGTTCACCGGTGTGGCCTGCGCCGGCGACGAGCGCAGCGGCGGCCGCGCCACCGCGGTGGCCTGCTCGGGCCCCGGACCGCTCGGCGGCCCCGGTGAACTCCTGCTGATCGCCGAGGAGCTGGGCGTCGGACTCGGCGCGCGCTATGCCGGGATCGACGGCCCCGACCCCGGCCCCCACATGTGCGTGGACACCTCCCCGCACGGCAAGGTGCTCGCCGCCGGCCGCCCGACCCCGCTGTGGCACGTCGATCACGCACCCCCGGACCGCGCGGTCTTCGCGGGCGAGGCGCGCGGGCTGTGGCTCTGGGCGATCGCCTGGCCCGAGCAGGCGGGGCTGATGCTGTACGACGAGCTGGTGCTGACGGATCTGCGCGAGGCCGGTGCCGAGGTGGATCTGCTGCCGTGCGGGGCGCTCTCCCCGCGGATCCTGGGCTGACGGCGGCCTCCCGCGGGGCCGCCGCCCGCACCGTCGGGCGCCGTCCGGCCGCCCGGTATCCTTCTGGGGTCCCCTTACGGTGTACCTGTACCCGATGTCCCCCGGGTCCCGTCCCGTGTCCGTCCCGCAGCAGTCTGGAGTCCGCGTCGTGCGCATCGATCTGCACACCCACTCCACGGCGTCCGACGGCACGGACACCCCCGCCGAGCTGGTGCGTCATGCCGCGGCCGCCGGTCTGGACGTCGTCGCGCTGACCGACCACGACACCGTCGGCGGGCATGCCGAGGCGCGTGCCGCGCTGCCCGCGGAGCTGACGCTGGTCACCGGCGCCGAACTCTCCTGCCGGATCGACGGGGTGAGCCTCCATCTGCTCGCCTACCTCTTCGACCCCGAGGAGCCGGAGCTCGCCCGGGAGCGGGAGCTGGTGCGCGACGACCGGGTGCCGCGGGCCCAGGGCATGGTCGCCAAGCTGCGCGACCTCGGGGTGCCAATCACCTGGGAGCAGGTCGCCCGGATCGCCGGCGACGGCGCCGTGGGGCGGCCGCACCTCGCCACCGCGCTCGTCGAGCTGGGGGTCGTCCCCTCCGTATCGGACGCCTTCACCTCCGAGTGGCTCGCCAATGACGGCCGGGCGTACGTGGACAAGCACGAGCTCGACCCGTTCGATGCGATCCGGCTGGTCAAGGCCGCGGGCGGGGTCACCGTCTTCGCGCACCCGCTGGCCGTCAAGCGCGGCAGCTGCGTGCCCGAGAGCGTGATAGCCGAACTCGCCGCGTCCGGGCTCGACGGCATCGAGGCCGACCACATGGACCACGACGCGCCGACCCGCGCCCGGCTGCACGGCATGGCCGCCGACCTCGGCCTGCTGGCCACCGGCTCCAGCGACTACCACGGCAGCCGTAAGACCTGCCGCCTCGGCGAATACACCACCGACCCCGAGGTCTACGGCGAGATCGTGCGCCGCGCGACCGGCGCCTTCCCCGTCCCCGGCACCGGCGGCTGAGCCCACCGCGGCCGACCGGCGCCCCGATTCCCGAGCCCCCGACTGCACCGGCCGGCAGCGGCCGAACGGTGCGCCCGGCGCCCCGCCTCCCGTCCTCCCCTCTGCTTTCCCTGTCCTCCTCACGGATCCGCGTGCTGCGCCCTGCCCGTGAGTGCTCGTTCCGTACCACCTCTCGCAAGGCCTTCACCGTGTTCGACGTCGCCGTCTTCAGTACCCTGTTCGTCACCCTCTTCGTGATCATGGATCCGCCGGGGATCACCCCGATCTTCCTGGCGCTGACCTCCGGCCGCCCGGCCAAGGTGCAGCGCCGTATGGCCTGGCAGGCGGCCTCCGTCGCCTTCGGTGTCATCGCCGTCTTCGCCCTTTTCGGCCGGCAGATCCTGGGCCGGCTGCACATCTCCACGCCCGCGCTGATGATCGCGGGCGGGCTGCTGCTCCTGCTGGTCGCGCTGGATCTGCTGACCGGGAAGTCGGAGGAGCCGACCCAGACCAAGGACGTCAATGTGGCGCTGGTGCCGCTGGGCATGCCGCTGCTGGCCGGACCCGGCGCGATCGTGTCGGTGATCCTGGCCGTGCAGCATGCGCACGGCGCCGCCGCCCAGGTCTCCGTCTGGGCGGCGATCGCGGCCATCCATGTGGTGCTCTACCTGGTGATGCGGTTCTCACTGGTGATCATCCGGGTGATCAAGGACGGCGGAGTGGTCCTGGTGACGCGGCTGGCGGGCATGATGCTCTCCGCGCTCGCCGTGCAGCAGATCATCAACGGCGTGCTGCAGGTGATCCAGTCGGCCTGACGCCCCGGCCCCCGGGCTGCCCCGGACAGCACAGCGCCCCCGTACAGACTTGTCGTACGGGGGCGCTGCACTGTCCGACCGCGGCCGGTCGGGCCGCGGTCGGCGGATCCGCCGCATCGGGCGGCGGGGCAGGTGTCAGCGGGCGGCGGTGTCGGCCGGGCGGATGTAGATGCGCTGGCCGGTGGCGGCGGCCTGCTGCACGATCCGGTTGACGGAGGCGGCGTCCACGACGGTGCTGTCCACGGCGGTGCCGTCGACATCGTCCAGGCGCATGATCTCGAAGCGCATAGGGGCTTCTCCCTTCGTCTGATCCTCCTGTGGAGAACTCTTGAGTACGGGGGCTGCGCGGCGTCGCTGCCGTGTGCTCCCGCTACGTATAACGACCTGCCCAGTGCAATCATTCCCTACGCTAAAGAAAAGTTTCGACCGTCTAAATATGGCCAGGGGGATGCGGTTGTGTCCGGAGAGTGAGCGCCCGGAGAATGGGACCCGTATGAACGACGTCCAGCCCACGGGCCCCACCGACCTCGCCACGCTCGCCGCCGGGATCGAGCGCACCAACGAGCTGCTCACCCGGGTGCTCGCCGAGGTCGCCACGACTCCGTCCACCCATGCCGCCTTCGTGGACGCGGGCTACGTCTACGCCGCGGCGGGGCGGCTGGTCGCCGGCACGGAGGACCGCAAGGCCTTCGACCTGGACGCCGAGGGCATGATCGAGGCGTTCATCGACAAGGCCCGGATGATCTTCCCGGACAGCCGGCTGCTGCGCGTCTACTGGTACGACGGCGCCCGCCGCCGCATCCACACCCAGGAACAGCAGCGGATCGCCGAGCTGCCCGATGTGAAGGTCAGGCTCGGCAACCTCAACGCCAACAACCAGCAGAAGGGCGTCGACTCGCTGATCCGTTCCGACCTGGAGTCGCTGGCCCGGCACCGCGCGATCACCGATGCGGTGCTCATCGGCGGCGACGAGGACCTGGTCTCCGCGGTGGAGGCGGCGCAGGGCTACGGCGCCCGGGTGCATCTGTGGGGCATCGAGGCCTCCGGCGGCCGCAATCAGGCCGAACCGCTGCTGTGGGAGGTCGACAGCGCCCGCACCTTCGACCTGGAATTCTGCAAGCCGTACGTCACCCGCCGGGTCGGCGCCGAGTACTGCGCCCCGACGGCCGGCGAGGGGCCCGCGCCCCAGCGCGAGGAGGTCCGCTTCGTCGGCGCCCAGGTCGCCGCACAGTGGCTGGCGGAGCGTGGCCGGGAGTGGGTCGCCGAGCTGCTGCCCGGCCATCCGTATCTGCCCGGCGCGGTCGACCAGGAGCTGCTGACCGCCGCGGAGGGCCTGCTGCGGCACTCCCTGCGCAGCCATGCCGATCTGCGGCGGGTGCTGCGCGACGGCTTCTGGGAACACGTCCAGGGTCAGTACTGACCCGGCCTGCGGGACCCCGGGCCGTCCCGGATCAGGCCCGCGCGAGCAGCTCCCGGAGGCGGTCGAAGAAGCCCGCCCAGCCGGCCTCCGCCTGCCGGTACTGCTCGGCGCTGAGATGGCCGCCGAGCTGCCGGAAGGCCATCTCCGTACGGCCCCCGAGATCGGTCAGGGTGACCCGGACGAGCTCGCCCTCGGCGCCCTCCGGCGTGGCCGTGTCGTTGACGGTGAACTCCAGCCGCTCCGGGGCGGCGACCTCGCGGTAGACACCGGAGAACGGCAGCTCGGTGCCGTCCGGGGTGCGCATCACCAGGCTCCAGACGCCGCCCGGCCGGGCGTCCATCGTCATCCGGTCGAGCGGCACCGCCAGCTCCCCGCCGAACCAGTAAGCGAAGTGCTCGGGCCTCGTCCACGCCTCGAAGACCAGCTCGCGGCGGGCGTCGAAGGTCCGGGTGAGCGCGATGCCGTGCGGACCGCCCTCGTCATCGGCCGGGGGAGTCGCCGGGTTCTCGGTCATGGTCGGGCCCTTCCTGTGCAGCCGGGGCGGCCTGTGCGGCCGGTGGCGGCCGGGCGCCGGTGCCGGCCCGCCTGCTTCGATGCTCGCCGAACCGCCCGGCGCTGTCCTGGTGACGCCGTCCGCCCGGCCCACCGGGCGCTCAGCCCACCCCGCTCCAGAACCCGGCGAGCGCCTCGGCCGTCTTCTCCGGCCGTTCGGCGTTGGGGGAGTGCTCGGCGCCCTCGATGACGGTGCGCCGGGCGGACAGCCGCGCGGCCATCTCGTCCATCGACGGCACCGGCCAGGCGTAGTCGACGGCCCCGGAGACGACATGGGTGGCCAGCCCGGTACGCGCCAGCTCCGCCACCCGGTCGGGCTCCTCCAGCATCTGACGGCCGGTCGCGATCAGCTGCTCGGGGACGGTGTTCAGCCAACGGCGGTGCAGGAACGCGCCGATCTCCGGGGGCGTCGCCGCGTCCGCCGCCTCCGGGGGGTCCAGTTCGCGCATCGCCCGCCAGACGCTCTCCATGTCGAGCCTGCCGAGCGCGTCGATCAGCATCCGCACCCGCGCCTGCTGGCCCGCCGCGATGGCGGCGGGCCCGGAGCTGAGCACGGTGAGCGAACGGAACGGGGACGCGTCCAGCAGCACCGCGGCCCGGGTGAGCAACCCGCCCAGCGAGTGCCCCAGCAGATGCACCGGCCCGCTGTCCGGCTCCCGCAGGGCCGCCGCCTGCGCCAGCACGTCGAGGGCCAACTCCCTTTGTGCGTAAGCCTGTTCCTCACGCGGGCCGGGAGACTCGTGCTGGCCGCGGCCGTCCACCGCGACCGTCCGGAACCCGGCCGCCGCCAGCGGCGCCAGCAGGGCGATGAAGTCCTCCTTGCTGCCGGTGAATCCGGGCACCAGCAGGGCCGTCCCGATCGGCGCGGCATCGGGCCGGGCGTCCTGCACGGCGAAGGAGCCGCGCGCGGTGTCGAGTCGGTACGCACGGGCGCACGGGGGCAGCGTGAGGGTGGGCGGCCTGCTCATGACCCGAGGTTATCCGGGCCGGACGGCAAAACCGGGCCGGGACGCCGAACGACCCGGC
The DNA here is from genome assembly GCF_900221035.1 of Streptomyces sp. 2323.1. NCBI lineage: Bacteria > Bacillati > Actinomycetota > Actinomycetes > Kitasatosporales > Streptomycetaceae > Streptomyces > Streptomyces sp. 2323.1. Next base: position 2,794,652 of record NZ_LT907981.1, on the reverse strand, counting down.
ACCCGCGGGCGGCGGGGCCGGGTCGTTCGGACCGTGCGTGCCGGCGTCAGCCGGCCGGGCGTCAGCCCTCGGGCGTCACCTCGGCGACGGCGGCCTTGGCCCGGGTGCGGCGGCGCACCGGCTTGGCCTCGGCGGCGTCGGCGGTGTCCACCACGGCCTCGGCGGCCTTGGCGGCGGCGCTCTTACGGGTCCGCTTCGGCTTGGCCGGGGCGTCCTCGGCGGCGGGCGCCTCCACCGTGGCCTTGGCGGCGGCGGTCTTCCGCGTACGCCGGGGCTTGGCGGGTGCGGCCTCGGCGGTGTCCACCGCTTCCGCAGCCGGCTTGGCGGCGGCGCTCTTACGCGTCCGCTTCGGCTTGGCCGGTGCCTCGACGATGCCCTCGGCGGTGTCCACCGCGGCCTCGGCGGCCTTGGCGGCGGCGCTCTTGCGGGTCCGCTTCGGCTTGGCCGGAGCGGCCTCCACCACGGCCTGTGCAGCCTCGGTCACGGTCTCCGTCACCGCTGCCGGCGCGGTCGCCGCGGCGGCCTTGGTGGCGCCCCGGGTCCGGCGGCGCGGCGCGGCCGGCGCCTCGGCCGGCTCGGTCACCGCGGCGGCGGGGGCGTCCGCCGACGCGCCCTCGGCGGTGTCGACCGCGCGCGCGGCGGCCTCGCCGGCCTCCGGCCGCGCGGCACGGGTACGGCGTCGGCGCGGCTTGGCGGGGGCCTCGGTCACCTCGGCGGCCGGTGCGGGCGCGGCGGCCTCGGCGACCGTCTCCGCGGCGGCCGGAGCGGGCACCGCGGCGGACTGGCCGCCACGGGTACGGCGGCGCCGGCGCGGCTGCCGCGGCTCGGCGGCCTCCGTACTCCCGGTGCCCTCCGCGGCGTCCAGCGAGCCGGTCGCCTGCGCCTCGGAGGCGGCGGCGCCGTCCGGCGCAGCACCGCCACGGGTGCGGCGGCGCTGCCGCGGCGTACGGGTGCGCGCGGGGCGCTCCTCCTCGACGGCACGGCGGGGCCCGCGGCCGCGGCCGCCGGTCTCGCCCAGGTCCTCGACCTCTTCGGCGGCCAGCCCCGCGCGGGTGCGCTCGGCGCGCGGCAGCACGCCCTTGGTGCCCGCGGGGATGCGCAGCTGCTCGTAGAGGTGCGGCGAGGTGGAGTAGGTCTCCTCCGGCTCGTCGAACGCCAGGTCCAGCGCCTTGTTGATCAGCTTCCAGCGCGGGATGTCGTCCCAGTCGACGAGGGTGACCGCGGTGCCCTTGGCGCCCGCGCGGCCCGTACGGCCGATGCGGTGCAGGTAGGTCTTCTCGTCCTCGGGCGACTGGTAGTTGATGACGTGCGTCACACCCTCGACGTCGATGCCGCGGGCCGCGACGTCGGTGCAGACCAGGACGTCGACCTTGCCGTTGCGGAAGGCGCGCAGCGCCTGCTCACGGGCGCCCTGGCCGAGGTCGCCGTGGACCGCGCCGGAGGCGAAGCCGCGGCGCGAGAGCTGGTCGGCGATGTCGGCGGCGGTCCGCTTCGTACGGCAGAACACCATCGCCAGGCCCCGGCCCTCGGCCTGCAGGATGCGGGCGACCATCTCCGGCTTGTCCATGGAGTGGGCCCGGAAGACGTGCTGGGTGGTGTTGGCGACGGTCTGGCCCTCGTCGTCCGGCGCGGTGGCGCGGATGTGCGTGGGCTGCGACATGTAGCGGCGGGCCAGCGAGATGACCTGGCCGGGCATGGTCGCGGAGAACAGCATCGTCTGGCGCTTGGCCGGCAGCAGCTGGATGATCTTCTCGACGTCGGGCAGGAAGCCCAGGTCGAGCATCTCGTCGGCCTCGTCCAGGACCAGGCTCTTGACCTGGGAGAGGTTCAGCTTGCGCTGGCCCGCGAGGTCGAGCAGCCGGCCGGGCGTGCCGACGACGACGTCGACGCCCTTCTTCAGCGCCTCGACCTGCGGCTCATAGGCACGGCCGCCGTAGATGGCCAGCACCCGGACATTGCGCACCTTGCCGGCGGTGAGCAGATCGTTGGTGACCTGCTGGCACAGCTCGCGGGTGGGCACGACCACCAGGGCCTGCGGCGCCTCGGTCAGCTGCTCGGGACGGGCCCGGCCCGCCTCGACGTCGACGGGGACCGTGACGCGCTCCAGCAGCGGCAGGCCGAAGCCCAGCGTCTTGCCGGTGCCGGTCTTGGCCTGGCCGATGACGTCGTTGCCGGAGAGGGCGACGGGGAGCGTCAGCTCCTGGATGGGAAAGGGGGAAATGATGCCGACGGCTTCGAGGGCCTCGGCCGTCTCGGGAAAAATCCCGAGGTCTCGGAATGTAGACAGAATCTTGCCTCTTCTGTGAGACGCGGCGTGAGGCGGCGAAGGGGGTCGTACCGCACCGTCGTACGGGTTCGTACGGGGCCGGCCTGATACAGCCGGTGGGGCGGGACCACTGCCAACGCTCAGGCACTCCTGCCGCGAGCGGTGTCCCCCCTGCGGTGCGTATGTCTCGTACGCGTTGCAGCAGAGGGCGGTCGGTTTGGAGCCGATCGGGCCACCGACCGGGCATCCGCTTCGTGGAACGACCCACCGATACTCGGCAGGTCCGCATACCACTGTACCCCGGATATGGCGCGTCCATCCGAAGGCTTGTATGAGTGAGGAATACATCACGGCCGGGTGCGGCCCCCGGGAGCCGGTTCCGGCCGTCGTTCGTACGGGGGAACGGCAGTGGCTGACCAGGCCCTTCCCCGAACCGCCGAGCGGGCTATTGTGCCGGTCATGGGAACGCCTGACAACGCCGCCGCTGACGCGCAAGAACACACCGGGATCGCCGCCCAGGACTGGGCCCAGGCATCCGTCGAGCCGCAGTACCGGGCCGCCGTGATCGACCTGCTCGGCGCGCTCGCCTATGGCGAGCTGTCCGCCTTCGAGCGCCTGGCGGAGGACGCGAAGCTCGCGCCGACGATGGACGACAAGGCCGAACTGGCCAAGATGGCCTCGGCAGAGTTCCACCACTTCGAGCGGCTGCGGGAGCGGCTCGCGCAGATCGAGGCGGAGCCGAACGAGGCGATGGAGCCGTTCGCCGCCGCCCTGGACGAGTTCCACCGCCAGACCGCACCGTCCGACTGGCTGGAAGGCCTGGTCAAGGCCTATGTCGGCGACTCGATCGCCAGTGACTTCTACCGCGAGGTCGCGGCCCGGCTGGACTCCGACACCCGTGGTCTGGTGCTGGCCGTACTGGACGACACCGGGCATGCCTCGTTCGCCGTGGAGAAGGTGCGCGCGGCCATCGAGGCCGAGCCGCGGGTCGGCGGGCGCCTCGCGCTGTGGGCGCGCCGGCTGATGGGCGAGGCGCTCTCGCAGGCGCAGCGGGTGGTCGCGGACCGCGATGCGCTCTCGACGATGCTGGTGGGCGGCGTGGCCGACGGCTTCGACCTGGCCGAGGTCGGCCGGATGTTCTCGCGGATCACCGAGGCGCACACCAAGCGGATGGCGGCGCTGGGGCTCGCGGCCTGACGTACGAGGCGGTGCCGGGCGGTTTCAGGCCGTCCGGTGCCCCTTCAACGCCGCGGCCGGTCGCCGAAGACGGCGGTGCGGCGGGCGTGCCACGACCGACAGCAGGGCCGCACCGACGGCGCACGCGGCGATCATCACCTGGACGGGATGGCCGGGGCCGAGGATCGAGCGGGTCAGCAGCGCGCCGAGCAGCGCCGCGACCGGGCCGGTGGCCAGCGTGAGGGTGCGCGCGGGGAAGCGGTCCGGCAGCCAGTGGGTGGCGGACAGGGCGATGGCGAAGCCGATGAGCACGGCGCCGAGCGCTTCCCAGATCATGCTGTTCCCTCCCGCGCGGATGATTCCGACCAGATGAACACCTCGGTCGTTGCGGTGGTACCCAAGGCGCACCGGCAGCAACCCTCCCCGCACGGGTCCCCTGCCCGATCAGCGCAGCGGTACCGACTCGAACGGCCTGATCTGCGGGAATGCGGCAGGCCGGGGCCCGAGGACCGGACCGGAAAGGCGGCGCGCAGGGGCCCGGGCCGGAACAGAAAGAGGGGCGGCGGCCCGGAGAGAAGTCTCCGGGCCGCCGCCCCTGTGCCTTCGGCTGCCGCCTCGGGCGCGTGCTGCTCAGAGCGTGCCGAAACCGACCTTGCGGGCGGTCGGCTCGCCGAGCTCCACATAGGCCAGCCGGTCCGACGGGACCAGCACCTTGCGACCGTGGTCGTCCACCAGGGTCAGCAGCTGAGACGTGCCGCTCAGCGCCTCGGACACCGCGCTCTCCACCTCTTCGGCAGTCTGCCCGCTCTCCAGAATGATCTCGCGGGGCGCGTGCTGCACGCCGATCTTGACCTCCACGGCTTTTGTCCCTCCGACGGTCACTTGGGTGCGCGGCCATCCGCGCCGTACGCAGCACACATTAGCCCGGTACGGCGAGGCGCAGGGCGCCATGCACCACGCCCGCAGCGAACAGGGTCAGTGCGCCTCGCTGTCTTGCAGCGGGAAGCCGGCGATGCCCTTCCAGGCGAGCGAGGTCAGCAGCTGCACCGCGGTGTCCCGCGGCACCTTGCTCTCCGAGGACAGCCAGTAGCGCGCCACGACCTGGGAGACCCCGCCCATGCCGATGGCGAGCAGCATCGACTCGTCCTGCGACAGGCCGGTGTCCTCGGCGATCACCGCGCTTATGGCCTCGGCGCACTCCAGGGACACCTTGTCCACCCGCTCGCGGACCGCCGGCTCATTGGTCAGGTCCGACTCGAAGACCAGCCGGAAGGCGCCGCCCGGGTCCTCCACGTACGCGAAGTAGGCGTCCATCGTCGCCGCGACCCGCAGCTTGTTGTCGGTCGTCGACGCCAGCGCGGCCCGCACGGAGTGCAGCAGCGCCTCGCAGTGCTGGTCGAGCAGGGCGAGGTAGAGGTCGAGCTTGCCCGGAAAGTGCTGGTAGAGGACGGGCTTGCTGACGCCCGCCCGCTCGGCGATGTCATCCATCGCGGCCGCGTGGTAGCCCTGCGCGACAAAAACTTCCTGGGCGGCGCCCAGAAGCTGGTTGCGCCGGGCTCGACGTGGCAGGCGTGTGCCCCGCGGGCGCGCCGCCTCGGTCTGCTCGATGGCGCTCACGCTGCCTCCCAGAGATTGGTTCGTACGCGGTCCGTACAAGGTGGTGCACCGCGCCCGCCATCGTACTTTTGGGTAACCCGGCTGTGCGCGGTCCAGGTCGGTTTTTTCTCTCCGACCCCCTCACCAGAAGCCGACATAACGCCCCAGGTCATCGGTATTCGTCTTCGTTGGTCTCCACGACACGGGCCTGTTCGACGAGATCCGCCTCGTTCGCCTCGTCGGGGTCGAGGGCGGTCAGCGGTTCGTCGCGCTGGGGTGCGAGGTCGGTGTACTGCTCGGCGGCGTCCGCTTCCGGAGCTTCGACGTCGATGTCGGTGGCGTCGCTCTCGTCCACGAAGGTCTCCGGATCTGTCGGGTCGACGCGCATGGTGGCTCCCTTTCCGTGTGCTCGTTTCGTCGGCTGGTGCCTGGCATGAAAGCAGGGGCCGGGGCGGCTGCCCTCGCCTACGAGCGTAGGAGAGTGGCCGCGGCAGCGCGATGCGGTGTGTGACGGCGGACACACGATCGGGGGCGTGATCGTCTCGTAACATCGACCCATGTCTTCGACCGAGTCGCCGGACACCGCGACCGCCGCCCTACCGGTGCCGCCGGCCGGCCCCGGCCGGCGCGGAGGGGCGGAGACGGTGCGCACCGCGACCCTGCCGGGACTGACCCTGACCGTACGGGCGCCGGCCGGACCTCCCGCCGGGCCCGACGGTGCCGCGCAGGAAGCGGCGGGCGACGGCGCCGCAGGTGAGCGCGAGCCCGCCCTCTACGTCCACGGCCTCGGCGGGTCCTCGCAGAACTGGTCGGATCTGATGCCGCTGCTCGCCGACCGGCTGGACGGCGAGGCGATCGACCTGCCCGGCTTCGGGCAGTCACCGCCCCCGGACGACGGCAATTACTCCGTATCGGCGCAGGCCCGCGCGGTCATCCGCTACCTCGACGCGGCCGGGCGCGGCCCCGTCCATCTCCTCGGCAACTCCATGGGCGGCGCCGCGGCGACCCGGGTGGCGGCGGTGCGCCCCGATCTCGTCCGCACCCTGACGCTGGTCTCCCCGGCGCTGCCGGAGCTGCGGCCGCAGCTGACGGCGGTGCCCACGGCCATGCTCGCCGTCCCCGGCATCGCCCGGCTCTTCGGCCGGCTCACCCATGACTGGACGCCCGAGCGCCGCACCCGCGAGGTGCTGGCGCTGTGCTACGGCGACCCCGGCCGGGTCAGCCCGGAAGGGTTCAACTCCGCGGCCGACGAATATGCGCGGCGTCTCGAACTCCCTTATTTCTGGGAGGTGATGGAGCGCTCGGCCCGCGGTCTGGTGAACGCCTACACGCTCGGCGGGCAGCATAATTTGTGGCGTCAGGCAGAGCGCGTACTCGCCCCGACGCTTCTCGTCTACGGTGGACGCGACCGCCTGGTCTCCTTCCGGATGGCGCGGCGGGCGGCCGCGGCGTTCCGCGGTTCGCGACTGCTGACGCTCCCGGAGGCAGGGCATGTGGCGATGATGGAGTACCCCGAGGCAGTGGCGCGGGCCGTCCGCGAACTGCTCGACAGTGAAGTGACCGATGTGACCGCTGATGCCGGCAGGAGCTGACACGCCCCGTGGGACGCCATAGCCGCCGAAGCCGGCCCGAGACCGCTGCGGAGAGTTCACCGACGGCCGGCCCGCCCGGCAACAGCCCCTCAGGGGGCGGTTCTTCCGGCCCCGGAAACGGGCGCCGCAGACGCGAGTCGCTCCAGGGCGACCCGGTGCGCGGCGGCCATCCCGAACAGCACGAGCCGGGCGGCGGCTGGGGCGCGCTCCCCGTCGGCCCGGCGGCGCCCGGGCAGGGCGCGCCGAGGATTCCCCGGCCGCGTACGGAGCAGCCCGGCGGACCGCCGCTCGCCGCACCGGGCAGCGGCCCGGGGCCGCGGCGCGACTATGTGGAGGCCTTCGACCGCCGGCCGTTCCCGGGCCCGGCGGTTGCCGTGGACCCGGACGACGATGTGTTCCGGGCCGGTGCGCCCCGCCCGGCGGGACCGGGGGCCGGTGGCCACGGGCCCGGCCCGGACGGCATGCCCGCCGGCGGCCGCTTCACCGGGCGGTCGGTGGTCTTCGACCGGGGCGCCGCCGACGAGTTGGACGAGGAGGACGCGCCCGGCGCGGACGGCTCCGGCCCGTACGGTCCCCAGGACGGTGAACCGGGCGACGCCGCCGACCCGGGCGAGTCCCGGCGCGGCGTCGGCAAGGGCGGCAAGGGCCGGACGTTCACCGGTGCGGCGGCCGCGGCGGTGACCACCGTGCTCGCCGTGGTCATCGCCGGGCAGGTCGCCCACCAGCGCGAGGACGGCGCCGACCCGCAGCCGCGCAGCGGGCCCGACCGCGGAGACGACACCGGCGACGCGGCCTCCCGGTCCCATGCCCGCGCCACCCAGGACGCCAAGGCCGCCAGTTACGACGAGCAGATGGCGAAGGTCTTCCCGTTGGACGCGCGGCTGACGGCCGACGGCCGGTTCACTCCGGTCCCCGGCGCCGCCAAGGCCCCCGGGCACGGCAAGCTGCTGCGCTATCGCGTGGACATCGAGGAGGGGCTGCCGCTGGACGGCAAGCTCTTCGCCGAAGCGGTGCACACGACCCTGAACGACGGCCGGAGCTGGTCGCACGGCGGGAAGATGACCTTCGAGCGGGTCTCCTCCGGCCCCGCCGACTTCGTGATCACGCTGGCGAGCCCGGGGACCACCTCGGCATGGTGCGCCAAGTCCGGTCTCGACACCCGCGAGGAGAACGTCTCCTGCGACTCGGCGGCGACCGACCGGGTCATGATCAATGCGTACCGGTGGGCGCAGGGCTCCAAGACCTACGGCCACGACAAGATGCTGGCCTACCGTCAGATGCTCATCAACCACGAGGTCGGCCACCGCCTCGGGCACAACCACGAGGCCTGCCCCCGGCAGGGCGCACCGGCCCCGGTGATGATGCAGCAGACCAAGTTCCTGACGACGGACGGGGTGACCTGCCGCCCCAACCCCTGGCCGTTCCCCGCCCAGCGGTGACCGGATCCGACGCACGGGGGCCGGACCGCCTGAGCGGGGCCGCGGGATCAGGTGAGTCCCCGGGCCTCACATAGCGCGTCGAAACGCCCTTAGGGGCGGAAAGTTACGTGCTTTCACCCCTTCCGGTGGCGCGATGGACAACCGTCCATCGCGCCACCGGCCGTCTGCATAGCTTCTTCCTGCAGGTGGCGGCCGTGCCGCTGGGACACCGGGACGCCGATATGGGAGGACGGGGGTGCGCTCGTGCGAATTGGACTGCTCACCGAGGGTGGTTATCCGTATGCGCCCGGCGAGGCGCACACATGGTGCGAGCGGCTCGTGCGCGGGCTCACCGGCCATGACTTCGAGGTCTACGCCCTGTACCCCGACGCCCGCCAGGAGACGCAGCGCCTCGGTGAACTCCCCGGCCACGTACGGCTGGTGCGCAGTGCACCCCTGTGGGGTGACTTCCCCGCCGGACACCGCCGGGCCGCCGAGCGGCGCCGGGGCCGCGGACCCGGACGCCGTGAACGGCGGCGCTTCGCCGCGCACTTCGGCGACCTGGTGGCGGGCTTCGCCACCACGCCCCCGGGCGGCGAGCCGGCCGCGGCCGCACCGGCCGGCGCGGACGATGCCCCCGCCCCACCCGTGACCAGCAAGGCGGACCGTTTCGCCACCGGCCTCTACGGACTCGCCGAACTCGCCCGGGAGCACGGCGGGCTGCCCGCCCTGCTGCGCTCCGAGGACGCCGTCCGCATCCTGGAGGCCGCATGCCACGGCGCCCGCGCCCTGCCCGCCGCGCACGGCGCCCAGGTCAGGGATCTGCTGGCGGTCACCGCCCGGCTCGAACTCGCGCTGCGGCCGCTGTCCCTGGACTGGTACGGCGACCGGCGGAATCCCGGGCTCGGCGGGGTGGACCTGTGCCATGCCACCTCCGCCGGCGCGGCCGCCCTCCCCGGACTGCTGGCCGGGCACTTCTTCGGCACTCCGCTGCTGGTCACCGAGTACGGCGTAGGGCTGCGCGAGCACTATCTCGCGGGCGCCGCCTCGCCGCTGAGCGCACCGGTGCGCGCGCTGCTCGCCGCCTTCCAGGGCGCCCTGGCCGCCGAGGCCTACGCCCGCGCCGCACTGATCACCCCCGGCAACACCCACGCCCGGCGCTGGCAGGAGCGCTGCGGCGCCGACCGCGCCCGGCTGCGCACGGTCTATCCCGGCATGGACGCCGGGCCGTTCGGCGCGGTCGCGGACGCCGCGGCCGACGACTCCAAGACGCTGGTGTGGGTCGGTGCCGTCGAGCCCGCCAAGGACCTCGTCGGGCTGCTGCACGCGTTCGCCGGGATCCGCCGGACCGAGCCGCGGGCCACCCTGCGGATCATCGGCGGGGCCGGCCGCGACCCCGAGGCGCCCGGATATCTCGCGCACTGCCGGGCGCTGGCCGAACAGCTCTTCCCCGACGAGGCGGCCGACGCCCGCACCGTCGGCGAGAACCCGGTCAGCTTCGAGGAGATCGGCAGCCCCGAGGTGCCGACCCTGCAGGACGCCTATGCCTCCGGTGCGGTGGTGGTGGCCTCCAGTGTCGTCGAGGGCTTTCCGCGCTCCCTGGTGGAAGCGATGTTCTGCGGCCGCGCCACGGTGTCGACGGATGCCGGCGCGGTGTGCGAGGTCATCGGCGGCACCGGTCTGGTGGTCCCGCCGCGCAACCCCCGGGCCCTCGCCGAGGCCTGTGCCGCGCTGCTCGGTGACCCGGACCGCCGGGCCAGGCTGGGCGCCGCGGCCCGGGCCCGGGCGCTGGAACTGTTCACCGTCGAGCAGAACGTCGCGGCATTTCGTGGCATCTATCTGGAGCTCATCTCGCACGCCCCGGCCCGCCCGGCCGCCGGGCGCACCCGGGACGTACACGGCATTCCGCGGCCCTTCGCCCGCCCCGCCGAGTCCCATGTCCCGGGCCGCTGGGCGGTGACCGGCGCCGCCACCCGCCCGGCCGCGGCGGCCGGCCGCACGCCGAGCTGGGCGGTGTCCGAGGACGAGCCGGGGCCCGCCGCCATGGCGGCGCCCGCCGCCGGATGCGCCGGGGCCGGGGGCGCGGCCGGCGCCCGAGGAACGAGACAGCCGGTGAGACGGGACGCCCCGGCGACCGGACAGCCCCGGCCGACGCAAGGGAGAGGGCAATGGTGACGGGTGTGCTCGATGTGATCTGCGCGATGGGCGTGGTGGGAGTGGCCCTGGTGACCGGCATGGCGGACGTGGCGCACGGCGGCAGCCGGCGCGGCGCCCGTCCCGGCAGCCCGGCGGCCGTCCGGCACTCCTCCCCGGACCGCCGCGGCCGCCCGGTCAGCCGGCACCCCGCGCCCCACCGCCCCGGCCACGGCGGCTGCGCGCAGCTCCCGGAACGGGGGGACGGGGCATGAGCACCCCCGAGGGCGCCGCCACCGGCGCCGTCGCGGCGGCCAGGGACCAGCCCGCCGACCGGGCCGCACCGCCGCCGCGCCGTGGCCCCGCCGACCCCGTCCGGTCCCTGATGCACCGTCATCAGGAGCTGTGCGCCCGCGCCGTCGACGCCCTGGAGATCGCCGCCGGCCTGGAGGCGCACGGCGTCACCGACCGCACGGCCGCCCGCTTCCGGCACCGTGACGTCTTCTCCCTGGCCGAGGAGCTCTACGCCCGGGTACCGCGCGCCGACCGGGACACCGCCGCCGCAGACCGGCCCCCGCCCGCCCCCGCCCGGCGCTCCCGCGGCGTCCGAGCCGCGCTCCAGCTGCTGCCCGGCGCCGTCTGCACCGCGACCGTCGCCGCCCTCGCCTCCGTCGGCACCGCACCTCCCGCCGTGCGCGGTGCCGTCGGCGCCGCGGGCGCACTGCTCCTCACGCTCGCCGTCCGGCTCGCCGTACGCTCCGGACCGCTGCGGCGGCGCCACCACGGCCGCGGACCGCGCGCCACCGGCCTGTGGATCTGCTGGACGGCCGGGTACGCGGTCTACGGCGACTGGCTGCTGGCGCAGCTGCTGACCGGCGGCCCCGATCTGCCGCACGCCGCTCCCCGGGCCGCCGTCGGCACCGCCGTGGCCCTGGCCTTCGCCCTCGCCCCCGCGGCCGGCTGCGCCCACTGGTTCGCGGTGCGCGCCCGGCGGGTGCTGGCCGCCAGCCGCGGCCTCGAAGAACTCGCCGCCCGGGTACGGCCGTTGCTGCCGGCCGCCACCCTGCTCTTCCTGGCCGCCCTGGTGGGCCTGCTCCTCGGCGCGGACGCGGCCTTCGGCGGCGACGGGAGGACGGCACCGGCCGCGGCGGCCGCCCTGGGCGTGCTGCTCTTCCTCGCCCGGCTGCTGACCGTGCACGGCTTCCCCGAGGCGGCCGCGACGGGCCTGGCCGCGGCCGCCGCCGTGGAGTACCTCGCGCTGACCCTGGTGCTGATCGCCCGGCTCCCCGGCCTGCACCCGTTCGACGCCCCGGTCGAGGCGCTGACCGGGGCAGCGGGACCGGCCGCGGTGCCCGCGGTGGCCTGCACGGCCGCCGCCCTGGGGCTGCTCGGCTACGGCCTGCGGGCGCTCACCGGGGCCTGCGCGCACTCGCCCGCCCCCTTCGGACCGGCGGAGGGACACCGGCCGTGACCCACCGGACGACCACCGGCCCCCGGCTCCCCGCACCCCCACACGGACACCCCCACCACGCGTCACCCCCGGAGCGGCACCCCGAAACGGCCGCCCCGGCCCCTTCGCCGCGGACCTCACCCCCCATGTGGCCCCCGTCCTCGGGGCGGGCCCCGGCTCCGCGGCCGACGACGTACTTCCCTCGATCCGCCTTAGGAGCACGACAGATGAACGTCCAGCCGACCACACGCCATGCGGACCGGGAGAGTGCACGATGAGGGTGCTGCTCATCGGCGCCAACGGCTACCTGGGCCGCTATGTCGCCGACCGCCTGCTCGCCGATCCCGCCGTCCAGCTCACCGCCCTGGGGCGCGGCGACGACGCCGATGTCCGCTTCGACCTGGCCACCGGAAGCCCTGGCGCGCTCACCCGCTTCCTCGACGCGGTCCACCCGGGCGTCGTCGTCAACTGCGCGGGCGCCACCCGCGGCGGCGCCCGCGAGCTGACCCGGCACAACACCGTCGCGGTCGCCACCATCTGCGAATCGCTGCGCCGCAGCAGCTGCGGCGCCCGGCTCGTCCACCTGGGCTGCGGGTCCGAGTACGGGCCCTCCCAGCCCGGCTCCTCCACGGCCGAGGACGCGGTGCCCCGCCCCGGCGGCCCGTACGGCGTCAGCAAACTCGCCGCCACCGAACTCGTCCTGGGCTCCGGACTGGACGCGGTCGTGCTGCGGATCTTCTCGCCGGTCGGCCCGGGCACCCCGGCGGGCTCGCCGCTCGGCCGGCTCGCCGAGGCGATGCGCCGCGCCATGCAGTCCGGCGACAGCGAGCTCAAGCTCGGCGGGCTCGGTGTGCAGCGGGACTTCGTCGACGTCCGCGACGTCGCCCGGGCGGTGCACGCCGCCTCGCTGTCCGCCGCGCAGGGCGTCGTCAACATCGGGACCGGCCGCGCCGTCCGGCTGCGCGAGGCCGCGTCCGTCCTCGCCCGGGTCGCCGGCTTCGGCGGTGCGCTGCACGAGATCGACTCCCCGCCCGCCCGGCTCGTCATCCCCGGCCCGTCCCCCGAGCACCCGGTCGGCTCGCCGCCCGCCACCTACCCGTATCCGGACGGCTGCGGCACCTGGCAGCAGGCCGATGTGCGCACCGCCCGCGACCGGCTCGGCTGGCGCCCCCGGATCGGGCTGGAGGAGTCCCTCGCGGACATCTGGATGGAGGCCGCATGTCGCATCTGACCACCTCCGCCGGCGGCACCCGCGCCCCGACCGGCGCCGCCGGGGCCGGCATCGGTGTACCGGGCTTCGCCCATCCGCTGCTGGCCCCCACGGAGTGGGCCGAACTGCTGCGCTGCGCCGGCGGTTTCCTGCCGCGGCACGCGGGCAGCGGCTACCGGGCGCCGGTGGGGCCGGGCGCGGTGCAGTGGGCGGTGCTCAATGTGTCCAACGGGCCCGGCGCCCGCCCCGACCCGCACTGCCTGCCGGCCGCGGCCCGGGTGCGCGAGACGGGCGTACGGATACTCGGCCACCTCGACCTGGGGCTCGGGACGCGCCCCTCCGGGGAGCTGCTCACCGATGCCCGCCGCTATCTGGAGTGGTACCGGGCCGACGGCTTCTGGCTGGACCGCTGCCCCACCGACCGGACCCAGCTGCCCGCGACCCGGCGCCTGGCCACCACCCTGCGTGCCCTGTGCGGCGGCGGCCACCTCGTCTTCGGGCACGGCAGCCACCCCTATCCCGGCTATGCGGAGTCCGCCGACCAGCTCGTCACCTTCGCCGGCTGCTGGGACGACTACCGCTGGTCCCAGGTGGCCGAGTGGACCGCCGACCACCCTCCGGAGCGGTTCTGTCACCTCGTGCACGGCGTACCCCGCAGCCATCTCGACGAGGCGCTGCGGATCGCCCGCTGGCAGGGCGCGGGCACCGTGTACCTCACCGACCGCCGGGCCGCCGGGGCGGCGGGTACCGCCGGAGACGCCTGGGCGTCACTGCCCGGTTACTGGGACGATTTCGTCTCGCGCATCGGAACAGGTGTCTCGGAATGAAGAAGGGCGTGGCAGTGTTACGGGGAGAGCAAGCTCCCCCACTCTCGGCTCCGCCCGTGCGGGGGGAACCCCATCAAGACCGACCAACGGAGTTCCCGTGTCGCTGCCACCCCTGGTCGAGCCCGCTTCCGAGCTCACCGTCGATGAGGTCCGCAGGTACTCCCGCCACCTGATCATCCCCGATGTCGGGATGGACGGGCAGAAGCGGCTGAAGAACGCCAAGGTGCTGTGCGTCGGCGCCGGTGGCCTGGGCTCGCCCGCACTGATGTATCTGGCCGCGGCCGGCGTCGGCACGCTCGGCATCGTGGAGTTCGACGAGGTCGACGAGTCGAACCTGCAGCGCCAGATCATCCACAGCCAGGCGGACATCGGCCGTTCCAAGGCGGCCTCCGCCAAGGACACGGTGCTGGGCATCAACCCGTACGTCACCGTCAACCTGCACGAAGAGCGCCTGGACTCCACGAACGTCATGGAGCTGTTCGCGCAGTACGACCTGATCGTGGACGGCACCGACAACTTCGCCACCCGCTATCTGGTCAACGACGCCTGTGTGCTGCTGAACAAGCCGTACGTCTGGGGTTCGATCTACCGCTTCGACGGTCAGGCGTCAGTGTTCTGGAGCGAGCACGGCCCCTGCTACCGCTGCCTGTACCCGGAGCCCCCGCCGCCCGGCATGGTGCCCTCCTGCGCCGAGGGCGGCGTCCTGGGTGTGCTGTGCGCCTCCATCGGCTCCATCCAGGTCAACGAGGCCATCAAGCTGCTCGCCGGTATCGGTGACCCGCTCGTCGGCCGGCTGATGATCTACGACGCGCTGGAGATGACCTACCGTCAGGTCAAGGTCCGCAAGGACCCGGACTGCGCCGTCTGCGGCGAGAACCCGACCGTCACCGAGCTCATCGACTACGAGGCGTTCTGCGGCGTGGTCTCCGAGGAGGCCCAGGAGGCGGCCGCCGGCTCGACGATCACTCCCCGGCAGCTCAAGGAGTGGATCGACGGCGACGAGAAGATCGAGATCATCGACGTCCGCGAGCCGAACGAGTTCGAGATCGTCTCGATCCCCGGCGCCCGGCTGGTCCCGAAGAACGAGTTCCTGATGGGCACCGCCCTCCAGGACCTCCCGCAGGACCGGAAGATCGTCCTGCACTGCAAGACGGGCGTCCGCTCGGCGGAGGTCCTGGCCGTGCTGAAGTCCGCGGGCTTCGCCGACGCCGTGCACGTCGGCGGCGGCGTCATCGGCTGGGTCAACACGGTCGAGCCGGAGAAGCCGGTCTACTGACCGCCCCGTACCCCACGCAAAGGCGCCGGTCCGTCGAGTACGGACCGGCGCCTTCGTGCGCTGCGGCGGGGGTGAACCGGCCGGGGCGGGGGACGACCCGGCCGGCGCCGTGGCCGGTCCCCGCTCAGATCTCGCCCTTGCGCGTCAGATAGTTGAACGCCAGCCAGCCCGGCAGCACCGGCAGCCAGAAGACCAACAGCCGGAACAGCAGCACCGCCGGGAACGCGATGTCGGCGGCGAGCCCGGCCACGGTCAGCCCGGCGATCAGCGCGCCCTCGACGGCGCCCACGCCGCCCGGGGTGGGCGCGGCCGAGCCCAGCGCGTTACCGGCGAGGAAGGCGACCGCGATACTCGCGTAGGTGATCTTGTCGCCGCCGCCGAAGGCCCGGATCGAGGCGTCCAGACACATCACGTTCGCCGCCGTCAGCAGCAGCATCCCGCCGATGCCGGTGACCAGCTTCCGGGGCCGCTGCAGGATGTCCAGCATCCGCGGCACCACGCCCGCGAACAGCGACCGCACCCGCCGGGAGACGAACTTGCGCAGCGCCGGCACCGCCGTGACGACCAGGACCAGCACGGCCACGGTCAGCAGCCCGGCGATGACCGTACGGGACGGCGAGATCGACGGGGTCTGCTCCTGGGTGCCGGTCAGATAGCCGAAGATCAGCAGCAGCAGGATGTGGCTGCCCAGACCGAACAGCTGGGACGCGCCGACGCTCGCCACCGCCAGCCCGGGCCGGACCCCGGCGCGCTGCAGGAAGCGGGTGTTGAGCGCCACCCCGCCGATCGCCGCGGGCGCCACCAGCTTCACGAAGTTGCCCGCGATCTGCGCAATGACCGTCCGGACGAACGAGACCCGCTCCGTGACGAACCCCAGCAGGCTCATCGTCGCCGCGATGTACGTCAGCGCCGAGAAGAACATGGCGACCAGCACCCATTCCCACCCGGCCTTGCTGACCACGTCGCCCAGGTTGAAGTGGGTGAGCTGGGACAGCAGCAGATACACCGCGAAGGCACCGGCGATCCAGCTGATCAGAATGCGCGGGCTGAGCCGCTCCAGCTTGGCGGGCTGGATCACCGCCGTCGGACGGACCAGCAGCACCTGCCGCCGGATCTGCGCGAGCAGGTCCTCCTCACGGGCCTCCTCCGAGGCCTCGTCCAGGGCGCGCTTCTCGGCGTTCTTCTCCGCGTGCCGCTCGGCCCGCAGCGTCTTGCGGTCCTTGGTGCCCTCCGCCTCGCGCGCCTCCCGCGCCTCCTTGGCGGCCTGCGACGCCGCCAGCACCGCATCGCGCTCCCGCTGGGAGCGCTCGCGGGCCAGCTGCCGCAGCGTGGCCCGGGTGGTGCGGCTGAGCGCGATCGGCTGCAGCAGCGGCAGGCTGTCGGCGACCGCGTCCGGGCCGAGCACCTCGACGGCCGCGGCGACCGCCCGCTCGGCACCGACCCGCAGCCCGCAGGTGGCCAGCAGCTGGGCGATGTCCATCCGCAGGACGAGGTCCCCGGCCGCGATCTCGCCGCCGCGCAGCTCGGTCAGCACGATATTGCCGGAACGATCCACCAGCAGCGCGTCACCGACCAGCCGCCGGTGTGCGATCCGCCGCGACTGCAGCGCCTCGACCTGCCGCCAGGCGCTGTGCATCAGCGTGTCGGTGATCTCCTCGTCGGCCAGTGAGTCGAAGCTGCGGCCGGCGATGTGCTCGTAGACCAGCATCACCGCGTCCGGGCCGAGCTCCGAGGTGGCGATCAGCTTCGGGGCGTTGGCGCCGGCCGCGATGGCCGCGTACGCCAGCAGCGCCTCCTGCTCCAGCGCCTGGCGCAGTGACTGCAGACTGCGGCGCTGATTGATGCCGCGCAGCGACAGCCGGCGCCACACCCGGTAGAAGAAGCCCTGCGCCTGCTGCTCGCGGTCGACGACGGTGACATCGATCGGCGGGCCGTCCTCCAGGGTCACCAGATAGCGGCGGCCGCGGTCGGTGTGCTCGGGCTGGTCCGCGCCGGCGTCCTCCGCCCGCAGTGCGGAGACCGGGTGGAAGCCGACCCGGCGCAGCCCCGCAAGGAGGTTCTGGCCGGTGGGGCGGACATTGGGGGAGCCGACGGCGTAGAGGGTGCCGTAGGCGACGGTCCAGCCGATCAGTACGGTCGTGATGATCGCGAACGGTGTGGTGTACCGCCCGACCAGCACCGCGAACGCGTCCAGCAGCAGCACGCACCACATCGCGACCCGCCAGCGGGGCCGCCGGTACATGCCCACCGCCGTCATATAGGCGATCACGGGCGCCAGATAGCTGTGCACCGGAGCGGACAGCGACCCGTTGTCCAGGGTCTGGGTCAGCGCGTCCCGGATGGAGTCGGGGGCGGACTCGGCCACCCACAGGTCGGTGGCCAGCGACACCCCGTGGGCGAGGACGGCGGCGAGCACCCCGTCCGCGATCCGCAGCCCGTCCCGCTTGATCAGCCGCTCGACGGCGAACGCCACCGGCACGATCAGCACCGCGACGCTGGACGTCAGCCCCGCCAGGTTGATCAGCAGCGGGGGCGCCGCCTTGGCGCCGGTGCCGATGTCGTTCTCCAGGCCCTGGGTGGTGCCGTGCGCGAACGTGGCGAGCGCGAGGACGAGCGCGATCCCGGCCATGCCGAGCAGCAGCCGCAGCAGGTCGGAGGGCCGGTGTACCCGGGCGGGCAGCAGCGGCTCGTCGCCGGAAACCCGGTCGACGTGGAATTCCCCGTGCTCGTCCGCGGTCAGGTCGGAACGGTGCGCGCCCGTACGGGCCCTGCCCCGGGCCCCACCGGACGCCGGCTTCTCGCCGCGGTCCTGCCCGGACCGGCCGTCCTTGCCCTGCTCGGACTGCTTGTCGTCCCGCTCCTCCTGGTGCCGCTCGGTTGGCTCGGGCTCCTCGGGTCCTTGTGGCCTCTCGGACGCCCCTGGTCGTTCGGCCTTCTCGATCGTGCTCGCCTTTTCGGTAGCGGAAGCCGTGGCCGGCCTCCGTTGGTGCTTCCCCTGTGGTGTCGCCTGCTTCCGCTCCGGCAGCCCGGTCGCTGCGGCCGGTCCGTGCGCGGTGCCGGCGGCGTCGACGGACCGCGCCTCAGGGGCGCCCGCCTCCCGTGGAGGCGCCGCGCCCTGCTGCTCGGCCGTCTCTTCTTGATCTCGTATCACCAGTCACCGTCCGGAAGATGGTGGCACGACCGACCGGTGGAGGAGGGCATCAGGGTGCATTTCGGGGGAGCGGGAAGCGGAACATCCGCCGCCGAGCGGGGCCGGCGGCGCCGCCCCGCAGACCTGCACGGTGGTGCACCACCGTGTGCCCGATCCCATTGTCGGTGCCGTGCGGCAGGATGGACCGAATGAGTGGGACCGGAGATTCGACGGCGGGTGAGCTCCCCGCATACGCGGAACGGGTCCTCGCCGTCGCCGAGCTGATCCCGGCGGGCCGGGTGATGACGTACGGGGACGTCGCCGAGTGGCTCGACGAGGGCGGACCGCGGCAGGTCGGCAGGGTGATGTCGCTCTACGGCGGCGCGGTGCCCTGGTGGCGGGTGGTCCGCGCGGACGGCCTGCTGCTGCCCGGCAGCGAGCTGCGCGCGCTCGCCCACTACCGCGACGAGGGCACGCCGCTGCGCACCACCCCGACGGGGGACACCCCCGCAGGGGGCACCCGGGGCGCCTCGATGACGCGCGGGCACATACCGCGGCTCGACATGCGGCGCGCCCGCTGGGACGGGCGCCAGGAGGGCGACGGGGAGCCGTAGCGTCGGCGACCCGCTCCCCGGCGCACCGGGAGGCCGCTGCCGGGCCCGCCGGACACCTGGCGTAGCGTCGGGCAGCGCCGTCCCGCCGACGGACCCGCCGCGCGCCGCACCGCCCGGCCGGCAGCCCGACCCGCTCCGCGCACCGCGCGGCGGCCCGCACGCCCTCTCCTCCACGACCAGCACCCTCCTCAGGACCGGCGATCCACGTGAGTTCCTCCTTCTCGGCCGCCCCGCCCACGCAGCCCCACCGGGCGGCGCGGCGGGACGCCGCCGGCGCGTACCGCCTGGTGCGTACCGCGCCGGAACGGGTGGATCCTCCTGCCTTGGACGCAGCCCAGCGCGCCGTGGTTGACCACCGGCACGGGCCGCTGCTGGTGCTCGCCGGGCCGGGCACCGGCAAGACCACGACGCTGGTGGAGTCGGTGGTCCGCCGGGTGCGCGCCGGCGACGACCCGGAACGGATCCTCGTCCTCACCTTCAGCCGCAAGGCGGCCGTCGAACTCCGCGACCGGCTCGCGGCCCGGCTGTCCGGGCCGGACGCACCGCCCGCCGGGCCCGCGGTCCCCGGCGGCGGCCCGCGCCGGCCGGGCATTCCCCAGGCGACGACCTTCCACTCCTTCTGCTACGCGCTGGTCCGCGCCCACCAGGACGCCGAGCTGTTCGCCGACCCACTGCGGCTGCTGTCCGGACCCGAGCAGGACCTCGTGGTCCGTGAACTCCTCGAAGGACAGGCGGAGCTGGCCGGTGCGGGCCGCGGCCGGGTGCGCTGGCCGGACGAGCTGCGGGCCTGCCTGACCACCCGCGGCTTCGCCGACGAGGTCCGCGCGGTGCTCGCCCGCAGCCGCGAACTGGGCCTGGGCCCCGACGCCCTCGGCGCCTTCGCCGCCCGCACCGGCCGCCCCGACTGGAGCGCCGCGGCCGGCTTCCTCGCCGAATACCTCGACGTCCTGGACGCCCAGGGCGTACTGGACTACGCCGAGCTGGTGCACCGCGCGGTGCTGCTCGCCGAACACACCGACACCGCGGCGCAGCTCGCCGCCGCCTATGACGCGGTCTACGTCGACGAGTACCAGGACACCGACGCCGCCCAGGTACGGCTGCTGCGCGCACTCGCCGGCAACCACACCGCGTCGGCCGCACCGGGCTCCCCGGGACGCACGCTCGTCGCCTTCGGCGACCCCGACCAGTCGATCTACGCCTTCCGGGGCGCCGACGTCAACGGCATCCTCGACTTCCCCGAGACGTTCCGGCGCGGCGACGGCACCCCCGCCCCGGTCGCCGTCCTCGGCACCTCCCGGCGCTCCGGCGCCGCCCTGCTCGCCGCCACCCGGCTGCTCACCCGCCGGATGCCGCTGACCCGCCTGCCCGCCGCGAAGGTACGCGCCCACCGCGAGCCGGTGCCCGTACGGGACGGCGGCCGCGTCGAGGCGTACACGTACCCGACGTCCGGCGCCGAACTCGACAACATCGCCGACATCCTGCGCCGCGCCCACCTGGAGGACGGGGTGCCCTGGCGCGAGATGGCCGTCCTGGTCCGCGCCGGCGGGCGCTCGCTGCCCGCCGTGCGCCGCGCGCTCACCTCGGCCGGCGTCCCCCTCGACATAGACGGCGACGATCTGCCGCTGCGGCACGAACCCGCCGTCGCCCCCCTGCTGACGGCGCTGCGGGCGGCGGCCCGGGCCGCCCTGCGCCACGACCCCGCCGCCACCCCTGACGCCCCGTCCGATGAGGCCGCCCCGGAGGACGCCCGACCCGGGCAGGCCACCCTGGACGACATCGGACCCGGGCAGGTCACCCCGGACGACGCCGGTCCCGGGCAGGCCGCCCCGGACGACGCCGCCGGCGCCCCCGGGTGGCTCGACGCCGAAACCGCCACGGACCTGCTGACCTCCCCGCTGGGCGGCATGGACTCCGCCGACCTGCGCCGGCTGGGCCGCGCCCTGCGCGAGGAGGAACGCAGCGCCGGGCAGCCGCTGCCCCGCCCCTCCGACGAACTGATCGCCCGGGCACTGGCCGAACCCCAGCGCCTGGTCGCCCACGACCCCGGCTACGCCCGCGGCGCCCAGCGGCTCGGCCTGCTGCTGCGCAAGGCCCGCGCCCTCCTCGCCGGCGGCGGCACCGCCGAACAGGCCCTGTGGGAGCTGTGGGACGGCACCCCCTGGCCGCAGCGCCTGGAACGCGCCGCCCACCGCGGCGGCGCCGCCGGCCGCAACGCCGACCGCGACCTCGACGCCGTAGTGGCCCTCTTCGAGACCGCCGCCCGCGCCGAGGAGCGCACCGGCGGCCGCGGCGCCCTCAACTTCCTGGAGGAACTCGACGCCCAGGACATCGCCGCCGACACCCTCACCCGCCGCGCCGTGCGCCCCGACGCCGTACGGCTGATGACCGCCCACCGCGCCAAGGGCCTGGAATGGCGGCTCGTCGTCGTCGCCGGCGTCCAGGAGGGTCTCTGGCCCGACCTGCGCCGCCGCGGCTCGCTCCTGGAGGCCGACCGGATCGGCCGCGACGGCCTGGCCGAGCCGCTCCCGGCGGGCGCGCTGCTCGCCGAGGAACGCCGGCTGTTCTACGTGGCCGCCACCCGCGCCCGCGAACGGCTGGTCGTCACCGCCGTGAAGGCCGCGGCCGACGACGGCGACCAGCCGTCCCGTTTCCTGACCGAGCTGGGCGTCACCCCCCAGGACGTCACCGGCCGCCCGCGCCGCCCCCTCTCGGTGGCCGCCCTCGTCGCCGAACTGCGCGCCACCACCGTCGACCCGGCCGCCACCCCCGCGCTGCGCGAGGCCGCCGCCCAGCGGCTCGCGCAGCTGGCCGCCCTCCGCGACGACGACCACCACCCCCTGGTGCCGGCCGCCCACCCCGACACCTGGTGGGGCCTGCACGAACCCACCCACAGCAGCATCCCGCTGCGCGACCGCGACCGCCCCGTGGTCCTCTCCGGCAGTGCCCTCGACCAGCTCGCGCACACCTGCTCCCTCCAGTGGTTCCTGGGCCGCGAGGTCAAGGCGGACACCCCCGCCACCGCCGCCCAGGGCTTCGGCAACGTGGTGCACGTCCTCGCCGACGAGGTCGCCTCCGGCCGCACCCCCGCCGATCTGGCCGTCCTGATGGAGCGGCTGGACTCCGTATGGGACGCCCTCGCCTTCGACGCCCCCTGGAAGTCACGCCAGGAAAAGGACACCGCGCGCGCCGCACTGGAGCGCTTTCTGCGCTGGCACGTCATGGAACGCGAGACCCGCGGCCGGGACACCGTCGCCACCGAGCACGGCTTCGACCTCACCCTCCGGGCCGGCAGCTACGAGGTCCGGATCCGCGGCAGCATGGACCACGTCTCCCGCGACGCTCAGGGGCGGGCGTACGTCGTCGACTTCAAGACCGGCAAACAGAAACCGACCGGACCCGAGGTCGCCCGCCACCCCCAGCTCGCCGTCTACCAGCTCGCGGTGCGCGAGGGCGCCCTCGACGACGCCTTCGACGGCCAGACCCCTGACCCGGGCGGCGCGGAACTGGTGCATCTGCGCCTGGGCGCCCCCCAGAAGGAAGGCGGCGACGCGCTGCCCGCCGTACAGGCGCAACAGCCGCTGGAGGGGGAGTGGGTCGGCGAACTGCTCGCCACCGCCGCGGGCCGCGTCCTGGAGGAGCGGTTCACCCCCACCACCGGCACCCACTGCACCCACTGCACCTTCCGGGCGTCGTGCAGCGCACAGCCGGAGGGGCGGCACGTGGTGGAGTGACCTCCCACGTTGTCGGCTTTCCCGCCGCGGTGGCTTCTCGCCGTTGCGCTTTGCGGCGCCCCCGCACGTGGTCGGCTGACCCGCCGCGGGGGTGTTTCGCCGTTGCGCCTGGCGGCGGGCGTGGTTTGTCGGGTGCGGTGCCGCTCCTCCGGACTTCGTCCTGCGGCGCGGCCCCTCCCGTGAGTGGGTGGGAACAGGCCGGTGGGGGCGGGCCCCGGCCCTCGTCTGCGCGCGGTCGACGGATGAGGCCCGCCCCCACCGGCCTCTTCCCACCCCCAACGGGAGGGGCCGGACCGCAGGACGGAGTCCGGAGGGCCGGTCCCGCAGCCGAACAGCCAGCGCAGCGGCAACCAGCCCGCCGCAGGCGAGCCCCTACGGCGGGGAAGCCGACAACGTGCGGGGGCGCCGCAAAGCGCAACGGCGAGACGCCCCGCGGCGGGCCGGCCGACAACGTGCGGGGGGGCGCCGCAAAGCGCAACGGCGAGACGCCCCGCGGCGGGCCGGCCGACAACGTGCGGGGCGCCGCAAAGCGCAACGGCGAACAACACCCACGGCGGGAAAGCCGACAACGTGCGGGGGCGCCGCAAAGCGCAACGGCGAGACCACACCACGGCGGGCAAGCCGACAACGTGGGAAGAAAGCACAGCGCAGCGGACTGTCAGTGCGGGCGGCTACCGTTCTCAACCGTGGCCCCGCGTATCACCGACCCGGCGCAGCTCAAAGAGCTGCTCGGCATCCCGTTCACACCGGAGCAGACGGAGTGCATCACCGCCCCGCCCGCCCCGCAGGTCATCGTGGCCGGAGCCGGCTCCGGCAAGACCACGGTCATGGCCGCACGCGTGGTGTGGCTGGTCGGCACCGGCCAGGTCGCCCCCGAGCAGGTCCTCGGGCTGACCTTCACCAACAAGGCGGCCGGCGAGCTCGCCGAGCGCGTCCGGGCCGCCCTCCTCGCCGCCGGCGTCACCGACCCGGACGCCCTCCCGCTCGACGACAGCAGCGCCGCCGGCGACCAGCCCCCCGGAGAGCCGCGGATCTCCACCTACCACGCCTTCGCCGGCCAACTCCTCAAGGACCACGGCCTGCGCATCGGCCTGGAACCCAGCGCCCGCCTCCTCGCCGACGCCACCCGCTTCCAGCTCGCCGCCCGCACCCTGCGCGCCGCCCCCGGCCCCTACCCGTCCCTCACCACCTCCCTGCCCTCCCTCGTGGAGGACCTCCTCGCCCTCGACGCCGAACTCTCCGAGCACCTCGTCGACCCCGCCGCGCTCCGCACGTACGACACCGAGCTGCTCGCCGCCCTCGACGGCGTGAAACTCAGCAACGCCGACCTGCGCAAAGCCCCCGAAACCGCCCGCGGCCGCCTGGAACTGCTCGACCTCGTCACCGCCTACCGGGACGAAAAACGCCGCCGCGACCTCCTCGACTTCGGCGACCAGATCGCCCGCTCCGCCACCCTCGCCACCACCCGCCCCGAGGTCGGCCGCCTCCTGCGCGACGAATTCCGCGTCGTCCTCCTCGACGAATACCAGGACACCTCCGTCGCCCAGCGCCTGCTGCTCTCCGGCCTCTTCGGCGGCGGCACCGGGCATGCCGTCACCGCCGTCGGCGACCCCTGCCAGGCCATCTACGGCTGGCGCGGCGCCTCCGTGGCCAACCTCGACGACTTCCCCGCCCACTTCCCCTTCGCCGACGGCACCCCCGCCCGCCGCGCGGCCCTCAGCGAGAACCGCCGCAGCGGCGGCCGCCTCCTCGACCTCGCCAACGGCCTCGCCGCCCCCCTCCGCGAGCGGCACGAAGGCGTCGAAGCCCTGCGGCCCGCCCCCGGCGCCGAGCGCGACGGCCTCGTCCGCTGCGCCCTGCTGCCCACCCACGCCGAAGAGCTCAGCTGGCTCGCCGACTCCCTCGCCCACCTCGTCCGCACCGGCACACCGCCCGGCGAGATCGCCGTCCTCTGCCGCACCGCCGCCGACTTCGCCCACCTCCAGGGCGAACTCGTCGCCCGGGACGTCCCCGTCGAGGTCGTCGGCCTCTCCGGACTCCTGCACCTGCCCGAGATCGCCGACCTCGTCGCCGTCTGCGAGGTGCTCCAGGACCCCACCGCCAACGCCGCCCTGGTCCGCCTGCTGATCGGCCCGCGCTGGCGGATCGGCCCCCGCGACCTCGCGCTCCTGGGCCGCCGCGCCCGCACCCTCGTCCACCACCAGACCCCCTCCGACGACCCCGCCCACCGCCTCGCCGAGGCCGTCGAAGGCGTCGACCCCGCCGAGACCATCTCGCTCGCCGACGCCCTCGACACCTTCCTGGCGGCCGACGGCCCCGACGACGGCCTCCCCTTCTCCGCCGAGGCCCGGGTCCGGTTCGCGCACCTCGCCACCGAACTCCGCGACCTGCGCCGCTCCCTCGGCGACCCCCTCATGGACGTCCTCCACCGGGTCCTGGCCACCACCGGCCTGGAGGTCGAGCTGTCCGCCTCCCCGCACGCCCTCGCCGCCCGCCGCCGCGAAACCCTCGGCACCTTCCTCGACATCGCGGCCGGCTTCGCCGCCAAACAGGGCGGCGAATCCCTCGACGGCGACGCCACCCTCCTCGCCTTCCTCGGCTTCCTGCGCACCGCCGTCCAGTACGAGAAGGGCCTGGACAGCTCCCTGCCCGGCGGCGACAACACCGTCAAGGTGCTGACCGCCCACAAGTCCAAGGGCCTGGAATGGGACGTCGTCGCCGTACCCGGCCTGGTCACCAAGCAGTTCCCCAGCGAACAGGCCCGCGAGTCCTGGACCAGCCGGGCCAAGGTCCTCCCGCACGCCCTGCGCGGTGACGCCGCGACCCTCCCCGTTGTCACGGAGTGGACCGCCCGCGGCCTGAAGGACTTCAAGGAGGCGATGAAGCACCACCAGGAAACCGAGGAACTCCGCCTCGGCTACGTGACCTTCACCCGCCCCCGCTCCCTGCTGCTCGGCTCCGGCCACTGGTGGGGCCCCCACCAGAAGCGGCCGCGCGGCCCGTCCGCCTTCCTGGAGGCGCTGCGCGCGCACTGCGAAGCCGGACACGGCGAGATCGAGCACTGGGCCGAGGCACCCGAGGACGGCGCGGAGAACCCCGCCCTCGCCGAAGCCGCCACCGAACAGGCCTGGCCACTGCCCCTCGACCCCACGGCCACCGCCCGCCGTCGGGCGGCCGCCGCCACGGTCCGCGGTCACTTGGCACGTAGGACGGGCGAGGCGGCGTCCGCCGCCGCGCCGGCCGTACTGTCCGCCCATGATCCCGAGTGGCCGCCGCCCCCGGGTGACGACGACTCCTGGGGCACGGGCCCGTACGTCCTCGCCGACACCGAGCCATTCGACGTCCCGGAAGGTGACCTCTACGACGTCCCCGAAGCCGGACCGTTCGACCTCTCCGAAGCCGACCCGTTCGACGACCACGCCCCGCCGCACGACCTCCCCGAAGCCGCCCCCGCCCCGCCCCGCCCCCCTATCGGCGCCCAGCGCTCCACGGAGCCCGACCTCACCGCCGACCCGGACGGCGACGCCCCCCACCCCGGCGACAGCGCGCCGCACACCCTCCTCCCCGAGGAGCGCCGCACCGTCGGATCCTGGGACCGCGATCTGGAGGCGCTCGCCGCCGAGCTCCGCCGCTCCCGCGCCACCGTCCGCGAGGTCCCGCTGCCCTCCGCGCTCAGCGCCACCCAACTGCTCCGCCTCGCCGCCGACCCGGACGGCTTCGCCCGCGAACTCGCCCGCCCCATGCCGCGCCCGCCCCAGCCCGGCGCCCGCCGCGGCACCCGCTTCCACGCCTGGGTCGAATCCCGCTTCGAAGAGCTGACGCTGCCCCTGCTCGGCCCCGACGAGCTCCCGGGCGCCGAGCCCGGCGAGGACGACCGGATCGCCGACGAACACGACCTCGAAACCCTCAAGGAGGCCTTCGCCCGCACCCCCTACGCCCACCGCACCCCCTTCCGCGTCGAGGCGCCCTTCCAGCTGACGCTCGCCGGACGGGTGATCCGCGGCCGGATCGACGCCGTCTACAAGGAGCACGGCCCGCACGGCGACCGCTTCGAGATCGTCGACTGGAAAACCGGCCGCACCCACACCGCCGACCCCCTCCAGCTGGCCGTCTACCGCCTCGCCTGGGCCGAGCGGTACGGCCTGGAGCCCTCCGCCGTCGACGCCGCCTTCCTCTACGTCCGCAGCGGCGAGGTGGTCAGACCCGCCCGGCTGCCCGGCCGGGCCGGACTCGAACGCATCCTGCTCGGCGAGACCGCCGACGGACATCCCCCGGAAGGCCGATAGGCTCGGCCATATGAGCACCACCACGGACAGCGCCGTCCGCGCGTACCTCGCCACCCACCGCGAAGCCTTCCTCGACGACCTCGCCGCATGGCTGCGCATCCCCTCCGTGTCCGCCGACCCGGAGCGCGCCGGCGACGTCCGCCGCAGCGCCGACTGGCTCGCCGCGAAGCTCACCGACACCGGCTTCACCACCAGCGAGGTCTGGGAGACCGGCGGTTTGCCCGCGGTCTTCGCCGAATGGCCCTCCGGGGACCCGTCCGCGCCCACGGTGCTCGTCTACGGCCACCACGACGTCCAGCCCGCGGCCCGCGAGGACGGCTGGCACACCGACCCCTTCGCGCCGCAGACCATCGACGGCAAGCTCTACGCCCGCGGCGCCGCCGACGACAAGGGGCAGGTGTTCTTCCACACCCTGGGCGTCCGCGCGCACCTCGCCGCCACCGGCCGCACCGCCCCCGCCGTCAACCTCAAGCTGCTCATCGAGGGCGAGGAGGAGTCCGGCTCACCGAACTTCCCGGCCCTGATCGAGAAGCACGCCGACCGCCTCGCCTGCGACGCGGTGATCGTCTCCGACACCGGCATGTGGTCCAGGGACACCCCCACCGTGTGCACCGGCATGCGCGGCCTGACGGACTGCCAGATCGATCTCTACGGTCCCGACCAGGACATCCACTCCGGCTCGTTCGGCGGCGCGGTCCCCAACCCCGCCACCGAGGCCGCCCGGCTGGCCGCCGCTCTGCACGACACCGACCGCCGCGTCGCCGTCCCCGGCTTCTACGACGGCGTGATCGAGCTCACCGACCGCGAGCGGGAACTCTTCGCCGAACTGCCCTTCGACGAGGAGGAGTGGCTGCGCACCGCGCACTCCCACGCCCCCCTCGGCGAGGCCGGCAGCACGACCCTGGAGCGCATCTGGGCCCGCCCCACCGCCGAGGTCAACGGCATCGGCGGCGGCTACCAGGGCCCCGGCGGCAAGACCATCGTCCCCGCCACCGCCCAGCTGAAGCTCTCCTTCCGGCTGGTCGCCGGCCAGGACGCGGCCGCCGTCCAGCAGTCCGTCCGCGACTGGGTCGCCGCGCAGCTCCCGGCCGGCATCCGCCACGAGATCACCTTCTGGGGCGCCACCCGCCCCTGCCTCACCCCGCTCGACCACCCCGCCCTCCAGTCCGTCGTACGCGCCATGGGACGAGCCTTCGGCCAGCAGATCCGCTACACCCGCGAGGGCGGTTCCGGGCCGGCGGCCGACCTCCAGGACGTCCTCGGCGTCCCGGTGCTCTTCCTCGGCATCTCCGTCCCCTCCGACGGCTGGCATGCCCCGAACGAAAAGGTCGAGCTCGACCTGCTGATGAAGGGCGTCGAGACCGCCGCCCACCTGTGGGGCGACCTGGCGGAGACCTGGCGCCCGGCTTGACCGGACGCCTGCCGCCGTACCGTTCCGCGCCCACACGCAGCAATCACCCACGCCACAGGGGGAGTTGGAAACAGCAGTGACCACCTG
Organism: Streptomyces sp. 2323.1; assembly: GCF_900221035.1. Lineage (NCBI taxonomy): Bacteria > Bacillati > Actinomycetota > Actinomycetes > Kitasatosporales > Streptomycetaceae > Streptomyces > Streptomyces sp. 2323.1. Next base: position 2,766,449 of record NZ_LT907981.1, on the reverse strand, counting down.
GACCGACCACACCGCCGACCGGCCGCTCACGTTCAGCGCGCCGAGCGGGATCGACCGCTCGGCCCATCACCGTCTCGACGAGGCCTGGCTGGCGGCGGCCTGGAGCCACCCGACGACGCGCGTCTTCGTGGTGTCCGGCGGCCAGGCGCTGATCGACGACACCCCCGACGGCCGCACCGAACTGATCACGACGCCGTCCTTCGAGGCGCCCCTGACCGAGGCGCACCGCTACTACCTCGGCACCGACGACGACGGCGTCAGCTACTTCGCCCTCCAGAAGGACTCGCTGCCCGGCCGCATGGACCAGTCCGCGCGCCCGGCGGGTCTGCGTGAGGCCGGCCTGCTGCTGTCGCCCCGCGACGCCGGCCTCCTCGTCCACGCCGTGGCCCTCGAAAACTGGCAGCGCCTGCACCGCTTCTGCTCCCGCTGCGGCGAACGCACCGTCATCGCCGCCGCGGGCCACATCCGCCGCTGCCCGGCCTGCGGCGCCGAGCACTACCCGCGCACCGACCCGGCCGTGATCATGCTCGTCACCGACGAGGAGGACCGCGCACTCCTGGGCCGCCAGGTGCACTGGCCCGAGGGCCGCTTCTCCACGCTCGCGGGCTTCGTCGAGCCGGGCGAGTCCATCGAGCACTCGGTGGCCCGCGAGGTCTTCGAGGAGGCCGGCGTGGTCGTCGGCGACGTCGAATACATCGCCAGCCAGCCCTGGCCCTTCCCCTCCAGCCTGATGCTGGGCTTCATGGCGCGCGCCACCTCGTCCGAGATCCAGGTCGACGGCGAGGAGATCGAAGAGGCCCGCTGGTTCTCCCGCGATGACCTGCGCGCCGCCTTCGAATCCGGCGAGGTCCTCCCGCCGTACGGCATCTCCATCGCCGCCCGCCTCATCGAGCTCTGGTACGGCAAGCCGCTGCCCAAGCCGTGAGGAGCCTGCGGGGCGGGTACGGGGCTCGGCAGGCGTGACGTCTGCGGAGACGCACAGAGCCGCCGACCGGATCCCACAGGGATTCCGGCCGGCGGCCCCGGAAGACTGCCCATAGTCGAGGCGAAGCGGTCAGGGTGTCTTACGCGACGGTGAGGCGTCGTGTCGGCCTCTCAGGCGCTGACCGTTCAGACGCCGACCTTCTGCTTGACCTGCGCCAGGGACGGGTTGGTCAGCGTCGAGCCATCGGGGAACAGCACGGTCGGGACCGTCTGGTTGCCGCCGTTCGCCTTCTCCACGAACGTCGCGGACTCCGGGTCGTGCTCGATGTTGATCTCTGTGTACGCAATACCCTCGCGGTCCATCTGGCTCTTCAGCCGACGGCAGTAACCGCACCAGGTCGTGCTGTACATCGTCACAGTGCCCGCCATGTGCCCCGCGCTCCTTCGCTTCGATAAGTCTTGATCCACATACCACTCGCCGATGTGTTCGACGCGGCCAAGCACCACAACGTACATCGGCCACGGACCATTCCCGGCCGGTCGAACCGACCGCCTCGACGGCCGGGGCTGGGGTGGCGGGGGCCATGGTCGGAGGGGGCGGCGTGGCGGCGGAGGGGAGGGGCTTGGTCGGGCGGCCCGCCCTGCCCTGCCCCGGCCCTGCCCCGTCCTGCTCGGGTCCTGGCCCTGCCCCTGCTTGCCCAGCCCCGGCTCTGCCTTGTGCAGGCCCGGTCACGCCCGCTCCCGGCTGTGCCCGGCCCTGCCCCGTCCAGCCCGGCCACGCCCGAACCGAACCCGCGCGCGATCCTTGGGGGGCCACCCCCACCCCCTCCCCACACCCCCCTCCGACCGAAGCAGCCGGCCCCCCAAGCCACCCCCGCCACGGCCCCAGCCCCCGACAGCCCAGCCAGCCCAGGCCGCCCCACACTCCAGCCACCCCGCGCCCCGTCTCCCTCCGCTGACCCCAGCAAAGCACCCACCGCCGCCGCATGTCGGCGGTTGTCCACACCGGAGGCGGGAAGTACGACCGGGCCCGGCGGCTGTGGACAGGTTTCCCGGGCGCCTCTGCGGACCTGGCAGCATGGCGGGGTGACAGCAGCAACGGACTCCTCTCTTTTCCCGCAGGTGCCGGACTCGGCCGACGCGGTGCTCGAAGGGCTCGACCCCGAGCAGCGCGAGGTCGCGACGGCTCTGCACGGTCCGGTGTGTGTGCTGGCCGGTGCCGGCACGGGCAAGACCCGCGCGATCACCCACCGGATCGCGTACGGCGTGCGCGCCGGGATCCTGCAGCCCGCGAGTGTGCTCGCCGTCACGTTCACGGCCCGGGCGGCGGGGGAGATGCGCGGCCGGCTGCGGCAGCTCGGTGCCGGCGGGGTCCAGGCCAGGACGTTTCACTCCGCGGCCCTGCGGCAGTTGCAGTTCTTCTGGCCGAAGGCCGTCGGCGGTGAGGTCCCGCGGCTGCTGGAGCGCAAGATCCAGGTGGTCGCCGAGGCCGCCGCCCGCTGCCGCATCCGGCTGGACCGCAATGAGCTGCGAGACGTCACCGCCGAGATCGAATGGTCCAAGGTCACCCAGACCGTGCCGGCCGACTATCCGGCCGCGGTCGTCAAGGCCGGCCGTGAGGCCCCTCGTGACCCGGCGGAGATCGGGCAGATCTACGGCACGTACGAACAGCTCAAGCGCGACCGGGGCAGCATCGACTTCGAGGATGTGCTGCTGCTCACGGTGGGCGTGTTGCAGGACCGGCACGACATCGCCGAGCAGGTCCGCGCGCAGTATCAGCACTTCGTCGTGGACGAGTACCAGGACGTCAGCCCGCTCCAGCAGCGGCTGCTGGAGCTGTGGCTGGGGGACCGCGAGAATCTCTGCGTGGTCGGCGACGCCAGCCAGACGATCTACAGCTTCACCGGCGCCACCCCCGACCACCTCCTCAACTTCCGTACCCGCCATCCGCAGGCGACGGTCGTCAAGCTCGTCCGCGACTACCGTTCCAGCCCCCAGGTCGTGCACCTCGCCAATGGTCTGCTCTCCCAGGCCAAGGGCCGCGCCGCCGAGCACCGCCTGGAGCTGATCTCGCAGCGCGAGGCCGGCCCCGAGCCGGTGTACACGGAGTACGCCGACGAGCCCGCCGAGGCCGAGGGCACCGCCCGCCGGATCCGCGACCTGATCGCCTCCGGCGTACCGGCCAGCGAGATCGCCGTGCTCTTCCGCGTCAATGCCCAGTCCGAGGTCTACGAGCAGGCGCTGGCCGATGTCGGTGTGCCGTATCAGCTGCGGGGCGCGGAGCGGTTCTTCGAGCGGCCGGAGGTGCGCGAGGCGGGCGTCAAGCTGCGGGGCGCCGCCCGCTTCGGCGGCAACGACGCGCTGCTCGACGACGCTGTGGACCTGCCGTCCGAGGTGCGGGCGGTGCTCAGCGACATGGGCTGGAGCAGCCGGCCGCCGGCCGGCTCGGGCGCGGTGCGGGACCGCTGGGAGTCGCTTGCGGCTCTGGTACGGCTCGCCGAGGACTTCGCCCGGGCGCGGCCCGCGGCCACTCTCGCCGATCTCGTCGCCGAATTGGACGAGCGGGCCAACGCCCAGCACGCCCCGACGGTGGAGGGGGTGACGCTGGCGTCCCTGCACGCGGCCAAGGGCCTGGAGTGGGATGCCGTCTTCCTGGTCGGTCTGACCGAGGGCATGATGCCGATCACCTACGCCAGGACGGATGAGCAGATAGAGGAGGAGCGCCGGCTGCTGTATGTCGGCGTCACCCGCGCCCGGTTGCATCTGGGCCTGTCCTGGTCGCTGGCGCGCTCTCCCGGGGGGCGTGCCTCCCGCCGCGCCAGCCGGTTCCTCAACGGCCTGCGGCCCGGTTCGGGGGCGGTACCCGGCCGTCGCACCCCGGGCGCGGTCTCCGGGGGCATCGAGCGGGGCGACGGGGTGGCGGCGGTGGCCCGGCGTCCCCGGCACCACAGCCCGGCGCGCTGCCGGGTCTGCAACAGGACGCTGACGGACGCCGGCGAGATGAAGCTGATGCGGTGTGAGGACTGTCCCTCGGAGCTCGACGAGGCGCTCTACGAGCGGCTGTGCGGGTGGCGGACCGAGCAGGCCGCGCGTCTCCGGCAGCCCGCCTACTGCATCTTCACCGACAAGACGCTGATGGCGATTGCGGAGGCCGTTCCGGGAACCGAATCGGAGCTGGCGGCCATCTCAGGAGTGGGGCGGCGCAAGTTCGACCGCTACGGCAGCGACGTGCTGGCAATCTGTGCCGGCGAGGAGCTCGTGGGAGCCTCGGGAGAGGCGTCCGAAGGACCCGCGGAAAACTCGTCGGAAAAATAGTTTGCGCGTGCGGAGCGCAGCCCCATAGCCTTCGGAAGCAACGGAGACAACGGTTTCTTCCGAGATCCGCTCGATCCGTGTTGTACTTGAACGCCCTGGAACGGGATTCCCGGTCCACCGAGACGCCGAGAGGAGGCGAGCCCAGTGATCAGCTTCATTGAGACCAACAAAATGACCGATCTCTCGGTCGTCGCCGCCTGCCCGCTCGGCTCCTCGCTCCTTGGCACCGGTCTGTCCGGCTTCGGCCGCCTGTCCGGTACCGAGGTCGCGCGCCCCGAGTCCCTCGCTGTGCTGACGCGCAGTGAGCGCACCGCGCGACCGACCGAGGCACCTGCGGTAGCAGCAGCGGCGGCACCGGCGAATGCCTTTGCCTACGCGGCGGCCAACGGTGCCGAATCCCGGCAGCAGTACCAGACGCATGAAATGTGGGCCCACCGCGGGCTCGAACCCTGGAGAGATCCAGCCTGATCGGCGCGATCAGGTCGGCACCTTCCAGGGCCGCGGAACCCACACCGGGATCCGCGGCCCTTTTGTTTGCCCAAGCGCCCGCCACCAGCCGGGCCGAACAGACGAGGAACACACCACCGTGCAACTCCAGACGCACACCCCGTCCGTAGCGACCGACCTGATCCCTCCGCCCGACCCTCAGGAGAACTCCTTGCTTCCCCTCACCGAGCTCGACGACGAGATCGACCGCCTCGGCGCCGCTGTTCCGTGCCGTACCTACGACCCGGAGGTCTTCTTCGCGGAGTCCCCGGCCGACGTCGAGTACGCCAAGACCCTGTGCCAGACCTGTCCCGTCCGTGAGGCCTGCCTCGCCGGCGCCAAGGACCGGCGTGAGCCGTGGGGCGTCTGGGGTGGCGAGCTCTTCGTCCAGGGCGTCGTCGTGCCGCGGAAGCGGCCGCGTGGCCGTCCGCGCAAGAACCCGGTTTCGGCATGAACGCCCTCGGCACAGGAACGATCGACCATCCCCTCACTCGGGATCCCCAGAAGCAGGACCTCACGATGAACCCCTCTCTCACCGACACCCCCGTCCCCGTGAACGTCGACGCGATCGAGTCGCGTCAGAACAGGAACCACGCCATGCAACTCATCCCAGAAGCTCTGGCGCGTGCGCATATGCACGAACGCCTGCGGGAGGCCGAATCAGAACGCAGGGCCCATCGGCTCGCCGCCGCGCGGCGTATGCAGCGGCGCGCCGAGCGCGCGTCGCTCCGTGCCCGCCGAGCGCTGGCCATGGCCGTGATGCAGTAAGGCCGTAAGGCGCTGCACTGATACCGCCATCCACGGGGTCCGTCCGACAGGGCGGGCCCCGTGGTGCGTGGGATCCCGTGTGCCGTGGAGGACGGGGATATCGTCGGACGGTGGACCAGAGGACGCATGAACAGGCGGGGTTGGCGGACGGGAACACGGTGTGTGCCGGCTGCGGCGCGGTCGCCGAGGGCACCCCGCCGACCTGGACGCTCTCCGTCGAGAACGGTGAGCGCCGCTACTACTGCGACACCTGCGCGCGGAAGAACCTCCGCGCCATCGAGGGGCGCCTGGATTCGAGCTGGTGGTGAGGCCGGGCGTCATCACCGGGGCGGTGGGGCCGGAGTAGGCAGACCTCGGGGCCGCCCGGCCGCTCCCGCAGCCGGGCGGGCCCGTCGCCTCCCGCATGCCGGAGCGGGCGGCCGCCCCGGCATGCGGGCTCAGGCCGTGGTCTCTTCGACGGCCTCCTTGCCGAGGTCCGCGCCGATGTCCGTGCCGGCCTCCGCGCCGATGTCTGTGCCGGCCTCCGCGCCGAGGACGGTGCCGGTCTCGGTGATGTCCGGGCCGGGCGGCTCTTCCTCGGGTACGAAGCCGGGCAGCCAGGCCTCGAGTTCGTCGCGCAGCCGTACCGCCGCCCCCAGCTGGCACAGCACCCCGATCGTGCTCAGGGTGACCCGGTGGATCAACAGGTAGGCGGGCGGCAGATTGAGCTGCTTGCCCAACTGATGGGCGGGGGAGCGCGGATCGCCCACCCGGGCTGCCTGATGGCGCATCCAGCTCCGGGTGAAGGTGAACTCTTCGGCCAGCGCCGGCTCGATGATCGGCAGCAGATACTCCAGCACCGCGTCCGGGTCCAGCTCGATGGACTCCCTGACGAAGCCCTCCTCGCACAGCAGCTGGTAGACGGCGTCCGCCTCGCCGTCGAGCGTCATCCGCAGCGAGGTGCCGATCGTCGGCGGCAGCCCGTCGGGCAGCCGGTCCACGGTGCCGAAGTCCAGCACCCCCAGCCGCCACTCCTCGACCGGGCTGTCCGGGCCGTCGGCCAGCAGCCGGAAGTTGCCCGGGTGCGGATCGGCGTGCAGCAGGCCCGTACGGGCGGGGCCGGAGAAGAGGAAGCGGGCCAGCAGCTGACCGGCCCGGTCCCGCTGTTCGTCCGTGCCGTCCGTGATGACCTCGGACAGCGGCAGCCCGTCCATCCACTCCGTCACCAGCACCTGGTCGCACTGGTGGACCACGGACGGCACCACCACGTCCGGGTCGTCGGCGAACTCCTCGGCGTGTGCCTGCTGGGCCTGAGCCTCCAGGGAGTAGTCCAGCTCCTCCGAGACCCGGTCGCGCAGTTCGGCGATCAGCGGTTTGACGTCCATGCCCGGGATGAGCGGGCCCAGCAGCCGGGCGAACCGGCTCAGCTGCGTCAGATCCGACAGCAGTGCCTGGCCCGCGCCCGGATACTGCACCTTGACGGCCACCTCGCGGCCGTCGTGCCACACCGCCCGGTGCACCTGCCCGATGGAGGCAGCCGCCGCCGGCTTGTCCTCGAACTCCTCGAACAGCTCCCGCCACTCCTCGCCGAGCTGCTCGGCCAGCACCGCATGCACGGCGCTCGTCGGCATCGGCGGCGCCGCCTCCTGAAGCTTGGTCAGGGCGGCGCGGTAGGGGCCGGCGATCTCCTCGGGCAGCGCCGATTCGAAGACGGACAGCGCCTGCCCGAATTTCATCGCCCCGCCCTTCAGCTCCCCGAGCACCTTGAAGAGCTGTTCGGCCGTGCGCTGTTGAAGCTCACGGCCGACGATCTCGGCGGATCTGCCGCCGATCCGCTTGCCCAGGCCCCAGGTGGCACGGCCGGCGAACCCCAGTGGCAGCGCGGCCAGCTTGGCGGTACGGGTGACCGCCTTGCGGGGAAGATCAGACATGCGCCCCTCCAACTCACACTGTCCCCCAACCGGGGTTACTCCGTCATTGTGGCGTGTCACGGCCGAGGATCCGAGGCGCCTGCCGCACACAGTGCAGCGGCAGCACCGCAGGCGCACTCCGGATGCGGCGCGATCGGCACCGTGCGCACCTCGGCACACGGTGCGGCCAGCTCCCACCGCGCCCCTGTGCACGGCGGCAGTTCACCGTCGAGGAACGTCAGCGCCTGGACGGCGGCGACGCCCGCGACCGTCGTTGCCAACGCGGCATCACAGGCCGGCACCGCGGGTGAACCGCGTCCCGACCGCCACTGCGCAAGCAGCCGCGGCCAGGCCGGCTCGGCGTCCGTGCGGCGCAGCTCGTCGCAGCGCGCACAGGCCGAACCACCGGGCAGCACCAGCGGACCCACCACTCCCGTGCCCTCGATCACCCCCGCGTAAAGATGCGGGATTCCGGCTGTCAGCAGCGGCTCGGACAGCACGGGGTCGGGTGCGTACGCGCCGAGGCCGTCGCGCGAGGCGAGCACCACCAGGGACAGCCCCGGCTCACCGGACTCGCTGACCGGGACCCGCGGGCGCGGCGCACGGCTCCACGGGGACGACTGGCGGACCAGCCGTTGCGCGGCGGCGGCCCGCCGCTCACCGATCCGCTCGGCCGGCAGCCCGCCGGGCAGGACGTCCTCCGGCTGGACCGTCCCGCCGTCGAGCACCTCCACCCGGCCGACCCCCGAGGCCGACAGCAGCGCCGCGATCGCGGCACCGACCCGGCCCGCCCCCTTGACCCTGGCCCGGACCGCCCTGCGCGCTCCCATCCGGCCCAGGGCGCCCGCGGGCTCCGGATGCCGCACCGAGAGGGCGGCCAGGTCGGGCCGCAGCTGGGCGAAGGCAGCCTGGTCCGCGCGTACGGCCTCGGCCGCCGGGCCGCCCGCAGTGGGTGCCTCCAGCAGCCCGGCCGCACCGAGGCGTTCCACCACGCCCCGTACGTGCTCGGGCGGGAGGTCCAGTAACGCGGCCTCCTCGGTCAGTTGCTGCATGGTGCGGGTGCCGTCGATCAGCGACAGGAAGCTGCCGGTCGCGGTGTCGACCGGGCCGACCACCTTCGCATGGGCCGGAGCCACGCCGAACCGCACCGTTTCCCTGTCCCGCCAGCCGCGCCGCAGCGCGGGCTTGAGCATCGGATGTGTCATATCCGCCCCCGTTCTCCGTCGTCCGGCCCCCAGCATGCGCCGTGCGGCGGATCGGCGCGGAAGTTATCCACAGGCGGTGGGCAGCAGTCGTACAAGCCGTGCACGCCATGGAGTGGTTCGGCGGCGAACCGACCGCGGGGCGGGACTTCCCGCAACGGCAGCGGGTAACGTCGGGCGCGTGCCCGCCGACCCTTCCGCTCACGGCTCAGGGGAGACACCTCTGCGCCGCGCCGCCGACACCTCGCGCCGGACTGCCCCGAGTCCCACGGTCCATGCAGCGGGCACCAGCGCCGTCGAGGTGCGCCGCAGCTCACGACGGCGCAGAACGGTCTCCGCATACCGCGAGGGCGACCGCACGGTCGTCCTGATTCCGGCCCGTATGTCCGAGGCCGAGGAGCGGCGCTGGGTCACCGTCATGCTGGACAAGCTCGCCGCCCAGGAGAGCAAGCGGATGCTGGGCGACGGCGAGCTGGCCGCGCGCGCCGGACGGCTGTCCGCCCAGTATCTGGACGGCCGCGCCCGCCCGGCGTCGGTGCGCTGGGTGACCAATCAGAACACCCGCTGGGGCTCGTGCACGCCGGCAGAGGGCAGCATCCGTCTTTCGCACCGCCTCCAGGGCATGCCGGAGTACGTCATCGACTACGTCCTGCTGCACGAGCTCGCCCATCTGCTCGTCCCCGGTCACGGGCCCCGTTTCTGGAGTCTGCTGGACTCCTACCCCCGTACGGAACGCGCCCGCGGCTACCTCGAAGGGGTGGTCGCGGCCGACCGGCTGCCCCATCTGCCCGCCGCCCGCGGCGAATGAGCCCGCGGCGCGACCCCATCCGCCGCGCCCCGGCATCGCCCGTTGTCGGCGCCAGCGGATAGCCTGGCCGCGCAGATGAACTCACAGCGGGAGCGGGGGACGGGCGTTACGTATGGCCAGGGAATTCCAGCGCGGCCACAAGGCCAAAATCGGTGATCTCACGGCGGGAACGGATCTGTACGTCGGCGTGCAGATCGCCGGGCCCGGCCTGACCTTCGACATCAGCTGCTTCGGTCTGGACGCCGATGAGCGGCTCTCCGACGACCGGTACTTCATCTTCTTCAACCAGCCGAAGTCGCCCGAGGAGTCGATCCAGCTGCTCGGCGCGCAGGCCGGCGACAGCGAGTCCTTCCGGGTCACCCTCGACAAGATCCCGCCGCACATCCAGAAGCTCTCCTTCACCGCCGCACTCGACGGCGCGGGCCAGGTCTCCCAGATCGGCCCCGGCTACCTCCGGATCGTGGCCGGCGGCGAAGAGGTCGCCCGCTACTCCTTCACCGGCAGCGAGTTCAGCACCGAACGTGCCGTCATGCTCGGCGACTTCTACCTCAAGGACGTCTGGCGGTTCGCCGCCGTCGGCCAGGGCTTCGACGGCGGCCTGGAGGCGCTGCTGAAGAACTTCGGCGGCGAGGTCGCCGAGGAGGAGGGCGCCGCGCCCGAACCGCCCGTGGCGGCACAGGGCGCGCCCGGCTTCGCGCCCCCGTCCGGTCCGGCCGCCCCCGCGCCGTCCTTCGGGGTGCCCGCCGCGGAGCCCGTACCGCAGCAGCCCGCGCCCGGTGCCACGGCGCCCCCGGCAGCCCCGCAGCCGGCGCCCGCGCAGCCCACCGCCCCGCAGGTGCACAGCGCGCCCACCCTCGCCGCGCCCCTGGCCCCGCCCGGTGTGCCCGGACCGCCCGGTCAGCAGCCGCCCGCCCCGTACGGCCAGCCGGCGCCCGGTCAGGCCCCTTACGGCCAGCCGCAGACGGCCCCCGGCGGCTTCCCCGGCCAGCAGGCCCCGCAGGCGCCGCCCTACGGGCAGCCGGCCCCGCCGCCCGGTGGATACGGCGCCCCGCAGGGCCAGCCCGCCCCGTACGGGCAGCCGGCGCCGCCACCCGGCGCCCCGTATCCCGGCGCCCAGGCCCCGGCCGTCCCCCAGGGCGGCGGCCCCGGCCTCGGCGTCGTCCTGGACAAGTACAAGGAAGCACCCACCGGTCAGCGCTGGACCCCGCAGAACAGCAAGCTGATCCGTGTCGACCTCGGCGTCGACGGCCAGCCGGTGCTCGCCCGCCAGGGCAGCATGGTGCTCTACCAGGGCAAGGTCGACTTCGGCTACAAGGGCGCCGGCTTCCGCGGCCGCATCGTCGGCAACGCCACCGGCCAGGAAATGCAGCTGATGCGCTGCACCGGCCAGGGCCAGGTGTTCTTCGCGGAGAACAGCGCCCATGTGCACCCCATCGAGCTGCAGGGCGACGCGATCTGTGTGTCCGCCGAGAGCGTCCTCGCCTTCGACGAGTCGCTGCAGCACGAGGTCCGCCGTATCGAGGGCCACGGCATCCCCGGTGGCGCCCTGTTCACCATGCAGTTCCACGGGACCGGCACCCTCGTCGTCAAGACCCAGGGCACCCCGGTCGTGCTGCCGGTCACCCCGACCACCTTCGCCGACGCCAACGCCATCGTGGCCTGGTCGGCCGGCTCGCAGGTGATCATTTCCAGCCAGGTCAGCCTGCGCCGGCACGCCTTCCCGGGCCACTCCGGCGAGACCGTGAACCTCCAGTTCCGGGGCGCACCCGGCAACTTCATCGTCGTCCAGCCCTACGAGGTCTGAGGGAGCCCGTACGTCATGAACCAGCAGCAGCTGTCGGGCTACGTCCCGACCCCGCCCGCCGCCCGCATGGAGAACCACGGCAGCGCCATGGTGAAGATCGCCATGCAGAGCGGCCAGGACGTCTTCGCCCGGACCGGCTCCATGGTCGCCTACGAAGGCTTCGTCCAGTACGAGCCGAACCCGCCCGCCGTCCGCCAGATGGCCTCCCAGTGGCTCACCGGCGAAGGCGCACCCCTGATGAAGTGCACCGGCGACGGCGTGCTCTACCTCGCCGACTACGGCGCCGATGTCGTCTGCATCCACCTCAACGATGACGCGCTCTCCGTCAACGGCACCAATCTCCTCGCCTTCGACGCGCAGCTCCAGTGGGGCGTGCAGCGCGTCAAGGGCATGGCGAAGTTCGCCGGCCAGGGGCTCTTCAACGTCGGGATCTCCGGCACCGGCTGGGTCGCCCTGACCTCCCGGGGCACCCCCATCGTCGTCGACTGCGGCCGTGGCGAGGACGAGACCTACGTGGACCCCGACGCCCTGGTCGCCTGGTCGACCCATCTGAAGATGAAGGGCAAGCGCAGCTTCAAGGCGTCCTCGATGATCGGACGGGGCAGCGGTGAGGCGTACCAACTGGGCTTCTCCGGCCAGGGGTTCGTCGTCGTCCAGCCCAGCGAGGACAGCACCGACCGGCTCCGGGCCCGGGGCTGAGGGGGAGGACCGAACACGCCATGCAGAGTCCGCTTTTCGCCTTCACCGAGGCACAGACCCAGGACCGCTACGCCCTGCAGAACAGCCAGTTGCTGCGGGTCGCCCTCCAGGGCCACGAAGACGTCCTCGCCCGGAAGGGCGCGATGGTCGCCTATCAGGGGCTGCTCGAATTCGACGGCAACTACCAGACGCCCGGCCAGCACCGGGCCCGCGCCTACTCCGGTGAGGGCCTCGATCTGATGCGCGTCTCCGGGCAGGGCACGGTCTATCTGGCCAACCTCGCCCAGTACGTCCATGTCGTCGACGTCGATCACGACGGCCTCACCGTCGACAGCAGCTACGTCCTGGCACTGGACTCCGGCCTCCACTGGGACGTCGTCTCGGTCGACAGCCAGTACGGCATCTCCGGGACCGGGAAATACCAGCTCAACATCTCCGGGCAGGGCAAGGTCGCCCTGATGACCTCCGGCCAGCCGCTGATGCTGCAGGTCACGCCCGACAAGTACGTCAACGCCGACGCCGACGCGGTGGTCGCCTGGTCCGCCTCGCTGCGCGTCCAGATGCAGGCGCAGACGCACTCCTCCGGGGTGTGGCGGCGGCGCGGCAACACCGGCGAGGGCTGGGAACTCAGCTTCCTCGGCCAAGGCTACGCACTGGTCCAGCCCAGCGAGCTGCTGCCGCCGCAGAACGCCGTCATCGGCTCCGGGATGGCCGCCCAGTTCGGCATGGGCCAGCAGGGCGCCCGGGGACACAACCAGGGCAACATCTTCACCAACTGAGCCCCGCCGACGCCCTGCGAGGACAGCTGCGGCGCCCGCCCCGGGAAGGGACGGGCGCCGCAGGCGCAGCCGCTGTCTAAAGCAGTGCGCGGGTACCGTCCACCAGCTGCGCCACCGACGCATCGGCGACGCCGGGCACCTCGTCGTACGCGAACCACCGCAGGTCCAGCGACTCGTCGCTGATCGCCGCCACCGCGCCCTCGGGTGCCAGCGCGGCGTACTGCACGTCCAAATGCACCGCGCAGGGCGTGTGATGACGGTCCAGGCGCACCGGGCCGCCGGGCAGCAGCGTCAGCCCCTGCGCGATCCCGGACTCCTCCCGCGCCTCCCGCAGCGCCGCCTCGGCGAGCGAGGCGTCCTCGGGCTCGCAGTGGCCGCCCATCTGCAGCCACATCTTCAGCTTGCGGTGCAGGGTGAGCAGCACCCGGCCGCCGACCGGGTCGATCACCAGCGCGCTGGCCGTGAGGTGCCCTTCCTTGCAGGGCTTCCACATGCCGTCCTCATGGGCGGCAAGATGATCCAGATACGTCAGGCGCAGCTTTTCCTGCGCGGGGGACGGCGCGGGCCACCCGGTGAGCACCCGCGCCGCATCGGCATGCAGACTCACCTGTCGCCGTCGCCCTTTCCCTCGCCGGGGGCCTCGTCCGGACCCTCGCCTTCCGGGGGCTGCGTGCCTGCATCCGGCTTGCCGCCGCTCGCGGCCTCGCCGAGCATCTTGTCGAGCTCGGAGAAGTCCGGCTGCTCGTGGTGCACGAACCCGTCCGGGTCGTCCAGATCGGCCGCCGTCGGCAGCATGTCCGGGTGCTCCCACAGGCCGTCGCGGCCCTCCAGGCCCCGGGCGTCCGTCAGCGACGCCCACAGCCGCGAGGCGTCCCGCAGCCGCCGCGGACGCAGCTGGAGGCCGATCAGCGTCGAGAACGTCTGCTCGGCGGGGCCACCGCTCGCCCGGCGCCGGCGCAGCGTCTCGCGGAGCTTGTCCGACGAGGGCAGATGCGGCTTGGCGGCGGCGTGCACCACCGCGTCCACCCAGCCCTCGACGAGCGCCAGCGCGGTCTCCAGCCGGGCCAGCGCCGCCTTCTGCTCCGGGGTGTCCTCGGGCTGGAACATGCCCTGCTGAAGGGCGTTCTGCAGCTCCTCGGGGTGCTGCGGATCGATCTGGCCGACCACGTCCTCCAGCTTGGTCGTGTCGACCTTGATGCCGCGTGCATAGCCCTCGACGGCACCGAACAGATGCGAGCGCAGCCACGGCACATGGGCGAAGAGCCGCTGGTGGGCGGCCTCGCGCAGGGCCAGATACAGCCGCACCTCCTCCTCGGGCACACCCAGTCCCGCGCCGAACGACGCGATGTTGCCGGGCAGCAGGGCGGCCTTGCCGGCCGGGCCCAGCGGCAGTCCGATGTCCGTCGAACCGACGACCTCACTGGCCAGCACGCCCAGCGCCTGCCCGATCTGGGTGCCGAACATCGCGCCGCCCATGGAGCGCATCATCCCGAGCAGCGGGCCCGCCATGGCCTGCATCTCCCCGGGGAGCACATCGCCCATCGCCGCCCCGACGCGCTCGGCGAGCGGATTGACCAGGTCCTTCCACACCGGCAGGGTCTCCTCGACCCACTCGGCGCGGCTCCAGGCCACTACGGAGGCGGACCCCGACGGCAGCGACGTCACGCCGTCCAGCCACAGATCCGCCAGCCGTACGGCCTCCTCGACCGCACTGCGCTCACCCGGCGACAGGCTCGCATCCTTGCTGCCGTCCTCGGCGCCCTGCGCGACGGTCTGCCGCGCGATGTCCTTGGCCATGTCCCAGTTCACCGGGCCGCCCTCGTAGGAGAGCATCTGCCCGAGCTTCTGGAAGGCGGCTCCCAGGTCGCCAGGGTTCATTTCGCCGCCGGGGCCGCCCATGCCGCCGAAGAGCGCCGCGAACGGATTGTCCGCGCCGCCGCTCCCGCCGCCGAACCCGAAGGGGTCCGCGGGGCCCTGGCTACCTCCCTGGCCGCCCTTCTTCTTGCCGTTGTCGCCGTCCTCCGGCTCCTCCGGCGGAAGGCCGAATCCAAATGGGGTGTCACTCACGGGGTTCCTCGGCTCGTAGGGCCGCCGACCAGGTGGCCGACGGCGGGCTGCCCACATCACCTCCAGCGTAGACACCCGGACCGCTTCGGGGCTCGGTGCTTCGCTGTCCCGGTGGCTGCGGCAGGATGGACGCCACCTGGTGCGCACGCGTCACCACGCGTTCGCACTGAAGACAACCGCTGGAGACGCCCGGTGAGTTCCCCAGATCCGACCGTTCGCGCAGCGCGAAACGCTGCGGCCCAGACCGAGAAGGCAGACGACCCCGCAGGCGGCGGCGCAGGCCGGCCGCTGCGCCGGCCCGTCATCGCCGTCACCGGAGCCGCCTCCGGAGTCGGTGCGCTGCTCACCCGCGCCCTGGTCGACTCCGACGAGGTCAAGGAGGTGGTGGCCATCGACGAGCGGCGCGGTGACGTCGCCGAGGCGCACTGGCACGTCCTGGACGTCCGGGACCCGGCCATCGCCGACAAGCTCCGCGGCGCGGACGTCGTCGTCCACCTGGCGCTCGACCTCGACCTGGAGACCGACGCCGCGGCCCGCACCGCCTACAACGTGCGCGGCACCCAGACCGTGCTCACCGCCGCCGCGGCCGCCGGTGTCCACCGCGTGGTGCTGTGCACCTCCGCGATGGTCTACGGGGCGCTGCCCGACAACGACGTCCCCCTGGCCGAGGACGCCGAACTGCGCGCCACTGCGGACGCCACCGGCGTGGGCGACCTGCTGGAGATCGAGCACCTGGCGCACCGCGCCCCCCGCGCACACCCGGGCCTGAACGTCACCGTCCTGCGCCCCGCCGTCCTGGTGGGCGGCACGGACACCGCGCTGACCCGTTACTTCGAATCCCCCCGCCTCCTGGTCGTGGCCGGATCCCGCCCCGCCTGGCAGTTCTGCCACGTGGAGGACCTGGTCAGCGCCCTGGAGCACGCGGCGCTGGAGAAGGTCGACGGCGAGCTGGCGGTCGGCTGCGACGGCTGGCTGGAGCAGGAGGAGGTCGAGGAACTCTCCGGCATCCGCCGCATGGAGCTGCCGTCCTCGGTGGCCCTGGGCGCAGCGGCCCGGCTGCACCGCATCGGCCTGACCCCCTCGCCCGCGGGGGACCTCGCGTACACGATGTACCCGTGGGTGGTCAGCGGCAGCCGGCTGCACGACGCCGGCTGGCGGCCCCGGTGGACGAACGAGGAGGTGCTCGCCGAGCTCCTGGAGGAGGTCGCCGGACGGCACACCGTCGCCGGCCGCCGCCTGGGCCGCAAGGACGCCACCGCCGCCGGGGCCGCCGGCGCCACCGTCGCCCTCCTGGGCACCGCGGCGCTGGTGCGGCGCGCCCGCAAGGCCCGCCGCCGTATCTGAACGCGGACCGGGCCGCCGGGCTGGAGGAGTCTCCATACGGCGGCCCGGACCACGGGCGGAACGGCCATTCCCGCCGAGCCCCCCGGGTACGGCACGATGGGAGCATGTCTGGCACGTCCTCTGCTTCGTCCCCCGGCCGCGACCACCCCGGTGAGCGGGCCGCCGCGGACCCGATCCGGCTCCTGGCGATCCGCGACACCCCCCTGTCCGTGGACGAGGTGTTCACGGCCGTGGGTGACGCGGCAGCCGGCGGCACCGCCCTGTTCGTCGGCACGGTTCGTTCGCACGACAGCGGCGCCGACGTCGAGGGCCTGGGCTACTCCGCGCACCCGAGCGCCGAGGCGGAGATGCGCCGGATCGCCGAGAAGGTGATCGCCGACTTCCCCGTCCGGGCGCTGGCCGCCGTCCACCGGGTGGGCGATCTGCGCATCGGTGATCTGGCCGTGGTCGTCGCCGTGTCCTGCCCGCACCGGGGCGAGGCCTTCGAGGCCTGCCGCAAGCTGATCGACGATCTCAAGCACGAGGTGCCGATCTGGAAGCACCAGACGTTCGCGGACGGCACGGAGGAATGGGTGGGGGCCTGAGACGCCTCCGGAAGCGCAGCGAAATTCCTGGGCGAACCGGTGCGTAACGAGTCGCTCCCGGGGCAGACCTCACTGCAGACGGGCGGGCGGTGATCGCGCCGGCGCGAGGCAGCCGACCTGCGCACACGGGGCGAACCGGTGCGTCGTGTTCCAGTTGCGTAACCCGCCCCCTGGCGTGAGCGTTGACCCTGCAGATGGTTAATCTGCTTATTCGTCGATCTCGTCGAACAAGGGGTTGGGAGGTCGTTGATGGGTGCACTCCTGTGGCTGCTGATTCCGGTCGGTGCCGGGCTGATCGCCGCGGTGTGGAGCAGCTGGGCCCTGCGGAACCGCAAGACCGGTGACGTGGCCGAGCTCGCGGGCTATGCCCGGTTCCGTGACGCCATGGAGAAAGAGCACTCCGTCCCCGATCCCGCCTCGGATCCGGCCTGAGATCTGCCGTACGCACGCACCGGAAGGTGCCCTGGGCTGACGGCCCTGCGGGGGCAGTTGCCCGGCCTCGTACGGACGGCCCCGCGGGCCGGTTGTCATACCCGTCCCGTACTGTCGTTCCATGCCACGCCGCACCGCGACGCTGCTCGCCTCGACCCTGATGCTGATCGCGCTGCTCTGCGCGGGAGTACTGATCCCCGTGCCGTACTCCGAGATGTCGCCGGGGCCCACGGTCAACACCCTCGGTGATCACGATGGCGAGCCGGTGCTGCAGATCTCCGGGCGGAAGACGTATCCGGCGACCGGTCATCTCAACATGACCACGGTCCGGGTCACCGGCCCCGACTACACCATGAACCTCTTCGAGGCGGTGTACGGCTGGCTCGACCACGACAACGCCGTGGTGCCGCACAAGACGCTCTACCCCGAGGGTCAGACGCCCGAGCAGGCCGACCAGGAGAACGCCGAGGAGTTCACCCAGTCCCAGGAGAGCGCCAAGGTCGCCGCGCTCGACCAGCTGCACATCCCGGTCGCCTCGCAGACCGTCGTCGGATCCGTCCTCAAGGACAAGCCGGCCGACGGGCGGCTGCACGCGGGCGATGTGATCAAGGCGGTGGACGGCACGGCGGTCAAGCAGGTCGGCGATGTCGCCAAGCTCGTCACCCGGCACAAGCCGGGCCAGCCGGTGGTCTTCACGATCATCCCCGCCAAGCAGGCCGCCGCGGCGGAGAAGCAGGGCAAGAAGCCCGGCACCGCGGGCCAGAAGCAGATCACGATCACCACGCAGAAGGCGGACAACGGCCGTGCCGTCGTGGGCATCCAGGCCGGGGTGGATCACATCTTCCCGTTCCCCATCGACGTCAAGCTGGCCGATGTCGGCGGCCCGAGCGCCGGGCTGATGTTCGCCCTCGGCATCGTCGACAAGCTCACGCCCGGGGACATGACGGGCGGCAAGTTCGTGGCCGGTACGGGCACCATCGACGACAAGGGCAAGGTCGGCCCGATCGGCGGCATTTCGATGAAGACGGTCGGTGCGCGCGACAAGGGCGCGGAGTTCTTCCTGACGCCCAAGGACAACTGCGCCACCGCCGCCAAGGACACCCCGCGCGGGCTGCGGCTGGTGAAGGTCGACACCATAGGTGACGCCGTCAAGGCGCTGGAGAAGATACGCAAGGGCGACGTCGCCGGCCTGCCGAGCTGCAGCCCGGCGGGCGCGTCCTAGAAGGCGGGCCGCGGGCCGGACGCTGACGCCCGGCCCGGGCGGTCAGCCCTCGAAGGTGGCGGCCAGCGCCTCCGCGAGGCCCGGTACCAGCGCCGAGCCGGTGAGCACCTCGGACGCGGAGTCCTTCTCGCGCAGGCGCAGTGCCGATTCGCGGCGGCCGTCGCGCAGCACGGCCACCGTCATCCGGACCTCCTGGCGGTCCGGGTGCTCGGCGACCCAGGTGGCGAGCTGGGCCTCGTCCATGCCCGCGGGCTCGGAGTCCTCGGCGGACGGCGGCAGCATCAGCCGCTCCACGGTCAGGGCGCAGCCGCTGACGGCATCCGGCCAGGCAATGGTGGCCAGGAACTCGTCCAGCGGGACGCCCGCCGGGATCTCGTCCTGCTCCACGGGGGTCAGGGACGCGGTGGTGGAGTCGTCGATGCCGAGCTGCGCGGCGAGCGAGGGCTCCTGCGCGCGCAGCTTGGCGGTGTCGACGAGGGCGAACAGTCGGGCCGGCTGATCCCAGCCGAGCCCGGCGCTGTACTCGTCGATTTCGAGCACCGCGCGGGTCAGGGGGTCGGCGGCGAGGGGGGTGCCGTCAACGGGGAGGTTGGTCATGCTGCACATCGTGCCTTGTATCCCCCCGAAATCGGGAACCGGGTAAAGCCTTCGTAAGTTGCATCAGTGGGTCCTACTATCGCCGGGCCTGCTCCACACGACAGCGAACTTCGAGGTGCGCACCTTGGCTTTCCAGATGCCGGACCGCGGCGGAGGCCCGACAGGGCCACGGATCAGAGTCGGCCGACCATCGCGGCGGATCCGGACCCTGCTCATGACATTGGGTGTGCTGGCCGTACTGGCCATGCTCTTCGTGATGTTTGCGGGGTTTTGGACGGATTGGCTCTGGTATCGGTCGGTCAAGTACTCCTCGGTCTTCACCACCACCCTGTGGACCAAGATCGGACTGTTCTTCGCCTTCGGCGTCGTGATGGCCTCGTCCGTCGGCGTCAACATCTGGCTGGCGCACCGGCTGCGGCCGCCGCTGAGCGCGATGTCCATGGAGCAGCAGAGCCTGGACCGCTACCGGATGGGCATCGCGCCGTTCAAGAAGTGGGCGCTGATCGCGATCACCGCGGTGATCGGCCTGATCGCCGGCGCCTCGGCCTCCGGTGAGTGGCGTACGTGGCTCCAGTGGGTCAACGGCGTGCCGTTCGGCAAGACGGACCCGCAGTTCGGCAAGGACATCTCCTTCTGGACCTTCGATCTGCCCTGGTACCGCTTCCTGTTGAGCTTCGGCTTCGCCTGTGCGGTGCTGTGCCTGGTCGCCGCGGCGCTGACGCACTACCTCTACGGCGGACTGCGGCTGACCAGCCCCGGCTCGCGGGCGACGGCGGCGGCGACCGGTCATCTGTCGGTGCTGCTGGGCATCTTCGTCTCGCTCAAGGCGATCGCGTACTGGCTCGACCGCTACGGCCTCGCGGTCAAGTCCAGCGGCCTGAAGTCGGCCGACAACTGGACCGGTCTGCGCTACGTCGACGCCAACGCCTACCTCCCGGCGAAGACCATCCTGTTCTTCATCGCGGCGATCTGCGCGGTGCTGTTCTTCGCGACGCTGTGGCGGCGCACCTGGCAGCTGCCGGTGATCGGCTTCGGGCTGATGGTGCTCTCGGCGATCCTGATCGGCGGGCTCTACCCGGCGATCGTGCAGAAGTTCCAGGTCCAGCCGAACGAGCAGGCCAAGGAAGCGCCGTACATCAAGCAGAACATCAAGGCGACCCGGGACGCGTACGACATCCAGGGCTCCGAGGTCACCCCGTACAAGGGCAACTACAAGCCCGCCGACAAGGCGGACAGCCAGCGGCTGCGCGACGACGCCGACACCACCGCCAGCCTGCGGCTGCTCGACCCGAACGTGGTCTCGCCGGCCTTCCAGCAACAGCAGCAGGTGCGCGGGTACTACCAGTTCCCCTCCACCCTCGACGTCGACCGCTACAAGGACAAGGGCGGTGCCGAGCAGGACACCGTCATCGGTCTGCGTGAGCTGAACATCGCCGGTATCCCCGAGCGCAACTGGATCAACGACCACTTCAAGTACACCCACGGCTACGGCGCGGTCGCCGCCAAGGGGACCGAGGCCGCCGACGGCGGCGGTCCGAAGTACACCGAGTCGGATCTGCCCGCCAAGGGCCAGCTCGGCTCGTACCAGCAGCGGGTCTACTACGGCGAGAAGACCTCGCAGTACTCCATCGTCGGTGGTCCGCAGAAGGAGCTGGACTACTCCGACGACAGCGGCGAGAAGAGCTACAGCTACCGGGGCAACAGCGGCGTCAGCCTCGCCAACCCGGTCAACCGCGCCGCCTATGCGGTGGCGTTCGGCGAGCCACAGATCCTCTACTCCGGCGCGATCGGTAAGGGCTCGCGGATCCTGTACAACCGCACGCCCAAGGAGCGCGTCGAGTCCGTCGCCCCCTGGCTGACCATCGACGGCGACGCCTATCCGGCGGTCATCGACGGCCGGATCAAGTGGATCGTGGACGCCTACACCACCAGCAACGGCTATCCGTACGCCTCGCGCACCACGCTCGGGGACAGCACGGCCGATTCGCTCACCGACGGCCAGCGGGCGGTGGTGGCCCAGCAGAACCAGGTCAACTACATCCGCAACTCCGTCAAGGCGACGGTGGATGCCTACGACGGCTCGGTCAAGCTCTACCAGTGGGACGAGAAGGACCCCGTCCTCAAGACGTGGATGAAGTCCTTCCCCGGCACGGTCGAGAAGAAGAGCGCCATCAGCCCGTCGCTGCGGGAGCATCTGCGCTACCCGCAGGACCTCTTCAAGGTGCAGCGCCAGCTGCTGACCACCTACCACGTCACGGACCCCGGCACGTTCTACACCGGGTCCGAGCGCTGGCAGATTCCGAACGACCCGACGACCAAGTCGGGCAACGCCGTTCCGCCGTACTACCTGAGCATGAAGATGCCGGACCAGAAGAACCGGGCCTTCTCGCTGACGACGAGCTTCACGCCCAACAAGCGGGACAACCTCGGTGCGTTCATGGCCGTCGACGCCAATGCGACGAGTCCGGACTACGGCAAGATCAGACTGCTGAAACTGCCCTCGCAGACACCGGTGCCCGGACCACAGCTGGTGCAGTCGAAGTTCAACTCCGATCCGAACATCGCCAATGAGCTCAACATCCTCAAGAAGCTCGGCGACTCGGAGATCGAGTACGGCAATCTGCTGACCGTGCCACTGGACGGCGGACTGCTGTACGTCGAACCGGTCTATCTGCGCGGCGCCAACACCAACTACCCGCTCCTGAAGAAGGTGTTGGTCAGCTACGGCGACAACAAGCCCGTCCTGGAGGACTCCCTCAAGGACGCGCTGGACGTGGTCTTCGGCAAGAAGGCGCCCAGTACGGGCACCGAGAAGCCGCCGGGCGGCGGCGACACCGGCCAGCAGCCGTCCGGCCAGACGGTGCAGCAGGCCCTGTCCGACGCCCAGAAGGCCTACGAAGAGGGCGAGAAGGCGCGCACCGCGGGCGACTGGGCCGGTTACGGCGAGGCCCAGAAGAAGCTCAAGGCCGCGCTGGACCGGGCGGCGAAGGCTTCCGAGAAGGGCGGCAAGCCGGGCGGCTGAGCCGGCCGGCACGATGTTTGGGCCCTGCGCCGCCGGTTCGCACCGGCGGCGCAGGGCCGCGTCGGTCCAGGGGCCCGCCGGTGCCGTGATACCTTGTGGACACAACGACGCGGGGTGGAGCAGCTCGGTAGCTCGCTGGGCTCATAACCCAGAGGTCGCAGGTTCAAATCCTGTCCCCGCTACTGAATGACCAAGGCCCGGATCCCTCAGGGATCCGGGCCTTCGTCATGTGTTCCGGCCGATATCGGTCAAGGCCGGGTCGTACGGCCGATGTGGGGAAGGTGTGTGCTTGAGTTTGGCAAGTCGTCGTGTCGGGAAGTCGACAAACCGCTGAAGTGACCTCACTTGCTGCGGTATACCAGGTGTACGCGGGTAACAGGTGATGCGACGATGGGTCTTATGGGGGACAAGGCAAGGTTGTTGGAGACAGACCGGTTTGTGCATGCGCCCGACGACGGGCGCGAATCCGAGCTGCAGATGGACGCGATGGAGGCGGCGGAGGCCGCCGAGGCGTCCGATGCCGTGACCGAGTCCGGCCACCGCCGGGCCGCCGAGGCGGGCGACACCGCCGCGATGAGCGCCCTGGGCGCGATGCTGCTGCGCCGCGGTGACCTCGATGGCGCCGAGCCGCATCTGCGCTCCGCGGCCGCCGCAGGTGACCGCGCCGCGGCCAACAACCTGGGCGTCCTGCTCCATCAGCGGGGCTACGGGGACGACGCGGGCGGCTGGTGGCGGATCGCCGCCGTCGCCGGCTCCGCCGCTGCCGCGCACGCGCTCGGGCGCCACTACCGCGAGCGCGGCGACGAGCCGGCCGCCGAGTACTGGCTGCGCCAGTCCGCCGAGTCCGGCCACTGCCTGGGCGCCTACGCGCTGGCCGATCTCCTGGAGCACCGCGGCGACATCGGTGCCGGGCGCTGGTTCCGTACGGCCGCCGAGCGCGGCCACCGCGAGGCCGCGTACCGCCTCGCCCGGCTCATCGAGGACGACGGCGACGCGGATCACCGCGCGACGCCCGCGTACGGCGAGCTGAGCCGGCAGGAGGAGGCCGAGCAGTGGTACCGCCAGGCCGCCGCGCGCGGCCACCGGAGGGCCGCACTGCAGCTGGGCGCGCTGCTGGAGGAGCGCGGGGACGTCCAGGAGGCGGGTCGCTGGTATCTGTCCGCCGCCAAGGACGGCGAGGCCCGCGCCGCCTGTGCACTGGGCTTCCTGCTGCGCGATGCCGGGGACGAGGAGAGCGCCGCGGAGTGGTGGCGGCGCGCCGCCCAGGAGGGCGACGGCAACGCCGCCAATGCGCTGGGCGCCCTGCACGCCGACCGCGGCGAGCTGCAGACCGCCGAGCGCTGGTACCGCGCCGCACTGGACGCCGGGGACGTCAACGGCGCCTACAACATCGGGCTGCTGTGCGCCGCGCAGGGCCGGGACGGGCGCGGTGAGCAGTGGTACCGCCGCGCCGCCTACGCCGGGCACCGGGAGGCCGCCAATGCGCTGGCCATCCTGCTGCTCCAGCGCGGCGACGCCTCGGGTGCCGAGCCGTGGTTCTCCAAGGCGGCCGAGGCGGGCAGCGTGGATGCCGCCTTCAACCTCGGCATCCTCCATGCCGGCCGCGGTGCCGAGCGTACGGCGCACGCCTGGTACGAGCGGGCGGCCGCGGCCGGGCACACCGATGCGGCGCTGCAGGTCGCCATCGTGCAGCTGCGGGACGGCGAACTGCAGGACGCGGAGCGGAATCTGCGCTGTGCGGCCGGCGGCGGCAGCGCCGAGGCGGCCTTCCGGCTCGCGGACCTCCTCGACCGGCAGGCGTCGGCCGCCGGTGAGGGGCTCACGGACGGCGAGCGGCCGGCGGACGACGAGAGCCTGCAGTGGTACGAGCGGGCCGCGGGCCAGGGGCACCGCCGTGCCCAGGTCCGTATGGGCATGTTCGCCGCGGCGCGCGGGGACGTGGTCGAGGCCGCGGACTGGTACCGCGCGGCGGCCGAGGCGGGCAGCCGGAACGGTGCCTTCAACCTCGGGCTGCTGCTGGCCCGCGAGGGCAGCCTGCCCGAGGCCGCCCTGTGGTGGCAGCGCGCCGCCGAGGGCGGGCACGGCCGGGCGGCCCTCCGGCTGGCGCTGCTCGCCGCCCGGCGCGGGGCGCTCGCGGAGGCGCAGAACTGGTGCGCCCGCGCCGTCGAGCTGGGGCCGCCCGAGGTGGCCGAGCGCGCGGCCCGGCTGCGGACGGCCCTCCAGGAGGAGCTCAGCGCCTAGCGCGGGTCCGTTTGCCGGATCGCCCCGGGGCGATCCGGCCAGGAGACGCCTGGCGGGCGCGCTGGCCGACGGAGCCCAGGGCCCGGTCCATGGGACCGGGCCCTGGGCCGTGCGGAAGGAATTTGCGCTGGTCGTCGGGCCGGGGTTAAAGTAAGGGCACAACGACGCGGGGTGGAGCAGCTCGGTAGCTCGCTGGGCTCATAACCCAGAGGTCGCAGGTTCAAATCCTGTCCCCGCTACTGAAGACGAAGGCCCGGATTCCTTGGAATCCGGGCCTTCGTCGTGTCGCGGTGCCCCGACGAGGCGACACCCCGTCAGATGCAGTCGGCCGGCGGGCAGGCCCGGCACGCGAAGGAGCCCGCGGCCGGGTGGGCGCGGGCTCGGCAAGGCGTATGGCTGCGGGGCCGGTCCGGAGAGGGTCGGCACCCTGTGGGATCAGGACGGTGCGCTGCAGTGGGGGCAGATGCCCCGGTAGGTGACGGTGACCTCGGAGACCTGGAAGCCGTAGCGCTCCGGCTCGGGCAGGGCGGAGAGCGGGTCGCCCTGGAGGTGGACATCGCGGATCGTGCCGCACTGCGAGCAGACGAGGTGCTGGTGGTCGTGGTGCGCGTTGGGGTCGTAGCGCTTGGCCCGGCCGTCGGTGCTCACCTCGATCACCTCGCCGAGTGAGACCAGCTCACCCAGGGTGTTGTAGACCGTGGCGCGGGAGATCTCGGGGAGCCGGTCGGAGGCCAGCGCGTGCACCTCGTCGGCGGTGTAGTGGACGTGGTCCCCGTCCAGGACCTCGGCGACGACGCGTCGCTGCGCGGTCAGCCGCCAGCCGCGTCCCCGGAGCCGTTCCAGCAGGTCACTCATGCCATTCACCTATCAGTCAGATACAGCCAGGGTAGCAGTGGTAGGTCCATGACCGGATCGAGTACTGCTTTCGCATTCTTCTTGACTTAGACATTGTCCAATGTAGGATCGGGACCGGCGCAAGCCAAGGGCAGGCGTAGAAGACTTTTCAGGAGGCGCACGTGTCGGTAGAGAGCACCACTGGACCGCTGACCACGGAGTCCGGGGCTCCGGTCGGGGACAACCAGAACAGTGAGACGGCCGGCGTCGGCGGTCCCGGCCTGATCCAGGACCAGCTCCTGATCGAGAAGCTCGCGCACTTCAATCGCGAGCGCATTCCGGAGCGCATCGTGCACGCGCGGGGCGCCGGCGCCTACGGCACGTTCACCGTGACCGCGGACGTGACCAAGTACACCCGCGCCAAGTTCCTCTCCGAGGTCGGCAAGCAGACCGAGACCTTCCTGCGCTTCTCCACGGTCGCGGGCAACCTCGGCTCGGCCGACGCGGTGCGTGACCCGCGCGGCTTCGCGTTGAAGTTCTACACCGAAGAGGGCAACTACGACCTCGTCGGCAACAACACCCCGGTGTTCTTCATCAAGGACGCCATCAAGTTCCCCGACTTCATCCACACCCAGAAGCGCGATCCGTACACCGGCTCGCAGGAGGCGGACAACGTCTGGGACTTCTGGGGTCTGTCGCCCGAGTCCACCCACCAGGTCACCTGGCTGTTCGGCGACCGCGGCATCCCCGCCTCGTACCGCCACATGAACGGCTACGGCTCGCACACCTTCCAGTGGAACAACGAGGCCGGCGAGGTCTTCTGGGTCAAGTACCACTTCAAGACCGACCAGGGCATCAAGAACCTCACCACGGCCGAGGCCGCCGAGACCTCCGGTCTCGACCCCGACAGCCACCAGCGGGATCTGCGGGAGTCCATCGAGCGCGGCGACTTCCCGACGTGGACCGTGCAGGTGCAGATCATGCCCGCGGACGAGGCAGCCACCTACCGCTTCAACCCGTTCGACCTGACCAAGGTCTGGCCGCACGAGGACTACCCGCCGATCGAGATAGGCAAGCTGGAGCTCAACCGCAATCCGGAGAACATCTTCGCCGAGGTCGAGCAGTCGATCTTCTCCCCGCACCACTTCGTGCCGGGCATCGGCCCGTCCCCCGACAAGATGCTCCAGGGGCGCCTGTTCGCGTACGGCGACGCCCACCGCTACCGCGTCGGCATCAACGCCGACCACCTCCCGGTGAACCGCCCGCACGCGACCGAGGCACGCAGCCACGGCCGGGACGGCGCGCTCTACGACGGCCGCCACGCGGGCCGGAAGAACTACGAACCCAACAGCTTCGGCGGCCCGGTCGAGACCGGCCGTCCGCTGTGGCAGCCGGCCACCGTGACCGGCCCCACGGGCGAGCAGGCGGCGCCCTCGCACGCCGAGGACAACGACTTCGTCCAGGCCGGTGACCTCTACCGCCTGATGTCGGAGGACGAGAAGGGGCGCCTGATCGACAACCTGGCGGGCTTCATCTCGCAGGTCTCCCGCGACGACATCGCACAGCGGGCGATCGAGAACTTCCGCAAGGCGGACGCGGACTACGGCAAGCGGCTGGAAGCCGCGGTCCAGGCCCTGCGCGGCTGAACAGCCTTTTGCGGCTAATCCGCCGCCGCTCTCGCGGAGGTGGTGGTGCGCCGTGGGGCTTGCTCAACTGTCGCTTGCCGTAAGACGCGAAGAGGCCGGATGCCATGGGGCTCCGGCCTCTTCGTGTGCCCGGCCGAGGGGACGCGCGGCCCTTCAGGCGGGCACGGCGCGGGCCCGCTCCGTAGTGGTCGACCAGCAGCGGATGATGTCGCGTACGGACACCACGCCCACCGGTTCCTGGTCGTTGAGGACGATCAGATGGCGGAAGCCGCCGCGCACCATGGCCTCCGCGGCGTCCTCCAGGGTCCAGTCCGGAGCGGCGAAGACCACGTCGGGGGTGGTGTGGGTCTGGGCGGTCTCCCGGTCGGGATTCTCGCCTGCGCCGAGCGAGTTGAGGATGTCGCGTTCGGTGAGGATGCCGATGCCACAGGTGTCGCTGTCGAGGACCACGGCCGCGCCGAGGCGGCGGGCGGCCATCAGCTGCGCCGCCTGGCGGAGGGTGTGAGCGGGCCCGATGGTGAGGAGCACCGTGCTCATGGCGTCTTTGACGTGCATGGGCATGGAGTGGAGCCACCTCCTTGGTGAATGTGCCTTGCGAAGGGATTCACAAGTTCACAAAGTGGGGGATTCTCATGTTCACATGCCTCCGGTGATGCAACAAGGGGTAAGTGGTGGACGGTTGTCCGAATGCGTGCAGTTGTGCAGGTCAGCGTGCGGAGTCGCCGAGATAACTCAGCAGATCCTCGTGCAGCAGGCCGTTGGAGGCCGCCGCGTTGCCGCTGTGCGGGCCCGGCTTGCCGTCCAGGCCGGAGAACTGCCCGCCCGCCTCGTTGACGACCACCGCACAGGCCGCCATGTCCCACAGCGACAGCTCCGGCTCCGCGCAGATGTCCACCGAGCCCTCGGCGATCATCATGTACGGCCAGAAGTCCCCATAGCCGCGGGTGCGCCAGCAGTCCCGGCTCAGATCGAGGAAGCCGGGCAGCTTGCCGCGCTCCTCCCAGCCGGTCAGTGAGGAGTACGCGAACGACGCGTCCTGGATGCGGCCGACCTTCGAGACCTGCAGCCGGGTCGCGGAGGTGAGGCTGCGGCCCGTGAAGGCGCCCAGGCCCTCGGCGGCCCACCAGCGGCGGTTGAGCGCCGGTGCGGAGACGATGCCGACCACCGGGCGGTCACCGCCCTCACCGCGCTCCATCAGTGCGATCAGCGTGGCCCAGACCGGCACCCCGCGGACGTAGTTCTTGGTGCCGTCGATCGGGTCGATGATCCAGCGGCGCGGCCCCGTGCCCTCGCTGCCGAACTCCTCGCCGAGCACCGCGTCCCGTGGCCGGGCCCGCTGGAGCTGGCCGCGGATCAGCTCCTCGGCGGCCTTGTCCGCCTCGCTCACCGGTGTCATGTCCGGTTTGGTCTCGACCTTGAGGTCGAGGGCCTTGAAGCGCTCCATGGTGGCGGCGTCCGCGGCGTCCGCGAGAACATGGCCGAGGCGAAGATCATCGTGATAGTCGGGCATGTGCGAACAGTATCCATTGGTATACGCCGGAGCCACACGGCCATGCGCCGCCGGGCGTGTGACACCACCGACCCCGCCGGCAGGTACCGGATGTGACGACCCTTGACAGCGTCTGGTGCCCCGTCAATTCTGTGCGCACACCGGCCGACCGGGCCGGCGGCCGGGGAGGGACGGATGCCCGCAGCGCGTGAATCCTTGCTGGATGCCGCCTACACGGCGCTGACGGAGCGGCCCTGGACGGCCGTGCGGATGGTCGAGGTCGCGGCCGCCGCCGGGGTCTCCCGGCAGACGCTGTACAACGAGTTCGGCAGCAAGGAGGGGCTGGCCCGCGCCCTGGTCCGCCGGGAGACCGACCACTACCTCGCGGGTGTGGCGCGGGCGCTGTCCCGTGGCGCCCCGGCGGCCGGGGCGCGGGGCGACGCGGCGGCCCCGATAGTGGCCGCGGCCGCCTGGACGGTGCGTACCGCCCGCGCCAACCCCCTGGTCAGGGCCGCCCTGACCGGCTGCTGGGGAGACCGGCTGCCGCCCGCCCCGACGGGGCCCGCCGGCCCCGCGCCGGCCGGGGCGCCCCGGCCCGGCGTGCCCGCGCAGCGTGCCGCGCCGCCCGGTGAGGGGCCGCTGCCGGGGCCCGCCGAACTCGTCGGCCGGTTCTGCGATCAGGCGGTCGCGGCCCTGCGGCCCGACTGGCCCGAGGAGGAGTTGCCCGCCCTGGGCACCGCCTGCGAGACCGCGGCGCGGCTGACCCTGTCCTGGGTGCTCGCGCCGCCGGCTCCGGGGGCGGCGCCCGTACCGGGACGCGTACCGCCGCAGCGCTCGCGCCGGGAGCCGGACACGGAGGCGGTGTCCCGGCTCGTACGGAGCGCCTTCGCCCGGATGACGGCCGGTACGCAGCCGGCCGACCGGAGCTGACGAG
The DNA here is from genome assembly GCF_900221035.1 of Streptomyces sp. 2323.1. Lineage (NCBI taxonomy): Bacteria > Bacillati > Actinomycetota > Actinomycetes > Kitasatosporales > Streptomycetaceae > Streptomyces > Streptomyces sp. 2323.1. The sequence goes on along the minus strand of NZ_LT907981.1, from coordinate 2,737,363 downwards.
ACGTCAGGGACATGGCGGGCGGATGGCCCGGCTCAGTGCGCAGAGCCCGACAGCTGCAGCCCGACCACGCCGATGATGACCATGCTGATGGAGACGATCTTCAGGGTGGAGACCAGATCGCCGAGGAAGACCATGCCGTAGATCGCCGTACCGGCCGCACCGATACCGGTCCACACCGCATACGCCGGGCCGACGTCGAGCTTGCGCAGCGCCAGCGTCAGCAGGCCGAAGCTGCCGAGGGCGAAGGCCGCGAAGGCGATGGTGGGGAAGAGGCGGGTGAAGCCGTGCGAGAGCTTGAGACAGACGGCGAAGCCGGTCTCCAGGATCCCCGCCACCACGACCAGCAGCCACGCCATGTCCGCATGCCTCCGTCAGCTAGCCAGGTGAGCGACGACGGGACGTCAGAAGCACTCGCTCAGGCCCCGTCCGGGCGATCGGGGCCCGCGTGACCACTACGCCGACCTTGGTGTGATTATGCCTTTACCGTGCGCGAGCGGTGGCAAACGTCGGCGGTCAGTCGCCCTCGCGTCGTTCGCGGGTGGCCAGCAGGCGCCGCAGTGAGTAGAGGCGGGCCGGGTCGGCGTGGCCGTCGGTGACCCACTCGTCCAGCGCACAGTCCGGTTCGTCGTGGCTGCAGGCGCGCGGGCAGCCGGCGGTGCCCGGCTCCAGGTCGGGGAAGGCGTGGATGACCCGGGACGGATCCACGTGGTGCAGCCCGAAGGACCGCACGCCCGGGGTGTCGATGACCCAGCCCGAGCCGCCGGGGAGCGGCAGCGCCAGTGCGGAGGTGGTGGTGTGCCGGCCGCGGCCGGTGACCGCGTTGACGTGTCCGGTGGCCCGGCGGCGCTCCGGGACCAGGGCGTTGACCAGGGTGGTCTTGCCCACGCCGGAGTGCCCGACGAACGCCGTCATCCGGCCCGCCAGGGTGGCCCGGACCCGCTCGGCGGCGCTGCCGTCGGCGAGTTCGTCGCGGTTGGTGACGATGTAGGGGACACCGAGGTCGCCGTAGGACTCCAACAGGGCGTCGGCGGACGCCAGATCGGACTTGGTCAGCACCAGCAGCGGGTCGAGGCCCGCGTCGAAGGCGGCGACCAGACAGCGGTCGATGAGCCGGGGGCGCGGCTCGGGGTCGGCGAGCGCGGTGACGATGGCGAGCTGGTCGGCGTTGGCGACCACGACCCGCTCGAACGGGTCGTCGTCGTCGGCCGTACGGCGCAGTGTCGAGGAGCGCGGCTCGACCCGGACGATCCGGGCGAGGGTGTCCTTGGCGCCGGTCAGATCGCCGACGACGGCGACCCGGTCGCCGACCACCGCGCTTTTGCGGCCCAGTTCGCGGGCCTTCATCGCGGTGACCGTACGGCCGTCGATGAGGCAGGTCAGCCGGCCGCGGTCGACGGTGAGGACCAGGCCCTCGCCGGCGTCCGCGTGCTTGGGACGGATGTTGGTACGGGGACGGTTGCCCTTGGGGTTGGGCCGGACGCGGATGTCGTCCTCGTCGGGGTTCTTGCCGTAGCGGCGCATGGCGGCGTCAGCCCTCACGCTCTCCGGGCGGGGACGGCCGCCGGATCGAGCATGTCCGTCCACATCGCGGGGAAGTCCGGCAGGGTCTTGGCGGTGGTGGCGACGTTCTCCACCTCCACGCCCTCGACGGCCAGGCCGATGACGGCCGCGGCGGTGGCCAGCCGGTGGTCCTCGTAGGTGTGGAAGATCCCGCCGTGCAGGGGGCGCGGCCGGATGTGCAGACCGTCCGCGGTCTCGGTGACATCGCCGCCGAGTTCGTTGAGCTCCTTGGTGAGCGCGGCCAGCCGGTCGGTCTCGTGCAGCCGCAGATGGGCCACCCCGCGCAGCGTGGAGGGGGAGTCGGCCAGCGCGGCGACCGCGGCGATGCCCGGCGTCAGCTCGCCGACCTCGCTCAGGTCGACGTCGATGCCGTGGATGCGGCCGCTGCCGGTGAAGGTCAGGCCCTGCTCGGTCAGCTCGCAGGAACCGCCCATGGTGGTGAAGATCTCGCGCAGCGCGTCACCGGGCTGCGTGGTGTGCGCCGGCCAGTCCGGGATGGTGACCCGGCCGCCGGTGACCAGCGCGGCGGCCAGGAACGGCTGGGCGTTGGACAGATCCGGCTCGACGACCAGATCGCGGCCGAGCAGGGCGCCGGGGGTGACCCGCCAGACGTTCGGCTCGCCGCCCGCCTCCGGGGTGTCCACCTGGGCGCCGACGCTGCGCAGCATGTCGACGGTCATCCGGATGTGCGGCATCGAGGGCAGCGCCGCGCCCACGTGCCGGACCTCGACGCCCTGGTTGAAGCGCGGCGCGGACAGCAGCAGGGCGCTGACGAACTGGGAGGAGGAGGACGCGTCGATCTCGACCGGGCCGCCCTCCAGGGCGCCGCCGCCGAAGACCGTCATCGGCAGCGCGCCGCGGTTGTCGTCGTCGATCCGGGCGCCCAGGGTGCGCAGCGCCTCGATCACGCCGCCGAGCGGGCGCTCGTAGGAGCGCGGATCGCCGTCGAAACGGATCGGGCCGTCGGCGAGCGCGGCGACCGGGGGGAGGAAGCGCATGACCGTGCCGGCGTTGCCGACGTCGACGGTGGCCGGGCCGTGCAGCCCCGCGGGGATCACCCGCCAGGCCTCACCGCCGCCGGGGCCGCCCGCGGAGTCGGCGGAGCTCGACGACGCCGTCTCCTCGATGCCGACGCCCAGGGTGCGCAGCGCCTCGGCCATCAGGAGGGTGTCCCGGGAGCGCAGCGGCCGGCGCAGCCAGCCGGGCTCGGAGGAGAGGGCGGCCAGCACCAGGCCGCGGTTGGTGACCGATTTGGAGCCGGGAACGGTGACGGTTGCATCGACCGCCCCGGATGCGAGGGGGGCGGGCCACAGGGCGGGATGTGCGGGGCTCTCGGTCATGCCTTTACTTTAATGGCTGGACAGGGGTGCCGATCTTGATCAAAAGCGGCGCAACCCCTGCGAAACGTGGCACTGGTAATGCGGCTGTCCGCCGCGGCGGGCGGGGCCGGCCGGAACGCCCGCCACGGGCAGGCCGCAACCGGCGGCCGTCGGCGTCACAGGCCCAGCAGCCAGCGCCCGCCCCCGATCAGGGAGCACAGCGTCACCACATGGAAGAGGCCGAGCCAGACGGCGGCCGGTACGTGGGTCAGGCGCGCCAGTTGGTCCGGGTCGGAGTCCGCGGCGCCGCCCCGGCGCCGCTTGCCCATCAGCTCGAACGGCGGCCGCACCCCGCCCAGCAGCAGGAACCACACCACCACGTACCCGAACGCCGCCTGCACCTCGGGCGTCGTCAGCCAGGAGACCAGCACGAACGCGGCACCGGCCAGGACGACGGTGAGCACGCCGTACGCGTTACGGATCATGACCAGCATCGCCAGCAGCAGCACGGTGGCGCCCCACAGCAGCGCGGTGATGTGCCCCGCGGCGAGCAGCGCGGCGCCCGCCAGGCCCAGCAGGGAGGGTGCGATGTAGCCGGCCGCGGCGGTGAGCACCATGCCCAGGCCGGTGGGCTTGCCGCGCGAGACGGTCAGACCCGAGGTGTCCGAGTGCAGCCGGATGCCGTCCAGGCGGCGGCCGGTCAGCAGCGCGATCAGGCCGTGCCCGCCCTCGTGCGCGATGGTGACGGCGTTCCGCGCCAGCCGCCAGGCGGTGTGCGGGACGACGGCGCCCAGCGCGAGCACCGCGGTGATGATCACCAGCCAGATCGAGGGGGCGGGCTGCGTCCCGAAGACCCGGCTCCATATGTCGGTGAGGTGGTCGGTGTCCATGTCTCCCCTTCGTGTGGCATGGCAGTGTGGCATGCATGTGCGGTAGGTATGCAGCGAGTCGTCGCCCCGAGGACCTGGTGGGAATCTTCGGCGTCCAGCAGTGGGAGCCGACCGAGACGCTGGCGCCCAGCTGGAACGTGGCGCCGACGGACCCGGTGCACGCGGTGCTGGAGCGTCCCCTCAAGGGGCCGGCGGCGGAGGCCTTTCCGCCGGGCAGCCCGGTGCGCCAGCTGCGGACGCTGAAGTGGGGCCTGGTCCCGTCGTGGTCGAAATCACCTGAGGGTGCCGCGAAGATGATCAATGCACGGGCCGAGACGGTGCACGAGAAGCCGTCCTTCCGGCAGGCCTTCGCGGCCCGCCGCTGTCTGCTCCCCGGTGACGGCTATTTCGAGTGGGTCACCGCCCCCGCGGAGCGGCAGCTGGAGGAGCAGGGCAGGAAGAAGCGGCCCCGCAAGCAGCCGTACTTCGTGACCCCGGCGGACGGCTCGGTGATGGCGCTGGCCGGCCTGTACGAGTTCTGGCGGGACACGACCCTGCCCGGCGACCACCCACTGGCCTGGTGGGTGACCTGCACGGTCGTCACCACCGAGGCCGAGACCACGCCGCTGGCCGGGGCGAGCGGCGGCGAGGGGCCGCAGGCGCTGGCCGACATCCACCCCCGGATGCCGCTGGTGCTGACCCCGGACCGCTGGGACGCCTGGCTCGACCCGGCCCGTACCGACCCCGACGCGGTGCGCGAGCTGCTGGTGCCGCCGCCGGCCGGGCTGATGCGCGCCTATCCGGTCCCGACCGAGGTCAGCAACGTCCGCAACAACGGGCCCGAGCTGGTCACCGAGCTCGACGGCCCGGAGGTGGGCACGCTGTTCTGAGGCGCCGACGGGCGTGCTGCGGTGCCCTTCCGGCCGGGGCGCGGGCAGGATGGGCGTACGGGCGGCCGCGGCGAGGAGTCATCAGAAGGTGCGCGCCGTGCGCAGGCGAGGCCGAGTGAAGCGAGGGTGCGGCATGAACACAGGGGCGATGGAGACCGAGACGGTCGCGACGCCGGCGGGCGACGCCCGGATCACCTGGTACCGCGAGGCGAAGCCGGCCCGGGCCGTGGTGGCCGTGAGCCACGGTGCCGGCGGCGGCATCGAGGTACGTGACCTGCGGGCCCTGGCGGCCGCACTGCCGGCCCGCGGCTACACCGTGGCGCTGGTCGAGCAGCCGTGGCGGGTGGCGGGCAAGAAGGTGGCGCCCGCGCCGAAGACCCTCGATGCCGCGTGGACCGCGCTGTGGCCGGCGCTGGAGAAGCCCGGGCTGCCGGTGGTCGCCGGCGGCCGCAGCGCCGGTGCCCGGGTGGCCTGCCGTACGGCGCGGGAACTGGGCGCCCAGGCTGTTCTGGCGCTGAGCTTCCCGCTGCATCCTCCGGGCCGCCCGGAGAAGTCGCGGGCGGAGGAGCTGACCGGTGCCGGGGTGCCGACGCTGGTCGTCCAGGGCGGCCGGGACCCGTTCGGACGGCCGGAGGAGTTCCCGCCGGGGACGGAGCTCACCGAGATCGCCCACGGGGACCACGGCTTCGCGGTCCCGAAGAAGGCGGGCGTCGGCGAGGCGGAATCCATGGGACGGCTCACGGACGCGGTGGCCTCCTGGCTGGACGGCATGTTCGGCTGATGCCGCCGCGCCCGTTCGCGCAGGTCAGTGGCTGCCCCGCCGCCGCTCAGATCAGTCGCCGCCCCGCCCGCGCGGACGGGCGCGGACGTGCATCCGCTCCCCCTGGCTGCCGAACAGGCTCAGCAGCTCGACCGGTGCGTCGCCCGCGGGTCCGAACCAGTGCGGCAGCCGGGTGTCGAACTCCGCCGCCTCCCCGGCCCGCAGCTCCACATCGCGGTCCGCGAGCAGCAGCCGCAGCCGCCCGGACAGCACGTACAGCCACTCGTACCCCTCGTGGGTCCGCTGCTCGGGCGGGCCGGCGGCCGGGTCCATGACCAGCTTGAACGCCTGCAGTCCGCCCGGCTGGCGGGTCAGCGGGACCGCGGTCAGGTGGGCGCGCCGCAGCGGTGCCGCGCGCACCCGGGGGTCACCCACCTCCGGCGCCCCCACCAGCTCGTCCAGCGGCACCTGATGGGCCTGCGCCAGGGGCAGCAGCAGTTCGAGGGTGGCCTTGCGGCCGCCGGACTCCAGCCGCGACAGGGTGCTCACCGAGATGCCGGTCGCCTTGGACAGCGCGGTCAGCGTCACCCCGCGCTCCTGGCGCAGCCGCCGCAGCCGGGGGCCCACGTCCGCCAGCACCTTCGCGTATGCGTGATCGGTCACCCCTCCATTGCCGAAGCGGCAAGCGGGTTTGTCAAGCCCTGGCCGTGGGGCGACGGTGTCCGTACGGGGGCCGGGCCCGGGCAGGCGGCGGGAAATCCGAGCCGGCGGACCGGGAATGACCTGGCGGGTGCGGCTGTTGTGCCACACGTAGTGCCCGAGTACGTCCGGCGAAGCATGAGGAATGGGAGTCCGCCGCATGGGAATCGCTTGCCCCGCCCGCCCGGCCGCCGATCTGTCGTGGTCGCAGATGCAGGTGACGCAGCCCGCCCTGGCCGGAGCGGCGGCCGCACCGGATCGTCGTCTATTCTCCGAATCGGGTGGGTCCGCATCCGGGGCCACGACGCTGGAGGAGGTGGGTCCGGTCACCGGTACCGACGCAGGGACCGACGGCACGGCTGAGGAGAGGGCTCAGGAGAGCGCCGCCGAGCGCAATGCGCGCTTCGAGCGGGATGCGCTGACCTTCCTGGACCAGATGTACTCCGCCGCGCTGCGCATGACCCGCAACCCGGCCGACGCCGAGGACCTCGTGCAGGAGATGTACGCCAAGGCGTACGCGTCCTTCCACCAGTTCCGTGAGGGCACCAACCTCAAGGCCTGGCTGTACCGCATCCTCACGAACACCTTCATCAACTCCTACCGCAAGAAGCAGCGCGAGCCCCAGCGCAGCGCGGCGGAGGAGATCGAGGACTGGCAGCTGGCGCGCGCCGAGTCGCACATGTCGACGGGGCTGCGCTCCGCCGAGTCGCAGGCGCTGGACCACCTCCCCGACTCCGATGTGAAGGCCGCCCTCCAGGCCATCCCCGAGGAGTTCCGGATCGCGGTCTACCTCGCGGATGTCGAGGGCTTTGCCTACAAGGAGATCGCGGACATCATGGGGACACCCATCGGCACGGTGATGTCCCGGCTGCACCGCGGCCGGCGCCAACTGCGCGGCATGCTGGAGGATTACGCCCGTGAGCGCGGGCTGGTCCCGGCCGGCGCGGGGGCTGCGGACCCGCAGGCCGCGCGGACGACGGAGTCGCACGACCGGAAAGGCTCGGGATCATGAGCTGCGGAGAGCCGCACGAGAAGGACTGCTCAGAGGTCCTTGACCACCTCTACGAGTATCTCGACCGGGAGATGCCCGAGGGGGAGTGCGCAGATTTCCAGGTGCATCTCGACGAGTGCTCGCCGTGCCTGGAGAAGTACGGCCTGGAGCAGGCCGTCAAGAAGCTCGTCAAGCGCTGCTGCGGCCATGACGACGTCCCCAGCGACCTGCGGTCCAAGGTGATGGGCCGGATCGACCTCATCCGGGCCGGGGAGACCGTGCCCGAGGTGAGCGTGCTCGAACAGGCCAAGAAGGAACAGGCGCAGCGCGAGCAGGCGGACGCCGAGGCGAGCGGCTCCGGGCCGGCCGGTCCGTCCGACGCCGGTCCGTCCGATGCACGGACCAAGACCGCGCGGACCGAATAACGCGGCACATCACCCTAAGGGGTGAGGGGCGGGCCGATTCGTCCCGCCCGATTCCCCGATGCCCCTTCCCCGGCCTCCCGGCCCGTCTATTCTCACCGACCCGAGCGCCCCTCCGAGGCGGCGCAAAGGGACCTTCCCGGCTCCTTGGGAGCGCGCGGGAGAGCGGTGGGCGACGAGGAGGGCGCGATGCGGGGACTTCCGGCGGCCGCGCGAGGGTATATCGGCGGCACCGCACTGGCCGCGGCACTGTGTGCCGCCCCCGCGATACGGCTCGGCGCCGGCGCCCCCTGGAGCAGCACCCTGGCCCTGGCCCTGCTGTACGCCGGATGTGAACAGGTGCGCCGCTGCCCGCTGGTGGGCGGCCGGGCGCCGTCCGGTACGGGTCCCGCCGAGGGGCCCGCGGGCTTTCCCGCCGGCTGGGCCAGTCCCGTCCTGCTCGCCGGCGTCTGTCTGCTGCCGCCGCCGCTGGCCGCGATAACGGCCGTCCCCGGGGCGCTGACCGGACCGGCCGAGGCCCGCTTGACCGGCGCCCGCAGGCTCTGGCACGCCGCCGAGCTCGCGCCGGCGTGCTGGGCGGCCGCGCAGGTCTTCCGGCTCACCGGCGGCCACCATCCGTGGTCCGCCCCGCAGTTCCCCGTTCTGCTGCTGCCGGCCGCGGCCGCCGCGGCGACCTTCTGCGCGGTGCTGGCGACGCTCGACGGCGGGGTGCTGATCGTCGCCGAGCGGCACCCCGTACGCACCGCCTGGCGCGGGCTGTTGACCCGCTCGCTGGGGCCGCATCTGGTGCACGGGCTGGCCGGGCTGATGATGGCGGTGCTGTGGCGCAGCTCGTACGGGCCGCCGGCGGCGCTGCTGGTGCTGCTGCCGATGTGCCTGTCCTGCTGGGTCTTCGCCCAGTACCACCGCGAACGCGCCGCCCATCAGGCCACCATCCGCGCCCTCGTCCAGGCCGTCGACATCAAGGACCGCTACACCCGCGGACACAGCGAACGGGTCGGGCGCGCGTCGGTGATGATCGCCCGGGAGCTGGGCATGGCGGAGGACCGGGTGGAGGTGCTGCGGTTCGCCGGCATCCTGCACGACGTCGGCAAACTCGGCGTCCCCACCCGGCTGTTGCGCAAGGACGGCCCGCTGACGCCGCAGGAGCGCCGGGTCATCGAGCTGCATCCCGAGTACGGACACGAGATCGTCCGCGGCATCGGCTTCCTGGGGGAGGCCCGGGCGGCGATCCTGCACCACCACGAGCGGCTGGACGGCCGCGGCTACCCCTACGGCCTGAGGGGCCATCACATTCCGGAGTACGCCCGGGTGGTGGCGGTCGCCGACGCCTTCGACGCGATGACCTCGACCCGCTCCTACCGGCGGGCCCGGCCGGTCCCCGCGGCCGTCGAGGAGCTGCGCAAGTGCGCCGGGGCGCAGTTCGACCCGCGGATGGTCCGGGCCCTGGCGGCCTCGCTCGACCGCTACGGCTGGCACCCGGACCTGGTCACGGCGGCGGACGCGGAGCCGGCTGTGGTGGTGGACGGGGGCGTGCCGCGACGGGATGGGGAGCCGGTAGGCGGCGTCGTGCAGCGGCGGGACGGGGAGCCGGACGGCGGCGTCGTGCCGCGGGAGGGGGAATCGGCCCGCGGCCCGGAGCGTACGGCGGTGCCGCCCGGGCTGCGGCCCGAAGGGGCCGGACGGGACGGCACCCGGTGAGCGGCGCCCGGGGCGACCCCCGGCGCCCGTGGCCCGCCGCGCGCCGGACCGTGGACGCCCGTGCCGCCGGTGGCCCGCGCGCCGGGGCGCCGGCCTGCGGCGCGCGCGCCGTCGTCGCCGCGGTCTACGCCCCGGCCGCCGCGCTGGCGGGCTGGTCGCTCGGCCGGACGCTGTGGGAGGGCCTGCAGCAGCCGGGGATCGCGCTGGCCTTCGGGGTGCTGATCGCGGTGGGGGAGCTGGTGGGCCGGGGCCCCGCTCCGGCGGCCGGGCCCGGGCGGATGCCGGGGGAGCGGGAGGGCGCCCCGCTCGGTGCGGCCGGGGCCCTGGCCTACGCCCTGCTCGGCGCGGCCGGCGGCCGGCCCACCACCCATGGCGTCCCGCAGATCGTGGCCGTGGTCCTGGCGGCCGGCCTGGTCGGGCTCGTCCCGCAGCTTGCCCGCGGCCAGGGCCCGGCGCTGGACCATCTCGCCCGCCGGGTACTGACCATCGGTTTCGCCGCCACCTGCTTCCAGCCCCTCTACAACACCGGGACGCTGGACACCTGGGTGGCCTCCGGGCCGGTCTACCCCCTCTTCATGACCGCCCTGATGGCGCTGACCGCGCTGTGCGACGCGGTGCTGGCGGCCGCGCTCGCCCGGGCCCGCACCGGCTGGCCGTACGGGCCGCTGCTGCGCGACGAGTTGCGGGCGCTGCCCGGCATCGGCTCGGCGATCTGTGCCACCGGCGTCGTGATCGCGCTGGCCACCGCGGTCGCCGGGCTGTGGGCGCTGCCCGTCTTCTGTCTGCCGCTGCTGCTGACCCAGTTCGCCTTCCGCCGCTTCGCCGCGGTCCGCGCCACCTACCGCCAGACCATCGCCTCGCTGGCCCGCTGCACCGAGATCGCCGGCTACACCCCGCACGGCCACGCCCGCCGGGTGGCCGCGCTCAGCCGCGCCGTGGGCCGCGAACTGGGGCTGACCGAGCCGGACTTGGACGTACTGGAATACGCCGCCCTGATGCACGACATCGGTCAGCTCTCGCTGCTGGACCCGGTGCCGGACGGGGCGACCGCGCCGCTGCCGCCCGACCAGCAGCGCCGGATCGCGCTGCTGGGCGGTGCCGTTGTCCGGCAGACCGGGGCCCCCGCGGAGGTTGCGATGATCGTCGAGCGGCAGGCCGATCCGTACCGGGACCAGCCGGTCACGGCGCGTATCGTCCGCACCGTCAATGCCTACGACGACCTGTCGGGCGGCTCCGCGGGCCCGGGCGGCCCGCTGCGCGCCCTGGAGCGCCTGCGGCTGGCCACCGCCCAGGACCACGAACCACGGGTCGTCGAGGCGCTGGCCCGGGTCCTGTCGTGCGGCGGCCGCGCGGTGTGAGATGGCCGACTGTGGCGCACGGCGCGGGGACGGGCGGCGCCCGCTCTGCGGCCGGTGGAGCGCCGACCTGCTGCGTTGCGCGCGGTAGTCCCGGCGGGCCGGATACCGCCCGCGGACGGTCTCCTGCGGGCCCCGGAGCCGCCCCGCCGCCCCGCCCCCGCCGTTGGGCCCGCGCCGTGCGCCCGAGGTGCGGGAACCCATGGGTAATGAGCGCCCGCCGAGATGGGCATGGTTGGATGCGAAGGAAGCCCCTTCCAGGGGGATTCAGGGGGTCGGGGAAGGGCAAGGAGCCGCAGGGGAGCGGCAAACCGGGCTGAGCCCGGCGGCAATCTGTGGCAGGTTGTCGAGTAGGCCCCTCGGAAGGCCCCGGGCGCCGCCCGGGGAGACCTCCTCGGCGGCATCAAGAGCAACCAGCAGGCGGGAATCGTGAGGATCTTCGGCAAGGTACGGCACCGGCCCTCCGCCTCGTGGCGTCAGGCGACCGACCGCGCTTTCACGCTGATCGGCGACGGCCGTTACGAGGACGCGGGGGCGCTGCTGACCCGTGCCGCGGACATGGAGCCGTGGCTTTCGGAGTCCTGGTTCAACCTCGCCCTGCTGCACAAGTTCCGGCACGACTGGGAGCAGGCCCGGGCGGCCGGTCTGCGTGCGGTGGCGCTGCTGGACCGGGAGGCGGGGGCGCCCGACTGGTGGAACGTCGGCATCGCCGCCACCGCCCTGCAGGACTGGCCGCTGGCCCGCCGTGCCTGGCAGGCGTACGGCCTGAAGGTCCCCTGTGAGGGCTCCCCGTCCGGTGAACCGCTCGGTATGGCGCTGGGCAGCGCCGCCGTCCGGCTCTCCCCGGAGGGCGAGGCGGAGGTCGTCTGGGGCCGCCGGCTGGACCCCGCGCGGATCGAGGTGCTGTCGATCCCGCTGCCGTCCTCCGGGCGGCGCTGGGGCGAGGTGGTGCTGCACGACGGCGTCCCGCACGGCGAGCGGACCATCGTCAGTGCCGACGGTGCCACCCGGGCCTATCCGGTCTTCGACGAGATCGAGCTGTGGGCGCCCTCCCCGGTCCCCACGTGGGTGGTGCTCCTGGAGGCCGCCTCGGAGGCCGACCGGGACGCCCTGGAGCGGCTGGCGGCCGACGCGGGCTTCGCCGCCGAGGACTGGTCGTCGTCGGTGCGGCTGCTGTGCCGTACGTGCTCGGAGAGCCGGATGCCCAGCGACGAGGGCGACGGCGAGCATCTGGACCCGCACGACCACAGCGAGCCCGGCCACCCCGGGCCGCTCGGGCACCGCACCGCGGGCTCGGGCTCGCTGTGGGTACCGGAGCGCGAATGCGGCATCGCGGCGCCGTCCGCCCTGGTGCGCGGCCTGCTGGACGGCTGGGTCGCGGACAGCCCGGACACCCGGGAATGGCGGGATCTTGAAGAGGTCTGCTGAGCGCCCGTCGGCGTCCCCGTAGGCTGTAGGGCGACTAACCAGGGTTTTCAGGAAGGCGTACGGCGGAGATGGCCCAGCAGCCTGTGTTTGATCAAGAGGGTGACCAGCGCGTGGACGAGGCGTTCATCGACGACGTCACCGACGCCGGGGAGCGGGAGGAAGCCCACCGTGAGCGGGGCACCTCGCGGCCGATCACGGTTGTCGGCAACCCGGTGCTCCACAAGGAGTGCAAGAACGTCACGGCGTTCGACGAGGAGCTCGCCCAGCTCATCGACGACATGTTCGCCAGCCAGCGCACCGCCGAGGGCGTGGGCCTGGCCGCGAACCAGATCGGTGTGGACCTGAAGGTCTTCGTCTACGACTGCCTGGACGACGAGGGCGTCCGGCACGTCGGTGCGGTCTGCAACCCCGTCCTGGAGGAGCTGCCGGCCGAGCGCCGCATCCTGGACGACTCCAACGAGGGCTGTCTGTCCGTGCCCGGCGCCTACGCCGAGCTGGCCCGTCCCGATTACGCCGTGGTCCGCGGCCAGAACGCCAAGGGCGAGCCGATCGCGATCCAGGGCACCGGCTACTTCGCACGCTGTCTGCAGCACGAGACCGACCACCTCTACGGCTACCTCTACATCGACCGGCTGAGCAAGCGGGAGCGCAAGGACGCGCTCAAGCAGATGGCCGAGCGGGAGCCGCGCTACCCCGTCGTCGCCAACGACTGATAACGACTGATGACGCAGGCGCGCGGGCGCCCGGCCGGTGGGCCGGGCGCCCGTCGTCGTCACGGTGCCTGCTGGTAGGCGCTCCAGATCTTGGGCGGGATGGTCGTCCCCAGCCCGGTCGCCGCGCCGCCGACGTCCTGCATCGGCAGCAGCTCGGGGGCGCCCGGCTTGTTGCGGAACATGGTGACGGCGGTGGTCGGCTCATTGCCGTCACTGTTGCCGTCGCCGTCGCCGGGCGGCCGGCCGGGACGGAAACCGCCCCCGCTGCCTGGTCCGGCGCCCGGTCCCGTACCGAGGTCCGGCACACCGGGCGGCGGGCTGCCGATGAACCACGCCGACTTCATCCGGTCGCCCGGCTCGGTGAGACCGGCCGCGACCGGCTGCTGCGCCGCCGTGCCGCCCTGTGCTTTCAGGGCCTGCCGGCCGCGTTCCTCCAGGGCGCCGGACACCTGCTGGGCGACGCCGGCGTCGAGGACCTGGTGCGACTCGGGGCGGCGCAGCCCGGGTACCGGGCGGCCGTCGTGGGTGAGCGCGGAGACCGCGTACGGGTCGGTGTGCAGCCCGCCGTTGGCGAAGGTGGTGTAGGCGCTCGCCATCCGGACCGCGCTGGGGGCCGAGGTGCCCAGCGGGAAGGTCTGTTCCAGGCGCGCCAGGCTCTCCTTGCGCAGCCCCGAGGCCACCGCCAGATCCCGGATCCGCTCCAGCCCCATCTGCTGTCCGGCCTGCACGAACGGCGGGTTCTTGCCCTTCAGCAGAGCCCAGCGCAGAACCAGCGGCCGGGTCTTGTCGGCCGCCGCGCGGGACGGATCGGCGTCCGGTGCCGCGGTCGGCGTGCCGTCCCACGCGGCGGACGGCTCGTCGACCTGCTGCTGGAGCGCGGCCGCCAGCACGAACGGCTTGAAGGCGGACCCGACCGGGACCGCCGTGGTGTCCGCGTTGTTGCTGAAGTGCTTGGTGGCGTCCGCACCGCCGTAGAGCGCGACGATGGCGCCGTCCTTGGGACGTACCGAGGCCGCGCCGAATTCCACGAACTTGTCGGCCGTGCGCCGTTTCGGATCGATGGTGTCGCGGCGCACGTCGGTGACGGCCTTTTCCAGGCGGCGGGTGCGCTTTTTGTCGAACGTGGTGTGGATGCGGTATCCGCCGCGTGCCAGGTCCTTGTCGGTCAGGCCGGTGTCGGCCTTGATGAACTTATTGGCGACATCGACGAGATAGCCGGTCTGGCCGGCCTGGCTCGTGGGTTTCGACAGTGCGCGGGGCTCGGGGAAGGTGCGGTATTTGGCCCGCTCCTGTGCACTCATCTTCCCGGTGTCGACCTGCCGGTCGAGTATCCACTTCCAGCGGGCCACCGCGCGCGCGTGATTGGCCTTGCTCAGCCCCGGGTCGTACTGCTCGGAGCCCTTCAGCAGGGCCGCCAGCAGCGCGCCCTGACTGGGGTTCAGCTTCGCGGCGTCGATGCCGTAATACGCATGGGCGGCCGCCTGGATTCCGTACGAACCGCGGCCGAACCAGCTGGTGTTCAGATAGCCGCGCAGTATTTCCCGCTTCGACTTCTGGTTGCTCACCTTCAGCGCGATGACGAATTCCTTCACCTTGCGGGTGACCGTCTGGTCCTGCGAGAGATAGGTGTTCTTCACGAACTGCTGGGTGATGGTGGAACCGCCCTGGGTGTCCCCGCCCGACACCATGGTGACCAGGGCCCGGCCGATGCCCTGGAGTGAGACTCCGGGGTCACTGTAGAAGGTGGCGTTCTCCGCCGAAATCACGGAATTCTCGACGGAGTCGGGCACCTTGTCGAGGGTGACGTTCTGCCGGTTGACGGCACCCACGCTCACCATCTGGCTGCCGTCCGCCCAGTAATAGACGGTTGCCTCCTGGCCGGCGAGCGCATTCTCACTCGGTATGTCGACCTTTGCGTACACGACTGCTAACAGTCCCGCCAGGCCGGCCACGCCGAGCGCGACGGCGCTCAGCCACTGTCTCCATGACGGCAGCCAACGGCGCAGACCTTCCCGTCCCTGACGCGGATAGTCGATGAACCGACGACGCCCCTTCGTGCCCTTCATGCCCGCATAGATGTGGTGGCCACCGGTTCCGGTTGCCGAGGTAACAGAACGCTCACAAACAGCGGGTGACCGGGGCGAAGGGGCGTCGCGGTACGTCTTCTAGAAATCGTCGTCGAAGGAGACCGAGCCCTCGACCGCGACCTGGTAGGCGGAGGCCCGGCGCTCGAAGAAGTTGGTCAGCTCCTGGACGTTCTGCAACTCCATGAAGGAGAACGGGTTCTCCGATCCGTAGACCGGCGCGAAGCCCAGCCGCTGCAGCCGCTGGTCGGCGACGCACTGGAGGTACTCGCGCATCGACGCGGTGTTCATGCCCGGCAGGCCGTCACCGCACAGGTCGCGCCCGAACTGCAGCTCGGCCTCGACGGCCTCCTTGAGCATCTCGGTGACCTGCTGCTCCAGCTTGTCGTCGAACAGGTCCGGCTCCTCCTGGCGGACGGTGTCCACCACCGAGAACGCGAACTCCATGTGCATGGACTCGTCGCGGAAGACCCAGTTGGTGCCGGTGGCCAGCCCGTGCAGCAGACCGCGCGAGCGGAACCAGTACACGTATGCAAAGGCGCCGTAGAAGAACAGCCCCTCGATGCAGGCCGCGAAGCAGATCAGATTCAGCAGGAAGCGGCGCCGGTCGGCCCGGGACTCCAGCCGGTCGATGCTCTCGACCGAGTCCATCCACTTGAAGCAGAATTCGGCCTTCTCCCGGATGGACGGGATGTTCTCCACCGCGGCGAAGGCGGCGGCGCGGTCGTCCGGGTCGGGGAGGTAGGTGTCCAGCAGCGTCAGATAGAACTGGACGTGCACCGCCTCCTCGAAGAGCTGACGGCTCAGGTACAGCCGTGCCTCGGGGGAGTTGATGTGCTTGTAGAGCGTCAGCACCAGGTTGTTGGCGACGATCGAGTCACCGGTCGCGAAGAACGCCACCAGCCGTCCGATCATGTGCTGCTCGCCCGGCGAGAGCTTGGCGAGATCGGCGACGTCGGAGTGGAGGTCGACCTCCTCCACGGTCCAGGTGTTCTTGATGGCGTCCCGGTAGCGGTCGTAGAACTCCGGGTACCGCATGGGCCGCAGGGTCAGCTCGAAGCCCGGGTCCAGGAGGTTCTTCTCGCCGGTGGTGGCGGTGTGCGCTGCCGCGGCGTTGGTTTCAGGTGCGGTGGTCATTATTGGCAGGCCTCGCAGGACTCGGGGTTTTCCAGGGAGCAGGCGACCGCCTCGGGGTCGGTGGCCTGCTGCGGGACGGGGGCGCTCGCGGCGGCGGTGCCGCGCGCGGACTGGGCGATCCGGGTCGCCGGCCGGGAGCGCAGGTAGTACGTCGTCTTGATGCCGCGCTTCCACGCGTAGGCGTACATCGAGCTGAGCTTGCCGATGGTCGGCGACGCCATGAAGAGGTTCAGCGACTGGCTCTGGTCCAGGTACGGCGTACGGGCCGCGGCCATGTCGACCAGGGCGCGCTGCGGGATCTCCCAGGCGGTGCGGTACAGCGCCCGGATCTCCTCGGGGATCCATGCGACGTCCTGCACCGAGCCGTTGGCCTCGCGCAGCGCGTCGCGGGTCCGGGCGTCCCACAGGCCCAGCGCCTTGAGCTCCTCGATCAGATAGGCGTTGACCTGGAGGAACTCCCCGGACAGCGTCTCGCGCTTGAAGAGGTTGGAGACCTGCGGCTCGATGCACTCGTACACGCCCGCGATGGAGGCGATGGTCGCGGTCGGCGCGATCGCCAGCAGCAGGGAGTTGCGCATGCCGGTCAGGGCGATCCGGCTGCGCAGCGCCGCCCAGCGGTCGGCCCAGCGCGGCTCGGCGTTCGGGTAGTGGTCGGGGTGCAGCACTCCGCGGGCGGTGCGGGTCGCGGACCAGGCCGGGTGCGGGCCGTGCCGCTCGGCGAGGTCGGCGGACGCCTCGTACGCGGCGAGCATGATCCGCTCGGAGATCCGGGTGGACAGCTCCTGCGCCTCGGGCGAGTCGAAGGGCAGCCGCAGCCGGAAGAAGACGTCCTGCAGGCCCATCAGGCCCAGGCCCACCGGCCGCCAGCGGGAGTTGGAGGCCCCGGCCTGCTCGGTCGGGTAGAAGTTGATGTCCACGACGCGGTCGAGGAAGGTGACGGCGGTGCGGACGGTCGCGTCCAGCCGCTCCCAGTCCATCTCACCGTTGTCGCCGAGGTGGGCGGCGAGGTTGACCGACCCCAGGTTGCAGACCGCGGTCTCCCCGTCGTTCGTCACCTCCAGGATCTCCGTGCACAGGTTGGAGGAGTGCACGACCTGGCCGGGCTCGGCGGTCTGGTTGGCGGTGCGGTTGGCGGCGTCCTTGAACGTCATCCAGCCGTTGCCGGTCTGCGCCAGGGTGCGCATCATCCGGGAGTACAGCACCCGCGCCGGGATCTGCTTGACCGCGCGGCCCTCGGCCTCGGCCCGGCGGTAGGCGGCGTCGAACTGCTCGCCCCACAGGTCCACCAGCTCCGGGGCGTCCGCGGGGGAGAACAGCGACCAGTCGGCGTCCGCCTCGACCCGGCGCATGAACTCGTCCGGGATCCAGTGCGCGATGTTCAGGTTGTGGGTACGGCGGGCCTCCTCACCGGTGTTGTCGCGCAGCTCCAGGAACTCCTCGATGTCCGCGTGCCAGGTCTCCAGGTAGACACAGGCGGCGCCCTTGCGCCGGCCGCCCTGGTTCACGGCCGCGACCGAGGCGTCCAGCGTGCGCAGGAACGGCACGATGCCGTTGGAGTGCCCGTTGGTGCCGCGGATCAGCGAACCGCGGGCGCGGATGCGGGAGTACGACAGCCCGATGCCGCCGGCGTGCTTGGACAGCCGCGCGACCTGGTGGTAGCGGTCGTAGATCGAGTCCAGCTCGTCCAGCGGGGAGTCCAGCAGATAGCAGGACGACATCTGCGGGTGGCGGGTGCCGGAGTTGAAGAGGGTGGGGGAGGAGGGCAGGTAGGACAGCGAGCTGGTGAGGCGGTAGAGCTCGGCGACGTCGTCCAGCGCGCGCTCGCTGTGGTCCTCCGCGAGGCCGCAGGCCACCCGCAGCAGGAAGTGCTGGGGCGTCTCGATGACCTGACGGGTGGTGGGGTGGCGCAGCAGATAGCGCGAGTGCAGGGTGCGCAGCCCGAAGTAGCCGAAGCGGTCGTCGGCGCCGTCGGCCAGGGCCCGCTCGACCAGCGCGTCCAGGCGGGCCGCGTGGGCCCGCACGAACTCCGCGGTCTCGTCGGCGATCAGGCCCTCGCGGTGACCGGTCGCGACCGAGGCGGAGAACGAGACGGCGCCCTGGCCGGCGGCCTCCTCGGCGACGGCGAGGGTGAGCAGCCGCGCGGCGAGCTTGGAGTACTGCGGCTCGTCACCGATCAGGCCGGCCGCGGCATCGGTGGCCAGCGACCGCAGTTCGGCCTCATCGGAGCCCGCGTGCCGGCCGCGCAGGGCGGCGGCGGCCACCTTGCCGGGGTCGGTCGCGGTCAGGTCCTCGGTCAGTTCGGTCAGGGTGCGCAGCAGGGCGACGCCCGGGCCGTCCTCGGCACCAGCGGCAGGCGTGGCCACCGCAGGCGGCACGACCTCGGCGTCTGACGCGGGCTCCGTTGGCGCGATGGTCACGTGATGCTCTCCCTCACTCGGCGGGGGCCGGGAGGGCGGGCACGACGGGCGCACGCGGGCATGCGGCACCCCGACACGGTCAGGAGTGCGCGGGCTCACCACGCGGCGTCCACCGGCCCAGCCCTCGGGGCCCGGACGTATCGACGTCCACACCCATGGCGGTGCGGTCGTACCGTCGGCAGGTCTTCGGACTCCGGGCGTGCGTCGGGGCCGATGTTCGGCCGGGGAAGCGCGCCTTGACACCGTTGCGGGACAGTTCCGGATTCGCACCGGATTCCCCTGCGGCGACAGCGAGGACGAGCATACATGTGGTGGTGGCCCCTCAAGTGCACCCCCACATCTAGTGTGTCGTGAGTGATCACACAGTGTCTGTCAGTGGCCTCGGCTATCGTCGGTTCCACGTTCTCGGCGCTGCTGGGGCAAGAAGGAGGGGGCTCCTTGACCGCGCTCGCCGACCAGCCGCACATCATGGAGACCGAGCATTTCGAAGAGGCGGCCCGGATATTCGCCCGCCTGGAGCGGGGCGCGCGGCTGGAGTTCATCGACGGGAAGATCAGGAGCAAGGCCGTACCGGACCGGGACCACGGTCGCATCATGGAGTGGCTGACGCGTATCTGTGTTCAGGCGCGCCCCGAGCTGCGGCTCCATCCGGACCAGGGACTCAAGGTGCAGGCACACCGTGGCGGCCGCGCCCGTCCTGATGCCGAACTCGTCCCCAGTGGCGCCTTCGCGGGCCAGGGGGCATGGGCCGCTCCTGACCCGGTGCTCATGGTCGTCGAGGTGACCTCCCATGACTCGGACACCGATCAGCGTGATCGGGTGGAGAAACCTCGTGTGTACGCGGAGACCGGCATCCCGCTCTATCTGTTGGTCGACCGGGAAGCCTGTCAGGTTTCGGTCCACAGCGAGCCCGATGGCGGGCGCTACGAGGTCATGCACACCGTCTCGTACGGCAAGTCGCTCCACCTCCCCGCCCCCGTCGGCATCACCCTGGAAACCGAGCAGCTGAAGGACTGGGTGAACTGACCCCGCACACGGCAACGGGCCGCCGCGCCCCCCGAAGGGAACGCGACGGCCCGATGTCGGAAGCCGGTCGGCCGGTGGCTCAGTGCCCCGCCGGCGCCCCCGCCGTCGCCGGCGGCAGCTCGACGACGACGCCCTTGTCGCCCGCGTCCGCCGTGTAGTCCGCGGGGCTGGTCTCGTCGGTGCCCTCGGGTGCGTTGACGGCCTTCAGGACGACGGTCAGCACGACCGACACCACGACGTTCAGGACGAAGGCGGTCAGACCGATGTAGCCGATCTCACCGATGCCGGGGATCTCCTTGCTGGAGCCGCCGAAGTGCGCCTGGGTCGGGCTGGCCACGCCGTACGCCGCGAGCGTGCCGTAGAGCATGCCGACCGCCCAGCCGGCCAGCAGCGCCCAGCGGTGGAACCAGCGGGTGAACAGGCCGCCGACCAGCGACGGCATGGTCTGCAGGATCCAGATCCCGCCCAGCAGCTGGAAGTTGATGGCGACGGTCTTGTCCATGGTGAGCACGAAGACCAGCGCGCCGACCTTCACCAGCAGCGAGACGAGCTTGGCGACCTTGTGCTCCTGCGCGGGCGTGGCGTCCGGCTTGAGGAAGTCCTTGTAGACGTTGCGGGTGAAGAGGTTGGCCGCGGCGATCGACATGATGGCCGCGGGCACCAGCGCGCCGATGCCGATCGCGGCGAACGCGACGCCGGTGAACCAGCTCGGGAACATGTCCTCGAAGAGCTGCGGGATGGCCAGCTGGGGGTTGCCCTGGATGTCCGTGCCGGCCTTGATCGCCATGAAGCCCAGCAGCGCCAGCAGCCCCAGCATCAGGGAGTAGAGCGGCAGGATGGTGGTGTTGCGGCGGATCACATTGCGGCTGCGCGAGGACAGCGTCGCGGTGATCGAGTGCGGGTACATGAAGAGCGCCAGGGCCGAGCCGAGCGCCAAGGTGGCATACGCCCATTGGGCGTTGGGCCCGCTGGTCAGCTCGCCGCGTGGCTTGCCGGGGACGGGTCCGGGCTGGGACAGCGCCTTGCCGGCCGAGTGGAAGATCGCGTCGAAGCCGCCCAGCTTGATCGGGATGTAGATGATCGCCACGGCGATGACGAGATAGATCAGCCCGTCCTTGACGAACGCGATCAGCGCGGGCGCCCGCAGCCCCGAGGAGTAGGTGTACGCGGCCAGCACGGCGAACGCGATCAGCAGCGGCAGGTCCTTGACGAACCAGTTGGTGTGTTCGCCGCCGCCGATGCCCAGCACGTCCAGGACGGCCTGGATACCGACCAGTTGCAGCGCGATGTACGGCATCGTGGCGAGGATGCCGGTGAGCGCCACGGCCAGCGACAGGCCCTTGGAGCCGAAGCGGCCGCGCACGAAGTCGGAGGTGGTGACGTAGCCGTGCTTGTGCGAGACCGACCACAGGCGCGGGAGGAAGGTGAAGATGAGCGGGTAGACCAGGATCGTGTACGGCACGGCGAAGAAGCCGGCCGCCCCCGCCGCGTAGATCGC
Organism: Streptomyces sp. 2323.1; assembly: GCF_900221035.1. Classification (NCBI taxonomy): domain Bacteria; kingdom Bacillati; phylum Actinomycetota; class Actinomycetes; order Kitasatosporales; family Streptomycetaceae; genus Streptomyces; species Streptomyces sp. 2323.1. The sequence continues at coordinate 2,716,494 of NZ_LT907981.1, read as the reverse complement.
CGCCGGAACGGCCACGAAGGTGTACGCGGTGTAGAGGTCGCCGCCGAGCAGGAACCACGTCACCCAGGTGCCGAAGCTGCGGCCGCCCAGGCCCCATTCGTCGAGGTTGGCGGACTCCTCGGCCTTGCGCCAGCGGGCGGCCAGGAATCCCATGACCGTCACGGCGAGGAAGAAGAAGATGAAGACGGCGAGCGCCACGCCGTTGACGCCCTTGGTCGCGGAGGCGGCCAGCACGGCGGAGGTCTCCGGTGCGGTCGTGGTCAGGCTCATTCCGACCCACCGCCCTTGCGCGCCCGCTGCTCACGCTGCACGAGCTTGTACGCGATCATGGTGAGCACGGTCGAGATCAGCACCCATGCCATCTGGTACCAGTAGAAGAACGGGATCCCGATGAGCGTCGGCTCGATCCTGGCGTACGAGCTCACCCAGAGCATGGCGACGAACGGAGCGATCAGGCAGATCCCGGCGATCACCCGCGTGGGCGTGACCACCTGTCTGCGATCCGGCGATACAGCTGGCTGTGTCATGACCGTTGCTCCGTCCCCTGGGGCTCCTGCGTAATCGGCTGGAAATCTATGGCAGGGGCGTGGCGCGCGTCACTACCCGTCCGCATATCGGTATCAAGACTCCACCTTGCGGCAGGTCCGCAGGGGTGGCGGTGGCAGGGCGGGGCCGGATCCGGACAGCCGTGGCCGCGGCCCGGGGGGCCGGGCGGAAGAAGCCCGGCCCGGGCCGGCGGATCAGTCCGCGGGGCGGCGCAGCCTGGCGACGAACTTGTAGCGGTCGCCGCGGTAGACCGAACGCACCCACTCCACCGGCTGCCCCTGCGCGTCGAGGGAGTGGCGGGAGAGCATCAGCATCGGCAGCCCGACGTCCGTGCCCAGTAGCCCGGCCTCGCGCGGGGTGGCCAGGGAGGTCTCGATGGTCTCCTCGGCCTCGGCCAGCCGGACGTCGTAGACCTCGGCCAGCGCGGTGTAGAGGGAGGTGTACTTGACGAGGTTGCGGCGCAGTGCGGGGAAGCGTTTCGCCGACAGATGGGTGATCTCGATGGCCATCGGCTCACCGCTGGCCAGCCGCAGCCGTTCGATGCGCAGCACCCGGCCGCCGGTGGCGATGTCCAGCAGCCCGGCGAGCCGGTCGTCGGCGGTGACATAGCCGATGTCCAGCAGCTGGGAGGTCGGCTCCAGGCCCTGGGCCCGCATGTCCTCCGTATAGGAGGTCAGTTGCAGCGCCTGGGAGACCTTGGGCTTGGCGACGAAGGTGCCCTTGCCCTGGATGCGCTCCAGCCGGCCCTCGACGACCAGTTCTTGCAGGGCCTGACGCACCGTGGTGCGCGAGGTGTCGAACTCCGCGGCGAGGGTGCGCTCGGGCGGGACCGGGGTGCCGGGCGGCAGGGTCTCGGTGATCTCCAGCAAGTGCCGCTTGAGCCGGTAGTACTTGGGCACCCGCGCGGTCCGTGCGCCGCTCTCGGCAGTGCTGCCCCCGTCCGTCTCCATGACCCGCCTCTCCGACTCCTGTCGTGCTGCCGTCACCGGCTCCTCCGTACGTAGCGGCTCACATCGTGGCACGGGAGCCTTCCCCGTGCGCTGTTGCAGGTCCCGGCCCGCCGGATGTCGGTCAGGTAACGGACCTGGCAGCGACTCTTATACACCCCTTGACACCCCAAAAGGTCTAGGCCAAGCTGCGGGCGCTGGTCTAAACCATTAAAGACCACACCCGGCCTTGGGGGGAGAGCGCAATGACGCGTGGGCTCATAGCGGCGACGCCTGCTTGCTCGACGGCCTGCGGACACTCACCCTCTTCTCCATGCTGATGGTGCCGCCCTTCGCCCTGCCGACCCTCCGCGGCCGTACCGCCGCGGTGCCCCGGGAACGGGGCGCCACGATGGCCGCCACGTCGCTCTTCGCCCTTCCCCTCCTGGCCCTCCTCCTGTTCCTGCAACGCACGGCGGTCGGCGGTCTCACCTCCGGCGCAGTGAAGGGATGACGCAGCCCATGACCCCGCTCGTACGGTCGGAACCCTCCACCGACACCCTCACCCGCGACGCACTCACCGTCCTCCAGCCGGGCTTCACCGGCACCACCGCCCCCGACTGGCTGCTGCGCCGGATCGGCGAGGGCCTGACCTCGGTCGGCCTCTTCGGCCGCAATGTCGAGAGCCCCGCGCAACTCGCCGAGCTCACCGCCCGGTTGCGCGCCGCCCGCGAGGACCTCCTCATCGCCGTCGACGAGGAGGGCGGCGACGTCACCCGTCTCGAAGTGCGCGGCGGTTCCTCCTTCCCCGGCAACCATGCGCTCGGCGCCGTCGACGACACCGCCCTGACCCGCGACGTCGCCCGGGAACTCGGCCGGCGGCTGGCCGAGTGCGGCATCACCCTCAACTGGGCGCCCTGCGCCGACGTCAACTCCGACCCCGACAACCCGGTCATCGGCGTCCGCTCCTTCGGCGACGATCCGCAGCTGGTCGCCCGGCACACCGCCGCCTATGTCGAGGGGCTGCAGTCCGCCGGCGTCGCCGCCTGCACCAAGCACTTCCCCGGCCACGGGGACACCGCCGTCGACTCCCACCACGACCTGCCGCGGATCACCGCCGACCTGACCACCCTCCAGGAACGCGAACTGGTGCCGTTCCGCGCCGCCGTCGCCGCCGGCACCCGCGCCGTGATGAGCGCACACATCCTGCTGCCCGCCCTGGACGCGGACCGTCCCGCCACGCTCAGCCCGGCCGCGCTGGGCGGTCTGCTGCGCGCCCCCGTCGACCGCGGCGGTCTCGGCTTCGACGGGCTGATCATCACCGACGGGATGGAGATGCGGGCCATCTCCGCCGCGTACGGCCTCGAACGGGGCAGCGTGCTGGCCGTCGCGGCCGGTGCGGACGCCCTGTGTGTGGGCGGCGGACTGGCGGACGAGGACATCGTGCTGCGGCTGCGTGATGCCCTGGTGCGGGCGGTGCGCGCGGGCGAACTGCCCGAAGCGCGGCTCGCGGACGCCGCGGCACGGGTACGTGCCCTGGCGCGCTGGACCCGGCGCACGGGTGCCGGGGAGGAGATCGCGCCCGCCCCCGGGATCGGCCTCACCGCGGCCCGGCGCGCCCTGCGCCGCACCGCCGACGGCCCGTTCACCCCCCTGACCGCGCCCGCCTGTGTCGCGGCCTTCACCCCGCTGGCCAACATCGCCGTCGGGGACGAGACCCCCTGGGGCGTAGCCGCCGAACTGACCCGGCTGCTCCCCGGCACCGGAACGCTCACCTGCACTGCGGAGTCCGCGGCCACGGCCGGCACCCCCGCGCTGGTCGACGGCCTGCTGAAGGCGGCCGCCGGGCGCCGTCTGGTCGCCGTGGTCCGCGACGTCCACCGCCACCCCTGGATGGCCGAGGCACTCGACGCCCTCCTCGCCGCCCGCCCCGACACCGCGGTCGTCGACATGGGCGTCCCGCAGTCCCCGCCACGGGGCGCGCTGCATATCGCCACCCACGGCGCCGCCCGGGTCTGCGGCCGGGCCGCCGCCGAGGTCCTCACCGGGCGGCGCGGCCCGGAGGACGGGGACTGAGCACCCCGCCCGGGAACTCCGGGACCGTCAGATGCCCTGCCAGTGCGGCTTCGCGGCGTAGGTGGCGCGGAAATAGTCGGCGAGCTTCAGCCGCGCGGCGGCGGCCTCGTCCACGACGACCGTCGCATGCGGGTGGAGCTGCAGCGCCGAGGCCGGGACCAGCGCGGCGACCGGCCCCTCGACGGCCCGGGCCACGGCGTCGGCCTTGCCCTCACCGGTGGCGAGCAGCACCAGATGGCGGGCCTCCAGGATGGTGCCGATGCCCTGGGTGATGACGTGGTGCGGCACCTCGTCGAGGCTGTCGAAGAACCGGGCGTTGTCCTTGCGGGTCTGCTGGGTCAGCGTCTTGATCCGGGTACGCGAAGCGAGCGACGAGCAGGGTTCGTTGAAGCCGATGTGCCCGTCGGTGCCGATGCCCAGCAGCTGAAGATCCACCCCGCCGGCCTCGTGCAGCGCACGGTCGTACGCCTCGCAGGCCCCCTGGACGTCCTCGGCTGCGCCATCGGGCCCCATGAACGAGTCCGCGCCGAGGCCGAGCGGCTCGACCACCTCACGCAGGACCACCGAACGGTAGGACTCGGGATGCCCGGCCGGCAGGCCCACATATTCGTCGAGCTGACAGATGCGCGCCCGTGAGGCATCCACCGACCCGGCCCGGACCCGTGCCGCCAGTGCCTGGTAAATGGGCAGCGGGGTGGAGCCGGTGGCCACACCGAGCAGCGCGTCGGGCTTACGGCGCAACAGGGCCGCGAGGGCCTCCGCGATCAGCTCGCCGCCCGCCATGGCGTCCGGAACGATGACAACTTCCACGCTTGGCCTGCCGTTCTGGAGAGTGGTCTCATGCGGTCATGTGGTATAGACCAATCTAGCAGAGGGCGGGCCACCGGGCCCGGTGGCGCTCCCGAACGGCGGGGCGCGCATGGCCGACGGTTCGGTGGCTGAGGGGCCACCACGCCCGGCGGGTGGGCGACGCGCCGTCAGAGCAGTGCGCCTCCCGTCGCATCGATCCACTGGCCTGTCACCCAGCGGCTGTCCTCCGAGGCCAGGAAGGCCACGATGTCGCCGATGTCCGTGGAGTCCGCGATCCGGCTCAGTGGGGATATCTCCCGGACCCTCTGCTGTGCTTCGGAATGGGCCTCGCCCCGCAGCCACCCGGCGTTCATGTCCGTGTCCACCGCACCGGGGGCCACCGCGTTGACCGTGATCCCGCGCCGGCCGAGGTCCTTGGCGAGAGTCGAGGTGAAGACGTCGATCGCCCCCTTGGTCATGGCGTAGGCGATCAACTCGGGCTTGGCTGCGCCACGCGTCAGTCCCGTCGAGGTGTTGATGATCCGCCCGCCGTCCCGCAGCCGGGGCAACCCCTGCTGGACGATGAAGAACGGCGCCTTGGTGTTGACCGCGAAGAGACGGTCGAAATCCTCCACCGTCACCTCGCCGATCGACTTGAGCGTCCCGTCGACCGCCTTGTTGATACCGGCGTTGTTGACCAGGATGTCCAGCCCCTCGGACTGCTCGTCGAACGCGGCCCACAGCGCTTCGGCGTCTCCCGGCGCCCCCAGCTCGGCCCGGACCGCGAAGGCCTGACCGCCCGCGGCCTCGATCGTCGAGACCGTCTCCTTGGCCGCGGTCTCGTCACGCCCGTAATGCACACCGACCCGCGCGCCATCCCTCCCCAGTCGCTCCGAGATCGCCCGGCCGATCCCCCTGCCGCCGCCTGTCACCAGTGCCGTCTTGCCGCTGAGTGCGCTCATGGCAGCGCCCCTCCCTGATCTGTATGTACGCATGTCCCCGCACCGAGCCGCTTTCTGTATCGCTCGCTACAAAAAAACCGTAGCATGCGTTCCGTACCGACCGCTATAGAATTCTTGCCATGGCGACCAAGGAGACGAAGCAGCGTGGCCGGCCCCGGTCCTTCGACCGGGAGACGGCCCTGGAGCAGGCGGTCCGGTCCTTCTGGGAGCAGGGCTACGAGGCCACGTCCATCTCCGACCTCACCCGCGCCATGGGTATCAGCGCCCCCAGCCTCTACGCCGCCTTCGGCGACAAGCGGGCACTGTTCGGCGAGGTCGTGGCCGAGTACGGGCGGCTCTACGGGGGCTTCCTCTCCCGCGCCGTGGCCGAGGAGCCCACCGCCCGCCGCGGTGTCGAACGCGCGCTGCGCGAGGCCGCGGCCGAATACACCCTGCCCGGCCGCCCGCGCGGCTGCCTGGTCATCAGCGCCGCCCTGAACATCTCGCCCGCGTCCGCCGAAGTCGCCGATTCCCTGCGGGAGATGCGGTTGTCGAACGTCCGGGAGATCGGGAGCGCCATCCGGGCGGACATCGCCGCCGGCGAACTGCCCGCCGATACGGACGCCGACGCGCTGGCCGCTTACGTGGGCGCGGTCGTCCAGGGCATGTCCCAGCAGGCGCGGGACGGCGCGGAGCGGACGAGCCTGGAGGCGATCGCCGAACTGGCGATGAAGGCCTGGCCGCAGCATTCGACTGAGCCGGAGCCTGAGCCCGAGCCGGAGATCGGAACGGCCGCACGGTCTGCCGCGTAATACCCGGCGGCCGCACACCCCGCCCGTCATACCCCCGGAAACACCCGCGGGCCGCGGCGCCGGGACAGGACCCTCAACCTGTCCGGCACCGCAGCCCGGAGCTGACATCGGCCGGTCCCGCCCTACGGGCGGAAGGCGCCCCCGTGTGCGGTGGGGGCACGGTCCCGTCCTGGGACCGGTCGATCGGAGGCCTCGGCGCAGTCAGGGCAGAGAGCGCCAGCGGCCTCGTTCCGTTCTCCTGTGCGGGGAGAACGGAGGTCTTGGCCCGCATTCTGGAGTAGACCATTCTCGCTTGTCCATGCCCATGCAGACACAACGCATACAGGGTACGCCGGTAGGCTCCAAGACGTGCCCTCCATGAACGATCTCGTACGCCAGCACACCGCTCTGAGCGACACCGACCTCGAGTGGCTGCATCTGCTGGTCTCGGAGTGGCAGCTGCTCTCCGACCTCTCCTTCGCCGATCTGGTGCTGTGGGTGCCCACCCTCGACGGCACCCGCTACGTCTCGGTCGCCCAGATGCGGCCCAATACGGGCCCCACCTCCTATCAGGACGACATGGTCGGCCATCTCGTTCCCCGCGGCCGGCGCCCGATGCTGGATTCCGCCCTGGACGAGGGCCGCATCGTGCGCGAGGGCGACCCGGAGTGGCGCGAGGAGGTGCCGGTACGCGTCGAGTCCATCCCGGTACGCCGTGAGGGCCGGGTGCTCGGGGTGATCGCCCGCAACACCAATCTGCTGACCGTACGCACCCCCAGCCGGCTGGAGCTCACCTACCTTCAGAGCGCCTCCGACCTCGCCCAGATGATCGCCGCCGGCACCTTCCCCTTCCCCGGCCAGCAGGTCGACATGGATGCCTCGCCGCGCGCCGGCGACGGACTGATCCGGCTCGACGCGGACGGTGTCGTCCAGTACGCCAGCCCCAACGCCCTCTCCGCCTACCACCGGCTCGGTCTCGCCGCCGACCTGGTGGGCCACCACCTGGGCCGGGCCACCGCCGAACTCGCCCCCGCCCGCGGCCCGGTGGACGAGGCACTGGTCCGGCTCGCCAGCGGCTGGGCCCCCAGGGAATTCGAGGTCGAGGGAAATGAGGGCGTCATTCAATTGCGCGCCATTCCGCTCAAACCGAAGGGGACACACATCGGTTCTCTGGTCCTGTTGCGTGATGTGACCGAACTGCGACGCCGCGAGCGGGAGCTGATCACCAAGGACGCCACCATCCGGGAAATCCATCACCGGGTGAAGAACAATTTGCAGACGGTGGCCGCGCTGCTGCGGCTGCAGTCCCGCCGGATGGATTCCGCCCAGGGCCGCGACGCCCTCAACGAGGCCGTCCGCAGGGTCGGTTCGATCGCGATCGTGCACGAGACGCTGTCCCAGACCCTCGATGAGCGGGTCGAGTTCGACGAGATCGCCGACCGGGTGCTGGCCATGGTGGCGGAGATCTCCCCGGGCAAGGTGACCACCCGCCGCACCGGACGCTTCGGCATCCTGGACGCCGAGGTGGCCACCCCGCTGTCGATGGTGCTCACCGAGGTCCTGCAGAACGCCCTGGAGCACGCCTTCGGCCCGGCGGAGCACGGCACGGTCGAGGTCAGCGCGGTGCGCGGCGGCAGCCGTACAGAACCGCGGCTGCTGGTCACCGTCCAGGACGACGGCCGCGGCCTGCCCGAGAACTTCGATCCGCAGCGCGCCGGAAACCTGGGGCTGCAGATCGTACGGACCCTGGTGGAGGGGGAGTTGGGCGGCACGTTCGACATGGTGCCGGCCCCCGAGCGCGGCACGCAGGTCCTCCTCGACGTCCCCGTGCGGGCCGACAAGCAGCACTGAGACCTGGGCCACCGCCCCCGCCGCCGGTCCGCACCTGCCCCCGGACAGCAGCAAGCCCCGGACCCATCTGGTCCGGGGCTCAAAGCTCTTCAGATGCGCTTACACCGGGCTGATCAGCTCCGGAGGTGCATCGGGGGTACTGCGCGCTGCGGCTCGGGGGCCACGGGGCGGCTGGCTCAGGCGCTGGCGTTGCGCGCCCGGTTGCGAGCTGCACGGCGCTTCATCGCGCGGCGCTCGTCCTCGCTCAGACCTCCCCAGACGCCGGAGTCCTGGCCGGACTCGAGCGCCCACTGCAGGCACTGCTCCATGACGGGGCAGCGGCGGCAGACGGCCTTGGCTTCCTCGATCTGCAGGAGCGCAGGACCGGTGTTGCCGATGGGGAAGAAGAGCTCGGGGTCTTCCTCGCGGCAAACGGCGCGGTGACGCCAGTCCATGGCTGCTCCATCTCCTCGTGTGACGGGATCGTTGCTTGTGAATGTGAACGCTTTCACGAATCCCTCCACAAGGGAAGGGCCGAACCCCAGTCGTGAACTGGTGCGGTCCTGTGGAATGAGGAGGAGGATTCGGGCTCTCAAGGGGGCCGGTGAAGCGGCCGTCCCGATCGCCAGGAAGAGACTCGCAAACCTCGGCTGCGGATACAACCCCTTCCGGAAACTTTTTTTTGAATCCTTGGTGTCGCCTAGCTCACAGCCGTCATTCCAGGGGGTGGAAACCAGTCTAAACGTTCGAGTGAAAGGACTTTGGGCTCTACTGCTCACACAATCACACGCAGTGCACGACGAACGCCTGTGAACGTCACACTCGTACGCAGTCCCAGGTGGTCGCCGTCCATCTGAAAGGGCAGCGGAACCTGCGAATGCAAGGTGAAGTTCGTGAGGTCGTGATGTGAGAGTGCGTGCTTGCCGTGGGGCCCGCGCTCGGGTGTTGACGTCAGTAGTTGGGTGGCGTACCGGGCCACCGCGGCCGGTGAAAGCTTGCTCAGTGCGAACACATCCAGGGCCGTGTCGAACGAGGCGTCCGGGGACGGGTAGATCGGCCGATTGCCCAGGTAGGACCACGGAGCGGTGTTGCAGATTATGGCCAGCGCGAGGTTCTCGACGATCTCCGCGGCACCCTCGGTCCCGCCCGGGCGTTCGAGGGTGATCACGCCCCGCCGGCGGTTCGCCTCGCCCAGGAACTGCCGTACGACCTGTCGCACGTACAGGGCGTGGGTCGAACGCTTGCCGCGTTCGCGCTGCTGCTCGACCCGGCCGACGACACCGGCGTCGAAACCGAAGCCCGCGCAGAAGGTGAACCAGCGATCCGGTACGCCCTCGTCGTCGGTGCCGGGTGTGCCCGCGGCGAGGCCCAGGCCGATCGTGCGCTCGCTGCCGTCGCGCAGCGCGTCCAGCAGGGCGCCCGTCGCCTCCACCACGTCATTGGGCAGCCCGAGCGCGCGGGCGAAGACATTGGTGGAGCCGCCGGGGACGACGGCCAGCCGCGGATGTGACTCCGGATCGGGGCCGTTCGCCAGCAGACCGTTGACGACCTCGTTGACCGTGCCGTCGCCGCCGAGCGCCACGACCAGTTCGGTCTCCCCGCCCTCGGTGGCCTGCCGGGCGAGATCACGCGCATGCCCGCGGTACTGCGTTTCGGCGACCTCCAGCTTGAGGTCGCTGGCGAGCGCGTGGGTGAGGACGTCACGGGTGCGGGCACTGGTGGTGGTTGCTGCGGGATTGACCACGAGGAGTGCGCGCATATGGAGCAGCGTACCTACCTGCTGGTACCGGTCTCACGCCCCGTCCGCCCCCGGGGCGTCCCCGGCGGCGGTCAACACCGGCGCTACCCTGCTGGGGTGAGCAGCCAGCAGAAGCAGTCCGCGTCCCGAGCCGCCGACGCCCCCGCCGTCCACGAGCCGGCCGGCCCGCGGCCCGCCCGGCTGAGCGCCGCCGCGGCGCTCACCGCGGTCGAAGGGCTCGCGCTGGCCTCGCTCGGTGCGTACATGCTGATCATGGGGCTCACCGGTGTGCCGGACAGTGCGCAGCAGGCGGAGATGGGCGGGCTGACCGTCCTCGCACTCGCGGTGCTGCCGCTGGTGGCCGCGCGGGGGCTGTGGCTGCGCCGCCGCTGGAGCCGGGGCCCATCGCTGATCACCCAGATCGTGGCGCTGCCGGTGGCCTGGACGCTGGTGAACGGCGGCGGGGCGCTGATCGCGGCCGGCGCCGGACTGGCCGTGGCCGCGCTGGTGGTGCTCGTCCTGCTGGTCAATCCGACGGCCACCGAGGCCCTGGGCATCGGGCCGCGGGAGGCTCCCTGACCGGCGCCGGGAACGGAACGGACGAAGGGGCGGGATCCGGTGGATCCCGCCCCTTTCGCTTGTCTTCCGGTGCCGTGCGCGCCCGGTCCGGTCACTCCTCGACGAGCAGCTTGTCGCGCAGCTGGGCGAGGGTGCGGGCCAGGAGCCGGGAGACGTGCATCTGGGAGATGCCGACCTCCTGGGCGATCTGCGACTGGGTCATGTTGCCGAAGAACCGCAGCAGCAGGATCTTCTTCTCCCGCGGCGGGAGGTCCTCCAGCAGCGGCTTGAGGGACTCGCGGTACTCCACGCCCTCCAGCGCCTCGTCCTCGGCGCCGAGGGTGTCGGCGACCGCGGGGGACTCGTCGTCCGTGTCCGGGACGTCCAGGGACAGCGTGCTGTACGCGTTGGCGGACTCCAGGCCCTCCAGCACCTCCTCCTCGGAGATCGCCAGATGCTCGGCCAGTTCATGGACGGTGGGGGCCCGGCCGTGCCGCTGGGAGAGCTCGGCGGTCGCGGTGGTCAGCGACAGCCGCAGCTCCTGGAGGCGGCGCGGGACGCGGACCGCCCAGCCCTTGTCGCGGAAGTGCCGCTTGATCTCGCCGACGACGGTGGGGGTGGCGTAGGTGGAGAACTCCACGCCGCGGTCCGGGTCGAAGCGGTCCACGGACTTGATCAGACCGATGGTGGCGACCTGGGTCAGATCGTCCAGCGGCTCACCGCGGTTGCGGAAGCGCCGGGCCAGATGCTCGACGAGCGGGAGGTGCATCCGCACGAGAGCATTGCGCAGCTCCGCGCGCTCCGGGGAGCCGTCCGGCAGTCCGCGCAGTTCGTAGAACATCGCCCGGGCGCCGCTGCGGTCGTGCGGCTCCTGGGAATGCTGGTGATCCTGCAGCTGGTGTTCGGGGGCCGGCGCATCGTGCTGATGCTCCTGCTGCCCCGGCTGCTCGCTCTGCTCCATGTGGTCCGCCCGCTCTGCCTGCTCCGCCGCATTCAACCGGCCGCCGTGGTGGGACACGCCCACCGGATGCGGCCGGGCCTGCTGCCCGGGGATGGTCGTACCGGTCGTACCGGCCGCCATCCGCCCGCCGCGTTCGAGATCTTTCACGGGGCCCCCTGTTCGGTCATGACGGTCCGGGACCGGCGCCGCGCTCCTTGTACAGACTGATGGTGACCGTCTGGTCCTCGGCGACGGTGGAATCGACCTTGCCGGCCAGTGCGGAGAGCACCGTCCAGGCGAAGGTGTCGCGCTCCGGGGCGCGGCCGTCGGTCGTCGGGGCCGACACCGTGACCTGAAGTGCGTCGTCGATCAGGCGGAAGACGCAGCTCAGCACGCTGCCGGGGACGGCCTGTTGCAGCAGGATCGCGCAGGCCTCGTCGACCGCGATGCGCAGATCCTCGATCTCGTCGAGGGTGAAGTCCAAGCGGGCTGCGAGCCCGGCCGTGGCCGTACGCAGCACGGACAGGTAGGCACCCGCAGCGGGCAGACGGACTTCCACGAAGTCCTGAGTCCCGGGCTCGCCTGCGATCTGGGACACCCTCACCTCCAAGGTGGCACAAGCTGGTTGAGCTGGAAATGCGCGATATTCGCGTTGTTCGGGATATGCGCCGGCCTTTTTCTCCCTTCGTGAAAGGAGAACGATCAGGCGCGATGCATGGTTCGGCTGTGACGCTATCGCGATCTGCGGGCCGATGTCGCCCGGAAGGAGGACGACTGCCGTCCGGAGGGCGATCCGGCCCCAGGTCACCCGGCGCCACCGCTGTTACTGATTGTAAATCCACGGGTACGGAAAGTGGCTAGGGGTGTGCACCGTCAAATCGATGCCGATTACGCTCCGTTGACACGTGAGGTGGCGGCAAGGTTGTGCAGTGCCTCCCCAGTGAGCCGGAAGACCGTCCATTCGTCCATGGGCCGGGCGCCGATCGACCGGTAAAAACCGATGGACGGTTCATTCCAATCCAGGACCGACCACTCGAAACGCGCGTAACCGCGGGCCACGCAGATCTCCGCGAGGGCCGCGAGCAGCGCCTTGCCATGACCGTCGCCGCGCGCCTCGGGGCGGACGTACAGGTCCTCCAGATAGACACCGTGCGTGCCCGTCCACGTCGAGAAGTTCCGGAACCACAGGGCAAAGCCGACCGGGGTCCCACCGGCCTCCGCGATCAGCGCGAAGGCGGCCGGCTGCGGGCCGAAGAGGGCCTCCTTCAGCTGCGGCTCGGTGGCCTGTGCGGCCTCGGGCTCGCGCTCGTACGCGGCCAGCTCGCCGATCATGGCCAGGATGGCGGGGACGTCGTCGGGGCTCGCTGCGCGGATCATCTCTGAAGGCTAAACGGACGCCGTCCGGCTCTTCACACCAGCTGCTGATCGACGAAGCACCAGCGCCAGGAGTCGCCCGGTTCGAAGGTCCGCATCACGGGATGGCCGGTCTCCTCGAAGTGCCCGGAGGCATGCCGGAACGGCGAGGAATCGCAGCACCCGACATGGCCGCAGACCAGGCAGAGCCGCAGCTGTACGGGGTGGCTGCCGACGGCCAGGCACTCCAGGCAGGTGGCGCTCAGCGGGGCCGGTTCGGCGCGCGGCAGTCCGGGAACATGCGGGCACTCGCTCATGATGGCCAGGTTAGATCGCCGGGACGGCCGGCGGAGGATGCCGGGACGGGACGGGACGGGACCGATGGCTGTCATGCCGCTGTTGTTGCTGGTCGCGGGGAGCGCGGCGGTCGCCGGGCTGGCGCGCCGTACGCCGGTCCCCGCCCCGCTGCTGCTGGTCGCCGCGGGGCTCGCGGCCTCCGCCGTCCCGGGTCTGCCGGACTACACCCTCGATCCGCACATCGTGCTGCCGCTGGTGCTGCCCCCCTTGCTGCACACCGCGGCGCTGGACAGCTCGTATCTGGATCTGCGGGCCAATCTGCGGCCGGTGGCGCTGCTGTCGGTCGGCTATGTCCTGTTCGCCACGCTCGTGGTCGGCTGTGCGGCCCATCTCGTCATCCCGGATCTTCCGCTGACCGCAGCGCTCGTCCTGGGCGCTGTGGTCGCGCCGCCGGACGCGGTCGCGGCCACCGCCATCGCCCGCAGGCTCGGGCTGCCGCACCGGATCACCACGATTCTGCAGGGCGAATCCCTGGTCAACGACGCCACCGCGATCACCGCGTACAAGGTCGCGCTGGCCGCGGCCCTCGGCGCGGCCGCCACCTGGGGAGAGGGGCTCCGGGCGTTCGCCGTCGCGTCACTGGGCGGCATCGGCATCGGCGTCGTCTTGATGGTTCCGCTGCACTGGCTGCGGGTCCGGCTGCGCGAATCGGCGCTGCTGGAGAACACCCTCTCGCTGCTCATCCCGTTCGTCGCCTACGCGGCGGCCGAGCAGGTCGGGGCCTCCGGGGTGCTGGCCGTCGTCGTGGTCGGCCTCTATCTGGGCCACCGCTCCTGGCAGGTCGACTTCGAGACCCGGCTCCAGGAGGAGGCGGTGTGGAAGATGGTCTCCTTCATCCTGGAGTCGGCCGTCTTCGCGCTGATCGGGCTGCAGCTGCCGGTGGTGCTGCGCGGCCTGGGACGGTTCAGCGGGCCGCAGGCCCTGGGGTACGCGGTGGTGCTGTTCCTGGTCGTCGTTCTGGCGCGGTTCGTGTGGGTCTTTCCGGCCACCTATCTGCCGCGTGCCCTGTCGGCCCGGATCCGCGCCCGCGAACCGGGCACGAACTGGACCGCGCCGGTCATCGTCGGCTGGGCCGGGATGCGCGGGGTGGTGTCGCTGGCCATCGCGTTCTCCATCCCGGCGGCCGGGCACGGCACCGGGGCCTTCCCGGCCCGCAACCTCGTGCTCTTCCTGACCTTCACCACCGTCATCGCCACCCTGGTCATCCAGGGGCTGACGCTGCCGCCGCTGATCCGCGCGCTGAAGCTGCCCGGCCGGGACGTCCAGGCCGAGACGCTGGCCGAGGCACAGGCGCAGAACGAGGCCTCGCGGGCCGCCGAGGAACGTCTGCAGGAGCTGCTCCAGGACGATCGCAACGCCCTGCCGGGACCGCTCACCGACCGGCTCCGCACGATCATGGAACGGCGCCGCAACTCGGTGTGGGAGCGGCTCGGCGCGGTCAACGAGGTGACCGGGGAGTCCGCCGACGAGACCTACCGGCGGCTGGCCCGGGAGATGATCGACACCGAACGACAGGTGTTCGTCCGGCTGCGGGACGCCCGGCGGATCGACGACGAGATGCTGCGGACGCTGCTGCGCAGGCTGGACCTGGAGGAGGCGACGGCTTACCGGGAGGTGGCGTCTTAGGGGAGGGGTGGGGCTCCGGGCCCGGAGGCTTCGCTGTCCCGCCGTCCCGCAGAGGCTCCCTGCTCACGGCCTGCCGGTGATCACGGCCGCCACCGCGCTACCGGGGGCGAAGGCGCCCTCCCCGGCCAGCGTCGTCAGCCCGTACAGCAGCTTGGCGACGTAGCTCCGCTCCAGCGGCAGCCCGTGCCGGTCCTCGAAGGCGTCCGCGAACGCGTCCAGTTCCGGGGTGCGGCGGGCATAGCCACCGCAGTGGAAGCGGTCGTCCAGCCGCCAGTCGCCGCGCGGCCCGCCGAACGCGGCGGTCTGCAGCTCCCCGACCGCCCGCCCCAGGAAGTGCGGGCGGCCGCCCTTGAGTACGGGGAAGCCCAGGGCGCGCTGCCGCGGGCCCAGCCCGGCGGCGAGCCCGGCCAGGGTGCCGCCGGTACCGCAGGCCACCGCGACCGTGTCCGCCACCCCGCGCAGCTCCCGGCCCAGCTCCGTACAGCCTTGGGCGGCAAGGGAGTTGCTGCCGCCCTCCGGTATGAGGCGGAAGGCGCCGAAGCGGTCGTGCAGGGCGGCGCGGACGTCCGGGTCGGCGGCGCGGCGGTAGCGGGCCCGGTCGAGGAAGTGCAGCCGCATCCCGTCGGCGGCGCAGCGGGCCAGCGACGGATTGAGCGGCCGCCCGGCCAGCTCGTCGCCACGGACCACGCCGATGGTGCGGAAGCCCAGCAGCCGGCCCGCCGCGGCCGTCGCCCGCAGATGGTTGGAGTACGCGCCGCCGAAGGTCAGCAGCGTGCGGTCGCCGGCCGCGGCGGCGGCCCGCAGATTCGGCTCCAGTTTGCGCCACTTGTTGCCCGGCAGATCCGGGTGGATCAGATCGTCCCGCTTGAGCAGCAGCCGTACCCCGCGGCGGGCGAACGGACCGTCCGTGAGCTCCAGGACGGGCGAGGGCAGACGCGGGCGCAGGCTGTGCGGGTCCGGCTGCGGGCCGGGGGCGGTGCGGGTCACCCGGCCCATTGTCCCGGGTGGCGCCGCGGCGGGCCCGGCGCGTACCGCCGCGCGCTCATTTCAGCCGGTCGCCGATCCGCTCGCGCAGCCAGTCCATCGTGTAGCCGCGCGGATCGACCTTGCCCGGCTGCCACTCCAGATGCCCGATCACCGAGCGTTCGGTCCAGCCGTGCGCCCGGCACAGTGCCGCCGCGGCCTTCTCCAGCGCCGCCAGCTGCGCCGGCGGCCAGGGGTCCTTGCCGTCGCCGAGGTTCTCGCACTCGAAGCCGTAGAAGTGGGGATTGCCGTCGGTGTCGGCCTCGTTGTCCGGTGGCAGTCGCTTCTCGGCGATCACCGCGCGCAGGACGTCGCCGTCGCCGAGGCCCGCGTGATTGGCGCGGCCGCAGCCGACCAGATGCACCGTGCCGTCCTTGGTGATCACGCCATGGCACAGCGGCCCCGGCAGATCCGGGCGGCCGTCGTAGCAGAGCTGGACGGTGCTGTCAGCACCGGAGGTGCCGGTGTGGTGCACCATCACGCCGTGCACCGGGCCCCAGGGCCCCTTGCTGTTGCGGTTGTGCGTCTCCCAGCCGGCGACCTCGGCGATTCGCAGCCCCTCGGCCGTGAGCGCGTGGCGGAACCGGCGGGCGGACAGTGGTACGGACATGGCCCACTCCGATGCGGACGCGGCGGCCGCCGACCGCGCACCGCCTCATGTCTCGCTTGTACGGGACCGGGCCGGGCCGCGGGAGGGGAACGGGGAAAAGCGGGCCGGGCGTTCGGGGGATGAGCGAGCGATTTCGGCCTCGCGCGCGGCGGGACCGGGCGCGGCGCTATCCGTGCAGGAAGGCGTCCCCGTGGGCGTTGACGTGCGCTTCGAGGGCGTTGAGCGCGTCCTGGGTCGCCTCGGGGGAGCCGCTGCCCCGCCGCTCGGCGAAGTACGCGGCGCCCAGCTTCTTCAGCAGGTCGTTGCCGGCCCGCTGTTGCTGTACCTCGTCGACCTTCTGCTTGCCGGCCTCCAGGCCCTGCCGGGCCTGCTCCTTGGCGCGGTCGAGAAACCCTGTCATGTGCCACCTCCGTGAGGTCCGTGTCGTAAGGGATCAACGGCGCGGACCGCCGTGGGGTTCCCGTGCCAGGCTGGGCGACGCGGGCCGAGCGCGCGAGACGGGTGGGCCACCCGGCGTAGCCGGCGGGTACGGGGAGTGGGTGTCCCGGCCGCCCGGCGCGATGAGGTGAACCCGCCCTGCACCGCCCCCGGTCCGGCGGTGCTGCTCGACGGCGGTACGGCTGCCGGGCCCAAGACCCCGGCCCTGGGGTGGAGTCACTGGTGGGGGCTCCCCTGGGGGCGCCGCGCACGCCGGGTTAGCGTGTGCGTCATGGACTACCAGGCCGTTCTCGAAGAGGTAGCGGCCTACGCCCGGCCGCTGGTGCGACAGGGGCGCGTCGCCGACTACATACCGGCGCTCGAACGGGTCTCCGCGGACCGTTTCGGGATCGCGGTGGCCGACATCCACGGTGCGGTGCACGGCGTCGGCGACTGGGAGGTCCCGTTCTCCGTCCAGTCCATCTCCAAGGCCTTCTCGCTGGCGCTGGTGATGGCGCAGAGCCCCGGCAGCCAGGGTGAGGACGGCATTTGGAAGCGGGTGGGCCGCGAGCCGTCGGGCACGCCGTTCAACTCGCTGGTCCAGCTGGAGGCGGAGAACGGCATCCCGCGCAACCCCTTCATCAACGCGGGCGCGCTGGTGGTCACCGACCGGCTGCAGACCCTGACCGGTGACGCCAGCACCTCGATGCTGCACTTCCTGCGCGAGGAGAGCGGCAATCCGGACCTCGCCTTCGACCAGGCGGTGGCCGACTCCGAGGCCGAGCACGGTGACCGTAACGCCGCGCTGGCCCACTTCATGGCGTCCTTCGGCAACCTGGAGAACCCGGTCCCCAGCGTCATCGAGCACTACTTCTGGCAGTGCTCGATCGAGATGAGCTGCCGGGACCTGGCCGTGGCCGGCGGCTTCCTGGCCCGTCACGGGCTGCGCGCCGACGGCAGCCGGCTGCTGGAGGCCCGCGAGGCCAAGCGGATCAACGCGGTGATGCTCACCTGCGGGACGTACGACGCCGCCGGGGAGTTCGCCTACCGTGTCGGGCTGCCCGCGAAGAGCGGGGTCGGCGGCGGCATCATCGCCGTGATCCCCGGCCGTTGCACGCTGTGCGTGTGGAGCCCCGGCCTCGACGCCCGGGGCAACTCCGTCGCGGGCGCCGCGGCCCTGGACCACTTCACGACGCTGACCGGCTGGTCGGTGTTCTGAGCGGGCCCGGGGGAGCGGCCGCGGCTGCCGTTGTGGCCCCCGGTCCGCTGGCGCATCGTGGGCGTAGGAGGTGCAGCGCCATGGAGCACGAGATGCGCGCCGAGTACGAGGAAGGCGTGCTGCCGCACGCGGACACGCCGGTGAAGATCTGGCACATGGTGCGGCTGGACGGCACCACCGCGATGTGCGGACGGGAGCTGGCCCCGGCGGCCGCCACCCAATCGGCCGAGGTCTGGGGCACGCGCCAGGGGGAGCCGTTCTGCCACACCTGCGGCGCGCTGTACCTGCGCGAGCACCCGGGGGACATCGCCTAGGGGCTGTCGTTTGGATCAGGCCCGGCCCGGTGCGCCTCAGGGGCAGCGGATGACCTGGCCCGCGTACGAGAGGTTGCCGCCGAAGGCGAACAGCAGCACCGGGTCGCCGGCCGCGATCTCGCGCCGTTCGACCAGCTTGGACAGTGCGAGCGGGACGGAGGCCGCGGAGGTGTTCCCGGAGTCGACGACGTCCTTGGCGACCACCGCGTTGACCGCGCCGAGCCGCTCCGCGACCGGCTCGATGATCCGCAGGTTGGCCTGGTGCAGCACCACTCCGGCGAGGTCGGCGGGCGTGATCCCGGAGCGTTCGCACACCTGGCGGGCGATGGCCGGCAGCTGGGTGGTCGCCCAGCGGTAGACGGTCTGGCCCTCCTGGGAGAACCGGGCCGGCTCGCCCTCGATGCGGACCGCACCGCCCATCTGCGGCACCGAGCCCCACAGCACCGGCCCGATCTCCGGCTCCGGCGAGGCGCTGACGACGGCGGCCCCCGCCCCGTCACCGACCAGCACACAGGTCGTACGGTCGGTCCAGTCGACGACGTCGGTGAACTTCTCCGCGCCGATGACCAGCGCATGCGTCGCCGAACCGGCCCGGATGGCGTGGTCGGCGGTGGCCAGCGCATGGGTGAAGCCGGAGCAGACGACGTTGAGGTCCATGGTGGCCGGGGCGCTGAGCCCGAGCCGGGCGGCGACCCGGGCCGCGGCGTTGGGGCTGCGGTCGGCGGCCGTGCAGGTGGCGACCAGCACCAGGTCGATGTCCTGCGGGGCCAGTCCGCTGGCGGCCAGGGCCTTGGCCGCGGCGGCGGCCGCCATCGCGTCCACGGTCTCGTCCGGGGCGGCGACATGGCGGGTGCGGATACCGACCCGGCTGCGGATCCAGGCGTCGTCGGTGTCGACGATCTTGGCCAGGTCGTCGTTGGTGAGTACGCCGGAGGGCTGGTAATGGCCGAGGGCCAGGATGCGTGACCCGGTCATGAAATCCCCTGTACGTCGTGGGCGGTATGTCACCAGTCTCACCCGTCACTCCCGGCCGGTGGCTGCGTGAACTGCCAATCTTCCGTCGTCAGAACTGGAGACAGTTGTCAGAACCGGGGCTGTGGCCCGCCGCGCCGGACCCGTGGGCGCCCCGTACGGTGCGGGGCGCCCAGGGGCGGCGACGCGGGATCGCGCAGGGGCAGCAGCCCGGCCGATCCAACGGCAGGGCGGGGGCCCGTGGGGGGTATTGCTCCGCTCGCGGGCGCGTCCTGCGGCCGGCGCCCCCCGGCTATCGGGCGAGCGCCCGGAAGCGGCGCAGGCGCAGGCTGTTGCCGACGACGAAGACCGACGAGCAGGCCATCGCGGCCCCGGCGATCATCGGGTTGAGCAGTCCGGCCGCGGCCAGTGGCAGCGCCGCCACGTTGTAGCCGAACGCCCAGAACAGATTGGTCCGGATGGTGCCGAGGGTGGCACGGGCCAGCCGGATGGCGTCCGCCGCGGCTCGCAGGTCGCCCCGGACGAGGGTGAGGTCACCGGCCTCGATGGCGGCGTCGGTGCCGGTGCCCATGGCCAGTCCCAGGTCGGCGGTGGCCAGCGCGGCCGCGTCATTGACGCCGTCGCCGACCATGGCGACCGAGCGGCCCTCGGCCTGCAGCCGCTCCACCACCGCCACCTTGTCCTCGGGCAGCACCTCGGCGATCACCTCGTCGATCCCGACCTCGGCCGCGACGGACGCCGCGACGGCCTGGTTGTCGCCGGTCAGCAGCACCGGGGTCAGCCCCAGCGCGCGCAGCCGGCGCACCGCCTCGGCGCTGGTGGGCTTCACCGCGTCGGACACCACCAGCACCGCGCGCGCCGCGCCGTCCCAGCCGACGGCCACCGCGGTACGGCCCCGGGCCTCGGCCGCGGCCCGGGCCTCCGCCAGCTCAGGCGGCAGGGGCTGCTCCCGTTGCTCCAGCAGCTGTGCGCGGCCCACCACGACGGCGTGGCCCTCGACCACTCCGGTCACGCCCAGGCCCGGGACGTTCGTGAACTCCGCGGGGGTGGGCAGGGTGCCGGTGCGGGACGCGGCCTGCGCGGCGACGGCGCGGGCGACGGGGTGCTCGGAGGCGTGCTCCAGCGCACCGGCCAGCCGCAGCACCTCCGCCTCCGACGCGCCCTCGGCGAGATGGATCCCGGTCAGCGTCATCACGCCGGTGGTGACCGTGCCGGTCTTGTCCAGGACGACGGTGTCCACCCGCCGCGTCGACTCCAGCACCTCGGGCCCCTTGAGCAGGATGCCGAGCTGGGCGCCGCGGCCCGTACCGGCCATCAGCGCGGTGGGGGTGGCCAGCCCCAGGGCGCACGGGCAGGCGATGATCAGGACCGCGACGGCCGCGGTGAAGGCGGCCGCGGCGCCCGCGCCGGCGGTGAGCCAGTAGCCGAGGGTGCCCAGGGCGAGCACGATCACGACCGGGACGAAGACCGCGGAGATCCGGTCGGCCAGCCGCTGCGCCGCGGCCTTCCCGTTCTGCGCCTCCTCGACCAGCCGTCCCATCCGGGCGAGCTGGGTGTCGGCGCCGACCCGGGTGGCCTCGACGACCAGCCGGCCGCCCGCGTTGACGGTGGCGCCGGTGACGGTGTCGCCGGGGGAGACCTCGACGGGTACGGACTCGCCGGTGAGCATCGAGGCGTCCACGGCGGAGGCGCCCTCCAGCACCGTGCCGTCGGTGGCGATCTTCTCCCCGGGCCGGACGGTGAAGCGGTCGCCGACGCGCAGTGCCGCGGTCGGGACGCGGACCTCCCGGCCGTCCCGCACCACCGTGACGTCCTTGGCGCCCAGCTCCAGCAGCGCCCGCAGCGCCGCCCCCGCCTTCCGCTTCGAGCGGGCCTCGGCGTAGCGGCCGGCCAGGATGAAGGTGGTGACCCCGGCCGCGGCCTCCAGGTAGAGGGCGCTGCCGCCGTCGGTGCGGGCGAGGGTGAGCTCGAAGGGGTGGGTCATCCCCGGCATGCCGGCGCTGCCGAAGAACAGCGCGTACAGCGACCAGCCCATGGCGGCGAGGGTGCCCATCGAGATGAGGGTGTCCATCGTGGCGGCGCCGTGCCGCAGATTCGTCCAGGCCGCCCGGTGGAAGGGCCAGGCGCCGTACGCCACCACCGGCGCGGCCAGGGTCAGCGACAGCCACTGCCAGTAGGTGAACTGCAGCGGCGGCACCATCGCCATCAGCACCACCGGGAGGGAGAGCGCGAGCGAGATCAGCAGCCGTTGGCGGAGCGGGGCGAGCGGGTCGGCGGCATGGCCGTCTGCGGCCCGGTCGTCGGCGCCGTTCGCACCGTCCTCGGCGCCGTCGGGGAGCTGTGCAGCGGCCGGGGCGGTGGCCGGCGGCCGGGGGAGCGCGGCGGTGTAGCCGGTCTTCTCCACGGTGGCGATCAGGTCCGCGGTCTCGACGCCGCTGCCCTGCGCGAGGGTCACCTTTGCCCGCTCGGTGGCGTAGTTGACGGTGGCGGTGACGCCTTCCATCCGGTTGAGCTTCTTTTCGATGCGGGCGGCGCACGATGCGCAGGTCATCCCGCCGATCTGCAACTCGACGCCGTGCTCTCCGATCGCGGTGGTCATTGAGTGCTCCTCGGTGTGCTGCGGGTGCCTGTTCCCAGGAGAACCTTATACCCCCTCGGGGTATTCCCGACCGTGTGATGGCTCACCCCCGGTGGTCTCGTGGCCGGTGAGGGCCGGGGTACATACCGTCGGCTACCCGGATCGGCGGCCGGGTCGTCGCGGGCGGTTCCCGGCGCGGCCCGGCCGTGGGCCGTCTCCGTCGGTCCGGCGTGGACGCTCGCGCCTGTGAAAGCCCGGCGGGATCCGCGGAGTTGGCCGCCGGCCGGGCCACCCGGGCCGGCGCGCGGCCCGGATCCCGATGCGCCACCGCGCGTTTCCCTACCGCCACGCCGCGTGAAAAGCCGCCCTCCGCCGTACCGCTCCCGGGCCGCTGCGGGCCATACTGGCCCGGTGTCGATGATCAGCAACCTCCGTAAGGCCGTCCGGCTGCCGCAGCCGCGTACCAGGGGAGTCGACCTCAGTCACCCGGCGCGCTCGCCGCTCGGCACCGCCGTGGTGAACTGCGCGGTGTACGTGGACGGCGTACGGCAGGACGGCGACCACCCGGCCGATGTGGCGATCCGGCGGGTCCGCGACTCGGGCAAGGGATTTGTCTGGATCGGGCTGCATGAGCCGTCCGAGACGGAATTCGCCGGAATTGTCGAGCTGTTCGGGCTGCACCCGCTCGCCGTCGAGGACGCGGTCTACGCCCACCAGCGGCCCAAGCTGGAGCACTACGACGGCTCGCTGTTCACCGTCTTCAAGACCGTCCGCTATGTCGAGCACGACCGGCTCACCGACACCAGCGAAGTCGTGGAGACCGGCGAGATCATGGTCTTCACCGGCACCGACTTCGTGATCACCGTACGGCACGGCGGGCACGGCTCGCTCGGTCCGCTGCGGGAGCAACTGGAGTCCGTGCCGGAGCAGTTGGCGCTCGGCCCGTCCGCCGTGCTGCATGCCGTCGCCGACCTCGTCGTGGACGACTACCTCGATGTCACGGCCGACGTCCAGGACGACATCGACGACGTCGAGAGCGAGGTCTTCTCGGTCCGCGGCAGCGGCGGCGCCGGCCGGATCTACCAGCTCAAGCGCGAACTGCTGGAGCTCCGGCGCGCGGTGGCCCCCCTGGACGGGCCGATGCAGGCGCTGGCGACGCGCCCCATGCGGGAGGTCGACTCCCGGATCACGACGTACTTCCGGGACGTCGCCGACCACCTCGACCGGGTCACCGAGCAGATCACCGCCTTCGACGAACTGCTCAACTCCATACTTCAGGCCCATCTCGCCCAGGTCACCGTCGCCCAGAACGAGGACATGCGCCGGATCAGCGCCTGGGTCGCCATCCTGGCCGTACCGACGATGGTCTGTGGCGTGTACGGCATGAATTTCGACCATATGCCGGAAAAGCACTGGACGTTCGGCTATCCGCTGGTGATGGTGCTGATCGTGGCCGCCTGTTGGGTGATCCACCGCGGCTTCAAGCGGAACGGCTGGCTGTAGCCGCCGCCGTGGGTGAGCGCGGGTAAGAACCGACGAGAGCGCGGCCGAGGGGACGACGCCCCTGGCCGGCGTCCACGACATGTACTCGGTCTCGATCACCGCCGGGGAGCCCGGCGGGGAGATCGGGGTCCGGGAAGCTACCGAACTGCCGGCCCGGAACCTCGGCCGGCCGCACCCCGCACGGGACGGTCCTGGCGGTCTGACCCGCCCGGCCGGGGGCGTCCCTGTGTGGCCGGTGCACAGGGGCAGAGGTAGCCTGAGGTCGCCGATGATCTCGGGAGAACCATGGACGAGCGACGCCGCGGGGCGGCGCCCTGGCAGGGCCAGTGGCCGGTGATCGGCGTGGTGGCTGGGGGCGGCGCGATCGGCGCCACGGCCCGGTACGGCGCCGCGCTCCTCTGGCCCACCGCCGGCGGCACCTTCCCCTGGACGACCCTGACCGTCAATGCCGTCGGCTGTGCACTGATGGGCGTCCTGATGGTGGTGATCACCGAGGTCCGCTCGGCCCACCGGCTGGTGCGTCCCTTCCTCGGCACCGGCATCCTCGGCGGCTTCACCACCTTCTCCACCTACGCCGTCGACATCCAGCGGCTGGTCGAGGCCCGCCGGCCGGCCGTGGCCATGGCGTATCTCGCGGGCACCCTGCTCCTCGCGCTGGCGGCCGTCTGGGCCGCGGTGGCGGGCACGCGCGCACTTCTCGAACTGAGGCGGCGGACGGCATGACACACGGCACGGCACTTCCCGGCGGCGCCCCCGCGCTACGGCTCACGGTCTTCGTCGGCGAACAGGAGGCCTGGCACCACAAGCCGCTGTACGCGGAGCTGGTGCACCGCGCCCGCCGGGCCGGACTGGCCGGCGCCAGTGTCTTCCGCGGCATCGAGGGCTTCGGCGCCACCTCCCTCATCCACACCCAGCGGCTGCTGTCGATGAGCGAGGACCTGCCGGTCGCGGTCGTCGTCGTGGACGCCGAGGAGCGGATCCGGGCCTTCCTGCCGGAGCTGGACGAACTCCTCGCGGGCGGCGGCCTGGTGACGCTCGACCCCTGCGAGGCGCTCACCTACCCCCGCCCGGACCGCCCGGCAGCGGACGAGGGCGGGCGCGGGTGAACTGGCTGCTCGTGGTGGTCGGTGCGATGGTCGGCGCGCCGCTGCGGTTCCTGACCGACCGCGCCGTGCAGTCCCGGCACGACACGGTCTTCCCCTGGGGGACGTTCACCGTCAATGTCGTCGGCTCGCTGATCCTCGGGGTGCTGACCGGCGCGGCCGCCGCCGGCGCCGCCTCCTCGCACCTCCAACTGCTGCTGGGCACCGGCCTGTGCGGGGCGCTGACCACGTACTCGACGTTCTCCTACGAGACCCTGCGACTGGCGGCGGACGGGGCGCGGGGCTATGCCGCGGCCAATGTCGTGGCGAGCGTGCTGGCCGGGCTCGCGGCCGCGTTCGCCGGTGCGGCCGCCGCGCAGGCGCTGTGGGGCTGACCGGCGCGGTCGCGGACAGACGAAAACGGTGGGGCTCGAAGTGAGCCCCACCGCACGGGCGGCG
Source organism: Streptomyces sp. 2323.1 (assembly GCF_900221035.1). NCBI lineage: Bacteria > Bacillati > Actinomycetota > Actinomycetes > Kitasatosporales > Streptomycetaceae > Streptomyces > Streptomyces sp. 2323.1. The sequence continues at coordinate 2,691,846 of NZ_LT907981.1, read as the reverse complement.
CAGAGATGCGAGGGCTGGTGGGGATACGAGCGCCGTCCGCCAGGTACCGGTACTCGTCAGCCCCAGGCCGTACGCGGAGCCGGCTGCCGTCAGCCGGGCCGGGACCGCTGGGCCACCGCCGAACTTCGTTGTTTCCGGAGCGCCTCCGAGGGGGTCAGGAGGCCTTGCCGAGGCGGATGCCCGCCAGGCCGTTGGCCCAGAGCTGGTCCACCTTGGCGCGTTCGTTCGCGTCCGGCTGGGCGTTCTGGCACGAGGTGCCGGGACCGCCGCCGGACATCAGCTCGCTGCACGGACCCTCGTAGTGGTCCGGCAGGCCCAGCACATGGCCGGTCTCGTGCGCGGCCACGCGGGTGGAGTTGTACTCCTGGTTCTGCTTGTGGTCCAGGAAGACATAGCCCTTGCCGTGGCCGTCGGTGCTGGCGTACGACCCGCGCGGGTCGTCGCCTTCCTTGTACTGGAAGTCGCCGCCGCTGCCTTCCTGCAGCTTCACGTTGTGCACCGCGCTGTTCCAGATCGAGGTGCTCTCGGCTATCTGGCTCTTGTACGTCGGCGCCGCACCGGCGTCGTAGGTGACGGTGACCGTCGCCGCGCCCGGGTGGGCCTTCATCTTGGCCCGTGCGGACTTGATCACTGCTTCGAAGAAGGCCTTGGTGTCGGCCTTCTCGGCCGCCGAACCCTGGTAGGCGGCGATCGAAGCGGGGGTGCTGTGGTGGGAGTTGGCGGGGGAGGAGGGGGTGGTTGCCGAAACCGGCGCCGCGGCTGCGAACGCGGCGGCGAGGCCCAGACCGAGCGCTGCCGACAGCGCTGTCTTGGGAGATCTCATGTGGGGGGCTCCTTAAGCTCCGAGGGCCGTACGGTCGCCGTGTGGGGCGGCGACCGGGGCCCTGCGGATTTCTTGGTGCCGTTGAGTCTGGACTCAGTTCACCCGCATGACGGAGATGCCAGGTGGCGATAGCGCAGGCCAATACCCCGGAAAAAAAGGGAGTTGAGGCAGGTTTGAGAGTCTGGTGTGACGTATGCCGACCTCGTTATGCTCCGGACGTGGAGCTAGAGGTCAGGCATCTTCGCGCATTGTGCGCCATCGCCGACACCGGCAGCGTACGCAAGGCGGCGCGGCAGCTCGGCATGACCCAGCCCTCCCTGACCACCCAGCTCCACCGCATCGAGAAGGCCCTCGGTGGCCAGCTGTTCTTCCGGGAACCGACCGGCAGCCGGCCCACCCCGCTGGGGCATGCGGTGCTGTGCCGGGCCCGGCCGATCGTGGCCGAAATGCGGGCACTTATCGACGAAATCGCCTCGGCCTCCCATCACGAACGGGGCGCACGGCTGCACATCGGCAGCACCAACAGCCCCGCCGTCGCGGGCTGGCTGCGGCGGCTGCGGGTGCGGCTGCCGGAGACGGACACCACGATAAGAGCCGATGTGTCCGCCAATGCCCTGCTCCACATGGTGGCGACGGGACAGCTCGACGCCGCCTTCGTCCACGAGGTCGAGGGCGCGCCGCTGCGGGTCCCCGACGGTCTGGTCGAGCATGAACTCGTCGCCAGGGAACCGCAGTTCATCGCCCTGGCGGACAGCCACCCGGCGGCCGCCCGGGCCGTCGTGCGGGTGGCGGACCTCGCCGACGACCAGTGGATGGTCGACCCGACCGTGGACGGCGAATGGGCGGGCCTGCGCCGTATTTGGGCCGCGGCCGGCATCACCCCGCGGGTCGTGCACGGCGACTACCTCACCGCGGTCGACCTCGTCACGGCCGGCGAGGTGGTCACCCCCTGCCAGCCGACCGCCCGTTCCCGGCACGGCATGGCGATCCGCCCCCTGTACGGCGACCCGCTGGCCGTCCGCCTCTTCATGGCCTGCCGCCAGGACGCCGCCCCGGCCGCCTCCGCGGACGACCTGTTCGCCGATCTGACCGCCTCGTACATGGAGATCGCCTGGGCGAGTGAGGCGTACCGGGCGTGGCTGGTGCGCCATGACGGGCTGTTGTCGGTGGGGATGTAGCGCGTAGGGCCTGTCTGGTGGATCAGGGTCGGAAGGGCCGGGCGCTGCCCAACGGCTCATTTCCGGCTTGACTCCACGTATTCCGTGGTCCGCTCGTCCATGGCCTGTTCCCGCTTGTCCCACGAGTAGACCCGGCGGATGTCGTAGCCGTTGTCGGCCGGCTCCTGCACGATCACGTCACGGCCCGACAATTTCACCCACCGGGGCCGCTCGGCCTGGTCGAGGATCACGGTGACCCGGCCGTCCTTGACAGTGAAAGCCCACAGGAACAGGAAGTACGGCCCCGAGGCGATGCCGAGCAGCAGCTCGTCCTTGCCGTCGCCGTTCAGGTCCCGGTACTGCGGAGACTGGACCGGGCACGATTTCTCCCCGATGGCCTTGCAGTTCTTGATCTTCTGGTCCGTGCCCTCTTCGTCGAGGGGGCTGGTCATCGTGGTGAGCCGGGCCTTGGCGATGGCGAGCGCCGAGACCTGGTGGATGTCGCCGGACGGCACCCGCGGCACCCCGCGCACCGGTGACGGCACGCCGTCGGTGAGCTTCGCATTGGGCTCGGCGAGCGGCGGCGGGGGCGTTTTGGGGGCCCACATCTGCTGGGGGGCCGAAGCGGCCGGCGTGTGGCCGGCGCTCTTGGCCTCACCGGCCCCGGTGCAGCCGGACACCAGGAAGAGGGCCGACGCCACGGTGAGGGCGAGCACCGGCAGCGCGGCCCGGGTGCGCCCCTCGGGGGCCGGCGGAGTGCGAGACATCGACAGGTCATTTCCAGTCACGGTGGCGGGCGGGTCCACCTCGCACATGATGCTGTCTGTTCCGCTTTGCGGCAATCCGCCCGTGCGGCGCGGGCGCCGTCGGGGAAGAGGCAGCTCCCGTACGGCGCGGCGGATCTCAGCTCCCGGGCGGGCGGCCACGGCCCGTGCCGCCCTCCTCCTGCTCCGCCGCCCGCTCCTCCAGGAGGGCCCGTTCCCGGGCGTTGCGGGTCAGCGCGGCGGCCCGCAGAAACTCCTGCCGGGCCTCCGCCGCGCGCCCCAGCCGGGCGAGCAGATCGCCGCGCACGCTCGGCAGGAGGTGGTAGCCCGCGAGCGCCGGTTCCGCCGCCAGCCCGTCCGCCACCGCCAGGCCCTGGGCGGCACCGAACGCCATGCCCACCGCCACCGCCCGGTTCAGCTCCACGACCGGGGACGGCGCGACCTGCCCCAGCGCCTCGTACAGCACCGCGATCCGCGGCCAGTCCGTCTCCCGGGCGGTGCGCGCCCGGGCGTGGCAGGCGGCGATCGCGGCCTGCAGGGCGTACGGGCCGAGGGTGCCGCCCAGCTCCTCGGCGCGGGCGAGCGCGGCCAGCCCGCGCCGGATCAGCAGCCGGTCCCAGCGCGACCGGTTCTGCTCCAGCAGCAGCACCGGCTCGCCCGTCGGCCCGATACGGGCGGCCGACCGCGAGGCCTGGATCTCCATCAGCGCCACCAGCCCGTGCGCCTCCGGCTCCTTCGGCAGCAGCCCGGCCACCATCCGTCCCAGCCGCAGCGCGTCCTCGCACAGCGCCGGCCGCATCCAGTCGTCCCCGGCCGTCGCCGCGTACCCCTCGTTGAAGACCAGATAGACGACCTCCAGCACCGACGAGAGCCGCTCGCCCCACTCCGCCCTGGCCGGCACCTCGAACGGCACCCTCGCGTCGGCGAGCCGCTTCTTCGCCCGGACGATCCGCTGCTGCACGGTCGCCTCGGACGTCAGGAACGCGCGGGCGATCTCGTCCGTCCGCAGCCCGCCGACCAGCCGCAGGGTCAGCGCCACCCGCCCCGGGGTGGACAGCACCGGATGGCAGGAGAGGAACACCAGCCGCAGCAGATCGTCCTCGATCCCTCCGCTGTCCTCGACCCGTGCGAAGTCCGCCTCCGGCCGGCCGGGACCGCTCTCCGCGTCCCGCCCGAGCAGCTCGACCTTGCGGGCCAGCCGCTCCTGTCTGCGCAGCAGATCGATCGCACGGTTCCTGGCGGTCGCCATCAGCCAGGCGCCCGGATTGTCCGGGACGCCGGTCTCCGGCCACCGCTCCAGCGCGGCCACCATGGCGTCCTGGGCCAGCTCCTCGGCGAGCCCCACGTCGCGCACGATCCGGGTGAGCCCGGCGATCAGCCGCGCCGACTCGATCCGGAACACCGCCTCGACCGCGCGCCGCGCGTCGCCTGTTGCCGTCACCGCCACATCAGAGCACCCGGGCCCCGCCGCGGCAATCCGGCACCGCACAACGGGGCGCGGTCCGGCTCGGGACCGGGCCCACCAAGTCGGCGAGCCGGGGGCCGTGGCGGCTGCGCCGTGGTGGCCGTCGCGGCCGGGGTCCTTCGCGGCCGGAGCGCGGTACGCGCCGCCCGGCACCGGCCGGCCGCCGGCTGACCGGCGCCCGGCCCTTCCGCCAGCAGCGTGAAAGGCGGCGCCCCGGCCTGCCGCGCGCCGCCCGGAGCCGGGTGCGATGCCCGAGAGTGGGGGCCCGAAGGCCGACGAGGCCGAGCCCTGGAGAGCCCCCGTGGACGGCACCCTTTCCCTGGTCCTGCTCCTGCTGTTCCTGTGGTGCCTGTGCTCACGGCGGATGGAGCGCTTCGAACTCACTGCTCCGGCCGCGTTCGTGCTGCTGGGTCTGCTGCTGGGCGAGGGCACCGGGACCCTCCACCTCGCGCTGCCGCACGAAACGGTCAAGGCGCTGGCCGAGATCACCCTCGTGTGGGTGCTCTTCACCGACGCCGCACGGCTCTCCTTCCGCGCCCTGCGCCCCGAACTCGGCCTCTACGTAAGGCTGCTGGGCATCGGACTCCCGCTGTGCGTGGGCCTGGGCACGCTGCTGGCGTCCGCCCTCCTGCCCGGCGTCTCGGGCTGGGCCGCCCTGTACGTCGGGGCCGCGCTCGCGCCGACGGACGCCGCGCTCGGCGCCACGATGATGGTCAACCCGGAGGTACCGGTGAAGATCCGCCGGGTCATCAACGTGGAGAGCGGCCTCAACGACGGCATCGTCACCCCGCTCGTGGTGCTCGCCCTGGCCGGGATGGCATCGGCCGGGGGGACCGCCGGACCGGACGCCACCGGTCATGCCGTGGTGGAGCTCGCCGTCGGTGCGGCGTACGGCGCGGTGGTCGGCCTGGCCGCCGGCCGGCTGCTGAGAACCACACTCCGCAACGGCTGGGCCGCCGAGGACTTCGCCGGCGCGGGCGTCCTGGCGCTGTCCCTGCTCGGCTACACCTCCGCCCTCGCCCTCGGCGGCAACGGCTTCGTCGCCGCCTTCGTCGCCGGGCTGGCGTTCGGCACGATGCACGGTGCGCCGCAGCGGGTGCTGGGGTACGTCGAGCAGTCCGCGGCCCTGCTGTCCGTGCTGGTGTGGCTGGTCTTCGGCACCCTCCTGCTGCCGGAGATGGCCGCCGACTTCACCTGGCAGGCCGTGCTCTACGCCGTCCTGAGCCTGACGGTGATCCGCATGGTGCCGGTGGCGCTGTGCCTGGCCGGCAGCGGCCTGGACGCCCGAACGGTGCTGTTCGTCGGCTGGTTCGGGCCCCGCGGCCTGGCCTCGGTCATCTTCGGCCTGCTCGCGGCCGAGGAGCTCGACCCGGCCGGAGCCCACCCGGTACTCCCGGTGCTCGCCTGCACGGTCCTGCTCAGCGTCCTCGCCCACGGCCTCACCTCCGCCCCGCTGGCCCGGCGCTACGGGCGGGCGGTCAACGACACCGGCCCCGCCGCCGCCCCGGCGGACGAACTGCCCGTGCGGGGCATGGCGGGCGGCGCTCTGCACCGGGTCCGGCGACGGGGCGGCCCCAGCCGGCCGTGAACGCCACCGGCGGGACGTGGCACCCCTGCCGGAAAAACGGGACGTGGCACCCCTGCCGGAAAAAGAAGACCGCACCCGCTCCGTCAGGGACGCCGAGTTCGGCGGCCCGCGGACCGGGTGCGGACAGGTGACCGTGGCGACCCGCGCCAGTGCAGGTCAGATCGCCCGGGCCGAGGTCAGGCCTTCTTGGTCTCCCAGAAGATCCGGTCGATCTCGGCGATGAGCTCCAGCGCCTTCTCGCCCGTCTTCGGGTCGTTGGAACCCTTGGCGGTGCTGAGGGCCTTCAGGGTGTCGTTCACCAGCTGGTGCAGCTGCGGGTACTTCTCGAAGTGCGGGGGCTTGAAGTAGTCGCTCCACAGCACCGAGACGTGGTGCTTGGCCAGCTCGGCGCGCTGTTCCTTGATCAGGACGGCGCGGGTGCGGAAGTCCGCATCCTCGTTGGCCTGGTACTTCTCCTGGACGGCCTTGACCGACTCGGCCTCGATGCGGGCCTGGGCCGGGTCGTAGACGCCGCAGGGCAGGTCGCAGTGGGCGCTGACCTTCACCTTGGGGGCGAACAGGCGCGAAAGCATGTTCAGTCCTTCCTCGTGATCGTCTTCTCGGGTGCGAGATTACTCGGTGGGGGAAGGCTTTTCTCGGGCGGCCCGGGGGTCTTAGGGCAAAAGTCCGGTGTCAGGCTGGGACTGTTGGAGGATGGGCCGGTGAGCGAAGCGAGATGGGGGTGCCCCCGGACGGAGTCTGGGGGAGGGTCGGACCGGGGCTGGACCGGGAGGTACGGGATGCCGGAGCAGGTGCACGAGCGCGGGCCCGGGCAGGGCGAGGGCGCGGAAGCGGGGCAGGGGCGGGGCGGGCCGCTGCGGGCGTTCGGGCTGGCCGAGGTGTACAACCCGTCGATGGTGCCGACGCTGCAGCCCGGTGACCAGCTGGTGGTGCAGTACGGGGCGGCGGTGCGGCCCGGCGCCGTGGTGGTGCTGCGGCATCCGTTCCGGCAGGATCTGCTGATCGTCAAGCGGGCCGTTCAGCGGCGGGACGGCGGCTGGTGGGTCCAGGGGGACAATCCGTTCGTCGAGAACGACAGCCGGGAATTCGGGGTGGTTCCGGACGAACTGGTCATCGCCCGCGCCTGGGTGCGGGTGCGCCCGCCGCGCGGGGTTCAGCGGTCGGTCGCCGGGGTGCTGTCCTGGGTGGTCTCGGCGGTGCGGCCGGTACGCGCCGAGCGCTCGCTCTCCAGCCGCTTGCGGGCCCGGTAGGCGGCGACGTTGGCGCGGGTGGCGCAGCGGTCGGAGCAGTAGCGCCGGGAGCGGTTGGTGGAGGTGTCCAGGTAGACGTTCCGGCAGGGGCGCGCCTGGCAGATGCCGAGGCGGTCCACGCCCAGGTCGGTGAGGTGGAAGGCCAGGCCCATACAGGCGGTGGCGGTGTAGCCGGCGGTGGCGTTGGCCGCGTGGTCGGCGATGTGCATGTGCCAGTCGGGGCGCCCTCCCCCATCGTCGCGGTGCTCATGCCCGGAGATCTGCGGACTGACCGGGAACTCCATCATCAGGGCGTTGAGGAGGTCCACGGCCAGCACCTCGTCGCCGGCGTCGGCGGCCTCGAAGACCGCGCGCAGCCGGGCGCGGACCGTCCGCAGGCGCGTGACGTCGCTGTCGGTCGCGCGCCGGGCGGCCTGCTGGGCGGGGCCGAAGAGGTCCCGTACCGCCTCGACCGAGGTGAGGCTGTCGGTGCCGCGCTCGGGCTGCTCGGTGTTGACCAGTCGCACCGCATAGTCCGAGTAATAGGCCAGTTCCACTTGTAGTCCTTACGGGCGGGAGCTAAGGTACGGAGTGCTGGATGAGGTAATGGGCGATATAGCTACAAGGGTATTACACCCGGACGTACACCCTGAAGGGGAAGCGATGACCGAGACCGTCGTCGGCGCCGACTGGCAGGCGTGGCAGAACAGTTGGGACCGCCAGCAGGAGTGGTACCTCCCCGACCGCGAGGAGCGGTTCCGGGTGATGCTGGACATGGTCGAGGCGCTGGTGGGTCCCGCTCCCCGGGTCCTGGACCTCGCATGCGGCACGGGCAGTATCTCCGACCGGCTGCTGAAGCGGTTCCCCGGGGCCGAGAGTGTGGGCGTCGATCTGGATCCCGCGCTGCTGGCCATCGCGGAAGGGTACTTCGCCGGCGAGCGCCGGGTCCGCTTCGTGCGGGCAGATCTCAAGGACCCCGCGTGGACGGCGAAGCTGCCGCACGCCTCGTACGACGCGGTGCTCACCGCCACCGCCCTGCACTGGCTGCACAGCGGCGAACTGCGCGGGCTGTACGGGCAGCTCGGCGGCCTGGTGCGGGACGGCGGGGTCTTCCTGAACGCCGACCGGATGCCCGACGAGGCCACCCCGCGGATCAACGCCGCCGACCGCGCCCTCCGGCATGCGCGGCGGGACGAGGCGAAGGCGGCCGGCGCGCTCGACTGGGCCGAGTGGTGGCAACTGGCCGCCGCCGACCCGCGGCTGGCCGCGCCGACCGCCGAGCGCTTCGAGATCTTCGGCGAGCACGCGGACGGGGAGACGCCGTCGGCGGCATGGCATGCCCAGGTGCTGCGCGAGTCCGGCTTCGAGGAGGCCCGGACGGTGTGGTCCTCGCCGACGGACGCGATGGTGCTGGGCCTGAAGTAGGCCCGGCGGCGCGGGTGCCATCGGGCGGCGCGTCCGCACCGCGGTGGCGCCCCGTGCGGACGCCACCGCACAGGGCACCCCCTCGCCGGGCCGCTACAGCACCTTCGACAGGAACGACTTCGTCCGCTCGTGCTGGGGGTTGCCCAGCACCTCGCGCGGATGGCCGGATTCGACGACCACGCCGTCGTCCATGAAGACCAGCGAGTCACCGACCTCGCGGGCGAAGCCCATCTCATGGGTCACGACGATCATCGTCATGCCGTCCGCGGCCAGGTCCTTCATGACGTCCAGGACGTCACCGACCAGCTCCGGGTCGAGCGCCGAGGTCGGCTCGTCGAAGAGCATCAGCTTCGGCTCCATCGCCAGCGCCCGGGCGATGGCGACGCGCTGCTGCTGGCCGCCGGAGAGCTGCGAGGGGTAGTTCGCGGCCTTGTCGGCGAGGCCGACGCGGTCCAGCAGCTTGGTCGCGCGCTCCCGGGCGGCGGCCCTGGACTCGCCCTTGACCTGGATCGGCGCCTCCATGATGTTCTCCACCGCGGTCATGTGCGGGAAGAGGTTGAAGCGCTGGAAGACCATGCCGATGTCGCGGCGCCGGGCGGCGACCTCCTTGTCGCGCAGCTCGTAGAGCTTGCCGTTGTGCTCGCGGTAGCCCACCAGTTCGCCGTCGACGGACAGCCGGCCGGCGTTGACCTTCTCCAGGTGGTTGATGCAGCGCAGGAACGTCGACTTGCCGGAACCGGAGGGGCCGATCAGGCAGAAGACCTCCCGAGGAGCCACCTCCAGGTCGATGCCCTTGAGGATGTGCGCCGTGCCGAAGGACTTGTGGACGCCCTCGGCCTTGACCATCGGGCCGCCGCTGGTGCCCGCGGCCTTGCTCGTCGTCATCTTGCTGGTCATGCCGCACCTCCGGCGGAGCGGTTGAGGCCGCCGGCCAGCTTCGCCTTGACGCGCTGGAGCGGGGTGGGCGGAAGCTGGCGGCTGGAGCCGCGGGCGTAGTAGCGCTCCAGGTAGTACTGGCCGATGCTCAGCACCGTGGTGGCGATCAGGTACCAGGCGGCGGCGAGGATCAGCATCTCCACCACGACGCCCGAGTCCCGGCCGACGTTCTGGGCGGCCTGCAGCAGGTCGTAGTACTGGACGGCGATGACCAGCGAGGAGGTCTTCAGCATGTTGATGACCTCGTTGCCGGTCGGCGGCACGATCACCCGCATCGCCTGCGGCACGATGATCCGGCGCAGTGTCTTGGCGTGGCTCATGCCCAGCGCGTGCGCCGCCTCGGTCTGGCCCTCGTCGACCGCGTTCAGACCGGCCCGGCAGATCTCCGCCATGTACGCGGCCTCGTTGAGCCCGAGGCCCAGCAGCGCACACAGGAACGGGGTCATGAAGTCCGACCACTCGTCCTTGTAGATCGGCATGATGTCGATGTACTGGAAGACCAGGCCCAGGTTGAACCAGAGGAACAGCTGGACATAGACCGGTGTTCCGCGGAAGAACCAGACGTAGAACCAGGCGACCGTCGAGGTCACCGGGTTCTTGGACTGGCGCATCACGGCCAGGATCACCCCGAGGACGATGCCGATGATCATCGACAGCACGGTGATCAGCAGGGTGTTGCGCAGGCCCTTGAGGATGTCCGCATTGAACATGTACTGGGGGATGGCGTCCCAGTTGACGTTCCCGGAGGCGAAGGCCCGGCCGAGCAGGGCGACCAGTCCGAGGACGACGACCGCCGCCACCCAGCGCCCGTAATGGCGGACCGGGATGGCCTTGATGGGCTCGGGCTGGGGCGGCGGAGCGTCCGCCGGCGGCTGGGCCGACTTGTCGACGTCAACTGACACGGGTGTTGCCTTTCAGCATTCGGCGGGAGGTGCGCGGAGCGGACGGGCGAGCTGACGGCGGCTCAGGAGCCACCGTTGATCTGCACGTCCTTGACCGCGGCATCCTTGACGTCCCACTTGTCCAGAACCTTGGCGTACGAGCCGTTCTTGATCGCGAGTTCCATCGCGGCCTTGAGCGCGTCACGCAGCTGCTGCTTGCCCTTGGGGACCGCGATGCCGTACGGGGCCGCCTTGAGCGGCGCCCCGCCGACCATCTGGAAATCCTTGCCGTGGCCGGAGACCTTCACCGCGTACGCCGCGACCGGGTAGTCGCTGGAGACGGCGTCCACACCGCCGGTACGCAGTCGGGTCTGGGCCTCGGAGTCGTTGTCGAACGCCTCGATGGAGATGGCCTGCTCGCCGTTCTTCTCACAGGCCTTCGACTTGTCCTTGGCCAGGTCGTCCGAGACCGTGCCGCGCTGCACCGCGATCTTCTTGCCGCACAGCGTCTCCCAGCCGTCGATGCCCTGGGTCTTGCCCTTGCGCGTGTAGAGCGAGACGCCGACGTTGAGGTAGTCGATGAAGTCGACGCCCTGGCCGATCTTCTTGCCGGTGTTGCTGTCGATGCCCTCCTGGCGCTCCTTGGTGTCCGTCATCGCCGACATCGCGATGTCGTAGCGCTTGGACTTCAGGCCGCCCATGAGGGTGTCGAAGGTGGCGTTGTTGAAGTTGAGCTTGATGCCCAGCTCCTTGCTCATCGCCTCCGCGAGGTCCGGGTCGATGCCCATGACCGCGCCGTTGGAGCGGAACTCCACCGGCTTGTACGTGATGTCCGAGCCGACCTGGAGCAGCGCCTTCTCCTGCACGTCCTTCGGCAGCTTCTTGAACAGCGGCGCATGCACATTGCGGTTCTTCTTCGCCTCACGCTTGGCGATGGCCGCATCCGTCTGGTCTCCGCAGGCGCTGAGCAGCAGCAGCGAGGCCGCGACCGCGGCCGCCGTGGCCACGGCTGTACGAGACCTGCCGAGGCCCGGGCGACGGGTGGTGCGTGCGGTCATGCTGATCCTCCTGCGGATGGAGAAGCCGACGTGACAAAGGCCGGGGTACACACCCTGGAGCGCCGTGACCTCGGTTGGTGACGGGAATCCTGCCACCCGGACTCCGGTATTCGGACCATCACACAGGTCAAAATCGGATAACGGACGGCTCGGCGGGTTGACGGCCGTGCGGCGCAAGGGGGGTGGGCCGCCGGCGGGATGTGAAGGATGTCCCGCTCGCTCCGGCCGTCTCGGGGTGCGGACCGCGAAGGTCGGCACTCTTGAGTTGTTTGTGCGCTTCACGCTTTTTGCACACTTCAAGGTTATTGTCTGGTATCTGAAGCCGAGAGTAATGAATCCAACTCGTCGGGGCCCGCGCCCGTCGGGTAGAAAGGTTCGTTACACCCCTCATCCGGGGCTCAGGGCGCGTGTGCGGCGCGCCCGGCGTCCGATCCTCCCCCCGCGCGGCGGCCATCTGCCGTGCAGGGTCCGGACGCGGTGCCCGCCCACCCCTCAACCAGGGAGTGGCCACCCTCAGCAGATTCACGATTAAAAGGGGTAAGACAAGTGGCAGCGGAGATCGTCAATCCTCGCAGCGACAGCACTACAGGCGCGGGCGCGGGCAGTGCGCCCGACGACGCCTTCGATCCGGCCTTCGCGCTCCATCGCGGCGGCAAAATGGCCATCCAGGCGACCGTGCCCGTCCGCAACAAGGACGACCTGTCCCTCGCGTACACACCGGGCGTCGCCAAGGTGTGCAGCGCCATCGCCGAGCAGCCCGAACTCGTCGACGACTACACCTGGAAGTCCAACGTCGTCGCCGTCGTCACGGACGGCACCGCGGTGCTGGGCCTGGGCGACATCGGCCCGGAGGCGTCCCTCCCGGTGATGGAGGGCAAGGCCATCCTCTTCAAGCAGTTCGGCGGCGTCGACGCGGTGCCGATCGCGCTCGGCACCACGGACACCGACGAGATCATCGAGACCGTCGTCCGGATGGCGCCGTCCTTCGGCGGCATCAACCTGGAGGACATCTCGGCGCCGCGCTGCTTCGAGATCGAGCGCCGGCTCCAGGAGCGGCTGGACATCCCGGTCTTCCACGACGACCAGCACGGCACCGCCGTGGTCACGCTGGCCGCGCTGCGCAACGCCGCCAAGCTCACCGACCGGGCGCTCGGCCAGCTGCGTGCGGTCATCTCGGGCGCCGGTGCGGCCGGTGTCGCGATCGCCAAGATCCTCATCGAGGCGGGCATCGGCGATGTCGCGGTGTGCGACCGCAAGGGCATCGTCTCCGCGGACCGTACCGACCTCACGGACGTCAAGCGCGAGGTCGCCGGCTTCACCAACAAGCGCGGGCTGACCGGCTCGCTGGAGGATGCGCTGGACGGCGCCGATGTCTTCATCGGGGTCTCGGGCGGCACGGTGGCGGAGGAGGCGGTGGCGAAGATGGCGAAGGAGTCGATGATCTTCGCGATGGCCAACCCCACCCCGGAGATCCACCCGGACATCGCGCACCGGTACGCGGCCGTGGTCGCCACCGGACGCAGCGACTACCCGAACCAGATCAACAATGTGCTGGCCTTCCCGGGCATCTTCGCCGGCGCCATGCAGGTGCGGGCCTCGCGCATCACGGAGGGCATGAAGCTCGCCGCCGCCGAGGCGCTGGCCGCCGTCGTCGCCGATGAGCTCAGCGCCGACCGGGTCATCCCCTCGCCGTTCGACGAGCGGGTCGCCCCGGCCGTCACCGCCGCGGTCGCGGCCGCCGCCCGCGCCGAGGGCGTGGCGCGCCGCTGACGCCCCGGCAGACTCCGCCCACGGGCCGGGCCCGCACCTGTGAGGGTGCGGGCCCGGCCCGTCGTCGTGGCCGTGTGCGCTTGTGGCGGCGCGGTGCGTGTCACACCCGTACGCGGTACCGCAGCGCCCCTCCGCGGCCTACGTTGGGATCATGTTTGCTGCCTATGCCGCCCGCATCGACCGTGACCAGCCGCTGAACGGCCTCGAATTGGGGGAGCGCCCGGCCCCCGACGTACGCCCCGGCTGGACGACCGTCAACGTCAAGGCCGCCTCCCTCAACCACCACGACCTGTGGTCGCTGCGCGGGGTGGGCATCACCGAGGACGCAATGCCGATGATCCTCGGCTGTGACGCCGCCGGTATCGACGCGGACGGCAACGAGGTCGTGCTGCACTCCGTCATCGGCCAGACCGGCCACGGCGTCGGCCCGAAGGAGAAGCCCTCCATCCTCACCGAGCGCTACCAGGGCACCTTCGCCGAGCGGGTCACCGTGCCCGTGTGGAACGTGCTCCCCAAGCCGAAGGAGCTGTCCTTCGAGGAGGCCGCCTGTCTGCCGACCGCCTGGCTGACCGCGTACCGGATGCTGTTCACCAACGCGGGCGTACGGCCCGGGGACAGCGTGCTGGTGCAGGGCGCAGGCGGCGGGGTGGCGACCGCCGCCATCGTGCTGGGCGCCGCCGCGGGGCTGCGGGTCTTCGCCACCAGCCGGGACGAGGCCAAGCGCAAGCGGGCGCTGGAGCTGGGCGCCGAGGCGGTGTTCGCGAGCGGGGAGCGGCTGCCGCAGCGGGTGGACGCGGTGATCGAGACGGTCGGCGCCGCCACCTGGTCGCACTCGGTCAAGTCGCTCAAGCCCGGCGGTTCTCTGGTGATTTCGGGCGCCACCAGTGGCTTCACCCCCAAGAGCGGCGAGCTCAACCGGATCTTCTTCCTGGAGCTGAAGATCGTCGGCTCCACGATGGGCAGCAAGGACGAGCTGGCGTCGCTGCTGAGCTTCTGCGCCGCCAAGGGCATCCGCCCGGTCATCGACTCCACGCTGCCGCTGGACCGGGCTCGCGAGGGGTTCACGAAGATGGCGGAGGGCGAACTGTTCGGCAAGGTCGTGTTGACGGTCTGACCTGCGGACGGGCGCTTGAAGGGGCCGGAGACATGCGGATTCTGCGGGCGGCGGGGCGGGCCGCCGCGCCGTGGAGCAACGGCGGCGGGGTGACCCGCGAGATCGCGGTCCATCCGCCGGGCGCCGGCTGGGACGGCTTCGCCTGGCGGGTCAGCCTGGCGGACGTCACCCGCGACGGGCCGTACTCGCCGCTGCCCGGGGTCCGGCGGATCCTCACCGTCGTCGACGGCGCCGGGCTGGAGCTGACGGTGGACGGCACCCCACGGCTGCTGCCGGGCCGCTACCGCCCGTTCGCTTTCCCCGGAGGCGCCACGACCGCCTCCCGGCTGTTGGACGGGCCGGTCGTCAACCTCAATGTGATGCTCCGGGAGGGGCGGGCGGAGGGGGCGGTGGAGATGGTGGGTGGGGGCTGGTCGCTGGAGCTGGAGGGTCGGGCGGTGGGCGGCCCGGATCTTGTGGGTGGCCCGGATGCCGCGGGCGGGCTGATTGTGGTGGCGCTGGAGGGGCCGACCCGGCTTACGGTGCGCGGGAAGTCTGGAGTGCGCGGGGAGTCTGGAGTGCCCGGGGCGTCCGGGGAGTCCGAAGTGCGGTTGGAGCGGTTCGACGCGGTGTTGTGGACGGGGTCGGAGGCGTTGCCCGACGGACTGCGGACGGACCGCACCGTGGCGGTCGTCCGGCTGTCCGGCCGCCCGCTCGGCTGACGCTTCCTCATCGACGGGTGCCTCTCGGCCCCCCTTCCTCGCTGCCGGGGGCCCGCCCGTCAGCCCTTCCTTGCCGCCGGGTGCCCCTCGGTCGGCTCAGCCTCATCGCCGGGTGCCCCTCGACCGGCCCCTCCCTCGCTGCCGGGCCCTTCGGTCGCCCCCTCGGCGCTTCCTTCCCGCCGGGCGCCCGCCGTCCCCGCCCGCAATCGCCTACCCGACTCGGAATCCGTGTCAATGAAGGTTGACGCAGCCCCTCGCGTCAACCTAAATTGACATCATGAGCGAAGCAACGGATCTCGCCGAGCGGGCGGGTGACCGCGACCCCAGGGTCGGACTCCGTGCCGTGGCCGCGCTCCGCCGGCTGCTGGAACAGCTCGAAGCCGTACAGGTGCGCAGCGCCCGGGCGAAGGGCTGGTCGTGGCAGGAGATCGCGGCGGAGCTGGGGGTCAGCAGGCAGGCGGTCCACAAGAAGCACGGGAGGCGCTGATGTTCGAGAAGTTCACGGCCGAGGCGCGCGCAGTGGTGAGCTGTGCCGCTGAGCAGGCGGACCGTACGGGCAGCGACACGATCGGCGAGCCGGAGCTGCTGCTCGCCCTGCTGGACCGGACGGATTCACCGGCCGCCGGGGCGCTCGCCGCCCTCGGCCTCCATGAGCGGCGGCAATCGGTGGCGGACGGCCTGGCGGCGGCGCGCCGGCGTGGCGGGGTCTCGGCGGCCGATGTAGCGGCACTGGCCGGGCTCGGCATCGATGTCGACGCGATCGTGGCGAGCGTGGAGCAGGAACACGGGGTGGGCGCGCTGGCCGCCGGCCGGTCGCCCGGGCGGCGCCGGCGGGTGCGTCGTCGGTTCACCGCGGAGGCGAAGTCCGTCCTGGAGCGCGCCCTGCGGATGGTGGCCGGGCGCGGCGACCGGTCCATCGGCGACGAGCATCTGCTGCTCGCGCTGACCACCGGGCGCGGACCGGCGGCGGCGGTGCTCGCCGACCACGGGGTGACCCACGAGGCGGTGGTGCGAGTGCTGGAGGAGAGCCGTGGCAGAAAAGCGAGTTGAGGGGCCGGAGCGGGCCGTGCGCCGGGCCGCCCCGGGCGGTGCGGAGGCGCTCCGGTGCGCGGCACCAGCACCCCACCGCCGCACCCGGTTACGGGTAAGCGACCTTGACCGTGCCGATGCCCAGCGTGCTGTGCCGCGGCAGATATCCGGCCTCGAAGACCGCGCCGAGGACGGGGTTGAGCAGCTGCGCCAGCCTTTCGGCGCGGGAGTGGCCCAGTGCGCGCCACGGGCCGGCCGCCAGCCGGTCCGTGGTCCGCTCGATCGCCTCGCGCTCCGTGCGGGCGCGCTCGGTCGCGGTGCCGTCCGGAGCGATCCAGCCGCGGGCGGCGAGGCGGTGGCGGGCGTCGCTCCACTCGTGGGCGCTCCAGCCGCGCCCCACGAAGTCGGCGGCCGGCGCGGCACCTATCGCGGCGAACGACACCAGGGCCTCACACGGATCGAGTCCGCAGGTCAGCAGGGCTGCCAGATGGCCGTCGCCGCGGTGCTCGCGGAGTACCGTCGCGGCCTGCCAGAGCGTCAGGTGCGGGGCGTCCGGCCAGGGCAGATCGCGGTTGGCGGCGGCGAGCGGGCGGGCGGCGGTGCCGGCGTTCTCGGCGGCCTGGCGGGCGAGCCGGGCCGCCTCGGCGAGCTGCGCGGCGCTCAGCCGGCCGCCGATCAGGGCGGTCAGCGCACGGTCCATGGCCAGCAGCCGCGCATCCAGCACCTTGGCCGGGTCCGCGACCGTCCAGATCTGCGGGAGGTACCGGGCGATCATCCGCGGGCTGAACGTGTAGTACGTCGCGGCCACCAGCTCCGGCCCGGCCGCGCCCAGCGGAGCCGTACGCCAGGCGAAATAGCTGGGCCAGCGGGACGCGACATCATGGCCGAGGTCGGCGGCGACCTGGCGGGCCTCGGGGGCGAAGTAGAGCGTGGCGTGCAGTGGCTCCAGCAGGTGCCACATCCGGCGGGCGACCGAAAGGTATTCCGACATCGCTTTACCTCATGGCCTTCACGATGCGTGCGCAGACAGGGAGTGGGGCGGTGGTGGTCCGGAACACGGCCCGCCGGTCCGCGGAGTCGGGCAGCTGGGACCCCTGGAGCCCGGTGCCGGACGAAAAGCCGTGCGAAGTAGTGGTTTCCCCGATTACGCCGCGTGAATCCAGACCGCCGATGGCAACTGTGGGTAACAGGACCCGTGTTGGGGCCTCTTCGGATCCGGCCGCCGCCGTCGGGTGGCCGGTCGTCTCCGTACTGGATATTCGATCGAGGAGCGGCGGCCGTCTCCGTATCGTGACCCCGCCGACGGCCCATGGGGGGCCGCCGGTCCCGATGCGAGGAAGTGAGCAGCAGATGCCGTACCACGGAACGGCCGACGAGGGCTTCGGAGCCGTCGCGGACGCATTCGCCCGGAACTTCGCCGAGGGCGGGGAACTCGGCGCCGCCGTCACCGTGTTCGTGGGCGGGCGCAAGGTCGTCGACCTGTGGGGCGGGAGTGCCGACGACCGGACCGGCCGGGCGTGGGACGCGCGTACCGTCCTTCCCGTCATGTCCCTCGCCAAGGCCGTCATCAGCATCTGCGTCCTTCTGCTGGCCGAGCAGGGCCGGCTGGACCTCGATGCTCCGGTGGCCGACTGCTGGCCGGAGTTCGCCCGGCACGGCAAGGAGGGCATCACCCCGCGGATGGTGCTGGCCCACACGGCCGGCGTCCCGCTCGTCGAACGGAAGCTGTCGTTCGAGGAGTTGACCGCCTGGACCCCGGTGATCCGGGCGCTGGAGGAGCAGCCGCCGCTCTGGGAGCCCGGTACGGCGTACGAGTACCACGCCCATGCCTTCGGCTTCCTCCTCGGCGAGGTGATCCGCCGGCTGACCGGTCTGACGCCGGGCGGCTACTTCCGCCGGGCCGTCGCCGACGAGCTGGGCCTGCGCACCTGGATCGGCCTGCCGCAGGAGGAACTGCCACATCTGGCCCGCCTCGTCGAGGCCGAGGGGCGGCCGCCGCTGCCGAGCTCCGACCTGCTGGCCATGCGGGCGCTGACGATGAACGGCGTACTGCCCTTCCCCGGGCTCGACCATCCGCACGGCTACAACGCCCCCGCCCTGCTGACCGCCGAATTCCCCGGTGCGGGCGCGGTCTCGTCGGCGCGCGGTCTGGCCGCCCTGTACGCCGCAGTCGCCACCGGGGTGGACGGCGGGCCGCGGCTGCTCGGCGCGGACACCGTCACGGATGCGGTCCGGCAGCAGTCGGGCGGCCCCTCGTGGTCGGGGCTGCCGGACCTCGGCGCACGCTGGGGGACCGGCGTCATCCTCGATTCGCCGTTCCGCCGGCTGCTCGGCCCGCGCTCGTTCGCCCACAGCGGGGCGGGCGGTCAATTCGGCTTCGGCGACGACGAGTTCGGCGTCGGCTTCGCCTATACCGCCAACCGGATGGGCGGCAGCGGGGACCAGCGGTGCGAACGGCTCATCGCGGGACTGCGGACGTGTATTGGGGCGCCGGAGCCTCGGCCATTGGGTTGAGCGGGCGTGCCGGGCCCGGCCGCCCCGCCGGCTCAGGCGTCCGGATCCGTCCCGGACGCATACCGCTTCGGCTGGCTCAGCAGCGCACCGATATGGGCGGCGGTTGCCGACAGCCGGCGGCGGGACTCCTTCAACTGCTCGGCGTTGACGCCGTGATCGCGGGCCGCATCCCGCAGATCGTCGCGGAAGCGGTCCAGCAGCCGGTCGAAGTCGCGGGCCGGGTCGTCACCGGCCGGCTCCGTCGCCCACTCCGGGGCCGGCGGGGCCTCGGCCGCCGCGTCCTCCCCGGGGTCCGGCTTGCCGAGATCGACGCGCTCGACCGTCACCCGGGTCCCGTGGTCCGCGCCGCCCCGGCCGGCGCCGTTCCGTCCGGCCTCCTCCTGGCCCGCGCCGGACTGGCCGGTGAAGCGCCCGACCTCGCGGGTCACCTCGGACAGCGCCTCGCGCACCGCCCCGGACCAGTCGCCGGTCCGCACCGCCCCCTGGGCCTGTTCCTGTACGCGCTTGAGGACCCGCTGGACCTCCTCGCGCGCGAATGCCTGGGCGTCCCGGGCCTGCTTACGGGCCCGCTGGGCGTCCTGCCTGGCCCGCCGGCTCTCCTCCTTGGCCCGCCGGGCCTGTTCCTTCCACTCGTCCTTGGCGCGCCGGAACTCCTCCTTCGCCTGCCGCCAGGAGTCCTTGTCGCCGAACATGCCGTCGAGGTAGTCGCCGGCATCCGAAAACGGCTGCCCGGCGCCGTCCTCCTCGGCGTCCGGCCGCCCGCCGGTCCGCCCGGCCTTCCCGCGCTCCGCGTCCTTGCGGGCCTGCTGGGCGGCCTCCTGTATTTCCCGGCGCAGATCCCGGGCCGAACCGCTCACGTCCTCCCGGATGTCGGAGGCGAGGGCGGCGACCGACTCCCGGATCTCCAGCTCCAGATCTGCCAACTCGCCTCCTCTGTCGGCGAGTTCGGCCCGTCCGGCGTCGGTGATCGAGTAGACCTTGCGGCCGCCCTCGGTCGCGTGCGTCACCAGGCCCTCGGCCTCCAGCTTGGCCAGCCGGGGGTAGACCGTGCCGGCGGATGGGGCGTAGAGGCCCTGGAAGCGCTCCTCCAGGAGGCGGATGATCTCGTAGCCATGCCGTGGTGCCTCGTCCAGCAGCTTGAGGAGGTAGAGGCGCAGACGGCCGTGGGCGAAGACAGGGGGCATGGTCAGCGCACCTTCTTCCCGGTGGTGGTGGCGGAGGAGTCCTCGTGCGGGCCGCTGTCGTGGCCGCCGTCGGTATCGTCCCGCCCGTGGTCCTCGTCCGCAGGGGCGGGGCGGCGCAGCAGGGCCAGGCCGCCGGAGATGGTGGTGGCCTTGAGGGTGCCGGTGCCCGCGCCCAGTGAGCCGGTGATCCGCTTGGTGCCCCACTGGCCGCTCACCCGCAGGTCGTCGAAGGCGTTGGCGACCGTGCCGGACGTGGTGTTGGCCTCCACCCGGGCGTCGGCCGGGTCGGGCAGCCGGATGGCGACCTCCCCGGAGACCGTCGTCAGCGCGATGTCGGCACCCTTGCCGGGAGCGAGATCGAGAACCATGTCGCCGCTGACGGAGTCCGCGTGCACCCCGCCGCCCGCACCGTCGATGACGGTCAGATTCCCCGAGACGGAGTGGAACCGCAGATCGCCGGTGAGCGACTGCACCTCGACGTTGCCCGAGACCGTTTCGGCCAGCACCGTGCCGGTCAGGCCGACGAGCGTGCTGTCGCCGGAGACGCCGCGTACGTCCGCACGTCCCGTGATGCCCGAGACCACCGCGCCGGCGCGGATCACGCCGACCTCGACGCGGGTGCCGGCCGGCACCGTCACCGAGACGACCGCACTGCGGTTCCAGGCCCTGCGGTCGAGGAACTTCAAAAAACCCCGCCAGGGGAGGTCCTCGTACGCGACCGACAGGACGCCGTCGCGGCACGAGACGGTCAGCGGCGGGCCGTCCAGCTCGCTGATCTCCACCCGCGCGGGGCCGCCGTCCGAGGTGCCGACGACGTTGACCGTGCCGCCGTACACCCGGACGGTGAGCGCCTCGACGGGGTCGGCGATCTCCAGCGTGCGTGGTGCGGTCACCTGCGTCGGATTCTGCAACCACTCGGTCCCGGCTGACATCACTGGCCTCCCCTGTGAGCATTGCAACGCAACATATCGCGTCCTCGCTAGACACGATATATCGCGGATCGCGGAAGTCAAGCGGTCCGCCGTGCGCTGTGGATGAGGGTGGGTGATCGCTACGCGCCCCCAGCCGCCGCTACTCGTCCTCGTCGTCGTCCAGCCGGGCCAGCCAGGTGGCCAGCCGCTCCACCGGGACCTCGAAGTCCGGGTTCAGGTCCACGAACGTCCGCAGCTGGTCGGCCACCCAGGCGAGGGTGACCTCCTCCTCGCCGCGCCGGCTCTCCAGCTCCTCGATGCCACGGTCAGTGAAATACACGCGCTCTCCACCAGGGGTCATGGGTCATTCCCAGCCAGGATAGGCAGGCTCACGGACCTCTCGCGCCACAGACGCCTGCGGGCTAGCCTGATCACCTGTCAACGGTCCCGCGGCAATGGGGGAATTGCCGCCTACGGGGAGCAGGAGGCCGTGATGCACGATCGCGCGCAGCGCATCGAGCTGCCCGACGGCACGGAGGTCTGGGCCCGGGTCTCCCGGCTCGACGCCCCCGGACTCGACGCGCCGGACGGCGTGGACACCGGGGACGGGGAATTCGAGGACGTCGGTGTCTGGGATGCGCTCGGCGCCCGGGTCGAGGGGCTCGGCGAGGTGATCGGCGGGGTCGCCGCCAGCGTCCGCCAGGCCACCGGCCGGGTCGCGCCGCACGAGACCAGTGTGACCTTCGGCGTGGAGCTGTCGGCCAAGCCGGGCAAGGCCGTCGCCCTGCTCGCGGACGGCGGGGCGAAGTCGAACCTCTCCATCACGCTCACCTGGCGTCGCGAGGACCAGTGGCATACGGCCGACCGCCGGGAGCCGGACGATTCGAGCCGCTGATGGCCACCTCCCAGGGCCGGACCGCCGGCAGCGGTGACCGCGCCCGCTACGCACAGCTCCTCGACCACGCCGGGCGCACCACCGTCGGACTGCGCGCCGCACCGGGCGCCCCCGGCGCCCGGATGTGGGGCAGCGGCGTACTCATCGCCCCGGGGTGGGTGCTGACCTGCGCCCATGTGCTGGCGGCGAGCGACGGACGGCGCCGTGAGACGGGGCCGGACGGGGTCTTCGGGGTCGCGTTCGGCGGCCGGGTGGTGCCCGCGCGGCAGGCGTACGACCTGAGTCGGCCCGCCCCGGAGGCCGGGCCCGGCGCCGCCCGCGCCGACCTCGCCCTGGTCCGGCTGCTCGACCCGGAGAGCCGGCACCCCTGCGCCTGGCTCAGCGATCAGCCGGCGACGCTCCTGGAGGACGCCTACATCTTCCGCGGCCATGACTCCGGTGGCCATGACGGTGGCCATGACCGGTCGGGATCGGCCGCGGGCGGAGCCGGGGGCGGCGGGTCGGGGGACGCCTGTACGGGCGGGGGCGCGGACGCGGGCCGCCCCCGCAGCCGCGCCCCCGGTGACGTCCACGGCGACCGTGCTGCCGCCCCCGCCGCCCCGGTGGACACCTTCATCGCGGTCCGCTTCGGTGCCCGTGACGCCCGGGGCCTGCAGTTCGGCAGCGATGTCCGGGTGACGCCCGGCGCCTCCGGCGGGCCGCTGATCGACTGTGACCGCGGTGAGGTGGTCGGCATCGTCAAGGGCCGCCACCAGCAGGACCACGTCGGGCTCGCGGTGCCGGTCACCGCACTGCGCGGACTGGGGCCGGAACACCTGGTGGCGGGCGCCGAGGGGCTCGGGCCCGACCCGTACCACGCGCTGATGAGCCTGCACGACCGCTGGCACTGGGCCGGTCAGGAGCTGGGCCGGGCCACCGGACCCACCTGGTTCGACGCCCAGCACGCGATCATGGCGGGCCGCGGCCGCCTGTGGGGCGTCCAGGAGCGGCTGCAGGCGCTGGACCTGCTCGCCCGTCTGCCCGCGCCGCGCGACCCGCTGATCGTGGAGGCCGCCGTAGGTGAGGTGCTGGACCGCGGCGAGCGGCCCGCGGCCTGGTCGCTGCGTACCTGGCGGGACGGGCACGGCGCGCTCTACCAGGGCAGCGACCCGTACACCGAGCTGCGCACCTTTGTGCACTATCTGCGGATCGTGGCGCAGCTGACCGCCGACGAGGTCCGCGACCAGCCGGGCGAAGCGGCCGCCGCGGTACGCGAGCAGGCGGTCCGCCTCGCGGAGTTCGTCCAGGCCAAGGCGGTGGTGCTGCAGCCGCAGGACCGGCGCAGGATAGGGCCGGTGCGCCGCCGGCCGCGCTCCGTCCTCGTCGAGTTCGAGCCGCTGTTCTACGACGAGGGCGGAGCGGAGCTCTTCAACTGGTCGGTCAGCGAAGGCTATGGCCAAGGGCAGTGGCTGCGGGTGGACGTCCAGGAGTCGGCCGGCGGGGTGCCCTTCGAACAGGCACGGGAACAGGTGCTGCGGCAGCTCGGCGGCCGACTGCTGCGGGCCGACGGCGCCGCCGGACCGGGCGCCCGCGTACGCCTGGAGGTCGCCGTCCCCGAAGGGCACTGGCACACCGCCGCCGGCCAGTGGGAGGTCGCCGCCTCGACCCGGCGCACCGCCCGGCTGCGGCCGGTGGGCCCCGGCCGCGCGGTGATCCTGCGTGACCAGGGGCGGCGCGAACAGGTCGACCCGGCCTGGCTGCGCCGCTGGCAGGGCCTGCGCACCGCCTCTGAACTACAGGCGCTGCGGGTCCGGCCGGGCGAGGGCGCCGGCGCGCGGACCGGCCCCTGCGCGGAGTCGGTCTGGCGGCTGCTGGAGACGGCCGGCGAGGGCGCGCTGCCCGCGCTGTGCCACACGGTCGCCGACGGGTTCGGGCGGGACGCGGTGGGCGTCGCCCTGGACACCGGCTTCCCGGCCGGGCTGTGGCCGGCCCGCGGGCACGGCGAGGAGCAGGCCTGCGACGCCGGCTGCGAGGAGTTCCACCGCGGGGTGCGGGAGTTGCTCCAGGGATCGGGCGGGGTGGTCCGGCTCCCCGAACTGGTGCGGCAGCTGCGGGCGAAGGCCGCCGAGGCCGCGGAGGAGGGCACGCACTGGGCCCGCGATCTGGTCCTTCTCTACGACGACCCGGAGGATCCGATTCCGCCGCTGTTCCCGGACCGGCCCCAGCTGTCGCCGCGATGAGCGGCGCCGGAGCCGCCCCCGGGCGGGCACGGGCGCCGCGTACGCCCCCCGTGCGCCCGGTGCCCAGGGCGGCCGCATCCGCCCCTCGTGCCGCAAGTGGTGCCCCGGACAGGGCACTTGAGCGCCGCGGACGAGTGCGCCGGAGACCGGAAACCGCCCCGTGTGCTTCCGTAGGGGTGGGTACTGTCATAGCGTCGTGGAAGACTTGTTCGTGATGACGTGATGGCGTGATGCGGGTGGCGACGCGGGGGAGGCGGAGCGGATGCCGACGTCTCCGGCGATGCGCCGTGACCCACGCTCCTGACCGATGCCTGGCCGGCGACGAGGAGTTCCGACGTGAGCGACTGGCTCATCTACCGTGGCGCGGGGGCACCGCACGACGGAATTGAGCATCTTCCGCCGCCGCCGCCCTGGCGCGATTTCGACGGCGGCCCCCTCGTGGCGCCGCCCGCCGCCCTCGACCCGTCCTCCGAGCGCCGGCTCGGTGTGCAGCGCCGCGAGGCCAGCCACCACCGCCCCGGCGAGACGGAGCGCGAGCTGGTCAACGCCGCCCTCTATCTGCGCCGCCCGCTGCTGGTGACCGGCGCACCGGGCAGCGGCAAGAGCACCCTGGCGCATTCCGTCGCCTATGAACTCGGCCTGGGCCGGGTGCTCGGCTGGCCCGTCGTCAGCCGCAGCACGCTGCGCGACGGCCTGTACGACTACGACGCCATCGGCCGCCTCCAGGACCTCCAGATCGCCCGCGCCACCCCGGCCGCCGCGGAGAGCGGGACGCCGGCCGGCGCCGACCCCGCCGACGAGCCGGGCGGCGGTATCGGCCGCTACATCCGCCTCGGCCCGCTGGGCACGGCCCTGCTGCCGTCCGCCCGGCCCCGGGTGCTGCTCGTCGACGAGCTCGACAAGAGCGACATCGATCTGCCCAATGACCTCCTCAATGTGCTGGAGGAAGGGGAGTTCCGGATTCCGGAGCTGGAGCGGCTGTCCGGATCCGCCCCCGAGGTGGAGGTGCTCAGCGACGACGGCGCGCAGGTGACGGTGCGCGACGGCCGGGTGCGCTGCCGCGCCTTCCCCTTCATCGTCCTCACCAGCAACGGCGAACGCGACTTCCCGGCGCCCCTGTTGCGCCGCTGCATCCACCTCCACATCCCGGTCCCCGACAAGGAGCGGCTCGCCGCCATGGTGCGGGCGCATTTCGGCGAGGGCGCCGACGGGCGCTACGAAGCGGTGATCGACCGCTTCCTGGACCGCGAGCCCGGCGACGTCCGCGCCGTCGACCAGCTCTTCAACGCCATCCACCTCACCCAGAAGGCCGGCTGGACGGACGAGGACGAGGAGGAGACCCGACGGCGTCTGACGGCGGAGCTGATGCGGCCTCTTGATCGGACGAGGTGAGTGCGGTGCCCCGCGGGGAGCCCGGCCCAGGCCCCCTCGACGAACTCGTCGCCCGGCTGACGGCGGCGGGGATGCCGGCCGACGCCCGCGGGATGGCCGATGCCCTCTGGCTCGCCCAGTGGATCACCCCGCAGGAGCGGGCCGGTGGCGCCGAGGACACCGGGCCCCCGGCCGCGGACCCGGCGCACCGTACGGATCCGGCCACTTTCCGGGTGGGGCCGGCCGTCTCCCCGGGTTCCCCGCACACCGACGGGACACCGCCGGCCGGCCGCGAGGAAGGCCCCGGGGACGATTCCCGGGACGGCACCGACGGCGGCCCCGTGGAGGGAGAGCCGTCCCCCTCCACGCTCCGGGACAGCGCCCGGCGGCGGGTCGCGGAGCTGCTGCCCGCCCTGGACGAGCGGGCCGCCGACCGGGACCCGCGGCGGCTCGGCGAGATCGCGGTCCCCATCGCCTCCGCGTTCCCCGGACTGCTGCCGTTGCAGCGGGCCCTGCGCCCCATCCAGCGTTACCGCCCGCCGGTCGCCCCGGTCCGCCGCAAGCTGGACGAGCCGGCCACCGCCGAACTCTCCGCCCACGCCGAAATGATCATCCCGGTGCTGCGCGGGGTGCACCGCAGGGCGGCCGCCCTGCGGCTGTTGATGGACGGCTCGTCCTCGATGGCCGTCTGGGAGCAGATGCTGCACGACCTGCGCCAGGTCTGCGAGCGCGTGGGCGCCTTCCGCGACGTCACGGTGCACTACCTCCATCCGCACGGCCCGGACGTCGGGGTCGCGGCGGCCCCCGGTCCCGGCCGCCCGCTGCGCCCCGCCGACCAGTTGCACGACCCGACCGGCCACCACCTCACCCTCGTCGTCAGCGACTGCGCGGGCCCCCTCTGGCGGGACGGCCGGATGCAGCGGCTGCTCTACCGCTGGGCCGCCGACGCCCCGCTCGCCGTCGTCCAGCCGCTGCCGCAGCGGATGTGGGCGCGCACGCTGCTGCCCGCCGTCGCCGGCACCCTCATCCGGCGCCAGGGCCCCTACCAGGCCCTGGACTTCCGCCCGGCCCGGCGCCGCCGCCGGCCCGCCGGGGCCCCCGGCGCCGCCGCCGAAGCGCCCCGCGAACGCGCCATCCCGGTCCTCTCCGCCACCCCCTCCGCCCTCGGCTCCTGGGCCCGGCTCGCCGCCGCCGACGCCGGTCTCGCACTGCGCGGCGCGGCCTGTGCCGTACGGGCCGACCACGGCGCCGGGTTCCCGTCCGGCCCGGCGCCCGCGCCCGGGCGCGCCGCACCGGCCCGTATGGTCCGCGAGTTCGACCAGCAGGCCTCTCCCGCCGCCCGGCTGCTCGCCGTCCATCTCTCGGCCGTCCCGCTCGCGCTCCCCGTCATCCAGCTGGTGCAGCGGGCGATGCTGCCGCAGACCGGCCCGGCCGAACTGGCCGAGGTGCTGCTCAGCGGCCTGGTCACGCAACTCCCGCCGCAGGAGGGGCAGGCGGGCGAGCAGGCCGGGGTGAGCGGCCCGTGGTACGACTTCGCGCCCGGGGTGCGCGACGAATTACTCGGCCGGCTCAGCGCGGGCGAGGCCGCCCTGGTCCTCAAACACTGCTCGCTCTACATCGAGCGCACCTTCGGCCGCAGTGCCCGCAACTTCCCGGCCGTCGCGGTCGCCATGCTCTCCGGCAGCGGCCGCGAGCCCGAGACCGGCCGGCGCGCGGTGCCCGAACCCTTCGCCCGGGTCTCCGAGCGCGTGCTGCGCCGCTTCGAACCGGCGCTGCGCCCGCCCGCCCCCAGCCCGTACGTCTCCGACGGCCCCGCCGCGGAAGGCGCCGCCCTCCTGGAGCGCTACGAACAGGACGGCACCGTCCGGGACCTGATCGAGGCCGTCCGGCTGCTGCGCGCCGCCGCCGCACGCCTGCCCGAGGCCGGTACGGACCTCGCGCGCGCCCTGCTGCACGCCTGGGCGACCTGGGGCCAGCCGGACGCCCTGGAGGAGGCGGAGCGGGCGGTGCGCGCCGCGGAACGGGCCACGGCGGGCGAGCCGGCCGCCGGCGACCAGGAGGACGTCACCGCCGGCCGGGAGGCCGAGCGCACCCGTGCGCTGATCGTGCTGGGCCGGGTCGGCCATGCCCGCGCCCAGGAGCGCCGGGCCGAGGGCACACCGGACGAGGAGCGGATCGCGCTGGCCGACGCCGCCCGCCGGCTGCACACCGCCTGCGGGCTGATGAGCCTGCTCGACCCCCGCGTCCTGGAGAGCATGGTGCTGCGCACCGAGGTGCTGCGCCGGCTGGCCGCGCTGCCCGCACCGGCCCCCGACGTAGCGGCCGCCGCGGCCGGTGTGGCGGTTGACCCGGTGGCCGTGCCCGACCCCGACCCGCTCGACGAGGCGGAGTGCTCCCTGACCACCCTCCTCGACCAGTGGCCCAGCGGCGAGGAGGTGCCCGGCGAGGTCTACGCCGCCCGCGGCGGGGTGCTGCTCGACCAGGCCCGCCGGGCCGCAGGCCACCCCGCGGACCCCCGCGCCGCCGAGGCGCTCGCCGTCCGCGCCGCCGACGACCTCGACACCGCCGTCGTCCTGCTGCGCCGCCGCGGCAGCGCCGCCGACCGGCTGGTGTGCCGGACGCTGCTCGATCTGGCGGCGGCCCGCCAGCTGAACGGCGGCGCGGGGCTGCCGTCCGTCCTGCCGATCCTCGAACGCGCCCGGGCGATGGCCCGTGCCCTCGACGACCGGGCCCTGGAGGCGGACAGCCTGCGCCGTACCGCCGCCGCCCAGCGCGCGGTGCACACCCGTACCGGCGCCCTGCCCGCCCTGGACGCCGCCATCGCCGCGCTGGCCGGCGCGCTCCGGCTGGCCACGCCCGATTCGCCCGAGCACAGTGCGCTGCTCGCCGAGCGCGGTGCGGCGCTGCTGCTGCGCGCCCGGCAGGAGCCGGCCGACGGGCCGGGCAAGCGGCTGGCCAACGAGGCGGTGCACGTGCTGCGCGAGGCGCTCGGCCGGGTCGCGCCGCAGGACCCGGACCTGGGCAACCACCGGCTGCTGTTCGGCCGCGCCCTGCGGCTGCGCTACGAACGCCAGCCCTCGCTCGCCGATCTGCACGAGGCCGACTGGATCCTGGAGCTGGCCGCCCGCGGCGCCGACGTCCCCGCCGCGGTGTCGGCCGAGGCCTGGCTCGAAGTGGGCGACGTCCAGCTGCTGCTGGACCGCCGCTTCGACTCCCGGGAGCGCCATGACCGCGCCGCCGCCTGTTACCGCCGGGCCGCCGCGGCCGCCCGGCGCGCCGGCAGCGCCCTGCTGGCCGCCCGCGCCCACCACCGCCGCGGCGAGGTCCTGGAGGTCACCGCGGGGTCCCGTTCCGCGCTGCACGCCTACCGGGAGAGCTGGGAGCAGTGGCAGCGCGCCGGCGAGGACACCGGCCCGGAGGCCCAGCGCACCCGCGCCCGTATGCGTGCCCTCGAATCCGCCGCCTGACCGCACCCGGCGGCCCCTCAGGACTGCCTGACCGTCCCTCACCGCAGGTGTTTCTGCGGACGGGAGTCCGGGAACACCCCCGTCCAGCCGGCCCAGAGGAGAGCAGCGTGGCGACTATCCCCCGCACCGAACCGGTGGTGGCGGCCCCGCCGGGGCCGTCGGCCGAGCGGCTGCCGGACTTCGCCGGGGTTGACGTGGGCGTTCTCGCGGCGCGGACGGAGCATCCGGTGCTGGGCGAGGTGGCGACGCTGCTGCTGCGCAACTGGCCGTCGGCGGAGGACGCCGTGGCGTACTACGAGGACGGCCCGGAAATAGCCTTGCATTGACGATCAGGGACGGTTGTTTTTGGGCAAACGTGCAAGGGAACCGGCCAGTTGCCGGGGCACTCGGTTCTTCGATCGGGGGCGGAGCCATGTATCAGACGACGGGCGGGAGTTGAGCGGGCCGACCGTCGACGAGGGGATGATGCGACGAGGGCAGGGGGCGACGCCGTGGCGGGGGAGACGACCGGCCGGACCGCCGTGGTGCCCTTCCGACAGTTCGTCCTGAAGGTCCACAGCCGCTGCAACCTCGCCTGCACCTACTGCTACATCTACGCCGGCCCCGACCGCAGCTGGCGTACCCGCCCGAGGACCGTCCCGGCAGCGACCGTCCGGCAGACCGCCCGGCGCATCGCCGAACACGCCCGCACCCACCGGCTGCGTGCCGTCCGGATCGATCTGCACGGCGGGGAGCCGCTGCTCACCGGCCCCGGCCCGCTGCTGGACCAGGCCGCCGCCGTCCGCGCCGCGCTGCCCGCCGGCTGCACCGCCGACTTCGGCGTCCAGACCAACGGGACGCTGCTGACCGCGGACATCATCGACACCTTCGGCGCCACCGGCTTCCGGCTCGGCCTCAGCGTCGACGGCGGCACCCCCGGCCTCAACCGCCGCCGGGTCGACCACGCGGGACGGCCCTCCTGGCCCGCGGTCTCCCGCGCCGCGGGCCTGCTCCACGACCGGCCCGGGGTCTTCGCCGGGATCCTGTGCACCATCGACATCACCGCCGACCCCGCCGAGGTCTACGGCTCGCTGCGCGCCCTGGGCCCCCCGATGCTCGACTTCCTCCTCCCGCACGCCAACTGGTCCAGCCCACCGCCCGTCACCACCGGCAGGGGCAGCCGCACCCCCTACGGCGACTGGCTGTGCACCGTCTTCGACCTGTGGTGGGACGGCGGCCCCGGGCCCCGGGTACGGGTCTTCACCGAGATCCTCGGCCTGCTCCTGGGCCGCCCCAGCTCCAGCGAGGCGGTCGGCCTCTCCCCGGTCGTCGCCGTGATCGTGGACACCGACGGTGCCATCGAACAGGTCGACTCGCTCAAATCCGCCTACGAGGGCGCCGCGGCCACCGGCCTCGACGTCTTCCACCACACCTTCGACCAGGCCCTGGCCCACCCCGGCATGGCCGCCCGCCGCACCGGCCGGGACGGCCTGGGCGACCGGTGCCGCGGCTGCGCCCTGGTGGAGGTGTGCGGCGGCGGCAACTACGCACACCGCTACCGCGCCGACGGCACCGGGTTCCGCAACCCCTCCGTCTACTGCGCCGACCTGGAACGCCTGATCCGGCACATCGCGGCCCGCCTCAAGGCCGAGGTCGCGCCCAACTGGCGGTACCCCCACACGACCTGACGCACTGTCGCCACCTGGAGGGACACTTGGGCTATCGTGCCAAAAAGCCAGGGCGTGCCTGAGGAAACAGCCTGCGCACGCGCGCACCATCGCATCCCAGGGAGACGGTCGCATGGTCGATCAGGCCACTTCTTCTGGTTCTTCTGGTTCCTCTGATCCGGCCCGTTCCACCCCGCACATCACCATCAGCTACGCCGGCTTCACCCGGCCCTGGGCCGCGTGGATCTCCCATCAGCTGGAGCAGCAGGGCCACGGCACCACCATGCTGCGCTGGGACCCGCAGGCGGACACCGCGCTGGCCCAGGAGCTGTCCGGCCTGCTGGAGGCCGAGGGCCGGCTGCTGATCGTGCTGGACGACTGGTACTTCCGGCTGGGCCCCAAGACACCGGAGGAGTGGACGGCCGCGCTGCGGGAAGTGGTGCCCCCGCACGCCGACCGGTTCGCCGCGGTGAGCGTGGCCACCCAGAGCCTGCCCGCCACGGCGTCCCTGCTGCGCCCCGCCGACCTGCGCGACCTGGACGCGCGCGAGGCCCACCGCCGGGTGCTGACGCGGCTCGGCATCGCGACGCCGCACCGTCCGGTGGACGAGGACGGGCCCGGCGCGCCCCGCTTCCCGAACGACCCGCCCGAGGTGTGGAACATCCCGCGCCGCAACAACCGCTTCACCGGCCGCGACGGCGTGCTGGAAGAGCTGCACGGCAAGCTGGCCGGCTCCCAGACCGGCTCGGGCCCGCCGCTGGAGACCCGGCTCGCGCTCTACGGCACCTCAGGCGTCGGCAAGAGCCAGATCGCCGCCGAGTACGCCCACCGCTTCGGCAACGACTACGACGTGGTGTGGTGGATCAGCGCCACCAACCGCGGCGCCGCCCGCGAGCAGCTCGCCGAACTCGCCACCCGCCTCGGGCTCCCCGTCGGCCGGGAGCTGGGCGACCGCATCCGCGCCGTCCACGAAGCGCTCCGCATCGGCCGCCCCTACCGCCGCTGGCTGCTGATCTTCGACAGCGCCGACGACATGGAGCAGATCGAGGACCTGGTCCCCGACGGCCGGGGACACGTCCTGATCACCACCCTGACCCGTGACTGGTCGGGCTCCGGCAGCGCCCAGGAGACCGAGGTGCTGCCCTTCGACCGCGTCGAGAGCGTCGCCTACGCCCGGCGGCGGGCACCGCGGCTGACCCCGATGGAAGCCGATCTGCTCTCCGACGCCGTCCAGGACCTGCCGCTGCTGCTCGCCCAGACCGCCGCCTGGCTCGACGCGAACCCGATGTCCCCCAAGGAGTACATCGAGCTGATCCGCCGCGGTGAGCCCAGCCTCGTCGGCATCCGGATCTCCTCCGACTACCCCATGGCCTTCCAGACCAGCTGGGCCATAACCCTCAACACGCTGCGCGAGCGCAGCCCCGCGGCGGTCGAACTCCTCAAGCTCTTCGCGTTCTTCGCCCCGGACACCATCCCCGTCCCGATGCTCGCCCAGGCCCGCCGCGGCGATCTGCCCGAGCACCTCGCCGATCTGGCCGCCGAGCCGATCAGCTGGAACACCGCACTGCGCCGGCTGACCGAGTCCACCGCCGTACGCCTCGACTACCAGGTCTCCGAGGACGCCGACCCGGCCGTGGAGACCGCGCTGATGCACCGGCTCTACCACCGGTTCCTGCGCAGCGACATGTCCGAGGACGAGCGCGACCAGATGTCGGCGACGGCCTGCCGGGTGCTGGTCACCGCCGACCCGCAGAACCCCGCCGACACCCGCTACTGGGAGCGCTACGCCGAGCTGATCCCGCATCTGGAACCGGCCGGCGTCCTCGACAGCCCCGAACCGGCCGTCCAGCAGCTGCTGCTCAACTGCGTCGAATATCTGCGGGTCCGCGGCGAATACCGGATGGGCCTGCGGCTGTGCGAACAGTTCATGTCCCGCTGGCGCACCCGGCTGGCCGCCACCCAGCGCACCATGCTCGTCCTGACCCACCAGCACGCCAACATGCTGCGCAGGCTCGGCCGCTACCGCGAGGCCGAGGCCGTCGGCAGCGCCGTCGTCGACCAGCTCGCCACCGAGCGCAGCCCCTCCGACGCCGATCTGCTGCGGGCCCAGGACGGTCTGGCCGGGACGCTGATGGCGCTCGGCTCCTACGAGCAGGCCTACGACCTCTTCGACGCCGTCTGGCGGGCCTACACCGACCTCCTCGGCCCGGAGGCCCCCCGCACCCTCTCCTCGCGGCACAACCTCGGCAATGTCCTCACACTGCTCGGCCGGTACGAAGAAGCCCTGGTCACCCACCGCGAGGTGCTGGCCTTCCGGGAGCGCGAACTGCGCCAACGACACCATCTGACGCTCAACGCGGGTACCGCGCACGCCCGCACCCTGCGGCTGCTCGGCCGCTACCGCGACGCCACCTCCGCCCAGGAGCTCAACGCCCGGCTGCATCTGCAGGTGATGGGCCCGCACACCCCGCAGACGCTGCGCGCCGAGCACAACCTCGCGCTGTGTCTGCGCCGCTCCGGCGAGACCACCCGCGCCGCCGCCCTGCTGGCCGACCTCGTCGAGCGCTCCCGCCGGGTGCAGGGGCCGCGCCACCCCGAGACGCTGATGGTGCGCGCGGACCACGCCACCTTCCTGCGCGAGCACGGCGATCTGGGGCACGCCCGGGACCTCGCCGAGGAGGTCGCCGAGCGCTATCGCGCGCTGGCCGGCGAGCGGCACCCCTACACGGTCGGCACCCTGGGCAATGTCGGGCTGGTCCGCGGCGAGTTCGGGGACCAGGCGGAGGCGCTGGACCTCGCGGAGGCCGCCCTCGGCGGGATGACCGAGGCGATGGGCCCCGACCACCCCTGGACGCTGGGCTGTGCGCTGAACGCCGGTGCCGCCCGCAGCCGGGTGGACGACGAGGAGGGCGCGGTGGAGCTGGGCCGGGCCACCCTGCAGCGCGCCAAGGCGACGCTGGGGGAGTCCCATCCGCTGACGCTGTCCGCGAAGACGGCGCTGGCCGAGGACCTGCGGGCGCTCCGCCGCGGCCCGGAGGCGGCCAAGCTGGAACAGGAGGCCATCGGGCAGCTCGCCGAGACGCTGGGCGCCGAGCACCCGCACACCCTCTCCGCCCGGCGCCGCCGCCGCCCGTACTGGGACTTCGAACCGCAGCCCGTCTGAGTACGTGGGGGCAGGACGGCCACGAAGGAGCCGCCGCAGGCGAGTTGGTTGGATGGCGGCATGGATACGAATCGGCGCCAGGGGGCGCACCGCATCACTCCGGCCACTGTTGTGGGCAGCCTCGTGGGCGCCTCTGCGTGGGCGGCGGCAGGGAAGGGCCTGCGCCTGCTGCCGGCCTCGGTCGGGAGGCTGGCGGTGGGGATCAGGCAGTCACGGGGGGCGTATGCGGCACAGGGGGGATGCGGGATCGCACTGGGGCTGTTCGGCTGGGCGGTGGCGTTGTTAGCGGCCCAGGGACTGTTCAACGGACTGCTGTATCCCCTGGTCGACGCGCACGATTACCAGCATTCCTGGGGCGGGCCCACGCTGGTGGGTGCCTGGGTGGTGCACGCCGCGGTCGCGGTGCCCGTCGCCGTGGCGGCGCTGGGAGTGCTGCGCGGCATGGTCGCCGTCGACCGGGCCAATGAGCAGACGCTGTCCGGGCGACGGCGCCGCTGGTGGCCGCTGCCGCTGTCGGCGCTGGTGGCGGTCGGTCTGGCGCTGTTCTTCACCGCCTGGCTGCACCAGGTGTAGGGACCGGCGACCAGGGCCGGCTGATCGTGCCGGCATCCGCGCACGCGGAAGGGCCCGCCCCCTAGGGGGACGGGCCCTTCCGCTGTCCTGCACCGGTCACCCCGGCGGCCCGGCGCCTCAGGCGTCGAAGGCCTCCGCGACCAGCTGTGCCTGCTCCGCCTGGTGGCGCTTGGCGGAGCCGACGGCCGGCGACGAGGAGTGCGGCCGGGAGATCCGGCGCAGCCGCTCGCCGTGCGGCACATCGGCGCCGACGGCCAGGTCGAGGTGGTCGATCAGGTTGAGGCCGAGGAACGGCCATGCACCCTGGTTCGCCGGCTCTTCCTGGGTCCACAGGTACTTCGCGGCGTTCGGGAACTTGGCGATCTCCGCCTGGAGCTCCTTGCCGGGAAGCGGGTAGAGCCGCTCGATCCGCACGATCGCCGTGTCGGTCGCGCCGCGCTTCTCCCGCTCGGCCTCCAGGTCGTAGTAGACCTTGCCGGAGCAGAAGATGACCTTGCGGACGTCCTCGGGCTTGACCGTGGCGTCGCCGATGACGGGGCGGAAGCCGCCCGTCATGAACTCTTCCGTCTTCGACGCCGCGGCCTTCAGACGCAGCATCGACTTCGGGGTGAAGACGACCAGCGGCTTGTGGTGCGGGTTGTGGACCTGCCAGCGCAGCAGGTGGAAGTAGTTCGACGGCAGGGTCGGCATCGCGACCGTCATGTTGTTCTGCGCGCACAGCTGGAGGAAGCGCTCGATCCGGGCCGAGGAGTGGTCCGGGCCCTGGCCCTCGTAGCCGTGCGGGAGCAGCAGGGTCACACCGGAGGTCTGGCCCCACTTCTGCTCCGCCGAGGAGATGAACTCGTCGACGACCGTCTGGGCGCCGTTGACGAAGTCACCGAACTGCGCCTCCCACATGACCAGCGCCTCCGGGCGGGCCAGGGAGTAGCCGTACTCGAAGCCCATCGCCGCGTACTCGCTCAGCAGCGAGTCGTAGACGTTGAAGCGGGCCTGGTCCTCGGAGAGGTAGAGCAGCGGGGTGTAGTCCTCGCCGGTCTCCCGGTCGATCAGCACCGCGTGGCGCTGGCCGAAGGTGCCGCGGCGGGAGTCCTGGCCGGCGAGCCGGACCGGGGTGCCCTCCATCAGCAGCGAGCCGATGGCGAGGGTCTCGCCCATGCCCCAGTCGATGGTGTTGTCCTCGATCTGGGCGGCGCGGCGCTGCAGCTGGGGCAGCAGACGCGGGTGGACGGTGACCCGCTCGGGGATGTTGACCTGGGACTCGGCGATCCGCTTGACGACCTCCTGGGAGATCGCGGTGTCGACGTAGACCGGGAACTCCGCCTTGGGCTGCGGCACCTCGGGGGCGGCCGGCGTCGTCGTGGCGTCGCGGACCTCGGTGAAGACCTTCTCCAGCTGGCCCTGGAAGTCCTGCAGCGCCTGCTCGGCCTCTTCGAGGGTGATGTCGCCGCGACCGATGAGGGACTCGGTGTAGAGCTTGCGCACCGAGCGCTTCTTGTCGATCAGGTCGTACATCAGCGGCTGGGTGAAGGCCGGGTTGTCCGACTCGTTGTGACCGCGGCGGCGGTAGCAGATGAGGTCGATGACCACGTCCTTGTTGAACGCCTGGCGGAACTCGAAGGCCAGACGGGCCACACGGACGACGGCCTCGGGGTCGTCACCGTTGACGTGGAAGATCGGCGCCTCGATCATGCGGGCCACGTCGGTGGCGTACATGGAGGAGCGGGCCGACTCCGGGGCGGCGGTGAAGCCGACCTGGTTGTTGATGACGATGTGCACCGTGCCGCCGGTGCGGTAACCGCGCAGCTGCGACATGTTCAGCGTCTCGGCGACCACACCCTGGCCGGCGAACGCCGCGTCACCGTGCAGCTGGATCGGCAGGACGGTGAAGTCCGTGCCGCCCTTGTTGATGATGTCCTGCTTGGCGCGCGAGACACCCTCGACGACCGGGTCGACGGCCTCCAGGTGGGAGGGGTTGGCGGTCAGCGAGACCTTGATCTGCTCGCCGTCCAGGCCGGTGAAGGTGCCCTCGGCGCCCAGGTGGTACTTCACGTCGCCGGAGCCGTGCATCGACTTCGGGTCGAGGTTGCCCTCGAACTCGCGGAAGATCTGCGCGTAGGACTTGCCGACGATGTTGGCGAGGACGTTGAGGCGGCCGCGGTGGGCCATCCCGATGACGCACTCGTCCAGCCGCGACTCGGCCGCGGAGTCGATGACCGCGTCCAGCAGCGGGATGACGGACTCGCCGCCCTCCAGCGAGAAGCGCTTCTGGCCGACGTACTTGGTCTGCAGGAACGTCTCGAACGCCTCGGCGGAGTTCAGCCGGCGCAGGATGCGCAGCTGCTCCTCGCGCTCGGGCGACTTGTGCGAACGCTCGACCCGGTCCTGGATCCACTGACGCTGCTTGGGGTCCTGGATGTGCATGAACTCGATGCCGGTGGTGCGGCAGTACGAGTCGCGCAGCACGCCCAGGATGTCGCGCAGCTTCATCATGGACTTGCCGGAGAAGCCGCCGACCGCGAACTCGCGCTCCAGGTCCCACAGGGTGAGGCCGTGCTCGGTGATGTCGAGGTCGGGGTGCTTGCGCTGGTGGTACTCCAGCGGGTCGGTGTCGGCCATGACGTGGCCGCGGACCCGGTAGGAGTGGATCAGCTCGAAGACCCGGGCGGCCTTGGTGACGTCGTCGTCGTGCGAGGCGTCGATGTCCTTGAGCCAGCGGACCGGCTCGTAGGGGATCCGCAGCGACTTGAAGATGTCGTCGAAGAAGTCGTTCTCGCCGAGCAGCAGCTGGTTCATGATCCGCAGGAACTCGCCGGAGGCGGCGCCCTGGATCACGCGGTGATCATAGGTGCTGGTCAGCGTCATGACCTTGGAGACACCGAGCTTGTTCAGGGCGTCCTGGGAGGTGCCCTGGAACTCCGCGGGGTAGTCCATCGAGCCGACGCCCATGATCATGGACTGGCCGGGCATCAGCCGCGGCACGGAGTGGACCGTGCCGATGCCGCCCGGGTTCGTCAGCGACGCGGTGACCCCGGTGAAGTCGTCCATCGTCAGCTTGTTGTCGCGGGCCCGGCGGACGATGTCCTCGTAGGCCTGCCAGAACTCGAAGAAGGTCAGCGTCTCGGCCTTCTTGATGGCGGCGACGACGAGCTGGCGCTCACCGTTCGGCTTCACCAGGTCGATGGCCAGACCGAGGTTGACGTGCTCGGGCTTGACCAGCGTCGGCTTGCCGTCCTTCAGCGCGAAGGAGTAGTTCATCGACGGCATGGCCTTGAGGGCCTGCACCATCGCGTACCCGATGAGGTGGGTGAAGGAGACCTTCCCGCCCCGGGCGCGCTTGAGGTGGTTGTTGATCACGATGCGGTTGTCGAAGAGCAGCTTCACCGGGATCGCGCGGACGGACGTGGCCGTCGGCAGCTCCAGGGAGGCGTTCATGTTCTTCGCAACGGCGGCCGAGGGGCCGCGCAGCGTGACGAACTCGGGACCGCCCGTGGCCTCGGCGGCGGGCGCGGCCGCCGGCTTCGCGGCGGCCTTGGCCGGCGCGCTCTTGGCCGGGGCCGGCTGGGCGGGCGCCGGAGCGCTCGCGGCCGGCTTCGCCGGGGCGGCCGGAGCCGGGGCCGGCACGGCGTCGGCCGTTCCGGTGCCGGACGGCTTCGGCGCGGCGGCGGGGGGCGCTGCCGGGGACGACTGCGCCGGGGCGGCCGCAGCGGGGGCAGCGCCCTCCGCAGGCTGGCTCGGCGCCGTGGTGGCGCCCGGCTTGTAGTCGGCGAAGAAGTCCCACCAGGCTCGGTCTACCGAGTTCGGGTCCTGGAGGTACTGCTGGTAGATCTCGTCGACGAGCCACTCATTGGGACCGAACGCGGCGGCAGGGTTCTTTCCCTGCCCCTCGTGGTCGGTCGAGATGCTCGAGCTGTTGGGGGACTGTAGCGACACGGCGGCAACCGCCCTCTTCCGCTTCCTAAGGTGGTGGACAGCGGGAATAAAGGCTACGCCTGTTGTGACCCCTGATGCAGGCTGGGAGGGGTACTCGTCGCGTACGTCACATTCCCGGAGGGGTTTCGGGGCAGGACTTGGCGGGAAACACACCAAGTTTGCCTGTGCCCGGGTAGGCGGCATCGCCGTGACGCCCACGGACGAGTGCTTCCACCACCGACCCTACGTCAGCGGACGTCAGCTTCGAGCTGACTCCAGCCCCGGAAGGGTGACCCGGATCCGGCAACCGCGGGGTGATTCCGCCACGCCGATGCGTCCGCCGTGCAGGTCCACCGCCCAGCGCGCGATGGCCAGGCCCAGGCCCGTTCCGCCGTCGGAGCCGGGGCCCGAGGGGGCCGGGCCGCCGCGGTTGAAGCGCTCGAAGACCCGGTAGCGCTCCGACTCGGGGATGCCGGGCCCCTCGTCCTGCACCTCCAGCACCAGGCTCTGAGGCCCCTCGCCGCGCCGCGCATGCACCGTGACCCGGCCGTGCCGGGGGCTGTGCTTGATCGCGTTGTCGATGAGATTGGCGACGACCTGGTGCAGCCGCTCGGCGTCCGCGTGCGCGGTCAGCTCCGGAGGCGAGACGTCGAGGTGGAGATGGACGTCCGTACGGGTGTGGGTGCCCGAGCCGGCCAGCCCGGAGAGCGTGGAGGCGCCGCGGCTCATATTGGCCTCCTTGAGCACCCCGGACAGATACGGCCAGACCTCGAAGCGCCGGGCGTGCAGCGGCACCACGCCGTTGTCCAGCCGGGACAGGTCGAGGAGGTGCTCGACCAGGCGGCCCAGCCGCTCGGTCTGCTTCAGCGCCGTCCGCATCGTCTCCGGGTCCGGCTCGCAGACCCCGTCGACGACGTTCTCCAGTACGGCGCGCAGCGCGGCGATGGGGGTGCGCAGCTCGTGCGAGACATTGGCCACCAATTCCTTGCGGTGGGTGTCCACCGCCTCCAGGTCGGCCGCCATCCGGTTGAAGGCGTCGGCCAGGGCGCCGAACTCGTCGCGGCGCTCGGAGCGGACCCGGCGGCGGTAGTTACCGTGCGCCATCGAGCGGGTGACGTCCGTCATCTCGTCGAGCGGCGCGGTGAGGCTGTTGGCCACGAACTGGGTGATCAGCAGCGACGCGATGACCGAGAAGATGGTGATGACCCGGATCTCGGTCGCGGAGTGCATCGCGACGAACACCAGCAGTGTGGTGATGATCACTGAGACGCTGACCAGCGCCCCGAGCGCCGCCTTGACGGAGCGGTACGGGTCGAGCGGGCGCAGCCCCTCCCAGATCCGCTGCCACAGCCGGCGCAGGGGCGTTCGCCACCACCGCGTCATGCGGCCGGGGTCTCCAGGGCGTAGCCGACGCCGTGGACCGTACGGATCCGCTCGGCGCCGATCTTGCGGCGCAGCGCCTTGATGTGGCTGTCGACCGTGCGGGTGCCGGAGGCGTCCGCCCAGTCCCACACCTCGGCCAGCAGCTGCTCACGGGAGAGCACCGCGCGCGGGGTGTTCGCCAGGCAGACCAGCAGATCGAACTCGGTGGGCGTCAGATGGACGTCCGCGCCGCGCACCCGGACCCGGCGCTGGGCGTGATCGATCTCCAGCTCGCCCAGCCGCAGGATGCCGCTGCGCGGGGTGTGCGCGGCCAGCGCGGCGCGCTCGACCCGGCGCAGCAGGACGTGCACCCGGGCGGCCAGCTCCCGCATCGAGAACGGCTTGGTCATGTAGTCGTCGGCGCCCACACCGAGGCCGACCAGCATGTCGGTCTCGTCGTCCCGGGCGGTGAGCATCATCACCGGCACCGGGCGCTGGGCCTGGACCCGGCGGCACACCTCCAGGCCGTCGAAGCCCGGCAGCATCACGTCGAGGACCAGCAGATCGGGCTGCCAGGCCTCCGCGGTCTCCACCGCGGCCGGGCCGTCGGTGGCCGTCTGCACCTGGAAGCCCTCGGCGCGCAGCCGCGCCGCGATGGCCTCGACGATCGTCGGGTCGTCCTCCACGACCAGTACCCGGCGCTGGGCACCCGGCGTGGCGGCGGTGGCGCCGCCCTGCGTTGTCTGAGTCTGGTCCATCGGCCCGCCCCTGCATTGCCCCTGCGTGGTCGCGTCTTGCTGGGCAGCAGCGTACGGGCATGGTGTGACTGTCGGCTACGCGCCCTTCCGCGCAAGATGGACCACGTCGGGGACGCCTCGGACAACGGGGATCTCTTCCGTATGTACCCCGCTGAATCCGGCATTTCGCAGGGCTTCCTCGAAGGCCGGCGAGGGCTGCGCGGACCAGACGGCGAGCACGCCGCCGGCCGTCAGACGGTCGCGGCAGGCGGCGAGCCCGGCGGGGGAGTAGAGGCTGTTGTTGTCCTCGGTGACGGTCCAGTCGGGACCGTTGTCGATGTCCAAACACAGGGCGTCATAGGTGTCTTGGCCCGCTTCCGTGCGCAGATGGGCTACCAGGTCGGTGTGCAGGATCTCGCTGCGCGGATCGGCCAGCGCGTCCGCCGAGACGGCCGCCAGCGGGCCCGTGCGGTGCCAGTCGATCACTGCCTCCTCGCGCTCGACCACGACGATCCGGCCCCAGCGCGGCTGCTGCGCCGCGCGCGCCAGGGAGAAGCCGACGCCGAGGCCGCCGATCAGCACGGAGGGCCGGGGGCGGCCGGCCGGCAGGGCGGCCAGCGCGGCGTCGATCAGCAGCCGCTCGGAGCGGCCGTCGGAGGTGTCCATCAGGAAGCAGCCGTTGGCGATGATCTCGTAGATCACGGGTTCAACGGGGTCCGCAGGGCCGCCCGTTCCCGCGGCTGCGGGGGCCGCGCTCCGTTGCCGCAGCACCACTTCTCCGTAGGGGCCCTCGCGGCGGTCGAGCGTGCACGGGGCATCGAGGTGGCCGGCCGGGGTCTGCGCAGGAGTAACGGGAGCCATGGCGCCCATGGTGGCCAATACGGGCCGCACCGGTCCAACGCTCCGGGAGGAAGTCCGACGCCATCGGAGCGGACGTGGCGGATTGGGTGACGGTTGCCTCATGTGAGGGATATCACTCACACAGGTTCTTCATGGGTTGAGCATGCAGGCTGGTCCGGAACGTTGATCAGGGCAGAGCGATCACGACCGAGGGACACGGGCGTGGCTCACCGGAAGCGCCATGAACGGAAGGGGCCTCGGACCGTGAGCTGGCTTGGAACCGCCGACAGAATGCGGACCGGACGCGCGCCGTCCGGCGCACAGGGACGCAGGCCGGCCCCTGGCGCCGGGCCGGACGGGCAGCCGGGTCTGCTGCCGGGAATACCCCGGCAGCGCGGCGGCCAGGAGGTCGCGGCTCATGACGTCCCGGTCCAGGAGGCCCCGGCCGGTCAGGACGGGGCGTCGGCGGGCGCCCCGCCGGCCGGCGCCCGCGTGCGGTCCTGGCGGCTGCTGCCCTGGCGGTTGCTGCCCACTCCCGTCGGCACCCCCTTCACCTT
Organism: Streptomyces sp. 2323.1; assembly: GCF_900221035.1. NCBI lineage: Bacteria > Bacillati > Actinomycetota > Actinomycetes > Kitasatosporales > Streptomycetaceae > Streptomyces > Streptomyces sp. 2323.1. The sequence continues at coordinate 2,650,558 of NZ_LT907981.1, read as the reverse complement.
CGGGTACGCCCTGCTGCTCGTGGCCACCTCGCTGTTCGCCGAGTACGGCGACCCGGGGCTGGTCTCCGAGCTGCTGCAAGGCTCCAGCACGGACGTCGTCCATCTCGCGCAGTCCCCGCTGATGGTGCTGGTCGCCAGCGCCCTGTGGATCGCCGGCGGGATGACCTCCGCCTATGCCATCGGGTTCCTCTTTGTCCTGACGGCGCTGGAGCGGCGGCTGGGCGCTCTGCGCACCGCCGCCGTCTTCTTCGGCGGCCATGCGCTGGCCACCCTCGCCACCGAACTGCCCGTCGCCTTCTCCGTCGCCGCCGGCCGGCTGCCCGAGTCCTCCTTGCACCGTCTCGACTACGGCATCAGCTTCGGCGTGATGACCTGCATCGGAGCCCTGGCGGGCCTGCTGCCGGCCTGGTTGCGCTGGCCGCTGCTGGCCGGCGTCGGCTATCTGGCCGTGACGGATCTGCTCGCCTACGCCGATCCGTTGACCGACTGGGGCCACCTGCTCTCGCTCACCCTGGGCGTGGCCGCCTGGCCGCTGCTGCGCCGCTGGCGCACCCACCGCACCCGCCCCGCGCCGCTCCTCGGCGACCTGGGCCGCCCGGCGATGCAGGGCGCAGGGACGTCCTGAGGGTCTCTGGGCTGCCTGTCCGGATTTCCTGAGCGTTGGGGGTCGCGGTTTTACGGCCGTATGGACGCGTGCCGGGGCCGCCGCCTTACGACCGCATGGACGTCTTGAGCGTCCCGGGGTCGCGGTTTTACGGCCGTATGGACGCGCCCCGGAGCCGCCGCCTCACGACCGTACGGACGTCCCGAGCTTCCCGCGGTCGCGGTCGCGTGCCTGTGGCCGTACCGCGGACCGGTACGTATGGGTGATGGCGTAGGCGCAGCCGCCCAGCAGGGCCACGCCCGACAGCACGCCGCTGACGAACGGCACCCACACCACGGCGGAGGTCGCCGCCATGCCCAGCCCGGCCATGCCGAGCGCGGTCAGGGCGGCGCCGGGGACGGCGATGCTGCGCCGCTTCCAGACCGCCGCCAGCGCGAGGAAATGCAGGCCGACGATCAGCGCGATCCAGGCCACGCCGGTCTCCTGGGGGGCGCCGCCCTCCCGCAGCGCGACATTCCCGCCGATCAGCAGCGCCACCTCGGCTCCCACGACGAACGCGAACTTCCCCCGGAACCAGTCCGACCGGGGCGCCTCGGGGCCCTCCGCCGCGGACTGCCCGCGGCGCCCGGCCCGCCGGGCGAGCGCCAGCAGCCCGGCGAAGGTGAGCACCGCGAGCACCCGCAGGGCGTTGCCGAGCACCGGGTTCAGCGGGGCGTGCGCATTGGCGACCACGAAGACCGTTCCGAAGAATGCGCCGATGAAAACTCCGGACATCCGCTGCAACATGCCGCGAAGGTAGCAGTCATGACGGGGCGTGAGGGATGACGCGGCGGCGGCGTTCCCCGCCCTCCCGCCGGACCGGGCGGCGCCGCTATCCGAGCCACATGAGCACCGCGTCCCCCTGCTCCGCCGCCGCGCACAGGAACGGCCGCAACTGCTCGTAGTACTCGCGCACATAGTCCAGCGGCTCACCCCGCTCCCAGACGATCGCCGGATAGACCTCCGCCGCGGCGAGGTCCGCCGGGCCGACACCCGCCGTCAGCTCGTCACCGGATATCTCCGCCAGCGCCGCGGCGGCCTTCTGCACCTGCTCGGGGGTGAGGTAGCGGGGCGGACCGTAGCCCCAGTCGTCGGCGCCCGGGACGGGCTCCTCGCCATGGACGATGTCCACCGGGAAGGCCGCCCGGCGCAGCAGGAATCCAGGGCGTCCCAGGCCTTGTCGATGTCGAGGCAGCGCGTCGGCACGGGCTGCGGACCCGCGTCGGCCTCCGCCTCCCGCCGCGCGCTGACCAGCGTCAGCGCCCACTCGGGATCGCCGAGGACGCGGTCGAGTTCGGCAGGTGTGACACGTGCGTACTCCCCAATCATGCTCATGGTCCGAGGCTAGGGGCGGCCACTGACAACGCCCGGTGCCCGGCGTGGTGTTGCCGGGCCGCAGCGTACGAAACCGGCCGGGCGCGGCGCCTGGGAGAATGGCCGCCCCTCCCGAGCGCGGCCCTGCGCGGCGCTCGCCGGCCGCAGGAGTGCACGCACCTTGTCCCCTCACCGCAAGCAGTCGACCTCCCGTACGCAATCGACACCCCGCAAGCAGTCGACCTCCCGTACGCAGTCGATACCCCTCACACAGTCGACTCCGGACACCGTCGACCCCGACCTGCGGTCCGACTGCGGCAGCTGCTTCGGGCTGTGCTGCGTCGCGCTGCCGTTCGCGGCCTCGGCGGACTTCGCGATCGACAAGGACGCCGGCCGGCCCTGCCCCAACCTCCGGACGGACTTCCGCTGCGGGGTCCACTCCCAGCTGCGCCAGCGCGGCTTCACCGGCTGCACCGTCTTCGACTGCTTCGGTGCCGGGCAGAAGGTCTCCCAGGTCACCTTCGGCGGACAGGACTGGCGGAGCGCCCCGGGGACTGCCCGGCAGATGTTCGATGTCTTCCCCGTCATGCGGCAGTTGCACGAGCTCCTGTGGTACCTGACCGAGGCGCTGGCCCTGCCGGCCGCCCGCCCGGTCCACGCCGGGCTGCGGGCCGCACTGGAGAAGACCCAAGCCTTGACCCGCGGCACCGCCCAGGAACTCCTGGCGCTCGATGTGCCGGCCCACCGGGGCGAGGTCAACGCCCTGCTGCTGCGCACCAGCGAACTGGTCCGGGAGGGGGTCCCGGGCCGTAAGAAGCAGCGGCGGGGCGCCGACCTCATGGGAGCCCGCCTCAAGGGGGCCGGCCTCCGGGGCGCCAACCTCCGCGGGGCCTGCCTGATCGCCGCCGACCTCACGGGAGCCGATCTGCGCACGGCGGACCTGATCGGCGCCGATCTGCGGGACGCCGACCTCGCCGGCGCCGACCTCACGGGCGCCCTCTTCCTCACCCAGGCACAGCTCAACGCGGCCAAGGGCGATGCCGCCACCACCCTCCCGCCGTCCCTGACCCGCCCCGCCCACTGGCAGGCGCGGCCTGCCGCCCCGGCGGGCCCCCGCCCCTGATCGCTCACAGCGAACGCGTACGGGGGAACATCTCCGGGCCCTGTGGCATTGAGTGAGAAAAGCTCAACTTGCTTGCCGAAGGGGAGATCATGGCTTCGACGTCCACCTCGCTCACTCTGCCCGTGCTGCCCCTCGATGACGAGGTCGTGCTCCCCGGCATGGTGGTGCCCCTGGACCTGTCCGACGCGGACGTCCGCGCCGCGGTGGAGGCCGCGCAGGCCGCCGCCTCCTCGGGCAACAAGCCGCGGGTGCTGCTTGTGCCCCGCGTCGACGGGACGTACCCGGGCATCGGCACCCTCGGGCGGATCGAGCAGGTCGGCCGGCTGTCCGACGGCGACCCCGGGGCGCTGATCCGGGGCCTGGGCCGGGTGCGGATCGGCTCCGGCACGACCGGACCCGGTGCCGCGCTCTGGGTGGAGGGCACGGCCGTCGAGGAGACGGTCCCCGATCCTCTGCCCGGTGCGGTGAGCGAACTCGTCACGGAATACAAGGCGCTGGCCACCAGCTGGCTGCGCAAGCGCGGTGCCTGGCAGGTCGTCGACCGTGTCCAGCAGATCGAGGACGTGCCGACGCTGGCCGACAACTCCGGCTACTCGCCGTTCCTGACCACCGAACAGAAGGTCCGGCTGCTGGAGACCACCGACCCGGTCGCGCGGCTGAAGTTCGCCACCGAGGCGCTGCGCGAGCACCTCGCCGAGCAGGACGTCGCCGAGTCCATCGCCAAGGACGTCCAGGAGGGCGTCGACAAGCAGCAGCGGGAGTTCCTGCTGCGGCGGCAGCTGGAGGCGGTCCGCAAGGAGCTCGCCGAGCTGAACGGCGACCCGGAGGACGAGGGTGACGACTACCGCGCCCGTGTGGAGGCCGCCGACCTGCCAGAGGAGGTCCGCAAGGCCGCCCTCAAGGAGGTCGACAAGCTGGAGCGGTCCAGCGACCAGAGCCCCGAGGGCTCCTGGATCCGCACCTGGCTGGACACCGTCCTGGAGCTGCCCTGGAACGAACGGACCGAGGACGCCTACGACATCGCCGGCGCCAAGGAGGTCCTGGACGCGGACCACTCGGGCCTGGAGGACGTCAAGGAGCGCATCACCGAATATCTGGCCGTCCGCAAGCGCCGGGCCGAGCGCGGTCTCGGGCTGATCGGCGGTCCATCAGGAGGGGCATCGCGCAGCGATTCGGGCAAGGGCGGTGGTGGGCGACGGGCGGGCGGCGCCGTGCTGGCGCTCGTCGGGCCGCCCGGTGTCGGCAAGACCTCGCTCGGTGAGTCCGTCGCGCGCGCCATGGGCCGGAAGTTCGTCCGGGTCGCGCTCGGCGGAGTCCGGGACGAGGCGGAGATCCGCGGCCACCGGCGGACGTACGTCGGCGCACTGCCCGGCCGCATCGTCCGGGCCGTCAAGGAGGCCGGTTCCATGAACCCGGTCGTCCTCCTCGACGAGATCGACAAGGTGGGCTCCGACTTCCGGGGCGACCCGGCCGCCGCCCTCCTGGAGGTCCTGGACCCGGCGCAGAACCACACCTTCCGCGACCACTACCTGGAGGTCGAACTCGACCTCAGCGATGTGGTCTTCCTGGCCACCGCCAACGTCCTCGAAGCCATCCCCGAGCCGCTGCTCGACCGGATGGAGCTGGTCCGCCTGGACGGCTACACCGAGGACGAGAAGGTGGTCATCGCCCGGGACCACCTGCTGCCGCGCCAGCTGGAGCGGGCCGGTCTGGAGTCCGGCGAGGTGACCCTGGAGGACGACGCGCTGCGCAAGCTCGCGGGCGAGTACACCCGCGAGGCGGGCGTACGGAATCTGGAGCGCGCCGTCGCCAGGCTGCTGCGCAAGGTCGCCGTCCAGCACGAACTGGGTGAGCAGAAGCTGCCGTTCACCGTCGGCGTGGACCAGCTGCGCCCGCTGATCGGGCGGCCGCACCACACCCCCGAGTCGGCACAGGACCCGTCCGAGCGGCGCACCGCGGTGCCCGGAGTGGTCACCGGCCTCGCGGTCACCGGCGCCGGCGGCGACGTGCTCTATGTGGAGGCCTCGCTCGCCGATCCGGAGACCGGTGCGTCCGGGCTCCAGCTGACCGGCCAGCTCGGCGACGTCATGAAGGAGTCCGCGCACATCGCGCTGTCGTTCCTGCGCTCCCACGGTGCGGAACTGGAGCTCCCGGTCGCCGATCTGAAGGAGCGCGGCGTGCATCTGCACGTACCGGCGGGCGCCGTGCCCAAGGACGGCCCGAGCGCGGGCGTGACGATGACGACGGCCCTGGCCTCGCTGCTGTCGGGCCGCCAGGTCCGGCCGGACGTGGCGATGACCGGTGAGGTCTCGCTGACCGGGCGGGTGCTGCCGGTCGGCGGCGTCAAGCAGAAGCTGCTGGCGGCGCACCGCGCCGGGATCACCACCGTCATCATCCCCCGGCGCAACGAACCGGATCTGGACGACGTACCGGCCGAGATCCTCGACGCCCTGGAGGTGCATCCGGTCGCGGACGTCCGTCAGGTGCTGGAGCTGGCGCTGACCCCGGCATCGAACGGCGCCGCACCGGAGGTCCCGGTCGCGGCCTGAGACGAGGGCGGCCCGTGCTTCCGCGACGGGAGCACGGGCCGGCCCGTAGGGGGAAAGTCCTCAGCCGTTGGCGAGGGCCTTGAGGCGGTCCAGCGAGCCGTTGAAGCGGTTGTGGTCACCGACCGTCGGGCCGGAGGAGGTGTACTGCCAGATGGTGTGGAAGCCCCAGCCGGCCGGGAGCTCGCCGACCGAGGAGCCGTAGCGCGGGATCCACAGCGGATTGACGGCGCCGAAGGCCGTGGAGTTGCCGGTGCACTGCTTCCACCAGCCGGTGGAGGTGTAGAGGACGGCGTCGCGTCCGGTGCGCGCCTTGTACGTCGCGAACCAGTCCTTCATCCAGTTGACCATCCCGGCCGGACTCAGCCCGTAACAGGTGGACCCGTAGGGGTTGTACTCCATGTCGAGCGCGCCGGGCAGCGTCCTGCCGTCCTTGGACCAGCCGCCGCCGTGGCCGGCGAAGTAGGTGGCCTGGGCGGCGCCGCTGGAGGTGTCCGGGGTGGCGAAGTGGTACGCGCCGCGGATCATCCCGATGGTGTAGGAGCCGTTGTACTGCTGCGCGAAGGACGGATTGGTGTAGCTGGTGGACTCCGTCGCCTTGACATAGGCGAAGCGGACGCCGCTGTTCCAGAGTGTCGACCAGGAGACGCTGCCGTTGTGGCTGCTGACGTCGACCCCTTCGACGGACGCCATGAGCGAGGCCGCGGGCGGTACGCCGCCGGCCGCGGTGCCCTCGTGCCGGGCGATCTGGGAACCGGCCCAGTCCTGGCCGGGGTGGCGGGGTTCGGGTGCGCGCCGTACGCCCGCGGCGCCGGCGGTGCCGGAGAGGCCGAGCAGGAGGGAGAGGAGGGAGAGCAGGACCCCGGCCACGAGCGCCAGGGAGCGTGCGGGTCGGTGGGGGGAGCCGGATCTGAGCACGGACATACGTGCCTCCGAAGATCTCGGTGGACTGAGGGGGGAAGAGCCGACGGCATGGACCGGGTGCGGACACGGAGGTGCGGACACAGAGAGGCGGACACGGAGATACGTGTCCAGGACGCGCGGTGGACCCGCTGACGTCCGGGGCCGAGGGGGTACGGCCATACCGGAAATGACGATACGCGCGTAGACCACGTGCCAAAAGAGGGTCCGCGGGCTGCCGTTGGTCTAATCCTGCGAAATACTGGCCGAGCTGCGGCTTCAGCCGTCGAGGGCAGAAACTTTCAGGTGAGGGAAAGCGGGAGAATGGGCGCTGACGTGCACAACACCGGAGCCGACGGGGCGACGGCGAATGGCGAACCGATTGGCGTGGATCATGTATTTCTCGCCCTGGAACGCGAATTGGCGGTATTTCTCCGCCGGGCCCGTGCCTCTTCCGGCGAACTGGCACGAGAGGTGCATCCCGACCTGGAACCCGCCGCGTACGGCCTGCTCTTCCGGCTGGCCGACGCCGGTGCCCAGCGCGCCACCGACCTCGCCGGCTTCTTCGGCGTCGGCAAGGCGACCATGAGCCGCCAGCTGCACGCCCTGGAGAAGCTCGGGCTGGTCGCCCGCGAGCCGGACCCGGCCGACGGCCGTGCGGTCCTGGTGCGCCTCACCGACGAGGGCCACGCGCGCTTCACCCGTGTCCGCACCGGCCGCCGCGCCCGCTACGCCCGCCGCCTGGCCTCCTGGGACCGCGGCGAGGTCGCCGAACTGGCCCGCCTGCTGCACCGGCTGAACGCCGAGCAGGAGGGCGAACAGGAGGGCGAACAGGACACCGACCAGGACACCGACCAGGACGGCGACGAGGCATAGCCGCAGGCTGCCGCCCCGACACCGGCGCCCGGCCCCGCTGCCCGCCGCCGTCGAGGCGGCGCGCCGTGGCGCGGGCGGAAAACCCCCGCCCGCCGGCGATTTGTCACGGCGCCACAAAAATCACTGCCGCGTCATCGCGCGCCTTGCCGCGCGGATGTGCCGCGCACGAGGGGTCCGCCGCCTCCGCCGCCCGGACCCGGTCGATCAGGGCCTGGGGGCCCTGACCGGCCACCAGGGCCACGCAGTCGGCCCAGGAGCCCTCTCGGAAGACCTCGACCCAGCGGCTCGCGCCGTCGCTGAGGGCGGTCAGCGAGCGGAGCGCGGACCGCGGGGTGCTGCCGGTCACCGCGCGGGCCGCCACCGACGGGTCGGCGGCCGCGGTGAAGAAGCCGCCCTCCGCATTGCGCAGCGCCTCGACCGCGCGGCCGTACTCCCGGCCCGCGGCGGCCCGTTCCGCCGAGCCGCGCGGCAGCGCCCGTACGACGGCCCGCAGGTCCCGGACCGCGGGCGGCAGTTCGTCCAGCCGGGGGTCGAGCACCGGCAGCACCGAGCCGTCCGTCCGCTCCAGGAGGAGTACCGAATCGGACAGGACGAGGTGTTCGACGGTGTCCTCGGACCAGCGCGCGGCGACCAGGGTTGCCTGCGGAGTGCGTGCGTGAGAAAGGTCACAGGTCGTCCGGTGCATGTCGGCCGTCCGGGAGATGGCCGCGGCGAGCGCATCAGGCAGCGTCATATCCCGGTGTGAAACCGACAGTTCGAGCATTGCGCCGCCCAGCCGCGCGGTGAACCACGGCACCGTGTGAAGACAGCCGTAGTCCTCCTCGGGGGGCGTCACGCCGTCCAGCAGCACCAGGACTCCGCCCTGGCCGGAGGCAGGAAGGGCTACCGATGTGTAGTCCTCATTTGGGCGTTGGGGGTCGCCCGGCTCGGTGGCGAGTGCAATGTGCATGGCCGCAAGTCTGCCGGAGGCCCTCGCTCCGCCCCGGCCGTCGGGCACGGGTGGCCGCGCAGGTGTACGTGCGGGGGCGGTTGTGCAGGGATGGTGTGGACGGGGCCCGGCGGCATGCGGGCGCGCATCCTGCCAGGACCCGGACGCATCTCCAAACCCGTCCGGGGGTTGCCAGGGGTTGCGGCCGAAAACGTTCGCGTGCGGAAGTTGATGGCCAAACTCCGATTGATGTTCACTCGTTCAGGTGGCCGGGCATGTGTTGCCGAGCCACTGCGCGGCGCCGGTGGAATGGTCGTTGCCCGGATCATGGGGTGGGCCAGGACGCTCGTCGCGACGCGCAGAGCCGGGCTGTTTCCCCTCGCGGACGTGTGCGTTGCTGCGGTTTTCGCGCAGATCCGCCCCGCGAGCGGAGAGCGAGCCGGGTCCGCGACGCCACAGGGCGTGAGCAGGCGAGACAGGAATGCGAGCAGCGGTGCGGAAGATGCGGCTTCGGGGCGGCGCAGGGAAGCCGGGATCACCGGCCGGTTCGATCGCGGGACCGGGCGCGGACTCGGCTCCTGGTAAGGGACAGGGCATGGCCGGTGACGGTGGCTCGGGGCGCCGTCCTGCGCGGGTGCGCAACCGGCTCGTCGGGGCGGTGGCCGTCGTGGCCGTCGCGGTCCTCGGCGCCGGTGCCCCCGGCCTGACGGCGACGGCCGACGACGCCACCAGCAGTCAGCAACTGGTCGATCTGGCGGAGCTGAACGTCCGCGCCATCGCCCTGGCACACTCCCTGGCCGACGAACGCGACGGGATGACCGCCTACGCCGCCGTGCGCGGCAGCCGTACCGCCAAAACCGGCGGCGCACGGCCCGGCGCCGGGAGCGAGGCGGCCACGGTCTCCCGGGCCCAGCGCGCCCGGGTGGACCAGCAGATCGGCGAGTTGCGCACCGAGGCCCAGGACGCCTCGGGTGACACCGCCGTCTACGCCTCCGCCGCCAAGCTGCTGGCCACCCTCCCGCACATCCGCCAAAAGGCGCTGTCCGGGCCCGAATCGGCCGATCGGATCTACGGCGCCTACACCCAGGCCCTCCAGGCGCTCGGCGCGATCAGCGACGACATCGCCCGCGGACTGCCCGCCCGCGCGGACGCCGCCGACGCCGACCTGCGCGCGCTGCCCGCGCTGGGCCGCGCCACCGAAGAGGCCGCCGGCACCCGCGCCCTGCTGCTCGCCGGGCTCACCGCGGGCGGCAGCCAGCCCCGGCTGACCACCCTCGCCCAGGTCGCCCACACCCGTGAACAGGGCGCCTTGGGCGACTTCGAGCAGGCCGCGAGCCAGCGCGCCCGCGACCGCTACGACAGCACCGTCAACGGCGCCGACGTCGCCACCGCGGAGCGCTATCTGACCCGGCTGACCGACCAGCCCCGGCTGGACGCGGCCGATCTGCGGCTCAGCCGCTCGCGGGTGCAAGCCGCCCTCACCACCCGTATCGGACTGATGCGGGGCGTCGAATCGGCCATGGCCACCACCGATGTCCAGCGGCTCGGCACGCTGCGCGACGACGCGGTGTCGGAGCTGGAGCTGCGCATCGGTCTGGAGGCGCTGTGCCTGCTGCTGGCCGTCGGCGCCGGCGTCTGGGCGGCCCGCTCGCTGACCCAGCCGCTCGCCGCGCTGCGGCTCGGCGCCAAACGGCTGGCCGCCGACCCCGCACACGAGGAGCCCCTCAGCTACAAGGGCCGCAACGACGAATTCGCCGCCGCCGTGGGGTCCGTCAATGCGCTGCACGCCCAGGTCGGCGAGCTGGCGCGGCGCACCGCCGAACTGGAGGGCGAGCGCAAGCGGCTGATCGGTGGCCGGCAGCGGCTGGTCGCCGAGCGCGAGGTGCTCCAGGAGCAGGGCGAGACGCTCAAGGAGGAGATCGCCGATCTCACCGAGCGGCTGGCGGCCCTGCACAACGGGGTGCACGGCCGGTTCGTCAACCTCTCGCTGCGCACCCTGGGCCTCGTGGAGCGCCAGCTCGGCGTCATCGAGTCGCTGGAGGAGAGCGAGCAGGACCCCGAGCGGCTGGAAACCCTCTTCAAGCTGGACCACTTCGCCGCGCAGATGCGCCGCAACAGCGAGAACCTCCTCGTCCTGGCGGGCGCGGAGCAGCACAGCACCAACCACCAGGGGCCGGTGCCGCTGCTGGACGTGCTGCGCGCCGCGATCAGCGAGATCGAGCGCTACGAGCGGGTGGTCATCCAGTCGCTGCCGCCGCACTCCCAGGTCGCCGGGTTCGCCGCGGACGACCTCAGCCACCTGATCGCCGAACTTCTGGAGAACGCCACCGCGTTCTCCCCGCCGAAGGCCCATGTCGAGCTGTCCGGCTGGCTGCTGGAGAGCGGCGAGGTCATGCTCTCGGTCCAGGACGAGGGCATCGGGATGACCTCGGAGCGGATGGCCGAGCTCAACGAGCGGCTCTGCGACGTCGAGGCCGCCTCGTCCTCCGAGACCATCGACGAGGCGCTGGGCCTGGGGCTGTACGTCGTGGTGCGGCTGGCCGCCCGGCACGGTGTCCGGGTCCAGCTGCGGGACGCCAAGCACGGCGGCGTCACCGCCGTCATCGTGCTGCCCGGCTCGATCCTGCCCACCCGCCCGGCGCCGTCGGGCCCCCCGGTGGCCGCGTCCCCGGACCTGGCGCACTCCCCGGGCCTGCCGGGCTCGGTCGCCGAGGCGAACTCCAACGCCCTGCCGGCCCGGGCGGCGCGCACGGAACCGGCGGCGCTGCACGGCACGCCGGACGCCGCGGCCCCGGCCGGCAACGAGGGCACACCGGCCGCGGACACCGAGCGCCCCGACGGGCACCCGGCCGCTCCGGAACCCCGCCGCGACGCCACCCCGGCTCCGGCGCCGGCACCCGAAGCCGACCCGTTCGTCGCCGCCGCGGAGCGGGCGATCGACGCCGCCGGGATCGGCGCGGACGGACCGGCACCCGACGGGCAGCCGTCCGGCCCGACCACGTACTCCCCGTCCGAACCGAGCCCGTACGGCCCGCAGTCGCCCGGACCGTACGCCGCCACCACCCACGGCACCGGTGACCACTTCCGGGCCGAGGACGAGGGGCGCCCGGACCAGGCGCCCGCCGCCCCGGCCCCCGGTCCCGAGGCCGAGCCCGCGTCCGACCCGTACGCCATCGGGCCGGACCAGCACACCCGGCCCGGCACGGACGCGGCACCCACTGACGCGGTACCCACCGACGCCGCGGCGCCCGCCGGGGCGCCGGCGGCCGGCGAACCGGCCGGCCCAGAGACCGCCGCCGCCCCGGACACCGGGAAGCGGCGGACGGCCACCGGGCTGCCCAAGCGCAGCCCCAAGGTGGTGGCGCAGCAGCAGGCGCCCGTCGCCCCGCGCAAGAGCGGTGCGGCAAACGCCGAGGCGCTGCGGCGCCGGCTCGGCGGATTCCAGGCGGGGGCGCGAGTCGGCCGACGCGACGTCGAGGCCGAGATCGCGGAACGTACAACGGAGCAGACCATCCCACAGACGGACACCGACGGAGCGGGGGCCCCGGGAGAGAGCCACGTTGTCGAGGAGGCACGCGATTGAATGCGCAAGCGCCCACTGCTTACGGACAAGGCCTGAGCAGCCAGGCACGCAATCTGCACTGGCTGCTGACCAATCTCGTCGAGGAGGTGCCGGGCATCCGCTCGGTCGCGGTGGTCTCCTCCGACGGCCTGCTGCTGCTGTCCTCCGACCCCGACCGCAGCCAGGACGAGGCCCGGCCGGGCGAGCGCGCCGGGCCGCGGGGCTCCAGCGCGGATCTGGCCACCATCGTCTCCGGGCTCGGCAGTCTGACCAACGGTGCCGCGAAGCTGATGGACGGCGGGGCGGTCAAGCAGACGATGATCACGATGGACGAGGGCAGCCTGTTCGTCATGTCGATCAGCGACGGTTCGCTGCTCGGCGTGCATGCCACCCCGGACTGCGACATGAACGTCATCGCCTACCACATGGCGCTGTTCGTCGGCCGGGCCGGACATGTCCTCACCCCCGAACTCCGCAGTGAATTGCGCAAGTCGATGGAGAGCGCCCAGTGAGTACCCCCAAACTCCCCGTCCGCGGCGGGGACCGGAAACCCTCGCGCGTACGGCCGTATTCGCTCACCGGCGGCCGGACGCGATTTGGCCATGTGCTGCTCGTGGAGACGTTCGTGGCCGCCCTGGAGGCGCCCGAGGAGCGGCGCGAGCTCACCTCCGGGGGCTGGGGCGACCGGGTGATGCCCGAGATGCGGGCGATCGTCGAGCTGTGCCGCCGGATGCGCTCGGTTGCGGAGATCTCCGCGCTCCTCAAGATGCCGCTGGGCGTGGTCCGGGTACTGCTCAGCGACCTCGCCGACCAGGGAAAGATTCGCGTCTACGGCACCGGGCACGGCTCCGGCCGGCCCGACCGCGCGCTGCTCGAAAGGGTGCTGAGTGGACTTCACAGGCTCTGACACGATATCGGCCGGGACGACGGCGACCGCCGGATCCGTGGGTCAGGGCGACCCGGCGGCCGCGGCCGACGCGGGGCTGCAGAGCTGGCAGACGGACCGTTCGCAGGCGCCGATCGCCACCAAGATCGTGGTGGCGGGCGGCTTCGGCGTCGGCAAGACCACGTTCGTCGGATCGGTCTCGGAGATCACCCCGCTCCAGACCGAGGCGGTGATGACCCAGGCCAGCGAGGACACCGACGATCTGACCGCCACCCCGGAGAAGACCACGACCACGGTCGCGATGGACTTCGGGCGGATCACCCTCGACCAGGAGCTGGTGCTGTACCTGTTCGGCACGCCCGGACAGCAGCGCTTCTGGTTCATGTGGGACGACCTGGTGCGCGGTGCGATCGGTGCGATCGTGATGGCCGACACCCGCCGTCTTGAGGACTGTTTCCCGGCGCTGGACTACTTCGAGAGCTGCGGACTGCCCTATGTCGTCGCGGTCAACCACTTCGAGGGCACCGACACCTACGACGTGGAGGACGTCCGCGATGCGCTGACCGTGCCCGCGCACGTGCCCGTGGTGATCATGGATGCGCGCCGGCGGACCACCGTGATCCAGGCACTGCTGGCACTGGTCGGCCACGCCCTGGAGACCGCACCCGAGTAACGGTCTCCGGAGCAGCCCGTTCCCCCCGGGCACCCTGCCACCCCCCACTTCACCCCCGAACAACCGCAGTAGCAGAGAAGAGTGCCGCCATGCGGAAAATACTCGTCATCGGAGCCGGCCAGTCCGGTCTCCAGCTGGCCCTCGGCCTCCAGTCGAAGGGCTATGAGGTCACCCTCATGTCCAACCGCACCGCCGATGAGATCCGCGCGGGCCGGGTGATGTCGACCCAGTGCATGTTCCACACCGCGCTCCAGCATGAGCGGGATCTGCAGATCAACTTCTGGGAGAGCCAGGCCCCGCGCATCGAGGGCCTCGGCGTCTCGGTCGCCGCCCCGGGCAGCCACGAGGCGCCCGAGGGCTCGCAGCGCGCCATCGACTGGGTCGGCCGGCTCGACGGCTACGCCCAGTCCGTCGACCAGCGCGTGAAGATGGCCGGCTGGATGGAGACCTTCGCGCAGCGCGGCGGCCAGCTCGTCATCCACGGCGCGGCCGTCTCCGACCTGGACTTCTTCGCCGGCCGCTACGACCTGACGCTGGTCTCGGCCGGCAAGGGCGAGCTGGTGTCCATGTTCGGCCGGAACCCCGCGCGTTCCCCGTACGACGCCCCGCAGCGTGCGCTCGCCGTCTCCTACGTGCACGGCGTCGGCCCGCGCCCCGAGCACCCCGAGTTCGAGGCGGTCCGCTGCAACCTGGTGCCCGGCGTCGGCGAGCTGTTCGTCATGCCGACGCTCACCACGTCCGGCCGCGCCGACATCCTCTTCTGGGAGGGCATACCCGGTGGCCCGCTGGACGCCTTCCAGGGCGTCACGGACCCCCAGGAGCACCTCGACCTCACGCTCGACCTGATGAAGACGTTCCTCCCCTGGGAGTACGCCCGCGCCACCAAGGCCGAACTGACCGACGCCAACGGCACCCTGGCCGGCCGCTACGCCCCCACCGTGCGCAACCCCATCGGCCGGCTGCCCTCCGGCGGCCTGGTCCTCGGTGTCGCGGACGTCGTGGTCGCCAACGACCCGATCACCGGCCAGGGCTCGAACTCGGCCGCCAAGTGCGCCGCGTCCTACCTGTCCGCCATCGTGGAGCGCGGCGAGCGGCCGTTCGACGAGGAGTGGATGCAGTCCGCCTTCGACCGCTACTGGAACACCGCCCAGCACGTCACCAAGTGGACCAACGCGATGCTGGGCCCGCCGCCGGAGCACGTCCTGAACCTCATCGGCGCGGCCGGCCAGCTCCAGCCCGCCGCCGACCGCTTCGCCAACGGCTTCGACGACCCGTCCGACTTCGAGAACTTCTTCTACGAGCCGGAGAAGACGAACGCCTACCTGGCGTCGCTGACGAGCTGATCTCCCTGCGGCGGTGCGCCCCCGGTGCTGCGGGGTGCACCGCCGTATGCCGTCGTGCCTTCCGGGGCCGTCGGCGCGGCACGCGGCCCGTCACGGCGGGGCCCTGACGGGCGCCCGATCAGCGCCGCTTCCGCCAGGGCCACTTGGGCCCGTCCCCGGAGGTCTTCCCCTCCGGGTCGTACTCGTAGCGCCACCCGTGCGGCAGCCCCAGGCGGCCCACCCGCCCCGGCACGCGCCGGTAGACGTGCCGCACCGGCGGGCCCCCGCCGGCGTCCGGTACCGGGACCTCGTACGTCTTCGGCGGCTGTCCGGTCATGCCGACCAGTACGGGCAGTACCCGGCCGTCCAGCGGCCCGCCGACGAACGGGGTGTTCTCGCTTCGCACGCCGTCAGTCTCCCACCACGGCGGCGGGGCGGCAGCTCACAGCAGGTGCGTGGCGTCGCTCACCACGGGCAGCATGCGGCGGGCCAGCCCGCCGGCCGGGCCGTCGGCGGCCTCCAGCTTCAGCGCCGCGCGGGTCACCTTGGCGGTCTGCGGGTCCCTGGCCGCGGTGGCGGTCAGCAGGGCGATGAAGTGGTCGACCAGCCAGTCCCGCAGCTCGTCGAGGGCCGGCTGCTTGTCCTCGTCGAGCCAGATGAGGGAGGCGCCCTCGACGGCGGTGATCCACATGCGTACGGTCATCCGCAGCCGCAGGCCCGGCTCGGGCTCGCCCAGATGCCGCAGGATCTGGTCGGCGGCGGCCCGCCGCACCTCGTCCACGATCGCGGAGGTCCGGGCGGTCTCCACGACGCTGCCGCCCTGGAGCAGCGCGCTGAAGCCCGCGTCGTGTTCGTCGACGAACGCCAGATAGCGGTCCAGCGCGCGCGAGAGCCGCTGGGTGAGCGGGCCGCTCTCCGGCTCGGCGAAGCAGCGCTCCAGCATGTCGGCGGCGCTGCGCAGCGCCGCCTCGTACAACTGCTGCTTGCCGCCGGGGAAGTAGCGGTAGACGAGCGGGCGCGAGACCTCCGCCGCGGTCGCCACGTCGTCCAGCGAGACGTCCTCGGGCGCGCGCTGGGCGAACAGGCCCAGCGCGGCGGTGAGGAGTTGGCTGCGGCGTTGCTCGACGCTCAGCCTGCGATAGGCGGGTCGGGGTACTGCTGGGGCGGTGCCGCTGCCGTTCATGAACAGCAGCGTATCCGGCCCGGATTCCGCCTCGTACAGGCGCTCGGTTACTGGACGGTTCATAAGGATCCTTCAGGCCAGCAGCCCTGAGCGGCGCCACAACCTGCGGCCCGGGCCGCGCAGTACGCCGATCTCGTCCAGGAAGTCGGTCAGCCGCTTGGCGCCGGACTGCATCACCTCGCGGCGGTGGCCGCTGGCCTTGACCTGGGCGAGGGCCTCGCGCCGGTCCAGACCGACATGGGGGTAGACGTCCGGGTTGACGAAGGCGAGGGAG
Source organism: Streptomyces sp. 2323.1 (assembly GCF_900221035.1). NCBI lineage: Bacteria > Bacillati > Actinomycetota > Actinomycetes > Kitasatosporales > Streptomycetaceae > Streptomyces > Streptomyces sp. 2323.1. Next base: position 2,634,328 of record NZ_LT907981.1, on the reverse strand, counting down.
AAGACGCGCGCCGCCTCGCCGGAGCTGATACGGGTCAACTCCCGCTCCCAGCGCGGCGCGGTGACCATCTGGCGGCGCAGCTCCTCGCGGGCGTAGCGCACATGCCGGGCCTCCTCGACGACATGGATGCGGGTCACCCCGCGCACGATCGTCTGCACCCGCTCGTCCGGGAAGGTCAGCCGCTGCATCCAGTCCAGGATCTCCTCGCCGAGCAGGGTGCAGGCGAACGAACCCGGGGTGGTGGAGACCGTCTTGAGGACGCGGGCGAGGTTGTGGTGGACCCGGGAGACCGGGTACGCCGGGACGCCGCCCTTGTGGATCATGCGGGCGAACATCTTGGAGTGCCGGCACTCATCGGCGATCTCGGTGAGCGCGTAACGGACATGGGCGCTGGTCACCGGCTTGTCGTAGATGTGCCGGACGAGCAGCTGCATCAGGATGATCTCGAACCAGATGCCCAGCGAGGCGAGCGAGGCGGCCTCGTGGCGGGAGAGGTCCTGCTGCTGCTCCAGGGACATCTTCCGCCACAGCGGGGTGCCGTAGAGCGAGACCAGCTCCGGCGGCCAGAACCACTTGCCCTCTTCGAGGGGCGCGTCCCAGTCGAGTTCGGTGTCGGGGTCGAAGGAGTGCCGGGCGGAGGAGTCGAGCAGCCGCTCGGCGACCTGTTCCCGGTCCTTGAGCAGACCGAGGGCGTCCCGCAGGACTTCGGTGTCCGTCACGGTCATGTCGGTGGGCGCGCTCGTCATGGGTGGCTACCTCGCTCCTGGGTTACCCGCGTTCACTTCTTATGAGACTGCTTGTCAGCAAGCTCGTCAATCCCCTGTGCACGACTTATTGACCCGTCGGTAAGAAACGTGTGAGCCTGCCAACGACCGCCCGTGACAAGGCGTTTGGCGAGCCGAGGAGGCATCCGTGTCGACCCGAGATCTCTACGTGCAGGGCCCAGGCGACCCCGTGTGGAAGGTGCCCGCCTCCGGTGCGGCCCGCTTCAGCTGGGACTACGACGACGGACGGGACCGGCTGCTCGCGCTCTACCAGAAGGGCAAGGACAAGCAGTGGGACGCCACGCTGCGGATCGACTGGGACCTGGAGGTCGACCCCCAGGACCCGCTCGGCACCCCGGACGAGTCCATGTCCCTGTACGGCACCAAGTACTGGGACAAGATGACCGAGAAGGACCGCGGTGATCTGCGCCGGCACTACACCTCCTGGCAGTTCAGCCAGTTTCTGCACGGTGAGCAGGGCGCGATGGTGTGCGCGGCCCGGATCGTCGAATCCGTCCCGGATCTCGACGCGAAGTTCTACTCCGCCACCCAGACCATGGACGAGGCGCGGCACGCCGAGATCTACAGCCGCTTCCTCCAGGAGAAGATCGGGATGCTCTACCCGATCAACGACAATCTCCAGTCGCTGCTTTCCGACACCCTGGGGGATTCCCGCTGGGACATGCCGTACCTCGGCATGCAGGTGCTGATAGAGGGCCTGGCGCTGGCCGCCTTCGGCATGATCCGGGATACCACCACCAAGCCGCTGCCGAAGCAGATCCTCGCCTATGTCATGCAGGACGAGGCGCGGCACGTCGCCTTCGGGCGCATGGCGCTGCGCGATTACTACCAGCAGCTGACCGACGCCGAACTGCGCGAACGCGAGGAATTCGTCATCGAGGGCTGCTACTTGATGCGCGACCGGCTGCGTGGCCTGGAGGTCCTGGAGAACTTCGGCATTCCGCCCAAGGAGGCCGCCGAATTCACCGAGAACTCCGAATTCCTGCACCTCTTCCGGAAGCTGCTGTTCAGCCGGATCGTGCCCTGCGTCAAGGACATCGGACTGTGGGGCGAACGCCTGCAGCGCGCCTATGTGGACATGGGCGTCTTCGAGATGGGCGACTCCAACCTCGATCTGCTGATGGCCGAGGACGAGGAACTCGCCGAGAAGCTGGACGCGGAGCGCTTCGCGGCCGAGGAGCAGGCCCGTACGGCGGAGGTCGCGGCGGCCATCGCGGAGGGCGCGGCGGACGACTGACCGCCCGCGTCACCCGGCGGGGGGCGCCCCTGGGCGCCGCCGCCCGCGGTACCGGCGGGGGACCGCCCCCGAGCGTCGCCGCCCGCGGTTCAGGTGCCCTGGCGCCGGTGGTTGCCGTGGCCGCGGAGCCGGGCGGTGTGGCCGGTGAAGACGTCGATACGGGCGGCGAGGTCGGGGTGGCCCGGCTGCAGATGGGGGCGGGCGGCTGTCAGGGGGGCGATGAGGCCGACCGGATCGTCCTTGCCGAGCGCCTCGTCGAGAAGGTCCAGGGGGCCCCGGGAGGCGGCGGGGAGATCGGTGAGGGCGGTGATCTGGCCGGCGAGGCGGCGCAGGTCGGCCGCGTTGTCCCGGGCCCAGGCGACGACGGTGCGCTCGGCGGCGCGGCGGTTCCGGGTGGCCTGCACGCGCTGCTCACCGGTGCTTCCGGCGGGGCCGGGGCGCTGGCGCAGATAGCGGCGTTCGGCGGCCTGGCGGCTGGCGACGCCGAGCGGGTGGGCGAGGTCGGCCCAGCTGGCGCCCGCCTGCCGGGCCGTTTCGATCAGACCCGTCTCCCAGCCGTCGAGCTGTTCGCGGACCTCGCGCAGCAGCAGGAGGGAGGCCAGCGCCTGTCCGGGACCCTCGTCGGAGCCCGGCGGTTCCTCGGTGTCGGCATTCTGGGCCGTGCGGACGGCCTGGTTGATGGCCTCCAATGCCGCCGCGGCGGCGAGAAAGGAGGCCGGGGCCGGGCTGCCGGTCCGCGGGGGTGCGCTCTTGTCGGCCGGGGGCATGGGACCTCCTCGGTCCGTCATCCATTCGATGACGTTTCGCTTGTCATCCATTGGACGACATGCTACAACAGAGAACAGGTGAAGCGCATTGGCAGTCACTGCCCGATCCTCTGGAGGTGTTTCGCGATGTTGATGCGCACCGATCCCTTCCGCGAGCTCGACCGGCTCACCCAGCAGCTGCTCGGTTCCGGCACCTGGTCGCGGCCGTCCGCGATGCCGATGGATGCCTACCGCGAAGGCGACGAGTACGTCGTGGCGTTCGATCTGCCCGGGGTCACCCCGGAGGCGATCGACATCGATGTCGAACGCAACATGCTGACGGTCAAGGCCGAGCGCCGGCCCGTGGCGAAGGCCGACGATGTGCAGCTGGAGCTGTCCGAACGCCCCCTGGGTGCCTTCTCCCGCCAGATCGTCCTGGCCGACACCCTCGACACCGAGCACATCAAGGCCGACTACGACGCCGGTGTGCTGACCCTGCGCATCCCGATCGCCGAGCGCGCCAAGCCCCGCAAGATCAGCATCGGCGGCGAATCCGCCCCCCGGCAGATCCGCGGGTGAGCGAGGCCGCCGGCCCGTCGCGGCGGTGGAGGACGGGACCCCTCCCCTTCGGTGCCCGTCCTCCGCCCCCGAAGAGAAAGGGGGTGGCCCGAGGTGGTCCTGCGAGGCGAAGCGTTCCTGGAGCGGGTCCAGGAACGCGGCGAATACGGGACCCGGCAGGAAGCGGAACGCGCGGCCCGCGTGGTCCTGGCCCTGCTCGGGGCACATCTGGTCGGTGAGGTGCGGACCGAACTGGCCGCGCGCCTCCCGGAGACCTACGCCCTGATCCTGCTCAACCCGCTGGAGGCCGCCGAGCCGCTCTCCCCCGAGCGGTTCGTCCGCGCCACCGCGGCCTGGATCGACGGCGCCACCGAGGAGACGGCGACCTGGGACATCGGAGCCGTGCTCAGCGTGGCCGCCGATGCCGCGGGCGACGAGCTCATGAACGAGATCCTGCTCCAGCTCCCCGCCGGCTACGACCTCCTCTTCGGCCGCCCCAAGGCCATCTGACATCCCGCCCCACCGGTGCCCGGCGTCTGCCGGGCACCGGCCGACCCATGACACCTGAGACGAGAAAGGCGACCGCCGCAACAATGGATGCGCAGCAGGAAACGGCCCGGCCCGTGCCGGCCATGACGTTCCCTCAGATGCTGGAGAGGATCCGGTACGAAGGTGCCTACCCGACCCGCGAACGGGCCGCGGAAGCCGCCCAACTGGTGCTGGCCGGCCTGGGCCGTCAGCTGACCGGCGAGGAACGCGTCGAACTGGCTGCCCGGCTGCCCGTCGAGGCCGCCCTCCTCTTCACCGCGCAGATCCCCGCCACCGAACTCCTCACCGGCTGGGGCTTCGTCAAGGACCTCGCCACCCGCACCGGCGCGAGCCCGGCCACCGTCCGCTGGGACGCCGGCGCCGTGCTCGCCGCGGTCGCCGACCTGGCGGGCGAGGGACTGCTCACCCGCATCCTCCGGCAACTCCCCGCCGGCTACGCCCTCCTGTTCGGCCGCGCCGAACTCACCCGGGCCGCCTGAGGCCGCCTGCCCGACGCTGCGTACGCCGAGTTCCCGATGTCGTACCCCGCCCTGCCGCACGGCGGACGACGAGCCCCGGGGCAGGCACCGGCCCCCGCCCCGGATCAGGGGCTCAGCGCTTTCCCGACCGCGCCAGCCAGCGCCCCTCGTGCCGCGACACCTCGATCGGGCGGCCGAAGCAGGCCGTCATCCGCGCGCCGGTCAGCACCTCGTCCACCGGGCCGCGCGCCTGCACCCGGCCGTCGCGCAGCAGCAGGGCGTGGCCGACGGCCGGGGACAGCTCCTCCAGATGGTGGGTGACGGTCACCGTCGACAGCTCCGGCCGCCCCGCGGCCAGTCGGTGCAGCGCATCGATCAGGTCCTCGCGGGAGGGCAGGTCGAGCGCGTTGAACGGCTCGTCGAGCAGCAGCAGCCGGGGATCGGCCATCAGCGCGCGGGCGATCAGGATCCGGGCCCGCTGGCCGCCCGAGCACACCCCGTACGGCCGGTCCGCCAGCTCCTTGCAGTCCAGCTCGGCGAGCAGCTCATGGGCGCGCTCACGGGTGGCGTCGTCGTACTTCCGCCACAGCGGCTGCACGGTGCCGGTCGCGCCGGTCAGGACGACGGTGTGGCCGGTCGCGTCCTGCGGGACCTTCTGTGCGCCCGAGACCAGGCCGATGACGGCGCGCAGTTCGCGCACGTCCACCGAGCCGAGCCGGTGGCCGAGCACCTCGACGGTGCCGACGGTGGGGAACATCAGCGCCCCGATGAGCCGCAGCACGGTGGTCTTGCCGGCACCGTTCGCGCCGAGCAGCGCCCAGTGCTCACCGGTCCGTACGGTCCAGTCGACGGCGTCGAGGATGACCTGCCCGGTGGTGTGGCGGCGGACGCCGACGCCCTCCAGGGCGGCGATCACGCGGGCGGCTTCGGGGGGCGGAGGCGGTGCGGTCCCCGCGGACGGCGGCGCGGGCTCCGGGGGCTGCGAAGGCTGCGGAGAGGTCATCGCCGCAGACTAGCTGCGTATGACACCTTTCTGTGCGGGCGTCCGATGTGTGGACCCCGGGAATTGGGGTGCCGTCCCCCCCACCCCCGAACCCACCCCCCGCCCCCTCCCCCGAAGGGGGAGGAGGGGGAGGGGGCGGGGGAGAGCTTTGGAGGCCGGACGGCGCAGCGGCCGGCACCCGGGGACGCCGCGCGGGCACCGTGGGCGTGGCGCCGAAGGGATGCCGCGCGGGCACCGCAGGCGCGGTGCCGAACGGCGCGGTCCCGGTGGCGGTTACGGCCCGGTCAGCCCCAACAGGGCCCGCACCCGTGCGTACTTCTCCGTCAGTCGCTGCCGGGTCGGCGCGTCCAGTACGGCCAGCCGCTCCGGGTCGGCGTTGTGCGCGAGATCCGACTCCTTGATCAGCAACGCCCCGGGGGTGGCCAGGATGCGCGCGGTGTACTCCTCGACCGGTTCGTCCGCCCGCTTGGTGACCGCCAGGATCATCGCCTTCGTCGCCACGTTCAGCGCCGCGCCGGCCAGCCACTCGCGGCTCAGCGCCCCGTCCTCGATGGCATCGTGCAGCCAGGCCGCGGCGATCTGCTCCTCGCTGCCGCCCCGCTCCCGTACGCCCGCCGCGACCGCGGACAGATGCTCGGCATAGGGGCGGCCGGCCTTGTCGGTCTGCCCCGAGTGCACCCGCCGGGCCAGTGCCTCCACCTCGGCCAGGGACAACAGCGGGGGAGGAGCGGGTTCCATGGGCGGGATCGCATCAGCCATACGGCCATTGTGACGCGGCCGCCGGGGCCGGGGCAGGGGGGCTCCGGCGGCCGGGGCCCTGGCACCGCCGGGGCGCGCACCGGCGGCTGGGCCGCGCACCGACGGTCGGGCCGCAACGCCCGCCCCGCCCGCGGACCTCACCCCATCGCCGCCGCCATCACCGCCTGGGCGATCGGCGCCGCGCTCCCGCCGCCGCTGATGTCCGCGCGATCGGCGGCCGCGTCCTCGACCACCACGGCCACCGCGACGGCCGGCTCGTAACTGTCCTTCGCCCGCGCCCAGGAGATGAACCAGGCATACGGCATGCCCGCGTTGTGCACCCCGTGCTGCGCGGTGCCCGTCTTGCCGCCGACCGTGGCGCCCTTGACGGCGGCGCTGCGGCCGCTGCCGTGCGCGACGACGTCGACCATCATCTCCTGGAGCTGCTGGGCTGTGACCGGTCCGATCGCCTGGCGGGCAGGGAGGTGCGGCCCGTCCTCGACCAGGACGCCCCGGGCGTCGGTCACCTTGTCGACGAGGTACGGCGGCGCCAGCCGGCCCCCGTTGGCGACCACCGCCGAGACCATCGCCATCTGGAGCGGCGTGGCGGCGGTGTTGTACTGCCCGATGGCCGACAGCGCGACCTGCGCGGGATCCATCCGGGTGTCGAAGGTGCTCGGTGCGACGGGCGAGGGGATGCGCAGCCGGCGGTCGTTGAAGCCGAACCTCCCGGCGGTGGCGGCCATGCCGCGCAGCCCGATCTCGGCGCCCAGCCGCGCGAAGACGGTGTTGCACGAGGCCCGGAAGGCGTCCTTGAGCGGGGCGTCCGCACACCCCTTCGCGGCGTTCCCGAGCCGGGTGGCGGTGCCGGGCAGGGGATAGGGGTCGGGGGAGTCCGTCGGGGCGTCGATATCGGTGACCTTGCCGCTTTCCAGCGCGGCCGCCGCGGTGACGACCTTGAAGGTGGAGCCGGGCGGATAGGTCTCCCCCAGGGCCCGGTTGAGCATCGGCCGCCGCTCGGCGCCGTTCAGCCGGCGCCAGGCCGCGCTGACCGCGGTGCCGTTGCCGGACAGCTCACCCGGGTCGTACGACGGCGTGCTGACCAGCGCCAGCACCCTTCCGGTGCGCGGCTCGATCGCGGCCACCGCGCCCTTCTTGTCCCCCAGGCCGTCGAACGCGGCGCGCTGCATCCGGGGGTTGATGGTGGTGTGGACGCTGCCGCCCGGCCGGTGGGAGCCGGTGAGACGGTCCCACCAGGGGAAGGTGGCGAGCCGGTCGTCGGCGCCGGAGAGCACGCCGTCCTCGGCGCTTTCCAGCAGCGAGGTCCCGTAGATCTGCGAGGAGTAGCCGGTGACCGGCGCATACAGCGGCCCCTCGGTGTAGCTGCGCTCGTAGCGCAGCCGCCCGCCGCTGTCCCGGGACCCGGTCACCGGCCGGCCCGCGACGAGCAGGGCTCCGCGCGGCTGTTCGTAACGGGCGATCGAGGTGCGGCGGTTGGCCGGGCTGGTGCCGTAGCGCTCCGTCTCGAAGATCTGCACCCGGGCCGCGTTGACCAGCACCGCGACGAGGAGCAGAAAGGAGAAGGCGGCGGTATGGCGGATGCAGCGGATCAACGGCCGGCCTCCGGGGAGGAGGCCTCGTCGGCCGGGGCCGGCGACGGGGCCGAGGGCGGCCGGCTCCGGGACGGCGAACCGGTCGGCTTCAGGAAGCCCGCCACCCAGCTCCCCGTCCCGAACAAGGTGTCCCGCCCGGCGAGGCACCCCGCCCCGCTCCTGCCGTCCCGCGCCGCCTCGTTGACCGTTTCGCCGGCCGGCCGGTGGTCCGCCGCGTGCGCCGGGGGTCCGGTCACCGCGCCCCCGACATCGGCCGCCGCACTCCCCGCCTTGCTGCCGCTCTCGCCCCCCTCCGCCCGTGGCGTCCGTGCCCGATTGCTGATCCGCAGCAGCAGCGCGACGATGATCCAGTTGGTGACGACGGAGGACCCGCCCTGCGCGAGGAACGGCATCGCCATCCCCGTCAGCGGAATCAGCCCCATCACCCCGCCCGCGATGACGAAGACCTGGAGGGCGGGCAGCGCCGCGAGGCCCACGGCCAGCAGGCTGCCGAACGGGTCCCGCAGCCCGAGCGCGGCCCGGTAGCCGCGGGCCACCAGCAGCGCGTACAGCAGAAACAGCGCGGTCAGCCCAGCCAGCCCGAGTTCCTCGCCGAACGTCGCCAGAATGAAGTCGGACTTCATGGCGAAGCCGATCAGGTACGAATGCCCCTGGCCGAGGCCGGTGCCGAACATCCCGCCGGCCGCGAACGCGAACAGCGACTGGGCGAGCTGACCGGGCCCCTGCCCCGCCGCGATCCCGGCGAACGGGTGCTGCCAGTCCTCGACCCGGCTGTGCACATGCGGCTCCAGCGTGCCGACGGCGGCCGCCCCGATCCCCGCCAGGAGCAGCCCGACCGCGATCCAGCCGGTCCGCCCGGTGGCCACGTACAGCAGGACGACGAAGATCCCGAAGAACAGCAGCGAGGTCCCCAGATCGCGTTCGAGGACCAGTACGGCCACACTGACCAGCCAGATCGCCACGACCGGCCCGAGCACCCGGCCGGCGGGCAGCCGCAGCCGCCCCATACTGCGCCCGGTGCGCGCCAGCACGCCGCGGTTGGCCGCAAGATAGGCCGCGAAGAAGACGGTGATCAGCACCTTGGCGAACTCACCCGGCTGAATGGAGAATCCGGCGAGCCGGATCCAGATCTTCGCCCCGTTGACGGCGGGGAAGAGGATCGGCGCCGCCATGAGCAGCAGCGCGAGCCCCGCACACCGCGCGGCGTACCGCTGCAGCGTCCGGTGGTCGTGCAGCAGCACCACCACCCCGATGAAGAGCAGGAAACCGACCGTCGACCACACCAGCTGGGTGGGCGCGGCGTGGTTCCCCGGGGTGTCCAGATCGAGCCGGAAGATCAGCACCAGTCCGATCCCGTTCAGCAGCACCGCGGTGGGCAGCAGCAGCGGATCGGCGTACGGGGCGCGGAAGCGGACGGCGAGATGCGCGAGCAGCGCGAGCCCGCCGAGCCCCGCGCCGTAGCGGACCGCACCGCCCGGCAGGGCGTGCCACCGGGTGAGCCCCACGACGACGTACCCGCAGACGCTGATGAGAACGGCGCCTACCAGGAGGGCCAGTTCGATGCCCCGTCGCTTGGGCAGTAGCGGCAACGGTGGGGGAGTGTCCAACGGGCGCGCGGCGGCCGCCCTTGCCATTGCCGTCATGCCTGGCAACGTAGCAAGCGGAGACTGTTATTTCCGTTATGTCGGATGCGACGTCCGGGGCATACGGGCGTGTACGGGCCACGTACGCCCCGGATGCGGACCCGGGGCTACCTCAGGGGCACCCCTCGGGGTGCCCCCGCCCGGCCCCTCAACACCAGCGGGGGTCCTCCCCGTCATGCACGATGTGACGCACGGAGGACCAGGCATACGAGGCATCGCTGAGCCTGTACCAGACCGGGTTTCCCTCGACCTCCTGCCCGTTGAGCCGGCAGGCGATCGCCACCACCGCCCCGTAGCGCTTCGATCCGACCGCGCGGTAGTCGTAGCTCGGCCCGGTGCGCAGCACCACACCCCTTTTGGCGACGACGCGGCCCTCGTACGGGGCGAGATCGTCCTCGTCGTCGGCCGCCTGCGCCGGGCCGGCCACGACGGCCCCGCTCAGCGCACCGGACAGCACGCAATGGGCGAACACACCGATCTTGCCGGTCTTCGACTTCGGAAACATGCGCTTCCTCCTGCGAAGGGGAGAGCCTCAGGGGAGTCCCTGCGGGGTGGATCGTGTGGTGTCACCGGGCGTCACTGGACGGACGGGCGGGGCCTGTGCCCCGCCGGCACGGTGCTTCTCGCACCCTTCCCCGGCTGCGAGTGCGGCTTCTGCCTGCCGCGCGCCACGCTCCGGCGACGCGCCCTGCCGACTTCTCTCGCTCTCCTTCACGCTAGAGAGGCCCCGGAGGGTCCGCAACCCATCACGGTGGGTAATGGGCGGGGTGGGGCGTCGGGGTACCCCCGCCGGGTCGGCCGTGCGCTCCCGGCGCCGCGAGGTGACCCCCAACCGGCCCTTGCCGGGGTGCTGTTGAGCTGCTCGTACGCGGCGCCCCGGCCCCGTGGGTGGACCCGCAACCGGTTACCGCCCTGAACGGCCACGCACCCCCAGGCCGGAGAAACTTCCGCCGCCCAGGAGGGTCTGCTCCACCACATATAGGGGATCTTTCACACTCGGCACGTCGAGGAGTTCACCCGGGCCGCATCCCACCCCCGGATGCCGATGGCCGGCCGAACGTCCGGCAAGGCGCGCGCCGCGCAGGCGCCACCGTCGAGCACGACCACGCCTGCCGCAACGGCAAGTGGCGCACAGGGAAGGGCGGGGTGAGGTGTGCAGAGGCGTGGGAGCGGCGGGGCCGCGGCCGTGCCTAAGGGAAGAATCAGGGGCACCCCAGGGGTCGCTCAGGGCCGTTCCGGGTTGTTCCGCGAACGCGCCCAATGGCACTTTGTAAACTCGTCCAGACCGAATAGAAGAAGAAGGCCGAGGCCGAGCTCGTCACGCTGATGCGGACGACCGAAGACTCCGGTCGATGGCATGGACCTGAGCCATGACCACCGTGAGCGAGGGGCTATGGCGTACGTCACACCCGTGCACGCCGAGCGGCGGTTCCGTGCTCTCCCGGCCGCCGTGGGCCGCGGAGCGCGGGTGACCGAGCCCCTCGACGAAAGGCAGTATTAGCGTCATGACGACTCTCCGTTCCCGGATCATCGCCTGGGCCGGCCGTATGTATCTGGCGAGAACGCGCAGGAAAGGATTCGACCTGTCTCGAATGTCTTTCTTGCCCGAGTCCGTCCTGATGCCATTGCGGCGCGATGGCCTCAACCCGGTGGGCGATTTGGCGGCCGTCCGGGAGAAGGAGTCCATCAGCCGGCTTCCCGTACCCATAGCTGCCAACGTCTGGCTGGTCACCGGCTATGACGAGGTCAAGGCGGTGCTGGGGAAGGCCGGTGCCTTCAGTTCGGACTTCACCAACCTCGTCGGCAAGGCCGGCGCGGGCGCCGAACAGAACCCCGGCGGACTCGGATTCGCCGACCCGCCCGTGCACACCCGCCTCCGCCGCCTTCTGACGCCCGAATTCACCATGCGCCGCCTCAGCCGGCTCACCCCCCGCATCCACGAGATTGTCGAAGAGCAGCTCGACGCCATGGAAAAGGCGGGCAAGGACGGTGACCCGGTCGACATCGTCCAACTTTTCGCCCTCCCTATCCCCTCCCTCGTCATTTGCGAACTCCTCGGCGTCCCCTATGAAGACCGCGCCGACTTCGAACGCCTCAGTGCCGCACGCTTCGATCTTTTCAGTGGCGCAAACGCCTCTTTCGGTGCCATATCGGAATCGCTTTCCTATTTCCGGGACATCGTCAAGAAGCAGCGTGAAAACCCGGGTGACGGTCTGCTCGGGATGATCGTGAAGGAACACGGCGATTCGGTCAGCGACGAAGAGTTGGCGGGCCTTGCCGACGGCGTCCTGACCGGCGGCTTCGAAACCACCGCCAGCATGCTGGCGCTCGGCGCCCTGGTCCTCCTCCAGGACCCCAAGCACTTCGCGGCCCTGCACGACGGCGACGACGTCGTCGACCGCTATGTCGAGGAACTGCTCCGCTACCTGACCGTCGTACAGGTCGCCTTCCCGCGCTTCGCCCGCGAGGACCTGGAAATCGGTGGTGTCCAGATCACCGCCGGAGATGTGGTGCTGTGCTCCCTGAGCGGTGCGGACCGGGACGGCAAACTGGGCCCGGACATGGAACAGTTCGACCCTTCCCGCAACGTCCCCTCCCACCTCGCCTTCGGCTACGGCATCCACCGCTGCGTGGGCGCCGAACTGGCCCGCATGGAACTCCGCGCCGCCTACCCGGCCCTGGTACGCCGCTTCCCCCGCATGCGCCTCGCCGCCAACCCGGAGGACCTGGAATTCCGCAAGCTCTCGATCGTGTACGGCATCGAGTCACTGCCGGTCCGCCTGGACAGCTGACCGCAACAAAAGCCCCGCTTCCCCCTCCGACCGGGCATACGGCCAATGGGCCGGGTGCCCGGTCGTTGCGTTGGCCCGGTGCCGGCGAGGGATCTCACCGCGGCGCCGGACGGAGCCCCGGACGGCGGACCGCCGGGGACAAGCCGCGTGGCATGCGCGCGTGCTGCGAGGCAGTGGCCGCGCGCGGCACCAAATTCCCTTGCAGGCAAGTATTTTGATGCACCATCACAGTCCGCGGTCCTGGCGTGACGCACCGGCTCCGGGCTCAGCCGCAACGCCCGGTGCAACAACTCCTCTGCATTCCAGGCGTGTTGGGCTTGCGTTACCGGCGGTTAGTCGCCATTCGCGCCAGGACATGCCGGACCATTGGGGCTCTATCAGGAGCCCGCGTCTCAGATGTTGGGCGCACGTTGACGCCGCTCCCTCCTGCAGACTTCCATGATCGCTATACGGCAAACCGCACCTGAAAACGCCGTGAGGGGAAATGCTTCGTCACGTCGTATTATTCAAATTCAATCCCGGGGTGGACTGGGGCGACCCGCGTGCGCAACGAGCCGAGGCGGCCACCAGGAACCATCCGCAGCACATACCGGAAATCCTGTCGTGGGAGTGCGGGAGAAACACTACCGACCGGCCGGTCGCCTATGACTTCGCGCTCTCCGGAACCTTTTCCGACGCGGACGCTGTAAGCAGTTATCTCGGGCATCCCGACCACGTCAGCGGGGTCGACCTCTGGCGTGCCATTGCCACCTGGGTGGTCGTCGACTACGAGGTCGCCCCATGAGCGCACGGAACCGAGAGTTATTGCACCGCCCGGCACAGGAGGCACCATGCCGGACGGAATGAACAGCCAGCGTCCCCCCTGGGGTTCGATCCTTGCCATTCTCGGCGCGGCATTGATCTGGAGCACCTCCTTCGCTGTCACCAAAGTGCTGCTCGGTCAGCTGCCGCCCCTGACGATCGGCGCGATCAGATTCACCGCCGCTGCGCTCATCCTGTGTGTGCTCGTCCGCCTGCAGAGCGGCTGGCGGCCGCCGCCGCGCCGCACCGTGGTGAAGATGCTGTGCGCGGGCCTGCTCGGCATCACCGCGTACTTCGGGCTGGAGAACGTCGGGGTCGATTTCGCCACCGCGGCCGATGCCGCAGTGATCGTGGCCGCCTTTCCCGTCATCACATTGATCACCGAGATTCTGCTGGGTCAGGGACGAGTCACCGTCAGCCGGGTCGCGGGAATGCTGCTGGCCATGGCGGGCGTATGGCTGATCGTGCGGCAGAGCGCCGAATCCAGCGCCCCGCACCGCCTGCTCGGCGATGTCATCCTGTTGGTGGCCGGCGTGGCCTGGGCCGCGTACAACATCGCGGCCAGCCGGTCCGGCAAGGGCCACAGCCCCATGACGAACACGTACTACCAGACCATCGCCGGCGCCTTCGGCTTCCTGGTCCTGTGCCCCCTGGAATGGCGGTCCTGGCGGATGCCCGATGTGGCAGGGCTGGGCATGCTCGCCTTCCTGGCCGTCATGTGCTCGGTCGTGGCGTTCTTCCTCTACAACCACGGCCTGCGCAGAGTCCCGTCCAGCACCGCGGTCAACCTGCTCAACCTCGTCCCGGTGTTCGGGCTGATCTCCGCTGCCGCCATCAGCCGCGAACCGGTCGGGTGGATCGAGATCGTGGGCTGCGCCGTGGTCATCGCGGCCGTCGTCCTGGGAGCGGGGTACGGGCTACCCGTCCGCAGAGGGAGAAGCCGCACAGTCGCCGCGTCCACCACCCCGTCCCCTGCGGTCGTCACGGAACCCGCCGCCACGTCCGCCCCCCGCTCCGCCCGTGAGTCCGCCCACGGGGAGAACGCCGAGGCATAGCCCTCCCCAGAGGGCTTCCTCACCGCACCCGGGGCACGACGCCCGGGTGTGCGACCCCGCTGCACCCTATGTTCCACCGAACGCGAGAAAAGCAAGGAACAGCATGAAACGTGATCTCACTTCCAGCAAGTGCGTCATTGTCGTCAACGGTGAGCTGCCGACCGGCCTGATTCTCAACGCCGCCTCGGTCGCCTCGCTCACGCTGGGGCAGCAGGTACCGGAATTGATCGGGACCGATGTCAAGGACGCCGACGGTGAGGTGCATCTGGGCATCACCTTTATTCCGGTGCCGATTCTCAAGTCCACCGCCGAGGACATCGCGCGGATCCGCCGCGAGGCCGCGGCCGACCCGGAAGCGGTCGTCGTGGGATTCAGCGACCTGGCCCAGTCCTGTCGGACTTACGACGAATACGGCGAGCGCATGGCGACGACCCCGTCCGGTGAACTCACCTACGCCTCTGTGGGAATCTTCGGCGCCAAGAAGCTGGTCAACCGGCTCACCGGAAGCCTTCCCCTGATGCGCTGACCTTCCCTGTGGCGCGCACTGCGCCACGCGGCCCTGATAGGGCCTCTTCCCGACGCGCGCCCCCGAGACGCATTTCCTGACGTCTCCGCGAACGCCCCACCGGATCCGGCTGCCGCCATGTGCCGGCTGCCCCGTGCCGGCCGGACAACGTGCCGGACGGCGTCCCCACGCATTTCCCTCACCCGGACAACGGCGCCCGGGACTTCCCGTGGAAAGCGGGAGGGCAGCAGGCGAACCGGGAATGGCGGGACAAGTGTCTCCGCCGTCCCGGACGTCTGCCCCGCATTCCTCTCCCAGGAACGACTCCTTTCTGCCGAGTGCGGTTCACATTCCGCCCCGAGTCCTCAGCGGCATTCCTTCCCCCTCCCTACCTCTCCGTTCTCCCCTTCCCAAGGCGGCACGGCCGCGCCGCGTCGCACGAGCATGCCCTCACAGGAGTACCTGTCGTGTTCACCATTTTCGACGACGAGACCGATGCGTTCGCCCGTCGGACCCTCTCCGACCACCGCCGTTTCGACGCGGGCGAATGGACCCCCGAGGAACTGCGCACCCACCAGTTGGAACAGCTCCGCGCGACCCTGCGCTACGTCACCAAGAACTCGCCCTTCTACGCCGGTCACTTGTCCGGCCTGGACGAGTCCTCCCTCGCGGATCTCTCGTGGGAGTCCGTCACCGACCTGCCGTTCACCACCAAGGACGACCTGCGCACCCAGCTGCACGCCATGCTGTCGCAGCCGCTCGACCGGGCCTGGGTGTTCTACGAGACCACCGGCACCACGGGCCGCTCCACCCCCTGCCCCCGGGACAACACCGACAGCATCGTCAACAACACGGCGCTGACGGTCTGCTACGACCATGTCTTCCGGGCCCACGGCAGCGGCCACATGGTGGGAGTCATGGGCCCCAACGAGCTCCACTCGACCGGCGACACCTTCGGGGACGTCAGCCGCAACCTCGGACACGCCCATGCCAAGATGTGGCCCCACTCGCCGGTGGTCGGCTTCGGCCGAGCCCTGGAGGTGCTGCGCGAGATCCAGGTCACCGCGGTCTTCTGCGCCCCCAACGTTGCTCTGTCGCTGGCCAAGCAGGCGACCGCCGCCGGCCTCGACCCCCGCCGCGATTTCGGCATCCGCTTCTTCATGCTCACCGGCGAACTGGCCACCCCCGGCCTGCTCGACATGATCGGCCGGGCATGGGGAGCGACGGCCTACAACTGCCTGTACGCCTCGCAGGAGGCCTCCATCCTCGGGGCCGTGCACGGCGACGGACGCCTCCGGACGGTACCGCTGAACGTCCTGTACGAGGTCATCGATCCCGTCACCACCGAACCGGCAATCGCGGACGCGCACGGACGCCGCCAGGGCGAACTGGTCATCACCCACCTCTACCAGGGCAGCAAGCCACTGGTCCGCTACCGGACCGGCGACCTGGTCGCCCTGGAACCGGCCTCCGGGGCCGGCTACCCCTCGGAGTTCCTGCTGCCGCTGGGCCGCGTCCGCGATGTGATCGACCTCAACGGACAGCGGGTCACCGCCTACGACCTGGAGGACTCCTTGCTGCCGCGCGCCGAGGGCGTCCTGGACTACCAACTGGTGATCGACCGGGCCGCCGACGGCACCGACACCCTCGCCATCCAGCTCCACACGGCCGGCGGCGTCACCCTCACCGAGGACCGGACCGAGGCGCTGAAGCGGTTGGCGCAGGAACGCTGGGGGTGCCCCTTCACCGTCTCCTACGGGGAGCTGGGTGGCATCACGACCACCGGCGCCATGGTGAGCTGGAAGGCGGCCCGGGTCCACGACCGCCGCTCCTCGCTGGACTCCGAGCGGCAGATCGCCCTCGGTATGGCCGGCGGGAGGTCGGGCCGGTGACCACGTCGTCCCCCACCTCATCGACCGGCACCCACACGACATCGCCGGAGTCACCCGCCACCGCGCCCGTCCCGCCGAAGACCCCCTGGATCTTCCACCAGGGAGAGTTCATCCGCGCCGGCGACCTGTACATGGGCCCCGGCCTCCAGGGCCTGCACTACGGCACCGGTGTCTTCGAGGGCATCCGTTCCTACGCCCTGCCCGGCCCCGGCCCCGACGCCCCGTCCGTCCCTCCTTCCGACGGCGCGGAATCGTCCGGCCCGGCCGGTGGCGACGAGCCGGCCGCCTCCGGCCCGTACCTCTTCCAGGCCGCGGAGCACTACGCGCGGCTGCACCGTTCGTGCCGCCTCATGCGCCTGGACCTCCCCCACTCCGTACCGGAACTCGTAGAGATCACCGCCGAGTTGCTGCGCCGCAACGGGCTGAACGGCCACGCCTACATCAGGCCCGTCGTGCACAAGCTTGCGCTGCAGCCCGGCACGCCGTTCGGAGTGCGGCTGAGCGGTGTCTCGACGGCGCTGACCATCATGGCGATGCCGATGGGCGCCTACGTCTCCCGCGACGGGATCACCTGCGGGGTGTCCTCATGGCGGCGGATTCCGGACAGCTCGCTCCCGGTGAACGCCAAAGTGACCGGCGGCTACGCCAACAACGCACTGGCCGTGGACGAGGCTTCGGCGGCGGGGTACGACGACGCCATCATGCTGAACCAGCGTGGAGAGGTGGCCGAGGCGAGCACCGCGAACCTCTTCGTGGTCCGCGACGGCCAGATCGCCACCCCGCACCTGGGCTCCGACATCCTCCCCGGCCTCACCCGCGCCGTCGTCATCGACCTGCTGGCATCCGAGGGCGGTCTGCGGACCGCCGAACGCACTGTGCTGCGCTCCGAACTGCACATGGCGGACGAAGTGTTCCTCACCGGCACGGGGTGCCAGGTCGTGCCGGTCGTCACCATCGACGGCCGCCCGGTCGGCGACGGCCTCCCCGGCCCGACGACACGGCTGGTCCAGGAACTCCACCACCGAGCGGTGTCGGGGCAGCTGCCGGCCTACCGCCACCTCAACCACCCGGTCACCTTCCCCATCGCCCGGCCGGCCACCGACACGCGCCCGTGACCGGCGGAGCCCCACGCCCACCGCGCTTTCCGATGCCTTCATCCGCACCTTTCACCTCACCGTTCCAGGGGGATCCATGTCTTCAACGATTGCCGAAGCACCTCATGGCATTACCGACACCGCTCTCTCCCGGCTCGCCCGCTCCGGCTCCCTGACCATCGCGTCCCTGGGCCCGGCGGGCACCAGCAGCGAACAGGCCTCGCGGTACCTGGCGGGCCATCTGCTCTCCTACGGCCATGAATCCGCGCAGGTGCGGCTGTGCGGCCGGTATGAAGAGGCCGGTGACCTGCTGTCCTCGGGCAAGGCCGATCTCGCGGTGGTCGCCAACGCGTATTCGCACATCGACCGCTTCTATATGAACCCGCAGTTCCGGCTGGCGGCCGTCTTTGTCAAGGACACCCCGTTCTACGGCATAGCCCGCGCCGCACGGGCACACGACGCCGCACCCGAACCCGTTGACAGCGCGCCCGGGGAGGCGCCGGTACGGATCGCCACCCACCCCGCCCCGCGCTTCCTGGTGGAGGAACTGCTGCCCGACTCCTACGAGGTGAGCGAGCTGGTACTCGTGGACTCCACCAGTGCCGCGGCGGCCGCGGTGGCGTCCGGGGAGGTCCCGCTCGCGCTGACCACCGCGCCCGCGGCCCGGCTGCACGGCTTGGAATTCGTCTCGCCGACCCGCCCGATCCGGATGGTCTGGTCCGCCTTCACCCGCGCCGACCTGCTGACCGGCCCGGCCGTGACCACCGCCCGGCCCGCCGGCCGCGGGTGGTGAGCCCGATGCGCAGCGAAGCGCCGGAGCTGCTGTCCGAACAGCAGGTCCGGGAGCATCTCCCGCCGGCGACCGCGGTCTCCGCCATGCGGGAAGTCATGACCGCCGTCTCGGCGGGCGAGGTCGTCCAGCCCGTACGGACCGTACTGCGCTCGGCCCCCGCCCCGGGAGCCGCGACAGGCGCACCGGTTGCCCTCTTCGGCTCCATGCCCGCGCAGGTTCCGGTCGCCGGGCAGCGCTGGTTCGGCATCAAGTCCGTCGTGGTGAACAAGGAGAACCCGCGACGCGGTCTGCCGTCGCACGTGGGTACGGTCACGGTGTTCGCCCCCGATACCGGGCTGCCCCTGGCCGTCCTTCCCGCAAGCGTCATCACCGAACTGCGCACGGCCGCGGTCTCCGCCGTCGCCACCGACGCCCTGGCCGCCCCCGACGCCCGCGTCCTCGCCGTTCTCGGCGCGGGTGACCAGGCCTACGCGCACCTGGCGCCGCAGCTGGCGGTCCGGCCATTCGAACGGATCACGGTGTGGAACCGCACCCCCGAGAAGGCCGCCGCGCTCGCCCGCTGGGCCCGGACCACGTTCGGAGTGGAGGCCATCCCGTGCGCCTCGCTCCATGAAGCGACCCGTGGGGCGCAGGTCATCTGCACCACCACCGCTTCCTCCGCCCCCTTCCTGGAACGGGACGCGGTGGACCCCGGCGCCCACATCAACGCGGTGGGCGCCTGCCAGCCGGGGGCCCGCGAGCTGGCGTCCGACCTGGTCGCCGCCGCTGCCGTCTTCCTGGACGAGCGCGCGGCGGCCATGGCCGAATCGTCCGAACTGCTCGAACCGGGCAAGGAGGGCCTGCTCGATCCCGCACACCATCCCCGCGGCGAGCTCGGTGCCGTGCTGGGAGGCACGGCGACCGGGCGCACCGGCGGCGACGAGATCACCGCGTACCTGTCGCTGGGCCTTGCCGCACAGGACGTAGCAGCAGCGGTGGCCGTCGTACGGAGCGTGCTGGCCGACAGGTAGCCCTCACCCGGGCCCCGTCCCGGCCCGTTCCGCATCCGGTGCGCCGTCCCTCCCGTACAAGGTGGGGCGGCGCACCGGACGCGCCGGTCCCGGATTCCCCGGTGTGGACCGTCCTTTTTCGGCGACCGCATTGGCTACCGACTTGATCTCGCCCCTGGAACCTGGCCGCCGTACGCCACAGCCGCAGTGCCCGAACACTGCTGACGAACTACTGGGTGCTGGCGGGCAGTTGTAGGCAGCCAACGGAGAGGTGGCGCGGCCAAAGGTGAAGGCGCGGGGGAAGCGTCCGGGTTGGTTTCAGGACCATGCACCCACGCGGCACGGTAGAAGTCGCCGATGTCGATGACCGGGGACTGGAAAGCCGCCAGGCTCCGACCCGCGACGATCATCGCCTGGCGGATCCCCGGCAGGGGAGTGACCCGAAGTCGACCCTTGCGGTGGCTTCGTTGCAAACAAAAAAAGGACCCTCCCGCAGTGTCTCCACTGAACAGAGGGTCCTTCAGGCACCTGGTACAAGGTGCCCCCGGCAGGATTCGAACCTGCGCACACGGCTCCGGAGGCCGTTGCTCTATCCCCTGAGCTACGGGGGCGTTGTCGCCGGTTTGTGCGGCGACGGGTAGAACCCTACCAGCTCTGATGGGGTGTTCATGAACAGCTTTCGCGGGAGGTCGGGGAGGGGGTGGGGGAGGTGCCGGCCGGTCCCTAGCGCATGGGTAGCGGGTGGCGGTGGAGGTCGGGGAAAGGTCCCTCACACGGGGGCGGAAGTGGGGAAAACCGGGACGCAGTCGCAGGTGGGGCCCTAGTCTCATGGTGTGCCTGGCTTGTCCGGTCGGATCCTTGTTGTCGATGACAACAAGGTGATCCGGCAGTTGATCAGGGTCAATCTCGAGCTGGAGGGCTTCGAGGTCGTGACCGCGGCTGATGGTGCCGAGTGTCTGGATGTCGTGCACCACGTGAGACCTGATGTCGTGACCCTTGATGTCGTGATGCCGCGGCTCAACGGTCTGCACACCGCGGCGCGCTTGCGTTCCGATCCGCGGACGTGGGACATCCCGATCGCCATCGTCAGTGCCTGCACCCAAGGCGAGGTGGACAACGGGGAGTCGGTGGGGGTGGACGCGTTCCTTGCGAAACCGTTCGAGCCGGCCGAGCTGGTGCGGACCGTGGGGAAGCTGGTACGCGAGGGCCGGCAACGGCAGCGTGGGCCCGAGGGCGGGGCCGAGGACGAGGACGGGGAAAGCGACGGGGGCGGGGGAGCGACGGAGCGCGGTGCTTCGTCCGGTGGGGTCGCGACGTCCGGTGGGGTGGGTGTGGTGGATGCGGGTGGGGAGTAGGGGACGGAATCGGGGTGATCGTCCCGGGTCGTTCCGCGGATCGTTGTGTGGATCGATACGCAGAGTGTCCACAGGGCGAAACCGGGTCGCATGGGTACCCGGGGTCTCCCATACGCTTGTCCTGTGACCCCCGCTGAGCTCTCCCGTACCGTCCTGCGCTCCGTGCGTGGTGCGGTGGAGGAGCAGGAGCTCTCCGTGCCCGTGCCGGCGCGGATTGTGGTGCGGCCGGCGCCGCGGCCCGGGTGTGGGGACTACGCCTCCAATGTCGCGCTGCAGCTCGCCAAGCCGGCGGGCCGGCCGGCCCGCGAGGTGGCCGAGATTCTGCGGAAGCGGCTGGCCGGGAGCCCCGGGATCGCCCGGGTCGAGATCGCCGGACCGGGGTTCTTGAATTTCACGCTGGGAGACGAGGCGCAGGTCGCCCTGGTGCGGGAAGTGCTGGCGCAGGGGAGCGGATACGGCGACCGGAGCGACCGGACCAACCTGGGTGCCCGGAGCGCCCGGAGTCCCCTGACCACAGAAGCTGGTTCGGCCGACGGTTCCGCTGCCAGTGCCAGTGCCAGTGCCCGTGAGGTGGTCGTGGCCGAGGCGTTGGCGCGGATCGAGGTGGCGGCCGGAGCGCCGGACCGCAGTTGCGCGTCCCCCGTCCCCCACCCGCCCGAGCTCGTCGCCCTTCTCGCCCGTCTGGGCTCCGATGAAGCGCGCTGGGTGCTGTTGCGGCCGGCCGCGCATGATCCGGTGCGGGTGCCGGAGCGGCCCGTGCAGCGGGAGAGCAATCCGCGGTTCCGGGTGCAGTACGCGCACGCCCGGACCCGGGCGCTGCTGCGGAACGCGGGTGAGCTGGGGTTTTCGGGGGAGCCGGGGGATGTGGGGCTTCCGGTGGCCGAGGGCGCCTCGGGGATCCCGGACGAGGCGGCGCGACGGTCCGGGTCCGGTGAGCCCGCCGGAACGCAGGCCGCCCCCGCCGGCCGGACGCTTCAGGGGCTGCTCACTCTTCTCGCCACCTACCCCTCGGCCATCGAGGCCGCCGCGCGGCTGCGGGCGCCGGACCGGGTGGTGCGGCATCTGGAGGCGACCGCGGATGCGTTCTTCCGCTGGCACGACGACTTTCCGCCACTGCCCGTCGGGGAGCAGAAACCCTTGGCCGTGCACCGTGCCCGGCTGGCGCTTGCCGAAGCCGCAGGGACGGTGCTCGCCAACGGCCTGCGTCTGCTCGGCATCTCCGCTCCCGAATACCTCTGAACCATTTTGAGGGGATCTCTCCGTTATGAGTCGTTCCGCGCATCCTGCAGGGCCCCGGCACGCCGATGTGTTGCCCGAGGGGCACTACGCCGGGCCGCCCGCCGATCTCAACACGCTTGACCCGCGGGTCTGGTCTCGTACGGTCCAGCGCAATGCCGACGGTGTGGTCACCGTCGGCGGGCTGGACGTCACCGCGCTCGCCGAGGAGTTCGGTACGCCGGCGTACTTCCTCGACGAGGACGACTTCCGGGCGCGCTGCCGGGCCTGGAAGGACGCCTTCGGGCCGGGGGCCGATGTGTTCTACGCCGGGAAGGCCTTCCTGTCGCGGGCCGTCGTGCGCTGGCTGCACGAGGAGGGGCTGAACCTCGACGTCTGCTCCGGCGGCGAGCTGGCCACGGCGCTGGCTGCGGGCATGCCGGCCGAGCGGATCGCGCTGCACGGCAACAACAAGAGCACCGAGGAGATCACCCGCGCCGTGGAGGCGGGGGTCGGGCGGATCGTGCTCGACTCGTTCCAGGAGATCGTGCGGGTCGCGCACATCGCGGAGCGGCTGGGCAAGCGCCAGCGGGTGCAGATCCGGGTCACGGTCGGTGTCGAGGCGCATACGCACGAATTCATCGCGACCGCGCACGAGGACCAGAAGTTCGGCATCGCGCTGGCGGGCGGCCAGGCGGCCGAGGCCGTGCGGCGCGCGCTCAAGCTGGACGGCCTGGAACTCATCGGAATTCACAGCCATATCGGGTCGCAGATCTTCGACATGGCCGGATTTGAAGTGTCCGCCCGCCGTGTCGTGCAATTGCTGACCGACGTGCGCGACGAGCACGGCATCGAGCTGCCCGAGATCGATCTGGGCGGTGGCCTCGGCATTGCGTACACCTCGGACGACGACCCGCGCGAGCCGCACGAGATCGCGGCGGCGCTGGGCGACATCGTGGGCCGCGAGTGCGCGGCGGCGGGGCTGGCGGTGCCGCGGCTGTCGGTCGAGCCCGGGCGGGCGATCGTCGGGCCGACGGCGTTCACGCTGTACGAGGTCGGCACGGTCAAGGAGCTGGAGGGGCTGCGGACGTATGTGTCCGTGGACGGCGGGATGTCGGACAACATCCGCACCGCGCTGTACGACGCGGAGTACAGCGTGGCCCTGGTCTCGCGGACCTCGGACGCCGAGCCGATGCTGTCGCGGGTGGTCGGCAAGCACTGCGAGAGCGGGGACATCGTCGTACGCGACGCCTTCCTGCCGGCCGATGTGGCGCCCGGGGACCTGCTCGCGGTACCGGCCACCGGCGCGTACTGCCGTTCCATGGCGAGCAACTACAACCACTCGCTGCGGCCGCCGGTCGTAGCTGTCAGGAACGGTGCGGCCAGGGTGATCGT
This sequence comes from Streptomyces sp. 2323.1, assembly GCF_900221035.1. Lineage (NCBI taxonomy): Bacteria > Bacillati > Actinomycetota > Actinomycetes > Kitasatosporales > Streptomycetaceae > Streptomyces > Streptomyces sp. 2323.1. The sequence goes on along the minus strand of NZ_LT907981.1, from coordinate 2,611,112 downwards.
CCGGCGGGAGACGGAGGAAGATCTCCTGCGGTTGGACGTCGGCTAGGGCCGGATCGCCGGGCCCCGACCCGGGATGAAATAAATGTCTCGGCATCTGGACGACGGACGGAAACCGCCGTCCGGTGCGTGAGACTGGTGCATGAAGCAAGCTGAAATTCGCTGATCGATGAGAAGCAGAGGTCGAATGATGCGTACGCGTCCGCTGAAGGTGGCGCTCCTGGGCTGTGGTGTTGTCGGCTCAGAGGTGACGCGCATCATGACGACGCACGCCGACGATCTCGCTGCCCGCATCGGTGCTCCCGTGGAGCTCGCCGGGATCGCCGTCCGCCGCCCCGACAAGGTGCGCGAGGGCGTCCCGGCCGAGCTGATCACCACCGATGCGACCGCGCTGGTCAAACGCGGCGACATTGATGTCGTGATCGAGGTGATCGGCGGTATCGAGCCGGCCCGCACGCTGATCACCACCGCGTTCGAGCACGGCGCGAGCGTGGTCTCCGCCAACAAGGCGCTGGTCGCGGCGGACGGCGCGGCGCTGCACGCGGCCGCCGAGGCCAAGGGCGCGGATCTGTACTACGAGGCCGCCGTCGCCGGTGCGATCCCGCTGGTGCGGCCGCTGCGCGAGTCGCTGGCCGGCGACAAGGTCAACCGGGTGCTCGGCATCGTCAACGGCACGACCAATTTCATTCTCGACAAGATGGATTCGACCGGCGCGGGCTACAGCGAGGCGCTGGACGAGGCGACCGCACTGGGTTACGCGGAGGCCGACCCGACCGCCGACGTCGAGGGCTTCGACGCCGCCGCCAAGGCCGCGATCCTGGCCGGTATCGCCTTCCACACCCGGGTGACCATCGACGACGTGCACCGCGAGGGCCTCACGGAGGTCACCGCCGCCGACATCGCCTCCGCCAAGCGGATGGGGTGCACGGTCAAGCTGCTGGCGATCTGCGAGCGGGCCGCGGACGGCGCGTCCGTCACCGCACGGGTGCACCCCGCGATGATCCCGCTGACGCATCCGCTCGCCTCCGTCCGTGAGGCGTACAACGCGGTCTTCATCGAGGCCGACGCCGCCGGTCAGCTGATGTTCTACGGGCCCGGCGCGGGCGGTTCGCCGACCGCCTCCGCGGTCCTCGGCGACCTCGTGGCGGTCTGCCGCAACAAGCTCTCCGGCACCACCGGGCCCGGCGAGTCCGCCTACACACGGCTGCCGGTCAGCCCCATGGGCGCGGTCATCACGCGGTACCACATCAGTCTCGACGTGGCCGACAAGCCCGGTGTTCTCGCGCAGGTCGCGACCATCTTCGCCGAACACGGCGTATCGATCGATACGGTCCGTCAGCAGGGCAAGGACGGCGAGGCATCGCTCGTCATCGTCACCCACCGGGCGGCGGATGCGGCCCTGTCGTCGACCGTCGTGGCACTGCGCGAGCTCGACACCGTCCGCGGTGTCGCCAGCATCATGCGGGTCGAAGGGGAGTAGAGGAACCCATGTCAGCCAATTCCACCGTGACCACGACGAGTCGTCAGTGGCGCGGAATCATCGAGGAATACCGCGACCGGCTCCCGGTCAGCGACACGACCGAGGTCGTCACCCTCCGGGAGGGCGGCACCCCCCTCGTACCGGCCCAGGTCCTCTCCGAGCGCACCGGGTGTGAGGTGCACCTCAAGGTCGAGGGCGCCAACCCCACCGGCTCCTTCAAGGACCGCGGCATGACGATGGCGATCACCCGCGCCAAGGAGGAGGGCGCCAAGGCGGTCATCTGCGCCTCCACCGGCAACACCTCCGCCTCGGCCGCCGCCTACGCGGTCCGCGCGGGCATGGTCTGTGCGGTGCTCGTCCCGCAGGGCAAGATCGCGCTCGGCAAGATGGGCCAGGCCCTGGTGCACGGCGCGAAGATCCTCCAGGTCGACGGAAATTTCGACGACTGCCTGACGCTGGCCCGGCGGCTGTCCGACAACTACCCCGTCGCACTTGTGAACTCCGTCAATCCGGTACGTATCGAGGGCCAGAAGACCGCGGCCTTCGAAATCGTCGACATGCTCGACGATGCGCCGGACATCCACGTGCTGCCCGTCGGCAACGCCGGCAACATCACCGCGTACTGGCGGGGCTACCAGGAGTACGCGGCCGACGGCATCGCCTCCCGCACCCCGCGCATGTGGGGCTTCCAGGCCTCCGGCAGCGCCCCGATCGTGCGCGGCGAGGTCGTGAAGGACCCGACGACCATCGCCACCGCGATCCGCATCGGAAACCCCGCCTCGTGGGCGAACGCCGAGCGGGCGCGGGACGAGTCCGGCGGCTTCATCGACGACGTGACCGACCGTCAAATCCTGTCCGCCTACCGCCTGTTGGCCGCGCAGGAGGGCGTCTTCGTGGAGCCCGCCTCGGCCGCGTCGGTGGCCGGTCTGCTCAAGGCCGCCGAGGAGGGCAAGGTCGACCCCGGCCAGCGCATCGTCTGCACGGTCACCGGCAACGGCCTCAAGGACCCGGACTGGGCGGTGGCCGGTGCGCCGCAGCCGGTCACGGTCCCGGTCGACGCGGACGCCGCCGCCGAGCGCCTCGGCCTCGTCTAGGACCCCGCCGTACGCGTGGACCTGCGCGTACGGCACCCGGTGGCGGGGCGCGATGAGCGTCCCGCCACCTCCCGCACAGCAAATTGTGCAAAGGCTGCAAAGTCCAGGGAAAGCGGCGCTGGGGCACGGCGCAGCGCGCGACACGCATCGTGCGCCTCCTGTGCGCCCTATGTCGCGACAGAACCTTCCTTCGATAGGCTGGCAGCAACTCCCCTCCCCACGGCATGACGCAGTGGTGTGCAGGGCAGGTCAGAACGGTCCCCATGAGCCGGCCGGGCGCCTCGGTGCCGCGGCGCTCCGGGGCAGTACCGCAGCATCAATCAAGGAGAGTCATCGAGCGATGGCCGGTCCCGCGTTCCGCGCCGCCGCCGTCCGGGTGCGCACCCCCGCTACCAGCGCCAATCTCGGTCCCGGCTTCGATGCCCTGGGTCTTTCCCTGGGCCTGTACGACGATGTCGTGGTGCGCGTCGCCGACTCCGGGCTGCACATCGACATCGCAGGTGAGGGCGCCGACACCCTGCCCCGCGACGAGAGCCATCTGCTCGTCCGGTCGATGCGCACCGCCTTCGACCTGCTCGGCGGACAGCCGCGCGGCCTGGAAATCGTCTGCGCCAACCGCATCCCGCACGGCCGCGGCCTGGGGTCCTCCTCGGCCGCCATCTGCGCCGGCATCGTCGCCGCGCGCGCGGTGACGATAGGCGGCGAGCAAAAGCTCGACGACACCGCACTGCTGGAGCTGGCCACCGAGATCGAGGGGCATCCCGACAACGTCGCCGCCTGTCTGCTGGGCGGTTTCACGCTCGCCTGGATGGACTCCGGCACCGCCCGCGCGATCCGGATGGATCCCGCCGATTCCATCGTTCCGGTGGTCTTCGTGCCCGGAAAGCCGGTGCTCACCGAGACCGCCCGCGGACTGCTGCCGCGCACCGTCCCGCATGTGGACGCCGCGGCCAACGCCGGCCGCGCCGCACTGCTCGTCGAGGCCCTGACCAGGCGCCCCGAGCTGCTGCTCGCCGCGACCGAGGACCGACTCCACCAGGAATACCGCGCTCCCGCGATGCCGGAGAGCGTGGCCCTGGTGAACCGGCTGCGCGCGGACGGCGTCCCCGCAGTCGTGTCCGGTGCGGGCCCGACGGTGCTCGCGCTGGTCGAGGACGCGGCGGCCGACAAGGTCGCGGCACTGGCGGGCGAGGGGTGGGCGGCGAACCGCCTGGCCCTCGACGCGGCGGGCGCCTGCGTACTGCCGCTCGCCGGGTGAGCACGCAGGTGGCCGACGATTGCCGGTCTTGGAGAGGGGGAATGTTTGTTGGATCCGGTAGTGTTAACCTCAAGTCAGTACTCGACGCCTGAGTGGCGCGGTGCTTCGTGTCCCCCATCGGGACCACTTTCTTCCGGGAGCCTCCCAATCTGCTGGGCGCAATTGTCAAAGTCGGCAATTGCCTGAGCGGAAGTGAGCACGCTCCGGAATCGGCGTGGTGAATGGCCACTCTGCATCTCCTCACGCCGGCGCCATGAACTGATCTCTCCGCCATTTCCGGCGGGACCACCGCCCCGGCCCGGTCCACCAGACCAAGGACCCAGCCGGACAGCACAACCGGTCGCCGAGCCAGACAGGCCGACGCCCGCTCCAGGGAAGGACCCTTCGTGAGCGACACCACCGATCTGATGGGCGCGCGTACCGATGGCAGTGCCACCGCGCCCGCCACGGACGCTCCCGCCGCGCCTGCAACCACGCGGCGCCGCCGTTCCGGCACCGGCCTTGACGGCATGGTCCTGGCAGAGCTGCAGCAGGTCGCCTCCGGCCTCGGTATCAAGGGCACCGCGCGGATGCGCAAGAGCCAGCTGATCGAGGTCATCAAGGAGAAGCAGGCCGCGGGCTCGGGCTCCGGCGCCAAGGCCGACGCGCCCGCCGACGCCGAGACCAAGCCCAAGCGCCGTACGACCTCCAAGGCCCGTACCGGCGAGGACGGCGTGGAGCAGGCCGCCGGCAAGGCAGCCAAGTCCGACAAGGGCGACAAGGCCGCCGACAAGGCCGGGGCCCAGCAGCAGATCGACATCCCCGGCCAGCCCGTCAGCGACGAGCAGCCGGCCGGCGAGCGCCGCCGGCGCCGCGCCACCGCCGCCGCGGGCAGCCCCGAGGCCGCTTCCGGCGACCTCAAGACCGACACCAAGGTCGAGGCGAAGACCGAGGTCAAGACCGAGGCCAGGGCCGACACCGCGGTCTCCCCCCAGGAGACCGGCGAGGGCCGCCCCGGCAAGAGCGGCGAGCGCCAGGAGCGCGGGGACCGCCAGGACCGCGGCCAGAAGGGCGACCGCGGGGACCGCGGCCAGCGCCAGCGCGACCGCGGCGACCGCCGCAAGGGCGACGCCGGCGACGGCGGTCAGGGCGGTCAGGGCGGTCAGGGCGGCCAGCGCCAGCGCGACCGCCGCAATGACGACGACGACGACTTCGAGGGCGGCCGCCGGGGCCGTCGCGGGCGCTACCGCGACCGCCGGGGCCGTCGCGGCGGCCGCGAGGACTTCGGCAACGAGCCGCAGGTCTCCGAGGACGACGTGCTGATCCCCGTCGCGGGCATCCTCGACATCCTCGACAACTACGCCTTCATCCGGACCTCCGGCTACCTGCCGGGCCCGAACGACGTGTACGTCTCGCTCGCCCAGGTCCGCAAGAACGGCCTGCGCAAGGGTGACCACGTCACCGGCGCGGTCCGCCAGCCCAAGGACGGCGAGCGGCGCGAGAAGTTCAACGCGCTGGTCCGCCTCGACACGGTCAACAGCGTGGCGCCCGAACAGGGCCGCGGGCGGCCGGAGTTCGGGAAGCTGACGCCCCTGTACCCGCAGGAGCGGCTGCGCCTGGAGGGTGAGTCGGGCGGGCTGACGACCCGGATCATCGATCTGGTCACCCCGATCGGAAAGGGCCAGCGTGGTCTGATCGTGGCCCCGCCGAAGACCGGCAAGACCATGATCATGCAGGCGATCGCCAACTCGATCACCCGCAACAACCCCGAGTGCCACCTGATGGTCGTCCTCGTCGACGAGCGTCCCGAAGAGGTCACCGACATGCAGCGGTCGGTCAAGGGCGAGGTCATCTCCTCGACCTTCGACCGCCCGGCCGAGGACCACACCACCGTCGCCGAGCTGGCCATCGAGCGCGCCAAGCGCCTGGTCGAGCTGGGCCACGACGTGGTCGTCCTGCTGGACTCGATCACCCGTCTGGGACGTGCGTACAACCTCGCCGCCCCGGCTTCCGGCCGCATCCTGTCCGGTGGTGTCGACTCGACCGCGCTCTACCCGCCGAAGCGCTTCTTCGGCGCCGCGCGCAACATCGAGGACGGCGGTTCGCTGACCATCCTGGCCACCGCGCTGGTCGAGACCGGCTCGCGGATGGACGAGGTGATCTTCGAGGAGTTCAAGGGCACCGGCAACCTGGAGCTCAAGCTCGACCGCAAGCTCTCGGACAAGCGCATCTTCCCTGCGGTGGACGTGGACGCGTCCAGCACCCGTAAGGAAGAGATCCTCATGGGCAGCGACGAGCTGGCCATCGTGTGGAAGCTGCGCCGGGTGCTGCACGCCCTGGACCAGCAGCAGGCCATCGAACTGCTGCTGGACAAGATGAAGCAGACGAAGTCCAACGCGGAGTTCCTGCTGCAGATCCAGAAGACGACGCCGACCACGGGCAACGGCAACGACTGACGCCCGAGGGCGCGTCCGGCGCCGTCCCCGAAGCCCCTCTCACCGCTCCAGGTGAGGGGGGCTTCGTGCTGCCCGCTCGGTACGGACCGGGCCGCCGGCGGCGCTGTGACCGGCCCCGCGTCCCGGCGGGGCCGGCAGATGCCGCGCTTGAGACGTTCCGCACAGATCCACTGCAACCCACCCGGTTTCGGCCATGGCGGAAAACGGGACGAAAGCCCAGGTGAGCGGGACGAAGGTCCCGAGCGGGCGGTTCGGCCCGCGGCGGCTTTCTAAGAAAGCGCTCATGACTCGCTGTGCAACCCTTCCCCTCAACCTCCCGTCTGACAGGGCGACCCGGGCATGACAGCACGCTGTCCGGTGGCGGCGGGGCGCAGCCGAGCGAACGAGGACTGAGGAGCAGATGGCGGACAGCAACGGGACCGCGAACACGGCCGAAAGCCGTGCCCGCGGCATACGCGCCACGGGCCGGCGGCGCAAAGGGCCCACCCGGCGCCGCCGGATGATGACCATCACCCTGTGCACGCTGGTCAGCGTCGTACTGCTCGGTGGTGCCGGTCTCGGCTACGTCTACTTCAAGCTCAACGGCAATCTGAAGGGCGTCGACATCAACTCCGCCCTCGGGCACGACCGGCCGAAGAACGTCGACAACGGCTCGATGGACATCCTCGTGATGGGCTCCGACTCCCGGGCCGGCAAGAACGGTGAGTACGGCAAGGACGAGGGCGGCGCGCGGTCCGACACGGCGATGATCGTGCACGTCTACAAGGGCCGCAAGAAGGCCAGCGTGGTCAGCATCCCGCGCGACACCCTGGTCAAGCGCCCGGACTGCACCACCAACGGCAAAGACATCCCCGGGCAGCAGCGGGCGATGTTCAACACCGCGTTCGAGGTCGGCGGCCCGGCCTGTGCCGTGAAGACCGTCGAGTCGATCAGCGGGACCCGGATGGACCACTTCATCGAGGTCGACTTCACCGGCTTCAAGAAGCTCATCGACGCGCTGGGCGGCGTGGACGTCACCACCAAGAAGTCGATCGACGACAACAGCAGCCATCTGCATCTGCCGGCCGGCAAGCACACCCTCAACGGCGAGCAGTCGCTCGCCCTGGTCCGCACCCGGCACGGCGTCCCCGGCGGCGACGGCAGCGACCTGGGCCGTATCCAGCTCCAGCAGACGTTCCTCAAGGCCCTGATGAACCAGGTCAAGAACGTCGGGGTGCTCACCAACCCCACCAAGCTCTACGACATCGCCGACACGGCCACCAAGGCCATCACCACCGACACCGACCTCAATTCGGTCAGCGAACTGACCGGGCTGGCCAAGAGCCTGGGCAACATCGGGTCGGACAACATCAACATGGTCACGCTGCCGGTCACGTACGACAAGACCAACCCCGACCGGGTGGTGCCGCTGGAGAAGCAGAGCCAGCTGGTCTGGGACGCGCTGCGGCAGGACCAGGAGATCCCCAAGTCCGCGACCAAGGGCTCGGCCGGTGACCAGGGCGGCACGGACCGCTACGTGAAGTAGCCGGACGCCGCGGTCGAGGGGAGCCACCGGCCCCTCGGAGCGGCCCGGGAATAGCCGCGGCTCCACCCCGGTTTTGGGAGATACGGCTAGTCCTGGCAGACTGGACCGTCGGCCCCGGTTCACGTGACGCAACCCGCGACACGACCCGGTGCACTCCCGAACCTAGGAGAATCCCTTGAAGCGCGACATCCACCCGGAGTACGTCGAGACCCAGGTCAGCTGCACCTGTGGCGCGTCCTTCACCACCCGTAGCACGGTCGCCGGCGGCAACATCCGCGCCGACATCTGCTCCGAGTGCCACCCGTTCTACACGGGCAAGCAGAAGATCATGGACACGGGCGGCCGCGTGGCCCGCTTCGAGGCCCGCTTCGGCAAGGGCGCCGCTGCCAAGAAGTAGCGACCCTCAAGGCGCCGGTCTCCGGTCGCCCCTGCTCAGGGGTGACCGGACCGGCGTCTTTGTTTGCGTCGTCCAGGCCCCCGGTAGTCCCAGCCAGCAGAGGAACCCACGATGTTCGAGGCGGTCGAAGAACTGATCGGCGAGCACGCCGATCTCGAGAAGCGGCTGGCCGACCCCGCGGTCCACGCCGACCAGCGCGAGGCCATGCGGCTCAACAAGCGCTACGCCGAGCTGACCCCGATCATCGCGACGTACCGCGGCTGGAAGCAGACCGGTGACGACATCGAGACCGCGCGCGAACTCAGCCAGGACGACCCGGAGTTCGCCGACGAGGTCAAGGTGCTCGACGCCCAGCGCGAGCAGCTGACCGAAAAGCTGCGGCTGCTGCTGGTCCCGCGCGACCCCAGCGACGACAAGGACGTCATCCTCGAGGTCAAGGCCGGCGAGGGCGGCGAGGAGTCCGCGCTGTTCGCCGGCGATCTGCTGCGGATGTATCTGCGCTACGCCGAGCGGGTCGGCTGGAAGACCGAGATCCTGGACGCGAACGAGTCCGACCTCGGCGGCTACAAGGACGTCCAGGTCGCCGTGAAGACCAAGGGCGGCGGCGGTGCCACCGAGCCGGGACAGGGCGTCTGGGCGCGGCTGAAGTACGAGGGCGGGGTGCACCGCGTGCAGCGGGTGCCCGCCACCGAATCGCAGGGCCGCATCCACACCTCCGCGGCCGGTGTGCTGGTCACGCCCGAGGCCGAGGAGGTCGAGGTCGAGATCGTGGCCAACGACCTGCGGATCGACGTCTACCGCTCCTCCGGGCCCGGCGGCCAGTCCGTCAACACCACCGACTCCGCGGTCCGCATCACGCACCTGCCCACCGGCATCGTCGTCTCCTGCCAGAACGAGAAGAGCCAGCTCCAGAACAAGGAGCAGGCGATGCGCATCCTGCGTTCCCGGCTGCTGGCCGCCGCCCAGGAGGAGGCCGAGCGCGAGGCCTCCGACGCCCGGCGCAGCCAGGTCCGTACGGTCGACCGCTCCGAGCGCATCCGTACGTACAACTTCCCGGAAAACCGCATCTCGGACCACCGCGTCGGCTTCAAGGCGTACAACTTGGACCAGGTGCTCGACGGCGAGCTCGACCCGGTCATCCAGGCCTGTGTCGACGCCGACTCGGCCGCCAAGCTCGCCGCCGCCCAGTAAGCCCGCGCGAGCCGGTACGTACCGGCCGCAGGACCGCACCCCCGGCCGGCCGCGGACCGCACAATGAAGACGCAGCGCACTAGGAGGAAGGCCCCGTGAACCTTCTGCTCGCCGAGGTGGCCCAGGCCACCCAGCGGCTGGCCGACGCCGGTGTGCCCTCGCCGCGCTTCGACGCCGAGGAACTCGCCGCGTTCGTGCACGGCGTCAAACGGGGTGAACTGCACCACGTCAAGGACGCGGACTTCGACGCCCGCTACTGGGAGGCCGTCGCCCGCCGCGAGGCCCGTGAGCCGCTCCAGCACATCACCGGCCGGGCGTTCTTCCGCTACCTCGAACTCGCCGTCGGGCCAGGGGTGTTCGTGCCCCGCCCGGAGACCGAGTCGGTGGTCGGCTGGGCGATAGACGCCGTGCGCGCCATGGACGTCGTCGAGCCGCTGATCGTCGATCTGTGCACCGGCTCGGGGGCCATCGCGCTGGCTCTGGCGCAGGAGGTCCCGCGCTCGCGGGTGCACGCCGTGGAGCTGTCCGAGCAGGCGCTGGACTACGCCCGCAAGAACGTCGAGGGGTCCCGCGTCGTTCTCCATCACGGCGACGCGCTGACCGCGCTTCCCGAACTGGACGGGCAGGTCGACCTGGTCGTCTCCAACCCGCCGTACATCCCGCTGACCGAGTGGGAGTACGTCGCACCCGAGGCCCGTGACCACGACCCCGAGCTCGCGCTGTTCTCGGGCCAGGACGGCCTGGACACCATCCGCGGCATCGAGCGGACCGCACACCGCCTGCTGCGGCCCGGCGGCGTGGTCGTCATCGAGCACGCCGACACCCAGGGCGGACAGGTTCCGTGGATCTTCACCGAGGAGAAGGGGTGGGCGGACGCGGCCGACCACCCCGATCTCAACAACCGCCCGCGTTTTGCGACCGCCCGAAGGGCGATGCCGTGAACCGGGCACCGGACCATGACGCCCCGTTGCGCACGAGGAGGTCCCGTAGTGACTCCGCCCCGAGGGGCTTTTCGCTTGACCACCCGAGGGGTCTCACGACGGACAAGCCCTGCCCGCCGCCTTACGGCGTGGAACAGAGCGTAACGGTGCGGTTTCTCTCCGCACTATCGTATTCGACGAACCGCAGCGCGAAGGAGACGTAATGGCACGGCGATACGACTGCAGCGACGCGACCGACCGCACCACCGGTCTGCGCGAGGCCGCCTCGGCCGTCCGCCGCGGTGAGCTGGTCGTGCTGCCGACCGACACCGTCTACGGCATCGGCGCGGACGCCTTCAGCGCCGAGGCCGTCGGCGACCTGCTGGAGGCCAAGGGCCGCGGCCGCGGGATGCCCTCCCCGGTCCTGGTCGGGTCCCCCAACACCCTGCACGGCCTGGTCACCGACTTCTCCGAGCAGGCCTGGGAGCTGGTCGACGCCTTCTGGCCCGGCGCGCTCACCCTCGTCGCCAAGCATCAGCCCTCGCTGACCTGGGACCTGGGCGAGACCCGTGGCACGGTCGCGGTGCGGATGCCGCTGCACCCCGTCGCGATCGAGCTGCTGACCGAGTTCGGCCCGATGGCCGTCTCCAGCGCCAACCTCACCGGCCACCCCTCCCCGCAGGACTGCGACGCCGCACAGGAGATGCTGGGCGACTCGGTCTCCGTCTACCTCGACGGCGGCCCGACCCCGGCCGCGGTGCCGTCCTCGATCGTCGATGTCACCGGCAAGGTCCCGGTGCTGCTGCGCGAGGGCGCGATCAGTGCGGAAGAGCTGCGCAAGGTGGTACCAGAGCTAGAGGTGGCCAATTGATGGCGCCCCTCGGGCGTGGCATAGCGGGACCAGGCGACGGCTCTCTCCCCTCTGCATCCGTTTTCCGGATTCTCCACGTCAGCACCGGCAACGTCTGCCGCTCACCGATCACCGAGCGGCTGCACCGCCATGCCCTGGAACTGCGGCTCGGCGCGGCCCGCAGCGGCGGGCTGCTGGTGGAGAGCGCCGGCACCTGGGGGCATGAAGGCGCCCCGATGGAGACCCACGCCGCGACCGTGCTCACCGACTACGGCGCCGATCCGGCCGGCTTCCTCGGCCGCGAGCTGCTCGACGAGCACGTCATCCGCGCCGACCTGGTGCTCACCGCCACCCGCGACCACCGCGCCCAGGTCATCTCCATGGGCCACTCCGCGGGGCTGCGCACCTTCACCCTCAAGGAATTCAACCGGCTGGTGCGGGCCATAGACCCCGCCACCCTGCCCGAGCCCGATCCGGACCTGCCGGACGGCGGGCTGGTCGAGCGCGCCCGTGCGCTGGTCGGCGCCGCCGCGGCGCTGCGCGGCTGGCTGCTGGCGCCCAACCCGGAGTCCGACGAGGTCTACGACCCCTACGGCGCCCCCATCACCTTCTTCCGCTCCATCGGCGACGAGATCAACCAGGCCCTCGACCCGGTCGTCACCGCCCTCACGGGAGTCCCTGCACGGGCCTGACGGCCCCCGGGCGCGGCCGTGGACCCTGTCGGCCCGCACACCGCGCCCGATCGCCCTGCCGCGCCTACATTGGGACTACGTCCCCGTACGAGGCCCGGAGCAAGCGATGCCTGCCACCACCGCGTCACCCCGCAGCGAGACCCCGGCCGCCGCTTCCCGGACCGCCGGGCAGGCGGGCGCCGCCCCGTCGGAGTCCCTCCAGGACCGCGCCCGGGCCGCCGCCCGGGACGACGTCACCCGGCCGGCCGGCTCCCCGGACTTCGCCGCCCTGCTGCGCCAGGACCCCGAGATCGCCGGCGTGCTGCTCGGCGAGAGCGCCCGGCAGAGCGACGGACTGCAGCTGATCGCCGCGGAGAACTTCACCTCACCGGCCGTCCTCGCCGCCCTCGGCTCCCCTCTGGGCAACAAGTACGCCGAGGGCTATCCGGGCGCCCGGCACCACGGCGGCTGCGAGATCGTCGACCTCGCCGAGCGGATCGCGGTGGAGCGCGCCAAGGCCCTCTTCGGCGCCGAACACGCCAACGTCCAGGCCCACTCCGGGTCTTCGGCCGTTCTGGCCGCCTACGCCGCTCTGCTGCGCCCCGGTGACACCGTCCTGGCCATGGCGCTCCCGCATGGCGGACACCTCACCCACGGCTCGCCCGCCAACTTCTCCGGCCGCTGGTTCGACTTCGCCGGCTACGGCGTCGACGAGGAGACCGAGCTCCTCGACTACGACGCGATCCGCGACCTGGCCCGCGCCCGCCGGCCCAAGGCCATCGTCTGCGGCTCGATCTCCTATCCGCGGCACATCGACTACGCCGCCTTCCGGGACATCGCCGACGAGACCGGCGCCTATCTGATCGCCGACGTCGCCCATCCGCTCGGCCTGATCGCCGGGGGAGCGGCGCCCAGCCCCGTGCCGTACGCCCATGTGGTGTGCGCAACCACACACAAGGTGCTGCGCGGGCCGCGCGGCGGGCTGATCCTGTGCGGGGCGAAGCTGGCCGAACGCATCGACCGTGCGGTGTTCCCGTTCAGCCAGGGGGGCGCGCAGATGAACGCCGTCGCCGCCAAGGCCGTCGCCTTCGCGGAGGCCGCCACGCCCGCCTTCGGCGCGTACGCCCACCAGGTCACCGCCAATGCCCGCGCGCTCGCCGAGGCGCTGGCCGGGCACGGTCTGACGATCACCACCGGCGGCACCGACACCCATCTGATCACCGCGGATACCGCCCCGCTGGGCCTGGACGCGCGCACCGCCCGGGGCCGGCTGGCCGCCGCCGGGATCGTCCTGGACACCTGCGCCCTGCCGTGCGCCGAGGAGACGGCGGACCGCCGGACCGGCATCCGGCTGGGCACCGCGGCGGTGACCACCCAGGGGATGGGCGAGGCGGAGATGGCGCAGGTCGCCGGGCTGATCGTGGCGGCGCTGGAGGAGGATCCCGCGGCCCGCTCCGGGACTGTCGCTTTGGTCCACGCCTTTCCGCCATATCCCGATCAAGGGTGACGGCCGGAACCGTTCGCCGGTGGTCTGCGTCTTCCCCTGTATTCACGGCCAGGGGGCGGACACGCATAGGGTGTGGGGCTGTGATGGCCAGCTATACCGATGGGGCAGCCCGTGCGTGAATACCTGCTGACGCTGTGCGTCACGGCCGCGGTGACCTACCTGCTGACGGGGCCGGTGCGGAAGTTCGCGATCGCGGCCGGTGCGATGCCGGAGATCCGCGCGCGTGATGTGCACCGTGAGCCGACCCCGCGGCTCGGTGGAATCGCCATGTTCGGCGGCCTGTGCGCCGGTCTGCTGGTGGCCTCGCATCTGACCAACCTCAAGAGCGTCTTCGAGACCAACGAGCCCCGGGCGCTGCTGTCGGGCGCCGCGCTGATCTGGATCCTCGGCGTCCTGGACGACAAGTGGGGCGTGGACGCGCTGGTCAAGCTCGGCGGCCAGATGATCGCCGCCGGCGTGATGGTCCTGCAGGGCCTGACGATCCTGTGGATCCCGATCCCCGGTGTCGGCACGGTCTCGCTGACGCCGATGCAGGGCACGCTGCTGACCGTCGCGCTGGTCGTCATCACCATCAACGCGGTGAACTTCGTGGACGGCCTGGACGGCCTGGCCTCCGGCATGGTGTGCATCGCGGCCGCGGCGTTCTTCATGTACGCCTACCGGATGTGGTTCGGCTACGGCATCGAGGCGGCCGCGCCCGCAACCCTGTTCTCGGTCGTTCTGATGGGCATGTGCCTGGGCTTTCTGCCGCACAACATGCACCCGGCGCGGATCTTCATGGGGGACTCCGGCTCGATGCTGATCGGCCTGGTGATGGCCGCCGGCGCGGTCTCGGTGACCGGCCAGGTCGACCCGGATCTGCTCAACTTGAAGGCCGGCGGTCTGCGGGAGGCGACCCATGCGATGGTGCCGGTCTACATTCCGCTGCTGCTGCCGCTGACGGTCATCGCGGTGCCGGTCGCCGACCTGCTCCTGGCGATCGTGCGGCGTACGTGGCAGGGCCAGTCGCCGTTCGCCGCCGACCGCGGCCATCTGCACCACCGCCTGCTGGAGATCGGGCACTCGCACAGCCGGGCCGTGCTGATCATGTACTTCTGGTCGGCGCTGATCGCCTTCGGTGCGGTCGCCTACTCCGCGAACAACGCCAGCATGTGGATCGTGCTGGGCATCGTGCTGCTGAGCGCGGTGGGCCTGGTGCTCCTCCTGCTGCCGCGCTTCACCCCGCGCGCGCCGCGCTGGGCGGAGCGCATCGTGCCGCCGCGCTACCGCCGGCTCGCCCGCGCCGTGGTGGACCCGGCCGGGGCGGCCGCGGAGGCGGCGGCCTCCGCGGCGGCGGAGGAGGGGGCGGAGGGGGAGCGGGAACCGATCCCGGCGGGCATCAACGGTGCCACCGCGATCGGGGACCGGTCACGCTTCGTGGACCGCCACAGGGCGGGCAGTCACCACTGATCCCGGGGTCTGATCGCTCGAACGGGCATCAGAAATCGGGGCGGTTGACCCCATACCAGACAAAATTCGATCCGTCAGTGCACTAACGCGCAGGTTCACGCTCAGGTGTGACAGGGTCCACACGAACCAGGTAAAGACCTCATCAAATAGTTTGTGATACCGTTCACGAAACCCGGCGACAGAGCCGGAGGGCCTTAGTGCGACGGTCCTCGGGCCTCAGGTTCCGCCTCAGGCCGGGTCTACGCTCGTCCCTGACGACACAACCCCCACCTTTTGCCGGAGCGCCGCTATGCAGTCGAATGACGCCCGACTACTCCTTCACGCCCTTGTGCCCACGCTCGCCATCGGCGCCATCGCCGTTGGCGTGAGCGCTGCGGTCGCAGGCGCGACAGGAGCGCTCGGCGCCGTCGTCGGCACGCTGTTGGTGATGCTCGTCATGGGGGCAGGTCTGGTGGTCCTGCAGAAGACCGCGAAGAGCCTTCCGCAGTTGTTCCAGATGATGGGGCTGTTGCTCTACACGACGCAGATTCTGTTCGTGCTGGTGTTCCTGATCGCCTTCAAGGACACAACGCTCTTCGACACCAAGGCATTTGCGTTCACCTTGCTCGGCACCACCCTCGTATGGATCGCGGCACAGACCCACGGTCATATGAAGGCGAAGACTCTGTACGTGGAACCCGACTCCGCCGGGACGAAGAAGGCGGAGACGGCGGGGTCGCCGACGTGACACGTAGGGCCGAGATAAATGCCCTCATGCGGGCCTGCTATCGTCCGGTGCCAACTGCGGCACAGATGGCGCAGGCGGCTGAGCTCCCGAGTTCCACTCGAAGGAACGGGCAGTTCTCGCGGCCAATGCCTGTGATGTGGCCGGGCCCAGTGCCTGCCAGCCGCCCCCTAATCCGTAAGACCAGTCCAGTGCCGCTCCGTGGCTCAACGCCGCGCCGACACAACGAGGTTGCCGTACCCATGCGCCACGCTGAAGGAGCCCGCGGTGAGTGCTGAAACGATGCTCGCCTTCGACACGGAGTGCCACCTCTTCATTCCGGGGTGTGGCTTCGAGGCCCCGGGCCTTCATTCGTTCGTATTCGAACCCCTCTTCACCATCGGTGGCTACGAGTTCAACAAGCCGATGCTGCTGGCGTTCCTCAGCACGGTCGTGGTGGTGGGGTTCTTCTGGGCCGCATTCGGCCGGGCCAAGGTCGTGCCCGGAAAGCTGCAGATGATCGGCGAGGCGGGCTACGACTTCGTGCGCCGCGGGCTCGTCTATGACGCGCTGGGGAAAAAGGAGGGCGACAAATACGTCCCCTTCATGGTCTCGCTGTTCTTCTTCGTGTGGATCATGAACCTCTGGTCCATCATCCCGGTGATGGCCTTCCCGGTGACGTCGGTCATCGCGTTCCCGGTGGGCATGGCCCTGATCGTCTACATCCTCTGGATGTACCTGACGTTCAAGAAGCAGGGCTTCGTCGGGGGCCTGAAGAACCTCAGCGGCTATGACAAGTCGCTCGGCTGGGTGCTGCCGCTGATCATGGTGCTCGAGCTGCTCCAGCACCTGATCATCCGCCCGTTCACGCACGCGGTCCGGCTCTTCGCGAACATGTTCGCGGGGCACCTGCTGATCCTGCTGTTCACCATCGCCAGCTGGTACATGCTGAACGGCATCGGCATCGTCTACGCGGGTGCGTCCTTCGTGATGACCCTCGTGATGACCGCCTTCGAGCTCTTCATCCAGGCCGTCCAGGCGTATGTCTTCGTCCTCCTGGCCTGCAACTACGTCCAGGGCGCGCTCGCCGAGCACCACTGAGCACCCCTCTCCCAGCCCAACAGCTGTCCGGTGGCCAACCCCCACCGGTCCGTGAAATGAGAAGGAAGTAACGGCATGTCCGCTGCTCTCGAAATGGCCAACCACCTCGCCGCCTCCGGTGACACCGCGAAGTCCGCCCTCGTCGGCAACATCGCCTCGGTCGGTTACGGTCTGGCCGCGATCGGCCCCGGCGTCGGCGTCGGCATCATCTTCGGTAACGGCACCCAGGCCCTGGCCCGTCAGCCCGAGGCTGCCGGCCTGATCCGCACCAACCAGATCATGGGTTTCGCCTTCTGTGAGGCGCTCGCCCTCATCGGCATCGTCATGGGCTTCGTCTACAAGTAAACGAAGCGCATCGACTATCCATTTAGACGGAAGGCACTGATGTGAACGCCCTGAACCTGGCGGCGGAGGTTCCTGAGAACCCCCTGGTCCCGCCGATTCCAGAGCTGGTCATCGGCCTGGTCGCCTTCTTCATCGTCTTCGGCTTCCTTGCGAAGAAGCTCCTCCCGAACATCAACAAGGTTCTGGACGAGCGCCGGAAGCAGATCGAAGGCCGCATTGAGGAGGCCGAGGCGACGCAGGCCGAGGCTCAGCAGGTGCTCGCGGACTACCGGGCCCAGCTGGCCGACGCCCGTCACGAGGCCGCGCGTCTGCGCCAGGAGGCGCAGGAGCAGGGCGCGACGCTCATCGCTGAGATGCGCGCCGAGGGCCAGCGGCAGCGTGAGGAGATCATCGCTGCCGGTCACGCCCAGATCGAGGCTGACCGCAAGCAGGCTGCGCTGTCGCTGCGCCAGGACGTGGGCAAGCTCGCCACCGAACTGGCCGGCAAGCTCGTCGGCGAGTCCCTGGAGGACGTCGCCCGGCAGAGCCGGACCATCGACCGCTTCCTCGACGAGGTCGAGGCCAAGGCGGCGTCGGACGCGACGAAGGCTGAGGCCGGCCGATGAACGGAGCGAGCCGCGAGGCACTCGCCTCCGCACGCGAGGGATTCAACGCGCTGACGGACGACAGCTCCGTCGACGCGGCGAAGCTCGCCGAGGAGCTTGCTGCCGTCACCGCTCTGCTCGACCGCGAGGTGTCGCTGCGTCGGGTCCTGACCGACCCGGCGCAGGCCGCTGAGGCCCGCGCCGAGCTGGCCGGACGGCTGCTCGGCAGCCAGGTCGGCGGTCCGGCCGTCGACCTGGTGACCGGCATGGTCCGCTCCCGCTGGTCGCGCTCGCGTGACCTGACGGACGCGCTCGAGGAGCTGGCCTACAGCGCCGACCTCGTCGCCGCGCAGCGGGCCGGCCAGCTCGACGACGTCGAGGACGAGCTCTTCCGGTTCGCCCGGATCGTCAGCTCGAACCCCGAGCTGCGCCGGGCACTCACCGACCGGAACGCGACGGTCGCGGCCAAGACGGAGCTGCTGCATTCGCTGCTGGGCGGCCGGGCGAACCCGGTCACCGAGCGCGTGGTGATCCGTCTTGTCGCACAGCCGCGGGGCCGTAGCCTGGAAGCGGGGCTCGATGCCCTCTCCAAGCTGGCGGCGACCCGCCGTGACCGGATGGTCGCGGTGGTCACCTCCGCGGTGCCCCTCAGCGAAGGGCAGCGGCAGCGCCTGGGCGCTTCCCTGGCGCAGCTGTACGGACGGCAGATCCACCTGAACCTCGACGTGGACCCCGAGGTCCTCGGCGGAGTCCAGGTCCGGATCGGCGACGAGGTCATCAACGGGACCATCGCGGACCGCCTCGACGAGGCGACCCGGCGGATGGCCGGCTGACCCAGCCACCAACTCAAGAGCTGCACAACCGGCGGCCAGGCGCCGGACCAGCCGGCCGGACCGAGAGGTCCGGCTGCGGTCCGGAAGAGGCCCCGGGGACCAGCACAAGCATGACGGCGGCCCGAGTTGGGCCGTAAGCGGAAACCCCCTGGGGGACAGCCCCCCAGACACCCGCAAGTAACTTCGGGCCCAACAAGGAGAGCAGGGAACCCAGATGGCGGAGCTCACGATCCGGCCGGAGGAGATCCGGGACGCGCTGGAGAACTTCGTCCAGGCGTACAAGCCGGACGCGGCCTCGCGCGAGGAGGTCGGCACGGTCAGTGATGCCGGAGACGGCATCGCGCATGTCGAGGGCCTTCCCTCGGCGATGGCGAACGAACTGCTGAAGTTCGAGGACGGCACCCTCGGTCTTGCGCTGAACCTGGAAGAGCGCGAGATCGGTGCGGTCATCCTCGGCGAGTTCAGCGGCATCGAGCAGGGCCAGTCGGTGCAGCGCACCGGTGAGGTGCTCTCGGTCGCCGTGGGCGAGGGCTACCTCGGCCGCGTCGTCGACCCGCTGGGCAACCCGATCGACGGCCTCGGCGAGATCGAGTCCGAGGGCCGCCGCGCCCTGGAGCTGCAGGCTCCGGGCGTCATGGTCCGTAAGTCGGTCCACGAGCCGATGGAGACCGGCTACAAGGCCGTCGACTCGATGGTGCCGATCGGCCGTGGCCAGCGTCAGCTGATCATCGGCGACCGCCAGACCGGCAAGACCGCCCTGGCCGTCGACACGATCATCAACCAGCGCGACAACTGGCGCTCGGGCGACCCGAAGAAGCAGGTCCGCTGCATCTACGTCGCCATCGGCCAGAAGGGCTCCACCGTCGCGTCCGTGCGCGGCGCGCTGGAGGAGGCCGGCGCCCTGGAGTACACCACCATCGTCGCCGCCCCGGCGTCCGACCCGGCGGGCTTCAAGTACCTGGCGCCCTACACCGGCTCGGCCATCGGCCAGCACTGGATGTACCAGGGCAAGCACGTCCTGATCATCTTCGATGACCTGTCCAAGCAGGCCGACGCCTACCGCGCCGTGTCCCTGCTCCTGCGCCGTCCGCCGGGCCGTGAGGCCTACCCGGGCGACGTCTTCTACCTGCACTCGCGTCTGCTGGAGCGCTGCGCCAAGCTCTCCGACGACATGGGCGCCGGCTCGATGACCGGTCTGCCGATCGTCGAGACCAAGGCGAACGACGTGTCGGCGTTCATTCCGACCAACGTCATCTCCATCACCGACGGCCAGTGCTTCCTGGAGTCGGACCTGTTCAACGCCAACCAGCGTCCGGCGCTGAACGTCGGTATCTCCGTCTCCCGCGTCGGTGGATCCGCCCAGCACAAGGCCATGCGCCAGGTGTCCGGCCGGCTCCGTGTGGACCTCGCCCAGTACCGCGAGCTGGAGGCGTTCGCCGCCTTCGGTTCCGACCTGGACGCGGCCTCCAAGGCGCAGCTGGAGCGCGGTAAGCGCATGACCGAGCTGCTCAAGCAGGCCCAGTACAACCCTTACCCCACCGAGGACCAGGTCGTTTCCATCTGGGCCGGCACCAACGGCAAGATGGATGACGTACCGGTCGAGGACATCCGCCGCTTCGAGCGGGAGCTCCTCGACTACCTCCACCGGGAGAAGAAGGACCTGCTGACCAGCATCCGCGAGGGCGCCAAGATGTCCGACGACACCATCGGTGCGATCGCCGAGGCCGTCGACGGCTTCAAGCAGCAGTTCGAGACCTCGGACGGCAAGCTGCTCGGCGAGGACGCCCCGGCCGGCACCAGCAAGTGACGACGGAAGGGACCTGATCCATGGGAGCCAAGCTCCGGGTCTACAAGCGTCGCATCCGCTCCGTCACCGCGACCAAGAAGATCACCAGGGCGATGGAGATGATCGCCGCCTCGCGCGTCGTCAAGGCGCAGCGCAAGGTGGCGGCATCGACGCCGTACGCGAGTGAACTGACCCGCGCGGTGACAGCGGTTGCCACGGGCTCGAACACCCAGCACCCGCTGACCACCGAGGCGGAGAACCCGACCCGCGCCGCGCTGCTGCTCGTCACGAGCGACCGCGGCCTGGCCGGCGGCTACTCCGCCAACGTGATCAAGGCCGCGGAGCAGCTCACCGAGCGGCTCAAGGCCGAGGGCAAGGAGGTCGACGCCTACATCGTCGGCCGCAAGGGTGTGTCGTACTACAGCTTCCGCGAGCGCAAGATCGTGGAGTCGTGGACCGGCTTCACCGACAGCCCGGCGTACGGGGACGCGAAGGCGATCGCCGCACCGCTGATCGAGGCCGTCCAGAAGGACACCGCCGAGGGCGGCGTGGACGAACTCCACATCGTCTACACCGAGTTCGTCTCGATGATGACGCAGACGGCGCTCGACGACCGGCTGCTGCCGCTCAGCCTGGACAAGGCCGTGGCGGAGTCCGAGGAGTCGGTCAAGGGCGAGATCCTTCCGCTCTTCGACTTCGAGCCGTCGGCCGAGGACGTCCTGGACGCCCTGCTGCCGCGGTACGTCGAGTCGCGGATCTACAACGCGCTTCTGCAGGCCGCCGCCTCCAAGCACGCCGCCACGCGACGTGCGATGAAGTCGGCGACCGACAACGCAGAAGAGCTCATCAAGTCGCTCTCGCGGCTTGCCAATGAGGCCCGCCAGGCCGAAATCACCCAGGAAATCAGCGAGATCGTCGGTGGCGCGAGCGCACTGGCCGACGCGACCGCGGGGAGTGACTGACAACTATGACCACCACTGTTGAGACGGCCACGGCGACGGGCCGCGTCGCGCGGGTCATCGGCCCGGTCGTCGACGTGGAGTTCCCCGTCGACGCGATGCCGGAGATCTACAACGCGCTGACCGTCGAGGTCTCCGACCCGGCCGACGCCGGCAAGAAGAAGACCCTGACCCTCGAGGTTGCCCAGCACCTGGGCGAGGGCCTGGTCCGCGCGATTTCGATGCAGCCCACCGATGGCCTGGTCCGCCAGGCCTCGGTGACCAACACGGGCAACGGCATCACCGTCCCCGTCGGTGACGTCACCAAGGGCAAGGTGTTCAACACCCTCGGTGAGATCCTCAACAAGCCGGAGACGGCTTCCGAGGTCACCGAGCGCTGGCCCATCCACCGCAAGGCCCCGAACTTCGACCAGCTCGAGTCCAAGACCGAGATGTTCGAGACCGGCATCAAGGTCATCGACCTGCTGACCCCGTACGTCAAGGGCGGCAAGATCGGTCTGTTCGGTGGTGCCGGTGTCGGCAAGACCGTTCTGATCCAGGAAATGATCTACCGCGTGGCCAACAACCACGACGGTGTGTCGGTGTTCGCCGGTGTCGGCGAGCGCACCCGTGAGGGCAATGACCTCATCGAGGAAATGACGGACTCCGGCGTCATCGACAAGACCGCGCTGGTCTTCGGTCAGATGGACGAGCCGCCGGGCACCCGTCTGCGCGTCGCCCTGGCCGGTCTGACCATGGCGGAGTACTTCCGCGATGTGCAGAAGCAGGACGTGCTGTTCTTCATCGACAACATCTTCCGGTACACCCAGGCGGGTTCCGAGGTGTCGACCCTGCTCGGCCGGATGCCCTCCGCGGTGGGTTACCAGCCGAACCTGGCCGACGAGATGGGCCTCCTCCAGGAGCGCATCACCTCGACCCGGGGTCACTCGATCACCTCGATGCAGGCGATCTACGTGCCCGCGGACGACCTGACCGACCCGGCGCCGGCGACCACCTTCGCCCACCTGGACGCGACCACCGTTCTGTCGCGTCCGATCTCGGAGAAGGGCATCTACCCGGCGGTGGACCCGCTGGACTCGACGTCCCGGATCCTGGACCCCCGCTACATCTCGCAGGACCACTACGACTGCGCCTCGCGCGTCAAGACGATCCTGCAGAAGTACAAGGACCTCCAGGACATCATCTCGATTCTGGGTATGGACGAGCTCGGCGAGGAGGACCGGCTCACGGTCTACCGCGCCCGGCGTATCGAGCGGTTCCTGTCGCAGAACACCCACGTGGCCAAGCAGTTCACCGGTGTGGACGGCTCGGACGTGCCGCTGGACGAGTCGATCGCGGCCTTCAACGCGATCGCCGACGGCGAGTTCGACCACTACCCGGAGCAGGCCTTCTTCATGTGCGGTGGCCTTGAGGACCTCAAGAACAACGCCAAGGAGCTGGGCGTCTCCTGACCCCGGTACCGGCCCCGGGGGCGGCCCTGGCCGCCCTCGGTGTGTACGACCACTAGTATTTGACCCAACACCTGCCACACCAGGCAGGTGGAGACCCGAGGAGCCATCGTGGCTGAGCTGCACGTCGAGTTGGTCGCCGCGGACCGCAAGGTCTGGTCGGGCAAGGCCAGCCTGGTCGTCGCGCGCACCTCGTCGGGCGACATCGGCGTCATGCCCGGACATCAGCCGCTGCTGGGCGTGCTGCAGTCGGGCCCGGTGACGATTCGTACGACCGGCGAGAGCGGGGACGGCACCGTCGTCGCCGCGGTGCACGGCGGCTTCATCTCGTTCGCCGACAACAAGCTGTCTCTGCTCGCGGAGATCGCGGAACTGTCGGACGAGATCGATGTCCAGCGCGCGGAGCGGGCCCTGGAGCGAGCGAAGTCGGCGGCCGACGCGGTCGCCGAGCGCCGCGCCGATGTCCGGCTGCGTGCGGTGACGGGCGTTCACTGAGCCCCGGCACCGACGAGATCGATCCTCAGCCGCGGGCTGCCCGGAACACTCCGGAGCGGCCCGCGGCTGAGGCAATGCAGGTGCGTTTCCCTACCGCCGGACTCCGTCCGGGGGTACCCCCACCGAGGCGAGGAGGTCGGTCGAGATGGTCCTCGCTCTGCTTGTGAGCGGCGCGGTCGTGGTGGTCCTGGTGCTGCTGGGGCTGTTCGTCTTCGGACTGCGGCGGCGGCTCATCCAGCGGTCCGGCGGCACCTTCGACTGCAGCCTGCGCTGGAACGTGCCGGAGAACGAGTCCGGCGGCAAGGGCTGGATCTACGGTGTGGCGCGCTACAACGGCGACCGGATCGAGTGGTTCCGGGTGTTCTCGTACGCGCCCCGGCCACGCCGTCTGCTGGAGCGCTCCGCCATCGAGGTCCTGGAGCGCCGTACCCCGCAGGGCGAGGAGGAGCTGGCGCTGCTCTCCGACTCGATCGTGCTGGCCTGCCGGCACCGCGGCACCCGCCTGGAACTGGCGATGAGCGAGGACGCACTCACCGGCTTCCTCGCCTGGCTGGAGGCGGCGCCGCCGGGGCAGCGGGTGAATGTGGCCTGAGGGGGAATATCCTCTGCGCGCGCCGCGTTGAGGGCCCCGAAGGGGGCGCCGGTACCCCTTACGGGATCTGTTCGGCCACCCCCTACGGCCCATCCCCCTTGCGGCCCTCGCCCCCCGTACGCCCCACCCCCTAAGGCCCCTCCACTCCCAACTCCCGTGCCAGTACGGCCGCTTGTACCCGGCTGCGCAGCTCCAGCTTCGCCAGCAGCCGACTGACATGCGTCTTCACGGTGGCCTCCGCCATCACCAGCCGCAGCGCGATATCGGCGTTCGACAGCCCGCGCCCCAGGCATCCCAGCACCTCCCGCTCGCGTGGCGTCAGCGCGTCCAGGACCCCCGGATCGGGCGCCGCCCCGTCCCGCGCCGGCCGCGCCGCCGTACGGGTGCCGGCGAACTCCGCGAGCAGCCGCCGGGTCACCGCCGGCGCGATCAGCCCCTCGCCGGCGGCCACGGTGCGCACCGCGGTCAGCAGCGTGGCCGCATCGCTGTCCTTGAGCAGAAAGCCCGCGGCCCCCGCCCGCAGCGCACCGAAGACGTATTCGTCCAGGTCGAAGGTGGTCAGCACCAGGACGTCCGCCAGTTGCTCGGTGACGATCTGCCGGGTGGCGGAGACTCCGTCGAGCCGCGGCATCTGGATGTCCATGAGGACCAGCGCGGGGCGCAGCGCGCGGGCGAGCCGGACCGCCTCCTCGCCGTCCGCGGCCTCCCCGACGACCTCGATGTCGGGGGCCGACCGCAGGATGAGGACCAGCCCGGCCCGGACGGCGGACTGGTCCTCGGCGACCAGGACCCGGATGGGCGCTGCCGCGCTGCCGGTCGTCACAGTGCTTCCTCCTCGGCGGGCAGTGCTGCCCGTACCAGCCAGACCCTGCCGTCCGGCCCCTCTGCCGGTCCCGCCCGGAACTCCCCTCCCAGCAGGGCGGTCCGCTCGCGCATCCCGATCAGACCGGTGCCGGAGCCGGGCGCCCGGGGGCGTGGCCGGGCGGCGAACGGGCTGCGGACGGCGACGGTGAGCGCCCCGTCGGGCTCCCGGGCGAGGCGTATCCGTACCTCGCCGGGGGCGGCGTGCTTGAGCGCGTTGGTCAGTGACTCCTGGACGATGCGGTACGCGGCCAGCTCGGCCGGGGCGGCGGGCTCCGGCGCGGCCCCGGCACCGTCCGGGACGCGGGCGTCGTCCAGCACGAAGGTCAGTCCGCTGCCCGCGCCGCTGGTACGGGCCTGGTCGAGCAGCGCGTCCAGGCCGTCGAGGGTGGGGGTCGCGGCGGGCGCGCCGTCCGCCCCGGTGGCCCCCGGGTCCCGCAACAGCCCGATGAGGCGGCGCATTTCGGCCAGACCTTGCACGCTGTTCTCGCGGATCACCCCGAGCGCCTCGCGGGTCGCCGACGGGTCGTCGATGGACTGGGCGGCGGTGGAGTGGATCGCGATGGCGGACAGATGGTTGGCGACCATGTCGTGCAGTTCGCGCGCCATCCGGGCCCGTTCGCGGGCCACCGCCTGCGCCCGGTCCCGCTCGGCCAGCAGCGCGATCCGCTCGGCCCGCAGCCGGGCGGCCTCCGCGGCCTCGCGGTGTTCCCGGAGCATCAGGCCGGTCGAGGCCGGGGCGATGGTGATCAGTGCGAGGCCGATGACGGCCAGGACGACCTGCGGGTTGTGCCACAGCGCGGTCAGTACGGCGGCCCCCAGGACCGTCACCACGACGGAGTGCAGCGGGATCCGGCGGGCCGCCCCCGCCGAGCCGTAGAGCACCGCCGCATAGACCACGTCCGTGAACATCACGACGGTGGCGACCAGGGTGCCGGAGCAGATGTCCAGCGCCAGGGCCGGCACCGCGACGGCCAGCGCCACCGGCGGCGCCGTACGGCGGATCAGCTCCGCCAGCGCCATCGCGGTGAGCGCGACCAGGGTCAGCGAGGGCGGCAGCCCCAGCAGCGAGGGCCCGCCGTGCAGCCCCAGCGCCCACAGCAGCAGCCCGCAGAGCAGCCCGCCGCCCGCGATGAGCACATCGTCGCGGTGCGGTCGGCCGGCGGCGGTGACGACGGATCGGGCAAGCACCCCTCCATCCAACACGGCGCCACGGCCGACTGCCTCCACGTCAGGGACACCCGTTGGGGAGGCGGGCTACATCGAAAGATGCAGTCCCGGATCGTCGCCTACGACGACGTACCGGGCGGCGGCCGCTGGAAGGCTCGGGGTGTGCGGCTCAAGGGCCGGGAGAGGAGACAGCCGTGGTCGTCACGCTGATCATTGCCTGTGAGGTCGGCTTCTGGGTACTGCTGGCGGCCGGTCTGTCGCTGCGCTACCTGGCAGGGATGCGGCGCACCGGAGCGGCGGTGCTGCTGCTGGAGCCGCTGCTGGAGCTGGTGTTGTTGACCGTCACCGCGATCGACCTGAAAAACGGGGCGACGGCGGACTGGAAACACGGGCTCGCCGCCGTCTACATCGGCTACACCGTCGCCTACGGCCACTACACGATCAAATGGGTCGACGGGCACGTCGCGCACCGCTTCGGGGGCGGTCCGCGGCCGGTGAAGCCGCCCCGCTACGGCCTGGCCCGCGCCCGGCACGAGGGCAAGCTGTGGCTGCGTACGGTGCTGATGGCCGTCGTCGCCTCCACGCTGCTGCAGTGCGCGATCTGGTACGTCGGCGACGGCGACATCGGCTCCCTGCGCAGCTGGCAGGCCGTCACGCTGCGCACCGTCATCCTCCACGGCGTGATCGCGCTGACCTATCTCCTCTGGCCGAAGAAGGACCCGGGCCGGGATGCCGCTGCCGACGGCGAAGCGGCCGGGCCGCGGCAGAAGACGCTGCGTTAGGGCCTGATCCGCCGGACGGCCCTGGCGCCCGGCCGCGGCCGGCCGGTCAGCGCTCCCCGCCCGGCACCCACAGCACGTCCCCGACCTCCTTGTTGGCCGTGCGGGCCAGGATGAACAGGAGGTCGGAGAGGCGGTTGAGGTAGGTGGCGGTCAGCGGGTTCATGGTCTCGCCGTGCTCCTCGAACGCCGCCCAGGTCGCCCGCTCGGCCCGGCGGACGACCGTGCACGCCTGGTGCAGCAGCGCGGCACCGGCCGTACCGCCGGGGAGGATGAAGCTGCGCAGCTTCTCCAGCTCCGCCAGGAACCGGTCGCAGTCGGCCTCCAGCTTGTCGATGTAGCTCTGCTCGACGCGCAGCGGCGGGAACTCGGGGTTCTCCACCACCGGCGTCGAGAGGTCCGCGCCGACGTCGAAGAGATCGTTCTGCACCCGCAGCAGCACCGCGGCGACGTCCTCGGGGAGCGAGCCGAGCGCCAGGGCCACGCCGATGGCCGCATTGGCCTCATTGGCGTCCGCGTACGCCGCGATCCGCGAATCGGTCTTGGCGGTACGGCTCATGTCGCCCAGGGCCGTGGTGCCCTTGTCGCCGGTGCGGGTGTAGATGCGCGTCAGATTCACCATACGGGCGAGCCTACGCCGCGGACCTGCGGAAGGCCCGGGTGCACAGGGTCATCGACACCGCGACGAGCGCGAGCGCCGCCAGGACGCCGTGGAGCATGGCCGCGGAGGCGTAGGAGCCGACGAACGCCGCCCGCACCGCGTCCACGAGATAGCGGAACGGCATGAAGTGCGACAGCACGTCGAGCCACTTCGGCCCCAGCGTCATCGGCAGCATCAGTCCGGACAGCAGCATCGAGGGCATGGTCAGGGAGTTGATGACCGGCCCGAACTCCTGGGGCGTGGACACCTTCAGCGCCAGCGCGTACGACAGCGAGGCCAGCGCCACGGTCAGCACCGCGACGAACGCGAAGCCGATGAGGATGCCGGGCAGCGGCGCCCGCAGCCCCATGACCAGGGCCGCCAGCACCAGCAGCACCGCCTGGAAGACGAACAGCGCGGCATCCCGCAGCACCCGCCCCAGCAGCAGCGCCAGCCGGCTCACCGGCGTCACCCGCATCCGTTCCACGACCCCGTACTGCTTTTCGAGGATGATGCCGAAACCGCAGAACGAGGCGCCGAACAGGCCGAGTTGGAGCAGCAGCCCGGGCACCAGCACCTGCCAGGAGCTGCCGGGGGCGGACAGCGGCAGGTCGGTCAGCAGCGGGCCGAAGAAGAGCAGATACAGCAGCGGCATCAGCACGCCGAAGAGCATCTGGAGCCGGGACCGCACCGTCTGGCGGGCGTACCGCCCGAAGATCAGCGCGGTGTCGGAGAGAAACGAGGACACAAGGGCTCCTAGACGGCGACGGGGGTCTGGTCACCGGCGGCGCTGCGCCCGGTGACGGCGAGGAAGGCGTCCTGGAGGGACGCGGCGGCCGAGCCCGCATGGGCGCGCTTGAGGGCGTCCGGGGTGCCCTCGGCGACCACCACGCCCTGGTCGACGATCACCAGCCGGTCGGCCAGCGCGTCGGCTTCGTCGAGGTAGTGGGTGGTCAGGAAGACCGTGGTGCCGTGTTCCGTCCGGATCCGGCGGACCAGGTCCCACAGGTCGGCCCGGCTGCCCGGGTCGAGCCCGGTGGTCGGCTCGTCGAGGAACAGCACCTGGGGCCGGTGGGTGAGGCCCATCGCGAGGTCCAGCCGCCGCCGCTGCCCGCCGGAGAGCGTCGCGGTCTTGCGGTCGAGCAGCCCGGTCAGGCCCAGGTCGACGGCCAACTCCTCGGCGCGGGAGGCGGCTTCGGCCTTGCCGAGGCGGTAGAGGCGGGCCTGCGTGACCAGCTCCTCGCGTACCGAGACGTTCGGGTCGACGCCGCCGGACTGGGCGACGTATCCGGAGGCGCGGCGGACGCCCGCCGGGTCGCGGACGAGGTCGCAGCCGGCCACGGTCGCGCTGCCGCCGGTGGGCGTCAGCAGGGTGGTGAGCATGCGCAGGGTGGTGGTCTTGCCGGCGCCGTTGGGGCCGAGGAAGCCGAGGATCTCGCCGCGTTCGGCGGTGAGGTCGATGCCGCGTACGGCCTCTACGGGGCCGCGCGGGGTGGTGAAGGTCCGGGCGAGGCCGGACGCGCTGAGGACTGCCATGCCCACAGAAAAACAGAGAGACTTAAAAATTGCAATGCCCCCAAAATTTCATTGAGCCCAGCGAAAGGTAGGGTGGGGGCATGGCAGAGGGGCTCAGGGAGCGGAAGAAGCGGCAGACCCGCCAGTACATCTCCGACGTGGCCACCGGCCTCTTCCTGGAGCGCGGCTTCGACGCGGTGACCATCGCGGAGATCGCCGGGGCCGCGGAGGTCTCCGTCAACACCGTCTACAACTACTTCCCGGCCAAGGAAGACCTCTTCTTCGACCGCAGCAAGGGGGTCGCGGACCGGCTCTCGCGCTTCGTACGGGGCCGGGCGGCGGGGGAGTCCGCGGCCGTGGCCGTCCTGCGCGAACTGCGCGAGGAGGTCGAGGCGGTCTCCCCGCGGGTCGGACTGATGGAGGGGTACGAGCGGTTCATGCGCGTGGTGCACGACGCGCCCACCCTCAAGGCCCGCCTCTGGTACCTCCAGCAGGAGGTGCACGACAACCTGGAGGTCACGCTCCGGGAGGAGACCGGCGCACCGGCCGGCGACCCGCTGCCGGGCCTGATGGCGGGCCAGATCAACTGGGTGCACCAGAGTCTGATGCACTGGATCGCCCAGGCGATGCTCGCCGGCCGCAAGCCCGCGGAGGCCTCCCGGGAGGCGCTGGTCCTCCTCGACGAGATGGCGGACCTGCTGGGCGAAAAGGTGCTCAACTACGCCGTACGGACAGCCGACTGACGACGGGCTGTCCGGATCGTTCCCCCCTGGGGCGTACTCGTCGGTGTGATGTCCGTCATGGATAATCGGCGCCGCGGCCCGAAGGGCCTCGTTACGGGGCGGTGGTCGGGTGACGGGCGGGCGTGACGCGCATCTCTTACCCTCCAAAGGATCGCTCACGAGCGCTAACGTCACCCACGACCGTCAAATGCACAGGGTGTGAGGGGACAGCAGTGGCAAAGAAGCTCGCCGTCATCGGCGCCGGACTCATGGGGTCCGGTATCGCGCAGGTCTCCGCCCAGGCGGGCTGGGACGTGGTCCTCCGCGACGTGACGGACGAGGCGCTGGCCCGGGGCAAGGGCGGCATCGAGGCCTCGTACGAGAAGTTCGTCGCCAAGGGCAAACTCGCGGCATCCGACGCCGAACAGGCGCTGGCCCGCATCACCACCACGACCGACATGGAAGTCGCCGCCGAGGCCGACATCGTCGTCGAGGCCGTCTTCGAGCGGATCGACGTCAAGCGCGAGATCTTCCAGACGCTGGACAAGCTCGTCAAGGACGAGGCGGTGCTGGCCTCCAACACGTCCGCCATCCCGATCACCAAGATCGCGGCGGCGACCTCCCGCCCCGAACGGGTCGTCGGCACGCACTTCTTCTCGCCGGTGCCGATGATGCAGCTGTGCGAGCTGGTGCGCGGCTACAAGACCAGCGACGAAACCCTCGCCACCGCCCGGCAGTTCGCCGAGTCGGTCGGCAAGACCTGTGTCGTCGTCAACCGCGATGTGGCCGGCTTCGTCACCACCCGCCTGATCTCGGCGCTGGTCGTCGAGGCCGCCAAGCTCTACGAATCCGGCGTGGCCAGCGCCGAGGACATCGACACCGCCTGCAAGTTGGGCTTCGGCCACGCGATGGGGCCGCTCGCCACCGCCGACCTGACGGGCATCGACATCCTGCTGCACGCCACCGACAACATCTACACCGAGTCCCAGGACGAGAAGTTCGCACCGCCGGAGATCATGCGCCGGATGGTCGATGCGGGCGATATCGGACGCAAGAGTGGGCAGGGCTTCTACGAGCACTGATGCCCCGTCAGGCCCATCGGCCCCGATGGGCTCACCCCGCGGGGTGAATTCGGGTATCGGTTCGCTTACAGGCGGCAACTTCGCCGCATGAGAGGCAGTCAGTTCTGTAGACGTCCAGGCACCACCCATGACACCGGGGAGCGCATATGCACATCAGGGGCGACCACGCCGAGCTGGTCGTCGGGGGCCGCCTCGACGTCCGCAGCGCGGCGGACGCCCGAACGGCCCTGCATGCCGCCGTCGACTCCGGTCGGGGCGATCTCGTGCTGGACCTGACCGAGCTGGATTCCTGGGATGCCACCGGCCTCGGTGTGATCATGGGCGCGCACCGCCGTGCGGGCCGGGTCAACCGCAGGCTGGTGCTGCGCGGAGTACCGGCCCAGATGCAGCGCCTGCTGGTCGCCACCCGGCTGCACCGCATCCTCGCGATCGAGGGCGGCATCGAAGCGGAAACGCTTCCGCGGGTATGAGGCACGGGCGGTACGCCGCCCGGAGGCCCGCGCACGGAGTCGGGTCGGGGACCGGGCGATCAGAAACGCACGGCACAGCGCGACGAAGCATGCCGAGCCGAACGAGAGAAATGTCGTAAACAGCACGACACCGGCCAATCCCGGAAGTTCCGGTCAGGAGTGGCCCCCGGCGATGCGCCGGGCCACGCTCCAGGTCTAAGGTTCGGTTCCCGCCCGTATGTCATCATCCGCGGCGGGAACCGGACCGGACGCGAGGGCCACGCACAAGCTGCCGGAGCCGGAGGAGCGCGGACGGCACGAAGCGCAGCCGGCACGACGCCCGGCCTCCTGGATGCCCGGCGAGGCGGCGCGGAACGAAGCATCTGGGAGCTTGCACGATGGACCCGAACACTCACCGGGGACCCGAGGAGCACGGCGAGCAGGACGGCCCTGCCGAGCCGCCGGCCCCCGCGTTCGGCGGGCCGCAGGGCGGCTCCCGGGGGACCGCCCGCGTCGTACGGCTCGTCTCGGGTGCCTACCTCGTCACCGTCAACCCCGTCGACGGCAGCGAAATAGAACCCTGCCCGCCCGGCGAGGTCCCCGCCGCCCCCGGCAAGCTCGACCAGGAGGAACGCGCCGCGGCCGCCCGCGCGGCGGCGCCCCCGCTGCCCCCGGGCCCACCCGTGTCCGCCGGGCAGCAGGCCGTCCTCGAAGAGCGCACCGAGGACACCGAGCGCCTGGTCCGGCTGCTCTCCCGGGGCCGCTCGGTACGCGTCACCGGGCCCTCCGGTTCGGGCCGCACCCGGCTGCTGGACGCCGTCGCCGACGCCTGCGCCGACCTCGCCCCGGACGGGGTGATCCGGCTGTCCGGCTACCACCGCAACACCACCGACCTGCTGTACGCGCTGTTCGCCGCCGTCCACCGGGCCCCGCAGCACCGCCCCGACCGGACCGAGATGCTGCGCATGGTCGGCGGGATCGGCGGGATCGTCGTCCTGGACGACCTGGAGTTCGGCGGCGCCGCGCTCGACGAGCTGCTCGCCGCCACCCCCGAATGCGCCTTCCTGCTCGCCGCCACCCCCGACGTCGCGGCCCCCAGCGCCGGCTCGCACGTCGAAGAGGTCTTCCTCGGCGGCCTCGGCCGCGGCGCCTGCGTACGGATGCTGGAGCGCGCCGTGGACCGGCCGCTCACCGACGACGAGGAGGCCTGGGCCGCGGACCTCTGGTTCGAGTCCGAGGGGCTGCCGCTGCGGTTCGTGCAGGCGGCCGCCCTGCTGCGGCAGCGCGACCGGATGCTCGCCGGGCCGGGGGCCCTCGACGACGGTTACGGGCTCTTCCCCGCGGAGGCGGACACCGACGAGCCGGCCGCCGGGGCGGGCGAGCACCCCGAGGTGCCGCTGCCGTCCCTCGGCGAGGCCGCCGCCCCCGCCCCGCTGTTGGCTTCCCGGCTCAGCGAAGCCGCCCGGGAGACGCTGCGGATCGCCGTCGCGCTCGGCGGCGAGCTGCCGCACCAGGCGCATCTGCCGGCCCTCACCGAGGACACCCGCGCCGACGCCGCCCTCGGCGAGCTGCTGGCCTGCGGCCTGATCACCCCGGTCGCCGGGCACTACCGGCTCGCCGCCACCGTCCAGGACCAGCTGGCCGCGGACGGCTACGCGGAGGGCGCCGCCGCCCGGGCCCACACCGTCGCCCAGCACTACGCCTGGTGGGCCGGTCACCCCTCGGTCACCCCCGAACGGGCCGCCGCGGAGTCCGATGTGGCGCTGGCCGCGATGGGCGTGCTGACCGGCAGCCGGGAGGGCGGGCACACCAGCGCGGCCGTGCTGCTCGCCCGTACGGCCGCCCCGGCGTTCGCCGCGGCGCTGCACTGGAGCGCCTGGGAGCGCAGCCTGCGGCACGGCCAGGAGGCCGCGCGGCTGGCCGGCGAGGTCGCCGAAGAGGCCTACTTCCACCATGAGCTGGGCGTGCTGGCGCTGTGCACCGGCAACCTCGACAAGGCGCGCGCCGAGCTGGAGGCCTCCATCGGGCTGCGCGGTGTGCTCTCCGACCGCAATGGCGCGGTGGCCGGACGCCGCGCGCTGGCGCTGGTCACCGACAGCTCCCGGGCCGCTGCCGCCGCGGCGGCCACCACCACCCTGCCGCAGGCACCCGGCGCGGCCGCAGCCCGGAAGGCGAAGAGCCCGGCCGCCACACCGGCCGCCGGCGTCCCGGCCGCGAAGCCGCGGACGCCACGGGCCGAGGAGACCGCGGCGACGATCGTCGCCCGCAGTTCTTCCTCGGCGGCCGCCGCCACGACGGCCGTGACCGTGAGCGGCACGGCCGGCGGCAAGCGGCTGTTCGGCACGGCCCGCCGCAACGTCGTGGCCGCCGGCGCCGGCGCCCTGCTGGCCGCCGTCCTCGGCACCGTCGTCACGCTCGGCATGCCGTCCGGTGACGCGCACCACGACGACAAGGTCAGCACCGAACAAAGCACGGACGACGGCGCCGCCACCGACACCCCGGAGGAAGACCCCGCGACCGGCACCGGCCGGTCGCCGGCCCAGCAGGCCGGCACGACCCGGCCCGGCACCCCGGGCACCCCCGGTCACCAGGCGTCCCCGTCCCCCTCGGCCTCCGGCCCCGCCACCAGCGGTTCGCCCAGCGGCACCGGCCCGACGGACCCGACGACCGGCCCCACCGAACCGACCGGGCGGCCCACCACCCCCACCGGCCGGCCGACCCGCACCACCCAGCCGCCGACCGACGACCCGTCCGATCCCACGCCGACGGACAAGCCGACCAGCACCACGTCCAGTCCGACCCCCACCCAGGACCCCACGGACAAGCCGTCGACGCAGAGCCCCTCGCAGTCCGTGGCCGCCCCCTCGGACAGCGGCTCCACCGGGGGCAGTTCGTCCGGCGGCACACCGTCGGACGGCGGCGCCTCCTCCGCCGGCACGGCGAGCTCCTCGACGGGCTGAGGCCCCGCACCACCACAGCGCAACGGCCCGGTACGTGACCGGGCCGTTGCGCTGCGCCGTCCCCGGGGGCGGCACCCGGGGATCATGGCCGAAGAAGTCCCCAGGGGCCGACGGGGTCAGAACAGCCGGAGCTTGTCGTCCTCGATGCCGCGCAGCGCGTCGTAGTCCAGGACGACACAGTCGATACCGCGGTCGGTGGCCAGCACCCGCGCCTGCGGCTTGATCTCCTGAGCGGCGAAGACGCCCTTCACCGGGGCCAGATGCGGGTCACGGTTGAGGAGTTCGAGATAGCGGGTGAGCTGCTCGACGCCGTCGATCTCACCCCGCCGCTTGATCTCGACGGCGACGGTCCGGTGATCGGCATCCCGGCACAAGATATCCACCGGGCCGATGGCAGTGGGGTATTCACGCCGAATCAGGGAGTATCCCTCGCCGAGGGTTTCGATCCGGTCCGCGAGCAGCTCCTGGAGGTGGGCCTCCACCCCGTCCTTGATGAGCCCCGGGTCGACGCCGAGTTCGTGCGAGGAGTCGTGCATGACCTCCTCCAGGGTGATGATGAGCTTCTCGCCGCCCTTGTTCTCCACCGTCCACACGTCCCCGTCGGCCTCCTTGAGGGTGCACGGCGGCGACATCCAGTTGAGGGGTTTGTAGGCCCGGTCGTCCGCGTGAACGGAGACGGAGCCGTCGGCCTTCACGAGGATGAGGCGGGGGGCCGAGGGGAGATGGGCGGTGAGCCGGCCCGCGTAGTCCACGGAGCAGCGGGCGATGACGAGACGCATGGGGCGAAACGCTACTCGACCGGAGGCCCCGCACGCGATTCGCCCTGGATCACGGGGCCTTTACGGGGGAAATCCCCGCACCCCCGGCGCTCGCCAATGGCCGGTTGTATGTGCAATCTCCTGGTGCGGGCACCTTGCGCGGCATACCGTTGAAGCGGGGGGTCGTGAGGCGAACACGCTGTGTCGCGAAACCCCTTGTCCCGTCCCTAGGCCCTGTCCGTCCCGGCGGGGCCGCGAGAGGAGAACCTCATGTCGCTCGACGTCTCACCGGCCCTCCTCGAACAGGCCGAGCGAGGCGAGGTCGACGAAGCCGCATTTGTCGACTGCGTCCGGACCTCCCTGCCCTATGCATGGGGGATGATCAGCTCTCTGGTGGCCCAGCTGAAGGTGGACGGCGGAGAGTTCGCCGACAATCAGACGCCTCCGCCGGACGAGCAGGCGCGCGGTCAGTTGCTGCGCGCACTGGCGAGTGACGCCATTCGTGGTTCGCTGGAGCGGCACTTCGGTGTGCGGCTCGCCTTTCAGAACTGCCACCGGGTCGCGGTCTTCCCGCTCGACCCGGCGGTGGACGACCGCCTGGCCCGATTCACCTCCATACGGGGCCAGCTGTTGAATCAGTCGCCGCAACTCCGCGACTGCTGAACGCCGTTGCTGCCGCTGCGCACAGGATTGTGAGACGCACCGTGCCGGTGCGCCAGCGGCAGCACTCTCCCAGGACGGGGACACCTCCGGGCACGGTGCGCGGCTCCACCGCGCGCGGGCACCGTCGCCCGCGCACGGCAGCGCCGCACCGGGCCGGTCACCCCAGCTGCGGCAGCACCTCCGCGCCCAGCCGGCGCACGTTCTCCTCCGTCGCCGCGAGGTCACCGGATCCCTCGACGAGCAGGGCGAAGCGGCTGATGCCCGTACGCTCCGAGGTCGCCGCCAGCCGGTCCGCGCACAGCTGGGGTGTGCCGACGGGATGCAGCCCGCACAGCAGCTCCGTATAGGCCAGCGGATCACGCATCGCGCGATAGCGGCCGTCGACGGTCACATGCGCGCCCAGGCCCTGCCGCAGCCAGCCGGGCATCGCCTTGGTCAGGGACTCCCTCGCCGCCTCCCGGCCGTCGGCGACCTGCACCACGCCCGCCGAGACATGCGCGGCGGCGGCCACCTCGTCGCCGTCCCGGCCGGCCTCCCGGGCGGCCGACCGCCACAGCGCGACCATCTCCGCCTTCTCCTCGTCTCCGCAGTGCATACCCAGCAGCATCGGCAGCCCGCGCTCGGCGGCGGTCCGCACCGACGCGGCGGAGGTGCAGGCCACCACCACCGGCGGGCCCGTGGGCCCGGCACACGGATCGTCCGGATCGGTCAGCGCCTGATCCGGCCGCGGCACCACCGCCACCTCCCGGAACGCATAGCGCTCGCCCTGCGCGCCGACCCGCGGCTCCCGCAGCCAGCGCATCAGCAGATCGAGGGATTCCGGGAAGCCGTGGTCGTACGCGGCGAGCCCGGAGCCGAACACCTCCAGATCCACCCAGGGGCCGCCCCGGCCGACGCCGAGCGTGAACCGGCCGCCGGCGGTGAGATGCAGCAGCGCCGCCTGCTCGCCGAGCGTCACCGGATGCTGGGTCGGCAGCACGCTCACCGCCGTCCCGACCCCGATCCGGCGGGTGCGCCCCAGCAGCAGCGCCGCCAGCGTCACCGCGCTCGGACAGACGCCGTACGGTACGAAGTGGTGTTCCGCCAGCCAGACATCGTCGAGCCCGGCCTCCTCCGCGACCTCCGCGGAGCGCACCGCGCGGTGCAGTGCTTCCCCCTGTCCCTGGCCGGGGAATTGAGCGGCCAGGATGAAAGCCCCAACGCGCATCGCTCTTCTGCCTCCTCGCAGCCGACGCGACTCCCCCCACCGGCAACAACGGGAGACACGTGCCAAGGGCACGGCCTGACGGGAAATTTCCCGATGATCGCAGAAACCTGCCGAGCGGAGTCCACCCCTGACCGAGCCGCGTACGCTGGTGACATCCCGTGACCCCGTGACCCTCCGAGGTGCTCTGTGTCCCCGCGTCGAAACCGCCTGCCCGGCGGCGCGAAGCCCATCGACCGCACGGGCGGTGACCGCTACGGCCTGGAACGTACCGAGGAGTGGCGCGGCGAGACCTGGGTCGTCCGGCAGGTGGGGGGCGGCGGTGCGGCCAAGCACTACCGCTGCCCCGGCTGCGACCAGGAGATCCCGCCCGGGGTGCCGCATGTCGTCGCCTGGCAGCAGCACGGCGACGTCGACGACCGCCGGCACTGGCACAAGGCGTGCTGGAACGCACGGGACCGCCGGAGCGCGCGGCTCCAGCGGTCCCGGAATGCGCCCAGATACTGAGCGGTTGAGAAGGGTGCGCGGCGTCAGACGTCGCGCTGTGCGACGGCTGCGTAGGCGCCGCCCAGCACCACCGCGGTCACGCCGGCAAGGATCCACAGCGGCGTCCAGCCGGTCGGACCCGTGGGCAGGAACGGGATGTCGTAGAGCGTCGCCAGGGCGCTCGGCACCGAGTACTCGATCAGCGTCCGCTGGATGTCCTTGACGCTGTCACCCTGCAGGAACAGCGCCAGCAACATCGGCAGCAGCACCACGCCCATCATCGAGCTGATGGCGCCCGCGGAGTGCCGCAGCAGGGCGCCGACGGCCAGCGCCAGCAGGCCGAGCAGCGCGACATACAGACCGGCACCGAGGGTGGCGCGCAACCACTGGTCGGTGGTCGGCGCGGGGCCGTTGAGCATGGCGGTGTCGAGCAGCGCGACCAGCGTGGTCGCGACCGTTGTGAGCACCAGCGCGAGGGTGAAGAAGACGACGGCCTTCGCGGTCAGCACCCGGACGCGGCTGGGGCAGGCGGTCAGCGTCGTACGGATCATGCCGGTGCCGTACTCGGACGAGATCGACAGCACGCCCAGGGTGATCACGCACAGGCTGCCGAGCAGCACGCCGACGAAGCCGACGCCGAGCAGCGGGTCCATCTCGCGTTCCGAGCCCGCCGCGAGGCTGGCCAGCAGACCGATGCCGACGGTCAGGACGACCATCACGCCCAGCGTCCAGATCGTCGAGCGCAGCGAGCGGATCTTCGTCCACTCGGAGGCCAGCGCATGGCCGAGGTGGGTGGGGCGCACGGGGATGGGGGAGACGTAGCCGCCCGCTCCGGCCCAGGCCTGCTGGGGGTGGGCCTGCTGCGGGGCGGGGGGCTGCTGGGCCTGCGGGTGGTGCTGCTGGTGCTGCGGCGGGGCCGGGGCCTGCGGCTGCGCCGGGGGCTGGCCCTGCTGCTGGAGCATCATCGTGCCCGCGTCCCTGCCCGGTCCGTGTGCCGCGAGCGGCTGCGGCTCGGCGGGCTGCTGGGGCTGGAGCATCATCGTGCCGGCTTCCCTGGCCGGCGCGGGCTGTCCGGGCGCCTGTTGGGCCTGGAGCGTCATGGTGCCCGGCTCCTTGGCGAGCGACGGCTGGGCGGGGGGCTGCTGGGCCTGCAGCATCATCGTGCCCGCTTCCCCGGCGGGCGGGGGCTGCTGACCGGGCTGCTGCTGCGGCGGCTGCTGTCCGGGCTGCGCCGGTGCGGCGGGCGGCGCCTGGGGCGGCCGGCCCTGCGGCGGGTGCGGCGCGGCGGGCGGCACCGGCGGCGCGGCCGGCAGCGGCTGCTGCTGCGCGCCGGTGTCGTCGGGTCCGCGCTCAGGCTGCGGCTGGGGCTGCGGCTGCTGAGGGCTGGTCATCGGGCGTCCTCGTGGTGCGGCGTGGGCTGGTCGGCGGGGGCGGCGGGCGGTGCGGCCGGGGTCGCAGGCGGCATCGGCGCGGCGGGCTGGTGCCCGTACGGGTGAGGCGCGCCGTACGACTCGGGTGCCCCGTACGGGTGACCCTGAGCCGGCCCGGGCGGCGGATGGCCCGGCCCCGGAACGGCACCGGGCGCCTGCTGGGCGTACGGATTCGGCTGTCCCTGGCCGGGGACGCCCGCCGGGACCTGGCCCGGCATGCCCGCCGGGACCTGGCCCGGGCCACCGGGCTGACCGGCCGGGTAGCCGGGGCCACCCGCATACCCCTGCGGCGGGGGACCCTGCGGGGCGAACCCGGCGGGGGCCTCCTGCAGCCCGGCCCGTGCGTCGGCCGTCGAGCGGTAGTCCACGGCGCCCTGCGTCATCCGCATGTACGCCTCCTCCAGGGACGCCTGGTGCGGCGACAGCTCCCACAGCCGGACCTCGGCCGCATGCGCGAGATCGCTGATGCGGGGGAGCGGCAGCCCGGTCACCCGCAGGGCGCCGTCCGGCTCGGGGGTGATCTGCCCGCCCGCTTCACCGAGCGCGGCGGTCAGCTTCTCGCGCTGCTCCGGCTCGGTGTCCGGGGTACGCACCCGGGCGAAATCGGCGGAGTTGGCCGAGATGAACTCCTTGACCGACATGTTCGCCAGCAGCTGGCCACGGCCGATCACGATCAAGTGCTCGGCGGTCAGCGCCATTTCGCTCATCAGATGCGAGGAGACGAAGACCGTACGGCCCTCGGACGCGAGCTGCTTCATCAGGTTGCGCACCCACAGGATGCCCTCGGGGTCGAGGCCGTTGACCGGCTCGTCGAAGAGGAGCACCTGCGGATCGCCGAGCAGCGCCGCGGCGATGCCCAGCCGCTGGCCCATTCCGAGCGAGAAGCCGTTGGAGCGCCGCCCTGCGACCTCCTGCAGACCGACCACGCCGAGCACCTCGTCGACCCGGCGGGCCGGGATGCCCGACAGCTGGGCGAGCGAGAGCAGATGCTGGCGCGCGCTGCGCCCGCCGTGCACGGCCTTGGCATCGAGCAGCGCGCCCACCTGGCGCGGGGCGTTGGGGAGCTGGCGGTAGGGCCGCCCGGCGATGGTCGCGTGCCCCGAGGTCGGTGCGTCCAGGCCCAGAATCATGCGCATCGTGGTCGACTTGCCGGAGCCGTTGGGCCCCAGGAAGCCGGTCACCGTGCCCGGCCGTACCTGGAACGACAGGTTGTACACGGCCGTCTTGGCGCCGTAGCGCTTCGTCAGGCCGACTGCCTCGATCATTCTCCGCCCCTCGCGAGATGCCTCGGGGCAGAGGCGCCCTCGTACCCCCGTGAGGGTTAGGAGGCTATCCGTACATTGACGGTTCCCGTCAATCGGGACGGGGCTCGCGGCCTCCGGTGGAGAGACGGCGGGCCGTTTCGCGGCCGGGTGTCACGCGTCCCGCCGCTTCAGCAGGACATAGCCGCCGAGCAGCGCCACCACCGTCCAGGCGATCATGATGCCGAGACCGCCCCACGGCCCGTACGGCACATCGTTGTTGGCGGGCGTGACCACCTGCATGATCTTCGAGCCCGCCTGGTCCGGCAGATAGCGGCCGACCTTCCGGGTCGCCGAGACGTTGCCGAGGATGTTCGAGATCAGGAAGAAGAACGGCATCAGGATGCCCAGCGACAGCATCGGACTGCGCAGCATCACGGCCACCGCCATCGAGAACAGCGCGATCAGCGTCATATAGAGCCCGCCGCCGAACACCGCGCGCAGCACCCCGGGATCGCCGAGGTGCGCCCGCAGATCACCCAGCATCGCCTGCCCCGCGAAGAAGGCCACGAAGCTGGTCGCCAGGCCGACGACGAAGACCAGCGCGGTGGCCACCAGCAGCTTGCCGAACAGAAAGGTGCCGCGCTGCGGAACGGCCGCCAGCGAGGCCCGGATCATGCCGGTGCTGTACTCGTTCGAGACCACCAGCACCCCGAAAACGATCATCGCGAGCTGGCCCAGCCCCATCCCGGAGAAGCTGATGTTGGTGGCGTCGAACGACAGCCGCTCCCTGGCCGGCATGGACCGGAAGTCGTGATTGGTCAGGATGCAGATCAGCATGCCCAGCGCGATGGTGAGCACCGCGGCGATGCCGAGCGTCCACACCGTGGACCGCACCGACCTGATCTTGGTCCACTCCGACCGAATGACCTGCCCGAGCGCCGCCATCCGTCAGCTCCTCTTCTTCTGCCAGTCGGCACCCCAGCCGGTCGGCTGCGGCTCGCCGGGGCGTGCCCCGGCCGGCTGCGGGGCTCCCGGGGTCCGGCCACCCGGCGGGGAGCCCGCCTGGGCCGGCACCGGCTCGCCGTCGCGTGCGTGATACTCCACCGAATCCGCCGTCAGCTGCATGAACGCCTCTTCCAGGGACGCCTGCTGGGGGCTCAGCTCGTGCAGCACCAGCTGATGCGCCGCGGCCAGCTCGCCCAGCCGGTCGGCGGGCACCCCGTCGACCTCCAGCGAGCCGTTGCCGGCCACCACCGCGTCGATGCCCTCGGAGTGCAGCAGATCCAGCAGCTTCTCCCGCTCCGGGGACCGCATCCGGACGTACGACCGCGAGTTCTGCTGGATGAACTCCCTCATCGAGGTGTCGGCCATCAGCCGCCCCTGGCCGATCACGATCAGATGCTCGGCGGTCAGCGCCATCTCACTCATCAGATGCGAGGAGACGAACACGGTCCGGCCCTGGGCCGCGAGGTTCTTCATCAGATTGCGGATCCAGTGGATGCCCTCGGGGTCGAGGCCGTTGACCGGCTCGTCGAAGAGGAGGACCTGTGGATCGCCGAGCAGCGCCGCGGCGATGCCCAGCCGCTGGCTCATCCCGAGCGAGAACCCCTTCGCCCGCTTCTTGGCGACCGCGCTCAGCCCCACGGTGTCCAGCACCTCGAAGACCCGGCTGCGCGGAATGCCGTTGCTCTGCGCCAGACACAGCAGATGGTTGGCGGCGCTGCGGCCACCGTGCACCGACTTCGCCTCCAGCAGCGCCCCGATGTACGTCAGCGGATCCTGCAGCTGCCGGTAGTGCTTGCCGTCGATCCGGACCGTCCCCGCCGTCGGGTTGTCCAGGTCGAGCATCATCCGCATGGTGGTCGACTTGCCCGCGCCGTTCGGGCCGAGGAAGCCGGTGACGATGCCGGGCCGCACCGTCAGGGTGAGATCGTCCACGGCGACCTTGTCGCCGTAATGCTTGGTCAGCCCCTCGAGCTCGATCATGTACGGCACGCTAGGCGGGCCCCGGAGCCCCTGCCACCGGAGCGGGGCCGCCCGGCTGACCCCCGGTACGCACCACGCCCCCGGGCCGCCACACGGGCGGTACGGGGGCGTGGGACGCAGCGGGCGAAACCTGCCTGGGGGCACCACCCAGCGTGAGCTGGGGGACGGTCAGTCAGCGGGTCTGCTGGGCGGGGACGCCGCGGGTGACGGTCTCCTCGTCGCCGGGGGCACCGGCCGCGGCCACCGCCGCACCGGTCAGCGTCGCGAGCATCTCGCGGACGTTGGTCAGCTGCGCATTGATCGAGTCGCGGCGGTTGGTCAGCGCCGCCAGCTCGCGCTCGGATTCGCTGCGGATCCGGTCCGCCTTGGCGTTGGCGTCCGCCACGATGTCCTCGGCCTGGCGCTGCGCGGTCTCCACCGTCTGGCGGGCCCGGCGCTCCGCGTCCGTGCGCAGCTTCTCGGCCTCCAGGCGGAGCTGCTCGGCGCGGTGCTCGATCTCCGCGAGCCGCTTCTCGGCCTTGGCCTGACGCGAGGCCAGGTCGCGCTCGGACTGCTCACGGCGCTTGGCGAGGTTGGTCTCGAAGTCCGCGGCGGCCTGGGCGGCCTTGGCGCGGGTCTCCTCGAAGAGGGAGTCCGCCTCCTCGCGCTTGGACTGCGCGTCCTTCTGCGCCTCGGCGCGCAGCGTGGACGCCTCGCCCTTGGCCTTCTCGACGATCCGGGCGCCCTCGTCCTCCGCCTTCGACTTGCGCTCGGCGGCGAACGCCTCCGCGTCGTTACGGACCTGCTGGGCGGCCGACTCGGCCAGCTCACGGTGCTGCTCGGCGGCCCGACGGGCCTCCTCGCGCAGATCCTTCGCCTCTTCCTCGGCGAGGCGGAGGATCTTCTCCACGCGCGCACCCAGGCCCGCGTAGGACGGTTCGGCGTCATTGACCTGCGCCTGGGCGTTCTGCGTTTCGAGGTGCAGCTCCTCGATCCGCTTTTCCAGCGACGTGATGCGGGCCAGCGCGCTGTCGCGGTCCGCGACGAGCTTCGTAATGCGGTCATCCACCTGACCGCGGTCGTACCCACGCCGCACGAGCTCGAAGCCGAAGGGGGAGGAAGTGTCGCTCATGGGGTTCCTGTCGAAGAGACCGGTGAGGTGATAAGGAGAATCCTAGGGGTCACAACGGCGTGTCATCGAGTCATTGCCCGTTTGATCTGGAGAATGACCCCTCATTTGAGTGGCTACCCTTCAGACTGCTTGCCACTCGAACGAGTTGCCCCCGCTCCGGCGGCTGCCTTCACACCACCGCCCTTTCCGTCCCCGTTTCCGCCGGGCGTCTCGAACGATTCCAGGGCCTCCAGGACATCCTGGACGCGGGAGATTTCGGCGTTGATGTCCTCGCGCCGGCGCACCAGGACCTCCAGCTCCCGCTTGCCCTCGTCGACGATCCGGGTGGCCTCGGCCTCGGCCTCGCGGCGCATCCGCTCCGCGTCGCGCACCGCCTCGGCCTTCTTGTTCTCGGCCTCCTTGATCAGGCCCTCGGCCTTCTTCACCGCCGAGATCCGGACCTTGCTCGCCTCGCTGTTGGCGTCCGCGACCATCCGGTCGGCCTTCTCCTCGGCCTCCACCTGCTGGGCGGTGGCCTGCGCGATGAGCTTGTCGACCCGCTCGCCGGCGTTCTTCATCGTCTCCGCCGACTCCCGGCGGGCCCGCTCGTGCAGCTCCTCGACCTCGGACTCGATCCGCTGGCGCAGCTCCTCGGCGCGCTCGCGGATGCCGGTGGCGTCCCGGCGGGCCTCCTCCAGCAGGGTGTTCGCGTCCGTACGCGCCTTCTCGACCAGCTCGTTGCCGTCGGAGGTCGCCTCCGCGACGAGCCGCTCGGCCTCCGTGCGGGCCGCCCCGACCATCGTGTCGGCCTGCTCCTCGGCGG
The DNA here is from genome assembly GCF_900221035.1 of Streptomyces sp. 2323.1. Lineage (NCBI taxonomy): Bacteria > Bacillati > Actinomycetota > Actinomycetes > Kitasatosporales > Streptomycetaceae > Streptomyces > Streptomyces sp. 2323.1. The sequence continues at coordinate 2,567,630 of NZ_LT907981.1, read as the reverse complement.
CGGTGGCCGCCTTGAGCGCCTCCTCCTGGGCCCTGGCGACGAGCTGGTCCGCCTGCTCGGCGGCGTCCCCGCGGCGCTGGGCAGCGTCCTTGCGCGCCTCGTCCAGCAGCCGGTCCGCCGCCTCCTGGGCGTCGGTCCGGGTGCGCTCGGCCGCCGCTTCGGCGTCCTCCTTGAGCTTCGCGGACTCGTTGCGGGTGCGGTTGGCGTGCTCCTGCGCGGCGGTGACCGTCTCGGCCGCCTCCGCCCGCAGCCGGTCCGCCTCCGCGGTGGCCGTCGCGACCATCCGGTCCGCCAGCTCCCGGGCATCGGCCCGGGTACGGTCCGCGTCCCGCTCGGCGTCCGCGGTCGTCTCCGCCGCGTCGGTACGCAGCCGCTCCGCCTCGGTCGCGGCCTCCGACATCAGCTGGTCGGCCTGTTCCGCGGCGTCCGAACGCGTCTTGTTGGCCGCCTCGCGCGCCTGGTCGCCGGTGCGCTCCGCGTCCAGCCGGGCGCTCTCCAGCACCTCGGCCGCCTCGGTGCGCAGCCGCTCCGCGGTCTGCGTCGCCTCCGACACCAGCGCCTGCGCCTGCTGCTCGCCCTCCGCGCGCATCGCGTCGGCGGCCGCCCGGGCCTCCTGGACGATGCGGTCGGCGTCGTCCTGCGCCGAAGACGTCAGCTCGGTGGCTTCGGTGACGATCCGTTCGGCCTCGGTACGGGCCTCGGTGATCAGGCGGTCGGCCTGCTCCGCGGCCTCCGAACGCATCCGGTTCGCGTCGTCGCGCGCCTCCGCACGGGCCCGCGCCGCGTCCTGCTCGCCCGACGCCAGCGCGTCCGAGGCGTCCGTGCGCAGCTGCTGTGCCTTCGCGGTGGCGTCCGCGACCAGCTTCTCGGCCTGTGCGCTCGCCTCCGACAGCAGCCGGTCGGCCTGCTCGGCGGCCTCGGTGCGGGCCGTGTTGGCGTCCCGGCGGGCCTCGTCGAGGACCCCGGCCGCCTCGGCGCGCAGCCCCTCGGCCTCCTCGATGGCCTCGGAAACCGCCCGCTCCGCCAGGGACTTCGCGTCGTCCCGGGCCTCCTGGGCCTCTTGGCGTACGCGTACGGCCTCCTCCGAGGCGCGCTCGCGCTCCTCGTAGGCCTCCTTGCGGAGCCGGTCCGCCTCGTCCTGCGCCTCGGCCTTCGTCCGCTCCGCGGCGTGCTCGGCCGCCGAACGCAGCCCGGCGATCTCCTCACCGGCCTGCTCGTGCAGCCCCGCGACCGAGTCCCGCACCTGCTGCGCGGTCTGTTCGGCCGCCGCCATCAGCTCGACGGCCCGCCGGTCGGCGTCCTCGACCAGCCGCTCGGCCTCCTCCTGCGCCTCGCCGACCCGGGTACGGGCCGCCGCCAGCAGCTCCTCGCTCTGCTCGCGCGCCGCGGTGCGCTCCTGGTGGGCCTCCTCGCGGGCCTCGCCCAGCAGCTGCTCGGCCTCCCGGCGCCGCCGCGCGGCCTCCTCCTGGGCCGCGGCCAGCGCCTGCGCCGCCTCGGTACCCGTGCGCTCCGCGGCCGTCGCCGCCTCCGCACGCACCCGGTCCGCGGTCTCCTGCGCCTCCGCCTTCAGCCGCTCCGCCTCGGCCGTCGCCTCGCTGCGCAGCCCGGCCGCCGCCGACTCGGCCTCGGCACGCGCCGCCGTCGCATCCGCAGCGGCCTCCGCGCGCAGCCGTTCGGCCTCCTCCTCGGCCTGCTGCTCCAGCGTCCGGCGCCGCTCCGCCGACTCCGACTTGAGGCGGGCCGCCTCCTCCTGGGTCTCCCGGCGCAGCGCCTCCGCTTCCGCGCGGGCGTCGCGCAGCCGCTGCTCGGCGGCGGCGACCTTCTCCTCCGCCTCGGTGCGCAGCCGGTCCAGCTCGGCCTGCGCCTCGGCGCGCCGGTCCTGGGCGGCCTGCTCGGCCTCGGCCCGCAGCCGTGCGGCGGACTCCTCCGCCTCGGTGGTGACCATCTCCGCGGCCTGGGCGCCCTCGGTGAGCAGCTCCTCGGCCTCCGAGCGGGCCCGCTCCAGGGCCTCCTCGGCCTGCCGGCGCAGCGCCGTGGCCCGTTCGATGGCCTCCGTCCGCACCCGCTCGCTCTCCGCGACGGCGGCCGAACGGGTCTCCTCGGCATCGTTCTTGGCCTTGCCCAGCAGTTCCTCGGCGGACCCGGCCGCCTCCTCGATCTGCTGGACCGCCTCCCGGCGGGCCTCGCTGCGGATCCGCTCGCCCTCGGCGACCGCGTCCGCCCGCAGCTGCTCGGCCTCCCCGCGCAGCCGCCGCGCCTCCTCCTGGAGTTCGACGGTCTTGGCGCGGTACTCCTTGGTGTCGTCCTTCGCCGCGCCCTTGAGCTGCGCGACGGTGTCATGCGCCTCTTCCCGCAGCCGGTCCGCCTCGGACTCGGCCTCCTTGCGCAGCCGTTCGGCCTCCTCCGCCGCCGCCTTGGTGGTGGCCTTGGCGTCCTCCGACGCCTTGGTCAGCACCTCCTCGGCGGTGCGCGCGGCCTTCGCCAGCTGTGCCGCGGAGTCCTCGGCCGCCTGCGACCGGGCGCTGTCCTGCGCCTCGGCGATCAGCCGTTCGGCCTCCGTGCGGGCATCGGTCCGCAGCTGCTCGGCCTCGGCCTTGAGCGCCTCGGCCTCCTTGGTGGCCTCCCCGACCAGCCGGGCGATCTCCGCCTTGGCCGTACGGGTGCGCTGCTCGTTGTCCGACTCGACGGCCGACAGCCGCTTGGAGGCGGCCTGCTGCGCCTCCTCGACCAGCTTCTCCGCCTCGGCACGCGCCTCGCGCAGCGCCGTGTCGGCCTCCTGGATGCGGGCCTCGGCGGTGCGGGTCAGCTCCGCGGCCTGCCGGCGCGCCTCCTCCGATTCGCTGCCGACGCTGGTGCGCAGCTGCTCGGCCTGGTCGGTGGCCTCCTGGGCCTGGTTGGAGGCGGCGTTCAGCAGCCGCTCGGCGTCCGTACGCGCCCGGCGCAGGATGGATTCCGCTTCGGCGCGGGCCTGCTCCGCCTCGGAGCCGAGCCGCTCACGGGCGCGTTCGGCCAGCCGCTGGGCCTCGGCCCGCGCGGCCGCCAGCGCCTGCTCGGCCTCCGCCCGGGACTCCTCCATCAGCCGGCGGGCCTGCGACTCCGTACGGGCGCGCAGCTGTTCGGCCCAGGCGACGTTCTCGTTGACGTGCGATTCGACGGTCTGCCGGCGCTCGTTGAGCTCCTCGTCGAGCCGCTGGCGGCGGGTGACCGCCTCGGCGTGCAGCTCGGCCTCCAGCCGGGACTGCCGCTCGGCCTGCTCCTGCAGCAGCCGCTGGGTCTGTGCCCGTGCCTCGCGCAGCTCGCGCTCGGCGTCCGTACGCAGTTGGTCCGCCTGGATCTGCGCATTGCGCAGCAGCTGCTCGGCCTGATGACTGACGTTGTCGTAGGCAGGACGGGTCGCGAGGTTGCGGCGCGCCTCATGGAGCTTGGCGCGCAGCACCTCGACCTGATAGCCGAGGTCGTCGGCGTGCTGGACGGCCTTGTCCCGCTCGCTCTTCAGCCGCTCCATCTCGGCCTCGAACTGCGAGAGGTGGTCGTCAGCCTCGTAGCGGTCGTTGCCCCGCACTGCGCGGTCCCATCCGTCCCCTGGTCATGGTGGCGGCCGTCTCCGGATTCTGCAGCGCTCGTCCCGTACACGTCACGTCGTACGGACTTGCGCCCCTCGGAGCTGACCCTTCCGAAGAAATGGTGTCAGATCATCGGCAGGGTATGGACCGAGCCCCACTCCCTTACCCCGGCCGAAGCTGCACTCTACCGGCCGGGGAAGGCAAAGGTCAGTGCTCTTCCGCCGCAGGGGGCGCCGCGGTGACAAGTTCGGTCAGCACGCCGTGGCAGTCCTTGGGGTGCAGGAAGGTGATCCGCGACCCCATCGAACCCGTCCTGGGCTCGTCGTACAGGACCCGTACGCCCTTGCCGCGGATGGCCTCGGAGTCGCCGTCCACGTCCGCGGTGCCGAAGGCGATGTGATGGACGCCCTCGCCGTTCTTGGCAAGCCACTTGCCGACCGCGGAGTCCTCGCGGGTGGGCTCCAGAAGCTGGAGATACGAGGCACCGCCGTCCGAGGTTTCATTGATCTTGAGCATGGCTTCCCGGACTCCCTGCTCCTCGTTGACCTCGGAGTGGAACACCTCGAAGCCGTACGTGGCACGGTAGAACTCGACAGTCTTGTCGAGGTCGAAACAGGCGATCCCGATGTGGTCGATTCGCGTCAGCATGGCTCCAGTGCACCCCTCGCATGGCTGGTTACGCAACGTGCGCGCGATCACACCTGCTTCCCGGTGACCTGGCGCGTACTGCTCAGTACATTGACGAGAACCCTCGTTAACTTCCCTGCAAAGGAAGGCCGCACCGCATGTCTGCATCGAACGGCACCAACGGCAGCACCTCAGTGATCGTGGCGGGAGCGCGCACCCCCATGGGCCGGCTCCTGGGATCCCTGCGGACCTTCTCCGGCGCGGATCTGGGCGGCGTCGCCATCAAGGCGGCACTGGACCGGGCGGGCATCGGCGGCGATCAAGTGCAGTACGTGATCATGGGCCAGGTCCTCCAGGCCGGGGCAGGGCAGATCCCGGCGCGTCAGGCGGCCGTCAAGGCCGGCATCCCGATGAACGTCCCCGCCCTGACCATCAACAAGGTCTGCCTCTCCGGCCTCGACGCCATCGCGCTTGCCGACCAGCTCATCCGCGCCGGTGAGTTCGACGTCGTCGTCGCCGGCGGCCAGGAGTCCATGAGCAACGCCCCGCACCTGCTCCCGAAGTCCCGCGAGGGCTACAAGTACGGCGCCGTCGAGATGCTCGACGCGATGGCGCACGACGGCCTCACGGACGCCTTCGAGAACATCGCCATGGGCGAGTCGACCGAGAAGCACAACACCCGTTTGGGCATCGCCCGACCGGAGCAGGACGAGGTCGCCGCGCGCTCCCACCAGCGGGCCGCCGCCGCCCAGAAGAACGGGCTCTTCGAGGCCGAGATCACCCCCGTGGAGATCCCGCAGCGCAAGGGCGAGCCGGTCGTCTTCAGCAAGGACGAGGGCATCCGCGGCGAGACCACCGCCGAGTCGCTCGGCAAGCTGCGCCCGGCCTTCGCCAAGGACGGCACGATCACCGCCGGCAGCTCCTCGCAGATCTCCGACGGTGCTGCCGCGGTCGTCGTCATGAGCAAGGCCAAGGCCCAGGAGCTCGGCCTGGAATGGGTCGCGGAGATCGGCGCCCACGGCAATGTCGCCGGCCCCGACAACTCGCTCCAGTCCCAGCCCTCCAACGCCATCAACCACGCGCTGAAGAAGGACGGCCTGGCCGTCGAGGATCTTGATCTGATCGAGATCAACGAGGCGTTCGCGGCCGTCGCCGTGCAGTCGGTGAAGGACCTCGGAGTGTCGCCGGAAAAGGTGAATGTCAACGGCGGCGCGATTGCGCTGGGTCACCCGATCGGGATGTCCGGCGCCCGCATCGTGCTGCATCTGGCGCTGGAGCTGCGCCGGCGGGGCGGTGGCGTGGGTGCCGCCGCGCTCTGCGGTGGCGGTGGCCAGGGCGACGCTCTGATCATCCGCGTTCCGGGTAAGTAACCGACGAGCTCGTACGCCCCGGCGCGTACGAGCGGCCGATTCGCGTACGAGCGAGCCGAAGGAGCCGAGCGGCGATGGTGGACGTCCCCCAGCTGGTGGAACAGGCACGGCAGGGCCGGCCCAGGGCCGTGGCCCGGCTGATCTCCCTCGTGGAGGGGGCGTCGCCGGAGCTGCGCGAGGTGATGGCTGCCCTGGCGCCGCTCACCGGCAACGCGTATGTGGTCGGGCTGACCGGCTCGCCCGGCGTGGGGAAGTCCACCACCACCTCCGCGCTGGTGTCGGCCTATCGCAAGACCGGCAAGCGGGTCGGGGTGCTCGCCGTCGATCCGTCCTCGCCGTTCTCCGGGGGCGCGCTGCTCGGCGACCGGGTACGGATGAGCGAGCACGCGTCCGATCCCGGCGTCTACATCCGCTCGATGGCCACCCGTGGCCATCTCGGCGGGCTCGCCTGGGCCGCGCCGCAGGCGATCCGGGTGCTGGACGCGGCGGGGTGTGACGTGGTCCTCGTCGAGACGGTCGGCGTCGGGCAGTCCGAGGTGGAGATCGCCTCGCAGGCCGATACGAGCGTGGTGCTGCTCGCGCCCGGCATGGGCGACGGGATCCAGGCGGCCAAGGCCGGGATCCTGGAGATCGGTGACGTCTACGTGGTCAACAAGGCGGACCGGGACGGGGCCGATGCCACCGCCCGTGAGCTCAACCACATGCTGGGGCTGGGGGAGTCCCGGGCGCCCGGGGACTGGCGGCCGCCGATCGTCAAGACCGTTGCGGCGCGGGGGGAGGGCGTGGACGAGGTCGTCGAGGCGCTGGAGAAGCATCGGGCCTGGATGGAGGAGCGGGGGGTGCTGGCCGAGCGGCGCCGGGCGCGGGCGGCGCATGAGGTCGAGACGATCGCCGTTACGGCTCTGCGGGAGCGGATCGGGGATCTGCGGGGGGACCGGCGGCTGGATGCGTTGGCCGAGCGGATCGTTTCCGGGGAGATGGATCCGTATCGGGCGGCGGATTCGTTGGTGGATGGGTTGACGAATGGGGATTGAGCCGGGTGGCGCGGCTGGGGGCGTGGGTTGCCGTTGCGGCTGATGTGTTGCCGTCTGGCCGGTGGGGGCTGGGGCTTGGGCGGCGTGGGTTGCCGTTGCGGGTGTGCGTCCGGAGCGGTGGGGGCTGGTCTTTTGCGGGGTTCGTGAGTGCCGCTGGGGCCGGAGGGGACGCACCGGGGACCGTCCTCGGCGCGGGCGCATCTGGTCCGTGGGAATGATTGCACCGTTGTTCGCTCCGGGTCCTGCGGGCGGCCCCCGGTACATCCCCTCCGGCCTTCGTGCGTGCCCGGCTGCGGGCCGGTGGCACTGGCCGTTACCGCCCACATGCCGTGTGCGTCCGGCCAGTTGCCTGTCATGAGGCGGACGCGGTCGTGTCCGTAAGGGTGACCGGACAGCGCCGGAATTGTGGCGGCCAAAACGCCACGGCCCCCGTCCACCATGAGGGGGGCGGGAGCCGTGCCGAGTGGGGGCGTGGGTCAGTCGTCCGAGTCGTCGTTGTCGTCGTTGTCCTGCGACGGCGCTGCGCTCAGCTTGCCCGACTGCGGGTCGACCAGGAACGTGTGCTGCTTGCCGTCCTTGGTGACCGTTTCGACCTCCCAGGCGGCCTTGGCACCGTGGTCGTCGTCCAGTTCGACGGAGGTCACCGTGCCGTGGGGGGCCGCGGTACGGGCGGCGTCCGCTGCGGTGGTGCGGGCGTTCTTGAGGGCGGCGCGCTGCTGGGCGCGGTCGTCGTCGTCCCCGCGGTCGAGGTGCTGGTTCAGGACCCGGGCGGTGCCGGCGTCGAGGGTGAGTTCGTGCTGCTTGCCGTCCTTGCCGAGTACCTCCGCGTCCCAGACCAGGCCGGGGCGGTCCGCGTCCAGGTCGAGGGCGGTCACGGTGCCGGGGACGGCCTTGCGGGCAGCCGCCGCGGCGTCCGGTGCGGTCACCTTGGCGGCCTTCGCCTCGCGGAGGTCCCCCTGGCCGTCGGCGTCGTCCGCCATGGGGATGCTCGACCGGCCGTCCTGTACCTGGGCGGTGGACGCCTGCGTGTGGCGGGCGGTCTGCTGTGCCGAGGACTGGGCGCTGCCGGAGGCGCTGGCGCTGTTGGCCGCGACGGCGGTCACCGTGCCGCCCGCGACGAGGGCGGCTGCGGCGGCGGTGGCGATGATGAGGTGGCGCTTCATGTCGTTTCTTCCCTTGCGATCGACTGTGCCCACACCGTGACGGATCGAAGCTGAAGGGGAGCTGAAGCAGCCTGAAGGGGGCTTCAGGTTCCGGATGGCAGGGTGGGGCGCATGCACTCGCCCGTATCGCGCCACGCCCATCCCGGCGCCGCACGCCGCCCGTTCCGGCTCCTGATCGTCGAGGACGAGAAGCGGCTGGCGCTGTCGCTGGCCAAGGGCCTGATGGCCGAGGGATACGCGGTCGACGTGGTGCACGACGGTCTGGAGGGGCTGCAACGGGCGGGCGAGGGCGGCTACGACCTGCTCGTGCTCGACATCATGCTCCCGGGGATGAACGGCTACCGGGTGTGCGGGGCGCTGCGTGCCGCCGGGCACGAGATGCCGGTGCTGATGCTGACCGCCAAGGACGGCGAGTACGACGAGGCCGAGGGACTGGACACCGGCGCCGACGACTATCTGACCAAGCCGTTCTCGTACGTGGTGCTGGTGGCGCGGGTGAAGGCGCTGCTGCGCCGGCGCGGCCGGACCGCGGAGCCGGTGTTGCGGGTGGGGTCGCTCGCCGTCGACCAGGGGGCGCGGCGGGTCGAGCGGGACGGCGCCGACGTGGTGCTGACGGCGAAGGAGTTCGCCGTGCTGGAGCAGTTGGCGCTGCGGGCGGGCGAGGTGGTCTCCAAGGCGGAGATTCTGGAGCATGTCTGGGACTTCGCCTACGAAGGCGATGTCAACATCATCGAGGTGTATGTGAGTGCGTTGCGGCGCAAGCTCGGCGCCGGCCACATCGTGACGGTGCGCGGCGCGGGATACCGGCTGGTGGCCGATGGGTAGGGCGCTGGGCTCCGTACGGGCCAGGGCGGCGGCGGGTGCGACCGTGGTGGTGGCCCTGGCGCTGGTCGCCGCGGGGACGGCCGTACTGCTGGTGCTGCGGAGCCATCTGCAGAACCAGGCGGGGCTGCAGGCCGAGGTCAAGGCGCGGGAGGTGGCCGGCCAGATCGCGACGGGGACGCCGTACGACAAGCTGGACCTGCCGGACGGTGAGGACCGTCCCGTGGTGGTCACCGGCGGCGACGGGCGGGTGCTGGCCGTCGGTGAGGACGTGCGGGCCGTGGACGGGAAGTCCGTGGGGAAGGGGGCGGGGGGCTCCGGGGCGGGACGGTCGGCGGATGACGAGGACGGCGAGGACGACGGAGCGCGGCTCAAGCCCGGTGAGATCGATGACGACGTCGATTTCCGGGACGGGAACGCCGATGTCGACGGGAAGGTGGCCGGCTACCGGTTCGCGGCGGTCGAGGCCAAGGACAGCCGTGGGGCGGAGGTGACGGTGCGGGCGGGGTCGGCGCTGGCGCCGGAGGAGGATGCCGTCGCGTCGGTGCGCGACGCGATGCTGATCGGGCTGCCGCTGCTGCTCGTGGTGGTGGCGGGGGTGACCTGGCTGGTGACGCGGCGGGCGCTGCGGCCGGTGGAGGGGATCCGTGGGGAGATGGCCGCGATCACGGCGAGTACGGATCTGAGCCGGCGGGTGCCGGTGCCGTCGTCGCGGGACGAGATCGGGCGGCTGGCGCGTACCACCAACGAGACGCTGGCGGCGCTGGAGCTGTCCGTGGAGCGGCAGCGGCGGTTCGTCGCCGATGCCTCGCACGAGCTGCGCAGCCCGATCGCGAGTCTGCGCACCCAGCTCGAAGTGGCGGTGGCGCATCCGGAATTGCTGGATGTGCCGGGTGCGGTGGTGGACACCGTGCGGCTGCAGCGGCTGGCGGCGGATCTGCTGCTGCTGGCCCGGCTGGATGCGGGGGAGCGGCCGGCGGACACCCGGGTCGATCTCGCGGCGATGGTGCGCGAGGAGACCTCGCAGCGGGTCGCGGACCGGGTGCCGGTGCAGATCGGGGAGCTGGCGGGCGGGGAAGTGGCCGGGTCGCGCAGTCAGTTGGCGCGGGTGCTGGGGAATCTGCTGGACAATGCGCAGCGGCATGCCGCCGGGGTCGTACGGGTGGCCGTGGCGCGTGAGGGGGAGGACGTGGCGCTGCGGGTCGAGGACGACGGGCCCGGGGTGCCGGAGGGCGAGCGGGAGCGGATCTTCGAGCGGTTCGTGCGGCTCGACGACGCGCGGGCCCGGGACGACGGCGGGGCGGGGCTGGGGCTGGCCATCGCGCGGGATGTCGCGGTGCGGCACGGCGGCTCGTTGGCCGTGCGCACGGAGTCGGTGTTCGAGCTGCGGCTGCCGGTGGCCGGCTGAGCCCGGCCGGCCGGCCGGGCCCCGGCCCGCTCAGGGGGCCGAGGCCGACCGGTCAGACGCCGCCGCGCTCCGTGCGGAGGTGTTCGGCCACGGGAGTGAGCGAGGCGCGCAGCGCCTGGAGGTCCTCGGCCGAGAACAGGTCGATGAAGTGCTTGCGGACCGATGCGACATGGTGCGGGGCGACCCGGCGCATGGTGTCCCAGCCTTCCTCGGTGAGCACGGCGTACAGGCCACGGCGGTCCGACTCGCAGCTCTCGCGGCGCACCAGTCCGGCGTTCTCCATCCGGGTGATCTGGTGGGAGAGACGGCTCTTGGACTGCAGGGTGCTGGCGGCCAGGTCGCTCATCCGGAGCCGGCGGTCCTCGGCCTCGGACAGGTTGACCAGGATCTCGTAGTCGTTGTTCGTCAGGCCGAACGGTTGCAGATCGCGCTCGAGTTGGTGCATCAGCAGTCTGCTGACGTCCAGATGAGTGCGCCAGGCACGCTGCTCCTGGTCGGTCAGCCAGGGGGTGTCGCTGTCGGTCGTCATGGAGGAATTCTACCCGTAAATGTTGAATACTGAATTAAATGGGTGGGGGTGGCGACTTCGGCCGGCGGGGGGCCGGATGTTGGTCAGACGTTCGAGGTCACCGTCCGCAGAGTACCGCTCACAGCCCGAAGCGGCGCTGGAGGCTCCCGAGGTTGCCGGGCAACTGGGGCAGTTGTGAGCCACTTTGCGGGACGTGTCCGCCCCCGCCCGGAACGCCCGCTTCGGTGGGTACTGCCCCGGTTGCCAACTCCGGCATCAGCTGCTCCGTCGACTGCAACAGGACCGTGCCGGCGCCGACGAACTCGAATTGGTGCTCCTCGCCGGACGCCCCGCCGATGCCGGTGTGCGCCCGCAGCCCGCCCAGGAATCCCCGCAGGTACTGATGGTCGTAGTGGTGGCACGGGGACGGGCAGTCCGCCCAGCCGACGAGCGCCTGCGGGTCCACCCGGATCGGTGGCTCCATGAAGACCACCGGGCCGTTGGACGCGGCCACGAACTTGCCCGTACCGATGAGGGTGAGAAAGCCCGGGATGATGGACTGCTTCAGCGACAGAGATGGCTGAAATGCGAGCAGGTTGCCCGAGCGAATCGTCAGATTGCCGTCCTCCAGATCGAAGGAATTCACATCGAAGGCACGGTCCGCGAGCAGCATTTTTCCGCGGCCCTCGGCGACGACCCAGTCCGCGGCGTGCAGTGGCGAATGGAAACTGCCGGCGATCAGGCGGTCCAGACGGCCGTGTCCGATGCCGTGGAAGTCGATCTGCCCGTAGTAGGCGATCATCTTCCCCTTCTGCAGGAACCACTGGCCGTTCAGGTCGACGCTGAAGGTGTAGGCGTTGACGTTGTCGTCGGCGGGGAGGGAGGAGACGTCGTGGATGACGGGACCGGTCACAGCTTTTCCTCCGACGCCTGGACGTAGACGGTGCCCTGGCCCGACAGCTCCAGCTGGAAGGCCTCGCCCGAGCCGCGGCCGACCATGTCGCGCCAGCCGAGCGCCGTGGACAGTTTGTTGCGGACGTCGCCGCGGTGGGCGACATAGGCCTGGGGGTCGACGTGGACCGGGCGCTGGGGCGTGATCGGCAGTTCGATGACGCCGCCGTGCGCCATCACCGCGACCGAGCCGACGCCCTTGAGGGTCGTGGTGAACAGGCCCTGGCCGGTGACCTGGCCGCGCACCATGCCCATCACCCCGCCCTGGGAGCCCATGAACATCGTGCCCTGGTGCAGCGAGCCGTCGAAGGCCAGCAGCCGGTCGGCCTCGACGTAGAGCGTCTCGCCGGTCAGGTCGATGACGTGCACGTGATGGCCGCCGTGGCCGAACATGACCGTCGCGATGGGGGCACCTCCCTGGCCATTAAGGCCTTGGGGGACCTCGACGGTCATCAGGGGCGTGGCCTCGCCGGCGATCCGGCGGCCGATCATGGAGCCGACACCGCCCTGGCCGCCTTGGATGTTCGGGGTGAAGGAGACCTCGCCGCGGTAGGCGAGCATCGCGCCGCGCTGGCTGAAGAGCCGCTGGCCCGGGCCGATCCGGGCCTCCACCATGCGGGAGTTGAGCGCCGTGAACGGCATCAGATCTCACCGCCCACGGTGTTGCGCTCGCTGGGCTGGACGTAGACCAGGCCCTCGCCCTCGAAGCGGATCTGGAAGGCCTCGCCGGAGCCCTCCCCGAGGAAGGTGCGGAAGTTCACCCCGGACTGGAAGTGCTGGCGCAGGTCGCCGGTGTGGGCCACATACGCGCCCGGGTCGACCTGGAGGGGGGACTGCTTGGTGACCCGCAGCACCACCGCGGGCCCGTCGGAGATGATCGCCGCCTGGCCGCTGCCCTCGACGGTGGTGGTGAACAGGCCGTGGCCCTGGGAGGCGCCGCGCAGGCCGGTGAAGGTGGTGCCCGTACGCAGCGCGGCGTCCGTGCACAGCAGGTTGTCGGCCTCGACGTACAGCTTCTCGCCCTGCAGCCGGACGAGGTTGATCTCGCTGGCGCGGTCCGCGAAGTAGCAGGTGCCGTGGCCCTTCACCTCCATCACGGCCATCTGCTCACCCGTGAGCCGCCGGGTGACCATGCCGCGCAGGCCCTCGCCGCCGCCGGACATCTTCTTGAACGACATCTGGCCGTCGTACGCGACCATCACACCGTTTTTCGCCTTGACGGCGTCGCCCGTCATGTCGACGGCGAGCACCTTGCTCCCCTGGAGCCGAAACTGAGCCACGCATCAGACGGTAGTCGGCGCCGGCCGCCCGCGGCAGGCCCCGTGACCCTGACTTCGCCCTGATCTCCGGGCGGTGCGCGTCGGGGGCGCCGCCGGCCGCCAACCCCCGGCGCAGTGATCGCCGGGGCGGCTGTAACAATGGGGCGAAGCTTGTGAACTCTTGCACAAGCAGTTTGCTCCTCGCCCGCCGCCACCCGAACGAGGTTCCCGTGGACATCAAGACCGCTGCCGCCCTGCACCGACTGCGCCTGGCCTCCGTCCCGGAGGCGCTCTCCTTCCCGGCGCTGCTGATCTTCGGCACCGGCTTCCGCCTGGCCTTCGACTACGACTCCCTGGTGATGCCGCTCGGTCTGATCCACGGACTGCTCTTCATCACCTATGTGGTGCTGCTGCTGGACGTGTGGAACCGCACGAAGTGGTCCTTCAAGCGCGTCGCCTTCTTCTTCGTGCTGGCGATCGTGCCGTTCGGCGGCCTCTACGGGGACCGGGTCCTCAAGCGTGAAGAGGAGGCCGGCGTGATCGCCGCCCGCGCCCGCAAGGAAGGTGTGCTGAACGCATGATCGTCGCCTTCTCCGTGAGCCCGCTGGGCGTCGGCGAGGACGTCGGTGAGTACGTCGCCGACGCGGTCCGGGTCGTCCGCGAGTCGGGTCTGCCGCACCGTACGGACGCGATGTTCACCTCCATCGAGGGCGAATGGGACGAGGTCATGGACGTCGTCAAGCGCGCGGTCGCGGCCGTCGAGGCCCGCTCCGCGCGGGTCTCGCTGGTGCTCAAGGCCGATATCCGGCCCGGTGTCACGGACGGACTGACGTCGAAGGTGGAGACCGTGGAGCGGTATCTCGCCGACGGCTCCTGACCGGGCGGCCCGCCCCGCGCCTCAGCCGCCCGCCGCCAGCGTGATCCCCAACGGCGTGCGCTCGTAGTGCACCTGGTGTCCGTGCCGGCGCGAGGTCAGCAGCCCGGCGTCGCGCAGCACGGACAGATGCCCCGAGACGGAGGACGCCGCCAGGCCCAGGCGGTGGGCCAGGTCCGTCGTGGTCGAGGGCGTGTCGAGGGCGGCCAGTACGGCGGCGCGGTTCGCCCCCAGCAGCCGCGCGAGCGCCGGGCCGGTCTCCGGCTCGGTCCACAGCCCGCCGATGCCGCGCGCCGGATAGATGACGGTGGGCTGCCACGGCGGGTCGAACCCGCTGACCACGTCCGGCCAGACGAAGACGCTGGGCAGCAGCAGGACCCCACGGCCGTCCAGATCCTGTATCTGGACGAAGTCGGTACGGGTGCGGACGGTGAGGGTGTCGCCCGACCAGGACAGCCGCGGATGCAGATCGGCGAACAGCCGCTGCAGCCCGCCGCCCGCCAACTGCCGTGACCGGTAGGCGATCTCGGCCTCCAGCAGCGCCCGCAGCCGGGGCCAGTCCGGGGCGAGCAGCGCCCGCCAGGCCCGTTCGGTGACCTCGGCCAGCTCACGGACCGCCCGTGCCGGGTCCGCCAGCGCCGCCCGGCCGCGCGCCGAGTGCGCGGCCTCCGGCCGGCCCGCCAGCGACTTGGCCATCTCGGCGCGGGCCAGGGCCGGATCGGTGGCACGCAGCCGGGCCAGCTCCTCGTCGAAGCCGGCCATCGGGGTGTCCGGTGGACGGCCCAGGAAGTCGGGGGTGTAGCCCGGGGGCGACGACGGCATGAAGAGCCACAACGGTGCCAGGTCCAGGCCGGCCAGGGTCCGGCGCATCCGGCGCAGCCACGGGGCGTGATAGCCGTGCCGGTCGGTGCGGCGCAGGGTGCGTACGGCCTCATGGGTCTCACACAGCGGCGAGACGGCGAACCGGACGCGGAGAAGGTCGTCGGCGCCGAAGTGGAGGTTCACCGGCATGGCTGGGCTCGCTCCCCTCCCGGACCCAGGATTCGGCTGGAGCCGAAAGAGTACGGGGCGCGGGCGGCCTCCGGCAGGCTGCGGCCATGCCGTCGCCCTCCGGGCCCGCGCCGTCGGGCCGTACCCCCGCCTGCCCTGACGGCGCCCGTGCCGCGGGCGGCGCTCCGCGCGCCGACGAGGCCCGCCCGGCCGGGTACCGCGCCGTCTTCGCCGTCCATGAATTCCGGTACGTCTTCGCCGCGCATCTGCTGTCCTCGCTCGGCGTGGTCGTCTGCGAGCTCGCGCTGTCCGTACTGGTCTTCCGGATCACCGCGTCGCCACTGCTCAGCGCGCTGACCTTTGCGCTGGGGCTGCTGCCGTACGCGGTCGGCGGGACGCTGCTGTCGGCGGTCGCCGACCGGTGCCCGGCCCGGCGGGTGCTGGTCGCCTGCGATCTGCTGTGTGCCCTCGCGGCGGCCGGGATGGTGCTGCCGGGCACGCCGGTCGCGGTCCTGCTGGCGCTGCGCTGTGTGCTCGCCGCCATCGCCCCGGTCTTCGCCGGTACCCGGGCCGCGACGCTGGGTGAGACCCTCGGCGAGGGGGACCTCTTCGTACTGGGGCGCTCGGTGATCCGCCTGGTGAACCAGGGCGCCCAGCTCGCCGGGTTCGCGGCGGGCGGGCTGCTGCTCGCCGCGGTGACCCCGCGGGCGGTGCTCGCGCTCACCGCGGGCACGTTCCTCGCCTCGGCCTTGCTGCTGCGGCTGGGGACCCGGGCCCGGCCGGCCCGCCGCAAGGTGCGGGGCGCCGGGCGCGGTGCGCTGCTGGGGGCCTCACTGGGCGGTGTCCGGCGGCTGCTGGCCGACCGCCGGGTGCGGGCGCTGCTGCTGCTGACATGGCTGCCGCCGGCCTTCGTCGTCGTCCCGGAGGCGCTGCTGGTGCCCTACTCCGGCCTGCTGGGGGTGGGACCGGCCGGGACGGGCCTGCTGCTGTGCAGCATGCCCATCGGTGCGGTGGTCGCGGAGAGCCTGGTGGGCGCGTTCCTCGGGCCGCGGGCCCGGGCCCGGCTGACCTTCCCCATGGGCGTCTTCGCCGTCCTGCCCTCCCTCGGGTTCGCCGCGCGGCCCTCGCTCGGCTGGGCGGTGCTGCTGCTGGTGCTGACCGGCACCGGGATCTCGTACAACTTCGGCGTCGACCGCTGGTTCGTCGCCGCGGTCCCCGAGGAGCTGCTGGGCCAGGCGATGACGGTGATGCACGCGGGGCGGATGACCGTGATGGGGCTCGCGATGGGGCTGGCCGGGGTGGCCGCGCAGTGGGCGCCCCTGCGGGTCGTGATGCCGGCCGCGGGAGTCGTGGGGGCGGTCTGCGTACTGGCGGTGATCTGCGAAGTCCGGCGTACGGCGCCGGGGCCGGACCGGGCGCCCGCCGGGCCGGTGCGCGGAAGGGCCGGGCCGGTGGTGCGTGGAGGGGCCGGGCCGGCGGCCGGGACCGAAAAATGAGACGCGCCTGACCACCATATGGCCGCCCGGTAGGGTCGGACGCGTGCCGAAGCCGCTCAGCCTTGCCTTCGATCCCATCGCGCGCGCCGACGAACTGTGGCGGCAGCGATGGGGTGCCGTGCCGTCGATGGCCGCCATCACCTCGATCATGCGCGCCCATCAGATCCTGCTGTCCGAGGTGGACGCGGTGGTCAAGCCGTACGGGCTGACCTTCGCCCGGTACGAGGCGCTGGTGCTGCTGACCTTCTCCAAGGCCGGTGAGCTGCCGATGTCCAAGATCGGTGAGCGGCTCATGGTGCATCCGACCTCGGTGACCAACACCGTCGACCGCCTGGTCAAGTCCGGCCTCGTCGCCAAGCGGCCCAACCCGAACGACGGACGGGGCACGCTCGCCACCATCACCGAAAAGGGCCGTGAGGTGTGTGACGCGGCGACCCGCGATCTGATGGCGATGGACTTCGGGCTCGGGACGTACGACGACGAGGAGTGCGCGGAGATCTTCGCGCTGCTGCGGCCGCTGCGGGTGGCGGCGGCCGACTTCAAGGACGAGTGACCCGCCTTCCGTTTCGCAGGGGGCGGCGAAGATCGCCCCGGAACCGGTGGTTACGCTCGGGGCATGAAGCGAAGCGTCCTGACCCGCTACCGGGCGATGGCCTACGCCACCGCCGTGATGCTGCTCGTGCTCTGCACCTGCATGGTGTTCAAGTACGGCTTCGGGATGGGGAAGGACCTCACCCTGGTCGTCTCCCAGATCCACGGCGTGCTCTACATCGTCTACCTGATCTTCGCCTTCGACCTGGGCTCCAAGGCCAAGTGGAAGTTCGGCAAGCTGCTGTGGGTGCTGATCGCCGGCACGATCCCCACCGCCGCGTTCTTCGTCGAGCGCCAGGTGGTCCGCGAGATCGAGCCGCTGCTCGCCGCTGAGACGCCGGAGCCGGTGAAGGCCTGACGGCGGGCTTGCCCCTTCTGGCGTCGGCCCGCCCCTGCTGACCGTGGGCCCCTTCTGACGCGCCTGTCCCCCGAGGACGGGCGCGTTTTCCGTATCCCGTATTCCCTGCGCCTCCAGTTACGGAAAGTGACGGAAGTGACGCATGCGGCGACTTGACCCCCGCTCCCGTCGACAAGTACTAGGACGTCCTAGTAAATTCGAAGGTATGGACGCTGACGCGATCGATGAGGGCCGCCGCCGCTGGCAGGCTCGGTACGACTCCGCCCGTAAGCGGGACGCGGACTTCACCACGCTCTCCGGCGATCCCGTCGAGCCGGCGTACGGGCCCCGGCCGGGCGATGCGGTCGAGGGGTTCGAGCGGATCGGCTGGCCGGGTGAGTACCCCTTCACGCGGGGGCTGTACGCGACCGGCTACCGCGGGCGGACCTGGACGATCCGCCAGTTCGCCGGCTTCGGCAACGCCGAGCAGACCAACGAGCGCTACAAGATGATCCTCAAGGCCGGTGGTGGCGGCCTCTCCGTGGCCTTCGACATGCCGACCCTGATGGGGCGGGACTCCGACGACCCGCGGTCGCTCGGCGAGGTCGGCCACTGCGGCGTCGCCATCGACTCCGCCGCCGACATGGAGGTCCTCTTCAAGGACATCCCGCTCGGTGACGTCACGACCTCGATGACGATCTCCGGACCGGCCGTCCCGGTCTTCTGCATGTACCTCGTCGCCGCCGAGCGGCAGGGCGTCGACCCGGCCGTCCTCAACGGCACGCTCCAGACGGACATCTTCAAGGAGTACATCGCGCAGAAGGAGTGGCTCTTCCAGCCCGAGCCGCATCTGCGGCTGATCGGCGACCTGATGGAGCACTGTGCGCACGGCATTCCCGCGTACAAGCCGCTCTCGGTCTCCGGCTACCACATCCGCGAGGCGGGCGCGACGGCCGCGCAGGAGCTGGCGTACACGCTGGCCGACGGCTTCGGCTATGTGGAGCTGGGCCTCTCCCGCGGCCTGGACGTCAACACCTTCGCCCCCGGCCTGTCCTTCTTCTTCGACGCGCACCTCGACTTCTTCGAGGAGATCGCCAAGTTCCGGGCGGCGCGCCGGATCTGGGCCCGCTGGATGCGCGACGTGTACGGCGCGACGAGCGAGAAGGCGCAGTGGCTGCGCTTCCACACCCAGACCGCCGGCGTCTCGCTGACCGCCCAGCAGCCGTACAACAACGTCGTACGCACCGCCGTCGAGGCCCTGGCGGCCGTGCTCGGCGGCACCAACTCGCTGCACACCAACGCCCTGGACGAGACCCTGGCGCTGCCCAGCGAGCAGGCCGCGGAGATCGCGCTGCGCACCCAGCAGGTGCTGATGGAGGAGACCGGCGTCGCCAATGTCGCCGATCCGCTGGGCGGTTCGTGGTTCATCGAGTCGCTGACCGACCGGATCGAGGCGGACGCCGAGAAGATCTTCGAGCAGATCAAGGAGCGCGGCCGGCGGGCGGTCCCGACCGGCGAGCACCCGATCGGCCCGATGACCTCCGGCATCCTGCGCGGCATCGAGGACGGCTGGTTCACCGGCGAGATCGCCGAATCCGCCTTCCGGTATCAGCAGGCGCTGGAGAAGGACGAGAAGAAGGTCGTCGGCGTCAACTGCCACGAGGGTTCGGTCACCGGCGATCTGGAGATCCTCCGGGTCAGCCATGAGGTCGAGCGCGAGCAGGTACGGGTGCTCGCCTCCCGCAAGGCGGCGCGCGACGACGCCCGGGTGCAGGCCGCACTGAAGACGATGCTGGACGCCGCCCGCGACGGCGGCAACATGATCGAGCCGATGCTCGCGGCCGTACGGGCCGAGGCGACGCTCGGCGAGATCTGCGGCGCGCTGCGCGACGAGTGGGGCGTCTACACCGAGCCGGCCGGTTTCTGAGGTCTGAGCACTGAACTCTGGTTCGTGGGGCGGGGCCGTCGCGCCGACGGCCCCGCCCTCCCCGCGTCTCAGCTGCCGGAAGTGAGGGCGTAGCCGCGGACCGGGGGCCTGGCTGGCGGGAGGAGCGGCGCCGGCTCAGCCGGACAGGGTGGACGCGAGCACGGGACTGAGGGCCATGCCGACGAGGGCCACTGCCGCGATGGTGATCACGACCGGGCGGGTCGCCGTGCCCTTGGTCGTACGCCAGGTTTCCTTCAGGGTCATGCCGTTCTTGTCGAAGCGTGTGATGAACCAGAAGAGCACAAAGGCGTCAACGAGAAGCGCCGCGAAGCCGATGAGGAACTGCTTCGTGGCCTCGCGGGGGCTGTTCAGCAAGACGGAAGCGCCGGTCCGCTGAGTCGAAAATTGATTCCCCTTGGGGTACGCCTTTTCCAGATCGCTCATAAAGGAATTGTCGTCGATCGCGATCTTGTTGTCGGTCGGGCGGAATATCCCGGTGCAGGTGTAGCTGTGTGAGGTTGAACCGCTGACGTGACCCTTCTTGCCGGAAGTGCTGTGATGGGTGACGAGATGGCACTCCCTGACCGTGAATGTTCCATGCGTGCCCACGACGCCCGTCTGGGTCAGCCCCAGCCAAAGGAAGAGGCAACTCGCCGCCACCAGCATCACGATGGAGAGGAGGTGGAGGAACCGGCCCCACAGTCTCTTCACTTCGGCTACGCGTCCAGACTGGGACATGGCGGATATTTCCTTTTCTCTTCGCTTCGGGGAGTCGGGGAAACCGCTGTTGGGGTTTCCGTCGCGGAACGGGTGACGCGCCGAATATGGAGATGATCTTCACGTCCCTCCCACTTGGCGGCCGCGGCCATCAGATACCGTACGCCATTGGACTTAGCAATCCTTGCGAGATCCGTACGCATTCTTGTCAACTCGCGTGAACGCAGATCAGGGGGACCCGTGGCAGGCGCCGGGTACGACGTGGATCCAGCCGTCCTCAAGGCGCAGGGCGGTGCCTTCAAGGACATTGGTTCCGATTTCAGCGGTGCTGCCAAGAAGTTGGCGGCCACGCTCAAAGAGGCCGAGGACTGGGGCGACGACGATCTCATCAAGTACTTTATGGACGTCTACTCGCCGGTGAGTGCCGGTCTCGTCGAGTCGATGCCCACCCTCGGTGAAGGTCTCTCCGCGATCGGGGAAAAGCTGGAGGCGACGGGCGAGCATTACGCCACCACCGAGCGGGATCAGCACGATCACCTTGCCAAGTACGCGGCGAGCCGCCCCAAATTCGCGAATTGACGCCGATTCAACTCGGTACACCCCCCACATACACCCCATAGACCAACGAAAATACGCTTCCCGGGGGAGTGAGTCATAGTGGCCACCATCATGCTTCCAGTCGAGGTCGACTGGGTCCTCGATCTACTGGGCTTCCAATGGCCCAATATCGACGAGGACAAGATGCGCGACGCGGCCGAGGCCTGGAGTAACTTCGCCGCCTCCGTTCGTTCGGCCCAGCAGCAGGGCGACGGCGCTGCCAGCACGGTGCGCGGCGCCAACACCGGAGACGCGATCGAGGCGTTCGACAACAAGTGGAGGAAGTTCTCCGGCGACGGCTTCCTCGATGAGTCCGCCGAGGCCGCCGAAGCGCTCGCCATCGTGCTCCAAATTGTGGCCACGATCATCATGGTGATGAAGCTCGCGGTGATTGCCCAACTCATCGCGCTGGCCTTTGAGTTCGCGGCGGCCCAGGCTGCCGCGCCGGTCACGCTCGGGGCCTCCGAGGCCGGGGCGGCCGCCGCCACGGCGACGACCAGGGTCATGGTCCGCCAGATCATCAGCAAGGCGAAGACCCAGATCCTCCAGGCCATCAAGGACGCCCTCGCCAAGAAGGTGAAGCGGTCGGGCAAGGAGATGGTGGCCGACCTCGCCAAGGAAATGGGCATCGACGTCGGCAAGAAGCTCGTCGGGAACCTCGCTACGCAGGGGATCAAGAGCCACTTCGGGGCGCAGAAGGGCTTCAGCTTCAGAGCTGCGGGTGAGGCCGTGACCAAGCCCTTTGTCGACAAGGGGACAGAGGTCGTCGACGCCTACCACGGTATGGGCGAGGTCAAGGACGGTCTCGGAAAGATGGCGCACGGCGATGTCCTCGAGGGCGCCAAGCAGGCCTACGAGGGGGAGCAGAAGGCCGCCAAGGTAGCCAAGACCGTCCGCGGCATCACCCACAAGGACGCTGAGCCGACCGCCTCGGGTGACGGTACGTCGTCGGAAGGCGGCGACGGCGGCTCGTCCGAGGGCGGCTCCGGCTCCTCGTCGTCCTCCTCCTCGTCCGAGGGTGGCTCCGGCAGCTCGTCCGAGGGCGGGTCGCAAGGCTCGTCCAGCAGCGGCTCCGGCGGCTCCTCCGAGGGCGGCTCCAGCGGATCCTCCGAAGGCGGCTCCGGCGGCTCGTCCTCCTCCGGCAGCGGCTCCGACGGCTCGAACCCGTCGTCCGCCGCGTCCGCGGGCGGAGCTGCCAGGTCCCGCGCCGAGAGCAACACCAACACCGACAACGACGGCGGCCAGGACGAGGCCGCACGCGTCCGCAACGC
This sequence comes from Streptomyces sp. 2323.1, assembly GCF_900221035.1. Taxonomy (NCBI): domain Bacteria; kingdom Bacillati; phylum Actinomycetota; class Actinomycetes; order Kitasatosporales; family Streptomycetaceae; genus Streptomyces; species Streptomyces sp. 2323.1. Next base: position 2,546,125 of record NZ_LT907981.1, on the reverse strand, counting down.
ATTCGGCTGACGCAGACCCGTACCGTCCGACAGGAGCCCTTCCCCATGACCGGCAACAACGCCTTCACCCACCCCGGCGACCGCGAATACCCCATCGAGGAGAGGGACCTCGCCGAGGAGCAGAACGAGCACCTCACCTCCGCTCTGCGCGCCGTGCGCGACAACCCCAATGCTCCCTCCGAACTCCAGGACATCGCCCGCAAGATGCTCGGTGGCCGGGTCGAGCTGAAGGACGTGCTGGACGACCCGTCCGGCTACCGGGCGCTGACCGACGGCATCTCCGGGATGCGGGAGAGCTGGCGGTCGATGTCGCCGCAGGACCGGCAGGCGGTCCGGGCGAAGGTCGAGGAGAAGGCAGCGGAAGCGGAGGCCGAGGGGGTCGGCGCCACGTACCGGCCTCGTGAAGTGTGAGGGCGTCCCCGTTACGCCACTCCGGCCGACATGCGCAGCCGGAAGAGGGCACCGCCGCCCGGGGCCTGTTCCGCCGTGAGGTCGGCGCCGTGGGCGCGGGCGATCTGCCGGGCCATGGCCAGGCCCAGGCCCGAGCCGGGCAGGGCGCGGGCGGCCTTCGCGCGGTAGAAGCGGTCGAAGACGTGGGGGAGGTCCTCGGGCGCGATGCCGGGGCCGTGGTCGCGGACGGTCAGCTGCAACTCGCCTTCGTGCAGGGTGAGTTCGGTGTCCACCGGGCCGCCCGGCGGGGAGAACTTGGCGGCGTTGTCGAGGAGGTTGGACAGCAGCCGGGAGAGGCGGGCCGGGACTCCGGGGACCGCGCGGTCCGCCGCGGCCGGGGCGATGGCGGTGGTGAAGGTGATCTCCGGCCAGTGCTCGCCGGCGGTGGTCACCGCGTGCTCCAGGAGGGCGGCCGGGCGGACCTGTTCGACCAGCGGCCGGGGTTCCTCGTCGCGGGCGAGTTCGATCAGGTCGTTGACGAGCGTGGTGACCTCGCGCAGCTGGCGGCCCAGCGCGGCCGAGGCGCGGTCGCGCTGAGCATCCGTCAGGCGGTCGGCGCGGGCGAGGAGTTCGGCGTTGGTGCGGAGCGCCGTCAGCGGGGTGCGCAGCTCGTGGGAGGCGTCGGCGACCAGCCGGCGCTGGGAGGTGACCGACTGCTCCAGTTCGTCGAGCATGGTGTTGAAGCTGGTGGCCAGCCGGGTGACCTCGTCCTCCCGGGCGGGTGGTCCCGCGGGCAGTTCGATGCGGTGGCGGGCGTCGCGGGTGGCGGCGATCCGCTCCGCGGTGGCGGTGAGCCGGGCGACCGGGGCCAGGCCCGTACGGGAGACCCAGTAGCCGAGCGCGGCGGCCAGCAGCACCCCGCCGGCGCCGACCACGGACAGTGCCCAGGCGGCCTGCTCCACGCTCCGGTCGACGGAGTCGGAGCGCAGCGCGACCTGCACCGCCTCGTCCTTGTCCGCCAGGCGCGTGGTGTACATCCGGACCGGCTGTCCGGCCACCGACGTCTTTCCGGAAAACGCCGGGTGCCGGCCGGCGGCGACCTGCCGGGTGGCGTCGGTGACGGGCAGCACATACGGCTTGCGCGGGTCCTTGGCGGGGTCGGACGGCACGATCTGGAAACAGGTGGAGGCCGGGTACTGGCAGAGGGTGTCGCCCGGCGTCGGGCCCCAGTCGTGCCGCTGCCGGCTGAGCTCGGCGGCCGTCTGGGCCAGGTTCCGGTCGAGCTGGCGGGTCATCTGGATGTCGATGAGGACGAACGCCGCCGCACAGACGCCGACCGCCACCAGTGCCACCGCGGCGGAGGCCGCCAGCGCCAGCCGGGTGCGCAGCGGGCGCCGGCGCCGCCAGCGGGCCCCCAGCCCGCGGGTGCCGGTCATGCGCCCTCCGCGTGGCCGAGGCGGTAGCCGATGCCGTGCACGGTGTGGACGAGCCGCGGCTCGCCGCCGGCCTCCAGCTTGCGTCGCAGGTAACCGATGTAGACGGCCAGGGAGTTGGAGTCCGGGCCGAAGTCGCGGCCCCAGACGCGCTCCAGGATGACCTCCCGGGGCAGCACCTGCCCCGGGTGCTGCACCAGCAGTTCCAGCAGGGCCCATTCGGTGCGGCTGAACTCCAGGGGGCGGTCGCCCCGGTGGCCGGTGCGGGTCAGCGGGTCGAGCACCAGGTCGTCGAAGGTGAGGCGGGAGTCCTCGACGGCCGTGGTGGAGGCGCGGCGCAGCAGCGCGCGGACCCGGGCGACCAGCTCGTCCAGCGCGAACGGTTTGACGAGGTAGTCGTCGGCGCCGGCGTCGAGGCCGTCGACCCGTTCGCTGACCGAGTCCAGCGCGGTCAGTACGAGGATGGGCGTGCGGTCGTCCAGGGCGCGCAGCCGGCGGCAGACGGCCAGTCCGTCCAGGACGGGCATCATGACGTCCAGGACGAGGGCGTCCGGCTGCCAGGAGGCGACCTCCGAGAGGGCGGCCAGTCCGTCGGCGGCGCCGCGTACGTCGTAGTCCTCCACGGCGAGGCCGTCCTCCACGGCGGCGCGCACCTCCGGTTCGTCATCGACGACGAGGATCTTGGCGGCGGGAGTGTTTCCGGGCGTGGGCGGCATGGACATAGGCTGCCAAACACCTCTCTTAGAAGCTTCTTAGGGCGTATCGCGAGCGTGGCGGCCATGCGCACACCACTCTCTGTCGTGATCGGTGCGGGCGGCACCGGCGGCCACATCTATCCCGGTCTCGCTCTCGCCGACGCACTGCGCCGGGCCGTGCCCGACGCGGTGATCTCCTTCGTCGGGACCGAGCGCGGCCTGGAGACGCGGTTGATCCCCCAGGCCGGATACCGGCTGCACACCGTCGACATGATCCCCTTCGATCCCTCGCTCGGCGCCCGACGCTATCTGCTGCCGGCCGCGCTGCTGCGCTCGGGCGCCCAGTGCCGGGCGATTCTCAAGGAACAAAAGGCCCAGGTCGCGGTGGGTATGGGCGGCTATCCGAGTGCCCCGGTGATCGTCGGGGCGCGGATGGCCGGGCTGCCGAGCCTGATCCACGAGTCCAACGCGGTGCCCGGCCGGGCCAACAAGTTCGCCGCCCGGCTCACCCCGCACCTCGCCCTCGCCTTCGACCGCAGCCGGGAGCATCTGGCGGGCGGCGAGCGGGCCGAGACGGTGGGGATGCCGCTGGTGGGGCCGCTGGCCGAGCTGGACCGTACGGCGTTGCGCCCCGCGGCCCGCCGGGCGCTCGGCGTCCCGGACGGGGCCCGGCTGCTGCTGGTCAACGGCGGCAGCCTGGGGGCGGCCCGGCTGACGGAGGCGGCCATCGGACTGGCCGGCCGCTACCGGGGGCGCCGGGACCTGCGGCTGCTGATCAAGACCGGGCCCGCGGCCCTGGAGGAGACCTCGGCCCGGCTGGCGGAGAACGGCGGATCGGCGGTTGCCGAGGCCGTGCCGTATCTGGACCGGATGGATCTGGCGTACGCCGCGGCCGATCTCGTGGTGTGCCGGGCCGGTTCGGCGACCGTCGCCGAGCTGGCCACGATCGGGATGCCGGCCGTCCTCGTGCCGTACCCGCATGCGCCGGGCGACCACCAGACGCACAACGCGCGGGTGCTCTCCGACGCCGGGGCGGCGCTGCTGCTGCCCGACGGGGAGGCCTCCGACGCGCGGCTGGACGCCCTGGTCACCCCGCTGCTCGACGACCCCGCCCGGCTCGCCGCGATGGGCCAGGCCGCCGACCCCGGCACCCATGCCCGGGCCGCCGACCTGCTCGCCGCCAAGGCGCTGGCACTGGCCGGCCACCCGGCCGCCTCCCTGCACTCGACCACCCCTTTGAAGGAGTCCGCATGAGCAACCACACCGCACAGCAGTGGGCCGGCCGCAAGGTCCTGGTCACCGGGGCCGAGGGATTCATCGGCTCGGCCCTCGTCGATCTGCTGGTGGACGCCGGCGCCGAGGTACGCGCCTTCGTCCACTACAAGCCGTACGCCGAAAAGGGAAATCTGGCGCGCTATCTTGCGCCGGGCTCCCCGGTCGAGATGATCGCGGGGGACGTCCGGGACGCGGGCCGGGTGATGGACGCCGTCGCGGGCTGCGACACCGTCTTCCATCTCGCCGCGCTCATCGGGATCCCGTACAGCTACGACTCGCCGGGCGCGTACGTGCAGACGAACGTGGTGGGCACGGAGAACGTCGCGGAGGCCTGCCGGCGGTACGAGGTGCGCCGGATGGTGCACACGTCCACGAGCGAGGTCTACGGGACCGCGCTGACCGCGCCGATCGGTGAGGACCACCCGCTGCAGCCGCAGTCGCCGTACTCCGCCTCGAAGATCGGCGCGGACATGATGGCGCTGTCGCACCGGCACGCGTTCGGGCTGCCGGTGACCGTGGTGCGGCCGTTCAACACCTACGGCCCCCGGCAGTCCGCACGGGCCGTGATCCCCACGATCCTGGCCCAACTCCACGCGGGCGCCCGGCAGATCAAGCTCGGCTCGCTCACCCCGACCCGCGACTTCACCTACGTCACGGACACCGCCGCCGGGTTCCTGGCGCTGGCCGACTGCGACCGGGCGCTGGGCGAGGTCGTCAACCTCGGCACCGGGCGGGAGATCTCCATCGGGGCGCTCGCCGAGGCGCTGATAGCGGCCTCGGGCCGGGACGCCGAGGTGGTGGTGGACGCCGAGCGGCTGCGGCCCGCCGGCAGCGAGGTCGAGCGGCTGCTGTCCGACAACTCCCGGGCGCGCGAATGGGCTTCGTGGCGGCCGGAGGTGTCCTTGGAGCAGGGCCTGAAGTGGACCTCGGAGTGGGTGGCGGAGAACGTGCACCTGTTCGCGGCGGACCGCTACCAGGTCTGACCGCTCCCAGGCCTGACCGCCGCCGCACAGCCGGGCCCGGTGTTCCGTGGACACCGGGGCCCGGGCGTCAGCTCCGGCCGTCGGGACCGGCCAGTCCGGTCAGTCCGGTCAGGAAGAGGGCGGTGAAGTCGCGGCCCCACTCGGCGTCCACCGGTTCGCCACTGACCAGGGTGCGGTGCACGATCGCCCCGGCGATCACATCGAAGATCAGGTCCATGGCGCGGGCGGCGGCCCGGGCGCCGTCCTCGCCGGTGGTGTCCGGGGGCAGTTCGCCGCGGGTCTGGGCGCGGGAGCGGCCGAGCGAGACCAGCCGTTTCTGACGGTCGACGATCGCCGAGCGGATCCGTTCGCGCAGCGCCTCGTCGGTGGTGGACTCGGCGACCACGGCCATCAGCGCCGTCTTGGTCTCCGGCCGCGCGAGCAGCGCGCCGAACTGCAGCACCACGCCCTCGATGTCGGAGCGCAGACAGCCCCGGTCGGGGAGTTCGAGCTCGTCGAAGAGGACCGCCACGGCGTCCACGACGAGCTCGTTCTTGTTGGCCCAGCGGCGGTAGAGCGTCGTCTTGGCGACCCCGGCGCGGGCCGCCACCTCGCTCATGGTGAGCCGCCCCCAGCCCACATCGACCAGCGCGGCGCGGGTCGCGCTGAGGATCGCGTGGTCGGTCGCGGCGCTGCGCGGGCGGCCCGTGCGGCCTTTGCGGGGGCTGGCGGAGTCGTGCATGCGGGCGACCATACCGGGCAGTACGGGCCCGGGCGCCGTCCGCCGTGAGGGAGATCACTTCACTCAGGGCTGAAACCGGTTGTGGGGCGGAGGCGACGGCGAGTTACGCTACGGGTCGTAGCGTAAGAGTGATAGCCACTGGCCGTGGGTGGGGACCCATGGCCGCAACCGGTCCTCCTCGGGACCGAAACGGGCAGCGATCCAGGACGTACGCCGGCATCCGGCGGGGCGTACGGAGCGGATGCGGTGCTCTGCGGAAGGTCCGGCGGCGATACCGGACCGGGGATTCCGCGTCGCCGACCGCATCGCTTTCCGGATCGCTTTTCGGAACGGACCGCCCAGGGGGGAGGATGGACCCATGCAGCCACGCAATATGTCCATGAGTGGAGTCGTCGACCTCGCCGCGCTGAAGGCGGCCGGGGAAGCGAAGCAGAAGGCGGAACAGGCACGTGCCGAGGCCGCCCGTACGGGCCAGGCGCCCGCGAGCGGTGCCCGCCTGGTGTTCGACGTCGACGAGGCCGGGTTCCAGCAGGACGTCCTGCAGCGTTCCACCGAGGTCCCGGTCGTCATCGACTTCTGGGCCGAGTGGTGCGAGCCGTGCAAGCAGCTGGGTCCGCTGCTGGAGCGCCTCGCGGGGGAGTACGCCGGCAAGTTCGTGCTGGCCAAGATCGACGTCGACGCCAACCAGATGCTGTTCCAGCAGTTCGGGGTGCAGGGCATCCCGGCGGTCTTCGCCGTCGTGGCGGGCCAGCCGATCCCGCTGTTCCAGGGCGCGGCCCCGGAGGCGCAGATCCGCCAGGTGCTCGACCAGCTGGTGCAGGCCGCCGAGCAGCAGTTCGGCATCGTGGGGGCGCCCGTCGAGCCGCAGGCCGCGGACGAGCAGGAGCAGGTCGCGCCCCCGGCGCCGGCCGGTCCCTACGACGCCCTGCTGGAGGCCGCGAACCAGGCGCTCGACTCCGGTGATCTGGGCGGCGCCATCCAGGCCTACAAGAACGTCCTGTCCGACGACCCCGCCAACCCGGAGGCCAAGCTCGGTCTGGCGCAGGCCGAACTCCTGCGCCGGGTCCAGGATCTGGACCCGCAGGCCGTGCGCAAGGAGGCCGCGGAGAACCCGGCCGATGTGCCGGCGCAGATCCGTGCCGCGGACCTCGATCTGGTCGGCGGCCATGTCGAGGACGCCTTCGGCCGGCTGGTCGACGCGGTGAAGCGGAATGCGGGCGACGACCGGGAGGCCGCACGGCTGCGGCTGCTGGAGCTGTTCGAGGTCATCGGTGCCGAGGATCCGCGGGTGACGGCGGCGCGTACGGCACTGGCCCGAGTGCTGTTCTGACCCGCTGTCCGCTGACTCGCCCGCTTGTGACCAGTACGCCCTCCGCGAGTTGACCAACCAAACGACGCAGCGGCCACGTTTTACCAAAACTTGGTAAACGTGGCCGCTGTTACTTGGAGTAAGTATCAATCGCCCTCTTGCGGTGATCTGTCCGCAATTGACTCTTGTCCCCTTGCGGTGAGCAACCACAGCGTGTGTCCAGTTGATCTCGGTCCGTCGTGGCGTGTTTATCGGGTCGTTACCCGCAAGTAACGAGCCCCTTGTGCACCGGCCGTGAATGGACCACGATCGGCCACGCTCGGTCCATTCCCGCAGCCCGGCATCCGGTTGGTGCCGCGGGGTACTTGGGTCCCCACCGAGTGGTCGGCGGCAGTGGCGCCGGCCGTGGACAGGGGGGTCTCTGCCCCACCCGGCAGGGCCTGTCCAGGAGGTTGCGCGAGAGCGTGGCCAGTGGTTGTCGCTCGGGGGTGATCGCCGGTATTCGGAACACGATGTGCCTCCGAGAACAGGCGCTCTCCTTCCCGAGGACGTAGCACTTCTCCCATCCCAGGTACCGCCCCTCAACGGAGGCGGCCGGTACCGGAGATGTACGTCCGAGAAGGAGGAAAGTCATGGAGTCCCTGGCTCGTGGCGGGACCAGATGGAAGCGGTTCGCCGTCGTCATGGTGCCGAGCGTCGCGGCGACTGCCGCGATCGGCGTCGCCCTCTCGCAGGGTGCGCTCGCGGCATCGTTCAGCGTGTCCGGACAGCAGTTCAAGGTCGCGACAGACCGGCTGGACGGCACCGGATTTGTTCAGTATGGAGCCATTGACGCCCAGAAGGGCGGCAAGCAGGTCCCGGTAGCGGTCTCGGGGTTCTCGAACGCCAAGATCAGGAACCTGTGCCAGTCGGTGGTCGTTCCGGTCCCGGTCTTCGGCGATGTGTCGATGAAGCTGTCGGCCGGTGGCGGTGACACGCCCGTCGAGGCGAAGAACCTCTACATCGACCTCGACCAGCTGTCCGCGGACGCGACCTTCAACAACATCGACATCGGTGTTGCTGCGGGTTCGACGACCAAGGGCCCGGGGATGCACAAGGGCGACAAGGCCGACCCCGGCTCCTTCGCCCAGCAGGCCGAATCGGCCACGCTGACCCACGTCAAGCAGCAGGCCTGGGCCACGACGGCCGGCACGTTCAAGCTCAGCGGCCTGAAGATGAGCGTCGCCAAGGGCAAGAGCGAGTGCTACTGACGCACTGAGCGTACGGGCGCGGGGGAGCTGTACGGCGGATGCCGTTCCCCGTGCCCGTACGCCGGGTAGTGCCAAGTAGAACACTCCAGCACAGAACCACCGATTTGCCAGTCCCGAGGAGCTGTACGACATGAGCGCCGAAACGCGACCACGGCTGATCGAGACCATCGGCCGCAAGCGGCTTTCGTTCCGGGAGTGGCGCGGACACCGCCCGTTCTGGGGCGGAATGCTGACCCTGCTGGCCGGCCTCCCGATCATGTACATCCCTTACGCGAATCTCACGATCGGTTCCCTGACCGTCCGCATGGCGACCACCGCCGGCGCCGGCTCGCTGATCATCGGCGTACTGCTGGTCGTGCTCGGTCTCACCATGTGGTTTCAGCCGGCTTCCCGCGTCTTTGCGGGTGTGGCGGCGATTCTGCTCTCCCTGGTCTCCCTGGTCGTCTCGAACTTCGGCGCCTTTCTGATCGGCTTCCTTCTGGGGCTGATCGGCGGTGCGCTGGGTGTCTCCTGGGCGCCGGGCAAGGCCGCTCGAAGCGAGGACGACGACGATCCGGCCGCCAGGACGGTTGCCGGACCCGTGGTCGCCACGCACCCCGCGCCGGCCGCCGGTCCCGGGTTGGGCAAGGGGCTGGACGACCTGTCAGGAACCAGCCCGACCAACGGAACGAACGGGAGGCACTGTGCCGGGTGACGAGCTGCACGAGGAGCGCGCAGCTGCCGGGGCGAGAGGCGGGCCGCGACACGCGGCCCCCAGGAAGCCCTTGCTGACGCGGCTCCACGTGCCCGCGGGCAAGGCGATAGCCATCGCCGCCATGCCGTCCGCGGTGCTCATGGGCATGGGGCTGACGCCCCAGATGGCAATAGCAAAGCCGGCGCCCAAGAGCCCCTTCAAGGACGGCCCTTGCGTCACCGCACCGGACAAGGCCGGCCAGAAGGATGCCAAGGCCAAGGACGGTGCGAAGGACGACACGGGCACGAAGGGCGGCACCAAGCCGTCCGACAAGCCCAGCGCCGAGCCGTCCGCCTCGCCCTCGACGTCGGCCGGCAAGGACGCGGAGAGCAAGCCCGCGCCCGAGCCGTCCGCCTCCAAGGAGAGCAGCGAGCCCTCGGGCTCGGCGACCCCGTCGCCCTCGCCCTCCGAGGACAAGAAGGACGACGGCGGTGTGCTGGGCGGCATCGGCGACGCGCTCGGCGGTCTGCTGGGCGGCGACAAGTCCGACGCCTCCGCCTCGCCGAGCCCCTCGACGTCCGCGTCGGCCACGCCGAGCCCCTCGCCGTCGGCCTCCAAGGACGCCGCGGCCGGCGACTCGGGGTCCGCCGTGGACAAGGCCACCAAGCCGGTCACGGACACGGTCGACGGCCTCAAGGACGGCGCCGGCAAGGCCGGTGACAGCCTCAAGAACGGCTCGAAGACGGTCAACGACACCGTCCACGGCGCCGTGGGTGCGGCGGACAACGCCCTGCCCGGCGGCGGCCTCGACGGCAAGGACTCCAGCGGCAAGAAGTCCTTCCCCTGCGTCGTCGAGAACAAGCAGAAGGGCAAGGACGAGCAGACCCCCGTCACCCTGCCCGACGACCCCTGGCACCTGGAGTCCAGCGCGCTCACCCTGCGCGGTCTGAACTACGAAGGCGTCGTCAACGTCCAGACGCAGAACGGCCACACCAAGCAGGCCCTGAAGTTCACCGCCGACAGCGTCGACATCGGTGATCTGCATCAGACCGTCGACGACAAGGCGTCCGGCAAGAAGTACCACGTTCAGGCGTCCCAGGGGTCCACGTCCACGATCCGCGGCGGCAAGGTGACCATGTACACCGAGCGGCTGCAGGGCAACCTCTTCGGGTTGATCCCGATCGTCTTCGACCCCGAGCACCCGCCGCCGCTCAACGTCCCGTTCGCGTACTTCACCAAGGTGAAGATCGATCAGGCGGGCCAGTTCGGCGGCAACCTCCACGTCCCGGGTCTGCACCAGTTCATGACCGGCTGAGGAACGCCCCGGGCCACCCCGACCCGTTCGGGAGCCGCAGAAAACGGCGGTGGGCCGCCCCCTTCCCCCAGGGGGCGGCCCACCGCCGTTTCGCGTGCCGGGCTCAGGCCTGCTGGCCGCCGAGGTGGTGCACCCGGACCATGTTGGTGGTGCCGGGAACGCCGGGGGGCGAACCGGCGGTGATCAGCATGGTGTCGCCCTTGCTGTAGAGCTGGAGCTTGAGCAGCTCGGCGTCCACCAGGTCGACCATCGCGTCGGTGTTGTCGACGTGCTGCACGACGAAGCTGTCGACGCCCCAGCTCAGCGTGAGCTGGTTGCGGGTGGTGGCGTCCGTGGTGAAGGCCAGGATCGGCTGGGCGGCGCGGTAGCGGGAGAGCCGGCGGGCGGTGTCACCGGACTTGGTGAAGGCCACCAGCGCCTTGCCGTCCAGGAAGTCGGCCATCTCGCAGGCCGCGCGGGCCACCGCACCGCCCTGCGTCCGCGGCTTCTTGCCGGGCACCAGCGGCTGCAGGCCCTTGGAGAGCAGCTCCTCCTCGGCCGCCTCGACGATCTTCGACATCGTCTTGACGGTCTCGATGGGGTACTGGCCGACCGAGGACTCCGCGGAGAGCATCACCGCGTCGGCGCCGTCGAGGATGGCGTTGGCGACGTCGGAGGCCTCGGCGCGGGTCGGCCGGGAGTTGGTGATCATCGACTCCATCATCTGGGTCGCCACGATCACCGGCTTGGCGTTGCGGCGGCACAGCTCGATCAGCCGCTTCTGCACCATCGGGACCTTCTCCAGCGGGTACTCCACCGCCAGGTCACCACGGGCGACCATGACGGCGTCGAACGCCATCACGACCTCCTCCATGTTGGCCACCGCCTGTGGCTTCTCCACCTTGGCGATGACCGGGACCCGGCGGCCCACCTCGTCCATGACGCGGTGCACGTCCTGGACGTCCTTGGCGTCCCGGACGAAGGACAGCGCGACCATGTCGCAGCCCATGTTCAGGGCGAACTTCAGGTCCTCGATGTCCTTCTGGGACAGCGCGGGGACGTTCACCGCGGCACCGGGGAGGTTGATGCCCTTGTGGTCGGAGATGACCCCGCCCTCGATGACGATGGTCCGCACCCGCGGGCCGTCGACCTCGATGACCTGGAGCGCGACATTGCCGTCGTTGATCAGGATCGGGTCGCCCTTGGACACATCGCCGGGCAGGCCCTTGTAGGTCGTGCCGCAGATGGTCTTGTCGCCGGGGACGTCCTCGGTGGTGATGACGAACTCGTCCCCGCGCACCAGCTCCACGGGGCCGTCGGCGAAGGTTTCCAGGCGGATCTTGGGGCCCTGGAGGTCGGCCAGCACGCCGACCGCGCGGCCGGTCTCCTCGCAGGCCTTTCGGAGGCGGTGATACCGCTCCTCGTGCTCCGGCTGGGTCCCGTGGCTCATATTGAAACGGGCCACGTTCATGCCGGCCTCGATCAGCGTCTTCAGCTTCTCGTAGGAGTCGACGGCGGGGCCCAGGGTGCAGACGATTTTGGAACGGCGCATGGGCGGAATCCTATCGGTTTGTTTAGGAGCGGAATTTATCGGTCGGCCGAAACACCGAGTCCTAGGCGCTGACCAGGGCGTATGTCTGCTGGGCGATCTCCAGTTCCTCATCGGTGGGCACCACGGCGACCGCGACCCGGGAGCCCTCGGGCGAGATCAGCCGGGGCTCGTCGGACCGTACGGCATTGCGGTCCGCGTCCACCGCCATGCCCATATCCGCCAGACCGGCGATCGCGGCCTCGCGCACCGGGGCGGCGTTCTCGCCGACGCCCGCGGTGAAGGCCACCGCGTCGACCCGGCCGAGCACCGCGGTGTAGGCGCCGAGGTACTTCTTCAGCCGGTGGATGTAGATGTCGAAGGCGAGCTTCGCCTGGGCGTCGCCCTCGTCGATCCGGCGGCGGATCTCGCGCATGTCGTTGTCGCCGCACAGCCCGATCAGCCCGCTCTTCTTGTTGAGCAGCTCGTCGACCTCGTCCTCCGACATCCCGGCCACCCGCTTGAGGTGGAAGGTCACCGCCGGGTCGATGTCACCGGAGCGGGTGCCCATGACCAGGCCCTCCAGCGGGGTCAGGCCCATGGAGGTGTCCACGCAGCGGCCGCCGGCCACCGCCGAGGCGGAGGCGCCGTTGCCCAGGTGCAGCACGATGACATTGACCTCGGAGGGGCCCTTGCCCAGCAGCGCCGCGGTCTTGCGGGAGACGTAGGCGTGCGAGGTGCCGTGGAAGCCGTAGCGGCGGATGCGGTGGGCGTCGGCGGTCGCCACGTCGATGGCGTAACGGGCCGCGTACTCCGGCATCGTGGTGTGGAAGGCGGTGTCGAAGACCGCGACCTGCGGCAGGTCGGGGCGCAGCGCCCGGGCGGTCCGGATGCCGGTGATGTTGGCCGGGTTGTGCAGCGGCGCGACCGGCACCAGCCGCTCGATCTCCGTCAGCACCGCGTCGTCGATCACGGTCGGTGCGGTGAACTTCAGCCCGCCGTGCACCACCCGGTGCCCGATCGCGGCCAGCTGCGGGGAGTCGAGGCCGAGCCCGTCGGCGGCCAGCTCCGCGGCGACGGCCTTCAGCGCGGCGTCGTGGTCGGCCATCGCGCCCTCGGTCTCGCGCTTCGCGCCGCCGGTGGCCAGCGGGGTGTGCACCAGGCGCGAGGTCTCCTCGCCGATCCGCTCGACGAGGCCGACGGCGAGCCGGGAGGCGTCGTGCATGTCGAGCAGCTGGTACTTCAGCGACGAGGAGCCGGAGTTGAGGACGAGTACGCGGGTGGCGGTGGCAGTCATGGAGCGCTCTCCGAGAGGGGGAGGGGGGTCGGGCGGAGGGGGACCGCGGTCAGGCGGCGGGGCCGGCGCCGGGCCGCTCGCCCTGCGCCTGGATGGCGGTGATCGCCACGGTGTTGACGATGTCCTGCACCAGAGCGCCGCGCGAGAGGTCGTTGACCGGCTTGCGCAGACCCTGCAGGACCGGGCCGACGGCGACCGCACCGGCCGAGCGCTGCACGGCCTTGTAGGTGTTGTTGCCGGTGTTGAGGTCCGGGAAGATCAGCACGGTGGCCTTGCCGGCGACATCGGACTCGGGCAGCTTGGTCTGCGCGACCGCCGCGTCCACCGCCGCGTCGTACTGGATCGGGCCCTCGACCAGCAGATCGGGGCGCAGCGCGCGGACGAGCTCGGTGGCCTTGCGGACCTTGTCGACGTCGGCGCCGGAGCCGGAGGTGCCGGTGGAGTACGACAGCATCGCGATCCGCGGCTCGACGCCGAACTGGGCGGCGGTGGTGGCCGACTGGATCGCGATGTCCGCCAGCTGCTCGGCGTCCGGGTCCGGGTTGACCGCGCAGTCGCCGTACACCAGCACCCGGTCGGCCAGGCACATGAAGAAGACCGAGGAGACGATCTGGGCGTTCGGCCTGGTCTTGATGATCTCGAAGGCGGGGCGGATGGTGGCGGCGGTGGAGTGCACCGCACCGGAGACCATGCCGTCGGCCAGGCCCTCCTGGACCATCAGCGTGCCGAAGTAGGAGACGTCCGCGACCACGTCGTAGGCCAGCTCGACGCTGACGCCCTTGTGGGCGCGCAGCGCGGCGTAGCGCTCGGCGAACCGCTCGCGCAGCGCGGAGGTCTGCGGATCGATGATCTGGGCGTCCGCCAGGTCGATGGCCAGGTCGGCGGCGCGCTTGCGGATCGCCTCCTCGTCGCCCAGCAGCGTCAGCTCGCAGACGTCGCGGCGCAGGAGCACATCGGCGGCGCGCAGCACCCGCTCCTCGCTGCCCTCGGGGAGCACGACCCGGCGGCGGCCGGAGCGGGAGCGCTCGATCAGCTCGTGCTCGAACATCATCGGTGTCACCCGGCCGGAGCGGGCGACGGAGATCCGGTTCGTCAGCTCCACGGTGTCCACATGCCGCTCGAAGAGGCCGAGCGCGGTCTCCGCCTTGCGCGGCGAGGCGGCGTTCAGCTTGCCCTCGATCGCGAACAGCTCGCCGGCGGTCGGGAAGGAGCCGCCGGGTACGGAGACGACCGGGGTGCCGGGGGCGAGCCGGCCCGCCAGCGCCATGATGTCCGGGCCGGGCCGCTCGTCGAGGGTGAGCAGCACACCGGCGATCGGCGGGGCACCGGCGCTGTGCGCCGCGAGCGAGCCGATGACCAGGTCCGCCCGGTCCCCGGGGGTCACCACGAGGCAGCCGGGCGTGAGCGCCTTGAGGAAGGTCGGCAGCATGGCGCCGCCGAAGACGAAGTCCCGGGCGTCCCTGGCGAGCCCCGAGTCGTCGCCGAGCAGCACCTCGGCGCCGAGGGTGTGCACGATCTGGCTGACGGTCGGTGCGGAGAGCGAGCCGTCCTCGGGGAGGGCGTAGCAGGGCACCGGCAGGCGGGCGGCGAGCCGCTCGACGACGGCCGCGCGGTGCTCGGGCGCCACCCGGTTGACGACCATGGCCACGACGTCGCAACCCAGCGAGTGGTAGGCGCGGTAGGCGTTGTGGGCCTCGGCGCGCACCGACTCGGCCTCCTGGCCCTGACCGCCGACGACGGCCAGTACGGCGGCACCGAATTCGTTGGCCAGGCGCGCATTGAGGTTCAGCTCGTCGGGGAGGCTGGTGGCCGCGTAGTCCGAGCCGAGGACCAGGACGTACTCGTAGTCCCTGGCCACGGCGTGGAAGCGGTCGACGAGCCGGGAGACCAGCTCGTCGGTGCCGCGCTCGGCCTGGAGGGCGGCGGCCTCCTCGTAACCGATGCCGTGGACGGTGTCGGCGGGCTGGGTGAGCCGGTAGCGCGCCCGCAGCAGGTCGAAGAGCCGGTCCGGCCCGTCGTCATGGACCAGCGGACGGAAGACGCCCACCCGGTCGACATGGCGGGTCAGGAGCTCCATGACTCCCAGCTCGATGACCTGGCGGCCGTCGCCGCGGTCGATCCCGGTCACGTACACGCTGCGCGTCACGCGTGCTCTCCGATCCTTTTCCGTTGCTCGCAAGGCAAAAATTGGCCGTTATGGTGGGCATGCCCCTCTTGACAATACCTGCGTGTGTGGCTAGGCCGCTCTCCCAGTTTCCCTTGTGCAGTCCGTGCAGGAACAGTAGGGGTGAGGGCCGGTGGGCGGGGAGGGCCGGGCCTCCCGTGAAACAATCGGACCGGCTCACACGGAACCGACAGCGAGCACAGGAGACACAGCACGATGCGTATCGGAGTCCTCACCGCAGGCGGCGACTGCCCCGGCCTGAACGCTGTGATCCGGTCGGTGGTCCACCGCGCCCTCACCGGGCACGGCGACGAGGTCATCGGCTTCGAGGACGGCTTCTCGGGCCTGCTCGACGGCCGCTTCCGCAAGCTCGACCTCGAAGGGGTCAGCGGCATCCTCGCCCGCGGCGGCACCATCCTCGGCTCCTCCCGGCTGGAGCGCGCCCGGCTCCAGCAGGCCTGCGAGGACGCCAAGGACCACTCCAAGGACTACGGCATCGACGTCCTCATCCCGATCGGCGGCGAGGGCACGCTGACCGCCGCCCGGATGCTGTCGGACGCCGGCCTCCCGGTCGTCGGCGTTCCCAAGACCATCGACAACGACATCTCCTCCACCGACCGCACCTTCGGCTTCGACACCGCCGTCGGCGTCGCGACCGAGGCCATCGACCGCCTCAAGACCACCGCGGAGTCGCACCAGCGGGTCATGGTCGTCGAGGTGATGGGCCGGCACGCGGGCTGGATCGCGCTGGAGTCCGGCATGGCCGGCGGCGCCCACGGCATCTGCCTCCCCGAGCGCGGCTTCGAGGTCAACGACCTGGTCACGATGGTCGAGGAGCGCTTCGCCCGGGGCAAGAAGTTCGCCGTGGTCTGTGTCGCCGAGGGGGCGCATCCGGCCCCCGGCAGCATGGACTACAAGAAGGGCGCCATCGACCAGTACGGCCACGAGCGGTTCTCCGGCATCGGCAACGCGCTCGCCCACGAGCTGGAAAAGCGCCTCGGCAAGGAGGCCCGGCCGGTCATTCTCGGCCATGTCCAGCGCGGCGGTACCCCCACCGCCTACGACCGGGTGCTCGCCACCCGCTTCGGCTGGCACGCCGTCGAGGCCGCGCACCGCGGCGACTTCGGCCGGATGACCGCGCTGCGCGGCACCGACATCAAAATGGTCCCGCTGGCCGACGCGGTCACCGAGCTCAAGACGGTGCCCGAGTGGCGGATGGACGAGGCCGAGTCGGTCTTCTGAGCCCGGCGGGCTCCCACACTGCGTACACCAACGGCGGCGCGCCTCCCCCTGGTTGAGGGGAGGCGCGCCGCCGTCGGCACGGGCGGTCACTCCGCGCCGATGGCCTCCAGCATGTTCAGCCGGGCCGCCCGGCGGGCCGGCCACAGCGCCGCCAGCACCCCCACGACCAGCGCGATCAGCAGGAACAGGCCGATCCGGCCCCAGGGCAGCACCATCTCGTAGGTCGGGAACGACGAGCCGACCAGGCTGCCGCCGGCCCAGGCCAGGAAGACCCCCAGCCCGATGCCGAGCACCGCGCCGAACAGCGAGATGACCACCGACTCCAGCCGCACCATCTGCTTGATACCGCTGCGCGCCAGGCCGATCGCCCGCAGCATCCCGATCTCCCGGGTCCGCTCGAACACCGACATCGCCAGGGTGTTGACGACACCGACCACCGCGATGATCACGGCCATGCCGAGCAGCCCGTAGACCATGTTCACGATGGTGTCGATCTGCCCGGCGTTCTCCTTGCGCAGGTCGTCATGGCTCTGGATCTTCAGCAGCGGGCTGTCGCCGAGCGTGTGCCGGATGTCCTTGGCCAGGGCCGGGGAGCCGCCGCCGGCGGCCTTCACCAGCAGCTTGTCGTTCTTGACCTGGGGCAGGTGCGGATCGACCAGGGACACATCGGCCAGGGCGTCGCCGAAGGTCTCGTTGTCCTTGTAGACGGCGGCGACCTTCACCTTGGCCTTCTTCTTGTCGTCGAACTCCAGGGTCGCGGTGTCGCCGGCCTGCCAGCCGCGGCGCTTGGCCTCCTCCTGCGCGACGGCGATCCCGCCGGCCCGTACGGCGTCCAGCGAGCCCTGGGTGAACGTCAGACGGGTGAGCTTGTCGATCTGCGAGAGGTCGGTGCCGGTGACGGAGCCGAAGCCGTCCCCGACCGCATAGCCGGCGCCGCGCAGCGGAGCCATCGCCTCGACGCCCGGGAGGTGCGCCACCTTCTTCGACAGCTCGGGATCCAGACCGGTGAAGGTCGTGGTCTCGATCCGGTAGTCGGCCGCCATCTCGGTGGCCGCCATCTTGTCCATGCCGATCTGCGCCGAGTGCCCGACGACCGTCATCCCGGTGATCAGGGTGAGGCCGATCATCAGCGCCGACGCGGTCGCCGCCGTACGGCGCGGATTGCGCAGCGCGTTCTCCTTGGCCAGCTTGCCGCCGATGCCGAAGAGCCGGGTGGTGACCAGACCGGCCAGCGACACCAGCGGACGGGACAGCAGCGGCGCCAGGATGATCACGCCGATCAGGGTCACCGCCGAGCCGAGCATCGCGGTCGGCAGATCGTCCCCGGACTTGAGGGTGGAGACGTAGAGCATCACCGCGACGCCCAGCCCGGTGATCACCGAGCCGATGACATTGCGGACGACCAGGCTGCGCAGCTTCGGCGGCGCCTCGACGCTGCTCAGCGCCTCCACCGGCGCGATCTTCGCCGCCTTGCGGGACGGCAGCCAGGCGGCCAGTACGGTCACCACGACGCCCACCCCCAGCGCGGAGAGCACCGCGGCCGGGCTGATGACGAGCGGCCCGTCCGGGAAGCCCGCGCCGTTGGCGTCCAGCACCGCCCGCAGCCCCACCGCGATTCCGGTGCCCAGCGCGAAGCCCACGACCGAGGAGATCAGCCCCAGCAGCGCCGCCTCGGCGAGCACCGAGCGGACGACCTGCCGGCGGGAGGCACCGACCGCGCGCAGCAGCGCGATCTCGCGGCTGCGCTGGGAGATCAGCATGGTGAAGGTGTTGGCGATGATGAAGATGCCGACGAACAGCGCGATGCCGGCGAAGGTCAGCAGGGTCTTGCTCAGTGCGCTGTTCGACTCGGCGATCATCCGGGACTGTTCGGCCGCGAGCTCGCTGCCGCTGGTCGCCCGGGCCCGCTTCGCCGGCAGCACCTCGCGCACCTTCGCGGTCAGCGCCTGCTGGTCGGTGCCGGGCGCGGCCGCCACGATCAGCTCGTCGAACTGTCCGGCGTGCAGGAACAGTTTCTGCGCGGTGGCGGTGTCGAACAGCGCCAGGCTGCCGCCCGCGGTCACCTGCGGGTCATCGGTCCGCACCAGGCCGACCAGCTTCTTCTTCAGCACCGGCCCGTCGGTGGCGAACCGTACGGTGTCGCCGAGCGCATAGCCGGCCGCCTTCGCGGTCGTCTCGGCCAGCGCGATCTCGTCCCCGGCGGCCGGGCCGCGGCCCGACACCAGCGGGTAGCGGCTGTCCTTGCCGTCCTTGCCCGGCTGGTAGTTGGTGGCGATGTTCTGCCAGCCGTTGCCGACCGGCTGGTCGTCGGTCCCGGCGAGGGTCGCCTGCCCGGTGACGTTCGCCCGCACGGACCGTACGCCGGGCAGCGCACGGATCTTGTCCGCGAGCTTGTCGTCGAGGGCGGTGGCCCGCTTGCCGTCCTTCCCCGGGCCGACGGACGAGGGGGCCTCGGGGTCCTCGTCGGCGGCCTGGACGGAGACGGCCACGTCCTTGAGGTTCCGGGCGGAGGCGTTCTTGACGGCTTCGCCGACGGTGTCGCTGAAGATGAGGGTGCCGGCGACGAAGGCGACGCCGAGCAGGACCGCGAGCGCGGTCATCATCAATCGGGCTTTGTGCGCAAGGACATTGCGCAGGGCGGTACGCAGCATGGTGGGTCCTGGTCCGGTTGCTGGAGGTGAAGGGGGGCGCCCCAGGGGCGCGAAGGGGGCGCCGGGGTCAGCTCGTACGGCCCTTGGAGTCGAACAGCCGCATCCGGTCCAGGACGGCGTCCGCGGTCGGCTCGTGGAGCTCCTCGACGATCCGGCCGTCCGCGAGGAAGACCACCCGGTCCGCGTACGCGGCGGCGACCGGGTCATGGGTGACCATCACCACCGTCTGGTTCGCCGCCCGCACGGACTCCCGCAGAAAGCCCAGCACTTCGGCGCCGGAGCGGGAGTCGAGGTTGCCGGTCGGCTCGTCCGCGAAGATGATCTCCGGCTGGGCGGCCAGCGCCCGGGCGACCGCGACCCGCTGCTGCTGGCCGCCGGAGAGCTGCGACGGCCGGTGGGCGAGCCGCCCCGAGAGACCGACGGTGTCGATCACCGCGTCGAGCCACTCCCGGTCGGGCTTGCGGCCCGCGATGTCCATCGGCAGCGTGATGTTCTCCAGCGCGCTCAGCGTCGGCAGCAGATTGAACGCCTGGAAGATGAAGCCGACCTTGTCCCGGCGCAGCCGCGTCAGCTGCTTGTCGTTCAGCGACCCCAGCTCGACCTCGCCGATCCGGGCCGAGCCCGAGGAGATCCGGTCCAGTCCGGCCATGCAGTGCATCAGCGTGGACTTGCCGGAGCCGGACGGGCCCATGATCGCCGTGAACCGGGCCCGGCCGAACTCGACGGAGACGGAGTCCAGTGCGACCACGCGGGTCTCCCCCTGGCCGTAGACCTTGCTCAGGTCCGTGGCACAGGCGGCGACGGCGGCGGTGCGGGCGGAGGCGGGGGAACCGGGGAAACCCGGAGAGGTGGCCGCGTGCGACACGGGAACTCCTGGAAAAAGGACGGATGTTTCGACGTCCTCATTCTCGAATGCGCAGGTCAGCCCGGTCTTCACCCGCAGGGACCGAAAGCCGGACCGGCCGGAAGTGCCATCGCCGCCCCCGGCGTCATCCTCTGGACGGACGCCCCTCCGACCTCGGACCGACGGGAAATCCCGGGGATGCCGGGCGAGTTCAGGGGCGCGCGGTGCCCGCCCCTAGGGGTGCCTCAGTGGTGCGCCGCGCCCGCCCGTGCCCAGAATTCCGTCAGGATGCCGTCGAGAAACGCGCGCCCGGCCCGGCCGGACTCCTCGGCGCGCTCCCCGCCGCCCCAATGGAGCGTAGCGGCCATGGTCGCCTGGTAGTCGGCGTGCAGGTCCTGCAGCACCTCCCGGAGCCGCGCCCTGGGCAGCGG
Source organism: Streptomyces sp. 2323.1 (assembly GCF_900221035.1). Classification (NCBI taxonomy): domain Bacteria; kingdom Bacillati; phylum Actinomycetota; class Actinomycetes; order Kitasatosporales; family Streptomycetaceae; genus Streptomyces; species Streptomyces sp. 2323.1. The sequence continues at coordinate 2,525,945 of NZ_LT907981.1, read as the reverse complement.
CACCACCTTGCCGACCGGCCGGACGTAGGCCTGCCAGCGGGTGGTGGCGGCGCTGGTCAGCAGCTCGGTCAGCAGGGCGTCCCGGCCGGTGAAGCGGATCAGGGCGGGCAGCGGCAGCGCCAGCGCCTCGGCGAGCGCCGCGGCCTGCCGCTCGGTGCCGCGCCAGCGGCCGCCGGCCTCCAGGCGCGCGTACCCGGCCGGGTCCATGCCGATCCGCCGCGCGAGGTCCGCGGCGGCGAGGCCGAGCGCCAGCCGGTATTGGTGCAGGGTGCCCGGCGCGCCCAGCAGCTCGCCCGGCGCACACCACAGGGCACCCGCCAGCGCGGTCAGTTCGGCCTCCGAGGGGGCACGCTCGCCCGCTTCCCAGGCCGTCACGGTCGCGGGCGACAGCGGCATGCCGTAGGCGGCCGCGATGCCGTACGCGACATGGGCGGGGGTCATGCCGAGGGCCTCGCGGAGCCGGCGGGCGGCCTCGGCGTCGAAGGGTGGCCGGCGGGGCTCCCCGGCTTGCGTATGCACCGGCACACGGTAAGTGACGGGGTGCGGGGGCACCTATGGTGCGGATGACCAAGCCGGAAAGTCGTAGGAAGCTACCAGCCGGCCGGTTTCCCGGTCCGGCCAGGGGCGCGGCCGGCCGCCGGGCTCCTCGGCCCTGCACGGCGCCGCCGGGTTCGTCAGCCCTTCACGGCGCCGCCGAGCGCGAAGCCGCTGCCGAGCCGCCGGGAGATCAGGAGGTAGAGCGCGAGGACCGGCGTCGAATACAGGACGGAGAAGGCCGCGAGTTCACCGAAGGCGATCGCGCCGTAATTGCCGAAGAAGGTGAAGATGCTGACCGAGGCCGGGAGTTGTTCGGGGGAGAGCAGCAGCATGAAGGGGACGAAGAAATTGCCCCACATCATGATGAAGGTGTAGATCGCCACGACGCCGAACCCGGGCCCCATCAGCGGCAGGATCACCCGCAGCAGGGTCTGCCGCCAGGAGGCGCCGTCCGTCCACGCCGCCTCCTCCAGGGCCCGCGGCACCCCGTCCATGAAGTTCTTCATCAGCCAGATGGCGAAAGGGAGTTGGGCGGCGGCCAGGAACAGCGCGGTGCCGTATTGGGTGTCGATCAGATTGACCCGCACGAACAGCCCGTAGACCGGGACCATGACCGCCGTGATCGGCAGACAGGTGGAGAACAGAATCGTCAGCAGGTACGGGCGGGCGAAGCGCGCGCGGAAGCGGGAGAGCGGATAGGCGGCGAGCGCCGCACAGACCACCGTGAGCAGCGTGGCCCCGCCGCAGATCAGCAGGCTGTTGAGCATCGGGGTGAAGGTGATCTCGTCGGTCCAGACCGCCGAGAAGTTGTCCAGCGTCGGGGACCTCGGCAGCCGCACCCGCAGCGTCGCCCGCGCGTCCAGCGACGACAGCACCAGCCAGGCCAGGGGCGTCGCGAACGCCACCGCGACGGCCAGGAGTCCGGCGTCGGCGGCCAGCCGGTGGCGGGTCCGCCGGCTCGGAACCCGTCGCAGCGCGTGGGGGCGGCGGGGGCGCGGCACGGCTCAGACCTCCTCGCGCAGCAGGCGCAGATAGACGGCCGAGAACAGCGCCCCCACCACCAGCAACAGCAGCGCCACCGCGGTGCCGTAGCCGATCAGCGACTTCGTGAACGCCTGGTCGTACATGAACACCGGCAGGGTCTGGCTGCGGTTCCCCGGACCGCCCCGTGTCATCACCCAGATCAGCCCGAAGACGGAGAGCGTCTGGAGGGTGTTGAGCATCAGATTGGTGCCGACCGAGCGGCGGATCATCGGCAGCGTGATGTGCCACAGCCGCCGCAGCCCGCCCGCCCCGTCGACCTCGGCGGACTCGCTGACCTCCGTGGGGATCCCGGCGAGCGCCGCGGAGTAGATCAGCATCGAGAAGGCCGTACCGCGCCAGACGTTGGCGAACGACACCGCGAGGATGGGCAGCGTGAACAGCCAGTTCTGGACGGGCAGATGGAGCCAGGCCAGCAGGGCGTTGAGGGTGCCGCGCCGCTCGAAGAAGGTGTAGAGCAAGAAGCCTGCGACGATCTCCGGGAGTACCCAGGCGGTGATCACCAGCGCCCCGGTCAGGGTCCGTACGGGCCGCGAGGCGCGGCGCAGCAGAGCGGCCAGCGCCAGGCCCAGGGTGTTCTGCCCGAGGACCGAGGAGACCACGGTGAACACCAGCGTCAGCACCACGGCGTTGCGGAACGCCGGGTCGCCGAACGCATGCCGGAAGTTGGCCAGGCCGACGAAGGACGCGGACTCCTGGCCGGTCAGCTGGGTGTCGGTGAAGGCGATCCCGACGCAGTAGGCGATGGGGCCGGCGAGGAAGAGCAGCAGCAGGACGGTGGCCGGGACGAGCGGGGCCCAGCGCAGCAGACGGGTGCGTGCCGGGGTGCGGTGCGGGGTCCGCGGGGCGGCTGAGGTTGCGGCGGGCCCGGCGGAAGCGGCGGCGCCGGCGGTCACGGCTTGGCGACGGTCCGGCCGCCCACGATCGACCGCAGCGACGCGTCATAGTCCCGGGCCGCCTTGGCCGGTCCCGCGTCCCCGGCGGTGACCGCCTCCATCGCCTCGCCGATCGCCGCGGCGACCTTGGGGTAGTCGGGCAGCGCGGGCCGGTACCGGCTGATCGGGACCAGACCGGTGAAGAAGCCGATGCCGGGCACGGACTTGCGGTAGCGCGGATCGGCCGCGACGTCCTTGCGCACCGCGATCTGGGCGCCCCGTACGCACCATTCGAGGGCGTTGGGCTGCGACTGGAAGGTCTCGATCAGCTGCCAGGCCAGTTCGGGCTGCCGGGCCTGTCGCGGCACCGACCAGGTCCAGCCGCCGGCCAGGCTGACCTTGCCGGGCGGGGCGCCGTGCTGGGTGGGGAACGGGGTCTGGCCGAGCGTGGCCGACCAGGCGGGCCACGGGTTGCCGCCGCCCGTCTTCTGCCACTGCTGGCCCAGCCACGAGCCGTCGAGGTCGATGGCGAGCTTCTGCTCGGGCAGCAGCTCGGCGGCCACATTGGTCTGGATGTTGGGGCTGAGCGCATCGGACACCTCGGGCCCGAGCTTCTCCTTGTAGACCGTGTCGAGGAAGGCCAGGCTGTCGCGGAAGCCCCGGGTGCCGGTGACCCATTTCTTGCTGCCCGGGTCGTAGAGCTGGTTCTCGCCGGTGCCGTACAGCAGCATCTCGAACCCCTGCATCACGGCGGCCTCGCCCGCGCCCTTGCCGGTGAAGACGTTCAGCGGGATGACACCGGGGACCTTGCGCTTGACCGTCCGGGCCGCGTCCAGCACCTCGTCCCAGGTCCGGGGCCGCCAGTCGGCCGGCAGCCCGGCCTTCTTGAAGATCTTCTTGTTGAACCACAGCCCGCGGGTGTCCGTGCCGTCCGGGACGCCGTACGTGTGGCCGTCCTGCCCCCGGGCCGCGGCCTTCGCGGCCGGCTCGAACTGCCGCCACTCCTTCCAGGTGCTCAGCTGCGCGTCCAGCGGGCGCAACAGCCCCGCGGTGATATCGGAGTTGACCAGGAAGGTGTCCTCGTAGACCAGGTCCGGTGCGGTCCGCGGGGAGCGCATCATCTGCTGGATCTTGGTGTAGTAGTCGTTCTCCGACGCCTGGATCGGGATCAGCCGGACCTTCTTGCCGGGGTGGCGCTTCTCGAACTGCCGGGCCACCAGGCGGACATAGTCGTCCCGGACGGTGACCTTGCTGTTGGTGTCCTTGATGAAGGCGACCTTGACGGTGTTCCGGTCGCCGGCCGGCCCGCTGCCGCAGGCGGTGAGCGTACCGGCGGCCACGACGGCGGCGGCGAGCAGAATCAGCGGGGCGGTGGGGCGCACGGCACGACCTCCAACTGGCCACGAGGGGCTGCCAGCTGAAAGTAAGTCACCGGTCACAGCCGGTCAATGCCCCGACCAGCGATAGCGCAATTCGGGGCGGCCGACCTGGCCGTACTGGGGGGCGCGGGCGGCCCGGCCGCTCACCACGAGATGTTCGAGGTAGCGGCGCGCGGTGATCCGCGAGATGCCCACGTCGGCGGCGGCCTCGGTGGCCGTCAGCCCGCCGCCGGCGGCCCGCAGCACATCGGTCACCGCCCGCAGGGTGGCCGCGGTCAGCCCCTTGGGCAGCGCGGCCGGCTGGGGTGCGCGCAGCGCGGCGAGCGCCCGGTCCACCTCGTCCTGCCCGCTGGCCTCGCCCGTGGTGGCGCGGAACCGGGCATAGCGGGTGAGCCGGTCGCGCAGGGTGGCGAAGGTGAACGGCTTGAGGACGTACTGCACCACGCCGAGCGAGACGCCCTCGCGCACCATCGTCAGATCGCGGGCGGAGGTGACCGCGATGATGTCGGCGGTGTGCCCGGCCGCGCGCAGCGTGCGCACCAGTGCCAGCCCGTGGCCGTCGGGGAGATAGAGGTCGAGCAGCAGCAGATCGACGGCGTGCGCCTCCAGGTGGCGGCGGGCCTCGGCGCCGGAGTGCACGGTGCCGGAGACGGTGAAACCGGGTACCCGCCCGACGTACAGGGCGTGCGCGTCGGCGGCGACCGGGTCGTCCTCGACGACGAGGACCCGGATGTCGGCGGGGGTCACCGGGCACCTCCTTCCGTGGCCCGGCCGGCCGTCGTGTTCATGCCGTCGCCCCCGCCCGCAGCGGCAGCCGTACGGTGAACCGCGCGCCGCCTTCCGGGGCCCGGTCCAGCGTCACGGCACCGCCGTTGCGGCGGACCGCCTGCTGCACCAGGGCCAGGCCCAGGCCGCGGCCCGCCGCGCTCTGCTTGGTGCTCCAGCCCCGCTGGAAGATCTCCTGGGCGGCGTCCGCGGCGACTCCCGGCCCGTTGTCCGCCACCCGCAGCAGCAGTTCGCCGTCGGCCGCGCGCGCGGTGACCGTCACGCGCGGCGGGCCGTCGGCGCCGTGCCCGCGGGGCGGGGCCGCGGCGTCGATGGCGTTGTCGAGGAGGTTGCCCAGCACGGTGACCAGGTCACGGGCCGGCAGAGCGGGCGGCAGCAGCCCGTCGTCGATCCGGCTGTCCGGGGTCAGCGTCAGGTCGACGCCGCGCTCGTTGGCCTGCGCCGCCTTGCCCAGCAGCAGCGCGGCGAGCACCGGCTCGGCGACCGCCCCGACCACCTGATCGGTCAGCGCCTGGGCCAGCTCCAGCTCCGCGGTCGCGAACTCCACGGCCTCCTCGGACCGCCCCAGTTCGATCAGCGAGACCACGGTGTGCAGCCGGTTGGCGGCCTCGTGGGCCTGCGAGCGCAGCGCCTCGGTGAAACCGCGTACCGAGTCCAACTCGCCGGACAGCGCCTGGAGTTCGGTGTGGTCGCGGAGGGTGACCACGCTGCCGCGCCGCTCACCGCCGGAGACCGGCGAGGAGTTGACCACCAGCACCCGCTCGCCGGTCAGCTGCAGCTCGTCGACCCGCGGGCCGGGCGCCAGCAGCGCCTCGGTCAGCGCCGGGGGCAGCCCCAGCTCCGTGACCGGGCGGCCCACCGCGTCGCCGGACAGCCCCAGCAGCTCCTGCCCGCCGTCGTTGATCAGGGCGACCCTGCGCTGCCCGTCGAGCATCAGGAGACCCTCGCGGACGGCGTGCAGCGCGGCCTGGTGGTAGTCGTGCATCCGGCTGAGCTCGCCGGCGTTCATCCCGTGGGTGTGCCGCCGCAGCCGGGCGTTGATCACGTACGTGCCCAGGCCGCCGAGCGCCAGCGCCGCGGCCGCCACCCCGGCCAGCGCCAGGACCTGGTCCCGCAGCTGCGCGCTGATGGTCTTGATGGTGATCCCGGAGCTGACCAGTGCGGTGATCCGGCCGCCGCGCTGCGGGTCGCGGACCGGGGCGACGACGCGTACGGACGGGCCGAGCACCCCCATGTGGGTCTCGGTAAAGATCTCCCCGCGCAGCGCCGGACCGATGTGCCCGAGGTACTTCTTGCCGATCGCGGACGGCTCCGGGTGCGTCCAGCGGGTCCCGTCCGTGGCCATCACCACCACGAAGTCGACGCCCGCATCGCGCCGCAGCCGCTCGCTGTACGGCTGGAGCGCGGCCGTCGGGTGGGTGCTGCGGGCCGCCGCCACGACGGCCGGCGAGTCGGCGACGGCGGTGGCGGCCGCGGTCGCCTGCCGCTGTGCGGTCTCCTCCGCCTGCCGGCCCGCGCTGAGGTACGCGAAGACGGCGCAGCCCATGACGACCACCGCCACCAGCACGACCTGCATCGCGAAGAGCTGGCCGGCGAGGCTGCGGGGACCCCGCAGCCGTCGGGGCGGCCGGGGTCGGGGGAGTCGCATGCGAACAGTGTGCACGGAGACCGCGAAACCGTCTGCACGGTCACTTTCGCGTGAACGAAATGTACGTAAGGGTGACGGGCGCCACAACGGCGTGCATAGTCGCCGGGACTTTGTTGTGTGACAGAGCCGCAGATCAGCGCACAGCCGAAGACCAGAGGAGGCAGCCGTGGCTGCACAGACCCCACCGCGTGGGGGCACCACCGAGGAGACCGCGCCGGCGAAGCGGGACCGGACCCACTTCCTCTACCTCGCCGTGATCGGGGCGGTGCTGCTCGGCATCATCGTGGGCTTCGCCGCCCCCGGTGTCGCCGTCCAGCTCAAGCCGCTGGGCACGGGGTTCGTGAACCTGATCAAGATGATGATTTCGCCGGTCATCTTCTGCACCATCGTGCTGGGCGTCGGCTCGGTCCGTAAGGCCGCCAAGGTCGGCGCGGTCGGCGGGCTGGCGCTCGGCTACTTCCTGGTGATGTCGACCGTCGCGCTGGCCATCGGCCTGGTCGTCGGCAACATCCTGGACCCCGGCTCCGGTCTGCATCTGACCGAGACCGTGCGGCACGCGGGCCACGCCCAGACCTCCGGCGGCGGCGAGTCGCTGCCGGAGTTCCTGCTCGGCATGATCCCCACCACGCTGGTCTCCGCCTTCACCCAGGGTGAGGTGCTCCAGACGCTGCTGGTGGCGCTGCTGGTGGGCTTCGCACTGCAGGCGCTGGGCCCGTCGGGCGAGCCGGTGCTGCGCGGGGTCGGGCACCTCCAGAAGCTGGTCTTCCGGGTGCTGGCCATGATCATGTGGGCGGCACCGGTGGGGGCCTTCGGCGCCATCGCCGCGGTGGTCGGCGAGACCGGCCTGGACGCGCTGAAGTCGCTGGCCGTCATCATGGTCGGCTTCTACGTCACCTGTCTGCTGTTCGTGCTCGTGGTGCTCGGCACGCTGCTCCGGCTCTGCGCCGGGATCAACATCTTCCTGCTGCTGAAGTACCTCGCCCGGGAGTTCCTGCTGATCCTGTCCACCTCCTCCTCGGAGTCGGCGCTGCCCCGGCTGATCGCGAAGATGGAGCACCTGGGCGTCAGCAAGCCGGTGGTCGGCATCACCGTCCCCACCGGCTACAGCTTCAACCTCGACGGCACCGCCATCTACCTGACGATGTCCTCGCTGTTCGTGGCCGAGGCGATGGGCAAGCCGCTGCCGCTCGGCCAGCAGATCTCGCTGCTGGTGTTCATGGTCATCGCCTCGAAGGGAGCGGCGGGTGTCACCGGCGCGGGCCTGGCGACGCTGGCCGGCGGCCTGCAGTCGCACCGCCCGGAACTGGTCGACGGCGTCGGCCTGATCGTCGGCATCGACCGCTTCATGAGCGAGGCGCGCGCCCTGACCAACTTCGCGGGCAACGCGGTGGCCACCGTGCTGATCGGCACCTGGACCAAGGAGATCGACAAGGGCCGGGTGGCGCAGGTGCTGGCCGGAAAGGTGCCGTTCGACGAGAAGTCGCTCGCCGACGAGGCGCCCGCCGGGCCGGGTCCCGCGGACGTCGTCGGGCCGCGCGACGGCGGGGCGGAGAAGGCGTCCGCCCCGGTCTGATCCGGAGCGCAAGGGAGGGGAAGGGGCGGGTGCCGGCTACGGCACCCGCCCCTTCGTCGTGACCGCGCGGGCGGCTGCCGCGCGACCCGCGCCGCACGCCCCTCTCCGACCCCTCTGACCTGTGGTTTTCTCGGCCAGGGTCGATTGTCAGTGCCCCCTGACACCATGTGAATGACAGGGAAGGCGCGGTCGGCCGGAGCCGGCTGCGCGGGGGGGACGAACAAGGAGGAACGGGCTATAGCGACGTCGGGGACGGAGCTGTTCGGCGGGGGTGCCGCAGCCGCGGCAGAAGGGTCCGACCACCATCAGCCGTGAGGTGGTCAGGACGGTCGTAGCCAGAGGCTGGCCAGTGGGGGGAGGACGGTGGAGACGGATGCGGTGCGGCCGTTCCAGGGGGTCGGTTCGGTCGTGAGGGGGCCGGGGTTGGTGACACCGCTGCCGCCGTAGCGCGGGTCGTCGGTGTTGAGGACCTCGCGCCAGGCGGGGACGTGATCGGGGACGCCGAGCCGGTAGGCGTGGCGTACGACGGGGGAGAAGTTGGTGACCGAGATCAGGGGGGAACCGTCGGCGGCGAAGCGCAGGAAGGAGAAGACGTTGTCCTCGCTCGCCTCGCCGTCGATCCAGGAGAAGCCGGCCGGGTCCGTGTCGCGTTCCCACAGCGCGGGTGCGGCGGCGTAATGGCGGTTCAGGTCGCGCACCAGATCGCGGACGCCCCGGTGGTCCGCCTCGGCCTCGTAGGAGGGGTCGAGCAGCCACCAGTCCGGTCCATGGCTCTCCGCCCACTCCGCACCCTGGGCGAACTCCTGCCCCATGAAAAGGAGTTGCTTGCCGGGGTGGGCCCACATGAATCCGAGGTAGGCCCGGTGATTGGCGCGCTGCTGCCACCAGTCACCGGGCATCTTCGACACCAGCGCGCGCTTGCCGTGCACCACCTCGTCATGGGAGATCGGCAGCACATAGTTCTCGGAGTAGGCGTAGATCATGGAGAAGGTCATCTCGCCGTGGTGGTACTTGCGGTGCACCGGCTCCTTGGCGACATAGCCGAGGGAGTCGTGCATCCAGCCCATGTTCCACTTCAGGCCGAAGCCCAGCCCGCCGAAGCCGCCGGGCCCGGCGTGGTGCGTGGCGCGGGTGACGCCGTCCCAGGCCGTGGACTCCTCGGCGATGGTGACGACACCGGGGCAGCGGCGGTAGACCGTCGCATTCATCTCCTGGAGGAAGGCGACCGCATCGAGGTCCTCCCGGCCACCGTGCACGTTCGGTGTCCAGCCGCCGTCCTCGCGCGAGTAGTCGAGATAGAGCATCGAGGCGACGGCATCGACCCGCAGGCCGTCGATGTGGAACTCCTCGCACCAGTACACGGCGTTGGCGACCAGGAAGTTACGGACCTCGGTGCGGCCGTAGTCGAACTCCAGGGTGCCCCAGTCCGGGTGCGCGGCCCGGGCCGGATCCTGGTGCTCGTAGAGCGGCCGCCCGTCGAACTCCGCCAGCGCCCAGTCGTCCCGGGGGAAGTGCGCCGGCACCCAGTCCATCAGGACGCCGATGCCGGCCCGGTGCAGCGCATCGATCAGCTGCCGGAAGTCGTCCGGGGTGCCCATCCGGGCGGTCGGCGCGTAGAACCCGGTCACCTGATAGCCCCAGGAACCGCCGAAGGGATGCTCACAGACCGGCATGAACTCGACGTGGGTGAAGCCCAGGTCCTTCACGTACGCGGGGAGCTGCTCGGCCAGCTGACGGTACGTCAAGCCAGGCCGCCAGGACGGGAGATGCACCTCGTAGACGGAGAACGGCGCCTCGTGCACGGGGCGCTCGCCGCGCCGGGCCATCCAGTCCTCGTCCGTCCAGCGGTGGTGCGAGGCGTCCACGACCGAGGCGGTGGCCGGCGGGCACTCGGTCCGCCGGGCCATCGGGTCGGCGCGCATGGTCTTCGTGCCGTCCGGCCGGGTGATCTCGAACTTGTACAGCTCGCCCGCGCCGATGCCCGGCAGGAAGAGCTCCCAGACGCCCGAGGAGCCCAGCGACCGCATCGGATGGCCGGTGCCGTCCCAGTAGTTGAAGTCGCCGACGACCCGGACGCCCCGGGCATTGGGCGCCCAGAGGGTGAAGCGGGTGCCGGTCACCCCCTGGTGGTCCATGATCCGCGCGCCGAGGGCCTGCCACAGCTCCTCGTGCCGCCCCTCGCCGAACAGATGCAGATCCAGCTCGCCGAGCGCGGGCAGGAAGCGGTAGGGGTCGTGCACGGTCGGCGCGTGGTCGCCGTAGTCGACCAGCAGCTCGTAGTCCGGGACGGTCCGCAGCGGCAGCACCCCCGCGAACAGCCCGTCACCCTCGGGCAGCAGGTCGGCGCGCAGCCCCTTCGCCAGGACGGTGACGCGCTGCGCCCCCGGCCGCAGGACCCGGATCAGCAGCCCGCTGCGTACGGGGTGGGCGCCCAGCAGCCCGTGCGGGTCGTGATGGGCACCGTCCAGCAGCCGGCCGCGGTCCTCGTCGGACAGCGGGGCGGCGGCCCGGACCCCGTGCCCGCCGGCCGCCGGCTGCGCCGGACGGGCCGCACGGAAGGTGCTCGGGAGCCCCTCCGTCCGTCCGGGCGCCGCGGGCGCGCGCGGGGTCAGGGGCAGCCGGGGGACGGGGGCACCGCCGGTGGACGGGCCGCCGGCGGACGGACCGTGGACGCCACCCCCCTGAGTGGACGTCAGGTTCTCGGCGGCCGGCGGCCGGGGCGTCGCCGGATGGCCGGACCGCCCCGCCGCGCTGTCGTCGGTCGCGTCCCGGGCGGGCGCGGTGTGGGGCGGGTGCGGACGGGACGGCGGGCGGGCGGTCACGGGAGGGGCCTCCTCGGGGGCGGGGCATCGGTCGGATCTCGGCGGGTCAGCGGGCGGCGGGTCGTACGGGCAGCGGTGCGGCGGTTCGTCGGCGGCCCCTCACCCCCGGCCGTCGGACCCGGCGGACCGGGCCGCGCCGGACCCGTCCGTCCGCAGTGCCGGCTCCCCGCCTGCGGCCAGCCGCCGGACGGCGGCCATCGGGACGGCCAGCCAGTCGGGCCGGTGCCGGGCCTCGTAAAGCACCTCGTAGACGGCCTTGTCGGTCTCGTAGGCGCGCATCAGTTCGGGCACGGAGCGCGGGTCGAGCCCGCCGGCTTCCGCATAGCCCAGGCAGTAGGCGTCGCGGGTGCGGCGGGCCCACTCCAGCGCCCAGGGGTCGGCGCCGGCCGGTCCGCTGCGCGCGGCGTAGTCGAAGGAGCGCAGCATCGCCGCGACGTCACGCACCGCCGGCTGGAGCCGGCGCCGCTCGGCCAGCGGGCGGGCCGGCTCGCCCTCGAAGTCGATCAGCGACCAGCGCCCCTCGTCGGCGGAGCGCAGGGTCTGGCCCAGATGCAGATCGCCGTGGATGCGCTGGGCGGCCCAGCTGCGGCCGTCCCGGCCGAGCGCGGCCAGCGCGTCGAAGGCGGTACGCAGCCGGGCGCGGTAGGGCTGCAACACGGGCACGGCGCGCGCGGTGGCCGCCAGCCGCTCGTTCATCCGGGCGGCGATCGCTTCGAGCTGCGGGCGGCGCAGCTCGGTGGTCGGCAGCGTCTGCGCGAGTGCGGTGTGCACCTCCGCGGTGGCATGGCCGAGCGCCCGCGCCGAGCCGGTGAAGTCGGCCCGCACCGCCAGCGCGTTGAGCGCCAGCTGCCAGCCGTCCGCCGAACCCGGCAGGAACGGCTGCAGCACGCCCAGCGTGGTCGCCTCGCCGTCCTCCCCGGCGGCCGCCGTCTCACACCACGCGGCGGGCGCCGGCACCCGCGCGCATTTGGCGTCCGCCAGCGCCCGGGGCAGCTCCAGATCCGGGTTGATGCCCGGCTCGATCCGCCGGAAGACCTTCAGGATGAACGAATCGCCGTACACGATCGAGGAGTTGGACTGCTCGACGGCGATCGGCCGGGCCGGCAGCCCGGAGGGGATGACGGCATCCGGCTCGCGGCAGAAGCGCAGTGCGCCGAGCCGGCCCGGCACCCGCAGCCGCTCCAGCAGCACCCCGCACAGCCGGTTGTCGAGCAGCGCGTCGTAGACCGTGCGGCCGCTCAGCGGACCGACGCCGGGGCGGCCGATCACCGCGGGCGCCAGCTGCGGCGGCGGCGCCGGATGCACCCCCAGCAGCAGCTGATAGCAGTCGTCGCCGGCCGGGGTACGGCTCGGCGGGGCGCTCTGCTGGGCGCGGACGAGCAGATGCAGCAGGCCCGGCGCGCTGCCGTCGGTGGTACACGGCAGCAGCTCGGTCGCCGAGAGCAGGGCGAAGCCGGTGACCATCCGTCCCTTGCCGGCGAACCAGCGCTGGCGGGGCACCCATGCGGTGAGCAGGGCGGCCAGCGAGGACAGCAGATCGGGTGCGCCGGCGAGCGGGCGGCGATCAGGGGTGTTGCGGGTGGCACGGGTCGAGGCGGTGTCCGACATGGCGTCGCGTCCTTTCCCCGGGCACACGACATATAGGGCTAAGTGTCCCGGAATGCGGCCTTGACTGTGCGGCGGCGCGGTGGGGGTACCCCCAGACGGAGTCCGGGGGCGCCTTGTGCGAGAGCGTCCGTACGGCAGCGGAATTCGGGCCCGTGCTGCTCCGCTGCGCGGTGTCCCCCTGCCGGGCCGGGGGGACCGACGATGGCCCACCCGGCCCGCGCGATAGTAGGGAGGCTGCCCGAGCGAAAGGTCAAAAAACGCCCGTACGCGCCATGCGGCCGCGTACGGGCGTCGTTCCGGCAACCCGTGCCCGGTCAGGGCGCCGGCTGCCTATCCGGAGTTTCTGCGCAGCCGGAACCAGTAGAACCCGTGGCCCGCGAGGGTCAGCAGATACGGCAGTTCCCCGATGGCCGGGAAGCGGACACCGCCGATGAGTTCCACCGGATGGCGGCCGCTGAACGCCCGCAGGTCCAGCTCCGTGGGCTGGGCGAAGCGCGAGAAGTTGTGCACGCACAGCACCAGGTCGTCGTCCGCGCCGCCGGTGCCCGGTGCCTCCCGCAGAAAGGCCAGGACCGCCGGGTTGGTGGAGGAGAGCTCGGTGTAGCTGCCGAGCCCGAACGCCGGGTTCTGCTTACGGATCTCGATCATCCGGCGGGTCCAGTGCAGCAGCGAGGACGGCGAACTCATCGCGGCCTCGACGTTGGTGACCTGGTAGCCGTAGACGGGATCCATGATGGTCGGCAGGAAGAGCCGGCCGGGGTCGCAGGAGGAGAAGCCGGCATTGCGGTCCGGCGTCCACTGCATCGGGGTGCGCACCGCGTCCCGGTCGCCGAGCCAGATGTTGTCGCCCATCCCGATCTCGTCGCCGTAATAGAGGATCGGCGAGCCGGGCAGCGACAGCAGCAGGGCGGTGAAGAGCTCGATCTGATTGCGGTCGTTGTCGAGCAGCGGGGCCAGCCGGCGGCGGATGCCGATATTGGCGCGCATGCGCGGGTCCTTGGCGTATTCCGCGTACATGTAGTCGCGTTCTTCGTCCGTGACCATTTCGAGGGTCAGCTCGTCGTGGTTGCGCAGGAAGATGCCCCACTGACAGCCGGACGGGATCGCCGGGGTCTTGGCGAGGATTTCCGACACCGGATAGCGCGATTCACGGCGTACCGCCATGAAGATCCGCGGCATGACCGGGAAATGGAAGGCCATATGGCATTCGTCGCCGCCGACGCCGTAATCGCCGAAGTAGTCGACGACGTCCTCCGGCCACTGATTGGCCTCGGCCAGCAGCACCGTGTCCGGATAGTGCGCGTCGATCTCCGCGCGGACCCGCTTGAGGAAAGCGTGCGAGGCGGGCAGATTCTCGCAGTTGGTGCCCTCCTCGGCGTAGAGATAGGGCACCGCGTCCAGCCGGAAGCCGTCGATCCCCAGGTCGAGCCAGAAGCGCAGGGCGGAGATCATCTCCTCCTGGACGGCCGGGTTCTCGTAGTTGAGGTCCGGCTGGTGGGAGAAGAAGCGGTGCCAGTAGTACTGCTTGCGGACCGGGTCGAAGGTCCAGTTGGAGGCCTCGGTGTCGACGAAGATGATGCGGGCGTCCTCGTACTGCTTGTCGTCGTCGGCCCACATGTAATAGTCGCCGTACGGCCCGCCGGGGTCGGTGCGCGACTCCTGGAACCACGGGTGCTGGTCGCTGGTGTGGTTCATCACCATGTCGATGATGACCCGCATGCCGCGGTGGTGGGCGGCGTCCACGAATTCCACGAAGTCGGCCAGATCACCGAATTCGGGGAGCACGGCGGTGTAGTCGGCGACATCGTAACCGCCGTCCCGCAGCGGTGATTTGAAGAAGGGCGGCAGCCAGAGACAGTCCACCCCCAGCCATTGCAGATAATCGAGCTTGGCGGTGATGCCCTTGAGGTCGCCGATGCCGTCGCCATTGCTGTCCTGGAACGAGCGCACCAGGACTTCGTAGAAGACGGCCCGTTTGAACCAGTCGGGATCGCGGTCTTTCGCCGGGGTGTCCTCGAAGGTATCGGGGACGGGCTCATTGACGATCAATTGGGTGACCCTCCGATCGGTGAGGACGGTCGCAGCGACAGCACATGGGCGGGCGCCGGTGAGCTGCCCGGCCCCAGGCGCACATAGTTGTCTCTGCCCCACTGGTAGGTATCGCCGGTGAGCTCATCGCGCACCGGAAAGGACTCGTGCCGGCCGAGGCCGAGTTCCGGCATGTCCAACGACACCGTCGCCTCGTGGGTGTGGTGCGGGTCGAGGTTGACCACCGTGAGCACCGTGTCGGTCCGCTCGCCGTGCCCCTCGCGCTTGGAGTAGGCGAGGACGGCGTCGTTGTCGACCTGGTGGAAGTGCAGATTGCGCAGCTGCTGCAGGGCCGGGTGCCGGCGGCGGATGCGGTTGAGGGTGGTGATCAGCGGGGCGATGGTGTGCCCCGCCCGTGCCGCCGCGTCCCAGTCGCGCGGTCTGAGCTGGTACTTCTCCGAGTCGAGGTACTCCTCGCTGCCCGGCCGTACCGGCGTCGACTCGCAGAGCTCGTACCCGGCATAGACGCCCCAGGTGGGGGAGAGCGTCGCGGCCAGCACGGCGCGGGCCTCGAAGGCGGGGCGGCCGCCCTCCTGGAGGTAGGCGTGCAGGATGTCCGGGGTGTTCACGAAGAAGTTGGGCCGCAGGTAGGAGGCCGACTCACCGGACAGCTCGGTGAGGTACTCGGTCAGCTCCTGCTTGGTGTTGCGCCAGGTGAAGTACGTGTACGACTGGTGGAAGCCGATCTGGGCGAGGGTGTGCAGCATGGCCGGGCGGGTGAACGCCTCGGCGAGGAAGAGCACGTCCGGATCGGTGCGGTTGATGTCGCCGATCACCTTCTCCCAGAAGGCCACCGGCTTGGTGTGCGGGTTGTCCACGCGGAAGATCCGTACGCCCTTGGCCATCCAGAAGCGCAGCACCCGCTCGGTCTCGCGGACCAGCCCGCGGAAGTCGGCGTCGAAGGCGAGCGGGTAGATGTCCTGGTACTTCTTCGGCGGATTCTCGGCGTAGGCGATGGAGCCGTCGGCGCGGTGGTGGAACCACTGGGGGTGCAGGGTGACCCAGGGATGGTCGGGGGAGCACTGCAGCGCGAAGTCCAGGGCCACCTCCATCCGCAGCTCACGGGCGGTGCGCACGAAGTGCTCGAAGTCCTCGAAGGTGCCCAGGTCGGGGTGGAGGGCGTCATGGCCGCCGGCCGCCGAACCGATGGCCCAGGGGGAGCCGACGTCGTCCGGGCCGGCCGACAGCGCGTTGTTGGGGCCCTTGCGGAAGGCGCTGCCGATGGGGTGGACCGGCGGAAGATAGACGACGTCGAAGCCCATGGCGGCGACGGCCGGCAGCCTTTCGGCCGCGGTGCGCAGGGTGCCGCTGACGGCCGTGCCGTCCGGTGCGACGGTGGCGCCCTCGGAGCGCGGGAAGAGCTCGTACCACGAGCCGTACAGGGCCCGCCGGCGCTCGACGACCAGCGGCATCGGGCGCGAGACGGTGAGCAGTTCGCGCAGCGGATGGCGGTCCAGCGCCTCGGTGACCTGGGGGGCGAGGGCGGCGGCGAGCCGGGTGGCGGCGGGCAGGTCGGGGTTGCGCAGCGCGTCCACTGCGGCGAGCACCGCCTCGCGCCCGTCGCTCTTGGGGACCTCCGCGGCCGCCCGCTCATGGAGTTCGGCGCCCTCGGCGAGCATCAGCTCGGTGTCGAGGCCCGCGGGGATCTTGATCGCGGCGTGCCGGCGCCAGGTGGTGACCGGGTCGGACCAGGCCTCGACGGTGAACGACCAGCGGCCCTCGACGGCGGGGGTGACCTCGGCGCTCCAGCGGTCGGTGCCGGGTGACCGCTCCCGCATCGGTGTCCAGGGGCCGCAGCGGCCGGCCGGATTGCGCAGCACCACATTCGCCGCGACCGCGTCCTGCCCTTCGCGGAAGACGGTGGCCGAGACCTCGAAGGTCTCACCCACCACGGCCTTCGCGGGGCGGCGGCCGCAATCGATCTGCGGGCGGATGTCCAGAACAGGAATACGACC
Source organism: Streptomyces sp. 2323.1 (assembly GCF_900221035.1). Classification (NCBI taxonomy): domain Bacteria; kingdom Bacillati; phylum Actinomycetota; class Actinomycetes; order Kitasatosporales; family Streptomycetaceae; genus Streptomyces; species Streptomyces sp. 2323.1. The sequence goes on along the minus strand of NZ_LT907981.1, from coordinate 2,509,633 downwards.
GATCATGGGCTCACCTGGGCTTGTGGTGCTTTGCGGGGTTCTGTCCTTTGTATCCGCTTTACGGCAAGGGGAACGGCTGCGGGCATCGGCGCTCCTGTCCGCTTTCACTCGGCTGGCGGATGGCACGGCGGGGCGGGGCTGCTCCACCGGCCGTCTGTGGCCGGCGGTGCCCCGGTGGATCCGGTGTGCAGGTGCGGCGCGGGGTCGCCCCTGCGGGAGGACCTCCGTTCCCGGCGGGCCGTCCCGCAAGGGGCGGCCGGGAAGTCCGCCGGGCTGTGCACCGGTGCCGCACCGCGGATCCGCCGCGCCCCGGCGGACGGGCTTTCGCCCCCGCGCGGGTGCTCACGGCGCTGCGCTGACACGGTCGGCGTTCGCCTCCTCAACTCGGTGTGATCACAGCGGAGTTGCGGTGTAGCGGATGTCCGGTGTCGCGCCGGGGCCCCTCGGCGTCACTTGGCAGCCTCCCCCCAGGAAGTAGTCCGTACAAGGGCGCGTGAGGGGGTGGAATCGGCCATATCGAGGGGCGGGGTGGTGGGGCGGTGAGTCCGTCGCTGTCCGGCCTGAAATGCCTTGGAAGGTAGGGGAGTTGAGGTGGTGGCGGGCATGCCCCAGGGCGCCCGCGCCCCGCTCCTGGGCCGGGCCGGCCGGCGCCGCGTCAGCCCGGAACGGCCCGGCCGACGACGCCGCGCCGCGCTCCTTCGCCCCCGGAAACACGTGAAGGCGGTGCCCGGAAGTCTCCGGACACCGCCCGCTCCAGGGTGAGGTCACCCCGGCACGTTCAGCACGTTCCCGCTCGGTGCGTCACTTGACGGCGACACCGGCCCAGGCGGCCTCGACGCCCTTGACCTCGGGGCTGCCGGCCTTGTACAGGTCGGTGGCCGCCTTGACGGTCGCCTCACGGGCGGCCTTGTAGTCCGTGTTCGAGGTCATGTACTCGGTCAGGGCCTTGAACCAGATCTTCTCGGCCTTGTCCCGGCCGATGCCCTCGACCTTCTTGTTGTCCGCCGTCGGGCTGTCGTACTTGACGCCACCGATCTCCTTCGGGCCGCTGCCCTCGGACAGCAGGTAGAAGAAGTGGTTGGCGACGCCCGAGGAGTAGTGCGGGTCGAGGTCCCCGGTCTTGGAGTCCCAGAAGTCCTTCGACTGACCGTCCTTGGACGGCTTGTCCATGTAGCGCAGCGGCTTGCCGTCACCGTTGATGTTGATCTTCTCGCCGATGAGGTAGTCGCCCGGGTCCTTGTCGTTCTTGGCGTAGAACTCGACCGAGGTGCCGAAGATGTCCGAGGTGCCCTCGTTGAGGCCGCCGGACTCACCGCTGTAGGTGAGGTTGGCGGTGGCGGAGGTGACACCGTGCGACATCTCGTGGGCCGCGACGTCGAGGGCGGTGAGCGGGGCCTTGTCGCCCTCACCGTCGCCGTACGTCATGCAGAAGCAGTCGTCGTCCCAGAAGGCGTTGACGTAGCTCTTGCCGTAGTGCACCCGCGAGGTGGCGCCCTTGCCGTCGCCCTTGATGCCGTTGCGGCCGTGGACCTTCTTGTAGTAGTCCCAGGTCTCGGCCGCACCGTAGTGGGCGTCGACGGCCGCGGTCTGCGGGTCGTCGGCCTTGCCGGTGCCCCACTTGTCGTCGTCGTCCGTGAAGGCCTTGCCCTCACCGGACTCGCTGTTGCCGAGGTTGACGGTCTTGTGACCGCCGCGGTCCTTGTCGGTCAGCGTGAAGCCGCTGCCCTCCTTGGAGGTGCCCAGGTCGACGCTGCCGCTGTACTCGCTCTCGCCCTTGCCGGTACGGATGTCGTCGTACTGGAAGAGCTTCTTGCCGCTGTTGGCGTCGGTGATGACGTGCATGCGGCTGGGCGTGCCGTCCTTCTGGACGCCCTTGACGACGGTGTCGTAGGCGAGGGCGGGCGTGCCGGAGGCGGCCCAGACGACCTTCTTGGGCGCCTGCGCGTCGGCCTTCTTGGCGCTGAGCGACTTCGCGGCCAAGCCCTGGGCCGACTGCGCGGCGGCGGTCGGGGCGATCTTCGCCGTGGTGGAGGCCACCTTGATCGACTTGCCGGTCGACTTGGTGGTGCTCTTGATCGCGCCGCCCTTGGCGGTGTGCACGACCAGGTCGCCGCCCAGCACCGGCAGGCCGGCGTAGGTGCGGTCGTAACGGGTGTGGGTGGTGCCGTCGGCGTCCTTGATGACGTCCTTGACGACCAGCTTCTCCTGCGCGCCCAGGCCGAGTTCCTTGGCCATCTGGACCTTCGCGGCGCCGGCGTCGCGAAGCAGCTCGGTGCGCTGCGAGGCGCTGAGCTTGAGGGGCGAACCGTCCTTGGTGGGGGCCGGGGCGGTGGAGGCTCCTGCGGTGCCGGCGATACCGGCGGCGAGCAGAGCCGCGGCGGCGATGGCGCCACCGGTCACACGGGTCTTGCGAGATATGCGGGGGGTCACGCGTGCTCCTTCAACTTTGCCAAGTGGTGGGGGTGCAAAGCGATGCGGGTGTGACGTGCGTCCGGAAGACTGCCATTCGAACGCGTGCATGTCAGGAGGGTGTTCACAAGTTGGCTGGAAATCGTCCGTAGAGTGGAGTCCGCCGTCCGTATAACGGAGTTGGGCGTCGTCCCCGGTGACCCGGGGGCGACGCCCAATCACTGTGCTCAGCAGGCCTGTTGCGAGGTGGCTCGTTCTGGCGGCCCGCTTATGTCACACCAAGGTGACTCTTTGGTACGGCCGTTGGTCAGAAAGTGAGCTTCCAGCTGTTGATGTGGCCCGAGTCCTCCTCGTAGACGTCCTGCACCCGCAGCTTCCAGGTGCCGCTCGCCTTCTCCGAGGAGGCGTTGACGGTGTACGTCGTCTTCACGTTCGCCGCCGAGTCGAACGCGCTGGCGTTCTTCAGCCGGTAGGCGGTGCCGTCCGGGGCGATCAGGTCGATGACCAGGTCACCGCGGTAGCTGTGGACGATGTCGACCCCGACCTTGAGCGTGCTCGGTGCGTTGCCGGAGCGGCCGACGTTGATCGGCGAGGTGACCGCCGCGCCCGCGTCCGGGATCGCCACGTCGTCGGTGTTCTCGAAGACGCTGCCGCCGCCGGAGGTGTTGACCGTCCAGGTGAAGGCGGCCGTCCCGGTCTTCTTCGCGGCGTCGGTGACCGTGACCGTGACATTGCTGGTGCCGGCCGTGGTCGGCGTACCGGAGATCAGACCGGTGCTCGCGTTGAGCGACAGCCCGGCGGGCAGCCCGGTCGCCGCGTACGACAGCGCGCCCGCGGTGCCGCTGGTCGCCTTGATCTGCAGGCTGGCGGCCTGGCCCACGGTGCTGGTCTGGTTGCCCGGGTTGGTGACGGTGACCCCGCCGCCGTCCGGGACGCGCGAGCCGACGTTGACCGCCGCCCAGGTGTTGGCGACCGTGTTGTACGAGGCGCTGCCCTGGCCGAAGAGGTCCGCCGCCGCCTTGAGGGTGGCGGTACGGGCGTCCGCGTAGTTGGTGTTGGCGCTCATGTACTGGCTGAGTGCCTTGAACCAGACCTTCTCGGCGTTGGCCCGGCCGATGCCCGGGACCGGCAGGTTGTCGAAGGTCGGGCTGTCGTAGTGGACGCCGCCGATGTCCTTCGGTCCGCTGCCCTCGGACAGCAGGTAGAAGAAGTGGTTGGCGACACCGGACGAGTAGTGCACGTCCTTGTTGCCGACGCCGCTCGACCAGTAGTCCGCCGACGCCCCGTCCTTGGACGGCTTGTCCATGTAGCGCAGCGGGGTGCCGTCGCCGTTGATGTCGATCTTCTCGCCGATGAGGTAGTCACCGGGGTCGGCGGAGTTGTTGGCGTAGAACTCCACCGCCGTGCCGAAGATGTCCGAGGTCGCTTCGTTGAGGCCGCCGGACTCGCCGCTGTACTCCAGGCCCGCGGTGTTGGAGGTGACACCGTGCGACATCTCGTGGCCGGCCACGTCGATGGCGGTCAGCGGGGCGGCGTTGCCGCTGCCGTCGCCGTACGTCATGCAGAAGCAGCCGTCGTCCCAGAACGCGTTGACGTAGCTGTTGCCGTAGTGGACGCGGGAGTAGGCGCCGACGCCGTCGCCCTTGATGCCGCTGCGGCCGTGCACGTTCTTGTAGTAGTCCCAGGTCTCCTGGGCGCCGTAGGCCGCGTCGACACCGGCCGTCTGGGCGTTCTGCGGGGTGCCGTCGCCCCAGGTGTCGTCGGCGTCCGTGAAGAGCGAACCGGTCCCGGACGAACCGTGCTTGAGGTCGTACGTCTTGTGGTTGCCGCGGGTCGGGTCGGTCATCGAGAAGTTCGGCGCCGAGCCCGACGTCCCGAGGGTGACCTTGCCGCTGTACTCGCTGTTGCCGATGCCCTGCTCGATCCCCTGGTACTGGAAGAGCTTGGCGCCGGTCGTGGCGTCCGTGATGACGTGCAGCTGGTTGGGCGTGCCGTCGTCCTGCAGCCCGCCGACCACCGTCTCGTACGCGAGCAGCGGCTTGCCGTCGGCGACCCAGATCACCTTGCGCGGCGCCTTGGCGGCCTCGGTCTTCGTCGAGCCGAGCGCCCGGGCCGACGAGACGGCCTTTGCCTCTGCGGTGGCCGGGTGCACCTTCGCGGTGGTGCTCGCGACCCTGAGCTGGGAGCGCACGGCCTTGGTGACGCCCTTGAGCGCGCCGCCCTTGCTCTGGTGCACCACGAGGTCGCCGCCGAGGACGGGCAGTCCGGCGTAGGTGCGCTCGTAGCGGGTGTGCACGGTGCCGTCGACGTCCTTCGAGACGTCCTTGACGACCAGCTTCTCCTTCGCGCCGAGCTTCAGCTCCCGGGCGGTGTGTGCCGTGGTCGCGTTCGCTGCCCTGATCAGCTCCGCACGCTGGGACGGGGACAGCTTGGCCGGCAGTGCGCCGGGCCGGGGTGTGGCATGCGTGGTGCCCGGCCGCGGGGCGGCCGCCGTACCGGTGCCGGCCTGCACGCCGACGGCCAGCATCGCCGTGACGGCGACGAGTGCGCCGGTCGCAACGGCGCGTCCATGGGGGGTGCGTCTCACACTGACTCCTTCTGCGGTGGCCGCGACGTGACGGGGCGGCCGAGGGGGACCGGGCGGCCCATCGGCCGTCCGGGCAGAGCGAGGCAGAACTCTTGGAGCGTGTGGGGGGAGACGTACGGGTGATACGTGGCGTTACCGGTGGTGCGTGGCGTACCGGTGGAGCGGGTGGTGCTGAGGGAAACGCTGCCGCAGCGGCTGGTGCTGTGGGGGTCCGAGCGGCGGTTGCGGGGAAGAGTCCCACCTCATGTGGCTTGTTGTCAGGCTCCGTTCAACTAATTGGCCGGAAACCGTCCGTTGCCCGAAATCCGTGTCCGGAAGGCGGACGGTCCGTGATCGGCGGATACGCCCCTCCCGTGCTCCCGGGGGCGCCGGAACGGCTCGAACCGCAGCTCAAGGCCGTCCGGATCCGGACCCGGGACGAGCGGCCCCCGGGGCGTCCTGCCCAGCGGGGCCCCGGCCGTGCCAGGAGTGCCACAGCGCGGCATAGGCGCCGTCTGCCGCCACCAGCTCGTCGTGGGTGCCGAGTTCGGTCAGCCTGCCGCCCTCCATGACGGCCACCCGGTCCGCGTCGTGGGCGGTGTGCAGCCGGTGTGCGATGGCGATGACCGTACGGCCCTGGAGGACGGCGGCCAGCGCGCGCTCGGTGTGCCGGGCCGTGCGCGGGTCGAGCAGCGCCGTCGCCTCGTCCAGGATCAGGGTGTGCGGATCCGCCAGCACCACCCGGGCCAGGGCCAGTTGCTGCGACTGCGAACCGTCGAGGCGGTGCCCGCCGGCGCCCAGCTCGGTGTCCAGACCGTCCGGCAGCTCCCTGGCCCACTCGGCCCCCACGGCGGCCAGCGCGGCGTGCAGCGCGGTGTCCTCGGCCGAGGGCGCGGCGAGCCGCAGATTGTCCCGGACGGTGCCCAGGAACACATGGTGCTCCTGGGTGACCAGGACGATCTGCCGGCGCAGCACCTCCGGATCCAGCGCCGCGACCGGCGCCCGGCCGACCGTCACCGACCCGCTGCGCGGGGCGTCGATCCCCGCCAGCAGCCGCCCGAGGGTGGACTTGCCGGCTCCGGACGGGCCGACCAGGGCCAGCCGTTCGCCGGGGCGGACGGTCAGGTCGACGCCGTGCAGCACGTCGTCGTGCCCGTGGTCGTAGGCGTAGTGGACCGCCGTGACGTCGATCCGGTCGTCGGCGGGCACGGCGGGCGCCGCAGCGGACTCCGGGGAGGGATGGGGGAGGAGGGCCGCGGCGGCGGTCCCTGGGGACTGCGGGGCCTGGCCCAGGCCCTCGACGCGGGCGAACGCGGCGCCGCTGCTCTGCAGTTGCTCCAGCCAGAACAGGATCGTCTCCAGCGGCGCCGACACCTGCCGCAGATACAGCGCCGCCGAGACGACCATGCCCAGGCTGATGTAGGTCACGCCCGCGGAGCCCTGCCCGTGCAGCACCCCGCCGGCCAGCAGCACCGCGACCACCGGGACGACGTACGAGACATCGACCGCGGGCAGCAGCACGCTGCGCAGGAACAGCGTGCGGGTACGGGTGGCGCGGCACCGTTCGATGGCCGCCTCGCTCGCCGCCCGCCGGCGCTCCTGGAGGCCCAGGGCCTCGACGGTCCGGGCGCCCGCGGCGGTGGCCGCCAGCAGCTCGGCGAGCGCCGAAGTGGCCGCCCCTTCCGCCAGATACGCGCGGTGCGCCCGGCGCAGATACCACCGGACCGCCAGCAGCCCGCTCAGCAGCCCCAGCCCGCACAGCCCGAGCAGCGGGCTGACGACCACCACCGCACCGAGCAGGAAGAGCGCCTGCGCCGCCGCGATGAACACCTCCGGCACCGCGTCCCGCAGCGTCCGGGCGACCGAGGCGACATCCGTCGTGCCGCGGGCGGTCAGATCGCCGCTGCCGGCCCGCTCCACGGTCGCCGCGGGCAGCGCCAGCGTCCGGTCGGCGAACTGCTCGCGCACCCGCGCCACGGTCCGCTCACCGAAGCGGTGGCCGGCATAGCGCGCATACCGCGCGAGCAGCAGCTGGGCCAGCGCACACACCAGGATGACCAGCGCCAGCCGGTCGACCGTGCGCACCCCGGCGCCGTCCCGGACCGCGTCCACGATCCGGCCCAGCAGCCAGGGCCCGGCCAGACCGGCGACGGCGGCCAGCGAGTTCAGGACCAGCATCAGGGCGAACGCCCGCCGGTCGAGCCGGATCAGCCGGAGCGCGGCCCGCCGGGTCGCGGCCGGCTCGGCGACCGGCAGCGCCGCCCCGTCCGGCGGGGCGGGCCGGGAGGGGGGCCTCGTGGACGTCGGTGTCATCGTGCGCTCTCCTTCGCCGCGGGTGCGGTCGCGGTCGCGTGAGCCGGGGCGAGGCCGTCGGCACCCGTCCCCTCCGCCTCGTCCGCATCGCGCGCCACCAGGCGCCGGTAGCCCGGCTGTTCGGCCAGCAGCGCACGATGGCTGCCGACCGCGGCGACCTCCCCGTCGACCAGGAAGCACACCACGTCGGCGCGGTCCAGCAGCAGCGGCGAGGTGCTGGTGACGACGGTCGTCCGGCCCGCGCGGGCGGTGTGCAGCCGGGCCGCGATGCCCGCCTCCGTATGGGCGTCGACCGCCGAGGTCGGTTCGACCGCGAGCAGCACCTCGGGGTCGGCCAGCAGCGCCCGCGCCAGCCGCAGGCGCTGGCGCTGGCCGCCGGAGAGGTTGCGGCCCTGCGCCTCGACCGGTGCGTCCAGCCCGTCCGGCAGCCCCCGGACGATGTCCTCGGCCAGGGCCGTGTGCAGGGCGCGGCCGATCTCCTCGTCGCTGCGGTCCCGCCGGCCGGCGGCCACCTCGCGCAGCGTCCCGGCGAACAGATCCGCCTCGTTGTCCGCGACCAGGATGCTCTCCCGGACCCGGGACAGCGCGATCTCGTCGAGGCGCACCGCGCCCCAGGTCGCCGCCGAGTCCGCGAACCGGCCCAGCCGGTCGACCACCGCCGCCGACTCGGCCGGCCGGGCGGCGGCCAGTACGGTCAGCAGCCCCGGCACCACCTCGACTCCGGAGGCCGGATCCCGCAGCACGGCCGGCGCCTCGGGAACGTCCCGGCCCGCGCCGGCTTCCGGCCGGCCGTCCGCGGTGTCCGGCTCCAGGCGCAGGAACCGTACGACCCGGCGGGCGGCGACCAGCCCCCGGGTGAGGTCGTAGCCGCCCTCGATGAAGAACGACACCGGCACCACCAGCGCCGCCGCATAGCCGTAGACCGCCACCAACTCGCCGACGGTGATCGTCCCTTGGGCCGCCATCCGGGCCGCCGGCCAGACCACCGCGGCCAGGAACAGCGTCGGCAGGCCGACCCCGAGCGCCTGGACCCAGCTCGTCACCGCACCGACCCGGTAGCCCTCGGCGCGCAGCTCCTGCGACGCCTCCCGGTAGCGGGCGGCGAACACCTCCTTGCCGCCCAGGCCGCCCAGCACCCGCAGCCCGCCGACCAGGTCCGTCAGCTGCGCCGCCAGCCCGCTCTGCCGCTCGCGATAGCGCGTCTCGGCCCCCTGCAGCCGCCCCAGCAGCGGCCCCACCAGCACCGCGAGCAGCGGCACGCCCAGCAGCACCACCAGGGCCAGCAGCGGGGAGACGGCCAACAGCAGGACGGCGACGACCGCATACGCCAGCACCCCGCCGACGCCGGGCCCCGTCATCGTCAGCGTCTGGCTGATCACCGCGACATCGCCGATCCCGATCGTGACGACCTCCCCGGCCGTCGTCTTACGGGGCAGCGCCGCGCCCAGCCGCAACGACTGCGCCACGACGGCCCGTACCGTACGGAAGGTGGCGTCCATCCGGATCCTGGTCATCGTGCGGTGCCGCATGACCGCCAGCCAGGCGTTGCCCACCCCGACCGCCAGCAGCACGGCAACCCAGCCCAGCAGCACCGGCATCCGTCCGGGCACCAGCCCGTCGTCGATGGCCCGGGACAGCACGTAGGGCGGCAGCATCAGCCCCACCATCCACAGGCTGCCGTACGTCGCGCCCGCCGCGACCCGCCCCCGCTGACTGTGCACCAGCCACCAGATGTACCGACCTGCACTGCGGTGGTCCGGGCCGGCCGGGCCCCTTGAGCCGTCCGTCATCCCGTCTTCCCCCTGTCGTCCGCGCTCGCGCTGTGACCATCCTCGCCGCGTTCCGCCGGCCGTGCGGGGGATGAGACGCGATGCACACGGGTCGGGCGGAAAACCGCTGGGATGGGGGCAGTTGGGGCGAGAACTGGTCGTCGTGGGGGGGAGGGCCGGCGCCGGCCGGGAGTACCGGGCGCGAGTACCGGCTGGGAGCTCCGGGCGGACCTGCGTGCTGGACGGGGGGCCGGGCGGGGCCGGCTCGCGAGGGCCGCCTATTCGCCGAGGGTGCCGTCCGCCAGTTCGCGGGCGATGTCGAGGTGGCCGAGGTGGCGCGCGTATTCCTGGAGCAGGTGGAAGAGGATCCAGATCAGCGTCGGACGGTCTTCCTCGGCCGGTACGCGGCCGCCGAGGGTGGCTGCCTTGCCGTCCAGGGGTGCCCCGGCGACGATGGCGCGGGACCGGGCGCACTGTTCCTGGAAGAATGCCGTGACCTCTTCGAGGGTCTCACCCGGTTCGAGATGCCACTCGCCGCGACGGATCTTGACGTCGCCCCACGGCTCTTCGATCTGCTCCCCGGCAAAACCCCACTGAAGCCACCGCAGCTCCACGTACGCCAGGTGTTTGAGGAGGGCCAGCGGCATCCAGCCGGAGGGCAGGCGGCTGCTCCGCAGCTCCTCGTCGGAGAGCCCCGCCAGCTTGCGCAGCACGGCGTCCCGATAGAAAGCCAGGTAGCCGGCGAGAAGTTCGGCTGGACTACTGAGAGTCACCGGTGGTTCCGGCGGAGGCTCGACCCTTTGCACCATGGCGAGACGATAGGCAGCAATGGCGCGCCATGTCCAGGCTTGTGAACTCTCGGAATTCGGGCCCCACCAGGCGGGAGACCTGGTGGGGGCGGGTGGGGAGAGGGTGAGGGAGCGGGTGGGGCGAGTGGCGGGCGGCTCATGGTCCTCGGGCCGGGGCACCCTCCGGTTGGTAACGCTCCGGAGTCGGGGCGCACCGTATCCCGGACGGACGGACGGACGGACCGACGGACGGCCTGCCCGGCGCACGGAGCGCCGGCATGACGCCTCACCCCGCGGATCCCGCGGGCGGTGTAGGTTCCTCTTGATCGTTAGCGCTGGCTCCTGCGGGAACGCTGGAATCCGCGCGTGACGCGCAGCGCGCGTGCAGGCTGTTCGTGCGCAATCCGGGTATGACGTCTGCTCCTTCTGTTCACTGTGAATTGTCCTCGGGCATCTCAATGAGTGTGGGAGTGGACGTTGCTCAGCGCTTCGAACGCGTCGGATTTGCGGACCTACGATCGCGCGGGCTGGTTCGCGATCAGAACGGTGCTGCCGACGGGGCGGAAGCCCAGGCATGCGTGTATGCGCGCGACGGCGTCTTCTGCGTAGGCGAGGAAGACAGTGCTCACCCCAGGTCGCGAGCGTGGTTGACCAGGGCCGTGGTGATGGCTGCTGCCGGGCCCCGGCGGCGGGCGGTGGGCAATGCAGGGAAGTCGGCCGTCAGCACGTGGAGTTGCACGCCATCGGACAAGGGTCTTTGAGCAACCGGGTGGTGTGGATCGATAACCATGAGCGGGCGTTCCGCTACTGGCTCAACGTGTGCGCGTACCGCACCCGAACGACCGAAGCCTGACGCGGTCATCAGCCGATGCGGCTCGCGCGACGCCCGGCTCGAGTTTCTGCGATGCGCTGTTCGAGTGCCTCGAACCACGACCGGCCGTCCTCACCGCAGTTGTCGCGGATCTCGTGTTTGAGATCGGAGGTATTGGCATTAAGGGTACGTACCAGGCCCAATCCATGGTCGACCTGTGTCCGTAGCTCGCCATGCGACCGCGCCAGATGCGTTGCGGCGTCTCGCATCTCAGCGCGTGCCACCTTCGACGCGCGGCTCGTCGGCAGCCAGATCTGCGTACCGATCTGCGCTCGCCGCACTACATACGACATCGTCCGCAGCGACGTTTGCGCGGACTGGTACGCCACATGCGCGGTGTCGGCACAGAGATATGACTCGCGGTGGAAGACGCGAAGGGCGTGGAAATCGAGATCGGATCGGGCTGACTGTCGGCGATCCTTCTTTTTGTCCCTCGCCCGTTCGCTGGTGGAGTGAGTCGAACGGTCGGCCGGACCGGCAGCTCGAGCGCGGAGCTTCGCCAGTCGCGCCTGTACCTGCTCGGCCTGTCGGCGTACCCGCTCGTTCTCAGTGCGGACCCGACTCAGTGCCCGCTTCGCTTCCGCGGTTGCGGCGTGGATCTCCTGGACGGAGACGGGCGTCGGCCGACGGTCGAACGCCGAGATCGCGATGAGCGTGGCGGTGCCGAGCACAGCCGCGAGAGTGAACAGTGGTAGCCCGTTCGCGATGACGTGGTCGGTGCGCCCCGCGTCGGTCAACTGGACGAAGACGGCAACGTTGATCACACCGAGCACGATCGCGGCCCGCGCGAGCAGGCCGAGCCAACGTTTCACCGCCGGCACTGACCGGCTGCGAAGCCGGCCTTTCGCAAAGAGGACCAGCCGGACCAGTGCCACGGCCAGCAGCGGCGAGGCGATCGACGCCCACAGCCATTCCCGCAGGTAGGGCGCCAGACCAGGCGCACCACTGAACTCGATGCGGGCCGCGAGCGCCGGTGCCGCCAGGATCATCGTCACTGGAACGCCGAAGAACAGGCCGCCGACAACGAGTAGCGCGATGGTGCAACCAGCGCCGCCGTTACGATTACTGGGCACAGTTCAGTGACCCGCCGTCACCCTCGTCGCCCGCGATCACGGCCTGCAGTGCGCGGCGTTTGCCCGGCGTCATGCCGCCCGGGCCGCCGCCGCGGCGCTGTCGGCTGCTGTGATCCGGCATTGCGTGACGCCGGGGCGAGAGCTGTTGCGCCGGCGCCGTTGAGCAGTTGATCGAGGGCGACCGCGAGGCCGCCTGCCTGTTCCGTGTGATGCTGGACAAGCATGGTGGTGAAGTGTTTGGTCAATTCGACGTATGCGATGCGTTCCTCCGACGCCAGTCCGGGCTTGACGGTTTCACGCTGCATGTTGACCATGCATTCCCGCAGTGATTGCGCGCTGGTGTCAGCTTGGCCGAGTTCCTGTTGCTGCTGTCGTAACATCGCGGAGGATTCCCGACGGCGTTGGTCCAGTAGCGCCAGGGTGATCTCCTTGCTGTCGGCGGCCTGGGTCTTCTCCAGATTGATTCGCCGCATCTCGGTGGCCAGGGCGTAGGATTCGGCGACAAGCCTGGCGGCGGCGCCGAGCGGGTTCAGTGACTCGGCGATCCGCGACACGGCCTCGCCGAAGACGAGGTGACCGTCAGATACCCTGACCAGTCTGTTCGACATATGAGCCGCTTTCCATGTAGGTGTTTTTGGTGAGGAGGCGCGAGCGGACTTCGGATCAACCGCAGGTGTTCGCTGCTTGAGCGGTGGCTGCAGACCGCCGTGAACCGGCCGCGGAACAGGATGCATGGCCGCATGCTCTGATCAGCGGGACGTGCCGGGGGCAAGCCCCTAACGGCACAAGCAATGCCAGCAGATTTACGAGATACAAGCCCCCTGGGTAGAACTAGATCCACAATCCGATGGATCCGCCTGCCGCGATTATGGCAGTACCTGAGTCGGCGTAAAGCAGAAGCGACGACACCGATCAGCACCATCACTCCGCTACGGCAACGAACCAGCGGCACCGACGGACAGGCCCGTCAAGCTAGCTCCTCACCGTGCACCGCCTGTTCCCACGCCTGCTCGACCTCGGCCTCGGGCACCACAGCGGGACGCCGGTAGGCGGCCAGGAAGCGCACGTTCTCCAGCAGCACCCGGTCCGCTCCGGACCAGATCTCGTACTCCCAGCCATGCTGCCGAAACGGCTCACCGGGCCAGGCCGGGGCCTGCACGATCTCCGGGTCCTGCAGCCGGTCCGCCGGCTTGACGTTGACCACCCGCACCGTCTCCGAACGCATGACGAGCAGAAAGTCCGGAACATGGTGCCGCACCCGGTCACGGACCCGAGCCGCCAGCCGACACGGCTGAGCGAAGGTCCCCCGCACCTCAGGTTCAAAATCCGCCAGCAGCGGCCGGTCCAGCTCCAACCGACTCTCATGGACCACGTGCCCGCCCGTCGTCACCGACGGGTATCTCCCCGAGTAATGGGTCATCCCGTGTACCTACCGGACATCCCGCCACGGCATCCACTCCGCGAAGTCCGCCGACCGCACCTGTCGTACCGGCACTTCACGTACCGACGCGCCCTCGTACCGGATCGACGCCGTTGGAACCTTGCGCGTATGACGAGTGGTGCCCGAGCTCCGTATCGTCATGCTCTGGACGGTACGGAGCCCACGCGTGCCCCGACCCGAAAGACCGCAAGAGATCGAAAACGGCGGCCACGGACTGTACTGAATGCGCACCGCGTCCCGGATTTGCGCATTCATTGCGCATCCTTAGCCGACATTGCGCACCGATCCGCGGATCCTAGAAGTCGGTCCCGCTACCCCACACTGTCCCGCCACGCCTGGTGCAGCTGCGCGAACCGGCCGCGGTCCGCTATGAGTTGATCCGGGGGCCCGTCCTCGATGATCCGGCCGTCGGACATGACCAGGACCCGGTCGGCGATCTCGACCGTCGAGAGGCGATGGGCGATCACCAGGGCGGTGCGGCCCCGCAGAACGGTGTCCATGGCGCGTTGCACCGCGCGTTCGCCGGGGATGTCGAGGGAGCTGGTGGCCTCGTCGAGGATCAGGACGGCGGGGTCGGCGAGCAGGGCCCGGGCGAAGCTCACCAGTTGGCGCTGACCGGCGGAAATGCGGCCGCCGCGCTTGCGGACGTCGGTGTCGTAGCCGTCCGGCAGGGCGGTGATGAAGTCATGGGCGCCGATGGCCTTCGCGGCGCGTTCGACCTCCGCGCGGCCGGCGTCCGGGCGGCCCAGGGCGATGTTGTCGGCGACCGTGCCGGAGAACAGGAACGCCTCCTGGGTGACCATGACGACGGCGCGGCGCAGTGTGCCGGTGGGCAGCTCGCGCAGATCGACGCCGTCGAGCAGCACCCGGCCCTCGCTGGGGTCGTAGAAGCGGGCCAGCAGCTTGGCGAGGGTGGACTTGCCGGCGCCGGTGGCACCCACCACGGCGACGGTCTCACCGGCCGCGAGGGTCAGATCGAAGCGCGGCAGCACCTCGCCGCCCGGGCGGTAGGCGAACCCCACCTCGTGGAAGGCGACCTCACGGCCGGGCCGCCCGTCCGCGAGCGGGGGCAGGACGGCGGGGGCGGCCGGTTCCGGGACCGAGGGGCGCTGGGCGAGCAGCCCGGCGATCTTGTGGAGCGAAGCGGCCGCGGATTCATAGGAGTTGAGGAACATCCCGAGCCGGTCGATCGGGTCGTAGAGCCGGCGCAGATAGAGCACCGCGGCGGCCAGCACGCCGAGCGCCAGGCCCCCCGAGGCCACCCGGCAGGCGCCCCACAGCACGATCGCGGCGAGCGCGATATTGGCCACCATCCGGGAGGATACGACATAGCGGGCCATCTCCAGGAGCGTGTTGCCGTTGATCCGCTCGTGGTGGTGGTTCAGCCGGGCGAAGGCGGTGTCGTTGGCGCGCTCGCGGCGGAACGCCTGCACCGGGCGGATGCCGTTGAGGGTCTCGGTGAACTTCACGATGATGCTCGCCATGGCCGAGGACTTGGCGCTGTAGACGCGGTGCGCGCGGTGCCGGAAGGAGCGCAGGAGGAGGGCGAGCGGGACGCCGGAGACCAGGGCGGCGGCGCCCAGTCCCCAGTCCAGCCAGAGCAGGGTGACGCTGATGTAGACCGTCGACAGGACGATCGTGATCAGCTCTTGCAGCCCCTCGTCGAGGAGTTCGCGCAGCGACTCCACGTCCGTGGTGGCCCGGGATATCAGCCGGCCGGACGTATAGCGCTCGTGGAAGTCCAGGCTCAGCGCCTGCGCATGGCGGAAGATCCGGCCGCGGAGGTCGAGCAGCACCTCCTGGCTGATGCGGGCGGCGAGCTGGATGAAGCCGAACTGCAGCGCGCCGGACGCCACCGCGCACACGGCGGCCGCCACCGCCACGGCGACCAGCGGCCCGTGCTCGCCCGCCCGCAGCGCCGGCACCGCGTGGTCGAGCGCATACGCGACCAGCAGCGGCCCGGCCTGTACGGCGACCTGCTGGAGCAGCAGCAGGACGGCCACCGCCGTCACGCGGCGCCGGTGCGGCGCCAGCAGGGAAGCGAGCAGGGAACGCGAGGCGCCCCGGGGAGCGGGGAGCGCGTCGCGGGCGAACGAGTCGGATGTCGGGGGGTCGCTGGGCGCCGGTCCGGATGTTGACGGTCCGGATGGTGCCGGCCTGGATGGTGCCGGCCTGGATGGTGACGGCCCGAATGGTGATGCCTCGGACGGTGCCGGCTCCGGCCGCCGGGGCGGGGCGGCGTGGCCCTCGGAGTGGTCGGACGGCGGACCGTCGCGGCCCTCGGGATCGTCGGACGGCAGACCGGTCGTGGTGGTGGTCATCGGGCGCCCTCTCCCTCTCCCGACATCAATGCGGCGTATTCGGGGTTGTCTCGGAGCAGTTCGTGGTGGGTGCCGACGGCGGCGATCCGGCCGCCGGACAGCAGCGCCACCCGGTCGGCGAGCAGGACCGTGGACGGCCGGTGGGCGACGACCAGGGCGGTGGTGGTCGACAGGACCTGGCGCAGCGCCGCCTCCACCAGCGCCTCGGTGTGCACATCGAGGGCGGAGAGCGGATCGTCGAGGATCAGGAAGCGCGGCCGGCCGACCACGGCACGGGCCAGGGCGAGCCGCTGCCGCTGTCCGCCGGACAGGCTCAGGCCCTGCTCGCCGACCTGGGTCGCGCTGCCCTCCGGGAGGGCGTCCACGAAGCCGTCGGCCTGCGCCACCACCAGCGCCCGCCGCAGCTCGTCCTCCTGGGCGCCCGCGCCGCCCATCAGGACGTTCTCCGCGGCGGTCGCCGAGAAGAGGGTCGGCTCCTCGAAGGCCACCGCGACCATGGCACGGGCCTCGTCCCGGCTGATCGTCGCCAGATCCCGCCCGTCGAGGCTGATCCGGCCCGCGGTGGGGTCGTACAACCGCGGCACCAGCGCCGTCAGCGTGGTCTTTCCGCTGCCCGTCGCCCCGACCAGCGCCATCGTCTCGCCGGGCCGGATGTGCAGGGTGATGTCCCGCAGGAGGGGCGGGGAGTCCGGCGGCGCGTCGGGGTAGCGGAACGCGACGCCGGAGAAGACCAGCCCCTGGGCGGTGCCGGCCCCGGCCGTGGTGCCCGGGGACGTGGCGTCCGAGGCTGCTGTGTACGGGGCTGGCGCATCCGAGGCCGCCGTGTCGGGGGCTGCGGTCTCCCGAGCCGATGCCATCGAGTCCGTGGCCGTCCCGGACCGCGTCTGCACGGCCGCTGTGGTCGCCCCCGCATCCTCCACCGCAGGCTCGTCCAGCACCTCGAAGTACCGGTCGGTGGCCGCCGCCGCCTCGTTGCTCATGGCCAGCAGGAAGCCGATCGAGTCCACCGGCCAGCGCAGCGCCAGCGCCGTCGACAAGAACGCGACGAGCGTGCCCGCGGACAGCTCCCCGTCGGCCACCTGCACCGCCCCGCACACCAGGGCGCCGCCGATCGACAGCTCCGGGAGGGCGGTGATGCAACCCCAGATCCAGGCCAGCAGCCGCGCCTTGCCGAGCTCGGTGGACCGCAGTGCACGGGTCAGCTCCCGGAAGGCACGGGCCTGGCTGCGATGGCGTCCGAAGCCCTTGATGATGCGGATGCCGAGCACCGATTCCTCGACCACCGTCGTCAGATCGCCGACCTGGTCCTGCGCCCGGCGCGCCGCCCGCCCGTACTTCGCCTCGAAGACCGAGCACAGCACCATGAGCGGCAGCACCGGCGCCAGCAGCACCAGCCCCAGCGACCAGCGCTGGACCATGAGGATCACCGCGCCCACCAGAATGGTCACCCCGTTGACCAGCAGGAACATCAGCGGGAAGGCGAAGAACATCCGCAGCAGCTGAAGGTCGGTGGTTCCCCGCGACAGCAACTGGCCCGAAGGCCAGCGGTCGTGGAAGGCCACCGGCAGCCGCTGCAGATGGCGGTAGAGCGTCTCGCGCATCGTCGCCTCGACCCCGGCCAGCGGGCGCGCCACCAGCCAGCGGCGCAGTCCGAACAGCAGCGCCTCCGCCAGCCCGAGGAGCAGCAGGAAGGCGCCGCCGAGCCACGCCCCGGCCGGGTCGCGCGCCGCCACGGGCCCGTCCACCAGCCACTTGAGCACCAGCGGGATGACCAGGCTGATGCACGAGGCGAGCACCGCCACGCACGCGGCCGTGCCCAGGCGCGCCCGCACCGGGCGGATGAACGGCCACAGGCGCAACAGCGAGCGCACTGCGGAGCGTTGGGGTAAGTCGGTCCGGTCGGTCTGGTTCGTCGTCTGCGCGGTATCGGCCATCACTCGCGAGCGTAAGGCGCCCCACTGACAACGCTCATGTGGATTTCGCCCCGCACCGCCCGGGCCCGCTGTTTCGAGCCGCTGCCCGCCGCTGCCCGGCCACCGCCCGCTGCTGTCCGGCCGCCGCCCGCCGAGGCGAGCGCCGGGCAGCGCCTCACCCCGGCACGGCCCGGAACAGCACCACCGACCGCCCGCCCAGGGTGAGCGTGCCGCCCGCCGCGTACGGCGGCTCCGCCGGGCCCGGCTGCTCCTCCCGTGCGGTGTCCACGAGGAGTTCGTAGGCGCGGGCCCAGGGCGGGCCGGGGAGGGTGACCTGGCGGGGCTGGGGCGCGGCGTGCAGGACGGCGAGGAAGCTGTCGTCGACGATGCGGATGCCCCGGTCGTCGCGCTGGGAGATGTCGTTCCCGGAGAGGTACATGCCCAGCGTCGCCCCCGGGGTGTACCAGTCGTGTTCGGTCATCTCCGCGCCGTCCGCGGTGAACCAGGCCAGATCGCGCAGGCCGCCCTGGTGATGCGGCCGGCCGGAGAAGAACGCCCGCCGGCGCAGGACGGGGTGGGCGCGGCGCAGGGCGATGAGCCGGGCGGCGAGGGCGGCCAGCGGGCGCCACTGCGGGTCGTCCAGGAGCGACCAGTCGAGCCAGCTGGTGGGGTTGTCCTGGCAGTAGGCGTTGTTGTTGCCGTGCTGGGTGCGGCCCATCTCGTCGCCGGCCACCAGCATCGGCACGCCCGTCGACAGCAGGAGGGTGGTCAGCAGGTTGCGCAGCTGGCGGTGGCGCAGTGCGGTGACGTCCGGGTCGTCGGTCTCGCCCTCGGCGCCGCAGTTCCAGGAGCGGTTGTCGTGGGTGCCGTCGCGGTTGCCCTCGCCGTTGCCGGCATTGCGCTTGTGCTCGTAGGTGACCAGATCGCGCAGGGTGAAGCCGTCGTGCGCGGTGATGAAGTTGACCGAGGCGTACGGGCGGCGGCCGCCCCAGGCGTAGAGGTCGCTCGACCCGGAGAGCCGGTAGCCCAGATCGCGGACGTCGTGCTGGGCGCCGCGCCAGAAGTCGCGCACGGTGTCGCGGTAGCGGTCGTTCCACTCCGTCCACAACGGCGGGAAGGCGCCGACCTGATAGCCGCCGGATCCCACGTCCCAGGGCTCGGCGATCAGCTTGACCCGGCGCAGTACCGGGTCCTGGGCGATCACGGCGAGGAAGGGGGAGAGCATGTCGACGTCGTGCATGGAACGGGCCAGCGCGGCCGCCAGATCGAAGCGGAATCCGTCCACGCCCATTTCGGTGACCCAGTAGCGCAGGGAATCGGTGATCAGCCGCAGGACATGGGGCTGCACGACGTGCAGGGTGTTGCCGCAGCCGGTGTAGTCGGCGTAGCGTCGCGCGTCGCCGGCCAGCCGGTAGTAGCCGCGGTTGTCGATGCCCCGCAGCGAGAGCGTCGGGCCCAGCTCGCCGGCTTCCGCGGTGTGGTTGTAGACGACGTCGAGGATCACTTCGATGCCGGCGTCGTGCAGCGCCCGCACCATCCGCTTGAACTCGCCGACCTGCTGCCCGCGAGTGCCGGTGGCCGCATATCCGGCGTGGGGCGCGAAGTAGCCGATGGAGTTGTAGCCCCAGTAGTTGCGCAGCCCCCGGCGCACCAGGTGGTCCTCGTGCGCGAACTGGTGGACGGGCAGCAGCTCGACGGCGGTGACCCCGAGCCGGACGAAGTGCTCCAGCGCCGCGGGGTGCGCCAGCCCGGCGTAGGTGCCGCGCAGCCGCTCCGGGATACCGGGGTGGAGCATCGTGAAGCCGCGCACATGCAGCTCGTAGAGCACCGAATCCGGCCAGGGCGTCTTGGGCCGGCGGTCGTCCTGCCACTCGTCGGCGCCGCCCTCGTCCGCGGTGTCCTCGCCGACCACCACGCCCTTGGGGACGTACGGCGCCGAGTCCCGGTCGTCGCGCACGGTGTCGGCGAGCTGCTGCTGCGGCCAGTCGCGGACGTGGCCGTAGAGCTGGGCGGGCAGCGCGGACCCCGGTCCGGCCGGCTCCGTACGGGTGCCGAAGTCGCCGTCCACGGCCCGGGCGTACGGATCCAGCAGCAGCTTCGCCGGGTTCCAGCGGGCGCCGGTCCAGGGGTCCCAGCGGCCGTGGACCCGGTAGCCGTAGCGCTGCCCGGGGCCGACACCGGGCAGGAAGCCGTGCCAGATCTCATGGGTGAGCTCGGTGAGCGGATGGCGCGTCTCGCGCTCCGCGTCGTCGAAAAGACACAGCTCCACGGCCTCGGCGCCGCCCGCCCAGAGGGCGAAGTTGGTGCCGGTGGTGCCGTCGGGGCCGGTGCGGTGGCGGGCCCCGAGGGGGGTGGGGCTGCCGGGGCGGATATCCGCGGGTGGGGCGGCGAGCGGTTCGTCCGCCACCGCCTCCTGCTCGGGTGCGCTCGACACGTGCCGGCCTCCTGCGGCTCATGGCTCGGTCGGGCGGAGTCCCGGCATGGCGGGACCTCCCAGCGTGCGCTGGGGGAGTCCCGGCCGTGCAGGTGTCCCGCCCTCCCCGTTGTTCTTCCCGCAACCGGCCGTTGCCTCACGCGTCGCGCGGCGGGGGCTCATTGTCCGTCCCCGTGCTGTCCGTGACATTCCGTTTCGCGGCATACCTCCCATCTCGCGCCTCATCCGTCACAATCCGGTATATGACCGCCCATCAGCAGGACCGAGCAGGGGACCGAGCGCACCTCCGCGGCAGAGCCCGGGTGCGGGACCGCATGCCGGGCCGGACGCGGAGCCGGGCGGGGGCACGGCCGGCCGGGCGGGTCCGCCTCGCCCTCGCGGCCCTGGCCGGGCTCGCGGGGGCGGCGGCGCTGGCCGGCTGTGCGGACGCGGAGGTGTTCACCGGCGACAAGCCGCGCTCCCGGGAACAGACGATCAGGGTCGTCCCGCACAACGGCGCCCACGGCGTACGGGCCGACGGACGGTTCGAGATCCGGGTGCCGCAGGGGCGGCTGGAGCGGGTCTCGGTCAGCCGGACCGGTGCGGCCGGCCGGCGGCACGTGGCCGGGCGGATCGCGCCGGACGGGCTGACCTGGCGACCGGCGCACGCCCGCCTGCAACTCGGGGCGAAGTACACCGTGGACGCGGTCGCGCTGGACGGCGCGGGCCATCGCGCCGTGCGCCACACCACCTTCACCACCGCCGCCCCCGACCGCCGGCTGATCGGCTACTTCTCACCGCAGAGCAACGCCACGGTCGGCACCGGCATGATCTTCTCGCTGGTCTTCAACCGGCCGGTCACCGACCGCGCGGCCGTCGAACGCGCCGTCACGGTCGGCGCCCGGCCCGCCGTTGAGGTCGCCGCCCACTGGTTCGGCCACCGCAGGCTGGACTTCCGGCCCCGCGCGCGCTGGCGGCCGGGCACCACGATCACGGTGCAGCTGCGGCTGCGCGGGGTGAAGGCCGGACCGGGCTCCTACGGGACCCAGCGCAAGACCGTCCGCTACCGGGTGGGACGGGACCAGGTCAGCACCATCGACGCGGCCCGGCACACGCTGACGGTGCGCCAGGGCGGCCGGGTGGCGGCCGTGCTGCCGGTCACCGCGGGCGACGACGAGAACCCCACCTACAACGGGACGATGGTGATCCTGGAGCGGCAGTCGGTGACGCGGATGAACGGCGGCACCGTCGGCTTCGGCGGCGAGTACGACATCCCGGACGTGCCGCACGCCATGCGTCTGACCCGGTCCGGGACCTTTCTGCACGGCAACTACTGGGCGCCGCCCGAGGTCTTCGGCGGCCTGAACACCAGCCACGGCTGCGTCGGGCTGCGCGACATCAAGGGCGGCGGGCCGCACACCCCGGCCGGCTGGTTCTTCGACCGCTCGATCGTCGGTGACACCGTGGTGGTGCAGCACTCCCCGGAGCGCACGGTCGCGCCGGACAACGGCCTCGGCGGCTGGAACCTGCCGTGGGGTCCGTGGCGGGCCGGATCCGCCCTGCACTGACCCGCGGCCGGCCCGGCGGCGCCCCCGCCCCCGCACCACCCCCGCACTTGGGACTAAACGGTGACGTTCACGGGGAGTTCACTGTCACTGCGGTGTGGTTATCTAACGCCAAGCACGCGGCTGTCCGCAGCCGCGTGCGGGGGACCGCGGGCCGTGCGAGGGGAAGAGGGGCCAGTCGTGAACGTCCAGCCGAATTCGGGGGTGCCGGCTCGCCGGCGTCGGTTGCCGCACAGGGGAGGAGGCCCGCTCGCGCTGCTGCTCGCCGGGGCGCTGCTGCTGACCGCATGCGGTGGCAACGACGGTGACGACGGCAAGGCGGCCGGCAAGGCCGGCGGGGACAAGGACGCCTCGCAGGCGGCCGTGACGATAGCGCCCAAGGACGGCGCGGACGGCGTCGCCACGAGCGGCGCGCTGAAGGTGACCGCCCGCAAGGGCAAGCTCAAGTCCGTCAAGGTCAAGGACGCCAAGGGCAATGAGGTCGACGGGAAGATAGCGGGCAACGGCGCCCTGTGGCAGCCGAGCGGCCATCTGGGCGCCTCGACGGAGTACAAGGTCGATGCCATAGCGGTGGACGGCCAGGGCCGCGAGGCCGCCGAGCACTCCAGCTTCACCACCCTCGTCCCCAAGAACACCTTCATCGGCCAGTACAGCCCCGAGGACGGCCAGCAGGTCGGCGTCGGGATGCCGGTCTCGCTCCACTTCACCCGGGGCATCACCGACCCCAAGGCCGTCGAGGACGCCATCAAGGTCAGCGCGAAGCCGT
The DNA here is from genome assembly GCF_900221035.1 of Streptomyces sp. 2323.1. Classification (NCBI taxonomy): domain Bacteria; kingdom Bacillati; phylum Actinomycetota; class Actinomycetes; order Kitasatosporales; family Streptomycetaceae; genus Streptomyces; species Streptomyces sp. 2323.1. Next base: position 2,487,425 of record NZ_LT907981.1, on the reverse strand, counting down.
CGGTCCCGGTCGAGGGCCACTGGTTCGGCAACGACCGGCTCGACTTCCGCCCCGAGAAGTACTGGGCGCCCGGCACCAAGGTCACCCTCAAGCTCGACCTCAACGGCGTCGAGGGCCGCCCCGGCGTCTACGGCACCCAGGCCAAGGAAGTCTCCTTCACCGTCGGGCGCAGCCAGGTGAGCACGGTCGACGCCAAGTCGAAGCAGATGACCGTGGTCCGCGACGGCAAGAAGATCCGGACCATCCCGATCACCTCGGGCGGGCCCGGCACCGAGACCTACAACGGCAAGATGGTCATCAGCGAGAAGCACCTCGTGACGCGGATGAACGGCGACACCGTGGGCTTCGGCGGCGAGTACGACATCAAGGACGTGCCGCACGCGATGCGGCTGAGCAACTCCGGCACCTTCATCCACGGCAACTACTGGTCGGGCCGCGCGACCTTCGGCACCCGCAACGCCAGCCACGGCTGTGTCGGCCTCTTCGACCAGCGCGGCGGCGGTGACAGCTCCACCCCGGCGGCGTGGTTCTTCCGCAACTCCGTCATCGGCGACGTGGTGATCGTCAAGAACTCGCACGACGAAACGATCCAGCCGGACAACGGCTTCAGCGACTGGAACCTCTCCTGGGAGAAGTGGAAGGCCGACCAGTAGGGCGGCCACGGTTGGCGGGCCCGGTGCACTGTGACCGAGTGCACCGGGCCCGACGTCGTTAACGCGTACTAACCTTCCGGCATGACTGTGAATCTCGAGGTGGCCGACGGCGTCGGCACCATCCGCCTGGACCGTCCGCCCATGAACGCCCTGGACATCGCCACCCAGGACCGGCTGCGCGAGCTGGCCGAGGAGGTCACCCGCCGCGACGACGTGCGCGCCGTCGTCGTCTGGGGCGGGGAGAAGGTGTTCGCCGCCGGTGCGGACATCAAGGAGATGCAGGCCATGGACCACGCGGCCATGGTCGTACGGTCCAAGGCCCTGCAGGACGCGTTCACCGCCGTGGCCCGGATCCCCAAGCCGGTGGTCGCCGCGATCACCGGCTATGCCCTCGGCGGCGGCTGTGAGCTGGCGCTCTGCGCCGACTTCCGGATCGCGGCCGACAACGCCAAGCTCGGCCAGCCGGAGATCCTGCTGGGCCTGATCCCGGGGGCCGGCGGCACCCAGCGGCTGGCGCGGCTGGTGGGCCCGTCCAAGGCCAAGGACCTGATCTTCACGGGTCGTCAGGTGAAGGCCGACGAGGCGCTCACCCTCGGTCTGGTCGACCGGGTGGTGCCGGCCGCCGAGGTCTACGAGCAGGCGCACGCCTGGGCCGCGCGGCTGGCGGCCGGCCCGGCGCTGGCGCTGCGGGCCGCGAAGGAGTCCGTCGACGCGGGCCTGGAGACCGACATCGACACCGGACTCACCATCGAACGCACCTGGTTCGCGGGGCTGTTCGCGACCGAGGACCGCGAGATCGGCATGCGCAGCTTCGTCGAGGAAGGTCCCGGCAAGGCCAAGTTCCGCTGAAACAGCTGATGTTGGCGGGAGGGCTGAGGTTTGCCCGGCGGGCGATGCCCCTTGTGGGCGAATGACGGAAAACTTAATTGCGCCTTAAGGCAACCTTGTTGGCGCATCGGGCCGCTCGTTCACACGCCGGATGTCGTCGCAGGTCAGTCGGGGCTGTCAGAACCTTAACTGCCGTTGGCATATGACGCCCCGGGGGTATGGAACCGATGATTCCGGACATGGGATTCCCTCGGTTCCACCCCCGTGGCCGCCGGGCAGCAGCCATGATGGGGGCATGGCGGGCCTCGAAGAAATGGAGCAGCCGCGGCCGCGGAACGATCCGGCGGCCGCACACCGGGGCATGTCCGGGAGGGACGCAGAACCGGTGCCGGCGCCCCGTGGTCCGCTGTCCACCGCACTCGATCCGGCCGGCGAACCGACCCTCGGTGAGGTCCGGCTGCCCTCCCGCCCCCAGTCCGCAGGCATCGCCCGCCGGCTGACCGCCGCCGTACTCCTCAAACAGTGGTCCCTGACGCCCCAGCTCGCCGAGCACGCCGTCCTGCTCGTCTCCGAGCTCGTCGGCAACGCCGTACGCCACACCGGCGCCCGCACCTTCGGACTCCGGATGCTGCGCCGCCGCGGCTGGATCCGCATCGAGGTCCGCGACCCCTCCCGCGGGCTGCCGTGCCTGTTGCCGGTCCAGGAGACGGACCTCAGCGGCCGCGGGCTCTTCCTCGTCGACACCCTCTCCGACCGCTGGGGCGTGGATCTGCTGCCCCGCGGCAAGGCGACCTGGTTCGAGGTGCGGATCGCCGACCGCTGACGCCGGTGGCCGGGGCCGGGACGGGTCCCGGGGTCCGGCCGGTGCGCCGCCCGCGCGAGGACGATCCGTAGGATGGGTCGTTCATGCTCACACCGGGACGGAGAGGACGGGACATGCACGCTGTGCGCCGGTCGGCCGCGCTGACGCTGCTGCTCCTCCTCGCCGTCACCTTCGGGCCGCTGCTGTGCCGGATCGGCGGCGACCAGGCCTGGCTGGCGGGCCGGGCGGCGACGGCCGCGGCGCAGTGGCGGACGGGCCTGGTGGCGGCGCATGCTGCCGACGCGGCCAATACCGACGCGGCCAATACCGACGCGACCCATACCGACGCGGCCCATGCCGGCGCCACGAGCCCGGCGAGCGACGCGGCCACACCGTCGCGGCCGGGCACCGCCCACGGCGGTCCGCAGCTCGACGACCGTGCGCCCCTCGCCGTTGCCGCCGCGCCCAAGCGCTGCTCGAACCGGCATGCGCCGGCGCCCTCCGAGTCCGCCCCGCTGCCCGCCCCGCACCGCGGTGAGCCGCTCGCCCCCGCCACCACCGGCGCGGGGCCGCGGGCCGCGGACCTGCCGGCGCAGCACGCCCGCGCCCGGCCACCGACCGGCAGCGCGCCCGCCGTCGACCACACCTCGCTCCTGCCCGTACTGCGGATTTAGGCCGCTGCCGCGACGCACCCGGCCTGAATTCCCCTCCGTACGTCTGGAGCTTCCGCATGCCCGCATCCGCTTCTCCCGCCCGCAAGCTGGCCGCCCTCGGCGCGGTCCTCGCCCTCGTCGTCGCCGTGATCGCCATCGGCGTCGCCATCGCCAAGTCCACCCAGAGCGGCCACGACACCGAGCCCGGCGCCGCGCCCGCCGCCTCGCCGGAGGCCGAGGAGGACCCCGCCCAGCAGAAGATGTTCGACGACCTCGCCAAGCGGACCAGCCGGCGCGCGGACGGCGACCCGCTGGCCGTCGGCAAGAAGAACGCCCCGGTGGTGCTGGTCGAATACGCCGACTACCAGTGCTCGTTCTGCGGCCGCTTCACCCGCGAGACCCAGCCCGAGCTGATCAAGAAGTATGTCGACGCGGGCACCCTGCGCATCGAATTCCGCAACTTCACCGTCTTCGGCGCAGACTCCGAGCGGGCCGCCCGCGCCTCCTGGGCCGCGGGCCGGCAGGGCAAGTTCTGGCAGCTGCACGACGCGCTGTACGCCAAGACCCGTAAGGGCGCGGCGCTCGCCGAGGACAAGCTCGTCGGACTGGCCCGCAGCAGTGGCGTCGACGACCTCGACAAGTTCCGTGCGGACATGAAGAGCGCGGACGCCGACAAGGCGCTGAAGAAGGATCAGGACGAGGGCTACCAGCTGGGGGTGCAGTCCACCCCGTCGTTCCTGATCAACGGCCGGCCGGTGGCCGGCGCCCAGCCCCTCGCGGTCTTCTCCCAGGCCGTCGAGCAGGCCGCACGGACGGCGAAGCATCAGCCGGCGGCCGAAGGGGGCGGGAAGTGACCGACATCGGCTACCTCGCGGCGTTCCTGGGCGGGGCGCTGGCCCTGCTCAGCCCGTGCAGCGCACTGCTGTTGCCGGCGTTCTTCGCCTACTCCCTGTCGACCCCCGGCCGGCTGGTGGCCCGTACGGGAGTGTTCTATCTGGGGCTGGCCACGACGCTGGTGCCGCTCGGCGCGGCCAGTACGGCGGCCAGCCGGCTGTTCAACGGGCACCGTGAGCTGCTGATCGCCCTCGGCGGCTGGATCGTCATCGCCATGGGCCTCGCCCAGATCCTCGGCCTGGGCTTCGCTTCCCGGCGTGCCCAGGCCGCGGCCGCGCGGATCACCCCCCGGTCCGCGGTCTCCACGTTTCTGCTCGGCTGCGTCTACGGCCTGGCCGGCTTCTGCGCGGGGCCGATCCTCGGGGCGGTGCTGACGGTGACCGCGGTCAGCGGCTCACCGGCGTACGGCGCCTCGATGCTCGCCGTCTACGCGCTGGGCATGGCGCTGCCGCTGTTCGTGCTGGCGTTGTTGTGGGACCGCTGCAAGCTCGGCACCCGGGGCTGGCTGCGCGGCCGGGAATTCCCCCTCGGAAAGCTGCGGCTGCACACCACCTCGCTGCTGTCCGGAGTGTTCTTCATCGGCATCGGCGTGCTGTTCCTGCGCTTCAACGGGACCAGTGCGCTGCCCGGGGTTCTCGACGCGGACGCCGAATTCCGGGCCGAGGAATGGGCGACGCGGATCGGCAACGCCGTACCGGATTACGCCCTGATCGCGGTGGCCGCGCTGGTCGTCGCGGGGGTGCTGGGCCGTATTGCCCTTCGGCCGGAGAGGAAGCCGAAGGACGACGGGGCGAAGCCGCAGGACGGGGCGGAGCAGAGCCGCAGCGGGGCCGAATAGCCGCGGCAGGGGGCCGGGCCGGGTCGTCGTGGGGCGGCACCGGCCGGGCCCCGGGGGCGGGAGGCCAGGCGCATCGGCGCCGGGCCCGGTCCGCGGCTTCGTGCCCCGCGTCCACCGCCCCGTGCCTCTCTTGGATTGCTCCCCGCCGCTCCGGGCTACCCCGGGCTCACAGCCACACGTTGTCGTTGACCGAGCCCAGGCCCGTGCCGGACAGCCGGCGGTGCAGTGCCAGTGCCTGGTCCTCGGTCAGCGAGGCGACATGGTCCGCGGCGGCCCGCAGCCGGTCGCTGTGCAGCGCCAGCTCCTCGGCGCGGTCCGGCGGCAGCAGCTCGGGTGCGTCATGGCTCCAGCGCAGCAGCTCGCTGACCACCCGCCGCTTGCCGTGCTGCTGGGTGGCCAGCGCGGGGCGGTCGATGACGTAGCACCACACCAGCTCCTTCAGCAGCGCGCAGGCGTCCCGCCGCTCGGCCGGGATCACCAGCTGCGCGCCGTAGCGGATCGGCGCCTCGCCGCCCACCTCCAGCTCGATCCCGCGGGTGAAGTACGAGATCAGGTCCGCGGTACGTCGATTGACCGCGACCGCGTCCTCATGGCTGCCGCTGTACGGGGCGGGCACCGCGAGCCGCTTGCCGATGTCCGCCATCATCACCAGCGCCGCCTCCCGGTCGAAGGCCTCGCCCGCGCGCGCCCGCTTGGCCTGCACATAGTCCAGGAAGCGGCGGGTCTCCCGCTCGGTCTCGGCGCCCGCGGCACCGTCCGGCGGGAACAGCGCGGCCAGCGGGATCAGGCCCGTGCGGTAGAAGTCCTCGACGTCATGGCAGGCGTAGGTGACATCGTCCGCCCAGTCCATGACCTGCTCCTCGACCGGTACGGCGGTATCCGTACGGCCGGCCCGCACCCAGGAGAACGCCTCCCGGTCGGCGACATACACCCCCCACTTCACATGGCGCGCCGGATCCTGGTCGACAGGTGCCCGCTCCCAGGGGTACTTCGTGGCGGCGTCCAGGCAGGCGCGGGTCAGGTGCAGCCCGCGATGGCCCGGGTACTTGTGGGCGGCGAGGAAGGTCAGCACCCGCAGGGTCTGCGCATTGCCCTCGAAGCTGTCCAGCACGCCGTCCGCGAAGTGCAGCTCGTCCATCGTGGCGCGCAGCGCCAGCTCACCGGCGTGCCCGAAGGGCGGATGGCCGATGTCGTGGGCCATGCACGCCGCCTCGACCAGCGCCGGATTCGGACCGCCGTACTGGCGCTCCAGCCGCTCCGCCATCCGCCGGCCGAGCTGGGCCACCTTCATCGAGTGCGTCAGCCGGGTGTGGTACGCGCCCAGCTCGGCGCTCGCCACCACCTGGCTCTTGCCGGCCAGCGCCCGCCACTGCGTGGAGTACAGGATCCGGTCGACGTCGTGCTCGAACCCGGACCGCTGCCCGTCGTCGGGCACCCGTCGTTGCAGGGAGTGCTGCTCTAGATCCTCATCGCTGTATCTGGCAGGTCGCATGCGCGGATGGTAGTCCGGCACGCCCGGCCGGGGCCCGCCCGGTGGTGGCTCAGGCGTCCAGCCGGCGTCTCCGGCGCGCAGGAAGACGGGCGTGCGGGCGGGCGTGCAGGGGGTGGGCGTCGGCCCGGCGCCGGCGGTCGTTGCACAGCAGGCACTTGCCGTAGCCCGGCGGCAAGGGGTCTTCCGGATCGCCGTACAGCGGGTCGACCGCGCCGTGCGGATGTATGGCGCAGCCGGTCGGGCCGGTCTCGGCGCCCAGCGAGCTGGCGGCGGTCAGCGCTTGCCGGAGGACGTGGACGAGCTGGTCCGCATCGCGCCGGCTCGGCGCGGACTGCAGGGACGTGGCAAGGTCGGAGGCGGTGGTCAGCGCGGTCTGGAGTTCGCGCAGGTTTGCGTAACCCATGCCCCGGAGCGTAGGCGGCCCCACTGACAGTTGATCTTCCGATCGCACTTCGCGGCTTCCCATGCCCGCATGCATGCCCGCTCCCACCCACGATTTAGCACCGGGATGGTGACGGTCCCCTGGCCAGGGTGTGACGGGTGGGGGTGGGGGAGGGCGTCGGTTGTGCCGGGTGGGCGGGGAGGCATGGTTCGAGGGTTCTGTCCTCGGCCCGTGCCGGAACCTCGGCGGTGCCGTCCCCGGCTCATGCCGGAACCTCGGGGGTGCCGTCCCCCCCCACCCCCGAACCCACCCCCCGCCCCCTCCCCCGAAGGGGGAGAGGGGGAGGGGGCGGGGGAGAGCTTTGGAGGCCGGACGGCGCAGTGGCCGGCGCCCAAACCCCAGCCGTCAGCCCGCCCCGTCGCCGACCGGCCTCACGGCGCGATCGGCAGCCCGCGCTTGTGCTCCGTGAACCGGTACCGCCGGACGATCGCCTGGGCCGCGGTGTCGTCGACCGGCTTGCCCTCCAGGAAGTCGTCGATCTGGTCGTAGCTCACACCGAGCGCGTCCTCGTCCGGCTTGCCCGGGTCGAGGGTCTCCAGGTCGGCCGTCGGCACCTTGTGGACCAGCTCCGCCGGGGCGCCCAGCGCCGCCGAGACGGCGCGTACCCGGCGCTTGGTCAGGCCGGTGAGCGGCACCACATCGGCCGCGCCGTCTCCGAACTTCGTGAAGAAGCCGGAGACCGCCTCGGCCGCGTGGTCGGTGCCCACGACCAGGCCGTCGCGGGCACCGGCGACCGCGTACTGCGCGATCATGCGCTGGCGGGCCTTGATGTTGCCGTGGACGAAGTCCTGGTGGTGGGCGTCGCGGAAGGTGAGCCCGCCGTCCACCACGGCCTGCAGCGCCGCGTCGCTCGCCGGGCGGATGTCGACGGTCAGCTCCCGGTCGGCGCAGATGAACTCCAGCGCCCGCTGGGCGTCCTTCTCGTCCGCCTGGACGCCGTAGGGCAGCCGCATCGCGTAGAACGTCGCCTCGTGCCCGGCGGCGCGGGCCCGCTCCACGGCGAGCTGGCAGAGCCGCCCGGTGGTCGTGGAGTCGACGCCGCCGCTGATCCCCAGGACCAGGGAGCGCAGGCCCGTGGAGGTCAGCCGCTCGGTGAGGAAGGCCACCCGGCGTTCGATCTCCTGCTCCGCGTCGAAGGACGCGGTCACCTGGAGATCCCGGGCGATCTCCTGCTGCAGGGTCTTGGACGCCGGGTCGGTCACGGCTGCTCCTCTGGTTTCTCGGGGTGCGTCGTGCCGTTGTCGTGACGCACGGTTCCTGTGGCACGGGTCCCGTGTGACGCACCGTCCCGTGCGGCGTACGCAGCGTTTCTTTTTCGCGTACGTGCGCTTCCCGGGGGCGCGAATCGGCGTGCCGGTAGGAAACCTTATGCCGGGTGCGCCCACTTCTTGAGGGCGGCCTTGCTCGCGAAGTCCGCGACGTCCTTGTCCAGCGGGGTGTCGGTGTACTGATGGATGCGCCACTTCGCCTTGATCCGCGGATGACCGGCGGAGACGTAGTCGGCGATCCACAGGCCGTCGGCCGCGTACGACGTGGTGTCGTGGTGGAGCCAGAATTCGCGGTTGCAGTAGAGCAGCACGCGGTGGGTGGGGCGCAGCCTCTTCACCTCGGCCAGGAACTTGTCCTTCTCCGCATTGCCGGCATACGTCCCCTCGCCGGTGCGCTCCCAGTCGCAGGCCAAAAGATCACCCTGGACCGACGCGCACTTTTCGACGAAGTATTTCGCCTGGGCGGCGATATTTCCCGGCCACAGGAAGTGGTAGAAACCGACCACGCAGCCCGCCTTACGGGCCTTCGACGCCTGCGCGGACTGGTGCGGATTGATGTAGGAACGGCCTTCGGTGGCCTTGACGAAAACGAAGTCCAACCCCTCGGTGGAATACGAGGTGTTGTAGGAGCTGACATCGACACCGTGCAGCATGAACGGCCTCCTGCCGATCGGACCTGCGGATTCGAAGCGTCAACTGCTCGAAGCGGCAACCGTGTTGCGACGTGGTGTGGTGTTCCTGTGTTTGTGCGCCGTTGTGCCCCTGCGCACTTGCCCCGGTGTTCTGACCCGCTGCCGCCGCCGTGATCCAGAAGGGCTGTGATCCCGAACTCCGCGTTCCCACAATGCGGTGGCGCCGGGATCCAGTGTTTCTGTGTTCCGTGCGATTCAGTTTCGTTCCAGCAGTTTCCAGCAGTTCAGCATGCCGATACCGGAAGGCGCCAGATCGGGTCCGGAAATTCCTTGCACGCGGGCGGATGTGACGGCGCATCCGGTGCGGGTAAGGACCGGTTCTCGCCATACAGGACGGCCGCCTCAGCGGCGCAGGGCCCGGCGCAGCAGCCGTCGGACGCGGCCCCGGGTGCGGCCCACGGCGCGCTGCCAGGCCCGGCCGGTGCGCGTCGACTCCAGCTCCTGGAAGAGGAGTTGATAGCGCTCGGCGATCGGCTTCGGGTCGTAGCGGTGCGAGCTCTCCCGCGCGGCCTCGGCCATCTCGCGGCGGCGCTGTGGGGCCTCGATGAGCTCCAGCAGGGCACCGGCCAGCGCCTGGCCGTCCCCGCGCGGCACCAGCAGCCCGTCCTTGCCGTTGTGGATGATCTCGGCGGGGCCCAGTGGGCAGTCGGTGCTGACGACCGGCACCCCGCAGCGCATCGCCTCGACGATGGTCATGCCGAACGACTCGGCGTCCGAGGCCGAGGCGACGATCGAGGCCTTGGCGAACTCCGCCTCTATCGGCGAGCGCGGCCCGGTCAGCTCCGCCTGCCCGCTCAGCCCGAGGCCGTCGATCAGCCCCTGGAGCTTGGCCCGCTCGGCGCCGCCGCCGTGTATCCGCAGCTGCCAGTCGGGGTGCTTGGCGGCGACCGCCGAGAAGGCCTCGATCAGCAGGTCGAAGCGCTTGCCGCGGACCAGCCGGCCGGCCGCCGAGATCACCTTCGCGGTGCCCTCGGACGGCGGGACGTCCGGCGCGGGCACGATGTTGGGCACTGCCAGGACCCGCACCCCGGGCAGCGGCATCCGCGCCCGGTACACGGCGGCGTCCGCCTCGGTGGTGGTGACCAGCGCGTCCAGCGTCCGGTAGTGGCGGGCGAGTTCGGCGCGGAGCTGCTTGCTGTGGGCGTCGTGTCTCAGATGCTCCTGGGCGATCCGCAGTGCCCGGCGGGGGCCGAAGCGGGCCAGGTAGACGTTGATGCCGGGCCGGGTGCCGATCAGTACGTCCGCGTCCGTGCCGCGCAGGAACTCCGCGGCGCGGACGTCGACCAGCCGGTTGTACTGGTGGTGCCGCTTCTCGGCGAGCGGGAAGTCCTGCGCGGCCTCGCCGAAGAGCGGATCGGCCATGTCCTCGCTGCCGACGCGGGTGTCCACCAGCGGTACCAGCCGCACCCGGGGGTCCGGGGTGAACCGCGGGACCTCGCGGTGCCGGAGCATCGAGACGATCTCGACGTCGTGCCGGTCGGCGAGTGCGGCGGCGAGGTTGAACGTGGTGCGGATGGTGCCGCCGATGGCGTAGGCGTTGTGCAGCAGGAGGGTGATCTTCATGCGGTGTGGTGCTCTCCCCGAGATGCGCCGAGTCGTTCCGACCGGCCGGTACCTCGCGACCTGGTCGTCGCGGCCGACCGTCCGGCACGGGGGCAACCGTGGCGGTAAGGGGTAAGTCAATGGCGTGGCCAGGGTGAGAGCCCGGTAAGAACCACGGGTGAGAGGCGAGTAAGAAACCCGCCATCGGACCGGCCGCCCGCAGCCGCACCCCCGAGCCCTTGGCACACTTGCCGCGTGACCCACTCCGTGCTGCTCGCCGAGGACGACCGCCCCATCCGCACCGCGCTGGAGCGTGCCTTGACCCTGGAGGGATACCAGGTCACCGCCGTCGCCGACGGCATTCAGGCGCTGGCCGCCGCCCACCGCGAACGGCCGGATGTGATCCTGCTGGACGTGATGATGCCGGGGATCGACGGGCTCCAGGTGTGCCAGGTGCTGCGGGCCGAGCAGGACCGCACCCCGATCCTCATGCTCACCGCCCGGGTCGAGACGGCGGACCGGATCGCCGGGCTGGACGCCGGTGCGGACGACTATGTGGTCAAGCCGTTCGAGGTCGAGGAGGTCTTCGCCCGGCTGCGGGCGCTGCTGCGGCGGACGACGCCGGAGCCGGCCGGGACGCCGGGCGCCGCGGGTCCGGGGGCCGGGAGCGACGGGCCGGGGGAGGCGGACGAGGCCCGGCTCGCGGACAGCGGGGTCGTCGAGGCCGCGGATCTGCGGATCGACGGCCCCTCGCGCCGTGCCTGGCGCGGCGAGCGGGAGCTGGAGCTGACCCGGACCGAGTTCGAGCTGCTGGAGCTGCTGGCCCGGAACGCCGGGATCGTCCTGGACCATTCGACGATCTACGACCGGATCTGGGGCTACGACTTCGGGCCCGGCTCGAAGAACCTCGCGGTGTACGTGGGCTATCTGCGGCGCAAGGTCGACGTCCCCGGCAGCCGCCCGCTGATCCACACGGTGCGGGGCGTCGGCTACGTCCTGCGGGAGGACTGAGATGTCCGGGCCCCGCGGCGGAAGAGATCCGGGCGCCCCGGCCGGCCGGGGGCTGCGCGCCCGGCTGCGGGCCCGGCTGCGGTCCTGGCGCAGCGGCGGGCAGGCCGCCTGGCTGCGCACCCGGAAGCCGGCCAGCCTGCGCACCGCCTTCGCGGTGGCCTTCGCCGCCGGTGCCGCGGCGGTGACCGTCCTCGTCGGGTTCCTCAGCTACGACGCGGCGGCCCGGCTGGTGCGGGTGGACGAGAAGTCGGTGTTCTCGGAGGTCGTGGGGGATCTGCGCACCCAGGTCCAGGAGAAGCCGCTGGGGCCCGAGGACTATGCGTCCTCCGACCCCGACCACGACGGGCCGCGCGACGACCTCACCCGGCCCACCCGTACCGATGTGCAGATCCTGGGTTCCGGCGGCCGGATCGTGGAACTGGGCAGCCCGGCCCTGCCGGCCGGTGCCGAGGAACAGCGGATCGCCCGGGACGCCCGCGCCGGCCGGGTTGCGGAGCGGGAGGCGAACGTCGGCGACGAGGTCTACCACGTCGCGACCGTCGCGCTCGGCGGCGGCCGTGGGGCGGTCCAGGTCGCCCAGAAGTTCAGCGAGACCGAGGATCTGCTCTCCGCCCTCCAGCAGCGCACCGCCCTGCTGGCCGCCTCGGTCATCGCGCTGGCCGGGGCGGGCGGCTGGTGGCTGGCGCGCCGGATCACCGGCCGGCTGGTGCGGTTGACCTCGGTCGCCGAGAGCGTGGCGGAGCACGGGCGGCTGGACGTCCCGGTCCCGGTGGCGGGGCGGGACGAGGTCGCCCGGCTCGGGCGGGCCTTCGACGACATGCTCGGCCGGCTGGCCAGCGCCGTCCAGGACCAGCAGCGCCTCGTCCAGGACGCCGGCCATGAGCTGCGCACCCCGCTGACCTCGCTCCGTACGAACATCTCGCTGCTCAAGCGCTTCGACGAGCTGCCGCCGGACGCCCGCGACGAGCTGCTCGCCGACCTGGCGGGCGAGGCCAGGGAGCTGAGCGATCTGGTCAACGAACTGGTGGATCTGGCCGCCGGACAGCGCGACGACGATCCGCTGTCCGAGGTGAGCCTGGCCGAGGTCGCCGAGAAGGCGGCCGCCTCGGCCAGGCGCCGCACCGGTCGCGAGATCACCGTACGGACCGTCCGCCCGGCGGTGGTCGAGGGCCGGTCCGCCGCGCTGCACCGGGCGCTGACGAATCTGCTGGAGAACGCCGCCAAGTTCGACGCGGGCGGGACGGAGCCGATCGAGGTCGTGGTCACCGGCGCCCGTTTCGAAGTCCTCGACCGCGGCCCCGGGATCGCCGAGGCGGACCTCACCCGGGTCTTCGACCGCTTCTACCGGGCCGCGGCCGCCCGCGGTCTGCCCGGCTCCGGCCTCGGCCTCGCCATCGTCCGCGAGATCGCGACCGCCCACGGCGGCCATGCCTTCGCCGCCCGCCGCGAGGGCGGCGGCGCGACCCTGGGATTCACGGTCGGGACGGGCCAGGGGAGCGGCACCCGGGCGCACCCGCGGAACGAGCCGGGGGACTCCTGACGCCGGGCGCCCCGGCTCCTTCCCGGACCACCCCCGGGAGCCCTCAGTGCGCCACCTCTCCCTGGGCCACCTCCACCGTCTCGTGCAGATCGGCCGCGGCGTCCAGGGCGGCGCCCGCCGAGAAGGCGACACAGGCGATCAGGGCCGCGGCGATCAGCCGGCGGCCCGGGAAGCCGGCCCGTATCGGGGGGTGACCGGCCGCCCGCTCCCCGTCCAGCAGGGCGGCGACCCGGCGCGGCACCGGGCCGGCCGTCGCGGCGAGCACACTGCCGGGACGGTGCGGCATCCCGGCCTCCGGGCGGGCGGCCAGCGCCGCGCGTCCGATGGCCCGGGCCGTGACCCGGCGGTCGCCCACCCGGGACGCGGCCGCTTCGTCGGCCCAGCGCTCCAGGGCGTACGCCAGGGGTGCGCGCAGCGAGCGGAGCAGCGGATGGCAGGCCGCGGAGAGCGTGGCCGTGAGCAGGAACAGATGGTGGCGGCCCGCGAGATGGGCGCGCTCATGGGCGAACAGCGCCTCCCGCTCGGCCGGCGGCAGCGCCCGCAGCATCCCGGCGGTGACCACCACCCGGCCCGGCCGGCCCGGCAGGGCGTAGGCCTCGGGCGCGGGGTCGGGGAGGACGCACAGATCGCCGGAGGTGGGGTGGGCGCCGGTGGCCTGCCGGGCGATGCGCAGTTCGGCGCGGTGCCGGCGGGCGTGGTGCCCGACGGCGAGCGTGCAGGCGGTGAGCAGAACGGCGGCGGCAACGGCCACGGGGACGGTCACCGCGCCGTCGCCGCTGCCGCCGAGCAGCGGCAGGGAGAGGTGGCCGAGGGCGGCGACCGGGGGCAGCCGCAGCGCCCCGGCGGCCGCCAGCAGGCCGAGCGCCGCGGTCGTACAGCCGGCGAGGGCGGCCGCACAGCCGGCCAGCAGCCAGGCGGCGGCGCGCGGCGGCAGCGACTCGGCCAGCCGGCGGGCGGCCGGCACCGCGAGCAGCGGCATCAGCAGCGGGATCCATACGGCGACGATCACGGGCCGGCTCCGGGGCCGGGCTGCGGCGAGGCCGACGGCCCCTCGGGGGCGTCCCCCGCCGACTCCAGCAGAGACCGCAGCAACTGCTCGTCCTCGCTGGTCAGCTGGGAGACGAAGCGGGCGAGGGCGGTGCCGCGGTCGTCCTGCTTGTCGAGTTCGCTGCGCATCCGCCGGGCGGTCAGCCCCGCGGAGTCCTGTATCGGCGAATACGTGAAGCCGCGGCCGGCTCTGGAGCGGGACACCGCTCCCTTGTCGTGCAGCCGGCTGAGGATGGTGGTGACGGTGGTGCGCGCGAGGCGGCCGCCGAGCGCGCGCTGCACCTCGGCGGGGCTCAGCGGCTCCCCGGCCGCCCAGAGCGCCGCGAGCACGCTCGCCTCCAGCTCGCCGGCAGGGCGCCGCTGTACAGGTGATGTCTCCGACATGGAACGCCCTTCACCATTTCGTCGTCTATTGTTCCGAGGGCCGTCTACGTGACTGTAGTCGCCAGGTCGGCCGTGGGGCAGGCCCGCACCCATTATGGGAGCGGCCGCTGACAACGCCGCCGCCACTGCATTACCGCAGGTGGCAGGGGTTGCCGCCGCACTGCGGGGCGCGTGGGCCACCGCCCCTGGCCACCACCGCGCCCTCCGCACCACCGCGCCCTCCGCACCACCGCGCCGTACGCACCACCGCCAAGGAGAACCCGTGAACCACCTCGCCTTTGGCGGCGCCTCGATGGACGGCGGCCTCTACACCCGGATCACCGGCCTGGCACAGCACACCCCGCACGGCCTGAACACCCTGATCTCCTACTGGACCGACTACGGCCTCGGCCTCTTCGCCGTCCTGATGCTGATCGCCTGGTGGCGGGCGCGCCACGGTGCCCCCGGCGCGATGGCGGGGGCGCTGGCCACCCCCGTCGTGGTGGTCCTCGCCTATGCCGTCAACGACCTGGTCAAGACGGTCTTCGACGAACAGCGGCCCTGTCGGACGCTGCACACCGTCACCGTCGAGGCCTGTCCCGGCCCCGGCGACTGGTCCTTCCCCAGCAACCACTCCGCCATCGCGGCGGCCGCCGCCGTCGCCCTGCTGCTGGGCGACCGGCAACTGGGCCGGATCGCGGTGCCGGCCGCGCTCCTGATGGCGGCCTCGCGCGTCTGGGTCGGCGCGCACTACCCGCACGACGTCGTCGTCGGCCTGCTCGTCGGCGCCCTCGTCGCCCGGCTGGGCACCCCGCTCGCCCGCCACGCCGGCCCCACCGTCGAGCGGATCCGCGCCACCCGGCTGCGTCCCCTGGTGGCCGCCCGGTGACCGCGTCCGGGCCGCCACCAGGTCCGGAACCGCAGGCCGCACGCCCCGGCCCGCGCCCCGGCACCCGTCCGCTGCTCACCGTCGCCGCGGTCTGCGCGGCGCTCTTCACCGCCGCGGCCGTCACCGTGTCCGTACGCCACGGCGTCCCGCTCGCCCCCGAACGGGCCGCCGTCCACTGGTCCGCCGCCCACCACGGAGAGCCGCTGCGCTCGATCTCCCGGGTGCTGACCGCCACCGGCACCGGCACGGTCCCCTATCTGCTGGCGGTGTTCGCCGGGCTGCTGGCCGGCCGGGACGCGCGCGGCCGGCTGCGCGCGGTGGGCTGCGCCGTCCTCGTCCTCGCCGCCGGCCAGGCGATCCGATACGGCCTCATGGAGTTGCTCGCCCGCCCCCGGCCGCCGGCCCTCGACTGGGCCGGCCCCGCCTCCGGCTACGCCTTCCCCTCCGGCCACGCCACCACCTCGGCACTGGCGGCCGGAATCCTGGCCTGGGGCATTGCCCGGCGCGTCGGCCCCGCGCGCGCCCGCACCTGGTGGGCGGTGCTCGCCGTCTGGGCCGCCGGCGTCGGCCTCACCCGCGTCTACCTGGCCGTCCACTGGCCGGGCGATGTCGTCGGCGGCTGGCTGCTGGCGGCCACCCTGCTCTGTCTCGCGCTGCTCCTGGAGCCGCTCGCCGTGCCCCGTACGCGGCAGGGCAACGCCCACCCCACGAACAGCTGACGATCCGACCAGGTCTTTCCCAAGGCGGGCATGGACACGTCCCGAGCCGAGCAGCACTGTCCTGGGCACCAGGACGGCGGGCGCCTTCCGGCCATCCCGCCACCGGCACCGCCCACGGCACGTACCACCGCACCGCCAGGGGGACACCACGATGAACCAGCCGCTCGACGCCCGGGTGCCGCGCCCGGCCGCCCACGCCTCCGCCGCCTCCCGCGGCCGCTGCCCGGCCGCCGCGTCCAAGGACCCCACCCCGTGCGAGGGGCCGCACGACGCCGCGACCCTCGTCGACCGCCACGGCCGGGAGGTCGCCGGCTGTGTCCACCACTGCGCCCGGGTGCTGCCCGGCCTCGACGGCGCCCGGGTCCACCCCTTCGTCCCCGCGGGCCAGGCCCTGGAGATCTACTCCCGGGCCCGTGAACTCCCGCCGTTCGCCTGGGAGATCGGCCGGTAGCCGGCTTGAACCGTGAGGCCCCGGCCCACGAGGCCCCGGCCCACGAGGCCCCGGCCCATGAGTGAGGGACCGCCGATCCCGCCGGCGGCCCCTCCCCTCCCGGCGCCGATGGCTCAGCGGCGCCGTTCGCTCAGCACTCGATGATGTTCACCGCGAGCCCGCCGCGCGCGGTCTCCTTGTACTTGACGCTCATGTCGGCGCCGGTGTCCTTCATGGTCTTGATGACCTTGTCGAGGGAGACATGGTGGTGGCCGTCGCCGCGCAGGGCCATGCGGGCGGCGGTGACGGCCTTGACGGCGGCCATGCCGTTGCGCTCGATGCACGGGATCTGGACGAGGCCGCCGACGGGGTCGCAGGTCAGGCCGAGGTTGTGCTCCATGCCGATCTCCGCGGCGTTCTCGACCTGGGCGGGGGATCCGCCGAGGACCTCGGCCAGGCCGCCGGCGGCCATCGAGCAGGCGGAGCCGACCTCGCCCTGGCAGCCGACCTCGGCGCCGGAGATCGAGGCGTTCTCCTTGAAGAGCATGCCGATCGCGCCGGCCGCCAGCAGGAAGCGGACGACGCCCTCCTCGTCGGCGCCGGGCACGAAGTTGACGTAGTAGTGCAGGACGGCGGGGATGATGCCGGCCGCGCCGTTGGTGGGGGCGGTCACCACCCGGCCGCCGGCGGCGTTCTCCTCGTTCACCGCCATCGCGTAGAGCGTGGTCCACTCCATCGCGCGGGCGGCGGCGTCGCCCTCGGACCGCAGCTGGCGGGCGGAGTGGGCGGCGCGGCGGCGGACCTTCAGCCCGCCGGGCAGTATGCCCTCGCTGCTCATACCCCGGGTGACACAGGCCTGCATGACCTGCCAGATCTCCAGCAGTCCGGTGCGGATCTCGTCCTCGGTGCGCCAGGCCTTCTCGTTCTGGAGCATCAGGGCGGAGATGGACAGCCCGGTGTCGCGGGAGAGCCGCAGCAGTTCGTCGCCGGTGCGGAAGGGGTGGGTCAGGACGGTGTCGTCGGGCACGATCGGGTTTTCGCCCGCGACGGCGTCCTCGTCGACGACGAAACCGCCGCCCACCGAGTAGTACGTCTTCTCCAGGAGGGGCGCGCCGGTGCCGTCGTAGGCGAAGAGGGTCATGCCGTTGGCGTGGTAGGGCAGGGCGCGGCGGCGGTGCAGGATCAGCTCGGACGATTCGTCGAAGTCGATCTCGTGGGCGCCGCCGATTTCGGCGCCGAGCAGCCGCAGGCGCTTGGTGGTGCGGATGCGCTCCACCTCGTCGTCGGCGGATTCGACGTCGACGGTGCGGGGGGAGTGGCCCTCCAGGCCGAGGAGGACGGCCTTGGGGGTGCCGTGGCCGTGGCCGGTGGCACCGAGGGAGCCGAAGAGTTCGGCGCGGACGCTGACCGTCTGGGCGAGCAGGCCGTCCTTCTTGAGCCGTCCGACGAACATCCGCGCGGCGCGCATGGGGCCGACGGTGTGGGAGCTGGAGGGGCCGATGCCGATGGAGAAGAGGTCGAAGACGGAGATGGCCACGGGGGCGGACTCCCTTGTCTGCTCGTGGTGGACGGTGGAGCAATGGAGCAGGAGGTACGTTTCTGCGCCGATTGTCGAGCGTAACGCGGACCGGAGATGCGGCCGCCGGACGGAATCCGGCGGGCATCCGTCGCGGGGCGTAACAGCCGGTGTCGGGGTGGATACGGAGCCGCGGCGGATGCCGGGCCGGGCCCGGATTCCGGCCGCCGGGGCCCGGTTGCAGACCCGGTCGGGGACGCGGACGCGGGGCTCGGTCAGGTGCCGGGCGAGGGCCGGGCAGCTGGAGCCGGACGCACCGGGGCTCCGCGGAAGAGGAGGAAGAAAGGGGAAAGGGAGGGGCTTGCGGGGCGTGAGCCCAGGGGGAGGGCCCCGGGCGCAGCGCCCTGTGCCCCGTCTCGTCACCCCACCCGGCCCGCCGTCGCCGACGGGCCGGGGAGGTCAACGCATGAGACGCGTCACAGCGACGGGTAGAGCGGGTACTTGTCCGCCAGGGCCGTGACCCGGGCCTTGAGGGCGTCGGCGTCGTAGGCCGGCTTGAGGGCCTCGGCGATGATGTCGGCGACCTCGCGGAAGTCGTCGGTGGTGAAGCCGCGGGTGGCCAGCGCCGGGGTGCCGATGCGCAGGCCCGAGGTCACCATCGGCGGCCGCGGGTCGTTGGGGATCGCGTTGCGGTTGACCGTGATGCCGACCTCGTGGAGACGGTCCTCGGCCTGCTGGCCGTCCAGCTCGCTGTCGCGCAGGTCGACGAGGACGAGGTGGACGTCGGTGCCGCCGGACAGTACGGCGACGCCGTGCTGCTTGACGTCGTCCTGGACCAGGCGCTCGGCGAGGATCCGGGCGCCGTCGAGGGTGCGCTGCTGGCGCTCCTTGAAGTCGTCGGAGGCGGCGACCTTGAAGGAGACGGCCTTGGCGGCGATGACGTGCTCCAGGGGGCCGCCCTGCTGACCGGGGAAGACCGCGGAGTTGATCTTCTTGGCCAGCTCCTGGGTGGAGAGGATGACGCCGCCGCGCGGGCCGCCCAGGGTCTTGTGGGTGGTGGTGGTCACCACATGGGCGTGCGGCACCGGGTTGGGGTGCAGCCCGGCGGCGACCAGGCCGGCGAAGTGCGCCATGTCGACCATGAGGTAGGCACCGACCTCGTCGGCGATCCGGCGGAACGCGGCGAAGTCCAGCTGGCGGGGGTAGGCGGACCAGCCGGCCACGATCAGCTTGGGGCGGTGCTCCTTGGCGAGGCGCTCGACCTCCTCCATGTCGACCAGGTTGGTCTTCTCGTCGACGTGGTAGGGCACGACGTTGTAGAGCTTGCCGCTGAAGTTGATCTTCATGCCGTGGGTCAGGTGCCCGCCGTGGGCGAGGTTGAGACCCAGGATGGTGTCGCCCGGCTTGATGAGGGCGAACATGGCGGCGGCGTTGGCCTGCGCGCCGGAGTGCGGCTGGACGTTGGCGGCCTCGGCGCCGAAGAGGGCCTTGATCCGGTCGATGGCGATCTGCTCGACGACATCGACGTGCTCACAGCCGCCGTAGTAGCGGCGGCCGGGGTAGCCCTCGGCGTACTTGTTGGTGAGGACGGAGCCCTGGGCCTCCATGACGGCGACGGGGGCGAAGTTCTCCGACGCGATCATTTCGAGGGTGGACTGCTGGCGGTGGAGTTCGGCGTCGACGGCGGCGGCGACATCGGGGTCGAGCTCATGGAGGGAGCTGTTCAGAAGCGACATGAGTCTTTCCTGGGGAGTCAGGGGGCGCGATGGGGTCCCCCGGAGTCCGGGGGAGCGTCCACTCGGGCGGTGGCGGACGGGGAGCCGGCGGCTCAGCTCTGGATGAACGCGGCGTACTCGTCGGCCGAGAGCAGCTCGGCCGGCTCACCGCTGGTCTTCACCTTGAACAGCCAACCGCCCTCGAACGGGGCGGAGTTCACCAGCGAGGGGTCGTTGACGACGTCCTCGTTGATCTCGGTGATCTCCCCGTCGACGGGCGAGTAGAGATCGCTGACCGACTTGGTCGACTCCAGCTCGCCGCAGGTCTCACCCGCCGCGACCGTGGTACCGACCTCGGGGAGCTGCACATAGACGACGTCGCCGAGCGCGTTGGCCGCGTGCTCGGTGATGCCGACCGTCGAGACGCCTTCCTCGGCGCCCGACAGCCACTCGTGCTCCTTGCTGTAGCGCAGCTGCTGGGGGTTGCTCATGGCTCGATTCTCCTGTACGCGAGGGTGTGGTCGTGAAGCGGGTCGCCCCTGGCGGAGCCAAGGGGAGGTTCTTGCACAGTGCGACGCGCGGGTGCGCGCCGCGGCCGGCTCCCGGCGGGAGCGGTCCGCTACTTCTGCCGCTTGTAGAAGGGCAGCGCGGTGACCTCGTACGGCTCATGGCTTCCACGGATGTCCACGCAGACACCCTCGGTGCCCGGTGTGGCGTAGGCCGCGTCGACATAGGCGATGGCGATCGGCTTGCCCAGGGTGGGGGAGGGCGCCCCGGAGGTGACCTCGCCGATGACCGTGCCGTCGGCGCTGACGACCGGGTATCCGGCGCGCGGGACGCGGCGGCCCTCGGCGACCAGGCCCACCAGCTTGCGCGGCGGGTTCGTCTCGGCGCGCTCGGCGGCCGCCGCCAGCGCGGCGCGGCCGACGAAGTCACCGTTGTTGGTGGTCTTCTCGAACTTCACGACCCGGCCCAGGCCAGCGTCGAACGGCGTGGTCGCGGTGGTGAGCTCGTGCCCGTACAGCGGCATGCCCGCCTCCAGGCGCAGGGTGTCGCGGCAGGACAGCCCGCAGGGCACCAGCCCGGCGTCCTTGCCGGCCGCGGACAGCGCCTCCCACAGGGCGACCGCGTCCGCCGGCCGGACGAACAGCTCGAAGCCGTCCTCGCCGGTGTAGCCGGTACGGGCGATCAGCGCCTCGACGCCGGCGACCGTGCCGGGCAGGCCCGCGTAGTACTTCAGGCCGTCCAGGTCGGCGTCGGTCAGCGCCTTGAGGATGCCGGGGGACTCCGGTCCCTGCACCGCGAGCAGCGCGTAGGCGTCGCGGTCGTCGCGGATCGCGGCGTCGAAACCGCCGGCCCGCGCGGTCAGCGCGTCCAGCACCACCTGGGCGTTGGAGGCGTTGGCGACCACCATGTACTCCTGGTCGGCCAGGCGGTAGACGATCAGGTCGTCGAGGATGCCGCCCTCGGCCTCACAGATCATGGTGTAGCGGGCGCGGCCGGTCTTCACGCCGCCGATGTTGCCGACCAGCGCGTAGTCGAGGAGATCGGCGGCCTGCGGGCCGGTGACGGTGATCTCGCCCATGTGGGAGAGGTCGAAGAGGCCGGCGCGGGTACGGACGGCGACATGCTCGTCGCGCTCGCTGCTGTAGCGCAGCGGCATGTCCCAGCCGGCGAAGTCGGTCATGGTTGCGCCGAGCGCGCGATGGGTGGCATCCAAGGCTGTACGACGTGGGGCATCAGTCATGGTTCTGGGCTCCCAGGCATGGGTGAGAGGACGTTCTCCCCATCTGTCATCGGAACCTGAGAGGTTCACCGGGATCCTGCGAACGGACCCGGTTTGCACCTTGGGTGGAGCCATCCCGTCAACCGGGCGGTGACTCGCTTTTCAGATCTGCCTCGCCCGTGCGGTATAGGGGCCTGAGAGATTCAAGGGAGTACTTGCTCCTTCGGCGCCCCGCCATGGCGGCCGGGGACTCTCCCGCGCGGGTTCAAGCGGCCGGTATGGAGTTGGCGGTGCACAAGTGAGACGCGGTGTGCACGTGGCGGCCACATCATTGCACGGGATCGCCCGATACAGCAGCCCTGGTGGGCGGCCGGCCCATGACGTGGGCAGATCGGACAACCACCTTGATGGGCATTACCTTTTCTTGACACTCTGCGGGTACGGGACGGACTCGAACCGGAACAGATCCGGACGGGGAGGGTGATCACGGTGCACGGAGAAGCGGCGTACGGTGCCACTTCAGGGGTCGTGTCTGCCGAGGCCGTACGTCCCGGCGCCGTGCCGGGGGCGGCCGCCGCCGTGTCCCGCGGCGGCTGTCCGCGGCGCAGGGTCCTGCGGCCCGGCCGCCGCGCCGGGGTCGTGGATCTGCGGGGCGAGGGGCGGGCGCGCGGCGCGGTCGAGCTGCGGTTCCCGGCCGGCGATCTGGTCGTGGTCTCCGGGCTGCCGGGCAGCGGCAAGAGCACCCTGATGCAGCGCGTGGTGCCGCCGCTGGACCGGCGCGGCGCCCTGGTGCACCGCATCGATTCGCAGGACGTCCGCGAGCGCTGGGAGCGCGGCCGGCTGCGCCGGCTGCCCTACGCCCTCTACCGCCCGCTGGTCCGGGCCGCCCACTATCTGGCACTGCGCCGTGCACTGCGCTCCGGCGACAGCGTGGTG
Source organism: Streptomyces sp. 2323.1 (assembly GCF_900221035.1). NCBI lineage: Bacteria > Bacillati > Actinomycetota > Actinomycetes > Kitasatosporales > Streptomycetaceae > Streptomyces > Streptomyces sp. 2323.1. The sequence continues at coordinate 2,465,429 of NZ_LT907981.1, read as the reverse complement.
GTGCACGACTGCGGGACCCTCGCGTGGGTGCGCGGCTGGCTCGCCAGGGCGGCGGTGCGCAGCGGCCGCGGGCTGCATCTGGTGCTGCTCGACGTGCCGCCGGAGGTGGCGCTGTCCGGCCAGGAGTCGCGCGGGCGCGGGGTGTCGGGGTACGCCTTCGCGCGACACCGCGGGGCGGTGGGCCGGCTGGTCGGCGCGGCGGAGGCGGCCCGGCTGCCGTACGGGGTCGGCTCGGCGGTCCTTCTCGACCGGCGGGCGGCGAACACCCTGGAGACCATCGGCTTCGACTGAGCGGAACCGACCGCGGCGGGCCCGTGCCCCGCGGGTTTCCCCGTGCGCTTTCTCGTCTAGTGTCGTCGGCCAGAAGGTGCGGTTTGGAACGGGTGGATTGACATGACATTTCCGGAGCAGGGGATACCGCAGCTGGCGTGGCCGGCGAACGAACTCGAAGAGGTCCTGGCCGCCGCGGTCGGACATCCCGGCGCGGGCGGCCGGATCGTCGAGGTCCTGGGCCGCAGCCGGGTGTGGGTGCCGTTGCCCAACGGCGGCGGCCCGCAGAGCGCCGGCCCCGGCGCCCGCGGCCTCGATCTGCCCACCCTTGAGCTCGACGGTGCGCCCTACGTCCCGGTCTACAGCTCCGAGCAGGAATTCCTGCGGGTGGTCGGCTCGCACCTGTCCTTCACCGTCGCCCCGGCACGGGAGTTCGCCCGCGGGCTGCCGCCGCAGGTCGGTATCGCGGTCAACCCCGACGGCACGATAGGCGTCCCGCTGCCGCCCGCCGCGGTCTCCGAACTCTGCCGGGCGGGGCAGCAGTCGATGGACGGGCTGCCGAGCGGCGGCCGGGTGCGGCTCTTCGAACCGGACTGGCAGCACGAGCCGGTGGACTTCCTCGCCGCCGCCGGACTGGAGTTCTCCGCCGCCGGAATTGTCCTGACTGCCCGGCGTGCCCTGGCAAGTGTCGAGGGCGACACGCCCGCGCTGTTCGTCGGTGTTCAGGTCGCCGCCGACCCCGCCGCAGTGCACGACGGCACGGCCCGCGAGGCGGTACTGTCAGCCCTTGGACGTGCGCTCGGCGCCGTACCGGTGCCCTGGCCCGTGCAGCTCGTCATGCTCGATCTCGCCCAGGGGGACCCGGTCGCCGACTGGATGCTGGAGCGTGTGCGCCCCTTCTTCTCTCGGCACCACTCATAAGGGCTGAGTGCGGAGCACCAGATGCCGCGGCCTTCCGGCCCTGGCCCCTCGGCAAGCCCTAAGCTGGTTGGATGACGGGCGGGCGCACCCTCACGTGCCCTGCTGACAGAAGGGACGGACGACGTGAGCGCGGGTGCGCATCAGGGGCCGGCGGCGGCCGGGCAGCTGGAGCAGCTGCTCCAGCAGGTCTCGCCCGGCCGTTACGACGCCTATGAGGCGCTGCTGCACGCGCTCGCCGCGGGCCAGGTCTGGATGCTGCTCTGGCAGGGCAGGGCCGGTGCGCCCGACGCGCAGTACGGCAACATGGAGGTCGACGGCCTCGGCTATGCGCCCTGTGTGACCTCGGCGCCCGAGCTTGCCGCCTCCGGCTGGAACCGCGACCACGAAGTGGTCACCGGCCCCGAGATCGCCGCCGCGCTCTTCCCCGACCGCTGGGGCCTGTGGCTCAACCCGCACGCCCCCGGGGGCGGCGTCGGCATCCCCTGGCTGGATCTGCGCCGGATCGCCGGCGGCCTCGACCGGCTGCCCGCCGGGCCGTTGCGGATCTCGGAGCCGGTCATCGACATCCCGCAGTTCTATGCGCTGCTCGCGCAGAACGCCCACCGGACGCCCGCCGTCCGGTCGCTCCGCCGGGCCTGGGTGCAGCCCGCGCTCGGTGCCCCGTATCTGGCGGTCGGTCTGGATCTGTACGACACCGGCCAGCAGGCGGTGGATTCGGCGCGGTTGATGATCCAGCAGTCGATCGGCGCGGTGCCGGACGGGCTGCCGGTCTCCACGGTCGCGATGAACGACGAGTACGACCCGGTCGCCCTGTGGATGCGGGCCTCCACGCGCCCCTTCTTCGACCGTGACGGCTACACCCAGCAGCAGCCCCCCGCCGCCTCGTACGGCTACGGCTACCCTCGCCCGTACTGACACGGTGCTGACACGGCACGGCGCGTCGGCCCGATGCCTTTTCAGGGTGAATTCTCCCGCTTTGACCCGCGGTTGAGGCCCTCTCGCGCGGTGGTGCGCCCCGCTCAGACCGCGTTGTTGTCCGTATAACGGAAAGCCGTGGGCCACATCACAGTTACGCATCCTTTCCCGACCGGGTCTGGTGAGTGATCGCAACTCGGATGAAGACTCCGGCAGCAGAGGACCTCGGTTCTTTCTACGAGTGTCATCCCGCACGACGTCACGCGAATCCCCGAATTCCACCGCGCGAATTTCCGGGAAATCCGCAGGACTTGCACCAGTGATGTGAAGCAGGCCGCTATGCGGCGGGGATGTGGGCCGGTCATTGCCGGCCGAGAGGGGTCAAGGCACCGTGACCGCACCGATCGAGACCACCGGGGCGGCTGCCCAGGCGCAGCCGGAAGCGGTGCTGAAAGGCGTGGAAGGAAAGCGGATCGAGGGGCGTTCGCTCGGTCAGATCGCCTGGCTTCGCTTCCGGCGGGACAAGGTCGCGGTGGCCGGTGCCATCGTTGTCATCCTGCTCGTCCTCGTCGCCTCGCTCTCCCGGCCGCTCCAGGCTCTGCTGGGGCTGGACCCCGACAACCCCAACCAGGCGCTGATCGACCCCAACACCACCCTTCCCAAGGGCGACTTGGGCGGTATGAGCGCGGACCATCCGCTCGGTGTGGACCCGAAGTTCGGCCGCGATCTGCTCGCCCGGGTCCTGGAGGGCTCCTGGGTGTCGCTGATCGTGGCGTTCGGCGCGACCTTGCTGTCGGTCGCCCTCGGCACCGTCCTCGGGGTGGTCGCCGGCTTCTACCGCGGGCGGGTGGACGCCTTCATCAGCCGGATGATGGATGTCTTCCTGGCCTTCCCGCTGCTGCTGTTCGCCATCGCGATCTCCGCCTCGCTGCAGGGCGGCGCCTTCGGCCTGGAGGGCCTGCCGCTGCACATCTCGGTGCTGATCTTCGTGATCGGCTTCTTCAACTGGCCGTACATGGGGCGCATCGTGCGCGCCCAGACGCTCTCGCTGCGGGAGCGCGAATTCGTCGACGCCGCCCGCGGCATGGGTGCGCGCGGCCCGTTCATCCTCTTCCGGGAGCTGCTGCCCAACCTGGTGGGGCCGATCATCGTCTACTCCACCCTGCTGATCCCCTCCAACATCCTCTTCGAGGCGGCCCTGAGCTTCCTCGGCGTCGGCATCCAGCCGCCCCAGGCGTCCTGGGGCGGGATGCTCAACCAGGCGGTCAAGTACTACGAGGTCGACCCCCAGTACATGATCGTCCCCGGCCTCGCGATCTTCGTCACCGTGCTCGCCTTCAACCTGCTCGGTGACGGTCTGCGGGACGCATTGGACCCGCGCAGCCGCTGACGGCGGTGCGGGGCGCCCGCTCACATGTCCCACCTGCGTTTTTGATGTTGACCTTTCTCGACGAACGAAGGGGCACCGACCATCATGCGAAGGTCAGTTCCGGTCGCGGCGGTTGCGGCCATCACCAGTGCGGGCCTTTTGCTGGCCGGCTGTAGCGGGGGCAAGGATTCCGGAAGCGGTTCGGGCGAGGCGAACGCCGCCACCAAGGGCGTCGTCAACGCTTCGGACGCGAAGGGGGGCACGGTCACCTACGCGATCAGTGACGCCCCCGAGTCGTTCGACCCGGGCAACACCTACTACGCCTTCGTCTACAACTTCAGCCGGCTCTACGCGCGCCCGCTGACCACCTTCAAGCCGGGTCCCGGCAGCAAGGGCAACGAGCTGGTCCCGGACCTCGCCGAGTCGATGGGCAAGGCCAGCGACGGCGGTAAGACCTGGACGTACAAGCTCCGCAAGGGCGTCAAGTACGAGGACGGCACCGAGGTCACCTCGCAGGACGTCAAGTACGCCGTCGAGCGCAGCAACTTCGCGCGCGACACCCTCTCGCTGGGCCCGAACTACTTCCAGCAGTTCCTCCAGGACAACGACGGCGGCGGCTACAAGGGCCCCTACAAGGACAAGGGCAAGGCCGGGCTGAAGTCCATCGAGACCCCCGACGCGCAGACGGTCGTCTTCCACCTCAAGAAGCCGTTCGCCGAGTTCGACTACCTGGTCAGCGCCCCGCAGACCGCCCCGGTCCCGCAGGCCAAGGACAAGGGCGCGGACTACACCAAGGCGGTGCTGTCCACCGGTTCGTACAAGTTCCAGAGCTACCAGGAGGGCAAGCAGCTCACCCTGGTCCGCAACCCGCAGTGGTCGGCGAAGACCGACCCGCTGCGCAAGCAGCTGCCGGACAAGATCGTCCTGAATCTGAAGGTCGCCCAGTCGACCATCGACAAGGACCTCCAGTCGGGCAACACCCTGGTGGACCTGGCCGGCCGCGGTGTCGACGGGCAGACGCAGGCCAAGCTGCTGGTCGACCCCAAGGAGAAGGCCAACACCGACAACGCGCTCGGCCAGCGCCTGGTCTACACGGCGATCAACACCAAGGTGAAGCCGTTCGACAAGCTGGAGTGCCGCAAGGCCGTCGAGTACGCGATCGACAAGAAGGCCGTCCAGACCTCGCTCGGCGGCCCGATCCGCGGTGCCGTGGCCTCGACGGTCCTGCCGACCGACATCGAGGGCTACCAGAAGTACGACCTGTACCCGCAGAAGTACAGCGGCGACAACCTGGACGTGACCGAGGCCAAGAAGCACTGGGACGCGTGCGGCGCGGGCAAGGCCACGACCACGATCCTGGCCCGCAACGACCGTCAGGACGAGGTCGACGCGGCCACCTCGGTCATCGAGTCGCTCAAGAAGATCGGCGTCACCGCCAAGATCCAGTCCTACCCGTCCAGCAAGTACTTCTCGGACTACGCCGGTGTGCCGGCGTTCGACAAGAAGAACAACGTCGGCCTGATGATGATGCAGTGGGGCGCGGACTTCCCCACCGGCTACGGCTACCTCCAGCAGATCCTGCACGGCAAGGCGATCGGCCAGTCCGGCAACTCCAACCTGTCGCAGCTGGACGACCCGGAGATCAACAAGCTGCTCGACAGCGCCATCGCCAACACCGACAAGGCGGCCCGCGAGAAGGCGTACGCGGAGATCGACAAGAAGGCGATGGAGCAGGCGGCGATCGTCCCGCTGACCTACTTCAAGGTCCTGATGTACCGCTCGCCCAAGGCCACCAACCTGGTGTCCACCTCGGCCTTCAGCGGTGAGTACGACTACCTCAACATCGGCGTCAAGAAGTAGCAGCCCTGGAAGGCAGGTGAAGGCAGGGTGTCCGCGGGCCGGTTGCGGCCGGCCCGCGGCGCCGGCGCCGCGTCCCCGTGTTCTCGTACCTCATCCGCAGGCTGATCAGCGCAGTGGTCCTGCTGCTGATCGTCAGCGCGGTCACGTTCGGCATCTTCTTCCTGCTGCCGAAGCTGGCCGGGCAGACCACCGACCAGCTTGCCCAGCAATACATCGGAAAGGCCCCCACGCCCGCGGACATCGCGGCGGTCAAGAAGAACCTGGGCCTGGACAAGCCCGTCTTCGAGCAATACTGGGACTTCCTCAAGGGCATTTTCGTCGGCGTCGACTACAAATTCGGACCGGAAGCGGCCAAGTGCCATGTGCCGTGCTTCGGTTATTCCTTCAAGACCCATATCGAGGTCTGGCCGGAGATCCAGTCCCGGCTCCCGGTGACCCTCTCGCTGGCCGCCGGCGCGGCCGTGCTGTGGGTGGTCTCCGGTGTCGCGACCGGTGTGCTCTCCGCGCTGCGCCCCGGCTCGTTCTTCGACCGGATGGCCATGACCGTGGCGCTGGCGGGCGTCTCCCTCCCGATGTTCTTCACCGGCGCCCTGGCGCTGGCGCTGTTCACCTACCAGTGGCCGATCTTCGAGCGCAGCGACTACGTACCGCTGATGGACGATCCGTTCCTGTGGGCCCGGACCCTGGTCCTGCCCTGGGTCACCCTGGCCTTCCTCTACTCCGCGCTCTACGCCCGGCTCACCAGAGCGGGCATGCTGGAGACGCTCAGCGAGGACTACATCCGCACCGCCCGCGCCAAGGGCCTGCGGGAGCGCAAGGTGGTCCTCCGGCACGGCCTGCGGGCCGCGCTCACCCCGATCATCACGGTCTTCGGCATGGACCTGGGCCTGCTGCTCGGTGGTGCGCTCATCACCGAACAGGTCTTCTCGCTCAAGGGAGTCGGGGCCTTCGCCGTCGAGGCGATCAACGCCAACGACCTGCCCAACATTCTCGGCGTCACCCTGCTCGCCGCGTTCTTCATCGTCATATGCAACCTGGTGGTGGACGTTCTGTACGCCGCCGTCGACCCGCGGGTGAGGCTCTCGTGACCGACTCCACCGATGACCGGAAGGGGACCGCGGCGGCCGCCCCCGAGAAGGCAGCGCAGCCGGCCGCCTTCCTCGACGTGCGCGATCTGAAGGTGCACTTCCCCACCGACGACGGCGTGGTGAAGTCCGTCGACGGGCTGACCTTCAGCCTGGAGAAGGGCAAGACGCTCGGGATCGTCGGCGAGTCCGGCTCCGGCAAGTCCGTGACCTCGCTCGCGGTGATGGGTCTGCACCGCGCCGCGCGCCAGCAGCGCAGCAAGGTGACCATGTCCGGCGAGATCTGGCTGGACGGCAAGGAGCTGGTCTCCGCCGATCCGGACGAGGTGCGCCGGCTGCGCGGCCGCGAGATGGCGATGATCTTCCAGGATCCGCTGTCCGCGCTGCACCCCTTCTACTCGGTCGGCACCCAGATCGTGGAGGCCTACCGCGTCCACCACGCCGTGGACAAGAAGACCGCGCGCAAGCGGGCGATCGAGATGCTCGACCGGGTCGGCATCCCGCAGCCCGACAAGCGGGTCGACGACCATCCGCACCAGTTCTCCGGCGGGATGCGCCAGCGCGCCATGATCGCGATGGCGCTGGTCAACAACCCCGAGCTGTTGATCGCGGACGAGCCGACCACCGCCCTGGACGTCACCGTCCAGGCGCAGATCCTGGACCTGATCCGCGATCTGCAGAAGGAGTTCGGCTCGGCGGTCATCATCATCACCCACGACCTCGGGGTGGTCGCCGAGCTCGCCGACGATCTGCTGGTGATGTACGGCGGCCGGTGCGTCGAGCGCGGCCCGGCCGAGAAGGTCTTCTCCGCGCCGCAGCACCCCTACACCTGGGGCCTGCTCGGCTCCATGCCGCGCATCGACCGGGACCAGACGGACCGGCTGATCCCGGTGAAGGGCTCCCCGCCCAGCCTGATCAACGTCCCGTCCGGCTGTGCCTTCAACCCCCGCTGCCCGTACGCGGACGTCCCCGAGGACAACCTGACCCGTACGGTCCGTCCCGAGCTGCGCGAGGCCGGCGGCGGGCACTTCTCCGCCTGCCACATGTCGCAGGAGGAGCGGGAGCGTATCTGGACCGAAGAGATTGCGCCGAAGCTGTGACCGAGACGACGGACGACCAGAACAAGACGATCCCGCTCCAGAAGGGGACCGAGGCTTCGAAGGCCCCCGCCGACCCCGAGCCGCTGCTGCGGGTCCGCGGTCTGGTGCGGCACTTCCCGATCACCAAGGGGCTGCTCAAGCGGCAGACCGGGGCGGTGCAGGCGGTCGACGGCATCGACTTCGACGTACGGCCCGGGGAGACGCTCGGCGTCGTCGGGGAGTCCGGGTGCGGCAAGTCGACCATGGGCCGGCTGATCACCCGGCTCGACGAACCGACCGGCGGCTCCATCGAGTTCCAGGGCCGGGACATCACCCACCTCTCGCCGGGCAGGCTGCGGCCGATGCGCCGCGACGTCCAGATGATCTTCCAGGATCCGTACGGCTCGCTGAACCCGCGGCACACCATCGGCGGCATCGTCTCCACCCCCTTCCGCCTCCAGGGCGTCGAGCCCGAGGGCGGGGTGAAGAAGGAGGTGCAGCGGCTGCTGGAGCTGGTGGGCCTGAGCCCGGAGCACTACAACCGCTATCCGCACGAGTTCTCCGGCGGTCAGCGCCAGCGCATCGGCATCGCCCGCGCGCTGGCGCTCAAGCCCAAGCTGGTGGTCGCCGACGAGCCGGTCTCCGCGCTGGACGTCTCGATCCAGGCGCAGGTCGTCAACCTCATGGACGACCTCCAGGAGGAGCTGGGCCTGACGTACGTCATCATCGCCCACGACCTCTCGGTCATCCGGCACGTCTCGGACCGGATCGCGGTGATGTACCTCGGCAAGATCGTGGAGTTGAGCGACCGCAAGGCGCTCTACGAGACGCCGATGCACCCGTACACCAAGGCGCTGCTGTCCGCGGTGCCGGTGCCCGACCCCAAGCGGCGCACCGAGCGCGACCGGATCCTGCTCAAGGGCGATGTGCCCTCGCCGATCAACCCGCCCTCCGGCTGCCGGTTCCGTACCCGCTGCTGGAAGGCCACCGAGGTGTGCACCACCACCGAGCCGCCGCTGGTCGCGCTGCGGACCGGCCATCAGGTGGCCTGTCACCACCCGGAGAACGCCGGCGACCCGGCACCGGCCGCCGCTCCGGCGGCCGAGGGCCCCGCCGGAAGTAAGGCCTCAACCGGCGAATAACGCCTGGACTTGGCAAAGTCCTGGGCAAGACGCAGCGGGAGAGTGCAGAGTCAGCACGGTTGTTCGATCTTCATCCGTGTGTCCGAAGGGATGGCTCATGGCACTCTCCCGTTCTGCGCGTCGCACCTCCCGGTGGCTCGCCCTGGCCACCGCGGTGGCCGCGACGGCCTCGATCGCCGCGGCGCCCGGTGCGTCCGCCGGTGCCGCCGGAGTCGGCGACTCCTATTTCCCCAAGTTGGGCAACGGCGGCTTCGACGCCCTGCATTACGACCTCGGCGTCAGCTACCACCCCGACAGCGGCCGCCTCGACGGCCGCACCACGCTCACCGCCCGGGCCACCCAGAATCTCTCCGCCTTCGACCTCGACCTGCAGCAGCTGACGGTCGACTCGATACGGGTGAACGGCCGCAAGGCCCACTTCGCCAGATCCGGCGACGAGATCACCATCCGCCCGGACTTCGCGCTGCACCGCGGCCGGAAGTTCACCGTCACCCTCGCCTACCACGGTGTTCCCAAGCCGCTGGGCGGGCCGATCATCTTCGGCTCCAACTACGGCTGGATGAAGACCAAGGACGGTGTCTTCGTCGCCTGTGAGCCCAACGCCGCCTCGACGTGGTTCCCCTCCAGCGACCACCCCAGCGACAAGGCGACCTACGACATCCGCATCGACGCCCCCAAGGGCCTGACCGGCGTCTCCAACGGCCGGCTCATCAACTCGGGGGAGGCGCACGGCCGGTCCTACGCCCACTGGCGCGAGAACCGCCCGATGGCCACGTACCTGGCCACCGCCACCATCGGCAAGTTCGACATCCGTACGGGCACCACCCCCGGCGGCACCCCGATCTACGTCGCCACCGACCCCACCCTGCCCACCGGCAAGGTCGACGTCTACGGCATCACCGCCGAGGCCACCGACTACTGGTCCAAGATCTTCGGCCCGTACCCCTTCGAGGAGACCGGGGCGATCGTCGACGACATGCCGGAGGCAGGCTTCTCATTGGAGGTGCAGTCCAAGCCGGTCTACTCGGCCGTGCGCAACGAGACCACCATCGTCCACGAGCTGGCCCACCAGTGGTTCGGTGACTCGGTCTCCGTCAAGCAGTGGAAGAACATCTGGCTCAACGAGGGCTTCGCCAGCTACGCGCAGTGGCTGTGGTCCGAGCACCGCGGGACCCTCAGCGCCCACGACGCCTTCCGCAAGGCCTACAACGACATCCCCGCCGACAGCGACTTCTGGAAGCAGAAGATCGCCGACCCGAAGCGGGACACCATGTTCGCCGACTCCGTCTACCGGCGGGGCGCGATGACGCTGCAGGTGCTGCGCGAGCGGATCGGTGACAAGGCGTTCTTCAAGCTGCTGCCGGCCTGGACCGCACAGCACCGTTACGGCAACGCCGACACCGGCCAGTTCATCGCGCTCGCCGAGAAGATCTCCGGCAAGCAGCTGGACGACCTGTTCCACACCTGGCTCAACACGGACAGCAAGCCGGCGCTGCCGGGGAAGTAGGGGCTGAGGGCCGCGGCCCGGCGGGCTCTCCCCCGCCCCCTCCCCCCTCCCCCCTTCGGGGGAGGGGGCGGGGGTGGGTTCGGGGGTGGGGGGTGCCAGAGCCCCGTTCAGCCGCCGTCCGGCCGGCCGCCCCGGGGGCGCAGCTGCTGCGGCCGCGGCAGATGCAGCCCGAGGTAGACCGCGCCCATCCGCAGGGCGAAGACCACCCCCGCCGAGATCGCCGCGGCGGGGGTGGCGCCCGTTCCGAGGTGGTGCAGCAGCAGGTAGCAGCAGGCGCCGGCCAGCGCGGCGATCGCATAGACGTCCTCGCGCAGCAGCAGCGGCGGGAACTCGCCGCACAGCACATCGCGGATCACCTCGCCGGTGACGCCGGTCAGCACGGCCAGGATGATCACGGCGAGCGGGGTGGCGCCCGCCTCGATCGCCGCCCGCGCACCTATCACCGTCACGACGGACAGCCCGACCGCGTCGACCACCAGCAGTGATTTGTGCGGCAGCTGCCAGAACCGCAGATACGCCATGGTGCCGACGCCGACACAGATGATCACGGTCAGCAGCACCCAGTCGTGCGTCCAGTACAACGGCCGCCGGTCGAGGATGAGATCACGCAGCGTGCCGCCGGAGATGGAGGCGGCGAAGGCGAGCACCAGCCCGCCGAAGGGGTCCATGTTGGCGCGGTAGGCGGCCAGCACCCCGCTCGCCGCGAACGCCGCGACCCCGGCCAGGTAGAGGACGTGAAGCATGGCGCTCATCATCGCAGGCCCCGGAAGGACTGCTTCCGCCGAGGCCGCAAAACTGACACTACCGGTCGGTAACTATCCGGTGTAGCGTGCAACCCATGGCTCTGGTGACCCTTGGCAACAGCGAGTTCGACCGCGATACGGCGGTCAGCCGCCGCGCCCCGGGCGTGTACGACGCGCACCTCTCCGCCGGCTGGACGATCATCCAGGCGGTCAACGGCGGCTACCTCCTCGCCCTCATGGGCCGCGCCCTGGGCGAGGCCCTCCCGCACCCCGACCCGCTGTCGGTCACCGCGCACTATCTGACGGCCTCGGTCCCGGGCCCCGCCGTCATCCGCACCGAGGTGGTCCGCACCGGCCGCACCATGTCGACCGGCACCGCCCGCCTCCTCCAGACCGACGAGGACGGCAACGAGATCGAGCGGCTGCGGGTGCTCGCCTCGTACGGCGACCTCGACGCCCTGCCCGACGACGTCCGCACCACCGCCAAGCCGCCGGCCATCCCGCCGTACGAGCACTGCCTGGGCGCGGACGACGCCCCCGGCGACGCCTCCGCCATCCCCGGCAGCACGGCCATCACCGAGCGGCTCGACCTGCGCCTGGACCCGGCGACCGCCGGCTGGGCGGTCGGCGCCCCCTCCGGCAAGGGCGAGATGCGCGCCTGGTTCGGTCTGGCCGACGGCCGCGACCCCGACCCGCTCTCCCTGCTGCTGACCGTCGACGCGCTGCCGCCCACCGCCTTCGAGATGGGCCTGCTGGGCTGGGTGCCCACCGTCGAACTGACCGCCCACATCCGCCACCGCCCCGCCCCCGGCCCGCTGCGGGTCGCCATCACCACCCGCAATCTGGCCGGCGGCTTCCTGGAGGAGGACGCGGAGGTCTGGGACTCCCAGGACCGACTGGTCGCCCAGTCACGGCAGTTGGCGCGGGCGGTGTTGCAGGGGTAGGGCCCAGCTCTACGGCTGGTCCCCTGTCCGGGAGGGCCGGGCCCCGGCCCGACGTCGCGTCCGGCCCCGTTCGCAGCCCGCCCCGGGCGCGATGACGGAAAGTGTGACGCAAAGAGCAGGCGGTGGCCGACCGGCTCATGTCAGACTGATCGCCATGGGGGATGTGGCTCTCAGGATCGACGACGCGACCGTGGTGTGGCTGCGGGACGGGCACCCGGCCGCCGGGCAGCACTCCGGCACACACGAGCGGTCCACCGGACAGCGGCCGACGGACGGGGACCGGCCTCGACATCCCGGCGACGACGCCGAGTTGGAGCTTCCGGACGGCTTCGGCGCCGCCCTTCCGGTCAGTGTGGACGCCCGGATGAGCCGGGCGCTGACCCGTGGCGGCGAGGCCCTCGAAGAGGCCCTGCGCCCGCTCGGCGGCGTACTCGGCCAGATCCACCGCTCGATCTCCGCCGGCAGTCACCGCCCCGACGAGGTCACCGTCGAGTTCGGGGTCACGCTCGGCTCCGACCTGAGCCTCGGGGTGTTCTCCGGCAGCGGCGAGGCCAGCTTCAAGGTCTCCGCCACCTGGAACCTCGGCAGCGGCACGGACGGATCCGGAGGGACGACGACGCCGTGAGCGCAGGCGCAGGTCCGGACACCCCGCTTCAGCAGTCCTTCGCCTCCTTACGGTCCGGCGACCGGGCCGTCGGCGCGGGCGTACTGGTCGCCGAGCGGCTCGTGCTGACCTGCGCCCATGTCGTCAACAGCGCACTGGGCAGGGACCGTTTCGCCCAGGACACCCCCGGAGCGGGCGACCCGGTCACCCTCCGGCTGCCCCATGTCGCGGCCGGCCGCGATCTGACCGGGCGGGTCGTGCGGAAGATGTGGGTGCCGCCGCGGGCCACGGCCGCCACAAGCGCCCCGGTCCGGCCCGGACAGGTGCCCTACCACGGCGATCTGGCCGTCCTGGAACTGGCCGAGGCCCCGCCCGCCGGCGCCGAGCCGGCACCGTTCCTCCAGCACAGCTACGCCAACGAGACCATCGCCTTGTGGGCCAGCGGCAATCCGCTGCCCACGGTGCGCGCCGTGCCCCGGGTCTCGGCCCCGCCCTGGATCGCCCTGGACGTGCTCGGCGGCGCCGAGGTCACCGAGGGCTTCAGTGGCGGGCCGCTGTGGGACCGGGCCCGGCAGGCCGTCGTCGGTCTGGTCGCGGCCGTCCATCAAGCCCCCCAACCGGCCGCGCCCGGCGCCCTGCCGACGACGATGTACGCCATCAGCGTCCCGGCCATCGAGGCCGAACTCCCGGCGCTGCCGCCCTCGGCGGTGCCCACCGCCCGGCGCGGGGTGCAGCAGTTGCTCACCGCCCTGGAGCGGGTACTCCAGGGCCGCGAGGCGGTGCTGGCCTGCGAGGAACGGCTCGCCGCCCGGTTGGGCAGACCCTCGGCGGGCCCGGCGGCCGACCTCGAACGGCTGGTCGGCCTGGCCGTGGGCGTCCGCCGCGGCATCCCCGAACTCCTCGACCTCGTACGGGACTACGAGCCGCCGCATGCCGGCGGCCCCTACGAGCCGCACCCCTGGCCCGGCCACCACGGCGCCCGCGAGGACTGGGAACGGCTGCGCCGGGCCGCCCGTACGGTCCGCCCCGGCGAGTACCTGACCACCCGTCAGCGCCGCGATCTCTCGGGCCTGCTGGCCCACTGCACCCGCACCGACCCCCGCACCCTCCTCGAACGCGTCCTGCCGCACGCCCCGGAGCTGCCCGCCGTCGCCGGCCTGGCCGATGCGATGGACGCCCTGGAGGGCTTCAGCTCCCTCAGCGGCGCGCCCGTGCCGCCGCTGCTGCAAGGGGTGGTGCGGGTCAGCGTCGAGGAGAGCGCGGCCGGTACGTACCCGTCCGAGGACCTGGACGCCTGGGTCGAGCGCGTCGGTGCCCGCTCGGGCGTCGACGAGGCGGCGGTCAGCCAGTTCCGCGCCGATGTGGTCGCGGCCGCCGCCCCGGTCCGTACCCCGGCAGCGGGCCTGCCGGGCACCGTCGCCCCGTCCGCCGCCCCGCGCGTCCAGGTGGAGCTGCTGCCCACGGCGACCGGACGCCGCTTCACCTACCAGATCTGGACCCTCGCCGACCGCCGGACCCACCGTCTCGCGCTGGTCCGCGACGCCGAGGCGGGCAGCGAGCAGGTGGTGGACGACATCCGCCGGGTGCTGCGCACCGAGGTCCGGGAAGACCCGGAGACCGCCCTGGTGGAGTACTTCCTCCCGGCTGCCTGGCTCGGTCTGGACGTCGACTCGTGGGAGTCGCCCGACGGCGACGAGGACGGGCCGTTCGTCCCGGGGATCACCCGCCGGGTGGTGGTGCGGACCACCGAGCGCTCCCGGGAGAGCTACGCCGGATGGAAACAGCGCACCGCGGCCCTGCCGCACGCCAAACGCCTGGTCCTCGACGAGCGGCACACCGACCGGATGGTCGCCCGCGCCCAGCTGGAGGTGCACCGCGACGCCGGGACGGTGATCGTCTGCTGCCCGCCCCACCACCACGGCACGCTGTTGCGGCAGTGCGTCCAGGCGGGCGTCCACACCGTGCTGTGGCACCGCGCCGAACACGGCGCACAGCTCGCCCAGGACCTGCTGGCCCTGGTGGACGGCGCCGACCACACCGAGGTCCCCGAGGTGGTGCGCCTGGAGCGGGCCAAGGCGATGGCCGAGCCGGAGAGCGCCACCCACCACGGCCGCCGGCTGTCCCTGCTGTACGACGCACCCGACCACCGTCCCCCGCAACTCGCCCCGGATGCCTGGGTGCTGACCCAGCCCTGAACGCCCGGGTGTGCACCGTGGACACGGCGGCCCACCCGGCGAGCCACACAGCAAAGAACGAGGAGAACGTGCGGTGACCGGACAGAGCGCAGCAGGCGCACCCCACGACCCGGAGGCGGAGCCCTGGTGGGTGTTCCGCGGCCCGTCGGACCTGCCCGCCCCACCGCCTTGGCGGCGCTTTCCGGCCGGAGCCGGGGCGGCGGCGCCCCGTGCGCCGTACCTCCTGGAGCGCAATGAGATCTCCGTGGTCAATGCGGCGCTGCATCTGCACCGTCCGCTGCTGGTCACCGGCCGCCCCGGCGCCGGCAAGAGCTCGCTGGCCCATGCCGTCGCCGAGGAGCTCGGGCTCGGGGACGTCCTGCGCTGGTCGGTCAACAGCCGCTCCACGCTCCAGGACGCCCTCTACCGCTACGACGCCGTGGGCCGCCTGCGGGAGGCCTCGCTGCGCCGGGAGCGCGAGGCGTCCCACGGCTCGGTGCGCCGGCCCAGGGCTCCGCGCGCCACGGCCGCCGGCGACATCGGCCAGTATCTGCGCCTCGGCCCGCTCGGCAGCGCACTGGCCGCCGGCCGGCCCCGGGTCCTGCTCGTCGACGAACTCGACAAGGCCGATATCGACCTGCCCAACGACCTGCTGGTCGTCCTGGAGGAGGGCGAGTTCGAGATCCCGGAGCTGGCCCGGCTGCCCGAGCACCAGCAGGAGGTGCCGGTCCTGCTGAGCGGAAGCCGGGAGCGGGTCGCGATCCACCGCGGGGTGGTGCGCTGCACCCACTTCCCGGTGGTCGTCATGACCAGCAACGGCGAACGGGACTTCCCGCCCGCGTTCCTGCGCCGGTGCGTGCGGCTGGATCTGCCGGAGCCGACCGGGGACCGGCTGCGGAAGATCATCGAACACAATCTGGGCGCGCCGGCGGTCGCCGCGGCGGAGGACCTGATCGAGGTCTTCCACCAGCGCGCGCAAACCCAGACCCTGGCCACCGACCAGCTGCTGGCCGCCGTCCACCTGCGCATCAGCGGCGCCGACCTCACCAAGGACGAGCTTCTCGGCGCCGTACTGCACCGCCTCGACGAGCCCATGGCGCCATGATCGACCGACTGCGACAGGCGATGTCGGCCGCCGGCTACGACCTCGGGGCCACCGAACTCCTCGACGTGCTGTGGCTGGCACGGGTGATGGAGGGGCGTACGGCGGCCGGGGGGCCGGGGGATTCGGGGGAGCCGGGGGAGTGCGTGGGCGGGACGGGGGACGGGGCTGCATCCGGGGACGGGGCCGCATCCTGGGGCGAGGACGCCTCCGGGCACGGGGACGGAGCGGAGGAGGGCCGGCGGCGTACGGAGGCCGGGGGAGCGGAGGGCACCACGGCCGCTGCGGACACGGCACCCGAGGGGCGGTCGGCGGACGCCGCGCCCACGACGCCTGCCGCCCCCGCCGACTCCACCGACCCCGCCGACTTCCCGGCCTCCTCCTGTGACTCCCGACCCACCGACTCCACCCGTCCGTTGACGCCTCCCGGCCCGCCCCGGCGCGCGCTGTACGCCTGGGGGAGCGCGGGCGGTGAATCCGGCGCGGACCGGGCCCGCCCCGCGCGGGTCCCCGGCGGGCGTGCGCTGCCCGATGCCCAGCAGCTGGGCCGGGCGCTGCGCCCGCTGCGCAGATCCCGTGACCACCCGCACCGCACCGTCACCGACGTCGAGGCCACCGTCCGGCTCGCCGCCGAGACCGGCTTCCTCGATGTCGTCTCCCGCCCGGAGCAGGAACCGCGCTGGTCGGCCGTGCTGTTGGTGGACTGCTCGGCCGCCATGCAGGTATGGGGGCCGCTCGCCGCCGAACTGCGCGCGCTGCTCGCCCGGAGCACGGTCTTCCGCTCCGTCCGGATCCAGCGGATCGACCCCCGGAACCCCGCCGGCCCGGTGCACCGCCGGCGGTCCGCGGGCGCATCGGTGACCTTTCTGCTCACCGACGGCACCAGCCCGGGATGGCGCAGCCCGCAGACCGTCCGCGCCCTGACCGCATGGGGCAACTGCGGCCCGCTGGCCGTCCTGAACCCGCTGCCCCGGCGGCTGTGGCGCGGCACCGCCCTGGACGCCCGGCCCCGACTGCTGGCCGCGCCCGCCGAGTTCGGCGGCCTCGGCCGGCTCCTCGTCTGTGATCCGCTCAGCGGTGAGCGCGACCCGGAGGCGGCGGGGGTGCTCGCGCTGCCCGTGCTGCATCCGACCGCGTCCGCGCTGGAGCAGTGGGCCGGTCTGCTCACCCGCCCCGGAGTGCCGCATCTGATCGACACGGTGCTGCTGGACGAGCTGCCCGGGCACCGGGGGCCGGACCGGCCCGAGGGCAGCGCCGAGGAGCTGCTGGCGCACTTCCGCGGCGCGTTCTCCCCCGAGGCCTACCGGCTCGCGGTCCGCCTCTCCGCCGTCCGCCCCCTGACCACACCGCTGATGCAGCTGGTGCGCGCGGCCACGATGGGCGACGCCGGCCCCACCCATGTCGCGGAGATCCTGCTCGGCGGCCTCCTGGAGCGCACCGACCGGGCCCGGGACACCTCCGCCGCACACACCCTGGACCGCGCCCTGGGCGCCCCGCCACCGGGCCTGGCCACCGAGCCCGTCTACGACTTCCGCCCCGGCGTACGGGAGTTGCTGTTCAGCGGGCTGGGCGCGGAAGCGGCCGTGGAGGTCGTCGAGGCGGTCGGCCGGTCGCTGGAGCCGTACATGGGGCGGCTGCCCGACTTCCCGGTCCTGATGGGCGACGAGGACGGGGAACTGCGGCTACAGGCCTCGGCGCGGGCCTTCGCCGTCCTGGCCAGCCCGGTGCTGGAGCGGTTGGGGGGTGCGGTGCCGGGCCCGCCGGGCGGGGTGGTGCCGTCGCAGCGCCGCCCCGAGCCGACGCCCCCGTCGCTCGACGAGCAGCTCTCGGTGCCCGCGCGCCGGGCCGTCCGGCTGCTCGCGCTGGCGGACCTCGCGGACACCTCGCCCGCCGGCCTCCCCTTCGGCGCCACGGCCGCGCTGCTGGACGAGAACACACCGCGGACCCGTGAGGTGCTGGACGAACTGGTGGCGGCCGGCGCCCTGCGGAAAACGGCCGCCGATCGCCACCGCTTGGCCGACGAGATGCGGGGCCCGGCCTGCGAGGCCGTCGGCCGCGAGCTGCCCGCGGCACAGCGGGATGCGGCGCTGTCGCGGCTGCTGGCCTGGTATCTGGCCGTGGGCCGGCAGATGTTCGCGCTGCGCTACCCCGGTGAGCGGATGCTCCAGGACCTGGCCCGGGTCTCGTCCCCCGGCCCCCTGCCCACGACGAAGGACCGCACCAAGGCCCTGGCCGTTTGGGTCGAGGAGCTGCCGCAGCTGCTCGCCCTCGTCCGCCGTGCCGTGGTCCGCTCCCCGGGGACCGTCCGGACCGCCGCCGACCTCCTTCTGCTCGCTGGGACGACCGCGGATTGCGGAGCGCTCTCCGCCGCCTTCGAACCGGCCGCCCGGACCGTGGCGGCGCGGGCGGCAGGGGCGGGAGACGCCCGGGCCGAGGGCCGTGCCCGGCTGGCACTGGCCGAGGCGTACCTCGCGCTGGGCAAGGCCGACGAGGCCGAGGCCGCGGCGCGCCGGGCACAGGAGCTGGCCGGCCGCTGCGGGGATGCGCTGACCCGCTTCCGGGCACCGTATGCGCGCGGGATCATCGCCCTGCACCAGGGGCAGCACGACACCGCGGAGCGGTATCTCACCCCGGCATGGGAGCAGTGCGGGCGCCGCGGCGATGCACTCGGCGAGGCCCTCGTGCTCGGTGCGCTGGCCCGGCTCTGGGCGGCGACCGGCAACGGCTACGAGGCGGTGCTGTTCGCCGAGCGGAGCATCGGCGCCCACCGCAGCGCCGGCGGCGGCTCCCCGCGGCTCGCGCACGGCCACTACGCCCTCGCCGTGGCGCTGTCGTCGGCCGGCCGGCCCGCCGGCGCACTCCGTGAACTCTCCCGGGCCCTGCCCCTGTTCGAGGAGGACCGGCAGCGCCTGTGGGCAGGGCGCACCCGCTGCCGGATGGCCGAGGCGAAGGTCGCCCTGGTCCGGCCCGGCGAGGCGGTGACGGCTGCTGCGGACGCGGCGGAGCGGCTGCTGGTGCCGGGCGGGGAGCGATGGCGGGCCGACGCACTGACCGCGGCGGGACATGCCCAGACTGCCCTGGGACACAAGCAAGGGGCCCGGTCGCACTGGCGCGAGGCGCTCGCCGTCCTGGAGGACTTCGGCGCCCCGCAGGCCGTCGAACTGCGCGCGCTGCTCCGGGAGAAGCCGGATTCTTCGGCGTCCGGTCCGCACCGGCCGGGGTTCTCGCGCACCGCGGAGACCGCCCGCACCGGCACGGCGCTACGTGATCTGACGGCGGCCGTCCGCACCCTCGGCGATCAGCTGCGGCTGCGGGGCGCGGACGAGGCAACCGGCCCGCGGCCTGCCGGCCCGACCGCCCCGCCGGAGTCTCCAGATTCTCCAGATACCCCGGACACCTCGGACGCCTTGGACGCACTGGACGCCCTGGCGGCCGAACTCGCCGGCCACGTCCGTGACCTGGAGAGGACGGGCCGGGCGCCGCGCGCCGGTCTGCCGCGCCTGCGCGCAGCCCTGGAGTCGCTCACCGCCTCCGACGCGCTCACGGCGGCGGAGGCCGGGGTGGCCGAGGTGGTGGCCGCCGTTCGCACCCTGAGCCGTCGCCTCACCCCGTAGGTACGCCGCGCCCCGGAGCGCCTTCCTCCCGCAGGAACTCCCCCAGCGCCGCGGTCAGTTCCGCCGGGGCATCCTCCTGCACCAGGTGGCCCGCGCCCTCGATCAGCCGCAGACGGGAGCCCGGGATGCGGGCCGCCAGTTCGCGGCCCTTGGCGGGCGGAATCCAGGTGTCCCGGGCGCCCCAGCAGATCAGCGTGGGCAGCGCGATCTCGCCGTAGCGCCCCTCGATCTCGTCGGTGAACCGCTGGTCGTTCTGCCCGATCTGGCGGTAGAACGCCGGCTGCCCCTCGTCCGTGCACCAGGGCTCGACCAGCCGGTCGAGGACGGCCGGGGGCAGCCCGGCGTGACTCGCGGAGGACACGTACTCCCGCACCAGCGCCCGGTGGAGCGCCGGCGGCAGCTGCCCGAACACCTCGCGGTGCGCCCCGAGCAGCCGGTAGGCGGGCGAGCCCCAGGGCGCCAGCGCCACCGGGTCGACGAGCGCCAGCCGTTCGTACCGCGCGCCGTGCAGCAGATGCGCCCGCAGCGCGACACAGCCGCCGAAGTCGTGCGCGACGACAGCCGGCCGGGACCGGTCCCCGGCGAGCTCCCAGTGCTCCAGCAACTCCCCGAACACCCGGGCCTGCGCGCCGAGCGAGACATCCTGCCCGTCGCGCTTCCCGGAGGCGCCGTACCCCGGCATGTCCCAGACGAACACCCGGTGCCGCGCGGCCAGGGCCCGGGCGACACCGCGCCAGACGTACGACGAGAACGGCGTCCCGTGCAGCAGGACCACCGCGGGCGCCGTCTCCCGCCCCGCCCCGAGCACGGCCCACCGCACCTCGTCGCCCGACGCGGTGCGGAACGTACGGTCCAGAAGCCAGTCAGTCATGACCATCAGGCTAGTGACTCCTTACAGGGGTGTCGAGGGGGGGCGGGCGGACCGGCGGCGGGCCGCGCTCGGCGGCCCGGGACGAGCTGTTCGGGCCGCCGAGCGTGGTCCGAGCGAACGGACGGTGGCCCCGCCGGGCACGAAGCATCCACGCGCTGCGGATGCGCCCCCAGACCCCGTCGCGCCAGCTCGTAGAATCGTGCGCACCATGGTTTACCTCGACCACGCCGCCACCACTCCGATGCTCCCGGAGGCGGTGCAGGCGATGACCGCCCAGCTGACCGTCACCGGCAACGCGTCCTCGCTGCACGCCGACGGCCGGCGGGCCCGGCGCACCGTCGAGGAGGCGCGCGAGTCCCTCGCCGCCTCCCTCGGCGCCCGCCCGAGCGAGATCGTCTTCACCGCGGGCGGCACCGAGGCCGACAACCTCGCGGTCAAGGGCCTGTACTGGGCGCGCCGGGCCGCCGACGCGTCCCGTACCCGGGTCCTGGCCAGCCCCGTCGAGCACCATGCCGTCCTCGACGCCGTGGAGTGGCTCGCCGAGCACGAAGGCGCCCGGGTCGAATGGCTTCCGGTCGACACCTACGGACGGGTGCATGCCGGCGCGCTGCGCGAGGCCATCGCCCGCAACCCCGCCGATGTCGCGCTCGCCACCGTCATGTGGGCCAACAACGAGATCGGCACCGTCCAGCCGGTCCGCGAACTCGCCGAGGTGGCCGCGGAGTTCGAGATTCCGCTGCATGCCGACGCGGTGCAGGCGGTCGGCCAGCTGGAGGTCGACTTCGCCGCCTCCGGGCTCGCCGCGATGACCGTCTCCGGCCACAAGATCGGCGGCCCGTACGGCATCGGCGCCCTGCTGCTGGGCCGTGAGTACGCCCCGGTGCCGGTGCTGCACGGCGGCGGCCAGGAGCGGCAGGTGCGCTCCGGCACCCTCGACACCCCCGCCATCGCCGCCTTCGCGGCCGCCGCCCGGTGCGCCGTCACCCGCCGCGCGGACTTCGCCCGCGACATCGGCGCGCTGCGCGACGACCTGGTCAAGGCGGTCCGCGCCGCCGCCCCGGACGCCGTCCTCGGCGGCGACCCGGACCCGGCCGGCCGGCTTCCCGCCAACGCCCACTTCTCCTTCCCCGGCTGCGAGGGCGACTCCCTGCTGCTCCTCCTGGACGCCCAGGGCATCGCCTGCTCGACGGGCTCCGCCTGCACCGCCGGCGTCGCCCAGCCCAGCCATGTCCTGCTGGCCACCGGCATGTCCCCGGAGCTCGCCCGCGGCACCCTGCGGTTCTCCCTGGGCCACACCTCCACGGCCGAGGACGTCGCCGCCCTGGCACAGGCCATCGGCCCGGTGGTGGAACGGGCCAGGAGCGCGGGCCTCAGCTGACAACTGCATCAGGCAACGTTGGCCTGGCGACGACGCGCCGACCGGGAACGGATCCCGATCGGCGCGCGTCGCGGACCTCGCTCGGCGGTATCAGCCGAGGTGCCGGGCGAAGAACCGTAGCGTGCTGTCCAGCTCGAACGCCGGGAGCTCCCCGTGCTTGCCGGGGTTGGCGTGCAGCGTCTTCTCGGCCGAGGCCAGGGCGTCGAACAGTGCCAGGCTCTGGGCCCGAGGCACCCGCTCATCGTCCCACTGCACCAGGAACTCCACCGGGACGGTGATCCGCGCGGCGGCCCCGGCCGATGCCGACGCCCCGCCCAAGCCCAGAACCGCGGCGCGGACCCGGGGCTCGGCGGCAACGAACGGAACACCAAGTCCACAACCCAACGACACCCCCCAATAGCCCACCGGGCCGGTGCCGACGTGATCGAGTCCCTGGACCGCGCCCAGGACCGCCTGCCATTCCGGGACGGTCCGGCGAGCTACGAGCGCCTGGAACTCAGCGATCAGCGGAGCCAGTTCCGCTCCGGCCGCCACGCGAGCCTGGTTCTCGGTCGCGATCCGGTCGTACTCCTCATCCTTTGGTCGGTCGCCATGGCCGGGCACGTCGAGCGCCGCGACCGCGAAATCGCATTCGGCCACGAAGCGGCGCGCACGGGCCACTATTCCGGGGGCCTTCTTGTGCTGGCCGCCGCCGTGTCCCAGCAGGACCAGGGGACGAGTACCGGCGGCACCTTCCGGCGTCCACAGCACGCCGGGAATCTCACCGAGGGTGAAGAGCTGTTCGCGGACGCCGTCGGACGACGTCTGAGAGGCGAAGCGCATAGCGTTTCAAGCCTTTCGGGATGCCTTCTGCGGGCACTCCCTAGGCCTTGCGCGGGAGGGAGCCCCGACCTGTCACAGCGTTGATCGGTCTCACCTCCTCAGTTCGCAGCGGCGCACGGCGGCGCCGAACGTATCACAAGGGCTGAACCCCCATCTGGGCAAGGACGTCGACAGGGCGAACGTTGCCTGACGCGGCTCCAGGGAGGGGTCTTTTGGATCACCCCGGGGCCGACCCCCAAGACCCCTCCCTAGGCCTTCCGCACGGGCGGCCGCTGCGTCGCCCGTGCCGCCCGGTGCAGCTCGGCCCGGACCAGCCGCAGATAGCGGTCCCAGTCCCAGTGCCGCCCCGGGTCGGTGTGATCCGTCCCTGGCACCTCCACATGCCCCACGATGTGCTCCCGGTCGGCCGGAAAGCCGTAGCGGCGGCAGATCCCCGCCGTCAGTCGTGCCGACGACGCGTACATGGCAGCGGTGAACGACTCCGGCCGGTCCACGAACCCCTCGTGCTCGATCCCGACGCTCCGCTCGTTGTAGCCGCGGTTCCCGGCGTGGAACGCCACATCCAGCTCACGGATCATCTGGGCGATGTGCCCGTCCTTGCGGACCACATAATGGGCACCCGCCTCATGATCCGGATCCCGGAAGACCCTCAGCGCCGTCGCATAGCTGCCCTGGACGACGTGGATCACGACCCGGTCGATCCCGTAGTCCGCCGGCCGGTCCGCCCGCCGGTAGTTCTCCGGGGACGCCGCGACCCACTGCGCACCCCGGAAGTCGACCGCGCCCGCCGTCCGCGGCTTGTCGTTCCCCGGCAGCCGCCACCACCAGTGGGCCAGCTCGTCCCGCGCCGCGAACGCCGCGGCCCCGGCGGCCACCACCGAGCCGCCCCCGATCCACAGCGCCCGCCGCCGCGTCACCCCGGGCCCGGCCCCCTCGCCGCTGCCCCCGTCACCGTGCTGCCCACCGTGCTCCCCGCCACTTTTCCCCATGCGTTGATCAACGCTTTCCGCACTGTCACCGGTTCCGTCTACTCTGGACGGGCTATGACTGATGACGCCCCCCGCCGCCTCCGCGTACTCGCCGCCATGTCCGGCGGTGTCGACTCCGCCGTCGCCGCGGCCCGCGCCGCCGAGGCCGGCCATGATGTGACCGGCGTGCATCTCGCGCTCTCCGAGAACCCCAAGTCCTTCCGCACCGGCGCCCGCGGCTGCTGCACGATCGAGGACTCGCACGACGCCCGCCGCGCCGCCGACGTCATCGGCATCCCCTTCTACGTCTGGGACCTCGCCGAACGCTTCCGCGAGGACGTCGTCGACGACTTCCTCGCCGAGTACGAGGCCGGACGCACCCCCAACCCCTGCCTGCGCTGCAACGAGAAGATCAAGTTCGCCGCCCTCCTGGACAAGGCCCTCGCCCTCGGCTTCGACGCGGTGTGCACGGGCCACTACGCCACCGTCGTCCTGCGCGAGGACGGCACCCGCGAACTCCACCGCGCCTCCGACATGGCCAAGGACCAGTCCTACGTCCTCGGCGTCCTCGACGACCGCCAGCTGGCGCACGCCATGTTCCCGCTCGGCGACACCCTCACCACCAAGGCCGAGATCCGCGAAGAGGCCGCCCGCCGCGGCCTGTTCGTCGCCAAGAAGCCGGACAGCCACGACATCTGCTTCATCGCCGACGGCGACACCCAGGGCTTCCTCGCCAAGCGGCTCGGCACGGCCCAGGGCGACATCGTCGACGAGTCCGGCAACCGCCTCGGCACACACGAGGGCGCGTACGGCTTCACCATCGGCCAGCGCAAGGGCCTGCGCATCGGCCACCCGGCCCCCGACGGCAAGCCGCGCTACGTCCTGGACATCTCCCCGGTCGACAACACCGTCACGGTCGGCCCCGTCGAAGCCCTCGACGTCACGGCCCTGACCGCCATCCGCCCCCGCTGGTGCGGCCGCCCCCCGACGGCCGGCCCCGCCACGTACACCGCCCAGCTACGCGCCCACGGCGGCGAAACCGAGGTCACGGCCGAGCTGGTTGACGGCGACGAGCTTCAGGTGACGTTCACGGAGCCCGTCCGCGGCGTGGCCCCCGGCCAGGCGATCGTGCTGTACGACGGCACGCGGGTGGTCGGCTCGGCGACCATCGCCACTACGGAGCGGCGGGCACGGGCGGGGGCGTAGCCCCGGCTGGACCTGCCCAGGCGGTTCACAGGCAGGAGGCGCTGACCACCACGATGCGTTCCCCGCACACGTCCGTCGGATAGCTCAGCATGCGATAGCGGCCCCCGGGAGTCGGGCTGCTCTGGCCGGATCACGCTCGATGGCGACGAAGATGGCCCAGCGACGGTAGAGCATGCGGATCGGTGCCGTGCTGCCGTCCTGGCCCGCCCGGTCGAATGCCTGCCGCATCTCCTCGACCAGCTCCGGCAGCTTGGCGGAGGCCAGTGCGGCGACCGCCGAGCGCAGTGCCGGGAGGGTCAGATCAGGCATCGGCATGAGGGGACCGTCGCTGTGCACTGGTTGGCTGCTCATGCGGAACTTGTCTTCCCGGGCCGGGCGCCTATGCGGCGTGGTCCCAGGGGTTGACGACGCTGGCTCCGGTGCGCTCGAAGTGCTTGGCGTTCCGGGTGGCCACCGTCCAGTCGTTGGCCAGCGCGGTTGCGGCGATCAGGGCGTCGGGCGGGTCGATGCTCGTTCCGGCCGCCTTGAGCTGCCTGTGCAGCTCGACGTAAGCGATCGCCCCCGGCTCATCGAGCACGGCAATACGGTCTTGGTATTCCCGGCGCAATTCGTCTAATGCCTGGGCGTAGTGTGCGCGACGCCTGTTGTCGGGCGCCGCGGCGATTCCGGCCTCGATCTCGCCGATGGTGATGACGCTGATGTACATGTTGCCGGCCGGGAGGGACTTCGCCCAGGAAACAACCTCGGGTGCGGGCCTGGGCCTGACGGAGATTTCGGAGATGACATTGGTGTCGAGGAGATAGATCACTCGCTGTCATCCTGCTCATCGTAGGAACGCTCGCCGAATTCCAGCCCCTCGAACGGAGTCGAGAGCAGGAATTCCAGGAACCCATCGTTCCCCAGCTTCGCCCAGCGGGTGAGCATTGAGGGGAGGTCATCCATGTCGGTCTCGGCGAGTTCGGCGTCGAAGTGACGCACCTGATCCTCGGGCAGCGAATCCCGGATTTCGCGAATGGTACGAAGCGGATGTGCGGGCTTGCGGGCAGCAGCGGAGTGCGGCTCGTCATCGGGGGGTGCGGACGTCATGGGCGCCTCCCTGTTTGCCAGTGCGGAACTCATCCTGTCCTGTCCTTTCAGGCTACGGCCTCGGCCGCTGATGTGGGTTGGTGATTCTCGGCGTGTGGCCCGTTCAGGCGGCTCGCCGCACCTCGGCCGGGGCGCGGCAGTCGCGGCAGCGGCCCGGGCCGTCGGCGCGAAAAGCGCGATCGCAGCCGTCGCAGTTCTGGAGGGGGACGACGGGTGGGCGGTCGGGCTGCGCGGGCGGCCCCGTACGGGACGGTGGGCGCAGGGCGGACAGGCGGTGGGCGAGGAGGCGGGCCGGGCGGCGGTTGAGGCGTGCGGGGAGGCCGCTGGTCAGGGCGTCGGTGATCTCCTGCGGACCCGCCCCGCGGTCGAGCCAGTCGGTGACGGCCGGGGCGAGCGCCGTGATCTCCCGTTCGGAGAGGAGCAGGCGGCGGTCGCGGTGGGGGAGGGCGGCGAGGAGCTCGGCGGCTTGCGGTGTGGGCGGGGTGGAGGCTGGTGCGGGCTCTGGTTCCGCGATGTGGGTGCGCTCCGGCTCGGTGATGGGCTCGGGGCCGTCCGCTTCGGCCGCTACCGGGGGCGCTCCCGGGGCTGCCTCCAGCGGTACTTCTGGGGGTGCTCCCGGCAGGTCGTAGGCGAACGTGCGGGTCGTGATCCGGCCGTGCGGCCCGCGCTCGACGCGGCGCTCCAGCCAGCCCTCGGCCTCCAGCTCGCGTAATGCAGCGGCGATGGCCGTCTTGCCCTCGGCGAAGTGAGTGCAGAGCGCGTCGATGGTGATCGGTGCGCCATCGGGGAGGGACAGGATGTACGCCGCGACGCCCACCGTGACCGCGCTGCCGGCGCGCTGCGCAAGGCGGTTGGCGAGGACGGTGAAGCGGGAGGTCTGGCGCGTACGGATGTGGATGACGCCGCTGGAAGGGCGAGCGTGCGCGGATGAGGGCGCGTTAGAATGCGCGGAAGTCATGGGGAAGGTTCCGTCTTCCTAGTGATCAGGCCCTCGGATTGGGATTGCCGTCCCGCCGGGGGCCGTTCTGTGTGCGGTTGTGGGCTGCTGGCGCAGTGGAACTGCGGCGAGCGTAACCGCATTCCGGACGCTCCCGCGCCCAAGTCACCCGATGAGGTGAGGAGTTGGGGCGGCGGTAGGTGGGTGGGGGTTCTCTCCCCGGGTTCTTTGGTTGGTCGGCCGGACCACCGGCGGGCGGTGGGGCGGAACCTGGTGCCGGCCCACCGGTATCCGGTCAGACGGCTTCCGGTGCGACCTGCGCGTATGCGAGGAAGACGCCCAGGCGGCGGGCGTGACGGTGAGGTGGGGGAGGGCGTGCTGCCGAGATGCGGTTGCTGCCGTGGACCTCGCCGGACGACAAGCCCTGCTTCTGTCGCGACGGCTCGCCGAGGCGCTGGGTGATGCGCTGCGCGTCGCTCGGAACTGACCTCGGACCTGACAAATGTCATGGGGAAGCCGGGACAGTCGAAACTGTTGCGGCCTGCGGCCGTGCCCGAAGCTGAGGACGTAGCGGTAAGACGCAGTGCAGAGAACACATCGGGGGAGCCACCGTGAGCCAGAGCAAGAGCCAGACTGAGAGTCAGAGCCGGAGTGAGGGCGCCGGCAACGGCAAGGGGCCCAGTCCGCTGGCGCAGAGTCTGATGCCGCTCGTCGTGGACGCGGGCGTTCCGCTGGCCATGTACTACGTGCTCAGCGACGGTTTCGGGCTGAGCGAGGTGGCCGCGCTGGGCTGGAGCAGTGTGGTGCCGGCGCTGCGTACGGTCTGGAGCCTGGTGCGGCGCTCCGGCGTCAACGGCCTCGCGCTGCTGATGCTCGTGGTCAACGCCGTGGGCCTGGCCACCAGCACGATGACCGGCGATCCGCGGCTGATGCTCGCCAAGGACAGTGTGACCAGCAGCGTCATCGGGATATCGATGATCGTCTCCGTGTTCCTGGGGAAGCCGCTGATGACCGCCGGGCTCAAGCCGTTCGTGACGAAAGGCGGCCCGGCCGGCGAGGCCGCCTGGGACCGGCTGATAGTCGAGTCCGCACCGTTCCGCCGGGCCGAGCGGAGGTTCTCGCTGATATGGGGGACCGTGCTGCTGTCCGAGTGTGTGGTGAAGGCGATCGGCGCGTACACGATTCCGGTGCACACGATGGTCTGGCTCGGGACCGTGCTGACGGTGGTGGCCATCCTGCTCGCGATGGTCCTCGGGGGCGGAAGCTGCGCGGACCCGATGGAGAAGATGGTCAAGGCCGAGGTGGAGCGTGCGGCGGGCGCCGCGCCCGGTGCTGCGGGATCGGCCGCCTCCACCGCTCCGGTGGTCGGGGCCGCGGGCTGAGCGGCCCAGGGGACTAGTGATCGCCCTCGTCAACCGGTGCGGGGTCGGCCGAGTGGGGGGCGGTCAACTGTGAGGTGCCGCACAGCGCGCGGGGGCGGTGTGCGGTGCCCGTCCACCGAGGTCGAGGCGTTGACCTGCGGGCATGCAGCGGGGCAGGGGCGCGGCGGGGGAGTGGGGCGAGGGTGTACGTGATCGACGTGTCGCGCATCCCACAGACGATCGGTGCGCTGGTGCCGAATAGTGTCGGTGGTGCGACAGGACGTCGGCGCTGCCGGACGAGGAGTGGTGACGACCCGCGTGCACCAGGAGTTTCCGTGCACGTGAGGGGTCGTCAGGTCCGGACCGCAGACGGCCTCACCGCGGCCACGAAGGGAACGGAAGTCAATGTCGACTGTTCAATCTGAGGTCAAGCCCGGCGTTCATCCGGCCGGGCCGGCGGCCCTGTACGCCGAGCTGGTCCGGCGCAATCCCGGGGAGCCCGAGTTCCACCAGGCGGCTCTCGAGGTGCTGGAGACGCTGGCCCCCGTACTGGCGGCTCGTCCGGAGCTCGCCGAGGCGAAGGTCCTGGAGCGGATCTGTGAGCCGGAGCGGCAGATCATGTTCCGCGTCCCCTGGACGGACGATTCCGGGACGGTTCATGTCAACCGGGGCTTCCGGGTGGAATTCAACAGCGCGCTCGGCCCGTACAAGGGCGGTCTGCGCTTCCACTCGTCGGTGAATCTGGGGATCGTGAAGTTCCTCGGCTTCGAACAGATTTTCAAGAACTCCCTTACCGGGCTGAACATCGGCGGCGGCAAGGGCGGCAGCGACTTCGACCCGCACGGGAAGTCCGACGCCGAAGTCATGCGTTTCTGCCAGTCGTTCATGACGGAGCTGTACCGCCATCTCGGCGAGCACACCGACGTACCGGCGGGCGACATCGGTGTCGGCGGCCGCGAGATCGGCTATCTCTTCGGGCAGTACCGGCGGATCACCAACCGCTGGGAGGCCGGTGTGCTCACCGGCAAGGGGCTCGCCTGGGGCGGCTCCAAGGCCCGTACCGAGGCCACCGGTTACGGGAACGTGCTGTTCACCGAGGAGATGCTCAAGCAGCGCGGTGAGGAGCTGGACGGGCAGCAGGTGGTGGTCTCCGGGTCCGGAAATGTCGCGATCTACACCATCGAGAAGGCCCAGGCCCTTGGCGCCAACGTGCTGACCTGCTCGGACTCCGGCGGCTATGTCGTCGACGAGAAGGGCATCGATCTGGCGCTGCTGCGGCAGATCAAGGAGGTCGAGCGCGGCCGGATCAGCGAGTACGCCGAGCGGCGCGGGGTGTCGGCCACCTATGTGCCCGGCGGGCGGGTGTGGGACGTGGCGTGCGATGTGGCGCTCCCGTCGGCGACCCAGAACGAGCTGAACGAGGACGCCGCCCGGATCCTGGTCCGTAACGGCGTCAAGGCGGTCTCCGAGGGCGCCAACATGCCGACGACGCCCGAGGCGGTCTCGCTCCTGAAGGCGGCCGGGGTGGCCTTCGGTCCCGGTAAGGCGGCCAATGCGGGCGGTGTGGCGACCAGCGCGCTGGAGATGCGGCAGAACTCCTCGCGGGAGGCGTGGGCCTTCGAGCGTACGGAGGGTGAGCTCGCGACGATCATGCGCGGGATCCACCGGCGCTGCTACGAGACCGCGGAACGCTTCGGGCTGCCCGGTGACTACGTCGCGGGCGCCAACATCGCGGGCTTCGAGCGGGTGGCGGACGCGATGCTGGATCAAGGGTTGATCTGATCTCCCGCTTCTGAACCCGCTCTTCCCCCCACCCCCGAACCCACCCCCGCCCCCTCCCCCGAAGGGGGAGAGGGGGAGGGGGCGGGGGAGCGCTCCGGCGGTCCCGCGAGGCGCCCCGCCCGGCGCCCCGGCAGCCTCGCTGCGTACGCCTCCGCCCCGCCCGCGAGGCGCCCCGGCCACGCCCCGGCAGCCTCGCTACGGAGGCCTCCCCCCCCCGCCCGCGAGGCGCCCCGGCCACGCCCGGGCCACCCCGCGCCGGCCACCTCCGCGCCGACCGCCCCCGCCCGGCTCCCGCGAGCTCCCCACCCCCCGGCTCGTAAAGTGACCGCATGAACATCTGCGTCTTCTGCTCCGCCGCCGATCTCGATGACCGCTATGTCGTCCCCGCCCGCCAGTTCGCCGAGTTGATGGGCAAGGGCGGGCATGCGCTGGTCTGGGGCGGCTCGGACGCCGGCCTGATGAAGGTCATGGCCGAGGGGGTGCAGCAAGCCGGCGGGAAGCTGATCGGCGTCTCCGTGGAGTTCCTGGCGCACAAGGCCTTTGAGGGTGCCGACGAGATGGTCGTCACCCGGAATCTCGCCGAGCGGAAGGCGCAGATGCTGGCGCGCGCCGACGCCATCGTCGTCATGGTCGGCGGAATGGGCACGCTGGACGAGGCCACCGAGATACTTGAGCTGCGCAAGCACGGGATGCACACCAAGCCGGTGGTGCTGCTGAACACCGCTGGTTTCTATGACGGGTTGAAGGAGCAGTTCCAGCGGATGGAGGCGGAGGGCTTCCTGCCGGTTCCGCTCACCGACCTGGTCTTCTTCGCGGCGGACGGCGTCGGGGCGCTGGCCTACCTGGAGGAGCGCGCGGGCATCCAGGCCTGACCGCCGCTCCGGGATCCCGCCGCTCCCGGCGCTCCCGGCGCCCCTTCACCCGCTCGTGAGGATCACCTGCTCGTTAGGATCTCCCCATGGGTACGCACTTGATCACGGGCGCAGGATCGGGCATCGGAGCGGCGGTCGCACGGCGGCTCGCGGAGCGCGGGGAGGACCTGTGGCTCTTGGCGCGCCACGCGGTCCGGGCGAAGGAGCTGGCCGAGCAGTTCCCCGGCGCCCGCACGCTCGTGGGTGACCTCGCCCATCCCGAGAAGCTGTCCTGGGCCTTCGGGCAGCAGCCGCTGCCGGACCGTCTCGATTCCCTGGTGCACAGCGCGGGCGTGATCGAGCTGGGTGCGGTCGGCGATCTGCCGACCAAGGCATGGCAGCGGCAGCTGGCCGCCAACCTGGTCGCGCCCGCCGAGCTCACCAGGATGCTGCTGCCGCTGGTACGGGTCGCCAAGGGGCATGTCGTCTTCGTCAACTCCGGTGCCGGGCTGAGTGCGCGTGCCGAGTGGGGCGCGTACGCCGCGAGCAAGCACGGTCTGAAGGCGCTGGCCGATGCGCTGCGGGCGGAGGAGCACGACAACGGGGTCCGGGTGACGTCGGTCTACCCGGGGCGTACGGCCACGCCGATGCAGGAGAGCACCCACCGGCAGGAGGGCAAGGAGTACGACCCGGCGCGCTGGATCGATCCGGAGTCGGTGGCGACGGCCATCCTCACGGCCATCGACCTGCCGCGGGACGCGGAGATCAACGATGTCTCGGTGCGGCCGGGGCGCTGAGCCGCAAGGGGGCGGGCCCGCGGTGCCGGCTCCCGCCCCGCTTCACGGTTTTCCACAGCCCTGCTCCTTTCACAGCCCTACTGCTTTCCACAGCCCTGCTGCTTTGCGTGGCGCCGACGTACGCTGCATGCGTGACCACTCAAGCGAAGTCGACCGCGGCGGCCGGGTGCGGGTTCCGGGAGATCCGGGGGCTCGTGACGGAGCTGAGTCGACGGCTGGACGCCCATCAGCGCAGCCGTGT
Source organism: Streptomyces sp. 2323.1 (assembly GCF_900221035.1). Lineage (NCBI taxonomy): Bacteria > Bacillati > Actinomycetota > Actinomycetes > Kitasatosporales > Streptomycetaceae > Streptomyces > Streptomyces sp. 2323.1. The sequence continues at coordinate 2,433,800 of NZ_LT907981.1, read as the reverse complement.
CGCCGAGGTCGATCTGACGCCGACGCAGGCCAAGGTGCTGGAGGAGCTCGGCGAGCCGAAGACCGCGCGGGAGCTGGCCGGGGTGCTGTGCTGCGAGCCGCCGAATGTCACGTATGTCATCTCCAGGCTGGAGAAGCAGGGCATGGTCGTGCGCCGGCCGCACCCCTTGGACGGCCGGGCCAAGCAGCTCGTACTCACCGACGCGGGGCGGGAGTTGCGGCACGATCTGCTGCGGCGGACGGGGACCGCCTCGCCGCTGGATCATCTCTCCCCCGAGGAGCGGGCCGCGTTGCGCGATGACCTGCTGAAGGCGCTGGGGCGCGGCGACTGACCCTGCCGTCGTACCGCGTGTCCGGCCGGACCTGGGTCGTCGACGGCTATGTCCTCGCCTTCGCCGCGCTGTTGCTGCTCGCCGACACCCGGCGAAGCGCTACGGCGCCCGCCGGCTTCGTGCTCCGTGCACGGGCCGCCCGCACCCCGATCCTGCCGGTCGCACTCTTCGCCGACAGCAGCTTCACCGCGGCCAATACGGTCGGATTCCTCTTCAACTTCGCCTTCTACGGGGTGCTGTTCGTCCTCCGGCTCTTCCCTCAGACCGGGCGCGGCGCGAGCCCGGTGACGGCGGGGCTGCAGATGCTCCCGGCGGTTCTGGCGCGCCCGTTCAGCAACCTGCTCTACACCCGGATCGGGCCGCGCCTCGGCAACCGGGCCGCACACAGCGGGTCGCTGGCGTTCTCCGCTGCGGGGTATGCCCTGCTGTTCATGATCCTCACGCCCGGCCTGCCGTACGGGGTGCTCGCGACGGTGCTCGCGGTCGCCCACATCGGCAGCGGGGTCAGCTCCCCGGCGCTGACCGGGGCCCTGATGGACGCCGCGGGCCGTGAACACGCCGATATCGGCAGCGCGACGCTCAACGCCAACCGCCAGATCGGCTCCCTGGTCGGCATCGCCGTCATGGGCGCGGTGTTCACGGGGGTGGGCAGCGGCCACCGGGGCGCGACCTGTGCCTTCGCCCTGACGGCCGGCGCGCGGGCCGTCGCCGCGGTGGCCGGCCGGCTCGGCATACGCAGCCGGGCGTGAGGGGCGGGCGCGGTCCGACGTGACCGGTGTAGCCCGCCTGTGGCGACCGTTGAAGCTGCTCGTGGTGACGGGTGTACTCCTCCTGTGGTGACCGGTGCACTCGCCCGTGACGACCGGTGTACGCAGGCCGTGGTGGGCGGCATGCCTCGTCCGCGGCGCCGGAGGCGGATCGTCCGTCGCGGCGGCCGTACGTTCCGGAGCGGGCCCGCCGTACGCCTGCGAGCGTGCGGGCCCGGCACCCAGGGCTGGCCGGTCCCCACCCCGCCGCACCCCGCCCGCCGCACCCCCTCCGGCGGGCCGCCGCATACCCTGCCTGGGTGAGCGAGAACAGCACGCAGAAGTGGGCCGCAGGTGCGGCGACCGGGATCGGGTCGATGCCGGGCGGTGACGCACGAGAGGCGGCGAAGACCGTCACCGGGTCGCTGGAGACCTTCCCCTACCTGCCGGAACTCCCGGCCCGGGGGCCCGGCGCCGACATGATCGGGCGGACCCTGGGGCTGCTCGTCGAGGTCTACGGCCATGTGGAGCCCAGCGGCTGGCGGATCAGCGACCGGCCGGGCCGCGACACCCGGCGGGCTCACTCCTGGCTCGGCGAGGACCTCGATGCCTTGGAGGAGTTCACCCAGGGGTACGAGGGGCCGCTGAAGGTCTCCGCGGTCGGCCCGTGGACCCTGGCCACCGCCTTGGAGCGGCGCAACGGCGAGGCGGCCGTCGGTGACCCAGGTGCCTGCCGGGATCTTGCCGCGTCCCTGGCGGAGGGGCTGCGCGGCCATCTCGCGGACGTACGGCGGCGGGTGCCGGGCGCCCGGGTCGTGCTGCAGCTCGACGAACCGTCGCTGACGGCGGTGCTCCAGGGGCGGGTGAAGACCGCCAGCGGCTACCGGACCTACCGCGCCGTCGACCGGGCGGTCGTCGAGGGGGCGCTGCGTGATCTTGTCGGGGTGGCGGAGGGCGGTCCCGTGGTCGTCCACTCGTGCGCCCCCGGGGTGCCCTTCGGGCTGCTGCGGCGGGCCGGTGTCGCGGGCGTCTCGTTCGATTTCTCGCTGCTCACCGAGCGTGAGGAGGAGGCGGTCGGGGAGGCCGTCGAGGGCGGGACGACGCTGTTCGCGGGCGTGGTGCCGGGCATGGACGGTCCATTGTCAGACCCTGCCGGTAGCGTCATGGGTGTCAGGACGCTGTGGCGCAGGCTGGGGCTGACGCCGGGGACTCTCAGCGAGTCCGTGGTGATCACTCCGTCCTGTGGGCTCGCGGGTGCTTCGCCCGCTTATGCCCGCTCGGCCCTCGCCCACTGCGTCCGGGCGGCGAGATCACTCGCAGACAACCCTGAGTGACCGCACTCAAGGACCACGGGAGGACAAGACGGTGGCTGGCGAACAGCACGCAGCGGGATCCGACGTGCCCGCGGCGGCGCGGGAGCAGCACGCGCAGCTCGCTGAGCAGATCGAGGAGCACCGCTTCCGGTATTACGTGAAGGACGCCCCGGTCGTCAGCGACGCGGAGTTCGACAGGCTGCTGCGCTCCCTGGAGGCCTTGGAGGACGAGCACCCCGAGCTGCGCACCCCCGATTCACCGACCCAGAAGGTCGCCGGTGCGTACGCCACGGAGTTCACCGAGGTCGAGCACCGCGAGCGGATGCTCTCGCTCGACAACGCCTTCGACGACGAGGAGTTGGCCGGCTGGGCCGAGCGGATCGCCGTTGAACTGGGCGGCGACCCCCGGAGCGCCGGCTACCACTTCCTGTGCGAGCTGAAGGTCGACGGCCTCGCGGTCAACCTCACCTACGAACACGGCCGGCTGACCCGCGCCGCCACCCGCGGCGACGGCCGTACGGGCGAGGACATCACCCCCAACGTCCGCACGATCACGGAGATCCCGCACCGCCTGAAGGGCGACCGGATCCCGGACCTGGTCGAGGTGCGCGGGGAGGTCTACTTCCCGATGGAGAAGTTCCTGGAGCTCAACGAGCGGCTGGTCGCCGACGGCAAGCCACCGTTCGCCAACCCCCGTAACGCCGCGGCCGGTTCGCTGCGCCAGAAGGACCCCAAGATCACTGCCAGCCGCCCGCTGCACATGGTCGTCCATGGCGTCGGCGCCCGCGACGGCCTGGTGATCGACCGCCAGTCGCAGGCCTACGACCTGCTCAAGGAGTGGGGCCTGCCGACGGCCGCGCACAACCAGGTCGTCGACTCCCTGGCGGCGGTCCGCGAGTTCATCGCCCATTACGGCGACGCCGAAACCCGCCGTACGGCCGTCGAGCACGAGATCGACGGTGTCGTCGTCAAGCTGGACGAGATCCGGCTCCAGGGGCGACTGGGCTCGACCTCGCGCGCGCCGCGCTGGGCGATCGCCTGGAAGTACCCGCCGGAGGAGGTCAACACCAAGCTGGTCGACATCCGCGTCGGAGTCGGCCGTACGGGACGGGTCACGCCGTACGCCGTGGTGGAGCCGGTGACGGTGGCCGGCTCCGAAGTGGAGTTCGCGACCCTGCACAACCAGGACGTGGTCAAGGCCAAGGGCGTGTTCATCGGCGACACCGTCGTGATCCGCAAGGCCGGCGATGTCATTCCGGAGATCCTGGGACCGGTCGTCGATCTGCGGGACGGCAGCGAGCGGGAGTTCGTGATGCCGGCCGAGTGCCCCGAGTGCGGCACGGCGCTGCAGCCCGCCAAGGAGGGCGACGTCGACCTGCGGTGCCCCAACGCCCGTTCCTGCCCCGCCCAGATCCGTGAGCGGCTGTTCTACCTCGCCGGCCGCAAGTGCCTGGACATCGAGAACTTCGGCTATGTCGCCGCGACCGCGCTCAGCCAGCCGCTGGAGCCCGCGGAGCCTCCGCTGAGGGACGAGGGCGATCTTTTCGGCCTCTCCATCGAGCAGCTGCTGCCCATCAAGTCCTATGTCCTGGACCCCGATTCGGGTCTGCCCAAGCGCGATCCGAAGACCGGCGAGGAAAAGGTTGTCACCTTTTTCGCCAATCAAAAGGGCGAGCCGAAGAAGAACGCGCTGGCCATGCTGGAGAACATCCAGGCGGCCAAGCAACGCCCGCTGGCCAGGATCCTTACCGGTCTGTCGATCCGGCATGTGGGCCCGGTGGCCGCCGAGGCGCTGGCGCGGGAGTTCCGCTCGATCGACCGCATCCGGGACGCGGACGAGACCGAGCTCGCCGCCGTCGACGGCGTCGGGGCCACCATCGCCGCCTCGCTCAAGCAGTGGTTCGCCGTGGACTGGCACCAGCAGATCATCGAGAGCTGGCGGGCCGCAGGCGTCCGGATGGAGGAGGAGCAAACGGGTGACGAGGGCCCGAGGCCTCTCGAAGGCGTCACCGTCGTCGTAACGGGCACACTTCAGTCACACACCAGAGATGGCGCGAAAGAGGCCCTCCAGAACCTCGGAGCGAAGGTGACCGGTTCCGTTTCGAAGAAGACCGGATTCGTAGTGGTGGGCGACAACCCGGGTTCGAAGTACGACAAGGCCATGCAGTTGAAGGTCCCCGTGCTGGACGATGATGGCTTCGCGGTGCTGCTGGAACAGGGTCCGGACGCAGCACGAGCGGTAGCTGTCACTCCGCCTGAGGAGGAGTGAGGTGTCACCCCATCGGCGCATACCAGATTGATCCGCGACGCCTGGTCGCATTCGGGCAACCGTCACCGATCGCTGCCCGCGGCGGCCTTCCGCGGCCTACTGTTGAGGAGTGCGCCTGCCGTGGCGCGGGCACAGCCGGCTGTGAGAGGGATCGGAATGAAACCGACCGACAGCGCCGCTCCGGCGTCGCGGCTCCGGCGGCTCGTCGTGCCCGCGCTGCCCGGGACCATCGTCACCGTGGCGGGCCTCGCGCTCGCCACGGGCGTCCTCGTGAACCTCGGCGAAGGTGACGCGCTGTTCCCCGGCGGCTCCATAGGCTGGTCGCTGGCGGTCCTCACCGGCATCATCGTGGGCCATCTGGTCGCCCTCGGCCGGGACCGCTGGTGGGGCGGCACGGGCTCCGGCGCCGCGCTCGCCCTCGCCGTCCTGCTGCTGTTCGGCTGGGTGCCCGCCACCCTCGTCAGCCTCTCCGTCGTCGTCCTCGTCGGCGCCGCCCGGCGCCACCGCTGGCGGCAGGCCGTGGTCCACGGCTCGGTGGACATCCTCGGCATCGGCGCCGCGGCGCTCGGCCTCGCCGCGTTCGGCGTGGCCTCCAGCGTCCGCCACCCGTGGTCCCCGCCGGCCTGGAACCTCTCCGTCCTCCCCGAAGTCGTCGTCACCGCCGCCAGCTATCTCGCCGTCAGCCGCGGTCTGCTCTGGCTCAGCCTCACCCCGCGCACCGGCCAGCTGCCCGCCATCCCCCGAACGGCCGTCGTACGACAGGCACTCGTCGGCATCGCCCTGCTCGGGATCTCCCCGCTGATCGCCGTCTGCGCCGTGCACGCCCCGCTGCTGCTGCCGCTGTTCGCGGTCCCGCTGATCGCGCTGGACTCCACCCTGTGGATAGCCCGCGCCCGCGCCGAGGAGCAGCTGCGCGACCCGCTCACCGGCCTGCCCAACCGCCAGTGGCTGCTGGAGCGCACCTGGACCGCGCTGGACGACGCCGAACGCGTCGGCGCCCGCTCCGCGCTGGTCCTCATCGACCTGGACCGCTTCCGCTCCGTCAACGACACCCTCGGCCACCTCGCCGGCGACCGGCTGCTGCTGCAGATCGCGGACCGGCTGCGGCACGCCCTCCCGCGTGGCGCCGAGGCGGCCCGGCTCGGCGGCGACGAGTTCGCCGTCCTGCTGCCCACCACCGACTCCCTCACCAGCTCCCAGCGGGCGGCCCGCCATCTCGTCGCCGCCCTCGGCTCGCCGCTGGATCTCGACGGGCTGACCCTCGTGCTCGAAGCCAGCGCGGGGGTCGCGGTCTTCCCCGACCACGCCCTCGACGCCGAAGGCCTGCTGCGCCGCGCCGATGTGGCGATGTACCAGGCCAAGCGCGACCGCAGCGGCGTCGAGCTCTACGAGGCCAAGCGGGACGGCAACACCCCCGACCGGCTCGGCCTGTTGGGCGATCTGCGGCGCGCCCTGGACGCGGGCGACGTCGAGCTGCACTACCAGCCCAAGGTCGGCTTCGACGGCCATGTCGCCGGGCTGGAGGCACTGGTCCGCTGGGTGCACCCGGACCGCGGCAGGGTCCCACCGGACGAGTTCATCGCCATCGCCGAGTCCTCCGGGCTGATGCCCCGCCTGACCGAGTACGTCCTGGAGACCGCCCTCGCCCAGGTGGCGCGCTGGCGTGCGATGGGCCTGGAGGTGCCGGTCGCCGTCAACGTCTCCCCGCGCGATGTGCACTCCCCGGGGTTCGCCGGTGCGGTCGCCGCGCGGCTCGCCCGGCACCGCGTCCCACCGGGCGCCCTCCAGCTGGAGATAACCGAGCACGTCCTCCTGGAGGACCCGCAGCGGGCCGCCGACACCCTTGCCGGGCTCACCGCGCACGGCGTGAAGATGTCCCTCGACGACTTCGGCACCGGCTACTCCTCCCTGGTCCATCTGCGGCGCCTCCCGGTCAGCGAGCTGAAGATCGACCGCTCCTTCGTGGCACGGCTGGCGGTCGACACCGAGGACGCGGAGATCGTCCGCTGCACCCTCGACCTCGCCCACTCCCTCGGCCTCCTGGTCGTCGCGGAGGGCGTCGAGGACGACGAGACCTGGGAGCGGCTGCGCGACCTCGGCTGTGACGCCGTACAGGGCTGGCTGGTGGCCGCCGCGATGCCACCGGACGAAACCACGGCCTGGCTGAGAGCCCGCGGTGAGCGCGGCTGGCAGCGTGAATCGGAGACGGCCGCCCTGGCGGCGGAGAAGGCCGCCGAGCGCCCTTCGGGACAGGTCCTGAACTGACCCGGCCACCGGCCGTCCCGTGTCCCCGCTCCGAAGAACACCCCGAAGCCCCCGGGGAGGGTGCGGCACCAGACCCGGTGCCGGAGCTCCCGCCCCGTCACGGCGACCGGTCCACCGAGCCTGTCCGCGACGATCCCGAAGCTGCCGAGCCGGCCTGCGATGATCCCGTAGCCGCCGGGCCCGAAGCCGTCGAGCCGGAAGCCGCCGGGCCCGAAGCCGTCGAGCCGGAAGCCGCCGGACCCGAAGCCGTCGAGCCGGAAGCCGCCGGGCCCGAAGCCGTCGAGCCGGAAGCCGCCGGACCCGAAGCCGTCGAGCCGGACGCCACCGGGCCCGATGGTGGCGACGAGCCCGATGCCGCGGAGCCCGACGCCCCTGCCCGGCCCGAGCCGCAGGCCCCCCGGCCCCGGCCCGGGCCCACCGCGCCCCAGGCCGGAGATCACCACCCCGGCGGCCCGTCGTCCAGCGACCGCTGACCAGGCCGTCGGACGACGGGCCGCCGGCGGCCTGCGGCGGCCCCGAGGGGCCTGCGGGAAAGCCCTGCGCGATTCCCATGCGGTACGCAATAGGATTGGGCCCGCATAAACAGCTACAGCCAAGAACACTCCGAGAACCCAGCAGAGGATCTGCATGCCTGGCATCACGCGCGAGGAGGTCGCCCACCTCGCCCGGCTGGCACGTCTGGAGCTGAAGGCCGAAGAGCTCGACCACTTCGCCGGACAGCTCGACGACATCATCGGCGCGGTCGCCCGCGTCTCCGAGGTCGCCGATCAAGACGTACCGCCGACCTCCCACCCGCTGCCCCTGACCAACGTGATGCGGCCGGACGAGGTCCGTCCGTCGCTGACCCCCGAGCAGGCGCTGTCCGGCGCCCCGGCCCAGGAGCAGCAGCGTTTCAAGGTGCCGCAGATCCTGGGGGAGGAGTGACCGACATGGCAGACCTGATCAAGCTCACCGCCGCCGAGATCGCGGCGAAGATCGCCGCCGGTGAGGTCACCGCCGTCGAGGTGACCGAGGCCCATCTGGCCCGTATCGAGGCCGTCGACGAGAAGGTGCACGCCTTCCTGCACGTCGACCGCGAGGGCGCGCTCGCCCAGGCCCGCGCCGTGGACGAGAAGAAGGCCCGCGGCGAGAAGCTCGGCCCGCTGGCCGGTGTCCCGCTCGCGCTCAAGGACATCTTCACGACGGAGGGGATCCCCACCACCGTCGGCTCGAAGATCCTCGAAGGTTGGCTGCCGCCGTACGACGCCACGGTCACCAAGAAGCTCAAGGCCGCCGACGTCGTCATCCTCGGCAAGACCAACATGGACGAGTTCGCCATGGGGTCGTCGACGGAGAACAGCGCCTACGGGCCGACCGGCAACCCCTGGGACCTCACGAAGATCCCCGGCGGCTCCGGTGGCGGCTCCAGCGCCGCCCTCGCCTCCTACGAGGCCCCGCTCGCCATCGGCACGGACACCGGCGGTTCCATCCGCCAGCCCGCGTCCGTCACCGGCACGGTCGGCGTCAAGCCCACCTACGGCGGCGTCTCCCGTTACGGCATGGTGGCGTTCTCCAGCTCCCTGGACCAGGGCGGCCCCTGTGCCCGTACGGTCCTGGACGCCGCGCTGCTGCATGAGGTGATCGCCGGCCACGACCCGCTGGACTCCACCTCCATCGGCGCGCCGGTCCCGCCGGTCGTCGAGGCGGCCCGCAACGGCAGCGTCGCGGGCATGCGCGTCGGCGTCGTCAAGCAGTTCCGCGGCGAGGGCTACCAGGCCGGTGTCATCCAGCGCTTCGACGAGTCCGTCGAGCTGCTGAAGCAGCTGGGCGCCGAGATCGTCGAGCTGGACTGCCCGTCCTTCGACCTGGCGCTGTCCGCGTACTACCTCATCGCGCCCTCGGAGTGCTCCTCCAACCTGGCCCGCTTCGACGCCATGCGCTACGGCCTGCGGGTCGGCGACGACGGCAGCAAGTCCGCCGAGGACGTCACCGCCCTGAGCCGTGAGGCCGGCTTCGGCCCCGAGGTCAAGCGCCGGATCATGCTCGGTACGTACGCGCTCAGCTCCGGCTACTACGACGCGTACTACGGCTCCGCCCAGAAGGTGCGGACGCTGATCACCCGCGACTTCGAGAAGGCCTTCGAACAGGTCGATGTGATCGTCTCGCCGACCACGCCGACCACCGCCTTCCCGATCGGCGAACGCGCCGACGACCCGATGGCGATGTACCTCGCCGACCTGTGCACGATCCCCACCAACCTGGCAGGCAACGCGGCCATGTCGCTGCCCTGCGGCCTGGCTCCCGAGGACGGGATGCCGGTGGGCCTGCAGATCATCGCCCCTGCCATGGCCGACGACCGGCTCTACAAGGTCGGTGCCGCGGTCGAGGCCGCGTTCACCGACAAGTGGGGCCACCCGCTGCTCGAGGAGGCACCTGCACTGTGACCGCCATGACCAAGAAGGCCAAGAACTTCAAGAAGTCCAAGTCCGGTCTGTACCTGTCGATCGGCAGCACCGCGTTCGGCGCCATCAGCGTCGCCAAGCAGGCCAAGCTGGCCCGCAAGGAGAACGACACGCTCCGCCTGATCGACGCCGCCGTTTCGGCCGCGGCGATCGTCACCGGCCTGGCGATCCTCTACCGCGAACTGAAGCGCCTGGGCGACGACGACGTCCTGCTGGGCTGAGAGGGAAAGTTTCACCGTGACTGTCACTGACCTGGTGTCGTACGAGGACGCCCTCGCGACGTACGACCCCGTCATGGGCCTGGAGGTCCATGTCGAGCTCGGCACCAACACCAAGATGTTCTGCGGGTGTTCCACGGCTCTCGGCGCGGACGCCAACTCGCAGACCTGCCCCACCTGCCTGGGCCTGCCCGGCTCGCTGCCGGTCGTCAACGCGACCGGCGTCGAGTCCGCCGTCAAGATCGGCCTGGCCCTGAACTGCTCCATCGCCGAATGGTGCCGTTTCGCCCGGAAGAACTACTTCTATCCGGACATGCCGAAGAACTTCCAGACCTCCCAGTACGACGAGCCGATCGCCTTCGACGGCTACCTCGACGTGCAGCTGGAGGACGGCGAGATCTTCCGGGTGCACATCGAGCGTGCGCACATGGAGGAGGACACCGGCAAGTCCACCCACATCGGTGGCGCGACCGGCCGGATCCACGGTGCCCGGCACTCCCTCCTGGACTACAACCGCGCCGGCATCCCGCTCATCGAGATCGTCACCAAGCCGATCGAGGGCGCGGGCGAGCGGGCCCCCGAGGTCGCCAAGGCGTACGTCGCCGAACTGCGCGAGCTCATCAAGGCGCTGGACGTCTCCGAGGCCCGGATGGAACAGGGCCAGATGCGCTGCGACGTGAACCTGTCGCTGCGCCCCAAGGGCACCGAGAAGTTCGGTACGCGGTCGGAGACCAAGAACGTCAACTCGCTGCGCTCCGTGGAGCGGGCGGCCCGCTTCGAGATCCAGCGGCACGCCGCGGTGCTCTCCTCCGGCGGCACGATCATCCAGGAGACCCGGCACTTCCACGAGGAGGACGGCTCCACGACGGCCGGCCGCATCAAGGAAGAGGCCGAGGACTACCGCTACTTCCCCGAGCCGGACCTGGTGCCGGTGGCCCCCTCCCGCGAGTGGGTCGAGGAACTGCGGGCCGCGCTCCCCGAGCTGCCGCGGGTGCGCCGCAACCGGCTGCGCGAGGAGTGGGGCATCTCCGCGCACGACATGCAGTCGATCCTCAACGCGGGCGCGGTCGACCTGATCACCGCCACCGTCGACGCCGGCGCGGACTCCGCCTCGGCCCGTAAGTGGTGGATGGGCGAGCTGGCCCGCCGCGCCAACGAGGACGGCATCGACCTGGCCGCCCTGCCGATCACCCCCGAGCAGGTCGCCCGGGTCGCCGCGCTGGTCGCCGACGGCTCGCTCAACGACAAGCTGGCCCGCCAGACCATCGAGGGCGTGCTGGCCGGCGAGGGCGACCCGGACACCGTCGTCGAGAAGCGCGGCCTGAAGGTCGTCTCCGACGAGGGCGCCCTGGGCACCGCCGTCGACGAGGCCATCGCCGCCAACGCCGCCATCGCCGACAAGATCCGCGGCGGCAAGGTGGCCGCGGCCGGCGCTCTGGTCGGCGCGGTCATGAAGGCCACCCGCGGCCAGGCGGACGCGGCCCGCGTTCGCGAACTCATCCTCGAAAAGCTGGGCGTCGAGGGCTGACGCGTCTGCTTCTCGGGTACGACGCCGAGCGGCCGTCCTTCTTTGGAAGGGCGGCCGCTCTGCCATGTGTTCCAGCCGAATCGGGCCACCCGTTTGGCCCAATCGATCGGCGACCGGGGAATGCCGTACCGGTCCGCCGTGCTGTGACCGAGGAGAAGCCCCGTACGCCGCCTTGAGGCGGGCGGGGCTCGCTACCCCTCAACCAGTGGAGGAACGGTGCAGCAGCAGGGTCTTGCGGCGAGGATCGGCCGGGTCGGTGTCTGGCACGGCGGACTTGGCCGGGTGCCGGCCGCCGTGGCGCGTCAGGCGGCGGCCGAGATCGAGCAACTGGGGTACGGCGCCCTGTGGTTCGGTGAGACGCCGGCCACCGAGTCGATGAGCCAGGCCGCGCTGCTGCTGGCCGCGACGGAGCGGATCACGGTCGCCACCGGCATCGCCAACATCTGGGTACGCGACGCCTCCGCCACGCACGTCGCCGCACAGACCCTGGCCGAGGCGTACGACGGGCGCTTCCTGCTCGGCCTGGGCGCGAGCCACGCCCCGATCGTCGGGGCGCGCGGCCACACCTTCGCCAAGCCGCTCGCGGCCATGCGTGAGTATCTCGACGCGATGGACGAGGCGCCGTACGCGGGGCCGGTGGCCGACCCTCCGCCCGCCCGGGTGCTGGCGGCGCTCGGCCCGAAGATGCTGGAGCTGGCGCGGGACCGGGCGGCCGGCGCGCACCCTTATTTCGTCACTCCCGAGCACACCGCCCGCGCCCGGGAGATCCTCGGCGCCGGTCCGCTGCTCGCGCCCGAACAGGCCGTGCTGCTGGAGTCCGACCCCGCAACGGCCCGCTCCCTGGCCCGCGAACACCACACGCGCCTCTACCTCCAGCTGCCGAACTACACCAGCAACCTGCGCCGACTCGGCTTCGGGGACGAGGACTTCGCCGACGGCGGCAGCGACCGGCTGGTGGACGCGGTCGTGGCATGGGGTGACGCGGACGCCATCCGCCGCCGTGTGCAGGAACACCACGACGCCGGAGCGGACCATGTCGCCCTCCAGCCCCTGGTGGCGGACCGCGGCCTGGGGCTGGAACAACTGCGGGAACTGGCACCGGTGTTGCTGTAGCCCAGTCTCCAGCTGCGCATACGCCACGACTCCAGCCTCGCAAATTGTTGGAATGGGACAGTCTCTCGCTTTTGAATCGGTCGGCTCCTGCCCTGATTTCCCTTCTGAACGCTGGCATGATCCCCGTGAGGGCAAGTCAGGTGCTGTGTAGCATCTACACAATTCAGGGAGGCTCGTGTGACCCGTAACGGCCGTGTGCTGGTGACGGGCGTCGGTGCAATGACGCCACTGGGAGCCGATGCGCCGTCGTCGTGGGCGGGGCTGCTGGACGGTAAGTCGGGGGTGCGTTTCCTGGAGGAGGAGTGGGCCGTGGACCTGCCCGTGCACATTGCGGCCGGGCTCACGGTGGACCCTGCCTCCCTGCTTCCGAGGGCCGAGGCCAGGAAGCTGGACCGCGGTGAGCAGGTCGCCCTCCTCAGTGCGCGCGAAGCCTGGCAGGACGCCGGGGCTCCGCAGGTCGAACCGGAACGATTCGCCGTCGTCATTGGTACGGGGACCGGTGGAGTCCTCACCACGCTGGGGCAGGACGATGTCTTCGAACGCGCCGGGATTCGCCGGCTGTCGCCGTTCGCGGTCCCCATGCTGATGCCCAATGGGCCGGCTGCTTGGGTGAGCATGGACCTGGGCGCGAAGGGAGGCGCCAGGACTCCGGTGAGTGCCTGTGCGTCCGGGGCGGAGGCCCTCGCCCTGGGGCAGGATCTGATCCGCAGCGGGCGGGCGGACGTGGTCGTCGCAGGCGGGGTGGAGGCATGCCTGCACCCCTTCACCATCGCGGCATTCGCCCAGATGAAGGCCCTGTCGACGCGGTCCGTGGACCCAGAGACCGTGTCCCGCCCGTTCGACGTCAAGCGGTCCGGGTTCGTTATGGGCGAGGGCGCGGGGATGATGGTGCTCGAACGCGCCGAGTGCGCCCGGGCCCGTGGAGCACGTGCCTACGGCACGCTGGCCGGCAGTGCCGTGAGTTCGAGCGCGAACCACATCACGGCCTCCGACGCGGAAGGCCAGGCCTTCGCCATGGAACTGGCGTTGCGCGACGCCGGCCTGGCCCCGGCGGACATCGGGGTCGTGCACGCCCACGCCACCTCGACGGAGTCCGGTGACCTGGCGGAGGCCGAGGCGATCGGCCGGGTGATCGGCAGCCACGCTGCGGTGACGGCGACGAAGTCGATGACAGGTCACATGATGGGCGCGTCCGGAACGGTGGGCGCTATGGCGGCTCTGTTCGCGCTCAAGGACGGCACGGTGCCGGCCACGCGCAACCTCGACGAACTCGACCCGCGCGTGGAACTGGACGTGGTGCGCGGTGAGCGGCGCACCGGTCGGTGGTCTGCTGCGCTGACCAACTCGTTCGGGTTCGGCGGACACAACGTCAGTCTCGTCTTCACCGAGTGACGACGAGACCTCGGGATCCCTTGGCCTGCCGTGGCTCGTGCTCGACGCCGTGCAGGACGCGGCCTTGGCCGGCGGCGCCGTTATCGCTGCTCCGTTCGCCCTCAGGTGGTGGCGCCCACGGCCTGCTGCTCGGGTGGGGTGTCCTTGTGGGTGATCGCCAGGTAGCCCACGAGCAGGACGATCGGGACGATGAGGGTCAGGGTGACCGGTCCCGTTCCCCAGCCGAGGCCGCCGCGGGAGGCGGAGACGCCCATCCAGTCGGCGAAGGAGGCGCCGAGCGGGCGGGTCAGCACGTACGCCCACCAGAAGGCGGCGACGGCGTTGAGCCCGAGGAAGCGGCCGGACAGTGCGGGCACCGCGATCAGCGCGGTGAACAGGAGGCCGGAGGGGAGATAGCCCCAGCGCAGGGTGCCCGCGGTGAGGTCGCCGACCGCGGTGCCGAGGGCGAAGGTGGCGAGCACCGTCGCCCAGTAGAACGTCTCGCGGCGGCGGGTGCGGATGCTGTGGATGGACAGCGTGCCCTCGGACACGCACCAGGCCGTCAGGATCGCGGCCAGTCCGACGGAGAAGGCGATGACCGAGACGGTGTAGGGGATGCCGGCCACGACGTGGACGACGTCGGCGGCCATGGTGCCGAAGACGCTGACCATGACGATGGCGGACCAGTAGATCCAGGGCCGGTAGCGGGTGCTCCGGAACTGGAGGATCAGCAGGGCCACCAGCCCGGCCAGCCCGATGCTGCCGGCCGGTATCGGCCCGAGCGTCCGGCCGAGGTAGTCCGAGGCCGTCTCGCCCATGCCTGTGGTGAGCACCTTCACTCCCCAGAACAGGGCGGTGACCTGCGGTACCTTGCTCCAGCCCGGTCCGTGTCCACCCTCGGGCAAGGAGGTGTGGGACCACTCCTCGCCCCCGGGCCGTGCCAGCGCCTCGCTGCTCGACTGCGCCATCGCCTGTCCGCCCTCCCGGCGCGTTGCGCCGTATCGGCAACCTTGTGCATTTCGGGCGCTGTTCAGCCGACCACGCGGGGTCGGTGAGCACTGCCCAGCTTTCGTCTACAAGACTGTAGACGATGGGGTGGGGTGCGCAGTGGCCGCCTCCGGCCTGCGGCCCCGGAGGCCGCCGTACCCGCATTCGGGCCTCCTGGGGTCGTGCGGCGGCGGGTGTCGGCAGATGATCGTCCCGACGGCTCGGTGGGAAGGGTGCGCACGGGAGCAGCGCGATGGGCGACGACCCACAGCATGGTGATCATCAGCGCCTGGGTGGCGCGGAATGTGGCGGCAGGGAACGCGGCGGCCCCGACTGTCCCGACGCCCCCGACTGTCCGGACAGCCCCGGCAACCCCGCCGGCCTGCGCCGCAGGCGATTCCTCGGTGCCGCCGCCCTAGGGGCCGCCGGTCTCGCCGCCGGGGTGACCGCCGGCTGTGACTCCACGTCAGGCGGGGACCCCGGCGCCGGCCCCACCGGTGGCGACCAGCCGGACCTGGACGCGGAGCGGGAGCGCCCCGGAGACCCCGACTGGCGGATCCGTTCGGCCGGTCCGGCCGACGCCGTCCAGGGCTACACCGACAAGGTGAGCGTCCTGCCGGGCGAGGAGTTCGGGCTGTACGTCTCGACCACCGCCCCCGGCTTCCGCGTTGCGGCCTACCGGGTGGGCTGGTACCGAGGGGCGCAGGCCCGGCTGGTCTGGCGTTCGGAGCGGGTCGCCGGGCGGCGCCAGCGCGCCCCGCGGCTGCTGCCCGGGACCCGCAGCGTACGGGCGGACTGGCAGCGCAGCCTCGGGGTGCGCACCGACGGCTGGCCGCCGGGCGCCTATCTGCTCCGGCTGGACGCGGAGCACGGGCACCAGCGGTACGTCCCGCTGATCGTCCGCTCGGCGCAGGCCGCGGGCCGGACGGTGCTGATGCATGCGGTGACGACCTGGCAGGCATACAACGCATGGGGCGGCTACAGCCTCTACCGGGGTGCGGACGGCGCGTACGGGACGCGGTCGTTGGAGGTCAGCTTCGACCGGCCCTACGACACCAACGGCGCCGGGAAGTTCCTGGTCTACGAGCGTGCGCTGGTGGTCCTCGCGGAACGGCTCGGCCTCCCGCTGGCCTACACCACCGGTCTGGACGTCCACCGCAGCCCATCGGCACTGCGGGGCGCCACGGCGGCGCTCTCGCCCGGCCACGACGAGTACTGGACCCCGCAGCAGCGCCAGCACGTCACCCGGGTTCGCGATACCGGCACCAATCTGGCCTTCCTCGGGGCCAACGCCTGCTTCCGCCGGGTCCGGCTGGAGCCGGGGCCGTCCGGCGCCCTGCGCACCGTGGTCTGCTACAAGACCTCCTACCGGGACGACCCGCACTTCGCCGGTCCGCACCGGGCACTGCCGACCCACGACTTCCGTCAACCGCCCGCCGCGGACCCGGAGTCGACGCTGACCGGTGTCTTCTACGAGGGCTACCCCACGGATGCGCCGTACGTCGTCCACAGTGCGGACCACTGGCTCTTCGCCGGAACGGGCGTGCAGCGCGGCGAGGCCTTCGACCACCTCGTCGGGGTGGAGTACGACCGGGTCACCCCGGAGGCACCCACACCGGCGCGGCTGGAGATCCTGGCCCACTCCCCGCTGGTCTGCAACGGCCGGCACAGCCATGCGGACTCCGCCTACTACACCGTCCCGAGCGGCGCCGGAGTCTTCTCCTCCGGAACGATGCGGTGGGTCGAGGCCCTGATGGCGGGCACCCGCGAGGACGGCCGCGATCACGGCATGGACGCCCGCACGCGCGCCTTCGTCACCCGGACCACCGAGAATCTGCTCCGCGCCTTCGCCGAGGCGCCCGCGGCGAAGATCCGGCCGGCACCGCGGAACAACGTGACGGGCGTGTACGGGACGTGAGCCTCGTGGTCGCGCCCGGCCCGGCTCAGTGACCCAGTCGCTCCAGGGCGGCGAGCGGGTAGCGCTCCCCGGCGACGGCGCCGTCCGGCACTGCCGCCCGAAGCCGGGCCGCCTGCTCCGGACCGAGCGCGATCCCGGCGGCCGCCGTGTTCTCCTCCAGGTAGGCACGGCGTTTGGTGCCGGGGATCGGGACGATGTCCTCGCCCTGGGCGAGCAGCCAGGCGAGGACGGCCTGGGCCGGGGTGCAGCCGAGGGACTCGGCGATCGTCCGAACTGCCTGGACGAGCCGCAGATTGCGCTCGATGTTCTCCGCGGCGAACCGCGGCCACCGGCGCCGGGCGTCCTCGGCGGTGAGGTCGTCGCGGGACGCCAGCGCGCCCGTCAGCATGCCGCGCCCGAGCGGGGAGTACGCCACGATCCCGATGCCGAGCTCCCGGCAGGTCGCCAGCATCTCGCCCTCCAGGACATCCCGCGTGAAGAGGGAGTACTCCACCTGGACCGCGCTGATGGGGTGGACGGCGTGTGCCCGGCGCAGCGTCTGCGGGCTCACTTCGCTGAGGCCCAGATGGCGTACGGCACCGGCGGCGACGAGCTCGGCCATCGCGCCGACCGTCTCCTCGATGGGGACGGCCGGATCGCGGCGGTGCAGGTAGTAGAGGTCGATACGGTCCGTGCCGAGGCGGCGCAGCGAGGCGTGACAGGCCTCGCGCACCCAGGCGGCGGAGGAGTCGACCTCGTTCACCCGCCCGGTCGCGGCGTCGTGCCGCAGCCCGAACTTGGTCGCGACGACCAGCCCGTCCCGCTGCGAGGCGGTACGGCTGCGCAGCCAGCGGCCGAGGAACTCCTCGTTGGCGCCCCGCCCGTAGGCGTCCGCGGTGTCGAGCAGGGTGACGCCGAGCTCGACCGCCCGGTCAAGGGTCCGCACGGACTCCGCGTCGTCCGGGACGCCGTACGAGGTCGACATCCCCATGCAGCCGAGGCCGAGCGCGGAGACGATTGGCCCGTGTGTACCTAGCCGCCGGTGTTTCATCGTCCCTCCGGCGCCGGTCAGGCGGAGACGTCCGCTATGAAGGCGGCCCAGGCGGAGACGCTCAGGGTGAGCGACGGTCCGGTGGGGTTCTTGGAGTCGCGGACGTGGATGGCGTGGGGGCAGGTGGCCACTTCGAGGCAGTCGCCACCTTCGCTGCCACTGTGGCTGGACTTGTACCAGTCGTAGGCGACTTCGATGCAGTTGCCGCCTTCGCTGGCGCTGTAGCTGGACTTGAACCAGTTAAGGCCGTGAGAGAAGTGCTGGGCTGCTGTGCTGGTCATGACTCTCCTAGCAAGTCGTCCAGCAGGCTCTTCGTCTCCTCAGGGGTGAGGGCCTGCGACCGCAGCATCCCATATTTCTGTTGGTACACACTGACCTCATCCGGATCATCGACCAGGAAGCTGATCCGCTGCGCCTCGATGTAGGCAAGGTGATCGTGTTCGGGTGTCTCCAACAGGACCAGCGGGCCATCCAGGGAAGCATGGGAACGTCGGGCCGTCGGCATGATCTGGAGTCCCAAGAAGGGGAGTTCGGCGCATGACCGGAGATGACGGAGCTGTGCAAGCAGGATCTCCGGGCTGCCGATCGGCCGATGGAGTACCACCTCTTCCAGGATGAAGTTCAGCATGGGCCGAGGCTTTGTGCGCTCCAGCAGCTTCTGTCGGCTGATTCGTCCGGAAACCCACTCCTCGGCCTGGCCCTCGTCCAGCGGCGGGTAGAGGGAGTCGAATGTTGCTCGTGCGTACGGCTCGGTCTGCAACAGGCCGGGCATCACCTGGTTTTCGTACGACAACAGCGTCAGCGCCTCCTCCTCATGCTCCACCAGGTCCTGGACGAACGCGGGCAGCTTCTCCCGCTCGGGGACCTTGGCCACCGCGACCGCCAACGCCCCCTTGGTGTCGAGGATTTCATCCAGCGTCTCTGCCAGGTCGATCTTCAGTGGTCTGCGGCCCTGCTCGATCGAGCCGATGGTGTCCTCATGGAGCCCGACCATCTCGGCCAGCTCGGGCTGGGTGAGACGGGCGGCCTTCCGGAAGTGACTCAGCTGGGCGCCGATCACATGCCAGGAAGTGATCCTCTTCGGTTTGTTCGCCGGGTGCATGCGCTCTGCCTTCCCCTCCCCGCGACGGCATGACACCGCCAGAAGTCGTACATCGCATCCGTACGACCTGACGCTGTGGTCCAGCATAGTCACGCACTGTGACAGTGGAAGTTATGCACAAGGAGATCCGGGAACTCTGCGCCCGTACGGCCTTTTACCGGCGCGAGCGCCGATCCGTCCCGCTGGCCCGGGAGTTCGCCCTTACCGCCCTCACCGCATGGGACCTGGACCACCTCGCGGAGGACGTCCTGCTCTGCGTGAGCGAACTGGCCACCAACGCCCTGCTGCACGGCGTTCCGCCCGGCCGTGGCTACCGGTTATGGCTCTCGCTGGGCGAGGACGGGCTGCTGCGCGTAGAGGTGCACGACAGCGGTGACGGGGAGCCTCATGTGCCGGTGTGGGCGCCGTACGACGGAGAATAGGGCGAGTCCGGGCGGGGGCTGTTGCTGGTGTCCGCGCTCGCCGACGCGTGGGGCGTCGGCGAGCGCGTGCCGGGGAAGATCGTGTGGTGCGAGTTCCGCGGCTACGGCAAGGGTTACGGCAAGGGCTACGGCAAGCCGTGAACGTGCGGGCCGACCGCGTTCGACCAGGCGTTGCCGCTCGCCGCGTCCCAGTTGGTCGACCAGGTCATCGCGCCCCGGATGCCGGGATAGGTCCTGGCGGGCTTGAAGGAGCCGCAGGCGGTGCCCTTGGTGAGGCAGTCCAGGGCGGCGTTGACGACGGACGGGGCGACATAGCCGCTGCCCGCGCCCCGGGTGGAGGCGGGCAGGCCGAGGCCCACCTGGGACGGGTCGAGGCCGCCTTCGAGCTGGATGCAGGCGAGGGCGGTGAGGAAGTCGACGGTGCCCTGGGAATAGACCTTGCCGTCGCAGCCGAGCATCGAACCGCTGTTGTAGTACTGCATGTTGACGACGGTGAGGATGTCCTTCACGTTCAGCGCGGTCTGGAAGTAGCCGGCCGAAGTGGACTGCATGTCGAGGGTCTGGGGCGCCATGGTGAGAACGAGGTTGCCGCCCGCCTTCTGGGAGAGCGAGCGCAGTG
Source organism: Streptomyces sp. 2323.1 (assembly GCF_900221035.1). Taxonomy (NCBI): domain Bacteria; kingdom Bacillati; phylum Actinomycetota; class Actinomycetes; order Kitasatosporales; family Streptomycetaceae; genus Streptomyces; species Streptomyces sp. 2323.1. The sequence continues at coordinate 2,414,127 of NZ_LT907981.1, read as the reverse complement.
CCTGGCTCATATAGGTCGGGTTGAGGCCGTTTTCGAGGTCGATGTCGACGCCGTCGAAGCCGTACTGCTGCATGAGGGAGTAGAGGCTGGTGGCGAAGTTGGCGGCCGAGGCGGAGTCGTTGACGGAGACGGTGCCCCGTTCGCCGCCGACGGAGAGGATCACCGACTTTCCGGCCGCCTGCTTGGCCTTGATGTCGGCCTTGAACTGGTCGACGGTGTAGCCGCCCAGGCCGGCCGAGTCGAGGTTGAAGGTGACGGCGCCGGGTGTGGTGGTGGCGTCGGCGAAGGCCACCGCGATGATGTCGTACTGGGCGGGCACGTCGCTGATCTTCTGGACCGTCGCGCCGTTGTTGAAGTTCTGCCAGTAGCCGGTGACCGCGTGCCGGGGGACGGCGGGGGTGCCGCCGCTGCCGGAGGGGGCGGTGGTGGCCGTGACCGGGGCCGAACGGGCCGATTCGCCGGCCGCGTTGGCGGCCGAGACCTGGAAGCGGTAGGAGGTGGCGGGGGCCAGGCCGGAGACCGTCGCCGACGTGCCGTTCACGGTTCCGTACTTGGTGCCGTCGCGGTAGACGGTGTAACCGGTGGCGCCGGGGACCGGGGTCCAGGACAGGGCCACGGAGGACGGGGTCACCGCGCCGGCGGTGAGTCCGCCGGGCGTGGCCGGGACCTGGGGCCCGGGGTCGGTGCCGCCTCCGCCGTCGGGTCCCAGGACGCTGAAGTCGTCGGCGTAGTAGGCGGGTTGCCCGTACCAGCCATGGGTGTAGACGGTGACCGAGGTGGTGGCGGGGCCGGTGGTGAAGGTGGTGCTGAGCTGCTGCCAGTCGGCGGCGGACGGGGTCCAGGTGGAGACGTCCGTGGTGCCGGTGCCGGAGGCGCCCAGGTAGACGTAGGAGCCCTGGACGTATGCGCTGAGCCGGTAGGTCGCGCCGGGCTTGACCGCGACGGTCTGGGAACAGGTGGCGTTGTCGGAGGCGGTGGGGGTGGCCTTGAGGGCGCCGGTGCCGCTGTGGACGGGGGAGCCGGTGGTGCTGCCGCTGCCCTCCGAACAGGTCCAGTTGCTCAGGCCGGATTCGTAGCCTGCGTTCCTGGCGGCATTGACGTCGGCCGCGGCGGCCGGGGTGGAGCCGGACAGGGTGGCGGCCGCGGCGGTGAGGGCCGTCAGTGCCGCCGTGCGCAGGCGTCTGCGGCGGGCCGGCCGGGGGTGTGGGGTGCGAGGCATGGCTGTCTCCAGTGCCGAAGGGGGGAACACGGGGAGAACTGCAGCAAGACGGTGGCCACCGCTCCTGGCCACAGAATGGTTCAGACCAATCAGGTGGTCAAGAGGTCTGGCGCGATGGGGACTTGTGCGTGCGCCGCAGACCAATCGACGGTCGTCCACCCCGGCGAAGTTGGCCCCCCGTACACCTGTCCTCCGTCACCCCCGTCCACTACCGTCCCCGTCGCCTCGTCGCACGGGATGGGCGGGGCGCGTAGCGATCGGTAGCGAGGGCCGTCGACTGGGAGGTCGAGCGTGGCACCGGAGTTATCTCGTAGACGGGTACTGGGCGTGGGGGCCGCGGCGGTGGGGGCGGCGATGGCTGGCTCGCTGCTGCCGCCGTCGTTGCAGCAGGCGCTGGCGGACGAGGCGGCGCGGCCGGCACGGGGCGGGGGAGGGCTGGGGGACATCCGGCACGTCGTCGTGCTGATGCAGGAGAACCGCTCCTTCGACCACTACTTCGGGACGCTGCGCGGCGTCCGCGGCTACGGGGACCGCAACGCCGTCGAACTGCCCGGTGGCCGTAGCATCTACGAGCAGCCCGGGCTGCTGGGCCTGGGCACCGTCCTGCCCTTCCCGGTGCGGGCGGCGGCCGCGGCGCAGAAGAAGGACCTGCAGTACATCGGCGCGCTGGACCACAGCTGGTTCGGCGGGGCCGTGGCCTGGCACGGCGGCTGGATGAACGGCTGGGTCACCGCCAAGACGGCCGCCACGATGGCGTATTACGACCGGCAGGACGTCCCGCTCCACTACGAGCTGGCGGACACCTTCACCGTCTGCGACGCCTACCACTCCGCCATCCACTCCTCCACCAGCCCCAACCGCAACCATCTGGTGAGCGGGTGGACGGGCTTCGAGCCCAACGGCAAGCGGGCGGTGGGCAACGACGCCTACGAGGAGGACACCCACACCGGCTACACCTGGACCACGTATGCCGAGCGGCTGGAGAAGGCCGGCCGTAGTTGGCGGGTCTACCAGGAGTGGGACAACTTCACCGACAACAACCTGGAGTTCTACGCCGTCTTCAAGGCGGTCGCGAAGAAGGCCCTGGTGAAGGTGGACGGGGCGCACACCATGACCGCCTTCTACACCAAGCTGGCCGGTGCGGACGAGGCGGGGCGCACCCGGCTGACGGCGCTGCTGGAGGAGGGCGTCCGGGGCCTGGACCGCGGCGAGCGGAGCCTGTTCGAACGGGCGCTGCGGCGCGGCGTGCCGGGCAGTACGGCGAGTGCCTTCGCCGCCGATGTGGCGGGCGGCACGCTGCCCGAGGTGTCCTACATCGTCCCGTCCGCCGCGGATTCCGAGCACCCCGGTGCATCCTCGCCGGCCGCGAGCGCCACCCTCGTCTACAAGGTGCTGGACGCGCTGGGCAGGAACCCGGACGTCTGGCGGCACACCGTGCTCTTCCTGACCTACGACGAGAACGACGGGTTCTTCGATCATGTGCCGCCGCCGGTGCCGCCGCCCGGGACGGACGGGGAGTTCTGGGACGGGCTGCCGACCGGGCTGGGCATACGGGTGCCGATGCTGGTCATCTCGCCGTGGTCGGTCGGCGGCTACGCCTGCTCGCAAGTCTTCGACCACACCTCGATCACCCGCTTCCTGGAGCGCTGGACGGGGATCAGGGAACCCAACATCAGCGCCTGGCGGCGCACTGTCTGCGGCGATCTGACCGCCGCCTTCGACTTCTCCCGCGGGCGGGGACAGCCGGCGGTGCGCCCGCCCGGCCCGGTCCCGGCGTTCAGCGGGCGCTGGTCACCGTGGCCGCCACTCCGCCAGGCGCTGCCCCGGCAGGAGCCCGGCAGCCGGCCGGCGAGGGCGCTGCCGTATCAGCCGGACGCCGACGGCGGCTTCGATCCGGGCGCCGCGGTCTTCCGGATGGCCGTCCGCAACACCGGCCGGGCCGCCGTACATCTGGCGCTCTACCCGTACGCGAAGGAGTGGGACGCGCCGCAGCATCGTGAGGTGCGGGGAGAGGGTGAGTGGGATGTCCCGGTAAAGGGGGGTACCTACCGCTTCACCGTGACCGGGCCGAACGGCTTCCGGCGGGAGTTCGCCGGGACGGCGCAGGGTGCGGCCGCGGCCGTCGGCCTCGCCACGCGGATCGACGCCGGTCGGCGCACCCTGCATCTGACCGTCACCAATCCCGGGCGCACCGATCTGACCTGCACCCTGAAACCGCTGGCGTACGCGGACGCGGCGCCGCGCACGGTGATGGTGCAGGCCGGGGCCGCCCGCACCCTCGCGTACGACACCCGGGACGCGCACGGCTGGTACGACCTCGGTCTCACGGTGGCCGAGGACGCGTCCTTCCACCGGCGGCTGATGGGGCATGTGGAGAACGGGAGGGAGTCGGTCACGGGCTGACGCCGGGGGGACGGGCCGGGCGGACGAAGCCGGGCGGACGGCTGGGGGACAGGCCGAGGCGACGGGCCGGGGCGGCGGGGCCGGGGCGAGGAGCGGGAGCCCGGACCCGTCCCCCGCGAAGGCGGTTCCCTATTCCCCTTTCTGTGTGGGGAAGTCCACAAAGCGGTCTAAGGATCTTTTCGGGCTGCGACCCTGCTCTGAACAGGTGGGACGGCCGCGCCCCGGTGGGCATGCGGCGGCCCGCCCGTCCCCTTTGCCGTTTTCACTGGTTCCACCGTTTTCACCGTTCACTGTTCATCCGCGCTCGGCACCACCCGTCCTCCGGGAGATATCGACGCACGACCCGGGAAGCAGACGAGGTCCGTGACCGCTCTGGCTCGGTGGTGTCTCAGGCGCCGCATCGTGGTGCTCTTGCTCTGGCTCGCCGCCTTTGCGGGGGTCGCTGTCGCCGCGGGCGTGACGGGTTCTGCGTACTCGAACAACTACGAGGTGCCGGGGACCGAATCCAGCCAGGCCTCCGCCCTCCTGGCCAAGGCGTTCCCCGGGAGCTCCGGGGACAGCGACACGATCGTGTGGCACACGGACTCCGGGACGGTGCGGTCCGGCGCGGTCACCAAAACGATGACGCACACGCTGGAGAAGGTCGCCGGCCTGCCCGGCGTCTCCGAGGTACGCAGCCCCTACGACCGGTCCCAGGCGGGCGCCTCCCACGGGCAGGGCGCGCGGCAGATCAGCAAGGACGGGCACACCGCCTACGCCACGGTCACCTTCGACCGGCCCACCGACGAACTGGACGCGGCCCAGGTCCGCAAGGTCGTCGACACCGCGCAGCGCGCGTCCGGCCATGGCCTCCAGGTCGAACTGGGCGGCGCCGGGATCGCGCTGACCGAGGCGCCGCGCGCCCAGCTGCCGGAGATCATCGGGCTGTGCGCCGCGGCCGTGGTGCTCTTCCTCGCCTTCGGGTCGCTCGCCGCGACCTTCCTGCCGATCGTCACCGCGGTGGCCGCCGTCGGCACCGCCTCGGCCGGCATCTCGCTGCTCAGCCATGCGATGACCGTCGCCGACTTCGCCCCGATGCTCGGGATGCTGATCGGCCTCGGCGTCGGCATCGACTATGCGCTGTTCATCGTCACCCGGCACCGCAAGGGCCTGCGGGCGGGCCTGTCCGTCGACGAGGCCGCCACCCGCGCCGCCGCCTCCTCCGGGCGCGCGGTCGTCTTCGCCGGGGCCACCGTCTGCATCGCGCTGCTGGGCATGCTGATCCTGCGGCTGAGCTTCCTCAACGGCGTCGCCCTCGCCGCCTCGCTCACCGTCGTGCTGACCGTGGCCGCCTCGGTCACCCTGCTGCCGGCGCTGCTCGGGCTGATAGGGATGCGGGCACTGAGCGGCCGCGAGCGCCGGCAGCTGGCCGCGCACGGCCCGCGGCGCGAGCGGTCCACCGGCATCGCCGCCCGCTGGTCCGGCTTCGTCGAGCGGCACCCCAAGCTGCTGGGCCTGACCGCCGCCGTCGTCATGCTGGTCCTGGCACTGCCGGCCTTCGGCCTCCATCTGGGCACCTCCGACCAGGGCAACAACCCGGCCACCTCCACCACCCGCAAGGCGTACGACCTGCTCGCGGGCCGCGGGCCCGGTGCGGAACGGGGGAGCGGCTTCGGGCCCGGATTCAACGGGCCGCTGACACTTGTCGGCACCCTGGACGGCGCCAAGGACCGGATCGCCTTCGACGAACTGCCGCACCGGCTGCGGGAGGTGCCCGGCGTCGCCCAGGTCAGCGCCCCGGAGTTCAACGGCGGCCGCAGCACCGGCGTGATCACCGTCGTACCGGACAGCGCACCGCAGTCGAGGCAGACATCCGCCCTGGTGGCACGGCTGCGCGGCGAGGTGCTGCCCGCGGCCGAGCGCGCGACCACGCTGGACGTGCGGGTCGGCGGCATCACCGCCGGTTACGACGACTTCGCCAACATCATCGTCGGCAAGCTGCCGCTCTTCATCGGCATGGTCATCGCCCTGGGCTCGGTCCTGCTGCTGTTCGCCTTCCGCAGCATCGGCGTCCCGGTGAAGGCCGCGCTGATGAATATCGCCGCGGTCGCCTCGTCCTTCGGGATCGTCGTCGCGGTCTTCCAGTGGGGCTGGGGCAGCGAGCTGCTGGGGCTGGGCAGCGCCGGGCCCGTCGAACCGTTCCTGCCGGTCATCATGGTGTCGGTGCTCTTCGGGCTGTCCATGGACTACCAGGTCTTCCTGGTCTCCCGGATGTACGAGGAGTGGCGGCTGACCGGCGACAACCGGCGGGCCGTACGGGTCGGCCTCACCGAGACCAGCCGGGTGATCAACTCGGCGGCGGTCATCATGATCGCGGTGTTCGCGGCCTTCATCCTCAGCGGCGACCGGACCATCGCGATGTTCGGCATCGGCCTGGCCTCCGCCGTCGCCCTGGACGCCTTCGTGCTCCGTACGCTCCTGGTACCCGCCCTGATGCACATGCTGGGCGGCGCCAACTGGTGGCTGCCGTCCTGGCTCGGCCGGTGGCTGCCCCGGATCAGTATCGAGCCGCCGCCGGAGCAGCCGTCCGACGCGCAGGTCCCGGCCTCGCGGGACGGCGAGAAGCCGCTGGTGGAGGCCTGAACCAGGGGTCCCGGCGTGCCCCGGGCGGACGGCCCGGACGGCGCGTCGCCGCCCCTCGCCCGCCCGGTGGAGCCGTTCTCATCCGACTCTCAGACACGGCACCTACGGTCGCGCCCATGGGAACCACCAGGACGACCGAAAAGCGAACCGACGAGACGACCGTGCCGGCGCAGGCCGCCACGGAGAGCGACGCGGCGACGGACACTGCTGCGATCCCGGAGACCACCGAGGCGGAGGCGGCCGGCAAGGCCGCCGCCAAGGCGGACGAACAGGCCGATGACAACGCGGCCCTCGCCGAGCAGGACGAGGCGAGCGAGCGCGAGGCCGATGCGGTCGAGAACAGCGCGGACGGGGAGGCCGCTTCCGCACAGAGCGCCGGCGGGATCGCCGCCGGTGCCGGTGCCGTGGTCGCCGCGGGGCTCGGCCTCGCCTCCGTGACCGGCACCTGGCTGGGCACGCTGATGGCCGAGCGGCAGACCCTGATGGGCCAGATCGGCCTCCAGACCGGCAAGACCAGGGACCAGATCGCCGCCGTCTACGGCACCCCGTGGCACACGACCGCGCTGGTCAACGGCGTCTTCGCGCTGCTCGCCGTGATCGCCGCCGTGGTGGTGCTCACCGGTCGGCGCGCCACCTGGGTGCGGGCCGTGGCCTGGGGCGGGCTGGCGCTCGGCGTCCTGGGGATCCTGATCTCCGCGGGCATGTACCTCGACCTGTTCGCGAGCATGCCCGTCGTCCCGAAGGGCGCCGGAGGCGGCGGTGGCCCGGCGGCGCCGTAAGGAAACCTGGCCCCGACGAGCCGCCCGCCCAAGACCCACCGGTCCAGCCGGTGGGTCTTTGTCGTTCCGGGACGGGGCGGACAGGGCGGCAGCGGCCGGCGTTGTCCCCAGAATTCCCAAGTCGATTGTGGCCCGCGCACTCACCGACCTAACATGAACAACTACCCTGCGTAGCTGACTGGTTGACCATCGAGGTGAGATCCGCGAACAATCCCATCGAGCCGCCGTCCTTCCCCGACGATGCCGGTGCCGACTACTTCATCCGCGAATACCGCACCGCCGTGAACCCCGCCCGGCGGGACCTCCTGGAGAACAAGCCGCCGCTGCTCATCCTGAGCCCGCCGGCGTACGACCCGGACGCCCGCACCCGCCGGGTCCTGGAAGCGCTGCGCTGGGCCCTGGGCCCCGAGCACAAGCGGGTCCCCCATGTCGTGCTGCACGCCGAGGAGGACGTGCCCCTCCTGAGCATGCAGGCGGGGGCCGGGCTCGGCTTCGACGTGCCCCGGAACTCGGCACCGGACCGGTTCCCCAATTTCTGGCTGATGGCGGACGTCATCGCTCACATACAGGAGAGCCGGCCGGGCAGCAGCGGCCTCGGGGCACGGAAGTTACGGGACCACGTCTACCGTCAGCGGGCCGAGCGGGGCGGGCTGCCCGGCTTCCTGTGGCACCTGGGCGGCACGGACACCGCACCGATCGGCGGCGTACGCGGCTTCTTCGTGGGGCTCGTATGGCACTCGCTGACCCGGACACTGCCCCGTTGGGCCTGGGCACACCGACAGAACCGACGGCTCATCAGATCCAAGCGGAGCGGCTGGCTCGGCCGCCATCTCAACGCGACCGCCGGCGGGGCCCCGGTCTTCGAACTCCTCGACCAGGTAGGGGCCCGGCAGTCCCCGCGGCTGCATCTGGAACCCAGCCACCCGCGGCACAAGGAGGGGCTCGCCGCCCTCGAACTCCTTTTGCTGCGCGCCCTGTTGGAGGATCTGCACAAGCCTGCGGTGGGGCGCTTCCTGCCCAAGCGCCGCCGCCGGGTGTCCCGCCCTGTACTCCTGGTGGAGATCCCCCCGGAGGGTGCCCCGGGAGCCGACGCGGCAGAGCGCTTCCTGCGCTCGTTCCACACGCTGCAATCCGGTCTTGACGGGCCGGGCCCGCTCGTGATCGCGGTGGGCAGGCCCTCCGCGGCCCTGCAGACGGATCTGGGCGTCGAACGCACCAACCTCCGCCGGGCCAGCACCCTGCTCCACTCCAGCAACCCGCGGCCGGTCATGGTGCCCCTGGAGGACGAGCCCTTCGGGCGGCTGGGGCTGCAGATTCCCCCGGTGCAACCACGGAAGTTCAGGATGGGCTGGCGCGCCGTGACCGTCCTGGAACTGGCGGCGCTGGCCGCAGCCGTGGCGGGCGGGACGGTAGCCCCGACAATCTGGAAGCCGACGAGAGACCCCAGTTGCCTCGGCGGGGACCGTCCGGTCGCGGGGGCCGGGCGGAACAAGCTGCCCGAGTTCAAGCCGAAGGAGTGGTACGCGGAGGCGCTGGAGCGGATCAAGCAGCAGAACCGGAAGGCGGAGGAGTACGCCAAGGACCGGGCGGTGCGCACCGTGGTGCTCTTCGAGTCGAGCCCGCCGACGCACGCGCAGGACACCATCTTCGACGGGTCCATCCCCGAACTCCGCGGCATCGCCATGTGGCAGGAGTGGCTGAACAAGGACGCCGCTTCGAACCTCTCCCGGGTGCCCCTGCGAGTGGAGGTACGGCAGACCACCACCGGCTTCACGAACGCGAGCGCCCTCGCGCGGGACCTCATCAAGGACGTCCGGCAGGAGGACCAGGCTGCCGACGACAAGAAGGTCGTCGGCGTCCTGGGCTTCGGGCAGAGCACGACGGAGACACGGGACGCCGTAAGGCTGCTGGGCAACGCCGACATCCGGATGCCGACGGTCGGCACGACCGCGACGGCGGACGAGATGCAGGGCGAGACCTACTGGCCCTTCACCCCGGTGAACAGCCGGGAGGCGAAGATCGCGGCCGACTTCGTCGCGCACTCCAACATCGTGGAGCGCACCGCGCAGACGACGTCGAAGTCCGCGACCTGTGTCCCCGCCGAGCAGGCCGTCATCGTGCAGAACCCCGGCGACCTCTACAGCCGGAGTCTCGCGGACAGGTTCCGTCAGTCCTTCAAGGGAGACGAGACGGTCATCAACTTCACCCAGGGCCCGCAGCACGTCGAAACGCCCGCGGACACCCAGAAGGCGACCTCACCGGACCGGCTGGCCGGTCAGGTGTGCCAGGCCCTGAAGGCCGATCCGCGCACCGTCGTGTACTGGACCTCGCGGGCGAGGGACTTCACCGCCTTCGTCAATGCCATGGACGTCAACGGAACCTGCAACGAGAACGGTCTCACCGTGCTGGGCGGCAATGAACTCACGAATGTGGCGCTGACCGGTGAGTACGACGACAATTCCTGGCTCCGGCTGTACTACTCCGCGCACCGCCTGCCCGAGGGAGACCACCGCGCCAGCGTGCAGACGAAGCAGTTCATCGGCCATTACAACGCCGAGTACCCGAAAGACCCCTGGCAGCACGACGGGCACTCCGCGGTGTCCTACGACGCCTTCCATACGCTCTCCATGGCGGTGGACGCGGCCCATTCCGGCGCATCCGTGGACCGGGACGCCGTCTTGACCGCGCTGAGGAACGGCGTCCATTTCGACGGTGCCACCGGGGGCGTCAAGTTCTCCGAGGACAGCAACGAGCCTCCGCTGAAGAAGGCGCTGGTGATCCTCAGGCAGTTGGCGGACGGGCCCCGGGCGGTGGTCGCCTGCGGGGCCTACAACCCGTCGGCGCTGAAGGAGGAACAAGGGCCGCCGTGCGCTCCCTGACGTCACCGCGCCCGGTTTTCCAGGATCTCTAGGGCTTCCGTACGCCATACCTAGGCATCCTTCCGTCGGCCGGCAACGGATTCTAAGGACCGTGCCGGCCTGAAGATCGGGAACTCTCCCGATGTGGCGGACCCCCCTTGGCGACGAGGCTGGAGCACATCGACACACCGTCGAGGCACCACCTCACTGTCGTCAGGGAGACACCGTGTTCCACTCCGAGCTGGAGATCCGGGTCCGTCACGAAGAACTGCGCCGCGCGGCCGACCGGCAGCGCCTGGTGCGCGAGGCGACCGCCGGCCGCCGCGCCGCCGCCCGCTCCGGGGGCGACGAACCCGAGGGGTGGGTGAGGGCATGGGGCCGGTGGGCGCGGGTACGCCGCGCCGCCGCATGACAGCGGGCCGCCCATGACGACCCCCACTTCGGTCACGCCGTCGGCCCGCACTCCGTCCGCTCGGTCCCTGGCGCTCCCCCCACCCCCGAACCCACCCCCCGCCTCCTCCCCCGAAGGGGGAGGAGGGGGAGGGGGCGGGGGAGAGCTCCCGGGGCCGCGAAGCACCCCGGGCCGGGCCTCCCGGCTGCAGAAACTCGCTGCCGGACTGTCAGACCCCTGTGCGATGCTCGGCAGCGTGGAGACCAGGTCCGTCAGTCCCGTGTTCGTCGGCCGCGCAGCCGAACTCACCGCGCTCGGTGGCGCGCTCGCCCGTATCGCGGCGTCCGGCGAGCCGCAGGCCGTGCTGATCGGCGGTGAGGCCGGGGTCGGCAAGACCCGCCTCATCGAGGAATTCAGCGAGTCCGCCCGCGCCCAGGGCGCGCTCGTCGCGCTCGGCGGCTGCATCGAGATCGGCTCCGAGGGCCTGCCCTTCGCCCCGTTCTCCGCGATCCTGCACACCCTCAACTGGCATCTGCGCGACGAGCTGGCCGCCGCCGTCGCCGGCCAGGAGGGCGAGCTCGCCCGCATCCTGCCCGAATTGGGGGAGACGCCCACCGAGGCGCACGACGAGGAGATCGGCCGGGCCCGCCTCTTCGAGCTGACCGCGCGCCTCCTGGAGCGGCTCGCCGTCCACCGCACCCTGGTCCTCGTCGTCGAGGACCTCCACTGGGCCGACCGCTCCACCCGCGAACTGCTCGCCTACCTCCTGCGGGCCCTGCACGACGCCAACGTCCTCCTGGTGGCGACCTACCGCTCCGACGACATCCACCGCCGCCACCCGCTGCGCCCCTTCCTCGCCGAGATCGACCGGATGCGCACGGTCCAGCGCATCGAGCTGGCCCGCTTCAACCGCGACGAGGTCCGCTCCCAGATCGCCGGGATCAACGGCAGCGCTCCCGAAGAGGACACCGTCGACCGGGTCTTCAAGCGCTCCGAGGGCAATGCCTTCTTCGTCGAGGAGCTGGCCCGTGGCCTCGCCGACGGCTGTCTGCACGGCCTGAGCGACCCGCTGCGCGACCTGCTGCTGGTGCGCGTCGAGGCGCTCCCCGAGGACGCCCAGCGGGTGGTGCGCACGGCCGCCGAGGGCGGCTCCACCGTCGAACACGAACTCCTCTCCGCCGTCTGCCAGATGCCCGAGGACGACCTCATCGAGGCGCTCCGGGCCGCCGTCGGCAGCAACACCCTGGTGCCCACCCAGGACGGCAAGGGCTACCGCTTCCGGCACGCCCTCGCCCGCGAGGCCGTCGTCGACGATCTGCTGCCCGGTGAGCGCACCCGCCTCAACCGCCGCTACGCCCAGGCCCTGGAGGCCAACCCCGCGCTGGTCCGGGCCGACGTCTGCGCCGCCCGGCTGGCCAGCTACTGGTACAAGGCCCATGACGCCGCCAAGGCGCTGCCCGCCGTCCTCGCCGCCTCGGTCCAGGCCCGCCGTCGCCATGCCTACGCCGAGCAGCTGCGCCTGCTGGACCGCGCCCTGGAGCTGTGGGACGACGCGCCCACCGAGGTCCGCCATGGGGTGCGCCCGGTCGACTACACCGAGGCCTATCCGGCCTGCGGCTGCGACGACGACGCCCTGCGCTTCCTCGATCTGCTCGCCGAGATCGCGGTGGCCGCCCGCCTGTCCGGCGACGCCGAGCGGGCCTTCACGATCACCAAGCGCGCCCTGCGGTCCCTGCGCGGCGAGGACGACCCCCTGCGCAGGGCATGGTTCCTGATGCAGCGCTCACGGCTGTGCCAGTCCACCGGCCGCGGCAACGGCTGGGAGGACCTGGGCACCGCACTGGAGCTGGTCCGCGGCCTGCCGCCGTCCCCCGTGCACGCCGCCGTGATGGCGTACGTCGCCAGCTGGGCGATGCTGCACGAACCGGGCCCCGACACCTACGCGACCGCCGAACGCGCCGTGGAACTCGCCCTGTCCGTGGGGGACGAAGAAGCGGAACTCAACTCCCGGGTGACCCTGGGCAGTTTGCGGGTGGACGCCGGAGAGGCCGAGGCCGGGCTCGCAGAGCTCCGCTCCGCCCTCGACCGTGCCGTCGACCGCGGCTACTTCAGCATCATCGGGCGGGGCCACGTCAACCTCCCGTCCGTCCTGGAAAGCATCGGCCGCTCCCGTGAGGCCGTCGAGGTCACCGAGCAGGGCGTCGCCCTCGCCACCCGCTACGGCCTCAAGGACCGCACCAGCTGGGTGCTGGGCAACCGCGCCGAATCGCTCCAGTCGCTGGGCCGCTGGCAGGAAGCCGGCCGGGCCGCCGCGGACGCCCGCCGCTTCGCCCAGAGCCCCCGGTCGCTCGCGCTGGCCGCCAACCGCCTCACCCACCTCGCCCTGGACCGCGGCGACCTCGCCGAGGCCGAACGGGAACTCGCCGTCACCCGCGAGCACTACGGCACCCACGACCCCCAGCCCCAGCACACCATCCCCATCGCGCGGCACGCCCTGCGCATCGCCGCCCGCCAGGGCCGACTCCTCGACGCCCGGGCCCTCTTCGAACGGGCCCTGGACGCCGGGTTCCCGCCCGGTACCCAGCGCTACGCCTGGCCGCTGCTGTGGTCGGCGACCGCCGCGGAGTCGGACGCCCGGGGCCTGCCGGCCGCGGAGCCGGGACGGGCCGCGATCCTCGCCGGTATCCGGCAGGCCGCCAAGAAGCTGCCCCGGCTCCTGCCGGTCTGGGCGGCGTACGGCCTTGCGGTGGACGCCGAACTCCGCCGCGCCGAGGGCCGTGAGACGCCGGACGCCTGGGCCGAGGCGGTCGCCGCCTTCGAACCGCTGGAGCGCCCGCACGAGCTCGCCCGGGCCTGCTACCGCTGGGCCGAATCACTCCTCCATGCCGGCGAGCGGGCCACCGCCGGGCTGCAGGGCCGCACCCCGCGCGAGGCCGCCGTCCTCCTGCTCGCCCAGGCGCACACCGCCGCCGGGACGATGGGCGCCCGCCCGCTCGCCGAGGAGATCGAACTCCTCGCCCAGCGGGCCCGTCTCCCCCTGCCGGGCCTGATACCGGCCACCGGCGACGGCGCCGGCGACGGCAACGGCACCGGCCGCCGCGAGACCGGGGAGCCCGCCGCCCCCGCCCCGTCCCTCGGCCTGACCCCGCGCGAACGCGAGGTGCTCCGGCTGGTCGCCGACGGGCGCAGCAACCGCCAGATAGCCGACGCCCTGTTCATCTCCCCGAAGACCGCCAGCGTCCATGTCTCCAACATCCTCGCCAAGCTGGGCGTCTCCGGCCGCGGCGAGGCGGGCGCGGTGGCCCACCGCCTGCGCCTCTTCGGCGAACCGGCGCCGGGGATGCCCTCGTAGACCCCTGCCGTCACCCGACGCGCGGGGACGACACCACCTCACCCGGCCGCACCCTCGCCCAGCGGCCCCGTCCGCAGCGAGGCCCGCCCGCAACCACCCCGGACAGCACCCCTACCGCCCGTCCGACGGATCCTGCTGTCGTCGCGGCGCCTTGACGACCACGGTCCCCGAGGAGAGGTCGATCGGGCCCTTCGAGGGGTCGGCGTCCCCCACGTCATCGACGACCAGCGACATCTTCTGCCGCTCCTCGTCGGTGTGCTTGCGGCCGGGCGCGAACAGCTCTTCCACGACATTGAACATGGTGCCTGTCCCCTCTTCGGCGTGACGTGCACCCGTCCCCCTGTACCCGAGTGTAGGCAGGTCGCCCGAAAAGGGGATCAGCCGCGTCAGCTCACCTTGAGGCGGAGGATCCGGTCATCGCCCTTGTGCGGCGTGCCCCGTCCGTCCGTGTTGCTGGTGACCAGCCACAACGTGCCGTCGCTCGCCGCCACCACCGTCCGCAGGCGCCCGTAGGTGCCTTGGAGAAAGGCCTGCGGGGCCGCCACCGGCTTCGTCCCGTTCAGCGGGATCCGCCACAGCCGTTCGCCGCGCAGCGAAGCCATCCAGATCGAGCCCTTGGCGTACGCGATGCCGCTGGGGGAGCCGACCGCGGGCCGCCACTCCTCGACCGGGTCCACGAACCCCGAGCCCGCCGCCGCGCCCTTGGCCTTGCCCTCGGCCTCGGGCCAGCCGTAGTTCCTGCCCGGCTCGATGAGGTTGAGCTCGTCCCAGGTGTCCTGGCCGAACTCCGAGGCCCACAGCCGGTCGTCGGCGTCCCAGGCCAGTCCCTGCACATTGCGGTGGCCGTAGTCGTACACCACCGAATCGGCCGCGGGGTTGCCGTGGACCGGCTCGCCGTCCGGCGTCATCCGCAGGATCTTGCCGGCCGGGGACTTCGTGTCCTGGGCCAGCCCCTTGTCGCCGGTCTCGCCGGTGCCGGCGTAGAGCATCTTGTCCGGGCCGAAGGCGATCCGGCCGCCGTTGTGGATCTCGCCCTTGGGAATGCCCTTGAAGAGCGTGTCGGGCGCGCCCAGCTGATTGCCCGGCGGGCGCTTCTCGTCGTAGACCATGCGGGCGATGCGGTTGTCGGACGCGGTGGTGAAGTACGCGTACACCTGATGGTCCGCGCCGAACGACGGGGACACCGCGATCCCCAGCAGACCGCCTTCGCCGCCCGGGTCCACGCCCGGCACCGACCCCAGCTCGGTGATCTTCCCGTTCTTCGCTGAGACCCGGACGATCTTCCCGGTGTCACGGGAGCCGACCAGCAGATCCCCGCCCGGCAGCACCGCCACGCCCCAGGGCGACTTCAGCCCGGTCACCAGGGTGGCGGTCACCTTCACCGAGCCCTTGGCGGGCGGCACGGCGGACGACGGTGAGGCACCCGGGGAGGCGGCGCTCTTCGCCGGGGCGGAGGACGTCCCGGCGCCGTGCGGCGCTGCGCCACCGGACGAGCAGCCCGCTGCCAGCAACAGCGAAGCGGCGGCCAACACGGCGGTGTGGGTACGGCGTTCCACGGCAGGGTCCTCTCGTCGGCAGGGCGGGACAAGAACACCACATCGCGCCGGGCAACGCCCGTACCCCAGGCGCTCCGGAGCCACTGCCACCTGCCGTGATCCGACGCGGACCGGCGGGCCGAGTGCGCGTGTCCGGGGGCAGGCAGCCGGGGGTACGCCACGAGCCGGACAGGCCCTGGTTGCGGAGGGGCTCCTAGTACCAGGACCCGCGCGCCGGCGGCAGCACGGCGATCTCCGCCAGATCCTCGCGGGTGAGCGTGAGCCCCGCGGCCTTGGCGTTCTGCGCGGCCCAGCGTTCCTTCTTCGTGCCCGGCACCGGGACGACATGCCGGCCCTGCGCCAGCACCCACGCCAGCGCCACCTGCCCCGGCGTCGCACCGTGGCGCGCGCCGACCCGGCGCAGCCCGGCCACCACCGGCTGGTTCGCGGCCATCATCTCGGCGGTGAAGCGCGGGTGACGGGCCCTTATGTCCTCCGGCTCGAACCCCTCCCCCGGGGTGAGGGTGCCGGTCAGATAGCCGTTGCCCAGCGGCATCGCCGCCAGGAAGCCCACGCCCCGCGACTCGCACCACGGCAGCAGCGCCTCCAGCGCCTCCGGCGACCACACCGACAGCTCGGCCTGCACACTGCTGACGGGGAACACCTGCTGGATGCGCTCCAGTTGGGCCAGCGTGCCGTCGTGCATCCGCGAGCGCCGTGGCCCGCCGCCGGCCGGCCGCCGCTCCGTACGGGCCGCACGGGCCGGCCGTACCGCCCGCGCGCCCACCGCGCACAGCCCCAGCGACCGCACCTTCCCGGCCGCCACCAGCTCCGCCATCGCCCCCCAGGTCTCCTCGATGGGCACCTCGGGATCGGCCCGGTGCAGCTGGTAGAGGTCGATACGGTCGGTCTGCAACCGCCGCAGCGAGGCGTCGCAGGCCCGACGGACGTAGCCCGGCCGCCCGTTGGCGACGATGTGCGCTTCCCCCACCAGCAGACCGCACTTGGTCGAGACGAACGCCTCCGCCCGCCGCTCCTTGAGCACCCGCCCCACCAGCAGCTCATTGGTGAACGGGCCGTACATGTCGGCGGTGTCGAGCAGGCTGCACCCCTGGTCCAGCGCGGTGTGCACGGCCCGCAGCGAGCTGTCCAAGCTGCGCTGCGACTCGGTGTACCCCCAGCTCATCGGCATACAGCCGAGTCCGATGGCGCCCACTTCGAGGGCCGCCGCACCGATTGTCCTGCGCTCCACCTGGTTGTGCCTCCATCCCCTCGCCCCCGGTCAAGGGCCTGACCAAACTAACGTCTGAGCAGAACATCTCTTCGCATAGCCTGCGGTCATGGCAACCGCAGACCAGCGCACCGAGGCGCACGACGTATGGCTCCCGATCCCGCCCGACGAGATCGAGGGCCTCCCCGCCGGTCTCCGCTACCTCCACTGGGACGCCGGCCTCGACTTCCCGGCCGACCCGGAGCGGTGCGTCTTCTATGCGGTCCCCTATATGAAGGGCGCGGAGGTGAGCCTGCGCCCGCTGTCCCGGATGAGCCGGGTTCGGGTGGTGCAGACCCTCACGGCCGGTGTCGACGACATGCTGCCGGGGCTGTCCCGGATGCCGTCGGGCGCCCACCTGTGCAACGCCCGCGGACTGCACGACGCCAGCACCGCGGAGCTCGCGCTCACGCTGATCCTCGCGGCGCTGCGCGGCGTTCCCGACTTCGTACGGAGTCAGGACGCGGGGGAGTGGCGGCCGGACGTCCGGCCCGCGCTTGCCGACAAATCGGTCCTCATTGTGGGCTATGGTTCGATCGGCAGTGCCATCGAAGACCGGCTCACACCTTTTGAGTGTGCGCGGGTGGCGCGCATCGCACGCACCGCGCGTGACACTGTGCGCGGCCCCGTGCATCCACTTTCCGACCTGTCCGCCCTCCTGCCCGACGCGGACGTCGTCGTGCTCGCGACGCCGCTCACCGAAGCGACGCGTGGCCTGGTCGGAGGCGATTTCCTGGCGCGGATGAAGGACGGCGCACTGCTCGTGAACATCGCGCGCGGCGGGATCGTCGACACCGCGGCGCTCCTCACCGAACTCCGGTCCGGGCGGCTGCGTGCGGCGCTCGATGTCACCGATCCGGAACCCCTGCCCGCCGGGCACCCGCTGTGGCACGCTCCCGGCGTGCTCCTCACTCCACACGTCGGTGGCCCCAGCTCTGCCTTTCTCCCCCGTGCGAAGCGGCTGCTGCGTGATCAGTTGACGCTTTTCGCGGCCGGCGAGCCCTTGCGGAACGTGGTCGCGACCGCCGACTGAAGCGGTCGCGAGTAGCGCTACGAGTCCGTAAGACTGCGGGGAGTATGCACCCTTCCGCCCCCAGTCACGCTCCGTAGAGACGCTATGTCCCTGAGTGACGGAACTGGTGTATCGTCCCGAGCGGGGACGACGCCGGGAGGGACACGGCGCGTGCGAAGGATCCGGGACTCGAGGGGGGCGACGGGCGATGTACGGCCGATGGACGATTCGCGAGAAGCACGATCCACGAGCGCCCGCGGGAATACTGCGACCCCAGGAGCGCCGCTCGCGACGCCGCCCGGTACGGGTGAGCAGGAGAATCCGGTGAGCGCCCCCGGGGCGATGCTCTCCCGGCCGCCGGCACCGGCCGGCAGTCCGCCGAGCACGGTCCCGCAGATCGTCCTCGCCGTGGTGTGCGGCGGCTATGCCGTCGGCGCCGCTTTCGGCTGGGGGTCGCCCGAAGTCGCGGCGTTCATGGGGGACTTCGGCCTCAGCTTCGCGGCGCTGCTGGCGGCCGTCTCCTGCGGTCTGTACGCCCGCAAGCGCCGCACCCGCTTCCGCCCCGCCTGGATGCTGTTCGCCGCCTCCTCCGGGATGGCCGGCCTCGGCAACGGCGTATGGGGCTGGTACGAGGTCATCGAGGGGACCACGGTACCCAGCCCCTCCCTGGCCGACTTCTGCTTCCTGCTGTTCG
This sequence comes from Streptomyces sp. 2323.1, assembly GCF_900221035.1. Classification (NCBI taxonomy): domain Bacteria; kingdom Bacillati; phylum Actinomycetota; class Actinomycetes; order Kitasatosporales; family Streptomycetaceae; genus Streptomyces; species Streptomyces sp. 2323.1. The sequence continues at coordinate 2,395,992 of NZ_LT907981.1, read as the reverse complement.
CCCCACCGGCCATCGTCGGTCTGCTGGTGCTCGCCAAGAGGCCGGTGACCAGGGCGGGTTGGGTCTGCCTGGGGCTCGACTCCTGGCTGATCGCCGGATCGCTGGTCACCCTCTCATGGAGCCTCGCGCTCGCCCACACCGCCCATTTCCAGGGCCGCAGCGTGGCGCAGAGCGCGCTGTCACTGGCCTATCCGCTGCTGGACATCGTGCTGGTGAGCATGGTGCTCGTGCTGCACTTCCGGCGCTCCTCGGTGCACCGCTCGGCGATCAACACCGCGGTCGCGGCGCTGGCGCTGACGGTGCTGTGCGACGCCCTGTTCAGCTCCCCGCTGCTGCGTGAGCACTACCGCTCCGGGCAGATCCTGGACGCCGGATGGTTCGCCGGCTCGATACTGCTCGCGTACGCGCCCTGGGTCGCCCGTCGCGCGGGCGACGAGGCCGGTCAGGAGGAGCCCCGGCCTGCCGCGCGCCGGATCCCGCCGCACGGCAGCCGTCCCATCGCCGGCTCGCTCGCCGCCCTGACCCCGTACCTTGCCGCCGCCGTCTGCACGCTGGGCATCCTCACCAACGTCCTGGACGGGCGGCGCATCGACCGCGTGGTGCTGTTCACCGGCTGCACGGTCGTCCTCGCGCTGGTCGTCCGTCAGGGCATCATGCTGCTCGACAACATCACCCTCACCCAGGAGCTGGCGCAGAAGGAGAACCACTTCCGCTCCCTGGTGCAGGGCTCCAGCGACGTCATCATGATCGCCGCCCCGACCGGTGTGCTGCGCTACGTCAGCCCGGCCGCCGCCGGTGTCTACGGGCGTAACGCCGAGGAGCTGGTCGGCTCCGAACTGGCGTCGCTGATCCACCCCGAGGACCTGGGCCGGGTGGTGCACGAGGTCCGCAGATTCCTCGCCGCCGCCCCCGAGGACGAACCGACCACCCGGATCGAATGCCGCTTCCGCGCCGGCGAGCAGCGCTCCGGCGGCGACGGCTGGCTGAACGTCGAGTCCACGGTCAACCGCCACGACGGCGGCCTGATCTTCAACTCCCGCGATGTCACCGAACGCGTCCGGCTGCAGGCCCAGCTCCAGCACAACGCCTCGCACGACGCGCTGACCGACCTGCCCAACCGCGCCCTGTTCACCGAACGCGTCACCCAGGCCGTCACCGGCCGCCGGGCCAGCGACCTCGACACCGCCGTGCTCTACATCGACCTCGACGGCTTCAAGCAGGTCAACGACACCATCGGGCACCAGGCGGGCGACGAGCTGCTGATCCAGGCCGCCCGCCGGCTCGGTGACTCGGTGCGCGCGGGGGACATAGCGGCCCGGCTGGGCGGCGACGAGTTCGCCGCGCTGATCACCGGCGACGGCACCCGAGACCTGGCCGCCCGCGAATTCCGGATCCACGAGATCGCCGACCGGCTGCGCATCCGGCTCTCCGAGCCCTACCGCATCGACGGCCGTGAGGTGCGGGTGGCGGCCAGCATCGGGGTGGCCTTCGCCGAGCCCGGCGTCAGCCCCGCGGGCCTGCTGCGCAATGCGGACCTCGCGATGTACCGCGCCAAGCAGGCCGGCAAGGGCCGGGTGGAGCTGTACGCCCCGCAGATGCAGACCGAGGTGGCACACCGTGCCGAGCTCGCCACCAAGCTCCGTACGGCCCTGCACGACGGCGCCTTCTCGCTGCTGCACCAGCCGGTGGTGGAGCTGGCGAGCGGACGGGTCACCGCGGTCGCGGCGCACGCCCGCTGGCGCTCCGCCCAGGGCATCTTCTTCACCCCCGCGGAGTTCCTGCGGGTCGGCGACCGCGGACGCTTCACGCAGGACGACGGTGACCGCGCCGCGGAACTGGACCGCTGGCAGCTGGAGGCGGCCGTCGAGCAGGCCTCGGCCCGTCACCGCGCCGGCTATCCGGTCCCGGTCGCGGTCCGGCTCCCGGCCCGTCGGCTGCTGGACCAGGCGCTGTCCCCCAAGGGCGTGGAGTCGCTGCTCACCCGGCACGGCCTGCCCTCGCGCGCGCTCGTCCTGGAGCTGTCCGAAAGCGATCCGCGCATTCCGCTGGACGACCTGGAGCGCCGGCTGGTCGCGCTGCGCAGGCTCGGCGTACGGATCGCCCTGGACGGCTTCGGCAGCGGAGTCGCCGCGATCAGCGCGCTGCGCAGGCTCCCCGTCGACGTCCTGCGGCTGGACCGCGGGCTGGTCGACGGTGTGGTGGAGTCCGCCCGGCTGCACAAGATCACCGCAGGGCTGCTGCGGATCGCCGGAGACCTGGGCATGCAGTCCGTCGCGGACGGCGTCGATCTGCCCGAGCAGGTGCTCGCGCTGCGCTCCATGGGCTGCACCCACGGCATGGGCACGGCCTTCTCCGGGCCGCTCGACGAACACCGGCTGCGGCGGTCCCTGACGCACGCCCACTATCCGGTGCCGGACCTCGCGGTGCAGGGCCGGGCGGTGGTGCTCACCGGCAGCGGACTGCCCGCACGCCAGGGCGGTCCGGCGGGCCCGGAATCGATCGTGCATCCGCCATTGCGCTCAAATAGTGAGACCTCCGTCCCACCCACTTGACACCCGGTGCACGGCGGGGGGAGGGTCTGTGCCATGCGCACCCGAATTCTCGTACTTGGAAAGCGCGTCGGCTGAGGCCGGGTCACTGACGAAACCCGGCTAACCGCACCGACGCGCTCCCCTCGCTTGCCACTTGGCACGGGGGGTTTTTTGTTGCACAGCAACCTCACAAATCCGTCAAAACCCTCAGCTTCGAGAAGAGACGCAGATGACCGAGCAGGCCTCCGGGGCCCACCATCCGCAGCCGCGGGCCCGTACCTCCGGCGGATCGCAGCAGCCCGCCGTCGAGCACGTCACGGGCGCGCAGTCCCTGATCCGTTCGCTCGAGGAGGTCGGGGCCGACACCGTGTTCGGCATTCCCGGCGGCGCGATCCTTCCTGCGTACGACCCGATGATGGACTCCTCGAAGGTCCGGCACGTCCTGGTGCGCCACGAGCAGGGCGCCGGCCATGCGGCCACGGGATACGCGCAGGCCACCGGCAAGGTCGGCGTCTGCATGGCGACCTCGGGCCCGGGTGCCACCAACCTCGTCACGCCGATCGCCGACGCCCACATGGACTCCGTCCCGCTGGTGGCGATCACCGGCCAGGTCGCGTCCAAGGCGATCGGTACGGACGCCTTCCAGGAGGCGGACATCTGCGGCATCACGATGCCGATCACCAAGCACAACTTCCTGGTCACCGACCCCGCCGAGATCCCGCGGACGATCGCCGAGGCGTTCCACATCGCGGCCACCGGCCGGCCCGGCCCGGTCCTGGTCGACATCGCGAAGGACGCGCTCCAGGCGCAGACCACCTTCGCCTGGCCGCCGCACACCGAGCTCCCCGGCTACCGCCCGGTGACCAAGCCGCACGCCAAGCAGATCCGCGAGGCCGCCCGGCTGATCGTCGAGTCCAAGCGCCCGGTCCTCTACGTCGGGGGCGGGGTGATGAAGGCCGGCGCCACCACCGAGCTGAAGGTGCTCGCCGAGCTGACCGGTGCCCCCGTCACCACCACCCTGATGGCGCTGGGCTCCTTCCCCGACAGCCACCCGCAGCACGTCGGCATGCCGGGGATGCACGGTTCGGTCACCGCCGTCACCGCCCTGCAGAAGTCGGACCTGCTGATCACCCTCGGCGCCCGCTTCGACGACCGGGTCACCGGCAAGCTGGACTCGTTCGCGCCGTACGCCAAGGTCGTGCACGCGGACATCGACCCGGCGGAGATCGGCAAGAACCGCGCCGCGGACGTGCCGATCGTCGGTGACGCCCGCGAGGTCATCGCCGATCTGATCGTCGCCGTCCAGGCCGAGCACGACGCCGGCCACCGGGGCGACTACAGCGCCTGGTGGAAGGACCTCAACCGCTGGCGCGACACCTACCCGCTGGGCTACGACCTGCCGGACGACGGCACCCTCTCCCCGCAGCAGGTCATCCAGCGGATCGGCGAGCTCGCCCCGGCCGACACCATCTACGCCGCGGGTGTCGGCCAGCACCAGATGTGGGCCGCCCACTTCATCGACTACGAAAAGCCCTCGACCTGGCTGAACTCCGGCGGCGCCGGCACGATGGGCTACGCCGTCCCCGCTGCCATGGGCGCCAAGGCCGGGCAGCCGGACCGTACGGTCTGGGCGATCGACGGCGACGGCTGCTTCCAGATGACCAACCAGGAGCTGGTCACCTGCGCGCTGAACAACATCCCGATCAAGGTCGCGATCATCAACAACGGTGCGCTGGGGATGGTCCGCCAGTGGCAGACCCTCTTCTACAACCAGCGTTACTCCAACACCGTGCTGCACTCCGGCCCCGAGTCCAACGGGCTCGTGACGGCGGGCAAGGCCAGCGGGGGCACCCGCGTCCCGGACTTCGTGAAGCTGTCCGAGGCGATGGGCTGTGTCGCGATGCGCTGCGAGGACCCGGCCGAGCTGGACGCGGTCATCGCCAAGGCCAATGCCATCAACGACCGCCCGGTCGTGATCGACTTCATCGTCCACGAGGATGCCCAGGTGTGGCCGATGGTCGCCGCCGGGACCTCCAACGACGAGGTCATGGCCGCCCGGGGCGTGCGTCCCGACTTCGGCGACAACGAAGACGACTGACCCAGGACGACACGGACGCACGGAAGAAGAGAGAAGACCATGTCCAAGCACACGCTCTCCGTCCTGGTGGAGAACACGCCCGGCATCCTCGCCCGGATCGCCGCCCTGTTCTCCCGCCGCGGCTTCAACATCGACTCGCTCGCGGTCGGGGTCACCGAGCACCCCGACATCTCCCGCATCACCATCGTGGTCAGCGTCGAGTCGCTGCCGCTGGAGCAGGTCACCAAGCAGCTCAACAAGCTCGTCAACGTCCTGAAGATCGTCGAGCTGGAGCCGGGCTCCGCGATCCAGCGCGAGCTGGTCCTGGTGAAGGTCCGCGCCGACAACGAGACCCGCTCGCAGATCGTCGAGATCGTCCAGCTCTTCCGTGCCAAGACGGTGGACGTCTCCCCGGAGGCCGTCACCATCGAGGCCACCGGGTCGAGTGAAAAGCTGGAGGCGATGCTCAAGATGCTGGAGCCGTTCGGCATCAAGGAACTCGTCCAGTCCGGCACGATCGCCATAGGCCGAGGCGCCCGGTCCATCACCGACCGCTCGCTGCGTGCCCTGGACCGTTCCGCCTGACCCCCGCCGCGGTGCACATGGACCGCATGGCGAGACCCACCGCCCTTCCCCGCCCCGCCCGACGTACTGTGTGGGCACCCGCTAGATCCAAGGAGAGACCCGAAGTGGCCGAGCTGTTCTATGACGACGATGCCGACCTGTCCATCATCCAGAACCGCAAGGTCGCGGTCATCGGCTACGGCAGCCAGGGCCACGCCCACGCGCTGTCGCTGCGTGACTCGGGCGTCGATGTGCGCGTCGGTCTGCACGAGGGCTCCAAGTCCAAGGCCAAGGCCGAGGAGCAGGGCCTGCGCGTGGTCACGCCGGCCGAGGCGGCGGCCGAGGCCGACGTCATCATGATCCTGGTGCCGGACCCGATCCAGGCCAAGGTCTACGAGGAGTCCATCAAGGACCACCTCAAGGACGGCGACGCGCTGTTCTTCGGCCACGGTCTGAACGTCCGCTTCGGCTTCATCAAGGCCCCGGCCAACGTCGACGTGTGCATGGTCGCCCCCAAGGGCCCGGGCCACCTCGTGCGCCGCCAGTACGAAGAGGGCCGCGGCGTGCCGTGCATCGCGGCCGTCGAGCAGGACGCGTCCGGCAAGGCCTTCGCGCTGGCGCTCTCGTACGCCAAGGGCATCGGCGGCACCCGCGCCGGCGTCATCAAGACCACCTTCACCGAGGAGACCGAGACCGACCTGTTCGGTGAGCAGGCCGTGCTCTGCGGTGGCGCCTCGGCGCTGGTCAAGGCCGGCTTCGAGACCCTGGTCGAGGCGGGCTACCAGCCGGAGATCGCGTACTTCGAGTGCCTCCACGAGCTGAAGCTGATCGTGGACCTCATGTACGAGGGCGGCCTGGAGAAGATGCGCTGGTCGGTCTCCGAGACCGCCGAGTGGGGCGACTACGTCACCGGCCCCCGCATCATCACCGACCAGACCAAGGCCGAGATGAAGAAGGTGCTCGCCGAGATCCAGGACGGCACCTTCGCCAACAACTGGATGGCCGAGTACAACGCCGGTCTGCCGAAGTACAACGAGTACAAGAAGGCCGACGAGGACCACCTGCTGGAGACCACGGGCAAGAAGCTCCGCAAGCTCATGAGCTGGGTGGACGACGAGGCGTAAGCCAGGGACAGGGGGTCGCGGCGCAGGCCGTGGCCCCCTCGTCCGTTGCGCCGCGCAGCGGCGCCTTGTCCGCCGCGTAGAACCACGCACGGGTGACCCTTCCGCAGCGGCGCAGGACGAAACCCCCACCGCCACTACACTGCAATGCACAAGCGCGTCAGGCTCACAGCGTCGTGCGTCTTCCACGCGGCTTTCCCCCTTCACCGCCTTCGGCCGTCGGGACGGCCGTCCGCGAAGGACTAGTGAGGACTGAAGACCACGTGAGCTCGAAACCTGTCGTACTCATCGCCGAAGAGCTGTCGCCCGCCACCGTCGACGCCCTCGGGCCGGACTTCGAGATCCGGCACTGCAACGGCGCGGACCGCGCCGAGCTGCTCCCCGCCATCGTCGATGTCGATGCCGTCCTCGTGCGCAGTGCGACGAAGATCGACGCCGAGGCCATCGCCGCCGCCAAGAAGCTGCGGGTCGTCGCCCGCGCGGGCGTGGGCCTGGACAACGTCGACGTCTCCGCCGCCACCAAGGCCGGCGTGATGGTCGTCAACGCCCCGACCTCCAACATCGTCACCGCCGCCGAGCTCGCCTGCGGTCTGCTGGTCGCCACGGCCCGCAACATCCCGCAGGCCAACACCGCCCTGAAGAACGGCGAGTGGAAGCGCAGCAAGTACACCGGCGTCGAGCTCAGCGAGAAGACCCTCGGCGTGGTCGGCCTCGGCCGGATCGGCGTGCTGGTCGCCCAGCGGATGTCGGCGTTCGGCATGAAGGTCGTCGCCTACGACCCCTACGTCCAGCCGGCCCGTGCCGCGCAGATGGGCGTCAAGCTGCTGACCCTCGACGAGCTGCTCGCGGTCTCCGACTTCATCACCGTGCACCTCCCCAAGACGCCCGAGACCGTCGGTCTCATCGGCGACGAGGCGCTGAACAAGGTCAAGCCGTCGGTCCGGATCGTCAACGCCGCGCGCGGCGGGATCGTCGACGAGGCGGCGCTGGCCACCGCGCTCAAGGAGGGCCGGGTGGCCGGCGCGGGCCTGGACGTCTATGCCGTCGAGCCCTGCACGGACTCCCCGCTGTTCGAGTTCGACCAGGTCGTCGCCACCCCGCACCTGGGCGCGTCGACCGGTGAGGCGCAGGAGAAGGCCGGTATCGCGGTCGCCAAGTCGGTGCGGCTCGCGCTCGCCGGTGAGCTGGTGCCGGATGCGGTCAACGTCCAGGGCGGAGTGATCGCCGAGGACGTCAAGCCGGGCCTGCCGCTGGCCGAGCGGCTCGGCCGGATCTTCACCGCGCTGGCCGGCGAGGTCGCGATGCGCCTCGACGTCGAGGTGTACGGCGAGATCACCCAGCACGACGTGAAGGTGCTGGAACTCTCCGCGCTCAAGGGCGTCTTCGAGGACGTCGTCGACGAGACGGTGTCGTACGTCAACGCCCCGCTGTTCGCGCAGGAGCGTGGCGTGGAGGTGCGGCTGACGACCAGCAGCGAGTCGCCCGAGCACCGCAATGTGGTGACCGTGCGCGGCACCCTCGCGGGCGGCGACGAGGTGTCGATCTCCGGCACGCTGGCCGGCCACAAGAACATCCAGAAGATCGTCGCGGTCGGTGAGCACTCCATCGACCTGTCGCTCGCCGACCACATGGCCTTCATGCGCTACAGCGACCGCCCCGGTGTCGTCGGCACCGTCGGCCGGATCCTGGGTGAGGCGGGCATCAACATCGGCGGGATGCAGGTCTCCCGGGCCGATGTCGGTGGCGAGGCGCTGGTCGCGCTGACCGTCGACGACACCATTCCGCCGAACGTGCTCGCCGAGATCGGTGAGGAGATCGGCGCGACCTCGGTGCGCGCCGTGAACCTCGGCGACTGATCGTAGGTTTTCGCAGGTCAACGGGCCCGTATTCCGCTTCGGCGGAGTGCGGGCCCGTTGGCGTGCCGGCATCGTACGGGCGCGGCGGGGGTGCGCGACCCGGCGCCCGGTGATCTCCGATGCGTCCGCCGTTCACCCGAATGGCGTATCGGAGGGCGGGGGCGTGGAGGCCGGAAGCGCCGCCGTGGGACCGCCGTCGCCCCGGGTCGGCGGTCCTCCCGAGTCGCTGCGCAGAGGTGTGCGTCGCGCAATGGGTACTGCGCGTGCCCCGGCCGGTGCGTGCGGAAGGAGAGCGGACGCCATGAATGCACCTCTGGGTGACGCCCCGCAGAGCCTGACCGGTCTGCAGGTGGTCGATGCGGACGGCACGAAGGTGGGCAAGGTCCAGCAGGTCTACCGGGACGATGCCACCAACGAGCCCGAGTGGATCACGGTGCGTACCGGGCTGTTCGGCATGAAGGAGACCTTCATTCCGCTCGCCGGGGCCCGCCGGACCGGCGACGAGCTGCATGTTCCGCACGACAAGCACACCATCAAGGCGGCGCCGCGGATCGACGTCGACGGCCATCTCGACCCTTCCGAGGAAGCCGAGCTCTATCGCCACTACGGGATGCCCCGGCCGGGTGCGTCCGGGGCGGGAGGACCGGAGGACGCCGCCGGGGAGGCGCAGCCGCCCGCCTCCGCCCCGGGTACCGACGCGGCGGGCACGGCGTCCGGTGCGGGCGCGGCCGGAACGAAGGACGCCGGGGCCCGGCCCCCGGCGGGCGGCGGCTCCCCGGGGCGGCCGCCCGGTGAGCGCAACAAGCTGGTCGACGGGCCGCTGGCCGGGGCGGGCGCCGGGACGCGGTCGGGGCCGGGCGGCCCGGACGACAAGGACGCCCGGCGCGGCACGGAGCAGACGCCCGAGACCGACGAGGGCATGGACCCGGGAGAGGGGTCCGGGCCCGACCGGCTCCGGTAACCGGGTGGGGTGCCCCGGGCCGGGGGAGCGGCGGAGGCCGCGGTCGAGCATGCGGCCTCCGCCCGCACATCGTCAGGGCGGCGCGGCGAGTGTGTACGGATGTCTCATACGTACGTCTGGTACGAGCGTATGCGCAGCGATAGGCTCACTTCATGGGACACCGTGAAGATCTCCTGGAGGGCGCCAAACGCTGTCTCCTGGAGAAGGGCTATGCGCGCACCACCGCCCGCGACATCGTGGCCGCCTCCGGCGCCAACCTCGCCTCCATCGGCTACCACTACGGCTCCAAGGACGCCCTGATGCGCCAGGCGGTCGTCGCGTCCACCGAGGAGTGGGGCGCGGGCCTCGCCCGGATGCCGGCCGCCGGCGACGAGGAGGAGCGGGACGCGGACCCGCTGGGCCGGTTCGCCGCGGTCTGGGACCGGGTGCTGCAACGGATCGCCACGGAACCGCAGTTCATCGCCGCACAGGTCGAGGTGCTGGGGCTGCTGCCGCGCGATGCGGGACTGCGCGAGGCCATCGGCGAGGTGCTCCCGGAGGGCGGCGAGGAACTCGTCGCGGCATTCGAAGGGGTGCCGGAGACCGAGGCCGACCCCGAGACGGTGCGCGTCGTCGGCTCCTTCTACCGGGCCCTGCTCACCGGCCTGATGGTCCAGTCGCTGCTCACCCCGGACCGGATGCCCACCGGCCAGGACCTCGCCACGGCGCTGCGCCGGGTCACCACGGGTGAGGTGCCGGGGCCGGCGTGACGTACGGCGGGGCGCCGCCCGGCGCGGACGCGGCCCTCTGCCGGCCGGGCGCACCCGAGTGTCTGCGGGTACGCCCGTTTCCGTGCCGGGGCCGGCTCAGGAGCTGTACGAGACAGTGCACGGGCGGGCGCCGCCCAGGTTGGTGCCGTGGTAGTCGTGCGCGTCCGAGCGGGCGTCGCAGTAACTGGTGCCGTTCCAGAAGGTGAAGCGGACGTCGGTGCATGGCACGCCCCGCGTGGGCGGGCGCCGGGAAAGGCTCACAGCCGTGCCGCCTTGAGCGCCATGTGCAGCAGCAGCCGGTGTTCCCCGTCGCCCAGGTCGAGGCCGGTGAGCTTCTCCACCCGGCCCAGGCGGTAGTAGAGCGTCTGGCGGTGGATGCCCAGCACCTGTGCGGTCCGGCTCGCCTGGCCCGCGCAGTCGAGGAACACCTCGGCGGTGCGGGCGAGTTCGGCGTGTGCGGGGGTGAGCAGCGGGCCGATGACCGGGTCGGGCGCGGTCTTCGGCAGGGTGGTCAGCATGCGGTACGCGCCGATGGCGTCCCACTGGGTGACCGGGCCCAGCCGGGGCTCGGCGCGGACCGCGCGGGCCGCGTCCAGCGCTTCCCGCCAGGTGGCCGGGAGCGCGGTCAACTCGCTGGTGCCGGCGCCGATTCCGGCGGCGCCCGGCCCGAGCGGCGCGAGCTGCCCGGCGCCGCCGCCGGCCGCCGGACCACCGCGCGCCGCCGCCTCGGCCGGGCTCGCGCCCGCGCGCGGGGAGCGCAGCAGATGCTCGGCCACCGCATGGGCCGGGGCGAGCGCCCCGGGCGAGCGCAGCCGTACCAGCGCGGCCAGGGAGGGGACGGCCGCCGCGGGCCGCGGCGGGTCCGTGGCGCCGCTGCCGGGACCGCCGGGCGGGGCGGCCTGCGTCCCGTCCGCGGCCGGGCCGCCTTCCGGGCCGCCGCCCGCGGGCAGGGCGCACGCGGCCAGCAGGCCCGGCAGGCCCGGCAGCGGTGCGGTGTCGGTGTCCGAGGTGTCCCAGGGCAGCACCGCGACCAGGGTGAGCGGGACGCCCGGGGTGAAGCGCAGGCTGTCCCGCAGCGCATCGCGCAGCGCGGCCGCCGCGGCCGGCCGGCCGGCGGCCGGCGCATCCAGCAACTCCCGGAGCAGATCGCCGAGTTCGGACCCGGCGCGGGCCTCGTCGGCCAGCAGGGCGCCGATCCGGGACGCGGTCTCCATCGCCTGCGCGATCCGCGGGTCGGGCGGCGCGCCCCGGCCGCCCAGTTCGAGGTCGGTCAGATGCCCGTCGTCCAGCAGCCAGACATAGCCGTGCACGATGCCCCGATGGCGTACGGGCAGACAGATCCGCCCCTTGAACACGCCGGCGGCCGGGTCCGGCGGGATGCGCAGCGCCGTCTTGGCGCGGGCGATCCCGAACGCCTCGAACCAGGCCCGGACGGCCGCCGACGAGCGGCGCTGCAGGATCGAGCGGGTGCGCACCGGGTCCATGACCTCGTCGTCGCTCTCGTGGGCCCCGAACGCAATCAGACCGAAATCCCGGTCCTCCAGCGTCGCCGGGGCACCGAGTGCCGCCGAGATCTCGTCCACGAGCTGCTGGTAGTCGCCCCGCATCCGCCGCCCGGCTCCTCTCCCTGTAGCCGCCTCACCGGCATCACCGGCACCTTTGGACAACCGTCACACCACGGTCATCCCTGGCATCGTCTCCTTCCCCTCATTCTCATACAACTGTCTGAGATCCTGGCCACGAAGGCGTGACAGCTGTCGATGGCCGCGAAGTGGCGCGATCCTTAAATTTCAGGTGGCTCAATCTTGCCGACGCGTTCGCCCGCTCCGGGGTCCGCCCGGTACTTGTCCCCTGAATCGTGGAGGTGCCCATGCTGGGTCCCGTGCTTCTCGCCGCAGCGCGCAGCGACAGCATCCGCCGCATCGTCGCGGCCGCTCCGGTCACCCGCCCCGTCGTGGACCGGTTCGTCGCCGGCGAGCGCCTGGACGAGTCCATGGCGGCCGTGCGGTCGCTGGCCGCCCGCGGCCTGGAGGTCACCCTCGACCACCTGGGCGAGGACATCACCGACCCGGCCGAGGCGCTGCGCAACCGCGACGCCTACCTCCAGCTGGCCGCGGCCCTCAAGGAGCACGGACTCGGCGTCAAGGCCGAGATGTCGGTCAAGCTGTCCGCTTTCGGGCAGGCGCTGCCCGGCGGCCACGAGCTGGCGCTGAAGAACATCCGGCCGGTGGTCGAGGCCGCCGCCGAGGCCGGTACGACCGTGACCCTCGACATGGAGGACCACACCACGGTCGACTCCACCCTCGCGATCCTCGCCGACCTGCGGGAGCTGTTCCCGCAGACCGGTGCGGTGCTGCAGTCCTACCTGTTCCGCACCGAGGACGACTGCCGTGCGCTCGCCGGGGAAGGCTCCCGGGTGCGGCTGGTCAAGGGCGCGTACAAGGAGCCCGCGAGCGTCGCCTTCCAGGACAAGCGGGAGGTCGACAAGGCGTATGTGCGCTGTCTGAAGATCCTGATGGCGGGGGAGGGCTACCCCATGATCGGGTCGCACGACCCGCGGATGGTGGCCATCGCCCAGGAGCTGGCGCACCGCAACGGGCGCAAGCCGGCCGACTACGAATTCCAGATGCTGTACGGCATCCGCGAGGCGGAGCAGCAGCGGCTGGTCGCCGACGGGCACCGTATGCGGGTGTACATCCCCTATGGCACCGACTGGTACGGATATTTCATGCGCAGGCTCGCCGAGCGCCCCGCGAACCTCGGATTCTTCCTGAGGTCGCTGGCGACCCGGGGCTGACGCATGAGGGGCGGTGACTGTCCGGCTGGGGGTCCGGGGGTTACTCCCCGGGAGATGCAGCCTGAGGTCGCTGGCGACCCGCGGCTGACCTCCCCGCGGAGGGCGGCGTGGGTGGATGCTGGAAGCCCGGGGTGTGCACCCGGACGGCGCCGCCCGCAGCCGCCCACCCGACGCGGCCGCGGCCGCACCACGACGTACGACAACCGACGAGCGAAATCGAAGGAGACACGGCCGCTATGGACGCTGTGACCCAGGTCCCCGTGCCGGTTAACGAGCCGGTCCACACCTACGCACCCGGCAGCCCGGAGCGTTCCCGTCTGGAGGCCAAGCTCAAGGAGCTGGCCGGCAACCCGATCGAGCTGCCGATGACCATCGGCGGTGCCCGCCGGATGGGCGGCGGCGAGCGCTTCGACGTCGTGCAGCCGCACAACCACTCGGCCCGCCTCGGCACGTACGCCAATGCCACGGTCAACGACGCCCAGGACGCGGTCGACGCCGCGCTGGCCGCCGCCCCGGCCTGGCGCGCGCTGTCCTTCGACGACCGCGCCGCGATCATCCTGAAGGCCGCCGACCTGCTCTCCGGCCCCTGGCGCGAGACGCTGGCCGCCGCCACCATGCTCGGCCAGTCCAAGACCGCGCAGCAGGCCGAGATCGACACCCCCTGTGAGCTCATCGACTTCTGGCGCTTCAATGTGCACTTCGCACGCCAGATCCTCGCCGAGCAGCCCCCGGCGAACTCCCCGGGCGTCTGGAACCGCTCGGACCACCGCCCCCTGGAGGGCTTCGTCTACGCGATCACGCCGTTCAACTTCACCGCGATCGCCGGCAACCTCCCGACCGCGCCCGCCCTCATGGGCAACGTCGTGGTCTGGAAGCCGTCCCCCACGCAGACCCTCGCCGCCGTGCTGCTGATGCAGCTGCTGGAGGAGGCCGGGCTGCCCAAGGGCGTCATCAACCTCGTCACCGGCGACGGCAAGGACGTCTCGGAGGTGGCGCTGACCCACCCCGACCTGGCGGGCATCCACTTCACCGGTTCGACCAAGACCTTCCAGCACCTGTGGAAGACGGTCGGCAACAACATCGAGAACTACAAGACCTACCCGCGGCTCGTCGGCGAGACCGGTGGCAAGGACTTCATCGTCGCCCACCCCTCGGCCGACCGCTCCGTGCTGAAGACCGCCATGACCCGTGGCGCCTTCGAGTTCCAGGGCCAGAAGTGCTCCGCGGCCTCCCGGGCCTACGTCCCGGCCTCGCTGTGGAACAGCGGCCTCAAGGAGGAGTTCGCGGCCGAGGTCGACGGCCTGGCCATGGGCGACGTCTCCGACCTGTCGCACTTCATGGGTGCCGTCATCGACGAGCGCTCCTTCGCCAAGAACAAGGCAGCGATCGACCGCGCCAAGGCCGACCCGACGGTCGAGATCGTGGCCGGCGGCACGTACGACGACAGCGAGGGCTACTTCGTCCGCCCGACGGTCCTGGTCTCCACCGACCCGGAGAACGAGATCTTCAAGGACGAGTACTTCGGCCCGATCCTGGGTGTGTACGTCTACGACGACGAGTCCGAAGAGGGCTACGACGCGATGCTCACCCAGATGGAGTCCGCCTCGGCGTACGGCCTGACCGGTTGCGTCATCGCCCAGGACCGTGCCGCGGCCGCCGCGACCTGCGAGAAGCTGCGCTTCGCCGCGGGCAACTTCTACATCAACGACAAGCCGACCGGCGCCGTCGTCGGTCAGCAGCCCTTCGGTGGCGGCCGCGCGTCCGGCACCAACGACAAGGCCGGCGCCAAGCAGAACCTGATGCGCTGGACCTCCACCCGCTCCATCAAGGAGACCTTGGTCCCGCCGACGGACTACCGCTACCCGCACATGGGCTGACCCTCGGGCGGTACGTATGCCGACGGCCCGGCGCCCCTCTTCGGAGGGGCGCCGGGCCGTCGGCGTTGCGTCAGGCGTTGCGTGGAGGGCCGGTGATCGCCTCGCCGATGGTGAAGCCCTTGGCGGGGCCTTCGGGGATGGATACTTCGGTGCCGTACCCGACATGGTGCGCGTTGGTGTAGATCCCGTCGTCGGGACGGGGCGAGGTGAGCACGCTCACGGTCCCGTGGTCGTCGTAGTCGTCGATGAGGACGTAGACCGGGATGCCGGCGCGGGCGTAGGCACGGCGCTTGCGTTCCCGGTCGCGTTCAAGGCCATCGTGGCCCGGAGAGACCACCTCGACGATCAGCTGCACGGCGGAGGCTTTGATGCCGATGCCGTCGTCGGTGATGTGCTCCTCGGGGTCTTCCGGTGCGACGAAGCAATCGGGGATCCATACCTTGCGATCGTGGACGACATTCATGTCCTGGCGTGCCACGTAGTCACTGTCTGCCAGGAACACCACCAACTTGTCCCGCAAGCGGTTGGCGATCTGACCGTGTGCAAAACGTCCGGTGGGCGACACCTCGATGGACCCCTCGATGATCTCGGCGTGGAAGCCCTCGGGGAGTTCCATGGCTTTCCATGCCTGCCACAGGACCTCGTCCAGGTCGGGGCCGTGAGTCGTGGCCTCCGATGTCGTGGTCTCCGACGTCATCACGGGCGCCTCCTGCGCGAGCGCGGTCATGGTGCAGCACCTCCTCCTAAGTGTGGGCGAGCTTGGCCTCGTGGCACAAGCGACACCGCCACGCCAGGGAGGCCTTACGACGCCATGAGCTGCGAATGTCCAGGGATCACTCGTTCGAGCACACCCCCGCCGTCTCAGATAGTAGGAAGCCCAAGTAATTGTGCAGACATCACGGCCGAGCTGTCTTAGCGTTGTAGGAAGCCGAACGTCCCGCTCCATCGAGCGGAGGCGGATGCGGCCCGGTGCACGGCGCAGGTGACCCCTGCGGCGCCGAGGCCCCCGCCCCTTCCGGCCGCTTCTGGATCGACGCTTCCCATTTGTTCTCGGGGCTCTGGCATTGGAGACGTGAATCATGGCCGAGACTGCTGTCCGCAGGACCCGTCACTCCGTCCGGACGACCAACGACGCCGACCGCCGCAACGCGGCGGCCGCCCTCCAGCGTGCCCTCGACCGCCGGGACAACGGCGGCTCCACCGGGCACTGAGATGCTCCGCGTGCGAAGCGGGTCCGTGCTGACCAGGCCGGCCTCGATGCCCTGCCGCTGCTGCTGGCGGATCCGGCTGTCCGTGGCCCGCTGGCTCTTGCTCTCCTGAGCGCCCTGACCGCCCCGCCCGCCCGGGGCGCCCGGATCGCGGGCGCCCCTGCGCGAGCGGACCGGCTCACTGCGAGCGGGTCACCTCGAAGTGGTCGATGCGCTCGCCGGATTCGGCGAGCGCGGTGACCTTCATCCGCGGGCGGTGGCCCGGCGAGACCTCGACGGCGAGGAAGGAGTAGCCGGTGTAGCGGACCCGGGACCACTCCACGGTCTCCTTGGTCTTCACCTGGCCCTTCGACCAGTGGTACGTGTCGACGTGGTCGAGGTCCTTGACGTGGCCCTCGTAGCTGTCCGGCACGGGGAAGTCGTACAGGGCCCGGCCCGCGCCGCCGGCGGTCACGTACACCAGGCCCTCCTGTGCCGTGTCGACGCTCTCGCCGACCGGCATCTTCTTGGTGACCCGGCCGCCCTTGAGCGCATCGGTCCGCTCGTAGACGTGGTTGTGGCCGTTGATGACCAGGTCCACCTGGTGCTTGTCGAACAGCGGCAGCCAGGCCTCGCGCACCGCGCCCTCGGAGGCGTGCGAGTTGGTGGTCGAGAAGGCGCAGTGGTGGAAGAAGACGACGAGGAAGTCGATGCCGTCCGTGCCGCGCAGTTCGGCCAGCCTGCGGTCCAGCCAGCGGGTCTGCCGGCCGCCGGTGTAGCCCTGGTTGGCGGGGATCTCGTACGAGATGTCGTTGGCGTCCAGGGCGACGACCGCGACGTTGCCGTAGGTGAACGAGTAGATGCCGGGGGCGTTTTCGGCGTCCGGGCCGTTGCCGGGCAGCGTCCAGCGGGCGTTCTGGCCGCCGTAGCCGTGGGGGGAGTACCAGGCCTCCATGTCGTGGTTGCCGGTGGTCACCATCCACGGCACGGACTTGGCCACCGACTCGGTCTGGGCGAGGAACTGGTCCCAGACGCGGGCGTCATAGGTGTCGTGCTCGGAGCCGTCGCCGTCCGTGTCCGCGTAGCAGATGTCGCCGGCGTGCAGATGGAAGGACGGGTCCTGGCCCAGGATCAACTGGTCGTTGGCGAGCGCGTGGTAGCTCACGCCCTGGTCACCGAAGGCCGTGAAGACGAACTTCTCGGCCCGGGCCGGGGCGGTGCGGAAGGTGCCGACGGTGGAGAAGTGCCGGGGGCCGGCCGGGTCGAAGCCGTCGTGGCCGACGCCGTAGTAGTACGTCGTCCCCGGCTGCAGCCCGTCCAGTGCGGCGTGCAGGTAGTACTGCTGCACGGCCGGCAGTTTCGCGGACAGCGACGGGGTGTGCAGCGGGCGCACCTCGGCCTCGATCTTGCGCCCCAGGTCCCAGGGCTTCAAACCCACCCGGACGTACGGCCGCTGGACCGCGAGCGGCACCTGCCAGCTCACCCGCATCTGGCTCCTGGGGTCGGCGCCGAAGGCGAGGTGGCGGCCGAAGGGGGCGACGAGGGAGCCGTCGACGGGGGCGGTGGCGGAGGAGGCGAGCAGGGTGGGGGAGGAGGCCTGGGCGGAACCGGACAGCAGACCGGAGCCCGCCACCACTCCCGCGGTGGCGGCCGAGGTGCGCAGCAGGCCCCGGCGGGTCAGCTTCGTACGGAGGTATTCGTGCTGCTCGGGCATGGTCATCCGGGCCGCCAGCTGCTCCGGTATGCCGAGGCGCGGGGTGTGCGAGGGCTGCGGGGCGGCCCCCCGGGCGTTTCCAGTCATGCCGCCGAATGTCGCAGCATGATCCAACCGCCGTGGGGACGAGGGGTGAACGGCAGCTGGCGGGCTGTCCACATGTCCGTATGGCGGACGTTACGTGTCAATCAATGGGACGGGGAGTAGGGTCCGCAGCATGTCTCGCAGCATTCGCCTCGCAGTGATCCCCGGTGACGGTATCGGCCAGGAAGTCGTGGCCCAGGGCCTGAAGGTCCTGACCGCGGTCCTCCCGCAGGACGTCAAGCTGGAAACCAAGGAGTACGACCTCGGTGCCCGGCGATGGCATGCGACCGGTGAGACCCTGCCGGACGAGGAGCTGGAGTCGCTCAAGCAGCACGATGCCCTGCTGCTCGGCGCGATCGGTGACCCGTCCGTGCCGTCCGGTGTGCTGGAGCGCGGGCTGCTGCTCAAGCTCCGCTTCGCCTTCGACCACTTCGTCAACCTGCGGCCGTCGAAGCTGTTCCCGAACACCACCACGCCGCTGGCCGGCCGTCCCGACATCGACTTCGTCGTCGTCCGCGAGGGGACCGAGGGTCCGTACACGGGCAACGGTGGCTCGCTGCGCACCGGCACCCCGGCCGAGGTCGCCACCGAGGTCAGCCTCAACACCGCCTACGGCGTGGAGCGCGTGGTGCGCGACGCGTACGAGCGGGCCAACGCCCGCCCCCGCAAGAAGCTGACGCTGGTGCACAAGAACAACGTGCTGGTGTACGCGGGCCACATGTGGAAGAACATCTTCGACAAGGTCGGCCAGGAGTACCCCGAGGTCACCACCGACTACCTGCACGTCGACGCCGCGACGATCTTCTTCGTCACCCAGCCCGAGCGGTTCGACGTGATCGTCACCGACAACCTCTTCGGCGACATCCTCACCGACCTCGCCGCGGCCGTCACCGGCGGTATCGGCCTGGCCGCCTCCGGGAACATCAACCCGACCGGCGAGTTCCCCTCGATGTTCGAGCCGGTGCACGGCTCCGCGCCGGACATCGCGGGCACCGGCAAGGCCGACCCGACGGCAACGGTCCTCTCGGTCGCCCTGCTGCTGCGCCACCTCGGCTATGCGCCGCAGGCCGCCCGTATCGAGGAGGCCGTCGCGGCCGACCTGGAGGCCCGCGGTGACGCCCCGCGCAGCACCGACGAGATCGGCGACGCCCTCGCCGCACGAGTAGCGGGCTGAGGCCCGCAGCAGCGCACACGCACCACCGCAGCGCCGGGTCGGGACTCACGTCCAGGTCCGGCGCTGTACGTATTGCCCCGCGCGCCGTCGCGGCCCGGCGGGGTGGGACCATCGGACCCGAAGCGCGCACACGGTTCCGGCGGCCAGGACCCACGAGCGATAATCGGACGTGGCATCGCCGCCCGCGAGAACTCGGACGTCCCAGTAACGACCGGTACGTTCAGGTACTGCCGCGAGCGCGGCCGGACAAACCGCACCGGTGCCGCATGGTGGGGGCCGACCCCCTCGCCCCCGGCCGGAGGGCTGGGCCGGTGACGCTCCTCCAGCTCACGCTGGGCGGGGCACCAGGTATCGGAACACGCAGTGAAGGACATGCATTCATGACGACGCCCACGATCGAGCTCAAGCCCTCCTCGCATCCGCTGTCCGACGCGGAGCGGGAGCAGATCCTGGCCGCCCCCGGCTTCGGCCGCCACTTCACCGATCACATGGTGACGATCAAGTGGACCGAGGGCAGAGGCTGGCACGACGGACAGCTCGTGCCCTACGGACCGCTCTCCCTCGACCCGGCGACCAACGTCCTGCACTACGCGCAGGAGATCTTCGAGGGCCTCAAGGCCTACCGCCAGCCCGACGGCACCGTCGCCACCTTCCGCCCCGACGCCAACGCCCGGCGCTTCCAGGCCTCCGCGCGCCGGCTGGCCATGCCGGAGCTGCCCGTCGAGACCTTCATCGAGGCGTGCGACGCGCTGGTCCGGCAGGACCGGGACTGGGTGCCCGCGCACGGCGGCGAGGAGTCGCTCTACCTGCGCCCGTTCATGTTCGCGACCGAGGTCGGCCTGGGCGTGAAGCCCGCCAACGAGTACCTCTTCGTCGTCATCGCCTCGCCGGCCGGTGCCTACTTCCCCGGCGGCGTCCAGCCGGTCTCCATCTGGCTGTCCGAGAACCGGGTGCGGGCCGTCCCCGGCGGCATGGGCGACGCCAAGACCGGCGGCAACTACGCCGCCTCGCTGCTGGCGCAGGCCGAGGCCGCCGCGCAGGGCTGTGACCAGGTCGCCTACCTCGATGCCGTGGAGCACAAGTGGGTCGAGGAACTCGGCGGCATGAACCTGTACTTCGTGTACAAGGACGACTCCGCGAACGGCGTCAAGATCGTCACGCCCACGCTGACCGGCTCGCTGCTCGCCGGGATCACCCGTGACTCCCTGCTGTCCGTCGCCCGCGATCTGGGCTTTGCGTCACAGGAGGACCGGATCTCCATCGGTCAGTGGAAGGCCGACACCGAGAACGGCACCCTCACCGAGGTCTTCGCCTGCGGTACGGCCGCGGTGATCACCCCGGTCGGCACGGTCAAGAGCGCGGGCGGCGAGTGGACCCAGTCCGACGGCGAGCCCGGCAAGGTCACGCTGAAGCTGCGCGAGGCGCTCCTGGACATCCAGCGCGGCATCGCCGAGGACAAGCACGGCTGGATGCACCCCCTGGGCTGATCCGGGCGGAGGCCGCCACCTCCCGCCTTGTCGAGGCCGCCGCCGGCGCGATGCCGGGGCGGCCTCGCGCCATGTCCGGGCCGGTTCAGCCGGCCTCCGCGGGCGCCTGGGGCGCGGCGGCCGGGGCGGCCGGGACGGCGGGCGGCCGGGCGCGTACGGCGGTGACCGGGCGGGGATCCCGGGCGGTGAGGGCCAGGTAGGCGAGGCCGCCGACGGCCGCCGCGAGCAGGAAGCTGAGGTCGATGCCGCCGGTCAGCGGCAGCAGTGGCCCCTGGTAGAAGGGTGTGTCCACGCCCAGGACGCCGACCACCGAGCCCAGCGCCCAGGCGACCGCGGCCCGGACGTGCCAGCCCGCCCGGTACCAGTACACGCCGCCGCGGGCGCGCCGGTTGTAGACCTGCAGTGACTCCGGGTCGTAGGCGCCGCGGCAGCGGACGAAGCCGATCACGGTGATCACCGCCCAGGGCGTGCCGACGGCCGTCATCAGCAGCACGAAGGACGTCATCGCGTCCTGCGCGGCCCACAGGAAGTGACCGGCGTAGACCAGCGCGGTCGACACCGCGGCGACGACATAGGTGGCCTGGGTGCGGGTGGCGCGCGGCAGGATCGCGTCCAGGTCCAGGCCCATGCTGTAGAGCATCAGCCCGGCGTTGCCGACCGAGCCGGCCGAGGCGTTGAGCAGCAGAAATGCCAGGTACCAGAAGGGGGCGCCGGCCACCAGCGGGCCCGCGTAGTCGGTGTCCGCACCGACGGCGAGTGCGGTGAACGTACCGAACAGCTGCGGCACCAGCAGCCCCACCACCAGGCCCAGACAGGTGGCGCCGAAGACCTTCCGGCTGCTGTGCCGGCGCGGGGAGATGTAGCGGCTGTAGTCGCCGAGCAGGGTGATGAACGCGATCGGGCCGCTCAGGCCCGCGGAGACGGCGGCCAGCAGCCAGGTCTGCCAGAAGCCGCCGAGCAGATACGCGCTGCCGTGCGGCGCGGCGGTGGTGAAGGTGCCGGCGTACGCGACGGTGCCGACGGCCAGCAGCACGGTCAGGCCGAGGGCGAGCACCTTGCTCAGCCGCAGCAGCACCCGGTAGCCGTAGACCGCGCCGAGGGCGGTGGCGCCGGCCAGCAGGGCGTAGACCACCGCATAGGCCGCGCCGCCGGACGGCAGCCCGGTGAGCCGGTGCAGCGTGCCGACGACGGCGTCGCCGCCGACCCACAGGGTCAGTGCGGTGTAGCCGAGCGACAGCAGCAGGCCGATGACCGAGCCGATGAGCCGGCCGCGCACCCCGAAGTGGGCGCCGCTGCTGGTGGACAGGTTGGTGGCGCTGCGCAGCGAGACCAGCGCGAGCGGGGCGGTCAGCAGGGTGCCGACGAGGGTGCCGGCCACCAGGGAGGTCACCGAGGGCCAGAAGCCGAGCCCGAAGGAGACCGGGAGCCAGCCGAAGATCACCACGCCGAGGGCGAGGTTCGACCCGAGCAGGATCGAGACGAGATCACGAGGGCCGCTGGTGCGTTCCTCGTCCGGGACGGTGTCGACTCCGCGTTGTTCGATCGGCATGAGGGCTCCCCTGAGAGGCCGGACAACAGTGTGTGGGCGGTGCGGCGCGCTGTCGACGCCGTGCGGGGGCGCGGTCTCCGCGCCGCGGACGCCGAGCGCCCCGGGCGCTTGGCGTGCTGAGATCTTTTAGAGCGGCGCTCTATCGGGCCGCATCTCTAGAACCGCGCTCAATGTCGCCCATCCCTTTACCATCGGTCAATGCTTTCGCCTTGCCGATTTTTCTGGTTAGAGTGTCGCTCTAATCGAGCGGGAGGTGTGACGGGATGCGGTTGACCCCGACGGAACGCGACCGGCTGCTGCTGTTCAGCGCGGCCGGACTGGCACGGGCCCGCCGGGCCCGCGGACTGAAGCTGAATGTGCCCGAGGCGACCGCGTTGATCGCGGACACAGTCTGCGAGGCGGCGCGGGACGGGCGCCGCCTCGCTCAAGCCATCGAGGCGGCACGCAGCGTGCTCGGCCCGGACGATGTGCTGCCGGGCGTGGCCGAGGTCGTCACCGAGGTGCATGTGGAGGCCGTTTTCGACGACGGCTCCCGGCTGGCGGTGGTCAGCGACCCGATCGGGGCCGGCCCGACATCCGGCCGCGGCGACGAGAGGCCCGCACCCGGCGCGGTGCTGCCCGGCCCGGCCGACCCGGAGCCCGCGCCCGCGGTCGTGCTGCCCGTGCGCAACACCGCGACGGTGCCGATCAGCGTCACCTCGCACTTCCACTTCTTCGAGGCCAACCCCCGGCTGGACTTCGACCGCGCGGCCGCGTACGGCATGCGGCTGTGCGTCCCGGCCGGCTCGTCGGTGCGGTTCGACCCCGGCGGCGGCTCGGAGGTCGGTCTGGTCCCGATCGGCGGCGACCGGATCGCGATCGGCTTCGCCGGTCTCGTCGACGGCCCGCTGGACGCACCGGGCGCGAAGTCCGAAGCGCTGCGGCGGGCCGCCGCCTGCGGCTACCTGGGAGCGGAGGAGCAGGCATGACCATCGATCCCCACGAGTACGCGTCGGTGCACGGCCCGCGGGCCGGCGACCGGGTCGTCCTCGGCGACTCGGGCCTGGTCGTCCGGGTCGAGTCCGACGCCCAGAAGCCCGGCGACGAGTTCCTGGCCGGCTTCGGCAAGACCGCCCGCGACGGCCTGCACCTCAAGGCCGCCGCGGTGCGCGAGACCTGCGATGTGGTGATCAGCAACGTGCTGGTCATCGACGCGGTGCAGGGCATCCGCAAGGTGTCCGTCGGCATCCGGGAGGGCCGCATCCACGCGATAGGGCGGGCCGGCAACCCCGACACCCTCGACGGGGTCGATGTCGTCGTCGGCACCGGCACCTCGATCGTCTCCGGCGAGGGCATGATCGCCACCGCGGGTGCCGTCGACACCCATGTCCATCTGCTCTCGCCGCGCGTCATGGAGGCCTCGCTGGCCTCCGGCGTGACCACGATCATCGGCCAGGAATTCGGTCCGGTGTGGGGCGTCGGCGTCAACTCCCCCTGGGCGCTGGGCCATGCCTTCGGCGCCTTCGACGCCTGGCCGGTCAACATCGGCTTCCTCGGGCGCGGCTCGTCCTCGGGGGAGGCCCCGCTGGTCGAGGCGCTCGCCGAGGGCGGCGCCTGCGGCTTCAAGGTGCACGAGGACATGGGGGCGCACGCCCGGGCCCTGGACACCGCGCTGCGGGTCGCCGAGGACCACGACGTCCAGGTCGCCCTGCACAGCGACGGCCTGAACGAATGCCTCACCGTCGAGGACACCCTGCGCGTCCTGGACGGCCGCACCATCCACGCCTTCCACATCGAGGGCTGCGGCGGCGGCCACGTCCCCAACGTCCTGAAGATGGCCGGCGTCCCGAACGTCATCGGCTCCTCCACCAACCCCACCCTGCCCTTCGGACGGGACGCGGTCGCCGAGCACTACGGCATGATCGTCTCGGTCCACGACCTGAAGACCGATCTGCCGGGCGACGCCGCGATGGCCCGCGACCGGATCCGGGCCGGCACGATGGGCGCCGAGGACGTGCTGCACGACCTCGGGGCGATCGGCATCACCTCCTCCGACGCCCAGGGCATGGGCCGCGCGGGCGAGACCGTACGCCGTACGTTCGCGATGGCCGGCAAGATGAAGGCCGAGCTCGGGCCCATGGAGGGCGACGGGGCTCATGACGACAACGCCCGCGTGCTGCGCTACGTCGCCAAGCTCACCCTCAACCCCGCCATCGCCCACGGCCTTTCGCACGAGATCGGGTCCATCGAGGTCGGCAAGATGGCGGACATCGTGCTGTGGAAGCCGCAGTTCTTCGGCGCCAAGCCGCAGCTGGTGCTGAAGTCCGGCTTCCCCGCCTACGGCGTCACCGGCGACCCCAACGCCGCCACCGACACCTGTGAACCCCTGGTGCTCGGGCCGCAGTTCGGGGCGTACGGCGCGACCCCCGCCGAGATATCCGTCGCCTTCGTCGCGCGTGCCGCGGCCGAACAGGGTGGTGACGGGATGCCCACCCGCCGCCGCCGGGTCGCCGTTCGCGGCACCCGCGGGATCGGCCCCGGCGACCTCGTCCACAACTCCCGGCTCGGTCAGGTGCAGGTCGACGGGCGCAGCGGCCTGGTCACCCTCGACGGCGCTCCGATGCGCTCGGAGCCGGCCGATACCGTCTCGCTCTCCCGCCTCTACTTCCTGTGAACCAGCCCGCCTGTCACACCGTTACAGACCCTGAGGACCCCGCATGAACACGCCTGCCGCCGACGGTTTCCGGATGCCCCCCGAGTGGGCCCGCCACGAGCGCACCTGGATGGCCTGGCCCGGCCCCAACCTCACCTTCGGCGAGGAGGGCGGGGAGGCCCTGGCCGCCGCCCGCCGGGCCTGGGCCGCCGTCGCCCGCGCCGTGCGCCGCTTCGAGCCCGTCACCGTCGTCGCCGGCCCCGGCCGGTCCGAGGGGGCCCGGGCGCTCCTCGGCGCGGACATCGACCTCGTCGAACGCCCGCTCGACGACGCCTGGATGCGCGACATCGGCCCCACCTTCCTCACCGACGGACAGGGCCGACTCGCCGCCGCCGACTGGGTGTTCAACGGCTGGGGCGGCCAGGAATGGGCCCGCTGGGACCGCGACGAGAAGATCGGCGCGGAGGTCGCCGCGCTGGCCGGCGCCCGTCGCTACGCCTCCTCGCTGGTCAACGAGGGCGGCGGCCTCCACATCGACGGCGAGGGCACCGTCCTGCTCACCGAGACCGTCCAGCTCGACCCGGGCCGCAACCCGGGCCGGACGCAGGAGGAGGTCGAGGCCGAGATCCACGCCCATCTGGGCACCACCAAGGCGATCTGGCTGCCGCGCGGACTGGCCGCCGACTACGGGCAGTTCGGCACCCGCGGCCATGTCGACATCGTCGCGTCCTTCGCCCGCCCCGGCACCGTCCTCGTCCACACCCAGCCGGATCCCGAGCACCCCGATCACGCAATCTGCGCGGAGACCGTCAAGCTGCTGGGGGCCGCCACCGACGCCCGGGGGCGCCGGCTGGAGGTCGTGGAGGTGCCCGCGCCGACCGTCATCGAGGTGGACGGCGAGCCGGTCGACTACTCCTACATCAACCACTACCTCTGCAACGATGGGGTGGTGCTGTGCGGCTTCGACGACCCGCGCGACGAGGAGGCGGCCGCGCTCTTCCGCCGGCTCTTCCCCGGCCGGACGGTGACCCTCGTGGACGCCCGTACGATCTTTGCAGCGGGTGGCGGTATCCACTGCATCACCCAGCAGCAGCCGATGGCCTGAGCCCAGGCCCGCCCAGCCGACCCCGGAGGTCCCCGTGCCCGGTCCCGCGCGCCGTCCCCGGCGCCGGCTCCACCAGCCCCGCGAGCAGGTCCTGGCCGCGGCGATGGCGACCATCGCCGCGGAGGGCCTGGACCGGCTGACCATGGCCGGACTGGGCCGCGAGGTCGGGATGAGCAGCGGCCACATCCTCTACTACTTCGGCACTAAGGACGAGCTGCTGGTCCAGACCCTCCAGTGGAGCGAGGAGCAGCTCGGCACCGAGCGCCGGGCCGCCCTCTCCCGCCGGGTCCCGGCCCGCGAACGCCTCGACGCCCTGGTCGGCCTCTACCTCCCCGAAGGCCACCGCGACCCGCGCTGGACCCTGTGGCTGGAGGTGTGGAACCGCTCCCAGAACGCCGACGACGAGACCCGGGAGCGCCAGCTCGACCTGGAGCTCGCCTGGCACCGCGATCTGGTGGCACTGCTCGTCGAGGGCGTCTCGAAGGGCGAGTTCCGGCCCGTCGACGCCGAACGCTTCGCCACCCGCACCCGCGCCCTCCTCGACGGCTTCGGCACCCACCTCGTCGTCGGCCTCCCGGGCACGGACCGGGAGCAAGTGCTGGACCATATAAGGGACTTCTTCGACGAGTCGCTGTCCGTCCCGCAGGACTGACCGCCGGGGGCCGGGCGTTGCGGGACGCCCGCGGCACCGCACGCTGCGTGCCGCGCCGGGACCCCGCCCCGTGACGGGACCCCGGCCCGTCCAGCTCCCTACGCCCCCGGCAGGAAGTGGCGTCGGTACATCTCGACGGCCTGCTCCGGCGGGTAGTTCGGCAACGCGCTGACCGCACCGTCCGTCTTGGAGATCACGATGTGCGAGCCGCCCGGATCACGCGGATAGGCGGTGGGGTCCCTGGGCGGGAACACCGGGTACACCAGATAGCCGAGGTCGAATTCGTGGACGTGCAGCGTCGGCTCTTCCCCGTCCGGCCAGATCTGGGGGAAGTGACCCCGGCCGATCTCCAGCGCCTCCTCGGCGCTGGTGGGAATCGGCCGTTGCCCTGCTTGCGGTTGCGGTTCGGACATCTCGCTTCTTTCTCGTCTCTCGCACGACTCTCTCGCACGACCCGGGCCTCACGCGGCGCCCCAGGCGGTGGCGCGCCGTGGGCAGCCTCGACGGCGACCCTATGTCGTACCGCTGCGGCGCGCCGCTGCGGCCAGGGTCCCCGGACGGCTCCGCCATGACCACAACGCACGTAAGTACGCGCGATCGTTGCCGACGTGGCCCTTGCCGACGGCCCACGGGTCCGCGACCGTAACCGGCTATGGGACGAGAGCAATGGAAGAAGATCTGGGTCGGCTCGGCCGGCAACATGGTCGAGTGGTTCGACTGGTTCGTCTACGCCAGCTTCGCGGTCTACTTCGCCGATTCGTTCTTCCCGAAGGGGAATGACACCGCGAACCTCATGAACACGATGGGGATCTTCGCCGTCGGCTTCTTCATGCGACCGGTGGGCGGCTGGGTGCTCGGCCGGGTCGGCGACCGCAAGGGCCGCAAGGCCGCGCTCACGCTGACCGTCACACTGATGTCCGCCTCGGCGATCCTGATCGCCGTCGCGCCCACGTACGGCGTCGCCGGTTACGGCGGGGTGGCCGTGCTGCTCCTCGCCCGGATGCTGCAAGGGCTCTCGGTCGGCGGCGAGTACGCGGCCAGCGCCACCTACCTCACCGAGGCGTCCGCCCCCGGGCGGCGCGGCTTCGCCTCCAGCTTCCAGTACGTGTCGATGACCGCGGGACAACTCCTCGGCCTCGGGCTGCAGATCGTGCTCCAGCGGACCCTGTCCGAGGGCGCGCTGCACAGCTGGGCCTGGCGGATCCCGTTCATCATCGGGGCGCTGGGCGCCGCCATCGTCTTCTATCTGCGGCGCAACATGCTGGAGACCGAGGTGTACGCCGAGGACGAGGGCGCCCACGGCGACCCCGCGCGCGGCACCCTCAAGGCGCTGCTGGCCCACAAGCGCGAGGCGTTCCTGGTCATCGCGCTCACCATGGGCGGCACGGTCGCGTACTACACGTACACGACGTACCTCACCAAGTACCTCTCCGGCAGCGCCGGCATGGACAAGCCGACCGCCTCGCTGGTCAGCTTCTGCGCGCTGTTCCTCTTCATGTGCCTCCAGCCGCTGGCCGGAAAGCTCTCCGACCGGATCGGCCGCCGGCCGCTGCTGATCACCTTCGCGGTCGGCTCGACCTTCCTGACCGTGCCGATCATGACGCTGCTGAAGCACGCCGGCAGCTTCTGGCCGGCCCTGGGCCTCTCGATGCTCGCGCTGGTCGTGATCACCGGCTACACCTCGATCAACGCCTGTGTGAAGGCCGAGCTGTTCCCGACCGGCATCCGCGCACTGGGCGTGGCCCTGCCGTACGCCATCGCCAACGCGCTGTTCGGCGGCACCGCGGAGTATGTCGCCCTGTGGTTCAAGAAGGGCGGCATCGAGTCCGGCTACTACTGGTACGTCGCCGGCTGCGCGGCCGTCTCGCTGATCGTCTACGTCACGATGCGCGAGACCCGCACCATCGATCTGCACCAGGTCGGCAAGGCGGGCGCCGGTGCGGAGCGCGCGGGCGCCGCACCCGTGGCGGGGCGACAGCCCGTCGGCGACTGAGCGCGCAGCGCTGACGGCGGGCCCTTCCCCATTGCGGGGGAGGGCCGGCCGGCCAGGGCGTGTCCGCCCACATGGACGGCCCGCCCGCATCGTGAGACACCCCTCGGTGTCACCCGGGGTTGTGGCAGACTGCGGACCGTGCTCTCGTTCGCCATGATTATTGGCAGCAGGCGCGCCGGTCCGCAGTGACCGCCCCGTACGAACCGAGTACGGCGTGGCCACCGTCGTCCCAGACCCGCGCGCAGACCTCTCGCACCCGCGAGGGGTTTTTTCGTTTCCGGCCCACCCGTCACCGGAGGCGGAGCGCGAGGGAGCATGGAGGGGCGGTGGAACCGGTTTTTCCGGTAGACCGAGATCCGACAGGAGCCAGACCAGCATGACGGACGCACCCGAACCCTCCCCTGCCCCCCGTCCCGCCGGCGCGGTGTCCGACGACTTCCACGTCTTCGACACCACGCTCCGCGACGGTGCGCAGCGCGAGGGCATCAACCTCACCGTCGCCGACAAGCTGACCATCGCCCGTCACCTCGACGACTTCGGCGTGGGCTTCATCGAGGGCGGCTGGCCCGGTGCCAACCCCCGGGACACCGAGTTCTTCCAGCGCGCCCGCGAGGAGATCGACTTCCGGCACGCCCAGCTGGTCGCGTTCGGCGCCACCCGCAAGGCCGGGGTGCGCGTCGAGGACGACCCGCAGGTCGCGGCGCTGCTGGAGTCCCAGGCTCCGGTGATCACCCTGGTCGCCAAGTCCCATGTCGGGCACGTGGAGCTGGCGCTGCGGACCACACCCGAGGAGAACCTCGCGATGGTCCGGGACACCGTCGCCTATCTGCGCGCCCAGGGCCGCCGGGTCTTCCTCGACTGTGAGCACTTCTTCGACGGCTATGCGCTGGACGCGGTCTACGCCAAGCAGGTCGTACGCACCGCGAGCGAGGCCGGCGCCGATGTCGTGGTGCTCTGCGACACCAACGGCGGGATGCTCCCGGCGCAGGTCACCGCGGTCGTCCGGACCGTCCTCGCGGACACCGGCGCGCGGCTGGGCATCCACGCCCAGGACGACACCGGCTGCGCGGTCGCCAACACCCTGGCCGCGGTGGACGCGGGCGCCACCCACGTCCAGTGCACCGCCAACGGCTACGGCGAGCGGGTCGGCAACTCCAACCTCTTCCCGGTCGCCGCCGCCCTGGAGCTCAAGTACGGGCGTCAGGTACTGCCCGAGGGCAAGCTCGCCGAGACCACCCGGATCTCGCACGCCATCGCCGAGGTCGTCAACCTCACCCCGTCCACCCACCAGCCCTACGTCGGCGTCTCCGCCTTCGCCCACAAGGCCGGGCTGCACGCCTCCGCCATCAAGGTCGACCCGGACCTCTACCAGCACATCGATCCGGCGCTGGTCGGCAACTCCATGCGGATGCTGGTCTCCGACATGGCCGGCCGCGCCTCCATCGAGCTCAAGGGCAAGGAGCTGGGCTTCGACCTGAGCGGCGACCGCGCACTCGTCGGCCGCCTCGTCGCGCGGGTCAAGGAGCGTGAGCTGGCGGGCTACACGTACGAGGCCGCCGATGCGTCCTTCGAACTGCTGCTGCGCGAAGAGGTCCGGGGCACGCCGGTGCGCTACTTCAGCGTCGAGTCCTGGCGGGCGATCGTCGAGGACCGCCCGGACGGCACGCACGCCAACGAGGCGACCGTGAAGCTGTGGGCCAAGGGCGAGCGGATCGTCGCCACCGCCGAGGGCAACGGCCCGGTCAACGCCCTGGACCGGGCGCTGCGGGTGGGCCTGGAGCGGATCTATCCGCAGCTGGCCCACATGGAGCTGGTCGACTACAAGGTCCGCATCCTGGAGGGCGACCTGGGCACCGGCTCGATCACCCGCGTCCTGGTCTCCACCAGCGACGGCAAGGGCGAGTGGTCCACGGTCGGCGTCGCGGAGAACGTCATCGCCGCGTCTTGGCAGGCGCTGGACGACGCCTACGCCTACGGGCTGCTGCGGGCCGGGGTCGAGCCGCAGGAGTGAGCACCGCGGCAGCGGCAGGACCGCGGCCCCGCACGACCCTCGGGGGAGAGGGGTCGTGCGGGGCCGCGGTCTGTGGCTGCGGAGTCAGGCCTGCGGCGCGGCCTTGACGGCGGAGATGTCGAAGACGAGCTTGACCTTGTCACTGACCATCACGCCGCCGGTCTCCAGCGCGGCGTTCCAGGTCAGGCCCCAGTCGGAGCGCAGGATCTCGGCGCTGCCCTCGAAGCCGACCCGCTCGGCGCCGTAGACGTCGGTGGCCGAGCCGTGGAACTCCAGGTCGATGGTGAGCGGCTTGGTGACGTCGCGGAGGGTGAGGTCGCCGGTGATGCGGTAGCGGTCGCCGGACACCCGCTCGGCGGCGGTGCTGCGGAAGGTCATCCGCGGGAAGGACTCGGCGTCGAAGAAGTCGGCGCTGCGCAGATGGCCGTCGCGGTCCGCGATCCCGGTGTCGATGCTGGCGATCTCGACGTCGAGGGAGGCGGTGGAGCGGGACGGGTCGCTGCCGTCGAGCCGCAGGGCGCCCTCGTACGCGCCGAACGTGCCGCGGACGTTGGTGACCATGGCGTGCCGGACGGTGAAGCCGATGCTGCTGTGCGCCGGGTCGATGGTGTAGTCGCCGGTCAGCGCGGCGAGGCCGGGGTCCGCTTCGAGGACGGCAGCGGTGGCGGCGGGGGCTGTGGTGGCGGTGTTGTCGGCGGTTTCGGCGGTGCGCTTGCGGTTGAACAGAGCCATGGCTCCTCCTCAAAGACGGTGGTCCCGGCCCGGGGCCGAGATTGTTTAACCTTCAACGAGGCGCCACCGTAACTCCATATGGTTCAACATTCAACCTCTCTGTTCGGGTCGGGCTCCGCCGGGCGGGTGGCCCGCGGCGTTCCGGCCCGGTCATTGCCGCGCTGCGACGGCCCGTGCTAGACCATCGGAAACTCCCAAGTGCGCAGCGCCACACACCGGTTGACGCCATGGAGAGGACCGACCGTGCCGCCTGCCTCCGCCACGTCCGTCTGGTCGCCGTCCGTCCGGTCCCGCCGGGGATTCCTCGCCGCCACAGCCGCGAGCGTGCTCGGCCTCGCCACCCGTCCCTCGTACGCCGCCCCCGGGCCGGCCGCGCCCGCCGCGGCGGCCGGTGACGAGTTCGACGCCCTCCGTGGCCGCTGGTGCGCGCTCACCCTCGGCACCGGCTTCGACCCCGCCGCCCCGCCGTACGCCGCCGCCCTCCAGGAGACCGGCGCGCTCGCCGGCACCTTCCGGGCGGGCATGCGCCCGGCCGCGGACTCGCTCTGGCCGGACTGCCGCTACGACCCGCCGTCCGGCATCACCCAGAGCTACGGCCGGCTCGCCACCATGGCCCAGGCCTACGCCCAGCCCGGCACCGGCCACACCGGCGACCGCGGCCTCGCCGAGGACGTCCTCACCGGCCTCGGCCACCTCGAAGCCACCGTCTACCACACCGGCACCACCCGCTACGGCAACTGGTGGGAATGGCAGATCGGCAGCCCCAGGCTCCTCCTCGACACCCTCGCGCTCCTCGACGAGCACCTGCCCGACGGCCTGCCCGGTGCCCTGCGCGAGCGCTGCCTCGCCGCCGTCGACCATTTCGTCCCCGACGCCCTGCTCGGCGACTACTCCGGCACCAGCACCGGCGCCAACCGCGTCGACCTGTGCCGGGTGGTCGCCCTGCGCGGCATCCTCGGCCGCGCCCCCGCCAAGATCGCGCTGGCCCGCGACGCTCTCTCCCCGGTCTTCCCCTACGTCACCCGGGGCGACGGCCTCTACGCCGACGGCTCCTTCGTCCAGCACACCTGGGTCGCCTACTCCGGCACCTACGGCTATGTCCTGCTGGACGGCCTGGGGCGGCTGTTCACCCTGCTCGGCGGCTCGTCCTGGCAGCTCACCGACCCGGCACGGCAGATCGTCTTCGACAGCGTCGAGCATGCCTACGCCCCGCTGCTCCACAACGGACTGATGATGGACAGCGTCAACGGGCGGGCCGTCAGCCGCGGCTACCTCCGCAGCGACGAACGGCAGATCATGCGCAGCGACCACTATCACGGGCATGCGCTGATCGCCGCCGTCGCGCTGCTCGCCGAGGGCGCGAGCGGCGCGGAGCGGGCCCGCTGGCACGCCATGATCAAGGGCTGGACCGCCCGGGACCGCGTGCTGCCCGTTCTCACCGACCGGCAGTACACGGTCGCCGACCTCGCCCGCCTCCACCGGATCGCCGACAGCTCGGTGCCGGCAGCGCCCGAACCCGTCGGCCACCGGCTCTTCCCCGCCATGGACCGTGCCGTCCACCGCCGCCCCGGCTGGGCCGCCGGCCTGGCCATGGCCTCCGACCGCATCACGTACTACGAGAACGGCAACGGCGAGAACCCGCGCGGCTGGCACACCGGCGCCGGCATGCTCTATTGGTGGGGCGCGGAGTTCGGCGGCGACCAGTACACGGACGCCTTCTGGCCCACCGTCGACCCCTACCGGCTCCCCGGCACGACCGTGTCCACCAAGCGGCTGGCCGACAACGAAGGCGGCGGCTGGGGCGAGCCCAAGCCCGCGGCGCGCTGGGTCGGCGGCACCACCGACGGGGAGTTCGCCGCGCTCGGACAGGACCTGCGCGGCCTGGCCTCCACCCTCACCGCCAAGAAGTCCTGGTTCGCGCTCGCGGACTGCGTCGTCTGCCTGGGCGCCGGCATCACCGCCCGCGACGGGGTACCGGCCGAGACCGTCGTCGACAACCGCTGCCTGGGGGAGTGGGGCACCGCTGCGCTCACCGTCGACGGGGTACGCCAATCCGGCACGCTCGGCGCGGCCCGCTCCTTCCGCTGCGCCCACTGGGCCCACCTCGCCGGACACGGCGGCTACGTCTTCCCCGGCGGCGCCCCCCTGACGACGCTGCGCGAGTCCCGCACCGGCTCCTGGCACGACATCAACACCACCTCCTCCCCCCGCCCGTTCACCCGCCGTTACCTCACCCTCTGGCACGACCACGGCACCGACCCCACCGACGCCGGCTACGCCTACCTCCTCATGCCGGGCGCCACCCGCCGTACCCTCGCCGCCCGTGCCGCCGACCGGCGCTGGCTGACGGTGCTCGCCAATGACGCCGGCCGGCAGGCGATCGCCGTGGAGCGGCTCGGCGTCACGGCCGCGAACTTCTGGCGCGCGGGCAGCGCCGGGCCGCTCACCAGCAGCGGCCCGGCGAGTGTGCTGGTCCGTGAGCGGCGGCCCGGGCGGCGGCCGGGGGGCGGCGGCCGGACCGCGCGGCTGTGCGTGGCCGCGCCGGAGCGCTCCGGGGAGACGCTGGAGATCACCTGGTCACGGCCGGTGCGCGCGGTGCTCGGCCACGACCCGGCGATCGAGGTGCTGGCCGCCGGACCCACCCTCCGGCTGCGGCTGACCCCCGGCACCGCCTGCGCCACCCACACCTGCACGGTCCGGCTGCGCTGACCGGCCCGGACGGGCGGCGCGGTCGCTTCCTGACCGCAGTTTGGGGAGACCCCTACATTTGTCGGCCCCATACAGACCCGGCGCGGCTCCGCCACCCGAACGGGCGCCGGGACGCGGGGCACGTACAGCACGGTTCTGTACTGCCTGCCCACCAAATCGCATGCGACGTTGTACGAAACCGACATCGGTGCGGGACGCCCCGCACACGTACCGTCGATACATGACCACTGTCGAAGATCTGCCCGCCGGCGCCAACGACGCCCGCGGGCGCGTCGCCGAGCTGCATGCCATCCGCGAGCAGGTCAGGCGAGGACCCAGCGAGCGGGCGACCGAAGCGCAGCGTGCGAAGGGCAAGCTGACGGCGCGCGAGCGGATCGAGCTGCTGCTGGACGAGGGTTCGTTCAACGAGGTCGAGCCGCTGCGGCGGCACCGCGCGACGGGCTTCGGCCTGGAGGCGAAGAAGCCGTACACCGACGGCGTGATCACCGGCTGGGGCACCGTGCACGGCCGCACCGTCTTCACCTACGCGCACGACTTCCGGATCTTCGGCGGCGCGCTGGGCGAGGCCCACGCCACCAAGATCCACAAGATCATGGACATGGCCATCCAGGCCGGTGCGCCCCTGGTCTCGCTGAACGACGGCGCCGGCGCCCGTATCCAGGAGGGCGTCTCCGCGCTCGCCGGCTACGGCGGCATCTTCCAGCGCAACACCAAGGCCTCGGGTGTCATCCCGCAGATCTCGGTCATGCTCGGCCCGTGCGCGGGCGGCGCGGCCTACAGCCCCGCGCTGACCGACTTCGTCTTCATGGTCCGCGAGACCTCGCAGATGTTCATCACCGGCCCCGACGTGGTCCGCGCGGTGACCGGCGAGGAGATCACCCAGAACGGCCTCGGCGGCGCCGACGTGCACGCCGAGACCTCCGGCGTGTGCCACTTCGCCTACGACGACGAGGTCACCTGCCTGGAGGAGGTCCGCTACCTCCTCTCGCTGCTGCCGGCCAACAACCGCGAGAACCCGCCGTCGGTGCCCTGCGAGGACCCCGCCGACCGCTCCGGTGACGCGCTGCTCGACCTGGTCCCGGCCGACGGCAACCGCCCGTACGACATGCGCAAGGTCATCGAGGAGATCGTCGACGACGGCGAATTCCTGGAGGTCCACGAGCGCTGGGCGACCAACATCATCTGCGCGCTGACCCGGCTCGACGGCCGGGTGGTGGGCATCATCGCCAACCAGCCGCAGTCGCTGGCCGGTGTGCTGGACATCGAGGCGTCCGAGAAGGCCGCCCGCTTCGTCCAGATGTGCGACGCCTTCAACATCCCGATCGTCACCTTCCTCGACGTGCCCGGCTTCCTGCCCGGCGTCGACCAGGAGCACGGCGGCATCATCCGGCACGGTGCCAAGCTGCTGTACGCCTACTGCAACGCCACCGTCCCGCGGATCTCCCTCGTCCTGCGCAAGGCCTACGGCGGCGCGTACATCGTCATGGACTCGCAGTCCATCGGTGCCGACCTGACCTACGCCTGGCCCACCAACGAGATCGCCGTGATGGGCGCCGAGGGCGCCGCCAACGTGATCTTCCGCAAGCAGATCGCCGAGGCGGACGACTCCGACGCCATGCGGATGCGCATGGTCAAGGAGTACAAGTCCGAGCTGATGCACCCGTATTACGCGGCCGAGCGCGGCCTGGTCGACGACGTCATCGACCCCGCCGAAACCCGCCACACCCTCATCCGCTCCCTGGAAATGCTGCGCACCAAGCACGCGGACCTGCCGGCCCGTAAGCACGGCAACCCGCCCCAGTAACCACGCCCGCACCCGCATCCGGCACCACGCCACCGCGACGACGGAGAGAAGACCGTGAACACTGCCCAGCGCACCGATGCCATCCGCGTGGAGAAGGGCCAGGCCAGCGAGGAGGAGCTGGCCGCCCTGACCGCCGTCCTGCTGGCCCGCGCCGCCCACCGGCCCGCGGCCGCCACCCCGGCCGGTCCGCACGCCACCGCCGCCCGCTGGCGCCGCCTGGAGCGCCAGAACGGCTTCCACGGCGCGACCAGCTGGCAGCGCTGACGCCGAGGCAGCACCGCACGAACGAGGGGCCCGCAGGCAGGTGCTGCGGGCCCCTCGCCGTGTGTGCCCACGGGCCCCGGAACGGCAGGCGCCACGCGCCGCGAACACCCCCACGCGCCATCCCCACACACCACCCCCATCAGGGCATATACCGCCGAACAGCCGCTGAATCCCCGTGATATGAGGCGACATCGCTTTTCCGACCCGGTGTTCCGGTTCGGCATGCCGCGTCCGAATCAAGGCGTAGGTTCGCCCCAACCCTGGGGAGCAGAGCTGTTCAAGGCGCCCGTCCCCGTGCTGGCATGCGCTCGTCATTCCACTCCTGATGTTCCGCGCCGCGGGCCACAGGACGACCGGAAGGAAGAGCCCATGCTCAGCAGGCTCAGTGCTGGTGCCGCAGTGGCATCGTTGCTCCTCGCCGGATCGGCATCCCCCACATCCGCAGCAGGGTTCGGCGACGAACCGCCGACCGGAAAGATCACGATTACCGTCGCCACGGTCAACGGATCGGGCTGCAGACCCGGCAGCGCCGCCGTGGCCATCGCGCCCGACAACACGGCCTTCACCGTCACGTACAGCGAATACCTCGCCCAGGCGGGCGCCGGCACCAAGCCGACCGACTCCCGCAAGAACTGCCAGATCGCACTGAACGTGCATGTCCCGCAGGGGTTCACGTACGCGATCGCCCGGGCCGACTACCGCGGCTACGCCTCCCTGGCCAAGGGCGCCAGGGGACTGGAGCAGGCGGGCTACTACTTCCAGGGCCAGCAGCAGACGGCCCGTAAGAGCCACACCTTCACCGGCGCCTACGACGCCAACTGGCAGACGTCGGACGAGACCGGTGTCGACGCGCTCGTCTACGCACCCTGCGGCGAGGAGCGCTACTTCAACATCAACACCGAGATGCGGGTGGACGCCAAGTCGGCGGACCCCAAGTCCACCAGCTACATGGCCATGGACTCCACCGACGGCAGCATCAACACCGTGTACCACTTCGCATGGAAGGAGTGCCCCGCGCACAAGTGAGGCCGGAACGCCGGCCACGGGCCCGTACGCGGCTGCGTGCGGGCCCCGCGCCGGGCGGGTGGACAGCCACCGGCCCGGCCGGCGGCAGGGCCGCCAGGCTCCCCGCTGAGCGCCCGTGGACGCGGGGTACGACGAAGGCCCCCGCACCTGACCGATGTGGGGGCCTTTCGTCGTACGGCGTCGCGGGCACGGGGCCCGGACACGACCTAGCGCAGGCGGGCCATCAGCGCGTGCTCCACGAGCGTGATGAGGGCGCTCTTGGCCTCGCTGCGGTGCCGGGCGTCGGTCGTGATGATCGGCGCGTCCGGGCCGATCTGGAGCGCCTCGCGCACCTCGTCCGGCGTGTACGGCTGGTGGCCGTCGAAGCCGTTGAGGGCGATCACGAACGGCAGTCCGCTGTTCTCGAAGTAGTCGACGGCGGGGAAGCAGTCGGCGAGGCGGCGGGTGTCGACCAGGACGACGGCGCCGATGGCGCCGCGGACGAGGTCGTCCCACATGAACCAGAAGCGGTCCTGGC
The DNA here is from genome assembly GCF_900221035.1 of Streptomyces sp. 2323.1. Lineage (NCBI taxonomy): Bacteria > Bacillati > Actinomycetota > Actinomycetes > Kitasatosporales > Streptomycetaceae > Streptomyces > Streptomyces sp. 2323.1. Next base: position 2,358,819 of record NZ_LT907981.1, on the reverse strand, counting down.
CGGGTGTACCGAAGAGGTACAGGATCAGGTCCTGGTCCAGGGTGATCCGGCCGAAGTCCATGGCCACGGTGGTGGTCGTCTTGTCCGGCGCGTGCGTGAGGTCGTCGATGCCCGCCGAGGCGGAGGTCATCACGGCTTCGGTGCGCAGCGGGTTGATCTCTGAGACGGCCCCGACGAACGTGGTCTTGCCCACGCCGAAGCCGCCCGCCACCACGATTTTCGCGGAGGTGGTGGAGCGGGCTGCACCGCTAGAGCTTGCGAAGTCCACTGAGCACCCTTTCGAGCAGTGTCACATCTGGCTGTCCGCCGGCGGTCTCGTCCCCGCCGGGCTGATGGATGGCGACGAGTCCGGCCTCCGCCAGGTCGGCGACGAGGATCCGGGCGACGCCGAGGGGGATGGAGAGTAGCGCGGAGATCTCGGCAACGGACTTGATCTCGCGGCAGAGGTGGCAGATGCGCTGGTGCTCCGGCAGCTGGCCCTGCATCTTGGAGGGGTCGGCGGTCGTGCTGACCAGCGCCTCGATGGCGAGCTGGTAGCGCGGCCGGGTCCGGCCTCCGGTCATGGCGTACGGGCGCACGAGCGGGTTGTTCGTGCCGGTGGAGGCGGGCTCGGGAGCCCGCCGCTGCGGCTGCACCGGCTGGATGCGCGGTGCCTGCGGCTGGTCGTACACCGACGGCTCGTACGGCTGGGAGTCGTACGGCCGGGGCTGCTGCTGGGGGCGCTGCGGCTGCTGCGGCTGGGGCCGCTGCGGCCGCTGGCTCGGCGCAGACGGGAAGTTGAAGCGGTTGTGATGGGTCTCGCCCACAGGCCCGGACTCCTGTCCGGAACCATACGGGTATCCGCTCGGGGGCGTTGCCACGTCTCCTCCTCCAACTTGCCTGTCTGACGCCGGTCGCGCCACCGAACCATAAGGCGCGGTGGCGGGAAACGCACTGCCTGTTTGTTAGTTGAGAAGGCTGCCCTGCAGTTCTGCGCGCAGGTCGGGCGTCAGGACCGTGCCCGCGCGGTCGACCAGCAGGGCCATCTCGTAACCGACGAGGCCGATGTCGCACTCGGGGTGTGCGAGCACGGCCAGCGAGGATCCGTCGGAGACGGACATGATGAAGAGGAAGCCGCGCTCCATCTCCACCACGGTCTGGTTGACGCTCCCGCCCTCGAAGATGCGGGACGCGCCGGAGGTCAGCGAGGTGAGGCCGGAGGCCACCGCCGCCAACTGATCGGCTCTGTCACGAGGGAAGCCCTCGGACATGGCGAGGAGGAGACCGTCCGCGGAGACCACGACCGTGTGGGACACCCCGGGGGTGTTGTCCACGAAGTTGGTGATCAACCAGTTCAGATTCTGCGCCGCCTGGCTCATCGGGCTCACACTAACGCTCCTGATCGTAGGTGCTGCCGGGGCCGTAGCCCTGTTGGTCATTCTGGGGGACCCCGGAGGGGTCCGTGCCGACGTTGCGTCCCTGCTGGACACCGCGGCGCAGGTTACTCAGCCTGCCGCGGACGTCCTCCGGGGCGCGGGAGACCTGGGGGCCGCCCTGTGGCGTCTGCTCCGCGGCACCTTCGACCAGGTTGGCCTTGGGCACCCGCCGGGGGAGGCCGGAGGAGGTGACTCCGCCCGCCTTCGGCTCGCGCAGCTGCTCCGCCCGCTCCCAGCGCGCATCGTTGGAACTGCGCCAGTCGGAGCCGTCCTGGCCGGTCTCCGGCGCGCTCCGCTGCTGCTGCACCTGTGGTGCCTGCTGGTCGCGGCCTCCGCGGCGCGGAAGGCCGGCATCCGTCAGCGGGGGTGCGTCGCTCGGTGTGGGGCCCGGACGCTGGAATGGTACGCGCTCAGGGCCGTCAGCGGGAGCGGCAGTTGTATTCCGGTCAGATTCCGCTTCGGTCCCGAAGTAGCCCTCGAATGCAGGCCGTTCGCTCCACTCGTCCGGCTGCGCCGCCTCGTGGGACACGTATGGCTGCTGGCCGGTGGTCTCTGCGAAGCCCGGGTCGGCGAACGCCTGGCTGCCGTGGGACCGGTCGTCGTAGAGCGGTTGATCGGCTTCCGCATATGCCTGGCCGGGGTAGTCCTGAGCCTGGCCGGGGAAGTCCTGTGCCTGACCCGGGAAGTCCTGGTAGGCGTCGGCGGACGGCACCTCGTCCCGGAAGAGCGGACGGTCACCGCCTACCGGCTGCTCACCGGAGGCCTGGGCCTCCAGGGCGGCCCGGCGCTCCTCGCGGAGCAGCGAGCGGCCCACCATGTCCCCGGCGTCCTGGCGGCCGTAGCGGCTGTCGTCGAAGCCCAGCTCGGCGGCGGTGGGCTGGCGGCCCTGGCCGTCGTACGACGCCTGCTGGTGCTCCGGAACGATCCGGGAGACCGTGAAGTCGTCGTCGAACCGCTCCTCGCCGCCACCGCCGTGGGTGATCGCCTCGGGCAGCATGACCAGGGACGTGGTGCCCGCCTGCTCGCCGGAGGGGCGCAGCTGCACCCGGATCCCGTGCCGGTCGGCCAGCCGGCCGACCACGAACAGGCCCATGCGCTGCGAGATCGCGGCATCCACGCTCGGCGGGTTGGCCAGCTTGTGGTTGATGTCCGCGAAGTCCTCGGGGGTGAGCCCGATGCCCTTGTCGTGGATCTCGATCATCACCCGGCCGTCGGGCAGCCGGGTCGCGGCGACCCGCACCTTGGTCTGCGGCGAGGAGAACGTGGTGGCGTTCTCCAGCAGCTCGGACAGCAGGTGCACGAGGTCGGTCACGGCGGTGCCGTGGATCTCGCTCTCGGGGACGCCGGTGAGGTCTATTCGCTCGTACGACTCGACCTCACTGATCGCCGCCCGCAGGACGTCCACCAGCGGCACCGGCTGGTTCCAGCGGCGGCCGGGCTCCTCGCCCGCGAGGATGAGGAGGTTCTCGCCGTTGCGCCGCATGCGGGTGGCGAGGTGGTCGAGCCGGAAGAGGCTCTCCAGCTGGTCCGGGTCCGCCTCGTTGTTCTCCAGGTCGGTGATCAGCTCCAACTGGCGCTCGATCAGGCCCTGGTTGCGGCTCGAGAGGTTGGTGAAGATCGCGTTGACGTTGCCCCGCAGCAGTGCCTGCTCGGCGGCGAGCCGGACGGCCTCGCGGTGGACCTGGTCGAAGGCCCGGGCGACCTCGCCGATCTCGTCGGTGGTGGCGATCGGGATGGGCGTCACGCGGGTGTCGACCCGGCCCGGGTCCGTCCGGGAGAGCTGGTCGACCAGCATCGGCAGCCGCTGCTCGGCGATGCCGAAGGCGGCGGTGCGCAGCTGGCGCATGTTGCGGCTCATCCGGCGGGCCATCAGACCGGCCACGACGAAGGCGATGATCAGCGCGGCCAGCACGATGCCGGAGTCGACGAAGGTGGACTGCCGGGCGTCGTCGGAGATCTGCGCCGCCTCGTTCACGGCCTTGTCCGACAGGTCCTTCTCGATGGACCGGTACATGCTGAACTTGCCGGTCGCCGAGGCGAAGTAGCTGTCGGAGGTGATGCCGCGGGTGCTCAGGGACTCCGGCGCCGCGCCGGTGGCGATCAGCGTCGACATCTGGTCGATCGTCGGCGGGGTGCGGAACGGCCGGCCGGCGGCCTGGGCCTGCGCCTTCGCCTGGGCGATCTTGTGCTGCGCGGTCTGCTTGAGCGCCGCGGCGTCCTTGTTCAGCCGGGCGACGTCCTCGGGCGTGCCGCCGGAGGTGAACTCGCCGATGGCGATGCCCTCCAGGTAGCGGTACGACGCGAACGCGGTCAGCTGGAGCTTGTGCTCCTTGCCGCCCTGCGGGGTCGCCGGGTCGACCAGGAGGTGGGTGCCGATGGACCGTTCCAGCGACTCGGCGGCCTTGGCCAGCGCGATGGCGTAGACGGTACGGCCGTAGGAGGTGATGTTGCCGGTGCCCAGGCCGAGTTCGTTGGCGAACTCCATCAGGGGGTGCTGGATCTCGACGTACCCCTCTTCGGTCTGCACACCGTGCAGCTTGGAGGTGTACGCGACCTGGCGCAGCTTCTGGAGCTTGGGCTCGACCTTCTCGAAGGAGGTGAGCCGGCGCTTGAGGCCGGGCTTGTCCGGGATGGCCTTGGCGGCCTCGTGGAACTTGGCGGCGGCGGCGTCGGTGGTGTCCCGCGCCTCCTGCACGACCGGGTCGTCCTTCTTGCCCTTCAACAGCGGCGCCGCGGTGCGGTCCCGCTCGTCGATCATGGCGGTGCTGTAGGAGAGCGCGGCACGTACGAGTTTCGCGGTGTTCTCCGCGTCCTGTGCTTCCTGCCAGGTGGCGAGCGAACTGTTCACCCGCAGGCCACCGAATACCAGGGCGAGCAGCACCGGAATCAGCAGAATGGCGTTCAGACGGGTGGCCACGCGCCAGTTGCGCGGGGAGTACTTCCCACCACTGACCGGAGGCTTCGCGACCGTGTTTTCGGGCGCGTCGGAAGCCGGTACGCCACCTCTGGGTGGCGGGGTGAAGTTGCCCCGCCGCGGTTCCTGCGGCTCGGGGCTCTCCTTGCTTCGCCTCACTCGACCAACAACCTCTCGGCGCCGGCACTGACTTGCTGTGCCGTTTCTTCTGGGCGTTCCTACTCCGGAGTTTCAGCGAATTTCAGCACGTCAGGGCGGTGCGTTCCAAACACTGGGCAAAGGCGGAGCGGGCGCGGAAGTGCCTTAGATAAAAGGGGCGTTAAGGGCGAGCCGCGTCAAAATGCAGGAGAAATGTGAGCGCAGCGAAGCCGGGCATGCGCGCGGGGTGTCGAAACACCTGTGATTCACTGTCGAAACGTTATGAAGCAAATTTGTCTGCGTGTCGAAGGACACAGATCGTCTTAGGGCATCTCGGGAACCTGCCCCGGGGCAGGGCGGCACACCCCGGATGGGGACAACTGCCGTACGGCCCGCACCGGATGCCGGGCGGGCCGTCAGGCGCGCTACTGCAGGCGGGCCATCAGCGCGTGCTCCACGAGCGTGATGAGGGCGCTCTTGGCCTCGCTGCGGTGCCGGGCGTCGGTCGTGATGATCGGGGTCCCGGGGCCGATCTGCAGCGCCTCGCGCACCTCTTCGGGGGCGTACGGCTGGTATCCCTCGAAGCCGTTGAGGGCCACGACGAAGGGCAGTCCGCTGTTCTCGAAGTAGTCGACGGCGGGGAAGCAGTCGGCGAGGCGGCGGGTGTCGACCAGGACGACGGCGCCGATGGCGCCGCGGACGAGGTCGTCCCACATGAACCAGAAGCGGTCCTGGCCGGGTGTACCGAAGAGGTACAGGATCAGGTCCTGGTCCAGGGTGATCCGGCCGAAGTCCATGGCCACGGTGGTGGTCGTCTTGTCCGGCGCGTGCGTGAGGTCGTCGATGCCCGCCGAGGCGGAGGTCATCACGGCTTCGGTGCGCAGCGGGTTGATCTCTGAGACGGCCCCGACGAACGTGGTCTTGCCCACGCCGAAGCCGCCCGCCACCACGATCTTGGCGGACGTCGTGGCGCGGGCCGCACCGCCCCCGGAACCGCTGTCAGAGCTTGCGAAGTCCACTGAGCACCCTCTCGAGCAAGGTCACGTCCGGTGTTCCGCCGGCCTCGCCGCTGCCACCGGGCTGGTGGATCGCCACCATCCCGGCCTCTGCCAGGTCCGCGACCAGGATCCGCGCCACACCGAGCGGGATGTTGAGCAGAGCGGAGACCTCGGCGACCGACTTCACCTCACGGCACAGATGACAGATCCGCTGGTGCTCGGGCAGCAGCCCGGGCAGCTGGGCGGGGTCGGCGGTCGTGCTGACCAGCGCCTCGATGGCGAGCTGGTAGCGCGGCCGGGTCCGGCCTCCGGTCATGGCGTACGGGCGCACCAGCGGCTGGTCACCTTCGTCCCCGTACGGCGCTTGGCTGTACGCGCCGTACGGGCCGGAAGTGGCAGGTGGCGGGGTCATGGGTCCTCCGGACGGGACAGTGGGACTGTCGTCGGGTTGGGCCGGTGGGGGGTGGCGGCACGAATGGGTGGGGTGGTGCTGGACGGGGTGGCGCTGCGGACGCCTCAGTGCAGCAGGCTGCCCTGGAGTTCGGCGCGCAGGTCGGGCGTCAGCACCGTGCCCGCGCGGTCGACCAGCAGGGCCATCTCGTAACCGACGAGGCCGATGTCGCACTCGGGGTGTGCGAGCACGGCCAGCGAGGATCCGTCGGAGACGGACATGATGAAGAGGAAGCCGCGCTCCATCTCCACCACGGTCTGGTTGACGCTCCCGCCCTCGAAGATGCGGGACGCACCGGAGGTCAGCGAGGTGAGGCCGGAGGCCACCGCCGCCAACTGATCGGCACGATCGCGGGGGAAGCCTTCGGACATCGCGAGGAGCAGCCCGTCCGCGGAGACCACCACCGTGTGCGACACCCCGGGGGTGTTGTCCACGAAGTTGGTGATCAACCAGTTCAGATTCTGCGCCGCCTGGCTCATCGGACTCAACTAACGCTCCTGCTGGTGAGTGGGATCGACAATGCCGTGGGTGCCGGTGGACGACGTCCCGGCCTGCCGGCCTTGCTGGATACCCCGACGGAGATTGGTCAGCCGCCCCCGGACGTCGCTGGGCGACCGGGAGACCTGCGGCCCGCTCTGGTCGGCCTGCTGCTGCGCGGTGCCCGCGACGAGGTTCGCGCGCGGGACCCGCCGGGGCAGCCCGGAGGTGGTGACACCGCCCGCGGCGGGCTGGCGGATCTGCTCCGCCTGCCGCCAGGTCTCGTCGTTCGGCGAACTGCGCCACTGCGAGGCCTCGGCCGGGTTGCGCTCCGTGCCGTTGGCCGGGGTCTCCGAGCGTGCGGCTCCGTCCTGCGCGGCCCCCCGCCGCGGCAGGCCGGAAGCCTCGGGCTCGGTGCCCTGGGGCGGCACACCGGCAGCAGCGGCGGCCGGGTGGTTGAACCAGTTGGATTCGATGGTGTCGAAGATCGGCGTACGGCCGTCGCCGGGGCCGGCGTCCGCGCCGCCGAGCACGTCGCCGGACTGCGCATTGCCGTCCTGCGGCTGCTGCACCGGGAACTGCCCGGTGCTCTGCGGCTCGTCGGCGTACGCGGCACGGTCGGTGTCCGGGCGACGGTTCCGCCCGGTGTCGTACGGGCCGCTGTCGCTGCCCGGACGCTCGTACTGGCCGGTCTCGCTGCCGGGCCGCTGGTACTGGCCGGTGTCGCTGCCGGGCCGCTCGTACTGCCCGGTGTCGCTGTCCGGACGCTGGTACTCGCCCGTCTCGTACTGGCCCGTCTCGTACTGACCGGTCTCGTACTGACCGGTCTCGTAGCGGGCCGCCTCGCGGTCCGGACGGGGGAACTGCCCCGTGTCACCGCGCCCGTTGCCCGCACCCTGCGGGTCGCGTCCACTGCGGGAGTCGTCCGCGGCGGGCGGCGGCGCGTTGAAGTCGGGACGGGCGAACGCCGCGGTGTCACCGGGGCCGCCGGCGGGCGCGGGCCGCTCGAAGCTGCCGGTGCTGCCGGCACCGGCCGATTCCTCGTGGCCGCGCGGCCGGTCCTGGGCCTCGCGGGGCGTCATCGGCCAGTCGTCGGAGCCGCCGCGCTCACGGCGCGCACCCCAGCTCGTACCGCCCTGGTCGCTCTGGCCGCCCTGACCGCCGGCGGACGGACCGCCGGGCAGCTCGGCCGCGGCACCCCGCGCCGGCAGCTGCGGACGCTCCTCGCGGCGCGGTGCGCCGGTGGGCGGGGCCACGGCGGACGCCGGGCCGTTGTCCTGGCCGCGGGTGGGCAGCGAGGGACGCGCGGCGCCGGGACGGCCGGCGGCCGGGCGGTCTCCGCCCGGGGAGGCCGCGCCGGGAGGCGCCGTACGGCCGGACGGGGCCGCGGCACCGAAGGCGTTCTGCGCACCGCCGCCGGGACCGCCACGGCCGGGCAGCGCGGGGCGCCCGCCGGCCGAGGGACCCGAACCGACCTGGCCGCGCGGCTGGAGCCCCGCGAGCCGGCTGGACGGCGTGCCGCCGTGGTCACCGCCGCCGCCCTTGGCGTTGCTGGGCGCCGGCTTCTTGCCGCCCTGGGCGACGTCGACCGGCAGCATGACCAGCGCGGTGGTGCCGCCGGAGTCGGAGGGCCGCAGCTGGATACGGATGCCGTGCCGCAGCGACAGGCGGCCGACCACGAACAGACCCATCCGCCGGGAGACCGAGACGTCCACGGTCGGCGGGCTGGCCAGCCGCTCGTTGATCGCCGAGAGGTCCTCGGGGGACAGCCCGATACCGGTGTCGTGGATCTCGACCAGGACGCGGCCGTCGGGCAGCGCATGGCCGGTGACCTTGACCTTGGTCTGCGGGGAGGAGAACGAGGTGGCGTTCTCCAGCAGCTCGGCGAGCAGGTGCACGAGGTCGTTGACGACCCGGCCCGCCACCTCGGTCTGCGGGACGGCGTTGAGTTCGATCCGCTCGTACTGCTCCACCTCGGAGGCGGCGGCACGCAGGACGTCGACCAGCGGCACCGGCCTCGTCCACCGGCGTCCCGGCTCCTCACCGGCGAGGACCAGGAGGTTCTCACCGTTACGGCGCATGCGGGTGGCGAGGTGGTCGAGCTTGAAGAGGGAGGACAGCTGGTCCGGGTCGGCCTCGCGGGACTCCAGTTCGGAGATCAGCGAGAGCTGACGCTGGATCAGGCCCTGCGAGCGGCGCGAGAGGTTGGTGAACATCGCGTTGACGTTGCCCCGCAGCAGCGCCTGCTCGGAGGCGAGGCGGACCGCCTCGTGGTGCACGTCGTCGAACGCCGCGGCCACCCGGCCGATTTCGTCCCGGCTGTGCACACCGACCGACTCGACGGAGGTGTCGACGTCCTGCGGGTCGGACTCGGACAGCTGCTTGACCAGCTCGGGCAGCCGGTCCTGGGCGACCTTCTGCGCGGTGTCCTGCAGCCGGCGCAGCGAGCGGACCATGGACCGCGCCACGACGAACGCGCCGACCAGCGAGACGCCGAGGACGAGCAGGATCAGCGCACCGCTGATGATCGCGGTCTGCGTGGCCTCGTTGCGCAGCTGGCGGGCCTTCTGCTCCATCTCGGACAGCAGCGTCGTCTCGATACGCGACATCTCGTCGATCTTGACGGTGTCGGAGTCGTACCAGTCGAGGTACCTGATGTCCTGGCTGCGGATGCCGGTGGCGCTGGCGAAGGAGCGGTGCGCGAAGGCGACCGCCGCCTTGATCTCGTCGTTGTTGCCGTCCAGACCGCGGGTGAGCGCGCCGGCGTTGTTCGTGTAGATCTGCGAGAAGCGGTCCCGGGCGGCCTTCTCGCTGTCCTCGGCGTTACGGCCGGCCAGCCGGTCGTTGGCGGACAGCTGCGGGCCGCCGTCGTGGGCGAGGCCGGCGCTGACCAGCGCGCGCTGGATCGACGCGTACTCCTTGGCCGACGAGAACGCCGCCAGCGCACGGGTACTGCGGATCATCTCGGGGTTGCTGGTGGCCTGCGCCATGTCCTGGGACAGCGACAGCAGCGAGTTGATCAGCTGGTTGTAGCTGGTGACGGTCCGCGCGGAGTTGTCGCCGTCCTTGTAGGCGGTGCTGCGGATCTCGTTGAGGGTGTTGAGCTGCCGGCCGATCTCCAGGACGGTCGCCCGGACACCGGCCATCGTGGCGTCCTGGCCCTGGATGTCGCCGGTGGCCTGGTTGAACGACAGCTTGGCGCGGTCGGTCGCCTCGCGCGGCGCGACGACGTTCGCATCGTCCTTGGTGTTGCCGCTGCCGGCCAGCGGACCGGCCGACTTGTCCCGCTCCACCTGGAGGGCGTCGGCGAGCTCGGTCGCCTGCCGGGTCATCTCGGTGAGCATCTGCATCTTGTCGAGCTGGTCGATGTTCTCCAGCGACGTGGCGATGCGCATGCCGCCCAGCGTGGTCGCGGCGACCACGGGCAGCGCGAGCAGGGAGACCAGGCGGGTGCTGATGCGCCAGTTGCGCAGCGCTATTCGCGAACCGGGCCCGCTGGCCCCCTTCGGCTCCTTGGGCTTGCCGCCGTCCGCGGCGTCATTGCCCGGCGCCTGGCCGCCCCCGTCGGTGGGCACGGTGCCCCCGGCGGAAGCATGGTTCTGGGCGCGCTGGGGCGAGGAGCCGCGGTCGGTTCCGCCGCGGAGCTCCGGGTCCGCCGCAGCGCTGCCATCCCTCTTGAAACGTCCCTGCACTAGCGTCGCAACCTCTGGACCAGGCGTCCCACCTCGGCGGGACGGAGTCGAGTCGTATGGGGGACCGCTGAGTCCCCCATGGCGGTCGTGAGTGACCGGCGGGCTGCCCTCTCTGGCCGAGAGAGCGGCACCACCGCGCGGCGCTACGTTGCGCCCTGCGCGCCGGCTGAAACGTGCGGCGGTCCGTGGAATTCCAGCACAGTGCAGGATCTCCAACAAGAGCGGAGTCATGCACTGTGACTTGGGTGACGCAATGTACGGACCGCGTCACGACTTGTAGAAGTTTTCACCGTCGATAACGGACTTTTATCCGCGAGTCGACCGCCCGCATCCGCTGTCCCAGGTGCGGTGATCGGGCGCGGAACGTGCGGTTCAATCCGCCATTGTCCGATTCGCCCAAGGTTGTTGATCATGGGAATTGCGGCATTTGTCGTACAGGTCGTGAGCAAACTCACAGGAAGATCGTTGAGTTCCCGCGCACGTCGTCGGGAATAGCGTGCATAGCCTGACGCTTTACACAGTTGCCCAGAGCGACAAGGCAGCTGTGGTAAGACCCTTTCCGATCTCTTGATGACGCGAGGCATGCAGCAGTGAAGACGACGATGTTCCGCAACATAGCCAACCCGCGGCGCACCACCCTGGCCCACCTCGAAGACGCCGAGGAGCTCGGCACCGAGGCCGCGGAGCACTCCGTCGATCTGCCGGCCCAGACGGCCAACCCCCGCCGGACCGTCCTGATGGTCGCCCCCACGCAGGACGTGTCGGCGTAAATCGGTGACGGAGCGGCAGCGGCCCCGCGATAGCCTGGAGTGTCAACTCCGGCCAGTGATCAATGAGGGGCAGCGGCAACCCGTGCGCATCGCCAGATTCTCCATCGACGGCAACGTCGGATTCGGCGTCGTCGAAGGCGACGAACTCGACGTCATCAAGGGACATCCCTTCGCCGAATTCGAGCGCTCGGGCCAAAAGGTCCCCCTCGACAAGGTCCGGCTGCTGCCGCCCGTCCTGCCCAACAAGGTCGTGGGCATCGGCCGCAACTACGCCGACCACGCCGCCGAGCTGGGCAACGCCGTCCCGGACGTGCCGGTCACCTTCTTCAAGCCGTCCACCTCGGTGATCGGCCCCGGCGACCCCATCGGGTACCCCTCCTTCTCCCAGGAGGTGCACCACGAGGCGGAGCTCGCCGTCGTCATCGGCCGGATGTGCCGTGAGGTGCCCCGCGAGCGCGCCAAGGACGTCATCCTGGGCTACACCTGCGCCAACGACGTCACCGCGCGCGATGTCCAGCAGCGCGAGAAGCAGTGGGCCAGGGCCAAGGGCTTCGACAGCTCCTGCCCGCTCGGCCCCTGGGTCGAGACCGGCCTGGAGCCCGCGGACATCGCCGCCGGCCTCGCCGTCCAGTGCACCGTCAACGGCGAACAGCGCCAGCTCGGCCGCACCAGCGACATGGTCCGCCCGATCGAGGACCTCATCGTCCACATCACCGAGGCGATGACCCTGCTCCCCGGCGACGTCATCCTCACGGGCACCCCGGCCGGGGTCGGCCCCCTCAACGTCGGCGACGAGGTCGCCGTCACCATCGAAGGCATCGGCACTCTCACCAACAAGGTGATCAAGCGTGGCTAACGCGACCCCCGTCCGCGTCCGTTTCTGTCCCTCCCCGACCGGTAACCCCCATGTCGGCCTGATCCGTACCGCCCTGTTCAACTGGGCCTACGCACGGCACCACAAGGGCACCCTGGTCTTCCGGATCGAGGACACCGACGCGGCCCGCGACTCCGAGGAGTCCTACCAGCAGCTGCTGGACTCCTTCCACTGGCTCGGCTTCGACTGGGACGAGGGCCCCGAGGTCGGCGGCCCGCACGCGCCCTACCGCCAGTCGCAGCGTATGGACCTCTACCGGGACGTCGCCGACAAGCTGCTCGCCGCCGGCCACGCCTACCACTGCTACTGCACCACCGAAGAGCTGGACACCCGCCGCGACGCCGCCCGCAAGGCCGGCCGGCCCTCCGGCTACGACGGCACGTGCCGCACGCTGACCGCCGAGCAGAAGGCCGCCTACGAGGCCGAGGGACGCACCGCGATCGTCCGCTTCCGGATGCCCGACGGGCCGATCACCTTCACCGACCTGGTGCGCGGCGAGCTGACCTTCACCCCGGAGAACGTCCCGGACTACGGCATCGTCCGCGCCAACGGCGCCCCGCTGTACACCCTGGTCAACCCCGTCGACGATGCCCTGATGGGGATCACCCACGTGCTGCGCGGCGAGGACCTGCTCTCCTCCACCCCCCGCCAGATCGCCCTCTACCAGGCGCTGATCGAGCTGGGCGTGGCCAAGGAGATCCCGGCCTTCGGCCACCTCCCGTACGTCATGGGCGAGGGCAACAAGAAGCTCTCCAAGCGCGACCCGCAGGCCAACCTCAACCTCTACCGCGAGCGCGGCTTCCTCCCCGAGGGCCTGCTCAACTACCTTGCCCTGCTCGGCTGGTCCTTCTCCGCCGACCAGGACATCTTCTCGGTGTCCCAGCTGATCGAGGCGTTCGACATCGCGGACGTCAACGCCAACCCGGCCCGCTTCGACCTGAAGAAGGCCGAGGCGATCAACGCCGACCACATCCGGCAGCTGGACGTGGCGGACTTCATCACGGCCTGTGAGCCCTGGCTGAAGGCCCCGCACGCCAACTGGGCCCCCGAGGACTTCGACGAGGCCGCCTGGCGGGCCATCGCCCCGCACGCCCAGACCCGCCTCACCGTCCTCTCCGAGATCACCGCCAATGTCGACTTCCTCTTCCTCAAGGAGCCGGTCGAGGACGAGGCGTCCTGGACGAAGGCGATGAAGGGCGACCCCGTCGCGCTGCTCACCACGGCCCGCGCCAAGCTCGACGCCGCCGACTGGACCTCTGGTCCCGACCTCCTCAAGGAGGCCGTCCTGGCCGCCGGCGAGGAGCACGGCCTCAAGCTCGGCAAGGCGCAGGCTCCCGTCCGGGTGGCGGTCACCGGCCGCACGGTCGGTCTGCCCCTCTTCGAGTCCCTGGAGATCCTCGGCAAGGAGCGCACCCTCCAGCGGATCGACGCGGCACTGGCCAAGCTGGCCGGCTGACCCCGTACCGCCCTCAGGGCCCGGAAGCCACCACGGCTTCCGGGCCCGCGGCATGTCCGGGGCCGGGACGGCGGCCCGGCGGTGCGGGCACAATGGCCGCACCGGCATCAGGAGGGCTGACCATGACCGCGCGCACCGAGGGCCCGCGCGCCCCGGCACCGGACCGCACCCCGCCCGGAGGCGAGGCCGACACCCCCTTGCGCGCCGTCCTCTGGGACCTCGACGACACCCTCTTCGACTACACCGGGTCGGACCGGGCCGGTGTGCTGCGGCATCTGCGGACCGAAGGGCTCCTGGACACCTACGGCGGCGAGGAGGCGGCACTCGCGCGCTGGCGCCACGCCATGGAGACCGAGTTCGCCCGCTTCCTCGCCGGTGAGCTCGGGTTTCTGGATCACCGCAGGGCCCGCGCCCGGACGTTTCTGGGCCTGCCGCTGTCCGACGCCGAGGCGGATGCCTGGTTCGGCCGCTACGTCGCCCACTACGAAGCGTGCTGGGCACTCTTCCCGGACGCGCCGCCCGTACTGGAGGCGCTGGCCCCGCTGGTACGGCAGGCGGTGCTGTCCAACTCCACCACCGCCAACCAGGAACGCAAGCTGGCCGCCCTGGGCATCCGGGGGCGCTTCGAGGCGGTGCTCTGCGCCGATGAACTGGGGCACGCCAAGCCCGCCGCCGAGGCGTTCGGCCGTGCCTGTAAGGCGCTCGGCCTAACGCCCGCCGAGGTCGTCTACGTCGGCGACAAGCTCGACATCGACGCGCTCGGCGCCCGGGACGCGGGCCTGGCCGCCGTATGGCTGGACCGTACGGACACCGGGGAGGAGCCGCCGACGGGGGTGCGGCGGATCGCGGGTCTGGCGGAGCTCCCCGAGCTGTTGCGCGGAGTTATCGGTTTTGGTGCGCCGTCCACGATCAGGTAATGTTCTTCCTGCGCCGCCCGAGAGGGCCGAAAGGCCGGGCCGGGAGGCGCAGATCAAATCAAGCCCCCCACGGGGGGTTGCGCTTTGATGGCCTATGGTGTAATTGGCAGCACGACTGATTCTGGTTCAGTTAGTCTAGGTTCGAGTCCTGGTAGGCCAGCTCGCAGAGCTCATCTGCAAAGCCCCCGTTGTGTAGCGGCCTAGCACGCCGCCCTCTCAAGGCGGTAGCGCCGGTTCGAATCCGGTCGGGGGTACAGATCCTTCCCAGGGGGACAGTCCGGGTCGCACCCACTGTCACTCATGCAGGATCGCTAGGGCCCCCGTTGTGTAGCGGCCTAGCACGCCGCCCTCTCAAGGCGGTAGCGCCGGTTCGAATCCGGTCGGGGGTACTGGTCTAAACCACCATGGGCTATGGTGTAATTGGCAGCACGAGTGATTCTGGTTCATTTAGTCTAGGTTCGAGTCCTGGTAGCCCAGCGCAGCGTGTCCTCGTGACAGCTCAACTGCAGGAAAACTTGCCCCCGTTGTGTAGCGGCCTAGCACGCCGCCCTCTCAAGGCGGTAGCGCCGGTTCGAATCCGGTCGGGGGTACCACAGGGAAGAGCCCCTCGCTTCAGGCGAGGGGCTCTTCCGCGTCAACTCCCGCTTCTGTAGCGCTTGTTGGACGCCTCGGCCTCCTCCGGCCGGCGCAGGCTCAGCAGTACCGGCTCCTAGAGCACGGTCAGCGCCACCGCCGCTGCCACCTGTTCCGCCGGGGTGGCGCCTCCTCGACCAGATCCAGGTAGACGACGGCGAGTTGGGCCGCCTGTTGGGCACAGGGCAGCAGAGGGGCGGTGTCGCAGGCGTAGCCGAAGTGGTGCAGTGCGGCGAGGGCCGCGACGAGCATGCCGAAGGCCCGGGAGCTGTCCGCGAGCGCCGAGTTGAGGTGCCAGGCGCACCGCCGGAGCAGCTCGGTGGCGGTGCGCCGGGCGACGGCCGTCGAGGGGGAACTCTCGTCGGGCTCCGGGCCGTGGGGGAGTGCCTCCATGGCGACGCCCAGGCGGGAGCGCCGTTCGCGCAGGTGGTACTTGATCGTGGCGGTGGGTACACCGCTGTGTTCACTCAGTTCCGACAGTCGCACACCCCTTGCACCCTCCATTGGGGAGTGTCACTATCTAATAAGGGGTAGCGACGCTATCCAATGTGACCGAGGAGGCTGCCATGAGCGGTGAGCCGGTGCAGGGGCGGATGACGGCGGACGGTGCCGGGGAGGTGGTGGTCTTCCTCATCGGGATGCGGGTCAACAACTGGCGTGCGGTGCGCAGTTGGCTGCCGGTGTTCCGGGCGATGCCGCGCATGATCAGGGAGCTGGCCCGGGACCCGGAGAGCGGGATGCTGGGCTACCGCCTGCTGCCGGGGCTCCCGAGGGGCATCGCCGTCCTGCAGTACTGGGAGTCGAAGGAGAAGCTGCTGGCCTACGCCACGGACCAGGACGGCGAGCACCGGCCGGCGTGGGCGGCGTTCAACCGGCGGGCGCGTGAGGGCAAGGACAAGGTCGGCTTCTGGCACGAGACCTTCGTCGTCCCGGCGGGCGCGTACGAGAGCATCTACATCAACATGCCGGAATTCGGGTTGGGTGCGGCCCAGGGGACGGTGCCGGTGGGCCGTCGCGGGGAGCGGGCCGCGGACCGGCTGGCGGCCTGAGCGGCCGGGCGGCGCCCGTCCCGCCGGTCGCGGGACGGGGCGCCGGGAGCCGGCTCAGCCGCTGCGGCGCAGGCCCTCGGAGAGCCGGGCCGCCGCGTCGATGACCGCCTGGGCGTGCATCCGCCCGGGATGGCGGGTCAGCCGCTCGATCGGGCCGGAGACCGAGACGGCGGCCACCACGCGGTTGGAGGGGCCGCGTACGGGGGCGGAGACCGAGGCCACGCCCGGCTCCCGCTCGCCGATCGACTGGGCCCAGCCGCGGCGCCGCACGCCGGACAGGGCGGTGGCCGTGAAGCGCGCGCCCTGCAGGCCGCGGTGCAGCCGCTCGGGCTCCTCCCAGGCCATCAGGATCTGGGCGGCCGAGCCCGCCTTCATGGGGAGCGTGGAGCCGACCGGGACGGTGTCCCGCAGTCCGGACAGCCGTTCCGCCGCCGCCACACAGATCCGCATGTCGCCCTGCCGGCGATAGAGCTGCGCGCTCTCGCCGGTCACATCGCGCAGATGCGTGAGCACCGGTCCCGCCGTGGCCAGCAGGCGGTCCTCGCCGGCCGCCGCGGCCAGCTCGGAGAGCCGTGGGCCCAGGATGAACCGGCCCTGCATGTCCCTCGCCACCATCCGGTGGTGTTCCAGAGCCACGGCCAGACGGTGGGCCGTGGGCCGTGCAAGCCCTGTCGCCGCGACCAGCCCGGCGAGGGTGGCCGGACCGGACTCCAGGGCACTCAAAACCAGAGCTGCCTTGTCGAGAACGCCGACGCCGCTAGAGTTGTCCATGCAACGATACTCGCGTCTCACACTGTGAAACGCAAGTTCAATTTTCCGGGGAAGTCGTCAATCTGTAGGTGTGGCCCTCTACCAGGGCCCGGCGTACAGCCCGGCAAGGGGATTTCTGCCGGCATCGCGCACGGACGAGCAAGGCCGGCAATGCGGCCGGCCGGAGGGAAAGCGATGGGACGGACACTCGCGGAGAAGGTCTGGGACGATCATGTCGTCCGGCGCGCGGAAGGCGAGCCCGACCTTCTCTTCATCGATCTGCACCTGCTGCACGAGGTCACCAGCCCGCAGGCCTTCGACGGCCTGCGTAAGGCCGGTCGCCAGGTGCGCCGGACGGATCTGACCATCGCCACCGAGGATCACAACACCCCGACCCTCGACATCGACAAGCCGATCGCCGACCCGGTCTCGCGTACCCAGCTGGAGACACTGCGCAAGAACTGTGCGGAGTTCGGGGTGCGGCTGCATCCGCTGGGCGATGTCGAGCAGGGCGTTGTCCACGTCGTGGGACCGCAGTTGGGACTGACCCAGCCCGGCACCACCGTGGTCTGCGGTGACAGCCACACCTCCACCCACGGCGCCTTCGGCGCGCTGGCGTTCGGCATCGGCACCAGCCAGGTCGAGCACGTCCTGGCCACCCAGACGCTGCCGCTGGCCCCGTTCAAGACCATGGCGATCACCGTGGACGGTGAGCTGCCCGAGGGCGTCACCGCCAAGGACCTGATCCTGGCGATCATCGCGCGGATCGGCACCGGCGGCGGCCAGGGCTACGTCCTGGAATACCGCGGCCCGGCCATCGAGAAACTGTCGATGGAAGCCCGGATGACCATCTGCAACATGTCCATCGAGGCGGGCGCGCGGGCCGGCATGATCGCCCCCGACCAGACCACCTTCGACTACCTGCAGGGCCGCGACCACGCCCCGCAGGGCGAGGAGTGGGACGCCGCGGTCGCCTACTGGAAGACGCTGCGCACCGACGAGGACGCGGTCTTCGACGCCGAGGTGCACATCGACGCCTCCGCGCTGGCGCCGTTCGTCACCTGGGGCACCAACCCCGGCCAGGGCGCACCGCTTTCGTCCAGCGTCCCCGACCCGGCTTCGTACGAGGACGCCTCGGAGCGCTACGCCGCCGAAAAGGCCCTGGAATACATGGGGTTGACGGCAGGCCAGCCGCTGCGCGACATCACGGTGGACACCGTCTTCGTAGGTTCGTGCACCAACGGCCGCATCGAGGACCTGCGCTCCGCGGCCGCGATCCTGGAGGGCCGCCAGGTCGCCGACGGCGTACGGATGCTGATCGTGCCCGGCTCGGTCCGGGTCTCCCTGGAGGCCGTCGCCGAGGGTCTGGACAAGGTCTTCACCGCGGCCGGCGCCGAATGGCGGCACGCGGGTTGCTCGATGTGTCTGGGCATGAACCCCGACCAGCTGGCGCCCGGCGAGCGCTCCGCGTCCACCTCCAACCGCAACTTCGAGGGCCGCCAGGGCAAGGGTGGCCGTACCCACCTGGTCTCGCCGCAGGTCGCCGCCGCAACAGCGGTTCTCGGCCATCTGGCCTCACCGGCCGATCTCTCTGACGTCGCCGTCGCCACGCCCGCGGGAGTCTGAACCATGGAAGCCTTCACCACCCACACCGGCCGGGCCGTCCCGCTGCGCCGCAGCAATGTCGACACCGACCAGATCATCCCTGCTCACTGGCTCAAGAAGGTCACCCGCGACGGTTTCGAGGACGGGCTGTTCGAGGCCTGGCGCAAGGACCCGGAGTTCGTCCTGAACCAGGAGCGGTACCAGGGCGCCACCGTGCTGGTGGCCGGCCCCGACTTCGGTACCGGCTCCTCACGTGAGCACGCCGTCTGGGCGCTGCAGAACTACGGTTTCAAGGCCGTCATCTCCTCGCGGTTCGCCGACATCTTCCGCGGCAACTCCCTCAAGAACGGGTTGCTGACGGTGGTCCTGCCGCAGGAGACCGTCGACCGCCTCCAGCAGCTGCTGGAGGCCGATCCCACCGCCGAGGTGACGGTCGACCTGGTCGGCAGGCAGGTCCGCGCCGAGGGCATCAGCGCCGACTTCGAGCTGGACGAGAATGCGCGTTGGCGCCTCCTGGAGGGGCTGGACGACATCAGCCTCACTCTTCGGGAGGAGTCGTCCATCGTGGAGTACGAGGCGAACAGGCCGCCGTTCAAGCCGCGTACCCTCGAGGTCTGACCTCGGGTTTTTGGCTCAAAGCGTTATTGCGTACGATGCGCCCCCTGTGCAGTTGGCAGGGGGCGCATCGCTGCGTTGGGGCGCCTGTTGAGGCCCCGTGAAGCGACAACTCGCCGCAGATGGCACAATTAGCGCATGGAACGCGACGAGCAACTCAAGCTCTACGGAGTCGTCGCCGACCGACTCAAGGACGCACACGCAAGAGTGCGGACACTGCAAGTCCCGGAGGGCGTACGGATGGCGCTGACCCGGAAGCTGCTCGTCATCACGGCCGCGGCTAAACACGATCTTGCGGACGCGGCAAGGCGTCTGGAGTGGTTCATGGAAGACCTCGACGAAGGTCGTTACCCCGAAGATGTGCACGCCGATGGAAGTCCGTAAAGGTCGACTTCGTTGCGGCACAAGGGTGATTAGCCCGTTTCGTGTTTGATTTGCGGTATATATCTGCCTAACGTGCGAAAAAGCTTGGAACTTTCCTTCCAGCAATGTCTCCGAAGGGGAAGACGTGAACAAGGCGCAGCTCGTAGAAGCCATTGCCGACAAGCTCGGCGGCCGCCAGAACGCCGCGGAAGCGGTCGACGCGGTACTGGATGCAGTCGTCCGTGCGGTGGTCTCCGGTGACCGCGTATCGGTCACCGGATTCGGTTCGTTCGAGAAGGTCGACCGCCCCGCCCGCTACGCCCGCAACCCGCAGACGGGTGAGCGCGTGCGGGTCAAGAAGACCTCGGTGCCGCGTTTCCGGGCCGGCCAGGGCTTCAAGGACCTGGTGAGCGGCTCGAAGAAGCTCCCCAAGGGCGGCGAGGTCTCCGTCAAGAAGGCTCCCAAGGGCAGCCTGACCGGCGGCGCGGCCATCAAGAAGGCCGCGGCGAAGAAGGCCACCGCCAAGAAGGCCGCCGCCAAGAAGACCACGGCCAAGAAGACCACCGCGAAGAAGACCACGGCGGCGAAGAAGGCCACCGCGAAGAAGACGACGGCCAAGAAGACGACGGCCAAGAAGGCCGCCGCCAAGAAGACCACGGCCAAGAAGACCACCGCGAAGAAGGCGACGGCGAAGAAGACCGCCCCCGCCAAGAAGGCAACGGCGAAGAAGGCCCCGGCGAAGAAGGCCACGGCGCGCAAGACCACCGCCAAGAAGACCACTGCCCGCAAGCGGTAATGCAGCATCGGCGAGACGCATGCGTCGGGCCGGTCTCCCTTCGGGGAGCCCGGCCCGCGGTGTATTCCAGGGCCTGTCCGGTGGATCATGGCCGGGGCCTGCCGACCCTGATCCACCGGACAGGCCCTAGGCTCTCTCCCATGCAGGCCACCGCGTACACCTACGACTCCGAGACCCGCTCCGGCAGCGTGCTGCTGGACGACGGCACCCCGTTGCCCTTCGATGCGGCGGCCTTCGACGCCGGCGGCCTGTTGCTGCTGCGCCCCGGTCAGCGGGTCCGTATCGACGTCACCGGCGACGGCGACGACCGGCGCATCGTGCTGATCACGCTCCAGACGCTCTGACCTGCGGCGGCCGCAGCGGTTCGGGCTCCTCGGGCGCGCCGTGCCCCCTCGCCGCCCCACCGGCGAGATGCGGCGCCTGGAGGGCGGTGTGCGGGCCCACGCCCAGCGCCAGCGCGGCCAGCAGATCCTCGGGGGTGTCCACGTCCCGGCGTACCGAGGGCGCCCCGGGTGCGGTGATCTCGCGCGCCCCCGATGCCAGGTGACGGGCCCGCGACGCACCCCCGAATGCCGGTTCCAATTCCGCGCCGGAAGTCGCGGTCAGAAGTGTGGTGCCGATATCCGCCGCATCCGCGAGAAATGCGCGGGGAAATAGCGAAGCGGAATGGAGCACCAGTTCCAGTTCGGCGGGGCGCAGCGCCGGGAGATCGGCGTTCAGGGCGGCGACCGACGCGCCCGGGCGACGCGCCCGGACCGCGCCCGCACCATGGGACAGCGCCGCGTTGAGCCCCCGGCCCGGTGTGTCGGGAACGATCCGCGCCCCCAGCGCCGCCAGCCGCTCACCGGCCAGCCGGTCGTCCGTGACAACCGCCACATCCCGGACGTTCGCGCAGGCCAGAGCCGCTGTGACGGTGTCGAGGGCGAAGGCGAGGGCCAGCCGGGGGCGGAACTCCTCACCGGCGGCCCCGGAGAGCCTGCTTTTGGCTCGCACCAGCGGTTTCAGCGGCACCACCAGGCTCCAGGCCGTCTCTGCTTCGCCCTCTGCTCCGTCTCTTCGCATCGGCGCCATTCTCACCTGCTGCCGCCGCTCGGCGGGAGCGTCGGGGTTACGGTGTTCTCGACATAGCGGGTACCTGGGGCGACACTTGTGCGGCTGCCGGCCCGCAGCAGCTTCGCAGGTCCCCACAAGGAGGGTGTCCCAGTGTCCCGCCGCAGAATCGGCTTCTGGTACCGCTTGGCCGCGGTCATCTGCAAACCGCCGCTCTTGGTTCTGTTCAAGCGGGACTGGCGGGGAATGGAGCACATTCCGGCCGACGGTGGATTTATCACCGCGGTCAACCACAACTCGTATCTCGACCCGCTCTCCTATGCGCACTATCAGTACAACACCGGGCGGGTCCCGCGATTCCTGGCCAAGGCGGGCCTCTTCAAGAGCGGCTTTGTCGGCCTGATGATGCGCGGCACCGGGCAGATCCCCGTCTACCGGGAAACCACCGACGCCGCCACCGCGTTCCGCGCCGCCGTCAGCGCCATCGAGAAGGGCGAATGCGTCGCCTTCTACCCCGAGGGCACCCTCACCCGCGACCCGGAGCTGTGGCCCATGCAGGGCAAGACCGGTGCCGCGCGGGTGGCCTTGCTGACGAAGGCGCCGGTCATCCCCGTCGCGCAGTGGGGCGCCCATGAGGCGATGCCGCCGTACGCCAAGGAGAAGAAGCTGCGCCTCCTCCCGCGCAAGACGCTGCTGGTGCAGGCGGGGCCGCCGGTCGACCTGAGCGCGTTCTACGACCAGGAGCCGACCGCCGAGGTGCTGCGGGCCGTCACCGAGGTCATCATGGCCGCGATCACCGAGCAGCTGGCCGTCCTCCGCGGTGCGCCCGTGCCGGCCGAACCGTACGACTGGCGCAAGGCGATCGCCCGGGAACGCCGCGCCGCCCGGGAAGCCGCCAAGGCGGGCCGCGGCGCCGCAGCACCCGCCGCCCCCGCCGAACCGGCCGCCGCCCCCGAGCCCGCCGTCGGATCGCAGCAGGCCCGAAGCACCCAGCAGGCACAGGAGGATGAAAGCAAGTGACGCGCTGCGCCGTCTACGGCACGGGGTCCTGGGGTACCGCCTTCGCGATGGTGCTCGCCGACGCAGGCTGCGAGGTGACCCTGTGGGGGCGCCGCCCGGCCCTCGTCGACGCCATCAACAACGGCCGTACCAACCCCGACTACCTGCCGGGGGTCGAGCTTCCCGCGTCCGTACGGGCCACCACCGACCCGGCGGAAGCCGCGCGCGGCGCGGAGTTCGCCGTACTGGCCGTCCCCGCCCAGACGCTGCGCAGCAATCTGGCCGAGTGGGCGCCCCTGCTGCCCGACGGGGTGGTTCTGGTGTCCCTGATGAAGGGCGTCGAACTCGGCACGGCCAAGCGCATGAGCGAGGTCATCGAGGAGGTCGCGAAGGTTCCGGCGGAGCAGGTCGCGGTGCTGACCGGCCCCAACCTCGCCAAGGAGGTCGCCGCCCGGCAGCCCGCCACCGCCGTCGTGGCCTGCGCCGACGAGGCGGTCGCCCGGCGCTTCCAGACCGCCTGCCACACCGCGTACTTCCGCCCGTACACCAACACCGATGTGGTGGGCTGCGAACTGGGCGGCGCGGTCAAGAACGTCATCGCGCTGGCCGTCGGCATCGCCACCGGCATGGGCCTGGGCGACAACGCCAAGGCGTCCCTGATCACCCGCGGTCTGGCCGAGACCACCCGGCTCGGCCTGGCCATGGGCGCCGACGCGCGCACCTTCGCCGGCCTGGCCGGCATGGGCGACCTCGTCGCCACCTGCTCCTCACCGCTGTCGCGCAACAACACCTTCGGCACCAACCTCGGCCGGGGGATGACGCTGGAGGAGACCATCGCGGTCACCAAACAGACCGCCGAGGGCGTCAAATCCTGCGAATCCGTGCTGGATCTGGCCCGCCGGCACGGCGTCGAGATGCCGCTCACCGAGACGGTCGTCGAGATCGTCCACGAGGGCAAGCAGCCGATGGCCGCCCTGAAGGACCTGATGGCGCGCAGCGCCAAGTCCGAGCGGCACTGACAAGCGCGAAGTCCGAGTGACACCGGCAGCGGAACCGATTCATCCGGTTCTGCGCGGTCCGTCGGGGGCCCGTGATCCGCGGCAGGGCGGCGCGTGGTCCCCGACGGCCGCAGCAGCACTGACTCCGCGCCGGTCAGCAGGTACCCTCAACGCGATATGAGCAGCCAGACCTCCTCCCACAAGCCCCGCGTCGCCGTCGTGTTCGGCGGACGCAGCTCCGAGCACGCGATCTCCGTACTCACCGCCGGAGCGGTGCTGCGCGCCATCGACCGCGACAAATACGACGTGCTGCCGATCGGCATCACCACCGACGGCCGCTGGGCGCTGACCGCCGACGACCCCGAGCGGATGGCCATTGCGGACCGGCGGCTGCCCAGCGTGGCCGAGCTCGCCGAGTCCCCCGAGGGCGGCGTGGTGCTCCCCGTCGACCCGACCAACCGCGAGGTCGTCTACACCGAGCCGGGCGCGGTGCCCAAGGCGCTGGGCGAGGTCGACGTCGTCTTCCCCGTGCTGCACGGCCCCTACGGCGAGGACGGCACCCTGCAGGGCCTGCTGGAGCTCTCCGGCGTCCCCTACGTCGGCTCGGGCGTGCTCGCCTCCGCCGTGGGCCAGGACAAGGACTACATGAAGCGGGTGTTCACCTCCTTCGGGCTGCCGGTCGGCCCGTACGAGGTCATCCGCCCCCGTGAGTGGGAGCAGGCCGCTCCGAATGGAGAAAAGGGGACCGCGGCCCGCAAGAAGATCGTGGACTTCGCCGCGGAACACGGCTGGCCGCTCTTCGTGAAGCCCGCCCGGGCCGGTTCGTCCATCGGCATCACCAAGGTCGACGACCTCGGCGGCCTGGACGAGGCGATCGAGGAGGCCCGCCGGCACGACCCCAAGATCCTCGTGGAGGCGCTGCTGCGCGGCCGGGAGATCGAGTGCGGGGTGCTGGAGTTCGCCGACGGCCCCCGGGCCAGCGTGCCGGCCGAGATCCCGCCGGTCAGCGCGCACGACTTCTACGACTTCGAGGCCAAGTACATCGACTCGGCCGACGGCATCGTGCCGGCGCCGCTGAGCGCCGAGGAGACCGCCAAGGTCCAGGAGCTGGCCGTCGCGGCCTTCGAGGCGGCGTCCTGCGAGGGCCTGGTGCGCGCGGACTTCTTCCTGCAGGACAACGGCGAGTTCGTGATCAACGAGATCAACACCCTGCCCGGCTTCACGCCCATCTCCATGTACCCGCGGATGTGGCAGGAGAGCGGTGTGAGCTACCCCGAGCTGATCGACCGGCTCCTGCAGGCCGCACTCCAGCGGTCCACGGGACTGCGCTGAGCCCCGGCCGGCCTCCGGGCCGGCCGCCCCGGCCCTAGACCCCGGTGGGAACGGTCTTCTTCACGGCGCCCGCGAGGTCGGTGAGCACATCGACCTCGGGGGCGTACTTCCCCGGGACGGTCACCTCGACGTACGCCTTCCGCAGCACCGTCGTGAAGCGGTAGCCGTCGTCCTGCTTCTCGAAGAGCCATTGGACCCCGTTGACTTCCGCCGCGTCGGCGTTGGGGTTGTAATGTTCACTCCCGTACGTCAGGACATCGGGCTTCGGCACTCCACAGCGGAGTTTCACGGCAGGATCGCCCCACATGGCAGTGAAGTCCGAGACCGGTTCGGCGGTACCCCGTTCCAGCCGGTCCACGGTCCGCGGCAACTCCTTGTGGAGCGCTCGGCAATACCGTGCCGCCTCTCCTTTCGGGGAGGGGACGGCCACGTCATCGGGCGAGGAACAGCTCACTGCGGCGATCAGCACCGCGAGCGGGGGAAGGGCCAGGTACCGGCGGCGCGCAGAGATCACCCGGCAGAGGATACGGGGGAGCTAGAGATGGACGACCGGGCAGGTAAGGGTGCGCGTGATGCCTTCCACTTGCTGGACCTTCGCGACCACCATGCGACCCAGCTCATCGACGGTGTCGGCCTGAGCGCGCACGATGACGTCATAGGGCCCGGTCACGTCCTCGGCCTGCAGCACACCGTGGATCGTGGAGATCACCTCAGCTACCGCCGAGGCCTTGCCGACCTCGGTCTGGATCAGGATGTAGGCCTGTACCACGGAACCTCCAGGGCGGCTACGAGGATCATGTGGGAAGAAGGGACGCCACGGTACCGCGTCACCGCGGGGAGCGGGGAGACCCGCGCGGTGAACACGGCGAGTACGGCACAGTCGTCAGCCACGTACGGACCGTCCGTACACATGGGAAGGGCAACAGCATGAAGGGCACCGTGGGCGAGCTGGGGGAATTCGGGCTGATCAGGGAGCTCACCTCCCGGCTCACCTCCACTCCGGCGGTACGGATCGGGCCGGGTGACGACGCCGCGGTGGTCACCGCACCGGACCGGAGGGTGGTCGCCAGCACCGACATCCTCCTGGAGGGCCGGCACTTCCGCCGCGACTGGTCCACCGCCTACGACGTCGGCCGCAAGGCCGCCGCCCAGAACCTCGCCGACATCGCGGCGATGGGCGCGGTGCCCACCGCGATCCTGCTGGGTCTGGTCGTCCCCGCGGAACTCCCCGCGACCTGGGCCACCGAGCTGATGGACGGGCTGCGCGACGAGTGCCAGGTGGCCGGTGCCGCGGTCGTCGGCGGGGACGTCGTACGCGGCGACACCATCACCGTCGCCATCACCGCACTCGGCGATCTGCGCAACCAGGAGCCGGTCACCCGCGCCGGTGCGCAGCCCGGCGATGTCGTCGCGGTGACCGGCTGGCTGGGCTGGTCCGCCGCCGGGCATGCGGTCCTCACCCGCGGTTTCCGCTCGCCGCGCGCCTTCGTGGAGGCCCACCGCCGGCCCGAGCCGCCGTACCACGCGGGCCCCGCGGCCGCCGGACTCGGCGCCACCGCCATGACGGACGTCAGCGACGGGCTGGTCGCCGACCTCGGGCACATCGCCGAGGCCAGCAAGGTCCGGATCGACCTGCGCTCCGCCGGCATCGACATCCCCTCGCAGATGTCCGACATCGGCACGGCCGTCGGCGTGGACCCGATGCAGTGGGTGCTCAACGGCGGTGAAGATCACGCGATCGTGGCCACTTTCCCGCCCGATGTGAAGCTGCCCGCCCGGTGGAAGGTCATCGGCGAGGTGCTCCACCCCTCCGCGCTGCCCCAGGTGACCGTGGACGGCGCCCCCTGGGTGAAGGCCGGCTGGGACCACTTCGGCGACAACGGGGACGCCGACGCGCACCTGTGAGGACGCATACGGCCGCCGGACGGGCGGCCGCGGGACGGCCGGAGGCCGCCGAGTAGATTCGGCGGTATGCACATCCCTCCACGCGTCCTGACCGTCGCCGGGTCCGACTCCGGTGGCGGCGCGGGCATCCAGGCCGACCTGAAGACGATGCTGGCGCTCGGCACCCACGGCATGAGCGTGCTCACCGCCGTCACCGCCCAGAACTCCCTGGGCGTACAGGGCGCGTGGGACCTGCCCGCCGAGGCCGTACGGGCCCAGTTCCGCAGCGTCGTCGACGACATCGGCGTCCAGGCGGTCAAGACCGGAATGCTCTCCTCGGCCGAACTCGTCGCCACCGTCGCCGAACTGCTCGCCGGCCTGCGGGCCCCGGTCGTCGTCGACCCCGTGGGGGTCTCCAAGCACGGCGACCCGCTGCTCGCCGCCGACGCCCTGGAAGCGGTCCGCACCGCGCTGCTGCCGGCGGCCACCGTCGCCACCCCCAACCTGGACGAGGTCGCCCAGCTGACCGGCGTACGCGTCGAGGACGAGGCCGATATGCGCCGGGCGGCCGCCGCGATCCTGGACTTCGGCCCGCGCTGGGCGCTCATCAAGGGCGGCCATCTCCCGGCCGGCGCCGGCGACGGCGCCGTCGATCTGCTCACCGACGGCTCGGAGGAGCACTGGCTGCGCGCCCCCCGCCACGACAACCGGCACACCCACGGCACCGGCTGCACCCTGGCCGCCGCGCTCGCCGCGCAGCTCGCCAAGGGGGACACCGTCCCGCAGGCCGCCGCGGCGGCGAAGGACTACGTCACCGGCGCGATCGCGGCCGGCTTCCGGCTGGGCGCGGGCATCGGCCCCGTCCACCACGGCTGGCGGCTCGGCGACGGGCACTGACGGCACGGACACCGCGGTGCCCCTGGGAGCGGCAGCCGCGGCGTCCGGCCCCGGGAACGGCAAAAGCCGGCCCACCACGGAGGTGGACCGGCTTCACAAGCAACCGGCTGGGCTGCGCTACGGCTAAGACGTCAGCGCGAGACCTTGCCGGCCTTGATGCACGAGGTGCAGGCGTTCAGCTTCTTCGGCGTGCGCCCGATCACTGCACGCACCGTCTGGATGTTGGGGTTCCAACGACGGTTGGTGCGGCGATGCGAGTGCGAGACACTCTTGCCGAAGCCCGGCCCCTTGCCGCAGACGTCGCAGTTGGCAGCCACGGGTCACTCCAAAGACTTCAGATGCACTTACGGTGAAATCCCGACGAGCCGAGTGCATTGCCCGACCGGCACCGTCAGGAGAGGAATGGCCCGATTCTCATCGGGCAACCGGAGCAGCATACAACGGCCGCTCCCGTAGAACGAAACTACCACGCACCCCCGGCCCCCCGCCCCGGCCGCACTGTCGGAGCGCGGCTACTGTGCGAGGCATCCCGCGACCCAGGAGGACGATGTGCCGCACCCGCTCGACGCCGCCGCGGTCCGCTCATGGTGCGGGCTGGCACTGGAGGCGCTCGGCCGGGAACGCGAGCGGATCGACGCGATCAACGTCTACCCGGTGGCCGACGGCGACACCGGCACCAACCTCTATCTGACGCTCGAATCGGCCGCCCGCGCGGTCGAGGCCGCCTTCGACGGGCACGGCTCCGCCGGCACCGCCCCCCGCCTCACCGACGCCATCGGCGCCATGGCCCACGGCGCCCTCATCGGGGCGCGCGGCAACTCCGGCACCATCCTGGCGCAGCTGCTGCGCGGGATGACGGAGGTACTGGCCGCGGCCGACGGCTCCGGCGACGCCCTGGGGCGGGCGCTGCGCCGGGCCGCCGCCTCGGCGTACGAGGCAGTCGCCCACCCTGTGGAGGGCACCGTCCTGACCGTGGCGACCGCTGCCGCCGACGCCGCCGCCAAGTGCGCCGCCGACCCGGCAGCCGGGCCCGCCGAGGTCGCCCGCGCCGCCCACGAGGGCGCATCCGCTGCCCTACAGGCGACCCCCGGCCAGCTGGCGGTGCTCGGCCGGGCCGGTGTCGTGGACGCCGGCGGCTGCGGACTCGTGGCGGTGCTGGGGGCGCTCGCCGATGCGCTCTGCGGGGAGGTGACGGCGACACCGGTCGCCGTACGGGCCGACGCCCCGCTCCCGCAGGCGGCCGGCTGCGAGCTCGCGGGCCGGGCGGCGGACGGCTGCGGCGACCCGGACGGGCCCGCCTTCGAGGTGATCTATCTGCTGGAGGCCGGTGACGCGGCCGTGGCGCGGCTGCGCGACCGGCTCGACGGGCTCGGCGACTCCCTGGTGGTGGTCGGCGGGGACGGGCTGTGGAACGTCCATGTCCACGTCGACGACGCCGGGGCCGCCGTGGAGGCCGGGATCGAGGCGGGCCGCCCGTACCGGATCCAGATCACGCACTTCGGCGGGGCCGCCCGCAGCAGGGAGCCGGCGATGACCGCGCGGGCCGTGGTGGCGGTGGTGCCGGGCGCCGGGCTCGCCGGGCTGTGTGCGCAGGCCGGGGCGACCCCCGTCGCGGTACGTCCCGGGGAGCCGCCCGCCAGTGGCGAACTGGTGCAGGCGATCCGGCAGGCCCGCGCCCGTGAGGTGATGCTGCTGCCGAACGACCCCGACCTGCGCCACACCGCGGCGGCCGCCGCCGAACAGGCCCGCACCGAAGGCGTCCGGGTCGCCCTCATCCCCACCCGCTCCGCGGTCCAGGGCATCGCGGCGCTGGCCGTGCACGAGCCGGGCCGCAGCTTCGACGAGGACGTGGTTGCGATGACCGCGGCCGCGGGTGCCACCCGCTACGCGGAGCTGGCGGTCGCCGAGCGGCAGTCGTGGACGATGGCCGGCGTCTGCCAGGCCGGGGACATCCTCGGCCTGATCGACGGCGATGTGGCGGTGATCGGCTCCGATCTCGTGCCGACGGCGATGACCGTGCTCGACCGGATGCTGTCGGCGGGCGGGGAGATGGTGACCCTGGTCCTCGGCGCCGGTGTGCCCGACGCCGTCGCCGAGCGGCTGGAGCGGCATGTCCGCGCGCGCCATCTCGCTGTGGACACGGTGGTCTACCACGGCGGCCAGCATGCGGTGCCGCTGCTCATCGGTGTGGAGTGAGGGCGCCGGGGCGCTCGGCGCACCGCGATTGTCACAGGCGTGGTGTGCAATGGAGACGTGGCAGCGCTTGATGAACCCCTGAAGAAAATCCTCGGTGGCACCACCGCGAAGGTGCTGGCCGAGCATCTCGGCCTGCAGACCGTCGGCGATCTGTTGCACCACTATCCGCGGCGCTATGCCGAGCGCGGCGAACTGACCCGCCTCGCCGATCTTCCGCTGGACGAACATGTCACGGTCGTCGCGCAGATCGCGGATTCCCGGGTGCTGAAATTCAACGGCGGCCGGGGACAGCGCCTCGAAGTGACGCTCACCGACGGCAGCGGCCGGCTCCGGCTGGTCTTCTTCGGCAAGGGCATTCACAAGCCCCACAAGGACCTTCTCCCGGGACGCCGCGCGATGTTCGCCGGCAAGGTGTCGGTCTTCAACCACAAACTCCAGCTGGCCCACCCCGAATACGAGCTCCTCGACGGCGACGCCGACAGCGGGGCCGAGGCGGTCGACGCCTTCGCCCGGCAGCTCCTGCCGATCTACCCCGCCTGCCAGCAGATGGCGTCCTGGAAGATCGCCAAGGCGGTCGACGCGGTGCTGCCCAGCGCACAGGACGCCGTCGACCCGCTGCCCGGGGCGCTGCGCGAGGGCCGGGCGCTGGTCCCGCTCACCGAGGCGCTGCTCAAGATCCACCGCCCGGAGAGCAAGGCCGACATCGCCGCCGCACGCGACCGGCTGAAGTGGGACGAGGCCTTCGTCCTGCAGGTCGCGCTCGCCCGGCGCCGGCTCGCCGAGACCCAACTCCCCGCCGTGGCCCGGCGGGTGACCGAAGGCGGCATCCTCGACGCGTTCGACGCCAAGCTGCCCTTCACGCTCACGGACGGCCAGCAGAAGGTCAGCCGGGAGATCTTCGACGACCTGGCGGCCGAACACCCCATGCACCGCCTCCTCCAGGGCGAGGTGGGCTCCGGCAAGGCACAGCCCCTGGACGCCCTGGTGCTGACCCCGCGCGGCTTTTGCCCCATGGGGGAGATGGCCGTCGGCACGGAGGTGGTGGTGCCGAGCGGGGAGCTCGCCGTGGTGGACGGCGTCTTCCCGCAGGGCGAGCGGGAGGTCTGGCGGCTGGTGCTGTCGGACGGCAGCGCCGTCGAGTGCGACGACGAGCATCTGTGGATCGTCGGCTCCCGCGAGACGGGCGAGCGGGTGCTGACCACGCGCGAGCTGCGGGGCGATCTGCTCGGCCCCGACGGCCGGCCCAAGTGGTCGATCGCGGCGGCCACCCCGGTGGATCTCGACGGAGGCGGTCACCGGCCGCTCGATCCGTATCTGTTCGGGCAGCGGCTGGCCGAGGGCGGCGGCCCGGCGGACCGCCTGCCGGAGGCCTATCGCCACGCTCCGCTCAAGGACCGGCTGGCAGTGGTGCAGGGGCTGATGGACACCGGGGGCGGGCCCGCCGGAGCCGCCGCGGTCTACCGCGCGGCCCCCGGCCCGCTCGCCGGCGACCTGGCGTGGCTGGTGCGCTCCCTGGGCGGCTCCGCCCGGCCCGTCCCCGTACGCGACGGTGCGTGCGACGTCTTCGTGACGCTGCCCGCCGAATACCCGCCGTTCCGCGCGCGCAGCGGCGGGAACGGGGCCCACACCGAGGGCGAGCCCGGCGTCCGGCGCGCCGTCGAGGCCATCGAGCACCTCGGCCGCAAGCCCGTCCAGTGCATCAGCGTGGCGCATCCCTCCCACGCCTATGTGACCGACCACTTCACCGTCACCCACAACACCATGGTCGCGCTGCGCGCCATGCTCGGCGTCGTCGACAGCGGTGGCCAGGCCGCGATGCTGGCGCCGACCGAGGTCCTGGCCCAGCAGCACCACCGCTCGATCACCGAGATGATGGGGGAGCTGGCAGACAACTGGGGCCTGCGCGAAGCGCAGTCGGCCGGGGGCGGTGGTGGGCGACGGGAGGGCGGGATGCTCGGCGGTGCGGAGCGGGGCACCAAGGTCGTGCTGCTGACCGGCTCCATGGGGGCCGCCGCCCGCCGTCAGGCGCTGCTCGATCTGGTCACCGGCGAGGCCGGGATCGTGGTGGGCACCCATGCCCTGATCGAGGACAAGGTGCAGTTCCACGACCTGGGCCTGGTCGTCGTCGACGAACAGCACCGCTTCGGCGTCGAGCAGCGCGACGCACTGCGCGGCAAGGGCAACTCCCAGCAGGAAAAGCAGACCCCGCACCTCCTGGTGATGACGGCGACCCCCATTCCGCGCACGGTCGCCATGACCGTCTTCGGCGATCTGGAGACCTCCGTCCTGGACCAGCTCCCCGCCGGACGCTCGCCGATCGCCAGCCATGTGGTGCCCGCCAAGGACAAGCCGCACTTCCTCGCGCGCGCCTGGGAGCGGGTCCGTGAGGAGGTGGCGGCCGGGCATCAGGGCTACGTGGTGTGCCCGCGGATCGGCGACGAGGAGGAGGCGCCCGGGGCGAAGAAGAAGGGCGCCAAGGCCGCGGCGGCCAAGGAGAGTTCACCCGAGGACGCGGCGGAGAAACGGCCGCCGCTCGCCGTGCTCGACATCGCCGAACAGCTCAAAACGGGTCCGCTGGCCGGCCTGCGGGTCGCGGTCCTGCACGGCCGGATGGCGCCGGACGACAAGGACGACGTGATGCGCTCCTTCGCCGCCGGCGAGCTGGACGTACTCGTCGCGACGACGGTCATCGAGGTCGGCGTGAACGTCCCCAACGCCACCGCCATGGTGATCATGGACGCGGACCGCTTCGGCGTCTCCCAGCTGCACCAGCTGCGCGGCCGGGTCGGCCGTGGCACGGCCCCCGGGCTGTGTCTGCTGGTCAGCGAGATGCCTGAGGCCAGCCCCGCGCGCGCCCGGCTCGCCGCCGTGGCGGGCACCCTCGACGGCTTCGAACTCTCCCGTATCGACCTCGAACAGCGGCGGGAGGGCGATGTCCTGGGCCAGGCGCAGTCCGGTGTCCGCTCCTCGCTGCGGATGCTCGCGGTCATCGACGACGAGGACGTGATCGCGGCCGCCCGCGAGGAGGCCACCGCCCTGGTCACCGCCGATCCCGAACTGACCGGGTACCCGGAACTGCGGATCGCCCTCTCGGCCCTGCTGGACGAGGAGCGGGAGCAGTATCTGGACAAGGGATGAGCAGGGCCGCGGCCGGGAGGCGCGCGGGCCCGGAGCCCCCGGCGCCACGTGAGATCGATCACCGCCCGCCGGCCTCCGGGCCCCCGGCCGGGCGTCCGCGGCCGGCTGACGCCATATCGTGGAGGGACGGAGCCTGCCCGGCTCCTCCCTGACCCGCGCAACGTAAGGACGGGCCCATGACCCGCGTGATCGCCGGTACGGCCGGCGGCCGCCGCTTGGCCGTACCCCCGGGAAACGGCACCCGACCGACCTCCGACCGGGCGCGCGAGGGCATGTTCTCCACCTGGGAGTCGCTCGACGGCCCGCTGGCCGGCGCCCGGGTGCTCGATCTGTACGGCGGCTCCGGCGCGGTCGGCCTGGAGGCGCTCTCCCGCGGGGCCGCGCACGTCCTGCTGGTGGAGGCCGATGCCCGCGCGGTGCGCACTATCCGCGACAACGTCCGTACGGTCGGCCTCCCGGGCGTCGAGGTCCGTGCCGGCAAGGCCGAGCAGACCGCCGGAGCACCGCCTCCGGGCGAGCCGTACGACGTCATCTTCCTGGACCCGCCCTACGTGGTCACCGACGCCGAACTCTGCGAGATCCTGCTCACACTCCGTGGTCAGGGCTGGTTTGCGGAGCAGGCACTCGTCACCGTGGAGCGCAGCACCAGAGGCGGCACGTTCCCATGGCCGGACGGATTTGAAGCGATCAAGGCCCGTCGCTACGGCGAGGGGACGCTTTGGTACGGTCGCGCCGCTTCGACGTCCGCCGAATCGACGTCAGCAAGCGTGTCATGACCGGATCGGAGAGCGAGGAACCCGAGTTGCGCCGCGCCGTCTGTCCGGGGTCGTTCGACCCCATCACCAACGGGCACCTGGACATCATCGCCCGTGCCTCCAAGCTGTACGACGTCGTCCATGTCGCCGTGATGATCAACCAGTCCAAGCAGGGGCTGTTCACGGTCGACGAACGGATCGACCTGATCCGCCGGGCCACCGCCGAGTACGGCAACGTGGAGGTCGAGTCCTTCCACGGCCTGCTGGTCGACTTCTGCAAGCAGCGCGACATCCCCGCGATCGTCAAGGGGCTGCGGGCCGTCAGCGACTTCGACTACGAGCTGCAGATGGCCCAGATGAACAACGGCCTGTCGGGAGTGGAGACCCTCTTCGTTCCCACCAACCCGACCTACAGCTTCCTCTCCTCCAGCCTCGTCAAGGAGGTTGCCGCCTGGGGCGGCGATGTCTCCCACCTGGTCCCGGCGTTCGTCCTGGAGGCGCTCACCGAGCGCCTGCGGAACAAGGGCTGAGACCGCACCGGGCGCACCGGCCCGCGATGCCCGCCTGATGGGCCGTCAGGTGGTGTCGGGCCGAGGGCGCGTGGCCGTACAGTCGTCCCGTTCCGTCGTTCCAACCCCTCAGAGAGTGGCGAGTCCAAGGTGGACGTGCAGAAGAAGCTCGACGACATCGTCGCGACCGTCGGCGGTGCCCGGTCCATGCCCATGTCGGCCTCGTGCGTGGTCAACCGCGCCGAGCTGCTCGCCATGCTGGAGGAGGTGCGCGCCGCACTGCCCGGCTCGCTCGCGCAGGCGCAGGAGCTGCTCGGCGGGCGGGAGCAGATGGTCGAGCAGGCGCGGGCCGAGGCGGAGCGGATCATCGAGACCGCACACGCCCAGCGCGGCTCGCTGATCTCCGACACCGAGGTTGCCCGGCAGTCCCAGGACGAGGCGGACCGGATCCTCGCGGAGGCCCGCCGGGAGGCGGAGGAGATCCGCGCCGAGGCCGACGACTACGTCGACAGCAAGCTCGCCAACTTCGAGGTCGTGCTGACCAAGACCATCGGCTCCGTCGACCGCGGCCGCGAGAAGCTGCTCGGCCGGGGTCCGGGGCTCGACGAGCAGGGCTACGAGGACACCGAGGCCCCCGAGCGCAGCGCCGACCCGGAGACCCTCCGGCAGCGCGCCGACGCATATGTGGACGCCAAGTTCGGGGCGTTCCAGGCCGTGCTGACCAAGACGCTGGAAGCGGTCGGCCGGGGCCGGGACAAGCTCCAGGGTGCCCAGGCGATCGACGAGCTGGGCGCCCACCTGGCGGCGCAGGGCGATCCGCAGTCCGGGCACCAGGCCGACGCCGAGTACCTCGCCGGCCTGGCGGGCATCGGCGCCGACCAGGACCCGCAGCCGCCCCAGGCGCCCCCGATGCCGCAGGCGCCGCCGCAGCCCGCGATGCCCCAGGCACAGCCCGTGATGCCCCAGGAGCACCAGCAGCCCCTTCAGCCCCAGCTTCAGCAGCAGGGCTACTACACCGACCCGGCCGCCTACCCGCAGCAGGACGTCTACGGCTACCAGCAGCCCCCGCAGGATCCGTACGCCGTGCACCAGGACCCCTACGGCTACGACTGGCAGCAGCAGGCCCAGCAGCAGGGCTACGACCCGAACGCCTACCTCCAGCAGCAGGTGCCCCAGCAGCCCCAGCACGCCCCGCACGGTCATGCGGCGCAGCCCGGTGCACTGGACGAGACCAGCCTCTTCGACACCAGCATGATCGACTTGGACCAGCTCCGGCAGTACGAGGAGGGGCGCCAGTAGGCGCGCGGCCCGCGGCCCGTGCTGCGGCCGGAAGCGGATTGGGCCTATCGGGGCCCGTCCAGTATCCTGGCTCTTCGGTCGCGCGTATGCCCGCGGTCTCTGCTGCCCGGAATTCCCTCCCTGGGATTCGGGTGGCACGTAATCCCCGTAGAAAGCAGGAAGCCATCAACGCCCGCCTCGACCACCGTTCCCCTCTCGTGTTCGATACGCGCGAGCTGGGCCGGCGTCCCGGTGCGCTGAAGAGGGTCTCCCGCTCCGTCGAGGCCCCCCGGGACCTCGGCAATGAGGTCATCGGTGTGCCCGAGGGCGCATCGATCGAGCTCGACCTCCGCCTGGAGTCGGTCATGGACGGGGTGCTTGTCACAGGCACCGGCCGTGCAACCGTCAAGGGGGAGTGCGTAAGGTGTCTGGAGCCGCTGGAGCGAGAGCTCGATGCGGACTTCCAGGAGATGTTCGCCTACCCCGACGCCGACGCCAGGGTCCATGAGGACGCCGGCGACGACGCCGAGGACGAGGAGGACACCCTCTTCCTCGAGGACGACCTGTTCGACCTCGAACCCGTGCTGCGCGATGCGGTGGTGCTTGCACTGCCGATGCAGCCGGTGTGCCAGGACGACTGCCCGGGCCTGTGCTCCGACTGCGGAGTGCGGCTCGCGGACGACCCGGACCACCACCACGACGCCGTCGACATCCGTTGGGCGGCACTGCAGGGACTCGCCGGGACCGTCAAGGACGGCGAGAAGGACAACATGGGCGGCGCCGAAGCGGGCGTCGACGAGAAGCAGGAGAAGTAGCCGTGGCTGTTCCGAAGCGGAAGATGTCGCGCAGCAACACGCGCCACCGCCGGTCGCAGTGGAAGGCTGCGGTCCCCACCCTGGTGGCGTGCGAGCGCTGCCATGAGCCGAAGCAGCAGCACATCGCGTGCCCGAGCTGCGGCACCTACAACAAGCGCCAGGTCCTCGAGGTCTGAGCGGCTGGTGACAGGCTCCGTGTCTAGCCCCAAGAAGGCGGAAGACGCCACTTCGACTCCCCGCACACGCGGAGAGGAAACGACTCCGGCGGACACGGCCTCGTCCCACACGATTCTGGAAGGGCGGCTCGGGTACAAGCTCGAGACCGCCCTTCTGGTGCGTGCACTGACGCACCGCTCGTTCGCATACGAGAACGGCGGTCTGCCCACCAACGAGCGGCTGGAATTCCTCGGGGATTCCGTGCTCGGCCTGGTGGTCACGGACACGCTGTACCGCATCCACCCCGATCTCCCGGAAGGCCAGCTGGCCAAGCTCCGGGCCGCGGTGGTCAACTCGCGTGCGCTTGCCGAGGTGGGCCGCGGCCTCGACCTCGGCGCCTTCATCCGCCTCGGACGGGGCGAAGAGGGCACGGGCGGCCGGGACAAGGCCTCCATCCTCGCCGACACCCTTGAAGCGGTGATCGGCGCGGTCTATCTCGACCAGGGTCTCGACGCGGCGGGTGAGCTGGTGCACCGGCTCTTCGACCCGCTGATCGAGAAGTCCTCCAGCCTGGGCGCGGGCCTGGACTGGAAGACCAGCCTCCAGGAACTCACCGCGACCGAAGGTCTCGGCGTTCCGGAGTACCTGGTCACCGAGACCGGCCCCGACCACGAGAAGACCTTTACTGCTGCCGCCCGCGTCGGTGGTGTCTCGTACGGCACCGGCACCGGCCGCAGCAAGAAGGAAGCCGAGCAGCAGGCGGCGGAGTCCGCGTGGCGTGCGATCCGCGCCGCGGCGGACGAGGCGGCCAAGGCGGCGGCGTCCGGCGACGAGGCGTCGCCGGCCCCCGGTGCGAGCAGCGACTCCACCGGAACGGCTGCCGCCGCGCAGCCCGACTCGGCTCCGGCCGCCGGCGACAGCCCGTCGTCGGCACACTGAAACCCCGCTTCTGACCCCTTCCGGGCGGCCCCGCGCCGCTCCGGGCGGGGTCAGAAGTCTTTGTCGCCGCGATTGTTCCCAAGGAGCCCTCCGTGCCCGAGCTGCCCGAGGTCGAGGTCGTACGCCGCGGACTGGAGCGCTGGGTCAGCGGCCGCACGATCGACGCCGTCGAGGTGCACCATCCGCGCTCGATCCGCCGGCACACCGCCGGTGCGGCCGACTTCGCGGCCCGGCTGAAGGGGCTGCGGATCGGTGCGGCCCGCCGGCGCGGCAAGTACCTCTGGCTCCCGGTGACCGGCGGTGGCCCGGCCTCCCAGACCGCCGCCGAGGGCATCAGCCCGATCGTCACCCCGTCCGTCACCCACGGGCTGGCGATCCTCGCCCACCTCGGGATGAGCGGTCAGCTGCTGGTCCAGCCGGAAGGCGCCCCCGACGAGAAGCATCTGCGGATCCGTCTGCGCTTCGACGACGCGCTCGGCACCGAACTCCGCTTCGTCGACCAGCGCACCTTCGGCGGCCTCTCGCTGCACGACACCGTCCCCGGCGCCGCCGACCACCTTCCCGACGTGATCGCCCACATCGCCCGGGACCCGCTGGACCCGGCCTTCGACGACGCCGCCTTCCACGACGCGCTGCGCCGCCGCCGGACCACCATCAAGCGGGCGCTGCTCGACCAGACGCTGATCAGCGGCGTCGGCAACATCTACGCCGACGAGGCGCTGTGGCGCAGCAGGCTCCACTACGAGCGGCCGACCGCCACCTTCACCCGTCCGCGCAGCGCCGAGCTCCTCGGCCATGTCCGGGACGTGATGAACGCCGCGCTCGCCGTCGGCGGCACCAGCTTCGACAGCCTCTACGTCAACGTCAACGGTGAATCCGGCTACTTCGAGCGCTCGCTGGACGCCTACGGCCGGGAGGACGAGCCCTGCCGCCGCTGCGGCACGCCCATCCGCCGCCGTCCCTGGATGAACCGCTCCAGCTACTTCTGCCCCCGCTGCCAGCGGCCGCCCCGCGGCTGAGCGCAGCGCTCGCGCGGCCGGCGGGTCATTCCGCGAGGTGCCGGGCGTCGTAGCGTTCCCGGGCCTGGAGCACCTGCGGCATCCGGTCCTCCACCAGGTCGATCAGCAGCCGTAGTTGACGGGCGATCTGGTCCCCCAGGGGGGTCAGCGCGTAGTCCACCCGGGGCGGATTGGACTGCTGGGCCTCGCGGTGCACCAGTCCGTCCCGCTCCAGTGCGTGCAGGGACTGGGCCAGCATCTTCTCGCTGACCCCGTCGACCCGGCGCCGCAGTTCGTTGAAGCGGAAGGTCCCGTCGAGCAGCGCGCCCAGCGTCAGGCTGCCCCATCGGTCGGTGACGTGCTTGAGCGCATCACGGGACGGGCAGTCGCGCGCGAACACGTCATAGGCCAGGTCGTCCGTACAGCCGGGGGCGGCCTCCCCGGCCGTTCCGGCACTGCTCTCGATCGCCATACCGACACCTTACTCCTGCACAGCGCTAACTCTTGGGTTGCGCTTTCTAAAAGTTAGTGCTTCTCTTTCTCTCGTCGCCGCCCAGCGCTCCCGGGCAACGACCGCCCATGGATGCCGTGATCTTGAAGGAGAACCATCGTGACCACCCCTGCCCTGCCCGCACCCGTCGTCTCCGTCGCGTACCACTCCGGCTTCGGCCACACCGCCGTACTGGCCGAGGCCGTCGCTGCCGCGGCCACCGCGGCGGGCGCCGGCGTCCACCTGATCAAGGTCGACGAGATCACCGAAGCGCAGTGGGAGCAGCTCGACGCCTCCGACGCGATCATCTTCGGCTCGCCGACCTACATGGGGACGGCCTCGGGCGCCTTCCACACCTTCGCCGAGGCGACCTCCGCGCGCTGGGCGACCCGCGCCTGGCAGGACAAGCTCGCGGCGGGCTTCACCAACTCCGCCTCCAAGAGCGGCGACAAGCTGCACACCCTGCAGTTCTTCACCGTGCTCGCCGCCCAGCACGGGATGAGCTGGGTCGGCCTCAACCTGATGCCCGGCTGGAACTCCTCCACCGGCTCCGAGAACGACCTCAACCGCCTGGGCTTCTTCCTGGGAGCCGGCGCCCAGTCGCCCAACGACCAGGGGGCCGAGGGGGTCCACAAGGCCGACATCGCCACCGCCGAGCACCTCGGACGCCGCATCGCCGAGCAGGCACGGATCTACGCGGCGGGCCGGGCCGCCCTCGCCGCCTGACCCCCGGCACCGAACCGGCGCCCGCCGGGAGACGCAGACGCCCGCACCGCCCCGTGATCCGTCACGGGGCGGTGCGGGCGTCTCGCACGACAGTCCGCCGTCCGGCTGCTCCTAGAACCCGAAGTCCTGCGTCCACCACGGGCCGCCCGGCCCGAAGTGGGCGCCGACGCCCAGGGTCTTGTACTCGCAGTTGAGGATGTTGGCCCGATGGCCGGGGCTGCTCATCCAGGAGTCCATGACGGACTGGGCGTTGGCCTGGCCGCGGGCGATGTTCTCGCCGCCCAGACCGGAGATGTCCGCGGCGCGGGCACGGTCCCAGGGGGTGTCGCCGTCCGGGTCGGTGTGGCCGAAGAAGCCGCGCCCGGCCATGTCGTCACTGAACTGCTGCGCCAGATGGGCCAGTTCCCCGTCCGCCGTCACGGGCGAGCAGCCGGCCCGGCCGCGCTCCTGATTGACCAGCGACAGCACCTGCGCCTCGGCGGACGACCGGGCATCGGGCGTCTTCGACGGGGCCGC
The DNA here is from genome assembly GCF_900221035.1 of Streptomyces sp. 2323.1. Classification (NCBI taxonomy): domain Bacteria; kingdom Bacillati; phylum Actinomycetota; class Actinomycetes; order Kitasatosporales; family Streptomycetaceae; genus Streptomyces; species Streptomyces sp. 2323.1. The sequence continues at coordinate 2,319,230 of NZ_LT907981.1, read as the reverse complement.
GGAGCGTTCGGGCGTGGCGGCGGACGGCCGGCCGGCGGGCCGGGAGGGCCGGGGTGAAGCGGTCTTCCCGGTCGGGGAGGTGGACGGCTGGTGCGGCGCGGGGGACGTCGAAGGGGTGGTGGGGGAGGAGGGGCGGCCGGTGGTGGGGGCCGTGGGGCGGGAGCTGCCGCGGCTCGCCTCGTTCGTGGCCCGGTCGCTCGGGCTCGGGGAACCGCCGCCCAGCGGCACGGTCGCCTCGGGCAGCGCGTCGGCCCGGACCCGGTCGCCCGGATCGCCGCCGGTGCCCCCGTCGAACTGGCCGTGGCCGGGGATCAGTCCGGACGCGGCAGCCACGGCTCCCATCGCCACCGCGGCGGAGGCGCCGAGCAGTCCGGCGCGGACGGGCGCCGTGCCGCGGCCGCGCGCCGCGCGATGTCCACCGCGGCGTCGCGCGGCGGCCGGTGTACCGGTCCGCACAGCCGTCGGTGCGTCACCATGCGCCGCACCGCGGGCTTCAGGGACCGGGGGAGCAGAGCGTCGATGGCGGCCCATCCGCATTCTTCCTTCCCCGGTGCACGCACCGGCTCCACTGGAGCGGCTACTGCCGCACAGCCTTCCTTGCGTCAAGCTGACTCGCCCAAAAGGGTGATCCTCGTTGTCGGGGGACTGTACGCGATGCCGTACGGGACGGAAGTGACCGCTGAGCAATTGGCCGGTTAACGTGCACACATGAACGAAGCTGTCCGTGTGACCGCGTGGGTACGTGGTCAGGTCCAGGGTGTCGGATTCCGCTGGTTCACCCGGGCCAACGCCCTTCGCATCGGGGAACTTGCCGGGTTTGCCGTCAATCTCGGCGACGGCCGCGTCCAGGTGGTCGCCGAGGGACCGAAGGATCACTGCGATGCGTTGCTGGAGTGGCTCCGCACCGGAGACACGCCCGGGCGGGTCGACGGAGTCACTGAGATATGGGACACGCCCCGCGGGGGTTATGACGGCTTCGAGATCCGCTGACCGGGCCCGCCGAAACCGGCTGTACGACCGTCAGAGGCGATCTCCGGGATGCGTCTTTGTCAGCTGCTTACGGGAGATAAGGCCTGGTGGTTGCCAACTCGGCCGACCCGTGCAAGGCTGCCGCTGTACGGATGATCTCTACGCCCCCGCGGGACCTTTCTGGGGAGTCGGCGCAGCGCCCTCGCGGCCGCGCACTCTCAGGTGCCCGAGGATACGGGGCGTGATCGTGTTGACCGTCAAACCGTTTGGTGAGACTCTGGAATCCCCGCGCACCTTAGCTGTTTGGCATTGAGTACACCAGGAATGACAAGCACCGCGGGTGCGAATCCCTCACGACCCAACCGCTTCGGTCGGTCACTCATTGTGGAGGACCATCCATCATGGCAAAGGCGCTTCTCGGTTACGTCGGCGGCTCCGACCCCCGAGTCCTCTCCGAGATGCGACGGCTTCAGCAGCGCGTCCAAGACCTTGAATCCGAACTGATTCGGATGCAGGCCGAAAACGACATGCTGTCCGCTGCCGCACGTCGCGACGACTCGATGCTCGACATCGACGTACCCCAGGCGGAGCCCGCGCTCACCTGACCCCGCCCCCAGGGCCGGCAGGGCTGCTCGCCAGCCGCTTGAGGCACCGCTCTCTTCAAGATCTGCAAGGGACGCTTCGGCGTCCCTTCGTCGTTTCCCGATACTTCGTTCGACGGCCATTTCGTGCGGACCTGCGGTCCATTCGGCCGTGCCCGCCCCTTCCTTACCGCATGATGTGCCCTGCGCTTTCCGCAATGAAACCGAAAATGAACGGCGCGGTATACGGGGGGGCGTACAGGGCCGGTGACCGGCGCCGGAATGTTGCGGTCGCCCGTTCGGGAGCGGCCGGTAGAGTCCCACGGCGTGCACCTCAAGAGTCTGACCCTGCGAGGCTTCAAGTCCTTCGCCTCCGCCACGACGCTCCGGTTCGAACCGGGCATCACCTGCGTCGTGGGCCCCAACGGATCCGGCAAGTCCAATGTCGTGGACGCGCTGTCCTGGGTGATGGGTGAGCAGGGCGCCAAGTCGTTGCGCGGCGGGAAGATGGAGGACGTCATCTTCGCCGGGACGACCGGACGGCCGCCGCTCGGCCGTGCCGAGGTCGCGCTCACCATCGACAACTCCGACGGTGCACTGCCGATCGAGTACGCCGAAGTCACCCTCACCCGGATCATGTTCCGCAACGGCGGCAGCGAGTACCAGATCAATGGGGACACCTGCCGGCTGCTCGATATCCAGGAATTGCTCTCCGATTCCGGAATCGGCCGGGAGATGCATGTCATCGTCGGGCAGGGGCAGCTGGACTCCGTTCTGCACGCCGATCCGATGGGGCGCCGAGCATTCATCGAGGAGGCGGCCGGCGTCCTGAAGCACCGTAAGCGCAAGGAGAAGGCGCTGCGGAAGCTGGAGGCGATGAAGGCCAACCTCGCCCGGGTCCAGGATCTGACCGACGAGCTGCGGCGCCAGCTCAAGCCGCTGGGGCGGCAGGCCGCGGTCGCCCGGCGCGCCGCCGTCATCCAGGCGGACCTGCGCGACGCCCGGCTGCGGCTGCTCGCCGACGATCTCGTCACCCTGCGCCGGGCGCTGCGCGCCGAGATCGCGGACGAGGCGGCGCTCAAGGAACGCAAAGAGGCCGCCGAGGCCCGGCTGCGCGCCGCCCAGCAGCAGGAGGCGGCGCTGGAGGAAGAGGTACGGACGCTCACCCCGCGGCTGCAGCGCGCGCAGCAGACCTGGCATGAGCTGTCCCAGCTCGCGGAGCGGGTGCGCGGCACGATCTCGCTGGCCGAGGCGCGGGTCAAGAGCGCCTCGGCGGCCCCGCCGGACGAGCGGCAGGGGCGCGATCCGGAGGACATGGAGCGCGAGGCGGCCCGGATCCGCGAGCAGGAGGCGGAGTTGACGGCCGCGCTGGAGGCGGCGAGCCGGGCCCTGGAGGACACCGTCGAACACCGTGCCGGGCTGGAGCGGCAGTTGGCGGACGAGGAGCGGCGGCTGCGGGACGTGGCCCGGGCCATCGCCGACCGCCGGGAGGGCCTGGCCCGGCTGAGCGGACAGGTCACCGCCGCCCGCGGCCGGGCCGCCTCCGCACAGGCGGAGATCGGCCGGCTCGTCGAGGCCAGGGACGCCGCCCGGGACCGGGCGAGCGCTGCCCAGGAGGAGTACGAGCAGCTCAAGGCCGAGGTCGACGGGCTGGACGCGGACGACGACGCGCTCGGGGAGCGGCATGCGGCGGCCCGCCGGGAGCTGACGGAGGCGGAGGCCGCGCTGACCGCCGCGCGTGAGGCGCTGACCGCGGCCGAGCGCAGCCGGGCCGCGACCGCCGCCCGGCATGACGCGCTGGCGCTGGGGCTGCGCCGCAAGGACGGCAGCGGCGCGCTGCTGGCCGCCGCGGACCGCCTGAGCGGTCTGCTCGGGCCGGCGGCGGAGCTGCTGACCGTCACCCCCGGCTTCGAGATCCCGGTGGCCGCCGCCCTCGGCGCCGCCGCGGACGCCCTCGCCGTCACCGGCCCGGACACCGCGGCCGAGGCCATCCGGCTGCTCCGCGCCCAGGACGCGGGGCGGGCGGCGATGGTGGTCGGGGGAAGCGGGAGCGGGACGGGGCGGGTGCCCGGGCCGGCGCGGGCCGTGGAGGCGCGGGAGGCCGTGGACGTCGCCGCGACCGCGGAGGCCGTGGAGACCGAGGGGGCTGCGGGGGCCACCGGGGCTCCTGGTGGGGCCGTCCCGGCCGGGCCGGCCGGGGCACCGGAGTCCCGTGGGCAGGCCGTGCACCGGGTCCCCGGTCCCCGCTCGGCGCCCGTACCGGCCGACGAACTGGTGACGGGTCCCGCGCAGTTGTCGGCCGCCGTGGCCCGCCTGCTGCGGGACGTCGTGGTGGTCGGGACGCTGGAGGACGCCGAGGAGCTGGTGGCCGCGCGGCCGGAGCTGACGGCCGTGACCGGCGAGGGCGATCTGCTCGGGGCGCATTTCGCGCAGGGCGGCTCCGCCGGCGCGCCGAGCCTGCTGGAGGTACAGGCGTCCGTCGACGAGGCGGCGGCCGAGCTGGAGGAGCTGGCCGGGCGCTGCGAGGAGCTGGCACAGGCGCAGCGGGCCGCGGCGGAGCGCCGTACGGAGTGTGCCGCGCTGGTCGAGGAGCTGGCCGAGCGGCGGCGGGCGGCGGACCGGGAGAAGTCGAAGATCGCCGGGGACCTGGGCCGGCTCGGCGGGCAGGCCCGGGCGGCCGCGGGGGAGGCCGAGCGGTCCGGTGCGGCCGCCGCCCGGGCCGAGGAGGCGCTGGCCCGGGCCACCGAGGAGGCCGAGGAGCTGGCCGAGCGGCTCGCGGTGGCCCAGGAGGACCCGGGCGCCGGGGACGAGGAGCCCGATACGTCCGTACGGGACCGGCTGGCCGCGGACGGCGCCAATGCGCGGCAGACCGAGATGGAGGCCCGGCTCCAGGCGCGGACGCACGAGGAGCGGGTCAAGGCGCTCGCCGGGCGGGCGGATTCCCTGGACCGCGGGGCGCGGGCCGAGCGTGAGGCACAGGCGCGGGCCGAGCGGCGGCGGGCCCGGCTGCGGCACGAGGCGGAGGTGGCAGGTGCGGTCGCCTCCGGTGCCCGGCAGCTGCTGGCGCATGTGGAGGTGTCGGCCGTACGGGCCGAGGAGGAGCGTGCCGCCGCCGAGCGGGCCAAGGCCGAGCGGGAAGCGGCGCTGGTGGCCGCGCGCAACCAGGGCCGCGAGCTGAAGTCCGAGCTGGACAAGCTGACCGACTCGATGCACCGCGGGGAGGTGCTCGGCGCGGAGAAGCGGCTGCGGATCGAGCAGCTGGAGACCAGGGCGCTGGAGGAGCTGGGGGTGGAGCCGACCGGGCTGATGTCCGAGTACGGCCCTGAGCAGCTCGTTCCTCCGTCGCCTCCTGCCGATGGCGAGGTGCTCCCGGACGACCCGGAGCACCCGCGCAACCAGCCGGTCCCCTATGTACGGGCCGAGCAGGAGAAGCGGCTCAAGGCGGCCGAGCGGGCGTATCAGCAGCTCGGGAAGGTGAACCCGCTGGCGCTGGAGGAATTCGCGGCGCTGGAGGAGCGGCACCAGTTCCTGAGCGAGCAGCTCGAAGACCTGAAGAAGACCCGGGCCGACCTGATGCAGGTGATCAAGGAGGTCGACGAGCGGGTGGAGCAGGTCTTCACCGAGGCGTACCACGACACCGCCCGCGAGTTCGAGGGCGTCTTCTCGCGGCTCTTCCCGGGTGGCGAGGGGCGGCTGGTGCTGACCGATCCGGGCGACATGCTCGCGACGGGGGTGGACGTGGAGGCGCGTCCGCCGGGCAAGAAGGTCAAGCGGCTCTCGCTGCTCTCGGGCGGGGAGCGGTCGCTGACCGCGGTGGCGCTGCTGGTGTCGATCTTCAAGGCGCGGCCCAGCCCGTTCTACGTGATGGACGAGGTGGAGGCCGCGCTCGACGACACCAATCTGCAGCGGCTGATCCGGATCATGGAGGAGCTCCAGGAGAGCTCGCAGCTGATTGTGATCACGCATCAGAAGCGGACAATGGAGGTCGCCGACGCCCTCTACGGGGTGTCCATGCAGGGCGATGGAGTCTCCAAGGTCATCAGCCAGCGACTGCGGTGATCGCGCGGAGTGTCCGACGACCCATCAGTTCATAACTTGAATGAATGACCACCTGGACGGTGGCGAAACAAATTCATCACGGCCTATTGACTTCGAAACTTGAAGGCATAGTCTCTGCAACGTTGCTTTTACCTTCAAGTGGTGGGTTGCCCCAACCATCAACGCCACTGAAGGGCCAGCCCCCGACGCCCGGCAGCGCAGCCGGGCAACTGGAGTTCACGTTGACCAGCACCGCGCAGCCGACGGTCCCGGAAGGCCGTAAGGCCCACCCCGAGCATCTCGGCCATGTCATCTTCATAACCGCGGCTGCCGCGATGGGCGGCTTCCTCTTCGGCTATGACAGCTCCGTCATCAACGGTGCCGTCGAAGCGATCCGCAGCCGCTACGACGTAGGGTCCGCCGTCCTCGCCCAGGTCATCGCCGTTGCGCTGATCGGCTGCGCCATCGGTGCCGCCACCGCCGGCCGGGTCGCGGACCGCATCGGCCGCATCCGGGTGATGCAGATCGCCGCCGTGCTGTTCACCGTCAGCGCCGTCGGGTCCGCTCTGCCGTTCGCCCTGTGGGACCTCGCCTTCTGGCGGATCATCGGCGGCTTCGCGATCGGTATGGCCTCGGTCATCGGCCCGGCCTACATCGCCGAGGTCTCGCCGTCCGCCTACCGCGGCCGTCTCGGCTCGTTCCAGCAGGCCGCGATCGTCGTCGGCATCGCCGTCTCCCAGCTCGTCAACTGGGGCATCCTCAACCTCGCCGACGGCCAGCAGCGCGGCAAGATCGCCGGCCTGGAGGCCTGGCAGTGGATGCTCGGCGTGATGGTCGTCCCGGCCGTGCTCTACGGTCTGCTGTCCTTCGTGATCCCCGAGTCGCCGCGCTACCTGATCTCCATCGGCAAGGTCCCCCGCGCCAAGGAGGTGCTCGCCGAGGTCGAGGGCCACACGGTGAACCTCGACACCCGGGTCACCGAGATCCAGGACGCGATGCGCCGTGAGCACAAGTCCTCGTTCAAGGACCTGCTCGGCAGCAAGATGGGCTTCCTGCCGATCGTCTGGGTCGGTATCGGTCTGTCGGTCTTCCAGCAGCTGGTCGGCATCAACGTCGCGTTCTACTACTCCTCGGCGCTGTGGCAGTCCGTCGGCATCGACCCGAGTGCCTCGTTCTTCTACAGCTTCACCACGTCGATCATCAACATCATCGGCACCGTGATCGCGATGATCTTCGTCGACAAGATCGGCCGCCGTCCGCTGGCGCTGATCGGCTCGGCGGGTATGGCCGTCGCGCTCGGCCTGGAGGCCTGGGCGTTCTCCGCCAAGGCGGGTGCCACCCTGCCGGCCACCGAAGGCACCGTGGCCCTGATCGCCGCCCACGCCTTCGTGCTCTTCTTCGCGCTCTCCTGGGGCGTGGTGGTCTGGGTCTTCCTCGGCGAGATGTTCCCGAACAAGATCCGTGCCGCCGCGCTGGGCGTCGCCGCCTCCGCGCAGTGGATCGCCAACTGGGCCATCACGGCCAGCTTCCCGAGCCTGTCGGACTGGAACCTCTCGGGTACGTACGTCATCTACATGATCTTCGCTCTGCTCTCGATCCCCTTCGTGCTGCGGTACGTCAAGGAGACCAAGGGCAAGGCGTTGGAGGAGATGGGCTAACCCCCCGCCAGCTCTTCTCCTCAGTACTGGGTACTGCCTCGGGTCATCAGGGACCCCGGGCAGTACCCGTTTTTTGTGGCCTCTTCCGTATACGGCCCGGCGGCGTGGGCTGCCTCCATGGGGCGGGCCGTACGGCGTCCCCTCCCGTACGGCGGACACGGCAGCCCGCCCGTCCGCGGCCGGTGCCGGGGCGGGGCTGCGCCGGCTCCTCAGTCCTGGCCGCCGGCCTTGAGACGGGGCAGCACCCGCTCGGCGAACAGATGCAGCGAGCGCCAGCCCTCGTCGACCGGCATCCCGCCGCACAGCGGATGCAGGATCAGCGAGCCCTCGCCCCCTGCCTGCCGGGCGAGGCGCAGGCACTCCTCGGGGGTGACGATGCGGTAGACGCCCTCCTGGCGCAGCGCGGTGACGTCCCGGGCGGACGAACGCACCGCGGAGCGGATGCCGGCGGACTGCCAGGAGGCGTACGTCCGGGCCTCGTGCAGCAGATGACCGCCGTACTCGGCCCAGGTGCGGTCGGGGTCCTCGGAGACATGGAACAGCGAGGTCCGCTCGGGCGGCTGCCACACCCAGCCTTCGGTGCCGAAGGCCGCCCGCCGCTCGTGGTAGTAGGCCTCCAGGTCGGGGAGGCGGGCGCTGGGGAAGAACGGGAGCCCCAGGCGGGCGGCGCGCCGGGCCGCGGCCCGTGAGCTGCCGCCGATCAGCAGCAGCGGGTGCGGCCGGGTGTACGGGCGCGGGGTGACCTGGACCGTACGGCCCCGGTAGGTGAACGGTTCGCCGGTCCAGGCGGACAGCAGGGCCGTCAGCACCTCGTCCTGGAGGGCGCCGCGGCGCTGCCAGTCCTTGCCGTGGGCCGCGTACTCCTCGGGCCGGTAGCCGAGGCCGGCGACGGTGGTCAGTCGGCCGCCGCTGAGCAGGTCGAGCGTGGCGAGGTCCTCGGCCAGCCGGAGCGGGTCGTGCAGCGGCGTGATCAGGGCGGAGACGGTGACGCCGATGCGGCGGGTGGCGCCGAAGACGGCGCCCGCAAAGGTGAGCGGGGAGGGGATCCAGCCGTTGGTCGTGGCGTGGTGCTCCTCGGTCTGGACCATGGTGAAGCCGCGGTCGTCGGCGAACGCGGCCATCTCGACGGCTGCCCGGTAGCGGGCGGACAGCGTGGCGGGCGTGGGCGCGGGGTCGACGAGGTTGCAGCGCAGGACCGTGACGGGCAGGGCGGACATGGCAGAACGTCCCCTTCGCCGGTGGTGGGCGAAGGGGACGTTAGCTGACGACGCGTCAGGTCGCTAGACGGGGGATCCGGCCGACCGGGGACGGGCGGCCTCAGCCCACCTCGACCGGCTTGCGGTCCGACGCCGACGGCGCGCCCGCGGCCGCCGGGACGGTCTCCCTGGGCGCCGGCAGTACGGCGAAGACCACCGCGGCGATCGCGATCGTGGCCGCCCAGCCCAGGCCGTTCTCGCCGATCCAGGTGGTGGCCAGCGGGCCGGTGAACCACTGGACCTTGGTGAAGGCCAGCCCCGCGACGAGGGCCACGGCCCAGGCGGTCATGGCCTGCCAGCAGAAGCCGCCGGTGTACCAGTAGCGGCTGGTGCGGCCGGTGTTCATCAGGCTGTCGGCGTCGTAGCGCACCGCCAGCTTGCGCCGCCGGGCCATGTCGATGCCGTAGACGCCGATCCAGGCGGAGAAGGAGACCGCCAGCAGCGTCAGGAAGGCGATGAACTGGCCGATGAAGTCCTTGGCCACCAGCATCATGAACAGGCCGCCGACCAGGCTGATGACGGCATTGATGCTGACCGCGAGGGCGCGCGGCAGCTTGACGCCCATGGTCTGGGCGGTGAAGCCCGCGGAGTACATCGACAGGCTGTTGATCAGCACCATGCCGACCAGCGCCGTGATCAGGTACGGCACCGCGAGCCAGGACGGCAGGATGTTGCCGAGGAACGACATCGGGTCGGTGTTCTGACCGGCCAGCTTCGGGTTGGAGACGGCCATCACGCCGCCCATCAGCACCATCGGCAGCAGCACCAGCGCGGCTCCGGAGACCGTGGTTCCGACGATCTTCTTGCCGGACGCGGAGTGCGGGAGGTAGCGCGCGAAGTCGGGGCCAGTGGGCACCCAGCTGATCCCGCCGGCCGCGATGGTGCCGACGCCCGCGATCACCATCGCGGTCGTGCCGGCCTTCTTGGCGAAGACGGCGTCCCAGTCCATCGTGGCGATCAGATAGACCAGCACCATGATGCTGAACAGGCCGAACAGATACGTCGAGTACTTGTTGCAGACGTTCAGCGCCTTGCGGCCCATGCCGCTCACCAGGTAGGTGACGGCCACGAAGGCGAGCAGGGTGACGACGACCAGGACGTTGTTGCTCTCGATGCCGAAGAGCAGATGCAGCACCGTCAGTACCGCGTAGGCACCGGTGACCGCGTTGATCGTCTCCCAGCCGAAGCGCGCGACCCAAAGGATCGCGCCGGGGAAGTAGTTGCCGCGCACGCCGAAGGCGGCACGGGAGAGCATCGCGCCGGGCGCGCCGCCCCACTTACCGGAGACCGACAGCACGCCCACCATGCCGAAGGCGACGGCGGCAGCGATCGCGGCCACCAGCAGGACCTGCCAGAAGTTCAGCCCGTTGGTGACCACGAGCGCGGCGCCCATGGTGAGCAACAGCACACTGATATTGGCAGCGACCCAGGTGGGGAAGAGCTCGCGGACGCGGCCCTTCCGTTCGTTGTCGGGAACGGGTTCGATGCCTCGGGTCTCGACGGCGCCGTCGATGTCGGGCGTGGAAGCAGACGTGGTGCCCATGGTGCAGGTATCTCCGAGCGGGAATCTGGAGGCACCCCCGGGGGAGGAGGTGCAGGCAGCGGCTGTGGTGCCTGGCCGGCATTTGGCTGCCAGGACTCTACGCGCGTTGCGCGGCCGCCGACCATCGTACTTTGATCCAACTTCCGCCTCTTTGCGCCGTTGGACCCCACGACGACACCGAGTGTCACCCAGCTTCGTCGAAGGGTCCAGTCGGGCCGTCCCGACCAGGCGGAACGAGGGGGTGGCGAAGTTGCCCCGTCCGCCCCGGGGGCCACCGGCCGCCACGGACCACTCCGGAGCACCGGCCCGCAGGGAGACCCGCGTCTCGTTCCCCTCGGAATCCCCGCATCCGGATGCTCCGCGCGGCGTCCGGCGGCCCGGCTCCACGGGACAAATCCGGCCACACCGCACCCGCGGAGGAGGTCCGGGACGGGGCCCGTGCGGATTCGGCGCGTGCGGTCCCCGGGGCCGGGGCGTGGCTGATACTGGAGGGGTTATGGAAATCGTCATCCTTGCTGTAGCCATCGCCGTGGTCGTGCTCGGCGCGATCAGCGGGCTCGTCGTCAGCGGCCGCAAGAAGAAGCAGCTGCCGCCGTCCCCGCCGGCTGCCCCCAAGCCCTCCGTCACCGCGCCCCCCGCCGAACCACATGTCGGCGAGGAGGCCGAGACCCCCCGCGACGAAGAGCGTCGCACCATTGAAGAAGTCACGCTGCCCACCGCCGAGGCCCCCGTGGCCGAGGCACCGGCCGCCGAGCCCGAGGCGCCCGTCGCGCCCGCGGTCGAGGTCCCCGAGCCCACCGCGGGCCGGCTGGTCCGGCTGCGCGCCCGGCTCTCCCGCTCCCAGAACACCCTGGGCAAGGGCCTGCTGACCCTGCTCTCCCGCGAACACCTCGACGAGGAGACCTGGGAGGAGATCGAGGACACCCTGCTGACCGCCGACGTCGGCGTCGCCCCCACCCAGGAGCTGGTCGAGCGGCTGCGTGAGCGGGTCAAGGTCCTCGGCACCCGCACCCCCGAGGACCTGCGGGCCCTGCTGCGCGAGGAGCTCCTCACCCTCATCGGCACGGACGCCGACCGCTCCGTGCACACCGCCAACGGCATCGGCAACGGCGGCGACGAGATCCCCGGCGTCGTCCTGGTCGTCGGCGTCAACGGCACCGGCAAGACCACCACCACCGGCAAGCTCGCCCGGGTCCTGGTCGCCGACGGCAAGTCCGTGGTCCTCGGCGCCGCCGACACCTTCCGCGCCGCCGCCGCCGACCAGCTGCAGACGTGGGGCGAGCGGGTCGGTGCCCGTACGGTCCGCGGACCCGAGGGCGGCGACCCCGCCTCGATCGCCTTCGACGCGGTGAAGGAAGGCATCGCCGAATCCGCCGACGTCGTCCTCATCGACACCGCGGGCCGGCTGCACACCAAGACCGGCCTGATGGACGAGCTCGGCAAGGTCAAGCGGGTCGTCGAGAAGCACGGCCCGGTCGGCGAGGTGCTGCTCGTCCTGGACGCCACCACCGGCCAGAACGGCCTCGTCCAGGCCCGGGTGTTCGCCGAGGTCGTGGACATCACCGGTGTGGTGCTCACCAAGCTCGACGGCACCGCCAAGGGCGGCATCATCGTCGCCGTCCAGCGCGAACTGGGCGTGCCGGTGAAGCTGGTCGGCCTGGGCGAGGGGGCGGACGACCTGGCGCCGTTCGAGCCCGAGGCCTTCGTGGACGCCCTGATCGACTGACGCCGTCGCAAGGAGGCCACGCCCCGGCAGCCCCCGGCCCCCGGTACCCGCACACGGCGGGCGCCGGGGGCCGGAGCCGTTCCGCCCGGAGCGCGCCCGGGCAGGCGTCCTCGCCGACGGGTGTCCGGGCCGGGAGGGGCGGGTGGATCGCGCTCCGGCCGGAGCTCAGGCCGCCGACCGGTGGCAGACGTACGCCAGGATGCCCACCATCAGCCGCGCCTGCGGCGGCCGGTCCGCGGTGTCCAGGGTCGGCGGGCGCAGCCAGCGCATCGGGCCGTGGCCGCCGAGGTCGGAGGGCGGTGCGGTGAGGTGGTCGCCCGGGCCCAGGGGGCGCAGATCGAGCGCGGCGTCGTCCCAGCCCATCCGGTAGAGCAGATCGGGGAGTTGCCCGGCCGCACCGGGGGCGACGAAGAACTGCGCGCGGCCAGTCGGCGTCAGCGCGACCGGGCCCAGCGGCAGGCCCATCCGCTCCAGCCGCGCCAGGGCGTTACGGCCCGCGGCCTCCGGCACGTCGAGGATGTCGAACGAGCGGCCCACCGGCAGCAGGATCGCGGCGCCCGGCGTCTCCGCCCAGGCCACGCCGGCCTTCTCCCAGGTGGCCCCGGCCGCCAGCTCCTCACCGAAGGCCAGCGGATGGGCGCCGGGGGAGGGGCAGTCGGCGGCGCCGCACGAGCAGTCCGTACGGCCGCTGCCCGCGCGCACCGCCCGGGCGCCGGGGGCGACGTCCCAGCCCCACAGCCCGGTGTACTCCGCCACCGCCGAGATCTCGGTCGAGCGGGCGCGGCGCCGGGAGCCGGAACGAATCTCTCGGATGCCGCCGATCGTGAAGCCCATACCCCCTCCAACGGGTGGTGCGTGCCAGTGGTTACGAGTCGGTGGGTTGACGTCGTGGCGCCGTTCACGCTCCGTTGACTGTCCGCGGTACCGGTGGTGCGACGTGGCGTGCCGGGTGGTGCGGAGCGGAGTGTGAGCCCTTGCGTGCTCCGTTCCGCCCGGCCGCGTTCGACCTGTGTCAAGTCAATCGCGAGAGCAGGGCGGGGAGTTCATTCGAAGGGGTGGCGAATGGTGGCGTTTCCCCGATCGCCCTCGCGGCGAGCGTGATCGTAGGATTACTTTCGGTGCACGAGCCCCGCGAGGCACTCTTCGCACGGGTATGCCGATGGCAACGCACGGGTCGAGCCCAGGCCAAAAGGTGTGCCCGGAAACCGTGATCGGGTAGAGGTACCCCCGGCACGCCTCGCAACGGGCGGCAGTCTGCGGGTGGTTCGCCGCAGACATCGGGTAAAGGCACCAAGGCAGCTATTCGGGATGGGGGCTCCAGTGGGCGGCAACGGCGGCACGGGCGGCACCGACGCCGTCAAACAACCCAACGCACAGCTGGGTTCGTGGTTCATGCGCAGCGGCTGGTCCAAGGGCGAGCTGGCGCGACAGGTCAACCGCCGGGCGCGTCAGATGGGCGCCCACCACATCAGCACCGACACCTCACGGGTGCGCCGCTGGCTCGACGGCGAACAGCCGCGCGAACCCATTCCGCGGATCCTGTCCGAGCTGTTCTCCGAACGCTTCGGCTGCGTGGTCGGCATCGAGGAGCTCGGGCTGCGCTCCGCGCACCAGTCCCCGTCCGTCTCCGGGGTGGACCTGCCCTGGGCGGGCGCCCAAACGGTCGGCCTCATCAGCGAGTTCTCCCGCAGCGACCTGATGCTGGCGCGCCGCGGCTTCCTCGGCACCTCGCTCTCCCTCGCCGCCGGACCCAGCCTCATCGAGCCGATGCAGCGCTGGCTGGTCCCGGTGCCCGCGAGCCAGGGCGGCGCGGAGGAGCCCGACCGTCACCGCAGGCCCGCACGGCTGTCCAAGCCGGAGCTGGATCTGCTGGAGTCGACGACCGTGATGTTCCGCCAGTGGGACGCGCAGTGCGGCGGCGGGCTGCGGCGCAAGGCCGTGGTCGGTCAGCTGCACGAGGTCACCGACCTCCTCCAGGAGCCGCAGCCGGAGCCGGTGGCCAAGCGGCTGTTCAAGGTTGCCGCCGAGCTCGCCGAGCTCGCCGGCTGGATGAGTTACGACATCGGCCTGCAGCCCACCGCGCAGAAGTACTTCGTGCTGGCGCTGCACGCCTCCAAGGAAGCCGGCGACCGCCCCCTGGGCTCGTACATCCTCTCCAGCATGAGCCGGCAGATGATCCACCTCGGCCGGCCCGATGATGCGCTGGAGCTGATCCACCTCGCCCAGTACGGCAGCCGGGAAACGGCCACCCCGCGCGCCCAGGCGATGTTGTATGCGATGGAGGCCCGCGCCTACGCCGGAATGGGCCAGCCCAGCAAGGTCAAGCGGGCCGTCCGGATGGCCGAGGACACCTTTTCGGACGTCACGCCCGGCGAGCCCGAGCCGGACTGGATCCGCTTCTTCTCCGAGGCCGAGCTGAACGCGGAGAACGCCCACTCCTACCGTGACCTCGCCTATGTCGCCGGCCGCAGCCCCACCTACGCCTCGCTCGCCGAGCCCGTGATGGCGCGCGCGGTGGAGCTGTTCGGCAAGGACCCCGAGCACCAGCGTTCGTATGCGCTCAACCTCATCGGGATGGCCACCGTGCACCTGCTGCAGAAGGAGCCGGAGGCCTGTGCGGAGATGGCGCAGCAGGCGATCCCGTTCGCCCGGCAGGTCCGCTCGGAGCGGGTGAACACCCGGCTCCGCAAGACCGTGGACACCGCGGCGCGGGAATTCGGCGAGGTCGCCGAGGTGATCCGGCTCAGCGACGAGCTCGCCCGCCAGCTGCCGGAATCCGCAGAGGCCGTCTGACGGCGCGCCTCCCCACAAACACCGGCCGCGGCCGCCGCCCCGTACAGCCCGACTCGGCTCCCCCATGCCAGGTCACGCGGGCGGCAGCCGCGGCCGGGCTCGCTTTTTGCGCCTAAGCCGGCGCCGCTTTCGCGGAGGTGGCGGGGCGCCGTGGGGGTTGCTCAATTGAGGGTTGCGGTGGGTTGAACGGGTGAATGTGGGGCTGATCTTGGAGTTCACGGGGGCGTAACACGAAAGCGTTCTTCGTCACGGGGGTGAAACACCCGCAAGGTTTGGCCGAAACCGTGCTGCGACAACCTCATCGCGAAGTCGGCCCACCAGAAACACGCCCGCACGGGCCGCATCGACGACGAGGAGACGCCGATGCCCCCAGGCATCCTGACGCTTGCAGCAGACAAGGTGACACTCAGCCCGGCCAACACCGGATTCATGCTGATCTGCTCCGCACTGGTGATGATCATGACCCCGGGTCTCGCCTTCTTCTACGGAGGTATGGTCCGGGTCAAGAGCGTGCTCAACATGCTGATGATGAGCTTCATCAGCCTGGGCATCGTCACGATCCTGTGGGTCCTCTACGGCTTCGGGCTCGCCTTCGGCACCGACAGCGGGGGCTTCATCGGCTGGGACGGCCACTTCGCCGGCCTCAGCGGCATCGGCCTGACCCAGCTGTGGGGCGCCAGCACCATCCCGATCTATGTCTTCGCCGTCTTCCAGCTGATGTTCGCGGTCATCACCCCCGCGCTGATCAGCGGTGCGCTCGCCGACCGGGTGAAGTTCACCGCCTGGGCGCTGTTCATCGCGCTGTGGGTCACCGTCGTCTACTTCCCGGTCGCCCACTGGGTGTGGGCCGAGGGCGGCTGGCTCTTCGACCTGGGCGTCATCGACTTCGCGGGCGGCACGGCCGTGCACATCAACGCCGGTGCCGCGGCGCTCGGCGTGATCCTCGTCGTCGGCAAGCGCATCGGCTTCAAGAAGGACCCGATGCGGCCGCACAGCCTGCCGCTGGTCATGCTCGGCGCCGGACTGCTGTGGTTCGGCTGGTTCGGCTTCAACGCCGGCTCCTGGCTCGGCAACGACGACGGCATCGGCGCGGTCGCCTTCGTCAACACCCAGGTCGCCACCGCCGCCGCGATGCTCGGCTGGCTGGCCTACGAAAAGCTCCGGCACGGCTCGTTCACCACGCTCGGCGCGGCCTCCGGCGCGGTCGCCGGACTCGTCGCGATCACCCCGGCCTGCGGCGCGGTCAGCCCGCTGGGCGCCATCGCGGTCGGTGTGATCGCCGGTGTGCTGTGTGCCATGGCGGTCAATCTGAAGTACAAGCTCGGCTACGACGACTCGCTGGACGTCATCGGCGTCCACCTCGTCGGCGGTGTCGTCGGCTCGCTGCTGATCGGTTTCTTCGCCACCGGCGGGGTGCAGAGCAAGGCCAAGGGCCTGTTCTACGGCGGCGGCTTCGAACAGCTCGGCAAGCAGGCCGTCGGCGTGGTCTGTGTACTGCTGTACTCGCTGGTCGTCTCGTACGTCCTTGCCAAGGTCATCGACCTGGTGATGGGCTTCCGGGTCGCAGAGGACGAGGAGGTCGCCGGCATCGACCAGGCCTCGCACGCGGAGACCGCGTACGACTTCACCGGCGCGGGCGGTGGCACGGTCGGCCGACTCGGCGAGGCCCTGACAAAGAAGGTGAACGCGTGAAGCTCATCACGGCAGTAATCAAGCCGCACCGGCTGGACGAGGTGAAGGACGCCCTGCAGGCCTTCGGTGTGCACGGACTGACGATCACCGAGGCCAGCGGATACGGCAGGCAGCGCGGGCACACCGAGGTGTACCGCGGCGCCGAGTACACCGTCGACCTGGTACCGAAGATCCGCGTCGAGGTGCTCGTCGAGGACGCCGACGCCGAGGAACTGGTCGACGTCATCGTCAAGGCGGCCCGCACCGGCAAGATCGGCGACGGAAAGGTGTGGAGCATCCCCGTCGACGACGCGGTACGGGTGCGGACCGGCGAGCGGGGGCCGGACGCGCTGTGACGGCGCCGCGGCCTCGGCCCTCCGGAAGGCAGCGGATGCCTCCCGGAGGACCGGGGCCGCGGGCAGCAGTGGCCGCCCGCACCGCAGCGGCAGAGACTGAGTGAGCGTGCGGGGGGGCAGCCGGCCGGTACGGAAACGGCCGCACGGGGGTAGCGGGGACGACGGGGACGACACGAGCGAGGAGCGCGCGTTGACGGAGAGCGTCGAGGAAACGGCGGGACCGGCCGGAACACCTGGGCCGGGCAGCGGGCCCGCGCCCGCCCCGGAAGGCGGCTACCCCGCGGCCCGGCTGCGGCTCCTCCAGGACGACACGGCCGCCGGACCCGACCGCCGCGCCGCCCTCGCCCGGCTGACCGACGACTGGCTGGCCGGCCTGCTGACCCGGCACGCCACCGCCGCCGGCCTCTCCGGCACCGCCCTGGTCGCCGTCGGCGGCTACGGCCGCGGCGAACTCTCCCCGCGCAGCGACCTCGATCTGCTCCTGCTGCACGACGGCCGCGCCGACCCCGGCGCCCTGGCCGCGCTCGCCGACCACCTCTGGTACCCCGTCTGGGACCTCGGCCTCGACCTCGACCACTCCGTACGCACCCCCGCCGAGGCCCGCAAAGCGGCCCGCGAGGACCTGAAGGTGCAGCTGGGCCTGCTCGACGCCCGCCACCTGGCCGGCGATCCGGAACTGACCGCCGCGCTGCGCAGCACCGCGTACGCCGACTGGCGCGAGAGCGCCCCCAAGCGGCTGCCGGAACTCCACGACCTGTGCCAGGAGCGCGCCGAGCGGCAAGGGGAACTGCAATTCCTCCTCGAACCCGACCTCAAGGAGGCCAGGGGCGGGCTGCGGGACGCCACCGCGCTCCGGGCGGTCGCCGCCTCCTGGCTCGCCGACGCCCCGCGCGGCGGCCTGGAAGCCGCCCGCACCCGGCTGCTCGACACCCGTGACGCTCTCCATCTGACCACCGGCCGCGCCACCGACCGGCTCTCCCTCCAGGAGCACCCCCAGGTCGCCGAGGCCCTGGGCATGCTGGACGCGGACGCCCTGCTGCGGCAGACCTACGAATCCGCCCGCACCATCTCCTACGCGGCCGATGTCACCTGGCGCGAGGTCGGCCGGGTGCTGCGCGCCCGCTCCGTCAAGCCCGTCCTGCGCGGGCTGCTGCCCGGCCGCGGCGCGGGCAAGGGGGAGCGCTCACCGCTCGCCGAGGGCGTCGTCGAGCTCGACGGGGAGGCGGTGCTGGCCCGCACCGCACGGCCCGAGCGCGACCCGGTGCTGGTGCTGCGGGCCGCGGCCGCCGCCGCCCAGGCCGGACTGCCGCTGGCCACCCACTCGATCCGCCGCTGCGCCGAGGCGGCCGCCACCCGCCCGCTGCCCGTGCCGTGGCCCGCAGAGGCCCGCGAAGAGCTGGTCACCCTCCTGGGCGCCGGCACCTACACCGTGCCCGTATGGGAGGCCCTGGAGGCCGAGGGCCTCGTCACCCGGCTGCTGCCCGACTGGGAGCGCGTCCGCTGCCGCCCCCAGCGCAACCCCGTCCACACCTGGACCGTGGACCGCCATCTGATCGAGACCGCCGTCCGCGCGTCCGCGCTGACCCGCCGGGTGCACCGCCCCGACCTGCTGCTGGTCGCCGCCCTGCTGCACGACATCGGCAAGGGCTGGCCCGGCGACCACTCGGTGGCCGGCGAGACCATCGCCCGCGATGTGGCGGCCCGGCTCGGCTTCGGCGCCCGCGACACCGCAGTGATCGCCACCCTCGTACGCCACCACCTGCTGCTCATCGAGACCGCCACCCGGCGCGATCTGGACGACCCGGCGACCGTCGGCGCGGTCGCCGAGGCGGTCCGCTCCGCCGGCACCCTGGAGCTGCTGCACGCCCTCACCGAGGCCGACGCCCTGGCCACCGGGCCCGCCGCCTGGAGCGCCTGGCGCGGCGGACTCGTCGCCGACCTGGTCAAACGGGTCGCCGCGCGGCTCGCCGGGGAGCCCGAGGAGGAGGTGCGCCCGGCGGACGAGCCGACCGCGGAGCAGCAGCGGCTGGCCGCCGAGGCCCGGCGCACGAAGGGCCCCGTCCTGGCGCTGCACGCCCGCGCCGAGACCCCCACCGGGCCCGAGGACAGCTCCGGGGCCGACGAGAGCGCCCGGCGGCCGGTCGGCGTGGAGCTGCTCATCGCCGTCCCGGAGCAGTCGGGAGTGCTGCCCGCGGCGGCCGGCGTGCTGGCCCTGCACCGGCTCACCGTCCGCGCCGCCGACCTGCTCGTCCTCGACCCCGGGGGCGCGAGCCCGGTCCTGCTGCTCAGCTGGCGGGTGGCCGCCGAGTACGGCTCGCTGCCGGACGCCGACCGGCTGCGCGTCGACCTGGTCCGCGCCCTGGACGGCTCCCTCGACATCCCCGCCCGCCTCGCCGAGCGCGAACGCGCCTACGCCCGCCGGGCCCGTGCCGTGCTCGCCCCGCCGCCCCGGGTCAGCGCCGTCACCGGCAGTTCCCGTACCGCGACCGTCATCGAGGTCCGCGCCCAGGACGCCCACGGTCTGCTGCACCGCATCGGCCGCGCCTTGGAGACGGCCGGTGTCGCGGTCCGCAGCGCCCACATCAGCACCCTGGGGGCGAACGCGGTGGATGCGTTCTATGTCACCGATCCGGACGGGGAGCCGCTCGCCGATGCGGCGGCCCATGAGCTGGCGGCGGCCGTGGAGAGCGCCCTCGGGTAGCCGTACGGCCACGTCCCGCGGCACGGACCGGGAAACAGGGCAGGAACGCTTCCCTTGCGCAGCCCGATACCCTAGAAGCCGACTGCACCCCGCCCCCGACCCCGAGGATCGACGACCGCCGTGTTCGATACGCTTTCCGACCGCTTGGCGAGTACTTTCAAAAACCTCCGGGGCAAGGGCCGCCTGAGCGAGGCGGACATCGACGCCACGGCGCGCGAGATCCGTATCGCGCTGCTCGAAGCGGATGTCGCCCTCCCCGTCGTCCGGGCCTTCATCAAGCAGGTCAAGGAGCGGGCCACCGGTTCCGAGGTCTCCCAGGCGCTGAACCCCGCCCAGCAGGTCATCAAGATCGTCAACGAGGAGCTCGTCGGCATCCTCGGTGGCGAGACCCGGCGGCTGCGGTTCGCCAAGAACCCGCCGACCGTGATCATGCTGGCGGGTCTGCAGGGTGCCGGTAAGACCACGCTCGCCGGAAAGCTCGGCCGCTGGCTCAAGGGACAGGGCCACGCCCCGCTGCTGGTCGCCTGTGACCTCCAGCGCCCCAACGCCGTCAACCAGCTCCATGTCGTCTCGGAGCGTGCCGAGGTCGCCTTCTACGGCCCCCAGCCGGGCAACGGCGTCGGCGACCCGGTCCAGGTGGCGAAGGACTCCATCGAGTACGCGCGGACCAAGCAGCACGACGTCGTCATCGTCGACACCGCCGGCCGCCTGGGCATCGACCAGGAGCTGATGCAGCAGGCCGCGGACATCCGGGACGCGGTCAGCCCCGACGAGATCCTCTTCATCGTCGACGCGATGATCGGTCAGGACGCGGTCAACACCGCCGAGGCCTTCCGCGACGGCGTCGGCTTCGACGGCGTGGTGCTCTCCAAGCTCGACGGTGACGCCCGTGGTGGTGCGGCGCTGTCCATCGCCCACGTCACCGGCAAGCAGATCATGTTCGCCTCCAACGGCGAGAAGCTGGACGACTTCGACGCGTTCCACCCGGACCGCATGGCGTCCCGCATCCTCGGCATGGGCGACATGCTCAGCCTGATCGAAAAGGCCGAGCAGACCTTCAGCCAGGCCGAGGCCGAGAAGATGGCGGCCAAGCTGGCGAAGGGCCCCAAGGAGTTCACCCTCGACGACTTCCTGGCCCAGATGGAGCAGGTCCGCAAGATGGGCTCCATCTCCAAGCTGCTCGGCATGCTGCCCGGCATGGGGCAGATGAAGGACCAGATCGACAACCTCGACGAGCGCGAGGTCGACCGCACCGCCGCCATCATCAAGTCGATGACCCCGGCCGAGCGCCACGAGCCGACGCTCATCAACGGGTCGCGCCGGGCTCGTATCGCCAAGGGTTCCGGTGTCGACGTCAGCCAGGTCAAGAGCCTCGTCGAGCGGTTCTTCGAGGCCCGCAAGATGATGTCGAAGATGGCCCAGGGCGGCGGCATGCCCGGGATGCCCGGCATGCCGGGGATGCCTGGCATGGGGGGTGGCGCCCGCAAGAAGAAGCAGGTCAAGCAGGCCAAGGGCAAGCGCAAGAGCGGCAACCCGATGAAGCGCAAGGCCGAGGAGCAGGCCGCGGCCGCGCGCCGTGAGGCCGCCCAGTCCGGCAACCCGCTGGGCCTGCCGCAGGGCGGCCAGGACCCGCAGAACTTCGAACTCCCCGACGAGTTCAAGAAGTTCATGGGCTGATCCGCTCAGCTCCGCTTTCGCGAGCCCCCGGCCGGCAGTGTGCGGCCGGGGGCTCGCGCGGTGCCGGGGCGGGGAAACCTCCGCAGCGGCCGCACGCTCATCGCGGGGGACCGGCCGGCTGCGCGGGACCGGCCGCCGGGCGCTCGCCGGCGGACGGCGCCGTCCCGTCCCGGCCGGTGAGGAACCGCAGCGGATTGCGCCGCGTCAGCCCGTCGATCGTCTCCTCGTCCACCCCGGCCGCCCGCAGCCGCGGCAGGAACGACCGGAACAGATGGCCGTAGCCCATGCCGCCCTCGCTGAGCAGGTAGCCGTGCCGGGAGACATCGCAGCTGAGCAGCACCCGGTCGGCGAACCCTGATTCCAGCAGCGCCAGCAGCAGCCGCAGCCGCACCCGGTCGCTCTGATAGCTCTCCTTGCCGACGGTGTCGAACGCGATGTACGCACCGGACGCCGCCAGTTCCCGGTGTACGGCCGGATCGTCGAGCAGGTCCTGATGGCCGATGCTGACGCGGTGCGGCGGCAACCCGGCCGCCGTCAGCAGCTCCAGCTGCGCGAGGCCGCCGCGGCCGAACTGCGCATGGGTGGCCACCGACAGCCCGGTCGCCGTGGCGGCCAGCGCCGCCGCCCGCAGCGTCCGCGCCTCCGGCTCGCTGGGCAGCGCACCGTGGCTGCCGACCTCACCGATCACCCCCGGACGGATCCCGGAGCCACCGCAGCCGCGCTCGATCTCCCCGACCAGCGTCCGGGCCAGCCGCTCGGCGCTGGTGCGGCTCAGCTCCTCGGGGTGGAACGGCTCGTAGTACCAGCCGGTCGCCGCGACGACCGCGACCGAGGCATCCGCGGCGATCCGGGCCATCCCGGCCACATCGCGCCCCATGCCCCGGCAGGTGAGCTCGATGACCAGCGAGAGCCCGAACTCGCGGCGCAGCGACGCCAGTTCCTCGGTGATCGCGGCCCGGTGCCCCGGTGTCAGGGTCGCCGCACGGTCGGCGCCCCGGGTCAGGTCCAGCGCCAGATGCTCATGGGCGAGCACCGGCCCGCGCACCGAGGAGACGGGCAGCGGGCCCGCGACGGTCTGCAGCAGCTCGTTCATCTATGCCTTCCCGGCCACCTGGGCGGCCGCTCCCCGGCCGAACCCGCCGCCGTCCGCCTCGCCAGCACGCCGGAACCCGCCCGTCAGCAGCCCCTGGCCCGCCCGGCAGCCCTACCGAGTCCGCGCGATCAGATATCGGAACACGTTCGGCATCCACACCGTCCCGTCCGACCGCTGATACGGATGCAGCGCCTCCGCGAGCTCCTTCTCCACCTGACGCTCCTCCGTCACCTCCAGCGCCGCATCGAACAGCCCCGTCGACAGCAGCCCGCGCACCGCGCTCGCCGGATCCGCGTATCCGAACGGGCAGGCCACCCGGCCCGAACCGTCGGGCCGCAGCCCTGCCCGGTCCGCCAGCTCCTCCAGATCGTCCCGGCCGCTGGGCCACCCCACAGTGCAGTCGCCCCGCGGGTCGGCCAGCCGCTGCGCGACCCCCAGTACCCCGGCCGTGGCGCAGCGCTCCACCGGGCCCCAGCCGCCCAGCACCACGGCGCTGCCGCGCTCCGCCAGCCCGGCCGCCGCGGTGAGCGAGGCCGTCAGCCCCTCGACCGTGCTCACACAGCCCACCGGGTGGAACGCCGTGACCACGTTGAAGGCGGCATCCCCGGGCGCCGCGGCCTCCAGGCCCCCACTGACCAGCCGGGTGTGCTCCGGCCCGCCCTCCGGCGTGAGCCGCTCACGCGCCAGCTCCAGCCGGGACTCGTCCGCATCCACCCCGCTGACCTGCGCGCCGCGCGCCGCCGCCAGCAGCAGCGCCAGCCCGGTACCGCAGCCGAGCCCCAGCAGGCGGGTGCCGGGGCCGATGCCCAGGCGGTCGTACGCGGCTTCGTACAGCGGTATCAGCATCCGCTCCTGGATCTCGGCCCAGTCACGGGTGCGCCGTGACCGGTCCGGAACGGGCGGGTCGTCGCAGCGTATGGATCCGGAGTGCGGAAGCTGGTGCCGCACGAGCGTGGGTGACATCGATAGCGCCCCTATTCGCCGAGAACCCGAAGCTGTTCCGTACCGATCGCCCCCGTGTTCGTGCGTGGTGCGCCCCCGCGATCCAGACAACTGCGCATTCGTCCGGACGTCCAGGGGATGCGCCGGGGTTGTCTCCCGCGCGCCCCTCGATGCGCCGGGCCCGCTCCCTGGAGCGCCGTTCCAGCGTGCCCCGCCTCGCCCCGCTCCGCCACGGCAACGAGCCGCCGCCGAGCCCCCGGGGCGCCGTCCGGTCACCCCCATCCGCCGGCCCCGTGAGGGAATACGGGCCGGTGTCGGCGGGCACAGGTACTCCCCGTACCATCGCCGCGGTGATCCTCACGCCGTATACGACCGGCTACGCCATGCGGCGTACGCGGTAATACGTACCGGCTTGCGGGCCGCTGGGCGCCTTCTGCGCAGATCGGCGCACCCGCCCTCGGCACGACTCATGACCGGAAACTGACTGGTACGTGCAAATTATTTGAGATGCCCCGGAATCGGAACACTCGACGGCCCCGGCTCGTTGTCACGACGTGAGCACGACACCGCCTGTCCTCGCCGCCGAACTGGCACTCGCCTGGGCCGATATTCAACGGCACCACCCCGAGCTGCCGGACCTGGCCGCGCCCGAGTCCCTGATCGGAGAGTCCTCGTCCGCCTGCGGAGCCGAACTCTCCTTCGAACGGCTGCTCCATGAGGCAGTCCACGGCATCGCCGCCGCCCGCGGCGTCCGTGACACCTCCCGCGCAGGCCGCTACCACAACCGCCGGTTCCTGGCGATCGCCGAGGAACTGGGCCTGGATCATGTCGACGAGCCGCATCCCAGCAGCGGCTTCTCGCTGGTCACGCTCAACCCCGAAGCCAGAAGGCGCTACCGCCCCACCATCGAACGGCTCACCAGAGCGCTCAAGGCGCACACCGCCGCCACCGCCACCGATACCACCCGCAGCTTCCGGGGCCCCGCCGCCCGGCACGGCTCCTCCGGGGGCGGCGTCCGGGTCAAGGCCGTCTGCGACTGCGGGCGCAATGTCCGGGTCGTCCCGTCCGTGCTCGCGCAGGCGCCGATCGTCTGTGGCGGCTGCGGGAAGCCCTTCCGCATCCCCGAGGTCGCCGCGGTCGGCTGACCCGAGTGCGTGTGGCACAATGGCTGGCTGTACTCGACAGTCGCACAGGACCCCTCTCTCCTCCGGCTGACGCGTCCATCGGGGCACCCCGAGTACCGCAACCCCACGTGGCATCCCGTTGTGCCCCACCACGTCAAGACCAGGAGACACCACTCCCGTGGCAGTCAAGATCAAGCTGAAGCGTCTGGGCAAGATCCGCGCGCCTCACTACCGCATCGTCATCGCCGACTCCCGTACCCGCCGTGACGGCCGGGCCATCGAGGAGATCGGCCTGTACCACCCGGTGCAGAACCCCTCGCGCATCGAGGTCGACTCCGAGCGTGTCCAGTACTGGCTGGGTGTCGGCGCGCAGCCGACCGAGCCCGTCATGGCCATCCTCAAGGTCACCGGCGACTGGCAGAAGTTCAAGGGCCTGCCCGCCCCGGCGCCGATGAAGGTTGCCGAGCCGAAGGCCGACAAGCGCGCCCTCTTCGAGGCCGCCGCCAAGGCTTCCGGCGACGAGCCGAAGGGTGAGGCCATCACCCCGAAGGCGAAGAAGGCTGACAAGAAGGCGGACGAGGCTGCGGCCGAGTCCACCTCCGAGTCGACCGAGGCCTGAGCATGCTCGAGGAAGCCCTCGAGCACCTCGTCAAGGGCATCGTCGACAACCCCGAAGACGTGCAGGTAGCTTCGCGCACCCTGCGCCGCGGGCGCGTGCTCGAGGTCCGGGTCCACCCCGACGACCTCGGCAAGGTGATCGGCCGCAACGGCCGTACCGCCCGCGCGCTGCGGACCGTCGTGGGCGCCATCGGCGGACGGGGCATCCGCGTCGACCTCGTCGACGTGGACCAGGTCCGCTGACAAGTTGAACACCGGCTCGGGCCGGGGAGGGCTGCCGGCCCGCCCCGGCCCGTAGTCGTCTACGGACACGGAACAGTGCCGTAGGCACTGGCAAGGGAGAAACAGCGTGCAGTTGGTAGTGGCACGGATCGGCCGCGCCCACGGCATCAAGGGCGAGGTCACGGTAGAGGTGCGGACAGACGAGCCCGAACTGCGGCTCGGCCCGGGCGCCGTCCTCGCCACCGAACCGTCCTCCGTCGGACCGCTGACCATCACGGCCGGCCGGGTGCACAGCGGCCGGCTGCTGCTGCGCTTCGAGGGCGTCGCGGACCGTACGGCCGCCGAGGCGCTGCGCAACACCCTGCTGATCGCGGAGGTCGACCCCGAGGACGTCCCCGAGGACCCCGAGGAGTTCTACGACCACCAGCTGATCGACCTCGATGTCGTCACCCGTGACGGCACCGCCGTCGGCCGGATCTCCGAGGTCTCCCATCTGCCGTACCAGGACCTGCTGATCGTCCGGCGGCCCGACGGCAGCGAGGTCATGATCCCGTTCGTCGCCGAGATCGTCCCGGAGATCGACCTCGACGAGCAGCGCGCGGTCATCGACCCGCCGCCCGGCCTCCTCGACGACAGCCAGGCCGAGATCGCCTCCAGCCGCGAGGACAGCTGATGCGGCTCGACATCGTCACGATCTTCCCCGAGTACCTGGAGCCGCTGAACGTCTCCCTCGTGGGCAAGGCCCGCGCGCGCGGACAGCTCGATGTGCGCATCCACGACCTGCGGGACTGTGCGCACGACAAGCACAACACCGTCGACGACACCCCCTACGGCGGCGGTCCGGGCATGGTCATGAAGCCCGAGCCGTGGGGCGAGGCGCTCGACGGAATCCTGGCGTCCGGTGAGGGCGAACCGGTGATCGTCGTCCCCACCCCGAGCGGCGCCCCCTTCACCCAGCAGCTCGCCGTCGAACTCTCCGCCAAGCCCTGGCTGGTGTTCACCCCGGCCCGCTACGAAGGCATCGACCGCCGGGTCATCGAGGAGTACGGCGACCGCGTCGACGTGCGCGAGGTCTCCATCGGCGACTACGTCCTGGCCGGCGGCGAGGCACCGGTCCTGGTCATGGTCGAGGCGGTGGCCCGGCTGCTGCCCGGCGTCCTCGGCAACGCCGCCTCCCACCAGGACGACTCCTTCGCCCCCGGCGCGATGGCCGACCTCCTGGAGGGTCCCGTCTACACCAAGCCCCCCGAGTGGCGCGGCCGCGGCATCCCCGAGGTGCTGCTCAGCGGCCACCACGGCAAGATCGCCCGCTGGCGTCGGGACGAGGCGTTCCGCCGCACCGACCGCAACCGCCCCGATCTGATCGAGCGCGCCGACCCCGCCGCGTTCGACAAACACGACCGCGCGATACTCGCCGCTCTCGGCTGGTCGGTGGGCGCCGACGGCCGATTTGGGCGGACGACCGAGGCCGTGGAAGAATAGGCCGCTGCCGTGTGCGTACGGCGCGCGCCCCTGCCACAGGGGGAACGACGCCCGCCCGACGGAACGGCATCCGACACATCATTTCCGACATCCCGTTGATGACCTGTGGCATCAACGAAGAAAGCAGTAGGTCATGCACCTTCTCGACTCCGTCGACGCCTCGTCGCTGCGCAGCGACGTCCCGGCCTTCCGTCCGGGCGACACCGTCAACGTCCACGTCCGCGTCATCGAGGGCAACCGCTCCCGTGTGCAGCAGTTCAAGGGCGTTGTCATCCGCCGTCAGGGCGCCGGCGTGCGCGAGACCTTCACGGTCCGCAAGGTCAGCTTCTCCGTCGGCGTCGAGCGCACCTTCCCGGTGCACACCCCGATCGTCGAGAAGATCGAGGTCGTGACCCGCGGTGACGTCCGTCGCGCCAAGCTGTACTTCCTGCGGGAGCTCCGCGGCAAGGCCGCGAAGATCAAGGAGAAGCGCGACAACTGAGCCGGGCCGCCCTGGGGCGCGATTTTTTGCGCCGCGGCAACGCAAACCGACGCTCACGTACGGCGTCCGGATCCGGCCGGATAGGCTCAGGACCCGATGGACACCGACGCACAGCTCACGGAGCGCGACCCCTCTCCCACCCCCGACCAGGGGCCGGAGCAGGGGTCGCGCTCCGCGCGTTTTCCCGGCTGGGCGGCCGGTCTGCGCCACCGGCCGGTCACCCTGCTCGCGCTCTGTCTGGCCTTTGTGCTGCTGCTCAGTGCGTTCATCGCCCAGCCCTTTCTGATCCCGTCCTCCTCCATGGAGAACACCCTGCAGATCGGGGACCGGGTGCTGGTCAACAAGCTGGCGTACCGCTTCGGCAGCGCGCCCGCGCGCGGCGACGTGGTGGTGTTCGACGGCACGGGATCGTTCGTTCACAGGGAGCAGGGGGAGAATCCCGTCACGGGACTCCTGCGCGGCGCCGGTGCGGCGCTGGGACTGGCCCGGCCCGACGAGACCGACTACGTCAAGCGCGTGATCGGCATCGGGGGTGACCACGTGACCTGCTGTGACAAACGGGGGCGGATCGAAGTGAACGGTGAGCCCGTGAACGAGGCGTATCTCCACCCCGGGGACGCGCCGTCCTCGGTGGATTTCGACATCGTGGTGCCGGAGGGCAGGCTGTGGGTCATGGGCGACCACCGCGCCAGATCCAGTGACTCCCGCGACCACCTCGGCGAGCCCGGCGGCGGAACGGTTCCGGTCGACAAGGTCATCGGCCGCGCGGACCTGATCACCTGGCCGGTGAGCCGCTGGCGCACCCTCGGCGCCCCACGCGCCTTCGACCGGATACCCGCCGCGGCAGGCCCACGTGGGTAGCCGCGGACGCCCCCGCCACGGGAGCAAGGACACCGGCCGGCGGGGCCGCGCTGCCGTTCAGCCGCAGCCGGACGCCGGCAGTGCGTACGGCGACTCCGGTGGCCCCGGCGATCCTCAGGAACCCGCCACGAGCCCCGGACCGCGGGCCGGACGGGTCGCGAGCCGCGGTCGGGCGGGACGGCCCGCGACCGGCGGGCGGGCCGAGCGCCGGCGCCAGGCCCGGCGCATCAAGCGCCGCAGACAGCGCTCGTACCTCAAGGAAATCCCCATCCTCATCGGCGTGGCACTGGCCATCGCCCTCGTCCTGAAGACCTTCCTCGTCCAGGCCTTCGTCATCCCGTCCGGCTCCATGGAGCAGACGATCAAGATCGGCGACCGGGTGCTGGTCGACAAGCTCACGCCCTGGTTCGGGTCGAAGCCCGAGCGCGGCGACGTCGTCGTCTTCAAGGACCCCGGAGGCTGGCTCAAGGGCGAGCAGACCAAGCCCACCGACGACGGGGGAGCCTTCAAGCCGGTCAAGGACGCCATGACCTTCATCGGCCTGCTGCCGTCGGCAAATGAACAGGACCTGATCAAGCGGGTCGTGGCGGTCGGCGGCGACACCGTCAAATGCTGCGACAAGCAGGGCAAGGTCACCGTCAACGGCACCCCGCTGACCGAACCGTACGTCCATCCGGGGAACCCGCCCTCCACGCTGAAGTTCTCGGTGACCGTCCCCACCGGCCGGATCTTCGTCATGGGCGACCACCGGTCGAACTCCGCGGATTCGCGCTTTCACCTGGACGAGCCGTACCGTGGCACGGTCTCTGAGGACAAGGTGGTGGGCCGTGCCCAGGTGATCGCCTGGCCGTTCAAGCACTGGCGGCGCCTCGAAGAGCCGGACACCTTTACGACCGTGCACGACGCGCCGGGCGCCAAGGCGTCCGCAGCGGGTGTGCCGCATAGGGTGTCACCCGAGAGTTTGACCGTACTCCCGACCCCTGCGGAACTCCCGCTCGTTATGGGAGTGGTGGGCCTGCGCCGGTTGACGCGCGGGCGAGTGCGTGGAGTGAGGAGCAGATGTGGGGGACTTGGCGGTCGGCGCGCGGTCCGGAACCGAAGAGCCCGAAGAGCCGGCACGGCGCGGTGAGACCCCGCAGCCGGCGGCGAGTTCCGTGCATCAGACACAGTCACCATCAGGAGCGCAGGCCCAGTCGCCGCGTTCAGCCGGGGCGGACGAGTCGGATACGTCGGCGAGTGGCGAGGTGAGCGGCAGCATGAAGAAGGCCAAGAAGCCGCGTGCCTTCTGGAAAGAGCTGCCGATTCTCATCGGTATCGCCCTCCTCCTCGCCCTGCTGATCAAGACCTTCCTGGTGCAGGCGTTCTCGATCCCGTCCGACTCGATGCAGGACACCCTGCAGCGCGGGGACCGGGTCCTGGTCGACAAGCTCACGCCGTGGTTCGGCTCCAAGCCGGAGCGCGGCGAGGTCGTCGTCTTCCACGACCCGGGCGGCTGGCTGAACGAGACGCCGACCCCCGAGCCCAACGCCGTCCAGAACGTCCTCAGCTTCATCGGTCTGATGCCCTCGTCCGAGGAGAAGGACCTGATCAAGCGGGTCATCGCGGTCGGTGGCGACACCGTCGAGTGCCACGGCACCGGCCCGGTCAAGGTGAACGGCAAGGCCCTCAAGGAAGACTCCTACATCTTCCCCGGCGCCACCCCCTGCGGCGACCGTGCATTCGGCCCGATCCGTATCCCCAAGGGCCGGATCTGGGTCATGGGAGACCACCGCGACGACTCCCTCGATTCCCGCTACCACCAGACCCTCAAGGGCAACGGCACGGTTTCGGAGGACAAGGTCGTCGGCCGGGCGTTCACCATCGCCTGGCCCATCAACCGCTGGGCGACCCTGCCCGTACCGGACACCTTCGACCAGCCCGGGATCAACAAGGCAATGGGGGCCGCACCGGCCGCCCTGGGCCTGGTCGGCGCGGTACCGATCGTGATCTGGCGTCGCCGGAGGCTGACCGGAACGCGTAACCCCAGGTAAGGTGCCGTCCCGGATCTTCGACGCGGGCCGGGTCCGCGGGGTGGGAGCGCTGGGATGAGCAGCACGACGGAACACAAGACCGACGGCCGCGGCCGGACCTTGGGCAGCGTGCTGTCCGGTCTGGCCGTGGCCGTCGGCTGTGCGGCGTTCCTGGGGGGCTTCGTATGGGCGGCGCTGACGTACCGCCCCTATACGGTGCCGACCGATTCGATGTCACCGACCATCACCGCCGGGTCGCGGGTCCTGGCCCAGAAGGTGGCGGGCTCCGAGATACGCCGCGGTGACGTCGTCATCTTCAAGGACTCCGTGTGGGGCGACCTGCCGATGGTCAAGCGGGTCGTCGGTGTCGGCGGCGACAAGGTCGCCTGCTGCACCAAGCAGGGCCGGCTGACCGTCAACGGAACCCCCATCGAGGAACCGTATCTGCAGGGCAGCGGCCCCGCCTCGCCCGTCGGCTTCAAGGCCAAGGTCCCCGCCGGTCAGCTCTTCCTGCTCGGCGATCACCGGAGCGACTCCATGGACTCGCGCGTCCACCTCACCGACAGCGACCACGGCTCCGTCCCGCGCAGCGCCGTCAATGCCCGGGTCGACGCCCGCGCCTGGCCGCTCGGCAGCATCGGGATGATGCAGCGCCCGGCCGCCTTCTCCGCTCTCCCCGGCGGCACCTCGCAGCCCGGACCGGTACAGCCCATCACCGTCACCGTGCTCGTCGGCGCGGTCCTGATCCTCGGCGGTGCCGCCTACGGGCCCATCGCCCGGCGCAAGGCGCGTAGGCGTGCCTGAGAAGCGGGACGGCGGGGAGCCGGCCGGCGGCCGTGCGGCGGCGGCCGGCGACCGGTCCGGCGCGGGCCGTGGCGCCGTCGAGCCGCCGGCCGACGGCCGGGCAGCGGCCGGCCGGCGAACGGAGGCCGGGGCGGAGGCCGCGCCCGACGAGTCGGCGGAGGTCACGGTGCGCCAGGTCTCCCGCGTCGTGCTGCTCGACCCCGACGACCGGATCCTGCTGCTGCACGGCTTCGAACCGGCCCGCCCGACCGAGACCTGGTGGTTCACCCCCGGCGGCGGCCTGGAGGGCACGGAGAGCCACGAGGAGGCGGCCCGCCGTGAGCTCGCCGAGGAGACCGGCATCACCGACGCCGTCCTGGGCCCCGTCCTGTGGAAGCGCCGCTGCGCATTCCCGTTCGACGGGCGCCGCTGGGAGCAGGACGAGTGGTACTACCTGGGCCGGACCGACCGGACCGCCACCGACCTCGGCGGGCACACCGAGCTGGAGCGACGCAGTGTCTCGGGGCTGAGGTGGTGGACGTCGGAGGAACTGTCGGCATCGCATGAGACGGTGTACCCGACCAGACTCGCCGAGCTGCTGCGCATGCTGCTCGTCGATGGGCCCCCGAATGCGCCGGTGCTCCTGGAGACCGAGAGGGTCTGACGCACAATAGGGGGACGCACGGCTGAAGGGGATCTGCCATGAGCGCCGAGGACCTCGAGAAGTACGAGACCGAGATGGAGCTGAAGCTCTACCGGGAGTACCGCGACGTCGTCGGGCTGTTCAAATATGTGATCGAGACCGAACGACGTTTCTACCTCACCAACGACTACGAGATGCAGGTGCACTCGGTCCAGGGAGAGGTCTTTTTCGAGGTGTCGATGGCCGACGCCTGGGTCTGGGACATGTACCGCCCCGCTCGCTTCGTCAAGCAGGTGCGGGTACTCACGTTCAAGGACGTGAACATCGAGGAGCTCAACAAGAGCGATCTGGATCTTCCGGGGAGCTGAGTCAGGCCGACGGCGGGAGGGGTGGGGCCCGGCCGTCCTCCTGGCCGTCCTCGGGCGTCGTCGGGTCAGCGCTCACTCGGACGGGTGAGGAGGTTGTCCACAGGCGGCTCGTTGTCCACCAAGATCCAATAGCTCTGCGCGGGGGCGTCACAGTCGGTGCCGGAGGTGGTACCGCATGAACGCCATGCACGCCGGCCGCAGGGCCGGGAAGGACACACAGCTCGGCCACCGGGCGCGGGAGCGGCAGCGGGGGAGGGCTCGGGACGGGCGGCGGGGCCGTTCGGGGCCGGCCGCGGCCGCGGCGGCGGTGCGCGGGGCGGGCGGCGTAGCGTCCGTTGGCGGGATGCCTGGCCGACGCGGGAAGGGCGGAGGGGCGCCTGCTGGACGGGAAGCGTCCGCGGGTGTGCGGGTGGCCGATGGTCCGGGCGCCGATCCGGCCGTCGGCTCGCACAGTGGCCCGGGGCCGGGGCCGGGGCCGGGGCCGGCGGCCACGCCGGTCGGCGAGCCGGGTCGCGTAGCCACATCGGCCGACGACCCCGGTCTGGCAGCCACACCGGCCGACGACCCGAGGGCCGCGGTCGCACCGCCCGGCGCCCATGGCCCAGCGGTCGTACCGACGACTGCCCCGCCACCTCACACCGGCCCCGCGACGGCCGCCTCGACCGGCACCCGGCGACGCGCCCTGGGCCGCTACGGCGAAGACCTGGCCGCCCGGCGGCTCACCGAGGCCGGGATGCGGATCCTGGACCGCAACTGGCGCTGCCGCGACGGAGAGATCGACATCGTCGCGGCCGACGGAGACGCCCTGGTGGTCTGCGAAGTCAAAACCCGCCGCGCCGGCTGGTACGAGCACCCCATGGCGGCCGTGCGCCCCGAGAAGACCGCCCGGCTGCGACTGCTGGCGGAACGCTGGCTGGAGCGGCACGGCGGCCCACCGCCCGGAGGCGTACGGATCGACGTCATCGGCATCCTGCTGCCGGCCCGCGGCGCCCCCGTCGTCCAGCACGCCCGGGGGGTGGCCTGATGGGGTTCGCCCGGACCTGCTCCGTCGCCCTGGTGGGCGTCGAAGGAGTCGTCGTCGAGGTCCAGGCCGACCTGGAACCGGGCGTCGCCGCCTTCACCCTCGTCGGCCTGCCCGACAAGAGCCTCATCGAATCCAGGGAACGCGTCCGCGCCGCCGTCGTGAACTCCGGCGCCGAATGGCCGCAGAAAAAGCTCACCGTCGGCCTCAGCCCGGCCTCCGTACCCAAAGGCGGCAGCGGCTTCGACCTCGCCGTGGCCTGCGCCGTCCTCGGCGCCGCCGAGCGCCTGGACCCCCGCGAACTCACCGACCTCATGATGATCGGCGAACTGGGCCTGGACGGCCGCGTCCGCCCCGTACGCGGAGTCCTGCCCGCCGTCCTGGCCGCCGCCGACGCCGGATACCGCCAGGTCGTCGTCCCCGAGCAGACCGCCGCCGAAGCCTCACTCGTCCCCGGCATGTCGGTCCTCGGCGTCCGCAGCCTGCGCCAGCTCATCGGTGTCCTCGCCGACGAACCGGTGCCCCACGAAGAACCCAGGGACGAAGGCCGCCCCGACCCGCTGCTCGCCGGGCTCGCCGTGTCCGGCACCTGCGCCGGAGCGGGCCTGCCCTCCGGTGACCACACCCCAGACCTTGCGGACGTCGCAGGCCAGCACGGCGCCCGCCGCGCCCTGGAAGCGGCCGCCGCCGGACGCCACCACATCTTCTTCAAAGGCCCGCCCGGCGCCGGCAAAACCATGCTCGCCGAACGCCTCCCGGGACTGCTGCCGCCGCTGTCCCCCAAGGAATCCCTGGAGGTCACCGCCGTCCACTCGGTGGCCGGCACCCTCCCACCGGGACAGCCGCTCGTCCACCGGCCGCCCTACTGCGCACCGCACCACTCCGCGACCATGGCCTCCCTCGTCGGCGGTGGTACCGGCCTGCCCCGCCCCGGAGCCGTCTCCCTCGCCCACCACGGCGTGCTGTTCATGGACGAGGCCGCGGAATGCAGCCCACGCGTCCTGGACGCGCTCCGCCAGCCCCTGGAATCCGGGCACATCGTCGTCGCCCGCGCCGGGGGCATGATGCGCATGCCCGCCCGCATCCTCCTCGCCCTCGCCGCCAACCCCTGCCCCTGCGGACGACACGGCACCGCCGGCGGCGGCTGCGAGTGCCGGCCCTCATCCATCCGGCGCTACCGCTCACGACTCTCCGGCCCCCTGATGGACCGGGTCGACCTGCGAATCGTGGTGGAACCGGTCGCCCGCTCCGAACTGCTCGCGCTGGGCCGCGGCGCCGAATCCACCGCAGCGGTGGCCGAGCGCGTACACGCCGCCCGGGAACGCGCCGCCGCCCGCCTGGCCGACACCCCCTGGCACACCAACAGCGAGGTCCCCGGCCATGAACTGCGCACCCGCTGGCAGGTCCGCCCCGGCGCCCTGGCCCAAGCAGAACGCGACCTCGAATGCGGCCTGCTCACGGCCCGCGGCCTCGACCGGGTCCTGCGCGTCGCCTGGACAGCCGCCGACCTCGCCGGCCGCGACCGCCCCACCAGCGAAGACGTCAACTGGGCCCTGGAACTCCGCACCGGCGTACGCCGCGGCGCGCTGACCGCAGCGGGCGTCAGCGGGAGCGAGACCGCCACCACCCGGCCCCGCACACGCAGGAACAAGCGATGAACGGAATCGACCCATGGGGCTTCGCCACGGACCGGCCGGACACCGCCGACAGGCCGGACACCGCCACGGACGACCGGCCACCCGCGCCCGGACCGGTCGTGGAACCGGGCCACGCCCCGCACACCACGGCCGCATCCCACACCGCCGGGCGCGCGACCGTCCGCCCGTGCTCCGCGCCCGGCGGCACAGCCCGCGAACCGCAGCGCACGGCTCGCGCGGCCCTCACCCGCATCCTCGAACCGGGCGATGAAACCGCCGGCCGCTGGGTGCGCGAGATGGGCCCGGTGGCGCTGTGGCGCGCGCTGTCCGACGAGGACGCGACCCCACCCCGGGGCGCAAGCCCGGCCAAGACCGAGGGCCTGCGCCTACGGGCCGCACGGGCCCGCCCCGCCGCGGACCTCGCCGCCGTCAGCGCGCTCGGCGGCCGGTTCATCTGCCCCGGCGACGACGAATGGCCAGGCCAGCTCGACGATCTCGGCGACGCCCGCCCCCTCGGCCTGTGGGTGCGCGGGACGGCCAACCTCAGACTGTGGGCGCTGCGCTCGGTCGCCGTCGTCGGCGCCCGGGCCTGCACCGACTACGGCGCCCACCTCGCCACCACGCTCAGCGCAGGGCTCGCCGACCGAGGCTGGACCGTCGTCTCCGGAGCGGCCTACGGCGTCGACGGCGCCGCTCACCGTGGCGCGCTGGCCGCAGACGGCGCGACCATCGCCGTCATGGCCTCCGGTGTCGATTACGCCTACCCGCGCGGCCACACCGAACTGCTCGGCCGGATCGCCGAACAGGGCCTGGTGGTCGCCGAGTTACCACCCGGCGACCACCCCACCCGCAGCCGGTGTGTTAACTGCACCATCGTCTCTGATCATGGAGCGAGATGATCTACGCCTGGAAGGAAGAGTGTGTTGCAAGACCTGCATCGTCAGTTAATCGAGGGCCGGGCCGACGTGCCTCGTGTCGGCTCGGTCGTTGAACGGGAGTCCATACCGCTGTATGCCGTCCTGGACGGTGACGGAGCCGTCGTTGCTCCCGTCGTTCCGTACCTTCGAGGTCTCACCCTGGACGACAACCGGCCGTTGACCGTTAAGAGCTACGCGTACGATCTCCAGCGCTGGTTCCGGCTGCTGTGGTTCCTCGGCATTCCCTGGGACCGGGCGACGGAAGCGGAAGCGTCAGCGCTGGTGGGATGGCTCCGGGTGGCTCCGAACCCGCAGCGTCGCCGGTGGAGGGCGAACGCTCCACAGCCCGGCTCGGTGAACCCTCGCACGGGCAAGCTCTACCTCAAGGCCGGCTACGCGCCGCGGACGATCAACCACTGCCTGACCGTGGTTTGCAGCTTCTACGCCTACCACCGGCACTACAACCGGGGCCCGTTGGTCAACCCGGTTCCCGAGTCGGTGGCCCAGCGCCGGGCTCTTGCGCACCGGGCCCCGGACGGAGAGATCCCCCCATTCCGACGAGCCCGGCTGCGGCAGCGTGTCCGGAAGACCGACCCCCGGTCGATTCCCGACGCGATGTGGGACGAGCTCTTCGAGGCCATGACCTGCGACAGGGATCGAGCGGCCGTCCTGCTCTACGTGTCCAGCGGGTCCCGGGCCAGCGAGCTGCTCGGTGTCACCCCTGGTGACATCGACTGGGCCAAGCAGCTGTTCTATGTCGTGACCAAGGGCACGGACGACCGCGAGGCCGTCCCCGCGAGTCCCCAGGCGCTGACTATCCTGGCCGCCTACCTCGACCGGATCGGGCTCCCGCCGGCCCATGAACCGGTCCTCCGCACCCTGCGGGGCCCGGACCGGCCGCTGACCTACTCGGCGATGCGGCGGGTGTTCCAGCGGGTCAACGAGAAGCTCGGCACGAACTGGGCCCTGCACGACCTGCGGCACACCGCCGCGAACCGCATGGCGAACGACCCCAACCTCACCCTGGCCCAAGTCCGTGCGATCCTGCGCCATTCGGATCTGGCGACCACCGGCCGCTACTTGAACGCCCGCGTCGAGGACCTCTTCGACGCTCTCCAAGCCCACTACAACCGGCCGCGCGTCCAGCGGACCTTCGCTGCCGGTTACGCCGCAGACGACATCAAGGCGGTGTTCGGTGGCTAACCGCACGACAGTTGAGACTTACACGGTCCGCCACCGGCACCAGAAATACGACGAGACGCCCAAGCCGAAGCAAACCACGAGGTTCTCCAGTGCCTCGGTGAAAGCGGCTCCGGCACCCCGGCCGGAGAAGCCCCCGGCGCCGTTCGGGGACCTGTCACGGGCCGGGATCACCGAACTGTGCGATCTGGCCAGGGTGATCTGGCCGGGCAAGACCCGGTCCGGATCGGAGAAGCGCCGAGCTGGCGTCCTGCTGCTGTTCCGCCACCTGGCGAAACAGCCCGGCGACACCTGGCAGGAACGCTGGGATGCCAGCGGCTTCAACGATGAGAACGCGCCCCCGGTCAGTGTCCTGGGCCGTCAGGGGGTCGGCTACGACCGAAGCAATCTGAGCTCCGCGCTGAGGATGGCGTTCGCCGCGCGGATCATCCAGCCCTCCCTCTCAGGATTCCGGGCGAACAAGTTCATCGACTACCCAGAGCCGTTCCGCGAGGTCCAGAAGGAACCCCGGCTGGACGAGTTCTTCGAAACGGTCGACGCGCAACAGCACCTCACTGCACCGCACCGGTTCCGGGCGAAGTTCGATTTGGCCTGCGCCCTGACCACGCAGGGAATCGCCCTGGAGCATCTGACCCCCTCGGCACTCCTGCACTACTCACTGGAAAACAGGCGCCTAGGCCTCACCTACGGCAAGAGCAACGATCACACCCGGTTCGCGGCGCTGGCGGCTTGGGAGATCCTGCACAAGATGGGGCACTTTCCTGCCGGGACGGCCCCGACCCTGCGGACATTCATCTACGACGGCCAGCGGACCGTTGAGGAACTCGTCGACCAGTACGGCATCAAGAATGCCGGGATCCGGCAGCTCTTAATCGACTACCTGGTCCGACGTCGATCGGACACGGACTACGTCACTCTCCAAGGGCTCGCCCGCCACCTGGCCAGTCACTTCTGGTCTGTCATCGAGGAACTCAACCCCGACCAGAAGGACCTGAATCTCAACAACGATCTCTACGACCAGTGGCGGGCCGAGATCCAGCACTGGCGCCGCAAAGGCGAGACCGACCGGACGAAGATCCGCAAGGATCCCTCGGCCATCCTGCTGGCCGTCCGAGCCCTCTACGTCGACCTGCACAGCTGGGCCGTGGCCGAGCCCGAACGGTGGGCCCAGTGGGTGGCTCCCTGCCCGATCCTGCCACGGGACCTCAAGGGGTTCGGCAAACGGCGCCGCGAAGTCAACCGTCGCATGGCCGACCGCACGCGTGTCCGCCAGCCCTTGCTACCTGTCCTCGTCCGCCACGTTGAGGACCGCTACGAGCACCTGGCCGGCTTGCTGGAAGCCGCCCGCCCGGTCCCGCTCGGCGAGCCCTTCGAGCACCAGGGACGCCATTACAACCGCACCAACTCCCGCGAGGACCGCCGCCGGGCGAAGATCCTGGCCGAGCCGTCCGTCCGGGTCATCGACAACGCCACCGGCGAGATGATCAACGTGATCATGGCGGAAGAGTCGGCGTTCTGGGAGTGGGTGGCCGTCGAGGTCCTGCGACACAGCGGGATCCGCGTCGAAGAACTCGTCGAGCTCACC
Source organism: Streptomyces sp. 2323.1 (assembly GCF_900221035.1). Taxonomy (NCBI): domain Bacteria; kingdom Bacillati; phylum Actinomycetota; class Actinomycetes; order Kitasatosporales; family Streptomycetaceae; genus Streptomyces; species Streptomyces sp. 2323.1. Next base: position 2,281,275 of record NZ_LT907981.1, on the reverse strand, counting down.
CACCTCAGCATCCGCCAATACGAGCGGCCCAACGGCGAGGTCATCGCCCTCCTGGTGGTCGCTCCGTCGAAGAGCGAGCGCGAGCGAGTCATCCCGATGTCCGCCGAGCTGTTCCACGCCGTTGCGCAGATCATCCGCAGGCAGACCCGCAACGGGCAGGCGATCCCGCTCCTGAGCCGCTACGACACGCATGAAAGGACCTGGTCGGAGCCCATGCCGTTCCTCTTTCAGCGACAGCGCGGCACCGTCCGTCAGGTGATCGCCCCATCCACCGTCCTCAACATGATCGGCCGCAGCTGCGAAGAGATCGCCGAGACCAACCCCGCCTTCGCCGGCACCAAGTTCACCCCGCACGACTTCCGCCGGCTCTTCGCCACCGACGTCGTCAACGGCGGATTGCCCATCCACATCGGCGCGGCCCTGCTCGGACACCTGAATCTCCAGACCACACAGGGCTACGTCGCGGTCTTCGCCGAGGACATCGTCCAGCACTACCAGGAGTTCCTGAACCACCGCCGAACCCTCCGGCCCGAGGGCGAGTACGTCGACGTCACCGCCGACGAATGGGCGGAGTTCGAGGAGCATTTCGACAAGCGCAAGGTCGAGCTCGGCAACTGCGCTCGCCCCTACGGATCACCCTGCCAGCACGAGCACGCCTGCATCCGATGCCCAATGCTGCAGGTCAACCCCAAGATGCTGCCCAGGCTTACGGAGATCGAGAAGGACCTGATTCTCCGCCGCAAGCGAGCCGAGGAAGAGCAGTGGCTCGGCGAGATCGAAGGCATCGACATGACCTTGACCTTCGTCCGCACCAAGCAAGCCGATGCCGCTCGACTTGCACAACGGGCACCCGTCTCGCTCGGCATCCCGACCACCCGGCCGCGGCCTGAGTGACGGACACGAACGTCTCCGGCCGGCGGCCCGGGAGGGGAGCGATCTTCACCCGCCCCCTGCCAAGGACCATCTCCGAGGAGCAGCGAGAGTCCAGATTTGACTTAGTGCAGAGAAGGTTCATCCAGCGCAATCGCGTCATCGCCGCGCTCACCCGAGGAACCGTAGTAGTGGAGGCCGAGCTGCGCAGCGGCTCACTGGTCACCGCCCGGCGGGCGCGGTCCCTCGGACGCTTCACGATGGGTATGCCGGGCCCGGTCACCAGCAGCCTGTCGGCCGGCGTGCATCAACTCCTGCGCGACGAGGCCACGGTGGTCACCGACGCCGATGAGGTCATCGAGCTCGTCGGCAGCATCGGTGACCTCGCCCCCGGCCGGCGGGGGCCCACCCTCACCCGTGACCTGCTCGACCCCGTCGCCACCCGCGTACTGGAGGCGCTGCCCGCACAGGGCAGCACGGACGCCGGCCGCCTGGCCGAGGAGGCCGGCACACCCCGTGAGGTGACCCAGGGCAAGCTCTTCGAGCTGCTGTCCCTCGGATTCGTTCAAAGGTGCGGTGGCCACTGGGAGTTGGCGCGACGCGCCGAGGCGGCCGACGGTTCCCGGCGAGGCGGTGCTTGACCTGGGGCGAACGGGTGAAAGGGTGAGGGGAATGACCGCAGAATCCAGGTTTGCCACGCTTCGGTGCACACGACCGCCCTTTGGGGAGCGGGCGAGGCGGCGCCGGGGGCGCACGTCGCGCCGCGCGCCGCATCACCGCCTCCGTCCGCACGGCCCTCCACAGGGCCGCGACCGGCCCCTTGTCCGGGTGTCGCCACGCCGTACGAGGTAACCCCGGGGTGCGGGCAGCGGAACGTATCTGCGCACCCCCGAACCTGCCGTCATCGCACACCGCAACGCTGCGGTCACGCTACGCTCACAGGCAAATTCAACCCTCATGCATCCATCCACCCGCGTCTCGGCAGAACGGCTCAAGGCGACGAATGCCCCAGCACACCTCCGGGTCTGACCGTGCGGCGGTACCACCCGCCGCACGCGGCAGCGTGCGCCCCGCCCCGCCCACCTCGCTCGATGAGTTGTGGCGCTCCTACAAGGCGTCAGGCGACGGGCGGCTGCGGGAACAGCTGATCCTGCACTACTCGCCGCTGGTCAAATACGTCGCCGGCCGTGTCAGCGTCGGCCTGCCCCCCAACGTCGAACAGGCCGACTTCGTCTCCTCCGGAGTCTTCGGACTGATCGACGCCATCGAGAAGTTCGAACCCGAACGCTCCATCAAATTCGAGACCTACGCCATCACCCGCATCCGCGGCGCAATGATCGACGAGCTGCGCGCACTCGACTGGATCCCGCGCTCCGTACGGCAGAAGGCCCGTGCCGTCGAACGCGCCTACGCCACCCTCGAAGCGCAACTGCGCCGCACCCCCTCCGAGGCGGAGGTCGCCGAGGAGATGGACATCGGGCTGGAGGAACTCCACAACGTCTTCAGCCAGCTGTCGCTGGCGAACGTGGTCGCCCTGGAGGAGCTGCTGCATGTCGGCGGCGAGGGGGGCGAACGGCTGAGCCTGATGGACACCCTCGAGGACACGGCCGCCGAGAACCCCGTCGAGATCGCCGAGGACCGCGAGCTGCGGCGACTGCTCGCGCGTGCCATCAACACCCTCCCCGAGCGCGAGAAGACCGTGGTCACGCTCTACTACTACGAAGGCCTCACGCTCGCCGAAATCGGCAATGTCCTCGGCGTCACCGAAAGCAGGGTCAGCCAGATCCACACCAAGTCCGTCCTCCAACTGCGGGCGAAGCTCGCCGACGTCGGACGCTGACCACGTCGCCCGAGCCGGGTCTTCCCACGCCGTGTCGCCATACGGAGTGCCGCGGCGAGCGCGCCATCCGTAGAGTGGTGACGTGCCAAGGATTCGAGCGGCCTCCGTGGCCGAGCACCGGACGATGCAGCGCCGCGCCCTTCTGGACGCTGCCCGCACCCTGCTGTCCGAAGGCGGAACGGAAGCACTGACCTTCCCCGCCCTCGCCGAGCGCACGGGCCTCGCGCGCTCCTCCGTGTACGAGTACTTCCGCTCGCGCGCCGCCGTCGTCGAGGAGCTGTGCGCCGTCGACTTCCCTGTATGGGCCGCCGAGGTCGAAGCGGCGATGGAACGGGCCGACACGCCCGAGGGGAAGATCGAGGCGTATGTGCGCCGACAACTCGCCCTGGTCGGCGACCGGCGCCACCGCGCCGTCGTCGCCATTTCGGCCGGCGAGCTGGATGCCGGTGCCCGCGAGAAGATCCGTGCGGCGCACGGCGGCCTCATCGCCATGATCGTCGAAGCGCTCGCCGCCCTCGGCCACGAGCAGCCCCGACTCGCGGCCATGCTCCTCCAGGGAGTCGTCGATGCCGCGGTCCGCCGTATCGAACTCGGTGCCGCGGAGGACCCGGACGAGATCACGGAGGCGGCGGTGTCGATGGCCCTCCGCGGGGTCCGCGGCTGACCTGGGGGCCTCCCCCTCCCCCCGCCCCCTCCCCACCCCCCTCCACCACCCCCACTCGTGAGCCCGGCAGCTCACAGCCCGCAACGCGATGCGACCGGTCTGTTGCCTCGCCCGTCTGTGACACGGCTGGGTCCGTGGCCCACCGGTCCGTGACCTGGGTGATCTATGGCCCCTCCGGTCGTGTGGCTTCACGGGCCTGCGGCTTCTCGGCTCGGTCGCCTGGATCTGTGGTCCACCGGTCGTGTGGCCTCACGGGCCTGTGGCCCAACGGCTCGGTCGCCTGGATCCGTGGCCCACCGGTCGTGCGCCTCACCCGCCTGTGACCCCACCCCTCGTTCGCCTGGCCGGCTGCGACTCCGCCGCCCGGTGACAACCGGCGCCCGCGCCCTCCATCCGCCGCCCCAGCTACCGCAACCCGCGCACGCCCCTTCCCTCACTCGCCTCTACCCGCCGCTGCTCGCCCCTGCTCGCCGACCGAGTCGAGGGGGAGCCGCCCCAGCGCCCACAGCGCGGCCGCCGCGAGCCCGACGGTACCCAGGAGGGCGGCCGCGGTCGGTGTCGAGTTTTGAGCGTGAGCTGCTGGCTCGGGTGGCTCCGGATGACCGGGGGCCGTGTGGCCGTCCGTCGGTACGGGGATGCCGAAGACCGGCAGCAGTCGTGAGGGGCCGCTGCGGAGCATGCTCCGGGGCAGCAGAGACAACGGGTCCAGGTAGGTCTTGCCGCGCCGTAAGCCCCAGTGGAGGCAGGGGGCCCGGCAGTGGAACGGACCGCGTTGTAGTACGGCGACCTTCTGGCCTGCTGTGACGTGCTGACCCTTCCGGGCGGTGGGGCGTACCGGCTCGTAGGTGGTGCGTAGGGGAGGGCGGCCCGAGCGGGACACCTCAAGGGTCAGGACACCGCGGCCGGCCACCGTTCCCGCGTACGTCACCCGACCCGGGGCCGCGGCCCGTACCTCCGCGCCGGCGGATGAGGCCAGGTCGACGCCGCGGTGGCCGGCCGCCCAGGGTGAGGGAGGAGGATCCCAGCCGCGCAGCACGGTGGGCCGTATCCCCGCCGGTCCTGCCACAGGCCAGGACCGTTCCCCAGCAGACGGATCGGTGCTGGGCTCGGCGCGCGCGGGATTCCCAAGGTGTCCCGCAGCCTCAGCCCGCGCCGGCTCCCCGGGATGTCCCACCCGCTCGTCACGTTCTCCCGCCCCAGGGTGCCCCATGCCGCCGGCCCTCCTGCGCCCCTGGCCCCTTCCGCGCCCGCAGGACCCTCCGCCGACCGGACACCGGTCCGCCCCGCCGCTGCTTGCGCCCCGTGCTCCACCGCCGCGCCCATGGGCGGGACGGCGGCAGCGTTCGCGAGGCCCGACCCCAGAAAAGCGAGCACCGCGGCCGTGGCCGGGGCCAGCAGCACCTCCACGGCGCGGGCCGGGAAGAAGCAGCTCGGGCCGGATGTGCCCGGCTCCCCGGGCGGGGCCGGAGGCCGTAAGGGCGGCGCGGGCTGCCGGAAGCGGGGGCCGACAAGGGGGACCGTGAGTGATCGCGGGCGGCTGAAAACCTCCGGCCGCCGCCCGGCGGCGAGCGGTCGCCGAGAGCCGGAGCCCAGGGCGAAGACGCCGCAGGCGGGAAGGCCTCTGGTCGAGTCGGAGGGCGGTGGGGTGTTCCGTCGGGTGTGTCGTCGCATGGTTCGACGGTGGCGCAGGACGTCGGGGCGTGGGGATCTTGGTCGGGAGCTGTGGACGGCGGGCCGGCTGTGGACAACGGCGTCACCCACTTGGGGTGCGAAAAGGTGCGTGTCGCCCAGTGCATCGCCCGTCCCGTACACTTCTGGTGGCGATCCGGGTCACCGGGTCGACTTCGCACGCCCCGCCGTCAGTGCACCAGTCCCGTTCGGGCAGCACGACGGCCGCGCTCCTCGGTCCTTGGACGGCTCCGCAAGGTGTCATCCCCGGCAGGCGCGTCGGGGCGTCAGGCACCGCGGCCGACCGGCCGCAGTGGAACCGAGAACAACAAGGAGTACGGCCATGGCCGTCGTCACGATGCGGGAGCTGCTGGAGAGCGGCGTCCACTTCGGGCACCAGACCCGCCGCTGGAACCCGAAGATGAAGCGCTTCATCTTCACCGAGCGCAACGGCATCTACATCATCGACCTGCTCCAGTCGCTGTCGTACATCGACCGCGCCTACGAGTTCGTCAAGGAGACCGTCGCCCACGGCGGCTCGGTCATGTTCGTCGGCACGAAGAAGCAGGCCCAGGAGGCCATTGCCGAGCAGGCGACCCGCGTGGGCATGCCCTACGTGAACCAGCGCTGGCTCGGCGGCATGCTGACCAACTTCTCGACCGTCTACAAGCGCCTGCAGCGCCTGAAGGAGCTCGAGCAGATCGACTTCGAGGATGTGGCCGCCTCCGGCCTCACCAAGAAGGAGCTCCTCGTCCTCTCCCGCGAGAAGGCCAAGCTGGAGAAGACCCTCGGCGGTATCCGCGAGATGCAGAAGGTGCCCAGCGCCGTCTGGATCGTGGACACCAAGAAGGAGCACATCGCCGTCGGTGAGGCGCGCAAGCTCAACATCCCGGTCGTCGCGATCCTCGACACCAACTGCGACCCGGACGAGGTCGACTACAAGATCCCGGGCAACGACGACGCGATCCGCTCCGTCACCCTGCTCACCCGCGTGATCGCCGACGCCGTCGCCGAGGGCCTCATCGCCCGCTCCGGTGCCGCCACCGGCGACCAGAAGCCCGGCGAGAAGGCTGCTGCCGCCGAGCCGCTGGCCGAGTGGGAGCGCGACCTGCTCGAGGGCGAGAAGAAGGCTGACGACGAGGCCCCCAAGGCCGAGGAGAAGCCCGCCGAGGCCCCCGCCGCCGAGGCCGAGAAGCCGGCCGACGCCGAGAAGCCGGCCGAGCAGGCCTGACCCGCAGCATCCGGTTGACGACGGCGGGGGAGGGCGCCACAAGCGCCGCCCCCGCCGTCCACCCGTAGATCTTTCGACTTCGAGATTTCGAGAAGAGATTCACAGACCATGGCGAACTACACCGCCGCTGACGTCAAGAAGCTCCGCGAGCTCACCGGCGCCGGCATGATGGACTGCAAGAAGGCCCTGGACGAGGCCGAGGGTAACGTCGACAAGGCCGTCGAGGCGCTGCGTATCAAGGGCCAGAAGGGCGTCGCCAAGCGCGAGGGCCGGTCCGCCGAGAACGGCGCGGTGGTCTCCGTGATCGCCGGCGACAACACCTCCGGTGTCATCGTCGAGCTGAAGTGCGAGACGGACTTCGTCGCCAAGGGTGAGAAGTTCCAGGCCGTCGCCAACGAGATCGCCGCGCACGTCGCGAAGACCTCTCCGGCCGACCTCGCGGCCCTGCTCGCCTCCGAGATCGAGGCCGGCAAGACCGTCCAGGCGTTCGTCGACGAGGCCAACGCCACTCTGGGCGAGAAGATCGTCCTGGACCGCTTCGCGCAGTTCTCCGACGGCTACGTGGCGGCGTACATGCACCGCACCATGCCCGACCTGCCCCCGCAGATCGGTGTCCTCGTCGAGCTCGACAAGGAGAACGCCGAGGTCGCCAAGGGCATTGCGCAGCACATCGCCGCGTTCGCCCCGAAGTACCTCGCCAAGGACGACGTGCCGGCCGAGGTCGTCGAGGCCGAGCGGCGTGTCGCGGAGGAGACCACCCGCGCCGAGGGCAAGCCCGAGGCTGCTCTTCCGAAGATCGTCGAGGGTCGCATCAACGGCTTCTTCAAGGACGCGACGCTGCTCGGTCAGCCGTACGCGCTCGACAACAAGAAGTCCGTCGAGAAGGTCCTCCAGGAGGCCGGTGTCACCCTGAAGCGCTTCTCGCGCATCAAGGTCGGCATCTGAGCCTGTCGCGAAGGCAGCGAATGACCTGCGACCCCGCTAGGGTCGTACGCAGTCGGCCGCTCAACGGCCGGCCGCAGATGTGACGAGGAGGCCATTGCCGCACAGGGATCTGGACCAGACCCACGGCAATGGCCTTCTTCGTATGTGCACGAGGAGAGCTCAATGATTCACGGTGCCGACGGCGCGCACACAGACCATGCCGGTCACGGCGGCAGGCGACGCTTCCTGCTGAAGCTGTCGGGCGAAGCGTTCGCCGGCGGCGGCGGCCTGGGCGTCGACCCCGACGTCGTGCACGCGATGGCCCGCGAGATCGCCGCCGTGGTGCGCGACGGTTACGAGATCGCCGTCGTGATCGGCGGCGGCAACTTCTTCCGCGGCGCGGAACTCCAGCAGCGCGGTATGGACCGGGCACGCTCCGACTACATGGGCATGCTCGGCACGGTCATGAACTGTCTGGCGCTCCAGGACTTCCTGGAGAAGGAGGGCATCGACTCCCGCGTCCAGACGGCCATCACCATGGGCCAGGTCGCCGAGCCGTACATCCCGCTGCGCGCGGTGCGCCACCTGGAGAAGGGCCGGGTCGTCATCTTCGGCGCGGGCATGGGCATGCCGTACTTCTCCACCGACACCACCGCCGCCCAGCGTGCCCTGGAGATCGACGCCGAGGCCATGCTGATGGGCAAGAACGGGGTGGACGGGGTCTACGACTCCGACCCCAAGAAGAACCCGGACGCGGTCAAGTTCGACGCGCTCGAATACGGCGAGGTCATCACCCGCGACCTGAAGATCGCCGACGCCACCGCCATCACCCTGTGCCGGGACAACAAGCTCCCGATCCTCGTGTTCGAACTGCTCGCCGAGGGCAACATCGCGCGCGCGGTGAAGGGTGAGAAGATCGGCACGCTCGTCAGCGATCAGGGCACTCGGGCCTGACGGCCCCAACTGCCGTGGTTCCGTACGGGCATCGGCCTGTACGGGCGGCAACTCCCGGCCGGGGGCAGACCCCGGTACGGGGATGGACAACTGCCTGCCGGTCGGACACCGTGCAGGAGAAGACGTGCGGCAGGGGCGAGGCTCTGCTTCTTACCGAAAAGACCAGGAGCAAGTGGTGATCGAAGAGATCCTCCTCGAGGCCGAGGAGAAGATGGAGAAGGCCGTCGTGGTCGCCAAGGAGGACTTCGCCGCGATTCGCACCGGGCGTGCGCACCCGGCGATGTTCAACAAGATCGTGGCGGACTACTACGGCGCCATGACGCCGATCAACCAGCTGGCGTCGTTCTCGGTGCCCGAGCCGCGGATGGCCGTGGTGACCCCGTTCGACAAGAGCGCGCTGCGCAACATCGAGCAGGCCATCCGCGACTCCGACCTCGGCGTCAACCCGAGCAACGACGGCAACATCATCCGGGTGACCTTCCCGGAGCTGACCGAGGAGCGCCGCAAGGAGTTCATCAAGGTCGCCAAGAACAAGGGCGAGGACGCGAAGATCTCGATCCGCAGCGTCCGCCGCAAGGCCAAGGAGACCCTCGACAAGCTCGTCAAGGACAAGGAGTCCGGCGAGGACGAGGTGCGCCGCGCCGAGAAGGAGCTCGACGACACCACCGCGAAGTACGTCGCGCAGGTGGACGAGCTCCTCAAGCACAAGGAATCCGAGCTCCTCGAGGTCTGATGAACGAGTCTTCCTGGGGGGCCCCGCCCGGCGCCGGTCAATGGGGGCCGACCGACCACGGACCGGCCTCCTCGCTTCGAGGGGTGGCGCCCCCCGTCCCGGCGGGTCCCGTGTACGACCGGGGCGACGCGGCGCAGACTCGGCCCATGCCCCTCGTGCCCGGGCCAGGCGGACACCAGGACGACGACCGGGAACATCGGGATATCCGGGAAAACCGGGATCACCTGGACGACCGGGGGGCTGCTCGCCTGAGCGGCCCCCTGTTCCGCGACGAAAAGCCGCAGGAGCCCATGCCCACCTCTCGTTCCGGGTCCGACAGCTCGCCGGACTCAGAGAAGCCGAAGAAGAAGAGCGCGGGCCGCAACCTCCGTGCCGCGATAGGGGTCGGCATCGGCCTCGGCGTGATCATCGTTGCGTCGCTCTTCGTCTACAAGCCCATCTTCATCGGCGTGATAGCGATCGCTGTCGTCGTGGGCCTGTGGGAGCTGACCTCGCGGCTGGCCGAGCGCAAGGACATCAAGGTGCCGCTGGTGCCGCTCGCGGTCGGTGGCACCGCCATGGTGGTCGCCGGATACGTCCGCGGCGCCGAGGGTGCCTGGGTGGCGATGGCGCTCACCGCGCTCGCCGTCCTCGTCTGGCGGATGACCGAGGCGCCCGAGAACTATCTGCGGGACGTCACCGCCGGTGTCTTCGCGGCGTTCTACGTGCCGTTCCTCGCGACGTTCGTGGCGCTGATGCTCGCGGCCGAGGCCGACGGGGCGCTGCGGGTACTGACCTTCCTGCTGCTGACGGTCGTCAGCGACACCGGGGCGTACGCGGTCGGCTGGCGCTTCGGCAAGCACAAGCTCGCACCGCGCATCAGCCCCGGCAAGACCCGCGAGGGACTCGTCGGCGCGGTGCTCTTCGCGATGGTGGCCGGCGCGCTGTGCATGGAATTCCTCATCGCGCACGGCGCCTGGTGGCAGGGCCTGCTGCTCGGCCTCGCCGTCGCGGCCAGCGCCACCCTCGGTGACCTCGGCGAATCCATGATCAAGCGGGATCTCGGCATCAAGGACATGGGCACTCTGCTGCCCGGCCACGGCGGCATCATGGACCGTCTGGACTCCCTGCTGCCGACCGCGCCGGTCGTGTGGCTGCTGTTTGTGATCTTTGTGGGGGCCGGCTGACGGCACGGAATCCCGTAGCGGGGAGCGAGGCGGGCTCTACGTCTCTGCTCCCCGCTTTTCTTTGTGCAGCATGGACTGTTGTGGAGCACGGGCTTCGTGATGTTCGTGAGGGGCCTCTCGCGCCAAGCGGGGGCCCCTCTTCGTATGTCTGCAGCGGCGGGCGGGCATGTGGCAGGGCTCGGTCACCCGGATCGACGGCCCGGCGGGAAGGGGTGCGGGGGTGGCCGGCCGCCGGCCCTGGCTCAGGGAAAAAGGGATGCCGGACTCGGGGGACCGCGGCATAAAGTGGACATCACCCTCCGAAGCCGTTCCGGCGGCCTTCGGAACACTCCGTGACACGGACAAGGAGGTGGCGTGATCAAGAAACGCTGTGCCGCTGCCGGTGCTGCCTGACAGGGGACGGCGCCGACGTCAGTGAGGCCGGACCGACACCTACCGGCGGCACGTGGGGAGGCCCGCGTGACAGTGACCGGGACAAACCGACAAACCCGGTCGTGGTCCGGATTCAGGGATGCGAGTACGCCCTGATGAAGCTGGAGCCGGAAGTAATCGCCCGCCCGAGAAGCGAGCGGTGAACCGCGTCCCTCGCCGGCCGAGCCTGAGACCCCTGAACAGGGGGAGAGCCAACGGAACCCTGCGCCTCCGAGTTGAAGATCCCTTCGACTCGCCGAGGAGCAGCACCATCAGCAGAACCACCGAGAACACCGGCTTCACCTGTAGCAACTGCGGCGAAGAGGTCGCGCCCCTGGTCAACGGGAGCTACCGCAACCACTGCCCGCGGTGCCTGCACTCACGTCATGTGGACGTCAGGCCCGGAGACCGTGCCAGCGACTGCCGGGCGCTGATGCGCCCGGTGGCCGTCGATCACCACTCCACCAAGGGCTACATGATCGTCCACCGCTGCACCGGTTGCGGCGTCCGCCGTCGCAACCGCATGGCCGACGATCCCCACCAGGGCGACGACCTCGACCAGGTCCTCACCGTGCTGCGTACGGGGCTCAGCCGGCACGAAGCAGGCCGGCGCGCCCGGCCCTGGAGGCTCATCTGACGCCTCGCGGCCCCCGCTTTGGCGGGGGCCGCCCGCCTGCCGAACCCGACGGCCCAACCGCCGCCCCGGAGAACTGAATCCCCGCGGATGACGGGCGGCCGGAGGCCCCCCACCAGCAACTTTTCCCCGCTGGGCCGTGCGTTGCGCTGTGGCCGGTGCAGGTCGTCGGCGCGTACGCTGGCGCATGTGACGCGCCTGATCGTGGCAGCAGGAGGAGGCGGCGACGCCGTTGCCGCAGCGATGCTGGACGCCGCTCTCTACGGTGACGAACCTCCGGCAGTAGTTCTCACCTACGCGTGGGACCGCCTCCTGGTCGATCCCGTTCCCGGCCCCAGAGGACCGGCCAACTTCACCGGCCTCCGTCCCCTCACCCGCAGCGTCCGGACCGTCCCCGCCGACGCGACCCCGATCGCCCCCGCGGGGTCGACACTTCCCCGACTGGCGGCGGAGCTCCCGCAGACCTTCGCGCTCACCGACCCGCACCACGGCGCCGAGGGAATCATCCGCCAACTCGAAGAGCTCGTACAGCACTTGGAGCCGGACACGGTCGACCTCCTGGACGTGGGCGGCGACATTCTCGCCCGGGGCGACGAGCCCACCCTTCGCAGCCCCCTCGCCGACGCCCTCACGCTCGCGGCATGCTGCGAACTCAACTACCCCGTGCGACTCCTGGTCGCCGGCCCCGGCCTCGACGGCGAACTCCCCGCCGACGCCCTCCGCGACCGCCTCGGCCCCGCTGCCCTGACGCTCACCGCCGAGCACATGCACCCGGTCAGCTCGGTCCTGGAGTGGCACCCCTCCGAGGCCACGGCGATGCTGGCCGCCACGGCCCGAGGCGCCCGCGGCCTGTGCGAAGTGCGGGAGGCCGGCCCACCGGTCCCGCTCACCGACGACGGCGCCGTCGTGTACGAGGCCGACCTCGACGAAGCCCTCCACCGCAACCAGCTCGCCCGAGCCATCCTCGCCACGGAGAACCTGCACGAGGTCGAGCAGTACAGCCGGGAGATCTGCGGCTTCTCCGAGATCGACTACGAGCGCAACGAGGCTCGGCCGGGAAGCCAACCCGCCCAGAAGCTCGACCCGGAGGCCGTACTCCGACAGCTCGACGACTTCGAGGCCGACGCCGGGGGCCGCGGAGTAACGCACACGACGTTCCGCCGGCTCACCGAAGCGTTCGGGCTCGGCGCCAACCAGCGCCAGGACCTCAGGGAACTGCTGCTCAGCAGGCGCCCGGGGCAGTACGAGGCGCCGCTGTGGTCCATCGCGTCCGGAGCTTGAGTCACAGGTTTCTCTGCGAGTTCACGGCTCGCTGGGCACCCCGCTTCGGACCTTGCCAGGCAATGGTGAGCCGGAGACCCCTCGCTCGCAGTGTGTGGAGGTCGTCAGCCGGCAGCCTTGGTGATGATGCGATCCATCTCCTCGCGACCGAAGGCCCGCAGAGTCGTGGAACGGACGTTGCCCACCCCGCCGAGCTGCAGGAGTGTCGCGGTGACGGTTTCGTCGTCGGGCGCCTCGACGACGGCCACGAGGTCATAGGGGCCGACAGTCCAGTAGATGTTCAGGAGCTTGGCCCCGAGCTTCTGTGCCGCTGCGCCGAAGGAGTCAGCGCGCTTCGCGGTCTCCTTGTAGTTTCGGATCCCTTGTTCGGTCCAGTTCAGCAACGCGACGTACGTGGGCATGTTCTTCCACCTTCACGAGGAAACACAGCGTGAGGTCAATCCTGGGCATCAGGGCGGAAGCCTGCATGAGGTGCCCGGCCGAACGAGTAATGCGAGTGACCGCAGGCGGCTGATCGCGGTGGCTGGAACCAGCTGACCGAGATCCAGGCTGTTCAGGGCGTGGTCGCGGGTCGAGTCCCCGACGGGCTGTGGGTGAAGGGGTGGGGCGGCGGAGCCGCCACTGGGACCTCCCTGGGCCGTACGAGGCCGGTCAAGGGCGACAGGCGGCGGCCGAGGGTGACGGCCCCCACCCCGCTCTCACCTGGGCGGTGCCGGATGATCTGCCACACTGGACCCACCATGCCTGCACCCGGAGAACTCACGTTTGTCGCGCCCCGTGGCGCCAAGAAGCCCCCTCGGCACCTTGCTGATCTCAGTCCTGATGAGCGGCGCGAAGCGGTCGCCGCGATCGGGGAGAAGCCGTTTCGTGCCAAGCAGTTGTCGCAGCACTATTTTGCCCGTTATGCGCATGATCCGGCGCAGTGGACCGACATCCCGGCGGCGGCCCGGGAGAAGTTGGCGGGTGAGCTGCTGCCGGAGCTGATGAAGGTCGTGCGGCACATCTCGTGCGACGACGACACCACGCGCAAGACGCTGTGGAAGCTGCATGACGGGACGCTCGTCGAGTCGGTGCTGATGCGGTATCCCGACCGGGTCACCATGTGCATCTCCTCGCAGGCCGGCTGCGGAATGAACTGTCCGTTCTGTGCGACGGGGCAGGCGGGGCTGGACCGCAATCTGTCGACCGCCGAGATCGTGCACCAGATCGTCGACGGGATGCGTGCGCTGCGCGACGGCGAGGTGCCGGGCGGCGCGGCGCGGCTGTCCAACATCGTCTTCATGGGGATGGGGGAGCCGCTCGCCAACTACAAGCGGGTGGTCGGCGCGATCCGGCGGCTGACGGATCCCGAGCCGGACGGGCTGGGGCTGTCGCAGCGGGGGATCACCGTGTCCACGGTCGGGCTGGTGCCGGCGATGCTGCGGTTCGCCGACGAGGGCTTCAAGTGCCGGCTGGCCGTGTCGCTGCACGCCCCCGACGACGAGCTGCGGGACACGCTCGTCCCCGTCAACACGCGCTGGAAGGTGCGTGAGGTGCTGGACGCGGCGTGGGAGTACGCGGAGAAGTCCGGGCGGCGGATTTCGATCGAGTACGCGCTGATCCGGGACATCAACGATCAGGCGTGGCGCGGTGACCTGCTGGGACGGCTGCTGAAGGGCAAGCGCGTCCATGTGAACCTCATTCCGCTGAACCCGACCCCCGGGTCGAAGTGGACCGCCTCGCGTCCCGAGGACGAGCTGGCGTTCGTGCGGGCCATCGAGGCGCACGGGGTGCCGGTGACCGTCCGTGACACCCGCGGTCAGGAGATCGACGGCGCGTGCGGGCAGCTCGCCGCCTCGGAACGCTGACCGTTCGCTGGTACTGTGTGATCGAACAAATGCACATTCCGACAGGGGAGCGCCACAGCGCTGAGAGTGCGGAAGCGCCGTAGTCCTACGGTGCCCGCAGACCCTTGAACCTCGCCCGGGTCATGCCGGGTAGGAAGTTCGGTCGTCACTCATGCTGTTGTGCCCTGCCCGAAGTCCGCTCCGTACGTCCTCGCACGTCACGAACCGCGGACATCGGGCAGGGCAGCGTCTCGTCCTGGCCAGCCAGGAGGACATTCAGTGAGCACCACCAGCAGGATCACCGCGGCAGCGCTTGCCGCTGCCATGGGCATGACCGCGTTGGCCGCCTGCGGCACGTCGGGGGGCGACAGCGCGGACGCCAAGACCGTCACGCTGGTCAGCCATGACTCGTTCAACGTGTCCAAGTCCGTGCTGACCGCGTTCGAGAAGCAGAGCGGCTACAAGGTCCGGGTCCTCAAGGGCGGGGACGCCGGCAAGGCCGTCAACCAGGCGATCCTGTCCAAGGACAATCCGCAGGGCGATGTGTTCTTCGGCATCGACAACACCCTGCTCTCGCGCGGTCTGGACGAGGGCCTCTTCAGCCCGTACGAGGCCAAGGGGCTCGGGCACGTCCCGGCCGGGCTGCAGCTGGACAAGGCGCGGCACCGCGTCACCCCGCTCGACTACGGCGACATCTGCGTCAACTACGACCGCGGCTACTTCGCCCGGCACAAGATCGCGCCGCCGAAGACCTTCGACGATCTGATCAAGCCCCGGTACAAGGGGCTGCTCGTCACGGAGAACTCGGCGACCTCCTCGCCGGGGCTCGCCTTCCAGCTCGCCACCGTCGCCGCCTACGGCAATGGGGGCACCTCCCGGACGAAGTCTGGGGGAGGCTGGCAGGACTACTGGAAGAAGCTCAAGGCCAATGGCGTCGAGGTCGTCGACGGCTGGGAGCAGGCCTACAACCAGCGCTTCTCGGGGTCCGCGGCGAGCAAGGGCAAGGGCGACAAGCCGCTGGTGGTCTCCTACGCCTCCAGCCCGCCGGCCGAGGTGCTCGGCAAGAAGCCCGCGCCCAAGGAGGCGCCGACCGGCGTCGCGACCGGCACCTGCTTCCGGCAGATCGAATTCGGCGGTCTGCTGAAGGGCGCGAAGAACGAAAAGGGCGGCAAGGCGCTGCTGGACTTCCTGCTGAGCCGGCAGTTCCAGGAGGACGAGCCGCTGCAGATGTTCGTCAACCCGGCCCGTGCGGACGCCAAGGTGCCGGAGGTGTTCACCAAGTACGGCGCCACGATCGGCAAGCCGGCGACGCTGGCTCCTCAGACGATCACCAAGAACCGCGAACAGTGGATCAAGCAGTGGTCCTCGCTCGTTCTGAAGTAGGGCGCACCCGCGGCCGCGGGCCCGCGAAGGGGACGGCGGTGCGGCTCGGTCTGATGGCCGTGCCGCTCGCCTTCTTCGCGCTGTTCTTCGCCTATCCCGTCGTGGCGATCGTCGGGCGGGGGCTGAAGGACGGCGGACAGTGGCAGTTCGGCCGGTTCGGTGCCGTGCTGAGCGAGCCGGACATCGTGCAGGTGCTGTGGTTCACCGTCTGGCAGGCGGCCGCCTCGACCGTGCTGACCCTGCTGATCGCGCTCCCCGGCGCCTATGTCTTCGCCCGCTTCGACTTCCCCGGCAAGCAGCTGCTGCGGGCGGTGGTGGCGGTGCCGTTCGTGCTGCCGACCGTCGTCGTCGGCACGGCCTTCCTGGCGCTCGTCGGGCGGGGCGGGCTGCTGGACGAGCTGTGGGGGGTGCGCCTGGACACCTCGGTGTGGGCGATCCTGCTGGCGCACGTCTTCTTCAACTACGCCGTGGTCGTGCGCACCGTCGGCGGCCTGTGGGGGCAGCTCGATCCGCGGCAGGAAGAGGCGGCGCGGGTGCTGGGAGCCGGGCGGTTCGCGGCTTGGCGGCGGGTGACGCTGCCCGCGCTGGGGCCGGCCGTCGCGGCCGCCGCGCTGATGGTCTTCCTGTTCACCTTCACCTCCTTCGGCGTGGTGCAGATTCTGGGCGGGCCCACCTTCTCCACGCTGGAGGTGGAGATCTACCGGCAGACCGCGGACTTCCTGGATCTGCCGACGGCCGCGGTGCTCACCCTCGTCCAGTTCGCCGCGGTGCTGGGCGTGCTGGCGCTGCACGCCTGGACCGTGCGCCGCCGGGAGTCCGCGCTGCGGCTGGTGGACGCGTCGCAGACCGCCCACCGGCCGCGCGGTGGTGGCCAGTGGGCGCTGCTGTGGGGCACGCTCGCCGTCATCACCGTGCTGCTGCTGGTGCCGCTGGTGGTGCTGGTGGAGCGGTCGTTCGCCGGGCCGGACGGCTACGGCACGGTCTTCTACACCTCGCTGCGGTCCGCCGCGGCCGCCGACAGCACGTTTGTCGTCGCGCCCCTGGACGCCCTGTGGAATTCGCTCGCCTACGGGGCCGCGGCCACGGTGATCGCTCTGGTGGTGGGCGGGCTGGCGGCCGCTGTACTGACCCTGCCGCGGCTGCGCCGGGGCCCGTCCGGCCGGACGCCCGCGATCAGCCGGTTCGTCCGCGGCTTCGACGCCCTGCTGATGCTGCCGCTCGGGGTCTCCGCGGTGACCGTCGGCTTCGGATTTCTGATCAGCCTCGACAAGCCGCCGCTCGACCTGCGTGCCTCGTGGTGGCTGGTCCCGCTCGCCCAGGCGCTGGTGGGGGTGCCGTTCGTGGTCCGGACGATGCTGCCGGTGCTGCGGGCTGTCGATGCACGTTTGCGGGAGGCCGCCGCCGTGCTCGGCGCCTCGCCCTGGCGGGTGTGGCGCGAGGTCGACCTGCCGCTGGTGCGGCGGGCGCTGCTGATCGCCGCGGGCTTCGCCTTCGCGGTGTCGCTCGGTGAGTTCGGGGCGACCGTCTTCATCGCGCGGCCGGACCGGCCGACGCTGCCGGTCGCCGTGGCCCGTCTGCTGGGGCGGGCGGGGGAGACCAACTACGGGCAGGCGATGGCGTTGTCGACCATCTTGATGGTGGTGTGTGCCGGCGCCCTGCTGGTACTGGAGCGCCTGCGCCCCGTCGACCACTCCGGGGAGTTCTAGATGACGGCAGCGGACACCACCACACGGGCGCCGGAGCTGCTACGGCTGGGCGGGGTGACCGTCCGCTTCACCGCGGCCGGGCGCCCTGCGCTCGACGCGGTGGACCTGGACGTCGCCGCGCAGGAGATCGTCTGCGTCCTGGGGCCGAGCGGCAGCGGCAAGTCCACCCTGCTCAGAGTGGTCGCAGGTCTCCAGCACGCCGACGCCGGGCAGGTGTTGCTGGAGGGGCGGGAGCAGCGGGGGGTGCCCGCGCACCGGCGCGGGGTCGGCCTGATGTTCCAGGACCACCAGCTCTTCCCGCAGCGCGATGTCGAGGGCAATGTCGCCTTCGGACTGCGGATGCGGGGGTCCTCGCGCGCCGACCGGGAGCGTACGGTCACCGAACTCCTGGACCTCGTGGGGCTGCCGGGCGCCCAGCGGCGCGCCGTGGCCTCGCTGTCCGGTGGTGAACAGCAGCGGGTCGCCCTGGCCCGCGCGCTGGCCCCACGCCCCCGTCTGCTGATGCTGGACGAGCCCCTCGGCCAGCTCGACCGCGGGCTGCGCGAACGGCTGGTCGTCGAACTCCGCCGTCTTTTCCGGGAGTTGGGAACGACCGTGCTCGCCGTCACGCACGACCAGGGCGAGGCCTTCGCGCTCGCCGACCGGGTCGTGGTGATGCAGGACGGCCGGATCGCCCAGAGCGGCACCCCGCTGGAGGTCTGGCAGCGGCCCGCCTCGGAATTCGTCGCCCGCTTCCTCGGCTTCGACAACGTGGTCGAGGCGACGGTGCAGGGCGAGGCGGCCGCCACCCCCTGGGGCAAGGTGCCGGTCCCGGACGGCACCGCGGACGGGCCCTGCCGCCTGCTCGTCCGCCCGGCCGGGGTGCGGCTGACGGCGGCCCCGGACGGCGTGCCCGCCACGGTCGCGGCCCGGACGTTCCGTGGCACCCATGTCGCGCTGCTGCTGCAACCCGCCGTCGGACCGCAGATCGAGGCGGCCTGCACGCTGCGGGACGCGCCCGAGGTGGGCGAGCGGGTGGGCCTCGCGTTCGCCGCAGCGGACGTGGTGGTGCTGGACGGCGGGGCGCCGGCGGGCTGACCGTACGGAGGGCGCCGGGGACCGGGCCGCGGTGTCCTCCGACGTCCGACGGGGCCCTCGGCAGCCGGTCGCCCTCAGCGCGCCGCCGCCTCCGCGGGCAGCTCGCCGGCCGGTGCCGGGTCGTCGTGCGCCCCCGGCTCGGGCTCGCCGAACCACGCGACCGCGACGGCCCCGGCCACCGCCACCACGAAGCCCAGGACGGCGACCCAGGCGAAGCCCGGTCGGGAGGAGTCGCCCAGCCACAGCACCCCGAGAATGCCGGGGATCACCGTCTCGCCCACCACCAGCGCCGCCGTGGCGCCGTTCACCGAGCCGAGCTGGAGGGCGACGGTGTGCAGATACATCCCGCCGATTCCGGCGACGCCGATCGCGTACAGCGCGGGGTCGCCGAGCAGGGACGGCAGATCGAAGGGGGCCATCCCGTTCAGCACCCGTACCCCGATGCCGAGCGCGCCGAAGCCCAGGCCGGAGAAGAGCCCCGCGAGGATCGCGGCCCGCGCGCCGAGCAGCCGCACGACCACGGTGCCGCCGCCGATGAGCACGACGGAGGCGGCGAGCAGCCACCAGTGGGCGGCGAGCGGGGTGTGGCCGCTGCCCTCCGGCCCGGCGGCCGTGGCCAGCAGCACCAGCGCCGAACAGACCACGGCGATGGAGGTCCACTCGGCGCGGCTGAGCCGCAGGCCCAGGAGCTTGACGCTCAGTACGGCAGTGATCACGAGGTTGGCGCTGATCACGGTCTGCGAAAGGAACAGCGGCAGCAGCCGGGCCGCCAGCGCGCCGAGCCCGAACCCTATGAAGTCCAGCACCGTGCCCAGCATGAATTCCCAGGTCACGGCCGCCTTTGCGGTGGACGCCAGGCTGGGGCCGCCGTGCTGGGTGACACCGGACGCGGAGGCCTTGGCCGCCTCCCGGCGGGCGGATTTGCGCGAGCCCAGCGCCTGCAGAACCGATCCCGTGCCGTAACCGGCCGACGCCGCCACGGCCGTCAGCAGACCGATGATCACCAAGAACTCCGTTCGCCCGCTGTCTGTACTGCCTGTGCAGTGCACTGCCTCTGCACTGCACTGCTGTTCACTGCCGGACTGGCAGACGTGCATTCGGGGGCCGGAGTTGCCTCGGGCGGGCAAACGCACCCGTACGGCCGTCCGGTGGGGACCGGTGCGGACGCGGAGAGCCCCCGCGGGGGAGCCCCCGCGGCCGGATCAGGCCGGTGCCGCGGCGCGGAGGCGGGCCAGGGTGTCCGGGACCTCGTCCACCGAGTCGACCAGCGCGATCCGGGCCGCCATGGGGTGCTCCGAGGCGAGCGCCTGGAGCAGCGGCCAGGCGGGGAGCTGCTCGGTCCAGTGGGCGCGGTTCACCAGCACCATGGGGGTCGGCTCGCCCCGCGACCCGTAGTAGTTCGGGGTCGCGTTGTCGAAGATCTCCTGTACGGTCCCGGCCGCGCCCGGCAGGAACACCACACCGGCCCGGGAGCGCGCCAGCAGTCCGTCCTCGCGCACCGCGTTGACGAAGTACTTCGCTATCCGGGAGGCGAAGGCGTTCGGCGGCTCGTGGCCGTAGAACCAGGTGGGGATGCCGACCGAGGCGCCGCCGTCCGGCCAGCTGCGCCGTATCTCGAAGGCGGCCCGTGCCCAGTCGGTGACCGAGGGGGCGAAGTGCGGTGCCTTGGCGAGGATTTCCAGCGCCGAGTCGAGCATGCCGTCCTCGAAGGGCGCGGCGTACGCCCCGAGGTTCGCCGCCTCCATCGCGCCCGGTCCGCCGCCGGTCGCCACGGTCAGGCCGGTGCGGGCGAGCCGGCGGCCGAGCCGGGCCGCGCCCGCGTAGGCCGCGGAGCCGCGCTCCAGGGCGTGGCCGCCCATGATGCCCACCACCTGGGCACCGGCGAGGTCTTCGTCCAGGGCGTCGGAGACGGCGTCGTCATGGATGCTGCGCAGCATCGAGGCGAAGATGTCGCCGTCCGCCTTGGTCTCCTGGAACCAGGCGTAGGTGCGGGCGTCCGGGGTGGCGTCGTAGCCGGCGTCGACCAGCTGCGCGAAGAGCTCGTCCGGCCCGTAGAGCCCGCCCCGGTAGGGATCGAACGGCAGGTCCGGTACGGGCGGGAAGACCAGGGCGCCCCCGGCACGTATCTTGGCCGCGGCGTCCTCCTCCATGGCGCAGCCGAGGAACACGGAATCCGAGGCGTCCGTGCTGAGCAGCGCGAACGTACGGTCCGTCAGATCGACCGACTGGACGCGGTGACCGGCGAGGCTGCCGGCGGCGACGACCCGGTCGAACTCCTCCAGGGACTCGATCTCGTGGTCGTGGTTGTCGTCGTGGGCGGGGGGACGGCGGGCGGCGGAGGCATGTGAATTCGACTGCACGTGCGTCATGTTAGGACCGCGGTGACGCGCCCAGGGGGCCAGGTGGCGGTGCGGGCCGCGGTGTGCGGCGGGCCCCGGCTCCTGGCGCCACGAGTCATCCGTGGCCCCGGCGGGCCGGGACCCTCAGTGCACCAGCGGAAGGGTGGCCATCTCCGCCACCGTCCACGTCAGGGGCGCCAGGACGAGGACCAGGGCCAGGCCGCGCAGCGCCGCGGCGCGGTGGAGGACGGACGCGGAGGCGCCCAGCCGGCGGAGGGCGGCCGTGGTGTGGGCGCGGGCGGTGCGGGATTCCAGTGCGGCGGTGAGCGCGCTGGCGGTCACACAGGCGAGGACCACCGCCGCGCCGACGGCGGTGAGCGGTCCGAACGGCCGGGCGGGCGAGGCCTCGTAGACCTTCACGGCGGCGTACGCGGCGGAGCCGACCGCGCACAGCACACCCAGCGGGCGGCCGAGGCGGTGCGACTCCTCCTGGAGCACCCGCCCGGACAGCAGGCGCAGCGCGCCCGGCCGCCCGGCGCAGAGCAGCCGGCCGCACAGATGCACCAGCCCGGGACCGGCCAGGACCAGGCCGAAGGCGGACAGTGCCCAGCCGGCCAGCACGCCGGGCGGGCTGCCGATCAGCCGGCCGGGCAGCGGCAGCAGCCCGCCGGGGGCGTGCGGGCCGGGGCTGGTGTACGCCTCGATCGCCAGGCCGGCCGCGGCCAGGGCGATGCCCCAGGGGAGACCCGAGGGCGGGGCGGTCCGGGAGCGGGCCGCGGTCTCGCGGGAGCCGTTCTCGTTGCGGGGCCGCAGGGCGACGGCGGTGGCGACCGCGGCGGTCACCGGCACGGTCGCCAGCAGCAGGAGCGCGCCGGCCAGCGGCACCGGATGGCCGGCGCCGAGCAGGGCGGAGTCGATGCCGAGCGAGCCGGAGCCGCCCGGGCCGCCCAGATCGCCGCGCAGCCGCAGGAAGGCCAGCAGCGCGAGGAGAACGCCCAGCAGACAGGTCAGTGCGGTGGAGGCCGTCGCGAGCAGGGTCAGGCGCAGCGGGCCCAGGCCGGCCGCGGCCATCCCGCGCTGCAGACGGGCGGCGGGGTCCGTACGGGCGGTGGACACCGCGAACTGGGCGGTGGCCGCCAGCGGCGCCGCGCACCACAGCAGGCGTACCAGGGACTCGTCGGCCGCGGACGGGTGCCCGGCGGCGTGGCCGACGGTGGAGAGCAGCAGGAACCCGGTGCCGGCCGCGGCGGCGGCGACGGACAGGCGGCGCAGCAGGACGAGGGGGTGCGAGCCGCGGGCTAGACGGAGAGCGAGCACGCTGCCCTGCTTTCCTCATCGGAGGAGCCGCTGGTGGCGGAGGCGGCGCTCGCCGGGCGGCCGTCGAGGAGCGCCAGGGTCCGGTCGGCGAGCGTGGCGACGTCCGGATCATGGGTCGCCAGGACCACGGTGATCTGGTGCGAGCGGGCCGCGGTGGTCAGGGTGCGCAGCACCTGGGTGCCGTCGGCGCGGTGCAGCGGGGCGGTCGGTTCGTCGGCGAACAGCACCTGGGGCGTGGTCGCGAGCGCGCGGGCGATGGCGACGCGCTGGCGCTGGGACTGGTCGAGCTTGGCGGGGCGGCGGCCGGCGCACATGCCGACGTCGAGGCGGTCGAGCCATTCGAGGGCGGTGTGCTTGGCCGAGCGGGTGCCGGTGCCGCGGAGCAGCAGGGGCAGGGCGGCGTTCTCCCAGGCGGTGAGCTCGTGGACGAGGTGCGGCTCGGTGTCGATCCAGCCGAACCGGTCCAGGCGCAGCCGCTCACGGCTGGGGGAGGACAGGGTGTGCACGGGAGAGCTGTTGAACCAGACCTCGCCCTCGGTCGGCACGAGCTGGCCGGAGAGACATTTCAGGAGGGTGGTCTTGCCACTGCCGCGCGGGCCGGTGACGGCGAGGATCTCGCCTTCGCGGACGCCGACGGAGACTCCGGCGAGGGCGGAGGTGCCGCCGTGCGTGTGGTGCAGGCCGCGGGCCCAGAGAACGTCGTTGTCAGGCGGGGCCACCATCTGCGCACCTCTTGTTGTAGGCGTCGAATCGTTCCCCCGACCGGGTGAACGACCATGGAGGGTATCGGTCTCTAGCACGGTAAGTACTGGTGACCCCCGGTATTCGTCGCTTGGCAGCACAACGGCCCAGATTCACTCGTATGGCTTGAAGTGAGCGAATCTGGGCCGCTGGATGTTCAGTTGTCCCGGCGCGCGGCGGCTGGTGCCGCGGGGGTCAGAGCTTGGTCCACGCCTCGGTGAGGACCGTGCGCAGAATCTGCTCGATCTCGTCGAACACCGGCTGGTCGGCGATGAGCGGCGGCGCGAGCTGGATGACCGGGTCGCCACGGTCGTCGGCGCGGCAGTAGAGACCGTTGTCGTACAGCGCCTTGGAGAGGAAGCCGTACAGGACGCGCTCGGTCTCCTCGTCGTTGAAGGACTCCTTGGTGGCCTTGTCCTTGACGAGCTCGATGCCGTAGAAGAAGCCGTTGCCGCGGACGTCGCCGACGATCGGCAGGTCGTGCAGCTTCTGCAGGGTGTTGAGGAAGTTGGCCTCGTTGTCGAGGACGTGCTGGTTGAGGCCCTCGCGCTCGAAGATGTCGAGGTTGGCGACGCCGACGGCCGCGGAGACCGGGTGGCCACCGAAGGTGTAGCCGTGCAGGAAGGTGTTGTCGCCCTTGTAGAACGGCTCGGCCAGACGGTCGGAGATGATGCAGGCGCCGATCGGGGAGTAGCCCGAGGTCATGCCCTTGGCGCAGGTGATCATGTCCGGGACGTAGCCGAACTTGTCGCAGGCGAACGTGGTGCCCAGGCGGCCGAAGGCGCAGATGACCTCGTCGGAGACGAGCAGCACGTCGTACTGGTCGCAGATCTCGCGGACCCGCTGGAAGTAGCCGGGCGGCGGCGGGAAGCAGCCGCCGGCGTTCTGCACCGGCTCCAGGAAGACCGCGGCGACGGTCTCGGGGCCCTCGAAGAGGATCTGCTGCTCGATCTGGTCGGCGGCCCAGCGGCCGAAGGCCTCGGGGTCGTCGCCGTGGATCGGGGCGCGGTAGATGTTGGTGTTCGGGACCTTGTGCGCGCCGGGGACCAGCGGCTCGAAGGGGGCCTTCAGGCCGGGCAGGCCGGTGATGGACAGGGCGCCCTGCGGGGTGCCGTGGTAGGCGACCGCGCGGGATATCACCTTGTGCTTCATCGGCTTGCCGACGAGCTTGAAGTACTGCTTGGCCAGCTTCCAGGCGGTCTCGACGGCCTCGCCGCCGCCGGTGGTGAAGAAGACCTTGTTGAGGTCGCCGGGGGCCTCGTTGGCCAGGCGCTCGGCGAGCTCCACGGCCTTGGGGTGGGCGTAGGACCACACGGGGAAGAAGGCCAGCTCCTGCGCCTGCTTGTAGGCGGTCTCGGCGAGCTCGACCCGGCCGTGGCCGGCGTTGACCACGAAGAGGCCGGCGAGGCCGTCGATGTAGCGCTTGCCCTTGTCGTCGTAGATGTTGGTGCCCTCACCGCGCACGATCGTGGGCACGGGGGCATTCTCGTACGACGACATGCGGGTGAAGTGCATCCACAGGTGGTCGTATGCCGTCTTGGAGAGGTCGCCGCTCATCGTTATCTCGTTCCCCAGGTGTAGGTCTGCTTCCGGAGCTTGAGGTACACGAAGCTCTCGGTGGATCGGACGCCGGGAAGCGTGCGGATCCGCTTGTTGATCATTTCCAGCAGGTGGTCGTCGTCCTCGCAGACGATCTCGATGAGGAGATCGAAGGAGCCTGCCGTCATGACGACGTACTCGACCTCTTCCATGGTCGTCAGGGCGTCGGCCACGGGGTCGAGGTCACCTTCGACGTTGATGCCGACCATTGCCTGCCGGCGGAAACCGACCGTGAGGGGGTCGGTGACCGCGACGATCTGCATCACGCCTTGGTCGAGCAGTTTCTGTACGCGCTGGCGTACCGCCGCTTCGGACAGGCCCACGGCCTTGCCGATCGCGGCATACGGACGGCGCCCGTCCTCCTGGAGCTGCTCGATGATCGCCAGGGAGACGGAGTCGATCGACGGGGTGCTGCCGTTTCTGTCACGAGTGGCCACGTCGTTCACTGTGCACGAGCCTCGTCTGTCTTGCAACCCCAAATCGATGAAATTAGTCGTCTCGCGATCGAAATTTCACTGATTCCGTTGTTACTGAGTGGCGGGTGTGTTGAAAACGTGGGTCCCATGGCTAGGGTGGAGCCACATCACCGGACAACTGACTGAAGGGGGCGCACAGTGACCACCGCACTGCGTCGTCTGCGCAACTACATCGACGGGGAGTTCCGGGACGCCGCCGACGGGCGGACCACGGAGGTGGTCAACCCCGCGACGGGCGAGCCCTACGCCACCGCCCCGCTCTCGGGCGCCGCCGACGTGGACGCGGCGATGGCTGCCGCCGAGGCCGCCTTCCCCGCGTGGCGCGACCTGATCCCCGCCGAGCGCCAGAAGGTGCTGCTCAAGGTCGCCGACCGCTTCGAGGAGCGGGCCGAGGAGCTGATCGCCGCCGAGTCCGAGAACTGCGGCAAGCCGATCGCGCTCGTACGCTCCGAGGAAATCCCGCCGATGGTGGACCAGATCCGCTTCTTCGCGGGTGCCGCCCGGATGCTGGAGGGCCGCTCGGCCGGCGAGTACATGGAAGGCTTCACCTCCATCATCCGCCGTGAGCCGGTCGGCGTCTGCGCCCAGGTCGCGCCGTGGAACTACCCGATGATGATGGCCGTGTGGAAGTTCGCCCCCGCGCTGGCGGCGGGCAACACCGTCGTCATCAAGCCGTCCGACACCACCCCCGCCTCGACGGTGCTGATCGCCGACATCATCGGCAGCGTGCTGGACGAACTGGGCCACTCCCGTGGCGTGTTCAACGTCATCTGCGGTGACCGCGAGACCGGCCGGCTGATGGTCGAGCACAAGGTCCCGGCGATGGCCTCGATCACCGGCTCGGTGCGTGCCGGTATGCAGGTCGCCGAGTCCGCTTCGAAGGACCTCAAGCGGGTCCATCTGGAGCTGGGCGGCAAGGCGCCGGTCGTCGTCTTCGAGGACACCGACATCGCCAAGGCCGTCGGGGACATCTCCGTCGCCGGATACTTCAACGCCGGCCAGGACTGTACGGCCGCGACCCGGGTGCTGGTCCACGAGTCCATCCACGACGAGTTCGTCGCCGCGCTGGCCAAGGCCGCCTCGGAGACCAAGACCGGCGCGGTCGACGACGAGGACGTGCTCTACGGCCCGCTGAACAACGCCAACCAGCTCAAGCAGGTCAAGGGCTTCATCGAGCGGCTGCCCGCGCACGCCAAGATCGAGGCGGGCGGCGAACAGGTCGGCGAGAAGGGCTACTTCTTCGCCCCGACCGTCGTCTCGGGCCTCAAGCAGGACGACGAGATCGTCCAGCACGAGGTCTTCGGCCCGGTCATCACCGTCCAGTCCTTCTCCGACGAGAAGCAGGCGGTGCAGTGGGCCAACGGCGTCGAGTACGCGCTGGCGTCCTCGGTGTGGACCAAGGACCACGCCCGCGCCATGCGGATGTCGCGGAGCCTCGACTTCGGCTGTGTGTGGATCAACACCCACATCCCGCTGGTCGCCGAGATGCCGCACGGCGGATTCAAGAAGTCCGGCTACGGCAAGGACCTGTCGTCCTACGGCTTCGACGACTACACCCGCATCAAGCACGTGATGACCTCGCTGGACGGCTGAACCGGCAGGATCCACAGGGGAATTGACCCCGTCGGGCGGCACACAACGCCCGACACACCGTCGCGGGCGGAGGCCCGGCAATGGACGCTCTGTCTCTTGCCGCCTCCGCCCGCGGCGCGTGAGAGTGCTCGCCATGGCTGATCTTTCGCGGCGTGCGCTGCTCCGGGGTGCGGGAGCGACAGGGGTGACCGGGGCGCTGGCCGCCATGACCGGATGCGGGGTGCCGCCCGCGTACGTCTGGGCGGCGGACCGCACCGGCCCGGACCGGTCGGCGCGCGACCCCCGGCTGGTCTTCGCGAACTGGCCGCTCTACATCGACGTCGACGACCACGACAAGCAGCGCCGGCCCACCCTGGCGGCATTCGAGCGGCGCAGCGGGATCTCCGTCACGTACACCGAGGAGATCAACGACAACGACGAGTTCTTCGGCAAGATCGGCCCGGCGCTGATGAACCATCAGAGCACCGGCCGCGATCTGATCGTCATGAGCGACTGGATGTGCGCCCGCCTCGTCCGGCTGGGGTGGGTGCAGGAGATGGACCGGGCCGCTCAGCCGCACGTCGCCCGGTACCTCGATCCGCAGCTGCGCACCCCGCACTTCGACCCGGGCCGCAGGCACTCGGTGCCCTGGCAGTCCGGGATCACCGGTATCGCCTACAACCGCCGCAAGCTCGGCCGGGAGATCAGGCACACCTCGGATCTGTGGAAGGACGACCTGCGCGGCCGGGTCACCCTGCTCTCCGGGCTCGACGAATCGTTCGCGATGCTGATGCAGGGCGACGGCGTCGACATCACCCGCTGGACGGCCGGCGACTTCCACCGGATGACCGACCGGATCCGCCGGCTGGTGAGCCGCGGCCACATCCGGCGCTTCACCGGCAACGACTACATCAAGGACCTCGACTCCGGGGACGTGCTCGCCGCCCAGGCCTACTCGGGCGATGTGATCCAACTGCAGGCCGACAACCCGGACATCGAGTTCGTGGTGCCGCAGGAGGGCGCCGAACTCTGGGCGGAGAGCCTGCTGATCCCCAACCTCGCGGCACACAAGCGCACCGCCGAGCGGCTGATCGACTACTACTACGAGCCGGCGGTGGCCGCGGAGCTGGCCGCCTGGGTCAACTATGTCTGCCCCGTGCCGGCCGCGCGGGAGGTCCTCGCGTCCTCCCATGACAAGGAGCGTGCCGCCCTCGCCGAGGATCCGCTGATCTTCCCCGACGACGCGATGCGCAAGCGGCTGGCCATCGCCCGCGACATCACCTCCGCCGAGCGGACCGAGTTCGCCAAGGAGTGGAACGGGATCGTGGGGTTGTAATCGTGGGGTTGTAGGGGGCCCCGACCGCCCGTCGTCCCGCCGGCCCCGGGTGCGGTCCGGGGGACGACGGGCGGGCGGTCGGGGCGCCGGCCCTCGTGGTCAGGCGCGCCAGGACGCCGTGTACGTGTCGATCTCCGCTGACAGCCGGGCCTTCGCGGGGGCGTCCATGAAGGAGGCCTCGACGGCGTTCTTGGCGAGGGCGGCCACGCCCTTCGTGTCCAGGCCCAACAGGCGGGCGGCGACGCCGTATTCGGTGTTGAGGTCGGTGCCGAACATCGGCGGGTCGTCGCTGTTGATGGTGACCAGCACGCCCGCGTCGACCATCTCCTTGAGCGGGTGCTCGTCCAGGGTGCGCACCGCGCGGGTGGCGATGTTGGAGGTGGGGCAGACCTCCAGCGGGATGCGGTGCTCGGCGAGATGGGCCAGCAGCGCGGGGTCCTGGGTGGCGCTGGTGCCATGGCCGATGCGCTCGGCGCCCAGCTCGCGGAGCGCGTCCCAGATCGTCTCGGGTCCGGTGGTCTCCCCGGCGTGCGGGACGGAGTGCAGACCGGCCGCGCGGGCGCGGTCGAAGTACGGCTTGAACTGCGGGCGCGAGACCCCGATCTCCGGGCCGCCGAGGCCGAACGAGACCAGGCCCTCGGGCTGCAGGTCGCAGGCGATCCTGGCGGTCTCCTCCGCGGACGCCAGGCCCGCCTCGCCGGGGATGTCGAAGCACCAGCGCAGCACCACGCCCAGCTCCGACTCCGCCGCCTTGCGGGCGTCCTCGATCGCCTCGACGAACGCGGCGTCGGGGATGCCGCGGCTGGTCGAGCTGAAGGGGGTGACGGTCAGCTCGGCGTAGCGGATCTGCTGCCGGGCCATGTCCCGGGCGACCTCGTACGTCAGCAGCCGGACGTCCTCGGCATCGCGGATCAGGTCCACGACGGAGAGGTAGACCTCGATGAAGTGCGCGAAGTCGCGGAAGGTGAAGTAGTCGACCAGGGCGTCGGGGTCGGTGGGGACGGCGGAGTCGGGGTGGCGGGCCGCCAGCTCGGAGACGATACGCGGGGACGCCGATCCGACGTGGTGGACGTGCAGTTCCGCCTTGGGCAGGCCCGTGATGAAGGCATCGAGATCGGACAACGGTTCCTCCTGGTCAAAGGGTGCGCCGGAGTGCGCGGAGGGGCCCGGCCATGCTATGTGGGGCGGGGCGGTCATGGCGCGGGGGATGACGCACCGGCCCGCAGGAGCGGCCCCGGGCCTGCCCTACGGCTGCCCGCCCGCCTCTTCCCGCAGCTGCTGCCGGGCCGCCATCAGCGCGAAGCCCAGCAGATTCAGGCCCCGCCAGCGCGCCGGGTCGGCGGCCCGCTCGTCGTCGGCGGCCAGGCCGATGCCCCATATCCGGTCCAGCGGACTGGCCTCGACCAGCACCCGGGACCCCGTGCCCAGCAGGTACTCCCGCAGGGCGGCGTCCTGCCGGAACTTGTGCACGCTGCCCTCGACGACCAGGGCGAAGCGCCGGCGCTGCCAGGTCTCCTCGTCGAAGCCGCGGACCGTCCGCCCGGCGTCCTTGGCCTGGCGGGGGTGGCGCGCCGCGAGCACCCGCCGCTCGGCCTCCGCATCGCCGAACAGCCGGGCCTTGCCGGCCATCATCCAGTGCTCCGCGGTGGCGTAGCGGACGCGGTCGACGGTGAAGGGGGAGGGCCACCACTGGCTGAAACAACTGGCGCCGAGGCTGCCGTCGCGCCGCGGGCTGTGGCCCCAGAAAAAGACGTACTTCGGGTGCTTCCCGGCGGCCGTCGCCCGGCGCAGCTCGTCGACCGAGCGCGGCCCGTCGGCGGCGCGGCCGGCGGCTTCCTCCGTGGTGATCCCCGTGTGGTCGTGCATCATGCCGGGATTCTGTCAGCGGGCACTGACAACGTGTCGGGGCCGTGGCCAGGCAAAGAACAGATTTCGTCGTGTAACCAAAAGGCAACAACGGAATCACTTGTTGAGGTTGCGTTCCTCTGCCAGGATCGGCCATCGATTCCGGAAATAGCTACGCCAGGCAGTGCCGCTGAGCGGCCCCGGCGCCCGGCGGAGGAGTGCACCATGGATCAGCGGTTCGATGCCACCGAGCGGTTCGCCGAGGGCGCGCAATTCATCGCAGGCAGTCTCCGGAGCGGCAGTTCCGGCCGTACCCAGGACGTCGTGGACCCGGCGACCGGCGAGACGGTGTACTCCTACGAACTCGCCGGCGAGGCAGAGGTGGACGCGGCCGTCGAGGCCGCACGGCGGGCGTTCGCGGACTGGGGCGGTGCCACGCCCGGCGAGCGCTCCGACACCCTGCACCGCTTCGCCGCCGCGCTCACCGAGGACGCCGGCGACCTCGCCCGCGCCGAGTCGCTGAACTGCGGAAAGCCGATCAAGCTCAGCGAGGAGTTCGACGTACCGGGCTCGATCGACAACGCCGCGTTCTTCGCGGGCGCCGCCCGGCACCTGGAGGGCAAGGCGGCCGGGGAATACAGCGCCGACCACACCTCCGTGATCCGCCGCGAGCCGATCGGCGTCGTCGGCTCCATCGCACCGTGGAACTACCCGCTCCAGATGGCCGCCTGGAAGGTGCTGCCGGCCCTCGCCGCGGGCAACACGATCGTCCTCAAGCCGGCCGAGATCACCCCCTTCACCTCGCTGCTGTTCGCGCAGGCCGCCCAGCGCGCGGGGCTGCCCGACGGGGCGCTCAACATCGTCTCCGGCGCCGGCCGGGACGCGGGTGAGCGCCTCGTCGGCCACCCCTCCGTCGCCATGACCTCCTTCACCGGCTCGACCGCCGTCGGCAAGCGGGTCGCCGAGATCGCCACCGGCACCGTCAAGCGGCTGCACCTCGAACTCGGCGGCAAGGCCCCCTTCGTCGTCTTCGACGACGCCGACCTGGAGGCCGCCGTGCACGGCGCGGTCGCCGGGGCACTGATCAACACCGGCCAGGACTGCACCGCCGCCACCCGCGCCTATGTCCAGCGCCCCCTCTACGACGCCTTCGTCAGCGGTGTCGCCGATCTGATGGCGACCGTGCGGCTCGGCGACCCCTTCGACCCGTCCACCGACCTGGGACCGCTGATCTCGCACGCCCAGCGCGACCGGGTGGCCGGCTTCGTGGACCGGGCGCGCGCCTACGCCACCGTCGTCACCGGCGGCGAGGCACCCCAGGGCGCGCTGGCCAACGGCGCCTACTACCGGCCCACGCTGATCGCCGGAGCCGCACAGGACAGCGAGATCGTGCAGTCCGAGATCTTCGGCCCGGTCCTGGTCGTGCTGCCCTTCGACAGCGACGACGAGGGCATCGCGCTGGCCAACGACACCCCCTACGGGCTGGCCGCCTCCGCCTGGAGCCGGGACGTCTACCGCACCAGCCGCGCCACCCGCGAGATCAACGCGGGCTGCGTCTGGGTCAACGACCACATCCCGATCATCAGCGAGATGCCGCACGGCGGCGCCAAGGCCTCCGGCTTCGGCAAGGACATGTCGGCCTACTCCTTCGAGGAGTACACCCAGGTCAAGCACGTCATGTACGACAACACCGCGGTGGCACGGAAGGACTGGCACCGCACGATCTTCGGGGACCGTCCGTAACGGACGTCCCACCCGGACGGCGGCGGGCCGGCCCCGCCGCCACCCCTGCGGCCCGCGCCGCGCGGCTTCGTCACCACCGGCCCAGTGCCGGGTTCACCCCTGAAAGGGCACCGCGCATGGAGCACCACGAGCAGCCCGAACCCCTGTCCCCGGTCGAACTCGCCGCCGTGCGCCGCAGCATGACCAACGGCCGGCTCGCCATGACCCGCCGCTCCCTGCTGCGCGCCGGCGGTGCCATGGCGGCCGCGGCCGGCGGGCTGGGCGCCCTGTCGGCGTGCGGGATCCCGCCCGCGGGCCGTAAGGACGCCGGCCGGAGCGAGGACCACTCCGCGGCGGAGAAGCGTCTGAACTTCTCCAACTGGACCGAGTACATGGACGTCAGCAAGGACGGCAAGCACCGTCCGACGCTGGACCGCTTCACCCGGCGCACCGGCATCGCCGTCAAATACACCGAGGACATCAACGACAACGACGAGTTCTTCGGCAAGATCCAGGCGCAGCTCGCGGCCGGCCAGGACACCGGCCGCGACCTGATCGTGCTCACCGACTGGATGTGCGCCCGGATGATCTCCCTGGGCTGGATCCAGCAGCTGGACCCGGCCAACCTGCCGCACGCCTACGCCAACCTCTCGGCGCAGTACCGCGACCCCGCCTGGGACCCGGGCCGCGCGCACTCCTACGTCTGGCAGGGCATCCCGGCCCTCATCGCGTACAACAAGAAGGCCACCGGCGGGAAGAAGGTCGACTCGGTCAGTCAGCTGCTGGAGGACCCGAAGCTCAAGGGGCGGGTCGGCTTCCTCTCCGAGATGCGCGACAGCATCGGGCTGACCCTGCTGGACATGGGCAAGCGGCCCGAGGACGTCACCGCGGACGACTACGACGCGGCCATCGCCCGGCTCCAGAAGGGCGTCGACTCCAAGCAGATCCGCCGCTTCACCGGCAACGACTACACCAACGACCTGGACAAGGGCGACCTCGCCGCCTGTGTGGCCTGGGCCGGTGACGTCGTCCAGCTGCAAAGCGACAACCCGGACATCGCCTACGCCATCCCCAAGTCCGGCTACATGGTCTCCACCGACAACCTCATGGTGCCGAACAAGGCCCGCCACAAGCAGAACGCCGAACGGCTCATCGACTACTTCTACGAGCCGAAGGCGGCGGCCCGGCTCGCGGCGTACATCAACTACGCCTGTCCCGTCGACGGGGTACGCGAGGAGTTGGCCAAGATCGACAAGAGCGCGGCCGACAACCCGCTGATCCTGCCGGACAAGGAGATGGCCGCCCGCTCCCACTCCTTCCGCGCCCTGTCCGCCAAGGAGAACAAGGAGTTCGCCCAGAAGTTCTCCGACCTCACCGGCGCCTGATCCCCCACCGGGCCCGCCCGAGCCGTTTCGCCCACCGACACACGGGACGACCGACATGACGAAGACCGCGACCCCCCAGAGCAGCGGCGGCGATGTCCGCCTCCACGGGATAAGCAAGACCTACGGCTCCTTCACCGCCGTCCATCCGCTCGATCTGACCGTCCCCGCGGGCTCCTTCTTCGCGCTGCTGGGCGCCTCGGGCTGCGGCAAGACGACCACCCTGCGCATGATCGCCGGGCTGGAGGAGCCGACCACCGGGACCGTCGAGCTGTCCGGCCAGGACGTGACCGCCCTGCCGCCCTACAAGCGGCAGGTCAACACCGTCTTCCAGAACTACGCCCTCTTCCCGCACCTGGACATCTACGAGAACGTCGCCTTCGGCCTGCGCCGCCGCGGCATCAAGTCCGTCAAGAAGCAGGTCGAGGAGATGCTCGACCTCGTCCAGCTCGGGCCGATGGCGCGCCGCAAGCCGCAGCAGCTCTCCGGCGGCCAGCAGCAGCGCGTCGCGGTCGCCCGGGCGCTGATCAACCACCCCCAGGTGCTGCTCCTCGACGAACCGCTGGGCGCCCTCGACCTCAAGCTGCGCCGCCAGATGCAGCTGGAGCTCAAGCGCATCCAGACCGAGGTCGGCATCACCTTCGTGCACGTCACCCACGACCAGGAGGAGGCCATGACGATGGCCGACACCGTGGCCGTGATGAACGGCGGCCGGGTCGAACAGCTCGGCGCCCCCGCCGACCTCTACGAGAACCCCGGCACCACCTTCGTCGCCAACTTCCTGGGCACCTCCAACCTGATCGAGGCCGAGGTCGTCGAGGCCGGCGGCGAGGAGCTGCTGCTCAAGGCCGGTGACGCCAAGCTGCGGCTGCCCGCCGCCCGGTGCAGCGCCCCGGCCCGTACGGGCGAGAAGGTGCTGGCCGGCGTGCGGCCCGAGAAGGTCGCGCTGAAGCACGGCGACGACGCCGGGTCGCTCACCGAAGGCCACAACCGGCTGCCCGGCCGCATCAAGGACGCCAGCTTCATCGGCGTCTCCACCCAGTACGTCGTCGAGGTGCCCGGCCTGGGCGAACTCGCCGTCTACGAGCAGAACATCGAGCGCGACGGCCGCCTCGTCCCCGGCGCGGAGATCGTGCTGCACTGGAACCCGGCGCACACCTTCGGTCTGGACGCCGCCCAGGACATCCAGGCCGGCGCGGACCTCGACGAGGAGGCCGCGTGACCACGACCGTCGCACCCGCGCCGCCGGACGGGCCGGCCGAGGCGGAGGCCCCGGTCCTCCGCAAGACCCCCGTCCGCAAGCGCCTGGTCCCCTACTGGCTGCTGCTGCCCGGCATCCTGTGGCTGATCGTCTTCTTCGCCGCACCGCTCGTGTACCAGGCGTCGACCTCGACCCAGACCGGCTCCCTCGAAGAGGGCTTCAAGGTCACCTGGCACTTCGCCACCTACTGGGACGCGCTCGGCGAATACTGGCCGCAGTTCGTCCGCTCGATGGCGTACGCCGGCATCGCCACCGTGCTCTGCCTGGTCCTGGGCTATCCGCTGGCCTACCTCATCGCCTTCAAGGCGGGCCGCTGGCGCAATGTGGTGATGATCCTGGTCATCGCCCCGTTCTTCACCAGCTTCCTGATCCGTACGCTCGCCTGGAAGACGATCCTGGCCGACGGCGGGCCGGTCGTCGGCGTGCTGAACTCGCTGCACGTCCTGGACGTCACCAGCTGGCTGGGCCTCACCGAGGGCCACCGGGTGCTGGCCACCCCGCTCGCGGTGGTCTGCGGACTGACCTACAACTTCCTGCCGTTCATGGTCCTGCCGCTCTACACCTCGCTGGAGCGCATCGACCCGCGCCTGCACGAGGCCGCCGGCGACCTCTACGCCCGCCCCTCGACCACCTTCCGCCGGGTGACCTTCCCGCTGTCGATGCCCGGTGTCGTCGCCGGCACCCTGCTGACCTTCATCCCGGCCGCCGGTGACTACATCAACGCCGAACTGCTGGGCTCCACCGACCAGAAGATGATCGGCAACGTCATCCAGTCCCAGTTCCTGCGGGTCCTGGACTACCCGACCGCGGCCGCGCTCTCCTTCATCCTCATGGCGGCCATCCTCGCCATGGTCACCCTCTACATCCGCAAGTCCGGGACGGAGGACCTGGTCTGATGGCCGTCCACGAGACCACGAAAGACTCCGGGACCCCCGCGGCCCGCACCCCGAACCGGGGCCTGCGCTGGCTGCGCCGCAACATCGTCGTGATGGCGGGCCTCGCCACGCTGGGCTATCTGATCCTGCCCAACCTCGTGGTGATGGTCTTCTCCTTCAACAAGCCCAACGGCCGCTTCAACTATCAGTGGCAGCACTTCTCCACGGACGCCTGGCGCGATCCGTGCGGCGTCGCCGACCTGTGCGGCTCGCTCGGCCTGAGCCTGCAGCTGGCGCTGTGGGCCACCGTCGGCGCCACCGTCCTCGGCACCATGATCGCGTTCGCGCTGGCCCGCTACCGCTTCCGCGCCCGCTCCGGCGTCAACACCCTGATCTTCCTGCCGATGGCGATGCCCGAGGTCGTCATGGCCGCCTCGCTGGCCACCCTCTTCCTCAACATGGGCATCGAGTTCGGCTTCTGGACGATCCTCATCGCCCACATCATGTTCTGTCTGAGCTTCGTGGTCACCGCCGTCAAGGCACGGGTGATGAGCATGGACCCGCGCCTGGAACAGGCCGCCCAGGACCTCTACGCCTCACCCGTCCAGACCTTCCTGCGGGTGACGCTGCCGATCGCCGCCCCCGGCATCGCGGCCGGCGCGCTGCTGTCCTTCGCGCTGTCCTTCGACGACTTCATCATCACCAACTTCAACGCCGGCTCCACCGTGACCTTCCCGATGTTCGTCTGGGGATCGGCTCAGCGGGGCACGCCCGTGCAGATCAACGTCATCGGCACCGCGATGTTCCTGGTCGCAGTGTTGTGCGTACTCGCCGGTCAACTGGCCGGGAACCGCCGCAAGAAGAGGAGCTGAGAACCATGGCACGAGCTGCCATGCCGCACACGCCCGGGGCGTCCCCGGTCCATGCGCTCGCGGACGCCGCCCCCACCCCCTTCTGGCTCGACGACCCCGCCCGCCCCGCCGCCCTGCCCGCCCTCGTCGGCGACGAGACCTGCGACCTGCTGGTCGTCGGCGGCGGCTACTCGGGA
This sequence comes from Streptomyces sp. 2323.1, assembly GCF_900221035.1. Classification (NCBI taxonomy): domain Bacteria; kingdom Bacillati; phylum Actinomycetota; class Actinomycetes; order Kitasatosporales; family Streptomycetaceae; genus Streptomyces; species Streptomyces sp. 2323.1. The sequence continues at coordinate 2,245,394 of NZ_LT907981.1, read as the reverse complement.
CTGTGGACCGCGCTGATCGCCAAGGAACGCGACCCCGCGCGCGACGTCGTCCTCATCGAAGGCGCCGAGATCGGCTGGGCCGCCTCCGGGCGCAACGGCGGCTTCTGCGCCGCCTCCCTCACCCACGGCCTCGGCAACGGCCTGGCCCGCTGGCCCGATGAACTCGCCACCCTCGAAAAGCTCGGCATCCGCAACCTCGACGCCATCGGGGACGCCGTCGCCCGCTACGGCATCGACTGCGCCTTCGAGCGCACCGGCGAGATCGACATCGCCACCGAGCCCCACCAGGTCGCCGAACTCCAGGAGTTCGCCGAGGACGCCGCGAAGCTCGGCCTCGACCGGCACACCTTCCTCGACGAGGACGCGCTGCGTGCCGAGGTCGACTCGCCGACCTTCCGCGCCGGACTGTGGGACCGCGACGGCGTCGCCATGCTCAACCCGGCCCGCCTCGCCTGGGGCCTGAAGAAGGCCTGTCTCGGCCTCGGCGTCCGCATCTACGAGCGCACCCGCGCCACCGCGCTCGCCTCCGAAGGTACGGGCATGGCCGTCCGCACCCCCTACGGCCGGGTCTTCGCCCGCCATGTCGCGCTGGGCACCAACGCCTTCCCGTCCCTGGTCAAGCGGGTCCGCCCGTACATCGTCCCGGTCTACGACCACGCCCTGATGACCGAGCCGCTGACCGACGAACAGCTCGCCGCCATCGGCTGGAAGAACCGCCAGGGCCTGTCGGACTCCAACAACCACTTCCACTACTTCCGCATCACCGAGGACCACCGCATCCTGTGGGGCGGCTACGACATCGTCTACCGCTACGGCGGCGGCGTACGCGCCGAATACGACCACCACCCGGCCACCTACGAGAAGCTCGCCCGGCACTTCTTCCGCTGCTTCCCGCAGCTGGAGGGGCTGCGCTTCACCCACAGCTGGGGCGGCGCCATCGACACCTGCTCGCGCTTCTCCGCCTTCTTCGGCACCGCGCACGCCGGCCGGGTCGCCTACGCCACCGGCTACACCGGCCTCGGCGTGGGCGCCACCCGCTTCGGCGCCGAGGTCATGCTCGACCTGCTCGCGGGCGAGCGCACCGAGCGCACGGAGCTGGAGATGGTCCGCAGCAAGCCGCTGCCGTTCCCGCCGGAACCGCTGCGCTGGGCCGGCATCGGGATCACCCAGTGGTCGATGACCCGCGCCGACACCCACGGCGGACGCCGCAATCTGTGGCTGAAGGCCATGGACAAGGCGGGGCTGGGCTTCGACAGCTGACGCCCGGCCAGGGGGCGGCCGGCCGCGCGCCGTCCGCCCCCTCGGGTCTACGGCCGCCCCTGGGCACCCACGACCCGTCGTCCGCCCGACCACCGGTCGCACACCGCACACCACACCGCGAGCAGCACCCCGGCCAGACACCAGCTGCCGAGCACGTCCAGCGGCCAGTGATAGCCCCGGCGCACCAGGCCCATGCCGACAACCGCGTTGAGCAGGACGACCGCGGCGACGACCGCCGGCACGACCGCGCGGCGGGCCGTCGTCCGCCGCCGGCCGCGGAACAGCAGCAGCGCCGCCAGGCCGTAGAGCACCGCCGCCGTGGCGCCGTGGCCCGACGGATAGAAGCCCTCGTGCGCCGCGCCCGCCATCTGCGGCGGGCCCGGCCGGGCGAGCCACAGCTTGAGCGGGACCACCAGCGCGGGCACCGCCACCGCCGTGAGGCCGGCCGCGAGCGGGGGCAGCCACCACCGCGAGGGAGCGCCGCCGTCGGCCGCCCGGCGACGCGCTGCGCGCCGGCCCCGCCACAGGGCCCACACCAGGACCGCCGCCAGCACCGGCAGCGCCACCGCCGTATTGCCGAGATCGGCGAAGAACCCGGCAGGTCCGGCGGGGAGGCCGCCGGAGGCCACGGCGCGGCCGAGCCGCTCGTCGAGCGCGCGCAGCGGGCCGTGCGCGGCCACCTGCCAGGTGAGCACGGCGAAGAGCAGCGCACTGACCCCACAGACCGACAGCGGGGACAGGCGGCGACGGGGGCCGGGGCCGGACGGCTCCGCGGGGCCCGGGAAAAGGGTCGGCCGCCTCGGAACAGGGGGGGTGGTTCCGAGGCGGCCGTGGTGACCGGTGTCCCGCGCGCCCCGGGGGGTCTGGGGCGGGCGGACATCCGATCGGTGAGGATTCCCGGAGTTCCCTGTGCCAGGGGTTCCGGTGTTGTGCGCGAGGGCACGGCCTGGTCGGAGCCGGGGAAGCGCCGACCGGGCGTCGCCCGCAGTCCCCTGCGAGCGGGGTGTTTCTCTCATCTGCAGAAACCGTACGGCACCACGACCGCGCCCGACAGCCGCATCACCCGCCCGCCATCGGCCCCGCACATCTTCTTCACGCCATGCCTCCACCTACGCGTGTTCGCACAGAAATGAGCACAGAAATCCTCAAAGGGAGGGGCAAAGAGCGGGGCCCAACGGGCCGCGGCCCGGGACACGGCATCAGCCGTGCCCCGGGCCGCGCCGCGCCGGGTGTCTGCCCAGGTGCTCAGATCGTGGCGAAGGCGCCTTCGAGGATGTCCAGGCCCTCGCTGAGCAGGTCCTCGCCGATGACCAGCGGCGGCAGGAAGCGCAGCACGTTGCCGTACGTACCGGTCGTCAGCACCAGCAGGCCCTCCTGGTGGCAGGCCTTGGCCAGCGCGGCGGTGGCCTCCGGGTTCGGCTCCTTGGAACCGGACTTGACCAGCTCGATCGCGATCATCGCGCCGCGGCCGCGGACCTCGCCGATGATGTCGTACTTCTCCGCGATCGCGGTCAGCCGCGGCTTCATGATCTCGCCGATCCGGCGGGCCTTGGCGTTCAGGTCCTGCTCGCGCATGGTCTCGATCGAGCCCAGCGCCGCGGCGCAGGCCACCGGGTTGCCGCCGTAGGTGCCGCCCAGGCCGCCGGCGTGCGCGGCGTCCATGATCTCGGCGCGGCCGGTGACCGCGGCCAGCGGCAGACCGCCCGCGATGCCCTTGGCGGTGGTGATCAGGTCCGGGACGATGCCCTCGTCCTCACACGCGAACCACTGGCCGGTACGGCAGAAGCCGGACTGGATCTCGTCCGCGACGAAGACGATGCCGTTCTCCTTCGCGAAGTTCGCGATCGCCGGCAGGAAGCCCTTGGCCGGCTCGATGAAACCGCCCTCACCGAGCACCGGCTCGATGATGATCGCCGCGACGTTCTCCGCCCCGATCTGCTTGGTGATCTGCGAGATGGCCTGGTCCGCGGCCTCCTGCGCACAGTTCTCCGGGCCGGTCAGCCAACGGTAGGGGTAGGCCACCGGGACGCGGTAGACCTCGGGCGCGAACGGGCCGAAGCCCTGCTTGTACGGCATGTTCTTGGAGGTGAGCGCCATCGTCAGGTTCGTACGGCCGTGGTAGCCGTGGTCGAAGACGACGACCGCCTGGCGCTTGGTGTGCACGCGGGCGATCTTGACGGCGTTCTCGACGGCCTCCGCACCGGAGTTGAACAGCGCCGACTTCTTCGCGTGGTCGCCCGGCGTCAGCTCGGCCAGCTGCTCACAGACCTCGATGTACGGCTCGTACGGCGCCACCATCGCACAGGTGTGGGTGAAGGCCGCCAGCTGCGCGGTGGCCCGGCGGACGACCGCCTCCGCGCTGTTGCCGACCGAGGTCACCGCGATGCCGGAGCCGAAGTCGATCAGGGAGTTCCCGTCCACGTCCTCCAGGACACCGCCGCCCGCGCGCTTGACGAAGACGGGCAGCACGGCGCCGACGCCACCGGCCACCGTGGCCTGCTTGCGCGCCCACAGCTCCTGCGACTTCGGGCCGGGGATCGCGGTGACGACGCGACGCTCCTGGGGGAGGGCGGGGCCTCCGGACAGTTCGGTCATGGCAGTCTCCTGGGGTGGAACGGGACGACGTACAAAGGTGTTGTTCTCGCAGGCTAGGGGCGGCCGGGCAGCTCTGGCATGTTCCGTTCGGGAGAAGTGCGCGTGTTGCGTTGTCCGCACCGGACATAGCGGCGGCCCCCGGCCAGTAGATTGAGCGACGGCGCGCCCGGCAGTGGCAGAGGCCAGCGCGGGCATGACAATGGCAGCGCAGGCCCGACGACGCGGCCGCGGCGCAACGACGCAGCAGCCCACGGCTCAAGGGGGACTAGGGCACCGGATGGACACCGAGGGCACGCAGGACGCACAGGAGACCGCTCCCCGGCCGCCCGGCGGAGCGCACCGACCCGCCGCCGCGGTGCCGCGCCCCGCGGCACCGCCCACCCCGCCGCCACCCACCGCCCCGCCCACCGTGCCGGCCGTGCCCGCCGCCCCGCCGGGCCCCGCGCCCGCCGGCTCAGCCGCCGAACCGCCCCTGCTGGGCTGGCTGCGCACCCCGCGCCCGGCCGCCGCGCCCGGTATCTGGACCTTCGGCCACCGGCCCCGGGCCGCGGCGGATCCCGACCGGGTCCCCGCGCGGCAGCTGATCAGCGGCGCGGTGATCTCGTTCCTGTGCGGGTGGCTGTTGTGGTCGCTGCTGTGGAACCAGTACCTCGGCAGTTACTGGCTCTGGCCGCTGGTGCTGCTGACGCCGGACTCCTGGCGGGTGGCCGGCGGCGACAAGATGGTCTACGTGGTGGCCACCTACCTCTACTACGGCCTGGTGCTGGCGCTCCTGGTCGTGGTGTTCGGCCGCCTCGGCCGCTGGCCCGAACTCGCCCGCCGCTTCCTGCGGCCGGCCCTCGGCCGGCTGCGCAAGCGGGCCCCCGCGCCCAAGCCGCAGCCCGCCGCCGACCGGGCCCAGTGGCCCGAACTGCGGGCACACGGCGCCGCGGACGCGGCCGACAGGCTCGCCGCCGAGGCGCGCACCGGTCGGATGAACGATGTGGACGTGGCCAGGATCGAGCGCGCCTGGCACTCGGTGCGGTCCGGCAAGAACTCCCTGGCCTCCTTCACCGACACCGTGCTCCGGCACGGCGCGGCGGCCTGTGCGCACCCCTCGGGCCGGCGCGACCTGGCCCGCCGGACCGCCCACCACGATCTGCTCGCCCACCAGGTCCGCATCGGCACCGCCGTCGACCATCCCCGCAACCCGTATCAGCACCGGCTGGCCGGATGCGCCCTGGAACCGGCGCTGCTGGGGACCTCGCTGCTGGCCGTCGGGCCGGCCGGCAGTGGCAAGACCACCCGGGTCGTCAAGCCCGTCGTCGAGTCGATGTGTCTGCAGGCGCTGGCCGGGCAGTGCGCGGTGGTCGTGGTCGGCCCGGCCGGCTCCGACCTCGGTGCCGACGACGCGTTCGATGTGGTGGTCCGGATCGGCCGCCCCGATCCGGAGTGCGATCTCGATCTGTACGGCGGCACCACGGACCCCGACGAAGCGGCCGGCATCCTCGCCGAGGCGCTGGTCGGTGATCTCGCCGAGCAACTGCCCGGCGGCGACAGCCGGCGCGCCGCCACCGCACTGGCCCAGCTGCTCGGCCCCTTCGCGGCCGCCCACGACCGCTTCCCCACCGTGCCCGAGCTGCGCGAACTGCTGGACGGCGCGCCCCAGGCGATGTCCGCGCTGCGCACCGCCCTGGAGGAGGCCGGCGCCCAGACCCTGCTGCGCGAACTGGACGCACGGGCCCGCCAGTCGGAGCGCCCCGGCGACCTCGGCGTGCTCCTCGCCGACCGCATCGCCCTCCTGGACCGGCCCGCCTTCGCCGCGTTCTTCGACCCCACCGGGGGCACCCGGCAGGTCTCGCTGCGCGCCCTGGACCATCCGCTGCGGGTCCGTATCGAACTGCCCGAGCGCGGCCATGCGGAGGCCTCGCGGATCCTCGCCCGGCTGGTGCTGGCGCAGTTCACCGAGTGCGCGGTGGCCCGCGGCGACCGCTCGGTGTTCGCCTGCCTGGTCCTCGACGAGGCAGCCCACACCATCACCGCCGAGGCGCTGCGCGGGCTGCAGCGGCTGCGCTCGGCGAACGCCGGGGCGGTGCTGACGCTGCGCTCGCTGGACGACGTCCCCGACGCGCTGCGCGGCACGCTGCTGGGCTCGGTGGGCTGCCGGATGGCGTTCGCGGGCGTGACGACCTGGGACGGCGCCCGGTTCGCCGAGGTGTGGGGCAAGGAGTGGGTGGAGACCCGTGATGTGACGGACCGTCAAATCATTGCCGAGGGCGCCGCGATGAAGGCGCTCCACCTCTTCCGCCACCTGGTCACCGGCAAGGCGCCCACCGCCAAGGCCGTCACCGTCCGCACCGTCGAGCGGGAGCGCTGGTCCGCCTCCGACCTCGCCAATTCGCTGCCGCCCGGGCATGCCGTGCTGTCGGTGACCTCGGTGGCGGGGGAGCATGCGCCGCCCGTGCTGGTGGATCTGCGGTCCTGAGGGGCCGGACGGCGGGGGCGCCGTCTCCGGTGGGCCGGAGGCGGCGGGAATGTCCGGCCCGCGGGTCCCCCCGATTCCTCCGCTGAGGCAGAATCGACACTGGCCGTTCATACAGGGCGGCGAAAACAACGGGTCGGCGGCCGGTCCCCCCGGCCCTGCCGGTGACCGGTTGTCGACCATCCGTCCCCCGCAGTCGTCGACGTCACGAAGGTCCCATGCCGCACACGCTCGCTTCCCTGGTCAACCACACCGCGCTCAAGCTGACCGTGCTCGCGGGCGAGGGGCAGCTGGACGTGCCGGTGCGCTGGGCGCACGCGAGTGAGCTGATCGATCCGGTGCCGTACATGGAAGGCGGCGAGCTGCTGCTGATCACCGCGCTCAAGCTGGACGCGGAGGACGCGGCGGCGACCCGCAGCTATGTGCGGCGGATCGCCGAGGCCGGGGTGGTCGGGCTGGGCTTCGCGGTCGGGGTGAACTACGAGGGGGTGCCGGCGGCGCTGGTCGAAGCGGCCAGGGAGCAGGGGCTGCCACTGCTCGGGGTGCCCCGCAGGACACCGTTCATCGCGATCAGCAAGGCGGTCTCGGCGGCCGTCGCCGCCGACCAGTACCGCGCGGTCACCGCCGGGTTCGAGGCGCAGCGGGAGCTGACCCGGGCGGCGCTCGGCGCCGAGGGACCGGCCGAGCTCCTGGCCCGGCTCGCGGCACATCTGGACGGCTGGGCCGCGCTCTACGACGCCTCGGGGGCGGTGGTCGCCGCCGCCCCCGACTGGGCGGCCCGGCGCGCGGCCCGGCTGGCCGAGGACGTCGGGCGGCTGCGCGAGCGGCCCGCCCCCGCCAGCTCCGTGGTCAGTGACACCGAAGGCGACGACCGGGTCGAACTGCAGTCGCTGGGCACCGGGCGGCGGGCCCGCGGGGTGCTCGCGGTCGGTACCGCCGCGCCGCTCGGTACGGCCGAGCGCTACGCCGTGCACTCCGCGGTCGCGCTGCTCACCCTCACCACCGAGCGGTCCAGGGCGCTGCAGGACGCCGAGGCGCGGCTGGGCGCGGCGGTGCTGAAGATGCTGCTCGCCGGGGAGCCGGACCATGCGCGGGCGGTGGCCGGGCGGCTCTACGGCGGACTGCTGGACGCGCCGTTCCGGGTGGTGGTCGCCGAGCCGGTGCCCGCCGAGGAACAGTCGCCGGGGGCGGGCGAGGGCGCCGTCTCCCCGGGGGGCCTCGACGGGCTGGCCGACGCGATGGACTCCGCGGCCGCCCGGACCGGTGAGGCGCTGCTCGCCGTGCCGGACGGCGGCCGGCTGATCGTGCTGGTCGCGGACGGCGGCGCGGCCGCGGACGCCTGTGCCGCGTACGCCGCCGAGGCCGAGGCCCGCGCCGGTGCGCAGCCGCGTGCGCGCGGCCGGTCCGGGCGCGGGGAGAGCGGCCGGGGCGGGACGGTGGCCGTCGGGCTGTCGGCGCCGACCGGACCGATGGCCGCCGCCCACGCCTACCGCCAGGCCGAACAGGCGCTGTCGGTGGCCCGCCGGCGCGGCCGGGCGCTGGTCGAGCACGAGGACGTGGCGGCCGGATCCGTGCTGCCGCTGCTCGCCGACGACGCGGTCCGTGCCTTCGCGGACGGGCTGCTGCGGGCGCTGCGCGAGCACGATGCGACCGGCCGCGGCGATCTGGTGGCCTCGCTGCGGGCCTGGCTCGCCCGGCACGGCCAGTGGGACGCGGCCGCCGCCGACCTCGGCGTCCACCGCCACACCCTGCGCTACCGCATGCGGCGGGTGGAGGAGATCCTGGGGCGCTCGCTGGACGACGCGGATGTCCGGATGGAGCTGTGGCTGGCGCTGAAGGCGACCTCGACGTCCGAGGGCAACGAGGGCGGGGCGGGTTCGTCGCCCTCCTTGTGACGGTCGCCCTCCCTGTGACGGACGGTCCGCCCGCTGCGTGAGCCCCCTCGGCCGCGCACCGCGGAGCCCCGTCCCGTACGCCCACTCGGCCACGCGTCAGGGCCCCCTCCGTACGCGCCCTTGGTCGCAGCCGGAGTTCCGCCCCGTACGCCCTCTCCGCCACGCCCCCGGCCCCACCCCGTCCGCCCCCTCCACCGCGGAGAGACCGGCCTGCCGATTACTCCGCTACGGACAAACGCCACGGCGCCGCCGTCCCCCTACCTTGGGTGCAGAGTCAAAACCGCAGAGGCGCTCGCTGAGCCATGCGCACCACCCACCACGTCTGAAGGGCCGGGTTCCACTGTGCCGATCCCCACTGATGCAGCCCCCACCGCCTTCTGGCTCGCCGGCCGTAAGGCCACCGGCGAGGCCACCTTCGATGTCACCTCCCCCTGGGACGGACGTCTCGTCGGCACGGTGAGCGTCCCCACCGAGGCGCAGGTCGAGGAGGCCATCGCGGCCTCCGTCGCCGTTCAGGACGAGCTGGCCGCGACCCCCGCGCATGTGCGGGCCGCCGCCCTGGACCATGTGCACCGCCGGCTGGTGGAGCGTACGGAGGAGATCGCCCGGCTGATCTCCGCGGAGAACGGCAAGCCCATGAAGTGGGCGCGCGGCGAGGTCGGCCGGGCGGTGTCCGTGTTCCGCTTCGCGGCCGAGGAGGCCCGCCGCTTCAACGGCGGCGAGGCGCAGCGGCTGGACACCGACGCGGGCGGCGCCGGCCGGCTCGCGCTCACCCGCCGCTTCCCGCGCGGCACGGTGCTGGGCATCGCCCCGTTCAACTTCCCGCTGAACCTCTGCGCCCACAAGGTCGCCCCGGCCATCGCCGCCGGCGCCCCGATCATCCTCAAGCCGGCCCCCGCGACCCCGCTCTCCGGTCTGCTCATCGGCGAGCTGCTGGCCGAGACCGACCTGCCGGCCGGCTCCTGGTCGATCCTCCCGGTGCCCAACGAGCGGATGGCGGCGCTGGTTCAGGACGAGCGGCTGCCGGTCGTCTCCTTCACCGGCTCCGAGAAGGTCGGCTACGCGATCCTCGACTCGGTGCCGCGCAAGCACTGCACCCTGGAGCTCGGCGGCAACGGCGCCGCCGTCGTCCTGCCGGACTTCTCCTCCGAGGCGGACCTGGACTGGGCGGCGCAGCGCATCGCCACCTTCTCCAACTACCAGGGCGGCCAGTCCTGCATCTCGGTGCAGCGGGTGATCGCCGACGCGTCCGTCTACGACCGGCTGGTGCCGAAGATCGTGGCGGCCGTCGAGGCGCAGGTCACCGGTGACCCCTCCGACGACGCGACCGAGGTCGGCCCGCTGGTGAGCGAGGACGCCGCCCAGCGCGTCGAGTCCTGGGTGGACGAGGCCGTGGAGCGCGGCGCGAAGCTGCTCGCGGGCGGCAAGCGCGACGGCGCCTCCTACGCGCCGACCGTGCTGGCGGACGTGCCCGCCGGCGCCACCCTCGCCTGCGAGGAGGTCTTCGGTCCGGTGCTCACCCTGACCAAGGTCGAGGGCGTCGACGAGGCGTTCGCGGCCGTCAACGACTCCAAGTTCGGCCTGCAGGCGGGCGTGTTCACGCACGATGTGCAGACCGCGTTCCGCGCCCACCGCGCGCTGGAGGTCGGCGGCGTGATCATCGGCGATGTGCCGTCCTACCGCGCCGACCAGATGCCGTACGGCGGCGTCAAGCAGTCCGGGGTGGGCCGCGAGGGCGTGCGCTTCGCGATGGACGACTACACCTACGAGCGGGTCATGGTCCTCACCGGACTCGCGCTGTAACCCACCGGCCCGGCCCGGCCAGGTGGACAGCGACGGCCGTCCTCGGGCCGTATCACCCTCCGGGCCACGGCCGGCGCTCCGGCGCCGGCCCCGGCGCGGCGCGCTCCGGCACTCTGCTGCGGAGCGCGCCGCGTCCGCCGTTCCGGCCCGCGGCGGGTCACGCCGGCCGGGGGTGCGACACCGCCCCCACTCCACCGGCGCCGTGCCCCACCCCCCGAAGGGCCGAGGCCCGCAAGTCCTCAGGGACCGGTGCCCGGACGCAGGCCTCCCATGGCGCGCGGGCGCCCTTGCGCCGGCTTCTCCTCGTACCTCCAGTGGTGCAACCCGTGCGGATCGGGTAACTCTCACAAGTAGCGCTGTCCAGCGACCGACCGGCCGCCGGCGCTGAACTCCCGAACCCGCGGCGAGGTGAGCTCCTGATGACCGCTCCATCCATCCGCAACGTTTCCGAGCGCGAAGCACGCCAGGTCGCCGAGGCGGCCCGCGAGCAGGACTGGCGCAAGCCCAGCTTCGCCAAGGAACTGTTTCTGGGGCGCTTCCGGCTCGACCTCATCCATCCGCACCCCACCCCCGCGGTCGACGACGTGCGCCGCGGCGAGAAATTCCTCGCCACGCTGCGTGAGTTCTGCGAGACGAAGATCGACAGCGCCCGGATCGAGCGCGAGGGAACGATTCCGGACGAGACCATCAAGGGTCTCAAGGAGCTCGGCGCGCTGGGAATGAAGATCGACCCGAAGTACGGCGGCCTCGGGCTGACCCAGGTCTACTACAACCGGGCACTGGCCCTGGTCGGCACCGCCAGCCCCGCCATCGGCGCGCTGCTCTCCGCGCACCAGTCGATCGGCGTACCGCAGCCCCTGAAGCTGTTCGGCACCAAGGAGCAGAAGGAGACGTTCCTGCCGCGCCTGGCGCGGACGGACATCTCGGCGTTCCTGCTGACCGAGCCCGACGTCGGTTCGGACCCGGCCCGGCTGGCGACCGTGGCCGTCCCTGATGGCGACGACTACGTACTCGACGGCGTGAAGCTGTGGACCACCAACGGTGTGGTCGCCGATCTGCTGGTGGTGATGGCGCGGGTGCCCGCCTCCGACGGCCACAAGGGCGGCATCACGGCGTTCGTCGTCGAGGCCGACGCACCCGGCGTCACCGTCGAGCACCGCAACGCCTTCATGGGCCTGCGCGGCCTGGAGAACGGCGTCACCCGCTTCCACCAGGTACGGGTCCCCGCCGCGAACCGCATCGGCCCCGAGGGCGCCGGCCTGAAGATCGCGCTGACCACCCTCAACACCGGACGGCTGTCGCTGCCCGCGATGTGCGTCGGCTCCGGCAAGTGGTGCCTGAAGATCGCCCGTGAGTGGTCCGGGGCCCGCGAGCAGTGGGGCCGCCCGGTCGCCAAGCACGAGGCCGTCGGCGCCAAGATCTCCTTCATCGCCGCCACCACCTTCGCCCTCGAAGCGGTCGTCGACCTCTCCTCCCAGATGGCCGACGAGAACCGCAACGACATCCGCATCGAGGCAGCCCTCGCCAAGCTCTACGGCTCCGAGATGGGCTGGCTGATCGCCGACGAACTCGTCCAGATCCGCGGCGGCCGCGGCTTCGAGACCGCCGACTCGCTCGCCGCCCGCGGCGAACGCGCGGTCCCCGCCGAGCAGCTGCTGCGCGACATGCGCATCAACCGGATCTTCGAGGGCTCCACGGAGATCATGCATCTGCTGATCGCCCGGGAGGCGGTGGACGCCCATCTGTCGGTCGCCGGCGACCTCATCGACCCCGACAAGACCCTCGCCGACAAGGGCCGGGCGGCGGCCAAGGCCGGCGGGTTCTACGCCCGCTGGCTGCCCAAGCTCGTCGCCGGTCCGGGCCAACTCCCGCGTACGTACCAGGAGTTCGGGATGCTCGCCGGGCATCTGCGGTACGTCGAGCGGACCTCCCGCAAGCTCGCCCGCTCCACGTTCTACGCGATGTCCCGCTGGCAGGGCCGGATGGAGACCAAGCAGGGCTTCCTCGGCCGGATCGTCGACATCGGCGCCGAGCTGTTCGCGATGAGCGCCGCGTGCGTCCGCGCCGAGTACCTGCGGGAGACCGACGACCACGGGCGCGAGGCGCAGCAGCTGGCCGACGTGTTCTGCCGGCAGGCGCGGATCCGGATCGAGGAGCTGTTCGGCCGGCTGTGGACCAACACCGACGAGCTCGACCGCAAGGTCGTCTCCGGGGTGCTCGACGGCAACTACACCTGGCTGGAGGACGGCATCGTCGACCCCAGCGGCGACGGCCCCTGGATCGCCGACGCCACCCCGGGCCCGAGCAGGACGGACAACGTCCGGCGGCCCATCCGCTGAGCCGGACGCGGCCCGCAGTCCGGGGCCGCCCCGGCGGTGATCCGCCGGGGCGGCCCCGGGGCGTGCCGGGCGCCTCCGGGCCCGCATGATCGGCAAGACCCGCCCTTGGTGTCCACCGCACCCCGGCGACCGGCCACAATGGACCCCATGACGGACTCCCTCGCCCACCCGCATCTGCGCTTCGAGCCGGCCGCCGGCGACCCGGACGGCCCGCGCGGGCCCCGTTCCCTGGTGATCCTCGGCTCGACCGGTTCGATCGGCACCCAGGCGATCGACATCGTGCTGCGCAACCCCGACCGCTTCCGCGTCACCGCGCTCTCCGCGGCCGGCGGCCGGGTCGAGCTGCTCGCCGAGCAGGCGCACCAGCTGCGGGTGACCGCCGTCGCGGTGGCCCGCGAGGACGCGGTGCCCGCGCTGCGCACGGCGCTGGCGGACCGCTACGGCGCGGGCGAGCCGCTGCCCGAGATCCTGGCCGGCCCCGACGCGGCCACCGAACTGGCCGCGTCGCCCTGCCACACCGTCCTCAACGGCATCACCGGCTCCATCGGCCTCGCCCCGACGCTGGCCGCCCTGAAGGCGGGCCGGGTGCTGGCCCTCGCCAACAAGGAGTCGCTGATCGTCGGCGGCCCGCTGGTCAAGGCGGTCGCCGCGCCCGGCCAGATCATCCCCGTCGACTCCGAGCACTCCGCCCTCTTCCAGGCGCTGGCCGGCGGCGAGCGCGCCGAGGTGCGCAAGCTCGTCGTCACCGCCTCCGGCGGCCCGTTCCGCGGCCGTACGAAGCGGGAGCTGGCCGGAGTCACCCCCGAGCAGGCGCTGGCCCACCCCACCTGGTCGATGGGCCCGGTCGTCACCATCAACTCCGCGACCCTCGTCAACAAGGGCCTGGAGGTCATCGAGGCGCATCTGCTGTTCGACGTGCCCTTCGACCGCATCGAGGTCGTCGTCCATCCGCAGTCCTACATCCACTCGATGGTGGAGTTCACCGACGGCTCCACGCTCGCCCAGGCCAGCCCGCCCGATATGCGGATGCCGATCGCGCTGGGCATCGGCTGGCCCGAGCGGGTCCCGGACGCCGCACCGGGCGTGGACTGGACGAAGGCCCAGACCTGGGAATTCTTCCCGCTGGACGCCTCCGCCTTCCCTTCCGTCCCGCTGGCCTGCCACGTCGGTGATCTGGGCGGCACCGCCCCGGCCGTCTTCAACGCGGCGAACGAGGAATGCGTGGAGGCATTCCTCAAGGGCGGGCTGCCGTTCACAGGGATTGTGGATACCGTCGCCGATGTGGTCGCCGAACACGGCACGCCCGCCCGGGGAACTTCCCTGACGGTCGCGGACGTCCTGGAGGCGGAGACCTGGGCGCGCGCCCGCGCCCGCGAACTGGCCGCCCGTGCGGCACGGACACCTTCGGAGGCTCGCGCATGACGACCTGGATGACCATTCTCGGCATAGTCGTCTTCGTCGTCGGCCTGCTGTTCTCCATCGCCTGGCACGAGCTCGGCCATCTCTCCACGGCCAAGATGTTCGGTATCCGCGTGCCGCAGTACATGGTGGGCTTCGGGCCGACGCTCTTCTCCCGTAAGAAGGGCGACACCGAGTACGGCATCAAGGCCGTCCCGCTCGGCGGCTACATCCGCATGATCGGGATGTTCCCGCCCGGGGACGACGGAAAGCTCCAGGCCCGCTCCACCTCGCCGTTCCGCGGCATGATCGAGGACGCCCGCTCGGCGGCCTTCGAGGAGCTGCAGCCCGGCGACGACAAGCGGCTCTTCTACACCCGCAAGCCCTGGAAGCGCGTCATCGTGATGTTCGCCGGGCCGTTCATGAATCTGATCCTGGCGGTCGTGATCTTCATGAGCGTGCTGATGGGCTTCGGCATCAACACCCAGACGACCTCGGTCGGCTCCGTCTCGGACTGCGTCATCTCGGCCGCCGCCAAGACCGACAAGTGCCCGGCCGGAGCCAAGGACTCCCCGGCCAAGGCCGCGGGCCTGCGGGCCGGCGACAAGATCGTGTCGTTCAACGGGCGCGCCGTCCCGGACTGGGGCGCCCTCCAGCAGCAGATCCGCGACACCACCGGGCCCGCCACCCTCGTCGTCGAGCGCCACGGCGCCCGCAAGACCCTGCACGCCGACCTGATCGAGAACAAGGTCGCCAAGACCGACGGCCACGGCGGCTATGTGCCCGGCCAGTTCGTCAGGGCCGGATTCCTCGGCTTCACCCCGGCCAGCGGCGTGGTCCAGCAATCCTTCGGCCAGTCCGTCGACCGCATGGGCAACATGGTCGAGCAGGGCGTCTCCTCGCTGGTGAACCTGCCCGGCAAGGTCCCGGGCCTGTGGGACGCGGCCTTCAACGGCGGCGAGCGCAAGCAGGACTCCCCGATGGGCGTGGTCGGCGCGGCCCGGGTCGGCGGCGAGGTCTTCTCCCTGCACATCCCGCCGGAGCAGCGGGTGGCGACCATGCTCTTCCTGGTCGCCGGCTTCAACCTCTCGCTGTTCCTGTTCAACATGCTGCCGCTGCTGCCGCTGGACGGCGGACACATCGCCGGCGCCGTGTGGGAGTCGATCCGGCGGGCCTTCGCCAAGATCGTCCGGCGTCCCGACCCCGGCCCCTTCGACGTCGCCAAGCTGATGCCGGTCGCCTACGTCGTCGCGGGGATCTTCATCTGCTTCACCCTGCTGGTGCTCGTCGCCGACGTGGTGAATCCGGTGAAGCTGACCTGAAAACAGGTTTGGCGGCGGCCGGGCACCTCTGTGGCGTTTGGAGGTGTCCGGCCGTCTCCTTTCGTGGTGCCACGGGGGGACGATGTGCCTCCTGCAACCCCGGTGCCGTAACCTCGAAGGCCGGAGCCCGCCGATGCGGGGCCTAGATCCACACCTTGGGGTTGCTCGCCAGATGACTGCCATTTCACTGGGAATGCCGGACGTACCGACCAAGCTTGCCGACCGCCGGGTCAGCCGCAAGATCCAGGTCGGAACGGTCGCCGTGGGCGGAGACGCACCGGTCTCGGTGCAGTCGATGACGACCACACGCACGTCCGACATCGGCGCGACGCTGCAGCAGATCGCCGAGCTGACGGCCTCCGGCTGCCAGATCGTCCGCGTCGCCTGCCCGACCCAGGACGACGCCGATGCGCTGCCGGTGATCGCTCGGAAGTCCCAGATTCCGGTCATCGCGGACATCCATTTCCAGCCGAAGTACGTCTTCGCCGCGATCGACGCCGGCTGCGCCGCGGTCCGCGTCAATCCCGGCAACATCAAGCAGTTCGACGACAAGGTCAAGGAGATCGCCAAGGCGGCCTCCGCGGCCGGCACGCCCATCCGGATCGGCGTGAACGCCGGCTCGCTGGACGCCCGCCTGCTGGCCAAGTACGGCAAGGCCACCCCCGAGGCGCTCGTCGAGTCCGCGCTGTGGGAGGCGTCCCTCTTCGAGGAGCACGGCTTCCGTGACATCAAGATCTCGGTCAAGCACAACGACCCGGTCGTGATGGTCAACGCCTACCGCCAGCTCGCCGCCCAGTGCGACTACCCCCTCCACCTCGGCGTCACGGAGGCGGGCCCCGCCTTCCAGGGCACCATCAAGTCCGCCGTCGCCTTCGGCGCCCTGCTCAGCGAGGGCATCGGCGACACCATCCGCGTCTCGCTCTCCGCGCCGCCCGCCGAAGAGGTCAAGGTCGGCATCTCCATCCTGGAGTCGCTCAACCTCCGCCAGCGCCGCCTGGAGATCGTCTCCTGCCCGTCCTGCGGCCGCGCCCAGGTCGATGTCTACAAGCTCGCCGACGAGGTCACCGCGGGCCTGGAGGGCATGGAGGTGCCGCTGCGCGTCGCCGTCATGGGCTGCGTCGTCAACGGCCCCGGCGAGGCCCGCGAGGCCGACCTCGGCGTCGCCTCCGGCAACGGCAAGGGCCAGATCTTCGTCAAGGGCGAGGTCATCAAGACCGTCCCCGAGTCGAAGATCGTCGAGACCCTCATCGAAGAGGCGCTGAAGATCGCCGCACAGATGGAGGCCGACGGCATCGCCTCCGGCGAGCCGGTCGTCACCGCCGCCGGCTGAGGCCCCCCGCAGCCGCCGAGCCCCGCCGCCCGCACCGGGCCGCGGGGCTCTCGGCCGCCCGGGACAATCCGTCCCGCCGGGGCCGGGTGCTCCCGCGCGCGTGGAGGTAAAGTGCCAGGACCTGCTATCGCCTGGCCTCCCAGGCCCGTAACGGTGAGGCTGTCCGACACGTGCTGACGACCACTGCCATCAAGGTCCTCGAGCCCGGGGAGCTCGACGACGCCCTCGCGGTCCTGGACCGCGATCCGGTCGCCAATGCCTTTGTCGCCGCCCGCGTCCAGATCGCCGGCCTCGACCCATGGCGGCTGGGCGGCGAGATGTGGGGCTGGTACGTCGGCGGCCGCCTGGAGTCGCTCTGCTACGCCGGCGCCAACCTCGTCCCGGTCTGCGCCACCTCCGAGGCCGTCCGCGGCTTCGCCGAACGCGCCCGCCGCCAGGGCCGCCGCTGCTCGTCCATCGTCGGCCCCGCGGGCCCCACCGCCGAGCTGTGGTCGCTCCTGGAGCCGTACTGGGGACCGGCCCGCGAGATCCGCGCCCACCAGCCGCTGATGGTCACCACCGCACCGTCCGCCGAGATCGCCCCCGACCCGGACGTCCGGCGGATCCGCAAGAACGAGCTGGACCTGATCATGCCCGCCTGCGTGGCGATGTTCACCGAAGAGGTCGGCATCTCCCCGATGGCCGGCGACGGCGGGCTCCTCTACCAGGCCCGGGTCGCCGAACTCGTCGGCGCCGGGCGCTCCTTCGCCCGCATAGAGAACGGCAAGGTCATCTTCAAGGCCGAGATCGGCGCCGCCACCCAGCGGGCCTGCCAGATCCAGGGCGTCTGGGTCGACCCCGCCCACCGCGGCAAGGGCCTGTCCGAGACCGGCATGGCCGCCGTGCTGCGCTACGCCCTCAGCGATGTCGCCCCCGTCGTCAGCCTCTACGTCAACGACTTCAACACCGCGGCCCGCGCCTCCTACCGCCGGGTGGGCTTCGAGGAGGTCGGCGCGTTCATGAGCGTGCTGTTCTGATCTCGGCGTACTGTTCCCGCCCGCCGCCTTGTACGCTCCGGGCATGGATCACGTCGCGGTCGGCCCCCTTGATCTCGCTGCCCGCGTCGATGACGCGCTGGCCGTCCAGGCGCTCGCCTTCGGCCTGAGCGACGAGGAGACCGCCGTCCGCCGGCACATCGTGCTGCGCCACTTCGCCTGCCCCGGCGCCCGCGCCCTCGGCGCCACCACCCCCGACGGCCATCTGGTCGGCTTCATCTACGGCATGCCCAACGACCGCGCCCACTGGTGGTCCACGGTCGTCGAGCCCTACCTCCGCAGCGCGTCCCTCGACCACTGGCTCGACAACTCCTTCACCATCACCGAGCTGCACGTCCACCCCGCCTACCAGCACCGCGGCATCGGCCGGGCCCTGCTCACCCGCCTCACCGACGAGGCCCGCGAACCACGCTCCATCCTCTCCGCCATCGACACCGAGAGCCCCGCCCGCCGCCTCTACCGCTCCCTCGGCTACCACGACCTGGCCCGCCGCGTGCTCTTCCCGAGCGCCCCCACGCCGTACGCGGTGATGGGCGCTCCGCTGCCGCTGATGCGGCCTTGAGCCTTGCGGCGCGTCGCACGTTGTCGGCTGGCCCGCCGCGGGGGCTTCTCGCCGTTGCGCTTTGCGGCGCCCCCGGACGTTGTCGGCCGACCGGCCGCGGTGCTTCTCGCCGTTGCGCCTGCGGCGGGCTGGTTGCCGCTGCGCTGGCTGTTCGGCTGCGGGACCGGCCCTCCGGACTCCGTCCTGCGGTCCGGCCCCTCCTGTTGGGGGTGGGAGAAGACCGGTGGGGGCGGGCCTCATCCGTCGACCGCGCGCAGACGAGGGCCGGGGCCCGCCCCCACCGGCCTGTTCCCACCCACTCACGGGAGGGGCCGCGCCGCAGGACGAAGTCCGGAGGAGCGGCACCGCACCCGACAACCCACGCCCGCCGCCAGGCGCAACGGCGACAAACCACCACGGCGGGAAAGAAGACAACGTGCGGGGCGCCGCAAAGCGCAACGGCGAGACACCACCACGGCGGGAAAGCCGAAAACGTGGGAAGCAAGCCCAAGCGCAGCGGTATCCATTTCCGCGGGAGAGACCCCTACGGCTAACCTCCAGGGAGTCACCTTTCTTACGCAGGAGAATCTCCCATGGCCCACGCCGCACAGGTCCAGCGCATGTCCCGCTTGATGATCAAGACACTGCGCGACGACCCGGCCGACGCCGAGACCGCCAGCCACAAGCTGCTCGTCCGCGCCGGGTACGTCCGCCGCTCCTCCGCCGGCATCTGGACGTGGCTGCCGCTGGGCAAGAAGGTCCTGGAGAACGTCTCCCGCATCGTCCGCGAGGAGATGGACGCCATCGGCGGCCAGGAGGTGCTGCTGCCGGCCCTGCTGCCCAAGGAGCCCTACCAGGCCAGCGGCCGCTGGGAGGAGTACGGCGACCTGCTCTTCCGCCTCAAGGACCGCAAGGGTGCCGACTACCTCCTCGGCCCCACCCACGAAGAGATCTTCACCCTCACGGTCAAGGACCAGTGCACGTCCTACAAGGACCTGCCGGTGATCCTCTACCAGATCCAGACCAAGTACCGCGACGAGGCCCGCCCCCGCTCCGGTGTGCTGCGCGGCCGCGAGTTCCAGATGAAGGACTCGTACAGCTTCGACACCACCGACGAGGGGCTGGAGCAGTCCTACGCCCTGCACCGCGCGGCGTACCAGAAGATCTTCGAGCGCCTGGGCCTGGACTACCGCATCGTCTCCGCCGTCTCCGGCGCGATGGGCGGCTCCGCCTCCGAGGAGTTCCTGGCCCCGGCCTCGGCCGGTGAGGACACCTTCGTGGACTGCCCGGCGTGCGACTACGCCGCCAACACCGAGGCCGTGACGGTCAAGGTCGCGCCGGCCGACGGCTCCGGGCACGGCCCCGTCGAGGAGCTGGACACCCCCGACACCCCGACCATCGAGTCGCTCGCCGAGTTCCTCGACGTGCCGGCCTCCGCGACCCTGAAGAACCTCCTGGTCAAGGTCGACGGCGAGATCGTCGCGGTGGGTGTGCCCGGCGACCGCGAGGTCGACCTCGGCAAGCTCGGCGAGCACCTCGCACCGGCCACCGTCGAGCTGGTCACCGCCGAGGACTTCACCGACCGGCCCGAGCTCGTCCGCGGCTACGTCGGCCCGCAGGGCCTGGCCGGCAAGGCCTTCCGCTACCTCGCCGACCCGCGGATCGCGCCCGGCACGGCCTGGGTCACCGGCGCCAACAAGGAGGGCAAGCACGCCCGCAACGTCGTCGCGGGCCGGGACTTCGAGGTCGACGAGTACCTCGACGTGGTCGTCGTCGAGCCCGGTGACCCCTGCCCGAAGTGCGGCACCGGCCTGCGCATCGACCGCGCCATCGAGATCGGCCACATCTTCCAGCTCGGCCGCAAGTACGCCGACGCCTTCGAGCTCGATGTGCTCGGCCAGAACGGCAAGCCGGCCCGGGTCACCATGGGCTCGTACGGCATCGGCGTCTCCCGTGCGGTGGCCGCGCTCGCCGAGCAGTCGCACGACGAGAAGGGCCTGTGCTGGCCGCGCGAGGTCGCGCCGGCCGATGTGCATGTCGTCGCGGCCGGCAAGGCCAAGCAGACCGAGCTCGCCCTGGAGGTCGGCGAGCGGCTCGGCGCCGCGGGCCTGCGGGTCCTGGTCGACGACCGGGCCGGGGTCTCGCCGGGCGTGAAGTTCACCGACGCCGAACTGCTGGGCGTGCCGGCCATCGTGGTCGCCGGCCGGCGTGCTGCCGAGGGCGTCGTCGAGGTCAAGGACCGCCGTACCGGCGAGCGCGAGGAGCTGACGGTCGAGGAGGCCGTCGCCCGCCTCAGCGCGTAAGGACCGTACGGCAGCGGGCCGGCCGGGGTGCCCACCCCGGCCGGCCCGTTCGTCCGTCCACTACAGCCAGGCCGCGAACTCCAGCAGCAGCTCGCCCCGCTGGCGGGCGCCTGCGGCCACCTCCCGTACGCCGGTGTCCACCGCCCGGTACAGCGTCCAGTCGCGCAGCCGGTCGCGGTCCACCTCCAGGGAGTCGGCCAGCTTGGCCACCCGGCGGCGGGCCGCCGGGGCCGCGCCCGACCCGGCCATCAGATCCTCGAACCGGTCCAGCACCAGCGCCGCCAGGTCGTACGCCCGCTCGCCGACCACCGGCGACGGGCCGACCGCCAGCCAGGGCGCCCGCTCACCGGCCAGCACCTTGCCCTGCCGGAACGCGCCGTGCAGCAGGAACTGCTCGTCGGACCCGGCCGGCAGGGTGCGCCGCAGCTCCAGCGCCTGCTCCACCAGCGGCCCGGCGGCCCGGGTCAGGGATCCGGCCGTACGCAGCGCCACCGCGGCCTCCTCGGTGCGCCCGGCCAGCGTCCCGAAGGGGTGGCCCGCCTTGGCCGGCACCCACAGCCGCCGCACCGTCCCGGCCGCCTCCAGCAGCGCCTTCGCCTCCGGCAGCGCCCGCAGCGACACCGCGCCCTGCAGCCGTTCCAGCAGCAGCGCCCCGCCGGTGTCGTCGGACCGCAGCAGCCGTACCGCGCCCCAGCCGTCCCACGCCTCCAGCGCCGCCGCCTCGTGCGCGGACACCCGCCCCGGCACGGTCAGCTTCAGCGCCGCGGGCGTCCCGTCCTGCTGCCGTACGAGGGCGAGCAGACTGCTGCGGCCACCGGGGGCCTGCACCCGTTCCAGCGTCAGTTTCCAGGCGTCCAGCCGCTGCTGAACCAGGGTCGGGAGTGCCGCGAGCCACTCCCGCACCGCACCGTCCGGATCGCCGCTCAGCGAACTCACCAACCGCTGCGGCGGTTCGATGGGTGCTGTTGCCATGCTTGAGCTGTCCTTTTCCTGGGCGGAGACCGCGCGGCGGCCGTCGTTCAGAGCGCGCCCGCGGCGGCGCTCGCGGAGCCGGACGGAGCGGCGGCCGCGGCCCGCTCCGCAAGCCCAGGGAAGGCTACGCCGCTGCCGCGCCAGCGCACCGCCCGGACCGCCGCCTCCCGCAGCGCGGCCGCCGCCTCCCTGCGCCGGACCGCGCCGCCGGCCCGTACGAGATCGGCGTAGACGGCGGCCAGCCGGTCCTCCAGCTCCGCCGCCAGCCGGACCGCGGCGGACGCGTCCGGGACCGGGAAGGGCAGCTCATAGGCGGCGGCCGAGGCCTGCGGGGTGCCGCCCAGATCGCGCACCACCCGGCGCAGGGCGTCCCGGCGTGCGCGATGTCCGTCGTACGCCTCCTGCGCCTCCTTGCGCCGGTCGCCGGTGATCCGCCCGCCGACCACGCCGTAGCCGTAGACCGCCGCGTGCTCGGCGGCCAGCGCCGCCTGCACCGCCGTCAGCTCACCGTGCTCGTCGTCCTGCTGCCCGTCTTTGCGGTGCACCGCTGCGGCCCTCATGTGTACGCCCCTTCGCTGGTCCGTGCTCCGCCGCGTCGTCCGGTGCCCGTCATCGGGCCGGCTCCGCCAGCAGAAACGCATGTGCCGCCCCGGCCGCCGCGACCGAGGCGAGCAGCCGGGCCAGCTCCGGGGGCGCGGCGGTCAGCGCCTTGGTGCGGGTGTCGGCAAGGGTGCGCTCCGCGTCGGCGAGCGCCGCGCGGGCGGCCCGCTCGTCCTGCGGAACCGGGGGAGCGGTCGGCCGGGCGGCGCGCGGTGACGGCGCGGACGAGGGCGCACCGGCGTCGCGCGCCGGGCCCTCGGAGGCGGTGCGGTCCGCGCCCAACGCCTCGGCGTGCCGGGCGACTTCGGCGCGCAGCGGGCGCAGCCGCGGCTCCAGCGCCGGGTGCGCGCGCAGCGTCGCGTCATAGCGCGCGAGCAGGGTCGTGCTGTCGCGGGCGGAGCGCTCGCGCAGCCGGTCGGCGGCGGAGGAATGTTCCCGCCCGCCGGGGCCGTCGTCCTCGGCGCAGCCGGCGAGCAGCGCCACGCCCCCGAGGGCGGCGCCGGCCAGCAGGGTCCTTCTGCGCGTGAGCGGCACTTTCGGCACGTTGCACTTCCCGGGGTCTTTCGTAGTGATCACCGCAGGCGAGAGTATCCGTGACCACCCACCGAATCGTCAGTACCCCGCCGGAACCGATAGGCTTTGACCCGACACGCGACCCACCCACAACAGCACACGCGGCCGAGGAGTCACCCGGATGAGCACGACCCAGAGCGAGAGGCTGCGCGGACTGCTTGAACCGCTCGTCGCCGCGCGAGACCTGGATCTGGAAGAGATCGAGGTGACACCGGCAGGCAAACGGCGGGTGCTGAGGATCGTGGTCGATTCCGACGAGGGCGTCCAGCTGGACGAGTGTGCCGAGCTCAGCCGCGAGGCCTCCCAGGTCCTGGACGACTCCGATGTGATGGGCGGCGCCCCGTACACCCTTGAGGTGACCTCACCGGGCGCCGACCGGCCGCTGACCGAGCTGCGGCACTACCGCCGCGCCGTCGGCCGCCTCATCAAGGTCCAACTGACCGCGCAGGCAGGCGCCGGCGAGCTGGTGGCCCGGATCATCGCGGTGGACGAGACCGGACTGGATCTTGAGGTGCCGGGCGTCAAGGGCCGCAAGCCGACCGCCCGCCGGGTCTCCTTCGACGAGATCGCCAAGGCGCGCGTCGAGCTGGAATTCAAGAGCAAGTCCGACAAGCGCGACGCGCAGCAGGACGAGAAGATCGACGAGAACAAGGAGGAGGCGTAGCCGTGGACATCGACATGAGTGCCCTGCGGGGGCTGGTGCGGGAGAAGGAGATCTCGTTCGACCTGCTGGTCGAGGCGATCGAGTCGGCCCTCCTCATCGCGTACCACCGCACCGAGGGCAGCCGCCGGCGGGCGCGGGTGGAACTGGACCGCAACACCGGTCATGTGACGGTGTGGGCGAAGGAGAACGCCGAGGACCTCACGGACCTGGCGGAGGGCGAGGAGCCCCGCGAGTTCGACGACACCCCCTCCGGCTTCGGGCGGATCGCGGCGACCACCGCCAAGCAGGTCATCCTGCAGCGGCTGCGGGACGCCGAGGAGGAGATCACCTTCGGCGAGTACGCCGGACGGGAGGGCGATGTCGTCACCGGCGTCGTCCAGCAGGGCAAGGACCCCAAGAACGTCCTGGTCGACATCGGCCGCCTGGAGGCCATCCTGCCGGTGCAGGAACAGGTCCCCGGTGAGGACTACGCCCACGGCACCCGGCTGCGCTCGTACGTCGTACGGGTGGTCAAGGGTGTCCGCGGCCCGTCGGTGACGCTGTCGCGCACCCACCCCAATCTGGTGAAGAAGCTCTTCGCCATGGAGGTCCCGGAGATCGCGGACGGCTCGGTGGAGATCTCCGCCATCGCCCGCGAGGCCGGCCACCGCACCAAGATCGCCGTGCGCTCCACCCGCTCCGGCCTGAACGCCAAGGGCGCCTGCATCGGCCCGATGGGCGGCCGGGTGCGCGCCGTGATGGCCGAGCTGCACGGCGAGAAGATCGACATCGTGGACTGGTCGGACGACCCGGCCGAGCTGGTGGCGAACGCGCTGTCCCCGGCCCGGGTCAGCAAGGTCGAGGTCGTGGACCTGGCGGCGCGCTCCGCCCGGGTCACCGTGCCCGACTACCAGCTGTCGCTGGCCATCGGCAAGGAAGGGCAGAACGCCCGGCTCGCCGCCCGCCTCACGGGCTGGCGGATCGACATCCGCCCGGACACCGAGCACACAGCGCAGGACTGAATGCACGCGGCGTAGCCGGCGGGCGTCGCGGCCCCGGAAAATCGGTGGTGCCGCGACGCCCGGCAGGGAATTCTGAGCAGCCGTTCGGCCTTCACCCCAGCGGGGTCGGGCCGGCACGGGGAGGTAGACTTAAGCAGTGTCTGGCCGGACGCATGCCCGCGCATGCCCTGAGCGCACTTGTCTGGGATGCCGGGAGCGAGCGGCCAAGGGCGATTTGCTGCGCATCGTGGAGATCGAGGGTGAGTGTGTCCCCGATCCTCGCGGTACGCTGCCCGGCCGGGGTGCGTACGTGCACCCGACACCGGTCTGCCTCGACCTGGCGGTTCGCCGCCGGGCGTTCAACCGGGCCTACCGGGCCCGGGGACCGTTCGACACCACGGAGCTCCGTCGGTTCCTCGAGCGGACGCCCGTCGAGCAGCCGCCGTTGCAATAAGGCACAGCAGCAAGAAACGCACAGCGCACGGAAAACCGTGCGGTCAGGTACCTCGCGAGTCGGAAGTAGGTCGAGATTGCGATGAGCACTCGATGAGTACGCGATGAGTACGCCCATGAAGTAGCGACGGTCCGGTGGACAACCCGGACCTAGAAGGAGCGAAGTGGCTAAGGTCCGGGTATACGAACTCGCCAAGGAGTTCGGCGTCGAGAGCAAGGTCGTCATGGCCAAGCTCCAAGAGCTTGGGGAATTCGTCCGTTCGGCGTCCTCGACGATCGAGGCGCCGGTCGTGCGCAAGCTGACCGACGCTTTCCAGGCAGGCAGCGGCAACGGCCGCGCCGCCGGCAAGCCCGCGGCGCCGCGCAAGGCGGCCCCCGCGAAGCCGTCCGCGCCCTCCCCGGCGCAGGCGGCCCGTCCTGCTGCCCCGAAGCCGGGCGGCGCCCCCAAGCCGGGCCCCGCGGCACCGGCTCCGGCCCCGGCGGCCGCCGCCGAGGCGCCGCAGGCCCCCGCAGCACCCAAGAGCACTCCCGCCGCCGGCCCGACGCCGGGTCCGCGCCCCGCGCCGGCCCCGAAGGCTGCGGCACCCAAGCCCGCTCCGGCCGCCCCCGCGCAGCCCGAGTTCCAGGCTCCGCCGTCCGCGCCGGCCGCTCCCGCCGCCGGCCAGTCGGCTCCCCGCCCCGGTGCCACCCCCGGCCCGCGCCCGGCCCGTCCGGCGTCCGGTCAGGGCGGCCAGGGTGGTCAGGGCCGCGGTAACGCTCCGCGTCCCGGTGGCGAGCGTCCGGGCCCGCGTCCCGGTGCCCGTCCGTCCGGCCCCCGTCCGGGCAACAACCCCTTCACCTCCGGTGGCTCGACGGGCATGGCCCGTCCGCAGGCCCCGCGTCCCGGTGGCGCCCCGCGTCCCGGCGGCCAGGGCGGCCCCGGCGGTCCCCGTCCGCAGGCCGGTGGCCAGGGCGGCACCCGTCCGCAGGGTCAGGGCGGCGCCCGTCCGACCCCGGGCGGTATGCCCCGTCCGCAGGGTGCCGCTCCCGGCGGCCCCCGTCCCGGTGGTGGCGGCGGCGGTAACCGCCCGAACCCGGGCATGATGCCGCAGCGTCCCGCAGCCGGCCCGCGTCCGGGTCCCGGTGGCGGCGGCGGTCGCGGCCCCGCGGGTGCCGGTCGTCCCGGTGGCGGCGGTCGTCCCGGTGGCGGCGGCGGTTTCGCCGGTCGTCCCGGTGGTGGCGGCGGCGGTCGTCCGGGTGGCGGCGGCGGTTTCGCCGGTCGTCCCGGTGGCGGTGGCCCCGGTGGTGGCGGCGGCTTCGGCGGTCGTCCCGGCTTCGGTGGTCGTCCCGGCGGTCCCGGTGGCCGTGGTGGCACGCAGGGTGCGTTCGGCCGTCCCGGCGGTCCGGCGCGTCGTGGCCGCAAGTCGAAGCGGCAGAGGCGTCAGGAGTACGAGGCCATGCAGGCCCCGTCGGTCGGCGGCATCATGCTGCCGCGCGGCAACGGTGCGACGGTTCGCCTGTCGCGCGGTGCCTCGCTGACGGACTTCGCGGAGAAGATCAACGCCAACCCGGCGTCGCTGGTCCAGGTCATGCTGAACCTCGGCGAGATGGTCACCGCGACCCAGTCGGTCTCCGACGAGACCCTCCAGCTGCTCGCCGACGAGATGAACTACGTCGTCGAGATCGTCAGCCCGGAGGAGGAGGACCGCGAGCTCCTGGAGTCCTTCGACATCGACTTCGGTGAGAACGAGGGCGGCGAGGAGATGCTCGTCGCGCGTCCGCCGGTGGTGACCGTCATGGGTCACGTCGACCACGGTAAGACCCGGCTGCTCGACGCGATCCGCAAGACGAACGTCATCGCGGGCGAGGCCGGCGGCATCACCCAGCACATCGGTGCCTACCAGGTCGCGACCGAGGTCAACGACGAAGAGCGGCGCATCACCTTCATCGACACCCCCGGTCACGAGGCGTTCACCGCCATGCGTGCCCGTGGTGCCAAGTCGACCGACATCGCGATCCTCGTGGTGGCGGCCAACGACGGTGTCATGCCGCAGACGATCGAGGCGCTGAACCACGCCAAGGCGGCCGAGGTGCCGATCGTGGTCGCGGTCAACAAGATCGACGTCCCGGGCGCCGACCCGACCAAGGTGCGCGGTCAGCTGACCGAGTACGGCCTGGTGGCCGAGGAGTACGGCGGCGACACCATGTTCGTCGACATCTCCGCCAAGCAGGGCGAGAACATCGAGTCCCTGCTGGAGGCCGTGGTCCTCACCGCGGACGCGGCGCTGGACCTGCGGGCCAACGCTGAGCAGGACGCCCAGGGTCTCGCGATCGAGGCGCACCTCGACCGTGGCCGCGGTGCCGTGGCGACCGTCCTGGTCCAGCGCGGTACCCTCCGCGTCGGCGACACGATGGTGGCCGGCGACGCGTACGGCCGGGTCCGTGCGATGTTCGACGACAAGGGCAACAACGTCGAGGAAGCGGGTCCGTCGACCCCCGTCCTGGTCCTGGGTCTGACCAACGTCCCGGGCGCCGGCGACAACTTCCTGGTCGTCGACGAGGACCGGACGGCCCGTCAGATCGCCGAGAAGCGCGCGGCGCGCGAGCGCAACGCCGCCTTCGCCAAGCGCACCCGCCGGGTGTCGCTGGAGGACCTGGACAAGGTGCTCAAGGCCGGCGAGGTCCAGCAGCTCAACCTCATCATCAAGGGTGACGCTTCTGGTTCCGTCGAGGCTCTGGAGTCCTCGCTGCTCCAGCTCGACGTCGGCGAAGAGGTCGACATCCGGGTGCTGCACCGCGGCGTCGGTGCGGTCACGGAGACCGACATCAACCTGGCGTCCGGCTCCGACGCGATCGTCATCGGCTTCAACGTGCGCGCCGAAGGCCGTGCCACGCAGATGGCCGAGCGCGAGGGCGTCGACGTCCGGTACTACTCGGTCATCTACCAGGCGATCGAGGAGATCGAGGCGGCCCTCAAGGGCATGCTCAAGCCGGAGTACGAGGAGGTCGAGCTCGGTACCGCGGAGATCCGCGAGATCTTCCGCTCGTCCAAGCTCGGCAACATCGCGGGTGTGCTCATCCGCTCCGGCGAGGTCAAGCGCAACACCAAGGCGCGCCTCATCCGCGACGGCAAGGTGGTCGCGGAGGACCTCAACATCCAGGGTCTGCGCCGCTTCAAGGACGACGTCACCGAGATCCGCGAAGGCTTCGAGGGCGGTATCAACCTCGGAAACTTCAACGACATCAAGATCGACGACGTCATCGCGACGTACGAGATGCGGGAGAAGCCGCGCGGCTGATCACGCGGGTAACTGCCCGCGCGTAGCGCGGACCACCAGGGGTGGTGGTCGGGCGACGGGCGGGAGGGGCCGGCCGGCGGAGGAGAACTCCGCCGGCCGGCCCCGGCCGTTTGCGGGGTACCACCGTGCGGACGGGGGCGAGGTGCTCACCCACCGCTCCCTCGCTCCTACGCAAAGTAATCCCGTCGATCGGTGTCCGATGTTGCGTGTACCGTTCTTGTGTTCTTGCCAAATATCGGCAGGGCTTACCGAATACGAGGCCTCACGGGTCGGCTTGACCCGCACTGCATGTACGTAGGGACGCTGTCCTTCGACCTGCTTCTCGGCGACGTACGGTCGCTGAAGGAGAAGCGCTCCGTCGTCCGCCCGATCGTCGCCGAGCTGCACCGCAAATACGCGGTGAGCGTCGCCGAGGTCGGGGACCAGGATCTGCACCGCAGGGCCAGGATCGGCCTGGCGGTGGTGTCCGGAGACGCGGGGCATCTCACCGATGTCATGGACCGCTGCGAGCGCCTGGTCGCCGCACGGCCCGAAGTGGAGCTGCTGTCGGTACACCGGCGGCTGCACGGCGACGACGACTGACCTGAGGTACGGGCAGCTCGCCGCCGGTGGAAGCACAATTGTGGAAGAAAGAAGGAGACGGACCAGTGGCCGACAATGCGCGGGCGAAGAAGCTGGCGGACCTCATCCGGGAGGTGGTCGCCCAGAAGCTGCAGCGCGGCATCAAGGACCCGCGGCTCGGTTCGCATGTGACCATCACGGACACCCGGGTCACCGGCGACCTGCGGGAGGCTACGGTCTTCTACACGGTCTACGGCGACGACGAGGACCGCGCCAGTGCCGCCGCCGGGCTGGAGAGCGCCAAGGGCATCCTGCGCTCCGCGGTCGGCGCCGCGGCCGGCACGAAGTTCACGCCGACCCTGGCCTTCGTGGCGGACGCCCTGCCGGAGAACGCCAAGACCATCGAGGACCTGCTGGACAAGGCGCGGGCCTCGGACGCCAAGGTGCGCGAGGTCTCCTCGGGCGCCCAGTACGCCGGTGAGGCCGACCCGTACCGCAAGCCGGGCGAGGACGAGGACGACGAGGGCACCGCGGCAGAATGAAGCGTGAGAGCAACAAGCCCATCGGGAGGGGCGAGCGCGCTGCGCGCTCCGGCAAGGGTGGTGGGCGGCCGGCGGGCCTGGTCATCGTCGACAAGCCCGCCGGCTTCACCTCGCACGACGTGGTGGCGAAGATGCGTGGCATGGCGCGCACCCGCCGGGTCGGGCACGCCGGCACGCTCGATCCGATGGCGACGGGCGTGCTCGTCCTGGGCATCGAGCGGGCCACCAAGCTCCTCGGCCATCTCGCGCTGACGGAGAAGGAGTACGTCGGCACGATCCGGCTCGGCCAGACGACGATCACCGATGACGCCGAGGGCGAGATCACCGCGTCGAAGGCGGCGCACGGCCTCGCCCGCGAGGACATCGACGCCGGGATCGCCCGGCTGTCCGGCGCGATCATGCAGGTCCCGTCGAAGGTCAGCGCCATCAAGATCGACGGCAAGCGGTCGTACTCGCGGGTCCGCGACGGCGAGGACGTGGAGATCCCGGCCCGGCCGGTGACCGTCTCCTCGTTCCTGCTGCACTCCGCGCACGAGACCGAGGCCGAGGACGGCACCCCGGTGACCGATCTGCTGGTCTCCGTCGAGTGCTCGTCGGGTACCTACATCCGCGCGCTCGCCCGCGACCTGGGGGCCGGGCTCGGGGTCGGCGGCCATCTGACCGCGCTGCGCCGTACCCGCGTCGGCCCGTACAAGCTGGACCGGGCGCGCACGCTCGAACAGCTCCAGGCCGCGGTGGACGACACCGAGGGGGAGGGCCTGCCGGTCATGCCGCTCGGTGAGGCGGCCGCCGCGGCGTTCACCCGCTGGGACGTCGCCGAGGCGCAGGCGCGGCTGCTGCTCAACGGCGCGCGGATCGCGATGCCGCGGTTCGAGGGCGACGGCCCGGTCGCGGCGTTCGGGCCGGACGGCCGGTTCCTGGCCCTGGTGGAGAACCAGGGCGGGAAGGCGAAGAGCCTGGCGGTGTTCGAGGTCTGAGGCATGGCCCGAGGGGCCGTGCACCCTGGCCGGGTCCGGAGCGTCTCGCACGCTCCGGACCCGGCTTTCGTGTGTGCGGACGCGGCGGCGGCCGCCCCGGGAAGGGTGGTGGAACGCGGGCCGCCCGGCCGCGTACGGAGGGCCGGCCCGCGCTCCACCATCCCCCTCACCTTGTGTCTCTCCAGCGGAGCCGGGCCATTCACTCATTCGGTGAGGCGCTCGGAGTGAATCAAGGAGTGGACGGGGGCGCGTTGGATCGGCGCCCTGCCATGACGATCACTGCTTGCTTACCGTGCGGGGGACCGAACAGGCGAGAGGATCGGCAATGGCACTGCTGGACGCCGATGTGGACGCGGCCCTGGTACGCATCCGCGATCTGGCAGGTCGCACGCGCGGCACGGGGTTCCTCGCGGACCCCGACGGCACCGTGATCACCAGCCATGAAGCGGTGGACGGGGCGGCACAGCTGGTGCTGCAGCCCATGGCGGACGGGGCGGGCGGCGGTGCGGCGGGCGGCGGCGGATGGACCTGCCTGGTGGCGGCCGACGCCGTGACACCGCTGCCGGAGGACGGGCTCGCCCTCGTACGGACCGACGGCTTCGGCCCGCACCGGCTGCTGCCGCTGCCCATCGCCGCGGGCCGGCCCGCGGCGGGCACCCACGCCCGGCTCTGGGCGGGCGGCTGGCTGGACGGCACGGTCGTCGGGCCGGGCTCCGGGGTGATGTACACGGCCACCGACCGCGTCCATCTCCTCGACGAGACGCTGGAGCTCCACCTCTGTGCGGGCGGCCGGGAGGCGCTGCGGCTGGGCGGCGCCGCGGTCGGCGGGCCGGTGCTGGACGCACGGACGGGCGCGGTGCTCGGCGTGCTCGGCACCGCGCTGCACTCCGGCCGCCGGGCCGGCGGCCATGCGATCCCGCTGCGCGCCGTCGCCGAGGCCGCGCCGGGGGGCGTGCTGGCCGCGCTGCTGGAGCGCAACGCCGCGACCGTCCCCGCCTACGGCAGCGAGCTGAATCCGGCCGGCGCCCGGCGCCTGGCCGAGGTGTCCGCGGGCGCCGCCGAACGGCCGCGACGGTGGGGGGAACCGGTCGAACGACCGGAAGTGGCCGCGGAGTTCGCGCGCTTCGAGGACAGCAGGGCGACCGCGCTGGTGCTGGGCCTGGTGGGGGAGCCGGGGACCGGGCGGAGCGCGGAGCTGGCCGCGCTGGCCGCCCGCCGGGCGCAGGGGCCCCTCCCGGCGCCGACCGTCCGGCTGCGCGGCGCGGAGCTGCGGCCCGGCGACGACGGGGTGCGGACGGCGGTGGAGCGCGCGCTGCGCTCCGCGGGCCGGATCGTCGCCGCGGCGGGCCGTACGGCCGGTGATCCGACGGACACCACCTCCCAGGGCGTGGCCCGGGCGGCGACCGCGGCCGGGCGCGGGCTGCTGGTGCTCCTCGACGGTCCGGAGGAGATGCCGACGGCCCTGGACCGGCGGCTGGCCGAGTGGACCGAGGCGACGGCCGACTGGCTGCGTACGGCCGGTGTGCGGCTGGTGCTCGCCTGCGGCTCCGAGTACTGGGAGCGGGCCGGGGCGCTCTTCCCGCCCGCGCTGCTGCACCGGTCGCGCCATCCGCTGCCCGCGCTGCCCGACTGCGTGGGGCTCGGTGATCTCCCGGAGGACGCGGCGGAGCGCGCCCGTGGCCGCTACCGGCTGCCACCGGGGCTGCCGGCCGCGGCCGACGCCCGCCATCCGCTGGCGCTGCGGCTGCTCGCGGAGGTCCTGGCGGCGCTCCCCAAGGGCGATACGGCCGGTCTCGGCACCCCCGACCGCCATCAGATCTTCGAGGCCTACCTGGACCTGGTGTGTCTGCGTATCGCCGTACGCCTGGCGGCCGCGCACCGGCCCGCGCTGCGCGGCACCGCCGTACGCCGCCTGGCCGCCCAGGTCGCCGGCCAGGTGCACGAGGCGGCCCGCCGCTGCCTTCGCCCCGGGCCGGGCGCGCTGGACCGGATGTCCTTCGAGGAGGTCTTTCCGCCGGAGCCCGGCTGGGCCGCCGCCGTGCTCAGCGAGGGACTGCTGGTCCCGGCCGGCGGCGGATACCGCTTCACCCACGAGGAATTCGCGGACTGGCTGCAGGGCGCCCACGCCGACCCCGGGCTCCGGCCCGCCCCCGGGCGGCGCACCGGACCGGTCGTCCAGGCGCTGCTGCTGCTCGCCCGGCGGGAGGGGACGGTACAACTGACCTTCCGGCTGGCCGAGTTGGTGCCGATGGCGACCGCCGCCGGCCCCGGGGCGCCGGCCGCACCCGCCGTGGACGGCCGCCGGTGGGCCGCCCGGCTGCTGACCGGCGTCCTGCTCCGGGTGCCCGATGCGCGGCCGTACACGGGCGTGCTGCGGCTGCTTGCCGACCGGATCACGGAGCGGTCGCTGCGCGCGGGCGGCTTCGAGCACACCGGCCTGGCGGAGTTCGGCCCCTGGTTCTGGGAACGGCTGGCGCTGACGGACGAGGACCGGATGGATCTGCTGCGCCGACTGCTGCCGGCGGACGGGCCGCCGGGGGCGGCGGGGCGGGTGCCGGCGGGGCTGCCGGGGTGCGTGGGGGCGGGCGCCGCCGCCGGCGCGGCAGGGGCGCACCCGACGGCCACTGTGCCGCAGCCGGGTGGCCCGTTCGCGGAGCCCCCGCGCGTACGGGTCCACCCCGCCGACCACCCTGCTGACCACCCCGCCGACCGCCCCGAGCCCGCCCGGGACGGCGGCGGTCCGATGGGCCCCGCCGACGGTCCGCGTCCGCACCCCGCCGACGACCCGTCCGCGGCGGCCGGCCCCGGCGCACGCTCCGCGCGGTTCCTCGACGCCGCGGCCGCGCTGCTGCGGACGGACCCGGAGGGGATGCAGCCGCTGCTGTGCGCCTGGTTCGACGACACCCGTCCGCTGCAGCGCCCCGGCGCGGACGGCGGCGGCCCGGCCCGGCCCGTGCGCGCCCTGGCCCGTGAGATCACCGTCGCCGCCGCCGCGCAGGCCCTGCTGCACACCCATCGCCGGCCGACGCTCGACGCGCTCCTGGAGGCACTGGTGACCGCCGCGCACCCCAGGGGAGACGAGCTGATGGACGCGCTCGCCGAGGACGAACCGGCAGCCGTGTGCCGGGCCGTGGACCGCTGGGCGCACGACGAGCGCCCCGAGCGCCGCGCCGCTGCCGCGTCGTACGGCCTGCGGGCAGCCCCCCACGCCACCGCCGCGCCCGACCGCGCCCTGCTGCGCTACGCCGCGCTGTGCCTGCTCGCCCGGCGCGCCGACGCCGCCCACCACGGCTCCGCGCTCGCCCTGCTGGTGGGTGATCCGGCCACCCGCTCCCGCTTCCTGGACCGGGCGCTGGCGCGCTTCGTCGCGGGCGATCCCCAGCTGCCGCCCACGGCGTTCACGGCCGCCCTCACCGATCACACCGGGGCGGTGCTGGACGCCTTCCGCGCCCGGCTGGTCGGCGGCGAGGGCCCGCCGGTGGCGGACGCGCTGCTGCGCATGCTCGCCCGTATCGACGCGCCGGACCTCGTCGCCCGCATCGCCGACCTCGTCCGCGACTGCGCGCGGCACTGCCCGGAGCGCGCGGCGCGGCCGGTCGCGGAGTTCCTCGACCGCCGCCTCGAACGCGGACCGGCCGCCCGCGCTGCGCTCCGCCCGCTCGCCGTGGAGCTGCTGACCGGGTACCCCGCACCGGTCCGGTGCGCGCTCGCGGCGGTGGTGGCCGAACCCGGCTCCGGCGACTCGGCCCCGCTGCGCCGCGAACTGCTCGACGCGCTGCTGGCTCAGGAGGCGTCGTACCCGGCGGCGCACGGCGGATACGGCGGGGCGGAGCCGGACACCCGGGTGCTGGAGGCGCTGCTCCGGGCGGCCGCCGAGGGCGCGGAACGGCGGTCGGCGGAACGCACCCGGGAGCTGGTGCACCGCACCGCGATGCTGCTGGTCCGCACGCCGCAGGGCGCCGTCCGCCTGGACCGGCAGCTGGTGGAGCTGGGCCGGCGGGTGCCCGGCTTCGCCCGGCGGGTGCAGGACTGGGTGGCGGACGAGCCGGGGGAGTGGGCGGCGGTGGTGGGCCCCGGGGCCCGTGCCACGCTCACCGGATGTCACAGCTGACCGGGCGGGCCGGTCCGGTCGCCGGTCGCCGGGCGCCCGCGTATCCGCCGGTGACGCCGGTGGCCTGCGAATCCGCCGGTGACGCCGGTGGCCTGCGGCGGATCGGGTCCGCAGGGCCGCCCGGAACCCCCCTTCGCGTGGAGCATCACCCCCGGCATGGCAGTCTTAGACCTGCGCCATGCCGAATTGGCGCAAGGGACGGACAGGGTTCGGGCGAGGAGCGGGCAGAGTGCAGCGCTGGCGTGGCTTGGAGGACATCCCCGAGGGCTGGGGGCGCAGCGTCGTCACCATCGGCTCGTACGACGGAGTGCACCGCGGCCACCAACTGATCATCGGCAAGGCCGTCGCGCGCGCCCGTGAGCTGGGGATTCCCGCGGTGGTCGTGACCTTCGACCCGCACCCCAGCGAGGTCGTGCGCCCCGGCACCCACCCGCCGCTGCTGGCGCCGCACCACCGGCGTGCGGAGCTGATGGCGGGGCTCGGGGTGGACGCCGTGCTGGTCCTCCCGTTCACCAAGGAGTTCTCGACGCTGGAGCCGGCCGACTTCGTGGCCAAGGTGCTGGTCGACAAGCTGCACGCGCAGGTCGTCGTCGAGGGTCCCAACTTCCGCTTCGGGCACAAGGCGGCCGGCACTGTCGCCACCCTCGCCGAACTCGGGACCACCTACGACTACACGGTGGAGGTCATCGACCTCTACGAGCGCGGCGCGGCGGGCGGCGGCGAGGCCTTCTCCTCCACGCTCACCCGCCGGCTGGTCGCCGAGGGCGACGTGGCCGGGGCCAGCGAGGTCCTGGGACGGCCGCACCGCGTCGAGGGCGTCGTTGTACGCGGTGCCCAGCGCGGCCGCGAACTGGGCTTCCCGACGGCCAATGTGGAGACCCTGCCGCACACCGCGATCCCCGCCGACGGCGTCTACGCGGGGCTGCTGCAGGTCGAGGGCGAGGCGATGCCGGCCGCCATCTCGGTCGGCACCAACCCGCAGTTCGACGGGAAGACGCGCACCGTCGAGGCGTACGCCATCGACCGCGTCGGCCTGGACCTGTACGGCCTGCATGTCGGGGTGGACTTCATTGCCTATATCCGGGGGCAGGAGAAGTTCGACACGCTTGATGCGCTGCTGGAGCGGATGGCGGTGGATGTGAAGGTGGCTCGGGGGTTGGTTGCGGGGGTGGAGTAGGCGTTCTTCCCGCCGCTTTTTCCACCGGCATTTTTTCCCCGCCGCCCACCCCCCTTCGGGGGGTGGGCGGGTGTAGTGCTGCGGTAGCCCTTCACGGGGAGCAGGTGTTGTCCCGCGGAGGCCCTTCAGGGCAGGCGCATGCAGCACTGCGGAACCCTCAACTCGGCCGATTTCAGGCACAGTTCGGCCGAGATTCAGTCACTCATCTGAGGGATGACGTGATACGGGCGAGGCCCGGCACCTGACACGTGCCGGGCCCCGCCCTCTTCATGCGCGCTGTCCGCGCCTCACTGCGGAGGCGGCTGCTGCTGCCACCCCGGCCCCAGGCCGCCCTGCTGTTCGGGCTGCGGGGCGTCCGGAGCGGGCTGTTGCTGCTGCCAGTGCGCCGGCGGCTGGGCGGGCTGCTGGGTCCAGCCGCCCTGCTGCGGCGGGTAACCGGCCGGCGGCTGACCCTGCTGCGGCTGACCCTGCTGCGGCTGGCCCTGCTGGGGCTGGGCCTGCTGGGCGTACTGCTGCTGGGCGTACGGATCGCCGCCCATCTGCTGCTGGGCGTACGGGTCGCCCATCTGCTGCTGCGGGTACATCCCCTGCGCCTGCTGTGCCCGCGCGAAGTCCTCGGCCACCAAGGCGGAGAGGTTGAAATACGCCTCGCGGGTCTTGGGCCGCATCATGTCGAGGTCGACCTCGGCACCGGCCGCGAGATGCTCGTCGAAGGGGACGACCACCACGCCGCGGCAACGGGTCTCGAAGTGCGACACGATGTCATCGATCTTGATCATCTTGCCGGTCTCGCGGACCCCGGAGATGACCGTGATGCCGCGCTGCACCAGATCGGCGTAGCCGTGCGCGGACAGCCAGTCCAGGGTGGTGCTCGCGCTGCTCGCACCGTCCACGGACGGGGTGGAGATGATGATCAACTGGTCGGCGAGGTCGAGCACTCCGCGCATCGCGCTGTAGAGCAGACCCGTACCCGAGTCGGTGAGGATGATCGGGTACTGCTGGCCGAGGATGTCGATCGCCCGCCGGTAGTCCTCGTCGTTGAACGTCGTCGAGACCGCGGGGTCCACGTCGTTGGCGAGGATCTCCAGGCCCGAGGGGGCCTGCGAGGTGAACCGGCGGATGTCCATGTAGCTGTGCAGATGCGGGATCGCATGCACCAGGTCACGGATGGTCGCACCGGTCTCGCGGCGCACCCGTCGGCCGAGCGTGCCGGCGTCCGGGTTGGCGTCGATCGCCAGGATCTTGTCCTGCCGCTCGGACGCGAGGGTGGAGCCCAGGGCCGTGGTGGTCGTGGTCTTGCCGACACCGCCCTTGAGGCTGATCACCGCGATCCGGTAACAGGACATCACCGGCGTACGGATCAGCTCCAGCTTGCGCTGCCGCTCCGCCTCTTCCTTCTTCGCGCCCAGCTTGAACTTGGACGGCTGGGCATTGGCACCCGGCTTGCGCTTCTTGGGCTGGTTGCGCAGCAGCCGGTCGGAGGTCAGCTCCACGGCGGCGCTGTAACCGAGCGGCGCGCCGGGGGCGGCCCGCTGCTGCGGCTGCTGCTGACCCGGCTGCGAGTACGAGGCGTAGTTCGCCGCCGCGTTCGGGTCGCCGGCCTGCTGCCCGGGGAGCGGCTGGTACGGGGTCTGCTGTGCCTGAGGCGCTTGCTGGGCCTGCTGTGCCTGGGCCGCCTGCTGGGCTTGCTGTGCCTGCGCTGCCTGCTGTGCCTGGGCGGCCTGTTGGGCCTGCGCTGCATGCTGTGCCTGCTGCGCCTGCGCGGCTTGTTGAGCCTGAGCCTGCGCCTGCTGGGCGGCCTGCTGCTGGGCGTACGCCTGCTGGGCCTGCTGGCCCTGCTGCGGGTAGCCCTGCGCGCCGGTCTGCGGGTAGCCGTACGCGGGCTGCTGCGCGGCCGCCTGGGGCTGCTGGGCGGCCTGCTGCTGACCCTGCTGGGGATAGCCGTACGCCGGCTGCGGATAGCCGTACGCGGGCTGTTGCTGCGGCGCGGGTGCGCCCTGCTGCTGTTGCGGGTAGCCGCCCTGCTGTGCCTGCTGGCCCTGCGGATAGCCGGCCTGCGGATGCTGTGGTGCCTGCTGCTGCGGCTGCTGCACGGGCGCCTGCGGCTGGCCCTGCTGCGCCTGTTGGGCGGCCTGCGCCTGCGCCTGTGCCTGCGGGTCCGCGGGCTGGAACTCCGGCGGCAGCGGCGGCAGCGCGCCCTGGCCGGGTACGCCCTGCGGCCGGCCGTCGGCGGCCGCACCCCACGGTGCGCCCTGCTGGGGACCTCCCTGCTGGGGTACGCCCTGCGGCGGTGTCTGCTGCGGGGCCGCCTGCGGGGGCATGCCGTGCTGCTGTGGCACACCCTGTGCGGGCACGCCCTGCGCGGGCACGCCCTGTTGGGGCATGCCCTGCTGCGAAACCCCCTGCTGCGGCTGCTGGCCCTGCACGGCCTGGGCACCCTGTGCGGCGCCCTCGGGACCGGGCTGGGCGGGCGCGGGCTGCACGGGCGCAGGCTGCGCCACAGCGGTGGCCTCAGGGGCCGGGGCGCCGCCCTCCACGGGGGCGTCGGGCGCAGCCGTGGCCTCGGCCGACGGTGCCGGGTCGGCGGGTGCGGACTCCGGCTCGGACGCGTCGGCCGCCTCCGGCTCCGCGTCGTCCTCGTCGTCGTCCCAGAGCGAGGCCGACGGATCGACACCGGTGCCGGCGCGCCGATTACCGGCAGCGGCACCGGCGTTCGCGTCCGGCGCGGGCGCCTCCGGAGTGACCGGGGGAGCGGCGGCGGCCGGCGCCTCGTTGCCCGCGTCCTGCGGGCGCAGCGTCGGGAATCCGGGCGGTGCGGCGTCCGCGGGCCCGGCCAGCGGCTGGCCCATGGGCGGCCCGACGGGCGGCTGGGCCCCGACGGGCGGAGTGGTGGACGAAGACGCAGGAGGAGCCGCGGGGGAGGCCGCAGCACCCGCGCCGCCACCACTGGTGTCGTTGCTCGCGTACCAGGCCGGCGCGGCGAAGTCGATCTTGAACTCACCGGTCAGGTCGAACTCGGACTGGTCGTCGTCAGGATCGTTTCCGTCCGGACGGAAAGCCTCCTGCTCGTTCACTGTGCCTCCTGGTGTATTGCCACGCACCTGAACGGCAGGACCGGATACAGGCGGATCGATCGGATGTAGCGGAAGTCGGAACACACCACCCGGGGTTGCGCCCACACTAACTGGCGCCATCCCCGTATCGACTGCCGTCGTGCTGTGCTCCTGCGGCTCCCCCACAGCCTAATCAACAGTCGGCACACAGCGGCAGTCGACGTCATGTCGTCTTCGGGCCCTTTCGGCACACTTACGGGCGCACCCGTGGATGCGCCCGTAAGTCGTGCCCGCGGCAGGCTGCCCGCGCCGCGCCGGGCGCGAGGCGGGCAACCGGCCGTGATGCCGGTCAGTCCATCCGGCGCGGCCCGCCGAGCAGGTTGGTCTCCGCCTCCGTGGGCTGGGTCATGACGAACTGGTGGCCGTCGCGCGAGCACCACAGCATGGCGTTGTCGCTGAGCGTCGGCAGCACCGCGCCGACCTGCTCCGGAAGCCGCATGATTCGCGTCACAACGTCCGCCTCCTCGGGCGAAAGCCGCTGCAGACCGACCAGGTCGGCGCGGCTGAGCATCTGCGGCGAGCGCGGCCCGAGGAACGGCAGCACGGTCAGCACCGACTGCCAGGGGCTCGGGGCGAGCTGATTGCGTGGCGGCCGCGCACCCATGTCCCGGACGACCAGCACGGGGCTCGAAACCGACGGTCCCTGGGGGGCGATCTGGCGTACCTCGTGCACCGACACGCACTGCTGTCCGCCGCCCGCAGCCTGTGCCATCTGGCCCCAGACCGGCGGCCGCGCCGTCTCGACCGCGACCCGGGCGCCGGTGGCGACCGTACGCAGCGCCAGCACCTGCGCCATCCACACGCTGCCGACCAGGGCGATCTCCATCGGCGCCGGACGCAGCAGGCTCAGCACGGCAGGCTGGTTCTGCGGGTCGATGCCGATGATCACGCCGTCGTCACCGACCGGCAGGGTCAGCGAGGCGAGCGACTCGGGCGTCAGGACGTGCGGGCGGCGCCGGGGACCGCGCAGACCGAAACCGGGCCGCAGCTTCGGGCCGGCCGGCCCCGCCTGCTCCTCCTCCGGACGCTGCTGGTGCGAGGGCCGGCGGCTGCCGTCGGTGCCCCCGGTCGTATTGCGCCAGCCGTTGCTGCTGGTGTTGACGCGGGGCTGATAGGTGGGAGAGGCCATCAGCGGGTACCTCCGAGGGGAAGCGTGGCCAGCAGGCCGGGCAGCTGTTCCCGGTCGAGCCGGACGAGCCCGACCTTCACGGAACCGGAACGACGCTCCAACTCGCTCTGTGCGGCCGTGAGTTCGTTCTCGCTGCGGGTGGAAAGACGGACGTAACCCGAGATGGCCGGGGCGTGGCCGCCGCCGTGCGTGGCGGTCAGCGCGAAGGTGCTGGCCATCGCCCTGGTGCTGGTCAGCAGCTGGGTGACGGCGGCCAACGGGGCGCCGCCCTGGCCCAGTTGGGGCCACCGGCCGATCCAGTACGTGGAGTGCCAGCGGTCGTCGCAGCGCATGGCCCGGGTCGTTTCCTGGGTACGGCGGGCCGCCCGGCCGTCGCGTCCCATCGCACCGTTGGCCGCGCGCGGGCTGACGCACACGGCGGTACCGATCGCGGCCACGACCTCGCGCTCGTCGAGCACCCGGGCCCGCACCCCGTGCGCGGTCAGCCGGCTGACGAGCTGGTCGGCGGCGCGCAGCAGCGAACGCTTGGCGCCCTCCATCCCGCCGCCGCGGGCCTCGATCGCCTCCGAGCACAGCTCGGGGTCGAGCTTGAGCGCGATCCACGTCAGCTGCAGGGCCGGCGTCTGCGTCTGGGCCTGCAGCGGCGCGTACGAGCGGGCCGCGACGGCCTGTTCGGGCAGATGCGGGGCCGGCGCGGGCTGGGTGTACTGGACGAACTGCACCGATTCGAGGTGGATGTCCTCGATGTCGAGCGCGGTGTGCAGCACATCGAGCGGCAGCATGTGGGTGCCGCGCTGCGGCCGCAGCGGCTCGTCCCGGGCGTCCACCTGGACGAGGGCCGTCAGGAACGTCCCGTCGCCGACGAAGCCGATGGCCCGCTGGTCGGCCTCGGTGGTGAACTCGTAGGTCTGCAGCGCCGGTTCGCACTCCACGACGGGGGCGAAGGCCGGGTCGACGCCCTGGGTGGCCGCGAGTGCGGAGGCGCTGTTCTTGCCGCGGCGCTTCATCGCCCGCACGGTGGTGATCCATTCCGGCAGCGGAATCCGCCGCCGGCGGCCGAGCGCGAAAATGATGAGCACTGCCGCGATCACGATCGCCGCGGTCAGTGCGGCCGGGTGGATCGACCAGCCCACCAACACCAGTGCCACGGCGAGTTCGATGATGGCCAGCTGCTGAACGCGGACACCGCCGATGGTTCCGGCCTGCTGGCGCAGCCGCGGTGCCACCGGACCGGCCGGGCGGGCCGAAGAACTCCGGCCGCCATTTCCTCTGTTGCCCTGAGCTGTACCGTTTTGGTCAGCATTTCCCGCGTATTGCGGTGCAGCAGAAGGCTGTTGCTGCTGTTGCCGCCCATTGCGGCGTCGAGCCCTGGTGGCGCTGGACATCCCCCGGCCTGCTCCTCTACTGGTGGTGTGGCTCTAGGCGTATCGGTCGCCGCTGAGACTGGTGCGTTGGAAGGTGGCACCCGTACCGTACGGGTCGATCGACACACGGCATAGTAGAGGGCGCTGCGGCGAGAGTGCCGGGGGCGGTCGATGTGGATCCAACAGCGGGGAGAGAAAGCAACAATGGCATCACGTCGGGACGAGCTGAATGCGTATTCGTTCGCTCGAAAGCGCACGAATGCGGCATTTCTGAAGCCGCTGCCGAACGGTTCGATCGAGAGTGCCCCCAAGCCGCTGAAGGCGGTGGTGCCGAGCATCGTGATGGGGGTCGTGATGCTCGTAGGATTCGGAGCCTGTGGCATTCTCAAGCCCGTTGCCCCGCAGGGATGGGACACCGTCGGGGCCAATGTCATTGTCGGGTCCGACTCCACCACGCGATATGTTGTCCTCCCCAACACGGACGCCGGCGGGAAAAGCCATAAGCTTCTGCACCCCGTTCTGAACCTCGCCTCGGCCCGACTTCTTCTCGATCCCAATAAGTTCCAGGTCGTCCAGGTCAAGGATTCCGAGCTCGACGGAAAGCTTCCGCACGGTCCGGCCGTCGGTATTCCGTACGCGCCCGACCGCCTTCCCGGCAAGGACGAGGTGGACAAGCCGAAGGTCTGGGCGGTGTGCGACCGTCCCGGCAGCGGCGAGAACAGCAAGCCCCAGCAGACGGTCTTCGTCCTCGGCGGCAAGGACAAGGACCTCGTCGAGGGCAAGGGCAAGCTCGACAACGACCAGGCGCTCTACATCGAGGACCCCAAGGGGCAGCGGTGGCTGGTCGACGAGAAGGGCATGGCCTTCCAGTTCGACGCCACGCTGGGCGGGAAGATCGCGCCGGCGCAGGGTCCGGTGAAGGCCAACAGCGACCTCCAGCGCATCATCTTCGGCGACTCCGCCGAACCGCAGAAGGTCTCCCAGCAGTTCATGGACACCCTCATCAAGAGCCCGGTCCCGATCGCCATGCCCCGTATTTCCGGTGCGCGCCAGCGGACCACCGCCATGGGCGTCCCGGACAGCGTGCGGACCATCGGCACGGTGCTCCAGGCGCGCGACAGCCGGCAGAAGTACGTCGTCCAGGCGGACGGCGTCTACAAGGTGTCCGACTTCGTGGCGAACCTCCTCCTCGAGGGCCAGAACGCCAAGGACGTGCACCCGGACGGCGCCGCGATGAAGCCCGTGGAGGTGTCCACCACGAGCATGACCCTGAAGCAGGACGCCGAGGGTCACGCGGAGACCTACCTGGGCAAGATCCAGGGCACCGATATCGACATGCCGTGGCCGACCGAGACCGTCTCCGCCGCGAACAACTTCAAGCAGGGTTCGCAGACCGGCGGCCTGATCAACCCCACGGACAACGGGGTCTCCTGCAGCGTCTACAAGGGCACCAGCACCAAGTACCCGGGCGAGGCGAACAAGAAGCTGGGATTCCCGAACGGCGTGCCCAACATGCAGACCTGGGTCGGCAAGGACTATCCCGCAAAGATCGCACCGGGTGCGAGCTCGTATGTCACCCCCGGCAACGGGCTGTTGTACCGCCAGGCCTCCACGCCTTCCGCGAAGTTCGGCAGCCTGTTCCTGGTGACCGATACCGGTCTGCGTTACTCCGTTCCCGAGAACAATGACGGGGAGAAGGCCGGCAAGGCCAACCAGGAGGGCGGTCAGTCGCAACTCCGCCTCGGCTACAAGGATGCGCATCCGCCGCTGATCCTGAAGACCTGGTCCGAACTCCTCTCCGCGGGCCCGTCGTTGGACGTTCAAAGCGCCCATAAGCCGCAGGCTTCGTGACGTACGGAGGCCGGGCCGATACCCTTCACGGGAGTATCGCCCCGGCCTCCCGCCAAATCGCGACTTCCGGTTCCTGCGATCTTCTCTTTGTGGTCAGGTCTTTGTGGTCAGGATTTCCCGCTCTGACCGGTAGCACCGCATCTGCCCGAATTCCACGAACACGGTTTCTCTGCGGGCGAGTTGACTATGTAGTGATCCCGCAACAAGAGCCCTCCCCCAGTTGGGAACAGACGTGTGGAGTGGTTAAAGTGGTCGAAGGCGTCAGCAGGAGATGCCCACCACGCAAGCCGGCTCCGTCGGTGCGGCGCGGTACGACGTACAAGTCTCATGGGGGACGTTGACTATGGCTGGTCAGCAGTACACAACCACCGAGGAGGAGATGGTCGCGTTCAGCGGCAAGATCTCCTCGGTCAACCAGTCGATCCAGGGCGAGATCTCGCGCCTGAACACGGTCGTCGACACCATCACGTCCGGGTGGAAGGGTGCTGCGGCCTCCTCGTACAACCAGCTGCAGTCGCAGGTGAACGAGGACGCCAACCGTCTCAACCAGCTTCTGGGTGAGATCAAGGAAGCGATCGACGAGACCACGAAGAACTACTCCGCCTCCGAAGAGGAGCAGGCCCAGTCGATTTCGCACGTCTCCGCTTCGGCTTCCCCGTTCGGATGATGGAGCCGCGCCGCTCCGTGCGGCGCAGCGGCTCAGCGGCCGCAGCACGGGCCAGTCGGGCACTCCCGTCGGCCCGCTGCGGCATGAATCGACCCGGCATCATCAA
Organism: Streptomyces sp. 2323.1; assembly: GCF_900221035.1. Lineage (NCBI taxonomy): Bacteria > Bacillati > Actinomycetota > Actinomycetes > Kitasatosporales > Streptomycetaceae > Streptomyces > Streptomyces sp. 2323.1. The sequence goes on along the minus strand of NZ_LT907981.1, from coordinate 2,201,995 downwards.
CTCCTGAGGAGACACCATGTCAGGCCAGATCCTCGTAAATTTCGCGACGATCTCGCAGGCCAGTTCCGACGTGCGCGGTACGGCCAACAACATCCGCCAGCAGCTCGACGACCTCGAGGCGGGCGTCAAGAAGATCGCCGCCAGCTGGGAAGGTGCCGCGCAGGAGGGCTACCAGGCCCGCCAGCGCGAGTGGGACCAGCGCGCGGCCTCCCTGCACTCGACGCTCGAGGCCATCGCCAAGGCGCTCGACCAGGCCGCCCAGAACTACCAGGCCACCGAGCACAAGAACTCCGGTATCTGGGCGGGCTGACCTCGCGTCGGCACACGTACGGATAGCGATCGGCTGAGCAGCCCCGACGGCTCGCACAGTGGTCAATGAGGGCGAGCGCGCTGCTTCAGTGCGCTCGCCCTTCTGCCGTCCAAGCCGCCCTCCGCTTCCTCCACGCCTCACTCCCCACCCCCCACTCCTCACTCCTCCTCTCACTCCTCGCCCCTCCCCTTCCGCCCTTCATGGAGAGCAGACAACCCGTGGGATCTCGCGCCATTGGTCATCGAGCCGGGCACCGTCGCCGAACGACGGGCGCCCTGGTTACGGCGGCGTGCATCGTCGGCCTGTCCAGCATCACCGCCGCACCGGCCGTCGCGGACGAGAACGTCCCGCTCAACAGCGGTGAGTGCAAGTTCGGCGCCGACTACATCAAAGAGACCCCGTGGTCGCTGCAGCGCATACTGACCAATCAGATGTGGGCGTACGGAAAGGGGAAGGGAATCCGGGTCGGCGTCGTCGACACCGGTATCGACGCGGGAAACCCCCAGATCAAGGACGCGATCGGCAGCGGCGGCATCTCGCTCGTCAAGGGAAAGCCGAACGACGACAAGGTCGGCCATGGCACCAAAGTGGCAGGCATCATCGCCGCCCGCCCCATGAAGGGTTCCGGCTTCTACGGAATAGCGCCCGAGGCAACCGTCGTCCCCTTCCAGCAGACTTCGCAGGAAAAGCCCGGCACCGCTGACAGCCTCGCGACGGCCATCAAGAAGGCCGTGGACGAGAACGTCGACATCATCAATATCTCGCAGGGAACCGCCGCCGATCCGCGCCTGCTGCCCACCCTTGAGCGAGCGGTCAAGTACGCCGAGATACACGAGGTTCTCATTGTCGTCTCGGCCGGCAACGGCGGCGCCGACGGCGGGGAGAAGGACATGTGGCCCGCGGCCTACTCGGAGAAATACTCCAATGTCCTCGCAGTGGCCGCCTCGGACCGGAACAACGAGCGGGCACCCTTCTCCCAGTCCGGAAAGTTCGTCCAGATCGCCGCGCCGGGCGTCGACATGGTTTCCACCGTCCCCGACGGCGGAAACTGCGTCGACCAGGGCACCAGCTTCGCCGCCCCCTACGTCGCGGGAGCCGCGGCCCTGCTCAAGGCGAAGCACACCAAGTGGACTCCGCAGCAGCTCATCTGGCAGCTGGAAAAGACCGCCGAGCGCGTGCGGCCGAACCGGAACGACTTCATCGGCTGGGGCGTCGTCGATCCGGTGGCGGCCCTCAACGACGACACGGTGCCCACCGGAGAGCCCAAGCCGGACAAGCCCTCCAACGTGGCTGACGGCTCCAACATCCATCCGGTCGCCGTCGCCCTCGGCGAAAGCCCCGAGGACCGACGCGCCCGCTATTCCATCTACATTGTCGGCGGCGGACTTCTCGCCGTCGGCACGGTAGTTGGCTCCGCCATCGCACTCCGCGACTGGCGGCGAAAGACTGGTTTGCGAACACACGGGGAGGCTTAATCATGGCTCATGGGCAGTACGGGGTTGATCTGGATGCCTTGGACCAGGTCATCAAGGAGCTCAACCATGTCCTCAAGGAGATGGGCGACTCGAAGAGCACGGCCACGAACAGCACCTACCTTCCGAAGGGCTCCTTGGGCGAGGGATTCAAGGAGGAGGCGGAACTCTATGGCGCTCACGCGAAGATGAAGGGCGAGATCGAAAAGATGATGCACATGGTCGAGGGTCTCGTCGACACTTTCGGGAAGAAGTCGCACAAGGTCAGGGGCGCTTACCAGGACGCGGAAGCGGATAACTCGATCTCCATGTCCGGTCAGTGACGTCAGCCGACGGAATGTAGTGACAGGCATGTTCGTGACGGAGTGGGGGACAGCAGATGGCATCGAAGGGCAGTGAGTTCAAGCCGGCAAAGGTCAATGTGCCGGAGCCACCTAAGAAGGCGGAAAAGGGATCGGGGGAGGCTCAAGAAGTCGGCCACGACGTCATCGCGAGTCGCCCTCAGTTCACTGAAAAGGGACTCAACGACCTCAAGCAGATGGTGGCGGGGGCCAACCCGACAGAGGTTGGCAATGTCGCCAAGGGCTGGCGGGACGTCCGAGTTGCACTGGTCGGCGAAGGCTGGGACGGAGGCATCAAGAAGCACTTCGATGATGCAGTGCAGAAGGTCCTGCAGACCTGGCACGGTTCTTCTGCCGATCAGTTTGCCGCATCGGCGCAAAAGATCAGCGATAACTTCGCGAATCTCGCACTGTATCCGCACAACACCGGCGAGGTTCTGCGACAGATCGGCGACAACCTCAAGGACGTCCAGAAGTTCGTCGACGAGGTCAAGGAGCCGAGTGGGTGGGAGAGCAAGGAAGACTGGCTCGCTGATAAGGCCAGTTCCGGTGTCGGTAAGGGTGCAGCGATCGGGAACACCCTCATGCCGGGTGGAGGCGGTGCCCTGGTCGGCGGCCTTGTCGGTGGGATGGTCGGCGGCGATGGTCGGGATGACTCGCAGCTGAAGGTTGACCTCCAGAATCCGAAGATGAGCATCTGGGATGCCATGGAGAAGAACCGCACCAGCTTGTCGCTGGGGAAGGAGCGTCAGCTGCAGGCTGCTCACTATATGGAGCAGTTGGGGACGACGTACCGAGCGGGGTCGAAGGCCCTTGCATCCAGTGGTGGGATCGAGGACGAACGCATCAAGCCGCCGAACCACGACGGTGATGGTGGTGGTGGGGCCATTCCAGGCATTGGTGCATTTGGTCCAATGCCGTCCACGCCGAAGACAGGCGCACCGACGGGGAAGATGCCGGGGATGAAGGGCGGCGGGTACACGACGCCGCAGCCGATGGAACCGCCGCGCCCGCATGGCATCGATGGTGGCGTCGGCAGCGTCCCGAAGGCTCCTGCACCTCACATCGGGACCGGTCTTGACGGTCTCCAAGGAGGAACCGGTCCGGGCATTGGCGGCGCCGGTGGTGGCGGTGTCGGCGGCGGCGTGGGTACTGGCGGCTTGGGCGCAGGCTCCGGAAGCATCGGCTCCGGGTCTGGCCCGGGCGTCGGCGGCTCCGGCGCGCCGGGGATGGTCGGAGGTCTCGGTGCTGGTGGCGCTCGTGCCGGTGGCGCGGGTGCTGGAGCGGGCGCACGGGGCGGCCGCGCCGGCATGCCAGGCATGGGTGGAGCCGCTGGCGCCGGCAAGGGTGCTGGCGCAAAGGGTGCTGGCGCTGGCGGTAAGGGCAGTGCGTTGGCACGTCAGAAGGGCGGTGTCGTCGGCGGGAAGGGCGGCAAGCTCGGAGCCGGTGGGCAAGGAGGATCTGGCTTGCACCGCAGTCGTGGCGGCACGCAGCAGGGTGCTTCTGGCGGTCGCCGCCCGGCAGGGATGGCCGGCGCGCATGGTGCTCACGGAGCAAAGGGTAAGGACAAGGGCGGAGAGAACGGCCAGCGCCCGGACTACCTGGTAGAAGAAGAGGAGACTTGGACGCCTGAGCGCAACGTGGCGCCCAAGGTCATCGAGTAGGGACCTGCCAGTCCAGATAAGGTGCTCGGCGGAATCGAGGTGGGGCCCGCAGTCCTCGGGCTGCGGGCCCCACTGTCGCTACGGAGAGGTGTACAGCATGAGCTTCACGCGGACGCTGCGTGCGGTGGGCGGCGCGGTGGTGGCGGGAGCACTGCTCTTCGGCGCCGCGCCGACTGCTTTGGCGGACCAGATCAGAGATGATCAGTGGCCACTCAAGGCTTTCGACGCTGCGAGCATCTGGAAGGAGTCGACGGGCAAGGGCGTCACGGTCGCAGTCGTCGATGATCCTGTCTACGGCAGCCATCCGGATTTGAAGGGAAATGTGCTGCCGGGGAAGAGCTTCATCGACGGTGGGCGCGGTGATCAGGAAGGTAGAAAAGATCACGGCACTGGGATGGCCTCACTCATCGCTGGACACGGACATGGTGCAGGAAATGCCGATGGAGTGATGGGCCTCGCTCCAGACGCGAAGATTCTTCCCGTTGGAAGGCCTGAGGTCGGCGCTGGGGTGGAGAATTCTGGCCTTGGTGAGTGGATCAGGTACGCAGTTGATCACGATGCATCAGTCATCAATCTCTCCATCGCTCCCGCGTTTCTCACCGATTCGGATAAAGAAGCGCTGGCCTACGCCGGCAAGAAGGACGTCCTGGTTGTAGCGGGTGCCGGCAATGATGGGGAGAGCAAGCTGACGCCATTGGCGGCTTCACCGGGAGTCGTGTCCGTAGGGGCAGTGGACAAAACTGGAAAGCCTTGGGTGAAGTCCAACTCAGGTAGCCAGATGATGCTTTCAGCCCCCGGTGTAGAGATCACTTCTGCTTCTGCATCGGGCTCGGACCCCTATCATCTGGCGGACGGTACGTCTGACTCCACGGCCTATGTCTCGGCCGCTGCGGCACTCCTACGTTCGAAGTTCCCTGATCTGTCCGCAGGTCAGATCGCCAACCGGCTTGTAAAGTCTGCTGGCCTGCCGCCAGGAAAGAAGGACCTTGAACTTCCCGACCCGCACTATGGGTATGGCTTCATCCAGCCGTTGAAGGCGCTGACTGCCGATATCCCCGCCGGCTCCAAGAACGGCCCGCTGAAGACGCCGAAGGCTGATTCGTCCGCAGGCGTGGGCGGTGCGAGTGCAGGTGGTGGCAGTCAGCAGGCGAGTGGCGAGAAGGATGGGGGCCTTGGTACGGGTGCCATCGCGGGTATTGCGGTTGGTGTCCTCGTTGTCGTCGCGGTCATCGTCATTGTCGTTGTCCGGCAGAAGAAGAATGGCCGTAACGGCCCGCCCAATGGTGGTCCCGGTGGCTTCGGTGGCCCTGGGTTCGCGCCTCAGCAGCCTGGTCCTTACCAGCAGCCTGGACCGTACCAGCAGCCCGGTCCGTATCAGCAGCAGCCCAGCGCGCCCGGTTCGTACCCGCCGGCGCCGCCCACCCAGCCCCCTGGTCAGTAGGGCTGTGACGCAGAGGAAGCGGAAACCGTAGCGGAAAGGTATTGGGGTCCGTGGCCTTCGGGCTGCGGGCCCCACTGTGCTAGTGAGAGGTGTACGGCATGAGCTTCACGCGAACGCTGCGTGCAGTGGGCGGCGCGGTGGTGGCGGGAGCACTGCTCTTCGGCTCCGCGCCGGCTGCTTTGGCGGATCAGATCAGAGATGACCAGTGGCCGTTGAAGTCGTTTGATGCTGAGAGTGTATGGCAGGTGTCAACGGGTAAAGGCGTCACCGTTGCTGTGCTCGACCATCCCGTCAAAGGCGATCACCCCGACTTGAAAGGCAACGTCCTGCCAGGGAAGGACGTTGAACACGGCGGTCCTGCCAATCAAGAACAAGAGGAGGATCACGGCACAGCGATGGCGGCCATCATCGCTGGTCATGGCCACGGTGCTGGCAATTCAGAAGGTGTGAAGGGCCTGGCCCCAGACGCCAAGATTTTGCCCGTAGGTCTCCCCGTCGAAGTGGGTGACGTGCCGGACCCGAACTCGGACCCCTTGGCCGACGCAGTGAAATACGCTGTCGATCATGGCGCATCCGTCATTAACATGTCATTTGGGTGGCCAGTCCTAAGCGAGGAAGAGAAGCAGGCTCTTTCTTACGCGGGGAAGAAAGATGTCCTCCTCGTTGTTGCGACAGGCAACGACGGCGCAGGCCGCCTTGATCAGTTGACTTCCCACCCGGGAGTAGTCGCTGTTGGTGCAGTCGACAAGGCCGGTAAAGTGTGGGAGAAGTCGAATTATGGCCCGCAGACTATGCTGACCGCGCCTGGGACGTTCATTCGATCTGCGGCGTCAAATACGCCGTATGAGCTGGCGAATGGCACCTCTGACTCTGCAGCGTATGTCTCGGGTGCAGCAGCCCTATTGCGCTCAAAATTCCCTGACTTGACTGCCGGCCAGATCGCCAACCGCCTCGTCAAGACGGCTGCTCTGCCGCCGGGGCAGGAGAGTCTGCAGCTCCCGGACCCGCACTATGGGTATGGCATCATCCGCCCGTACAGTGCGCTGACGAAGGACGTTCCTACTGGTTCCAAGAATGGTCCGCTGAGGATTCCCAAGGACGCATCGTCTGCGGGCCGGTCGAATGCTCCTGGTGCATCGAGTAATGGTGGCGACCAGGCCAGCGACCAGAAGGACAGTGGGCTCGGTACTGGCGCGATTGTGGGTATCGCGGTCGGTATTCTCGTCGTAGTCGCGATCATCGTCATCATCGCGGTCCGGTCGAAGAATCGACGCAATGGCCCGCCGCCCGGCGGCCCTGGTGGCTACGGCGGTCCTGGCGGCCCCGGCTTCGCCCCGCAGCAGCCCGGTCCGTACCAGCAGCAGCCTGGCCCCTACCAGCAGCCTGGTCCGTATCAGCAGCAGTCCGGCGCGCCCGGTTCGTACCTGCCGGTGCCGCCCACACAGCCGCCTGGTCAGTAGGGCTGTGACGCAGAGGAAGCGGAAACCGTAGCGGAAAGGTATTGGGGTCCGTGGCCTTCGGGCTGCGGACCCCACTGTGCTAGTGAGAGGTGTACGGCATGAGCTTCACGCGAACGCTGCGTGCAGTGGGCGGCGCGGTGGTGGCGGGAGCACTGCTCTTCGGCTCCGCGCCGGCTGCTTTGGCGGATCAGATCAGAGATGACCAGTGGCCGTTGAAGTCGTTTGACGCTGAAAGCGTGTGGAAGGCGTCAACGGGCAAGGGCGTCACGGTCGCAGTGATCGATGTCCCTGTTAACGGCGATCATCCGGACTTGAAAGGCAGTGTCCTGCGGGGAAAGGACATTGAAAACGGCGGGCCTGCCAATCATCAAGATCAAGATAATCATGGCACATCGATGGCTTCCGTCATCGCTGGCCACGGGCACGGTGCTGGCGGTTCAGAAGGAGTGAAGGGGATCGCCCCGGGCGCCAAGATTTTGCCAGTAGGGATGCCGTCTGAGGATGAGATCTCGAACTCGGGGGGCCTGGCTGAGGCGTTGAAGTATGCCGTTGACAACGGTGCTTCTGTCGTCAACATGTCGATTGGTCAATCTTACGTTTCGGAAGATGTGAAGCAGGCAATTTCCTATGCCAACAAGAAGGATGTCCTTCTGGTGGCAGCGACAGGAAACTCGGGAAGTGAAATTGATCCCTTGGCTGCCTCTCCGGGGCTTCTGGCAGTCGGTGCGGTTGACAAGACGGGTCAGGTGTGGCAGGACTCAAATTATGGTCCCCAGACCATGCTGACCGCGCCTGGCGTGCATATCCGGTCTGCGGCGGCATCCAAGCCGTATCGTTTGGCGGACGGTACGTCGGATGCGACAGCGTACGTTTCGGGTGCGGCGGCGCTTCTCCGTTCTAAGTTCCCCGACCTAACTGCTGGGCAGATCGCCAATCGCCTTGTGAAGACGGCTGGCCTACCGCCAGGGCAGGAAGGAATAAAGCTCCCGGACCCGCACTACGGGTACGGCTTCATTCGACCTCTGCGTGCGCTGACGAATGACATCCCTGCTGGTTCCAAGAACGGTCCGCTGAGGATTCCCAAGGACGCGTCGTCTGGGGGCAAGGATGGGGCGAATGCTCCTGGCGCATCGAGTAATGGTGGCGATCAGGCCAGCGAGCAGAAGGACAGTGGGCTTGGTGCCGGCGCGATTGTGGGTATCGCGGCCGGTGTTCTCATCGTAGTCGCGATCATCGTCATCGTCGTGGTCCGGCAGAAGAGGAATGGCCGTAACGGCCCGGCCAATGGTGGTCCCGGTGGCTTTGGCGGCCCTGGGTTCATGCCCCAGCAGCCCGGTCCGTTTCAGCAGCCGGCCCCCTACCAACACCCCGGTCCGTATCAGCAGCCGGGGCCCTACCAACAACCCGGCCCGTATCAACATCAGCCGGGCGCTCCGGGAGCGTTCCCGCCGGTGCCACCGCCTGTCCAGCCGCCTGGACAGTGAGGGCAGTAGCCGCGTGAAGGAAGTGACTTGGGGTCCGCAGTGTTCAGGCTGCGGACCCCAAGCCTTGTTGGACGAGAGTGAGGGAACGAGCTTTGACCCGCCTCATCGTGCCCGCGGTGAGAGCAGGTAGCTGTGCCTGACGAGGCTGCGCGCCGGATGGCGCGGCTCCTGCAAGTGCTTGCGGTCTGCGTGGCGTTCGCCCGCGTTCCGGCCTTCGGGATCCGGGCGTTGGAGGTCAGCCGAACACCGAGCGGACCTCGTCCGTGAGGTCCTGGTGGCGGGTGGCGGCGCCGCCGGTGTGGCGGTCGGTGTGGCGCTGAGCGGCGTTCAGGCCTCGGTTGGTGAGGTCTTCCTTGGCGTGGTCGACGTAGGTGCCGGGGTCGGCGAGGCTGGTGACGCCGTCCTTGTACTCCTGGGCGCCTTCCTTGAGGCCGTCGACGTATTCGCCGGCCTTCCCCTTGCCGATGTCGGCAGTTTCGCCCCAGTCGATTCCGTCGCGGGCGCCGAAGTGACTCTCGATGCTCTGCTGGGCGACGTTCTGGGCCATCTCCGTGGCGGCCTCTTTGGCCTTGTTCTTGCCCTCTTCGACGATCTTGTCCTTGGCGATTTCCTTCGCCTGGTCGATGACCTTGTCCTTGACGGTTTCCTTGACCGTCTTCTTGACGTAGTCCGTCGCCAGTTTGCGGGCTTCCTTGGAAACGGCCTTCCCCGCCATCTTCTTGATGGCGTCCATGGTGGCGTGTTCCATGGCCTTGGTGGCCGCCTCCATGACCTCGCGTTTGATCTTGTCGAGGATCTGGCGGACGATCAGGCGGGTCGCCTGGGTGGCGCCTGCGGCGCCGATCTCGGAGAGGCCCAGGGTGAAGGGTGCGGCGGCCTGGGCCGCGATGATCTCGGCGGCCAGCATGACGAGCTGGACGATGACCGCGATCTTTCCGGCGAGTACGGCGATGGCCGCCGCGTCGAAGGCGACGGCGATGACTTCCGCCGCCGCGGCGGCATCGCGGAGATAGTTGTCCCCGCCGTCCCCGCCGCCGGAGAAAGAACCCCATTCCTGCGAAAAGCCCTCGATCGCCTCGCCGGAGTTGGCGGAGAGGACTTCGTTGGCTGCTGAAGAACCCTGGGACGACGCCTGGTTGACGGACTCGGCAAAGTTGCGCCAGACCTGGGCGCACTCATGGAGCTTGTCCTCGTCGGCGTCCGGCCAGTTGTAGCCGAGGAGGTCCAGGACCCAAGCCACCTCGCTTGGCAGCGTCAATGACACAGTGATCGTCCCCCGTGCAGTTTTAACCGATTGCGGAGCAATGGAGAGAGAATGGGAATTAGGAAGGAGAGAGGAGAGCGCAGGCCGCCGCCGGCGCCAGTGGTGTGCGGCGGGCCGGAGTTCAGATGGCCGGGCGGCCGATCGCGCTGATGGTGTGGATGCCCTGCTCGTCGGATTGGGTGTACGAGCCGGCTATGTGCTGCAACTTGTCGCCGATACCTTCGAGGTGCTCGCCCAAGGAGCCCATCGACTCGAACATGCCGTCCCGGATGGGCGTGTAGATCGTTTCGAAGATGTCGCCGAAGTCGCAGTTCTCCCACGGGCTGCCGAGGCTTTCAAGGTCGTCCTGTAGCGTCTTCGACGCCTTGGAGAAATCACTGCCGATGTGGACGAAGGCAGTGCCCTGTGTGCGCAGCACATCCGGATCTACGTCGAATGCCTTGCCTGCCACTCTTGCCCCCGTGCTGCCGTGTATACCGCGCAGAAATCTGTCGCGTCTTTAGTGATTCCACCCTAGGTGATCTCAATCCAGGCACGTCAAGGCAAGGAGTGTGGAGGGAGCGTGGGCATTTTGACATCGAACAGCCTTGTGGCGGTGGGGAATTGGGCCTCCTGCGGGTATTGATGGCACTTGGGTGGGGTGAGCGGTCGCCGGAGTGGTGACGTCCAGAGTCGGTGACGCCCGGAGTCGGTGGCGCAGAGCCGGCGGGCCGTCGAGGGTGGCCGGGGGGTCCGCAGGGGGAGTGGCGGGTGCGGACGATCACCGGTCCCGTAGCATTCCCGCTCATGGACATGCCCGGCAATGAAGAGCCCCTGCCCGACAGCCGCGTGGGGCTGACGCCGCGTCAGGCGAGGGGGATACGCATCGTCCTGGCCTCGGTGCTGATGGTGGCGATGGCGGTGGTGCTCGTGGTGCGCCTGGCGTCGCGTACGTCGGTGCTGGTGGTCGGGGTGTACGGGGCCGCGCTAGTGCTCTGCGGCGTGGTGATCGAGCTCAGCCGGCACGGGCGTACCCGGCTCGGTACCTGGTTGCTGGGTCTCGGTCTGGCGGCGGCACTGGCCGCGGACTGGCTGCTGTTGCCCTGAGGGGAGCGGTCCGATCTAAAGAGGCCCCTTGCGTTGGCCTCGTAGAGCCGCCCCCTCCCCGTACGCTCAGAACAACCCGTGCCACATCTGCTCGATGATCAGCGACCACCAGTTGCCCTCGTCGTCCAGGGCCCAGGAGTCGATGGCCGCGAGCTGCTCCTGGAAGGCGGCGACCGCCGCACCCGCTGCGTACGGGTCCATGCCCGGCATCTGCCGGCGCGTGGTCACCAGCAGGGCGAGGGAGCGGAGATATGCGGACAGGGTGCGGTTGACGAAGCGGCCGCCGCCCGAGGTCGGTTGGACGGCCCAGACGGTACCGAGCAGGCTCTGGTTGTTCTCCGGGGCGACGCATTGGACGGCGAGCGTGTAGAGCCCGTCCGTGCCGATCCGGACGTAGCCGGCGAGGGTCGCCAGCTTCTGTTCCCGGGCCTGGGTGCCGGTGGTGCGCAGGTGGGTCGCCACGTCGGTGAACAGCCCGCCGGCGGGCGGGGTGTCGGGCCGGTCGGCGGTGAAGAAGAACGGCACCGCGGTGGGCAGCCCGGACCAGGTCAGAGTGTTCTTCGTGGGCTGGGGCAACTGGGTCGCGGCGAGGTCGTCGGCGTCCGGGCGGTGGACGCCGTCGGGGCCGAAGACCTCCACGAGGTGCTTGCCGAGGGCCACGTCCCGTACCGCCGGGGCGGCCGCGACGTCCTGTGGCACCGGCAGCCGGTGCGGGCGCGGCGGCGCGGGGCGGCCCGCCATCACGTGCATCAGCTCGACGTGCCGCAGCAGCCCGGCGACGCCCTCGGCGCGCTCCTCGGGGCGCATGCCGTAGCCCTCGGTGCAGGAGAAGGCGGCGTTCGGGAAGGTGCGGAGGACGAAGTCGGCGGGGTAGCCGCCGGGCAGCAGGGCCGAGCGCAGATCGGTGTGGAACGCGCGGACGTCCGCGGGCCGTACGCCCAGCCGCCGCAGCTCGTCATGGAGCTGGAACTCGACGGGCGGCGCGCCGGGCGCCGAGACGCGGGCGAGGGTGGTCTCCTCGCCGGTCGCCGGGTCGGGGTAGGTCGCGACGGCGGTGTTGCCGGGGCCGGTGACCGGCGGCTCGGCGGGCGCCGCCGGGGCGGTGCCCGGACCCGTACCGTGCTCCTGCCGGTACATACCGACCTCCTTCGCCTGGTCGATCACGGGCGGTTTCCTTCGAGGCCGTCGGACGCAGCGGAGTCGGCGGCGCCGGTGCGCTGGGCCGGCACGGTGGGAGCGTGCGGCGGCGCGGCGAGGATCTGCCGGGCGGTGACACCGCGTTCGGTGGCGATGACGAGCACGCCGTCCGGGGAGAGGTCGGCGCCGGTGATCGGGGTGTCCGAGACCAGGGTGGCCACCACCTCCCGGTTCGCGCGCGCCCAGACCTGCAGAGAGTCGGGGCCGGGGGTGAATGCGAAGGGCGCGGCCGCCCGGGCCTCTTCGGAGGGAGGCCGCACGTGTGCCGGATCGGCGTCGACGTACCCGGGGCGCAGCAGGTCGTGGACGAGCAGCGCCCCCGTGGCCCCGCCCTCGGAGGCGTCGCCGCCCGGGCCGGGGACCGTACGGGAGCCGGGGGTTCCCTCGGGAACGACGAAGGTGGCGACGGGGCGGGAGGCGGGTGCGCCGGACGCCGGCCCGGAGTCGACGACGCTGCCGTCGGTCCCCGCGCCGGCTGCCGCAGCGGCCGTCGTACCGTCCGGGGCCGCGGCGTCCGGTGCGCTGCCCGCCGGTACGCCGTCCGCGTCCGCCGGCGTGAGGGCACCGGTCGTCACCGCGCGGACGCCGGCCAGCGGCACGCTCCACAGCGTGCGCCAGGGCAGGGGGAAGCCGAGCCGGTGCAGTGCCTCCGCATACGGAGCCAGCCCGTCCTCGACGAACGCGGACTCCAGGAACGCGGCCCGCAGGCCGGCCGGTGCCTGGGAGCGGGTGAGCAGCGGAGCGGTGCGCAGGTATGTCCGGGCCGGTGCGCCCAGTTGGTCGAGCGGTACGGCCTCGATGGCGGCCCGCATCGCCACCGGGTCGGCGTGCGCGAACAGGCCCGGGTCGGTGAGGAGTTGGGGGAGCAGTCCGGCCTCAAGGGTGTGTGCTGCGAGGTGGTCGCTGATGTAGGGGTCGGCGCGGGACCAGTCCTGCTGGGGCACCGCATCCAGCAGCGCCATGGCGATCCTGGTCTGGGCGCCCGGGACGTCCGGCAGCCCGGCGCGGATCTCCTCGGCGATCCCCGGGTGCAGCAGGCGCAGCAGCGTACGGTCACCGTCGGCGGTGTCCCCGTCCGTCGCCCCGTCGTTCGCCTCGCCCGTCGCCCCGTCCGCCTTCCCGTCGTTCGCCTCGTCCCTCGCCGAGCTCCCGGCCGGCTGGAGGAACGGCGCGGCCAGCGGCATGCCGTCGGCGAGATCGCGGCTCATGTCCCGCCCGGCGACGGCGTCGGCCAGCGGCCCCCACAGCTGGACGGGCAGCCCCGCACCCTCGGCGAACGCGAGTGGCGCCAGCATCAGCCGGAGGGTCTGCGGGTCGGCGCCCAGCCGGCGGGCATGCATGTCCAGTGCCTCGCCGATGCTGCCGGGCAGCGTCGACGGGTCCGCCGGTTCGACGCCCTCGGGCCGCATGACCAGCGACTGCACGGCGAGCTGGAGCGTCAGCCGGTTGCCGTCCGCACGCTCGGCCAGGGCCTCGGCGAGCGCCCGGCGGGCCGACGGATCGGTGCAGAAGGGGAGTTCCGGCGGCCCGAGGGCGAGCGCGGCCTCGGCGTGCCGCACCAGGCCCTCGGGGTCGGCCCACTCGGGGTCGTCGAGATCGATGATCCGCACCTGGCCGGACGGCAGCGCCGCCGCCAGCTCCGCGGCCGGCCCGCGCGGCACATCGGCCAGCAACTGCACCGTGGTGGTGGCGGCGAGCGGCTTGAGGACGTCCCGGACGACGCGGGCCGGCTCGTCCGCGGCGCGCACCGGTCCGGCCCGGTCGACATCCGGCACCACAATCGTCACCGGCTCTTCACGGGCGGCGAGTTCGGTGCAGATGTCTTCGCTGCGGGCCGTGCTCAGCTCGAAGTGGTCGGCGAGGAGTCCCAGCAGCTGTGCCGCGGTGCGCCCCTCGGGGCTCGGCACGGCGGGCGCCGGCAGGTCCGGCGGCACCGTCGCCGGGTCCATGGCGTCCAACGGCAGCTGCTTGCGGAAGCGCGGGTCACACAGCATCAGGAAGCCGGTGAGCAGGCGCGAACGGCCGCTGCCCGGGCTTCCGGTGAGCACGATGACGCGCGGTGCGCCCGGCCACCGCATACGCCACGCCGCGAGCGCACGGAGCACGGAAGTGCGGCCGCCGATGTACGGATGCGGTGCATATCCGCTCGCCCCGGCGATTCCTTCGTCTGAGGCGCTCATGACTCCCTCGTCCCCCATCGATCCCGACTCCGCCTTTGTGGATTCCTGCACGTACCGGCTCGATCTTATGTTCCGGGCCGCATGCTCAAGACCGCACGGGGTCCGCCGTTCCGGAACGGGAACATGTCGGACGGAAGGAGGTGTGAGTGAGCGTGCCGGGCGGCGTCGGAAGCACTGTCATGGAGATCCGGTGTGGAGAAATCGGGATCGCCTTGTGGGGAAAGAAAGCAGATCTGTCCGGTTATTCCGGCTGCCGATCTGCTTTCCGGCGTATCGGCGCCGCGGGTGCCCGGTGCATCGATTCCAGAGAAAGAAAAAGACGGCCGGCCGGGCGTGCTGCCGGGCCGGCCGCTGCGCACCGTCCGCGCGGTGCTCCGGTCAGCCCCGGTGCCCGCCGCCGCGGCCGCCGCGCCGGGGAGCGGTCACGATGTTGCCCGTCGGGCCGTCGCGCTCCGCGCGCTCGGCGTCCTCCTTGGCCTCCTGCTCCTTCTGCCATGCGGCGAACTTCTCGCGCGAGGCCTCGCGTTCGGCCATGGTCTGGTTCTCCGCGGCCCGCCGGATCTCGTTCATCCGGTCGCCCAGCGCGTCCATGTACCCCGGCGTCTCGATGGCGTCCTTCATGCCGATCCGGCCGGAGAGCACTTCCCGGGCCATCTCCTGGAGCTTGCCGCCCACGTTGGGGTTGTCCGCCAGGACCTTCAGTGCCTTGCGCAGCCGGTGCGCCTGCTCCGGATCCTGGGCGACGTCCATCAGGTCCTCGTCCTGGATCTGCCGCTCATTGCTCATCTCTGCCCCCTTGAACGTGATGACACAGCAACCGCGTGTGCGGCACCGGCGTCCTGAGTCTAATGACGGGTGTGAACAGGTCGTCAAGGCGGGTGTTGTCGGTATTGCCGCATATTGCTCCGTATGCATTCCGCTCTTTGCCGGTGCCCGCTTCGGGAAGGCTTCCGGCCTATTGCGGGTGTGCTAGACCTGGGGCCAGGTTGGCAGGCAGCTGTCATTCAATTCGGGGAGAAATGATGTCCGACGAAGTCCGGCTCAGTACGGAGGAGTTGCACACACTGGGTGCAGCCTTCGAGGTACGTGCGGAAGAACTGAGCCGGCAGCTGGCCGCATTCAGACGGCGGGCGGATGCCGAGGCGCTGCGGGACGGTTTCGGCGGCGATGAGGCGGCGCGGCCGTTCCGTGAGCTGTACGAGCAGGCCGAGCACGCCCTCGTCCAGCTGCAGCAGCGGCTCGCCGAGGTCGGCGGAGGGATCAAGGAGACCGTTGCCCAGGTGCAGGCGACCGAGGAAGAGCTGGACGAGATGATCCGGAGCGTCAAGTGAGCGAGCGGCGCAACCCCGAGGCCCTGCACGAAGCGGCGGCCGGCTGGCGGGAGATGGGCAAGCACCTCGACGGCCTCGTCCGCGACCTGGACCGGAAGGTCGGCACCGCAGCCGCGGCCAACTGGCAGGGCCCGGCCGGCGAGGCGTTCGCCGCGGAGTGGCACCGCCTCAAGCGGTCCGTCGACGAGTCGCTGCCGGCCTTCGAACTGGCCGCCGCCGACCTGGAGACCGCTGCCGCCGCGTCCCCCGACGACAAGGACGGCACGGCCGGCGGGGACGGCAAGGGCCACGACGCACCGCCGGTGGACCAGTCCGCCGGCGGCGCGCAGTCCTCGTCCGGCAACGAGACCGCCTACGGCTTCATGGCGCTCGGCCAGCTGGCCAACGGCCTCGGCGGCGCCTTTGGCAAGCGCGGCGGGGGCGGCGGCCGGCGCCAGGGCCCGGCCGCAGGGCACCAGTGGGACACCTCCGCCGCACCGCTCGGGCCCGACCCGTTCGGCCCGGCGCGGGACGGCGAGGCGAAGACGCGCGGCGGCGAGGGCCTGGCCAAGGGCGTACGGAGCCGGCCGGCCGGTGCCGAACCGGCCCCGGCCGGCGAGCCGAAGGCGGGGGTGGACAAGAAGGGGACGTCCGCCGCACCGGCGGCCGCCGCCAAGGGCAGCTCTGCCTCGGCCGCCGAGCCCCCCGGCCCGGCCGGCCCCGACGTCACCCAGCACGGCGCCTTCGGCTGACAACCGGCCATCGGCCACCGGCCACAGCCACCGGCCCGTACACACCGGGCACGCAGACGTAACAGCGCAGACGAAACAGCGGTGACAAAACGGCGGTGGGGCGCCCCTCCCAGGAGGAACGCCCCACCGCCGTCGTTACTGTGCCCGGTCAGCCGCCGCTGGCCGGCAGCCAGCCCGTCTGGACCAGCTGTGCACCGCGCTTGCGCGTCATGAACATGGCCCGGCCGGGCGTCAGGCGCTGGCCCTTGACGTTGCCCATCAGCGGACCCTCGGCCGGGTCGGCCGACAGGATCAGACCCTGCGCACCGAGCTCCTTGGTGCGCTGCATCACCGGCTCGAAGGACGACCGTCCGGCGCCCGAGGAGCTGCGCGCGATGATCAGGCGCAGACCCAGGTCACGGGCGAACGGCAGGTACTCCAGCAGCGGCTGCAGCGGGTTGCCGCTGCTGGTCGCCACCAGGTCGTAGTCGTCCACGATCACGAACGCGTCCGGCAGGTCGTACCAGCTGCGGTTGCGCAGCTGCTCCGGCGTGACGTCCGGCCCGGGCATCCGGCGGCCCAGCGAACCGGCCAGACCGGTGATGACCTCCTGCAACTGCGGTCCCGCGGCGCAGTACTTGTACAGATGGCTCTCGGGGACCTCGCCGAGCAACGCGCGACGGTAGTCGGAGACCACCATCAGCGCCTTGTCGGAGGGGTACCGCTCGGCGATCTGCTTGGTCAGCAGGCGCAGCAGCGACGACTTGCCCGACTCGCTCTCGCCGTAAATGACCAGCAGCGGGTCGGTCTCGAAGTCGATGAACGCCGGCGACAGCGTGGTCTCGTCGACACCGATCGCGATGCCGTGGTCCGGGTAGTCGTTGCCCTTGGGCAGCTCGTTGACGTGCAGCATCGTCGGCAGCATCCGCACCGCGGGGGCGGGCTCGCCCTGCCAGTGCTCGCTGACCGTCGACACCAGGTTCGCGATGCCTTCGCTGAGCGTCTCCGGGTCGCTCATCCCGTCCAGACGCGGCAGCGCCGACAGGAAGTCGAGCTTCTCGGGGGACATACCGCGGCCCGGCTTGCCCATCGGGACGTTCTCCGCGCGCTTGCGGTCGAACTCCGACTCCATCGGGTCGCCAAGGCGCAGCTCGACGCGGTTGAGGAGCTGGTCGCGCAGCGCGGGCCGCACCTCGGTGTAGCGCGCACCGGCGATGATCAGGTGGACACCGAAACCGAGACCCCGGGCGGCGATGTCCAGGATCACCGGGTCCATCTGCTCGTAGTCGGTCTTGAACGTCGCCCAGCCGTCGATGACCAGGAAGACGTCGCCCCACTTCTGGTCGGGGTAGGCGCCCGAGGCCCGCCGCTGGCGGTAGGTCCCGATCGAGTCGATGTTGTTGGCCCGGAAGAACTCCTCGCGCTCGTTGAGGATGCCGACGACCTCGGAGACCGTACGGCGCACCTTCTCCGCGTCCAGCCGCGAGGCGACACCACCGACGTGCGGCAGGCCCTCCATGGTCAGCATGCCGCCGCCACCGAAGTCGAGGCAGTAGAACTGCACCTCGGCCGGGGTGTGGGTGAGCGCGAACGACGCGATCGCGGACCGGATGAGCGTGGACTTACCGGACTGCGGACCACCCACGACCAGACCGTGACCGGCACCGGCGGAGAAGTCCAGGTACATCACGTCACGCCGCTGCTCGAACGGCTTGTCCACCAGCGCGACCGGCACCACGAGCTTGCCGAGCGCGGTGTACTCCGCCGCGTGCACGCCCCGTTCGGGAGTGACCGCGAGCGCCGGCAGCAGCTGATTGACCGTGGGCGCCTCCTCCAGCGGGGGCAGCCACACCTGGTGCGCCGGCGGGCCCTGGCCCTGCATCCGCTGGACCATGACGTCCAGCACGGTGTCGGCCAGCGCGTCGTCGATCTCCGGCTCGGCCGCCTCGACGGCGATCGGCTCCTCGACGATCTGCTCGACGACCGGGGCCGCGGTGAACGGCACCGGCAGCCGGTTCGTCCGGCCCCCGCGCCCGCCGGCACCGCCGGCACCCGGGCCGCGGTAGGTACCGGAGACGTACGCGGCCTTGAACTGGACCATCGTCTCGGTGTCGTACTTCAGGATGCCGGAACCGGGGACGTTCGGCAGGTGGTAGGCGTCCGGCACACCGATCGCGGTCCGCGACTCGGCCGCGGAGAACGTCCGCAGACCCAGCCGGTAGGAGAGGAAGGTGTCCAGACCCCGCAGCTTGCCCTCTTCCAGACGCTGCGAGGCGAGCAGCATGTGCACACCCATCGAACGGCCGATCCGGCCGATCTGGATGAACATCTCGATGAAGTCGGGCTTGGCGGCGAGCAGCTCGGAGAACTCGTCGATGATCATCACCAGCGAGGGCAGCGGGTCCAGCGGGGCACCCGCGGCACGCGCCTTCTCGTAGTCGGTGATGTTGGCGTAGTTGCCGGCGGAGCGCAGCAGCTCCTGACGGCGCTGGAGTTCACCGGTGATCGAGTCGCGCATGCGGTCGATCAGGGTGACGTCCTCACCGAGGTTGGTGATGACCGCCGCGACGTGCGGCATCTCCGACATACCGGTGAAGGTGGCACCACCCTTGAAGTCCGCGAGGATGAAGTTGAGGGTCTCCGAGGAGTGCGTGACCGCCAGGGCGAGCACCAGGGTGCGCAGCACCTCGGACTTACCGGAACCGGTCGCACCGACACACAGTCCGTGCGGGCCCATGCCCTGCTGTGAGGCTTCCTTGATGTCCAGCATGACCGGCTGGCCGTCGCGGTCGACACCGAGCGGGACGCGCAGCCGCTCGGCCAGCGTCCGGGGCCGCCACGTACGCGACACGTCCAGGGCACCGGCGTCGCCGATGTTGAGCAGGTCGGTGAAGTCCATGGAAGACAGCAGCGGATCCTCGCCGTCGGCACCCGAGCCCGCCCGCAGCGGGGCCAGCTGGCGCGCCAGCGCCTCCGACTCGGGGATCGAGAGGGTGTCGCAGACACCGTGGTAGACCGCACCGCCGGCCGACTCCAGCACCAGCTTGCCCGGCCACACCTGGACGGCCAGACCGCCGCGGATCTCGTCCAGATCGCCCGGGACGACCTCCAGGATGGTGACGCCCTGCAGGCCCTCGGCCCCGGCGATCACCGAGTCCATCGGCACCTCGCCGCCGTCCAGCACGATCACCACATGCGGGGTGTCGGTCACCGGAGTGCCCTGCGGGTTGAACCGCCCGCGGCCCTCCAGCTCGTCCGCCAGCAGCTCCTCGATCTCGCCGAGGTCACCGACGACCAGCCGGCGCGACCCCGCGCCGTCGGTGGTCTTGTCCTGCACCTGCGGCAGCCACTTCGTCCACTCCCACTCCGCCTGCGCACCGGGCGCGGCGACGACCGCCACCACCAGGTCCTCGGGCGAGTGCAGGGTGCACAGCTGGGCGATGATGGCGCGCGAGGCGCCGTAGACCGTGTCCGGGTCACCGGAGACTGTCAGGTGGTAGAAGGCACGCAGCGAGACCGCCAGCGGCAGGCTGTCCAACTGTCCGTGCTTGTCGAGGAATTCCTTCATCGCATGCGCGGTCAGCGGCTCCAGCTCGTCGACCGGAGCGGTCTCGGGCGCCCGCAGGGGGGTGGCCAACTGCTGCGGCCCCAGACCCAGTCGTACCTGCCCGAAGTCGGGGTCGGTCGACCGGCGCTCCCATACGCGTTTGCCCTCGGCCACGATGGACCACAGCTGGCTCGGATCGGGGTGGGTGAACAGCTGCGCGTCCCGCTGCTTTCGCGCGGTGCGCCGTACCTCTTTTCGCTTCTGCGTCAGGTACTTGAGGTAATCCTGTCGCTCTTGAAGCATTTGCCCGGAAGGCCCTTGGCGAGCCTTGACGATCTGCACGATCGCCATTGCCAGGGTGGACGCCACCATAAAGCCGCCCATGATTTTCATGAACGGCTGGTTGCCCATGAACAAGAATCCCGCCGAAGACGCCATACCCATCATGGGCATAAGGGTCATCAGCATGTTTTCTGATTCGCCCTCACGGGGAAGCTCCGGAGGTGCCTCGAGTGTCACCTCCTCGGAGGGGACTTCAGGTGGCAGCGCGCGGGGCGGGCGCTTAACGATGACAACGCTCACCGAGGCATCAGTCCTTCATGCATCTCGCAGTCTCGGACCGCCCCCGTTGGATTCGACGGTCCCCCCGAGCCAAGTGCTTGGCCCGAACCAGGCGTTGATCCTACTGTTAACCGTCAAGTCTCGGGGTGGGTGGGGCACTCGCTGAATTGGACGGTACGCTGACGCCTCGCGAGCGTGCCCACAGCCCTGAGTGACGGCTCTCTATATAGGGCGCGCGACGCGACAAAACGCCCAACGGATAGGGGGAACCGCCAGGTGAGCACGAGCACTGGCACCGGTTTTTGCCGGGTCACAGTCGCCGCGCCGGATGCACGGATCGATGTGGCTCTGCCGGAGGATGTCGCACTCGTCGACATCTATCCGGAGATCCTGCGGCTCTCCGGGCAGTCCCAGGCCGAAGGCGCACCGACCGGCTATCACCTCGTACGCCGCGACGGCACGGTGCTCGACGCCGGCCAGTCGCTGGCACAGCAGCAGATCCTCGACGGCGACCTGCTTTTGCTGAAGCCGTTCGCCGAGTCGCTGCCGCTGCCGGTCTTCGATGACGTCTCCGACGCCGTCGCCTCCGCGGTCAAGCGCAACCGCAGCCGCTGGAGCGACGACCTCATGCACGTCGTCGGCCTCTCCGCCGGTGTCCTGCTGCTCGTCATGATGGCGTTCGCCCTGTGGTTCTCGAACCCCCTGAACCGCGACATGCACCGCCTGCCCGGCATCATCGCCGGTGTCGTCGGCATCGTCCTGGTCGCGCTGGCCGGCGTCCGCGCCCGCGTCTACGACGACCACGGCTCCTCCATCGCGCTGGGCCTGGCCTCGCTGCCGCACCTGCTGCTCGCCGGCTCGGGCATCTTCCCCGTCGAGCAGGGCGGCGGACCCGGCCGGCTGCACCTCCTCGTCGGCTGCGTGGTCGTCCTGATCGCGTCCGTTCTGCTGGTGGTCCTGCTGCCGCGCGGTGACGCACCCTTCGTCGCCGCCGCGTTCCTCGCCGCCATCGGCACCCTCGCGGTCTTCGCCGCGATCCTCACCGACGCCGCGCCCCGCGAGGTCGCCGCCGTCACCGCCGTCGTCTCGATCGCCATGGTCGCCTGGCTGCCCGGCCTCTCCGCCCGCTTCGCCCGGCTGCCCATCGGCTACAAGTCGCCCGACCAGATCGCCAAGGGCTCCTATGACAACGGCGGCGAGACCGAGTCCGTCGACTTCGTCAAGATCGCCAACCAGGCCAAGCGCGGCCACGAACTGCTGCTCGGCCTGGTGGCCGGCTGCGCCGCCCTGGTCGTAGGCTCGGCCGGTGTGGTCCTGGGCTTCTCCGACAACATGTGGGCCCAGCTGCTGGCGCTGGCCGCGGGCATCACGATCATGCTCCGCGCCCGGCTCTTCGACTACACCGCGCAGGTCGCCTGCCTGACCATCGCCGGCATCCTGACGATCGTCCTGCTCATCCTGGGCATCGCGCTGAACCCGCCGTCGGACATCTTCGTCGACCTGCTCCGCTTCCAGGACTCCGGTCCGCTGAACATCCGCACCGTCTGGTTCTCCAGCAGCATCGCGGCGGGCGCCGCCCTGCTCGTCGGCGTCGGCCTGATCGTCCCGCGCAAGGGTGTCACCCCCTTCTGGGGCCGGATCTTCGACATCTTCGACGGTCTGTTCCTGCTCTCCCTGGTGCCGCTGTGCCTGGCGGTCCTGGAGGTCTACGGCAAGGTGCGCGGCCTCACCGGCAGCTAGCCACCCGCCCGCCAGAGCCGGATCCGCGGCCCCCCGACCACCCGGTCGGGGGGCCGTTTTCCAGCTGGTACGCTGTGTGACGGTCCGGATGAGTCATCCAAGATTCCCTGTGAAGCAAACCAGGGGCGCTCACGGACCGGAACCCAGAGGAGTACCGCGTGTCGCTCGACGCCGCTACGAAGAAGCAGATCATGGCCGAGTTCGCCACCAAGGAGGGTGACACCGGCTCCCCCGAGGTCCAGGTCGCGATGCTCTCCCGCCGCATCTCGGACCTGACCGAGCACCTCAAGACCCACAAGCACGACCACCACTCCCGCCGTGGTCTGCTGCTGCTCGTCGGCCAGCGCCGCCGCCTGCTGCAGTACCTGGCGAAGAAGGACATCACGCGCTTCCGTGCGCTGGTCGAGCGCCTGGGCATCCGCCGCGGTGCGGCGGGCGCCAAGTAGGACGCCGTAGAGGGAGCGGTTCCCGCCGGGGGCCGCTCCCTTTGCCATAGGCACCGGATGCCCACGCCACCTCATGGTGGACGGAAGCTTTGTAGTCTGGTGCCATATCGCAAAACTGAACGCGGTAGGAGCGCCTCCTGGCCGCCGGTCCTCGGTAGTGGCCCCCGGACGATCCATGGACGCCCTGCGTCCCTCGCTCCGGGTGCTTCGATCGAAGACCGGCCCGTACCGGCGCTCCACCGAAGACGGTCCGCCGCCATACGGGCAGCGGACGCAGACGAGGAGATATTCCTGGTGGAGAACGAGACCCACTACGCCGAAGCCGTGATCGACAACGGTTCGTTCGGCACCCGCACCATCCGCTTCGAGACGGGCCGCCTGGCCAAGCAGGCCGCCGGTTCCGCCGTGGCGTACCTGGACGACGACACCATGGTGCTGTCGGCCACCTCCGCTTCCAAGACGCCGAAGGACCAGCTGGACTTCTTCCCGCTGACCGTCGACGTCGAGGAGCGGATGTACGCAGCCGGGAAGATCCCCGGTTCCTTCTTCCGCCGTGAGGGCCGCCCCTCCGAGGACGCGATCCTCACCTGCCGCCTGATCGACCGCCCGCTGCGCCCCTCCTTCAAGAAGGGCCTGCGCAACGAGATCCAGATCGTCGAGACGATCATGGCGCTCAACCCCGACCACCTCTACGACGTGGTCGCGATCAACGCCGCCTCCTGCTCCACGCAGCTGGCCGGTCTGCCCTTCTCCGGCCCGGTCGGCGGCACCCGTGTCGCGCTGATCAACGGCCAGTGGGTGGCGTTCCCGACCCACACCGAGCTCGAGGACGCCGTCTTCGACATGGTCGTGGCCGGCCGCGTCCTCCCGGACGGCGACGTCGCGATCATGATGGTCGAGGCCGAGGCCACCGAGAAGACCATCCAGCTGGTCAAGGACGGCGCCGAGGCCCCGACCGAAGAGGTCGTCGCCGCGGGTCTGGAAGCCGCCAAGCCCTTCATCAAGGTCCTGTGCAAGGCCCAGTCGGACCTCGCCGCCAAGGCCGCCAAGCCCGTCGGTGAGTTCCCGATCTTCCTGGACTACCAGGACGACGTCCTCGAGGCGCTGACCAAGGCCGTCAAGGACGAGCTCACCCAGGCGCTGACCATCGCCGGCAAGCTGGAGCGCGAGGCCGAGCTGGACCGCGTCAAGGGTCTGGCCGCCGAGAAGCTCCTGCCGGAGTTCGAGGGCCGCGAGAAGGAGATCTCCGCCGCGTACCGCTCGCTGACCAAGACCCTGGTCCGTGAGCGCGTCATCAAGGAGAAGAAGCGCATCGACGGCCGCGGCGTCACGGACATCCGTACGCTCGCCGCCGAGGTCGAGGCGATCCCGCGGGTGCACGGCTCCGCCCTGTTCGAGCGTGGCGAGACCCAGATCCTGGGCGTCACCACCCTCAACATGCTCCGCATGGAGCAGCAGCTGGACACCCTTTCCCCGGTGACCCGCAAGCGCTACATGCACAACTACAACTTCCCGCCGTACTCCGTCGGTGAGACCGGCCGCGTGGGTGCCCCCAAGCGCCGCGAGATCGGCCACGGCGCGCTCGCCGAGCGCGCCATCATGCCGGTCCTGCCGACCCGCGAGGAGTTCCCCTACGCGATCCGCCAGGTCTCCGAGGCCCTGGGCTCCAACGGCTCGACGTCCATGGGCTCGGTCTGCGCCTCGACCATGTCGCTGCTGAACGCCGGTGTGCCCCTCAAGGCCCCGGTCGCCGGTATCGCCATGGGCCTGATCTCCCAGGAGATCGACGGCCAGACCCACTACGTCGCCCTCACCGACATCCTCGGTGCGGAGGACGCCTTCGGCGACATGGACTTCAAGGTCGCCGGCACCAAGCAGTTCGTGACCGCGCTGCAGCTCGACACCAAGCTCGACGGCATCCCCGCCTCGGTCCTGGCCGCCGCGCTGAAGCAGGCCCGCGACGCCCGTCTGCACATCCTGGATGTCATGACGGAGGCCATCGACACCCCGGACGAGATGTCCCCGAACGCCCCGCGGATCATCACCGTCAAGATCCCGGTGGACAAGATCGGTGAGGTCATCGGCCCCAAGGGCAAGATGATCAACCAGATCCAGGAGGACACCGGCGCCGACATCACGATCGAGGACGACGGCACCATCTACATCGGTGCCGCCGACGGCCCGGCCGCCGAGGCCGCCCGCGCCACGATCAACGGCATCGCCAACCCGACCATGCCGGAGGTCGGCGAGCGCTACCTGGGCACGGTCGTCAAGACCACCACCTTCGGTGCGTTCGTCTCCCTGCTCCCGGGCAAGGACGG
The DNA here is from genome assembly GCF_900221035.1 of Streptomyces sp. 2323.1. Lineage (NCBI taxonomy): Bacteria > Bacillati > Actinomycetota > Actinomycetes > Kitasatosporales > Streptomycetaceae > Streptomyces > Streptomyces sp. 2323.1. The sequence continues at coordinate 2,177,440 of NZ_LT907981.1, read as the reverse complement.
CCTGCTGCACATCTCGCAGATCCGCAAGCTCGCCGGCGGCAAGCGTGTGGAGAACGTCGAGGACGTGCTCGCGGTGGGCGCCAAGGTCCAGGTCGAGATCGCCGAGATCGACCAGCGCGGCAAGCTCTCCCTGATCCCCGTGATCGAGGAAGAGGACACCGACAAGGGTGCGCAGGACGACACGAAGGACGACACCGACAAGTGACGTCTCGTACGCACACGACGACGGCCCGCACCTCTTCGGAGGGGCGGGCCGTCGCCCGTACCCAAACGCTTCTCAAGGGCACCGCGGGCGCCGGCACGGTCCGCCGGACCACCCTCCCCGGCGGTCTGCGCATCGTCACCGAGACGCTGCCGTCGGTCCGCTCCGTCACCTTCGGCATCTGGGCGCACGTCGGCTCCCGCGACGAGACCCCCGCCCTCAACGGCGCCACGCACTATCTGGAGCACCTGCTCTTCAAGGGCACCGAGCGGCGCAGCGCGCTGGACATCTCCGCCGCCATCGACGCGGTCGGCGGCGAGATGAACGCCTTCACCGCGAAGGAGTACACCTGCTACTACGCGCGGGTGCTGGACACCGATCTGCCGCTCGCCATCGACGTGGTGTGCGACATGCTCACCGGCTCGCTGGTCGAGGCCGAGGACGTGGACGCCGAGCGCGGGGTCATCCTCGAAGAGATCGCGATGACCGAGGACGACCCGGGCGACTGTGTGCACGACCTGTTCGCGCACACCATGCTCGGCGACACCCCGCTCGGCCGCCCCGTCCTGGGCACCGTCGACACCGTCAACGCCCTCACCCCCGAGCGCATCCGCCGCTTCTACAAGAAGCACTACGACCCCACGCACCTCGTCGTCACGGCCGCCGGCAATGTCGACCACGCCAAGGTCGTCCGCCAGGTCCGCCGCGCCTTCGAGCAGGCCGGGGCCCTGGACCGGACGGATGCCGTTCCCGTCGCGCCGCGCTCCGGCTCCCGCGGCATCCGCACCGCCGGCCGCGTCGACCTGCTCAACCGCAAGACCGAGCAGGCCCATGTGATCCTCGGGATGCCCGGCATGGCGCGCACCGACGACCGGCGCTGGGCAATGGGCGTACTGAACACCGCTCTGGGCGGCGGGATGAGCTCCCGCCTCTTCCAGGAGGTCCGCGAGAAGCGCGGCCTGGCCTACAGCGTGTACTCCTACACCTCCGGCTTCGCCGACTGCGGGCTCTTCGGCGTCTACGCCGGCTGCCGCCCCAACCAGGTGCACGACGTCCTCAAGATCTGCCGCGACGAACTCGACCAGGTGGCCTCGCAGGGCCTCACCGACGACGAGATCCGCCGCGCGATCGGCCAGCTGCGGGGATCCACGGTCCTCGGCCTGGAGGACACGGGTGCGCTGATGCACCGCCTCGGCAAGAGTGAGCTGTGCTGGGGAGAGCAGATGTCGGTCGACGAGATGCTCGCCCGGATAGCGGCCGTCACCCCGGACGAGGTGCGCGAGGTGGCCCGCGATGTACTGGGCGCACGGCCTTCGCTGTCCGTCATCGGCGCCCTGAAGGACCGGCAGGCGGCCCGGCTGGACGACGTCGTCGCGTAGGCCCGCTGCGACACCACCAAGAGAGAGACGGGAAACGATGAGCAAGCTGCGCGTGGCCGTACTGGGAGCTCAGGGGCGCATCGGCGCCGAGGCTGTACGGGCCGTCGAGGCCGCCGAGGACATGGAGCTGGTCGCCGGGCTCGGCCGGGGCGACAAGCTGGAGCAGCTGGTCGAGGCCGGCGCCCAGGTCGTGGTCGAGCTGACCAACCCCGGCGCGGTCATGGGCAACCTCGACTTCTGTGTGCGCCATGGCATCCATGCGGTGGTCGGGACCACCGGGTGGACCGACGAGCGCCTCGCGCAGCTGCGCACCTCGCTGGCCGCCGCGCCGTCGGCGGGTGTGCTGATCGCCCCGAACTTCTCCATCGGCGCGGTGCTGACCATGCGGTTCGCCCAGCAGGCGGCCCGCTTCTTCGAGTCCGCCGAGGTCGTCGAGCTGCACCACCCGAAGAAGGCGGACGCCCCGTCCGGCACCGCGGCCCGCACCGCCCAGCTGATCGCCGCGGCCCGGCAGGAGGCCGGCTGCGCCCCGCAGCCGGACGCCACCAGCACCGCGCTGGACGGCGCCCGCGGCGCGGACGTGGACGGCATCCCCGTGCACTCCGTACGGCTGCGCGGTCTGCTGGCGCACCAGGAGGTGCTGTTCGGCGGCGAGGGCGAGACGCTCACCATCCGCCATGACTCCCTGCACCACAGCAGCTTCATGCCGGGCATCCTGCTCGGCGTACGCCGTGTGGTCACCACGCCGGGCCTGACCGTGGGCCTGGAAAACTTCCTCGACCTGGGCTGACCGGCATGGGCGGAAAGATCACGTACTTCTTCCTCGCCACCGTGCTGGTCCTCGTCTTCGGTGTGGTGGCGCTGGAGGGCGTCCTTCTCCTGCTGACCGGCGAGCCGGCGGCCATGGGCATGGGGGCGGTGGCCTTCGCGCTGCCGTGCATCGGTGCCTGGTTCCTCCGGCACAACACCCGCTTCGCACGCGATGCCCACCGGCTGGCACATGCGCTGGAGGCCGAGGGCGGGCTGCCGGCCGACGAACTGAAGCGGACCCCCGGCGGCCGGATCGACCGGGACGCCGCCGACGCGGTGTTCGCCCGGCGGCAGGCCGAGACGGAGGACGCGCCCGGCGACTGGCGTACGTGGTTCCGGCTCGCGGTCGCGTACCACGACGCCCGCGACACCCCGCGCGCCCGCAAGGCGATGCAGCGGGCGATCGCGCTGCACGACGGGAAGGCCGTGCCCACCGCCGGCTGAGACCCGTCCGGCCGGTGATGGCCGGAGCGGCTACGGGCTGGTGGGCCCGGGAGGAACCGGTTGGCGGCCGGGGGCCCCTCGCCGGGGTGGCACCCGGTACCGCCCGGATGCCCCGGGGCTCAGACGCGGTACTCCGCCGCCCACGCCTCCAGCACATCCGCGGCCCGCTCGAAGGCCTCCGGTCGGGACAGGAAATCCCCGTTGTGGTCCGTGATCAGCGCCCGCAGCGGGGCACCCTGGGTGCGCTCGACGATCAGCGCCTGGCCCTGCACCGTCCGGGGCAGCCCCAGCCAGCGCACCGGCTGCTGGCGGGTACGCACCGAGGCGATGGCGCGCCACGGCTCGGTCGCCGTCCGCAGGAGGTTCACCTGCCGCAGACCCTGTGCGCTGACCCAGATGCCGACCCGCAGCAGCCGGAGCGCGAAGGCGATCACCAGCGCCCCCACCAGCACACAGACCACGGCGCCGGGCAGCGAGCCGGCCATCGCGATGATCATCGCGGAGAGCAGTACGAACGACGCGAGCAGCAAAAACACCGCCGCCGTCCCCACCCGCCACGGTCCGGGGCGGTAGGGACGGCGCCAGTGGTCGGGCTCGTCATGCGGCAGCGCGGCGTACTCCGCGGCACGGGTGTCGAGCTCGCGGTCGGCCGTCAGGAAGGGCAGGGGCACGGCTGAACCTCACTCATGGGCACGCTGACGGAAGCTGTGACCGGTGAGGCTATCGGGACCGGCGGAGCGGAACCACTTACGGCACACTCCGCCCGCCCGATCAGCGATGCGCCTCGGACTGATGCACCCGGCCCGAGGTGGAACTGTCCTGCTGCAGTGCGGGAACGCCGAACAGCAGGGCGCCGGCCAGGCCGCCCACGACTGTCAGCGTGATGAGAGACTGGCCGAGCAGCTGCGCACGGGAGGCGCGCTGACGCGGCGGGGGAGTGACATTGCTGCGGAACCGGTCTGCCTCGGCAACAAAGGCGAATGGGACGGGCTCTCGCCGGCGGAACATGAGCGGGCTCTCCTAGGAACCTCGAAGTGGGCACTGTCACAGGGTTAGACGTCTGTGCGGTCCGATTGGTGCCCGTTTTCAGGGACTTCTGTGAAAAATATCAACTGCCGCTCCGAGCGCTGCTATAGAGCGTCCCTTTTGTGGCTAACGCGGCATCATGCGGCATTTTCTGGGCTGTCAGTGGCGGGCCGTACTCTGGTCGCGCACGAGGATCGATTGGAAGGAACCGCCGGTGTCCCAGACCCCCGCCGAGAGCACTGAGAGCCCCGACAGTGCAGCCGTCAGCTTCCGGAGCGAGGTGACGGTCGAGCTGGTCAAGCACAGCGCCGCGGACAGCGACGTGCTGTGGGCGGCCCGCGTCTCCACGGCCGGCGAGCAGTCCCTGGAGGAGCTCCACAAGGACCCCGAGCGCTCCAAGGGCTTGATCAACTACCTCATGCGGGACCGGCACGGCAGCCCGTTCGAGCACAACTCCATGACGTTCTTCATCAGCGCCCCGATCTTCGTCTTCCGCGAGTTCATGCGCCACCGCGTCGGCTGGTCGTACAACGAGGAGTCCGGCCGCTACCGGCAGCTGGAGCCGGTCTTCTACGTCCCCGGTGAGTCCCGCAAGCTCGTCCAGCAGGGCCGCCCCGGCAAGTACGAATTCGTCGAGGGCACCCCGGCGCAGCACGACCTGACCGGCCGCGTCATGGAGGACTCCTACCGCCGGGCGTACGAGGCGTACCAGGAGATGCTGGCCGCCGGCGTCGCCCGCGAGGTCGCCCGCGCGGTCCTCCCCGTCGGCCTCTTCTCCTCCATGTACGCGACCTGCAACGCACGCTCCCTGATGCACTTCCTCGGGCTGCGCACCCAGCACGAGCAGGCGAAGGTGCCCTCCTTCCCGCAGCGGGAGATCGAAATGGTCGGCGAGCAGATGGAGGCCCACTGGGCCACGCTCATGCCGCTCACGTACGGCGCATTCAATGCGAACGGCCGGATCGCGCCGTAAGGCCCAGGCCGGAGGCCGGATGCCGACGCCCGCAGGACAGCGGTGCAAGGTGTCCGGATTGCGGCATTTTATGAAGTTCATCTACGCTGAACAGACGGACCCGGCACTGCTTGAACCCCCGAGCAGGCAGTGCCGGTGTCCACATCCCTGCTCCCCAGAGGCGCAACCTGTGGGGAGCTACGAGTAGCGTGGGACCCATGGCTCCGACTTCCACACCGCAGACCCCCTTCGGGCGGGTGCTGACCGCCATGGTCACGCCTTTCACGGCGGATGGCGCTCTCGATCTCGACGGCGCACAGCGACTGGCTGCCCACCTGGTGGACGCCGGTAACGACGGCCTCGTCGTCAACGGCACCACCGGAGAGTCCCCGACCACCAGCGATGCGGAGAAAGCCCAGCTGGTCCGCGCGGTGGTCGATGCGGTCGGCGATCGCGCCGTTGTCGTCGCCGGAGCCGGCACCAACGACACCCGCCACAGCCTGGAGCTGGCCCGCGCCGCCCAGGACGCCGGGGCCCACGGTCTGCTCGCGGTGACGCCCTACTACAGCAAGCCCCCGCAAGAGGGCCTGCTGAGGCACTTCACCGCCATCGCGGACGCCACCGACCTGCCGGTCATGCTCTACGACATCCCCGGCCGCAGCGGCGTCCCGATCAACACCGAGACCATGGTCCGGCTCGCCGAGCACCCCCGGATCGTCGCCAACAAGGACGCCAAGGGCGACCTCGGCCGCGCCAGCTGGGCCATCGCCCGCTCCGGCCTCGCCTGGTACAGCGGCGACGACATGCTCAACCTCCCGCTGCTCTCGGTCGGCGCCGTCGGCTTCGTCTCCGTGGTCGGCCATGTCGTCACCCCCGAGCTGCGCGCCCTCCTGGACGCCCACCTCAACGGTGACGTCACCAAGGCCACCGAGATCCACCAGAAGCTGCTGCCCGTCTTCACCGGCATGTTCCGCACCCAGGGCGTCATCACGACCAAGGCGGCGCTGGGCCTGCAGGGCCTGCCCGCCGGCCCGCTGCGCCTGCCGCTCGTGGAGCTCTCCGCCGAGGAGACCGAGCAGCTCACGCGCGATCTCGCCGCCGGCGGGGTACAGCTCTGACACAGACTTCACAACTGAATACGGACCAACAACCGCCTTATAGCAAGTGCACGAATGTCATGCGCGCCACGTGCCTCGACGGCAGCGTGGCGCGTGTGGTGAGGAGAGTCTTTTGAGTCATCCGCATCCTGAGCTCGGCGCCCCGCCCAAGCTTCCCAAGGGCGGCCTGCGCGTCACCCCCCTCGGCGGTCTCGGCGAGATCGGCCGCAACATGACGGTCTTCGAATACGGCGGCCGGCTGCTGATCGTCGACTGCGGAGTGCTCTTCCCCGAGGAGGAGCAGCCCGGAATCGACCTGATCCTGCCGGACTTCACGTCCATCAGGGACCGCCTCGACGACATCGACGGCATCGTGCTCACGCACGGCCACGAGGACCACATCGGTGGTGTCCCCTACCTCCTGCGGGAGAAGCCGGACATCCCCCTCATCGGCTCCAAGCTGACCCTCGCCCTGATCGAGGCCAAGCTTCAGGAGCACCGCATCCGCCCCTACACCCTTGAGGTGAAGGAAGGACACACCGAGCGGATCGGCTCCTTCGACTGCGAATTCGTCGCGGTCAACCACTCCATCCCCGACGCCCTGGCCGTCGCGATCCGCACCCCCGCGGGCATGGTCGTGCACACCGGCGACTTCAAGATGGACCAGCTGCCGCTGGACCGCCGCCTGACCGACCTCCCCGCCTTCGCGCGGCTCGGCGAGGAGGGCATCGACCTGCTCCTCTCCGACTCCACGAACGCCGAGGTCCCGGGCTTCGTCCCGCCCGAGCGGGACATCTCCAACGTGCTGCGCACGGTGTTCGCGAACGCCCAGAAGCGCATCATCGTCGCCAGCTTCGCCAGCCATGTGCACCGCATCCAGCAGATCCTCGATGCGGCCCACGAGTACGGCCGCCGGGTCGCCTTCGTCGGCCGCTCGATGGTCCGCAACATGGGCATCGCCCGGGAACTGGGCTATCTGAAGGTCCCCGCCGGCCTGGTCGTCGACGTCAAGACCCTCGACGACCTCCCGGACGACGAGGTCGTGCTGGTCTGCACGGGTTCCCAGGGCGAGCCGATGGCCGCCCTCTCCCGGATGGCCAACCGCGACCACCAGATCCGGATCGTCCCCGGCGACACCGTGATCCTGGCGTCCTCCCTCATCCCGGGCAACGAGAACGCGGTCTACCGCGTGATCAACGGCCTCACCCGGTGGGGTGCGGACGTGGTCCACAAGGGCAACGCCAAGGTCCACGTCTCGGGCCACGCCTCGGCCGGCGAGCTGCTGTACTTCTACAACATCTGCAAGCCGAAGAACCTCATGCCGGTGCACGGCGAATGGCGCCATCTGCGCGCCAACGCCGAGCTGGGCGCCCTGACCGGCGTACCGAAGGACCGGATCGTCATCGCCGAGGACGGCGTTGTGGTCGACCTGGTCAAGGGCGTTGCCAAGATCACCGGCAAGGTCCAGGCGGGCTATGTCTACGTCGACGGCCTCTCGGTCGGCGATGTCACCGAAACCCATCTGAAGGACCGCCGCATCCTCGGCGACGAGGGCATCATCTCGGTCTTCGTGGTCGTCGACAGCAGCACCGGCAAGATCGTCGCTGGCCCGCATCTGCAGGCCCGCGGCTCCGGCATCGACGACGCGACCTTCTCGGCCGTGATCCCCAAGATCGACGAGGCCCTGGCGAAGGCGGCCCAGGACGGCATCGCGGAGCCCCATCAGCTCCAGCAGCTGGTGCGTCGCTCGGTGGGCAAGTGGGTGTCGGACAACTACCGCCGCCGCCCGATGATCCTCCCCGTGGTCGTCGAGGTCTGACACGCAGGTTCGTACAAACGTGCCCAAGTGGGAGCGGGGCGCCTGGATTTGCATCCAGGCGCCCCGCTCCAGTACGTTTACGGCTCCACCTGAACGGGAAGCGCCGGACGCCTGTGCGTACGGAGCCCCGCAACGCCGGGTGGAATTCCGGCCCAGAGCAATCTGATAAAGTCGGATCAGCCGAAAGGCAAACCCCCTCCGACGGGAAATCGGAACGAATTCGAACCGGAAACGGAACGAAATCGAGTCTGGTAGAGTCGGAAACGCGAAGAAGCCGAAAGGCGGAAAACGCACCGGCGAAAATCGGGCCCGCAAGGATCTGATAGAGTCGGAAAAGCAAGACCGAAGGGAAGCGCCCGGAGCGCCTGGTGAAACAGGCACAAAGGAAGCGTCCGTTCCTTGAGAACTCAACAGCGTGCCAAAAGTCAACGCCAGATATGTTGATACCCCGTCTACCGGAAACATCCGGTGACGAGGTTCCTTTGAAAGTCCATCCCGCCCACGTGGTGCGGATGGCACACACAGCGAGGACGCTGTGAACGACCGGACCTATTCCGTCTGGTCGTTCCACTCTTCTCGTGTGTGTTTCACCCGATTACGGGTAAACATTCACGGAGAGTTTGATCCTGGCTCAGGACGAACGCTGGCGGCGTGCTTAACACATGCAAGTCGAACGATGAAGCCCTTCGGGGTGGATTAGTGGCGAACGGGTGAGTAACACGTGGGCAATCTGCCCTTCACTCTGGGACAAGCCCTGGAAACGGGGTCTAATACCGGATACGACACACGACCGCATGGTCTGTGTGTGGAAAGCTCCGGCGGTGAAGGATGAGCCCGCGGCCTATCAGCTTGTTGGTGGGGTGATGGCCTACCAAGGCGACGACGGGTAGCCGGCCTGAGAGGGCGACCGGCCACACTGGGACTGAGACACGGCCCAGACTCCTACGGGAGGCAGCAGTGGGGAATATTGCACAATGGGCGAAAGCCTGATGCAGCGACGCCGCGTGAGGGATGACGGCCTTCGGGTTGTAAACCTCTTTCAGCAGGGAAGAAGCGAAAGTGACGGTACCTGCAGAAGAAGCGCCGGCTAACTACGTGCCAGCAGCCGCGGTAATACGTAGGGCGCAAGCGTTGTCCGGAATTATTGGGCGTAAAGAGCTCGTAGGCGGCTTGTCACGTCGGATGTGAAAGCCCGGGGCTTAACCCCGGGTCTGCATTCGATACGGGCAGGCTAGAGTTCGGTAGGGGAGATCGGAATTCCTGGTGTAGCGGTGAAATGCGCAGATATCAGGAGGAACACCGGTGGCGAAGGCGGATCTCTGGGCCGATACTGACGCTGAGGAGCGAAAGCGTGGGGAGCGAACAGGATTAGATACCCTGGTAGTCCACGCCGTAAACGTTGGGAACTAGGTGTGGGCGACATTCCACGTCGTCCGTGCCGCAGCTAACGCATTAAGTTCCCCGCCTGGGGAGTACGGCCGCAAGGCTAAAACTCAAAGGAATTGACGGGGGCCCGCACAAGCAGCGGAGCATGTGGCTTAATTCGACGCAACGCGAAGAACCTTACCAAGGCTTGACATACACCGGAAAACCCTGGAGACAGGGTCCCCCTTGTGGTCGGTGTACAGGTGGTGCATGGCTGTCGTCAGCTCGTGTCGTGAGATGTTGGGTTAAGTCCCGCAACGAGCGCAACCCTTGTTCTGTGTTGCCAGCATGCCCTTCGGGGTGATGGGGACTCACAGGAGACTGCCGGGGTCAACTCGGAGGAAGGTGGGGACGACGTCAAGTCATCATGCCCCTTATGTCTTGGGCTGCACACGTGCTACAATGGCCGGTACAATGAGCTGCGATACCGCGAGGTGGAGCGAATCTCAAAAAGCCGGTCTCAGTTCGGATTGGGGTCTGCAACTCGACCCCATGAAGTCGGAGTTGCTAGTAATCGCAGATCAGCATTGCTGCGGTGAATACGTTCCCGGGCCTTGTACACACCGCCCGTCACGTCACGAAAGTCGGTAACACCCGAAGCCGGTGGCCCAACCCCTTGTGGGAGGGAATCGTCGAAGGTGGGACTGGCGATTGGGACGAAGTCGTAACAAGGTAGCCGTACCGGAAGGTGCGGCTGGATCACCTCCTTTCTAAGGAGCACTTCTCACCAACCTCGGTTGGTCAGAGGCCAGTACATCAGCGAATGTCTGATGCTGGTTGCTCATGGGTGGAACGTTGACTATTCGGCGCACTTGATTGGTTGTCACTAGTACTGCTTCGGCGTGGAACGTGGTGATGGATCGGGTGGGCCGGGCACGCTGTTGGGTATCTGAGGGTGCGAGCGTTGCTCGCCCTTCGCGATGCCGGCCCCGGTAAAGATCCGCTTCGGTGGGTTGTGACGGGTGGCTGGTCGTTGCTTGAGAACTGCACAGTGGACGCGAGCATCTGTGGCCAAGTTTTTAAGGGCGCACGGTGGATGCCTTGGCACCAGGAACCGATGAAGGACGTGGGAGGCCACGATAGGCCCCGGGGAGCTGTCAACCAAGCTTTGATCCGGGGGTGTCCGAATGGGGAAACCCGGCAGTCGTCATGGGCTGTCACCCGCTGCTGAACACATAGGCAGTGTGGAGGGAACGCGGGGAAGTGAAACATCTCAGTACCCGCAGGAAGAGAAAACAACCGTGATTCCGGGAGTAGTGGCGAGCGAAACCGGATGAGGCCAAACCAGTCACGTGTGATACCCGGCAGGGGTTGCGTGGTTGGGGTTGTGGGATCTCTCTTTCACAGTCTGCCGGCTGTGAGACGAGTCAGAAACCGTTGATGTAGGCGAAGGACATGCGAAAGGTCCGGCGTAGAGGGTAAGACCCCCGTAGCTGAAACATTAGCGGCTCGTTTGAGAGACACCCAAGTAGCACGGGGCCCGAGAAATCCCGTGTGAATCTGGCGGGACCACCCGTTAAGCCTAAATATTCCCTGGTGACCGATAGCGGATAGTACCGTGAGGGAATGGTGAAAAGTACCGCGGGAGCGGAGTGAAATAGTACCTGAAACCGTGTGCCTACAAGCCGTGGGAGCGTCGCACAAGGAACTTGTTCCTTGTGTCGTGACTGCGTGCCTTTTGAAGAATGAGCCTGCGAGTTTGCGGTATGTTGCGAGGTTAACCCGTGTGGGGAAGCCGTAGCGAAAGCGAGTCCGAATAGGGCGTTGAGTAGCGTGCCCAAGACCCGAAGCGGAGTGATCTAGCCATGGGCAGGTTGAAGCGGAGGTAAGACTTCGTGGAGGACCGAACCCACCAGGGTTGAAAACCTGGGGGATGACCTGTGGTTAGGGGTGAAAGGCCAATCAAACTCCGTGATAGCTGGTTCTCCCCGAAATGCATTTAGGTGCAGCGTCGTGTGTTTCTTGCCGGAGGTAGAGCACTGGATAGGCGATGGGCCCTACCGGGTTACTGACCTTAGCCAAACTCCGAATGCCGGTAAGTGAGAGCGCGGCAGTGAGACTGTGGGGGATAAGCTCCATGGTCGAGAGGGAAACAGCCCAGAGCATCGACTAAGGCCCCTAAGCGTGTGCTAAGTGGGAAAGGATGTGGAGTCGCAGAGACAACCAGGAGGTTGGCTTAGAAGCAGCCACCCTTGAAAGAGTGCGTAATAGCTCACTGGTCAAGTGATTCCGCGCCGACAATGTAGCGGGGCTCAAGCACACCGCCGAAGTCGTGTCATTGCAGTAATACTCCCAACGGAGGCTGTGATGGGTAGGGGAGCGTCGTGTGCCGGGTGAAGCAGCCGTGGAAACGAGTTGTGGACGGTTCACGAGTGAGAATGCAGGCATGAGTAGCGATACACACGTGGGAAACGTGTGCGCCGATTGACTAAGGGTTCCTGGGTCAAGCTGATCTGCCCAGGGTAAGTCGGGACCTAAGGCGAGGCCGACAGGCGTAGTCGATGGACAACCGGTTGATATTCCGGTACCCGCTTTGAAACGCCCAGTATCGAATCCATTAATGCTAAGGCCGTGAAGCCGGCCTGGAGTCTTCGGACAAAGGGACGTGGTGGAGCCGCCGATCCAAGGTGGTAGTAGGTAAGCGATGGGGTGACGCAGGAAGGTAGTCCAGCCCGGGCGGTGGTTGTCCCGGGGTAAGGGTGTAGGGCGCTGTCCAGGTAAATCCGGACAGCATGAAGCCTGAGACCTGATGCCGAGCCGATTGTGGTGAAGTGGATGATCCTATGCTGTCGAGAAAAGCCTCTAGCGAGTTTCATGGCGGCCCGTACCCTAAACCGACTCAGGTGGTCAGGTAGAGAATACCGAGGCGTTCGGGTGAACTATGGTTAAGGAACTCGGCAAAATGCCCCCGTAACTTCGGGAGAAGGGGGGCCATTTCCGGTGATGAGACTTGCTCTCTGAGCTGGGGGTGGCCGCAGAGACCAGCGAGAAGCGACTGTTTACTAAAAACACAGGTCCGTGCGAAGCCGTAAGGCGATGTATACGGACTGACGCCTGCCCGGTGCTGGAACGTTAAGGGGACCGGTTAGTCGACCTTCGGGTCGGCGAAGCTGAGAACTTAAGCGCCAGTAAACGGCGGTGGTAACTATAACCATCCTAAGGTAGCGAAATTCCTTGTCGGGTAAGTTCCGACCTGCACGAATGGCGTAACGACTTCTCGACTGTCTCAACCATAGGCCCGGTGAAATTGCATTACGAGTAAAGATGCTCGTTTCGCGCAGCAGGACGGAAAGACCCCGGGACCTTTACTATAGCTTGATATTGGTGTTCGGTTCGGCTTGTGTAGGATAGGTGGGAGACTTTGAAGCGGCCACGCCAGTGGTTGTGGAGTCATTGTTGAAATACCACTCTGGTCGTGCTGGATGTCTAACCTGGGTCCGTGATCCGGATCAGGGACAGTGTCTGGTGGGTAGTTTAACTGGGGCGGTTGCCTCCTAAAGAGTAACGGAGGCGCCCAAAGGTTCCCTCAGCCTGGTTGGCAATCAGGTGTTGAGTGTAAGTGCACAAGGGAGCTTGACTGTGAGACTGACGGGTCGAGCAGGTACGAAAGTAGGGACTAGTGATCCGGCGGTGGCTTGTGGAAGCGCCGTCGCTCAACGGATAAAAGGTACCCCGGGGATAACAGGCTGATCTTCCCCAAGAGTCCATATCGACGGGATGGTTTGGCACCTCGATGTCGGCTCGTCGCATCCTGGGGCTGGAGTCGGTCCCAAGGGTTGGGCTGTTCGCCCATTAAAGCGGTACGCGAGCTGGGTTTAGAACGTCGTGAGACAGTTCGGTCCCTATCCGCTGTGCGCGTAGGAGTCTTGAGAAGGGCTGTCCCTAGTACGAGAGGACCGGGACGGACGAACCTCTGGTGTGCCAGTTGTCCTGCCAAGGGCATGGCTGGTTGGCTACGTTCGGAAAGGATAACCGCTGAAAGCATCTAAGCGGGAAGCCTGCTTCGAGATGAGGGCTCCCTCCCCCTTGAGGGGTTAAGGCTCCCAGTAGACGACTGGGTTGATAGGCCAGATATGGAAGCGCCGTAAGGTGTGGAGTTGACTGGTACTAATAGGCCGAGGGCTTGTCCTCAGTTGCTCGCGTCCACTGTGTAGGTTCTGAAGTAACGACCTGACTGTATTTAATTAGATGCAGTGCGCCGGGTTGTCATCTTCATAGTGTTTCGGTGGTCATAGCGTTAGGGAAACGCCCGGTTACATTCCGAACCCGGAAGCTAAGCCTTTCAGCGCCGATGGTACTGCAGGGGGGACCCTGTGGGAGAGTAGGATGCCGCCGAACAATCATTCAGCTCCGGTCCCTGAACCTTCGTGGTTCAGGGACCGGAGCTTTTTTGTTCTGATGTTCGGGTGATGAGCGTAACTCGACGTTCATCTCAGCTGACCAGGATCCGTTCTATGCGGACAGTGGGAACGCTCAAGTCGGCCGGCGTACGTGCTGGTGACGAGGTCGTGGTGCCGGCCTACGGGAACGCAGAAGTGGCCCGGGCCGTGGTGGAGTTGGGCGCGGTACCGGTCTTCGCCGACGTGGACGGCGACAGCTACTGCCTCGACCCGGCCGCAGTGGCGGACGTGGTGACCGGGCGGACCGTCGCCGTCGTGGCGATCAACCGGTTCGGGCGGCAGGCGGACGCCGGCTGGATCCGTGAAGTGGGGCAGCGTCACGGCCTGTTGGTGCTGGTGGACGATGAGCCCGGGGCCCGTGCGGACGGCGTGGAGCAGCGTCGGGTGCAGGCCTCGTACCTGGACGGCAGGCTGCGTGGGGTCTGGACGCCGACGCCGGCGGCGGGGCACACGTACGAGCAGTATGTGGTGCGGGTGCCGGGCAACGGGCGGCCGGACCGGGATGCCTTCGCGCGGGCGTTGCGGGCCAAGGGTGTGGGCTGCAAGGTGCCCGTACTGGCTCCGGTGTACCGGATGCCGGGGCTGCGGCGGGACGTGTTTCTGCCGCAGACCGAGCGGGCGGTGGACGAGACGCTGGCGCTTCCGGTGCATCCGGGGATGACGCGGCGGGAGCTGCACAAGATGGTGAGCGCCTGCAATGCGCTGGGTGGATTGCTGCAGCCGGCCTTTTAGGCGAGTGGCGGTGGACGGTTCGAATCTGTCGCGGAGTTGGGGTAATATCTTTTCTGTTGCCGCGCCCCAATAGCTCAGTCGGCAGAGCGTCTCCATGGTAAGGAGAAGGTCTACGGTTCGATTCCGTATTGGGGCTCCAGAGGACGAGGCCCCCGCCAAATGGCGGGGGCCTTAGTCGTATTCGGACGCGGTGTGGTGTGGTGCGTGTTGGTGGTGCGGGGATTCGGTGTGTGCCGGATAGGCCGAGCCGTGAGCGCGTGGCGGTCAAGTCGGCCTTGGGCGCTGTTCCTTGGGCGGCCGGCGGGTGGCGGGTGGTGTTGCCGGCCCGCGCGGCCGCTGTCCCGGTGTGGTCAGCCCGCCTGGAGTTGGGGGACGCGCATGGCGAGGATGGCCATGTCGTCGGAGGCGGGCTCGGCGGCGAAGCGTTCCACGGCGCGCAGCACGCGGGCGGCGACGGCGCCGGCCGTCAGGCCCGTACAACTGGTCAGGACGTCGGTGAGGCCGTCGTCGCCGAGCATGCGGGTGCCCTCGCGGCGTTCGGTCACGCCGTCGGTGACGCACAGCAGGACGTCGCCGGGGTCGAGGGTGACGGTCTGTTCGTAGAGTTCGAGGTCGTCCATGACGCCCAGCAGGGGCTGGGGTTCGGCGGCCGGTTCCACCGAGCCGTCCTGGCGCAGCCGGAGCGGCAGGGGATGGCCGGCGCAGACGACCTTGAGCAGGGCGCTGCCGTCGTCCTGCGGCCAGAGTTCGCCGTAAAGGAGCGTCAGAAAGCGGCTGCGGGCGCCCTCGTCGAGGATGGCGGTGTTCAGCCGCTCCAGGACGGCGGGGCCGCCGAACCCCTCGCGGGCGAGGAGCCGGAGGGCGTGGCGGGCGAGGCCCGTGACGGCTGCCGCCTCCGGGCCCGTGCCGCAGACGTCGCCGATGGCGAAGCCGTAGGCACCGTCGCGGATCGGGAAGAGGTCGTAGAAGTCGCCGCCGACCTCGTTGCCCTCGCCGGCCGCGCGGTAGATGACCTCGACCTCCACGCCGGCGATATCGGGCAGCTCCGGGGGCAGCAGGCTGCGCTGGAGGGACTGGCTGATGGCCGTGCGCTCGGAGTAGAGCCGGGCGTTGTCCAGGGCGAGGGCGGCCCGGCGGGAGAGGTCCTCGGCGAGTTCGAGGATCTCCTGGCGGAAGTGCTCCTCGGTGGGCTTGCCGAGGGTGAGCATGCCGATGACGCGGTTGCGGGCGACGAGCGGCAGCACGACGGTCTCCCCGCCGACGGCGGAGGCGGTGGCGAGGGTGGCGCCGGGGCCCGTGGAGGGGCGGGCGGAGTTGCCCAGGCCCAGGCTGCGCATCGAGGTCCGCAGCGCGGCGTCGTGGGCGGCGTCGCTGGGGGCGCTCCAGACGCGGGCCCCGGGGGTGGGGACCGGCTCGGGCGGGTCGACCTTCATCAGCAGGGTCTTGAGGCCGTCGATGCGGTCCTCGTCCTCGTGCAGGACGTAGGACAGCTCGGGCTCGGAGGTCTGGTCGGCGACGGTGTAGACGGCGCACCAGGTGGCGAGGGTGGGGACGGTCATCTGGGCCATCAGGGCCAGCGTCTGGTCGCGGTCGAGGGTGCCGGCCAGCAGGTCGGAGGCCTCGACGAGGAAGGAGAGGGAGCCGCGGCGCAGCTTTTCCAGCTCGGTCAGGCGGGCGCGTTCGACGGCGAGGGCGATGCGGTCGGCGGCGAACTGGAGCCGTAGGGCCTCTTCGTTGGTGTACCGGCCGGCGCCCTCCGCGGCGACGCCCAGGGAGCCGGTGAGCCGCCCCTCGACCTTCAGCGGGACGGTGACGACCGAGCGCATGCCCGTGCCGCTGAGGAGGGGTACGGCGCCGGGGACGGCGGTGAGGTCCTCGTGGACGGCGGGCATCCGGGCGGAGCCGTAGCGTCCGGATCCGGCTTCCACGGGGACGCGGGCGAACCGCTGGCGGGCGGAGGGCAGGCCCGTGGAGGCGCGCACCTCCAGCTCGGTCTCGTCGTCGGTGGCCAGGAGGAGGTAGGCGGCGTCGCCGTCGAGCATGTCGCGGGCGCGCTCGACGGTGCGCTGGAGCAAGCCGTCGAGGTCGTCGGGGGCCGGGGAGCCGATGAAGACCTCGAAGGGGTCGGAGGGGCGTCCCTCCGCCTGGGCGGCCTGGGTGGCGGAGTCCGGCGCGGGGGTGCGCTGGGGGCTCTGCAGGATGGCGCGCTCGTGGTCGCGCACCAGGAGGCAGACCGTGGAGGCCTCGCCGTCGGCGTCGCGGACGCGCAGGTGGGAGGCGTAGACGGGGACGACCCGGCCGTCGGCGCCCCTTATGCCGTAGGAGCCCTCCCAGCGGGAGAGCTGGAGTGCCTCGACGATGCCGGTGCCGGTGCCGGGGGTGTGCGGCCAGGCGGCGAAGTCGGTGAGCGGTTTGCCGATGACCTGCTCGGGGTCGTAGGCGAAGAGGTCCTGGGCGTCCTCGTTCCAGAAGCTGATGCAGCCGCCGCGGTCGATCTGGATCACCGCGACGCGGACGCGGGTCTCGGCGACCGGGAGGGCGTCCACCGGCAGGGCCGGGCCGGCGGAGCGGGTGCCGGCGGGGCGCTCGGGGAGGTCGAGCTGGAACCACACGTGTTTTTGGGCGGCGGTGTACTCGACGCCCCAGCGGGCGGCCAGCGCGCCGCACAGCAGCAGGCCGCGGCCGCCCTCGCGGTCCGGGTGGACGACGATCTGGCCGGCGTTCTGGAGCGGGATCTCGCGCTCGGGGTAGCGGTCGGCGACGGAGACCCGTACCCCTGCGTCATTGCGCAGACACAGCACGTCGGCGGCGGTGCCGGCGTGCACCACGGCATTGGTGACCAGCTCGCTGGTCAGGACGACGGCGTCGTCGACGATGTCGGCGCAGCCCCAGCCCTGGAGGGTGTCGCGGACGAATGCACGGGCAGTGGCGACCGAGCGCCCGACCGGTTCGAATGTGGCGGCGGCCCGCGCGGTGATCACAGCACTCCCCATTGGTCTTCCGTCGCTCCCCAGAGTCCTGTGCCCGCTTCTCGTGGTGTCGATGCGCAAGAGGCAAGGCTAGACGGTCCGGTCGGGAGGTGGGAACGAAGGCGTGCTTTCTGGGAGCAGATGCACTGCGGCGGTCATGCTCATCCCCCCGTGAGGAATGTGCATGACCGCCCAGTCATGGTCGGCAATGAAGGACACCCGGTGCGCGGATGCTGCCGAACTGTTGTGACTCCTCCCCGAATGGGGATTCTCGCCGTGCCGTGCGGCGTGACGAGGGGCAAGCCCTGCCCGTCGGCTTTAACGAGACGTCGGCGGTGTGGTTACGTTTCGACTCCCTATGGCTCCGGTGGGCCATGGTGAAACACTGGGCACGTATCAAGAGAAAGCCCGGGTAGAACGGTCGACCCTGCGGGAGGGACACGGTGGAGTCTGGCGCAGCGGCGCGGGGCGCAAGCACGCGCGCGAAAGGCGGACGATCCCGGAGCAACGGGACGACCGAGGTGGATACGGCTGCGCTGAATCGGCTGTTGGTCGCGCTCGTCGCCATGCGGGACGGGAACTTCCGCAAGCGGCTCACGGTTTCCGGCGACGGTGTCATGTCGGAGATCGCGGCGGTCTTCAACGAGGTTGCGGACCGCAATCTGCACCTCACGGGCGAGCTGGCGCGGGTGCGCCGGGTCGTCGGACGTGAGGGAAAGCTCACGGAACGGCTGGAGGTCGGCGCCGCCGAGGGCTCCTGGGCGGCGGCCATCGACGCCTCGAATGCCCTGGTCGACGACCTCGTACGGCCCGTCTCCGAGGTGGGACGGGTGCTTTCGGCGGTGTCCGAGGGCGACCTGGAACAGCGGATGGATCTGCGCTCGCGCAGTTCGGACAGCTCTTCGGAGCATCCTCTTCGCGGTGAATTCCTGAAGGTCGGCCGCACGGTCAACGGGCTGGTGGACCAGCTCTCCGCGTTCACCGACGAGGTCACGAGAGTGGCCAGTGAGGTCGGTACGGAGGGCAAGCTCGGCGGTCAGGCCCGGGTGCGCGGAATGTCGGGTTCGTGGAAGGACCTCACGGAATCCGTCAACACCATGGCGTCCCGGCTGACGGCGCAGGTACGTGACATTGCTCTCGTCACCACCGCGGTGGCCAAGGGTGATCTGTCGCGCAAGGTGACCGTGCATGTCGCCGGCGAGATGCTGGAGCTGAAGAACACCGTCAACACGATGGTCGACCAGCTCTCCTCCTTCGCCTCCGAGGTGACGCGCGTCGCCCGCGAGGTGGGCACCGAGGGCGAACTCGGTGGTCAGGCGCAGGTCCCCGGGGTCGCCGGGGTGTGGAAGGACCTGACGGATTCGGTCAATCTCATGGCCGGCAACCTCACCGCGCAGGTGCGCGGGATCGCCCAGGTCACCACCGCCGTCGCGAACGGCGATCTGTCGCAGAAGGTCACGGTCAGTGCACGCGGTGAGGTCGCGCAGCTGGCCGACACCATCAACACCATGACCGAGACGCTGCGGACCTTCGCGGACGAAGTGACGCGGGTGGCGAACGAGGTCGGCGCGGAGGGCCAGCTCGGTGGCCAGGCGCAGGTGCCGGGCGCGGCGGGCACGTGGAAGGACCTCACCGACTCCGTCAACACCGCCTTCCGCAACCTCACCGCGCAGGTGCGGGACATCGCCCAGGTGACGACGGCGGTCGCCAACGGTGACCTGTCCCAGACGGTCACCGTCGATGTGGCCGGTGAAATGCTGGAGTTGAAGAACACCGTCAATACGATGGTGGGTCAGCTCTCCTCGTTCGGTGCCGAAGTGACGCGCGTGGCACGGGAGATCGGCGTCGAGGGCGAGCTGGGCGGCCAGGCGGCGGTCCCGGGCGCGGCGGGGACGTGGAAGGACCTGACGGACTCCGTCAACACCGCCTTCCGCAACCTGACCGGGCAGGTGCGCAACATCGCCCAGGTGACGACCGCGGTGGCCAACGGCGACCTGTCGCAGAAGGTCACCGTCGACGTCTCCGGCGAGATGCTCCAGCTGAAGAACACCGTGAACACCATGGTGGACCAGCTGTCCTCGTTCGCCGACCAGGTCACGCGGATGGCCCGGGACGTGGGCACCGAGGGCCGGCTGGGCGGCCAGGCCCGGGTGGACGGCGTCAGCGGCACCTGGAAGGAGTTGACCGACTCCGTCAACTTCATGGCGGGGAACCTGACGTCGCAGGTGCGGCAGATCGCCCAGGTGACGACGGCGGTCGCGCGTGGTGACCTGTCCCAGAAGATCGACGTGGACGCGCGCGGCGAGATCCTGGAGCTGAAGAACACCATCAACACCATGGTCGACCAGCTCTCCGCCTTCGCCGAGCAGGTCACCCGGGTCGCCCGGGAGGTCGGTACGGACGGCAGGCTGGGCGGTCAGGCGCAGGTGCCGGGCGTCGCGGGCGTCTGGCGCGATCTGACCGACTCCGTGAACGGCATGGCCGGCAACCTGACGGCCCAGGTCCGCAATATCGCTCAGGTCGCCACGGCGGTGGCGCGCGGTGACCTGTCGCAGAAGATCGACGTGGATGCCCGGGGCGAGATCCTGGAGCTGAAGAACACCCTGAACACGATGGTCGACCAGCTCTCCTCGTTCGCGGAGCAGGTCACCCGGGTCGCCCGCGAGGTGGGCACCGAGGGCATCCTGGGCGGCCAGGCAGAGGTGCAGGGCGTCAGCGGTACGTGGAAGGACCTCACCCAGTCCGTCAACTTCATGGCGAACAACCTGACTTCGCAGGTGCGCAACATCGCCGAGGTGACCACCGCGGTGGCTCGCGGTGACCTGTCCAAGAAGATCACCGTCGATGCCAAGGGCGAGATCCTCGAACTGGTCACGACCGTCAACACGATGGTCGACCAGCTGTCGTCGTTCGCCGAGCAGGTGACCCGGGTGGCCCGTGAGGTGGGCACCGAGGGCCAGTTGGGCGGTCAGGCGCGGGTGCCGGGCGCGACCGGTATCTGGCTGGACCTCAGCGACAACGTGAACCTGATGGCCAACAACCTGACCATCCAGGTGCGCAACATCTCCCAGGTCTCGGCGGCGGTCGCCAACGGAGACCTGACCAAGAAGGTCACGGTCGAGGCGCGCGGCGAGGTCGCGCAGCTCGCCGACACGGTCAACACGATGGTCACGACGCTGTCGTCGTTCGCCGACGAGGTCACGCGCGTGGCCCGTGAGGTGGGCACCGACGGCATCCTGGGCGGCCAGGCCCGCGTCCCCGGCGTCGCCGGTACGTGGAAGGACCTCACCGAGTCCGTGAACTCGATGGCCAACAACCTGACCGGCCAGGTCCGCAACATCGCCATGGTCACCACCGCCATCGCCAAGGGCGATCTGACCAAGAAGATCGACATCGATGCGCGGGGCGAGATCCTCGCGCTGAAGACCACCATCAACACCATGGTCGACCAGCTGTCGTCCTTTGCGGAGCAGGTCACCAGAGTGGCCCGCGAGGTGGGCACGGAAGGCCAGCTGGGCGGTCAGGCGCAGGTGCGGGGCGTGGCCGGCACCTGGCGGGACCTGACCGAGTCGGTGAACGAGATGGCCGGCAACCTCACCCGTCAGGTGCGTGCCATCGCCGCGGTCGCCGCGGCGGTCACCCTCGGCGATCACAACGTCCGCATCGACGTGGACGCGGCCGGCGAGATCCTGGAACTCCAGGACAACGTCAACACCATGATCTCCACGCTCCGTGAGACCACCCTCGCCAACGAGGAACAGGACTGGCTCAAGGGCAACCTGGCGCGGATCTCCGGTCTGATGCAGGGCCGGCGCGACCTCAAGGACGTCGCCACGCTCATCATGAGCGAGCTCTCGCCCGCGGTCTCCGCGCAGCACGGCGCGTTCTTCCTCGCGGCGCAGCCGGACAGCCAGGAGATCGGCGCGGACGGCGGCGAGGCCGGGGCGTACGAGCTGCGGCTGATGGGCTCGTACGGCTATGCCATGGGCGGGATGCCGACGACCTTCAAGCCCGGCGAGACACTGATCGGCACGGCCGCGGAGGAGGGGCGCACCATCCTGGTGGAGAACGTCCCGTCCGGCTATCTCAAGATCGCCTCCGGGCTGGGCGAGGCGCCGCCGGCCAATGTGATCGTGCTGCCGGTGCTGTTCGAGGACAAGGTGCTCGGCGTGATCGAGCTGGCGTCCTTCCAGCCGTTCACGCAGATCCAGAAGGACTTCCTCAGCCAGATCGCCGAGATGATCGCGACCAGCGTCAACACCATCTCGGTAAACACCAAGACCGAGGTGCTGCTCAAGCAGTCGCAGGAGCTGACCGAGCAGCTCAAGGAGCGGTCGGGTGAGCTGGAGAGCCGGCAGAAGGCGCTGGAGCTGTCCAACTCCGAGCTGGAGGAGAAGGCCGAGCAGCTGCGGGCGCAGAACCGCGACATCGAGGTGAAGAACACCGAGATCGAGGAGGCCCGGCAGGTCCTGGAGGAGCGCGCCGAGCAGCTGGCGGTCTCGATGCGCTACAAGTCGGAGTTCCTGGCGAACATGTCGCACGAGCTGCGGACGCCGCTGAACTCCCTGCTGATTCTGGCCAAGTTGCTGGCCGACAACGCCGAGGGGAATCTCTCCCCCAAGCAGGTCGAATTCGCCGAAACCATCCATGGCGCCGGCAGCGACCTGCTCCAGCTGATCAACGACATCCTGGACCTGTCCAAGGTCGAGGCCGGCAAGATGGACGTCAGCCCGACGCGGATCGCGCTGGTCCAGCTCGTCGACTACGTGGAGGCCACGTTCCGGCCGCTGACCGCCGAGAAGGGGCTCGACTTCTCCGTACGGGTCTCCCCGGAGCTGCCGGCCACGCTGCACACCGACGAGCAGCGGCTGCTGCAGGTGCTGCGCAATCTGCTGTCCAACGCGGTGAAGTTCACCGACAGCGGCGCCGTCGAGCTGGTGATCCGGCCGGCCGGGGCGGACGTCCCGGTGGCCATCAGGGAACAGCTGCTGGAGCACGGTTCGCTGCGCGATCCGGATGCGGACATGATCGCCTTCTCGGTAACCGACACCGGCATCGGTATCGCATCCAGCAAGATGCGGGTCATCTTCGAGGCGTTCAAACAGGCCGACGGAACGACCAGCCGCAAGTACGGCGGTACGGGCCTGGGCCTGTCCATCAGCCGGGAGATCGCCCGGCTGCTGGGCGGCGAGATCCATGCCGCGAGCGAGCCCAACCGCGGTTCCACCTTCACGCTCTACCTGCCGCACAACCCCGGCGGGCTGCCGCCGCAGGGCTACCCGCAGCTGGTGGCCGGCGGGATCGCGATGGACGCGGAGGCGCGCGAGACGGAGGTCGGACGGCAGGAGGCCGAGGAGCAGCAGGAGTTCGAGCAGGGCTCCGGCGGCAGCCTCAACCGGCGCCGCCGCCGGGCCGTTTCGGGCCCCCAGCGCCGCTTCGAGCTGCCGGGCCGCCCGGCGACTCCGGCACCGGCTCCGCCGGCGCCGGTGGCGCCTCCGGCGCCGCCACAGCCCGCCGCACCGCAGCCGGCCGAGGAGCCCTGGCTCGGCAACGGCCAGGACCTGGTGGACCCGGCCTTCCAGGGCGGCTTCCACGGCGAGAAGGTGCTGATCGTCGACGACGACATCCGCAACGTCTTCGCGCTCACCAGCGTCCTGGAGCAGCACGGTCTTTCGGTGCTGTACGCGGAGAACGGGCGCGAGGGCATCGAGGTGCTGGAGCAGCACGACGACATCGTCCTGGTCCTGATGGACATCATGATGCCGGAGATGGATGGTTATGCGACCACGGCGGCGATCCGCCGGATGCCGCAGTTCGCCGGGCTTCCCATCATCGCGCTGACCGCGAAGGCGATGAAGGGCGACCGGGAGAAGAGCATCGACTCCGGGGCCTCCGACTATGTGACCAAGCCGGTGGATACCGATCATCTGTTGTCGGTCATGGAGCAATGGATGCGCGCGGAGTGACGGAGCGTCCAGTATGGAGGCGAAAGAGGATCATCGCGTGCTGACTCAGTGTTGCCGTGGACGTGTGGAAGCCTGGGATTCGGGGAACCTTCTGGTCCCTGTCTGCGTTTCTGCTATGTGCACAGTGACATCGCGGTGACAGGGTGTGGCGACAGACGGGGTGCAGCTACCATGACCGGCACAAGGACGGGCGGCATGACGGAGTCGTCCCCTGGGGCGGCGTCCGGTTCCATGCCGGGGCGAGGAGGACGGGCCATGGTGCAGAAGGCCAAGATCCTCCTGGTCGATGACCGGCCGGAGAATCTGCTGGCGCTGGAGGCGATCCTCTCTGCGCTCGATCAGACACTGGTGCGGGCATCGTCCGGGGAGGAAGCGCTCAAAGCACTGCTCACGGACGATTTCGCGGTGATTCTGCTCGATGTGCAGATGCCGGGGATGGACGGTTTCGAGACCGCCGCACACATCAAGCGGCGGGAGCGCACCCGCGACATCCCGATCATCTTCCTCACGGCCATCAACCACGGCCCGCACCACACCTTCCGCGGCTACGCGGCAGGCGCGGTGGACTACATCTCCAAGCCGTTCGACCCGTGGGTGCTGCGCGCCAAGGTCTCGGTCTTCGTCGAGCTCTACATGAAGAACTGCCAACTGCGGGAGCAGGCCTCCCTGCTGAGGCTGCAGCTGGAGGGCGGCCGGCCGAGCGCCGACGAGGCGAAGGAGTCGGCGGGGCTGCTCGCGGAGCTCTCCGCGCGGCTGGCCGCGGTCGAGGAACAGGCCGAGGCGCTGTCCAAGCAGCTGGACGAGACGGCGGACGCGGCGGCGGTGGCCACCGCGGCGCATCTGGAGCGCAAACTGACCGGTCTGCGCAGGGCGCTGGACGCCCTGGAGCCGGGGGCGGGCAGCGTCGCGGGGTGATTGACGCCCCTTCATGAGACGGGCGCGCGACACGTTCGGGTGAAGCGCCGTGCGCTCGTATCATGCCCGTGTTCGCCTGTAATCTCGTCGCCATGGCCTCACGTACGTCCGGCAAGGGAACCCAGAGCTCGGCGGGCCCCTCGAAGCAGCGCGCCGGACGGACCGCGGGCGCCGCCAAGAAGACCGCTGCGAAGAAGGCGGCCGCGAAGCCGCCGGCGAAGAAGACCGCCGCGAAGAAGGCACCGGCCAAAAGGGCGCCCGCCAAGAAGGCCGCCGCCAAACCGGCGCCGTCACCCACCGGTGGTGTCTACCGTCTCGCCCGTGCCTGCTGGCTGGGCCTCGCGCACGCCATCGGGGCGATGTTCCGCGGGATGGGCCGCGGCGCGAAGAACCTCGACCCGGCGCACCGCAAGGACGGGCTGGCGCTGCTGCTGCTCGGACTGGCGCTGGTCATCGCGGCCGGGACCTGGTCCAACCTCAGCGGTCCGGTCGGCGATCTCGTCGAACTGCTGGTGACCGGTGCGTTCGGCCGGCTCGATCTGGTCGTGCCGATACTGCTCGCCGGCATCGCCCTCCGTCTCATCCGGCACCCCGAGCGGCCGGAGGCCAACGGCCGGATCGTCATCGGGCTGTCCGCGCTGGTCGTCGGCGTCCTCGGGCAGGTCGCGATGGCCTGCGGATCGCCGGGCCGGGACGACGGCCTGGCCGCCATACAGGACGCCGGCGGCTATCTCGGGTGGGTGGCGTCCAAGCCGCTGATCTTCACCGTCGGACAGACCCTGGCCGTGGCGCTGCTGGCGCTGCTGACCCTCTTCGGGCTGCTGGTCGTCACCGCGACGCCGGTGAACGCCATTCCGCAGCGGCTGCGTGCGCTCGGCATCAGGCTGGGCGTGGTGCACCCGGTGGACGCCGAGGCGGACGGCTACGAGGCCGGGGAGTACGACGACTACGCCGACGAGTGGCGCGAGCAGCCCGCGCGCGGGCCGCGCCGCGGCGCCCCCGCGGCGGCCGCATCCGACCCGGACGCCATAGAGGAAGCGGCCCTGGCCAAGCGGCGCCGTCCGCGCCGGGCCTCCGCCCAGCCCGCCGAGGACCGGCCGATGGACGCGGTGGATGTCGCCGCCGCGGCCGCCGCGGCGCTGGACGGTGCGGTGCTGCACGGCGTCCAGCCCTCACCGCTCGTCGCCGGCCTCAGCAGCAGCGTCTCCGGGGAGATCCGCGGCCGGGACGGCGAGGACACCGCGGGGGAGAGCGGGACGGTGCCGCCGGCCCGCGGTGCGACACCGAAGGCCGCCGCGACCGAGGACACGCCCGCGGTCCCGGACTTCACCAAGGCCCCGCCCGAGCCGTCCGGCGCGCTGCCGGCGCGCGCCGAGCAGCTCCAGCTGGCCGGTGACATCACCTACTCGCTGCCCTCGCTGGACCTGCTCGCGCGCGGCGGCCCCGGCAAGACCCGCAGCGCCGCGAACGACGCCATAGTGACCGCGCTGACGACCGTCTTCCAGGAGTTCAAGGTCGACGCCGCGGTCACCGGCTTCACCCGTGGCCCGACGGTCACCCGCTACGAGGTCGAGCTCGGCCCGGCCGTCAAGGTCGAGAAGATCACCGCGCTGGCCAAGAACATCGCCTACGCCGTGGCCAGCCCCGACGTCCGCATCATCAGCCCGATCCCCGGCAAGTCCGCGGTCGGCATCGAGATCCCCAACACCGACCGCGAGATGGTCAACCTCGGCGATGTGCTGCGGCTGGCCGACGCCGCGGGCGATGAGCATCCGATGCTGGTGGCGCTCGGCAAGGACGTCGAGGGCGGCTACGTCATGGCCAACATGACGAAGATGCCGCACGTCCTGGTGGCCGGCGCCACCGGCTCCGGCAAGTCCTCCTGCATCAACTGCCTGATCACTTCGGTGATGGTGCGGGCCACGCCGGAGGACGTCCGGATGGTGCTGGTCGACCCCAAGCGCGTCGAGCTGACCGCGTACGAGGGCATCCCGCATCTGATCACGCCGATCATCACCAACCCGAAGCGTGCCGCCGAGGCGCTGCAGTGGGTGGTGCGCGAGATGGACCTGCGCTACGACGATCTCGCGGCCTACGGCTTCCGGCACATCGACGACTTCAACGAGGCGGTGCGCCGCGGCAAGGTCAGCTCGCCCGAGGGCAGTGAGCGCGAGCTGGCGCCGTACCCGTATCTGCTGGTCATCGTCGACGAGCTGGCGGACCTGATGATGGTCGCGCCGCGCGATGTGGAGGACTCGATCGTCCGCATCACCCAGCTCGCCCGCGCGGCCGGTATCCATCTGGTGCTCGCCACCCAGCGCCCGTCCGTCGACGTCGTGACCGGCCTGATCAAGGCCAATGTGCCCTCCCGGCTCGCGTTCGCCACCTCCTCGCTCGCCGACAGCCGGGTCATCCTCGACCAGCCGGGCGCCGAGAAGCTGATCGGCAAGGGCGACGGGCTGTTCCTGCCGATGGGTGCCAACAAGCCGGTCCGTATGCAGGGCGCGTTCGTGACCGAGGAGGAGGTCGCGGCCGTCGTCCAGCACTGCAAGGACCAGATGGCGCCCGTCTTCCGCGACGACGTCACCGTCGGTACGGCGAAGAAGAAGGAGATCGACGAGGACATCGGCGATGACCTCGATCTGCTGTGTCAGGCCGCTGAGCTGGTGGTTTCCACCCAATTCGGGTCGACGTCGATGCTCCAGCGCAAGCTGCGGGTGGGGTTCGCCAAGGCCGGGCGGCTGATGGACCTGATGGAGTCGCGGAACATCGTCGGGCCCAGCGAGGGGTCCAAGGCGCGCGACGTGCTGGTGAAGCCCGACGAATTGGACGGAGTGCTGGCGGTGATCCGTGGGGAGGCTACCCAGTAGCACAGATATCCGGGTCACGCTTCCGGGAGCAGAAGGCAACCGTTTCTCCTGCCAAGACGTCAAGTTGAGGGAGATGAGGGAACGATGCTTCACCACCGAGCCCCATGGCACCGCCGATGGCGTTCCGATGGCGTACAAACTCCGCTCTCCCGCTTGCCCGACCCTTTCGCTCCACCCCTAGACTGAACTTCCAGCAGGTGGCTACACGCTCGAAAGGCGCCCCCGTGTCCATCGGCAACTCCCCCGAAGCAGACCGGCCTTCCGTCGGTGCTGCCCTCCAGAAGGCCCGTATCGGAGCGGGACTGACCGTCGAAGAGGTCAGTACGACGACACGGGTGCGCATCCCCCTCGTGCAGGCGATCGAGCAGGACGACTTCTCCCGCTGTGGCGGCGACGTCTACGCCCGGGGGCACATCCGGGCGCTCGCCCGCGCCGTGTCCCTCGACCCCCGCCCGCTGATCGACCAGTTCGACGCCGAGCACGGCGGCCGGCCCGCGCCCACCCCCGCCGCGCCGCTCTTCGAGGCCGAGCGGATCCGTTCCGAGCCGCGCCGTCCCAACTGGACCGCGGCGATGGTCGCGGCGATCGTCGCCGTGGTCGGCTTCGCCGGCTTCACGCTCTTCACGGGCGGTGACAAGAGCAACGGCGGCTCGATCGCGGCCGGTGACAATGCCAAGCCGGCGCCCGCACCCACCCGCCATCCGTCGACGATCAAGCCGCCCCTCAAGCCCGACCCCGAGCCGTCCGACAGCGCCGTCGCCGGACTGCCGAAGGACAAGGTCACGATCAAGGTCACCGCCCGCGACGGCCAGAGCTGGATCTCCGCCAAGGACGCCAACGGCAAGCTCCTGGAGGACGGCCTGCTCAAGAAGGGCGAGTCCAAGACCATCACCGACAAGGAACGCATCGACCTGGTCCTCGGCAACGCCGGAGCCGTACAGCTGTACGTCAACGGCAAGGAGGTCAAGGAGATCGGCCACAAGGGCACCGTGGAGCGGCTGAGCTACACGCCGGGCGATCCCCAGGCGGGCTGAGCACCCGTCCCAGCCGACCTCCGCCGCCGCTCCCGGGCACCCGGGAGCGGCGGCGGAGACCTGCGCGCCAAGGGGGCACCCGGGACGAAGTAGGCTGAGCCCCATGCCCGAACGCCGTACCGTCGCCCTTGTCACCCTTGGCTGCGCCCGTAACGAGGTGGACTCGGAGGAGCTCGCAGGCCGCCTGGCAGCGGACGGCTGGGAGCTCGTCGAGGAAGCCGCCGATGCCGATGTCGCCGTCGTCAACACCTGTGGGTTCGTCGAGGCCGCCAAGAAGGACTCCGTCGATGCCCTGCTGGAAGCCAACGATCTGAAGGATCACGGCAGAACCCAGGCCGTGGTGGCGGTCGGCTGCATGGCCGAGCGCTACGGCAAGGAGCTCGCCGAGGCGCTGCCGGAGGCCGACGGCGTGCTCGGCTTCGACGACTACGGCGATATCTCCGGCCGTCTGCAGACCATCCTGAGCGGCGGCATCCACGCCTCGCACACCCCGCGCGACCGCCGCAAGCTGCTGCCGATCAGCCCGGCCGAGCGGCAGGACGCCGCCGACGTCGCGCTGCCCGGCCACGCGCAAGACACTCCGCCCGAGGACCTGCCGGAGGGCGTCGCACCGGCCTCCGGACCGCGGGCGCCGCTGCGCCGCCGGCTCGGCAGCAGCCCGGTGGCCTCGGTGAAGCTGGCGTCCGGCTGCGACCGGCGCTGCTCGTTCTGCGCGATCCCGTCCTTCCGCGGCTCCTTCATCTCCCGCCGGCCCTCCGACGTGCTCGGAGAGACGCGCTGGCTGGCCGGTCAGGGCGTCAAGGAGATCATGCTGGTCTCCGAGAACAACACGTCCTACGGCAAGGACCTCGGCGACATCCGCCTGCTGGAGACGCTGCTGCCGGAGCTGGCGGCCGTCGACGGCATCGAGCGGATCCGGGTCAGCTACCTCCAGCCGGCCGAGATGCGGCCCGGCCTGATCGACGTGCTGACCGGCACCGACAAGGTGGCGCCCTACTTCGATCTGTCCTTCCAGCACTCGGCGCCCGGCGTGCTGCGCGCGATGCGGCGCTTCGGCGGTACCGACAGCTTCCTGGAGCTGCTGGAGACGATCCGTACGAAGGCGCCGCAGGCCGGCGCCCGCTCCAACTTCATCGTCGGCTTCCCCGGGGAGAGCGAGAGCGACCTCGCGGAGCTGGAGCGCTTCATCACCGAGGCCCGGCTCGATGCCATCGGTGTCTTCGGCTACTCCGACGAGGACGGCACCGAGGCCGCCTCGTACGAGGACAAGGTCGCCCCGGACGTGGTCGCCGAGCGGCTGGCGCGGGTGTCGCGGCTGGCCGAGGAGCTGACGGCGCAGCGTGCCGAGGAGCGGGTCGGCGAGACGGTGCGGGTGCTGGTCGACCGGACCGACGACGAGGACGGCATCGTCGGGCGGGCCGCGCACCAGGCGCCGGAGACCGACGGCGTCACCCTGCTGTCGACCGACCAGGAGCTGGAGCCCGGTCGTATGGTCGAAGCAAAGGTGGTGGCGAGCGAGGGGGTCGACCTCGTCGCGGAGGTGCTGTCGGTGGAGGGCGCGGGGTGTACCGAGGAGGCGGCCAGATGAGCGGGATCCCGGCTTCCGCAGCGGGTGGCCCGCGCCCGGCGCCGGTCGTCCGGCAGGCCGGGCTGTGGAACATCGCCAATGTCCTGACGATGCTGCGGCTGGTGCTGGTCCCGGCCTTCGTGGTGCTGCTGATGCACGACAACGGCACCGATCCCGTCTGGCGCGTCTTCGCCTGGGCCGCCTTCGCCGTCGCCATGATCACCGACATCTTCGACGGGCATCTGGCGCGCGCGTACAACCTGGTCACCGACTTCGGCAAGATCGCCGACCCGATCGCGGACAAGGCGATCATGGGTGCCGCGCTGATCTGTCTGTCGGTGCTGGGTGATCTGCCGTGGTGGGTGACCGGGGTGATCCTCTTCCGGGAGCTCGGGATCACGCTGATGCGGTTCTGGGTGATCAAGCATGGGGTCATTCCGGCCAGTCGTGGCGGCAAAATCAAGACATTGGCGCAGGGCACCGCGGTCGGGATGTACGTCCTGGTGCTGACCGGTCCGCTGGCGACCTTCCGCTGGTGGGTGATGGCGGTGGCCGTGCTGCTGACCGTCGCCACCGGGCTCGACTACGTCCGGCAGGCCGTGGTGCTGCGCCGGGCCGGACTGGCCCGCGAGCGGGCCGAGCGGGCCCGCCCGGCCGAGAGGGACACGGCCCGGTGAACGGGCCGGGTTCTGCCGCGGCCGGGGCGCTGGAGCTGCTCGCCGGACGGGGACAGAGCCTGGCGGTGGCCGAATCGCTGACCGGCGGCCTGGTGGCGGGCGCCCTGACCGCCGTCCCCGGGGCCTCCCGGGTCCTGCGGGGCTCGATCACGGCATACGCCACCGATCTCAAGCAGGAGCTGCTGGGCGTGGACGCTGCCCTGCTGGCCGCGCGCGGGGCCGTGGACGGCGAGGTCGCGCGGCAGATGGCGGGCGGTGTGCGGCGGGTGCTGGGCGCCGACTGGGGGATCGCCACCACGGGCGTGGCCGGGCCCGATCCGCAGGACGGACATCCGGTGGGCACGGTTTTCGTGGCGGTCCGGGGACCGGAGGGTGCCGGGGCGGTGCGCCGGCTGGCGCTGGCGGGGGACCGCGACCGGATCCGAGAGGACACCATCCGGGCCGTGCTCGCACTGTTGTTGAGCGAACTTGCAGAAAATAAGCGGGCACAGGATACGGAACAACACGGGGGGAATGGATGTTTGCAGCCCTGAGTGAACACGTACTTGCGCCCGGCACTGGTACCGCCCGAGGCGGTACGGTGGGGCGAGAAGGATCCGGATCCGAGGTCCGAGGAGGGAGCCAGCGATGATTCTGCTTCGTCGCCTGCTGGGTGACGTGCTGCGCCGACAGCGTCAGCGCCAGGGCCGAACCCTGCGCGAGGTCTCTTCCTCCGCCCGGGTATCGCTCGGCTATTTGTCCGAGGTGGAGAGGGGGCAGAAGGAGGCCTCCTCCGAGCTGCTCTCGTCGATCTGTGACGCGCTGGATGTGCGCATGTCCGAGCTCATGCGGGAGGTCAGCGACGAGCTTGCGCTCGCCGAGCTGGCAGCGTCCGCGGCCGCGAGCGACCCGGTGCCCGCACCGGTACGGCCGAAGCTCAATTCGGTGTCCGTCACGTCCCTGGCCGGTGTGCCCGAGGACCGCGTGACCATCAAGTCCCCGGCCGACGTCGTGGATGTCGTCGCGGCCTGACACCCCTGTTCGTACGCATCGAAGCCCCGGCGGGCAGCACCCGGCCGGGGCTTTGTGCTGCCCGCCGGGAGCGCGGGCGGCGGTGCCTGCGGGAATGTCCGGCCGGACCGCGCGGCCGCTCCTCCCGGGCGATTCATTTGTACGATGACAAAACCGGATAAATCGCCCGAACAGGAGTATCTGGATGTCTGTGGTCAAGAGCACGCTGTCCGACGAAGGCCGCGGCATCGTCGGGCACGCCCTCCAGGGCGCGCTGGTCGATCTGGTGGACCTGTCCCTCGTGGCGAAGCAGGTGCACTGGAACGTCGTCGGTCCGCGCTTCCGCTCCGTACACCTCCAGCTCGACGACGTGGTCGCCAGCGCGCGGGCGCATGCCGACACGGTGGCCGAGCGGGCGTCCGCGATCGGGGTGCCCCCCGACGGGCGCGCTGCCACCGTCGCCAAGACCAGCGGCATCCGCGAGATCGGGGACGGCTGGATCAAGGACGGTGACGTGGTGCGGGCGATGGTGGAGGCGCTGTCCGCGGTCATCGGCCGGATGCGGGAGCGGATCGTGGCGACCGCGGACCCGGACCCGGTCAGCCAGGACATCCTCATCGGTCTGACCGGTGACCTGGAGAAGCACCACTGGATGTTCCAGGCCGAGGCCCACTGACGGAGCGCGGCGCCCGCCGAGGGGCCGCCCGGGGCCCTGTCCGTCGAGTTCGCGGCGCCGTTCCCTCCGGGTGTGCGAGACCGTCCACGCGCCGGGAATGCCCCGGTGCGCCCTCCCGCCGGGCGGCGGGTCCCGTCTAGCGTCGGCCGGAGGAGGCAGCCATGGGGTGGCGTGACGTCACGGCCCGCGGGCGGGCCGGCCGGCACCCGCGGGCCGTACCGGGGCGCTGGATATCCGCGGCCGTCCTCGGGGGCGTGTGGTGGTGGGCCGCGGCCCGGCTGGTGCTGTGGCCGCAGTCGGCGGGGGTGGTCGAAGGGGCCGTCGTCGTGGGCGGCTGGGGGCTCAGTCTGCTGCCGGTGCACTGTGTTCCGTGGACGGAGCGGGGGGACGGGATCTGCCGCCGGGTTCTGGGGCGGGTGGTTCGGGGGCTTCGGGGGCGTCGGGGCGGTCGTCGTTGACCAGAGCATGGCGACGCCGGCGTTCGGGCGGAGGGTCTGGCCGGTTGTGAAGGGCGGGGCGGCTGAGGCCGGGTACGGCTTGGCGGGTGCGAGGGCTGCTGGCACTGAAGGCGCGAGGTCTGTGTTCGGGGTCAGCCGGTGGCGTGGTCGCCCGGTGGGTCGGGCTGGCAGGTGGGGCACCAGTAGGTGACGCGTTCCTCGGTGGTGGGGTCCTGGGTGGCGGTGCGGATCGCCGTTCCGCAGCGCAGGCAGGGGCGGCCGGCCCGGCCGTAGACCCACAGCCGGCGATCGGGGCGGGCGCTGGGTGTGGTGGTGCGGGCGGGGCGGCGCTTGTTGGCGTCGAGCAGCTTCTTGGCGAGGGTGGGCACGCGCTCGGGGTGGGGCAGCTGCCCCACCGGCAGCCAGGGGGAGGCGCGCAGCAGAAAGCACAGCTCGGACTTGTAGACATTGCCGATGCCGGCGAGATTGCGCTGGTCGAGCAGGGCCTCGCCGAGCGGCCGTGCCGGGTCACAGGACAGCCGGCGCAGGGCCTCGGCAGGGTCCCAGTCGGGGCCGAGGAGGTCGGGTCCCAGATGGCCGACGACCCGTGGTTCCTCGGCCGTGCGCAGCAGATCGAGGACGGGCAGGCGGTAGCCGACGGCGGTGTGGTCCGCGGTGCCGAGGATCGCCCGGATCTGGTGGGCGGGGCCGCCGCGCCAGCGCTCGGCCGGGGCGTAGATCTTCCATGCGCCGTCCATCCGCAGATGGGAGTGGAGGGTGAGGCCGCCCTCGAAGCGGGTGAGGAGGTGCTTGCCGCGCGGGACCACGTCCAGCACCCGGCGGCCGGTCAGATCCACCGTTGCGAGCCGGGGTACCCGCAGTTCGCAGCGGGTCAGCGGGCAGCCGGCCAGCGCTTCGTGCAGCCGCTGGGCCAGACGCCAGACGGTGTCGCCTTCGGGCATGCCCCCATCATGCCGGGAGGGGCGCGTGGGGGTGGAGGAGCGGACGGTGTCGCGGCGCCGTGCGCATCACCCCCGTAGGCGCAGGCCGCGCGGGGTCGGGTGGAAGCCGGCGGACTCCAGGGTGGCGGCAAAGGGGGAGGTCAGCGCCGCGGTGCCGTTGATGCGTTCGGTGGTGATGGTGCCCAGGGCGCCGGCGCGGGCGGCGTCGGTGAGGGCCTCGACGGCGAGCTGGAGGCGCGGGTCGCCGGCGGCCCGGGCCGGGTCGTGGCCGAGCGGCCAGACCAGCAGGGTCTTGCCGCCGCGCTCCATGTAGAGCGTCAGCTCGCCGTCGACCAGGACGACCAGGGAGCCCGCCTTGCGGCCGGGCTTGTGGGTGGATCCTTCGGGCGGCTCGGGCCAGGGCAGGGCGGCGCCGTAGGCGTTGGCGGGGTCCGCGGCGGCCAGCAGGACGGCGCGCTGCGGGCCGCCGCGCCGGGACGGCGCCGGGCCGCTGTCCGGCAGCGCCTCGTCGGCGGTGCGCTCCCGCTGGGTGCTGACCGCGCGCAGCCGGTCCACCGCGCCGTCCATCGCGAACTGGGCGGCGCCCAGCCCCTCCACCACATAGCCGCGGCGGGCCTGGCCGGACTCCTCGAAGGCGGCCAGTACGCGGTAGGCGGCGGAGAAGCCGCCTTCGACGCCCTCGGCGGCGACCGCACCGCGGGTGACGATGCCATGGCGGTCCAGGAGCGCACGGGCCAGGGCGTGGGCGCGGTGCGTGGGGTCCGGTTCGGCGGCGGGCAGCAGTGACCAGCGGCCGCCCACGGTCGGCGGGCCGGACCGGGAAGCGGTGGGGCGGCCGCTGCGGCCCGCGCCCACGGGGTGTCCCCAGCGGCCCCGGGGGGTGGCGCGGCGGGCGCGATGGGCGGTGGAGCCGGCGGTCCGGCCCGAGCCGAGGAGGGCGCGCAGCGGGGCCAGGGTGTCGTTGGTCAGCCGGCCCGACCAGGCCAGCTCCCACAGCGCGTCGGCCAGTTGTGGGTCGGTGGCATCGGGGTGGGTGGTGGCGCGGACCTGGTCGGCGAGCTGGCGGAAGAACAGGCCGTATCCGGGGGCGAGGGCGGTCAGCAACGACTCGTGCAGCGCGGACAGTTCCAGCGGGAGCGGCGGCGGGAGCAGCAGCGGGGCGGTGTCGGCCAGATGGAGGGAGAGCCAGCCGTCCTTCCCGGGGAGGGCGCCGGCGCCGGCCCACACCACCTCGCCGGTGGCGGTGAGTTCGTCCAGCAGCGCGGGGGTGTAGCCGCCGACGCGGGACGGGAGCACCAGCTTCTCCAGGGCGGACGCGGGCACCGGCGCGCCCTGGAGCTGCTCGATGGCGCGCGCCAGGCCGTCGATGCCGCGCAGACCGTGCGTCGCGCCGCCGGACACCGCCGGCGCGCCGCTCACCGGAGCCGGGCGCGGGGCGCCGACGTGCTGCCACTGGGGGAGGAAGGCGGCGAGCGCGGCGGGCGGCACCGGCTCCAGCTCCTCGCGCAGGGCGGCCAGCGAGCGGCGGCGCAGCCTGCGCAGCACCTGGACGTCGCACCACTCCTGGCCGATGCCCGCGGGATGGAACTCCCCCTGGACGACCCGACCGGCGGCAGCGAGGCGGTGCAGCGCGCCGTCCGTGACGGCCGTGCCCAGGCCGAAGCGGGCGGCTGCCTGCTCGGAGGTGAACGGGCCGTGGGTACGGGCGTACCGGGACAGCAGATCGCCGAGCGGGTCCTTGACCGGTTCGGTGAACGACTCCGGGACGCCGACCGGCAGCGCCGTGCCCAGCGCGTCGCGGAGCCGGCCGGCGTCCTCGACGGCGGCCCAGTGGTCGGCGCCGGCGATCCGCACCCGCAGGGCGCGGCGGGCGGCGGCCAGCTCCCCGGCCCATGCCGGATCCGCGCCGCGCTCGGCCAGCTCGGCGTCGGTCAGCGGGCCCAGCAGCCGCAGCACATCGGCGACCCCCTCGGCGTCCTTGACCCGCCGGTCCTCCGTGCGCCACTGCAGCTCGCGCTCCAGCTCGGCCAGCACCTCGGCATCCAGCAGCTCACGCAGCTCGGCCTGGCCCAGCAGCTCGGCGAGCAGCCGGGAGTCCAGGGAGAGCGCGGCGGCGCGGCGCTCGGCGAGCGGCGAATCGCCCTCGTACAGGAACTGGGCGACATAGCCGAACAGCAGCGAGCGGGCGAACGGGGACGGCTCGGGGGTGGTGACCTCCACCAGGCGGACCCGGCGGGCCTCGAGGTCGCGCATCAGCTCCGTCAGACCCGGTACGTCGAAGACGTCCTGGAGGCATTCCCGAACGGCTTCCAGCACGATCGGGAACGACCCGAACTCGCTGGCCACCTGGAGGAGTTGGGCGGCCCGCTGACGCTGCTGCCACAGCGGGGTGCGCTTGCCGGGGCTGCGCCGCGGCAGCAGCAGGGCCCGGGCGGCGCACTCCCGGAAACGGGAGGCGAACAGCGCGGACCCGCCGACCTGGTCGGTGAGGAGCTGGTCGACCTCGCCGTGGTCGAAGGCGACATCGGCGGCCCCCACCGGGGACTGTTCCGGGTCGTACTCCGTGCCCCGGGCGTGCAGGCCCGGGTCGGCGGCCGGGTCGAAACCGGCGTCGCCGTCGAGGAGATCGAGGCCCATCAGATCGGCATCGGGCAGCCGCAGCACGATGCCGTCGTCGGCGTGCATCACCTGGGCGTCCATGCCGTAGCGCTCGGCGAGACGGGCGCCCAGCGCCAGCGCCCAGGGGGCGTGCACCTGCGCGCCGAACGGGGAGTGGATGACCACCCGCCAGTCGCCCAGCTCGTCGCGGAACCGCTCCACGACGATCGTGCGGTCATCGGGGACATGGCCGCAGGCCTGTTTCTGCTCGGCGAGATAGCTCAGCACATTGGACACCGCCCAGTCGTCCAGCCCGGCGGCGGACAGCCGGGCCCCGGCCTCCTCGGGGCCGAGCGAGCCGATCTCACGGAGGAACGCGCCGAGCGCCCGGCCCAGTTCGAGGGGGCGGCCGAGCTGGTCGCCCTTCCAGAACGGCAGCCGTCCCGGCACCCCGGGGGCGGGGGTGACCAGCACCCGGTCACGGGTGATGTCCTCGATGCGCCAGGACGTCGTGCCGAGCGTGAAGACATCGCCGACGCGGGACTCGTAGACCATCTCCTCGTCGAGCTCTCCGACCCGTCGCCCACCCCCCTTACTGGACTCGCTGCCCGCCAGGAACACCCCGAACAGGCCGCGGTCGGGGATCGTGCCACCGGAGGTGACGGCCAGCCGCTGGGCTCCGGGGCGTCCCGTGACGGTCCGGGCGACGCGGTCCCACACCAGACGCGGCCGCAGTTCGGCGAAGGCGTCCGAGGGATAGCGGCCGGCGAGCATGTCCAGTACGGCCGTGAACGCCGACTCGGGGAGCGCGGCGAACGGGGCCGCCCGCCGGACGACGGCCAGCAGCTCCTCGACGTCCCAGGTCTCCATCGCGGTCATGGCGACGAGCTGCTGGGCGAGCACGTCCAGGGGGTTGGCCGGCACCCGCAGCGCCTCGATGGCACCCGAGCGCATCCGCTCGGTGACCACGGCCGCCTGCACCAGGTCGCCGCGGTACTTCGGGAAGACGATGCCCGTCGAGACCGCGCCGACCTGGTGCCCGGCCCGGCCGACGCGCTGCAGCCCGGACGCCACCGACGGCGGGGACTCCACCTGGACGACCAGATCGACCGCGCCCATGTCGATGCCCAGCTCCAGGCTGGACGTGGCGACCACGGCCGGCAGCCGGCCGGCCTTCAGATCCTCCTCCACCTGGGCGCGTTGCTCCTTGGACACCGAGCCGTGGTGGGCCCGGGCCAGCACGGGGGGCGCACCCTTGGCGGCGCCGGCCTCCGCCATCAGCTCCGCGGGGGAGTGGTGCTCGGGCAGGGCCTCTCCCGTCGCCCGCTCGTAGGCGATCTCGTTGAGGCGGTTGCACAACCGCTCCGCCAGGCGGCGGGAGTTGGCGAAGACGATCGTCGAGCGGTGGGCCTGGACGAGATCGGCGATCTTCTCCTCGACCTGCGGCCAGATGGACGGCTTCTCGCCGGTCTCGCCCTCCTGGACCGGTGAGCCGCCCAGTTCGCCCATGTCCTCCACCGGCACGACCACCGAGAGGTCGAAACGCTTCCCGGACGGCGGCTGCACGATCTCCACCCGGCGCCGCGGCGACAGATAGCGGGCCACCTCCTCCACCGGGCGCACCGTCGCCGACAGCCCGATCCGCCGCGCCGGGCGGTCCAGCTGCTCGTCCAGCCGCTCCAAGGAGAGCGCCAGATGCGCGCCGCGCTTCGTGCCGGCGACGGCATGCACCTCGTCCACGATCACCGTCTCGACGCCCGCCAGCGCCTCCCGGGCCGAGGACGTCAGCATCAGGAACAGCGACTCCGGGGTCGTGATGAGGATGTCCGGCGGGCGGTTGGCGAGCGACCGGCGTTCGGCGGGCGGGGTGTCCCCGGAGCGGATGCCGACCGTGATGTCCGGCTCCGGCAGCCCCAGACGGACCGACTCCTGACGGATGCCCGTCAGCGGACTGCGCAGATTGCGTTCGACATCGACGGCCAGCGCCTTCAGGGGCGAGACGTACAGCACCCGGCAGCGCTTCTTCGGCTCGGCGGGTGGCGGAGTGCTCGCCAGCGCATCCAGGGAGGCGAGGAAGGCGGCGAGCGTCTTGCCGGAGCCAGTCGGCGCCACCACGAGGACGTCACTGCCCGCGCCGATCGCCTGCCAGGCACCTTCCTGCGCGGCGGTGGGCGCGCTGAACGCCCCGGCGAACCAACCGCGGGTCGCGGGCGAGAACGAGTCGAGCGCTGCCTGGGCCATGTCCCCCATCGTGCACCGGACCACTGACAACGCGGTCCGCCCCCGCTGCCACCTGTGCGTTCCCCGGCCGCCGAGGCCGCCCGCCGCCCGGCCGTCCACGCTTCGGACGTGCAGACCGGCGGCCACGGGCCGGACGCAGAATGGCGGCATGGTCATGGTCAGCGGGGACGGTGCGGCCGACGGCGGCCCCGGCGCCGGCGTCACGCCGCGGGCGCGTGGCGAGTGGGCGCGTCACTGGCGCTACGCGGGGCTGCCCGGCCTCGATCTGCTGCGCGCCCGCTACGTCCGGCACTCCTTCCCCCGCCATGCCCACGACGGGTATGTCGTCTGCGCGGTCACCTCCGGTATCGAGGAGGTCGGGTTCCAGCAGGGCACCGTCCGGGCCGGCCACGGCGGCATCATGATGATCAACCCGGAGGTTGCGCACACCGCGCGGGCCGGCGCCCCCGAGGGCTGGAGCTACGCCACGCTCTACCCCTCCTCCGACGTCGTCGCCGAGATCGCCGCGGAGACCACGGGGCTGCGCGGCACCGCGGGATTCGACGAGACGGTCGCCGAGGACCCGCACCTCGGCCACATGATCACCGAGATCCACCGGGCCGCCGAGGCCGGCAATGCGCTCGCCGCCGACAGCCTGCTGCGGATCCTCGTCGCCCGGCTGCTGCGCCGCTACGGAGGCCCGCTCCCGGTGCGCACCCCCCGGAGCGCCGGCGCCCGCACCGCCGCCCGCGCGCGGACCGTTCTGGAGGAGCGGATGGCCGACCCGCCCTCCCTGGAGCGGCTGGCCGAGGAGCTCGGGACCGGCCCGTTCGCGCTGCTGCGGGCCTTCCGGAGCGCCTACGGGATGCCGCCGCACACCTGGCTCACCGATGCCCGGGTGCGCCGGGCCCGCCGGCTCCTGGAAGCGGGCAGCGCCCCCGCCGACGCGGCCGTCGCCGTCGGCTTCACCGATCAGCCTCACCTCAACCGGCACTTCACCCGGATCGTCGGGGTGCCCCCGGGCGCGTACCGCAGGGAGCGCGCGGCAGTGCCGGGCGGGACGGGGGCTGCCGGTGAAGGGCAGCCCACCCGGGGCGCAAGAACGTACAAGACCGCCGAGGGCACCGGCTCCTAACGTCCGGGGCGTGGCAGAACAGACAGACATACGCACCCCGGGGCGGGCCGCAGAGCCGCCGGCCGTCTCCGCGAAACCCGACTCCGCCGTCATCCGGGACGCGCTCGGAGTCGGCGTCGCCGTCGGCCTCTCCGGATTCGCCTTCGGCGTGACCTCGGCCGGCGCCGGGCTCAGCCTCCTGCAGACCTGCGCGCTCAGCCTGCTGGTGTTCACCGGGGCGTCCCAGCTCGCCCTGGTCGGCGCGCTCGCGGCGGGCGGGAATCCGCTCACCGCCGCGGCCGCCGCCCTCTTCCTGGGCGCGCGCAACGCCTTCTACGGGCTGCGGCTGTCGGCCGTCCTCGGCTACCGGGCAACGGTGAAACCCCTCGCCGCCCACTGGGTCATCGACGAGACCTCCGCCGTCACCCTGGCCCAGCCCGACCGGCGCAGCGCCCGGCTGGGCTTCACGGTCACCGGGCTGACGCTGTACGTCCTGTGGAACCTCACCACCCTCTTCGGCGCTCTTGGTGCCGGAGCGCTCGGTGACACCGACGCCTGGGGGCTGGACGCGGCCGGCCCCGCGGTCTTCCTGGCGCTGCTCGCGCCCAAGCTCACGACCACCGTCGAGCGGCTCACGGCGGGCCTGGCCGTGGTGCTGGTCATGGTGACGCTGCCACTGCTGCCCACCGGTGTACCGGTGCTGGTCTCGGCGCTCGCCGCACCCGCCGTCCTCCTGGCGCAGGGGCGAGGGGAGCGCACCAGGGAGGCGGACGGGACGGAGCAGCCCGGCACCGGCCCGGAGGGCACCGGGCCGCCGCCCGCGCCGCAGGATGGCACCGCGCCCCAGGAAGGAGCCGCGCAGATGCGCCACACCACCGGGGAGGACCGGGCATGAACGTCTGGATCGCGATCGCCGTCACCGCCGTCGGCTGCTACCTGATCAAGTATCTCGGTCTGGCGGCGCCCGCCGGCCTGCTGGAGCGTCCGCTCGTCAAACGGCTGGCCGCCCTGCTGCCGGTGGCCCTGCTGGCCGCGCTCACCGCCCAGCAGACCTTCAGCGACGGCCGGTATCCGATGCTCGACGCCAAGGCCGCGGGGGTGGCCGCCGCGGCCCTCGCGCTTGTCCTGCGGGCGCCGTTCCTCCTGGTCGTAGGGGTCGCCGTGATCGTCACCGCGGGGGTGCGGGCCCTGGGAGGCTGAGCGCTCAGCCCAGGGGGCGCCCGTACGCCCGCAGGGTCAGCAGCGCCTTGAGCGTCACCATCGGGCGGCTCTCCAGTGCCGTCCCGGGTGCCCACACCCGCCAGTTGACCGGCCAGCCGCCGTCCTTCTCCTGGAGCGCGGCGAGGTGGTCCAGCGCCCGGTCCATCTCCCCGTCGGTGAACCAGCTGCGGGCCAGCGAGCCGGGGGCGGCGGCGAAGTCGTACGCCAGGTGATGTTCCCCGGGGGCGTACCCCGGCGCCACCGGGACATCAGCGGCCTGCTCCGGGTCCAGCAGAACCAGCTGCTGCTCCCGTACGAGCCGGCCGAGGCGCTGCGCTGCGGCGGCCGCCCGCGGCCGGTCCGGGGCGCCGTCCAGGAAGGCCACCGCCGCTTCGACCTCGTACGGATGGGTCTCCTCCAGCGACTCCACGGCCGCCCAGCAGTAGTCCGTGGCCCGGAACAGCCAGGCGTGCCACACCTCGTTGCGGTGCAGCACCCCCACCACGGGGCCGGTGGCCAGCAGTGCGCTCGGCGGATCGTCGACCACCGGGATCCAGGGCGCGGCCGGATAGCCGCGCAGTGAGGGGTGCAGCGCCGGCAGCGCGCCCTCGGGGGTGGAGATCTTCGTCAGATAGCGGCAGATCCGCTCCACCTGGCGGCCGTCACAGCGGCCGATCAGATCGAGCACCTTCAGGGCGTGCGCGGTGTGCAGCGGCTGGCTGACCGGGCCGCGGAGATCGGGCTCCAGGGCGTGACCGAAGCCGTCGTCGTCGTTGCGGTACGCGGCGAGCGCGGTCTCGACCGGGTCGGGCCCGCCGCCGAGGAAGTGGTACTCGAAGAGCCGCTGCTCGAGCACCCGGGCGGTCAGCCAGATGAAGCGCTCGGCACGCGCCAGAGGGGTCGAAGGTGGGCTTACGTTGTCGGCCATGGCCCGACCGTAAGGCGGAAAGTCCCCGCGGGGACCGGCTCGCGCACCGGTGCCCTCCCAGGACGGATTCGGAAGGCCTGCGGTTGACGGCCTGCAGGCCGCCGGACGGGCGCCCTGACCGGCTGATGGATGCTTGGTGCAGGGAGATGCGGGATTCCCGGAGGGCTCCGTACGGCCGTACGGGCGCGATGCGACGGAAAAGTGCAGATCAGAGTGGGTACGGAGCGGAATTCATGCGGTTGACGATCTTCTGGGAGCGGATGGCGGACCACTTCGGTGCGGCGTACGCCGACTCCTTCGCACGTGATCATGTGATGTCCGGCCTCGGCGGCCGGACCGTGCACGAGGCGCTGGATGCGGGATGGAGCGCCAAAGAGGTGTGGCGGGTGGTCTGCTCGGTGATGGACGTGCCGCCCGAGAAGCGCTGAGCGGGCGGCGGTTCCACCCCCTGACCTGGGCGGAAAGGGTCCGGGCGGCGGCCCGCCGCAGCCGGGCCGCACGGGCCAGGGCCGGGGATGTCACAGCAGTGCGCGACACTTGGCTCCGTGCCTGAGCCAGATGAGATCAGCAACGACGTCCCACGCCCCGAGGAGCGGGCCGATGCGCGGATGCCGCGCTGGCTGCCGCGCGCCATGGTGCTCGCGCTCGCCCTCGTGGCCTGCTTCCAGCTCGCCACCTGGGGATTCCACCAGCTGATCACCCTGCTGCTGAACGTGCTGATCGCGTTCTTCCTCGCGCTGGCCGTCGAACCGGCCGTCGACTGGATGGCGGCCCGGGGCATGCGGCGCGGACTGGCCACCGGCCTGGTCTTCCTGACCATCCTCGTCGCCGCTGCCGGATTCTTCGCCCTCCTGGGCTCCATGCTCGCCGGGCAGATCACCACCATGGTGGAGGAGTTCCCGCAGTATCTGGACTCCCTCATCAGCTGGATCAACAACACCCTGCACACCCATCTGTCCCGGGTCGAGGTGCAGAACAACCTGCTCAAGTCCGACTGGCTGCAGAAGTACGTCCAGGACAGCGCCAACAACGTCCTGGCCGTCTCCGCGACGGTGCTGGGCAGCCTGTTCAACCTGCTGACCGTGGCCCTGTTCTCGTTCTACTTCGCCGCCGACGGCCCCCGGCTGCGCCGTGCGCTGTGCTCCGTACTGCCGCCGCACCGCCAGGCGGAGGTGCTGCGCGCCTGGGAGATCGCGGTCGCCAAGACCGGTGGCTATCTCTACTCCCGCGGGCTGATGGCACTGATCTCCGGCGTCTCGCACTACGTCCTGCTGGAGGTCCTCGGCGTGCCGTACGCCCCGGCGCTGGGCATGTGGGTGGGGCTGGTCTCCCAGTTCATCCCGACCATCGGCACGTATCTCGCGGGCGCGCTGCCCATCCTGCTCGCGTTCACCGTCAACCCCTGGTACGCGCTGTGGGTCTTCGGTTTCGTCGTGACCTACCAGCAGTTCGAGAACTACCTCCTGCAGCCGCGGATCACCGCCAAGACGGTGGACATCCATCCCGCCGTCGCCTTCGGCTCGGTCGTCGCCGGCACGGCCCTGATGGGCGCGGTGGGCGCACTGATCGCGATCCCGGCGACGGCGACGCTGCAGGCGTTCCTCGGTGCGTACGTCAAGCGGTACGAGGTCACCGACGATCTACGGGTCCGCGGCAGGCGCGGCCGTGGCGTCAGCGCCCTGGCCCGGGTCCGGCGGACCCTGCGCGCCGACCAGCCGTCGTCCCCACTGGAGGACCGGGAGGCGGAGGGCGCCCAGGGGGAGGGGCAGGGCGCTCTCTGACGGCTCCGGGGGGCCGTGTCCGCTCCGGGACTGGCGTCTGTGCTGCCATGACCGGACAACTAGGCACCGGCTACCGGGACGCTCGGGCTCTGTACCTGGTGCAGATGCAGAGCACCGGTCGATCAGCGGAACGGGCCGTCGTCGGCGAAGGCGTGCGCGGCGAAGCGAGTGCCCATCCGGTGGTATGCGGCGGCAGTGGGGTGCAGGCCGTCGGCAAGGTCATCCACCTCGTCCGGACCGAGCAGCGTGCGGCCGTCGAGATAGTGGAGGTGGGGATCGCGTGCTCGCCGGGCCGCCACGATTCGGGCCAGTTCGTCACGGACCACCTTCAGCGACAACGCCCCACGGGCCACATCGGCCGGGTCGCCCAGGGCTGTGATCTTCCCGTCCGGGCCGATCGCGGTCGGGCCGGGAGTCGCGTCGAGTGCCGGACAACTCACCGGGGACATCAGCAGCAGCGGGATGTCCGGGTGCCCCTCCCGGATCGTGTCCAGGAATCCGTGCACCGCCGGGCCGAACGTCCGCAGCCGGAAGGCGGCCAGGGCCACGATGTTGATGCCTACCTTCAGGCTGATCAGGTCGGCGGGCATATCGCGGATCGTCCGGGCGACATAGGGGTCCAGCATGTCGTTGCCCGCCTGGCTGAGGTTGATCACCTCCACTCCCCCGAGCGAAGCCGCCACGACCGGCCAGGTGCCGGTCGGGCCGTCGGCTTCGAGGCAGTGGCTGATGGAACTGCCGTGGTGCACCCAGCGGCGCCGGCCGTCCGGCGGCGGTGCCAGCACCTCGCCGTCAGCACGTAGCGCCACCAGTTCCGTGGGGGTCTGCTGCGGCAGCCACAGCTCGACGTTCTTCATGCCAGCCGGCAGCCCGTCGAACCGTACGGTCCCCGGCGTCCCCGGGACCAGTCGCTGCGCGGTCCCGGGGCTCGCCATCCGCATCACATTGCCCAGAGGTGCTTGCCGGCGCCCGGCGTGGGCGCCGTCCACCAGCAGTTCCAGCATCCCGG
Source organism: Streptomyces sp. 2323.1 (assembly GCF_900221035.1). Classification (NCBI taxonomy): domain Bacteria; kingdom Bacillati; phylum Actinomycetota; class Actinomycetes; order Kitasatosporales; family Streptomycetaceae; genus Streptomyces; species Streptomyces sp. 2323.1. The sequence continues at coordinate 2,133,241 of NZ_LT907981.1, read as the reverse complement.
TCGGGCGAGGGTGGGGGTCGGTGTCGAGCTGCCCTGTGGAGGTGAGTACCTCGAACTCCAGCTCACGCGCATCGGTGCGGAACACCAGCCGCACCCCCGAAGGCATCACCGTCGGGCCGTGGACCGACGGGTCCTGGTACTGCTCCTTGGTCCACGCGGGCAACCGGCGAGGCATCACCCCCGCCTGCGTCTCCTCCAAGTCCAGCGCACCCCGTAACTCCACCGGCCCGCCCACCAGCGGAAATGCCCGCATCGCCACCGTCATCGCTCCCCAACGCTCCGGTCCGGATGCGTGTACGCACCCGCGAGTTCTCCCACCGCCACCCTGACACGCAGCACTCGTTGCCACATCACACTTCGCTGGACCGAACGGGCTGCTGCTCCACCCTCATTGACAGCGATCGACCTTCACCGGCACGGGACACGGTTGTCCCGTGTCAGAGAAGGCTGAGCAGTGTCGTCGAAGCTTGAGTGACTCAGGTCATTTCTTTGGTGCCGGGGAACCGGGGTGGCGGACCGTCGCGGCGAGGAGTCGCAGCGCGGCGTGGGCAGGTGGGCCCCAGGTGCGCTTGCCACCCGGACGGCCGTGGACGCCGGCCTCTCCAATGAGGAGGCAGGCGAGGGCTTTCCACACTGCCCAGCCGCGGGCGCGGCGCAGGGTCGCGGGGTCCGGGGCCGGCTGATATGCGGCGTGGAAGCGCTCGATGGCGCCGTCCGGCAGCAGCATCCACGCGGCGGCGAGGTCGCAGGCCGGATCGCCCGCAAAGAGGTCGCCGAAGTCAATCACGCCGCAGAAGGTGCCGTCCGCGGTGAGCACGTTGGCCGGATGCAGATCGCCGTGCAGCCACAGTGCCGGCCCCGTCCAGTCGGGCGCGGCGACGGCGTCTTCCCAGACCGCGCGGACGGCGTCCGGGTCGGGGATCAGCCCCGTTTCGGTGGCCGAGGCCAGCTGCTGGGCAAAGCCCTCGGCACGGTCGGCCAGCGGGCCCCCACGGTCGCGGCCGGTCGGTGCCCCTTCGGGGGCAGGCCGGTGAAGAGCGGTCAGGAAGGCGGCCAAGGTGTCGGCCGCCTCCGCGGCGCGCGTGGCGGGGGCGAGGTCGGCGGGCGTTCCCGGCACCCAGGTGGTGACGATCCAAGGCCGCGGAAACCGCTCCGAGGGCTCGCTGAGGCGCTGCGGGACGGGGACCGGCAAGGGCAGGTGCGAGGCGAGAGCAGGAAGCCACTCGTGCTCCTTGCGCAGGAGGGCGTCCGCGGACGGTGTCGCCCAGGGCAGCCGGACGGCGAGGTCGTCGCCGAGCCGCCACAGCTGGTTGTCCCAGCCGCGCGCGCCGAGTTTCACAGGGAGACCGGCCAGGTCCGGGTGCTGGTCGTGCAGCAGATCCCGGACCAGCTCTGCGGTGATCTCGATCTCGGAAGGGGTCATGCGGAGCCACGCTAGTCGGACAGTGACCCGCCGTTCGTGACGCCCAGCACTCAGTGCCGCGCAAACGTCGATGGCACGAACTCACCGATCATCGACCTTCAATGGCAAAGATCAAGGGTCGGTGGCCCGGGACATGGTGCCGGCAGCTGGTGCGGGGCGCTGCTTGACACGAAAATCGAACATCCATTCTCATTGGGGATCAGGCCTGTGTCCTCGGGCATTTCCGCGGAGTTATCCACAGGCCGGAGCCGGGTCCGGGCGCATTGTCAGTGGCAGGCGTTAGCGTCATGGACGTGAAGCGATCGACTCAAGCAAATCGGGTGGAACCCATGGCAGGCACCGACCGCGAGAAGGCACTGGACGCCGCGCTCGCACAGATTGAACGGCAATTCGGCAAGGGCGCCGTGATGCGCATGGGGGAGCGGTCGAAGGAGCCCATCGAGGTCATCCCCACCGGCTCCACCGCCCTCGACGTCGCGCTCGGCGTCGGCGGCCTCCCCCGCGGCCGCGTCATCGAGGTCTACGGCCCGGAGTCCTCCGGTAAGACGACCCTGACCCTGCACGCCGTCGCGAACGCCCAGAAGGCCGGCGGCTCCGTCGCGTTCATCGACGCCGAGCACGCCCTCGACCCCGAGTACGCCAAGAAGCTCGGCGTGGACACCGACTCCCTGATCCTGTCGCAGCCGGACAACGGCGAGCAGGCCCTGGAGATCACGGACATGCTGGTCCGCTCCGGCGCGCTCGACCTCATCGTGATCGACTCCGTCGCCGCCCTGGTGCCGCGGGCCGAGATCGAGGGCGAGATGGGCGACTCCCACGTCGGCCTCCAGGCCCGGCTGATGAGCCAGGCGCTGCGCAAGATCACCAGCGCGCTCAACCAGTCCAAGACCACCGCGATCTTCATCAACCAGCTCCGCGAGAAGATCGGCGTGATGTTCGGCTCGCCGGAGACCACGACCGGTGGCCGTGCGCTGAAGTTCTACGCCTCGGTGCGCCTCGACATCCGCCGCATCGAAACCCTCAAGGACGGCACGGACGCGGTCGGCAACCGTACCCGCGTCAAGGTGGTCAAGAACAAGGTCTCCCCGCCGTTCAAGCAGGCCGAGTTCGACATCCTCTACGGCCAGGGCATCAGCCGTGAGGGCGGTCTGATCGACATGGGTGTGGAGCACGGATTCATCCGCAAGTCCGGCGCCTGGTACACCTACGAGGGCGACCAGCTCGGCCAGGGCAAGGAGAACGCCCGCAACTTCCTCAAGGACAACCCGGATCTCGCCAACGAGATCGAAAAGAAGATCAAGGAAAAGCTGGGCATCGGTGTGAAGCCGCAGGACCCGGCGGCGGACCCCGGCGCGGACGCCGCGGTGGCAGCGGGCGAACCGGCTGCCGCAGCTCCGGCACCGGCGGCGAAGGCCGCCAAGGGTTCCAAGGCCGCCGCGGCCAAGAGCTAGCCCGTCATGACACGGCGAACGGAATGGCCGGACAGCGGGGATGCCCCCGGCAGCGCTGCCGGCGACGCCGAGACCCGTAGCGGCCGCAGGGGCCGTCATGGCCATACGGACAGCGGTGGTCCCTCCTCGTCGAGGGCCGAGTCGGGACCGCCGCGTACGCCCGAGGAGCAGGCGCGGGCCATCTGCCTGCGCCTGCTCACCGGGAGCGCGCGGACCCGCAAGCAGCTCGGGGACGCCCTGCGGCAGCGGGGCATCCCCGAGGAGGCCGCGGAAGAGGTGCTGTCGCGGTTCGAGGACGTCGGGCTGATCGACGATGCGGCCTTCGCCGACGCCTGGGTGGACTCCCGCCACCACGGCCGGGGCCTGGCCCGGCGCGCGCTGGCCCGCGAACTCCGCACCAAGGGGGTGGACTCCACCCTCATCGAGGAGGCCGTCGGCCGCCTCGACTCCGCACAGGAGGAGTCCACCGCCCGTGAATTGGTCGACCGCAAGCTACGGGCCACCAGGGGCCTGGACCGCGAAAAGCGGCTGCGCCGCCTGGCCGGAATGCTGGCCCGCAAGGGCTACGGGGAAGGGCTCGCCCTGCGCGTCGTCAAGCAGGCACTGGAAGAGGAGGGGGAGGATCCGGAACTTCTGGACGAGCACTGTCTGCCGGAAGAGGGGTGAGGACTCGCGTACGGAGGGGGAGCGGAGCCCCCCCGGAACATCAGCCCCTCAACGCCACATCCCCCACAGCTCCCCCCACCCCCAACCCTGCCCCACGCCAAGCCTGGAATCCGCCTGCCAGGTCGGTCGCCCGGTGCAGGCCCAAGTGGCGGAGGGAGAGGGCTGCGAGGCTCGAGGCGTAGCCCTCGTTGCAGATGACCACGACCGGCAGAGCGTGATGGGTTGCCTCCGGGGCGCGGTGGTCGCCCGTCGGGTCGAGCCGCCATTCCAGCTCGTTGCGCTCGACGATCAGCGCGCCGGGGATGGTGCCGTCCCGCTCCCGCAGCTCCGCGTAGCGGATGTCCACCAGCAGTCCGCCGGCCTCCTGGACCGCGGCGGCCTCCCGGGGGCCGACCCGGTGCCCCAGTTCCCGCCGGGCCCGCGCCAGCAGCTCGTCGACCGCGCTCATGTCCACTCCTCCGGCTGCTCGACCGCTTCGACCCGCAGGACCGCCCCGGTACGGCTGTAACGGCGCATCAGCGGCAGCGGCGGGTAGTAGGCGTGCACCGACACCGCATGGGTGTCCTGGGAGGTGTTGAGCACCTGGTGCACATGGTGCGGGCCGAACGCCCGGCCGCGGCCGTCGCCGAGCCTGCGCTCCCGGTCCACGCCCTCGGCGAGTTCCAGCGTCGTCCAGCCCTCGGTGGGCAGCGGGGCGGCGAGCGACTGTTCCGTCAGCTCACCGGAGGCGGCCGCGAAGGCGCCGTGCGAGCCGCCGTGGTCGTGCCAGCCGGTGCCGGTGCCGGGCGGCCAGCCGATCAGCCAAGCCTCGCTGCCGCCCGGCCCGGCCAGCCGGATCCAGGTACGGCCTTCGGGGTCGAGCGGGAGCGAGGCGATGAGCGCCGGGTCCGCGGCGCTGCGGCGGACGAAGTCGAGGAGTTCGGCTGCGCTCGGCCCGCCGTCATGGCCGGAGGCATGCGGGTGCGCAGGGGTACGTACGTCGGGCACGGAAACCGTCCTGAATGATCGCGAAGAGGCGCGGCTGCCGTGCAGAGGCGGGCGGCCGCGCGGGGGAGAAGAAGCGGATCAACAGGAGGGACGACACATGCAGCCCGCATAGCGGACCAGGTCGAGATGGACCCTCCGCCAGAATCGCGAGCCGTGTTCAGTCATTCTCGGAGTGAAGCACGGAGGTTCCGACAGGGTCAACAGCGGACCCCTCCCCCTCCTCGGCTCCGTTGCCGTCGGACGCCGCGGAGTTCCCGGTTCCGTCGGACCGCGGGGTCCGCCCTGCCGCGGCCTGACGCCCGTGTGCCCCGCCCCGTACGGCGTCCGCGCAGGCGGCCATGTCGGCCGGGCGGACACCGGACAGGGTGGTGACCAGATGGCCGTCCGGCCGGACCAGCAGCACGGTGTGGGCGGCCGCGCCCGGATAGGCCTCGGTGACCAGGATCTCGGCGTCCATCGGCAGCGCCTCGACCGCTTCGGCCAGCCGGGGCATCAGGCCCGCCGACTGCCAGTGCCGCCGGTCCCAGACGCCGGTGCCGGGCGCCACCAGCACCACCAGCAGGCCGTGCCCGAGCCGGTCGCGCAGCCGGACCACCGAGCCGTCGGACGCGGTCACCGCCACATCCGCGACCGGTGCGCCGGGCAGCGTCTCGACGGGCGGCCCGCCGGTGTGCTCGGCGGGTGGTGCCAGCGGGGTGCGGGCGTAGACCGGGGGTGCGCCAAGGGGGCCGCGGCCCAGGTGGCCGTCGGTCAGCAGGGTGCTGCGGCCGCGCACCGCGCCGGGCAGGACGGTCCGCCAGCGGGCCGCGCCGCCGTCCCGGAGCAGCGGCAGCGCCTGGTCGGCGGCGCGCAGCCGGGCCGCCACGGCGCCCCGGCGCTCGGCCTGGTAGCTGTCGAGCAGCAGCTCGGAGGCGCCGTGGTGCCAGGCCAGGCCCAGCTTCCAGGCGAGGTTCTCGGCGTCCCGCAGGCCTTCGTCCAGGCCCTGGGTGCCGAGCGCGCCCAGCAGATGCGCGGCGTCCCCGGCGAGGAACGCCCGGCCCTCCCGCCAGCACCGGGCCAGCCGGTGGTGGACGGTGTGCACACCGGTGTCGAGGAGTTCGTAGGGCGGGACCTGGCGGCCGTGGCCGCGGCCGCGTGCGAGTGGTCGGCCGCCCCCGTCGCCGGTCTCGTCGGCAGCGTCCGCGGGCGGGTCGGTGGTCCAGCCGGCCAGGGAGTCGCGGATCCGGGCGACCAGGGCGTCCGGGGTGACCAGTTCCCGCCCCGGTGGCAGCAGCCAGTCCAGCCGCCAGACGTGGTCGGTCAGCGGACGGGCCGAGACCTCGCTGCCCGGACCGCCGCCGTGCCGGGTCGGCGAGCGGTGCAGCAGGGCCTCGCCGGGCCAGGGGAGTTCGCAGCGCAGCGCGGCCACCGCATGCCGCTCCACGGCCGTCCGGCCCGGGAAGCGGATGTCGAGCAGCTTGCGGACGGTCGAGCGCGGGCCGTCGCAGCCGATCAGGTAACTCCCGCGCCACCAGGTGCCGTTGGGGCCGCGGGTCTGGGCGCTGATGCCGTGCCCGTCCTGTTCGAGCGCGGCCAGCCGGCTGCCGGTGACGACCTCGGCGAGCGGCTCGTCGGCGAGTGCGGCGCGCAGGGCGCGGGTGAGCGCGTGCTGGGGGAGGTGCAGCGGGGACGCGGTGGCGGGGGCGACGGCCGGGCCGTCCGGGGCGAAGGCGACGCGTTCCAGCAGCCGGCGGCGGCGCATGGTGCGCCAGGCCGTCCAGCGGGTGCCGGCGGTCTCCAGGGCGTCGGCGCAGCCGATCCGTCCGACGAAGGCGGCGGTGTCCTGGCGGAGCACGGCGGTGCGGGCGGGCCGGGTGTCCTCCTGGCCGGTGGTCTCGTCGAGGACGACGGTGGGGACGCCCAGACGGGCGAGGGCGAGCGAGAGGGAGAGGCCGACCGGGCCGGCCCCGACGACGATCACCGGGTCCACGGCGCAGCTCCCCGGGGCCGCTGGTACGTACGGGACAGGCGGGAACTGGCAGTTGGAGCCCGGTGCGCGATCACACAGCGTATGCAACCCACTGCGGCCGCTCGCGTCAAGTGACGGAGGCGGTGGCGCCGGTGCCACCGCCTCCGGAGGGTCTCTTCCCGGCCGTGGCCCGCGGTCGTGCCGTCAGGGCCGGCCGGGGGTCACGGACACACCCTCACTCCTGCTTGGCCGCCGGCCCGCCGGGGACCGCGTCGGCCACCTCCATCGCATCGGCGGCCGCCACCGGCTCACCGGCCGACGCCACCTCGATACCGGTCCTGGTGCGGCGGCCGCGCCGCTCGATCCAGTTGGCGAGGGAGGACAGCGCCAGGCACATGCCGACGTAGATGCTGCCGGTGACGATGATGACCGGGACGTAGGTGTCATTGCCGTTGACGATGATGTTGGTGCTCATCTGCCGGGCGGTGAAGAGCAGTTCCTCGAAGGTGATGATGTAGCCGAGGGAGGTGTCCTTCAGGGTCACCACGAGCTGGCTGATGATCGTCGGCAGCATCGCCCGGACGGCCTGCGGGATCAGCACCGTCGTCATGACCTGCGTCTTGCTCATGCCCAGCGCGTAGGCGGCCTCGCGCTGTCCCGTCGGCACGGAGTTGATGCCGGCCCGCAGCACCTCGGCCTGCACCGCACCGTTGTAGACGGTCAGCCCGATGACCAGCGCCCAGAACTGCGGCTGGCTGCCGGCGAGCCCGAGGCTCTCCCGGTTGGCGAGCAGGGTCACCCACACCGCATAGATCGTGATCAGCAGCGGGACGGCGCGGAAGAGCTCGATGAAGCCGGTCGCCAGCCAGCTGACCGGCTTGTGGTCCGAGAGCCGGGCCACCGCGAGCAGCACGCCCAGCGCCAGCGACAGCACCGCCGCCACCGCGAAGACCTGCAGGGTCGTCAGGACGCCGTCGCGGATGCCGGTGCGCACTCCGGCATTGTTGAAGATGTTCCACACCTCGGGTTCGAGCTGCCCCCGGCTGTTCAGCCGCAGGAAGGCGAACGCGATCAGCCCGAGCACCGCGAGGGAGCCGAGGACGGAGTAGAGGCGGTTGCGCGTCTTCGCCTTCTGTCCGGGTACGTCGTAGAGAACGCTGGCGCCGCTCATGCCTTTACCTCGCTTCGTTCCGCCCCGCCGTTGTGCGGCGCCCAGGTCGTGCTGTTCCCTCTGCCGCGTCCGCCGGTCATCGGGCGACTCCCATCCGGCGCTCCAGCAGCCGGAAGAGACCGCTGATGGAGAAGGTGATGACGAGGTAGCTGAGCGCGGTCCACAGGAAGATCCAGGCGACCGTGTATCCCTTGTCGTTGAGCAGCTTGGAGACGCTGAACAGCTCCGGGAAGCTGAAGGCGCCGGCGATCGCGGAGTTCTTGGTCAGCGCGATCAGGATGCTGCTCAGCGGGGCGAGCACGGTGCGCGTGGCCTGGGGGAGCACGATCAGGCGCAGCGTCTGGGTGAAGGTCATACCGATGCTGCGGGCGGCTTCCGCCTGGCCCAGCGGCACGGTGTTGATGCCGGAGCGCACCGCCTCGCACACGAACGAGGAGGTGTAGAAGCCCAGCGCCAGCGTGGCCAGCACGAACGGGCTGGCGCCCTGGAAGAGGATCTGCGGCACGACGAAGAACGCGACGAGGAACAGCAGCGTCAGCGGGGTGTTGCGCAGGACTGTCACCCAGGCCGTCCCGAAGGCGCGCAGCGGCGGAATCGGGGAGACCCGGAAGCCGGCTATGAGCACGCCGAGCACCAGGGCGAGCAGCCCGCTGGACGCGGTGATCTCCAGGGTTCCGAGGAATCCGTCGCGGAACTCGGGCAGATAATCGAGGAGTACGTTCATGGGGTCTCCGCGGTAGCGGTCATCAGGTCGGCGGCGGGGGACGGCCCAGGGGCCGGGAAGCGGGTGACGACAGCGCGCCCCGTACACCCGCCGCGGCGGGCGTACGGGGCGGCGCCGTCACAGAAGAGAAACCGGAAGCCTCAGTACCGCGGCAGCGGGGTCTCCGGGGCGACGTACTTCGAGCCCGACTTGCCGAGCGTGCCTTCGTACGCCTTCTTGTAGTCGCCGTTCTTGATGTGGTTCTCCAGGGCCTTGGTGATCTCGTCACGCAGGGCCTTGTCGTCCTTGCTCATGCCGACGCCGTAGGGCTCCTTGGTGAACGGCTTGCCGACGACCCGGAGCTTCTCGGGGCGCTGGGCGGCGTAGCCCTTGAGGATCGCGTCGTCGGTGGTGACCGCGTCGGCGCCGCCGTCCAGCAGGACCTTCACGCAGTCCGAGTACTTGCCCAGCTCGGTGGTGTCGGCACCGTACTTCGACTTCTTGATCTCCTGGAGCGGGGTGGACCCGGTGATCGAGCAGACCTTCTTGCCCTTGAGGGAGTCCGGCCCGGTGATGCTCTTGTCGTCCTTGCGCACCAGGAGGTCCGCGCCGGCCGTGTAGTACGGGCCCGCGAAGCCGACCTGCTTCTTGCGCTCGTCGTTGATGGTGTACGTGCCGACGTAGTAATCGACGTCGCCGTTGGAGATGGTGGTCTCGCGGACGTTGGAGTCGATCGTCTTGAACTGGATCTGCTTCGTGGAGAAGCCCAGGTCGGCGGCGACCATCTTGGCGATCTCGATGTCGAAGCCGGAGTACGTGCCGGTGCCGGGGTCCTTGAAACCGAGGAACGGCTGGTCGGCCTTGACGCCGATCACGATCTTCTTGGCCTTCAGGGCCTTCTTCAGCACCGGAGAGTCGATCTTCGGGGCGGCCGCGACCTTGTAGTCCTTGCTGAACACGTCGCCGCCGGCCGGCTTGTCGCCGGCCGTGCCCGACTCGCCGCCGCAGGCGGTCGCCGTCGCCGCCAGCGCGAGCACCATGGCACCGGCCGCAGCAGTTTTACGAATCCTCATGGTGAACATCCTTTGGTTCAACAAGTGGTGGCAATGAGGGTGGCCCAACTGCGGCCTCAGTGATGCAGGATCTTCGACAGGAAGTCCTTGGCGCGTTCGCTGCGCGGGTTGTTGAAGAACTGGTTCGGCTCGGCCTCTTCGACGATGCGGCCGTCCGCCATGAAGACGACCCGGTTCGCCGCGGAGCGCGCGAACCCCATCTCATGGGTGACCACGATCATCGTCATGCCGTCCCGGGCGAGCTGCTGCATGACGTCCAGCACCTCATTGATCATCTCCGGGTCCAGCGCGGAGGTCGGCTCGTCGAACAGCATCACCTTCGGGTCCATCGCCAGCGCGCGGGCTATCGCCACGCGCTGCTGCTGACCGCCGGAGAGCTGTGCGGGGTACTTGTCCGCCTGGGTGCCGACACCGACCCGGTCGAGCAGCGCGCGGGCCTTCTTCGCCGCCGCCGCCTTGTCGGTCCTGCGGACCTTGGTCTGCCCCAGCATCACGTTCTCGAGCACCGTCTTGTGCGCGAAGAGGTTGAACGACTGGAAGACCATGCCGACATCGGCGCGCAGCCGGGCCAGCTCGCGGCCCTCCTGCGGCAGCGGCTTCCCGTCGATCGTGATGCTGCCGGAGTCGATGGTCTCCAGGCGGTTGATCGTGCGGCAGAGCGTCGACTTGCCCGAGCCCGAGGGCCCGATCACGACGACGACCTCACCGCGGTTGATCGTCAGGTCGATGTCCTGGAGCACGTGCAGCGCGCCGAAGTGCTTGTTCACGTTGTCCAGCACGACCAGCCGGTCCGCTGCGGGCGCAGGACCCCCGGCGTTCTTGGTCACCGATACTTCGCTCATCGGCGGGTAGCTCCGTCCTCCTCGATTGGGGAGGACCCTAGTAATGCCCTGCGACCAGCGTCATTAGTTCTGAGCGAAGCTTGAGCATAACGATCCGGCCTCAGGCGGACACGGTGCGTGAAGTCGACGCCGCGTAGGGATGTCGTGACGATATGCCACGGGAGTACCGGCTGGGTAACGGATGGCGGCGCGGAGGTGGCCGCCTCTTGACGCGCACACCCCCCATCGCCGTAGATGCCCTGTGGCCTGTACGCACGCACCCGGGAGGAGGTCCGATGAGACTGCTGCTCGTCGAGGATGACGATCATGTCGCCGCGGCGCTGTCCGCGGTGCTCGCCAAGCACGGCGTGGCCGTCGTGCACGCACGCAACGGCGAGGAGGCGCTCAAGGCCCTGCTGCCCGACCGCGCCGAGCCGTTCGCGGTGGTGCTGCTCGACCTCGGGCTGCCCGACCAGGACGGTTTCGAGGTGTGCGGCCGGATCCGCAAGATCTGCGCCACCCCCGTCATCATGGTCACCGCACGGGCCGATGTGCGCTCCCGTATCCACGGCCTCAACCTCGGCGCGGACGACTATGTCGTCAAGCCGTACGACACCGGTGAGCTGCTGGCCCGTATCCACGCGGTGAGCCGGCGCACCGCGCCCGGCGGCGGTGAGCAGCCGGCCGACGAGGGCGTGGCCGACGAGGCGCTCCGGCTGGGCGCGGTCACCGTCGAACTCCCCACCCGCCAGGTGTCCGTGGACGGCGCCGCGGTTCCGCTCACCCGCAAGGAATTCGATCTGCTGGCCCTGCTGGCGCAGCGCCCCGGTGTGGTCTTCCGCCGGGAGCAGATCATCAGCGAGGTGTGGCGTACGAGCTGGGAGGGCACCGGCCGGACCCTGGAGGTGCACGTCGCCTCGCTGCGCGCCAAGCTGCGGATGCCCGCGCTGATCGAGACGGTGCGCGGCGTCGGCTACCGCCTGGTCGTCCCGGCCGCCGGGTCGCCCGCCGCCCCGGCCTCCTGAAGGCCGCCGCGATCACGTGCGCACCCGCCTCCTCCCGCTGCTGATCGTCCTGATGGCCGCCGTGCTGCTCGCGCTCGGCTTCCCGCTCGGTCTCAGCACCGCCGGTGTGGAGCAGCAGCGGGTGGTCGTCGACCGGATAGACGACGCCGCCCGCTTCGCCTCCCTCGCCCAGTTCGTCACCGCCCGCCCCGCCACGGACGCCCGGGACAAGACCCCCGAGGAGGACGAGCGGCTCGCCACCCTCGGCACCGAACTCGACCGCTACTACAGCCTCTACGGCATCCGCGCCGGTGTCTTCTACCGCGATCACACCACGATGGCCGCAGCCCCCGCCGGGTTGTCGGTACCGCACGACGGCGAGGCCGCCCAGGCCTTCAGTGAGGCGCTGGCCGGCCGCCGCAGCCACGACCCGCACCAGATCTGGCCCTGGGACGACACCGGCCGCATTCCGGTCGCCTCACCGGTGATCCGCGACGGCGATGTCGTCGCCGTCGTCGTCACCGACTCGCCCACCGGGCAGATGCGTTCGCGGATCCTGCGCAGCTGGCTGCTGATCGCGGCCGGTGAGTGCGCGGCCATGCTCGTCGCCGTCGGCGCGGCCTTCCGCCTGACCGGCTGGGTGCTGCGGCCGGTACGGATCCTGGACGTGGCGAGCCACGACATCGCCACCGGGCGGATGAACGCCCGCGTCGCCGCCACCGCCGGACCGCCCGAACTGCGCCGCCTGGCCCGCTCGTTCAACGAAATGGCCGACCATGTCGAGGAGGTCCTGGAACAGCAGCGCGCCTTCGTCGCCGACGCCTCCCACCAGCTGCGCAACCCGCTGTCCGCGCTGCTGCTGCGCATCGAGCTGCTGGCCCTCGAACTCCCCGACGGCAACGCGGAGATCGCCTCGGTCCGTACGGAGGGCAAGCGGCTGGCCCGTGTCCTGGACGGTCTGCTCGGCCTCGCGCTCGCCGAACACTCCGACGCCGATCTCCAGCTCACCGATGTCGCGGCGCTGGCCGCCGAACGCGTGGACTCCTGGCGCCCGTTGGCCGATGCCAAGGGCGTCCGCCTCACCTATGAGGGGCCGAGCGCCGTCACCGGCTGGGCCGACCCGGTCGCCCTGTCCAGCGCCCTGGACGCCGTCGTCGACAACGCCCTGAAGTTCACCCCGGAGGGGCGGCCGGTGACCGTCGGCGTCGCGCCGGACGGCGAGCGCGTCCAGGTCACCGTCGCCGACCGCGGCCCCGGCCTGACCGACGACGAACTGGAGCGGATCGGTGACCGTTTCTGGCGCAGCGGCCGCCACCAGAACGTCTCCGGCTCCGGGCTCGGCCTGTCGATCACCCGCGCCCTGCTCGCCGCGGGCGGCGCCACCATCACCTACGCCCCGCATCCGCCGCACGGGCTGAAGGTCACCGTCACGCTGCCGCGCACCGCCCCGTGACCGGGCACCCGCGTGACGCGGGGCGGCTCCCCGCACGTGTGCTAGCGTGGGCCGCGTTGCAGTTGTGGTACCCATGATGAACTTTGTGCGCGCCCGGAAGCTGATAGCTCCGGGCGTTCCTTGTTTTCCGGACCTGTTCCGGTGTGGGGCGATCATCTCGGCGACAAGGAGGCCGCGCAGTGCGGTCTCCGGTTTGCCCCATGAACGGAGAAAAACATGGCTTCCGGCACCGTCAAGTGGTTCAACTCGGAAAAGGGCTTCGGCTTCATCGAGCAGGACGGCGGCGGCCCCGACGTCTTCGCCCACTACTCGAACATCGCCGCGCAGGGCTTCCGTGAGCTCCTCGAGGGCCAGAAGGTCACCTTCGACGTGACCCAGGGCCCGAAGGGCCCGCAGGCGGAGAACATCGTCGCCGCCTGACGCACCGCGCGTCCCACGATCGGGGCCCGCACCGGACTGACCGGTGCGGGCCCCGGCGTGTGTACGGCGACGAGGCCTGCGGCCTCCCCGCCGCCTCAGGGCTTCTGGGACACGTAATAGCGCCGGGCGCCCTCGTGCAGCTCCAGCGGATCGGTGAAGACCGCCGTCCGCAGATCCACCTTCTGTGCGGCATGCACCTGGCGGCCGATCCAGTCCCGGCTGTCGATGACGGTACGGGTGATCCCCTCGGTCAGCGCGGCGTCCTCGCGGTCCGTGGTCACCAGCAGGTTCGCCACCGCGATCGTCTTCACCGCCTCGCCGCTCTGGGCCATCGGGTAGGCATCGGCGGGCATCACCGCGGCACGGTAGTAGCGGGTGCGCTCGCCCTGCCGGTGCAGCGCCTCGCTCAGATCGCCGAGCTGGACCAGCCGCACCGGGAAGTGCTGTGCCAGATGCTGCACCGCCGTCGTCGGCAGCCCGCCGGACCAGAAGAAGGCATCCAGCTTGCCCTCCTCCAGCAGCTTGGGCATCCGGTCGATGCCGACCCGTACCGGCTCGATGTCCGTGTCGAAGTCCAGCCCGGCCGCCTCCAGCAGCCGCCGGGTGATCAGCTGTACGCCGGAGCTGTCGGCCCCGACCCCCACCCGCAGCCGCCGCAGGTCCTTCGTCGAGCGCACCGCCGACTTCCGCGGCACCACCAGCTGCATGTAGTCGTCGTACAGCCGCGCACAGGCCCGCAGCCGGTCCGCGCCCGGCTCACCCCTGACCTTGTACGCGGCGACCGCGTCCGCCGTCGCGATGGTGAATCCGGCCCGCCCGGCGACCAGCTGCCGCAGATTGTCGATCGAGCCCTCGCTGCGGGTCAGCCGCAGATCCACCTCCGGCAGGTCGTGGGCCAGATCCTGCTTCAGCAGCTCGCCGTAGCGCGCGTACACGCCGGTCGGCACGCCCGTCGCCAGCGTCACCCGCCCCCCGGGGGGAGGATCACCGCCCATCGACAGCAGCCACCACAGCAGCAGCCCGAGGGCGACCGGTGCCGCGAGCGCCGCCTGGAGGGAGCGGCGGCCGAGGCGGGGGAGTGCGGGGACCATGGGCGGGATCCTGCCAGCACTCCGGCGGGAAAGGGAGGGGTGGGGTGCGGTCCACGGAAGCCACCGGTGTGCGGGCCGGGCCTCCTGGCGGCGGGCGCCTCCCGGCAGCCGGGGCCGAATCCTCTCCCCACTTGCGGAAGTCCGCACGCGTAGAAGGATCGGCTGTAGAGCCAGAGAGCTGTGGAGGGGCGGTCCGCTTTCCCCTTCCCACCGTCTGCCGCCTTTCTGCGGTTCTGCGGATCCGCAGCTGCACGCAGCGGGGACCCGGCACGTCCCCCACCGCGCGCCACGCGGCGCGCAGTCCCTGACCATTCCCCACCATGAGCGCACCGGCGCCGGTGTCCGACACCGCGGCCCCATGGCGCGCCGGTGCGGGAAGCGACACCCTCATGAAACCGCTCACCGAGCTGCGGCCGGACATCCGGGCCCGGCCCGACATCCACCGTCCACCTCCGCTCGGCGCCGATCTCGGCCTGCTCGCTCTCCGCCTCACGGTGGGGCTGATCATGGCCGGGCACGGCGCCCAGAAGCTCTTCGGCCTCTTCGGCGGCCAGGGGATCGCCGGCACCGGCAAGGGATTCGCGGCACTCGGCTACCACCCCGGCGACTTCTACGCCGGCCTCGCCGGCGTCTCGGAGTTCGCCGGCGGCCTCGGTCTCGCGGCCGGACTGCTCACGCCCCTGGCGGCCGCCGCACTGATCGGGGTGATGATCAACGCCATGGTCATCGGCGCTCCCCAGGGGCTCTGGGCGATCAGCGGCGGCATCGAGTACCCCGTGACCATCGCCATCGTCGCCCTGACCGTCGCGGCGACCGGACCCGGCCGCTTCGCGCTCGACCGCCCCTTCCGCTGGCGGAACGGCGGGCTGGGCTGCGCGGCCTTCGCCCTGGGGGCGGGCGGCATCGGCGCCGCCATCGTGCTGGCCCTGTGAGGCGCCCACGGCTCCGGCCGGCGGCCACCGCCGGCACGTGCCCCGTGCTCCCCGCCGGGGCCCTCCGGCGTCCGGAGCAATGCCGGGTACCGCCTACCCTTGACGCATGACCAGCAGCGACCGGAGCCAGGCAGTGGGCGTCAACAGAAGCTACGAGATCCGCACCTACGGGTGCCAGATGAACGTCCACGACTCCGAGCGGCTGTCCGGCCTGCTGGAAGAGGCCGGTTACGTGCCCGCCCCCAAGGACGGCGAGGGCGCCGACGTCGTGGTCTTCAACACCTGCGCGGTGCGGGAGAACGCCGACAACCGGCTCTACGGCAACCTCGGTCAGCTCGCCCCGAAGAAGGCCGCGCGGCCCGGTATGCAGATCGCCGTGGGCGGCTGCCTCGCGCAGAAGGACCGGGACACCATCGTCAAGAAGGCCCCCTGGGTCGACGTGGTCTTCGGGACGCACAACATCGGCAAGCTGCCGGTCCTGCTGGAGCGCGCCCGCGTCCAGGAGGAGGCGCAGGTCGAGATCGCCGAGTCGCTGGAGGCGTTCCCCTCGACGCTGCCCACCCGGCGGGAGAGCGCCTACGCCGCCTGGGTCTCCATCTCCGTGGGCTGCAACAACACCTGCACCTTCTGCATCGTGCCCGCGCTGCGCGGCAAGGAGAAGGACCGCCGCCCCGGCGACATCCTTGCCGAGGTCGAGGCGCTGGTCGCCGAGGGCGTCAGCGAGATCACCCTGCTCGGCCAGAACGTCAATGCCTACGGTTCCGACATCGGTGACCGCGAGGCCTTCAGCAAGCTGCTGCGTGCCTGCGGCACGATCGAGGGCCTGGAGCGGGTCCGCTTCACCTCCCCGCACCCCCGCGACTTCACCGACGACGTCATCGCCGCCATGGCCGAGACGCCGAACGTCATGCCGCAGCTCCACATGCCGCTGCAGTCCGGCTCCGACCGCGTCCTGAAGGCGATGCGCCGCTCGTACCGCCAGGAGCGCTTCCTCGGCATCATCGAGAAGGTGCGCGCCGCGATGCCGGACGCCGCGATCTCCACCGACATCATCGTCGGCTTCCCGGGCGAGACCGAGGAGGACTTCGCGCAGACCCTCCACACGGTCCGCGAGTCCCGCTTCGCCCAGGCCTTCACCTTCCAGTACTCCAAGCGCCCCGGCACCCCCGCGGCCGACATGGAGGGCCAGATCCCCAAGGCCGTCGTCCAGGAGCGCTATGAGCGCCTCGTCGCCCTCCAGGAGGAGATCTCCTGGGCGGAGAACAAGAAGCAGGTCGGCCGCACGCTGGAGGTGCTGGTCGCCGAGGGGGAGGGCCGCAAGGACGACGCGACCCACCGGCTGTCCGGCCGGGCCGCCGACAACCGCCTCGTGCACTTCACCCGTCCCCAGGAGCCGGTCCGGCCCGGCGACATGGTGACGGTCGAGGTGACCTACGCCGCCCCGCACCACCTCCTGGCGGAGGGACCGGCCAAGGCGGTGCGCCGTACCCGCGCCGGTGACGCCTGGGAAAAGCGCAATGCTGCCCCGGCGGAGAAGCCCCAGGGCGTGCTGCTGGGCCTGCCCACCATCGGCGCCCCGGCACCGGCCCCGGCGCCCGCGGCCGGCTGCGGCTGCGACTGACCGGCGCACACCGGGGGCGAGCCACGGCGGGAGGGCACCGAAACCGGGTCCGCACCCGGGGCGTTACGCTGCGTGCATGCTCGTAGCCGCCGCCTTCTGCCCCTGTCCGCCGCTGCTCGTCCCGGAGGTGGCCGCCGGCGCCGCTCCCGAGCTGGATGCGCTGCGCGCCGCCTGCGTGGATGCTCTCGGCGTGCTCGCCGCGGCCCGCCCCGACCGGCTGGTGGTCCTCGGCCCCGCCGACGAGGCCGGCCAGGGCCCGCACCCGCAGGGCGCTCTCGGCTCGTTCCGCGGCTTCGGGGTCGACCTCGACGTGCCGCTGGGCGCCGCCGAAACCGTGCCCGGACGCGGCCTCCCGCCCTCGCTCTCGGTCGGCGCCTGGCTGCTGTCCCGTACGGACTGGGACGACGCCCCGGTGGAGGCGCTGGGGGTGGCGCAGCCGCTGCCGCGCGAACGGTGTGCGGCGACGGGCCGGGAGATCGCCGCCGCCGCGCCCCGGGTGGCGCTGCTGGTGATGGGCGACGGCAGCGCCTGCCGGACGGTGAAGGCACCCGGCTACTTCGACGAGCGGGCCGAGCCCTTCGACGCGACGGTGGCGCACGCCCTGGGCGCCGCAGACCTCGCCGCGCTGACCGCCCTCGACGCGGAGCAGGCCACCGGTCTCCAGGCTTCGGGACGGGCCTGCTGGCAGGTCGCGGCGGGCGCGGCCGAGGGCGCGGACCTGCGCGGCCGGCTGCTGCACGAGGAGGCTCCGTATGGCGTGGGCTACTTCGTGGCGACCTGGTCGTAGCGCGGCACCGGGAGGGTACGGCGACGGCCGCGAGGCGATCCGCCGCGCGGCCGTCGTGCCGTGTGCTGCCGGTCCGGCGGACGGGGTCCGCGCGGGCCTTCCGTCAGTGCCGCGCGCTCTCGCCGGACTCGCGGTCCGCCGCGGCCTGTGCCGACTTCTGCCGGGGAATGCCGGCGCTCTCGCCGGCTTTCTCGCCGCGCGGCTCGTCGGCGGCCGCCGGCTCTCCCGCCGGCTCACCGGATGCCTCCGGAGCCGCCACGGCCCCGTCGTCCGCCGTGACCTCGGCCGTGGGCTCGGCGTCGTCGCCGGTCTGCGCGGCGTCCGCGGACTCCGTGGCGTCCTGGGACTCCGAGGCGTCCTGGGCCGTGGTGACCTGGGGCTCCGAGGTCTCCTGAGTGTCCTCGGCGTCCGCCGAAGCGGCCGACTCCGCCGGCTCCTTCACCGCGGCCGGCACGGCCGCAGCGGCACTCTCCTCCGTCAACGCTTCGGACTTACGGCGGCGAAACCGCGAAAACACGCCCATAACTGCTCCTACGCTCTTCATGTGGCGACGTCCCGTGCCGCCCGGGGCGGACCGTTGCGCCGCCCGCGGGCGCCGGTGCTGCACCGGCTCCCGGGACCTCGCAACAGGCAACGAACCCATTGGTTGCCCGTCACGTCGCTCGTTCGAGAGGGGGGCGTGATGTTTGCGAGACTGACGGGGTGAACACCGCCGTTCCCGCTCCGCGGGTCATCGCCGTCGTCGGCCCCACCGCGGCCGGAAAGTCCGATCTGGGCGTCGCGCTCGCCCAACACCTGGGCGGCGAGGTCATCAATGCCGACTCCATGCAACTCTATCGCGGCATGGACATCGGCACCGCCAAGCTCACCTTGGAGGAGCGGCAGGGCGTCCCGCACCGTCTCCTGGACATCTGGGACGTGACCCGCGCCGCCAGCGTCGCCGAGTACCAGCAGCTGGCCCGTGCCGAGATCGACCGGCTGCTCGCCGAGGGCCGCACCCCGGTCCTGGTCGGCGGCTCCGGCCTGTACGTACGCGGCGCCATCGACGCCCTCGACTTCCCCGGCACCGACCCGGAGGTACGCGCCCGCCTGGAGGCCGAACTGGCCGAACACGGCAGCGGCGCCCTGCACGCCCGGCTGGCCGCCGCCGACCCTCAGGCCGCTCAGGCGATCCTGGCCGGCAACGGCCGCCGCATCGTGCGCGCCCTGGAGGTCATCGAGATCACCGGCCGCCCGTTCACCGCCAACCTGCCCGGCCATGAGGCGGTCTACGACACCCTGCAGATCGGCGTGGACGTCGAGCGCCCCGAGCTCGACGAGCGGATCGCGCTGCGGGTCGACCGTATGTGGGAGGCGGGCCTGGTCGACGAGGTGCGCCGGCTGGAGGGCGAGGGGCTGCGCGAGGGCCGTACGGCGTCCCGGGCGCTGGGCTATCAGCAGGTGCTGGCCCAGCTCGCGGGGGAGTGCACCGAGCAGGAGGCGCGCGATGAGACGGTGCGCGCCACCAAACGCTTCGCGCGACGCCAGGACTCGTGGTTCCGCCGGGACCCCCGGGTCCACTGGCTCAGCGGGGCCGCCGACCGCCGGGCGGAACTTCCCGAGCGGGCCCTGGCGTTGCTCGAACGACCGGTCACAGCCTGATCACGTCATGGCATCGGGACGCTCCGGCCGTCATCCGGGCTCTTGAGGGCGTGTCATCATCGACCTTCGATCGAGGCGTGCAGTCTGCAGTGGGGAGGGCGCGTGGCAATGGAGGCCGGCCCTCGCAACAGAGCGCAGCAACCGGACAGCGGTGCGGAGACGGCGCCGCTGACCGATGACGGTCCGGACACCCGTGACGGTCTGTCCGGCGCCGCCGGCGACCCGCTCACCGACCCCGGGACCCTGGACGACCCCGAGGGTTTCGACGCCGGTGCCGAGGGGCCCGGCGAGGGCGGTGAGTCCTTCCGGGAACTGCGCCCGCCGCGCCGGCTGCGGCTGTGGCAGCTGGCGCCGGTCGTCGGCCTCGCCGCTCTCGGCTCGCTGATGTTCGCCTTCCCGCTCGCCTTCGAGTTCGGCGGCGACGGTGGCGCGGTGATCGCGATGCTCGGCCTGCTGCTGTGCTGCTGCGCCGCCGGCTGGGGGATGATGGCCGCCCGCCGCGTCCACTACGCCTGGCCCGGCCTCCCGGTGCCCGGCTCCGGCGGCCGCGCCGGCTGGCGCGTGGTGCTGATCTACGCCCTCGTGGTCGCCGTCCCGGCGGCACTGGCGATCTGGCGCGTGGCGCGGCTGCGGTGAGCTGGTGGTGGGGGCTTTCGCGGGTGGTTGAGCGGGCTGGTGGGTTGCTCGGCTGGTCGTTTCCCTGGCCGGGCGTTTCCTGGCCAGTTGTTTCCCCGGTTGGTTTTTTCCCCGCCGCCCACCCCCCTTCGGGGGGTGGGCGGGTGTAGAGGGCAGGTTCGGCTCAGGGGCGGGCGGGTGCAGCGGGCAGGTTCGGCCCGCACACGTCCCGCCTCCCGCTCGCCACTCCTACGCCCCGCACAGGCCCGCCCCCAGCCAAGCGCGCACCCACCTCGCCCCCCCACAACCCCTGCACCCCCCGCCCTCCCCGTACGATGCCAGGGTGACCAGTACGCAGCGCCTCGCCTTTCTCAAGGGCCACGGCACCGAGAACGACTTCGTGATCGTCCCCGACCCGGACGGTCTTCTCGACCTGTCCGCGGCCGCCGTCGCCAGGATCTGTGACCGGCGGGCGGGCCTCGGTGGCGACGGTGTGCTGCGCGTCGTCCGGTCCGCCGCGCACCCCGAGGCGCGTGACCAGGCCGGCGAGGCCGAGTGGTTCATGGACTACCGCAACGGCGACGGCTCGATCGCCGAGATGTGCGGCAACGGCGTCCGCGTCTTCGCGCGCTATCTGCTGCACGCCGGCCTGGTCGAGGCCGGCGACCTCGCCATCGCCACCCGCGCCGGCATCCGCCGTGTCCACCTCGCCAAGAGCGGCGATGTGACGGTCTCCATGGGCCGCGCCGAGCTCCCCGAGGAGAGCGTCGTCGTCACGCTCGACGGCCGCAGCTGGCCGGCCCGCAACGTGAACATGGGCAACCCGCACGCCGTCGCCTTCGTGGCGGATCTGGCCCACGCCGGCGACCTGCGGGACGTACCGCCGTTCAGCCCAGCGGCGGTTTATCCCGACGGCGTCAACATCGAGTTCGTCGTCGACCGTGGTCCGCACCATGTGGCGATGCGGGTCCACGAGCGCGGCTCGGGGGAGACCCGGTCCTGTGGCACCGGCGCCTGCGCGGTCGCCGTCGCGGCCGCCCGCCGGGACGGGCTGGACCCGGCCGGCACCGGAGTCCCCGTCACCTACACCGTCGATGTGCTCGGCGGCAGCCTGACGATCACCGAGCTGCCCGACGGCACGGTGGAGATGACCGGGCCCGCCGAGATCGTCGCCGAGGGCACCTTCGAGGCCGCCTGGCTGGCCGGCGCGCTCGCCTGACGCACCCCGCAGCGCCCCGGGTTCCGCCCTCCCGCGAGGAGCGGTTCCGGCCATAAGTTTCGCTCGAACGGGTGATCCGTATCACTCTGAGCAAGAGGCGAACAGCGCTGCGTGATGGGCTCGATAGCATCAAGCACCGGCCCGGACGTCGGAACCGACGCATCCCACCGCCGGTCGACGCTGCCGGAGGTGCCCATGAGCGCAGAGGCCACTGACCCTGGTAACCATGGAGCGGCGGCCCGCAAGCGCGGCCGCCGCCGACTGGAACTCCGAGGGCTGCGCCGTATCGGCCGCGCTGCGCTGCTCGGCCCCGCCCCGCGCGACGGCCTCCCGCACGCCCTGAAACACGTCGCCAAGGTGCACCGCCACCACCACCCGGACGCCGATCTGGACACCCTCACCCAGGCCTATCTGCTCGCCGAGTCCTCGCACCGCGGGCAGGTGCGCAAGAGCGGCGAGCCGTACATCACCCACCCGCTCGCGGTGACCCTCATCCTCGCCGAACTGGGCGCGGAGACCACGACCTTGACCGCCTCCCTGCTCCACGACACCGTCGAGGACACGGAAGTGACGCTGGATCAGGTACGTGAACGGTTCGGGGCGGAGGTCTGTTATCTCGTCGACGGCGTCACCAAGCTGGAGAAGGTCGACTACGGCGCCGCCGCCGAGCCGGAGACCTTCCGCAAGATGCTGGTGGCCACGGGCAACGACGTCCGGGTGATGTCCATCAAACTCGCCGACCGGCTGCACAACATGCGCACCCTCGGCGTGATGCGCCCCGAGAAGCAGGCCCGGATCGCCAAGGTGACCCGCGATGTGCTGATCCCCCTCGCCGAACGCCTCGGTGTCCAGGCGCTGAAGGCCGAGCTGGAGGACCTGGTCTTCGCGATCCTGCACCCCGAGGAGTACGCCACCACCCGGGCCCTGGTCGGGGAGTACGCCACGCGGCCCGATCCGCTCGCCGTCCTCGCCGCGCGCATGCGCACGGTCCTGGACGAGGCCGGTATTGACGCCGAAGTCCACGTCCGTCCGCGGCACTTCGTCTCCGTGCACCGCGTACGCCTCGCGCGCCGTGAGCTGACCGGCGCGGACCTGGGGCGACTGCTGGTGCTGGTGGCCGAGGACGCCGACTGCTACGCCGTCCTCGGCGAGCTGCACACCTGCTTCACCCCGGTCGTCTCCGAGTTCAAGGACTTCATCGCGGCCCCCAAGTTCAACCTCTACCAGTCGCTGCACACCGCGGTCACCGGCCCGTCGGGGGAGATCGCCGAGACCTTGATCCGTACGCACCAGATGCACCGGGTCGCCGAGGCCGGGGTGATCGCGCTGGGCAATCCGTACGCCCCCACCGACGGCGCGGACGCCCCCGAGGGCGAGCGGGCCGACCCGACCCGCCCCGGATGGCTCTCCCGGCTGCTGGAATGGCAGCGCACCACCCCCGACCCGGACACCTTCTGGACCTCGCTGCGCGACGATCTCGCCCAGGACCGGGAGATCACGGTCTTCTGCGCCGACGCCCCGTCGGACGGCTCGTCCGGCCCCACGGGCGGCACCATCGGCCTGCCCGCCGGGGCCAGTTGCGTGGATGCCGCATACGAGCGGCACGGCGAGGCGGCCCACTGCTGTATCGGCGCCCGGGTCAACGGCCGGCTCGCCACCCTCTCCACCGTCCTGCACGACGGCGACAGCCTGCAGCTGCTGATGGCCCCGGACTCCGCGGCCGGGCCGCTGCCCGAGTGGCTCGAACATGCCCGCACCCCCGCCGCCCGGCTCGCCATCGCCCGGTGGCTGGCCGGGCGGCAGGAGCCCGGCGTCCGCCCGGCGGGGCCCGGCGAGACGGGCGCCGAGGTGCCGGCCACCGACCGCCGCAGCGCAGGCCAGGTGCGCTCCGGGGCGGACCCGGTGCCCGCCTCGCTGCTCGCGGTGGCGGATCTGCCGGGTGCGACGGTCCGGCTGGCCGGCTGCTGCACCCCCGTGCCGCCGGACACCGTCACCGGATTCGCCGTCCGCGGCGGCACGGTCACCGTGCACCGCGCCCTGTGCCCCGTCGTGGCGCGGATGGCCGCCACCGGCCGGCAGCCGGTCGGCGTGCGCTGGCGCGGCGCCGGCCACGGCGGCCAGGGCTGCCGGGTCACCCTCCTGGCCGAGGCCTTCAGCCGGCCACAGCTCCTCGCCGACCTCACCGAAGCCATCGCCTCCCAGGGCGCCGCCGTGGTGTCGGCCGCCGTCGAACCCCCGCACGAACAGCGGGTCCGCCACACCTACACCCTGCATCTGCCGAACGCCGCCGGACTGCCGTCCCTGATGCGCGCGATGCGCCAAGTGCCGGGCGTCTTCGACGTGTTGCGGGCCGGCCGCGCCCGGCAGGCCGCGGTGCTGGGCCCCTGAACTTCCCCGGGGGGCCGGAAAGGTGACGGGCCGTCGGAAGCGTCTCCGCCTGGCGGCGTAAGACGGGCGCCCGATCCGCCGCCCGTTCGGGTGCCGTTTGCCGCCTCGCCCGCGCCGGAGGGGGCCGCGTTGGTAGCCGTAGTGCATGTCCCTTCCCCTGCGTCGCCCGTCCCGTGACCCCGCTCGCGCCGTCCCCGCCCGCGCTCTGCCCCGTACCCTGCGCGGCCGGCTCCGGTCAGCTGTCCGCCGGGCCGCCGTCCTCGGGCTGGCCGCCGCCTGCCTCGGCCTGACCGCACCACCGGCCTCCGTAGGGGCGCAAGGCCTCGGTGACCGTCTCTTCCCCACCCTCGGCAACACCGGCTACGACGTCACGTCCTACGACGTCTCCCTGGACTACTCCGGCCACAACGACCGGCCGATGAACGTCACCACCGAGATCACCGCCGAGGCCACCACCGAGCTCGACCAGCTCAACCTCGACTTCGCCCGCGGCACCGTACGCTCCGTGACGGTGGGCGGCCTGCCCGCCCGGCACGAGCAGAACGGCGAGGACCTCGTAGTCACCCCGGCCTTCCACGTCTCCCGGGGACAGGAGGTGAAGATCTCCGTCCAGCACACCACCGACCCGCGCGGCACGGCCGACGGCGGCTGGATCCGCACCGCCGACGGGCTGGCGATGGCCAACCAGGCCGACGCCGCGCACCGCGTCTTCCCCTGCAACGACCACCCCTCCGACAAGGCGCTCTTCACCTTCCGCATCACCGCGCCCCAGGCGCTCACCGCCGTCGCCAACGGGCTCCCCCTGGGCACCGCCACCCGCGCGGCCCGCCGCACCTGGACCTACCGCACCGCCCACCCCATGGCGACCGAACTCGCCCAGGTCTCCATCGGGAAGTCCAGCGTGCTGCTGCACCACGGGCCCCACGGCCTGCCGATCCGCGACGTCGTACCGACCGCGGACCGCCCCGCCCTCGCCCGCTGGCTGGGCAGGACCGCGGACCACGTGGCCTGGATGGAGCGCAAGGTCGGCCCCTACCCCTTCGAGGCGTACGGGGTACTGATCGCCAATGCCACCACCGGTTTCGAGCTGGAGACCCAGACCCTCTCGCTCTTCGAGAAGCCCCTGTTCGGCGCGAACCAGCTGCCCGCCTGGTACGTCGAGTCGGTGATGGTGCACGAGCTGGCCCACCAGTGGTTCGGCGACAGCGTCAGCCCGCGCCGCTGGTCCGACGTCTGGCTCAACGAGGCCCACGCCACCTGGTACGAGGCCCTCTATGCCCAGGAGCGGGGCGACAAGCGGGCCTCGCTGGAGACGCGGATGCACCGCGCCTACCAGCAGTCCAACGGCTGGCGCGCCGAGGGCGGGCCGCCCGCCGCGCCCAAGGCCCCCAGCCCGGGACAGAAGATCAGCATCTTCCGCCCGGTCGTCTACGACGGCAGCGCACTGGTCCTGTACGCCCTGCGGCAGAAGATCGGCCCCGCGGCCTTCGAGCGCCTCGAACGCGAGTGGGTGGCCCGGCACCGTGACGGGGTGGCCGACACGGCCGACTTCGTCCAGCTGGCCTCGGAGGTCGCCGGAGCGCCCCTCACCGACTTCTTCCAGGACTGGCTCTACGGCGACCGGACCCCACCGATGCCGGGGCACCCGGACTGGCGCTCCGCGGGCGCGGTGACCACCCCCGTGCCCAAGGGGACCGCCGAAGCACCGGCACCGAAGAGCACCGGCGGGACCGCGGCGTCCAAGAGCACCGGCGGGACCGTCGCGACCAAGGGAGCCGCGGGAACGCCCGTGCCCAAGGCTGCCGCCCAGACTCCTGGGCCGAACGGTGCCGCCGGGACCCCCGCGCCCCAAGGGGCTACTCGGGTCCCTGCGTCCTAGGGGCCTGCCGGGGCCCCTGTGCCCCAGGGGACTGCCCGGGCGCCCGGCCACCGGGGGAGGGCCGGAACCCCGGGGAAACCCGCGTGACGGCCCTTTCCCGTCGTGGGACCATCATGGGGTCGGCTCCAGCCGGACCGGGGAATCTCCGGGACGGCTCGGACGTTGACACCTTCGACGGCCGCGGGTCTCCCGCGACGGTCGGGGCACCACCGACAGTCCCGGTGGGGGCAGCAGGTCCCCGCAAGGGCTCACCGACGACGCAAAGGATCAAATGACCTCCTCTTCTTCCCTTCCGCAGGACCGGCAGCGCCTCTCCGAGAGCCTTCGGGCCCACGCCCTGATGGAAGAGGACGTCGCCTGGAGCCACGAGATCGACGGGGAGCGTGACGGCGAGCAGTACGACCGTTCGGCGCGCGCCGCGCTGCGCCGGGTAGCGGGCCTCTCCACCGAGCTCGAGGACGTCACCGAGGTCGAGTACCGGCAGCTCCGCCTGGAGCGGGTGGTGCTCGTCGGCGTCTGGACCACGGGCACGGTCCAGGAGGCGGAGAACTCGCTCGCCGAGCTCGCCGCCCTGGCCGAGACCGCCGGCGCCCTGGTGCTCGACGGCGTCATCCAGCGCCGCGACAAGCCCGACCCGGCCACCTACATCGGCTCGGGCAAGGCCCTGGAGCTGCGCGACATCGTGCTCGAATCCGGGGCGGACACCGTGGTCTGTGACGGTGAGCTCTCCCCGGGCCAGCTGATCCACCTCGAGGACGTCGTCAAGGTCAAGGTGGTCGACCGGACGGCCCTGATCCTCGACATCTTCGCCCAGCACGCCAAGTCCCGGGAGGGCAAGGCGCAGGTCTCGCTGGCGCAGATGCAGTACATGCTCCCCAGGCTCCGTGGCTGGGGCCAGTCGCTGTCCCGGCAGATGGGCGGCGGTGGCTCCGGTTCGGCCGGCGGCGGTATGGCCACCCGTGGCCCCGGTGAGACCAAGATCGAGACGGACCGTCGGCGGATCCGCGAGAAGATGGCGAAGATGCGCCGGGAGATCGCGGAGATGAAGACCGGCCGGGACATCAAGCGCCAGGAGCGCCGGCGCCACAAGGTCCCCTCGGTCGCCATCGCCGGCTACACCAATGCCGGCAAGTCCTCGCTGCTCAACCGTCTCACCGGCGCCGGTGTCCTGGTGGAGAACGCCCTGTTCGCCACCCTGGACCCGACCGTCCGCCGGGCCGAGACCCCCAGCGGACGGCTCTACACCCTCGCCGACACCGTCGGCTTCGTCCGGCATCTGCCGCACCACCTCGTCGAGGCGTTCCGCTCCACGATGGAGGAGGTCGGCGACTCCGATCTCATCCTGCATGTGGTCGACGGTTCGCATCCGGTGCCCGAGGAGCAGCTGGCCGCCGTACGCGAGGTGATCCGCGAGGTGGGCGCGACGGACGTGCCCGAGATCGTGGTCGTCAACAAGGCCGACGCGGCCGATCCGCTGGTGCTCCAGCGACTGCTGCGCCAGGAGAAGCACGCGCTGGCGGTCTCGGCCCGTACGGGCCAGGGCATGGCGGAGCTGCTGGAACTGCTCGACGAGGAACTCCCCCGGCCGCGGGTCGAGATCGAGGTCCTGGTGCCCTACACCCAGGGCGCCCTGATCTCGCGGGCGCACTCCGAGGGCGAGGTCATCTCCGAGGAGCACACCGCCGACGGCACGGTCCTCAAGGCGCGGGTGCACGAGGAACTGGCCGCCGCGTTCGAGCCGTTCGTCGCGGCGGCGTAACCGCTGCCAGGAACGGAAGAGGCCCGCCCCCGGGAGACCGGGAGCGGGCCTTCGTCCTGTCCGTGGGCGGGAGGGCGCCGCGGACGGCGCCCTCCTCACCGGGCTACTGCTTGGCCGCCCACTTCTGGCTCATCTTGTCGAAGATCGACTTGGCCTCGGGGCCCAGGTGCGGGCCGGCCGACCAGCGGGCCGGACGCGGCCCCATCGACATGTTGGAGACCAGCACCGGCTTGCCGTCGGCGCCCTTGATGAACCAGGGGCCACCGGAGGAACCGCCGGTCATGGTGCAGCCGATCCGGTACATGGTCGGCTTCTTGGCGTCCATCGACAGCCGGGTCGGCTTGTCGGTGCACTGCTGCTGCGCCGCACCGTCGAACGGCGGCTCGGCCGGGTAACCCTGCGCCGTCAGGCTCGGGATCTTGGCCATCGCGGGCGCGTTGAAGTCGACCTGGTAGGCGCCGCCGGCCACCTCTTCCAGCGACTTGCCGCCGGTGTTCTCCTCCGGCTTCACATGCATCAGAGCGAAGTCGTACGGGGCCATCGGCACACCGGGAACGGCGCCGCCGGCCTTGATCCACTCGCTGGACGTCGCCATGTCGTCCGCCCACCACTTGCCCGACGGGACGCGGTCCTCGAAGGGCGTGGTCTTCAACTTGTCGGCGGTGCCGCCGTTCTTGTTGAAGTTCGGCACGAACATCATGTTGCGGTACCAGCCGCCGTTCTTGCCGGCGTGCACACAGTGCGCCGCGGTCCACACCAGGTTGGACTTACCGGGGTGCGCCGGGTCCTTGACGACGGTGGCGGAGCAACGCGAGCCGCCCTCAGGGGTGCTGAACAGCAGCAGGCCCACGCCGGGGGCGGTGGAGGTGTACGGGGTCTTGACGGCCTGGGCCGGGACGGCGGCGGGCTCAGGGTCGGTCTTGCCCTGGTCCTCGGAGATGTCCTCGGGCTTGCTGGGGTCCTGGGGCGGCTTGACCTTGTCGATCTTGTCCTTGTCCCAGAAGTCCTTGATGATCGGGTTGATGAACTCCCCGGCCTCCCGGAGCCACTTGTCCCGGTCCCAGTTCTTCCACTCGCCGTTCTTCCACTTGTCCAGGTTGATGCCGTGTTCCTTGAGCTTGTCCTGGATGTCCTGAGGGATCTTGAAATCACCCCCGCCCGTGGTGTCCTGGGCCGCGGCCTGGCTGGGCTTGGCGTCCGCGTTGTCGCCCTCCGGTCCGCAGCCGGTGGCGGTCAGCGCCATGACGGCGGTGAGGGCGGCGGCGGCCAGGACTGGCCGACGTATGGATCGCATGGGTGAGTTCCCCCTGGTGAATTCGGCCTGAGCCGGTGTGACTTCTGCGGTGCTGCGCCGTTTTGTTCTTTGTCATGAACCCCAAGATCCGGCGCAACACCCCACTATGCCGGTGACGATGGGGACGGCGGAACTCGGGTCCCCGGTTTCACGCCCCTCAAGGATCTTGTCCTCAGCCGTGATCCCGGGTCCCCGCCGTCGTTGGTACGTACGGGGGACGGCCGGGCTGCCCGCAGGGCCCGCGCGGCTTTCAGCCGCTCACCAGCAGGAGGACACAACTGCCGTGGCGTTGACCGAATCCGTGCCGGCGGCCGCGCCGCCGGCCCACCAGGGGATCCTGCGCCGACAGTCCCTGCGTGAGTCCGCTGCCCGTACGTACGCCCGCTCGCTGCCCATCGTTCCGGTACGCGCCCGCGGGCTGACCATCGAGGGCGCCGACGGCAGGCGCTATCTCGACTGTCTCTCCGGCGCCGGCACCCTGGCGCTCGGCCACAACCACCCCGTGGTGCTCGAAGCGATCCGCGCGGTCCTCGACTCCGGGGCGCCCCTGCACATCCTCGACCTGGCCACGCCCGTCAAGGACGCCTTCACCACCGAGCTCTTCGCCACGCTGCCCAGGGAGTTGGCCGAAAAGGGGCGCATCCAGTTCTGCGGCCCGGCCGGCACGGACGCCGTCGAGGCCGCCTTCACCCTCGTCCGCACCGCGACCGGCCGGGAGGGGCTGATGGCCTTCTCCGGCGCGTATCACGGCATGACCGCACAGGCGCTCGCCGCCTCCGGGGGAGCGCAGCACACCAGCGTGGTCCGGCTGCCCTATCCGTACGACTACCGCTGTCCGTTCGGCACCGGCGGTGAGTGGGGCGCCGAACTCGCCGCGCGCTGGACCCAGAGCCTGCTCGACGACCACAAGAGCGGGGTGCCGAGGCCGGCCGGGATGATCCTGGAACCCGTCCAGGGCGAGGGCGGCGTGATCCCCGCGCCGGACAGCTGGCTGCGGCGGATGCGCGAGCTCACCGCCGCCCGGCGGATCCCGCTGATCGTGGACGAGGTGCAGACCGGCGTCGGCCGCACCGGCGCCTTCTGGGCGATCGAACACAGCGGCATCGTGCCCGATGTGCTCGTGCTGTCGAAGGCCATCGGCGGCAGTCTGCCGCTGGCGGTGATCGTCTACCGCGAGGAACTCGACGCCTGGCAGCCCGGCGCCCATGCGGGCACCTTCCGCGGCAACCAGCTCGCCATGGCCGCCGGACGGGCCACGCTCGCCTACGTCCGCGAGAACGGCCTCGACCGGCGTGCCGGGGAGCTCGGCGCCCGGATGCTCGCCCGGCTCACCTCCCTCGCCGGCGCCCACGACTGCATCGGCGACGTCCGCGGCCGCGGACTGATGCTCGGCGTCGAGATCGTCGACCGCGACGCCGATGCCGATGCGCACGGCGCCCGCCCCGCCGACCCGCGGCTCGCCGCAGCCGTCCAGCACGCCTGCCTGGACCGCGGCCTGATCGTCGAACTGGGCGGCCGGCACTCCGCCGTCGTCCGGCTGCTGCCACCCCTGACCATCACCGACGAACAGGCGGACGCGATCCTCGACCGCCTCGCCGACGCCATCACGGCGGCGGTCCGCATCATCCCCGGGCCGACGGGCTCGTCCCCCACGACCATGCGAGGCATCTCCCCATGAACGAACGCCCCGGCCCCGACGGCGGTCAGCCTGCCGAGCGCGTCCCCGCCCACCAGGGCGCCGGCACCATCGAGTCGGTGCCGCGTCAGCAGCGCCGCGCCGCGGACCACGCCTGCCACACCCACGAGGACGCCGGCCGGGCCGCCGCCCCCGGCAGCCCGGGACCGTACGACCGTGCCCGCTGCGGCGAGCACGACCCGCTCGACCACCCGGATCCGGCGGTCGCCGCCGACGCCGCGGGCATCGAGCATCTGCTGCGCTGCTGGCTGCGCGAGAGCGGCACCCACCATCCGGCCGACGGCCGGCTGCGCATCCCGCTGCACGCCGCCGCCGGCGCCCTCCACATCCCCGTGCGCTACTGGTCACCGACCGGCTGGCACCGCCTGGGCGCCCCCACCCTCGAAGGCGCCCCGGCCGGGGCCGCCCCGCTGGACGCCGTCACCCTCGCCGCGCTGCTGCGCCGGGAGGCCGCGCACGGCGACCGCCGGGCCTCCGACGGTGGGGAGCACCGCGTGGCGGACGCCGACGAGCGGCCGGAGCCGGAGGCCGGGCAGCAGCAGGCGCCGGACGGCGACGGCGCCGAACTCATCGGCCGCGTCGCCAACTCCGTCCGCAATGTCGCCACCTTCCTCACCGACCGGCGTGCCCGGCCCGCCGACGACCACGGCGCACTCTTCCTCGAAGCCGAACAGTCCCTCCTCCTCGGCCATCCGCTGCACCCCACGCCCAAGAGCCGCGAGGGGCTCTCCGACGCCGAACTCCGCGCGTATTCGCCCGAAATGCGCGGGGCCTTCCGGCTCCACTGGATGGCCGTGCACCGCTCGGTCCTGGCCGCCGACTCCGCCTGGACCGAACGCGGCAAGCCCGTACCTGCCGAGCGGCTGGTGCTGCGCCTCGCCGGGGACGGTCTGCAACTCCCCGACGAGACCGTGCCGTTGCCGCTGCACCCCTGGCAGGCCAGGGAACTCGCCGACCGCCCCGAGACCGCCGCTCTGCGCGCGGCCGGCCTGCTCCACGACCTCGGCGCCCACGGCGCCCCCTGGCACCCCACCTCCTCCGTCCGCACGGTCTACCGTCCCGACGCGCACGCCATGCTCAAGCTCTCCCTCGGGCTGCGCATCACCAACTCCCGCCGGGAGAACCTCCGCAAGGAACTGGCCCGCGGGGTCGAGGTGCACCGCCTGCTGCGCACCGGCCTCGCCGAGCAGTGGCAGTCCGTGCACCCGGGCTTCGACATCGTCCGCGACCCGGCCTATCTGGCCGTCGACGGCCTTGCCGGCGAACCCGTCCAGGGCCTCGATGTCGTCATCCGCCACAACCCCTTCAGCACCACCGACGACGCCGTCTGCATCGCCGGCCTCACCTCGCCCCGGCCCTGGCCCGGCCACCCAGGGGTGCGTTCCCGGCTCGAGGACCTCGTCACCACGCTCGGCTCCCGCACCGGCCGCAGCCTCGACGCGGTCGCCACCGAGTGGTTCCTGCGCTATCTCGAAGTGGTCGTACGGCCCCTGCTGTGGCTCGACGGCACCGCCGGCATCGTCCTGGAGGCCCACCAGCAGAACACCCTGGTGCTGCTGGACCCCGACGGCTGGCCGGTCGGCGGCCGCTACCGCGACAACCAGGGCTACTACTTCCGCGCCTCCCGCCGCGCCGAGCTGGAACGGCGGCTGCCCGGTATCGGTGCCGCCAGCGACACCTTCGTCTCCGATGACGTCACCGACGAACGGTTCGCCTACTACCTCGGCATCAACAACGTCCTCGGACTCATCGGAGCCTTCGGCGCCCAGCGCCTGGTCCGCGAGGAGATCCTGCTCGCCGCCTTCCGGCGGTTCCTCGCCGATGCCGCCGCGGCCCCCCG
Source organism: Streptomyces sp. 2323.1 (assembly GCF_900221035.1). NCBI lineage: Bacteria > Bacillati > Actinomycetota > Actinomycetes > Kitasatosporales > Streptomycetaceae > Streptomyces > Streptomyces sp. 2323.1. The sequence continues at coordinate 2,101,359 of NZ_LT907981.1, read as the reverse complement.
CGCCCACCGCTCGCCCCTCCCCGAGCAGCTGCTGGCCGCCCGCACGCTGCGCTGCAAGGCCAACCTGGCGACCCGGCTGCACGGCCTGGACGAACTCGTCGGCCCCGTCGAAACCCAGTCCGTCTACGTCACCCTGCCCAACCCCCTCGCCCCGTAGCCGCCCACCGCACCCCCCGACAGCAGCATCCCGTACCCCGGCGCCGGCGCCCCGCGACCGATCAGGCCACGCGGCACGCGGCCACGAGAGGAGAGCGTCGCCGTGCCACCGACCGATTCCGGCCTCAGCTCCAGCTCCGACGACACCCTCGAACTGCAGCTGCAGCCCGACGTCGGGGCACTGTGCGGGGACGACCACCGGCAGCCGGCGTCCCCGGACGGACCGGCCGCCGGGCCGCTGCTCGACAACCTGGCGGGCTGGGGAGCGGCCGATACCCCCGCCGGCCCGTTCGCGCTCGTGCCCGTCCGGCCGGCCCGCGACCTCGACCGGATCACCGGCTGGATGAACGATCCGGCGGTCGCGGCCTTCTGGGAGCTGGCCGGCCCGCCGGAGACCACCGCCGCCCATCTGCGCAGCCAGCTCGACGGCGACGGCCGCAGCGTGCCCTGCCTGGGGGTGCTGGACGGAGTCCCGATGAGCTACTGGGAGATCTACCGCGCCGACCTCGACCCGCTCGCCCGCCACTACCCGGCCCGGCCTCAGGACACCGGCCTCCATCTGCTCCTCGGCGCCGGGTACCGCGGGCGCGGGCTGGGCGGCACCCTGCTGCGCGCCACCGCCGACCTCGTACTGGACCACCGCCCGCCGTGCACCCGGGTCGTCGCCGAGCCGGATGTGCGCAACACCGCCTCCGTCGCGGCCTTTCTGAGCGCGGGGTTCCGCTATGCCGACGAGCTCGAACTGCCCGTCAAACGCGCGGCGTTGATGGTCCGCGACCGCGCCCACCGCCATCTGCTCTGACACCGGGACCGTCCGTCGACGGTCCCGTTCCGGTTCGCCGTCCATCCCGCTGCCCCGGTTGTCCCCCACACGAGCCGGGGCGGTCCCGCTTCGAGGAGTCCCGCCTTGTCTCCTGAACCCCAGCCTTCGCACCGCGCCTGGCAGCACGCCGCGCGCCGACTGTTCGCCAAGATCCTGGCGGAGTTCGCGTACGAGGAAATCCTCACCCCCGAGCCCGACGGCACCGCCCCCGACGGCGCCGAGAGATACCGTCTGCCGGTCACCGACGACCTGGTCTACCGCTTCCGTGCCCGCCGCGGCGCCTACGGGCACTGGCGCATCGACCCCGCTTCGATCACCCCCGGCACCGACCCCTTCCACTTCCTCACCCACGCCCACGACACCGTCCTGGGCCTGTCCGGCGACACCACCGGCCATCTCATCCGCGAGCTGACCGCCACCCTGACCGCCGACACCCGGCTCGACGCCACCGCCCTCAGCGCCGCCGACCTCGCCGACCTGGACTACGCCGGCCTCGAAGGCCACCAGACCGGCCACCCCTGGCTCGTCGCGAACAAGGGCCGGCTCGGCTTCTCCGCCCAGGACGCGGCGACCTGGGCCCCGGAGGCCCGCACCGCACGGCGTCTGCCCTGGCTCGCCGCGCACCACCGCATCGCGCACTACCGCGGTATTCCCACGCTGGCCACCCCCGACCGTCTCTACGGCGAGGAGCTGGCCCCCGCCACCCGTCATGCCTTCGCCCGCACCATCAGCGACCAGGGCCACGACCCCGCCGACTACCTCTACCTCCCCGTGCACCCCTGGCAGTGGGACGAGACCATCGCCCCGCTCTTCGCGCCGCAGCTCGCCGACGGATCCATCATCGCGCTGCCCACTGACAACGACCTCCGCCTGCCGCAGCAGTCCATCCGCACCTTCCTCAACGTCAGCCGTCCCGAGGCCCGAACGGTCAAGCTTCCGCTGTCGATCCTCAACACCCTGGTGTGGCGCGGCCTGCCCACCGAGCGCACCCTCGCCGCCCCCGCCGTCACCCGCTGGGTCCACGGCCTGCGCGACGCCGACCCCTATCTGCGCGACGAGACCCGGGTGATCCTGCTCGGCGAGACCGCCTCCGTCACCGTCGAGCACCCCCTCTACGACCGGCTGCCCGGCGTCCCGTACCAGTTCAAGGAGCTGCTGGGCTGCATCTGGCGCGAGCCGGTCAGCGGGCGGCTCGACCCCGGCGAACGCGCCCGCACCCTGGCGGCGCTGTTGCAGACCGACCCCGAGGGCCGCGCCCTGACCGCGGAGCTGGTGCGACGCTCGGGACTCGCCCCGCGCGACTGGCTGAGCCGGCTGTTCACCGCCCTGCTGCCGCCCCTGCTGCACTTCCTCTACCAGTACGGCACGGTCTTCTCCCCGCACGGCGAGAACGCCATCGTGGTCTTCGACGCCCACGACGTTCCCACCCGCCTCGCGGTCAAGGACTTCGTCGACGACGTCAACACCAGCTCCTGGCGGCTCCCGGAGCACGACGCCATGCCGGACGACGTCCGGACGGTCCTGCTGACCGAACCGCCCTCCTTCCTCACGCAGTTCATCCACTCCGGCCTGTTCGTCGGCGTCTTCCGCTACCTCGCGCCGATCTGTGCGGACCAACTGGACGTTCCCGAGCCCGAGTTCTGGTCACTCGTCCGGGCGGAGATCCTGCGCCACCACGAGCGCTTCCCCCACCTCAAGGAGCGGCACGACACCTTCGACCTGCTCACCCCGCGGATCGAGCGGCTGTGTCTGAACCGCAACCGTCTGCATGTGGACGGCTACCGCGACCGCCGTGACAGACCGCACGCGGCCGTGCACGGCACCGTCCCCAACCCCCTGCATCTGCCGTGAACGGGGTGGCTGTCAGTGGTCCCGCGTAGGCTTGCCACGCTATGACGAAGCCCTCTCTCCCCGATCTGCTCCACGCCGCCGTCACCGCCGTCGGCGGCACCGAGCGCCCCGGCCAGGTGGCGATGGCCGAGGCCGTCGCCGAGGCCGTGGACGACAATGCCCATCTGCTCGTCCAGGCCGGCACCGGCACCGGAAAGTCCCTCGGCTATCTGGTTCCGGCGCTCGCCCACGGCGAGAGAGTCGTCGTCGCCACGGCCACCCTCGCGCTGCAGCGCCAGCTGGTGGAGCGCGATCTTCCGCGTACCGTCGATGCCCTCCATCCGCTGCTGCGCCGCCGCCCCGAATTCGCCATGCTCAAGGGCCGCTCCAACTACCTGTGTCTGCACCGCCTCCATGAGGGCGCCCCACAGGAAGAGGAGGACGGCCTCTTCGACGTGTTCGAGCAGGCGACGCCGACCAGCAAGCTCGGCAAGGATCTGCTGCGGCTGCGCGACTGGGCGGACGAGACCGAGACCGGCGACCGCGATGCGCTGACCCCCGGGGTCTCCGACCGCGCCTGGGGCCAGGTCTCGGTCTCCTCCCGCGAGTGCCTGGGCGCCTCGAAGTGCGCCTACGGAGCGGAGTGCTTCGCCGAGGCCGCCCGGGAGCGCGCCAAGCTCGCCGACGTGGTCATCACCAACCATGCGCTGCTCGCCATCGACGCGATCGAGGGCGCCCCGGTCCTCCCGTCGCACGAGGTCCTGATCATCGACGAGGCCCATGAGCTGGTCTCCCGGGTCACCGGCGTCGCCACCGGCGAGCTCACCCCCGGCCAGGTCAACCGCGCCGTCCGCCGGGCCGCCAAGCTCGTCAACGAAAAGGCCGCCGACCAGCTCCAGACCGCCGCGGAGTCCTTCGAGCGCCTCATGGAGCTGGCCCTGCCCGGCCGCCTCGAAGAGATCCCCGAGGACCTCGGCTACTGCCTGATGGCGCTACGGGATGCGGCCCGTACGGTCATCTCGGCGCTCGGCTCGACCCGCGACAAGTCGGTCCAGGACGAGGATGCCGTCCGCAAGCAGGCCATCGCCTCGGTGGAGAACGTCCATGCCGTCGCCGAGCGCATCGCGAACGGCTCCGAGTACGACGTCGTCTGGTACGAACGCCATGACCGCTTCGGCGCCTCCCTGAGGGTGGCCCCGCTCTCGGTCTCCGGTCTGCTGCGCGAGAAGCTCTTCGAGGACCGCTCGGTGGTCCTCACCTCCGCCACCCTCAAACTGGGCGGCGACTTCAACGGGGTCGCGGCCTCCCTGGGCCTGGCCCCCGAGGGCACCGCTGGCGAGGACGTCCCGCCCTGGAAGGGGCTCGACGTCGGCTCCCCCTTCGACTACGCGAAGCAGGGCATCCTCTACGTCGCCAAGCACCTGGCCCAGCCGGGCCGTGAGGGCAGCCGCACCGACATGCTCGACGAGCTCGCCGAGCTGATCGAGGCGGCGGGCGGCCGCACCCTCGGCCTGTTCTCGTCGATGCGCGCGGCCCAGGCCGCGGCCGAGGAGCTGCGCGGCCGGCTGGATCTGCCGATCCTCCTCCAGGGTGAGGAGACCCTCGGCGAGCTGATCAAGGCCTTTTCCGCGGATGCCCGTACGTGCCTCTTCGGCACGCTGTCGCTCTGGCAGGGCGTCGATGTACCGGGCGCGAACTGCCAGCTGGTGGTGATGGACCGGGTGCCGTTCCCGCGCCCGGACGATCCGCTGATGAGCGCCCGGCAGAAGGCCGTGGAGGAGGCCGGCGGCAATGGCTTCATGGCGGTCGCTGCGACCCATGCGGCCTTGCTGATGGCCCAGGGCGCCGGCCGTCTGGTCCGCGCCACCGGCGACCGCGGTGTGGTGGCCGTCCTCGACCCCCGGGTGGAGCGGGCCCGCTACGGCTCCTTCCTCCGCAAGTCGATGCCCGACTTCTGGTACACCACCGACCGCAACCAGGTCCGCCGCTCCCTGGCCGCCATCGACGCAGCGGCCAAGGCCTCACAGACTGAGCATTAGGAGGCGCACCATCCGGGGTCTTGCGCCGCAACCCTCAATTGAATAGCCCCCACCGGACCGCAACCCCTCCGCGAAAGCGGCGCCGGCTCAGGCGCACAAACAGAGCCCCGGAACCGGCGCAGTGGTTCCGGGGCTCGGTCGTGAGGGGTGGCTCAGACGCGGCGGAGCACCGCCACCACCTTGCCGAGGATGGTCGCCTCGTCGCCGGGGATCGGCTGGTACGCGGAGTTGTGCGGCAGCAGCCAGACGTGGCCGTCCTCGCGCTTGAAGCGCTTGACGGTGGCTTCGCCCTCCAGCATGGCGGCGACGATGTCGCCGTTCTCGGCGACCGGCTGGCGGCGGACGGTGACCCAGTCGCCGTCACAGATGGCGGCCTCGATCATGGAGTCGCCGACGACCTTCAGCACGAACAGTTCGCCGTCGCCGACGAGCTGACGGGGGAGCGGGAAGACGTCCTCGACCGACTCCTCGGCGAGGATCGGGCCACCGGCGGCGATCCGGCCGACCAGGGGGACATAGGAAGCGGCGGGCTTGCCGGCGGTCTCGGTCGCCGTCGAGCTCGACTGGTCCGAGCCGCGGACCTCGTACGCCCGGGGGCGGTGCGGGTCACGCCGCAGGAAGCCCTTGCGTTCGAGCGCCATGAGCTGATGGGCGACGGACGAGGTGCTGGACAGCCCGACGGCCTGGCCGATCTCGCGCATGGACGGCGGGTAGCCGCGGCGCTGGACCGAATCCCGGATCACCTCGATCACCCGGCGCTGGCGGTCGGTGAGCCCGGAACTGTCGGCCCGGATCCCGGGTGGCCGGCCGGGAAGCGAGCGGGCGGGCTTCTGCTCTTCGGAGTCCAACGTGGCGTCGTCCATCGGTGGCCGCTGTGCCTTGTGCGGATGCTCGAACCGGCCCTGGGAGTGGCTTTGTGCGGTGATGGTCGCGCTGTCTGCGGTGGTGGTCACGTCGGCCCCTCTCGAAATGTTCTCCCTGGTTAGCCAACGGTAGTTGCTTTCGAAAGGTTGCGCCAAACACACGTTCGAGTGAAATATTCGCCGATTGGCTGACCTGGGCAAGGGGCTGGGTGTATGGCCGAGCGGTATTTCGCGCCCTCTTCGCACCTTCCCGCCCGCGACTCGGGCCGACCGGCGTCCCCCTGGAGGGTCGGGACGCGGAGACCGGTGCGGCCGCCGCCATGACCCCGCCGATACTGCCACCCCGGCCCCGCCGCGCTCCTGGCCGGGTCGCTTCCCGTACCCTCGTCTGCGGCCGCCCGGCCCGCCGCCACCGCGACACGCGGTAGGCGCATGTAAGCGGCCCGACACCACATCTAGTGGTTAGATGCCTTCGACTACCTAGAAGTTGTGGTCCCTGGTCTCTCGACCGGGCGGGGATCGCTTATGCTGGGTACTGCTCCGAAGGGCCCGTACGGACCGGCCGGAGGTCTGTTGCCGTGCGCCGGGATCGTTGGCGTACGTACGTCCGTATAACAAGGGTGAGGAGGGTGGAGCGTGCACTGCCCCTTCTGCAGGCACCCGGACAGCAGGGTCGTCGACAGCCGTACCACCGATGACGGGACGGCGATCCGCCGGCGCCGCCAGTGCCCCGACTGCTCCCGCCGTTTCACGACGATCGAGACGGCGTCGCTGATGGTGATCAAGCGGAGTGGGGTCACCGAGCCCTTCAGCCGCGACAAGGTCATCGCGGGAGTGCGCAAGGCGTGCCAGGGGCGCCCGGTCACCGAGGACGCCCTCGCCAAGCTCGGCCAGCGGGTCGAGGAGGCGGTGCGCGCCACCGGCAGCGCCGAGCTGACCACGCATGACGTCGGGCTCGCCATACTGGGCCCGTTGCAGGAACTCGACCTCGTCGCGTACCTGCGCTTCGCGTCCGTTTACCGGGCATTCGATTCACTCGAAGACTTTGAGGCGGCCATCGCCGAGCTGCGTGAGCAGCGCGAGCAGGGGCCGCCCGGGCAGGACCACGGGACCGAGGGCGAAGGCCCGGCCGTTCCCGTGCCCGCCACCGCCGCCGACTGAGCTCGGCGCACATCCAGGACCTGAACCGGGGCGAGAGCAGGGCGTCCCGGTGGCAGAAAGACAAACACCGTGCCACGGAATGAGTGCGCACATATGGGCGTTTGCCCGTATACAGGGAGGCGGAATGACAGAGACGACGAGCGGCCCGGCACGAGGCTCCCGCGCCAAGGGCAGCAAGGCGAGCAAGGGGCTGCGCATCGAGCGCATCCACACCACCCCCGGCGTGCATCCGTACGACGAGGTGGAGTGGGCGTCTCGTGACGTCGTCATGACCAACTGGCGCGACGGCTCGGTCAACTTCGAGCAGCGTGGCGTCGAGTTCCCCGAATTCTGGTCGGTGAACGCGGTCAACATCGTTACGAGCAAGTACTTCCGTGGCGCGGTGGGGTCCCCGACCCGTGAGTCCAGCCTCAAGCAGCTGATCGACCGCGTGGTCAAGACGTACCGCAAGAGCGGCGAGGAGAACGGTTACTTCGCCTCCCCGGCGGACGCCGAGATCTTCGAGCACGAGCTCGCCTACGCCCTGCTCCACCAGGTCTTCAGCTTCAACTCCCCGGTGTGGTTCAACGTCGGCACCCAGCAGCCGCAGCAGGTCAGCGCCTGCTTCATCCTCGCCGTGGACGACTCCATGGAGTCCATCCTCGACTGGTACAAGGAAGAGGGGATGATCTTCAAGGGCGGCTCCGGCGCCGGCCTGAACCTCTCCCGCATCCGCTCCTCCAAGGAGCTGCTCTCCTCCGGTGGCAACGCCTCCGGTCCGGTCTCCTTCATGCGCGGCGCCGACGCGTCCGCCGGAACGATCAAGTCGGGCGGCGCCACCCGCCGTGCGGCCAAGATGGTCGTCCTGGACGTGGACCACCCGGACGTCGAGGCCTTCATCGAGACCAAGGTGAAGGAGGAGGAGAAGATCCGCGCGCTGCGCGACGCGGGCTTCGACATGGACCTGGGCGGCGACGACATCACGTCCGTCCAGTACCAGAACGCCAACAACTCGGTCCGGGTCAACGACGAGTTCATGAAGGCCGTCGAGGCCGGCTCGAAGTTCGGGCTGCGCGGCCGGATGACCGGCGAGGTCATCGAGGAGGTCGACGCCAAGGGTCTCTTCCGCAAGATGGCGGAGGCCGCCTGGGCGTGCGCCGACCCCGGCATCCAGTACGACGACACCATCAACCACTGGCACACCTCGCCGGAGTCGGGCCGCATCACCGCATCCAACCCCTGCAGCGAGTACATGCACCTGGACAACTCCTCGTGCAACCTCGCCTCGCTCAACCTCCTGAAGTTCCTGCGCGACGACGACCTGGGCAACCAGTCCTTCGACGCCGAGCGCTTCGCCAAGGTCGTCGAGCTGGTCATCACCGCGATGGACATCTCCATCTGCTTCGCCGACTTCCCCACCCAGAAGATCGGCGAGACCACCCGCGCCTACCGCCAGCTGGGCATCGGCTACGCCAACCTCGGCGCCCTGCTGATGGCCACCGGCCACGCCTACGACTCCGACGGCGGCCGTGCGCTCGCCGGTGCCATCACCTCCCTGATGACCGGCACCTCCTACAAGCGCTCTGCCGAGCTCGCCGCGGTCGTCGGCCCGTACGACGGCTACGCCCGTAACGCCGACGCCCACAAGCGCGTCATGAAGCAGCACTCCGACGCCAACGGTGTCGCCACGCGCATGGACGACCTGGACACCCCGGTGTGGGCGGCGGCCACCGAGGCCTGGCAGGACGTGCTGCGCCTGGGCGAGAAGAACGGCTTCCGCAACGCGCAGGCCTCCGTGCTGGCCCCGACCGGCACCATCGGCCTGATGATGGACTGCGACACCACGGGCGTCGAGCCGGACCTGGCCCTGGTCAAGTTCAAGAAGCTGGTCGGCGGCGGCTCCATGCAGATCGTGAACAACACGGTCCCCAAGGCGCTCAAGCGGCTCGGCTACCAGCCCGAGCAGGTCGAGGCGATCGTCGCCCACATCGCCGATCACGGCAATGTCATCGACGCCCCCGGCCTCAAGCCGCAGCACTACGAGGTCTTCGACTGCGCCATGGGCGAGCGCTCCATCTCCCCGATGGGCCATGTCCGCATGATGGCCGCGGCCCAGCCGTTCCTCTCCGGCGCGATCTCCAAGACGGTCAACGTCCCCGAGTCGGCCACCGTCGAGGAGATCGAGGACGTCTACTTCCAGGGCTGGCAGCTCGGCCTGAAGGCGCTGGCGATCTACCGCGACAACTGCAAGGTCGGCCAGCCGCTCTCCGCCAAGAAGAAGGAGGCGGAGAAGAAGGCCGAGCCGGTCGCCGAGAAGAAGGTCGTCGAGTACCGCCCGGTGCGCAGGCGCCTCCCCAAGGGCCGTCCCGGCATCACCACCTCCTTCACGGTCGGTGGCGCCGAGGGCTACATGACCGCCAACTCCTACCCGGACGACGGTCTCGGTGAGGTCTTCCTGAAGATGTCCAAGCAGGGCTCGACCCTCGCGGGCATGATGGACGCCTTCTCCATCGCGGTGTCGGTGGGCCTCCAGTACGGCGTGCCGCTGGAGACCTACGTCTCGAAGTTCACCAACATGCGCTTCGAGCCGGCCGGCATGACGGACGACCCGGACGTGCGGATGGCGCAGTCGATCGTCGACTACATCTTCCGCCGCCTGGCGCTGGACTTCCTGCCGTTCGAGACCCGCTCGGCGCTCGGCATCCACTCCGTCGAGGAGCGCCAGCGCCACCTGGAGACCGGTTCGTACGAGCCGTCCGACGACGAGGTCGACGTCGAGGGCCTGGCCCAGTCGGCGCCGCGCCAGATCGAGTCGGCCCAGGAGTCCACTCCGGCCGTGAAGATCGTCGAGGATGCCGCCGCCCCGGCTCCCCAGCAGGCGCACACCAACGCCGAACTCGTCGAGATGCAGCTCGGCATCAACGCCGACGCACCGCTGTGCTTCTCCTGCGGGACGAAGATGCAGCGGGCCGGCAGCTGCTACCTGTGCGAGGGCTGCGGCTCGACCAGCGGCTGCAGCTGAGCAGCAGAGAGGCCGCGCGGGAGGGTTCCTCCCGCGCGGCCCGCGGCCCGGGCTGAGACGGCCCGGGAAGCGTGGAGGGGACCGGCCGGGCGCCGGTCCCCTCCGTCGTGTGTGCCGGACAACGTTCAGGGGGCGTGCCGCACGTCCGGCGACCGGGCCGGCGGAGCGCGGCCGTAGAGGCCGTAAGGCGCCGCCGGTGTGCCGGGGAGCAGCAATGCCGCCCCGTCAGCGCCCCATCAGCGAGACGAACGCATCCGGGTCGGCGTCGAAGCCCCGGAGGCCGGGGCGGAAACGCCATTTGCCCGTCTCGTCCCGGGTGAATTCGGCCACCGTCGCGGCGGTGGCCCCCGCTACCGAGGCGAAGTCGTCCTCCGCCAGATCGGTGTACCCCTCGCGGATCCGTACGGCGGTGTTCGCGACGTCGCCGAAGACCTTGCGGCCCTCGCCCTGCTGGATGGCCACACCCACCAGCACCCGGGCATACGTCTCGGACAGCCGGTCCAGTTCCAGCGTCATGATCTCGTCGGCGCCGAACCCCTGGCCGGTCCTGCTGTCCCGGTTGAGGGTGATGGTCCCGTCGGGCGACCGGCTGTCGAAGGCCACCAGATAGGCCGGGTCGCCGTGCGGCGCGTCGGCCGGGTACGTCGCCGCGACGATGTCGAGGTCGTTGTCCGGTGTTCCGATGGGACTCGGGTCCCACTTGAGTGTGACCTCGACCTTTTCGATCCCCTTGTTGAGCGTGCTCACCGGGCTTCCCCTCCTTCATCCCCCGGGGGCGCGGCCCGACCCACGCGATGATCACGCGGACTACCCCCCGGGACTTCCCGTTGGTGGACCATCGTGCCACGCCCGGTGGCTCGCGGGCGGAAGCAACTTTCCTTGGTGGCAGGCGATATGAAGCCGGTGTGGGTGGCTGGAAAGCGCCCTCAGGGGGCTGGCCTGAATGCGTGGCTCGGGGCAGTGGTCCGCTCGCCCCAGGGGCGGTTGAGATGTCCGTGCGGGACGTCTGGCGCCGTGGCGGGGAAGGGGCAGACGACCTCGGGTTGTGGGGGGTGAGGCCCGCGGGTAAGGAGGAGGAGCCGCATGGTCTGGGGCAGGAGGGGCTGTCGCTCAGTATGGGGCGATCAGCCGGGCGGACACCGGCGGCATTCCGCTGAAGTGGATACGCAGGGTTTCGGCCAGGCGCGGATCGGTGGTGGCCTGCGCGGTACGGGCAGAAACGGTGCCTCGAAGCGGTCGATGTGGCGGAGCGAGGACCGGGCGTGAGCCCCCATCGGCTCGCGTCCGTATGGAAGTTCGGGGTGGTCGGATTGTGACGCGGAGTGATTCCGGTTCGCCCGCGGGCCGTACGATGGCGCGGTGCTTGTCAAGTGGATTCGCCTCACCGTCGTGGACCGTCGAGGGTTCGAGCGGGGGCAGCGGAAATGGGCGGGGCTGCTGGGTGAGCCGGGGTTCCGAGGGCAGGGCGGCGGCTGGAGCCGGGGGCGGCCGGGCGTCGCGCATCTGGTCGCCTTCTGGGAGAGCCGGGCGTTCTACGACTCCTTCATGGCGCGTTCGCACGACCGGCTGGCGGCCGCCCAGGTCGGCACGTACAAGGACGCACAGGTGCGCCTGTTTGAGCACGAGTTCGACGTGAAGGTGGGCTTCCGCCCGTCGTTCGGTGACGTGGACGTGCTGCGGCTGGCGCACTGCCAGGTCTACCAGGACCGGGTGGACCACTTCATGCTGATGCAGGAGAAGGTCTGGAACCCGGCGATGGCGGGTTCGCCGGGGATGCTGCGGGGGATGCTGGGGCGGGCGCCGGGCGAGGAGTTCCTGGTGCTGTCGATGTGGCAGTCGGCCGCCGAGCGGGGGAAGTACCGGCCCGAGCGGGTGGAGCGGCTGGCGCTGCGGGCCCAGATAGCCGCGGACGTCCGGGCCATCGCGGGGGACGTGGTCCAGCTCGAACCGTCATGGACGGTATGAGGGGCGGCGCGTTCAGGAGCCCGTGCCCTGGGTGGAGTCTGCGGCGCTGCCGAGGGTGAACGCCCCGGCGCGGGCAGCGGCCAGCGTGGCCGCCGCGGCCTGGTCGGCTTGCGCGGCCTCGACCGGTTCCCGGGTGATGAACAGGCGGAAGAAGAGCGGCGCGGAGACCGAGCGGACCAGCGCACCGGCATCGATTGCGCCGCTCACGGCTGTGTCGGAGGCGGTGTGTGCACGGGTGTCCGCCGGGGGGCTCGGTACGGCTTGCGGGGGCGCAGGCAATTCCCCGCGCAGGACGGCACGTTCGACGATGGCCTCGCAGCGCGCGAACCGCTCGGTGTAGTAGCCGCGCAGCGCCGCGGCCGCCCGCTCCGACTGGAAACCGGCGGCGATCATCGCGGAGCCCGATGCGGCGACCGCAGGATCGGCGAAGGAAGCGACGACCTCGCGGGCCAGGGCGCGCAGATCGCCCTCCAGGGACCCGGTGTCGGGCGGCGTCCACTCGTCCTCGCCTGCAAGATCCAGAGCGTCCGCCACCAGGCCCTCGATGTCCTTCCAGCGGCGGTAGAGCGTCGTTTTGTGCACGCCGGAGTGCTCGGCGACGTATTCGACGGTCAGGCCGGGATAGCCGTGCTCGGTGAGCCCGGCCAGTACGGCGTCGCGGACGGCCGCGCGGGTGCGGGCAGTGCGGCCGCCGGGGCGCCGGGTGCCGGGGGCCGGTGCGGAGCCGTCGGTCGTGCGCGGGTCGCCGCTCGCTGCGTCCTCAGTCAATTGCAATCCTTGTTGCGTTAGTGGGTGGGCTGTGCCATCCTCATCGTAATGCAACGAGTGTTGCGTTTGAATGGGGGGTCAGGTGCCTGCTCGGATCTCATTGCACGCCATCATCACGTCCTGCGGTGACCGGCTGCTGAATGACGGCGTAGCGCAGTCGATACGCCCCGCCGGACGGTCGGTCCCGGTCGGTCCCTGACCGGCAGGCCTGGCCGGCTCCGCATGCGGCCCGTCCGGTGCCGTGCGTCTCTGCGCGACGGACCTGCTCTGCCGTGGACGGACCGTGCCCCACGGTGCCGGGCGGGAGCGCGGCCGCCCCTCGCCGCAGGGACCTGGGTCAGGCCAGGAACGGACCGCGGTCACACAGCCAGGAAGTGTGCTGTGCGGCACGGTCCGGATCGCGGACCAGGGGGCGTGCGGCATGTGCAGAGCAGGAGTTTTAGGCTGGCGGCATGGCTCGGCCCCGACGCATCGTTCTCATCCGCCATGGAGAGTCGGAGGGGAATGTCGACGACACCGTCTACGAGCGGGAGCCCGATCATGCGCTCTCGCTCACCCCGGCCGGGCTGCGACAGGCGGAGGCGGCCGGCGGCCCGCTGCGCGAGATGTTCGGTGACCAGCGGGTCTCCGCCTATGTCTCGCCCTACCGCCGCACCCACCAGACCTTCCGGGCGCTCGGCCTCGACCCCGGCAGGGTCCGGGTCCGCGAGGAGCCCCGGCTGCGCGAGCAGGACTGGGGCAACTGGCAGGACCGTGACGACGTACGACGGCAGAAGGCCTACCGCGACGCCTACGGTCACTTCTTCTACCGGTTCGCCCAGGGCGAGTCCGGAGCGGACGTGTACGACCGCGTCGGGGCGTTCCTGGAGAGTCTGTGGCGCAGCTTCGAGGCCCCGGACCACCCGCCGAACGTCCTGATCGTCACGCACGGGCTCACCATGCGGCTGTTCTGTATGCGCTGGTTCCACTGGACGGTGGCCGACTTCGAATCGCTGTCCAATCCGGGCAATGCGGAACGGCGCACCCTGCTGCTCGGCGGGAACGGCCGCTACACCCTCGACCGGCCCTTCGAGCGCTGGTGTAAACCGGAGCCTTACGGGGCCACCGGTTAGAGTGCACACCGATGACCCTCGATCACCGTGACGCAGACCGCCGTGCGCGGGCTCTGGCGAGCCTGCGCGGCCTGTCCGTGGGTGACGCCCTCGGATCCCAGTTCTTCGTCCCCGCCCACTACCCCTCCCTCAAGCGCCGCGAGCTGCCACCCGCCCCCTGGCAGTGGACCGACGACACGGAGATGGCCTGCTCCGTCCTGGCCGAGCTCACCACCCATGGGCGGATCGACCAGGACTCCCTCGCCCGCTCCTTCGCCGACCACCACGACTTCGACCGTGGCTACGGTCCGGCCGTCAACCGCATGCTGCGGCTGATCCGCGAGGGCGGCGACTGGCGTGAGCTGGCGTCCGGGCTCTTCAACGGCCAGGGGTCGTGGGGCAACGGAGCCGCCATGCGCATCGCTCCCCTCGGCGCCTGGTACGCCGACGACCCCGAGCAGGCCATCCACCAGGCCGAAATCTCCGCCTACACCACCCACCAGCACCGCGAGGCCGTTGTCGGTGCCATGGCCGTCGCCGCCGCGGCCGCCCTGGTGGCCGACCCGACCCGCGACCTCGGCCCCGAGCAGTTGCTGGACGGCGTACTGGAGCTGATCCCGCGCAGCGCCGTCCAGGCCGGTCTGCGCCGGGCACGCGACATGCTCGACTACGCCGACTCCGGCACCGTCGCCGCCGTGCTGGGATGCGGGCGGCGTACCAGTGCCCACGACACCGTGCCCTTCACCCTCTGGGCCGCCGCCCGGCATCTCGGCAACTATGAGCGGGCATTTTGGGCCACCGCTCATGCGGGCGGCGATGTCGACACCACCTGCGCCATCGTCGGCGGCATCGTCGCCGCCGGTGGCGCGGGCGCCCCGCCCGAGGCATGGCTGGCAGGCACCGAGCCCCTCCCGTCCTGGGCCCCCGTCCACACCGACTGATCACCGCCGCACCGCAGCTCCCCTCGCCCGTCGCGGGCCGGCCGTCCGCGACCCCTTCCGTCCCCCGGTCCCTCCAACGGGCGGTGACGGACGGCGAATTCCTCCCGGGTGGTGGCCTGCGGGGCACGGGAACGCGGCGCGTGGCGCCCGCCGGGCGCGCCGCCGGATACCCGTTGGTAGCGGTACCGGTCCGGCCCCGCTCGACCTGCACGGACATCGTTTTCCGCCAGGTGCGGATCCGGTGCGGACGGCTGGGCCGAATAGGCGTAACCTGGCTGGCGCCATGCCGTACGAGCCCCCCACCCATACCGTCGAGCGATCATTGCGCGCCACGACGGGCGCCAAGATCGTTGTAGGTATCGACGAGGTCGGACGCGGAGCGTGGGCCGGTCCGGTCAGCGTCTGCGCAGCCATCACCGGTCTGCGCCGGCCGCCCGACGGGCTCACCGATTCCAAGCTGCTGACTCCCAAGCGCCGCACCGAACTGTGCGATGTGCTCGGCGAATGGGTCACGTCGTACGCCCTCGGGCACTCCTCGCCGGAGGAGATCGACGAGCTGGGCATGACCGCGGCACTGCGGCTCGCGGCCGTACGCGCCCTGGAGGCGCTGCCGGTCCGGCCGGACGCGGTCATTCTCGACGGCAAGCACGACTACCTGGGCGCGCCATGGCGGGTCCGCACGGTCATCAAGGGTGACCAGTCCTGCATCGCGGTCGCCGCCGCGTCCGTGCTCGCCAAGGTGCGGCGCGACGCGATGATGGCCGAACTGGGTCTGGCCTACGCCGACTTCGACTTCGCGGCCAACGCAGGCTACCCCTCGCCGACCCATCGCATTGCCCTGGAGGAGTACGGTCCCACGCCGCACCACCGAGTGTCGTGGTCCTACATGGACGCCCTACCCCGGTGGCGGCATCTGAAGAAGGTGCGCATCACCCCCGAAGCAGCCGCTCTGGAAGCCGGTGGCCAACTCGGCTTCGATTTCTGAGCGGTAGCGGACATCAATTCGGTACCCGATAGCGTGTTCCGCACTTACGTTTGATAGACATCCCTTTATGCCTCTCTTCCCCGAGGAGCCTCAGATTCACGAGAGTGTCCCGGGTCCCCGCGCAACTCCGGCCGCCGGCCGTACCGCGCCGACCCCTCGTCCCGTTCCTGGCCCCGGTCCCCGCCCCGCGCCTCCGCGTGGCGCTCCGGCGGCCAGCGTCCGTCCGGGCAAGCCCGGACCTGCTGCCCCGCCGCGTGGGCCTGTCGCCGCTCCGCCGGCGCAGCGCACCAGCTCCCCGCAGCCGCCGGCCGGCAAGGCCGGTACCGCGGGAGCGCAGCTCCAGCTGATCCCGGCACCCGCCGCCGGCGCCGTCGACGCTGCCGACGAGGCCGTCGACCTGCTGCTGGACTCCGGGCGTGCGCCGGGCGAAATCCTGGTGCTGACCACCGGCGAAATCCACCCGTGGGCCGCGCATGAGCTCTCCTTCGGCGAGGCCTCGTACTGGGCCCAACACGACGCCACGGACGATGTGTTCTACGCGGACGCGGCCGCCGAGCGCGCCACCGGCCGGCCCGTTGTGGTCGTCGCCGTCAACGGCGGTTCGGACGAGGTCACCGGGAAGGCGCTGCCGGCCGCCATGGCCCGTGCCGGAGTGCTGCTGATCGTCTGCGGCGACCCGCAGCGCATCACGGCTGTCCTCGGCGCCCACGCCTGACCCGGTCGGCTCGCAACGGCCCGTCGGTCCTGGAGGGCCGTCGGGCTCGCTTGCGCGTCCGCGCCCACGGCGTGCGGACGCCGAGCGTGCCGACAGGCGGTACGGCCTCTCCGAGAGGCACGGCCCGCCGTTCGCCGTGTGCGTGAACCCCGGTCGGGGTGCGGCCGGGGTCGGTCCGCCTCAGCGCGCCGCCGTGTGCCGGTGTGCTTCCGGGGCGCCGCCCGCGCGCCGGGGAAGCGGCCGGCTCTGCGGGACGGCGGCCTTCGCGGCGGTGCGCGGTACATCCGGTCGCGCTGCCGTCATACGACGCGGCTCCGAACGTCCCGCCTCCGGGCGGCGTGGTTCGGGGACCGGCAGGTCCGTGGCGGGAGGTCTGGGGCGGCGCCCACCACGGACCTCCCCCAAGACCTGCCAGCGGCCCGGGGTCAGCGTGATGTATGCCCCGCAGCGGAGCCCGTGCAGGGTGCAGGCATCGCGCAGCCCCCACATCCACGCCCCGTCCGTCTCCGTCCAACGGGGCTCGCCCTCACGGCAGTAGAGCAGCACCGCGGTCCGGACCGGCGTACGCAACCGCAGGTCGTGCGGGATGACCCGGCGCAGGTGCGCCAGCAGCGCATTGCGGAACTCCCAGCCGTCGGGCGCGGCCGCGAGCTCGGTGAACGAGGCGCTGGCCGTCACCCGGTCCTGTGCGTCGAGCACCGCGACGATGGCCGTCGACGGCCCCGGACGATGGCGATCGTGCAGATCGGCGACGACCTCACGGGGATTGCGCAGCAACGGGATCCCGGCCGATGCCCATTCGGCGGGCACCAGCATCCGTCCCAGTCGCGCGGCGGAATCGGCGGACACGGGCAAAGACACATGCGGGGGCGGAGCGAAGCCGAAGGTCATGTTCCTCCCTTCGTCTAGGCGTCCACGCGTCGGGCGGTGACCGGGCACGGATGCGCACCACGGCACGGCGCTGCCTGACCATGGACGGCCGGTACGGGGAAGCATTCCAATTCTTGCCGTCGTACACGCATGCGGCAACGAGCAATTCCCGCCGGTGCCCGGAATCGGCCGGAGAGTCACCAATGTGCTTGCCCGTCGCCAAGTCGGCCGTGCCCTACCGCTCCTAGCCCTGTACAGCGAGGACCAGCGGAAACACCCCCTCGGCGCCCGCCCGGCGCAGGAGCCGGGCGGCCACGGCCATTGTCCAGCCGGTGTCGGCGTAGTCGTCCACCAACAGCACAGGGCCACCCGCCGACGCCAGGGCCTGTGCCAGCTCCGGCGGCACGCTCAGCGAACCGTGCAGCGCCCGCAGCCGCTGAGCGCTGTTACTGCGCGGAATCCTGCCCTCGACACCGTCGTCCGCCGAGGCCACCGTGCCCAGGAACGGCATCCGGCCGACCGTGGCGATCCGCTCGGCCAGCGACCGGATCAGCTGCGGGCGGCTGCGAGAGGAGAGCGCGACGACGCCCACCGGGCGGGCCGGGGCCTCGGCCGCGCCCGAGGCCCAACCACCAGGCCCCTTGGCCCAGTCGGCGAGCACCGTGACCACCGCGGCCGACACATCGTCGGGGACCGGCCCGTCCGGCGCCTGCGGTGCGAGCATCGGCCGCAGGCGGTTGCCCCACCCGATGTCGGAGAGCCGGCCCAGGGCCCGCCCGGTCGCGGCCAGCTCGCCCGCCGGGATACGCCCCTTGAGGTCGACGCCGACGGCCGGCAGCCCCGTCGGCCACATCCGCCGCGGCTCCACCTCCACGCCCGGGCGCCCCAGCTCACCGCGCGCCGCGTCCAGCGAAGCAGAGGACACCTCGGTACTGAACCGTGACCCGGCGCAGTTGTCGCAGCGGCCGCAGGCCACCGCCGCCTCGTCGTCCAACTGCCGCCGCAGGAACTCCATCCGGCAGCCCGCCGTGGTCGCGTACTCCCGCATGGCCTGCTGCTCGGTCTCGCGCTGACGCGAGACCCACGCATAGCGCTCGGCGTCGTACGACCATGGCCGGCCGGTGGACGTCCAGCCGCCCTTGACGCGTTGCACGGCGCCGTCCACATCGAGCACCTTGAGCATGATCTCCAGGCGCGAGCGGCGCAGTTCGACCTGCGGCTCCAGAGCGGGCAGCGACACCGGCCGGCCGGCCGCGGCCAAGACGTCCAGGGTCCGCCGCACCTGCTCCTCGGGCGGGAAGGCCAGCGACGCGAAGTACTTCCAGATCGCCTCGTCCTCACGCCCCGGCAACAGCAGCACCTCGGCGTGCTGCACCCCTCGGCCGGCCCGGCCCACCTGCTGGTAGTACGCGATGGGGGACGAGGGAGACCCGAGGTGCACCACGAAGCCCAGATCGGGCTTGTCGAAGCCCATGCCCAGCGCGGAGGTCGCCACCAGCGCCTTGACGCGGTTGGCGAGCAGATCGTCCTCGGCCTGCTGGCGGTCGGCGTTCTCCGTCTTGCCGGTGTACGACGAGACCGTGTGCCCCCGGTGGCGCAGGAAGGCCGTCACCTCCTCGGCGGTGGCGACCGTGAGGGTGTAGATGATTCCCGAGCCCGGCAGCTCGTGCAGATGGTCCGCGAGCCAGGCGAGCCGGTGCGCGGCGTCCGGCAGCGGAAGCACGCCCAGACTCAGACTCTCCCGGTCCAGCGGTCCGCGCAGCACCAGTGCCTCGGTGGAGCCCTCGCCCGTCCCGAGTTGCTCGGCGACATCGGCGGTCACCCGCGCATTGGCCGTGGCGGTGGTGGCGAGCACCGGCACACCGGGCGGGAGATCGGCGAGCATGGTGCGCAGGCGCCGGTAATCCGGCCGGAAATCATGCCCCCAGTCGGAGATGCAGTGCGCCTCGTCGACCACCAGCAGACCGGTCGCCGCCGCGAGCTTGGGCAGTACCTGATCACGAAAATCGGGGTTGTTGAGCCGCTCGGGGCTCACCAGCAGGACATCCACTTCACCCGCCGCCACCTCGGCCTGGACGGTGTCCCACTCCTCGGTGTTGGCGGAGTTGATCGTGCGCGCCCGGATCCCGGCCCGCGCGGCGGCCTCGACCTGATTGCGCATCAGCGCGAGAAGCGGGGAGACGATCACGGTCGGCCCGCTGCCGCGCTCGCGCAGCAGCGCCGTCGCGACGAAATAGACGGCGGACTTGCCCCAGCCCGTCCGCTGCACGACCAGCGCCCGGCGGTGGTCGGCAACCAGCGCCTCGATCGCCCGCCACTGATCCTCGCGCAGCCTGGCCTCGCCGCCGGGATCCCCGACGAGTCGGGTCAGGACGGCATCGGCGGCAGCACGCAGATCATCGTTGCTCATGCCTCCATGCAACCCGATGCCACTGACAATGCGCGAACTCCCGCCCGAGGCTGTGGACAACTTCCTCGCCCGCGAGTTATCCACAGGGGTCGCGGCGCGGCGGCCTGCCGCGGGATCTTCGAGCCATGAATCCGCACAGCGAACCGAGCAAGCGCTCCACTGACAGCAATTCCGCCGCCACGCCCTCCGCCCCGACGCCTTCGACCCCTCCCCGCCCGCCCGAGCCGCCGTCCCCTGCCGACCCGCGCGGCGCATCCGACCCCACTCCACCCGCCCGCTCTGCAGAATCTTCGCGCCCGGCCGACTCCGCGAACACCACCACCCCTTCCACCCCCACCCAGCCCGCCGGCTCCTCCACCGCGCCCGACCCGTCCGGCCCCACGCACTCCTCCGCCCCCTCCGACCAGGTCCCGGCGCCGCCGGCCGAAGCCCAGGTCACCCTCCGCAGCCCGGCCGAACTCGCCGACGCCTTGCCGTATCTCATGGGCTTCTATCCGGACGACAGCGTCGTGCTGATCGCGCTGCACGGCGACCGCGGGCGCTTCGGCGGGCGGGTCAGGCTCGGCATCCCCACCGACACCGCGCAGTGGCCGGATGTCGCCGACCAACTCGCCGAATGTCTGATCTCCGCGGGCCAGGAGCGTGACGCCCGGCCCGAGGCGATCCTCGTCTACCTCTGCCAGGAGCCCGCGGAAGGCGAGAGCGGCAAGGACGTCAAGGACCGGCTCCGGCCGCTCGCCCAACGGCTGCGTACCGCCTGCGGTGCGCTCGACGTACCGGTCCTGGAAGCCCTGTGCCTGTCCAACGGCCGTTTCTGGTCCTATTGCTGCCCCGACTTCCGGTGCTGCCCCGCCGAGGGCACGCCCATGGTCATGCCCGGCACGTCCGTGATGGCCGCGGCCGCCGCATACGCAGGCATGCAGGTGCGCGGCTCGCTCAAGGAGATGGAGGCCAGGCTGACGCCTCGTACCGGCAGGCGGGCTGCGGAGCAGGAGAAGGTGCTGGATGCGGCCGCCGGCGCGCTGGTGCCGCGCATGCTCGAGAAGGACGGCGCGGCGGCCGTCCGGCGGTCCACCCTCGACCTGGCCGGCGCCATGATCCACCGGTTCCGTCAGGACACCCCCTCGGGCAGCAACCGCGCCCGGGACGCCTGCGACGATGCGCTGATCACCGATGCCGAGGCCGCCGATCTCATCCTCGGCCTCCAGGACCGGGTCACCCGCGACCGGGCAGCGGAGTGGATGGACGGCTCAGTCGCCGCGCCGGCCCTCCGGCTCTGGCGCGCCCTCGCCCGCCGCTGCGCCGGTGGCTATGCCGAGCACGCGGTGGCCCCGCTCACCCTCGCCGGCTGGGTCTGCTGGTCCACCGACGACGGACCATCGGCGCGCATCGCCCTCAACTGCGCCCTGTCGCTCGACCCCGACTACACCTTCGCCCAGTTGCTGCACCGCGCCATCAACGAAGGTCTCGATCCGGAGCCGCTGCGCCGCTGCCTGCGCGAGCAGAACCACGCGGTGATGAGCGCCGCCGAGGAGGTGCCCGCGCCCGCCGCCGATTCCCCGTCCACCGCCAAGGAAACGCGACGGCCGACCAGGCGCCCCGGGGCGGCCGTCCGCCCCCGCGGACCTCGCGGCGGCACGGGCCCCGGCACCCGTTCGACGGACGGCCGCGGCAGGCGCCGGGCCGGCCGGGACGGCGACCGGAGCCGGCGGTGAACACGACATGGCAGCGCGGCCGGCGTGACCTGGGCGCCGGCCGGGCCGTTCACCTGAGTGGCGTAGGCCGTACGAAGATCCGACCTCACCAGGGAGCGCAGAGCGTGCCAGGCATCGTCCCCCTCACTCAGCCGGCTCATCGGCCGCCCGGCGAGCACCGCCCGGCACCGCCCCGGTCCCCGCAACCACAACCCGTCCACTCCTCACTCGTCTGTGTGGCCCTCCCGGCCCTCGCGGTGTCCCCGGCGTCGGGGCAGCTGACCGGCCACGACATGGACGGCTTCTATCGCGACGGACGGCGGGTCCTGTCCCGCTGCGAACTCCGGGTCGCGGGCGACGAACCGCTCGTCGTCCAGGGGCTGTTGAAGGGTGCGGACCGGGCCCGGTTCCTCGGGACGATCCGCAGGGCAGGAGAGCGCGGACCGGACCCGGACATCCGCGTGGAGCGGCTGCGCTCCGCCGACGGCACCGAGCGGATCATCTTCCAGAGCAGCTCCGCGCGGCCCGTGCGGCTGCCGGTCGAGATCCGGCTGGGTACGGATCTTGCAGAGCTCGGAGCCATCGCCGTGGGCCTGCCGGGGCCGGAACGGAAAGCCACTGTCCACGGCTCCGGGCTGCGCTGGTCGGGGCCCGGAGTGCATGCGGTGGTGACCGCGTCGCCCGCACCCCAGGACGCGCTCGCCTCGCCGGGCCTGCTGCGCTGGGAACTGGATCTGCCACCCGGCGGCCGCCGCACCATCGAACTGCACACCGCACTGGAACACGACACCGGCGGACCGGCAGGCCACCGGCGCCCCGGCACCGTCCTCATCCCCGGCCCGCGCACCGGACCCGGCGTTCCGCGCACGCGCAGTGCCCGGCCCCCGCGGCCCTGGACCGCGGCCCGGCTCGAATGCGACGACCGCCGGGCCGACGCGCTCATGGCAGCCAGCCTCGACGATCTGCACGGCCTGGTGATGCGTGATCCGGCCGCCGCTGCGGACATCTACGTGGCCGGCGGATTCCCCTGGCGCTGCGGACTTGCCCCGGTCGAGGCGCTGTGGGCCGCGCGGATGCTGCTGCCCTTGGGCACGCGGCTCGCCGCGGGCACGTTGCGGGCGCTCGCCCGTAGCCAACAAGCCGCACCAGGAGCGGATTTCGGTCGAATTCCGGGTCCGCTCCGGGACGCCGGACCGCATGCCCCGCCGAGCTGCACCGG
This sequence comes from Streptomyces sp. 2323.1, assembly GCF_900221035.1. Classification (NCBI taxonomy): domain Bacteria; kingdom Bacillati; phylum Actinomycetota; class Actinomycetes; order Kitasatosporales; family Streptomycetaceae; genus Streptomyces; species Streptomyces sp. 2323.1. Next base: position 2,078,828 of record NZ_LT907981.1, on the reverse strand, counting down.
CATCGAGGCAACCCTTCTGTTTCCCACCGTTCTGGCGGAGGCCCGCCGCTGGGGACTACCAGAGCAGGAGACGGAGCTGCTGCTGCCCGTTGCGGAGCGCTGCCTGCGATGGCTGAGGACCGTCACCGACCCACCCGGGAGCAGCCGCGGCGGCTACGTCCCCGACCCCGCACCCGGAGGACCGTACCGATGTGAGACCCAGGCCCATGCCCATCGCGCCGCTCTCCTGGGTGCCGATCTCCTCGAAGCCGCCGGGTCGTCCGACGCGACGGCGTTACGGGACTGGGCCGCTGACCTGCGCACCCGCTTCCGCACGGACTTCTGGTGGGAGGACAGCACCGGCGGCCGCCCCGCCGCCCTGCTTCACGCCGACGGGCGCCCCGTCCCACACCTTGGCTCCACCACCGTCCCTCTCCTCGACACCGGCCTCCTCGGCGGCGGGGCCCTGGCCCCCGGCTTGCTGGACGCCACACAGACCGACCAGCTGGCCAGAGCATGGGAGAGCCCGGCCATGGACTCCGGATGGGGCCTGCGCGGAATGGGAACCAGGGAGAGCGGCTACAACCCGTTCGGCCACCGCAGCGGTGCGGTCCGTGTCCACGACACGGCGATCGCCGCCGCCGGACTGGCCGCCGCCGGCCATGCGGGCAGCCGGCGCCCTGACCAGGGGAATCCTCGATGCGGCGGACAGCTTCGGCTACCGGCTCCCCGAGATGTACGCGGGGGAGCAGCGCGCCGCCGGCGGCGTCCCCGTACCGCACCCGGCCGCCTGCCGCCCCGCTGCCGTGGCGGCGGCCGGTGCGGTGCACATACTGGTCGCCCTCGCCGGCCTGCGCCCCGATGTTCCTGCCGGGACGGTGTCCGTGCGGCCACTCGGCACCGCCCCGCTCGGCGCGATACAGCTGACCGGCCTGAGCGTGGCCGAGCAGCCGTTCGCCGTACGGGTCAGCAGACTCGGCATGGGGATGGTGGAGACCGCGGCGGAGGGTCTGCAACTGGGCTCGTGAGGTGCTGCAAGGCCTGTTTATCGTCAGGCGGACGACTATGATCACGCCATGCCTCCCTACGACCCGTCGGCCTTCCCGCCCTTCGCCGTCACTGTCGACCTGGTCGTGCTCACCGTGCGCCGCCACGCCCTGTGTGCGCTGGCCGTGCGGCGCGGTGAGCCGCCGTTCCAGGGCCGCTGGGCCCTGCCCGGTGGATTCGTCCGGGCCGACGAGGATCTCGAGGACGCGGCCGCGCGGGAGCTCGCCGAGGAGACCGGTCTGCACGCCCAGTCCCCGGCCGGTCCGTCACCCGTGTACGGCGCGCACCTCGAACAGCTCGCCACCTACGGCGACCCCAAGAGGGACCCCCGGATGCGGGTCGTCAGCGTCGCGCATCTGGTGCTCGCCCCCGACCTGCCCGCTCCCAAGGCCGGCGGCGACGCCCACAGCGCGCGCTGGGCGCCGGTGGAGACCCTCCTGGGACAGGACGACACCCTCGCCCGTGAGGGTGAGCTGGCGGCTCCGCTCGCGTTCGACCACGCCCGGATCCTGGCCGACGGCGTGGAGCGCGCCCGCTCGAAGATCGAGTACTCCTCGCTCGCCACGGCCTTCTGCCCGCCGGAGTTCACCGTGGGCGAGCTGCGCCGCGTGTACGAGGCGGTCTGGGGAGTGGCCCTGGACCCCCGTAACTTCCACCGCAAGGTGACCGGCACCCCCGGCTTCCTGGTGCCCACCGGCGGTACGACGACGCGTCAGGGCGGCCGTCCCGCACAGCTGTTCAGAGCCGGCGGGGCGACGCTGCTCAATCCGCCGATGCTTCGCCCCGAGGTCTGAGCGTCGCGGACAGAGCGCGAGACCGAAGGGTCGAAGTTCACCCACGGTGACACGACGAGGCGTCAAGTGTGAGTAATTACGCGAATATAGGACATATCACGGATATCTTGGCCGGGTGAGTCCTTACGTCACCACGCGAGCTCCCGGCCGGCCTCACGCCCCGCAAGGGGTGTCCGGCCCGTCGCCGTCGGACCCGACCGGCGACCCCAGCGGCCCACGCCCGGCCGCCGTCGGCGTCACGGACGTGCGGCTCCGCCTGGCCGGGGTGGTGCCCACCTGACGGCGACCAGCCCGGCCGGCCCCAGTAGTCGGCGCCCCCCGTGTACGGCCGATATCGCGCTCTCCGACCCTGGCCCGACGCCGTCTTCGGTGCCGCCACTCCGCCGCTGGATCATTGAATGTCCTGCCGTCGCGGCAAGTTGAGCGAAGCGGCTGACCGGTCCTGCCGGAGTGAGAAGAGGGGCCGGTGATGTATTCAGTTCCGGCGTAACGGGATTGCCGGAGAATTCCTGTCAATGTGCCTGAGATGGGGTCGCCACCTGCCTCTGGCGGCGCCGTCAAGAGCCCGTTCGGAATTGACCAATGCGCACCGGTTCGTGATGCGGTTCACGAGCCAACCAGCAGGCGAGGCAACGGTGTTGCCACCACCCTTCTGGCCTGTGGTGATGCGCCCTCGGTGCGGTGCGGCTGCTTCTGCTGATCGGGTAAGGCATATGTTTTGGTGCTCTGTTGTTGTGGCCACTGTCCACAACTCGCCGTAGAGAGCGCATTTCTTTCCGATAAAGCGTCAATTCAGGGATGGGGGGCGATCACCCTTTCGTGTGCTTTTCACCAAAGACCTCAAGGGTGTTCAGGGTGTCGCCGACAACAGATGCGTGAGTACCCTTGCGCACACCATGATGACCGCGGCTCGCCCCGGCGACACCGGCCTCGCAGGCCCGGGCGAGCTTGACCGCTACCCCTACGCCAACGCGGGCAACGCCGCGAACGCCGCCAGCGCGGCCGGCCAGGACCGTGCAGAGCGCGTTTCGCAGGTCTGGGACGGTTCCGAGGCAGACATCGGCCGGGTCGGCCGTCGCGCGGCCGGCAGCCGCGGACGTGGCCTGCACGGCCAACTCGTCCAGCAGCTCGGCCAGATGATCGTCTCCGGCGATCTCGGGGCCGACCGCCCGCTCGTCCCCGAGGAGATCGGCCAGCGCTTCGAGGTCTCCCGCACCGTCGTCCGTGAGTCGCTGCGAGTCCTGGAGGCCAAGGGCCTCGTCAGCGCCCGCCCGAACGTCGGCACCCGGGTGCGCCCGGTAAGCGACTGGAACCTCCTCGACCCCGACATCATCGAGTGGCGGGCCTACGGGCCGCAACGCGACGACCAGCGCCGTGAGCTCTGTGAGCTGCGCTGGACGATCGAGCCCCTCGCCGCCCGGCTCGCCGCAGGCCACAGCCGTGAGGACATCCAGCAGCGGCTCGCCGACATGGTCGAGATCATGGGCCACTCCGCGGCCCAGGGCGACACCATGACGTTCTCCCGCGCCGACGCCGAGTTCCACTCGCTGCTGCTGCAGCTCGCCGGCAACCGCATGCTCGAGCACCTCTCGGGCATCGTCTCCGCAGCCCTCCACGTCTCGGGCGGTGTCGCCGGCGGCTGCGAGCGACCGGTCGAGACGTCCGTGGGGCAGCACATGCGGGTCGTCGACGCCATCGGTTCCGGCGACGCCACGGCGGCCGAGTCCGCGATGCGCCAGCTCCTCGCCGCCCATGGTGAGGTCGCCGGCCAGGGCTCCGGGACGCCTGTCGATCACGTCGTCCCCGCGCCCCGCGAGCACTGAAGGCCCGTACCCGACGGCGTACGGACGGTGGGCGCCGCGCGGCTTCCGTGCCCTGCACGCCACTCCGGGCAGGGCACGCCGTACGCGGCGAAGGCGCAGAAGATCGCCGGATCCGGGTCGTCGACCGGATCCGGCGACAGGTCTCGGGAGGGTTGCATGTCATATGACTGGGAATGGGTCGTTATGGGGTGTGACTCGGGCCACGCAGATTGGGCGTAACACTCTTCAGGGAAGCGCGATGACTTAAGAGGTGATAGCCGAGGAGGGAATAAGAGCGGCGTGAATGACGCTGTTCAACTCCCCGGTTGCCCCTGCGCCGTCGGTCCATCCCCACCGGCGGTCGTCGGCTCCGATCCACAGTGGACGGGGTCGGAAGCCGTTTCCATCGTTCCGAGAGGTTGTTCGTGTCGGCCAGCACATCCCGTACGCTCCCGCCGGAGATCGCCGAGTCCGAGTCTGTGATGGCGCTCATCGAGCGGGGAAAGGCAGATGGGCAGATCGCCGGCGATGACGTGCGTCGGGCCTTCGAGGCTGACCAGATTCCGCCAACCCAGTGGAAGAACGTTCTGCGCAGCCTCAACCAAATCCTCGACGAGGAGGGTGTGACGCTGATGGTCAGTGCCGCAGAGGCGCCCAAGCGCACCCGCAAGAGCGTCGCAGCGAAGAGTCCGGCGAAGCGCACCGCCACCAAGACCGTCGCGGCGAAGGCCGCCACGGTCAAGAAGACCACCGCCGCCGCGGCCCCCGCCCCTGTGGCGGACCCGCCGGCCGGTGAGTCCGAGTCCGCGCCCGCGAAGAAGGCAGCGGCGAAGAAGACGGCCGCCAAGAAGACCGTCGCGAAGAAGGCGACGGCGAAGAAGGCCACCGCCAAGAAGACCGCGTCCAAGAAGGACGTCGACGAGCTGCTCGAAGACGAGGTGGCCGAGGAGACCCCGGCGCCCGGTAAGGGCGACGCTCCCGAGGCCGCCGAGGGCGCGGAGAACGCCGGCTTCGTCCTGTCCGACGACGACGAGGACGACGCCCCCGCGCAGCAGGTCGCCGCGGCCGGCGCCACCGCCGACCCGGTCAAGGACTACCTCAAGCAGATCGGTAAGGTCCCGCTCCTCAACGCCGAGCAGGAAGTGGAGCTCGCCAAGCGCATCGAGGCGGGCCTGTTCGCCGAGGACAAGCTGGCGAACGCCGACAAGCTCGCGCCGAAGCTCAAGCGTGAGCTGGAGATCATCGCCGAGGACGGCCGCCGGGCGAAGAACCACCTCCTGGAGGCCAACCTCCGTCTGGTCGTCTCCCTGGCCAAGCGGTACACCGGCCGCGGCATGCTCTTCCTGGACCTGATCCAGGAGGGCAACCTCGGTCTGATCCGTGCGGTCGAGAAGTTCGACTACACCAAGGGCTACAAGTTCTCGACCTACGCGACGTGGTGGATCCGTCAGGCCATCACCCGCGCCATGGCCGACCAGGCCCGTACGATCCGTATCCCCGTCCACATGGTCGAGGTCATCAACAAGCTCGCGCGCGTCCAGCGCCAGATGCTCCAGGACCTGGGCCGCGAGCCCACCCCGGAGGAGCTGGCCAAGGAACTCGACATGACCCCCGAAAAGGTCATCGAGGTCCAGAAGTACGGCCGCGAGCCGATCTCGCTGCACACCCCGCTGGGCGAGGACGGCGACAGCGAATTCGGTGACCTCATCGAGGACTCCGAGGCGGTCGTCCCGGCCGACGCGGTCAGCTTCACGCTTCTGCAGGAGCAGCTGCACTCGGTTCTCGACACCCTCTCCGAGCGCGAGGCCGGCGTCGTCTCCATGCGCTTCGGTCTCACCGACGGTCAGCCCAAGACCCTGGACGAGATCGGCAAGGTCTACGGCGTCACGCGTGAGCGGATCCGCCAGATCGAGTCGAAGACCATGTCGAAGCTGCGTCACCCGTCGCGTTCCCAGGTGCTGCGCGACTACCTCGACTAGTCCCGGCCCGCCCGGACAGCGTCACGAGCCCGGTCTCTCCCCGTTGGGAGGCCGGGCTCACGCACGTCCGGGTGCGCAGGGTGATCGTTGGCGTCACTCTGGGTATGCATGCACTGTCCCGGAGTCAGGAGTCCGTATGCGTCCCACCGCCCGTGCGGCCTTTGCAGCCCTCGCGCTGGTCCTCGCCCTGCCGGCGTCGGCGGCCGCGGACGGGGTGGTGATCGGTGGCAGACCTGCCCCGTTGTCGCACAGCCCCTGGGCGGTGGCAGTGGCCTCTCATGAGCGCTTCGGGGCCCAGCGCTCCGGGCAGTTCTGCGGCGGCGTGCTCGTCGGCCACTCGACGGTGGTGACGGCGGCGCACTGCCTGAGCAGAGAGGTGCTGGGCGTCCCCTGGCGGCAGGTGCGGGACCTGCGGGTCGTCGTCGGACGCGACAACCTCACCGGCGGCGGCGGCCAGGAACTCAAGCCCGCGAAGGTCTGGATCAACCCCGGCTACAACACTTGGACGAACGACGGTGACATGGCCGTCCTCACGCTGGACAAGCCGGTTCCGAACCGGCCCATCCCGATAGCGGGACGGCGCGACAGCGCCTACCGGCCGGGGAACGCGGCCACGGTCTACGGCTGGGGGGACACCACGGGCGGGGGCAGCTATGCGTCACAGCTGCGGGCGGCGCACGTCAATGTGCTGCCCGATGCGGTCTGTGCGCGGGCCTACCCGGGCAATGCCGACGGCAGGTACCGGGCGCAGTCGATGCTGTGCGCAGGGGAGCCGGCCGGCGGCAGGGACGCCTGTCAGGGGGACAGCGGCGGGCCGCTGGTCGTCCGGGGCCGGCTGGTGGGACTGGTGTCATGGGGGACCGGCTGCGGCCGGGCGGGCAGTCCAGGGGTCTATACGCGCGCCTCTGCGCTGCTCCCGGCGGTGTCCGCACACGGGGCCGGTTGAACCGCGCGGGGGGCTCTCAGGCCCGCGTGAGGACGCACGACTGCGGGCGGCCTCCCGGTGGTGCCGGGTGGCCGCCCGCGGTACGGCGCTGTGCCGCTGTTCGCTCGTCGTGGATGCGAAGTGTCAGCGTTCCTCATCGGACGCGGACGCCGGAGAAGCGGTGAGCCGCTCCGTCTCGTCCTGTATTTCCGCGGCGATCTTCTTGAGTTCTGGCTCGAACTTGCGACCGTGATGGGCGCAGAAGAGCAGTTCTCCGCCGGACATCAGGACGACGCGCAGGTATGCCTGGGCGCCGCAGCGGTCGCAGCGGTCAGCGGCCGTCAGCGGGCTCGCGGGTGTCAGAACAGTAGTCACGTCGCCTCTTCTCTAGCTCGACGAGCTGTCGTACCAGGGTCAACATCCAACCAGGCCGAAAACGTTCCCGCTCGTGCCTTTTCCTCGAAAAAATTCTCCGAGGGGGCCGGGTGCTGCCGGGTGGCGGCGAATGAGCCGTATTGCTTGGTGGTCTGATTCACGTTGGTTGTTGGGTCTGTCCTCCCGGCTGGCTTGCCGGTTGTTGATGAGGACGTGCCCGGAGCCTAAATGGTTCATGCCTCGAAGGGAACGTGATGTGCACGTCACTGCGACGTCACCCCAACGAGGGATCGAACACGCGAGCGAAATTCTACTAGCATGAGCATGCTTACGGGTGGCGTCACATCGGCTCTACCAGGCCTCGGTACCCTCTGACCGGCGACACCGCCACAACCGAGTCCGCGGAATGCGGACTGCCAGAAATTCAGCGAGGAGCGAACCGCGTGACCGCCGAGATGTCCGTGCCGTCCACCGCAGTGCTGACCGGGGCAGACCGGGACGGTTCCAACTACACCGCGCGGCATCTGCTCGTCCTCGAGGGGCTCGAAGCCGTCCGCAAGCGCCCCGGCATGTATATCGGCTCGACGGACAGCCGTGGCCTGATGCACTGCCTGTGGGAGATCATCGACAACTCCGTCGATGAAGCGCTGGGCGGCTACTGCGACCACATCGAGGTGATCCTCCACGACGACGGGTCGGTGGAGGTCAGGGACAACGGCCGCGGCATCCCGGTCGACGTCGAGCCGAAGACCGGCCTCAGCGGCGTCGAGGTCGTGATGACCAAGCTGCACGCCGGCGGCAAGTTCGGCGGCGGCTCGTACGCGGCCTCCGGCGGACTGCACGGCGTCGGCGCCTCGGTCGTCAACGCCCTGTCCGCGCGGCTCGACGTCGAGGTGGACCGCAGCAGCAAGACGCACTCGATCAGCTTCCGGCGCGGCGTACCCGGCATCTTCACCGAATCGGGTCCCGACGCCCCCTTCGATCCGGGCAACGGCCTGCTCAAGGGCAAGCGGATCGCCAAGACGAAGACCGGCACCCGGGTGCGCTACTGGGCCGACCGGCAGATCTTCCTCAAGGACGCCAAGCTCTCCCTGGAGACGCTGTACGCCCGCGCGCGGCAGACGGCCTTCCTCGTACCGGGCCTGACCCTCGTCGTACGCGACGAGCGGGGCATCGACGGCGCCGGCAAGACGGAAGAGACCTTCCGCTACGACGGCGGCATCAGCGAATTCTGCGAGTACCTCGCGCAGGACAAGGCCGTGTGCGATGTGCTCCGGCTGTCCGGCCAGGGCACTTTCAAGGAGACCGTCCCGGTCCTCGACGACCGCGGCCACATGACTCCGACCGAGGTCACCCGGGAGCTGGGCGTCGACATCGCGCTGCGCTGGGGCACCGGCTACGACTCGACGGTCAAGTCGTTCGTCAACATCATCGCGACGCCCAAGGGCGGCACCCACGTCTCCGGATTCGAGCGGTCGATCACCAAGACCGTCAACGAGGTGCTGCGATCGAGCAAGCTGCTGCGCGTGGCCGAGGACGACGTCGTCAAGGACGACGCCATGGAGGGCCTCACGGCGGTCGTGACCGTACGACTGGCGGAGCCGCAGTTCGAGGGACAGACCAAGGAGGTGCTCGGCACCTCCGCCGCGTCCCGGATCGTCGCCCAGGTGGTGAGCCGGGAACTCAAGGCGTTCCTGACCTCCACGAAGCGGGATGCCAAGCAGCAGGCGCGCTCCGTCCTGGAGAAGGTCGTCGCCGCGGCCCGTACGCGCATCGCCGCCCGGCAGCACAAGGAGGCCCAGCGGCGGAAGACCGCGCTGGAGTCGTCCTCGCTGCCGGCCAAGCTCGCGGACTGCCGCAGCGACGACGTCGACCGCAGCGAACTCTTCATCGTCGAGGGCGACTCGGCACTGGGCACCGCAAAGCTGGCGCGGAATTCGGAATTCCAGGCGCTGCTGCCGATCCGCGGCAAGATTCTCAATGTCCAGAAGTCATCGGTTTCGGACATGCTGAAGAACGCTGAGTGCGGGGCCATCATCCAGGTCATAGGGGCTGGGTCCGGCCGCACCTTCGACATCGACACCGCCCGCTACGGCAAGGTCATCTTCCTGGCCGACGCGGACGTCGACGGCGCCCACATCCGCTGCCTGCTGCTGACCCTCTTCCAGCGCTACATGCGGCCCATGGTCGAGGAGGGCCGTGTCTTCTCGGCCGTCCCGCCGCTGCACCGCGTCGAACTGATCAACCCCAAAAAGGGCCAGGACAAGTACATCTACACCTATTCGGACAACGAGCTGCGCCAGACCCTGCTCGAACTCCAGCGCACGAAGGTCCGCTACAAGGACAGCATCCAGCGCTACAAGGGCCTGGGTGAGATGGACGCCGACCAGCTCGCCGAGACGACCATGGACCCGCGCCACCGCACCCTGCGCCGCATCAACATCAGCGATCTCGAAGCGGCGGAGAAGGCCTTCGACCTCCTGATGGGCAACGAAGTCGCCCCCCGTAAGGAGTTCATCACCAACTCCGCGTCCACTCTGGACCGTTCGCGCATCGACACCTGAGCCGTCCGCGGCCACCGACGGGCGTTTCTCCACCCCCGGGTGGAGAAACGCCCGTCGCGTTTTCCACCCGGGCCCCACCCTGGCGCCGATCCGCGCGGTGGCGCCGCTCCATAGCGTCGGAGACGTCGAATTCCCGTCCCATGGAGGTCCAGGTCATGAGCGGCACGCTCAACATCGTTGTGATCACCGGCGTCATCGCGCTGGTGTTCATCCGGCAGTTCGCGGCGCAGCGCCTCTCGTCGGAGGGCAAGGCGTGGTGGCTGATGCCGGTCGTCCTGACGGTCATGGCGGTGCGGCAGCCCGGCCTCGTGGACCCGGCACACCACGTCGCATCGGCCGTCTTCCTGGGCCTGGAGATACTGATCGGGCTGGCCTGCGGCGCCGGCTGGGCCTGGACGACCCGCATCTGGACGGACGAGGACGGTGCGGTCTGGGCCAAGGGAAGCTGGGCGGCGGCCGGCGTGTGGCTCTGCGGCATGGCACTGCGGGTCGGTCTCATGGGCATCGCCGCGGCCATGGGCATCCACCAGGGCAGCGCGGCCACGATGCTCTCCGTTGCCGCGATGCTGCTGACCCGGGCCGGCGTCACCACCTGGCGGGCCCAGGCGGTGCAGCGGACGTACCGTGTCCCTGTCGCGGGCTGAGCCCCTGCGCGCGCCGTGGAAGGGACCGTAGTGCCGCCGAACTCCTGGACGAGCTGGCCTTTGCGGGAATCGCTGTCCCGTGAGGGCGTCAGCGGCGCCCGGTTGTGGCTCGGGCGGTCGGTGCGCATTGCGGTGGTGGCGGGGCTGGTGTGGACCACCCTGGTGGGGCCGGCCTTCACCGGATGGCGGCTGGTGGCCTTGTGCACCGGTGTGGCCGTCACGGTGCTGGCCTTCCGTGGTTTCTTCCGGGCGACGCTGGCCCATCACCTGAGGCCGTCCATCGGACTGTTCGCCGTCCTGGTGGCTGCGGCTCTCGGCTTCGCATACGTGGGGGCGCGGACGCCCGCCACCGTCCTGTGGTGCGCCTGCGCCGTCATCGCCATGGAGCGGCTGCCGCTGAGCGTCGCCGTACCGTGCTCCGCCACCGCCCTGAGCGGGTACGCCGCGCTGAACCACGACAACTGGTGGGCGACCGCCGCGACCGCCGTGGGCCTGGGGCTGGCGGGCTGCGTCGTACGGCTGGACGCCGAGGCGCGCGGCAACACCCAGCGGATGCTGGCGCAGGAACGGGCCGCCCGTAAGGCCGAGTCGGAATCGGCGGCGCTCACCGAACGCGGGCGGATCGCGCGCGAGATACACGACGTCCTTGCCCACAGCCTGAGCGCCCAACTGGTGCACCTGGAGGCCGCGCGGCTGCTGATCCAGCGCAGCACCGACCTCGAGGCCGACCGTGCGCAGCTCCTGGAGCGGGTGACGGCGTGCCGGGGAATGGCCCGTGAAGGGCTGGACGGTACCCGTGAGGCGCTTTCCGCGCTGCGTGGGGAGATGATCCCGGTCGAGGACTTCCTGCGCCGCCTGACCGCCACTGAGGGCGCTCGGCTGGATGTGGCGGGTGCGGCCCGCGCCGTGCCGGCCGAGGCGGGCCTCGCTGTCCGCAGGGTCGCCCAGGAGGCGCTCACGAACGTACGCAAGCATGCTCCGGGCGCCCGGGTGAGCGTGCGGCTGGAGTACGCGGCGGACGGCATCGGGCTGGAGGTGCGCGACTCCGGCGGTCGCGGCACGCCCGGCGAGCTCGCGGAGAGCGGCTCCGGGTACGGTCTGCTCGGGATGCGGGAGCGCGCCGAACTCCTCGGCGGAACGCTGGAGTCCGGCCCCGACGAGGAGGGTTTCGTGGTGCGGTTGCGGGTGCCCGCATGACGGCAGGCGCGGTAACGCGGGTCGTGGTCGCCGACGACCAGACGGTGGTGCGCGAAGGGATCGTGATGCTGCTGGGGCTGTTGCCGGGAATCGAGGTCATCGGATCTGCCGCGGACGGCGAGGAAGCGGTCCGCCTCGTCGCCGAACTCGCCCCCGACGTCGTCCTGATGGACCTGCGGATGCCGCGCTGCGACGGCGTCGAGGCCACCCGCCGTATCTGCGCCGGGCACCCCGGTACCCAGGTCGTGGTGCTCACCACCTACGCGGACGACGACTCGCTCTTCCCCGCTCTGCAGGCCGGAGCCCGTGGCTATTTGACCAAGGACGCCGACGGCGACGAGATCGTCCGCGCCATCGACGACGTGATCTCGGGCGAGGCCGGGCTGTCGCCCAGGATTCAGCGCAGGCTGCTGGAGCGCTTCACGGAGCCCGTGCGGACGGCGCCGCAATCCCCCGACGAACCCCCGGACGGACTGACCACCCGTGAGGTGGAGGTGCTGCGGCTGGTCGCCGAAGGCCAGTCCAACCCGGAGATCGCCCGCACCCTGCATGTTTCCACCGCGACCGTGAAGACCCACATCAACAATCTCTTCGCCAAAGCGGGGCTGCGGGACCGGGCGCAGGCCATCCACTACGCGTACCGTCACGGCCTTGCGCAGCCGCCGCAACAGTCCGTCACCTGATGGGGTGAAGGGTTCGCAATGAAGAGTCCAGGATCTTCCTTTCTGTCCACTCTTGGGCCACACGGACAACAAACCCGTGCACCAAGGAGAGTTCGGTGGACAAGCAGGACGGCCGTTCGGCCGGTGAGTCAGGGGCCCTACGGCTCGACGACCCCTGGTACGACGCTCTCACCTCCGGGTGGGGCGAGCTGGGTGACGCGGCAAAACCAACGGGCGAGTGGGATGGCACAGGGAAGCCCGAACCGGTCCCGGTACCCACGCCGGTCCCGGTAGCGGAATCACGATCCGCACCGCACGACGAGATCTATCTGGCGGTGCAACGAAGCACGGCATTCCAGGAGGTGCGTCGTCGCTATCGGCGGTTCGTCCTCCCCGGCACGGCGGTCTTCCTGGTCTGGTACCTCGCCTATGTGGTCGCAGCGACCGCCGCGCCGGGCCTCATGGCCCATCGCGTCGTCGGCGCCCTGAACGTCGCGATGCTCGCCGGACTCGGCCAGTTCGCCACCACGTTCCTGCTCACCTGGGCCTACGCGCGCCATGCCCGGCTGCGCAGGGACCGAGCGGCGCTCGACATCCGCTGGGAAACACAGGAACTCACCGGGGGGAACATCCGTTGACCGGCGACCACCAGACCCTCGCACTGGTCCTGTTCAGTGTGTTCATCGCCGTCACCCTGGCGATCACGACCTGGGTGAGCCGCCGCCGGCACGGCTCCGCCGAGGAGTTCTACGCGGGCGGGAGACTCTTCTCCCCCATGGAGAACGGATTCGCCATCGCGGGTGACTACATGTCCGCCGCGTCTTTCCTCGGTATCTCCGGGCTGATCGCCCTCTTCGGCTACGACGGCCTGCTGTACTCGGTCGGCTTTCTCGTCGCCTGGCTCGTCGTCCTCTTCCTCGTCGCCGAACTGGTCCGCAACTGCGGAAGGTTCACCCTTGCCGATGTCGTCGCCGCCCGGATGCGGGAGCGCCCCGTCCGCATCGCGGCCGGCACGGCCTCCGTCACCGTGTCCGTGCTCTACCTGGTGGCGCAGATGGTCGGCGCCGGCAGTCTGGTCGCCCTGCTCCTGGGCGGGGCGAGCCAGCAGGCCCGTACCTGGATGGTGATCGGGGTCGGCGCCCTGATGGTGGTCTACGTCGCCTTCGGCGGCATGCGGGCCACGACATGGATCCAGATCGTCAAGGCGGTACTCCTCATGGGCGGCGCCATCGCCCTGACTGTCCTGGTACTGATCCGGTTCCACGGCGACATCAACTCCCTGTTGAACACCGCTGCCGAACGCAGCGGCCACGGCCGCGACTTCCTCACTCCCGGTCTCAAATACGGCGGCGGCTGGACCGCGCGGCTCGACTTCATCAGCCTCGGCATCGCTCTGGTTCTGGGGACTGCCGGGCTGCCGCACATCCTCTCCCGCTTCTACACTGTTCCCACGGCGCGCTCTGCCCGTCGCTCCGTCGTCTGGTCCATCGGTCTGATCGGCGGCTTCTACCTGATGACCATCGTGCTCGGCTTCGGTGCCGCAGCAGTGCTGGGCAGCTCCGCCGTCCACGCGTCCAATACGGCCGGCAACACCGCCGTCCCGCTGCTCGCCCTCAACCTGGGAGGCGGCGCCGGTTCGACCGGGGGGACGGTTCTCTTCGCAGTGGTGGCCGCGGTCGCGTTCGCAACCATCCTGGCCGTTGTCGCCGGCATCACGCTCGCCTCGTCGGCCTCGGTCGCACACGACCTGTATGCCTCGCTGCGGCGCGCGCGCGGCACGGTGCAGGACGCCCAGCGTGCCGAGGTGGCCGTGGCGCGTATTGCGGCGGTGGCGGTCGGCGCGGTTGCCATCGGCCTCAGCCTGCTCGCCCAGGACCTGAACGTCGCCTTCCTGGTGGGCCTGGCCTTTGCCGTTGCTGCTTCGGCCAACCTGCCGGTCCTGCTGTACACCCTCTTCTGGCGCCGCTTCACGACCCGGGGGGCGGTCTGGTCCGTGTACGGCGGTCTGATCCCGGCGATCACCCTGGTCGTTCTCTCGCCGGTGGTCTCCGGTGGTCCGGAGTCGATTTTCCCCGGATTGGACTTCGCCGTCTTCCCGCTCGACAACCCCGGTGTCGTATCGATCCCGCTGGGCTTCCTGATGGGCTGGCTGGGAACTCTGCTCTCCCCGGAGGCCGCCGATGAGGCACGGCATGCAGAGACGGAGGTACGGGCGCTCACGGGGGCGGGGGCGGCTTAAGGGCGTATCCGACAAGTCCAGGGGCGGGCAGGCCCTGGACTTGGAGGGCACGGGCAGGACGGGCGGGGTTGCCCACAGCCGTGTGGCGGCTTCTTGGCCCTCGCCCTTCCGCACACCTCGCCTTCCCCTCCTCCGTCGCTCCCAGAGGCGGGTGGCAGGCTTAGACCCACTCGTAGCGGTGCTCGGGGCGGCCGGTCTCGCCGTACTTGAGGGTGAGGCGCACCCGCCCTGCGCGCTCCAAGAGCTTGAGGTAGCGCTGGGCGGTCTGCCGGCTCAGCCCCGCCTGGAGGGCGACGTCCTGTGCGGACAGCGGAGCGTCCGCGGAGCGCAGCACCGAGCGCACGCGGTCGGCGGTGGCGGTGGAGTGCCCCTTCGGCAACTCGGCGGGGCCCGCGTTGGCGGCCCCCAACACGCCGAAGATCCGGTCCACTTCGGACTGCTCGGCCTTTCCGCCGCCCGCAAAGGTGCGGTGCAGTGCCGCGTAGCCCTCCAACTTGGAGCGCAGGCCTGCGAAGGTGAACGGCTTGACCAGGTACTGCAGTGCACCGTGGCGCATGGCAGCCTGCACGGTGGCGATATCGCGCGCCGCCGTCACCATGATCACGTCGGTGAACAGACCGCGGCGTCGCAGCTCGCCGACCAGCTGCAGCCCCGTCTTGTCGGGAAGATAGTGATCCAGAAGGATCAGATCGACGGGGAAACTTTCCAGGGCGGCAAGGGCTTCCGCAGCGGTGTGCGCGAGACAGCTGACCCGGAATCCGTCGGTTTTGGCGACGTACGCCGCATTGATCTTTGCCACGTGCACATCGTCGTCCACGACCAGTACGTCGATCATTGGCCGGCCTCCGTCGCGCCCCCGGGAAGGCGAGTGCCCACGGTGGCTCGCCCGGTGCTGTGGGTTCCAGTGATTGCTTCCCGGGAGGCCGCCTCACGCCCCTCTGGAAGCTCGTCGGACAGCGCGTCGGGGACCGTCACGGTGAAGACCGCACCACCACCGGGGCGCTCGCCGACTTCGGCGCTGCCTCCATATCGCTCGGCGAGACGCCGTACGAGCGCCAGGCCGATGCCGCGCTGCCCATGGGCGGGCGGATCCTTGGTTGTCCAGCCCGCGGTGAAGATCTCGGCGCGACGTGCTTCTGGCACGCCCGGTCCGTTGTCACTGACCCGCACGACGGCGGTCCGGTCAACGGTGCGAACCTCGGCTTCCACGAGTGCGTCGCGTTCACCCGACGTGGCATCCAGGGCGTTGTCGATGAGATTGCCGAGCACGGTGACGAGGCTGTGCGGATCGACCAGTCGGTTGGGCACATGCGTATCGGGGGAAATGCGGAGGGAGGCACCTCGCTCGGTGGCGACGGTGGCCTTGCCCACCAGGAGGGCAGCCAGCAAGGGATCGTGGATGCGCTCGGTGACCTGCTCGGCGGTCGCACGATGTACGCCTACGGCGTGTGTCACAAATTCCACTGCCTCTTCGTGCAGCCCGAGTTCGAGCAGACCGAGGAGGGTGTGCAGCCGGTTGGCGTGCTCGTGGTCCTGGGCACGGAGGGCATCGATGAGTCCGCGGGTGCCGTCCAGTTCGCGGCCGAGCCGTTCCAGCTCGGTGCGGTCGCGCAACGTGATCACGGCACCGCCGTCTTCAGTGGGCATGCGGTTCGCCACCAGAACCCGGTGCCCGCTGACGGCCAGCAGGTCCGCCCCCGACACGCGGCCGGCCAGGACATCGGTTGTACGACCGGGAGGCAGGACCGTGTCCAAGGGGCGGCCGGTGTCCTCGGCGCGTAGCTCGAGGAGTCGCTGTGCCTCGTCGTTCATGAGGCGGATACGGCCGTGTTTGTCGAGCGCGAGGAACCCCTCACGGATGCCGTGCAGCATTGCTTCCCGCTCGGCGAGCAGCGCGGAGATGTCGGAGAACGCCAGGTCGTGGGTGCGGCGCTGGAGACGGCGGGAGACGATATAGGCGGCCAGAGCGCCTACGGCGAGGGCTCCGCCCGCGTAGGCAAGCAGCTGGGGGACGGTGGAGAGCAGCCGTTCCCGCACACTCTCGTACGCGATGCCGACGGAGACGGCTCCGACGATCTTGCCTTGCTCGTCACGGAGCGGGACCTTGCCGCGTGCGGACCGGCCGAGAGTGCCCTCGTCGATCTGCATGACCTCCTGGCCGGAGAGCACGGCGCTCGGGTCTGTCGAGACATGGCGTCCGATCTCGTCTGGATCGGTGTGGGACCAGCGCACACCCCGCTTGTCCATGATCACGACGTACTCGGCCCCGGTGGCGGCACGAATCCGCTCCGCCTCGTTCTGTACGGGGCCGTGGCGCGTGGGATGGGAGGACTCCAGGGCGTCATCGAGGCGTGACTCGGCGGCGGTGGTCTGTGCGATGGCCAGGGCGCGGCGCATTGCTTGATCGTCGAGCTGCGCACTGAGCGGGGCGAGGAACAGGCCGGTGGCCAGTGCAGTGACACCCGCGGCGATGGCCAGCTGAACCATCAGGACCTGGGAGAACACCTTCCGTGGCCAGCCCAGGCGCGGCAGATGCGGCCTGGAAGCGGCCAGTCGGCGGTCGGACGGGGCGGGCCGAATACCAGGCGTGTGCGTGGTGCTGTGGGGCTCGGCAGTGCTGGCGGATGAGACCGTCGCGGTGGCGGGAAGCGGCACGAAACCCGAGGGCTCTGTGGCGCTCGGGCGCGGAACGGACTCTTCCTTTTCGCCCATACGAACGAACAGTAAGCGCGGTCATGGTGGGTTCGGTAATCCCTCACGGGGCGAATTCGGAGGGTGGCCGGGTGGCGACGCATATGTGACTCCGCCCGCTGCGTCCCGATCACGGGCTGCCGCGGATGCGCGTTCTGCTGCTGCACGGGGTTATCCACAGGCCTGTCGCTTGCGGAACGTGCGCATCTAACGTCGAACGGTGAAGCCGACAGGACCTGCGACCGGCGGTCCGACGCCGATCGGGTGCAGGGCGAGGTGCGCGACTGGTGCACGGAAGGGAGCGGTCATGTGGTCGACGGGGGATGACTGCAGGGCCTGGCGTACGTCGTGGAGAGTGGCTGGTGGTGGGCCGCTCGGTCGCCGCCGGGTCGGGGGCCCGCGGCCCCGGCGCAGCTGGTCAGTGCGTTTCGCCTGCAGTGTCACGTGGTCCTGGCGCAGCCGCGTGCAGCCGGAAGGGTCTCGCCCGCCCAGAACATATTCGTCGAGCCGCAGTGGTCATCGGCTTCCAGACGAGCGCAGGACCGGCAGAGATGAGGCCCCGCATGTGCGTCGGGAGAGAGAAGAGGACCGGCCGGGAGGGCCCAGCGGGTGCCCGGGTGAACCCTTGAGGTCAGCTGCTGACAGCCTGCGCCCGCCTCCGCGGCGTAACGTCCGCAGCGGCGACGGAGGCAACGGCCATACGCGCCGGTGGACCGAGCGGCGCACCACAGCTGGCGGGCGCCGCAGCACCATCGGCCCGCTGTTCGACGGTGACCCGCCAGCTGCGACCGTCGGAGTGCGCCACGGTGACAACCCACACAGGGGAGGCTCCCGCGATGGCAGAGCCACCGGGCGTCGGACTGTCGGCCGGTTCGGGCCGCACCGTGTCGGTCCGTACGATGTCGAGTGCGTCCGCCCGGTCCTCCGTGATCAGCTCGCGGACCGCGAGGTCGGCGGCCTGGCCCGGCCGGTCCCAGGCCGAGCGACCACGGCAGTGGTCGATCGTGATCCGTCCATCGCGCGCCGCTTCCACAGCCTCCTTGACCAGAGGGCCCGAGGCGCGTCCGTAGGCGTAGCCGTAGGGGAGGACGACAAGGGTGGGGGAGAAGCGATGCCCCCCGATGTGAGTGACCTCCCAGGCCTCGGTTCCGCCGGCGGCGAGCTCGGCGGCCAGCGGGCGGCCGAGCAGGGCGCAGCAGCGGTCTCGCTTGCCGTTGGTGCACACGAGGACCAGCGGCTCACTGATGTACGGCTCCCAGAGGTTGTGATGCTCACCCGCTCCCAAAGCCGTGAAGTCCAGCCCGAGAGCTGCCCGCGGGTCGGTGACGGTGGTCGTGCGGATCCAGGTGCGTCCGGGGGCGGTGTGCGCGAGGAACATCCGGCGGCGGGACGTGCCGTGGCAGTCGGCATGACGCCCAGGTCGGCGGATCAGGGCGACTCGTACGCCCGTCCCCTCGGTCGCAGCCTCCAGGGCCCGGCCGACGTCAGGATCGAGGTGACTGTTCGTCAGCGCTTGGGCTCCCCAGGGCCCGGTCTGCTCGATGAGCAGCCAGGTCCTGGCGGTGGCCGCGGTCGCGGTGAGAGATTCGGCCGATTCACGGGAAGCGGTGGCACAGGTACTCACATAGGTGAGCCTAACCTCATTCGCCCGGCGTCGGATGTCGGGTGGGGCTCCCGGGAGTGATGGCGAAGGCTGACCGCTGCTTTAGCTGGCAGTCCTAGGGGTGGCTCAACTGCGAGCCGGCCACGGCAGTGCCGGTGGTCTCGCCGGCGGCGTCGTATCGAGGTGTGCCCGAACATCGCGACCGCTTCCCTTATGGCAACGGTTGCGGCGGGCGGGGGCCGTGGTACTGGCCGCTTGGCCGCATGCGGAGGGGGTGTTCGGTGTATTCCTCCAGGGCGTGGGCGATCCAGCCGGCCGTGCGGGCGATGGCGAAGATGGTTTCGCCGGCCTCGGCCGGCATGCCTGCTGAGACGGACAGCACAGCCAGTGCCAGGTCGACGTTGGCGTGCAGTTCCGTGTGCCGGGCCGTGGTGGTGATCACTTCACGGGCGGCCTGCAGGGCGGTGCGGGCATGCGGTACATCTTCCAGGAGCCGGAACAGAGCGCGGGCCCGTGGGTCCTCGCCGGGATAGAGGCGATGGCCGAGCCCTGGCACTCGGCGGCCGGCCCGCAGATGGTCGGCGACGACGGCAGCCGCGCTGCCCCGGTCCAGCACCTCCACCAGCATCCGGTGGGCAAGTCCGCTCGCTGCGCCGTGCAATACGCCGTCCAGCGCTCCGAAACCGGCCGAGACGATCGCGTACGGATGGGCGCGGGCCGAGGCGGCGACCCGGACCGCGAGCGTCGAGGCGGCGAGGTCGTGGTCGATGAGCAGGACCAACGCGGTGTCCAGGACGCGGAGTGCCTCGGCGTCGGCCGGTTCCGAGGTCAGCCGTGACCAGAGGCGTGCGGCAAGGGAATCGGTAGCGGGTGGCTTCCGGGTGTGCGACGGCAGGGCGTCGACCAGGGTGGGGATCAGGCTGCGGGCGATGTCGACGACGGTGTCCTCGGACAGGTCGAAACGCAGTGGGTCGGCAGCCGCCGCGGCGATCACACCGACCCGTAGCCGGTCCATCGGTCCGCTATGTGCCGGAAGCGCCTGTACGGCGCGGTGGGCAGCGGCCAGCCCGTCGCGTGGTGCCGTGAAACGGATGCCGGGGCGCAGTTCGCCGGTCCACAGCCACTCGGCGACTTCCTCGTAGCTGTAGTGGGAGGCGAGTTCCGAAGTGTCAACGCCGCGGAAGTAGCAGTGGTTGCGGTCGATCAGCGTGATGCCGGTGCGGATCGCCAACTCGTCGCCCGCCGCAGAAGGTTCGCGGCGGGCGGTGCGGCGGGCCAGCGCATCGACCTCTTTCGCGTCGAAGGTGCTGCCGCGGCTGCCCGGCTCCCGGCGGCTGGTCAGTTGGCCGCGGCTGACATAGGCGTACACCGTCTCCGGCTTCACCCCGAGCCGCTCTGCTGTCTCCCGGGTGCTCAGCCGCTGTCCGTCCCGGCCCTGCGCCGCTCCCTGATCTGCCATGCGATCACCGTATCCGGGACATCCACATTGATGGAATCAATATTGACAACTATTGAGTCAAGCATAGACAGTCGGATCAATATTTGGGTGAGGAAGAGCTAAGGAGACCAGCCATGCCGATCGCCGAGGTGAACGCACCGCTCGACGCGCCCCGCGGACTTGCGGGCGTCATCGTCACCGAGACCCAACTGGGCGATGTCCGGGGCGCCGAGGGCTTTTACCACTACCGCCAGTACTCCGCCGTCGAGCTGGCCACAGCCCGCAGCTTCGAGGACGTGTGGTACCTGATGTTCCACGGCGAGCTGCCCTCCACGGCGCAGCTGGCCGCCTTCAGGGCCGAGACCGCCGCGCTGCGCGCGCTGCCCGCGGCCCTACGCGACGCGCTGCCCGCCCTCGCCCATGCCGGCGCACTCTCCGGCCCGCTTGCCGGGCTGCGTACCGCGCTGTCGCTGCTCGGCGCGACGGCCGGATTCCGGCCGCTGTACGACATCGACGCCGACCGCCGCCGCATCGATGCTCTTGCCGCATGCGCCGCAGTACCGACGCTGATCACCGCGCTGCACCGGCTCGGTCAGGGCCTGCAGCCGGTTGAGCCGCGGGTGGACCTCGGCCACGCGGCCAACTACCTCTACATGCTCACGGGCGAAGAGCCGGAGCCGGACAGGGTCCGGGCGATCGAGGCGTATCTGATCTCCACCATCGACCACGGCTTCAACGCCTCGACCTTCACCGCACGCGTCATCGCCTCCACCGGCGCCGACCTCGCGGCCTGCCTCGTCGGCGCCGTCGGCGCGCTCTCCGGGCCGCTGCACGGCGGTGCGCCCAGCCGCGCTCTGGACATGCTCGACGCCATCGGTACCCCCGACCGCATCGACTCCTGGATCCGCGACAGCGTCCTGCGCGGCGACCGGATCATGGGGTTCGGCCACTCCGTGTACCGCACGGAAGACCCGCGCTCAAGGATGCTGCGAGGTGTCGCCGAGCAGTTCGGCGGCCCGCTGGTGGAATTCGCCGTCCAGGTGGAGGCGAGGGCCGAAGCGCTGCTGGCCGAGCTCAAGCCCGGCCGTGAGCTGCACACCAACGTGGAGCTGTACGCGGGCGTCGTCATGGAGCTGTGCGGGCTGCCGCGCGAGATGTTCACACCCACCTTCTGCGCAGCCCGCGTGGTCGGCTGGAGCGCCAACATTCTGGAGCAGGCCGAGGACTCGAAGATCATTCGTCCTGCCGCCCGCTACGTGGGCCCGCCCCCGCCGCAGCCGCTGCCCACCGCCGTGCCCCGCTAGCGGGCGGTGCGGTGGCCGAGCCGGGCCCCTGCCGTCGGCGGTCCGTTACGATCGACAGCTCGTCCGCCGCCGGTCCGCGCGGCCCGCCACCCGCACCATGGAGGCGCCCCCTTGGCCACGCAACAGATCCCGGTCGTCGTGCTCGCGGGCTTCCTCGGATCGGGCAAGACCACCCTCCTCAATCACCTGCTCGGCACCGGCGACGGCACCCGAATCGGCGCGATCGTCAATGACTTCGGCAGCATCGAGATCGACGCCATGACCGTCGCCGGACAGGTGGACTCGATGGTCTCGCTCGGCAACGGCTGCCTGTGCTGCGCGGTCGACACCAGCGAACTGGACACCTACCTGGAACGGCTCGCCCGCCCCGCCGCCCGTATCGATGTGATCGTCATCGAGGCCAGCGGACTGGCCGAGCCCCAGGAACTCATCCGGATGATCCTCGCCAGCGACAACGACCGGATCGTCTACGGCGGGCTGATCGAGGTCGTCGACGCGGCCGAATTCGACGACACCAGGGTCCGCCACCCCGAACTGGACCGGCATGTGGGCATCGCCGACATCGTGGTGCTCAACAAGGCCGACCGCATCGGCGACGCGGCACGACAGGAACTCATCGGCACGCTCGCTGACCTCGCGCCCGGCCGGCCCGTGATCTGCACGGCGTACGGCCGGGTCGACCCCGAGCTGTTCTTCGACCGCGGACCGGGGGAGGTCCACGACACGGCCGTACGCCAGCTGTCCTTCGAGGACCTGCTGCGCGAGGCCGCGGCGAACGAGGATGCCGCCGCCCACCACTGCGACGGCCACTGCGATCACCCCGACCACGCCCACCATGAGGGCCACCTCCACGCCGCCTACCAGAGCGTGGAGTTCACCTCCGCCGAGCCGATGCACCCGCGCCGACTCATGGACTTCCTCGACAGCCGCCCGGCCGGTCTCTACCGCATCAAGGGCTTCGTCCATTTCGACGTGCCGGAGAACCGCCAGAAGTTCACCCTGCACGCCGTCGGCGACTTCCTGCGCTTCTACCCCGAGCCGTGGCCGAAGGGCGAGGAGCGGTGCACCCAGCTCGTCATGATCGGCAGCGGCATCGACGCACCGGCCCTGCGCAAGGAGCTGGAGAACTGCCGGGAAAGCACACCTCCGGAGACCGGTGCCCACAGCATGTGGGGTGTGCTGCGGTACGTGGCCGCACGCGAGGAAGACTGGTGACGCCGTCGGGCCGGTCTTCCACCGGCCCGACGGCGTCCACCGCGTCTGTCCTTCCGGCTGCCGCCTACACCGGCCCGGCCAGCGACGCCACCGGCTTCGTCAGCGGCACCCCCGAACCGTCCCGCCGCGGATCCACCTCCGGCAGCTCGACGGGCGAGCCCTTGGCGTCCGCGGCCCGCACCGGAGCCGGCCCCGTCCACGCCAGGGTCAGACAGTCCTCGCCCTTCAGGAACCGCTGACAGCGCACACCGCCGGTCGCGCGTCCCTTGCGCGGATACTGGTCGAACGGGGTGAGCTTGGCCGTCGCCACCGAGTCGTCGAGCGTGCCGTGCGAGCCGGCGACCGTGAACACCATGGCCTCGGAGGCCGGATCGACCGCGGCGAACGAGATCACCTTCGCGCCCTCGCCCAGCTTGATGCCCGTCATACCTCCCGCAGGCCGGCCCTGCGGCCGCACCTGCGCGGCCGGATAGCGCAACAGCTGCGCCTCGTTGGTGATGAAGACCAGGTCCTCCTCACCGGTGCGCAGCTCGGCCGCGCCCACGATGCGGTCGCCGTCCTTGAGGGTGATGACCTCCAACTCCTCCTTGTGGGAGGGGTAATCGGGCACCACCCGCTTGACCACGCCCTGCTCCGTGCCGAGCGCCAGGCCCAGCGAGGACTCGTCCAGCGTGGTCAGACAGATCAGCTGCTCGCCCTCCTCCAGCGTCAGGAACTCCGAGAGCTGGGCACCGCCGGAGAGGCCGGGCGAAGCCGCCGTCTCCGGGAGCTGCGGCAGATCGATCACCGCGATCCGCAGCAGCCGGCCCAGGGACGTCACCGCGCCCACCTCGCCACGGGTCGTCGCCGGCACCGTCGAGACGATCACGTCGTGCTTGACGCGCCGGGCGTCGGCGTCGAACGGCACCTCACCGGTGACCGTCCGGGCCAGCAGGCCCGTCGAGGACAGCAGCACCCGGCACGGGTCGTCGGACACCTCCAACGGCACCGCACCGACCGAGGTGCCCGTCGACTCCAGCAGGACCGTCCGCCGGTCCGTGCCGTACTTCTTCGCCACCGCGGCCAGCTCCCCGGAGACCAGCTTGCGCAGCTCCGCGTCCGAATCCAGGATCCGCGTCAGCTTCTCGATCTCGTCCTGCAGCCGGTCACGCTCCGACTCCAGCTCGATACGGTCGAACTTGGTCAGCCGGCGCAGCGGGGTGTCGAGGATGTACTGCGTCTGGATGTCGCTCAGCGAGAAGCGCTCGATCAGCCGCTCCTTGGCCTGTGCGCTGTTCTCGCTGGAGCGGATGAGGCGGATGACCTCGTCGATGTCCACCAGGGCCGTCAGCAGGCCCTCGACCAGGTGAAGACGGTCACGCCGCTTCGTCCGCCGGAACTCGCTGCGCCGGCGCACCACATTGAAGCGGTGGTCGACATAGACCTCCAGCAGCTCCTTGAGGCCCAGCGTCAGCGGCTGGCCGTCCACCAGCGCGACGTTGTTGATACCGAAGGACTCCTCCATCGGCGTGAGCTTGTAGAGCTGCTCCAGGACGGCCTCGGGGTTGAAGCCGTTCTTGACCTCGATCACCAGCCGCAGGCCGTGCTCGCGGTCGGTGAGGTCCTTGACGTCGGCGATGCCCTGCAGCTTCTTCGAGCCGACCAGGTCCTTGATCTTTGAGATGACCTTCTCGGGGCCGACCGTGAAGGGGAGTTCGGTGACGACCAGCCCCTTGCGGCGGGCGGTGACGGTCTCGACCGTGACCGTCGCGCGGATCTTGAAGGTGCCGCGGCCCTTCTCGTACGCGTCCCGTACGCCGCCGAGCCCCACGATCCGGCCGCCCGTCGGCAGGTCGGGCCCCGGCACGAACCGCATCAGGGTGTCGAGATCGGCGTTCGGATGCTTGATCAGATGGCGGGCCGCGGCGATGACCTCGCCCAGGTTGTGCGGCGGCATGTTCGTCGCCATACCGACGGCGATGCCGGACGTCCCGTTGACGAGGAGGTTCGGATACGCGGCCGGGAGGGCGACCGGCTCCCGCTCCTGGCCGTCGTAGTTCGGTGCGAAGTCGACCGTGTCCTCGTCGATGGACTCCGTCATCAGGGACGTCGCGGACGCCATCCGGCACTCGGTGTACCGCATCGCGGCGGGCGGGTCGTCATTGCCCAGCGAGCCGAAGTTGCCGTGGCCGTCCACCAGCGGCACCCGCATCGAGAACGGCTGCGCCATGCGCACCAGCGCGTCGTAGATGGACGCGTCGCCGTGCGGGTGGAGCTTACCCATCACCTCGCCGACGACCCGGGCGCACTTGACGTAGCCGCGGTCGGGCCGCAGACCCATCTCGTTCATCTGGTACAGGATGCGGCGGTGCACGGGCTTGAGACCGTCGCGGGCGTCCGGCAGGGCGCGCGAGTAGATGACCGAATACGCGTACTCGAGGAAGGAACCCTGCATCTCGTCGACGACGTCGATGTCGAGGATCCTCTCCTCGAAGTCGTCCGGCGGCGGGGTCTTCGTGCTGCGGCGGGCCATCGCGGCTGCGGCTCCTTCTGCTGCGTCTACTGCCGATATCGGAAAGCATCGGTCAACCCGTCGGGTCAACCGGGCGGGGGATCAGCCCGCGCACATCTCTGAGTCTGACGCGGACCATTGTGGACCGCCGCACTGACAACGCCGACCGCGACTCCCCCTTCGGCTCCCCCGGAAGCCGCCCGGGCGCACATACGGGGCCGGTCGCCCGGGAACTTCGCCAGATCCCGACGCGCTTGCATACAGTGACAGAACTTCCTCGCAAGCGGATCGAAGGGACGTACATGCCCATGGGTCACACGGCCACAGAACAAGCCGGCTCCGGCGGCCTGACAGCGACCGAGCACCGGCTGGCCAATGGCCTGCGCGTGGTGCTCTCCGAAGACCACCTGACCCCGGTTGCAGCGGTCTGCCTGTGGTATGACGTCGGCTCCCGCCACGAGGTCAAGGGCCGTACGGGCCTGGCTCACCTCTTCGAGCACCTGATGTTCCAGGGCTCCGCACAGGTGACGGGCAACGGTCACTTCGAGCTGGTGCAGGGCGCCGGCGGTTCGCTCAACGGCACCACGAGCTTCGAGCGCACCAACTACTTCGAGACCATGCCCGCCCATGAGCTGGAGCTCGCGCTCTGGCTGGAGGCGGACCGGATGGGCTCGCTGCTGACCGCGCTCGACGACGAGTCCATGGAGAACCAGCGCGACGTCGTCAAGAACGAACGCCGACAGCGCTACGACAACGTCCCCTACGGCACGGCCTTCGAGAAGCTGACGGCCATGGCGTACCCGGAGGGCCACCCGTACCACCACACGCCCATCGGGTCGATGGCCGACCTCGATGCGGCCTCCCTGGAGGACGCGCGGGCGTTCTTCCGTACGTATTACGCACCCAGCAACGCCGTCCTGTCGGTCGTCGGTGACATCGACCCCGAGCAGACCCTGGCCTGGGTGGAGAAGTACTTCGGCTCGATCCCCTCGCACGACGGCAAGCAGCCGCCGCGCGACGGCACGCTGCCCGACGTCATCGGCGGCCAGCTGCGTGAGGTCGTCGAGGAGGACGTGCCCTCCCGCGCCCTGATGGCGGCCTACCGTCTGCCGCACGACGGCACCCGTGAGGCGGACGCCGCGGACCTCGCGCTGACCGTACTGGGCGGCGGCGAGTCCTCCCGGCTGTACAACCGGCTGGTGCGCCGCGACCGCAGTGCGGTGGCCGCCGGCTTCGGCCTGCTGCGGCTGGCCGGCGCGCCCTCGCTGGGCTGGCTGGACGTGAAGACGTCCGGCGGGGTGGAGGTCCCCGACATCGAGCGCGCGGTCGACGAGGAGCTGGCCCGCTTCGCCGCCGAGGGGCCGACCCCGGAGGAGATGGAGCGCGCACAGGCCCAGCTGGAGCGTGAATGGCTGGACCGGCTCGCCACGGTCAGCGGCCGCGCCGACGAACTGTGCCGCTTCGCCGTCCTGTTCGGCGACCCCCAGCTCGCGCTGAGCGCCGTCCAGCGCGTCCTGGACATCACCCCCGAGGAGGTGCAGGCGGTCGCCAAGGCCCGGCTGCGCCCCGACAACCGCGCGGTACTGGTCTACGAGCCGACCGAGCCGAACGACGCCGCCGACACCGAGGAAGGGCAGGCGGACCAGTGAGCGACGCCACCACCCACGCCGACACCCCTGTGAGCACGATGGACTTCCACCCGCAGCCCCGGGGCGGCGCGCCCAAGCCGTGGGCCTTCCCGGCGCCCGAGCGCAGCCAACTGCCCAACGGCCTCACCCTCCTGACCAGCCACCGCCCCGGTCAGCAGGTCGTCGCCGTCGAGATCAACCTCGTCGCTCCGCTGGACGCCGAGCCCGAGGGCCTGGACGGCGTCGCCACGATCATGGCGCGGGCGCTGTCCGAGGGCACCGACAAGCACGACGCGGAGGAGTTCGCCGCCGAGCTGGAGCGCTGCGGCGCCACCCTGGACGCGCACGCCGACCACCCCGGTGTACGGGTCTCCCTGGAGGTGCCGGCCTCCCGGCTGCACCGCGCGCTCGGCCTGCTCGCCGACGCGCTGCGCGCCCCCGCGTTCCCGGAGAGCGAGGTCGAGCGGCTGGTCCGCAACCGCCTCGACGAGATCCCGCACGAGCTCGCCAACCCGGCCCGGCGCGCCGCGATGGCGCTGTCCAAGGAGCTGTTCCCGGCCACGGCCCGCATGTCGCGCCCGCGCCAGGGCACCGAGGAGACCGTCGCGCGCATCGACGCCGCGGCCGTCCGCGCCTTCTACGACGCCCATGTACGGCCCGCCACGGCCACCGCCGTCATCGTCGGTGACTTCACCGGCGTCGACCTGGGCGCGGCGCTCGCCGACACCCTCGGCGCCTGGAGCGGCTCGACGGCCGAGCCGCTGAAGGCCGCGCCGATCGTCGCCGACGACACCGGGCGCGTGGTGATCGTGGACCGCCCCGGGGCCGTCCAGACGCAGCTGCTCATCGGCCGGATCGGTTCCGACCGGCACGACCGGGTGTGGCCCGCGCAGGTCCTCGGCACGTACTGCCTGGGTGGCACCCTCACCTCCCGTCTGGACCGTGTGCTGCGGGAGGAGAAGGGCTACACCTACGGGGTGCGCGCGTTCGGCCAGGTGCTCCGCTCCACCGCCCCCACGTCCCCCGAGGGGGCCACGGGTGCCGCGCTGCTCGCCATCAGCGGCTCGGTGGACACCGCCTCCACCGTCCCGGCGCTCGAAGACCTGTGGAAGGTGCTGCGCACCCTCGCGGCAGAGGGGCTGACCGACGACGAGCGGGATGTCGCCGTGCAGAACCTCGTCGGGGTCGCGCCGCTGAAGTACGAGACCGCGGCGGCCGTCGCGGGCACGCTGGCCGACCAGGTGGAACAGCACCTCCCGGACGACTTCCAGGCGCAGTTGTACGCCCGCCTCGCGGAGACCGGGACGGTCGAGGCGACCGCGGCGGCGGTCAGCGCCTTCCCCGTGGACCGGCTGGTGACGGTCCTCGTGGGTGATGCGGCGCAGATCGCCGAGCCGGTCAAGGCGCTGGGCATCGGCGAGGTGACGGTCGTCAGCGGCTAGTCCGCGTGACGGAAGGTCATATATCGACAAAGCGGCTCCCGTGGCACTCACTCGCCACGGGAGCCGCTGTATGTCCGTTTTCTTACGGCTGGTTGCGCCGGTTCTTGTGGCATCCCGCACAAAAAACGGCATCTGTTTGCCCAGGGAAAGTGGCCCCGTTTAGCGTCGGTCCGGCTGTTCGTCACAAGTCCGCCACAACAGTGGCACCGGGCAGTCATCGCCGAGTCCCCGTACGGCGCGAGCCAGGGGAGCCGGGGACCCACACGTCCCTTGGGGTGAATCGGACTCCTCTCCCGAGGAGCCCGTAGGAGACCTTCCTGCTCCGAACCCGTCAGCTAACCCGGTAGGCGAGAAGGAGGGAAAGGACAAGCCAGTACATGGCGTTCATCCGTGCCACCGGGAAACACCGCCGCGCCGACCGCCCTGCCCGGACGACCCGCAAGGTCGCCGGCATAGCCACCCTTGCGGCCGGCGGCGTGGTCGCCTCCGTGGCCTCGCCGGCGCTGGCCGCCACCGACGTGGCACCCGCCCACGACACGGGTCTGCAGCAGGCCGTCGTCCTGGGTGACGAGCTTGCCAGCCACGTCGCAGCCCAGGCCGACGCGCAGCGCGCCGCCGCGGAGTCCGCCGCCGCGCAGGCGAAGGCCGAAGCCCTGGCGAAGAAGCAGGCCGATGAGGCCAAGCGCCGCGCCGAGGCCGTCCACAAGGCCAAGGTGCGCGCCGCCCGCGACGCGGAGCGCAAGCGCCTGAACACCTTTGTCGCGCCGGTCGCCGACTCCTACATCTCCACCGGGTACAAGGCGTCCAGCAGTCTGTGGTCCTCGGGCAGCCACACCGGCATCGACTTCCACGCCGCCTCCGGCACCAGCGTCCATGCCGTCGGCTCGGGCACTGTCGTCGAGGCCGGCTGGGGCGGTTCGTACGGCAACAACATCGTGATCAAGATGAACGACGGTACGTACACCCAGTACGGTCACCTGTCGTCGTTCGCCGTCTCGGTCGGCCAGCACGTCACCCCCGGCCAGCAGATCGCCCTCTCCGGTGCCACCGGCAACGTCACCGGCCCGCATCTGCACTTCGAGGCCCGCACCGGTCCCGACTACGGCTCGGACATCGACCCGATCTCCTACCTGCGCGCGCACGGCGTCAACGTCTGACCTCCCGCTCGCCCGCCCCGCCGCCCGGGAGGGTGCCTCGCACCGCACGTCCTCCCGAAGCCCCGGCCCCGCGACCGGGGCTTCGGCGTATGTGGCGCGGCGTTTCGGCGGCGCGGCTGCCGGGCCCGGGGTGCACCGGATACGGGGCCTGCTCGCCCGCGACTTCCGGCCAAAAATATCCATGAATATTCGGTGCCCGTCGGAAAATCCCCTCCGGTCGAATAGAGTCACGGAAAAGCCGCCGACCGGTGGCGTTTCCAGGGGATTACGGCGGAGGCTCGGGAGATGCGAGGCCATATTTCCGCGCATGCGGTGTGCACGGCGATTCGCGACGACATTGTCTCCGGTGCGCTGGCGCCGGGGAGCAGGCTGATCGAGGAGATCCTCGCGGCCCGCTACGGCGTATCCAGAGTGCCGGTCCGTGAGGCGCTGCGGACCCTGCAGTCCGAGGGCTTCGTCACCACCCGCCACCACGCGGGGGCCTGCGTCGCCGAGCCCACCGAACAGGAGGCCGCCGATCTCCTGGACATCCGCGCCCTGTTGGAGCCGCTGGGCGCCGCCCGCGCGGCCGCCCGCCGCAGCCCCGCCCACCTCAAGGTGCTCCGCGGTCTGGTACGCCTCGGCCGCGAGCGGGCCCGTCACGGCAATCCGGCGGACCTGCAGCAACTCGACGACTGGTTCCACGAGACGCTGGCCCAGGCGGTCGGCAGCCCCAGTCTGACGGCCCTGCTGACCCAGCTGCGGCGCAAGATCGAGTGGATGTACACCGTGGAACCGCCGGTCCGGGCCGGCGAGTCGTGGGACGAACACGGTGCCGTGCTGGACGCGGTGGCCCGGGGGGACGCGGAACGGGCCCGTGCCCTGATGGCGGCCCATGTCGAGCGCTCGCTCCCGGTGTACCGGCTGCGGCGGCCGCTCAAGACCGAGGTGAGGGATCCGAAACCGCCCGTCAACACGGTGCGCGTCCGCCCTTAACAACCGTCCCGTATACAAAGAAGTCCCACACGCGAAGAAGTACGGGAAGTGTGGGACGTGTGGAACGGGTTTCGGTGCGGCGAAGTGAGCTCCCTTCTCCGGCGCGTATTCCGCCGGTATTCGGATGCCCATTCTTCGGCGCCGCGGATGGTTAATGGTGCGCGTTTTACGGCACCGGAATGCCATGCTTCATGGTGCGCACCATTTCTCGCCCGTCCCGGATTTCCGGGCGGCCGG
Source organism: Streptomyces sp. 2323.1 (assembly GCF_900221035.1). Classification (NCBI taxonomy): domain Bacteria; kingdom Bacillati; phylum Actinomycetota; class Actinomycetes; order Kitasatosporales; family Streptomycetaceae; genus Streptomyces; species Streptomyces sp. 2323.1. The sequence goes on along the minus strand of NZ_LT907981.1, from coordinate 2,048,440 downwards.
GGAATTCCGGTGCACCCGCGCGGTCATGCGCATGCGGCGACCTCGCACACCGTTGCCCCGCCTCGGACTCAGGGCGCAGTGAAACGGCCCCGCCGCGGCAGCCGGTGACCGGTTACCGCGGCGGGGCCGCCGCATACAGCAGAGAGCCCGAGGGGCTCAGACGGTCTCGGGGAGCTCTTCGAGACCCTCGGCGACGAGCTTGGCCAGGCGGTCGAGCGCGGCCTCGGCGCCCTCGGCGTCGGAGGCCAGCACGATCTCCTCGCCGCCCTGGGCGCCCAGGCCCAGGACCGCGAGCATGGAGGCGGCGTTCACGGGGTTGCCATCGGCCTTGGCGATCGTTATCGGGACGCCGGAGGCGGTGGCCGCACGGACGAAGATCGACGCGGGGCGGGCGTGCAGGCCCTCGGTCCAACCGACATTGACGCGGCGCTCTGCCATGGTGTTGCCCTTCAAAGTCGTGACTGTTGTCTAGACCAGTCTCTCACGCTGTCGGACGTGCTCCACCAGACGTTCGTCCTGGCCTTCGCCGCCCCTGGTCCCAAGGGAGGCCGGTCGGCCGGGCCGTGCCGTACGGACTCCACGGCAGCCCCGGCCTGCTCTGCACCCCGAGCGTACGCGCGCCGCCCGTTGTCGGTGCCCGGTCGTACGCTGTCCGCATGCAGAAGTCGCAGGACCACGCGTACCCGGCCCACTGGGAAGCAGACGTGGTGCTGCGTGACGGCGGCACGGCGCGGATCCGCCCCATCACCCCCGACGATGCCGAGCGGCTGGTCTCGTTCTACGAACAGGTCTCGGACGAGTCGAAGTACTACCGCTTCTTCGCGCCCTACCCGCGCCTGTCCGACCGTGACGTGCACCGTTTCACCCACCACGACTACGTCGACCGGGTCGGGCTCGCCGCGACGGTCGGCGGCGAGTTCATCGCCACCGTCCGCTACGACCGGATCAACGACCAGGGGTTGCCCGCGAAGGACCCCGAGGACGACCAGGCGGAGGTCGCCTTCCTCGTCCAGGACGCCCACCAGGGCCGCGGCGTCGCCTCCGCCCTCCTGGAGCACATTGCGGCCGTCGCCCGCGAGCGCGGCATCCGCCGGTTCGCCGCCGAGGTGCTCCCGGCGAACTCCAAGATGATCAAGGTCTTCACGGACGCCGGCTACACCCACAAGCGCACCTTCGAAGACGGCGTGGTCCGGCTGGAGTTCGATCTGGAGCCGACCGAGCAGTCCATGGCCGTGATGCGCGGCCGCGAGCAGCGGGCCGAGGCCCGCTCCGTCCAGCGGCTGCTCACCCCGCGCTCGGTCGCCGTCATCGGTACCGGCCGCGCCCCCGGCGGCGTCGGCCGTACGGCCCTGCGCAGCCTCCTGGACTCCGGCTTCACGGGCCGGGTGCACGCCGTCAACCACGCCTTCCCCGAAGGGATGCAGCGGCTGGACCCCGAAGGGGTGCCGGCGGTCCGCGCGCTGCGGGAGATCTCCGACCCGGTCGATCTCGCCGTCATCGCCGTGCCCGCGGACAGCGTCCCCGACGTCGTCCGCGACTGCGGCGAACACGGCGTCCAGGGCGTGCTGATCCTGTCCTCCGGGTACGCCGAAGCGGGCCCGGACGGCAGGGAGCGGCAGCGCGACCTGCTCCGCCAGGCCCGCTCGTACGGCATGCGGCTCATCGGGCCCAATGCCTTCGGCCTGATCAACACGGCCCCCGGTGTCCGGCTGAACGCCTCCCTCGCACCCCAGATGCCCGGCGCCGGCCACATCGGCCTGTTCACCCAATCCGGTGCCATCGGCATCGCGCTGCTCAGCGGACTGCATGCGCGCGGCCCCGGCGACGGCGGCATCGCCGGTATCTCCGCTTTCGTCTCGGCCGGCAACCGCGCCGACGTCTCCGGGAACGACCTGCTCCAGTACTGGTACGAGGACCCGGACACCGACGTCGTGATCCTCTACCTGGAGTCCATCGGCAACCCCCGCAAGTTCGCCCGGCTCGCCCGCCGCACCGCCGCCGTCAAACCGGTCGTGGTCGCCCGGGGTGCCCGGCACAACGGCACCGCCCCGCCCGGCCACGCCGTACCCACCGTCCGCGTCCCCGACAGCACCGTCGCCGCCCTGATGCGCCAGGCGGGCGTGATCCGCGTCGACACGGTCACCGAGCTGATCGACGCCGGGCTGCTGCTGGCCTCCCAGCCGCTGCCGGCCGGCTCGCGCATCGCCATCCTGGGCAACTCCGAGTCGCTGGCGCTGCTGGCCTACGACGCCTGCCTGACCGAACGGCTGCGCCCGCAGCGGCCGCACGTCCTGACCTCGGCCGCGACGCCCGACGACTTCCGGGCCGCGCTCGCCGAGGCACTGGCCGGCGACGGCTGCGACGCCGTGGTCGTCACGGCCATCCCCTGGGTGGGGGAGGGGGCCGCGGTCTCCCCGGGCGGCGGTGAGGGCGCCGCGCTCGCCGCCGCCCTACGTACCGCCGCCGAGGCCCACCCGGAGAAGCCGGTGACCGTCGTCCACCTGGCGATGAACGAGCTGGCGGAGACGCTCGCGGCACCCGCACCCGCACCCGCACCCGCACCCGCACCCGCACCCGCACCCGCACCCGCCCCGGCGTCCGGGCCCGACGCCGCCGCCGGGGACCGGGCGCCCCGCCCCGAGGACCCGGCCCCGGCACCCGCCCGGCTCCCGGAGTCCGCACCGCCCCCGCGCAGCCCGTCGCACCCCGCACGCCCCCTGAGCCCCCCGGGACCGCCGCCCACCCTCGCCGCCGCGCAGCCGGCCCCAACCCGCGACCCCGGGGCGACCACCCCGCCCCCGCGCCGCACCGCCCCCGTCCGTATCCCCGCCTACCCGGCCGCCGAGCGTGCCGTCCGTGCCCTCGCCGAGGCCGTCCGCTATGCCGCGTGGCGCCGCGAGGCCGCCGACCCGGGCCGGGTGCCCGAGTACGACGACATCCAGGAGGCGGCGGCCGGCGCCGACATCGAGCGCCTCCTGGGCCGGCTCACCCTTGACGTCCCCACCGGCCGCTCGGTCCCCGTGCCGCCCGAGGACGCCGAGGCCCTGCTCGCCCGTTACGGCATCCACACCCGCCCCGTCCTTGCGGCCCCCGACGCGGACACCGCCGTCCGTGCCGCCGCCCGCCTCGGCTATCCCGTGGCCCTCAAGACCACCGCACCCCATCTGCGCCACCGCGCCGACCTCGGCGGCGTACGCCTCGACATCGCCGGCGAGCGGGAACTCCGCCGCACGTATGCCGAATTGACCGATTTCCTCGGCTCGCCGGAAGAGCTGCGTCCGGTCGTCCAGTCGATGGTGCCGCGCGGCGTCGACACCGTCATCCGGGCCGCCATCGACCCGGCCGCCGGCGCCGTCCTCTCCTTCGGGCTGGCCGGTGCGCCCTCCCAGTTGCTCGGCGACATCGCCCACCGCCTCATTCCCGCCACCGACCGCGAGGTCGCCGAACAGATCCGCTCGATCCGTGCCGCCCCGCTGCTGTTCGGCTGGCGCGGCTCCCAGCCGGTGGACACCGCCGCGCTGGCCGAGCTGCTGCTGCGGGTCTCCCGGCTGGTCGACGACCACCCCGAGGTCGTCGCCGTGGACCTCGAACCGGTCGTCGTCGCCGCGCACGGCCTCTCCGTCCTGGGCGCCTCCGTCCGCCTGGCCAGGCCCCCCGCCACCACTGACCTCGGCCCCCGCCGGCTGCCCGTCTACTGAGGCTCTCGCGGCCCGGTACGCCCCGTAAGATGGACCCCATGGCTAAGACCGGTACGACGACCCAGGGACTGCGTGCGGCGATCGAGCGCAGTGGTTATTACCCGACGCTCGTGGCCGAGGCGGTGCAGGCCGCGGTCGGTGGTGAGCCGGTGGTGTCGTACCTCGTCCATCAGGAGACGACCTTCGACGCCAACGAGGTCCGCCGTCATGTCACGGTCCTGGTCCTGACCGGCACCCGCTTCATCGTCAGCCATACCGACGAGCAGGCCGCCGACGCCACCTCCCCGTCGCCGTACGCCACCACCTCCACCGAGTCCGTCAAGCTCGGCCGGATCTCGTCCGTGGTGCTCAGCCGCGTGGTCGCCAACCCCGAGTCGTACACCCCGGGCCAGCTGCCCCGCGAGGTCGTGCTGACCATCGGCTGGGGCGCGGTCGCCCGCCTGGATCTGGAGCCCGCTGCCTGCGGCGACCCCAACTGCGAGGCGGACCACGGCTACACGGGCTCGTCCACCGCCGACGACCTCTCGCTGCGGGTCAGTGAGGCCGGCGACGGACCGGACTCGGTGCGCGAGACGCTCACCTTCGCCCAGGCGCTCTCCGAGGCCACCGCGGCCACCACCACCCGCTGATGACCCACACCGTCCCCGCCTGGCCGGAACCCGAACCGCTCGACCCGCTGGGCGCCCCCGTACCGCAGTACGGCACCGGCTCGCTCGCCGATCTGCTGCCCGGCATCGCCGCGGGCCTGGAGATACCCGGCGTGGCCACGTCGATGGAGCTGGCCCCCGCCGACCGCGCCTGTGTCTTCCTGATCGACGGCCTCGGCTGGGAGCTGCTGCGCAACCACCCGGAAGAGGCGCCGTTCCTGACCTCCCTCCTGGACACGTCGTTCAACGGCAGCGGCCGCCCGCTCACCGCCGGCTTCCCCTCCACCACCGCCACCTCCCTCGCCTCGGTCGGCACCGGCCTGCCGCCGGGCGCCCACGGCCTGCCCGGCTACACCTGCCAGGACCCGGACACCGGCGCCCTGATGAACCAGCTGCGCTGGTATCCGTGGACCGACCCCTATGCCTGGCAGCCGTATCCGACGGTCTTCCAGCGCGCGGACGCCGCCGGCATCCACACCTGCCAGGTCTCCGCACCGAACTTCCAGCACACCCCGCTCACCAAGGTCGCGCTCAGCGGCGGCACCTTCCACGGCCGGCTCTCCGGCGAGGAGCGGATGGACCTCGCGGCCGAGCAGCTGGCCGCCGGTGACCGCTCGCTGGTCTACACGTACTACTCCGAGGTCGACGGCAAGGGGCACCGCTACGGCGTCGACTCCGATGCCTGGCGCGGCCAGGTGATGTACGTCGACCGGCTCGCCCAGCGGCTGGCCGAGCAGCTCCCGCCGCGCAGCGCCCTCTACATCACGGCCGACCACGGCATGATCGACATCCCCTTCGACCCGGAGTCCCGGATCGACTTCGACGAGGACTGGGAACTGCGCGCCGGCGTACGCCTGTTGGGCGGCGAGGGCCGGGCCCGGCATGTGTACGCCCACCCGGGCGCGGCCGCCGATGTGCTCGCCGTATGGCGCGAGGTGGTCGGTGAGCAGATGTGGGTCGCGAGCCGTGACGAGGCCATCGCCGCGGGCTGGTTCGGCCCGTCGGTCGACGACCGGGTGCGCGCCCGGATCGGCGATGTCGTGGCGGCCGCCCACGCCGACATGGTGATCATCGCGACCGAACGGGAGCCCCGTGAATCGGAGATGGTCGGGATGCACGGCTCGATGACCCCGGTGGAGCAGCTGGTGCCCCTCCTGGAAGTCCGTACCTGATCCGCACGGCCCACCGCCCGCACGTCGCCACCCCCTCACGAGCCCGAAAGGCCCGCACCTTCCCATGCCCGAGCTGGTGTTCTTCTCCGGAACCATGGACTGCGGAAAGAGCACCCTCGCTCTGCAGATCGAACACAACCGCTCCTCCCGCGGTCTGCAAGGCATGATCTACAGCCGCAACGACCGGGCCGGCCACGGCAGGCTCTCCTCCCGGCTCGGTCTGGTCACCGAGGCCGTCGAGGCGGCGGACGACATGGACTTCTACGCCCATGTCATCGGCCACCTCTCCTCCGGCGGCCGGGTCGACTACGTCATCGCCGACGAGGCGCAGTTCCTGGCCCCCGAACAGGTCGACCAGCTCGCCCGCGTCGTCGACGACCTGGAACTGGACGTCTTCGCCTTCGGCATCACCACCGACTTCCGCAGCAAGCTCTTCCCCGGCTCCCAGCGCCTGGTCGAACTGGCCGACCGGGTAGAGGTGTTGCAGGTCGAGGCGCTGTGCTGGTGCGGCGCCCGTGCCACGCACAACGCCCGTACCGTCGACGGCCGGATGGTCGTCGAGGGCGCACAGGTCGTCGTCGGCGATGTCGTGGGCGACGTGGACAGCCCCCAGGCCGAGGTCGGTTACGAGGTGCTGTGCCGGCGCCATCACCGTCGCCGCCAGACCTCGGCGACCGCCCGCGCGGCCGCCCTCTCCCCGGACGTACTGCCGGTCGACGGCACGAAGTAGCGGCGGCCGCCGGCGCCGCACCGCCCCACGGATGCCGGGGCGACCGCACCGTGCCCGGTGCCGCGCGGACGGAACCCGCCGGCCCGCCCGGCCCGTCCTCACGGGTATGACGCGCCCTCCGGCCTTACTGCGCCCCGCTGTTCCTGCCGACCTGGACTCGCTCGTGGAACTGCACACCCGGGCCCGCACCGCGTACTACCGGGCGGGCGGGTTGCCCGCGGCGGAGATCGACACCCCCGACGGCCCGGCGCGGCGACGGGAGGGGTGGGCGCGCTCGATCCGGTCGCCCACCAGGACGGTGCGGTGCGCGCTCCGCAACGACACGTTGGTGGGCGTGCTGGCCATGGGCCCGCCGCTCGTCCCCGGGAACGAGCCGGTGACCGTGGGCGAGCTGTACCAGATCCATGTGCTGCCCGGTCAGTGGGGACAGGGCATCGGCGGCCAACTGCACGCGGCCTTCGTACGGTTCCTGCGCGAGGCCGCGCTGCCCACCGGCCGGGTCGAGGCATGGGAGCGCAACCACCGTGCGCAGGCCTTCTACGCGCGGCACGGCTGGCAGCCGGACGGACACCGGCGCCCGGGGCCGGCCGGTGCGTGCTACGTCCGGATGCGCCTGGACACCGCGTGAGCCCCACCGCCCCTGGGACAGCGGGCGTTCATCCCTGCTGGATGATCGTGAAGACGGCACCCTCGCTGTCGGCGACGGCCGCCAGCCGGCCGTGCGCGGAATCCCGGGGGGCGTGCAGCACCTGTCCGCCCAGTTCGGTGACCCGGCGGGCCGCCGCGTCCGTGTGGGGGACGGCGAAGTACGTCATCCAGTGGGAGCCCCGGTCGCGGGGCAGGTCGGCGCCCACGCCGCGCATACCGGCCACCGGCTGCCCCTTGAGCTGCAGCGTCAGGGCGTCGGGACCGGCCGAGGCCACCGGCTCCGCCTCGAAGCCGAAGACGTGCTCGTAGAACGGGCTGACCGAGCCGGTGTCCCGGGTGACCAGCTCGTTCCACACCGGCGTGCCCGGCTCGCCGGTGTGCGCGGTGCCCATCAGCGACTTGCCCTGCCAGACGCCGAAGATCGCGCCCTGCGGATCGGAGCCGATCGCCATCCGCCCCGTGTCGTCGTCCGCGTCCAGCGGCCCGACGCCCACCGTCCCACCGCAGCAACGGATCTGTTCCGCCGTCACATCCGCGTCGTCGCTGGCCAGATAGGTGGTCCAGGAGACCGGGAGGTGGCGGTCGGGCGCCAGCTCACCGACCCCGGCGACTTCCAGGCCGTCGAGGAAGGCCCGGGCGTACGGACCGAAGTGCTGCGGCCCCGGGCGGAACTCCCAGCCGAACAGCGCGCCGTAGAACTCCTGCGTCGCGGACATGCTGTGGGCCAGGAGGCTCACCCAGCAGGGCGCGCCGGACATCCGCCGGGTCGCTGCCTCGGTCGTCATGGTCGCTTTCTCCTCGGAGTGTCGGGGTGCTGACCCTGCGCGGTACGGGCACGGTCCCGAGCAGATGCTCGCACCCGGCGCCCTGGTGTGCGCCCCGGCCGCGCCGTCCACGGCGCGTTCGCGGGGGAGAATGCCCGTTTTGAGGCCCCTGGGTCGTTTCGTGGGCGTGACGGCAGGACGTAACTGCGTCATACGGAGGGTGGTAACCGCCTTCTGAACGTAGCGGTTGCTACGCAAGGATGAGTCCCATGAACGTCATCATCACCGCTACCGAACTCGCGAGCGAGTTGGCGCAGCCCGCCGCTCCGGTGCTCCTGGACGTCCGTTACCAGCTCGGCGGACCGCCCGGCCGCCCCCAGTACGAGGCCGGGCATGTGCCCGGCGCGGTCTATGTCGACCTCGACAGCGAGCTGGCCGCACCCCCCGGCAAGGCCGGCCGCCATCCGCTGCCCGACCTCGAGGTGTTCGCCGGCGCCATGCGCGCCGCGGGGGTCCGCGCGGACCGCCCGGTGGTCGTCTACGACGGCGGTCAGAGCTGGGCGGCCGCCCGCGCCTGGTGGCTGCTGCGCTGGACCGGCCACCCCGACGTGCGTGTCCTGGACGGCGGCCTCGCCGCCTGGCAGGCGTCCGGGGGAGCCCTGAGCGTCGATCAGCCGGCCCCGCCGGCCGGCGACTTCACTCCGCTGCCCGGCGCTCTCCCGGTGCTGACGGCGGACGACGCGGCCGCGCTGGCCCGCCGCGGAGTCCTGCTGGACGCCCGGGCCGCCGAGCGCTACCGCGGCGAGGTCGAGCCCATCGACCCGGTCGCCGGCCACATCCCGGGCGCCGTGTCCGCGCCGACGACCGAGAACGTCGCCGAGGGCAGCACCGTCTTCCGTGCCGCCTCGGATCTGGCCCAGCGGTTCGCCTCGCTGGGCGCCACGGCGGACGCGGAGGTCGGTGTCTACTGCGGCTCCGGCGTCTCCGCCGCCCATGAGGTGCTGGCGCTCGCGGTCGCGGGCGTCCCCGCGGCCCTGTACGTCGGCTCCTGGAGCGAGTGGACGGCCGACCCCTCCCGACCGGTCGCCACCGGCCCGCAGCCCGGCTGAGCCCCCGTCACACGCCCGTCCGCCCGCCCCCTGGAAGCAGGGGACGGGCGGACGGGTTCGCTCCAAGGGGGAACGTGCCGGCTACTCCGGCTTCTTCCGCCGGGTACCGAAGACGATCTCGTCCCAGCTGGGCACCGCGGCGCGGCGGCCGGGCCGGACGCCGTCCGCCTCGGCCTGCCGGTCCGTGGTCCCGGTCAGCCGGTCGCGGTGGCCGGCCACCGCGCGCGGCATCAGCACATCCGCGTACGCGGAACCCGCGCCCGCGCTGGCTGCCGGGGCGGGCGGCTCCTCGACCTCGGCCTCGGACTCCTCGTCGCTCTGCGGCGCCTTCGGGCTCTCCGGGACGACCATGTCGCCGCGGAAGCTCGGCACCGCCTCCAGCAGGCTGGTCAGCGAATCGCGCTCGCGCTCCCGTTCACCGACGGCCTCCTCGGCGTCGCGCGGCTCGCCGTCCTCGTCGCCGGACGGCACCGCACGCTCGGACGACTGCCGGTCCAGGGCGCGGTCCAGCGGCCGGTCGCGCGGCAGCCGCGCGATCCGCGGCACGAACGGGAAGCTCGGCTCGGGCGTGTCGTCGCTCTCGCCGATCAGTGCCCGCGCCTCGTCGTCCACGGCCTGCACGAGCCGCCGCGGCGGGTCGTACGTCCAGCTCGCCGAGTGCGGTTCGGTGGCGACGCGGTAGACCAGCAGCACCTCCCAGGTGCCGTCGTCGCGGCGCCAGGAGTCCCACTGGACGCTCTCCTTGTCGGCGCCGCGCAGCAGCAGCCGCTCCGCGACCGCCTCGCCGAGCTGGGGACCGGTGTTCTCGCCGGGGCGCCGCACCGGCGTCTTACGGGCCCGCTCGGCCATGAAGGCACGCTCGGCGAGCACCGGGCCCTCGAAGCGGCGTACCCGGTCGACGGGGATGCCGGCGAGCTGGGCGACCTCCTCGGCGGAGGCACCGGCTCTTATACGGGCCTGGATGTCCCGCGGACGCAGATGGCTCTCGACCTCGATCTCGATCTGGCCCAGCCGTGCGCGGTCATTGCGGACGGCGGCGCGCAGCCGTTCGTCGATCGGAAGCGTGTACTCGGTGCTGTCCGCAGCTTTGAGCACCAGCCGTGTGCCGTCGTTGGAGACGGCCACGACACGCAGTTCGGGCATGGGGACCTCCCGGGTGGTGCCTGCCGACGTCACGTGCGTCGCTGCTTCCGCTAGTCGAGTGTGGCCTGCCCGGGTGCAGCCTGCCACAACATTGCCGAGTTGCCCGGCGTGTCGAGGCTTGGCCCTGAAACGCCGTTATGACACGGTTACCTGTTCGCAACGCTCAGTGACCGTGCCGTTGGTCCTGTCGCCGTGCACCCGTGCCGGTCGGCGGCGCCCCGGGGCGAGTGCCGCCTTCACAGCCCCTCCCGTGGGTTCCGGGCAGCCGGACGGGAACCGGGGCCAGGGCTCGCCACAGTACTCCATTCGGACCACTGAGGTGGACCGCCGCGCCGCCGAACTTCTGGGCGGGCAACGGAGTTGAGTCGTCTTGTCGATCTCTCTACCAGGCACGTAGGTGGCAAGTTTCACAGATTCCCCAAAATCGGAACTTTTGGGTACGCCGAATGGTCACTTCTCCATGCAAGATGGATCGAAGCGGCTATCAAAGGTTGGAGATGGACGAAGAAACCGAAAACGACACGAAGAAGAAGGGGAAGCGGATAGACCTGAGCGTGGCTCAGGTTGCCGGCAGTGCGGTCGCCGCGGTCGGCGCGGCGTATCTCGCAGGCCAGCTCGGCGTCTACGGATCCTTCATCGGCGCGGGTGTGGTCAGTGTCATGGCCACCACTGGCGGCTCGATATTCCAGCATCTGTTCCGGCGTACCGGGGAACAGATCAAGGAGGCATCGGTCACCACCCGGCCGAAGCCGCGCCGCTCCTCCGCCACCCGCAATCGATCCACCACACCCGACGCGCGGCCCGTCTCCACGATGGTGCTGCCGACCTTCGACCGGCATGGAGCGGAGGACGAGGTCACCTCCGTCGCCGCCAGGATGCCCGGGCGCGACACGGCCCGTACGCAGCTGATCCCGAGGGCCGATCCGTCCGGGCCCCGTGATCCGGCGAGAGCCTCACCCGCTCCGGGTACCGAGGACGCGACGCGGATGTTGCGCCCCGTCGACCGCGAATCGAACCCAGGGGGGCACGTGGGGGACCAGGCCGGTCCGGAGCGGCCGGCCGACCGTACGCAGCTGGTGCCGCGTCTCGACGAGCGGACCGCGATGCTGGGCCAGGCCGCCGGCCGGCCGGCCGGCGCACCGCTCGTGCGGCACCCGGCCGGGCCACCCGAGGCGCTCAGCACCGCGACGTACGGTTCCCGGCTGCGCGGCTGGAAGCGGCCGGCGCTCGGTGCGCTCGCGGTCTTCGTGCTCGCCATGGGCGCGGTCACCGGCACCGAGCTGATCACCGGGCAGACGCCGAACGGCGAGAAGGGCACCTCGCTGGGCAACATCATCCAGACCGGTGGGTCCGGCCGGCACCAGCCCAGCAGCCCGCAGTCGCCCGGATCGGGTGACTCCCCGGACGACGGCAAACAGCACGGCGACGGCCGGCAGCCGTCCCCGGACCCGAGCGCCTCGGACGGCACCGGCGCCGACAAGGGCAAGGACCGCGGCAGCCCGTCGCCGGAGCCCAGCCCGTCCGACAGCGGCAAGACCTCGCCCGACCCGGAGACCCCCTCGTCCCCTGACGGGCCGACGAGCGGTTCCACCGGCGGCGGCGCCACCGGAAAGGGTGACGGCTCGACCGGCGGTGAGAAGCCGGGGAGCACGCAGGGCCAGCAAGGGGCCGACGGGCAGGCTCCTGCGCCCGGCGCCTCCTGAGCCGGAGTGCCCGTTGGGGCGACGGTCCGGTGAGGTGGAACGGACACGGCCGCGGCCCGGTGCCCTGCACAGGCACCGGGCCGCGGCCGTCGTCGGTCAGTCCCCCAGGACCCGCCGCAGATAGGCGTTGGCGAACCGGCGGTCCGGGTCCAGCTGGTCGCGCACCGCGGTGAACTCGCCGAACCGCGGATAGGCGTCGGCAAGGTAGGCGGCGTCGCGGGTGTGCAGCTTGCCCCAGTGCGGACGGCCCTCGTGCGCCGTCATGATCCGCTCGGCGGCCGCGAAGTACGCCTGGTGCGGCGTCCCCCGGTACATGTGCACGGCGATATAGACGGTGTCCCGGCCCGAGGCGGTGGACAGCGGGATGTCGTCGGCCGGCGCGGTGCGCACCTCCACCGGGAAGCTGATCTTGAACTCCGCGCGCTCCACCAGGGCCTTGAGCTCACCGAGCGCCGCGACGGCGGCGGCGCGGGGCAGCGCGTACTCCATCTCCACGAACCGCACCCGCCGCGGGGAAGTGAAGACCCGGTAGGGGATGTCGGTGTACGTACGGGCCGACAGCGCGCGGCTGGAGATCTTGGCGATGCCCGGTACGGCGGCCGGCACCGCCCGCCCCACGGTGCAGGCGAGCTGGAAGACCCCGTTGGACAGCAGCTCGTCCTCGACCCAGCCGCTGACCCTCCCCGGGGGCGCCGCCGGGCCCTGGCTGCGGTTGTTGCGCTTGGTGTTGCAGCTGCCGGTGTGCGGGAACCAGTAGAACTCGAAGTGTTCGTTCTCGGCGACCAGCTCGTCGAACCGGTCCGTCACCTCGTCGTAGGGCATCGGCTCCTCGCGGGCGGTCAGCAGGAACTCCGGCTCCACGGCGAAGGTCAGCTCGCTGATCACGCCCAGTGCGCCCAGGCCCAGCCGCGCCGCGGCGAAGACATCCGCTCGCTCCTCGGCGGAACAGGTCAGGACCGAGCCGTCGGCGGTGACCAGTTCGAGGGCGGTGACCTGGGCGGCGAGCGACGCCGAGGTCCGGCCGGTGCCATGGGTGCCGGTAGCGGTCGCCCCGGAGACGGTCTGCTCCATGATGTCGCCCATGTTGGTCAGCGACAGCCCGTGGACGGCGAGCGTCTCGTTGAGGTGCTTGAGCGGGGTGCCGGCCGCCACGGTCACGGTGCCGGCCGCGCGGTCGATCCTGCGGACCCCGGCCAGCCGCTCGGGGCGGATCAGCAGCCCGTCGGTGGCGGCCGCGGGGGTGAAGGAGTGGCCGGTGCCGGCCGCCTTGACCGTCAGCCCGTCCGCGGCGGCCGCGCGGACCGCGGCGGCCAGCTCCTCGGTGCTCGCCGGGGTCACGCTCCGGGCGGGGCGGGCGGTGACGTTGCCCGCCCAGTTGCGCCACGGTCCGGTTGTCGAGCCGCGCCCTCCCGAGCCGCCGACGGCGTTGCTGACTGCCATGGTGACGTCCCCTCCCGCGTGTCCGGCCCACGTTGGCGTGGGCGCATGATGCCAGTCACCGACGCGATATCCGGGATGAGTGACGTACCTCACATGCTCGGGGACCGGCCGCAACCGCCCGGCTCCCGGACAGGTCGTACCGACGGTAACTCGCAAGCGGGCGGCGCGTGTTCGGTTCGCGGCTCTCCGGACGGGCCCACGGGTCGCCGAAAGCCCCGCTCACTCGCGGGCGGCCGACCGGACCGTGCGGACGCCCGCCAGGTAGCGGACTTCTGCGGATGCCCTCCCGCTAGGCGACGCTCTCCTCGCTGTGCGGCTGCGGGGCCGTGCCGCCGTGGCCGGACGGTGCTCCGGACGCCACCGGGTCCGTCGCCGAAGGGGCGGGCTGCGGGCGGAGCCTGCGGTAGCCCGCGAAGGCCACCAGCGCGCCGAGCACCCCCGCCGCCCCCGGCACCAGATATCCCCGGGCCGCACCGGCGGCATCGACCACCCAGCCGGCCGCCGACGCGCCCAGTGCGACGCCCACCGCCAGGCCGGTGCTGGTCCAGCTCATGCCCTCGGTCAGCTTGGCCCGCGGCACATGCTCCTCGACCAGCGCCATCGTGGTCACCATCGTCGGGGCGATGGACAGCCCCGCGACGAACAGCGCGACGGCCAGCAGCGGCAGCGAGCCCACCAGTTGCAGCGGCACCATGCTCACCGCGATCGCGCAGATCCCCACGACGAAGCGGCGGGACGGGTGCGCCTTCAGATGCAGCAGCCCGAAGACGGCGCCGGCCGCACACGAGCCGAGCGCGTAGACCGCCAGCACCAGACTGGCCGCGGCCTTGTGCCCGACCTCCTCGGCGAAGGCCACCGTCACCACATCGATCGCGCCGAAGATCGCCCCGATCGCCACGAACGTCACCACCAGCACCTGCAGCCCCCGCGAGCGCAGCGCCGACCCCTTGGGGTGCAGCTCATGCGGATGCGGCACCGGCTCGGTCGCACGCTGCGCCGTCAGCCAGAACACGCCGACGGCCAGGAACCCGGCGGCCAGCAGCGGGCCGGCCTCCGGAAACCACGCGGTGGACAGGCCGATGGACAGGATCGGCCCGAAGATGAAGCACGTCTCGTCGACGATCGACTCCCACGCGTAGGCGGTGTGCAGCTCGCGTGGGGAGCCCCGGTAGATCTCCGCCCAGCGGGCCCGGATCATCGAGCCGATGCTGGGTACGCACCCCGCACCCGCCGCGAAGACGAACAGGATCCAGTCCGGCCAGCGCTGCTGCGCGCTCAGCAGCAGCCCGGCGACCGCGGCGATCGACACCAGGGTGGCCGGGCGCAGCACCCGGCTCTGGCCGTGCCGGTCCACCAGCCGGGATATCTGCGGGCCGAGCACCGCGGCGGACAGCGCGAGGGTCGCGGACAGCGCGCCGGCCAGGCCGTAGCGCCCGGTCAACTGGGAGACCATCGTGACGACGCCGATGCTCATCATCGACAGCGGCATCCGGCCCAGCAGTCCGGCGGCGGAGAACGACTTGGTGCCGGGGCGCCCGAAGATGGCGCGGTAGGGACTGGGCAACGGGGCGCTCCGCCGGTCAGGACCGAAGATCGGTAAGGAATGTCTGCAACCGATACAGCTTACGGGCGGCAGGCCGCCGGCCGCCTCCGAGTTTTCGGCCCCACTCCGGGCCTCCCCTCTCCGCGCCGGGACCTGCCCATCGGCCCCGGGGGAAGGGTGGCAGGATCGATGGCATGCCCGAACAGTGCGACCCCCGTCCTTATGACGCCCTGCTGCTGCTGTCCTTCGGTGGCCCCGAAGGGCCCGATGACGTCGTCCCGTTCCTGGAGAACGTCACCCGCGGCCGCGGCATCCCCCGTGAGCGCCTCAAGGAGGTGGGGCAGCACTACTTCCTGTTCGGCGGCGTGAGCCCCATCAACGCCCAGAACCGCGAGCTGCTCGACGCGCTGCGCACGGACTTCGCCGAGAACGGGCTGGACCTGCCCGTCTACTGGGGCAACCGCAACTGGGCGCCCTACCTGACCGACACCCTGCGCACCATGGTCCACGACGGACACCGCCGGATCGCCGTCCTGGCGACCAGCGCCTACGCCTCGTACTCGGGCTGCCGCCAGTACCGCGAGAACCTCGCCGACGCGCTCGCCGCCCTGCAGGCCGAGGGCCTGGAGCTGCCGCAGGTCGACAAGCTGCGGCACTACTTCAACCACCCCGGCTTCCTGCGCCCGATGACCGACGGTGTGCTGGCGTCGCTCGCGGAACTGCCCGAGGAGGTGCGCGACGGCGCCCACCTCGCCTTCACCACCCATTCCATCCCCACCGCCGCCGCCGACACCTCCGGCACGCCCGCCGACCACACCCGCGGGGGCGAGGGCGGCGCCTACGTCGCCCAGCACCTCGACGCGGCGCGGGTGATTGCGGACGCCGTCCGCGCGGAGACCGGCGTGGACCACCCCTGGCGGCTCGTCTACCAGTCCCGGAGCGGCGCCCCGCACATTCCCTGGCTGGAGCCGGACATCTGCGACCACCTGGAAGAGGCGCACGCCGCGGGCGTCCCGGCCGTCGTGATGGCCCCCATCGGGTTCGTCTCGGACCACATGGAGGTCAAGTACGACCTCGACACCGAGGCCACCGCCAAGGCCGCCGAGCTGGGACTGCCGGTCGCCAGGTCGGCCACCGTGGGCGCCGATCCGCGGTTCGCCGCGGCCGTCCGCGACCTCCTCCTGGAGCGCGCGGCCGCAGAACGGGGCGCCGCTCCGGAGCGCTGCGCCCTGGGCGCCTTGGGCGCAGGCCACGACCTGTGCCCGGTCGGCTGCTGTCCGGCGCGCACACCGCGCCCGGCCGCCGCCGGCGCCGACTGGCGGGGCCCGGTCGCCGAGGCCCCCGTGTAAGCCCGTACGCCCGCCCGACCACCGCCCGTGTGAGCAAGGAGCATCGTGCCCGACCCGCTGTACCCCGAGGCCCCGCAGACCGCCGCCACACCGACCGACGCGCTCTACGACGAACTGCTCGAACTGGCCCTGGAGGCCGCCCGCCGCGCGGGGGACCTGCTGCGTGACGGCCGGCCCGCCGACCTCGGGGTCGCCGCCACCAAGTCCAGCCCCATCGACGTCGTCACCGAGATGGATCTCGCCTCCGAGAAGCTGATCACCGGCTTCCTCGGGGAGCACCGCCCCGACGACGGCTTCCTGGGGGAGGAGGGCGCCAGCACCGACGGCACCAGCGGCGTCCGCTGGGTCATCGACCCCATCGACGGCACGGTGAACTATCTCTACGGGCTGCCGTCCTGGTCGGTGTCCATCGCGGCGGAGAAGGACGGCGAGGCGGTGGTCGGGGTCGTCGCCGCACCGATGCGCGGCGAGACCTGCCGGGCGGTCCTGGGCCGTGGTGCGTTCAACAACGGCGAGCGCCTCCACCACCGGCCCACCCCGCCGCTCTCCCAGGCACTGCTCGGCACCGGCTTCGCCTACCTCGCCGAGCGCCGGGCCGCCCAGGCCGAGGTGCTGCGCACGCTGCTGCCGCAGGTCCGGGACATCCGGCGCGGCGGCTCGGCCGCGATCGACCTGTGCGATGTGGCCGGCGGCCGGCTCGATGCCTACTACGAGCGGGGGCTGAACCCCTGGGACCTGGCGGCCGGTGCCCTGATCGCCCGCGAGGCCGGCGCGCTCACCGGCGGCCGCCCCGGCCGCCCGGCCGCCCACGAGCTGACCCTCGCCGCCTCCCCGGCCCTCTTCGCGCAGCTCCAGCCGCTGCTGGAGGAGCTCGGCGCCTGGCACGACTGACCCGGCCCCCGCGCGGGCATGACAGCGCCCCGGCACCATCCCCTGGATGCCGGGGCGCTGTCGTCGTACGCCGGGAAACGGTCAGGCGTTGCTGACCGCGCCGTAGCGCACGCCGTGCTCGGTCGCCAGTCGCTGCAGGTCCTCGAGCTCTGCCTGCTCGACCTCGGCGAGGAAGTCGTCGCCCGCAGCCCGGGCCCGGTCAAGATCGGCTTCGGTGTTCTCTATGCGCTGCAAAATGCCTGCGGTGAACGCGTCCATGTGCGCCCCCTCGTCGTGGGTCGGTGGCACGGGGGTGTGCCGACGGGTGGGTGATCACGGCTGGGTCCCTGCGATGGATCAGTTCGTGGCAAAGGGTGCTTAAAGTTGCCTAATAAACAGGGCGTGATCGCGGGTGTGCAGTCGTCCTCCCCACCCGGTACCTCAGGGAAACCTCAACCCGCCCAGGAATCATGCCCGTCGGGCGTCACGGGCCGCTCTCCACCCCTCCGCACCCCTCTTACCGCCGGTTTATGGCTCTTCGGGGCAGGATGGAAGGGCTTTCAGACAAGTTTTGCCTGCCCGTGAGGGCCCTGAGGAAGGACTAGCGACGTGCGTGTTCTCGTCGTCGAGGACGAGCAGCTGCTCGCCGATGCGGTGGCCACCGGACTACGCCGGGAGGCCATGGCCGTCGACGTGGTCTACGACGGCGCTGCCGCCCTGGAACGGATAGCGGTCAACGACTACGACGTCGTCGTGCTCGACCGTGACCTCCCGGTCGTCCACGGCGACGACGTCTGCCGCAAGATCGTCGAGCTGGGGATGCCCACCCGTGTCCTGATGCTCACCGCCTCCGGCGACGTCAGCGACCGCGTCGAGGGCCTGGAGATCGGCGCGGACGACTACCTCCCCAAGCCGTTCGCCTTCACGGAGCTGACCGCCCGGGTCCGCGCCCTGGGGCGCCGTACGACCGTCGCGCTGCCGCCCGTACTGGAGCGGGCCGGCATCAAGCTCGACCCCAATCGCCGCGAGGTCTTCCGCGACGGCAAGGAGGTCCAGCTCGCACCGAAGGAATTCGCGGTGCTGGAGGTCCTGATGCGCAGCGAGGGCACGGTCGTCTCGGCCGAGCAGCTCCTGGAGAAGGCCTGGGACGAGAACACCGACCCGTTCACCAACGTCGTACGGGTCACGGTCATGACGCTGCGCCGCAAGCTCGGCGAGCCCGCGGTGATCGTCACCGTCCCCGGCTCGGGATACCGGATCTGACCGACGATGCCCTCCCTGCCCTCGTTCTCCAAGGCGGCCGCCCCGCCACCGCCCCTGCCCCCCAAGCCCACCTGGGACCCCCGGCCGGTCAACGTCCGGCCGTTCCCGTGGCTGCGCCCCACGATCCGCATACGCCTGACCCTGCTGTACGGCGGCATGTTCCTGATGGCCGGGATCGTGCTGCTGACGATCATCTACATGCTGGCCGCGGACGCGCTGCACGACGGCAGTGCGCTGCCCCTGAAGATCCTCGGCGGCAAGTTCCAGTCGACCAGCAACCTCTGCGACCTGCCCACCAAGACCTCGGGACCGCTGCTCCAGGAGGCCGTCGAGCAGTGCCTCCAGCAGCAGCGCGCGCTGGCCCTCAACAGCCTCCTCAACCGCTCGCTGCTGGCGCTGCTGGGGCTGACGGTGGTGGCCTTCGCGTTCGGTTACGCGATGGCGGGGCGGGTGCTGGCACCGCTGGGGCGGATCACCCGCACCGCACAGCGGGTGGCGGGCTCGGATCTGCACCGCCGCATCGAGCTGGGCGGGCCCGACGACGAGCTCAAGGAGCTCGCCGACACCTTCGACGAGATGCTGGACCGCCTCGACCGGGCCTTTGAGTCCCAGCGCCGGTTCGTGTCCAACGCCTCGCACGAGTTGCGCACCCCCCTGGCGATCAACCGCACGCTGCTGGAGGTCCAGCTCGCCGACCCGGACGCGTCCCCCGAGCTCGCGCAGCTCGGCAAGACGCTGCTGGCCACCAACGAGCGCAGCGAGCAGCTCGTGGAGGGCCTGCTGCTGCTCGCCCGCAGCGAGAACAAGGTCGTCGACAAGAAGCCGGTCGATCTGTCCGAGGTCGCCTCGCAGGCCGTCGACCAGAGCCGCGAGGAGGCGCACAGCAAGGGCGTGGAGCTGCGCGGGGCCCGCCAGCAGGTCTTCGTACAGGGCAACGGCGTCCTGCTGGAGCGCATCGCGCTCAACCTCGTCCAGAACGCGGTGCGCTACAACGTGCCCGAGGACGGCTGGGTCGAGGTCGCCACCGAGCCCCAGCCGGGCTTCGCGGTGCTGGTGGTCGCCAATACGGGCCCGGTGGTCCCCGCCTACGAGGTGGAGAACCTCTTCGAGCCGTTCCGGCGGCTGCGGACCGAGCGCACCGGCAGCGACAAGGGGGTCGGTCTGGGCCTGTCCATCGTGCGCTCGGTCGTCCGCGCGCACGACGGCACGATCACCGCTTCACCCCGCGAAGGCGGCGGGCTCGTGATGCGCGTCGTCCTGCCGCTCTGATGCAGGCCACAGGGCGGTTGTACGCCTCCTGGAGCCACTGGGCGCCCCGGTGCGCAGTCGTCGGACATCCGTGCGTACGATCGCCCGTCTCGCGGCCGTACACCGCCTCGCCTCCCGGTTTGACGTGGAGGGGGGTCGGCGGGGATCCTTCGCCGAAGTTCGCTTTGCGCGGAATTGAACCGGTCCGCCCACCGGTCTGTGCGTGTGTGATGCCTCACAGACGCGAAATTCCGGCCATCTACGCTCCGTGAGCGAAATGGCCGTCGGAATGCCTGGGACGTCCGGGTTTCCGGGGGGTCGGATCACGGGAAGTACAGGTGGTGGGCTGCGCGAGGTGCGACATTCGGACCGTGTACGGTCCTGATCGCCATCCAAACCGATCACCTCTTCAGGGGTGCGGTTGGGTGTCGATTGAGTAACAGACCTTGATGTGAGGCAAAATCTCCGCCTCAGGTCGGGCACAAGTCCGGCCTCTCACGCGTTACGAGCGCTGAGACACCGCAGACACCCAGAGGGGGAGAGCGAAAATGGCTACGGATTACGACACCCCACGCAAGACCGACGACGACCTCAACGAGGACAGCATTGAAGAGCTGAAGTCGCGGCGGAACGACAAGTCCGCCTCGGCGGTCGACGTCGACGAGTTCGAGCAGGCCGAGGGCCTGGAGCTGCCGGGCGCAGACCTGTCCAACGAAGAGCTGGCCGTGCGCGTGCTGCCCAAGCAGCAGGACGAGTTCACGTGCATGAGCTGCTTCCTGGTCCACCACCGCAGCCAGCTCGCCGCGGAGGACAAGAACGGGCAGCCGATCTGCCGCGACTGCGCGGCCTGAGCCCGGTCTACGCCGTGGCAGGCGTGAACCCGTTCCGTAAGGGCCCCAAGGGCGGACCCGGTCCGGCGGCCGGCGCACGATCACATGAGGAAACCGCGCCCGTGCCCGCCGATCCGACCGCCCTTCCCACGGAACGGACGCCCGATGCACTGCAGGAACGGGGCTGCAGGGCCTCGCTCACGGCCCTGACGGGCCGCGGTGCCGCAGGAGGCGGCGGCAGGCTGCGGGGACTGATCGCCGCGATTGCCGACCGCATCATCGACACGGCCCCGCGGATCCCGGTCCGCGATCTTGCGACGCTGCGCGCCCAGTTCCCCGGACTGACCCCCGAGGACCTGGCCGACAAGCTCGTCGCGGGCGCCTGCGCAGCCACCGCAACGGTCGGAGCGGGCGTCGGCGCGGCAGCGATGCTGCCCGTACCGCCCGCCATGCCGGCCGAGCTGGCCGCCGAGGTCACGGGTGTCGCCTCGGTCGAGATCAAGCTGATCGCCGAGCTGCACGAGGTCTACGGTCTGCGGCCCGCGGGGAATTTCCGGCAGCGTGTGATGGCCTGTCTGACCTCCTGGGCCGAGGAGCGGGGCATCGACCTCGCCAAACCGGCCACGCTGAACATCGCCCTGGGCGGGCAGATGAAGCGGGAACTGCGCCAGCAGATCATGAAGCGCACCCTGCGCAACCTCCCCAACCTCACGCCGTTCATGATCGGCGCCACCGTCGGCGCGTTCATGAACCGCAGGGACACCAGAAGGCTCGCGGAAAAGATCCGTAAGGACCTGCGCGCCCACCAGGTGCCCTGGGACGCCCTTCCCGGCTCCGCGCCGGATGCCCCGGCGAACGGCTGACGAAGCCGCAGGGGCCCCTCATCCCGCCGGGCGGCGCCCGCCAGGCCCGGAACCGCCGGTCAGGCGCGTACGGCCGCCAGCGCCGCCACCAGCCGCTCCGGCTCCCGCGTCGAGAGATAGGCGTACGGCGTCGGGTCCTCAGGGTCGGTGATCTCCACCCGCACCGCGGTGCGGACATAGCTGCGCAGCAGCATGAACGCGCGGGCATCGGCCTTGTGCGTACGCCAGGCCAGCGCCTCGTCCGCGTCCAGCGCCCGCGCCTCACCCAGCGCGGACGCGGGGATCTTCGCCTCACCGGCGATCAGCGCACCGCCCACCACCCGGATCCGCGCCGAGCCGTACGCGCTCACCGCCACCGCGGACAGCGCCGCGCCGCCGATCAGTCCGCCGAGCATCGGGAGCGTCCCCAGGGGGAGCAGCATCAGGGCGCAGGCGACGCCGATCAGCGCGGCGATCACCCACCAGGACCGGGGCGCGGTGAGACGTTCTTCGTACGGCTGCATGGCTCCAGCTTGGCACGGCGGCGCGGGCCCGTGACGTGCGCGGGTAGGGTCTGCACTCGTGAGTGGAACTGACGAACCCAGGGCGCGGCTGACGCCACCGAAGGACGCCGTCGCTCCGGTCCGGCATGCCGAGGCGCCGGCACCCGGAGAACTTCTCGGCACGCACTACGACCGGTGCTTCGGCTGCGGTACGGGACAGTCGCACGGCCTGCACCTGGAGGCGCGGGCCGGCGAGGGTGTGAGCGTACGGGCTGAGTTCACCGTCAAGGAGGCCCACCAGGGTGCGCCCGGTCTGGCGCACGGCGGGGTGCTGGCCACCGCGCTGGACGAGACGCTCGGCTCGCTGAACTGGCTGCTGCGGGTGATCGCGGTGACCGGCCGGCTGGAGACCGACTTCGTCCGGCCGGTGCCGCTGGGCACGGTGCTGCATCTGGACGCGCGGGTCACCGCGGTGGACGGACGGAAGATCTACTCGACCGCCGTGGGACGCATAGACGGCCCGGACGGTCCGGTCGCGGTGCGCGCCGAGGCCGTCTTCATCGAGGTGAAGGTCGACCACTTCATCGACAACGGCCGGGCCGAGGAGATCCAGGCGGCGATGGCCGACCCGGACCAGGCCAAGCGCGCGCGTGCCTTCGAGGTGAACCCGTGAGTGAGGGACGAAAGCCCGTGGAGGTGCTGCTGCGACGGCTGGACCCAGACGTGCCGGTTCCGTCGTACGGGCATCCCGGCGACGCCGGCGCGGATCTGGTGACCACCGAGGCCGCCGAGCTGGCGCCGGGGGAGCGCACCGTGCTGCCCACCGGGGTGTCGATCGCCCTTCCCGACGGGTATGCGGCATTTGTGCATCCGCGGTCCGGGCTCGCGGCCCGGTGCGGACTGGCGCTGGTGAATGCCCCCGGGACGGTGGATGCCGGGTACCGTGGAGAGATCAAGGTGATCGTGGTCAATCTGGACCCGCGCGAGAGCGTGCGGTTCGAACGATTCGACCGGATCGCCCAACTGGTCGTCCAGCAGGTCGAGAAGGTGCGCTTCCACGAGGTGGCGGAACTTCCCGGCTCGGCGCGGGCCGAGGGGGGATTCGGTTCCACCGGCGGTCATGCGGCGGTGGACGGCTCCACGGGCGGGAATGAATACGCATCGGTCGGTGCCGACCGGGAAGGACAGTGACGTGTTCGGACGTCGCAAGAAGAACGAGGCTCCTGAAGAGTCGGTCGAGGACACCACGCTCGACGAGCACACGGTGAGCGACGCCGACGAGGACGAGGCGGCACAGCAGCGGCTCAGTCTTCCGCCCGCGCCGCGCCCCGACGGTCCCTGGGACGCGTCGGAGGTCTCCGAGCCCGGTGAGGGCCGGGTGGACCTCGGCGGGCTGTTCGTGCCCGGTGTCGAGGGCATGGAGCTTCGGGTGGAGGTCGCCGGTGACGCCATCGTCGCCGCGACCGTGGTGCTGCAGGACAGCGCCGTACAGCTGCAGGCCTTCGCCGCCCCCAAGAACGAGGGGATCTGGGGCGAGGTCCGCGAGGAGATCGCCGCCGGCATCACCCAGCAGGGCGGGGTCATCGACGAGGTCGAGGGCCCGCTGGGCTGGGAGCTGCGCGCCCAGGTACCCGTACAGCTGCCGGACGGCACCAACGGTGTGCAGGTCGTGCGCTTCATCGGCGTCGACGGCCCCCGGTGGTTCCTGCGTGGTGTGATCTCCGGCCAGGGCGCGGTGCAGCCGCAGGCCGCGGGCGTGCTGGAGCACATCTTCCGGGACACCGTCATCATCCGCGGTGACGCCCCGATGGCGCCGCGTGACCCGATCGTCCTGAAGCTGCCGGACGACGCCCAGATGGTGCCGGACGGTGTGCAGCAGGAGCCGGCCGAGCAGTCGCGCTTCGGCGGCGGTGTGGAGCGTCTGGAACGCGGACCGGAGATCACCGAGATCCGCTGACACCTCCGGCGGCCGGGCGGCGCGTGGGCGCCCCGGTGACGGCTGGATCGTGACGGTCGTAAGGGCCCGTACTCCCCGGAAGGGAGTGCGGGCCCTCGTCGTTTGTGCAGGTCAGGTCGGCATGCGTATGAATTCCGTCAACGGGGCGCTAATGGCCGTAAGGGAGGCGTCAACAGCGGTCACAGGCGGCGGGAAGGGCGCTTTGCTCTAGGAGTCCTTACCTCCTCATCCCTCTAGGAGCACACGATGGCCGACGTGGCCTTCGTCGCCGTCACCCTCGCGGCCTTCGCGCTGGTGGCTCTCGTCGCCAAGGGGGTGGCGAAGCTGTGACCGTCGAGAACACCGTCGGCCTGATCGTGGCCGTCGCCCTGCTGGGCTACCTGGTCCTCGCCCTCGTCTTCCCGGAGAGGTTCTGAGGTGTCCACTGCTGCTGCCGCGGCGGGCCAGATGAGCCCCGCTCTCGCCGGCGTGCTCCAGCTGACAGCGCTCACCGCGGCGCTGGCCCTGGCGTACCGCCCCCTCGGCGACTACATGGCCACCGTCTATGCCTCGCCCAAGCACCTCCGCATCGAGAAGGTCATCTACCGCTGCATCGGCGCCCATGCGGACGCCGAGATGCGCTGGCCGGCCTACCTGCGCGGGGTCCTGGCCTTCTCCGCGGCGGGCGTGCTCCTCCTCTACCTGCTCCAGCGCGTCCAGGGCGGTCTGCCGCTGTCCCTCGGCTTCGCTTCGATCAGCCCGGACCAGGCGTTCAACACCGCGGCGTCCTTCGTCACGAACACCAACTGGCAGTCCTACAGCGGCGAGCAGGCCATGGGCCACGTCGTGCAGACCGCCGGCCTCGCGGTACAGAACTTCGTGTCCGCCGCCACCGGCATGGCCGTCGCCGTCGCACTGGTCCGCGGGTTCGCCCGGTCCCGCACCGGCGACCTCGGCAACTTCTGGGCCGACCTGGTCCGCGGCACCATACGGGTGCTCGTCCCGATCGCGGTCCTCGGCGCCCTCGTCCTGGTCGCCTGCGGAGCCGTCCAGAACTTCTCCGGCATCCACGAGGTCGGCCAGTTCATGGGCGGCGCCCAGCAGACCAACGGCGGCGCGGTCGCCTCCCAGGAGGTCATCAAGGAACTGGGCACCAACGGGGGCGGCTACTTCAACGCCAACTCCGCCCACCCCTTCGAGAACCCCAGCGCCTTCACCAACCTCTTCGAGATCTTCCTGATCCTCGTCATCCCGTTCGCGCTGACCCGCACCTTCGGCAAGCTCGTCGGGAACGTGAAGCAGGGGTACGCCATCCTGGCCACGATGGGCGTCATCTGGCTCGGCTTCACGGCGCTGATGATGTGGACCGAGTCCGCCCACGGCGGTCCCGCCCTGCAGGCCGCGGGCGCCGCCATGGAAGGCAAGGAGACCCGCTTCGGCGTCGGCGCCTCCTCGATCTTCTCGGTGGCCACCACCCTGACCTCCACCGGCGCGGTGGACGCCTTCCACTCCTCGTTCACCGCCTTCGGCGGCGGCATCCAGCTGCTCGGCATGATGCTGGGCGAACTCGCCCCCGGCGGCGTGGGCTCCGGGCTCTACGGCATGCTCGTGATGGCGATCATCGCGGTGTTCCTCGCCGGCCTCATGGTGGGCCGCACCCCCGAATACCTCGGCAAGAAGATCGGCACCCGCGAGATCAAGCTCGCCGCCTGCTACCTCCTTATCACGCCGACCCTGGTGCTCGGCTTCGCCGCCGCGTCGATGGTGCTGCCCGACGCCCTGGGCTCGATGCTCAACACCAAGGCGCTGGGAGCCGGTTCGCACGGCTTCTCCGAAGTCCTCTACGCCTACACCTCCGGCGCCAACAACAACGGCTCCGCGTTCGCCGGACTGAACGCCAACACCCCCTGGTACAACACCACGATCGGTCTGGCGATGCTGCTCGGCCGCTTCCTGCCGATGGTGTTCGTGCTCGCCCTGGCCGGTTCGCTCGCAGAGCAGCAGCCGGTCCCGCAGACCGCGGGCACCCTGCGTACCGAAAAGCCGCTCTTCGCCGGGCTGCTCGTCGGCACGATCCTGATCATCACCGGTCTGACCTACTTCCCGGCACTGGCCCTCGGGCCGCTGGCGGAGGGGCTGTCATGACCGCCCCCGTGAAACCGGAAGGGCCCGGCTCCATGGCCTCCAGCTCGACAGCTACTCCCACCCGCGCCCCGCACCAGGACGTCCCCAGCGGGCACCAGCCCGGCGACGGCCGTGTGGGCGGCGGTCTCTTCGATCCCAAGCAACTGCTCACGTCACTGCCGGACGCGATACGCAAGCTCGACCCGCGGGTGATGATCAAGTCCCCCGTGATGTTCGTGGTCGAGGTCGGCTCCGTGCTGACCACGATCTTCGCCTGCACCTCCCCGACGGACTGGTTCGGCTGGGCGATCGCCGCCTGGCTGTGGCTGACCGTGCTCTTCGCCAACCTCGCCGAGGCGGTCGCCGAGGGACGCGGCAAGGCGCAGGCCGACACCCTGCGCAAGGCCAAGACCGACACCGTGGCGCGCCGGCTCGACGGCGCGGCGGAGGAGCAGGTCCCCGGTACGGAGCTGCGCATCGGCGACCTGGTGGTCTGTGAGGCCGGCGACATCATCCCCGGTGACGGCGATGTCGTGGACGGCGTGGCCTCCGTCGACGAGTCCGCGATCACCGGTGAATCGGCTCCGGTCATCCGCGAATCCGGCGGCGACCGCTCGGCCGTCACCGGCGGGACGAAGGTGCTCTCCGACCGCATCGTCATCAAGATCACGACGAAGCCCGGTGAGACCTTCATCGACCGGATGATCAACCTCGTCGAGGGCGCCGCACGGCAGAAGACCCCCAACGAGATCGCGCTCAACATCCTGCTCGCGTCGCTCACCATCGTCTTCCTGCTGGCGGTCGTCACGCTCCAGCCGTTCGCGATCTACGCGGGCGCCGAACAGCCCATGATCGTGCTGCTCGCCCTGCTGGTCTGCCTGATCCCGACGACGATCGGCGCACTGCTCTCGGCCATCGGCATCGCCGGTATGGACCGGCTCGTACAGCGCAACGTCCTGGCCATGTCCGGCCGTGCCGTCGAAGCCGCAGGCGATGTATCGACATTGCTGCTCGACAAGACCGGCACCATCACCCTCGGCAACCGTCAGGCCGCCGAGTTCGTACCGGTACACGGCACCGCCGAAGCCGAGATCGCCGACGCGGCCCAGCTGTCGTCACTGGCCGACGAGACCCCCGAGGGCCGCTCCATCGTCGTCCTCGCCAAGGAGAAGTACGGTTTGCGCGAGCTCCCACCCGTCGCCCACCACCACCCTTCAGGGGAAGCGCTTCGCGCCCTCAATCCGGGTGAGTTGACGCACGCCGAGTGGATCCCGTTCACCGCCCAGACCCGGATGTCGGGTGTGGACGTCGACGGGCGCAAGGTCCGCAAGGGCGCGTCCGGTTCGGTCATCGCCTGGGTCCAGGAGCGCGGCGGCGAGGTGGCTCCGGACGCCGACACGCTCAGCAACGCCATCTCGGAGGCCGGCGGCACGCCGCTGCTGGTGGCCGTCGAGGACGACAAGGGCCCCCGCGTCCTGGGAGTCATCCACCTCAAGGACGTCGTCAAGGAGGGCATGCGCGAACGCTTCGTCGAACTACGCAAGATGGGCATCAAGACCGTCATGATCACGGGTGACAACCCGCTGACGGCCAAGGCCATCGCCGACGAGGCGGGCGTGGACGACTTCCTCGCGGAAGCCACCCCCGAGGACAAGATGGCGCTCATCAAGCGTGAGCAGGCCGGCGGCAAGCTGGTCGCGATGACCGGAGACGGCACCAACGACGCCCCGGCCCTCGCCCAGGCGGACGTCGGCGTGGCCATGAACACCGGTACCTCGGCCGCCAAGGAAGCCGGGAACATGGTGGACCTGGACTCCAACCCGACCAAGCTCATCGAGATCGTGGAGATCGGCAAGCAACTGCTGATCACCCGGGGCGCGCTGACGACCTTCTCGATCGCCAACGACGTCGCGAAGTACTTCGCGATCATCCCGGCGATGTTCGCGGTGGCCTACCCGGGCCTGGACACCCTCAACGTCATGCGGCTGTCCAGCCCCAACTCCGCGATCCTCTCGGCGATCATCTTCAATGCGCTGGTCATCGTCGCCCTGGTACCGCTCGCTCTCAAGGGCGTGCAATACCGGCCGGTCAGCGCCGACCGGATGCTCCGGCGCAACCTCGCCGTCTACGGACTCGGCGGCCTGATCGCCCCGTTCATCGGCATCAAGCTCATCGATCTGCTCATCTCCCTCATCCCCGGAATCGGGTGACCGCAGTGAACTACTCCGTACGCAACACCGCCCGCTTGATGGGGGCGGGCCTGCGCGCCCTGCTCGTACTGACCGTGGTCTGCGGGGTCATCTACCCGCTGGTGGTCACCGGCGTGGCACAGGCGGCGTTCCCCGGGAGGGCCAACGGCTCCGAGGTGAGCTCCCACGGCAAGGTCGTCGGCTCGTCGCTGCTCGGCCAGCGCTACGACAAGGGCAAGGACAAGGAAGGCAACCCCGTCCCGGACCTGAAGTTCTTCCAGCCGCGCCCCTCGGCCGGGCTGGGCAGCAACCGGACCAACGGCGTCAACACCCAGTACGACCTCCAGGTCTCCGGAGCATCCAACCTGGGCGCGACCAACACCGACCTCGTCAAAGCGGTGAAGGAACGCAAGCAGTGGGTCTCCGAGACGTACGGGGTGCCTCAGTCGAAGGTCCCGGCGGACGCCGTCACCTCGTCCGGCTCCGGCCTCGACCCCGACATCTCCCCGGCGTACGCCGAGCTGCAGGCCGACCGGGTCGCGAAGGAGAACCGGCTTCCCGCGGACGTGGTGCGTCAGCTGGTCAAGAGCCACATTGACGGGCGTTCGCTCGGGTTCATGGGTGAACCGCGGGTGAATGTACTGGAGTTGAATGTTGCGCTGAGGGATCTGGCGCAGGGGGGTGGGGGCAAGCACTGAATGGGGGCCGCAGTCGCTGAGGCTGTGTAGGGAGGCGTTCCCGGAGAGTGCTTCTCCGGGGGAGCCTTGTTCTTGTGCATGGTCCTTTCTTCTTCGCGTGCCGAACTGTGTGCCGGATCATGGCGGTTGATGCGTCGCCGTGCAGCTTTCGTGGCTGGGCGCTTGATGGCATGCGGTCCTCATGCGGTCCTCCGTTGCCGGCGCGTGATGCACCGGCATGCGTCTCTCGTCGCTTGGTGCGTGATGGCGCGGCTTTCCGGTCCCCTGCTTGCAAGGCGTCGCGCAGCCGGCGTGGCTGTGCGACGGGAGGCCGTTTGTGGCGGATTCCCGAGTCGATCCGGGAGTTATCCACAGGCGTTGCCCGCCGTGCTGCGCCGTACGCATACTGACGAAACCGGCAGGCGACGACGGATCCTTCGACCCGGATCCGGCGCCGCGGGGGCCCGGTGACGGGGGATCCGGGGAGGGACCTGAGAGGTGGGGGAGCGGACCATGAACGGCGGGGGAAACACAACCGGGGCAGGGGAGAGCCGGCGGGCGACAGCCGTCGCGGAGAGCGCGCGGGCGATGGTCGTCGTCGAGGATCTGCACCGCAGTTACGGGAGCGACGCGGGTGCCGTACACGCCCTGCGCGGGGTGTCCTGCTGTGTACCGCGTGGCGAACTGGTGGCCCTGCGCGGCCGTTCCGGATCAGGCAAGACGACACTCCTCAACCTCATCGGAGGCCTGGACACCCCGGACTCCGGGCGGATCGTCGTCGACGGCACGCCGCTCGACGGCCTCGGTGAGAGCGGCCTGCTGGAGATGCGCCGCGACCGTATCGGCTTCGTCTTCCAGTCCTTCGGACTGATACCGATCCTGAGCGCCGCAGAGAACGTCGGGGTGCCGCTGCGGTTGCGCAAGGTGGCACCAGGTGAGCGGGAGGAGCGCGTCGCTCTTCTGCTGTCCCTGGTGGGCCTGGCGGGCCATGCCGCGCAGCGTCCCGGTGAGCTCTCCGGCGGCCAGCAACAGCGCGTGGCGATAGCCCGCGCGCTCGCCAACCGTCCCGCGCTGCTCATCGCCGACGAGCCCACGGGCCAACTGGACGCCGAGACCGGCATGGAGGTGATGGAGCTGCTGCGCGCCGTGGTCCGCAGCGAGGGTGTCACGGCGCTGGTCGCCACCCACGACCCCAATCTCCTCGGCCTCGCCGACCGCGTCCTGCAACTGAGCGACGGACTGATCACGGAGGAAGGGGAGAGGTAGGGGGACCGGGACCGGGAGGGGGTGGAGGAGGGGTGGGGCGGGGGAGGGGGAGGGGGAGGGGAGGCCCCCCTTGCCGAGAGCGGCAGGACGGCGCCCCTCACGACGCGGCCCCCACACCGCCGGCGGAGCGGGCCCGCACTGTGGGCCCCGCGGACGGACCGGATGCCGTGCGAGCAGCCTCGCCCCCCCACCCGGCGGCGGCCGCATCAGCCCCGCCCCGTGCCCCCTGCGGCGCGCCCTACCAGACGTCGCCGTCGCGCCAGTCGCAGGTGAGGTCGGTGTCGAGGTCGAGCGTGGCGGCCGCGGTCGGGAGGACGTAGATACAGCCGTCCTCGTCGGCGGTGCGCCGGATGCCGTACGGAGTCAGCGCCCAGGAGTGGCCGCGCCACAGCTGCCAGCCGCGCGCCGCATAGAAGGACGCGGCCTCGTCGGAGGCGCCGAGCGCACCGAGGTCGTAGCCGCTGCGCACCACCCGCTCCAGGGCGTCCATCATGGCCGCGCCATGACCGCGGCCGCGCCGGTCCGCACGCACGCCGACGCCCTCCACGTATCCGCAGCGCAGCGCCCGGCCGCCGTGCAGCAGTCGTCGCTGGACGACGGAGGCGTGCCCGATCACTTCGCCGCCCTCGTGGACCAGGGCGTGCAGACCGCCGAGAGCGTGCTCCCAGTCCTCCGCGGTCATGTCGTCGAAGACGTCGTAGAGGAGGGCGCGGACCGCCTTGAGGGTGGCGGCGTCCAGCTCGGCGGTGTGGGCGATCCGTACGTCGGGCATGCGGGGCGTCGTCAGATATGCCTCGGTCATGCCGGTCATCGTCGCAGTCGTCCGGTTGCCGGGCGATGGCTTTTCCGGGCGGTGGTTCGTCCTCCGCGTCGCCGGTCCGCCCCTCTCCGCCCGTCCAGTCCGCCCGCCCCTGCCCTTCCTGCGGCTTCCCTCCGCCCTGCCCGCCAACAGAGCCACCCGCCCCCACCCGCCCCGTATCAGAGTCGCGTCAAGACCGGCTGCGAAGTCGCCCGATGCCCCTTTTGCCCCCTTGTCAGGTAGGTAGGGTCGCAGCAGGCTCAGCCCGGTGGGGGCGGCCTTCACGTAAGACAATGGGGCCATGGCACGCGGCAAGCTACGGATATATCTCGGCGCGGCACCGGGCGTCGGCAAGACGTACGCGATGCTGTCCGAGGCGCACCGGCGCGTGGAGCGGGGCACGGACCTCGTCGTGGCGTTCGTCGAGCCCCACGGCAGGCCCCGCACGGAGGTCATGCTCCACGGGCTGGAGCAGATCCCGCGCCGGGAGCTGGCCTACCGCGGCGCGGTTTTCACCGAAATGGACGTGGACGCGGTGCGGGAGCGCCGGCCGGCCGTGGCGCTGGTCGACGAGCTGGCGCACACCAACGTCCCCGGGTCGCGCAACGGCAAGCGGTGGCAGGACATCGAGGAACTGCTGGAAGCCGGGATCGATGTGATCTCGACGGTGAACATCCAGCATCTGGAGTCGCTCGGGGACGTCGTCGAGTCGATAACGGGTGTGCGGCAGCGCGAGACCGTACCGGACGAGATCGTCCGCCGGGCCGACCAGATCGAACTGGTCGACATGTCGCCGCAGGCGATCCGTCGGCGGATGGCGCACGGCAACATCTACCAGTCCGACAAGGTGGACGCCGCCCTGTCCAACTACTTCCGGCCGGGCAACCTCACGGCGCTGCGCGAGCTGGCGCTGCTGTGGGTCGCCGACCGGGTGGACGAGTATCTGCAGGAGTACCGCGCGGAGCATTCGATCCGTTCCACTTGGCAGGCGCGGGAGCGCATCGTCGTCGGACTCACCGGCGGGCCGGAGGGGCGGACGCTGATCCGCCGCGCGGCCCGGATGGCGGCCAAGGGGTCGGGCAGCGAGGTGCTCGCCGTCTACATCGCCCGCAGCGACGGGCTGACCTCCGCCTCACCCAAGGAACTCGCCGTCCAGCGCACGCTGGTGGAGGACCTGGGAGGAACGTTCCACCATGTCATCGGTGAGGACATCCCCAGTGCCCTGCTGGAGTTCGCGCGAGGGGTCAACGCCACGCAGATCGTGCTGGGCTCCAGTCGCCGCAAGGCCTGGCAGTACATCTTCGGGCCCGGTGTGGGCGCGACCGTCGCCCGGGAATCCGGTCCCGATCTCGATGTGCACATCGTCACCCACGAGGAGGTCGCCAGGGGCCGTGGGCTCCCGGTGCCGCGCGGGGCGCGGCTGGGGCGGGCCCGGATCATCGCCGGCTGGGTCGTCGGTGTCGTCGGCCCCGCTCTGCTCTCGCTGCTGCTGACCGGCCTCGCGAACGGTCCCGGCCTGGCCAACGACGTGCTGCTGTTCCTCTTCCTGACCGTCGTCGCCGCGCTGCTCGGCGGGCAGCTGCCGGCGCTGGCGTCGGCCGCGGTCGGTTCACTGCTGCTGAACTTCTACTTCACGCCGCCGACCCACACCCTCACGGTCAGCGACCCGGAGAACATCGTCGCGATCGTGATCTTCTTCGCCGTCGCGGTGTCGGTCGCCTCCGTGGTGGATCTCGCCGCCCGGCGCACCCACCAGGCCGCCAGGCTGCGCGCCGAGTCGGAGATCCTGTCCTTCCTGGCGGGCAGCGTGCTGCGCGGGGAGACGACGCTGGACGCGCTGCTGGAGCGGGTGCGGGAGACCTTCGGCATGGAGACGGTGGCACTGCTGGAGCGGGCCGGCGACGTCGAGCCGTGGACCTGCGCGGGCCGGGCCGGCGCCGACCACGGCAAGCCGCTGCTGCGCCCCGAGGATGCCGATGTCGACATGCCGGTGGGGGACCACATGGCGCTGGCGCTCACCGGCCGGGTGCTGCCCGCGGAGGACCGCCGGGTGCTGGCCGCGTTCGCCGCCCAGGCCGCCGTCGTACTCGACCGGCAGCGGCTGGTGGGCGAGGCGGAGCGGGCCCGGGAGCTGGCCGAGGGCAACCGCATCAGGACGGCGCTGCTGGCCGCGGTCAGCCACGACCTGCGCACCCCTCTGGCGAGCATCAAGGCCTCCGTCACCTCCCTGCGCTCCGATGACGTCGCCTGGTCCCAGGAGGACGAGGCGGAGCTGCTGGCCGGCATCGAGGCGGGCGCGGACCGGCTGGACCATCTCGTCGGCAATCTCCTGGACATGTCGCGGCTGCAGACCGGCACCGTCACCCCGCTGATCCGCGAGCTCGACCTCGACGAGGTGGTGCCGATGGCGCTGGGCGGGGTGCCGGAGGGCAGTGTCACCCTCGACATCCCCGAGGAGCTGCCGATCGTCGCCGTCGACCCGGGGCTGCTGGAGCGTTCGGTTGCCAACCTCGTCGAGAACGCCGTGAAATACAGCCCGGACGGGGCGGCGGTGCTGGTGTCGGCCAGCGCGCTCGGCGACCGGGTGGAGCTGCGGATCGCCGACCGCGGTCCGGGGGTGCCGGACGGCGCCAAGGAACGGATCTTCGAGCCGTTCCAGCGCTATGGCGACGCGCCGCGCGGCGCCGGGGTGGGCCTGGGGCTGGCCGTGGCGCGCGGCTTCGCGGAGGCGATGGGCGGCACGCTCGCCGCCGAGGACACCCCCGGTGGCGGGATGACCATGGTGCTCACCCTCCGGGCCGCCCCCGGCGGGCCGCCCGCCCGCCCCGACCTCCCGGCCCGGGCCACGACATGAGCCGGGCCGTACGGACCACCCCCACCACTCGCCCCGCGGGTCCGGCCCGCGGGGCGACGACACCGCGAGGAGAACGCCAGTGAACCGGGTGCTTGTGGTCGATGACGAGCCGCAGATCGTCCGCGCCCTCGTGATCAACCTGAAGGCGCGCAAGTACGAGGTCGACGCCGCCCCCGACGGGGCCACCGCGCTCAAACTCGCGGCCGCCCGCCACCCCGATGTCATCGTCCTCGACCTCGGCCTGCCCGATATGGACGGCGTCGAGGTGATCAAGGGGCTCCGGGGCTGGACGCGGGTGCCGATCCTGGTGCTCTCCGCGCGGCAGACCTCCGACGAGAAGGTGGAGGCGCTGGACGCCGGCGCGGACGACTACGTCACCAAGCCGTTCGGCATGGACGAGCTGCTGGCCCGGCTGCGGGCGGCGGTGCGCCGGGCCGAGCCGACCGGGCCGGCCGACGACGAGGTGATCGTCGAGACCGAGGGGTTCACCGTCGACCTCGCCGCGAAGAAGGTCAACCGCGGCGGCCGGGACATCCGGCTGACCCCCACCGAGTGGCATCTGCTGGAGGTCCTGGTCCGCAACGCGGGCCGGCTGGTCAGCCAGAAGCAGCTGCTCCAGGAGGTCTGGGGCCCCTCGTACGGCACCGAGACCAACTATCTGCGGGTGTACATGGCCCAGCTCCGCCGCAAGCTGGAGAGCGACCCCTCGCACCCTAAGCACTTCATCACCGAGCCGGGCATGGGGTACCGCTTCGAGCAGTAGTGCCCCGCGGTGCCCTGCCCGCGGCGGTAGGGCGCGGGTTTGTGAGCCGGGTACGAAGCTTGTGCACAGGCTGTGATCCTGTGCCCCGGCCACCGGTACGCTGGGATTCATGAGTGCTGGGACCCGATCCGAGAAGCCGGCCGGTCGTTGGCGCCGGATGCTCGACCGGCTGTCCTCCTCCGAGGAGGAGCTGCAGTCCGCCGAGCTGCAACAGGATGCGCAGAACGCGGGGTGCACCCGTATCTGCGACTGCGACGACCGCCAGATAGTGAAGGTCACCGGCACCCTGCGGCATGTCACGCTGCGGCCGCGCGCCGGAGTGCCCGCGCTCGAGGCGGAGCTGTTCGACGGCTCCGCGGCGCTCGACGTGGTGTGGCTGGGACGCCGCTCCATCGTCGGGATCGAGCCGGGCCGGAAGCTCATCGCCTCGGGCCGGGTCTCGCTGAGCCACGGACGCCGGGTGCTCTTCAATCCGAAGTACGAACTCCGACCGCTCGG
Organism: Streptomyces sp. 2323.1; assembly: GCF_900221035.1. Lineage (NCBI taxonomy): Bacteria > Bacillati > Actinomycetota > Actinomycetes > Kitasatosporales > Streptomycetaceae > Streptomyces > Streptomyces sp. 2323.1. The sequence continues at coordinate 2,013,832 of NZ_LT907981.1, read as the reverse complement.
ACAGGAGTAGCCGGTGACGTCTTACGACCGACCGACCACTGACGCGCATGCCCACCCCGATTCCTCCGCCGGCCCCTCGTCCGCCCCGCCCGGCCAGGGCGCCGAGGATGCCCCCGACGGCAGGCAGGTGACCGAGGCCGCGCTGTTCGAGGCGTTCGGCGGCGTGCGCGGCATGGTGGAGACCGTGGTCCCCGGCCTGCTGTTCGTCACGATCTTCACGATCAACAAGGACCTGCACGTCTCGGCGATCGCCGCGCTGGCCGTCTCGCTGGTGCTGGCGGCGGTGCGCCTGGTCCGCAAGGACACCGTCAAGCACGCGTTCAGCGGCGTCTTCGGGGTCGCCTTCGGCGTGGTCTTCGCGATGATGACCGGCAACGCCAAGGACTTCTACCTGCCGGGCATGCTCTACACCCTCGGGCTGGCCGTCGCCTACATCGTCACCACGCTCGCGGGCGTGCCGCTGATCGGGCTGATGCTGGGCCCGGTGTTCAAGGAGAACCTCTCCTGGCGCACCCGCAACCCCGGCCGCAAGACGGCGTACGCCAAGGCCAGCTGGGCCTGGGGGCTGATCCTGCTCGCCAAGTGCGCGATCCTCTTCCCGCTGTACTGGTGGGCCGACGCCACCCAGCTCGGCTGGATACTGATCGCGCTGAAGATCCCGCCGTTCCTGCTCGCGGTCTACCTCACCTGGATCTTCCTGGCGAAGGCGCCGCCGCCGATCGACGTCTTCGCCGAGATGGAGGCGAAGGAGAAGGCCGAGGAGGAGGCCGAGGAGCGGCGCCGCACCGAGCGCGAGTCGCTGGACGGGGTCGCCGACGGCCTCGGCAGGAACCTCGTGCAGGAGATCACGGCCGAGCCGCCGGCCGACCGCCCGCCGGGCGGGGGCCGCCACCGCCGCTGACGCATCCGCGCACACCAACGCCGGGGCCCGAGGAACCGTACGGTTCCCCGGGCCCCGGCGGCTTACAGCCTCAGCGGCCGGTGCTATGCCTCCTCGTGCCGCACCGACAGCAGGTCCTCCAGCTGCTCCTCACGCGACTGCGCCGCGACGAACAGCAGCTCGTCACCGGCTTCCAGCGCGTCCTCCTTGTTGGGCGTGAGCACCCGCGTGCCGCGGATGATCGTGACCAGGGAGGTGTCCTCGGGCCACTCCACATCGCCGACCCGGGTGCCGGCCAGTGCGGCCTCCGGCGGCAGCGTCAGCTCGACGAGGTTGGCGTCGCCGTGGCTGAAGCGCAGCAGCCGCACCAGGTCGCCGACGCTGACGGCCTCCTCGACCAGGGCCGACATCAGACGCGGCGTGGAGACCGCGACATCGACGCCCCAGGACTCGTTGAACAGCCACTCGTTCTTGGGGTTGTTGACCCGTGCGACCACCCGCGGCACGCCGTACTCCGTCTTGGCGAGCAGCGAGACGACGAGGTTGACCTTGTCGTCGCCGGTCGCCGCAATGACGACATTGCAGCGCTGCAGCGCCGCCTCGTCGAGCGAGGTGATCTCGCAGGCGTCGGCCAGCAGCCACTCCGCCAGCGGCACCCGCTCGACCGAGATGGCGGTCGGCGCCTTGTCGATGAGCAGGATCTCGTGACCGTTTTCGAGAAGTTCGCCGGCGATGGAACGGCCCACCGCGCCCGCGCCCGCAATCGCGACCCTCATGACTGCGCCCCCTCAGGACCCGTGGCGAATGCCGCTTCGACCTTCTCGACCTCGTCGGTGCGCATCATCACGTGCACCAGGTCGCCTTCCTGCAGCACCGTCTGCGAGGTCGGCAGCATCGCCTCGCCCAGCCGGGTGAGGAAGGCGACGCGGACGCCGGTCTCCTCCTGCAGCGTGCTGATCTTGTGCCCGACCCAGGAGGGATCGGTGTGCACCTCGGCGAGCTGGACGCCGCCGCTCGGGTCGCGCCACAGCGGCTCGGCCCCCGACGGCAGCAGCCGGCGCAGCATCTGGTCGGCCGTCCAGCGGACGGTGGCGACGGTGGGGATGCCCAGGCGCTGGTAGACCTCGGCGCGGCGCGGGTCGTAGATACGGGCCGCGACGTTCTCGACGCCGAACATCTCGCGGGCCACCCGGGCGGCGATGATGTTGGAGTTGTCACCGCTGGAGACGGCCGCGAAGGCGCCCGCCTCCTCGATACCGGCCTCGCGCAGGGTGTCCTGGTCGAAGCCGACGCCGGTCACCCGGCGGCCGCCGAAGGACGAGCCCAGGCGACGGAACGCGGTCGGGTCCTGGTCGACCACCGCGATGGTGTGCCCCTGGCTCTCCAGGGTCTGTGCCAGCGCGGAGCCCACGCGCCCGCACCCCATGATGACGATGTGCATGCTGATTACCCCGTGCCCTGTACTAGCGCGATGACCTGCACAAACACCCTGCTCACTACTTTCTTCTCCCAGTACCGGCGACACGAGGCCACGGCTCGCGACACGGACCCGGGCGGGCAACGGGAGCGCCACCCACGCCGTGGTCCGGTACAACCGTATCCGCAATGCCGCCCCTGGTAGGGGGCGCGGTGGGCGGCATTCGGATGTGGACCTTCCCGGCGGCGCGACCGTCTCCCGCGCCGGGCTGCGCCGTGCCGGGTCCGTAAGGCACGCTGAACCGTGTGCCCAACCTGCCTCTCCAGCCCCAACAGGGCTCATACACCTCGCACATGGTGGTCTGCGGCGACGATGCGCTGGCGCACCGGCTCGCCGCCGAGCTCCGGGACGTCTACGGCGAACGGGTGACGCTGGTCGTCCCCTCCGCCCGGGAGCCGCACCGGCCCCGCATCCCGCCGCCGGCCCGCGCGCTCGACCGGGCGACCGCGCTCCTGGGCCGGGTGTCGGCGGCGGTCGCCCGTACCTCGCCGTTGCCGTCCGAGGCGCCCGGGGACGGTGCGGAGCCGCCGGAGGAGACCGTACGGATCCTGGAGGCGGCGCAGCCGGACGACCTGGCGCTGACCGAGGCGGGCGTCGCCGAGGCGGGCGCGCTGGCGCTGGTCTACGACGACGATGAGCTCAACATCCACGCCGCGCTGCGCGCCCGCCGGCTCAACCCCCGCCTGCGACTGGTCATCCGGCTCTACAACCGCAAACTCGGCCAGCATCTGGAGGAGTTGCTCGACCAGGCCGCGGCGGTCGCCGGCCTGGACGCCGACGGCGGCGGGGACGCGGTGGACGCCGACGCCTCCACGACGGTGCTGTCCGACGCCGACACCGTGGCCCCCGCGCTGGTGGCCACCGCGGTCGCCGGGACCAGCAAGGTCATCGAGGCGGACGGGCTGCTGCTGCGGGCGGCGGAGCGGCCGCCGGTGCCGCCCGGCCGGCCCGGTGACCCCGGCGTGTGCACCCTGGCGCTGCTGCCCGCCTCGGCCAACGACCCCGACCAGGAGCCGAGTTCGGCCGGCGGCGAGGAGGGGCTGATGCTGCTGCCGGACGAGGCAGCGGTCGCGGACGCCGCCGGCTGCGGCACCGTCGTCCTGGAGACCGTCTCCTATACGGGGCGGCCGGTGCGCCCCGCCCGGCTGCGCGGCCGGGGCGCGCCCCTCGCCTCGCTCTTCTCCCGGCGGCTGCGCTGGTCCCTGGCCGGCGTCGTCGGCGCGGTGCTGGCGCTGGCCGTCGCGTCCTGGTTCACCACCGGTCTGGACCCGGTGCACGGCGCGTATCTCACGCTGCTGGACCTCTTCGCGATCAACGACCCGGCACTCGGCCAGCCGCTGCCCCGCAAGATCCTGCAGCTGCTGTCCGGGCTGACCGGCCTGTTGCTGCTGCCGGTGCTGGTTGCGGCGGCGTTCGAGGGGCTGGGCACCTTTCGCAGCGCCTCGGCGCTGCGCCGCCCGCCGCGCGGTCTGTCGGGGCATGTGGTGCTGCTCGGCCTCGGCAAGGTCGGCACCCGCGTCCTGGCGCGCCTGCACGAGATGGGCATCCCCGTGGTGTGCATCGAGGCGGACCCGGAGGCGCGGGGCATCGCACTGGCCCGCCGGCTGCGGGTGCCCACCGTCCTGGGGGACGTCACCCAGGAAGGAGTCCTGGAGGCCGCGCTGATCGAGCGGGCGGCCTCGCTGCTCGCCCTCAGCAGCGCGGACACCACGAATCTGGAGGCCGCCCTCTACGCCCGCAGCGTCACCCCGCGGCTGCGGGTCACCCTGCGCCTGTTCGACGACCGGTTCGCCACCGCCGTCTACCGCACCCTGCGCGCCGCGCATCCCGGGGCGCTCACCCGCAGCCGCAGCACCTCCTTCCTGGCCGCGCCCGCTTTCGGCGGCGCGATGATGGGGCGGCAGATCCTGGGGGCCATCCCCGTCGAGCGCCGGGTGCTGCTGGTCGCCCGGGTCGAGGTGCGCGGCAACGCCGCGCTGGAGGGCCGTACGGTCGCCGAGGTGCTGCGGCCGGGGCGGCTGCGGGTGCTGGCGGTGGACACCTCCGCCCCCGACGACCCGGAGGCGCAGGCCGCGGCCGCCGCGGCACCTCCGGACCCCGCCGAGCGCGAACCGGCCCGCCTGGTGCACGAGCTCGGCGACGGCTACGTACTGCGGCCGCAGGACCGTGTGCTGCTGGTCGCCACCCGGCAGGGGCTGGGGGATCTGCATGCGCGGCAGCCGCGGGCCGCTGGAGCTGGAGCCGGGGCCCGGCAGGGCTGAGCCGGGGCGGGGACCGGGCGGGTCCGCTCCCGCCCGGTCACCTTCGGCCCGCCGTCCGCCGTCCGCCGTCCGCCCGCCGTCGGATCTCACCGTGACCCCCGCATCGCGCCCCGTCACCGCCACGATCACTCCGTAACGACCCCCGCCATTCCTGTAACGGGCACCGACGGTGCGTGACGAACGACACAGCCCGCCCCGCCGCCTTGGTACCGCGCCCGCGACGTGCGGATCCTGTGCAGGCACCGGCCTGCGAGGCCCCGCTCAGCAGGCCGGATGCGCCTCGCCCGCCCCGCCGCGTTCTTCGGCGCGGGGAGTGGGTGGGCGTGGACCTTGACGAAGGCTTAGCATCCTCTGCGTGTCCAAACTGACCGACGTGCCCAAGCGGATCTTGATCGGGCGCGCACTGCGCAGCGACAGGCTCGGGGAGACCCTCCTTCCCAAGCGCATCGCACTCCCCGTCTTCGCCTCCGACCCGCTCTCCTCGGTGGCCTATGCGCCCGGCGAGGTGCTGCTGGTCCTGTCCGTCGCGGGTGTCTCTGCGTACAGCTTCAGCCCCTGGATCGCGGTCGCGGTCGTGGTGCTGATGTTCACGGTCGTGGCGTCGTACCGGCAGAACGTGCACGCCTACCCGAGCGGCGGCGGCGACTACGAGGTCGCCACCACCAACCTCGGCCCCAAGGCGGGGCTCACGGTCGCCAGCGCACTGCTCGTCGACTATGTGCTGACCGTCGCGGTCTCCATCGCCTCCGGTATCGAGAACCTGGGTTCCGCGATCCCGTTCGTCGTCGAGCACAAGACGCTCTGCGCGATCGCCGTCATCGTGCTGCTGACGCTGATGAACCTGCGGGGCGTCAAGGAGTCGGGCAAGCTCTTCGCGATCCCGACGTATGTCTTCGTGGCCGGCGTCTTCATCATGATCGCCTGGGGCGTCATCCGCGCCGTGGTCATGGGCGACACGATGAAGGCCCCCACCGCCGACTACGCCATCCACGCCGAACAGGGCGGCCTGGCCGGCTTCGCGCTCATCTTCCTTCTCCTGCGCGCCTTCTCCTCCGGCTGTGCGGCGCTCACCGGCGTCGAGGCGATCTCCAACGGCGTCCCCGCCTTCCGCAAGCCGAAGTCCAAGAACGCCGCGACCACCCTGGCTCTCATGGGCGGCCTGGCCGTCACCATGTTCTGCGGCATCATCGGCCTGGCCATGGCCACCCACGTCAGGATGGCCGAGAACCCGGCCACCGACCTGCTCCTGAACGGCAAGCCGCTCGGCTCCGGCTACACCCAGAACCCGGTCATCTCGCAGGTGGCCGAGGCGGTCTTCGGCAAGGGCAGCTTCCTCTTCGTCATCCTGGCCGCCGCCACCGCACTGGTGCTGTTCCTCGCCGCCAATACGGCCTACAACGGCTTCCCGCTGCTCGGCTCGATCCTCGCCCAGGACCGCTATCTGCCGCGCCAGCTGCACACCCGTGGCGACCGCCTGGCGTTCTCCAACGGCATCGTCCTGCTGGCCGGCGCCGCCGCGATCCTCGTCTACCTCTACGGCGCGGACTCCACCCGGCTCATCCAGCTCTACATCGTCGGCGTCTTCGTCTCCTTCACGCTCAGCCAGACCGGCATGGTCCGTCACTGGAACCGCCATCTGCTGACCGAGACCGACCCGGCCAAGCGCCGCCGGATGCACCGCTCGCGCGCCATCAACGCCTTCGGCGCCTTCTTCACCGGCCTGGTGCTCGTCGTCGTCCTCCTGACGAAGTTCACCCACGGCGCCTGGGTCGCGCTGCTCGGCATGGTCATCTTCTTCGTGACGATGTCCGCGATCCGCCGCCACTACGACCGGGTCGCCGACGAGATCGCCGCCGAGGAGACCCCCGACGACGACGTGGTCCGCCCCTCCCGGGTGCACTCCCTCGTCCTGGTCTCCAAGGTGCACAAGCCCACCCTGCGCGCCCTGAACTACGCCAAGCTGATGCGCTCCGACAGCCTCGAAGCGGTCAGCGTGGACGTGGACCAGGCCGACACCAAGGCCCTGCGGGAGGAGTGGGAGCGCCGCGGCATCGAGGTGCCGCTGAAGGTCCTGGCCTCCCCGTACCGCGAGATCACCCGGCCGATCATCGACTACGTCAAGTCGCTGCGCCGGGAGAGCCCGCGCGACGCCGTCTCCGTCTACATCCCCGAGTACGTCGTCGGCCACTGGTACGAGCACCTGCTGCACAACCAGTCCGCACTGCGCCTCAAGGGCCGCCTGCTGTTCACCCCCGGCGTCATGGTCACCTCCGTGCCCTGGCAGCTGGACTCCTCCGAGGCCGCCAAGCTGCGTGCCCGCAAGCGCGCGGAGTGGAACGCGCCGGGTGCCGTCCGCCGCGGACCGGTCGCCCAGCCGAAGAAGGACAAGGCGGCCACCAAGAAGTAGCCGCCGCCCGGACCGGCGTCACGGCGCCGGTCCGGCCGGCAGGGCGGCCCCGACTGGGCGCGGGGCCGGGGCACAGCACGCCGGGCCGTAGACTTGACGGTCGGCGTCCCGCCGTACCGCCCCCGCAGCACCCCACCTCAGGAGCCCTCCCGCCATGCAGGCAGAACCGAAGAAGTCGCTGGTCGGCGAGGAGTACGAGGTCGAGGTCGGCCCGGTCGCACACGGCGGCCACTGCATCGCCCGCACCGACGAGGGCCAGGTCCTCTTCGTACGCCACGCCCTCCCCGGCGAACGCGTCGTCGTCCGCGTCACCGACGGCGAAGAGGGCGCCCGCTTCCTGCGCGCCGACGCCGTACGGATCCTGGAGCCTTCTAAGGACCGGGTCGAGGCGCCCTGCCCGTTCTCCGGCCCGGGCCGCTGCGGCGGCTGCGACTGGCAGCATGCCAAGCCCGGCGCCCAGCGCCGCCTCAAGGGCGAGGTGGTGGCCGAGCAGCTGATGCGACTGGCCGGACTGACCCCCGAGGCGGCCGGCTGGGACGGCACGGTCGAGCCCGCCCCCGGCGACAAGGTCGCCCCGGGCGAGGTCCCGGCCTGGCGTACCCGCGTCCAGTACGCCGTCGACGCCGAGGGCCGCGCGGGCCTGCGCAAGCACCGCTCGCACGACATCGAGCCGATCGACCACTGCATGATCGCCGCCCCCGGCGTCTCGGAACTCGGCATCGAGCACCGCAACTGGCCCCAGATCGCCACCGTCGAGGCGATCGCCGCCACCGGCTCCCACGACCGCCAGGTCATCCTGACGCCCAAGCCCGGCGGCCGCCTCCCGATCGTCGAACTCGACAAGCCCGTCTCCGTCCTGCGCATCGGCGAAAAGGACGAACAGGTCCACCGCGTCCACGGCCGCCCCTTCGTCCGCGAACGCGCCGCCGGCCGCACCTGGCGGGTCGGCAACGGAGGCTTCTGGCAGGTCCACCCGAAGGCCGCCGACCTCCTCGTCGAGGCCGTCATGCAGGGTCTGATGCCCAAGAAGGGCGACATGGCCCTCGACCTGTACTGCGGTGTCGGCCTCTTCGCCGGCGCCCTCGCCGAACGCGTCGGCGACAAGGGCGCGGTCCTCGGCATCGAATCCGGCAAGCGCGCCGCCGAGGACGCCCGCCACAACCTCGCCGACCTCGACCGCGTACGCATCGAACACGGCAAGGTCGACGCGATCCTGCCCCGCACCGGCATCACCGACGTCGACCTCGTCGTCCTCGACCCACCCCGCGCCGGCGCCGGCAAACAAACCGTCACCCACCTCGCCTCCCTCACCCCCCGCCGCATCGCCTACGTCGCCTGCGACCCGGCCGCCCTCGCCCGCGACCTCAAGTACTTCGCTGATGCGGGGTATGCGCCGCGGCGGATGCGGGCGTTTGATTTGTTTCCGATGACGCATCATGTGGAGTGCGTTGTGGTGCTGGAGAAGGCAGGAAAGGGCTCCTGACCTGCCGTTTTGTAGGCCGGGTGGTTTCTTCGACATGTTTGCCTACCTGCACCGGGTCGAGTGGACGGTTCCTCCGTGGTGGACACCTTGACCTGCGGTTTTGGGACACTACGCGGTCCTGACGGCATGAGTGTCGTGGTGGCGCCGAGAACTCTTGACGCTCGAATGACGCCCGCTCGGGTATGCTGCCGCATCGTCCACGCGTAGTGGCCGAGGAGCACCGGAGGAGGCACGACCTCCCGGTAGCCGCGCGGTTACCGGGTCCGGCCGCCGAAGTGCCTGCGGGCCGTGAGTCCGGACGCGGGGAGCTTGCAATCACCGGTTGAGGGGACGATGGCAATGGGCCGGACGTCGGGGATGGCGGCCAACCACGAGAGGTCGCCGGTGTTGCGGAGCGGCGGACCCGCCATCGTGTTCCCAGTACGGAGTGGGCGGTCAGAGCCGCCTGTTCGTCGAAGCCCGCGCGAGACGAACAGGCCGTATCCCGGTTGTCCCAGCAGTGACGGAACCACGCGAGCGCCTCAGCGAGCAGTTCGCGGTTGCCGTCATCCTTCAGCAGGGAGAGACGGAAGTTGGGACGCAGCTCCAGCATTCCCGCGGGATGGTGATGCCCTTCAGCTCGTTGAGGCGCCGCAGGAGTTCGGTGCGGCGCGCGGTCGGTGAAGGGCTCGCGGGCGGCGAGGTGCCGGAACACCACCTCCGCCGTACCACCACGCCCGTCTCCCGGGTAAGGCATCAGCGGCCAGATGCCGCGGCCCGGTGCTCCGACTTTTCCGAGCATGAGGAACGCGCTGGTGGTGACCTGCCCGGCGCCGTGGCCGACCCATCCGCCGGCCTCCTCCCAGCGACGGAGGGGGCCGGAAGGGGTTCCCTTCGACGAGAACGGCCGGGTCGCAAGTCCCACCGGCTGACCGTCTCAGACCTCGCGGTGCTGGTGGGCAAGGAGGCTCCCGATGAGAGCTTGCCCGGGGCGACGGCCCCGGGAGGTCGCGACGAGTGCGACCACGCGTTTCGAGGCCCTGCTCCGGGACAATCAGACACCGGAGGTCGTCGAGGGTGTTCTGGCCGTGCTGCGTGTCTGGGAAGGGCAGGACGGACACCACGTCTACGGCAAGGGGAACGAGACAAGCTGCTTCCCGACCATGGACGTCGGGGGCCCGAGCGAGTCGCGCGCCGTGTGGCCGATCGCCATCTATCCCGTGTCCGGAACGGTCGAGGTGGTCTTCCAGCACCTCAAGCGACGGCCGCCCTTCGACGACGAGCCGTTGCGCCGCGCGCTGATGGAACGGTTCAACACCGTGGACGGCGTCGACCTGGCCGAGGCCAAGCTGGACCTGCGCCCCTCCTTCCCGCTGGAGGCCTTCGCCGGACATGGTGAGGACATCCGGGCCGTGTTGGAGTGGTTCGTCCATGAGGTGGCGCTGGCAGAGGCCCGCCGTCCGTTCGATGAGGACAGTGTCCAGGCAGCCTTCTGATACGGACCGGCCGGTCGCCGCCGATCGATGGCCGGATCAGGCCCTTTCGTGAAGATCATTGCCCGGGTAGCCTGCCCGGGCAGTGATCGGTGTCACTCCAGGCGTGGGCGCGTGGCGAGTGGCCTGCGACCGGAGCGCGGGGGCGCATGGAGCTCAACAACCACCAGGGCTGGTACGGAGAGACCTTCGTGGCCGCGATCGCCGCGGCGGCCGGATTTCAGGTGGCTGTGCCCTATCCGGACATCGGCAAGGACCTGATCCTCGGCCGGGACCACGAGGACCCGGACTTGGACGTCCAGATCGCACTCCAGGTGAAGACCCGCCGTGTGGGCCAGTTCGAGCCCACCGAGGGTGGATTCAAGATCTCCTTGACGATCGAACAGCTCAAGCGGCTCCGCGGCCGTCGGCAGGTGCCCTGTTTCCTCGTCCTGGTGGTGGTGCCGCCAGAGCCGGCCAATTACATCCACGTGCAGGAGCGGGCGTTGACCCTGCACCACTCCGCCTATTGGGTGTCCCTGGAGCACCAACCTCTGCCGCACCAGCAGGGGCGGAAGAGCGTGACTGTCACTGTGCCGCGCGAGAATCTGCTGACAGTCGATGCTTTGCGTGAATTCTTCGACCGGGCGTGTGAGGAGGTGCCCGCATCATGAGCGCAGCAGGCGTGCCGGAGTACGAGCTGGAGCGGCTACGGCCAGGTGATGTGGCGCACTACCTGCGCGGTCGCGGCTGGCAGGAGGGCGGTCGTGTCCGGTACAGCCGCCGGTGGGAGTTGGAGCAGGGGGGCCGGCGCCGTCGTGTGCTGATGCCGATGGACACCGGGCTCGCCGACTACACCGACCGGATGGCCGACCTGATCGAGGGCCTCTCCGCAGTTGAAGGAAGGCCGCCCGCAGCGATCCACCAGGACTTGACCCTGACGGGCCTCGACGTCCAGTACGTCAGGATGCTGCCCGCCACGCCCTCGGGAACCATCCCGGTACCCGCGGGCGTACTCGCAGTGACCGGCGCACGCGACCTGCTCATGGCAGCCGCCTGTGATGCTTTGTCCGAGGAACCGAGACTCGTGCAGCCGCGCCGAAAGCCGGACCGGGCCAAGGCGCTCGTGGACAGCGCGCGGTTCGGACCGAGCATCCCGGGAAGCTACATCCTCACCCTCCAGGTGCCGCTGCCTGAGGTTGTGGCCCCACAGGGGTTGCTCTTCGAGGAGGACCCCGCCTGGCAGTTGGCTCCCGAGCCGTTCGCCCGCAAGGTGTCGCGGCGCATGTGCGAGGCCGTGTCGGCCGCCCGTACGGCTGCGCTGCGAGCTGCGGCGGTCGACGACTCCGCTCCCTTCGTCGAAGGTGCCCGGCAGGGAATCTCCGCCGACCTGTGCGAAGCACTCGCCGGGATCGGAGGCCACGACGGGCGCAGCGCCGCCTCGGCCCACGCCTTCTCGCTCGGCTTCGCCTGGTCTCCGCGGTGGCCGGTGGCCGAGGCAACGCCGGCCGCAGAGTTCACCCCGGCTCTGGTCGGCGTGCTGCGCGAGGCAGCGCAGGACCTGCGGCGCCAGGAGCCCGAGTTGGGGGTCACCGTGGTGGGCCGCACGACGAAACTCAAGCGGGCCGCTGACTTCGGGCCGGGCGAGGTGACCGTCGAGGCCCGCCTGCTCAAGGAGAACGGAGACCTCGGTGGCCAGCAGCGACAGATCCACCTCCACCTTCGCGAGGAGGACTACGACCGGGCGACCGACGCCCACCGGGAACGCCGGGACCTGAAGATCCAGGGCGACCTCGTGCGCCGGGGTACCTACCACGAGCTCACCGGAGTCACGGGATTCGACGTGCTGTGACCGCTCCGGTGCGCCTGGTGAGAAGCAAGCGTCCCAAGTAGCTGCGGTGGGCCCCATGGCTCGTGTTTGAATTGCTGTGTTTGACGTGAATCGCCCGGGGCGGGCATGCAGAGGGGCGGAAAGCCGATGACGACGCCGACCACCGACCTGGCGGGTGTGGCGCAGAGGTCGGTCCGCCGACGTGCCGACGAACTGGACAGCACGGCCGTCCCGGAGAACAGCGACCTGGTCGAGGTGCGGGGGACGCGCTGGGTCGTGGCGGACGTCGACCACGGCACGACGGAAGCGGACACGGACGCGCCGGCCAGGGCCGCGGGCACCCTCGTTACGCTCAACAGCGTCGAGGACGGCCGCTACCACGACACGCTCTCCGTCATCTGGGAGGTCGAGCCCGGCCGCCGCAGGCTCCCCGCCGGCTCGCTCCCCGACGTCACGGCCCAGGGATTCGACCCTCCGGAGCGCCTCTCCGCCTTCCTCGACGCCGTCCGTTGGTCGGCCGTGACCTCCGCGGACGTCCGCACTCTCCAGGCGCCCTTCCGCTCCGGCGTCGCCATCGAGCCCTACCAGCTCGAACCCGTCTCCCGCGCCGTGGCCGCACCCCGCGTGAACCTGCTCCTCGCGGACGACGTCGGCCTCGGAAAAACCATCGAGGCCGGTCTCGTCGCCCTGGAGCTGATCCTCCGCCAACGCGCCCACAAGATCATGATCGTCTGCCCGGCCGGCCTCACCGTGAAGTGGCGCGACGAGATGGCCGAGAAGTTCGGCCTCGACTTCACCGTCATCGACTCGGACCGCTGCGCGGAGGTCCGCCGGACCCACGGCAGCGCGGCCAACCCCTTCAACATCTACCCGCAGTGCATCGTCAGCCTGCCCTGGCTGCGCGGCCCCAAGGCCCAGCGCCTGCTCGCCGAGGTGCTGCCCGTCCAGCAGGCCGACGCGGTGATCCCCGCCAAGCGCGCCTTCGACCTGCTCATCCTCGACGAGGCGCACCACGTCGCCCCCTCGGCGCCCAAGCAGCTGTACCCGGTCGACTCCCAGCAGACCAAGCTGATCCGTCGCCTCGCCCCGCACTTCGAGCACCGACTCTTCCTGTCCGCCACCCCGCACAACGGCTACCAGGAGTCGTATACCGCCCTCCTGGAGCTCATCGACGGCCAGCGCTTCGCCCGCGGCGTGGAACCCGACCCGGAAGCGGTCAAGGACACCGTCGTCCGGCGCCTGAAGTCCGACATCCGCGACCCCGACGGGAAGCGGCGCTTCCTGGAGCGCGAGACCGTCGCCCTGCCCGTCGAGTACACCGAGGGCGAGCGCCGCATCCACGGCCTCCTCAAGGAGCACGCCCAGCTGCGCCGCGCCAAGCTGGGCAGCCGCTTCAAGGGCGGCCGCAAGGCCGCCGACCTGGTCACCCTGCTGCTGAAAAAGCGCCTGTTCTCCTCACCCGACGCCTTCGCCCGCACCATCGCCGTCTACCTGGAGACCCTCCGCACCAAGAAGCAGCAGGCCGCCGAGGAGGTCGAGGACTGGCAGGAGACCTTCTTCGAGGACTACGCCGACTACGACGACGAGCCCCTCGCGGACGCCGAGGACGACGCGATCGCACGCGCCACCACCCTCCAGCCCGGCACCGACGGCGACGAAGGCGCCCTGCTGGAGCAGATGCAGGAATGGGCGAAGCGCCACCAGGCCCAGGCCGACTCCAAGGCCCGCGAGCTGATCACGTACCTCAAGGCCCAGTGCATGACCTCCGACGGCAAGCACTGGCTCAACGAGCGCGTCGTCGTCTTCACCGAGTACCGCGACACCCAGATCTGGCTCCAGAACCTGCTGCGCGATCACGGCCTCGGCGGCGACCGCGTCGCCCTGCTGCACGGCGGGATGAACGCCGAGGAACGCGAGCGGCTGCGCCTTGCCTTCCAGGCCGAACCCGCCGAGAACGACGTACGCATCCTGCTGGCCACGGACGCGGCCAGCGAGGGCATCGACCTTCAGCGGCACTGCCACCGTCTGGTCAACTACGACATCCCCTTCAACCCCAACAAGCTGGAACAGCGCATCGGCCGTGTCGACCGCTACGGCCAGCTCACCGCTCCGGAGATCGTCCACTTCATCGGCAGCGGCTACGAGAAGGCCACCGACACCTACGAGGCCGACCTCGAATTCCTCTCCCGCGTCGCCGTCAAGGTCGCCCGCATGCAGGAGGACCTCGGCAAGGTCAACGCGGTCCTCGCCGACGCGGTCCAGCGCCGGATGACCGGCGACCTCGGCACCGACTTCGACGTCGAACACGCGGAGGCGTACGCCAACCGCAAGGCCAGGCGGGGCGGCAACGTGGCCGCCGAGCGCGACGCGCAGGCCCAGGCGCTGCGTCTCAAGGAACAGGTCGACGCCGCGAAGACCACGCTCGGCATCACTCCGGAGCGGATCGCCCGGGTCGTCTCCACCGCGCTGCCGCTCGCCCGCCAGCAGGTCATCCGTCCTGCCCTGGACGACCGCGAGGCGGCCGAGGGCCTCTACGAGGTCCCCACCCTCACCGAGTCCTGGGAGCGGGCCACCCACGGCCTCGCGGACAAGCTCCGCCCCGAGATCAGGCGGCCCGTGACCTTCGACCCTGCCGTGGTGAAGGACAGGGACGACGTCGTCCTCGCGCATCTGGGCCACCCGCTCGTGGCCATGTCCACCAGGCTGCTGCGCGCGGCCGTCTGGAACAAGCACCGCACGGGCCTCGCCCGGGTCGCCGCAGTCGTCAGCGATCACCCGGAACTGGAGACCACCTTCGTCGGTGCCTTCGCCCGGTTCGTCCTGGTCGGCGCGGACGGCGTGCGCCTGCACGAGGAGATCCTCCAGGCCGGCGGCTGGCTCCGGGACCCCGAAGCGGGCCGGACAGCCCGCTTCAGCCGCCTGGAGAAGCTCACCACGGTCGGCGAGATCCTCGACGATGCCTTCACCCGCGCCACCCCGGCCTCGCCGCTGCTCCAGACCCGGCTCAGCGAGTCCTGGCCGCACGTCGGCGAGGGCCTGGTGTCCGCGCTGGAGTGGCGGGCCCGCAACCGTCAGACCGCACTGGAAGGCCGGATGGAGACCCGACGCCGCGACGAGTCCGAGCGGATCTCCGCCAACATCGACCGGTTCCGGGACTCCCTGCGCGCCGCCCTCGGAGCGGTCCCCGGCGAGGACCCGGAAGGCCAGCTGGAGCTGGACTTCGACGAGGTCGAGCAGAAGCAGTGGGACCGCGACAACTGGGACCGCAGGCTGAAGGCGCTGGAGAGCGAGAAGGAACGCGAACTCGCCCTCATCGCCGCCCGCTACGCCAAGCCCAAGGCACTGCTCTTCCCCGTCGCCGTCGTCTTTGTCGTTCCCCGCCGGGAGGCAGTGAAGTGAGCACGACCAGTACGCGCAGGCCCAGAGCCGGCCGCGGACGGACCCGCAGCGGCGCCCCGCTGCCCCCCGACGGCAAGCAGCAGCACCTGGACTGGCTCAGCCTGGTCGACGTGTCGGGCCCCTTCCTCACCCTGCCCGTCCTCCTGAAAACCTGGGCACAGCTCGACTCGCTGGACAAGCCGCTGCGCGACCGCCTCCGCTACGAGCACGGGGTCTGGCAGTCCGACCCGGCGGCCGGACAGGACGACTGGACCGCTTTTGTCCTCGGCGAACTACTGGGCTGGGGCGACGCCTTGCATGAGGGCGCCGATCTCGCGGACGCGCTGGCGGTGGACGTGCCGGAGCACGACGGCGAGCGGATCACCCCGTCGTTCGCGCTCCTCGAACCGGGCAGCGAGGCCGCCGACGCGGCGGCGCTGGTCGCCGATTGCGCGATCCTGGGAATGACCGTGCCGGCCGGGCAGCACCCGGCGAAGCGCGTCGCGGGCTCGGCCTGGTCGGCCACCCCGATCGACCGGATGGCGCACCTGTGCCGGCACCACGGCGCCGAGCTGGGCCTCGTCACGGACGGCCGCTGGTGGGCCCTGGTCTGGGCACCGCGTGGCGGGGTGACGACGTCCGCCGTCTTCGACTCCGTGGACTGGCCCTCGCCCGCGGAACGGGTCGTCGTCCGCGCCTTCCTGTCCCTGCTGAACCGGCGCCGCTTCTTCGCCGTCCCGGACGACGAGATGCTGCTGCCGCTGCTCCGGGAGTCTTTGGACAACCAGGAGGACGTGACGGACGCCCTCGGCGTCCAGGTCCGTCAGGCCGTCGAACTGCTGGTGGAGGCCATCGGCCGAGCCGACATCGGCGAGCGTGCGGAGGGACGTCGCGGACTCGCCGACGTACCGGCACAGGACGTCTACCGGGGCGCCGTCGCGATCATGATGCGGGTGGTGTTCCTGCTCTTCGCGGAGGAGCGGGGGCTGCTGCCGAGCGACAACGACCTTTACATGCGGGCCTATTCGGCGGGTCGCCTGTGCAAGGAACTGGAGGGCCTGGCCAAGGCGACCACCGAGGAGGACCTGGAAGAGACCACGGCCGGCTGGCACCGGCTGATCGCCCTCTTCAACGCCGTGTACGGGGGAGTGAACCACCCGTCGCTGACGATGCACGCGTACGACGGCTCGATCTTCGACCCGAACGCCTTCCCGTGGCTCGAGGGCCGCGGGACGGGCGAGGAGGACCCGACGGAGCCGCTGCCGATCGACGACCGGACCGTGCTCCACATGCTCCAGTCCGTCCAGCACGTCTGGATCGGGGCGGGTAAGAAGAAGGAACGACGGCGGCTGACCTTCCGCACGTTGGACGTCGAGCAGATCGGCTACGTGTACGAGGGCCTGCTCTCGTACCAGGGCCGCCGGGCCGAGGACACGATCGTCGGGCTGATCGGAAAGCCTGGGATGGAGGCCGAAGTCCTCCTGACACGGCTGGAGTCGCTGGCCCGGACGAAGGGCGAGGGGCTGGGCGCGGCCCTGTCCGAGGAGTACAACAAGGCGACGGGCCTCGGCGTCGCCGCGAAGGTGACGAAGCTGCTGGCGCCGCTAAGTGAGGCGGAGCGCGGCGAGGCCCGCGCGAAGCTGCTGGCGGCGACGGACAACGACGTCCTGCTGGCGGACCGCCTGCTTCCCTTCTTCGGCATCATCCGCAGGGACCTGCGCGACCTGCCGGTGGTGATCCGGCCGGGCGCCCTATACGTGACGGAGTCCTCGCTCCGCAAGAACACCGGCACGCACTACACCCCGAAGTCCCTGGCCCAGCAGGTCGCGGACGGGGCGCTGGAGCCGCTGGTCTACGAGTACGGCCCGCTCCAGACGGCGGACCGGTCGCAGTGGAAGCCGAAGAAGGCCGAGGAGATCCTCAAGCTCAAGGTCGCGGACATCGCGATGGGTTCGGCGGCGTTCCTGGTAGCCGCCTGCCGATACCTGGCGGGCGCGCTGGTGGAGGCGTGGTCCCGGGAGGGCGACGAGCGGGCGAAGGCGTACCTGGCGGCGGCCGAGTCGCTGTCGGCGTCGGCTGTGGACGCCGAGGCGGACCCGGTGATGGTGGAGGCCCGGCGCCAGGTCATCGAACACTGCCTGTACGGCGTCGACATCAACCCGATGGCCGTGGAGATGGCGAAGCTGTCGCTGTGGCTGGTCTCGATGGACCGCGAGCGGCCGTTCACGTTCCTGGACGACCGCTTGGTGGCGGGCGACTCGCTGCTCGGCATCACGAGTGTGGAGCAGCTTGAGGCGATGCACCTGGACCCGGTCCGGGGGCGCGAGTTGAGCAAGGACACGCTCGACTTCACGGGTGGGGTTCGGCGGGTGGTGGCTGAGGTTGCTGAAGAACGCCGCAAGCTGGCGGACATTGAGGGTACGGACCTGGAGGCGCTGGACCGGAAGCGAGCGATGCTTGCGGCGTCACGGGATGAGGCCCGTCAGGTCTCCGTGTTCGCGGACCTGGTGGTCGGCGCGGCCCTGGCGGGTGCGGGGCGAAGCCAAGCGGAACAGGATCAGCTGTCGTTCGAGTCGGTGTCGGCTGCGCAGGCGGTGACCGATGCGGGCGACGACGCAGTGGCTGCGGAGCTGGACCTGCGGCGGGCGGAGGTGCTGGCGCGGAAGTGGCTGGCTACGGGGCAGCCGGAGGAGGCGTTCGACCGGGAGCCAGTCCATTTGCCGCTGGTTTTCCCGGAGGTATGGGAGGAGCGTGGCGGATTCGATGCAATAGTAGGGAACCCGCCATTCCTGGGTGGTCAGAAGCTCACCGGCGCGATGGGGGAGGCGTACCGAGAGTATTTGCTGCAAGAGTGTGGTCGCGGGGCGCGCGGAAGCGCCGATCTAGTGGCTTATTTCCTGCTACGGGCGCATCAGTTGTTGAATGAGCGAGGGCAAGCCGGCCTAATTGCGACGAACACTTTGGCGCAAGCAAATACCCGAGAAGTCGGGCTGGATCAGCTTGTAGCAGACGGGGTCGAAGTGCGCCAGTCGGTGAAGAGTGCGCCATGGCCGTCGCGGAGTGCCGTGCTGGAATATTGTGCCGTATGGACTAGTAGAGCAGTCGTCGAAAAGGATGGCCGTCGGCTAGCGGACGGGGTGCCAGTCAGGGGTATCACGTCGTCGCTCGATGTGGCATCGAGGGTATCTGGGCCTGCCTACTCGCTCGTGCAGAACCGGGGTACCGCCTTTATTGGTTCCTATGTTCTGGGGATGGGATTCCACTTGGCGTCTGATGATGCCGAGGCATTGATCATGCATGATGAGCGGTATCGCGAGGTGCTTTTCCCGTACCTAAATGGCCAGGACTTGAATACCCGGCCGGACGGTTCAGCTAGCCGCTGGGTGATCAACTTTCACGACTGGAGTGAGGAGCGGGCTAAACAGTACCCTGAGGCATACGAGCAGATTCGGCGGCTGGTTAAGCCGGAGCGCGACACGAATCCCCGACCTGCCCGCCGCGAGCGCTGGTGGCAATACGCCGAAAGCTCCAAGGGGTTGTATGAGGCCATCGCGGGGATGGATCGGGTCCTGGCGATTACCCTGAGCAGCTCCACTCAGATGCCGGTATTTGTGCCTACAGGGCAAGTGTTGTCTCAACTGCTGGTCGTCTTTGCGACCGACGACGCTGCTGATCTTGCGGTGCATTCGAGCTCAATGCAATATGCATGGACGGTGCAGTGGTGTGCCTCGCTGAAGGGTGATGTTCGGTTTACGCCCTCGGATGCTTTCGCGCCTTTTCCTCGGCCTGAGCGAACCGATACAATCCGCGCTTTGGGTGAACGCCTCGATGTCAATCGCCGGGGCGTCATGCTGACCCGAGGCGGCCTTACGGCGACGTACAACCTTGTCCACGATGAGACTTGTCTGGATGCCGACATCGCCGATCTCCGTGAAGTCCATCGCACCATCGACGAAGAGGTTTCCCGGGCTTATGGCTGGGACGACCTGCTAAGTCAGCCTGGTGGGCTCGATCACGGATTCCATGACACTCGACAAGGTCGCCGTTACACGGTCGGCCCCATCGTCCGCCAGGAGATCCTCGACCGGCTTCTCGAAGAGAACCAGAGGCGCTACGCCGCCGAAGTAGCCGCCGGCCTGCATGACAAGAAGGGTGCCAAGAAGAAGGCGACGGCGGCACCTGCCAGCCGGAGGCCGAAGCCTCCGGCTGAGGAGCCGCCGAGTCTGTTCTGAGGCGGGGGCAGGCGGAGTCGTTCAGCGCCGATCGCGCACGGCCACGCTGCCTCCCTCCCGGACCACGGTGATCGACACCCACGGCTGGAGGACGTACACGTTGCCGTTCTCGAACTCCAGCCGCTTCCGGCTTCCTTGTAACTCCCGCACGTTCACCACCCGGTGTGGGATCCCGCCAACGGCGAGTACGTCGCCGCACTGGACGCCGTCGGCCGTCACTTCCAGGCTCTGAGCGACTCGCCTGGTCGCGGCCGCCCTGGCCAGGCTCCACTTGTTGTGCTCGCGGAGCCTGGCCAGTAGTTCCTCGCGCCGTGCGGCGGCTCGCTGCTCCGGGTCCGGGAACGGCCGGTCACGGAGCGGAGTTCCTCAGCGCCGCCGCCGCCAGCTTGCACGCTACGTCCGCGCGACAGCACCCCAACTCCACCAGCGGCGCCAGGTACTCGCTCGTCAGCGACACAGGATCGACCCCGAGCGATGGCAGCACGACATCCACCGCCGCCAGCGCCTCGCGCAACTCATCTCGCGCCGCCTCCGCCGCCCTGGTCTTCTCAACCGCGCTCCCGTGCCTGTCCGTTCCCATGCCCGCGCTCCTCCTCGTAGATCTCTGTTCACCCACGAGCATGGATGCGTAGCACTACCCTCACTAGAGGTAACGGTTTTCGGAGTGCCGGAACGAAAACGGAGTCGCCAGTGCCCGCACCGAAGGAACTTGACGCGTCGGCCTCGCTGCCTGCTCTGTACGGCGTGAAACTGCGCAAGCTCCGGTTACGGGCCGGGCTCGCCCAGCGCCAGCTGGGCGACAAGATTCCCATTGCGCACAGTCGCATCGCCCAGTTCGAGCTGGGCAAGGAGGTCCCGCCCGAGGACGTCAACGCCGAGTTGGATGTGCTACTGGACGCGGATGGTGACCTGGTCGACTTGTGGGGCCACATCAAGCGGACCCCTCATCCCGACTGGGCGCGCACGTACATGGCACTGGAGCAGCAGGCGCGCAAGGTGGAGAAGTACATGGCGCACACGGTGCCCGGGTTGCTCCAGACAGAGGACTACGCGCGAGCGCTGCTGAACGTGGCCAGGCCCAGTGTGGGGTTGCAGCTGGGTCGCATGCTCGAAGCACGGATGAGGCGCCAGGATGTGCTTACCAGGGCAGACCCTCCAGTGTTCTGGGCCATCCTTGACGAAGCGGTGTTGCGTAGGCCTGTTGGGGGCACCGCGACGTTCCGTGAACAACTCGCGCGCATCCTGTGCGTCATGGACGAGCAGGGCCACGTGACAGTGCAGGTGTTGCCCTTCGCACAGGGGGAGCACCCGCTGTTGGGCGGTTCCCTTACGGTGCTGTCGATGCAGAATCGACCTGGTGTGGCATACATGGAGAGCTCTCACTCCGGCGAACTTGTGGAGTCGCATGAGGCGGTCGCAGAGTACGCACTAGCACTTGATCACTTGCGGGCCCAGGCGCTCCCACCCAGCCAGTCCGCCGACCTGATCCAAGCAGTGATGGAGGACCTCCCCTGTGATAGCCGACTTCCGACCCGTTCTCAGCGCAGCAAGTTGGCGCAAGTCCAGTTACAGCAACACGCAGGGTGGCGACTGCGTCGAGGTCGCTGACGGCATCCCCGGCGTCGTCCCCGTCCGGGACAGCACGCGCCCCGCCGGCCCCGTCGTCCTCGTCGGCGCGCCCGCCTGGACCGCGTTCATCGGACACCTGCGTCAGTCGTAGCCACCGGGGTGCGCATCGCCGCGCCCTGGTGCCGCGCGGCGCCCTTCAGAGGAACGGGTGCGAATGGCCCCCGTGCCGGAGTTGACGGCCCTCTCGGAACGGCTGGGTCTGCACGGGACCGGGGACATCACCGAATTCCTGGAGCAGGCCCTGGCCGGAGCGATCCCGACGCCGAGTCCTGTCCTCTTGTCAGAGGCGGCCGTTAGCATCGAGCTGCATGATGACGCACCGTCATGATCCTTGCCAGGACTGCCGCTTCGTGAGAAGGGCCTCCTGAGGAGGTCGAGGAGTCCGCCGGGGGCGGGAGAGGGGAGAAGCGGATGCCGCCGAGCCAGTCCACGGGAGGCACCACCGGATCGCTGGAGGAGGATCTCCTCCAGCGCGTCCGCGAGGTCGAGCAGACCCTCGTGCCGGCCACGTCGTACGAAGTCCGGGACGACCTGGGTGAGCTGATCAGCCGGGACCTCCTCGGACCGTGGGGCGGCTCCGACGAGGAGTTCGACCACCGTGCGGCCGGGCCGCGCGACCGCTACCTGGTCGGGATGATGGGTCCGAAGCGGGCGTTGACCACCACCCTCGCGTCTGCGAGCGAGCAGCTTCTGGACGACTCCGACGGTGAGGGCGACGGCAGCGACCAGGGCCTTCCCGAGCGCCTCACCGCCCAGAATGCGGGCCGGATGTGGGCCTCCTCGATGGGCCTGATGTTCGCCGTGGCCGCAGACGACATCGGGGCCGAGGTCTCCGTGCGGGTCCGCTGGGGGCGGTACCACCGTTCGCAGGTGCTGGGCGAGGACGGTGTTGCCCGTTCGACTTGGACGCGGGAACAGGTCGAGCAGACGCACCCACTGCGGCTCGACGGGCCCGCCCATCAGGTACTGCCCCTCACGTCGAACGACGCGGAAGCACCCGGGGTGCGCCTGGTCGCCGAAGTGCGCGACCGGCAGGGGGCGGCAGGGCCCACCCGGGTGGTCGAGCTCGCCCTCGTCAATGCGCAGGACGAACCCCAGCAGGCCAGGGACACGGCCTGGCTATTCCAGACGGAGCTGCACGTCACCGCGGCGGACGGGTCAGCCGCGGTGTTCCTCCCCATCTCCGACCCGCTCGACGAGGTGGAGGAGAACCACGGGCCGCTCGGCGGTGCCGATCCTGAGGAGGACCACCTCACGCTCCTCTACCGCAACCATCTCAAGCACGCCGCCGGGCGGAACGTGGCGGTCGACGTCACCGTTGGCGAAGGGGAGCGCCAGGCCCGGGCCCTCACCACGACCTGGCTGCCTGTGCACGAAGTACCGGCGACCATCGCCCCCTCGGGGAAGCAGACGCGCAACCTGGAAGGCCTCGAGCTCTCCATGGACGAGCTCGCCGTGCTGCCGCCCGCAGCCCTCACGGAGGCCCTCGCCCCGCTCGCCGACGGCTACAGCGCCTGGCTGGACGAACGCGAGGCCGAGGCCGGGCAGTTGTCCGGCACCCTGCGGGACAGCGCGCTCGACGCCGTACGTCGGGCACGCGACGTGGCCGTCCGGATCACCCTCGGCGTGGACCTGCTCTCCCACACGGACCGCCCCGAAGTACTGGAAGCCTTCCGCTTCGCCAACCGGGCGATGGCGCTCCAGCGCCGTCACACGGCCATCGCCGCCCTGCGCGAGCGCGAGGGCATCGGCTTCGACGAGGCCCGCAAACGCATCGCCGCGCAGGGGGCGGCCGGCGCCTCGTGGCGCCCGTTCCAGCTGGCGTTCGTCCTGCTGAACCTGCGCGCGCTGGCCGACCCTGCCCTGCAGGAGCGCGGGGCCGGGCCCGAGGCCGTGGTCGACCTGCTGTTCTTCCCCACCGGTGGTGGCAAGACCGAGGCGTACCTGGGCCTGGCCGCCTTCACGTTCGCCATCCGCCGGCTCCAGGGGAGCATCGGCAGCGGCGAGGACGCCCGCAGCGGTGAGGCCGGCGTCGCCGTGCTGATGCGGTACACACTGCGGCTGCTGACCGCGCAGCAGTTCCAGCGGGCCGCCGCCCTCGTGTGCGCGGCGGAGGTGCTGCGCCGCGAGGCGTACGACGGGGGCGACTACCGCTGGGGGGAGACGCCGTTCCGGATCGGTCTGTGGGTGGGTGGCGCCGTATCGCCGAACCGGTATGAGGAAGCCGAGCAGCAGGTCGCCGAGGCGAAGGACGCGGGTGACGGCCGTGCCGCCAAGGTGCTCCAGACGCTCGCCTGCCCCTGGTGCGGCACGGCCCTGAGCGCCCAGCGGGACCTGCATCCGGACCCCGACCTGCGCCGCGTACTGCTCTACTGCGCCAACGGCGAGGGGAAGAACGCCTGCCCGTTCTCCGAGCGGCGCTCGCGCCACGAAGGCCTGCCCATCCTCACCGTCGACGAGGAGATCTACCGGCTGGCCCCCAGCCTCCTCATCGCCACCGTGGACAAGCTGGCCCAGCTGCCCTGGCGCGGTCAGGCCGGAATGCTCTTCGGCCGGGTCTCCGAACTCTGCCCGCGGCACGGCTACCGGCACCCCGATCTCGACGCCCGCACCAAGTGCACTGAGAAGCACCAGGCCAAGCCGGGGCACGAGGCGGTCAAGAGCCGGGTGGTGACCCGGCTGCGACCGCCGGACCTGATCATCCAGGACGAACTGCATCTGATCTCGGGTGCGCTGGGCACCACCGTCGGCCTCTTCGAGGCGGCCGTGGACGAGCTGTGCGGCTGGCAGGTGCCCGGCCGCGACGGATCACCGCAGCGCGTCGGCCCCAAGATCGTGGCCTCCACCGCCACGACGAAACGGGCCGCCGAGCAGATCCAGGGTGTGTTCGCACGGAAGGCAGCGATCTTCCCGCCCCAGGTCATCGACGTCGGCGACACCTTCTTCTCGCAGCAGGTGCCCCTGTCCCCGAAGGCACCCGGCCGCCGCTACCTCGGCATCTGCGCCCACGGCGTCCGGATGAAGCAGGCCGAGATCCGTGTCGCCGAGATCCTCCTGCTGGCCGGCCAGACCCTGTTCGACCGGCACGGCAAGCCCGCCGACCCGTACATGACGCTGGTCGGCTACTTCAACGCCACCCGCGAACTCGCCGGCATGCGGCGCTTTTTGGACGACGACATCGCGACCCGGGTGCGCATCCACGGCGCCCGCAAGGGGATGTCGAATCGGCTGCTGCGCCCGACCGAGATGCTGTCCGTCCAGGAGCTGACCTCGCGCATCTCCTCCGGGGACATCACCGAGGTGCTGGCCCGCATGGACGTCGGTTTCAACGAGGAGACGGACACGACCGTCCGCAGGCAGGCTGTAGTCGCGGAGTTGCGGGCGGCGGCACAGCACAAGCAGCGCCTGGACCCGGCGAAGCTCGGGCTGCGGAACGAGGGCAACGGCGCCGTCGACGCGGTGATTGCGACCTCCATGCTCCAGGTCGGGGTCGACGTGCCCCGCTTCGGCCTGATGATGGTCGTGGGTCAGCCGAAGAACACCGCCGAGTACATCCAGGCGTCCTCCCGCGTCGGCCGCGAGGCCGAACGCCCCGGCCTGGTCGTCACGTTGTACAACTGGACCAGGCCGCGCGATCTGGCCCACTTCGAGAACTTCGGCCACTACCACGCCACCTTCTACCGGCAGGTCGAGGCGCTGTCCGTGACCCCGTTCGCCCGCCGCTCCCTGGACCGCACGACGGCCGGGGCATGGATCGGGGCCGTCCGCAACGCGACGCTCCCGCACTCCCGAAACGGCGACGCCTACGACATCGACCTCGACGGGTCGGTCGCCCGGCAGGTCACGGAGCGCTTCCTGGCGCGGGCCGAGACCGTGAGCGGGCCGCGTGCGCGCGGCTACCTCGCGGAGCGTATCGAGGTCCTCAAGGACGCCTGGGCGCAGAAGAAGCAGGGCAGCGCACGCCTGGGCTACGAGGAGGCCTGCTGGCAGGGTCAGCAGCTCACCGGGCTGCTGAACCGGGCCACGGGAGCCGTCTGGGACGAGCTGACGGTCGCGCAGTCGATGCGCGAGACGGAGAACGAGATCAACCTGCTGGTGCCGGGCAGCGGCCTGTATGACATTGCGGGCGGCGCACCGGACTGGACGTACGACGGCGGCTCGGGAGCGGGCGGCACGGAGGACGGGGATTCACCGGACGGCGACGAGACCGGCGCGGTACTGGACACCAAGGCTGCTGCCGCGGCAGCGTCCGAGCACGGGAAGAAGGCGTAGTCATGACGGACAAGGCCCAGCACCGCCGCCGTGTCGGTTCGGTGCGCCCCAGCCACCTCATGTTCACCGGCGGAGTCGGCGCCCTCGTCGACCTGCCCAACTTCGCCGTACTCGTGCGGGGCATCGACGACTGGCACTACGACTCCTTCGAGTGGGCCGACCTGAAGGAGCCACGCCTGCTGCGCGCCGTCAACGGACTGATCGCGGATCCGTACGGGCCGCAGGTGACCCAGCTGAGGCCGGCGCCGTGGATGGACGGCACCGACTCGGATCCCGGTGGCCCGGCGGCCAAGGTCGGCGTACCCGTCCTGCCGTTCCCGCAGTGGCTGCGCTGCACCGCGTGCAACGACCTCGGCGCCCTTGACTCGAAGATCTTCAAGTTCGAGAACACCAAGCCGCGCCGCCCCGACCAGGCACGCTTCTTCCACGAGAGCTGCACGGCCAAGCGCAAGGGCAAGCGCCCGCTCGCCGTGGCCGCGCGCTTCGTGCTGGTGTGCCCCGCCGGTCACCTCGACGACTTCCCGTACGCCTCCTTCGTGCACCGCGGCGGGCCATGCACGGAGGTCAGCCACCCCAGGCTCCAGATGCTGGACCACGGCGGCAATCAGGCGGCCAACGTGAAGGTCAAGTGCGTCAACTGCGGGAAAGACCGCAACATCCGTGACGCGATGGGCCAGCGCGGCGAGATGACGCTGCCGCGCTGCCGCGGCCGCCACCCCCACCTGTCGACCTTCGACCCGGCCGGCTGCAAGCTCAGGCCCAAGCCCCTGGTCATCGGCGCCTCGAACCAGTGGTTCGCGCAGACTCTGAGCGTGCTGGCCGTTCCCCCGACCGGTGGAAGCGCACTGCAGGGCAAGGTCGAGCAGCTGTGGGAGCACCTCAGGAAGGCGGTCCTGCCGGAGATCCTCGACGCCCTGTGGGACCTGCCGCAGTTCAAGCCGTTGCACCAGTGGACCCAGGCCGAGGTCTTCGAGGCCATTTCGGCGCACCGGGCGTCGGTCGACGATGCGGCGGCCCCGAAGGAGGCAGCCGCATACCCTGATCTCCACTCCCCTGAGTGGGAGATCTTCACCAGCCCCCAGCTCCCCGAGCCCAGCGAGGACTTCGCCCTCAACAGCGTCGCCGTACCGCCCGCGCTGAGCGGCGCGTTCTCGCACATCGTCCAGGCGGACCGGCTGCGCGAGGTCCGCGCGCTCATAGGGTTCACCCGGCTCGACGCCCCCGACCCCGAGGACCCCACGCTCGTCGCCCGGGCGCCGCTGTCGCGCAGCCGCACACCGGCCTGGGTGCCGGCCACCGAGGTACGCGGCGAAGGGATCTTCTTGCGCGTGTCCGAGGAATTGGTTGCGGACTGGGAACGGCGCGTGGCCGGCTCCGCGGCCCTGGCCGCGCACCGGGACGCGTACGTGGAGTTCCGGCGCAACCGTTACTCCGGCCGCGTGCAGGACACCGATGACCCGCTGCGCGGCTGGCCCGGCGCCCGCTACATCGCCCTGCACACCCTCTCGCACCTCCTCATCCGGGCGATCTCCCTGGAGTGCGGCTACTCCTCGGCGAGCCTTTCGGAACGGATCTACGCGGGCCGGGACGGCGACCGGCGCACTGGCATCCTGATCTACACGGCCGTACCCGATGCCGAAGGAACCCTGGGCGGGCTCGTCGCGCTTGCCGAACCGGAACGGTTCACGCGGATCGTGCGGCGGGCGCTGCGCGATGCCGAGCGCTGCTCTTCCGACCCCCTGTGCGCGGACCGCCTGCCGCGGCCCCCGCACGAGGACTTCCTGCACGGTGCCGCTTGCCACGTGTGCCTCTTCGTGTCGGAGACAACCTGCGAGCGGGGCAACCGCTTCCTGGATCGCAGGTTCATCGTGCCAGTCTGTGACCCGGACCTTGTCCTGTTGCCGGACCTCAAATGAAGTGGGCGCGCCTGCTGAAGGCCGCCGCGGACGTGGAAGCCGTTTCGGGAGTCCGCGCTCTGACCGCTCTGGCCGACGGCATCGGCGAGGGCCTGCCCCGTACCTCACTGCTCGCACTGCGCTCCGATCTAGGCTTCAACGAAGCCGCGGCGGCAGTGCTGGAAGCCATCGCTGTCGACGGGCTGCCCGCTGAGACGGCGGCCGCCTCGTTGCACGGAATGGTGGCAGGCTGTGCGCAGCGGGACCAGGAGCAGCAGGTCTCGCTAGTCTGGAGCGGCCCCTCCTCCCACCGGGTACCGGTTCGGTCCACCCGCCGGGCCCTGCTGGGGCTCATCACGGAGGCACGGCAGGAACTGACGCTGATGACGTACTCGGCTCGCCGCTACGAGCCGCTAGTGACGGCGCTACAAGAAGCCGTCGCCAGAGGCGTGCGCGTGGACGTCGTCGTCGAGACCCTCCAGGGCGCCGGTAGCGCCCTGTCGGAAATCGAGCCGGCATCCGCCTTCACGGATGTCATCGGGGCGCGGATCTGGCACTGGCCGTCGGGCAACAGGAAGGAGCCCGGAGCCAAGACCCACGCGAAACTGGCACTGGCTGATCAACGCACCTTGCTGACGACCAGTGCCAACTTCACCCAGGCGGGGGTGGATCGGAACATCGAGGCGGGAATACTGATCAAAGGCGGCCCTGCTCCGATCCGCGCCGCGGAGCACGTGCGGGAGCTCCAGCGCACAGGAGTCCTCGAACGTCTCTGGTGAGCCTTGGCTGCCCCCGTGACCGGTGCACGAGGGGGCCGTCGTGACCCGCTTACCGGGGGGGCAAGGCTCGGTCGAGTGCCGGCTGTCGGACTTGACGCTCATTTGACGCTCCGGCCAGTCAAAACTGCGTACGCTGGGCCGAAAACCCTGTCTGACCTGCTGCTTCTCCCGATGTCAGCCCGGCCCACGCGCTTTCGATGACGCACCATGTGAAGTGCGTTGTGGTGCTGGAGAAGGCGGCCAAGGGAGCCTGACCTGCGGTTTTGTGCGTGCGCATGATGTGCGGTGTGGGCGTTACGGGCGATGTCTTGACGCTGAAATGACGCTCGTGACGCTCATTTGACGCTCGTTCTGATGGGGCGTCAGTTACCTCGCGGGCTGGTCAGCATGCCTGACGGTGTAGCCGATGGAGCATGATCGGTCGGAAATTTTCCGCTACCAAGCGGTCATGCTCACCGCCGGAGCGTCGTGCCGAGTGGGCTCTCGTCTGCTTGCGGGCCAGCGGCAAGGCGTCACTGGCCTGGGCAACCAGCGTCTACGGACGCTCGTAAGAATCGGTGCCCCGGGCCAACCTGCTCCCCGGGTAGCTTCGTACACGTGACCACATCGTCTGTCATGTTCGTCAACGAAGGCGTCTTCGGCGTCTCGGGCGACGCCCAAGTGCCCATGGAAACAGTGCGATGGTCGAACGGCCTCGCCGCTCCGATGGACCACGGAGCGTGGATCCTCACCGGCATCAACACCGGCCATGTGCGCGTAACGGCCCAGTGCCTCGATGTCGCGCCGCCCGTTGAGGTGACCGACTGGGAAGAGATCGTAGAGGTCAGCGTGCGGTCGATCGAAGGCGATCTGCGCATCAACTCCGGTTACGACATCACGCCCGATGACCTTCCCGCGCTCAACCCTCAAGGACCGGGCTGGTACCGCATGCGCGTTCACGCATCCGGGCGTTCAGCCGATCCGGACGGGGTCAGCGACGAGCCGGTCGAGGACTACCTCATTGTCGTCTGGCCGCAGGAGCCGGCGGAGTCCGTCGTCATCTGCTCCAGCAAGATGATCGACAAGGCACTGCTGGCCAACGCCGACGCAACACCCGAAGAGAATTCACACGCGACCCCGGCGTCCGAAAGCGACCGACGGTCCGACGTACGCGCACGACTTGTGCGGTCACTGCAGGACGACTGAACCACGTGCGGTGCGACAGCGGTTGCGAGCCCTCCAAGGCTGATGACGACGGTGACAGCCGCCCCGCTGCACCACCGCGTCACGCTGTTGCGAGCCCTCCAGGGCTGATGACGGCTCCATCCCCGAAGTCTGACGACTCCGTAGGCCGTCCGCAGGGTGCTTGTAGAGGCGCGCTCCTTTCGGCGGTGCAGCGGGTCGAGTTGTGACGCATACGCTGCGGCGCACTCCAGCCAGTTCGCCTCCTCGGCCGCAACCGTGTGCCGTCGGTTCGGGCGCGAGCGGCCTGGCCGAAGGCGCGGATTTCAGCTGCATGTTGCCGGGCCCCGACCTGCTCGATGTGGATCTTCGCGCGGTGCTGCTCGATCTGTTGCTCGTGAGCCGTAGCGATGACCGCGTATCACCGGCGGCGCCGCTCGGCTTCGAGAAGTTTCTGTTTCCGGTCCCGGTGTTCGCCTTCCGCGGCGAGGCGTTCGAGTTCCTGTAGTAGGAGTCCCAGGCGTGACTCCAGCGTCCATCGCGCCGTCGCTGTAGGAGTAGGAGAGCTGGTACCAGCTCTTGGTGGGGGCGCCGAGGGCGGGGCGTCCGTTGAAATCCTCGTCGTACTCGGGCAGCCGCGTCGAGGGGTTTGCTTCTGTTGGTGGAGCTCCTGCGGTGCCGGCTTGTGCGGGACTCTGGTCGTCCGTTCCGTGAGGGCGAGGGGAAAGGTACGGCGCCGGATGACGATCGCCAGTGTATGCACGGCTTCACCGCGTCGGAGGTCCAGGAGCAGGGGAAACGCTGCCGCATCGCATCCCCACGGGCCGGCTCGGATGTATGGCCAGATACGGCCTACGTGACAGATTGGCCGATTTTAAGACCGCGACGTTGCCGGGGAGTTGGCGCGGAGAC
Source organism: Streptomyces sp. 2323.1 (assembly GCF_900221035.1). Classification (NCBI taxonomy): domain Bacteria; kingdom Bacillati; phylum Actinomycetota; class Actinomycetes; order Kitasatosporales; family Streptomycetaceae; genus Streptomyces; species Streptomyces sp. 2323.1. The sequence goes on along the minus strand of NZ_LT907981.1, from coordinate 1,983,784 downwards.
ATGATCACTCCTCGTATCAACCTGATCACTCATCCGGGAGCCGATACGTGATACGCCCAACCGCTTTCCGTGCTCTTCCTACCGCCGCCGTGACCGCGGCCCCCACCCTGCCCCTCGCCCAGGGAGCCCAGGCCGCCGCCCCGACCCCGTCGCCCCGGCGACCGCCGCTGTCGGCCATCCCGGCCAGGTCCACCTGGTCGACACCGACTTCATGCGCTCCCACCTGCGCGTCGAGGTTCGCTACGGCGACCCCGGCCCCCCGGACCGGGCCCGCGTCGTCGCCTCGGCGGCACAGCTGATGTAGCGAGGCACCGGTGCCGCCCGACCCGGGCGGCCCGCCGGCCACGAGGCCATGACCGGCGACGACCGCACCGCCACCGCCGTCCCCCGCCTTTGCCGCATCTCCTTCCGTCTCATGGCGGCGTCTTTCCTGTCGCCGGCGCAGCGACTCAGGACAGCGCGGCTGAGGTCCGGAGCGGCTGCTCACCGCAAACCCCTCATTGCGTCGTTCGCTCGCATGCCCTGTTTCACGAGATTCCACAACAAGGGAGTTACTGATTTCCATGTACAAACGTCGGAGTTTACTCGCCTTCGCCACTGTGAGTGCGGTGATATGCACCGTCGGAGTCATGCCGTCGGTCAGCCATGCCGCCAGCGACGGCGACGGGGAATGGGAGGGGTCCTACGCCGAAACGCACGGCCTGACGGCGGAGGACGTCAAGAACATCAACGCACTGAACAAAAGAGCTCTGACTGCGGGTCAACCTGGCAACTCTCCGGCGGAATTGCCGCCGAGCGTCAGTGGGCTCTTCCGGGCCCCCGACGCTGCCGACGACAGGGTGACCCCTCCCGCGGAGCCGCTCAACCGGATGCCTGACGCGTACCGGGCCTACGGAGGCAGGGCCTCTACGGTCGTCAACAACTACATACGCAAGTGGCAGCAGGTCTACAGTCACCGCGGCGGCAACCAACAGCAAATGACCGAAGAGCAGCGAGAAGAGCTGTCCTACGGCTGCGTCGGCGTCACCTGGGTCAATACGGGCCCCTACCCGACGAACAAACTGGCGTTCGCGAACTTCGACGAGAACAAGTACAAGAACGAGCTGGAAAACAGCAGACCACGACCCAACGAGACACAGGCGGAGTTTGAGGGGCGCATCGCCAAGGACAGTTTCGACGAGGGGAAGGGTTTCCAGCGGGCGCGTGAGGTGGCGTCCGTCATGAACAAGGCCCTGGATAACGCGCACGACGAGGGGGCTTACATCGCCAACCTCAAGACGGAACTCGCGAACAAAAACGACGCTCTGCTCTACGAGGACAGCCGCTCGAACTTCTACTCGGCGCTGAGGAATACACCGTCCTTCAAGGAAAAGGACGGAGGCAACTACGACCCGTCCAAGATGAAGGCGGTGGTCTACTCGAAGCATTTCTGGAGCGGGCAGGACCAGCGCGGCTCCTCTGACAAGAGGAAGTACGGCGACCCGGATGCCTTCCGCCCCAACCAGGGCACAGGCCTGGTAGACATGTCGCGGGACAGGAATATTCCGCGCAGTCCCGCCAAGCCTGGCGAAAGTTGGGTCAATTTCGACTACGGCTGGTTCGGGGCGCAGACGGAAGCGGATGCCGACAAAACCATATGGACCCACGCCAACCACTATCACGCGCCCAACGGCGGCATGGGTCCCATGAACGTATATGAGAGCAAGTTCCGGAACTGGTCTGCCGGGTACGCGGACTTCGATCGTGGAACCTACGTCATCACGTTCATACCCAAGAGCTGGAACACCGCCCCCGCCGAGGTGAAGCAGGGCTGGCCGTAACAGAGCCGGGTAGGGGGGCCGGGTCACCCGGCCCTCCTACTTCAGCCCGCCACACACCGGCGGTCGTCCCGAAGTGGCCAGCGGGCGTGGGGTTGTTGGGGTAACAGACGTAGAACAGCTCGGCCCGCCGCGCGGTGCCGGCCGGGATGGCGCCCAGGTCCGGCAGGAATCCGTTGCTCTCCCGCAGTGGCGTAGGCGTCGGCCTTCGACATCTCACGTAACACCGGGGCCAATCAGCGCCCGGCCGTCGTGGGTGAGGCGGTGGGCGAGTTAGGTGTCGCAGTCGGCCTCGAAGAAGTCCTCGATGGACGAAGGCAAGGGTCCAGTCCAGGCTCATCGCCTGGTCCTCGACGAGGTTGGCTCCCGTGGTGAGCTGGACTGGTCCCGCTGTGCGATCGACCCGGTGAACATGCGGGCCCTGAAAAAGGGGGGCCTGGCAGGTCCGAATCCTGTGGACCAGGGCAAGTACGGCTCGAAGACCCACTTGATCACTGAGCGCACCGGTCTGCCGCTGTCCGTCGGAACTCAGGGGCAAACTTGCATGACAGCCAGGCTCTGATCCCCTGGTGAAAGGCATACCGCCGATCCGCTCTCGCCGAGGACCCCGGCGAGGCACGCCAGAAAAGCTCCACGGCGACAAGGGATACGGCTACGACTACCTGCGACGATGGTTAGCGGCATCACACACCGCCATCGCCTCTCACCGAACTCAGCCCCCCGGTCGTCGACGCGGTCGTGGGCCGGCTCGACGGGCGCTGTTGACGTGAGAGGCGCCGGGATCGCTGCGAGACTGGGTGCGGAAGGGGTGATTCCCGTGCCAGACCCATCGCAGGCGCCCGCCGATCCCGGCGCCGCCGTCGACGAGAGTCAGCTGGAAGAGCTGATCACCGAGGCGCAGATCGTCCTTCCGGTAGAATTGTCCGCATTGGCGAACCGGTGTGCCCAGGCCCTCGGCCTGAATGCGGCACTGATCTACCTCGTCGACCTGCAGCAACGGCTGCTCGTCCCGCTCGACGAGGCCCTGGAAGCGCTGTCGGTGGACACCTCGCAGGCCGGCTCGGCGTACCGCACGGTCTCCCCGCGGGTGACGGACGACGGCGACGACGTGGTCATCTGGCTGCCGCTGGTCGACGGTGCGGAGCGGCTGGGGGTGCTGGGGGTGCGGACCGCCCCACTGGACGGGCCACGGATGCGCCGCTCTCGGATTCTGGCCGATCTGCTCGCGATGGTCGTCACCTCCAAGCGCTCCTACAGCGACTGGATCGCCGCTCGCACCCGCACCGCGACCATGCAGCTGCCGGCCGAATTGGTGCGGGCATTCCTGCCGCCCCGCACCATCGGCAGCAAGCAGTGCGTCTCGACCGCGGTGCTGGAGCCGGCGTACGACCTCGGCGGAGACGCCTTCGACCACGCGGTGGTCAAGCAGGTGCTGCACACCATGATCCTCGACGGTATGGGCCACGATCTGGCCTCCGGTCTGGCCACCTCGGTGGCCATGGCCGGCGCGCGGAACGCCCGCCGCAGCGGCGCCGATCTGCCCGACCTCGTCGGCTCCGTCGACCGTGCGCTCACACAGTGGCTGCCCGACCACTTCTGCACCGGTGTGGTGTGCCGGCTCGACGCCGACGCCGGGGAGTTGCGCTGGATCAACTGCGGGCACCCGCCACCGCTGCTCATCCGTGCCAAGCGGGTACTCGAAGGGGCGCTGGACAGCCCCCCGCAGCCACCGATCGGCCTGTACGTCGAAGCCGCCCCGCCCGCCCGGCAGGTCCACGAGACCACACTCGAACCGGGCGACCGTGTCTTGCTCTACACCGACGGTGTGGTCGACGCACGCGACGCGAACGGCGTTGAGTTCGGCCTCGAGCGGTTCACGGACTTCATCATCCGCGCCTCCGCCGCGGGCGAGCGGCCCGCCGAGGTGCTGCGGCTGCTCATCCACGCCATCCTCGACTACCAGCACGACAACCTGCCGGACGATGCCACCATCCTGCTCTTCGAATGGCATCCGCAGCACGTTGTGGACCGACGCCTTGCGACCTGGCCGGATGCATGACGCGACCGTCGCTCGCAACGGCCCGGCCGTACCAGGCCAGGGCGGGTACTGTCACGCAGGCAGTCGACTCGGTCGTAACCCTCTCCCGGCTGCCCGTTGCCGAGGTCATGGATGATGTTCTGACCGCCTGCACCAGTGGTCAGGAGAAGATTGCATGCACCTGGTCGACTGCTTCAGGCCCATAGCCAACCGTGCCCACGGGGACTGCACCATCGATCGCGTCGATGATGCGCCCGGCCCAAACGGGACCGAATCCTCCGCACAGCTCGATCAGTTGCACGCCCTCGCTCACCAGGCGACGCGCGACCTCAAGGCCCTGGTCGGGCTTCTCCACCCCCACGAGGACAGTGCGGCACTTGCCGGTGTCCACGACGTTGACATCGCCGCCTGCGACGCTGCCGGCCGCCGTGTAGATGAATCCCCAGTGTGTGAGCGCCATGCGTGTGGACCCCCTATGACCGTCGAAGCCACCAGCGAAACAGAACCAGGGTGAGAACGCCACGGATCGGGGGTAACCCACGTGTGATCCGCACCTCCCCCGATTCAGCACCGGCTGAGGGGGGGGGTAGCCGACCTGGCGGCATGCGGCTCGGAGAATATCCACACACGCGATGCGCCGTGCCTGACAGCGGCCAGCTCGAACTCCATCAGCCGGTAGGGCACGCGCTGGCCAGCATTCCGGCTGACGGAGCCGACGCCCGCAGCCGAGCGGTTCAGTGCCTGTTCGCCATGAGATACAGAGCCGGGCGGGATCAGGGTGTGCCCAGCAGGGCATGTCCGTCCAGGTGCCCTGGTGACGCACCGGGGCCCCCGACCCCGCGGTCGGGGGCACCGGCATACGTCGGGAGCTTCCCCGCGGTGTCGCTGTACAGCTCCTCTGACCTGGGTGTGCGCGGGCGAAGGATGCGGTAAGGGTGCGATGCGTGTCCGTGGTGCGACGCGGTTGCCGCGTCCGGTGTCTGCCTTACCCTTTCTTTCAGGTCGTCGGCTGCGCGTGCGTACATCGGCTGCGGGTGCGTACATACGGGACTGATGCCTCACCTCAATCGTCCGAACAGGAGTGAGCCGCTCATGTCCTCGTCCGCCCCGGCCGTGGCCTCCTCGCGACCTGTCCGCGTGCTGCTGGTGGAGGACGACGAGCTGATGCGACGGTCCTTCACCGTCGCCTTGGAGCGTTACGGCTACGAGATGAAGGCCGCGGCCGACGGTCTTACGGGCCTTGAGCTCTTCCGCGACGAAAGCTTCGACCTGCTGATCCTGGACGTGATGCTGCCCGGTCTGGACGGGATCGGCCTGTGCCGCAGGGTCCGGGAGACCAGCTTGGTGCCCGTTTTGATGATGTCCGCGCGCGGCGACGGGCTCGATGTCGTCGCCGGTCTGGAGGCCGGGGCGGACGACTACGTGGTCAAGCCCGTGGACACGTACGTGCTGGTGGCGCGCATCCGCTCGCTGCTGCGGCGGGCGACCTACGCGCCCGCCCCGGGACCCGGGCGGGCCGCGGACGAGGGGCCGCCGTCCGAGGGGGAGGTGCTGGAGTTCGGGGACCTGCGTATCGACACCGCCGGCATGGAGGTGTGCGTCTCCGGGAGCCCGGTGGCGCTGACCCCGACCGAGCTGAAGCTGCTGCTGGAGTTCGCCGCCCACCCGGGCGTCGTGCGGGAGCGGCACACCCTGCTGCGCAATGTCTGGGAGTACGGCTGGGACGGCGACAGCCGGGTCGTGGACCTGTGCGTGCAGCGGCTGCGCCGGAAACTGGGGCGGGAGCGGATCGAGACGGTCCGCGGCTTCGGCTACAAGCTCAGGCGCTGAGGGCGGTGCGGGAGTTCCGACGGCTGCGGCCGGACCTGTCGTCCCTGCGCTGGAAGATCGCCGCGCTGGCCGCGGTCACCGCCTGCCTGGTCGTGGCGGCGGTGGGTGTGCTGGTGCACATGTGGACCGCGCGCGACATCCGCTCCCGGGCCGAAGCCCAGGCGTTCAACAGGCTGTACTCGGCCATGGACACCTACCGGCGCACCAAAACCCTCGCGGACGGAGCCGAGCTGGATCCGGCCGAGCTGCCCCTCGCGCTGCGGCACCCCGCCGACGGCGAGCGGCATACGGCCTACGACGGGCGCGTCGAGGGGAATATGGGCCCCAGCGCCTGGGCCGCCCAGCGCGTCGACGGCCCGGGCAGCCGGGTGCTGGCGATGCAGGTCAACATGAGCCCGGAGCTGCAAACGCTGCGCCAACTCGACGTGACCATGGCGGTGGCCTCGCTGGTCGCGCTCGCAGCGGCCGTGCCGCTGGCGGTCTACGGGGCCGGGTTGCTCGCCCGCAGGCTGCGGCGGGTCTCCGAGACCGCAGGCCGGATCTCCGCCGGGGATCTGGACGCCCGCACCGCGCCCACCAAGGGCCGCGACGAGGTGGCCGAGATCGCCGTCACCGTCGATCGTATGGCCGACAGTCTCGGCCAACTGCTCCGCACCGAGCGGCAGTTCACCGCGGACGTGGCCCATGAGCTGCGCACCCCCGTCGGCGGGCTGCTGGCCGCCGCCGACCTGCTGCCGGCCGGTGAGACCGAGGATCTGCTGCGGGCCCGGGTGCGGGATCTGCGCGGCCTGGTGGAGGACCTGCTGGAGATCTCCCGACTGGACGCCGGGGCCGAGCAGCCGGTCCCTGCCCGGGTGCCGCTCGGCGCCGTCGTCTCCGAGGCCGTGGCACGCACCGGTCTCCGCATCGAGGTCACCGTCGCCGGGACGCAAGCCGCTCCGACCGTGGAGACCGACCCGCGCCGTCTGGAGCGGATCGTCAGCAACCTCGTCGTCAACGCCCACCGGCACGGCGGGCCCCCGGTGGAGGTCACCGTCGAGGGCCGTACGGTCGTCGTGCGCGACCACGGCCCCGGCTTCCCGGCAGACCTGCTGCTCCACGGCCCCCGCCGGTTCCAGACGGGGGCGACGGAGCGCGGCACGGGCCACGGCCTGGGCCTGACCATCGCCCTGGGCCAGGCCCGGCTCCTCGGCGCCGAGCTGCAGCTGGAAAACGCCCCGGACGGCGGCGCCGTCGCCACCCTGCGCCTGCCGTTCCGACCCGCCGGCTCCTGCGGAACCGCGGTCAGGGCCTGTTAGTAGCACCTGTGCTGTCCATGCACAGGTGCGCCGAGAGGTCCTGTCATCTCGTGTACGCCTCCGCCCCGCCGCTGTTCCGGGCCGGGGCCCCTGTGTGGGGCCGGCCCGCTTCGGGCACGCTCGCCCGGCACGGATGCGGCCGCCCCCTCCACCTCGGACACCACGGACGCGCCTGCCCGCCCGGCCACCGGGCTCCCCGCGCCCTACAGAACTGCTACAAAGCGGCGCGGTCGCCGATACACAGTGGCTCAGGCCCCGATACGTTCCCCGGACACCCTTCGCAGTGCACCCTTCCGCACCCGAAGAGGAGTCCCCCGTGTCCGCCACCCCCTTCGCCCCGCGCGCGCAGCACGCGGCACCCGGGATCGCAGCCGCCACCTTCGGCCTGTCGAAGGTCTACGGCAGCGGCGACACCCGTGTCGTAGCCCTGGACCATGTCAGCATCGACTTCCGGGAGGGCGAGTTCACCGCGATCATGGGTCCTTCCGGCTGCGGCAAGTCCACGCTGATGCACTGTGCCGCCGGGCTCGACTCGCCCAGCTCCGGCTCCGTGCGCGTCGGCACCACCGAACTGAGCACGCTGGGCGACCGGCAGCTCACCGCGCTGCGCCGCGACCGGATCGGCTTCATCTTCCAGGCGTTCAACCTGCTGCCGACGCTGACCGCGCTGGAGAACATCACGCTGCCGCTGACCATCGCCGGACGCCGCCCCGACCAGCAGTGGCTGGACCGCGTGGTTGCCATGGTCGGACTCTCCCAGCGCCTCGGTCACCGGCCCGCGCAGCTGTCCGGCGGGCAGCAGCAGCGCGTCGCGGTCGCCCGTGCCCTGGCCTCCCGCCCCGCGATCATCTTCGGCGACGAGCCCACCGGAAACCTCGACTCCCGCGCCGGGGCCGAAGTGCTCGGCTTCCTGCGCGACTCGGTGCGCGAGCTGGGCCGGACCGTGGTCATGGTCACCCACGACCCGGTCGCCGCCGGCTACGCCGACCGCGTGGTCTTCCTCTCCGACGGCCACCTGGTCGACGAGATGACACACCCCACCCCGGACCGGGTCCTGGACCTGATGAAGAGCCTGGGCGGCCTCTCACACACCAGCTGAACCCGCCTCGCCCAGGACCGAACCCGCTGCCCGCTCGCATCCACCGAGCCCACGTCTCAGGAAGCCCCCATGCTGAAAACAGCCCTGCGCAACCTCCTGGCGCACAAGGCCCGTCAGATCATGACTCTCCTTGCCGTCTGCCTGGGTGTCGCGTTCGTCAGCGGCACCCTCGTCTTCGCAGACTCCACCGCCGAGGCCCACCGCGCCGCCGCGTCGAAGAGCTTCGCCGACATCGCGGTCAGCGTGACCGCGAAGGAACCCCCACCGGGGGCCGCCGCACACCAGCAGACCAGCGCGCTGGACGACGCGCTCGCACGGAAACTGGCCGCCGTACCCGGTGTCGCCGCGGTGCGCCCGTCGGTCGACGGCACGGCCGCCCTGAACGCGGCGGACGGCACCCCGCTGCGGGTCGATCCAGGGGCGAATCCGGCCGCCGGCTACGTACCGGGCAAGGACGGCAAGGACAGCCGCTACCCGCTGGCCGAGGGCCGCGCCCCGAAGAACAGCGGCGAACTCGCCGTGGACCGCGGCACCGCCGCCGCCGGCCACTTCCGCCTCGGCGACACGATCACGCTGGCCACCGACGGCCCCGTCATGACCAAGCGGCTCGTCGGCATCGTCACCACCGAGGACACCCGGGTGACCGCCGGCGGCACCCTCGCCCTGTTCGACAAGGCGACCGCCCAGAAGCTGTTCGCGTCCCCGGGCCACTACACCGGGATCGATCTGTCCGCCGCCCCCGGGACCGACCAGTTCGCGCTCTCGCGCCGGGTCACCGGCATGCTCCCGGCCGACCGGGCCGCGGCCACCACCGGCGCTGCCCAGGCCGCCCAGCAGGCCATCCTCGTCGACACCCTGACCCGGGGCTACGAGAAGCTGCCGCTCGTCTTCGCCGGGGTCTCGCTGTTCATCGGCTCCTTCCTCATCATCAATACCTTCACCATGCTCGTGTCGCGGCGCACCCGTGAGATCGCGCTGCTGCGGGCCATCGGCGCCACGCGCCGCCAGGTGTCCCGCTCCGTGCTCCTGGAGGCCCTCCTGGTCGGTCTCGTCGCATCGGCGGCCGGCTTCCTGCTCGGCCTCGGCATCGCCTCGGTGCTGCCCGACATCCTGAGCACCGACGGGAACACGCTGCCCCAAGGCCCGCTGGTGATCGGCCCGCGCTCGGTCGTGGCGGCGCTCGGCGTGGGCGTGGGCGTCACCGTGCTCGCCGCGTGGCTGCCGTCCCGCAGGGCGGCGAAGGTCGCGCCCATCGAGGCGATGCGCACGACGGACCAACCGCCCTCCGCCAAACGGTCCCGGATCCGCGGCCTGGCGGGCCTTGCCCTCCTCGTCCTCGGCGCCGGTGTGCTGGTGTCGCTCTCGGGGGCGAAGGACGCCTCGGAGAAGAACCTGCAGAACGCGATGGCCGGCTGCGCCCTCCTCGTCGCCGCCCTGATCGTCCTCGCGCCGGTCCTCGCCTCCCCGATCATCCGGCTGACCGGACGGCTGACCGGCCGCTTCGGGATCACCGGCCATCTCGCACAGCAGAACGCGCTCCGCGACCCGAGGCGCACCGCCGCCACCGCCGCCACCCTGCTGATCAGCACCGCACTGGTCGCCGGCCTCGCCGTCATCGGCAACTCCACCGGGCAGGCCCTCGACCGCCAGGCCGCGGCCGGCCTCGGCGCCGACTACGTGATCAGCTCCCCGCCCATGACCGGCGTCGACCCGGCCGCCGTACGGCGGGTGGCCGACACCTCCGGGGTGCGGACCGCGAGCGCCGTCACGGACTCCGCCCTGTTCACCGGCGGCGGTGTCCGGGAGATCTCCGGTGTCGACCCCCGCACCGTGCACGACGTCATGAAGCTCGACTTCGTCAGCGGCTCCGCCAAGGATCTCGGGCCGGGCCGGATCGCCGTCTCCAGCACCCTCGCCCGGGCAAACGGCGTGACCACGGGCGGCCACCTCAACGCCGCCCTCGGCCGGAACCAGGAGTTCAGGAAGTACACCGTCGTGGGTGTCTACAAGGACAACCCCGTCGCCCACGACGCGCTCGGCGCCCGTACCGAGGTGGCGCACGACAGCTACCTGCCCGGCTCCGTCCAGCGCATCCTCGTCCGCACCGACGGCGGCGCGGTCTCGAAGACCACCGAGGACCGGCTGCGCACCGCCGTGGGCAACAGCCCGCTGCTGAAGGTGCAGGACCGGGAGCAGTTCGTCCACGAGGCCGCCGGCACCATGGGCGACCTGCTGACCCTGATGTACGGGATGCTCGCCATCGGCATCGTCATCGCCGCGCTCGGCATCATGAACACCCTGGCCATGTCGGTCGCCGAGCGCACCCGAGAGATCGGCGCCCTGCGGGCCATCGGCATGGACCGCTCCGGCATCCGGCGGATGATCCGTCTGGAGGCGGTGACCGTCGCCGCGTTCGGCACGCTCCTCGGCCTGGCGGGCGGCCTGTTCGGTGCCTGGGCGGTCGGCTCGCTGGCCAACGGCGCGCTGCCGCAGTACTCCCTGGCGCTGCCCTGGGGGACGCTGCTCCTCGTGTGCCTGCTCTCCCTCGCGATCGGCGCGCTGGCCGCCGCCGTCCCGGCCCGCCGGGCCGCCGCCCTGAGCCCGCTGGAGGCCGTCGCGGAGGCGTAACGCACGGCCTTGGACGGTGTCCTGTGTGGTGAGCCGGTCGAGTCGCTGGTAGCAGCAGAGGGAGGCGGCGAGGCAGGGAAAGGCGGTGTGCGGCTCGGCCCCGGCGTCCCTGTGAGAGCCGGATGGTGCCAGGCCAAGAGGCAACTCGCGTTCACAGATCTGGATGCTTCGTCGCCACCTGGTAGTACCCCGAGTGGAACACCAGAGGGGTACCGCCGTCGCTCTCGTACTGTTCGACCTCGCCGAGGAAGATGATGTGGTCGCCGGCGTCGAGGCGTTGGACTGTGCGGCATTGGAAGCGGGCGACCGCGCCGTCCAGGAGGGGGGTGCCGGCGATGCCGGGGGTCGTGGGGGTACCGCGGAATTTGTCGTCGGCCGGCGTGGCGAACTGGCGGGAGAGGTGGTGCTGGTCGGCGGCCAGTATGTGGACGGCGAAGTGCGAGGCGTCGGTGAAGTCCGGGAGGCTCGGGCTGTTTTTGCCGGGGCACCACAGGACGAGGGGAGGGTTCAACGAGACGGAGGTGAAGGAGTTCGCGGTCATGCCGACGTTGCGGCCGTCGGGGGCCCGGGCCGTCACCACGGTCACGCCGGTGGCGTACTGGCCCAGCGCGCGGCGAAGTTCGCGGCCGTCGAAGCGGGCGGCGTGCTGGGCGCGCTTCTCGGCGAGAAAGCGGTGTGCCTCGGCCTCCTCGAACCACCAGCGGTAGAGGGTCCGCGGGTCGTCGAAGCCGGCGGCGAGGGCGCCGGCGACGGAGGGGATGTCGGCCGCCGCGGCCAGAAGGTCACGATGGTGGGAACTCAGGTCTGCCAGAAGCGAGTTGGTCCAGCCGACGGCCCATTGCGCCCAGCCGCGCCAGAAGTTGTCGAAGGTGCGCTGCATCCACTGCGGGGTGAATTCGGCGGTGCCGTGGCGGAGGATGCTGTCGAGGTAGTGGGTCGCGGCCTGGGCCGCGTTGTTCGCACCCTGGCCGGTGATCGGATCGTTGAGGACGACGGCGTCGGCCATCCCGAGGACGTGCCGGCCGGAGGCCAGGCGGGCGACGGGGTGCCGGACGGTCGGAGTGAGCCTGCCGCGCAACACGCCGCCGCTGTCGGTGAGCCGGGCGGGCCGGCAGCGCTCGTATTCGTCGGGGAAGAACCGGCGGAGGATTTCCAGTGAGCGGGTGAGGTGGCCTTCAGGCGTGCGGATGTCGTCCCAGCAGTCCATCGGGCCGCCGGGGACGCCTTCGAAGACCATGATGTCGCAGGGTCCGGTGGTGGTGAGGGCCGGGAAGGAGAAGTATTCGCCGACGCCGGGGACCAAGCGGTAGTGGATGGCGTCCTCTCCCTCCCGCGGTGCCGTTCCCGTGACGTACGTCAGCGCCAGCGCACGGCGCGGCCGGTCGTACGGGGAGAGTTCGGAGTTGCGCGGGAAGAGCTGGCTCAGCTCGCCCTTGCCCGTGGAGACCACGACGAGATCGTGCGCACGGGCGTACCATTCGAGGTCGCTGACGCCCGCCTCGTGCAGCACGATCTCGCCGCGGCCGCCGTCCGCGAACTGCTCGATCCAGGCGGCACACTTGACCCGCTGGTCGACGGAGTGGGCAGGGCCCTCCAGCGGCGCGCGCCAGGAGACGTCCGGAGTACCGTGCGGACCGATGAGAGAGAACGAGATGCCGGAGATGTCCGGGGCCCGGCCCTCCCAGTGGTGCAGGCCGAGTTCGCGCTCGCTCTGGAGCGCGGTGTCGAACATGCACTGGCTGGACATGACCGGGCCGCGACGAATCTCGTCGGGGTCACGGTCGGTGACCAAGGTGACGTCATAGCCGTGCGCCTGGAGTCCCAGGGCGAGCTGGGCACCCGCCTGCCCGGCTCCGACCACCGCGATCCTTCTCATGTCCCGCTGTCCTGCTCTCGTGACGTATCTGTCTGTCACTGACGTGTCGTCAGTTCGCTGTGTCCCGCTCTTGACGGCCGTTCAGGCGCCGACCTCGGTCAGATAGTTCTTCGCGGCGACCGGGTCCATGAACCAGCGGAACAAGTCGCGCGGGTCGTCGAAGCCGTTGACGAAGCGGGCGGCGATACGGGAGTTGGCGCTCGCCGCGCCGAAGATCTCCAGGACGTGCTGTGGCGGGGCGCCGAGCATCGCGTTGGTCCAGGCCGTGGCGGACTGCGCGTTGTCCCAGAAGCGGCCGAAGGCCAGCTCCATGAACGCGGCGTCGTACGGGCGCTCGCCGTGGTCCAGGATGGCGGCGAGGTAGGAGGCCGCGCACTTCGAGGCGTTGTTGGACCCCTGGCCGGTGATCGGGTCGTTGAGGACGACGACGTCGGCGAAGCCGAGCACCTGCGCGCCGGAGGGCAGCGTGGCGACGGGCTTGCGGACGGTCGGCGCGAAGCGGCCCGCGAGGGTGCCGTTCCCGTCGGTGAGCGCAACATCGGTGCAGCGCTCGGCCTCCCACGGAACGTACGTCCGCAGCAGCTCCTGGAACTTCGCCAGCTGCTGCTGGGGGGTGAGCCCGTCGAAGCAGTCGAGCGGGCCGCCCGGGATGCCCTCGAAGAACATGATGTCGCAGGGGCCGCTGGTGGTGAGGCTGGGCATGGTGAAGTACTCACCCACACCGGGGATGACGTTGAAGCTGACGCCGGGGCGGTCGGGCAGGGCTGCCATGCCGGTGACGTACGCCAGGGCCAGCGCGCGCTGTGGAGCGTCGTACGGGGAACGCATGGCGTCCCGCTCGAACAGCCCCGCGATCTCGCCCTTGCCGGCCGCGACGATCACCAGGTCGGACTCGGCGGCATAGCGCTCCAGGTCCTCGATGCCGGCCTCGCAGAGCTCCAGACGGCCGCCGCGGCGTGCGAACTCGCCCATCCAGAGTGGCATTTTGACGCGCTGGTCGATGGAGCGGGCGGTGGCTTCGAGGCGGGCGCCGAAGGAGAGCGCCCGGCCGCCCTGGCCGTCGGCGATGCTCACGCCGAGACCGGCGATCGCCGGGCAGGCGTCGCCCCAGAAGTCGAGGCCGAGGTTGCGCTCGTGGGCCAGCGCGGTGCCGAACATGGCCTGGCTGGACATGACCCGGCCCTCGCGGATCTGGTCTCCGGTGCGGTTGGACACGATGGTGACGTCAAAACCGTGGTCGATCAGGCCGATGCCGAGCTGGAGACCGGCCTGGCCGGCCCCGACGATGGTGATCTTGCGCATGCGGGGGTTCTCCGGGGGTTCGGGGTGTGCGGTTTTTGAGCGGTGTCGTGCGGTGCCGTGCGCCGTGCAGCGTTTCGGCACGTGGCGGCGTCAACAGGTGGGCGGTGGTGGTGTGGAATGCGGCTGCCCGCCGGGGGGACTGGCGGGCAGCCGCGGGAGGCCGGGTCACCCGTAGGACCGGGGGAGGGGCCCCGGGTAAACCGGCCGGCTAGAGGGGCCCGGCCATATCGGCGAGCCGGGGCAGCAGCGGCAAGGGTCCTGCGACGCGCGGGGGTACGGCCTGGGCGGCCTTCGCCGCGTCGGTCGCGCGTAATACGCGCAGCGCGCATGCGACGGGCTGTCCGCTGGGCGTGACTCCGCCTCTGACGAGCGCAGTCCGGCCCGGCACTCCCTGCATTGTTGGTTCCCAGGATTCTCTCGGGTCCGCGGCGGTCAGGGGTCAATCCTGGTATGGCAAGATCACCTTCGCTATCCGGATCACGCGGGTTGCTGTCCCGATTGCGCGTCTCGGCGGTGGAGGTTTACATGCCCGCTGAAAAGTCCCCCCTCGCAAATCACCAGCGGTTTCATACAGCGGACATTTGGGAGGCGCGGGCCGAGGTCGGCCGCGCCTTTTGCCCGCATGAGCTGCGCATCACGCGGCGCTCGGCGACGCTCGACGCCCGGCTGCACGGTGCACCCTTCGATCGGACAGGTCTCTATTACCTCGATTACGGAACGGAAGTCCGGATCACACCGGGCGATCTGGAGAGCTTTTTCCTCGTCCAGATCCCGCTCGCCGGTTACGCCGAAATCACCTGCGGCCGCGAGGAGATCATTTCCTCCCCAGAACTCGCTTCTGTTCCCTCTCCGACCGGAAAGTTGGACATGCGCTGGGGTGACGGCAATCCGCAGTTGATCGTGTGGTTCGACCGATCGTCGCTGGAATCGCACCTGGGCAGTTTGCTCGGCCGCGCCGTGCGCCGCCCGATCTTCTTCTCGCTCGGCATGAACCTCACCACGCCGGGCTCCCGATCCTGGCTCAACATCGTCGACCTCATGCGCCGGGAGGCGGAGGGGCCGGGTGGGATGACAAGCAAGCCCATCGTGACGAAGCAGCTTGAATCACTCCTCATGACCCAGCTGTTGATGGCCCAGCCCCACAACTACACGTCGGCGCTGCTGGGCGAGCAGCCGCGCGTCGCACCGCCCGCGGTCCGTCGCGCCATGGAGGTCATCGAGGGCCACGCCGCCGAGCCGCTCACGGTCGCGGAGATCGCGGAATGCGTCGGCGTCGGCGTACGGGCCCTTCAGGAAGGCTTCCGCCGGCACCTCGACACGACACCGCTCGCCTACCTGCGCGAGGTCCGCCTGGACCGTGTACGCAAGGAACTCCTGGCCTCCGACCCGGGTTCCGCGACCGTGACCGCCGTCGCCTCCCGCTGGGGCTTCCTGCACCCGGGCCGTTTCTCACTCGCGTATCGCCAACAGTTCGGGGAGTCGCCTTCGGAGACGTTGCGGTCATAGGAGCAATTCGGTCTTTCGACCGCCCTGACGATCAGCGGGCGGCGGGCAGGACGACGCAGACCGTGGTGTCTGTCCTCGGTCCTGCCGTTGCGCTCGGCCTCGACCAGGGCAGGGCCGCCATAGGGAGGGCTGCCCGCGGCCCGACGACGACGGCCGGCTCGCACCACCAGGCGCGATGCACCCCGACACGGACGCGGGGTCTCCACCGCGGGGTGGCCGGGGCCCGGCTGCTACGTGCGGTACGGCATCGTGAGCGTCTGCTGTCCCTTCTGGGCTGTGCGCCACCCCGAACACCTCACAGGCGCTGCCAGGTGGTGTCATCAGTTCCCGGGCGAGGCTCTCCGGCTGCCTGGTCCGCCTGGCCGAGCGGCGGATCACGTCAGGCGATACGCGCCGGCCTCATCAGACGGGCCGGGCCGCCCGCGCCTCGTCGCTGACGCCGTAGCGACTGAGGAACATGGCTATTCCCTCTTCGACGACGACGTCGAGCGGCGGGATGCTCATGACGTCCGGTCCGATCGCCATGACCTTCGGCCAGATGATGAATTCCTGTACGAGTCCCAGGAATTGATGCGCCGCCAGCTCGGGGGACGGGCAATCGATCCCCCCTGTCTCGTGCAGCCGCTGCAGGCAGCCGGCGAGCGTCTTGGTCAACGGCTCCTTGCCGACCCGGTAGAACTCCTCGGCGACCCAGGGGCTCCGGCGGGACTCGGCGATCACGAGCCGGGTGAAGGCGACCTGGTCCGCGTCTTCGATGAAGGTCAGAAGGATCTCGGAAAACTGGCGCAGGAATCCGGCCGGGTCGGCGTCGGTCCCCAGGCTCTGTTCGAGGCGCGTCAGCAGGTCTCCGAGCGGCAGGCTGGACCAGTGGTGCTCCATCACGGCACGGAAGACCGCTTCCTTGCTCCCGAACTGGTTGTAGACCGTCTGCCGGGCGACCTCGGCTTGGGTGGCGATCCGATCGAGGTTCACACCGTCGTAGCCGTCCTGCAGGAAGAGCGCCTTCGCCGCCGCGAGGATCTTCAGTCTGCTGCGGGAGCGACCCTTGCCTTGCCGGGCGGGCTGGGAGGGCGCGGGCACCACCGTCAAGCACCTCTTTCTGTACTGGACGCGCCAGTCTAGTCCAGCAATGCGTTGATCTTGCGAGGGTCTCGGGTGCGCCAGGCCGGCCCGAGTGGACCGCACCCGCAAGGAATCCCTCCCTGCAGATCAGAGGTCTGCCGGACTCTTGCCATGGGTCAAACTGGACTGTACTGTCCAGTCTACTTCGCGGGGGCTGAATGTGCCATTCAACCTGAGAGGAGAAGTATGCGATCTTCCTTGGGGTCGACCGGCCCCTCCGTCGCGGCACGGCTCGACCGGCTGCCGGTCACCAGGCTCCACAAGCGCTTCACCGGCGTCATGGCGCTGGGGAACTTTTTCGAGATCTACGAGCTGTTCCTGGCCGGGGTCCTCGCGACCACGCTGAAGAAGACCTTCGCCCTGGGCGGCTTCGAGCTGTCGCTTGTTCTGGCGTCGGCGTTCGTCGGAGCCTTCGTCGGAGCCGTGGTCATCGGGCGGCTCGCGGACCGTGTCGGACGGCGGACCGCCTACATGGTCACGCTGACCCTGTACTCCGGGGCCACGCTCGCCTGCGCGCTGGCCCCGAACCTGTGGACGCTCGTGGCCTTCCGCTTCGTGGCCGGCATCGGCCTGGGCGGCGAACTGCCGGTGACGGACTCGTTCCTGGGCGACATCCTTCCGCCGGCCCGGCGCGGCTACTGCGCGGCATGGGCCTTCACGGGCGCCTATCTCGCCGTACCCGTCGTCGGCTTCCTGGGCCTGGTGCTGGTGGACGGCGCTCCGCTCGGCGTAGCGGGATGGCGTTGGATGTTCGCCATCGGGTCCCTCGGAGCCCTGCTGACCTTCCTGGTGCGCAGAGCTCTGCCCGAATCACCTCGCTGGCTGGAGTCGGTCGGACGCACGGCGGAGGCCGACGCCGTCATCAGCCGCTTCGAGAAGGCCGCCGCGGCAGAAGGCTGGACACCCCCCGCGGTCTTCGGCGAGTCCGAGGAGCCGGACATCGCGGTGGAGCCGGTGCCCGTCCGCGCCATCTTCCGTCGGCCCCTGGCCCGGCGCACGGTGATCATGGCGATCGTGTGGATCCTCGCGCCCATCGGCTACTACGGCTTCGGCAGCCTCGCCACGCTCGTCCTCGCCGCCAAGGGACTCGACCTCAGCACCTCGCTGACCTATCTGACCTTCTCCTTCATCGGCTATCCGCTCGGCTCCGGTCTTTCCGTGCTCATCATGGAGAAGGCGGAACGGAAGTGGATCCTGGCCGCGTCGCTGGTGGGCATGGCGGTGTGCGGAATCGTGTACGGAAGCGCCCACTCGGCAGCCGTGATCATCGCCTCGGGTTTCTGTTTCACCGCGGTGGCCAACGTCATGTCCAACTCCGGCCACATCTACCAACTGGAACAGTTCCCCACGAGTGTGCGCACCACCGCCACCGGCTGGCTGTACTCACTGAGCCGGCTCTCGACAGCGGCAGCGCCCTTCTATCTGCTCCCCCTTCTGGGCGCCCATGGAGCAGCAGTCGCCTTCACCGTTGTCGCCGCGGCGATGCTGCTGGCCGCACTCTCGCTCGTCTTCGGCGTGCGGACCACGGGATTGCGGCTGGAAACCATCTCAGGTCCGGCCCCGGCCACCCTCGCCCGGCCGGCCGCCCCGGGCGGGCCCACGTCCCCCGTCATTCCGGAAAAGACGCACTGACCTCCGCCGGCTCGCCAGGAAAGGACACCCCCAATGCCAGAGGTCTTCTGGAACCGCATGACAGCTCCTGCGCTCCGGGAGCTGGCGGCCCAGGGCGCACCGGTACTGCTTCCGGTGGGCTCCACGGAGCAGCACGGCCCGCATCTGCCCACCGGTGTCGACGATTTCCTCAGCACCGAGGCCTGCCGGCGGGCAGCCGCGATCATGGTCGCGCAGGGCAGGCCCGTGGTCGTCGCGCCGTCCCTGTGGTGCGGGCTGGCGGACCATCATGTCGAGTTCGGCGGCACCTTCACCCTCACGCTCGCGACGTACCACGCGCTGTTGCGCGATGTGTGCCGCTCCGTCCTCACGGCCGGCTTCCGCAAGATCCTCATCGTCAACGGCCACGGCGGCAATGTCACGGCCTTGCACGCGATCAGCAGTGAAATCTCCCGGGAACTGTCCGCGCCCATCGCCGTCACCAGCTACTTCGTGGCCGGGCAGGCGCGGATCGCGGAGATCCTGGAGGACCAGGACACTCTGATGCACGCCTGCGAAGGCGAGACGTCCATGACCATGGCGATCGCGCCGGACCTCGTCGACGGCGTACGGCTCGCCGAGGCGGTCGGCCCGGAGATCGCGCTGCAGTCGGCTCCGAGCGAAGCGATCCACGTACCACGGTCGTTCCACGAGGTCACGTCGTCGGGCGTAGCGGGTGACGCGCGTTCGGCGACCGCGGAGAAGGGCGAAGCCATTTTGGACGCCTGCGCCGAAGCCATCGCCGAATGGCTGATGAAATAAGCCTCGGCCCGGCGGAGGAATCCGCCGGGCCGACCGTGCTGCCGCCCGCACGTGACGGGCATGTGCGCAAGGCACCTTCCGGTGCGGCGCAGACGGAACGAGGAAAGGGACATCGACATGACGCGGACGCCGAAGCAGGGCAGCTATGCGGCGGGGTACCGGCGCAGTCTGGAGGATCCGGAAGGCTTCTGGCTGGACGCTGCCCGTGCCATCGACTGGACCGTCGCGCCGTCCCGCGCCCTCGACGAGTCGGCGGCTCCGCTGTACCGGTGGTTCCCGGACGGGCAGTTGAACACCTGCCACAACGCTCTGGACCGCCACGTCGACGCCGGGCGCGGCGAGCAACTCGCGCTGGTGTACGACAGTCCGGTCACCGGCTGCAAAG
This sequence comes from Streptomyces sp. 2323.1, assembly GCF_900221035.1. Taxonomy (NCBI): domain Bacteria; kingdom Bacillati; phylum Actinomycetota; class Actinomycetes; order Kitasatosporales; family Streptomycetaceae; genus Streptomyces; species Streptomyces sp. 2323.1. Next base: position 1,964,471 of record NZ_LT907981.1, on the reverse strand, counting down.
CGTCGTTCACCTATCGGGAGTTGCGTGAAGAGGTCGCGCTGTTCGCCGGAGTGCTGGCCGGGCTCGGGGTGGCCAAGGGCGACCGCGTTGCGCTCTATATGCCGATGATTCCCGAGGCGGTCGTCGCCATGCTGGCCTGCGCCCGTATCGGCGCCGTCCACTCGGTCGTCTTCGGGGGATTCGCCGCGCATGAGCTCGCCGTGCGCATCGACGACGCCCGCCCCAAGGTCGTCGTCGCCGCCTCGTGCGGCATCGAACCGACCCGCGTCGTGCCGTACAAGCCGCTTCTGGACGATGCCCTCGCCCTGGCCGAACACCAGCCGGAGCACTGTGTCATCCGCCAGCGACCGCAGTGCACAGCGGATATGACCGGCCGTGACCTCGACTGGGACCAGGCCCTGGCGACCGCCGAGCCGGTCGACTGCGTCCCTGTGGCCGCCACCGATCCGCTGTACATCCTCTACACCTCCGGCACGACCGGCCGGCCCAAGGGCGTGGTGCGCGACAACGGCGGCCACGCGGTCGCGCTGCGCTGGTCCCTTGAGAACGTGTACGACACCCACCCCGGTGACGTCTTCTGGGCGGCCTCGGACGTCGGTTGGGTCGTCGGCCACTCCTACATCGTCTACGCACCGCTGCTCACCGGCTGCACCACCGTGCTCTACGAAGGAAAGCCCGTCGGTACTCCGGACGCCGGTGCGCTGTGGCGGGTGATCGCCGAACACCGTGTGACGGCACTGTTCACCGCACCGACGGCGATCCGCGCGGTGAAGAAGGAGGACCCGCACGGAGCGCTTCTCCAGGCCCACGACACGGGATCGCTGCGCCACCTGTTCCTGGCCGGCGAGCGCCTGGACCCGGAGACCTACCGCTGGGCCACTGACCTGCTCGGCGTTCCGGTGGTCGACAACTGGTGGCAGACCGAGACCGGCTGGCCGATCGTCGCCAACCCCATGGGCCTGGAGCCGCACCCGCTCAAGGGCGGTTCACCCACCGTGCCCATGCCCGGCTACGACGTGCGCATCCTCGACGCGAGCGGCCGCGATGTGCCGCCGGGCGCCGACGGCGCGGTGGCGATCCGGCTGCCGCTGCCACCCGGAACGCTGCTCACGCTGTGGCAGGACGACGCACGGTATGTGCGCTCGTACTTGTCCACCTACAGCGGCTACTACCTCACCGGCGACGGCGGTCACAAGGACGAGGACGGGTACCTCTTCGTCATGGGCCGCATCGACGACGTGATCAACGTAGCCGGGCACCGGCTGTCCACCGGCGCGATGGAGGAGGTGCTCGCCGCTCACCCGGATGTCGCCGAGTGCGCTGTCGTCGGCGTCACCGACCCGCTCAAGGGACAGGTGCCGCGCGGTCTCGTCGTGCTCAAGGCCGGCCTCGACCGCGATCCGCACGACATCGCCGCGGAACTCGTCACCGCCGTACGGGAGACGATCGGCCCCGTGGCGGCGCTGCGCCGGGTCGACGTGGTACCGGCGCTGCCCAAGACGCGTTCGGGAAAGATCCTGCGTCGCACCATGCGCGACATCGCCGACGGCCGGGACACCGAACTGCCCTCCACCATCGACGATCCCGCGGTGATCGAGGTGCTGCGACCGGTACTCCGCGATGACGTCTAGGTCTCGGCGAGGCGGGCCTTCGGGTGGATTTGAGAATCAGGAGGGGGTGGGGCCGGCCGGGTCCGGCCACCCCAGTGGGTACAGGTCCCGGCCTGTCCCGGGTGCGGGCGGTTCCCCGCCGGCTTCGGCGAACGCGGTCAGGGCGTCGACCAGTGAGGCGCGCTGTGCGGGGGGCATGTGCTCGACGACGCCGGCGATCTCCCTGCGGCGGCGCGCGGTGACCTCCCCGACGATGCGGCGGCCCTGCTCCGTGAGCCCCAGCCGGGTCTCGCGCCGGTTGTCGGGGTTGATCTGACGGTCCGCGAACCCCGCGGCGATGAGGCGGTCCACCATGCGCATCGCCGTGGACGGATTGACGCCCAGCCACTCGGCGACCTCGACGAGCTTGGCCGTCCCATGTGTGGACAGCGCCACCAGCAGCCGGAACTGCGGCAGTGTCACCTTGTCCTCGACGGCGGCGAGCGAGCGGGCGGAGACGGCGACCAGAACCCGGGAGGCGGTCAGCACCGCGCGGGTCACGGCGTCGACGTCGTCTGCGGCCCCGGGCGGGTTCGTACCTTCGGCCATGCCCCTTTTCTATCCCGGGATGTTCCTCTCCTGCTCGATCATCACCCACAGCTCCACGGACGTACCGATCGCCCGCGCCTTCGACGTCGACGACCTGGCCGGCGCCTCGGCCGAGCACCGTAGGGCGTACTCCGGGGCTTTGTCCGGTGCCGGCCAGGGCTTTGAGCAGGCCGGGCCCGGCCTGGAAGGACGAGCGGGCGGCGGCGAGCAGCAGCAGCGAACTGCACGGGGGCTCACTTGGGGACGGTGGAGGCGACGTCGTCGAGGGTGGAGTCCTTGACGAGACCGGTGTCCTCCAGGACATCCATGTGGTCCTGGACGGTGTTGTTGGTCTGCGTTGCCAGTCGCCGCAGCAAGGTGTTCTTGGTGGTCGCGCGCACTTCGCCGATGGTGATGAAAATCTTGCCGTGGGACGCCCGGAGGAGGTCGACGAAGAGCTGGTCGAAGGCGTGGCCACGGGCCTTCTTCAACTGGTCGACCCAGCCTTGTTGTTCGGGGGTGGCCTGGTCGGGAATGGGCACGTTCAACGCCTCGGAGTCCTCGCGGGCCAGCTCATCGAGCTTGCTGTGCCCTTCGAGCAGATGCATACCCGCGCGTTTGATGGCTTCGCTCGACGCATGCGTCTGGGCGAGCCGGCCCGCCGGCATCTCCCAGAGGCCGGCTTGTCGGACCTTGGTGAGGAACGTCTTGTCCAACGCGGTGACGGCGCCCGTGTTTCCCGCCCGAGGGACGGCTTGGCCGGCCCCCGACGCCGGCAGGTTCGCAGCGGCCGATTCGTCAGCGGAGCTGTTTCGCTGCGAGAGCCATACGGAGACCGTGGCGATGACTGCCACGAGAGCGACGGCAACGGCTGTCAGGCGGCCGCGACGGGATGAGGGCCTCGGATTTCGCGCATGAGATTTCATCATGCCTCCTGAAGGGCGCGACGGTTCGTGGGGGGACGCTGTTGCCCCTGGCAGTGCCGGGGCGTGAGCCACGCTAACCATTGCATTGGGCAAGCGAATCGATTGAGCGAAGGTGCGCAAACGCGCGCAGCGCGCAGCTGCCGTCGCCTAGGATCTCCGCTTCCTCATGCCGTCCCGGCCGACCACCGCGGTCCGGCCGCCTGTCGGTGCGGTACGGGAGTGGGCCGGCTGTAGGTCGTGGTGCAGGAGCACCGGCCGGACGTCGGTGCGGTGTCCCGGCCTGTTCCCCTCCCCGGCGAGCCACGCGGCCAGAAATCCCCCTTTTTCGGTGGACAAGAGAGATGCGGGGAACATATGTTCCGCTAGCGCTTGGGTCGCTTTGGGGAGAAACGGCCCGCTACCTGCGCCAACACCGTCATTCAGAACCCGTGGGGGGATTCGTATGTCCAACATGCCCATTGCACCGCCACCGCCACCGCCGCCGTCGGGCTGGCCGGCTCCGTCCGGCTCGCGCGCGGTTCTCCGCTCGCCGGTCGGGCTCTCGAAGGTCGTGACCGGGCTGCTCGGTCTCGGCGTCGTGGTGGATCTGTTCGCCGTGTGGCAGGGGAACCAGTCCTACGAGCTCGTCGGCAGGCTCGTCCGCAACGTCGGCTCCGTGAGCTCCCAGGAGATCGACCAGGCGGACTCCTTGTACCAGGTGTGCGGAATCCTGCAGGTGGCGGCCACCCTCGCGACCGCCGTGGTCTTCATCGTCTGGTTCCACCGAGCCCGCGTCAACGCCGAGGTCTTTGCCCCCGAGTACCACGAGAAGGCCCGCGGCTGGGCGATTTGGGGCTGGTTCGTGCCGGTGGCGAACCTGTGGTTCCCTCGCCGCGTGGCCATCGACATCTGGAACGCCAGCGCCGACGAGAACACCAAGTCCAGGGCGGTGCTCAACTGGTGGTGGGCCCTGTGGGTCGCGAACCTGGTCTTCGGCCGCCTCGCCAGCCGGCGGTACGCGAACTCCGGTACACCGGAGGAGATCAAGGGGGCGATCGCCGGGCTCATGGCGAGCGACGTCCTCAGCGTCCTGGCCGCCGTCCTCGCCCTTCTCTTCGTGCGTCGCCTCACCCGCATGCAGCACGAGAAGGCGTTGCGGGGGCCGGCCTTCTGACGGCGGCGCGGCCTACGGGTTCTCACGGGTTGCACCGCCGTGCGCGGTGCAACCCGTGAGTCATGCACGCCGGGAGGTCGTCTCCTTCGGTCTCCGCTTCTGGCCGGAATTCATCCCGGGCGAGGAGAGGTGAAGGGCCTCCAGCGGCGCGTCGGCCGCGACGGATCATGCGGGGTGTGCGGGCGAATCGGCAGACAGCGTGGCACGTGCCGCATGGTGAAGGATCAATTCCCTTTGGTATGCCCCGGAGTGACGCCCTTTTCCAACCATGTCCGGTTGAAGACTTATTGAGTGGTGTTTTCTTCTGCTTGAGTGGACCGCGTTGTGTCGCACCTACTGAGGAGGCCATATGGCCGAAGTCAAGAAGGTCGCCCGCCCCGCGGTCACCGCGTCGTCCCGTCCGTGTGCGTTCGTCTCGCCGGACAAGGGCAACGCCCCGACCATCACGCCCGCCCACAAGCAGGCGGAGGTCGTCTCGGCCCCCGCTGAGCAGCGGAAAGAGAGTGCGTCGGCCTAAGGGCTGAGTTCCCCGGGGCCCCGCCCGCCGGCCGGGCCCCGGTCTGTCGCGCGGGCCGGGCCGAGGGCCGGGACCGGTCCGCGTCCCACGGCTCCGCGCCCGGGGCCCTTTTCGCCGACGCAGTAGCCGTATGCCGCGCGCCCAGGGCCGCGCCGTACGGTGCGTCGGAAGTCGTGAGACGCAGGGAGAAGTCTTCGCCATGCAGAATTCGATGTACCAGTCCTCGCGCTACGTCCGCACCCTGCGCGCCGCGGGCAACCGGGATTTCACCTCGTTCGGAGGCCGGCTCGATTCCTATGAGGGCGACGAGCGGACCATGGCTTTTCATTCGCTCTTCGGAAATGCGCGGCTGATCGACCGGGACATCGTCGAACTCCTCAAAGAGGCATCCCAGGGCCTCAGTTGGGACCGGCTGCGGGAGCGGGTCGACGGCGACGCGCTGCGCGACCTCGTCGAGGCCCGGTTCCTCGTCGAGGCGGGGCACGACGAGGCCAAGGAGATCGACGGCCTGCTGGAGAGCCGCCAGAGCGCCCTCGGCAGCGGCGTGTTCCACTCCTCCATCCAGCTCGTGCTCACCAACGCCTGCAACTTCTCCTGTCAGGGCTGTTTCGCGTACAACTTCGACGGCGGCGTCGAGGAGCGCAACACCTCCGGCGAGTCGGTGAAACCCGGCCCGGTCCTGGTCGAACTGCGCCGCTCCCGCGAGGTGGCCGGCCCCACCCGCCAGGACTCGGGCCCCACGTTCGCCAAGGGCGACTGGAACCACGGCGCGGACGAGGTCCGCAACCCCTCGATGCACATGTCGCGCGAGGTGGCCGAGAAGACCGTCAAGGAGGCCATCGAGCTGCGCAAGGCCAACGGAGGCGGCCATCTGACGGTGTCGTTCTTCGGCGGCGAGCCCACCCTGGCGCGGGGCACCATCCTGCACGTGCTGCGCACCTTCGGCGACCGCTACGACGGGGTCACCCTCTCCTACGACCTGACCAGCAACGGCTCCCGCATCGACGACGAGCTGCTGGCGGCGCTCGCCGAGCATCGCGTCGACACCACCGTCTCCATCGACTACCTGGTCCCGGAGACCGGCGAGTTCCGCGGCGGGCAGCAGCAGCGCACCGCGTGGGCCGTGGTCCGCAAGGCGATCCTCGACATGAAGGCCGCGGGCGTCCCGGTCAGCATCACCTCGGTGCTCTCCCAGTACACCTGGGACAAGTGGGGCACCCCGCTCATCGACTTCGTCGCCGAGGCCGGTCTGGAATCCCTGGACGTCATCGTGTCCTTCCAGGCCAAGGAGTTCTTCCAGAAGCACAGCCCGCACGACGTGGCGCAGCGGCTGCTGGTCGCCGTCGACTACGGGCGGGAGCGCGGCGTGCAGCTCAGCGGCTACTGGTACCAGACCTTCCAGATGATCATCGACGAGGCCAAGTGGGCCGAGCAGGCCGACTACAAGACCTGCCCGGCGGTCGGGCGTCAGCTCTCCATCGAGCCCAACGGCAGCGTCTTCGCCTGCAAGGCCACCGCCCGCAAGCTGGGCACCATCGACGACTGGCGCGGCATCTTCGCCTCTCCCGCCTACCAGGACTACGGCATGCGGGCCTACACCAACGGCCCCGGCTGCCAGGGCTGCGAGCTCCAGGGCACCTGCTCGGGCGGCTCCGCCGGCGCGCTGGAGGAGGAGAACGGCTCGATCCAGGTGATGTCGCCCGGCTACTGCGCCTACATGCGCGAGGTGGTCCAGGGCCTCCTGGAGCGCCATCACACCCAGAGCCTCGCCACGCTGTCCTGAGCCAGACCCCGACGATCTCCGCAACGGCCCGCCCCGCGCGAGGCGGGCCGCCGATCCACGACCCGGCCCCACGACTCCGGTCCGGGCAGAGGAAGGGTGACTGGTTCCATGGCAACGATGGGGATGCACTTCGGCCACGACGCGGGTGCCGCGCTCACGGAGGCGGGCGGCTACCGCGTCATCGAGGCCGAGCGCCGCCTGGGGCTGCGCCATGTGTGCGGCGGCAACGGCGACTTCCCGCAGGCCGCCGCCGAATGGCTGGCGGAGCTGCGGGAGGGGGCGGCGAGCCCGGTGACCGGGATCGCGGTGGCCGACTGGTACACGCCGGTGTGCCAGGTGCTGCCCCCGGCGCTGGTGGAGCTCGTCAACGAGGACGCCCGCTGGACGGCCACCGGCGGCACGGGCCTGGCCGACGCGGTGACCCGGGTGATCAAACCCCTGGACTGGCCGCTGGCCAAGGGGTTCGGCGACATCACCCTGACCGCGGTACGCCACCACTACGCGCACGCCGCCCTCGCGTACTACACCTCCGGAGCCCGCAAGGCCCTGGTGCTGGCCCTGGACGGGACGGGCAACTACGCCGAGTGCGGCATGGTCTGCCTCGGCGACGGCGACCAGCTCACCCCGGTGATGTCCTTCACCAACCGCACCGGCCCGCGCTTCGGCCTGGTCTACGAGGCGCTCGCCCGGCGCGTCCACGGCAGCCAGTTCGACACCGGCAAGCTGCTCGGGCTGACGGCCACGGGGGAGACCGACGCCCTCCTGCTGCCGGTGCTGCGCGCCATGCTCGTCCCGCAGTCCACCCGGCGCGCCTCGCCGGACCTGTACGAGCAGCTCGACGAGGACCGGCTGACCGGCACCGCGCTGCGCTACGCCGACACCTGGTGGGAGTACGACCCGCACAGCGGCGGGTATCTGGACGCGGGCCTGGCCGACTCCTCGGACGACGACGTCGTGCACTCCTTCGGCTCGGTCTTCCCCGACGAGATCCGTACCGCGGACGGGCGGAGCACCCCGGTCGGGACCTCCCCGGACGCGCGCACCTGCCGGGACCTGGCGGCCACCTTGCAGACCGCCGTGGAGCGCGACCTGACCTCGCTGGTCACCGGCATCAGCCGGCGCTTCCCCAGCTACACGACGCTCTGCTACGCGGGCGGCTGCGCACTCAACATCACCGCCAACAGCCGCCTCGCCGAATGCGCCCAGTTCACCCGGGTGTCCATCCCTACCTGCTGCGACGATTCGGGGATCGCGCTGGGCGCGGCGCTGGCCGTCGCCGACCCGGCCGACCGCCCGGCCCTGCTGGGCCGCTCGGGATGGGCGCTGGCCTACGCCGGGCCGCCGCTGGACGGCCTGGAGGCGGTGGACGGCGATGACGCAGCCGCGGCCGACGGCCTGAGTCGTCGGCTGGCCGGCCTCGGGCTGTCCCTGCGCCGCCCGGCCGACGACGAGGAGTTCGTCCGGGCCGTCGCCGACCTGCTGGCCGACCGGCGGTGCGTGGCCTGGCTGGAGGGCGGCCTGGAGACCGGGCCGCGGGCGCTGGGCCACCGCTCGCTGCTGGTCTCGGCCCACTGGAGCGGCGCCCGCCGGTACGTCTCCCAGACGATCAAGAACCGGGAGTGGTTCCGGCCGGTCGCGCCGATCTGCCCGGAGGAGGTGGCCGACCAGTACTTCACCGGGCCCCTGGACCACACCGAGACCATGCTGTTCGCGGTGCGGGTGCGGCCCGACCGGGCCCGGCAGCTCGCCGAGGCCCGGCACATCGACGGTACGGCCCGCCTGCAGACCGTACGGCCCGACGCGCAGCCCCTGCTGCACCGGCTGTGCCACGCGGTCGCCGCCCGCACGGAGTTGCCCGTGCTCATCAACACCAGCGCCAACGGGGGCGGCCGCCCGCTCCTCAACCACCTCGACGACGCACTGGAGTTGCTCACCGGGACCGAGCTGGACGCCGTGGTGCTGCCCGAACGCCGCCTGATCGTCGAGTGATCCCCGCCCCCGCCCAGCGCCCCGTACCCGTTTCCCCCGATATCTCCGGCCGGGCGAAAAATGGCCGGAATGACGATGTCGAGGCCGGCCCGTCCCACCCGATCATGTGCAGGCGTCGTGTCCCTGGAGAGTGCCCGTGGCCGCCATTCCACTGCGAGACATCCACAAGACGGAACCGCTGCGCGTCCTGTCCCCCGCGGACTGGCAACAGTGGATCATCCAAGGCTATGTGATCGTCCGTCAGGCGGTGGCGCCGGAGACGGTCACCGCCCTCACCGAGGGTCTGTACTCCTTCCTCGACATGCGTCCCGGGGACCCCTCGACCTGGGCCTCGCCGCACACCGGCAACGACCGGCTGCCGGGCCACAGCGGGCTGGTCGAGATGTACAACCACCAGGCCCAATGGGATATCCGGCAGACCCCGCGGGTCCACGGGGCCTTCGCCGACATCTGGGACCGCCCCGATCTGTGGGTCACCATCGACTTCGCCAACGTCAACCCGCCCAACCGGGGACCGCGCGCCTTCGACGGATTCATCCACTGGGACGTGGACACCTCCACCGAACCGCTGCAGGTGAGCTGCCAGGCGGTGCTCTCGCTGACCCACGGCGACGAGGAGATCGGCGGCTTCCAGTGCGTGCCGGAGATCTTCACCGAGTGGGAGAAGTGGGTGAGCGGCCAGCCGGCCGACCGCGACCCGTTCACTCCGGACATCACCGGCTACCCGATCACCACGCCCCAGGTCGCGCCCGGCGACCTGATCATCTTCAACAGTCTGCTGCCGCACGGGGTGCACCCCAACGTCTCCGAGGCCCGGGTGCGCATGGCCCAGTACCTGACCATGGCGCCCGCCTGGGAGGAGAACGCCGAACTCCGGGAGGCCCGGGTGCGGTTCTGGCGGGACCGGATCCCGCCGCATCCGCCGCAGGGCGGGGTGCGCAAGGACGAGGCCGAGCTGTACGGGCCGGCGACGCTGACCGAACTGGGCGAGCGGTTGCTGGGCCTGCGTGCGTGGTCCGAGGGGAGCATTGTTGGCTAGCACCGCCCCGTCCGGGACCGGCCCGGCCCTCCGGGTGGACCTGGGCCGCCCGTTCCGCTGGCTGTGGGCCTCGACGGCCGCCTCCAACGCGGGCGACGGCATCACACGTACGCTGCTGCCGCTGCTGGTGGTCGCGCACCACCCCGACCCGGCGGCGGTCGCCGGGCTGACCACCGTCAACATGCTGCCCTGGCTGCTGTTCGCGCTCCCCGCGGGCGTCCTCGTGGACCGGGTGGACCGGCGCCGGATCGTGCTGGGCAGCAACCTGGTCCGCGCGGCGGCGCTGCTCGGCGCGGCCCTGGCCCTCGCCGGCAACCGCCCGCTGGCCCTGCTGTACGCGCTGGCGTTCCTGCTGGGCATCGCCGAGACCCTCGCCGACACCGCGGCGCCCGCGATGCTGCCGCGCCTGGTCGACGAGCGGCACCTGGAGCGCGCCAACGGGCGGCTGATGGCAGCGCAGATCGTGCTCAACGAAACGGCCGGACCGCCCGTGGCGGGTCTGCTGGTGGGCCTGACCGCCGCCGCGGCGCTGGCCACCGGCGGAGTGCTGTACGCGCTGGCCGCGCTGCTGCTGTTCGGCCTCGCCCCGCTCGCCCGCACCAGCCGCGAGGCGGCACCGGGCGGGGCGCGCAGCGGCGTGCTGCGCGACATCCGCGAGGGGCTCGGCTTCGTCCTCGGCCATCGCACCCTGCGGCGCACGCTGGCTGCGAGCGCCCTGTACGGCCTGGTGTTCTCGGCGACCTTCTCGATGCTGGTGCTGCTGAGCGAGCGCACTCTGGGGCTGAGCGAGGCCGGGTACGGACTGCTGCTCGCCGTCGGGTCGCTGGGCGCCGTCGCCGGCAGCTGGCTGGCGCCCCGGGCCGCCGACCGGCTGCCCACCGTACGGCTGGCCCGCTGGTCCCTGGTGGCGTCCGGGGCCGCGTACGCCGCGCTGGGCCTGGGCCGCCATCCGGTCCTGGCCGCGCTGGCGCTCGCCGCCAACGGCGTCTTCATGATGGGCTGGAACATCCCGGTGATGTCGCTGCGCCAGCGGCTCACGCCGGAGGATCTCCAGGGCCGGGTGATGAGCGTGTCCCGGCTGTGTGCGTGGGGCACCATGCCGGTCGGCGCGACACTCGGCGGACTGCTCGCCGAAGCCCTGTCCGTGCCCGCGGTGTTCGTGGTGTGCGGGACCGTCCTGGCCGTGGGCGCGCTGGTGCTGCTCGCGCCCCTGCGCGAGGACCACTCCGCGCCCGGCGACGCACCCCCGGCACCCTCCGCACCACCACTGTCCTCCGGTGCGCCGCCCGCCGATCCGCCTCCGCACAGTGACCTTCTCGACAAGGGGTGACCATTGGACACGCAGCTCTACGACACGGTGATCGTCGGAGGCGGCCCGGCCGGCCTCAACGGAGCGCTCTACCTGGGCCGTTCACGTCGCCGCGTGCTGCTGATCGACTCGGGCGACGCCCGCAACATGGCAGCGGGCGTCATGCACAACGTCCTCACCAACGACGGGGCGACGATCGCGGACTTCCGGTCCCGCTCCCGCGCCCAACTCGCCGCCTACGACGTGACGTTCCGCGACGACGAGGTGGTGTCGGCCGAGCACGACGGCGACCAGGTGGTGGTCACCACCAAGGAGTCCGGCACCTTCCGCGCCCGCACCCTGCTGTACGCGGCCGGTGTGCGCTCGGTGCTGCCACCGGTCCCGGGCCTGGCGGACCTGTGGGGCACGACCGTCCTGGAGTGTCCGTACTGCCACGCCTGGGAGGTGCGCGAACGCAGCTTCGCCGTGTACGGAGGGAGCGTGCCCAGCGAGTGCCTGGCCGCGACCCTGACGGTGTGGTCCGACACCATCACCTACCTCACCGACCGGCGCGAACTGCCCCAGGACGAGCGGGACCGGCTCACCGCGGCCGGCGTGCCCGTCGTCTCCGACGGGGTCAGCGAGGTGAAGCCGCATCCCGAGGGCATCGAGGTCCTCTTCGAGGACGGCCGGTCCGCGAGCTACGGGGCGCTCTTCCTCCACCTGGACATCGAGCCCCGGGTGGCCCCGCTGCGCCCCTGGCTGCAGGCCCCGGACCTGGAGTCCGTACAGACCGACGAGCGCGGCCGCACCAGCCTGCCCCGGCTGTACGTGGCCGGCGACCTCGGCCGGAACATGCAGCAGGCCGCGATGGCCGCTGCCAGCGGCGGGCTGGCGGGCATGGCCATCAACGCCGACCTGATCCGCGAGGACCGCCCCGGCTCCCTGCCCGAGCCGCCGCCACCGACCCCGGCCCCCTGAGCGCAGGCCGCCACCCGCACCCGCCCTGCCCCACGGCGGCAGGGCGGCGGGTCTCACCACGGAAGGCACGACAGCCACGCACCGCGCACCGACGGGAGCCCCTTCGCGATGACGTCACCCCGCGCCGAATTCACTCCGCACATGGAGCACTACACCTTCGTCCTGGAGGACCAGCCCTATCTGGGGTACTTCCAGTACGGCAATGAGAAGACCCCCGTCTACACCACCGACCGGCACGGCTTCCGGGTCACCCCGGGCCCCGGCGGCCTCCGGGCGACGGTCGGCGACGACCGCCCCGACGGCCCGGTGCGGGTGCTCGCCGGCAGTTCCGCGGTCTTCGGCGTGGGCGCCACCGGTGACGCGGCCACGATCACCGCGCGCCTGTGGAACGCACACGCGCCCCGGCTGCCCTGGCTGAACATCGCCGGCCAGAGCCACAACTCGGCCCAGGAACTACTGCTGTTCACCCTGTTCCAGCACGAACTCCCGCCGGTCGAGGACATCGTGCTGCTCTCCGGTGTCAACAACCTGGTGCTCAGCCGGCTGCCCGAGGAGAAGCAGGGCCGGCACGGCGCCTTCTTCGACTGCGGGCCCGCCCCCGACGTCGTACCGCCGCCGGACCAGCGGGTCGCGCACGCCACCGAGTTGACGATCCGCCACCTGGGCGGATGGAAGCGGCTCGCGAACGCCCTGGGCGCCCGCCTCACCTTCGCGCTCCAGCCGCTCGCCCCCTGGGGGCGCGAGGAACCGCTGCCCCGCGAGCAGCTGCTCTTCGAGGAGCTGGACGAGGTGTCCAACTTCCGCCGGTTCCACAACGACATCTCGACCATGGCGGTGGGCCGCACCTACGCGGACCGGCTGGCCGCCGGATGCGCCCGGCTCGACGTGCCGTTCCTGGACCTGAACGTGGCGCTGGCCGAGGCCGCCGGGCCCAAGGACTGGCTGTTCATCGACCGGGTGCACTGCACCGATCTGGGCTACGACCTGGTGGCCCGGCAGCTGGCGGACCGCCTGGACCTGGCGTGAGGAGCCCCTCCGTGCCCGACGACAGCAGCGCGGCGCCCGCGTCGGCACTCCGCCGCCTCGCCTCCTGGCTGCGGCACCGGGGCCGCCCGGGACCTGTCCCCGACACCCCGCCGGACCGGCCCGCCGACCGGCCCGCGCCGCCGTCCCGGCTGCGGCCGCAGCCCGAGGACGACGCCTCCGTCTACCCCCTGTTCTGAGATGGCGACCGGCAGGGGCGGTGCACGCGCCGGCCGCTCGGGCCCCGGCGGCCCGGACGGCCCGGACGGCCCGGTCCTGGGCATCTCCGCCTACTACCACGACAGCGCGGCAGCCGTCGTGGCCGGCGGCACCCCGCTCGCGGCGGCGCAGGAGGAGCGGTTCACCCGGCGCCGCCACGACCCCGGCTTCCCCGCGCATGCCGTCGCCTGCTGCCTGCGCGAGGCCGGGCTGCGCCTCGACGAGCTGGCGGCCGTGGCGTTCTACGAGGACCCGGCACTGAAGTTCCGCCGGGTGCTGGCGACCTGGCTGGCCACCGCCCCGCACGGTCTTCCCGTGTTCCGCCGGGCGTTCCCGCAGTGGGCCGGCTGGAAGCGGCGGGCGCTGGACGACGTACGGGCTCAGCTGCGCGCCCTGGCCCCCGGACAGCAGCTGCCGCCGGTGGTGGCACACCGGCACCACGCCTCGCACGCCGCGTCGGCGTTCTTCCCGAGCCCGTACCCGTCGGCCGCGGTGCTGTGCGTCGACGGCGTGGGGGAGTGGGCCACGACGACGCTGTGGCACGGCCGCGGCACCGAGCTGGTCCCCCTCGCCGAACTGCGTTTTCCGCACTCCCTGGGCATGCTGTACTCGGCATTCACGTACTTCTGCGGCTTCAAGGTCGACTCGGGCGAGTACAAGCTGATGGGCCTGGCGCCCTACGGGACACCGCGCTACGCGCCGCTCATCCGGGAGCGGCTGATCGACGTCAAGCCGGACGGCTCGTTCCGTCTGGACCTGCGTCACTTCACCTTCCAGTACGGGCAGACCATGGTCGGCCGGTCCTTCGAGGAGCTGTTCGACGGGCCGCGCCGGACACCGGAAGGCCCGCTCACCGAGCGGGAGTTCGACCTGGCGGCCTCCGTCCAGCAGGTGACCGAGGAGGTGATGCTGCGGCTGGCCCGGACGGCGCTGGAACGCACCGGGGAGCGACGGCTGTGCCTGGCCGGCGGTGTGGCGCTCAACTGCGTGGCCAACGGCCGGCTCCTGGCCGACGGGGTCTGCGACGAGCTGTGGGTCCAGCCGGCGGCCGGGGACGCGGGCGGCGCGCTCGGCGCGGCGCTGGCCGAGTCGCACCGCCGGGGAGCACCCCGCCCCCATGTGGGGCGCGGCACGGATGCCATGGCGGGCGCGCTGCTCGGCCCTGGCTGCTCCGACCGGGAGACCGAGGAGTTCCTGACCCGGGCCGGATATCCCGCCGCGCGACTGCCGGAGCGGGAGTTGGTGGACCGTGTCTCCGCGGAGCTCGCGGACGGAAAGGTGGTGGGCTGGTTCCAGGGACGCATGGAGTTCGGACCACGGGCGCTGGGCAATCGCTCCATCCTCGCCGATCCGCGCGATCCCGCCATGCAGTCCACCCTCAACCTCAAGACCAAGTTCCGGGAATCCTTCCGCCCGTTCGCGCCCGCGGTGCTCGCCGAGGACGCCAAGGACTGGTTCTACCTGCCGCAGGAGAGCCCGTACATGCTGCTGACCGCGCAGGTCGCCGCGGCACAGCGGCGGGAGTGCGGGGCCGCGGCGGACGGGGCGACGGGCCTGGACCTGCTGCGGGTACCGCGCTCGACGATCCCGGCGGTCACCCATGTCGACGGCTCGGCCCGGGTGCAGACCGTGTCGGCCGAGCGCCACCCGCGCTTCCACGCGCTGCTCACCGCTTTCCGGGACCGCACGGGCTGCCCCGTATTGGTGAACACCTCGTTCAACGTGCGCGGGGAGCCGATCGTGCACGACGCCGAGGAGGCGTACGCCTGCTTCATGCGCACCCGGATCGATCTACTGGTCCTCGGCGACTTCCTGCTGGACAAGCGGGACCAGCCCGAGTGGCGGGAGGAGGGCGACTGGCGTGCCGCCATCCCGATGGACTGAACGGCTGCGACACCTGGCCCTGGCCGCGCTGTACTTCGCGCTGGTCACCCCCGCTGGGCTGTGCGCACGGGCGGTACGGGACCCTCTGCGGCGTTCCTGGGACCGCTCCCGGACGAGCTACCTGGCCCGCCCGGACCGCCCCCGCCACCCCTTCGCGACCTCCCGCCGGGCTCCCTGAGCGGGCGTCGGCGGCACGCCCAGGACTCCGCCGGCGAAAGACAGGAGGGACCTTCGTGCATGGGGCGCACCTCGTGGCGCGCTGCGCGCGTGAGCTCGCTCGCCTACCGGCCGTCCGGGCTCGTCGCCGACGTCACCACCACGCGGCGCGTACCGAGGACATGCACGCGCGACTCCGCCTCGGTGAATCCGCATGCCGTCACCCAGCGGCTCGCCTCCTGCGCGGTGTGGGGCAGCGGCACATCACGGGCGAGGAGACCCGAGAAGCGTTCCGACGGCCGGAAGTGCGTGGCCAGCGGCAACGTGAAACCCACCCGGCCACCCGGACGCAGGGCACGCCGCCAGTCGGCCAGCGCCCGGCCCCCCAGGAAGTGCAGCGAGGACGCGCAGAGCACGACGTCGAGGGAGTGATCGGCCACCGGCAGCGGCACGGCATCGGCAACCCGCCAGTCGATCGCCGCCGCACGTTCCAGACCCGCGGCGCGGGCCCTGCCCACCGCGACCATCCCGGGAGACAGATCGACGGCCAGGACAGGCCGTGCGGTATCGGGCCGACGCTGCGCGAGTTGCCGCGCGACGGCCCCCGCTCCACACGCCACGTCGGCAACCGCGTCGCCCACACCAGGCGCCACCCACGCGATCAGGATCCGCGCGATCTCCTCGTGGTGCGGGTGGTCGTAGCTGTCGGCCAGTTCATCGAAGGCGCCGGCGAGAGTTGCGCTTTGCGTCACTGGTCGATCTTAGACGGCGCGGCCCGGTGACGGTCCGCGGACATGGCGCCCAACGGTGCCGCGTGTCTGCATCGTCGGGGGCATTACCGCTGCTCCGTCGATGATGGTCAGTCCACTGCGCGCGGGCTGTCACACCGCGCACATCCAGTCGGGCGACTCAATACCCCAGAACTCGTTGAGCGACCGGCAGAAGGACTGGGATTCCGGGCCGAGTTCGTCCCAGACCGCGTGCAGGTCGAAACCGCGGTCCCAAGCCGCCAGCATCCCTTCGAGGAACCCGGTGCCCACAGCGGTGCTGTCCTCGTGGCTCCCGGCGGCCATGACGTGCTCCAGAACCCCGAGGATTCTCCGGCGTTCCTCCGAAGACATCATGGGCGCGTTGTCGGTGAACGCATGGGAGAGCATCCCCAGACGTACCGTCAGTGGAGGGACGTCGTCCTCGTCCGGCTCCGTGGGCACCCCCGGGTCGTCGGTCTCCGGTTCGTCCCGCCAGTCGTCGACTTCGGCGCGGTCCCTGTCGGCGAGCACCTGGCTCGCGCCGAGCAGTTCGCCCCACCAGGGAGGTGTTGGCATCAGGGCTTACCTTCCAGTGAGTTATCAAGATCGCGCATCACGTTGCCCGTCACAAGGCGGTCCGATGCCGCCGCCTCAGGATTCCGAGTGAGTCATTTGTTCAGGTAGACAATGGCACTCCTCGCGGCGTTGCCCCTATGGCTTTCTGCCCTTCGGCACGACGGCGACAGCCCATCAATCGGTGGCGAGCCGGCCGCTTGCGGATCAACTGATGCATGCCGGAGGGAAGCCGCCGACCGGTTCGAAGGACTTGCCCGCACTGTCGACCCTGCCGCCCCCGGTCGCTGCTGCTCAAAAATCCAGCGCGGCGTCCGGCGCCCGCCGGTTACCCTCGCGCCACGACAGACTCGACATGCAGAAGGGGACCCGTTGCACTCGGCGTTTCGTGCTGTGGGTGGGGAGAGGGCGAGTCGTAGGCCCCTCAACGCCTGTGGTGCCTGGTGGCCTCTGGTGCGAAGACAGGTCGCGCCTCAGTACTGAGCCCTGCCGGTTTCGGCACGGCTCCGGTCAACGTGTCCGTATTTCCTTCCCATTGGGTTCGTCCCTCATGAGGCCATGACCACACACAGATTTTTGCCTGCCCTGCTGGTGCTGACGCTCCTCGGCACCTTGATGGAACTCGATATGTCCGTGCCAAGTTTCCCGGACATCGCACACGACCTTGCGGCGGCCGATTCCTCGGTGCAGCTGACGATCACGTTCAACTTCTTCGGCTACTGCCTGGGCGCTCTGGCCTACGGCCCGTTGTCGGACCGGTACGGCCGGCGCACGGTCATGCTGGCCGGCAACTCGGTCATGCTGGCCGGTGCGCTGGGCTGCGCCGTGGCGCCCGGCATCGGCTTCCTGCTCGCCTCCCGGCTCGTCCAGGGGGTCGGGGCGAGTACGTCCGTGGTCCTGGTCTTCGTCATCCTCGGTGACGTCTACCAGGGCGCCCGGCTGATGAAGTGGTACGGGGTCACCAACGCCGCGATGTCGGTGTTCATGACGGCGGCGCCGGCGCTCGGTGGCCTCGTCAACCGCACGCTCGGCTGGCGCGGAAACTATGCGACGGTCGTCGGCATCACCCTGGTCTCGCTGCTGCTGATGGCGCTCTTCCTGCCGGAGACCCGGGGCGAGTCGAGCGGGATCGGCGTGCGGCAGGTCGCCGCCGGCTACCGCAAGCTGCTGTCCAGCAAGGGGTTCCTGGCGGCCTCGCTCGTACCCAGTCTGCTGTTCGCGGCCTACATGGTGTTCATCGCGTCCAGCGCGTTCCTCTACACCGGCACCTTCGGGCTGTCCACGGTCCACTTCGCCGGGCATCTCCTGATCATCGTGGCCTCGTTCGCCGTGACCAGCTTGGCTGCCTCCCGGCTCGTCGAGGCGCTGGGCGGTCCGGAGCGCACGGTGGTGTGCAGCGTCGCCGCCACGGTCCTCGGTGTCGTGCTGTTCTTGATGTTCGGTCAGGGGGCGTGGTCGACCACCGGGGCGGTGGCCGTCTTCTGTGTGGGCTTCGCCGCGGTCTATCCGGTCATCTTCGGGCGCTCCATGGGCGTCTACCCGGAACTCCAGGGCGCCGCGTCCTCGCTGAACATGAGCGGGCGGGCGCTGCTGGTGACGCTGTTCACCGGCGTCGCGGGCAGCCTGTTCCATGGTGATTCCCGGGTGACCGCAGGGGTGATGGCCACCGCCGTCGGCCTCGCCGCCGTCTTGGCCTTCGTCAAGCCCGAGCCGGATCGTACGGATCAGGTGGACGGGGCGGATCAGGCGGATCCGGTGGACCGGGCGGGCCCGGCCGGGATGCAGGCCGGGCCAGGGGCCGGAGACGGCTGAGCCCCGGCTCTCCCATTGCTCGCCGCCGCCTGACGGTATGTGACATGCCGTCAGGCGGCGTAATGGGCGGGTGGGGCCGTCCGGGCGCGACAGGCTGTGATTCTTCATCACGGTCGTGTCGGGAGCCCGTGTGGACAGGTCGGGTCAGTGGATCTTCGAGCGGATCGGTCGTGATCGCCGGCCGGACCGGGGCCGTACGGGCGGACAGCTCACGGCGATCGTCGACCACAGCGGCTTCGAGGTGCCGCGTCCGCCCGCGTGGATGCGCTGGCTGCCGCTGGCCTATGTCGTGTGGGTGCTGCTGCTGGAAACCGTGACCCCCACGCCATGGGCGGTGAGCTTCCTGCTCATCGCGCTGCCGGTGACCGCCGCGTACACCCTCGGTCCGGTGGCGGTCGCGGCGATCACGGTCTTCGCGATGGTGCTGGAGGGCGTGCTGGCCGGCACCCCGTGCTGCACGGGCCACAACGTCCATCAGTTGTGGGAGAACCACCATGTCGCCGCCTATATCGCCACCGGCCTGGTCGGCATCCTCGGGGTGGCGCTCGCTGCCCACGGCCGGCGACAGGAGCAACAGCTGGTCCGCGCCCATTCGGTGGCCGAGGCCCTGATGCGTACCCTGCTGCGGCCGGTGCCGCACCGGGTCGGGCAGGTGCTCGCGGCCGGTCTCTACCGGCCCGGGGAGGTCGGCACGATGGTCGGCGGCGACCTCTTCGACATCCGTGCCACCCCGGCCGGGGAGCGCGCCCTCATCGGCGATGTCCGCGGCAAGGGTCTCCAGGCCGTCCGTACGGTCGCCGACCTCCTCGGCAGCTTCCGCGAGGCCGCCTACGACCAGCTGGACCTGCCGGCGGTCGCCGCCCGGATGGAGCGGTGCCTGGCCCGTGAGGCCGAAGAGCGCCCCGACGACGAACTGTTCGTCACCGCCGCCCTGGTCGAGTACGACGCCGTCGCCCAGCGGGTGACCATCGTCAACCACGGGCACATCGAGCCGGTGCTGATCTCTCGCGGCGAGGTGACGGCCCTCTCCGGACCGCCCGCCCTCCCGCTCGGCCTGGGCAGCCTCAACGACGAGGACCCCGTCTCCTACAGCCACCCCTTCACCCTCGGCGACGTCCTGCTCCTGTGCACCGACGGCCTGATCGAGGCCCGCGACCAGTCCGGGGCCTTCTACCCGCTCCTCGACCGCCTGCGCCACCGCTTCGCCGGCCGGCCCGCACCCGGCCCCGTCGACGTCATCGACTTCCTCAATACCGACCTGCCACGCCACACCCGGGTCTTCCACGACGATGTCGCCCTCCTCGCCCTGGGGCCGCATGACGCCGATGAGTCCGGATGACGTTGGTGAGTCGTAGCCGGGGAGGCGGAGGGGGCGGCTTCGAGAGCCCGGACCGGCCGGGCGCGAGAGGCCCGAACCGGCCCGGGCGCAGGTCCCCGCGCCCGCCCGGGCGGCCTAGGCGGCGGGGCGGCGATTCGGGACAACTGACCATGGTGCCCAGGGCATATGGGCATGTGAGGCTCTGGCTCACGGCGTGCCGGCAGGCGTGCCGCGGGACAGAGAGGTGACGGGGATGACGGGCGCGGTGCCGGGGGCGGCTGCGAAGAGGCTGGTTCTGCTGAGCGGACGAGCGCATCCGCGACTGGCGGACGATGTGGCGAAGCATCTGGATGTTGCCGTGGCGCCGCAGTCGTCGTACGACTTCGCCAGCGGGGAGATTTATGTACGTGTCGATGAGTCGGTGCGCGGCTGCGATGCGTTCGTGCTGCAGAGCCACTGCGGAGCGGTCAACGACTGGCTGATGGAACAGCTGATCACGGTCGATGCGCTGAAGCGGGCCAGTGCCCGGCGCATCACCGTGGTCGCGCCCTGCTATCCGTACGCCCGGCAGGACAAGAAGCACCGCGGGCGCGAACCCGTCTCCGCCCGGCTGGTCGCCGATCTGTTCAAGACCGCCGGCGCCGACCGCATCATGACCGTCGATCTCCACGCGGCACAGATCCAGGGCTTCTTCGACGGACCGGTCGACCACCTGTGGGCGTTGCCGCTGCTGGCCGGGCATGTGCGGCAGAAGTACGGCGCCGAGCGGCTCACCGTGGTCTCCCCGGACTCCGGGCGCACCAAGCTGGCGGAGAAATGGGCGCAGGCCCTGGGCGGCACCCCGCTGGCCTTCGTCCACAAGACCAGGGACCCGCTCCGGCCCAACGAGGTGGTCGCCAACCGGGTCGTCGGTGACGTGCGCGGGCAGCTGTGCGTGGTGATCGACGACATGATCGACACCGGCGGCACCATCGCCGAGGCGGTGCGCCGGCTCCTCGACGCGGGTGCGCGGGACGTGGTGGTCGCCGCGACGCACGGGGTGCTGTCGGGCCCGGCCGCGGAACGCCTGGCCGGCTGCGGTGCACGCGAAGTGGTGCTCACCGACACGATGCCCATCCCGGACGGGAAGTACTTCGACGCCCTCACGGTGCTCTCCATCGCGCCCCTGCTGGCGCAGGCCATCCAGGCGGTGGCCGACGACACGTCCGTGACCGGCCTCTTCGACGACGGCAGCTGAGCCGGAGCCGCAGCCGGATCCGGTGTCTTCGTAACCCGGGCCACCGGGCCCCTCGCGTGTCCGCGGCGCCACCGCGCACTGCCCACGACACCCCAGGACTTCTCCTCTCCGGTCGCCGGCCGGAAATCCCGTCATGCCCGCACGGGAACTCCTTCTCACTTTCATGGAGCACCTCTTGATGTCAGCACGGCCCGATTCACCGGGCTCTCCACGGCTGGAGAGCTACTGCTTCTCGACGCTTGCGGATGTCGTCCACGGCTCCTTCGACCACCTCGTCGTCGGCGGCGGTCTGGTGGGCACGGTCATGGCGTCCGAACTGCTCGCCCGCAACCCCGAGGCGCGGGTTCTCGTGCTGGAGCAGGGGCCCTTCCTGCTGCCCGACCATGTGCAGAATCTGCCGTCCACCTACCACTCCCTCATCAACCGTGCGCAGGCATCGCCGTGGCGGGTGGACGGCGATCTGTCGCTGGCCCCGCAGGTCCCCTACGTCGGGGGCCGGGCGCTGTTCTGGAGCACCTGGACGCCGCAGCCGCGCCCGGAGCACCTGCGGGACTGGCCGGACGAGGTCGTCGCCGGTCTGGAGGAGGAGTGGGAGGCGGCCCGCGAGCTGCTCGGTGTGCGCTCCGGGGCGTTCTGCGGGAGCGAAGCCACCTGCTTGTACCGGCAGGCCGGCGAGCGGCTCTTCCAGGGCATCGGCACCATTGCGGACCTGAGCGTCCCGGACGCCCCGCAGGGCCTGGACGCGTCGCTGGCCGCCGGCCCGGGCGCCTCCTCGGCCGGTTATCGGCGGTTCAGCCCGGTGCCGATGCTGCTCGATCTGCTGCGGCGGTATCCCGAGCGGCTCACGGTGGTGACCGAGTGCGAGGTGCTGCGGCTGTACGAGGAGAACGGGCGGGCCACGGCGGCCGAGACCACCCAGGGCACCCTGCACGGCCTCGAAGACGCCGCGGTGGTGCTGGCCCACGGCACCGTCGAGACGACCAAGGTGGTCCTCTCGTCGTTCCCCGGCTCCCGCATCCCGCTGGCCGGACGCAACCTCAACGGACATGTGGGGACGTGGTTCACCTGCCGGGTGCCGCGGGCGGCATTCCCCGCGCTGCCGAGCAGCTACCAGGCCGCGGCCTTCTACCTCGACGGTGGCACCAAGACGCGGCAGTTCCACGTCGACATCAACGCCAGCGCCACGTCCGACAGCGCGCGGGACGTCGAGGACATCTACCGGCTGGTGCCGGACATCTTCCGTGCCGACGCGCTGCAGCAGCTCTGTGACGACGAGCATGTGGTGCTGTTCATGCACGGCATCGGTGAGGTCGCCGGCGAGCGCGGTCCGCAGGCGCCGGGCCGGGTCCGGCTCGACGACGCCGGCGAGACCGTGGTCACCACCCATCTGGATGCCGAGGACGTCCGGATGTGGGACGCCATGGACGACGCCATGACGGAACTGGTCGGCACGCTCGCGCAGGGCGCCCCGGTGGAGTTCTGGTCGCCGAGCGAACGGCGCTGGACCCCGAAGGGGCCGGTCCAGCACCGCCAGACGTTCCTGATGCATGAGTGCGGAACGCTGTGGATGGGCCACGACCCCGCGGAGTCGGTCACCGACCTCACCGGCCGTCTGCACGCAGTGGACAACGTCTACCTCTCCACCGCCGCCGTGTTCCCCACCGGCGGCTCCTGGAACCCGACCCTGACCATGGTGGCGATGGCACGCAGGCTGGCCCGTCACCTCAGCCGGAGGGCGTGATCAGCCGATGCACACGATGGACCCCACCTTTCTGCGCCTGTCCTCCGCGCTCACGGGATTCACCGAAAGCGACCTGACCGGCACCGGCCTCGCCGAGGCCTACCACTGGGTCATGGTGGACCGGGCCGGCGGCGAAGCCGTCGGCCGGCTGCTCGGCCGGTTCGGCACCGCGGAACAGACCGCCGAGGCGGACCCCGAGCTGCTCCATGCAGAGCTCGACCGCCAGGTGATGGGCGATCCCGAGCACGGGCCGCTGGCCCGCAATCTCGTCCGGCTCTGGTACGTCGGCATCTGGCAGGCGCTGCCGGACGCCTGGCACGAGCAGTACGGCAGCGATCGGCGCAGCGCCGACGCGACCTTCGTCCCGGCCCCGGACTCCTACGCCCGCAGCCTCATCTGGCGTACGGCGGGAGCGCCGCCCAGAGGCGCCCAGGCACCGGGTTTCGGCAGCTGGGCCCGAGCTCCGCAGCACGAGTGGAGCGCATGAGCATGGAGGACACTGTGAGCAGCCGCGGAGTTGCCGGAAACGAGCGGGCGGACCACCACGACGTGGTCATCGTCGGGAGCGGCATCAACGGCGCGATCCTGGCCAAGGCGCTGGGCGCGCACCGCAAACGCGTGCTGGTGCTGGAGGCCGGCACGAACGAAGCGAGCACGACGGACGGCTACCGGGACGCGGTACGCGCCTTCCACAGCGCGCCCGTGAAGACCCTCAACTCGGCCTATCGCCGTAATCCGAACGCGCCCTACCCCGATGTCGGCGACCTCGCCGCCGGCCCCAACGGCGCTCCCGGGTATTTCGTCCAGCGCGGGCCGCGGCCGTACGCCAGTGACTATGCGCGGGTCCAAGGCGGTGCCTCGATGTACTGGCTCGGCACCTGTCTGCGGATGCCCCCTGAGGACTTCCGGACCAGAACGCTGTTCGGCCAGGGCCTGGACTGGCCCCTGGGCTATGACGAGCTGGTGCCGTACTACGCCCGTGCCGAGCGGGAAATGGGCGTGTCGGCCAACGCCGGTGAGCAGGCGTACGGCGGTATGTGGTTCCCCGAGGACTACGCCTATCCGATGTACCGCATCCCGCCCAGCCACCTCGACCGGGTCATGGCGCAGCAGCTGAACGGCAAGGCGCTCAGCCTTGGCGGGCAGGAGTACACGCTCCATGTGCGCTCCATGCCGCAGGCGCGCAACAGCGTGCCCAACCCCGCATACGACGGCGGGCGCGGCTATCGGCCGGTGGGCGCGGCGGGCGATCCGGAGCAGGGGCTGCGATGTGTGGGCAGCGCCAGCTGTATGCCGATCTGCCCGAGCCAGGCGAAGTACACGGCCCTGAAGACGCTGGACACGGCGGACCTGTCCCACACCACCGTGCTGACCCGAGCAGTCGTGAGCGAGCTGCTGGTCGACCCCGCCTCGGGCCGGATCACCGGGGTGAAGTACCAGCGCTATCAGGACTCCGGCTCGCCGGAGCACACCACCCACCTGGTCACCGCGGACATCGTAGTGCTGGCCGCGCACGCCATCGAGAACGCCAAGCTGCTGCTGGCCTCGGGCATCGAGAGCTCCAGCGGCCTGGTCGGCAAGAACCTCATGGACCACCCCACCCTGATCACCAGGGCGCTCGCCGCCGATCCGGTCGGGGCCTTCCGCGGGCCGGGCGTCACCTCCGGCATCGAGGTGTTCCGCACCGGGCCGGCCCGCGCGCGGCGCGCCGGCTACCGGGTGGAGATCGGCAACTGGGGGTGGGCCTGGTCCTCCGGCGCACCCGCCGGTCATCTGGCGCCGCTGATGGACGAACTCGGGCTGTTCGGCCGCGATCTGCGCGCCCGGCTGGCCCGCGAGCTGCCGCGACAGTTCCAGCTCCAGTTCATGCTCGATCAGATGCCGAGCGAGTCCAACCGCGTCACCATCGATCCGGCCCACCGGGATCAAATGGGCAACTTCCGCCCGGTCATTCACTACGACGTGGATGACTATGTCCGTGCCGGAATGTCGGAGGCCCGTGAGCTTTCCCGGTGGATTTTCGACGCCGTCGGTGCGGAGGACCACTCCGAGGTGAACTCCGCACTTCCAACGCATGTGCGCCACGGTGCCGAGGAGTTCACGTACTTCGGTGCCGGGCATGGCGCGGGAACGCACATCATGGGCACCAGCAAGCACAATTCCGTGGTGGACGACCGGCAGCGTTCCTGGGACCACCCCAATCTCTTCATCGTCGGCTGCGGCTCGATGCCCACCATGGGCGCGGCCAATCCGACGCTGACCATGGCTGCCATGGCGTATCGCACCGCCGATGAAATCATCCGGTCGCTGTGATCTGAATCGTCACACCCCCGCGGCCGTTCCCCGGGTCTTTTGCGACCCTCCCCGAGCGAAGGAGCAGCATCGTCATGACCACGCCGTTCCCGGAGATACCGGAAGGTCTCTCCCTGCCCTTTTATTACAGTGCCCTGCTGAACTGCGGGGTGAACTACCTGGTGGACTACGACCGTTGTGCGAAGCGACTGGAAGGCACCGGCTTCACGCCGGCCGCATTCGACGGCGCCGCCTGCGTCTCCTTCAACTACCAGCTCTACGTGGGGCAGTTCCGGCAAGGCGCCTCGATCACGCAGGAGGTGGAGTACAACGTCATCTGCCACCCCGATTCCCGCCGCGGCCAGGTGCCCGACGTCACCTTCGAGCAGTATGCGCTGGGTGACGAGCAGAGCCGGCACCTGGGGAACTTCCGGCTGCACGTACCGTGCGACAACGAACTCGCCATCGCCGCCGGGGAAACCCTCTTCGGCGAGCCGAAATTCCGCACCACCTTCACCACGGAACTTCCCACGCCGAACGCCCCGGGTCCGGAGACCTGGATGTTCCGGTGCCACGACCCCGAGGCCGCCGAAGCGGCCATTTTCACCTGCGTCGTCGACCTGAGCGGCCTCACCCCGATTCCGGCCAGCTTTTCCCCGGTCACGGAGTACGGAGTGGTCGACGGGGTGCCGATCGGCGCCCGCTGGAACATCCTCTCCCCGCTGAATGTCCATCTTCTCGGCCTCGGCCGGGCCGACCGGGTCCGGCTCACCTTCGGTGAGAGCAGCCATCCGATGGGCACGGACATGCAGGAAATGCTGGAGGATGCCGAACCGGCATCCGTCTTCACCTTCCGGTCGGCCCCGGCAGCGGTACAGAGCCGCGCTTACTACGTCTGAAAGAGGAAATCGGAATGCCCGCACACAGCACTTCAGGTACGCCCCTCCCGGGGGACGGTCAGGGGAATGACGGGATCGCTGTCGACATACTCGTCGTCGGCGCCGGTCCGGCGGGGCTGGCAGCCGCGAACCGCCTCAGCGCAGAACGCTATTCGACCCTCCTGGTGGACGCCGGAAAGCCGGTGACCGACCGCGACCGGGACGCCCCCGAGGAAATGAGCCAGGGGTACGGCGGCGCCGGCCTGTTCTCCGACGGAAAGTTCTCCTTCTTCCCCTCCGCCAGCGAGTTATGGTCCTTACGCCGCTACCCGGATCTGCGGGCCGGTTTCGACTGGACGTGTGAGGTCCTGGGCGCGGCCGGCCTCGACACCCCACCGTTCCCGGACGACCCGAGTGCCTACTCCATCGGCTCGGGGGAGTGGGTGCTCAAGGAATATCCGAGCGACTACCTCTCCTTGCCGGCACGGCTGGAGCTGACACAGGGGCTCGTGGACAAACTGGAGGTCGACGTCCTGCCCCGCACCCGGGTCGCCGGCCTCGAATACCACCACCGCGAGGGAACCTTCCTGGTGGACCTGGCCGGCCCCGACGGGGACCAGCGCATCCGTGCGCGGCGGGTGCTCGTCGCCACCGGGCGGTTCGGCCCGCTGGGACTCGTCGACCGGGTGCAGGAGCGTTCCTGGCGCCGGCTGGAGGTCGGCTTCCGCATCGAGCAGCCCGCCGAGGAGTCGTTCTTCGCCGGGATGAAGCAGCTCGATCCCAAGCTGCGGCTGCGTCGCGAGGACGGTGCCGTCGAGTGGCGCACCTTCTGCGCCTGCCGGCAGGGCGAGGCCGTCCTGACCGAGACCTCGGGCATGTGGACGGTGTCCGGGCGGGCGGACTGCCCGCCGAGCGGCCGGTCCAACATAGGTTTCAACACCCGGGTCCTGGATGAGGACATCGCCCGGCGCGCCATGCCGCACATCGAGGCGGCCCTGTCGGACTCCGCCTCGTGGTTCCGGGTGCCGCTGAAGGAATTCCTCGGCGGCCGCCCCGAGGCGTCCGAGGCGCTGCACCGGGCCTACGGCGTGGAAGTGAGCGCCCTGATGCGGGAAGGCCTCGAGCGGCTCGCGGAGAAGTTCCCCGGCGTCGCGGGCGAGCGGACCGAGCTGATCGGCCCGACCCTGGAGGGCGTCGGCTGGTATCCGAAGGTCAACGGCGATCTGCGGATGGCCGAGTGGCCGATGTACGTGGCCGGTGACGCCTGCGGGCTGTTCCGCGGCATCGTCGCCGCGATGATCAGCGGCTGGTACGCGGCGAGCGCGCTGGTGCACGAACTCGATGTCAGCAAGGAGACGGTCGGTGCCTAGCGACGTGGGGCCGAAGCTCGGAGTCGGGGTGGTGGTGTGCAACACCGCCGGGGAGATCCTGCTGGGCAGACGGATCAAGGCCGGAGAGCCGGAGTCGTGGTGCCTGCCCGGCGGCCGGGTGGAGCTTGGGGAGTCGTTCGACCGGGCGGCCCGCCGGGAGCTCCACGAGGAGACCGGGATCGACCTCGCCCCGCAGCAGTTCGCCCCGTTCGCCCTGCTGCTGGGGGACGTGCACGGCACGGCCTGGCTGACCGCGGGAGTCCAGGCGGCTGCCGGCGACCGGCGCGCGGTCGTCACCGAGCCGCACAACTTCAGCCGGTGGGAATGGTTCGCCGCGGACGCCATGCCCGCAGAGCTGTTCCCCGCCAGCCGTCAACTGCTCGCGGTACGCGCCGGTGCACAGCCTTCGGACTGCCACGCGTACCGCCTGGGCCGGGTCGGGGAATGACGGATGTCCGTACTCCACGTCTTCGACATGGACGGCACCTTGCTCCCCGGTACCACGGCCTCCCTGGAGCTCGCCCGGCACTTCGGCTGTGAGCGCCGGCTGCACGACCTGGAGGCGTCCTTCGCGGCCGGCGGCAGCACCCTGGACTTCGCCCGTGCCCTGCTGGCGCTCATGCCGGAGCTGACCGCCGAGGTGGTGGCCGAGGTCTTCGACGCGGCTCCCAAACTCACGGGCATCCGCGAGGTGCTGTCCGACATCGCGGAACGCGGTGAGCACGCCGTGCTGATCACCATGTCGCCGGACTTCTTCGCGCAGCACTTCGCGCGGTGGGGCATGGAGGTCTTCGCCTCCGCCTTCCCGCCACCGCCGTTTCGCCGGCCCCTGGCGGAGGACGGCATCCTGACCCCGGCGGACAAGCCGCGGCTGTGCGCGGCACTGCAACAGCGCCTCGGGGTGGGGGAGGAGGTCGTCGCCTACGGCGATTCCCACTCCGACCTGCCGCTGTTCCAGGTCGCCCGGCACACCGTCGCCGTCAACGCGACCGCGCCCCTGCGGGCACACGCCACCGTCGACTACGTCGGACGTGATCTGCGGGTCCCCTATGCCGAGGTGCGTCGGACCCTGGGCCGGCTTCCGTCGGTCCCCGTGCCGGCCGACCGACGGGAACAGCGGCCCCACGCCGCCGTGCCCGACCGACTTGGAGACCCCACATGAAGACCGACGGCAAGCTCGGTGACGTCCTGTTCACCTCGGCCCAGATCCGCTCCCGTGTGCAGGAGCTGGGCGCGCACATCACCAGTGACTACGCCGACAAGGAGCTGACGCTCATCGGGGTGCTCAAAGGCGGCGCGATGTTCGCGGCGGACCTCGCGCGGGCCGTCCGGCTCCCCGTATCGCTGGAGTGGATCCGACTGTCCACGTACGCGGACGGTGCGGTCGCCGGGGAGGTCCGGCGCAAGGGCGTCGATCTGGACGCCGATCTGCGCGGCCGGCATGTGCTCCTCGTCGAGGATCTGATCGACTCCGGAGTGACGCTGGCCTGGCTGCGCGACCACCTCGCGGCCTTCGGCCCGGCGTCCGTCGAGAGCTGTGTGCTCATGCGGATGCACAAGGAAGACCAGATCGAGAACCGGCCGGTACCCCGCTATGTCGGATTCGAGGTGCCGTCCGCCACCTGGGTCGCCGGCTACGGCATCGACTACGCCGACCGGCACCGCAATCTCCCCGACATTTATGAGTACCAACTACCGGCCATCGCCGCGTAGTTGCTCACGTCCTCACCCGGCGCCCGACCCTCAGGAGGATCACTGTGGCGCAGCCCAAGACCGACAACACTCTCCCCTTACAGGGACGTACCGCCGTCGTCACCGGCGCCTCCTCGGGAATCGGCGCGGCCACCGCCCGCCTGCTGGCCGTGCGGGGAGCGCGCGTGGCGCTCCTCGCACGGCGGGAGGAGCAACTGGCCGCCCTGGCCGGGCAGATCGCCGCGGACGGGGGCCGGGCCGTCGTGGCCGTGGCCGACCTGACCGATCCGGACTCGGTGGCCGGGGCCGCCGAACGGATCGCGGCCGACCTGGGGCAGGTGGACCTCGTGGTGAACAACGCCGGCGTCATGCTGCCCTCGCCGGTCACCGAGGGGCACCAGGACGAGTGGTCCCGGATGATCGACCTCAACCTCGCCGGCGCGCTCCGGGTCATCCGGGCCTTCGTGCCGGATCTGATTGCCGCAGCTGAGCGTGGTGACCAGGCTGATTTGGTCAATATCTCGTCCGATGCCGCGCACCGGGGTTTCCCGAATTTCGCCGTTTACTGCGCGACCAAAGCAGCCGTCACTCACCTCTCGCACACACTGCGCACCGAGCTCGGACTTCGGCAGGTACGCGTCACAAATATCGAACCCGGCCTGGTCAAAACTGAGTTGACAGAGCACATCACGCATCCGGAGTCGTACGAACTCCTGACGGGCCTCACCCGCAGCATGCCCGTACTCGCTCCGGCGGACATCGCGGAGGCCGTCGCCTTCACGACGTGCCAACCAAGCCATGTGAACTATTCGCAGATCGTGGTCGGCCCGACGACCCAGGTATAACCGACCCGTCCTGATCCCCACTCAGGAGAACACACTCCCCAAGACCCCACTCATGGAGAGAGAGGCATCCCTTTGTCATCCGAAAGTCGACTCCGTGATCGAAGTGACACGGCGGTCGCGGAGCAGTCGGGGCGCCTCGGCGGCGCGCCGTTACTACTCGCCGTGGGCACGTTCGCCATCGGGACGGATGCGTTCGTCATCGCCGGGCTGCTGCCGTCGATTGCACGTGATCTGCATACCTCGGTCCCGTCGGCCGGGCTGCTGGTGACGGTGTTCGCGGTCAGCTACGCGATCGCGGCCCCCCTGCTGACGGCACTGACCGCGGGCTGGGGCCAGCGGCGCATCCTGGTGCTGTCCCAGCTGGTGTTCACCGTCGGCATGGTGCTGCAGGCGGTGGGCCCCGCCTTGGCGGTCGTGGCGGCGGGCCGCGTCATCGCGGCGGCCGGCGCGGCGACCTACATCGCCACCGCGGGTGCGGCGGCGAGCGGCATGGTGAGCCCCGAGCGGCGGGGGCGCGCCCTGGCGATGGTCACCGGCGGCCTGACCGTGTCCACCGTGCTCGGCGCGCCGCTCGGCGCGCTCGTCGGTGACTGGCTCGGGTGGCGGGCCACCCTCTGGCTGGTCGCCGCGTTCGGGCTGGTGGCCTGCGCGGGCGCGGCCCGGGTGCCGGCCCAGCCCCTGGGCGGCGCCAAGGCCAAGGCACGGTTCGCGGTGCTGGCCCGTCCCGGGATGCTGCCGGTGCTCGGCGTCACGGTCGGCCAACTGGCGGCGATCTTCACGATCTACACCTACTTGCCGGCCGCGTCCTCGCCGGGCGTCACCGAGGCCCAGTTCCCCCTGCTGCTTCTGCTCTACGGCGTCGCGGGGGTGGCCGGCAACGCGCTGGCCGGCCGGCTCACGGACCGGTTCCGGCCGCTGGCGGTGCTGCGGGTCGGGCTGCTGATCAACGGCCTGATCGCGGCGCTGATGCTGGTCGGCCGGCACAGTCTGCTCGCCATGGTGGTGCTGGTCCCGGTCTGGTCCGCCTCGGGGTGGCTGGTCACGGTCCCCCAGCAGCACCGGCTCATGTCGCTGGTGCCGGACGCCCCCGCGGTGGCGCTGGGCTGGGTGGAGGCGGCGATCTACGCCGGGACCGCCGTCGGTTCCGTGGTCGGCGCGCGACTGCTGGACCTCGAACTGCCGGCCTGGCTGGGTCCGGCCGGAGCGGCGTTCGCCGCCGTCGCGCTGCTGCTCAGCCTGTTGAAGGTCCGCGCGCCGGCCGCCGCGGACGGGCCCACCGACCCGGCGCCCGCCTAGGCCCGGCCCACCGGCCTGGCCCTGCCTAGGCCCGGCCCGGCCACCGGAAACCACCACCCGCACCAACAATCCGCACCTGCCCCTTCGCACTGTTTGGAGCACGACGATGGCACTGGAACGCACGCAGTCGGTGAAGGTCTACGTCACCGATGTCGAGTCGGCGATCAGCTTCTACACCGAGTCCCTCGGGATGGAAAAGCGCGCCGACCACCCCTTCGGGGAAAAGGACCGCTGGGTGACCGTCGCCCCTCCCGGCGACAGCCTGTCCTTAAGCCTGCGGCCCGCCGATGACGAGCATCGCGCGGGCGTGGACACCGGCATCCAGTTCGGCAGCACCGACGTGCGCGCCACCGCCGAGGAACTGATCGCGCGGGGTGTGCGCTTCACCGAATTTCCGGCCGAACAGTCCTGGGGCTCGTGGATGGGGGAGTTCGCCGACCAGGACGGCAACACCTATGTGCTGTACGACAGGCTGACGGACTGACCCACAGCGTGTGCGCGGGGGCGGAATCGATGGACCCGCCCCCGCGCCTTCCGCATGCCTGAATGGTAAACAAAGAAACTTCCCAGCGGGGTGCTTCGACGGCATCACCCCGCCCCCATCCGACGGTTCTTCTTTGCCTTCCCCGCATTCTGGAGCACGGCGTCCTTGGCGCGTTCTGATCCATTACCTCGGGTGCCTCTTGCGCGCTGCGGATAAACTGTCCTCTCCACCGCGTGACCTGGCCATCCTTGTCAAGGCCACACGCTCTGGCATGAATGCGTCGTGAATGCGTCGTGAATGGGGGAATGCATGTTGTCCGTAGTAAAGCGAGCATCTGGTGAGTTATGTCCCGTGCGTGTGCTGGTGATAGACAGTCACCCTTTCTTCCGTATCGGGCTTCGTACCTCGATTCTGAACAGTGCGGACATCGAACTCGTCGGTGAGGCCGACTCCTTCGACGAAGGCTGGGCCTCGGTCGACGGAAGCGCCGTACCGGATGTGGTCATCGTCGACGGCGATCTGCCCGAGATGACGGAAAGTGAACTCATCAGGAGCGCCTACGGCGAAGAAAGCTGTGCCCGAGTGCTCTTGGTGGGGGCACATGCGGACGGCGACCGCCTCCTCTCGGCGCTCGCCGCCGGAGCCCGCGGCTATGTCCTGAAGACCGCGGCCGTGGACGAGATCCTGCACGCGATCCATATCGTGGCAGCGGGCGGGGTCGTGGTCAGCAAGCCGCTCGTGGACCAGGTCGTTGCCGACTACGAGCGGCGGCCGTCGGCCGGGGACTGCCACGTGGCGGCCGACCGCACCGTGGGGCATCTGACCCCGCGGGAGCTGGATGTCGTCGAATTGATTGCGGCCGGCGCCAGCAACCGGCAAATCGCGGACCGCCTCTTCCTGAGCGATAAGACGGTGCGCAACTACGTCGCCAATGTCATGGGGAAGTTGGGCGTCTCCCACCGCTCCGAAGCCATTGTCGCGGCTCTCAAGGCCGGTTTCGGTGGGACGGAGGGTGCGCAGCCCCGCTCAGCGTGACGCCATCGGAGCCTGGCGTTTTCTTGTTGAACTTCTTTCCGTACCGCCCTTGTTGAAGTTCTCGACGGAGCGTGAATTCCGTGCTGACGTGTGAGGGAATGCGGAGCGGTTGATGGTGTGTGCGTGACGCTGCCCCGGACGGCGAGGGCCTTTACCGTTCGGGGGCGTCGGCTTTGCGGTGCGCGTGGCGCTGCACTTACCGCGCACGCCCAGGCCGGTGGAGTCGTCATCGCTGCTCCCGGACGGGTACGCCAGCTACTCGGTTCCGCGCGGAGCGCTCCCCGCACTGCCTGCACTGGTTCTGACCGCGCGCTCGCCGACGCTGCACACGTCTCGTTGGTCGGGCTACCAGGGGGCTTCGTGGTGCTTGCTTGCTGCGTGGTTGGTGCTAGGTGGTCACAGCACTAGACGCCCGTCAGGCCGTCGAGGCGCTCGCGGAGGAAGTCGGCGTGGCCGCAGTGGCGGGCGTATTCGGCGATCATGTGGGTGTAGATCCAGCGCAGGGTGACCTGGCCGCCCATGAAGGGGCTGGTGTCGTCGAGGGAGTGGGCGGCACAGTGCGCCCGGGCGCGAGCGATCTCGGCCTGCCAGACAGCCAGCGCCATTTCGTACGTGGCTCCCTCGGCGAGGTCGAAACCGCCGTCGTGGGTCCCGGGCCCGGCACCGTTCTCGAATATCGGTGGGGCGTCCTCCTGCGCCAGGATCCGGCGGAACCAGTTCCGTTCGACCTCGGCCATGTGTTGTACGAGGCCGAGCAGGGTGATGGGTGAGGGCGCCACCGACACCTCGCGGAGCTGGTGCTCCTCCAGGCCGGCGCATTTCTGGGCGAGGGTGCTGCGGTAGAAGTCCAGCCAACTCTCCAAGGACGTCCGTTCATCGGCGTCCAGAGGCGGCATGACGCGTTCGGGAGTGCTCATGTTCGTCATCGTGGCACGGGGGTCTGACAATGCCCTGGGGGCGCGGGCAGGGGAGCGGGGGTTCCCGGACGGGCTTCGTGCTCACTCCTGCTGATGGGCCGCGCGCGCCGCCTCCACGAAGTCCTCCAGTGCTGCCCAGAACGGGCGGAAGGCGGCATCGAAGTCATGGCGGCCGTCGGCCTCGTCGGACAGGTCTGCCGTCATGGCCGCATAGAAGGGGCGGGTTGCCCGTTGGAGGGCGAGCGCCGCGGCGGCCGCCGCGGGCGGGCCCTCCAGGTCGACGACGCGCGCGCAGCGCCGGATCTTGGCGTACTCGGCGACCTCCCGCTCCCGCAGCTCGCCGAGGGCGGCGCTACGGTCCGGGGAACCGGGCAGCCGCAGCGCGGCGGAGATCTCCCAGAACAACTCGCCGATGTGGTGGGTCTGTTCGATGAGATCCAGGTAGGCCGTGCGCCGGCTCTCCCGCAGCCGCTCGGCCCGTTGGGAACGGGCGGCGGTCTCGGCCTGGATCCTGGCGGCCTGGGTGCTGCCGCGGCCGGTCACCCAGCTGGCGAGCACCGCCGTACCGCCGGTCAC
This sequence comes from Streptomyces sp. 2323.1, assembly GCF_900221035.1. NCBI lineage: Bacteria > Bacillati > Actinomycetota > Actinomycetes > Kitasatosporales > Streptomycetaceae > Streptomyces > Streptomyces sp. 2323.1. The sequence continues at coordinate 1,930,521 of NZ_LT907981.1, read as the reverse complement.
CGCCGCGATCGCCAGAGTCCACACCGTGCTGTCGCCCACGTGGAGTCACGATACCGAGCCGTGGCGGAACCCCGGTCGCCGGCCCGCGGCTGTCCGCGGGCCGGCGACGGTGAACCGACGGCCTCCGGTTCCGCCCCTACGACGGGCACGCCACTACGGGCCGCTACGACGGGAATTCGGCCGCCGGCACCGTGCTCGTGCGCGCATTGCCGCCGAAGACCTTGTTCAGGGTGAAGGTCAGCACCGTGTACTGCGTCCCGCCGGTCACCCGCACCGTCTTGAAGTTCGCGTGGTCGTCGAACTTCTCGAAGCTGCACTCACGGGTGAAGGAGCTCTTCGGGCCGTTCCAGTCCTCGCCGGTGGTGAAGTACACCGTGTACGAGCCGCTGTTGACGCTCCGTACGGTCGCGTTCGACCCGTGGCGCACATACAGCGAGAACGCGGTGCGCTTCCCGCGGGTCAAGGTCACCACCGCATCGCGGGCCGTGCCGTTCTTGACGGTCAGCCGACCCAGACCGCCCCGGCTGCCGTCGCGGACGAGGGTGCCGTTGGTGAGCCGCCGGTGCTGGGCCGGTTCCGTACGCGGCAGGTGCAGGGTCGTGTCGTAGCCGAGGGCGGTGAGCGCACGCCCGGCGGCCTGGACGCTCTGCGGGCTCTGCGCGCTGCCGAGGGCGACGCGGGGGGAGGTGGCGCAGCGGCCGCCGCCGGCGCTGCCGGCGCTCTTGAGGTCCTGCCCCAACGCCCGTAAGGCGGAGACGAGTTGGCTGTTTCCGGGCGAGGCGTCGTCCGGTGTCGCGGTCATCTGGAGGGTGTCCGCGGCCGCATCGGCGCGGGACGACGCCGTGTTCAGTGCGGTGTTCAGCGCGCTGCCCTCGTGGGCGCTGTCCACGGTGCGCAGTGCGTTGTTGAGCGGTCCGAGGGCGCCGGTCAGCGTGTGGCGGTAGGCGGCGCGGTCGACGGTCGGTGTCTGGCTGGGGGACGGAGCCGAGCTGTCGGCCGCCGAGGCCCCGCCCGCGCCGTCCGAGGAACAGGCCGACAGCGGCAGCGAGAGGGCGAGGGCCGCCGCGGCGAAGCTCGCCGCCCGGTGTGTCGTGCGCAGCCGGCGACCCTGCCGCGGCAGCGGTGCGGGTGCGCTGCGGTCCTGGTCGTGCGCCGGTCTCCCGTGCCTGTCCGACGGTGCCCCGCCCGTCGCGCGCGCAGACGTGTACGTTCTCATGAGTCCCCCGATTCCCCCGGTATCCCCCGACTTCCGGCAACCGCCGGAAGAACCAGGCTTCTCCGCCCAGAAGGGGCTGTCAAGGCCGTTTGCGTGGGCGGTAGTTGAGCGCTGATTCTGCGGATTTCGGGCTTCCGCAGCCGTGCGCCGGTCACCTGGGGGTCTGCCGAGTCCCCGGCCCCGCAGGGTGAGTGATCTTCTTCCGTGGGTGGCCGTACGGCGCGACGTCCCAGTGGCGGGTGCGGTGCGGCCGTCGGCGGATGCCGGAGCGGCGGGAACACCGGCTCCGCCGCCTCCATGGCCGACCGACGGCGGCTGCGCCGGGGGACGGGGCGGCGTCGTCCCGCCAGGACCGTCAGCCGGGGCGGCGTCGCGCCCCCAGGGCACCCCGTCCAAAGACGCCCGCCGGGTGGCGCACCGTCCATCCGGGCAGGTCACCGGGGCCCCGGTGGCAGCCGGAACCCCCGCTGGGCCGTTCGGGCCGTCCAAGGCCCAGTCCCGCGTGCGCCCCGGCCACTACCTCTCACTCAGAGCTAAAATTGGGGCATGGCTGCAGGGGAGTTCCCCGACTCGCTCGCCGAGGTGCTGGCCGGTGTCCAGCGGCTGATCCGGCGCCGGCTGCGGGCCGGGCTGACCGTCCCACCGCTGCGCGGCGCCGAGGTGGAGCTGCTGCGGCTGGTCGCGGAGCGGCCCGGGATACGGGTGTCGGCCGCGGCCAGGGAGCTCTGTCTCGCCGGGAATTCGGTCTCCACCCTGGTCAATCAGCTCAGCCGGGCCGGGTTTCTGCGCCGGGAGACCGCACCCGAGGACCGCCGCTCGGCCCTGCTCTACCCCACCCCCGAGGCCCGGTCGCGGCTGCGTGACTGGGAGACCCGCCGCAGCGCTCTGGTGAGCGAGCAGCTCGCGCGCCTGCCGGAAGCCGACCGGGCGGCGCTGGCCGCGGCCCTCCCGGCGCTGCGCCTCCTCGCCCACAACCTGCACGAGGAGGCGGAGGGCACATGACCACCGACGACGACGGACGGCCGGGGCGGCTGACGGGTTCGGGGCCGGAGCGCGCGCCCTTCGCGCACCGCGCCCCGGCCCCGGACGCCCCCGGCCGGTCCACGTCCCCTCCCGACGCGGTGACCTGCCGCGGTCTGCGCTATGCCTTCGGTGAGACCAGAGCCGTGGACGGCGTCGACCTGTCCGTCCGCCCCGGCGAGGTCTTCGGGCTGCTCGGACCGAACGGCGCGGGAAAGACCACCGCGATCCGCTGCATCACCACCCTGCTGCCCGTCCCGGCCGGCATGGTGCGGGTCTTCGGGCACGACGCGGCCAAGGAGCGGATGGCGGTGCGCCGGCTGCTGGGGTACGTACCGCAGCAGCTGTCCGCGGACGCCGGGCTGACCGGCCGCGAGAACGTCGCGCTCTTCGCCCGGGTCTTCGACGTCCCGCGCCGAGAGCGGGCGGCACGCGTCACCCAGGCGCTGGCGGCGGTCGGCCTCACCGATGCGGCGGGCCGGCTCGCCAACACGTACTCCGGCGGGATGGTCCGCCGCCTCGAACTCGCCCAGGCGCTGGTCAGCGCGCCCCGTCTGCTGATGCTCGACGAGCCGACGATCGGCCTCGACCCGATCGCCCGCACCAGCGTCTGGGAACACATCAACGCGGTACGGGCCGCCACCGGCATGACCGTCCTGGTGACCACGCACTACATGGACGAGGCCGACCAGTACTGCGACCGCGTCGCGCTGATGCACCACGGCCGGCTCCGCGCCCTCGGCACACCGGACGAGCTCCGGGCGGCCCTGAGCGCCCGCCGCCGCGCGGCCCGGACAGCGGCCCCGCCGGCCTCGCCCTCCCCGGGCACTCCCACCCCCGCACCGGCCGCTTCCCCTGCTTCTCCCTCAGCGGCCCCATCGCGCTCGTCCGAGGCCGCACCGACGCTGGAGGACGTCTTCCGGGACGTCGCCGGCAGCGGCCTCGACGAGCAGTCTGGAGACTTCCGCGATGTCCGAAGCACCCGCCGCACCGCCCACCGCGTCGGCTGAGCCGGCCACCGGCGCCGGCCGGCTGGATCTGCTGCTGGTCCCGCCGCGCGCCCGCGCCGGCTGGCAGGTAATGCCCGCCAGGGTCGTCGCGATGTGCGTGGTCGAGCTGCAAAAGCTGCGCCACGACCGGACCGAGCTGTACACCCGCGCGGTCCAGCCCGCCCTGTGGCTCCTGATCTTCGGTGAGACCTTCACCCACATCAAGGCCATCCCGACCGGTGGCACCCCGTACATCGACTTCCTGGCGCCCGGCATCATCGCCCAGTCGGCCATGTTCGTCGCGATCTTCTACGGCATCATGATCATCTGGGAGCGGGACGCCGGCATCCTCACCAAGCTGCTGGTCACCCCGACCCCGCGGGCCGCCCTGATCGCCGGCAAGTCCTTCGCCGCCGGGGTCAAGGCGCTGATCCAGGCCGTCGTGGTGATCGTGATCGCCGCGCTGCTCGGTGTGGCCATGACCTGGAATCCGCTGCGGCTGCTCGCCGTCGCCGTCGCCGTGGTCCTCGGCTCGGCCTTCTTCTCCTGCCTGTCCATGTCGATCGCCGGGATCGTGCTCACCCGCGACCGGCTGATGGGCGTCGGCCAGGCCATCACCATGCCGCTGTTCTTCGCCTCCAACGCCCTCTACCCGCTGTCGGTCATGCCCGGCTGGCTCCAGGCGGTCAGCAAGATCAACCCGCTGAGCTACCAGGTCGATGCCCTCCGCGGCCTTCTCCTGGGCACCCACGCCCATCTGGCCCTGGACTTCACCGTCCTGACGGTCGCCGCCGCCCTGGGCATCGCTGCCGCCGCGTCACTCCTGGGCCGCCTGGCGCGCTGAGCGCCGTACCGTCCGGTTCGCCGGGCGTCCCGCCGCCCTGGGGAGTCCCCTGCCTCGACCGCGCTTCTTGAGCCAGGTCAACAGCGTCACAGCATCCCATCAGGCCTCGACTTCAGAGCGTGCCCTGGGGCTGCGGACGATGCGGAGGCCCCGCCTCCGCATCCGCCCCCTCGGACGCCCTGACCCCCGACCCCGTCCCGCTCCGGTACACGAACCAGGGCAGAAAGAACTGCGTGAGCGGACCGACCGCGAGGGCGTACAACACGGTGCCGACACCCACGGTCCCACCCAGGAGCCAGCCCACGGCGAGCACGGTGAGCTCGACAAGCGTGCGGACGAGCCGGAGGGAGCGGCCGGTTGCGGTGGACGCGCCGGTCATCAGCCCGTCCCGGGGGCCGGGGCCGAAGCGTGCGCCGACGTAGACGGCGACGGAGAGACCGTTGAGGAGGACACCCCCGACGAGCAGACCGGCCCGGGCCGGGAGGCCGAGGTGCTGGGGGAGGAGGGCGAGGCCGAGGTCGGAGGAGTAGGCCAGGACGACGATGTTGGCGACGGTGCCGAACGTCGGTCGCTGCTTGAGGGGGATCCACAACAGGAGCACGAGGACACCGAGGACGGCGCTGATGGTGCCGAAGCTCAGGGCGGTGCGGTGCTCCAGGCCCTCGTAGAGGACGCTCCAGGGGTTGACGCCCAGCGAGGCCCGGACCATGAGCGAGAGGCTGAATCCGTACAGCGTGAGACCGAGGAACAGCTGGGGGAGGCGTCTTTGCGGCTGCTCGCCGAGGGGGAGGCAGGTGAGGGGCGGTGGTGAGGGGCGCGGTACGGATGCCGGGGGTGCAGTGGTGTGTTGCCCGCTGCGGCGCCCGGTGGGGCGCGGTGGGCGGTCCGTGGTTTCCGGCTCCAAGGCGGTGGCCTCCGATGTGCTCGATGTGTCTGACAGCTACCGGCGGCGAGTCTGTACAGTGATCGGCCCAGAGAGCAGGGCCAATTCCGGGGGAGTGGTATGGCCGACTCGCAGCCGTTCCGGCCCGCGGGCCGGGCGGACCGCGCCGGGCGCACGCTGGGGAGCCGGCAGCTCGCCGCCCTGCTGCCCGACCCGGCGGGCATGCGGCCCGCTTACCGTCATCTGGCCCAGGCGATCAGCGCGTTGATCCTGGACGGGCGGATCGCGTTGCACGTCAGACTGCCCGCCGAGCGGGAGCTGGCCACCGCCCTGCACACCAGCAGGACCACCGTCACCGCCGTGTACGACCTGCTGCGCGAGAGCGGCTACGCGCACAGTCGGCAGGGCTCCGGCACCTGGACGGCCCTCCCCGAAGGCCGTACCCCGCACGGCATCAGCCGGCTCCTCGGCCCCCAGGACACCGCGATCGACCTGGCCAGGGCCGCCCCCGGGCTGCCGGAACAGGCGCTCACCGAGGCGCTCTCCGAGGTCGCCCCGCAGCTGGGCGCGCACGCGCACACCCCCGGCTACCACCCCTACGGCCTTCCGGACCTGCGCGCCGCCATCGCCGAGCGCTTCACCCGGCGGGGCCTGGCCACCGTGCCGGAGCAGATCCTGGTGACCTCCGGCGCTCAGCACGCACTCACGCTGGTCCTGGGGCTGCTGTGCCGCCCCGGCGACCGGATCATGGTCGAGAATCCCACCTATCCGAACGCGCTGGACGCCATGCGCCGTGCCCGGCTCCGCACGGTGTCGGTTCCGGTGACCGATACCGGCTGGGACATCGAGATCATCGAATCGACCCTCCGTCAGGTCGTGCCTCAACTGGCCTATATGATACCGGACTTCCACAATCCGACGGGTTGTCTCATGCCCGAGGAGGAGCGAGTGCGCACCCTGCGTGCCGCGCAGCGCTCCGGCACCTGGCTGGTCATCGACGAGACGCTGGCCGACCTCGCCCTGGACGTTCCCGCCCCGCCGCCGTTCGCCTCCCATGCCGCGCCCCTGGGGCGTCCGCTGCCCGAGCGCGGTCGAGAGCTCGTCGAGGGGACCGGCCAGCTCATCACCCTCGGCTCGATGAGCAAAACGCATTGGGGCGGGCTGCGCATCGGCTGGCTGCGCGCCCCCTCGCGGCTGGTGACCGAACTCGCCGGGCAGCGGGTCGCCACCGATATGGGCGGCTCGGTCCTGGACCAGCTCCTGGCCCTGGCGCTGCTGTCCCGGGCCGGGGAGCTGCTGCCTCCCCGCCTGGTGCAGCTACGCGAGCAGCGCGCCGCCCTGGCCGCGGCACTGGCCGCGCACGCCCCGTCATGGACCTGGCAACTGCCCCCCGGCGGCCTGTCGTTGTGGGTCGACCTGGGTGCGCCCCTCGCCTCGGCGCTCGCCGGGCGGGTCCTGGACTACGGGGCGCGGATCGAGGGCGGCGCCTACTTCGCCACCGACCCCGGCCTCTTCGAACAGCGCCTGCGCATCCCGTACACCACGACGCCCGACACCCTGCGCGAAGCGGTGCACCGCATGGCCGTCGCGGTCGCCGACGGCCTGCCGGACTCGTCCGCCACCCGGCGACCGCACTGGGTCGCCTGACGCGTGCCGTGGCCCATGGCTCGCGGGCCCGTGGCCCGTGGGCGGCTTCCGCGACCGCACGGGGCGGCTTGCCCCGACGGTCTCCCGGCTCCAGAACAATCCGGTCACCCGGTATTCCGCTGCCGTCCGTCCGCAGGAAAGACTCTTCACACGAGCAGCATTCCGCCCGGGTAAATAGCGAATAAGAGTAACGTGCGTTTCTTGAAGTGCCATCTGACGCCTGGCATATGGGGAATCACCTAGCCGGCTCTCTGGCAGGGTGAAGGGAGCGGCGTCGGCGGAGAAGTGAGCCGGCGTCACGCCACGGGCTTTCGCGGGCTTCCCGGAAAATACGGGGCAGCCGTCGTTCGTCCGTTCTTGCCTTTGGGTATGGGCCGTCGGTCAGTCGGTGTCCGGAATTTCCGGAGGCGGGAAGAATTCGCGTTATCCGCGCTCTGCCACCGGAGGGATAAGTGAGGGCGACCGAGCCGCAGTACGCGGTTCAGCGCGGCCGTCACGGCACCGGTATACGGGCCTGCGGCGCCGCCCTCCGGTCTCCCCTTCCCCGGCTTTTGGTGCCGCCACGGAGCGCGGGGCCACATGCGGTGGCAGGCGATGCCGGACGCCCGTCCCGTGCCTGCTCACGGGCTCCTCCGGGCCCGCCGCCGCCCGGAGATATGCCACTCCGCCCGGCGTCACCCCCCTGCCCGTGTCGTGTGACCGAGGCACGACTTCCGCTGGTGTCCCAGGAGTTTGACAATGCAACGAGCCGACGCATCCGCCTCGACGGCACTTCGGCCCTATATCAAGGCCCACTACCACTTCCAGTTCTTGAGCGCCGCCTTTCGCTTCGGCCTTTTTTCGATTCTCGAAAAGGATCCGGGGATGACGGTCAAGGACATCGCGGTGCGGCTGGGACTGAACGAGCAGCCCACCCGTATCCTGCTGCTCGGGTGCACCGCCACCGGACTTCTGCACAAGGACGGTGACGGCTACCACAACACCGAGCTCACCCGCCCCCTCGCGGAAAACCTCGACCAGGTGCCGGCGGCATATATTCCATGGGAGAGCAAGGGCATTTACCGGGCCATCGGCTGGTTCGCCGAAGCGCTCGACCAGGACTCGAACGTCGGCCTGCAACGGGAAATTCCGGGAACGGCACCGACGCTCTACGGGCGGCTCGCCGAGAACCCGGAGCTGGAATCGGCCTTCCACACCATGATGGGCGCGGTGAGCCAGCTGGTCGCCGAGGAGATCGTGGAGCGGATCGATCTGTCGGGCCATCGGCATCTGCTCGACGTGGGCGGCGGCACCGCCATCAACGCGGCGAATCTGGCGAGGAAGTGGCCCCACCTCCGGATCACGATCGGCGATCTGCCCTCGATCGCGGCGCTCGCCGAGGAGAAGATCGCGGACATGGGGCTGGCCGACCGGGTGGACGCGGTCAGCCTCGATGCCTTCCACGACGAGTTCCCGTCCGGACCCGACGCGGTGCTCTTCGCCCACTTCCTCGAAATCTGGTCGGCCGACCGCGTCCGGGACCTGCTGGCCCGGGCCTCTCGTCAACTCCCGCAGGGCGGCGGGCTGTTCGTGGTCACCCCCTACCAGAACGACGAGGAGACCGGCCCGGAGCGCTCCGCGTATCTCTCGGCGTACTTCCACACCATCGCTTCCGGGGAGGGCATGGTGTACACGCCCAAGGAGTACGAACAGTGGTTCACCGAGGCGGGTTTCGAGCCCACCCAGCGGGTGCTGCTCGGACCGGACGCCGTGGCGATCTGCGGCCGTAAGGTCTGACTCCGCCCGCCTGCCGGGACGGCACCGACCGACCGGATTCCCTCGCGCGGAACCCGTCATCACGTCGGCGCCGGCCCGACGGCCGGCGCCGGAACACGCCGCCGGCTCAGCTCTGCCAGGCCGCGACGACCGAGACGGCCTGCGAGGGGTTCAGCCGCGGATCGCACAGGCTCGTGTACGCCTCGCCGACCCGGTCCACCCCTGCCGGGTCCGCCACGCACTCCGTGACCTCGTCGGGGGTGGCTTCGAGGTGGAGTCCGCCCGCGACACCGCCCACGGACTCCACCGCGCGCTGAAAGGCCCGCACCTCCTGGACGACGGTCCGGACATGGCGCGTCTTACGGCCGCAGGGCGCGGAAACGGTGTTGCCGTGCATCGGGTCGCTGACCCAGATGACGGGGTGGCCCGCGTGCAGGACGGCCTTCACCAGCTGCGGCAGCCGGTCCGCGACGTTCTCGGCGCCCATCCGGGCGATCAGGGTCAGCCGGCCCGGCTCCCGGTCCGGGTCGAGGACCTCGCACAGCGCGAGCAGTTCCTCCGCCGCCATCGCGGGCCCCACCTTGCAGGCGACGGGGTTGACGACCTCGGACAGCAGGGCGACATGGGCGCCGTCCACCTGGCGGGTGCGCTCGCCGATCCAGGGGAAGTGGGTGGAGGCCAGCAGCAGGCCGCCGTCGTCGCACGGGCGGAGCTGTGGAAGCTCGTAGTCCAGGAGCAGCGCCTCGTGGCTGGTCCATACGGGAGCCTCCGGGACCGCCCCCGCGGGGCGCTGCCACCCCAGATGCCCCATGATCTCGTTGGCGGCCATATAGCCGGTCAGCATCCGCAGCGGATCGGGCCGGCGGGCGGCCGGGTCGGCCTCCGGGCCGTTGACCATATGGCCGCGGTAGACGGGCAGTTCCGCGCCGCCCACGGTCTCCGTGGCCCGTGACCGCGGCTTGGCGAACTGTCCGGCGAGCCGGCCGACCCGGACGACGGGCCGGTGTGCGGCCATCTTCATCGTGCCGGCGAGCAGATCCAGCAGGGCGGCCTTGCGGTGCACGTCCCGCGCGGTGCTCTCCTCCGGGTCCTCGGCGCAGTCGCCGGCCTGGACGAGCTGTGCCCGGCCGAGGGCCACCTCGGCCAGCGCGGCACGCAGCGCGCGGACCTCCGCGGCGCCCACCAGCGGAGGCCGGGTGGCGAGCTCCCGCCGTACCTGTGCAAGCTGTTCCTGGCGGTCCCAATGCGGCTGTTGCAGGGCAGGTTTCTGCCGGATGCCGAGCAGGGTGTCTTCCATCGTTTCTCCCGTGCGTGGTGGATGAGGGCGAGGCGGCGCCGGACGGGGCAGGCGGCGTCCGGCGCCGCCTCGGGGAGGGCCGCGCCGGCGGGTGTCGGTGGTGCCGCCGGGGCCGGAACCTTCGCGCTGCTCCGGGGGCCGGCGGGCATGGTGTGGTGTCCCGGCGCGCGGGTGCGGGGCGGGTGGCGCGGTGACGGGCAGGGGCTCCGGTTGCGTGCAGCGTCGCGCGCGAGGTGCCGGAGCCCCGTCGGTAGGGGAACGAGATGTCCGCCGCTTGAACGGCGAGTGGTGGCAGGTCAGTTGAGCTGGACGACGGCCTGTGCCGAACCCAGCACCTTCACGTCGTCGCAGCGGACGTCGAGGGCGACCCGCACCCGGCGCCCGTCGAGCTTCGCCGTCACCGTGCCCCGGATGTCCAGGCGGGCCCCGACGCCGTCGTCGGGGACCGGTACCGGCCGGGTGAAGCGCACGGCGACGTCGCACACCGCGGCCGGGTCCCCGCTCCAGCCGGTGACCAGCCGGGTGGCGAGCGCCATGGTCAGCATGCCGTGCGCGAGGGCCGAGGGAAATCCGGCCTGCTGGGCCGAACGGTCACTGAAATGCAGCGGGTTGAAGTCCCCGGCGGCGCCCGCGTACCGGACCAGGTCGGTCCGGGTGACGGGGACGGTCAGGGGCCCGAGCACGGTGCCCACCGCCACGGAGTCGTAGTCGCGGCGCGCGGTCATCGGCCGGTCTCCTTCTCGCCCGGGCCGCCGGCCGTGAACGTCATGAAGGTGTCCACCACGTGCTCCCCGCCCTCCGTCCGCACCTCACCCCGCATCTGCACCACGTCCCGCCCCGCCAGGCGCCGGACGGATTCCACATGCAGGGTCACCGCGAGCCGGTCACCTGCGCGCACCGGCCGGCTCGGCACGATCCGCTGGGCGGTGTGCACCAACTGGGCGTCCGCCAGCCCCCATTCGGGGCCGCTCAGCACCCGGCTGCTCGCGCGGTGCACCACCAGGAAGGGAAAAGTGGCGGGCGCGATCACGTCGGCATGGCCCAGTTCCCGCGCGGCGGCCGGGTCGATGTGCGCGGGGCTGTCCGCGCCCACGGCTTCGGCGAACTCGCGGATCTTGGCGCGGCTGACCTCGTAGATCTCGGTGGGCGGGTGGACATGCCCCGCCGCGGGACGGTCCGCTGCCATCAGTGGCCCCGATCGAGGGTGTGGGGGAGGGGCTGTGCGGCGGCGGCCCAGGCGGCCCGCCACGGGCCGGACCGGGGTGCCGGCCCGGGGGCGGGCAGCCCGCCGGCGCCCACCCAGGCGGTCACCGGCCGGATGCCGTGCAGCGCGTTGACGCACCACACCTCGCGGCCGGCCAGGCCCGGCAGCCGGCAACGCCGCCGCCGGACCGGGACGTCCAGGGCCGCGGCCCGGTCCAGCACCCAGTCCCGGGTCACCCCCGGGAGGGTGGGCAGGGCCGGATCTACCGTGCACAGGGTCTCGTCCTCCCACCACAGCAGGCTGGTGGTCGCCCCTTCGAGCAGCAGCCCGTCCCGGGTGGTCAGCAGGGCCTCGGTCGCGCCCGCTTCGACGGCCTCGGCACGCAGCGCCCCCAGAACGGTCAGGTCGGGGCCCTTGTGGCGGGGTACGCGGCGGGGGTCCGGGCGACCGGACACCCAGAGGCGCACCTCGTCGGTCCGCTGCGGCGCGGGGCGCACCCGGAGCTCCAGACGGGGGGCGAGGGAGCCCTCCTGGGTGAACTCCGCCCGGGGGAACCAGTCGCCCGACGTGGGCACCCGCCGCAGCTCCCGCTCCCAGAAGGCGTCCACGACATCTGCGGCCGGGCCCCCGGCCGCGGTCACGGCCGCGGTGAAACGGTCCCGGTGCCGGTGCAGTTCGCGGGCGCGGCCGTCCTCCACCAGCCATGAGTCGGCGGCCAGCAGCGTGGGCGCCGGGTGCGGCGCCTCGGTGGCGGTGTTCACTGGGCGGCCCGGTCCTCGGTCAGCCGGCCCGGGAACGTCGTACCGAGCAGCCCGAGCAGCGGAGTCGCCTTCACCGCGGTCTCCTCGAACTCCTCGGCCGGATCGGACAGCGCGGTGATCGCGCCGCCGACGCCGTACCGTACCCGGTCGGCGGTGACCACGGCGGTACGGATGGCGATGCTCAGATCCGCGGCCCCGGAGAGCGAGAAGTAGCCGATGGCGCCGGAGTAGACGCCGCGCGGCCCCTCTTCGAGCTGATCGATGATCTGCATGGTGCGGACCTTGGGGGCACCGGTCATCGAGCCGCCGGGGAAGGCGGCACGGACGCAGTCGACGGCCGTCCGGTCCGGACGCAGGCGGGCGCGGACGGTGCTCACGAGCTGGTGGACGGAGGCGTAGCTCTCCACGTCGAAGATCTTGGGTACTTCGACCGAGCCGGCCTCCGCGCAGCGCGCCAGGTCGTTGCGGACCAGGTCGACGATCATCAGGTTCTCCGCGCGGTCCTTCTCGCTCGCGCGCAGGTCCTCGATGAGGATCCGGTCCTCGTCCGGGGTGGCGCCGCGCGGCCGGGTGCCCTTGATCGGCTTGGACTCGGCCTGCCCGTCCCGGCCCACCCGCAGGAACCGCTCCGGCGAGGTGCTCAGGACCGAGAGCCGGTCGAAGCGCAGCAGTGCGGAGAACGGCGTCGGACTCGTACGCCGCAGGTAGCGGTAGCCGGCCCAGGGGTCCACCGCCCCCTTGGCCTCGATCATGTTGGTGAGGCACACCTCGTACGACTCGCCCACGTGGATGGCCTGATGGCAGGCGCCGATCAGCGCGCGGTAGTGGTCGGCGGAGTGCCGCAGTTCGACGGGGATGCTGACCCCGACGGGCAGGTGCTCCCGCTCCGCCTCCTGGCCGGCCAGGGACGCCAGCCGCCCGGCGGTCGCGGCCAGCCAGTCCCGGGCCGCGGCCGGCTCGTCCGCCGGCGCCAGGGCCAGCAGATGGGTCGTGCCGGTGGCGTGGTCGAAGACCACCGCGCGGTCGGCGAAGATCAGCGCCGCGTCGGGGTCGGGGGAGAGGTGTGCGGGGTCCGCGCCGCACTCCGCCTTGAGCTCGTAGCCGAGGTAGCCGACCCAGCCGAGGGCGAAGTCGAAGGGGAGCTCCGGCAGATCGGTCTCGATACCGCGCAGGTCCTGGTCGAGCCAGTCCAGGAACGGGGAGTGGTGCACGGCCTCGGTCCCGTCGGACCCGCGGACGGTGACGGTGCACTGCTCGACGTCGGCCAGTGCGACCCGGGCGAGCGGGCCGCGCGCGTCGCCGAGGACGGAGAAGCGGCCGAGCTCCCCGTCGGGCCGGCTGCTGTCCAGCCAGAAGGCGTGCTCGGTGCCGCGGAACAGCGCGTCGAACACGATCTCCGGGTCCCAGTGGGTGGGCAGTTCCTCGGCGTGCACCCGCAGCTGCCGGGGCGGCTGCGCCGGCTGCCCGCCGCCGGTCGCGGGGCGCTTGTCGGCCACCACAGGCAGGGCGGCGCGGCCCGGCCCGCCGGTGTGCCGCTCCGCCAGCCGGAAGAAGTTCGCGAGCAGCTCGTGCCCGTGCTCGGTGCAGATCGACTCCGGGTGGAACTGCACGCCCCACTGCGGCCGGTGCCGGTGGCGCAGCCCCATCAGGACGCCGTCGGACGCCCAGGCGGTGGCCTCCAGCTCGTCACTCAGCGCCGATACGGCCAGCGAGTGGTAGCGCACCACCTCGAACGGCGAGGGCAGGCCGGCGAACAGGCCCTGGCCCATGTGGTGGACGCCGGAGAGCCGGCCGTGCCGCTCCTCGGGGGCGAGACCGACGCGGCCGCCGTGGAGGTGCGCCAGGGCCTCGTGGCCGAGGCAGACACCGAGCAGCGGGACCGCGCCGTGCCGGATGATGTCCGCGCAGATCCCCAGGTCGGTCTCGACCTCGGGCGTTCCGGGACCCGGCGAGATGATGACGTTGTCGAACTCCGCCACATGCTTCAGCCGCCAGGCGGGGTCGTCGTTCTGCACGACGGTCGGCTCATCGCCCGTCACCTCGGCGACATAGTGCGCCAAGTTGTAGGTGAACGAGTCGTAGTTGTCCACGATCAGCGTGCGCATGCGGTGTTTCCCCCAGGCCATCGGATCCGCGCCGAATTGCGTAACAGGCGTCAAGGTGCAGGAAATCAAGAAAGAAAAACGAGGGAGCACCGGCCCTTTGACGTCCGGGCCCTGCGGCGCTGGCAACCTCCAGTCCAGGTCACGATATCCCGGCGCACCTCGTTGTCGGCATACCTCTTTGGTGACATCCGGTCGCCATTGAATGTCCCTGCCCCGAAGGCTAGTTTGAGGCGGTACCGAGGACGATCCGGGGGGACCGGCGTTCATTCTCAGCTCTTCAGAATTCTGGAGCATCGATGATCACTGGGCAGGCGGCCGGACGCTCCGGTGCGACCGCGGGCTCCCGGACGCCGCACACCGACTGGGTCGACGACGTGCTGTTGCACGGGCCCGCGCACGACATCTGCCTCGTGCTCGACGCCGAGACCGACCGGCAGACACTCCGCGCGGCGGTGAGGGACCGTCAGAAATCCCTGGAGCGCGAGGGGTTACGTCCAGGCGGCACGCTCGCGCTGCAGCTCCCGCCCTCGCTGGAGTACGTGGCGCTGCTGCTCGCCGGATGGCGGCTCGGCGCCCAGGTGATCCTCCTGGACCACCGGCTGACCGAGGCGGAGACGGAGCGGGCTGTCACCCACACCGATCCGCAGCTGCTCGTCTCGACCCGGGAAGCCGCCAGCGCGATGCGCGGTTTCCACCGGGTGACGCCGGAATTCACCCGGCGTCCCGAGGGCGGGCCGGCCCGTTCGGATCACGCGCTGGTCCAGCTGAGTTCCGGCTCGACCGGCCCGTCAAAGATGATCGGCAGGACGGCCGACGATCTCGTCACGGAATTGCAGAGGTATTCCCGGCTCGACGGAATGCCGCAATCCGGTGAGCAATTGATGGTCCTGGGTTCGCTCTCGCACACCTGGGGCCTGGTCGGCGGTCTGCTGCACGGCCTGCACGCCGGGGCGCGGATCGTCCTGCCGGCGCGGACCTCGGTGCGCGGCATCCTCGCCACCGTCGCCGACGCCCCGGTGCCCACCACGCTGCTCGGTGTGCCCGCCCAGGTGGCCCTGCTCGCCTCGGTCGAACGGCCGCCCCAACTGCCGCGTCTGGTACGGATGATGACAGCGGGCGGCCGCACCCCGGCGAAGGTCGCGCGGGCCTTCACCGAGCGCTACGCGGTGCCGCTCAGCCAGTGCTACGGCATGACCGAGACCGGCATGATCACCATGGACCTCTCCGGGAAGCACCACCCGTCGGTCGGCACCGCCGTCCCCGGCGTCCGGGTCCGGGCCGAGAACGGCGAACTGCTCGTCGCGCTGCCCCGGTCCCCCTACGTCGGCGACACCTCGCCGGACCGCTGGTCGGACGGCTGGCTGCACACCCTCGACGCCGGAGAGATCGACCCCGGAACGGGGCTGGTGACGGTCCTGGGGCGGCTCGACTCCCAGGTGTCGATCCGCGGCCTGAAGGTGGACCTGACCGAGGTCGAGGAGACCCTGGCCGGGCTCGACGGCGTGACGGAGGCCGTCGTGCTCCACCAGGACGCGATCGACGCCTATGTGACCCTGGCCCCCGAGGTCCCGCTGCCCCGGGTACAGCAGGAACTGGCCGACCGGCTCGCCTCCTTCAAGCTTCCGAGCCGCTGGTACGTGCTGCCCAGCTTTCCGCGGACCGCGACGGGCAAGCCGCGCCGTGATCCGGCCGTGCTGCGGGCGGCGGCAGCGTGAGCACCTCCAGCCGGGACCCGGCGGCCTGTGGCCCGCCCGCGACGGCCAGCACGAATCCTTCCGGAGCGGGGGGCAGCGCGATGTAGAACCGTGGGGAGCCGGGCACCGGCCCGAGGACGGTCCCGGCCGGAGCGCCGAGCCGTACCGGCCGGAGCAGACCGCCGTCGGCGAGCCCGGTGCCCAGCACCTTGCCGATGGCCTCCTTCTGCGTCCACATCCGCAGGAACTGGAGAGGCTGTTCCGCCTCGGGACGGCCGGCCAGCCAGCCGGCCTCCCGCGCGCCGAACCAGCGCCGCGCCAGGGCAGCGGCCGGGACGGCACGGAGGCGTTCCACATCCACCCCCACCGGACCCCGCGAGCCGATCGCCACGGCGGACAGGCCCGGGACATGACTGACACTCGCGTGCAGCCCGCGGGCGGCACCGCCGAGCACCGGACGGCCCGAGGGCTCCCGGTCCACCAGGACCTCTTGCGCGGGCACCCCGAGGACCGTGCCGGCCGCGGCGCGCAGCAGCGCAGCGCCGGCCGGGTGCCGTTCGGCGGTCCGGGCCAGCAGGACCAGGACGCGGCCCTCGCGGGCCGGCAGCGGGGCGTGCGCACAGACATCTGACACAGCAGAAGACATCCGAATCATCCTGCGGACATGGGAGGCGTCAATGAGCGACACCATAAGCGAGTTCGTCCTGAGCACACTGGGCGAACTCAACTACGACACGAGCGGCGTCACGGACAGCACGCCCCTCGGTGACGGCGGTCTGGAGCTGGAGTCGCTCTCGCTCGCCGAGATCGCGATGCATGTCGAGCAGCAGTACGGGGTCCAGTTCGACGACGAGGAACTGGAGAGCATCGGCAAGCTCACCTTCGGCGAGTTCAGCACGCTGATCGGCGAGCGCGCCCAGGGCCCGGCCGTGACGGGACCGGCCGCGTGACCGCTCAGGCCCCGCCGACCAGGGACGAGCTGGTCGAGCTGCTCGCCTCGTACGGCGACCGGCCGCCCGGCGAGGTCCCCGACCGCGTCGATTCGCTGGAACTGGCCTGGATCATCCACTCGATGGAGGAGCGCTACGACGTGGAGCTCGACCTCGACGACGCCGAGCTCGCGCGCATGGTGACGCTCGACAGCGTGCTCGACGTCCTCGCGACAGCCCTGGGGGGTGAACCGCATGACCGCCCCGCGGCCCACCGCTGAGCGCGCGGCCGTCGTCGTCACCGGCATGTCGGTGACCACCGCCTTCGGCCGTGGAACGGACCGGCTGCGCGCGGCGCTCGCGGCCGGGCAGCCGGCCTTCACCGACGTGACCCGCTTCGATGTCGGCCGCCGGCGCGCCAAGCGGGCCGCCCACCTTCCGGGCGCCCCGGTGCTCCTGGACGAGCTGGGCGATCTCCTCACGCAGGCGATCGGCCAGGCGGGCCTGGACGCGGCCGCGGTCGCGGACACACCGCTGCTGTGCGCCCGGCACAGCGATCCGTCCTGGCCGCGCCGGCCGCAGGAGAGCCAGACGGACGGCCACGCCGCCGCCACCGGCAGCGCGCTCGCGGCGCGCGCGGGGCTGCGCGACGCCCGCCGCACCTACACCAATGCCTGTGTGGCGGCGAGCACGGCGCTGGCCGACGCGGCCGCGCTGATCGCCTCGGGCCGCGAGGAGCGGGTGGCGGTGGCCGCCGGCTACCTCGTCGACGAGGACGTCTTCGCCCTGTTCGACGCCGGGCGGGCGCTCGCCGACGACGGCGCCCTGCGCTCCTTCAGCGCCGGCCGCCGGGGGCTGCTGCTCGGTGACGGGATGGCGGCCGTGATCCTGGAGTCGGCCACCGCGGCCGAACGCCGCGGTGCCGAGCCGCTGGCGCGGCTGCTGGGCTGGGGCCGCGCCGGCGACGCCCATCACGTGTGCCAGCCGCACCCCGAGGGGCTCGGCATGGCCCGGGCCCTCACCGCCGCGCTGGCCCGGGCCGACCGCGCCCCCGAGCAGGTCGACTACCTCAACGCGCACGGCACCGGCACCTCGTACAACGACTCCGCGGAGGCCGCGGCCGTCCACCTCGCCTTCGGGGCCCATGCGCCCAAGCTGCCGGTGAGTTCCACCAAGTCGCTGACCGGACACACGCTGGAGGCCTCCGGGCTGGTGGAGTTCGCGATCTCGGTGCTCGTCCTCCAGGAGGGACTGCTTCCCGTGAACGCCGGCTACACCGGCCAGGATCCGGCCTGCCGCCTGGACCTCGTGACGGACGCCCCGCGCAGGCTGCAGCCCGCGACCGTGGTCTCCCTCAACGCCGCCTTCGGCGGTGCCAACACGGCTCTGGTCCTGGGGGCGGCATGAACGAGCGACCGCAAGTATGGGAGCGGGCCTCGTGGCCCGGGCCGGACGGCGATGCGGCCGCGGGCCCGCGCAAGCTTCCCGGGTTCGTGGTGTCGTCGTTCAGCCCGCTCGTCGCCGAGGTCGCCGACCGCTGTCTGCGCGGCCATTACGGCGACCCGTCCGCGGCCGCCGGCGAGGGCGCCCGCACGGCCGTCGTGCTCGTCAGCCGGCTCGGCGACGTCGTCACCGACCGCGCGGTGGCCGCGGCGGTGGACGCCGGACGCCCGGTGCAGCCCCTGCTGTTCTTCCAGTCCGTGCCCAACTCGGTGCTCGGCCATGTGGCCACCCAGTGGCAGCTGCACGGACCGGTGGTCTGTTTCAGCCCGGAGGGCGATCCCGAGGAGGCCGCGCTGGAGTACGCCGACCTGCTCTTCGCGGACGACGAGGCGGACCGGGCGCTGCTTGTGCTGGTGGAACTCGCGACCGATCAGGGCGCGCACGGTACGGCGACCGCACTGCTGGTCGGCCCCGGGAACCGCGTGGCGGAAGGGGCACATCCGTGACGGCGCAGGAAACCGGGAAGCCGGCCACGACACCCGTCGGCGAGCTGGAGAACGAACTCACCGTGGCCCTGCGGCAGTTCTGGTGGCTGCACGATGCCCGCTGGTACCAGGGCGTCAAGAAGCGCTTCGGCCAGGAGGTCGCCAACGAGATCAACGCGGAGGCCCTCCGGTTCGTCGGCCGGCGCGTCGGCTCGTGGTACGCGAACCGGGAGGGCACACCCGACGCGTGCTCCCCGGCCGCGTTGCAGGACGTGATCGAGACGATCACCCGGATCATGACCAACGAGGGGATGATGCGCTCCCACACGGAGCCCGACCCCGACGGAGGCCCGGGCGTCCAGACCGTCATCACCGAGCACTTCGCCCTGCGGATGCTGCGCGCCGCGCGCTCCCTGGAGGGGTACGACTGCCCCTGCCTCGACATGCGCGGCGGCTGGTTCGAGGGGCTCGGAGTCGACGTCCGCGACGAAAACCGGGAATGCATGCGGACCGGTGGGGCCGTCTGCCGCTTCCACACCGAATCCGTGCAGACCGAATCCGTGGGGACCGAATCCGTGGAGACCCCATCCGCGGAGACCGAATCCGTGCAGACCGAATCCACGAAGACCGCATCCGTGGAGCGCAAGGAGTTGTACCGCTCATGACCGCCAGCCCCGCTCCGGCAGATCCGCCCGACCGTACGCCGTATGCCCGTCCGGGGCTGACCCTGCTCGTGGCGTGCGGCGCCGCCTTCATCGCCTTCCTCGGCGTCTCGGTGGTCTACATCGCCTTCCCCGAACTGCCGAAGAGCTTCCCCGGCTCCTCGCTGTCCTCCCTGTCCTGGGTCGTCAGCGGGTACACGGTCGTCTTCGCCGCCGCGCTGGCGCCGGTCGGAAAGATGGCCGACGTCATCGGTCTGCGCACCCTGTTCCTGCTCTCGGTGACCGGCTTCACCGCGGCCTCGCTGCTGTGCGCGCTCGCGCCGACGGCGGAGCTGCTGATCGCCTGCTGCGCGCTGCAGGGGCTGTTCGCGGCCGGCATGATCCCGTCGTCGCTCGGGCTGCTGCTGGCCTCCCGGCCGCCGCAGCAGCGGCCGAAGGCCATCGGCCTGTGGGGCGCCAGCTCCTCGGCTGCCGCCGCGGTGGGGCCCCCGCTGGGCGGCTTCCTGGTGCACAGCTTCGACTGGACCGGCGTGTTCCTGGTCAACGTCCCGCTCGGCGCGGCCCTGCTGCTCACGGCATGGCGGGTGCTGCCCAAGCTGCGCACCGAGCGCGGCGGCCTCCCCGACCTGATCGGCATGCTGGCCCTGATGCTCGGCGTCGGCAGCCTGGTCGCCGGACTGACCAAGGGCAGCACCTGGGGCTGGGGCAGCGCCGCGTTCGTGGGGACCACCCTGGGCGGTGCCCTGCTGCTCGCGGTGGCGGTCCTGCGCTCGCGCCGGCACCGCGTCCCGGCGCTGGAACTCACGCTGCTGCACACCCGCAAGTTCGCGGTGGCCAATGCGACCTTTGTGCTCTTCGGCGCGGCGATGTACTGCTGGCTGATCGCGGCGCCGTTGTTCACCACCGAGATCTGGCACTACTCGCCGCTGGCGGCCGGACTCGCCCTGACACCGGGCGCGGTGCTGTCCGTGGCCGCCTCGGTGCTGGCCGGGCGGATGCCCCGCAAGCACCAGCGGACGGTGGTGGTGGCCGGCGCGCTCATGGTCGCCGTGCAGTGCGGCATCTGGGCGGTGGCCCTCAGGACCCAGCCGGACTACCTCCTGGTGTGGCTGCCGGCCAACCTGATCGGCGGGGTGGGGATCGGTGCCGTGATGACCACGCTGTCCTCGGCGGCGGCCGGGGCGCTGCCCCCGCAGCGGTTCGCGGCCGGCGCGGGCCTGGCCATGACCTCCCGGCAGGTCGGCGCGGCCCTGGGCACCGGCGCCTTCGCGGCACTGACGGCGGCGCTGGGCGGCCCCCAACTCGGCTCGTTCAGGCAGGTGTTCCTGGTCTGCACGGTGCTCTCGGCGCTGGCCGGAGTCGTCGCCCTGTGGCTGACCGACCCGGCGGCGCAGCCCGCGGCGGAGCCGTCCGCACCCGCGCGGCCCTTGTCCGAGGTACGAGGAGAATCACGATGAGCAGTCGGGCGCCCGAAGAACTCACCGGAATCCAGCCCCCGGAGATCCCCGCGCACGACCCGGACGACCCGGTGGAGAACGCCGTCATCGCCCGGCTCGCCGGGAACTGGCACCGCAGGGCCGCCGTGAAGCGCGAAGAGCCCCACCTCGCCGACCTGTTCGAGCTGTCGCGCGACGACTACCCGGAGAAGATCCTTCCGTTCCGGGACCACCCCACGTTCCGGGCCCTGTCGCCCGAGGACCGCGCCCGCCTGCTGAGCTGGGCGTGGATCTCGTACAACCGCACCACGGTGCTGCTGGAAGGGCAGATCGTCAATCCCGCGTTCCAGCTCGGGCTCGACGGGAAGTTCCCCCAGCCCGTAGGCGAGTTGATGCAGCGCAGCCTGGCGCAGGCCATGGTCGACGAGCAGTACCACACCCTGATGCACCTCAACGCCAGCGCGGTGACCCGACGGATGCGCAAGGAGGTGTTCGCCGACACCGCGCTGCCCAAGCCGCTCGTCGTACGGGAGCACGAGGCCCGCCTCGCCTCCTGCGCGGACGAGCGGGAACGCCGGCTGACCACCCTCGCCTTCGCCACCGTGGCCGAGATATCCATCAACGCCTATCTGAACCTGATAGCCGAGGACACCGAGATCCAGCCGGTCAACAGCGCCACGGTCCGCATCCACAACCGGGACGAGTACTGCCACGCCTCGATCTGCGCGGTGCTGGCCGAGCAGGTCCACCACGCACTGGGCGACGCCGAACGGCGGTTCTTCCTCAACTCCCTCGTCGCCGGTCTCGAAGCGTTCGTCGGCAACGACTTCCGGGCCTGGCACCGGATCATGGCCGAGACCGGCATCCGCGGCGGCCACGAGATGCTCGACGACATCCAGCAGGCCGGCGGACGCAAGCGGCTGGTGCAGGACTTCTCCGGGCTGCGGAAGCTGGTCGAGAGCCTGGACGCCGTCGACGACGTCGACTTCGACTGGTCCCGGAGCGTCACCGGCTCCGATGCGCTCTCCCCCACCCGCTGACCCCCAGACCTCCGGGAAACGGACACCATGACTGACTCGACCGGACAGCCGGCCCGTACCGTGCTCGTCACCGGCGGCAACCGCGGCATCGGCGCGGCGATCGCGGAAGCCTTCGTCGCCCAGGGCGACCGCGTCGCCGTCACCCACCGCGGTTCCGGCGTCCCCGAGGGGGCCCTCGGCGTGACGTGCGACGTCACCGACACCGCCTCCGTGGATGCCGCCTTCACCGAAGTGGAGGCGGAGTTGGGGCCAGTGGGCGTACTGGTGGCCAACGCGGGGATCACCGCCGACGGCCTGCTGATGCGCATGAAGGAGGAACAGTTCCTCCGGGTGCTGGACACCAACCTCGCCGGGGCCTGGCGCTGCGCCCAGCGCGCCGTCGCCCCGATGCTCCGCGCCCGAGGGGGCCGGATCATCCTGCTCTCCTCCGTGGCCGGTCTCCACGGCAGCGCCGGCCAGACCAACTACGCCGCGAGCAAGGCGGGGTTGGTGGGCCTGGCCCGCTCCCTGACCCGCGAATACGGTGCGCGCAACGTCGTCGCCAATGTGGTGGCCCCGGGCCTGATCGACACGGACATGACGGCGGCGCTGTCGGAGGAGTCCCGCCAGGAGAAGGTCCGCGGGATCCCCATGGGCCGCAGCGCCACCGCCGAGGAGGTGGCCGGCGCCGTGACCTGGCTGGCCGGACCGCAGGCGTCCTACGTGGCCGGTGCCGTGATCCCCGTCGACGGAGGCCTCGGAATGGGACACTGACCCGCCACTCCACAGACCGGAAAAGGGGCACCTTTTTGTACGTTCATCCGGACCTTGAGCCGGTGCTCCACCCCGCCACGGCCCCGCCGTACGCAGTCCCCGCGCGGGCGACGGACCTCTCGGGACTGCCGCCCACCTACCTCCAGGTGGCGGGCGTCGACCCGCTACGCGACGAGGGACTCGCCGACGCCCGGAAACTGATCGACCACCAGGTCGCAGTGGAACTCCACTTCGTCCCGGGCGCGTTCCAGCTCTTCGAGGACTGGGCCCCGACCACGGACCTGGCCCGCGCCACCGTGGCCCACCGGACGCGCGCACTCCGTGACGCACTGGCCGAGAAGTGAATGGCCGGCGCGCGGGAAGGGAAGGTATCGGGAACAGTAAATTCCGTATGCCCCGGCCGGATCGTACGACGGCCGGGGCACGGGCTCTCCCGGCGGAAAACATGCCGGCACCCCTACCGGATTCCACGGGGGTGACCCGCGGTACGCCGGCGGAGTAAGTATTGCGGCGGAGAATTCCTCTCCCGCCGAACGATGAGAACGACCCGTCGTTCGTTCTCCTGGAGTTGACCGATCGGCCCGGTAGTGAGGCCCCGTTGCCCCACCCGCTCCGATTCCGGTGAGCCGTTCCAGTGCTCAGCTGGCCCGGGGCCTCGACTGCGGCAGTGCCTTGTTCACCGCGTCCATACGTGAACGGGCGTCGAGCTTGGTGAAGATATTCCGCAGATGACGCTTGACCGTGCCCTCGGAGATGGAGAGCTGAGTGGCGATCTGACGATTGCTCAACGCCCGTGCGACATGCTCCAGGATCTCCGTCTCCCGGCTCGTCAACGCCTCCCGCCCACTCGCCTGCGTCTGTGCCCCCGCCCCCGTCTCCTGCTGCGCACAGGGCACGACGGCCTCGGCAGGCCTGGCCCCGTCCGCCGTGGAACCGATCACCCCCGCTGTGGCCTCCTGCCCGCTCCCCCCTGCCTGTTCGCCGTCGACGATGGGGTGTCCTGGCGGTTTCTGCGGAACTCCGATCCGGAAGTGGAGCCGGTCATTCGAGTTTCCGCGAACGAAGTACCGGTGAATCATTCCCGACGGAAGTGTCACGCTCAGGTGCGCGCCGGCCTCCCAGTCGAAGGATTCCTTTCCCGCGGGATCGACAAGAACGAGCCCACGTACCCCCTCGCCCAGCCGCTCGGCTGGTTGCGCCAATAGTTCCCGATACTCCTTGTTCTGTCTCATATGAGCCTTCCCCCGCAAGTAGTCCGGCGTGTGCCGCCAGATGGTTTCACGGCCATAATGCCTCTTCTGTCGTAACCATGGCCTGAATTACCGCCGGTACTCGCGAAGAATGGCCGACTGCTGCCCTTGGGTGGCTCAACGCGTCCGGGCACGTCATGGACGCCGCGGGCCAGGGAGGAGCCCTATTCCAGCCAGACTTCGGGGTACCCAGGAAGGCAGCTGGCAGGACGGATGCGTGTTCCCCTCCCGCAGAACCTGGCCGGATCCTCGCCACGGTTCCGGGAATAGGCCGGAGGCGCCCCGGCGCCGGGACCGCCCTCGGTGCGGTCGCCCAGCGCAGACCCCGCCTACTGCCTCCCGCCTCCTGAACACGAACCGCAGTCCGTTACGGACAGTCGCTACGAGACTGACCCCGGGACGCACCCCACCTACGCCAACGCCCCCCCGACCTGGAGGTGTACGCCGTCGTTCCCTGATCCGCCGGTGAAGTTCGGCTTCACCTGGAACGTGATCGAGGAGAATCGCCCTGGGAGACGAATGCTGCCGCTGGAATCAGTGGGTTCGGCCCCAGGGGGCTGGGGCTGGAACGGCCTGCCGATCACTTTGTTGTCCTCGACCGTGAATTTCCGCTGGTCTTCCGTATCGTCGCCGTTGAGCCGGTTGACCGTCGTGCCGGGCGGAAATGTCACGGTGGATCCGAGTGACCCCAGGTGGAATACGGGTTCCTGCACGATGGTGCCAAGGAAGTCGAGGGTGAACTGATTGTTGGCGGGGGTGCTGATGATTTCTATCCGGTCGGAGTTGGGCAGTGGTGGTGTGAAGAGCGGTGAGCTGAAGTCGGGGGCTGAGCCGTCGAGAATGACTTCGCTGAGGAGCCCGGAAAGCGTCAGTGCGGCCCCGAGAGGTCGTCGACTACGGCGTTCGGGGCCGTCCGTGCGCGGCCGTCGCCGCAGCCGCCCCGGGCGTGCCGTCGGCCGGCCGCAGCATTTGGCCGGCGGCCAGCGCGCGGTAGGAGGGACTGGTGGTCAGCAGTTCCTCGTGGGAGCCGGAGGCGACGGTGCGGCCACCTTCCAGCACGATGATGCGGTCGGCGTGCCGGACGGTGGAGAGACGGTGCGCGATCACCAGGAGGGCGCATTCCTGGGCGGCTTCCTTCATCAGCGTGGTGAGTGCGGTCTCGTTTATGGCGTCGAGGTGAGAGGTCGGTTCGTCGAGGAGGAGAAGTGCGGGCCGGGCGAGGAGGGCGCGGGCGAGGGCGACCCGTTGCCTTTCGCCGGCCGACAGGGTGTTGCCGCGTTCGCCGAGTACGCCGGACAGGCCACCGGGCAGTCGTCGGACCACCCCGTCGAGCTGGGCGAGTTCGACGACCCGACGGACCTCGGCATCACTCGCGCCGGGGTCCGCGTAGGTGATGTTGTCCCGGAGCGAGCCGTGGACGACATGGGTGTTCTGGTCGACGACGGCGATGCGTGCCCGGCATGCTCCGCGGCTCAGCTCGGCTGCGGGGCGACCGTCGAACCGCAGCGTTCCGGAGTCCGGTTCGTAGAACCTCGCCACCAGCGCGAAGATCGTGCTCTTGCCCGCACCCGACCGTCCGACGAGGGCGACCTGGCCGTGGTGGGGGACGGTGAACGAGACACCGTCGAGCACCGGCCGGTCCGGAACGTACCCGAAACGGACGTCATGCAGGGCCAGAGCCGGTGTCTCGCCTCTCCCCGTCCGCTCAACCCGCTTGGGCACGGCAGCACGGGGGGCGACACAGACGTCCGGCGCGGCCCGCTCCACAGCCTCAACGGGCTCAACGGACTCCGCAGACTGCACGAGTTCCATGTGCTCGACGGGCTCCGCGGCCAGCCCCAACGCCTGCCCGATCCGCTGATACGCCCCCATGCCCCGCTGCATCAGCCCGACCGCCCGGAAGACCGACGACAACGGCAGCACCAGGTAGGAGGCGTACAGCAGAAAGGCGACCAGGTCGCCGAGGGAGTTGGCGTGGCCGTTGACCCGCAGCCCGCCGATGACCAGCACGAGCAGGAAGGAGCCCTGGACGGCGAGTTCGACGGCGGGGCTCATCACCGAGGCGAGTTTCGCGGTCCGCACGCCGGCGTCGTACGCCGCGTCGACCCGCTTGCCGATGCGCGTCGCCTCGCGGTCCTCGGCACGGTGCACCCGGACCATCGGCAAGGCGCCGAGCGCGCGCTCCAGTTCGGCGGCGACGGCGCCGACCGAGCCTTGCATGTGTGCGGAGGCCGCCCGGATGCCTTTCAGCAGCGAGGCCACGACCACGGCGGCGGTGGCCACGGTCACCGCGACGAGAAGCAGCAGCAGCGGGTCGATCCACGCCATCAGGACGACCGCCCCGGCGGCGGCGAGCGCGCCGGTCACCAGGTCGACCAGCGCCTGCGACACGACGTCCCTGAGCAGGGTGGTGTCGGTGGTCACGCGGGAGATCAGGTCGCCGGTACGGTGCCGCTGGTACTGGCTCATTTCCAGCCGCAGCAGGCGCGCGATGAGGCTGTGGCGCAGTCCCCGTACGACGCCTTCACCCATGCGTTCCAGGACGAAGCGCCCCACCGCGCCGGTCGCCGCCTCGGTGACGAACAGCGTGGCCAGCAGCGCCAATAGTGGCCAGAAGGTCCGTCCATGTCCGCTGGCGTCGACGATGTTCCTGGCAACGAGCGGCTGGGCCAGTCCGAGGGCGGAGCCGGCCAGAGTGAGCACGGTGGCGACGACGACGGAGGCCCGGTGCCCGGAGGTGAGCCGGTACATGGTGGCGACCGCACCCCATGTCGAACGGTCCGGCGTCGTCGTGGTGGCCGCGGTCATCGGGTGGGCCGGCCGACCGGTGCCACGGCGATGAGCCGGGTGAAGTAGTCGTCCGGCACCCCTTCGTCCACCGGGCGGGCATCGACCTCGATCCAGGCGTGCGCCGTGAAGGGAGGCACGACCCGCACCCCGGTGCACCAGGTCGGCCAGCTGCCGCTCAGCCGGCACAGCAGCGCGGCCCCCAGGGAGCGGGGCAGGCAGCCGCGCGGCCCGGCGCAGCGCAGGCTGACCGCGCACATCGCGTCCCGGGCGTCCTTGGCCTGGCCGACGGAGGCCGGTACGGCTCCTCGGCGTACGAGGCCTAGTACGGCGCGGACGCGGTGCGGGGGCAGGAAGGACAGCGCGACGGCGGGGAGGAGGACGAGTCGGGCGGCCAGGCGCCGGGTGAAGGGGACTCCGGTGGGCCGTTCCAGTGCGCTCGGTGTCGTCATGCGGCCAGCCCCGACGCGCGCAGCTCCGCGACCAGGGTCGCGACGTCCTGCTCGGCGCGCGTGCGGTCGATGCCGAAGTCGGCGATGAGCGCGTCGGCCGCCGCTGTTTCGTCGCCGCCCGCCAGCAGGGTGGTGACGATCAGGCCGGCGGTGGGGTTCAGCTCCCAGTACTGTCCGTTGCGTTCGTCCAGCAGGACCGTGCCGTAGTCGGTCGCCGCAGTGGAGACCTTGTCACCGAACCGCAATGCCATGATGCGTACCTTTCGTGTCGGGGCGTGCAGCGAAGTGCCTAGCGGGCGGTGCGGGCCCTCTCCGGCGTGGCGCGGGCGAGGCTGCGCAGCCACACTTCGCCGGCGATGGTCGAGTAGAGGATCGCGTCGCGCAGCCCGGGGGTGGCGGGCCGCTGGGCCAGCCGGCGCAGGGCCTCGCCGTCCACCAGGCCGAGCCGTTCCAGCCGTGCGTCGTCCCAGAGCGCCAGCAGGTCCCCGCGGTGCTCGCGCAGCCCGTTGGACGCGTCCATGGACGCCGCGGCCTTGTTGGTGCGCCCCAGACAGGACTCCGGCACGATGCCGCGCATGGCCGTGGTGAGAAGAGGCTTGTACCGCCAGGGCGTCACGCGTTCGCTCGGGCGGACCGCCAGGCATGCCTCGATCACCCGGTCGTCGAAGAACGGCGACGCCATCGGCACCCCGGCCCTGGCGGCCATCCGATCCCACTGCCGGATGATGCGTGTACAGGAGCGGATCTGTTCCAGGTCGGTGTGCAGGCCCCGGTCCGGATGCAGCGGTACGGCGGTCGCGGCCGCCGCACGAAGCGCCCGCCCGGCCAGCCGTTCGGCCTCGGGGGTGACCCAGTCGAACAGCCGCGGTGCCATGCCCCAGCCCAGACCGCTGCTGACGGACGCGGGCAGCGGACCGCGCAGGCCGCGGCCGGCGTCCGCCAGCCATGTCCCGTACGGCCGGGAGTCGGCCAGCGCCCGGGCCATACCGCCGAGCGGCCACTGCCACAGCGCCCGGAACCCACGCAGCTGGCGCACGGCGAACAACGGGCGCCTGCGCAGCAGGCGGTGGTAATACGCCTCGGAGCACCACGCCACGTGGTCACCGCCGATACCGGTCAGATGCAGCCTGCTGCCTCGCCCGGCCAGGCCCGGCAGGTGGTGCAGGACCCGTGAGCGGTCCATGACGCCGATGGTCGGCTCGTCCAGCAGGTCGTCGATGCCGAGGAGGTCGTTGTAGACCAGTGGTGAATCGTCGGCGTTCCACACCACATGCTCGACCTCCGGCAGCGACCGGGCGGCCTGCGAGGCCCAGTACAGGTCGGTGTCCGCGGGATCGCGCCCCGGCCAGGTACTGGCCATCACCTTGGCGGGCGAGCGCGCGGCCAGAAAAGTGATGGAGGTGGAGTCCAGCCCGCCGGACAGATCGCAACTGACCACGCCGCCCTGCCGCGTACGGGCCTCGACGGCTTCGGTGAGTGCGGCCCGGACGAGGGGGGCTCCGTCGGCGAGCGACCGGGTCGGCTCCGGCGGCGTCCACCAGCGCGAGTGCCGTACGGTCCGCCCGTCCGCCGAGACGAGCAGCGCGTCCTGTGGGGACACGGAGTCGACCTCCCGCCACAGCGGCGCTTCGAGCAACGGGTGCGGAACCGGCCACAGCAGCCTGACCGCGACCTGTTCCTCGTCCGGTTCGGCGCCGAGCGCGTCGGCGAGCACATCGGCGCTGGTGGCCGCCACCCGCACACCGCCGACGAGCGCGTGGAACACCAACCGCAGTCCGGACGCGGTGCCCTGCACCCGGAGCCGCCCGTCGAGTGCGGCCACCAGATGGAAGCTGCCGGGCAGGGTGCGTGCCATGGCGTCGAGTTCCGAGAGATCCCTCAGCCGGCCGAGCCGGCGCTCCAGTTCGGCCGGGTCGACCGGACAGCAGCCGACGAGGGCGAGGGCGCCCGAGGCGGCACGAACGGTCACGATGTCCTCGTCGTGCCAGTGGCCCACCAGCCAGGGACGGCCGGAGGCATACGTCAGGGTGCGGGTATGTGGGCGGGCGAAGCAGCGGGCCACGGCGGCCGCGTCCGCACGGTCGGGAAAGACCGCGAAGTGCGCGTCGCCGGGGCCCGTGCCCGCACCTGGGTGCGTTTCAGTCATGGCTTCGATTCAGCGAGCCGTCGACCGTCAGTTCTTGCTCAGGACCAGTCGGTCGTTCCCGGAACTGCTCAGGAGCCCGGTCTTCTTCCGGAACGAACCCAGTCGGACGAGCGTCGGCGCTTCGTAAGCCTTCTTCATTGCCGTCTCCTTCGATGCGGATTCCGCCACCCTCCCCAGCCCGGCCACGAGCCGGCCGTCCGGCTCATGAACAGCTGCGCCCGGATTCATCGGAACCCGGATCAGGAACTGCGGCGCGCCACCGAAGCTAGTTGCAGCCCATCAGCCCCTCGCAACCGAAGAATCACAAATAGGGTTGTATGAATTGGCGTGCGATTCGTGCTCGAAATGGATCGATAGATGCGCACCACTGGATCGTCAACCGCAGGGCCTGCGTTCGGGCCCCGATCAGAAAAAACCTTTGGGCCTGTGCAGACTTGGCGGTCGTCTCACCCGGCGCGCGGGGGCGCAGGAACGTGGAGTGGTCGCCACCGGGCAGCGCCCGACCGCGCTCCCTGCACTACCAGTCTGCGGCCTTTCGCGCCGGGCGACGACGGATCGGCTTCCTCGGTGAGACGGGAGGCGATGGCGGGGCCCCAGCTCCCCCAGGGACGTACGGCTTCTACGTCGGCGTGCCCCTCGCCCGCGCCTGTATCCGTCATGACCAGCCCCTCTCGGTGTAGAGACGGCCCGCCTGAATTCCCTCGATCGCGACGCGGGTATAGGGCACGATCGGCTCCGGAAGCGCCTCCGGTCGCCACCAGCTCTAGCTGACGCACTTGTCGGGCTCAAGAATCTCCGGCATCCCCGTCCAGCGCCGGGCACGGAAGACCATCTGCATACGCGGCTGCATGCCGGGCGTATCGACGAGATGGACGGCGTGCACGAACTCCACGTCCTTGGCGTCGATCACCAGCCCGGCTTCCTCCCGGGCTTCGCGGACCAGGCAGGCGACGGCGGACTCCCGCTCGCAGTGGCCGGCCAGGAAATGCCACGTCGATCCTGCGTAGGCGGAGTCGGGGTGGCGCAGACCGAGCAGGACCTCGCCGTTGGCGTTCTCCAGGTAGAGATGGACGCCGATGACGTTGGGCACGGCATTCCCGCCCGGGGCCGGTGCCGAGGGCCCGCGCGGGTGCGGTGGTCGGCGGGCGCCCAGCGCCGGAGCGGCTCCGCACTGGCCGGCGGAGAGCATCTCCGCATGGCGGTGGATCAGTTCGAGGGTCGCAGGGGCCATCCGCAGGCGCGGCATGACCTCTGGCCGGAACCAGTGCAGCATGACGCCCTCGGTCAGGTCCAAGGTGGCCGGGTCACCGGCCCAGTGGCCGGCGAAGACCTGAATCGGAAGGGACGTGCCGTCGCTGCCCAGGGCCTCCTCCACCGCAAAGGGGGCGAGGTCAGGGATGTCGAGGCCGGCCTCTTCCCGCAGTTCCCGCCGGACCGTCTCCTCCAAAGAGCGGTCGCCTGGTTCCCGTCCGCCACCGAGCAGGGACCACGATCCCGGCTCCCAGATACCAGGAATCTGGTCCCGCAGGTGCAGCAGGTACTCGCCGGCCCCGTTGTAGATCAGCGCCGAAGCGTTCGCCGGCCGGTGCTCTCGCGGCACGGCAGAGTCGAGCTGTGGGGTCTCCTCGTTCACTGGTACACCGTCCCGGGTTCGGAGTCGGATGCCGCGGACGCGGCCTGTTCCGTGCGCACAGCCGTCGGCGCTACGCGCTCCTGCCGGAGCGCCTCAGACCGCGAGAGAGCCGCCTCCCGGCCGTCGCTCAGAGCCAGCCCCGCCGTTTGAAGACGACATACAGGCCGGTGCAGACAATGGCCATGAGGACCACCGCGAACGGGTACCCGAATGCCCAGTGCAGTTCCGGCATGCTCCGGAAGTTCATGCCGTAGATCGTGCCGACGAGTGTCGGTGCGAAGAGGATGGCGGCCCAGGCCGAGATCTTTTTGATTTCCTCGTTCTGCTCGAAGCCGGCCTCGGCCAGCGCCCGCATTTCCGCGTTCTGCTGCTGGTTCACCAGGGTCGCGTTGACGGTGAGAATGTCCTGCAGGGCCTGCCGGAAGCCGTCCACGCGCTCGGTGGCGTGCAGGGCATGGTCGGCTACGTCGCGCAGATAGCGGCGCAGTTCCTCGTCGATGGCGTACTTCTCGAAGCCCGCGGTCAGGTTCTCCAGCATGCCGTTCAGCGGGCGGGTGGCGCGCTGGAACTCCACGACCTCGCGGGAGAGTTCATAGATCCGGCGGGAGACCCGGGGGTCGCCGCCGAAGACCTCGGTCTCGATCTCGTCGATGTCGTTCTGGACACCGGCGACGACCGGCGCATAGCCGTCGACGACGGCATCGAGGATGGCGTAGAGGACGGCTTCGGGGCCGCGCTTGAGGAGTTCGGGAGTGTCCTCCATGCGGTGGCGTACGGCCGAGAGGTCGGGGGCGCCGCCGTGCCGCACGGTGATCACGAAGTCGCGGCCGACGAAGACATGCAGCTCACCGAAGTCGACCTCCTCGCGATCGTCGAGATACCGCGCGGCGCGCAGGACGACGAAGAGGGTGCCGCCGTAGCGTTCCAGCTTGGGCCGCTGATGGGCCTCCAGGGCGTCCTCGAGGGCGAGCGGATGAAGGTCGAACTCCGAGGCCAGAGTGGTGAGTTCGGCGGGGGTGGGGCGGTGCAGGCCGATCCAGGCGAGGGTGCCGGCGGTGGCGCGCTGCTGCCGGAAGGTGTCGGCGAGCGTGTCATGGGTGCTGACGCGGTGTCCGTCGCGGTAGAGGGCGGCGTTGATGACGCGGCCGCCGGTTTCGGCCGACGGTTCCGGGGCCTCGGAGTCGTCCGGGGCGGTGGCGGGCGGGGGACCGGCGGGCCGCTTCTTCGCGGGTTTGCGCAGGCCGCGCAGGCCGCGCAGTCGACGGCCGGGAGGCTCAGAGCTCACGACAGAACCGACCTCCGTCACAATGGGGATGAACAGCCACACAGAATCTCGACGCAGGATAACTGTCGCGGATGTCAGCACAGGTCAGGGGCCATGGTGCAGGATGGAACGGGACGTGACGAGGTGTGTGTCGCGTCCGCCGAGCTTTGTATGTTTATCTCTAGAATTGTGCGATGCAGATACCGCAGACAGCCAGCGCTCCCCCGGGTGAGGTGATTCGGTGAACGGCCCCGATGCCACCGACGAGCAGTGGGAAGGGCTCGCCGAGGTCGTCCCGCTCCGCAGCAGCAGTGAATGGCCTTCCTGGCCCGACCACCGGGCCCTCCCGGAGGACGAACCGGCGGAGCAACTGCGGCGCTTCATCGTCATCCGCGTCCAGACCTTCGCCGACGCCCGCGAGGTCGCGGAGTATTTGATGGCGCAGATCCCCGTCCTGCTGGACCTCAGTAGTGCCGATGCCGATGTCGCCAAGCGCATCCTGGACTTCTCCAGCGGAGTCGTCTTCGGGCTGGGCAGCGGGATGCACCGCGTCGACACCAATGTCTTCCTGCTGGCACCCGTCGGCACCGAGGTCGAGGAAGAGGCGGCGGGCGCCATCCCCCGTTCGTAGGAAGAGCTGTTGGGCGTAACGGTTCTCCGCTCGGGGCACTGCGTAACGTCCGCATATGAATTCCGACAGTGTGCGGCCGGCGGTCACCGAGTTACGGCTGTCCGCGTTCAAGACCCATCGCGGCGTCACCCTGCCGCTCGGCCCGCTGACGCTGCTGAGCGGCAGGAGCGGCAGCGGCAAGTCCAGTGCGCTGCAGGCGTACGCGATTCTCGCCCGGCTCGGCAGCGGGGAGTCGCTCGCGCGGGCCCTGGAGGAGGTGGCCGGCGGCCCGTCGGCATGTGTGCCGGCGGGGGCGCGCCCCGACGGGCAGGGGCGGCGCGGCTTCCGCATCGGATGTACGGTCGACGGCCCGGCCGGCCCCATCAGCCTCGATCTCGCGGTCCAGGCCGAGCCCGAACTGCGCATCGTCGGCGAGCGGTTGACCGGCTGCGGCGAGACCTTGCTGACCACCGCGCTCACCGACCCCACCCGCCCCGCGGTCCAGGCGGCCTGGCACACCGCTGGGGCGACCCCGGTGACCCGTGCCCCGCTTCCCGACGACCGGCTCGGCACCTCCTTGCTGCCGCTGCGCGTCGCGGGCAAGACAGCGGGGCAGCGGCTGGTCCTGGCTGCCGCGGAACAGGTGGTGGTCGCGCTGCGGTCGGCGTTCGTGTGCGACCCGCGGCCGGAGGTCATGCGGGCAGTGGGGGCGGGCGGTGCGGAAGGCGGATGCGGTGGGGACGGTGGGGGTGCTGCGGGACGCGGGGCCGGGGCCGGCGTACGGCGGAGTGGGCGTGGCGGGGCCGCGGGGGGCGCCGCAGGCAAGGCACCTGGGAAGCCGGGAGGGTCCGGCGGGGTGGGAACCGCAGGATCCTGGGGGACCCGGGGGCGCCGGGGGAGTGCAGGAAGTGGGGAGGCGGGCGGCTGGGGCCACGGCGCGCAAGAACAGCGCGACGAGGGGCGGCTGCGGTCCGCCTGCGACAACCTGCCCATGGTCCTGGCGCGTACCAGCAGGGAGTGTGCGCGGCGACATGCCGTGCTGGTGGCGGCGGTACGGGAGGCCTGCGTCGGACCCGTGGAGGGGCTGCATACGGTGCCGCTCCGGCCGGGCGGAGCGGGGGTGGCCGACGCGGCTGCGGCCGTCGCCGGTGCGGTGGTGGGACGCGGTGACGGCCCGGGCGGCGGCTCGTCGGGTGCGCAGGCCGGGCCGGGTGCTGCGGACGCGGAGGGCGTGCGGGCCGTCCTCGACAGGGGGGAGCTGGGGGAACTGCCCGTCGAGCAGCTCGGCGACGGTGAGCTGCGGTTTCTCGCGCTGGCGCTGGTGCTGCTCACCGGGCCGGACGTGCTGGCCATGGACCCGGTCGGGGAGGTCCCGTCGGCCCATCAGCAGATGACGGTGCTGGCGGACGGGATGGACCGCTGCATGGATCTCAGGCAGGCCCGTGAGCTGGTGTCGTTGGCCGTGCGGATGACCGAGCGCGGGCATGTGCGGCTGCTGGGGACTGTGCGGGACCCGTCGGTCGCCGACGGACTGCCCGGCGTGCAGGTGCTACACCTGGGGGTATGAGTGAAGATCTTCATGCGCTGCAGCGGCGGCTCGCCGAGTTCGCGGCCGCGCGGGACTGGCAGCAGTACCACACCCCCAAGAACCTGGCCGCGGCGCTGAGTGTCGAGGCCGCGGAACTCGTCGAGATCTTCCAGTGGTTGACGCCGGAGGAGTCGGCGACGGTGATGTCGGATCCGCGGAAGGCCGGCCGGGTCGAGGACGAGGTCGCGGACGTGCTGGCTTATCTGCTGCAGTTCTGTGAGGCGTTGGGGATCGACGCCCTGACGGCGCTCGCGGCGAAGATCGACCGTAATGAGACGCGCTTCCCGGCGGTCCGTTCGGCACGCCCGGACCGGCCGCGGGAGGGCGGGGAAGAGTAGGGGCCGGGCCAGGCCGGGGCGGTAGCGGGGCGGGGGTCGGCGGGGTGGGGGCGTCGGCCCCCGCCCCGCCGTGTGTGGAGGCCTGCTCGCGCGCTCGCACCGCACCCTTCGGTGTCCGCTCCGGGGTCTTCTGCGCCGGCCCCAAGTGTTCACTTGGGGGCTCACTCCGGGTGTCTTGTGTGACGTGTGCCGGTGGTGTGAGGGGCGAGGAGGCTGTGGCGTGTGGGGAAGACGCGCGTACGAGCCGCCCGTTCATCACTCTATGGAGTCATGGATCTTTCCACATCGCCTTGGTTGTCCACAGATTTGCGAATTCCCCTGGCTTTTTTGGGTGTTCACCCTCACTCTGGGTAGTGAGAAGAGTGCAGGGTGCATGCGATTGATGAGGAGAGGAGGGAGCGGATGGACGCAGTGCGGATCATCGCGGCGAGTCGGCGCGGTGTGGCGGAGGCGAACACGATCCAGGGAGTGATCGTCGAGGCATGGCAGGCGCAAGCCCTGGCAGAGGCGATAGGCAGCCATCTCGCGATATTCGGTCCGTACGAAGTGCGGTCCAGGGCCCGGGGATTAGGCGATGCGGGCGGGCGGTTCAGCGGGGGACTGCTGTGCCCGGCATCGGTCACCGGTGGGCTGCGGGCGGGTCAGCTGTCCGAAGTGCGCGACGTCAAGGAGGCGTTAACCGGCCTGTGCCGATTGTTGCGGGAGGTGTGTGAAGCGCTGGTGGCCGTGGTGCTGCTGGCGGACGAGGACGGAATGTACTGGACGTGTGTCGAGGCGATGGACACCGTCGACGAATCAAGAGACCGCGTCGCCGGAATACTGGAGAAGCTGGAGGTACGCGACCGCAACCCTGCCTGAGGTGGGACGGCCCACCGCGACCGCGTCCACGCGGAAGGAACACCCCGAGCGGTACGCCACCGCCCCCGGGGCCGGGAGCGCTCACGCCCGATACGCCACGGCCCGCCCGCCGTCGTCACTGCTTCCCCGCCGGCCCCACACCGTCGCGAGCAAGGCAAGCGCCTTCCTCACCCGGGACGGCATCGTCCTCTACGACAACCCCGCCGCGTTCCAGATCTACGCCTTCAAGCACGACAACGCCCTATGTGAACCAGAGCCCGGTGCGACTGCCCCTGAGGCAGTACGAATGCCGATCCGGCTGCGGCAACACGGTCCGCACATGAACAAGCATCATCAGGACGAGCGCGCCGCTGGGCCACGCCCGGCCCACGCATGCCCCGCCCCTGGCCCGCCCCTGGCCCACGCATGCCCCGCCCCTGGCCCCCGCCTGGCCCCGCCCCGACCGACCCAACCAACTCGACATCCCCCGACTCCCTCCGCAAAACCGTCGGAGCGGCCAAGATGGGTGGATGGGATTCCAAGTCGACTCCGAGGCCGGGCGGCTGCGCCGGGTCATCCTGCATCGCCCCGATCTGGAGCTGAAGCGGCTCACGCCCTCGAACAAGGACGCCTTGCTCTTCGACGACGTGCTGTGGGTGCGCCGGGCGCGGGCCGAGCACGATGGGTTCGCCGATGTGCTCCGGGACCGTGGGGTGGAGGTCCACCTCTTCGGGGATCTGCTGGCCGAGAGCATGCAGATTCCCGAGGCGAGGCAGCTGGTCCTCGACCGGGTCTTCGACGAGAAGGAATACGGGCCGCTGGCCACCGACCATCTGCGGGCGGCCTTCGACGAGCTTCCGGTGCCGGAGCTGGTCGAGGCGCTGGTCGGCGGCATGACCAAGCGCGAGTTCCTGGAACGCCACCCCGAGCCCATCTCGGTGCGCTTCCATGTGATGGATCTGGACGACTTCCTGCTGGGACCGCTGCCCAACCACCTCTTCACCCGCGACACCTCCGCCTGGATCTACGACGGGGTGTCGATCAACTCCATGCGCTGGCCGGCCAGGCAGCGCGAGACCATGCATTACGAGGCGATCTACCGGCACCACCCGCTCTTCCGCGGCGAGGACTTCCATGTCTGGTCGGAGGGCCAGGCGGATTTCCCCTCGACGATCGAGGGCGGGGACGTCCTGGTGCTGGGCAGTGGTGCCGTCCTCATCGGGATGAGCGAACGCACCACGCCGCAGGCCGTGGAGCTGCTTGCGCGGGGGCTGTTCGCAGCGGGTTCCGCCCGCACGATCGTGGCGCTGGACATGCCCAAGCGCCGGGCGTTCATGCATCTGGACACCGTCATGACCATGATCGACGGGGATACCTTCACCCAGTACGAGGGCCTGGGCATGCTCCGCTCGTACACCATCGAGCCGGGGTCGGGCGATCAGGACCTCAAGGTCACCGACCATCCGCCGGAGCACATGCACCGGGCCATAGCGGCCTCGCTGGGCCTGTCCGACATCCG
This sequence comes from Streptomyces sp. 2323.1, assembly GCF_900221035.1. Classification (NCBI taxonomy): domain Bacteria; kingdom Bacillati; phylum Actinomycetota; class Actinomycetes; order Kitasatosporales; family Streptomycetaceae; genus Streptomyces; species Streptomyces sp. 2323.1. The sequence goes on along the minus strand of NZ_LT907981.1, from coordinate 1,893,934 downwards.
GGTGCTGACCGCGACCCAGGACGTGCACTCGGCCGAGCGGGAGCAGTGGGACGACGGCTGCAATGTGCTGGCGGTGGAGCCGGGTGTGGTGGTGGCGTACGAGCGGAACGTCACCACCAACACCTTCCTCCGCAAGCGCGGTATCGAGGTGATCACGATCCCGGGGAGCGAGCTGGGACGCGGGCGCGGCGGGCCGCGCTGTATGAGTTGTCCGGTGGCGAGGGATGCGGTGTCGGGGGCAGCCTGAGGATGCCCCGCACCCTTCGGGGCGGGGCCGGATCCCTCATCGGCCAGGGGCTCCGTACTCCAGCCAGGGGCTCCGTGCTCCGGTGCCGCACCCCGCGGCCGCGCCGGGGGCTCCGTATAGAGATACGTGCGTTCGTATACACTTCCACTATTCGAGTCCGTCCCGACCGTCGCGAATCAGGAGCCCACCCATGGCGATAGACCTCAGGGGCCGCCATTTCCTCAAGGAGCTGGACTTCAGCGCCGAGGAATTCCGCCGACTGACCGAGCTGGCGGCCGAGCTGAAAGCGGCCAAGCGCGCCGGCACCGAGGTCCCCCGCCTCCGGGGCAGGAACATCGCCCTGATCTTCGAGAAGACCTCGACCCGGACCCGCTGCTCCTTCGAGGTCGCGGCGGCGGATCAGGGCGCCTCGACCACCTACCTCGACCCGTCCGGCTCGCAGATCGGGCACAAGGAGTCGGTGAAGGACACCGCCCGGGTCCTCGGCCGGATGTTTGACGGCATCGAGTTCCGCGGCAGCCGGCAGTCCGACGTCGAGGAGCTGGCGGCCCACGCCGGGGTGCCCGTCTTCAACGGGCTGACCGACGAATGGCACCCCACGCAGATGCTCGCCGACGTGCTGACCATGGTCGAGCACGGTCAGGGCCGCCCCCTGGAGGAGACCGCCTTCGCCTACCTCGGCGACGCCCGGAACAACATGGGCAACTCCTACCTCGTCACCGGCGCCCTGCTCGGCATGGACGTCCGGATCGTGGCGCCGAAGCAGCTGTGGCCCGACGAGTCGGTCGTCGCGCAGGCGCGCGCGCTCGCCGGGAGCAGCGGCGCCCGCCTCACGCTCACCGACGACGTCGCCGAGGGCGTGCGCGGTGCGGACTTCGTGACGACCGATGTCTGGGTCTCCATGGGCGAGCCCAAGGAGGTGTGGGACGAGCGGATCGCGCAGCTCGCCCCGTACGCGGTCACGATGGACGTGCTGCGCGCCACCGGCAAGCCGGACGTGAAGTTCCTGCACTGTCTGCCCGCGTACCACGACCTGGGCACGGCGCTCGGCCGGGAGATCCACGCCCGGCACGGACTGTCGTCGCTGGAGGTCACCGACGAGGTCTTCGAGTCCGCGCACTCCGTCGTCTTCGACGAGGCGGAGAACCGGATGCACACGATCAAGGCGGTGCTGGTCGCGACGCTCGCCGGCTAGCGCGGCGGGGTGCCCGCACGGCACCTCATGTGCTGCACAGCCATCGGCACAGCGATCCGCCGCAACGGGCGATCATGCAGGTCAAGCGGTTACCATCGAGCCGCTCGCGGGGTTCGGACCCACCGGTCCGGACCCCGCTTCGTGTGTGGCCCACCCGCGCCGCGCGCACCGCACCACCAGAGAGAGAACCACCCCATGCGCCCGCCCGTCTCCCGCCGCCGCCCCTCGGAGGCGCTGCGCGCCGCACCTCCCGCGGCCTTGTCCGGACCGCGGATCAAGTCCCCCGACCTGCTCATCGCCGAATCGGGTGCGGACCTCGAAGGCCACGGCCTGCGCCGCAGCATGGGGCTCTTCCAGCTCATCTGCTTCGGCATCGGCGCGATCGTCGGCACCGGCATCTTCGTCGGCCTGTCCGACACCGTCGCAAAGGCCGGTCCGGCCGTCCTCGTCTCCTTCGTGCTGGCGGCCGTCACCTGCGTCTTCACCGCCTTCTCCTTCGCCGAGCTGGGCGGCGCGATACCGGTGTCCGGCAGCTCGTACTCCTACGCCTACGCCACCCTCGGCGAGCGCACCGCCTTCCTCGTCGGCTGGTGTCTGCTGCTCGAATACGGCATCTCGGTCTCGGCGGTCGCCGTCGGCTGGGGCCAGTACCTCAACGAGCTGCTCGGCAGCCTGACCGGCTGGCAGCTGCCCGCCGCGCTGTCCAACCCGCCCGGTGACGGCGGGATCGTCAACCTGCCGGCCGTCGTCGTGATGCTGCTCGCCGCCCTGCTGCTGGTCCGCGGCATCCGGGAGAGCGCCCGGGCGACCGCCGCGATGGCCGTCCTGAAGCTCGCGATCCTGGTGCTGTTCTGCGCGGTCGGGCTGAGCGCCTTCCGGGCCGGCAACCTTTCGCCGTTCGCTCCGGAGGGCATCGCCGGCATCACCTCCGGCGCCTCGGTCGCCTTCTTCTCCTACATCGGCTTCGACGCGATCACCACGGCCGGTGAGGAGGTCAGGAACCCGCGGCGCAACATCCCCGTCGCGATCATGGTCTGCATCGGTGTGGTCACCGTCCTGTACTGCCTGGTCGCGGCTGCCGCCATCGGTGCGCTCTCCGCCGACGACGTCGCCGGCCGGCCCGCCGCGCTGTCGCTGATCGTCAACCGCGTCACCCACTCGACCCTCGGTGGCGGGGTGATCGCCTTCGGCGCCGTCGTCGCCATCGCCTCGGTCGTCCTCGCGGTCATGTACGGCCAGACCCGCATCCTGATGTCGATGTCGCGGGACGGACTGGTCCCGCGGATCTTCGAGCGGGTCTCTCCCCGGACGTCCACCCCCGTCGCCAACACCTGGATCGTCGCAGCGGTCTTCGCCGTGCCGGCCGCGGTGGTGCCGCTGGACGCGGTGATGAATCTGTCGACCATCGGGACGCTGGCGGTCATGGTGGCGGTCAACCTCAGCGTGATGGTGCTGCGCCGCACCCGCCCCGATCTGCCGCGCCGCTTCCGCGTGCCGCTCTTCCCGGTCAGCCCGCTCCTGGGCATCGCCTTCTGTCTGTATCTGAGCTACGGCACCGGTCCGGCGACCTGGTTCCAGTTCGCCGGTTTCCTGGTGGCCGGGGCGCTGGTCTACGCGATCTACGGGCGGCGCCGTTCGCGGCTCGGGCAGGCAGAGGAGGAACAGGCGGCTCAGGAACCGACGGTTCAGGAACCGGCGGACGGGGCCGGCACCGGCCTCACCGGCGCCGCCACGGCACCTCGGGAAGGGTGAACCAGACGGCCTTGCCGTGCGGCGTCCGGCGGCAGCCCGCGTCGGAGCTCAGCGAACGGAGCAGCAGCAGGCCACGGCGGTGGTGGTCGTGGCCGTGCGGGCCCAGGCCGGTGGCTTCGGCGGCATAAGCGGCATCGACGGCGTCGGCGGCCTGGATGATCGGCGTGCCGCGGGCGGCCCGGGTGGCCGTGGTCCGGGTGCCCGTGCCCGCCTCGGTGCCGCCCGCCTCCGCGCTCTCCCGGGCGTCGCCGCCCTCGTCCCCGCCGCTGCGCCCGGCGTCATCCGCCGGCGCGACGCCCCCCGTACGCTGCGCCGGAAGCCGGTCGTCGGCCGCCTGATGATCGTCCGCCCGGTGACCATCGGCCGTACGCGCCCCGCCCGCCGCAGGGGCCCCGTCCACCGCATCCACCACAGGGACCCTGTCTGCCGCATCCGCCGCAGGAACCCCGTCCACAGCAGGGACCCTGCCCCCCGCATCCACCGCAGGCACCTCGTCCCCCGAAGGGGCCCCCTCCGCCGTGGCGCTCCCCGCCGCCGCCCGCCCCGGCCCGGAAGCATCGGGCGCCGCCACCAACACCGCATCGTCCGGCCCTGACAGCGGGAACGGTTCGTCGAGCAGCACGTCGATGCCCAGCGGATCGTCGTCGTGCACCTCGATCAGGCAGCCCGTCGGCTGCACCTCCACCACCAGCTCGATGGGCTCCGTACCGCAGGTGTGCTGGAGGGCGTTGCTGACCAGCTCGGAGGTCAGCAGCTGCGCGGTGGGACAGTCGGCCGCCACCGGCAGGTCCTGGAGCGCGGCCCGGATCATCGCGCGGGCGATGGGGACGGCCGTCGTGCTACGCGGCAGCGCGATGTGCCAGGTCGGGGTCGCGGGTTCCAGCATGTGCCGTCGATCCGTTCGCAGGAGCCAGCCCGGCCGTCCGAGGCCGGTTCGGTCGGATCCAGCGTAGGAAGCGCGCGGCGCCGGGATCAGGGGCGTGTGGCCGGGGTGCACAAGACCTACGTCATGCGGGAGCCGGGACCTTCGGCACCCTCGCCCGCGCGGTCCCGAGGGCGGCGCACCGCCGCCGGCGACGCGCGGCATATCGCGTTCTCGTGACGGTAGTCATGAAGGGGTGATAACTTCGAGGGGCATCCGGAACAGCATCCACCGGCCGACCGGCCAAAGGGGGCAGGCAGCCCGATGAGCCCGTTCGCAGGATCCGCCCGCAGCACAGAGCCCTGGCAGCACATCCGCGTGACCAGGAAGGACGGCATCGCCACCGTCACCCTCGCGCGCCCGGACAAGCTCAATGCCCTCACCTTCGAGGCCTACGCCGACCTCCGCGATCTGCTCGCGGAACTCTCCCGGGAGCGCTCGGTGCGCGCCCTCGTGCTCGCGGGGGAGGGGCGCGGTTTCTGCTCCGGCGGCGATGTCGAGGAGATCATCGGCGCCACCCTGGGCATGGACACCGCGCAGCTGCTGGACTTCAACCGGATGACCGGGCAGGTCGTCAGGGCGCTGCGGGAGTGTCCGTTCCCGGTGATCGCGGCCGTGCACGGGGTCGCGGCCGGGGCCGGTGCGGTGCTGGCGCTGGCCGCGGACTTCCGCGTCGCCGACCCTTCCGCCCGCTTCGCCTTCCTCTTCACCCGGGTCGGGCTGTCCGGGGGCGACATGGGCGCGGCCTATCTCCTGCCGCGCGTCATCGGCCTCGGCCATGCCACCCGGCTGCTGATGCTCGGCGACCCCGTCCGTGCCCCGGAGGCCGAACGCCTCGGGCTGATCAGTGAGCTGGCCGAGGAGGGGCGGGCCGACGAGGCCGCCGCGGCGCTCGCCAAACGGCTCGCCGAGGGGCCCGCGCTGGCCCACGCCCAGACCAAGGCGCTGCTGACCGCGGAGCTCGACATGCCGCTGGCCGCCGCCGTCGAGATGGACGCCGCCACCCAGGCGCTGCTGATGAACAGCGACGACTACGCGGAATTCCACGCCGCCTTCACGGAGAAGCGGACGCCCAAGTGGCAGGGGAAGTAGCCATGCGGGTCGCCGTCATCGGCGGGGGGCCGGGCGGGCTCTATGCCGCGGCCCTGCTCAAGCGCCTCGACCCCACCCGCGAGATCACCGTATGGGAGCGCAACGCACCCGAGGACACCTTCGGATTCGGTGTGGTGCTCTCCGACGAGACCCTCGGCGGCATCGAGCACGCCGACCCGGAGGTCTACCGCGCCCTCCAGGCGGAGTTCGTCCGCTGGGACGACATCGACATCGTGCACCGGGGCCGCACCCTGACCTCCGGCGGGCACGGCTTCGCGGCCCTCGGCCGGCGCCGGCTGCTGGCCGTACTCCACCAGCGCTGCCGTGACCTCGGCATCGAGCTGCGCTTCCGTACCGAGGCCCCGCCCGCTGCCGAACTGGCGCGCACCTACGACCTGGTGATCGCCGCCGACGGGGTGCACAGCGCGACCCGCACCGCGCACGCCGACATCTTCGGCCCGCAGCTGACCACCCACCGCTGCCGCTACATCTGGCTCGCCGCCGACTTCGCCCTCGACGCCTTCCGCTTCGAGATCGCGCAGACCGAACACGGCGTCGCACAGCTCCACGCCTATCCCTACGCCCGCCCCTCGTCCGACCACCTCGCAACGAGCCCCTCCGGGGAGCACCCCGACGGCGCCAGCACCGTCATCGTCGAGATGCGCGAGGAGGTCTGGCGGGCGGCCGGACTCGACCGCTGCGACGAGCGCGAATCGGCGCAGTGGTGCGCCAAGGTCTTCGCGGACGCGCTGCGCGGCCGGTCGCTGCGCGCCAACAACTCCAGCTGGATCGCCTTTCGTACCGTCGTCAACGCGCGCTGGTCCCACGGCAATACGGTGCTGCTCGGCGACGCCGCGCACACCGCGCACTTCTCCATCGGCTCCGGCACCAAGCTCGCCGTCGAGGACGCCCTGGCGCTGGCCGCCTGCCTCCAGGAGCAGCCCGACACCGCCTCCGCGCTGGCCGCCTACGAGGAGGAGCGCCGCCCCGTCGTCGCCTCCACCCAGCGGGCCGCCCGCGCCAGCCTCGCCTGGTTCGAGGAGCTGGCCACCTACCTCGACCAGCCGCCCCACCAGTTCGCCTTCAATCTCCTCACCCGCAGCCGCCGGGTCACCCACGACAACCTGCGGCTGCGCGACCCCGGATTCGTCACGGCCGTCGAGCGTGAGGCGGGCATCGAGTCCGCCACGCCGCCCATGTTCACCCCGTTCCGGCTGGGCGGGCTGACCCTGCGCAACCGCGTCGTGGTCTCCCCGATGGACATGTACTCCGCGGTGGACGGCGCGGGCACCCCCGGCGACTTCCACCTCGTCCACCTCGGTGCCCGCGCGCTGGGCGGCGCCGGACTGGTGATGACGGAGATGGTGTGCGTCAGCCCGGAGGGACGGATCACCCCCGGCGGTACGGGACTGTACGCACCGGGCCATGAGACCGCCTGGCGCCGGGTCACCGACTTCGTCCACACCTCCGCGCCCGGCACCGCCATCGGTGTCCAGCTCGGGCACTCCGGCCGCAAGGGCTCGACCCGGCTGATGTGGGACGGCATCGACCAGCCGCTCCCGGAGGGCAACTGGCCCCTCGTGGCGGCCTCCCCGCTGCCCTACCGCGCCGGCGTCAACCAGCTTCCGCACGCCCTGACCGAGCCCGAACTCGCGACCGTACGCGAGCAGTTCGTCCGCTCCGCCGAATCCGCCGCCCGCGCCGGCTTCGATCTGCTCGAACTCCACTGCGCACACGGCTATCTGCTCTCCGGCTTCCTCTCCCCGCTCACCAACCGGCGCACCGACGCCTACGGCGGCGACGTCCACGCCCGGCTGCGCTTCCCGCTGGAGGTCTTCGACGCGGTCCGCGCCGTCTGGCCGGCCGGGCGCCCGATGACCGTCCGGATCTCCGCGACGGACTGGGCGGACGGCGGCACCACGGCCCGGGACGCGGTGGCCATCGCCGAGGCCTTCGCACGGCACGGCGCGGACGCCATCGATGTGTCCACCGGACAGGTGGTCCCCGACGAGCGCCCCGACTTCGGCCGCTCCTACCAGACCCCGTTCGCCGACCGCATCCGCAACACCCTCGGTGTGCCGGTCATCGCGGTCGGTGCGATCTCCTCCTGGGACGACGTCAACTCCCTGGTGCTGGCCGGCCGCGCGGACCTGTGCGCGCTGGCCAGGCCGCATCTGTACGACCCGCACTGGACGCTGCACGCCGCCGCGGAGCAGGGGTACGCGGGGCCGGGAGCGCCCTGGCCGCTGCCGTACCAGGCGGGCAACCGTCCCCCGCCCACCGGACGCACCGACGCGCCGAAGCCCCGCCTCACACTGCGGTGACGGGGGAGGCACGGGCAGTGTGGGGCGGGGCCGTACGGGGGCCGGCCCGGCAGGGGCCGGGCGGGCGGTGAAGCGGCGTGTGGCGGCAGGCGGCCGGCGGGCCGGCGCAGCGGCCGGTCAGGACATCGGCACGCTGGTGATCTGCGCGGAGACGACGGGCTTGTCGTGCTGTTCGACGTCGACCGTGAGCTGCCGGCTGCCGTCGTCGGCCCGGTCGGTGGTCCGCGCCTGTACCCAGGACGGTGCGTCGAGTTCGGCATAGCGCGCGAACGAGCACTCCATGGAGACCGGGAGGGTGAAGCCGGGGGCGGTCGCCTGTGCGGCCTGCCGGGCGGCCTCGATCATCAGCATGCCGGGCGTGTGGTCGACGGGGTGGTCGAAGAGCACCGGGTGCGAGGTGTCCACCCGCAGTTGCCAGCGGTCGGGGCGGTCGGTGGGGGAGAGCGCCACATCGCGGTCGTGGTCCCGGGCGACCAGCTGCGGAGGAACGGCCTCGGGAACCGGCAGCTTCCGGGAGTTGGCGAGCTGGAGATCGCAGTATTCGCCGCGGAGCCGGCGGTAGACCGCCGGGCTGTGACAGGAGTAGTCGAGCGCCGCCGTGGCCAGTTCGGCGCCGTCGCACACGATCCGGAACTCCTGGCGGGCGCTGGCCAGCCGCTTGCCGCGGTGGACCATGTCGTGGTCGGTGATGTGCAGTTCGACCTCGGCGGGCCGGTCGGTGGTGCGCAGCGCCTCCGGTAAGAGGTCGTAGCGGACCCGCTGCCAGATGATCGGGTGGTCCAGGGGCACGCCGTGGGCGACGTGGCTGAGTAATATCCCGGCCTGCCGCATGCTCTCTATCAGCAGCAGCGGGTCGTGCAGCCCGTGGACCGGACCGTAGAAGGTGTGGGCGCGCGGCCACTGCGCGCTGACCACCCAGCTGTCGGCGTCGCCTTGACGCCAGTTGGTCAGGAACACCTCGGAGACGGCGGTGCGGTGCACGTACTCCCGCGGCACCGTCGTGGTGAGCGCGGACGGTCGGATTCCGTTGGCGTCCTCGCCTCCGTTGTCGTGGCGCTCATCGCGCAAGTACGGCGTGAGCGTGGCGCTGGCCATAGGTGTTCCTTTCTGAGGTGCGGCTCTTCGCGCCCTGCCGGGCTGAGCCGTGGTGACCGTTCGTGCGGCACTAAGATACGGACCATGTGGTTTGTTTTCCAGTGCCGGACGGGCCCCGGCTTCGTCGGGGCGGTGAACGGTGGTGTCAGGCCGGGACCTTCACGCACCGGCCGTGCGGATCGAGGTGGCTCAGCGCGCCGGGCGACGCCAGACCCGGGAGGGTGTGCTTCCACAGGGCCGTGACGCGCTCCGGGAGATCGGCGCGGTTGGTCGCGGCCCGTGAGAACAACTGCACGCCCATGTAGGCGGCGACGAAGAACTCGGCCGCCCGGTCCGGTGCCACGCCGGGCAGTAATTCCCCGTTGTCCCGGGCCTCGGTGAACATCGTGGTGATGATGTCCGTCCAGGCCTGGTACGGCACGAGCGGGTTCTCGCTGAAGGTCGTCTCGACCGCGATGCGGGTGCCGGCCTGCAGCAACGGATCGCTGCGCAGGGCCAGCGCCACCTGGTGGGTGAAGTCGATGGCGTCCTGCAGCCGGGATTCGCTGACTTGCGGCAAAAACGGATCGGTCTGCTCCGTGATGACCGCGCGGGCCAGCGCGTCCTTGGACGTGAAATGGAAGTACACGGCGCCTTTGGTGACCCCGGCGCGCTGGATGATCTCTGCCATCGTGGCGGCCTGGTACCCGCGGGTGCCGATGACATGAGCCGCCGCTTCGAGGACGGCCCGTCGGGTGCGCACTGCGCGTTCCTGCTTGACCACCGATCATCCTCCGTATGCTCTCTTGGAGTTGTTGTGCCTGAGTGCGACCCGCCGCCCGTGGCCGCGCAGTCTATTTCCGCATCATAAAGAAGCCAACCATGCGGTATTGATTCGCGCCCGCGACGGTGGCGCGAATCCCGCGTCGCGGTCCGGTGCGACGCCGTCGAGTGTCACGAGCGCGAGGAGCTGTCCGATGTCCCCCACCGTCGTCCCCGCCATACCGGCCGTACATCGCGAGGTCCGCCTCGCGGACCAGGCCGAAGGCGAATTGACGGCAGGTCACTTCACCGTAGTCGAGGTCCCGGTGCCGGTACCGGAGCCGGGGCAGGTACTGGTGCGTACCCGTGTGATGGCGGTGACCGCTGCGATGCGGACGCAGATGACCAAAGTTCCGCTGCCGATGCCCTCATTCGTGCCGGGGCAGGCGCTGTGGGGCGCCGCGGTCGGCGAGGTCGTGGCGGCACCCGGCGGCGGCTTCGCCCCCGGCGAGCTGGTCCACCATCCGTACGGCTGGCGGGAGTTCGCGGCGGTCGAGGAGTCGCGGGTACGGCGGCTCGACCCGGACGCCCTGCCGACGCCCGCCGCACATCTGTCGCAGGGGGCGACCGCCTGGGGCGCGCTCCGCCGGGCCGCCGAGGTGCGGCCGGGGGACACCGTCTTCGTCACCGGCGCGGCGGGCGGCGTGGGCAGCCTGGCCGGGCAGCTCGCGCGCCGGCTGGGGGCGGGCCGGGTGGTGGGCAGCACCGGCTCGGAACGCAAGGCGGCCCGGCTGCGCGCCGAGTTGGGCTACGACGACACGATCGTGCGCGGCGCCGGACCGATCGAGCGCCAGCTGCACCGGGCCGCGCCGGGCGGGATCGATGTACTGCTGGACACCGTGGGCGGTGAACAGCTCCCGGCGGCCCTGGCGGTGGCCCGTCCCGATGCGCGGTTCGCCCTCGTCGGCGCGCTCTCCAGCCAGTTGGGCGGGAGCGGTGGCGCCCTCACGCCGGTGGAGCTGGACACGGGGCTGATCATCACGCGCCGGGTGACGCTGCGCGGCTTCGGGCTGTATGCGCATCCGGATCTGCCGCAGGAGTGGACGAAGGAGTTCGGGCAGGGCTTGCGGGAGGGCTCGCTGACCTTCCCGCACGCCCTTCTTCAGGGGATCGAGCAGGCGCCGCGGGCGCTGTGCGAACTTACGCAGGGGCGTCATATCGGGGCCGTGCTGGTCGAGTTGTGAGGGCCGGGCGCGGGGAGGCGGGCGGCACCGGCCCGGGTGGCGGCCGCGCCGGTCAGCCGGCCGCCGGGAGCTGGGCCGGTGCCGGGATGCCGGCGGCCGCGATCCGGCTCGGCGCGGCCGGCAACAGCCCCCACATGCCCACGATCGACTCCTCGTCCCACCACGTCCCGTCCTCGCCGCCCAGATGCAGCAGGCCCACCACGAGCGAGGTCAACAGCTGGGCCGTCCGGCGCGGTTCGGCGTCCGGCGCGTGCGAGCCGGCCGGTCCGCACGGCCCGCAGGTGACCGCCTTGTCGAGGAAGAGCGCGTACCAGCGCTGCTCCAGTGCGTAGATGCCGAGCCCCGGCGCGGTCTCCGGCCGCAGCCGCAGTCCGGCGCGCAGCACGGCGTCCGTCCGCACCCGGCCGAACAGCTCGACGGTGAAGTCCTGTACGGCGGTGGTCAGCGGCTGCGGGGAGCGGGTGAAGGCCTCTTCGACCTCCTGCAGGGTGGCGAGTGCGGCGTCCCGCACCGCGAGCGTGAGGTCGTCCTTGGACGTGAAGTGGAAGTAGAGGGCACCTTTGCTCAGCCGGGCCCGCCGGCTGATCTCGACCATGCCCGCGGCGGGTACCCCCTTCTCCAGGAAGGTCTCTGCGGCCGAGCGGATGAGTGCCTGGCGGCTCTGGATGGCGCGATGCTGGGTGGGCACGGTGTCCGTCCCGTCTCTAGTACGGCTGCGAGCTCAATGCAGTCTACATAGAAAACCAACCATGCGGTTCGGTATGCTCCCCAGGATTGGCCGGAACTGGCGCTGTCTGACGCGAAGCTGACGTTCGGTCGGCCGTTCGGATCTTGTGGGGCTCGGGGGGTGCGGTGCGTTCCCAGTCTGGCCGGGAAGCGGAGCGTTGTCGACCCGTCAGAGGCAGCAAGCATGCATTGACAAACAGCGCAGGCGGTTTTTAAATCTCCGAAGGCGGTAAACGGGGCGATCCCTTCCGTTGCAGCCGCCCGCGACGGTCGCGTACCGCCCTTGGAAGTGGTGCGTCATGGCGAGACCGCCTCTGCCTTCACCAGTCGTCGACCGCAGGCCGCCCGAGCAGCCGAGCCAGCAACGTCACCCGAGCCCCCTGCACCCCCATAGGAATCCGGAAAGGTCTCAGCCATGCGCGTAGCAACGGAAGTCGGCGAACGTCCCGTCAGAGGCGCGCGGGGCGCCGGCGGTGAAACCATCAGGGCCGCCGTCTTCGATCTGGACGGCACCCTCGCCAACACTCTCCCCGCGATCAGCAAACTTCTCGTCAAGGTGGCCTCGGAGCAGGGCTGTTCGGTGACCCCGCGGCAGGCGGCCGCCGCCATCGGCAAGCCGCCCGGCCCCGCCTTCGGCCGGCTGCTGGGCAGGCCCGAGGACGACGGCCGGGTACAGGCCGCCATCTCCCGCTACCGCGAGCTGTTCTCCTACGAGGTCCTGTGCCAGGGGCCGCAGCTGCTGTTCCCGGGCGTGACCGCGGGGCTGTCCGCGCTGCGCGCCCACGGCGTCGAGCTCGCCGTCGCCACGTCCAAGACGACCCGCAGCGCCGAGTCGCTCCTCGATGTCATGGGCATCCGTGATCTGGTCGGCCCGGTCATCGGCCAGGACATGGTCCGGCGCGGCAAACCGCACCCGGAGATGGTGCTGCGGGCCGCCGGCCGGCTCGGCGTCGCGGCCTGGCAGAGCGCGTACGTGGGGGACACCGTGGGGGACATGAGGATGGCGGTCACCGCGCGCATGGAGCCGGTCGCGGTGACCTACGGCGTCGGGAAGTTCGGCGAGCTCGCCGGGGTCGCCGGCACCCGGATGTGCAGCTCCTTCAAGGACGTGGTCTCCGTGATCGCCGCCGCCAGGCCGCGGTCGGGCGTCACGGTGGGGGCCCAGCAGCGCCGACGCTGAGGCCGGGGGAGGGGGCGCTACGCTCCGGTTGTCAGCTCGTGTGCGTAACGGGCCCCGGCGGTGTGCAGTTTGGCGTGCAGCAGGCCGAACACCTCCGCCGCGCGGCCGCCCGGCCAGTCCTCAGGCAGGAGGGGAGAGGGCAGTCCGGGATCCGCATAGGGCAGCTGACGCCAGGCGTCCAGCGCCAGCAGGTAGTCGCGGTAGGCCGCCTCGGGGGGCACCGAGCGGCGTGGTGACCAGCGGCGCAGGACGGGTTCCTGCTCGGCGAGGAAGGCGCGGTGCGCCGCGGCCACCGCATCGAGGTCCCACCACCGCGCCACCGCGTCCGCCGTGGGGGCGAACCCGGTGTGCGCGCCGGTGAACAGATCGACGTACGGGTCCAGTTGCAGCCGCTGCAGGGTGTGCCGGGTCTCCTCGTAGAGCTGTGCGGGGGCGATCCACACCCCTGGTGCGGCGGTGCCGAAACCGAGCCGCGCCAGGCGGGAGCGCAGCAGATGCCGTTTGTGCCGCTCCTCCTCGGGGACGGAGAAGACGGCCAGTACCCAGCCGTCGGACAGCTGGGCGGCGGGCCGGCCGAAGATCCGCCGGTCGCCGTCCTCCAGGAGCTGACGGGCGTCGTCGGACAGTCCGTAGGCCGCCGCCCCGGTGGCCGTGCGCGCGGGGACCAGCAGACCGCGCCGCTTGAGCCGGGAGACCGCGGAGCGCACCGACGGCGGATCCACGCCGAGCGCGCCGAGCAGCCGGATCAGGGCGGCGACCGGCACCGGCGCGGCCGGGCCGCCCGCGGTGCCGGGCTCGCCGCGTCCGTAGGCGCCGTAGAACGTGACGATCAGGGACCGTGGGGTGCGCTGCGTTTGCTGGTCGTTCACCGGGTCACTCCGGGGATGCCCCGGCTTTCAGGCCGGGGTGGGGGTACCTCCCGTTTGCGGGGGAGAATCGGACTCCTGCGGGGCGGGGCCGGGGTGGCCGAATTGTCGGGAGGGCGGTTCGGTGTCCCACCACCGCGGTGGTGAGGCAGACCGGATTGGATCAGAACTCTCAACTGTCAGACCTCCCAGATAGGTTGATGTTCATGACGACGGAAGCGAAAACGAGCGGGGAGACCGGGCATGCCCGGTGGACCTACCGGCTTCGTGTGTCGTCCACCGCACGGGCCGCACTTGAAGCGGAATGGGCGCGGTGTCGTTGGGTGTGGAACGAGTGCTGCGCCCGGTCGAAGAAGGCATATGCCGAAGAGGAGAAGTGCGGACCGGCACGTCTGGACAGGATGCTGACGGAGGCCCGGGCCCGCATGGCGTGGCTGCGTGCGGGTTCCAGCGTTCCCCAGCAGCAGCTCATTCGCGATTTCGCCAAGTCCCGCGCCAAGGCGCTCAAGGACATCAAGGCCCGGTTGCCGATGCGTCAGCGGTCCGGGTTGCCGAAGTACAAGAAGAAGCACCAGGCAGACCCGAGCCTGAACTGCTCCCAGCGGGGCTTCAGGTTGAAAGACGGCCGTCTGCACTTGGCCGGGGGCGTCGCCGTGACGGTGGTGTGGTCCCGAGAACTTCCCAAGCCACCGTCCAGCGTCCGCGTGTACCGCGACAGCATCGGACATTGGTACGCGTCCTTTGTTGTCCCGGCCAGCACCGAGACCCTGCCCGCCACGGGTGCGGTAATCGGCATCGACTGGGGCGTGAAGGAAACCGCGACCACCACCAGTGACGACCACGACCTTCCCCACGCCGAGCACGGACAGAAAGCCGCCAAGCGCCTGGCGCACTACCAGCGGATGATGGCCCGCCGCCGCGCCCCGCGCGGAAAGACCCAGTCCAAGGGCTACCGCCGGGCGCAGGAGCAGGCGGCGAAGCTTCACAAGAAGGTCGCCCGGCAGCGTGAGGACACCGGCCGGAAGTGGGCCAAGAAGGTTGTCCGCGACCATGATGCGTTGGCGGTCGAGGACTTCCGGCCGAAGTTCCTGGCCAAGTCCACGATGGCTCGCAAGGCAGCGGATGCGGCCATCGGCGCCACGAAACGCGCCCTGGTCGAGATGGGCCGCAAGCACGGCAGGGCCGTGCACCTGGTCCACCCCGCGCACACCACCATGGACTGCGCGCAGTGCGGAGCGAGAACCAAGCACGCACTACCTCTCTCGATGCGAACCTACGCGTGCACCGCGTGCGGAGCCGTCTCGCCCAGAGACAAGAACTCCGCCCGCGTGATGCTCGTCCGGGCTGGTCTCAACCCGGCTGGTGCTGATCGTGTCAGACCTGCTGGTCCGCCGGGCCGCAGGCGACGTGAGCCAGGAATCCCCCTCGTTTACGAGGGGGAGGAGTCAATCTAGATGGGGCCCGCGCAGCCGGAAGCGCTGGAGCTTGCCGGTCGGGGTGCGCGGCAGGGAGGCGTGGAAGACGATCTCGCGCGGGCATTTGTAGGGCGCTATCCGGGTTTTGGTGAAGGCGCGCAGGGCTGCGACGGTCTCCTCTCCCCGGGGGACACCCTCCCGCAGCACGACATGGGCGACGACCACCTGCCCGCGCTGCTCGTCGGCCCGCCCGACGACCGCCGCCTCGGTCACATCGGGGTGCCGCAGCAGGGCGTCCTCCACCTCGGGACCCGCGATGTTGTAGCCGGCCGAGATGATCATGTCGTCCGCGCGGGCCACATAGCGGAAGTAGCCGTCGGGCTCGCGGACATAGGTGTCGCCGGTGATGTTCCAGCCGTCCTGGACGTACGCGGTCTGCCGGGCGTCGGCGAGGTAGCGGCAGCCGGTCGGCCCGCGGACGGCCAGCAGTCCCGGTTCGCCGTCCGGCAGCGGGGTGCCGTCCGCGCCCACCACCCGCGCCTGGAAGCCCGGGACCGGCAGTCCCGTCGTACCGGGCCGGATCGCCTCGTCGGCGGCGGCGATGAAGATGTGCAGCAGCTCCGTGGCGCCGATGCCGTTGATGATCCGCAGACCGGTCGCCTCGTACCAGGCCTGCCAGGTCGCGGCGGGCAGATTCTCCCCGGCCGAGACGCAGCGGCGCAGGGAGGAGACCTCGTGCCCGGCGAGCCGGGGCAGCATCGCGCGATAGGCGGTAGGTGCGGTGAACAGCACCGAGATCCGGTGCGCCGCGATGTCGCCGAGCAGCCGTTCCGGCCCGCCCCAGTCGGCGAGAAAGGCCGAGGCGCCGGCCCGCAGCGGGAAGATGACCAGCCCGCCGAGGCCGAAGGTGAAGCCGAGCGGCGGGCTGCCGGCGAACACGTCGTCCGGCTCCGGGCGCAGCACCTGCGCCGAGAAGGTATCCGCGACGGCGAGCACATCGCGGTGGAAGTGCATACAGCCCTTGGGACGCCCGGTGGTGCCCGAGGTGAAGGCGATCAGCGCGACGTCGTCGGCCGCGGTCGCCACCGCCGGATACGGCGCACCGCCCGGCCGGGCGAGCCGCCGCAGGTCGTCCGGGCCGTCCCCGCCGAAGGGCGTGATCCGCAGCCCCGGGACTCCGGCCTTGGCGAGATCGTCGACCGAGCGGACATCGCACAGCGCATACCGCACCTGTGCGATCTCACAGATCGTGGCGAGCTCCTCGGGGCGCTGCGAGGCCAGTACGGTCACCGCGACCGCCCCCGCCTTCATCACGGCGAGCCAGCAGGCGGCCAGCCACGGTGTGGTGGGACCGCGCAGCAGGACGCGGTTGCCCGGCAGTACGCCCAGCGGGCCGGTGAGCGCATGGGCGATCGCGTCGACCTGGGCCCGCAGCTGTCCGTACGTCCAGACCGGCCCGCCGGCGTCACGGATCGCGGGCCGGTCGGGGCCGAGCCGTGCGATGGTGCCGTCCAGCAGCTCGGCGCCGCAGTTCAGGCGGTCGGGATAGCCCAGATCGGTGAGCTGCGGCCACTGGTCGTGGGGCGGCAGCCGGTCGCGCGCGAAGGTGTCGGCGTGGGCCGAGGACCGTAGCTCCATGGCGGGTGCCCCCTGGGGCGTGGTGGCCGACGCGCGGCCGCGGGAGGGATGGGGGACTGTGGAGGCCGGTGCGGGAACCGGTGGGGAAGGCTCGGGTGGCTGCTCGTGCTGCGGGTCGAGTACTGCCGTTCGGATCCGTCGTCAGCGTAACGTGTTCGTGACGGCAGTCAACAGACCGCGATAGAGGACCGTTACCAGGGAGCCGCCTCGTGACCGTATTCGCGCTGGGACCGGATGAGCGGAAATGGTGTGCCGAACTGCGCGCGCTCACGGCCGAACGGCTGCGCCCGCTGGCGGAGCAGGGCACCGAGGGCCGGGTCAACCGTCCGCTCGTCGCCGCCCTCGGCGAACTCGGCCTGCTGCGCCGCCTGTTCCCCGCCGACGGCGCCCTGCGCGCCCTGGACCTGTGTCTGCTGCGGGAGTCGCTCGCCCAGGAGTGCACGGAGGCGGAGACCGCACTGGCACTCCAGGGGCTGGGGGCCTATCCGGTCGTGCAGTCCGGGACCGAGGCGCAGCGCGCCCGCTGGCTGCCGGAGGTGACCGCCGGCCGGGCGGTCGCGTCCTTCGCGCTCAGCGAGCCGGGCGCGGGCTCGGACGCCGCGGCCCTGGCCCTGGCCGCCGAGCCGGACGGCCCGGACGGCTGGCGGCTCACCGGCGAGAAGTGCTGGATCTCCAACGCCCCCGAGGCCGACTTCGCCACCGTCTTCGCCCGCACCGGCGGCGGGGCGGGCGCGCGCGGGGTGACCGCCTTCCTCGTCCCCGCCGGCCGTCCCGGACTGACCGGCGCGCGCCTGGACATGCTCAGCCCGCACCCCATCGGCACCCTCGTCTTCGACGGCACGCCTGTGACCAGGGCGGATGTGCTGGGTGAGGTGGACGGCGGGTTCGCCGTGGCGATGGCCACGCTGAATCTCTTCCGGCCCAGCGTGGGCGCCTTCGCGGTCGGCATGGCGCAGGCCGCGCTGGATGCGGCCCTGACGCACGCCGGCGCGCGCACCGCCTTCGGCGGCCCCCTCAAGGACCTCCAGTCCGTCGGCCACCAGCTCGCCGAGATGGCCACCCGGGTCGAGTCCGCCCGGCTTCTGGTGTACGCGGCGGCCACGGCGTACGACACCGGGGCGCCGGACATCGCCCGCCGGTCGGCCATGGCCAAGCTGCTGGCGACCGAGACCGCCCAGTACGTCGTCGATGCCGCCGTACAGATCCACGGCGCCCGCGCGCTGCGCCGCGGACACCTGCTGGAACACCTCTACCGGGAGGTCCGTGCGCCACGCATCTACGAGGGCGCCACGGAGGTGCAGCGCTCGATCATCGCCAAGGAGCTCTACCGGGAGAGGACCTGAACTCCTCGCGCTCTCCCTCATGGCGTGGTGTGCGGGGCGCCCGCTGGGCGGCGGGGCCGTACGCGGGCTCATGGCCATACCTCGCGCCGATTGGCGATGCGTGCGCCGGGCGTACCTGACGAGCGCGGGGACGGCGCCGGCCGGCGGTCGGCACGGACATCGGGCCCCGGTCGGCGGTCGGAACGGCGTCGGACCCTGGCTGGCGGGCGTACGGGCACCGGACCCGGCCGGCGGGCGCACGGGCGCCGGCCCCCGGCCGACGGGCGAGTGTCAGTGCCGGATGTCAGGCTGACAACAGAGAGGATCCGCGAAGGGAATCGCCATGATCACTACCGACTTCGTCCCCGGCTCCCCGTGCTGGCTCGATCTCGGCGCCCCCGACGTCGAGGTCGCCACGGCGTTCTACCGCGCCGTGTTCGGCTGGCAGTCCGAGCCGCACGGTGGCCAGGAGGCAGGCGGCTACACCCTCTTCCGGCTCGACGGCAAGGCCGTCGGCGCGGTGGGCCCGCTCACCGAAGTCGGCGCCCGCTCCGCCTGGACGCTCTACTTCCACACCCCCGACGCGGACGCCACGGCCAAGGCGGTGGAACAGGCAGGCGGCGCGGTCCGCACGGCCCCCGCCGAAGTCGGCGCGGACGACGGCCGGTTCGCTCAGCTCACGGACCCGCAGGGGGCGGAGTTCGCCGTGTGGCAGCCCCTGAAATATCCGGGCATCGAAGCCGCGGACATACCGGGCACGCTGTGCTGGACCGAGCTCTACACCACCGATGCGGCCGCCGCGCAGACCTTCTACACCACCGTCTTCGGCTGGACCACCCAGGACATGGCGCTCCCGGGCGGTGGCGGCACCTACACCCTGCTCACCCCCGCGGACCGCGGCGAGGACCGGATGCACGGCGGCCTCATGGAGGTCCCGGCCGATCTCCTGGTCCCCAGCCGAAGGCCGTACTGGCACCCGGTGTTCAGCTCCAAGGACTGCGATGCCACCGTCGGCCTGGTGACGGGCAACGGCGGCATCCTGTCGATGGGCCCGGATACCGCCGAGGGCGTCGGCCGCCTCGCCGTCTGCACGGACCCTGCGGGCGCGGAGTTCGTGGTGCTGACGCCGGAGGGGACGCTGTGAGAGTTCACCGCGTCGGCCTCGTCGCGCGCAATGGGTCTCCGGTGGGTCAGCTCCGCATCGTCGCCTGATCGACCTGGTGAGACAGCTCATCGAGCGGACCGGAGTCACCCGCGACGGCAGTTGACCACCAAAGCCGCCGCCCGGCCGAAGCGGGAGCGAACTGTTGTCAGGGCCGTTCCTGCGCCCGGAAGGCGCCGGGTGCCTGGCCGGTGGCGCGGCAGAAGAACTTGCCGAAGTTGGTCGGCTCGGTGAAGCCGAGACGGCGGCTGATCGCCGCCACCGCGAGATCGGTGTGCGCCAGCAGGCGCTTGGCCTCCAGGGCGACCCGGTCGTCGATGCACTCCTTGGCGGTGTGGCCGGTGGCGGCCTGGCAGGCGCGGTTGAGGGTGCGCAGCGAATATCCGGCGCGGGCGGCGTAGTCAGCGGCGTTGCGGCTGGTGGCGAAGGACCGTTCCAGCTCGCGCTGGAAGCGGCGGTAGACCTCGTCGCCTGCGCCGGTGCGGTCGGCGCCCTCCGGCGCGGGCAGGCGGGTGAGGCGCAGCAGCAGGGCGCCGAGTAACTGGCGCAGCAGGTCGACGGTGGCGCCGTCGGCGTCCGCCTCCGCGACGGCGCGGCGGTACTCCACGGCGAGTTCGCTCATGGCGGCGTGCCCGGGATGCTCCTGGTGCGGATGCCGGTCGACAAGGTCCTGGCGTTCCGCGGAGTGGCCGACCGATCAGCCTCAACCGGATAATCCGGGCGGTCCGCTGCCGGCATGCTCGTCCTCGGAAACGTGTCGTGCCGACCGGTCGGCGATGTCCTGCAGCGCCGCGAGATGGGCCTGCAGGGCGAGGTGGCCGGCGCGGCTCAGGTTCAGCCAGGTGCGCGGCACCTTGCCCACGTGTCCCTTTTTGACCTCGACGTACTCGCGCTTGCTCAGCGTGCTGATCTGCTTGGACAGGGCGGAATCCGACAGGTTCAGCGAGTCCCGGACGAACTTGAACTCGGCCCACCGCGTCGCGGCCAGCAATGCCGTGATCGACAGGCGGGTGGGGTCGAGCAGCAAGGGGTCGAACTCGGGAGTGGTCACGGTCACGCGCCGTTCCGGCTCAGCCGCTGGAGCCGCTCGAACCGGCGGGAGGACGGGAACGCCACCGACAGTCCCAGGGCGAGCCCCAGTATCAGGCGCCAGCCGGGGACGTACGACAGCAGCCAGGCACTGCCCACGGACAGGATTCCCACCACGCCCACCACGACGAGGAATCCGGCCCAGGGGTAGCGCCGCCCGGCCGACCCCGGCGCCCCCGCCGGCAGGAACGCCCGCGGCTTCAGCCCGGGCGGCAGGCCGAACAGGCTGCGCCCCCGCCGGGTGTACTGGCCGAGGAGAAAGACCACGGTCAAGGGCCCGAGAACCGCCGTCCACCACATGCTCCACCGTTCCAGGTGCAGCAGGGGCAGGAGGTCGGGCGTGGAGAAGGTCAGGAAGAGCACGGCCCCCCAGGCGAGGAAGAACCAGCGGGGCTCGCGCTGCGCCGCAATGGCCTGGTGGCGCCGGTGCTGGACGTCTTCCAGCGCGCGGGCCGCCTGTTCGGCGTCGGGTTCAAGGGGCATGGGCCACCTCCTGGCCATCGCGGAGAGCAAGCGAAAGTACTTGCCTGAGGAGAAAGTTACTAGCCACTTTCCTCTCAGGCAAGTGCTTGCCTGGGGTGGAAGTTCCCCGGTTGCCGGCCGGCAACCGGCCGGTCGCCCGCCGGGTGGCGGTCTCCACGCGGCATCCCGATCACCCACCTTCGCCACCGCGTCCTCCTCGGTCAGCAATGACCCTTCCGGCTCCGGTCCGTTGCACCAAGGGGAGGTGCTGCCCTCCACCGTGGGGCGTACGTGACCGCCACAGGGATCGGCCCTCAGGTTGACCCTGGCGCGTACGCGGCCTGCCTACGCTGGTTGACGTGCAGCGTCTTTACGTCTTCCTCCGCCGGCACCCGACCATGGTCGACAGTTTCTGGGCGGTCTTCCTGCTCGGGTTCTCCTGGCTGTCGGTCGCGGGGGACGGCTTTGGTGGCTCAGATCTGTGGACCGCCGCGATCCAGGTGTGCGCGCTGAGCACCGCGGTCGCGCTGCGCCGCCGCGCGCCGGAGAAGATGCTGCTGCTGGCCACGGCGGCGGGGGTGTTCCAGCTCGTCGCGAACGTGCCGAAAAACCTCGCCGACTTCGCGATGCTGGTGATCGTCTACACCGTCGCCGCGAACGGCGCCCGCTGGGCCTCCCGCTTCGCACTGGTCGCCGGACTGGCTGCGCCCCTGCTCGACTACGCCCGCTGGCCGCACTACTACGGGTCCGGCGGGACAAACGCCACCGTCATCGTCTTCCTGGCCATCCCCTTCGCCCTCGCCTGGGTCCTCGGCGACTCCGTGCGCACCCGCCGCGCGTACTACGCCCAGCTGGAGGAGCGTGCCGCCCAGCTGGAGAAGGAACGCGACGCGCAGGCCAAGGTGGCCGTCGCGGCCGAACGGGCGCGGATCGCCCGCGAGTTGCACGACGTCGTGGCGCACAACGTGTCCGTGATGGTCGTGCAGGCGGACGGCGCCGCGTACGTCCTCGATGCCGCGCCCGAGCAGTGCGAGAAGGCACTGGAGACGATCTCCGGTACGGGGCGGCAGGCGCTCGCCGAGATGCGGCGGCTGCTCGGCGTGCTGCGCACCGGCGAGCCGGGCGAGAACAGCGGCGACCGGGCACCGCAGCCGGACGTCGGCCGGCTCGATGACCTGATAGAGCAGGTGCGCGGGGCGGGGCTCCCGGTGGACTTCACGGTCCAGGGCGCGCCCCGGCCGCTGTCCAGCGGTGTGGAACTGACCGCGTACCGCATCGTGCAGGAGGCGCTCACCAACACCCGTAAGCACGGCGGCCCGGACGTGAGCGCGCGCGTACGCCTCGTCTACGGCAGCGACGCGCTGGATCTGCTGGTCGAGGACGACGGGCGGGGCGCGCAGCGCGAAGTGCACGAGCAGGGCGGGGCCGACGGGCTCGGGCACGGGATGATCGGGATGCGCGAACGGGTCGGCATGGTCGGCGGCCGCCTGGACGCCGGGCCGCGCCCCGGGGGCGGATTCCGGATCAGCGCGGCGCTTCCGCTCAAGCCGGCGGGCTGAGGCCCCCTCCGGGCAGGCAGACCGCTGTGCGGCCCGGGCGCGGTGTACGTGTGTGGGCCGCAGAACTCGCCGTGTTCAGGAGGTCTCATTTTTTGCCGCCGGCGCAGTCGTAGAGGGTGAAGCTTCCGTCCGAGGTCTGACCGTAGGCGCGTGGGGAGAGGGCGGTGCAGCTCTTCTTCACCCAGGCCGATGCCGGTGTGGACGGGCGGCGCGTGGTGAGCAGGGCGTAGCGCAGTTGGTGGGTGGAGACCAGGTCACCGATCCGTGGGGCGGTCGGGTAGGGGGTCAGGCCGGTGAAGCCGCCCATGACCAGCATGGGTTGGGGGGTGGCGCGCAGCAGGGGCTCGGCGCCGTAGGCGGCCTGGGTGGCGAGCAGGTACTTCTCGCCGGAACGGTGCGCGGAGAGGTACTTCAGCAGTGCGGTGTCCCGCGTGGACGGTGTGTTCAAGGGGTTTCGGAGGACCTTGGCCCGGTGGTGGTGCCTACCGTGGAAGCCGGGGCCGACCGGTCCGGCCAGGGGTTCGATCGGTGAGCCGGGGTAGCGCGGGTTCAGGCAGGAGGCGGCCCAGACGGCCGGGGCGAGGAGCACGGCCGCCAGGGACGCCGCCAGGGCGCTGTGCACCGCCGGCCGTGTGGTGTGTGGCCCGCTGGTCCACAGGCCGACGGTCCCGCACAGGCCGAGCATCAGCACCACCGGCAGCAGCCAGGGCGCGAAGTCGCTGTGCGGACCGTCGATCACCGCGGCCCACAGTGCCGTGATCCCGACTGCGACGGGCAGTGCCGCCCGACGCCGGCCACCGGCCCGGTACTCGGACCGGAAGAGGGCGATTCCGCCACCGGCCAGCGCGGCGAGGGCCGGGGCCAGTACGGCCATGTAGTAGCCGTGGTTGCCGTTGGAGTTGCTGAAGACCACGAGGTGCATCACCAGCCAGCCGCCCCAGAGCAGGAACCCGGTCCGCGGCCCGTCGGTGCGCGGTCGTCCGGCGCGCCACCACACCCCCAGCGCCAAGGCCAGTACGGCGAGCGGCAGGAGCCAGGCGATCTGCGGCCCCACGTCATGGTTGACGACCATGGTCCACCCCGTGTTGCCGCTGGTGCGGCTGGCGGCGGTGCCGGCGACGGCGCCCAGCGCGTGCGGGTCGTGGCCGAAGCGGCTCAGCCCGTTGTAGCCGAAGACCAGGGTGAAGGGGTTGTTGTTGGTGGTGCCGTCGAGATAGGGACGGTTCGCGGCGGGGGTGACCCATACCAGCAGCAGCCAGGAGCAGGAGACGACGAGTGCGGTGATCCCGGCGAGCAGCAGCCGCCGGGCCCGGTCCCACCAGGAGCCGGGTGCCGCCAGTTGGTACACGGCGGCGAAGACCGGCAGGACGAGCCAGGCTTGCAGCATCTTGGCCTGGAAGGCCAGGCCCACCCATGTCCCGCAGACCAACAGCGGCAGCAGTTTCCCGGTGTGGACGGCCTTCTGCAGCGATCCCGCCGCGAGGACCAGCAGCAGGACGAGCAGGGTGTCGGGGATGTTGTGCCGGTTGAGCGCGACGGTGACCGGGGTGAGGGTGAGTGCCAGCGCGGCGAGCAGCCCTGCCAAGGGGCCGGCCCAGGCACGGACGATCCGGTGCAGCGCCCAGACGGCGAGGAGGCCCTCCAGCACCTGCGGCAGTACCGCCGCCCAGTTGTACGGTCCCAGAAGCCGGACGGAAAGGGCCTGCGGCCACAGCGCCCCGGGGATTTTGTCCAGGGTGAGCGAGCCGCTCGGGTCGAGCCCGCCGAAGACGAAGGCGTGCCAGTCGGCCGCCATCGACCGCACGGCCGCGCTGTAGTACGGGTGCACCCCGGCACGCCCGATGGCCCAGGTGTAGAGCACCGCGGCGGCTGCCAGGATCAGCAGCAGGGCGTAGGACTCCCGGCTGAGGGTGGTGGGTTGCCGGAGCGTGGTGCGGAGGGCGCGTCGTATGCCGTCCATGCGGGGGCGGCTGTCGGCGGGGTCCCGGGTGAGGGGGGCGGTGGCCATGGCGGGGTCTCTCCTGGGGCGGCGGGCTGGGGACGTCGGCTTCACAGGCGGCGGGCCATCCGGAATCCCTGGGCGTAGAAGCCAGGGCCGTCGAGCGTCGCGCGGCCGGCCAGGTCGCCCATGGTGGGCCCGTTGGCCCGCGAGCGGCTGGAGTAGAAGCGCGGGCGCCCGTCGGTGTCCGGCCCCAGGTAGATGCCGCAGTGGTCGATGCCGTGCGGTCTGCCGATGTCGATGGCGAAGAAGACCAGGTCGCCGGGGAGCAGCTGGCTGAAGTCGGCAGGGGGCCGGCCGGTGTTCGGGAGCAGCAGCACGCCGGGGGCCCGGGTGGCGATGGCGTAGGCCCGGCGAGGCAGGCCGATCCCCGGGTTGTTGGTGGCGTGCATGGGGTAGCCCATGCGGTATCCCCAGACCAGGCGCATGAAGCCGGAGCAGTCCACGGCCCCGTAGCGCTCCTTCTCCGGGTACTTGCGGGTGCCGTCCGGGAAGGTCCAGGGAACGCCGAGGTAGTCGTAGAAGTCGGACTTCTCATCGCGGTAGTGGAACGACGTCTCCGACTGCCCGGGAACACGCGGCCCGAAGCGGGCGTTGCCGCCGTAGCGCAGGCCCGATGCGGTGCGCAGATCGGGCGCCCCGTCGCCGTACTGGAAGGCCACGGCGAAGGCGTCCGGACTGCGGTCGGCGAGGGCCTTGGGGAACCACTCCCGGAACCAGTGGGTGTGCTCCTTGCCCTGGCTCCATGGGCTGCCCATCAGCCGCACCCAGGCGTCACTGCGCACCACCGCGCCGGTGGTGCGCGGCTCGCTCCAGGTACGGGTCGGGCCGGTCAGCAGCGCGCTGCGGGCGCCGTCGGTGAAGGTGGCCAGCACGCGGTCGTCGGCGGCGCGCACCACCGTACGGGCGGGCGCGGCGCGGCGCTCGAAGCGGTAGCCGCCGGCCGGTACCGGGGCGTCACTGTCCGGTACGCCGCTTCGGAAGTGGTGCCAGGCGTATCCGGTGATCGCTCCGGCGGAGGCCAGACCGGCGGCGCAGGCCAGGACCTGACGGCGACTGGGCCTGCCGGACGGGGTGGGGCGGGTGCCCATGGTGACCTCCTCTGCGTGCGGATGGATACGGCGGACGCGTGCGGCGGGTTCAGCCGACGGGCAGTGCCCCCAGCAGCAGCCCGGCGACCAGCACCACATACGTGCCGAGGGTCACCGCGGTGGTGGAGACCACGGTGGCCGCCAATGGCTGGCGGACCAGCTGATAGGCGATCAGGCCGGGCACGATGAAGCCCAGGGTCTGGGCGGTGTACAGGAGCGGGAACTCGTGCTGGAGGGCGAGCATCACCGTGGTCTGGAGCAGTACCGCGGACAGCACCACGGCGGCGAACAGCCGCTTCCCGTAAAGGATCACATGGCGCTGGAGGAGCTTGGTCGCGGCGAGGGTGAGGGCCGTGACGCCGATCATCATGGCGGCCCGGACCACATCGGTGACCAGGGTCAGCGCCAGCCAGCCGGGGGTGATCATGCCACCGGGGGAGAGGTTGGTGGTCAGATAGCAGATCAGCGAGAAGAGCAGTCCGAGGGCGATCCCCAGTGCGGCGGTCTGCGGAGTGACGATGACGGGGATCACAGCGGCTTCCTTGCGGTTTCGTACCGGGAATCGGCATGGGCGGAGGAGGGGCTCGGGACAGGTGCGCCGGACGTCGGGCCGGTCAGCGACCCCACCCAGCTGTACGGCTCCGTCTCGGGCGGGTGCGCGACCGGAAGCGGCTCGTCGTCGTGGTCCGGGGCCAGCCTGCTGAGGTGGTCCAGGAGGAGTTCGCCCTGGCCGTGGATATTGCCGACGGCCACCAGTGAGGAATCGGGGGCGAGTTCGGCGAGGAGGGCGTGGGTCAGCTCCTGCGCGTCGCGCCGGTCGCCGCCCAGGTCCACCACCCGGCCCGGCGAGCCCGGCGGGATGCCGTCGAGGGCGCTCTTGGTCGGATGCCCGATGAGGAACACCGTCTCCGGGGCCAGGTCGGGGACGATCGCTCCCATCTGGCCATTGCGTTCCACCCGGTCCGGGCGACAGTTGATCACCACGTTCAGCGGGCGTCGGATCGCACCGAGCTCCTCCAGCTGACGGACGTTCATCAACGTCGATTCGGGGTCGTTGGCGGCGAAGACATTGGCGAAGCGCAGCCGCTTGCCGTCCGGTGTGCGGTAGCGCTCGACGGAGAGCACGCCGGGGTCCGGCGGCGCGTCCCACATACCGCGCAGTGCGGTGGCCCGGTCCACACCGAGCAGTTCGGCCACGGCAAGCGCGATGGCGACGTTCTCCTTGAAGGTGAACCAACTGAACTCGCGCAGCTCCTCGTCGGTGACCGACTCCGGATCGACGGCGATCAGCCGGCACCGCCGCTTGTCCGCCTCCTCTTGGAGGATGTGCAGCCGCTCCTGCTCGGCGGTGACGCAGATCCCGTCGAACGGCATCGACCGGGACAGCGAGCGAGCCACATCGTCCAACGTCGGCCCCATTTCGGCGAGGTGGTCCTCGCGCACGTTGCACAGCACGCCGATGGTGGAGCGGATCAGCTTGTCCTGGTTGACCTCTTGAAGTGCGGGCATCACCGCCATGCACTCGATCACCAGGGCGCACGGCCGGTATGCCGCCGCGCGCCGGACGATGCCGATCTGCTCGACGACGTTCGCGATGCCGAACTTCCGGTACACCGGCTCCTCGGTGGCGTCCGGGTGGATGAACCGGGCAGCGGTGCCGGTGGTCTTGGCCACGGTGACCAGACCACCGCCGCGCAGCGCCCCCGCGCACAGCCGGGTGATCGAGCTCTTGCCGCGAATGCCGTTGACCAGCACCCGGGTGGGGATCTGCGCCAGCGCGGCGTAGTGGCGCCGCTGCTCCAGCACGCCGGCGACCAGCAGCGCGGCACAGCTCAGCAGCAGCACAACATAGAGGAAAAGCACGTCGGTTGATCCTTCACTACGGTGCGCGCGAGGGGGCAGGGACAGCGGCGAGGTCGGCTCCGGCGCCACGGTCCCGCTCCACCAGGGCCTGCCGGAGCAGTTCCAGACTGCGGGTGACCGAACCGCACTCGTCGTGATGGACCGGGAACAGCACGGTGCGGCGGTCACCGCCGGCCAGCCGCTCCGCGCATCCGGTGAGGGTGCGCAGCGGTCCGACCACCACGATGTACAGCCAGCCCAGGCAGGCGCCCCCCGCGGACAGGGCGAGCAGCCCGGCCAGCATGGTGCGTGCCTGGACCTGATACGCCGCCAGTTTGAGCGCTGCGGCAGGCTCGGCGGAGACCACCCGCCAGCCGAGCCCGGCGGCAGGCCCCTTCAGTGCCAGTGGCACGGCGGCCGCGACCGACAGGCCCTCGCCGGGGGCCGTCCCCGCGTGCAGTACGGCCGATGCCGGGTTGCCAGGGCTGCCGGGTGCCGCGTCGGTCTTGGCCACCAGACGGGTGAGGCGCCGGCTGGGAAGGGGCTCGAAGGCTTCAAAGCCGACGCTGGCCGCGAGCACTCTGTGGTGCTCGTCGGTCAGCCACACCTTGCCGAGCCCGGGCCGGGTCACCAGGTCGTTCAGCTCGTCGACGCCGATCTCTGCGACGACCACGGCCGGGGCAGTGTCCTCGGCCTTCTTGGCACCCTTGGCGTGTTTGGCCGCCGGAATCCGGGCGTAGGCGGCGATCGCGGGGATCTTGCCCGACGTGTTGACCTGGGTGATCCCGTCGCCGGTGGGAGGGACGAGAGTGCGCAGCGGCTGCTCGCCCACTTGCCGCACGACGGCACCGGTACGGTCCAGCACATACAGCGACCGGAACGTCGGATGGTCGTCGTGTTCGCGCCGCAGCACCTCCGCCGCCCGCTCGGGTCGCGCACCGGAGAGCGCTGACGCCGCCGCCGCGAGGTCGGTGCGGCTCCGGCCGAGGGACCGCTGCACCCGGTCGGCGGCGGCCTCGGTGCGGGCCCGCTGGTCGGCGACGGCAGCAGCCGGTACGGCCTTGGCTGCCGGTACCCGGTTGAACAGGAACAGCAGCGGCACCCCCCATGCGGCGATCACGAGGGCGCAGACGAGCACCAGAGCACGGACACCTGGGCGGCGCCGCACCGGCTGCACCGGCTCCGGTCCCGTCTCGCCGAGCAGTTGGCGGCGTATCGACTCCAGCGCCCGGCCGATCCTGCCCGGCTCGTCGAACCCGTCAACCGGCACCGGCCGCGCCAACTCCGCACGGTCCCCCGGCATGTCGCCGACACCCTTGGCCAGCCGGGCAGCGGACAGATGCAGCCGCAGCAGCGGACGCTGCAGCGTGCCCCACAGCACCAGGGTGACCAGCACGGCGATCACCACGAGCGCGCCCGCGGCCACGAGGGCGAACCACATATGGTCGCCTCCCGCCTTCACCGGAGGCACCTCCCGGGCCGTCAGGACGGTCAGTCCCAGGCCGGAGGCGTCGTCCTTGCCGTCCGCCGCGGTGACCGACGCCCACCCCGTGACCCTGCGCAGCCCGTCGTGACCGTCACCGAGCACGCTGCCCGAGACGTCGCCGGTGTGGACTCCGGTGTGCGCGGCGTTCGCCGCAGCGGCAGGCAGCGCGCGGTGGTCGGCAGCAGCCGCCACGCCCGCGCCGGTGGTGGGGGCGGAAGCACACACCTTGCCGTTCCGGTCCACCAGTTGCCCGGTGCGCCCCGCCCCGTACACCGCTGGAGCAGCGACCTTTTCCGAGACGACGAACAGGAGTCCGCGTGACTCCGCGTCCTGCTCCCCTCTCAGGTCGCCGGCCTGATCCTGGTTCTCGTCCTGCTTGCGGCCCGCAACGGGGACGCTCACCCGGGCAAAGAGCAACAGCCGCGGCGCGCCACTGCCGGAACCGACCACCCGGGGCGCGATGTTGCCGGTATCGGGCCGCGCCAGATCCTTCGCATCCACCCCGGTCAGCGGCACCTTTTCCCCACTGGCCGCCAGCGGTTTGCCGGTGCGCGGGTCGAGCAGCACACCGCCCGCCGCAGGGTGGCCGGTCGGGAGGAGGGACCGCAGAACTGCCGCCGGTTTACTGCTGCCGGCGGGTGTGGCCGACGCCGCGGAGCGGCGCACGGCCCTGGCACTTGCGTTGATGGAGGTCCCGACCGAGTCGGCGGCATCCTGGGCGATCTGGCGTTCCGCGTCGCTCAGGGCCTGGGGCACATCCTGTTCGTGAACGGTACCGAGACCGAGAGCGGTCAACGCGGAAACTGCCAGCAGGGCGCAGAGCAGTGCGGCGATCGGTGGGCGGACGCCTCCGAGCATGGGCATGTCGGCGCGGCGTCGGGTGCGGTGCGGACGGGGCGCGCGGGCAACAGCGAGCAGGGCAGCGTCCTCTCGGCATATGGGGGTGGCCGTGCGGCAACTCAAACAGTATGAATACTGGGAACACAGGATAATCACAAGGTTGTTCATGCTGTGCCCGGATTGCCGGCCCGTACAACATGGGGCTCAACTCGCCCTCGGAAGCGGCCGCTTATGCGTCTTTCGACCCCATCCCGACATGGGGGAATTTCCAACGCACCGGTCGCCAGGGCCGGTTCCCGCCCGTTTCCGCTCTGCGTTCGGCGCCTCACGCAGAGTCGCGATGGCGCTGAAGTTCGCCCCCGAAACGGCCCCTTCCCGAGTAAATCCGCAAATCCACAAGGGCTGGTCGGAGCGGTCAGTAGTTACGAACTGCCGCGTAATAAAAGCGCTCAGTGAATACGGTGAGCAAAGCCGAAGCAAACCTGGATCCGATGGCTGCCATCCGGCGATGGCGCGAACCAGTCGCCTCCCACAGAGGCCTTCTGGTCGGGTCTGACGCTCCCTCAGCCCTCGTGTTGAGGCAACGGAACGGTCGCTCACGCCGACCCTCCGCCGGCTTGGACCTTGCTGCTGCAACTGGTTGCCTGAGGTTGCCGAATGGGCCGCCGCTGACAACTGACACCGGCCCAACCAGGGGATTTCCCCGTTGCGCATCCCGTATGGGCACCCGACGTTGCTCAACTCGGAGGCATGCTCCGCGAGCGCCGACAGACAGCTCCCCACACATATGGGTCCAGCGAAAAGGTCACTCACCGAGGCCCGGCGACGGACGGTGTACGAAGTCGACACCGCGCAATTCCGGACGCGTCATGAGCGCTCACCTCACCCACCGCCGTGGATAACTCCCTGCCCTATCAAGTGGGTTGGCTTGGCAATGGCAAAACTGCATATACGATGACCGCCAGCCGATCGCTGATCACGTGGCGATCACCACCATGGAGGGGGGCTGCCCATGAAGCACGCACGAAGGCGCCACAGTCGGTTGCGCACCCGGGTCGCCGGTACCACAGGACTACTGACCCTCGCCCTGGGCGCCGGGATCGCGCCGGCCACCGCCGCGGAGAAGACCGCCCATGCGACCACGGCAGCGGCCATGGACACAGCGGCGTCCGCGGAAACGGAAGCGGCCGTGGAACCGCCCCAGGCCCCGGGCCAGCTGACTCTCCCGGCCCCGACCGGTCGCCATCGCGTTGGGACGGTCGACCTCCACCTGCGCGACTCGTCCCGCATGGATCCCTGGGTGCCCGGACAGCAGCGCGAGCTGATGGTCTCGCTGTGGTACCCGGCCACGCACACCAGCCAGTACCCCGCCGCACTCCTCCCCAACAGCCAGCAGGTGCTGCCGGGCGGGGTGACCCTGCCCACCACAGCCGGGCACACCGGCGCCCCGGTCGCCCGCAAGGACGGCAAGCTGCCGGTGCTGCTGTACTCGCCCGGCGGGCGTGGGAACCGTGCGACGGGCACGGCACTGGTTCAGGACCTGGCCAGCCGCGGCTACTTGGTCGTCACCATCGATCACACCCACGACACCAACGATGTGGTGTTCCCCGGCGGGCGACATGAGCCGAGCATGCTGCCGCCAGGCACCAAATCGCGCGACTTGATCGACGTCCGGGCGGCGGACAGCCACTTCGTCATCAACCAGCTGGCCGAGATCGCCCGCGGCCACAACCCGGACGTGGAACACAAGGCGCTTCCCCACGGGCTGACCCAGGCCGTGAGCACGAAACACATCGGGATGTTCGGTGCCTCCCTCGGTGGCGGATCAGTGGCCGCTGCCATGCACGCGGACTCCAGGATCGACGCCGGCGTGAACCTGGACGGCCAGCTCTTCGGCCGGTCGGAACACCAGCGGCTCGACCGCCCCTACATGCTGTTCAGTTCCGAGCACCACAACCGCAACACCGACCCGAGCTGGGCGCGGCTCTGGGAAAACCTGCACGGAGAGCGGCTCGACCTGAAGCTGCGCGGCTCCGGGCACAACTCCTTCGTCGACAACCAGGTCCTGTTCCCCCAGGCGCCGGGCGCATTCGGGGTAACCCCGGAAGTAATGCAGCAGGCACTCGGCACGATCGACCCCAACCGCTCCATCGAGGTCCAACGCACCTACGTCGCCGCCTTCTTCGACAAGCACCTGCGCGACCAGCACAGCAGCCTGCTCGACGGCCCCTCGCGGCATTACCCGGAGGTCGACTTCATCCGCTGAACCGACCGGAGGCCACCGTCGGCAACTACACCGTCGGCCACTGCACGGGCGCCGGTATGTCACGGCCGGTACGCCCCGACCGCACGCTGAACCTGCCGCACACGCTCGACGGATAAGACGTAGAAGGAGAATCATGGCCAGAGCAGCCCGGTGTCTTGCGGCTCTCGTGCTGCTCATCTCCGCCCTCCTCCTTCCCGAGGCTCTCCAGCCCACCGCCGGTGCCGAGGCGGCTGCGCTGCCGTACCCGACGCGCTCCGACTACCGCATCAAGGGCATCCAGCCGGACTTCTGGTCCCCCAAGGACGAGATCGCCGGCAACAACGCCGGCGGCGTCTCCATGAACCTCGTCTGGGCGGACTGGGAGCGAACTGCCGAAACAGCCCCCTGCGCCGCCGGTGAGCAGGAGTTCGACGGCCGCTGCTTCACCATCCGGCCCGAGGTGGACGCGGCCATCAAGGAGTGGACCGACCGGGGCATGGTGGTCACCGCCATCGTCTACGGCACGCCCGACTGGGCCCGTCAGGGCCGACCCTGCGAGCCGGCGCCCGGCTATGAGTTGTTCTGCGCACCCAAGGACCCTGCCGACTTCGGACGGTTCGCCGGCATGCTGGCCCAGCGTTACGACGGACTCCACGGGCACGGCCGGATCGCCGACTTCGTGATCGACAACGAGGTCAACACCAACACCTGGTTCAACATCGGCTGCGGAAGCGGCAAGCCCTGCGACACCACGCAATGGCTCGATGAGATCGCGGCGAACTACAACGCCGCCTACGACCGCATCACCGTCCAGCAGCCCACCGCCAAGGTACTGACCTCACTGGACCACCACTTCGGCACGGCATACGACCGCCCCTCCGACCACGACGCGACGCTGTCCGGCATGACGGTGCTCAAGGGCCTGGCTGCCCGGACGGGATCGCGCCAATGGCGCGTCGCCTACCACCCGTACGCCCCCGACCTGTTCACCTCCGCCTTCTCTGCCGACGACTTCCCCAAGGTCACCTACGGCAACATCGGCGTAGTGGTGGGCTGGCTGCGCCAGCAGTTCCCGCACACCCCCTCCGCCTGGACGATCCAGCTCACCGAGAGCGGCATCAACTCCGGAGACCGGTCCAACGAGTCACAGCAGGCCACCGCGGTGTGCGACGCCTTCCGCAATGTGCTCGGCACACCGGACATCGAGAGCTACATCTACCACCGGATGCAGGACAACCCCGCCGAGGGCGGCCTCAAGCTCGGCCTCCGCAGACAGGACGGCTCCGCCAAACCCGCGTGGGCCACGTGGGCCCTGGCCAACCGCAACGACCTGCCCGCACCCCAGCTCTCCTGCGGATTCGAGCACCTGCCGTACACCCTGCTGCGCCGCGGCTACCGCCCCGACCGCGGACACGTCGCCTCCTCCCGGCTGCTGCCGCCCGGCTTCACCCAGGAGCAGACCTGGAAGCTCCTGCGCCACCAGGCGCCCGACACCACCATGCTCTACGAGTGCAAAACGGCCGGCCACACGCTCCTCACCCGCGACCCCGGCTGCGAAGGCCAGTTCCCCATGGGACCCGTCGGCTACGTCCACACCAACCAGGTGAGCGGGTCGGTCCCCCTCTACCGCTGCTACACCCCTTCCAGCGGAGACCACTTCGTCTCCAGCGCAGCCGACTGCGAGGGCCATACCCGGGAGTCCTTGCTGGGTTACGCGTTTCCCTGACGCAGCGACATCCGCCCCTCAGATGTCCCGAAAGATCTCGATCTGCGCCCCGATCGAGTTGAGCCGTTCCGCCAGGTCCTCGTAGCCGCGGTTGATGACGTAGACGTTGCGCAGGACGGAGGTGCCCTCGGCGGCCATCATGGCCAGGAGGACGACGACGGCCGGGCGCAGGGCCGGGGGGCACATCATTTCCGCGGAGCGCCAGCGGGTCGTGCCGTCGACCAGTACCCGGTGCGGGTCGAGCAGCTTGACCTGGGCGCCGAGGCGGTTGAGGTCCGTCAGGTAGATGGCGCGGTTGTCGTAGACCCAGTCGTGGATGAGGGTCTGGCCCTGGGCGCTGGCCGCGATGGCCGCGAAGAAGGGGACGTTGTCGATGTTGAGGCCCGGGAAGGGCATCGGGTGGATCTTGTCGATCGGGGCTTGGAGCTTGGAGGGGCGGACGGTCAGGTCGATCAGCCGGGTGCGGCCGTTGTCGGCGGCGTACTCCGGGCTGCGCTCGTGGTCCAGGCCCATCTCCTCCAGGACCGCCAGCTCGATCTCCAGGAACTCGACCGGGACGCGGCGGATGGTCAGCTCGGACTCGGTGACAACTGCCGCCGCCAGCAGGCTCATTGCCTCGACCGGGTCCTCGGACGGGGCGAAGTCCACATCGCGTTCGATGTGCGCGGCGCCGTGGACGGTGAGCGTGGTGGTGCCGATGCCGTCGACCCGGACGCCCAGCTCCTCCAGGAAGAAACACAGGTCCTGGACCATGTAGTTGGAGGAGGCGTTGCGGATGACCGTGACGCCGTCGTGGCGGGCGGCGGCCAGCAGCGCGTTCTCCGTGACGGTGTCGCCGCGTTCGGTCAGCACGATGGCGCGCTTGGGGGCGACGCTGCGGTCCACCTCGGCGATGTAGGTGCCGTCGGTCGCGGTGATCTCCAGGCCGAAGTGCCGCAGCGCCGTCATGTGCGGGGTCACGGTCCGGGTGCCGAGGTCGCAGCCGCCCGCGTAGGGCAGCTTGAAGTGGTCCATCCGGTGCAGCAGCGGGCCGAGGAACATGATGACGCTGCGGGTGCGGCGGGCCGCCTCGGTGTCCATCGAGGCGAGGTCGAGCTCGGCGGGCGGAACGATCTCCAGGTCGTTGCCGTCGTTGATCCACCGGGTCCGTACGCCGATGCTGCCCAGCACTTCGAGGATGCGGTAGACCTCCTCAATGCGGGCCACCCGGCGCAGAGTTGTGCGGCCGGCGTTCAGCAGCGTGGCGCACAGCAGCGCCACGCAGGCGTTCTTGCTCGTCTTCACGTCGATGCCGCCGGACAGCCGGCGGCCGCCGACCACCCGCAGATGCATCGGCCCGGCATAACCGAGCGAGACGATTTCGCTGTCGAGCGCCTCGCCGATTCGGGCGATCATCTCAAGACTGATGTTCTGATTCCCGCGTTCGATGCGGTTGACCGCACTCTGGCTGGTGCCGAGAGCCTCCGCAAGCTGCGTCTGTGTCCAGCCACGGTGCTGCCGGGCGTCACGGATGAGCCTGCCGATGCGTACGAGGTAGTCGTCTGCCATGGGGTGACCGTATCTCAGATATGAGATGGATACGCAATTGCCATTGCCTGGGTTGTTCTCCTACTATGCGAACAATTGAAGGGGAGTCATAAGGGACGTCATAAGGGGAGTCATGAAGAGTGTGCTGCGATCCGTCCCGCCTCTGACCGGCCGGCCGCGGGCCCTGGTTGCCGCCGGCCCCTTCCTTGCCGTGCTCGTGGCGTTCGCCGGCATCTATACGGCGGTGTCCGGCCGGCTGCCCGATCCGCTCGCCACCCATTTCCGGTACGGCGGCCAGGCCGACGGCTTCACCTCGGTCCAGGGCTTTCTGACCGGATCCCTCGCCCTGTTCCTCCTCCTCGGCGCCGTGGTCGGCCTCCTCATCCAGCTGCGGCCGGACGCCCCCGAGGTGCCGTGGGTGATCGCCGGCGGCTACGCCACCGCCGCCGTAACCGGTTACGCCGTCTGCGTGACGCTGCTCAGCAACGCCGACGTGGCCGATGTATCGGCCGTCCGGGTGCCGCAGTGGGAGCTGTTCCTCAGCCTCGCAGTCGCGCTGTGCGCCGGGGCGCTGGGGCGACTGCTCGCCGGCGC
Source organism: Streptomyces sp. 2323.1 (assembly GCF_900221035.1). Taxonomy (NCBI): domain Bacteria; kingdom Bacillati; phylum Actinomycetota; class Actinomycetes; order Kitasatosporales; family Streptomycetaceae; genus Streptomyces; species Streptomyces sp. 2323.1. Next base: position 1,858,553 of record NZ_LT907981.1, on the reverse strand, counting down.
GGCGCCTGCCGCGCCCCGGCGGCCGCGCGGTGCGGTGTCCCGGCTCGACCTTCCCGCCGCCGCGACGGCCGGCTGGTCGCGCACCATCAGCTCGCCGCCGCTGGCCGTACTGGGCGGTCTGCTGCTCGCCGCCGGGCTCGTCGTCGGCCTCGTCGCCGGCTGGATCGCCGGCGCGGGCCTGCTGTTCGGCGCTGCCGTGTCCCTGCCGCTGGCCTCGGTACGGGTGACCGTGGACCGGCGCGGGCTGACCCTCGCGCCGACGCTGCTGTCCTCGCGGTGCCATTTCCGGCGCATACCCCTGGACCGCATCGAGGAGGCCGGCAGCCGACGGATCGCCTGCTTCGCCGAGTTCGGCGGCTGGGGCTACCGCATCCGGGGCGGCGGCAGCGGCTTCGTGCTGCGCTCGGGGGAGGGCATCGTGGTACGGCTGACCAGCGGCAGGGAGTTCGTGGTGACGGTCGATGATGCCGCGACCGCCGCCGCACTGCTCAATACGTACACCGACCGCGCCCGTTCGCGGCAAGGAGGCTGAGGTGCTCTTCCGGGTCGATCCCGGCTCGTCCGTCCCGCTCGGCGACCAGATCGCGGCCTGTGTCCGCGGCGCCATCGCCGACGGCACGGTGGACGCCGGGGAGCGGCTGCCGGCCGCCCGCGAGCTCGCCGGGTCCCTCGGCGTGAACGTCCATACCGTGCTGCGCGGCTATCAGCGCCTCAAGGAGGAGGGGCTGATCGAACTCCGCCGCGGGCGCGGTGCGGTGGTCACCGGTGCCGCCACACCCGCGCGTGCCCGCCTCGGGGAGACCGCCGAGCGGCTGATCGCCGAGGCCCGCCATCTGGGGCTCTCCGACGAGGAGATCGTCACGGTGGTACGGACGGGGCTGGCGGGGCGGTGAGTACGGGCGGACGCGGCGGAGGGTGCACCCGGGCCGGCTCCGCCGCACCACCCGGGTCGGCTCCGCCGCACCACCCCGGCCGGCTCCGCCGCACCGCTCGTTCACGGGCCGTCCGGTGCCTCGTCGCCAGGTGCCGGCCGGAGCGTGCGCAGGCCGCGGACCTGCGGGGAGAGCAGCGCGGCGGCCGTGGCGAGGACGATCAGCGCGGCGCAGCCGGCGAGCGTACGACCCACGCCGAGGTGTGCCGCGACCGGCCCCGCGACCAGCAGGCCGAGTGGTGCGAAGGCCAGTGAGCCGAACCAGTCGTACGAACTGACGCGGGACAGCGCCGCCTCGGGGACCTCCCGCTGGAGGGTCGTCGCCCACAGCACCCCGAAGACGTCGGCGGCGATACCCGAGCCGAACATGGCGAGCGCGATCAGCGGCACCGGTGCCCGCACGGCGAGCAGGGCGATCGGGAGTGCCGCCGGGAAGGTGGCCAATACGGCGACCAGGACCGGACGGTGCACCCGGAGGCGGGCGGCCAGTCCCGCGCCCAAGATGGTGCCCAGTGCCTGCGCGGCCACGATCAGGGACCAGGAGCGCGCACCGCCCAGCCCGCCTTCGGTCGCCAGCGGTCCCAGCACCCCGGCGTTGGCGTTGAGCGCGGCGACGACGACCGCGTACTGCACCACGACGACCCACAGCCACTGCCGCCTAGCGAACTCCCGCCAGCCGTCCCGCAGTTCCGACCACCCCGACGCCCTCGGCCGGACCCGTGCGGACAGCCGGAGGCAGCGGATCAGCAGCGCGCTCACCACGAAGGAGGCGGCGTTGAGGGCCAGCGCCCAGCCGGCGCCGACGAGTGCCACGACCACACCGGACAGCGCCAGCCCCAGCAGCATCGAGCTGTTCATGCCGACCCGCAGCAGTCCGTTCGCCCGTTGCAGCCGTCCGGCGGGGACCAGCAGCGGAATGACGCCGTCCATCGCGGGGGAGAACAGCGCGGTGGCCGTCCCCGCCAGCGCGGCCAGCGAGCAGAGCGCCCACAGCGGCGCCTGCCCCGTCAACACCATCGCGGCGAGCCCGGCGTAGGCGGCCGCGCCCACGAGATCGGCGACGATCATCAGCCGGGAGCGCGACACCCGGTCCGCCAGCACCCCGCCGACGAGGACGAACGCCAGCTGTGGCACCGCCTGACAGGCCAGCACCAGCGACAGCTGCCCGGGGCCCGCCCCCGGCAGTGCCAGCACCGCGAAGGACAGCGCCACCCGGGCGAAGCCGGTGCCGAGGACCGAGATCGTACGGGCGGCGGTGAGCAACACGAACCGCCGGTCGCGCCAGAGGGGTGGGCCGGCGGGCAGCGCGGTCAGCGTCGGGGACGGGCAAGGGGGCGCGGGTTCCGGGGTGGCCGTCACGGCGTCAGCGTAGGACCAACTGCCCTACCCCGTACGGGGTCTGGGCATCGGTGGAGGCCAGCCTCCCCCGACGGGCCCGGCCTCCTCAGTCGTCGAGGAACGTCAGGTCCAGCCGCTCCAGGCGTGCCGGATCGGCGAGGATATTGATCTCGACGACCTTCCCGTGGGCGATGGTGAAGCCCATGACGGAGAGCGGCACTCCGCCCGGCGCCGTGACCAGCCCGGGTGCGCCGTTGACCAGCGCCGGCCGGGCGAACGGCGCGAACCGGGAGAACATCAGCGCCTGTTCGACGACCGCGCGTGCTCCGCGGACCAGCTTCGACAGCCCGCCGCCCGCGGCACCGGCGTCGGCGCGCAGCACCACGTCCGGGTCGAGGACGGCGAGCAGTGCATCGAAGTCGCCGCCGCGGGAGGCGGCGAGGAAGGCGTCGACCACCTCCCGCTGCCGGGCGAGATCCGGATCGGGGGCCGGGGCGGTGCCCTGCACGCGCCGCCGGGCCCGGCTGGCGAGCTGCCGGGCGGCGGCGGGCGTGCGGTCGACGATCGGCGCGATCTCGTCGAAGGGCATCGCGAACATGTCGTGCAGGACGAAGGCCAGCCGCTCGGCGGGGGAGAGGGTCTCCAGGACGACGAGCAGCGCCAGCCCGACGGAGTCGGCCAGCACCGCCGCGTCCTCCGGGCCGTCGGCGTCCAGCCGGCGCACGACCGGCTCGGGGACATGCACTTCGAGCGGGTCCTCGCGCCGTGCCGTGCGCCGGCGCAGCTGGTCCAGGCATACCCGCCCCACGACCGTCGTCAGCCATCCGCCCAGATTCTCCACGCCGTCCGCACCGGACCGGTCGAGCCGCAGCCAGGCCTCCTGGACGGCGTCCTCCGCCTCGGTCAGCGACCCGAGCATCCGGTAGGCCACCGCCCGCAGATGGCTCCGGTTCTCCTCGAAGCGCTCCGCCAGCCACTCGTGCTCATCCATCGCTCGCATCCTTCCCCCGTTTTGCTCCCCGACAAGGTCCGTCACCGTACTGACGCATCCGGCGGGGCGCATGTGACAGGAGGGAGGCTACGGGCAGGTTTCCCCTGCCCGTAGCGCGCGTATGGGGGTGGGGCGCCGGTCAGCCCTCGGCGATCTCGCGGACCTCGGCGGTGACCGTCAGGTGCTCCGGGTGGATCTGCAGGAACCGCTTGGTCCACTCCAGGGCCTCGGCCTTGTCCTTGCACTGGGTCAGGGCGTAGCCGCCGATGACCTCCTTGCTCTCGGTGAACGGCCCGTCGCTCCAGTGGAGCTTCCCCTCGGACCAGGTGACCCGGGTGCCCTCGGAGGTCGGGGTGAGGCCGGCCGTGTCCAGCATGACTCCCGCCTTGGTGATCTCCTCCAACAGCTCGGCCATCCGCCCCTCGAACTCGGGGCCGGGGCCCTCGGCGGGGGCGTTCTGCTCGTCGATGCGGATCATCGTCAGAAAGCGCGGCATGGTCACTCCTCGGTCGGGAGGGCGGGGCTGGTCCCCGCCTCTCACCCTTGCGTCGAACGGGAGACGGCCGGATCGACACCTTTCCCGGAATTCTTCGGAGATTTTTCCGGGGCGGCCACCGCAGCGTCTCCCGGGCGGCGGGAATCCGCGGAGCACGCGCGCAGCCCGGGCGTCGCGGCACCCACCAGAGCGACCGCGCCGAGGCACAGCAGACCGCCGCTGACCAGGGCGGTCACCCCTGACGTGGCGTCGGCCAGCAGGCCTCCGCGGACATTGCCGAGGTCCGGCCCGGCCTGCCCGACGATCTGTTCCGCGGCGCCGACCCGGCCCAGCAGTGCGTCGGGGGTGTGCCGCTGGACGAGGGTGTTGCGGGACACCACGGACACGGTGTCGGCCGCACCGGCCAGGACCAGGAACCCCAGTCCGGCCCATGGGTGGGTCGAGAGGCCGAACAGCGCGAGCGCCCCGCCCCACGCCGCCGATCCGCCGAGCATCACCAGGCCGGGACGGGAGCACCGGGTGAAGGTCCCGGAGAGGACGGACGCGGCGAGGCCGCCGGCCGCGAGGGCGGTCAGGAACAGCCCGAGGGTGCCCGGGCCGCCGGCGAACCGTTCCGCGTTGATCAGGGGGAACAGGCTGATCGGCATCGACAGGACGGTGGTGGCCAGGTCGGTGAGGAGCGCCCCGCGAATGACGGGCGTGCGGACCAGGAAGGCCAGGCCGTCCCGTACACCGCGCAGGCCCGGCCGGGCCGGCTCGTCCCCGGGGCGCATCGGCGGCAGGCCCCGCGCACCGTGGAGCGCCGCGGTGAAGGTGAGCGCGTCGACCAGGTAGCAGCCGCCGACGCCCAGCCCGTCCAGGAGCAGCCCGCCCAGTGCCGGTCCGGTCAACATGGCGCCCTGGAAGGCGATCCGGCGCAGTGCCAGCCCGGCCGCGCGCTGGTCCTCGGGAAGCAGGCGGGGGACGAACGTGCGGGCCGCCGGACCGCTGCCGGCCCCGAAGCAGGACTGCACCGCGACCAGCAGCAGTACGCCCGCGGCCGGGAAGTGCCCGAGCAAGCCCTGCACGGCGAGCAGCAGGGAGCAGACGGCCTGGCCGCCGGTGGTGACCAGGTAGCACGTCCGCCGGTCCACCCGGTCGACGACGGACCCTGCGAAGAGCCCGAGGGCCAGGAGCGGAACGGCCCCGGCAAGGCCCACCGCGCCGGTCCAGGCGGTGCTGTGCGTCATCTGCCAGATCTGGAACAGCACGGCGACGCGCGTCATCTGGCTGCCGAGCCCGGAGAGCGCCTGGCCGACCCAGAGCCGCCGGAACGGTGCCGACGAGCGCAGCGGGCGCACATCGAGGAGGGCCCGCCTCACTCCCATGCCGGGTCCGCCGCCAGCCTCTCGGCGATCCGGTCGTGGAAGCTCTTGCGTGCGAGGGCCTGCTCGATGTCGGTGACGACCCGGCTGAGGGGGTAGGGGATCTCCGCCTCGATCTCGGCGAGCGCGGCCTCCGTGGCCCGCCACTCCGCCGCCAGCCGGCCGGCCACGCGGCGGGCGTCGTCCGTGAGCGTCACCTTCTTGCTGCGCGCATCGTCGCCCGGCACGGTCCGGACCCAGCCGGCCGCGCGCATCGCGGCCACCTTCTGGCTGAGCGCCGAATGCGTCCGGCCGACCGACGCGGCCAACTCGGTGATGGTCATCGGCCCCTCGGCGTGCAGCCGGAGCATCTCCAGCACATAGCTCGGCTTGAGCCCGTCGATCTGCTTCTCCGCGTAGATCCGGGCGATGTCCGCGTCCATCGAGGCCTGAAGCAGCCGCAGCGGCCGCCATCGGCTGTGGTGGGTGGGGTCGGGCGTCGGGTCCGTTTGCGTCATGAGCAAACCGTAACAGCGCTTATATAAATGCTGTTGGATTTCTCCCGCCTTCCTTGTGCCCCGGAAGGCGGCGGCCGCGAGGAGGGTGTCGGCGGGGTGAACGGCAGGCGGCGATGGCGAATGCGCGAAGGTCAGGGCATGACCCCGGCGCGGCGATGTATTAGAGTTATCTCGACATCGAGATATCTACCGAGAGGCGTACCGCTGCCGCGCCAGTAAGGCATGCCTAAGTTAGGCCAACCTTAGTGGATGGGGCAAGGGGCTGTGACGGCAGCATTGCGGCGGTACGCGCGAATTCATGCATGAAGGAGACTGTCGTGTCGGCGAACAGCTTCGACGCCCGCAGCACGCTGCAGGTGGGCGACGAGTCGTACGAGATCTTCCGGCTGGACAAGGTGGAGGGCTCGGCCCGCCTCCCGTACAGCCTGAAGGTGCTGCTGGAGAACCTGCTCCGCACCGAGGACGGCGCGAACATCACCGCCGACCACATCCGGGCGCTCGGCGGCTGGGACTCGCAGGCCCAGCCCAGCCAGGAGATCCAGTTCACGCCGGCCCGCGTGATCATGCAGGACTTCACCGGTGTGCCGTGTGTCGTGGACCTCGCGACCATGCGTGAGGCCGTCAAGGAGCTCGGCGGCGACCCGGCGAAGATCAACCCGCTGGCCCCGGCCGAGCTGGTCATCGACCACTCCGTCATCGCCGACAAGTTCGGCACGAAGGACGCCTTCGGCCAGAACGTCGAGCTGGAGTACGGCCGCAACAAGGAGCGCTACCAGTTCCTGCGCTGGGGCCAGACCGCCTTCGACGAGTTCAAGGTCGTCCCGCCCGGGACCGGCATCGTCCACCAGGTGAACATCGAGCACCTGGCCCGTACGGTCATGGTCCGCAACGGCCAGGCCTACCCCGACACCCTCGTCGGCACCGACTCGCACACCACCATGGTCAACGGCCTCGGTGTGCTGGGCTGGGGCGTCGGCGGCATCGAGGCCGAGGCCGCGATGCTCGGCCAGCCGGTCTCGATGCTCATTCCGCGCGTCGTCGGCTTCAAGCTGACCGGTGAGCTGAAGCCCGGCACCACCGCCACCGACCTCGTGCTGACCATCACCGAGATGCTGCGCAAGCACGGTGTCGTCGGCAAGTTCGTCGAGTTCTACGGCGAGGGCGTCGCCGCCACCTCGCTGGCCAACCGCGCCACCATCGGCAACATGTCGCCGGAGTTCGGTTCGACCGCCGCGATCTTCCCGATCGACGACGAGACCCTGAACTACCTGCGCCTGACCGGCCGCGACGCCCAGCAGGTCGCGCTCGTCGAGGCGTACGCCAAGGAGCAGGGCCTCTGGCTCGACCCGGCCGCCGAGCCCGACTTCTCCGAGAAGCTGGAGCTGGACCTGTCGACGGTCGTCCCGTCGATCGCCGGCCCGAAGCGCCCGCAGGACCGCATCGTCCTCGCCGAGGCCGCCACGCAGTTCGAGCGCGATGTCCTCAACTACGTCTCCGACGCGGACGAGGCGGGCGAGGAGTCCTTCCCGGCCTCCGACTCCCCGGCCGCCGCCAATGGCGTGCCGAGCCGTCCGACCACGGTCACCGCCCCCGACGGCTCGACGTACGAGATCGACCACGGTGCGGTGACGGTCGCGGCCATCACCTCCTGCACCAACACCTCGAACCCGTACGTCATGGTCGCCGCCGCGCTGGTGGCCAAGAAGGCGGTCGAGAAGGGCCTGACCCGCAAGCCGTGGGTCAAGACCACCCTCGCCCCGGGCTCGAAGGTCGTCACCGACTACTTCGACAAGGCCGGGCTGACCCCGTACCTCGACAAGGTCGGCTTCAACCTCGTCGGCTACGGCTGCACCACCTGCATCGGCAACTCCGGCCCGCTGCCGGAGGAGGTCTCCAAGGCCGTCAACGACCACGACCTGGCCGTCACGTCGGTGCTCTCCGGCAACCGTAACTTCGAGGGCCGGATCAACCCCGACGTCAAGATGAACTACCTGGCGTCCCCGCCGCTGGTCGTCGCGTACGCCCTCGCGGGCTCCATGAAGGTGGACATCACCAAGGACGCACTCGGCACCGACCAGGACGGCAACCCGGTCTTCCTGAAGGACATCTGGCCCTCCGAGGCCGAGGTCAACGACGTCGTGGCCAACGCCATCGGCGAGGACATGTTCAACAAGTCCTACCAGGACGTCTTCGCGGGCGACGCCCAGTGGCAGGCGCTGTCGATCCCGACCGGCAACACCTTCGAGTGGGACCCGCAGTCCACCTACGTCCGTAAGCCCCCGTACTTCGAGGGCATGGCGATGGAGCCGTCGCCGGTCCAGGACATCGCCGGTGCGCGCGTCCTGGCCAAGCTGGGCGACTCGGTCACCACCGACCACATCTCCCCGGCCGGTGCGATCAAGGCCGACACCCCGGCCGGCAAGTACCTCACCGAGCACGGCGTCGAGCGTCGCGACTTCAACTCCTACGGCTCCCGCCGTGGTAACCACGAGGTCATGATCCGCGGCACCTTCGCCAACATCCGCCTGCGCAACCAGATCGCGCCGGGCACCGAGGGCGGCTTCACGCGTGACTTCACGCAGGAGGACGGCCCGGTCTCCTTCATCTACGACGCGTCGCAGAACTACCAGGCCGCCGGCGTCCCGCTGGTCATCCTGGCCGGCAAGGAGTACGGCTCCGGCTCGTCCCGCGACTGGGCCGCGAAGGGCACCGCGCTGCTCGGCGTCAAGGCCGTCGTCGCCGAGTCCTACGAGCGCATCCACCGCTCGAACCTCATCGGCATGGGCGTCCTCCCGCTGCAGTTCCCGGAGGGCCAGTCCGCCGAGACCCTCGGTCTGACCGGCGAGGAGACCTTCGCCGTCTCCGGCGTGACCGGGCTGAACGACGGCACCACGCCGCGCACCGTCAAGGTCACCACCGACAGCGGTGTCGAGTTCGACGCGGTCGTCCGCATCGACACCCCCGGCGAGGCGGACTACTACCGCAACGGCGGCATCATGCAGTACGTGCTGCGCTCGCTCCTGCGTAAGTAAGTCCCCCGCGGCAGCGGCAGCAGGACGGGCCGCACTCCCTCGGTCGAGGGGGTGCGGCCCGTCCCGTTTTCACGGCGTCGGTATTTACGGCGTCCCGAGCAACTCGACCTCGGCCAGGGTGCCCTTGTGGTCGGGCACCACCCGGTAGTGCCGGTAGCTGCCCGGCCGGCTGATGCCGAAGACCCGGGTCTGGTGGTCCCAGGTGAAGGACTCCCCCTCGCGATGGTCCAGCCGCGTCCACTGCTCCCCGTCGGCGGAGCCCTCCAGCGTCCAGCCCGACGGTGCCGAGGCGCGGTCCGCCGACGTGAAGGTGTATGACGTGACCGTGGCGGGCCGGGCGAGGTCCACCGGGGCATCGGTCAGTTCGGCCGAGGTGTCCGAGGTGTTGTCGTACAGCGGGCCGCCGCCGGGGCCGGTCAGGTCCCGGGGCGGGGCGGGGACCTTGTCGTCCGTGGTGATCGAGGTGGGGGCCGCGTGCGCGCCGGTGCCCCAGGCGGACGGCTCGGGGCCCATGGTGAAGTCCAGGGTGCCGCCGCGGGCCAGGAGGCGGTGCGGCAGGGCGGTGGAATTCCACGGCTTGCCGTTGAGCGTGAGCTGCTGGACGTAAATGTTGCGTGGGGAGTTGTGCGGGGCGTTGATGGTGAGATCGCGGCCGTTCTCCAGATGGACCGTGGCCTTGGTGAACAGCGGGGAGCCCACCGCGTATTCGCCCTGGCCCATCACCAGCGGATAGAAACCCAGCGCGCTGAAGACGTACCACGCGGACATCTCACCGTTGTCCTCGTCGCCCGGATATCCCTGGCCGATCTCACTGCCGAGGTAGAGCCGGGACATCGCCTCGCGGACCTTTTCCTGGGTCTTCCAGGGCTGCCCGGCCGCGTCGTACAGGTAGCCGATGTGGTGCGCGGGCTGATTGCTGTGCCCGTACATGCCCATCCGGGTGTCGCGGGCCTCGGTCATTTCGTGGATCACCTGGCCGTAGGAGCCGGCGAATTCCCTGGCCGCGGTCTCCGGGGTGGAGAAGTAGGCGTCCAGCTTCTTGGCCAGGCCCGGGCGGCCACCGTAGAGGTTGGCCAGCCCCCGGGTGTCCTGCGGCGCGGTGAAGGCGGCGGTCCAGGCGTTGGTCTCGGTGTAGTCGTAGCCCCAGACACGGGGGTCGAACCGGTCCGCGGGCAGCCGCCAGTTGCCGTGGGCATCCTTGCCCTGGAAGAAGCCGGACTTTTCGTCGAAGAGCTGGACGTAGTTCTGGGCGCGGCCCAGGAAATACGCCGATTCTTCCTTGTAGCGGGGCTTTTTGGTCTTCTCGTAGAGGGCCTGGCCCATACGGGAGATACCGAAATCGTTGAGATAGCCCTCCAGCGCCCAGGACATTCCCTCGCGGGTGTCGGTGCTCGTATAGCCGAGGAAGGGGGACGTGGTCATGCCCTTGCGGCCGACACCGGGGTTCGGCGGGGCGACGGTGGCGTTCTTGACGGCCGCGGCATAGGCAGCCTCGGCGTCGAACTTCACGCCCTTGAGGTAGGCATCGGCGAAGGCCACGTCGGAACTCGTACCGGTCATGAGGTCCGCATAGCCGGGGGAGGACCAGCGGGAGATCCAGCCGCCGTCCTTGTACTGCTGCACGAAGCCGTCGACCATTTTCCCCGCGCGTTTCGGCGTGAGCAGGGAATAGGCGGGCCAGGTGGTCCGGTAGGTGTCCCAGAAGCCGTTGTTGACGTAGATCTCACCGTCGACGATCTTCGAGCCGGTGTGGGTCGGGGTGTCCTGGCCGGTCTGCGGCGAGAACGGGCTGGCATAGCGGCTGCGCGAACCGACCTTCTCGAAGCCGGAGTTGGGGTAGAGGTAGAGGCGGTAGAGGTTGGAGTAGAGGGTGGTGAGCTGGTCGCGGCTGGCGCCCTGGACCTCGATCCGGCCCATGAGGCCGTCCCACTGCGCCTGCGCCCGGCCCTCGATATCGGCGAAGGTGGCATCGGCGGGGATCTCCCGGGCCAGATTCGCCTTCGCCTGGTCCACGCTGATCAGGGAGGTCGCGATCCGCATGGTCACGGTGCGGTCCGCGCCGGGCCGGAAGCGGAGATAGCCGGTGACGTCCTTGCCCCCGGTGCAAGCACCGGCTCCACTGGAGCGGCTGGCGCCGCACCCCTCGTTGGCGAGCCGGCCGCCGCCGGTGACCGGGGCGTCGAAGGTGCCGTAGACGAAGAGCCGGGTGGCGCCGACCGACAGCCCGCTGCGGACGTCCGAGAAGCCGGTGACGATGCCGTGCTCGGTGTCCAGGCTCAGGCCGCCCTTGTTGTTGACGTTGTCGAAGATCAGGCTCGCCCGGTCGCCGGGGAAGGTGAAGCGCATCAGCGCGGCGTGATCGGTCGGGGTGATCTCCGTCTTGAGGCCGTTGTCGAAGGTCACGCCGTAGTAGTGCGGCTTCGCGGTCTCGTTGCTGTGGTGGAAGGGCAGCGCCCGGCCGGTGCGCGAGGCGTCCGGGGTGCCGGCCGCGACGGACGGCATGACCTGGAAGGTCTGCCGGTCGCCCATCCACGGGCTCGGCTCATGGCTGGCGCTGAAGGCCTGCAGGGTGGGCAGGTTGTCGGCGTTGTTCTTCCGCGCGTACTCGTAGAGCCAGTCGGCGGAGCCCGCGTTGGTCACCGGGGTCCAGAAGGTGAAGCCGTTGGGGACGGCGGTGGCGGGGAAGGTGTTGCCGCGCGAGAAGCTGCCGCTGGAGAGCGTGCCGCGGGTGGTGACGGCGTAGTCGGAGAGGTGCCCGAGCGGCTTGTCCGGGGCGGCGGGGCCGAGGGTGAGGTCATCGACCCAGCCGCGGAAGGCCGTGGTCGTCCGCGGGGCCCGCGGCGCGTCGTAGGCGACCAGGATGCGGGCGACCGTCTTGCCCGCGGCGACCGCACCGATCCGCGACTCCCGGTGGTTCCACTGGTTGACGTAGAGCGTCTTGGAGGCGCCCTGCCCCTGCGGGGTCAGCGGTGCGCCGTGCTGGTCGACGGCGGACAGCTCGCTGAGGTAGGTGCCGTCGGTGAAGGCCAGATCGAGGGCGGCATGGGTCGCCGGGTAGTCCGGATCGCTCCGTGCCATCTCCGGAAAGATCTCGTACGAGAGCGAGGTGGCCGTGGTGACGGGGATGCTGACCTCGAAGACCTTGTTGTACGCGTAGCCGTGGCCGTCGGCGGTGTGGGTGCCGGCGTAGCGCAGCGCATGGCCGCCGCTGAAGCCGGCGTGCGCCTTGGCGGTCGGGGAGTCGCCGGGGCCGGTGTCGACGCCGGTGATCATCCCGGGCGCTGCGGGGGCGGTTTCTTGGGTGACGCCTAAGACCCTGGGCTTTCCGTCGGGGCCGGTCTCGACGGCGTCGTTCCAGTCCGGCTGCGGGTCGCCGGCCTCTAAGGACGAGCGGAACTCCGTGGCCCCGTGGGGTCGTTGGGGCGGTGCGGCCTGGGCGGTGCCGGCCGGCCCGGGCCCGGTGACGAGGAGCAGAGCGGCCGCCACGAGGGCGGCGGGGCGGGCGATCCCGCGCAGTGGACGGTGCCGGTGTCTGAGCCGCACGCGAGCCCTCTCAACCAGGGTGACATCGTTGTCAGTTGGGTGGCGCCAAGCCAAGCAGAGACAAGTAACGTGCGTGGGGGCTTTGGTGTCAAGGGTGGTGCCGAGATCGGTGGGTCGGCCGTGCCGGCCGGCGCGCCCCGGGGGTGACGACCGGAAAATCCCCCGCATACCGGGGAGGTCTCAACTAGGGAAAGACTGCCGCCCGACCCTGCGTTCGATCTTGCCCCTGCGGCCGCAAGTGGACTATACCTGTCGGCGTCCGACCGGCCGTGCGACACGGCCGTGGATCCGGGGGGAAAGCGGGAAACGGATGACCGCCCCGCACTTCCCTGGCGTCCCGGTGCACATCCCGTACAACTCAGCTTCATCTGACCCGCGGTGCCGGGGTGGCTCCGGTACACCGCCTGAGTCCTGAAGAAGGCGAGGACTTGAGCATGGGATCCACCTCTGAATTCAACCGTCGTGATCTGGTCAAGCGAGCCGCTGCCCTGGGAATCATCGCCGTACCGGCCATGGGAACGCTCTCGGCGTGTGCCACCGGAGGCGGTGGCGGAAACGAGGACAACGGCGCCAAGAACAAGGGCGCGACCTCCGCGAAGAACCCGCTGGGCGTGAAGAAGGGCGTCGCCCTGGAGGCGTTCATTTTCAAGGGCGGGCTGGGCGACCAGTACGCCAAGGACGCCGAGGCCGACTACGACAAGACCTATGGCGTCACCGTCAAGCACACCGGAACGCAGCAGGTCGGGCCGAAGCTGCAGCCGCGCTTCGCCGGCGGGAATCCCCCGGACATCATCGACAACTCCGGGGCCGACCATCTGGACATGAACAAGCTGTCCGCACAGGGCCAGTTGCAGGATCTGGCGGCGTTGCTCGATGCGCCGTCGCTGGACGACCCGAAGAAGAAGATCCGGGACACGCTCTACCCCAGCACCCTGGAAAAGGGCAAGCACAAGGATGTGTTCGATGTCTTCTACTATGCGTTCACGGTCTATGGCACGTGGTATTCCCACAAGCTGCTGAAGGACAAGGGCTGGGAGTACCCGACCTCTTTCGACGACATGGTCAAGCTCTGCGGCGAGATCAAGAAGTCGGGCGTGGCGCCCTGGACGTACCCGGGCAAGTACCCCTACTACGTCCACTTCAATATGTTCGCGCAGATCGCCAAGATCGGCGGGCTCGACAAATGGATCGCCATCGACAATCTGGAGCCCAAGGCTTGGACGTCGAACGACGCGGTCAAGCAGGTCGTCGAGCACTATGCGGAGCTGGCCGCCAAGGGCTACTTCCTCCAGGGCAGCCAGGGCCTGACGCACATCCAGTCGCAGACCGCCTGGACCCGGGGCAAGGCCGTCTTCCTCCCCAACGGCTCCTGGGTGGAGAACGAGGCCGCGCCGACCACGCCGAAGGACTTCGACATGGCCGTCGGCCCGCTGTTCAACGGCGGCAGCGACGACAAGATGCCGCACGGCACCCTGCGTGCCGAGCCCAGCGAGCCGTTCATCGTGGCCAAGGACGGGAAGAATCCGGTCGGCGGCATGGAGCTGCTGCGCATTCTGCTGTCGAAGAAGCATGCGCAGAATTTCGCGACCAAGGTCCGCTCGCTCACCACGGTCCAGGGCGCGACCGACGGAATGCAGCTCTCCCCGGGGCTCTCCTCGGCCGCCGAGGCAGTCAAGGCGGGCGGCCAGAACCTGCTGATGATCCAGCTGCAGGAGTGGTATCCGAAGCTGACCGACGAGAAGCTGGGCGGACTCACCAGCCAGCTGCTGACCGGTGACATGAAGGCGGCGGAGTGGATCAAGAAGGCCCAGCAGTACGCGGACGAATTCGCCAAGGACGACTCCGTCACCAAGTTCCACCGCGAGGCCTGACCGCACACGCCACTTGACGAGGGAGGGGCCGGGGAGCGCAATGCAACACGGCAAGTACCGATTCATCGTGGGGTTCCTGGCCCTGCCTCTGCTGATCTACGCGATCTTTGTGATCTCGCCGTTCATCCAGGCATTCCAGATCTCGACGACGGAATGGAGCGGCCTGCGCGGTGCCGCCAAGAGCGTCGGTCTGGGCAACTACGACAAGCTGCTGCACAGCGACGAATTCTGGAATGCACTGGGGCACAACGTCATCATGCTGGTGCTGGTCCCGATCGCCACGCTGACGCTGGGGCTGTTCTTCGCCTTCATGCTCAATGTCGGCGGCCGGGCCCGCCGCGGCGCGGTCATCACCGGCGTCCGCGGGGCCTCGTTCTACAAATTCGTCTACTTCTTCCCGCAGGTCATCTCGATCACCATCATCTCGGTGATCTGGTTCAACATCTACAACCCGGATCCGCACGACGGCATGCTCAACTCGCTGCTGGGATCGGTGGGTCTGGACTCGCTGCAGAGTTCCTGGCTGGGAGAACGCAGTATCGCCCTCGCCTGCATCATGGTGGTGATGGTCTGGGCGAACGTCGGCTTCTACGTCGTGCTCTTCTCCGCCGCCATGGCCTCCATTCCGCGGGAGATCTACGAGGCCTCGCTGCTGGACGGCGCCAACCGTCTCCACACCTTCTTCCGGATCACCCTTCCGCTGCTGTGGGACACCGTGCAGACCGGCTGGGTGTACATGGGCATCATCGCGATGGACGCCTTCGCGCTGGTGCAGATCATGTCGGTGAACATGGGCGGGCCCGACGGCGCCACCGATGTCGTACCGCTGCGGCTCTACCAAACCGCTTTCCGGGACAGCCAGTTCGGCTATGCCGCGGCGATGGGTGTCGCCATGCTCGTCGTCACGCTGTTGTTCGCCGTCCTCACGATGCGCTTTGCGCGCCGTGAGCGGATCGAGTTCTAGGGGCAGGGCGCATGACGACGGAAACGAATGCGGTGCAGAAGCTGCCGGCGGTGCCCGGGCAGCGGTCCGACGGCAGGAAGAGCGCCGGGAAGACGCGCCGGGGCGCCGAGGGCAGCGTGCTCAACGTCTTCTCGCACGGCATGCTGATCGTGTGGGCGCTGATGGTGGGCATGCCGCTGCTGTGGGTGCTGTGGAGCTCGTTCAAGAGCAGCGGGGACATCCTCACCACGCCCTGGTCGCTGCCCGGCAAACTGCACGTCGAGAACTGGGTCAACGCCTGGGACAAGGCGAACATCGGCAAGATGTTCCTCAACACCCTGATCGTGGTGGGTGGTTCGGTCACCGGGACGATGGTGCTCGGCTCCATGGCGGGCTACGTCCTGGCGCGGTTCACGTTCCCGGGCAACCGCGTCATCTACTACCTGTTCGTGGCCGGGATGTCCTTCCCGGTGTTCATGCTGGTCATCCCGCTGTTCTTCGTGATGCGGGACTTCCCTGGGATCCCGCTGCTGGCCACGTACCAGGGCCTGATCGCGGTCTATATCGCCTACTCGCTGCCGTTCACGGTCTTCTTCATGACGTCCTTCTTCCGCACCCTGCCGACGTCGGTGGCGGAGGCGGCGATGATCGACGGTGCCTCGCACGCCAGGACGTTCTTCCAGGTGATGCTGCCGATGGCCAAGCCCGGCCTGATCAGCATCGGGATCTTCAACTTCCTGGGGCAGTGGAATCAGTATCTGCTGCCGATGGTCCTCAACCAGGACGAGGACAAGTACGTGTTGACGCAGGGCCTGGCCAACATCGCGCTGCAGCAGGGATATGAGGGGGACTGGGGCGGGCTGATGGCCGGCATGATGATCGCGATGCTGCCGGTGCTGCTGGTGTACTTCATCTTCCAGCGTCAGGTGCAGGCGGGGCTGACGGCGGGGGCGATCAAGTAGGGACCCGGCACCCCGTTCGTACCGCCGATTGTTTTGCGCCATCTTGGCGCGTGCCTGTGTGCGCTTCCCGCGCGCACCTCGGGGCGGCTCCGCGGCAACGGAGCCGCCCCGAGGGTTTTCCTCCCGGGCCGGCCTTCGATCATGCCGGGCTCAACGCCTTGACGAGACTTCCCGGCTGGCGTTCTGCTTAGAGTTCACATGTTGAATCGACGGCCGTCCCTCGATGAGGTGGGTGCGGTCGGCGGGAGGTCGTCGTGCCTCCCCGGCCACCGCTGGGGGAGCCCGGCCCGAGACGGGAGTATGAGTCAATGGAGACTCCGGGGTCGCAGTCCTCGCTGCACCGGGCCAATCTGGAGCGGGTCGTCCGCGCGGTACGGATGGCGGGCTCGCTCACCCAGGCGGAGATCGCCCGGAGCACGGGGCTGTCCGCGGCCACCGTTTCCAACATCGTTCGTGAGTTGAAGGACGGTGGGACCGTTGAGGTGACCCCCACTTCGGCGGGCGGGCGGCGGGCGCGCAGCGTCTCGCTCTCGGGTGACGCGGGCATCGTCGTCGGGGTCGATTTCGGGCACTCCCATCTGCGGGTGGCCATCGGCAACCTCGCCCATCAGGTGCTCGCCGAGCAGGCCGAGCCGATCGATGTGGACGCCTCCGCCGCGGAGGGCTTCGACCGGGCGGAAGAGCTGGTCAACCGCCTGATCGAGGCCACCGGGATCGGTGCCGGCAAGGTCGTCGGCGTCGGGCTGGGCGTGCCCGGGCCGATCGACGTCGAATCCGGGACGCTGGGCTCGACGGCGATCCTGCCGGGCTGGGCCGGGACGAACCCCCGCCAGGAGCTGTCCGGGCGCCTCGGGGTGCCGGTCCACGTCGACAACGACGCCAACCTGGGCGCGCTGGGCGAGCTGGTGTGGGGCGGCGGCCGTGGGGCCTCCGACCTGGCGTACATCAAGGTCGCCAGCGGTGTCGGCGCCGGCCTGGTGATCAGCGGCCAGATCTACCGCGGACCGGGCGGTACGGCGGGCGAGATCGGGCACATCACGCTGGACGAGGCGGGCCCGGTGTGCCGCTGCGGCAACCGCGGCTGCCTGGAGACCTTCACCGCGGCCCGGTACGTCCTCCCGCTGCTGCAGCCGAGCCACGGCCCGGATCTGACCATGGCGCGGGTGGTGCAGCTGGCTCGCGAGGGCGACCCCGGCTGCCGGCGGGTCATTGCGGACGTAGGCCGTCATATCGGCAGTGGTGTGGCGAATCTGTGCAATCTGCTCAATCCCAGCCGAGTGGTGCTTGGCGGGGACCTTGCCGAGGCCGGTGAGCTGGTTCTCGCGCCGATCCGGGAGTCGGTGTCGCGGTACGCCATTCCCAGTGCGGCACGGCAGTTGGGGATCGTCCCCGGCACGCTCGGCGGCCGTGCCGAGGTGCTGGGCGCGCTGGCGCTGGTGCTGAGCGAGATGGGTGATTCGTCCCTTCTGGACGGCGGGCAGCCGGTGGATGCCCCGGCCCTAGCGTGAAAGCGCTGAGTTCACACAGCTAACGCATGGCACCGTTGCCATCTCGTTAAGGATTTACTTCTTGACGGTCGGCTGGCGGCCGAGTTGACTTCCAGCCACCTCGGCCGCAACGACGCGGCCACGTCAGGGAGGCAACCCCAATGAACGTATGGACGCGTCGCGTCGTGATAGGCACTGCCGCCGTTTCGATGGCGCTCTCCGTGGCCGCGTGTGGCAAAGCCGGTGACAGCAAGGCCGGCGGCGGTGGCCAGAACAAGACCATCGGTCTGCTCCTGCCGGAGAACAAGACCACGCGTTACGAGACCTTCGACCGCCCGCTGATGGAGGCGAAGATCAAGCAGCTGTGCAGCGACTGCACGGTGCGGTACAACAACGCGGCGCAGGACACCGAGACCCAGAAGAAGCAGTTCGATGCGCTGATCACCCAGGGCGTGAAGGTGATCATTCTGGACGCGGTCGACTACAAGGCCACCAGGTCCTGGGTGAACCAGGCCGCCAAGAAGGGCGTGAAGGTCGTCGCCTACGACCGGCTGGCCGAGGGCAACATCTCCGCCTACGTGTCCTACGACAACGAGAAGATCGGCCGCCTGCAGGGCCAGGCGCTGGTCAAGGCGCTCGGCGACAAGGCCAAGGACAGCAATGTCGTCATGATCAACGGCTCGCCGACCGACCCGAACATGCCGTTCTTCAAGAAGGGCGCCCACAGCGTCCTCGACAAGCAGGTCAAGAAGATCGCGTACGAGCAGGACATCCCGGACTGGTCGCCGGACGAGGCGAACAAGAAGATGAGCGCGGCCCTCGACTCGCTCGGCAAGGACGGCTTCCAGGGCGTCTACTCCGGCAACGACGGCATGGCCGGCGGCATCATCACCGCGCTCAAGCAGAAGGGCGTCAAGGTCCCGGTCGGCGGCCAGGACGCCGAGCTCGCGGGTCTGCAGCGGGTCCTCAAGGGTGACCAGGCGTTCACCATCTACAAGCAGATCAAGCCGCAGGCCGACTCCACCGCGGAGATCGCCGTCAAGCTGCTCAAGGGCGAGAAGATCGACTCGCTGACGCCCAAGAAGGTCGACAGCCTCAGCGGCGAGGTCAAGGGCATCCCCGCGAAGCTCTACGACGCGCAGATCGTGACCAAGGACAACATCGAGTCCACGATCATCAAGGACAAGGTCTACAAGGCGAGCCAGATCTGCACCGGCGACGTCAAGAAGGCCTGCGCAGCAGCCGGCATCAAGTAAGGCCCCGGGCCACCGGCCCCGGCTCTCCCGCCCCCGGTCACCGGCCCCCGCTCTCCCGCCCCGGCCCCATCGGCCCCGGCGCTCCACGGCCCGGCGCTCAGGCGCCAGGCACCCCCGGTCGGACGGGGGCCGCGCGGCACCGCCCGCGGCCCCCGTCCCGACCCGGTCTCTATCCCTACCCGGTCCGGATCTGTTCCCCTTCTCCCGACCGGTCCTCATTCCGACCGGTCCCGTCCGGTCCCCACCCGACCCGGTCTGTCCCCGCCCCGCGCCACCCCTTTCCCGGCGCGGACCCGGACCGTCCCCGCAAGCCCCCCGCTCCACGCACCACCATCCCCGCCGTTGTGACGGCGGCGAAGGAGATGATTCACGTGTCCGCTACGCCTGTGCTGGCGTTGCGCGGAATCTCCAAGCGGTTCGGCGCCGTCCAAGCTCTGACGGACGTCACCCTGGAGATCCACCCCGGTGAGGTGGTCGCCCTCGTCGGCGACAACGGCGCCGGCAAGTCCACGCTCGTCAAGACCATTTCGGGCGTCCACCCGGTCGACGACGGCGCCATCGAATGGGAGGGCGGTGCGGTACGTATCAACAAGCCGCACGATGCCCAGGACCTCGGCGTCGCCACCGTCTACCAGGACCTCGCGCTCTGCGACAACCTCGATGTCGTCGCCAACCTCTTCCTCGGCAACGAGACCCGTACCGCCGGTGTCCTCGACGAGATCGCCATGGAGAAGCGCGCCAAGGAGCTGCTGGACACCCTGTCCATCCGCATCCCCAGCGTCCGCATCCCGGTCGCCGCGCTCTCCGGCGGTCAGCGGCAGGTCGTCGCGATCGCCCGGGCGCTGATCGGCGACCCGAAGGTCGTCATCCTCGATGAGCCCACCGCCGCCCTCGGTGTCGAGCAGACCGCGCAGGTCCTCGACCTCGTCGAGCGGCTGCGGGAACGCGGTCTGGGCGTCATCCTCATCAGCCACAACATGGCCGATGTGCAGGCCGTCGCGGACCGGGTCGCGGTGCTGCGGCTGGGCCGCAACAACGGTGTCTTCGATGTCGAGGGCACCTCCCACGAAGAGATCATCGCGGCCATCACCGGCGCATCGGACAACGCCGTGACCCGCCGCAAGGCGCGTACGGACCACGTGAAGAAGGAGGCCGGAGCATGAGCGACCTCACCAAGCAGCCAGCCGGCGAGGAGCAGGCGACGACGGAGACGCCCGCCGCCGACGCCCCCCAGCCGGCCGCCGTCGACCCCCGGCTGCTCGTCCGTGAGCAGGGCTTCGCCGGCTACCTCAGCGACTTCAAGCGCCGGGTGCGCGGCGGTGAGCTGGGCTCGCTGCCGGTCGTCATCGGCCTGATCGTCATCGCGATCGTCTTCCAGTTCAAGAACAGCAGCTTCCTGTCCGCGGACAGCCTCGCGAACATCGGTGTCTACACCTCCGGCCTCGGCATCATGGCCGTCGGCATCGTCTTCGTGCTGCTGCTCGGCGAGATCGACCTGTCGGTCGGCTCGGTGGCGGGTGTCGGCGCGGCCGTGTGGGCCGTCCTCAGCGTCACCAAGGGCGTCAACGACTGGCTCGCGGTCCTGATCGCCATCGTCGCGGGCGTGGCCATCGGCGCCCTGCACGGGTTCTTTTTCGCCAAGATCGGTGTGCCGGCCTTCGTCGTCACGCTGGCCGGTTTCCTCGGCTGGAGCGGCCTGCAGATCTGGATGATGGGCAACGAGGGCTCCATCAACACGCCGAGCGGCAGCGTGGTGGAGAACCTCACCGGCTACTACTTCGAGGACAAGGGCGCCGGCTACGGCCTGGCGCTGATCGCCGTCCTCGCCTACGCGGGCTCGCTGCTGCTGGAGAGCCGCCGCCGCAAGGCCGCCGAGCTGCCGTCCCGGCCGCTCAGCGAGATCCTGCTGCGTACCGGCGTGGTCGCGGTGATCGCCTTCGTGGTCGCCTACGTCCTGAACGAGCCGGCCGGCGCCCGCGGTCTGCCGCTGGCCCTGGTGCTGTTCCTCGCGGTGCTGGTCGTCGCCAACTTCGTGGTGCGGCGCACCACCTACGGCCGGCAGATCTTCGCGGTCGGCGGCAACGCCGAGGCGGCCCGCCGGGCCGGTATCAACGTGAACAAGATCCGGATCAGCGTCTTCGCCATCTCCGGCATGCTCGCGGCCTTCGGCGGACTGTTCATCGCGAGCCTCTCCGGCGGTGCCACCAAGAACCTGGGCTCCGGCAACACCCTGATGAACGTCATCGCGGCGGCCGTCATCGGCGGCACCAGCCTCTTCGGCGGGCGCGGCAAGATCTGGTCCGCGCTGCTGGGCATGCTGGTCATCCAGTCGATCCAGCAGGGCCTGAACCTGCTCGGCATGGCGAGCGAGATCCAGTACATGATCACCGGCGCGGTGCTGCTCGCCGCCGTCGTGATCGACTCGGTCTCCCGCCGCACGCAGAAGACAGCCGGCCGGACCTGATTGCACCGGTCGTCGTTCGACGGCAGCGGCCCCCACCGGGCATGATCCGGTGGGGGCCGGTCCGTGTGCGCCGGCGGGGGAAAACGGTGTGCCGGAGCCCGAGTCACCCGAGTGACATACATCGCAAGGCCCGGGCGTGCCCGCGGCGGACGCAACATTAGACTCATCTGATCGGCAAGCTCGATCCACGGCAGCAAGCAGCGAGCAGCAAGCAGCAAGGAGGCAGGGGTGCAGGAGGTGCCGCGCAAAGCGAGTCCGGCCGGGGTGGTGGCGGGCAGCGGGAGGGCGTTGCTTTCCCGTATCAGGGGACCGCGCGATCTGGACCGACTGGGCCCGGAGCAGCTCGAGCAGCTGGCGGGGGAGATCCGTACCTTCCTTGTCGACGAGGTGTCCAAGACCGGCGGACACCTCGGCCCGAACCTCGGTGTGGTCGAGCTGACCATCGCCCTGCACCGTGTCTTCGACTCGCCCAAGGACAAGGTGCTCTTCGACACCGGGCACCAGTCCTACGTCCACAAGCTTCTCACCGGCCGTCAGGACTTCAGCAAGCTCAAGGCCAAGGGCGGCCTGTCCGGCTACCCCTCGCGCGCCGAGTCCGCCCACGACGTTATCGAGAACAGCCACGCCTCCACGGTGCTGGGCTGGGCCGAGGGCATCGCGAAGGCCAACGAGGTCCGCGGTTCGAGCAACCGGGTCGCCGCGGTCATCGGCGACGGCGCGCTGACCGGCGGTATGGCCTGGGAGGCGCTCAACAACATCGCCGCCGCCAAGGACCGTCCGCTCGTCATCGTCGTGAACGACAACGAGCGCTCCTACGCCCCGACCATCGGCGGCCTCGCCAACCACCTGGCCACGCTGCGCACCACGGACGGCTACGAGCGCTTCCTGGCCCGCGGCAAGGACCTGCTGGAGCGCACGCCCGTCGTGGGCAAGCCGCTGTACGAGACCCTGCACGGCGCCAAGAAGGGCCTGAAGGACTTCATCGCTCCGCAGGGCATGTTCGAGGACCTGGGCCTGAAGTACGTCGGCCCGATCGACGGCCACGACATCGAGGCGCTGGAGTCCGCCCTGACGCGCGCCAAGCGCTTCGGCGGCCCGGTCATCGTCCACTGCCTCACCGAAAAGGGCCGTGGCTACCAGCCCGCTCTCCAGGACGAGGCGGACCGCTTCCACGCCGTCGGCAAGATCCACCCCGACACCGGACTGCCGCTCTCCTCGGGCGGCAAGGACTGGACCTCTGTCTTCGGTGACGAGATGGTCGAGCTCGGCAAGGAGCGGGACGACATCGTCGCCATCACGGCGGCCATGCTGCAGCCGGTCGGACTGGACAAGTTCGCCAAGGCCTTCCCCGACCGGGTCTACGACGTCGGCATCGCCGAGCAGCACGCGGCGGTCTCCGCGGCCGGTATGGCCACCGGCGGCCTGCACCCGGTCTTCGCCGTCTACGCCACCTTCCTCAACCGCGCCTTCGACCAGGTGCTGATGGATGTGGCGCTGCACAAGTGCGGGGTCACCTTCGTCCTGGACCGGGCCGGTGTCACCGGCACCGACGGCGCCTCGCACAACGGCATGTGGGACATGTCGATCCTGCAGGTCGTTCCGGGGCTGCGGATCGCCGCGCCGCGCGACGCCGACCAGGTCCGCGCCCAGCTGCGCGAGGCCGTCGAGGTCGATGACGCGCCGACCGTCGTGCGGTACTCCAAGGGTGCGGTCGGGCCGGCCGTCGAGGCCGTCGGGCGCATCGGCGGGATGGACGTGCTGCGCGAGCCCGCCGAGGGCGTCAAGCGGCCCGATGTCCTGCTGGTGTCCGTCGGTGCCCTCGCCCCGATGTGCCTGGAGATCGCCGACCTCCTCGACAAGCAGGGCATTTCCACCACCGTCGTCGACCCGCGCTGGGTCAAGCCGGTCGATCCGGCGCTGCCCGGGCTCGCCGCCACCCACCGGGTCGTGGTCACCGTCGAGGACAACATCCGCTCCGGCGGCGTCGGTTCGGCCGTCGCCCAGTCGCTGCGGGACGCCGGTGTGGACCTGCCGCTGCGGGACTTCGGCATCCCCGAGCGGTTCCTGGACCACGCCTCCCGCAAGGAGGTCATGGCGGAGATCGGACTCACCGCGCCGGACATCGCGCGCCAGGTGACCGGCCTGGTCTCCAAGATCGACGGCCGGTACGACGACGCCGAGCCGGTCGGCGCCAAGGGCGCGGCCGAGCCCGCCGAGGCCGCCCGCGACTGATTCCGCAGACGCCACCCCCCGATGGGCCGGCCGGTCATCCGTACGGATGTTCCGCCCGGCCCATCGGCATAAGCCCAGCCGCACCCCATCGGGTGAATCCCCGCCGCCCGGCGCCCCGCCGAAGCTGACTGTTTCCTGACATTGCGGAGACTCGGTCAGTTCAGGAGAGTTGCGAGGGTCGTCCAGGTGGAGGTTCGCCCATGAGCACACAGCACGGCACACCACATGATTCACGCCGCGATCGCGGCCTGTTCCGGACGAAGACTGTGGAGCAGTCGATCCTGGATACCGAGGAGCCGGAGCACACGCTCAAAAAGTCCCTGTCGGCGCTCGATCTGACGGTGTTCGGGGTCGGTGTCGTCATCGGGACCGGCATCTTCGTCCTCACCGGAAAAATCGCCAAGGAGCAGGCCGGTCCGGCCGTCGCTCTGTCCTTCGTGGTCGCGGGCGTGGTCTGTGCGCTGGCGGCCCTGTGCTATGCGGAGTTCGCCTCCACCGTGCCGGTCGCCGGTTCGGCCTACACCTTCTCGTACGCCTCACTGGGCGAACTGCCCGCCTGGATCATCGGCTGGGACCTGATCCTGGAGCTCGCCCTGGGCTGTGCGGTGGTCGCGGTCGGCTGGTCCGGCTATGTGCGCTCGCTGCTGGACAGCGTGGGGTGGCATCTGCCGCCGATCCTGTCCGGTACGCACGAGGGGAACTTCGGCTTCGATCTGCTCGCCTGCATCCTCGTGCTGGTCCTGACCGGCATCCTCGTGCTCGGGATGAAGCTGTCCTCACGGGTAACGGCGGTGGTCGTGGCGATCAAGGTCACCGTCGTCCTGCTGGTCATCATCGCCGGCGCCTTCCTGATCACCGGTGCCAACTACGAGCCGTTCGTGCCGCCCAGCAAGCCCACCGCGGCCGGCGGCGGACTGTCCGCGCCGCTGGCGGAGCTGATGTTCGGCTTCGCCCCGTCCACCTTCGGGGTCATGGGCATCTTCGCCGCGGCGGCCGTGGTCTTCTTCGCCTTCATCGGCTTCGATATCGTTGCCACCGCCGCCGAGGAGACCCGTAACCCGCAGCGCGATGTGCCGCGCGGCATCCTCGGCTCGCTCGCCCTCTGCACGGTCCTCTACGTGGCCGTGTCGGTCGTCGTCACGGGCATGGAGAAGTACAGCAAGCTCTCCACCGACGCCCCGCTCGCCGATGCCTTCGCGGACCTCGGGCACCCCTTCTTCGCGGACGTGATCAGCTTCGGCGCCGCCGTCGGCCTGACCTCGGTCTGCATGATTCTGCTGCTCGGCCAGAGCCGGGTGTTCTTCGCGATGAGCCGGGACGGCCTGCTGCCCCGCGTCTTCTCCCGGGCCCACCCGCGGTACGGGACCCCGTACCGGTCCACCATCGTGCTGGGCGTCGTCGTCGCCATCGCCTCCGGCTTCACCTCGATCGACGTCCTCGCCGAACTGGTCAACATCGGCACCCTGTTCGCGTTCGTCGTGGTTGCCATCGGCGTCATCATCCTGCGCCGCTCCCGGCCCGACCTGCCCCGCGCCTTCCGCACCCCGTGGGTGCCGGTGGTGCCGGTGCTGTCCGTCCTGGCCTCGGTGTGGCTGATGCTCAATCTGCCCGCGGAGACCTGGGTCCGGTTCGGGATCTGGATGGTGGCCGGCTTCGGCATCTACTTCGTGTACGGGCGCTCGCACAGCCGCCTGGGCCTCCGCAACCGCCGGCCCGCCGGGGACTGACCCCCGGTCAGCCACGCCTGCGCACGGCCCCGTACGCCGCCCCGACGGTGTACGGGGCCGCGCCGTCCCCGACTACGACCCGCCGCGCCCCGGCCCCCACACCGCCCGCGGCCCCGTCACCCGCGCCCCCAGCGCCTGCACCCGCTCCCGCAGCCCGCGGTCCGCGGTGACCACCAGACAGTCCCGTCCGCCGCCCTCGTCGGCCACCAGCTGCACGATCCGGTCGTCGCCGCTGCCGGCCGCCGGCACCACCCGTACGTCCTCCGCGGACTCGACGCCGCGGGCCGCGCCCTCCACCACCAGGACCAGCTCCAGGGGCGGGGCGAGAAGTCCCGGCAGGCCGTCCGCGGCGTAGGCGGCCAGCGCATCGCGCAGCCGCTCGGCCGCACCGTGCCGGTCCCGCCACCAGCCGTCGGGCACCGAGCCCACGACATTCGCGGCATCGACAATGACCAAGGCATCCATGCCGTCACCCTCCCATGGCGCCGCGGCCCACGCCGCACACACGAATGCGCGGGCCGGCTCCGCCGAGCCGGCCCGCGCATCCGCCTGTCAGTCGTGCACCGTTACGCGGGCACGCTCGCGATGCCCGGGGCCAGGAACTTCTTGCCCCGCACCCGCTCGGAGACCCCGGCCCGGTCCAGGTACGGCGTGATGCCGCCCAGGTGGAAGGGCCAGCCGGCGCCGGTGATCAGGCACAGGTCGATATCCTGCGCCTCGGCGACCACGCCCTCGTCCAGCATCAGGCCGATCTCCTGCGCCACGGCGTCCAGCACGCGGTCGCGGACCTGCTCCTCCGTCAGCACCGAGTCGCCCTGCTTGAGCAGCGCGGCGACCTCGGGGTCCAGCTCCGGCTTGCCGGAGTCGTAGACGTAGAAGCCGCGCTTGCCGGCCTCGACGACGGCCTTGAGGTTCGGCGAGACCGTGAAGCGGTCCGGGAAGGCGCGGTTGAGGGTCTCGGAGACGTGCAGACCGATCGCCGGGCCGACCAGCTCCAGCAGGACCAGCGGCGACATCGGCAGACCGAGCGGCTCGATGGCCTTCTCGGCGACCTCGACCGGGGTGCCCTCGTCGATGACGTTCTGGATCTCGCCCATGAAGCGGGTCAGGATGCGGTTGACGACGAACGCCGGGGCGTCCTTCACCAGCACCGCGGTCTTCTTCAGCGTCTTGGCGACACCGAACGCCGTGGCCAGCGAGGCGTCGTCGGTCTGCTCGCCGCGCACGATCTCCAGCAGCGGCAGGATCGCGACCGGGTTGAAGAAGTGGAAGCCGACGACCCGCTCGGGGTGCTTCAGCTTCGACGCCATCTCGGTGACCGACAGCGAGGAGGTGTTGGTGGCGAGGATCGCGTGCGCCGGGGCGACGGCCTCCACCTCCGCGAACACCTGCTGCTTGACGCCGATCTCCTCGAAGACGGCCTCGATGATGAAGTCGGCGTCGGAGAAGCCCTCGGCCTTGTCGAGGACACCGGAGACCAGGGCCTTGAGGCGGTTGGCCTTGTCCTGGTTGATCCGGCCCTTGCCGAGCAGCTTGTCGATCTCGGCGTGGACGTAGCCCACACCCTTGTCGACGCGCTCCTGGTCGATGTCGGTCAGCACGACCGGCACCTCCAGGCGGCGCAGGAAGAGCAGGGCGAGCTGCGAGGCCATCAGACCGGCGCCGACGACGCCGACCTTGCTGACCGGGCGCGCGAGCTTCTTGTCCGGAGCGCCGGCCGGGCGCTTGGCGCGCTTCTGCACGAGGTTGAACGAGTAGATGCCGGCGCGGAGTTCACCGCCCATGATCAGGTCGGCGAGCGCCTGGTCCTCGGCGTCGAAACCGGCCTGGAGGTCACCGCTCTTGGCGGCGGCGATGATGTCCAGCGCCCGATAGGCGGCCGGGGCGGCGCCGTGCACCTTGCCGTCGGCGATGAACCGGCCCTTCGCGACTGCCTGGTCCCAGGCCTCACCGCGGTCGATCTCGGCACGCTCGACCGTCACGTCGCCCTTGAGGACGTGCGCGGTCCAGATCAGCGACTGCTCCAGGAAGTCCGCACCCTCGAAGATCGCGTCCGCGATACCGAGGTCGAAGACCTGCTGGCCCTTGAGCTGCTTGTTCTGGTTGAGCGAGTTCTCGATGATGACCGAGACGGCCTTGTCCGCACCGATCAGGTTGGGCAGCAGCGCACAGCCGCCCCAGCCCGGGACGAGACCGAGGAAGACCTCGGGGAGCGAGAAGGCGGGCAGCGCCTTCGACACGGTCCGGTAGGAGCAGTGCAGACCGGCCTCGACGCCACCGCCCATGGCGGCACCGTTGTAGTACGCGAAGCTCGGCACGGCGAGCGCGGACAGCCGCTTGAAGACCTCGTGGCCGCCCTTGCCGATGGCCAGCGCGTCCTCGTGCCGCTTGAGCAGCTCGACGCCCTTGAGGTCGGCGCCGACGGCGAAGATGAACGGCTTGCCGGTGAGGCCGACGCCGACGATGTCGCCGTCCGCGGCCTCCTTCTCGACCTGGTCGAGCGCGGCGTTGAGGTTCGCCAGCGAGCCCGGGCCGAAGGTGGTCGGCTTGGTGTGGTCGAAGCCGTTGTCGAGCGTGATCAGCGCGAACTTGCCCGCGCCGTACGGCAGGTCGAGGTGGCGGACGTGCGCCGACGTCACGACCTCGTCGGGGAACAGCTCGGCCGCGCCCTTGAGGAGCTCGGCGGTGGTGGTGGTGCTCACTTGTCGCCTCCGGCGTCCTTGTGGTTCGGGTTCTCCCAGATGACCGTGGCGCCCATGCCGAAGCCGACGCACATGGTGGTCAGGCCGTAACGGACCTCCGGCTGCTCCTCGAACTGCCGGGCCAGCTGGGTCATCAGCCGGACGCCGGAGGAGGCCAGCGGGTGGCCGTAGGCGATGGCGCCGCCGTACTGGTTGACGCGCTCGTCGTCGTCGGCGATGCCGTAGTGGTCGAGGAAGGCGAGCACCTGGACGGCGAACGCCTCGTTGATCTCGAACAGGCCGATGTCGCCGATGCCCAGGTCCGCCTTGGCGAGGGCCTTCTCGGTGGCCGGGATCGGGCCGTAGCCCATCACCTCGGGCTCGACGCCCGCGAAGGCGTAGGAGACCAGGCGCATCTTGACCGGAAGGTCGTGCTCCCGGGCGAAGTCCTCGGAGGCGAGGATCGAGGCGGTGGCGCCGTCGTTGAGACCGGCGGCGTTACCGGCGGTGACGCGGCCGTGCGTACGGAACGGCGTCTTGAGACCGGCGAGGTTCTCCAGGGTGGTCCCCGGGCGCATCGGCTCGTCGGCGGTCACCAGACCCCAACCGGTCTCACCGACCTCGGAGT
This sequence comes from Streptomyces sp. 2323.1, assembly GCF_900221035.1. Classification (NCBI taxonomy): domain Bacteria; kingdom Bacillati; phylum Actinomycetota; class Actinomycetes; order Kitasatosporales; family Streptomycetaceae; genus Streptomyces; species Streptomyces sp. 2323.1. The sequence continues at coordinate 1,830,110 of NZ_LT907981.1, read as the reverse complement.
TGGTGTTCCGCACCGAGACCGGGACGAGGTCCTGCTGGATCTTCCCGTTCGCGTACGCCTTCGCTGCCTTCTCCTGGGAGCGCACGGCGTAGGCGTCCGAGCGCTCCTTGGTGATCTGCGGGTAGCGGTCGTGGAGGTTCTCCGCGGTCATGCCCATGAACAGCGCGGACTGGTCGACGAGCTTCTCGCTCACGAACCGCGGGTTCGGGTCGACGGCCTCGCCCATGGGGTGGCGCCCCATGTGCTCGACACCACCGGCGATGACGGCGTCGTAGGCGCCGAAGGCGATGGAGCCGGCGGTGGCGGTGACGGCGGTCAGCGCGCCGGCACACATGCGGTCGATGGAGTAACCGGGCACGGACTGCGGGAGGCCCGCGAGGATGCCGGCGGTACGGCCCAGGGTCAGGCCCTGGTCACCGATCTGGGTGGTGGCGGCGATGGCGACCTCGTCGATCTTCGCGGGGTCCAGGGCCGGGTTGCGGCGCAGCAGCTCCCGGATGGCCTTCACGACGAGATCGTCGGCGCGGGTCTCGTGGTAGATGCCCTTCGGGCCCGCCTTGCCGAACGGGGTGCGGACGCCGTCGACGAAGACGACGTCCCTAGCGGTACGAGGCACGTTGGCTCTCCTCCAGGTGCGGGGTGGCACTGCTGCGGGGCGCCCCGGGGGACGCTTCACACCGACATGCTACTTACGGGTAACCAAGCTGCACACCCCCACCGGCCGGAGCGGTGAAGGTCACACCGGATGGCGGCGCCGACCGCCGGGTGACCCCTGGGTGTGCGGCGACAGGAGCGGAACGAAATGGACCGAATGTCGTCGGGTCTTGGCGCAATTCGCCCTAAAGCGCACTTAGAGTGACCGTATGGAGACGAAGAGGAGTCATGTCGTGGCCCGGCGCGGGCGTCTGGTGGTGCCGCGCGCGATCGGCCTGGTCTGCGCCGTGGCCGCCGCGGGCGCGCTGGTGTCGGGCTGTGGGAGTACCGGCAAGAAAGAGATTGGAAGCCCCAAGCGTCCGGTGCCCGCCTCGGCCCCCGCCACGCCGAGCGGCTCGCTCAGCGCGGACCAGGCCCGGCGCAAAGCCCTGATCCCCAGCGCCTCGGTGGACTACGTGCAGGCGCTGAAGGCCGCGGTCGCGGCGGTCCCGGCCTCGGAGCCGATCGCCGCGGAGCTCAAGGGGACGCCCGCCAGCCCGTACTGGAACACCGCGGTCGCCACCGCCGACGGGACGGTGAGCGACGTCCGCGTGGACGCGCGCACCGGCAAGGCGGACCAGCCACAGACCGAGTCGGACGACCCCGGCGACAAGCAGCAGCTGGCCGCCCGGCTGTCCAAGGCCACCGTCACCGCCCAGCAGGCCGCGAAGACGGCCACCGACAAGACGAAGGGCACCGTCACCTCCCTGGAGCTCGGCGACGCCGACCACGGCAACACCGACAACCCGGCCTGGTCCGTGGGCGTAGTGACCACCGACGACTGGAACGAGACGGCCTACGAGATCGACGCCACCAACCGCAAGGTCCTGTGGATGCGCGTCGAGCAGAGCTGACCGGCCCGCCGCGCGGCCCGGGCCGGCGTCACCGTCCGGCCCGGGCCGTGCACGTCAGCCCGCGTCCGCCTGCAGCGCCTCGCTGAGGATCGGCGTGACCAGCTCGATCTGCCAGGGCCGGGCGCCGTGGCCGGCCAGCACCTCGGCGACCGACTCCGCAGTCGGCAGCTCCGGCGGCTCCCAGCACAGCCGGCGCACCGTGTCCGGAGTGATGAGGTTCTCCTGCGGGAGATTCAGGCGCTCGGCGAGCGCGGTGACCGAAGCGCGGGCGGCCGACAGCCGGGCCGCGGCGGCCGGATCCTTGTCGGCCCATGCGCGGGGCGGCGGCGGCCCGCTGAGCGGCTGGCCGGGCTGCGGCAGCTCACTTTCGGCCAGGGCACGGGCCCGGTCGACGGCGGCCTGCCACTGCTCCAGCTGCCGTCGGCCCATGCGGTGGCCGAAGCCGGGCAGCGCGGCCAGTGCATGGCTGTTCGGCGGCAGACTCAGCGCCGCCTCCACGATCGCGGCGTCCCCGAGCACCTTGCCGGGCGACACGTCCCGCCGCTGGGCGACCTGGTCGCGGGCCGTCCACAGCTCCCGTACGACCGCCATCTGGCGCCGCCGGCGGACCTTGTGCATCCCGGAGGTGCGGCGCCAGGGGTCCTTGCGGGGCGGCGGCGGGGGAGCGGCGGCGATCGCCGCGAACTCCTGCCGGGCCCACTCCCGCTTCCCCTGCTGCTCCAGCTCCTCCTCCAGCGCGTCGCGCAGGTCCACCAGCAGCTCGACGTCGAGCGCGGCATAGCGCAGCCACGGCTCGGGCAGCGGGCGGGTGGACCAGTCGACGGCGGAGTGGCCCTTCTCCAGGGCGAAGCCGAGGACGTTCTCGACCATGGCGCCCAGGCCGACCCGGGCGAAGCCGGCCAGTCGTCCGGCGAGCTCGGTGTCGAACAGCCGGGTGGGGACCATCCCTATGTCACGCAGGCAGGGAAGGTCCTGGGTGGCGGCGTGCAGCACCCACTCGGCGTCGCCGATCGCCTCCCCCAGCGCGGACAGATCGGGACAGCCGACCGGGTCGATCAGTGCGCTGCCGGCCCCCTCGCGACGCAGCTGTACGAGGTAGGCACGCTGGCCGTAGCGATAACCCGAGGCCCGCTCGGCGTCGACGGCCACCGGGCCCGTACCGCCCGCGAAGGCGGCCACGACCTCGGCGAGTGCCTCGCCGGTGGCGACCACCGGGGGAATGCCCTCGCGGGGCTCCAGGAGAGGGACCGGCGCCGGTCGGGGATCCGGAGGCGAGTCTCCGGGTGCTCGCAGTGTCGTCTCTGCTGCGGTCTTTTGGGCGTCGGTCACCAGTCAAGGGTATCTGTGTATGCACGTCGCCCGTCGAGGGAACGTTCCCTCGACGGGCGGGCCGGTCGGGTGAGCGGTCAGTGGATGATGCCGGTGCGCAGTGCGACCGCCACCATTCCGGCCCGGTCCCCGGTGCCGAGCTTGCGGGCGATGCGGGCGAGGTGACTCTTGACGGTCAGCGCCGACAGCCCCATCGAGACGCCGATGGCCTTGTTGGACTGGCCCTCCGCCACCAGCCGCAAGACCTCGACCTCACGGCCCGACAGCTCGCGGTAGCCACCGGGGTGACCGGGGGCGCCCGGCGGACGGCGCTGCATGCGGGCCGCGTTGGCGCCGATGGGCGAGGTGCCGGGGCGGCCGGGGATGCCCAGATTGGTGCGGGTACCGGTGACGACGTAGCCCTTGACGCCGCCGGCCAGGGCGTTGCGTACGGCGCCGATGTCGTCGGCCGCGGACAGTGCGAGGCCGTTGGGCCAGCCTGCCGCCCGGGTCTCGGACAGGAGGGTGAGGCCGGAGCCGTCGGGAAGGTGGACGTCGGCAACGCAGATGTCGCGCGGGTTGCCGACGCGGGGACGGGCCTCCGCGATGGACGACGCCTCGATCACGTCCCGCACTCCGAGGGCCCACAGGTGGCGGGTGACGGTGGAGCGGACGCGAGGGTCGGCCACGACGACCATGGCCGTCGGCTTGTTCGGGCGGTAGGCGACCAGGCTCGAAGGTTGCTCGAGGAGAACAGACACCGGGCCTCCTGGGGGGAGTGGCGAGTACGGAGCCGGCTTGGGGGCGCCGGAATGATCCGTGTTTGAAGGGTCACTGACCTCTTCGGCAGCAATCCGGCGGGACTTTAGACTTTGATCACGATTTAGTTAGGGGCAATTCGGGCAAATCGGATGCGTGATCGATCACAGTTGGGCACCCGGTGTGCACCTAGATGATCAAAGCCGTACGCGATGCCGCACCGGCACCCACTCAGCACTGCGGCCGGACGGGCGCGAGGCCCGTCCGGCCGCGGACGATGCCCCGGAGCGGCCGTGCGCGAAGCGATCGGCGCCGGCCGGACCGGGCGGGAAAAGTGCAGTTCAGCGGGGCTGTGCGCCACGGCGCTGGGGGAGCGGGACGACGCCGCCGCGCGGTGGCGCGTCGGGCGTGGCCGGCGGCAGGCCCGCCACCTGGCACAGCAGATCGCACCACGCCGCCAGATGGGCCGCCAGATCCGGCACCCCGCCGGGGCCTTCGGCCGGCGTCCACGACGCCCGGATCTCGATCTGGGTCGCGGGCTCACGCGCCGCGAGCCCGCCGAAGTAGTACGAGCCGGCCCGCGTCACCGTGCCGCTCGGCGCGCCGTAGTGCACCCCGCGCGCCTCCAGCGCGCCCGTGAGCCACGACCACGACACCTCCGGCAACAGCGGATCGCTGCCCATCTCCGGCTCCAGCTCCGCCCGTGCCAGTGTCACCACCCGGAACGTGCCCTGCCAGGTGTCGTCCCCGGCCGGGTTGTGCAGCACCACCAGCCGACCGTCCGCCAGATCCCGGTCCTCGCCGTCCGGACCCGCGCCGCGCTCGACGACCGCCGCCTCCAGGGCGTACGCGAACGGGGCGAGCCGTTTCGGCGCGGGCGTCGGATCGATCTCGATCTCCGGCCGCAGTCTGGCCGCGCGGAGCGCTTCGACCGCCTGACGGAAGGGGATCGGGGCCTCGTCCGCGCTGTCCGCGAGGTGTTCATGAGCCGCAGCCATGCCCGGAAGGTTAGGCGGAATCGGGCCCGCATACGGGGAGGACACCCGGTGCGCGCGTCGCCCGTTCGGAGGTGCCTTCGGGCGCATGCGGAGATATCGGCCACCTGCCGAAATCGGCCGCCGACCCGGCATGCGAAGATTTGGGGCGTGAGCGCCAACAACCAGGCCACGGGCCAGCAGCAGACCGCTACATACGACTCGGCATTCCTCAAGGCGTGCCGACGGGAGCCGGTGCCGCACACCCCGGTGTGGTTCATGCGCCAGGCCGGGCGCTCACTGCCCGAGTACCGCAAGGTCCGTGAGGGCATCGCGATGCTCGACTCCTGCATGCGGCCCGAGCTGGTCACCGAGATCACGCTGCAGCCCGTGCGCCGCCACCACGTCGACGCCGCCATCTACTTCAGCGACATCGTCGTCCCCCTCAAGGCCATCGGCGTCGACCTCGACATCAAGCCCGGCGTCGGCCCGGTCGTCGCGAACCCGATCCGCACCCGCGCCGACCTCGCGCAACTGCGTGATCTGGAGCCCGGCGACGTCCCGTACGTCACCGAGGCCATCGGCATGCTCGTCCGCGAGCTCGGCGGCACGCCCCTCATCGGCTTCGCCGGCGCGCCGTTCACGCTCGCCAGCTACCTCGTCGAGGGCGGCCCGTCGCGCAACCACGAGCACACCAAGGCCCTCATGTACGGCGACCCGCAGCTGTGGGCCGACCTCCTGGACCGCCTCGCCGAGATCACCTCGGCCTTCCTCACGGTCCAGATCGAGGCCGGGGCGAGCGCGGTCCAGCTCTTCGACTCCTGGGTGGGCGCGCTCTCGCCGGCCGACTACCGCCGCTCGGTGATGCCGGCCTCCGCCAAGGTGTTCCGGGCGGTCGAGGGCCGGGGCGTGCCGCGGATCCACTTCGGTGTCGGCACCGGCGAACTCCTCGGCCTGCTGGGCGAGGCGGGCGCGGATGTCGTCGGCGTCGACTGGCGGGTCCCGCTCGACGAGGCGGCCCGCCGCGTCGGCCCCGGCAAGGCGCTCCAGGGCAATATCGACCCGGCCGTGCTCTTCGCGCCCCAAGAGGCCGTCGAGACCAAGGCCCGTGAGGTCCTGGATGCGGCCGAGGGTCTGGAGGGGCACATCTTCAACCTCGGCCACGGCGTGCTGCCCAGCACCGACCCGGAGGCACTGACCCGCCTCGTCGAGTACGTCCACACGCAGACGGCCCGCTGAGCGGAGCCGCCCCACCGGTCCGGCCGGGCGCCCTGCGGGACACGACCGGACCGGCGCCCTCCCGTACGGCAGGGCGCGCCGTGCCCGCGAACCGTCAGTCCCCGGCCTCCCGTACGGCCCGGGTCGCCTTGCGGGCCGCCACCAGCACCGGATCCCAGACCGGGGAGAACGGCGGTGCGTAGCCGAGGTCGAGGGCGGTCATCTGCTCCACGGTCATCCCGGCCGTGAGCGCGACCGCCGCGATGTCCACGCGCTTGCCGGCGCCCTCGCGGCCGACGATCTGCACGCCCAGCAGCCGCCCCGTACGGTGCTCGGCGAGCATCTTGACGTGCATCGGGCGGGCGCCGGGGTAGTAGCCGGCGTGGCTGGTGGCCTCGACGGTCGTGGTGACGAAACGCAGCCCGGCGGCGTCCGCGTGGCGTTCCAGCAGTCCCGTACGGGCGATCTCCAGGTCGCAGACCTTGCTGACGGCGGTGCCGACGACGCCGGGGAAGGTCGCATAGCCGCCGCCCACGTTGGTGCCGATGATCTGCCCGTGCTTGTTGGCGTGGGTGCCCAGCGCGATATGGCGGGTGCGGCCGGAGACCAGGTCCCACACCTCCACACAGTCCCCGCCCGCCCAGATGTGGTCCTGGCCGCGGACCCGCATCGCCAGATCGGTGAGCAGCCCGCCGGACTCGCCCAGCGGCAGCCCGGCCGCGGCGGCGAGCGTGGTCTCGGGGCGCACGCCCATGCCCAGCACGACCACATCCGCCGGGTACTCGGCGTCCTCGGTGGTCACCGCGCATGCCCGGCCGTCCGCGCCGGTCAGCACCCCGGTGACCGCCGTACCGCGCACCGTCTCGATGCCCATCGCGCACATCGCCTCGTGGACGAGGGCGCCCATGTCCGGGTCGAGGGTGGACATCGGCTGTGCGCTCCGCTCCAGCACGGTGACCTGGTAGCCGCGGCGGATCAGGGCCTCGGCCATCTCCACGCCGATGTAGCCCGCGCCGACCACCACCGCGCGGCGGCCCGCCGATGCCTCCAGGGTGTCCAGCAGCGCCCGGCCGTCGTCCAGGGTCTGCACACCGTGCACCCCCGGGGCGTCGATCCCCGGCAGCCGGGGGCGGCGCGGCCGCGCTCCGGTCGCCAGCACCAGCTTGTCGAAGCCCGTCCAGGTCTCCCGGCCGCCGTTGTCCAGCTCCCGGGTACGCACCCGGCCGCGGTCCAGGTCGAGTTCCGTCACCTCGGTGCGCATCCGCAGATCGATGTCCCGGGCGCGGTGCTCCGCCGCCGTACGCGCGATCAGCGCATCCGGACCCTCGACCTCACCGCCCACCCAGTACGGAATCCCGCAGGCCGAGTACGACGTGAAATGCCCGCGCTCGAATGCGGTGATGGCCAGCTCACCGGGCTTCCTGAGCCGCCGGGCCTGCGAGGCCGCGGCCATCCCTGCCGCATCACCACCGACGATCACCAGCCGTTCCGCCGTCATGCCGGCCCCCTTGTCGTCCTTGTGGCCCTCATGGCCCTGGCCGTCTGCGTGTCGGTTCGTGCCGCGTGCCGCGCGGCTCTCTCACCGGCCCTCGCTACGTTACGGCTCGTCAGCTGTCCGCGCGGGACCTGTGGACAACGCTGAGCGGGGTGCCGGGCCGGCCGGGGCTGCCGGGTCGGCCGGGGCGTCGGGCGGTGGATCAGCTGGGGACGCTCCGGGGGCTTGCCCCTGATGTCCGGCCTGGGTCGGGTGGTCGCCCGGCCGGGGCCGGGTGGCATCCGCAGCGTTGTGACGACGTGAGGAAGGCCGTCTGCCTGCTCCCCCCACCCCCGAACCCGCCCCCCGCCCCCTCCCCCGAAGGGGGAGGAGGGGGAGGAGGGGGGGAGGGGGGGAGGGGGGAGAAGCCGTGCCGCCGAGGCTCCTGAGCCCCCCTCAGCGCTCCAGCACCAACGCCAGCCCCTGCCCCACCCCGATGCAGAGCGCGGCCAGGCCGGTGCCCGAGCCCTGGGCGGCGAGCTGGTGGGCGACCGAGCCGGCCAGGCGGGCGCCGGAGGCTCCCAGGGGGTGGCCGATGGCGATGGCGCCGCCTTGGGGGTTCACCACCGAGGGGTCGAGTTCCGGCCACTGGGTGATGCAGCCCAGGGCCTGGGCCGCGAAGGCCTCGTTGAGCTCGAAGGTCGCGATGTCGGTGAAGTCGCGGCCGGAGCGCTCCAGGGCGCGGCGTACCGCCTCCACCGGGCCCAGGCCGAACAGCTGCGGCTCGACGCCGGTCACCGCGCTCGCGCGGATACGGGCCAGCGGTTCGCGCCCGGTGGCCCGCAGGCCCTCCTCGTCCACCAGCAGCAGGGCCGCGGCACCGTCGTTGAGCGGCGAGGAGTTGCCGGCGGTGACCGTGCCGCCGGCCGTACGGAACACCGGCTTCAGCTTGGAGAGGGACTCCAGGGAGGAGCCCTCGCGGATCGTCTCGTCGCGTAGCAGGTCCACCTCCGGCAGCGGCACGACCTCCGCGTCGTAGGCGCCCTCCCGCCAGGCGCGCACCGCCTTCTGGTGGCTGGCCAGCGCGAAGACGTCCTGCTGTTCGCGGGTGATGCCGTACCGGTCGGCGATGAGCTCGGCGCCCTCGCCGAGCGCGACCGTCCACTCCGGGCGCATCCGCGAGTTGACCATCCGCCAGCCCAGCGTCGAGGAGAACATCTCCTGATGGCCCGCGGGGAAGGCACGTTCCGGCTTGCGCAGCACATACGGCGCGCGGCTCATCGACTCCACGCCGCCCGCCACCGCGATCCGTGCGTCGCCGTGCGCGATGGCCCGGGCCGCCTGGATGACCGCCTCCAGGCCGGACCCGCACAGGCGGTTCACGGTCACGCCGGGCACGGTCACCGGCAGCCCGGCCAGCAGCACCGCCATCCGCGCCACATTGCGGTTGTCCTCGCCGGCGCCGTTGGCATCGCCGAAGCAGACGTCGTCGATCCGCGCCGGATCGAGGTCCGGGGTGCGGTCCACCAGGGCCTTGAGCACATGGGCGGCGAGATCGTCCGGCCGGACCCCGGCCAGTGCGCCGCCGTACTTGCCGACGGGGGTCCGTACGGCATCGACGATGTACACATCCCGCAGGCGTGGGTCGGTCATCAGGCGCTGTCCTCGCTGTCCCGGGCTCGACGGTCGGCGGGCGCCAAGAAGATCGCCACCCACCGACCATGAGTCTTTGCCCGCCGCTGCCCGCTGTCAACGGGGGCTCTCGGTCACCTTGCCCGCCGCGCCGGGCACCGTGAACGGCGCCGGTGCTGCGGCGCCTTGTCGCCCGGGCCGCGGTCTGGCCGACGCCCCGGTGGGCGGCTCTGCGAGAGTGGGGGCATGAGCGCAGCGCACACCAGTACGGGCCGCGGGCCCGGTCATGCCGTCGTCATCGGTGGAGGCATCTCCGGGCTGGCGGCCGCGCACCGCCTGCTCCAAGGCGGCGCCCGGGTGACCGTCCTGGAGGCGTCCGGCCGGCTCGGCGGCAAGCTGTACGCGGGCGAGATCGCCGGCGTCCCGGTCGATCTCGGTGCCGAGTCGATGCTCGCCCGGCGCCCGGAGGCGGTGGAGCTCGCCCGCGCCGTCGGGATCGGCGGCCGGCTGCAGCCGCCGGCCACCGCCACCGCGGCCCTGTGGACCCGCGACGCGCTGCGCCCGATGCCCAAGGGCCATGTCATGGGCGTGCCCGGGGACCTCGCCCCGCTCGCCGCCTCCGGTGTGATCTCCCCGGAGGGCATGGCGCGGATCGCCCAGGACGAGACCCTGGCCCGGACCGAGACCGGCGAGGACGTCGCGGTCGGCGAGTACGTCGCCGCCCGGCTCGGCCGGGAGGTCGTCGACCGGCTCGTCGAGCCCCTGCTCGGCGGCGTCTACGCGGGTGACGCCTACCGCATCTCGATGCGCGCCGCCGTCCCGCAGCTCTTCGAGGTCGCCCGCACCCGGCGCTCCCTGACCGAGGGCGTACGGGACCTCCAGGCGCGCGCCGCCGCCACCGCCCCGCAGAACGGGCAGGCCGCCCCGGTCTTCATGGGCATCGACGGCGGGATCGGGACCCTGCCGGCCGCCGTCGCCGACGCCGTGCGCCGGGCCGGCGGCGAGATCCGCTGCGGGGCCGCCGTGGACGAGCTGCACTGGGCCGGGGACGACGGCTGGCACATCCGGCTCGGCGACCGGACGCTCACCGCGGACGCGGTCGTCATGGCCGCACCGGCGGGCGCCGCGGCGCACCTCCTGGGCCAGGACTCCCCGGCCGCGGCCGCCGAGCTGGCCACCGTCGACTACGCCTCGATGGCGCTGGTCACCATGGCCTTCCGCCGCGCCGACCTGGACCGGGTGCCCGCCGGCAGCGGCTTCCTCGTGCCGCCCGTCGACGGCCGCCGGATCAAGGCCTCGACCTTCTCCAGCCACAAATGGGGCTGGGTCGGCGACGCGGACCCCGACCTGTTCGTGCTGCGCACCTCCCTCGGCCGCTACCAGGACGATGCCGACCTCCAGCGCGACGACTCCGAGCTGGTCGCGCTCTCCCTCGCCGACCTCGGCGCGGCGGTCGGCCTGACCGCCCGCCCGGTGGCCGCCACCGTCACCCGCTGGGAGGGCGGACTGCCGCAGTACGCCGTCGGCCATCTGGAGCGGGTCGCCAAGATCCGCGCCGCGGTCGCCCGGATGCCGGGTGCGCTGCGGGTGTGCGGCGCGGTCTACGACGGCGTCGGGATCCCGGCCTGCATCGGCTCGGCGCACCGCGCCGCGGACGAGATCCTCGGGACCCTGACGGCGGACCGGGCCCGGGGCGAGTGAGAATGGACGACATGACAGACGCTTCCACCCCCGCTTCGGCGCCGCACACCCCCGCGGCGCCCGAGAAGTCCCCGAACGCCGGCAAGAAGGCCAAGGACCTCAACGAGGTCATCCGCTACACCCTCTGGTCGGTCTTCAAGCTGCGCGAGGTCCTCCCGGAGGACCGCAGCGGCTACGCCGACGAGGTCGAGGAGCTGTTCGCGCAGCTCGCGGCCAAGGACGTGGTGGTCCGCGGCACGTACGACGTGTCCGGCCTGCGCGCCGACGCCGACCTCATGATCTGGTGGCACTCGGAGAGCTCGGACGCCCTGCAGGAGGCGTACAACCTCTTCCGCCGCACCCGTCTGGGCCGTGCGCTGGAGCCGGTGTGGTCGAACATGGCGCTGCACCGCCCCGCCGAGTTCAACAAGTCGCACATCCCGGCCTTCCTGGCCGACGAGGTGGCCCGCAACTACGTCAGCGTCTACCCCTTCGTGCGCTCCTACGAGTGGTACCTCCTGCCCGACGAGGACCGCCGCCGGATGCTGGCCGACCACGGCAAGATGGCCCGCGGCTTCCCGGACGTGCGCGCCAACACGGTGCCGTCGTTCTCGCTCGGCGACTACGAGTGGGTGCTGGCCTTCGAGGCCGACGAGCTCTACCGCATCGTCGACCTGATGCGCCATCTGCGCGGCTCCGAGGCGCGGATGCACGTCCGCGAGGAGATCCCGTTCTACACCGGTCGCCGTAAGCCGGTCGCCGAGCTGGTCGCCGGCCTGGCCTGATCCACGGCCGGAGCACAGCACTGCGGGCCGCCCCCTCGGGGACGGCCCGCAGCGTCTGCTCCCCGGCTACTTGCCCGGTAGCGCGTGCTGCGACCGGGTCGCCTGCTGGCCGGGCACCGGCTCGGCCCGCGGTGCGCAGTACACCCGGCGCGCCGGGACCTTCCCGCGCAGCAGATACGCCTCGGCGTACGCGGTCACACAGGCGTTGTCGTTGAAGGCGATGCCGTGGGTGCCCGCCCCGTTCTCGGTGACCAGCGAGGAGCCGGGCAGCCGCTGCTGGAGCTCCACCGCGCCCCGGTACGGCGTCGCCGCGTCCCGCTCGGCGGCCAGCAGCAGCACCGGCGGCAGCGCCCCCGGCGCGGTGTGGACGTCGAGCGGGCGGCGCTGACCGTGCAGCGCACCGTCGACCGCGGCCTCGGCCGTACGGTCGGCGGCGTTCACCAGATCCCCGCCGGCCTCGGGGCCGTCCGCCCGGTGTGCCGCGGCGTCCAGCTCGGCATCGGCCGACTCCGCCCGGTCGGGCCAGAAGGCGCACGGCAGATTCATCCAGGCGTTGTCCCAGGTCTCGAACGGCGCGTCCCGGGCGATCTCGGTGTTGTCGCGGTTCCAGGTCCGCCAGCTGCGCGGCCAGCGGGCGTCGTTGCACTCGACGGCGGTGTAGACGGCGGCGCTGTTCTCCTCGGCGGCGGCACCCGCGGGCCGGGGCAGGGCCTGGGCGATCAGCGGCTTGGGGTCGCCGTGCAGATACCCCGAGAGCGCCTCGGCGCGCAGCGGCCAGAAGGCGTCGTTGTAGCCGGTCTTGAGGAAGGCCGACTGCAGCTGGCCCGCGCCGATCTTCCCGTTGAGGGGCGCGCGGCGCAGCTTCGTGGCGGCGGTGTCGTAGGCCCGCTGCACCGCCTGCCGGGTGGTGCCCAGGTGGTACTGGCCGTTGTGCCGGGCGACCCAGCGCAGCCAGTCGCCCCAGCGGCGCTCGAAGGCGACGTCCTGGTCGAGGTTGTTGCGGTACCAGATCTGCTCAGGGGCGGGGTTGACCACGCTGTCGAAGATCATCCGCCGGACGTGACCGGGGAAGAGCGTCGCATAGACCGCACCGAAGTACGTCCCGTACGAGGCGCCCATGAAGGTCAGCCGCCGCTCGCCGAGCGCGGCCCGCAGCATGTCCAGGTCGCGGGCGTTGTTGACGGAGTTGTAGAAGGGCAGCGCGGACCCGGCCCGGCGGACGCAGCCGCGGGCGTACGCCCTCGCCTCCGCCACCTTCTTGCGCTTGAAGGCCGCATCGGGGTGCATCCGGCTGTCGGTGGGCGCCTTGGCGAACTCCCCGGGGTCCTGGCACGACAGCGGCGCCGAGCGGCCGACGCCGCGCGGCGCATAGCCCACGAAGTCATAGGCGCGCGCCAGCTTGCTCCACTTGGGCAGCCCGCCGTACAGCGGGAACTCCATGCTGGACGCGCCGGGGCCGCCGGGGTTGAAGACCAGGGAGCCCTGCCGCTCACCGCGCGCGGTGGCCCGGGCCCGGCTGACGGTCAGGTGGATCTTCCTTCCCTCGGGGTGCGCGTAATCGAGGGGAACGGTGAGCGTGCCGCACTCCACGGACGACGGCAGATGTTCCACCGGTGCGCAGCGGCCGAATCGGAGGTGGTGCGCGACCGGTGCGGGTGGCGCGCCGGCGGCCCCCGTGACGCCGCCTGCCGGGGCAGTGGCGAGGGCGGTCACCATCAGCGACCCGATGGTGCCGTACAACGCAAGTGCTCTCACTGGCCGTCCCTTCGTGTGTGCATACAAAAGGGATAGTTGGGGCGCGCATTGTCGATGTAAAGCACCTGGGTCCGGTGTCGGAGGCTATGCCCCGGATGAGTGGAGCGCGGCGCGCAAGGTGGGGTCGGTGAGGGCGGCGGGGCCGCGGAGGGCGAGAGTGATGAGCGAGCCGGCCGGGGCGGCAGGGGAGTCGGGGGCGCTGCGGGAGCCGGCCGCGCCGGGCAGCTGCCGCTCGCCCGCCGTGGTGGCCCAGTCGCTGTACGGGTGGAGCTCGAAGCGGGCCGCGGCCCAGGTGCCGAGGGTGAGGATCAGCGGCACTGCGAACCAGGCCAGGACGGGCCCGCTGTCCGCGCCGGGCGCCGCCTTCCAGTAGGTCGCGAGGGCGGACAGCAGCACCACGAGGGCGGCGCCCCGCACCAGGCGGACGGCACCGCTGATGCCCGGCCGGACCGCGGCCGGCAGCGCCAGCCCCGCCGTCTCCAGCCGGTCCGCCACCTGCCGCACCGCCTCGTCGCTCACCAGGGCGTCCCGTACGGCCGGTATGCGGCGCTGCCCTTCGGGGCCTATCGCGGTGAGGGCGGCGCGCTCGACGGCGTCCGTACCGACCGGATCGACGACGGTGGCCCAGCCGGTGTCGGCGAGCAGCAGCCGCCGCTTCTGCGCCATCAGCACCAGCACCACGTCGGCGAGCCGGTGCGGTCCGCCGGAAAGGTAGGCCATCTCGTACAGGGTCAGCCCGGAGCCGCGGCGCTCCGCGGCGGCCGGAGCCGGGACGGCCTGGGCGTTCGCCCGCGGGGCCGGCGGGGTGATGTGGGCGGCGGCGACCGCGGCACGGCACAGCAGCGCACAGGACAGCACCGCTGCCGACCAGGCGACAAGGAGGAAGAGGAGCGACATAGCCGGTTTTCTACGGTACGGGCCTGCTTACCGCCACAACGTTTCTCAGGATGCGGGCAGCCTTCCGCGGTACGGCACGTTCCGACGGCGCGGCCCGGACCGCACCCTCCTGGGTGGGGCGTGCTGTGCCCTCTTGGACGGCCCGCACCACGCCGTCCTGGGCGGGGCGCCGCGGTTACCTCGGGGGCAGGAGCTGCCGCACCATGCGCGCCAGCCGGGCCAGGGGTCGCGCGGACGGCGGGCGCGGCCCCGAGCGATCCCGCCACCAGTGCCGCAACTGCCGCCGTGCGTCCGCGTCTTCGGGACGCCCCCGGTCCAGCAGATACGCCGCGAACTCCAGGGCGTCCTGGCGGTAGCCGCCGCTCATGGGGCGGTGGCGCGCATAGCCGAGGAACGCGGCCCGGTAGTCCGCGCCGAGGATGCCGGGCAGCTCCGGCGCGACCTTGGCGACGACATCGGCCCGCTTGGCGGTCAGCGCCCGGCTCTGCACCCGGAGCCGGGCGCGGTCGAAGCCCTCGGGGGCCGGCGTCCCGGCGACCAGCGCCGACAGCAGCGCGGTCTGCGCCAGCGCCAGTCGCTGCCGTGCGGCGTCGGTCGTGGTGTCTGCTTCGGTCGTGGTGTCCGTGGCGGGGGGAGCGGTGGCGGGAGCGGCGGTGGCCCCTTCCGCCGCCCGCCGGCCGCGGGCCCGTGCCGCCGGCCCGGCCTCCGGCTCATGCGGCCCGGACATGGCGGGCCTCCTTCAGCACGCTACGGATCGCGTCGAGCTCGCCGGCCAGCTCCCCGCCCCCGGGGAAGTCCTCGTCCCGCTCCAGCAGCACGCCGGGCGGGGTGGTCCGGGCGCACAACTCGGCCAGTACGTCCAGCACCGGCCGGGTCACCGGGTGGGCGTGACTGTCGTGCCACACCCCGTCCCGCTCCACACCGCCCGCGACATGGACGTATGCGAGGGCCTCCAGCGGCAGCCCGTCCAGGGCCACCGCCGGATCCTCGCCCCGGTTGATGTGGTTCGTATGGAGGTTGGCGACATCGATGAGCAGCCGCACCCCGGTCCGCTCGACCAGCTCGGTCAGGAACTGTCCCTCGGTCAGTTCCTCGCCGGGCCAGTTGATGAGCGCGGCGATGTTCTCCAGCGCCAGCGGCACCGGCAGGGCGTCCTGGGCGATCCGCACGTTCTCGCACAGCACGTCCAGCGCGTCACGGGTGCGGGGGACGGGCAGCAGATGCCCCGCCTCCATCCGCGGCGAAGCGGTCAGCGGCCCGCCGGCCCGGACGAAGGCGATGTGCTCGGTGACCATCGGGGCGTCCAGCGCCGCGGCGCGCTCGGCGAGCGCGGTCAGCCGCCCGGCGTCCGGACGCTCGGCGCCGCCCAGCCCGAGCGAGACCCCGTGCGGGATGACGGTGGTGCCCCGCTCACGCAGCTCCCGCAGGGCGTCCGGCAGATGACCGGGGCAGATGTTCTCCGCCACCACCTCGACCCAGTCCACCCCGGGCAACTCCGCTATCTCGGCAGCAATCTCCGGCCGCCACCCGATTCCCGTCCCCAGGCGCTGCATGGCTCCCCCTCTTCCGTGGTGGGGGTACTCCTGACCCGGTACGGTGGCCCGAATCCTGTACCGGCCGGTTCAGAGGTTGATTTGAGCTTCACCGGCGGCGGCGCCCGCCGTCCAGTATCCGCCCGCGCCCGGGCGGGCCCCGCGGCCTCAGCCGGTGGGCGGCAACGCGCTACGCAGCGCCGGGTGGCCGGCCACGACCGTGCAGGAGCCGGGGGCGAGCTCGGCCGGGACCAGGATGTTGCACCTCTGAGCACCTCAGGAACCCGGTGTCGTCCACGATCAGCACCGCACCCGGATCGCCGAGGCGCTCGATGACGTAGTCGACCGAATTGCAGTCCCGTCACCTCAAGCACCGTTGCCGTACAGAACTCCTGGGTCGGGCCTGGTCACTCAGGGCTTCTCCAGGCTGGGCATGCCCAGGTTGGGGATCCGCAGGACCCTGGCGTTGGCCCGCATGAAGGGCTGGATCATGGTGTCGACGACTACCAGGAAGCAGACCGTTCCGACGCCCACAGGCCCGCCCATCAGGTAGCCGCACCCCAGCAGGATGCCCTCCATCGACATCTTCGCGGCCCAGAAAGGCCAGCCCCACTTGTCGACGATGGCAAGGGCGACCAGGTCCATCGCACGGATGCCCACCCCGCTCATGATGATCAGCGACGAGGCATAGGCGCACAGTGTGGTGGCCAGGAGCATCAGCACCACGTGCGGCAGCGGCAGGAACCGTCCGGGATCGGTCAGCCGCAGCAGGTCGATGACGCTGCCGCACAGGAAGAACGTCACAAAGGGCAGGACCACAGGGCGGCGCCGGTACCAGGCGGCCCAGACGAGAATGCACAGCGCCGCGATGAGGGCCTGGGCGACGCCCACCGTCAACTGCACATGCTTCAGCAGACCGAGGGCGAAGACGTCAAGCGGGTCCGTACCGAGGTCGGAGTAGATGAAGAGATAGGAGCCGGAAGAAAAGACCAGGCAGCCGGCGAGGTACGTCAGCAGACGGTGGCCCGTGCCGTGGGGCCGGCGGCTTCCGTGCGCGATGGTGCTGGTGGACACAGATGTGCCTTCCTGCGAGAGGGAGGGTCGGTGGTGTTCCCCCGGGGTCATGGAGCGAGGGCGGCTGTCACGAGGACCACGTTCAGGAGGACCACGACGGCCGCGAGTACGGTCGCGAGCGCCGTGGTCACCCGGGTGTTGACCAGTGGACCCATCAGCCGGGCGTCACGGGTGAACCCGATGAGCGGGATGAGCACGAAGGGGATGCCGAAGGAGAGGACGAGCTGGGACCAGATCAGGGCCTGGGTCGGATCGACTCCGACGGCCAAGACGGCCAGTGCGGGTGTCACCGTGACCACCCGGCGCAGTGCGAGGGGCAGGGAGCGGCCGAGGAACCCGGCCATGACGACCTGGCCCGCGTAGGTGCCGACAGAGGTGGAAGCAAGGCCCGAGGCGAGGAGCGCGAGGGCGAAGGCCAGCGCCGCACCGCCGCCGAGCAGAGTACCGAAGGCGGCGTGGATGCTCTCAAGGGTGTCGATCTCCAGCGGCCCGGCGTGGAACATCTTGGCCGCGACGATCAGCATGGCCATGTTCGCCAGGCCCGCGAAGGCCAGCGCCACGAAGACGTCGAGGCGTACCTGCCACAGGAGCCGCCTGCGTCGGCCGAGGGCGCCGTCCGGGGACGTCTCCCGCGTGTGCCGCCCCGTGAGGTCCGAGTGGAGATGGACGACGTGCGGCATCACGGTCGCGCCCACAATGCCGCCGGCGATGAACAGCCCCTGCGCATCGGGCAGGCGGGGAATGAGCCCGCCCATGAAGTCTGTGGGGCGCACCCCCGACCGCACGAGGTTCCAGGCGAAGCCCGCAAGGATGCATGCCAGACAGGCGGCGATCAGCGCCTCGAACTTCCGCTTGCCGCGCGTCTCGAAAGCGAGAATGACGAAGGAGAACACGGTGATCAGCACCCCGCCCGCCGCCAGCGGCAGGTCGAAGAGGAGCGCCAGGGAGATGGCCCCGCCGATCACCTCGGCCAGATCCGTTGCCATGGCAACCAGTTCGGCCTGCACCCACATGGTCCATACCACTGGCCGCGGGTAGCGATCCCTGCACAGCTCGGCGAGGTTCCGCCCGGTCGCCAGGCCGAGTTTGGCGGCGAGGACCTGCACCAGCATCCCCAGCAGATTGGCGGCGACCACGACCCAGAGCAGCCGGTATCCGAGGTCGGAACCTGCCGCGAAGTTGGTGGCGAAGTTGCCGGGGTCGACATAGGCGATGGCGGCGGCGAAGGCAGGGCCGAGCATGGCCAGCCCCCGGGCGCGCCGCAGGAGAGCCCTGGGCGGTTGCGGGGCGGTTCCTTCGGCCGAGCTCGTCACGGAGGTGCTCGTGCTCACCCGATTCCCCCTTCAGCGGCTCAGCGTCAGCAACTGTTCGAAGAACCCGCCGAAGGTCCGTGCACGGTCGACCAGATGGATCTCCAGAATCCAGTGGCAACGTCGGCCGGCGTCGTCGGTGGAACGCAACGGCCGGTGATTGGAGGGGGTGATGTAGCTGTTGACGAGGTCGTCGTCGATCAATTCGTGCGGGAACTCACCCACCAGATGACCGCTGTGCGGCCCCCCGAACGCCCATCCAGCGGCTTCGGCAAGCGAGACGATGTGCGCATAGAGTTCGGCGCCCGTGATGTCCGGGTGCGTCTCGAAGTACTTCCGCCCGGCCTCCCAGATCCCCGGCAGGTCGTCCCGCAGCCGCAGCTTCTCGGGGTCGTCGCCCAGTACGTACGTACGTCCGAAGTCGGCCTCCCACTCACTGAACACCGGGCCGAAGTCCAGGAAAACGATGTCCCCCGCGGCTATCAGACGGTCCGGGGGGTTGCCCCGGTAGGGGTGGAGGGTGTTCGGGCCGGACCGCACAATGCGTTTGTGCCAGTGCTTGCTGGTACCGAACAGGTCGGCGGCCAGATCCCTGACCTGATTGCTGACCTCGGACTCCCGCTGCCCTGGTGCCACGATTCCCCGTTCGGTCACCTCGTCGAAGAGCGCCACGGCCTTGCGCTCGGCCTCGATCAGGTTGAGCGCCCTGACCTCTTCGTCGATGTCCGCCGGGACGACGGTCTCGTCCATGATCACACCTCCGTGAAACCGGCCGGCTGCCCGGCGTTGACTTGTGTGACGGCGGCCGGCTGCGCACTCGCGATCCGGCCGGTCGGGCTTAACGTGCGTTGGTATACGCAAAGTTGGGAATTCGCGAGGTGGAGCAGCGGGCTGTCCAGCCCGTGCCTTGCTCCCCGCTCGATCATGTCGCCGAGGATGTGGTCACCCTCCACGGCGCTGCCGCGCAGCAGGTCGCGGTAGAGCGAGGAGGCCGCGGTAGAGCCCGGCTCGGTGAGCGTCGCCAGCGTCTCGCGCAGCGCTGTTGCCCTGACGGGGTGGCCGCAGGCGGCGGCGACGGCCGCGCACTCCTCGACCACCCGCTCGGCGAAGTCCGCTCCCCCCGGGGCCGCGACGACCTCACCGACGACTCCGCGCATCAGACAGGTCACCGCGCCGATGGCGGCCACGTACACCCACTTCTCCCACATCTCCTGCCGGATGGCGGGCGAGGGGCGTACGGTGAAGCCGGATCCGCCCAGCCAGGAGTCGAGCTTGGGCAGCGCTGCCGGGCCCGGAGCCCGCCAGCTGCCATACCGCAGCTCCTGGCGGTCGTTGAGCTGGCGGATGCCGCCGTCCGGGTCGAGCGTGGTGGTGACGAGGCAGACGCCGCCCGCGATGCGGTGACCGCCGTACCGTTCCTCGAGAAGCTCGGCGTGACGCAGGCCGTTGAGCACGGGCAGGATCACCGTGCCGGGGCCGACCGCGGGCGCGATGTCCTCGACGGCCTGTTCCAGGGCGTACGCCTTGACCGTGAGCAGTACCAGGTCGTACGTCTCGGTCAGTTCCCGGGCCCTGACCAGCTTCGGGGTCAGTCGTACGTCCCCATAGGGGCTGCGGATCATCAGCCCGCGGGAGTTCAGCTGGGCTGCGCGCCCCGGCCTTACCAGGAAGGTCACGTCTCGGCCCGCCTCGGCCAGCCGTCCGCCGAAGTAGCCGCCGGTGGCTCCCGCTCCGACGACGAGTGCCCTCATGCCAGAGCCATTCCGCGCTCGTCGCGCCGCTCCACCGGGGGCCAGGGGGTGCGCCTGGAGCGGCTGAGGGTGTCCGTGGCGTCGGCGACGATGTCGTCGGCCATCCGGGCCAGGAGCCTCGCATCGTCGGCGAAGCGCTCGGCGGCGTCGACCCCGCCGGTCTTCAGCAGGCCGATGGCGTCGCGCAGTTGCCGGCCCAGCCAGCCCATCGGATCGCGCGCCAGCTCGTCGTCGTACAGGCGCTTGCGGCCCTCGCCATTCGGCATCTCCGGGTGCCAGTGCATCCGGTCCTGTGCGCCCGGGGCCGATTCCAGCAGGTCAAAACGGCATACGCCCCGGGTGATGGAGAGCGCGCGCGATGCGTAGATCGAGCCGGGGAGGGTATCGGGCTCGCTGAGCCGCAGTTCAAGACGGACTCCGCATTCGCGTCCGTCCTGCAAACGGTTCGGATTCACGAAGTCGAGCATTTCCACACTTACACACAGCCTGTTCGCCATATGAATTCGCATGTCCGACAGCACAACAGAGTCATACCGAAAATGTCAACGGCCGCCGAAAGAGAGGGAACCGGCCTGAAAACAGGAATGCCGGTGATGCGGCCGTGAATGATCCACGGCCGCATCACCGGCAATGTTTTACGCCGGCCGCCCCTTTCAGGCGCGCGGTACGGGCAGTCCCTTCCGTATGCGGTGCTCCCGAAAAGCAGCGTGTTGGCCTGCCACCACACTCATCGGTGACAGCGGCCGCGCCGTACACAGCAGCGCGAATCCGGCTGTTTCATCGGCCGGGTAGAAGCGCCGCGCCGCGGAGTGCTCGGCGCGCCCCTCCTCGACGCGTGCCGCACAGGTGGTGCACCATCCCTGGCGGCACGTCCTGGGAAGCCGTATGCCGTACCGTTCCGCCGCATCAAGGAGGGATTCGCCCCGATAGGCATGAATGGTCGAGATCGTTTCCCCGAATTGGATGCGGATCTCGAAACCGGGCTCATCAGGGGTGGCTGAACGGCTTGTTCCTGCTCCAGGGAGCGTCACCGATCTCACCTCGCTTGAAATGTCCGGACGGGCGCGCTACGCCGTCCCTTTCCATACTGAGCAATTCGATGAACCAGGCCTCGTGCTCGATCTCCTCGTTGAGGATGCGCATGGCCAGTTCGTACGTCCTGGGATCCTTGCCGAAGGTCATGTCGCAGATTTCCCACCAGGAGCGCACCGCGCAGCGTTCCGCTTCGAGGAGCACCGTGAGGATCTCCACGGAATTCGCCGGGCTCGTCGCGTCGTCGCCGTCGCTTCCCCATGTCATGCGCCCGTTGTTGGTGTTGGGCAGGTAGGCGTCCGGGCAGCCCGCCCGGTCGGCGAAGTCCCTGATGTCGAACGGGATCGTGCCGCCCAGCTCGAAGATCCGGGGCGTGATCAGCTCGAAGTGCGAGCGATCCTCCAGGCGCGCGTCCTCGGCGATTGCCTTGTAGTCCTCCTTGCCCGCCAGGAAGTGGCGCAGCACGGTGTAGTAGTAGTACGTGGTGAACTCGGCGGCGGCCGCGTCAATGAGCTTCTCGCGCAACGCGACGACATCCACACCGCGCTCTTCCAATTGCTCCACGCCCGCCCGGCGGGTCAGATCACCCTCCGGCACCCGTCCCTTGTAGGGGCGGGCGACGATGTCGGTCGTCGGCGCCGGCGTCAACGCCTCGGCCCGCTCGGCCCGCTCGGCCTGCTGGGCGGCCTTGCGCTCTCCGCAGCAGCCGCTCTGCTCGGCTCGGGCCGCACCCGGCGAGGCGCTGAGCCCGCGCTTTTCGCCGTTGACCAGATACCGGTCGAAAGCCTCCAGCGGGCTCATGCCCGAGCGCACGGCGTCGCGCAGCGCCTCCTCCTTCTCCGCGATCTCGACCGCCTCGTCCGCCACCTTCGCGGCAACTTCCCGGGGGACGATCACCACGCCTGAGGCATCGGCCACCAGATAGTCGCCGGGGGCGATGCGCACGCCTTCGATGTGCACCGGTTCCTTGCCCCAGCTGACCCAGTCGCCACGCTGGATGAAGCCCTGGGGCCGTACGAAGCGGGAGATCACCGGAAAGCCCATCTTGTGCACCGAGTGCAGGTCCCGGGCGCCGCCGTCGATGAGGGCGCCCGCGGCGCCCCGGGCCTGCAGAGCGGTGATGGACAGATCACCGAATATGGAGGCGTCGATGCCGTTCATCTGCACCACGGCGATGTGATCCACCGGCACCGAACTCAGCATCTCGAACAGTCCCCGCGCGCTTTTGCCGTGGGATACCGCCAGTGGGTTCGGCACGCATTCGACGGGGTACGCCGGCCCGACCATCCGCATGCCGGGGTCCTCGAACAGGAAGTCACCGGAAAGACTCTGTTTCACGTAACCGAGTCCGTCAAGAATGTCCGTCAACGCCCCTGTGTAGGCCTGGCGCAGTTTGGCCACGATCTCCGCGTCAACGGACCACTGCCCGTTGGAGACATCGCCCATCTTCATCAACCCCTTCGATATTTCGCGGACTGAGCGCGAACCGAGCAACGCCCGTCGGACCTTGTTCAGAATATCTGTGAGCACTACCGTTCAACGCATCCGAATCTCCGATGGGAGGATTCTCATGCCTTCTCAATCCGGTCCGCAAGACATATACCGGTCGAGTTTCTCCAGCTGGGAGCGCAGGTCAAGCGTCCGGGCCAAGCCACAACGCATCCTCGACGAACTCGAAGAGGGAAAGGTGTTCTTCCCGCCCGAGCTTGTTCGGTGCTCTACCACCCGCTGGTCAGGGAACAGGAACAGCAGGTCATCAACAGCCTGCTGCTCCAACGGCTTTATGTTTATCTCGACTTCACCGCCGATCTGGAACAACTGGTGGTAACTCCTGTTACCCAGCTCATCAGCCGCCGGCGAAGCGGCTTCGAAGTCCCCACGGCCATGCTTCGCGATGCCTACAAGATATGCACGGACGAAGCCTGGCACGCACAGTTCTCCGACGATCTGCAGTGTCAATTGATCGCGGCGACAAAGGAACTACCGGGGGCGGTCGGGGAACCCTACTTCCTGGCTCGTCTCGGCACGGTGAAGTCGGAAATCCAACCCTCTCTCCGGCCGCTTGCTGACCTCTTCTTCACGGTGGTCTCCGAGACGCTGATATCCAGCACGCTGTCCGGTATCCCGAAGGATAAGCGGGTGTTCACGGCCGTACGGGAGACGATCGCCGACCACGCCGAGGACGAGGGCCGTCACCATGCGTTCTTCGCGCGGTTCTTCGAGTACGCCTGGCCCCAGCTGACGCCGGGCCAACAGGGCCTGGTGGGCACCTTGCTGCCCGAGTTCATCGTGGCATTCCTGCGGCCCGATCTAGATGCGACGGCCGCTGTCCTGCGGACCACCGGACTCGGCCCCGAGGCCGTACGGGGCGTGATGGAGGAGACGTATCCGGCCGCGCGGGTGCAGGCGGACATGCGCGCGGCCTCGGCGGCCACACTGCGCCTGCTGGATCGCCAGGGCGTCTTCGAGTCGGACAAGGTAGCTGACTCCTTCTTCCGAAGCGGGTTGCTGGAGTGACGCGAACCGGCCGTGCAGGGGCGTGCACGGCCGGTCTCTCGCGGGTCAGGCCTGACTGGGCGGCACCGGTTCCCGCGCCGTGCTCCGTACGTCCAGAAGAATCTTTCCTCGCGCGGTGCGGCCGATCAAGGCGTCCAGAGCGGCACCGACTCGGTCGAGCGGATAGATCTCGTGCACCGGGATCACCAGGTCTTTCTCCCGCAGTGCGCGCAGCGCCATTTCGGTGCCCGCCTTGATGCGCGCCGGCGGTTCGGCCACCCCTCCGTAGCCGGCGATGACGAGGTTCTTCCGGTAGACGGTGCGCAGGGACAGCATGCTGTCGGGGCCGGCGCTGGTGCCGTACGTGACCAGCCGCCCGTACGGCGCGAGGATGTCCACCGCGGCGCCGGTGAAGGGTCCCCCCAGGGCGTCGAAGACGACCGTGGGCACGATGGGTTCCGCCGCCGCGGCCAGCTCCTTCGCCGAGGTGGCGAGCAGAGGGGCCGCCCCCATGGCGGCGACCGCCTCCAGCTTGTCGGGGCTGCCGGTCTGCCCCCAGGCTTGGGCGCCGGCTGCACGTACCAAACTGCAGACCGCCTGGCCGACCCCGCCCGCGGCGCCGAGCACCAGCACCCGGTCGGTCTCCTCGATCCGGCCGACGTCCAGGGTCGCCCGGATCGCGGTGGTGCCGACCACTGCGGCGGCCGCCGCCTCCTTGAGGTCCACTCCGTCGGGCACCGGGACCAGCGCGTCCCGCGGCGCCACCACCTGCCCGGCCCAGGTGCCGTCCCGGACGATGCCGAGCCCGCTGCCGTGCACGACGACCGGCCGGTCGTCCCACATACCCACCCCCTCGACGCCCGGCGTGCGGGGCCGGGGGGCCTCCCCGCCGACGGCGCCCTTGATGACGTATGTGTCCAGTGGGTTGAGGGAGGCGTAGTACATGTCGACGACGACCTCGCCGTCCAACGGCTCGCGCAGCTCGGTCTTTGCCACCAGGGGTACGGCATCGAGGTCGGTAAGCCGGGCGGCCCGTGTCCGTACTGTCACAGTCCCCTCCGGAAACGGCTCAGTCCTGCCCGCAGTGCGGCGATCGTCCTGGTGATGTCCTCCTCCGCCACCGAGCCCAGGTGCCCGATGCGGAAGGTGCTGCGGCCCATGGGCCGGAAGGTGCCCGCCTGCAGTAGGACGCCCTCGCTCGCGACTGCGCTCAGGAGCTCGCCCTCGCCAAGACCCTGCGGCACCTCGCCCACGGTGACGCCGTAGGCTCGATCGGCCGCTTCCGTAACGAGCAGTTGTACGCCCAGGTCTGCCAGTCCGTCGTGGAGCAGATCCCGCAGGGCGCGGTGCCGGCCGACGCGGGCCGCACGGCCTTCCTCCAGTGCCAGACGCAGTGCCTCGGACAGACCGAGCACGAGGTTTCCGGCAGGCGACTGGAAGTAGCCGAACTCACCCCGCTCCGTAGCTGCCATGACGGGGAGCCAGGGTGCGAGGTCGAGGGAGTACGTATGTGGCCGCCAGGCCCGTTCGCGCAGTCGTCGCACCGCCCGCCGGCTGAATGCGTAGGTCGCGAGCCCTGCCGGTCCGGCGAGCCCCTTCGGTGGTCCTCCGAGGTAGACGTCCAGGTCCCAGGCATCCAGTTCGATCTGTTCCGCGCCGATCGCCGAGACACCGTCGACCAGGATCAGCGCGTCGTACTTCCGGGCCAGCCGGGCCAGTTCGGGAAGGTCGGCCCGTACTCCGCTGCTGGAGTCGACGTGCGCGACCAGCAGGGCCTGATGCTCGCGGCGGGCGAGCAGCTTCTCGATCAGCTCGGGGTCGGGTGCGCGCCCCGCCGGGAACCGTGGTGCGCGGACCGGGATGTCGTGCCGCAGGCAGATGTCGCGCCAGCGGTCGCCCCACATGCCGGTCGAGGCGACCAGGGCAGGGACGCCGGGCTGCAGCAGGCTGGCGGCGATGCTCTCCATGCCGTGTGTGCCGCTGCCCGGCACGATCGCCACCTCCGCCGACGCGGAGCCGACGAGGCGGCGCAGCCGGGCGAGGCAGCGGCCGAACTCGGCAATGAAATCCGGGTCGGTCAGCGGAGGCGCCGGGGTACTCATCCGCTCCAGGACCGAAGCCGGCTGCCGGGTGGGGCCGACCACCATCGCCAGCCGTGCCGCGGGGCTCGTGCGGCTCGTCTCCTGTCGGGTCGCGGTCTGTGTCACCGATCTCCCCTTTCTGGGTGGGGTGTCTGTTGCGGGCCGACCGGCACGCGGGCCGCCGGGGCAGGAGCCCCGCCCCGGCGGCCCGCGCCTTTGGGCGAGGGGCCTGTCACCCGGCCTCGTCGATCCACTCGGCGTAGTCCTCACGGAAGGGCGTGAAGATGTCCAGGGCGACCGACCGCTCGATCGCGTGCACCTGGTGCTCCACACCGCCCTTCACCACGAAGCTGTCGCCCGCGACGGCCTCGAACTCCTCGCCGCCGGCCCGCACCCGGATGTGGCCTGACACGAGATAGGCGAGCTGCTCGTGTGGGTGGCTGTGCAGGGGGAACACCGATCCCTGCTCCATCAGGTGCTCGACCAGCATGAGTTTGTCGTTGTACGCGAGCACCCGCCGCGTCAGGTTCGGGAACGCTTCCCGGCCCTCGACGTCGGCGCCCTTCACTATGGCGACGTCGGCGAACTCCTCGGCCTTGTTGCCAACGGTCATGGTCATCCCTCCATGTCGGGTCCGGGTCCCGTCAGCCGCGTGTTTCGAACAGTGGCAGCGGAGTGATATCGGCGTTCAGCGATCCGCCATCCGCCGCGGTCGTGGGGAAGTGCGCGCGGTCGAACACCTGGTGCAGGGACGAGGTGCAGCCCGGCGGTATCGCGACGGCCACTCCACGCTCGTCCAGTTCGGACTTGGCCGCGATGAACCGGTAGCTCTCCTGCGGCTGCAGCTCCAGGACCGACCAGGGCATCTCCTTGGTGCCCAGGTGGGTACGCCGGTGGTAGACCCGCCGTACGTCGGCGGAGTCATTGCGCACCTGCACATGCAGGGCTCGGACGTCGCCGTACCAGTCGAAGGTGGCTGTGTCGAAGGTGTCCGAGGCCGGGAGCGCGGGGACCGTGCTGGGCTTCTGGCTGCCTCCGGGGATGCGCCGGATGTTGGCGTCGGCGCCGCAGTTGTTACACCTGCCGTCATCGGTGACCGCGAGGATCTCCGCATTCAGGCCGTACCGGGTGATCTGCAGTTCCTGACAGCTGTGGCACCGGGTGCTGGTCGAATCGGTGTCGTAGACGTTGCCGAGGTACACATGGCGCAGGCCCATGTCGAGCCCGACCCGGCGGGCGGCCTCGAGGCGGTCGACGGGGGTACGGATGGTGTCCGTCATCTTGTAGTCCGGGTGGAACCGAACGTAGTGCGTCGGCACTTCGGGGCCCAGCCGGTCGAGGACGAACTTGCCGATGTCGTGGGCGGTCTTTTCGTTGTCGCTCAGGTCGGTGACCATGAGCGTAGAGACCTCTACATGCTTCCCCGCGCGGTACACCTGCTCGGTTCCGTCCAGTACGGGTTCGAGCCAGCCCTTGGTGATCTTTCGGTAGTACTTGGGGTCGATCGACTTGATCGAAATGGAGAAGATGTCGATGACCGGGATGAGTTCCTCGATGGCCTTCTCGGATATGAAGAAGGCCGACTTGTAGAGGTTGACGATTCCGGCCTCTTTGGCCAGGGCCGCCGTTTCCACGACGAACTCGTGCCAGACGACCGGGTCGTTGTACGTCCACGAGATGACGCCTATTCCGTGCCGTTTGGCGATGTCGACGACCTCTTGCGGCGAATAGTAGAAGACGTCCTTGTCCTCCACGTAACGGGCCTGCGACGTCTTCCAGTTGTGACAGTAGTCGCAGTTCAGCATGCACCCGATGTTGCCCATCGAGAGGATGCGGGCACCCGGCTCGTAGTGGAAGACCGCCTCTGTCTCGATCGTCTCCTCCGTGGCGTGCACGGAGCGGCCGTAGTTCAGGCTGACCAGGCGCCCGTCGCGGTTTCCCCGCACCATGCAGAACCCGTGCTGACCAGGCCTGATGCGGCACTTGCGGGGGCTCAGATGGCAGCGGACCACGTCGTCGGGGAGGCGCTCCTCAAGGCGTGCTGGGTAGCCGACTTCCTGCCATTTTTTATCCGCCATCTCTTCTACCTTCCGTTCTTGGCCGTTACGGGCAGGGCATCGACGGCGGAGTGATCTGTCCCCGTAGGCCCCGTTTCTGAGGCCCCGCCGGGGGTTCCGAGGTCGATAAAGAATTCACGGTTGATCTCCGCGTACTGTGACCATTTGTCCGGAAGTTCGGCCTCCGGGAATATGGCCTCGACCGGGCAGGCCGGCTCGCACGCATGACAGTCGATGCATTCATCGGGATGGATGTATAGGGTTCGGTCGCCTTCATAGATGCAGTCCACCGGACACACATCCAGACAGGCTTTGTCCTTGATGTCCACGCACGGTTCCGCGATCACGTAAGTCAATCGAATTCTCCCGCGAGATGGGCGGATGGGATGTGCGAGATGGAGCAGGTCGAAGCGGAATCGACGCTACAGTGTGCAAATTCGATGGGCAATAGAATCCGGTACGGCAGGCGACCGCATAAACCGATCTGCCACACCTGGTAGGTGCAGCGCTAGCATGCCGCTTCCCGGGTCACATCGGCGAAATAGAAGAAAAATAGAAGGGATTCAGTCTTGCCTGTGAAAAGCCGCCCGCATTTCCCTGCCCCGCTGCGTATCGCGGTGCTTCAGCACGCGAGTTGGGAGAAGCCCGGCACCTTCGGCCGGCTGCTGACCGAACGTGGCGCGACGCTGCTTCCGGTCCGGGTCGACGAAGGCGCGCTGCCTCCCGCGCCGGCCTCGGTCGACGGCATCCTGGCGATGGGCGGGCCGATGAGCGTCAACGATCCGTTGCCCTGGCTCGCACCGGAGAAGGAGTACATCCGCACGGCCGTCCGGACCGGCGTCCCCTTCTTCGGAGTGTGTCTGGGGGCCCAACTGCTCGCGGCCGCCTGCGGTGCGCCCGTACAGGCGGCCGAGGCGCACTACGGCATGCATGACGTGCACATGGCGCCCGGGGCCTTCGAGGACCCCGTCTTCGGGGGGCTGCCACGGAGCCTGCGGGTGTTCCAGTGGCACGGCGAGAACGTCGGCCTCCCGCCCGGGGCCACTGCGCTGGCCGGCTCGCCCGGGTGTCCGTACGAAGCCGTCCGGGTCGGAGCGTCCGCCTACGGGGTGCAGTTCCACCTGGAGCTCGACCCGCGGCTTCTCGCGGAGTGGCTGAGCGTCCCCGACTGCGCAGCCGAGCTGGTCGAACGGTGCGGGGCGGATGCGCCGCGCCGGATGACCGATGACCTGTCCGACGCGGCGGTGCGCATGGAGCGGTACGCACAGAGGATCTTCGGCGGCTGGGCCGACCTCGTCGCGCAGCGGGCCCTCTCCGGCGGCGGACGCTTCAGCAGCCCTCAGCTCTCCGCTGCTCCAGCAGGGCGGAGAGCCGGTGATAGTCCTCAGCGCACTTGAGGGCGAACTCGGCGATCCTGCTCAGGCAGTGCTCGGGCAGCAGTTCGGCGATGTGGTGCAGCTGGTCGGCCGCCGCCACGTGCGCGTCCAGCGCGCGCAGCACCAAGCGGCCGGCTTCGCTGTACCTCAAGGACGGGTCGGTACGCAGACGCTGAAGGTTCGCCTTCCAGTCTGTGTCGATGCCGGCGAAGCGTTTCGCAGGCACCGCACCCGGCGCCGATACGGACACCAGGTCGCCCGTCGCGGCGGACCTGTTTTGGGTGGCGGGCACGGCGGTGGACCGTTTGCCCCGCCCGGACGGCGCCACCGAACGGACCCGGCCGTCGCGCCCCACCCGGGCAGTCAACTGGGGAACATCCCCACTAGACCTTCGGATCGCGCCCACGGTCTTGTGCGCGAGGCCGACCTTGGCCGCCACCGCGCGATCGGACAGATGGGGGTGAGCCTTGACGATACGGAGCGCGGCGGCCTTGCGGTCGGCCAGCGTCAGGGGCAGACCGTGTTTGGTGTTCGTCTCGACGGCGAGGATGAAGGCCTCCTCCGCATCACCCTCGAAAAACCGCGCGCGCACCGTGGACTCGCCCCGGATTCTGGCGGCCTCCAACCGGTGCATTCCGTCGATCACGCGCATGCTCGGCCATTGCAGAATGATGGGCGGCAATTCGGCATCGGATTTCGCAAGGAGCCATGCGTGCGCGCTGTCGCTGCCGGCACTGCGCGGTGAATCGGCGGGAAGAATCGACTGGATTGGGATGTCGATGATCTCCTGGCCGGGCGGAGGGGAGAATGGGCAGGTGTCATTCGGCTGCGATATCTCCGTCGTGAGGGAGCGACAGCCTTCAGGGTCTTTCATGGGAACCCCCAATACCGCGGGCCCGGCGTCCAGGCCCCACCCCGTGATCGTCTAGCTGTAAAGCATTCTCAAACGGCACATGGCCGGTAAAAACCGCGAGTCAGGAGAGAAAGAGACGCGCAGCCAGGAAGAGGATGACGCCGTTGCCGATGAGCGCCGTCCCCAACCGCCCCCTATCACTGGTGAGCACCTTGCTCACGAGAGCCCCACCGATCGCGAGAACGGCCTGCCAGCTGGCGGAGGCAGCGAACGCCGCGACCACGAAGATCAGGCTGTTCCAGGACGTCCATGCGTCATCACGGAGGCCGAGCACCAGGGCGGAGAAATAGATGATGGTCAGCGGGTTGAGGATGGTGAGTCCCAGCAGTTGGAGATAGGCGCGCCCCGGCTTCTTCGCCTTGATGCTCTGCGCATCTCCAGAGCTCCGAGACCTCCGGATTGCCCCGGAGATCCCTTTTACTGCGATGACCAGGAGGACTATGGCTGCCGTCCACCTCATCGGCTCGGCGATCGGCTTCAGGACATTGGCAAGGGCCACGCCGGTCGATGCCGCAACAAGCGCATAAAGGCCGTCTGCGGTCGCCGTTCCCATTGCTCCAGCTAATCCGACGCGCAGGGACGTCTGGGCCGAAAGCGTAATGATCAGCACGGTGATCGCCCCTACCGGCATAGCGATTCCGTACCCGGCAAGCATACCGGCAAGCAGTGCCCCACTCATCCATGCCTCCTGCATAGTCCTTGCTGCGCGAAGATCACCGTACCCTCAGCGGCCCCCCGACGAGCAAGCGACTCAACTCGCTGTTTACTCGCCTTATCTGCGGCGATTTTCGGCCAGGGGTAATGCCGAACAAGCGCGTAACTCGCTGTTGACATGCCTCATCTGTGGCGATTCGAAGACAGAAAAATCCGGCCCGCCGGAAATTCCCGACATTCATATCGGGTCGCCATTGCCAATGCCGACGTTTGAATGTGCAGGAAATTGGCCGGAACCATGTCATCCAGGCCTCGTGTGGCCACGCCGTGCCATGCTGCTCTGATAGCTGGGCTGCCAGCCTTCAAGCCGCCCTTGGGCCGTGCCGGCCGGCAAGGGCGCCACCCAGGATCCAGCGCGGGTCGGGAGGGTACGGCCGTGCTTACCGTAGTCAACAACAAACGACGCGCCAAACCTCCCGTTCGTCGACGAGGTCTTCCGTAGAGTGGCCGAACGGACGCCGGCCGCCGCACTGGAGGCCGAAGTCAACGCCTACATCCAGGCCCTGTTGGTCGGCGGCGATGTTCCGTTGCCAGATCTCCGAGTGGAGGAGGCTGTCCGCCGGCTCTCCGGATCGAAGCGCGCGAGAAAGAAGCCCCCGTCAAAACCCACGAGTTGTTTACCGTCGAAGATCAACCGGGGCCGGGTGATATCGGGTTGCGCCTACCAAGCCCGTCGCAGCCACCAGAAACGACGGGGCCACAGCCCGTGAGCTGTGGCCGAGCACTTCAGTTGGCGGATGAGCGCTTCAATGGGCGAGGCTCCTCTTTCGATCTGGCCGACAAGCTGCTCCGAGTACCCTTCGAGTCGCGGATGCGAGCAGTGAGTTTGCCTGGTGGCACGACCTCGCCCGCCGTCACCGCTCACGCCGGGAACGCAGCTGCGCAGTGTCTTCCTGCCGCGTTCCGCGCTCGCTCCGTGTCGGGCCCACGCGCTCGACCTTGGTCCAGCCGGTCCAGCCCCGCGTCTTCAGCAGCTCGATCAGGCGACGGGCCGGCGGTACGGTGTCGAACGCCAGGGTGTCCATGAGGGGGGCCAGCGACGGCTCGATGTCGGCATCGTCGATGTAGTCCTCGCCCTGCTCGTCCGCCAGCTGCGTGAGGTAGGCGGCCAGCTTGTCGGCCAGCTCGGCCAGCCGTGGGTCGTCGTCGGTCCGGTCGAGAGCCTGGCTCAGGGTGAGATAGAAGTCGATGAACTGCGGGTCGGCGCACTGCTCCCGCTTGCGTGCCATCCAATCGGGGACGCGCTCGGGTGCCCGCGCGGCCAGCGGGATCCAGCCGTCGCGTTCGGCCTGCACGATCCGTTCGTCGACTCCGAGCGCCCGCAGCCGGTCGAGGAACTCGACCACCTCCTGGGGCAGTGCCAGACTGTCCCCCGCGACGAGGCGTGCGATCCGCTCGCGGTGCCGCTGCTTCTCACGGATCTCCGCCCGCAGCCGCTCGTCGATGTCTGCGACCACTGCGGCGAACTCCTTCTCATCGGCCTGGAGCAGCTCCCGCACGCGCGCCAGCGGGACCCCGGACTCGGCGAGGGTCCGGATCCTGATCAGCTGGAGCACGGCGGCGGCGTCGTACCTGCGGTATCCGGAGTGGTCCCGCTCCGGCTCCGGCAGGAGCCCCTTGGCGTGGTAGTGCCGCACCGCGCGCACCGTCACGCCGGCGTACGACGCCAGCTCGCCGATGGTCAGCATCGGACCGGTCTCCGGGGTGAGCCTGAGAAATCGGCCTGCCTGGTCACCGGGTAGTCCGGACGATCTCGGCGACTTCCGGGGCGTGGGTGAAGACCAGCCGGTGATCGGCGTCGAGCCACGATGTGGAGATCTGCGGCCGCTCGTCGACGAGCCGCGCTATGCCGGCCCGCCAGAGCCGGTTGTGCCGTGCCGCGCGCCCTTCGGTGCGGTCACCGGCGAGGGAAGCCGACATGATCATGCTGATGGGATGGTCGATCTTCCGATACCGGTCGAGGATTGCGGACCGCACCACATCCATTTCGAGGCTCAGGTCGTGGATGTCCTGTGCGGTGAGCAACACCTGGCGCGCGGTGCCCTTGGACCGCTCGGCCTCCGTCGCCAGGTCATCCGCCATGTCGCGGAACACCGCCAGGTCGGTGTCGGTGATGAAGGGCTCAGGCAGCGGGTTCGCCCCGTCGATGAGGATCAGCTCGGTGATGTCGCCAGGGTGCTCGGAGGCGTAGTGCACGGCCAGGTCCGCCCCCAGTGAGTAGCCCACGAGAACGGGCGGCGAAGGCAGCTCGAGCTCCGCCAGTACGGCGACGAGGTCGCTCAGAAATGCTGCGAAGGAATACCGGTCGCCGGCAGAGGCGAGGCCATGTCCCCTGAGGTCGAAGGTCACCACGTCGTGGTCACGGCGAAGAAGGGCGGTCAGCTCGTGCAGGTCGGCCTGCGTCGAGTTCAGTCCCGGGCACAGGACCAGCGGCCGTCCCCGGCCACCTCGGGAGACCGGAATCGTGACGCCGTCGTGGTGCACGGTGAAGTGCCGCACAGGCCCGTCGCCACTCTCGCTGCGTTCCCCGCCGCCTCCCGGCACGCCGGTACCTGCCCGATCGTGGGGTCCTTGTCCGGCTCCGTCGACCACCGCGCGGGCGCGGTACGACGTGAATTGTCCAGAGACCTCGCTCGTTCTGTTGCTCCTTCTCTTGGCCATGCCCACCATCCTGAGAGGTTGCCCCTGCGGCAGGGTCAACCATTGCAGCGACGTGTTCTCCGCCGTACGTGACGCAGGTCAGGGAAAGCGGTCAACTCACTGCGGAGGGCCGGGAACACGCACGCGCCCACCACTCCCACTGCTCCCACGTCGGGACGTAGGAAGCCTGCCTACGGCCGCCGTATGCGCGGGAGAGGACAGAAGCGCTCGCCCCCCTCGGCGACAACAGTTTCCCCGGGCGCGATCTCCGTGAAGCCGGCATCGTGTACGACGGGCAGACCGCTGTGGGTGAGCGTCTCCCACTCCCCGGCCGCCGCGGACCGTACGGAGAGGGGGAACCCGGCCGCGCGCCAGGCTGCCCGGTCCGCATCGGACAGCTCCCACCACGCCAGCTGCGCGGCGTGTCCGGCCTGGGCCATCTCCTTGCCCGCCGACATCTCCAGGCCGGGATTGAGCCACAGCACCGGCCGGTCGGCCGCGGGCGGTCCGGGCGGCTCCGGATCGTCCAGTTCCGTGCCCGAGACCTGCAGTCGCGCCAGCTCCTTCGGCCAGCCGTCGAGCGGCACCGGGGGGAAGACCCGGACCTCGGCGCGGGCGCCGGTGACCGTGATGCCCGGCAGCGCCCCGGCCCGCCGCCACTCCGCGCCGCGCGCCCGCCGCACCACCTTCCGGATCCGGGCGTCCTGCCAGTCGCGCACCGCCGCGGCCCATTCGCCGTCCCCGGCCGAGCGCTCGTCCGACAGCAGCGCCAGCACCGCCCGCGCCGCCGTCTCCAGCGCGTCGGTACGCGCCGGCGGGTCGGTCTTCTCGATCCGTGCGACGAGCGGCAGCACGAACTGCGGTGCCGCGTCCCGGTCGTTCGCGGCCTGGGTGAACGCGCTGGCGGAGCTGTTGCCGGGCTGCTGCCCGGCGGTCTCGGTGCTGGTCACTCGCCCAGTCTGCCAGCCGCCACCGACAGCGCCCCCCGGCCGTCGCTCCCGCCGACACCGACAGCGCCCCCGCCGGCCCCTCGGTCGCCGCGCACCGGCCACCCGCCCCGCCCGGCCGGAGCGGGCGACTCCGTCGGCACGTCACAGGAACGCCGCTCGCCCCGCAGGGGGTTGCCGTGCGCAGGGCGGGGCGGGGTGCGTCCTCGCGCGGGCGCCGGGCGGCCGGTCCGGCTACCGTCGGGGCGGGGGCGCGGCGGGGAGCCCGCCGGGAGACAGCGGAGGTGCCGGAACGCATGAGGCTGGACGGGGTGGGGCGGCGCTACGGGGTGCGGGGCCCCTGGGTGCTGCGGGAGGTGCAACTCGACGTGCCCGTATCGGCGCTGCTGCGCATCGAGGGGACAAACGGCAGCGGGAAGTCCACGCTGCTGCGGCTGCTGGCCGGGATCGACCGGCCCAGCACCGGACGGATCACCGGCCGCCGGCGCAGCGCCTATGTGCCCGAACGGTTCCCGGTCGCCCTGCCGTTCACCGCCGTCGGCTACCTCACCCACCTCGGCCGCATCCACGGCCTGCGCGGCCCCGAAGCGGCCCGCCGCGCCACCGAGTGGCTCGAACGCTTCGGGGCGGCCGGGCATGCGCGGACCCCGATGGCCGAGCTGTCCAAGGGGACGAGCCAGAAGGTGGCGGTCGCCCAGGCGCTGCTCGCCGAGCCCGGACTCCTGGTGCTCGACGAGGCCTGGACGGGGCTGGACCGCAGCGCGCGCGAGGTGCTCGACCGGGCGGTCGCCGAGCGGGTCGCGGACGGTGGCACCGTCGTCTTCGTCGACCATGATCCGCGGCGGCTGGCGGGCGCGGCCGACGCCCGCTACCGGGTCGAGGACGGGCGGCTGCTGGCCCAGGACGCGCACGCTTCGACGGCGGGCCCGGTGACCGTGACCGGCCCCCGGGTGACCATCGAGGCCGAGGGCGCACCGGGCAGTGTGCTGTCCGCCGGGCCGGACCGGGCATCCGCCGGAGCGCCCCAGCTGCCCGCAGGAACGGAGATCTCGCCGGGACCGGACGGTACGACCCTGCTGACGGTCCCGGCCGTCCACTCCGACGTCGTGCTGCGTGCCCTGCTCACCGCAAACCCGCCCTGGCATATCCGCGCGGTCACCGCCGCCGTGGGGCCGGATGACGGCACTGACGACGGCACCGGCCCCGGAACTGCCACCGGGGGAACCGCCGCCTCCGGAACCACCGCCCCCGGGGCCGACGACCACCCTGCCCCCGCACCCGACGAGGCGCCCCTCCCGTGACCGCTCTCCTCCGCTACCAGGCGGCCCTGCTCATCGGCTCGCACCGCTGGCTGCCCCCGGTCATCCTCTACGCCGCCTGGCTGGCCATCGGTGTGCAGGGCGGCAGCCCGATCCTCGACTCGTTCGGCTATGCCGCCGGAGGCCTGCTGCCGGTCGCCGTATGGCTGACCAGGATCTGCGTCACCAACGAGCCGCCGGCCGCCCGCAACTGCGCCGCCGCGGCCGCCGGCCCCGAACGGGCCCACCTCGCCGCCGTGCTGACCGCGGCCGGCGCCGCGCTGGTGCTCGCGGTGGCCGGCGTGGGGCTGGTCGTGCTGCTGGGCGACCCGCGCTCCCACGACCACCGGGTGGTCCCGGTCCTGCCGGCGGCCGTTGCCGGGCTGCTCACCGCGCTGACATGCCTGCTGATGGGCATCGCGATCGGCGCGCTGAGCAACTGGCCGGTGCTGCGCAGCGCCGCCTGGGGCGTCCCGGCGAGCCTCACCGCCGCCCTGCTGCTGCTCGTACTGGGCGCCTCGCCCGCCAACGCCGCCCTGTCAGGCATGATCACCGGCTCCGCCCACGGCACGGTCCTCGCCCCCTGGCTGCCGCTCGCCGCCACTGTCCTGGTCGCGGCTGCCGCCATCGCCGCGGCCTGCGCCCTCACGTCGCGTCGTAGCTGAACGGGGTGGGGGCGGTAGGCGGTTAGCCGCTGCCGTTGGGGCGGGGCTGTCGGGCGGCTGCCGTTGGGCCGGGGCCGTCGGGGCGGGGCCGTCGGGCGGCTGCCGTTGGGCCGGGGGCTGTCGGGGCGCGGCCGTTGGGCCGCTGCCGTCGAACAGTGGCCGGGCCGGGACCGGGGGCCGCGGAGGGGGTCGGTCCGGGCGGCGCCGGACGACCGGATTCCGGGCCCCTGGCGTCTCCCCCGCCCCCTCCCCCTCCTCCCCCTTCGGGGGAGGGGGCGGGGGTGGGTTCGGGGGTGGGGGGAGCAGGCGTACGCTCGCCAACATGCCCTCCCCCTCCCCTCAAGCCGACCACACCGCAGCCTGCCTCCACTGCGCCCAGCCCACCGAGTACCCCCTAGACCACCCCGGCCCCGTGCTCTGCCCCGTCTGCGAGTGGCAGGAGGCCCAACGGTCCGCCTGCTCCGGCTGACCGGTACCGTGCCGGGTCAGCCGGCCCGTCGCGGCGTCAGTGGTGCCACGGGCCGGTCACCGCGAACGTCGTTCCCGGCGTGTAGCAATTGACGTACATCGTCCGGAAGTCGGGCGAGAACGTCACGCCCGCGAACTCGCCCCACTCCGGCTTCTCCGGTGTGCCGATGTTCTGCCGGCCGCGCGCCATCGGATAGACCTCGCCGCGCCGGGTGAGGCCGAAGACGTGCTGGGCGCCGTCGCCGTCCTCACAGACCATCAGGCCGCCGCTGGGTGCCAGGCAGATGTTGTCGGGTGATTCGCCGGGCAGTTGGAGGTCGGTGTCCGGGCCGAAGACGACGACCTGGGTCAGCTGCCGCTTCCTCGGGTCGTACTTCCACACCTGGCCGTAGTGGTCGGCCGTCGAGCCGGCGGACCGGTGGGCGAAGCTGGAGACGAAGTAGACGCAGGAGCCGCCCCAGTAGCAGCCCTCCAGTTTCTGGGCGTGGGTGATGCCCCCGGGGCCGAAGTCCTGGAAGCGGATCGGGGTCTCGCGGGCGAGCGGGTCGGGCACATCCACCCAGCTGACGTGGTCGAAGACGGTGCCGGGCCGCTGGATCGCGGAGAGGTCGGGCACACCGGGGACCCGCAGCGCCTGGAGCCGGCCGCCGGCCCGGAGGGAACCGCGGCCGCCCCTCGGCTTCTTGGGGAGAAAGCGGTAGAAGAGGCCGAACGGCTTGTCGAAGGCGTCCTCGGTCTCGTAGACGGTGCCGGTGCCGGGGTCGACGGCGACCGCCTCGTGCGAGAAGCGGCCCA
Organism: Streptomyces sp. 2323.1; assembly: GCF_900221035.1. Classification (NCBI taxonomy): domain Bacteria; kingdom Bacillati; phylum Actinomycetota; class Actinomycetes; order Kitasatosporales; family Streptomycetaceae; genus Streptomyces; species Streptomyces sp. 2323.1. The sequence goes on along the minus strand of NZ_LT907981.1, from coordinate 1,792,932 downwards.
TCGCGGTCAGCGGGACCGCACCGGTGCGCCGCGGGTCGTACGGATCGACCTCGAAGACGAAGCCGTGGTCCTTGGTGTAGTTCTCCTCACCGGCCCGGAACTCGGTCTCCTCGCAGGTCAGCCAGGTGTTCCAAGGGGTGTGCCCGCCCGCGCAGTTGGTGGAGGTACCGGCGAGGGCGACCCGCTCGGAGCGCACCGTGTTGCCCCGGTCGAGTTCCAGGGCCGTACAGCCGCCCTCGGCCCCCGGGTCGTACGTCAGACCGCGGACCGTGGGGACGGCCTGGCGGGAGTGCGTACGGTTCTCGTGGTTGCGGACCAGGTAGGTGCCCCCGTGGCGGCCGGGGAAAGCCGACATGCCGTCGCAGTTGCCGGGCACCTTGCCCTCCCCGGAGAGCAGCGGGTCGCCCTCCCGGGAGAGGACCCGGTGCCGGAAGCCCCGGGGGAGGTCGAGCAGGCCGTCCGGGTCGGGGACCAGCGGGCCGTAGCCGCGCCGGCCCATGCCCTGGGCGGTCGCGGTCCCCGCGAAGAGCTCCGTGAGGCTTCCGGAGAAGGCGAGGGCCGTCCCCAACGCACCGGTGCGGGCCAGGATCTGACGTCGTGTCGCGGACATGGCGGCTCCCTGTTGGCGGACAGGTGACGTACCCGCCGTGTGTACCACGCAGCCGGGGCGTCGGGAACCATGCGGCGGGCGCCGGCCGGGTGGCGCCCACCGTACTGCTTACCAGGAGCCGGCCGGGTGGCGCGCCCGCCGTACCGCCTACCGGGAGCCGTCGGCCACCAGGGCGCCCGCATCGCGCGCCAGCGCCGTCAGCCGGGAGATCGCCCGGAAGTACTTCTTGCGGTAGCCGCCGCGCAGCATCTCCTCGCTGAACAGCTCGTCGAAGGCCTTGCCGGAGGTCAGCACCGGCACCTCGCGGTCGTAGAGCCGGTCCGCGAGGACGACCAGGCGCAGCGCCGTCGACTGGTCGGGCACCGCCTGGACGTCGGTGAGGCAGACCGCTTCGATGCCGTCGCACATCGCGCCGTACCGGCTGGGGTGCACCGTGGACAGATGCTCCAGCAGGGAGGGGAAGTCGTCGAGCGAGGCGCCGGGCGTGCGGTATGCCGTGCGGGTGACCGTCTCGTCGTCGTACGGGGCGGGCGCGTCGGGCAGGCCGCGGTGGCGGTAGTCCTCGCCGTCGATGCGCAGCGGACGGAACTGGGCGCTCAGCCCCTGGATCTCGCGCAGGAAGTCGGCGGCGGCGAACCGGCCCTCGCCGAGCTTGCCGGGCAGCGTGTTGGACGTGGCGGCCAGCGCCACACCGGCGTCCACCAGCTTGCCGAGCAGGGTGGAGACCAGGACGGTGTCACCGGGATCGTCCAGCTCGAACTCGTCGATGCACAGCAGTCGGTGCTCGCCGAGCGTGCGCACGGTCTGCTGGAAGCCGAGCGCGCCGACGAGGTTCGTCAGCTCGACGAAGGTGCCGAAGGCCTTGCGCTCCGCCGGGGCGGGGGTGGCATGCCACAGGGAGGCGAGCAGGTGGGTCTTGCCGACGCCGTAGCCGCCGTCCAGATAGACGCCGCGCGGGCCCTTGGGGGCCGCCGGCTTCCTGGCGAACCAGCGCCGCTTTTCCGTGGCCCGCCCGCCCTCGATGCTGTCCGCGAAGTCGCTCAGTACCTGGACGGCCTCGGCCTGGCTGGGCTGCTTCGCGTCCGGGATGTAGCTGTCGAAGCGGGCGCCCTGGAAGCGCGGCGGCGGCACCATCTCGGCAACCAGGCGTTCGGCCGGGACGTGCGGGGCGCGGGCGGTCAGTGCGGCGGGGGTCGCGGCGTCCCCGTCGGCCGGCGGAACGGCCGTCGGGTCGGGCTGCGGAGAAGAGGACTCGGAAGGTGACACAGCGCTCCAGCCTATCTCCTGTGCGGGAGGCGGCGGTCCGGTGAGCGAGGCATGTCACACTGCCGCCATGCGACGCCTGTTCCCCCTCCCTGCCCCGCCCGTGCCGACCCCTGAGACCGGGAAGGCCGAGGTGGCGGCGGTCGGCCCGATGGACCGGCCGTGGACGCCGGCCGAGCTGGCGGAGGCTTATGCGTATCCGGCGGCGGACGATCCGGTGCGCGCGGGCCGCCCAGGCTGGCTGCGCGCCAACATGGTGTCCTCCTTGGACGGGGCGGCCCACCACGAGGGCCGCTCGCAGCCGCTCTCCGGCGAAGCCGACATGCGGATCTTCGGGGTGCTGCGGGCGCTCGCGGATGCCGTGGTGGTGGGGGCGGAAACGGTGCGGAAGGAGGGCTACCGCCCGGCCCGCGCCCGGGAGGTGTTCGCCGCCCGCCGGGCCGCCGCCGGCCAGGGCCCGGCCCCGGCCATCGCCGTGGTCACCGCCGGTCTTGATCTGGACTTCACGCTGCCCCTGTTCACCGAGCCGGTGGTGCCCACCCTCGTGCTGACCGGCGCCGGTGCACCGGCGGACGGGGTGGCCGCGGCCCGGGCGGCAGGTGCCGAGGTGCTGTTCGCCGGGGAGGGCGTGGGCGTCGATCCCGCCCGGGTGGCCGGTGTACTGGCCGAACGGGGGCACACCCGGCTGCTGACGGAGGGCGGGCCCAGGCTGCTGGGACAGTTCGCCGCGGCCGATGCGCTGGACGAGATGTGTCTGTCGCTGGCCCCCGTGGTGGCCGTGGGTGGTGCCCCGAGGATCATGAACGGGCCGGCCGTCCCGGTTCCGGCGCGTTTCGCCCTGGCATCCGTGCTGGAGGAGGACGGGTTCCTGTTCACTCGGTACCGCCGGTCGTGACAATCGGCGGAATTATCTGTTCCGCTTAGCTTCCGTTGGGCACACTTAGAGCCAGCAGGCCCCGTGTGGCGACGGGGCGGATGGTTTCTGTCGGGCTCCGCACGATGCGGTGCCCCGAGGAGAAGAAGGGCGTCCGTCGTGTTCACGAGCGTATTGATGATCGAGAAGCCTCTGACGCCCGCCGACGTGGAGTTCGTGACCACGCTGCACGGCGATGACCGGATCTCGTTCGTCGTGCTCATGCAGCCGCGCGGCAAGCAGGACGTCCTGCTGCGGGCGATCGACGACGTCGCCCTCGGCGAGTTCGACGACGCCGTACGGGAGGGCGAGGAACCGGGCGGCGCCCAGGCGGAGGCACCCGCCGAGGTGGCCCTGGCCCACACGCTGCAGGCGCTGCGCGGCACCGGCGCGGAGGCCGTCGGGCAGGTGGTCGAGGACCACCCGCTTGACCTGCTGCGGTCCATCGTCGACGAGACCGGCGCGGACGAGGTGATCGTGCTGACCACCCCGCACTTCGTCGAGGAGTTCTTCCACCGCGACTGGGCCTCCCGCGCCCGCCACATGGTCGGCGTCCCGGTCCTCAAGCTCTTCTCGCACGCGGCGGACGACCAGCCCCAGCAGCCCGCCGGGGGCTGAGCGCCCGCACGACGGGGATCAGGGACGGGCCCCGGTCCGCAGGCGGAGCCGGCCGTCGCGCACCTCGGCGACCTCGTCCGCCAGGCCGAGATGCGCCGGGTCGTGGGTGACCAGCACCGTCGCGGTCGCGCGCTGACGGGTGAGGGTGACCAGCAGATCGAGCACCGCGGCGCCCCGCTCGTGGTCCAGGGCGCTGGTCGGCTCGTCCACCAGCAGCACCGCCGGCTCGTTCATCAGCGCCCGCGCGATATTGATCCGCTGCCGCTGACCGCCCGACAGCTGATGCGGCCGCCGGCCGGCCAGCCCGTCCATGCCGACCGCGGCCAGCAGCTCCAGCGCCCGGGCCCGCGCCTTACGGGGCGAGCGGCCGTCCAGATGGGCCATCACCTGCAGCTGTTCGGCGCCGGTCAGCGACGGCAGCAGATTCGGCTGCTGGAAGACCGTGCCGACGGTGGTGCGGCGCAGCGCCGTCAGCTCCGCGCGGCCGAGCCCGGTGGTGTCCGTGCCGGCGAGCACCACCCGTCCGCGGTCCGAGCGGATCAGCGTGGCGGCGACCGCCAGCAGACTGGACTTGCCGGAGCCGGACGGCCCGATCACCGCCGTCAGACAGCCCGGGGACACGGTCAGCGAGACCTCGTCCAGTGCGGTCAGCCGGCCGTCGCCGTCGGGGTAGGTGAGGGTGACATCGGTCAGTTCGAGGCTCATCGGGCACTTCCCAGCGCGGTCAGCGGGTCGACGGAGGTGATGCGGCGGACGGCCAGCGCGGCGCCCGCGGCGCCCAGCGCGGTCATGATCAGGGCCGGGAGCAGCACGGTGGACGGGGTGAGCACGAAGGGCACCGTGGAGCCGATCCCCGCCCCCACCGCGGCCACCACGGCGCTGCCCAGGCCCGTCCCGAGCAGCAGCAGGACGACGGCCTGGCCGAGCGCGTCCCGCAGTAGCGAGCCGGTCGAGGCGCCCAGCGCCTTCAGCACCGCGACATCACCGCTGCGCTGGATCGTCCACACCGTGAAGAACGCCCCGATGACCAGCGCGGAGATCGCGAAGAGGAAACCGCGCATCAGCTGGAGCGAGCCGTTCTCCGCGCGGTACGAGCCGATGGCCTCCAGCGCGTCGCCGGTGCTGACGGTCCTGGTGCCGAGCCGCGCATCGGCGACGGCCAGATCGGCCGACCCGGTGGTGGACAGGGCGAGCACGGTCGCCTCCGCCCCGTGGGCGTGCCCGGAGCCGTCGGCCGCCCCGGAGCCGTCGGCCGCCCTCCGCCAGTCCGCCAGCGACATCCAGACCACCGGCGTATGGCTGTACATCGCCGCGCCCGACACCGCCGCGACCGTGCAGGTCCGGCCGCCCAGCGTCAGCGCGTCCCCGGCCCGTACCCCCAGCGCCGCGGCGGCCTTCCCGGACAGCACCACCGCCCCGTCACCGACCCCCTCCGGCGCCGGCCGGGACCCCGGCCGCACCCCGAACGCCGACACCGCGGCGCTCCGGCCGCCCGCCGCGGCCTTCACCGGAGTGATCCCCAGCGGCTCGGCGCCCCGTACGCCCGGCACCCGCGCCCAGGCCGCCACGGTCCGCCCGGACAGCCGCGAGTCGGTGAACGCGAGGCCGCTGCCGTCGGCGGGCGCCGAGAACACCAGGTGATCGGCGGGCAGCGCGGTGATCGCCGAGGTGTTCTCCCGGCCCAGGCCCGCGGTCAGGCCCGACAGCAGCCCCACCAGCACCGTGATCAGCACGATGACGGTGCCCATCAGGGCGAACCGTCCCCTGGCGAATGCCAGGTCCCTCCAGGCCACGAACACAGGCGGTGCCCTCCTTGCTGCCGGGCGCCGGACCCACTGCCCGGCGGCCGGACCACCGTCGCCTGCCGGGCGGGTGCCGGACATCGCGCGGGGGAGTGGTCCGCCGGCGCCGGAAGGTGCGCATCGAGGTCAACCCTTTGGTTGATGCCGCAGGTGAGGACGGCCCTTAGCCTGTGGTGGCCGTGACCGAAGAAGCCGTGACCGCACACTCCCTCACCCCCGTCCTGCGGGCCCTGCGCAGCTGCCTCCATCTGCTGGTGGCCGCGCTGCTCGCGCTCGCCTCCGTACGTGCAGTCGCCGGGCGCGCCCCGAACGCCCCGGCCGTCGTCGCCACCGCTGCCGCGCTGCTCGCCCTCTACGGGCTCGGCCCCCGGCTGCCCCGCGTACGCAGCTCCCCGCGCGCCGCGGCCCGCTGGCTCACGGCCGTCGCCCTGGTGTGGCTGGCGCTGCTCGCCCTCACCCCGGACGGCGTCTGGCTGGCGTTCCCGCTGTTCTTCGTCCAGCTGCATCTGCTGCCGCTGCGCCGGTCGCTGCCCGCCGTCGCGGCCACCACCCTCGCCGCCATCGCCGGATTCAGCTGGCACACCCACACCATCAGCGTCGGCACGGTCCTCGGCCCCGCCCTGGGCGCCGCCGTCGCGGTCGCCGTCGTCCTCGGCTACCAGGCCCTCTACCGGGAGAGCGAACAGCGCCGACGCCTCATCGAGGAGCTCACCGCGACCCGCAGCGAGCTGGCCGCCGCGGAACGCGCCGCCGGCCGGCTCGCCGAACGCGAGCGGCTGGCCCGCGAGATCCACGACACCCTCGCGCAGGGGCTGTCCAGCATCCAGCTGCTGCTGCGGGCGGCCGAACGCGTCCTGCCGCAGCAGCCCACGGCGGCCCTCGGACATGTCCGGCAGGCCCGCACCACCGCCGTCGACAACCTCGCCGAGGCACGCCGCTTCGTGCAGGCGCTCAGCCCGCCCGCCCTGGAGTCGGGCTCGCTGCCCGCCGCCCTGGAGCGGCTCTGCGCCACCACGGCCCGCAGCTCCGGGCTCACCGTGCACTGCCAGGTCTCCGGCGTGCCCCTCGCGCTGCCCACCCCGCACGAGGTCGCCCTGCTGCGCATCGCCCAGTCCGCGCTCGCCAACACCGTCCGGCACGCCGCCGCCGGCCGCGTCGAGCTGACTCTCAGCTACATGGACACCGAGGTCGCGCTGGACATCGTCGACGACGGCGGAGGATTCCGACCCGCCGAGCTGCCCGCACCCGGCTCCGCCGCGGCCCGGGGCACCGGCTTCGGGCTCGCCGCGATGCGCGCCCGCGCCCGCGCCCTCCAGGGGACGCTGGCCGTCGAGTCCGCCCCCGGAGAGGGCACCGCGATCGCCGTCACCCTGCCCTGCCCCGCCACCCCGCCCAACGCCGCCCCGGAGGCCGCCTCGTGACCGTCCCGGCCACCACTGTCCGGCTGCTGCTCGCCGACGACCACCCCGTCGTACGGGCCGGGCTGCGCGCCGTCCTGGAGACCGAAGCGGACTTCGAGATCGTCGCCGATGTCCCCACCGCCGAGCAGGCGGTCCGCCGCGCCGCGCAGGGCGACGTCGACGTGGTCCTCATGGACCTGCAGTTCGGCGGCCGGATGCTGGGCTCGCAGGCCACCGCCGAGATCACCGCCCGCCCCGGCGGCCCGCGCGTCCTCGTACTGACCACCTACGACACCGACGCCGACATCCTCGCCGCCATCGAGGCCGGCGCCACCGGCTACCTCCTCAAGGACGCCCCGCCCCAGGAGCTGGCCGCCGCGGTCCGCACCGCCGCCGCCGGACGGTCCGCGCTCGCACCCACCGTCGCGCTGCGCCTGATGGACCGGCTGCGCACCCCCGCCACCGCGCTCTCCCGGCGCGAGACGGAGGTCCTCCAGCTCGTCGCCGAGGGCCACTCGAACGCGGCGGTCAGCAAACTGCTCTTCCTCAGCCAGGCGACCGTCAAGTCCCACCTTGTCCACATCTACGCCAAGCTGGGTGTGGACTCCCGTACGTCCGCGGTCGCCGCCGCCACCGCACAGGGCCTGATCCGCCGCTGACCACCGACGCCGGACCCGGCCGGGGTCCATGGACCGGCGCTGTCGGTGCCGGGTGCGAGAATCATCGACAGCACGACCGAACGGCAGCATCACCGCTCGCGATGATCGACGATCAGGGAGACGCACCATGGCACCCGCCATCCCAGCCTCGATGGACCGGCCGCACTTCATCGGCATCGGCGGAGCCGGTATGTCGGGCATCGCCAAGATCCTCGCGCAGCGCGGCGCCCAGGTGGCGGGCAGTGACGCCAAGGACTCGGCGACCGCCCAGGCCCTGCGCGCCCTCGGTGTCACGGTCCACCTCGGCCATGCCGCCGGGCATCTCGCCGAGGACGCCACCAGCGTCGTCGTCTCCTCCGCGATCCGCCCCGACAACCCCGAGCTGGCCGCCGCCCAGGAGCGCGGCATCCCGGTCGTCCACCGCTCCGACGCGCTCGCCTCCCTCATGGAGGACCTGCGCCCCATCGCCGTCGCCGGCACCCACGGCAAGACGACGACGACCTCCATGCTCGCCGTCTCCCTCGGCGCCCTCGGTCTGAAGCCGTCCTACGCCATCGGCGGCGACCTCGACGCCCCGGGATCCAACGCCGAGCACGGCGCCGGCGAGATCTTCGTCGCCGAGGCCGACGAAAGCGACCGCAGCTTCCACAAGTACGCCCCCGAGGTCGCCATCATCCTCAACGTGGAGCTGGACCACCACGCCAACTACGCCTCGATGGACGAGATCTACGAGTCCTTCGAGACCTTCGTCGGCCGGATCCGCCCTGGCGGCACCCTGGTCATCGCCGCCGACCAGCCCGGCGCCCGCGAGCTGACCGAACGGATCTCCGGCCGTCATGACATCGAGGTCGTCACCTACGGCGAGTCCGCGGACGCCGACGTCCGCATCCTCAAGGTCAACCCCCGCGGCCTGACCAGCGACGTCACCGTCACCCTGACCAGCGGCAAGATCCTCACCTTCACGGTCTCCGTCCCGGGCCGGCACTACGCCCACAACGCCGTCGCCGCCCTGGCCGCCGGCGTCGCCCTGGGCCTCCCGCCGCACAACCTCGCCTCCGCGCTCGGCAAGTACACCGGCGTCAAGCGCCGCCTCCAGCTCAAGGGCGAGGCGGCCGGCGTCCAGGTCATCGACTCCTACGCCCACCACCCCACGGAGATGACCGCCGACCTGGAAGCCATCCGCGGCGCCGCCGAGGGCTCCCGGGTGCTGGTCGTCTTCCAGCCGCACCTCTTCTCCCGCACCCAGGAGCTGGGCACGGAGATGGGCCAGGCACTCGCCCTCGCCGACGCCTCCGTGGTCCTGGACATCTACCCGGCCCGCGAGGACCCGATCCCGGGCATCACCAGCACCCTGATCATCGACGCCGCGCGCGCCGCGGGCGCCGATGTCGCCCCCGAGAGCGACCAGGCCGCCGTCCCGGACGTCATCGCCGGAATGGCCAAGCCCGGTGACCTTGTTCTCACCATGGGCGCGGGCGATGTGACCGACCTCGGCCCCGCCATCCTGTCCCGCCTGGGCAGCTGAGCCAAGGAGCCCCCTGATGCCGTACGAGATCGACAAGCCCGACGAGCAGTGGCGCGCCGAGCTGACCCCCGCGGAGTATCGCGTCCTGCGCGAGGCCGGTACCGAGCCCGCCTTCGTCGGCGAGTACACCGACACCACGACCGAGGGCGTCTACTCCTGCCGCGCCTGCGGCGCCGAACTCTTCCGCTCCGACACCAAATTCGCCAGCCACTGCGGCTGGCCGTCCTTCTACGATCCCCGTGACTCGGACGCCGTGGAACTCGTGTCCGACAATTCGCACGGCATGACGCGGACCGAAGTACGGTGCGCGCGGTGCGGCTCACACCTCGGCCACGTCTTCGAGGGCGAGGGGTATCCGACGCCGACGGACCAGCGTTATTGCATCAATTCCATCTCCCTGCGGTTGGTTCCGGACGAGGGCTGACCTGCTGGTCCCAAGTCACGTAGGCCGGTGCGAAATCCACGGCCGCCGTCCGGATTTCGCTGCGACGGACGGGATCTCTGGCGCGATGAGCCCTCCGTGCGGATGGGAAGCGATCACTGGCCGGAATTGCGCTCTTTCGTCATCAGGCCTCCCCCTTCACCCTTTGACCAGGGGCGATACAGCGGAGTCGATGGGGGAGCCGCGATGGTCGAGCCGCTCTACGTACCCGTACTGCCGATGAAGCAGAATGCACTCGGGGCATACGCATCCCTGGCGCGCTCGGTGCGGGCGAGAACGTCACCGCTGTGGACCATCGCGCCTCGAACGGGCCCGCTGCGTTCGCTGGGTCACCGGCCTGCGACTCCAGTCGACCCCGATCCGGCAGCCCTGACGGAATGGCTGCGCGGCAAGGTCACCGATGTCATGAGAGCCCAACAGGCCGTACCAGCATGGCTGGACGCCTTCCACGTGGAGGACGAACCGGGGCCCGTCACTGCGGGTGTTTGGGCGCTCTTGGCCGACAGCCCGTTGCGGCCGGTGACAGGTATCGAGCGGGCCGAGTGGCAGACGACCGCGTGCGCGGAGCTGGCGCGGGCGAGTGGAAACGGTCTGGGCATACGCGTCTTGCTGACCGGGCTTCCCGATGAGCGGCGTGCCCACGCTGTTCAGGTCTTACTCGATCGCATAGGAACGCCGTCGTCCATCGCCGTCGATCTGCTCCTCGACCTGGGCGCCGTTACCGACGAACACCACCTGGCGGACAAGTGGGCGCGACGTGCCTTGGAGCTGTTCGGCCCGCTTCACCAATGGCGCACCGTAGTCATGATGGCGGGCGCCTTCCCCCGCAACCTGCCGGAGTCATTCCACGCGCCGCCGGAGGAAGCGCACCGCTTCGACTGGGATGCCTGGCACATGGTCCGGCATGCCCGAGCCGAGCACCCGCTCCACGTGACGTACGGCGACTACGGAGCGCATCACACCGGCGGTGCGGATCAGCCCTCGGACGGTGGGGGCGGTCCGCCATGGGGTGTCCTGCGGTACACGACGGAGCGCACCTTTCTCCTGATCAAGGCGCCGACTAAAGGCAGGGATCGTTCTGTGGTCGTTCGTTCCCTCGCCCGGCAGCTCGTCGAAGCGCCCGACTTCCGCGGGCCGCTGGCCAGCGACGGGGAGCGGTGGCTCCGCGATTGCGCTTACGGCGGGGGCGGTCCTGGCTCGGGCAATCCCGCCAAGTGGACCTGGGCAGGACACATTCAGCACATGACGTATGTGCTGCGAGAATTACGAAGGCTGCCCGGATATGCCACAGGCGTGCTTCCAGCTGGCGACTGAGGCGTGTTTCTCTCGCACCCAGCAATTCTTCGAGCTCCGCACGGGAAACCGGAGTTCTCATGGAGGCGAGCGCCTCGGCCGCCTGGAGGCAGGGGAGCGGCAAGCGGTGCAGGGCCTGCGCGACTGCCCCTGGCAGGTGCGGCGGTGGGCGAGCTCGCCGAGGGTGCAGGGGGCCGGTGGCGGGCATCGAGTACGCGCCGCAGCCGATCGCCGTCGAGGGTGCGCAGCCAGGCCGTTAGGGCTGAACCGCAGGAGCCGCTGACGGGAATCACCTGTCCTGTAGGGTCGCCTGGCCGGTTGCATCGGTCACCCTACTGGCCGGCCTGCACCGGACGCCTGCGGCCTTGACGACGGTCGGCTCCCCCTTCTGGCACATCGCCAGCGCGACCGGTGACGGGGTTGTTGATCGCGGCCCACGCGGCAGGCTGCCCGCGCGCATCAACGGAACGCCGGGACGGCGGCGTTCCGGTTTCATAGGGTGTTGCGTCGAGATACTCGGGGAGGGTGAATGGCGAGTCGGCGGTTACCTCCGTTGCCGACGTACCGGACGGACGCGGTGACACGGCGGTTGTGTGCGGCGATGCATCTGGACGATCACTTCGCCCAACAGGTGCATGAGGAGTTCACAGCGGACCGGATGGCCGCGCTCGGGCTGCCGCTCGGCGTCAATCTGGTGGCGATTGTGCGGCATGCCCGGGTGGCGGTGAAGCGTACGGAAACCCGGGACCGTCGACTGGCTTGGCTCTTCGCCGGATGGGGAGCGGCGCTGCTGCTCGCGATGTACGGGCTCGGTAGCGGATCGTCCGTTGTCGCAGCGGCGGGGGGCTGCGGAATCCTCGTCGTCCTCGGCACCGCGTGGTGGCTGGTGCATCAGGCGGAGAGCGAGGCCCGGGCCGCCGCGCTCGCGGTCAGGGATACCGGCTCCAAACCGGGAGACCTTGCACCGCCCGCCCCGCAGGAGGTGGAAGACCAGCTCCGAGAGCTGAAGCGTGCGAATGTGATGCCGTACACGGCGGCCGCCGAGCGCACCAACCCGTTCGTGGGCAGCGGCAGGAAGATCAAAGAGGCGGTCTGGCAGCCCATCGACATCAGCGCCCCGGCCCATGCCCCTGGCGGCGGCAAGCTGACCATCACGCCCTTCGACGCGGTCGATCTGCACACCTACGTCGCCCGTGAGATGGAGAAGGTCGCGGGCCTCGAGGGGCTTCGGGCGCAGAACCGGCTCTATGTGCTGGGCACCCATGTACAGCGCGTCGGCCCGGAGCTGCTGCCAGAGCCGGCCGGCCGGCCCCGTGCGCGGATCCCCACGCAATTGGTGCAAGCCGGTCTCGTCCACCCCGGCGCCGGAATGCGAACCTATCTGAGCCTGGAACGCGTCGGTGAGGGTGGCCGCGTCATCGTGTCCATGTATCTGCGGGCCCGACTGCAGCACCCCAGCCTGTCCTGGGAAGTCGCGGCCTTTGCGATTCCTCCGGTGAGCAGCCGCTACAACCGCGTCGACTATCTGCCGCTCGACGGCTTCGAGCGCTGGTGGAGTCTGGTGCGGTTCGCGACCCGGCAGACCTGGCCGGCGCTCCGCGGTGCGCTGCGACGCAACCACCGCCGCGGTTCCGAACGGAGCCGGAAGGCCAGGGATCTGGAGAAGTGGCGCAAGGAGATCGGCAAGCGCCATGCCGTATACGACTACGGCGCCGTGGACAGCCTTCGCGAACGTGTCGCTTCCTGGGATGCGTTGGGGCACTCGGACCGCACCGATTCCCAGGACTTCCTGCACCGCCTCCAGCAGGGCGTACTGATCGCAACGGAGCGGTTCCTGAAGGACCACAACGTCGACACCAGCTCCTTCGACAAGGCCCAGCAGGTCATCAACACCCAGACATACAACTTCTCCGGAGACATCACCGGGCCCAGTAATTTCGGCAACAACGGCCAGGTCACGGCGTACGGCCAGGGGCCGCTGCCCTCCGGAGCCCCGGGGAATGCCGGCGGACAGCCGTGACCCCGATGATCGCGACACCCCTTCACGCCCAGGAGTACGGATGAGCACGTTCAATTTCCACGGTGAGGTCTCCGGCCCGAGCAACTTCGGGGACGGCGGCAAGATCGAGATCCACCACCACGGTGCGAGCCCCGCCGAGGCCCTGAGCCTCGCCGACGAACTCGTACGGCAGTTGCGCACCGAAGGCCAATCGGCGCTCGTCGCACAGGCGGAGGTGGTGCGCGGCGAGTTGGCGCAGGCCGAGGAGGAGCAGCGTCCCGTCGACCGCGGAAGGGTCCGGCCGGCACTGGAGACCATCTCACTGGGGATTGCGGCGGGAAGCAGCGGTCTGGCACTCGTCCAGGAGCTGGGGCGCCTCATCATCCAGTGAGGGTCTGGGGCCGGGCCTTGATTGGCCGTTGGGACGGGGAGCCCCTTTGGGGACTCCCCGTCCGCTTCACGTTGCGCGTACGACGGCCTGCGCACCGCCGAGATCGAGTTCCAATCCGGAGCGCAGCGGTACGGTCTGGCCCGGCGAGATCTGCTGCGCCGTACCGTCCGAGCGGATCCCGGTCCACGCCTTGCCCGAACGATTGGCGAGCCCGAACTTGCCTGGCTTTTTGGGGTGTTCGGTCAGCTCGGCGACCAGGGTCGCGTCGCTGTAGTCATGCCGTGTGGGCTCCGGTACCAGATGGTGGGCATGCACCCGTGCGGTGCGGTGCAGCCGGATATGGTGCTCGGCGCGCGGTGGGGGCGTGGTGACGATCAGCTGGGGCGGCAGGATCAGCGCCTTGTCGCAGGACCAGCATGTTCCGGCAGCCGTTGCCCCGGGCTCGGTCATGTTCTGCCGCCCGCAGTGCGCGCAGTCGACGACCGAGTCGAGTACGGCCCGCAACACGTCCCGCCACTGCGATTCGCGTACCCGCGCCGCAGGATCCCGCAGTCCGACGGTGAAGTTGTGCGTGAAGAGATCCCGCAGCGCCCGGGGAGCCACGGTCCATGTGGCGAGAACGGTGGCGTGCTCGAACGGGTCGGGCGCGTTCGCGTCGTCGTCGGGATCGAAGACGAACAGCGGCTGTTTGCCATACAGCTTCTTTTCCGCCGCCTCGTCGAGACAGCGGATGGCCAGCTCACGCCTCCCCTCAAGCGGATGGTGGTTCATGAGCAGCATGAACAGCAGTACCGAGAGGGAGTGGAGATCGGTCTGCGTGCCGGGCCGGGCACCTGTCTCCCCGCGGACCAGCTCGGGCGCCATGAATTTCATGGTCCCGGAGATACCGCTGCTGTCCCCCTCCACCACGGCGTTGTCGTTGTCGCACACCAGGACGTCGCCGGTCGCCGGATCGAAGAGGATGTTGCCCCACGAGATGTCACGGTAGGCGATGCCCCGGGAGTGCAGCGCCTGGTACGCCTCCACCGTGTAGAGGCAGGCCGTCAGCAGCGCTCGGGGCGTGGTGCGCAGTTGCCTGGTGAAAAGCGCGGGGAGGCGCTTGAAGCGGGCCGGCAGGATGTCCATCAGATAGCCGAACCCACCCCGTCCGTCGCGGACGTACGCCGTCGGCCACAGAAAGCGGTCGTCGTCGAAGTCACGGGCCACCAGCTCCTGGACGATGGCCTCCTGCTCGGGTGTCGCGCACGTGGGGTAGTACCACTTGAGCGCCTTGTCGCCGCTCGGGGTCTTCGCCCGGTAGACCTCGCCCTGGCCACCGGCCCCGAGCATGTCGGTGACCTGGACCTCCTCGCCGTCGTCCGCGGTGAGGAGGGTGCCGCTGTCGAGCATGCCGGTCATGATCTCTCCGTTATTCGTCTGCTTCGGGGTGGAGGAGGAGCCGCCGCCCGGCCACCAGGGTGGTGTCGTCCCCGGAGTGCCGTGCGGCCTTGGCCAGCCACTCGGGAAGGACGGCCTGTACACCTTCGGTGCCCGCTTCGGACAGCCGCTGGTCCAGTCCGGTCATGAACTGGCTGAACCCCTCGTCCGAGGCGAAGCTCTTGGACAGCCCGTCCGTGGACACGGCAACGAGACGGGGCGTACGGGCCGGGCCGGCGATCGGCGCCCAGTGCATCCGCAGCAGTCGCCACGCGTCACGGGAGCACAGGGACTCCGTTTCGTCCCCGAGGTCTGCCTCTGCCGGCGCGAGCGGCAGGACCACCTCGCCGTTGTGATCGACGACCGTCAGCTCGCCGTCGCCGAGCTGCCAGGCGGCGAAGAGCTGCGGCGTCACGACGGCGCCGATCAGCGTGGCGCCGTACAGCAGCAGCTTCTGCTCGTCGCTCGGCACGGCCTCCGTCCCGCCGGGGTCCGCTTCGTACTGACGCTGCCAGTGCCCCCGCACGCGATGCTGCCACTCGGCGACGAGGCGGCGTGGCATGGTGTGCCGGGCAAAGTTCATCAACCAGCTGAGACTTCGGGGCCCGTCGAGCCCCTCGCTCCCGGCCAGGGCCGCGAACTCCCTGGCGTGCGCGGCGAACAGGTCCACCGCGTACCGGGCCCCGATGTCACTGCGGGCGTGCGCCGCCGCACCGTGCCCGTCCGCGGCGACGAGGATCAGCGGCTCCTCCGGGGCTCCGTTCCCCTCGGCCCTCCACCAGTCCTGATTCTGTTGTTTGTTGACGCCCTGAACGCTCTCGCCGACCGTCTCCCAGTGCGGCACGTAAGGCTCGTTCACCACACGTCGTCATCGTCGTCGTCCAACACCGGCGGGGCGTACGCGGGCTGCTTCACCAAGGGGTCCGAGGAGCCCGCGACCGGTTGTGACGCTGCCTTGACCGCGGCCGTCGAGGCCCATCGGATCGCGGCGGCCAGCTGCTTGGGGCTGTTCGCGTCCAGCGGCTGGAGCTCGGGGTTGCCGAGGAATTCCCGCAACACGCTCCGGTCGGCGTCCGCACCGATGGCGATCGCGACCCGGACCGCCTTCTTGCCCCACGGTGTGGCATCGATGGCTCTCAGGCCGGTCTTCCAGTCGTCGGTGGGCCCACCGTCCGAGACGAGTGCCAGCACCGGCTTCAGCGCACGCTGGGGCATGGGCGGCGTCTGGAGCTCACGCGCCACGAGGTGCAGCGCCTCACCGAGATTGGTCGTCCCGTCCACCTGGACGTCCTGCCAGGTGAAGTCGTCGACTGGGACGGGGTCCTTGTGATGCCACTCGGCGGTGGTGGAGAAGACGAGGGTGCGCACCAAGAGCTGGGCCGCGGGATTGTCGTGCGCGACCGAGCGCATCTCAGGGATCGCCTCCCGGATCGCGTAGTTGAGCTGGCCGATGCGATCGCCCTGCATGGAGTACGAGCAATCCAGCAGCCAGATGAAATGAACCGGCCGGTTGGCCATCGGCCCGCCCGGGATGTCACTCATTACATGTCCTCCGTTTCGTCGTTCCCGCCCGAACGATGCACCACGTGCCTCATGTGCATCAGCTGCCGAGCTCCCTCAGTACGTACGGGACCAGCGCCACCACCAAGGCCACCGAGATCACCCCGGCCGTGATGAACAGTCCCAGCGCAAGTCGCCGTCCTCGTGCGATATGCGGCGTCACACTCTGCATGCAAACTCCCAACCACCCTGATGTCGCGTTTGGTTGACTCTCACTGCCGTCCTGCACATGCGTCAGCGAATTGATTGATCGGCTACCGCCCCACCACCCGGTCGGGGAACGCCCTGCTCGGGTGGTTCCGCGGCGAACTCGCCCACGCGTAGCCCCGAGTGAGCCAGGATCCAGAGAACCGGCTCCGCCGCCCGGCGCTGCTCGCTTTCGAGAGCCCCCGTGCCGGTGGCCGCATACGCACTCACTGCCCAGTAGCGAGCGGCGCCGAAGTCGTGGCCCACGCCTCGGACCAGGGCGCCGAGGCCGATCGCCTCCAGCCAGCTGTCGATCCGCGCCCCCGGCACCGGCAGGGAGCCGATCTGGTCCAGCACATCCCGTTTGGTGACCAGCGTGGCCATGGGGATGCGCCGCCGCCGTCCGGTGAGCGCCGCAAGTTCTCCGGTGAGCCGCTGGTAGGTGTCCAAGGGGCTCTGGTCGGAGGGCCGGGCCGCGGTTGCCCGCTCCACGTCACCGCCGTGCAGCGCACGTCGGACCTGTGGGGCCGCGAGGACGTCGGCGATCAGGATCACACCATCGGTATGGGCCAGGTACTGCTGCTGCCGTACGGAGCCCGCGTCACGCAGCGATTCCCCCATGGGGTCGTACAGATACAGCAGCCGGTGCCGCCTGCCGTGTCCGACGCGGAGCATGAAGGCCCGGGGCTCGCCGCCCTGCGTCTTGAGGGCCCAACCCGTCTGGCTCAGCTGCTGGTTGAGCGTCCCTGCGTCCTTGCGGTCGGCCGCGGAGGCGTACTCCACGGTCAGCGCGCTGCGCCTCGACCATGCCTGCAGCCCGGCGACCATCGCCGCCATCACCATCGTCTTCCCTGACGATGTACCGCCGACCAGCGGCAGATGCACCACGCGTGTGCTGCCGACCGCCTCAGGGAGCTGCTGGTCGCAGTACGGGCAGTGGGCGGCGAGGCGGCCCCGGCCCGCGAGCGAGGTGGTGACCAGCCGCTGTCCGCAGACGCAGATGTGCCACAGCGCTCCGTACCGTCCGGGGCGCAGCTCGCCGTGCGCCACGCGGCAGCTCGGGCAGCGGTGGACGGCCAGCGGGAAGGGCCGGTAGCAGCCGGGGTAAGGGCATTTCATACGGATGCCTCGGACGAGTAGCCACAGCCGTTCCGTCCCGCGGAGGACCGCCACGCTCGCCATGACGAGCAGCCATACCAGACCGAGCAGCAGGCCGAACGCGAGCAGGACCGTGGAGGTGAGCAGCGCCGCGAGCAGGGCTCCCAAAGCTGCTCCGGTGGCCGTTCCCGGCGCAGTGGCACGCATCACGGTGCGGGTGAACCAGTTCTCCCCGCGTTGCCTCGTGGTGGGCCGTCGGCCGGACAACAGCTGCTTGGCGTACCGATGGAGCCACAAAATCGTCAGCCGGTACCAGATGGTTTTCCCCGCACCGACCGCGGCGTCGCGGGCGTCCTGCCACATCCGCTGTGACCAGTACGCCCGATGGCTCGGCTCGCGGGTGCCGACGCCGGCGATACGCGGGTCGGGCGCCCCGGTCTGCCATGGGCCGAGGGTGCGCCCGGCAGCTGTCAGGGAAAGGCCGAGAAACTGCACGGTCGTGTAGAGGCACAGCGGGGCCGCCACCAGAGCGGTGAACCACAGGGCGAGCGCCAACACATGGGGAGGGTTCATGACGAGTGCCCATCCTTTCGCGGTGGTTCCACGTCACCCCAGCGCTGCCCTCTCACGGTGCTTCGCTGCCCCCGGCTGCCGAAGCGCCGCCCGAGCCGCCCTAAGGCCCCCGGCCGGTTCCACGCGCGGAACCCGTCGGCCCACCTGCCTCCCGTTCGTTCGAGGTGGCGCTCGACGGCGGAGACCTCCTCGTCGGGCAGTGCCCGCACGATCGGGCGCAGCACCTTGTCGAGCAGCACCGTGCGCGTCTCGTGCCAGGCCCCACCCGCCTGCGGGTGGGAGGTCCAGGAGATGAAGCAGTCGGCCACGTACTCCGGGACGACGCGCAGCCGGTCGCGTACCCGGTCTTCCTGAGCGGCCCGGCCGTATGCCGCGATCAGATCCCGGTCGCTGCTGTGGATCAGCGCGTACAGCTCTCCGTCCGGTCGGTCCTTGGACAACAAGCGGCGGGTGAGCGCTCCGAAGGCATGTTCCAGTACGGCGGGCGGCAGCGGTTCGGCGGCATTCCGCAGCGCCAGTGCGCGGTCGGTCCACCCTGTGCCGGCCTGCCCTTCGCGCAGGTCCCGGGCGAACTCGAGAAGCAGCAGGGCCGCGCGCTGGCGTGGTTCGAGCTCGCCGGAGAAGCAGCGCAGTACCTCGGGCGCGAGATGTGCGGCGTCCGAGTCGTCGGCGGGTGCCTCCAGTGCGGCTTGGACGATCTCGCGCCAGGTGTCGGCCGCGCGATGGACATCCGAACCGAGCCCGGCGAGCAGCAGCCGCGCCTCACCGGCGGTCGGCGTGCAGTCGTCCCACACCAGCCGTACGGCGGTGCGCAGCACGAGCGGCTCGGCGAACGCGGAGACCCCACCGGCGCGCAGCACGTTGTGCAGGGTGGCGACGCGGTCGTCGCCGCCCGCTGTTGCTCCTGGCGACCCGGCACACATCCGCAGATGGGGCAGAGCCTGAACTCCGTCGAGCGACAGGCCGGTTCGGGCGAGCAGCCGGGCGGCCGAGCGCGGATCGCCTGCGGCCGCATCATCGCACTTGGCGAGCAACGCCGCCCGCAGATCGAACTGCTCCTCCAGCGCGGAGCGTACTCCGGGGGTGTACTCCGTGTCCGGATCGGCGAGCAGCGCCCGGCACAGTCGGCGCGCCACATCGGGCAGCAGATCCGTGCAGTCCACCGCGAGGACGTTGGCGATGCGCAGCAACTCGACCAGCCGTGAGACCTCCTGCGCGGAATCAGCGATGCCCGCGCGCAGCTCGGGGCGGAGCTCAGTGGACAGGCGCTGCCGCACGTCCTCGGTCAGCGGTGACATCCGCAGATCCGGCAGCCCGGCCCCGTGTCCGCTCCGAACAGCTTCGGTGAGGACCACGGCTGCCAGTGGTGCGGTCGTGGTGACCGGCAATTTGCCGCTCAGTGCCGTGAAGAGGCTGGTCAGCGCGGCTGTTTCAGCCGGCGTCCGGTCCGACACGGGCCCGCTCAGCGCGTCGACGAGCTGACGCAACCGCTCCTCGTCCAGCGTGTCCGCGCAACCGTACGCCCACTCAGCTGCTGCCGCACGAACCTGCGGCAGCTGGACGACCCGGGAACACAGCCCGAGGACCGCGAGGGGACCTGCGGCGAAGTGCTCCCCGGGCAGCGCCGCTGCCTCCTTGAACAGCTCCGGGGCCTTACCCAGCCAGACCTGGGCAGCGATCTCGGCCCACGCATCGGTCACCGGCGCCGTGGGCCCTCGGCCTGTGCAGTCGTGCACGCGATATCGGTCGTCAAACCCGGCGAGGCCCGCCCCGTCTTCCGGCAGCACCCCGATGATCTGCTGCCGGGCCAGTTGCGGTCGCCGCGTGTACGTCGTGAAGGTCAGCTGGTGGTCGAACTCGCGCGGCAGCACTGCCCCCGCCAGTGCGATCCACCGGGCCACGTCCGCGCTGTCCCGCTCGACGACGACAATCTGCGGTGCGGCCGGATCCTCGCTCAGCCTGCGCAGATCGGCGAAGAAGCCCGCGAGCCACGGCGCGCGCGAGGCAGCGAACCCGATGAGGCCGTCCCGATCGAAGAACCCCGATGGGGCGAGCGATTCCAGCGGAGTCGGCACGCCGCCGTCCGGCGTGCGGTCGGCCCAGTGCGGGGAGTCCCAAGCGGTGATGGGAAGTGCATCGCCAGGCAGACCCACACGTGCGGGCAGATACACGGCATGGGCGTGGAAGTTGCCCCATCGGCCGCTGTAGTCGGTGCCCGTGTACACCGTACGGGCGAGGAGCCGGCTGCGATCGGAGAGCAGGCTGTAACTGAGGGCTCGGGGAAAACACGCGAGCTCGGCGTCCGTGGGGCGTGGCGGGGCGTCGCGCGGCGGTTCGTACCCGATGAGCTGCTCGGCTTCTCTGAGTAGTGACCGGGGAACGTCGGGGGTGACCGCGGTGAACCGGAAGCCGGAGCCGTCGGGGCCCGGTGGGGCCGAGGTGTAGTGCAGCTGCGCCAGGCTCATGAGCGGGCCCCTTTCCCTGCATGCTTTCCGGGCCTTTGCATGGGAATGAGGCCACGCAGCCCGAGAAGCCACAGGAGCGGATCCTCGGCGCGCAGCGGCTGCGGCCCCGACTTGGGGGCGTCGGCCGGGGCGTGTGAGGGTGGTGGCGCCCCGAGCGCTGACACTCCGAAGAGCGACAGCTTCGCGAAGTCACGTTCGAGCTGCCGGTACAGCGCACCGGAATCCCAGCCGTCCATCAGGGAACGCATCTCCTCGTGCACGGCCAACCGACCCTCCTCGTCGAAAGACGCTCCTTGGTGTGGTGCGTTCCGCAGGAGGGGCGAGTGCGGGCCGAGCAGGGGCCGCAGCGCGTCGGTCTTGGTGACGGCGACGGCAATCGGGGTGGAGACCTGGCCGCGCGATCCACCGCGGCCGTGTGCGCGCAGCTGGGCGGCGAGGTCCGCGGCTATCTGCTGGGGAGGCGTTTCGACGGCGGGCAGTGGCGGGCCGTCGCCGGGCGGCAACCGATCTCGTACGGAGCCGAGCTGGAGCGGGTCGACAAGGAGGATGACGCCATCGGCGGCACCGAGGTAGTGGGTATAACGGTCCATGGCTTCGGCGCTCTTCAGGTCCTCACCCGCGGCGTCGAAGAACACCAGCGCGGTGTGCCGGCTTCCTTCGCCCAGCCGCCCGCGGCGGGGCAGGCTCAGCCGGTACAGCAGAGGGTCGTTGAAACCCATGGCGGCCGGCCTGGTGGCATCGGGCAGACGCAATCGGTCGTACAGGTCCTCGGCCAACTCGCGGTCGCGGCGCTGGGTGTCGCTGCCCATCGCGGCGAGTGAGGCGCCGTAGGCGCGCCCCACCCGATTGCGCAGCTCATTGACCAGCACTGAGACGTAGGTGCTCTTGCCGGAGGCCTTGGCGCCGACCAGCGCGATGATGCGGCTGTCCTGGTCGCAGTAGTCGCTGGGAAGGTCGTTGTGACATCGGCGGCAGACGCGTACAGGAGTGGGCACCCCGCATCCGGGGCAGGCCGCTCGTGGACCCCCGCCGCGCAGGCCGGCGAGCCCGCGCGGAGCCGTGAAGACCGGGCCGCGCATGCGGAGCGCGGGCGGCACACTGGGTCCCATGAACTCTGCCCAGATGTCGTCGCGTTCGGCTTCACAGGGCTGGCCGCCGCGCACGCCGGCGGCTTTCATCAGACAGCGGTACGGCAGCTGCCTGGCCGCGGCGCGGTCGAAACAGTAGGGGCAGATCACGGTCGTCAATGTCAGCGCACCACCAGGGTTGTGGGGGACGGTTCTTCGAGGCGTATGGAGGCGGCTCGGCCGCCGAGGAGGAAGCCCCGCAGGGCGTACGGAGTGCGGCAGGCACCGGCGGCGATCTCGCGCTCGATCGTGCCGGCGCGGTGCAGTTCCTCACCGCTCAGCCGCAGCACTGTGGTGCCGTCGGCGGGGTGGCGCGGCCGGACCGGGCACCGTGCGTCGTCGTTTCGGGCGACGAGGACGAACTCCGGCAGATCCGTGGCGGGTTGGCCGGGCGGGGATGACAGCGTGACGCGGACAGTGGAGGGCTTCCTGCGCAATGGACGGCGAGCGCTTGAACGGACGCAGTAGGCGATGGCGATGTCCGCCGGCAGTACTGCCTCGGCACAGGCGGGCGAAACGACGGTCGCGTTCGCCGTGCGGGCGGTGGGTATCGCGCGGATGTGCGCCTCGGTCGGCCCAACCGGGATGTGCAGACCTTCGCGCAGGAATACGGTGCGGGTCACCCGGTGCTCGTCACAGTGATCGTCCTGCTCCCGCACCACGGTCACCTGTCGGACGTTCTTGGGCCACTCGAAGAATACCCGGGCGAGACCTTCGCCTATCCGCTCCACCGTCAGAGCGGTGGCCGGTGCGGGCGCCTCGACGCGGACGCCCGGTCCGGCCACGGCACGCTCGCCGAGGACCGCGACGGCGGTGACCCGGGCGATGGTGCCGGGTGGTGGTACGAGGCCCGCAGACGCCTGTTTCCAGGGGAGCGACGCAGGCAGTTTCGAGAGCGGTCCCGGCAGCTCCGTACCCGGCGCCGGTGCGTCGCCGGGCCACTCGACCAGGCGCACGTCGGCGCCCTCGCCGCCGGTCCAGGAGAACCGTACGCATCCGGCCTGGGCCATGGCGGTGAGTTGGAGCACCGGTGACGGCCAGGGATGGACGGTAACGCGGGCCCTGACACCGGGTGACTTGACCTCGCTACCGTCGACGGTGAGGTAGCGGCAGCTGACGCGTAGGTGGTGCTCACCGGTCCGCAGACCGTGCGCGGTGAAACCGCAGTGTGGGGCGTCCACCTCACTCGTACGGCCATCAGGTCCCGTGAGTTCCACACTCACACCGACGGCTTTGGGCGGCTGTGCCCAGGTGGCCTCGACGCGTGCCCTACCGTCTGCTGTTCGGAGGCCGGACACTTCCGGCGCGACGAGCAGCGCCCTCGACACGAGAGGAGGGCCGGCGATCACCCCATCACCCAGCGGGAACACCGCATAACGGACCTCATGGCCGACTGGAGGCTGATGGTCCAGCGCAGCGCCGTCCTCCGTCTGCCCGTTGATCTCGGTCAGGGACGCGGGACGCTGCTCGGTGCCGCGGGTGAGCCTGATGATCCGCCAGGACACGTGGCCCGTGTCTACAGGCCAGGCCAACGTCACTGATTCCGCGGTGAGATCGACACTCAAACCGCTGGGGCTGCCCCCGGCAGGGCGGCTCGTGTGGATGAGCCCTCGGATCGCGCGGGGGCAGTCGCCCGCGAGCCGGATGGCGTGCAGATAGCGGTCTCCCGCAGCTTCTGCCTCACCCTCACGCTCGAACTGACGCGCACTGTCGAGGACTGCGTCCGTTTCACGGACGCGGGCGGCGATGCACGCCAACCGGCGCTCCAGGTACGGGTCCTGGCCGCCGTCGGTCGGTAGCTCAGCCGCCAGCCGGGCGGCTCGGCGCAGCCGACCCCGCTCCCACGCGTCCTCAAGATCCTCGGCGGCCGTCCGCTGCCGCGGATCCAGGCGGAGCCGAACGCGGGCCGCATGGACCAGCGCCGCCGCCTCTCCCGGATCGATGCCGAGAGAGACCGCCGTGGCCGTCCGCCCACCCTGCGGGTGGTGCTGCAAAATCTCGATCAACTGATAGAGCAGTACCTGGCGCAAAGCCATCGGATTTCGGCCGTGCAGCTCCGCTAATCGCCGCAGAAGCACTTCCGCCCCGGCGCGGTCCGCTTGTAGGCGTCGCAGTTCCTCGGTGTCGACACGTCGCCAGCTGCGCGCCGCGCGCCGCACATACACCCCGTCGAGCACGCGCAGACTTCCGCCGTGAGGAATGAGCACCTCGCCGAAGTGCCGCAATCCCAGGGTGCGCTGATGTACGACCAGTTCCTGATAGCGAGGCACGAGCGGGGACAGCGGCAGTCCCGACAGTGCCGCAGGCAGCCCGAGCCGATGCCCGAACTCCAACCCCACCATGTGCCCCCGTGACCCCCGTGCCAACTTGAAGGGTCCATCCCAGCAGATCTTCGGGCGGGGTGAGAGCTTTTTCGCCACACTCGGCCCCACGGATCGGTGTCCTGCGGCTGGCCGTCCTTCTACGATCCATCAACTCGATCTCGCTGCGGCTGCTTCCGGACGAGGGGTGAGGGGCGGGACGGAGCGGCCTGCGCCCCTCAAAGAGGCCGGTCTGGCGGTACGGGGCGGTCCTGCACCGGGCCGGCCGCTGTAGGTGTGCCGCTCACCGGCAGGTGATAAGTGGGCCACCCCAGTCGGCGTGATCGGAGTTGTTCCCGTTGCCTCCGTCAGTGACCACGAGCCGCAGCTCGCTGCCGCCGGTGAGGTCCGCGGTGAGACGCTTCGCGGGTTGGCCGACCGTCATCAGCCCGCTGTCGGCGACCTTCGTGCCGTCCCGATAGATCTGGAAGACCACCGAGCCGTTCGCGCCCACCTCGTCGTCGATCCCCACGTCCACGCCGAGGGCGGAGCAGGTGCCGCCGAGGTGATAGGTGATCTCGCTGTTGGCGTGGGCCCCCAGACCTTCGGGGTAGCCGGCGCCCGCGATGGTGAGGGGACGTCCGTCGACGCTGCGGTTCTGCCCCACCGGCGCCCAGGCGTTCTGGCTGGAGGCCCACGGCCGGGCGCTTAGCGCTGTGGTGCGGGCGGGCCGCGGGTTGCCCTTGGGGCCCCGGGGCGCGGACGGCGAGGGCGTGGCCGACTTCGAGGGCCGGGAACTCGGTTGCTTCGACGCCTTGGTGTGACTGGCGGACGGTGTGCCCGAGGCGGAGCGGGAGGCGGTCGCCGACCTCCCGGGAGAAGCCGTCGGCGACTCGTCAGGAGTGGGAGCCGACGAGAGGCCGACCCGTCCGGGGCTGGTGCCCGAGGCGTGGTCGCGCGTCGGGCCGAGCAGCGGGCCGACGGATATGGCAACCCCGGCCACGACGGTCACGGCAACGGCGAGCATGGCGATGCGCGCCGGTGCCGGCCGGGAGCGCCGCGCCTTGCGCGGCCCGTCGGAGGGGCTCAGCCCCACGGGGCGTACGGAGGCGGAGCGTTCGCTGCCGACGGTGGACTCCTGACCGGTGTCAGCCGGATCGGATCCCTCCCCCGGATGCCGCCCGGCCAGCCAGGACGCGAAGTCATCGCGTAGTTCGGTCCTCCGGGAACCCTGGTGCCAGGCCGCGGCGACCTGCCGTACCGCCGCCATCAAGCTTCCCTGCCAGTCCGTATCGGGACCCGCTCCCGGGTCGGGGGAGTGCAGGACGCCGGAGATGGCCTCCGCCGCCAGATCCGCTGCGGCTTGGGAGGATCCGCAGAAGGCGCGTGCGTAGGCCAATACAGCGGCGTAGTACCGACGGTGGAACTCGTCGAGAGCTTCCTCGGCTAATCCGTCCGGAGCTGCCGCCCCACCCGGATCGGCCGCCGCCCGGCCACCGGTTCGGGCGGCCGCACGGATACGCACGACCAGTTCGGTATCGGACAGCTCTGTCCCGCCGAGGGGGGCGAATGGCTCTTGCATAAGTGGGCTGACTGACCCTTCAACGCTGACGATTCATAAAAATACCGCAAGGGGTACAGGGATCCGGCGGTCGGCCCGTCATGGGCGCCGATAGACGCGAAACACGGGTATTGATGCCGTGTTACTTGAGGTGCACACCACCTGTGAGACCGCCGAAGTCCCCCCGCAACCGCCGCCCCCTCAAACCATCACCACAATCCCCGTCACCACCAACCCCGCCCCGATCAGCCAGCGGCCGCTGAATTCGGTGAGTTCTTGGCCGTCGATCACGGGGCCCGGGACGAGGAGGCGGGCGGTGAACGTGGCGTTGGTGGGGTCGAGGGTGAGGTGGGCCTCCTGGAAGTCGAGCCAGCGGTGGGTGAGGGGGTACCACGCCTTGTAGACGCTCTCCTTGGCGCTGAAGATCAGGCGGTCCCAGCAGACCTCGGGCTGCGCTGCGGCCAGCCGAGCGAGCTGGGGGCGTTCCTCGGGGAGGGTGACCAGATCGACCACCCCGGGGTCGTTCACGGGGAGATGGGGCTCGGCGTCCAGGCCGATGGTGCGGACCTCCGCCGAGCGGGCCACCGCGGCGGCGCGATAGCCGTTGCAGTGCGTCATCGCGCCGACGACGCCGGCCGGCCACTGCGGCTCCCGTTTCGGGCCCGGAAGCAGGGGCGCGGGGGCGAACCCCAGCTCGGCCAGGGCGCTGCGGGCGCAGCCGCGTACGGTGCCGAACTCCTTCTGCCGCTTGGGGACGGCCTCGGCCACCAGCGCCCACTCCTCCGGGAACATCTGGGACAGCGGGGCGTCCTGGAAGGCCTCCGCGGTCACGACCGGGGGCGGCAGCAGTTTGTCGATCATGCGGGGGTCCCCGTGGTGTCGCCGGCCGCGGCCGGTACGGGGAGGATCTGGACCGGGCGGCCCGGGGCGCGGGAGCGGCGCTGCCACTCGCGCGGGTAGCCGAGCGACACCTCCTGATGCGGGACGCCGTCGCAGACCAGCAGCCGCGGGATGTGGAGATGGCCGTAGACCACGGCGGCCGCCCGGAACCGGACCGGCCAGTCGGCGGTCGCCTCCGTACCGCACCACAGCGCGAAATCCGGGTACCACAGCGGCTCGGTGGGCTCGCGCACCACCGGCCAGTGGTTGACGAGCACCGTCGGCAGGTCCTCGGGCACGGCGGCGAGCCGGGCCTCGGTGGCGGCCACCCGCGCCCGGCACCACGCCTCTCGCGTCGGATACGGGTCCGGGTGCAGGAAGTGCTCGTCGGTGCACACCACGCCGGCCTTCTCGGCCCGGGCGAGCGCCTCGTGAGTGGACGTCACCCCGGGCTGCCGGAAGCTGTAGTCGTAGAGGAGGAAGAGCGGTGCGATGACGACCGGGCCGCCGTCGCCCTCCCAGACCGGATAGGGGTCCTCGGGGGTCAGGACGCCCAACTCCCGGCAGATGCCGACCAGATGCTCATAGCGCGCCACACCGCGCAGCTGTACGGGGTCGTCGGCCGTCGTCCACAGCTCATGATTGCCGGGCACCCACACCACCTTGGCGAACCGGCTGCTGAGCAGGGCGAGCGCCCAGCGGATGTCGGAGACCCGCTCGCCGATGTCGCCGGCCACCAGCAGCCAGTCGTCGGCGGACTGCGGCTCCAGCCCCTCGACGATGTCGCGGTTCTCCTTGTAGCGGACGTGCAGATCACTGACGGCCACCAGGGCGCCGCGCCCGCCGCCCCGTGCGGGGCGTGCAGGGGGCGCGGTGGCGGGGCCGGCAGTGCCGGGCGTGGGGGTGCGGATCTCGTAAGTCACCCTCGAAGTAAAAACGGTGCCAGGGGGGAGAGTGAAGAGCGGGCGGGAAATGTAGGGGTTCGTGTCATCGGCCCGGCGGTGGGGGAGCGGGCCGGCCGCCGGTCCCGGGGGCGCCGCCACGGCGGATGCGGGTGGCCAGCCAGAGGTCGAAGCGGTCGTCGGGGTCGTCGAGGCGGCGGCCGGTGAGGTCCATGACCTTGTCCAGGCGATTGCGGACGGTGTGCCGGTGGACGCCGAGCCGCCGGCTGGTGGCGTCCCAGGCGCCGCCGGTCTCCAGCCAGGCCGCGAGCGTGGCGGCCAGCTCCTCCCCGTGGTCGGCGAGGTCGAGCGGGCCCAGGACGGTGTCGGCGTAACCGTGCAGCGTACGACGGTCGCCCAGGTCGAGCAGGAGCCGGCTGGCCTGGCTCTGCCGGGCCTGGGCGGGCTCCCCGCTCGCCCGGCTGAGGGCGAGCAGTCCGGCCGCCTGGTGCAGCGACACCCGGACAGCTTCGGGGCCGGCGGCCGGGCCGATACCGGCCGGACGGTGCGGGGCGAAGCGGGCGAGCACCTCGCGGACGTCCAGGTCCTCGCCGGCCACCGCCTCGATGACCGGGCCCGCCGCCCCGTCCACGACCCGGACCAGGCCGCCGGGCAGCGCCAGCGCCAGATCGGCGGCCATCTCCTGCGCGGCGCCCTCCGCGCTCCCCTCCTGCGACGGGTCCGGCCCCGTACGGCCTTCCGCGCCGCCCGGGGCCTCCACCACGACCCCCCGCACCCGCTCGGCGGTCAGTCCCACCGACTGCAGCACGTCCCGGGCCCGGTCGGCGGACGGGTCCTCGTCCGCCAGCAGCTCCGACAGCAGCGCCGACCTGCGGCGCCGCTCCGGCTCATCGCGCAGATGGCGGCGCTCCAGCTCCAGGGAGAGCAGGGAGACCAGGCCCGGGACGACCGACCGGGCGGCGTCGTCCAAGCGGCCGGTGAGCAGCAGCAGCCCGCGCAGCCGCCGGGCCCCCAGCGGCTGCACCTCCAGCTGCTGCCCGGCGGCCGTGCTGGCGGCGCTGCCGCGCAGCCCGTGCGCGGCGACCCGGGCGAGCAGCTCGTGCGCCTGCGCGGGCGGTGTACGGTGCGCCCGCTCGCCGGCCGCCAGCAGCCGCCCCAGCGGGTCGAGCACCGCCGCGCCCACGCCGGTGGCGGCCGTCCACTCCGCCAGCATCGGCCGCAGGCCACCGCCGGTCGCCGCGGCCGTCAGCCGCCGCTGGGTGGCGAAGGCCCGCTGCAGCAGTTCGCGCTGTTCCTGGGCCCGCGCGTCGAAGACCGCTTTGGTGACGGCGATGAACGGCACCCCGTCCGGCACCGTCAGCAGCGGCAGCCCGGCCTCCTCCGCCGCCCGCACCAGCGGCTCCGGCGCCTCCTGATACGGCAGCCCCTGCCCCAGCCCGAGCGCCAGACACGCCGCCCCGCCCTCGGCCACATCCCGGACGTACGCCCGGCACGCGGCCGGCTCCCTCGGCAGCAACAGCCCGATGGTCATGAGGAGTTCGCCGCCCTGCAGCCACTTCCCCGGCGCCGGCAGATCCGAGACCGTCGCCGCCTCGACCGTGCGGGCCAGCAGGTGCGGCGGCACGTCGTAGGTGACGGACAGATCGAGGTCGGGCCGGGCCAGGAGGTCGGAGAGATGCAGGGGCATGTACACAGTGTCCAGCACATTTGCCGGGAGTGGACGATCGGGCGAGCGGGAGGGCCGGTGAGCGCGCGTTTCCCAGGGCGCCGGACGGCCTCGGGAGCGCCTGTCGGGCCCGGTCCGCGGGGCCCGGCTCGGCAAAGAAGTGCCCGGCGCTCCGGGCCGTTATGGTCGAGAAGTGGGAGCGGGGGCTTCCTCGCTCCCCGACCCGACGAAGGGACGTGAACGCAGTATGCAGGCGGCGTTTCTGGTGGCCCCGGAGGGCACCGAAGAGGTGGAGCTGACCCAGCCCTGGCAGGCGGTGGTCGCCGCGGGCGGCGGCCCGACGCTGGTCTCCACCCACACGGGAAAGGTGCAGGCGTTTCATCACCTGGACAGGGCGGCCACCTTCCCCGTCGATCTGACGGTGGACGAGGCCACCGCGGCGGACTTCGACGGTCTGGTGCTGCCCGGCGGCGTGGCCAACCCGGATGCGCTGCGCCTGGACCCGCGGGCCGTGGCGTTCATCAAGTCGTTCTTCGACGCCGGAAAGCCGGTGGCCGCCATCTGCCATGCACCGTGGACGCTCGTCGAGGCCGATGTGGTGCGTGGCCGCACCCTGACCTCCTGGCCGAGCCTGCGGACCGACATCCGCAACGCGGGCGGCACCTGGGTCGACGAGCAGGTCAAGATCTGCAACGCCGGACCGAACACCCTGATCACCAGCCGCAGGCCCGCGGACCTGGAGGCCTTCTGCGCGGCGTTCGTCTCGGAGTTCTCGCACTAGGTCTGCGCCCGGCACTCCGCCCACTGAACGACGAACTGGCCATGAACTGACGACGAGCTGAGCGACGACCTGACGAAGAACTGAACGGCGAGCCGACAGGGCGCGCACCGGCGTAACGCGCAGCACGGTTCCCGCTGTTGCCCCGCCCCCTCGTGTCGAACGACCCCGGCCCCGCACCCCGCCACCTCCCAAGAGGCGGTGGACAATCCCGGGTGCAGAATCGGCCCTCGGCCCTGCTCACGTGCGCACATATACCGTCGGCGGGCGGGCGGTTGAGGCCGTCCGCCCGTTTTTCGGCGGCCTTATCGGCTGGAAAAAAATGGGCACGGGCCGGGGCGCGCAACGGCGGAGGGGGTCGGTTAAGTAACCCTTACCCTATTTACCTATCAAGCCTTTGTTGCGCCAATTTCACCTGTCGCCTCCTTCACCCCTTGGCTTTAATCAATCGAGGAGATTGACGCCGCCCTGTATGCGGGACCGCGTTGATTCACACGGGACGACCCGTCCCAGGTGCCCGCCCAACGGGTCGTCACATGGTCGTCACATGCCCTTCCCGCCCCCACTGGGACCTCCCATGCGTTGCGGACGGGGTCAGCCACGGCCTGCTCTGTCCATCCCTGGCAGGGCGGCACATTCGAAGGAGAAAGTTCATGGCAACCATCACCTCGTTAGTGGACACCACGACCACCACCAACCAGGGCAAACCCGGGGACACCGTCCAGATCAACGGAACCGGTATGTCCACCACCACGAGGGTGAACTTCGGTGCGGCGTCGGTCACCCCGGCAAGTGTCACCGCCACCCTGGTCACTTTCGTGGTGCCCAGTACGGCGCCGTGCTCCGGTCAGGTCTCCGTCAGCGTCACCAGCAGTGCCGGCGCCACCAGCAACGCGCTGCCGTTCTTCGTCATCGCCACGCCGACCACCACGGGGCTGAGCGTCACTTGCGTATCGGCCGCCACGGGCGGCTCGGTGACGCTGTTCGGCACCAACTTCCTCTCCGGAACACAGGTCGGGGTGGGCACCGTCGGCAACGTGGCCGTCACCCCCACCCAGTCGAGCCAGGTCACCTTCACCGCGCCGGCCAACCCGGGCCAGGTCGCTACGGTGTCGACCCAGCCGGTGACCATCACCACCGCCGGCGGAACCAGCGCCTCGGGCACCACCCTGATCGATTACTACCTCGCGCCGGCCATCACCTCGGTGCTGCCCACGTCGGGCACGGCGGGAGATCAGATCACCGTCAACGGGACCGCTTTCGTCGGCGTCGACGCGGTCACCTTCACCGACAGCACCGCCGCCACCGCTACCGTCGTCCCCACCCCGGTGAGCGGCACCCAACTCGTCGCCACCGTGCCCGGCGGGCTCGCCACCGGCGCCGGGACCATCACGGTCCACACCTGCGGCGGCAACTCCAACGCCCAGGCCTTCACCATCACCTGATCGTCGGGGACGACCGGCACCGACGGCACGACCACCACGTCGCCGCCCGTCCGCAGCGCGTGACGCGGACGGGCGGCGACGCCTCCGCCCCGGCCGACGACCGCGGGCCACGGGGCGGGACCGCCCCGGGCGGCACGAGAAGGAGAAGAGCATCATGGCCCCCGTTGTGACCGGCGTCAGCCCCAACCAAGGTGCTCCCGAAGGCAATACCGCCGTCACCATCACCGGCTCCGGCTTCACCGGCGCCACGCTGGTCAGGTTCGGCCCCACCCCCACCAACTTCGTCCTCGTCAGCGATACGCAGATCACGGCGAGGACGCCCGCAGGGACCGGCACGGTCACCGTCACCGTCACGGCACCGACCGGGACCAGCACCCAGAATGTGCTCTTCACCTACACCACCGTCGCAGCCCCCGTACTCACCACCCTCAGTCCCCCTTCGGGCCCCACCTCGGGCGGCAATGCCGTCACCCTCAATGGCATCAATCTTGCCGGCGTGACCTCGGTGAATTTCGGGGCCAACTCGGCGACCGTGTTGAGTAATACCGCTTCTCAGGTCGTGGTGATTGCCCCTGCGGGGTTGCCGTCGTCTGTCACGGTGACGGTGACGACGGTGGGTGGTACGAGTAATTCCCTTGTTTACACGTACGTTGCTGCTGCTGTTCCGGTCATCAGTGGTCTGAGTCCTGGTTCGGGTCCGGTATCGGGCGGAAATCTCGTCACGGTCAGCGGCAGCAATCTTTCCGGAGCGATCTCGGTGAAATTCGGAAACAACCCGGCGACCGTTCTCAGCAACACCGCTACGCAGATCGTCGTCAGCGCGCCCGCCGGGCCGCCGTCCGCCACCACGGTCACGGTCTCCACGGCCGGCGGCACCAGCAACCCCCTGCCGTACGTCTACGTCGCCGCGCCCACCATCAACGAGCTGTCCGCGCACCTCGGCCCGGACACCGGCGGCAACACCGTCGCCGTCTTCGGCAGCAATCTGACCCTCGCCGGCGCGGTGAGCTTCGGGGGGAATCCGGCCACCGTCCTCCATGTGGTCTCCGACAGCCAGTTGACCGTCACCGCTCCGGCCGGTGCGGGCACGGTCGTCGTCACCGTCACCACACCGGGCGGGACCAGCACGGCGGCCACCGGGAATCCGTACTACACGTATCTGGCGGCGCCCGTCCTGACCGGTCTCATCCCCTCCCATGGCCCCGATTTCGGGGGCGACGCGATCGTGCTGGGCGGCAGCAGCCTCACCTACACCGACGCGGTGACCTTCGGCGGCGTCCCGGCCTCGTTCTCGGCGATCTCCGACGCCCAGGTGGTTGCGACCTCCCCGGGCGGAGCGGCCGGCACGGTGAACGTCGTCGCGCACACCCCGGCCGGGAACAGCAACGCCCTGCCGTATGTCTACGACCCGTCCTGAGCCCCACTGCGGTGAGACGGCGGCAGGGCCCGTCTTCAGCAGGCGGGGGAAACCGGAGGCAGGGCGCCGCAATTGGCCGGGATGTTGCCGACGACCGGGCTGCCGGTCAGCGTCACCGTGCCGGCGTTGGTGAAGATGCCGCCGCCGGCGACGCTTGCGGTGTTCCCGGTGACGGTGCTGCCGGTGAGCGTCAGGGCACCGTCGGTGTAGAGGCCGCCGCCGTAGGACGCCTTGCTGCCGCTGACCGTGCTGCTGTTGAGGGTCACCGTGCCGCCGAGGTTGGCGATGCCCCCTCCCACCCCGAGGCCGGCGTCACCCCCGCTGACGGTGACGGTGGTCATGCTGAGCCGGCCGTTGGCACCCGGGACTTGAGACGGGCCGTCGACCTCGAAGATCCGGAAAGCCGGCGCGCCCGGGGCCCGGGTGATCTGGGTGAGAAAGCCGGTCATGGAGATCGCGGTGGTGATGTTCGGCAGCCCCGCCGGGTGTCCGGCGCCGCCCGAACTGTGGGCGCTGGTCAGGGTGTACGTACACAGGGCGGCGAGGGTCAGGTTGCCGCCTCCGGCAGCGTTGGCCGTGTTGATCGCATCGGCCAGCGCCGACTCACCGCACGGCACCTGGATCGGGAGCGCGGCGTGGGCGGCGGGAGCGGACAGCAAGGCCAGCGGAAGCACGGCTGTCGCCAGCAGCGATCGCACAACAAGGATGGCTCGCAAGACGTCCTCCTCGGACGGAGTTGAGCCACCTCACCAGCCGACGCCCGGGTCGGCGCCGGTTGGCGGAACCTCCGCCAGGCGACGCCGTGCTGATCGAAGCCGGGTCCGCTCACCAGTGGACCGGCTGCCGCCTCTCCCCAGCGGAGGGAGGGGCGGCCCACCTGGTAGGAGCACCAGTAACCCAGCCGAGGGGGCCCCGCACAAGGGAGGCTGACAGCCCTTCACCTTTTCAGCCGAGCGTGTGACAGGGGCGAGTGCCGCGATTCGACCGAGCCCCGATCGTGATTGCCGCGACGCTCTCCGGCCGCAGCGGCACTCCGCGGTCGCACCCGGCGCCCGTGCTACGGCCCCAGCACCACCGCCGACTCCGGGGGCAGCCGCACCACCCCGTCCGCCCCGGGGAGCCGGGCCGCGGGCCAGCCGGCCAGGGCCTGCAGCCGGGTCCCGCCCCGCGCCGCGTCGTCGACGGGGATGGCGGCCGTGGCGTCCCGCGCGAGATTGACCGCCACCCGGAGCGGGCCGCGCCGCAGCAGCAGCCAGCGGGCCTGCTCGTCGAAGCGGACGGCGGTGTGGCGCGGATCCGGATCGGTCAGCGGGGGCAGCTCATGGCGCAGCGCCAGCAGCGTGCGGTGCCAGGCCAGCAGCGCGGAATGCGGCTTCCGGGACGGCTGGGTCCAGTCCAGGACGCAGCGGTCGCGGGTCGCCGGGTCCTGCGGATCGGGCCAGTCCCCGGCCTCTCCGGCCCATTCGTGCGCCGCGAACTCGCGCCGGCGCCCGGCCCGTACCGCCTCCGCCAGCTCCGGGTCCGGGTGCGAGGTGAAGTACTGCCACGGGGTGGTCGCCCCCCACTCCTCGCCCATGAACAGCATCGGCGTGAACGGTGAGCACAGCACGAGGGTGGCGGCGCAGGCGAGCAGGCCGGGGGAGAGTCCGGCGGCCAGCCGGTCGCCGAGTGCGCGGTTGCCGACCTGGTCGTGCGTCTGCGCGTAGGCCAGCAGGCGGTACGCGGGCGTCACCCGCAGGTCGAGGGGCGCGCCGTGCGCCCGGCCGCGGAAGGCGGAATACGTCCCGTCGTGGAAGAAGCCACCGGTCAGCGTCTTGGCGAGGGCGGCGAGCGGGGCGCGCGCGAAGTCGGCGTAGTAGCCCTGGGATTCGCCGGTGAGCGCGGTGTGCAGGCTGTGGTGGAAGTCGTCGTTCCACTGGGCGTGCAGACCGTGCCCGTCGTGCTCCCGCGGCGCGGTGGTGCCCGGATCGTTGAGATCGGACTCGGCGACCAGGAACAGCGGGCGTCCCAGCTGCCCGGCCAGCCCGTCGACCGCGGCGGACAGTTGGGCCAGGAAGTGCGGGGCGTTGTCGTCGTGCAGCGCATGGATGGCGTCCAGCCGCAGTCCGTCGAGCCGGAAGTCCCGCAGCCAGGAGAGCGCGCTGCCCAGGAAGTAGCTGCGTACCTCGGCGGAGCTGGGGGCGTCGAGATTGACCGCCGCGCCCCAGGGGGTGTGATGGGTGTCGGTGAAGTACGGCCCGAACGCCGGGAGAGGGTTGCCGGACGGGCCGAGGTGGTTGAGCACCACATCGAGCAGCACCCCCAGACCGTGGCCGTGCGCGGCGTCCACGAACTGCTTGAGCCCGTCCGGCCCGCCGTAGGGCTCGTGCACCGCCCAGGGCGCGACGCCGTCGTACCCCCAGCCGTGGTGGCCGGGGAAGGGGCAGACCGGCATCAGGGAGATATGGGTGATGCCCAGGTCGGCGAGGTGGCGCAGTCGTTCGGCGGCGGCGCGGAAGGTGCCCTCGGGGGTGAAGGTGCCCAGGTGCAGCTCGTAGAGCACCGCGCCGGGCAGCGGGCGGCCGGGCCAGGGGTGCTGCCACCGGAACCGGTCGTGCTCGACGACCGCACCCGGCCCGCCGGGGCCGTCCGGCAGCCGGACGGCCCGCGGATCGGGGAGCGGCGGCCCGTCGTCGAGCCGGAAGGCGTACCGGTCGCCGTCGCGCGCCGGGGCCTCGGCGCGCCACCACCCCGCACGGCCGGGGTCGCGCTCCAGCACGACCGCCGGCTCCCCGGCCCGGTCCCCCGCCCACTGGAGAGCGACTCGTCCGGCCCTCGGCGCCCACACCTCGAACAGCACGGCCGTCCTCCTTCGTTCGCGGTCCCGACGAAGAAAGCATGCCCGCGCGCCGCCCGGCAGCCCCGTGTTGCGACACGGGCCCACCTCGCGCTCTCCCGCGTGCCGCTGTGGTGACCCGGCCCCCACCTGCACCGTCCCCGCGGCAACACCGCCTGGACAGCGGCTCGCGGTGGCCCGAGAATCGCGGTATGACTTCGCTCGAGTTCCCTGCGCGCCCGACGCGCCCGTCGGATGCGGACCGGGAACGCGCTCTTGATCTGCTGCGCGACGGCGCGGCGCAGGGACGGCTGTCCCAGGACACCTTTCTGCGGCGACTGGAACTCGTCCTCACCGCCCAGCAGCAGTCCGAACTCGATGTGGTCACCGCAGACTTGGCCGACCGCGGCAAGGTCCAGGGCACCGTCCTGCGGATGGTGGGCCGGGCCTCGGCGTTCCACATCCGGGTGCGCCGCGCCTGGCGCAGGGAGCGGCTGCCGAAGCTGCTGCTGCCCGAGCCGGGCCCGCTCCCGCTGCTCATCGGGCGGGCGCCCGGTGTGGGCCTGCGCCTCAACCACGACACGGTCTCCCGCGCGCACGCCGAACTCCGCAG
This sequence comes from Streptomyces sp. 2323.1, assembly GCF_900221035.1. Taxonomy (NCBI): domain Bacteria; kingdom Bacillati; phylum Actinomycetota; class Actinomycetes; order Kitasatosporales; family Streptomycetaceae; genus Streptomyces; species Streptomyces sp. 2323.1. Next base: position 1,757,216 of record NZ_LT907981.1, on the reverse strand, counting down.
CGCCGGCAAAGGCTGGCTGCTGCGCGACCTCGGTTCCACCAACGGGACCTGCGTCAACGGCCGGCGGGTGGTGGGTGAGGTGCCGGTCGGCCCCGGCGATCACATCACGTTCGGCCAGGTGGACTACGTCCTGACGGAGCGGTGAGCGGCGGCGCGGCCGGACCGCGCCGCTACCGCCCCGGCGCGCGGCCGCCCGCGACCCCTCACCCGCCCCCGCCCCGCCGCACCGGCCGGTCGCCCGACGGGTACGACATCCACACCCCTTCGCCGTGCGTCAGTCCGGGCAACCTCCGCTGGATCTCCTGGACGTGACGGGCCGGGACCGCGCCGCTGACCAGCCAGGAGTGCACGCCGCCGGAGGTCTCGGCGAGCTCGGCGCCCAGTGCCGCGAGCCGGGCGGTCACCGCGGCCAGCGCGGTCAGCGGGACCTCGGCCTCGAACGCGTGGTACGGCTCGTAGACCCGGGTGCCGGCCCGCTCCAGCGCCCGCCGCAGCACCGGGCCGGTGACCGTACGGAAGTCCCCGGCGGTGCTGACCGGGCCGATGAAGCCGGAACGGGTCAGCACCACCCGGCAGTCCGTCACCGCCAGCCCCTGCGGCCCGCACTGCAGGGTTGCCAGGGCGGTCTCCTCGATGGCCTGGTGGAAGCCGTGCGGCAGCGCGCCCAGTTCGGTCTCGTAGGTGAAGACCGGCCCCGAGCCGCGGGCGCCCGGCTCCACCCGGAGCCCGACCGTGGCCCAGGGACCGGTGTGGCCGAATCGGGCGATCTCCTGGCACGCCTCGCCGACCCCGGACGGCCGCTCCACGCACACCACCCGGCTCGGCGTGAACTCGGCCTCGATGCCGTACTCCTGGTGCAGGGTGGCCGCGAGGATCTCCTTCTGCACCTCGCCGTGCAGCAGCACCGAGGTCGCCCCGTCCGGCGCGGGGCGCGCCTGGAGCAGCGGGTCCTGGTCGGCGAGCGTCAGCAGCGCGCCGCGCAGTGCGGCGGCACGGGCCGGACGGCGGGCCCGGACCAGGGTTTCGAGGGTGGGGGAGCCGAACAGCGCCGGCCCGGCCGCGGTGTCGTCGGCCGGGCCGAGCCGGTCGCCGGTCCGGATGCCGGGCAGCCCGCGGAGCACCGCGATATTGCCCGCGGTGAGCGGCCCGGTGTCCCCGGGCGGCCGGCCGATGACCTCCAGCGAGGTGATCCGGCCGGTCACGGAGGCGGCCGCCCCGTCGGCCCCAGTCCGGTGCAGCGTGATCTGCTGCCGCGGCCGCAACTCGCCGTCGTAGAGCCGGACATGGGCCGTCCGCTCGCCGTGCGGCGGCTGGTGGACGGCGAAGACCGTCCCCCGCGGCTCGGTGCCCGTCCCGGCCGGCGCCGGCGGGAGCAGCCGGACGATGCCCTCGACGAGCGCCCCGACGCCCTGGCCGCCGAGCGCGGAGCCGAAGTACACCGGATGCAGCGAGCCGTCGGCGGTCCGGGCGGCCAGCGCCGCACGGAGCCGGTCCGCGGTCAGCGGCCCGTCCTCCTGCGCCTGCCCTCCGGGTGCCGCGCCGACCAGCTGCGCCAGGACCGACTCGTCGGCCTCGGCCACCGTTTCGGCGATCCGCGCACGGATCAGCGGGTCCTCCAGGTCGTACGGCACCGAGCCGGCCCGTGCGGTGCCGAGGCCGGTCACGGAGGTCATCGGGACGGGCACCGGCGCCAGCAGCCGCCGGATGTCCGCGAGCAGCGCCTCGTCCCGGGCGCCGGTCCGGTCGATCTTGTTGACGAACAGCAGGGTGGGCAGCCGCAGCCGCCGCAGCGTCTTCATCAGTACCCGGGTGCGGGCCTGGACGCCCTCCACTGCGGACAGCAGCAGCACGGCGCCGTCGAGGACCCCCAGGGCGCGTTCGACCTCGGCGATGAAATCGGCATGGCCGGGGGTGTCGATGAGGTTGATCCGGACCTCGCCGACGGTGAAGGAGGCGACGGCCGAGCGGATGGTGATGCCGCGCAGGCGCTCCAGCGCGCCGGTGTCCGTACAGGTGTCACCGGCGTCGACGCTGCCGAGCCGGCCGATGGCACCGGAGTCGAACAGCAGCCGCTCGGTGAGGCTGGTCTTACCCGCGTCGACGTGGGCGAGAATCCCGATGTTCAGGGTGTGCGAAGAAGGCATGGAAGGTGAAGTCCTCAAGAACTGTCGTCCGGTCGGGGCGATGAGTAGTTCCGAGGAATCCGCGCATTCCGTTGCTCCTGTTCAGGGAATTCGGTCGTACGGGGCCATGCTGCCAGCCGTGCGGGAGCCCGCAACCGAATTTCCCGGCGGCGGGGCGGAGGGCGGACCACGCCCCGAGCCCCCGCCCGACGAGGCGTCACTCCCGCACGAACAAGGCCACCGGTGACTCGGCCAGCAACTCGTTCAGCCCCACCACCGAGCCCTGCGGCAGCGTGCGGCCGGTCAGCTGCTCGCGCCAGGGGCCGCCGGGCGGGAGCCGCAGCAGGGTGTCCCACCAGCCGCCGGTCTCCACCAGTCGCAGCGACAGCCGGGTCACCACCGTCAGCACCCGCCGGCTGCGGCAGAACGCCACACAGTGCTCGGCCGCCGGGCCCTCCGCGTACACCGGGTCGTACGACGCCTCGGCGCCGAACCACTGCGGCCGGTCCCGCCGCAGGCGCAGGGCCGCAGCGGTCAGCCGGAGCTTCTCACCGGACAGATCGCGCGGTGCGGCCCCGCCGTCCAGCGCGTCGAGCAGCTCCGGCTGAAAACGGGCCGGGCGCCGGTTGTCCGGGTCGACCAGCGCCGGATGGACGAGTTCGGTGCCCTGGTAGAGGTCGGGCACGCCCGGCATGGTCAGCTGCAGCAGCGCCGCACCCAGCACATTCGCCCGGATGAACGGCGCGAGCTCCTCCGCCAGCGCGGCGAGCGGGGCGGCCGCGGGACCGCCGGGGCCGCTGCGTACGAACTCCTCGACGGCCTCCTCGTAGGCCGTGTCCGGCTCCGTCCACGAGGTGCGCAGCCCGGCCTCCCGCACCGCCTTGAGGACCGCGGGGACCACCCGGTCCGCCGCCGGTCCGTCGGCCGGTGTCCCGAGGCCGAACGCGGTCTGCCACGCCAGCCAGGACACCATCGGATCCCGCGGACCGGCACCGCCCACCAGGTCACCCCCGGCCTCGCACACCGCCCCGGGGATGGCGCCCAGGACGTCCCGCCACTGGTCCGGGCACTCCGACAGCACCGCGATCCGCGCCCGTACATCGGCGCTGCGTTTGGTGTCGTGCGTGGAGAGCACCGTGCCGGCTGCGGGCCGGTCCCGCTGCATCCGGGCGCAGTACGCGTGGAACGCCGCGGGGGTGAGCGCCGGGTCGCCGGGGTCGCCGCCGACCTCGCAGGCCGACAGCAGCACCGGATAGCGGTAGAAGGCGGTGTCCTCCACGGATTTGGCGTGCAGCGCGGAGGCGGTCTGGGCGAACCGGGCGGTGAAGTCGGCGCAGTCCGCGGTGGCGTCGTCCGGGCCGTCGGTGAGCCGGCCGAGGGCCAGCTCGTGGATCAGGTCCACCGCCCGGGCCTCTTCGGGCACCCGGAAGGCGGTGCGCGCCTGCGCGGCCGCCGGGCCCAGCAACGCCTCGTTGTGCGCGGCCTGCTCCGGCTCGGCGGCGTAGGGACGGTAGACCGGCAGCCGCACCAGCAGTTCGCGCAGGGCGTGCCGCAGCGCCCACGGTGCATGGTCGCCCGGCTCCGGCCGGCGCGCGCTGATCCGGGCCGCGGTCCGCACCAGCCGCTCGACCTCCGCGGACAGATCGTGGGTGACGACCTCGTACGCGGCCCGGCGCACCGTCTCCTCCCAGTCGCCGCCCTCGTCGGCCAGCGGGGTGACGAAGTCCCGGTAGTGGGAGAACAGCCGCCCCGAGCCCTGCGGGCAGACGAACAGCCCGTCGATGTGCCGCAGGGCGTCATAGCCCGTGGTGCCCGCGCAGGCCCAGCCCGCCGGCAGCTGCTCGTCGCCGGTGAGGATCTTCTCCACCACCGTCCAGCGGCCGCCGGTCCGCTCGTGCAGCCGCTCCAGATAGCCGCCGGGGTCCACCAGCCCGTCCGGGTGGTCGATGCGCAGCCCGTCGATGACGCCGTCGTGCAGCAGCCGCAGCACCGTGCCATGGGTGGCCTCGAAGACCTCGGGGTCCTCGGCGCGGACCCCGATCAGCTCCGAAATGGTGAAGAACCGGCGGTAGTTCAGCTCGCTGCGGGCCAGCCGCCACCAGGCGAGGCGGTACCACTGGGCGTCCAGGAGGCGGGCCGGCGGCAGCCCCTCCGTACCGGGGCGCAGCGGGAAGGTGTGCCCGTGGTAGCGCAGCACCTCGCCGTCGACGCGCAGGTGCCGGATCTCGTCGCCGAGCCGGCCGGCGAGCAGCGGCAGCAGCAGCCGGCCGCCGTGTCCCGCGTCCCAGTCGATGTCGAACCACCGGGCGTACGGGGACGCCGGGCCGTCCCGCAGCACCTGCCACAGCGGCCCGTTCAGGGACACCGGCTCCGGCACGGCCATATGGTTCGGCACGAGGTCGACGACCAGCCCGAGACCGTGCGACCGGGCCGTCGCCGCCAGCGCCCGCAGCCCCGCCTCACCGCCCAGCTCGGCCCGTACCGTCGCATGATCGACCACGTCGTAGCCGTGCGTGGACCCCGGCACCGACTCCAGCACCGGCGAGAGGTGCAGGTGGGAGACGCCGAGTGCGGCCAGATACGGCACCGCCCGCTCCGCGGCGGCGAACGGGAAGTCCGGCTGGAGCTGCAGCCGGTAGGTGGCGGTCGGCGACGGACTCGATGGCTGCGTCATGGGAACACCCGTACCCCGCTGACGGCCCGTTGTGTCATCTGCTTCCGGCATTGGTGTCGGGCGGCCCGGCGCGCCGGAGGACCCGCGGCCCCGGGCGCGCCGCCGGCCCGCGCTAGGGGCTGTCCGGCGGATCATGGCCGGGTCCGCGACTCCCCCAGCTACCGCTGGGAGGTGCCCCCAGGCACGGCGCCTCGCCGCGTTGCCGAACCGCCCGCATAGCTCCGCTATGAGGACGCTCCGGCGCCTTGCGATGCACCGCACCAGACGCCGCGGCCTATCCGACCCTGATCCGCCGGACAGCCCCTAAGCCGGCCGCTGGAGCACCAGCAGGCTCCGGCCGACGAGCGTCAGCCGGTCGCCCGCCTTGACCTTGGCGCCGCCGCCGTCCGCCACCGCCTGCGGCCGGTCGGTGTCCACGACGACCTGCCACTGCCGGCCCAGATGCTCCGGAACCATGAACTCCTGCTCCTGGTCGTCGGCGTGGAACATCAGCAGGAACGAGTCGTCGGTGACCGGCTCGCCCCGGGGGCCCGGCTCGGAGATGGAGTTGCCGTTGAGGAACACCGTCAGCGACTTGGCGTGCACCGACTGCCAGTCGCGCGGGCCCATCTCCTCGCCGTCCGCCGTGAACCACGCGATGTCGGACAGCTCGTCAGGGGTGCCCTCCATCGGATGGCCCTGGAAGAACCGCCGTCGCCGGAACACCGGATGGTCGCGCCGCAGCCACACCATCTGCCGGACGAACGCCAGCAGCGCCAGCTGCTCCGCGTCCTCGTCGGCCGCCTCGTCGGTCTCGTCGGCCTCGTCCGTCCCCTCGGCCCCGTCCGGCAGCCCGGTGCCCCCGCCCGGACCCCGCCGCTCCGGCCAGCGCACCCACGACAGCTCGTTGTCCTGGCAGTACGCGTTGTTGTTGCCGCCCTGGCTGCGCCCGAACTCGTCCCCGTGGCTGAGCATCGGCACGCCCTGCGACAGCATCAGCGTGGCCAGGAAGTTGCGCATCTGCCGGGCCCGCAGCCGCCGGACCCCGGGGTCGCCGGTCGGCCCCTCGGCACCGCAGTTCCAGGACCGGTTGAAGCGCTCGCCGTCGCGGTTGTCCTCGCCGTTGGCCTCGTTGTGCTTGTCGTTGTACGAGACGAGATCGTGCAGGGTGAAGCCGTCGTGGCAGGTCACGAAGTTCACCGAGGCCAGCGGCCGCCGCCCGTCCTCCTGGTAGAGGTCGGAGGAACCGGTCAGCCGGGACCCGAACTCCGCCAGGGTGCGCGGTTCGCCCCGCCACAGGTCCCGCACGGTGTCGCGGTACTTCCCGTTCCACTCGGTCCACAGCGGCGGGAAGTTGCCCACCTGATAGCCGCCCTCCCCGACGTCCCACGGCTCGGCGATCAGCTTCACCTGGCTGACCACCGGGTCCTGGTGCACCAGGTCGAAGAACGAGGACAGCCGGTCCACCTCGTGGAACTGCCGGGCCAGCGTCGCCGCCAGATCGAAGCGGAAGCCGTCCACCCGCATCTCCTGCACCCAGTAGCGCAGCGAGTCCATCACCAGCTGCAAGACATGCGGGCTGCGCATCAGCAGCGAATTGCCGGTGCCGGTGGTGTCCATGTAGTACTGCCGGTCGTCGCACAGCCGGTAGTACGAGGCGTTGTCCAGCCCCCGGAACGACAGCGTCGGGCCCAGATGGCTGCCCTCGGCGGTGTGGTTGTAGACCACATCGAGGATCACCTCGATTCCGGCCTGGTGCAGCGCCCGCACCGCCGTCTTGAACTCCAGCACCTGCTGCCCGCGGTCGCCCCAGGACGCGTAGGCGTTGTGCGGGGCGAAGAACCCGATGGTGTTGTAGCCCCAGTAGTTCGTCAGCCCCGCGTCCACCAGCCGGTGGTCCTGGACGAACTGGTGCACCGGCATCAGCTCCAGGGCGGTCACCCCGAGCTTCGTCAGATGGTCGATGATCGCCGGATGCGCCAGCGCGGCGTAGGTGCCGCGCAGCTCCTCGGGGAGCTCCGGATGGCGCATCGTCAGGCCCTTCACATGGGCCTCGTAGAGCACCGTCTCGTGGTACGCGGTGCGCGGCGGGCGGTCGTCGCCCCAGTCGAAGTACGGGTTGACCACGACCGACGCCATGGTGTGCGGCGCCGAGTCCAGGTCGTTGCGCACCTCGGGGCGCCCGAAGTGGTAGCCGTAGACGGCCTCGTCCCAGTCGATCCGGCCGCTCATGGCCCGGGCGTACGGGTCGAGCAGCAGCTTTGCCGAGTTGCAGCGCTGCCCCCGCTCCGGTTCGTAGGGGCCGTGCGCCCGGAAGCCGTAGCGCTGCCCGGGCATCACTCCCGGTAGGTAGGCGTGCCGTACGAAGGCGTCACTCTCGCGCAGCTCGACGGCGGTCTCCGAACCGTCGTCGTGCAGCAGACACAGTTCGATGCGCTTCGCGGCTTCGGAGAACACCGCGAAGTTGGTGCCCGCCCCGTCATAGGTGGCACCCAGCGGATACATCTGTCCCGGCCAGACCTGCATGGGGAGACTCTTCCACTTTCTCGGCGGGCGCTGCGGCGACTCCACGACACACCTCAGCGGAACAAGACGAAATCTTTCCTCAACTTTTCGCAACTTGTCGCACACGGAGGGCTTTTCGCGAGATCTCCGCTGAATGGTGGGCAACCCGTCGCGATGTCGGATCGTCCTATCAGTCGTCCTACTGGAGGACCGACGGGGGACCGACATGCGTGTCACGGAATGTGACAGCAGGGGGGAACTGTGCACCACCTGATGCACCGCCACCTCGGCAAGATCGTCGCGGGCGCCGCCCTCGCGCTCACGGGGACCGCCGCCATGGCCGCGATCACCTTGCCGTCCGACGCCGGCGCCGCCGACGGCAGGGGCAGCCGCCCCGCCGCGGCCGGCGCCCCCGCGCCGGGACGCGACGGGGGACCGCCGCCGCCCGGCGTCGTCGAAAAGGCCCCCGCCCAGGGGAAGCGCGGGACGGGACGGGACCCGCTCACCGACGACGAACTCCGGCGCGCCCAGGACCTGGCACTGCCGCGCACCCTGCGCGGTGTCGCCGCGGACGTCACCGGGAAGCCGGGGCCCGAGCGCCTCACCACCGACCTGGTCGAACTCACCCCCGCCGAGGCCGGGCTCGCCGATCCGCCGCGCCGGGCGAGGGTCTCGTTCTACGACTACCGCAGCGACAGCTACCTCACCACGACGGTCAATCTCACGACCTCGACGGTGGAGTCGGCCGACACCCAGCACGGCGTACAGCCGCCGCCCGGCCACGACGAGGCCGTCGAGGCGGCCCGGCTGCTGATCGCCGCCCCGCTGGGGGCCGGTCTGCGCCAGGACTACCGCGACGCCACCGGGCGCGACCTCACCGGCCCGGACCCGCTCTCCGTCACCGGCTTCGTCTACCGCGGCCGGGCGGAGGGCGCGGCGCCCGGTGCCCTGGGCGCGTGCGGGAAACACCGCTGCATCCGCCTCTTCACCAAGATCAAGAACGGCCGGTGGATCGACACCCGCCGCTTCGCCATCGACCTCAGCGCCCGCACCGTCGCCCGCCTGGGCTGACCGCGCCCTCCCCACCGCCACTCCTTCGCACAGGAGCCTTCGTCATGCCCGAAAGCCGCCCCACCGGTGCTCGCTCCCGCGGCACTCGCCGCCGCGCCACGGCACTCGCCGCGGTCCCCCTGCTGTTCGCCGCGACCGCCCTGCTGACCGGCCCGGCCGCCCAGGCGGCCCCCACGGCGCCCGCCGCACCCGCTCCCCGGTGCAGCCCCGCCTACCGCCTCACCCAGACGCTCGACGGCGGCACCGTCTGGCGCATGTGCTGGCACTACGAGGGCAACGCCGGCCTCGTCCTGGACGACATCTCGTACCAGCCCAAGGGCGAACGCGCCCCGATCAAGGTGCTCACCACCGCCAAGCTCGCCCAGATCCACGTCCCCTACGACGACGGCACCAACGAGTACGACGACCTCACCGGCCAGGGCTTCGCCCAGGGGCTGCAGAAGCTCGATCGCGCCGAATGCCCCGGCGGCACGATCAAGACCGTCCGGGTGCCCGGCGCCTATGACGCCGCACACCCCGACGTCAGCGGCCTGTGCGCCACCACCCGCGCCCGCGGCCACGCCTACCGCAAGGGCCCCTACCCCGGCGAGAACGCCCGGACCTACCAGCTCCAGGGCAAGGACCTGCTGGTCTACACCGTCAACAAGGTCGGCTGGTACGAGTACATCAGCGAGTGGCGGTTCTCCGGTGACGGCACGATGACCATGCAGGTCGGCGCCACCGGCACCGTCTCTCCCGGCGACTACGACGCCGGCGACGGCCGCGGCATGCCGATCGGCAAGGGCGCCAAGGACTACGCCACCAGCCACAGCCACAATGTCTTCTGGCGGCTGAACTTCGGTCTGGACGGCTCCGCCAGCAACAAGATCGAGCAGTTCGACTCCACCCTCACGACCCGGCCCGGCGGCCGCACGCCCACCATCCGCACCACCAGCACCCCCGTCACCAAGGAACTGGCCGGCGACTACGGGCCGCTGCGGTGGTGGCGCGTGGTGAGCGACACCGGAAAGAACAAGGACGGCCATCCGCGCTCGTACGAGATCGTCCCGGGCCGCTCCAGCAAATACACCGGCCGCAGTTACACCACTCACGACCTCTACGTCACCGACTACAACGCATGTGAGCAGTTCGCCAGCAACAACCTGGCCAACTGTGGGGCCCGGGCCGGCCGGAGCGTCGACACCTGGGTCAACGGCCAGCCGCTGAAACACCCCATCGCGTGGGTCAACATCGGCTTCCACCACATCGCCAGGGACGAGGACCAGGAGCCGATGCCCGTGCACTGGCAGGGCTTCCAGCTCGTGCCGCGTGATGTCACCGCTATGAATCCGCTCACTCCGCCCGCGTTGTCCGGCCACAACGGGCACTATGGATAAGGGGAGTTGCTAACCGACTCAACCCATCCTGCTGCACCGCCTCCCGCACCGCAGTAGTCTGCCTTGATCGTTGGCACGGGGGTTCGGAAGGCGGTGGCAGGTGAGCGGCGGGCTGGAGTTGCCCCCTGGTGACGAGAGTCATGAGGGCCATGAGGGCGGCTCCGTCGACGCACCGCCCGGCGCGGTGTCCCTGGCGCGACCGCTGGAGATCGGCGCGGAGCTGGACTGGGGCGCCGACGCCTGGAGCGAGGTGCGCACCAGGGCCCGCCGGGCCGGGCGCGCCTACATCTGGCTGAATCTCGTCGAGCAACGGCTGCGGGCCGTCGTCGCGGCCGTACTCCGGCCCATCTACGAGCCGGTGCACGGCGACGAATGGGTGATCGCCGCGGCCGGACCGGCCGGACAGGAGTGGGTGCAGCGCGCGGTCGCCGTGCGCGAGGTCAGCCGCCGCAAGGGCTACCTCCTCGACCCCGCCGACGACAACATCGTCAGCTTTCTGACCCTTCCGCAACTCCGCGAACTGATGGTCCAGCACTGGCCCTGCTTCGCGCCGTACTTCGACGACCGCCGCGACGTCGAGCTGGCCCTCGACGAACTGGAGGTCGCGCGCAACATCGTCTCCCGCAACCGCGCGCTGTCCGAGACGGTGCTCGCCCAGGCCGAGCGCGCCTCCGCCCGCCTCCTGGACATACTCGGCTCCGGTGTCGGCACCCGTATCTCCGGGCGGCTGCCGATCGACGCGGTGGAGGACCTGGTCGGTGACCGCTATGCCGATGTCATCGGGGTGCACTCCGACCGGGTGCGCCTGCAGCGCCAGCTGCCCGCCGAGGACCTCTTCGGCGGCGCCCGCCGGCTCGACGCCGTCGGCATAGGGCTGAACATCCTGGTCCAGAACTACTCGGGCCGACGGCTGGTCCGGCTCGCCGAATCCGGCTGCCGGGTCCGCCTGCTGTTCCTCAACCCGGCCAGCAGTGCGGTCCGCCGCCGGGAGCGCGAAATCGGCCTGAAGAAGGGCGAGATGAGCCGCTCGATCGAGATGAACATCCTCCATATGCGCCGGGTGCGCGCTCGGCTGCGCGACCCCGGTGCCTTCGAGATCCAGGTCTTCGACGAGACCCCGCGCTTCACCGCCTACCTGGTCGACGGTGACGGGCCGGACGGTGTGGCCGTCGTCCAGCCCTACCTCCGCAAGAGCCGCGGGATGGAGTCGCCCGTCCTCGTCCTGCGCGGCGGCGGCCGCGAGATCGTCCGCCAGGACGCCCGGGAGGGCCGCGACGGCGACCACGGCCTCTTCGAGACCTACCGGGAGGAATTTGAGAGCATGTGGGCGGATTCGCGGCCGGTGTCCTGACCGGCCGACGGTGGCGAAAGGCGAAGCGGAGGGGAGAACGGCCGGGGAACGGCGATGTCTATGACGTTCCGGTGATTCCCCCGTCCACCCGCAGTTCGATCCCGTTGACGTAATCGGCGAGCGGGCTCGCCAGGTAGGCGACCGCGGCCGCGATGTCCTGCGGACGGCCCAGCCGCCCGCTCGGGTTCGGCGCGTACTCCGCGACGATGTCCGCCTCGTCCCGGCCGGCCCCCTCCTCCCCGCCGGCCGCCGCGCGCTCCTCGAACATCCGGTACATGGAGGGGGTGACGATCACCCCCGGACTCACACAGTTCGCCGTGACGCCGGTACCGGCGAGGTGGCGGGCCAGGCTGGTGGTCATATTCACCACGGCGGCCTTGGCCGCGGAGTACGTCACCATGTTGGGCAGCGGTGTCCGCACGGCACGGCTGCCGATGGTGATCACCCGGCCCCAGCCGTGGGCGCGCAGCGAGGGCAGCAGTGTTTGGCTGACCCGTACCGTCGGCAGCACGTTCCCCTCGAAGGCGGCCCGCCAGTCGGACGGCTGGGAGCTCTCCCAGTCGTGTTCGGCGAACGGGCCGGCGTTGTTGACGAGGATGCGGGCCCCGAAGTCCCGTGCGGTGAGGGCGACCTGCTCGGCGACGCCCGGTTCCGTCAGATCGCCGAGCACCACCTCGGCCCGTACACGGCGGGCCGCGACCTGCTCGGCGACCGCCGCCGCGGCCCCCGCGTTGCGCCCGTGCACGAGGACATTGCACCCCTCGTCCGCCAGCGTCTCGGCGATCGTCGCGCCGATGCCCGAACTGCTGCCCGTCACCAGCGCGCCCTGTCCTGCCAGCCGTAGGTCCATGGCGGTCAGCCTAGGGGCTGGGGGGTCGGTTGGGGGCTGGTGTGGTGAGGCGGGAGGGGGTGGGCCGGAAGGGGGTGGGCAGGCCGCGGCGGCCGGGGCCGGGGGCCGGGCCGGGGGCCGGTCCGCGGTTTCGGCGGGGAGGGACGATTCGGGTCGGGGCCGGCGGGGAGGGACGGTCAGGATCGGCGTCGGGCGGGAGGGACGGTTCGGGTCGGCGGTCGGCCGGGCCGGAGCTGCGGCGCGGGGTCGGGGGCCGCTGCGGGCGACGGGTGGCCGGTCGATTGTCAGTGGTGCGTGCGAGAGTGACCGGGCACGGGGGAAGTACCACCGAAGGAGGCCGCATGAGCTGGCATCAGGAGCTGCTGGTCAGCTTCGACCTGGAGACCACAGGCACCGACGTCGAGCAGGACCGCATCGTCACCGCCGCCCTGATCCGGCTGGAGGGGGACGGCCGGGCCGCCGAGAAGCTGACCTGGCTGCTCGATCCGGGGGTGCCGATTCCCGAGGAAGCCGCGGCCATTCACGGCATTTCGACCACATATGTCCAAGAACACGGGCGTCCGCCGGCGGACGCCATAGCGGAAATCACCGAGGCGCTGGCCGAGGCCCTGCGCGCGGACATCCCGCTGGTGGTGATGAACGCCCGCTATGACCTCTCGCTGCTGGACCGCGAGTGCCGGCGCCACGGCCTGCCGACCCTGACCGAACGGCTCGGACATCCCCCCGCGCCGGTCATCGACCCCCTCGTCCTGGACAAGCACGTGGACCGCTACCGCAAGGGGAAGCGCGCCCTGCAGGCGCTCTGCGGTCACTACGGTGTCCCGCTCGACGGGGCCCACGAAGCGGGTGCCGACGCCGCCGCGGCGGCCGGGGTCGCCCGGCGCATCGGGGAGAAGTATCCGGCCGTCGCCCTCCCGTCGCCCCGGGCGCTGCACGCCCTTCAGGAGCAGGCGGCCGCCGAACAAGCCGCCTCGTTCCAGGAGTATTTGCGGCGCTCCGGAGACCCGCGGGCGATAGTCGAGCCGGCCTGGCCGCTGATCCCGTACCAGGCCGGCGTCTGAGCGCTGCCGCTGCTGCTCCGCCATGCGCCCCGGCCGGAGCGCCCGACTTCCCGGGCCACCCGGCTTCCCCGACTCAGAAGGGGTACCACCGCACCGTCGCGTCCTTGTCGCGCAACGAGGCGATCCGGCGCCGGAATTCCGTGAGTGCCGCGGGGTTCCCTGGCGCGTGCTGGGACACCCAGGCGCAGCTCGCCGTCTCCCGCGCCCCGCGGAGCACGGCGCAGCCCTCCCAGTCCCGTACGTCCCAGCCGTAGGCGGACACAAAGCTGTCGTACGCCTCCGGGGACAGGCCGTAGCGGTCCCGGCTCAGTGCCATCACGACCAGGTCGTGTTCCCGCAGATCGCAGGAGAAGGTCTCCAGGTCGACCAGCACCGGTCCGTCGGGCCCGATGTGCACATTGCGGGGCAGCGCATCGCCATGGATGGGACCCCGGGGCAGCCGCGGCTCCAGCGCCGAGGCGGCGGCCGCGAACGCGTCCCGCCGCCCGCGCAGATACTCCGCGTCCGCGGCCGACACGGCATCGCCGGCCAGCCGCAGCCAGCGCTCGACGCCACCGAGCAGTGCGCGCCGGGGGAGTGCGAACGGCGGCTCCGGCAGCGAGTGGACCAGCTTCAGCAGCGCGGCCAGGTCGTCGGGCGAGGCGGGGCGGACGGCCGCCGGCAGCCGCTGCCAGTAGGTGACGGGATGCCCGTCGACCAGGGTGGCCACCGGCTCCGCGGCCCGTACGGCCGGCACGCCCTCGGCCGCCAGCCACTGCGCCACGCCCAGTTCCCGCTCGGCCCGCTCCAGGAGTTCGGCGCTACGGCCCACCCGCACGACCGGCCCGTGGTCACCCAGGGCGAAGACGGCGTTCTCACCGAGCGCGAGCAGCTCGGCGTCCGCCGCCGCATCGGGCCGCCCGGCCGCGGCCAGTACGTCCCGGGCGCGCGCCTCCGTGAAGGCGACGGAGCTCGGTGCGGTCATCGGATGCCTCCTGCGGTGCGGGAACGCGACCAGTGTCGCAGGTCCTGTCGGCGGTTCCGGAGGCCTAGCGGCGGTTCCGGAGGCTTCCCGGGCGGGCGGATCCCCCGGCAATCCGGCCGGTGAGCCGGTCGGCGATCCGGTCAGCAATCCACCGGGAATCCGGTCGGCAGCTCACCCGGTAAATCCGGTCGCGCAATCCGGCCGGTAATCCGCCCCGCCTCCGGCGCGACATCCCCCGACGCAGCTGGGAAACCGGCACGTTCGGCGGCCGGCTCTACGACGCCCCCTTCCTCCAGGAGCCGCGGGTGCTGATCGCGAACCGTACGCAGCTGCTACCGCTCCGGCGCCCGGATCCCGCCTCGGCGATGGCCTGCATCGACTTCCTCCTCCAGCCGCGGAACATGGTCCGACTCGACCTGGGGGAGCGGCTGTTGCCGACCGGACGGCAGGAGCTCAGGGACCCGGCGCTACGGGCGGCCCGATACGACTGGGCGACGGGAACCGCCTTGGTTACGGACGCCTCGCTCCGCACCGGTCGCCCGGACCCCAACTCCGCGCTCCCCAGGCGCCGTTCGCATCACTTTCAACTATGTCCATTGCATTCATGTAAACGGAGTTGAGTCGCCCGGCTTCAACTCCCCGATGCTTTTGACCACTTCTGAAACCTTTCCCTTTTCGGGCAGGTTGTTGCTTATCTCACACGACCGGGCTGGCCTTGAAATCGGACTGATCAATCAGACAGGGTTTCGAGCCAGTCCGACGCAGATCTTCCGGTCTCCTCGGGCTATTGCGCAACGCTTTCCCCCCACACCACGAACGAGGAGAACCCTCGCAATGGCTCACAAGCGTTCCAGCAAGAAGCGGCTCATCACGGCGATAAGTGCCGCGGTTGCCGCTACTGGTATCGCAACCGTCACCGCGGTCACCGCGGGGGCGTCCCCTGCCGCCGAAGGAAAGATCTACGGAGCCGAGGCCAAGGGCGCCGTCAACGGCAGCTACATCGTCATGCTGAAGAAGTCGATCCGTACTGCGGAGAGCGGCGACCTTGCCGCCAAGTACGGCGGCAAGGTCAAGCGGAACTTTTCCTCCGCCATCGACGGCTTCTCCACGTCCGGGCTGAGCGACGAGGAGGCCAAGCGCCTTGCCGCCGACCCGGCCGTCGACAAGGTCGTACAGAACAAGAAGTTCCACATCGACGGCAGCCAGGCCAACCCGCCGTCGTGGGGCCTGGACCGCATCGACCAGGCGGACGCCAAGGGCGACAAGAAGTACAACTACCCCGACAGCGCGGGTGCGGGCGTCACCGCGTACGTCATCGACACCGGCATCCACATCAGCCACAAGGACTTCGGCGGCCGTGCGTCGTACGGCTTCAACGCCATCGACAAGAGCGACAAGGCCGAGGACGACAACGGGCACGGCACGCATGTCGCGGGCACCATCGCCGGTACCGAGCACGGTGTCGCCAAGAAGGCCAAGGTCGTCGGCGTCAAGGTCCTCGACGGTCAGGGCTCCGGCACCACCGAGCAGGTCGTCGCGGGCATCGACTGGGTCACCAAGAACCACAAGGGCCCGTCGGTCGCCAACATGTCGCTCGGCGGCGGCGTGGACGAGGCGCTGGACGCGGCCGTGAAGAAGGCCATCGACGCCGGTGTCACCTTCGGTGTCGCGGCCGGCAACGAGTCCTCCGACGCGGGCCAGAGCTCTCCGGCGCGGGTGAAGGAAGCCATCACCGTGGCCTCCAGCACCAAGGACGACCAGCAGTCCGACTTCTCCAACTTCGGCAGCGCGGTGGACCTTTACGCGCCCGGTTCCGACATCACCTCGGACTGGAACACCGGCGACGACGCCACGAAGACCATCTCCGGTACCTCCATGGCGACTCCGCATGTCGTCGGCGCCGCCGCGGTCTACCTGGCCGGTCACCAGGACGCCAAGCCGGCGGACGTGGAGAAGGCCCTGACCGACGGCGCCACCGCCGGGAAGATCACGAACCCGGCCAAGGGCACGCCCAACAAGCTGCTGAAGGTCGTCGAGTAACCACCTCGCCGCCTCAGCTCCACGCGCCGGCCGTCGCGCCCGCCCCCACGGGGCGCGACGGCCGGCGTTGTCGTGTTCGGGGGCGGGGCCTCGGGCAGCGAGCACGGCCTCGCGTAGACACTGTCTACCCCCTCTGCTAAACAGTACCCATGAACGACCAACACGGCCAAGAAGCAGGCCTGCGCGCCCGGTTGGTCCAGGTCGGGGTCGACCTGGTGACCAAGGAAGGCATACAGACGCTGACGCTGCGGGAGATCGCGCGCCGGGCGGGCGTCTCGCATGGTGCCCCGCGGCGCTACTTCCCGACCCATCTGGAGCTGCTGTCCGCCATCGCGCGGGAGGGGTTCGCCGACCTGGCCCGTACGGTCGCCGAGGAGACGGGCGACCACCGGGCCGACCCTCGCGCGCAGCTCATGGCGCTGAGCCGCAGCTATCTCGACTTCGCGCTGAACCACCGCGGCATGTTCGAGCTGATGTTCCGTCATGACCTGCTGGAGAGCAATGAGCTCGGCCTGCGGGAGACCAGCCTGCCGCTCTTCAGGACGCTCGTCGACCTCGTCGCCCGTGCCCTGCCCGGCTCCGGTGCGGAGCCGGCGGTCGTCGCGGGCGCCCTGTGGGCAAACCTGCACGGCATCGCCCAGCTGTGGATCTGGGGCAGTCTCCCGCTCGCCACCGGAACCGACGAGGTCGAGCCGCTGCTCCGGGCCGCGCTGGACGCACACCTCGGGACGGCGGACCGGTGACCACCCGACGCCATCGGCGCCTGATCCTCACCGGCAGCATCACCGGCGCCGTACTCGTCGCCCTGGACGGCACCGTGCTGACCATTGCCCAGCCCACCCTCCAACGGGATCTGCACGCCTCGTTCGTACAGGTCCAGT
This sequence comes from Streptomyces sp. 2323.1, assembly GCF_900221035.1. Classification (NCBI taxonomy): domain Bacteria; kingdom Bacillati; phylum Actinomycetota; class Actinomycetes; order Kitasatosporales; family Streptomycetaceae; genus Streptomyces; species Streptomyces sp. 2323.1. Next base: position 1,740,341 of record NZ_LT907981.1, on the reverse strand, counting down.
GGACCAGCACCGGCTATCTGATCGCGGTTGCGAGCCTGCTCGTCTTCGCCGGCCGTCTCGGTGACCGGTACGGCCACCAACGGCTCTTCGCCCTGGGCACCCTGGGCTTCGCCGCCACCTCGGCGGGGATCGGCCTGGCCCCCGGCATCGGCTGGGTGATCGGCCTGCGGGTGGCCCAGGGGATCTGTGGCGCGCTGCTGCAACCGGCGACTCTGGGAATGCTGCGCGCCACGTACCCCGAGGACCAGTTGGGTATGCCGATCGCCCTGCGCACCAGCGCCATCGGGCTGTCGGCCGCCGCCGGCCCCGTCCTCGGCGGCGCGCTGGTCGCCCACCTGGGCTGGCGAGCCGTCTTCTTCCTGACGGTGCTGCCCGCGCTGGTGACCGGAGCGATGGCGCTGGTCGTACGGGTTCCGGACGGACGCGGTCCGGCCGTACGGGTCCCGGCCATTCGTCTCCCGGCCGGAGGTGTCCCGGCGGCGGCACCGGCGCCCCGGCGGGTCCCGGCGGCCGCCGCGCCCGGCGCCTCACTCGCCGCCCGCCTCGACCTCCTCGGTGCCTGCCTGCTCGCGGTGGCCCTGCTGTGCCTGGTGTACACCCTCGTCGCCCTGCCGGAAAGCGGCTGGACAGCGGTCACTGGGGCCGGAGCGGTCACGGCCGTGGCGGCCTTCGGCGCGTTCCTCCGGCAGGAACGACGTACCGCAAGTCCGCTGGTGCCCCTCGGCTTTCTGGGCTCACCGCCCGTTGCCGCGGCCCTGGCCGTGCTGCTCTCCGCCTCGGCTGCCCTGTTCGGCACGCTGTTCGTCGGCACCTACTTCCTTCAGGACGTCCTCGCGCTGGACCCACTGCAGAGCGCGCTGCGGGTGCTGCCGCTGGCCGTGATGATGGTGCTGAGCGCGCCGGCCGCGGCGGTGCTCCAGCGCCGGCACGGCGCCCGCCGGACGACCGTGGTGGCGATGACCCTCCTCACCCTCGGCATCCTGCTCCTCTCCCTGCTCGACCGGTCCTCGGCGGCACCGGCCATCGGCGCTGCATTCCTCCTGCTGGGCGCCGGTTTCGGCACGGTGATGGTCACCGCGACGGCGGTCATCGTGCACCAGGCATCGGCGGACCATGCCGGGGTGGCCGGCGGACTCCAACAGACCGCGATGAACATCGGCCCGACGCTGGGCGTCGCCCTGGCCACCATGCTGATGACCCTCACCGCACCGACGGCGGCCGGCAAGGTCCCGTCCGTCGGCGGCTTGCACGGGACCGCCGACGCGCTCACCTCCGCCATGGGCAGCACGCTGCCGGCCCTCGCCTGCGTAGCCGCCCTCGGAGCCCTGGCCGCAGGCGCACTGCCGCACCGCTCCAAAACCACCGGGGAACCGCAGCCGCCGACAACCCCTGCCGGGTACGGCCAGCAGCCCTCCGCAGTGACGACGACGGCGGAGAGTGAATGAACTTCGGACGCGGTCGACCTAGCCCCGCCGGGGGACCCGATCCATTGCCCTCCCTCCACCCCCAACCCAACGTCGTCGCCGCTGAGTTATCCACAGGAGGAAGCCTCCGGAACCATCCGTCGCGTCATGTCACTACCGTCGGTGACATGCACGGAGGACTGCCGTTCATCGGCATCAGCACCATTGTCTACGGCGTGATCGGACTGGTCATGGTCGTAGCCGGCGCGATCCGCAAGACAGGGGGAGATCGAGTTGCACACCATCACCGTCATCGTGCCCGCTCACAACGAGGAGGAGGGGCTGCCGGCCACGCTGGAGTCCCTCGCACGGCAAACCGTCCGGCCTGACCGGATCCTGGTCGTGGACGACGCTTCCACGGACCGTACGGGCGAGGTGGCGGCCGCACACGGCGTGACCGTACTGCGCCCGCCGCACAATCTGGGCAGCAAGGCCAAGGCGCAGAATTTCGCCCTGCCGCAGTGCACCACCGACCTCGTACTGGCCGTCGATGCGGACACCGTCCTCGCGCCGGACTACATCGAGACCGTCGTTCCCGTCTTCGAGGACCCCGGTGTCGCCGTCGCGGCAGGAACGGTCCGCACCCGCCACACCCGTACGCTCTGGGAGCGCGGACGCTCCACCGAGTATCTCTTCGGCTTCCACTGGCACCGCCCAATCCAGGCCTGCGCCAACAGCCCCATGGTCTGCTCGGGTTGCTGCTCCGTCTTCCGGCGCGACGATCTGATGGCCTTCGGCGGCTTCCCTGAACGAACCATCGTGGAAGATATGGATTTCACGTGGTCCCAGCAGATCGCGGGCAGACGTGCGGTCTACGTCTCCGACGCCGTAGCCCTCGCCGCCGACCCGGAAGACCTCACCTACCTCCGCAAACAGGTCTGGCGCTGGATGGCCGGCTTCTGCCAGAACGTCCGGCTACACCTCGGTGGCCTGATCGTCCACAAACCCCTGCTGGCGGTCTGGGTCCTGCTGGCCCTCCTGGAGATCCTCACCGCACCGCTGTGGTGGGCGACCCCGTTCGTCCTCGCCGCAACCACCGACCAGCCACCCGCACTCGCCTTCCTCTGGTGGGTCGGCGCCGAACTCCTGCTCACGACACCACCCCTCATCTACGCCGCCCGCCGCCGCAAACTCCCGCTGCCGGGAGTGCTGTTGAACATCCCCTGTGTCTACGCAACCAAGGCCGTCAACCTCGTCTACGCCTGGAAGGCCCTCATCGTGGAACTACTCCTGGTACCGCTTCATCTGGCCCGGGGCCTGACGGTCTACGAGAAGGGACGGGCCGACCACCGACCGATGCGGTCGGCTTCGGTGGGGGTGGGGTGAGCTGAGCCGAGCCATGGTGGGGACGCCGTTCCGCCACGTCGCCGGAGCGGCGTCCTGATCGTCTCTCTTACGGGCCCGCCGACACGGACATGGACCGGGGGGACGTGCGTCTCGGGGCGGAGGCGCCCCGGGCTCGAACGGCAGGCTGCTGAGGTAGGGGACTGCCGCACCCGTAGACCAGCGCAGGAAATGGGTGAAGACGATCTCGCTGGGCCGAGACCCGGCCATCCATTCACCGATCCCGCGGAGACTACCCACACGATGACGACGTTTCTGCTCAAGGCCCGACTCACAGCCTGATGCAGCTGGTGGGCCGAGGAACTGCCCAGCAGGGCCGGACTTCGGCCGCACCGCGTAACGGGCTGCTGGTCCTGCGGGGACAGGCGAAATTTGCCGAAGCATTTTCGGCAGCGTCCGATGCGTGTTGCCGGTCCCCGGCAGGCCAGTTCCAGGCCCGGGGGCACGGGAACCGACCACCCAAATATGCTTGTCCGTCGTTCCGTTCCGGCACTACCGTGCCGCAGTGGATCTCTTCTCACGCTCTTGGACGGCATTGCGCACGGCGGTCGCCGATATCCCGGATGAGGACTTCGAGCGGCCGTCCGGCTGTACCGGCTGGCTCGTGCGGGACCTGGTGTGCCACCTGGTCATCGATGCTCAGGACGTCCTGATCACCTTGGTCACGCCCGCCGAAACCGAACCGACCGTGGACGCGGTCACCTACTGGGAGCTCGTCGAACCCCCAACCGGAGAGGACCCGCTCGATGCGCTGATTCCCCGGCTGGCCGCCGCATACGGCGAGCCGCGGTGGCTCAAGTTCCACCTCGACGACGTCGGTTCTGCCGCGGGCCGCGCCGCCGAACTTGCCGATCCCGCCGTCCGCGTCAGCACTCGCAACGAGGTGCTGACCGTCGGCGATTACCTGTCCGCGTACGTACTCGAATGGACCTTGCATCACCTCGACCTGATCGCGCATCTGCCGTCGGCCGCCGAGCCCCCCGCCGAGACCCTCGCGGCGGCACGCGCATCGCTGGAGAAGATCGCCGGGACCCCGTTTCCCGCCCCGCTCTCCGACACGGACGCGCTGCTGATCGGCACCGGACGCCGCACGCCGAGCGATGAAGAGAAGGCCGTGCTGGGCGATGTCGCCGCGAAGCTCCCGCTCATCATCGGCTGAGAGTCGAAAAGGGCATAAGTCATCAAAGGGCGACGAGGCACGCGCTGGGTTACGTCGCGCTTGGAGCGCACCTGGCACGATGAGTGCCCATGAGTGATCAAGAAAGCCCTGCCACCCAAGCTCTGCGCCTGGTCACCACCCTCTTTCCCCACGCGCTGGGTGCCATGTTGGGAGGCTCGGCTGCCCAGGGGCGTGCCACCCCGATGAGCGATCTCGACGTGGCCGTCCTCCTGCCGGACTCGGATACCAGCCGTCGTGAGGTGATACGCCACGAAGGCCGCCTGGCCGAGCTGTTCCTGAACACCCTCGCGGACGTGCCGGAATTCTTTGAGTGGGACAGAGCCCGTCGTCGTGGCACGGTCCTGTTCATCTATGACCAGGGGCTGCCCTTGATGGACCCGCACGGCCATCTGTCCCGTACGCGTGAAAAGGCCCGAGCGGCACTCGCGTCCGGGCCACCCCCGCTCACCCCAGCGGAGCGGGAACGGTCCCGCTACGGCCTCACCTGCTTCGTGGATGACTTGGTCGACACCCCGCCGACCAATCGGTACGAACAGCTCGCCCTCGCCGACTTCACTCTGCGCGAGGCGACACACCTTCTTACGGCCTACCACAACGCTTGGACGGGCATCGGTAAGTGGCTGCCCCGCAGGTTGCTGAGCGCAGACCCGGCACGAGGCAAGGCCCTGTTGGACGGCCACCAGGCGGTGGCCGAACGCGCCGACCCCGTCCCGTTGGCAGCCGCTGCTGAGCAGGTCCTCGACCTGCTGGGCGGACCGCTGCGGGAAGGCTACGCACAGCCTTGGCGCACCTGATTCGCCAGGGGGTCTGACCTATCCCACCTCACCCATGGCTCTCTATGGCGGGTCCCCACGACAGCGAGCGGGGCTCCGGTCGTGGGGGAAGCGCCCAGGCTGCAATTCATCAGTGATGTCGGGGCAGTTGGAGAGCGGGCAGACCGGCGACGGTAGTCCGTTTCTTGATCACACATCTAGCCAGGCCACCAGCCGTGAGACACGCTCTCAGGGCCTCCAGCCTGAGTCTGTTCGTGGGACCGAAAATCCCGAGCGACCCGGTCGTTGTGGCGGCATCCTGGCTGCCGTGAGTCGCTGGAAGCTTTACGACGACTGGGATGCCGATCTCGCCGGCCTCACCATCGAGCAGTTACGTGAGCGCCGAGCTTTTGCTGCCCAGCGTGCTCAGGACGCCGTAGCGCGGCGCATGGGCCGTAACCCCAGGGCCGCCCGTGATTGGCGCAAGAATCTGAGCGCTGTCGAGGACGAACTTCTGAGGCGGGAGAGCGAGGGAGGGTAGCCCCCAAGTCTCTGATGAGGAGTCAGCGAGTACGTGCCGGGGCGAAGGGGATTCCTGACGCCATGCCGCGACTGCCGACCATGAGGGACTCGCCGAGGAAGCTCACGCCGAGGTCGGCGAGCGGGGACGGAGGCTCTAGTGTCCTCGCTTGTGACTGAAACTTCTGAACCGTCCTTGCACCTCCGTGTGACAGCGGATGCCTACGATGCCGTTGCCGTCCGCTACGCCGAACTCGTCCGCGACGAGCCCGCCCTTCCGCTGGATCGTGCGGTGCTCGCTGCGTTTGCCGAGCTCGTGCGGAGCACCGATCCCGGACCCGTGGCCGAGCTGGGATGCGGCCCTGGGCGTATGACCGCGCACCTGCGGGACCTGGGGCTGGACGTCTTCGGCGTCGACCTGTCGCCGGTGATGATCGATCTCGCCCGCGAGGCATACCCGGACCTGCGGTTCGACGTCGGTTCCATGGACGCCCTGGACCTGGCCGACGGCAAGCTGCAAGGTGTCGTGTCCTGGTATTCGGTCATTCACACCCCACCGCAGGACCTGCCCTCGTACTTCGCCGAGTTCCGGCGGGTACTCGCGCTGGACGGCCACCTCTTGCTCGCCTTCTTCGAGTCAGAAGGTGAGCCCATTACGGCGTTCGACCACAAAGTGACGACGGCCTACCGGTGGCCGATCGACGACCTCGCGGGGCTGGCCGGCGAAGTGGGATTCATCGAAGTCGGCCGGATGCTGCGTGAGCCGCGCGAGGGGGAACGGTTCCGCCGGGGCCATCTGCTGATGCGTATGGGGGAGTAACACCATCACCCCCTGGCGCCCGCGCTGCCCCAACTCACGGCGGCGAACTGGGATTTGTGGCTGGGAACAGTAGGAGTGCGGCGCCCTTATCGAACGCTCGATCCTTATGCTGGCGACATGATCGATGTACCTCTTTCAGCGCTGGAAGTCGCTATGGTCCAAACGGGCAGACGAGCCGTGGAGACCCTGCGCGACACCGCCGCCTTCGCGCACAGACTGGAACGGCTGGGCTACCACCGGGTCTGGTACGCCGAGCATCACCACTCGCCCGCCATCGGGGCGTTTCCGCCGGTCGTGCTGATCGCGCACGCTGCGGCCTCGACCTCGGCCATCCGTCTCGGTTCGGGCGGTGTGCTGGCGCCCAACCATGCCCCCCTCACGCTGGCGGAGCAGTTCGGAACGCTGGCCGGCCTGCACGGGGGCCGTATCGACCTGGGTATCGGCCGTGGTCCTGGCACCTTCGACGAGGCCACGGCACGGGCTCTGCGCCGCGGGGCCGGCCCGACGACGGACGCGGAGTACCACGAAGACGTGGCTGCGATCCTGTCCTTTCTGGTCGACGAAGTCGCGCTCGACCCGCTGCCGGAGCCATGGCTGTTGGCCTCCAGCACCGCAGGTGCCGCTCTCGCCGCACGACTTGGCCTGCCGATCGCCCTCGCGCACCACATCCGGCCGGACAACACCCTTGCGGCGGTGGAACGGTACCGGGCCGACTTCACCCCGTCCCGTTGGTGCGAGCGGCCTCGGGTGCTGGTGTGCGTGCAGGCGGTGTGTGCCGAGACGGAAGAAGAAGCCGCGTGGCGAGTCGGGCCGATGGAGGTCGTCAAGGCAGGGCTCCTCAAAGGCCTGAGTGAGATCCCCTTCCCCACGCCCGCGGCCGCGGCCACCCACCCCTTCACGGCCGAGGAGCGACGGGCGCTGGCCGGCTTCCGTGCACAGCAAGCCGTCGGGACACCCGAGACCGTCGTCCGACGGCTTGCGCAACTGGCCGGCGAGACCGGAGCGGACGAACTGATGCTGACCACACCCGTCTACGAGCTCGGCGACCGCATTCGCTCCTATGAACTCATCAAGAAGTACGCCGATGCCACGACGTTGTCGTAGGAACCATGCCCCGGGGGGAGGGCCATGGTGCCGGGCCGGGGCGGCGGCAGACCATCAGCCGGCCACCGGCCACCGGCCACCGGCCACCGGCCACCGGCCACCGGCCACCGGCCACCGGCCACCGGCCACCGGCCACCGGCCACCGGCCACCGGCCACCGGCCCCCGACTACCGCCCGCAGGCCGTAACCGGCACCGGAGGCGGAGCCGGGATCCCACCGTTCAGCTCGGCCAACGACTCGTCCAACGCCTCAATGAGGTAGTCCTCCTGATAGGCCGTCAGCAATGGATGGCACGGAAGGTTGAGATGCTGCTCGAACCAGCTGCGTTCGGCGACCGGGCACTCGCCGCGCAGATGGCCCCGGTGGCGCCATTGCGGCAGCAGATGCTGGGGGAAGTAGCGGAGCTGGATCTCCACGCCTCTGCGGTCCAGGCTCAGTACGAGCCGGTCGCGCAGTTCCTGGTGGTCGGTGAAGCAGGTGTAGAGGTGGTAGGCGTGTGTGCTGTGCGCGGGTGTCGACTGCGGGGTCATGAAGGGGTAGCGGGCGAGTACCTCGTCCAGGCGGCCGGCGAGTGCGCGTCGTCTGGCGGTGGTGGCCGGGAGCCGGGTGAGCTGGGTCTGGCCGAGGGCCGCGACCATGTCCGGCATCGTCGCGGCGCCGCCGGGCCGTCGTGCGGGGCCGCGCTGGAGGGGGACGGTGTGCGGGGTCCACAGCGCGGGGTTCGGCGCCGCCGTGTGGTCCGGCCGCAGGTGTGCGCTGCGCGCGTCGGTGCCGTCGGCGCGCAGCCGGTACAGACGCTCGGCCCAGTCGTCCCGGTCGCAGGTGATCAGACCGCCCTTGCCGAGCAGGCTGTTGTTCCGGGAGTTGCGGAGACTGAAGGTGGCGATGTCCGCCAGCGACCCGGCGCTGCGTCCGCGGTAGCGGGTGCCCAGCGCATGGGCGCAGTCCTCCAGCACCAGAAAGCCGTGGCGGCGTGCCAGCGCCATGATCGTGTCCATCTCGGCGGGGCAGCCGCCGTAGTGCACCAGCAGCAGGGCCTTGGTACGCGGGGTGATCAGCGACTCCAGCACGGCCGGGTCGAGGGTGAGGGTGGTGGGGTCGATATCGCAGAACCGGACCTGTACGTCGTAGTCGAACAGCGGCTGGACGGTGGCCTGATGGGTCTGCGGGGTGGCGATCACCTCGTCGCCGGGGGTCAGTCCGAGCATCCGGACGGCCAGTTGCAGGGCGACCGTTCCGCTGGTCACCGAGATGGCATGCGTGCTGCCCACTGACTCGGCGAAGGAGCGCTCGAACCGTTCCCGTCGCACGCCCGTCGGCAGCGGGGTGCTCTCGTGGATGAGCTCGGCCAGTACGGCTGCCTCGGTGTCGGCGGGCAGCACGCCCCGCTTGCCCCAGGGCACGACGTAACTCTTGTCCAGCATCAGGTCCCCCCAGATGGTCGCCGGCGCACCGGTGGGTGCTCTAGCTCTACCCATGACAGTGCAGGAGCGGGGCGGGGTGAAGAGCAGACGGTGGTCAGCAAGGTCAGTTCGGTCAGTTTCGCTGTCGGCAGCCGGACCGGTCCGTCCGGGTGGGGCCAACAGCCCGGGATTTGAGTGACCTTCGAGGCCGATCGCGATGCGGTGGCCGAGGATGGCGCGCACGGAGGCGTCCGGAGCGGCCGCGGGATGACCCGAAAGACACGCCTAGGTGGGGCGGCGCGCTTCATGCGACAGGGCGTCGCCGTCGTACGGACGGATGCGGATGGATACGGACGGATGCTGACTGAAGCGCGAGGTGGCGACGGTGACCGAACTCAACGCGGCAATACTCTTCGCAGATCTCTCCCTGATCCTTCTGATGGCCCGGGTGGCCGGCCGGATCGCTCACCGGCTCGGCCAGCCGGCAGTCATCGGTGAGATCGTCGGGGGGCTCTTACTGGGCCCCACGCTGTTCCACGGGGCGCTCGCGCACACGCTGTTCCCCACGGACATCCGGCCCTATCTGAGTGCACTGGCCAATCTCGGGCTGGTGCTCTTCATGTTCGTGGTGGGGTACGAGGTCGACTTCGGCAGGCTCCGGGGCTCCGGACGGATCGCCGTCGGAACCGTCCTCGGCTCCGCCGTCGTGCCGTTCGCCCTCGGCGCGCTGCTCGCGCTCCACCTGCTCCGGGAGCGGCACCCCGCAAGCCGGGCCGGCTTCATCCTGTTCATCGCGGTGGCCGTGTCGGTCACCGCTTTTCCGGTGCTGGCGCGCATCCTCTCCGACCGGCGGATGAGCGGCACCTGGCTGGGGATGATCGCACTGTCGTCGGCGGCGGTGTGCGATCTCGTCGCGTGGACGGCGCTCGCCGCCGTCCAGGTAATCGCCGGGACCGCGGGGCAAAGTCCCTGGTGGGTACTGCTGATCGTGCCCTACGCCCTGGTGCTGATCACCCGTGGCAGACCGCTGCTGGAGCGGGCGCTGAGCGGTGGGGGCCCCGAGGGTCCGGCGTCGGCGGGAAGTCTCGCCGTCGTGCTCATCGGCTTGCTGGTGTCGGCCGCGGTGACGCAGGCGCTCGGGCTCCATTTCGTGCTCGGGGCCTTTCTGTTCGGCCTCGTCATGCCCCGTGGGGAAGGCACCGGCTTGAAGGACGTACTCCTGCCTCGTGTGCAGTTCACGACGACACTGCTGCTGCCGGTCTACTTCATCGTCGCCGGGCTGAACGTCGATCTCTCCCGGATCGGTGCGTCTGGGCTGTGGGACCTCGCTCTCATCCTGGCCGTCGCGGTCACCGGGAAGTTCGCCGGCACCTGGCTCGGCGCCAGATCCCAGGGGCTGCCGGCGCGCCGCTCCGCGGTGCTGGCCACATTGATGAACACCCGCGGGCTGACCGAACTCATCGCGCTGAGCGTGGGGTTGCAGATCGGTCTGCTGGACGGCGGGCTCTACTCGGAGATGGTCGTGATGGCCGTCGTCACGACGGTGATGACCGGACCACTGCTGCGGTGCTTCGCCAGGCCGGGGGACCGGGAGCCGGTACGGCAGGAATAGGCGGAGCCCGCGACCGTGACCGGAGGGCGCTCCGGCTCTTGGCCCGCGTCGTTCGCCTGGCTGGGGGCGGTATCCAGCGGTCGTATAGCTGCTGTCGAGTGCCGCGCCGTAGCTTCCTGCCGAGCACCGTCAGACACTGCCGAAGGAGACGGGCGTATGACGAAGGGTGCACAGGCCGGTGCGACGGCCGAGCCGTTGCTGCAGATGGCTGCCGATTTCTACAAGTGGCGCACAGTCCTGTTCGCGGTCGAACTGGGCCTGTTCACCGCGCTGCTGCACACTCCGATGACACCGGCCGGGGTGTGCGACCGGTTCGGGATCGGCCGGCGCGGCGCGGCCGACTTCCTGGATTCCCTGGTGTCTGTCGGGCTGCTGGAACGGGCGGACGAGGATGGGGCCTACCGCACCGCGCCGCTGGCCGCACGGTTCCTCGACGGCGAGAAGGCCGCCTACCTGGGCCGGTTCCTCCAGCAGGCCGACGCCCGCTGGGCGCGGGTGGGAGAGGGGCTGCTCACCGGCGAGCCGCAGAACGGGGCGCGCCCGGGAGCCGGGATGTTCGTCCGCCAGCACCGCAGCCGTCAGGAGTGGCGCGCCTACTACGGCGGTATGGACGCACTCAACGGCCCCAGCGGCCGGGCGCTGGTGGACGCCTTCGACTGGGGAACGGTCAAGCGGGTCACGGACGTCGGCGGAGCGCGCGGCAACGTGCTCGCCGAGCTGGTTCGGGCGCACCCGCACCTGGAGGCGACGGTCTTCGACCTGCCTGCGGTGGAGCCCGTCTTCACCGAGCACATGGCGGAACTCGGCCTCACCGGGCGGGTGGCGTTCCGGCCGGGGGACTTCTTCCGCGATGCGCTGCCGGAGTCCGAGGTCGTGGTGTTCGGGCATGTCCTGCACGACTGGGACGTCGAGCAGCGGCGGCAGCTCGCCCGGCGGGCCTTCGAGGCGGTGGCGCCGGGCGGTTACGCGCTCGCCTACGACACGATGATCGATGAGGAGCGCCGCACGAAGACCAACTCCCTGCTCGTGAGCCTCAATATGATGCTCTGCACCCCGGGCGGCAGTGAGTACACGCCGTCGGAGGCCGCCGGGTGGTTCGAGGACGCCGGCTTCGCGGAGGTCAGCCACCGCCCGCTGGCCGGGGACGACACTCTGCTCGTGGCCCACCGGACCAGGTGAGCCGACCGGCCTGTCGCTCTCGCCAGGCGCCCGCCGCGGCCGAACTGCATGGGAGGAGGTGCGGTTGTGTCATCCGACGCATCCGATTCCGACGCATCCGATTCCGAAGCAACCGATTCCGAGGCATCCGCATCCGGGGCGCCCGTCCCCGACCTGTCCGTCCCCGACCCGCTCGTCCCCGGCCCGCCCGTCCCCGACCTGGCCGACCCCGGGGCATGGGACCCGCGGACCCGTCACGCACAGGAGGCGTACACCCGGCGGCGGCTGGCGGTGTACGACGCCGTGGTGCTGGGGCTGTTCTGCTCGGTGGTGTGGCGCTGTCCGCGCGGCGACATGCTGCGGCTCTACCGGCGCGCCACCGGTGCCCGCCACCTCGACATCGGACCGGGTACCGGCTACTTCCTGGACCGTTGCGGCTTCACCGGTCCGCCGCCCGAGATCACCCTGCTCGACCTGAGCCAGGAGTGCCTGGAGATGTCGGCGCACCGGCTGGCCCGCTACCGTCCCCGGACCTGCCGGGCCAACCTGCTCGAACCGCTGCCGCTGCCGGACGGTGCCTTCGACTCGGTCGCCATGAGTCTGGTGCTGCACACCGTTCCCGGCGGCTGGGACGCCAAGGGAAAGTCCTTCGCGGAGATGGCCCGGGTGCTGCGGCCGGGCGGCACGCTGTTCGGGTCGACCGTGCTCGCCGAGGGGGTGCGGATGAACGCGCTGACCCGGCGGCTGCTCGTGGAGCAGCACCGGCGCGGCAACTTCCAGAACCAGGGCGACAGTCCGGACGGTCTGGCCCGGGCGCTCGCTGCACACTTTCCGTTCTCGCGGGTCGTGGTGCGGGGGAACGTCGCCCTGTTCCGGGCCACTGCCTGAAACGCGGCACACAGCAGGACCCGGGCCGAGGGACGCCACCGCGTCGCGTCCCTCGGCTCCGTGCGTGGTTCAGCGCCCGCCGGCGGTGTGGATGATCTCGCCGTTGATGTTGCCGTTGGCCCCCGAGCCGAGGAAGAGGATCAGCTTCGCGATGTCCTCGGGCTCGCTGATCCGTCCGCTGGGAGTGCGCTCGATCTCCTTCTCCACCATCTCCCGGGTGTCCGGGTCCTCCAGGAGCTGCTCCATGAACTCCGTCCTGGTCGCGCCGGGTGCCACGACGTTGACCAGCACGCCGTGCTGACTCCACATCAGGCCCTTGGCGAAGCCGTGCAGCGCCGCCTTGGAACTGCTGTAGATCTCCGAGCGCCACATGCCGTACTGCGCGGTGATCGAGGAGAGCAGGACCACCCGCCCCCACCCGTTGGCCCGCATGTCCTTGACGACCCGCTGGGCCGTCAGCATGTGGCCTTCGGTGTTGGCCCGAAAGCGCCGCGTCCACTTCTCCGGGTCGAGGTCCTCGAAGGCGTCGTCCTCGCCCGGGTCGCCCCAGGTGAACCAGAGGGCGTTGGCCACCAGGACGTCTATGCCGCCGAACGCGTCACGCACCGTGTCGACGGCGGAGACGATCGAGGCCGGGTCGCGCAGCTCGTAAGGCACGGCCATCGCCCGGTCCGGTCCGCCCAGTTCCTCGACGAGCTTGTGGGCGGCGTCCGCCGAGGAGTTGTAGGTGATCGCGACCCGGGCGCCCTCCTGGGCGTAGAGAAGGGCGGTCGCGCGGCCGATGCCCCTCGTGCCCCCCGTGATCAGCACCCGCTTGTCCGTGAGTCCCAGATCCATTCGGTAACCCCTCGACCGGTCGGCGCTTTCCGCCGACGACGAACGCGGGCCGCGACCGGCCCGCCGGTGTTGAATAGTTGTCAGACTACTAGTCCACCCGGCGACTATCAAGGCTGATCCACCCGGTGAGGCCACCGCAGTCACCAGGCGATTTTCGTGGCGGGCCGGTTGTACACAAAAAGACTCGACCCATTTGCGACGCGCTACTCAGCGATGCTCTAGCGGAATTCGATGTCGTGACGTTAAACAGGTCCCTGGCTTTCTAGCGGGACACACCCGAGAGTCTGGTTGAACATCAACCGAGGCTGGGAGGGTGCCGGCTGCACTCACCTTCGATCGCGCCAGGGTCCGATCGCGACAGGTGTCGCGATCGGTCACGAATCCGTTTCGTCACCGGCTGATCCAACAAGGGGGAGCTTGTATGCATGTCAAGGTGCTAGGGGAGTTCGAGGTCCTTCGGTCCGGGGTGCGAGTGACGCCCGCCGCCCCCAAGCTGCGCCGCGTGTTCGCGCTCCTCGCGGTGGAGGCGAACCGGGCGGTGCATACCGACCAACTCATCGAGGAACTGTGGGACGACCGGCCGCCCCTGAGTGCCGTCACCACCCTCCAGACCTACATTTACCAGTTGCGCAAGCACCTGAACTGGTCGGAAGCGGCCACCGGCGATGCCTGTGGGACTGGCGTGAAAGTGACGCTTCGCACGACGCCCGGTGGGTACATGCTGACCCTTCCGGACGATGCCCTCGACGCCGTGGAGTTCGAGAAGCTGGCCGCACTGGGACGTGAACAGCTGATGGCCGGGAATTTCGAGCGGGCTTCCCTCGTCCTTCGGCAGGCGCTCGATCTGTGGACCTCCCGGGCATTCGGAGCGGTGAGCCCAGGGCCGTTGCTGCACGCGCATATGGTGCGCCTAGAAGAATTGCGAAAGCTTGCGCTCGGTCACCGATTAGAGGCCGACTTACAACTCGGCCGTCATATAGACCTGATAGGTGAACTCACCACCTTGGTCGCCCAACAACCCACGCACGAGGGATTTCAGGCGAAACTCATGCTCGGGCTCTACCGGGCGGGACGGCGCGCGGAGGCGCTCCAGGCGTACCAGCGGGCCCGTACGGCGCTCGCCGCCGAACTCGGGCTGGAGCCGTCCGCGGAGCTGCGGCGCCTCCACCAGGCCATGCTGACCGCGGACCCCTGCCTCGACGCGCCGGCCGACGCCGCCGGCACGATGGTGGTCACCGCCACCCACCAGCAGCCCAACCAACTCCCTCTGGAGACCGACCACTTGGTCGGACGGGAGGAAGCGCTCGAAGCGGTACGGCGGACGCTGACCGACACCGGGCGCCGGCCCACCTCGGTCGTCGCCCTGGCCGTCGGCCCGCCCGGCTCCGGCAAGTCGGTGTTCGCCGTCCACGCCGCACACCGGGTACGGGAGGCGTACCCCGACGGCGTGCTCTTCGCCCGGCTCCAGCGGGACGACGGTTCGCTCGTACCGACCGACGAGGTCCTCGCCGACTTCCTGCGCGCTCTGGGCCTGAGCCGGGCCCTTCGGGGGGCGTCCGCACAGGAGATGCAGGCGGCCTTCCGCACCTGGACGGCGCAGCGCAGGCTGCTGGTGGTCCTGGACGACGTCGTCGAAACCCACCAGCTGGACGCCCTGTTGCCGGGTACCGGATCGGCCATGATCGCCTCCAGCCGCCGGCTGCTGTCCCATCCCGCGGTGGTGATCACCACGCGCACCGCCCCGCTGGCGGACGAGATCTGCCGGTGCCTGCTCAGCGACGTGCTCGGCGACGACCGGCTCCAGGCGGACCTCGCGGGCCTGGGGGAGCTGGTCAAGCTCTCGGGGGGTCTGCCCCTGGCGCTGCGCGCGGCCGCCAGCCTCCTCCAGCGGCGCCCGCACTGGCCGATCAGCAAGCTGTTGAACCTGGCCGACGGTGACGTGCGGCGGATCCCCCCGGCCAGCCGGGACGCGCCGCGCATCGCCGACAGTGTGGGGCGCTCCTTCCGCCTGCTGTCCAGTGCCGAACAGGCCGCCTTCCGCCTGGTGGCCGCGAGCACCGCGTCCGGGGTGTCGGTCGCCGGGGCGGCCGCGCTGCTCGGCGTGGACGAGTCCGAGGCCGAACTGCTGCTGGAGGACCTGGTGGAGTTCCAGCTCGCGGAGGCCGAGGACATCGGAGGGATGTTCCTCTACTCGATCAGGGGCCCGTTCCGCACCGTGGCGTCCAGCCTGACCAACCGGCCCGAGGACGCCGCCTATGCGGCGCCGCCGGACGGCGGGGCCCGCGTGCTGCCCACGCTCGAACTGGCCCGGGCCGCGGCCCGCTCGGCCTGACCGCGCACCGACGGAGGGTGCCCCCACCGGCCCTCCGCCGGTGCCACGACCACCACTCCAGCGGCCTTCGACCCGGGCCTGGAACGTTCTCATCCGGACGCACACAGCCTCGGAAGGGGAGACGCACATGCGCGCAGGGACGCAGGTTCTGGTCATCGGAGGCGGCCCCGCCGGATCGACGGCCGCCGGTCTGCTCGCACGTCAGGGCGTGCAGGTCACCCTGCTGGAGCGGGAGACCTTCCCGCGGTACCACATCGGTGAGTCGATCCTGCCGTCCTGCCGTCCGATCTTCGAACTGCTCGGGGTCTGGGACAAGGTCGAGGCGTTCGGGTTCCAGCCGAAGGGCGGCGCCTACTTCAGCTGGGGCCCGGACGAGTGGGAGGTCCGGTTCGCGGAGCTGGGCGCGGACGGTGCCAACGCCTGGCAGGTCACCCGGGCCGACTTCGACAAGCTGCTGCTCGACCACAGCCGTGAGCTGGGCGTGGACGTGCACGAGGGCGTCACGGTCAAGGAGATCGAGTTCGACGGCGACCGGCCGGTGGCGGCGCGGTGGGCCGGGGACGGCAAGACCGGGCGCCTCACCTTCGACTACCTGATCGACGCGTCGGGGCGGCGCGGCGTCATGGCGACCAAGTACCTCGGGGCACGGAAGTTCCACAGCGTCTTCCGCAACGTCGCCACCTGGTCGTACTGGAAGAACGCCAAGTCCCTGGACCGGGGCCCGGCCGGCTCGATCACGGTGGCCTCGGTCCCCGACGGATGGTTCTGGGCGATCCCCCTGCACGACGGCACCACCAGCGTCGGACTGGTCACCGGCCGCGACACCTTCAACCGCCGCCGCCGCGAGCAGGGCGGCATCGAGGCCGTCTACGACGACGCGCTGCGCCAGTGCCCCCTCGTACAGGAACTGCTGGCCGACGCCGAGCGGGTGAGCGACTTCAAGACCGAGCAGGACTACTCCTACACCAGTGAGACCTTCCACGGCCCCGGCTACCTGCTCTGCGGGGACGCCGCGTGCTTCCTCGACCCGCTGCTCTCCACCGGGGTGCACCTGGCCACCTACAGCGCCATGCTCGCCGCCGCGTCGATCGGCTCGGTGCTGCGCGGCGAGGTCGAGGAGAGCGAGGCATGGGCCTTCTTCGACGGGGTCTACCGGTCCTCCTACGAGCGGCTGCTGGTCCTGGTGTCGGTCTTCTACGAGAGCTACCGCGGCAAGGAGTTCCACTTCTACAACGCCCAGCGGCTGTCGGCCGAGGACCGCGACGCCCTCGACCTCCAGGCGTCCTTCGACCACATCATCACCGGGATCGCCGACCTGAAGGACGCCGAGGACGTCTACCGGCGGGTGCGCCAGCACCTCGGCGGGGCGGAGAGCGGCGACCCCAACCCGCTGGCCAACCTCAACAAGGAACACGAACTGAAGGTCGCCCCGGTCAGCCCGGACCGGGCCGTCAGCGGCCTCTACCTGTCCTACCGGCCGCAGTTGTCGCTGCGACGCGCCTGAGCGGCCCCGCCGCGCGCCGCAGCGGGCGCGGCCCCCGCGGGCGGACGCCCCCGCGAGCCCCGCATGCCCACGGCCGGCCCGCGGAAGGCGTCGCCCACCGCCCATCCGACCGAGCGGCGACCGCCGCGAGCGGTGCCCAGGAGGTACAGACGTGGATCAGAACCTGGCCGGACAACGCGTACTGGTCACCGGAGGAACCCGGGGGATCGGGCGCTGCACGGTCCTCGCCCTCGTCCGGGCCGGCGCCCGGGTGGTCACCTGCCACCGCACCCCGGACGACGACGCCGAGAGCCTGCGCCGCGAGCTGAAGGACCTCGGCGGTGCCGCTGAGGTGGTGCGGTGCGACGTGACCGACGCGCACGACGTGGCGCGGCTGGCCGACGTCTGCCGGGACGTCCTGGGCGGGCTCGACACGCTGGTCAACAATGTGGGCGTGGACGGCCCGGTGCCCTTCGAGGACATCGACGAGGCCGAGTGGCGGCGGATGTTCGACCACAACGTGACGGCGCCGTACCTGGTCACCCGGGCCGCACTCGGGCTGCTCGCCGACGGGGGCTCGATCGTCAACGTCGGCTCCTCCGTCGCCCTGCGGGGCCGGTCCAACGGCGTGCACTACACCGCCTCGAAGGCCGCCCTGATCGGGTTCACCCGCGCGCTGTGCAAGGAGGTGGGCCCGCGCGGCATCCGCGTCAACACCGTGGCCCCGGGCCTCACCGAAACCGAGCCGGGGGCCGGTCTGCCGCCGGCCGCCGTGGAGCGCATCGTCGGCATGACGGCGCTCGGCCGGATCTGCCGCCCCGAGGACGTCGCCGGCGCGGTCCTCTTCCTGGCCGGTGACACCTCGCGCTACATCACCGGCGTCACCCTCAACGTCGACGGAGGCATCTGATGCCGTACGCGGCCATCACCTACCGGGTCAAGCCCGGCCACGAGGACGAGATCGCCGAACTGTTCGCCGGCTTCCAGCGCGTGGACACCCCGGACTTCCGCGACGCGCAGGGCGCGCCCGCCGGCCGGCTGCTGGGCACCGCGGTCTTCCTCCGCGACGACGTGCTGGTGCGGGTCATCCACTACGAGGGCGACTTCCAGGCCATCGCCCGCCACATGGCCGCCCAGCGCGGCGTCCACCTCATCGAGGAGCGACTGTCGCCCTTCCTCGCCCACCCCCGCGACACGTCCACCACCGAGGGTTTCACCGGCTACTTCCGCGACGCGACCATGCGATGCATCGCGCAGCTGACCGTGGACACCCACCCGAACGGGGAGCCGGCGGCATGACGGGGCCGGTGGCCGTGATCGGCCTGGGCGGCATGGGCGGCGGCATGGCCCGGGCGCTGCTCGGCGCCGGGTACGCGGTGACGGTGTTCAACCGCACCCGGGAGCGGGCCGCACCGCTGGAGCAGGCGGGCGCGGTCGTCGCGTCCACCGCCGTGGAGGCCGCCGCCGGGGCCGACACGGTGCTGCTCAGCCTGGCGGACGAACCGGCTGTGGAGGAGGTGCTGTTCGGCGACCTGGTCTGGCGGCTGCGCCCCGGAACCGTGCTGATCGACACGACCACGGTCTCCCCGTCCTACGCGCGCACCACCGCCACCCGGCTCGCCGCCTCCGGTGTGCGGCGCCTGGAGACCTGCGTCATGGGCAACCCGGACATGGCGGCCGAGGGAAAGCTGCGGATCTTCGTCTCGGGAGACCGGGCGGCCCTGGACACGGTGGACGAGGTGCTGTCCGCGCTCTCCCAGGAAGTCCGGTACCTGGGCGGGCCGGGCCGGGCGAGCGCCCTGAAGCTGGCCCTCAACCTCCTCCTCGGCATTCAGACGGCGGGGCTGGCGGAGGCCGCCGCCTTCGCCGAGGCGGCCGGCCTGGACCGCGAACTGCTGCTGGACGTCGTGCTCCACAGCGGCTGGCGCTCACCCGTCCTGGGGTTCCGCGCCGAGTTCATGCGGCGCCGGGTCTACCGGCCGGCCGCGTTCCGTACCGCCCTGATGCACAAGGACCTGGAACTCGCCCTCGACCAGGCCGCCGCCTACCAGATGGAACTGCCGCTCGGTCACGAGGCCGTCACCCGCTTCGGGTCGGCCCTCGCGGCCGGCCACGGCGACGACGACGCCGCCGCCGTCGTGGAAGTCCCGCCCCCGTCGAAGGAGAACCACCGATGACGACCCGGCACCGCACCGACGCGCCGCAGTGGGAGGCGGTCACCGGACTCGGGATGGGGTTCGCGACGGCCAAGATCGTGCTCTCCGCGCTGGAGCTGGGCGTGTTCACCGTCCTCGCCGACGGCCCGCGCACCCCGGAGCAGCTGTGCAAGGAGCTGGCGCTGCACGGCCGCGGACTCGACGACTTCCTCGCCGCCCTGACCGCGTTCGGCCTGCTGGAGCGGGCCGGCGACGGCTACCGCAACGCCCCGGTCGCCCAACAGCACCTGGTGCGCGGCCCGCACTACGACGCGGGCTTCCTGGAGGGCGCCAACGCCGTCCTCTACCCCGCCTGGGGAGGACTGACCTCCGCGCTGCGCACCGGGGCGCCGCAGAACACCGGCGACTTCGAGGAGATGCTGGCCGACCCCGAACGGCGCCGGATGTACCACGGCATGATGGACTCGCTCAGCGCCCCGCTGGCGCCCGGCATCGCCGAGGCGCTGGACTGGAGCCGGCACCCCTCCGTCACCGACGTCGGCGGGGCCCGCGGCAACCTCGTGTCGCTGCTGCTGCGCGCGCATCCGCACCTGCGCGGGGTGGTCTTCGACCGCCCCCAGAACGGCCCCGACGTCGCCGAGCACGCCGCGCGGCAGGGCGTCGGCGACCGCGTCTCCTTCGTCGGCGGCGACTTCTTCACCGACCCCCTGCCGCCCAGCGACGTGCTGGTCATCGGGCACGTGCTGGCCGACTTCTCGCTGGAACAGCGCACCGCGCTGGTGCGCTCGGCGTACCGGGCACTGCGCCCCGGCGGCGCCCTGGTGGTCTACGACCCGATGCCGGACCCCGCGGACCCGGACCCGCTGTCCCTCGTCGGCAGTCTCCACATGCTGGTGATGTCGCCGGCCGGCGCCGGCTATCCGCCGCACCAGTGCGCCGGCTGGCTCACGGAGGCGGGCTTCGGTGACGTCTCCGTACGGCCGGCCGGCCTCGGCAACACGCTGGTGGTGGGCCACCGGACCGCCGGGAGGTGAGGGGCACGTGGACGTCTCGATCGGACTGCCGACGACCGTGCCCGGAGTCACCGGCGCGGGGCTGCTGGAATGCGCCCGCCGCGCCGACCGGGCCGACTTCACCAGCCTGTGCGTCGTGGACCGGCTCGTCCACGACGGCTACGAGCCGCTCGCCGTCCTCGCCGCCGCCGCGGCCGTGACCACCCGCATCCGGCTGGCCAGCACCGTGTTGCTGGGCTCCTGCCGGGGGCGTGCGGCCCCGCTCGCCAAGCAGCTGGCGACGGTGGACCGGCTCAGCGGCGGCCGCCTGGTGGTGGGCCTGGCGGTGGGCGACCGGGAGGACGACTTCGTCGCCGCCGGCGTCCCGTTCCAGGAGCGCGGGCGGCGCATGGACACCCTCGTACGGGAACTGCGGGCGGTGTGGGCGGGGGAGGGGCCGGCCGCCGGTGTCGGCCCCCGGCCGGTGCGTCCGGAAGGGCCGCCGCTGCTGTTCGGCGGGCACTCCCCGGCGGCGATGCGCAGGGCCGCCCGGTACGGCTCCGGCTGGATCTCCGGCGGCAGTTCGGGCACCGCCTATCGCGAACTGGTCGGCCGGGCCCGGCAGGCGTGGGCGGACGAGGGGCGGACGCAGCCCCCTCGGGTGGTGTCGCTGTGCTACGTCTCCCTCGGCCCGGAAGGGCGGCGGCACGCGGAGGAGTACCTGCACTCCTACTACGCGTACATCGGCACCAAGGCCCGGCAGGCGGCCTCGCGGGCCGTCACCGACGGGCGCCGGCTGCGCGACGTTCTGGCCGAGTATGCGGACGCCGGGTGCGACGAGATTGTCCTGTTCCCCTGCTCCGCCGACCCGGAGCAGGTGGACCTGGTGGCCGGGGCGGTGTGGTGAACGGGCCCGCCGTCCTCGCCGCGGGGGTGTGCGTGACCAGCGGTCTGGTGGCCGGGGTGCTGTTCGCCGTGGCGCTGAGCGTGCTGCCGGCGCTCAACGCCATGCCGCCGGACCGCTACGTCCACGCGCATCAGCTGCTCGGACGCCACTGGGACCCGACGATGCCGGTGGTCGTCCTCGGTTCGTTCGCCGCCGACACCGCCCTCGCGGCGACCCCGGCCGGCGGGCGGGGATGGCCGGTGTTCGCCGCCGCCGCGGTGCTCCTGCTGCTGGTGTCGGTGGTGTCGCACTTCGGGAACGTGCCGATCAACCGCCGGGTGAAGGGGGTCGCCCCCGAGGCGATCCCTCCGGACTGGCGGGACCCCCGCCCGCTGTGGCGGCGCTGGCACCTGGTGCGTACGGTGCTGGCCGTCGTGGCCGCAGCCCTCAACGCCGCTGGGCTCGCTCTGCTCTGACGGACCGCCGGTCCCTGCTCTGACGGGCCGCCGGTCCCTGCTCTGACGGGCCGCCGGTCCCTGCTCTGACGGGCCGCCGGCCGTGCCACCCGCGACCCGGGGGCACGGCCGGCGGCCCCTCGTGCTGCTCAGGCCGGGGCCAGCCATCCGCCCTCGCCACCGGTCGGGGCGGCGGCGAGGACGGACGGCGTCGTTCACCGGCCCGCCGTCACTCCGGCCGGACCGCCGTCACCAGCGTCACGTCCTGGCCCAGCGCGTCGTGCCGGACCTCGCCGAACCCCGCCTCCCGCAGCCAGCCGGTGAGCTCGTCGACCCGGTAGTTCGCCCCGTGCGGCGTCATCAGCTGCATATTGAGGCTGCGGACCAGGTTCCGCAGGCAGCTCTCGTCGCCGGGGACGATCATCGGGTCCCAGATGAGGAAGGCGCCCCCGGGCCGCACGGCCGGAAAGACCCGGGCGATGAGGGCCCGGCGCTGGTCGTCGGTCCAGTCGACCAGACAGTGCCCGATCATGACCACCTCGGCCTCGGGCAGGGCGTCCGTGAAGAAATCGGCCCCGTGGAACCGCACCTTTCCCGTCGTGCCCAGGGTGCGCATGTGGGCGTCGAACTCCGGCCTGAGCTGCGGCAGATCCAGCACGGTCGCGTCCAGGTGCGGGTGCGCCGCGACCAGCCCGGCCGCCACGTTCCCCCGGCAGCCGCCCAGCTCCAGCACCGCACCGCGCGCGGCCCAGTCGAAGGCCTTGGCCAGCGCCGGGATCAGCGGCCGGCTGGCGTCCTCCGCCATGCGCACGAAGGCGGACCGCTTGGCGTCGTCGTCGTACAGCTCCGCGAACATGTCGGGCCGGGAGTACGTCGCGGCCTGCGGCTCGCCGGTACGCAGCGCGGCGGCGAGCCGCCCCCACGCCGGGTACATCACCTCGTCGGCGACGTGCAGGAAGCCGCCCAGGAAGCCCGGTTCGCCGCGGACCAGGAACTGCGCCGCCGCCTCGCCGTTGCGGTAGCGGTCCCCCTCGCGGGCCAGCACCCCCGCCTCGGCCAGCGCGGCGAGGAAGTCGCCCGTGCCGCGGGCGTGCAGCCCGAGCCGTTCCCCGATGGTCCCCTCCGTGGCGGGCCCGCCGGCCAGCAGCTCGAAGAGCCCGAGCTCCAGGCCGGTCAGCACGAGCTTCGCCCGCTGGAAGGACATCGCCGTCTCCAGCAGCGAGCCGGCCCCGAACGCCTGGCTCATCGCGCCTCCCCGGCCGGCTCGGCGAACCCGGCGGCCCGCGCCAGCGCGCTGCCCAGTTCGGTGTCGGGATCGTCCACCGCCTCCGCGGCCCGCCACGCCACGCAGGCGTCCGGCCGCACCAGCACCGCGCCGCCGTCCGTCACCCCGTACGCCGGCGCCCAGGGCCGGTCGAGCGGGCGCAGGTCACCGGTCTCTGCCACCACGTGGTGGCGCAGCGGCACGCCGAGCTGCTTGGCCGCGCGTTCCGCGGCCTCGGCCCACCGTCCGCCGCGCGCCCCGGTCAGCAGCACATAGCTGTCCCAGAACAGGTCGATGGTGGAGATCCGTTCGCCGTCCCGGTCGAGCCACACGTGCGGCGCGCGGGTACCGGGCCGGCCGGTCAGGTCGAGCCGGGGGGACAGGGCGGGCGCGCTCGCATCGCCGCCGGGGACGGCCGTGGAGTGGTAGCGGTAGCCGAGGGTGATGATGATGTCGTCGACCATGGCGGCCCGGGTCGCGTCGTCGGCGTACCCGTGGCGGATGCGGTTGCGGATCATGGCCTGCTCGGCCATCGCCTCGCCGACCCGGTGCCGTTCGGCTTCGTAGGTGTCCAGCAGGTCCGGGCCCGCCCACCCGTGCAGCACGCCGGCCAGCTTCCACGCCAGGTTGTGCGCGTCGTGGATACCGGTGTTGGCGCCGAACCCGCCGGCCGGCGGATGGACGTGTGCCGCGTCGCCGGCGAGGAACACCCGCTGGACGCGGAAGTGTTCGGCCACCAGCTGCGCGCCCTGCCACGGCACCTTCCACACGATCTCGACGTCGAGGTCGTCGCGCCCGGCCGCGGTCCGGATGATGTCCACACAGCGGTCGTCGGTGAAGTCCTCCGGGGTCTCGCCCTGGTCCGGGAAGTACAGCGGGGTCGCCAGCCACGGATCGCAGCCGTGCAGCCGGGACAGGCTCATCAGCGAGCCGCGGGCAGCCGTCGCGTAACAGAGGATGAACTTGCGCCCCTTCAGCAGCCCCTCCAGCTCCGGCGCGCGGAAGTAGATGCTCAGCGCGTTGAAGACGGTGCCGCGCCCGGAGCGCTCCACCCCCAGCTGCCGGCGGACGAAGCTGCTGGCGCCGTCGGCCGCCACGACGTACTGCGCGCGGATCGTGTACGAGGCACCGTCCGGGCCGCGCACCACGGCCGTGACGCCGTCCTCGTCCTGCGTCAGCGACGTCAGCCGGGTGCCGAACCGCACGCCGCAGCCGGCCTCCGTGGCCTTGGCGACGAGCACCTTCTCGTAGCGGTCCTGCCCGCAGCCCATCACCCGTTCCGGGCTGACCAGCGGGCCGTCCAGCGACGGCGCTTCCAGGGTGACCGCCTCATCGATCCGCGCGAACGTGGAGGTCTGGATGATCCCGCCCTCGAAGTACGGGTGCGAGTCGCCCTTCTCCAGGGCCCGCACCTCCTTCTCGCACCCCGCCGCGCGGAACAGCTCCATGGTCCGTGCCTGCAGGCCCGGCGCCCGGGGCAGCAGCGATGTGGCTTCGCGCTTCTCGACGAGCACGGTGGGCACGCCGTGGCGGCCCAGGAACATCGCGGTGGACAGGCCGACGGGCCCGCCGCCCACGACCAGCACCGGAATTGTCATGTCGTCCATGCCAGATCCCTCGACGAGTTCGGTGTGCCTAGCCGGCCCATCGAAGCCCACGCCCGTCTCCCGGTACTTGAGAAACGGTGGCGTCCCGAGCAGGAGCCGTCGGTTCCCCGGCCCTCCAGCGGCCTTCGAGCGGAGTTCCACAGCACGCTGCCAGCGTCGTGCCTGCACCGGCGTGGCGGTCCCGCCAGGCCGCGGTGGGAAGGAGTGAGGCGGATGACGGGCATCGCTGCCCACGACGGCGCGGGTACCTCCACGCCGGCCGGCATCCTGCGGTTGGCCAATGCCTTCTGCGACGCCAAGGCGCTGCTGAGCGCCGTGGAACTGGATCTGTTCAGCACCCTGCGGGACGAGGCCAGGACTCCGCAGGAGATCGGCGCGGCACTCGGCCTGCACGGCCGGGGGCTGCGCGACTGGCTCCAGCTCCTGGTGGGGCTCGGCCTGCTGGAGCGGGACGGGGACCGCTACCGCAACGCACCGGGGGCACGCAGCTACCTCGTGCGGGGTGAACCCCTGTACGTCGGCGGCTTCCTGGAGCGGTCCAACCGCAACCTGTACCCGGCGTGGGGCCGGCTCACCGAGGCGCTGCGCACCGGCAAGCCGCAGGCCGGGGGCGACTTCTTCACCATGATCGAGGACCCCCGCCTGCTGGCCCAGTTCGTCGGCATGATGGACGCGCTCACCCACGTCCTGGCCCCGCAGCTGCTGGCGGCCTACGACGGGTGGGACCGCTATCGGAGCGTCCTCGACGTCGGGGGCTGCCGCGGCAACATGGCCGCCCGGATCGTGGCCGCCCACCCCCATCTGACCGGGCGGGTCTTCGACCTCCCGCAGATGGCCCCGCTGTTCGACGAGAAGATGGCCGAGCTCGGGATGACCGGCAAGGTCACCTTCCACCCCGGCGACTTCTTCACCCAGGAGCTGCCCGAGGCGGACCTTGTGATCATCGGCCACGCCCTGCACGACTGGAGCGCCGAACAGCGGCGGCTCCTGGTGCACAAGGCGTTCCGCAGCGTCCGCCCCGGCGGCGAGCTGCTCGTCTACGACCGGATGCTCGACGAGGACCCACGCCACGTGGAGAACCTGGTCATCAGCCTCGACATGCTGCTGGTCACCGACGGCGGCAGCGAGTACACCGTCGCCGAACTGCGCGACCACGCCCGCTCGGCGGGGTTCGTCTCGGTCACCGACCGGCCGCTCGGCGACTACGACACGCTCGTCGTCTGCCGCAAGGCGGGCTGACCCCGCGGCCGCCGGCCACCGGGGGCCGGCGGCCGCGGACCGCCCGGCGGACGGGAGCAACTCCCCTCCGCCACGCCACCGTTCGTGGACCACGGCGGCAGTCCCGGCGCCGCGGAGAGTGCTAAGACCATGCAGGAAAGGGACCTCATGGACGCGCGGGCCTTCGCCGGCGGCGTCCCCCACGACTACTTCCGCCACCTGCGCAGCCGCCCGGGACTCACCCGGGCGCACGACGCCGAGGGCTACCCGTTCTGGTACCTGGTGCGCCACGCCGACGTGGTGCGGGCCTCGCGCGACCACGAGACCTTCCGTTCCGGCCCGAGCACGATGACCTCGGTACGCCAGGACAGCACCGGTCTGCCGCTCATCTCGTTCCTGGACGCGCCCGAACACACCCGCCTGCGCAAGCTCGCCTTCAAGGGGTTCACCCCCGCCCGCCTGGCCGCGCTGGACAAGCCGGTGGCGGCGATCGTGGACCGCATCCTCGACGACTGCGCCGCCGCCGGGGAGTTCGACCTGGCCGAGGACCTCGCGATGCAGCTCCCGATGGAGGTGCTGGCCGAACTGATCGGGGTGCCGCCCGCGGAACGCGCCCAGGTCGTCGAATGGACCCGGCACACCGTCAACCTCGGTGACCCGGACTACCACCACAGCACCCCCGAGAAGGCGGTGGCCGCGTTCGGGAACCTCATGGCGTACTTCGAGGAGCTGCTCGGGCGCCGCCGCGCCGCACCGGCCGACGACCTGTTCTCGGTGCTGCTCGCGGCCGGCAACGACACCACCGGCCGGCTGGAGCCGCAGGAGATCGCGCTGTTCGCCACCACCCTCATGGGGGCGGGCAGCGAGACGACGTACTGCTCGGTCACCGGCGGCGTGCTCGCGCTGCTCGACCATCCCGGGCAACTGGCGGCCCTCCGCGCCGACCGCACCCTGATCCCGCTCGCCGTCGAGGAGATCATCCGCTGGGTCACCCCCGCGACGCACTTCGCCCGCCAGGTGGCCCGGGACACCGAGATCGCCGGGCAGCACGTCCGCGCCGGGGAGCGGGTGGTGCTCTGGTACACCTCCGCCAACCGCGACGAGTCCGCCTTCGACCGTCCCGAACGGTTCGACGTCGGCCGGCAGCCCAACCCGCACATCTCCTTCGGCGGCGGCGGACCGCACGTCTGCATCGGCCGCGGGCTGGCCACGCTGGAACTGCGGCTGCTGCTCGCGGCCCTGATCGACCGGCTGCCCCGCCTCGAACTCACCGGCACCCCGGTGCGCAGCATCACGAACTTCATGAACAGCTTCCGACACATGCCCGCACGGTTCACCTGAGCCGTACCGCGGCCGGAGAGGAGACGCCATGAACAGCGCGGAGGACGACTCCGAGGTCACCGGGGTCCTGTCGTGGTTTCCGGTCGAACTCCCCCCTGCCCAGCGGGTGATCGGGCTGTTCGTGGGGAAGTGGACGATCGGCGCGCTGCGGCCGCTGGTGCAGTTGGGCATCCCGGACCTGCTGGCCGAAGGGCCCCGCACCGCCACCGACCTGGCGCAGCGGACCGACGCGGACGCCGACGCCCTCTACCGCGTGCTGCGCTGCGCGGCGGCCACCGGC
This sequence comes from Streptomyces sp. 2323.1, assembly GCF_900221035.1. Classification (NCBI taxonomy): domain Bacteria; kingdom Bacillati; phylum Actinomycetota; class Actinomycetes; order Kitasatosporales; family Streptomycetaceae; genus Streptomyces; species Streptomyces sp. 2323.1. The sequence goes on along the minus strand of NZ_LT907981.1, from coordinate 1,713,247 downwards.
GTCCTGGCGGAGACACCGGAGCGCGCCTTCGCCCTCACAGCCGCCGGGCAGGGGCTGCGCACCGGGGTCGAGGGGAGCGTGCGCGACATGTTCCTGTTCGCCAGCGACCCGATGATGTGGCGGCCCTACGAGAATCTGCTGCACACCGTGCGGACCGGCGCGCCGGCCTTCGACGACGCCTTCGGCGAGACGTTCTTCGACCATCTGCGGGCGCACCCGGGCTCTGCCGCACTCTTCGACCGGGCCATGGTGCAGAACCACTACCCGGGAACCGACCGGATCTTCGAGCGGTTCGACTTCTCCCGCTTCCGCCGGATCGCCGATGTCGGCGGCGGCCGCGGGCAGTTCCTCGCCGAGGTCCTCGCCCGCCACCCGGGCTGTACGGGGGCCGTCTGCGACCAGCCGCAGGTCGTCGCCGAGGCGAAGGAGGAGTTCGAACGCCGCGGGGTGGCCGACCGGGCGTCCGCGGTGCCGACCGACTTCTTCGCGTCCGTCCCCGCCGGGTACGACGCCTACTTCATCAAACACACCCTGCACAACTGGAGCGACCACGACGCCGGACGGATCCTGACCCGCGTCCGGGAGGCCGTCGCCGCCCGCGCGGACGCCCGGCTGCTCATCGTCGACGCGCTGCTGACCGGCCCCGGAGCGTGGGACCTCGGCAAGCTCACCGACATCGAGATGATGGCGGTCCTCGGCGGCCGGGAGCGCGACCGCGAGGAGTGGAACCGGCTGGCCGCGGCCGCCGGCTTCGCCCCGGCCGACGACCCCGCCCCCGGTGACCTGGCCCTGCTGGAGTACCGGCCGGTCTGAGCAGGCACCGGCCGGTACGAAGCGACCCGGAAAGAGAGCCCGATGCCCACCGACGAGACCTTCCCGTTCACCCCGGCCGATCCGCTCGACCCGCCGGAACGCTACGCCGCCCTGCTGCGCGACGAGCCGGTCGCCCAGGTCGCCATCCCCACCGGCGACCTGGTGTGGCTGGTCTCCCGGCACGAGGACGTCCGCCGGGTCCTGGCCGACCGGCGGTTCAGCCGGCAGGCCATCACCGCGCCGGGCGCGCCGCGGCTGCTGCCCCTCGCGGAGGGGTCGAAATCGATCTTCGTCATGGACCCGCCGGAGCACAGCAGGCTGCGCCGGCTCGTCTCGGGCGCCTTCTCGCCGGCCCGGATCAGGGCGCTCGGCACCGAGGTGCGCGCCCTCGCGGACGACCTCGTCGCGGCCATGCGTACGTCCGGGCCGCCGGCCGACCTCGTCGCCGGCCTCGCCCAGCCGCTGCCGATCACCGTCATCTGCCGGCTGCTCGGGGTGCCGTACGAGGACGTCGAGCAATTCCGCGCCTGGACCGACGTGATGCTCAGCTACGACCGGGGGCGGCGGGAGGAGGTGGTGGCGGCCCGCGGCGAGCTGAGCGGCTACCTCACCCGGCTGATCGACGCCAAACGGGCCGCCCCCACCGACGACGTGCTGATGGACCTGATCAACGCGGCGGACGACGGCGACCGGCTCGACGACGAGGAGCTCCTCGCCTTCGGTTACACGCTGCTCGGCGCGGGCTACCACGCCACGACGTCCGGGCTGGTGCACGCGGTGCTCACCCTGCTGCGCCGGCCCGCCGACCTCGAACGGCTCCGGAAGGAACCGGAGTTGCTGCCCGTTGCCGTCGAGGAACTGCTGCGCCGTTCCCAGGCGGGCGGCGGACTGGGGGCGCTGCGCATCGCCCTGGAGGACGTCGAGCTGCACGGGGTCCGCATCGCCGCCGGCGACGCCGTCCTCCCGTTGATCAACGCCGCCAACCAGGACTCCGAGGTCTTCCCCGACCCCGCCGAACTGCTCCTGGACCGCGCACCCAACCCGCACCTCTCCTTCGGTCACGGCATCCACCACTGTCTGGGCGCGCAACTCGGACGCATGGAGCTGGAGTTGGGGATCGGGGCGCTGCTGCGCGAGCTGCCCGGTCTGCGCCTGGCGGTGCCGGAGGGCGAACTGGAGTGGAGCAGCGGGCTGGCCTTCTCCCGCCCGCGCACCGTCCCCCTCGCCTGGTAGTCCGCGATGCTCTCCGACGACCTCGCCGAGCTGGCCGCCCCGGTGTTGCGGGACGTGCTCGACCACCCCTTCTGGGCGGGACTGCGCCAGGGCACGCTGCCCGGCGAGGCCCTGGCGCGCTTCGTGGAGCAGGACACCGGCCACCTCCTGCCGTGCTACGGGCGTGCCTTCGCCCGGTGCGCGGCGGTCGCCGCGGACGACGCCGACCTCGTCCTGCTCTCCCGCTGCGCCTTCGAGACCGTCGCCTCGGGCCCGCGGCTGCGGGCGGCGCTGGCCGACGTGGCGCCCGCACTCGGGGTGCGCCGGCCCGATCCGGCGGCCGGCGCCCACCACGCCGCCCGCGTCCAGTGCGCCACGGTGACCGCGGCCGCCGCCACGTCCTGGGCGGCCGGCCTCGGCGCGCTGCTGCCCTTCATGCTCTTCCACCTGGAGGTCTGCCAGGACCTCCGGGCACGGCAGCGCCCGGACTCCCGTTACGTGCCCTGGCTGGCGGCCTACCTGCCCGGTGACGGCGCACGGTACGCGGTGCGCGCGGTGCGGGAGCTGGCCGACCGCTTCGGTGCGACGGCGACGCCCGCCGAGACCGCGGAGACGGCCGACTGGTTCCTGCGCGGCGCCCGGTGCGAACTCGCCTTCGCCGACGCCGCCCTCGACGGCTGCCCGGCCCCCGCGGTACCCGAACCGCCCCCTTGTTGAGTCCGTCCACCACCACGAGGTCCGCCATGAAGCAGACGTCACCACCCGGCCTGTCGCCCGACGTGGCCGGCCCGCCCTCCCGCAGCACGACCTCCCTCGTCGCCGCGCTCGTGCTCGCGGCGGTCGCCTGCCAGTTGTGCATCTCCATGCCCACGCCGGCGCTCCCGGACATCGCCCGGCGGCTGCACGCCGACACCGCCGCGGTGGGCCTCGCCCAGGCCCTGTTCTTCCTCCTGGGCGGGCTGCTCTCGGTGATCATGGCCGCCTGCAGCGACTACGGACGCACCCGGGCCCTGATGATCGGCGCACTGGCGCTGGCCGTCGTCGGGGCGCTCGTCGCGGCGGCCGCCCCGACGATGGCGGTGTTCGTCCTCGGCCGGACCGTGCAGTCCACGGCGACCGCGGTGTTCCCCCTGGCGCTGCGGGTCATGCGACAGACCCTGGGGCCCCGGCAGTTCGGCCGTGCCATGGGCCTGATCACCGCCGCGAACGGCGGCATCGTCGGGCTGGACGGCCTGCTCTCCGGATGGCTCACCGACCGGTACGGCTACCGGTCGGTGTTCCTGGTCATGGCCGCGTTCGGGGTGCTCACCGCGCTCGTCGTGGGCCGGACCGTACCGGAGCCGGAACGCGTCGCGACCGGCCGCCTGGACTGGCTGGGGCTCACCGTGCTCTCGCTCGCCCTGGCCTGTGTGGAGCTGGGCATCGGGATGGCCGCGAGCGCCCCGGCGGGCGGCGTGGCGGGGATGCTGCTGCTCGGCGCGCTGCTCCTGGTGGCGTTCTGGGCCATCGAGCGCAGACGGCCGAACGCGCTGCTGCCGCCGCAATACCTGAAATCCCGTCAGGCCTGGCCCGTCCTGCTCACCTCGATCCTCGTCACCATGGGCATGCTCAGCACCATCAACTTCGTGATACCGGTGTTCAGCCAGAACCACGACGTCGGATACGGCCTCTCGGCCACCGAGGCGGCGCTGCTCTTCATCGTGCCGGTGTGCCTGGTCAACGTCTTCCTGGCGCCCGCCGTCGGCACGCTCGCCGCCCGCGTGGGCTGGCGCCGCATCCTGCGCGTCGCCACCGCCCTGACGGTGCCGGTGCTGGCCGCCCTGGCCCTGGGCCTGTCCTCGCGCGGGCTGGTGCTGGCCCTGGTGGTCCTCGTCGGCTTCGGCCTCGCGGGGGCCATGACGCCACTGAACGGCCTGAGCGCCCTGCTCGCCGCGCCGCAGAGCCCCAGCCTGCTACCCGGCGTCAACTCGGCCGCGTACGGCGTGGGTTCGTCCCTCGGATTCGTCCTGGCCGCCCAGCTCGCCGGACCGGCCGGGGCACACTCCGCGGACGGCTACCGTGCGGCACTGTGGATGGCGGCCCTCGTCATCGCGCTCGCCTTCGGCGCGTCCCTGCTGATCACCGGACGCCCCGACGCGCCCGGCGAGCGGATCTGATGGCCACCGACACGCCCGGCCACCCCTTCGCGGTGGTGGTCGGTGCCGGAATCGGCGGGCTGGCCGCGGCGGCCGGCCTGACCCGGATCGGACGGTCCGTACTGGTGCTGGAACGCGCCGCGGCCCTACGGACCGAGGGCGCCGGCATCTCCCTGCTGGCCAACGCCCAGCGCTCGCTGGACGAGCTCGGCGTCGGCAGCCGGGTCAGGGAGCTGGCCGCCACCATGCTGCCGGGCGGGGAGGGCGTCCGCACCGCCGGGGGCCGACGGCTGATGAAGCCCACCGACCCCGCCTTCGTACGCCGCCACGGGCTCTCCACCGCCGTGCTGCCGCGACCGGACCTGCATCGGACCCTGCGCGACGCGGTGCCCGCCGCACGCATCCTGACCGGCACCGAGGTCACCGGCGTGGCGCGGCGGACCGACGCCACCGCGCTGGTGCACTACCGCCGCAACGGCACCCCGGCGAGCGTCCCGGCACAGGTCATCATCGCCGCCGACGGCCTCAACAGCCGCCTCCGCCGGCAGTTGTGGCCCGCCGCGGCGCCCCCGGTCTACAGCGGGCACAGCGTCTGGCGGGGGATCGCGGAGACCGACCGGGAGGAGCCCGGCGGGACGACCTGGGGCCGCGGCCAGGAGTTCGGCAGGATGCCGCTCGCCGACGGCCGGGTCTACTGGTACGCCGTCGCCAACACGCCCGAGGGGGAGCGCCACATGGACGAACACGCCGAGGTGGTACGCCGGTTCGGCACCTGGCACCGGCCCCTCCCCGACCTGCTGGGCCGCACTCCGCCCGGCGCGGTCCGCCACGACGACATCTTCGAACTCCCCCTCCCCCTCCCGCCGTTCGTCTCCGGACGCACCGCGCTGCTCGGCGACGCCGCACACGCGATGACCTCCGACCTCGGGCAGGGCGCCTGCCAGGCCCTGGAGGACGCCGTCGTACTGTGCGCCGCGCTGGCCGCCCACCCCGACACCGAGCAGGCGCTCGCCGACTACGACGCCCGCCGACGCCCCCGCGCCCAGGCGATCGTGGCGGCCTCGCACCGGGTGGGCCACATGAAGCTGCGCGAGCGGTGGTGGCAGGTGCTGATGCGCAACGCCCTGACGACCCTGGCACCCCCGAGGACGGGGGAGGCGGCGCTCGCCCGGATCGGCGACTGGCACCCGCCGGAGCTCCCCACGGGAGCCGCCCGATGATCGCCGTGATCGGAGCCACCGGAAACGTCGGCCGCCCGCTCGTGGCCGGCCTCCTGGCGCGCGGCACGCACCCGCGGATCCTCACCCGCGACCCCGGGCGCGCCCAACTCGCCCCCGGGGCCGAGGCCGTCGTAGGCGACCTGGCCACCCCCGGATGCGCCGACGAGGCGCTGGCCGGCGCCGACGCCGCCTTCGTGGTGACGACCGGCCCGGAGGCGGCGGCCCACGACAGGCTGATCGCCGAGGCCGTCGCGCGCCACGGCGTGCGTCACCTGGTCAAGGTGACATCAGTGGCGGCCCTGCCCCCGGTACACGACTCCTACGGAGCGGCCCACGCCGCCGCCGAGGACGCCTACCGCGCCACCGGCGCCCGCTGCACCTTCCTGCGCCCGGCCGCCTTCATGTCCAACACCCTCCAGTGGCACTGGTCCATCACCGATCGCTCCACCGTCTTCCAGCCCTTCGGCGACCTCCCGCAGGCCGTCGTGGACCCCGCCGACGTCGCCGAGGTCGCCCTGCGCGTGCTGACCGCCCCCGCCCTCGGCGGCCGCGCCTACACGCTCACCGGCCCCGAGGCGCTAACGGCCCGCGAGCGGGCCCGCCGCCTCGCCGACGCCCTCGGCCGCCCCCTCACCTTCGTCGACGCACCCCCCGAACAGGCCCACCGGGCAATGACGGACGCCGGCCTGCCGGCTGCCTACGTCGACGGGCTCCTTGCGTCCCAGTCCGATCCCGACCCGGCTCGCGGCGGGGTACCGCTGCCTACTGTGCGGGAGATCACCGGGCGGGCGCCGCGGACGTTTGATGCGTGGGTGGGGGCGCATTTGGAGTTGTTCACCCAACCCAGGGCTGGGCAGAGGTAGCCCCTGGCCCGCCCACCACTGGCCGGTTCGGTTCACCTCCGCCTGAGTGGAGGTGATCCGTCTAGGGCGAAGGGTCTGGGGTCAGCGGGACAGACGCAGGTGCCAGCCGGCCGGGCCCTGAACCTCGCCTGCGGGGACGAGGGCCGGGGTGTAGGTCTCGGGGGTCGGGCGGCCGGCGTTCTCCCAGGCCGTGAGCCAGTCCCGCAGAGTGGAAAGCGACGGGGAGTCGGGGGCGTCGGCGAGGATCAGACCGTCCTGCTGGATGACGGCGGCTGTTTTCGTGGTGGTGTGCCCGACGGCCCACAGGTCCGGGCGAAGCCCAGCCATCGTGAGCTGTGGGTCGCCGAGGGAGGCGACGAAGGTGCGCCAGCTGGGCCAGTCGACCTTTCCGCCTTCGTACGGCTCGGTGTGGGCGGCGTTCAGCAGTCGGGCCAAGGTGGTGCGGGCGCCGGTGTGCAGCCGGTCGTCCTGTGCCCGCCAGGCGAGGGAGATCCAGGCGGGGCCGGGGATGCGGTCTTCCCAGTCCACCCAGCGGCCGGGTAGGTCGAGGTCGCCCTTGGGGGAGGCGGTGGCCTCGATGTAGCCGCCGGTGAAGACGGCCTCCACTGTTGGCTGGGCTTGGTTGACGCGGATCTTGGTGACGACGGTCATGTTGGGCACGTGGGCGATCGGCAGGGGGGCGACGATCAGCCCGCCGTCGGCGACCTGTTCTGTCCACGCCGTCGGCAGCAGCGGTGGGGTGCACCAGGCCACCACCCGGTCGTACGGGGCGCGCTCATGGAATCCGGCCGTGCCATCGGCGGTGTAGCAGCGGACGTTGTCCAGGCCCCGCTCGTGGTGGATGACGTTGGCCCAGCGCGTCAGGTAGGCGTCGATGTCGAGGCTGGTCACTTCCCCGGTGGGGCCCACCAACTGCGCGATCAGCTCGGTGGAGTAGCCGGAGCCTGTTCCGTACTCGGCGACCCGCATGTGCGGTCGCAGGTCCAGGGTGGTCAGTTCGCGGTGGATGACGGCCGGGTTGGAGCGGTGCGGTGTCGGTCCGCGGCCTTTGTGGTGGGTGTAGTGGCGCTCAGGGACGTGCTCGGCGGCCAGGGCGACGGCGCTCACGGCTCACTCCTTCGGGGGTTGGGTACGCGTATGCGACAACTGGCCCGGGCGGGTGAAGGACACGGCGCCCGGAGCCTGCGGGGTGCGTCAGATCGTCAGGGCGGTGTGGTGGTGCCAGCCTGCTTCGGTGTACTCGCCCGCCGGGCCGTCGTCGGGCAGTTCGACCCAGGCGTGGTACTCGGTCGGTGGCGGCGAGAACCGCACGCCCAAGCACCAGTGCAGCCGGCGACCGAGCAGGGCGGCGGCCAGGACCGTGCCGAGCGAGGTCTCCATGCAGGCCGCCCGGACCGGCCACCGCCGGCCGGTGTGCCGCACCGCCTCGACCAGCGCCCGCGCTTGCGCGGCGGTCGGCGGTCGGCGCCCGGCCCGCCGGGCCCAGCGCACGGCGCGGATGGTGTGCCGGAAGGGCAGTTGCAGCAGCACCAGGGCCAGGGCGAGGCCCGCCGCTGCCGCGCAGCGTGCGAGGAAGGTGCCGGTGCGGACCGTGGAGAACGCCTCCATGCTCGTCATCGCCACCACCTTCCCCAGCGGCGTCGGCTCACGGGACCGGTGACGGCAAGCCCCTGCGTGGTGAGCGCATCAGCGACGGTGCGAACGTCGGCGGCGGCCTGCTCGGCGCCGATGCGATAGCGAAGGGCGTACTGCCCGGCGGCCTCTTCCTGGGTAGCTCCCGCGAGCAGGAGCCTGAGGGCGGCGGCCGCGGTGGGGGTCAGATGCGTCCATCGCCCGGTGCGCTCGTCCAGGATGGCGCCGCCGTCGTCGGTGAGGACCGGATGGGTGCTCTCACGCAGTCGCCACACGGGAGTTCACCTCCCACCGGGCCGGGGCTGTTTCCAGCTGCCGCAGCCAGATTTCGGCGGCGACGGCGAGGTGCAGGGCGCCCTGGGCGGTGGGCTGTCCGGCCGCGGCGCGCTGGAGCATCGTGGCCACCGGTGCCTCGGTGATCAGGCCGGCGGCCGCCAGCCGAGAGGACGGGCCGAGCAAATGCCGCAGTACGGAGGCGTGGTCGCGCAGCCCGGCGTAGGCGAGGGCGTTGAAGCCGCCCTTCGTCACCCGCGTCAGGACGAAGTCGGGCAGCACGCCGGTATGGGCGAAGGCCTCGCACAGCAGGGGCTTGTAGCGGCCTGGGGTGCCGCGCTGGTCGGCGGGCACGGCCAGGCAGGCGCGGATGACCTCGTTGTCCAGGAACGGGGCGGCGACTTCGATGCCGTGCCCGGCGAGCGCGATCTCACGCCACCCATTGGTGTCCGCCCCGACTCGCGCGAGGTCCTGGCGCGCGGCCCACGACGCCAGCCGTCCGGGTACGGCGGCCAGTTCGGCAGCGAGGTCGAGGGCGCTCGCGAGGCGGCCACGTACGTCGGGGCTCATCCAGTCGGCGGTGGGCAGCAGCGGCGTCCAGGACACCGGGCGTTCTGCCTGCGGCACCCATGGGCGTGGAGGGCGCCGCAGTTCGGCAGCTGCCGTGCGCAAGGCTCCGGTCAGATCGGTGCGGGCTGCTGGGCGGGTCCGCCGCAGCAGGGTCAGGGCGGAGGTGTGGCGGAGCCGGGCGTGGGCCTGTGCGTGCTGCCAGGCACGGCGGTGGTGCCGCTCGCGCAGGAGATCGGCCAGGTAGGACGAGGGCGCGGACAGCACCGCGTCCCCGGCCGCCCCGGTCAGGTGCACGCCCGCCGATTGGTGTTCGGCGACGGTGTCCAGGACGGCCCGCTTGATGGAGGCGGTCACCACGTAGGCGTTCGGGGCGTCGGTGACCGGCAGCGCCGCCAGGTCCTCAAGGCCGGCGTAGTAGACGGTCTCCGGGCTCCCGGGCACCGTGTGGTGAGCGAGGCCCGGCACCGTGGCCGCGGTGCGGACCGCATACGCCAGGTCGTCGTCCCGCAGGCGTGCATCGGCAAACGTCACCGCGGTCACAGCCCCGCGTTGGGCGGCCAGGCAAGCCAGCGTGGTGGAGTCCAGCCCCGCCAGATCTGCGCTGACCGGCCGGCCGTCACACCGAGCGCCGACGGCCTCGGCAAGCGCGGCCCGCACCGTCGGCGCGGCCTCGCGCAGGTCCATCGGCTCGTACTCGGCCGACTCGTACCGCACCGCGCCCGCGCCCTCCGGGGTGATCAGCAGCAGGTGCCCGGTCGGCACCCGGCTCACCGAGCGGAACAAACTCCACTGCCCCAGAACGTCCGGCTGAGCCAGGGCGATGTGGGCGGCCAGCGCGGTCGGATCGACCGGAGCCCCGTCCAGCGCCGCCAGCGCGGTGGCGGAGGTCGACCACCATGTCCCGGCGCCGTCACTCCGCCAGTACACCGGCTGCTGACCGGCCAGGTCACCGATCACCGCCAGCACCTCGCCGCTGCGGGCGATGGTGAGGTAGGAGCCGGGCCAACGGGTCAACGCCCGCCAGTCCTTCGCCCGCACCGCTGCCAGCGACTGCTGGAGCTGCTGGTCGTCGGCGCCGCAGTCGCCGACGACCGCCAGCGCCAGAGGGCCCGAGCCCGCCGACCGGACCTGCCTCGCCGGCCAGTTGACCGTCCATGCCGCCTCCACGCCCGGCACCGGGCATCCGCTCCGTGGCAGCCGGTCGTACCCGCTGCCTCCGTACCAACCCGTGCTCCACCGCATCGCCGCCCGCTCCCTCGGAGTCCGTGGGTGTCCATCGCATCCGTGGTGAAAAGCGGACGCCGGGCCGCTCAAGTCCGCGCCCCAGCACGACCCTCGCGGCCCGGCGCCCTCACACCCGGTGCCGGCCGGGGCGGGTGGCCCCACCGGCTCCGGGCAGAACGCGGGTCAGGCGTTCTTGTACTGGGTGTCGTCGGCGGTGTCGAAGTTGTTCGTGCCCAGCGTCACCTCGGCGACGTCCCCGGCGTCCAGGACGACCGGCGCGCTGTAGACGGGCTTGGTGGTCTGCTCCATGATCGAAACCTCCAGGTTCTTGCGTCCCCTGCACCCTCCAGTGGGCGCGAGGCAGACGGCCGTGCCGGGCCGAACGGCAGGGACGGGGGAACCGCTTGGTCCCCGCCGCTCGGCCTGCTGAACAGTCAACCCACGGCCGGGGTGCGGCGGTACGGTGGCGGGCAGGGCAAGGGGTATATCGGGTATACGGGCAGGTGCTCCCATGGTCACGCGCACGCCAAACCAGCAGCTCAAAGAGCTCGTCGCTCAGTCCGGCCTGACCTATGCGGCCGTAGCCAAGGCCGTGCGCGCGGTGGCCGCCGAGTGCGGCACGGTTTTACGCACCAACAAGTCCACCGTCGAGCACTGGATCGCCGGCGTCACACCCCAAGGCGACGCCGGCCGCTACCTCGCCGTCGCGCTGTCCAGGCGGCTCGGCCGCCTGCTCACCCCTGCCGACCTCGGGCTTGCCCCGCCGGAGGAGGATGACAGCATCGGGCTGGCCCTTGCGGACGACCCGATCGACGCCCTACTGCCGATGTGGAGGTTCGAGTTGGACCGCCGCCGCTTCCTCACCACCTCCGCCTACTCGGTGGCCGCCGCCGCCCTGCCCCTGACCTACGTACAGGAGATCGCCGACCGCACCGCCGCGGTCCGTGGCAGCCACACCGTTGGCATGGCCGAAGTCGCCGCCGTGCGCGACATGGTGCGCGTCTTCTCCGAGATGGACGAACGCCACGGCGGACAACACGGCCGCAGCGCGCTCGTGCAGTACCTGCGCGACGACGTCGCCCCCCTGTGCCGGGGACGCTTCCGCACCGAGGAAATGCGTCAGCAGATGCTCTCCGCCGCCTCCCGTGGTGTGCATCTGCTGGGCTGGAAGTCCTACGACGCAGGCCAACAGGGCCTCGCGCAGCGCTATTACCTTCAGTCCTACGCGCTCGCCGTCGAATCCGGCGTCACCGGGCACGACGGATTCGTGATGCGCACGATGGCCATGCAAGGGCTCAAGTTGCACCGTCCCGAACACTGCCTAGGCCTGGCAGAGACGGGACTGAACCGCGCCAAAGGCAAGGTGGACGCCCAGACCGAATCCCTCTTCCGCGTCGTCCACGCCCACACCCTGGCCAAAGCCGGACAGCGCACGGCCGCCCTCGCCGAAGCCGAGCGGGCGAGCGCCCTGCTGACTGCCGACCCCGGTGACGAAGTGCCGTTCTGGGCCCTGGCCTGGGGACCCCCGGCAGCGTCGGTGTACTCGCGCAACGCCAAGGTCTACGAGACGCTCGGCGACCACCGGTCCGCCGCCGAGCACTATGGCCGCGCCGCCGGCGCCCGCCCCGCGGGCACCTACGCCCGCATCGTCGCCCTGGACCTGGTCGCCGGCGCCGAAATGCAGCTCAAGCGCGGCCAGATCGAGCAAGCATGCACCACCTGGAACCAGGCCCTGGACCACATGGACGGCGTGCGGTCCGTGCGCACCCGCAAGGCCGTCACCCGCATGCGCGGCGACCTCGCCCGCTTCCGCGCCCGCGGCGTACGCTGCGCGGCCGAACTGGACGAACGCGCCATCGACTTCCTCGCCACCGCCTGATCCGACGGTTCGCCAGCAATCTGTGCGGCCGCAGCCGGAGGGCTACTGCCAGCGGCAGATGGTCGATGCGGTGCGCAATCTGCCGGGATCATCGACGCACAGTCGGTGAAGGGAGCGGCGTCGGTGCCGGCCGCCACCGGTTCCCGCCCCGCCAGCACCCCCCACTCCGCTCCGGCAGTCAAAGACGGCCGGAGCGGAGCAAACGGCCCCCGCCTCAGCCGCGCGGCACCCCCATCTGCGTCACACACCGCAGCAAGCTCTGCCGGAAGGTGCGGACGAACCCCTCGACGGTGTCGGTGTCGCGCGGCGTGTTCAGGTACGGCTTCAGGCGGCGTTCCACCTCCTGGACGCCGGGCTGGCCGGCCATGTGGCGGGCGACGGCGTCGAGGTCGCCCTCGTACTCGATGACCCGCACCAGCGTCGCGTCGCGGACGAAGACCGCGGTGGCCAGGAGGCGGGCGGCCGGTGTGCCCCCGGAGGGCCCGGGCACCGACGGTGAACCGACCCGGCGGAAACCCGAGAAGACCTCGGCCACTTCGTCCTCGCACCCGGGCCGGATGTCGTAGGTCAGCGCGGCGAACGGCACCCCTACGCCTCCTCGTCGAGGTGGATCGAGCGGGTGGGGCAGCTGCGGGCGGCATCGCGTACGGCCGCCCGGGAGCTTTCCGGCGGCTCCGGGTCCAGGACGAGGACATGGCCCTCGTCGTCCTGGTCGAACACGTCCGGAGCCCGGTAGACACACAGACTGCTGACGGTGCAGGTGTCTCGGTTGGCGGTGACGCGCACGGTTCCTCCTACCAGGTGACGGGGATCTCGGTGAAGCCCTCGGTGAATCCGCCCAGGCCGCGGGGGAGTTGGTCGCCGGTGACCGCGAGCCGCAGGTCCGGCAGCCGTTCGAGCAGTGAGCGGGTGGCGACCTGGAGTTCCATACGGGCCAGTGCCGCCCCGGCGCAGTAGTGGAGGCCGGCACCGAAGGTCATGTGGTGGTTGTCCGTACGGCGGATGTCGATCTTGAAGGGTTCGGGGAACACCTCCTCGTCCATGTTGGCCGACTCCTCGGACAGCAGGACGCTGGTGCCCTTCGCGATCACGGAACCGTCCGACAGCGGGATGTCCTCCACGGCGTACCGCAGGGTGCCGATCGAGGAGCCCATGATCTGGGTCCGCAGCAGTTCCTCGACCGCGCCCGGCACCAGCGACCAGTCCGCCTGGATCTCCTTGACCAGGTCCCGGTGGTGCAGCAGTACCGCCGCGCTCGCGCCGATCTGGCTGGCGGTGGTGACGTACCCGGCGATCAACAGGCCCTGGGTCCAGAACTGCAACTCGTGCTCGGAGAGCCGGTTGTTGTCCTCGTCGCGGGCCTTGATCAACCCGCTGACCAGGTCGTCGCCGGGGGTCGTGCGCTTGCTGTCGATCAGCTCGCCCAGGTAGCGCCACAGCCCGTCCCGGCACTGCTGCATCTCCTCGACGGGCAGCTTGCTGACGGACAGGAAGCCGTCGACGAGGTACCGGAACCGGTCCATGTCCGCCAGCGGTACGCCGAGCAGCCGGCAGATCACCCGGATCGGCAGCGGGAAGGCGAACGCCTCGTTGAGGTCGAGTGGACGGGGCCCGGCGGCCATCGCGTCGATGAGCTCGTCGCACACGGCCTGTGCCACCGGCCGCAGCGCCTCGACCCGGCGCGCCGTGAAGGCCCGGGTGACCAGACCGCGCACCCGGATGTGGTCCGGCGGGTCCGGGTTGATCTTCGGGTCGGCGAACAGCTCGTTGTCGGCCGAGATCCGCGCGACGTCCGGGCGCTGCTTGCGGGAGATGTTGCGGCTCAGCCGGTGGTCGGCGAAGAGGGAGCGCACGTCGGTGTACCGGGTCACCATCAGCGCGCGGTCACCGCTGGGCAGCGTCACCTCGACCGCCGACCGGCTGCGCAGACCGCGCAGCGCCTCGGGTATCTCCATCGGCGGGGACCAGGGGAACGGGTAACGGACGGGGGAAGGGGAAGACATCGACGTCCTTGCCTCTCATGGTGGGAGCGGGGTCAGGGCCGGACGGGCCAGTCGGGACGCGCCCAGGCGCTCTCGGCGAACGTCCACTCGTAGCGGACGCTCAGCGAGAAGAAGTCGGTGAGTTGGGCGCGGTCGCGCTCCGAGCCCTGTTGCGCGATCTCCTCGGCGACGCTCAGATAGCGCTCGACGACGCGCCCGTAGCCCTCCGCCGGTTGATACAGCGCGATCCACGGCGCATAGCGCGATCCGGGTGCGCAGCGTCGCGCCAGGTCGGTGGAGACCTGGTGGTTGAACCACGCCATGGGCAGCAGCGCGCCGATGGCGGCGGCCGGTGAGGTGGTCGCCGCGGCCTGGAAGAAGGAGCAGTGGGCGCGGGCGAGCGGGTCCGCCGGCGCGTCGGCGGCCGGCGCGCGCAGGCCGAGGTCGGGGGCGAGCTTGGTGAAGGCCTCCCGCAGCCGGTCCCGGGCCTCCAGCGTGCCGACCGCGGCCCGGGCGAAGAACACCGCGTGCGCGTCGTCGGCCGCGGTCGCGGCACACCGGGCCAGCGCCCGCCCGTACGCGGGCAGCAGGTGCCCGGTGTCCTGCTCGACGAAGTGCGTCAGCGCCGCACCGGGGAGCGAGCCGGACCGCAGCCCGGCCCAGAACGGATGGTCGAGCACCTCGCGCAGCACCGGATCGGCCCTCGCGATCAGCCGGTCTCGCAGCATGGGAGCTTCCTCTCGGGTAGGGGTCACAGCGCCAGCCGGACGTGGTAGTGCCGTAGCCAGGAGTCGAGTTGGAGCACCATCTCCACGTCGCGGCGCTCCCCCCAGCCGGTGGTGCGCACCGGCCGGCCCTCGGCCAGCAGCCGTCGGGCGGCCGGCACGTCGAGCAGCGGGCGTACCGGGGAGTGCGGATCGGCGACCAGCTCCGCGAGCCGGTCGCGCAGCACCTGGCCGTAGCCCGGGTCCTGGGTGATCGGGAACGGGCTCTTGGGGCGGCGCAGCACCCGCTCCGGCAGCAGCCCGGCCAGCGCCGCGCGCAGCGGGCTCTTCTCCTCGCCGCCGTACCGCTTCAGCCGCCAGGGGATGTTGAAGGCGTACTCGACGAGCCGGTGGTCGCAGTAGGGCACCCGCACCTCCAGCCCGACCGACATGCTCAAGTGGTCGTTGCGGGTCAGCAGCAACGGCAGCCACCGCGTCATGTGGAGGTAGCCGACGCGGCGCAGCAGCGCCTCCCGGGCGTCCTCGCCCGGCACCTCGGGAACCTCGCGCACCGCCTCGGCGTAGCGGTCCGCGGAGTAGCCGGGCACATCGACCTTCTCCAGGAGGGAGCGGTCCAGCAGCCCGGTGCTCATGCCGTGCGGCGCGACCCCGAAACCCATCGTGACCCAGGGGAAGTTGCCGCTGTCGACCAGGTTCTCGTCGCTGAACGACCGGTACCCGCCGAAGAGTTCGTCGGCGACCTCGCCCATCAGCGCCACCGTCGAGTGCTGCCGGACGGCCCGCAGCAGCAGGTACAGCGAACGGTCCATGTCCGGGGTGGGCCGGGGCAGGTCCTGCGCCGTCATCGCGGCGTGCCCCACCACCGGATCGGCCAGGTCCTCGGTGCGCAGGACGACCGGCTCGTGGTCGGTCCCGACGAAGGCGGCGACCTCCGCGGCGTGCGGGGCGTCCGGGCTGTGGTGCCAGAAGTCCTGGCGGAAGCGCTCCGCGTGCCCCTCGAAGTCCACCGCGAAGGTCCGCGGGCGCTGCCCGTGCCGCGCCGCCAGCGCGACGATCGCGCTGGAGTCCAGTCCGCCGGAGAGCAGGGTGCACAGGGGGACGTCGGCCACCAGATGGGACGCCACCGAGTCGGTCAGCAGCCCCCGCACGGTGTCCACCGTCGTCGGCCAGTCGTCGGTGTGCGCGCGTCCCGGGAGTGACCAGTAGGCGCGCTCGCGGAACCCGCCGTCCCGGACGGTCAGCACGTGCCCGGCCGGCACCTGCCGGATGCCGGAGTAGATGGCGTGCCCGGGCGTGGCGATGTACGACAGCAGCTCCGCCAGCCCCTCGCTGTCCACCGCCGAGTCGACCAGCGGGTGCGCGAGCAGGGCCTTGACCTCCGAGCCGAACAGCAGGCCGTGACGGGTCGGCGCGTAGTACAGCGGCTTGACCCCGAGCCGGTCGCGGGCCAGCAGCAGTTCCTGCCGCCCGGTGTCCCACACCGCGAAGGCGAACATCCCGTCGAAGCGGTCGACGCAGTGCTCCCCCCATTCCAGGTAGGCGGCCAGCACCACCTCGGTGTCGCTCGACGTACGGAAGGTGTGGCCGCGGGCCGCCAACTGGCCGCGCAATGCACGGAAGTTGTAGATCTCGCCGTTGTAGGCGAGGACCGCCCGCACCGTGCCGTCCCGCTCCGCGGTCATCGGCTGCCAGCCGCCCGGCGGGTCGATGACGGCCAGCCGCCGGAAGCCGAGCGCGACCCGCCGGTCGGCCCACACCGCCTCGGCGTCCGGCCCGCGGTTGGCCATTGCGGCCACCATCGTGCGGACCGTGCTGCCGTGCTCGGTCAGGTCCCGCTCGAAGTCGATCCACCCGGCCACTCCGCACATGTCGTCCCCTCGTCACTCGTCACAAGGCCGCTCACGCCGGCCGACGGGCCGCGGACACCAGGTCGCCGACGCGTGCGGACGGCGGAGGCTGGCGACGCATCTCCTCCTGAAGCCGCCGGGCGCACGCGCGCACGGCGCCGTCCGCCAGCAGCCGCCGGCACTCCTCCCGCAGCCGCTCCGGCGTCGCGTCCGCCGCCGGCAGCAGCCGCCCGGCACCGACGCCCGCGACCGCCCCCGCGTGCCCCGCGTGGTCCGGCAACTGCGGTACGAGCAGCAGCGGGACACCGTGATGGAGCGCGGTGAGGACGGTGCCGGCGCCGCCGTGCGCGACCACCAGGTCACACGCGTCCAGCAGGCCGTGCAGGGGCGCGTCCACCACCACCCGCACGCCCTCGGGCAGCCGGCCGAGCAGCGGCGCCTGGGCTGCCGAGACGGCCGCCACCAGCTCCACGCCCAGCGGGTGCAGCGCCCGCACCACCTCCGGGAGCAGGAACCGCCGGGCCGACAGCTTCGCCATCGTGTGCCCCCACGTCACACACACCCGCGGCCCGGCCGTCTTCGGCAGCGTGACCGGCCGGCCGCCCCCGTTGAACGGCACGTACCGCACCGGGACGGCCGGCGGCGCGGCGGCCGGCCGCAGCGACGGGGGAGTGGGATCGACGGTCAGCGCGCCGAATGGGTCGACGGCGTCCAGCCCGTACCGCTCGGCCAGCGGCGCCAGCAGCCCGGGCAGCACGGTCGCCGCCCGGGCCAGCAGATCCGTCCCGTACAGATGCCGCACGGCCGGTACCCCCTGCACGGCGGCCGCCAACGGGCCGGCCAGCGCGGTGGGTTCGTAGACCACGACATCCGGGCGGAAGCCGGCCGCCAGCGCGACCAGCCCGTCGGTCATGGACTCGGCGTGCGCGAGGAACATCTCCGCCGCCCGTGGGCCGCCGCCCCCGCCGGCACCGGGCCGCGGTGCGCCGATCACATAACGGCGCACCATGGCCACCGCGTCGACATCGTGGCCGACCACGGCCGCCGGCAGCCCGCACCGGCCGATCTCCGCGGCCAGCGCGGGCTGGCTGGCCACGAGCACCTCGTGTCCGGCGGCGCGGCAGGCCCATGCCTGTGTCACGAGTGCGTACAGGTGCGACGGCCAGGCCCAGGTGGTGAACAGCAAGCGCATCTCGGTGCGTCCCTTCCCGCCGCGGTTGCGGCCATCGTGTGGGGCGCTGCTCGTGGCGGGCTCGAAGACCGCTGGGCACCGAGGTCGGCGCCGCCTCACCGGGCGTCGAGCCCGCGCGGGGATCGTGGGCCCCTGATCCGCCCGCACACCCCACTCGTCCGCACACCCACCCGTCCGCACAGAGGGGAGACCGGTGACGACCCCCCGCACCGCCCTGGTCACCGGGGCCAACCGCGGCATCGGACTGGCCACCGCCCAGGCGCTGTACCGCGCCGGCTGGCGCGTCGTGCTCGCCGCCCGGGACCGGGACGCGGCACGGGCCGCGGCCGCCGGAACCGGGCCACACGCCGTGGGAGTGGCCCTCGATGTGACCCTGCCCGAGAGCGTGGCGGCCGCCCGCGCCGCGGCCGGCCCGGTCGACGCGCTGGTCAGCAACGCCGGCGTGCTGCTGGATGCCGGGTACGACCCGCTGACGGTCCCGGTCGACCTGGTCCGCGCCACCCTCGACGTCAACGTCCTGGGCGCCTGGCGGGTCTGCCAGACCTTCGTGCCCGAGATGGTCCGCGCCGGCTGGGGCCGGGTGGTCCTCCTCTCCAGCGGCACGGGCACGTTCACCCACGGGCTGTTCACCGGCGCCCCCGGCTACTCCCTGTCGAAGACCGCGGTCAACGGGCTCACCACACTGCTGGCCGCCCACACGCGCGGCACCGGTGTGCTCGTCAACGCGGTCAACCCCGGGCGCACCCGGACCCGGATGATCCCGGACGCCCAAGGCACCGTGCAGGACGCCGCCGACGACGTCGTGGCCGCCCTCGGGCTGCCCGACGACGGCCCCACCGGGGTGCTGTTCCGCCGCGGACGGACCGTCGGCTGGTAGCGCATCCACCCCACCGGACACCGGCTCCACACCCGCTTGATGTCAGCTCCAGCCGGCTTCCAGACCGCTCTGCGACGGTCGGTCGAAGAGCCCACGCACCCCTGAGGAGGGCGCTGTGCACCGCACGCTGATCGTCGCCAGGCTGAAGACCGACGACCCCGCGCGCATCGCGGACGTCTTCGGCGCGTCGGACGCGACCGAACTACCGCACATGGTGGGCGTGTCCCGCAGGACCCTGTTCACCTTCCACGACCTGTACTTCCACCTCGTCGAGGCGGACGAGGACATCGGCCCGAACCTCTACCGGGCGCGCAGCCACCCGCTCTACTCCGACATCAACACCCGGCTCTCCGCACTCGTCTCGCCGTACGACCCCG
The DNA here is from genome assembly GCF_900221035.1 of Streptomyces sp. 2323.1. Taxonomy (NCBI): domain Bacteria; kingdom Bacillati; phylum Actinomycetota; class Actinomycetes; order Kitasatosporales; family Streptomycetaceae; genus Streptomyces; species Streptomyces sp. 2323.1. The sequence continues at coordinate 1,694,426 of NZ_LT907981.1, read as the reverse complement.
GCTGGAAGGAACCCAAGGACGCCATGGCGTTCCCGTTCTACGTCTGGACGGCGGAGCAGGGGAGGATCCGGTGACCGCGGAGCTGCCCCGCAAACTGAACGCCGCCGACGTCGCCGCCAACCGCCGCCGGGGCGGTGAGCTGCGGGTGACGCTCAGCCCCCGGACCGTCGGCTGCACATCCGGCTTCGGCGGCGTGCTGCACCTCGCCCCGGGTGAGGTCGTCACCGAGCACTACCACCCGTACTCCGAGGAGTTCCTCCATGTGGTGCGCGGTGCGCTGGAGATGACGATGGACGGCGAGCCGGTCGCGCTCGCCGCCGGGGACTCGCTGTTCGTGCCGATCGGGGTGCGCCACCGGCTGGTGAACGTCGGGGACGAGCCCGCCACGGGCGTCTTCCACCTCTCGCCGCTGGCGCCGCGCCCCGAGCTCGGCCACGTCGACACCGAGCCCGTCGTCGCCGCCGCCGAGCCCCATCCCGACGTCCGGGCGGACCGGTGAGCGCTGAGAAGGCGGTCATCACCGGGATCGGGGTGGTGGCACCGGGCGCCGTCGGGCGGGAGGCGTTCTGGGAGCTGCTGGCCGCCGGCCGCACCGCCACCCGGCGCATCACCAGCTTCGACCCGGCCGCGTTCCGCTCCCGCATCGCCGCCGAGGTCGACTTCGACCCGGGCGCGTGCGGGCTGACGCACCAGGAGGTCCGGCGGATGGACCGGGCGGCGCAATTCGCCGTCGTCAGCGTGCGCGAGGCCCTGGCGGACAGCGGGCTGCACATGCCGGCGGCCGACCCCGGGCGGGTGGCGGTCTCCCTGGGCAGCGCCGTGGGGTGCACCACCAGCCTGGAGCGCGAGTACCAGGTCCTGTCCGACGACGGGCGGAACTGGCTGGTGGACCACACCTACGGCGTGCCGCACCTCTACGGCTACATGGTGCCCAGCTCGCTGGCCGTGGAGGTGGCCCGGGAGGTGGCGGCGGAGGGGCCGGTGGCGCTGGTCTCCACCGGCTGTACCTCGGGCCTGGACGCGGTCGGGCACGGCGCCCAGCTCATCGAGGAGGGTTCCGCCGACGTCGTCCTCGCCGGGGCGACCGACGCGCCGCTCTCGCCCATCACCTCGGCCTGCTTCGACGCCATCCGGGCCACCTCGCCCAACAACGACGACCCCGCGCACGCCTCCCGCCCGTTCGACGCCGACCGCGACGGCTTCGTCCTCGGCGAGGGCGCGGCGGTCCTGGTCCTGGAACGGGCCGGCGCGGCGCGGGCCCGTGGCGCGCGGGTCTACGCCGAGATCGCCGGCTTCGCCAGCCGCAGCAACGCCCACCACATGACCGGACTCCGCCCCGACGGCCGCGAAATGGCCGAGGCGATCACCACCGCGCTGCGGCGGGCCCACCTCGCGCCGTCCGATGTCGACCACATCAACGCCCACGGCTCCGGCACCCGGCAGAACGACCGGCACGAGACGGCCGCCTTCAAACGCAGCCTGGGCGAGCGCGCCTACGAGGTACCGGTCAGCTCCATCAAGTCCATGATCGGGCACTCGCTCGGCGCCATCGGGTCCCTGGAGGTCGCCGCGTGCGCCCTCGCCCTGCGCGAGCAGGTGGTCCCGCCCACCGCCAACCTGCATACCCGGGACGCCGAGTGCGACCTCGACTACGTGCCCCTGACGGCACGGGAGCACCGCATGCACACCATCCTGAGCGTCGGCAGCGGGTTCGGCGGGTTCCAGAGCGCGACCGTGCTGGCCCGCCCGCGCACGGGGCACGCCGGAAGGGGGCGGCCGTGACCACCCCCCGCGCAGCCGTCGTCACCGGCATCGGCGTGATCGCGCCCACCGGCCTTGGAACGGACGCGCACTGGCAGGCCGTGCTGGCGGGGAAGACGGGCATCGGTGCCCTCAGCCGATTCGACCCCTCGCCCTACCCGGTCCGGCTGGCCGGCGAAGTACCCGGCTTCGACGCCCTGGAGACGCTGCCGCGCCGGCTCGTCCCGCAGACCGACCGCTGGACCCACCTGGCGCTGTGGGCCGCGCAGGCCGCGCTGGCGGACGCCGGCATCGACCCGGCCGCGCTCCCCGAGTACGCCATGGCGGTGGTCACGGCCAGTTCCTCGGGCGGGACCGAGTTCGGTCAGCACGAGATGGAACGCCTCTACCGCAACGGCCCCTCGTGGGTCGGCGCGTACCAGTCGATCGCCTGGTTCTACGCCGCCACCACCGGCCAGATCTCCATCCGGCACGGGATGCGGGGACCCTGCGGCGTGCTCGCCTGCGAGCAGGCGGGCGGGCTCGACGCGATCGGCCAGGCCCGGCGCCTGCTGCGGGACGACGTCCAACTGGTCGTCACCGGCGGCACGGACGCCTCGCTGTGCCCCTACGGCCTGACCGCCCAGCTCTCCGGCGGCCACCTGTCCACGGTGGAGGACGCGGCCCGCGCCTACCTCCCCTTCGACCAGGACGCGAGCGGAGCCGTACCGGGCGAGGGCGGGGCGATCCTGGTCGCCCAGGACGCCTCGTCCCTCCCGGCCGGCGCCGGGTACGGCGTCATCGCCGGCTACGCCGCCGGCTTCGACCCGCCCCCGGGCTCGCCCCGCCCCCCGGTCCTGCGACGCACGCTGGAACGCGCCCTGGACGACGCCGGGACCGCTCCCGGCGAGGTCGACGTCGTCTTCGCGGACGGCAGCGGGGTGCCGGAACGCGACCGCACCGAAGCCCGGGCGATCGGCGCCGTCTTCGGGCCGCGCGCGGTGCCGGTGACGGTGCCCAAGGCCCTCACCGGACGGCTCTACGGCGGCGGCGCGGCACTCGACGTGGCCACCGCGCTGCTCGCGCTGCGCGACGGCGTCATCCCGCACACGGCGGGCACCACCCGCCCGGCGCCCGGCTACGACATCGACCTGGTCACCGGGGCCCCGCGCTACCGGCGACTGCGGGTGGCCGTCGTCCTCGCCCGCGGGTACGGCGGCTTCACCTCGGCCATGGTCCTGCGCCGGACCGGGGCCGGCGGGAACGACGAAGGAGAGGAGACGGCATGAGCGGCTACACGCTGGACGAGCTGCGCGTGGTGATGCGGGAGAGCGTGGGGGTGGACGAGTCGGTGGACCTGTCGGGGGACATCGCCGACGTCACGTTCTCCGACCTGGGCTACGACTCGCTCGCCGTACTGGAACTGGCGAGCCAGGTACAGCGCGCGGTGGGCGTCCCCATCGCCGACGAACTGGCCCTGGAGGCGCCGAGCCCGGGCGCCTTCGTGGCCTGTGTCAACCAGGCACTGACCGAAGCGGGGAGTTGAGCATGTCCGGACACGTCGACAACACCATCGTGATCGACGCACCCATGCCCCTGGTGTGGCAGATGACCAACGACGTCCCCTCGTGGACCACGCTGTTCAGCGAGTACGCGGAGGCCACCGTGCTGGAGCGGGAGGGCAACCGCGTCCGGTTCCGGCTGTCGTTGCACCCCGACGCGAACGGCACGACATGGAGCTGGGTCTCCGAGCGGATCAGCGACCCGGACGCCCATGTGGTGCACTCCCGCCGCGTGGAGACCGGGAACTTCAAGTACATGTGGATCTACTGGGAGTTCCTCCAGGAACACGACGGCGTGCACATGCGCTGGGTCCAGGACTTCGAGCTCAAGCCCGGTCTGCCGATGGACGACGCCGCCATGACCGCCCGGCTGGACACCAACACCGGTACCCAGATGCGGCGCATCAAGGAGCAGATCGAGACGGCCGCCCGGCGCACCGCTGCTCCCCACTGAGGTGACGGCCCTCGTCGTGCCCCTCGTCCTGCTCGCCAACGGCCTGGCGGCGGGGGTCCTGGTGGGCACCCAGCTCGGCGGCTGGCCCCTGCTGGCCTCGCTGCCGCCGCAGCGCTACGTTCACGCCCACGCCTTCTTCGCCACCCGCTACGACCCGTTCATGCCCGTGTGCTTCTTCGGCACCGTGCTCGGCGACGTCCTCCTCGCCGCCTGGGTACCGCAGACCGCGGCCCGCTGGGCGTTCGGCGGGAGCGTGCCGTTGGTGCTGGCGGCCGTGGTCATCTCGGTCACCAGGAACGTGCCGGTCAACCGGTGGATCCGGTCGCTCGACCCGGAGGCGCTGCCGCCGGACTTCGCCGACCGGGACCCCCGCCCGCACTGGGGGGTGTGGAACCGCGGCCGCTGCGTCCTCGCCGTCGCCGCGCTGCTCGCCAACTGCCTGGGATGCGGCCTGCTGCTGTGAGCGGGCGCGCCGTCTCCCACCTCATCTCACGAAGGGAAGGCTGCTGTGCAACTCCACCTCGAAGGTAAGAAGGCCCTGGTCACCGGCGGAACCCGGGGCATCGGACGCGCCGTGGTGCTGGCCCTGGCCCGGGCGGGCGCGGACGTCGTCACCTGCCACCGCCAGGAGGGCGACGCCGTCGCCTCCCTGGAGAGCGAGTTGAAGGAGACCGGCGGCAACCACCATGTGCTCCGCGCCGACCTCACCGACCCCGGCCAGATCGCCGGCCTGCTCCGGGAGTGCGCCGACCGGTTCGGCACCCTCGACGTCGTCGTCAACAACGCCGGAGCCATCAGCCACGTCCCCTACGGCGACCTGACGCTCGCCGAGTGGCAGCGGATCATGGACACCAACCTCACCGCCGCCCACCTGGTCATCCAGCACGCCCTGCCGATACTCGGCGAACGCGCCTCGGTCATCAGCCTCGGCTCCAAGTCCTCCGAGGTCGGCATCCCGCTGCGCGCGCACTACACCGCCACCAAGGCGGCGCTGCGCGGCCTGACCCGTTCGCTGGCCAAGGAGTTCGGCCCCCGCGGCCTGCGCTTCAACGTGCTCGCCGCCGGCGTCATCGCGACCGAGGCGCTGGACGCGATGAGCCCGGAGCAGGCCGAGGCGATGCGGGCCCGCTACGGCGCCAAGACGGCGCTCGGCCGGCTCGGTACCCCCGACGAGATCGCCGGGGCGGTGCTCTGGCTGGCCAGCGACCTCTCCAGCTACGTCACCGGCGCCACCCTCGCCGTCGACGGAGGGATCTCCTGATGGGCGAGGTGACGCAGCCGTTCCGGGTGATGCTGCGCATGCAGATCAAGCCGGGCATGGAGCAGGACTTCGAGAAGGTCTGGCGGGACGTCGGTACGTCGGTCACCTCCCACCCCGCCAACCTGGGGCAGTGGCTCTCCCGCAGCCTCGACGAGGAAGGCGTCTACTACATCGTCAGCGACTGGGTGGACGAGCCCCGCTTCCGGGAGTTCGAGACCAGCCGCCGCCACCTCGACCACCGCCGCCACCTGCACCCCTACCGCAGCGATGGCTCGATGACCACGATGACGGTCGTCGCCCACCTCACGGCGGACCCGGACGCGCCGGCCACGCACCGCGACTGGGAGGCCGTCGAATGAGCGACGAGGTCCGGGTGACCGTCCGGCACGTCGCCGAGGACCCCGAGGCGATCGAGAGCGCCTACCACCAGGTCAGCAAGGAAATGGCCGGTGTGGTGGGCATGCTCGGCAACGAGCTGTGGCGCGGACTGGGCGACGACGGCGTCTTCGTGGTCGTCAGCCGGTGGCGTGACGTGGCCGCCTTCCGTGCCTGGGAGGCCGGCGCCGCGCACCGCGACAGCACCTCGCCGCTGCGCCCGTTCCGGGACCACGACGGAGGCCGCCCGTTCGAGATCTTCCATGTCACCGCGGCCTACTGACCGCTGCGGACGTCCTGGGGCGGCCGTCCCGCCGTGGCGCGACGTGGCACGCGCCGTGCTGAACATGCTGGTCGCCCTGGGGCACTCCACCGCATGGCTCGTGGGGGTGCCGCTGCTCCCGCCGCCGCCGCCGGAGGAGGAGCCGGAGCCCGGCGACCCGCGGGCCGGGTGACCCGTCCGGAACACGCGGCGGGCCCGCGTGTTCCGGACGACGCGCCCCGGGGCGGGCCGGTGGGTCAGTCCTCGTCCTCCCGGCCGGCACCGCGAAACGAGCTCTCCGCGAGCACGATCTTCCGCTTCATCGGCGGCAGATGGTTCATCGTGCGCATCGCGGTCCGCATGCCCGTGCGGGCCAGGTTGCCGATCAGATCACCCTTGTGCATGACGGAGTGACCGTCCATCTGGGCACGGGACTTGATGACGGCGTCCCAGGCGTACGACGTCATGGTGCTCTCGTACTGGCCCACCGCATCGAGGAGCGACAGCTCTCCGCCGCTCGCGGCGACCAGCTTGCGGGTGAGCAACCGGGCGTCGCGCAGCGCGGTGTTGGCGCCCACCCCGCGGCCCGGCGTCATGGTGTGGATGGCGTCACCGATCAGCGTGACGGTGCTGGGCTTCCACGGGTCGATCGGTTCGGACGTCCGGATCACCAGCGGGAAGCTGCTGTCCGGGTCCCCGAGCGAGAAGATCCGCCGGAAGTCCGGGTGCCACGACGCGGTCTTCTCCTTCACCAGCTGCTGGATCCGGGCGCCGCGCATCTGCGTGACGTCCTTCGGCAGCCACTTCTCCGACGCGGCGAAGCCCCACATGATGTAGTCACGGCTGTTGTCGTAGAGCATCCCGGGCCAGGCGCGCAGCGCCTCCGCGTCGGTGCTGCCGATGCCCTGCTTCGGCTTGCCCTCCTCGTCCCACTTGAAGCGCATCACATGCAGGATGCACATGAACCCCTTGGGACCGTGCACCATGGTGACGCCCTCCATCACCTCCTTGGGCAGCAGCTTCCGGGTCTCGTCGGTGAGCGGCGTCTTGCCGGTGATACCGATCAGCCCGGTGTCGACCAGCTTGGCGTGCGGCAGATACTGCTGGCGGACGGCGGAGTTGGCCCCCTCGGCGCCCACGAGGAGATCGCCGGTCGCCGACTCGCCGTCCGCGAAGAACGCGGTGACCCGTCCGTCGTCGTGCTGCTCGTAGTGGGTGAAACGCTTGTCGAAGTGGACGACGTCCTCCACCCCCGTCAGCAGCACCTGACGCAGTGTCATGCGGCTCACCGACTCGTCGGCGTCGTCCTCCGACGGCTGGTCCTCCGCCTTCAGCACCTCGGGTCCGGCAGAGAAGAGGAACTTCTTCTCATGCGTCATCTGGTTGCCGTAGACGGGACGCCGGGCGCAGGTGGTGAGGAAGGTGTCGTACAGCTCCGGTGACAGGTTGGCCCGCAGCGCCCGCTTGCCGTCGGCGTCGATGCCGACCCGGTAGCCCTGCAGACCGTCGCGGCGGGTGCGGTCGCGCTCGTACACCGCGACGCTGACGCCCGCCCGCTTGAGGCCCTGCGCGAGGCAGAGCCCGCCCGTGCCGGCGCCGATGATGATGACATGCAAAGGTAAACCGGGCATTGAGGTCTCCCATTTCGTCATGGTGAAGGCGCGTCGGCGCCGTGGTCGGGACCCCGCCCAGGGCATGAACGTCCTAGCGGGCGGGGGTGCCCTGGCGGTCGTGGGCGGCCGCCATCGCGGCGAGCCACTCCTTGGTCCAGGTGATGCGCCCGGAGCGCAGATCTGCGATGACCGATTCCACCCAGTCCAGCTCCGCGGCGGTCGTGGCCCGCATGCACTCCATCTCCAGGGTGAACAGCCGGCCCCATTCGCCCGACGCCGCGATCTGCGTGTCGAGCCGGGCCAGTTCGGTGGCGAGGTTCGCCTGCCGCTTCTCCAGTTGTTCGGCCACCTCGCCGGGTTCCAGCAGGGGGACGAACGCCATGGCGGCCAGGAACTCGGGGTATTCGCGGGTCGGAGCCGCCAGCGCGTCGAGCATCCAGTCGCGCCACACGGCACGGCCCTCGTCGGTGAGCGCGTAGAGCGTCCGCTCGGGGCGGTTGTGCTCGCGGCTGCTCTCCCGTATCTCGATCAGGGCCTTGCGGTGCAGGCGGTCGATGGTGCGGTAGAGGCTGGCCCGCTGACCCACGTTGACCACTTCGCCCTTGCCGCGGTCCTTCATCAACCGCTGCATCTTGTAGGGGTGCATGCCGGGCTGCTGCTGGTGGTCCACCTCGGCCAGCAGGGACAGCACCGCCAGAGCCAACGTTGAGCGCCTGTACGTCATAGTATCCAGGTTACTAGTCAGGGAGCGACTAATTCAACCTCCGCCGTCCGGAGCCGGGCGGGGCCGCACGATGCACACACGCGTGTGGCCGGTGGGCATGCCCACCGGCCACACATGAAGGACTCCGGGTGCCGTCCCGCTCATGGGGACGGCGCCCCTGTGCCGTACTGAGTACGGTCCGCCCCGGTTACACCCCGGGCCCCTGGTACGCCCCCATGTTCGGGTGCGCGGCGGGGACGCGGTTGCCGAAGAAGTCGCGCGCCGCGTCCTGGGGCAGGCGTACGCCGCTGCCCAGCGCCGGCGAGGACTTCTTCAGCTCGTACCCGGCGGCGTCGTCGATGGACGTCGCGGACCCGGGGTTGACCAACTTCGGGTCACCCAGCACCCGCTGCGCATCGGCGGGGACCGACGAGATGTTCTGGTAGAGATTCCCGGTGAAGGTGCTGGTGGTGTCCTTGAACGCGGAGCCCCCGGGCTTGCCGACGAAGATGTTGTTCGCGACCAGCGGGGTGTCCGGGCTGATGTTCCACCACATCGTGTCGGCCGTGGGGGCGTAGACGGTGTTGCCGTAGATCGAGATGTTCGTCTGCTTGGTGCAGGCCAGGATGATCACGCCACCGGACACGTCGCGGTCGTTCTGGCTGATGTTGTAGCGGATCGTGGGCTTGTCCGACGGCAGCCCCTCGACCGAGCAGATCAGCATCAACCCGCTGTTGTCATGGCTGACGTTGTACTGGTACAGGTCGCCGACGTCCGCACCGTCGACGTCGAAGGCGAACGCCCCGAACTTCCCTGCGTCCCCGCCGCCGATGGTGTTGTACTGCATCGTCGTGTAGTCGGAGTTCCACGCCCAGATGCCCGCGTGGTCGGTGGTCGCCTTCAGGCCGAACCCCTCGACGGTGTTGTGCTGGATCATCGCGTGCTGGCCGTTGGTGATGTTGATACCGTCACCGCCGAGCCGGCTGAGGTGATTCCGCTCCACCACGATGCCGGTGTCGGGGCCGTAGGCGCTCCCCGGCCCGCTCGGATAGAGATCCCGGCGCGCCCAGAGCGACGACGTCCCGATCCCGATGCCGCTCACGTCGCGCAGGGTGTTGTCGGTGACGGTGATGCCGGAGAAGGAGGTGACCTTCGCGGAACCGGTCGCGTTGAAGACGATCCCGCCGCCCGGCTGCCCCGGGTTGGTGCAGTCGCAACCGGCCACGTCGTGCACGTAGTTGTCGTCGAAGACGTAGTGCGAACCGACGCCGAAGTCCGTCAGCTCGACGTAGATCCCGGTACGGGGGTCGGTGACATTGCCGCCCGGGTCGGAGATGTCGAGGCCGCGGATCTCCCAGCCCTCGACGTTGTGCAGGTAGACGGCGGCGCGGGCGTCGGAGGCCACCAGCTTCGGCCGGTCGCCGGATCCGTAGGACCCGACCGAGATCGGCTTCTTGTCGGAGCCCGACCCCTGGGGGACCAACTCCCCCTGACAGGTGGAGCCCTTGCGGAACAGGATGCTGTCCCCGGGGTGGAAGACGACGCTGTTCACCTTCTGCAGCGTGCGCCAGGCGGTGCCGACCGAGGTGCCTTTCTTGGCGTCGTTCCCGGAGGAACAGTCGACGTAGTAGGTGGTCCCGCCCGCCTTCTGCTCGGGCGCGGTGGCATCGGTCGGTGCGGCCCCGGTTGCGGTGCCGGCCGAGCAGGCGAGTATGAGGGCTGAGATCAAGGCAGTCGCGGTCTTTCGCGCATTTAACACGGAACTCTTCGCTCCCCCATGTCGTGTTTCCGAGGTTCCGGGCGCGTCTTCGTTCGATGTGTCGTTCCGGTGCCGGGCCGACCCGCCGTGGCGGTGGCCACCGACGTGGGGCGCCGTGTCCCGTACCGGAGAAGACACTGCCCGAAAAGTGCTGGAAAGAACGGCTGGTTACCGCCTTTCCGGATGGCGAACGCAGAATACACGATTGCCGGTCATTTGCACCGTGGGAAAAAGGAATTATGTCGCCGGGTGCCCTGACGTGCGAATTCTTCGGAGAAGTGCGGGGGAATTGTTTTCCGGTTTATCTCGGCGGAAACTTCCATCGTCACATGCCCCCCTTGAGGGCCGCTCGGATTCCGCTGGAGTCGCGGTCCCGCCGCACCGATCCGGCGCCCGTGTCGCGGCGGGCACTCTTGCCGGCGGGCCGTGCGCTGTGCTTTCGGGGCTGGTCGGCGCCGGTCGCACCGGAAGGCGGGGGAGTACGGGGCGGGTTGAGGCAGGAGAGGGTGCGGGAGGGGCTGACGCACGCCCCTGTGACTCCTCGGCTTCGTGCCCGAGAGCGCCGGCCCGTCGCCGGTGCGCGTGGTTCTCGGCCAGGTCGACGTTTCCGGCCGGGTGGTCAGCTGAACCGAGAACAGTGAACTCCGGCCCGGATGCGGCTGCGGGGGCGGGGCGTCCGGGCTGTGCGGCCGCGGACCGTGGGGCGGTGCCGGCCCCGGCCGGCGCGTCCGCGCTACGCCAAATTACTGCGGGGGCGGAAGAGTTGACCGTCTCGGGCCCGCCGGGAGCGGATGGGCGGGATCCCACGCACCAGGGGCTTCAGGCCGAGGCTGTCGTGCAGGTTGGCCGGAGCGACCGCGGCACTCCGAGCCTTGCGTGGCCTCGATGACGTAGGACGCCGACCACCCCAGGTCGCCGGAGCGGCCGAGAAAGCCTCTACGATCCGGTTGATCACCAAACCGGGGAGGGGCCATGGCCGAGGGCCGGGAAACGGATGCAGTCGCCGAGAGACCGGTGGAGCTGGCCTACCGGCCGACCGTCGGCGAATTGGCGTCCGCGCTGAGGGCCCGCGCGAGGAGCACCGGCGCGGGACGCTTTCAGCGTCGGGCGCTGGTCTGGACGGTGGTGGTCACGACCGTCGGCGCCCTGCTGTCGGCGGCCGGCTCCGGCCACCGGGACACACCGTGGCCGCTGTACGCGGGGGTGGTGGTCTTCGCCGCCTTCATGACTGCGGTGCCGTGGTTGCAGGCGCGCCACCTCCACCGGCTCGCCGAACGGCAGGGGGACATCCGCGGGACGGTCGACGACACCGGGCTCCGGCTCACCACCGCGCACAGTTCGGCCAGCGTCGACTGGCACCTCTACTCGCGCTATGCCGAGACGCCGGAGCTGTTCGTGCTTCTCAGCGCCGACAAGTCCGCCGTCGGCTTCGTCGTCCTGCCCAAGCGGGCCGTGGCGGACCCGGAGGGAGTGGACCGGCTGCGGGCGGTCCTCGACCGGCGGCTCGTGCGCGCGGACGCCGCCGAGGCGCCCGGAGGCCCACGGAGCCGGGGCGGGGCCGTCGGCCGCGGGGTCGGTTCCGTCGGACTGTTGCTGCTGGGGCTGCTGATGTTCTTCTTCGCCTTCGCCGCCGTCCAACAGGCCACGCGCCCGGAGCGCTTTCCGGGGATCCAGCACAACACCGCCCCGGTAGCGGCCGTCATGCTGGGGCTGGGGGCGCTTGCGGTCGCCGGGGCCTGGTGGCTCGTACGGCGGATGACGGCCATGCGGATCGTGACCGCCGTGCTCGCCGTCCTTGTCCTCCTGGCCGGCGGCGCCGCCCTGTACCGCGTGGGGCCGATGCTCCACTGTTGGGGCTCGGACCGGATCGCCCGCGGGCCCGAGGGCGCCTACGTCTGCTACGACTTCTGAGCGGGCCACGGTCTCCGGGCGGGCCCGGAGCTCGTCTCTCGGCGACGGGCCGCGGAAGCCGCGCAGTCAGCAGGGCGGTAGGAACCGTGTCACCAGCCGTAAACGAAGCTCTCAAGGCCACCGGTGACCTTGCGGCTGGTGTCTGGGCCAGGAGTTCGGGGCCATGAGAAACGGCGTCTAACGCCCCGCCGCCGGCGGCGGTCCCGTGCTGCCGCGGGGGACGAGTTCGGTCGGCAGCACGATATGGCGCTCATGGGCGCCGTCGGAGTTGTCGATCACCGACCGGGTGAGGCGTACGGCGGTGCGGCCGAGTTCCACGGCGGGCTGGGCCAGCGTCGTCAGGCCCAGCACGCCCGCCATGACGTGGTCGTCGAAGCCCATGACCGAAACCTGCCCCGGTACCGAGACGTTGGCCGCGCGCAGGGCCGCCAGCAGCCGGAACGCCAGGTCGTCGGTCTCGGCGAACAGTGCGGTCGGCGGGTCCTGGAGGCTCATCAGCCGTCCCACGGCCGTGGCCATTCCGCTGCCCTTCCAGCCGGGCACGCTCATCACCAGCGAGGGGTCGTGCTCCAGTCCGGCGTCGGCGAGGGCGCGCAGATGGCCGGCGAGCCGGTTCTTGCTGCTCCAGGCGAAGCCGGTCTCGTCGAACGTCTGCAGAAAGGCGATCCGCCGGTGGCCGAGGTTTATCAGATGCCGGGTGCCGCGCAGGGCGGCGTCCTCGTCGTCCACATAGACACTGGGGCGCCCCGGCGCGTGCTGGCTGACGAAGATCAGGGGCATCCCCAGATCATCCAGCCGGGCGCGTTCGGCGGGGGTGAGCGCGAAGCTCACCACGAGGAGCGCGTCGGCGTTCCGGCGGGCGGGCAGCCGGTCGAAGAAATCGGCCCGTTCGTGCACATCGGTCACGCTGTACACCAGCAGGTCCAGGCCCGCCTCGCGCAGCGCGGGTGCCATCCCGGACAGCGCCGAACTCAAAAACCACGAAGCCAGGTTGGGCATGAGGACGGCGACCCGGCCGGTGCGGCCGGTGACGAGACTGGAGGCGCTGCGGGTGATCGCGAACGAGAGCTCGCGGGCTGCCGCTTCGACGCGGGCGCGGGTCGGGTCCGAGACGGTGGACAGGCCGCGCAGCGTGCGCGACACCGTGGACACCGAGACCCCCGCCCGATGGGCCACGTCGGCCATCGTGGCCTCGCTCCGAGCTGAGGACATGCCGGGACGCTAGCACAAAATGACGATGACAGCGTTGCCAATTGGTTCCCTCACGAAATCTGCTGTTCACGACCCGTTGACCTGACGACAAGGCCACTTCTAGCCTGCAAGCGCTGTCATCGGTGACAGCCAAGACGTGAGGAGCACTCATGGCCTTGAGCCGCAGAACCCTGCTCGCGGGCGGTCTCGCCGTCGGAGCCGGGCTCACCAGCGGTTGCGCGGGCAAGTCCTTGGACACCCTGTTGACCCAGGCTGCCCACGTCCCGCGTACCCCGGCCACGCTCACCTGGTGGGTGTCCGAAATCCCCTCCCGGGGCGGTCCCGTGGTGGCCGACCTGATCATTCGCGCGTTCCAGCGCCGACATCCGAATATCCGCGTCCGAAAGTCGAACGCCCTGAGTACGACCGACGGCAATCGGGCCGCGGTCACCACCCAGCTCGCGGGCGCCTCACCCACCCCCGACGTCTACCTCGGCGACACCATCTGGCCGGCCCAGTTCGGCGCCAACTCCCTTGCCCTGCCGTTGCAGAAGCTGCTGCCCAAGGACTTCTGGGAGGGGTATCCGCCGGCGCTGCGCCGGGTCAGCGAATACCGCGGCGCCGTCTATGCGCTGCCCTTCTTCACCGACAGCGCCTTCCTCTTCTACCGCAAGGACCTGCTGGCCAAGCACGGACTGCCGGTGCCCCGCACCTGGGAGGAGCTGCTGCGCACCTCCCGCACAATCCAGCGGTCCGGTGACGCCGCCTACGGCTTCCTCTGGCAGGGGAACGTCTCGGAGTCGCTGACCTGCAACGTCACCGAATTCCTGGCCGACGCCGACGCCCCCGTACTGGATCACTCGGGCGGTGTGGCGCTGAACGGGCCGGGCGCGGAGCGGGCCTTTGCGCTGATGCGGGAGTTCACCGAGACCGGAGTCACCCCCTCGACGGTCACCACCTACGTCGAGGCGGACTCGCAGGACGCCTTCACCGGCGGCCGCGGCGTCTTTCTGCGCAACTGGTCCTACGCCTGGGGCAATTCGGCCGACCGCTCGGTCTCCAAGATCGCCGGCCGGGTCGGCGTCGCACCCCGGCCCGGCTTCGCCGGCGGCGGCCCGCCCGGGGTGAGCTGTGCCGGCGGCTGGAGCAACTTCGTCAATCCCAACTCCCACAACCTCGGAGCCGCGGTCGCCTTCGCCCGCTTCTGCGCCGGCGAGGAGGCACAGATGATCCTGCTGAAGAACGCCGGGGTGATTCCGGCGCTGCAAGAGGTACTGACCAGACCCGAGGCCCGCAAGGTCGGCGACCCCACGCTCACCATGACGCACGAACTGCACCTGGTCGCCCGGCCGGTGCAGACCCCGTACTACTCCCAGGTCAGCAAGGCGCTCTACACCCAGGCCAACGCGGTGACCGGCGGCCGGACCTCGCCGGCCCAGGCCGTGCGCGCGGCCCGCGCCGACATCCGCACCGCGCTGGAAGGCAGGGCGCTGTGAATGCCGTGACCTCCTCCGCGACCGTGTCGCGGGAGCCTGCCGCCGAGCAGGCAGGCCCGCGGAACATCCCGGCCCCGGAGAGCGGTGGTCCGGCCCGTGCGAGCCGGCGCCGACGGGCGCGTACCGGCTGGCTCTTCGCCTCGCCGGCGCTGCTCACCATCGGTGCGGTGACGGTCTTCCCGGTGCTCTTCTCGGTCCTGCTGAGCTTCGCCGATGTCCGCCTGGAATACGGCGGGTTCAGCTTCCTCTCGCTGACGGGCGACCATTACGCCGCCGTGCTGAGCAGCCCGGAATGGCGGCAGGCGCTCGCCTTCACCATCGGCTTCACCGTCGTCACCGTCGTGCTGGAGCTGGTGCTGGGCACCGCGGCCGCGCTCGTACTGGACCGGCTGGGCGCCGCCCGCGGCGGGGTGCTTGCCGTGCTGCTGCTGCCCTGGGCGCTGATCAATGTGGTCGCCGCCCAGTTGTGGGGCTATCTCTTCAACGGCACCTACGGCGGGCTGACCTGGTTCTTCGAGCAGATACTCGGTCACCAGCCGGACATTCTCGGGCAGCCCGCCTCCGCCATGGGCGCCATGGTGGTGGTCGACGTATGGAAAACCACGCCCTTTGTCGCCATTGTCGTCCTCGCCGGGCTGATGCTGATTCCCGACGACGTCTACGAGGCGGCAGAGATCGACGGGGCAGGCGCCTGGACCACGTTCTGGAAGGTCACCCTGCCGCAGCTGCGCCCGATCATGGCCATCGCCGTGCTCTTCCGGATCCTGCAGGCCTTCGGCGTCTTCGACCTCCCCTTCGTGCTGACCCAGGGCGGTCCCGGCACCGCCACCCAGTCCCTGGCGATCCTGGGCTACAAAACGCTCTTCCAGAACCTCGAAATCGGCCGGGGCGCGGCGGTGGCGACCACCTCCGCCGTGATCGTGACCGGCTGCTGTCTGCTCTTCCTGCGGCTCTTCAAGGCGCAGGCCGACGAAGGGGGGCGGGGATGAGCCGCCGCGCACCGGCGTCCGGTATCCGCCGGTACCTCAACGTGGTCAACCTCGGCGGTCTGGCGATCGTCGTGCTGTCGACGCTGCCGCTGTACTGGATGCTCGCGTCGTCCTTCAAGGGCCCGGGGGAGATCAGTGCCGCCCCGCCGACCCTGGTACCCAAGTCGCCGACGCTCGGCAACTACGCGGAGGCCTTCGTCCGCAACGGCATCGGCCGCTATCTGCTCAACAGCGTGCTGGTGGCCTCGGTGTCGACGGCCGTCGTGCTGGGCCTGTCGTTCTTCGCCGGGTACGCCCTGGCCCGTACCCCGCTGCGGGGCCGCGGCCCGCTGATGACCGCACTGCTGATGCTGTCCGTCTTCCCGCCGATCGCGCTGGTCGTCCCGCTGTTCCTGCTGGAGCGGCAGGTGGGGCTGCTCAACAGCTACGCCGGCCTGATCGTGCCGTACGTCGCGCTCAATCTGCCGTTCGCCATCTGGATCATGCGCAACTATCTGGTCGGTATCCCCCATGAACTGGAGGAGGCGGCCACCGTCGACGGGGCGGGGCCGCTACGGATCGTCCTGACCGTCATCGCCCCCCTCGCCCGGCCGGGCCTGTTCACCGCGGGCATCTTCACCTTCACCGCGACCTGGGCGGAGTTCCTGCTGGCGCTGACCTTCAACAGCGAGGACGGCCACCGCACCGTCCCGGTCGGCATCGCCCTGTTCACCAGCCAGTACACGGTCCCCTACGGGACGCTCTTCGCGGGCGCGGTGGCCGCCACCCTGCCCATCGGCGTCCTCGTCCTGATCTTCCGCCGCTCGATCGTCTCGGGCATGACCTCGGGGGCGGTCAAGGGGTGACTCCCCGACCGCGGGGCCGGCGCCGGTGCCGGCCCCACCCCGCCCCGTCGCGTGCGTCGCCGCACCGCGCCGTATCCCGCCACGGGTCCGCAACCGCAACCGCACCGAAGGGTATCCACGTGACCGCACAGCACCTCGGCTCCGACAGCAACACCACCGACTGGTGGCGGCAGGCCGTCGTCTACCAGGTGTATCCGCGCAGTTTCGCCGACTCCGACGGCGACGGTCTCGGTGACCTCCCCGGCGTGACCTCCCGGCTGCCCTACCTCGCCGGCCTGGGCGTGGACGCCGTCTGGCTGAGCCCCTTCTACCCCTCAGAGCTGGCCGACGGCGGCTATGACGTCGCCGACTACCGCGACGTGGACCCCCGTCTGGGCACCCTCGACGACTTCGACGCCATGGTCGCCGAGGCCCACCGCCTCGGCATCAAGGTGATGGTGGACATCGTGCCCAACCACTCTTCCGACCAGCACGTCTGGTTCCAGGAGGCGTTGCGGGCCGCCCCCGGCTCGGCTGCCCGGGAGCGCTACGTGTTCCGCGAGGGGCGGGGAGAGTCGGGGGAGGAGCCGCCCACCGACTGGGTCTCCTGCTTCGGCGGCCCGGCCTGGAGCCGGCTGCCCGACGGCTGGTGGTACCTCCACCTCTTCGCCCCCGAGCAGCCCGACTTCAACTGGGACAACCCCGAGGTCCGCGCCGACTTCCGGCAGACCCTGCGCTTCTGGTCCGACCGCGGCGTCGACGGCTTCCGGGTCGATGTGGCCCACGGCCTCGCCAAGGACCTGGCCGCACCGCTGCGCGACATCGGCGGCGTGGAGAGCTACCGGCCGGAGGATCTGCCGGAGGACGGCAGCCACCCCTTCTGGGACCGGGACGAGGTCCATGACATCTTCCGCGAGTGGCGCAAGGTCTTCAACGAGTACGACCCGCCCCGTATCGCCGTCGCCGAGGCCTGGGTGCGCAACTCCCGCCGCACCGCCTACGCCACCCCCCAGGAGCTGGGGCAGGCCTTCAACTTCGACTTCCTGAAGGCGAAGCTGGACGCGCCGGAGCTGCGCGCCTCCATCGACACCGCGCTCGCCGACGCCCGGGCCGCCGGCGCGACGGCCACCTGGGTGCTCTCCAACCACGACGTGATCCGGCACGCCTCGCGCTACGGCCTCCCGGACGGCCATGACGAGGAGGCCTGGCTGCTCTCCGACGGCCAGGAGCTGCCGCTGGAGCGGGACTTCGGGCTGCGCCGGGCGCTGGCCGCGACCCTGTTGATGCTGGCGCTGCCCGGTTCGAGCTACCTCTACCAGGGCGAGGAACTGGGACTGCCCGAGGTCGCCGACCTGAGCCGCGACAGCCTCCAGGACCCGGTGTGGACCCGCAGCGCGGGCCGGCTGAAGGGGCGGGACGGCTGCCGGGTGCCCCTGCCGTGGCGGCGCGCGGGCAGCTCGTACGGGTTCGGCAGCGGCGGTGCGTGGCTGCCGCAGCCCACGGGCTGGGGCGAGTGGTCCGTCGAAGCGCAGGAGGGCGTGGCGTCCTCGCCGCTGGAGCTGTACCGCGCGGCGCTGGCCACCCGCCGCCGGCTGATCGCCGACGAGGCGCTGGAATGGGCCGACGAGGCACCGACCGCAGCCCCGGACATACTCCACTTCCGCCGCTCGGGCGGCTGGGAGTGTGTGGCCAACCTGTCGGACGAGCCCCGGCCGCTGCCGGCCGGCGAGCTGCTGCTGTCCTCCGCACCGGTCACCGGCGGCCAACTGCCGCCGTGGACCACGGTCTGGTTGCGCACCGCGCGCTGAACCGCCGCGCCCCGGGGGACCTGTCAGGCGCTCAGCGCCGGCCGGTCCCGGCGGGCCCGGGCCACGACCGCGTCGTCGTACCGCCGCAGCAGCAGCCGGGCCAGCTCGGGCGCGGCCCCGAGGACCGGCGCCAGGACATCGGCACCGGCCTCGCGGGCCCCGGCGGCGATGCGGTCCGGCAGGAAGCCGGGCGCGATGACGTACGGGGCGACGGCCACCCGCTCGACGCCCTCGGCGCGCAGCTCCCGCACGGCATCGGCCGTGCGGGGCAGAGATGCGGAGGCGAACGCAGGTCGCACGGCGCACCAACCAGTGGTGCGCCGCCACTCCCGCGCGATTTCAGCGATCACTGCGATCGCCTCCGGGTCGGAAGAGCCCGCCGAGGCCAGCACGACCCCGGTCGAGCGGCGGTCGCCGGGCCGCACCCCGGCCTGCGCCAGCCGGCGCTCCAGCGCGGCGGTCAGCAGGGCGGACGGGCCGAGCACCTCGGCCTGGTGCACGGCCAGCCGGGGCAGCCGGGCGGCGGCTTCGTGCAGTACCGCCGGGATATCGGACTTCGCGTGGAAGGCGCGGGTCAGGAGGAGCGGCAGCGCCACCACGTCCCGTACGCGCCCGGACGCCGTCCCCGCGCGCCGCCCCGCCGTCTCGTCCGCCAGTCGCTCCAGCACCCGCGGCACCCGGGGCGCATGGAAGTCGAGATAGCCGACCTCGACGCGCAGCCCGGGCCGCAGCGCCCGGACCCGTGCGCAGAGCGCGGAGACGGTCGCCGCGTGCCGCGGGTCGCGGCTGCCGTGGGCGATGACGAGAAGCGTGGGGCGTGCGTCCATGGGTCAGCTCTTGACGAGGAGGCCGCGGCTGCGCAGCACCCGGCGCTCGATCGGGGCGAAGATCAGCAGCTCGATGCCGATGCCGACGATCAGGATCAGCAGGATCGCGGCGAGCACCCAGGACATGTCCTGGAGTTCGCGGCCCTGTTCCAGCAGCTGGCCCAGGCCGGTGCCCAGATCGGGTGCGTTGACGATGAGTTCGGCGGCCATCAGGGAACGCCAGGAGAACGCCCAGCCCTGCTTGAGTCCGGCGATGTAGCCGGGCAGCGCGGCCGGCAGCAGCACATGCCGTACCCCGGTGAGACCGGTCGCGCCGATGGTGCGGCCGGCCCGCAGATAGAGCGGGGAGATCTGGTCGACGCCCGCCACCAGGCCGTTGGCGATCGACGGGACCGCACCGAGCAGCACCACCGCGTAGATCGTGGCGTCGCTCAGCCCGAACCAGATGATCGCGGCCGGGACCCAGGCCACCGAGGGCAGCGACTGCAGACCGCTCAGGATCGGCCCGATCGCGGCCCGAACGGCCTTGACCCGGGCGACGACCAGGCCGAGCACCGTACCGAGGGCGACCGAGGTCACAAAGCCCAGGGCGCCACGCGAGACGCTGGTCCACACAAAGCTCAGCAGAGTGCCCTCCAGCCACTTCTGCTTCAGTGAGCCGAAGACGTCCAGCGGGCTGGGCAGCAGGTAGTGCGGCTTCAGCGCGAAGTGGTAGGCGAGCTGCCACAGGCCGAGCACGATGACGATGGCGATGACGGGCGGCAGCGCCTTGGCGGCGGCGGCCCGCAGCCACGGCTGCCGGGCGACGACCCGGGATTCGAGGGCGTCGAGCCCGGCCTCCAGACCGGCGAGGTCACCGGCGTCGGTGGTGGTGGCCGAGGGCTCCTCGCCGTCCCGGGCGGTGGGCGCGGCGGGTGCGGCGGGTTCGTCGGTGTCAGTGCTGGCCATGTCGGCGGATCTCCCCCCGGAGCTGTTCGGTGATCTCGATGGAAAGGTCGGCGACCGCGGCGTCCTCGATGCGGCGCGGCTGCGGGATGTCGACCTGCCACTCGCGGGCGATCCGGCCCGGACGGGAGGACAGCAGCACCACCCGCTCGGCGAGCCGTACGGCCTCGCGGACGTTGTGGGTGACGAAGAGGACGGACAGGTTCGTCTCGCGCCAGATGCGGGTCAGTTCGTCGTGCAGCACATCGCGGGTGATCGCGTCGAGCGCGGCGAACGGCTCGTCCATCAGCAGCAGCTGGCTGTCCTGCGCGAGCGCCCGGGCCATCGCGACGCGCTGGCGCATCCCGCCCGACAGCTCGTGCACCCGCTTGCCGTGCGCACCCTTGAGCCGGACGAGTTCCAGCAGCCGCTCGGCCTCGTCCCGGCGCTCCGCGCGCGGCACCCCGCGCAGCCGCAGCGCCAGTTCGATGTTGCGGCCCGCGGTCAGCCACGGGAACAGCGCATGTTCCTGGAACATCAGCGCCGGCCGGCCGCCCGGCGTCTCGATGGCGCCGGCGGACGGGGCGTCGAGGCCGGCCACCAGGTTGAGCAGGGTGGACTTCCCGCAGCCCGAGGCCCCCAGGAGGCAGACGAATTCGCCGGGCGCCACATCGATGCTGATGTCCTCCAGGACATGCTGCTGTGCGCCGGTGCGGCCGAACGACTTCGAGACATGGTCGATGCGAGCCGCGTACGGCACGGTGGTGCCCGTGTCCGCCGTGGCGGGCTGCTTGGTGAGCGTGGTGGTCGTCATCGGTGTCACCTCCTGGGGGAGTGCTGCTGCGGGCTACTTGCTGCCGAGTCCGGCGTCGTCGACCGGCTGCTTGCCCTCGGACCGGAGCACCTTGTTCAGCAGCGTGAGGTCGTAGATGCCCTTGAGGTCGGGCTTCTTCAGCAGGCCCGCCGCGACCGCGTGGTCCGCCTCCTGCTGGAGCGTGGCGGCCAGCGGGTCATCGGTGATGTCGACATGCTCGAACGCCGGGTCGAGGACGTTCGCGGGCAGCGCCTTGCCGGCCACGTCCGAGGAGGCGAGCTTGTCGTTCAGGGCCTTCTTCGCCTCGGCCGGGTGCGAGCGGATCCAGGCGTTGGTCTGCACCGAGGCCCGCAGCACCGCCTCGACGGCCTTCGGGTGCTCCTTGAGGAACTTCTGCGAGACGATCATGTTCGTGATGACGAACTTCCCGTCCTTCCACAGCTTCTTCTCGTCCAGGAGCGTCTTGCCGCCCTCGGCGACGAGCTTGGAAGCGGTGGGCTCGGGCACCCAGGCGCCGTCGATGGAGCCCTGCTGGAAGGCGGTGGGCGTCACCTTGTTGTCGGTGCGCTGGACGGTGACGTCACCCTTGCCGGTGGTCGGGTCGACCTTGTAGCCCTTGCCGGCCAGGTAGTTCAGCAGCGCGACGTCCTGGGTGTTGCCCAGCTGCGGGGTCGCGAGCGTCTTGCCCTTGAGATCGTTCAGGCTCTTGATCTTCTTGGGGTTGACCACCAGCGACACCCCGCCGGAGGCCGAACCCCCGATGATCTTCAGGCTCTTGCCGTGCGACTTGGCGTAGCCGTTGATGGCGGGGGAGGGGCCGATCCAGCCGATGTCGATGGCGCCCGAGTTGAGCGCCTCGATCTCGGCGGGGCCCGCGTTGAAGACGGAGGACTTCACCTCCGTGCCGCCCAGCTCCTTCTGGAACCGGCCGGTCTGGAGGCCGATCAGGGGGGTGGCGTGCGTGGTGTTGCCGAAGAGCCCGATCGTCACGTGATCGAGCCCATCGGTCTTGGGGCCCTTGGGGGCGACCCCGGCCGCGGTGTCCTTCTTGGCCTCGGAACCGTAGCCGCAGGCGCCCAGCGCTCCGGCCAGGAGCGGGACGGTGACGGCGGCCGCCAGCAGGCGGTGACGAACGGCAGACACGGAAGGTGTTCCTCTCGGAGGGCCGGGTCGGTGTGCCCCTATGGCACGCCCGGCAGATCGACGGATCTTCGGTAGCAGGGTGAGGGGAGAGCGGAGGGAGACATCGTCAGCGCACACATCGGCCGACTCCGCCCTGCCCGCTGCCCAGGGCGCCGCTGCCGATGCGGCCGCCCTCGATCGCGAAGGTCGAGAACACGTCCTGGATCATGCTCAGAAGTCCCATCCCTCGTCGTCGGTGCCGTCGGCCTGCGCGGCCTCGGCCGCCGCCTGCGCGAAGGCGTGGCCCGCCATGCCCGCGGTCAGCGTCGTCCCGTCCGCCGGGTCGATCAGCAGGAACGAGCCGGTGCGGCGGGAGTCGGCGTAGGCGTCCAGGGGCAGCGGCTCGGCGGTGCGCACGACGATCCGGCCGATGTCGTTGGCGACCAGCTCACCGGGCGCCGGGTGCTGGGAGAGGTCGTCCAGCGTCAGCCGGGACGGGATGTCCTTGACGATCGCCTTGACCGTGCGGGTGGTGTGCTTGAGCAGCACCCGGTCGCCGACCTTCAGCGGACGGTCCGCCACATGGCAGATGGTCGCCTCGATGTCCTGCGAGACGGCCGGCGCGGTGGCCGTCGGGGCGATCAGGTCACCGCGCGAGATGTCCAGGTCATCGCTGAGCCGGACGGTCACCGACTGCGGCGCCCAAGCGGTGTCCACGGCCTGGCCGAGCGCGTCGATCGCCTCGATGGTGCTCGTACGTCCCGAGGGGAGCACGGTGACGGCGTCGCCGACGCGCAGCACACCGGAGGCGATCTGGCCCGCGTAGCCTCGGTAGTCGGGGTGCTCCGCGGTCTGCGGACGGATGACGTACTGGACCGGGAAACGGCCGGGGTCGTTCGAGGGGTCGGTGACGACCGGCACGGTCTCCAGGTGCTCCAGCACGGTCGGGCCGCCGTACCAGTCCATGTGGGACGACGGGGACACGACGTTGTCGCCGGCCAGCGCCGAGATCGGGATCGCGGTGATCTCCGGGACGCCCAGCGAGGCCGCGTACGTCGTGAACTCCTCGGCGATGGCGGCGAAGACGGGCTCGGCGTAGTCGACCAGGTCCATCTTGTTGACGGCCAGCACCACGTGCGGGACCCGCAGCAGGGCGGCGACCGCGGCGTGCCGGCGGGTCTGCTCGACCACGCCGTTACGGGCGTCGACCAGCACCACGGCCAGTTCGGCGGTGGAGGCGCCGGTGACCATGTTGCGGGTGTACTGCACGTGCCCGGGGGTGTCCGCCAGGATGAACCGGCGCCGCGGGGTGGCGAAGTAGCGGTAGGCGACGTCGATGGTGATGCCCTGCTCGCGCTCGGCGCGCAGCCCGTCGGTCAGCAGCGCCAGGTCGGGCGCCTCCTGCCCGCGGCCCAGGGAGGCGCGCTCGACGGCCTCCAGCTGGTCGGCGAGCACCGACTTGGAGTCGTGCAGCAGCCGGCCCACCAGCGTCGACTTGCCGTCGTCGACGGATCCGGCGGTGGCGAACCGCAGCAGCGAGGTGGCACCCGCGTCAACGACGCCTTCAACAGCATGGGTCGTGCTCATGGTTAGAAGTACCCCTCGCGCTTGCGGTCCTCCATGGCGGCCTCGGACATCTTGTCGTCGGCCCTGGTCGCACCCCGTTCGGTGAGCCGGGACGCGGCGATCTCCGCGATGACGGCCTCGATGGTGTCCGCGTCGGAGTCGACGGCACCGGTGCAGGACATGTCGCCGACGGTGCGGTAACGCACCTGCCGGGTCTCCAGGGTCTCGCCGTCCTTGGGGCCGCCCCACTCACCGGGCGCCAGCCACATGCCGCTGCGGCCGAAGACCTCGCGCTCGTGGGCGTAGTAGATGGCGGGCAGTTCGATCTTCTCGCGGGCGATGTACTGCCACACGTCCAGCTCGGTCCAGTTGGACAGCGGGAAGACCCGGACGTGCTCGCCGGGGGAGTGCTTGCCGTTGTAGAGCTGCCACAGCTCGGGGCGCTGCCGGCGCGGGTCCCAGCCGCCGAACTCGTCGCGCAGCGAGAACACCCGCTCCTTGGCGCGCGCCTTCTCCTCGTCCCGGCGGCCGCCGCCGAAGACCGCGTCGAAGCGGTTCTTCTCGATGGCGTCCAGCAGCGGGACGGTCTGCAGCGGGTTACGGGTGCCGTCCGGGCGCTCGCGCAGCTCACCGCGGTCGATGAAGTCCTGCACGGAGGCGACGTGCAGCCGCAGCCCGTGCCGCTCGACGGTGCGGTCGCGGTAGTCGAGCACCTCGGGGAAGTTGTGCCCGGTGTCGACGTGCAGCAGCGAGAACGGCACCGCGGCCGGCGCGAACGCCTTCAGCGCGAGGTGCAGCATGACGATGGAGTCCTTGCCGCCGGAGAACAGGATCACCGGCCGCTCGAACTCGCCCGCCACCTCGCGGAAGATGTGCACGCCCTCGGACTCCAGGGCGTCCAGGTGCGAGAGCGCGTACGGGGAATCGTCGCCCTCCGCGTTCGGGCCGGTCCCGGTGCGGGCCGTTGCCGTCGTCATGCCAGTCCCCTCTCGGTGAGCAGCGTGTGCAGCGCCGCAGCGGACTCCTGCACGGTCTGGGTGTGCGACTCGATGCGCAGATCGGGCGATTCGGGGGCCTCGTACGGGTCGTCCACGCCGGTCAGCCCGGAGATCTCGCCGGCCGCCTGCTTGGCGTACAGCCCCTTCACATCGCGCTCGGAGCACACCTCGACGGGGGTGGCCACATGCACCTCCAGGTAGGCGGTGCCCTCGCTCTGGTGACGCTTGCGCACCGCCTCGCGGCTGTCCGCATACGGCGCGATCACCGGCACCAGCGCCTTGACGCCGTTGCTCGCCAGCAGCTCGGCCACGAAGCCGATCCGCTGGACGTTGGTGTGCCGGTCCTCGCGGCTGAAGCCGAGCCCCGCGGAGAGGAACTCGCGGATCTCGTCGCCGTCGAGCACCTCGACCCGGTGGCCCTCGCCGCGCAGCCGGCCGGCCAGCTCGTGCGCGAGGGTCGTCTTGCCCGCGCTCGGCAGACCGGTCAGCCAGATCGTGGCGCCCGTCATGGCTATCTCCTGATGGTCCGTCATCCGTGCAGCCCGCACTCGGTCTTGTTGCTGCCGGCCCAGCGGCCGGCCCTGGCGTCCTCGCCCTCCAGCACCCGGCGGGTGCAGGGCGCACAGCCGACGGAGGCGTAGCCGTCCATCAGCAGCGGATTGGTGAGCACCCCGTGCTCGGCCACGTACGCATCCACCTCGGCCTGCGTCCAGCGGGCGATCGGCGAGATCTTCACCTTCTGCCGCTTGGGGTCCCAGCCGACGACCGGGGTGCCCGCCCGGGTCGGCGACTCGTCCCGGCGCAGGCCCGTCGCCCAGGCGTCGTAGCCGGTCAGGCCCTCTTCGAGGGGCTGGACCTTGCGCAGGGCGCAGCACAGGTCGGGGTTGCGGTCGTGCAGCTTCGGGCCGTACTCGGCGTCCTGCTCGGCCACGGTCTGCCGCGGGGTCAGCGTGATGACGTTGACGTCCATCACCTCGGCGACCGCGTCCCGCGTCCCGATGGTCTCCGGGAAGTGGTAGCCGGTGTCCAGGAAGACCACGTCCACCCCCGGGAAGGCCCGCGAGGCCAGGTGCGCGACGACCGCGTCCTCCATGGAGGAGGTGACACAGAAGCGCGGACCGAAGGTCTCGGCGGCCCACTTGAGGATCTCCAGGGCGGACGCGTCCTCCAGGTCGCGGCCCGCCTGCTCGGCGAGCTGCTGAAGGTCGGTAGCGGTGGTCACGGCGTACCTCCGTCGGAAGCGGAAGGGGAGAGGTCGGTGGCTCCCGGGGCCAGCAGGCCCAGGAACTTCAGCCGGAACGCCCGGCTGCACGACCGGCATTCCCACGCACCGTGTCCCTCCTCGGAAGGCTGGAGGTCCTCGTCCCCGCAGTAGGGGCAGTAGAACGGCGCCGCGCGTTCACTCACTTCAGCGCACCTTCTTCCGCACGGGCCGCCCACTGGGCGAACCGCTCGCCCTCCTCGCGCTGCGCCTCGAAATTGCGCAGCACCCGCTCGACGTAGTCGGGGAGCTCCTCGGCGGTGACCTTCAGTCCGCGGACCTTGCGGCCGAAGCCGGCCTCCAGGGCCAGCGCGCCGCCCAGGTGCACCTGGTAGCCCTCGACCTGGTTGCCGTCGGCGTCCAGGACCAGCTGGCCCTTGAGGCCGATGTCCGCGACCTGGATCCGGGCGCAGGCGTTGGGGCAGCCGTTGAGGTTGATGGTGACCGGCTCCTGGAAGTCCGGCATCCGGCGCTCCAGTTCGTCGATGAGCCAGGCGCCGCGGCCCTTGGTCTCGACGATGGCGAGCTTGCAGAACTCGATGCCGGTGCAGGCCATCGTGCCGCGCCGGAACGGCGAGGGGGTGACCTGGAAGTCCAGTGCCTCCAGCCCGGCGACCAGCGCGTCGACCTGGTCCTGCTCGACGTCGAGGATGATCAGCTTCTGCTCGACGGTGGTGCGCAGCCGGTCGGAGCCGTGCGCGGCGGCGAGTTCGGCGATCTTGGTGAGGGTGGTGCCGTCGACCCGGCCGACGCGCGGGGCGAAGCCCACGTAGAAGCGGCCGTCCTGCTGCCGGTGCACACCGATGTGGTCGCGCCACGTGGAGACCGGCTCTTCGGGCGCCGGGCCGTCGACCAGCTTGCGCTCCAGGTACTCGTCCTCCAGCACCTGGCGGAACTTCTCCGGGCCCCAGTCGGCCATCAGGAACTTCAGCCGGGCGCGGTTGCGCAGCCGGCGGTAGCCGTAGTCACGGAAGATGCCGACGACACCGGCCCACACGTCCGCGACCTCGTCCAGCGGCACCCAGGTGCCCAGGCGCTGGGCGAGCTTGGGGTTGGTGGACAGGCCGCCGCCGACCCAGAGGTCGAAGCCGGGGCCGTGCTCGGGGTGGACGACACCGACGAAAGCCACGTCGTTGATCTCGTGCACCACGTCCTGGACGGGCGAACCGGAGATCGCCGTCTTGAACTTCCGCGGCAGGTTGGAGAATTCCTTGCTGCCGATGTAGCGCTCGTGGATCTCGTCGACGGCCGGGGTGCCGTCGATGATCTCGTCCGCCGCGATGCCGGCCACCGGGGAGCCGATGATCACTCGCGGGCAGTCGCCGCAGGCCTCGGTCGTGGAGAGCCCGACGGCCTCCAGCTTCTCCCAGATGGCGGGGACGTCCTCGATGCGTATCCAGTGCAGCTGGATGTTCTGCCGGTCGGTGATGTCCGCGGTGCCGCGGGCGTACTGCTCGGAGATCTCGCCGATGACGCGCAGCTGGGCCACGCTCAGCCGTCCGCCGTCGACGCGGACCCGCAGCATGAAGTACTTGTCCTCCAGCTCCTCCGGCTCCAGGATCGCGGTCTTGCCGCCGTCGATCCCGGGCTTGCGCTGGGTGTACAGGCCCCACCAACGCATCCGCCCGCGCAGGTCGTTGGGGTCGATGGAGTCGAAGCCGGCCTTGGAGTAGATCGTCTCAATGCGTGTCCGCACATTGAGACCGTCGTCGTCCTTCTTGAACTGCTCGTTGCCGTTGAGCGGAGTGAAGTGCCCCACGGCCCATTGGCCCTCGCCGCGGTGGCGGCCGGCCTTGCGGCGGGTCGTGGCAGCTGCGGTCGATTCCGGGGTGGCGGCCATGGATGTCTGTCCTTCTGGGCGGGCTCAAGGAGGCGGACGGGGATGCCGGACACCCGGCATGACCTGCGCAGACACACCGAAGAGCGGCGCGTGGCAACGCGTCGGTGAGGCCTGCGGGGCAGGGGGTGTCAGGGCGTCCGCGACGGCGGGGACGAGGGGCGGAGGATCGGTGGTGCTGAGTGCTGCCAAGGGCCGAAGGCCCTGGTGAATGCGACCTCAGCCCGCCCGACAAATGGCGCTGGACATGCGGCCGAGGTCGACGTGCCGCCGACTCACCAAGGCAATTCCAGCTCGAGACATGACGGAAGCCTGTCACGCCGTTCTCCGGCCAGTCCACCGTCATCCAAAATATGGACAACTCTGTCCCGCATCGCGAGACAATGTGCTGTCCGTCACTCTCCGGCGGCCGCGCCGGCCGTGGTGGGCCCCGCCCCGGGCCACGGGCCGGGGGCCGGTACGTCGGGCTCCTCGGTCACCGTGGTGTCGTACAGCCGGAAGCCGCGCCGCTGGTAGTTGGCCATCGCGTGCCGGCCGTCCTTGCTGCACGTGTGCACCCACACCCGCTTCGTCGGGGCCTGCCTCGGCCACCGCTCGGCGAGGTCCCAGGCCCGCTCGATCCCGTACGAGAGCAGCAGCCCGCCGATCCGGCGCCCCCGGAAGGCCGGGACGAGCCCGAAGTAGACGATCTCCACGGACCCGTCCGGCCCCGCCTCCAGCTCGATGAAACCGGCGGGGGTGCCGCGCTCGTACGCCACCCAGGTCTCCAGGCCCGGCCGCCCGAGGTACTCCGCCCACCGCGCGTACGGCCAGCCCAGCCGGTCGGTCCAGGTGACGTCCCCGCCGACCGCCGTGTAGAGGAAGCGGCTGAACTCCGGCGAGGGCACCTCGGACCGGGCGATCCGGACGCCCTGCTCGGGCGGCGGCCCCTGGACGGGGGTCAGGTCGGCGCGCGAGGTCTGTTCGAGGTACCACGTGGTGACCGAGAGGCTCATGGCGTCAGCACATCACACCCGGTCGGGCCCTGGCCACGGATTGGGGGAGGGGCAGGGGAAGGCTCGGAGAGGCAGGCCGGGCCCTACGTCCGCATCATGAGATGTCCGCTCATCCCGGGGCGCCGCCGGGTCGCGGGCCTGCCTACGCGGTCCCCGTCATCCGGGCGAAGACCACCACATTGCCCGCGTAGCCGGAGCCCGCCGCGTAGGCGCCGCCGCAGGTCAGCACGCGCAGTTCGGGGCGCCCGGTGGTGCCGTAGACCTTCCGGGCGGGGAACTTGTGCTTGTCGAAGACCTGGATCCCGTAGACCTCGAAGACCGCAGTCCGGCCGTCCTTGCGGGTCACCCGGATCGACCGGCCCTTCTCCAGGGCGCCCAGCCCGTAGAACACCGCGGGCCCGGCGGCGCTGTCGACATGCCCGACGAGGACGGCGGTGCCGTTCTCCCCCGGCGTCGGGGCATCCGCGTACCAGCCCGCCAGCTGCGGCTCCCCGGCCGGCGGCGCCTCGATCCAGCCGTGCCCGTCCAGGCCCAGCGGCATCAGCGGGGCCGACACCCCGATCGACGCGATCGCCACCCGGGAGGGCACGGAACGGGGCAGCGGGGGCGGCGCCGGGCCGGTGGGCGGGAGGTCGCCGGGGAAGAGCACACCGCCGGCCGCCGGCTGCGGCGGCCCGTCCGCCTCGCCGGACAGCCCCTGGCGCACCATGCCGAGGCCGATCAGCCCGGCCAGGACCAGCACGCCCCACCGGGGCCGGCGGGCGGCGGCCGGTTCCGCGGCCGCCGCTTCGGTCGGGCCTGCCGGGCTCATCGCTCACCTCCCGTGGCCGCGCGCCCCGCGGTGCACGGTCCGCAGTCGGCAGGCTAGGCGCGCCCGCGGGGCAGCGGCGAACGCAGCCGGCCGAACGGGTGGCGGCCGGCCGGCTCTTCGGTCGTCCGGCCCCGACGGGCGGTCGACGTGTCGGCTACTCGGTCCCGAACACCGCGTCGGCCAGCCGCTCGACCTGGTCCGGGCCCGGGGACCAGCAGTAGAGCATCACTTCGTCCGCGCCGATCGCCCGGTACGCGGCCACCGCCGCACGGATCTGCGCCCCGGTGGTGAGCAGCCCGTTGACGACATGCCCGGTGTGGCTGCTCGGCTGGTAGTACGCGTGCAGTTCCCGGCGGGCGCGGTCGACGACCGGCGGCGGGCCGAGCGCCACATTGACCTGGGCCAGCAGCCGCGGCCGGCCCGTACGCCCGGCCCGTGACCACGCCTCCTCCACGGCGCGGAACATGCCGTCCATGTGCGCGGGCGGCAGCGCGGCGCCGAGGAAGCCGTCGCCGCAGCGGGCGACGCGCTCGATCGCGGCGGGCACGAAGCCGCCGAACAGCACCTCGGGCCCACCGGGCCGCGCGGGCGCCGGACCGATCGGGGCGACCTTCTCGGAGAGCGGCTCGCCCGACCAGAGCCGCCGCAGGGTCGCCATCTGTGCGTCCAGCCGCCGGCCGCGGGTGCGCAGGTCGACGCCCGCGGCCAGATAGTCGTCGTCGCGGCCGCCGATACCGATGCCGAGGGTGAAGCGGGAGCCGGAGAGCAGATCGAGGGTGGCGGCCTGCTTGGCGAGCAGCGCCGTACGGTGCAGCGGGGCGAGCAGCACCTCGGTCTGGAGGCGGATCCGGGAGGTGGCGCCGGCCAAGGTGGCCAGCGTGATCAGCGGTTCGGGGTTGTGGAACACCAGCCGGTCGAGCAGGGCGACCGTGGTGAAGGGGGTGGCTTCGGCGCGCCGGGCCCAGCTGAGCAGCTGCGCGGGGTCGCCGATGGGAAGGCCGAGGCCGACGGACATGGAGGTCCTCCAGAAGGACGTGCGGGCATGACGGATCTCGGTGTCGCCCACTCGTCCTTTTCCGCGCGCGATGGCGCGGGCTGCTCCCGTTCTGCGACGTCCTTCTGGAGGGAGCTGCGGTATGAGTGCGGCCCACCCTAGGAGAGGGGAACGCGCGTCCGCACCCGAATTTCCGCCCCGGCCCCGCGCCGTCGGCTCACCCCGGCTCGCGCCACCCGGTCATCCCCGCCCGGCGCCGTCCGGTCACCCCCGCCCGCGCCGTCGGCTCATCCTCGCCCCGCGCCGCCCGGTCACCCCCGCCGCGCCGCCGCCACCGCGGGCGCCGACGACTGCGGCAGCAGATGGGCCCGCGCCGCCGGCAGCCGGAGCTCGACCTCCACCCCGTCCGCGAAGCGGTACGGCCGGTGCGCCAGCACGCTCGCGAGATGGCGGCGCAGGCGGGAGAGTTCGGCCCGCACCGTGACCGTACGGTTCTCGTCGCCGAACAGGTCCCGGGCGAGTTCGGCGGCGCTGCGCCCCTGCGGATGCGCGGCGAGGACGAACAGCAGCTCGGCATGGCGCGGCGTCAGCTCGTGCGCCCAGCTGCCGGCCGGGCCGCTGACGGTCACCGTCGGGCCGTCCCGGCCGCTGACGTCCAGCAGCACCCGGCTCGGCCCCACGTCCCGCTCCTGCCCCCCGACCCGGATCAGCCAGCCGCCCGGCAGTGGCTCCAGCGCGCAGCTGCCGTACCGCGGCAGCCACAGCGGCCCGGCCTGGGGCGCCTTGGGCAGCGCCACCCGGTCCGGCGGTGTCAGGCCCGTGACCCCTACGACCCAGCCGTTCGAGTCGACGGCCAGCGCCCGCCCGCCGAGCCGCGCCAGCACCGGCGCCGCGCTCGACCGCAGCCGCTCCAGGGACAGCTGGTGGCGGCTGCGCAGCTCGCCCTCCGCGAGCCGGGCGACCGCGGACACCAGGGAGAGCGTCGTGGGGTGGAAGGAGGGCGCCGGACCGCTGAGGTCCACCGTGCCCAGCAGCCGTCCGTCGCGCGGGTCGTGGAGCGGCGCCGCGGCACACGTCCACTGGTGATGGCTGCGGACGAAGTGCTCCGCGGAGTGCACCAGTATGGGCCGGCGGGCCACCAGCGCGGTGCCGATGGCATTGGTGCCGACGACGCCCTCCCGCCAGTCGGCGCCCTTGTCGAAGCCCAGCCGGTCGGCCATCCGGCGGACCGGCGCGCTGCCCTCGCGCCACAGCACCCGGCCCTCGGCATCGGTGACGACCATGATCTGCTGCGCGGCGTCGGCGGCCGGCAGCAGCCCCTCGTGGAGCACCGGCAGCACCGCCGCCAGCTGGGAGACCTGCCGACGGTGCTCCAACTCCGCGACCGACAGCAGGGTTTGCGGCGAATCGCGGTCCGGGTCCACGCCACCCGAGACCAGCACCCGGCGCCAGGATTCGCCGATCACCGCGCGGGGGGCGGCGAGCGGAGCGCCGCCCGTCGCCTCGCCCGCGAGCGCGGCCTCGTGGACCGTGGCGAGGCGGCGGGTGGTGGCGCGGACGTCCCGGTCCGACCAGATGGCGCCGTCGATCGGTCTGTCGCTCACGCTGCTCTCCGTTGTGCACTCCGGTGGGCGGTGTCCAGCGAGCCGTCATCAGGCCGTCCTGGAAGGACCATTGTTCCGGTCCGTCGCAACGCACTGCAACGCATTGCAACCGTTGTGGCCCCTGAGGTGTACGGGGGACTCTGGTGCCGGCGGCCGATGGCGCCTCGCCACCGCGGGCTCGCCGGTCACCCGTCGGAGACCCCGCCGGTTGTCGCCGGGGACGCCATCGGCCGCCGCGAGACGTCGGCACGGTGCGGGAGGGGGCTCACCATGGTCGCCGCCCCGCGTCTCGTGGTGATCGGAGCGCACGAGGGGGCGCGCCTCGCGCGCGCCGCCCGGCTGGCCGCCCACTACGGGATCCCCCGACTGCCCGCGGCCGACCTCCTGCTCAGCCGCCGGCCGCTGCCTCCCGGCGGCTATGTCATCGACAGCGCCCCGCAACTCCTCGACGGGGCGAGCGGCATCGGCGGTCTGCGCCCCGCGCTGGCCTTCGCCGACCTCGTCGTGCTGCTGCACGGCGCGGACTGGACCGGTGCGGACGAGGCCCGCCGGGTGCTGCGCTACTACGAGGCGCGCGGGATGCTGGCCGACTTCCCGCCGGACGCACCGGACGGTGACCTCATCGTGGCGGTCGACGCGGTGCTGCGCGGCCGCACCGAGGACCCGCCGGACTGGCCGGCCGGCGGCCCCTGAGACCGGGAGCGGTGCCGAGTCGGCGCGGCACCGCTCCCCGACCCCCGCGGCGCCGGCTCAGTCCGGCGGGCAGTCGTCGATCTCCGGCCGGGCCCGCTCCACCACCGTCGCGAGGTCCAGCGTGTGCGGCAGCGTCCCGAACGCCGCCCCCGCATCGCCGCCGAGCCGGGAGGCACAGAACGCATCCGCGACCTCGGGCGGTGCGTGGCGCACCAGCAGCGACCCCTGGAGCACCGTCGCCATCCGCTCCACCAGCCGCCGGGCCCGGGCCTCGATGCCCTCCAGATCGGCGAGTTCGGTGAGCATCGCCCGGATCGCCCGGTCCAGCCGGTGGTCCGCGCCCCGCGCCGTCCCGATCTCGGTCAGGAACGCGTTCAGCGCGTCGGGTTCGCGCTGCAGGGCCCGCAGCACGTCCAGCGCCTGGACGTTGCCGGCGCCCTCCCAGATCGAGTTGAGCGGCGCCTCGCGCAGCAGCCGGGGCAGCCCCGACTCCTCCACATAGCCGTTGCCGCCCAGGCACTCCAGCGCCTCGGCCACCACCGGCGTGCAGCGCTTGGTCACCCAGTACTTCGCCGCCGGCACCGCCAGCCGCAGAAAGTTCCGGTCCTGCTCGGTGTCGCCGTCGTACGCCGCCGCCAGCCGCAGCGCGAGGGTGGACGCCGCCTCCGACTCCAGCGCCAGATCGGCCAGCACATTGCGCATCAGCGGCTTGTCGATCAGCCGGCCGCCGAACGCCTCCCGGTAGGCGGTGTGGTGCACCGCCTGTGCCACCGCCTGCCGCATCACCGCCGCCGACGCGGTGACGCAGTCCAGCCGGGTGGCCGTGACCATCTCGATGATGGTGGCCACCCCGCGCCCCTCCTCGCCGACCCGGCGGGCCCAGGTCTGCCCGTCGAACTCCACCTCCGCCGAGGCGTTCGAGCGGTTGCCGAGCTTGTCCTTGAGGCGCTGGATGCGAAAGGCGTTCCGGCTGCCGTCCGGCAGCACCCGGGGCAGCAGAAAGCAGGTGAGCCCTCCCGGCGCCTGGGCCAGTACCAGGAAGGCGTCCGACATCGGCGCCGAACAGAACCACTTGTGCCCGGTCAGGACGTATTCGCCGGGTGCGGCCAGGGGTTCGGCGCGGGTGGTGTTGGCCCGTACGTCGCTGCCGCCCTGCTTCTCCGTCATGGCCATCCCGGCCAGCGCACCGCCCTTCTCGGCGACCGGCCGCAGCTCCCGGTCGTACACCTGCGAGGTCAGCAGCGGCTCCCACTCGGCCGCCAGCTCCGGCTCGGCGCGCAGCGTGGGCACCGCCGCATGGGTCATCGACAGCGGGCAGCCGTGCCCCGCCTCGGCCTGGGTCCACACGAGGAAGCCGGCGGTGCGCCGGACATGGCCGTCGGGCCGGGACCAGGCGCCGGTCAGCCCGGCCGTGACGGCGTGGCCGAGCAACCGGTGCCAGGCCGGGTGGAACTCGACCTCGTCGATGCGGTGGCCGTAGCGGTCATGGGTGCGCAGGACCGGCGGACAGTCATTGGCCTGCTCGCCCCACTGCCGGGCGTGCACGGAGCCGGCCGCCCGTCCCAGGGTGTTCAGCTCCTCGCGTACCTCGTCGAGCCGGGCGTCGGCGACGTGCCGGGTGATGCCCTCGGTGAGGACCGGGTCGCTCCCGAAGACGTTGTATCCGACCAGCGGCGGGGGCTGGTTCGTGACGGTGTGAGTGGTGGCTGCCATGCCCGATACGGTAAGGAGGTGCAGCCGGCAAACGAACCAACCGAGCGGCCCGCGGGGCGCCTGATCAAGGCCCGTGCCCTCTACCGCAATGTCTCCAAGCGCCGGCTGGCCTGGCTGCTGCTCAAGGACACCGTCCACTCCTGCATGAAGTACCGGGTCACCGGACTGGCCGCCGAGGCCGCGTTCTGGAGTCTGCTGTCGCTGCCCCCGCTGATCCTCGGGCTCCTCGGTGTGCTCGGCTACACCCAGGCGTGGATCGGCCACGACACCCTTCACCACGTCCGGCAGCAGATCCTCTCCGGCGCCGGCACCGTGCTGTCCAGCCGCGGTGTGAACGAGATCGCCCGGCCGCTGCTGCACGATGTGTTCACCGGCCGCCGCCCGGACGTCATCTCCATCGGCTTCGCCATCGCCCTGTGGTCCGGCTCCCGGGCGATGAACGTCTTTGTCGACACCATCACCATCATGTACGGCCTCGACGGCCGGCGCGGCATCGTGCGGACCCGGCTGCTGTCCTTCGCGCTGTACCTCGCCGCGCTCGTCGTCGGCGCCGTCACACTGCCGCTGATGGTCGCCGGCCCCGACACCGTCGTGGGCTGGCTGCCGGCCAGCGAGCACATCATCCGGGCGCTGTACTGGCCGGTCGTCCTGCTCCTCTCGGTGGCCTTTCTGACCACGCTCTACCACGCGTCCGTACCGGTCCGTTCGCCCTGGCCGGAGGACATTCCCGGCGCGGTGGTCGCCCTCGGCATGTGGGTGCTCGGCAGCTTTCTGCTCCGCCTCTACCTCACCTCGACGGTCGAGGGCCCCACCATCTACGGCTCGTTGGCCGCACCGGTCGCGGTCCTGCTGTGGATCGGGGTGTCCGCCTTCGCGGTGCTGGTCGGGGCCGCGATGAACGCCTCACTCGACCGCGTGTGGCCCTCGGTCGCCACGGCCGCGGCCCGCGAGGAGGCATCCCGCCGGCTGGAGGCGAGGGCGGCGGCGAAGACCGCGGGTGAGGCGGCGGAGCCGGGGGAGCCCGGGAAGGGCGAGGCCGGCGGCGAGCGGCCCGGCACCGGCGGGGGTCAGGACAGCGACGGCCGGCGCGACGACTGAGCCGAGCGCGGCGCACCGCCCCGGCCGCCTCCGGCCCGAACCCGGTTCACCATTCCTCCCGATGGCGGACCAGCAGCATCGCCGCATCGTCGTGCAGCGGACCCTCGGCATGCTCGACGAGGTCCTCGCGCACCGAGCGCAGTGCGGCCTCCGGGTCGGGGTCCTTCAGCAGCGCGGCGCGCTCGTCGAGGGGGTAGAAGCGGCCCGCCGCATCGCGGGCCTCGGTGACCCCGTCGGTGTAGAAGAGCATCTGGTCACCGGGGGCGAATGGCACCTCGTAGGGGGCCGGTGCCCCGGCGCCCTGGAGGGTGAGGCCCAGCGGGAGGGCGCGGTCGGGCGGGGCGGCGAAGGCGACCGCGCCGGCCGGGCGGACCACCAGGGGCGCCGGATGGCCGAAGTTCAACAGCGTGGCCTGCGGACCGTCACCGATCTCGGCGAGCACCGCGGTGACGAACCGTTCGCCCGCCAGATGACGGTTCAGCGCCCGCTCGACCCGCTCCCCGACGGCCGGCAGATCCGGTTCGTCGTGCGCCGCCTCCCGGAACGCGCCCAGCACCACCGCCGCGCTCTCCACCGCCTCCAGGCCCTTGCCCTGCACATCGCCGACGATGATCCGGACCCCGGCGGGTGAGGTCACCACCTCGTACAGATCGCCGCCTATCCGGGCCTCGGCCACCGCCGAGGTGTAGGAGACCGCGATCCGCAGCGGGCCCGCGCTGCGCGGCACCGGCCGCAGCAGCACCCGCTGCGCCACCTCGGCGATCGAGCGGACGCTGGCGAGTTCCGCCTCGCGCCGCTGGCGCATCACCGCGGCCACCACACCCGCCGCGGTCACCCCGGCCACCGACAGCAGGGCGGTCAGCCCGCGCCGGCTGACGAACTCGCCGTGGCTGACGCCCAGGCCGACGCAGAGCACGAACGCCGTCAGCCCGACCACGGCGGTGCGCCGCCAGCCGCCGACCAGCCCGGCGAACGCCGGCCCCAGGGACACCAGAGGCAGGAACCCGACCCCCGGGCCCGCGGTGAGGTCGACCGCGCTGACCACGGCCATGACCGCGTACGGCAGCGCGGCCAGCACACGGGAGCCGGTGCAGCGCTCGACGTTCTCCACGGCCAAGGTGTTCTCCGACGGTGTCAGGTGAGGTGATCAGGCAGGGGACCGTCGGCCGTCGGACTGTCCCGAAGCGGCCCCCCGTTCCCCCGGCCTGAGCATAAGCACCGTATGCCGTACCGAAATACCTCGAATGCGCCCTGTTACCGAATCGCAGTGGGCCGGGAGAGGCCGGTCCGCGCCCGCGCCGGCCGGGCCGCGGATCTTACGGACCCATGACACGACGCTCCGTGCGCGGGCCCGAGCGCCCTCTCCCGCTTAGCGTGACCGGCATGCGTGTACTGGTCACCGGCGGCGCCGGCTTCATCGGATCGCAGGTCGTCGAGGCGCTCCTGGCGCGCGGGCACGAGCCCGTCGTGCTGGACGCGCTGCTGCCCTCGGCGCACCCCGAGCCCCCGCCCCTGCGCCCGGGGGAGCGGCGGATCGTCGCCGACGTACGGGACCGGGCGGCCGTCGACGCGGCCCTCGACGGGGTGCAGGCGGTCTGCCACCAGGCCGCGATGGTGGGCCTGGGCAAGGACTTCGCGGACGCGCCCGACTATGTGGGCTGCAACGACCTGGGCACGGCGGTGCTGCTGGCCGCGATGGCCGCGGCCGGGGTGCGGCAGCTGGTGCTCGCCGGGTCGATGGTGGTCTACGGGGAGGGGCGCTACACCTGCCCCGGCCACGGGGCGGTGCGGCCCGGCCCGCGGGCGGAGGCCGAGCTGGCGGCGGGGCGGTTCGAGCCGCGCTGCCCGCAGTGCGGCGCGGAATTGCGGCCGGGGCTGGTCGGCGAGGACGCGCCCACCGATCCGCGCAACGTCTACGCGGCGACCAAGCTCGCCCAGGAGCACCTGGCCGCCTCCTGGGCGCGGGCCACCGGCGGCCGGGCCGTCTCGCTGCGCTATCACAACGTCTACGGGCCCGGCATGCCGCGCGACACCCCGTACGCGGGGGTGGCCTCGTTCTTCCGCTCGGCGCTGGCCCGCGGGCAGTCGCCGACGGTCTATGAGGACGGCGGCCAGCGGCGGGACTTCGTCCATGTGCGCGATGTCGCGGCGGCCAACGAGGTGGCGCTGTCGGCCCTGCCGGACCGTGCGCCGGGGACCCTGACCGCGTACAACACCGGCAGCGGCGTGCCGCACACCGTCGGGGAGATGGCGCAGACCCTGGCCGCGGCGTGCGGCGGGCCGCCGCCTGTGGTGACGGGGGAGTACCGGCTGGGCGACGTACGGCACATCACCGCGTCGTCCCGGCGGATCGCCGCGGACCTCGGCTGGCGGGCGGCGACCGGATTCACCGAGGGGATGGCGGAGTTCGCCCGGGAAGGGATGCGGGCGGCGCCGTCCGCACGGCCCGCGGCAGCCGCGCCGTCCGCAGGGCCCGCTGCGCCCACGCCGTCCGCAGGGCCCGCTGCGCCCACGCCGTCCGTGTGTCCCACGAACCCGATGTCCTGATGTTCCGCTTCTGAGGTGCAGGTGACGGCATGACCCCTTCCTCCCCTTCTTCCGCGTCCCCCGGCCTGCGGCCCGGCTCGGTGGACGTCGTACTGCCGTGCCTCGACGAGGCCGCCGCACTGCCCTGGGTGCTGGCCCGCATCCCGGCCGGCTGGCGGGCGATCGTCGTGGACAACGGCTCCACCGACGGCTCGGCCGAGGTCGCCCGCGGCCTGGGCGCCACCGTGGTGCACGAGCCGCGCCGCGGCTTCGGTGCCGCCTGCCACGCCGGACTGCTCGCCGCCGACGCGGACATCGTCTGCTTCTGCGACTGCGACGCCTCCCTCGACCCGGCGCTGCTCACCCCGTTCGTCCGGGCCGTCCATGACGGCGACAGCGATCTGGTGCTGGGCCGCCGCCGCCCCGAGGGGCGCGGCGCCTGGCCGCCGCACGCCCGGCTCGGCAACCTCGCCCTGGCCCGGATGCTGCGCCGGCGCACCGGACTGCGGCTGCACGACCTCGGACCGCTGCGCGCGGCCCGGCGCACCGACCTGCTCGGCCTCGGGCTCACCGACCGCCGCAGCGGCTACCCCCTGCAGATGGTCGTCCGGGCCGCCGACGCCGGCTGGCGCGTCGAGGAACGCGAGGTGCCCTACCGGCCGCGCACCGGCCGCTCGAAGGTCACCGGCACCTGGCGCGGCACCTGGCATGCGGTGCGCGACATGCGCACCGTCCTGCGTCAGCCGCCGCTGCTGCCCCGTACCGAGGAGACGGCCCGATGACCGAGTCCGCAGACCAGCCGGTGCGACCGGGGCCCACGACGGTCCTGGTCATCGCCAAGGAACCGGTGCCGGGGCGGGTCAAGACCCGGCTCACCCCGCCCTATACCCCGCACGAGGCCGCCTGGTTGGCCGAGGCCGCGCTGTACGACACCCTCCAGGCCGTCCGGGCGATGCCCGCCCGGCGGCGGGTGGTCGTCCTGGACGGCCGCCCGGGGAACTGGCTGCCGGCCGGCTTCGACGTCCGGCCGCAGAGCGCCGGCGGTCTCGACGAGCGGCTCGCCGCGGCCTTCGCCGGCAGCGCCGGCCCGACCCTGCTCATCGGCATGGACACCCCGCAGGTCACCCCCCAACTCCTCGCCCCGGCACTGGACTCCGGTGCCTGGGACGACTGCGACGCCTGGTTCGGGGCGGCCGACGACGGCGGATTCTGGGCGCTCGGCCTGGCCGCCCCCGACCCGGGGCTGCTGCGCGGCGTCCCGATGTCCACCGACCGCACCGGCGCCGCCCAGCGCGCCCGGCTGGCCGCCGCCGGACTCCGGGTACGGGAACTGCCGCCGCTGCGCGATGTCGACACCGCGGCCGATGCCGAGCAGGTCGCCGCCGCGGCACCGGACGGCCGCTTCGCCGCCACCCTGGCCGGGCTGACGGGGGTCACCGGACGATGAGCACCGCCGTACCTCCCACGACACGCACCGACCGGCAGCCCCCCGTCTCCTGGGGAGCGGACCCGTACGCCGATGCCCTGCGCCACGGCCGCGGCCCGCTGTTCCTGCGCCGCAGCGACGGCTGGCTGCTGCCGCTGGAGGTCGAGCGCTGGTGCGCCCGGGCCGACGCCGCCGACCTGTCGGCACTGCGCCGCTGTGAGGGCGCCGTCCTCGACATCGGCTGCGGTCCCGGCCGGCTGGTCGCCGCGCTCCTCGCGCGGGGCCGGCGCGCGCTCGGCATCGACGTCAGCGCCGCTGCGGTGGCCCGCACCCTGGCGACCGGCGGGGCCGCGGTGCACCGCTCGGTCTTCGACTCCCTTCCGGGCGAGGGGAGTTGGGGAACCGCCCTGCTGCTCGACGGCAATATCGGCATCGGCGGCGACCCCCGCGCCCTGCTGGCCCGCAGCGCCGAACTGGTCGACCGGGGCGGCCTCCTCATAGTGGAGACCACCCCGGCGGACGTCGATGAACAGGTCCGGGTCCGGGTCGAGGGCAGCCACCACGCCCCGGGCGGCGCCGCCCGGTCGCCGGACGACACCTTCCCCTGGGCCCGGGTGGGGACCCCCGCGCTGCTGCGGTACGCGGCCCAGGCCGGCTGGGCCCCCGCCGAGCAGTGGACCGTCACCGGCCAGGCGGATCAACTGCCGGGCGCCGAACGCTGCTTCGTCTCCCTGCGCCGCCGGGCCGCCCTGCGCAGCCGCGGCTGAAGCGTACGGCCCAGCAGCCACAGGGCGGACAGCACGCACAGCCCGGCGGTGACCAGCAGCCAGCGGGCCAGGAACACCCCGCCGGGCAACCCCGTCCCGGCCTCGTAGCGCGCCGCCGCACCGGGGTCCCACGAGCCCGCGATCAGCGGGAGCCACACCAGCAACAGCAGCCCGGACACCGCGGCGGGGACCCGGACGTACCCGGTCCAGGCCCGGTGCCGGGCCCCTTCCGACGTGCAACGGGCCAGTGCACGGTCGGCGGACGTATACAGCGGCAACAGCACCAGATCGTGCAGCAGCGCCGCCCCGACGAACCAGACGACCACCAGCGGCCACTGCCCGCCGGCCAGCAGCCGCAGCCCCGCATAGCCGGTGAGCGCGAACGAGGCCAGCATCAGGAGCAGATGCAGCGGCCCCTCGCCGTACCGCAGCCGGCGGCGCAGCGCACCCACCGCCCGGGCTCCCCGCGCCCGCCACCCCGCGAGCCGTTCACGCCACCCCACGAGCCGCTCCCGCATCCTCACCACTCCCCGAACGTCAGCCGCGAGACCCACTTGGTGTTGAGCACCCCGGGTGCCGCCGGGACGATGATCCGCGCCGGATAGCCGTGGTCCTGTGACAGCTCCGCCCCGCCCACCCGCAGCGCGAGCAGCGACCGCGGATCGCGCACCTGGTTGTCGCGCAGCGCGGCCCGCCGGAACGCGCCGTGCAGTTGGAGCGATTCGACCAGCACGCCGGGTGGTGGCGTACCGAGCCCCACCAGAGCGGCGAGGTCCCGCAGCCGCACCCCGCCCCACTGCTGGTCGTCGGTCGACCAGCCCTCGACACAGGCGATCGGCAGCGCCGCCTCGTGCTGGGGCAGCGTCAGCAGATCGGCGCGGCTGAGCCGTACCCGCCGGCCGCCGCCCTCGACCGTCAGCCGCCAGTCGTCGCCGGTGTCCCGGGCCCGGATGCCCATGGCCGCGGCGGTCTTGTTGATCTGGAAGCCGTTCGGGCCACTGCCCGGATCCCGTCCCCCGTGCGGCGCCAGCAGGGCGGTACGCCGCCACCAGCCGCCGATGCTCTGCCCCGCCGACGTCGCGCACAGCACCAGCGCACCGGCCCCGACCAGCCCCAGCGCCCCGCGCCGGGTCGCCGTCGGCCGGTCCGGCCGGGCCGCCACCAACCCGGTGTCGTCGGCCGCCGCCTGCGGGTCGCGGCGCTCGCGCAGCGCCCGCAGCGCCCGCGGCAGCCGCAGCACGACATGCACGACGAACGCGCCGATGAACACCCACGCACCGTAGAAGTGCAGCGGATAGAAGGAGCCCGGGAAGAGGTACTCCAGCTGGATGTTGAGCAGCCCGGTGACGAATTCGAACAGCACCCCGCCGACCAGCAGCAGCAGCGAAATCCGCTCCAGCGCATGGCCGACGGACCGGGCCGGCGGCAGGGTGAACAGCTTGGGGATCACCGACCACAGCTTCGCCAGCACCACGGGCACCAGTGTGATCCCCAGGGTGACGTGCAGTCCCTGGGTGAGGCGGTAGAGCCAGTGCGGACCGGTCGGCCAGCTGAAGAGGTAGAAGCCCAGTAGGCCCTTGTCCGGCGTCTTGTCGTTGACGCCGCCGGCCAGATCCGGGTTGTACGCGGCGTACGACAGCAGACCGGTCACGAACAGCAGCGTGATCCCGGCCAGCAGCACGGTGCCGAGCACCGCGGTCAGCCAGGGGCCGCGCAGCGGACTGCGCCAGAACGACGGCGATGTCGGGGGAGTGAACGGGGAACGGGCACCCATGTTGTGTCCTCGGCGGTCGGTGCGACGGCGGTCCGTCGCGGGTGAACCGCCCGGCGGATCGGGGCCGGACGGGACCTGGTGCCGACGCTATGCCGCGACCGGTGCGCCGAGGGGGTTGCGACGCATGACGAGGCTCTGACGTCGGCGGAACGGCGGCACGGCGCCGGGAGAATCTGACGGAACGGTGACGCCCTGGCCGCCGGACGGCCCGGGTCGCCCCTCGGCGCCTAGCGTGCGGCTGTGACTCCCCGTGTGACCACCGAAGAACGTGCCCACCACCGCGCTGATCTGCGGGCCGCCGCGGCCGGCGTCCTGCTCGTCACGGTTGCCGCCGTCGTCGGCACCGTCATCGAGCGGACCCACGGCAGCCTGCATGTCAACTGGCCCCCGCTGTACGCCTCGTGGTTCCCGCACCTGGGCCCCGGCACCCCCGCCGCGCTCGTGGTCGGCGCCGCCGTGATCCTCCACGGGCCCTCCCTCGCGGCCCGGCTGCCCTGGCGCCGCCTCGTCCTGGCGGCCTGGACCGCCGCCCTGGCCTGGACCTGGTCGCTGGCGCTGATCGACGGCTGGCAGACCGGCATAGCCCGGCGCCTGACCACCGCGTACGAGTACCTGACCGTCATCCACCGCTTCGACGATCTGGGCGCGGCGGTGCGCGACTTCACCCACCACATCCTCAACAACGGCCCGGACCACTGGCCCGCCCATGTCGCCGGCCACCCCCCGGCCGCCGTGCTCACCTTCGTCGGCCTGGACCGCATCGGTCTGGGCGGCGGTGGCTGGGCCGGTGTCTGGTGCCTCACCCTCGGCACCTCCGCCGTGGCCGCGGTCCTCATCGCGCTGCGCGCCCTGACCGACGAGCCGACCGCCCGCCGCGCCGCCCCGTTTCTCGTCCTGGCCCCGTCCGCCGTCTGGGTGGGCACCTCGGCGGACGGCTATTTCGCGGCGGTCGCCGCCTGGTCCCTGGCGCTGCTCGCGCTGGCGGCCACCCGCCGCACCAGCCACCCGGCCGCCGCCGCCCTGGCCTCCGGCCTCCTGTTCGGCCTGACCTGCTACCTCTCCTACGGCCTGACCCTGATCGCGCTGATCGCCGGCGCGGTGCTGCTGCTCACCCGGACCTGGCACCCGCTGCCCCTCTTCGCGGTCGGCGCCGCGGCCGTCGCGGCCGCCTTCACCCTCGCCGGATTCTCCTGGTGGGAGGGCTATCGGCTGCTGGTCGAGCGCTACTACCAGGGCGCCGCGGCCGTC
The DNA here is from genome assembly GCF_900221035.1 of Streptomyces sp. 2323.1. NCBI lineage: Bacteria > Bacillati > Actinomycetota > Actinomycetes > Kitasatosporales > Streptomycetaceae > Streptomyces > Streptomyces sp. 2323.1. Next base: position 1,651,480 of record NZ_LT907981.1, on the reverse strand, counting down.
CGCCCGTACGCGTACTGGGTGTGGGGCAACCTCGCCTGCACCGTGCTGATCACCGGCCTGGCGACGGTTGCCGGGGTGCGGCGCACGCTCGTGGCGGCCCCCAGCGCCCTGCGGGGGCTTCGGCCGTCCGCCGGACCGCCGCGTGACCCCGCCGACCGGCTGATCGTCCTCGTGCTGGCGGTGCTGCTCGCCGTGCTGGTCGCCGATCTCTCCGGGATGAGCAAGGCGGAGACCGAACGGATATGGCTGCCGTTCGCCGCCTGGCTGCCGGCGGCCTGCGCGCTGCTGCCCACGGCCCGGCACCGCCACTGGCTGGCGGCCCAGGCCGTACTGGCACTGCTCCTCAACCACCTCCTGTACACGGGATGGTGACGGGGAGTCAGCTGGAGAGGGGCGGGCTCAGGCCAGGTAGGGGCGGGTCGAGTTCACCCGGCCGGGGCGCAGGATGCGGAGCGGTCCGCGATTGCAGGACGGGCACTCGGCGCGGGTCAGTGGGGAGGCGACGCGGACGCCGCGGGTGAAGTAGTCGGCGCGCCGGTGGCCGGCCAGATCCGTGGTGTGCCGGATCTCGTACTCCTCTTCCCAGCCGTGCCCGCAGTGCAGACAGACGAAGGAATATGCCTCGTGAACCGTCTCGGTGTCCCGTTCCATGGTCATCACGCCCTCTCCCGGCCCTGCGCTCGCACCGGGGCCGGATGCATGCCGCTCCTCCCATTATGGCGCTCCGCGACGGTCTGCGGGGGGCCGGACCCGCGGACCCTGGATCGCCCCTCGCGACGCCCGCGACCAGGCACGATGCCGTCAGCGGGTATAAAGGCGGCATGGGGCACGACGCGCACGGCGCACCGCGGCCGGCCGGGGTGGCCGCGCCCGGCAGCGATCTCGACCACGACCTCGACCACGACGTCGACGAGGTCATCGCCGCGGTGCTGACCGCCTCCCGGCTGCTGGTGGCGATCTCGGCCCGGGCGCTCGGCCGGACCGCCCCCTCCCTCACCCTGCCCCAGCTGCGGGCGCTGGTGGTGCTGGACAGTCAGGGGCCGGTCAAGCTCGCCGCGCTGGCCGGTGCGCTGGGCGTCAATCCGTCCACCGCGATGCGGATGGTCGACCGGCTGGAGGCGGCCGGCAGCGTCACCCGGCAGGCCAACCCCGGCAACCGCCGCGAGGTCGTGCTGAGCCTGACGGAGCCGGGCCGCGCGCTCGTCGAGGAGGTGCTCGCCGCCCGGCACACGGAGATCGCCGCGCTCGTGTCCCGGCTGCCGGCCGGCGAACGCGCCGGGCTCATCCGCTCGCTGCGGGCGCTGACCGACGCGGCGGGCGAGCCGCCGGTGGCCCCGAGGCCGGCCCCGCCGCCGGAGTCGGCCGCACCGTAGCCGGGCCGGCGCTCAGCTCCGGCCGTGCTCCAGGGCCTGGTACACCGCCCGGACCAGCCCGGCGTTGCGGGGATCGAGGCCCGTGGTGCCCCCGCCGTACTTGTTCATGGTGTACGCGTACGACAGCCGGTTCTCCGGGTCCGCGAAGGCGTACGAGCCGCCCGCGCCGCCGTGTCCGAACGCCCGCGGATTGGGCCCCGCCTGGCCCTGGTGGTTGAGCATGTAGCCCAGCCCCCAGCGGTGTTCGTAGCCCTCCGGGGCGAGGGCGCCGATGGTCAGATCACGCTCGCCCGGCAGGCTCTGCGACCGGCGCATCGCCTCCAGGGTGGCGGGCCGCACGAGCGTGCCGCCCACCAGTGCGCCGTACACGGTCGCCAGCCCGTGGGCGGACGCGTGCGCGTTGCCCGCCGGGATCTCGGCGGACCGGTAGGCGGCGCTGTTGACATCGCCGGTGGGGACGTACGTCAACGCCAGCGCGACGACGGCATAGGGATGGTCGGACAGCGCCTTGAACGGCGGCTTCGGCAGGCCGGGGAACTGCCGGGCGAGCCGCGCCTCGTCCAGCTGCCCGACCATGTCGGCACAGCGGGCGTGCTCCTCGGCGGGGGTGCCGATGAACACCCGCGCGCCCAGCGGCCCGGTGATCTCGCTGCGCAGAAACGTGCCGAGGGACTGCCCGGTGATCCGCCGGACGACCTCGCCCACGAGGTATCCGAAGGTCACCGCGTGGTAGCCCTGTGCGGTGCCCGGCTCCCACCACGGCTCGGTGGCCGCCAGGGCGGCGCACACCCGCTCCCAGTCGTAGGCGTCCCGTGCGGACAGCCGCTCACGGGGGGCGATCAGACCGGCACGGTGGCTGAGCAGCCAGCGCACGGGGAGGTCCCGCTTGCCGGCCTGGGCGAACTCGGGCCAGTAGCGGGCGACCGGGGCGTCGAGGTCCAACTCGCCCCGGTCCACGAGGAGATGGGCGCACAGGGCGGTCATCCCCTTGGACGTCGAGTAGACGTTGACGAGGGTGTCGCGCTCCCAGCCGCGGGCCCCGGCCGCGTCCGCATGGCCGCCCCACAGGTCGACCACCGCCTCGCCCTCCACGGTCACCGTGACCGCCGCGCCGACATCGCCGTGCTCGCTGAAGTTCCGTGCAAAGACTTCCCGTACGCCTGCAAAGCCCGGTGCGCAGTGGCCGTTGACGGTGGCTGGTCCCACGGTGGCTCTCCTCGCGTCGTCCGGGTGCGGTCATCCCGTGCTGCCGTACGTGGGTACGGCGTACGTATCGGATGATCCGCCCGGGTCGATGCCCATGGCAACCATGTGAGGCCGGACGGCGGAGCGTCGGCGTGGTGCGGGACCGCGGCGGCCGGGGCGGGGGTGGTGCCGTACGGCCGTGGCCGGTGAAACCCCAGGCCGGCGGCCTCGGCGAGCGCCCCGGCGCGCGGACATTCGCCGGCCGGGGGGAGGGCGCCCGCGCGGCGGGGGCCGGTAGCGTCGCCCCCGCTGCCGAGATCCGCGCCGAGTCATCCCGCCCGGGCCGATGAATCGGCCCGCCGGGCGCCGTCTACCTCACCGAACCCGCAGGTCCACGCCCATCGGAGGATGCCATGTCTGCCACCCCGCCGCCCGCTCCCGCCGCCGTCCAGCCGGTGATCGTCACCCCTGACCTCGACCGGCTGCGGGACTTCTACCGCGCACTGGCCGGCGCCGAGGAGTTCACCCGGGTGCCCGAGGAGGGCCCGGCCTTTTTCGTCGGACTGCGGATCCGGGGCTCGGAGCTGGGCCTCGTCGCGGACGGGAGCGTGGCGACCGGCGCCCCGACCCGCATCCTGCTCAGCCTCGCCGTCGAGGACGTCGACGCCCTCCTGGACCGGGTCGAGTCGCTCGGCGGAACGGTGCGCGGCCCGGCCAATGACATGCCCTGGGGGCAGCGGGTCGCCCACATCCAGGACCCGGACGGCAACGCGGTCAACCTCACCCAGCGGATCTGACCGGGGCGGCGGCCGGCCCGGCCTCGGTGCCGTCGGCCGGGCCGGGGCCGGCCGGTCAGATCTGGTTCTGTTCCAGGGCCTGGAGGTAGGCGTCCATGAAGTGGTCCCGGACGCCGTCGGAGGCGGGCGCGAGGGCATCGGCGGTGAGGCCTCTGGCATGGTCGAGGATGCCGCTGAGCAGCGGCATGGTGTGGTGGATGGCGCCCTTGGAGTCGATGTAGCGCAGCGCGGAGACGTGATGGAAGGTGGGCTCCGGGGGCAGCTGCGGCACGATGTCGTTGTTGTTGACGAAGCGGTACATCCGGTCCGAGAAGGCCGTGTTGAACTCCTTGGACAGCTGTCTGTCGCAGGTGCGCGGCTGGCCGAAGGTGTAGACGCCGTTGGCCGTCACATGCGGCTCCTCGAAATGCAGCCGGGCCCCCGCCAGCATCGCCAGCGCGCCGCCCAGGCTGTGGCCGGTGAACCACACCGTCTGGCCGTTGTCGCGGAACTCGTCGACGGCGGCGCGGACCTGCGGCCAGACGGCCTGCAGGGCCTCGGCGAAGCCGTAGTGGACGTACCCCCTGCCGCCGGGGCCGGGCCACGGCGGGGTGGTGGCATCCGAGAGCCAGTCGCGCAGCTGGGCCGGCTCCGTCCCGCGGAAGCTGGTGATGATCATGCTGTGGCCGCCGAGGGTGTACGCCTGGGTGTCCTCCAGCGGGAACGGCGGGCGGAACGTGGTGTGGTGGTGGCGCACCCGGTCGAAGCCCCAGGTCCGGGCGGCGGCATCGATGGCTGCCTCGTCCTGGTAGGCGAGCGCGGCGGCGCGTGCCATGGCGAGCGCATGGTGGACGGAGTAGCCGGTGGCTTTCTGGTCGATGGTGGTGCTGGTCAACGAAGGCTCCTGGTGGTCGACGGTGGATGCGGTGGTCGCCGGGCGAGGCGCGCATTCCGCCTCTGATTACAGAGCGCTTACACTGGCTACACAGCGTAACTCCGCTGCGGAGTGCTGTGCGGTGCCGCCCGTTCAAACCACTCGTTCGAGCCTCCGGTCGCACACACCGGGCCGCCGGGCGAGCCTGGAAGCGTTCGGCTCCGGAGGACGGTCCACGAAGGAAGGCCCCACAGTGAACGGCGCACAGCAGGCGGCACACGCGGAACATGTACCGGCCGAGGTGATGGTGGAACTGGAGAGCTGTGCGACCCAGGACGCACATGCCGTCTTCAGCGCGCTGCGCACCACCTTCAGCTCCGACCGGGAGGCGGACGACGTACCCGAGGAGATGGCCGGCCCGGGTGCGACCGTGTGGACCTCGACCTTCGACGTCAGCGACCGCAAGGCCGCCGCCGAGCCCCGCCGGCTGTCCGCCCCCGTCGTGGTCAGCCTCCAGGGCGGCTACTGGGCGGTCGACGAGCTGTGCAGAGGCCTGGAGTCGGCATTCGCGGTGCACGTCCTCGGCACCGCCGCCGGCGACCAGGAAAAGGAGGTCGAGCTGCGGCTGGAGACCCGTTAGGGGGCCGCGGATCCGAAGCGGACCAAGGGGGAGGGGACCAGGGGGACCACGACCACGGCGCAGAGCGACGGCCCGGGCCGCACCACCCGCCCCGAGGCCCGGAGCGGAAAGGCAGGAGCGAGTGGAGCCCACCCCACCTCCGGCGGACGGCGGCGGCACAGCGCCGGCCGCCGAGCAGCGGTCCGAGCTGGTCCTGCACGTCAACGACGTGGCGTACACCGTGACCGTGGACCACCGGACCACGGTCCTGGACCTGCTCCGCGAACATTTCTCCCTCACCGGCGCCAAGAAGGGCTGCGACCACGGACAGTGCGGCGCCTGCACGGTGCTCGTCGACGGGCGGCGCGCCAACAGCTGTCTGCTGCTGGCCGTGGCCCAGGACGGGCGGCGGGTCACCACCGTCGAGGGCCTGGCCGACGGGGAGCGGCTGCACCCCCTCCAGGAAGCCTTCCTGGAGCGGGACGCGTTCCAGTGCGGCTACTGCACCCCGGGCCAGCTCTGTTCGGCCGCCGGCGTACTGGCCGAGGCCGCGGACGGCTTCCCGTCCCACGTCACCCCGGCCACCGCGGACCCCGCGGCGCCGGTCGAGCTCACCGCCGACGAGATCCGCGAGCGGATGAGCGGCAATCTGTGCCGCTGCGGCGCGTATCCGCGGATCGTCGAAGCGGTCGCGGACGCCGGCGCCCGGCCCGGCACCACCGCGCCGTCCGCAGGCCAGGAGGTGGCGCCGTGAAACCGTTCGGCTACCTGCGGGCGACCAGCGTCGAGGAGGCCGTACGGGCCGCCGCCGGCCGGCCCGGCGCCCGCTTCCTCGGCGGCGGCACCAACCTCGTCGATCTGATGAAACTGGGCGTGGAGACACCGCGGCTGCTCATCGACGTCACCCAGCTGCCGCTGGCGGACATCGAGGAACTGCCGGACGGCGGGCTGCGGATCGGTGCGATGGTCCGCAACAGCGACCTCGCCGCGGCCGCCCCCGTACGCGAGCGCTACCCCGCCCTGTCGCAGGCGCTGCTGGCCGGCGCCTCGGGGCAGCTGCGGAACACCGCGACCACCGGCGGCAATCTGCTCCAGCGCACCCGCTGCCTGTATTTCCAGGACACCAGCAAGCCCTGCAACAAACGCTCCCCGGGCACCGGCTGCCCGGCCCGCGACGGCGTCCACCGCGATCTGGCCGTCCTGGGCCACTCCGCGCACTGCGTCGCCACCCAGCCCTCGGACCTGGCGGTGGCGCTGGCCGCCCTGGACGCCGAGGTGCAGCTGTACGGCCCCGACGGGGAGCGCACGGTGGCGGTGACCGACTTCCACCGGCTGCCCGGCGACCGGCCCGAGCAGGACACCGAGATCCGGCCCGGCGAGCTGCTCACCGCCGTCCGGCTCCCGCCGGCCGCCCCGGGCGCGCGCTCGCGCTACCGCAAGGCCCGCGACCGCGCCTCCTTCGCCTTCGCCCTGGCCTCCGTCGCCGCCGTACTGGAGGTGCGGGACGGCGTCGTGGGGCGGGCGGCGCTGGCGTTCGGCGGGCTCGCGCACCGGCCGTGGCGGGCCCGCGCGGCCGAAGAGGTGCTGCACGGCGCACCCGCCACCGAGGACACCTTCGCCCGCGCCGCCGACGCCGAACTCGCCGCCGCCCGCCCGCTGCGCGACAACGCCTTCAAGGTCGAACTCGCCCGCAACCTGGCCGTCAGTGTGCTGACCGCCCTGGCGGACCCGGCCGCCGCCCGCTGACCGACCACACGACGCCGACCACGCCGACCACGCCGACCACGACGACCGGAGCGCCACCGCCGCAGCCGATCCCCGTCCCCGACCCCCGTCCCCGACCCAAGGACGCGAGCCATGAGCCCCGACCTGTTCCCGCTCGGACCACCCCCCTACCCCCTGGGCGCCCCGCTCGCCCGCCGGGAAGGAAGGGAGAAGGTCACCGGCGCTGCCCGTTACGCGGCCGAACACACCCCGCCGGGCTGCGCCTACGCCTGGCCGGTGGCCGCGACCGTCGCCCGGGGCCGGATCACCGCAGTGGACGCCACTGCGGCGCTCGCGCTGCCGGGGGTGTGCGCGGTGCTGACCCACGAGAACGCACCCCGCCTCGCGGCCGCCGACGACCCGACGCTGTCGCTGCTCCAGGACAACCGGGTGCCGCACCGCGGCTGGTACGTCGCGCTCGCCGTCGCCGACAGCCTCGAAACCGCCCGCGCCGCCGCCGAGGCCGTCCGCGTCAGCTATGCGACCGAGGACCACGACGTGCTGCTGACGGCCGGCCATCCGCGGCTGTACGAGGCCAAGATCGCCAACGGCGGCTATCCCGGGACCCGGGAACGCGGCGACTTCGACGGGGCGTTCGCCGCCGCACCGGTCACCGTCGACGCCACCTACACCGTGCCCCCGCTGCACAACCACCCCATGGAACCGCACGCCTCCACCGCCCACTGGAGCGAGGGCCGGCTGACCGTCCACGACTCCAGCCAGGGCTCCACCAAGGTCTGCGAGGACCTCGCCGCGCTGTTCTCGCTGGACACCGACCAGGTCACGGTCGTCTCGGAGCACGTCGGCGGCGGCTTCGGCTCCAAGGGGACGCCCCGCCCCCAGGTCGTCCTGGCCGTGATGGCGGCCCGGCACACCGGGCGCCCGGTCAAACTCTCCCTGCCGCGCCGTGAGATGGCCGCGGTCGTCGGCCATCGCGCGCCCACCGTCCAGCGGGTGCGCCTCGGGGCCGGCGACGACGGGGTGCTCACCGCCCTCGCGCACGAGATCGCCACCCACACCTCCACCGTCACGGAGTTCGTCGAGCAGGCCGCGGTCCCGGCGCGCATGATGTACACCTCGCCGAACAGCCGGACCGTGCACCGCGTCGTCCCGCTCGATGTCCCCACGCCCTCCTGGATGCGCGCACCGGGCGAGGCCCCCGGGATGTACGCCCTGGAGTCGGCCGTCGACGAACTCGCCGTGCTGCTGGACGTCGACCCCGTCGAACTGCGGCTGCGCAACGAGCCGGACACCGAGCCGGACAGCGACCGCGCCTTCAGCAGCCGGCATCTCATCGGCTGTCTCCGGGAGGGCGCCAAGCGCTTCGGCTGGGCGTCCAGGGATCCCCGGCCGGGCGTACGGCGCGAGGGCGACCTGCTGCTCGGCACCGGCGTCGCGGCCGCCACGTACCCGGTCTACGTCGCCCCGTCCAGCGCCGAGGCGCAGGCCGCCGCCGACGGCAGCTACCGGATCCGGGTGAACGCCACGGACATCGGCACCGGCGCCCGCACCGTCCTCGCGCAGATCGCCGCCGCCGCGCTGACCGTGCCGGAGGAGCGGGTCCACATCGAGATCGGCAGCAGCGATCTGCCGCCCGCGATGCTGGCCGGCGGCTCCATGGGCACCGCCTCGTGGGGCTGGGCCGTCCACAAGGCCTGTATGGCGCTGCGGGCACAACTGCGCCACCACGACGGGCCGTTGCCGGCCGACGGGCTGAGCGCCGTCGCGGACACCCGTCAGGAGGCGGCCGAACGGTCCCCCTACGCCCGGCACGCCTTCGGGGCCACCTTCGCCGAGGTCCAGGCCGACACCGTCACCGGCGAGGTCCGGCTGCGCCGGCTGCTGGGCGTCTACGCGGCCGGCCGGATCCTCAACGCCCGTACAGCGCGCTCCCAGTTCATCGGCGGGATGACCATGGGGCTGGGGATGGCGCTCATGGAGGGGAGCGGGCTGGACCCCGCCTTCGGGGACTTCGCCGAGTGCGATCTGGCCTCCTACCACGTGCCGGTCTGCGCCGACGTCCCGCAGATCGAGGCGCACTGGCTCGACGAGGAGGATCCGCACCTCAACCCCATGGGCAGCAAGGGCATCGGGGAGATCGGCATCGTCGGCACCGCGGCGGCCGTCGCCAACGCCTTCCGGCACGCCACCGGCATCCGGCTGCGCGACCTCCCGCTCACCGCGGACAAGGTCCTGCCGCGGTTGCGGGCCCGCCAGGAGGGACTCGGGTGAGGGGCCGGCCTGGAGGGCCCGAGCGAGGGGCCCGCGCACTCCAAGATCTGTTGCGGAACCCGCGCAGTCGGGTCACCATGACAAATGACCCATACGTGATAAATGCTCACTCTTCGTGTTCGGGGTTCGTTGGTCCAACGAGGTGAAGGGCGTGAGCCTCGCGGTGAGGAGCCACGACATGACACTTCCCGGCGACCGGCACTACACGGTCGAACTGCATGCTTCGGCGGAGCGTGTGCCGCAGATCCGGCGGATTCTCGCCGCGCATCTGCGCTACTGGGATCTTGAGCTGCATATCCCGCCCGTGTGCCGGGGAGTGGCGGAACTCCTGACCAACGTCCATCGCCATATCGGGCCGGACGCCCGGTGCGTCGTCGAACTCCGCTGGAGCGGCCGCCACCTCACGGCCTCCGTCGCCGACGAGGGACCCCGGCTGCCCAAGCTGCGCAGCGCCGCCGGCGGCGGGCTCTCCACGGTGGCCGCGCTGAGCGACAGTTGGGGCACCTGCGGCACCCCGGAGGGCAAGGTCATCTGGTTCACCCGCCGGGTCGAGTCGGCCCGCAAGTCCCGGCTGACGGCCCGCACCCCGCTGCGCAGCGTGCCCGACACGAAGGGCCAGCCCGTGGTGCCGCCGCCGGTCCCCGCCGAGCCGCTCGTCGAGCCCGTCCCCGAGGCGACGGCCGGCGCCGCCCCGGAGGCGGCGGCGGTGTCGGTCGCCTGACGCACCATCATTTCGCCGTACGGCGAGCAGCCGTCGTACGGCGAGGGGGCCAGGAATCCGGTGGCCCGCCCCGTTCCCGTCAGTGCGTACGGGACGGGGCGGGCCGCCGCTTTCCGTCGGTGCGGCCTCCACCTTCCGCCGCGGGCCGCCGTGTTCCGCCGGTGCCGGACCGCCCCGCCGCGCAGGTCACCGCCGCAGCGCCGTCACCAGCCAGGCCGCGCAGCCGAGGGTGACCCCGTCCGGGCCCTGGTGCGCGGCCAGCGCGTCCCGGAGTGCGGCACGTGCCCGGGCCCCGGTTTCCTCGCCCACCTCGGACAGCATCTCCTGCGCCATCGGCATGGCGGTCAGCGCGGCCAGCGCACCGTCCGCGTCGGTGCCCACCCACATCGGCTCGTCGAGCGCGGTGAGTGAGATCTCCTCGAATCCGGCGCCGCCCAGCAGCGCGGTGATCCGGTCGGCAGCATCGAGGGAGAACGGCCCGGGGGCGCCCGGTGCCCCGAGGTCGGGCAGCTGCACATACGGGGCGAGGGCGGCGAACGGCACGGTCAGATAGGCGTTCTCGCGCAGCTCCCGCCAGCACAGGAAGGCCAGCCGGCCGCCCGGACGCAGGGCGCGGGCGAGGTTGCGGAAGGCCGCCCGCGGATCGGCGAAGAACATCACGCCGAAGCGGCTGAGCACGACATCGAAGGCGCCGTCGGCGAAGCGGTGGATCTGGGCGTCGCCCTCCGCGAAGGTGACCTGTGACAGTCCGGCCGCCGCGGCCTGCTGCCGGGCCTCGGCCAGCAGTGGACGCGACAGGTCGACACCGAGCACCGACCCCTCGGCCGCGGCCCGCCCCGCCGCCAGGCTCGTGCCGCCGCTGCCGCATCCGACGTCCAGCACCCGGCTGTCCGGCCGCACCCCGGCCGCCGCCATCAGCTGCGGTGTGAGCCGGCGGTAGCGTGCCTCCAGGTTTTCCCGCTGCCGGACCCAGTACTGTCCGTCCGCGCCGTTCCACGCCTGTGCCTGCGCGGTGTTGCCCGCCGCCACTTCGTCGGGCGGGAGCGGCCCGTCGGCTCCCGTGGCTCCCTGGCTCATTGCGTCCTCCTCGTCCGTCGTGGCCGGTTCCCGCTGCCTTCCCCCGCCCGACCAGGGTGTTCGCCGTGCGTACCGCGATTTGTCACACCCGTGTCACACCCCCTTCCCCGATGCTCGTTCCTCTTGGAACACTCTGCTGACGCTGTATTCCCCACTGTTCCCTCCATCACCGCACAGCATCACCCCCACCATCGCGAATTCCCGCACACACCACGAGGTTCCCCATCTCATGCCTGAACTGAATCGGCGGCGTTTCCTCCAGATCGCCGGCGCGACCGCAGGTGTCTCGGCCCTGTCGAGCAGCATCGCCCGTGCCGCGGCCATCCCCGCAGCGCGACGCTCCGGCTCCCTGCGCGACGTCGAGCACGTCGTCGTCCTGATGCAGGAGAACCGTTCCTTCGACCACTACTTCGGCTCGCTCAAGGGCGTACGCGGCTTCGGTGACCCCCGGCCGCTCCTCCTCGAGAACGGCAAGTCCGTCTGGCACCAGTCCGACGGCTCCAAGGACGTCCTGCCCTACCACCCGGACGCCGAGGACCTCGGCATGCAGTTCATCGAGGGCCTCAACCACGACTGGGCGGGCGGCCACAAGGCCTGGAACAACGGCAAGTACGACAGCTGGGTCCCGGCCAAGGGCACCGGCACGATGGCGTACCTGACCCGCAAGGACATCCCGTTCCACTACGCGCTCGCGGACGCCTTCACCATCTGCGACTCGTACCACTGCTCGATCATCGGGGCCACCGACCCCAACCGCTACTACATGTTCTCCGGCCACGTCGGCAACGACGGCTCGGGCGGCGGCCCGGTCCTGGGCAACGAGGAGGCGGGGTACAGCTGGACCACGTACCCGGAGCGGTTGGAGAAGGCCGGGATCTCCTGGAAGGTCTACCAGGACATCGGCGACGGCCTGGACGCCGACGGCAAGTGGGGCTGGATCGAGGACGCCTACCGCGGCACCTACGGTGACAACTCCCTGCTCTTCTTCAACCAGTACCGCGACGCCAAGCCCGGCGACCCGCTCTACGACAAGGCCCGCACCGGCACCAACGCCAAGCAGGGCGACGGCTTCTTCGACCAGCTCAAGGCCGATGTGAAGGCCGGCAAGCTGCCCCAGATCTCCTGGATCGCCGCCCCCGAGGCCTTCTCCGAGCACCCCAACTGGCCCGCCAACTACGGCGCCTGGTACGTCTCCCAGGTGCTGGACGCGCTCACCTCCAACCCCGAGGTGTGGAGCAAGACCGCCCTGTTCATCACCTACGACGAGAACGACGGCTACTTCGACCACGTCCTGCCGCCGTTCCCGCCGGCCTCCGCCGACCAGGGCCTGTCCACCGTCGACACCAAGCTCGACTCCTTCGGTGGCAACGCCACCTACTCCGCCGGCCCCTACGGCTTCGGCCAGCGCGTCCCGATGCTCGTCGTCTCGCCCTGGAGCACCGGCGGCTACGTCTGCTCCGAGACCTTCGACCACACCTCCATCATCCGGTTCATGGAGCGCCGCTTCGGGGTGCACGAGCCGAACATCTCGCCCTGGCGGCGCGCCATCAGCGGCGATCTGACCTCCGCCTTCGACTTCGGCCTGGAGAACACCAAGCCCGCCGCGCTGCCGGCCACCGACGGCTACCGGCCGCCGGACAAGGACCGGCACGACAGCTACGTGCCGAAGCCGCCCGCCAACCCCGTCCTGCCCAAGCAGGAGCCGGGCTCCCGGCCGTCCCGCCCGCTGCCGTACGCGCCGCTCGTCGACGGGTCCGGCACGCCCTCCACGGGGCGCTACACCCTCACCTTCAAGAGCGGTGACAAGGCCGGTGCCTGCTTCACCGTCACCGCGGGCAACCGCACCGACGGCCCCTGGACGTACACCACGGAGGCCGGCAAGAAGATCTCCGACACCTGGAACACCTCGTACTCCAAGGGCGGCTACGACCTGTCGGTCTACGGCCCGAACGGCTTCCTGCGCACCTTCAAGGGCGACGGCAAGAAGGCCGGCCCCGAGGTGACCGCCCGCCACGACGCGACCGCCGGCCGCCTCGTCCTCACCCTGACCAACCACGGCAGCACCGACTGCCACCTCACCGTCACCAACGCCTACGGCGGGGCGACCGAGACCTACCCCGTCCGCGCCGGAGCCACCGTCACCAAGCCGCTCGACCTGCGCGCCAGCAAGCGCTGGTACGACCTGTCGGTCACCTCCGACTCGGACAAGACCTTCCTGCGCCGGTTCGCCGGCCACGTCGAGAACGGTGAGCCGGGCGTCAGCGACCCGGCGATCATCACCGGCTGAACGGGCGGCGCGGGCACGTCCCGCCGCCATGGCAACGGGGCACCCGCCGGATACGGCGGGTGCCCCGTTCTCGGGCCGTGCGGCTCAGGAGGCCGCGTCGGGCAGTTCGGCGCGGACCCCGCGGGCCGCCGCGACCAGGTTCTCCAGTGCGGTGCGCACCTCGGGCCAGCCGCGGGTCTTGAGGCCGCAGTCCGGGTTGACCCACAGCCGCTCGGCCGGAATGGCCTCAAGTCCCTTGTGCAGAAGGGCTGTTGCCTCGTGTGTGCCGGGCACGCGCGGGGAGTGGATGTCGTAGACGCCCGGCCCCACCTCGCGCGGATAGCCGGCCGTGGCGAGCTCCGCGGCGACCTGCATGTGGGAGCGGGCCGCCTCCAGGCTGATGACGTCGGCGTCGAGGTCGTCGATGGCACGGAGGATGTCGCCGAACTCCGCGTAGCACATATGGGTGTGGATCTGGGTGTCCGGACGGACCCCGCCGGTGGTGAGGCGGAACGCCTCGGTGGCCCAGGCCAGATATTCCGCATGGCCGGCGCGCCGCAGCGGCAGCGTCTCCCGCAGCGCCGGCTCGTCGACCTGGATCACCGAAGTCCCGGCCGCCTCAAGGTCGTTGACCTCGTCGCGCAGGGCGAGCGCCACCTGGCGGGCGGTGTCCGCGAGCGGCTGGTCGTCGCGTACGAAGGACCAGGCGAGCATGGTGACCGGCCCGGTGAGCATGCCCTTGACCGGGCGGTCGGTGAGCGACTGGGCGTACTGCGTCCAGCGCACCGTCATCGGCTCGGGGCGGGAGATGTCCCCGGCCAGGATCGGCGGGCGGACACAGCGGGTGCCGTAGGACTGCACCCAGCCGTGCTGGGTGGCGAGATAGCCGGTCAGCTGCTCGGCGAAGTACTGGACCATGTCATTGCGCTCGGGCTCCCCGTGCACCAGGACATCGAGACCGGCCTTCTCCTGGAAGGCGAGGACCTCGCGGATCTCGGCCGCGATGCGCTCGTCGTAGGCGGCGGCATCGATCCGCCCGGCCCGCAGCGCGGCACGGGCGCCGCGCAGCTGGTCGGTCTGCGGGAACGAGCCGATGGTCGTGGTCGGCAGCAGCGGCAGTCCGAGGTGGGCGCGCTGGGCGGCGGCCCGCTCGGCGTACGGTACCGAGCGGCGGCCGTCGGCGCCGGTGACGGCCGCGGCCCGGGCCCGTACCGCCGGGTCATGGGTGAGCTGCGAACGGGAGCGGGCCGCCAGGTCGGCCCGGTTGGCGGCGAGTTCGGCGGCGATCGCGCCGGTGCCCCGGCTCAGACCCCGCGCCAGCGTCACGACCTCGGCGGTCTTCTGCCGGGCGAAGGCCAGCCAGCGGGCGAGCTGCGGGTCGATCTCCCGCTCCATACCGACGTCCAGCGGGACGTGCAGCAGCGAGCAGGACGACGACACATCGACCCGCTCGGCCAGACCGAGCAGCGTCCCCAGGGTGGCCAGCGACTTCTCGAAGTCGTTGAGCCACACATTGCGGCCGTCGACGACCCCGGCGACCAGCCGCTTGCCGGGCAGTCCGCCGGCCGCCGCGAGATCGGCGAGGTTGCCGGCCGCGGCGCCGGTGAAGTCCAGCGCCAGGCCCTCGACGGGCGCCTTGGCCAGCACCGGCAGCGCCTCGCCCAGCCGGTCGAAGTACGAGGCGACCAGCAGCTGCGGGCGGTCGGTGAGCGCACCGAGGCCGCGGTAGGCGCGGGCCGCGGCGTCGAGTTCGGCGGGGGAGCGGTCCTGCACCAGGGCCGGTTCGTCCAGCTGCACCCAGCGGGCGCCGGCCGCCCGCAGGTCGGCGAGCACCTCGGCGTAGACGGGCAGCAGCCGGTCCAGCAGCGTCAGCGGGTCGAAGCCGGCCGCGACACCGGGCGCGGGCTTGGCCAGCAGAAGGTAGCTGACCGGACCGACCAGCACCGGGCGGGCGGTGAGGCCGAGCGCGAGCGCCTCCCGCAGTTCGGTCACCTGCTTGACGGAGTCCGCGGCGAAGACCGTGTCCGGACCCAACTCCGGGACCAGGTAGTGGTAGTTGGTGTCGAACCACTTGGTCATCTCCAGCGGCGCCACGTCCTGGGTGCCGCGGGCCATCGCGAAGTAGCCGTCCAGCTTGTCGGCGGCCACCGCGGCGCGGTGCCGGGCCGGGATCGCCCCCACCATCACGGTGGTGTCCAGGACGTGGTCGTAGTACGAGAAGTCGCCGGTCGGCACCTCGTGGACACCGGCCTCGGCGAGCTGCTGCCAAGTGGCGCGGCGCAGTGCGGCGGCGGTGCTCCCCAGGGCGTCGGCGCTGACGCTGCCCTTCCAGTAGCCCTCGACGGCCTTCTTCAGTTCCCGGTGCGGTCCCTGACGGGGGTAGCCGTGCACGGTGGCGCGGGCGGCCGCGGCGGCGGATGTGCTGGTCACGGAACTCTCCTTCGCGAGTATGACTCCATGGACCCCGGGACGGGTCGAGAGCGCGAAGGGACGGCGAACCGGGCGGGCCGCGGCGCCAACTGGCCGTCCGTGCCCGCCTGAGGTGTCCGCCGACCTGCCCTCGAGGTCACCGAGATCGCCCCGTGCACCGGTCGCACGGGGGCACTGGCAGGTCTTCGGACTCGTGGGCACATCCGCCGAGGCGGACATCTACTGGCCGTCGCTTCCCAGACCCGGCCGGGCCCAGTGCGTATGACGGCGGTCGTTCCCACTCACCGCTGCGGGGCAGTCCCGGAATTCCACCGGGTTCCCTCTTGCGACGCGCCTGCCTGGCGGGCAGGGCGAACCAGTTGCACCCGCCACCCTAGGGCATGTCCGCAAAGTCCCGCCTGGCCCGCGACGCCTGGCACGCACGCTCGCTGCGTTGTCGGGTCGTCCACGTAGGCCCACTACGAGGACGACCCTCCGCCTTGCGATCGCACGCACCAGACGCCGCGGGCCCCGCCCTGCGGGCGGACGACGGGACTTTGCGGACATGCCCTAGGCGCTGCCGCCCCGATCGGACACCGGCTCCCGGACTCCCGCGCGTGACATGGGCCACCGGCCCGCCGCTGTGCGTTTGCCCTGGAGCGCACTCCAGCTCCTAGCGTGGGCGCAGGACCTGACCACCTGTGGCTGAACTAAGGGGACATCGTGCGCTACACACTGTTCGGCAGGACCGGCCTGCGGGTGAGCGAGCTGAGCCTGGGGACCATGACCATCGGCGGCGACCGGGGCTGGGGCACCGACAAGGACACCAGCAGCCGGATCCTGGACGCCTATGCGGACGCGGGCGGCAACTTCATCGACACCGCCAACAACTACACCGAAGGCTCCTCGGAGCGGATCCTGGGGGAGCTGCTCGAAGGCCGCCGGGACAACTTCGTACTGGCCACCAAATACACCTGCGCGACCCGCAAGGGCGATGTGAACGCCGGGGGCAACCACCGCAAGAACCTGGTCCGTTCGGTGGAGGCCAGCCTGGAGCGGCTGCGCACCGACCACGTCGATGTGCTGTGGGTGCACGCACGGGACCACTTCACGCCCGTGGAGGAGGTCATGCGGGCGCTCGACGACATGGTGCGGTCGGGAAAGGTGCTCCATGTCGGCGTCTCGGACTGGCCGGCCTGGGAGATCGCCCAGGCCAACACCCTCGCCGAGCTGCGCGGCTGGACCGCGTTCGCGGGCTCGCAGCTGCGCTACAACCTGCTGGAGCGGACGCCGGAGCGGGAACTGCTGCCGCAGGCCCGCGCCTTCGATCTGGCCGTACTGGCCTGGGCACCGCTCGCGGCCGGCAAGCTCACCGGCAAGTATCGCCGCGGCGAGACCGGCCGGCTGGCCGGCAACGCCGCCGACGACGCCCCCGACCACCAGGCGGAGGAGACCATCACCGCGGTGCTGGAGGTCGCCGAGCAGGGCGGCTGGAGCCCGGCGCAGGTGGCGCTGGCGTGGCTGCGCAGCCGGCCCGGCACCGTCATCCCGATCATCGGCGCCACCAAGGAGAGCCAGCTCCGCGACAATCTCGGCGCGGTCGAGGTCACGCTCGACGCCGATGCGCTGGCGCGGCTCGACCGGACCAGCGCGGTGCCGCTCGGTTTCCCGCACGACTTCCTGCGGGAACCGCGGGTCGTCGAGAACGTCTACGGCGACCGGTGGGACCGGATCGAGGACCGGCGTTCCACCTATCGCCGGACGGTCGGCGGGATCGGGTGACCGGGCGGCGGATCCGCTGACGGGCCGGCGGGCGGGATCCTGACCGGCCGCCTGCCGCCGTCTCTTCCTGCACCCCCGCCGCCCCCTGCGAGACCGCCCGTCTTCCCGCCCCGCTCGCCCGCCCGGCAGGCGGCCGGTTACGCCGAACGCCGCCGCCCGGATGGCCGGGCGGCGGCGTCTGCTGTCTATTGAGTCAGGAGGTGGCCCGCCCGGGGCCGGAGCGGACGGACCGAGGAGAAGGACGCCCGATGAGGAGAACCGCCGGCCCGGCCGTCGCCGTGGCCACCGTCGCGATGTGTGCCATGGGCCTCGGCGGCTGTACGAATACCGGCGAGGGCACCGCCCCGGCCCGGTCCCGTACGCCCACCGCGGCGACGGTGACCGCGGGGCCGACCAGCGCGGCCCCGGCCGCCGCCCGCCTGACCATCAAGGACTTCGCCTTCAAGCCGGCCGCGCTGTCCGTGCGGCCGGGCGGCACGGTCACCGTGGTCAACGAGGACTCCACCACCCACACCGTGACGGCCAACGCCGCCAAGGCCTTCGACACCGGCAGCATCGGGCCGGGCCGGACCGTCACCTTCAAGGCTCCGGCCAAGGCCGGCAGCTACCCCTTCCGCTGCACGATCCACCCGTACATGAAGGGCGCGCTCACCGTCCGCTGACCGCCTGACCGCCTGACCGCCTGACCGCCTGACCGCCTGACCGCCGCTCACCATGAGGCTGGGAGATGCCGTGGCACCAGACAGCTCCGTACCGGAGCGCGGGCGGGCCCGCCGGGTCGCCCGCGGCATCGCGCGGGCGCTCGCGGCGGCCGGGCTGGCCGTGGACGCCGTTGTCCATGCCCGGGTCGCCGCGCAGTACGACGCGGTCACCGCGACCATCGGCCAGGGCACGCTCTTCCGCGTCGAAGCCGTCCTCGCCGCAATAGTCGCCGTGCTGGTGCTGGTCTGGCGCCGTCCGGCGGCCGACATCCTGGCCTGGCTGGTCGCCACGGGCGGCCTCGCGCTGCTGCTCCTGTACACCTACGTGGACGTCGGCACGCTGGGGCCGGTGCCGAACATGTACGAACCGGCCTGGAGCGGCGACAAGAAAATCGCCGCCCTCGCCCAGGCCGTCGCCGTCCTGGCCACCGTCTTCCTGCTGTCCACCCGCGCCCGGCCGCCGGGCAGACACCGCAGATGAGCCTGCGCCGCCCGGGTCAGTGCCGCGTCAGTGGTTGAGCGCGCTGCGCTGCTGCCACTGCTGCCAGCTCTCCTGCCAGACCTCCAGGCCGTTGCCGACATCGGTCTTGGCGGTGCTGCTGGTGCCCTTCACCTCGACCGTGGAGCCGATCGGGAGGAAGTCGTAGGCCTTCTTGGCGTCCGAGGTGGTCATGCCGAAGCAGCCGTGGCTGTTGTTCTCCACACCGATCGACTTGTTCCACGGGGCGGAGTGCAGGAAGGTCCCGGACGCGGTGAGGTGGGTGACCCACTTGGAGGGCAGCGACCACTTGTCGCCGTAGCCGATGGTGGAGGAGTCCATCGTCTCGTCCGCGTTCTTGCTGCGGACGGTGTGCACCCCGCCGCGGGTCGGGGCCTCCGGGGAGCCCGCGGAGCCGCGGATGGTGCCGACGCTCTTGCCGTTCTCGTACATCGTCATGGTGTGCGACGGGACATCGATGACGGCCTTGCGGTCGGCGCCGATGGTGAATCCGAAGTTGTAGTCCCGGGCGAACCAGCCGCCGTCCGTGCCGGAGTTGATCCCGGACAGCGCGCCCTTCACGGAGACCTTGGTGCCGGTCGGCCAGTAGTCCTTGGGGCGCCAGTCGATCCGGTCCTTGCCGGAGTAGTCCTTGACCCAGCCCCAGGCTCCCTGGACCTTCGGCTGGGTGGTGACGGTCAGCGCCTTCTCGATATCGGCGCGCCGGTCCTTGGCTATCGGCTGGTCGAAGAGGATCGAGACCGGCATTCCGGTGCCCACGGTCTGGCCGCCGCTCGGGGTGTTGGTGAGCTTGTTGACCTTGTCGGCCTGCTGCGTGGTGAAGACCGAGGTGCCGGAGGACTCCTTGCCCTTGGCCGACTTCGCCTTGGTGCGCACGGTGTAGGTGGTCTTCGGCGCGACCGTGCCGTCCGAGGCCCATGACGTGCCGTCACCGGTGAGCCGCCCGCCGACCTTGCCGCCCTTGTCGGTCTTCACCTCGACCGAGGTGAGCTTTCCGCCGTCGGCCCGCACGGATATCCGCGAACCGAGCTTGGCCGACTTGGTTCCGGCGGCCGGGGTGACGGTCACCTTGGTCGGCGGCTCGTCCGCCTTCGATGCGTCAGTACCCGGCCCGCACGCACTCAACAGTGCGGCCGCCGCGGTCAGGGCGGGTATCAACCGGGCAGAGTGGCGGCGTGATGCGGCGTGCACGGGGGTCCCTCCAAAGCAGAACAGCTGACAGTGGCGGAGCCCGGCCCTGCGGCGTCACCGTTCAGGGCTGTCACTGCACCCGCCGCATATGCAGAGGGTGTGGCTGCTGAGGTGGTTGTCCGATGCACCTGATTATTAGGACACAGTTCGATATCGGGTCAGCTGGGTAGACGCGAGGCCGGCCACGGGCAGCTGGCTGCCCCTGTCACCCGCGGCGGGTCCGCGGGCGACGGGGGCAGTCGGTCGGAAGCGTCAACTGGTCGGAAGCGTCAGCTGGACGGCGGTGTGCCGCCGCCTCCTTCGGGAGGCGTCCCGCCCCCGCCGCCGGGTGATCCGCCGCTGCCCGGTGTCTCCCCGCCCGGGGTCTCGCCGCCCGGACCGGTGTCGCCGCCGGTCGACGAGGGCTCCCCGCCGGTGGTGTTGCTGCCTCCCGTGGTCCCCGGCGGCTCCCCGGTGGTCTCCCCGGTGCTCGTACCCGGGGAGCCGGTGGTCCCGGAGGACGTCTCGCCGGACGACGGTGACTCGTTGGGCGGCGGCTGGGAAGAGGAGGGGCCGCTGGGGGTCTCGGACGGCGGGGAGGTCGGGCTGTCGGCGGTGCCGGTGGTTCCCTGGGGGCGCTTGAACCAGGTGCCCGTCTTCGGGTTGCGCAGCGTGAATTCCTTGATCTTGGACTTCGCGGGCTTGACGACGACCACGTTCGAGGACTGGTATCCGGGCCACTTCGTGCCGACCGTCTTCACGTTTCCCTGGAGGGCCTTCGGCTGCGTCAGCGGGTTCCCGCACTTGCAGCGCACCCGCGGCACGCCGTACGCGTCGACCATGACCGCGGTGCCGGCCTGCAGGACCGACTGGAATTCGGTGGTCTTGCCGTCCTTGTAGCCGTGGTTGGTGACCCGGGTGTCATAGGCCAGCTGTACGGGCGTCAGCGACCGCAGATAGCGCGGGACATCGCCCGGGGTGACGCCCACGACGCCGGCGAACGCCTTGTTCTTCGAGGGGGCGCCGGTGAGGTAGCTGATCTGCTTCTCGACGTCGCAGCTCGCGCTGTTCTCGGTCCCGCCGTAGAGACCGGGTGTCGCGCCCGAGAATTCGCTGTTCGAGCCGCTGGACTGCTTGGGCCTGGCGGACGTGGCCGGGGTGGACTCGTTCGCCGACGACTTGGTGACCGGGTTCGGGCCGGTCGAGGCGGCCGGCTCGGCGAACACCTCGCTCGTGGTGCCACTCGGCCGGGTGAGCACGACGATGATGATCACGACCGCGACCACGGCTGCCGCGATGATCGCCACCCGCGGTGCGGACCGCCACCAGGGCCCGCCGCCCCCGGCTCCGCCGCCCCCGCCGCCTCCGCCCCCGCCGCGTCCGCCGGGGCCGCCAGGGCCGCTGGGTCCGCCCGGGCGGGGGGCGGTTTCCGGCGTGTAGGGCTCCTCCGGCCGCGCTCCCGGTTGCGGGGCCACCTGTGTGGGCTCGTGCGGGTGGCCGGAGAGCGGGCCCGACGGCGGTCCTGTCGGGTGACTGTCCGGCGGCGGTGAAGAAGTCACGGGTGGCCCTTCCGACGCGTGTGGGCCATCCGGCTATGCGAATTTTGCCCGTTTTTGTCGATGTCAAGGCCATTGTGTGCCCGGGTTCGGTACGGTCCGCAAGCGGGGCGGTACACAGGGTGCTTACGGTGGTGGGGACCGCCGTCCATGCGGGCACGGCACCGCGCTGCGCGTTCCCCGGCGGAGCGCCACGGCCCCGTGCACAGCAGTCACGGCGTCCATCAGGCGGATCGCCTGCAAGGGCGGTCCCGTACCGGCAGGAGAGAGCGTGAGCCAGCTGCGAGGCCCCACGTCGGCCGGTCCCCCCGGCCCGGTAGCCGTCCACGGCGCCCCGCCCGAGGTCCGGGCCTGGGCACACGCGCTCGGGACGGCCGTGGCGGGCATCGTCACGATGCTCGTGATCGCCACGCTCGGCCTGTGGGCGGCCGGCGCCGCGGACCTCCCCGGCGGGGCGTTCCCCTCGGTGGTCGCGGCCACCGTGGTGGTCGCCGCCGGCGGCTCGGTGGGCCTGTCCGGTGACGCCGGCGTGCTCGCCCAGGCCCACGCGAACCTCGACGCCGTACCGCTGTCGGTCACGCTCGCCGGTGCGCTGGTGACCGCCGCCGTCTTCCTGCTGCCGCTGCGCCACCGGGCGGTGGCCGGCACCGGGGAGCTGCTCGGCCGGATCGCCCGTACGGCGGTGTGCTGGCTGGTGCTTCTGCTGCTGCTCGCGCTCGCGTCCTCGCACGACTTCCGGATCGCGGTGGGCAACGACATCGCCGACCAGCTGGGCGCCGAGCTGGGCGCCACCCCCGTCATCGGCTTCCGTGCCGACGTGCCCGCGACGCTCGGTGTCGGGCTGCTCTGGGTGCTGGCGCTGCTCGTGCTGACCTTCCTCATCTCACGCCGGGCCCCGCTCTCCCCCCGGCTGCTGCACTTCCAGGACTCCGTCCGGCCACCCGCCTTCGCGATGCTGCTGACCCTGCTCGCCTATGCCGCGATCGGGCTGGTCATCGGCATCGTCGAGCTCTTCACCCGGGGGGATCCGGCGCGGACCTTCGCCGTCATTTTTCTCGGGCTGCCCAACCTGGC
Organism: Streptomyces sp. 2323.1; assembly: GCF_900221035.1. Lineage (NCBI taxonomy): Bacteria > Bacillati > Actinomycetota > Actinomycetes > Kitasatosporales > Streptomycetaceae > Streptomyces > Streptomyces sp. 2323.1. Next base: position 1,629,402 of record NZ_LT907981.1, on the reverse strand, counting down.
CTGGATGGCGCTGGGCATCGGCACCGGCGGCGGCTGGGTGGGACATGTCGACAAGGCCATCGGGCTGCCCGTGCCGCCCGCCCTCGACCAGGTGCTGCGCACCCGCGGGCAGCGGACCCTGGACCTCAACTCGCTCTCCGCGTACGACGGCCGGGTCTGGCTGCTGGTGGCGGTTGCGGCCGTGGTGCTGCTCGCGGCCGCCTTCTTCGCGGCGGTCCGCTCCCCGGCCCGGCGGCCGGCCTGGCGGCACGCCGCCGAGATGGCCGTGGCGCTGGCGCTCACCCTGTTCACCGTCGGACTGCTCACCCGGATCTCCGCCAGCTTCGGGCTCTCCCTGATCGGCGTCGGCGACCTCGGGGGCGGCCTGGGCAATGCGGTCACCCTGGATCCGCAACTCCTGCGCCTGGTGGGGGTGGGCCTCTTGTGGGGGCTGGTCACCGGCTTCCTCGGCAGCCTGCTGGCGCGGCGGGTACGGCATCCCGGCGAGGTACCGGCACCGCAGCGCCCACGCGAGCCCTGACCTCACGCCGCCGGCGGCTGCCCCGGGCGGCTGCCCGGGAACACCGGGGTGGCCCAGCGCGGGGGCGGCGGGGGCGCCGCGCTGCGCCGGCCGCCCGGGTCCGCCTGGGCGTCCACCTGCGTCATGGGATGCGCACGGGTAGCACCCACCGCTGCCCCGGGGGCCGCGGTCCGGCCGGCCGCACGCAGCGCCGCCACAAAGCCCCGGCAGGTCTCGTAGCGGTTCTCCGGCGCCTTGGCCAGGGCCTGGGCGAACACCATGTCGACGGACTCCGGCAGATCCGGCCGCTGCCGGGTCAGGGCCGGCGGCGGGTCGTACTGGTGCGCCCACAACAGCGCCATGTCGTCGTCACGCCGGAACGGCGGTGCCCCGGTCAGCATTTCGAAGAGGACGCAGGCCAGGCTGTAGACATCGCAGCGGCCGTCCACCGGGCGGCCCGAGATCTGCTCCGGCGCCACATAGTCCAGGGTGCCGACGAACTGGCCGACGCTGGTGAACCCGGTCAGCGACAGCGACTTCTTCGTCAGCCCGAAGTCGGTGAGGTAGGCGTGCTCGGGGCGGTCGCTGTCGGTGCCCTCGGCGATCAGGATGTTGCCCGGCTTGACGTCCCGGTGCACCAGGTCGTGCGCATGGGCGGCGTCCAGCGCCGAGGCCACCTGGAGGGCGATCCGGCAGGCGGTCTCCAGCGGGAGCGGCCCGTCGCGGTCGAGCAGCGCCCGCAGATCCCGACCCTGGACGTAGCGCATCGCGATGTAGAGCACGCCCTCGGTCTCCCCGGCCTCGAAGACCGGCACGATGTGCGGGTGGTCGATCGCCGCGGCCACCCGCGACTCATGGGCGAAGCGCTGCCGGAAGGTGTCGTTCCGGGCGAGCTCGGGCGCCAGCAGCTTGACCGCAACGGTGCGGCCGAGCCGCAGATCCTCCGCCCGGTAGACCACAGCCATCCCGCCCCGGCCGAGCTCGTCCTGGAGCAGATACCCGGCGAGCTGCCGCCCGCGCAGCGCGGGGGCGTCCGAGGACGTGGCACGCTCCTGGCCCCGGCCGGCGGCTTCCTGCTCGCCGTTCACCGGAGGTCACCCGCGTCCGGCGGCCGGCGGCGGACCGCCGGGGTCCATGGCCCGGGTCCGGTCGGGGTCCGGCGGGGGCGGCCCCTCCGGCGGCCCGGCAGGTTCGGGGGCCGGATCGGGGGTGGCGGGCTCGGATACGGGGCCGGATGCCGGCCCGGAGACGGGTCCGGCGGGCTCCTGCGCCGGACCCGCCGCGCCCTCCGGTACGTCAGCCACGCCCCGCGGCCCGCCCGGTACGTCAGCCCTGCCCTCCCGTACGTCAGCCGCGTCCCCCGCCCCCTCCGGCGCCTCCTGCCCCCCGGACCCCGGCTCCGGCGGCCTCTGCCGCCCCGGCCGCGAGGAGGGCTTCGACGCCACCGCGTACGTCTGCAACGACACCCCGTCGCAATAGCACCAGCGCTCGTGCCGGGCGTCGTACAGCCAGACCGCATCGCCGTCCACGACCACTCCCAGCCGGTTGCCCCGGGTGCGCCGGGTGAACGACTCGCCGTCCAGCTGCCCGGCGGCCAGCTCCTCCACCAGGTGCCGGTACCGGCTCAGCTCCTCCTCCACCGCGCCCAGCAGCGGCCGGGGGTCCGCGGTCCGGGCGGCGGGCTGCGCGGCGGCCGGCGGTTCGCGCGGGACGGACAGCAGCAGCCGGCCGTCCACCCAGGTCGACCAGCCGTTGGAGCACAGCGCCAGGGCCCAGTCGCCCCGGCGGTCGATGACCTGGACCGGCAGCAACGGATCGAGCGGCGAGGACGGGCGGGTGGTGTCCGGGGCCGCCCAGGTCGCCATCCCCTCCGGGGGGACGACATGGCTGGGGAGGAACTCGGGCGAGGTCATCGGCGGCTCCCGGGCGCTACTCACGCATGATCTCGGGCTCGTGCCGCCGCAGCAGCCGGAGCACCAGGAAGCCGAGGAGCAGCGAGAGCACGATCATCATGCCCATGTTCAGCAGCCAGATCCCCGGGGCGTGCTGGAACAGCGGGTCGGAGGTGCTCGCCTGCGGTACGAGACGGTGCAGATCGATGGTGCCCGCCATGGCGCCGAGCGCCCACCGGGACGGCACCAGCCATGCCAGCTGCTCCAGCACCGGCACGCCGGTCAGCTTCAGCAGCGCACCGCAGAACACGACCTGGACGATCGCGAGGAGGACCAGCAGCGGCATGGTGACCTCCTCCTTCCGCACCAGCGCGGACACGAACAGGCCGAGCATCATGGCGGTGAAGGCCAACAGGGCCACCGCCAGGGTGATTTCGAGCAGTGGCGGGAGCAACACGCCCTTGCCGCCCGGTGCGCCCAGTTTGACGCCGAACAGCGCCACCAGGGTCAGCACCACGGCCTGGACGATCGTGATCGACCCCAGCACCAGCACCTTGGACATCAGATACGCCGAGCGGGACAGGCCGACGGCTCTCTCCCGTTGATAGATCGTCCGCTCCTTGACCAGCTCACGTACCGCGTTGGCGGCGCCGGTCAGCACCGCTCCGACACACAGGATCAGCAGCGCGTTGATGGCGCCCGCCCCCTCGGCGAGCGAGGACCCGGCCAGGGCGTGCGCCATCGCCCCCATGATGAACGGCAGCGCCACCATGATGACCAGGAAGGTCCGGTCGGCGGTCAGTGCCGCCGCATAGCGCCGGACCAGGGTGTGCAGCTGTTTGCCCCAGCTCTGCGCCTTGGGCGCGGCCACCGGGCCGCGCGGCGCCTCCGGGGCGCGGGGCGGCTGGTGGGACTCCATGGCGATGTAGCGGCGGTGCTGCGGCGAGGCGCGGAACTCGCCCGCCCAGTCACGGCCCTTGTCGTTCTCGAAGGCCTCGAACGCCTCCGGCCACTGCGTGTACCCGAAGTAGTGCAGTGCCTCCTGCGGCGGCCCGTAGTAGGCGATCGTGCCGCCCGGCGCCAGGATCAGCAGCCGGTCACAGACGTCGAGGCTCAGCACGCTGTGGGTGACGACGATGACGGTACGGCCGTCGTCCGCGAGGCCGCGCAGCATATGCATGACCGAGCGGTCCATGCCGGGGTCGAGCCCGGAGGTCGGTTCGTCGAGGAAGAGCAGCGACGGCTTCGTCAGCAGCTCCAGCGCGACGCTCACCCGCTTGCGCTGGCCGCCCGAGAGGCTGTGGATCGGCTGCTTCACCCGCTCGTCGAGGCCCAGTTCATGGATCACCTCGTCGACCCGCGCCTGCCGCTCGGCCTTCGCGGTGTCCTCGGGGAAGCGCAGCTGTGCGGCGTAGCCGAGCGCCCGGCGCACGGTCAGCTGCAGATGCAGGATGTCGTCCTGCGGGACCAGTCCGATGCGCTGGCGAAGCTCGGCGTAGTCGCGGTAGAGGTCACGGCCGTCGTAGAGCACCGTGCCGTGGTCCGCGGGGTGCTGTCCGGTCAGTGCGTTGAGCAGCGTCGACTTGCCCGCGCCGCTCGGTCCGACCACGGCGAGCAGCGACTTCTCACCCACCGGGAACGAGACCTTGTCCAGCAGCGTCTTGCGGCCCTTGTCGACGCGTACGGCCAGGTCCTGCACGTCCAGTGACACCTCGCCGGTGTCGATGAACTCCTGGAGTTCGTCGCCGACCAGGGCGAACGCGGAGTGCCCGATGCCGACGATGTCGCCGGGGATCATCGGCGCCCGGTCCACCGGCTGGCCGTTGAGGTAGGTGCCGTTGTGGCTGTCCAGGTCGACGATCTCGAAGCCGTCCGGGCCCGCGCGCAGCTCCGCGTGCCGGCGGGAGACCGTGAGGTCGTCGACGACCAGGTCGTTGTCGCTCGCGCGGCCGATCCGGGTGGTCCGGGCGGCCGGCAGCGGCCGCACCGCACTGGGGCGGCGGAAGGTACTGGTGCCCGCGGGGTGGGAGACGGCGGAGGGCCGCTCGACCCGGGTCGGGCGGGGCGGTACGGAGAGCACCGCGCACGGCCCGTCGGCCGGGTTGCCGAACCGGATCACACTGCCCGGCCCGACGCCGGACTCCTGCACCCGCCGCCCGTCGGCGTAGGTGCCGTTGGTGCTGCCCTCGTCCTCCACGGTCCAGTGACCGGCCTTGGCCCGGAGCACCGCGTGATGCCAGGAGACCCGGGCGTCGCTCAGGACGACCTCGCTCGCGGGGTCCCGTCCGACGTGGTAGACGCGGCCGGGGTCCATCACCTGGGTGCCGCCGTCGGACTCGACGACGAGCTCCGGCGCGGTGGGCGAACCCTGCCACTCGGCCATACCAGAATTTTACGGCGGAGGCACCGGCTCCGCCTCTTCGCACGGCAGCACCGCCGCCCACAAAGGCCCTGCCCAAAACGGCATTTCGCGACATGCTCCCCCTTTGTGCGAGCGCATACGACCGGTTACTCGCGAGAAAGGGCACAGGTCAACTAGGGTGAGCGATCCGATTGGCTCACCTGCAAATTCCATGGAAATGCCGGAATTTGTTGCGCTGATCGAAGGAAGTCCTGTCGAACCAGGACGATAAGTACAGCGCAGGGCTGCGTGGTGCCGGCAACACCGCAGAGCGTCGGCTTTGTAGGACCCAGCCGGCCCGCCGTCCTCCGTGGTACGGCGGCGCCGGTCCCTTCTTATTCACCTACCTCCTGAAGGCAAGGCAGAGATGGCACGAGTCTCCCGACAAGACCCCGAGCAGTTCTCCGGCTACGGCACGCACCCGGTCGACGAGGTGCTCCCGGTCGGCAAGCTCACGCTCTACGGATTCCAGCACGTCCTCGCCTTTTACGCGGGCGCGGTGATCGTCCCGATCGTCCTCGGGAACGCCCTCGGCCTGTCCCACGAAGAGCTGGTCTATCTGATCAATGCGGACCTGCTGACCTGCGGTATCGCCTCGATCATCCAGGCCCTGGGCATCTGGAAGATCGGCGCCAGGCTGCCGCTGGTCCAGGGCGTCACCTTCACCGCCGTCTCCCCGATGATCGCGATCGGCATGGGGGCCGGCGGCGGCACCGCCGGACTGCTCGTCGTCTACGGCGCGGTGATCACGGCAGGCATAGCGACCTTCCTCTTCGCCCCGTTCTTCAGCAAGCTGGTGAAGTACTTCCCGCCGGTCGTCATCGGCACGATCCTCACCATCATCGGCCTCACCCTGATCCCACAGGGTCTGAAGGATGCGGCCGGCGGCGCGCAGCTGATCGGGCACCCCGAATACGGCGATCTCAAGAACCTCGGATACGCGCTGGGCACCCTGCTGTTCATCCTGCTCGTGGTGCGGCTGGGGAAGCCGTATCTCAGCAGCCTCGCCGTATTGCTCGGCCTGGTCGCCGGTACGGCGGTCGCCTGGTTCTTCGGCGACGCGGATTTCGGTGCGGTGAAGGATTCCGCCTGGTTCGGTGTCAGCACGCCATTCCACTACGGAATGCCGAAGTTCGAGCTCTTCCCCATCATCGCCATGGTCGTCGTCATGCTGATCACCATGGTGGAGACCACCGGAGACGTCTACGCCATCGGCGAGATCACCCGTAAGCGGATCGACAACACCACCGTCGCCAACGCCCTGCGGGCGGACGGTATCGCCACCGTTCTGGGCGGGGTGCTCAACTCCTTTCCGTACGTGGCATTTGCCGAAAACATCGGCCTGGTGCGGATGTCGAAGGTCATGAGCCGGTTCGTGGTGGTCGCGGCCGGCTGCTTCATGATCGTCATGGGGCTGCTGCCCAAGGCGGGCAGTGTGGTGGCCGCGATTCCGCATCCGGTGCTCGGCGGTGCCGCGATCGCGATGTTCGGCATGGTCGCCACGGTCGGTATCCAGATCCTGGGCAAGGTGGACCTGCGCGAGGAGCGCAATGCGCTGATCCTGGCGGTCAGCTTCGCCGCCTCGCTGCTGCCCACCGCGGTCGAGCCGTTCTTCCAGCGGATGCCGGAGGACGTCCGGGCGGTCCTCGACAGCGGCATCACCCTCGGCAGTCTGACCGCCGTGCTGCTGAACCTCTTCTTCAACGTCTTCACCCGCCGCAAGACGATGGAGATCGACTGGGACGAGATCGAGGCCGACGAACCGGACGAAGCGCCCGGCCCCCTGGACGCCCACGCGCCCGCGGACCCGTACGCGCCGGCCGACCCGTACGGTCCGCACGGAGCCGCGGCGCCGCACACCCCGCCAGGCCCGCAGTACCCGCCGCACCCGCAGGGCCCCCAGTGGGGCGCATCCGGCCACTGAGTCCGCCAACGGCCGTGGGCGGGGCGGGACTTGGAGACAAGTCCCGCCCCGCCCGTTTCCGTCCGTCCGCCTCCGCTGCCCCCGCGCCGTCCCGTCAGTGCGTGGCCACGGTGTTGAACGGCGGCGCCTCGCCCGCGTCCCCGATCAGCTCCCAGAAGTGGTCCACCAGCCGGCGCAGATACGCCGAGCGCTCGCCCGCGACCTCCTTGAGGCGGGCGTCGGCGCTCCGCGCCACCACATGCCCCATGTAGCGCTCGGAGAACTCCGCGAACTCCGCATGCATCGTGCGCAGGGCGTCGCTCACCCGGGACTTGTTCAGCGTGCTGATCGCGGCGACCGGGCCGACGTGCGACTTCCAGCGCCCGTCGATGGCCGCCCGCAGATGCCCGGCCAGCTCCTCGTTGTGCCCCATCACCGCGATCAGCTTGCGCAGCGACAGCCCGAGCGCGTCCACCAGCGCCTTGGTCTGCCGGTAGTCACCCGTCCACTGCTGTGCCGCCTCGGCCGCCCGGTAGCGGGCCGGGTCCATGCCGATCAGCTGCGACAGGCGCTCCACGCTCAGCTGGCGGGCCATCCGGTGTTCGGCCAGGGTCCGCGGTTCGACGCCCATGAGCACGGTCGGCGCGCACCACAGAACATCGGCCAGGGCGAACAGCTGCGGCTCGGTGGGGAGCTGGGAGCCGTACTCCCAGGCGTCGACGAGCTCGGGACGTACCGGCGCTCCGCACGCCGTCATGGCCTGGGCCACCTGAGCCGTGCTCAGGCCCACCCGGGCCCGCGCGGATCTGGCCTCTGCGGGAGAAAAGGGAGTGCTGTACACGTTCGGGACACCTCGCTGCACCCGGCGGACGAAGGGTGCTTGGGGGGACTGGAGATGGAGGAACATCCAGGAGCGGGCAGATTAACAGATGGTCCATACGTACGAATCTCCAGTTCGCCCTTCGGATTGAAGGCCTCGGGAGGCCTGAAGACCGGGGTGCGGGGGATGTGCGCTATCTGTCCGAATTCACGCCGCAACTCGCTTACCGGGTATAGCCGATGGCTCGCCATTTACCCGGCGGTAGCGATTCTTGGGACCGGCTGGTCGACAGGGCGTGATGCGAGCGTGATGCGGAGGACGGGGTGGCATCGCAGCGAGCGGCCGGGCTGACGTGGCCGCGCGCCGGCCGCCGGCCGACCGTACCCACCGGCCTGCGTGCCGGAGCTCGGCGCACCGCGCGCCGGTCCGCGGCGAAGATCCGGTCGAGGTGGTACTCCAGCGTGCGCCGGACGTCCTCCAGCGTGCGGCGGCCGTGCAGCACATCGCCACCCAGCCCCACCGCGCCGGAGACCAGCAGATCGGCCTCCCGCCACGGGTCGAGACCGTCCACGGTGCGCCCGCCGGCCTGTGCCGCGGCGATCAGGTCGGCCACCATCCGCTCCAGGGGCTGGTCGTCGTGCAGAAACACCGCGGCGAGCGCCGGGTCCGTCAGGCTGCGGGCGTAGTACGCGGCGAGCACCCGCAGCGCGGTGGCGCGCTGGTCGTCCAACGGCAGGAACTCGTCCAGCACCGCCCGTAGCAGGGCCCGGGGGTCCTCGGTGCCGGCAGGGACGCGAGAGCGGGCGAGGCGCTCGTTCTCCACGTGCAGCAGATGCAGTGCGTCTACCAAGAGCTGGTGCTTGCTCGCGAAGTGGTACTGGACCGTGCGCAGGGACACCCCGGCTTCGGCCGCCACCTCCCGCAGGCTCGCCGCGTGCAGCCCTCGCTCGGCAGCGATCCGCCAGAGCGCCTCGGCGATCTGCCGGCGCTTGCGCGACGGAGCGCTCGCCGCCGACCGCCTGGCCGCCGGAGCCGGCGGTTGCTTGCGCCGCCGGTAGGCCCTGGCCTGGCAGCTGCGCGAGCAGTAGAGCGCCGGGCGGCCCCGCCCGGCCGGCGGAACTGAACCGTCCGGCACCTGTGGTCTCCCGCGGTCACCTCGCCGGTCCGCGGCGTGTCAGAGCGATGACGGATTCCGTTCCGTCGCCGCACCGCAGAATGCGCAGCGATATGAGCAGCGCACGATGCATGCCGTGATGGGGACCCAGGCCCCCGCCACGGCCGCTCAGCCGGCCAGGAGTTCCAGATCCAGCCGGCCGATGCGCTCGGCGTCGGCGAGCAGCTCGATGGCGACGACCCGGCCGTCCCGGATGGTGAAGCCGAAGACGACCCGGGGGGTGCCGCCCGGGGCCCAGACGAGTCCCGCGCTGCCCCCGATGAGCGCCGGCTGTGCGGCCTTGGCCCGTCCCACGAAGGTCTCGGCCACCGCCGCCGCCCCGTGCGCCGGGCTCACCCCCGCCAGCGCGGCGGCGGCATCGGTGCTCAGCTCCGCCTCCGGGTCGAGCAGCGCCAGCAGCGCCCCGAAGTCCCCGCCGCGCGCGGCCGCGAGAAAGGCGTCGACGACCTCGCGCTGGCGGGCGACATCGGTCTCGGGGAGGCCCGGCACGCTGCGCACCCGGCGGCGGGCCCGGCTGGCGAGCTGCCGGGCCGCGGCCGGGGTGCGCTCGACGACCGGGGCGATCTCGTCGTACGGCACGGCGAACATGTCGTGCAGCAGAGCGGCCACCCGGTGCACGGGTGGCCGCCGGCGCCGTCCGCCGGGCCGTCGGCATCGTCGAGCCGGGCCGCCTGTCGGAGGGAGCCGCCGCTGCGTCAGCCCACGTGGACCCGCGGGCGCCGGGCCGGGTCGGGCTCGGCGCGGCGGAGGACCTCCCGGGCGACCGGCGCGACCTCGCCGTCGCCGAAGACCAGGAAGCGCAGCAGATGGCTGACCGGATGGCCCTCGGTCCAGTTGAAGTAGATGTGCGGCACCTGGCCGGTGTGCTCGCGCAGCTGCATCAGTACGGCGGCGATGGTGTTCGCCACGCCGGCGCCCTCGACCAGCAGGATCTGCGCCCCGTACCGCTCCTCGCCCCGGACGTGCAGATCCGTGGTGAAGTCCGAGGAGTCCCGGACCGTCACCTCCAGGAACAGCACCGGCCGGCCGTCGGGGATATGGGTCTCCTCGCGCTGGCTGTACTCCTTCTCCTGGTACTCCGCCGCGTCCCGCTCATCGGGCTCGTTGGCGATCACCCGCAGCGGCCCGGCCGCGAGCGCGGTGTCGATCAGCCGCTGTGCCGTTTCGTCGAAGTCGACCTGTACGGCGCGCAGTTCGAAGGACCGGTGGACACGGGAGGCGAACGAGGTCAGCAGGATGCCGAGGATGAACAGCAACGCGATCTTCAGACCGTCCGGCCGCTCGATGACATTGGTGACCAGGGTGTAGCCGAAGACCAGGGTGATGGCGCCGAACCCGGCGGTGGCCGCGCGCAGCCGCCGGTGGCGGGCGGCGACGGTGGAGGCGAAGGACGCCGAGAGCATCAGCACCAGCACACCGGTGGCGTAGGCACCGCTCTGCTCGTCGACGCTGGCGTTGAAGAAGAAGGTGATGCCGAAGGCGGTGGCCAGGAAGATCAGCACCAGCGGGCGCACCGCCCGGGTCCACTCCGGTGCCATGCCGTAGCGCGGCAGATAGCGCGGTACGAGGTTGAGCAGTCCGGCCATCGCCGAGGCGCCGGCGAACCAGAGGATGGCGATGGTGGAGATGTCGTAGACGGTGCCGAAGCCCTCGCCGAGGTACTGGTGCGCCAGATAGGCCAGCGCACGCCCGTTGGCCGCGCCGCCGGTGTCGAACTCCTTCTGCGGAATGAGCAGGGTGGTCGCCAGGCTCGACAGCAGCAGGAAGCCGCTCATGACCAGCGCCGCGGTGGTCAGCAGCCGGCGGGTGCCGCGGATCCGGCCGGCCGGGCGCGCGGGGGTGTCCGCGGCGTCGCCCTGGATCTGCGGCATGACGGCGACACCCGTCTCGAAGCCGGACATGCCCAGCGCCAGCTTGGGGAAGACCAGCAGCGCCACACCGACGATCGCCAGCGGCGAGGAGTGCCCGGCGGTCAGCGTGCCCCACCAGTTGTCGATCACCACCGGGTGCGACAGCACGTGCCAGGCCGCGGTGGCCAGGACGACGACGTTCAGCGTCAGATAGACCCCGACCAGACCGACGGCTATGCCTATCGCCTCACGGAAGCCCTTGAGGAACACCGCGCCCAGGGCGGCCAGCAGCAGCAAGGTGATCCACAGGTTCGCGCCGTGCAGCAGCGGAGGGGCGAACGGGTTCTCCACGACGTGCGCCGAGGCGTCCGCGGCCGACAGCGTCATGGTGATGATGAAGTCCGTGGCGGCGAACCCCAGCAGCACCAGGACCAGCAGCTTGCCCGCCCACCACGGCAGCAGCCGCTCCAGCATGGCGATCGAACCCTCGCCGTTCGGGCTCTCCTTGGCGACCCTGCGGTACACCGGCAGGGCGCCGAGCAGGGTCAGCGCGATCAGGACGAGGGTGGCGAACGGTGAGAGCACTCCGGCCGCCAGGGCGGCGATGCCCGGCTGGTAGCCCAGGGTCGAGAAGTAGTCGACACCCGTGAGGCACATGACGCGCCACCAGGAGTGCCCCTTGTGCTCGGCCGGCGGGGTCCCGTGCGGCCCGGGGTGGCGGGCGGCCTGACTGCTCAGTCCGTCCAGCAGCCAGGCGCGCCACCGCCGGGAGGCGGGGGTGGGGGGCGTGGGGTCCGCCTGGACAGTGGTGGTCATGTGGGCACGTCCTGCCGATCTTCGGTCGTCGGTTTTGGGCAACGAGCAGCGAGTATGCATCACCGTCAGGACGGTGTCGCGGGCCGCCCCGCACCAGATGTCCCGCCAGGCGTCAAGAAGGCGTTAAGACGACGTCAGGAAGCATCTGCCGGCCGTACGAACGGCGTTAAGGACCGCGCGGCGGCGCGCCCGTCAGGCCTTCGGCGCGCAGTCTGGCGGCAAGGGTCCACCGCGGGTCCACGGGACCGCACCGGTCCGCCGCAGGGGCCGCAGCTGGAGGTGTTCCCCGTGGCTCTGCTGCACCGGCCGGCGCCCGCGCGCCGCCCCCGCGCCCGCCGGCCCCCGCCGCGCACGACAGCGCCCCCGGCCCACCCGGTGGCGCCCGGCCGCACTCTCACCCGTGACCTCGCCCTGCCGCTCGGCGCGGTGGGAGCGGCGCTCCTGGTGACCGCCCTGATGCTGACCGGCCGGAGCGCCCCCGCCCCGGTCGCGCCGGCCGCCTTCCTCCTGCTGACGGTGGCCGTCGCCGCGCTCGCCCGGCCGGTCGTGGTGCCCGTCGTGGCCCTGGTCTCCTGGCTGTTCTACGACGGCTTCGTGCTCAACGGGCACTCCGACCTGGCCTTCCGGGCCCAGGACCGGACGAGTCTGCTGATGCTCCTCCTCGCCGCTGCCGCGGCCGCGTGCGGGGCCGCCGCCCTGCGCGCCGTCCGGCGCCGCTCGGCCGAATGACGGTCCGCACCGGCTGACCGGTCCGCACCGACTGCCCCGGGCCGGGCCGCCGCCCGCGCCGCTGCGGTCCCGTCCAGCGGCGCCGCGTACGACGGGACGGCGGGCCGGGTGGTCAGCGCCGGCAGCAGCGATGACGGCAACGCGAGAAGGCCGCCCGCCGCCGGCGGGACGCGGCTCGCTGCCAGGGGCGCGCGGCCCCCAGGAAACCGAGCCCGATGCCCAGCATCCAGAAGTCCTTGGCCAGCGGAAAGCCGTCCTGGGTCGGCCGCAGACTCTTCGGCTGCCGCATCCCCGGGGTCCGCAGATACAGCCCGACCAGACCGCCGGAGAATCCGGTCAGCGCCAGTCCCGCCAGCCGGGTCGGCACGAACGGCGTCAGCAGCGCGCCGCCGACCGCGATCTCCGAGCACGCCAGCAGCCGGGTGAACCGCTCGGCGGGAACCCGGTTCAAGAACGGATAGGCGACGACGGCCATCCCGTGCACGCCCTCGGCGGTCGCCCGGTCGGCCCGCAGCTTCATCAGCCCGGAGTTCAGGAGGAAGGCGCCGGTGGCCAGACGGGGGGCCACATCTCGCGCTTCGGGCAGCTGCACCACGGGAGCCTCCAAGATCATGTCTTCGGCCCCCCGAAGCAGCCTAGTCAGGGGACAACCGGGGTGCACCCGGGCGACCATGGCGCGACGGGTCGGCGCCCGCACCGCCGCCGTCACGCACCGCCGCCCTCACAGCTCCGGCACGTCGCCCCACTGATCGAGGACGTCGTCGGCCGACTCCGGGCCGGTGGCCGGCCGGCTTCCGTCGAGGGACTGCTCGGTCCAGATGACCTTGCCGCCGGGGGTGTACCGGGTGCCCCAGCGCTGGGCGAACTGGGCGACCAGGAAGAGCCCGCGGCCTCCCTCGTCCGTGGTGGCGGCCCGGCGCAGATGCGGGGAGGCGCTGGTGCCGTCGGAGACCTCGCAGATCAGGCTGCGGTCGTACAGCAGGCGGACCCGGATCGGCTGGGCGCCGTAGCGGATGGCGTTGGTGAGCAGCTCGCTGAGGATGAGCTCGGTGGTGAACTGGACCGCCGTCAGCCCCCAGGACTCCAGCATGTCCAGACAGGCCGCCCGGACGGGCGCGACCGCCGCCGGGTCGGAAGCCACCTCCCAGTCGGCGACCCTGGCGGGGTCCAGCAGCCGGGTCCGGGCCACCAACAGGGCGATGTCGTCGCTGGGGTGGTCGGGCAGCATCGCGTCGAGGACCGCCGTACAGGTCTGCTCGGGGGTGCGGTCCGCCCCGGCGGCCAGCGCCGTACGGAGCAGCTCCAGACCGGTGTCGATGGCGCGGTCACGGTTCTCGACCAGCCCGTCCGTGTACAGCACCAGCCGGGAGCCCTCGCTCAGCGTCAGCTCCGCGGTCTCCACCGGCAGGCTGCCGCCCAGGCCCAGCGGCGGGGAGACGGGGACCTCCGGGAACGAGACGGTGCCGTCGGGGCCGATCACGGCCGGCCCGGGGTGGCCGGCTGTGGCCAGGGTGGTCCGGCCGCCCACCGGGTCGTAGATGGCGTACAGACAGGTCGCGCCGGTGATGCCGGTGCGCCCCGCGCCCGCCGGACCGCCGTCGGTGTCGCCGGGCACACCGCCCGGCCACAGCCCCTCGTCGCCGGACCCGCCCCCGACGCCGGTGCCGAGGCCGGCCGCCCGCGCCTCGTCGGTGTCGATATGGCTGACCAGTTCGTCCAGATGGCTGAGCAGCTCGTCGGGCGGCAGATCGAGCGCGGAGAAGTTGTGGACCGCGGTACGCAGCCGGCCCATGGTGGCGGCGGCGTGCAGGCCATGGCCGACGACATCGCCGACCACCAGCGCCACCCGGCAGCCCGGCAACGGGATGACGTCGAACCAGTCGCCGCCGACCCCGGCGTGGGCCGGCAGATAGCGGTGGGCAACCTCCAGGGCGGACTGCTCGGGCAGGGTCTGGGGCAGCAGACTGCGCTGCAGGGTGACGGCCGTGGCGTGCTCACGGGAGTAGCGGCGGGCGTTGTCGATGGCGACCGCGGCCCGCGCGGTCAGCTCCTCGGCGAACGTCATGTCCTCCTCCTCGAAGCGGCCGGAGGCCTCGGCCCGCCAGAAGTTGGCGAGCCCGAGGATCACGCCCCGCGCCTGCAGCGGTACCGCGATCAGCGACCGGATCCCCCGCTCCAGCACGCGCTGGGTGCCCGCCACGTCCTGCCGCCGCCACTCGTCCGCCGTACGCAGATCCGCCACGAGAACCGGCCGCCCGTTCGCCAGCACCTGGCCCATCGGGGTGCCGGCCACCACGGCGAGGGCCTCGCCCACCCGGTAGGTCGCCGACTCCTCGGGGAGACCGCGGATCGCCATCCGCCGCAGCACGGCGTTCGCCCCGGCCGCCGGTTCGTCGCCGTGCAGCACCGGTTCCAGCAGTTCGACGGTGACCACATCGGCGAACCGGGGGACCGCGACGGCCGCCAGCTCCTCGGCGGTGCGCCCCACATCCAGCGTGGTGCCGATCCGCAGCCCCGCGTCGTAGATCAGCTTCAGCCGCTCCTGGGCCACCCCCGCCCGGCCGGCCAGAGCCCGTAGCTCGGTGGTGTCCCGCAGCGTCACCGCGGTCCCGGCCGGGCCGCTGCGGGGCGCGGTGGGCCGGACGTTGACCGCGAGCAGCCGGTCGCCCGCCAGATGCACCTCGTCGGTCGCGGGCCGTCCCGAGGTCAGCAGGGTGCTCAGCCGCGCCGGCAGGCCGAGGTCCGCGACCGGGCGCCGCTCCGCGTCCGCGGGCAGTTCGAGCAGCCGCCGGGCCTCGTCGTTGGCCAGCAGCAGCACCCCCTCACTGCTGATGATCAGTACGCCCTCCCGTACGGCGTGCAGGACCGCGTCGTGGTGGTCGTACATCCGCCGCATCTCGGCCGGATGCAGCCCGTGCGTCTGCCGCCGCAGCCGGTTGCTCACCCATGCCGCCCCACCGGTGACCAGCAGCAGCGCCGCGGCGGCGGAGCCGAGCAGCAGCGGCAGCTGGCGCACCGTCCATTCGTCCGCCTGGTGGACGCGGATCGCGACGGAGACCAGCCCGGCGATCGAACCGTTCTTGGCGCGGACCGGCACCGTGGTGCTCACCGCGGGGCCGACCGACGTGGTGAACGTGGCGGTGTGCGCCTTGCCGTCGAGCGGCGGCCGGCGGGTGACGGGCTTGCCGATCAGGCGGGGATCGGGGTGGGTCCAGCGGATGCCGTCGGGACGGAGCGCGACGATGAGGTCCGCACCGGAGGCCTTCCGCGCCGCCTCCGCCGCGGGCTGGAGTCGCGCGGTCGGGTCGGCGGACTGCATGGCGGCGAGGGTGCCCGGCGCATGGGCGAAGGTCTCGGCGCCGACGACCGAACGCTGCCGGGCCTCCTGGGTGCCCGCTCGCTCCGACTGGAAGAAGAGGGCCATCACCGCCGCGACGACCAGCAGCACCGTGAGCGCGAGCTGCAGTACGAACACCTGGCCTGCGACGCTGTGGGTGGTCAGCAGTGAGCGCAGGTGCCGTCCCGGGGAGCGTGACGATCCCGGGGAATCGCCACGCTCGCGCCGGAAAAATTCCCTCATGACCCATATTTAGCATTCTGCTCAGCCAGGGGGCGCCCGGCTCTCGGCGCGGCCTACGGCAGACCGGCACACAGGACGTAAGGGCTGGGGCCCGGCGCGGTGGCGGTCCGGCGCGGCCGGAAAAAAATCGGTGGCGCCCCTGACCGGCACCGCGCTAACGTCTCCAGCATTCGGGACGGCGGCAGTGGCCGCTGTCGCCAGCCGTGTGAGCGAACGGGAGGTGAGGACATTGATGACTGCCGTTGCGGTGGGCACTGCCCGCATTCAGGAGTTCCTCAACCCCACCCCCGTGGTCTCCGGCTGACGCAGCTTTACTTCTCACTTCCGCGCGTGGCGCGCGGTGCCGGGGCCCCACCCTCTGAAGGGCCATCCCGTTGTTCAACCTCACCTTCTCCGCTGCGCACCCGCTGTCCGCCTACGGCTGGGACCAGGGGTTCGCGGAGAGTTTTGTTCCCCATGCCGAGCAGGGGTTCCTGCCCGGCCGGATCGTCCGCGTGGACCGCGGGCGGGTGGATGCCGTCGTGCCGGACGGCGACGGCGTCCGAACCATGCTGGCGGACACCGCACTGGTGGCCACCGGCGATCCCCTGCGCGTGCCGTGCACGGGGGACTGGGCCGCGCTCGACCTCGCCAACGGCCGCAGCGGAGCCCATGTCGACGGCGTCGTACGGGCGTTGCTGCCACGCCGTACGGCCTTCGTGCGCTCCACGTCCTCGAAGCGGGCCGAGGGCCAGGTGCTGGCCACCAACCTCGACCACATCGTCATCTGTGTCTCGCTCGCGGAGCCGCTGGACCTCGGGCGGATCGAGCGGTTCCTGGCGCTGGCGATGTCCAGCGCGGCCGACGAGGGACCGCTGGACACCACCTCTGCCCCCTCCCCGGCGAGCGGGGCACAGCCCGTGGTCGTGCTGACCAAGGCGGACCTGGCCGGGGCGCCGGAGGGCCTCGCGCATCTCGTCGCGGATGTCGAATCCGCGGCGCCCGGAGTGCCGGTGCTGGCCGTCAGTTCGGCGACCGGTGACGGGCTCGATGTGCTCCGTGCCGTGCTCGCGGGCGGCACCTCCGTCCTGCTGGGCCGGTCCGGTGCGGGCAAGTCCACCCTGGTCAACGTCCTCGTTGGCGAGGAGGTGCAGCTGGTGCAGGCGATCCGCGACCGGGACGGCAAGGGCCGGCACACCACGACCACCCGCGATCTGCGGCTGCTGCCCGGCGGCGGCGTCCTCATCGACACACCGGGGCTGCGCGGCGTCGGGATGTGGGATGCCCACACCGGCCTCGCCCGGACCTTCTCGGACGTCGAGGAGCTGGCCGAGGAGTGCCGCTTCCACGACTGCGCACACCGTGGCGAACCGGGCTGCGCGGTGCAAGAGGCCGTCGACAGCGGCGAGTTGTCCGTCCGGCGGTTGGAGAGCTACCGGAAGCTCCAGCGCGAGAACCAGCGCATCGTGGCGAAGACGGACGCCCGGCTGCGCGCCGAGCTCCGCCGGGACTGGAAGCAGAAGCAGGCGCTGGGCCGGCACATGATGGAGCGGAAGCGGGGGCCGCAGCGCTGAGGCGGCAGTTCCGGGGGAGGGCCCGTGCCTCCCCCGGAACGCCACGTCCGATTTCCGCCGGCCGGGTGCGTCGTGCGCGGCGCACACTGAGGGCGTGAGGGACGACGGGACCAGGTACGAGGCGGTGTCCAGCCGGGACGCACGGTTCGACGGGGAGCCTTCTTCGCGGTGGCCACGACCGGCACCTCCTGCCGGCCGAGCTGCCCCGCGGTCACTCCCAAGCGGGTGAACGTGCGGTTCTTCCCGTCGGCCGCCGCCGCCCATGGCGCGGGATTCCGGGCCATGGGCGGCGGGTGAACTGCCCGGGCGGCCGGGTCCTGGCCCGGGGCGCCGGCGGCGGTGGAGCGGCCGGCGTACGCCGCGGCCGGCCGGACGGGTGACGCCTCAGCCTGCCCACACCGCCGCGGCCGGCCGCCCCGGCTGATGCCTCAGCCCGCCGACACCGCCCCGGCCCAGGCGCCGGCGACCAGCAGGCAGGCGAACAGCTCGACCAGCACGCTCAGGCCGGTGGCGCGCAGCACCGTACGGGTCGAGGCCCAGGCCTGGCCGTGGCCGCCGAGCCGGACCCGTTCCAGCAGATAGAGACCGCCGACGGCGCCCAGCGGGCACCCGAGGACCGGGACCACGAAGAACCCCACGATGCCGGCCACCCCCGCCAGGAACAGGGTCCGGTACGGCGCGCCCGCGGCCCGCGGATTGCGGGCCGGCAGCAGCCACTTCACGACCTGGTTGAGCAGCAGGACGGCGGTGGCGCCGATGAGCACCGTCCACGCCAGGCCGGACTTCTCGGACAGCGCCCACCACACCGTGCCCGCCCACACGATCAGCGGCCCGGGGATACCGGGCACCAGCACCCCGAGCAGCCCCAGCAGCATCACCAGGCCGACCGCCACCAGCTGCCACACATTCATACGCCGGCCCCGCTCCGCCCGCCGGCCCCGCCGGTAGGGGGCGCGGCCCCCGTCCCGGCCCGCTCGCTGCCCGCACTCACCCGCCGGCCTCACTCCCGGCGGGCGCCCGCCCCGTGACGGACCGTCCGCTGCACACTCTCATGGGCCCAGCGTGCCGGACGCGGCCCGGAAGCGCTTGCCGGCGGGCGGGCAGGGGCGGGCGCCCACCCCGGGCCGCTCGGCCGGGCCGCTCGGCCGGGCCGTCCGGTCCGCTTGGCCGGTCCGCCCGCCCGGGGCGTCCGCAACCTGCCGTACCCGCGGGGGACTTCGCCCGCCCCGGGCGGGACACCGCCGGAGACGCCCCGGAGACGCCCCGGAGACGCCACGAGACGCCCCAGGGGCACCGCCGGACACACCCCGGCAGCCCGATCAAGGCCGCGCCGCCCGATGACCCCGACGGGGGAACGCTCTTTCGCGCCCTGTCTGGGCCGCGGCCGTCCGGGGACAATACGGTCCATGAAGCAGCAGGGGACCGGGCGCGGCCACGAGGACGACTGGTGGCGGCGGTTGTACGGCGACGGCGGCGGCAGTAGTGGCGGGGGCGGCGGGGACGACGTCCCGGAGAGCGGCGCGGTGGGCGACACCGGGCCGTCCGACGCCCCGGACACCCTCGACGACCGGGTCGCGTCGGCGCTGCGCGCGCTCGCGGCGCCGGGACGCGCGGACCGGGCGCCCCAGCGGCCGCCCGCGAGGACGGCGCCGCCCCCGCCGAAGCCACCGCGGAGGGCGGATACGGTCCCTCCGCAGGAGCCGCGACGGTGGGCGGATACGGAGCCTCAGGAGCCGCTGCGGTGGGCGGAGCCGGCGGATGGAGACCCGCCGGGACAGGCGGAGCCGGCCGCCGGGGACCCGCCGGAGCGGCCCGATCCGGCCGCCGGGGAACCACCCGGCCGGGCTGCCTCACCACCCCCACCCGCCCCGTCAGCACCGATCCCGCTCCAGTCCACCGGCCCCGGAACGCGCCCGGCAGCCGCCCCGCGCCGCCCCGCCCCGGCCCCGCGCGGGGCGCCGGGTGACACGCCGCCAGCCGCAACCGCCGGCGTCGCCGGTGACCGCCCACCCGCGTACGGGCGCGAACCGGGCGAGCGCGAGCCGAACGGATCCGATCCGGGCGGACGCGAACCCAACGGATCCAAACCGAACGGGTCCGAGCCCAACGGATCCGAGCCCAACGGATCCGATCCGAACGGACCCGATCCGAACGGGTACGAGCCCGACCCGCCCGGATCCGAACCCAACGACCCTGAACCCACCGACCCCGAACCACCCCACTACGGCCCCAACGGATACGCCCCCGAGCCCGGCCCCCTCCCCGCCGCCGACCCCGCCGCGCTCGACGAGCTGGTGCCCGACACCGCGCTGGACGGCGCCCGTTACGGCTCGCTGACCCTGCGCGCCGCCTCCCGGCGCGGTGATCTGGCCCGTCACCGCGGCGACGTCCGCCGCGATGCGCTGCTCACCGTCCGCTTCGGGGCCGGCCGGCATGCGCTGCTCCTGGTCGCCGTCGCCACCGGTCTGCCGGGCGTCGAAGGTGCCCCGCGCGCCGCCCGCGACGCCTGCGCCTGGATCGGCGGTGCGGTCGGCCGCAGTTACACCCGACTGGCGGAGGACATCCGTACCGACCAGCGCGACGCCCTCAAATCCGGGCTGCAGCGGCTCCTCGACCGCAGTTACGGCAAGCTGCGCGCCCGGGCGGAGGAGCGGGGCGTCCCGCCCGAGCAGTACACGGCTGCGCTGCGCTGTCTGCTGCTGCCAGCCGACCCGGAGTGCCGCACCCGGGTGTTCTTCGGGGTCGGCGCGGGCGGCCTCTTCCGGCTGCGGGACGGCGCCTGGCAGGACCTGGAGCCTGCCGCACTGGACCACCTGCCGCGGCACGCCCCGGCGGACGCCGGCGACCCGCCCCCGCCCGCCGCCGGCCGGTATCCGGCCGGGAGCCCGGCGCGGCCCGAGCCGTTCCTCTTCCGGACCGCCTTCGCCCGTCCGGGGGACACCCTGCTGCTGTGCAGCGCCGGGTTCGCCGAACCGCTCCACCAGGAGCCCGCGTTCGCCGCCCGGCTGGCCGCCGCCTGGTCCGCCCCCGAGCCGCCGGGTCTGGCGGACTTCCTCACCGCCGCCCAACTACGGGTCGAGGGCCACCCGAAGGACCGTACGGCCGTCGGGGTGTGGGAGTCGTAGCCCGGGGCACACGGGGATCCGGACCGGATCGGAGGCGGACGTCCAGCGGAGGCGCCCCGGGGCGGCGCATGGGTTCATGGGAACGGACCCGCAGCCACCCACCCGTCGAAGGAGCGGCAGCGACATGGCGAAGCAGACCGTGGCCGAGCAGTTCGTGGACATCCTCGCGCGGGCGGGGGTGCAGCGGCTCTACGGCGTCGTCGGCGACAGTCTGAACCCGGTGGTGGACGCCGTCCGCCGGAACTCCGCGATCGACTGGATCCAGGTCCGACACGAGGAGGTCGCGGCCTTCGCCGCCGGAGCGGAGGCGCAGCTCACCGGCTCGCTCGCGGCCTGCGCCGGCTCCTGCGGCCCCGGCAACCTGCACCTCATCAACGGCCTTTTCGACGCCCACCGCTCCATGGCCCCGGTCCTCGCCCTGGCCTCCCACATCCCCTCCAGCGAGATCGGCACCACCTTCTTCCAGGAGACGCACCCCGACCGGCTGTTCACCGAGTGCAGCCACTACAGCGAACTGATCTCCAGCACGAAGCAGATGCCCCGGGTGCTGCAGACCGCGATCCAGCACGCCATCGGGCAGCGCGGGGTCTCGGTCGTCTCCCTCCCCGGCGACATCGCCGCCGAGCAGGCCCCCGAGCGGGCCATCGAACACGCGCTGGTCACCTCGCGCCCGACCGTGCGCCCCGGGGACGCCGAGATCGACACCTTCGCCCGGATGATCGACGAGGCCCGGTACGTCACGCTGTTCTGCGGCAGCGGCACCGCCGGCGCCCATGCCGAGGTGATGGAGTTCGCCGAGCGGGTGAAGTCCCCGGTCGGCCACGCGCTGCGGGGCAAGGAGTGGATCCAGTACGACAACCCGTACGACGTGGGCATGAGCGGGCTGCTGGGCTACGGCGCGGCCTACGAGGCCACCCACGAGTGCGATCTGCTGATCCTGCTCGGCACGGACTTCCCGTACAACGCGTTCCTGCCCGACGACGTCAAGATCGTCCAGGTCGATGTCCGGCCCGAACACCTGGGCCGCCGCTCCAAGCTCGACCTGGCCGTCTGGGGCGATGTCCGCGAGACGCTGCGGTGCCTGACCCCCAAGGTCCGGCAGAAGCAGGACCGCACGTTCCTGGACCGGATGCTGAAGAAGCACGCCGACGCGCTGGAGGGCGTGGTCAAGGCCTACACCCGCAAGGTCGAGAAGCACACCCCGATCCACCCGGAGTACGTCGCCTCCATCCTGGACGAGGAGGCCGCCGACGACGCGATCTTCACCGTCGACACCGGTATGTGCAACGTCTGGGCCGCCCGCTACCTCACCCCCAACGGCCGCCGCCGGGTGATCGGTTCGTTCAGCCACGGCTCGATGGCCAATGCGCTGCCGCAGGCGATCGGTGCCCAGTTCATCGACCGCGGCCGGCAGGTCGTCTCCATGTCGGGCGACGGCGGCTTCTCCATGCTGATGGGCGACTTCCTCACCCTGGTCCAGTACGACCTGCCGGTGAAGGTGGTGCTGTTCAACAACTCCTCGCTGGGCATGGTGGAGCTGGAGATGCTGGTCTCCGGTCTGCCGTCGTACGGCACCACCAACCGCAACCCGGACTTCGCGGCCATCGCCCGCGCGGCCGGCGCCCACGGCGTCCGGGTGGAGAAGCCCAAGCAGGTACGCAGCGCCCTGCGCGATGCCTTCCGCCACAAGGGCCCGGCGCTGGTCGACATCGTCACCGATCCCAACGCCCTGTCGATCCCGCCCAAGATCAGCGCGGAGATGGTCTCCGGCTTCGCGCTCTCGGCCGGCAAGATCGTGCTGGACGGCGGGGTCGGCCGGATGCTGCAGATGGCCCGCTCGAACCTGCGGAACATTCCGCGGATGTAGTCGGTCAGCCGCCCGGCCGGTGCTGGGGGCGCAGCCGCAGCGTGAGGATCTGGAACGGCCGCAGCTCGACCGTCAGATCGGAAGTCGGCCCCTCCTCCTCCCGGTGCAGCGGGCGCTCCAGCAGGTCGGTGACGGTGGCCCGTTCGACGGGGAAGCCGGGGGAGAGGGTGCCGCTCGCACGTCCGCCGTGGGACTCGTACAGCCGCACCACCACATCGCCGCTGCGGTCCTCGGCGAGCTTGACCGACTCCACGGTCAGGGCCGGGTGGTCGACGCGGATCAGCGGCGGGACGGGCGGGGTGGCGGCGGTGCGCAGCGGGAGGTTGAGGGCCAGGCCCTCGGCGACTGCCTCGGCGGTCCCGGCGCCCGGCAGCAGCGCATAGGTGAAGCGGTGGGTGCCCTGGTCGGTCTCCGGGTCGGGGCTGTGCGGTGCGCGCAGCAGGGTCAGCCGCACCGTCGTGCCCAGGCCCTCGGGGTGCGGGGTGCGGGTGACGTCATGGCCGTACGTCGAGTCGTTGAGCAGCGCGATGCCGTAGCCGGGCTCGGCGACCCGCAGCCAGCGGTGGGCGCAGATCTCGAAACGGGCGGCGTCCCAGCTGGTGTTGGTGTGGGTGGGGCGGTGGACGTGCCCGAACTGGACCTCGGCGGTGGACCGTTCGGCGTGCACGTCCAGCGGGAAGGCGGCCTTGAGCACCTTCTCCGACTCGTGCCAGTCGATGTCGGTGCGGATGTCGAGGCGGTGCGAGCCGGCCCGCAGGGTCAGCTCCTGGACGATCCGGGACGCGCCGAACGCCCTGGTCACCCGCACCGTCGCGGACAGCGGCCCGGCCGCGGCCAGCTCGACGGACTCGGCGTCGGTCAGATCGGTGTGCCGGTTGCGGTAGTGCCGGTCGAGGTCCCAGGCGTCGTACTGGTTGGGATGGTCGGGGTGCAGCTGCAGCAGATTGCCGCGGGCGCCCGGCGCCAGGACCTCCCGCCCGGCGTGCAGATCGCGTACGGACACCAGCAGCCCGTCGGTGTCGAGCCGCACCCGCAGCAGCCCGTTGTCGAGGGTGAGCTCGCCGTCTGCGCCGGTCTCGGTCCGGACGGGCGCCGGCGGCGGGGTGGGGGAGTCCGGGCCGGGCGGGCGGACGACGGCCGAGCCCAGTGCGGGGACGTGGACCGCGACGGCGGTGGGCCCGTCCGGTGCCGGGCCTCCCGCGGGCAGTTCGACGATCTCGTCCCGGTCGTAGGGCGAGGCGTTGAACACCGTCGGCGGACCGGCGCTCCCCGCGCCCGTCTCGTCCAGCGCGCCGATCGCCACCTCGATGATCCCGGTCAGTTCGACCTCGACCGCCGCATACGTCTCACGGGCCTCGCGATGCACCCAGGCGATGGACGAGCCCGGCAGGATGTCGTGGAACTGGTGCAGCAGGACCGTCTTCCACAGGCGGTCGAGGGCCTCGTACGGGTAGTGGTACGCGGCGCCGCCCCCGTCTGCCCGTACGGAGGACTCACCCGCCCGTACGGCGGCCGTCGCGGCCCACAACTCCGCCTCGCGCAGCAGGTGTTCACAGCGCCGGTTGCCCTGTTTGGTCTTCGCCTGTGAGGTGTACGTACCGCGGTGGAACTCCAGGTACAGCTCGCCCGACCAGACCGGCGCCGCCGCACCGTACTCCTCGTGCGCGGCCTCGAAGAACCGTGCCGGCGGCTCGATCTCCACGCGCGGTGAGCCCTCCAGAGAGCGCAGCCGACGGGCCCGCTCCAGCATTTCGCGGGTCGGCCCGCCGCCGCCGTCGCCCCAGCCGAACGGCACCAGGGAGCGGGTGGCGCGGCCCTGGTCGGCGAAGTTCCGCTCCGCATGGGCGAGTTCGGCGCCGTGCAGACGGGAGTTGTAGGTGTCGACCGGCGGGAAGTGGGTGAAGACGCGGGTGCCGTCGATGCCCTCCCACCAGAACGTGTGGTGCGGCATCCGGTCGGTCTGGTTCCACGACAGCTTCTGGGTCAGGAACCACTTCACCCCGGCCAGCCGGGCCAGCTGCGGGAAGGCGGCCGTGTAGCCGAACGAGTCCGGCAGCCAGATCTCCTCGGTCTCCACCCCCAGCTCCTCGAGGAAGAACCGCTTGCCGTGCACGAGCTGGCGGGCCAGCGCCTCACCACCGGGCATATTGGCGTCCGACTCCACCCACATCGAGCCGACCGGCGCCCAGTTGCCCTCCCGTACGGCCTCCTTGATGCGCTCCCAGATATGCGGCTGGTGCTCCTTGACCCAGGCGTACTGCTGCGCCTGCGAGCAGGCGAACACCAGCTCCGGGTAGTCCTTCGC
The DNA here is from genome assembly GCF_900221035.1 of Streptomyces sp. 2323.1. Classification (NCBI taxonomy): domain Bacteria; kingdom Bacillati; phylum Actinomycetota; class Actinomycetes; order Kitasatosporales; family Streptomycetaceae; genus Streptomyces; species Streptomyces sp. 2323.1. The sequence goes on along the minus strand of NZ_LT907981.1, from coordinate 1,604,888 downwards.
GAGGTGGGTGACATTGGCGAAGGTGCGGGACGCCTTGCGTACGGTCTCGCGCAGCGGCCACAGCCACGCGGAGTCGATATGCGCATGTCCGGCGGCCGAGACGCGGTGGGCGCTGGCGGCGGCCGGGCGGCCGAGCACCTCCGCCAGCGCGGCCCGGCCCGCGGCCGCCGTGCCGCCGACGTCGTGCAGATCGAGCGCGTCCAGCATGTCCTCCAGGGCCCGCAGGATCTCCGGCCGGCGCGGACGGTCGACGGGCAGCTCGTGCATCAGCTCCGACAGCACCTCGATGTCGAGGACCAGCTGCCAGACGGTCTCGTCGAGCACCGCGAGATCCGCCGCGGCGAAGCGGTACAGCGGCTGCCTGGGCGCGGTGCGGAGATCGCCGAGGTCGGTGGGGGAGAAGTCCCGCAGCACCGCCGGGTTCGCCGCGGCCTCCAGCAGCAGCCGGACCTCCTCACCGCCGCCGGCCGGCGCGCCCACCGGGATGTGCCGGTTGCGCGGATGGATGCCCTTGAGGGGCACGCCGTCGGCGTCGTAGACCAGCCCCTCGGCCTGGAACCCGGGCCCATCGCCGCTGAAGCCGGGGTCGATGACGGCCTCCACCCGCCGCCCGGCCCACTCCTGCGGCACCCGGCCCGCCAGCCGGAACCAGCTGGTGGACCACGGCGGCCCCCACGCCTCACCGGCCGCGAACGGTTCGTACGCGGCCTCCAGTGCCTCCCCCACGGGGACCGGCTCGCCCGGCGCATGCCAGACCGAGAGCCGCAACGGCACCCGCGCCGCGTACTGCGCGGGCCTGATGAACTGCCTCAGCGCCCGCTCCAGGCGCCCCTCCACCAGCAGTCGGTCGTCGTGCACGGCGGCTCCTCACGCTCGTTCTCCCCTGTGCGCCGGGGGCGCGCCCCCGGCGGGTGGCCGGGGAGCACCCCCGGCGTGGCCCGGTCCGGCGGGGTTCCACGACGGGCTCTGGTCAGGCATACCCACTGGGACACGGGGGGCTCACCCGGCGCGCGGGGCGTGCACCGGTGACCCCGCGGGCGGAAGCATGGCGGCTGATCCGATGGGCATGCTGACCGTGAGGCTGTTCGAGGCAGAGCGCCGAAGTTCGTTGGGGGCGGGGGAGAGCATGCGTCAGCCTGTGCGGCGCGAGGAACGGGACAGAGGAGAGCGCGGCGTCGAGGGGAGTCGCAGCGGCGCGAGCGCCGCGCGGGCGCCGGGCGTACTGGAGCGGAAGGTGCGCCATGCGGACCTGAAAGCGGTCGGCGAGGTGCGCCGCGAGCTGCGCCAGCTGCTGAGTCGCTGGACGGTGCCGGGGGGCGGCGAGCTCATGGAGGTCGCCACGCTGCTCACCAGCGAGCTGGTCACCAACGCCCTGGTGCATGCCGAGGGCGGCGCCGTCGTCACGGCCCGGGTCGGCGACCGGCTGCGGGTGGAGGTCCGGGACTTCGTCCCCGGGCGCCCCGAGCCGCGCGCACCGACCACCGACGGGACCTCCGGCCGCGGGCTGATGCTGGTGCGTTCCTTAGCCGATGCGTGGGGGATCCGCACCGAGAGCCTCGGCAAGAGCGTGTGGTTCGAGCTGGGCGGCGGACCGGCCTGACCCGGGTAGTGGGCGCCGGCCGGCGCGGTCCGCCACCGGTCAGCCGAATTGCCGTTCGATCTCGGCGAGTTTCTCCTCCAGGGAGTCCAGACGCGGAATCGTCTGGGTGTCGTCCTCGGCGGTGAGATCGACGGTCCGCCGGGGACCGGCAGCGTCCTCGGCGCCCCCGGCCTCAGCACCGGACACGGCCTTCAGGGCCGGACGGGAGTGCGCCGGCGGCTCCCCGGCGAGCGGCGGCTGCGGCGCGCCGGCTATGGCCGGGTCCGGGCCGGCCACCTCCGCGGGGGCCGACGCCGCCTGCGTCACCGCCAGCTGCCGGCCGCCGCGGCCCCAGCTGCGGTGCTGCCGGTTGATGGCCTTGATCCTGGCCCGGTCGAGCTTGCCCTGCTCGCGCCTGCGCAGCCGGTCCTGCTCGCTCTGCCGCCGGTCCTCACGCACCTCCTCGACGGCCTCGTCCAGCGTCCGTACGCCCTCCAGCAGCATCAGCGACCAGGCGGCGAAGGTCTCCCGGGGCGCGCGCAGCCAGCGCACGATCCGGATCTGCGGCAGCGGACGCGGTACCAGCCCCTGCTCGCGCAGCGCCGCCCGGCGGGTCTGCTTCAGCGCCCGGTCGAAGAGGACCGCGGCCGACAGCGACATCCCGGCGAAGAACTGCGGCGCCCCGGCGTGGTCCAGCCCGCGCGGCGCATGCACCCAGTTGAACCAGGCAGCGGCACCCGCGAAGGTCCACACCAGCATCCGGGAACCGAGCGCCGCATCACCGTGGCTGGCCTCCCGCACGGCGAGCACGGAACAGAACATCGCCGCACCGTCGAGCCCGAACGGCACCAGATACTCCCAGCCCCCGGAGAGGTTGAGGTTCTGTACGCCGAAGCCGACCAGACCGTGGAAGGACAGCGCGGCAGCGACCGCCGCACAGCAGAACAGCAGCAGATAGGAGGCCGAGGCGAAGACGGTCTCCTTGCGGCGCCGACGCTCCTCGCTGCGCTCCCACGAGTCGCCACCGTCGGACCGCGCAGCCGCCCGCCGACCACGCACCACCAGCGCCACTGCCACCGGCACCCCGACGAGCACCAGGGCTCCGGGAACCAGCCAATCCAGCGATATGTCGGTCATCATTCTCATTCCGGGGTCCCTTTGCGTTGCGGTCCGCGTTTCGCGCGTCATCCTGGCGGAAGCCGCTGCCGTAACTGAGGCATTCGGAATAAGACGCCGCCAAGGGGTGCGAAGAGCCTCGTTGTCGTCGAACTTCCGTTCCCTGGAACGGAGTTAGGTTCGAGCGAGATCATCCTGACGGGTGGCGTGGGGGCCGGGATGCGAGCCCGAGCGTCGATTCGTGGCTGCGTACCCTGTCGTGAGGAGGCCCCGCCGAAAGTGACCGTGCGTCCAATGTGTGGCCGGTCGGCCGTACGACCCATCGGGCACGCCGGCCCACCGGACACCTGGGAGGACGTTGCGGCGGAGGTCTGCGACGTCCTCGTCATGCCTCGCATACATGCGTGAAGGCTCGCGTTGAGCGATCGTCAAAAGAACGTTGATCGCCGCTCCCTAGCGTTTCCGGTGCATCGATCACCGATCACCGATCAACGGCAAGGTGGGGTACGCATGTCGTTCCGTACACGAGGCAAGAGAAAGGTTTCTTCCTTATACGCCGGGGTGAACACGCCCCGGCGGCGGGCCGCGGTCATGGCCGGGGTGCTCGCGAGTGTGTCCGTGGTGGCGCTGGGGACGGCTTCCGCGGCGTCGCAGGGTCCGGAGAAGTCGGCAACGGCCGCTGTACAGGCGGCTCCTGCGACCGACTCGGCGCGTGAGCACTGGCAGCCGCCGACGCACCAGGGCCCCGGGGACCTCGGGGCGGAGTCCCCCATACTCAACGCCGACTACCTGATCAGCGAGGTGTCGCCGGCGCAACACCGCGGCTGGTGGTACCAGTCCCACCTCACCGGCATCAACGTGACATGGATGACGCCCTCGGGGCGGGACCCGTACGACGGCTGGGACTGGATCGAGATCATCGACAGCAAAGGCAAACGCATCACGTGGGACTGGGCCTGCGGCAACGACCACTGCGGCGCCTACGGCTCGACCATGATCGGCTTGCACCTGAACAAGGGCGAGCAGTACAGGGCCCTCTACTGGAGCGACGGAGGCCGGGTCACCAAGGGTCACCTGCGGGCCGAGTTCGAGTTCTGGGCCTGACATGGGAGGCCGAGAAGAGATGACGCGAGGAGCCGAACACCGGTCGCTGCGACGGCGATTGACCAGTGCGACGGTCGTGGTCTCCGTACTGGCGGGCACGCTCGGTGCGGGAAGCGCAGTCGCCCAGAACGGCCCGCAGGCCCGGCCACAGTCCCGGTCGCAGACGCAGGCCCAGCCGCAGCCGAGGATGGCAGGAAGCGACGAGGAGTACGCCAACCTCTACACGCACACCGTCGGGAACGTCCGCAGCGCGATGCTGGGGGACGAGGCCGCCCGGCAGCCCGGGTCCGGCCGTCTGATCCGGAACCCCGACCCGGAAGCCTTCCAGTCGATCAACATCGGACGGCTCGCCGAGCGCGACGACATCGAGGGCGGCACGGTCCGAGGACTCTTCCGCCGGTCCGACAACTATCTGCTGGGCTTCTACGTGCGTCGCGGGGACGGCCGCCAGATCGTGTACACGTTCACCGAGGGCGGGAGAGACATGGTCCCGGACACGGTGTACGAGGGCGCCCAAAGGTCGCGCTTCCCCTTCCCCGTCACCTATCGCGACCTCCCCACCATCCAAGTCGGCCGGGGTCTTTTGAGGGATGCCGTACGCCAACTGTTCGACAACGACCCCGGCACGAGCAACCACAGACTGCAGGACGGTGTCGAGAGGCTGGCCGTGGCCCTGGCCGAAGGGGCGCGGTTCCAGCTGATTCCCGGGCTGATCGCCCAGCACATCCGGGGCGGGCAGGACTGGACAGTGGGCGACCACGAGGCGGAGATCCATGACTGGAACGATCGGTCCGGGGTCGTCGTGGGCGCGCATGCCGCCGACCCGAGCGGCGGCAACCGCTCCGTGTGGGGGCAGGGGCACCTGTACCGCTGGAACGGCGCCAACGTGACGCTGACCGCGCTGGACCTGGCCCGCCGGCTCTACCTGATCAAGCCGCCGCCGAAGCGCTGACGTACCGACCCGGTCACCGGGGGCTGCCGCCGCTGTGCTCCACCTTGTGCTGGAGGAGGCGCCGCTGACACCGTGCCAGTGCCTCGGCGCGGTGGCCCCCGGTGCTCTCGGCGTCGACGATGAGCCGCACGGTGTCCGCCTCGAAGCGGAATGCAGGCATCCCGAACGCGAGCGATTCGAGAGGGATGCCCGGCTGGGCGGAGAAGGGTCCCGCTCCAGGCGTTCGCCCGGGGCATCGCCGCCTCCGCCCTCAGGCCGCCGGCCGGCGTGCGACGGGCTGTGTAGCGGATTCGGGGTGGAGGCGGCTGTCGATGGCTATCGGTGGTGGTGATGGGACCGTGGTGAGTGGGGGGCTTTCTGGGGTGGTGCGTGAGCGTGTGGTGATTACGGTCGAGAGGGCGAGGGCGGCCATGGCGGAGATCGCGCCGCCGAGGATGAGGCTGAAGCGGGCGCCGAGGGTGTCGGATACCAGGCCGACCAATGGGGCGCCGACCGGGGTGCCGCCGAGCAGCACCAAGAGGTAGACGGAGACGATGCGGCCGCGCATGTCCGGGTCGGCGTTCAGCTGTGTCATGGCGTTGGCCGTGGTCATCACGGTCACGGAGGCGAGCCCGGTGGGCAGGAGGACCAGCAGAAAGGTGGCGTAGCCGGGCATGAAGCCGGACAGAGCCTCCAGGGCTCCGAAGACGACCGTGGCGGTGACCAGGCGGCGAGCGGTGGGAGGTTTTCGTTTCCCGGCCCCCCTCAGCGCGCCGATGAGGCTGCCGACGGCGTAGGAGGCGGACAGGTAACCGTAGGCGGCGGAGCCCGAGTGGAAGACGGTGAGGGCGATCAGGGAGATGGTGACCTGGAAGTTGAAGCCGAACGTGCCGACGAAAGCGATGACCGTGATGGGCAGCAGCAGGTCGGGGTTGGCGCGGATGGCTCTGAACGCGTCGGACAAGCGGGTGTTTCCGCGGTTCTTCTCCTTGGGGGCGTGGAGCTCGTCGGCGCGGAGGGCGATCAGGCCGTAGAGGACGGCGAGGTACGACGCCGCGTTGGCCAGGAAGACGGGTCCGGTGCCCGCGACGGCGACCGCCAGGCCGGCCACGGCCGGACCGACCGCGCGGGCGACATTGAACTGGGCGGAGTTCAGGCTGACGGCGTTGGCCAGGCGTTCTGTGCCGACGAGTTCGGAGACGAAGGCGTTACGGGCCGGACTGTCCAGCGCCGTGGCCGTGCCCAGCAGGAAGGCCAGCACGTACACGGCCCACAGGTTCACTGCTCCGGTCACCGTCAGGACGCCCAGGACCAGGGACTGCATTCCCATGGCGGACTGGGTGAGGATCAGCAGGCGGCGTTTGGCGAAGCGGTCGGCGAAGACGCCCCCGAAGAGGCCGAAGAGTGTCTGCGGCAGGAACTGCAGGGCGGTGAGGATGCCGACGGCGCTGCCGCTGTTGCCGGTGAGCTGGAGGACGAGCAGGTCCTGGGCGGCGCGTTGCATCCAGGTGCCGATGTTGGAGACGAGCTGCCCGATCAGGTACCGGCGGAAGTTGCTGGCTCCGAGCGTGGCGAGTGCTTCGCTCGGGGCCCGTCGCTTTCCGCCCCTTCGGACCCTGCGGTGCCGACCGCCCACGTCGAGGGTGGCAAAGCAGGCGCGGAGGGTCTGCATGCTGTCGCTGCTGTGGACACGGCGGTGCTTGCTCATGACCTTCTACGGGTGGGGTCCGGCGAGGACGGGGGCGTGGCCGAGGTGGTGGAACTGCGGGGCGGGGTGCATCAGGAACTCGTGGTGGGAGATGTTCCAGGCGTACGCCCCGGCCAGGGCGAAGGCGATCCGGTCGCCGACGCGCAGCCGTCCGACGTGCACCTCGCGGGCCAGGACGTCCTTGGGTGTGCACAACTGGCCCACCAGCGTGACGTGTTCGTCCTGGACCTGGGGGCGCTCCCAGGGACGGTCCCAGGTGTCGGCGGGGACGATGGTGAACGGCTGGTTGTGCTGTTTGGTCGCCGGGGTGCGCAGGTGATGGGTACCGCCGCGCAGGACGGCGAAGGCGTGGCCGTGGCTGCGTTTGATGTCGAGGACCTCAGTGACGTACCAGCCGCAGTACACGGTGACCGCGCGGCCCGGTTCGATGCGCAGGGTCAGGCCGGGGTGTCCCTCCAGCAGACGGCGCAGACCGGCGCCGAAGGCCGCCCAGTCGAAGTGCCGGTCGGGGCGGGCGTAGTCGACCCCCATGCCACCGCCGAGGTTGACCTCGGTCAGTTCCACGCCCTTGTGGTCCGCCCATTCGCTCGCCCAGGTCAGGACCTGGCCGGCGAGGTCGAGGTGGGCGGTGGCATCGAGGCCGCTGGCGAGGTGGACGTGGATGCCTCGTAGCCGGATGCGCGGGTCGTCGGCGAGGAGGGCCAGACAGCGGTCGAGGTGGCCGGGGTCCAGGCCGAAGGGGCTGGGCCGACCGCCCATGGCGAGGGCCACCGGACCGAGGGCGATCGGGAGGTTGACCCGGAGCAGGACGTCCACCGTGCGCTCGCCGAGCAGGCCGGTGAGCAGGTGGAGTTCCTGTTCGCTCTCGATGTGCAGGCGGTCCACTTCGCTTTGGAGGGCCTGTTCCAGTTCGGCGGGTGTCTTGCCGGGGCCGCCGAAGGCGATCGGCGTGCCTGGGCACGTGAGCTGGATGTGGTGGAGTTCGCCGCCGGAGGCGACCTCGAAGCCGTCGACGTGGTCGCTCAGGACCTCCATGAGCCGGGGGTCGGAGTTGGCCTTGGCCGCGTAGAAGAGCTCGACGCGCTCGGGCAGGGCGGTGCGGACGGCGGCCGCGTGTTCGCTCAGGTCCTGCAGGTCGTAGACGTAGACGGGGAGGTCTTCCGCGCCCAGCTCGGCGACGTGCTGGCGGAGTTGCGGCCTCATCGGGTCACCTCGCGGGGGAAGCCCTCGCCCAGCGGGCTGGGCAGGGGAACGTAGCCGGCGTGCCGGTCGGCCTGCCGGGACCAGCGCAGCAGCAGGTTGGCCTTGGCGGGCAGCGGGACGCCCGAGAGCAGGGCGCGCAGCCGGGGCGGCTCGCCCGCGCTGCGGGAGTGGGCGTCGAGGTGGTCGCGGACCAGGCCCCACAGGGCGGGCTCCAGGGCCGGGTCGGTGTCGGCGAGGGCGGCGAGGACTTCGGCGGTGTGGTTGACCAGGAGGCAGTAGGCCACCCGGTTCCAGCCGCGTTCGGCGTCGTACGTCATCGGAGTGCGGACGTCCTCGGGCAGGGCGGCGAGGAACTCGCGGTGGTGTTCGGGGAGGAGCTTGGTGCCTTCGAGGTCGCGGAAGAGCAGCTGGGCGGGGGTGCCGTCGGCGCGTACGCCGACGACGACGTTCTGCAGATGGGGTTCGAGGACGATGCCGTGCTCGAAGTAGGCGGTCAGGACGGGCGGCAGCAGCAGGCCGAGGTAGGCGTCCCACCAGGCGAGCGCATCGCCGTCACCGCGCGCCAGCAGGCGGGACACCTGGGCCGAACTGGTGGGGTGCTCGTCGGCGATCGCGGCGGCCAGCAACGGGGTCACGCCCGGACGCAGGTGTGCGCGCAGGCCGCTGCGGACGATGACGCCGAAGCCCTCCAGGAGGGAGAGGTCGTCGTCGAGGGCAAGGGTGCGGTAACCCGGCTCGGGGAGCAGCGAGCTTCCGGGATGCGCCTGACCGATTGCGGCGAAGACGGGGTGGAGGAGCCGGTTGAGGGCGACGGCGCCGGACAGTTCGTATGCGGCGTTCTTGCGGACGCAGTTGGTCAGGCGGACGTTGAGGCTGAACTTCAGGAACGTGTCGGCGTCCGGCTGGTAGAGGGTCCGCACGGAGGCGGTGGGGGCGAAGTCCGGGCCCGTGACGCCGGTGTCGATGATCGAGCCTGCGGCCATGGCCCGGCGCAGGGCGGGGTGGTCGCCGAGGAGCCGGTACTGCCAGGGGTGCACCGGCAGGGTCAGGTAATCCCTTCGCCCGTCCGGATGAAGGGCGTCGAGCCTGCTCAGGTCACCTTCCTCGCGCACCAGACGCCGGTGGACGGCGAGGTAGCGCAGCGGGAAGCGGGTGCCTGTCTCCGGGCCGTAGTCCAGCCAGTCCTCGGGGTCACCGGTGCGGGACTTGGGTGAGGGGTGGAAGCGGTGGCCGAAGACCAGGGACTGCTCGGACTCCAGGTAGGGGTCCTCCGGCAAGGCCACCGTGGCGCGCTGGTCCAGGACGGTGCGGATGGTGTTCCGGCTGTCGGTGACCTGGTCCAGGAACTCGTCGTTGGCCACGCCGGTCCGCAGTTCCAGCTCGTCCTGGATGTATCCGGCGAGCTCTCGCCAGCCGATCGGGGACCAGCTCGCGCCGTCGTACCGCTTGATCTGTCCGTCGAAGCGGTGGGCGCCGATCAGGGAGATGCGGCGCAGGGGGACGCGGAGCAGGACGTCGCGGCGGGGCAGCCACAGCCGCAGGTGGTCCTTGTCGACGGTGACCTGTCGCTCGGGCGCGGACAGCTCGCGGATCAGGCAGTTGAGCAGGGTATGGGCGGTGACGGCGTCGGCGACCTGAGCGGGACTGTCGGTGGTGGCGAGGACGGCGCCGCCGGTGCTGGGGAGGGTCATGCGGAGAGACTCCAGTCGGTGCAAGGAGAGGTGCGGGGAGGCCGGCCGGGCCCGGCAGTCGGGAGCGGGCCGTCAGCGGTGGCGGGCCAGGGGGTTGGGGACGGGAGTCCACCGGGCGACGCCGGAGTCCTGTGCCAGGCGCATCGCGATGGTCGCCTTCAGCGGCAGCGTGTCGCCGAAGAAGATCTGCCGGTCCCCGGCGGCATGGGGGAGGTCGGCGTAGACGCGGCGGCCGACGGCGGCCACCGCAGCCCACAGTTCCTCGGGGTCGGCTCCGTGCGTGCGCGACAACACGGCCACCAGTTCGCTGAAGACACCGCTGAGCAGGCCGCCGAACAGCTTGGTGCGCAGCGCCGACTCGTCGTTCCCGGCTCGGGTGCCGGCCAGCGGTGGCAGTGCGAAGCCGTGCAGAGCGAGCCGGTCCGGATGGATGCGTACGCCGTCCAGGTCGCGGTAGAGCACCCGCACCGGGCGTCCGTCGCGCAGCGCGACGAGCGTGTTCTGGCCATGGGCCTCCAGAGCCACCCCCATGGACAGCAGCGTCAGCGCGGGCGGCAGGACGAGTCCGGCGAACTCCGCCAGCCACGTGACCGGGTCGCCGCTCACCATGCGGGCCCCGGTGGCGTGGACGGCGGTGAGCGGCACGGCGATCTCTCCCGGTTCCAGGTGCCGTTCGCCGGACTCACGGATCATCGCCGCCAGGCTTGCCGAGGGCTTGCCGTTCACGAGGATGGCGCCGCCGGCGAGTTCGCGCAGGATGCGCAGGCGCTCGCCGTGGCCGGCCTTGTCGACGACGGCGGTGACCAGCTCGGACAGGGGGGCTCCGTCGGCCACTTCGGCCGGGGAGATGGTGCGCCGGTAGTTGGTGACCTGCACGTCCAGCGCCGTCTTGATGTGGCAGCCGGGCAGGGCGTCGAGGGGGGACATGGTGCGCATGGACAGCAGCGGGCGGGCGGCGATCGTACGGTCCACGACCGGCAGGCCGGGCTGCTGGGCGAGGACGTGGTCGCGCTGCCAGGGATGGACCGGCATCAGGACGGTGTCGCCGTCGCGCAGTTCCTGGGGCCAGTCGCCGGTGGCCTGCCAGCGATCGGCCGGTACGGCGACGAGCGCCAGCTCGATGACCGGGTGGTGCTCGGGCGCGTAGGCGAGCACCTCGGAGACGGACAGTCCGGTGCGGGTGCGACAGCAGGGGTGCTGCGGATGGCCGTCGACCACCGCCTGTTCGGCGTCGGCGGAGTCCCGTACCGCGTCCGGCTCGTGGTTCGCCGCGCGGGCCAGGGCCAGGTTGGCGATGCTGTTGTCGAGTTCGGCGGCCAGACGTGATGCGGTCTCCGTACGGACTCCGAGGGCGGCGAGGAGCTGGGCCGGCCCCTCGACCGGACCGTCGGAGCCCTGCACGGTGAAGTCGGCGGGGATCGAAGCGAATCGTTCCGCGGCAGCGGCCGGGCCCGAGAGGTGTCCGCCGCCCGTGAGGCGGATGACGAGGGTGTCGGCGTCGCGGTGGCGGTCGACGACACCCGGCAGGGGTTCGCGGGCCAAGGCGCCCCACAGTCGGCCGAGCACCGTGGCACGCGCACCGGGGAGCGCGGCCGTGAAGGGTTCGACCAGATCGGGGCGCACGTGGCGCAGTTCGTCGATCGTGCTGCTGTACGGCATGTTTCACCGTCCCGTGGCATAGGAAAAAACGAGCGGAGAGGCTGCGGAGGCAAAGAGAAAGCGCGAATGCGAGCGCCGTCCGCGATCAGCTGCCGACGACGTTACGGTATCGTTAGTTAACTGATCGCCAGAGAAAAGCAAGGCCGGTATCAGAATCGATCCAGCATTCCGACCGCTCCGCCGTTTCCGGAAAATGGAACCGTCGTCGGACAATTGGCGGCATGTCCCGTGTGCCCGGCTCGGCAAGCGGAGCGGCCGCGCCGGGGCACCGCTTACCGGGAAAGCGGTTGCTGGATGACGAAAAGCCGCGCTGCACTTCTTAACGGACTGCTTGCACGGCGCTGTCATTTCGCTGACGTTGTGCTGCATCAGACCCCGTAGGGTCGGTGACAGGCAGAAGGCAGTGAAGGAAGACGGTTGTTCACTTTCGCCGAAGGTAATCCGCGCGACATTCAACAGTTTCCCGGCGCAGGGCACCGCCGGCTTGTGAGTCTGTCGACATGCATGTCTTACTGATCGAGGACGACGACCGGGTCGCCGGGCCGCTGATGGAGGGCTTGAGCCGTTTCGGGTTCACCGTGGAGCACGCCGGTACGGGCGCCGACGGACTCGCCGCGGCGGAAGCGGAGATGGTGCTCCTGGACCTGGGGTTGCCGGACATGGACGGCATCGATGTCTGCCGCACGCTCCGACTGCGCTCCCAGGTGCCCATCATCATGATCAGCGCGAGAAACGACGAGGTCGACCGCGTCCTCGGTCTGGAGCTCGGGGCCGACGACTACCTGTCCAAGCCGTTCGGGGTACGGGAACTGGTCGCACGGATCCGGGCCGTCTTCCGTCGTGCCGGACCCGCTGCAGCCGAGCCGGTGGCGGCCATGCCCGCTTCCCGAGACGGCCACCCCGTTCCGGCGGCCCGCGCGCAGCAGATCGGCCCGTTGACCCTTGACCGGCGGGGCCGCCAAGTCCGCCTGCACCAGACCGTCATCGCCCTGTCGCCCAAGGAGTTCGACCTGCTCGCCTATCTCGCCGACGACCCCGGCGCCGTCCGCACGCGACAACAGATCCTGGACGCCGTGTGGGAACCCAACTACTTCGGACCCACCAAGACGTTGGACGTCCACGTCGCCGCACTGCGTCGCAAGCTCGGTGATCCCGCCTGGATCGACAACATCCGCGGCGTAGGCTTCCGGCTCCTGCCACCCGCCGGCGGCGCATCCGCCTCGCAGGTGGAAGAGACCATCGAAGGAGGTGACCGGTGACCCGCCGCCTCCTCCTCAGCTATCTCAGCCTCACCCTGCTGGTGCTGCTGTGCCTGGAAGTGCCGTTCGGCTACGTCTACGCCCGCGGTCAGATGTCCCGCTTCACCGGCAACGGGCAGCAGGCCGTGGTCATGCTCGCAGAGGTGCTGGAGGAGAAGGTCGAGCGGCGGACCGTCACCGACCTGCCGGAGCTGGTGGCGAGCTTCGCGCGGCGCACCCGCAGCCATGTCACCGTCGTGGACAGTCACGGAAAACTGCTCACCGACTCACGCAACGCGTTGCCCGCCGGGGCGGACCTGTCCACGCAGCCGGACATCGCAGCCGCTCTGCGGAACCGGTCCAATTCGGGGACCCGGCAGGATCCAGCTCTCGGCGAAGCGGCCTTCGTCGCCACCGTGCCGGGCGCCTCGGGCGCAACGGTCCGCTGCGTCGTACGGACATCCTTTCCCCTCACCACGGTGACGTCCAAGGTCCATGACGCCTGGCTGGCGTTGGCAGCCGTGGGTCTGGGGGTACTGGCGGCCGTTGCGTTGATAGCTCTCGCGCTGGCCCGCTGGATCACCCGCCCGGTGCGGGCGCTGGAGCACGCCACGACGCAACTGGCCGACGGCACCCTGAAAGATCTGCCCGCCACCGACCTCGGACCCCCCGAGCTACGGCGTCTGGCCTCCAGCTTCGTCCGCACCGCGACCCGGCTCCAGCATCTGCTCAAGGCCCAGCACGCGTTCGCCTCGGAGGCGTCCCACCAGCTGAAGACCCCGCTGACCGCGCTGCGGCTGCGACTGGAGAACTTCGAGCCCTACCTCGACCCGCGCGCCCGGCCCAGCCTGGACGAAGCGGTGGATGAGGTGGAGCGGCTCAGCCGCATGGTGCACGGGCTGCTCGCCCTGGCCCGGCTGGAGAACGCGGCGACCACCCCCGAGGCCACCGACCTCGACTCCGTCGTCGCCGACCGCGCGGCCGTGTGGACCGCCTTCGCCGGCGAACACTACGTGGACATCGCCGTCGCCGGGCCGAAGACCGGCCGGGTGCGGGCCATCCCCGGCGCACTGGACCAGATCATCGACAACCTGCTCTCCAACGCGCTGCGGGTCTCACCGCCCGAAACAACGATCACCTTGGCCACCGCCTGGGCCAGCGGGGCGCCCGGAACCGTGGAACTGCACGTGACCGACCAGGGCCCGGGCATGACCGAGGAACAACGGAGACGCGCCTTCGACCGCTTCTGGCGAGCGAGCGACGCCGACCACGAAGGCACCGGCCTCGGCCTGCCCATCGTGAAGCAACTGGCCCGCGCCTCGGGCGGCGAGGTGACGCTGCAGGCCGCACCCGGCGGCGGACTTGATGCCGTTGTCCGCCTCAGGTCCGCCGACCCCCACCGCACAGCCCATCCCCGACGTCCCCGGTCCGCGATGCGGGCAAGACAGGGCGCGGTGCCTCCCGTCCCCACCGAACGCCCCTATGCGGTATCCGACCGGCAGCAGTGAGGCAGCGCGTCCCGAGGGCGATCGAGGGTGGCCGGACGCTCGGGCGCTGCGAGACGCGGCTGATCCTTGGCCGTCCGCTACCCCCGTAGGGTCGTCCCCACAGTGCAACACTCAGTCGCACGAGCAGCACCGCCGCCACCACCACCGCACGCCGCGACGCCGGCAGCGGCGGACCCACCCCAGACGATCACGGACACAGCCATGCCGACGAATAGCGATCCCTCGTACACCGCAGGGGCCGAACAGGTCGTCCCGGCCGGACCATCAGCAGAAACCATGCGGCTCCTGCTCGTCGAAGACGACGACCGGATCGCCGGTCCCGTCATGGAAGGGCTGAACCGCTACGGCTTCGCCGTCGACCACGTCAAATCCGGAGCCTCCGCTCTGTCGGCCTCCACCGCCGACCTCATCCTTCTGGACCTCGGGCTGCCCGACATGGACGGCATCGATGTCTGCCGGGCCCTGCGCGCCCGCTCCACCGTCCCCATCATCATGATCACCGCACGAGGCGAGGAGACCGACCGCGTCGTCGGCCTGGAAGTCGGAGCGGACGACTACCTCTCCAAGCCCTTCGGGGTACGCGAGTTGGTCGCCCGGATCCGAGCCGTCACCCGCCGCACCCACCCCGAGAGACTCGCCCCGCTGCACACCGGCACGGCAACCGGACTCCCCCGTCAGCGCACGCAACTTCCGGAGGATCGTGGCGTCCAGCACCTCGGCCCGCTGACCATCAACCGGCGCACCAGGGGCGTCACCATCGACGGCCGCCCGCTCACACTCACCCCGAAGGAATTCGATCTCCTGGCCCAACTGGCCAGCGATCCTGGCGCCGTGCACTCCCGCCAGCAGATCCTCGACACGGTGTGGGACCCCAACTACTTCGGCCCCACCCGCACGCTCGACGTGCACGTATCGGCGCTGCGCCGCAAGCTGGGCGACCCGGCCTGGATCGCCACCGTCCGCGGCATCGGCTTCCGGCTCACCGTTCCCGGCGACAGCGCATACGCCTGAACGGCAGTGCGCACGGAGTCGTGCGCTGCTCGAACGTCCTTATGAAGTCGGTGAGTTGGGGTCGAGCGTCACGACCCGAAGGGCGGCGCAAGGGGGTCAGGTCGTTGCGGTGAGGCGCTCGATGCGGGCGGAGTCGCAGGTGCGGGGGCAGGTGACGCAGGTGTCCTCGGGGCGGAGGGTGTAGTACATGCAGCAGCTGGCGCGGTCCCGGGTGGGGAGCGACTCGCCGGCCGGGCCGGTGAGGGTGCGGAATCCGGCAGCGCCGACGTAGGGAGCGGTGCTGCCCGGCAGGAGCTGCTTCAGTGCGGCCACCGCGCGGGGTTCCTCGCCCAGCAGATGCCCCAGGTACCACAGGCCCTCGACGAGCTCGTCGGACGCCAGGCCCCACAGCGCCCGCGGCCCGCGCCGCGTCCGTGCGGCGAAGCCGGCCAGGACGGGGGCGAGGTGCTCGGCCACCGCGGCCCGCACCTCCGCGCGCAGCGCCTCCTCGTCCGGTACGACCCGGGCGCCGGGCAGCCCGGCCGCCGGATCATCGGGAAGGCAGCAGAACGCGCCGATGCGCACCGCCATCCGCCCCGGCTCCCGCTGGAAGGACACGTCCTGTACGGGCAGCCGCGGGACCCGGCGGTGCAGGAACCAGGGGAGGGTGATCAGCAGGCAGGCGGGCCAGGCGTAGCGGTGCAGGGCGAAGCTCGCGACGACGTCCGGCCGGGCGCGCTGTCCGTAATCCCGCAGGATCTGTGCGTCGTCCTGGGCGAGAAAGGTCTCCAGTGCCGCGCCGCCGGCCGCGAGGCCGGCCGCACACACCCAGCCGTCGCCGCTGGGCGGCGCCGCGTCCCAGGTGGTCACCTGCAGGCCGGGGAAGACCTCCGAGAGCCGGGCGTAGGCGTCGGCGACGGGGTGGGCGGCGGGCGGAGCGGCGGGGACAGGAGTCATGGGGGAGACCACCGAATCGCGAGCGTCAGCAGGTAAGCCTTACCTTACCCGAGCACTTTACCCGTGCCTGCCGAACGCCAGTCCTCGCGGCCCCCGGACGTTCCCCGTCCGGTTTCGGATTTGCACGGCGGCCCGCGCCGCCTATGGTGCTGGGGACGTCAGGAGGAATCGTCATGGAGCAGGGCACAGCGGAACCGCAGCCGTGTGCACAGGGGTGGGTGCCCGCGCAGCCCGGTCCCGGCGTGCCCCGGCGGCACTCCGTCCGCGGCCAGGTGCTGGCCGCACTGCGCCGTGCGCTGGTCGACGGCGAGCTGACCCCGGGCGAGGTCTACTCCGCGCCCGCGCTCGGCGAGCGCTACGGCGTCTCCGCGACCCCGGTCCGCGAGGCCATGCAGCAGCTCGCGGGCGAGGGCGCCGTCGAGGTGGTGCCCAACCGCGGCTTCCGGGTCGCCGAGCGCAGCGCCCGCGACCTCGCCGAGCTGGCCGAGGTCCGGGCGATGCTGGAGGTGCCCGCGATCGTCCGGCTGGCCCGGACGCTGCCCCCGCAGCGCTGGGAGGAGCTGCGCCCGCTGGCCGCGGCGGGCGTGGCGGCCGCCGCCGGTGGCGACCGGGTCGGCTATGCCGAGGCCGACCACGCCTTCCACGACGCGCTGATGTCGCTCACCGGCAACCGGCGGCTCACCGAGGTCACCGGCGATCTGCTGCGCCGTTCCCAGTGGCCGCCGGCCGCCGGCTCCGGGCGCGCGGCCGAGCTGCTGGCCGATGCCGCCGAACACCACGAGCTGCTCGACGCCCTGAGCGCCCAGGAGTTCGCGGTCGCCGAGCGGATCGCCCGCGCGCATGTCTCGGCGGCCCGGCACCCGCACTGAGCCGTCCGGTGGCTCAGCCGGGCAGCAGCTCTTCCAGGGGCAGCGCCGCGACATCGGCGGCGGGCCGGGAGAGATAGAGATCGGCGTGGTAGAAGCCGTCGGATTCCTTGCCGGCGGTGGACAGGCCGTGTCCGGCGATCGCCTCGAACGCCCCCCGCCGCTCGGCCCCGTCGGCGAACCGCCGCTGGCGGAACGTACGGGTGGGGAGCTTCTCCGTGACCAGTCCGGCCCGGGCCAGCAGGGCGGAGACCGGGCGGTAGGACACCGTGCGCAGCACGAACGCGGCGACCCAGGGCGGGGACGAGACGCAGTCGAAGAGACGGGTGAACGTGGTCGCGGTGATGTAGCCGACGCCACCGGTGACGGTGATCAGATCCGTGTCCGCCAGCACGCGCCGCAGCTGTGGACTCGGCTCGTCGAGTTCCAGATTCTCCGCGAAACCGTGGTCGAGCAGACCGACCTCGCGGGCGTAGCCGACCGCGCGGTCCGCCGCGTCGATGCCGGTGATGCGTACGGACTCGGCACGGCGCCGGCTGGCGAAGAATGTACGGTCCTCGTCGATGAGTTGACGGGTCGTCGGCACGTCCGGGCGGAGTGCGGTGTAGCGGTCGTAGAGGTCGGAGAGGGACACCTGGCAGTTGAGCAGTGCGGCGTTGACCCCGTATGAGCAGCAGAGGTCGACGACGTTGAGTGGCGGACGGTCACTGCGGTGGCGCTGCAGTGTCTCGGTCACGGTGCGGAACACCGCTTGGCCGTGGTGCGGAATCTGATAGTCCAGGGGCTGCAGTGTGGCGAAGTACCGGCGGGGATCAGGGCAGTTGTAAATCGCCTCGAAATCCGCCTTGCCCCAGTCGGTTCCCGCGGTCGTGTTGGTCACTCCTGCTGTCATGTGGCCTCCTGAAAGGCTGAGCCAATGGGTGGGGGCTCAGCTGGTCCCGGACCAGCATCCCTACCCCCGCCGCCGCCTCACAGTGCGACTTGCGGCCATTCTCGGGGCCTGTGGGGCGTGCGGAGACACCCCGGCCCCGGGCCTTCGCCCCATGGTCCCACCTCCCGGTTCGCCCGGCGCGTCGACCGCCGGCCGGTCCGGCAACCGTCACGCCCCGGCCGATCCGCCCCGGGGACCGTCGAGATCCAGCCAATCGGGCCGGTTGCGGGCATGGCTGACGAAGGGGGGTTGACGGCGAGCGGAGGAGCGCCCTCCGGCGCCGGAGAACGGTGACGGAGCACGGTGAAGGCCCACCACCCGCCGAGCGCGTGTGGTGGGCCGGCACCGGGATCCCCGGCGGCCGCGGCCAGGGGAGCGTGAGCCATCCCGGCTAGGTCGCCGTGACGGCCGTGGAGAGATGATCGGCGAGCCAGGTCGGTACGCCGCCCATGAGGCGGAACAGCCGGGCCGCCTCGGTGCGCAGCCGGTCCGCGTCGGCCTCCGGGGCGGCGTCGGCCAGTGCCGCGAGGGCCGGTGCCGTACCGATGAGGAAGCCCAGCTCCTCCCGGATCCGCAGCGACTCGGCGAAACCGTGCCGGGCCTCCGCCAACTCCCCGTCCCGCAGCGCGAGTCCGGCCAGATGGCGCCAGGTGAAGGACAGCAGCAGGTGGTCGCCGTGCGCGGTGGCGCCGGCGTGCGCGCGGCGGTAGGCGGCGCGCGCCGAATCCGGGCTGTCGGCGACGTGCTCGGCCATCAGCCCGCGCCGGAAGTCCAGCAGCGGGCGGCCGGCCGCTGCGGGTGCCAGCAGCGCGGCGGCCCGGCCGAGCGCGGAGCGCGCCTCGTCGGCCCGGTCCCGGACGCCCAAGACGGTGGCGGCGTAGGCGAGATGGCCGCGCTCGCAGGCCGCGCCGCCCCGCTCGTCGTCGTCGCCCGCCAGGGCCTCGGCGCCGCGCAGCGCGTCCTCGGCCTCGGCCCAGCCGGTGGCCGTGAACACACAGCGCTCGACCAGGAGGGCCGCGCGGCGCAGCGCGGACGGGGCGTGACGGACGGCGTGCCGCTCCAGCAGCGCGGCCGCGTCGTCCCAGCAGCCGCGGGAGCGCAGTCGCCAAACGGCACGGTCGAGGGGATCGTCCCCCTCGACCGTGCCGACGGCCGGTACTTCCGGTGCGGATGCGGGCCTCGGTACCGCGACCGGCACCGGATCCGCAGAACTTTCCGGATCCACGGGATCCGCTGAATCTGGCATGGCGGTATCCGCCACGTTGCCCTCCCCAAGCGCGCCATTGAGCTGGAAATCGGAAGCCGTGCGCGCATCTCAGCACGAACTCCGCCGCCGGGCCAAGGGGGCGGGTGAACGTTTTCACAATCACCCGGTGCCCGGTCCGGACGGGGCGCGCGGCCCTGATCGGGCGCATTACGGCGCAAGCGCGGGCGGCCGCGGCCGGTCTCCGCCGCCGCGATGCCGCCCGATCGAGTTACCCCGAACGGCGGATGCGGGGCTGCTGGATCGCACCGGGCGGCTGCGGGGCGTCCGGGCCCCGCCGGCGACGGGATCGGCGGGGCGCAGGCCCGCGCCCTCGGCGATGCCGTCCGCGAGGCGTCGCCGCGCTCAGCTCATCCGCAGCGCCAGGAAGAAGTCCAGCTTGTCCTCCAGACGGGCCAGATCGCGTCCGGTGAGCTGCTCGATCCGGCCCACCCGGTAGCGGAGCGTGTTCACATGCAGGTGGAGACGCGTTGCGCAGCGGGTCCAGGAGCCGTCGCAGTCGAGGAACGCCTCCAGGGTGGGGATCAGCTCGGCGCGGTGCTTGCGGTCGTACTCGCGCAGCGGGTCCAGCAGACGGGCGGTGAAGGCCCGGCGGACGTCGTCCGGCACGAACGGCAGCAGCAGGACGTGCGAGGCCAGCTCCTCGTGTCCGGCGGCGCAGACCCGGCCGTTGCGGGCGGCGGCGACCCGGCGGGCGTGCCGGGCCTCCTCCAGGGCGCCGCGCAGGCCCTCCGCGGAGTGCACCGCGGCGCTGACCCCGACCGTCAGCCGCCCGTCGTCGTCCAGACCGCGGCTGAGCGGCTCCTGGACGAGCCGGAGCAGCTCGGCGGCGTGCAGACCCGTCGCCGCGGAGTCCCCGGACTCGTCCGGCACGGGCAGCGGCACCAGCGCCACCGCCTCGTCGCCGGTGTGTGCCACGGCGATGCGGTCGGAGTGCTCGGGCCCGGCGGCGCCGGGGTCGACCAGCATCTCCTCCAGCAGGCTCTGTGCCACGGGGCCGCCGGGGACGTCGCCGTCCTCCCACTCGACCCGGGCCACCACGAGCTGCCAGTGCGGTGCGGTGCCCAGGCCGGGCAGCAGCACCGGGGCGGCCACCCGCAGCCGGGCCGCGATCTCGGCGGGCGGGGCGCCGGCCTGGACGAGCTCCAGCACCTCCTGGGCGAGCCGGCGGCGGACCGTGCGCGCCGCATCGCGCCGGTCGCGTTCCACCGCGATCAGCTGGGTGACGCCGTGCAGCAGGTCCAGGCGCTCCGCCGGCCACTCGCCGGCGTCCGCCTCGACGGCCAGCAGCCAGTCGCTCAGCACCGTCTGGCGCAGGTCACGGCCCTCCTGGCGGATCGGGAACAGCGAGAAGGTGGCCCCGCCGAGGGTGACCCGGTGCGGGCCGCGCCGGCCGGTGCGGGCGGCCGCCAGATGCTCGCCCGCGAGCCGGGCGGCCAGCTCACCGGAGAGCTCCGGCCCGGCGTCCGCCAGGGTCGAGCCGGCGATCTGCCGCCCGGTGGGGGAGAGCACCCAGGCCCGCAGGTCCAGGTCGGAGCCGAGCAGGTCCAGGACCACTTCCGGGCCGCCGCCCGCGGACGTCATCAGCCGCCGGTGGCGGTCCACCACGGCCGCCAGATCGCCGGCCCGTTCGCTGGAGACCTGGCGGACGACGTGCTCGGTGATGGAGGCGAACGAGACGTCCTCGACGACCGAGAACAGCGGCAGCCGGTGCCGTGCACAGGCCTCGATCAGATCGTCCGGGACCGAGCCCAGCTCCGCCTCGCCCGCCGCGAGTCCGGCGACGCCCGCGGCGGCCAGGATCCGGACGAACGGCTCGGAGTCCTCCGGCTCACGGCGCCAGGCCAGGCCCGTCAGCACCAGTTCGCCGCCGGAGAGATAGCGGCTGGGATCGCGCAGGTCGGTGGTCATCACGCCGCGTACAGTGCGATCCAGTTCGTCCTCGCCTCCGAGGAGCCTGAGGCCCAGGGAGTGGGTGTCCAGGAGTACGCGGAGCCGCATGACCTCGCCCGCCGTTCTTTGCTGTCTGGTGTTGCCGGTGGAATGCCGCGAGGTTTCCAAGCCTCGACTTTCGTTCGAATCTACAAGACGGGTGGCCTGGCCAGCCAACCGCTTCATGGTTTCGGTGACTGCACCGGACGGGTCCAGGAGCGTTCACTGAGCCTCATCACATGAACAAGACATGAACCGCTCCATGGCGGCGAGAGCACCGCGTCCGCACCATGAGCACCGAGCGACCTAGTTCGCAGCACATTCGTAGAAGAGGCCACCCATGGACTTCCTTCGCCCCGCCAGCTGGGAGGAGGCGCTCGCCGCCAAGGCCGAGCACCCCACCGCTGTGCCCATCGCGGGCGGCACGGACGTGATGGTCGAGATCAACTTCGACCACCGCCGCCCGGAGTACCTGCTCGACCTGAACCGCATCGGTGAGCTGAACGAGTGGGAGGTCGGCGAGCAGACCGTCCGGCTGGGCGCCTCCGTGCCCTACACCCAGATCATGGAAAACCTGCGGGCCGAGCTCCCCGGCCTGGCCCTGGCCTCGCACACGGTGGCCTCCCCGCAGATCCGCAACCGCGGCGGCGTCGGCGGCAACCTCGGCACCGCCTCCCCGGCCGGCGACGCCCACCCCGCGCTGCTGGCCGCCGGCTGCGAGGTCGAGGTGGAGTCCGTACGCGGCCGCCGGATGATCCCGATCGACGACTTCTTCACCGGCGTCAAGCGCAATGCGCTGGCGCCCGACGAGCTGATCCGTTCGGTGCATCTGCCCAAGGCCGACGGCCCGCAGCAGTTCTCCAAGGTCGGCACCCGCAACGCCATGGTCATCGCGGTCTGCGCGTTCGGCATCGCGCTGCACCCCGAGACCCGCACGGTGCGCACCGGCATCGGCTCCGCCGCGCCCACCCCCGTCCGCGCCAAGGAGGCCGAGGTCTTCCTCACCGCGGCGCTGGAGGAGGGCGGCTTCTGGGAGTCGGGCAGCCCCATTCCGCCGTCCGTCGCCAAGCAGTTCGCGCAGCTCGCCGCCGGCGCCTGCAACCCGATCGACGACGTGCGCGGCAGCGCCGCGTACCGCCGGCACGCGGTCGGCATCATGGCGCGCCGCACCCTCGGCTGGACCTGGGAGTCCTACCGCGGCAACGCCCACGGCTCAAAGGGAGGCGCACAGTGCGCGTGACATTCACCGTCAACGGCCGCCGGCAGGAGGCCGACGACGTATGGGAAGGCGAGAGCCTGCTGTACGTCCTCCGCGAGCGGATGGGGCTTCCGGGCTCCAAGAACGCCTGTGAGCAGGGCGAATGCGGGTCCTGCACGGTCCGTCTGGACGGGGTGCCGGTGTGTTCCTGTCTGGTCGCGGCGGGCCAGGTCGAGGGCCGCGAGGTGGTGACCGTCGAGGGCCTGGCGGACTTCGCCAAGCAGCGTGCGGAAGGGGGCGGCTGCGCCTCCGGCGTCTGCGGCACCAGCGTGGACGAGGCCAAGCAGTGGCAGGCCCGGCCCGCCGGCTCGCAGACCGGCGTGCCGGCCGAACTCTCCCCGATCCAGCAGGCGTTCATCGACGCCGGCGCGGTCCAGTGCGGTTTTTGCACCCCGGGCCTGCTGGTCGCCGCCGATGAACTGCTGGAGCGCAACGACTCCCCGTCGGACGCCGATATCCGTGAGGCGCTGTCGGGCAACCTCTGCCGCTGCACGGGCTACGAGAAGATCCTCGACGCGGTCCGGCTGGCGGCCGCCCGCGGCGACTCCCACACCGCCGGACAGGGGGCCTGATCGCCATGGCAGGTGTCACCCGCACCCCCACCAGCCTCACCCAGGGCGGCAAGACCCGGGCCGGGATCGGCGAATCCACCCTGCGGCCGGACGGCACCCTCAAGGTGACCGGCGAATTCGCCTACTCCTCGGACATGTGGCACGAGGACATGCTGTGGGGCTACACGCTGCGCAGCACCACCGCACACGCCGAGATCCGCTCGATCGACACCGCCGAGGCGCTGGCGACCCCCGGTGTCTACGCCGTACTGACCTACGACGACCTGCCCACCGACGTGAAGAACTACGGCCTGGAGATCCAGGACACGCCGGTGCTCGCGCACGGCAAGGTGCGCCACCACGGCGAGCCGGTGGCGCTGGTCGCCGCCGACCATCCGGAGACCGCCCGCCGCGCCGCCGCCAAGATCAAGATCGACTACCGCGAACTGCCGGTCGTCACCGACGAGGCCTCCGCCACCGCCGAGGGCGCACCGCTGGTCCACGAGAACCGCAGCGACCACCACTCGGGTCATGTGCCGCACCCCAACATCGTGCATCGCCAGCCGATCATCCGCGGCAATGCGGACGAGGCCGCCAAGAGGGCCGATGTCATCGTCTCCGGCGAGTACGTCTTCGGCATGCAGGACCAGGCCTTCCTCGGCCCGGAGTCCGGCCTCGCGGTGCCCGGTGAGGACGGCGGCGTCGATCTGTACGTCGCCACCCAGTGGCTGCACTCCGATCTCCGCCAGATCGCCCCGGTCCTCGGCCTGCCCGAGGAGAAGGTGCGGATGACGCTCTCCGGCGTCGGGGGCGCCTTCGGCGGTCGCGAGGACCTGTCGATGCAGATCCACGCCTGCCTGCTGGCGCTGCGCACCGGCAAGCCCGTCAAGATCGTCTACAACCGGTTCGAGTCCTTCTTCGGCCACGTCCACCGGCACCCGGCGAAGCTCTGGTACGAGCACGGCGCCACCAAGGACGGCAAGCTCACCCACATGAAGTGCCGGATCGTGCTGGACGGCGGCGCCTACGCCTCCGCCTCCCCGGCCGTCGTCGGCAACGCCTCGTCCCTCTCGGTCGGCCCGTACGTCGTCGACGACGTCGACATCGAGGCCATCGCGCTGTACTCCAACAACCCGCCCTGCGGGGCGATGCGCGGCTTCGGCGCGGTCCAGGCGTGCTTCGCGTACGAGGCGCAGATGGACAAGCTCGCGAAGAAGCTGGGGCTGGACCCGGTCGAGTTCCGGCAGCTCAACGCCATGGAACAGGGCACGCTGCTGCCGACCGGACAGCAGGTCGACTCGCCCGCGCCGGTCGCCGAACTGCTGCGCCGGGTCAAGGCGATGCCGCTGCCGCCCGAGCAGCAGTGGCTGTCGGCCGGCGAGGGCGCCGATGTCCGCGCGCTGCCCGGCGGGCTGTCCAACACCACCCATGGCGAGGGCGTGGTCCGCGGGGTCGGCTATGCCGTCGGCATCAAGAACGTCGGCTTCTCCGAGGGCTTCGACGACTACTCCACCGCCCGGGTGCGGATGGAGGTCATCGGCGGCGAACCGGTCGCCACCGTCCACACCGCCATGGCGGAGGTCGGCCAGGGCGGCATCACCGTGCACGCCCAGATCGCCCGTACGGAGCTGGGCGTCCAGCAGGTCAGCATCCAGCCGGCCGACACCCAGGTCGGCTCGGCCGGCTCCACCTCCGCCTCCCGGCAGACGTATGTGACCGGCGGCGCGGTGAAGCACACCTGCGAGGCGGTGCGCGAGAAGGTCCTGGCCACCGGCCGCGCCAAGTTCGGCACGTACCACCCCGCTTGGGCCACCGCCGAACTGCTGCTGGAGGGCGGCAAGGTCACCACCGACGGCGGAGAGGTCCTGGCCGACATCGCGGACGTCCTGGAGGACGAGGCGATCGACCTGGAGCTGGAGTGGCGGCACCGCCCGACCGAGGCGTTCGACCTGCGCACCGGCCAGGGCAACGGCCACGTCCAGTACTCCTTCGCCGCCCACCGCGCGGTCGTCGAGGTGGACACCGAGCTCGGCCTGGTCAAGGTCATCGAACTGGCCTGTGCCCAGGACGTCGGCAAGGCGCTCAACCCGCTGTCCGTCGTCGGCCAGATCCAGGGCGGCACCACCCAGGGGCTGGGCGTGGCCGTCATGGAGGAGATCATCGTCGACCCCAAGACCGCGAAGGTACGCAACCCGTCCTTCACGGACTACCTCATCCCCACCATCCTCGACACCCCGACCATCCCGGTCGATGTGCTCGAACTCGCCGATGAGCACGCCCCCTACGGGCTGCGCGGCATCGGCGAGGCCCCCACCCTGTCGTCCACCCCGGCCGTCCTCGCGGCGATCCGGAACGCGACCGGGCTGGAGCTCAACAAGACGCCGGTGCGCCCCGAGCACCTCACCGGCACATAGAGACCGTCCGGGGCCGGTCCCCGGGCCCGGCTTCCGGGCGGTGCGTGCAGGAGGTCCTGCCGGTCCTCCTGCGCGCACCCTCCGCAGGCCCGCACCACGCAGTCACTGCTCCGCCCCACGTACGGAGTCAGTACCCGTTCGTCTCGGGCCGTCCCCCGGGTCGTGCAGCCATGAACCATCCCAAATCTCGCATCCGATGCGAGGGCCCCTTTGAACCTTGGGAGCAAGGCACCATGACCCAGCAGTCCACTGAGCCGCGGACCACGGCGGAAGACGCGGGCGCCGGCTCGCGCCAGCCCGCCGGCCGGGACTGGCTCGACCGGTACTTCCACATATCCGACAGAGGGTCGACGCTCGCGCGCGAGCTGCGCGGCGGCATCACCACCTTCATGGCGATGTGCTACATCCTCCTCCTCAACCCGCTGATCCTGTCGACCCCGGACGTCGAGAAGAACACCCTCGCGCACGCCGGCGTGGTCACCGCGACCGCGTTCGCCGCGGCCGTCTCCACCCTCCTGATGGGCTTCATCGGGAAGGTGCCGCTGGCCCTGGCGGCCGGCCTCAACGTGTCCGCCGCGCTGACCGCCCAGGTGGTCCCGCACATGACCTGGCCGCAGGCGATGGGCATGTGCGTGATCTACGGCGTCATCATCTGTCTGCTGGTGGTCACCGGCCTCCGCGAGATGATCATGAACGCCATCCCGCTGGCGCTCAAGCACGCGATCACCATGGGCATCGGGATGTTCGTCGCCCTGCTCGGCCTGGTGAAGGCCGGGTTCGTGGGCAAGGGCGAGGGCGGCCCGGTCACCCTCGGCCTGAACGGACAGCTCTCCGGCTGGCCGGTCCTGTTCTTCTGTGTCACGCTGTTGTTGATCTTCATGTTGCAGGCGCGCAAGGTGTCCGGTGCCATTCTCATCGGCATCGTGGCCGGCAGCGTCCTGGCCATCGCGGCCACCAGGATCGGCGGACTGACGGCCAAGGACTGGGGCGGTACGCCTCCCGAGCTGAGCGGCAGCGCGGTGGCGATGCCCGACTTCGGCCTCTTCGGCCATGTGGACTTCGGCGGCTGGGGTTCGATCGGCGCCCTCAGCGTGGGCATGATCGTCTTCACCCTGGTGCTGGCCGGCTTCTTCGACGCGATGGCCACCATCATCGGCGTCGGTACGGAAGCCGGGCTGGCCGACGACAAGGGCCGGATGCCGGGGCTGTCCAAGGCGCTGTTCGTGGACGGCGCGGGCGGCGCGATCGGCGGCATGGCCGGTGCCTCCGGCCAGACCGTGTTCATCGAGTCGGCGAGCGGCGTCGGCGAGGGTGCGCGTACCGGCCTCTCGTCCGTCGTCACCGGTCTGCTCTTCGCGGCCTGCCTGTTCTTCACCCCGCTCACCCAGCTCGTACCGGCCCAGGTGGCCTCGGCCGCCCTCGTCGTCATCGGCTCGATGATGATGAGTGCCGCCGGGCACGTGGACTGGCGCGACCGCTCGGTGTCCGTCCCGGTCTTCCTGACCGTGGTGCTGATGCCGTTCACCTACAGCATCACCGCAGGTGTCGGCGCCGGCGTCGTTGCCTACACCGTCATCAAGGCGGGGCAGGGCAAGTGGCGCGAGGTCGGCGGCTTCATGTGGGTGCTGTCCGCGATCTTCCTCGTCTACTTCTCGCTCCATCCGATCGAGCAGTGGCTGGGCGTCAAGTAACCGCCCCGCCCTCCCCCGTCCATAAGGAGACCGACATGCTGGACATCGCCGACGAGCTGCACCGGTGGGTCGAGCAGGGCCGCGACGTCGCGGTGGCCACGGTGGTGGCCACCCACGGCAGCGCGCCCCGCCAGCCCGGAGCCGCCCTTGCCGTCGACAGTGTCGGCACGGCGATCGGGTCGGTCTCCGGCGGATGTGTGGAGGGGGCGGTGTACGAACTGTGCCAGGAGGCGCTGCGAACCGGCCAACCGGTCCTGGAGCGCTTCGGGTACAGCGACGAGGATGCCTTCGCCGTGGGCCTGACCTGCGGCGGAATCATCGACATCCTCGTCGAGCCGATACCGGCCGCGGCCGCGCGTCCGGCCGGTGACGGCACGGCGGCGAGGGAGCCGGCGGACCGCACCGCCGGCACGCTCGCCGCCGGGCTGGCCGCCGCCGCCGCGGGGGAGGCGGCGGCCCTCGCCCGGGTCGTCCAGGGCCCCGACGGGTACCTCGGCCGGGCCCTGCTCGTCCGCCCCGACGGCAGCCACACCGGCACCCTCGGCGGCCACCCCGCCCTGGACCGCACCGCGCTGGCCGAGGCCCGCGCGCTGCTGGACGCCGGACGCACCACGACGGTCGCGATCGGCACGGGCGATGCCGACGCCGCACCGCAGGGCGACGACGGGGCGCAGCCGGCGGGCTCGCGCTGCGGTGGGACCATCGAGCTGCTCGTGGAATCCTCCGTCCCCGCACCCCGCATGATCGTCTTCGGTGCCATCGACTTCGCCGCCGCGCTGGTCAAGGTCGGAAAGTTCCTCAACTACCACGTCACGGTCTGCGACGCCCGCCCCGTCTTCGCCACCCGCAGCCGCTTCCCGGACGCCGACGAGATCGTCGTCGACTGGCCGCACCGCTACCTGGACTCCCAGGACCTCGACGCCCGCACGGTGCTGTGTGTGCTGACCCATGACGCCAAGTTCGACGTACCGCTGCTGGAGCGCGCGCTGCGGCTCCCGGTCGCCTACGTGGGGGCGATGGGCTCCCGCCGCACCCACCTGGACCGCCAGCGGCGCCTGCGCGAAGTCGGCCTGACCGAGCTGGAGTTGAACCGGCTGCGCTCGCCCATCGGGCTCGATCTCGGCGCGCGTACCCCGGAGGAGACCGCGCTGTCCATCGCCGCCGAGATCGTCGCCAACCGCCGCGGCGGCACCGGCACACCGCTGACCGGCGCGCACACCCCCATCCACCACGACACGGGCCGGCCGGTGGGGCGGATCGGGTCGGTGGCCTGAGGACGGGGGCGGCAGGCGAAGGACGAAGCGCCGCCCGTCGTCAACGTCCCTGACCGTTACGGCCGATAACGGCCGCCCGCACCGATAAGACGGCCGCCCGCACCAATAAGACGTCGTTTCTTATGTCCTTGATGGTCATTGAGCAGGGCATGGCGGATCTGGTTGTGGGCCAAGCCGTGCGGCAGTACGGATGGGGCACCACCTGCACGGGGGACGAGAACACCTGCCAGTCTGACAGGCAAGAGAAGTTCACCGAACGAAGAGCCCAGCGAATATCAGGGTCACAGGGATGCCCAAAAGTCCGGCAGCCATGAGCCGGCCGACACCTCGTGACGAATTACGGGCTACCTTGCGGCAGAACCACACAGCGGGACCGAAATAGACAACGAGGAAAAGAACGACGAGGAAATCGACTCCTGAACCCATAACTGGCTTTCCCATCCCGTAGTCGGCGCACCAGATCCCTGTCCTGTCACGGTCGGTGCGAGGTGGTCAGGAGGTCAGGGCGGCGAAGTAATCGCCGTGTTCCAGGTCTTCGAGCAGCGTCGGGTGGGTGGGCGACCAGCCGAGCAGCTGGGTGCAAGAGCTGGAAACGGGCGCAGCCTTCGATCTGCGTGCCCCCTCCGCGACCTCCCTACAGGCAACGTCACGCCACGAAGGCTGATACCGCCTCGTCCAGCGAGCGCTGCCGTCAGCTTATCGGGGCCACCTTCGGGGTGTACATGGTCAGCGGATTCCCGGCTCCGCGAGTACCCGGCGCTGAGTGGGCGCCGACTCAGACGGGAAGTAGAGGTAACAGACCCCGCCTGAACCGCCCCTGACCTGTCCGCTTGCGTCATGGCACGTCGCCCGCAGCCAGCACCGAGTTCGTCGAGGACGACCCGGTGGAGCCTGGCCCGGACCCGGTCCCGGCTCCATCGGGCGAAGCGCCGGTAGACGGTGGGCCCGGCCGGCCCGAACGTCGGCGGCAGCTGCCGTCAGGTGCACCCCGAGGTCGCCACGAAGTTGATCGCTGCCAGGCATACACGGTCACCGGCTCGGCGACGTCCGCCGCCCTGCGGGCGTATGACTTCCGTCGGCGGGACCACCCGCTGGAACAGATGCCACAACTCCTCCGGGACCAACCGTTCCGCCAGATCCGTCATGCACGGCTCAAAGAACCATCACGTCATCAGAAACGGCTTCCAAGGCTGCCCGGCACCGCTCTTGCCACCCGCTGCCCGGCTCCATTCATCCCCTCCGCACCGCTCATTTCGGAGCGGCGCACATCACACCGCCCCGGGACGCTGTTCGGCCGAAAGAATGAGGGGATAGCTGCGGGGATGTGGCAGCATGGGGAAATGACGGCGCCCGTGGTGCGGGCGCCGGGATATGTCCGCGCGAGCAAGGAGGTGATCGGGATGAGTCCCGAAGGAAGTCCTTGCCGCAGCGTTGCAGCGTACTGACTGCTGCCCTTCTTCGAGTCGTTGACGGGGTGCCCCTAAGCGCTCCGTGCCGGCTTCGCGGTATGCCTTCACCCTGACACCGGGGCGCTTCCGGCTGTGTCCGGCCGCCCCTGGATTCCCCTTTTTCGAGTTCTTCGAATTTTCGCAATCTTCGCGCGAAGGCCATGCCGGCCTGCCTGAAAACAGCCGGCCGTCTTCCGGTCCGGAACACCGAATTGCGTGCGCGGTGCGTTGTGCAGTGTCTTGTGCATTGCCTTGTGCTGCGCCACGCGCCGGTGTCGCGTATTCCGGTCCGCCGGTGTGCCCTTCTGCGCGCAGGGAGGTTTTGTCATGACCAATCTGCTCACCCCTCAAAAGCTCGCTCCGCCGGGCCGCCGTCTCAAGCGGGAGCGGCAGGCCGCCGAATCGGCCGCCCGTACCCGGCACGTCGCCGACCAGCTGGCCGAGGCCAGCGGCCGCCCCGCCGCCCAGGTCCTGCAGGATCTGCAGACCACCCCCGCCGGGCTGTCCTACGGCCTGGCCCAGCACCGGCTGGAGCGCGACGGCGCCAACGTCCTCACCCCGAGGTCCGCCCCGCGCTGGTACGCCCAGCTCGCCAAGGCCTTCTGGAACCCCTTCATCCTGGTGCTGGCGGTGCTGGTCACCGTCATGTACGTGCAGTGGCTCCAGGTCGCCGACGAGGAACCGTTCGACCCGAAGATCGCGATTCTGGGCGCGATGGTGCTGATCAGCGTGGGGCTGCGGTTCTGGCAGGAGTACCGCTCCAACAGCTCCGCCGCCGCATTGCAGGCCCTGGTCACCACGACCACCGCCGTACAGCGGCTGGCCGGCAACGGACGGCTGCCCACCACCGTCGAGATCCCGATGGACGGCGTGGTCAAGGGCGACCTCGTCAAGCTGGCCGCCGGTGATCTCGTCCCGGCCGACCTGCGGCTGCTGACCGCCAAGGACCTGATGGTCAGTCAGGCCGCGCTGTCCGGTGAGTCGCTGCCGGCGGCCAAGGCCGACACCCGCTTCCCCGACAACGGACAGCGGCTGACCGGCGACCCGATCGAGGCCGACAACCTCGTCCTGGCCGGCACCTCGGTGACCTCCGGCACCGCGACCGGTGTGGTCCTCGCCACCGGCCCGTACACCTACTTCGGCTCCATGGCGGACGCGTTGACCGGCGAGCGGCCGCAGACCGGCTTCGACACCGGGGTGAAGAAGGTCAGCCTGCTGCTGATCCGCTTCATGCTGGTGATGGTCCCCATCGTCTTCCTGATCAACGGGGTGACCAAGGGCGACTGGGCCGAGGCCTTCACCTTCGCGGTGGCCGTCGCGGTGGGCCTCACGCCTGAGATGCTGCCGATGGTCGTCACCACCAACCTGGCGCGCGGCGCGGTCGCGCTGTCCCGCCGCAAGGTCGTCGTCAAGCGCCTGAACGCGATTCAGAACCTCGGCGCCATGGACGTCCTCTGCACGGACAAGACCGGCACCCTCACCGAGGACCGGATCGTCCTGGACAGCTACCTCGACATCCACGGTGAGCCGGACGACGAGGTCCTGGAGTACGCCTACCTCAACAGCCACTTCCAGACCGGGCTGCGCAACCTGCTGGACCAGGCCGTCATCGACCGTATGCACGAGGCCGAGGAGGTTGTCGTCGACGCCCGCTTCACGCTGGTCGACGAGATCCCCTTCGACTTCGCACGGCGGCGGATGTCGGTGGTACTGCGCCGCAACGGCGCGGACGGTCCGGCCGGCGAGCACATCCTGATCACCAAGGGCGCGGTCGAGGAAGTGCTCGACGGGTGCAGCCATCTGACCGGCGGCGGCCGCCGCGCCGAGCTGACCGACACCCTGCGCCGGCAGGTCCTGCACACCGCGGCGTACCACCAGCGGCAGGGCATGCGGGTGCTGGCCGTGGCCACCCGCACCCTGCCCGGCGGGCCCGACGGCCGGCAGCACGCCCGTGCCGCCTACGGTGTCGCGGACGAGACCGGGCTGACCCTGATCGGCTTCCTGGCGTTCCTCGACCCGCCGAAGCAGGACGCCGCCCGGGCACTGGGGGCGCTCGCCGACAGCGGTATCGCGGTCAAGGTCATCACCGGCGACAACGAGCTGGTCGCCGCCCGGGTCTGCGCCGACGTGGGCCTGGACGTCGGCACCGTGGTCATCGGCGCCGAGCTCGACGGCCTCGGCGACCGGCAGCTGCGCGAACTCACCCGCACCACCACGGTGTTCGCCAAGGCCGACCCCACCCAGAAGGCCCGGATCGTCCGGGCCCTGCAGGCCGACGGGCACACCGTCGGGTTCCTCGGCGACGGCATCAACGACGCCGCCGCGCTGCGCGACGCGGACGTCGGGATCTCCGTCGACACCGCGGTCGACATCGCCAAGGAGTCCGCGGACATCATCCTGCTGGAGAAGGACCTGATGGTCCTGGAGCAGGGGGTACTGCGTGGCCGGCTGACCTTCGGCAACACCATCAAGTACCTCAAGATGACGGCCTCCTCGAACTTCGGGAACGTCTTCTCGGTGCTGGCCGCGTCCGCGTTCCTCCCCTTCCAGCCGATGCTGGCCATGCAACTGCTCGTACAGAACCTGCTGTACGACATCTCGCAGCTGGCCACGCCGTGGGACCGGATGGACCGCGACTATCTGCGCACCCCGCGCACCTGGGACGCCCGGGGCATCGGCCGCTTCATGCTCGTCCTCGGGCCGACCAGCTCGGTCTTCGACATCACCACCTTCCTGCTGATGTGGCACGTCTTCGGGGCCAACAGCGAGGTGCACCAGGCGCTGTTCCAGTCCGGCTGGTTCGTCGAGGGCCTGCTGACCCAGACGCTGGTCGTCCATATGCTGCGCACCCGCCGGATCCCCTTCGTGCAGTCGAGGGCGACCCTCCCGGTGATGGTGATGACGGCGGCGGTGACGGCGATCGGCCTGTACCTGCCGTTCTCGTCGCTGGCCGGCGTGCTCGGGATGCAGGCGCTGCCGATGAGCTACTTCCCGTGGCTGGTCGCGACGCTGACGGCGTACTGCCTGCTCACCCAGGGTGTGAAGACCTGGTACATCCGCCGGTTCGGCAGCTGGCTGTAACGCCACCCGGGGGCCCGGGGACGCCGGCTCGGCGTGCGCAATAACGGGATGAGGTTCCCGGCGCGCCGGGTTAGCGTCCCCGGGTGACCCACGACGACACCCGCACCGCCCCCCACCTCGGGGACATCCCCGAAGAGGACCTCGACCAGGCCCTGGACCTCGTCTATCTCGCGTTCCACCTGACGCTCCCGGACAAGACCCGCGCCTACCACCGCCAGCTGCTGCGGGACTGCACCCGTATCGGCGCCCGGCACGGTGCCCGGCTGACCGGGGTGGCCGGCGCCCACCGCCTCACCCTCTCCGTCCCGGGCGGTCAACTCCCCTGCGCCGCCCTCGACTTCGTCTCCGTGGCGCCCACCCACCGGCGCCGCGGGGTGCTGACGTCGATGATCGACGAGCTGTGGCGCCGCTGCGCCGCCGACAGACAGCCGCTGGCCTGCCTGTGGGCCTCCGAGAGCGCCATCTACGGCCGCTTCGGCTTCGCCGCGGCCACCGAGGCGTACCGCGTGGAGATCGACTCCTCCCGGCCGCTCGCACTGCGGATCGCGGCCGACCGCCGTCCGCTGCGGCTGATCGACCCGGCCGCGGCACCCGCCCTGCTCGCCGCGCCCTACGACGCGAGCCTGGCCGACCGCGCGGGCCGGTTCACCCGCGACGAGACCTGGTGGCGCACCCAGGTGCTGGACCTCGACGGCGCCCGCAGCGGCGACGACCGGGACGGCTTCGGGGCGGTGCGCGTGGTGGTGCTGGGCGCGGACGGCGAGACGCCGGGCGGCTATGCGGTCTACCGCACCCGCTCCGCGAACGACAGCCGCCCCGGCGCGGTCGCGGTGACGGAGCTGGAGGCGGAGTCCGCACCGGCCGCCGCCGCCCTGTGGTCCTACCTCGCCGCCATCGACCTCACCTCGGCCGTCCGGATCCACGCCCGCCCCGCCGACGACCTGCTGTTCAGCCTCGCCGCCGACCGCGACCAGGTACGCGTCACCGGCCAGGAACCCGCTCTGTGGCTCCGGCTCGTGGATGTCAGCGCCGCGCTGACCGCCCGTTCCTGGGCGGCGCCCGTCGACCTCGTCCTCGACCTGAGCGACGGCGCGCTGCCCGCCAACGCGGGCCGCTTCCGGCTGACCGCCACCCCCGCCGGTGCCACCTGGACTCCCACTACGGACGACCCCGATCTCAGCCTGGACGTACGGGAGTTGAGCGCCTGCTATCTGGGCGGCACCCCGCTCCGGCGCTTTGCGCACGCCGGTCTGGTCACCGAGCACACCCCGGATGCGGTCCGTCGGCTGGACGCCGCCCTCCAGACCGAGTGGCTCCCGTTCCCGGCGGACAACGACTGACCTGGACGTTTCCTGTCCGGGGCGGTTGTCGGGGCCGGGGGCCGGGCCCGGTGCTCAGCCCGCGTCCGTCCCCCGCCGCGTCCGCAGCGCCGCCATCACCAGCACGTCGTACCACTCACCGTCCCAGTGGAGGGCCTCGCGCAGCCGGCCCTCCACCTCGAAGCCGCACTTCTCGTAGGCCCGCCGGGCGCGCGGGTTGAAGTCGAAGACCTCCAGCTGGACGCGGTGCAGGCCCACCCGGTCAAACGCGTAGTCGAGCAGCAGCCGGGTGGCCTCGCTGCCGATGCCGCGGTCGGTGGCCGACGGGACGAGGGCGATCCGGAAGTCTCCGTAGGCGTTGTCCTGGTCGATCTGGCTCAGCGCGAGTTCACCCAGGAAGGCACCGCTCTCCCGGTCCTCGATGGCCAGGTCGAGCCGGTCCGCACGGTCGGGGCAGCCGGCGCACCAGTCCTGGATCTCCTTGAGCGTGAAGTCATGGTGAGTACCGGTCAGCCGACGGCTCTCCGGGTCCAGGCAGGCGGTGTGGAAGGCGTCCGCATGCCGTGCCGACAGCGGTACGAGACGAATCCCGTCGCCCGTCAGCACGGGCTTCTCGGAGAGTGCGGTGGCATCGATCATGGGGGGATGATGTCCGGGCCGCGGACGGCGCGGCAAGGGAATTGTCCGGCCGCGGTGGCCCCCGACGGGCCGGAAGCGGGCCGGGGACGGGGGAGCGGTGGAGCTTCGGCAGGTGCGGTACTTCGTGATGGTCGCCCAGGAGCTGCATTTCGGGCGGGCGGCGGAGCGGCTGCACATCGTGCAGTCGGCGGTCAGCCAGCAGGTCCGGCGGCTGGAACGGGAGCTGGCGGTCGAGCTGTTCGACCGTTCGGCGCGGCAGGTGCGGCTGACGGCCGCCGGCGAGCGGTTCCTTCCCGAGGCGCGGGCGCTGCTCGCCGCCGAGAAGCGCGCCCGGGCCTCCGTCGCCGGGCCGGCCGCCGGCCGCGCCGCCACCCTGCGCCTGGGGACGAGCACGGGCCTGGGCACCCATCTGGACCGGGTGCTGGACGCGCTGGCCGGCCTGGCCCCCGAGACCGGGGTGGAGCTGGTGTCCGCGCGGGCCCGGGAGCGGCTCGACCGGGTGGCATCCGGCGAGCTGGATGCCGCGTTCCTCCGCGGTGAGTCGGATGGCGGCGGCCGTGCGGACCTGCGCTTCGTCCCGCTGTGGCAGGACCCGCTGGTGGCGGTCGTCCCGGCCCGGCACCCGCTGGCCGCCGTCTCCGGCCCCGTCCGCCTCGCCCAACTCGCCCACGTTCCCCTGGTGTTGACCGCACGGCGCACCAACCGGGCGCTGGTCGACCTGGTCGTCCACGCCTGCCAGGAGGCCGGCTTCAGCCCCGTCCCGGGCCCCGCCTTCGGGTCGCTGGACGACGCCCTGACCGGCATCGGGGCCTGCGGCCCGGCGGACGACGGCCTGTGGACCGTCGTCTACGCCGCGCACGCCGCCCGGTTGAGCGTCCCCCGGGCCGCCTTCCTGCCGTTCCGCGACCTCGGCATGGAGCTCACCACCTTTCTCGCGGTCCGCCGTACCGACCCGCCCGCCGGCCTGGATCTGCTGCTGCGGGCCTGCGCGGTGCGGGACGGCGGCGCCGGGTCCGATCTCGATCGGTGATCGCTGGGTGCGCGTTCTGCTTCTTGGCCGCGGCGGCCGTCCGCGATGGACTGAGGGCACGCCGGGCACCACCGGGAGCCCGGGGAAACCGCGGCCGGGCCGGGGAGGGGCGGGCACGGAACCACGTGCCGGGCCCGCTCCCGGACAGCCGCCTTGGACAAGGGAGTTCCACCATGCCGATCGTCACCGTCCAGCAGGGTCCGCGCAGCGTCGAGCTGAAGCGGGAGCTGGTCAGGCAGATCACCGACGCCTTCGTCGACGCGTACAAGATCCCCGCCGAGACCGTCCAGGTCTGGATCCAGGAGGTGCCCACCGACAGCTGGGGTGCGGCGGGCACCCTGACCGCCGACAAGTAGCCGACGGACGGGGCCGGCCCGCACGGGGGAGGGCCGGCCCGGCGTCCTACGCAGCGCACCCGCCCGCCGGCCCGCGGCCAGGGGCGTGTTCCCTTCCCCCGCGGCCGGCCGCTTGGCCTCCCGTGAGGAAAAGCTGCTGC
Organism: Streptomyces sp. 2323.1; assembly: GCF_900221035.1. NCBI lineage: Bacteria > Bacillati > Actinomycetota > Actinomycetes > Kitasatosporales > Streptomycetaceae > Streptomyces > Streptomyces sp. 2323.1. Next base: position 1,569,010 of record NZ_LT907981.1, on the reverse strand, counting down.
TTCAGCCCTCCTCGCCCCGGCAACTGCCACACTCCTTCCAGTCAGCAGACGTGTGGTTCAAGTCAGCCGAACGCAGGAGAGAGCATGCGGACACCGATGACGATCGCGGACTTCCTCGACCGGGCCGAGCTGGGGTTCCGCGACAGCCCGGGAGTGATCGACGAGCCGCAGCAACCCGCCCCGCCGGTGCCCGAATCGACCTACGGGCGGTTCGGCGAACGGGTTCGTGCCTGGCAGGCGGGCCTGGACGCGCTCGGCGTCGGTGCGGGGGAGCGGGTGGCGGTGGCCGCCCACAACTCCGCGCGCCTGCTGGAGCTGCTGTTCGCGGTGCCGATGAGCGGACGCATCTGCGTCCCGGTGAACTTCCGCCTCAAGCCCGACGAGGTCGATTACGTGGTGCAGCAGAGCGGATCCTCGGTCCTGCTCGTCGACCCGGAGCTGGACGACTCGCTCTCCGGCGTCACGGCGCGCCACCGCTTCGTCCTCGGCGAGCAGACCGAGACCCAGCTGATGCGCTTCGGCGTCGAGCCGCGCCCCTGGGCGCATCCGGACGAGGACGCCACCGCGACCATCAACTACACCTCCGGCACCACCGCCCGTCCCAAGGGCGTGCAGCTGACCCACCGCAACATCTGGGTCAACGGCCTCACCTTCGGCCTGCACACCCGGGCCTGGGAGCGGGACGTCTATCTGCACACGCTGCCGATGTTCCACTGCAACGGCTGGGGGATGCCGTACGTGATGGCGGGTCTGGGCGCGAAGCAGGTGGTGCTGCGCAAGGTCGATGGTGCGGAGATCCTGCGGCGGGTCGCGGAGCACGGGGTCACGCTCATGTGCGGTGCCCCGGCCGTCTGGAACATGGTGCTGGATGCGGCAGCGACCTGGGAGGGCGCGATCCCGGGCCGGGACCGGGTGCGGATCGTCTGCGCGGGCGCCCCGCCGCCGACCAGGACGATCCAGCGCGTGGAGGAGGAACTGGGCTGGGAGTTCATCCAGCTCTACGGCCTCACCGAGACCTCGCCGGTGCTCACCTTCAACCGCACCCGGCCCGCCGACCTGGACCTCCCCGCCGAGGAACGGGCCCGCAAACTCTGCCGCGCGGGCCTGCCCGCCCTCGGCGTCAAGCTGAAGGTCTCGGAGTCCGGTGAGGTCCTGGCCCGCTCGAACACGGTGCTGGGCGGGTACTGGGACAAGCCGGAGGAGACGGCGGACGTGCTGGAGGACGGCTGGTTCCACACCGGCGACGGCGGCACCCTCGACGAGACCGACGGCCACCTCACGATCTCCGACCGGAAGAAGGACGTGATCATCACCGGCGGCGAGAACGTGTCGTCGATCGAGGTGGAGGACACGATCTTCAGCCACCCGGCCGTCGCCGAGGTCGCCGTCATCGGCGTACCGCACGAGAAGTGGGGCGAGACGATCAAGGCCCTGGTGGTCCTCGCCGAGGGCGCGACGGCACAGGAGGCCGACATCATCGCCCACTGCAAGCAGCGGATGGCCGGCTACAAGGCCCCGACCTCGGTGGAGTTCCGGGACAGCATTCCCCGCACCGCCACCGGCAAGATCCAGAAGTTCAAGCTCCGCCAGCCGTACTGGTCCGGGCGTGACCGAGGGGTCAGTTGAGGGCGCGCCCGTAGGACGGCGGGCACCGGGGGGACCACTGGGCCATCGCCCCGGGCACCGCCGCCGCGGCGCCGACCGCCGCACCCCCCGGTTACCGCCCGGTCGGCCAGCCCGGCGTCCCGGCGAACCAGCGCGCCTTGTAGATATCGCGCGGCAGCTTCACCGACGAAGCCCGCGGCCGCTTGGTGCCCTTGTCGAAGAAGCGGGCTTCCTTGGTGAAGTCCCCACCCCAGTCGTTCGAGGTGTAGAGGAAGTCCCCCGCCGCCGACAGGCTCAGGCTCTTCATCCCGGAGCGCGGAATGCCGTGGCTGTTGCGCGTGGGGGTGGGGGAGGTGAAGCCCTTGAAGTAGGACGAGGACAGGTCATAGGTGAACCGTCCCGTGGTGACGTCGAATGCGTAGACGTCGCGATCGGTGGTGACCAGGAGCTTGCGCTGGTGCGGTACGGCGGTCAGCTCGTGGGGCCCTTCCTTCCAGCCAGGGAACTCCTCCTTGAGGTCGGCGGACTGACGCATGGTGTGGTCCCGGCGGCTGTCGTACGACAGCGGTTGGGAAGAGCTCTTGTCGTACGCGTAGCCCACCAGGCGGCCATGGACCGTCCGGTCCGTCTGCGGCCAGGTGTCCGTTCCCGCAACCCAGAGGGTGCCGCCGGACTGATCCCACTGCAGGGCGTGGGCCGAGGGCAGGCCGGTCATCTTCTGGACGGGCCGGTCGGCGACCTTCCGGCGGGTGTCATACACCCACACCCCGTCCTCCCTGGTCTTGCCGGTGGTGGCCACGGCCAGCTTGTTGTGGGGCAGCATTTCCAACGAGTGCATGTTGGTGTCGTTGCAGGCGCCGAAGAGCACGCGCTTCGAGGGATAGTCGATGACCACCGCCGCACCCCCGAGGATGGCGGTGATCTTCTTTCCGCCCGCTGCCCACTTCGCTTCGGTCGCCGAAGTTCCCTTGCGGATACAGGAGAACAGGTCCTTGATCTCCTTACGGCCCTTGTCCTGACCGGACAGCAGCTTCTCGGCGTCGCCGGCGTTCCACGTCCAGACCGGGTCCGGCTTCCCCCGCTGGTACATGCGGATCTGCTTCGCCTCTCCGGAACCCGAGACGGCGGTGACGAACCGGCCCGGACGTGGTGAGCCCGGCCGGTCGGCGGCGGGCTGTGCGGCGTGCGGCTCGGTGGCGACGGCGAGCGCCGCGGCGCCCCCCAACACCGGTATGCCGGCGAGGAGAGAGACGGCAACCGCGCCCGTTGTCCGCCTGCCCTTGCGTCCGTGTCGCGCGGTGTCGAACTTCGGCGCTGCCATGTATGCCCCTTCGGTCGAACCTCGGTCCGTACCCCGCCGTAGCGCAGGTCGCCTGCCGGCACCTCGCCTGGGCGCGCACATGTGCACCATGGGCCGATGGGCACGCCGACGGAGCACGGGACCGAGCCTTGGATGTGCCCTGGGAGAGGGAGCCATGGACGTAGGGGTTCCATGTGACGCGGGGCGGGACGGGGCAGAGGCTGGTGGAGATTGGCAAGGCGACAGGCCTGTGCTGGCGCTCGGTCTCAACCGGGTCGTACGGCTGCGCTGCGCGGCGGCCCGCCCGCCGGGCCGGACGGCCTCCTCGACACCCTCGTCGAGGATGTCAGCCGGCACACCGGCGGGGCGACGGCGGACGACATGGCTCTGCTGGCGGTGCAGCGGCCCCAGGGGGCGTAGGACCCGTCGCCGCAGCCTGCCGGGCCATGCCGAAGCACGGGAGGACCGAACTCCGACCAGCGCCGATGCGGTCCCCCTGCCCCGCCTCCGCGCCTCCGGCGCACCTGTTACAAGACAGTGACGCTGTGCCCACAACGCACGCGGCCGGGGGCGCATCTTTTCGGGCGAGTCACGCGAATGTGCAGATACAAGCTTTTGTGCGTGAACACCCAGCATCTTCACCGAAAGGGACATCCATGATCGTCACCAAGCGGCACTCCCTGCGTATCGCTGCCGTAGGCGCCCTCAGCGCGGCAGCCGTCGCCCTGGCGGGCACCGCCGCCATGGCCGCCACCCCGGCGGCGCCCACCGCTTCCGTCGCGCAGAAGGCTGCTGCCACCAAAGCGAGCATCACCGCGAAGCCGTCGGTGAACTCGGTCAAGGCATGGCAGCAGTTCCGTGTCACGGGCAAGACGACCGGCCTCAAGGCGGGCAGCAAGGTCACCCTGCAGCAAAAGCAGCGCGGCAAGTGGGTCACCCTGCCGGCCTCCGCGCCCGTCACGCGCACCGGCACCTACTCGCTGGGCGTCAAGCTCGGCCTGAAGGGCAAGAACGACCTGCGCATGGTCAGCGGAAAGACCACCTCCAGCGTCTTCAACGTCACCGTGCGCTAGGTGCCTTGCGGTGGCGCTCGGCTCATGCTCCGTACGGTCGGGGGCAGGGGCTGAGCGCCACGGCACGGTGAGGTCGGCGGCGTCTTCGCCACCGTCCCACGCGATACGTACGACGCCGCTCTGGACGAGCAACTGCCGCTTCGAACAAGGAAGTTAGGGCCGGCCCACCCCGTGGGGTGAGGAGTTGTCCCGGCGCCGCCGCGCAGGCGTGCACAGGCCCGCCGGAGTCGGCCGCGAGTTGGTTGCCGCGTCGACGGCTCGACGAATCCCGCGGACGTTACCGGGCAGTCCGGGGAACCTGTTCGGGGACCTCTGCCATCTCCCCACGTACCAACAGGAGGGGAACTTCCGGTTCCGCCATCATGAGAACGGAGTTGCCATGGCAGATTCCTCGGAGCCGCAGGCGGAACCCGGGTGCGACGGCACACCCCCGCCCTCTCCCACGGAGGGTTGCGTGGGCGGAGGCCCGGCCGGGCTGAAGTCGCCCGGACCGCCGGCTCCCCGTTCCGGGCCGTCACGCAACGGCCTTGACCTCGCCGCCCTCATCGCCGCCGTCCTCGGCGTCGTCATCCTCATCGTCCTCGGAGTCGTCGGCCCCGTCCGGCCCCTGTTCTGGACGGCGGGGGTCTTCGGTGCCGCCGCTCTGGTCCTGGGGATCCTCGGCGCCAGGCGGGCCAAGCAGGGTGCCGTCGGCAACCGGGGCAGGGCCTTGACCGGGGCGGTCCTCGGGGGGCTGGCCACCGTGTGGTTCGTCAACGGTGTGGCGGTCGCCAGTGACCCTTTCCACGAAGTCTCGTGCCAGGCCGGTCCGCTGAGGTTCCAGACCACCAGGTGCTTCGATGACGGGTTGCAGGTGACGGTCTCGGCACCCAAGCCGTACACCCCTCGCAAGATGGGACAGTCGTCAACGGATTACCCGGTGGGCAGCCGGACAGTGTCTGTGGAGATCACGATCCGCAATGGCTCCCCCAACATGGTGGACCTTGAGAACCTCTGGAGCATCGGGGGGAAGGACGCCAACGGGCACCAGGCCATCCCCATTTGGGAGGGCGACGATCTGTCCCGCGGGCTGGGCCACACACAGCTGCTGCCCGGAATGACGACGGTTCGGACGCAGGGATTCGCCCTGCCCCCGAGTGCGGCGAAAAGCATGGGCGTAGAGGTGAGCCTGGTGACGCCTCCGGACATTGGCATCGGGTGGAACCGCCGCAACGACACCGCGTGGTGGAGCGGCCCCGTACGGTGAACGCGGCTCGCACCTCCTCGGTGGTCAGAATTCATCGTGAGAAAGGTAGGCGAGCCAAGGGCTCCCGGGGCACGCTCGACGCCATGCTGTACAGGGCGCGTACCGGTTGTCCGTGGAGTGGCTTGCGCTCTCCGGCGGACAGCCTTGCGGGCGTATGACAGCGACGGCTGAAGACGAGCTTCCGGGAGCAGCTGATGAACGCATGGGTGGATGTACCGGGGGAGGCGCCCCCGGAGGGCGGAGCAACGCTTCCGGCCCTTGACGTGCGGGAACGCACCGCGCAGGGCGACGGCGATGCCGAGTACCGGGAGGAGAACCACCGATGAGCCCCTCGTACCAGGAACTGTCGTACGCCAGTGGCGCCGCCGGACGACCGCTGCTCGGCCACACCATCGGCACCGATCTGTCCCGCACCCTCTCCCGGTTCGGCGACCGCGAGGCGCTGGTCGAGGTGGCGAGCGGCCGCCGCTGGACCTACACCGAACTGGGCCGCGCGGTCGACGAGGTGGCCCTCGGCCTGCTCGCCAAGGGCGTCACCAAGGGCGACCGGGTCGGCATCTGGGCCCCCAACTGCGCCGAATGGGTCCTCGTCCAGTACGCGACCGCGAAGATCGGCGCCATCCTCGTCAATGTCAATCCGGCCTACCGCGTCCACGAGCTGGCCTACGTCCTGCGGCAGGCCGGCATCACGGTCCTGGTCTCCGCGACCCACCACAAGACCAGCGACTACCGCCGTATGATCGAGCAGGTGCGCGCCGAGAGCCCGGCGCTGCGTGACGTCGTCTACATCGACGACCCCACCTGGGGCGGGCTGCTGGCCGCCGGCGCCGCCGTCCCGCAGTCCCGGCTCGCGGAGTGCGAACAGACCCTGACCGCCGACGACCCGGTCAACATCCAGTACACCTCCGGCACCACCGGCTTCCCCAAGGGCGCCACCCTCTCCCACCACAACATCCTCAACAACGGCTACTGGGTCGCCGAGACCCTCGCCTACACCGAGCACGACCGGGTGTGCCTGCCGGTGCCCTTCTACCACTGCTTCGGCATGGTCATGGGCAACCTCGGCATCACCTCGCACGGCGCCTGCATCGTCATCCCCGCCCCCGCCTTCGACGCCGCCACCACCCTGCAGGCCGTCCAGGACGAGCGCTGTACCTCCCTCTACGGCGTCCCCACCATGTTCATCGCCGAACTCAACCACCCCGACTTCGGCTCCTACGACCTCTCTTCGCTGCGTACGGGCATCATGGCGGGCTCGCCGTGCCCCGAGGAGGTGATGAAGCGGGTCGTCGCCGAGATGCACATGGCCGAGGTCTCCATCTGCTACGGCATGACCGAGACCTCGCCGGTCTCCACCCAGACCCGCCGCGACGACGACCTCGCCCACCGCACCGAGACCGTCGGCCGGGTGCTGCCGCACATCGAGGTGAAGGTCGCCGACCCGGCGAGCGGGGTCACCGTGCCGCGCGGCACACCGGGCGAGCTGTGCACCCGTGGCTACAGCGTGATGCTCGGCTACTGGGAGGAGCCCGAGCGCACCGCCGAGGTCATCGATGCCGCCCGGTGGATGCACACCGGCGATCTCGCCGTGATGAACGACGACGGCTACGTCCGTATCGTCGGCCGCATCAAGGACATGATCATCAGGGGCGGCGAGAACGTCTACCCGCGCGAGATCGAGGAGTTCCTCTACTCCCACCCCAAGATCGCCGACGTACAGGTCGTCGGGGTCCCCGACGAGAAATACGGCGAGGAGATCGCGGCCTGTGTCATCCTGCGCGATCCGGAAGACCCGCTCACCCGGGACGAGTTGGCCCGCTTCTGCCGCTCCCGGCTCGCCCACTACAAGGTGCCGCGCCATCTCGACATCGTCGACGCCTTCCCGATGACGGTCAGCGGCAAGGTCCGCAAGGTCGAGCTGCGCGAGCGGCTGGCCAGGGACCTGGGGCGGGTGCCGCACTGAGTGGTCACCCGGGGCCTTGTCAGGGCCGGCGCTCTCCCGGCCAGTCGAGCAGCAGCCGCTGCGCGCGCGGAAGCGAGGCGACCACGAGGTCGTACGAGTCCTCGATCATGTCGAGCACGAGCCGGTCGGGCAGGGCGCCGTCCAGGGAAACGGTGTTCCAGTGGCGCTTGTTGAGGTGATAGCCGGGCACCACCTCGGGATGGGCGGCCCGCAGTCGCTCCGCCAGCTCGGGCTCACACTTGAGGCTCACGGTGAGCGGAGCCGCCGTCAGCGTCGTCAGCGCGAAGATCTTGCCGCCGACCTTGAAGGTCGACACGTCCGGGTGCCGGGGGAAGGGGAACTCCTCGGCCGCCCCGTTGAAGTCCAGGCAGGCGGCCCGCAGGGTGTTCGCGTCGATCATTCCGTCATTATCGCCGGAGCGGGCCGGGCGGGGGCGATCGCAGCTGACGCATCGTCATATGGGTGTGCTGCGCGGCCGGGTCACCGCCCGGCCGCGCCGTACTTGATCAGCTCGTCGGCCGGGTCGTTGACCGGCTGCGGGGTGCCGGTGAGGTCCATGACGAACAGCGGGAGACGGAGCTCGTCGGCGCGGGAGCGGGCGTCGCGGGCGTAGCCGGCGAGGGAGAAGAAGACCGCGAGGGCCGAGTCGTTGAGGCCGTTGAGCCAGACGCACTCGATCTCCCGCAGCGCGGTGGCGTGGGTGGTCGGGTCGACCTGGGCGACCAGACCCGTACCGCGCAGGTCCACGCCGGAGGCGGTGCGCTCCTGGGTCCGTGCGACATCGGCATAGCCCAGCCACTTCAGATACTGCTCGGCGGCGGTGACACAGTCGCGGGCCGTACGGATCGTCACCGGGCGGAACGCCGGGCGCGGGGTGTCGTACGGGATGCCGGGCGGGGCGGGGGACACGGGTGCGGGCTGCCTCCGGGGCCGGCCGGGTGACGGGAAGTTCGGGGGCGGCGGCGTGGGGGCCGGGGCGACCGGGACCCGGACGACCGTGCCGCAGGCGCAGCCGGACTCCGGCGCCGGCCACTCGTCCTGCCGTCCGCAGACCTCGCAGCGCACCTCGACCCAGGAGGCCTGCCAGGTGCGGTGCAGTATCTCGACGGGCACCCCGCCGCGCAGCACGGGCAGGGTCAGCGGGGCACCGCAGGCGCACGGGAAGGTGGGCGGGGTGAAGGCGTTCTCGCGGCGGCACGTGGGGCACCGCACCGGCACGCTCTCGGCCATGCTGGGCTCCTGGCAGGTCGGGCGGCAGTCAGGTCGGATCTGCTGCCGGCTCCATGGTCTCTCCAAAACCGGCCGCCCGGGGCCGGAATTGCGGGAGAGCCCGGGGTGGGGAAGAACACGGGGGGCCATGGCGCACGGGGGAGCGCACCGGGGCGTGCCCGGCCCGGCGGGGTTACGGAGCGCCACCGGCCGCATGCCCGGACGCCACGGGGTGGGCCACGGGCCCATGGGCCGTCGTGGGGGGAGTGGAGTCGGGCCGGGCCCGGCACACGTGACACAGGGCCCGGAACCCGTGACCGTACGGATTCCGGGCCCTGTGGTGGATCCCGTCCGACAGCGCGAGAAACGGCGCGACAGGACATCGCGCCGCCGGACGGAGTCAGGGGGACGAGTGGAGGAGGCGGGCTCCGCGGGGGCGCCTTCCTGGCGGCCGGGCGCTGCCCACCGCACTGGAGGGGCCCGGATACCGCGGAGCTCGCGCTCCCTGCCCGTACCGGCCGGCCGCCCCTCAGCCGGCCGGCCGGTACGGATGCGCAAGGATGCTGACCTCCCGTCAGTCCTCGCGCAGCTCGTGGACCCGCGCCTCGACGCGCTTGCCGTAGTCCGGGTCGGCGGCGTGGAAGTGCGCGAGGTTCTTCTCGATCACGTCGTCGCGGCCGACCTGGGAGAGGCCGCCGGCGATGTTGTCCACCAGGCGCGTCCTCTCGTCCTCGGACATCAGCCGGTAGAGCTCGCCGGCCTGGAAGAAGTCGTCGTCCTTGGTGTGCGCCGGGGCCTCGTGGGTGCCGGTGTGGCCGGAGACGGCGAGCGGGGCGGAGAGCGCCTCGTTCGTCTGCACGGGGCCGCCGTAGGAGTTCGGCTCGTAGTTCTTGGCGTGCCGGTCGTAGCCGTTGGCCGCCATGAGGCCGTCCCGGCCGTAGTTGGCGGCCGTGGTCGCCTTGGGGGCGTTCACCGGCAGCTGGGTGTGGTTGACGCCCAGGCGGTAGCGGTGCGCGTCGGCGTAGGCGAACAGCCGGCCCTGGAGCATCTTGTCCGGGGACGGGCCGATGCCGGGCACGAAGTTGTTCGGGGAGAAGGCGGACTGCTCGACCTCGGCGAAGACGTTGTCGGGGTTGCGGTCCAGGACCAGCCGGCCGACCCGCTGGAGCGGGTAGTCCGCGTGCGGCCACACCTTGGTCAGGTCGAACGGGTTGAAGCGGTAGTGCGCCGCCTCGGCCACCGGCATGAGCTGCACGTACAGCGTCCAGGAGGGATACACGCCCCGCTCGATGGACTGCAGCAGGTCGGTCTGGTGGCTGTTGGGGTCCTTGCCCGCCAGCTCGGCGCCCTGCTCGCTGCTCAGGCAGCGGATGCCCTGGTTCGTCTTGAAGTGGTACTTGACGAAGAAGGCCGCACCCTCGGCGTTCGTCCACTGGTAGGTGTGCGAGCCGTAGCCGTTCATGTGGCGGTACGAGGCCGGGATGCCGCGGTCGCCCATGAGCCAGGTGATCTGGTGGGTGGCCTCGGGGGAGTGCGCCCAGAAGTCCCAGACGTTGTCCGGCTCCTGCTTGCCCGTGAAGGGGTCGCGCTTCTGCGAGTGGATGAAGTCGGGGAACTTGATCGGGTCCTTGATGAAGAACACCGGGGTGTTGTTGCCGACGAGGTCGTAGTTGCCCTCTTCGGTGTAGAACTTCAGGGCAAAGCCGCGCGGGTCACGGGCCGCGTCCGGGCCGCCCAGGTTGTCGGCGACGGTCGAGAAGCGGATGAAGGTCTCGGTCCGCTTGCCGACGGTGTTCAGGAAGTCGGCGCGGGTGAAACCAGTGACGTCGTCGGTCACCTCGAAGTAGCCGTACGCACCGGAGCCGCGGGCGTGCACGACCCGCTCCGGGATGCGCTCGCGGTTGAAGCGGGCGAGCTTCTCCAGCAGGTGCTGGTCCTGGAGGACGAGCGGGCCGCCGACGCCGGCGGTGGCGGAGTTCTGGTTGTCGGCGACGGGGGCGCCAGCCTCCGTAGTGAGAAAGCGCGCCGTCAGCGTGGGCTTCGACATGGTGACCTTCCGTACGAGAGCGCGGAAGTTGGCTTCCGCTGTCGGAGCGTAAGAAGCGCTCCGACCAAACGTCAACAGTTTGTTGAAACAAACCGGGGGTGGGGATGCGGGGCGGAATTCCGGGCGGCGGCCGCGCCTGGGCGCGACAGGACAAGTGTCGGCGCGGCCGCCGCCCGGAAGCTGGAGGGGCGTGCCGTCGGTCCCGGCCTCAGTCCGCGGTGGGCTGTCCGGAGAGGCGCTCGACGCCGCGCAGCAGGGCGGAGTGGTCGAGGCCGCCGTCGCCCTGGGCGCGCAGCGCGGCGACGAGGCTTGCGACGAGGCTGCCGACCGGGAGGGCGGCGCCGACCGTGCGGGCGGCGTCGGTGACGATGCCCATGTCCTTGTGGTGCAGGTCGATGCGGAAGCCGGGCTGGAAGTCGCGGTGCTTGAAGTTGTCCTTCTTGCGGGTCAGGACGGTCGAGCCGGCCAGCCCGCCGTTGAGGACGTCGAGGGCGGCGGACAGGTCGACGCCGGACTTCTCCAGGAAGACGACGGCTTCGGCGCACGCCTGGATGTTGACGGCGACGATGAGCTGGTTGGCGGCCTTGACGGTCTGACCGGAGCCGTGCGGGCCGCACAGCACGATGGTCTTGCCCAGCGCCTCCAGGAGGGGGCGGGCGGCGTCGAAGTCGGCCCCGTCGCCGCCGACCATGATGGACAGCACGGCCTCGACGGCGCCGGCCTCGCCGCCGGACACGGGGGCGTCCAGGACGCGGATGCCCTTGTCGCCGGCGGCCTTGGCCAGGTCTATGGAGGTCTGCGGGGTGATCGAGGACATGTCGATCAGCAGCGCGCCGGGCCGGGCGTTCTCCAGGATGCCGTCGGGGCCGTAGGCGATGGCCTCGACCTGGGGGGAGGCGGGGACCATCGTGATGATGACGTCGGCATCGGCGACGGCCGCGGCGATCGAGCCGGCCGCGGTCCCGCCGGCCGCGGCCAGCCGCTCCAGCTTGTCGGCCTCCAGGGTGTAGCCGGTGACCGGGTAGCCGGCCTTGAGGAGGTTCTCGGCCATGGGGGAGCCCATGATGCCGAGTCCGATCCAGGCAATCGCCGGGCGGGTTGGGCGGGAGGAGTCAGCGAGGTTGCTCATGAGGGTGCCTCTTTCGAAAGCGTGCGTCGTCAGGCGGGGGGCCGCCGGTTTCCTACGGGTCAGCTCGCCGCGCGCAGCGGGGCCGGCAGCCAGGCGAAGGCGCCCGCGCTCGGCCCGTCGCCGGGCTTGTACTCCAGGCCGGTCCAGCCGTCGTAACCGGCCTTGGCGAGGCGGTCGAGCAGATCGGCGAAGTCGAGGTCGCCGGTGCCGGGGGCGCCGCGGCCCGGGTTGTCGGCGATCTGCACATGCGCGGTCTTCGCGGTGTAGCGGTCGATGACCTCGTGCAGGTCCTCGCCGTTCATCGACAGGTGGTAGAGGTCCATCAGGAACCGGGTGTTGTCCAGGCCGGTGGCCGCGTTCACCGCGTCCACGACCTCGATCGCCCGGGGGGCCGAGACGATCGGGCAGCGCGGCGACTCGGGCGCGTTGAGCGCCTCGATCAGCAGCGTGCCGTCCACCTCGGCGACCGCGCGGGCGGCGAACGCCAGGTTCTCCAGCGCCAGTTCGTCCTGCTCCGCCTCGCTCACGCCCTCGACGCGGTTGCCGTACAGGGCGTTGAACGAGGTGCAGCCCAGCGAGCGGGCGAACTCGACGGCCACCGGCACATTCGCCCGGAACCGTTCCGACTCCGCGCCCGGAAGGGACAGCGCGCCACGGTCGGGCCCCGGCAACTGCCCCGCGTAGAAGTTCAGGCCCACCAGCCGGGTCCCGGCGTCGTCCAGCGCCGCACGCAGCGCGGCCGTCTCCGTGGGGTCGGGGACCGGGGCGTCCACCCACGGCCACCACAGCTCCACCGCCGTGAAACCCGCCGCCCGTGCGGCAGCCGGCCGCTCCAGCAACGGAAGCTCGGTGAACAGGATCGACAGATTGACGTTGAAGCGCGTGTCCGTGAAGCCCATCAGGCCGGCGCCCCTTCCGGATAGTGGAACTATTTTTCTGCTTAATGGAACACTGCCTGGCGGGCTCGGAGGCTGTCAAGGGGGCCCCGGGGCAATTTCTGGTGGCCGGGCCGAACCGCGCGTAGGTTGAGCGACGTGCGATTGAGAGTGGAGTTCACGACGGAGCCGTTCGATCTGGACGAGGCGCCCCCGCATGCGGTGGTGGCGCGGGACGTCGTCACGGGCGCCGCACTGGACGCCGTCGACGTCGGCCCGTTCGGCAATACGGCCGAGGGCGACGCGGACCAGGTGCTCGGTGCGGTGAATGCCCTGCTGCGGGAGACCCTGCAGGCGGGCGCCACCCGGGTCTCCCTCCAGGTCAATGTGATCGCGGACGCCGGCCGCGGCGAGGGGGAGACGACGTGACGGAGCCCGCCGACCACCCGTTCGTCCAGGCCGTCAAGCCGCTGGTCGATGCGATGGGCGGCCGGCTGGTCGCACCGGACCAGGCCCAGGGCGATGACGTCGTGCTGACCTGGGAGGGGCAGGACCGGGTGGCCGTGCGCCTCCCCCATCTGTCCGAGTCCCTCGACCACATCCTCATCGAGCTCCAGCGTCGGCACGGCAAGCCGCTGGCGGAGCTGGACCGCAAGACCAAGCAGTCGGTGGTGCGCATCCTGGAGTCCCGGGGCGCCTTCTCGGTCCGCCATGGCGTCGAAACGGTCGCGACCGCCCTCGGTGTCAGCCGCTTCACCGTCTACAACTACCTGAACAGGGAAAACGCCGCCCGGGAGCCCGGGGTGCAGGCGGCAGGCGAGTAGCGGGGGCGGGGCGAGCGACGGGACGAGCGGGGCAGCATTCCCGTCCGGAATCACCCGACGGTGGCTTTTGTGCCGCCGAGTTTTCAACAAAGTGTTGACGTGGTGTTGCCGGGGGTCTTAGCTGTTTCCAGCCAACCAGAGCTGTCCGCACCACCAGCCCACGGAGGCTTCCCGTGTCTTCGAGTTCACCGCGCTCGACGGGGGACACCCCCGTGCCCCCGCCGGGGCTCAGCCGGCTCAACACCGCCGACGACGAGGCGGCCCGGTCCGCACTGCACGAGGTGTGTGCCAGCCGGGCGTGGGGAGACCGGATTCTCGCCGGGCGCCCCTACGCCACCACCGACGCCCTGTGCGCCGCGAGCGACGCCGCCATGGCCGAGCTGACCGCGGACGATCTGGCGGAGGCGGTGGCCGGGCACCCGCCCATCGGCCGGCCCAAGCCGGGAGACCCGACCTCGCACCGTGAGCAGAGCGGGATGGCCGGCGCCTCCGCCGCGCTCAAGGCGGAGCTGCTCGAACTCAACCTGGCCTACCAGGACAAGTTCGGGCACACCTTCCTGATCTGCGCCTCCGGCCGCACCGGTGAGCAGATGCGGGATGCGGCCCGGCACCGGATCGACAACACGCCGGAACAGGAACGAGAGATCGTCCGGGTGGAGCTCGGCAAGATCAACCGCATTCGTCTGACCCGGATCGCGGAGCACGCAGAAGGAGACGCAGCATGAGCAGCGAGACGGCAGCACCGGCGTCGGTGTCCACGCACATCCTGGACACCAGCGTGGGCCGCCCCGCGGAGGGTGTCGCCCTCACGCTCTCGGTGCGCTCCGGCAGCGCCGGCGCCTGGACCGCCCACGGCGCGTCCACGACCGACGCGGACGGACGCTGCAAGGACCTGCCGGCGCTGCCGGACGGCACCACCCATGTGCGCCTCGACTTCGCCGTCGAGGAGTACTTCGTATCCAGCAAGGCACACCAGCAAGCCGAGGAACAGCAGGACGCCCCCCGCGCAAGGGACAGCGGAGTCTTCTTCCCGGAGGTGGCAATCACCTTTGCCGTCGCTCCGGGCGAGCACTATCACGTACCGCTGCTGCTCAACCCGTTCGGCTACTCCGTATACCGAGGGAGCTAGCACCGACATGACTGCCCATTCCCGCCCGGTGATGCTCGGCCAGAACCAGTACGGCAAAGCGGAAAACCGCGTCGTCAAGATCACCCGCGAGGGGGACACCCACCACATCAAGGACCTCAACGTCTCGGTCTCGCTCTCCGGCGACCTGGAAGAGGTCCACCTCTCCGGCTCCAACGCGCACTGCCTGCCCACCGACACGACCAAGAACACCGTCTACGCCTTCGCCAAGGAGTACGGGATCGAGTCGGCCGAGCAGTTCGGCATCCATCTGGCCCGGCACTTCGTCACCAGCCAGGAGCCGATCCACCGGGCCCGCATCCGGATCGAGGAGTACGCCTGGGAGCGGATCGCCGGCTCCGACGCCAACTCCCGCTTCATCGGCTCCGACGAGGTCAAGCACTCCTTCGTCCGCAAGGGCCAGGAGACCCGGCTGACCGAGATCACCTACGACGGTGAGCAGTGGCAGGTCATCTCCGGTCTCAAGGACCTGGTGGTGATGAACTCCACCAACTCGGAGTTCTGGGGCTACATCAAGGACAAGTACACGACCCTGAAGGAGGCCTACGACCGCATCCTGGCCACCGAGGTGTCCGCCCGCTGGCGGTTCAACTGGACCGACGACGAGCAGCGGATGCCCGGCTGGGAGCGTTCGTACGAGCAGGTCAAGAAGCACATCCTGCAGGCCTTCGCGGAGACCTACAGCCTCTCGCTCCAGCAGACGCTGTACCAGATGGGCTCGCGCGTGATCAACCATCGTTCCGAGATCGACGAGATCCGCTTCTCCCTCCCGAACAAGCACCACTTCCTGGTGGATCTGGAGCCGTTCGGAATCAAGAACGACACCGCCGACGGAGCTGTCTACTACGCGGCGGACCGCCCGTACGGCCTGATCGAAGCCACCGTCCTGCGCGACGGTGTCGAAGCCCGGATCCCCGTGGATCTGACCAACCTCTGAGCGTCCCGACGCCACGCCGTGCCCGCTCCCCGTCCCGCAGCGGGGAGGGGCACGCACCCCGAGGGGAGCGACCTATGGCACAGCAACCGCACACCCGCTCCCGCTCCCGCTGCTCTTCCCCGCACTCGGCACCCGGAGCACCCCACGGGCGGCGGCCCTGTCAGCCGTCCCGCCCGGCTCCGGCACTCAACTCCGTAGGGCCATGCCGTGCCCTCCCCCTGGGACTCCGACCGTCCCCCGCTCGCGACGTCGTGCGAGCGGGGGGACCTGCCTCGTCCAGGGGGACCCCCATGCCGGAACCGAAAGAAGGAAAGCACCATGGCTGCATCGGCATCCCCTGACGGCGCGGTGACGCAGCGCCTCGTCATCGAGAACTGTGCCCTCGCGACCGTCGACGCCCAGGACACCGAGTACGCCACCGGCCATGTGGTGGTCGCCGGCAACGTCATCGAGTCGGTGGGCGCGGGCAAGGCGCCCGAGGGGATGCCGGGCGTCGTACGCCGGGTGGACGGCACCGGCCATCTGCTCACGCCCGGACTGGTCAACACCCACCACCACTTCTACCAGTGGCTCACCCGCGGGCTGGCCACCGACCACAACCTGTTCAACTGGCTGGTCGCGCTCTACCCGACCTGGGCGCGGATCGACGCCCCGATGCTCGCCGCGGCCACCCAGGGCTCGCTCGGCATGATGGTCAAGGGCGGCGTCACCACCGCCGCCGACCACCACTACGTCTTCCCCCGCGGCTCCGGCGACCTCGTCGGCGCCGAACTGGCCGCCGCCGCCGAGATCGGCGCCCGGATCACCCTGGCCCGCGGCTCCATGGACCGCAGCGAGAAGGACGGCGGGCTGCCCCCGGACTTCGCCGTCGAGACCACCGAGGGCGCGCTGCTGGCGACCGAGGAGGCCATCGACAAGCACCACGACGCCTCCTTCGGCTCGATGGTGCACATCGCCGCCGCGCCCTGCTCGCCGTTCTCCGTCTCCACCGAACTCATGCGGGACGGCGCCGCATTGGCCCGCCGTAAGGGCGTACGGATGCACACCCACGGCTCGGAGACCGTGGAGGAGGAGAAGTTCTGCCACGAGCTGTTCGGCATGGGCCCCACCGACTACTTCGAGTCGACCGGCTGGCTCGGTGACGACGTGTGGATGGCGCACTGCGTCCACATGAACGACTCCGATATCGCCGCCTTCGCCCGCACCGGCACCGGCGTGGCGCACTGCCCGTCCTCCAACGCCCGCCTCGCGGCCGGAATCGCCCGCGTCCCCGACATGCTCGCGGCCGGCGTCCCGGTCGGCCTCGGCGTGGACGGCACCGCCTCCAACGAGTCCGGCGAACTCCACACCGAGCTGCGCAACGCCCTGCTGATCAACCGCCTCGGCGCCCACCGGGAGGCCGCGCTGAACGCCCGCAAGGCGCTCCGGCTGGGCACCTACGGCGGTGCGCAGGTCCTCGGCCGGACCGCCGAGATCGGTTCGCTGGAGGCCGGCAAGCTCGCCGACCTGGTGCTGTGGAAGCTGGACGGCCTCGGCCACTCCTCCATCGCCGACCCGGTCACCGCGCTGGTCTTCGGCCCGCCCGCACCGGTCACCCTCTCCCTCGTCGGCGGCCGGCCGGTCGTCGAGGACAACCACCTCAGCAACGTCGACGAGGACGCCCTCGCCCGCACCGCCCGGGCCGAGGCGCAGCGTCTGGCCCGGATCGCCGCCGGGGACTGACCCCCGGCGCGGTCCTGCGGCCGACGACCCCTGACTCGGCCGGGAGGGACGGCTCCCGGCCGGGCTTGTGGATCCGAGCGGGATCCACAAGCGCCGGACCCGGGGGTACGGGATCTGCCCGCACCCCCGGGACGGTCGGCCCCGCCGCCGTCCACGCGCCACAAGCGCACCCGCACGCAGCACCGCTCACCAGGCGGCCACCACCACGCACCACAGGCAAGACCTCCGTGACAGCCTCGCATCGCCGGCCCCGGCGACGCAGAAAACGAAGGAGGCCCGCAGTGGCCGCAATGACCGGGCAGAAGCCGGAGGGGGACCGGAAACACCCCGTTGACGAGACCCTCCCGCCCCTGAAGCTGTTCACCAGCGGCCTCCAGCACGTGGCCGCGATGTACGCGGGTGTGGTGGCCCCGCCGATGATCGTGGGCCCGGCCTGCGGGCTCAGCGCCACCGAAACCGCGTTCCTGATGGGCGCCAGCCTGTTCACCGCGGGCATCGCGACGCTGCTGCAGACGCTGGGGTTCTGGAAGGTCGGCGCCAAGCTGCCGTTCGTCAACGGCGTCTCCTTCGCCGGCGTCACCCCGATGGTCGCCATCGGCAAGTCCCAGAGCCCCGGTCACGCGCTGCCGGTCATCTTCGGCGCGGTGATCGTCGCCGGTGTGCTGGGGTTCCTCCTCGCCCCGTACTTCTCCAAGCTCGTACGGTTCTTCCCGCCGGTGGTCACCGGCACCGTCATCACCCTGATCGGCGTCTCGCTGCTGCCGGTGGCCTTCAACTGGTCCCAGGGCGGCAATCCGCAGGCCCCCGACTACGGTTCGCTGACCAACATCGGGATGGCCGCGCTGACCTTTGTGATCGTGCTGGTGCTGCGCCGGGCGCTGCGCGGCTTCCTCCAGCAGATCGCGATCCTGCTCGGGCTGGTCGCCGGCACGCTGATCGCGATACCCGTCGGGATCACCCACTTCGCGGCCCTCGGCAAGGCTTCCCTGATCGGCTTCCCGACGCCGTTCCACTTCGGTGCCCCGCAGTTCGACATCGCCGCGATCGTCAGTATGTGCATCGTGATGCTGGTCTGTATGACCGAGTCGACGGCCGACATGCTCGCCCTCGGCAAGATCGTCGGCCGTCCGGCGGACGAGCGCACCATCGAGGGCGGACTGCGCGCCGACACCCTGGGCACGGCCCTCAGCCCGCTGTTCAACGGCTTCGCCAACAGCGCCTTCGCCCAGAACATCGGCCTGGTCGCGATGACCAAGGTGCGCAGCCGCTACGTCGTGGCGACCGGCGGGCTGATCCTGATCGTGCTGGGCCTGTGTCCGGTGGCCGCCTCGGTGATCTCGCTGGTCCCGCTGCCGGTCCTCGGCGGGGCCGGCATCGTGCTGTTCGGCTCGGTGGCCGCCAGCGGCATCCAGACGCTGGCCTCCGCCGCCATGGAGAAGGGCGACAACGCCCTGATCGTCGCGGCGGCCGTCGGCATCGGGCTGATCCCGATCGCCGCGCCGGACTTCTACCACGCCCTCCCCAAGGACCTGCTGGTCGTCCTGGACTCCGGCATCAGCACCGGCTGTCTGGTCGCCATCGTCCTCAACCTGGCCTTCAACCACTTCGGCAGCCGGGACGCGGAAACGGCGCCGGATACCGGAGCCCCCGGCGATCCGGAGGTCGCGCCACCAGCGCGCCTCGCCACCGAGGGCGGCGCCGGGGAGCCCGCGGCGGCGCCTGCCCACTGACGCCGGAACAACGGCAACGGCCCGTAGGAGAGCGGCAACTGCGGCTTTCATGCGGGCCGTGGGGCTGTGCGAGGGAGGGTGTGGCGTCAGCCGGTGCGGTGGCTCCCGCCGTACGCCTCTCGGTCGTGCGGGGATCCGTCCAGCAGCCCGGACAGCAGCTCGCGGATCCCGTCCACCGGGTCGAAGTCCTCGTCAGGGAAGGCGAGTTGCCGGAAAACGACGCCGTCCATGTAGTCGAGGAGGATCCCGCAGTGCCGCCGCGGCGCCGGCGAGCCGAAGCGCCGCAGCCACTCCGCGCCCCAGCCGACGACGGCCTCCCGTCCGCGGGTGAGCGCCGGGCGGAGCTCGGGCCGGGACGTGGCCTCCAGGTAAAGCGCGAAGCGGGCGGCGGTCCTGGCGCGCTCGGGGCCGGTCGCGTACCGCAGGAACCGGCCGACGGCATCGGCGAGTTCACCGGCATCGGCCGGGGCGGCCGCCGCGGCGAAGGCCTCCCAGTCGCGGCGCTCCAGCTCCTGGAGGTGGTCGACGATGCCGTCGATCAGTGCCGCCCGGTTGCGGAAGTAGTTGGAGGCGGTGCCCGACGGAGCCCCTGCCGCGGCGTCCACGGCCTGATAGGTCAGGCGCCGCGCGCCCTCGCTCCCCAGTACCTGGATCCCCGCGTCCAGGACCTGCTCCCGCCGTCGTGCCACGCCGCGCGCCCTTCGTGCCGTGCCTGTTCGTCCTGCTTGTGCAGGGGCCGAGACACTATAGACATAGTGGCACGCGCCCTCGCTCGCATATCGGCATTTACTGAGCTATCCCGGATATGCTGCACCGGCCCTGACAGGCAGTCAGATGGTCCATGTGTGCGCGGCGACGACGCCGCGGAGAGGGGTTCCGCGGTGCACGAGAACGCCGGCGACCCGCCCTTCCGCCGCGCCCGCGCGGCCGACGGCGCTCTGGAGACCACCGTCGACGCCCTGATGGACGGCGTGTGCGCCGACCTCAAGCGGCTCGCGGCCATCCCGTCGATCGCCTTCCCCGGCTTCTCCCCCGAACCGGTGCTACAGGCCCGCGACCTGCTCGTCGCCCTGCTCCGGGACGCCGGGGTGGCCGACATCGGCGAGCTCAACCTCCCCGGCACCGCGCCCGTCATCACCGGCAGCCTCCCACCGCCCACCCCCGAGGCCCCCACCGTCCTCCTCTACGGCCACTACGATGTCCAGCCGCCCGGTGAGGAGCGGCTCTGGGACTCCCCGCCCTTCGAACCCACCGACATCGAGGGCGGCATCCGGGCCCGCGGCATCGCCGACGACAAGGCCAACCTCATGGTCCACATCGGTGCGCTGCGGGCCTACGGCGGCCGTCCGCCGGTCGGCATCAGGATCGTCTTCGAGGGACAGGAGGAGTACGGCAGCGCCTTCGACGACTACCCGCCCACCGAGCCCGACCTCTTCGCCTGCGACGCGATGATCATCGCCGACACCGGCAACATCCGCCCCGGCACCCCCACCCTGACCACCGCCCTGCGCGGCTCCGCCGTGGTCTTCGCCGAGGTCCGCACCCTCCGCGCCGCCGTGCACAGCGGCGCGTACGGCGGCGCCGCCCCCGACGCGCTGCTCGTCCTGCTCAAGGCTCTGGCGACCCTGCACGACGTGCACGGCGATGTCGCCGTCGAGGGCCTGCACCGCGAACCGTGGGACGGCAGCGCCTTCACCGACGACGAATTCCGCGAGGTGGCCGGGGTCCCGCACGGCACCCCGCTGCTCGGCTCCGGCGGCCTCGGCGAACGGCTGTGGAGCGGCCCCGCCGTCACCGTCATCGGCCTGGACGCGCCGCCCGTCGACCGTGCCGCCGCCGCGGTGGGTCCCGTACGCCCGCGCCAAGCTGAACCTCCGGGTCCACCCCCGGCAGGACCCACGCGAGGCGCAGGCCGCCCTCATCCGCCATCTGCAACGGCTGCGCCCGTACGGCATCCCGCTCACCGTCACTCCGGGCGACGCGGGACCCGGCTACGAAGCCGCCGCCGACGGACCCGCCTACCGCGCCGCCCGCACCGCCCTGCGCCGCGCCTGGGGCACCGACCCCGTACGCGCCGCGTCCGGCGGATCCGTGCCGCTGGTCAACGGCCTGGCCAGGGCCGTACCGGACGCCGAGATCCTGCTCTTCGGCGCCGAGGACAGCCTCTGCGGTCTGCACGGCCCCAACGAACGGGTGCTGGTGTCCGAACTGCGCGGCGCCCTGCTCGCCGAGGCCGCCTTCATGGCCGAGTACGCAGCGACTCACCGTGCGAGGAGCTGAGATGACGGGTCGTCATCGAGGCTGCGTCCTGCACGCGAGGAGCGGTCCGCCCGAGCGCAGCACGAAGGGCCGGTACGCACCGCACAACAGCGGTCCGCACCGGCCCCCAGGTGTGACGGGCGAAGCCCTCAGCGCAGCAGCTCGTACGCCGGCAGCGTCAGGAACTCCGCGTAGTCCGCATCCAGGGCGACCCGGAGCAGCAGGTCATGGGCCTGCTGCCAGCGGCCGGAGGTGAAGGCCTGCTCGCCGACCTCGGCGCGGATCGCGGCCAGTTGCTCCGCGGCGACCCGGCGCACCAGCTCCGCGGTGGCCTTTTCCCCGTTCTCGAAGACGACACCGGCGTCGACCCACTGCCAGATCTGGGAGCGGGAGATCTCGGCGGTGGCGGCGTCCTCCATCAGGCCGAAGATGGCGACGGCGCCCAGCCCGCGCAGCCAGGCCTCGATGTAGCGGGTGCCGACCTGAACGGCGTCGATCAGGCCCTGGTAGGTGGGCTTGGCGTCCAGGGAGTCGATCGCGATCAGATCCGCGGCCTTGACGTCGACGTCCTCGCGGAGCCGGTCCTTCTGGTTCGGCCGGTCGCCGAGCACCGCGTCGAAGGAGGCGCGGGCGATCGGGACCAGGTCGGGGTGGGCGACCCAGGAGCCGTCGAAACCGTCGCCGGCCTCGCGGTCCTTGTCGTTCTTGACCTTGGCCAGGGCCCGCTCGTTGGCCTCGGGGTCCCGGCGGTTGGGGATGAAGGCCGCCATGCCGCCGATGGCGTGCGCACCGCGCTTGTGGCAGGTGCGGACGAGGAGTTCGGTGTAGGCGCGCATGAACGGTGCCGTCATCGTGACCGCATTGCGGTCGGGGAGGACGAACTTGGCGCCGCCGTCACGGAAGTTCTTGACGATCGAGAAGAGGTAGTCCCAGCGCCCGGCGTTCAGGCCCGAGGCGTGTTCGCGCAGCTCGTAGAGGATCTCCTCCATCTCGTATGCGGCGGTGATGGTCTCGATGAGGACGGTGGCGCGCACCGTGCCCTGCGGGATGCCGACGTAGTTCTGGGCGAAGACGAAGATCTCGTTCCAGAGGCGGGCTTCCAGGTGGGACTCGGTCTTCGGCAGGTAGAAGTACGGTCCCTTGCCGAGGTCCAGCAGGCGCTTGGCGTTGTGGAAGAAGTAGAGGCCGAAGTCGACCAGCGCGCCGGGGACCGGCCGGCCCTCGAACTGCAGGTGCCGCTCGTCCAGGTGCCAGCCGCGCGGCCGCATCACGACGGTGGCGAGTTCCTCGGCGGGCTTGAGGGCGTAGGACTTGCCGGAGGCCGGGTCGGTGAAGTCGATGCGGCGCTCGTAGGCGTCGATGAGGTTCAGCTGACCCGAGACGACGTTCTCCCAGGTCGGGGCGGAGGCGTCCTCGAAGTCGGCGAGCCAGACCTTGGCGCCCGAGTTGAGCGCGTTGATGGTCATCTTGCGGTCGGTGGGGCCGGTGATCTCCACCCGGCGGTCGTTGAGCGCGGCGGGCGCCTCGGCGACCTGCCAGCTGTCGTCGGCGCGGATCTGCGCGGTCTCCGGCAGGAAGTCCAGGCTGCTGGTGCGGGCGATCTCGGCCCGGCGCTCGGCGCGGCGGGCGAGCAGCTCGTCACGGCGCGGGGTGAACCGTCGGTGGAGTTCGGCGACGAAGGTGAGCGCGGCGTCGGTGAGGACCTCGCCCTGCCGTTCGGGGGTGTGCGCGGGGTCGACTTCGACGATGGCCAGCGGGGACGGCGCTGGTGCGGACATGAGCTGTCACTCCATTCATCGGCGGTGCCCGGCGGCCGCCGGGGGCGCCGGGCGGCACGGGGTGCCGCGGGCCCCGGGGGACGGTCGCGGGCGCCGTCTGGGTTCAGGGCGCTTCTGACCAGTGGAGACTAGTTTCCTTATCGCGGAACTTCAATGGTTTGTTGATGTCGAGATTCTCCGGGTCGACACACCCACTGATCGAATGGCTCCCGGTGCCACGACGGTCACTCTCCATTACTCCCGCTCCCGCGGCGGGCGAGTGCCTGCCGGCGCGCAGGGTCACTCCAATCGGCGCAGATCCTCCGGAGTGTCGATGTCGTACGGCTCCGCGACATCGGCGCACTCGACCAGGGTGAGGGCGGCCGCATGCTGCTGGAGGTAGGCGCGCGCACCGCGGTCGCCCGTTGCGGTGGCGGCGATGTCCGGCCAGCGGTCGGCGCCGAAGAGCACCGGATGGCCGCGCCGGCCGTCGTAGGCGGCGGAGGCGAGCGAGCTGCTGCCGTCGTACGCCGCCACCACCCGCGCCACCGCTGCGGCGCCGATGCCCGGCTGGTCCACCAGGGACACCACGACCGCGTCCGCCCCCGAGCCGGCCAGCGCGGCCAGGCCCACCCGGAGCGACGAGCCCATGCCCTGGGCCCAGTCCGGGTTGTACCGGATGCGGTACGCGGAGAGCTCGGCCCGCTCGCGTACGGCCTCGGCCGATGCGCCCAGCACGATGTGGACGGGGTCGCAGCCGCCCTGCCGCAGGGCCCGCGCGGCGTGCTCGACCAGCGGCCGGCCGCGGTGGTCGAGCAGCGCCTTGGGCCGTCCCCCAAGACGCCGCCCGCCACCCGCGGCGAGCAGCAGACCGGCTACCCGCCCTCCGGGCCGCCCGGCTTCCCGGGCCCCCTCAGGGGCGTCCGGCCGGGCGTGGAGCGGCTGTTCGCCCGGATCTCTCGGTGCTGTCGGTGCCATGGGGACTGCATACCTCATGGCACCGTGGAGCATGGCCCGCCGGGTCAGGCGGCGTCGTCCGACGCGCGGGGGCGGGGAATGTGCGGCCGGAACCGTTCGCGCAGCTGATGCGTGCGCTCCTCCACGCGCCGCTGCTCGGCGACATAACGGTCTATGTGCTCCAGCGTGATCTCGGAGGCATCGGACAGGCCGTACGCGCGGCAGATGAGTTGTACGACGCTGACCCGACGCTGGTTCGAGCCGGTGTCGGGGCCGGAGTGGGGTTCCATGGCATTCTCCGATCCAGTGATATGCCGGATATTTCCTTGAAAGGGAGAATGCTCCATCGTGCCCTGCCATACGCCTCGTATCGGGTGTGCCCACGCCATCGGGTGTCATGGGGAACGCATGTGCTGACGCATGATCAAGCCGAATTCGGGCATTGCGGGGCGGACCCGTTCCGGGGGTGCCGAGGGGGTCAACGTCCATGGCGAAAGCGGCTCTTCGGTCAAGGCCGCCCCTTCCTCGCCGGCGAGGTCATGGTGCGGCCGGTGGCCGGATACCGTTCCTCCCCGCCGCGGACGCGCCCCAGAGTCCCGGATGACGGGACCCGTACCCCCGTCGCCCCGCAACAGGCCCCGGATCCGGTCGACTACAAGAGGGTCAACCTGCCCCGCGACTACGTTTCCTGAGGTCAGAGGCGTGAGCGGGCGTACGAGCCGCGCATCTGCCGGGTGCGCCGGCCGTACGATCGCCGCACGAATCCCGCCAGTGATCGGTTTTTTTCGCTCTCTGTATGGCGCGAGGAGCACAGAGTGGCGTTAACTGTCCGGCATCGCGGGTCGGGCAACGGCCACGGAGGACGCCGTCGTGGTGGAACAGCTGCAGAGTGACAGGCGAACGACCGGGGTCGAGGGTGACCCCCGGGTCCATGAGCTACGCGGAGCGGTGGCGCGGCTGCGCCGCCAACTAGCCGTCCTTCCAGGGGAGTTGCTGGACCGGGCGGCGGCGGACGACGAGCTGGCCGCCTTGGACGCGATGGTGAGTCACGGCCTGCCCGAGGTGCCCCGGCTGCGTCGCTCGCTGCTGCTGATCGCCGGGGCGGTCGGCTCGGTCAGCGCGCTCTCGCCCGCGCTGACCGAAGTGCGTGAGGGCATCGACCGGTTCGGCGAGCTGCCCGGCCCCCGCTGAGGGGGTGCCGAGCCGCCGCCCGGCGCGCGTTACGCCGGCGCCTGGTTCGCCAGCGCCACCGACAACTGGGCCGCGACGTCCTGCAGCACCGGCACGATCTTGTCCGTCGCGGCCTCCGACACCCGGCCCGTCGGACCCGAGATGGAAATCGCCGCAGAGGTGGGGGAGTTGGGCACCGGCACGGCGAGGCAGCGGACGCCGATCTCCTGCTCGTTGTCGTCGACCGCGTAGCCGAGGCGGCGGACATCGGCGAGTGCTTCGAGGAAGCGGTCCGGGTCGGTGATGGTCTTCTCGGTCGCGGCGGGCATGCCCGTACGGCCGAGCAGCGCGCGGACCTCCTCCGGCGAGTGGTGGGCCAGCAGGGCCTTGCCGACGCCGGTGGAGTGCGGCAGCACCCGCCGGCCGACCTCGGTGAACATCCGTACCGCGTGCCGGGAGGGAACCTGCGCGACATAGACGATCTCGTCGCCGTCGAGCAGCGCCATATTGGCGGTCTCGCCGGTCTCCTCGACCAGGCGGGCCAGGAACGGCCGGGCCCAGGTGCCCAGCAGACGCGAGGCGCTCTCGCCGAGCCGGATCAGCCGGGGGCCGAGTGCATAGCGGCGGTTGGGCTGCTGGCGGACGTAGCCGCAGGCGACGAGGGTGCGCATCAGTCGATGGATGGTGGGCAGCGGCAGTCCGCTGCTGCTGGAGAGCTCGCTCAGACCGACCTCGCCGCCGGCGTCGGCCATCCGCTCGAGCAGGTCGAAGGCGCGCTCAAGGGACTGGACACCGCCGCCGGCGGGCTTGGCTTCGGCGGCGGAGGTGCTGGCGCTGGACGACGGCACGTCGCGTTCCTTTCGGGCGGGGCGGATCGGTCTCGGCAGGGCTGACGGGCGCCGGGCCCGATCGGAGAAGCCTACCGGTCCCCTTACCGTGGCACACGGCGTCTTGCGTACTCGTTCCCGCCGGTCAGGCCCTCTTTGTCCCAGGCTGTGAACCCCCGGGCCGACTGCCGGCCGTGCGCTCCCGGTGGCGCCAGTGGACAGAGCTACGTTCTGCTGAGCGAAATTTTTTATCCATTCTATGGAATCCTCCAAGGGGAGGGGGTGGAATGGGATTCCCGGGCGTCCGGCGTCTTGACGGGTCGGGGTCCGGAGTGAAGACTCATTCAACAGACTGTTGAATTCTGCCGGTCAGGACGGTGCGGATGCCGCGCTCCGGAGGTCCGGCCGCCCCGCCGGCCGTGCGCCGCACACGCCGTCGGCCAACGATGGAAGACACGAGACGAGGAGGGGACCGGGTGTCCGAACGAGAGCTGGTGCTGCGCTCCACACGCGTCGTCACCCCGCAGGGCACGCGCGCCGCGTCCGTCACCGTCCAGGACGGCACGATCGCCGCGGTCCTGCCGTACGACGCCCCGGCTCCCACCGGGGCGCGGGTGGTGGACTTCGGTGACGACGCCCTGCTGCCCGGCCTCGTCGACACGCACGTCCACGTCAACGACCCCGGCCGCACCGAGTGGGAGGGCTTCTGGACCGCCACCCGCGCGGCCGCGGCCGGCGGGATCACCACCCTCGTCGACATGCCGCTGAACAGCCTGCCGCCCACGACGACCACGGCGCACCTCGACACCAAGCGCGCGGTGGCCCGCGACAAGGCCCATGTCGACGTCGGCTTCTGGGGCGGCGCCATCCCCGGCAACGTCAAGGACCTGCGGCCGCTGCACGACGCCGGTGTCTTCGGCTTCAAGTGCTTTCTGTCGCCCTCCGGCGTGGACGAGTTCCCCGCGGTCGACCAGGAGCAACTGGCCGCCGCGCTGGGCGAGATCGCCGGCTTCGGCGGCCTGCTGATCGTGCACGCCGAGGACCCGGGCCACCTGGACGCGGCACCCGTACCGCACGGTCCCAAGTACGCCGACTTCCTCGCCTCCCGCCCCCGGGTCTCCGAGAACGACGCCATCGCCGGGCTGATCGCGCTCGCCGCGCGGCTCCGCGCACGGGTGCATGTGCTGCATCTGTCCTCCGCCGACGCGCTGCCGCTGATCGCCGCCGCGAAGCGCGAGGGCGTCCAGCTCACCGTCGAGACCTGCCCGCACTTCCTGACCCTGGCCGCCGAGGACATCCCGGACGGCGCCACGGAGTTCAAGTGCTGCCCGCCGATCCGCGAGGCCGGCAACCAGGACGCGCTGTGGGCGGGGCTGGCCGACGGCACCATCGACTGCATCGTCTCCGACCACTCGCCCTCCACCGCCGACCTCAAGACCGCCGACTTCGGCGCGGCCTGGGGCGGGATCTCCTCCCTCCAGCTGGGCCTGCCCGCCATCTGGACCGCGGCCAGGGCGCGCGGGCACCGGCTCGACGACGTGGTGCGCTGGATGGCCACCGCCCCGGCGGCGCTGGCCGGTCTCGACCGGAAGGGCGCCATCGAGCCCGGCCGGGACGCGGACTTCGCGGTCCTCGCCCCCGAGGAGACCTTCACCGTCGACCCGCAGGCCCTCCAGCACCGCAACAAGATCACCGCGTACGCCGGGAAGACCCTGCACGGCGTCGTGCGGTCCACCTGGCTGCGCGGCCGGCAGATCAACGACGGCGCCACCCTCGCCGAGCCCACCGGTGAGCTGCTGCAGCGGCCGCACGGCGGATGAGCGGCGGCCGCTGAACGGCCCGCGGCCGCCGCGTCGGCCCCGGCCCGCCGAGCGGCGTGGGCCGCTACACCCCGAGCCCGCCGACCACGGTGAGCTCCTGGCCGGTGACCTCGCCCGTCAGCAGCGGGAGGGCCTCCGCAATGGCGGCCTTCGTCTCCGGGAGGAGCAGCGAGGCGTCATGCTGCTCCTTGGACTCCCACAGCTCGTTCACCCAGATCAGATCCGGGTCGGTGACATCGGACACCCCCACCGCATACAGCCGGCACCCCGCGGCCCGAAGGCCGTCGACGCCACGGAGCAGGATGGCGATCACCTCGTCACGGTGCCCGGGACGGGCCTTCAAGGTCGCCTGGTAGCCATAGGGCACCGTGACTCTCCTTCGGATCGGTCGAGGCGCGGGGCGGGTCAGTCCGCGACAGCGTCCCAGAACATGAGCTCGTACGCCTGGAGGAGACGGCCGTAGCGGTGTGCCATGGCCGGCTGCGCCTGGCCGGTGTCGAGGCCGTGCTGCACCGCCGCGCGGGCCTTCTCCTCGACGGCCGGCGCCGGCTCGGCGAAGAACCCGAAGAAGTCCCGGGCCGCCTCCGGGAAGGCGTAGTGCTCCCGCATCGCGGCCTCGACGATCGCGCAACAGCCGCCCCAGGCAGCGAAGTTGGCGGTCAGCGCGATCGCCACATCGGTCGGCTCGCCGCCGAGGGCGAGCCGCGCCGCGTAGGAGGGGTACGCCTGACAGCCGGGGCGCGGCCGGTACTCGGCGATCTCCCGCTCGGTCAGCTCACAGGCGTCCGCCAGCCCCGCCAGCTGTTTGAGGGCCTGCGTCTCGCCCTGGACGAGCAGATCGAAGAAGTCGGCGACCGGCGGATCACCGTCCGCCCGCCGCGCCAGATGCTGGAAGCTGAGCCGGTCGGCGGCGATCACCTGATGCTGTTCGAGGGCGAAGGTGGCGAACACCGAGCGCGGCGCCGTCCCCGCCTCGATCCGCGCGACCAGCCGGTAGGCATCGGTGTCCGGGGCGAGCACGCGGACCGCGTCGTCGAGCACGGCGGCCGCGGTCTGGCGGGGGGCGTCGGGGGCGGGT
The DNA here is from genome assembly GCF_900221035.1 of Streptomyces sp. 2323.1. Classification (NCBI taxonomy): domain Bacteria; kingdom Bacillati; phylum Actinomycetota; class Actinomycetes; order Kitasatosporales; family Streptomycetaceae; genus Streptomyces; species Streptomyces sp. 2323.1. The sequence goes on along the minus strand of NZ_LT907981.1, from coordinate 1,540,335 downwards.
CGGGCCATGGTGTCGGTCTCCTCCGGGGCGAGGGCGGTGGCCAGCGCCTCAGATTAGGGCGCGGGAGACCGGCTGCGGGTGCGATGACGCGGCCCGTCCGGGGGAAGCGGCCGGCCCCCGGACCCGTCAGGGCGGGACGCCGCGGCAGGCCGCCCGGCATACCGCGTCGTCGCGGGCGGGGCCGTCCCGCGCGGCCCGCCGCTCAGTGCAGAATCACCTCATTGACCTCGGGGACCGCCGACGCGTCCCGCCAGGCCAGCCGTACGGCCTCGATCGCACCGTCGCCTGCCGCAAGCCGCGTATACGCACCGGACAGGGTGCCGAGCGTGCGCCAGACACCACCCGTACGGACCTCGATCCGTGCCGCCGGGCCGGGCGCGCCGTGCGGCCGCAGCACCACCACGGACCGTGCCGTGCGGGGTGCGGAGGGAGTGAACGCCAGCGCCTCGCCGGGCTGGGGTGCCCGCGCCGCGCGGTAGACCGTCGCCGGATCGCCGTCCCCGGCCGAACGCAGTGCACTGCCCCCGGCTGCGGGCGGGCCCCCGGTCACCGTCGCCTGCTCGGTCCCGGCCACCGTGAACTCGCGTACCACCAGCCAGTTGTCCTGGGCCCTGGTGGCCCGCGCCCGGACGTACCGGGCCTTGGTGCCGGCCGGCGGTACGGCGGTCACCTCGGCCTTCCCGTCGAAGGCGGCCAGCTGCCGCCAGTGCGTGTGGTCCGAGGAGTACTCGAGCACGCCGTGGTGCAGATAGTCGTCCGGGCTGTCGCTCTTGCCCATGGACAGGGTGACGCGGCCCAGCGGACGCTCGGCCCGCAGATCCAGTCCCACGACGGAACCGGCCCGGGGCGCCGCCCCGCTCCAGAAGTACGTGGCGTCCTCGCCGTCGGTCATCCGGGAGGGGGCGTTGTCCTGGTAGACGGCGAGATCCGTCGACGCCCGGGGGCGGCCGGTGATCCCCAGCGCCCGGTCGTGCGCGGCCACCGCATCGTCGACGAAGGTGTCCAGCACCCCGTCCGCCACCAGGACCGGGACCTTCTTCCCCCGCATGTCCACATAGACGAAGGACTGCGCGGTCCGCACCAACTCCGGTATCTGTTGCCGTAGTTGCCAGGCCTTGGCGCCGTCGCCCGCCCTGGTCGCCTCGATCAGCCGCAGCGCGGTACGTGCCGCGATGCCCCAGGCGTGCGTCGCGTCCAGCCAGGGTGCGCTGTCCGTGACGAAGCCGCGGTCGGGGAGCCGGTCGCGCAGTACGGCCGGGGCGTCCTCAAGGGTCTGCAGCACCGCATCCAGCCGCCGAGCCGGCCCGCCCGCCGTGAACTCGGCGATGGCGGCGGCCAGTTCGGGCGCCTGCTGCGGGTTGAGCGCCGAGGAGTAACCGGTATCGGCGAAGGCCCGCAGCGCCCCTGCCGTCCGGGCGTCGCCGCCGGCCAGCTCCTCGATCGCCGCGCCCCAGGAGGTCCGGGCGTCATACGCCGTGTCGTTCCAGGCGTAGTCGGCCACCGTGTACAGGGCGAGTTTGGAAGCGGCGGGCTGGATCATCGGGTTCGCGGTGATCCCCGCCAGCTGCTCCGGCAGCCCCTTCTCCCGGCCGTGGAACGGCCCGAGCAGCAGCCGGTTCGTCACATAGTCGTTGACCGGGTAGTTGTCCCAGGTCAGGATCGGGTGCCCGAAGGCCTCCCGGGCCTGCTGGGCCTGACGGACGGTCATCGTCGGCGCGATCACCCCCACACCCGTCCACTCCACCAGCACCTTCGGATCCAGCTGGGTGGCCAGCGCCTTCTTGTACGGCGACGACTGCACGTCGGAGTACTCGGTCGGCACCATCTGCAGCGGCCCGGCGCCCGGATGCGCGGCGATGAACTCCCGCTGCACACGGTTGAGCAGATACGCCTGCGCGGCCCCCGCCGCCCCGCCCCCGGTCCCGAACCGGTCCTTGTCCGCCGCACAGTTCCAGTCCGTGTAGCTGATGTCGTCCAGCGGCACCGCGAAGGTCCGTACGCCGATGTCCCACAGCGTCTGAAACTTGGCGGTCAGCGCCTTGAGGTCGGCGTCGGAGCTGTAGCAGACGGACAGCCCCGGGGAGAGCGCGTAGGTGAACTCCACATGCCGCTGCCGCGCCCGGTCCACCAGCTCCTTGAGCTGCGCGAGCCGCTCCGCGGGGTAGGGGTCACGCCACTTCTCCCGGAGGTAGGCATCGTCCTTCGGCGAGTACACATAGAGGTTCATCTTGTGCGCGCCGTAGAAATCGAGCTGGTCGAGCCGGGCCTCGTGGGACCACGGGGTGCCGTAGAAGCCCTCGATGACACCGCGCAGCGGGGTGGCCGGCCAGTCCCGTATGCGGGTGCCCGCCACCCGGACGCCCGGCCGGGCCCGGTGCGGCAGCAGCTGACGCAACGTCTGCGCGGCGTAATACGTGCCGGTGGCGTCCTTGCCGGACAAGGCGATCCGACCCTCGCCGACGGCCAGCGCATAGCCTTCGGCGGGCAGCCCGCCGGGCCCCCGTGCGCCCAGCTCCGCCAGCGCCCGGTCCGCGCCCGCGCCGTCCACGTACACCGCGAGCTGCCCGCCGCCCGGCGCCCGCCCGGCCCGTACGACGTGCTGAGCACCGGCGTCGGCCAGCGCCGCCTCGACGACCGACAGCGCGCCGGCATCGGCCTTCGGACCTGCGACGACGGTCACGGACGGGGTCAGCGTGACCTGGTCGGACCGGCGCTGGACGGAGCGGGGCGTGGGGGACAGGGACGGAGCCGCGGCGGCCACGGGCCGGTCCCTGGCGCCGTCCGGTGCCCGCTCGTTGCCGGTGCCCGGCGGCCCCGACATGCCCGTCAGAGGGAGCACGGCCAGGACCATCGCCAGCGCGGTGGCCGCTGCGGTGCGGGTACGGTGCATCCTTCGGTCCTCCTCGGCACGACGACATGCGGGGCGGGAGTGCTGCGAGCCGCGTGCGCCAGCAGGCTTCACCCGGCCGCCGTGCCGGGGCCATGGACTTTCGAGCCGAAGGGATGGACGTTGCCGGTCCCGGCGTCACCGCGTCTTGGCGATGACCACCAGGAGACTCATGAACGCCAGCAGCACATGGGTCGCGACGACGTAGATGAAGACCCGCACATACAGCCCACGGGGCGGCTTGTTCTCGACGTACGTCCGTCCGGACGCCGCCTGGGGCAGCTGCCCCGCCGGCGGGGGAGTGGCAGGAGTGGTCTGATCAGGCATGACGCTTACGGTCCTTCCGTCGGGAGCGGCGCCGGGGCTCACCGCCCGCGGCGCCTCGCGTCGTCGCCGAGACACAGGTCGGCGGCCCCGCTCTGCAGCAGGGTGTGGACGAACAACAGCTCCGTCCCGCCCGGCGCGGCGGCGGCGATACGGTGCGGGGTCAGCGAGTCGAAGTGCGCCGCGTCCCCCGGATCCAGCACGTGCACCGCCGCACCGAGCGTCAGTCGCAGCCGCCCGTCGAGGACGTACAGCCACTCCTCGCCGGGATGCACCCGCACCAACTCGCCCTGCGCCCGCTGCGGTACATGCACCCGCAGCGCCTGCATCGCCCGCCCGGCGCCGCCGACGGTCCAGTACGTCCAGCCGCCGGCCCGGGAGGCTTCGGCGCGCCCGGCCCGCACGATCGGGTCCCGCTCCGGCGCGGTCTCGCCGAGCAGGTCGGATACCGTGGTGCCGTACGTGCGCGCCAGCGCCAGCAGCATCGGCAGCGACGGCTGCCGCCGGCCGGTCTCCAGCCGCGAGAGATGCGCGGCCGACAGACCCACCAGCCGGGCCGCCGTCTCCAGCGTGAGTCCACTGCGTCGCCGCAGGTCACGCAGGCGCGGTGCGACGGTGGACAGCTCCTCCGGCGGAGCGCCGGAGGGCTCTTCGGGGAGCTCGGTCATGTCCCCGGTATAACGACCTTTCACCCGCCGGGCAAAAGATTTGCCTCTCGGGCAAAAAGCCCGAGCCCCCGTGCCTACGAGCCGCCGTGCCTACGAGCCGCCGGGCGGCTGCCCGGCGACGACCCCGGCCGGTCTCACTCCCCGGCGTCCTGCGGGTACCAGCGCAGCTCGACGGTGTTTCCGTCCGGGTCCTCGACGTAGATCGACTGCGCCTCGCCGCGTGCGCCGTACCGGCTGCCCGGGCCGTCCACCACGGTGAACCGTCCCGAGTCGATGACCTGCTGCCAGTCCAGCGGCTCGACGACCAGGCAGATGTGATCGACGTTGGACCCGCCGCGGGCGTCGCCGACGATCAGATCGATGATCGTGCTCGGGCTGACCCGCACCGACGGGAAGGGCGCGGCACCGGCCCGCCACTCGTCCACCCGGACCGGCTCCAGCCCGAGCGGCCCGCAGTAGAACTCCAGCGCGCGCTCGATGTCCTGCACCTTGAGCACCAGGTGATCGAAGTCTTTGACCCGCATGGGTTACCTCCAGTGATGTGGGCCGAGCCGTCGGTCCGGCCCGGCCCGGCCCGTGGCGCTGCGCGCCGGGGCCGATTCCGTTCAACCCGTGAATTCAACCCCAAGCCGTCGGGGCCACGGTCCGTTTGACGGTGGGACGGCTCGTTCTGCTGGAGGGGGGGTGCGGACGGCCGACGGCGTGCGTACTTCCCGATCGCGAAAGGGACTTTCCGCACCCGCTTCTGACGCTCCGTCGAAGGCGGGTCAATTGGGGGGACCGTGTGAACTCCCGGAAAACTTCCGCTGCTTGGGATTGACAGGGCCATGTCTACGCGCGTCATTCTGGGAGGCATGAGAATCCCCCCACGGATGACCAGGATCGGCGCCGCAGGCGCCCTCGCATCGGCCCTTCTCATCGGCGGAACCGCTGTTTCCGCCACCCCTGCCGTCGCCACGACGCACCCGGCCACCTCGTACGCCACGACGGCGCACGCGACGGCCGCGCACGTCACGGACATCGGCAAGGTCTGCTACTCCAAGCTGCCCTCGCAGGCCCATGACACCCTCGATCTGATCGCGAAGGGCGGGCCCTACCCCTATCCGAAGGACGGCACGGTCTTCGACAACCGGGAGCACGTCCTCCCGGACCAGAGCGCCGACTACTACCACGAGTACACCGTCGTCACGCCGGGCTCGCCCGACCGTGGTGCGCGCCGCATCGTGGCCGGCCAGAAGAAGGACGAGGACTACTACACCGCCGACCACTACGGGTCGTTCGCCCTCGTCGACCGCGGCTGCTGAGGCCGGCGAACAACAGAAACAACAGAGAGAACAGAAGGAACGGAGTAGCGGACCCGCTGGGCCCGTTGTCCGGAGTCCACGGCGGCCGGGGTGCCCATGCACCCCGGCCGCCGCTGTGCTGTGCGCCCCCTCCGACCTGCCTCTTCTCCCCGTTCTCGGCAGAAGGGGCGCATGGGGCGCACCCCCGAGAGAGGATTGTCAGTGGTTCCCGGTAGCGTTTCGGTAGAAACGAGGAGCGGGCGGGCATCGGCGGAAAAAGACCCTCTGTGGTCAGCTGCCGGGAAGCGCCCCGGAACGTGCCCTGTCCGCCATGGGCCACGTACCGGACGGCATGCACTGTCGGAGACAAGGAAGGACGGCGAACTGCCGTGTATCGCTGGGAGATCACCCGGGCCGCACTGGCGCAGCGGGTTTTCGCCATCGTCCGCAGCAGGACCTATGACGAGGCGAGCGCCACCGCCGACACCCTGCTGTCAGCCGGCATCACCAGCCTGGAGATATCTCTCACCACCCCGTTCGCCCTGGAAGCGGTCACCACGCTCTCCCGCGAGCTCGGTGACGACGCGATCATCGGCGCGGGCACGGTCCTTGACGCGGTATCGGCCCGGATGGCGGTCGACGCGGGCGCCCGCTACCTGGTCTCCCCCAGCCTGGACGCCGAGGTTATCCGCACCGGCCACCGCTATGGCGTGCCGGTCTTCCCCGGTGTGTCGACGCCGACCGAGATGGTCCGCGCCCTCGAACTCGGCGCGGATGCGCTCAAGCTGTTCCCCGCCGCGGCGCACGATCCGTCCTGGCTGACGGAGGTCCGGGCCGCGCTGCCGCAGGCGCCGCTGCTGCCGACGGGCGGGGTGACGGTCGACAGTGCGCCGGAGTGGATCGCCGCGGGCGCGGTCGCCGTAGGGATGGGCGCGGCCCTCTCCGAGGGGGACCGGGACACCGTCGCCAAGCGCGCCGCGGACCTCCTCGTCCGCCTCGACGAGGCCGCCCCGGACCGTCCGACGACGAGGGGCAGCGCGGACCTCTACGAGGACTGAAGTCCCGTCGGTTACGAGGACTGAAGTCCCATTAGTGAAGACTGAAGTCCCGTCGGTTCGCCGCTGCCCGGGCCTGCGGCCGTTCCACCAGCCGCTCATGGGGTGCACCGGCACCACAGCTCTGCCACTCTGAGGGCTTCGACCGTGTGCTCACGCCGCCGCGTACCGGAGTCCCAGGAGCCCTGATGAAGCGCGCCGCCGCCCTCTCCGCCCTCGCCTGTCTGCTCGCCGTCACCGCCGCCGCCCCGGCGGTCTCGGACGCCCCCGCGCGGGGCCGGGACACCGCCTCCCGCGCCGCCGGGAAGACCTCGGCGCTCGACGCCGTCCCCCGGCGCGGGGTGCTGCGGGTCTGCACCACCGGCGACTACCGGCCCTTCAGTTACCGCGACCCCGGGACCGGCAGGTACCGCGGTGTGGACATCGAGATGGCCCGGGATCTCGCCAAGAGCCTCGACGCCAGGCCGCGTTATGTGGCCACGACCTGGGCGCGGCTCGTCGGCGATCTGTCGGCCGGCCGCTGTGACATCGCCATGGGCGGGGTCTCCGTCACTCTCGCGCGCGCCCGCTCCGTCTACTTCAGCGAGCCGACCCGCATCGACGGCAAGACGCCCCTGGTGCGCTGTACGGACAAGGACAAGTACCGGACGCTGCGGCAGATCGACCGGCCCGGCACCCGGGTCATCGTCAACCCCGGCGGTACGAACGAGGAATTCGCCCGCTCCCACCTCAAGCACGCCACCCTCACGGTCCACCCGGACAACACCACGATCTTCGACGAGATCATCGCGGGACGGGCGGATGTGATGATGACCGACGCCAGCGAGACCCGCTACCAGGCCAAGATCCACCCCCAACTCTGCTCGCTCCACCCGGACAAGCCCTTCACCTTCTCCGAAAAGGCCTACGCCCTGCCCCGCGGCGACGAGGAGTTCAAGGCCTATGTGGACCAGTGGGTGCACCTGGCCACCCACGACGGGACGTACCGGAAGTACGAGGACGCCTGGCTGACGTAGCGCGCTCGCGACGTCCTGCCGTTTTGGAGGGCGCGCTCTAGTCTCGGGGAGGGTTTGCTCATACGGGTTTCGAGGTGCGGGTGAGAGGCGGGAGCCGGGATGACCGGTACGGAGCAGGGGAGTGCGGTGCTCGATCTGGCGGCGGCGCAACAGGGGCTGGACGCCCAGCCGTTCAGCCGGCTGGTGCGGGCGCGGATCATCGGGTTCGGGGACGGACGGTGATCGACGAGGCGGGGGCGGAGCGGGTGTGTGCGGTGGCGCAGGGGACCGTGCTGCCGCTCAACGGTGCGCCGGACGGCGGCGGGGCGGGCCAGGAGCTGTCCGGCTGAGCGAGGGCCCGGGCCGGGCCGCCTGGACCCGCGGGCGATCAGCCGCCGGTGCCGGCGTCCTCGGTGGCGGCGGCGTCGTCGGCGGTTGCTGCCGCGTGCGCCAGGACATTGACCACCCGGCCGTTCGGATCCTTGACGAAGAAGCGGCGGACGCCCCACTCCTCGTCCTGGAGCGGCCGGACGATCTGCGCGCCGGAGCTCAGCACGGCCGCGTAGGCCGCGTCCACGTCCTCCACCTCGATGCTCAGGTCGGGGGTGACCGGGGCGGTCTTGTCGTGCGTGAGGAAGGTGAGCTGAGCCGTGGGGTTGGCGGGGGAGGCGAGGGTCATCACCCAGCCCTGGTTCATCACCTCCTCGAATCCCAGCAGGCCGTAGAACGTGCGGTTCTCCTCCAGGGCGTCGCACTGGAGGTCGGGGACGACGCGGCGTACGGGCACGGGTGGCTCCTTCGGGGCGGGACGGGCGGCCGGGGGCGGCTGCCGGGCCGGGGCCGGCAGCGGGAGGTGCCGGACGGATTCTTCCGTGCGGCCGCCCGCGCCGCCCGCGGTTTCCGGCCCCTGGGCACGCCGTGGCGCGGCCGGCACCTCGGCAAGCCCCCTGCCCGGGCGCCGTACGCGGAGGACGTCGCGCCCGGACGCCCGCCCGCACCCGCCTGGGGGCCCTCACCTGCACCCTTGTCCGGACAATGTGACCTCCGGACTTCCCGTCATCTGCCCGGGCGGATACGCTCGCGATCGTGGGGAAACGCGAGAGTGAAGAGGCCCTGGGCGCCGGGAGCCCCGTCCAGTTCAGCGTGGACCGGAGCAGTCCGGTCCCGTTGTATTTCCAGCTGTCCCAGCAGCTGGAGGCCGCGATCGAGAACGGCAAACTGGCACCCGGCAGCCTGCTCGGCAACGAGATCGAGCTGGCCGGCCGGCTCGGGCTGTCCCGGCCGACGGTCCGGCAGGCCATCCAGTCGCTGGTCGACAAGGGGCTCCTGGTGCGCCGCCGCGGCATCGGCACCCAGGTCGTGCACAGCCAGGTCAAGCGCCCGCTGGAGCTGAGCAGCCTCTACGACGACCTGGAGGCGGCCGGACAGAAGCCCGCCACCCGGGTGCTGCTCAACACCACCACCGAGGCCGACGCCGAGGTCGCCGCCGCGCTGGGGATCGCCGAGGGGGCGGAGGTCGCGCTGGTCGAGCGGCTGCGGCTGACGCATGGCGAGCCCGTCGCGCATCTGCGCAACCACCTTCCGGCGGGGCTGCTCCCGCTGGAGACCGCCGCGCTGGAGGAGACCGGTCTGTACCGCCTGATGCGGTCGGCCGGCATCACCCTGCACAGCGCCCGCCAGGCCGTCGGCGCCCGCGCCGCGACCGCGGAGGAGGGCGCGCGGCTCGACGAGCCCGAGGGCGCTCCGCTGCTCACGATGCAGCGGACGACCTTCGACGACACCGGCCGCGCCGTCGAGTTCGGCTCGCACGTCTACCGCGCGTCCCGGTACGCCTTCGAGTTCCAGCTGCTGGTACGTCCCTGAGCGGGGCGGGCGCGCGGTTTTCCGGCGCCCGCGGTGGGCGGGAGTGTCCGGCCGTGCGAGCCGGAGCATCCTCGGGCGGGCCGGCTCCGACCGGTGCCCCGCCGCGCCGTCGTACGCCCTCACCCGCCTGCGGCAGGAGCCGTCGCCAGCCTCCGGCATGCCTCCGTACCCGCCCCGTACGGCTGCCCCAGAGGGGCGTCACACCGTCCACCCCGTCCTCCCGAGGCTGTCGTGCCGGGTGATATCACCCGTAATTCCCCGCTTTATCGGGGCCGTCTAAAGCCCAGTCGTCAGAATGTTCTGACAAACCATTGACGCGGCTCCGTGCGCGCCGTTACAAACTCCTCCAACCGCATTCCGGCGGCCGGGAGAAAAGGCGGTTCCACGATGAACGGCGTGCGTACGGCTAGCCCCTTCACTGTCCGCGGCAGCGCGGTGCGCTGCGCCGCCGCCTTACTGACCACCCTCGCGCTGACCACCGGATGCGCCGCAGCCGGCGCCCAGGACGCCACGGACAGCAGCGGCGGAACGGGCAACGCCGCCACCCCGCACATGACGATCGGGATGGTCAGCCACTCCGGGGACGGCGACACCTTCTGGGACATCGTGCAGAACGGCGCGGAGCAGGCGGCCGCCAAGGACCACGTGAAGTTCCTGTACGCCCACGACAAGGAGGGCGCCCAGCAGGCCGCGCTGATCCAGTCGTACATCGATCAGAAGGTGGACGGCCTGATCGTCACCCTCGCCAAGCCGGAGGCCGTCCAGGCGGCCGTCCGCAAGGCCGTGGCGCGGGGCATCCCCGTCATCACCATCAACTCCGGCGGTGAGTTCTCCAAGGCGTACGGGGCGTTGACGCATATCGGGCAGGACGAGTCGGTGGCCGGCCGCGCGGTCGGTGAGGAGCTCAACAAGCGGCACGCGAAGAAGACCCTCTGCGTCATCCACGAACAGGGCAATGTGTCGCTGGAGGACCGCTGCGCGGGCGTCCGCAAGGCGTTCCACGGGACGGTCGAGAACCTCGATGTCGACGGCACCAACGCGCCGGCCTCGCAGTCCTCGGTCGAGGCGAAGCTGCAGTCCGACAAGGCCATCGACGCGATCGTCACGCTCGGTGCGCCGATGGCGGCGATCTCCGTCAAGGCCAAGGAGCAGGCGGGCAGCTCCGCGCAGATCGCGACCTTCGATCTGAACTCCGCCGTCGTCAAGCTGCTCAAGGCCAAGGACGTCACCTTCGCCGTCGACCAGCAGCCCTACCTCCAGGGCTACGAAGCGGTGGACCTGCTGTGGCTCCACCGGGCCAACGCCGATGTGCTCGGCGGCGGCAAGCCGGTGCTCACCGGGCCCGCCCTGGTCAGCGCGAAGGACGTACCGAAGCTCACCGAGTACACCGGGCGAGGCACCCGGTGAGGCCTCAGGGAAGACGGGACCACCCCATGAACCGGGACAGATCACCGGTAACGGATACTTGGCCGGTTGAGCCGGCCCGGCCGGTGCCGTGGCACCACACGACACAGGTACGGACCGGGCAATCCGGACAGCGAATACAACCAACCAGGCCGACACGGCCGCATCAGCGGGAAGGGCGAGTCCTCGTGGCACGGGTTCGAAGAAGGGGACGCGTGGTCGGCGCCGTGCTGGCGGCGGTGCTCGGCGCCTCCCTGGCGGGGTGCAGCAGCACCGGAGGCCTGCGCGCGGAGCAGGAACGCGCCGCCAAGACCGCCGGCGGCAAGGCCGCGGTGAACACCCCCCGGTGGACGTTCGCGATGGTCACCCACTCCGGGGACGGCGACACCTTCTGGGACATCGTGCAGAACGGTGCCCAGCAGGCCGCCGCCAAGGACAACATCAAGTTCGTCTACGGGCACGACAAGGAGGGCCAGCGGCAGAGCCAGCTGGTGCAGTCCTACATCGACCAGAAGGTCGACGGGCTGATCGTCTCGCTGGCCAAGCCCAACGCCATGAAGGACGTGGTCGCCAAGGCCGAGAAGGCCGGCATCCCGGTGATCACGGTGAACTCCGGCGCCGAGGAGTCCAAGGCGTTCGGCGCGCTCAGCCACATCGGCCAGGACGAGACCGTGGCCGGTGAGGCGGTCGGCGAGGAGCTGAACAAGCGCGGCCGGAAGAAGGCCCTGTGCGTGCTGCACGAGCAGGGCAACGTCGGCCACGAGCAGCGCTGCGACGGCGCCAAGAAGACCTTCAAGGGCGATCTGCAGAAGCTGTACGTCGAGGGCACCAACATGCCCGACGTGCAGTCCTCCATCGAGTCCAAGCTCCAGGCGGACCGGGGCATCGACGCCGTCGTCACGCTCGGTGCGCCGTTCGCCGCCACCGCGGTCAAGGCCAGGGAGCAGGCCGGCAGCAAGGCCGAGATCGACACCTTCGACCTCAACGCCCAGGTCGCGACCGGGCTCAAGGACGGCTCCCTCGGCTTCGCCGTCGACCAGCAGCCCTACCTCCAGGGCTACGAGGCCGTCGACCTGCTGTGGCTGTACAAGTACAACTCCGACGTCCTCGGCGGCGGCAAGCCGGTGCTCACCGGACCCCAGGTGATCACCAAGAAGGACGCCGACGCCCTGCAGGACTACACGAAGCGGGGGACCCGATGAGCCGGACCGAGGCGTCCCCGGTACAGCCCGCCAAGATCGACGAACGGCTGCTGCACCGCTCCCTGGCGCGCAGACTGATGGGCCGCCCCGAACTGGGCTCGGTCGTCGGCGCCGCCGCCGTCTTCGTCTTCTTCTCGATCGTCGCCGAGCCGTTCCTGCAGGCCTCCAGCCTTTCCACGGTGCTCTATGCGTCCTCGACGATCGGCATCATGGCCGTGCCGGTGGCGCTGCTGATGATCGGTGGGGAATTCGATCTGTCGGCCGGTGTCATGGTCGTCAGCTCGGCGCTGATCTCGTCGATGTTCAGCTACCAGATGACCGCCAACACCTGGGTGGGCGTCGGGGTGTCGCTGCTGGTCACGCTCGCCATCGGGGCGTTCAACGGGCTGTTGCTGACCCGTACGAAACTGCCCAGCTTCGTCATCACGCTCGGCACCTTCTTCATGCTGACCGGCCTCAACCTCGGCTTCACCAAGCTGATCGACGGCACCGTCTCGACGAAGTCCATCGCCGACATGGAGGGCTTCGACTCGGCCCGTACGCTCTTCGCCTCGCATCTGACCCTCGGCAGCGTCGACATCCAGATCACCATCCTGTGGTGGCTCGCCCTGGTCGGCTTCGCCACCTGGATCCTGCTGCGCACCCGCGTCGGTAACTGGATCTTCGCGGTGGGCGGCAATGCCCAAGCCGCGCGGGCGGTGGGCGTCCCGGTCACCAAGACCAAGATCGGCCTCTACATGGGCGTCGCCTTCGCCGCCTGGGTCTCCGGCCAGCATCTGCTGTTCTCGTACGACGCGATCCAGTCCGGCGACGGGGTGGGCAACGAATTCCTCTACATCATCGCGGCGGCGGTCGGCGGCTGTCTGATGACCGGCGGCTTCGGCTCGGCGATCGGCGCGGCCGTCGGCGCCTTCATCTTCGGCATGGCGAGCAAGGGCATCGTCTACGCGCAGTGGAACCCGGACTGGTACAAGTTCTTCCTCGGCGCGATGCTGCTGCTCGCCACACTCCTGAACGCATGGGTCCGCAAGCGGGCGGAGGAAAAGGCATGACAGCGCTGGTCGAGCTGGCCGACGTCAGCAAGTACTACGGCAACGTCCGGGCACTGGAGGGGGTGTCCCTGGAGGTGCACGCGGGGGAGATCTCCTGTGTGCTCGGCGACAACGGCGCCGGCAAGTCCACCCTCATCAAGATCATCGCCGGGCTGCACCGGCACGACGCGGGCTCCTTCACCATCGAGGGCGAGGAGACCACCCTGTCCTCCCCGCGCGAGGCCCTGGACCGCGGCATCGCCACCGTCTACCAGGACCTGGCCGTGGTCCCGCTCATGCCGGTGTGGCGGAACTTCTTCCTCGGCTCCGAACCGACCACCGGCGTGGGCCCCTTCAAGCGGCTCGACGTCCGGACGATGCGCGAGACCACCCGCAGCGAGCTGCTGCGGATGGGCATCGACCTGCGCGACGTCGACCAGCCCATCGGGACGCTGTCCGGCGGTGAGCGGCAGTGCGTCGCCATCGCCCGGGCCGTCTACTTCGGTGCCAAGGTCCTCGTCCTGGACGAGCCGACGGCGGCGCTCGGCGTCAAGCAGTCCGGCGTCGTCCTCAAGTACGTCGCGGCCGCCCGGGACGCCGGACTCGGCGTGGTGTTGATCACCCACAATCCGCACCACGCCTATCTCGTCGGCGACCGTTTCGTGCTCCTCAAGCGCGGCACGATGGCCGGCAGCCACGCCAAAACGGAGATCGCCCTGGAGGAGCTGACCCGCCAGATGGCAGGCGGCAGCGAGCTGGAACAGCTCAGTCATGAGCTGGCCCGCACCGCGACGCCGGAGTTCCCCGGAGGTCACCGGCCCGACTGAGGCACCCTGGAAGAGGCGCCGCGCCCCGCACCGCCTCCGGGCCGTGCGGGGCGCATCACCGTCGGTCGCGGTGCGCCGGACGCCGCCGGTGATGCACAATCGCAGCGAACCAGCACATCGAGGCCCCGGCCTCCCGAGACCCGCAGGGACGAGACGACTCTTGCGCAGCAGCAGCCGCACGGGGGCATCACCCACGCCCTTCAGGCAGTGGGGGAGCCACGGCGAAGAGGTGGGTCGATGAGCATGTACCGGGACCGGGTGCACCGCGGATCCGCCAGAGCCACCGTGCTGCGCACGGTCGGCACCCGCGAGCGGCGCTCGCACCTGACCGCCCCCCGGGTGCCCACGGTCGGCATCGACATCGGCGGCACCAAGGTCATGGCGGGTGTCGTGGACGCCGACGGCATCATCCTGGAGAAGGTCCGCACCGAGACGCCGGACAAGTCCAAGAGCCCCAAGGTCGTCGAGGACACCATCACCGAGCTGGTGCTCGACCTCTCCGACCGGCACGACGTCCACGCGGTCGGCATCGGCGCGGCCGGCTGGGTCGACGCGGACCGCAGCAAGGTGCTGTTCGCCCCGCATCTGAACTGGCGCAACGAACCGCTGCGCGACCGCCTCGCCGGCCGCCTCGCGGTCCCGGTCATGGTCGACAACGACGCCAACACCGCCGCCTGGGCCGAGTGGCGCTTCGGCGCCGGACGCGGCGAGGACCACCTCGTCATGATCACGCTCGGGACGGGCATCGGCGGCGCGATCCTGGAGGACGGCGCGGTCAAGCGCGGCAAGTACGGCGTGGCCGGTGAATTCGGCCATATGCAGGTCGTTCCCGGCGGCCACCGCTGCCCGTGCGGCAACCGCGGCTGCTGGGAGCAGTACAGCTCCGGCAATGCCCTGGTGCGCGAGGCCCGCGAGCTGGCCGCCGCCGACTCCCCGGTCGCGTACAACATCATCGAGCGGGTCGGCGGGCAGATCGGCGACATCACCGGACCGCTGATCACCGAGCTGGCCCGGGAGGGCGACGCGATGTGCGTCGAGCTCCTCCAGGAGATCGGCCAGTGGCTCGGCGTCGGCATCGCCAACCTCGCCGCCGCCCTCGACCCGTCCTGCTTCGTCATCGGCGGGGGCGTCAGCGCCGCCGACGACCTGCTGATCGGCCCGGCCCGGGACGCCTTCCGGCGCCAGCTCACCGGCCGCGGCTACCGTCCCGAAGCCACCATCGCCAAGGCCCAGTTGGGCCCCGAGGCCGGGATGGTCGGCGCCGCCGACCTGGCCCGTCTGGTGGCCCGCCGCTTCCGGCGCGCCAACCGGCGCCGCGTCGAGCGGTACGAGCGCTATGAACGGACCGGCCGCCGATGACCGACACCGACCTGCACCCCCTGCACGACGACCCGCACCCCGCCCCGCCGCCCCGCGTCAAGCGCCGTCGCCCGCTGCTGACGGCACTGATCGTCTTTCTGCTGATCGCGATCCCGGCGGGCTACATCGTCATCTCCGCCGAGCAGAGCCGCGACAGCGGCGAGGGCAAAGAGGCGGAGGCCGCGGCCACCGGCCTGACCAACGCCTTCCCCACGAAGGTCCAGCAGCGGATCTACAACGTCCCGGTCCCGATCGGCTCCACCCCGGTCTACTACTACGAGACCAACTCCTGGCAGACCAGCTCGCTGTTCGTCCAGTTCCGGACCAACGACTGGGGGCTGGAGCACTACCTCAACGCCGTCGGCACCAGCACCGCGGCGCTCAAGAAGCAGCAGCAGACCATCGCCCCGGGACAGGCGTCCAAGGTCGGCTGGGACTTCGACGACGACCTCCCGTGGGCGGGCACCACGACCACGGACCGGGCACCGCGCCCGTCGCAGCGGATCATGGTCAGCTACGACGAGCCCGGCCACCCGGTGGTCTACACGGTCTCGACCGTGAAGTTCTGACCCCGTTCCGGGCGGAAGATTCCATACCGGTTGGGTACCGGTTCCGTGGGGGTTCCGTGGTGGCCCCCGCCCCGGTGCCGCTTCCGGAGCCGTTGCCGGCCCGGCCCGGGACCCGCTGTTTTCCGGGCTGAACTGCGCCTTGTCCCCGGTTCCGGCGCTGGTCGCACCGGGCCGTGGGCGCCCTGCGGCCTCCTGACCCGGGTGTCAAGATCGCGCCATCGACTGGGTAGCGTGGCCGGGTGAGTGAGAAGACCCTGCAGCACCGGATCGATGGTCCCGACGACGCCCCCGTCCTTGTACTGGGCGCCGCGCTCGGGACCACCTGGCACATGTGGGACCGGCAAATCCCCGAGCTGACCCGTCACTGGCGCGTCATCCGCTTCGACCTGCCCGGACACGGCGGCTCGCCCGCCCACGCGGCGTCCTCCATCGCCGAACTGGCCGACCGGCTGATGGCCACCCTCGATGCCCTGGGCGTGGACCGCTTCGGCTACGCCGGCTGCAACATCGGCGGCGCCATCGGCACCCAGCTGGCGCTCACCCGGCCGCACCAGGTCACCTCGCTGGCGCTGGTCTCCACCTCACCGCGCTACGGCACCGCCGACGCCTGGCGCCAGCGCGGCGTGGTCATCCGCACCAACGGACTCGAACCGATCGCCCGCACCGCGCCCGAGCACTGGTTCACCCAGGGCTTCGCCGGCGCCCAGCCCGCCATCGTCGAATGGGCCGTCCAGATGGTGCGGACCACCGACCCCGGCTGCTACATCGCCGCCTGCGAGGCGCTGGCCGCCTTCGACGTACGGTCCTCCCTCGGCCGGGTCGGGGTGCCCACCCTCGTGGTCGTCGGCTCCGAGGACCAGGTCACGCCCACCACCGACGCCCGTACCCTCGTCGCCGGCATACCCGACGCGAGCCTGGCGCTGGTGCCCGGCACCTCTCACCTCGCACCCGTCGAGCAGCCCTCGGCCGTCACCGAACTCCTCATCCGGCACTTCTCCAGTGCCTGGCACGACAAGCCGGGCCCCGGTGGTCAGGCCGCGATCGGCGCCGCCGCGCCCAAGCCGCAGATCGCGCCCCCGACGCCCCCGCAGGCGCCGCCCGCCGCCATAGAGTCCGGCTTCGCCGGGCCGGACCAGGACCGCGGCGCCACCTACGAAGCGGGCATCAAGGTCCGCCGGGAGGTGCTCGGCGACGCCCATGTCGACCGGGTCGAGGCCGCCGCCGACGACTTCACCGGCGAGTTTCACGACTTCCTCACCCGCTACGCCTGGGGCGAGACCTGGACCCGGCCGGGCCTGGACCGCCGCACCCGCAGCATCGTCACGCTCACCGCGCTGGTCGCCCGCGGCCACCACGACGAACTGGCGCTGCACACCCGCGCGGCGCTGCGCAACGGCCTGACCCCGATGGAGATCAAGGAAGTGCTGCTGCACACCGCCGTCTACTGCGGCGTCCCGGCGGCCAACTCCGCCTTCAAGGTCGCCCAGCGGGTGATACGGGAGGAGACGACACCGGAGGCCTGAGCGAGGCAGCGGTGCGCGGCCGCGGCCCCGCCGCCGGGACGTCGTACCGCCCCCCTGTGCGTGCCACCGGGCCGTGCCCCACGGCAAGATGGCAGGTATGGAACTCACGAAGAAGACCCATGCCTGTGTCCGGCTGGAGAAGGACGGGCGGACGCTGGTCATCGACCCGGGGGTGTTCAGCGAGGAGGACGCGGCCGTCGGCGCGGACGCGATCCTGATCACCCATGAGCACATGGACCACTTCCACGAGGGCCGGCTGCGGGCGGGCATGGAGGCGAATCCGGGCGCCGAGATCTGGACCCTGGCCAGCGTCGCCGAGCAGCTCTCGGCCGCGTTCCCCGGCCGGGTGCACACGGTCGGCGAGGGCGACACCTTCACCGCGGCCGGCTTCGACGTCGAGGTGCACGGCCAGCTGCACGCCGTCATCCACCCCGACATCCCGCGCGTCACCAATGTCGGTTTCCTCCTCGACGGCGGCGCGGTCTTCCACCCCGGCGACGCCCTGACCGTGCCGGAGGACCGCGACATCGACACCCTGCTGCTGCCCGTGCACGCCCCCTGGAACAAGGTCGCCGAGGTCATCGACTACGTCCGCGCGGTCGCCCCGCGGCGGGCCATCGACATCCACGACAGCCTGCTCCAGGACCACGCCCGCCCGATCTACGACTCCATGATCGACAAGCTGGGCGGCACCGATCACGGCCGGCTCACCCCCGGCAGCGGCACCGCGCTCGGCTGAGGGCCGGACTGTCGGTCCCCGGCTGTAGGTTTACAGACATGCGCATCGCGACCTGGAACGTCAATTCGATCACCGCCCGTCTGCCGAGGCTGCTGGCCTGGCTGGAGAGCAGCGGCACGGACGTGCTGTGCCTCCAGGAGACCAAGTGCACCGCCGAGCAGTTCCCGAGCGCGCCGCTGCGCGAGCTCGGCTACGAGGCCGCGGTCAACGCCGACGGCCGGTGGAACGGCGTGGCCCTGCTGTCCAAGGTGGGGCTGACGGACGTCGTCATGGGGTTGCCCGGCGGTCCGGAGTACGACGGCGTGCAGGAGCCGCGGGCCGTCTCGGCGACCTGCGGCCCGGCCCGGGTGTGGTCGGTGTACGTCCCCAACGGCCGCGAGGTCGAGCATGCGCACTACACCTACAAGCTCGGCTGGTTCGAGGCGCTGAAGACGGCGGTCGCCGAGGACGCGGCGGGCCCCCGCCCGTTCGCGGTCCTCGGCGACTACAACGTCGCACCGACGGACGAGGACGTCTGGGACCCGGCCGTCTTCGTCGGCGCCACCCATGTCACCCCCGCCGAGCGGGCCGCGCTGGCCGCCCTGCGCGAGGCGGGCCTGTCGGACGTGGTGCCCCGCCCCCTCAAGTACGACCGGCCGTACACCTATTGGGACTACCGCCAGCTCGCCTTCCCCAAGAACCGCGGCATGCGCATCGACCTGGTCTACGGCAACGAGCCGTTCGCCAAGGCCGTCTCGGACGCCTATGTGGACCGCGAGGAGCGCAAGGGCAAGGGCGCCTCGGACCATGCCCCGGTCGTGGTGGATCTCGACGTCTAGGGCCTGATTCGCCGAAGTCCTGGACCGCCGCTTCCGCCGCCCAGGCGGTAGTACGGCGGGGTGCGACTTCGTGGTGGCCACCTGCCGCGTCCTGGCGGCCGTGCCCGGCTGCCCCTCGCCGCCCCTGGGGCAGCTGCCGTAGCACGCCTTGCCAGCGTCCCGGCAAAGCAGGATAAATGTGAATCATGAGCGGACATTCGGGTCGTTTCCGGCGTTGGCTGCGCCGCGCCCCCGGCCGTTCCGCTTTTCCGGGCGTGGCCGGTGCCGGGAGCGGCACCGGCCACCGGCAGGACGAACGCCCTGCGGGGGCCGGCGGGCCGCCGCACCTGCGGTCCCGGTGGACCACGCTCAGCGTCGCCCGGGAAATCTTCCTCCTCCAGCTGGTGCTCGTCGTGCTGCTGGTCGCGGCGGCAGTGGTGGCCATCGTCGTCCAGAGCCGGCGCGACACCATGACCGACGCCCGGCACCGGACGCTCGCCGCCGCGGAGTCCTTCGCGCACTCCTGGGGGCTCCAGGAGGCGCTGAACAGCGACAATCCGACCGCGAAGCTCCAGCCGCTGGCCGAGGAGGCCCGGAAGGCCTCCGGCGTCGACGCCCTCATCGTGTACAAGCTCGACGGGATCACCCTCACGCACAGTGACCCGCGGCAGATCGGCAAGCACGTCATCGGTCCGTATGCCGACGCCGCCCGGGGCAAGCCCTTCACCAGGACCTTCGAGGGCGCCCTGGGCCTCTCCGTGATCTCTGCGGCCCCCGTCAAGGACTCCTCGGGCAAGGTCGTCGCCATCGTCTCCGCGCCGGTCAGGGTGGAAGAGGTACAGAAGTCGGTCAACCGGCAGCTGCCCATCTTCCTGGGAACCGCAGTCGGGGCGCTGGCACTCGCCGGCGGCGGCGCGGGGCTGATGAGCCGTCGGCTGCGCCGGCAGACCCACGGTCTGGGACCGGCCGAGATGACCCGGATGTACGAGCATCACGATGCGGTCCTGCACGCGGTGCGGGAGGGCGTCCTCATCGTCGGCCGCGGCGGACGGCTGCTGTTGGCCAACGACGAGGCACGGCGGCTGCTGGACCTGCCGGCGGACGCGGAGGGACGCCACGTCGGCGACCTGGGGCTGGACCACCGCACCGCCGAACTCCTGACGTCGGACCGGACGGCCACCGACGAGGTGCACCTGGCCCAGGACAGGCTGCTGGCCCTCAACAAGCGGTCCACCACCCCGTACGGAGCCCACCACGGAAGCGTGGTGACCCTGCGCGACACCACCGAACTGAGGTGGCTGTCAGGGCGCGCAGAGGTGGCGCGGGAGCGGTTGAGAGTGCTCTACGACGCCGGGGTACGGATCGGCTCCACCCTGAATGTCGTGGGCACCGCCGAGGAACTGGCGCAGGTGGCGGTCCCCCGGTTCGCCGACATCGTCACCGTCGAGCTGCTGGAACCGGTCCTGAAGGGCGAGGAGCCGCCCGTGACGGGATCCGAGCTGCGCCGCACGGCCGTCGCCGGCCTGGCGGCGGACCATCCGCTCTACCCGGTCGGCGAGCTGCTCCGGTTCGCCCCGGGCACCCCGATGGCGGCGCGTGTGGAACAGGGCCACTCCGTGGTGGAGCCGGACCTGGCCGGCTCTGCCCGATGGCGGTCCCAGGACCCGGAACGCGTCCGCCGCATCCTGGACCACGGGGTGCATTCCCTGGCGGTCGTACCGCTGCGCGCCCGGGGCGTGGTGCTGGGGCTGGTGGACTTCTGGCGGTCGGGGAGCTCCCCTCCGTTCGACGACGAGGATCTCTCCTTCGCCGAGGAACTGGCGGGGCGGGCCGCCGTGGGGATCGACAACGCCCGGCGCTATACCCGCGAGCGCGCGATGGCGATGACGCTCCAGCGCAGCCTGATGCCGCGCGGCCTGCCCGGCCAGGACGCCCTGGAGGTGGCGCACCGCTATCTCCCCGCCAAGGCGGGAGTGGGCGGGGACTGGTTCGACGTCATCCCGCTGCCCGGCGCCCGGGTGGCGCTGGTCGTCGGCGACGTGGTGGGACACGGCCTGCACGCGGCGGCCACGATGGGCCGGCTGCGCATCGCCGTGCACAACTTCTCGGCCCTGGACCTCGCCCCCGACGAGCTGCTGCGCCACCTGGACGAGCTGGTGACCCACATGGACGTCCAGGACGAGGAGACCGAGGCGACCGAGGAGGGGCCGGCGATCACCGGCGCCACCTGTCTGTACGTCATTTACGACTCCGTCTCCGGGCGGGTCACCGCGGCCACGGCCGGCCATCTGCCGCCGGCCGTGGCCCACCCCGACGGGAGGGTGGAGTTCCTGTACTCGCCGGTCGCCCCGCCGCTGGGTCTGGGCGCCGGCCTGCCCTTCGAGACCGCCGAGCTGTCGCTGCCGGAGGGCTCCCGGCTGGTGCTCTACACCGACGGGCTGGTCGAGAACCGCAGCCGCGACCTGGACGCGGGGCTGGAAGCACTGCAGGCGGCCCTCGCCGGACCGGACCGTTCGCCGGAGGACACCTGCGCCACCGTCATGACCTCGCTGTTGCCCACCAGGTCCGCCGACGACGTCGCGCTGCTGGTGGCCCGGACCCGGCGGCTGGACCCGGCACACGTCGCCGAGTGGGACGTGGCCCGCGACCCGGCGGCGGTGGGTCCGGTCCGCAACGCCTGCATCCGCCAGTTGGCGGACTGGGGGCTGCAGCACATCGCCTACGGCACCGAGCTCATCCTCAGCGAACTGATCACCAACGCCATTCGCTACGGTGCCGAGCCCATCCACGTACGGCTCCTGCTCACCCGCACGCTGATCTGTGAGGTCTCCGACGGCAGCAGCACCTCCCCGCACATCCGCCAGGCGAAGGACACGGACGAAGACGGCCGCGGCCTCTTCCTCGTCGCGCAGTTCGCCGAGCACTGGGGCACCCGCTATTCGCCCAGGGGCAAGACGATCTGGGCCACGCAGGCGGTCGGCCCCGACGCCCTGCCCTCCGAAGAGGAGCTGCGGGAGCACTTCCTCAGCCAGGGGGAGAACGGCGGGGAGTGAGGATGCGGTGGCGGCGCCCGGGGCCGGGGGCGAGCGGGCGGCCGCCCGGGCCCGGGGACGAGCGGGTGGCCGCCGGAAGCGCGTGGCGCCTACTCGCCGCTATGACCTGGCCCGATCACCGTCCTGGCGGAGGCCAGGAAGGGGGCGGAGTAGGCTGTTTTGGATCATTCCACCCGCTCGGCGGACCGCTCCCCACCTGGCCCTGCCTGGAGGCGTCGTGACGGCACATCATCGGGTCCGCGCAGGCGCCCTCCTCTGCGGTCTCGGCCTTGCGGCGTTCGGTCTCGCCGCATGCCAGGAAGAGGGACCCACCCGGCTGGTCGAGCCCTCCCGGGCCGAGTCCGCCGCGGAGGTGGGCGGGACGGCGGCCCTGGTCAAGGCGGCGAAGAAGGAGGGCAGGCTCAACGCGATCGCGCTGCCGCGCCAGTGGGCCAACTACGGCGCGCTGATCGACGGCTTCGAGAAGAAGTACGGCATCAAGGTCGTCGTCGACAATCCGAACGGCCACAGCCAGCAGGAGATCGATGCGGTGAAGCGCTACCGCGGCCGGCAGCGCGCCCCCGACGTGCTCGACCTCGGGGACTCCTTCGCCCAGTCCGCGGCGCGGCAGAAACTGCTGGCCCCCTACCGGGTCGCGCAGTTCGACCAGATCCCACCGGAGCAGAAGGACGCCGGGGCCCGCTGGTACAACAACTACGGCGGCTACGTCTCCATCGGCTGCGACGCCTCCCGCGTCCGGACCTGCCCCGCGTCCTTCGCGGATCTGCTCCAGCCGGCGTACAAGGGCCTGGTCTCGATCGACGGTGACCCCACGATGGCGGGAGCGGCCTTCGCCGCCGTGTACGCGGCGGCGCTCGCCAACGGGGGGTCGTTCGACAACATTCAGCCGGGCATCGACTTCTTCGCCCGGCTCGCGAAGGCCGGCAACTACAACCGGGCCACCCCCAGCCCGGCCACGATCGCCAAGGGCACGACACCGATCAGCATCGAGTGGGACTACCTCAGCCTGCAGCACATGGACCAGCTCCGCGGGACGGGCGTGAACTGGAAGGTCTCCATTCCGTTCGACGGCAGCTTCTCGCAGTACTACGCACAGGCGATCACCAAGGACGCCCCCCACCCGGCCGCGGCGCGCCTGTGGGAGGAGTACCTCTTCCGTCCGGAAGGCCAGAACCTCCGCCTCGTGGACTACGCCCGCCCGGTGCTGATGGCCGTCATGGCGAAGAACGGCACCCTCGACAAGGCCCTGGCCGCCCGGCTGCCGACGGTCGAGGGCACCCCGCAGTTCCCGACCGCGGCCCAGCTGAACAAGGCGCTGCACACGGTGGGGGAGAACTGGGCCAAGGCCGTCGGCGGCTGATCCGTCATCGCCCCATGGACAGGGAGTTGCAAGGCCGTCAGCGGCGCCCCGGTACCAGCGCCCGGAGGTCCACCGAGTCACCGAGCGCCCGGAGTCCGGTGTCGCCGGGGTGGAGGTGGTCCCCGCTGTCGTAGGCGGGCAGCATCCGCCGGGGCTGCTGCGGATCGCGGAGGACGGCGTCGAAGTCCAGCGTCGCGTCGAAGGCGCCGCCGTGGTCGCGTACGAAGGCGTTGACGGCCTGGCGGCGGGCCTCGACGGCCGGGGTGCAGTCGGGGTATCCCGCACAGGGCGCGACGGTGGCCACGACCACGCGCAGCCCCCGCTCGTGCGCCCGACGGGCCAGCGCCCGCAGGCCGGCGACGAGGTCCTCGGCGGAGGTTCCCGCGCGCATGTCGTTGATGCCCTCGAACACCACCACCGTCCGGGCCGCGGGCTGTGCCAGCACGTCCCGCTCCAGCCGGTGCCCGGCGCTGACCCCGCCGGTGTCGCTGCTGACCCCGTCGCCCGGATAGCGGTCGGTGACGACGCGGTTCGCCGAAATGCCCTGGTTGAGCACGCCGTAGCGGGGCACGGCACGCTGGGCCCACAGACGGCGGGCCAGCACATCGGGCCAGCGCCGGTTGGCCCCGCTGGTCGACTTCACCCCGTCGGTGATCGAATCACCCAGCGCCACGACCGAGCCGGGACCGCCGCCGACGTCGACGCCGGTCAGGAACGGCCAGCTCGTCATCGTCTCCGGGAAAGCCGTGCCCCCGGCGTCCGCGGTGCGGTCCCCGCTGCCCGCCGCGCTCAGATACGACAGCTGGGCCGCCTCCTGGTGCACCGGCGCCGCCGTCACCGTCCCCGGCAGATGGAGGCTCACCAGCAGATCGGTGCCGGCCGGGACGGTGAAGTCCACCGGATCGCTGAAGGCCTCGGCCCCGGCCGGGAGACGGGTCCCGGAGTGGCCTCCGAAGGTCAGCGGTACCGGAGGGCGGGCCGCCGCCGCTCCCGCGCCGCGCACCGCGATGCTGGCCGCCGCGATCTCCACCGGCGCGGCGGCGAAGGTGTTGGCGAGCCGTATGCGGGCCCGCGGGCCGCCCGCGCCGCTGTGCACCACCAGCCGGAGCGTACGGTCGGTCCAGGGGCCGACCGCCCGGTAGCCCGCCGTGCTCGCCGCCCAACTCCCGGTCCGGCCGCGCCCGGTGTCCCGCACGGACACCGCGAACACATGCAGCGCACCCGCCGCGGACGGCGTGGGCAGCGCCACCGACCGCACCTCCCGCCCGGGCCGCAGCGGGACGCTCACCGCGTACAGCCGCGCCGTCTCGGCCGACTGTCCGCCCGTGGCGTTGTTGAGGTGCGGCAGCGCCACCGCCTTGGTGCTCAGGGGCCCCGACCGCCAGTCGGGCGCGGTGAGTTCGTAGCTGCTGCGCGAGCCGTCCCGGTAGCGGACGGTCCCGGTGCCGGTGGCCGCGCCGCCCGTTCCGGCGACCAGGAAGGTGACCGCCTCGCCCCGGCCGCGCAGCACGACCTGCTGGCCGTGCGCCACGACGTTGTCCGGCGCGCCGGCCGCCGTACGCGGCAGGGCCAGCCGGGCGCCGTCGAGCGTCAGCACGCTCCCGGGCGTCCAGCCGGCCGCCGCCAGGTCCTGCGCGGACAGCGAGCGGCCGGCGCCGTCGAAGTCGGCCGCGCCCGGTCGGGAGTCGTCACTGACCGCCCGGTTGTCGAAGAGCGCAGGCAGAGGCAGCGGGCGCGGGGCGGCGGGCGCGGCACGGGCCGGGCCGGCCGCGGTGGCCGGCAGCGCCGTCGCGGTGAGCAGCAGGGTCAGGGCGGTGGCCGCTCGTCGTACACGCATCGGTCGGTATCCCTCCGGGTGGCGCCAACGGGCAGGTGAGAGCTGCGATCCGGCCGGTCCGGCGAGGGGCAGGGGGCTCCCGTGGACTCCAGCGGATCCGATCCGGGCGCCCTGAAGTTAGGGACGCGGAGGGGGAGCGTCAAGGTGACGAACGGGCCAGGTCCGCGCCGCGCGCCTGTGGCCCCGGCCATAGGTCGGGTGGGACCCTGCACACCATGAACATGTCTTTCCTGGACAGGTGGCGCAAGCGTCCGCGTGCCCACCCGTCCGTACCGCTGGCCGAGTCGGTGCGGGCCGACCCCGAGAGCGTCGTGGAGCTGCTGTCCGAGTGCGAGCTGCTGCGGGCCCAGGCCGCCAGGGCGGGGGTGGAACTGGACGACTCCGCACGGTCGTTGGAGGCGCTGGACCAACTGCAGCCCGTCTGGCGGGACGATCCGGAGGTGCTGCCCTGGCTCGGCAACGACGCCGGTCTCTACCTCGGCACGGTGCTGGTCCGCACGGTGCGCGGCGCCGTCTGGCACGTCTGGCCGGACGGGCAGCCGGTGGTCCGGCTGGCGTCCGGCCGGGAGATCGACGTGGTGACCGCGGGCCACGACTGGGCCGATTCCGGCGCCCCCGAGCTGTCCCAGGTCTATGCCGAGGTCTCCGAGACCTGACGGCCGCGACAGGCGCCGGGCGCAGCCCCGGCGGACGGCCCCGCAGCCGCCCGGAGAAACCGCGCGCACCGGGCCCGCGGGAGTTCCCCCGTCACCCTGAATTATCCGCCCATCTCTGCGCATACGTGCGTGTCAGTGGAGAAGTGCCCCTTTCACCCCGGTACGTTGCAGGCTCCGCGCTGTACGGATGAGAGTGGGCAGGTCTGCATATGGCCGGTGATGCGCTGATTGAACTGCGCGGGGTCAACAAGCACTACGGAAAACTGCACGTCCTCCAGAACATCGACCTCACCGTCGGCCGCGGCGAGGTGGTCGTGGTCATCGGCCCCTCCGGGGGCGGCAAGTCCACCCTGTGCCGGGCCATCAACCGGCTGGAAACCGTGGAGTCGGGCACCATCACGCTGGACGGCCGGCCGCTGCCCGAAGAGGGCCGGGAGCTGGCCCAGTTGCGTGCCGAGGTCGGCATGGTCTTCCAGTCCTTCAACCTCTTCGCGCACAAGACCGTACTGGCCAATGTGATGCTCGCGCCGATAAAGGTCCGCAAGACGAAGAAGGAAGAGGCCGCGCGGCGCGCCCGCGAACTCCTGGACCGGGTCGGGCTCGCCTCCCAGGCCGACAAGTATCCGGCGCAGCTCTCCGGCGGCCAGCAGCAGCGCGTCGCCATCGCCCGCGCGCTCGCCATGGAACCCAAGGCGCTGCTCTTCGACGAGCCGACCTCCGCCCTCGACCCGGAGATGATCAATGAGGTGCTGGAGGTCATGCGGCAGCTCGCCCGGGACGGGATGACGATGGTCGTGGTCACCCATGAGATGGGCTTCGCCCGCTCCGCCGCCAACCGTGTGGTGTTCATGGCCGACGGCCGCATCGTCGAGGACCGCACGCCCGAGGCCTTCTTCACCGCGCCGCGCAGCGAACGGGCCAAGGATTTCCTCTCCAAGATCCTCAAGCACTGAACGGGGGCGCCGCGATGCCGCACCGTCACTCCTCGCCCCTGCGCCGCGCCCTGGCGGCCCTCGTCCTCGCCGTGCTCGCGCTGGCCCTCGCCGGCTGCGGCCGGGAGGGCAGCCCGCCGGTCAAGGGCCCCAAGGGCAGCGAACTCCCGCAGTACCCGGTGGCCGAGAACTTCCGGCTGCCCGCCTCCCCGACCTGGGTGAAGGCCAAGCGCCGCGGCCATCTCGTCATCGGCGTCAAGGAGGACCAGCCCTACCTCGGCGAGAAGGACCCGGCCTCCGGCCGCTACACCGGCTTCGACATCGAGATCGCCAAGATGATGTCCGCCGCGCTCGGCTTCCCGCCGCACACCATCGAATTCAAGACGATCGCCTCCGCCAACCGCGAGACCGCCCTGCAGAACGGCCAGATCGACCTGTACGTCGGCACGTACACCATCAACGACAAACGCAAGAAGCTGGTGGGCTTCGCCGGCCCCTACTACATGGCCGGCCAGTCGCTGCTGGTGCGCACCGACGAGAAGGACATCCACGGCCCCCAGGACCTGGCCGGCAAACGCGTCTGCTCGGCGGCCGGCTCGACCCCCTTCCAGCGCATCCAGACCGACTACCCCAAGGCGGTCCTGGTCTCCTACGACACCTACTCGGTGTGCGTCGACAACCTGCTCACCTACCAGGTCGCCGCGGTCACCACCGACGACGCGATCCTGCTGGGCTACGCCGCCAAGGTGCCCGACGAACTGAAGGTGGTCGGCAAGCCCTTCTCCCAGGAGCCGTACGGCATCGGCGTCCCCCGCGGCGACACGGCACTGCGCCTCGCCCTCGACGACGCCCTCGCCGCGGCCGAGAAGAACGGCAACTGGAAGAAGGCCTATGACGCGACCCTCGGCCTGTCCGGAGTGCCCGCCCCCAAGCCGCCCCCGATCGACCGCTACCCGGCGGCCTGAGCCCGACAGGGAACCGACCGATGAACGTGCTTCTCGACAACCTCTCCCTCTACGGCGAGGGCCTGCTGGGTACCGTCGAACTCACCGTCTACTCCTCCCTGCTGGCGCTCGCCCTCGGCTTCCTCATGGCCGCGTTCCGCGTCGCACCGGTCGGCTCGCTGCGGGCCGTCGGCACGGTGTGGGTCAATGTGCTGCGCAATACGCCGCTGACGCTGCTGTTCTTCGCGGTGGTGCTGGGCCTGCCGCGCTTCGGTCTGGTGCTGCCCTTCAAGCTGTTCGCCGTCCTCGCGCTGGGCTGTTACACCTCGGCCTTCATCTGCGAGGCGGTGCGCTCCGGCATCAACACCGTGCCCACGGGTCAGGGCGAGGCCGCCCGCAGTCTGGGGATGTCCTTTCCGCAGACCCTCGGTGACATCGTCCTTCCGCAGGCTTTCCGTTCCGTGATCCCGCCCATCGGCTCCACACTCATCGCGCTCGCCAAGAACTCCGCGATCGCCGGCGCCTTCAGCGTGGTCGAACTGCTCGGGGTCTACAAACCCCTCAGCGAGATGGGCTACAGCATCATCTGGACCTTCGTCTGGATCGCCGTCGGCTATCTGCTCGTCACCCTGACCATCAGCGCGGTCTTCCACGTGCTGGAGAAGCACTACGGAGCGGCCCGATGACCACCGCCCTCTACGACGTCCCGGGACCGCGGGCCCGGCAGCGGCACCGGCTCTACGGCATCGCCGCGACGGCGGTGATCCTCGCGGTGCTCGGCTGGATCCTGTACCTGCTCTTCGCCACCGGCCAGTTCACCGCGGCGAAGTGGACTCCCTTCACCTACAAGGGAATTCAGGAGCTGCTGCTCACCGGCCTCGGCAACACCCTGAGGGCCTTCGGCTTCGCGGCCGTGCTGTCGCTGGCGTTCGGTGCGGTGTTCGCGACCGGCCGGCTCTCCGCGCACCGGCTCGTCCGCTGGGTGAGCACCCTGGTGGTGGAGTTCTTCCGGGCCATGCCCGTACTGGTCATGATCTTCTTCATCTATGTGGCGCTGAAGGCGGAGCCGCTGGTCGCGCTGGTCGCCGGGCTGACCCTCTACAACGGCTCGGTGCTCGCCGAGGTCTTCCGCAGCGGCATCAACTCCGTCGACCCCGGCCAGCGGGAGGCCGCCTATGCGCTGGGGATGCGCAAGACGCAGGTCATGACGCACGTCCTGGCGCCGCAGGCGGTCCGGGCGATGCTGCCGGCGATCATCAGCCAGCTGGTGGTCGCCCTGAAGGACACCTCGCTCGGCTACCTCATCACCTACGAGGAATTCCTGCACGCCGGCAAGCTCATCGCCTCCAACCTCGACTACGGCCTGCCGTTCATCCCCGTCGTCATGATCATCTCGCCGATCTACATCGGGATGTGCATGCTGCTCTCCTGGTTCGCCAACTGGGTCGCCAAGCGCCAGCGGCGCAACCCCAAGGTCGAGGCCGTCGAGGTGGCCGCCCCGGAGCCGGGCACCCTGCTGCCGGGCGGGCCCCGTCCGCCGTCGGCGTGAGAACGGAGGCGCGTTGGGCGCGGCGGTTGCGGACGCGGTACGCCCCTGACGCGGACGGGGCGGGCGCACACGGGTGCGCCCGCCCCTTGGCGTACGGAACCTCCTAGTCGCGCACCGGCACCGACACATACGACGGATCGTCCGCCGGGGAGGAGAACGTCAGCCGGGCGCCGCCGGGGTTGTGCTCGATGTACAGCGGGTCGACGGTGTCCACGACGACCGCGAGATGGTGGCCGGCCGGTACGTCGTAGGCCGTGGAGAACAGATCCAGGTCCACGCCGAAGGGCTGGTTCGGGGTCTTGCCGTGGAAGGTGTACGGCGCGTGCGTGACCAGCTTGCCGATGCCGAGCGGGCCCACGTCGTAGAGGTAGGCGACGGCGGTGCCGCTCTCCGCGGTGCTGCTGAGGGTGGTGTGCAGCCGGGTGGTGCCGCGGACGCGCTGCGCGGTCGCACAGCGCTCGGACTGCCAGACGGCGGCCACCGAGCGCGGCAGCAGCGGGATCGAGGCGATCGGCGGCAGCCGGAAGAACTGGTCCATCATGCTGGAGAGGATGACCAGCCCGCCGTCGGCGCCGGAGTCCCAGTTGGTGTTGATCTGCTTGCTGCCGCCGAGGTCGATCCGCCGCTGCCCGGACGGCACGTCCTTCCAGCTCTTGTAGCCCTCGTACGCGCCGGTGGAACGGGACTTGAGCAGCACCGGCGACTCCCGGTCGACGCCGTTGTCCGCGCCCTTGAGGTAGTGGTCGAACCACCGCTGGGTCTCGGTCCAGGTGTCGTTGGGCAGCCCGAGCAGTCCGAGCCCTTCGGCCGTGCCATGGTCACCGGGGCGGAATTCCAGCCGCTTGGGGCCGGTCAGCTTCTCGTAGAAGTCGGCGGTCTGGTTGGGCGGGAAGATCGAATCGCCCCAGGCGTTGCCCAGCATGATGGCGGTGCCATTGGCGTTGATCTTGTCGAGGTAGGTGGCGGGGGAGCGCTTGCGCCCCCACGCGATCAGGTCCTGTTCCTTGTCCAGGTTCGAGGCCAGGAAGTCCTTCATGATCGTGCGGAATTCGGGGCTGGGGCGTCCGGTCAGCTCACCCGTGCCGCCCAGGAACGCCGCGGCCTGCCGGTGCTCGGTACGCCCGCTGTAGATCGAGGAGACCAGGTCGGCCCAGCCACTGAGCGCCGCAACCGCCTTGATCCGCTTGTCGAACGCGGAGGCCAGCAGGCTGATCCCGGCACCGTAGGAGACCCCGGCCATCCCGACCTTGTGCGGATCGGCCGGGGTGTGGGCCAGGGTCCAGTCGATGACCTTCGAGGCGTCGGCGACGTCTTTCGGGCCGGCGGTGTCGATCTCGCCGCCGGACTGCCAGAACCCGCGCGTGTTGTATCCGACGACCACGTAGCCCTGGTCGGCCAGCTTCTTTGCCTGTGCCATGTATTCAATCTGCGGCGTCGCCCAGCTGGTGGGCAGCACGATGACCGGGTAACGCCGGGTGCCGTCCGCATCTGACGGAGTGAAGACATTCGCCTTGAGCGTGACCCCGCCGTCGCCCTCGATGTCGACGAACCGCACCGGGGCCGAACTGCCCGATGACGTGGCGGTGAGGGCCGATGGCGGCGTGGCCGCCTGTGCCGGTGCGACGGTGAGAACCGTGGTGGCCAGCAGCGCTGCCGAAACGGTGCCGACCGCGGCGCGCTGGGTGGTACGGGAGGGCCTCATCTTCTCTCCAGATCTCGAAGCGGGCCGGCCGCACGCTGTCACAGGACAGGAGGGGGCGCACGGCAGGCCCGAGTTGACTGGAGAGTAAGGTCCGCCCCTTACCTCTGGTAACCCATCGGTAGGTTACGGCTGGGTAACACCCTTGGGGCGGAAGGGAGTCGGGAGCACGGAGAGGGGTGGGGGGACGGTGGAGGATGGCGCCGACAGATGAGTCGCCTGACGTGCCGACCGGCGTGCCGAACGACGCGTCGACCGAGTGCCGGCCGAGGGAGGGAGTGCGGTGCCCCAGACACCGTTCGACGAGAGCGAGCGCCTGGTGTGGGCGGGGAGCGCGGCGGCGTACGAGGCCGGTTTCGCCAAGCTGTGCGCCCACCCGGTGCCGCGGCTGCTGGACGCCGCGCGGGTGCGTACCGGCGCCCGGGTGCTGGACGTCGGGACGGGGACCGGCTCGGTCGCCGGGTGGCCGGATAGCGGGGCGCTCTCCGGCGGCGGTTCACGCGGGGCCGCCGGGCGTCCCCGGTGTGTCTGCCGCGGTGTCGGCCGGCAGGGAGCGGAGGAAGTCCTCCAGAGCGGCGTTGAACTCCTCCGGCCGTTCCAGATTCGGCAGATGGGCCGCCCGTTCGATGAGGACCAGCCGGGCGTCCGGCATCCGGTCATGGATCTCGCGGGCGTCGCTCACGGGCGTGTACGTGTCCTCCGTGCCGACCACCACCAGTGCCGGCACCGGCATCTGCGACAACTGCGCGGTGTAGTCGGGACGTTCGGCCCGGCCGCGCAGGGCGGCGGCCGCGCCCTCGGGGGCGGTTGACGTCATCATCTCCATGACGTGCGCGGCGACTTCGGGGTGGGATGCGAGGTGGTGCGGTGCCACCATCTTGGCCAGCACCTCGCGGGCATAGCCGGTCATGCCCTCGTGGACCAGGCGCTCCGCCATGGCGTGGCGCGCGGCCCGGCCCTCTGTGGTCTCCGCCGCGGCGAAGGTGTCGGCGAGCACCACGGCCCGGATCCGCTCGGGGAAGTGCCGCCAGCACTCCATGACGATCTGGCCGCCCATGGAGAGCCCGCCGAGGACGCAGCGCTCGATCCCGAGATGGTCGAGCAGGGCGAGGAGGTCGCGGGCGAACGTCTCCAGCGGGGTGGTGCCGGGAACCACGGCGCTCTCCCCGTAGCCCCGGAGATCCGGTGCGATCACCCGCCATCCGGCCCGGCTGAAGTGCTCGATCTGCGGGCGCCACATCGATCGGTTGAAGGGGTGGCCGTGCACCAGGAGCAGTGGCTCGCCGCTCCCCTCGTCCTCGTAGCCCACGGTGATCTCTGTGCGGAAGACCGGTCCCACGGAAGTGCCCCCTCTGCTCGGCTTGACGTCTCGATGCTATGAGGGGCAATCTCTCGGTGCAATAAAAATAATGCACTCGGTGCAATGTGGGGAGTGAGCCATGCACGACTACCGGGCGCTGGCCGACGCACTCGCGGCCGACATCGCGGCGGGTCGGCTGCGCCCCGGGGAGCGGCTGCTGCCGCTGCGCCGGTTCGCCCGTCAGCGGCAGATCGCCGACTCGACGGCGGCCCGTGTGTACCGGGAGCTGAACCGGCGCGGTCTGACGGTGGGCGAGGTCGGCCGCGGCACCTTCGTCCGTTCCGCCGCGCCCCCGGCGGAGCCCGCCCTCGCCGAGCCGGGCCGGGCCCGGGTCGACCTGGAAATGAACTTCCCCGTGCTGCCCGAGCAGCCCGCGCTCCTCGCCAGGAGCCTCGAAGGGATGCTGCGGCCCGATGCCCTGGCCGCCGCGCTGCGTCCGGTGGGCGCCGCCGGCACGCCCGCCGCCCGGCAGGCCGCGGCAGCCCACCTCGCCCGGGCGGGCTGGGCACCGGACCCCGACCGGCTGCTCTTCGCGGGCAACGGCCGGCAGGCGCTGGCCGCCGCCATCGCCGCGCTGGTCCCGGCCGGCGAACGCCTCGGTGTGGAGGCGCTCACCTACCCCGTGGTGAAGGGCGTCGCGGCCCGCCTCGGCGTCACCCTCGTCCCGCTCGCCATGGACGAGGACGGGCTGACCCCCGAGGCGCTGCGCGCCGCCGCCCCGCTGCGCGCCGTCTACCTCCAGCCGGCCCTGCACAATCCGCTGGGCATCACGATGCCCGGCCACCGCCGCGAAGAACTCGCCGCCGTCATACGGGAGTTGGGCCTGTACGCGATCGAGGACGCCATCTACGGATTCCTCCGCGACGACCTGCCGCCCCTCGCAGTCCTGACCCCGGAGCGCACCGTGGTCGTCGACAGCCTCTCCAAACGGCTCGCGCCTGGACTGTCCCTGGGATTCCTCACCGTGCCCGCGGACGAGATACCGGATGTGGCGACGGCCCTCCGGTCGGGCACCTGGACGGCGTCCCGCTTCGCGCTCGACGCGGCCACCCGCTGGATGACCGACGGCACCGCGGCGGCGATCGAAGCGGCGAAGCGCAGCGACGCCGCGGCCCGCGGGCGCCTCGTCGCCGAACAGCTCGCCAGCTTCCGGGTCCACGCCGATCCACAGGCGTACCACTGCTGGTGGGAGTTGCCGGAGCCCTGGCGGGCTGACACCTTCGTCGCCGCCGCCGCCCGCCGCGGGATCGCCGTCACCCCGTCCGGCGCCTTTGCCGTCGGCCCGGCCCATGCGCCCAACGCCGTGCGGCTGGCGCTCGGCTCACCGCCCCTGGACGCCCTGGCCGAGGCGCTCGCCGTCCTGGCCGGGCTGGCGCAGGGGGCGCCGGAGGACACCGCGCCGGAGTGAGCGGCGACGCGGCCCGGGCCGGCCGGGGCCCGGGCCGCCCGTGGGTCAGGTGCCGCTCATCAGCTCGCCGTATCCGGTGCGCAGATCGTCCATGGTCATCACCGGCTGCAGCGAGACCTTCGCGTGCAGGTCCATGAAGAACGATTCGAGGAGCGTCGGCATCTGCCATGACTCCTGCATGTCGAAGTAGAAGAAGGCGGTCCGGTCGCCCTCGTCGAGGGTCAGGTAGGCCGCCTCGGGCTTCAGGGCGGCGAGGGCCGACTCCATGATCTTCGGCAGACCGCCGTTCCGGATCACTTCGTTGCCTGTCTGGGTGGGTATGCGGGCCTTCAGAACCATCCTCATCGGGCTCACTCCTCGCGTTGATCGCGTGGGGAGGCTGGAGCGCGGCGGTGAGCCGGGAGGCCGGGCGCTCGGCGGGTACGCGGGAGGCCCCGTGGCGCACCGCTCGTTCGTCTGTGTCGCTGTCTGCTCTCAGGATCTCACGCCCTGGCCGCGGCGGGCAGCTCCGGCGGCCGGTGACGGCGGAACGGTCAGGAGCCGGTCAGCAGGTGCTCGGCCCGTCCGCTGGGAGGCACCTCCTCGGCCGCCGGTACCGGGCCGGGCGGGGTGCCGAGGCCGAACGGCCGGCCGCCCAACTCCTCGCGGTGGTGCGGCATCAGCCAGCCGGAGAGGTCCGGCCCCACGGGGACGATGCCGGTCGGGTTGATGCCGGCGTGCACCCGGTAGTAGTGCTGCTTGATGTGGTGGAAGTCGACGGTGTCGCCGAAGCCGGGCGTCTGGAAGAGGTCCCGGGCGTAGGCCCACAGCACCCGGTCCTCGGTCAGCTTGAACCCGTTGCACTTGAAGTGGCCGTGGTAGACGGCGTCGAAGCGGACCAGGGTCGTGAACAGCCGGATGTCCGCCTCCGTGATCGTGTCGCCCACGAGATAGCGCCGGTCGGCCAGCCGCTCGGACAGCAGCTCCAGGCGCCGGAAAAGATCGCGGAAGGCCGCCTCGTACTCGCCCTGCCCGGTGGCGAAACCGGCCCGGTACACGCCGTTGTTGACGTCCCGGTAGACGCCCGCCATGACGATGTCGATCTCCTCGCGCAGCGGCTCCGGATACAGCTCGGGGGCGCCGGGCCGGTGCAGCGCCGTCCACTCCGTCGCGAGGTCCAGGGTGATCTGCTGGAAGTCGTTGGTGACGAGCTGCCCGCTGGGGACGTCGACGATGGCGGGCACGCTGACGCCGCCCGGGTAGTCCGCCTCGCGGGCGTCGTAGGCCTCGCTGAGGAAGCGGATGCCGAGGACGGGGTCGCGGCCGTCGGGGTCCAGGGTGAAGCGCCAGCTGCGGTCGTCCTGGATCGGGTCGGTGATCGCGAGCGAGAGCGCGTCCTCCAGGCCGAGCAGCCGCCGGGAGATGACGGCGCGGCTCGCCCAGGGACAGGCGCGGCTGGCCACCAGCCGGTAGCGGCCGGCCTCGACCGGCCAGCCGTCCCGGCCGTCCGCGGTGATGCGGTCCGCGAAGTGGCTCTTGGAGCGCTTGAACGGCTTGCGGCCGTAGCCGCTGTTGCCGTCGGCGCCGCCGTCCGCGGGGGCACCGTCGCTGCTGGGGTGGGACATCACCGACTCCTTCCGTCTGCGGTTGCCGGCGTCCTCATGGCGAGCCTTCCCTTACGGGCGCGGATATCCCGCTTCATCCGAGACGGGTGAGATCGGGCCGCAGCCGGTGCCAGATCGGGTGCCGCAGCCGGCCGGCCGACGTCCAGCCGCTGAAGGCGACCTCGGCGACGAGCCGGGGCTCGGCCCAGTGCGCCCCCGCGACGTCCACGGCGTTGAGGAACGGTGACCGGTCGCGCGCAATGACGCCCAGGTACTGCGCCAGCTCCTGGCGCTCCCGTCCGGACAGCCCCGAACCGACGGACCCGACGTAGCGCAGCCCCGCGGGCTCCGCCAGGCCCGCCAGGACGGAACCGGGCAGCCCGGCCAGCCCGCCGTGGCCCTCCGTCCAGCCCCCGATGATCACGTCGAGGGTCTGCAGATGCTTCGTCTTGCGCCACTCGGGTGACCGCACGCCCGGCAGGTACGCGGAGGTCAGCCGCTTGGCCACCACCCCTTCGAGACCGCCCTGCAGCGAGGCCTCCCACGCCTGCTGCGCATGGCCCTCCACATACGCGGGCGCCGACCAGTTCGGGCCGCGCAGCCCCAGTCCGGCCAGGATCGACCGGCGCTCGTAATACGGCGCACCGAGCAGCGAGCCGGCCAGATACATCAGGTCGAAGAGGACCAGGTGCACCGGGTACTCCATCGCCAGGCGGGCGGTGCGCCGCGGATTGACCACGCCCATACGGCGCTGCAACAGCCCGAAGTCGGGCCGTCCGCGGGCGTCCAGCACCACCACCTCCCCGTCGAGCACCGCGGGCCGGCCGCGCAGCTGCGCACCGAGCGGGCTCAGTTCCGGGTAGGTCGCGGTGGCGTCGTTGCCCGCCCGGGTGATCAGGCGGATCGTCCCGTCGCCCGGGGTGTTGACGATGCAGCGAGCGCCGTCCCATTTGGCCTCGAAGGCCCAGGCCGTCTCGTCGTCCGCGGCAGGCAGCGGGCCGACCGTGGCCAGCATCGGCCGGATCACGGGGTACGAGGCCGAGCCACGCTCGGCGGTGGGGGCCATGGTTCGATGATCGCGGGATACCGGGGTGTTCGCAGATCGGAGGGGCCGGTCCGGCCTGCGGGGCCGGTCCGGCCTGCGGGGCCGGTCCCGCCGGGCCGTCGCGGCCCGCCCGCAGGCTGCCCGGCTGCCGCCCCGTCCTACCGCCGCCCCCCGCCTGCCGCCGCCCCGCCCGTGGGGAGCTGCTCCTCGCCCTCCGTGTTCACATGCGGCAGGATCCGGTCCAGCCACCGGGGCGTCCACCAGGCTGCCGGGCCCAGCAGCGTCATCATCGCGGGCACCAGCAGCAGCCGGACCACGGTGGCGTCGATCAGTACGCTCACGGCCAGACCGAGGCCCAGCATCTTCACCACGATGTTGTCGCTGACGAGGAACGCGGCGAACACGCTCACCATGATCAGCGCGGCACAGGTGATCACCCGGGCGGTGATCTCCAGCGCATGCGCCACGCTCGCCTTGGCATCGCCGGTCCGCAGCCATGCCTCGTGCACCCGCGACAGCAGAAAGATCTCGTAGTCCATGCTCAGCCCGAAGACGATCGCGAACATCATCATCGGGACGTAGCTCTCGATGGGCACCGTGCCCGAGACCCCGAGCGTCGGACCGCCCCAGCCCCACTGGAAGACCGCCACCACCACCCCGTACGAGGCGGCGATCGACAGGACGTTGAGCACCGCCGCCTTCACCGCCACCAGCAGGCCCCGGAAGACGGTCAGGATCAGCACGAACGCGAGGGCGACCACCACGGCGATGATCAGCGGCAGCCGGCTGGCGACGATGTCCAGGAAGTCGACCTGGCCGGCGGTCGTGCCGGTCACATAGCCGTCCGCGTCGGTGCCCCGCACGGCCTGCGGCAGGACGTCCTGCTCCAGGCGCTTGACCAGGTCGGTGGTGACCCCGCTCTGCGGGGCCTGGGTGGAGTACGCGGTCCCGGTGAGCACCGCGCCGTCCGGGGTGGCCTTGAGCGGGGTGATGAAGGCCGCGCCCGGGACATCGGTGAGCGCCTTCTGCGCCTGGGAGGCCAGCATCGGGCGGTCCGCCTGCGGTACGGCCGACTCGTCGATCACCAGGGTCAGCGGGCCGTTGGAGCCGGGGCCGAACGCCGAGGACATCAGGTCGAAGGCCCGCCGGTCGGTGAACGACTTCGGGTCGGCGCCGTCGCCGATGTGCCCGAGCTGGATCGAGAACACCGGCAGCGCCAGGACGACCACCACCAGCACCCCGGCCGCCAGATACCACCACGGTCGGCGCTCCACCCGCTGGGCGTACCGGTGCCAGGTGCCGCGCGCCTCCTCGCCCGGTGCGGCGTCGGTCTCGGCGATCGGGCGGCGGACGTGCAGCCGGTCGATCCGGCGTCCGATCAGCCCGAGCAGCGCCGGGACGAGGGTGAGGGCGCCGAGCACCGCGGAGACCACGGTGAGGGCGGCCGCCACCCCGAGTTTGCCGATGAAGGAGAGCTGGGAGACCCACAGCCCCATCAGCGCGATGATCACGGTGCAGCCGGACACCAGCACCGCCCGGCCGCTGGTGGCCACGGCCCGGCCCGCGGCGGTGACCGGATCCGCACCGTCCATCAGGTTCTGCCGGTGCCGGGTGAGCAGGAACAGCGCATAGTCGATGCCGACACCGAGGCCGATCATCGTGGCCAGTGTGGGGGCGACGGTGGCGAAGACGGAGACGGCGGCCAGCAGCCCCAGACAGGCCACCCCGCACAGCGCGCCGATCAGCGCGGTCAGCAGCGGCACCCCGGCCGCCAGCACACTCCCGAAGCCGACCAGCAGCACCAGGATCGCCACCGCGAAGCCGATGATCTCGCTGAGCCGGTCGTTGGGCGCCGGCCGGGCCAGCTCGCCCAGCGGTCCGCCGTACTCCACCTCCACGCCCGCGGAACGCAGCGGCTCGACCGCCGCGTCGACGCCCTGGAGATATTCGGGGTTCAGGGTGGAGGGCTGCACGCTGAAGCGCATCGTGATGTACGCGGTCCGGCCGTCGGTGGACAGCGGGCCGACGTTCGGGGTGCCGGGCGGCGGCTTCGCGGGCGGTGTGCCGGGCGCCGGCAGCGGGTTCTGTGCGGCGAGCACGTCCGGCAGTTTGCCGAGGGCGGTGACGGCGCCGTCGATCTGGCTGCGGAACCCGGTCAGCGGCCGGGCCGCGTCGTGCAGCACGACCTGGCTGCTGTAGCCGCCGGCCTTCGGCTCGTGCTCCTTGAGCACATCGCGGCCCCGCGTCGACTGGACGCCGGGCAGCGCGAAGTCGTCGGAGAACTCCCCGCCGTACGCATGCTGCAACACCTGGAGCCCGGCCAGGGCGGCCAGCCACAGCACGATGACCACGACGAAGTGGCGGGCGCACCACTCCCCGATGCGGCGCAGCGCCCCCCGGGGACGGGGGTCGCCGGACGCGGGGACGCTCGGGGTCTTCGGCAACGACATGCGTGCTCCCGATGAGGGCCGGCCCTCCTGGCACGTGCGGACAGTCAGCATTCAACGGCGGTCCGGCCGCCGCGGCATGTCCACCGGGGATCCGGGTGGCGGCCGAACGGGTGCCCTGCGCTGCGGGAGGCCACGTGGGCGTCGGCATGCAGCCGGGCCGTGCTCCGTGTTCTTCGTACGGCAGCGTCACTGCTCAGCAGGCCGCCCGAGCCACGACACGAACATCCCGTCGGGATCCCAGGCGCCGCGGAGGTCGTCGAGCCGACGGAGGTTCTCGTCGGTGACGAAGCGGTACGGGCGGTTGAGCAGGTTTTCGTCGGCCAGCTGGATGCCGCTGGCGCAGGGCTCCCACGCGCGCATGTGGTCGGTCACCCACCTGGTGTACGTGTCGTCGTCGGCCGGGTCGGTCCAGGCCGCATAGAGCCCGTAATACAGCTCGTCCTCCACGGAGTAGGCCATCGACGGGCGTGCGGGCGCGCCCTCGTAGCCTCCCCAGTTGAACACCACCAGGTGTGACGGGGCGGGCGGCCAGGTCTTCAGCATCTCCTCGAAGTTGGGCCACAGGTCGTCGAAGGAGGCGTGGGTCCACATGTTGTCGGCCAGATACCGCTTGGTCTCGTCGTAGTGCGTGTCGGTGCCGAAGCGGCTCAAGGTGCCGGTGTCCGTCACCTCGTTGAGCCGGGTGGCGAGCGCCTGACCGCGTGCGGGGCAGGACTCGAAGATCGACAGCTGCTCCCGGGCCTCTTCCTCGGTGTCGGTGAAGGCCGTCGCGTTCAGGGCGAGGAGGGGCTCGTCGTGGGTCATCGGATCGCGGCTGCACAGCAGGTTGATCTCCGTCGGAGTCCGGCGGCCGATCTCGTGCACGAAGCGGTAGACGTCCTGCGCGGCCGAGGCCGGCCAGAAGTAGCCGCTGTTCATGGTGATCCGCATGCGCGGATACAGCTTGATGTGGAACCTGGTGACGACGGCGAAGAAGCCGGGGCCCGCTCCGCGGGCCGCCCAGAACAGGTCCGGATTCTCCTTCTCGTCGGCGTGCACCCGCTCGCCGGCGGCGGTGACCGCGTCGATACCGGTGACGGACATGCAGGCCGGTCCGTAGTCCCGCCCGGCCCAGGCGAACCCGCCTTGCAGCAGATATCCGCCGATGGACACGCCCGTGCAGTGCCCCGTGGGGAAGAAGAGGCGCTGATCGGCCAGCTTCGAGTTGAGTTCGGATCCCTTGATGCCGGGCTGGGCGGTGCCGGTCATCGTCTCCCGGTCGACCGTCACGTGCCGTAGGTTCGAGAGGTCGATCAGTACCGTGCCGTCACGCAGGTGCGAGGCGGACCAGCTGTGTCCGCCGGAGCGCACCGCGATCCGCAGGCCCTCCTGCCTGGCGAGCTTGACCGCTCCGACGACGTCGTCCTCGTTGTTCGCCAGAACGATCACTTCGGGGTACCGGTCCGGCACCCCTGCGTGCCAGCAGGCATCCCGGCGCAGGCTCTCGTAGCGGTAGTCGCCTCTCCGCAACACCCTCCCCTCGATAGCGGGCGTCATGTTTTCTCCCTCCGGCTCGTCCGTGAAAGGGCTCTGCTCAGAACGCTGCTCACGGCTGGTCGGCCGATTCCTTGCGGGTGAACTCATCGAAGATGTCCGGAAGGAACGCGGCGAGGTGGTTCATTTCCTGGGAGCAGTGCACGATCATGGCGCGCGCTTGCTCCGCTCCGAGTTTCTTCAGTCCTTGAGCAGCCGCGTCGAGCTCATCGGTCAGGGCCGCTCCGCCGCGGGGGGCGACGTACGTGCCGCCCATCCAGAAGCGTGAGCGCATCTCGCTGCCGCCC
The DNA here is from genome assembly GCF_900221035.1 of Streptomyces sp. 2323.1. Classification (NCBI taxonomy): domain Bacteria; kingdom Bacillati; phylum Actinomycetota; class Actinomycetes; order Kitasatosporales; family Streptomycetaceae; genus Streptomyces; species Streptomyces sp. 2323.1. Next base: position 1,500,113 of record NZ_LT907981.1, on the reverse strand, counting down.
TTCACCCGGCGCACATGATGGATCAAGTAGCCCCAGTCGAGCGGGAGGCGGGACAGGCCGACCACACCGCAGACCGCGGTCGCCTCGTCCGGATCGAGGCCGTCGTCGCTGAACCCGAACCTGCTGGGAGGGACGAAACGAATGGCGAGCTCGCCGAGCGCGTTGCCGACGTATTCGTCGACGAAGGACGCCCCCGATGTACCTCTCGCGGTACGGGGTGGTGGGCGCCGCCGTCTCTCCTACCCATTCCGCATAGAGGTGGGCCCGCGGGTACCACAGCTTGTACCGCTGGGTCTCCGTGGTGTGCCACCAGAACCACCAGTCCAGCATGGCCGGGGACACCCCGGGCATGCGGGTCAGTGTGGCGATGTGCATGGACCCGTCGTCGAAGAGGCTGTATCCGTTCTCGAGGTCGTGGTAACCGCCGTCGCTCAGTGTTGCCGCGGCGTCGAGGTCCAGGCATAGCGGAGGCGCCTGCGGACCGAGTGCGAGCGCCTCCCGGACGTGCTCCGGCAGCGGCGCCATTACCGGATTCCAGTGCTTCGCATACCACTTGCCGTCGAGTTCGCCGGCGTGCATTCCCACGTGGGGCCGCCGGTCCGGGGCGGGCCGCGGATCCGTCAGGTCAGCCATACTGCACCCGCTCTCGCGGTGTCGTGGCCGCGGTCATCCGGCCGGCGTCACGATTCTCGACGCGCCGAGCACCCGTCCTTGTGCGTCAAGGGCCCTGACCTGGAAGTACGGGCCCCGGTTCGCTGTCGCGAGCGCCGTCTCGAACCCGGTGCGGGGGGCGTGTCCGACGACGACCCGCAGGGAGCGGGGGTGGGGCCCGGCGAGCAGTTGCCAGCCTCTGGTCTCCGTGGATCCGTTCCACGAGGCGTAGACGACGCTGCGTCCACCCCTGGCTCGTGCCGCTGCACTCGGCGGGTAGTACGGCTTGCCGACCCATCGGTTGCGGAAGGCACGGTACGAGATGTCGGAGCCCGGCATCTTCGCGTCGTAGAGCAGGTTCTGCGCGCCGTTGTTCTGGGAGTTTCCCGGATAGGCGTACTCCGAGTAGTAGGAATTCTGTCCCCACCCGATGAACTGGTTCCCGTGGGGAAGGGCCTGAGTGTTCCCTTGGGAGGCGGAGAACAGGGGCGGTGCGTGGTAGTAGGTCTGGTCGACGGTCGCCCGGCGGTGCGCGAAGTCAACGTTGAGGATCAGGCCGTGTGACTCCTGCTCCGGTGTGCTGTCCGTCTGGCCGCAGCAGCCGTCGTCGAACATGCTGATCCGGCTTCCCGGCCGGAACCTGGCGTCGTGCTGCCAGAAGAAGTCCGCGTTCGGGCCGAAGGTGAAGTCGCTCTTCTTCCCGCCGAGTTGCCAGCGGATCCGGCCGGTCCTTCTGGAGATGTTGTAGACCGCCCACATATTGCGTGCCGAGACCAGCAGTTCACCGTTGGGTCCCTCGTCGATCGAGTTCATGTGGTAGGCGTCCCACACTCCTCCCGATGACGACGCATCGGAGGCGGACACCTCGGAGTCGGCCGGATTGACGTGATCGAGAATGTCCCACGAGAAGACGAGTTCCCCCGTGGCGAGGTCGACCTCCTGCACCTCGCTGTCCAGGATGGCGCCGTTCTGCGGACCGCCGTAGCGCGTGAGGTCCATGGGGACCGGCTTGGTCGCGATGAACAGTGCGGTTCCTCTGCGGGTCAGGATGAATTCGTGCTCGTCCGGATGGAAGCCGTGACGGGCGAAAACCGTTCTGACCAGGCGGTAGTGGCTGTCATAGATGTAGTAGCAGCCACCCGGTTCGGGGGCGCCGCCCGGCAGGTTGGTGTACGCGGGCGGAATCGCGATGGACCCCTGCCAAAAGGTCAGCACGGGCTCCGCCCTGCGCTGGTGGGGGTGGTAGTACGTCTGCACCTTGAAGTCGGCGTTCTGCAGGCTCGTCGAGGGCAGAGGCCGGAACCAGACCGGCTGACCGGCGTTCTCGGAGATCAGCGCTCCGGTCTGGCCGATCATCGGGCTGCTGATGGTGTACGGGCCGACGAAGATTTTCCCGGGTGCCGTCCCCGGGCGCTGCGCGGTCACGCTGACCCGCATGGGATGAAGCCTCGGCGCGGAGACGAAGCTCCACACGCCGGGCCCCGAAGTGACCAGCTCCGGCGCAGGGGGGCTCCCCGTCGGCGGCGCCGGCTCGGTCGCACACAAGCGGGGCCCTGGCGGCGAACTCGCCTCGGCGGGAACCACCCAGCCCGCGACGGCGAGCCCCACGGCCAGTGCGCAGGTCCCTGCGGTGCGGCTCCTCCGCCTCATGGCCCTGCGAGCCCACGGCTTTCCCTCTGCCATCATCTCTCCATCGCGAGGTGCCACATCCTGAGCCGCCCGGGAACGTCCATCAGCAAGTTGCTGAGCCGGGATGCCCGCGCTTGCTGGTGACGCTAAGCACCACGGTCGGCCGACGCCTGCTGGAGACGCCGTCCGGTGGACGGAGCAGCGACAGACGCGACGTCACCACTCGTACCGGCTGGGTGTTTTCGGACCGCTCCCTGATGACGGCGGCAGCGGGGCATGCCGTCCCAACGGTCCATCAGACCGGCGCTGAGCAGGCGCGCACGAGCCGTAGTGCCTACCGTCACAGAGCACGGCTCCCGGCAATGAGCATTCCTGGGTGTATGGCCGGAGAGGGACGACAGGAGGCAGGCACAGGTGCGGTCATCATCAGTGAGCGAAGCCGCCGGGCACACACCTCCGCTCCGGCGATGCGTCCGCCGCTGCCTTCCCGAAGAAGGAGGCCGGCGGGTGGGCAGCCCTATGGGACGGATCAAGCGGTCGGGCAAACCGGCGGCTGCTCTGCTGCTTGCGACGGTCCTCACCGGGTGCGGGTTCGTCACGCCCTCGGGAGGCTCCGATGGCTCCGGGGCAACCCCGGGCAACGGTGACGTGGTGGGCACTCCCACACCGCTGCGCAACGTGCCCCGCGGACTGTCCACCGTGGCCGACGGGAAACTGGTCGTCTACCGCATGCCGGGTATGCAAGGAAACCGCATCAAAGCAACCGCCATGCTGTTCACTCCCAGAAAATCTCCTCCGGCCGGCGGCTGGCCGCTTTTCGTATGGGGTCACGGGACCGTCGGATGGGCCCCGGAGTGCGCACCGAGCGTCCAGCTCCAGGAACACAAAAAATGGGCTGACGGGCCGAACGCCGCGTTGTTGGCGGCCGTCCTGAAGATGGGCATTGCTGTCGTGGCGCCGGATTACGAGGGGATGGGCCCGACGGCAGCCGGCGTCACGGCCGGGCACGGCTATTACCATCTCTCAAGCGAGGGCAAGTCCATGATCTTCGCCGCAGTCGCCGCGAAACGGTATCTCGGCGGCAAAGCGTCCGGGAAATGGGCGCCGGCTGGATGGTCCGAAGGGGGATTCGCTGCGCTGGCCGCCGCGTACTACTCCCGGTTGTCCAAGAAGGCAGAGCCCGCTCTGGACTATCGGGGCACGATCGCTCTCGCCCCCGTCCCGGACGTCCCCGCCATGAACAAGCTCCTGTGGCGGGACATCGCCAACGCCTCCAAACCCGGGACCGCGCCCACGGAATATCAGATCGACCAGCTGGTCTTCGCCAACGCGGAAACCATCTACTTCACGAGAACCCAACGCAGTGCGGGCTATCGCGTCGACCCCGAACGGATCTACGGCCGGAATATGCTGAAATTCTATCAGCAGAACTGGCGGACATGTCTGGACGATCTGAATGCAATGGTCAAGCGCGATGTCAAAAACTATCTGAATTCCTCGCCTTCGCACCGCTTGGCGTCATATCCGGGGATCCGCGGAGACGGTCCGAACTCGCTGCCGGAGAACAGGCGATTCTACGAAAGGAACCAAGGGAAGCTGGAGAACTCGACGCTGCCGGGGTCGGTCCTCTGGCTTTATGGGGCCGATGACATCACCAGTCCGAGCTCTGTCACCTACCACGTCGTCAACAAGATGCTGGCCAACGCCAACGACATCAACCTCGCCGTTTTCGAGGGCGCCGGCCATTACGACGTGCCCACGGTCGGCCTACCGCTGATTCAGGCACGCCTGAGGCAACTCTTCTCGCTGAAGCCCTGAGCGCACCGACAGCGACCACGCCTCCGGTGCCCGCCACAGCCACTCGGCATCGATCGTGCCGCCCGTCCCGTCGTCGCCTGGCCGCCCCTGTTTCTCGTACGGTTCCTTACGATCATTCGCAGCACTTCACTGCACTGCACGGCACGGCACGAGGTAAGGACTGATCTGTTGATGAACCGTCCCTGGGCGCCCGGTGAGCTCTGTATATGCCGCAGCAGCCGTTCGGCCTGTTGCGGTTGTCCGGGCTCCCGGGCGGAGGGCGTCCGATGAGCCGGGCGGTGCTGGTGACCGGGGCCTCGCGGGGGATCGGCCGGGCGGTTGCGGAGCTCTTCGCCGCGCACGGGGACCGGGTCGCGCTGCATTACGCGTCGCGGCGGGAGGCGGCCCAGGAGGCGTTCGCGGGGCTGGCCGGGAGCGGGCACGTCCTGGTGCAGGGCGATGTGGGGACGCCGGAGGGCGCCGCGGCGATCGTCGAGGCGGCCGTGGAGGGGCTGGGCGGCGTCGATGTGCTCGTCAACAACGCCGCCGCCAACGAGCCGCATCCGCTGGACCGCACCTCCTTCGAGGACTGGCAGCGGATCTGGCGGCGCCTGGTGGACGTGAATCTGCTGGGGGCGGCGCATCTGACGCACTGCGCGGCGCGGAACATGATCGAGCGCGAGGTGGCGGGGCGGATCGTCAACATCGGCTCGCGCGGCGCGTTCCGGGGCGAGCCGGACCATCCCGCCTACGGCGCGTCGAAGGCGGCGCTGCATGCGATGGGCCAGTCGCTGGCGGTCCATCTGGCGCCGTACGGCATCGGCGTGGCCTCGGTGGCGCCCGGGTTCGTGGAGACGGAGCGGGTCGCGGACCGGCTGACGGAGGAGGTACGGCAGCAGAGCCCGTTCGGCCGGGTCGCCTCGCCGCAGGACGTGGCGTCCGCCGTGCACTACCTCGCCTCGCCGGAGGCGACCTGGGTCTCCGGGGCGGTGCTCGACGTCAACGGCGCGTCGTATCTGCGCTGAGAGACGCCGGGAGGCGCCGGGAGCAGTCGTCGGGAGAAGCCGAGACACCGGGAAAAGGGGAAGCCCCGGCCGAACGGGGGAATTCGGCCGGGGCGGCTCGGGGGCGCGGAGTGCTGACGGCGACGGCCGCCGGGATTCCTGCCGCGCGGTGGTGGGCCGGCTTTCCCAGGGGGAAGGCCCTCGGGCGCCGTCGTGCGGCGCCGCTTCCAATTGAACGATAAACCATAGGGTGAGCTTCCGGCGTACCGGGTGACGGCGCTCACCCTTCGCCGCCGGTCGCCGCGGCCGGCCGGCGGCGAAGGGCGGCGGTGACACCGCCCCTCGGTGCGGCCGTCGTTGGGGGTCGGGGCGTCACGGCTCGATGCGGATCGGACGGAAGCCGTCGTCCAGCAGACGTGGCAGATACCACTCCAGCGCCTGGACGGTCTGCCGGCGCTCGCCGCCCCCGTCGTGCGACAGGACGATCGCGCCGGGACGGATTTCGGCCAGGACGGTGTCGGCGATGGTCTCGGCGCCGGGGGTCGTCCAGTCCTGTGAGTCGACCGCCCAGCCGACGGGCGACATGCCCAGGTCGTTGCAGATGCTCAGCGAAGGGTCGTCCCAGGCGCCGTACGGTGCGCGGGCCAGGTCGGGGGCGGTGCCGAGGACCTCTTCGAGCAGGCTGCTGGTGCGCCCGAGTTCGCTGCGCACCGCGCCCGGGGGCAGCGTGGTGAGCTGCGGATGGGTCCAGGTGTGGTTGGCGACGGCATGCCCCTCGTCGGCGATGTCCCGCAGCAGGTCCGGGAACGCGACGGCGTTCTCGCCGATGACGAAGAACGTGGCGCGGGCATCGTGGCGGTGCAGGATCCGCAGGATGTCCGGGGTGTGCCGGGGGTGCGGACCGTCGTCGAAGGTCAGGAAGATCTCGCGGCGGTCGGTGGCGAGCGTGAAGGCGACATCGGGGTGCGGTGGCGAGGCGCCCGGACCGGAGCGGGAGGTCTCGCCGGCCATCGGGCGCAGCCGGTGGCTCTCCGGGTCGCCGGCCGTGGCGGGCCGGCCGGCGCCCGCCGGCGGGTCGGCTCCCGCGGTAGGGGACGCCGGCGTGCGGTGCGGGCCGCCCGGCTCCACGGCGCGGGACGGGAGCAGCACGCGGCCGACGGCGAGCGTACCGATCACGAGCGCGGCCCGGAGGAACGCCCGCCTGGCACTTGTGTGCTCATCGGATGTCACCCTTCAGGTGCTCTCACGCGGCCTTCCGGGGCGGCGGGAGCGACACGGGGCGGGCGGGTTCCGTACCCGATCGGCCCGCACGGCTGCCCGCGCGGGGCGCCCGCCCTCAGGCCGCCGCCCGGTGGCCCTTCGCCTCCGCGGCCGTCGTTGCGGCCTTGGTGACATCGGCGACCAGTTCCACGACATCGGGCCCGTACGCCTGCGAGTTGACCACCTTCAGCAGCAGACAGAACTGGCCGTCGGCCCCGTGCTTACGGGCCAGCCGGGCACGGTTGCGGACCAGATGGCGGACCGCGGCCCGGTGCGTGACCGGGCGCTGGCCGGCCGCCAGGAACACCGGGCGGTCACCTTCACCGGCCCGCAGCCGGGCCAGCAGAACGTACTCGACCGCGCCGGGCTCCATCCGGTACGCCGTGCCGCCAATGGTGAACGTGCCGCGGCCCGCGCCGGACTCGTCGCCCGGCTGCACCGCGACCCCCGGCAGCAGATTGGCCAGATGGGCCGCCAGCCGGCGGTGCGCGGTCGGGTCGCCAACACAGAACTCGGTGCGCGCGCCGAAGCCCTGCAGGCCGGTGTCGTGCGGCGCGACCTCGGGGTGCGCGCCGCAGTTCTCGATCACCGCGGCCAGCCCCAGCAGCGCCAGCGCGTCATGGCGCGGGATGCTCCAGTGCGCCGAGGAGCTGTCCCGATGAGTGACCAGCACGCACTCCGAACCGTCCGGCAGCCCGAAGAAGGCCTGTTCACGGGTCATCTTGTGGCGGACGGCCGCCGATCGCACGGCCCAGCCGGCGGCCAGGCCCACCAGGAGGGCCACGGCTGCGGTGGTCAGGAGCTGCAGGGTGTCGTCCATGGCCGGGGAGCGTAGCGGCATTCCGGGTGTGTGTTCGAGGGCGGGCGGGGCGCCCGGGCGGCTTGTCCCGGTCCGTGCGCGCCTACCGGATCCGTACGCAAAAGGGCAGCTGATCCGTACGTGAAAGGGCCGCCGATCCCGCCGCGCACGGCCGCCGATCCGTACGCCCATGGGCCCACCGCATCCCGCAGACCCTCTGTCGGGGCACGGCGCACACGAGTAGGCTCCGGCCGCCCCTTGCCGCCGCCCGCAGGCCCTTGGAGGAATCCCGGTATGACCAGAGCCCGACGCCTCACCGTCCTGGGAGCGGCCGCCGCGCTGGCCGGCTCCATGGTGGCGATTCCGGCCGCCGCCGGCTCCGCCGCGCCACCGCGCCCCGATGCGGCCCGGGGCCGCGCCACCGCCGCACCGGAGAAGTCCCCGGTCGCCGTCGGCTACGGCGGGGCCGTCTCCAGCGTCGACCCGGACGCCTCCGCCGCCGGCATCTCGGTGCTCAGGAAGGGCGGCAACGCCGTGGACGCCGCGGTCGCCACCGCCGCCGCCCTCGGCGTCACCGAGCCCTACTCCGCGGGCATCGGTGGGGGCGGCTACTTCGTCTACTACCAGGCAAGATCCCACTCCATACGCACCCTCGACGGCCGGGAGACCGCCCCGCGCACGGCCGGCAAGGACCTCTTCCTGGAGAACGGCACACCGCTCCCCTTCGACCAGGCCGTCACCAGCGGACTGGGCGTCGGCACCCCGGGCACCCCCGCCACCTGGGACACCGCCCTGCGCACGTGGGGCAGCCGGTCCCTGGGCCAGATGCTGGGCCCGGCCCGCAAGCTGGCCGCCGACGGATTCACGGTCGATGCGACCTTCCGTCAGCAGACCGCGGACAACGAAGCGCGCTTCCGGGACTTCCCGGCCACCGCCGGCCTCTTCCTGCCCGGCGGCAAGCTGCCGGCCGTCGGCTCGACCATGAAGAACCCCGATCTGGCGCGTACGTACGGGGAGTTGGCGCACAAGGGCATCGGCGCGCTCTACGACGGCGCGGTGGGCCGGGACATCGTCCGTACGGTACAGAAACCGCCGGTGCGCCCCGGCTCCACCCGCAGGGTGCGGCCCGGCAAGCTGACCGCGGGTGATCTGCGGGCCTACCGGACCCTGAGCCAGGCGCCGACCCACACCCGCTACCGCGGCCTCGACGTCTACGGCATGGCGCCGTCCTCCTCCGGCGGCACCACCGTCGCCGAGGCGCTCAACATCCTGGAGAAGAGCGACCTCTCGCGGCTGAGTGAGCAGCAGTATCTGCACCGGTACCTGGAGGCGAGCCGGATCGCCTTCGCCGACCGCGGCCGCTGGGTCGGCGACCCGGCGCAGGAGAACGTACCGACCAAGGGCCTGACCTCCCAGCGGTTCGCCGACTCCCGGGCCTGCCTGATCCGCGACGACAAGGCCCTGACCAGCCCGCTGCCGCCCGGCGACCCGCGCCACCCGAAGCCCTGCGGCAGCGCCGGCAAGGCCGCCCCGACGACGTACGAGGGGCCGAACACCACCCATCTGACCGTCGCCGACAAGTGGGGCAACGTCGTCGCCTACACCCTGACCATCGAGCAGACCGGCGGCAGCGGCATCGTCGTCCCGGGCCGCGGCTTCCTGCTCAACAACGAGCTCACCGACTTCTCCTTCGCGCCCGCCGACCCGGCCGTCCATGACCCGAACCTGCCCGGTCCCGGCAAGCGGCCGCGTTCGTCCATGTCGCCGACGATCGTGCTGCGCCACGGCCGGCCGGTGGTGGCGCTCGGCTCGCCCGGCGGCGCGACCATCATCACCACCGTGCTGCAGACCCTGGTCAACCACTTCGACCGGGGGATGCCGCTGGCCGACGCGATCGCCGCACCGCGGGCCAGCCAGCGCAACGCGGCACAGACCGACCTCGAACCCGCCCTGTGGAACAGCCCGCTGCGCACCCAACTCGAAGCGCTCGGCCATGCCTTCAAGCCGAACCCGGAGATCGGGGCGGCCACCGGCGTCCAGCGGCTGCCGGACGGCCGCTGGCTGGCCGCGGCCGAGAAGGTACGGCGCGGCGGTGGCTCGGCGATGGTCGTCCACCCGAAGTGACGGCGCCGGCGGGTGCGTCCGGCCCACGCCACCGCGGGTGGGTAACCCGGACGACACACCGCCGGTACCCGCCCGGCCGCTGTGTGCCGTCCGTGTGTCGTCGATGTGCCGCCCCGCGCGGCGCCGTTGATGGTGATCGAGGTGGCGATTAGCCTCCTGGGACCGTTCGTTCGAATGAGCGGTCCCAGGGAGGGCACGCAGCGTGAGCGTTGACGAGAGCCAGGACAGCGAGACCGGGGCGGCCCCGGCCCGGCACATCGGTGCACCGGCCGGGGAGTTGGAGGGCCTCACCGAGCAGGCGCGGGCGCTGGCCGAAGGGCGGGTGGGCTCGACCGCGCTGGTACGGCGGACGCTGGAGCGCATCGCGGCCACCCAGGGCACGGTCAATGCCTTCCGGCGGGTACGGGCCGAGGCGGCGATGGCGGAGGCCGCGGAGGCCGACCGCAGGCTGGCGGCCGGCGAGCGGCTGCCGCTGCTCGGGGTGCCGGTCGCGGTCAAGGACGACACCGACGTGGCGGGCGAGCCGACCGCGTTCGGCTGCGCCGGCGAGTTCCCGCCCAAGGAGCGCGACGCCGAGGTCGTCCGGCGGCTGCGCGCGGCCGGCGCGATCATCGTCGGCAAGACCAACGCCTGCGAACTGGGGCAGTGGCCGTTCACCGAGGGCCCGGCCTTCGGCAACACCTGCAACCCCTGGAACCTCGCCCACACGCCGGGCGGCTCGTCCGGCGGCTCGGCCGCGGCGGTCGCGGCCGGCCTGGTGCCGGCCGCGCTCGGCACCGACGGCGCGGGCTCGGTCCGGATCCCCGCCGCCTGGTCCCACCTCGTCGGCATCAAGCCCCAGCGCGGCCGCATCTCCACCTGGCCCGACCCCGAGTCCTTCCAGGGCATCACCGGCATCGGACCGCTGGCCCGTACGGTCGAGGACGCGGCCCTGCTGCTGGACGTGGCCAGCGGCAACCACGAGGGCGATCTGCACCGGCCGCCCGCCATCGCGGCCCGCGAGGCGGCCGGCCGCGACCCGGGCCGGCTGCGCATCGCGCTGTCCTGGAAGGCGGCCCTCACCTTCACCCGCAAGCCGCTGCACCCCGACGTCCGGGCCGCGGTGACCGGGGTGGCCCGCACCCTGGCCCGCCTGGGGCACTTCGTCGAGGAGGCCGAACCGGACTACGGACTCGTCGGGCTCGCCTTCGTCCCGCGCGCCACGGCCGGCGTGGGGGAGTGGGCGGACCGGGTCCCGGACCGCTCCCTGCTGGACCGCCGGACGCGGGGGGCGGCACGGATGGGCCGGCTGCTCGGCGGTCCCGTCCTGCGCCGGGCGCGCGCCGTCGAGCGGCGCCAACAGTCCCGTATCGGCGCGCTGTTCGGCCCCTACGACGTCCTGCTGACGCCGACCACCGCCACCCCGCCCCCGCGCATCGGCACCCTCGCCAAGCTCAACGGCTGGCGTACGGATCAGGCCATGATCGCGGCCTGCCCGTACGCCTGGCCGTGGAACGTCCTCGGCTGGCCGGGCGTGAGCGTGCCCGCGGGGTTCAGCGCCGACGGCCTGCCGCTGGGCGCCCAGCTGCTGGGCCCGGCCCACGCCGAGCCCCTGCTGATCTCGCTGGCCGCCCAGCTCCAGGACGATCTGCGCTGGCACGAGCGGCGCCCGCCCGGGCACCCGGAGCGGCTCGACGGCGTACCGCGCTGAGCCTCAGCCGAGCAGCGCGAGGATCGCCTCGGTCGTGTCGGTCTCGCCGAGCCGTGGGAAGACCTTCTCCACGCTGTTGCGGTGGGTGTCGGCGTCCAGGTCGGTCACCGCGTCGGTGGCGACGGTGACGTGGTAGCCGTGCTCGTGCGCGGCACGGGCGGTGGACTCGACCCCGATGCTGGTGGCGATGCCGGCGAGGACGATCTGGGTGACCCCGCGGCGGCGCAGTTCCAGGTCCAGGTTCGTGCCGTGGAAGGCGCCCCACTGCTGCTTGGTGACGAGGATGTCGCCGTCCTGCCGGCCGAGCTCGGGCACCAGCTCCGCCCAGTCGGCGGGCGGGGTGCCGCCCGGCCGCGGGGACTCGGTACGGCCCGGCGCCCCGCCCGTGACGTTCACCAGGACGACGGGCAGCCGGTGCGTCCGGAACGCGGCGGCCAGCCGGGCGCCGCGCCCGATGACGTCGGCGGAGGGCAGCGGGAGGCAGGGCAGCCCGGCGATGCCCCGCTGCAGATCGATCAGTACCAGGGCGGTCGTGGCATCGAGGGTGGTGGCGGGCACGGGGGCTCCTTGTGGGGTGAGGGGTGGTGGTGTGGTGACGGGTGTGGCCGTGGTGGGCCGGGGGACCGATGGCTGGATTCAGCCGCCGGTCCCGGTCGTGGTCCCGGTCGCGGTCACGGTCCCCGTCGCGCCGGGCCGCAGGCCGCGGTCGGCGAGGGTCAGGGTGAGCAGCAGCAGGCCGAGCACGACGCCGATCAGGGCGATCTCGTGCAGCCCGGAGTCGGAGGCGCGCTGCCCGTACAGCAGCCCGATGAGGCCGGCTGCGGTGATCGCGCCGAGGTACTGGGCGGTGCGCTGGAGCCCGGCGGCCGCGCCCACGCCGTCGGCCGGGGCCTGGGCGTAGACGGCGGCCTGGTTGCCGGTGGAGGACAGGCCCTGCGGGATGCCGAAGAGCGCCCCGGCACACAGCAGCGCGACCAGCGGGCCGGCGCCCTGGAGCAGGAGGAAGACGCCGCTGCCCAGGGCGAGACAGACCGCGGCGACGGTCAGCGGGGCGCGGATCCCCTTCGTCCGGGCGCCCACGAGCGAGCAGACCGCGGCGGCGAGGGACATCGGCAGCATGATCAGTCCGGCCTGGAAGGACGAAGCGCCGTGCACCTGCTCCAGCCACTGGCTGAAGCCGTACAGCACGCAGTAGATGACGAGATAGGTCAGTCCGTGCCGGAGGTAGGTGCGCACCAGCGCGCCGTTACGGGCGAGCATCCGCAGGTCGATGAAGGGCGCCGGGTGGCGCAGCTGCCACCACATCAGGGCGCCCGCGAGCACCCCGGCCGGCGCCAGCAGCAGCCACTGCGGGTCCTCCAGGTGCAGCAGGAAGACCATGACGCAGGTCAGCGCCGCGGCGAACAGGGCGATGCCCAGCGGGTCGAGGGAGGCAGAGGTGGAGGCGGACGCACTCCCGGCGTGCGCCGGCCGGGCGTCCTTCCGGTCGGCCGGGAGCCAGAGCAGCGCGCCGACCAGGGCGAGCAGCGCGAGCGGAACGTTCACCGCGAACACCGCGCGCCAGCCCGCGGTCGCGGCGAGCAGCCCGCCGAGCGTGGGGCCGACGGCCGCGCTGCCCAGCGCGGCGAGCGAGAGCCGGCCGAGCACCTGACGCGGGGTGGGGCAGCCGGTCCTCAGGGACTCGGCGCGCAGCACCGCCATCGCGGCGGGGTAGGCGGCCGCGGTGCCGATCCCGAGCACGACCCGGGAGACGATCAGCAGCGCGAAGGTGGGGGCCAGCGCCCCGAGGACGCCCGCCGCGCAGACGGTCAGCGCCCCGGCGGCGAAGACCCGGCGGGGCCCGATGCGGTCGGCGAGCCGCCCCATCGACGGCTGGCCCACCGCACTGGCGAGATACATCGCGGAGACCAGCCAGGCGGTGTCGGCGGCGCCGACGTGGAAGTCCTGGCCGATCGCCACCAGCGCGGTGGCGATCATCGTCGAGTTGATGGGGTTCAGCAGCGAGCCGAGCAGCAGCGGCGCCATCAGCCGGGGGCCGAAGGCGGGGCCGGAGCTGGAGCCGGGGCCGGTGGCGGCGGCGGGGGCGGCGCCGGGGGCGGTCCGTTCACAGGCCTCCTGCCCCGGGGCCGCCGGCGGTATCGCCGCCTCCGGCACAGCGCCGCCCCGTCCGAGCCTGGCGGAGTCGCTCATTCCGACATCAGCCGCCGCATCAGCTCGGTGGCCGTCGCCAGGGTCCGCTGCTCCTCCGGGGTCAGCCGGTCGGCGATGGCCACCGCCAGCCAGTTGTGCTTGGCCTGCCGTACGACGGCGAGCAGCCGGCGGCCCTCCTCGGTGAGGGAGAAGACGACCTGGCGGCCGTCCGTCGGATGCGGGCGGCGGGCGAGGACGCCGCGCTCCTCCAGCGCCCCGACGGTCAGCCGCATGGACTGCGGGCGGACCCGCTCGGCGCGGGCCAGGGCGGCGATGGTCGCCTCACCGTCGGTGTCGATGCGGCCGATCACCGCGCGCTGGGTCGGGGAGAGCTCGCCATGGGGCGAGGCGGCGCGCATCTGCCGCATGAGCAGCGAAACGGCGGCGCCCAGCTCCGTCGCGAGATGTTCGTGGTCCTTTTCCGGCATACCTTCAGCGTAGGAGATTGACAGGCAAACTTGCAAGCTTGCCTGTCGATATTCCCGGAAGGCGCCCGGGCGCGCCACAGTGGAGATGGTCTTGCCACGGTGGGTGACGGGGCTTACGGTCACCTCCACACGCGTAGATCGCGCCGTGCACCGGGTCGTGGATCCCGCGTGGCCGCAGGCTGACGCATCGACAAAGGAGCAGCTCATGGCCGATGTTGTGCGTGCCGCACTGGTCCAGGCGACCTGGACCGGCGACACCGAATCGATGATCGCGAAGCATGAGGAGTACGCCAGAGCGGCGGCCGCGCAGGGCGCGAAGGTGATCGGCTTCCAGGAGGTCTTCAACGCTCCGTACTTCTGCCAGGTCCAGGAGCCCGAGCACTACCGCTGGGCCGAGCCGGTGCCCGACGGCCCGACCGTCCGGCGGATGCAGGACCTCGCCCGCGAGACCGGCATGGTCATCGTCGTCCCCGTCTTCGAGGTCGAACAGTCCGGCTTCTACTACAACACCGCGGCCGTCATCGATGCCGACGGTACGGTCCTGGGCTCCTATCGCAAGCACCACATCCCGCAGGTCAAGGGCTTCTGGGAGAAGTACTACTTCAAGCCGGGCAACGCCGGCTGGCCGGTCTTCGACACCGCCGTCGGCAAGGTCGGCGTCTACATCTGCTACGACCGCCACTTCCCGGAAGGCTGGCGGCAGTTGGGCCTCAACGGCGCCCAGCTGGTCTACAACCCCTCCGCCACCTCCCGCGGCCTGTCCGGCTACCTGTGGCAGCTGGAGCAGCCCGCCGCCGCGGTCGCCAACGAGTACTTCATCGCGGCGATCAACCGGGTCGGTGTCGAGGAGTACGGCGACAACGACTTCTACGGCACCAGCTACTTCGTCGACCCCCGGGGCCAGTTCGTCGGCGCCCTCGCCAGCGACTCCAAGGAGGAACTGGTCGTCCGCGACCTCGACTTCTCCCTGATCGACGAGGTCCGCCAGCAATGGGCCTTCTACCGCGACCGCCGACCCGACGCGTACGACGGGCTGGTGCAGCCATGACCCAGCACCCCCAGGACGCGGCGAGCCTGCACGCCCGCCACCAGGCCGCCCTGCCCTCCTGGCTGAGCCTCTACTACGAGCGGCCGCTCGAACTCACCCACGGCGAGGGCCGGCACGTCTGGGACGCCGAGGGCAACCGCTACCTCGACTTCTTCGGCGGCATCCTCACCACCATGACGGCCCATGCGCTGCCCGAGGTGACCAAGGCCGTCAGCGAGCAGGCCGGCCGCATCATCCACACCTCGACGCTCTACCTCTCCCGCCCCATGGTCGACCTGGCCGAGCGGATCGTGGCGCTCTCCGGCATCCCCGATGCCCGGGTCTTCTTCACCACCTCCGGCACGGAGGCCAATGACGCGGCCCTGCTGCTGGCCACCGCGCACCGCCGCTCCAACCAGGTCCTGGCGATGCGCAACAGCTACCACGGCCGGTCGTTCTCCACCGTCGGCATCACCGGCAACCAGAGCTGGTCGCCCACCAGCCTCTCGCCGCTCCAGACGCTCTATGTGCACGGCGGGGTGCGCACCCGCGGCCCGTACTCCGAGCTCGGCGACCGCGAGTACATCGCCGCCTGCGTCGCCGACCTGGAGGACATGCTCCAGCAGACCGCGGGCGGCGTCGCCGCGCTGATCGCCGAACCGGTCCAGGGCGTCGGCGGGTTCACCATGCCGCCGGACGGGCTGTACGCCGCCTTCCGCGAGGTGCTCGCCCGGCACGGCATCCTCTGGATCAGCGACGAGGTACAGACCGGCTGGGGCCGTACCGGCGACCATTTCTGGGGCTGGCAGGCGCACGCCGACAACGGCCCGCCGGACCTGCTCACCTTCGCCAAGGGCATCGGCAACGGCATGGCCATCGGCGGCGTGGTGGCCCGTGCGGAGGTGATGAACTCGCTCACCGCGAACTCCATCTCCACCTTCGGCGGCAGCCCCGTCACCATGGCCGCGGGCCTCGCCAACCTCAACTACCTGCTCGAACACGATCTGCAGGGCAACGCCCGACGGGTCGGCGGACTGCTCATCGAACGGCTGCGGGCGGTGACCGCCGGCCTCGACCTCGTACGCGAAGTGCGCGGCCGCGGCCTGATGATCGGCGTCGAACTCGTCCGTCCCGGCACCGACGAGCGCGCCCCGGAGGCCGCGTCACTGGTGCTGGAGGCCGCCCGCGAGCGCGGCCTGCTGATCGGCAAGGGCGGCCAGGGCGGCGCCTCGCTGCGCATCGCGCCCCCGATGACGCTGACCGTCGCCGAGGCGGAAGAGGGCGCGACGCTGCTCGCGGACGCGCTCCAGGCGACGCAGGGGGTGCTGGCGCCCTCGTAGGTGCGGCGCTCCGGAAGCGTGCGGCCGGGGCCGGGTTCCGAGCTCCGGCTCCGGCCGTTGCGCGGGGCGGGCCGGGCGGAACCCTGCGGACACGACCTACGCCCGACCCGCCGCCGCCCGCACCGTCTCCGCCACCAGGCGGAAGAAACTTGTGTGCGCCCGCCGGCTGCACGGGGCCTCCGGGTTCCACGGCAGCAGCCGGGCCCGGGCCTCGATCGCGCGCCAGTGCTCGTCGGTCCGGAGCTGCTCGGGCCGGGCGGCGTTGACCCGTACGTCCATCAGCACGATGTCCGGGTCCATCGCCGCAGCGTCCGCCCAGCCGACCGTGGACCAGTTCAGACCGGCACCGGCCGCCGGCGCCAGCAGGCCGACGCCGTGTTCGGCCAGCGCCCGCAGCTCCGGCCAGGAACCGGGCCGGGCCAGATGCACCCGCTCGGGGCCCGCGGGCGACAGCGCCAGCACCCGCGGCCGTACCGCACCGCCGGCCGCTTGCCGCAGGGCGTCCTCCGCGGCGTCCAACTCGCGGGCGGCGCCCAGGGGTTCGCCCCGGCCGAGCGAGCCGGCCAGCGCCGCGAACCGTTCGCGCACCTCGGCCAGGCTGCGGCCGGGGCCCACCGCGACCGTGGCGAGCGGGACATGGGCCTCCAGCTCCTCCGCCGCCTTCTGCGCCAGCCCGTAGACCTGCTCGCCGTCATAGGTCACCGCCACCACCAGGTCCGGCTCCGCCGCCAGCAGGGCGTCCGGGTGCAGGGCGTGGCCCGCACCGAGGTAGGGGATCTCGGCGAGCGGCAGCTCCCCGCTCTTGGCGGGGTCGGGGGCGGCGCCGTCGTGCGCGGACCCGAACAGCCCGACGGGCCGTATGCCGTGGTCCCACAGCGTCGCCCCCGCCTGTATGTACGCCACGATCCGGTACGGCCGCTCCCCGGCCACCGCGAGGCGCCCCCGGTCGTCGGAGAACTCCCACGGTGTGCTCTGCTCCATGACCTGCCGCCTTCTGCGTCGTCCGTCCGGGTGCCGTACCGCTGCTCGCGAGGGTCCCCGCCCGCGTCGGCGGATATCTGCCCATCGCGCCACCCCCGCACCCCTCGGGGCCCGGCCGCGGGCCCGGCGGCCGGCCCGCGTTCAACCGTCCAGCTGATCGTGGGCGCAACACGAAAGTCTCCACTGATCAACGGTCACGGTATTGCCACCGTGGGTGACATGCTTCTACGGTCTCCCTCTCGGCCGGAATCTACGGGTGTAGACGGGGCAGTGGCTCGGTGGCTGCCCCGGCTCACGCCCCAAGTTCGGATGGGCCAGGCGATGCCGGGCTGTCTGGCAGTCCTGCTGTCCTTCGAATGCGATGTGAAGGGACTTCTCGGGAATGACTCGGACTCTCATCACCGGCGGCCTTGTGATCACTGCCGCTGAGGAGATGCATGCGGACGTGCTGGTCGAGCATGGTCGTGTGGAGGCGGTGGCGACACCGGGCAGTCAGCAGTGGACCGCCGATCGCGTCCTCGACGCTTCGCAGAAGTATGTGATCCCGGGCGGGGTCGACGCGCACACGCACATGGAGTTGCCGTTCGGCGGCACCTTCGCGTCGGACACGTTCGAGACCGGTACGAAGGCGGCGGCGTGGGGCGGGACGACGACCATCATCGATTTCGCGGTGCAGTCGAAGGGCACGGCGTTGCGGTCCGGCCTGGACGCCTGGCATGCGAAGGCCGACGGCAACTGCGCGATCGATTACGCCTTCCACATGATTGTGTCCGACGTAAATGAGTCGACGCTCAAGGAAATGGACGGTCTGGTCGCCGAAGGCGTGAGCTCGTTCAAATTGTTCATGGCGTATCCGGGGGTCTTCTACTCCGACGACGGGCAGATCCTGCGCGCCATGCAACGGGCCGGCGAGAACGGCGGCCTGATCATGATGCACGCCGAGAACGGCATCGCGATCGATGTGCTCGTGCAGCAGGCCCTGGCGCGGGGCGAGACCGACCCGCGGTATCACGGAGAGGTCAGGAAAGCGCTCCTGGAGGCCGAGGCGACGCATCGCGCGATCAAGCTGGCCCAGGTCGCGGGGGCGCCGCTGTATGTCGTGCACGTGTCGGCGCAGGAAGCCCTCGCCGAGCTGGCGCGCGCTCGCCACGACGGCCTGCCGGTGTTCGGCGAGACCTGCCCTCAGTACCTGTTCCTGTCGACGGAGAACCTCGCCGAGCCGGACTTCGAGGGCGCGAAGTACGTCTGCAGCACGCCGCTTCGGCCGCGCGAGCACCAGGCGGCGCTCTGGCGGGGCTTGCGTACGAACGATCTCCAGGTGGTGTCGACGGACCACTGCCCGTTCTGCTTCGCCGGGCAGAAGGAGCTCGGTCGTGGCGACTTCTCCAAGATCCCCAACGGGATGCCCGGCGTCGAGAACCGTATGGACCTGCTCCACCAGGCGGTCGTCGACGGCCATATCTCCCGCCGCCGCTGGATCGAGATCGCCTGCGCGACACCGGCCCGGATGTTCGGCCTGTACCCGAAGAAGGGCACCATCGCGCCGGGCTGCGACGCCGACATCGTGATCTACGACCCGCACGCCGAGCAGACCGTCTCGGCGGCCACGCACCACATGAACGTCGACTACTCGGCATACGAGGGCAAGCGCCTGACCGGACGGGTGGAGACGGTCCTCTCGCGCGGCGAACTCGTCATCACCGAGCGGGAGTTCACGGGCAGCGTCGGGCACGGCGCGTACACCCCGCGCGGAACCTGTCAGTACCTCAACTGAGGAACCACGGAGGGGACCACCATGGACTTCGGACTCGTTCTGCAGACCGACCCGCCGGCCTCCGAGGTCGTGAGCCTCATGAAGCGCGCGGAGGCAGGGGGATTCACGCACGGCTGGACGTTCGACTCGTGCGTGCTGTGGCAGGAGCCGTTCGTCATCTACAGCCGCATCCTGGCCGAGACGAGCCGCCTCACGGTAGGCCCGATGGTCACGAACCCGGGCACCCGTACCTGGGAGGTCACGGCCTCCACCTTCGCCACCCTCAACGACATGTACGGCAACCGCACCGTGTGCGGCATCGGCCGCGGCGACTCCGCGATGCGGGTGGCGGGCCGCAAGCCCCACACGCTCGCGCGGATCAGCGAGGCCATGAAGGCCATCCGGGCGCTCGGGCGCGGCGACGAGGCAGACCTCGGCGGCGGCACGATCGTGAAGTTCCCCTGGGTGCGCGAAGGCGCCCAACTGCCCGTCTGGATGGCGGCGTACGGTCCGAAGGCGCTCAAGATGGCCGGCGAGGAGGCTGACGGCTTCATCCTGCAGCTTGCCGACCCGTTCCTCACGGAGTGGATGGTGAAGGCGGTGCGCGAAGCCGCAGCGGCGGCAGGCCGTTCCCCCTCCGATGTCAAGATCTGTGTCGCGGCCCCCGCGTACGTCACCGAGGACTCGCCCGAGGCGCTCGCGCACGCGCGCGAACAGTGCCGCTGGTTCGGTGGCATGGTCGGTAACCATGTAGCCGATCTGGTGTCCACGTACGGCGCGGACTCCGGCCTGGTCCCGCAGGAGCTGACGGACTACATCAAAGCCCGCGAGGGCTACGACTACGCTCACCACGGCCGCGCCGGCAACCCTGACACCACGTTCGTCCCCGACGAGATCGTGGACCGCTTCTGTCTCGTCGGCCCGGCGTCCGCGCACGTGGAAAAGTTGCGCCGGCTGCGGGAGCTGGGCGTCGACCAGTTCGCGCTGTACGCGATGCACGACGCGAAGCGAGCAGTGATCGACGCGTATGCCGGTGACGTCATTCCCGTGATGCAGGCACCGACGGCGAGTCGGGACTCGGGCCGTCCTCGGGCCCGAAAAGGGCGTGCAGGGTGACCAGGCGATTGACCCTCACGTGTTGCAGCGCAACTGCCGTGGCCCGGTTCGCATCTCCCGAGGCGATCGCCTCGTAGAGCCGCTGGTGCTCCTCCAGCAGGTGGCTCCACTCACGGTTCTGCCTGGTGATCCACCGCATACGGCCTTCAGCGGTGTGCAGGGCCTTGGCGATCGCGCTGTTGTCCGCCAGCGCCAGGATCTGCTCGTGGAATCGGTTGTTGATCTCAAAAATCTCGGCCATCGCCTGCCGCTGGGTAGCCTTCGCCGCCTGGTCCAGCAGAGCCCGCAACGTCTCAAGATCGTGGGGGGACGCGCGGTCCGCGGCCAGCCCGGCGATGTAACCCTCCAGCGCTTCCCGGAGCTCGAAGAGCTCATCCACGTCCTTGCGGGTGAGCCGGCGTACGACAACACGGCGCGCGGACTCCGCGGTGAGAAACCCCTCCGCCGTGAGGATCCGGATGGCTTCCCGGACGGGCAGGCGCGAGACGCCGAAGAGCTCGGCGACTTCCCGCTCGACCAGACGGCTGCCCGGCTCCAGCTCACCGTTGATGATGCGCTCTCGTAGCTCGGTGTGGACGCGTTCGCGGACGGCCGCCAAGGGCTGCGGCGGCTGTGCAGCAGCGGACACCTCTCACTTCCCGTCGATGGTGCGGTGACCCTCAGGTCCGTTACCACATGGTAGTTGCCGCGTGGCGGCCACCACGAGGCCGGGGCGCCCCGAAATCGCCGGACGACTCCATTGACCGGCTGCCGTGAGGGGTGCATCATCGGCCTAAGTTTGGGATCCCAAAATTCGCCAAGGTGACGCCTTGCGCCCATGTGACATCCTCGATCCGCTCTGCACGGAGGCGTTCGTCCATGAATCCCATCGAAGGTGCCGTGCCCGGCACCGCCACCCCGCCCCCCGACCCGAGACTCCACAACGCGGACCTGGCTCCTGCGACAACAGGCCAGCGCAAGTGGAAGGTCTTCGACCTGTTCGCCATGTGGATGTCCGATGTGCACAACCTCGGCAACTACACCTTCGCCGCCGGTCTGCTGGTGCTGGGCATGAGCGCGTGGCAGATCTTCTCCTCGCTGCTGGTCGGCTTCGTGATCATCTACATCGGCATGAACCTCATGGGACGCCTGGGCCAGCGCACCGGTGTGCCCTTCCCCGTGGTGGCCCGTATCAGCTTCGGCGTCTGGGGCGCCAATATCCCCGCACTGATCCGAGCCGTCATCGCCATCATGTGGTACGGCATCCAGACCTACCTGGCTTCCGTGGCCGTCAATGTCCTCCTCCTGACCGCCGACCCTTCCCTGAGGTCATTGACGACGCGCAGCTTCCTCGGCCTGAACGAGCTCGGCTGGATCTCGTTCCTCGCTCTCTGGGTCCTTCAGGCGCTGATCATCAGCCGCGGCATGGAGGCCGTCCGTAAGTTCCAGGACTTCTGCGGACCGGCCATCTGGCTCGTGATGATCGTGCTGGCCGTGTGGATCATGATGAAGGCGCACTGGCACATCTCGCTGACCAGCAGCCTCAAGCACATCTCGACCGGTGAGCAGGTCCGGATGTGGTTCGGCGGTGTCGGGCTGATCCTCTCCACCTACGGCACCCTGATGCTCAACTTCTGCGACTTCGCACGCTTCGCCCCGGACGAGCGAACGGTGCGGCGCGGCAACTTCTGGGGCCTGCCGATCAACTCCTCGGCCTTCGCCCTGGTGTCGGTGATCGTCACGGCGGGCAGCGTGCAGGTGTTCGGCACGGCCATCACGGATCCCGCCGAGTTGATCGCCAAGGTAGGGAACCCCGTCGTCCTGGTCATCGGCGCGCTGACCTTCGCGATCGCCACCATGGGTGTCAACATCGTGGCCAACTTCGTTTCGCCCGCCTACGACCTGGCCAACGTCTATCCGAAGCGGATCTCCTTCAAGGTCGGCGGCATGATCAGCACAGTGGCCGCGCTCCTCGTCCTGCCGTGGAACCTGTTCTCCAACCCGGTCGTGATCAACTACTTCCTCGGCGGCCTGGGCGCCTTCCTCGGCCCCTTGTACGGCGTGATGATGGTGGACTACTACCTGATCAAGCGCGGCCGGGTCGACGTCGACCGACTCTTCGTCGCTGACGCCTCGTCACCGTACTTCTACCGCAAGGGCTTCAACCCCAGGGCGCTGATCGCCTTCATCCCCACCGCCGTCCTCAGCGCGGTGATCGCCCTGGTACCGGTCTTCTCTCCGATAGCGGCTTACTCCTGGTTCATCGGCGCGGCCAGTTCCGCGCTGCTGTACCGGCTGGTGGCCGACCGTCAGCCCGCCACGGTTCCTCTGGTCCCGGCGGTGGAGAGTGAGCATGCCTGACAAGACGCGCATCCTGGTCACCAACTGCAATACCACGGTCGCGATGACCGAGGAGATCTGCGCCGGTGCCCGGGCGGCAGCCGGCCCAGGCACCGAGATCGTCGGCCTGACCCCGTTCTGGGGGCCGGAGTCGGCCGAGGGGTGGGTGGACAGCTATCTGTCCGCCGCCGCCGTGCTCGATCTGCTGCGCGACGTCGACGAACCCTTCGACGCGCTGGTCATGGCGGGCTTCGGCGAGCACGGCCGGGAAGGTGCCCGGGAACTGCTCGACGTCCCGGTGGTCGACATCACCGAGGCCGCCGCCCACCTCGCCTGCTTGCTCGGGCGGCGCTACGGCGTGGTCACCACGCTGGAGCGTTCCTGCGGCCAGATCGAGGACAGTCTGCTCACCGCCGGCGTCGCCCAGCACTGCGCGGCCGTCGTCGCCACCGGCCTGGGCGTACTGGAACTCGCCGACGAAGCAAGAGCACTGGCCGCCATCACCGCCGCCGGCGCCCGCGCCCGCCAGGCCGGGGCCGAGGTACTGGTGCTGGGCTGCGCCGGCATGACCCGGTTGGTGCGGACCGTCGCATCGGACCTGGGCATGCCCGTCGTCGACGGCGTCGCCGCGGCCGTCAAACTCGCCGAGTCCCTCGTCGGCCTGGGTCTGTCCACCAGCCGTGTCGGCTCCTACGCCAAACCTCTGGCCAAGCAGCGACAGTGGGGTCTGCCCCCGACCACGTCCGGGGGGTGCCAGGGTCCGGCCCGAGCATAGGCGTTGTCCATGGCCCGTGCCCGTCGGTACGTGGATGACTCGACCGGGAGCCAGGAGGGACGCCCATGTGCGTCTCAACTGGCTCCCCCCACGACGGAGTTCCTCGCCCCGGCGCACGACCTGAAGGGCGATCAGAAGACGGAATGAACTGCTGGGCCTCATGGATATCGAGGTCCGCGTCACGAGTGAGGCGCCCGGCATGTTGCGGAATGTCGGCTGCCCGTTTGCCGTATGGTTCAGAGGCCGCGGACGCCTGGTAGCCTCCGCCTGTTCAGAGATGAGCAAGGGAACCGGTAGTCCGTTACTTGCCGCGCCGAACGGTCCTCTCCCGGGACGAACTCGTCATCGACCGGCGGAAGTTCACCGGGCACGCGGGACACGGCCAGTACATCCCGCGCGGCACCTGCCAGTACCTCATCTAAGGAGCCCGCCGTGGACTTCGGACTCGTTCTGCAGGCCGACCCGCCCGCTTCCGCCGTCGTGTCCCTGATGCGCCGCGCCGAGCGCAACGGCTTCCGTTACGGCTGGACCTTCGACTCGGCCGTGCTGTGGCAGGAGCCGTTCGTCATCTACAGCCGCATCCTGGACCACACGGAGCGGCTGATCGTCGGCCCGATGGTCACCAACCCCTCCACCCGCACCCCCGAGGTCACCGCCTCCACCTTCGCCACCCTCAACGAGATGTACGGCAACCGCACCGTCTGCGGCATCGGACGGGGCGACTCCGCGATGCGGGTGGCCGGACGGCCGCCCAACACCCTGGCGCGGCTGGGCGAGGCGATCGGCGTCATCCGCGACCTCGCCGAGGGACGGCCGGCGGACGTCGGCGGCCACCGGGTCCAGATCCCCTGGATCCGGAACGGCAAGCTGCCGGTCTGGATGGGCGCCTACGGCCCCAAGGCCCTCGCCATGGCGGGCCGGCTGGCCGACGGCTTCATCCTCCAGCTCGCCGACCCCTTCCTCACCGAGTGGATGGTCAAGGCCGTACGACAGGCCGCGGCGGACGCCGGACGCGACCCGGCCGAGGTCACCATCTGCGTCGCCGCACCCGCCTATGTGGGCGACGACCTCGACCACGCCCGCGCGCAGTGCCGCTGGTTCGGCGGCATGGTCGGCAACCACGTCGCCGACCTCGTCGAACGCTACGGCGAGCACTCCGATCTGGTGCCGGAGGAGCTGACCGAGTACATCAAGGCCCGGGAGGGGTACGACTACGCCCAGCACGGCCGGGCCGGCAGCCCGCACGCCGACTTCGTCCCGGACGCCGTCATCGACCGTTTCTGTCTGCTGGGTCCGGTCGCCGCACACCGCGAGCGGCTGGAGCAGCTCAGGGCGCTGGGCGTGGACCAGTTCGCGGTCTACGCCATGCACGACGCCAAGGAATCCACCATCGACGCCTACGGAGCAGAGCTCATTCCCGCGTTCGCCTGAACGGGCGCCGGGGCACGGTGCCGTGTGGCCGTGCGGCCGCGGTGTCCGGTCGCACGGCCGGTCACCGCGAGCCGCCCGCCCCGCCGCCCGGCAGCCGGCGGCCCGTACCCGTACGAAAGGCCCCCGTATGCCCGCGACCCCCTCACCCGTGCCGCCGGACCTGCCCATAGCGCCGCCCGGGCAGCTCACCGCCCCGGACGGCCGCGTCGAACCCGCGCCGGGCGCCATCGCCCCGCACGGCCGCTACGTCAACGACGACCTGCGGCCCGTACCCCTGGCCGAACGGCGCTGGACCACCTACAACTTCACCGCCCTGTGGGTCGGCATGGCGCACAACATCCCCTCCTGGACGCTCGCCTCCGGCCTGGTCGCGCTCGGCATGGACTGGCTGCAGGCGGTGCTGACCATCGCGCTGGCGAACCTCGTCGTCCTCGTCCCGATGCTGCTCACCGGGCACGCCGGCCCGAAGTACGGCATCCCCTTCCCCGTCCTGGCCCGGGCCTCGTTCGGGCTGCGCGGCGCCAATCTGCCCGCGCTGGTGCGTGCCGCCGTGGCCTGCTGCTGGTTCGGCATCCAGACCTGGATCGGTGGCCAGGGCATCTACATCCTGCTGGGCAAGATCTTCGGCGGTGGCTGGGCGAAGGCGGCGCCCATCGGTGGCTACCCCTGGACCCTCTGGCTCTGCTTCCTGGTCTTCTGGGCCGTCGAACTCGCCATCATCCACCGGGGCATGGAGACCCTGCGCCGCTTCGAGAACTGGGCCGCGCCCTTCGTCCTCGTCGGCGCGCTGGTGCTGCTGGGCTGGATGGCGGCCAAGGCCGGCGGGTTCGGCCCACTCCTGGACCAGCCGAGCGCCCTGGGCTGGGGCCACGACTTCTGGAAGGTCTTCTTCCCGTCCCTCATGGGCATGATCGGCTTCTGGGCGACCTTGTCGTTGAACATCCCCGACTTCACCCGCTTCGGCGCCGGACAGCGGGCCCAGGTCTGGGGGCAGTCCCTGGGTCTGCCGACCACGATGACGGCGTTCGCTCTGCTCTCCGTACTGGTCACCTCCGGCTCACAGGCGGTGTACGGGGCGCCGATCTGGGATCCGGTCACCCTGGCCGGCAAGTCCGACAGCGTCTTCGGCCTGCTCTTCGCCCTGGTCACCGTCCTGATCGCGACGATCTCGGTCAATATCGCCGCCAACGTGGTCTCGCCCGCCTACGACCTGGCCCATCTGGCGCCGAAGTTCATCGACTTCCGCAGGGGCGCGCTGATCACCGGCGTGGTCGGCGTGATCATCATGCCGTGGAAGCTCACTGCCACCCCCGAGCTGTACATCTTCACCTGGCTCGGGGTGGTCGGCGGCCTGCTCGGCACGGTCGCCGGCATCCTCATCGCCGACTACTGGATCATCCGGCGCACCGTCCTCGACCTCGCCGGCCTCTACCGCCCCGGTGGCCGCTACTGGTACGCGGCCGGCTGGAACTGGCGGGCCGTCCTCGCCTTCGGCGTCGGCGGCCTGCTCGCGGTCGGCGGCTCGTACTCCCAGCCCGGCAAGGGCCCCTTCCCCGCCGACGGTCTGATCCCGTTCCTCCAACCCCTGGCCGACTACGGGTGGGCGGTCGGGTTGGGCACCGCGCTGACGCTCTACACCTTGCTCATGAGCACGGCGTACGGGCGCGGAGGCCGGTCGGCCTGAACCCGCCCAGGCGGCGACTCTGGCCCCGCTGCCGGCGGCCCCGGCTCCGCCACCGGCGGCTCCGGCCCCGCTGCCGGCAGCCCCCGGGCCCCGCCCGCCCCGCCGCCCGGGTCGGGGAACGAGGGAATACCCCTCGACACAGGGCAGTTGTCGGGTACAAGGGGGACCCCGACTGCCGGCCACTACACCCGGCCACCGCACAGGGCACACGTCGGCCCCCTCCTGCGCATGGCGCATTCCGGGAGGGGGCCGTTTGTGTTCCGGCGTACGCGCTTACGCGGGGAAGTCCCCCGCCTGTACGCCGGCGACGAACGCTGACCACGCTGCCGGCTCGAACATCAGGGCCGGCCCCTTGGGGTCTTTGCTGTCCCGGACGGGAACGGTGCCGTGGGCGCCTGCATGAGCCGGGGACCACTCCACGCAGTCGCCTCCATCTTGGCTGCTGTAGCTGGACTTGACCCACGGGTGTATCAGGGGGGTCACGATGCCTCCATTAGCTGTTGGATCATCCGGGCTGACGCGTCACGCGAGAGGGCTGAAGCGGTGAGTACATCGTAGGACCGGGAGAGGAGCCGCACCGTGGAGGCATCATCGATGATGGTTCCTGATCTGATGCCCTCCGTGTAGATCACGGGCGGCCCGTCCGGGGTGGTCAGAATGGACATGGAACCGTCCATGAGCCCGTGAGTCTCCGCAGACAACGGCATCACCTGTAGCACGGTGGTTCGCTGGGAGCCGTGGGCGAGCAATGCGGAGAGCTGTTCCCGCATCACGTCTGGGCCTCCGACGTTCCGCCGAAGCACGGACTCACAGATGACCACGGAGAAGTCCGGCGGGGAAGTGCCCTTCAGCACTCTCTGTCTCGCCATTCGTGCCCGGACCAGCGTGGCCACTTCTTCGTCACTGGCCCGCGGGTCGCCCTCCCGGAGAAGGGCCCGCGCGTATGGCGCCGTCTGCAGGAGTCCAGGCACCACCGTGGGTGACCATGCGGAGATGCTGACCGCCTTTGGCTCCAGCTCGATTCGCCGGCGGGAATGCATTGGGAACGATTGGGCGGTGATCTCCTCGTACAGCCGCTTGAACAATCCGTCTGTCGAAAAGACCTGGTCCAGCCGAGCCGGGAGGTCCGGAGGGATCGGCCCCACGCATGTCTCCACGCGGCTGATGGTGCTCTTTGAAGTGCGGACCATTCTTGCCAGTTGCGTCTGGTTCAGCGGCCCGTCCGGGTGCAGCTCCCTGGCGCTCCGGCACTCCTCGGCGAACTGCCGACGCGGGTCGTATGCGCCCTCTGCGCCCCCTGCTTCATCTCCGTTACAGCCCATAACTCCCCCTGACCATTGACCTGGTCACTCGCGGTGGTGGCAGCGTTTGAGCCGGTCAACGGCGTACGCAAGTGCCAGCCTGACCAACACCCAGGTTGGGCGCTGAACCCCTCTCACAGTAGCGATTTTTGCCCCACTCTTGTCACCAACCAGACGCACAGAGTGAGGGGTTCGGATGACTGAGCGAACAGCTTCAGCGTCCACTGGTGACCCGGCGGTGGCTGCGCGATGAGTGCCCGTGAGCGCGTGATGCCGGCGGTCGTGTTGGCCGGCTCGAAGTTGGAGCCCGTCCCGGTTCAGGGGTGCAACGTGTGCGAGCCCTGCGGCCAGGAGCGGGAGGTGGCACGGCGGGCGGGCCGTTCGCTGGAAGTCCGGAGCCTTAACGGGGTGATCGCGGGCCACCCGCACGGAAGGGAGGTGAGGGGGTGATCACGACGGAGGCACCACCCGGGTTCTGCATGTCGCCCAAAGAGATCACGACAGGGAGCGTCGTCTTCGACCAGGCGGAACTCCAGCGGGCACGGATGCGGGGTATGCCGTGAGCTGCCCGAAGTGCATCGACCTGGAACGGGAGTTGGCGGCGGCCGAAAAGGCCGGCGACCAGAGCCGTGCCGTGGACTGTCGGGTGTTGCTCCGGCGTCACCCCCAACACGATGGCGTACCCGTGGAGGCGGGCGCGCGTTCCCAGAGGGGAGAGGGCAGGAATGAGCAGGCCACTGGGCGCCCGCAAGCCTGGGGGTGACTGACTGACAGCGGCAGTCGGCCGGCACAACTACCAGTGAAAGCAACAACATTGGAGGAAACGTGATCACGATCCTTTCGAACGACGGTGGCGACAAGCTCCCGGGGGAGCCGTACCCCGGCCCTCATCAGCCCCCGTCCCCCGACGGTGGCCCAGGTCAGCCCAACCCGCCCAAGGCGGCCTGACCCAGTGACCACCGACGCACCAAAGGAGCGCCCCAGCCTCGACGAGCTGGGGCGTGCCCTCATGTCTACAGGGGCCCTTTCCTCCGACTGGGCTCCCTCGTACGCGGCCGTCCCGCGTTCCACCGTCCTGCCGGACCTCATGTGGCCGTTCGACATGGCGGTCGGTCGGAGCGTTGCCGTGTCCAAAGCGGACGACCCTGCCAAGTGGCGGGAGTTCGCGGAATCCGACGTACCGATCGTCACGCAATGGGACGACGGGAAGCACACCGGCACCGAACCGGGACACGTTCCGACCAGCTCCGCGTCCATGCCCTCCGTGGTGTTCCGGATGCTCCAGGACCTGGACCTCCAGCCCGGCCACAAGGTCCTGGAAATCGGCACCGCCACGGCCTGGAATGCGTTGCTCATGGCCCACCGTGCGGGGCCGGGGTGCGTGACCACGGTGGAGGTGGACCGGGCGGTGGCCACGGCCGCCATGGCAACGGTGGAGCGCTTGGGAATCCCCCTCCACGTCGTCCACGGCGACGGGTCCCAGGGGTATCTGGAAGGGGCGCCGTATGACCGGGTCATCGCTACGTGCGGGCTCCGTTCCCTCCCGTTCGCGTGGGTGGAGCAGTGCCGGCCGGGGGGTGTCATCGTCGCCCCCTGGGGGACGAACTACAGCCACGCCGACGCGGTGGCCCGCCTGGTGGTCGCGCCCGACGGTGCCAGCGCGTCCGGCAGATTTACCGGACCCGTGGAGTTCATGAAGCTCCGGTCCCAACGGTTCGTCGCCCGGCCCCACTCCGAGTACGTCACGGGGAGCGTGGCGGACGGCGTCGAATCCTCCACGACGATCACCGAAGCGGAGTTCGTCGGGGAGCAATTCGGCCCGGAGCGGTTCGCCATGGGCCTCCGCGTCCCGCAGTGCTCGTACATCGTGGCGAACAAGCACGAGGGCGCGCTGCCGGTCTGGTTCTACAGCCTGAATGACCGGTCCTGGGCCTGTTGCATGTTCCGCGACGGGGACACCGCGCGCGTCTGGCAATCCGGCCCGCGCCGGATGTGGGACGAAGCGGAAGCAGCGTTCCAGTGGTGGGACGGCCATGGCCGTCCGGACCCATCGCGGTTCGGTCTGACCGTGACCGCCAAGGGCGAAAGGGTGTGGCTGGACGACCCGGCCAACTCCTGGACCCTTTGAGACCGGCCCTGTCCGTGCTTTACCCCCGTGGAGCATGGGCGGGGCCTTCGCCCTGCTCTCCGTACTGGTCACCGCCGGCTCACAGGCGGTGTACGGGGCGCCGATCTGGGATCCGGTCGCCTGATCCCGCCCGGCTGGCGGCGCCCGCCACGCCCCGCCCATCGGCAGTCCCGGCCCCGCTCCGCCCATCGGCAGTCCCCGGCCCCGCACCGCACCCGGGAACCGGGGGAATACCCGTCCACGCAGAGCAGTTGTCGGCTACAGGGGGACCCCGGCTGCCAGCCACTACACCCGGCCACCGCACCCGGCCCACCCCACAGGGAGGCAGCACCGTGCACGGTGAATACTAGGTGCCGGGCGGCAAGCGCGTGGTGGTCGACCTCGATGTCGTGGACGGCGCGCTGCGCCATGTGCGCGTCTCCGGGGACTTCTTCCTGGAGCCCGACGAGGCGCTGTCCGGCATCAACCGTTCCCTGGAGGGCGTCGCCGCCGACACCGACGCCCGCGTACTGGTGGCCCGGATCGACGCGGCACTCCCGGCCGGTGCCGTGCTGTTCGGCTTCAGCACCGAGGCCGTGGGAATCGCCGTGCGCCGCGCGGTCGCGGGCGCCACGGACTGGACCGACCACGACTGGCAGATCCTTCACGACGGACCCCAACACCCCGCCTTCCACATGGCGTTGGACGAGGTCCTGACGGCCGAGGTCGCGGCGGGCCGCCGCCCGCCGACGCTGCGGGTGTGGGAGTGGGACCGCCCCGCCGTGATCATCGGCAGCTTCCAGTCGCTGCGTAACGAGGTCGACCCCGGGGGAGCCGAGAAACACGGCGTGACGGTCGTGCGGCGGATCTCCGGCGGAGGCGCCATGTTCGTCGAGCCGGACAGCACCATCACGTACTCGCTGAGCGTGCCGGAGACCCTGGTCCACGGGCTGTCGTTCGCCGAGAGCTACGCCTATCTGGACGACTGGGTGCTGGGCGCGCTCGGCGACATGGGGATCACGGCCTGGTACGAGCCGCTCAACGACATCGCGACGGACGCCGGGAAGATCGCGGGGGCGGCGCAGAAGCGGGTGGTGGCGGGCGCCGGGGCGGTGCTGCATCACGTGACGATGTCGTACGACATCGACGCGGAGAAGATGGTCGAGGTGCTGCGGATCGGCCGGGAGAAGCTCTCGGACAAGGGCATCGCCAGCGCCGGCAAGCGGGTGGACCCGCTGCGGCGCCAGACCGGACTGCCGCGCGCCGAGGTCATCGACCGGATGATCGCGTCGTTCCGGGCGCGCTACGGCGGGTCGGACGGCACGGTCTCGGACGCGGAGCTGGCACGTGCCCGGGAGCTGGCCGAGCACAAGTTCAGCTCCCGGGAGTGGACGGCGCGCGTTCCGTGACGGGGTGAGCCAGGGGACGGCGACGGGCACTGCGTACGGGCTCCCGGCCCCGCCTCAGATGCCCGCCGCCAGCCCTTCCAGCAGCTTCGGCAGGGCCGTGCCGATCGGCTCGCGGATCACCTCGTCGGCGATCTCGTCGTACGGGGTCGGCTCGGCGTTGACGATGATCAGCCGTGCGCCGTGGTCGGCCGCCACCCCGGCGAGCGAGGCGGCCGGCTGTACTTGCAGTGTGCTGCCGACGGCAAGGAAGACCTCCGCCGCCTTCGCCACACCGAGGGCGGTCCCGAGCACCTGCGGATCCAGCCGCTCGCCGAACATCACCGTCGCCGACTTCAGAATCCCGCCGCAGACCAGACACGCCGGATCGGGCTCGCCCGCGGTCACCCGGGCCAGCGCCTCCTCCATGGACGACCGTGCATGACAGCGGGTGCAGACGACCGCCCGTACGGTGCCGTGCAGTTCGAGCACCTTGCGTGCCGGCACCCCGGCGAGCTGGTGCAGCCCGTCCACGTTCTGCGTGATCACCCGCACCGGCGTCCCGGACCGCTCCAGCCGGGCCACCGCCTCGTGCCCGGCATTCGGCTGCGCCCGGAACGCCGGGCTCTCCTGCCGCATCCGCCATGAGCGCCGCCGGATCTCCGGATCGCTCATGTAGGCGTCGTACGTGACGAGCTTCTCCGCCTCCGGGTCCCGCCGCCACAACCCGTTCGGCCCGCGGTAGTCGGGGATCCCGGAGTCGGTGGAGATCCCCGCTCCGGTGAGGATCGCGACGAGGGGGCGGCGGGGCGGCTGGTCGGGGGACACGTCGGTGCCGGTCATGGGGCCGAGGGTACGCAGGAGGGCCGGTGCGAGCGAGGGGATTTGGGTGGTGGGGTGGTGGCGTGCCGCGGGCAGCCGGGTTGCTCTGGATTTCAGGATGTGACGGAATCTACCGTCGGCTCGTCAAGCCGCAGTTGGACCTGAGGAAATCGGAGGAGCAGCAGCATGAACTCGGAACTGCCGGATCTTGACCCGCTGTCCCCTGCCGACGAGATGGCGCTGCGGGAGCGGAGCCAATTCACTTCGCTGCTGCTGGGCGGCGGTGTACTTGTCCCCGTGGGGCTGGTGGCCGTATCGGTGATGACGGGTATGCACCTCTGGCCGACCCTGCTGAATCTCGGCGGCATGTACGGCGGGCTGTGGGTGATGATCCGCGGCTGGCGCGAGGAGCGCGAGCGGTTGGTGACCCTGGGCGGGTGGTGCATGGCGGCGTCGCTTGCGGTCTGTCTGGGGGTGCTGTGGCTCCTGAAGTGAGGCTCCTGAGGCCGTCCGCCCGTGACACCCGACACCGCCCCGCCCGGACTTCCGCGGCCTTCGTACCTCGTCCCGCCCCACCGACCGAGGAGTCACCGTGTTCACCACCCGCCCGACCCTCCAGGGCACCTTCGGGATGGTTTCCAGTACGCACTGGCTGGCCACCCAGTCCGCGATGGCTGTGCTGGAGGACGGCGGCAACGCCTTTGACGCGGCGGTGGCCGCGGGGTTCGTGCTGCATGTCGTGGAGCCGCATCTGAACGGGCCGGCGGGCGAGGTGCCGATCATCCTGGCGCCCGCCGACCAGCCGGTCCGGGTGCTGTGCGGCCAGGGCCCGGCGCCGGCCGGTGCGAGCGTGGCGCACTACACCGGCCTCGGACTCGACCTGGTGCCCGGCACCGGGCCGCTCGCCGCCGCGGTCCCCGGTGCCTTCGACGCCTGGATGCTGTTGCTGCGCGACCACGGCAGCAAGTCCCTCGCCGAGGTGCTGCGGTACGCCGTCGGGTACGCGGAACACGGCCATCCCGCCGTGGAGCGGGTCGGCGAGGCCGTCGAGACGGTCCGTGCGCTCTTCGAGACGGAGTGGACCTCCTCCGCCGAGATCTACCTTCCGGGCGGCAGGTCCGTCGCCCCCGGCGGGCTGCTCAGGAACCGTCCGCTGGCGGCCACCTGGCGCCGGCTGATCGCGGAGGCGGAGGCGGCGTCGGCCGGCCGCGAGGCGCAGCTCGACGCCGCCCGCCGTATCTGGCGCGAGGGGTTCATCGGCGAGGCGCTCGCCGGCTTCGCGGCCCGCCCGGCCATGGACACCTCCGGTGAACGCCATGCGGGCACCCTCACCGGCGACGACCTGGCCGCCTTCTCCGCCACCTATGAGGCACCGGTCACCCACGACTGGAACGGCTGGACCGTCGCCAAGGCGGGCGGCTGGTCCCAGGGTCCCGTTTTCCTCCAGCAACTCTCCCTATTGCCACCGGAGTTGCCCGCATACGGCAGTCCCGAGTACGTCCACCTGCTCATCGAGGGCGGCAAGCTGGCGATGGCCGATCGCGAGGCCTGGTACGGCGACGCCCAGGAGGTGCCGCTCGACACCCTCCTCAGCGGCGACTACAACGCCGCCCGCCGGGCCCTCATCGGCGCGCACGCCTCGTACGAGCTGCGGCCCGGCAGCCCGGACGGCCGCACCCCGCGGCTGAGCAAACACGCGGTGGCGGCCGCGGCGGGTGCGGACCGCTTCGGCGCGGCGGGCGGCTCCGGCAGCGGAGCGGGCGAGCCGACCGTCGGGGGCGGCGGGCCCGGCGGGATGCCCACGGCCCCCGCGCCCGGCAAGGCGCCCGCGGAGGTCGCCCCCGGCTCGGTTCCCCCGGAGGTCGCCCCGGAGATCGACCGGGACGGCGGCGCGCGAGGCGACACCTGCCCCATCGACCGGAACGGCGCCACGCGCGGCGACACCTGCCACATCGACGTTGTCGACCGCTGGGGCAACCTCGTCTCCGCCACCCCCTCCGGCGGCTGGCTGCAGTCCAACCCCGTCGTCCCGGAGCTCGGCTTCCCGCTCGGCACCCGGCTGCAGATGGCCTGGCTGGAGGAGGGCCTGCCGAATTCCCTCACCCCGGGCCGCCGCCCCCGCACCACCCTCACCCCGTCCCTGGCGCTGCGCGACGGGGTCCCGGTGATGGCCTTCGGGACGCCTGGCGGGGATCAGCAGGACCAGTGGCAGGTGCACTTCTTCCTGGCCGTGGCGCTGCGCGGGGCGGTCCGCGGCGGGCTCGATCTGCAGGGCGCCATCGACGCCCCGAACTGGCACCAGGACTCCTTCCCCGGATCCTTCTTCCCCCGCGGGATGCGGCCGGGGAGCGTGACCGTGGAGTCCCGGATCGGCCGGCGGACCATCGATGAGCTGCGGCGGCGTGGGCACCGGGTCACGGTGGGTGACGACTGGTCCGAGGGGCGGCTGTGTGCAGTGGCCCGGGATCCGGAGCGCGGTGTGCTGTCCGCGGCGGCGAATCCGCGGGGGATGCAGGGGTACGCGGCCGGGCGCTGAGGCGGCCGGTGCGGGGCGCGGCCGGGGCCCTGGGAGCCGGCTCCGTGCCGTGCCCTCCGCGGCGTCCGGAGTTCACCTGGAGTCCAGCTGCCGTGTCAGTGGCTCATGGTTCGATGGATGCATGATCGAAGCACTTCGTACCCACGATGCGGGAGAAACCACGGATATCACCGATGCTGTTGCCATGACCTTCTCGCCGGACTTGTCGGGGCTGGACCTGGCCGCCGTAGAGGCCGCCATCCGCCGCGCCGCGGCCGAGGAGATCATGCCGCGCTTCCGGCAGCTGGCTGCCGAGGACATCGTCGAGAAGAACGGCCCGCACGACCTCGTCACGGTCGCCGACCGGCGCGCCGAGGAGCAGCTCACCGCCGCCCTGACGGACCTGCTGCCCGGCTCCCGGGTGGTCGGCGAGGAGGCGGTGCACGCCGATCCCACCGTGCTCGACGCGCTGCACGGCGACGCCCCCGTCTGGATCGTCGACCCGGTCGACGGCACCCGCCAGTTCGTGCACGGCGACCCCGGCTTCGCCACGCTCGTCGCGCTCGCCCACCGCGGTGAGCTGCTGGCGTCGTGGACGTACGCCCCCGCGCTCGGCCTGCTGGCCGTCGCCCGTCGCGGCGCCGGCGCCCAGCTCAACGGCGTACCGCTGCACACCGGCAGCCCGGAGCCCGGCGCCGTCCTCCATGTGGCCACCTCCCACTACGACTTCACCGATGACGACCAGAAGCGGGTGCTCGCCGTTCTGGACACCGCCGGCGTCGCGCCGCGGCCCTGTGGCTCGGCGGGTCTGGAGTATCTGCACATAGCCCGCGGCGAGCTCGACGCCATCGCCTTCAGCTGGGAGAACGCCTGGGATCACGCGGCCGGGCTGCTGCTGGTCCAGGAGGCGGGCGGCGCGAGCGGCACGGTCGCCGGGCAGCCGTTCCGGATCGCGGGCGGCAATGCGCTGCCCTTCACCGCGGCGCGGGACGCCGAAACGGCGCGGCGTATCCTCGAACTGCTGGCGGCCGCCAACTGATCCTCACCGACGAGGGTCGGACGTGAGGGGAGTGGCGTAGTGCCGAGGATGCTCGATGCCGTGGTGATCGGGGCGGGACCCAACGGCCTGACGGCGGCCGTCGAACTCGCCCGCCGGGGCATGTCCGTGGAGGTCTTCGAGGCCTGCGACACCATCGGCGGCGGTGCCCGCACCGAGGAGCTGACCCTCCCCGGCTTCCGCCACGACCCCTGCTCGGCGGTGCACCCCACGGGCGCGGGCTCACCCGCCTTCGCCGCCATGCCGCTGGACCGCTACGGCCTCGAATGGCTGCACCCCGACCTCCCGATGGCGCACCCCTTCCCGGACGGCACGGCCGCCGTGCTCGCCCACTGCGTCGGTGAGACCGCCATGTCCTTCGGACCGCGCGACGCCGGCACCTACCGCAGGCTCGTCGCGCCCTTCGTCGGCAAGTGGGAGGCGATGGCCCGTGACTTCCTGCGCACCCAGTGGCTCGGCCTGCCCCAGGACCCGCTGACCTACGCCCGCTTCGGCCTGGTCGCGATGCAGCCGGTCATCCTGCTCAACCGCCGCTTCCAGGACGAGAAGGCCCGCGCGCTGCTGGCCGGGCTCGGTGCGCACGCCAACGCCCCGCTCAGTGGCTTCGGGACCTCCGGCATGGCCCTGATGTTCGCGCTCGCCGCCCACGCCCACGGCTGGCCGGTGGCCCGCGGCGGCTCCCAGGCCATCTCCGACGCCCTCGCCGGGCTGCTGCGCGCCCATGGCGGCGCGGTGCACACCGACTTCGAGGTCAAGCGGCTGGACGACCTGCCGCCGGCCCGGGCGTACGTCTTCGACACCTCACCGACCGCGCTCGCCCGGATCGCCGGGCTGGGCAACGCCTACCGCGACGTGAAGTACGGCCCCAGCGTCTTCAAGGTCGATTACGCACTGTCGGGCCCGGTGCCGTGGACGGCCGCGGAGGCCCGCCGCGCCGGCACCGTGCACATCGGCCCCACCAGCGGCGAGATCGCCGCCTCGCTGAACGCCGCCACCCACGGCCAGGACCCGTCCCGCCCCTTCCTGATCACCGCTCAGCCCAGCCTGATCGACCCCACCCGCGCCCCCGAGGGCAAGCACACGTTCTGGGCGTACGGCCATGTCCCGAACGGCTGGGAGGGCGATGCCACCGAGGCCGTCGAGCGGCAGATCGAGCGGTTCGCGCCCGGTTTCCGCGACCTGGTCCTGGCCCGCGCGGTGGCCGGCCCGCCGCAACTCGCCGTCCGTAACGCCAATTACGTGGGCGGCG
Source organism: Streptomyces sp. 2323.1 (assembly GCF_900221035.1). NCBI lineage: Bacteria > Bacillati > Actinomycetota > Actinomycetes > Kitasatosporales > Streptomycetaceae > Streptomyces > Streptomyces sp. 2323.1. Next base: position 1,463,679 of record NZ_LT907981.1, on the reverse strand, counting down.
ACACCGCCACCGGCTCCGCGGCCGGCCTGCGGCTGCTCATCCGCCCCAAGCTCGCCCGCGTCCCGTACGAGACCGCCCACCCCGCCGTCTTCCTCTGCTCGCAGGCCACCCCGCCCGGCCCCGGTGTCCACGGCATGTCCGGCCACTACGCCGCCAAGGCGGTCTGGCGGCGGCTGCGCGGACACCGCCGCTGACCGGCCCCGCACAACCGCCCGCCGGCCGCGGACACGCCGTAGGGTCGGACACCATGAGCACCTCCCGCACCTCTCTCACCCTCGTCCAGGGCGATATCACCGAACAGGCCGTGGACGCCGTGGTCAATGCCGCCAACTCCTCGCTGCTCGGCGGCGGGGGAGTGGACGGCGCGATCCACCGGCGCGGCGGCCCCGAGATCCTCGCCGAGTGCCGCGCCCTGCGCGACGGCCACTACGGCGGCGGGCTGCCCACCGGCCGGGCCGTCGCCACCACCGCCGGCCGGCTGCCCGCGCGTTGGGTCGTCCACACCGTCGGGCCGGTGTACGCGAAGAGCGAGGACCGCAGCGACCTGCTCGCCTCCTGCTATCGCGCATCACTGCAGGTCGCCGGCGAGCTGGGCGCGCGGACGGTCGCCTTCCCGGCCATCTCCACCGGCATCTACGGCTGGCCGCTCGCCGACGGCGCCCGCACCGCCGTCGCCACCGTCCGCGCCGCGGTCGACGCGGCCCCCGATACCTTCGACGAGATCCGTTTCGTCGTGTTCGACGACAGCGCGCGGGAGGCGTACGAGGCGGCCCTGAACGAGACCGGTAGCTGAGGAAGCTCGCCGCACCGGGACCGGGACCTCGAACCGCCCCGCCCCAGGTGGTCCGACCTCGATGTCGGATTCTCGCCAGCCGGAGCGCGCCGGCTGGGGAATCCTTGAGGGCATGCACACCGACACCGAGCGCTGCGTGCGCGCCGTGCAGTCCAAGGACGCCCGCTTCGACGGCTGGTTCTACACGGCGGTGCTCACCACCCGTATCTACTGCCGGCCCAGCTGCCCGGTGGTGCCGCCCAAGCCGGAGAACATGCGCTTCTACCCGAGCGCGGCCGCCGCCCAGCAGGCCGGATTCCGGGCCTGCAAGCGGTGCCGGCCGGACGCCAGCCCGGGGTCCCCGCAGTGGGACGAGCGGGCCGACCTGGTCGCCCGCGCCATGCGGCTGATCGCCGACGGCATCGTCGACCGCGAGGGCGTCCCCGGACTCGCGGCCCGGCTCGGCTACAGCACCCGGCAGATCGAGCGGCAGCTGCTCGCCGAGCTGGGGGCCGGGCCGCTGGCCCTCGCCCGCGCGCAGCGTGCACAGACCGCCCGGCTGTTGGTGGAGACCACCGCACTGCCGATGGCCGAGGTCGCCTTCGCCGCCGGATTCGCCAGCATCCGTACCTTCAACGAGACGGTGCGGGAGGTCTTCGCGCTGTCCCCGACGGAGCTCCGGCTGCGCGCGCGGCCCGGCCCCCGTACGGCGGCGCCCGGCACGCTGGCGCTGCGGCTGCCCTTCCGGCAGCCGCTGAACCCCGACAACCTCTTCGGACACCTCGCCGCCACCGCGGTCCCCGGCGTCGAGGAGTGGCGGGACGGCGCCTACCGCCGGACCCTGCGCCTCCCCTACGGGCACGGCATCGTCGCCCTCACGCCCCGCCCCGACCACATCGACTGCCGGCTGTCCCTGACCGATCTGCGGGATCTGGCCGGCGCCATCGCCCGCTGCCGCCGGATGCTGGACCTCGACGCGGACCCGGAGGCCGTCGACGGGCTGCTCCGCGAGGACCCCCTGCTGGCGCCGCTCGTCGACAAGGCCCCCGGCCGCCGGGTCCCGCGGACCGTCGACGCCGACGAGTTCGCCCTCCGCGCCGTACTGGGCCAGCAGGTCTCCACCGCGGCGGCGCGCACCCACGCCGGGCGGCTGGTCCGTGCGCACGGCGAGCGGGTCGACGACCCGGGCGGCGGCCTCAGCCACCTCTTCCCGTCCCCCGCCGCGCTCGCCGGGCTGGACCCCGAGTCGCTGGCGATGCCCCGCACCCGCCGGGCCACCCTCACCGGCGTCATCGCCGCCCTCGGCTCCGGCGCGCTGCAACTGGGCGTCGGCAGTGACCGCGAAGAGGCCCGCGCACAGCTCGCGACGCTGCCGGGCATCGGCCCCTGGACCGTCGAATGCATCGCCATGCGCGGGCTCGGCGACCCGGACGCCTTCACCCCAACCGACCTCGGACTCCGCCGCGCGGCCGCCGGCCTCGGCCTGCCGGCCACCCCCGCGGCCCTCGTCCGGCACGCCGCCCTCTGGCGCCCCTGGCGCGCCTACGCGGTCCAGTACCTCTGGGCGACCGACGACCACCCCATCAACCATCTCCCGACGAACTGAGCCCACCGGCCCACCGCTTCCGACGAACTGAGCCCACCGCCTCCCGACGAACTGAGCCCACCACCATGACCGTGCACACCGCCGAGCCCGGCGCCCCCGTCACCCACACCGTCCTGGACGGCACCCCGGTGGGACCGCTCACCCTGGTCGCCGCCGGGACCGCCCTCACCGGCCTCTACATGACCGACCAGCGCCACCGCCCGCCCCAGGAGAGCTTCGGCGACCCGGCGGACCCCGGCGCACCGCCGTTCGCCGCGGCCATCGCCCAGCTACGGGCCTATTTCCGCGGCGAGTTGACCACCTTCGACCTGCCGCTCACCCTGCGCGGCACCCCCTTCCAGCGCCGCGTCTGGGCGGCGCTGTGCACCATCCCGTACGGCGAGACCCGCTCGTACGGGCAGCTCGCCGAGGCGCTCGGTGTCCCCACCGCGGCCCGCGCGGTCGGCCTGGCCAACGGGCGCAACCCGGTCGGCATCATCGTCCCCTGCCATCGCGTCGTCGGCGCCGACGGCAGCCTCACCGGCTACGGCGGCGGCCTCGACCGCAAGCGCCGGCTGCTCGCCTTCGAGCGGTCGGACGAGGCGCTGTTCCCGGCCGGGGCATGCGGCTGAAGGGTGCTCGCCGGGGGAGGGGCCCGTGGGGGCCTGGCGGGGAGCCGGCACTGCGCGGCGCCGAGTACGGCTACCGGTCCGATCCGACGGACGGCCCCTCAGCCGACCCCTCGACCGTGTCCTCGACTGGTCCCTCGGTTCCCACCACCGCCCGCACCTCGCCCACCAACCCCTCCGCTTCCCGCACCGAGCGCGCCAACTCCTCCTCCGTGCCGCCGAGTCGGGCGAGCAGCGCGCTGGCGCGGGCGCCGAAGCCGGGCGGCGTCTGCGGCAGCGCCGCGGCCGCCGCGAGGGCGCCCTTCTCGTTGAGACACCAGACGCGGTGGTGGGCGTGCAGCGCCTGCACGAGGTGGCCGACGGCCCGGGAGAGGCACAGCGACGCATGCAGCACGTCCCGGGACGGGGACGACTTGGCCGCCATCGCCGCCGAGAACCCCGCGTCCCAGACCGCGGCGCCGGTCAGCGCCGTGCGCAGGGCCTCCGGGTACTGCCGGGTCTGTTGCCGCAGACGGGCCAGTTCCCCGTCGGTGTCGGCGAGCACCCGGCCCAGCGCGGCCTCGCCCGGATAGGCGGGGGACCAGAAGCCGAGGGGGTGGCCGGCCTGGGCGCCGATCTCGAAGCGGCCCGCGCGGCACTCCTCCCACACCCGCCACACCCGGTCGGTATCCCGCAGGATCCAGTCCACATGGCGGCCGTCGGGCAGCACCAGCCAGGCGCCGCCGTTGACCCACGGGCCCCAGGCACCGGGTGCGTACACCTCGACGGGGCCGCCGGTCAGCTCCGCGGCCAGCGCCTCCAGCGCGGCCAGATCCGGCTCGCCGCGGTAATAGACGCCCAGATCCCAGTCGGAGTCCGCCCGGTGCGTCCCGCGGGCCCGGCTTCCCCCGAGCATCACCCCGACGACTCCCCGTACCTGTACGAGGCGGGCGGCGATGTCTTCCATGGCGGCAGGCTACGGGCGCCACGCGCCGGCGCTCACCTCATTTTCGGGGCTCCGGCAGCCCCGGACGGCGGCACCCCGTCCTCCAGTTCCGCCGGACCGCGGCCGTCCGCCAGGGCCTTCAGCGCGGCGCCGAGGCGCAGCGCCATCTCCCGGCTCACCAGCGTCTGGGCCTCGTCCCAGTGCACCAGGCGCCAGGACAGCAACTCCTCCTCCTGGAGCCGGATCGCCGCGAACCGGTCGGCGTCCAGCACCCCGCCGTCGTAGAGGTACGACACCAGCGGCGGCCGGTTCGTGCCGCGTACCCAGTCGACGGCGAGCAGTGCGCCCGGCTCGATGTCCAGACCGATCTCCTCGGCGGTCTCGCGGCGGGCGGCCTGGCGCGGCGATTCGCCCTGGTCCGACTCGACGGTGCCGCCCGGCAGGATCCAGGTGTCGCGGTAGTTGGGCTCCACCAGCAGGAGGCGGCCCTCCGCGTCGCGGAAGATGACCCCCGCGCCCGCGAGGACGCGGGGCAGGCCGGCGATGTAGGAGGCGTAGTCCATGGTCGTCACGGCGTGAGCCTACGGCTTGACCGGCGGTTCTTCGAGGGCGCGCCGCGGGCGCCCGGCGGCACCGCCCTCCGGTGTGCCCTGTTCGACGGGCGGCGCTCCGGATAAGGTCACAGCGGCGCGACTGCCAGTACGGAAGCAAGGGGAAACACGGTGGCGGACGCAGCAAGGACACCCTCAGCACATGTGCTGATCGCCGCGGACAAGTTCAAGGGCTCGCTCACGGCCGTCGAGGTCGCCGAGCACGTCACGGCCGGTCTGCGGCGCGTGCTCCCCGGTCTGGACGTGGCCGCCGTCCCGGTCGCGGACGGCGGCGACGGCACGGTCGCAGCCGCACTCGCGGCCGGCTTCACCCGGCACGAGGCCCAAGTCACCGGCCCGACCGGCACCCCCGTGACGGCCACCTTCGCCCTGCGTGGCGACGGCACGGCCGTGGTGGAGATGGCGGAGGCATCCGGGCTGCAGCACCTCCCCGACGGCGTCTTCGCGCCCCTGACGGCGAGCACGTACGGCACCGGTGAGCTGCTGCGCGCGGCGCTCGACGCGGGCGCGACGACGATCGTCTTCGGCGTCGGCGGCAGCGCCACGACCGATGGCGGCGCGGGGATGCTCGCGGCGCTGGGCGCGCGCCTCCTGGACGCGGACGGCGAGCCGGTCGCCCCCGGCGGCGGCCCGCTGCGCGAGCTGGCCACCGCCGATCTGTCCGGCCTGGACCCCCGGCTGGCCACGACCCGGATCGTGCTCGCCAGCGACGTCGACAACCCGCTCACCGGCCCGAAGGGCGCCCCGGCGGTCTACGGCCCGCAGAAGGGCGCGAGCGAGGCGGACGTGGCCACGCTGGACGCCGCACTGGCGCACTACGCCGAGGTGCTGGCACAGGCGGTCGGTCCGCGGGCCGCGGACGTGGCCCTGGCGCCCGGCGCGGGCGCCGCGGGCGGCATCGGCTACGGCGCGCTGGTCGCGCTGGACGCGGTGTTCCGGCCGGGCATCGAGGTGATGCTCGACGTCCTGGGCTTCGCCCCCGCACTGGCCCGGGCCACCTTCGTCATCACGGGCGAGGGCTCGCTCGACGCCCAGACGCTGCACGGCAAGGCGCCGGCCGGGGTCGCCGCGGCGGCCCGTGCGGCCGGCCTGGAGGTGGCCGCGGTCTGCGGCCGGCTCCAGCTGACGCCGGAGGCCCTGCAAGCGGCCGGCATCCGGCGCGCCTACGCCCTGACGGATCTGGAGCCCGATCCGGCCCGCTGTATGGCCGAGGCGGGGCCGCTGCTGGAGCGGGCGGCCGAGCGCCTGGCGCGCGATTTCCTGGTCTGAGGCCGCCGCCGCACATGCCGAGAGCCCCGGGCGAATGATTCGCCCGGGGCTCTGTGGGTGTGCGGAGTGCTCCCTTAGGGGAGCTGCGCGGCGCGCGATTCGGCGCGCGACTCGCGGCGGTTGTCGCGGAAGGTGTTCACCCTCCGGGCCGTCGCGAACAGCGGGATCATCGCGCCCATGACCACCTGCAGGGCGCAGCCGGTCTGCAGCAGCAGCTGACCGCCGGGGGCGTCCAGCGCCCAGGCCGCGAGCATGCCCATGCTGAGCACGATCCAGCTGAGCATCGCCACCGCGAGCCGGCCCCGCGGCTTGGGGTATTCGACCCGGCTCACCATCAGCCAGGCCACCCCGATGATCGCCAGCAGCGTCGGCAGGAACGGCAGCTCCAGCAGCACGATGGCGACGACGGTCAGGGCGCCGAACGGGCTCGGCATGCCCTGGAAGATGCCGTCACGCAGCGTGACGCAGGAGAACCGGGCAAGCCGGAGCACCACCGCCAGCAGCACCACGACCGCGGCGACCACCGACACCCGCTGGTGCGCGTCCTGGGCGACCATGCCCCAGGTCACGACGAAGTACGCGGGCGCCAGCCCGAAGCTGATCAGGTCGGAGAGGTTGTCGAGCTCGGCCCCCATCGCCGAGGCCCGGAGCTTGCGCGCCACCAGCCCGTCGAAGAGGTCGAAGACCGAGGCGAACAGCATCAGGATCACGGCCATCGCCGCGCTGTGCCGGGCCATCCCGCCGTCCTCGGTGCCCGTCAGATGCGGGATGAGCACCCCGGTGGTCGTGAAGTACACGGCCATGAAGCCGCAGATCGCGTTGCCGAGGGTGAGGGTGTCCGCTATTGACAGCCGCGTGGACAGCGGCATGTCGTCGTCCTCATCGGTCTCGGGCGCCCAGCCCGCCTGAGTCTCGGGATCAATCACGGTCAAGGCGAGTCACCCCCGCGGTGGTGGCCTGGCCGACCTCGACCGCAGCCTCGACGCCTTCCGGGAGGTAGACGTCCACGCGCGAGCCGAAGCGGATCAGACCGATCCGCTCGCCCTGTTCGACCTTGGTGCCCTCGGGCACGTAGGGGACGATGCGGCGGGCCACCGCGCCGGCGATCTGCACCATCTCGATGTCGCCGAGCTCGGTGTCGAAGTGCCACACGACCCGCTCGTTGTTCTCGCTCTCCTTGTTGAACGCCGGGACGAACCCGCCGGGGATGTGCTCCACGGACGTCACCGTGCCGGCCAGCGGCGCGCGGTTGACGTGGACGTTCAGCGGGCTCATGAAGATCGCGACGCGGGTGCGCCCGTCCTTCCACGGCATGATGCTCTGCACCACGCCGTCGGCCGGGGAGATGACCCGGCCCTGAGCGATCTCCCGCTCGGGGTCGCGGAAAAACCACAGCATGCCCGCCGCCAGTGCGGTGGTGGGCACGGCAACGGCGGCCCAGCGACCCGACCGGCGGGACCGGGCGAGGCTGATCGCTGCCGTGGCAACGGTCGGCAGGAGCCACGGCGACGCTCCGCGCGCGAGGCGGACGCGACCGCGTGGTGCAGAGGATTGGCTGTGGGGCATGGATGACCTTCGTAGCGGAGGATGCCGCGTAGGGATACGGGGGACGGCGGCTTTCCGTGGATGCTATCGGTTGCGAGCGGCAACTGGCCAAGAGCCAGAGCCAATCCGTGGCCGAAGAACCATGACGGGGTGTGATCTTCGTCTAGACCAAAGCACTCCAAACGGGACGTTCACCCCTGGATCCGGTACTCCTCGAGTAGCCGGCGACCAATGATCATTTTCTGGATCTCGGCGGTACCTTCACCGATCAGGAGCATCGGGGCCTCGCGGTAGAGGCGCTCGATCTCGTACTCCTTCGAGAAGCCGTAGCCGCCGTGGATACGGAACGCGTCTTCCACCACCTCCTTGCAGTACTCGGAGGCCAGGTACTTCGCCATGCCCGCCTCGAGGTCGTTTCGCTGCCCCGAGTCCTTTTTGCGAGCGGCGTTCACCATCATTGCATGGGCCGCTTCGACCTTTGTCGCCATTTCCGCCAGTTTGAACTGAATGGCCTGGTGCTGGGCGATCGGCTTGCCGAAGGTGTGTCGCTGCTGCGCGTACGAAACGCCCAGCTCGAACGCGCGCTGGGCGACACCGCATCCGCGCGCGGCCACATTGACCCGGCCGACCTCGACGCCGTCCATCATGTGATAGAAGCCACGTCCGCTCTCGCCGCCGAGCACCCGATCGGCCGGGATCCGCAGCCCGTCCATGATCAGCTCGGTGGTGTCGACGCCCTTGTAGCCCATCTTGTCGATCTTGCCCGGAATGGTGAGGCCCGGCCGCACCTCACCGAAGCCGGCCTCCTTCTCCACGAGGAAGGTCGTCATCGACTTGTGCGGGGCGGTGCCCTCCGGGTGACCCTCGTCCGTCCGGCACAGCACCGCGACCAGCGTCGAGGAACCGCCGTTGGTGAGCCACATCTTCTGGCCGTTCAGAACGTATTCGTCGCCGTCCCGCACGCCCTTGGAGGAAATGGCCGAAACGTCGGACCCCAGCGCCGGCTCCGACATCGAGAAGGCGCCCCGGATTTCGCCGGCCGCCATCTTCGGCAGGAAGTAGTCCTTCTGCTCCTGCGTGCCGTGCTGCTTGAGCATGTACGCCACGATGAAGTGCGTGTTGATGATGCCCGAGACGCTCATCCAGCCGCGGGCGATCTCCTCGACGGTCAGCGCGTAGGTGAGCAGGGACTCACCCAGACCGCCGTATTCCTCGGGAATCATCAGGCCGAACACGCCGAGTTCCTTCAGGCCCTCGACGATCTGCGTCGGGTACTCGTCGCGGTGTTCCAGCTCCGTGGCGACCGGCAGGATCTCCTTGTCCACGAAGTCGCGGACGGTGGAGAGGATTTCCCGCTGGATGTCGGTCAGGCCCTCGGTCTGCGCGAGACGGGTCATGGCTACTTCTCCTTCTTGGCCGTCGGGGCCTTAAGCTCCGGGCGGCCGGGCTGTTCGCCGCCGCGCTCCTTGATGTAGGTGGCGGTGGGGACCATGACCTTGCGCCGGAAGACGCAGATCAGGGTGCCGTCCTGCTTGTAGCCCTTGGTCTCGACGTACACGATGCCGCGGTCGGACTTGGACTTCGACGGCGTCTTGTCGAGCACCGTCGTCTCGCCGTAGATCGTGTCGCCGTGGAAGGTGGGCGCCACATGCTTCAGCGACTCGATCTCCAGGTTGGCGATGGCCTTTCCGGAGACATCGGGCACCGACATGCCCAGCAGCAGGGAGTAGATGTAATTGCCGACGACGACGTTCTTCTTGAAGTCGGTGGTCTGTTCCGCATAGTTGCTGTCCATGTGCAGCGGGTGGTGGTTCATGGTGAGCAGGCAGAAGAGGTGGTCGTCGTATTCGGTGACGGTTTTTCCGGGCCAGTGCTTGTACACATCGCCGACGGTGAACTCTTCATAGGTACGGCCGAACTGCATGGTGCTTATGCCTCCGGGGCCTCGAACTTGGACGTGCGGATCATGCCGGCGGCCCGGCCCTTGCCGGCGACGACCAGCGCCATCTTCCGGCTCGCCTCGTCGATCATCTCGTCGCCGAGCATCGCGGAACCCTTGGCTCCGCCCGCCTCCGAGGTGTGCCACTCGTAGGCGTCCAGGATCAGCTCGGCGTGGTCGTAGTCCTCCTGCGACGGGGAGAACACCTCGTTGGCGGCCTCGACCTGACCGGGGTGCAGCACCCACTTGCCGTCGAAGCCGAGGGCGGCGGCCCGGCCGGCGACCTCGCGATAGCCGTCAACGTTCTTGATCTGAAGGTAGGGTCCGTCGATCGCCTGCAGATCGTAGGTACGAGCCGCCATCAGAATGCGCATCAGAATGTAGTGATAGGCATCCGCCCCATAGCCGGGCGGCTGCTCGCCGACCACCAGGGACTTCATGTTGATCGACGCCATGAAGTCGGCCGGGCCGAAGACGATGGTCTCCATCCGGGGCGAGGCGCCGGCGATGTCGTCGACGTTCACCAGGCCCTTGGCGTTCTCGATCTGGGCCTCGATGCCGATCCTGCCGACCTCGAAGCCCATGGTCTTCTCGATCTGCGTCAGCAGCAGGTCCAGCGCCACGATCTGCTGGGCGTCCTGGACCTTCGGCAGCATGATGCAGTCGAGATTCGTCCCCGCACCCTCGACGACCGTGATGACGTCCCGGTACGTCCAGTGCGTGGTCCAGTCGTTGACCCGCACGACCCGCGTCTTGCCGGTCCAGTCGCCCTGGTTCAGCGCCTCGACGATGTGGTGCCGGGCGCCTTCCTTGGCGAGCGGCGCACAGGCGTCCTCCAGGTCCAGGAAGACCTGGTCGGCCGGGAGCCCCTGGGCCTTCTCCAGAAAGCGCGGATTGCTGCCCGGGACCGCGAGACAGGAGCGGCGCGGGCGGCCGCCGGGCGGGCGGTTCGCCTGGGTCATGCGGGGACCTCCAGAGGGTCGAGCCGGTTCGCTGTCCGGATCTCGTCGACGATACGGCCGATGATCTCCGTAATACCGAAGTCCTTGGGGGTGAAGACCGCCGCCACTCCGGCCTCCCGCAGTGCGGTTGCGTCGGCGGAGGGAATGATGCCGCCGACGATGACGGGTATGTCGTCCACGCCGGTGCGCCGCAGCCGCGCCAGCACGTCCGGCACCAGCTCGGCGTGCGAGCCGGACAGGATCGACAGCCCGACGCAGTGCACGTCCTCGGCGACCGCGGCCGAGACGATCTGCTCCGGGGTGAGCCGGATGCCCTGGTAGATCACCTCGAAGCCGGCGTCCCGGGCCCGTACGGCGATCTGCTCGGCGCCGTTGCTGTGCCCGTCCAGGCCGGGCTTGCCGACCAGCAGCCGCAGCTTGCCGCTGCCGAGTTCGGCGGCGGTCTTGGCGACCTTCTCGCGGACCGCGGCGAGCGGGCTGCCCTCCTCGGCGGCGACCGCCAGCGGGGCGCTGGAGACGCCCGTGGGGGCCCGGAACTCGCCGAAGACGTCCCGCAGCGCCCAGGCCCACTCGCCGGTCGTCACCCCGGCACGGGCACACTCCACGGTGGCCGCGAAGAGGTTGCCGTCACCGGCCGCGGTCTTCTTCAGGACCGACAGCGACTCCTGGGCGCGCGTCTCGTCGCGGTTGTCCCGCCAGTCGTGCAGCGCCTTGACGACCCGTGCCTCGTTGGCGGGGTCGACGGTCATGATGGCCGTGTCGAGATCGGCGGTGAGCGGGTTGGGCTCGGTGCCCTCGAAGCAGTTGACGCCGACGATCTTCTCCTCGCCGGCCTCGATCCGGGCCCGCCGCTCGGCGTGCGCGGAGACCAGCTGCGACTTGAGGTAGCCGGACTCCACGGCGGCCATCGCGCCGCCCATCTCCTGGATCCGCTCGATCTCGGCGAGGCAGTCGGTTACCAGGGCGTCCACCTTGGCCTCGATGACGTGCGAGCCGGCGAAGATGTCCTCGTACTCCAGCAGATCGCTCTCGTGCGCCAGGACCTGCTGGATGCGCAGCGACCACTGCTGGTCCCAGGGCCGCGGCAGCCCCAGCGCCTCGTTCCAGGCGGGGAGCTGCACGGCCCGGGCGCGGGCGTCCTTGGAGAGCGTGACGGCCAGCATCTCCAGCACGATCCGCTGGACGTTGTTCTCCGGCTGCGCCTCGGTCAGACCGAGCGAGTTGACCTGGACGCCGTAGCGGAACCGGCGTTGCTTCTCGTTCTCGATGCCGTAGCGCTCACGGGTGATCTTGTCCCAGATGCGGCCGAAGGCGCGCATCTTGCACATCTCCTCGACGAACCGGACCCCGGCGTTCACGAAGAACGAGATACGGGCCACGACATCGCCGAACTTCTCCGGCGGCACCTGCCCGGAGTCGCGCACCGCGTCCAGCACCGCGATGGCGGTGGACATCGCGTAGGCGATCTCCTGGACCGGCGTGGCGCCCGCCTCCTGCAGGTGGTAGCTGCAGATGTTGATCGGGTTCCACTTGGGGATGTGCGCCACCGTGTACGTGATCATGTCGGTGGTCAGCCGCAGCGAAGGCCCCGGCGGGAAGACGTGCGTCCCGCGCGAGAGGTACTCCTTGACGATGTCGTTCTGCGTCGTCCCCGACAGCTTGGAGATGTCGGCGCCCTGCTCCTCGGCGACCACCTCGTACAGCGCCAGCAGCCACATGGCCGTCGCGTTGATGGTCATCGAGGTGTTCATCTGGTCCAGGGGGATGTCCTGGAACAGCCGTCGCATGTCACCGAGGTGGGACACCGGGACCCCGACCCGGCCGACCTCGCCGCGGGCGAGGATGTGGTCGGGGTCGTATCCGGTCTGCGTCGGGAGGTCGAACGCGACCGACAGGCCGGTCTGGCCCTTGGCGAGATTGCGCCGGTACAGCTCGTTGGACGCCTCGGCGGTGGAGTGGCCGGCGTAGGTCCGCATCAGCCACGGACGATCCTTCTGACGCTCAGTCATATCAGGCCCGTATCCTCGTGGTTCCGACTGTCCGAGCCGGCTCAGACGTTCCGGAACCGGTTGATGGCGTCGAGGTGCTTGGCGCGCATTTCCTCGTCCCGCACGCCCATGCCCTCCTCGGGGGCCAGTGCCAGCACGCCGACCTTGCCCTGGTGGAGGTTGCGGTGCACGTCGTACGCCGCCTGCCCGGTCTCTTCGAGGGTGTACGTCTTCGACAGGGTCGGGTGGATCTTGCCCTTGGCGATCAGACGGTTGGCCTCCCACGCCTCGCGGTAGTTCGCGAAGTGCGAGCCCACGATCCGCTTGAGCGACATCCACAGGTAGCGGTTGTCGTACTCGTGGTGGTAGCCGGAGGTGGAGGCGCAGGTGACGATGGTGCCGCCCTTGCGCGTGACGTAGACGGAGGCGCCGAACGTCTCGCGGCCGGGGTGCTCGAAGACGATGTCCACGTCCTCGCCGCCGGTCAGCTCGCGGATCCGCTTGCCGAAGCGCTTCCACTCGCGCGGGTCCTGGTTGTGCTCGTCCTTCCAGAACTTGTAGCCCTCGGCGTTGCGGTCGATGATCGCCTCGGCGCCCATCTTCCGGCAGATCTCCGCCTTCTGGTCGGAGGAGACCACACAGATCGGGTTGGCACCGCCGGCCAGTGCGAACTGGGTGGCGTACGAGCCGAGTCCGCCGCTGGCGCCCCAGATCAGGACGTTGTCGCCCTGCTTCATCGCCGCGCCGTTCTGCGAGACGAGCTGGCGGTAGGCGGTGGAGTTGACCAGACCGGGCGACGCCGCCTCTTCCCAGCTCAGGTGCTGGGGCTTGGGCATCAGCTGGTTGGACTTGACCAGCGCGATCTCGGCCAGGCCGCCGAAGTTGGTCTCGAAGCCCCAGATGCGCTGCTCGGGGTCGAGCATGGTGTCGTTGTGGCCGTCGGAGGATTCCAGCTCCACGGACAGGCAGTGCGCGACGACTTCGTCGCCGGGGCCCCAGGCGTTGACGCCGGGGCCGGTGCGCAGGACGACGCCGGCCAGGTCGGAGCCGATGACGTGGTACGGCAGGTCGTGCCGCTTGGTGAGCGGGGAGAGCCTGCCGTAGCGCTCCAGGAATCCGAACGTCGACACCGGCTCAAAGATCGAGGTCCACACGGAGTTGTAGTTCACGGAGGAGGCCATGACGGCCACCAGCGCCTCGCCCGGGCCCAGCTCGGGCACCGGCACCTCGTCGACGTGCAGTGACTTGCGGGGGTCCTTCTCCCTGCTGTCGAGGCCGGCGAACATCTCGGCCTCGTCCTTGTGCACGGTCACCGCGCGGTAGGACTCGGGGATGGTCAGGCCGGCGAAGTCGGCGCTGGTGGTGTCAGGCGCGAGGATTGCGTCCAGGATTTCGTTCACGGGGTGCCTCCGGCGGTTGGGGCCTCCCCTGCTCGACCGAAGCGGAGAGCGTGGGGAACCGTTGAGGGAACGGCTTTGGGGGGAACGTCGGGGGTGGTGCGGAGGTGGTGCCGTCGGTTCGGCCGGGGGCGGCGCCGTGTCCGCCGCCTCTGCTGGGATTGCAGAGCCGTCGGCCGCGGTGCCTGGCAGCGCTGTGGTGAGCGCGGTGCCCAGCGGCTGCTGGGGGTGCCTGTGACGCAGGCGTCCGGGCGGGCAGCCACGTAGGGCTGGTGGGACAGCCGGCGCGCGTTGGTTCTCTGCGCGCCGGCCGCCCGGACAACTTCAAGGTATGACACCGCGTGCCAGTCGACAAGACACTGAGTGCCAAGAATTTCTCTCAGATGTCATCCGGACGGCACGCATGAGCAAAAGAAGGCCGATGAGGGGCCTGACGGTGACGCAGAGAAATGCCCGCAACGCACAGCGTGTGCGGGGTCGGGGTTAGACCATCCGTGTCGCGGCCCGGCCGGGCCACGGGCGCCGGGCCGCGATGTCCGTCCGATCCGGTCGGAGGACCGTTACTTCCGCTCGGTGAGCGCCTTGCGGATGGTGCGCATGACCTCGTCCAGCGGGGCGTCCGTACGCGCCACCGCCACCAGCACCTCGCCCTCCCGCGAGACGGACGCCGGGGGCTGCTCACCGCCGGTGCGGCCGGCGCCGATGCCGGCGCCGAAGGTCTCCCGGACGATCTCGAAGGCATGGTCGAGCTGGGCCTCGACATCGCCCTGGGCGTCGGCCCGCAGCCAGCGCCGCAGTACGTGGTTGTGCGCGGTGACCACGGCGGACGCGGCGACCTCGGCGAGCAGCGGGTCGTCATCGCCCTCGCGGTGTGCGCCCTCGTCGAAGTGGCCCAGCAGATAGCGGGTGAACAGCCGCTCGTAGCGGGCCACCGAGGCGATCTCCGCCTCCCGCAGGGTAGGGACCTCGCGGGTCAGGCGGTAGCGGGCCACCGACACGGCCGGGGAGGCCGCGTACATCCGCATGACCTCCTTGATGCCGCGGCAGACCGTGTCGAGGGGGTTCTCGTGCGGCGGAGCGGCGTCCAGGACGGCCTCCGCGCGGACGAGGGTGTCGTCGTGGTCGGGGAAGATCGCCTCTTCCTTGGAGCGGAAGTGGCGGAAGAAGGTGCGCCGGGCGACGCCCGCGGCGGCCGCGATCTCGTCGACCGTCGTCGCTTCGTAGCCCTTGGTCGCAAACAGCTCCATCGCCGCGGCCGACAATTCACGGCGCATTTTGAGCCGTTGCGCCGCCGCCCGGCGGGTGCCGGGAGTGACGGTGTCGGACGTGTCGGACGACTGCGGGCGAGCGGGCTGGGACATGTGGGGACGGTACTGCATATTTACGCGGCCTGCGGCATGAGGTGGTGCCTTCGCCCCGGTGAGCGGGGGTGGACCGCCGTCCGGTTCCAGCAGTCCACCCCACCCTCCCCCGGCGTCGCCGGGGTGCCGCCAGGCGTCACCGCCGGGCGTACTCACGGAAGCCGCGGCCGGTCTTGCGGCCGAGGCAGCCGGCCGCGACGAGGTGCTCCAGCAGCGGCGCCGGGGCCAGCCCGGGGTCGCGGAACTCGGCGTGCAGCACCTTCTCGATGGCCAGGGACACGTCCAGGCCGACCACGTCGAGGAGTTCGAACGGGCCCATCGGGTAGCCGCCGCCGAGCTTCATGGCGGCGTCGATGTCGTCCAGCGACGCGTAGTGCTCCTCGACCATCTTGATCGCGTTGTTCAGGTACGGGAACAGCAGCGCGTTCACGATGAATCCGGCCCGGTCGCCGCAGTCCACCGGGTGCTTGCGGACCTTGGCGCAGACCGCCCGCACGGTGGCGTGCACATCGTCCGCGGTCAGGACCGTGCGGACCACCTCGACCAGCTTCATGGCGGGCGCCGGGTTGAAGAAGTGCATCCCGATGACGTCCTCGGGGCGCGAGGTGGCGCGGGCGCAGGCCACGACCGGCAGCGAGGAGGTGGTGGTCGCCAGGATGGCGCCCGGCTTGCAGACCTTGTCCAGCGTGCGGAACAGCTCCTGCTTGACCGCCAGATCCTCGGCCACCGCCTCGACCGCCAGATCGACGTCCGCGAACGCCTCGAGCGCCCCGGCCGGGGTGATCGACGCCAGGGTGGTGTCCCGGGCCTCGGGGGTGAGCCGGCCCTTGTCCACGGAGCGGCCCAGCGACTTGGCGATCCTGGCCTTCGCCTTCTCCGCCTTCTCCAGGCTGCGGGCGGCCAGCACGACCTTGAAGCCCGCCTTGGCGAAGACCTCGGCGATACCGCTGGCCATCGTCCCGGAGCCGGCCACGCCGACGCTGCTGACCGTACGCCCGGCGGCGAGCTCATCGGCGGCCGCCGGGCTCTCCGCGTCCGGCACGGTGGTACCGCTGCCCGGGGCGTCGTACGTGTAGAAGCCGCGGCCCGCCTTGCGGCCGGTCAGCCCCGCCTCGGCCAGCTGGCCGAGGATCGGTGCCGGGGCGTGCAGCCGGTCCTGGGACTCGGCGTACATCGCCTCCAGGACGGTCCGGGCGGTGTCCACGCCGATCAGGTCGAGCAGGGCCAGCGGGCCCATGGGCAGGCCGCAGCCGAGCCGCATCGCGGCGTCGATGTCCTCGCGGGTGGCGTACCTGGCCTCGTACATCGCGGCGGCCTGGTTCAGATAGCCGAACAGCAGGCCGTCGGCGACGAAGCCGGGGCGGTCACCCACCGCGATCGGGTCCTTGCCCAGGTCACGGGCGAGCTCGGTGACGGCCGCGACCGCGGTCGGCGCGGTGAGGACCGAGGAGACCACCTCGACCAGCTTCATGGCCGGTGCGGGGTTGAAGAAGTGCACACCGAGCACCCGCTCGGGGCGCTGCGAGTCGGCGGCCAGCCGGGTCACGGAGAGCGCGTTGGTGCCGGTGGCGAGGATGGTGTCGGCCCGCACCACGGCGTCCAGCCCGGCGAAGACCTGCCGCTTGAGCTCGTAGTCCTCGGGCACGACCTCGATGACGAGATCGGCGTCCGCGGCCGCCTGCAGATCGGTGAAGGTGCGGAACCGGGCGAGGATGTCCTGCCGCTCCCGCTCCGTGATCCGCTCGCGGGCGACCGCACGGGCCGTGGCGGCTTCGAGGGTGGCGACGGCCTGCCGGGCGGCGGCTTCGTCGGTGTCGATGCCGATGACCTCGCGGCCGGCGCGGGTCAGGACCTCGGCGATACCGGTGCCCATGGTGCCCAGGCCGACGACGGCGATGGTGGAAAGGGACAAGGGGGAGGGGGGAGTTGAGAGATCAGGGGTGGACTGAGGGCCCATCGCGAGACTCCTGAGGGTGTTCCCCTGAGCGCAGGGGAGAAGTGACGACTGAGGGGTAGCCGCGCGGCCGCGGTGCCCTGGCCATACGCCGCGGCAGGCAGGCGGCGGTGTGCCGCGAGGAGCCACGGCGCTGCGGGCAGCGCCGGCGGTGGGGGAGCTGCGGCGGGCCCTGTCCCGGGGCCGTGCCGTGCGCTCCGTGCTGTTGTCGTGCTGTGCCGAACCGACTTCACTCTGTGGCGGCTGCGTCACCAGGCCGCCCGAGCAGGGGTGCTGCTCGTTCCAGCAGGTTAACCGGTGAGTAACCCGAGCGCCAGGGGTGGCGCGGGTCATTAGTCTGTGGTGCAGGTCACGCCGCGAGAACCGGGGCGGACCGGCGGGAGGGGAGCGGCAAATGGAAGACGAATTCCACGAGTTGACGGACCGGGTGCGGGCCGAACTCCGCTCCCCACAGGATCTGATCGCCTACGAACGGTTGCTGGGGCTGGCCCGCAAGAACAGCCCGGCCGGACGCGAGGAACTGGCCCGGATGCTGGTCGCCGTGGAGCGTCCGCTGTGGGCCAGGGAGATCGCCGCGTTCATCCTTGGCTGCGCCGGCGACAAGCGGGCCTTCGAGACGCTGGTGCTGTTACTGAACTACCGCGACCCGGTGCGCTGCGCCACCGCTGCCTACGCCCTGGCCCGGCTCGGCGACCCCCGTACCGCCCGCGCCGCGGCCGCGCTGGCCACCAACCCGCTGCGCACCGCCTATGCGCTGCACCCGGTCCGGCTGCTCGCCGAACTCCGGGCGCCGCAGTCCGTCCCCGCGCTGATCGCGACCCTGGAGCGGCTGCTGACCCCGCACAACCCCTACTGGCGGGTGGCGCTCGCCTGTGTCGAGGGCCTGGGCGCGCTGGGCGACCGGCGCGCCGTCCCCGCCCTCACCGCCGCCGTCGCCCATCCGCGGCTGGCGGCCGCCGCCGCGGCGTCGCTCGCGCGGCTGGGGGTGCATGAGGATGCGGTGGCGGAGGACGGGGCCGAGGCGGCGGGTGGGCCGGGCGACGGGCAGGACGACGGGTCGCACGGGAGCGCAGGCCGCGGAGCGGGCCGGGCCCCCGGCGCGGAGCGGGGCGCGGGGCCGGGTGGCGGTGAGGGGCTTCCCCACTAGCCGGCCGCCGGGCCCGGCCGTCGTGCGAGGCCGGGGGCCCGGCGAGCCCGTCCCGCGACACAAGGACGCCGGGCCGCTCCGGCCGCCGGATGTCAGTGCCGGGGTCTATAAGTGGTGACCATGACCCCAACGCCGCTGCACTGGAAACTCGTCGTCGACGCCCACGACCCGCACGCCCAGGCCGACTTCTGGGCGGAAGCGCTCCACTACGAGGTCGAGGACCACAGCGCCCTCATCGGCAAGCTCCTCGGCCTCGGCACCATCCCGCCCGAGATCCTCCTCGACCACCACGGCCGGCGCGCCTGGCGGGATGCGGCGGCCGTACGCCACCCCGACGACCCGTACGACACGGAGAGCGGCACGGGACGGGGGCGCCGGCTGCTCTTCAACCGCGTCCCGCAGTCGGAGAAGAAGACGGCCAAGAACCGCCTGCACCTCGACCTGCACGGCCCCGCGGGCGAGCGGGACACCGAGGTCGAACGCCTCCGCGCCCTCGGCGCCCGGGTGGAGGGCCAGGTCAAGGAACCGGGCGCCGAGTGGGTGGTCATGACGGACCCGGAGGGCAATGAGTTCTGCGTGCACTAGGCGACTGGGGTCCGCCTGCCCGGGACTGCCGCTATCGGCCTGCGTCGTCCCCAGCTCACGGGCGCGCGCCTGCGGCACGCGGTCGGAGAGGCCCGGCCCTACCCGCCCCCAAGGACCAGCGACCGCCGGTAGCGCAGCTCCGGGACGCTGACGCCGCCCACCTCGTACGCCTCCTCGGCGCCGTCCGGTACGAAACCGGCCCGCTCGTAGAAGCGCTGGGCGCGGGTGTTGCCGCGTACCACCCACAGGTACAGCGTGTGGAAGCCGTGCGCCCGGGCGCGGGCGGTGCCGGCGGACATCAGGGCGCGTCCGATGCCGGTGCCGATCAGGCCGGGGGCCACGTAGATGGCGAGCAGTTCGCCCGCGGTCGGCCGGGGCGCGGGCAACTCCTCGGCTCCCGGGGCGATATCGGGGTCGCGGGCCGGACCGACGCACGCCCAGCCGACGACCTCGCCGTCCCGCTCGGCCACCAGGTCCGACACCTCCGGGGACCGGCGCCCGAACCACGACCGCCGCCGCTCGGCGTCCGCCGCCACGCTCATCGCGTCCAGGTACGCCTGTGGCATCAGCCCGCGGTAGGCCGCCTGCCAGCCGTGGACCCGCACCGCGGAGACGGCGTCGACATCGGCCTCGGTCATCTCCCGTATCCGTACGGGGTGCGGCGGCTGCGCGGGGGCGCGCTCAGAAGTCCTCTCGGTCCCATCCATGCCGGAGAGGTTAGGGGGCACGTCAAGGGGGTTTCCGAGTCAGAGCAGGGTCAACTGGGTCGGTTCCGCGGGGTGGTGGGAGGCCTCGTCGCCGGGGCTTCCGGCCGGTCCGGGAGTGGTGTCCGGTGGCGGGAGCCGGCGGGCCTCGCCGGGGCGGGCGGGGCCGATGCCGTACTCCGCGGCGAGTTCATGGACCTGACGGGTGATCCGGCGCTGGTACCACTTCGGGGCGTAGGCGCCGTCCGCGTACATCGTCACGTAGCGCCGCACCAGATGCGGGTGGTGGCGCCCCAGCCAGGCCATGAACCACTCGCGGGCGCCGGGCCGCAGATGCAGCACGAGCGGGGTCACGGAGCCGGCGCCGGCCTCCGCGACGGCGCGCACCGTGGCCCGCAGCTGCTCGGGGGAGTCCCCGAGGAACGGGATTACCGGCGCCATCAGCACCCCGCAGGGGATGCCGTGCGCGGTGAGGGTGCGGACCACCTCCAGGCGGCGCTCCGGGGCGGGGGTGCCGGGCTCGACCGTGCGCCACAGCTCGCGGTCGAGGAAGCCGACGGAGACGGAGATGCCGATGTCGGTGACCGCGGCGGCCTGCTGGAGCAGCGTCAGGTCCCGGAGGATCAGCGTGCCCTTGGTGAGGATCGAGAAGGGGTTGGCGTGGTCGCGCAGCGCCGTGAGGATGCCGGGCATCAGGCCGTAGCGGCCTTCCGCGCGCTGATAACAATCGACGTTGGTGCCCATCGCTATGTGGTCGCCGCGCCAGCGGCGGGCGGCCAGCTCGCGGCGCAGCAGCGCCGGGGCGTTGACCTTCACCACGATCTGGGAGTCGAAGCCCTGCCCGGTGTCCAGGTCGAGATAGCTGTGCGTCTTGCGTGCGAAGCAGTACACGCAGGCATGGCTGCAGCCGCGGTACGGATTCACGGTCCATTCGAACGGCATCCGGGAGGCGCCCGGGACGCGGTTCACGATCGAGCGGGCGTGCACCTCGTGGAAGGTGATCCCACGGAATTCGGGGGTGTCGACCGTCCGGCTCACGACGTCCGCACCGAACAGGGCGGACGGGCTTTCGCCGAGATTGTCCCAGCGCATCGGGCCTCCTTCTGGATCCTGTCGATCCCCCCGGGGCAACAATAGAACAAACGTTCCCATGCTGTGTGTCAACCCTGGATTTGGGCGGGTCACCCAGGGGTGGTTGGCTTGGCGGTGCACCGCAGGGCGGTCAGCCGAACTACCGGAGGGAAACGCACATGGGGCAGGTCGAGGCCACGACGCAGCGCGAGATCGCGGCGGACCCGGAGGACGTGTTCGACGCGCTCGCCGACTACAGCGGCACGCGTCAGAAGCTGCTGCCCGAGCACTTCAGCGAGTACGAGGTCCGCGAGGGCGGCGACGGCAAGGGCACCCTCGTCCACTGGAAGCTCCAGGCCACGAGCAAGCGGGTGCGGGACTGCCTGCTGGAGGTCGACGAGCCGACCGAGGGCCAGCTCGTGGAGAAGGACCGCAATTCTTCGATGGTGACCACCTGGGTCGTCACCCCGGCCGGTGAGAAGCGCAGCAAGGTCGTCGTCACCACCACCTGGACGGGCGCCGGCGGTATCGGCGGATTCTTCGAGAAGACCTTCGCGCCCAAGGGGCTCGGCCGGATCTACGACGCGCTCCTCGCCAAGCTCGCCCACGAGACGGAGAAGTGATCGGTCCGGTCACGCCGTCACCTCGCGCGCCTGCCGTCACACTCACCGGTTCGGGTGGTTTCCGGTGAGTCGACGTGTGCGGCCCGCCGGATCGCCTCCTTGCGGAAAGCCCAGATGGGAGCCCAAGAGGCGCGCCGCGCACCGTACTTGACGTCCGTTCCCGCCCTGCACGCACCCATTCGCCGCGCTTGATCGGTGTTGTCGCCCAATGCGAGAAATTGGGCGGCAACAGGCGTGACGAGGGGAGCAGCACGTGGGCGGGACCACCCTGGGCGAACGGGTCGAGCGGACCGGTCCGCCCGCAACGGGCACCACAGCGGGCACCACGGCGCCTCCGGCGCGGCCGGCCGTGCACCACCGACCCGGCGGCCCCGGCCTCAGCCTCGACCCTGGCCCCGGCCCCGGCGCGGTGGTGCCGCCCGGCCCCCGCCGCCTCCGCCTGGTCCTCCTCGGCCTGCTGCCGGCGCTGCTGCTCGCGGCCCTCGCCCCGACCGTCGTCGTCCCCGCGCTCCCGGAGATCGCCGGCGAGCTGCACGGCCCGGACACGATGTCCTGGCCGGTGACGTCCTGCCTCCTCGCCGCCACCCTCGCACTGCCCCTCTTCGGCAGGCTCGGTGACGCCTTCGGCCGCAAGCCCGCCCTCCTCCTCGCCCTCCTCCTCTTCACCGCCGGCTCGGCGCTGGCCGGCTGGTCACGGACGATGGACGAACTCGCCCTCTTCCGGGCCGTCCAGGGCGCCGGCAGCGGTGGGATCGTGATCGGCATCCAGGCGCTCGTCGCCGAGGTCGTACGGCCCCGGGCCCGCGCTCGCTCCATGGGCCTGATCGGCGCGGCCCTCGGGCTCGCCTCGGTGGCCGGGCCGCTGATCGGCGGCCTCTGCACCGACCGTGCCTCCTGGCGTTGGTGCTTCGCCCTCAACGTCCCGTTCGGTGTGCTGGCACTGCTGCTGACCGCCTTCGTACTGAAGCTGCCCCGACCGGCCCGCCGCGCCAAGCCGGACCTCGCCGGAGCGCTGCTGCTCGCCGCCTTCGCCACCTGTCTGGTCCTGCTGACCAGGTGGGGCGGCACCGCGTACGCCTGGGACTCGCGGGTCGTGCTCGGCCTCGGCGCCGGCGCGCTCGGCACCGCCCTGCTGTTCGTCGCCGTCGAGCACTTCGCCGCCGAACCGCTGCTCCCGCTGCGGCGGTTCCGCGACCCGGCCTTTTACGTCACCGGTCTGATCGGAGCCGCCGTCGGCCTCGCGCTCTTCGGGGCGGCCAGCTATCTGCCGGTCTTTGTGCAGAGCGCCGAGGGTGCCACCGCGTCCGGGCTGCTGATGCTGCCCCTGACGGGCGGCATCGTCCTCGCCTCCCTCGTCTCCGGCCGGCTCCTCCGCCGCACCGGGCACCGCCGGGTCTTCGCGGTCCTGGGCTGCGCGGTGGCCGCAGTAGGGATGTGGCTGCTCTCGCGGATGCCGGAGGACACCCCGCGCGAGGTCTCCAGCCTCTGGACGGGCCTCCTCGGCGTCGGCCTCGGCTGCGTCCTGCCGGTGCTGGTGCGCGCCGTGCGGAACCCCGTACGCAACGCCGGCCTCGGCACCGCCACCCGCACCACCCGCACCACCCACACCACCCGCTCCGTCCGGCAGCTCGGCGGCAGCGTCGGCCCGGCCCTCTTCGCCACTCTCGTGGCCGACCGGCTGGCCCGCCGGCTCGGCGACCGGCTGCCGCGGCCGGCCCCGCCGCCCGCTCCGGAGTCGATCACCCCGCTCCTGGTGCGGGCGCTGCCCGCCTCGCTGCGCGACAGCTATGCCGCCGCGTCCGCGCACGTCCTGCCGGGGCTCTTCTGCTACCTCGTGCCGGTCCTCGTCCTGGGCCCTGTGCTCGCCTTCTTCCTGAAAGAGAAACCCCTGGTGTCCCACGCCCCGCATGCTCCGCAGGCCTCCACCACCCCGCAGGCGCCGTACGGTGACCCGGCCGACCCCGCCGCCGTACCGCAGGCACGTACCGCGACGGCCACCGATGCCGTCAACTCCCGTGATTCCGGGCCTGCTTACCCCCGTGCGCATCGGCACACCGCAGGGCCGCCCGCCCCGGCCGGCGTCCCGGTCTGCGGCACCGTCCAGCACCACGACGGCAGCATCGTGCCGCGCGCCGCGCTGACCCTCATCGATGTCGCCGGCCGGCAGATCGGCCGCGGTGCCACCGGCGAGGACGGCCGGTACGCGCTGAGCACGCCGGGCGCCGGCTCCTATGTGCTGATCGCGGCGGCGGGCGGGCACCAGCCGCAGGCCGTCACCGTCACCGTCGGCGAGCGACCGGTCGAGCTGGACGTCGTGCTCGGCGGCGCGGGGCGTCTCGCGGGCACCGTGACCACCGCCGACGGCACTCCCGTACGCGATGCCATGGTCACCCTCACCGATGTCCGCGGTGAGGTGGTCGCCACCACCCGCAGCGGGCGCGAAGGCGGCTATGTCATCGGGGATTTGGTGGCCGGCGAGTACACCCTGGCCTCCAGTGCGCCGGCCTTCCGGCCGGCCGCCCTGCCGGTGACCGTCCAGGCGTCCCGGGAGACCCGCCAGGACATCGAGCTGGCCGGCGGCGCGGTGCTGCGCGGGACCGTACGGGCCGGCGGCGGGCGGACCGTCGAGGACGCCAGGGTCACGCTGCTGGATGCCGCCGGCAATGTCGTCGACACCGCGATCACCGGCTCCGACGGGCTGTTCCGCTTCGTGGACCTGTCGGCCGGTGAGTACACCGTCATCGCCGCCGGATACCCGCCGGTGGCCACCGTCCTGCAGGTGGCGGGCGGCGGCCGCACCGAACGCGATCTCCAGCTGGGGCACGAGGACTGAGCCGGTCGCGCGGCGGCCCGGTGTGCGCGGTGCACGGGCCCGCCCGCGGCGCGCACACCGGCCGCCGCACCGGGGCGAGTTGGGCGTACCGGCCGCCCGTACGCCCCCCGGCCTCATGAGGGCCGTCGCGGCCGGCCGGGCAGGAGGGCGGGGGCCGGGTCGAAGCGCAGTCGGGTGAGCAGTGGGCAGTCGTTGCGGAGCAGCGGGAGGGCCGTGAGGCGGGGCGCGAGACGGCCGAGGAGGCCGCGGCCCGCGGGGAGCGGAATGCCGGACACCTCGCCGATGGCCGGATGGGCCGTGCGCAGCTCGGGCCGCTCGGCCGCGTCCATGCCCCAGGGCATCGGGGGCAGACGATGGCCGCCGAGCCCCTTCGTACCGCTGCGGGTTCGGGCGCTGAACCGCCGCGAGACGGTGTCGAAGACCATGGTGCCGCCGGGAAACGCCTCGGCGCAGGCGCCGATCAGCCGGGTCGCCTGCGCCGGCTGCAGATACATCAGCAGGCCCTGAGCGGTCACCAGCACACCGCGTGCGGCGTCGATCTGCGCCGTCCACCGGCTGTCGCGCGCGTCGCAGGCGACGAGGTGCTGCCGGGAGCCGTGCGGCAGTACGCGTCTGCGCAGCGCCAGCGGATCGGGGAGGTCGACGGTGACCCAGCGGGCCCGGCCGTTGTCCACCCGCCAGAACTGGGTCTCCAGGCCCTCGCCGAGCGCGACCACGGTGCCGTCCGGATGGGCGGCGAGGAACTCGCGGACCACCCCGTCGAAGGCGAGGGCGCGCAGCGCGATGGCCTGCGCCAGCCAGGGCCGGGGGGCGCCCAGCCGCTCCAGGAAGGGGAATTCGAGCTCGGCCATGAGCTGGACGGCGCGCGGGTCGGGCAGCACCGTGTCCGGGCGGGCGGCCTCGGCGGCGCGGTGCTGGAGTGTCCACAGCGCCGTCTCGGGAACTCCCGTGAGGTCCGCCTTGACGCGCCGTGGCGCCGCGTCCCCGTCGGGAGGGGGCGTGGGGCGGGGAATGGACGGGGAGGACGGTTCGTGGCCCGTCGTGTGCACTGCCTCGATCATGTGGCGTTGATATCGGCGGCCGGGCCCTGACCGGGGCCGATCGGGGGGCCGGTCACCCTGGGGGGTGCTAAGTCGTACCGCACGCTGCCGGGCCCGGCCTGGTGCAGGTGGTCCGCCCGCACCAGGTCCGGTCGGTGCGGTCAGCGCGCCAGATCGCGATGGACGACCCGGGCGGCGTTCTCGATGGTGTCGACGCCGTAGTCCATGGTGTGGCTGCCGGTGGAGAGGACGGCCATGCCGTAGTCGTGGCTGCTGCCGGTGAAGGCGCCGACACTGTTCACCCGCCAGCCGCCCTTCTCGCGCGGCAGCCAGCCGTTCTTGACGTGCACGGCCGCGCCGGCCGGGGCGCCGGCGGGCGCCCCCCACCGCTGCTCGGGGACGACCCGGTGCATCAGATCGAGCGCATAGCTCCGGGAGTGCTCGGTCAGCACCGGGGTGTCCGTGGTGAGCAGCCGCATCAGCGTCAGCTGGTCGTGGGCGGTGATCTGGGTGAGGCCCCAGGCCCCGCCCTTGCCCGGGACGGTGTCCCGCATGGCGGCCAGCGACAGGAAGTGCTGGACGCCGGCGGGGCGGACCCGGTGCCAGAGGGCGGTGGTGGCGTCGTTGTCCGACTTGGTGATCATGTCGGTGGTCAGGTCCACCTCGTGCGGCGTCAGCTTGCGGTGCGCCTCCTCGGCCTTCCGCAGCAGGGCGCCGAGCACGGTGACCTTCACCACACTCGCCGAGTCGAAGTGGGTGCCGCCCTTGAATTCGCAGCTGGTCTTGGTGGTCCGGTCGTAGACCGCCATGGCGGAGGCGCCCTGGCGCCCGTCGAGGGCGCCGGCGAGGTCCCGGGACAGCGCCGGCGCCAGGCCCGGCTTCTTCGACGTGCATACGACCTTGGATCCGCCCACGGGGGCGCTGGCGGTCTCGGCCGAGGCCGGGGTCGCCGAGGTGAGCACCGTGAGCAGCGAGCCGGCCGCCACGACCGCGGCCAGCCCGCGCCGTGTGCAGGTCGATATGCGTGATCCGTGCATGAAGGTGGTCCTGTCCCGCTGGGTATCGAAGGCCCCGCTCTCGGGCGGCCGGCCTCGCGCGACCGCCTCGGCTGCGGGTCTCGGCAGCCGTGCGTCGGCCGGCTTCCCGGTTCATGGGTCACGGTGACGATACGTGGCGGGGGTGCGGACACCTCAGGGAATTGGGGCGGAAATGTCCGTATTCGACGAGGGTGTCGGGGTGTGACATTCGCCAAATCAGGGGGGTGGCGGCGGAGGTACTCCTAGGGGCGTGGCAGCGGGGTGCGGGGGCGGGGGACAGCCGCGCGTGGGCGGCGGCGGTTGACGGCCGCGCGGCGGCGGCGTGCCCCGGCGATCAGCTGGCGGCTGCGGAGGGCCATCTCGATCTCGAAGCGGGTGCGCGGGTCGCGGAGGCGGGCGCCGAACAGCTTCTCCAGCTGACGCATCCGGTAGCGCACCGTCTGCGGGTGGATGCTGAGCGCCTTGGCCACCTCCGGGGCCCCCATGCCGCTGAGCCAGGCCAGCAGGGTCGCCTCCAGGCGCTCGCAGCGCTCCGGCGTCAGCCCGGCGAGCGGGCTGAGCCGGCGGGCTATCAGCGTGTGGGTCAACGACTCGTCCTGGAGGAGCAACAGGGAGGAGAGGTGGTCGTCGACGAACACCACGCCGGCCTCCGGGCCGTCGTGCACGGACGCCAGATCCAGCAGCCGGGACGCGGCGCGCACGGAGGCGGTGGCCTCGTGCGGCGACACCGCATGACCGACGACGGCCGCGCGGTGGCGCAGCACGCCCTTCAGCCTGGCCCGCCCTTCCTTGCCGTCGGCGAGGGAGGCGGGGATCAGCAATCCCGGTGCCTCGCCCGGCGCGCTGACGAGGCAGTCGCCGAGCGCGGACGCCACGAGATGGATGTCCGTGTCGCTGCGCAGCATGACCGCACGCACCTTGTCGGGCAGCGGGTTGCCGCTCCGGAGCACGTTTTCGATCAGTCGGGTGACCTGTTGGTGACCGCCGCGTTCCAGGACTTCCTTGAAGCCTGGATTGCGTTCGCAAAGGGTTTGCGCGATCAGTTCGGTCAGGATCGCGAGTTGGTCTTCTTCGCTGTCGGCTCGTCCGTCACCGCACTGCGGTAACCGGACGCCGTTCAGTACTTCGCTCACCATTCTGCCTCTGTCTCATCGCATGGAAGGCTGGTCCGGCAATTTTCTACCCCACCTGGCACGTGCCGTCGGCAGTTGACAGGACTCGTTCAGAAGTCCTTTCGGATTCCGTCTGAAGTCCTTGCGCTTTGCGACAGAAACTGTTTGAGATGCGGCGCGACACGAGCGTACCGCCCCATCCGCCCCTCAGGAATCCCTTCTTCCGCTACGCCGGGATCACGCTGAGTGGTCAACGGGCCGTTTGCGAACGGCACTGGACGGGGCGTCACCCCCAAGGGCCCAGGCGGGACTGGCCAATCCGTTCGGCGGCTTCGACACTGTGGGGGATCGTGCGGACCGACTCGTGGCTGCGATAGGACTGGTGACTGTGAAGATCCTCATCTCCGCGGACATGGAGGGCGCCACCGGTGTGACCTGGCCCGCCGATGTGCTGCCCGGTACGCCCCAGTGGGAGCGCTGCCGCGCCATGTTCACCTCCGACGTCAACGCGGCGATCGCCGGCTTCTTCGCCGGCGGGGCCGACGAGGTCCTCGTCAACGAGGCGCACTGGACGATGCGCAACCTGCTGCTGGAACAGCTCGACGAGCGCGCCGAGATGCTCACCGGCCGGCACAAGTCGCTGAGCATGGTCGAGGGGGTGCAGCACGGCGATGTCGACGGGATCGCCTTCGTCGGCTACCACACCGGGGCCGGCACCGAGGGCGTCCTCGCGCACACCTACCTCGCCAACACCCTCACCGGCGTCTGGGTCGACGGCACCCGGGCCAGCGAGGGTCATCTGAACTCCCTCGTGGTCGCCGAGTACGGCGTACCGGTGGTGCTGGTCACCGGCGACGACCGCACCTGCCAGGACGCGCTGGGGTACGCCCCGCAGGCGCCCGCGGTGGCGGTCAAGGACTATGTGTCGCGCTATGCGGCGGTCTGCCGGCCGCCGGCCCGTACCGCGGCCGACATCCGGGCCGCGGCCGAAAAGGGCGCCGCGCTGGCGGTACGTCATGAACCGGTGCGCGGCGGGCCGTTCCGCTTCGAGCTGGAATTCGACGCCGAGCATCTGGTGGGCGCGGCGACCTGTGTGCCCGGCGTGGAGCGCAGCGGCGAGCGCCGGGTCGCGTATACCGGTCAGGACATGTACGAGGCCATCCGGTGCTTCAAGGCGGTCACCACCGTCGTGTCGTCCGCAGTGGAGGAGCAGTATGGCTGAGCGGGAAAGAGCCGGGGAGCCGGCCGCCGGCCACGCCGGTGTGGACATGCGGGCGCTCGACGAGGTCGTCGAGTTCACCTCCGAGCTGATCCGGATCGACACCAGCAACGCCGGTGACGGCACCTGCCGGGAGCGGCCGGCCGCCGAGTACGCCGCCGAGCGGCTGGCCGGTGCCGGGCTGACGCCGACCTTGCTGGAGCGCAGCCCGGGCCGGACGAACGTGGTCGCCCGGATCGAGGGCACCGACCCCGCGGCCGACGCCCTGCTGGTGCACGGCCATCTCGACGTGGTGCCCGCCGAGCCCGCCGACTGGCAGGTGCACCCCTTCTCCGGGGAGGTCCGCGACGGTGTGGTCTGGGGCCGCGGCGCCATCGACATGAAGAACATGAACGCGATGGCGCTCGCCGTCGTCCGCCGCTGGGCCCGCAGCGGCGTGCGGCCGCGGCGGGACATCGTGCTGGCCTTCACCGCCGACGAGGAGGCCAGCGCCGAGGACGGCTCGGGCTTCCTCGCCGACCGGCATCCCGGGCTCTTCGAGGGCTGCACCGAAGGCATCAGCGAATCCGGGGCCTTCACCTTCCACGCGGGCGGCGGCATACAGCTGTATCCGGTCGCGGCGGGGGAGCGCGGCACGGCCTGGCTGAAGCTGACCGCCCACGGCCGGGCGGGACACGGCTCGAAGGTCAACCGCGAGAACGCCGTCAGCCGGCTGGCCGCGGCCGTGACCCGGATCGGTGCGCACGAGTGGCCCGTCCGGCTCACCCCGACCGTACGGGCCGCGCTGCGCGAACTCGCCGCGCTGTACGGCATCGACACCGAGACCGAGGCGGCCGGCCTGGACGTCGACACCCTGCTGAGCGCGCTCGGCCCGGCCGCCGGGCTGGTCGAGCCGACGGTCCGCAACAGCGCCAACCCGACGATGCTGGCGGCCGGTTACAAGGTCAATGTGATCCCGGGCTCCGCCGTGGGTTACGTCGACGGACGGGTGGTCCCCGGCGGCGAGGCGGAGTTCGAGGCCACCATGGACGAGCTGACCGGGCCGGACGTGGACTGGGAGTACCACCACCGCGAGGTCGCGCTGCAGGCCCCTGTCGACTCCCCGGCGTTTGCCGCGATGCGGGCCGCGATCGAGCGCTTCGACCCCGACGGCCATGTCGTGCCGTACTGCATGTCCGGGGGCACGGACGCCAAGCAGTTCTCCCGGCTGGGCATCACCGGCTATGGTTTCTCGCCGCTGAAACTGCCCGAGGGGTTCGACTACCAGGCGCTCTTCCACGGCGTGGACGAGCGGGTGCCGGTCGAGGGGCTGCACTTCGGCGTCCGGGTGCTCGATCACTTCCTGCGCACGGTCTGACCGGCCGGTGCCCTGCCCGACCGTGGAGAGGACAACAGCATGGTGACGACGGCTCCGTACGGCACCTGGACGTCCCCGGTGGACGCCCGGACGGTCGCCGTGCACGACGGCCGGCCGGCCTTCGTCGGCATGGTCGGCGACGAGGTGTGGTGGACGGAGCCGCGGCCCGCCGAGGGCGGCCGGCGGACGCTGGTCCGCCGGCGGCCGGACGGGGCCGAGGAATCGGTGCTGCCGGCGCCCTGGAACGTCCGCAGCCGGGTGCTGGAGTACGGCGGCCAGCCCTGGGCCGGTACGGACACCGAAGAGGGACCGCTGATCGTCTTCAGCAACTTCGACGATCAGCGGCTGTACGCCTGCACACCGGACGGCGACCCCGCACCGCGCCCGCTCACCCCGCACTCCGCGGTCGGCGGCGGACTGCGCTGGGTCGATCCGGTGCTCCGCTGCGACCTCGGCGAGGTGTGGTGCGTCCTGGAGGAGTTCACCGGCGAGGGGCCGACCGAGGTGCGCCGGGTGCTCGCCGCCGTACCGCTCGACGGCTCGGCGGCCGAAGACCGCACCCGCGTAAGGGAGTTGAGCGATGACCGGCACCGTTTCGTGACCGGTCCGCGGATCTCCCCCGACGGCCGGCGGGCCGCCTGGATCGCCTGGGACCACCCCCGGATGCCCTGGGACGGCACCCTGGCCATGGTGGCCCGGATCAGCGCCGAGGGCACCTTCGAGGACGTCCGGCCGGTCGTCGGTGACCTCGGGTCCGCCGCGTCCGGGGACGGTGAGTCCGTCGCGCAGGTCGAGTGGGCGGCCGACGGCTCGCTGCTCTTCGTCTCGGACCTCAGCGGCTGGTGGGAACTCCAGCGCATCGACCCCGACGCGGCGGACGACGGCGTGGTGGCGAGCCGGGCGCTGTGCCCCGCCCGGCAGGAGGAGTTCGGCGGCCCGCTGTGGAACGTCGGGCAGCGCTGGTTCCTGCCCCTGGACGACGGCACCCTCGCGGTGATCCACGGCCGCGGCTCCACCGCCCTGGGCATCCTCGATCCGGTGACCGGCGAACTCGTCGACGCGGCCGGCCCGTGGACGGAATGGACGCCCACCCTCGCGGTGCACGGCAGCCGCGTGCTGGGGATTGCCGCCGGCCCGCACAGCTCGTACGAGCTCGTCGAGCTGGACACCTGCACCGGCCACGCCCGGGTGCTGGCCTGCCGGCACGTCGATGTGCTGGACCCCGCCTACCACCCCCGGCCGCGGAGCCGTACGTTCACCGGACCCGACGGCCGGGACATCCACGCGCACATCCATCCGCCGCACAACCCCGACCACGTCGCCCCGGACGGCGAACTGCCGCCCTACGTGGTGTGGGCACACGGCGGCCCCACCGGCCGTGCCCCGCTCGTGCTCGACCTGGAGATCGCCTACTTCACCTCCCGGGGCATCGGCGTCGCCGAGGTCAACTACGGCGGCTCGACCGGCTACGGCCGGGAGTACCGCGAGCGGCTGCGCGGCCGCTGGGGCGTGGTCGATGTCGAGGACTGTGCGGCCGTCGCCCGCGCACTGGCCGACGAGGGCAGCGCCGACCGCGCCCGGCTGGCCATCCGCGGCGGCAGCGCCGGCGGCTGGACCGCCGCCGCCTCGCTGACCACCACCGACCTCTACGCCTGCGGCACCATCAGCTATCCGGTCCTGGACCTGACCGGCTGGGCGACCGGCGGGACCCATGACTTCGAGTCGCAGTATCTGGAGTCGCTGATCGGGCCGTTCGCCGAGGTGCCCGACCGCTACCGCGAGCGCTCGCCGCTGCACCGCGCGGACCGGATCGCCGTGCCGTTCCTGCTGCTCCAGGGCCTGGACGATGTGATCTGCCCGCCCGCACAGTGCGAGCGGTTCCTCGCCGCGGTCGCCGGGCGCGGGGTGCCGCACGCCTATCTGCCGTTCGCCGGGGAGGGACACGGCTTCCGCCGCGCCGAGACCATGGTGCGTGCCGTGGAGGCCGAACTCGCCCTCTACGCCCAGACCTTCGGCCTGACCCGCAGCGATGTCCCGGCGCTGGAGCTGCGCGGATGACGGCGGCTCCGGCGGTCCGGCCGCCGCGGCTGCGGCCCGGCGACCGGGTGGCGGTGGTGGCGCCCAGCGGCCCCCTCGTGCCGGAGCGGCTGGACCGCGGGCTGGACGTGCTCCGCGGCTGGGATCTCGACCCGGTGCCCGCACCCCATGTCCGCGGCACCCACGCCACCCTGGGCTACCTCGCCGGCACCGACGAGGAGCGGGCCCACGACCTTCAGGCGGCCTGGTGCGATCCGTCCGTCAAGGCGGTGTTCGCGGCGCGCGGCGGCTACGGCGCCCAGCGGATGGTCGACCTGCTGGACTGGGCCGCCGTCCGGGCCGCGGCCCCCAAGCCGCTGATCGGCTTCAGCGATGTGACGGTGCTGCACGAGGCGTTCGCGGTGCGCGCCGGGGTGGCCACGCTGCACGGTCCGGCCGTCGCCGGCGAGGTCTTCCTGAAGGACGACGCCACCCGCGCGCACCTGTGGCGCACGCTCTTCGCGCCGGAGACCGTCCGCATCCTGGCCGCGCCGTCCGCCCGGCCGCTGGTGCCCGGGCGGGCCCGCGGGGTCACCCTCGGCGGCTGTCTGACCATGCTCGCCACCGAGCTGGGCGCGCCGCGGGCCAGGCCCGACGCGGCGGGCGGCCTGTTGCTGCTGGAGGACGTGGGGGAGCCGCCGTACCGCATCGACCGGGCACTCACCCAACTCCTGCGGGCCGGCTGGCTGGACGGCGTGGCCGGGATCGCCCTCGGCTCCTGGGCCCGCTGCGGCCCCTACGACCGGGTCCGGGAGGTGCTGCTGGACCGGCTGGGCGGGCTCGGGGTGCCGGTGGCCGAGGAGTGCGGCTTCGGGCACGGGGACACGGCGCTGACCGTGCCGCTGGGCGTCCCCGCCGAGCTGGACGCGACGGCCGGCACGCTCGTCCTGGAGACCACGGCGACGGTGTGACCCCCCGGCCGATGCCTCGTCAGCACCGCCCCGACCAGGTCCGATGACGTGAGCGACCGCCTTCATCCGCCCCGGGTGGCGCTGAACTGACGTCCTAACGGCAACGCGTGCCCGGTGCCTTGCATCGCTCTCAGCGGTGTCCCAGCATGAGCGCGCCGCCGCCGACCGGTCGGCGGCGGTGTGGGGAGGTCCTGGTGCCCAGCGTGTCCCGAGCGGTGTCCCGCCCCGTGCGCCGCCTGCCCCTCGCCCTGCTGGCCGGCACCGCGCTCGTCGCGCCGTTCACGCTGACCCCGCCCGCCCCCGTGGCCGCCGCCGGCCCGTACACCGTCACCGCGCTCAAGGTCACCGTCCGGGCCGGCGACCGTAACTGCACCCTGGACACGGACATCTACCGCCCGTCCGGAGTCGACGCCGCCCACCCGGCGCCCGCCGTGCTGACCACCAACGGCTTCGGCGGCAGCAAGGCCGACGGCTCGACCGACGGCCCGGCCAAGGCCCTCGCCGCCCGCGGCTATGTGGCGCTGGCGTACTCCGGCCTCGGCTTCGGGAAGTCCGGCTGCCCGATCTCCCTCGACGACCCGGGGATCGACGGCCGGGCGGCGAGCGGGCTGGTGGATCTGCTGGCCGGCACCCGTACGGCCGACAACGGGACCCGGCTCGACTACGTCTCCCAGGACGGCCCCGGCGATCCGCGGGTCGGCATGATCGGCGCGTCCTACGGCGGGGCGGTGCAGCTCGCCACCGCCGCCGTCGACCACCGCGTCGATGCGCTGGTCCCGCTCATCACCTGGCACGACCTGTCCTACTCCCTCGCGCCCAACACCGCGGACCCTCCGCAGGGGCGCGACGGAGGGCTGCCTGGTGCGTACAAGTGGCAGTGGACGAACGGGTTCTTTCTGATCGGCGAGGCGCAGGGGCTGCTCCATCCCGACCTCGACCCGTCGCGGACCGGCGGCGCCGGCTGTCTGCACTTCGTCGCGCGGGCCTGCGAGACCAAGCGGCTGCTGGACTCCGGCAGATACCCGGCCGAGCGGGCCCGGGCCGTGCTCAGCTATGCACGCAGCGTCTCCCCGGTCTCGTACCTGGCGTCGGTCAGGGCACCGACGCTGCTGGTCCAGGGCCAGGCGGACACCCTGTTCAACCTCAACGAGGCCGCGGCCACCTATCGGACCCTGCGCGACCGGGGCACCCCGGCGGGGATGATCTGGCAGGCCTGGGGTCACAGCGGCGGGATGCGCAAGCCGGCGGACGGGGAACTCGACCTCGCCCGGGGGAACCTGGACACCAGCTATGTCGGGCGGCGGATCCTGGCGTGGTTCGACCGGTATCTGCACCACCGTGCGGTCGCCACCGGCCCGGCGTTCGCGTACTACCGGGACTGGGCGGGCGACGGGCCCGCCTACGGCACCGCGCCCGCCTTTCCGGCCGGTGCCGGCCGGCGGCTGTATCTCTCCGGGGACGGCCGGCTCGTCGGCCGCCGCGGCGAGGTGGTGCGCGGCGACCGGGAGTACCGCAACCTGCGGATGCCCACCAGCCATTCGGAGAGCTCGCTGGCCGGGTTGCTCGGTGTGCCGGACGTGCCGCCGTACGACGCCCGCGGCACCTTTCTGGACTGGACGTCGAAGCCGGTGACGGGCGGGCCGCTGGAGGTGGTGGGTGCGCCCGCGCTGACGCTGCGGGTCGTGGCACCGGCGGCGGCGCGCCGACAGAGCTCCCCGGACGCGGCCGACCGGCTGGTGCTGTTCGCCAAGCTCTACGACGTCGCGCCGGACGGCGGGACGACGCTGCTGCACCGGTTGGTGGCCCCGGCCCGGGTGGCCGATGTGCGCCGGACGTTCACCATGGAACTGCCGGGCATCGTGCACCGCTTCGGGCCGGGGCACCGACTGCGCCTGGTCATCGCCGCGAGCGACGATGCCTATACGGGTAATCGCGAGGTGAATTCGGTGACGGTCAGCGCTGCGCCGGAGGACACCGGGGTCCTCGAACTGCCCGTCACCCGAGGGGTGTTGTCGTAGCGGATGGGTCGATGCCGTAGGGACAAGAGGGAGGGCGGAGAATCTCGGGCGCGTCGCGGGGGCCGGGTGCCGGCCGGGGACCGCGCGCGTCAGCCGGGTCGTCCGCGAGGGCGTCGGCTCAGTCGTCCGTGACCGTGATGGCCTGCACGGGGCAGGCGCGGGCGGCCTCCCGCACCAGCGGGTCGCCCGCGCCGTCCTCACGGCCGGGCAGCAGCTCGCTGTAACCGTCGTCGTCCTGGGTGAACACCCCGGGCGCGGTCAGCGCGCACTGGCCGGCACCGATACAGCTGTTGTTGATCGTGATCCGCATTCCGGAACCCCTTCGTTCGGCTGCCGGCACGGCGTTACCAGGCCAGCGGCAGTTCGATCATTCCTTGCAGAGTGTCCCCCGCCTTGAAGGGGATCTCGGCAGCCGGCACGGCGAGTCGCAGATCCGGGATCCTGGTGAACAGCGAGCGCAGCGCGATCTCCATTTCCGCCCGGGCGAGGTTCTGCCCCAGGCACTGGTGAATGCCGAACCCGAACGCCACGTGGTGGCGGGCGGACCGGCCGAGGTCCAGCTCGTCCGGGGCCGGATAGGCACTGCCGTCCCGGTTGATCAGCGAGGTGGGGAACAGCACGCCGTCGTCGGCACGGATGACCTGACCGCCGATCTCGATGTCCGCCGTCGCCACCCGCAGCACACCGTCCGCGATGGACAGGAACCGCAGCAGCTCCTCGACGGCGGCCGGCATCAGGTCCTCCCGGGCCTTCAGCTGTGCCAGCTGTTCGGGGTGCTCCAGCAGGGTGAAGGTGCCGAGCGAGATCATGTTGGCGGTGGTCTCATGGCCGGCCACCAGCAGGATCATGGCGAGCCGGACCAGGTCTTCGCGGTCCAGGGCGCCGGCCCGCAGCTGATCCTGGATCAGGTCGTCCAGCAGGCCGTCGCCCGGGTTCTTCTCCTTGTGGGTGATCAGTTCGCCGAAGTACTCCTCCAGCTTCATCCGGGCGTCCTCCGCCTCCTCGGCCGTACGGCCTTGCAGGATCCGGCGGGACTGCCCCTCGAAGAACTCGTGGTCGGAGTACGGGACGCCGAGCAGCGAGCAGATCACCATCGAGGGGACCGGCAGCGCGAAGGCGGAGACCAGCTCGGCGGGCGGCCCCTGCGCCAGCATCCGGTCGAGCAGCCCGTCGACGATCTGCTGGATCTCCGGCCGCAGCGCGGCGATCCGCTTGACGCTGAAGCTGGGGATCAGCATCCGGCGCTGGGTGTTGTGCTCCGGGTCGTCGACTCCGACCAGCGGTGCCCTGACCTGGCGGATCGCCGCGAAGCGCGCGAACGGGGCCGGGAAGGCCGGGTTCTGCCGGTCGGAGGACAGCCGCTGATCGCTCAGCAGCGCCCGGGCCTGGGCATGGCCGGTCACCGCCCACACCCTGCGGCCGTCGTAGAAGGTGACATGGGTCAGCGGGCCGGCGTCGCGCAGCGGCTGATAGGTGGCCGGCGGGTGGTAGGGACAGGTGCGGTCCCGGAAGTACGCGATGGCTTCGGTCACGAATTCCTCCCCGTACGAGCGGTTCGGCCCGCTCGCATGTGAGCTGCCAATGCGGAAGCGCGCCGTGTGGGCCGCGCCGATCTCACCTCATGCCTCGGATACCGGGCATGTCTACGCGTAGATCGGCCAACCTCGTTCAGGATCGGTCATGTTCGGTCTCGCCGCTCGCCCGTGGCGGCCGTACGAGGGTGTCGATCACGCCAGCTGAGGTCCCGCCGGTGCGCTACGCGGACACCCGCGCAATGGGCTGGCCCGCCGCCGCCACCCCTCCGTACGATCTGCCGATGACGACCAACGACCGCTATCTCGCGCGCGGCCGGCGGGTGGGCATCCGGCACTTCTCCGCCGCCGACCGGGACGAGTTCACCGCGCGGGCGCGCGAGAGCGCGGAGCTGCACCACCCCTGGCTCGCGCCACCGGCCACGGACGCCGCCTACGACGCCTATCTGCTCCGGCTCCAGGAGCCGCTGCGCGAAGGGTTCTTGATCTGTGAGCTCACCAGCGGCCGGATCGCCGGCTACCTCACGATCAACAACATCGTGCACGGCGCGTTCCGCTCCGGGGCGATCGGTTACGGCGCCTTCGCGCACGCCTCCGGGCGCGGCCTGATGAGCGAGGGCCTGCGGCTCGTACTGCACCACGCCTTCGGACCGATGGGCCTGCACCGCCTGGAGGCCAACATTCAGCCCGCCAACCACCTGTCGACCGCCCTGGTCGAACGGGCCGGCTTCCGCCTGGAAGGCTTCTCGCCGGACTTCCTCTTCCTCGACGGCGCCTGGCGGGACCACGAGCGCTGGGCGATCACGTCCGAGATGGTGCCGGGGACACCGGTGTGATGTCCTGCCGGGCATGGACATCCACTTCCACCGCACCGTCCCGGTCTTCAGGATCTTCGACGTGGCCAAGGCGCATGAGTTCTACCTCGACTACCTCGGCTGCACGGTCGACTGGGAGCACCGCTTCGAGGCCGGCATGCCGCTCTACACCCAGGTCTCCCGCGGTGACCTCGTCCTGCATCTGTCCGAGCACCACGGCGATGCGACGCCCGGCTCCACGGTCTACACCGAGCTGAGCGGAGTGCGGGCGCTCCATGCCGAGCTGGCCGGCAAGGGCTATCCGTATCTGCGGCCCGGTCTGGAGCAGGACGAGACGGGGACCACGCTCACGCTGACCGACCCCTTCGGTAACCGGCTGCGCCTGACCGAGCCGGGCGCCGGCGGCCGGCCAGCCGCCGGTCCTACCGCGACTTGCGGTTGATCTTCATCGTGTCCATGTCGGTGGCCGTGGAGCGCAGTTCGCGGCAGCCGAGTCCGGCGGCCCGCAGGGTGTTCTCCGCCTGCTCCTCGGCCAGCGCGGCCGCCAGCTCCTCGCCGTCCGCCGCGTCCGAGACGATGACACAGCGGTAGCTGAAGGAGTGCAGCGCGGCGTCGTACGCCAGCGAACCCTCGGGCGTGAACCGCATCTGCGACAGCCCGTGGTCGGCCACCTCGGCCAGCAGCTTCTCGCGGGCCGGGGCCGTGAGACCGTCCCACTTGCCGCGGACGATCACTCGGTAGGTGTGCTGGGTCGCCATGGGTGCCGTCTTCCGTTCCGCTGTCCGCCGGTGGGCCGAAGTGCCAGGCTATGTCGGTGAATCCGACGGGGCCTCCCCTTTTTCCGCGGGGCTGTGTGACGATCACGGCATGCGCCGAACCGTACTGATCGATGCGCCCTCCAACCTGGGACTGCGGCCGCCCGCGCCCGGCGTCGTCCCCGGCTGCTACAAGCTCGCGGGCGCGCTGCGCGACCAGGGGCTGCTGCGGCGGCTCGGTGCGCTGGAGGGCGGTGTGGTGGTGCCGCCGCGCTACGACCTGGGGGAGTGGCAGGAGGGCGACGGCGACTTCCACGCCGCGCCCATCGCCGCCTACACCCGCACCCTCGCGGCCCGCATCGAGGGGCACGTCCGCGACGGCGACTTCCCGGTGGTGCTGGGCGGGGACTGCAGCATTCTGCTCGGGGCGGTGCTCGCGCTGCGTCGGCAGGGGCGGTACGGCGTGGTCTACCTCGACGGACACGGCGACTTCCGGCACCCGGGCAACACGGAGGTCTCCGGTCCGGTCGGTGCCGCCGCCGGAGAGGGCCTGGCACAGATCACCGGGCGGGGGCAGCCGG
This sequence comes from Streptomyces sp. 2323.1, assembly GCF_900221035.1. Lineage (NCBI taxonomy): Bacteria > Bacillati > Actinomycetota > Actinomycetes > Kitasatosporales > Streptomycetaceae > Streptomyces > Streptomyces sp. 2323.1. The sequence goes on along the minus strand of NZ_LT907981.1, from coordinate 1,425,326 downwards.
ACCTCACCGACATCGACGGGCTGGCGCCCTACGTCCGCGACGAGGACCTGAGCGTGCTGGGCATCCGCGACGCGGACGAGGACCAGCCGGAGCTGACCGGCCTCGGCATCGCCCACACCCCGGTCGGCGGGATCCGGCGGCGCGGCCCGGAGCGGGTGGCGCGTGAGGTCCTCACCCGCTTCCACCGCTCCCCGCTCGACGGCTTCTGGATCCACCTCGATGCGGACGTCCTCGACCCGTCCGTGCTGCCGGCCGTCGACAGCCCCGACCCCGGCGGCCTGTTCCCGGACGAACTCCGCGCGCTGCTCGGCCCGTTGGCCGCCTCGCCGCGCTGCGCCGGCGTCAACGTCACGATCTACGACCCGGACCGCGACCCCGAGGGGTCCGGCGCGGTGCTGCTCGCCGATCTCCTTGAGGACGTCTTTGCGCAACCCTGACCTCCCGCGGCCGCAAGATGCCCTGTGCAGGGCGGCGGGGACGCGGTTCCATGGTCATCAGGAGGCCGCCGCAGCCGAGGTGGCCCGGTCCAGCATTGCGAGGCAGCCGTGGCCACGAGTGTGCGACGCACCACCCTGACCCTTCCCGCCGCGCCCCTCGGCCCGGACAACCCCCTCCCCGCGCTGTGCGCCGGCCACGACCCGCACCACATCGAACTCGGGCCGGACACCCGCCTGCCCGCCGACATGGCGCGGCAGCTCGGCCACGCACCGCTGCGCTCGATCCTGCCGACCCGGATGCGGGACGGCTACGGCCGCGCCCGCCGCAGCACCGACGTCGAGGCGCTGGTGCTGGAGAACGACCGGCTGCGCGCCACCGTCCTGCCGGGCCTCGGCGGCCGGGTGTACTCCCTCCACCACAAGCCCACCGGCCGTGAACTGCTCTACCGCAACCCGGTATTGCAGCCCGCGGCCTTCGCCCTCAACGGCGCCTGGTTCTCCGGCGGCATCGAATGGAACATCGGCGCCACCGGGCACACCACCCTGACCTGCGCCCCGCTGCACGCCGCCCGCCTCCCGGCGCCCGACGGCGGGGAGATGCTGCGGCTGTGGGAGTGGGAGCGGCTGCGCGACCTGCCCTTCCAGGTGGACCTGTGGCTGCCCGACGGTTCCGACTTCCTGCACGTCGGCGTACGGATCCGCAATCCGCACCCGCACACCGTGCCGGTCTACTGGTGGTCCAACACCGCCGTGCCCGAGGACGAGGGCACCCGCGTCCTGGCCCCCGCGGACGAGGCCTGGCACTTCGGCTACGCCCACACCCTGCGCCGCGTCCCGGTGCCCGACTCCGAGGGCGCCGACCGCAGTTACCCGCTGCGCAGCGAGTACCCCGCCGACTACTTCTACGACGTACCCGAGGGCGCCCGCGGCTGGATCACCTCGCTCGGCGCGGACGGCCGCGGCCTGGTGCAGACCTCCACCGGCACACTGCGCGGCCGCAAGCTCTTCCTGTGGGGCGCGGGCCGGGCCGGGCGCCGCTGGACGCAGTGGCTCACCGCACCGGGCACCGGCGGCTATGCCGAGATCCAGGCGGGGTTGGCCCGCACCCAGCTGGAGCACGTACCGCTGGACGCCGGCGGCGAGTTCGCCTGGCTGGAGGCGTACGGGCCGATGGAGACCGACGCCGCGGCGGTGCACGGCGCGGACTGGGCCGCGGCCCGCGGCGAGGTGGCGGCCCGGCTGGAAGCCGTCCTGCCGCGGGCGGACGTCGACGCCGCCTACGCCGCCTGGCGGCCGTACGCCGACCACGAACCGAAGGAGTCGCTGGCCACCGGCTCCGGCTGGGGCGCGCTGGAGGTGGCCCGGGCGGGCCTCGATCTGCCGGGGACGCCGTTCGAGGCGGCCACGCTGGGCGCCGAACAGGAGCCCTGGCTGACCCTGCTCACCACCGGCGACCTGCCGGCCGCCGGCCCCGTGCCCGGACCGGCGCTGGTCGCGCCGGCCTGGCGCGAGCTGCTGGAGTCCGCGGCGCCGGGCCCGGCCACCGACTACCACCTGGGTCTGGCCCAGTGGCATGCCGGCGACCGCGCCCAGGCCGTCCGCAGCTGGGAGCGGGCGCTCGCGCACGGGGCCGGCTGTCTGCCGCTGTACTGCCTGGCCGTCGCCGAGTCCGTGGCGGGCGAGCCGGCCCGCGCCGCCGACCGCTTCGCGCAGGCCTGCGCGGCGGCGGCACGGGCGGCCTCGAACGTGGACGGCCGCGCCTGGCAGGAGGTGCTGCCCGCGCTCGCCCGGGAGGCGGTGCCCGCGCTGCTCGCGGCCGGCCGTACGGCCGAGGCCGCCCAGCTGCTGGCGGGCCTGCGGCAGAACGGTCCGGCCGACGGCCGCTTCGCGTTGCTGACCGCCCAGGTGCTGCTGGCCCAGGGGCAGCCGGCCGCGGCCCGGGAGATCTTCGACGCCGGGTTCGAGATCGCCGCACTGCGGGAGGGCGACGAGGTGCTCGGCGACACCTGGTACGCCATCGCCGAGCAGCTGGTCGCGGCCGGCGGACCGGTCACCGAGGACGTCCGCGCCACGGCCCGCGCCGCCCATCCGCTCCCGGAGCGGTACGACTACCGGATGCGGCCGGTGTAAGGGCGCCGGACAGCCCCGCGGGCGGCAGCTCACTTCAGGGCGGACGGGCGGGAACCGGGCGGCGGGCCCGGCCGACGTGGTCCGTGGCCGCCCGTACGCCGTTGCGGTGACCCTGCCCGCCCGTGGAATGATCCCGGACCGGCACGCGTTATGGCGGATCATGAAGGCAATCAGCACGCAGACCTATGGCGGCCCCGACGTCCTCGCATACTCCGACCTGCCCGACCCCAAGGTCGGCCCCGACTCGTTCCTGGTCCGGGTCAAGGCGGCCGGGGTCAATCCGGTGGACTGGAAGATCCTCGCGGGCTATCTCGACCCGATGCTGGACGCGCATTTCCCGATCGTCCCCGGATGGGACGTGGCGGGCGTGGTGGAGGCGGTCGGCGCGGACGCCACCGAGTACGCGGTCGGTGACGAGGTCATCGGCTATGTCCGCAAGGACGCGGTCCAGCACGGCACCTACGCGGAGCTGGTCGCCGCGCCGGTGCGGACCCTGGCGCGCAAGCCCGCCTCGCTCAGCTGGCAGCAGGCCGCCGGGCTGCCGCTGGCGGGACTGACGGCCTATCAGTCGCTGGCGCGGGTGGATGTGAAGCAGGGCGAGACGGTCCTGGTGCACGCCGCCGCGGGCGGTGTCGGCTCGCTCGCCGTCCAGATCGCGGTGGCCCGGGGGGCCCGGGTCATCGGCACGGCCAGTGAGCGCAACCACGACTTCCTGCGGTCCCTGGGCGCCGAGCCGGTCACCTACGGCGAGGGTCTCGCCGACCGGGTGCGGGCGCTGGCACCCGAGGGCGTCGACGCGGCCGTGGACTTCGTCGGCGGTGGCGTCGTGGACGTCTCGCAGGAGCTGCTCAAGGACCGCAGCCGGGTGGCCTCGATCGCCGACGGCGAGGTCACGGGCAAGGGCGGCCACATGGTGTGGGTCCGCCCGGACACCGCCGATCTGACCGCGCTCGGCGCGCTCGCGGACGCCGGGAAGCTGACCGTGCCGGTCGCGGCCGTCTTCCCGCTGTCCGAGGCCGCCGAGGCGCTGCGGCAGAGCATGGCCGGCCGGACCCGCGGCAAGATCGTCCTTGAGGTGTCCTGACGGCGGGCCCGTCACCGCCGGCGCGCGGGGTGCCGGGGCCGCTCAGGCCTCGGCATCCGGCTTCCGGTCGACGTACTCGAAGATCGAACCGTCCGGGTGCCGGGCCACCAGATTGCGTCCGATCGGCGTCGGCAGCGGACCGGCGATGATGTCCGCGCCGACCGCCTTGAGGTCGGCGACCGCCTCGTCCACATCCTTGACGGCGAGGGTCGCGGTGATCTTCCGCAGCACCGACAACTCCGCCTCGGGGCCGCTCATCAGGAAGAAGCACCCGACGGCAGCGACCGCCACCCCGCCCCGCTGGAAGCGGATCGCCTCGGCACCGGTCAGCCGTTCGTAGACGCCGATCGAGGCATTGAGATCGCTGACGCACACCCGCAATGAGGTCCCCAGAATGTCCATACGGCAACCCTAGTTGGGACGCCCGCCGCTACGCGATCAGTTGGCCATGATCAGACCGCTCCGGCCCGCGCCCCGTGACAGCACGATGGTCCGTATGGCGTCCCGGGCCCGGACGTAGTCGCTGCGTCCGGGCTGCCGGGCGAGTGCCGCGTTGAGGTTCACGACCCTGAACCCGTCGTTGATGTCGGTGAGTTGGGGGAGGAACTCCGCCTTGCGGACCGTCCAGCGGCGGTCGGGGCCGAACGGGCCGGCGAAGGTGAAGCGGGCCATCGAGCTCTGGTTGCCGCGGCCGTCCTGCTGGTTGCTGTGGTTGAACATCCGGCCCGCCAGCTGGTCGCCCATCCCGTAGACGACCCAGGTGCCGTTGACCTTCTCGTACGCCTGCGGGACATGGGCGTGGGTCCCCAGGATCAGGTCGATGTCGGGCCGTCCGGCGGTGCGCGAGGCGGTCAGCGCGCGGGCCAGGGTGCGCTGTTGTTCATCCGGCTCGGGCTGCCACTCGGTGCCCCAGTGGATGCTGACGACCACCACGTCCGCACCCGCCCGCCGGGCCGCCCGGGCATCATCGATGATCTTCTTCCGGTCGATCAGATTGACCGTCCAGGGCGCCTTGCCGGGCAGCGGAATGCCGTTGGTGCCATAGGTGTACGAGAGCTGGGCGACCTTCGCGGGGCCGGCCTTCAGCAGGGCGGGCCGGGCGGCCTCGGCGGCGGAGCGGGCCGAGCCGGTGTGGCGCAGGCCCACCGCGTCCATGGCGCCCAGGGTGCGGCGCACGCCGTCGGCGCCGTCGTCGAGGGTGTGGTTGGAGGCCGTGGAACAGGAGTCGTAGCCCGCGTCCTTGAGGGCGGCGGCGACCTCGGGCGGGGACTTGAAGCTGGGGTAGCCGGTGAACGGCCCGCCGTCCCTGCCGTAGATGGTCTCCATGTGGCAGATCGCCAGATCCGCGCCGGAGACCACCGGCTTGACCCCGGCGAACATGGTGCGGAAGTCATGGCCGTGGCCGCCGGCGTTGCCGCCGGACTGCCGGATGATCTCGTTGTGCGGCAGTACGTCGCCGGTGGCCAGCAGGGTGAAGGTGGTGGCGGCGGCGGAGGCCCGGGCGGCGCCCGGAGCGGTGGGCGCCGGGGAGCGGGCGGGGCCGGCGGACCGCTGGGTGCCGCAGCCCGCCGCGAGCAGGGCGAGCGCGGCGAGGGCGGCCAGGCGCTGTATTCGGGTCACGCCCTCCATCCATACCGGTAGGAAGGGGATTTATCTGCCGGGGGAGGGGTGCGGCTGGGCCGTCAGGGGCAATCGCACGGGTATCGCGGGGCCATCCGCGTCAGTGACGGTGTGGCGGTGCGCCGGGCGGGGCGGGTTGAGCCGGGCCGGGCCGAGCAGGGGATGAGCCGAGCCCGGCCCGGCGGGCAGAGGGCCGTGCCCGTGCCCGGCCCGGGCCCGTGCGGCGGCCGCCGGTGCCGTGGTTCAGACGCGGCACAGGAGCTCGCCGTGCAGGATCGCGAGCCAGCCGTCCTCGTCGGCGCCCCACGCCCGCCAGGCCTGTGCGATCCGGTCCAGGTCCGCCGGCGTGGCGTGTCCGCCGTCCACCGCGGTCCGGGCGTACGAGGAGCTGACCGTGCGGTCCGCCCACAGCTCGCTCCACCAGGACCGCTCCTGCGGGGTGTGGTAGCACCAGGTGCCGGCGGTGGCGGTGAGCGCGTCCGGGGCGAAACCGGCCTGCCGCGCCCAGGCGTGCAGCCGGCGTCCGGCATCCGGCTCGCCCCCGTTGGCGCGGGCCACCCGCTGGTACAGCCGCATCCAGTCGGTCATCCCGTCGGACTCCGGGTACCAGGCCATGGCCGAGTGGTCCGCATCGCGGACGGCGACGATGCCGCCGGGCTTGGTGACCCGGCGCATCTCGCGCAGCGCCTGGACGGGATCGCCGACGTGCTGCAGGACTTGATGGGCGTGCACGACGCAGAAGGTGTCGTCGGGGTAGTCCAGTGCGTGGACATCGCCGACCGTGAAGCTGATGTTGGTCAGGCCCCGTCCGGCGGCCGTGGCGCGGGCCTGCTCCAGCACCTCCGGAGCCCGCTCCAGGCCGGTGACCCGGCCGTCGGGCACCAGGGCGGCCAGGTCGGCGGTGATGGTGCCGGGGCCGCAGCCGATGTCGAGGATCTGCATGTGCGGCCGCAGCGCATCCAGCAGATACCCGGCGGAGTTGGCGGCGGTGCGCCAGGTGTGGGAGCGCAGTACGGACTCGTGGTGGCCGTGGGTGTAGACGGCGGATTCCTGCGGCACGGTCGACTCCTTAGGCGAGTGGGGAGGGCGGCCGCACCACGGCGCGGCCGCCCGTTCGGCATGGTGAGCTCACCGTACGCCTCTATCTCGCATCATGAGAGTCTGATCTCACTATTCGGGCAGCAGGCGGTAGACCGTCAGCGCCTCGCGCTGCTTCTCCAGCGTCAACTCGCTTGGAGCGGGCGCCACTTCACCGTCGAACGCCAGCTGCGTACCCTCGGGGACGTCACTGATCCGCAGCCGCGACAGACGCGCCTCACCGAGCACCGGAGAGCTGCGCGGGGTGCCCATCAACGCCGCGGCGAGCAGCCGGGTGCGGGCCAGCCGGCCGCCGTGCACCACCCGTACGTCGAGCACCCCGTCCGCCAGATCGTGCCGCCGCACCGGTGCGAACCCCAGCCCGCGGTACTGGCAGTTGCCGACGAACAGCAGCCAGACCGCCCGCCGCTCGCCATTGATCCGCAGGGTCAGCGGCGCGGCGGTGCGCAGCACCTCCCACGCCGCCAGGATCCCGGCCGGCCAGGCGCCGATCCGGCCCGCCCACCGCTCGCGGATCCGCACCAGCTCCGGATAGGCGCCGATCGAGAAGGTGTTGAGGAACTGATGCCCCTCCAGATGCGGCCCGGACCGGAAGCGCGCCACGTCCACGGCCACGGCCTCACCGCTCTCCACCGCGCGTGCCGCCGCCGCATAGGTCTCGATCCCCAGGTCGTAGGCGAAGTGGTTCAGGGTGCCGCCGGGCAGCACCGCGAGCGGCAGCCCGTGCCGCGCCGCGACCGTCGCCGCCGCGTTGACGGTGCCGTCCCCGCCGACCACCCCCAGCGCCCCGCCCAGCGCCCTGGCCCGCTCCGCGGCCTCGTCCAGGGCCTTGTCCAGCGGCTCCCCGTCCGGCCCTCCGCACACCGTCACCTCGGCCTCCGGCAGCACCCGGCGCACCTCGCCGACCCGGTCCGGGGCAGGACCGGTGCGCTGGCCCGCGCCCTGGTTCGCCACCACGACCAGCCCGCGGCCGCCCGGCAGCGCGGGGGCCTCGGCGCGGGGTCGGGCGGGCGGCGCCAGCTGGGCGCGGGTCGGGGCGAAACCGCGGACCGCGAGCGCCGCCCCCGCCCCCAGCGCGGCACCCGCCAGCACATCACCCGGATAGTGCACCCCCGTATAGACGCGGGAGAACGCCACCGACGCGGCGACCGGCGCCAGCGCCAGACCCCACCACTTGTTCTCGAAGGCGACACCGGTCGCAAAGGCCACGGCCGAGGCCGCGTGCCCGGACGGGAAGGAGGAGGTGATCGGCTGACGGTGCAACTGCCGTATCACCGGCACCGTGTCCAGCACCGGGCGCTGACGCCGTACGGAGCGCTTGCCGAGCGTGTTCACCGTCGCCGACGCCACGGCCAGGGAGGCCACGCCGCGCAGCGCGGCCCGGCGCACCGGACGGCCGCCCACCGCGGCCGCCCCGGCCGCCAGCCCCAGCCACAGCAGCCCGTGGTTGGCGCTCCGGGTCAGCCGGGGCAGCACCCGCTGGGCGCCCGGCCACTCGCGCGTGGCAATCAGGTTGAAGGTCCGCCGGTCGAGTCGGCTCAGTCGCGTTCGCATGCGCCACCTTGTACCCCGGACCGGCCGGAACAGGCCGGAACCCGCGGCAGGTGCCGCCGGAGCGTCGCGGCCGGGCCGGCGGGTTCCGGGCAGGTGCGGACCGTGCTTCGATGCCCGGATGATCAGGAGACGGTACGACGCCGACCTCGACGCCTGTGCGGCCGTCCTGGCCGAGGTGCACACCCACGGCGGCTACCCGCACCAGTGGCCCGCTGACCCGGTGCGCTGGCTGACCCCCGACGGGCTGAATGCCGCCTGGGTCGCCGAGGTGGACGGCACGGTCGTCGGCCATGCCGCGCTGTGCGGGCGCGAGATCAGCCGGCTCTTCGTCGCGCCCGGCGCCCGCGGCGCGGGTCTCGGCCGGCGCCTGCTGCACACCGTCGAGGCGGCGGCGACGGCCCGCGGACTGCGCCCCGTACTGGAGGTGAAGACCACCGACACCGCGGCCATCGCCCTCTACGAGCGGCTGGGCTGGCTCCGCCGCGGCACCGAGCGGCAGGAATGGGGACCGGGGGAGGTGGTGACGGTGCACCGCTATGAGGCGCCGGCGGCCCGCCCGGCGCAGGGAGCGCCGGTCCCACCCTCCTGAGAGCCGGTGCCGCCCTCCGCTGACGTGTCGTCCCGTCGCCACCCCCGTGATCTGCCAAGGTGGACGGGCCGCCCGTTCTGCGACGGGCCCACCATCGACCCGCCGTTGCGGAGTGGAGGTACGGATGCAGCGGACCGCCCCGGACCCGCGGCCGGAACCGGACCCGGATCCGCCGGTGGGCCTGCCGGTCCTCCCGGACCTCGCCGCCCACCTCTCCGCGGCCGCCGACCGCACCGAGGCCGACCCCCCGGGCGGCGCAGCCCCGCTGCGCACCGCCGCCTGCGGCTACTGGGAACGCCGCGGCCTGGTCACCACGCCCGACCGGGTCCTCGCCGCGCCCGGGGCGCCGGCCCTGCTGCTCGCGCTGTACGCCGCCGCCGACGGGGCGGTGGTGCTGCCGCGGCCCTGCGCCGAGTGGTACGCGCCGCCGGCCCACCTGCTCGGGCGACCGGTGCACCTCGCGCCCGTACCGGCCGAATCGGGCGGCGTGCCCGACCCGTTCGCGCTGCTGGAGACCGTCCGCCGGGCCCGGATGCACGGCGACACCCCGCGCCTGCTGGTCCTGTCCGTCGCCGACGACCCGACCGGCACCTGCCCCGCCCCCGAACAGCTCCACGAGGTCTGTGAGGCGGCGGCGGGAGAGGGCCTGTGGATCGTCAGCGACGAGACCCGCCGCGATCTGCTGCACGATCCGCACGACACCGTGCTGCTCAGCCCCGCCGAGATGCTGCCCGACGAGGTCGTGGTCCTCACCGACCTGCGGGCCACGCTGGTGCCCGCCTCCTGGCCCGCCGCGCTCGCCCGCTTCCCCGACACCGACCGTGGCACCGTCCTGCGGGCCGCCGCGCTGGACGCGCTCACCGCGGTGGGTGCCCCGCTTCCGGGGCCGCTCGGCTGCGCCGTCACCCATGCCCTCGGCGAACCCGACGCGCTGCGCGCCAGGGTGGCCACCGTGGCCCGGGTGTACGGCACCCTCGCCGCGGCGCTCCACCACACCGTCACCGAAGCCGGTGCGGTCTGCCGTCCGCCGCACTCCGGCAGCCATCTCTACGCCGACCTCGAACCGCTGCGCCGGCCGCTGGCCGCCCGCGGCATCGTGGAATCCCATGCGCTGGAGCGGAAGTTGGCGCCATGGGGGGCCCGCGGCGGATACCGCTTCGGCGATGCGCCGGGCGCCCTGCGGGTGCGCCTGAGTGCTGAGGCCCTGCTCGGCGCCGACCGGGAGCTGCGGCAACGCACCCTGGACGCGCCCGATCCGCTGGAACTCGGGCACCTCACCGAGGCGTTGACCGGGCTGTCCCGGGCGCTGACCGGACTCACCTCCGCCACGGACGGCTGACGGCCGCTGCCCGGCCGGGTCCGGTGCGAGGCCCGGGTCCTGTCCAGTACGGGCTCGAATATCGAAGAGCCGTGAACCAGGCGGCCGTGCCTGGCCCTTCGGGATCTCCTTGGCGTCCTTGCACTCCTGACACCGTGTTAGCCGGGTGTTAGCGGAGCGACAGCTTCACGCTAGTGGCCCCGATCAGAGTGGGTGACGTACCGAGAGACAACGACACCGACCGACCCGGGGGACCCGACATGAACTCCAGCACCACTGTCCGCACCGCTCGTCGCCGCACCCTGCGCGTGGCCGCCGCGGCCCTGACCGCGGCCGCCGCCCTTACCCTGACCGCCTGCTCCGGCTCGGACGCCGCCGACGCGAAGCCCGCGAGCCACTCGGAGGCGGCGAAGGCCGCCGTGGAGTTGAGCGGCGCGGGCTCCTCCGCCGGATTACCGGGCACCGACGCCCAGGCGAGCGCTGGTGCCAAGGCCGACGCCAAGACGGGCACCACGGGCAAGCAGCCGGGCAGCGCGCACGCGGCCGCGGCCAAGGCCGCATCCCCGGTCCGCACCCAGCGCCTGGCGGACGGCATCAGCAAGGCCGAGATCTACCAGCTCGGCGACCAGCATTACCGCGCCAAGATCGTCGCCCGCGGTTCGGTCCTGGCCACGATGGAGACGAAGGGGCACGACGACGGGCTCGACGCCAACGACATGTTCGTCACGCTCACGCTGGACGGTCAGGTCCATTCCTGGATGGGCGGCGGGCACCAGGGCCCGGGCACCTTCACGCTCGCGGGTGGCTGGACGGCCAAGGTCACGAAGGTCGGCGAGCTGCGGTACCGCGCGCAGATCATCGGCCACGACGGCGTGGCCGCCACGCTGGAGACGAACCAGCACGACGTCGGGCTCGACGCCAACGGCATCAACATCGTGCTCAGCAGCGGCGGTGTGATCAGCGCCCACGAGTAAATGCCCGCCCGGCCGCGGCGGTGGAGCTGTCTCCGGCGGCTCCACCGCCGCAGTGGCGGAAGCATCGAGTGTCCCTGGAGGGCTCAGAGACGGGCCCCGCCATCCCTTCCGGCCCGCCCGAGGCGCCGTCGGATCGCCGGCGCCGCAGCGATCAGCAGCGTCAGGGCGACCGCGAGGACCACGCCCTGCCACGGCTCGCCGAACAGCGAGCCGCTCAGCAGCCCGATGAGCTGGTACGCCGCCGCCCAGGCCAGACACGCCGCGATATCGCCGCGGACGAACCGTCGCAGCGGCATCGCCGAGAGCAGACACGCCAGCATGACGGGGATCCGTCCGGCCGGCACCAGTCGCGACAGCACCAGCACCAGGACCCCGTGCTTCCGCAGCCCGTCCTGCGCCCGGGCCAGCCGCTCCGGCGCGGCCCGGGCCCGCAGCCGCGCCAGCCAGCGCGAGCCGCCCGGGGAGGTGGTGCCGCGCCGCCCGAGCCAGTACAGCCCGACATCGCCGAGGAACGCGGCCAGCGACGACACCGCGAAGACCAGCAGCAGCGCGAACGGCGAGGTGTGGTGGAAGGCCACCACCGCCGCCGAGCTGACCACCGCCCCCGTCGGCACCACGGGCACCAGCGACCCGATCACCACCAGCAGGAACAGCGACGGAAGCCCCACCGTCTGCTGCGTCGACTCCGGCGGCACGCTCTGCACCAGCTCACCCAGCAGCGTCCTCACCCGACCTTCGGCCGTACCGACTCACCGTGCCCGAGCCGGTGCACCCGCACCCCCGGCGCCACCGTCGCCATCAGCCGCTCGAACTCCTGGCCCGGCGCATGGAATTCATGCGGCCGTACGGCGTCCATCCCGATCGGCCAGTACGTGCCGTAGTGCACCGGGACCGCGCTGCACGGCGCCAGCCGCGCCGCTGCCTGCGCCGCCCGCCGGGCGTCGAGATGCCCGTGCCCGAGGAACGGCCCCCAGCCGCCCACCGGCAGCAGCGCCACCTCGCAGGGGCCGACCTCGTCCGCCATCTCCTCGAACAGGCCGGTGTCGCCCGCGAAGTACGTGCGTGCCGCGCCGTGTATGACATAGCCGAGCGCCGGCACCCCGCGCCTGCCGCAGGGCAGCCGCCGCCCGTCGTGCGCCGCCGGCACCGCCCGTACCGTCACCGCACCGGCCGGGCACTCCTCGCCCGCCCGCAGCTCGGTGATCCGCAGCGCACGGGCCGCCGCCACCCGGCGCAGCCCCGGCACCGCGGCCGTCGCCCCGCGCGGCACCACCAGCCGGGTCCCCGGCGCGAGGTGGGCCAGCGAGGCGGGGTGCAGATGGTCGGCGTGCAGATGGGAGACCAGGACGAGATCGGCCCGGGCGGCCTCCGGCAGCGGCAGCGCGCCCCGCCGGCGCCGCAGATGTGCCAGCCGGCGTACGAACAGCGGGTCCGTCAGCACCCGCACCCCGGAGTCCTCGACCGTCACGGTGGCATGCCCCCACCAGGTGACCCGCACCGACACCGCGCACCTCCCGTCCCGACGCGCCGCACCGCCCGCCTCGGGGGCGCTCCTTCCGATCGTCCACCATCCGGCCGGGAAAGCGGGTGCCGGGGACGGGGCGAGCGGCCCGGGGCCGGGGGCGGCCGGGTGTGCCACGCTGGTCAGCACGTCCGTACGGCCGGTGCGGGCCGGAGCGTGAGGTGGGAGCGGCGTGCGGATTCCACGGTGGACCTCCCTCAGCGGCGCCCTGTTCCGGGTGCTCGCGGTCTGGCTGGTGTCCAGCCTCACCCTGCTCGTCCTCGCCGCCCTGCTGCCCGACTTCCATCTGCAGTCCGCGAACGGCGACAGCCTCACCGGCACCGCCGTCACCGCGGCCCTGGGCGCCGGTGCGTTCGGCCTGCTCAGCGCGGTGGTGTGGCCGCTGCTCGTGCGCGCCCTGCTGCTGGTGCCGGCGCTCGTCCTCGGCCTGCTGGTCTTCTTCCTCAACGGGTCCCTGCTGCTGCTCGCCCTCGATCTGATCCCCGAGGGCCGGGGGCAGGCCGCACCCCAGACCGCGGTGATCGTCGCGGCCGTGATGTCCGCGGCCTCCTCGGCCACCTCCGCCTTCCTCGCGGTCCGCAACGACGAGGCCTACCACCGCCGACTGGTCCGGCTGGCCGGGCGCCGTCACGGCCGCCGCGCCCGCGGCCCGGCCACCCCCGGCACGCTCTTCCTCCAGCTCGACGGCCTGGGCCACGACCTGCTGTGCGAGGCCACCGGGGGCGAGAGGCCACTGATGGAGACCGTCGCCCGCTGGCGGCGCGAGGGCCACCGCCTCACCCCCTGGCGCACCGACTGGTCCAGCCAGACCGGCGCCAGCCAGCTCGCCCTGCTGCACGGCAGCAACGAGGACGTGCCGGCCTTCCGCTGGTACGAGAAGGACACCCGCACCGTCGTCGTCAGCAACCGGCCCAGCAGCGCCGCCGCACTCCAGCGCCGCGCCATCGAGCGCACCGGCGACGGCGGGCTGCTCGCCCGCGACGGCGCCAGCCGCGGCAACCTCTTCAGCGGCGGCGCCGACCAGGTCGCCCTGGTGATGTCGGTGGCCGCCCGGCGCGGCAGACACAACCGCTCCCGCGCCGGCTACTTCGCCTACTTCTCCGATCCGGCCAACGCGACCCGCACCGCCGTCTCCTTCGTCGCCGAGGTCGTCCGGGAGATCGTCCAGTCGCTGCGCTCCCGCCTGCGCGGGGAGGTGCCGCGGGTCGCACGCGGCGGCCTCTACCCCGTCCTGCGGGCCTTCGCCACCGTCGTCGAACGCGATGTGGTGGTCGCCGCGGTCATCGGCGACCTGCTCGCCGGCCGCACCGCCGTCTACGCCGACCTCGTCGCCTATGACGAAGTGGCCCACCACTCCGGGCCCGCCCACCGCGACGCCCGCCAGGTGCTGCGCAGCCTCGACCGGGCCCTGGCTCTGATCGCCAGGGCCGCCCGGCACGCCCCGCGCCCGTACCGCATCGTGCTGCTCTCCGACCACGGCCAGAGCCACGGCCCGACGTTCCGGGAGCGCTACGGGCTGAGCCTGCAGGACCTGGTGCGTGCCGGGTGCGGGCTGCCGGTGCCGCGGCGCGCCGGGCGCAGCCCGAGCGGTGCCGAGGCCAGGGCGGCGGCGCGGGCCGCGCTGCACCGCCCCGAAGAGCCGGCCGCGCCGCGACCCGAGGAGCCCCGGGAGCCGGGCTCCGCCCACCCGGTCGTGCTGGCCTCCGGAAACCTCGGCCTGGTGTCCTTCCCCGACGTGCCCGGCCGGATCACCCGCGAGGAACTCGACCGCCGCCACCCCGCCCTGCTGACCACCCTCGCCGAGCACCCCGGCATCGGCTTCGTCCTGGTCCGCTCAGCCGCCCACGGCCCCGTGGTGCTCGGCCCGGCCGGCGCCGAGCACCACCTCGACACCGGCCGCGTCCTCGGCGCCGACCCCCTCGCCCCCTTCGGCGACGGCGCGGCCGACGCCGTACGCCGCACCGACCGCTTCCCGCACACCGCCGACCTCATGATCAACTCGGTCTGTGATCCGGCGACCGGCGCGGTCCACGCCTTCGAGGAGCAGATCGGCTCGCACGGCGGGCTGGGCGGCGCGCAGAGCCACCCCTTCCTCCTCTGGCCCGCCGAGCTGACCGCGCCGGTCCCCGACGGCGGGCCGCTGACCGGCGCCGAACAGGTGCACCGGGTGCTGCGCCGCTGGCTGGCGGAGGCCGACGGCCCGCAACTCCCCCTCGGACCCGCTGTGGACGAACTGCGGCACGACGAGCCCACGCCCGAAGGTTTTTCACCGCCGGGACGGCCTCCGCAGGACAAAAGCCGCTGATTTTGGCGGGCGGCGCCGATCGCGGACGATGAGCACCGCTCGGTAACCCCGGGTGCACAGCGCACGACGAGAGGCCCGCCACGACATGAACGACCGGCACACCCGCCGCTTCGGTCTGGGAACCGCAACCTGCCTGGTGATGGGCAACATCATCGGCGGTGGCATCTTTCTGCTGCCGGCGTCGGTGGCGCCGTTCGGCACCGTCAGCCTGGTCGCCTTCGGCGTCCTGACCGTCGGCGCCGTCGCCCTCGCCCTGGTCTTCGGCCGGCTCGCCGAGCGCCACCCGGACACCGGAGGCCCCTACGTCTACGCGCGCGAGGCGTTCGGCGACTTCGCCGGCTTCCTCTCCGCCTGGTCGTACTGGACCATGACCTGGGTCAGCAACGCGGCGCTCGCGGTCGCCGCCGTCGGCTATGTCCACGTCCTGCTGCCCGGCCACCCGACGAAGGGCACCGACCTCGCGGTGGCGCTGATCGCCCTGTGGCTGCCGGCCGTCGCCAACTTCGCCGGCACCCGCTACGTCGGCCTGGTCCAGACGGTCTCCACGGTCCTCAAGTTCGTCCCGCTGCTCTTCATCGCCGTCGTCGGCCTGTTCTTCTTCGACCCGCACAACCTCGGTGCGTTCCACGAGGGCAGCGGCAGTGCGCTCGGCGGGATGTCCGCGGCCGCCGCGATCCTCCTCTACTCCTACGTGGGCGTGGAGTCCGCCGCGATGAGCGCGGGCGAGGTCCGCGACCCGGAGCGGAACGTCGGCCGGGCCACCGTCCTCGGCACCATCGGCTCCGCCGTCGTCTACCTCCTGGGCACCGTCGCCGTCTTCGGCACCGTCGCCCACGACAAGCTGGTGAAGTCCCAGGCGCCGTTCTCCGACGCGGTGAACGCGATGTTCGGCGGCCACTGGGGCGGCACCGTCGTCGCCCTCGCCGCTGTCGTCTCGATCATCGGCGCGCTCAACGGCTGGACCCTGATGAGCGCCCAGTCGCCGTACGCCGCCGCCAAGGACGGGCTCTTCCCCGCCGCGTTCCTGACCAAGCGACGCGGTGTGCCGACCTTCGGCGTCCTGGCCGCCGGGGTGCTCGCCAGCGCCCTGACGGTGCTCAACTACCTGACCGGCTCCGGTGGCGTCTTCGAGATCCTCGTCCTGATCACCACCTTCTCGGCGACCGTGCCCTACCTCCTCGCCGCCGGCGCCCAGGTCTACTTCCTGCTCAGCGGCCGCCGCGACCAGGTCCGCCCCGCCCGCTTCGCCCGCGACCTCACCCTCGCCCTGACGGCCTTCGGCTTCACCTTCTGGCTCGTCGCCGGCGCCGGCTACGCCGCGATCTACCAGGGCGTGCTCTTCCTCTTCGCCGGCATCCTCGTCTACGCCGTCATGGCGGCCCGGCGCACGGCCCGGCAGGAGGACGACCGGGCCGCGGCACAACTGCCTACTCCCCGGCAGCCCGAAGCGGTTCCCCCACCTGCCGCAGATGACGCAGCGCTTCCGCGTACGACCTGAGCAGCCCCGTCTCGTGATAGGGGACACCGATCTCGGCGCAGTACGCCCGCACGATCACCTGCGCCCGGCGCAGATGCGGGGTGGGCATGCTCGGGAAGAGATGGTGCTCGATCTGGTAGTTGAGCCCGCCGAGCAGCACATCGGTCAGCGGCCCGCCCCGGACATTGCGTGAGGTCAGCACCTGCCGCCGCAGAAAGTCCGGGCGGGCGTCCCCCTTCAGCGTCGGCATCCCCTTGTGGTTCGGCGCGAACGTACAGCCCAAATACACGCCGAACGCGGCCTGGTGGACGAGCAGGAAGACCAGCGCCTTACCGGGGGACAGCACCAGAAACAGCGCGCTGAGATAGAGCACGATGTGCGCCAGCAACAGCGCCGCCTCGCTTCCCCAGTGCTTCATGGTCGGGGACCGCAGCGCCCGGATGCTCGACACCCGCAGATTGAACCCCTCCAGGGTGAGCAGCGGAAAGAACAGCTGCGCCTGATAGCGCCCGAGGAACCGGGGCAGCCCCGTGGCGGCCCGCGCCTGGTCCTGCGACCACACCAGGATGTCCGGCGCCACATCCGGATCCAGCTCCTCATGATTGGGGTTGGCGTGATGCCGGGTGTGCTTGCCCATCCACCAGCCGTACGACATCCCCACCCCGAGGTTCCCGAACAGCCGCCCCCCGGCCCCGCTCAGCCGGCGCCCGCGGAACACCTGCATATGCGCCACATCATGGGTGACCAGCGCCACCTGCCCGAACACAAAGGCCAGGAACAGCGCCACGCCCGCCTGCCACCAACTGTCCCCCACCACGAAGAACGCCCCCCACCCCCCGACGAACGCCGCACTCACCAACGAGAGCCGCACGCCGTAATAGCCCGGCCGCCGCTTCAGCAGCCCCGCCGCCGCGATGCGCCGCGACAGGCGCGCGAAGTCACTGCCGGGGCCCTCGGCCGCTGGGCCGGCGGGGGAGGAAAATTTCTCACGGTTCTCAAGGCTCGTCGTCATAGCAGCGAGTCTTGTGACCCGTCCCGGCCTACGACAGCCGGTCCGCCCCCGGGGAGAGAGGGGGTTAGCGGTACCGGAGAGGGGTGGTGGCTCTACCCCTGCGTCCTGCCAGTTGCTGCCTCATCAGCCATCAGCCATCAGCCGGTCACCGCTCTCGGAGGTACCGGCGGATCATCCACTCGGGGTCTCTCCGGCCTCTCAGGACTCCCCGGCGCCCTCTCCGTAGCCCTCGGCCCGGCCCGGCTGTTCGGCCTGGCCGTTGCGGCGGCTGAAGACGGGCAGCGCGCGTACCAGGTCCGGGGGCAGGACGAGGCCCTCCTCGGTGGACGGGTTGACCGCCATCCACAGGTCGTCCGCCGGCCAGTTCGCGGCCAGCTCCACGACGGGGAGGCAGAGCGCGGCGTCGGGCTCTCCGCCGGCCGCCAGCAGCGCGTCCTCGGTGGTGAAGACGGGGACGTAGCGATTCCCGTCCTGCTCGATCACCGGCAGGGAGATGGTGCCCTCGGGGCGCTCCTCCTCACCCTCGGCCGGTGGCGTCTGCGGCAGCAGAGCCACGCTGGTGGCGAGATCGATCAGGGCGGCCTGGGTCTCCGCCGCCTCATCCGCGGACGGGGTTCCCTCGGCAGCAGCCGACTCCGTCGGAGGCGCGTGTTCGTCAGGGCTGGAGCTGCTCATGGAGTGTCCTCTCGTCGGCGTTGCTCACCGGCACCCGCCCGACGCAGACGGGACGCGGGTGCCGCAGCCGCCGCCGGATGCTGCCCGGCGACACGGGGGCCGGATGCCGCCCAGCGGCTCGGCCCGGGGCACGCGTGCCAATACCACCCAGGCTATGCCGCCGCACGATCTGTGCAACGTGCTCGATCAGCGCACCGGTGCGGACCGCGGCTGGCCTCCGACCTGGGAGAACTCCTTCCGCTCAGCTCTCACCAGCAGCGGAGCCGACGAGTCCGGCAGCCCCGGTGCGACGTCCCGCCGCTGCGCCGCCCGCCGACCTGCGCTTGCGTGTCAGGAGAGATACAAGTGAGGAAAGGTGCCGACGCGACGGATTCGACGTTTCGCTGCCTGGCGGCGTCTGCTGTGTCTCTATGCCTCAGGCCTGGAGAGTCCGGGCAGGATGGGCGATGAATGGCCATGGGTAATGCCACCCCCCTCGGAGACGGCTTCGGCCGGCTTCCGGATCCGGCCACCTCGGCCACGGCGGTCGTCGACGCACAGGGGATCGTGACGGGGTGGAGTGCCGGCGCTCAGCGGCTGCTCGGGTACCCGTACGAGGACGTGGTAGGGCGTCCCGCGGCGCGTCTGCTCGGCCGGGACGCCGACGCCATGGGGGACTTTTCCGCGGCTCTCGACGGGTGGAGCGGCACGACCCTGCTGCGACACCAGGACGGCCACCGCATGGAAGCCGAGCTGCGGGCGTATGCGTCACTCGACCGCAAGGGCAACGCACAGTGGCTCCTCGTAGCCGAGCCGTCACAGCCGTCACCTCTGCATCAGGAGCCACCTCCATATCAGCGCGAGGCGACGGCAGACAAGGACGAGGCGACGGCAGAGGAAGCGTTCGCCCAGTGCCACCTGCCCTTGATGATCTACGACGCTGACTTGCGGGCCCTGCGGGGAAGCGCCGGCGCGGCTGTCGAACTGGGCCTCACGGAGGAGCAGATGCGCGGTCGGCGGGTCACCGAGGTCCTGCCTCCCCACGTCTGCAACACGGTGGAAGAGGGCATGCGCCGGGTGTTCTTGACGGGAGAACCGGAGCGCTTCCACGTGCACGGCCGGCCACGGCACGCAGCCCACGAACGGCACTGGGCCGTCACTGCGTCCCCCCTCAGGAACCCGGCAGGACAGGTGCGACACGTCCAGCTCATCGCGCTCGACGTCACCGACCAGCACCGGGCCCGAGAGCGGCTGCTCCTGCTGAACGACGTCAGCACACAGGTGGGCAGCACCCTCGACGTGACGCGCACGGCCCAGGAGATGGCCGACGTGGCGGTGGGCCGGCTCGCCGACTTCATCAGCGTCGACCTGCTGGATCCGCTGTTCCGGGGCGTCGAACCCAGGCCTTCCGCCGAGGGCTCCGTCGCCCTGCGCCGCGCCGCCCAGCAGTCCGTCCTCCCCCACGCCCCCGAGTCGGTGATCCAGCCGGGAGACGTGGACCACTACCCGGAATCCTCGCCCCCCGCCCGCTGCCTGGTCACCGGCCGGTCCTCGCTGCACCGCACCCTGGACGAAGCCATCGCGAGCTGGCAGGTGGCCGACCCCCAGCGCGCAGCGAAGGTGCGCGCCTGGGGGATGCATTCGATCATGGTCATCCCGCTCTGCGCCCGCGGCATCACGCTCGGGGTGGCCGTGCTCGTCCGCCACCAGCGCCAAGAGCCCTTCGACGAGGACGATCTGCTCCTCGCCGAGGAGATCGCCGCACGCGCTGCCGTGGCCGTGGACAACGCCCGCCGCTTCACCCGCGAGCGGACCACTGCCCTCGCCCTGCAACAGAGTCTGCTTCCGCAGCGGCTCGGCACCCAGGCGGCGGTGGAGGTGGCCTACCGCTACCTCCCGGCCCGTTCCCGGGCCGGGCTGGGAGGCGACTGGTTCGATGTGATCCCGCTGTCGGGAGGCCGGGTCGCCCTGGTCGTCGGAGACGTGGTGGGCCACGGCCTGCGCGCCTCCGCCACCATGGGGCGGCTGCGGACCGCGGTACGCACTCTGGCGGACGTCGACCTGCCTCCGGAGGAACTCCTCGTCCACCTCGACGACTTGGTCACCCACCTCAGGGCGGAGGAGGGCACCGCCATGGACCCCGAGCTCGAAGTCGTCACCGATCTCATCGCCACCTGTCTGTATCTGGTCTACGACCCGGTCTCGCGCCACTGCACCGCCGCCGGTGCAGGCCATCCCCCGCCCGCCGTGGTCACCCCCGACTGCACCGCGGAGTTCGTCGATCTTCCGGTGGGCCCTCCGCTGGGAGTGGGCGGGCTGCCTTTCGAAGCGGTCGAATGGGAAGTGCTCCCGGGCAGCCTCCTCGTGCTGTACACGGACGGCCTCGTCGAGGTCCCCGATCACGACCTCGGCAGGGGCATGGCACTGCTGCGCCAGAGCCTGGAGCGGCCCGCTCGCTCGCTGGAGGTCACCTGCGACGACCTGCTCCAGGACCTGCTCCCCGCACAGTCGTCGGACGACGTCGCCCTGCTCATCGCACGCACCCGAGCCCTTGACACCGACCAGGTCGCCACCTGGGATCTGTCTCCGGACCCGTCCGCCGTGGCCGGTGCCCGTGACGAGGTGTCCCGTCGCCTGACGGGCTGGGGACTGGACGAGGTCGCCTTCACCGCCGAGCTCGTGGTGAGCGAGCTGGTCACCAACGCGATCCGCTACGGCGGCTCGCCCCTTCAGCTGCGCCTGATCCGCGACACCGTGCTCATCTGCGAAGTCTCCGACGGCAGCAGCACCGCCCCGCACATGCGGCGAGCCCGCACTTTTGACGAGGGCGGGCGCGGCCTGCTGCTCGTCGCCCAGTTCGCGGAGCGTTGGGGCACGCGCCACCGGGCCGGAGGGAAGTCGATCTGGGCGGAGATCGGCATTCCGAACTGAGCGGGGCGGATGCCGCGTTCCCATGCGACTCGCGAGTTCTTTCGAGTGATACAGCAGGCCGCCTCATCAGGGGCGGCAGATCTGGCCGGCCCGGCCGGCTGGAAGGACGAGCCCGGTGGCATCACGGTGGCATCACGGAAAACCTCCGCTCGGACACGCCCGGCCCGTTGACCGGCACCGTGCCCGCCGGCGGTGGGCACGGCTCTCCGACATGAGCGCCAGGGAGCCAAAACCCAGGTGCACATCGCTCAGGCCGTACCAGGCCCGCCCGCGTCGCTGAGGAGTCTGTCCACGAGGAGTTCGGGGTAGCCGGTGGTCGGGGGGTCGATGCCGAAGATCGCCCGAATGTACAGCGGTGCGAGGAGCAGGTCGAGGATCTGTTCCAGGGGCGGGGGGGTCTCGCCGCGGGCCGCGGCCCGCTCACGGATTTGCTCGATGGAGTGCACCCGACGCTGGAAGTGCTGTGCGCGTTCCACCTGTGCCTGGGCGCTGGCGGGCATGGACAGGGCGATAGCGCGTACAAGGAGGCGGCCCTCGGGCGTGCGGAGACTCGCCACCCCCGCTTCCGCCCAGGCGATGAGGTCACCGCGCAGGGTGCCGGTGTCCACGAGCGGCGAGTCGCGTTCGAGGCGGGTAGTGACCACGTCGGCCACGAGCGCCTCCTTGCTGCCCCAACGTCGGTAGATGCTCGTGTGGTTGACGCCCGCACGTTGCGCGATCGCAGGGATGGTCAGGTCGGCTCCTTCCGGGTCGAACAATAGATCGATGGTCGCCTGGTGGACGGCCCGGCGGACCTGTTCGGGGCTCTTGCGGATGCGTGGGGCTGGTTGTTCCTGGGTCATGCCCCCATCGTAAGCACAGATATTTGCTTCGCAGGTCTGATGGGCCTACAGTCCTCTCCGCAAGCACAAATCTGTGCTTGCGATTCTGAGGAGAGTGCATCATGAAGCAGCTGCTGTTCCCGAACAACACCCAGTTCTGGTACGAGACCCTGCGCTCGATGGGCCACATCGCCTACGGTGGCGCCGACTTCGGCGAGGTCGTCTCCACCAGCGAGCGCATCACCGAAGGCGACTACGACAGCTGGTACACCGAGTGGCTCGCCACCGCCGACCGTGTGTCCGCCGAAGCCCAGCAAGCCCTGAAGGCCGGTCACAAGGTCAGCGCCCGGGACGGATTCCTGCGGGCCTCGAATTACTACCGGTCGGCGGAGTTCTTCCTGCACGGCAAGAACTGCGACCCGCGTCACGACCACGCCTACGACCGCTCCGTGGAGTGTTTCAAGGCCGCCGCCGCCTGCTACACCACACCGCGCATCGAACCGGTCGAGATCCCGTACGAGGACACCACGCTGCCGGGCTACCTCTACCGCGCCGACGACTCCGGCACTCCCCGGCCGACGCTGATCATGCACAACGGCTTCGACGGCACCGCGGAGGAGATGCACTTCGTCGGCGCGCTGGCCGGCGTCGAGCGCGGCTACACCGTCCTGGTCTTCGACGGACCCGGCATGCCCGGACCGAGGCATCACCAGGGCCTGGTATTCCGGCCCGACTGGGAGAACGTCATCACCCCCGTCGTCGACTTCGCCGAGACCATCCCGGAAGTCGACAACAGCCGCATCGCCCTGCTCGGCCTCAGCATGGGCGGCGTACTCGCCCCCCGGGCCGCCGCGTTCGAGCACCGGCTGGCCGCACTGATAGCCGTCGACGGCGTCTACGACCTCGGCCAGATATCCGTCCGGAACATTCCCGGCGACCGCGAGGCAGCCGAACGCCTCCTGCGCGCGGAATCCGCCCTCGAACTCGACGCCGCCTTCGAACAGGTCATGGCCAAGGACTCGACCTACCGGTGGGCGTTCAACCACGGCATGTACGTCATGGGCGTCGACACCCCCCGCGCCTTCAACGCCTCCTACCTCGACTACACCCTCGCCGACGGCATCGCCGAACGGATCCAGTGCCCCACCCTCGTCTGCGACGCCGCCGAGGACGAGTTCTTCAAGGGCCAGCCCGAACAGCTCTACAACCACCTCACCTGCCCCAAGACCCTCATGCTGTTCACCGCCGAGGAAGGCGCCGGCGCCCACTGCCATCCCGGTGCCGTACGCCTGTCCCAGGCACGCATCTACGACTGGCTCGAC
Source organism: Streptomyces sp. 2323.1 (assembly GCF_900221035.1). Lineage (NCBI taxonomy): Bacteria > Bacillati > Actinomycetota > Actinomycetes > Kitasatosporales > Streptomycetaceae > Streptomyces > Streptomyces sp. 2323.1. The sequence goes on along the minus strand of NZ_LT907981.1, from coordinate 1,402,478 downwards.
AACACCCTCACCAACACCAGTGCCTGAGGCGCCCGCCCACCAGGCACCACCGCGAATCCCTCTCGTCTGAGTCCGCTGGAAGGACCTCTCACGACCCGCACCGGCCGGCGCCCTGGGGTCCTCCTGGTGCGCCGACTCGTCCGGCGCGGAGCGCGGACGCCCCGCCGACGCGCAACGCCCTTGAGGGCCGCCCGATCCCCCGAGGCTCCACCGCACCAGCCGCCCGCCCTCCCCTTTCCCATTTCTTCTCTTCTTTTCCTGGGCGAGGGTGCTGTGGGGGTGCAGAGGGGGGATGTCTGGCTCCCCGACCACGCCCCAAAGGCGTGGTGGCCTGCGGATACGCCGTCAGGCGCCGGGATGGGGCGGACAGTTGTCGGCGGGGTTGTCGGAGAGGTTCCCGGCGGGGATTCGGGCGTGGTCGGGGGCGGGGTTACCTGACTTCGGCTCGTCAAGGTGATGCTGGTTCGTCGAGAGTCAGGCCGGTGCCCGCTATGAAGCCATCGAGGGTGCCGGGCCGGTACTGCACTGCCCGCTCGGTGGGTGCGCAGGCGGTGGCACAGCCGGGTTCGGGTGCCGGGCCGCATCGCGATCAGCCCGGCCACGGACAGGCGTCCCGAGCGCCGGCCGCTCACCGTTACCTGCGGGGTGTGACCGCGCCGGCACCAGGTGCGTCCTTTGGGCGGCCGGCGGGTGAAGCCTGCCTCGTCCTCGAAGCAGATGTAGCCCCCGCAGGCCGCCCGGGCTCATGATCAGGGCGCCATACGCTGGTTGGCGACTCGGGCAGGCTGAATCGCTGAAGGGCTGGACGAGGCCGGACACGCGGACCAGTTACGTGTCTCTGATGTCGGACCAGGGGATCCCGATCGAAGTAATCGCGAGGGTGGTTGGCCAGGGCGGCCCCGCCGCAACCGAATGGTCTATCGGAAGCAGCTGCGCAGTGATCGCAGAGCAGGTCCCCGTGACCTGCACAGAAGCCTCGCGCAACACCCCAGCGACCATTACCTCCCACGTAATCGCCCCCGTCCCCGCCACCCGGCAAGCTGAAGGCACCGGTTCACGGGCCGGCGCACTCCGGCTCGTGAACTGGGCTGCGGCAAACGGTTGTTGGCGCATCAGGAGGAAGAGGAGAAGGGCATGGCGGAGATCGAGCAGCAGGTGGGGCAGGAGCGCGGCGTGGGGGCAGGAGACCGGTATGCGGAGGCCGTTGGGCGATACTTCGAGGCGTGGAATGCCGCGGGGGAGGAGGCGCTGGGCACGGCCGTTGCCGGGGCCTTCGACGAGGGGATCACCTACACCGATCCGCTGGCCGATGTGGCGGGGCACGAGGGGCTGGCGGCGGTCATCGCGGGTGCGCATGCGCAGTTCCCCGGCTTCGTGTTCCGGCCGTTGGGGGATGTGGACGGGCATCACGACATTGCGCGGTTTGGTTGGGAGCTGGTCAGTACGGCGGACGGTTCGGCGCCGGTGGCCGGGTTCGATGTGGTGCGGCTGGGGGAGGACGGGCGGATCCGGTCCGTCCTCGGGTTTCTGGACCGGGTGCCCGCGGGCTGAGGTCAAGGGAGGGAGGTGAGGGGGCCGGGGGCCGGTTTTGTACGAGCCCCAGCCCGGGAGCCCGCTACGAAGCCGAGCCCCGGCCCCTCCGCCCCCTAAAAGCCCGATCCCCGCAGGTACTCAGCCGTTTCCGGGTTGGCTGGGAGGAAAGTCTCCACCGCCAGTTCGGAGACAGTCACATCCATCGGGGTGTTGAAGGTGGCGATGGTCGAGAGGAAGGAGAGCACGGTGTTGTCGTGTTCGAGCATCAAGGGGAGGGCCAGTGGTGCGTGGGCGCCGAGGGCGGCGCTCTCCTGGCCGCCGGGTGGCAGGGGGTAGCCGCTCACCTCGTCGTAGAGGGCGCGGAGGGGCGCGGAGCGCAGGAGGGCGAGCTGACGTTCCATCTGGGTGAGGAGGTGGCCGCGCCACTCGCGGTAGTTGCGGATGCGGGGGGCCAGGCCGCCCGGGTGCATGGTGAGCCGCATGGCGTTCAGCGGGGGCTCCAGCAGGGCGGGGTCCACGCCCGTCAGCAGCATGGTGATGCCGCGGTTCGCTGCCTGGACGTGGTACGTGCCGTCCATGACGAGTGCCGGGAAGGGCTCGTAGCCGGTCAGCAGGCGTTCCATGCCGGAGCGCAGGGCGGCCATCGCGGGGTCGTCCAGCGGCGTCTCGGGGAAGGTGGGGGCGTAGCCCGCCGCGATCAGCAGGGCGTTGCGTTCCCGTACGGGGACGTCGAGGTGGGCGGCGAGCCGGAGCACCATCTCCTGGCTGGGGCGGGAGCGGCCGGTCTCGATGAAGCTGATGTGGCGGGCGGAGGAGTCGGCGCGCAGGGCCAGTTCCAGTTGGCTGATCCGGCGGCGGACGCGCCACTCGCGCAACAGTGTGCCCACGCCCGTGGTCGAGCCCCCACCCGTGGTCGTCTCCGGTGAGGACGCCGCAGCAGTTGTCATGCGAGGGACGGTAGTCCAGACGCGCCCGAGGCGAGCCATGTGGGCGGGCGCGGTGCGAGGGTCGTGCGGACGGGGTGTGCGTGCCGCGCCCACACGAGAAAGGGCGCCGTGCCACGCTGGAGGTGTCGTGGCTGCCGGGGAAGTGGGGCGGCCCGGCGGGGACATCGATACGCAGCGGAGCCGGCGCACCTGGCGGCCGGCCCATGGTGAGAGGCGAGCGCCCATGAATGCTCAGCTGGAACCGCTCAGCGACACGGAGATCGAGGAGCGCCTCGGGGATCTGCCCGGATGGTCGGCCGAGGGGGACCTGCTGCGCCGCAGCTACCGGTTCCACGGGCACTTCCCGGCGGCCGCGATGGTCATCCATATCGCGCAGATCCAGGAGGAGTTGGGCCATCACGCCGAGCTGACCCTGGGCTACAACCAGCTCGCCGTGGCGGTGAACACCCACAGCATCGGGGGCCGGATCACCCATCTCGACGTCGGTCTCGCCGGCCGTATCGAGGAGATCGCCGCGGCGCACGGCGCGCGCTGACCCGCGGGCGGCTCAGCTGCCGGAGCGCGGGCGTACCACCCGCCCGGCGCGCGCCAGCTCCACGTTGAACTGGGCGCCGGACAGCAGCGACAGGTGGGAGAACCACAGCCAGATGAGGAAGACCACCGGTCCCGCGAGGGAGCCGTAGAGCCGGTTGAAGGTGCCCACGTACGAGGTGTAGAGGGCGAAGGCGGCCGACGAGACCAGCCACAGCAGCACGGCGACCACCCCGCCGGGCGCCGCGCGCCGCACCCCGCGGGAGCTGGGCGGCCCGGAACGGAACAGCACCATCGCCAGCACGGTGGCCAGGAGCAGCAGCAGCGGCCACTTCAGCAGGTTCCAGGTCGCCTCGCCCGCCTCGCCGAGCCCGACCGTCCGGCCCAGCGTGGTCGCGATCGGTCCGCTCACCAGCAGGGCCACCGCGCTGCTGATCAGCAGCGCCATCAGCAGCAGCGCCGTCATGAGGATGCGCGGGGCCTTGCGCCACGGCGGCCGGTCGTCCTGGGTGCGGTGCATCGCGTGCAGCGCCCGGCGGAACACCGCCAGATAGCTGCACGACGACCACAGGGCACTGACCATGGCGCCGCCGACCACCACCCACGCGGCGGTGCGCTGATGCGCCATGCTCACCAGCGCACGGTGCACGGTCGGGCCCGACTGGGCCGGGGCGATCGAGCTGATCTGGTTGATGAGCTGCTCGGTGGCCGCCGGATCGGCGAGCCCGATCAGCGACACCGTCACGATCAGCGACGGCAACAGCGCCAGCACCGAGTAGTACGTCAGGCTCGCCGCCCAGTCCGTCACATCGTCGTGCCACACCGACAGCGGCGTACGGCGCAGCGCGGTACGGCACTGGGCCCAGGTCGGCAGCGCGGCCGGCTGCCTGGGTCCCGCCGCCCCGAGCGCACGGTCCAGCAGCGTCCGGTCCATACCGCGGCGCATACCGCTCCCGCCCATGTCGTATCCGTCCTCTCCGTCGGTCCGTCCTGCATCATCTCCCGCCGGCGGGCCACCCCTGACACACCGGCCGCAACAGCCCCGTCTAGGGGCTGTCGTTTGGATCAGGCCGGGCTCGCGGGGTCTGGCACCGCTCCTCGCCGCGTTGTCGTCGGTCGCCAGGGCTCCGCCCTGACTCCCTCCTCCGCCTTGCGATGCACGGCACCAGACCCCGCTCCCTGATCCGGCCTGATCCAAACGACAGCCCCTACTCCAGCCCGCGGGCCCGCCGGAACCGGGCCAGCCCGTCCGCCAGATCCACCACCGGGTCCGGATAGTCGTACGCGGCGCGCTCGGCCCCGGTCAGCCGCCACGGCCGGTGGACGGCCGGGCCCGCCAGGCCGGACAGCTCCGGCACCCAGCGCCGTACGTAGTCGCCCTGCGGATCGAACCGGCCGGCCTGGACGAGCGGGTTGAGCACCCGGTTGGGCCGGGTATCGGTGCCGGTGCCGGCCATCCACTGCCAGTTGAGCTGGTTGTTCGCCATGTCGCCGTCCACCAGCAGAGCCAGGAAGTGCCGCGCGCCCACCCGCCAGTCCACGTACAGCGTCTTGGTCAGAAAGCTCGCCACCAGCATCCGGGCCCGGTTGTGCAGCCATCCCTCGTGCAGCAGCTGCCGCATCCCCGCATCGACCACCGGGAAGCCGGTGCGGCCCTCCTTCCACGCGCGCACCTCGTCCTCGTCGTGGCGCCAGCGGTCGTGTCGGGTGCGGTAGTCGGCGTGCGCCGCGCCGGGGCGGGCCGCCAGCACCTGATGGTGGAAGTCCCGCCAGGCCAGCTGCCGGACGAACGCCGCGGCGCCGGCGTCCGGGCGGCCGGCCGCCTTGTGCACCAGCTCCGCCGGCGACAGACAGCCGAAGTGCAGATACGGCGAGAGCCGTGAGGTGGCATCGGCCGGCAGATCGTCCTGCCGGTCCTGGTAGTCGGCCATGCCCGAGCGCTGCCAGGCCGTGAACCGGCGGCGCCCCGCCCGCTCGCCGCCCGCCGGCAGCGCGGGTGACGGCTTCCCGCCCGGGCACAGGTTTTCCGCCGACGGCAGCTCCTGGGAACGCGCCCCCTCCGGGACCGGTACGGACCGCGGCGCGGACAGCACCGGCCGCACCCCCTCGGCCCGCCAGCGCCGGAAGTACGGCGTGAAGACGGCGAAGTGGTCCCGGCCCGTCCCGGAGGGCAGCACCGCGGCCGGCGGCAGCGCCGTGATCACCGCGTCGTGCACCACCAGCGTCCGCCCGGCGGCCGCCAGCTCCGCGCGCAACCGCCGCTCCCTGCGCAGTGCATAGCCGCTCACCCCGGCCGCGAGATGCACCTGCCCGGCGCCGGTCTCGGCAGCCACCCGGCACGTCTCGGTGACCACATCCCCCGTACGGATGACCAGCCGACCGCCGCGTTCCCGCAGCCCCGCATCGAGATCCGCCAGCGCATCGGCGAGGAACGCCGCCCGGTTGGGCACCATGAACCCGGCGTCAGCCACCCCCGAGTCCACGACGAACAGCGGTACCACCCGGGTCGCGGAGCGCAGCGCCGCACGCAGCACCGGCTGGTCGTGCAGCCGGAGGTCGGAGCTGAACAGGCAAACCGCTACATCCATGACATACGTCTACACCGAACCCGTACCCCACGAGCCCGCCACCACGGGCGGCCGGCCGTCAGGCGAAGGGTAGACCGCGCCACGGTGAGGACGGGTCCTGGGTCAGCACCCGGTGGAGGTGCAGGGCCTGGGCGTACTCCGGCCCGAACGCGCCGTTGTCGAACGCCAGCATCCGGCCCAGCGCATAGCCCGCGGCGAACTCCTCCCAGCTGCCGTACGCCTCCCGGGCCCGCGCACCGGCCTGCACCACGGCCTGCTCGGCCTGTGGGGGCGCGCACAGCCGGGCGCCGAGGCCCCAGCGGACGAGGCCGACGGCGTGCGCATGGTCCAGCGCGACGAGGGAGGCCACCTGACCGTCCGCCGGCAGCAGCCCGTCCGCGCGGAACCGCTCCTCGTAACGGGTCACCAGCTCCGGGACGGCCGGCACGTCCGCACCCTCGCCCGCCTTCCCGGCCGCGGCCTCCCCGGTGTCCCGGCCGCGGGCCCGGGCGCGCAGTGCCGCCTCCGTCTGTGCGGGGACGAACTGCCCGCCGAGCAGCTGGTCGAGGCGCTGCTGCCAGCCGGCCGGGTCGGTCACCGACCACTGGGCGCGCAGCGTCTCGGCGTCCGCGGCGTGGTCGAGGAAGGCCGTGCCGAGTTCGTTCCAGGGCACGCTGTGGTGCACTGCGAGCGGCGCGCCGCACGCCAGGCCCTGCGCGAGGGGGCCGTGCAGCGGCCCGCCGAAGTGGGTGACCAGCAGCCCGCCGGGCCGCACCCCGGCCCGGGTGCGGTGCTGGAGCCAGCCCATGCGGTGGGCGTGCGACGCGTCCAGATACGCGGCGCACGGCGTCCCGGGGTTGACCGCCAGCCGCCACTTGTCGTTCGGCCAGTCCTGCGCCAGCTCCTCCACCGACACCCGGTCGAAGAACTGCTGGGGCTGCCACGGCGGGAGCATGCCGCGGGTCAGGACGGGGATGCACCTGCCGCCCACTGCCGGGTCGTCGTAGACGGGCAGCGGGTCCTGCCCCTGCTGAGGTACCGCCAGATACAGGTCCTCGCCGGCGATCGCCGAGAGCTGACCGTCCCGGTCGCCGCGCGCCGTCGCTTCGTACAGCCGCCGCTCGGTGTCCGTCGGCGGCATCCATCCCGGAGTAGCCACAGCCAGACTTTACGAGCAGCCCGTGCCCCGCCCGAACCGGGGGTTGCTGAACCGGCAAGGAAGATTGCACCGGCGCCGACGGTGCCTCAGGCTCGCCGTCATGAGTCCTCACGAACACCCCATTACCGGGCATCACCCCGCATCCCACGACAACACCTCCATGGACTGGGCCATGCTCGCCTCGCACCTCGAAGAGGAGGCCGAGCTGTACACGCCGCTCTACGAACAGGCCGCGGCCTGGCTGCGCGAGTTGCTCAGCGACGGGACCGGCGCCGGACCCGACGGCGTGCGCCGGGTGCTCGACATCGGCAGCGGGCCGGGTGTCGTCAGCTGTCTGCTGGCCCGCGCCTTCCCCGCCGCCGAGGTGGTCGCGGTGGACGGCAGCGCGGAGTTGCTGGAGCGGGCCCGTGCCCGGGCGGACGGCCTCGGCCTCGGTGAGCGGGTCCGCACCCATCTCGCCGACTTCCCGGACGGGCTGGACGCCCTGGGCGGCGGCGACGTCATCTGGTCGAGCAAGGTCCTGCACCACATCGGGGACCAGCGCCAAGCGGTCGCCACCCTCGCCGGTCATCTGCGGCCCGGCGGACTGCTCGCCGTCTGCGAGGGCGGCCTGCCCCCGCGCTACCTTCCGCGGGACCTCGGCATCGGCCGCCCGGGGCTGCAGTCCCGGATCGACGCGGCGGCCGATGAGTGGTTCAGCACGATGCGCGAAGCGCTGCCCGGCTTCGTCCACGAGACCGAGGACTGGCCCGCGTTCCTCGCCGACGCCGGTCTGCGCACCCCGTCCACCCGCAGTTTCCTGCTCGACCTGCCGGCCCCGCTGTCCGACGATGCCTGCGCCTTCGTCGTGGCCACCCTGAGCCGCGCCGCCGAGAAGTGCGCCGAACGCTTCGACGAGGAGGACCGCACCACCCTCGCCCGCCTCACCGACCCCGAGGACGCCGCCGGGATCAGCCACCGCCCCGACGCCTTCCTGCTGTCCGTGCAGACGGTTCACACGGCCCGCGCGCAGTAGCCCCCCGGCGGCCGGCTCGCCCACCGCACCGCGGCCGTACGGACCGGCCGGATCCGCGCGGACCCGGTCGGCGCCCGCCGCCCAGGCAATACGCTGGGCGGCGGGCCGCGACGGGGGCACCTCCCGCGCCCTGGAGGCGCGGTGACGGCATGGAGGGAGATCGGGTGGACAGCGACAGGAGCGACGGCGCCGGCGAGACCGTCCGCAACGTCATCTCGGGTGACGCGGTCGTCAGCGGCCCGGTCGTGCAGGCCGACCGGATCGGCTCCCTGACCTTCGCCACGACGCCGGCACCCGCTTCGATCACGCCACGTCAGGTCCCGCCGCCCCGGCCGGGCTTCGTCAACCGCACCGCGGAGTTCGCCGCCCTGAGCGCGGCGCTCGCCTCGTACGGCCCCGACAGCCCGCCCGCCACCATCGTGATCACCGGCCTGGGCGGCGTGGGCAAGACGGAGCTGGTCTCCCAGTGGGTCTGGCGGGAGCTGGCCGAGCGCTTCCCCGACGGACAGCTCTACGCCGACCTCGCCGAGGTGCGCCGGGACGGTGGCATCGACGTCGGCGGCGTCATCGGCACCCTGCTGCGCGCCCTCGGCGTCCACGAGAGCCTCATCCCCGCGGGCACCGCGGACCGGTCCGCGCTGTTCCGCTCGGCGACCGCCGGCCGCCGACTCCTCGTGGTCCTCGACAACGCCCAGCACGCCGCGGAGGTGCGGCCGATGCTGCCGGGTCACGGACTCGCCGTCGTCCTGAGCCGCAAACGACTGGCCTCCTTGGAGGTGGACGGCGCGGTGCCGTTGACGGTGGGCCCGCTCGACACCGATGCGGGCGTACAACTGGTGCGGCGCTGGCAGCAGTCGGCCGCGGAGCCGGACCCGGCGTCCGGGGCGGACCCCGGGGCGGCGGCCCGGCTCGTCGCGGCCTGCGGCGGTCTGCCGCTGGCGCTGCGCGCCGCCGGCGAATGGCTCATCGAGCGGCCGCACATGAGCCTGGAGGCCGTGGTCGACGCGCTGGCCGAGGAACAGCTGCGGCCCGGGGAGGCCGACCGGTCGGTCGCGGCCGTCTTCGACGCGGTCACCGCGACCTTCTGCGCCCACACCCTGGCCCTCTACCGGTTCCTGGGCGCGTTCCCCGGCACCACCTTCACCGCGGACGTCGCCGGGGCCGCGGGCGTGCCCCGGTTCGAGGACGGGCTGCGGGATCTGCGCACCGCCCATATGGCCGTCGGGGCGGGCGCCCCGGGCCGGTTCCGGCTGCACGACGTGGTGGCGGCGCACGCCCGTACCCGGACCGGCACCGAGGAGGACGTACGGGAGACGCAGCGGCGGGTGACGGACTTCTACCTCCTCGCCGCGGCCCGCGCCGACCGGCTCGTCCTGGGACAGCGCTTCCGCCTCCAGGAAGCCCCGCCGGCCCTGCCCGACGGGAGCCACGGGCTCTTCCGCACCGGCGCCGAGGCGCTGGACTGGCTGGACGCCGAGCGGGCCAATCTGCTGGCCGTGCTGCGGACGGCCGCCGAGGAGGGGTGGCACGACGCGGTCTGGCGGCTGTGCGAATCGCTCTGGGCGCTCTACCACGGCCGCAAGCACTACGCGGACTGGATCGAGTCCCACCGGCTGGGCATCGAGGCGGCCCGCTGGGAGGGCCGGATCGACGCCGAGGTCAGGATGCGCAACCAACTGGCACGCGCCCACTACTCGTTGGGCGAGTACGACCTCGCCGACGCCGAGCTGAGCCGCGCCGACGAGCTCCTGGGCGCGGTGGCGGACCCCCGGCTGCCCGGCATCATCCGGGAGACCCAGGGGCTGCTGTGCCTCGCCCGCAAGCGCCCCGACGAGGCCATCGCCCTGTTCACCCGCGCCCTGCACGCCAACGAGGGCGATCCGCACGGCATCGTGGTGCAGAGCTACAACCTCGGCCAGGCGGTCCTCGCCGCCGGCCGCCCGCAGGAGGCCCTGGACCTGCTGGACGGTGCGATGGCGAGGGCCCGGGCCGAAGGCGATGACGCGATGCAGGTGCGGCTCGGCATCGTACGCGGCCGCGCCCACCGGGCGAGCGGGCGCTTCGAGCAGGCGCTGGAAGCGGTCACCGATGCCGCGCTGCTCGCCGAGCGGCTCGGCCAGGTGGTCAAGCTGAAGGAGGCGCTGGAACTCACGGCGGAGCTCGGCGACCGGATGCAGAACCCCCAGGTACAGCGCGCGGCCCGCAGCAAGATGCGGGAGCTGCGCCAACGCGCCGGAATCGGCGAACCGGTGGACTGACCGCGACCTGCCGGGCCCTCAGCTCCCTTCCCCGGCGAGCGAGGTACGGGCGCTACGATCGCCCCGGCCCCGCCGCCGCACCGTCCCGCCGCCCCGAAAGTGGATCCCCCGTGTCCCTGCTGCCCCGCCGCCGTACCAGCCGCCGGCGGTCGCGCTGGAACACCGTGCCGGAGGACGCCCATGTACTCGGCGTGGCGCGCACCCTCACCTCGGCCACCCGGCTGATGGACGTGATGCGCCTGCTGCGCCCGGAGGACGGCATCGCGGTCTCCTACACCGTCAACCCGGGCTCGGTCTTCGCCGACGGACTCGCGGACTACTTCGACGGCCTGGGTGCCCGCGTGCTCAGCTGGCGGGAGGCGACCCGGCAGCGCTTCGATCTGGCCGTGGCCTGCGCCGTGCACCCCTCCATGCGGCAGCTGGACGCCCCGCTGATGGTGATGCCGCACGGCGCCGGATACAACCGGCTGGTCACCGAGTCCACCGGCGATCCCGGTGCGCCCGCGGGGCTGTCCCGGCGGGAGCTGATGCGCGGCGGGCGGGTGCTGCCCGCCGCGATCGGGGTCTCGCACGAGGAGCAGATCGCCCGGCTCGCCCGGACCTGCCCCCAGGCCGTCCCGGTCGCCCATCTGATCGGCGACTACTGCTGGGACCGGATCGAGCAGAGCCGGCCCCGGCGCGACCTCTACCGCGCGCGGCTGGGCGTCGGAGGGGGCCGCCGGCTGGTCGTCGTCAACAGCACCTGGAGCGAGCATTCGCTGCTCGGCCGGCATCCGGACCTGCCCGCGAAGCTGGTCACCGCGCTGCCCGCGGACGAGTTCGCGGTCGCCCTCGTCCTGCACCCCAACGTCTGGGCCCGGCACAGCCGGCACCGGGTCCACCAGCGGCTGGCCCGGGCGATGGATGCCGGGCTGCTCGTGCTGCCGCCGGAGGAGGGCTGGCGCGCCGCGCTGATCGCCAGCGACTGGGTGGTGGGCGACCACGGCAGCACCACCTTCTACTCCGCCGCGCTGCACCGCGTCCTGCTGCTCGCCGCCACCGGGCTCGACGAACTGGACCCGGACTCACCCACGGCCGCCCTCAGCCGCGCCGCTCCCCGGCTCGACCCCGACGGCGATCTCCTCGCACAGCTGCTGGCCGCCGCCGAGCAGCACTCCCCGCAGCGGCTGCAGGCGCCCGTGGACGGGCAGTTGGAGGCCCGGGGCGAGGCCGGCCGGCGCCTCCAGGAGGTGATGTATCCGTTCCTCGCGCACCGGAACATCACCCTGCCCGTGGACCCTCCCGTGCCGGACCCCGTCCCGGAGCCGCGCCCCGAGCGGCACGTGGGCCCGACGGCGTACGACGTGACCGGCGAGGTACTGCCCGACGGCTCGGTGGCCGTGCGGCGATGGCCGGTCCTCGCCCACGACCACGAGGAGTCCCGTGGGTTTCTGGCGGTGACGGAGCAGGAGACCCACCGGCTGTGGCGGTCGTCGGCGGAGGTCCTGGCCCGTACCGTCATCGACGCCGAACTCGCCCCCGCCGACTGGCTGCGCGACCGCATCCACAGCCCCCGGGCGAGCCTCGATGTCGCCGTCGCGGCGCTGGCCGAGGACCGCTGTCTGCTGTTGCTGCGGCGCTGCGGCACCCTGCTCGAAGCGCATGCCCCACGCGCCTACGGCGACCCCGGGCCGCGCCTGGACCCGCTGCTGCTCGGCGCCGCCGTACAGGTGTGGCTGAACGCGCGGCGCACCGCCGGCGAACTCTCCGGAGGCCTGGTCGTCCGCACTGGGCCGCGCACGCTGAACGTGGCCTTCACCTGGCCGCCTTGAGTGGCCGCGCGCCTGTCGTGTGCGCGCGGCCGCCTGCGTACGGCCGGCGTCCCGCTCAGCCCTGATCCATCGGCTTCGGCTTGATCACGGCGAAGGTCGCGCCCTGCGAGTCGGTCACCACGGCCATCCGGCCGGCCATCATGTCGAAGGGCTGCTGCAGCGCCGCGCCGCCGGCCGCGGTCACCTTCTTGACCGTGGCGTCGGTGTCGGTCACCGAGAAGTACGGCAGCCAGTGCGAGGGGGTGTCGGGCGGCATCTGCTCGGACATCGGCTGCATCCCGCCCACCGGACGGCCGTCCACCGTCAGGGCGTAGTAGTGCTCGGCGCCCTCCATGGGTGCGTTCTCGATGCCGAGGGCCGCCTGGTAGAAGGCGCCGGCCGCCGAGGGGTCGGTGGTGTTGAGCTCGTTCCAGATCAGCGCGCCGGGTTCGTTGACGATGCCGGCGCCGGGGAACTCCACGGGCTGCCAGATGCCGCACACCGCTCCGGTGGGGTCGGCCGCGATGGCCATCCGGCCGAGCGTCATCACGTCCATGACGGGCATCAGGACCGTGCCGCCGGCCTTGGTCACCGCCTGCGAGGTGGCATCCGCATCGGTGGCCGCCAGATAGGTGGTCCACACGGTCGGCGGCGCGGGCTGGCCGCCCATCGGGACCGCGGCCATGATGCCGGCCACCGGCTTGCCGTTCAGCTGGCACACGGCGTACCCACCGGTCTCCGCCGGCCCGATCTCTCCGGTCCACCCGAAGACCTGGGAGTAGAAGTCGATGGCGGCTTGCTGGTCAGGGGCCGCGAGATCGACCCAGCAAGGCGTCCCGGGCTGGTAGGGAGCGGTGACTTCAGGCATCGTGGCCTCCTCGACGGGGGCACCTACCCGGCCGTACGGCACAGGGGAGGAGCAGGCGAAGCGGAGGGGTACCGGCCCCGGACGGCGCGCCGCGGGAGCCGCCCCGCACTCACCCTCCACACTTCCTGGCGTCCGCCGTGCCCGCCACTCGGGTACGCCGCGGCGCCGCCCGGCCCGGCCGGGCGGCGCCGGTATCGCGGCAGGTCAGCCCATGTCGAAGGTGTCCGGGTCCGGGCCGAGGCGGTTGCCGGAGTCCAGCCCCGCGAGGGTGGCGAGGTCCGTGTCGTCCAGCTCGAAGCCGAAGACGTCGATGTTCTCGGCGATGCGGGAGGGCGTGGCGGACTTCGGGATGACGACATTGCCGAGCTGGAGGTGCCAGCGCAGCACCACCTGGGCGGGGGTCCTGCCGTGCTTGGCGGCGAGCTCGGCGAGCGTCGGGTGCGCCAGGAGGCCCTTGCCCTGGCCCAGCGGCGACCACGCCTCGGTGACGATGTGGTGGCGGGCGTGGAAGGCGCGGGACTCGGCCTGCTGGAACTGCGGGTGCAGCTCGATCTGGTTGACGGCCGGGACGACGGAGGTCTCGCCGAGCAGCCGTTCCAGGTGGGCAGGCTGGAAGTTCGAGACGCCGATGGCCTTGGCGCGGCCGTCCGCGTAGATCTTCTCCAGGGCCTTGTAGGTGTCGATGTACGTGTCCCGGGCCGGGAGCGGCCAGTGGATCAGGTACAGATCCACGTACTCCAGGCCGAGCCTGCTCAGGGAGGCGTCGAAGGCGCGCAGCGTGGAGTCGTAGCCCTGATCGGAATTCCACACCTTGGTCGTGACGAACAGTTCGTCACGCGGGATGCCGGAAGCGGCGAGCGCCTTGCCCGTGCTCGCTTCGTTGCCATAGGCGGACGCGGTGTCGATGCTGCGGTACCCGGCCTCCAGGGCCTGGTCCACGACGCGGCCGTCGTCGACCTGCCAGACACCGAAGCCGAGCTGCGGCATCGCGACGCCGTTGTTGAGCGTGATGGAAGGAACCTTGCTCACGGGGGAATCGGTCCTTATGTCGACTGGTGCGTGCACGGACATCAACGATCATCCGCGGTCACGCATTCCCGCGCACGTCCACGGGAGGCGCGCAGCGTGCGGCGCAGGGCGGCCCCGGAAGGGGCTCGACTGCGGGCATGGGGCCGTCCGCGTCGGTCAGTTCGCCGAGGGTGAACGCACCGGCGCAGAGCACCACGAGTCCGGTGCACAGCTCCAGGGCGCCGACGAGACCCGGCAGTCCGGCGGGGACCACACCGGAGCCGGGGGACAGGCCGGCGGCGCCGGCGAGCGAGAGCAGGCCCTGGGCCACGTCCGAGGCGGAGCTGAACACGCTTGACGGTGAGGTACGGGAGGCAGGCGGCGACCGCGATCCGGCCGAGGAGCGTGAGGCGGCGGTTTTCCATGACAGGAGCCTCGCCGGCCGGGGCACGGCGGACGTCCGCCCGGCGGACGATCCGGGTCCGCCGGACGGCGGAGCGGGAGGGGGAGCGGGGGCGGTGCCGGCCGGCGTGGGCCGGGTGGTGGTGACGGCTGGCGCGCGGCGGGCGAGCGCAGCGAAGTCCCGGGCCGCCGGGCCCGTCACGCCTGGTAGAGCGCGTCCACCTCGACCGAGTACGCGGTCTCGATCGCCTTGCGCTTGAGCTTCAGCGACGGGGTCAGCAGCCCGTGCTCCTCGCTGAACTGGTTGGCCAGTATCCGGAACGTACGGATCGACTCGGCCTGCGAGACCAGCGTGTTGGCGGCGACGACGGCACGCCGGATCTCGGTCTCCAGGTCGGGGTCGCGCACCAGGTCGGTCGGCGGCATCTCCGGCTTGTCGCGCATGGCCAGCCAGTGCGTGACCGCCTCCGGGTCCAGGGTCACCAGCGCGGCGATGAACGGCCGGTCGTTGCCGACCACGATGCACTGGGCGACCAGCGGATGCGCCCGCACCCGCTCCTCCAGGCCCACCGGCGAGACCGTCTTGCCACCGGAGGTGACCAGGACCTCCTTCTTCCGGCCGGTGATCTTCAGATAGCCGTCCTCGTCCAGCTCACCGAGGTCACCGGTGGAGAACCAGCCGTCGTGCAGCACGGCATCGGTCGCCTTCGGGTCGTTGTGGTAGCCGTGGAAGACCTGGCCGCCGTACAGCCAGATCTCGCCGTCCTCCGCGATGTGCACGGTGGTGCCCGGGACGGGGGTGCCGACGGTGCCGAAGCGGGTGCGCTCGGGCGGGTTGGCGGTGGCGGCCGCGGTGCTCTCCGTCAGGCCGTAGCCCTCGAAGATCCGTACGCCGGCGCCGGCGAAGAACAGCCCGAGCCGGCGCCCCATCGCCGAGCCGCCCGACATCGCATGCCGCACCCGGCCGCCCATCGCGGCCCGGACCTTGCTGTAGACCAGCTTGTCGAAGAGCTGATGCTGCATCCGCAGCGAGGCGTTCGGGCCGGACCCGGTGCCGAAGGCCTTGTTCTCCTGCGCCTCGGCATAGCGGACCGCGATCTCGACGGCCTTGTCGAACGGCCCGAGCTTGCCGTCCGCCTCCGCCCGCCGCCGGGCCGCGGCGAAGACCTTCTCGAAGATGTACGGGACCGCGAGGATGAACGTCGGCTGGAAGGTCTGCAGATCGGGCAGCAGGGCACGGGCCGCCAGCTCGGGCTGGTGGCCCAGCTTGACCCGGCCGCGGACCGCGGCGACCTGCACCATCCGGCCGAAGACGTGCGCCAGCGGCAGGAAGAGCAGGGTGGCCGCCTCGTCGCCCGGCTTGGAGTGGAAGACCGTTTCGTAGCGGAGCACGATGTTGTCGGACTCGGCCATGAAATTGGCGTGGGTGATCACACAGCCCTTGGGGCGGCCGGTGGTGCCGGAGGTGTAGATGATCGTCGCGGTGGCGTCCGGGGTGACGGCCATCCGGTGGCGGTGCACCACGTCGTCGTCGATATGCGCACCGGCCGCGGTCAGTTCGGCCACCGGATCGGCGTCCAGCTGCCACAGTTTGCGCAGGTGGGGCAGCCGGTCGATGACCGAGCCGACGGTCATCGCATGGTCCTCGTGCTCGACCAGACAGGCCGAGACGCCCGCGTTGTGCAGCATCCAGAAGACCTGCTCGGCCGAGGACGTCGGATACAGCGGGACGGACTGGACGCCGATCGACCACAGCGCGAAGTCGAACAGGGTCCACTCATAGCGCGTACGGGACATGATGCCGACGCGGTCGCCGAAGCGGACGCCCTGCGCGAGCAGCCCCTTGGCCAGTGCGAGGACCTCGTCCCGGAACTGTCCGGAGGTGACGTTCTGCCAGTTTCCCGCATCGTCCTTACGCGCCAGTGCGACGCGTCCGGGATCGGATTCGGCATGCTCGTAGACGACGTCCGCCAGCCCGCCGACCCGGGGCGCGGTCGCCAGTGGCGGGACGGTGAACTCGCGCAATGACCCAGCTCCTCGTGGTGCTCCTCACAAGGCCGCGACCGTACCCCACGGTGACCTCTTCCGGCAGGGCCGTACCACGTCGCGAACGCGGCTGCACGGGAACTGGCCAACGGGCGAAATTGGGTTACTTCGGAGAAGCGGGGACATGATCCCGCCGGTTCAACGTCGGACGATCACGACGCCGGGACCATATCTGCACGAAATCTCTGCACGTGACCTTGCGATCTCTCCACGTGACGGCCGAGGGGGCGACGCGTCCGGAGTGGCGCCGGATGACGAGACCGGTTCGGCGGACCGGTCGGTGGCCGGTCAGGGGAGCTGGAGCCGGACGCCGCCCGAGAGGACCGCGTCCGCGAGCGCCTCGGCCGGGCCCCGCGCCGCGCGGTCACGCTGCCCATGGAGAAGAGCGAAATCCACGCTGCCCAGTTCCGGCAGACCGGCACGTGGCGAGATCTGCACCAAACCTGGCGGGATCATGCCCCTCGTATGTGCCATGACGCCCAGGCTTGCCCGGGTTGCGGCGATCAGTCCGTTCAGGCTTCCGCTGGTGCAGGCGATCCGCCACTCCCGGCCCGCGCGCTCCAGCGCCTCCAGGGCCCGGGCGCGGGTCAGCGCGGGCGGCGGGAAGACGACCAGGGGGACCGCACGCTGCGGATCCAGGCGCAGCCGCTCGGCGCCGACCCACACCAGGCGGTCGCGCCACACCAGCCGTCCGTGGGACGCCTCCGGGCGCCGCTTGGCGAGAACGAGGTCGAGCCGTCCGGCCGCCAACAACTCGTGGAGGGTCCCCGACAGCTCGACGGTCAGCTCCAGATCGACCTCGGGGTGGTCCCGCCGGAACCCTTCGAGGACCTCCGGCAGCCGGGTCAGCACGAAGTCCTCCGAGGCGCCGAAGCGGAGCCGGCCGCGCAGCCGGGTCCCCGCGAAGAAGCTCGTGGCCCGCTCGTTCGCCTCCAGGATCGTCCGGGCGAAGCCGAGCATCGCCTCGCCGTCCTCGGTCAGCTCCACCCCGTGGGTGTCCCGGGTGAAGAGCCGGCGCCCGGCGGTCGTCTCCAGCTTCCGGACGTGCTGGCTCACGGTCGACTGCCGCAGCCCGAGCCGGTGCGCGGCTTGGGTGAAGCTCAGCGTCTGCGCCACGGCGAGAAAGGTGCGCAGCTGTACGGGTTCGAACACGGGCCCTCCGTCTCGGCCGCCGCCCCCGGCGTCGTTCATCGCGGAACGTAATAACAGTGACCATGGTAAGAGGGGTTCCCGATCGGTGCAGGTCGCGCAACCCTGGAGCGTGGGCCGCACCCGGCCGTCCTGCCCGCGAGCCGCCCCACGACCGAAGAGAGATCATGCACCGCCCTGTGCTCAAGCTGCCCTCCTGGCTGCCCGTGGACGGATTCATCCTGGCGCTGGTGGGCACCGTCGGGCTGGCCGCGCTGCTGCCCGCCCGCGGACCGGCCGCCACCGTCGCCGAGGGGGCCTCGACCGGAGCCGTCGCCCTGCTCTTCTTCCTCTACGGCGCCCGGCTCTCCAGCCGCGAGGCCCTGGACGGACTGCGCCACTGGCGACTTCACCTCACCGTTCTGGCCTGCACCTTCGTGCTCTTCCCCCTGCTCGGCCTGGCCGCCCGTTTCCTGGTCCCCGAGGTGCTGCCGCCCACCCTCTACACCGGGCTGCTGTTCCTGTGCCTGGTGCCGTCCACGGTCCAGTCCTCGGTCGCCTTCACCGCCATCGCCCGCGGCAATGTCGCGGCGGCGATCTGCGCCGGCTCGTTCTCCAGCCTCCTCGGCATCGTCATCACACCGCTGCTGGCGGGGCTCGTCCTGCACGGCAACGGCGGTGGCTTCTCGGCCGGTTCCCTGCTGAAGATCGTCTGCCAGCTGCTGCTGCCGTTCATTGCCGGGCAGCTGCTGCGGCGGTGGATCGGCGGGTTCCTCACCCGCCACCGGAAGGCCCTGGGCCGGGTGGACCGGGGCTCGATCCTGCTCGTCGTCTACGCCGCCTTCAGTGCCGGCGTCGTCCAGGGCATCTGGCAGCAGGTCTCCGCGCTGCGGCTGCTGTGTCTGCTGGGGGTGGAGGCGGTGGTGCTCGCGGTGATGCTGACGGCCTCCTCGTACGGCGCCCGGAAGCTCGGCTTCCGCCGTGCGGACCGGATCGCGATCACCTTCGCCGGCTCGAAGAAGAGCCTGGCGGCCGGTCTGCCGATGGCGAGTGTCCTCTTCGGCGCCCAGGCCGGGCTCGTGGTGCTGCCGCTGATGCTGTTCCACCAGATGCAGTTGATGGTGTGCGCGTTCCTGGCGAAGCGGATGGCGGCCCGCACCGTACCGGAGCCGCGGCGGGAGGGTGCTCCCGCCGCGACGCCGGCCGGTCCCGGTGCCGCGGCGGAGGCCACGGCGGCGGTGGCGGCCGGGCAGTAGCCGTCCGGGCCGCGCACCTAACGCCCCGGGCCGCGCACGTTGGGGCCGCGCCCCTAACGTCCCGCGCCGCGCACCCGGTCCAGCGGCAGCCCGAGGACCAGCGGTCCGGGCGCCGGGGCGTTGTCGGCGCGGACGGCGGCCAGTTCGGTGTCGCTCAGGGCCCGCCGGTAGACGCGGACCTCGTCCAGCGCGCCGGTGAACTGGACCCGGCCGTCGGGCTTCTGGCCCAGGTGCACACCGAAGACCGAGCCCCGGCTGACCGACCCCGGAACATCGGGCACGACCGTCGTTTCGTCGCCGTCCACGGTGAGCAGCAGCCGGCCGCCGGTGCGGCGCAGCGCCAGATGGTGCCAGCTGCCGTCGTTGTAGGCGGCGTGGGTGACGGCCTGGGCGGTGGCGGCCGGTGCGGCGCCGTCGACGGCGGTCAGCCGGCCGACGAGCCGGCCGTGGGCGGGGTCGCCCTCCACCGCGACCTGCGGGGTCCGGGTGCCCACCCCGCCCATCCACAGCAGCGGCTGTTCACCGGTCGTGGCGTCGTAGCGGAACCACAGACTGCAGGTGAAGTCCTGGGTGCCCAGGGGGAGGGAGGAGCGGAAGGGGAGGCGGACCGCGTCATCGGTGCCGTCGAAGGACAGCGCTCCGCCGAAGCGGCCGTCGGTGCCGCGGGGGCCGCCGAGGACGTGCGCGGGCCGGGCGCCGCGCGCGGTGTCGCGGGTGGTGGGGTCCGGGCCGCGGCGCGGGCCGAGCCAGGTCTCGGTGAAGCGGGCGAAGCGGATCTCGTCCCGGGCGTCGACCGCGCCGCCCTCGTACATCAGGCCGGTGACCTCGGGGGAGATGGCGACCAGGTCCGAGTAGCCGGACCAGTCGGTGGTGACCCGGGCGCCCCGGTCGGCGCTCTCCCAGGTACGGCCCTCGTCCCAGGAGGAGCGGACGGTCATGGTGCGCCGCCGGTCGGGGTCGGCGGGCGCCGCGAAGAGGGTGCGGCTGCGGCCGCCCGCGGCGGGCGAGTGCGGCAGCCGCAGCGCGGAGCCCTGCACCATCGGGGTGTAGAGGTCGGGCAGCGCGCGGAACGGCGCGCTGAACGAGGTGCCGCCGTCGCGGCTGACGGCCGCGGTGCGATGGCCCAGATCGGTGCCGTCCTGTTCCCGGCCGTTGACGTAGACCGAGCCGTCGGAGCGTTCCAGGAGGGTCATTTCGGAGGGCTTTTGCCGGAAGGTGCCGTCGGCGGCGATCGGCCAGGTGTCCAGCGCGCCGACCTTCCAGGTGGCGCCGCCGTCATCGCTGTGGACCAGTGCGGCGTGGTTGGCGGTGACCCGGTTTCCCGCGTAGCTCTCGGAGTTGATGCCGAAGATCAGCCGGCCGCGGTGCCGTCCGTGGGTGAGCTGGATGCCGTGCACGGGACCGGTGGCGTACCAGGAATTCCACTGCGGGGGCCGGATGGCGGGGGTCAGGTCCCGGGGCGTGGACCAGGTCGCGCCGTCGTCGTCGCTGTACTGGAGGTGCGGGGTGCGGTCGCAGGGCACGTCGCAGCTGAGCCCGTCGGTGCGGCCCTTGTTGTAGGTCTCGGCCAGGACGATCCGGCCGGTGCGGCGGTCCACGACGGGCGCCGGGTTGCCGTGGGTGTCGCCGCCTCCGTGGTTGACGACCTGGAGCGGGCCCCAGGTGCGGCCGCCGTCGGTGGAACGCTTGAGGACCAGGTCGATATCGCCCGCGTCCCCGCAGTCGTGCCGCCGGCCCTCGGCGAACGCGAGGAGGGTCCCCCGGGCGGACTCCACCACGGCCGGTATCCGGAAGCAGAAGTAGCCCTGTTCCTGGGACGCCTTGAAGAGGACCTGTTGGTCGAATCCGCCGGCCGGGGAGGACGTCGCGGCGCCCGGGGCACCGGCGGGCGCGGCCTGGGCGGGAGCGGTCGGCAGGAGGGCGAGGGCGGTGGCGGTCAGCGCGCCGAGCAGGGCTGCGGCACGGCGGCGCCGGGGTCTGCTGCGGTGACCGGGGTGTGCGCGGAGAACTGACGTCATGGTCCGGCCTGCCCTTCGAGGCATCGGCGTCGGGTCATCAGGACATCCCACGTCCTATGTGCATCGCGACGGAAGCTACTGCCGCGTGCGGACCGCGACAAGGAGCGTGCGTCGGTTCTCCGCGCCGCAGCCGGAATTCACCCGCCCGGCCCGCAAGTACTGCGCCGGGTGCGCCGGACGGGGCACCGGGGAGGGGAGTGTCGAACGCGCCGGGCACCCGGCACCGCGGCGCCCAGCGCCCCTCACGGCCGCAGGATCACCTTGCCGAGATTGGTCCTCGCCTCGATGATCTCGTGCGCCTTCGCCGCCTCGGCCAGCGGCAGTTCGGCATGGACGGCGGCCCGCAGCCGGCCGGATCCGGCCAGCTCCCACAGCTGCGCATGGTGCTGCGCGTAGCGCGTGCGGTGGACGGCGGCGAAGCGGCGCATGGTCAGCCCGGTGATGGTCCGGTCGCCGGCCAGCAGCTCGTACGCCGGGACCGTACCGCCACCGGAGTTGAAGAAGATCAGCCGCCCGCCGGGAGCCGACGCGGCCAGTGCCCGCGGCAGCAGCTCGCCGCCGACCCCGTCCAGCACGACGTCGACCGGCTCGCCCCAGGACTCCTGGTCGTACGTCACCACCTCATCCGCCCCCAGCCCGTGGAGGAATTCCGCCTTGGCCGCCGAGCTGACGGCGGCCACCACGCGCGCTGCGCCCTGGAGCTTCGCGAGTTGGACGGCGAGATGTCCGGTGCCACTGGCCGCACCGGTGATGAGGACGGACTCGGCGCCCCGCGGCGCGCCGGTGCTGAGCGCGGCGAGCGCGACATGCCCGCTGCGCACCAGGGCCACCGCCTCCACGGAAGTCGCGCCGTCGGGTATCCGGCTCGCCAGAAAGGCGGGGGCGAGGACGAGTTCGGCGTACGAGCCGGTGAGGGTGAGCGAGGTGACGCGGTCCCCGACGGCGAAGCCGGTGACGTCCGCGCCGTGCCCGACGACCACACCGGCGATCTCGCCCCCGGGCATGGCGGGCAGTGGATCGCCGCCGCCGTTGCCGTCGCCGCGCACCCGCCGTACGCACGGCAGCGTGACGCCGATCGCCTCGGTGCGGACGAGGAGTTCGCCGGGGCCGGGCACCGGCGCCTCGGCGTCCTCGACGCGCAGGACCTCGGGACCGCCGTAGGCATGGAATCGGACTCGGCGCATGGGGCACACCTCCAGGAGGATGTCTCCGGTCGGCGCGCACGCCTCCCGGATGCCATCGGACGTCATTGGGCTCCCCAACGATAACCACAAAGTCGTTGGAGGCGCCTATGTTTTTTCATGGGGCATCCCCAACGGTTTACGGGTACGGTGGGCCCATGGCCGACACCCCCTACGCCCCCAGCCGTATCCGCGGGCTCCCCAGCTGGCTGCTGGGCCGCGCCGCCGCCCGGGGCCATCGCCTCGTCGCCGATGCCCTGGCCACCGAAGGCATGCGGATGATGCATCACGCCGTGCTGTCGGCCGTCGCCGAACTCGGCCCGGTCTCCCAGGCGGAGCTCGGCCGGACGCTGGGCATCGACCCCAAGGACATGGTCGCGCTCGTCAACGACCTTCAGCGGGACGGGCTGGTGACCCGCACGCCCGACCCGGGGGACCGGCGCAAGAACGCCGTCGAGATCTCCGCCGACGGCCGGCGGCGGCTGCGCCGCACCCAGCGGCTCGGTGACCGGGCCAACGCGGAGCTGACCGCGGCCCTGACCCCGGCCGAACGCGAGCAGCTGATTTCCCTGCTCACGCGGATCGCGCTGCCCGAGGAGTAGCCGGCGGCCCGGCGCCGGGCCGCCGCTTCAGCCGGCCGCTCCGTCCACCGCCAGCCGGTGCGCGCCCGCATACACGTTCATCGAGGAGCCGCGCAGAAACCCGATCAGGGTCAGTCCGGTCTCGGTGGCCAGGTCGACGGCGAGCGAGGACGGCGCCGAGACCGCGGCGAGCACGGGAATGCCCGCCATCACGGCCTTCTGCGCCAGCTCGAACGACGCCCGCCCGGAGACCATCAGCACGCCGGAGGACAGCGGCAGCCGCCCCTCCTGGAGCGCCCGCCCGATGATCTTGTCGACGGCGTTGTGCCGCCCGACGTCCTCCCGGATGTCGAGCAGTTCGCCGTCCGCCGTGAACAGCGCCGCGGCATGCAGGCCCCCGGTCCGCTCGAACACGCGCTGGGCGGCCCGCAGCCGGTCGGGCAGCGCGGCGAGCGTCGCCGGCTCGATACGAACGGGGGTGTCGGGGCCGGTGTCCAGGGGCCAGCGGGTGCGGGTGCGCACCGCGTCCAGGCTGGCCTTTCCGCACAGCCCGCACGACGACGTCGTATAGACGTTGCGCTCCAGGGTGATGTCCGGGACCGGGACCCCGTCCGCGAGCCGCACATCCACGACGTTGTAGGTGTTCGTGCCGTCCCCGTTCCCGGTCTCGCCACCGGTCGCCCCCGCGCAGTAGACGATGTGCGTCAGCTCGTCGGCGCGCGCCAGGACGCCTTCGCTGACGAGGAAGCCGGCGGCGAGCGCGAAGTCGTCCCCCGGAGTGCGCATCGTGATCGCCAGCGGCTTGCCGCCGAGCCGGATCTCCAGCGGCTCCTCGGCGACGAGGGTGTCCGGGCGGGTGCTCACGACACCGTCGCGGATGCGGATGACGCGGCGTCGCTCGGTGACCCGTCCCATGTCTGATCAGTCCCGTCCTCACCGGCCCTGGACCCGGTGGTGTAGCTGCGGACAGCCGAAGCGGCCCTGGCGGCAGAGGCTGTCGGGGGCCACCGGGGGCGTGGTGCGCCACGGCGCCCTCGACCTTCCCATTCTCCTGCACGGGCCGGGCGGGCCCCTACCTGGGCGGGGCGGGCTCCTGCACGGGCCTCAGCGCCCCGGCCCGGCGGGCCCCGCTTCCTTCCCGGCGGGCCCCGCCTCCTTCAGCCCGCGGCCGCCGAAGGCGCCCGAGCCGTCGGCCGCGGCCCAGGCCGCCTCCAGTCCGGCCTGGTCCAGCGTCCGCCAGTCCGGGGTGTCCTGGACGAAGGTCCGCCCCAGCCGCCGTCCCAGCTCGACCATGCTCCGGCCGGTCCTGCCGCGCTCGGTGCCGTACGCCTCCAGCGCATCCGGCCGCTCCGGCAGGGCCCGCAGTGCGGCCTCCAGCGCGACGGCGTCCTGGAGCGCCTTGACCGCGCCGCCGCCGGTGTGCGGACGGGCGACGGTGGCCGCGTCGCCCGCGAGCACCAGCCGGCCGGCGGTGTAGCGCGGCGCCGTGAAGTCGTACATGGGCTGGAGGAACCGCTCTTGACGAGTCGTCAGCTCCAGCAGCCCGCCCCAGTACGGCGGCAGCAACTCGCCCGTGACGTAGCGGAGATGGGCGTACAGCGCATCGGTGAGGGCGCCGGGCGGCAGGCTCGCGGGGGCGTTGGGTCCCAGCGCGGGGCCGCCGGGCGGTGCGGTGTACAGCACCCAGTTGGCGCGCCGGCCCCCGTGGCCGTCGGGGATGCGGTAGATGATGACGTGGCCGCCGGGGAAGACGCCGTAGACGCAGTCCTCCTGCGCCCACGGCTCGGACGGCAGGCCGGGCAGGTCCAGCGCCGCCAGCCGGTCGGCCGGGACGGTGCCCCGCCAGGCCAGATAGCCGGCGTAGTCGGGCCGTACGCCGGGGAACGCGGCGTCGCGCACCACGGAGCGGTAGCCGTCCGCGCCGATGACCAGATCGAAGCGCTCCGTACGGCCCCCGGTGCGGGCGCGGTCCCGCGGCCCGGCGGCCATCTCGCCGTCTCCCGCTACGTCGCCGTCGAAATGCAGCACCGCACCGTCCGCGTCACCGTCGACTGCCACCACCCGGGTCCCCGGCCGGAACACCGTGTCCTGCGGCAGCCGTTGCCGTAACTCCCGCCAGAGCGGCCCCCAGCAGTACGAGCGGAACGGGAAGGGCTGGACGGCGATCTGGCGGCCGAGCGGAGCGGCGCCGTCCCGGACATACCAGCGGCGGGTGGTCAGCTGTGCCCACGGCATCGCGGTGTCCAGATAGCCGGCGGCCGCGAGCTCGGCGTACCGGGCGTCGTGCACCACGAGGCCGACACCACGGTCCGCGAGCAGACCCGCGGTGCGTTCATGGAGGGTGATCCGGCCCGCGCCGGCGCGATGCGCGGCCAGTGCTGCGGCGCATCCGGCGATACTGCCGCCCACGACGGCGACATCGGCCCCTTCGATCGTCATGCGGTCCGTGCCCATACGGTGCCCCCTGCGCTGTCCCGCAGCCGAGGGTCGGTCGGCCGCCCGGTCCGATCGGGCGCATTGTCGCAGGAGTTCCCCTTCCACGCCCGGTAATCAGGGAACGGGAAGAGAATTCCGTACATGTGGAGCAGGAGGGATGGCCGGGCGTCGGCCTGGGTATATGCCTGAGCCGGGGCCGGCGCACACTGCGGCCCCGCGTCAAGCGGCCCGGTGGCGGGATCTGTGGGGGGTCCCGCCACCGGGCGTACGACGAGTCTTCCGACGGACGCCGGTCGGCTGAGCCGGACCGCACGACACCACCGAAGCCCGGCGCACGCTCCGCTCCCGCCGCATCCACCGCCCGGCCGACCGCCGCGCCCCAGTTCAGGACCGCTTCGCGCCCGCGTCGTCCGGTGCGGATTCCCGCCGGTCCGCTCCGTGAGATCAGCGCCGGTCGACGGCCACCGTCCGGGTAATGTGCGTGTCGATCACCCATGACATACCCGGCCACCCCTGACGTACCCGAGGCACCCCAGGGCACCGGGCACCCGACCGATCACGAATGGCGAGACGCACATGAGCGAAGGGACAGCACCGGCGGCCGGCGACGCGACCTCCGTCGCGGACGAGGCGGCCCGTGAGCGGCTGCGCTACCTGCGCGGCAGCATCGACAACCTCGACGCCGCCCTGGTGCATCTGCTCGCCGAGCGCTTCAAGTGCACCCAGCAGGTCGGCGAACTGAAGGCCCGGCACCACCTGCCGCCCGCCGACCCGGCCCGCGAGGCCGCGCAGATCGAACGGCTGCGCCGACTGGCCGAGGACGCCAAGCTGGACCCGGCCTTCGCCGAGAAGTTCCTCAACTTCATCATCGGCGAGGTGGTCCGCCATCACCGGGCGATCGCCGACCGTACCCAGGAGGGGGCGGCGGAACCGGCCGAACCGGCCGCGGGCTGAGTCCCGGCACACGACGTACGAGGGTGGGCGGGCCGTGCGGGCCCGCCCACCCTCGTCGTGTTCCCGTGTGCGGCGGACCCCGCCGTCCCGATGCGCCGCCCAAGTGCCCACAGTGGAGGGGCACTTGGACGTCCCGGGGCCCAGTGCACCTTCTCTCGGGCGGACCCGCCCGAAACCGGCCACCCGGCCGCCCCGCCCACCGGTCGCCTCACCCAGGTGGCCCCGTCGCCCGCGCCGAGTGACACTCGCCATACCTGACGCCGGACCGTCCCGCAGTGCCCCCTTGCCCACTACCGTCCAGTAACGCGGTTCCCCGGGGACCGCCCGAGCGCCACCACCCTGCCCCTCCGGCCGTGCACCGAGAGCGGAGACAACCGATGGCACCCACCCCCGAATCCACCTCGAACCCGCAGCGGAACGCGCGCACCACGCCCGCTCCGACGCTCGCCCTCAAACCCGGTACGTCCTGGCAGGACGCCTGGCAGCGCAGTCTGGCCGCGGCCCCCGAAGCGTTCCGCGACGACCGGGCCCTCAATCTGTGGGCCGGCGCCTGGCACCCGGACGGCGCTCCGCTGCCCGCCACCAGCCCCGTCGACGGCACCCCGATCGCCGGCCCGCCCCGCCTGGACGCGGACGCCGCGCTGCATGCCGTACGGGCCTCCCTCGACCAGCACCGGGCCTGGCGTCAGGTCCCGTTGACCGAGCGCAAGGCCAGGATCTCCGCCACCCTCGACGCCCTCACCGAGCACCGGGAACTGCTCGCCCTGCTGCTGGTCTGGGAGATCGGCAAGCCCTGGAAACTCGCGCAGGCCGACGTCGACCGCGCCATCGACGGCGTCCGCTGGTACGTCGATGAGATCGAGCGGATGCTCGCCGACCGCGCCCCGCTGCCCGGCCCGGTCAGCAACATCGCCAGCTGGAACTATCCGATGTCGGTGCTGATCCACGCGATGCTGGTGCAGGCGCTGGCCGGCAATGCGGTGATGGCCAAGACCCCCACCGACGGCGGCCTGGTCACTCTCACCCTGGCCTGCGCCCTGGCCGCCCGCGAGGGGGTGCCGGCCACCCTCGTCAGCGGCAGCGGCAAGGAGCTCTCGCCCGCGCTGGTCCGCTCACCGGAGATCGGCTGTGTCTCGTTCGTCGGCGGCCGGGACACCGGCGGCCGGGTCGCCACCGCCGTCGCCGACCTCGGAAAGCGCCACATCCTCGAACAGGAGGGCCTCAACACCTGGGGGATCTGGAACTTCACCGACTGGCCGGCCCTGACGCCGCTGCTGCGCAAGACCTTCGACTACGCCAAGCAGCGCTGCACCGCCTACCCCCGCTTCGTCGTCCAGCGCGAGGCCTTCGCCGACTTCCTCACGGCCTATCTCCCGGCCGTGCGCAGCGTCCGCTTCGGACACCCGCTGGCCGTCGCCGATCCCGCGGACCCGCTCCCCGAACTCGACTTCGGCCCGCTGATCAACGCCGGCAAGGCCAAGGAGCTCGCCGACCTCACCTCCGAGGCGATCACCCGGGGCGCCGTCCCCCTGCACCGGGGCAGCCTCGCCGACGGCCATTTCCTGTCCTCCCAGGACACCTCGGCCTACTTCCCGCCCACCACGCTGCTGGGCCCGCCCTCCTCCTCCCCGCTCCACCACGCCGAGCCGTTCGGCCCCGTCGACACCATCGTGCTCGTCGACACCGAGGCCGAGCTGCTCGCCGCCATGAACGCCAGCAACGGTGCCCTGGTCGCCAGCCTGTCCTGCGACGACAAGGACACCTACGACCGCCTCGCCCCGCAGATCCGCGCCTTCAAGGTCGGCCATGGCAAGCCCCGCTCCCGCGGCGACCGCGACGAGCTCTTCGGCGGCTTCGGCAACTCCTGGAGCGGCGCGTTCGTCGGCGGCGAACTCCTGGTACGGGCGGTGACCGAGGGCCCGGCCGCCGAACGCCTGCCGGGCAACTTCCCGGACTATCACCTGATGCCGTAGCCCGGACCCGGACCCGATCAGGCCCGGCCCGCCCGGACCGGCGGGTGGCAGACCGGGTGGGCACCCGCCCCTAGGGGCTGTCGTTTGGATCAGGCCGGATCAGGGAGCGGGGTCTGGCACCGCTCCTCGCCGCGTTGTCGTCGGTCGCCAGGGCTCCGCCCTGACTCCCTCCTCCGCCTTGCGATGCACGGCACCAGCCCCCGCTCCCTGATCCGGCCTGATCCAAACGACAGCCCCTAGCCGATCCCCTGCCGGTCCGGAGACGAGGCGAACCGCCGGTCCGCCGCCGCCGGCACCGCACGCGCAATGGCTTGCAAGAGCAGCGTGCGGTGCCGCAGCAGCGGCTCCTGGCGTCTCTGTGGTGCGAGCAGCAGCAGATCCTCGATCCCGGCCAGGATCCGCCGGGTGAGCTGCGGACTGTGCACCGCGGCCGCCCGGATCTCGGTCAGCCCCAGATCCACCAGAGCCGTCCAGTCCGGAATGGACTGCGTCAGCCGCACCGCACCCCGGCGGTCCCGGTGGTGCACCGTCCCGAGCGGCCGCCGGGCCACCGCCGCCAGAATCTGCACGATCCGGTCCAGGCACTGCACGGCCGTGGTCGGATCGTTCACCGCCGGCGACAGCGCCCGCAGCGCGATGTCCGACAGCTGCCGAAGTCCGAGCCCGAGGTCCTGGTGAAAGGTGCGCTCCGTCCCCACCGACACCGTGTACCGCAGCGCCCGCCGTGGCGGCACCGTCCCGCCGTGCACCGCGAGCACCGGTGTCCCCGGCAGGACGAAGTCCCCGATCCGCGGGATCAGCCGCAGGACGACCCCGTGCCGCCGCGCCACCCGTACGAGGC
The DNA here is from genome assembly GCF_900221035.1 of Streptomyces sp. 2323.1. NCBI lineage: Bacteria > Bacillati > Actinomycetota > Actinomycetes > Kitasatosporales > Streptomycetaceae > Streptomyces > Streptomyces sp. 2323.1. The sequence continues at coordinate 1,373,986 of NZ_LT907981.1, read as the reverse complement.
GTGCCACATGCACATCCAGCACCACACCGGCCCGCCCCTCATGCGCCACCCGCCCCGTCTCGGGCGCCGACGGCCCCCCGGACCCCGCGCCTTCCGCCCCCGTCCCCTGACGCGCCAGCATCCGCAGCGTCTCCTGGGTGATCCGGTCGACCACCGGGCCCACCTGCATCAGCCGCAGTGTGGCGGACACATAGGCGACGAACAACACCAGGCTGAGCCCCACCAGCATCAGCGTCAGCACGCTCTGCACCACAGGCACCGAGGTCACCTGCCGTGGGTTGGGCTCGCTCTCGTAGGAGGTGAGCACCAGCAGCGAGAACAGAAAGGTCGCGAGGAAGACCGTGAACGTGAGCTTGCTGATCCGGCTGCGGATGAAGATCCGCACCACCCGCGGTGTGCGCTGGCCGCTCGCCATCTGCAGCGCAACCAGCGAAATGCTGAAGACCACACCGATGAAGGTCAGCATCGCCGAGCTGATCGTCGTCACGATGACCTTGGTGTCCTCGGTGAGCGAGACCAGCTCCCGGACCTCTGTGTAGGCATGCTCCTGCTGGAGGCTCGCGATGATTTCAAGATCGAGCGAGCTTGCGGCCCACCACAGCAGGAACGCGCCCACCAGTCCCGCCATGGGCGCGAACCAGAACGTGTCCCGCAGATGCTCCCGCAGCGGGGAAAACGCTTTTGGCCTGCGTGGACCATCGGTATGCGAGATATGTCCCTCATTGCCCATAAATCGAGGTTATGTGGCGGGCGGATATGCAGGTGAAAGGCACTCCGAAACCTTGGTATTGTTGTCCATGTCGCCGCGGGGAACGCCCCGTGAAGATCACACCTAGTCCGGGTGGCGGAATGGCAGACGCGCTAGCTTGAGGTGCTAGTGCCCTTTATCGGGCGTGGGGGTTCAAGTCCCCCCTCGGACACCAGCGAAAACCCCTGTTGACCAGGGGTTTTCTGCATTTCTGGGACATCGTGCAACCGCGACGCAATCGATGTCCAAATTACCCCTTCCATCCTCTTTGTTTGGGAGTATCCTGGAATCCGGCCTACGGGGCGAGCGAGGGAGTTTGACCGGACATGCCTCGGGGAAGGGAGCTCTGGCTCTCGCCGAGGAGAAGGACGGAAGGTCAGGCTGAGAGGCTGAAAGGTCGTAAGACCGGACGGCGACCCCTAGCACCTGATGCGGACAATGCCGACGCAGGGAGCCCACCTCGTAGGTCTTTCGTGTGCCCGGATCAGCCGCTGCGCATCATGTCCGCACACTTCTCCCCGATCATCATCGTGGTGATGCACGGGTTCACGGTGGTCAGGAACGGCATCACCGAACCGTCCGCGACCCGCAGACCGGTGACGCCCTTCACGCGCAGCTGGGGATCGAGCGGGGTCGCCTGGTCGTCCGCCGCACCCATCCGGACGGTGCAGGCCGGGTGGTAGACGGTGTTGTGGGTGGTGCGGACGTAGTCCAGGAGCTCGGCGTCGGAGTGGGCGGAGGGCCCGGGGGCGAGTTCGGTGCCGGCCCACTCGGCCATGGGGGACTGGGAGATGATCTCGCGGGCCAGGCGGATCCCGTGCGTCATCACGCGCACATCGTGCTCATCGGTGAAGTAGCGCGGGTCGACCTTGGGCTTGTCGCGGAAGTCGCGGGTGCGCAGACGTACGGTGCCCAGGGAGCGGGCGCGGGTCACGTTCGGGGTCAGACAGAAGGCGTTCTCCGAGGTCGGATAGCCGCGGCGGAAGGTGTTCAGGTCGAAGGGCACCGAGCCGTAGTGGAACATCAAGTCCGGGCGGTCGAGGCCGGGTTCGGTGTCGGCGAAGATGCCGATCTCCCACCACTGGGTGGACGAGGTGACCATGGGCTGCTTGGCGTCCCACATGATCACGCCCTCCGGGTGGTCCTGGAGGGACGAGCCGACGCCGGGGGAGTCGACGAGCGGGTCGATGCCGGTGGCGCGCAGGTGGGTGGCCGGGCCGATGCCGGAGAGCATGAGCAGTTTCGGGGAGTCGATGGCGCCGCAGGAGACGACGGTCTCGCGGCGGGCGCGGACGGTGCGGGTGTGGATCAGGTCGGGGGCGAGATAGTCCACGCCGGTGCAGTGCCGGGCGGAGTCGAAGTTCAGGCGCTTGGCCTGGAGTCCGGTGCGTACGTCGAGGTTCTTGCGGGTGCCCATGACGGGGTGGAGATAGGACACCGAGGCCGACGAACGGGTGCCGTCGGGGAGGCAGTTGATCTGGAACCAGTTGGCGCCGCGGATGACGGTCTCGCCGGAGTTGAACGGCGTCGTCGGGATGTCGGCCGCCGCGCAGGCCTTCAGGAGGGCCTCCCCGCACGGATCGTTGGGCGCGATGGTGCGCAGGGTGACCGGGCCGCTGCGGCCGTGGTGGTCGCCGGGGGCGTCGTTGTTCTCCAGCCGCTGGTAGAGCGGGAAGCAGTCGGCCGCGCTCCAGCCCGTACAGCCCATCGCGGCCCACTCGTCGAGGTCCTCGGCCGGGGCCCAGAAGGCGATGCAGGAGTTGTGCGAGGAGCAGCCGCCGAGCACCTTGGCGCGGGCGTGCCGCAGGAAGCTGTTGCCGTTCTCCTGCGGCTCGACCGGATAGTCCCAGTCGTAGCCGGACTCCAGCAGTCCCATCCAGCGGTCCAGCCGCAGGATGTTGTCGTCGCCGACGTCGCAGGGGCCGGCCTCCAGGAGGCAGACGCTGACCGCCGGGTCCTCGCTGAGCCGGGCGGCGACGACGGCACCGGCCGTGCCGCCGCCGACCACCACATAGTCGAACTCGTCCACAGGGGTCTCTTGGGCCATCGTGCCGCTCCAGATCAGGGGGTGGGGGCGCCGCTGTCGCCCGGGGGGCCGGTGTCGGAGGTGACGGCGGCGTGCATGGCCAGGACGCCCGTCTTCTTGCGCTGGACGAACCAGTAGTAGGCGAATCCGCCGAGGCCCACGACTCCGATGAACAAGAAGGCGCCCCAGCGCAGATACCAGTGCTGGGGGCCGGTCGCGTTGTAGACGGTGGCGCGTGGCCAGGCGAGGTTGACGGACATCCCGAAGCCCCAGAGCACGGCGAGGACGTTCACCGGAAGGCCGAACTTGCCGAGCGAGAACCTCCCCTTGACCGGTGTCCAGTTGCCGCGCAGCCGCTGGACCAGCATCGGCAGGGTGACCGCCAGGTAGGCCAGATAGATCATGATGATCGCGATGCTGGTGATCACCGAGAAGATCTGCGGCTGGTTGACGTTGATGAGCAGGATGCCGATCCCCACCAGCCCGATGATGACGGCCGGCAGCACCGGGGTCTGGAAGCGCGGGCTGACCTTGGCGAGCAGCGAGGCGGCCGGGAGGTTGTTGTCCCGGGCCATCGCGAACGCCAGCCGGATGCCGGCGGTGTGCACCGCCAGTTCGCACACGGTGATCGCGATGACCACACACCAGAGCACGATCTGCCCCACGGTCGACCCGAGCGTGGAGAGCACCACGTACTGCAGACCGTCCACGGACAGCTCTTTGGCGTGCAGATCGGGCACGGCCAGCAGGGCGAACAGCAGGATCAGGCCGCCGATGAGGAAGGACGCGACCAGCGCCCGCAGGATCGCGCGGGGGGCGTTGCGGCCGGGGTCCTTGGACTCCTCACCGAGCGAGGAGGCCGTGTCGAAGCCGTACATCACGTAGGCCGAGGCCAGCGACGCGGTGAGGAACGCGCCGAAGTAGCCCAGGCTCTCGCCCTTGCCCAGACCGAAGGTGTCGGTCACCGCCGAGGGGCCGCGGGTGATGTGTGCGGCCAGGAGCAGGACCAGGACGATGGCGGCGATCAGCTCGATCGCCACGCCCGCGGAGTTGATCCGGGCCATCAGCTTCACGCCGAAGGCGTTGACCAGGGTGGTGAAGGCGATCAGCACGGTGCCGAGGAGGACGGCGTTCTCGGCGGCGGATTTGCCGGTGCCGTCGCCGATGAACTGGAACCACGACGAGATCTGCGGCAGCGTCACCTGGTACGCCAGCGCCACCGCGGACAGCGAGACCATGGAGGCGGTCAGCATCATCCAGCCACCGAGCCAGCCGATGTGCGGGCCGCCGAGCTTCTTGGCCCAGTTGTAGATCGACCCGGCCACCGGGTAGCGGGCGGCCAGCTCGCAGAAGCACAGCGCCACCATCAGCTGCCCGAGGAAGACCATCGGCCAGGACCACCAGTACGCCGGGCCGCCGTGCGCGATACCGAAGTAGAACAGCTGGAAGGTGCCGGTGAGGATCGAGATGTAGCTGATGCCGGCCGCGAAGGTGTGGAAGTTGCCCAGAGTGCGCTTGAGTTCCGGCTTGTAGCCGAGCTCGGCGATCGCCTCGTCCTCGTGCGGGTGGCCGGCCGAGGGGTCGGGCCGGGACGCTGCGGGGTCGGTCACTCGAACCACCTCTGCGGCCGCGGTGCGGTATTGCGCCAGACGTGCTTGGCCTCCTGGTACTCGGCCAGCCCCGCGGGCCCCAGCTCCCGCCCGACGCCCGACTGCTTCATCCCGCCCCACTCCGCCTGCGGCACGTACGGATGGAAGTCGTTGATCCACACCGTTCCCGCGCGCAGCCGGGCGGCGACCCGGTGCGCCCGTTCGCTGTCCTGCGTCCACACCGCGCCGGCCAGCCCGTACACCGTGTCGTTGGCGAGCGAGACCGCCTCGTCCTCGTCCCGGAAGCGCTCGACGGTCAGCACCGGGCCGAAGCTTTCGTCGCGGACGACGGACATGTCCGGGGTGCACTCGTCCAGCACGGTCGGCAGGTAGTAGAAGCCGTGGGACAGCGAGGGGTCGTCGGGTGCCGAGCCGCCGCAGAGGAGAACGGCGCCCTCGTCGAGCCCGGCCGCCACATATGCCTCGACCTTCGCGCGGTGCGCGGCCGAGATCAGCGGGCCGGTGCGGGCGTACTCGTCGAACGGTCCGCCGAGCCGGATCCGCTGGGCGCGGGAGACCAGCTCGTCGACGAACGCATCGTGCAGCTCCTCCTGGACGAGCAGCCGGGCGCCGGCCGAGCAGACCTGCCCGGAATGCAGGAAGATCCCCATCAGGGCGTAGTCGACGGCGGTGTCGAAATCGGCGTCGGCGAACACGATGTTGGGGTTCTTGCCGCCCAGCTCCAGCGCGATCTTCTTCACGGTGGGCGCGGCCGCGGCCATGATGCGCCGGCCGGTGACCAGACCGCCGGTGAACGACACCATGTCCACCCGCGAGTCCTCGGTCAGCACCGATCCCACGGCCTGCCCGGTGCCCAGCACCAGATTGGCGGCGCCGTCCGGCACGCCCGCCTCGGCCAGCAGCCGCATGAGGTGGAGGGCGGTGTGCGGGGTCAGCTCACTGGGCTTCAGGACGAAGGTGTTGCCCGTGACCAGGCAGGGGGCGACCTTCCAGGCGGTCTGCAGCAGCGGGTAGTTCCACGGGGTGATCAGCGCGCAGACCCCGACCGGCTCGTACCGGACCGTGCTGTCGACCTCCGGGACGCCGGCGTCCACCACCCGGTCGGTGCCGCCCGCCGCGCCGAGGTTGCCGAAGTAGCGGAAGCAGTTGGCGATGTCGTCCATGTCGTAGGCGCTCTCGATCAGCCGCTTGCCGGTGTCCAGCGACTCGGCCCGGGCCAGTGCGCTCTTGTCGCGCTCCAGCAGCTCGGCGACCCGCAGCACCACCCGGGCGCGCTCGGCCGCCGGGGTACGCGGCCAGGACCCGTCGTCGAAGGCGGTACGGGCGGCGGAGACCGCCGCCGCCGCGTCCTTCGGCCCGCCCTCGTCGACCGTCGCGACCAGCGTGCCGTCCGCGGGGCAGCGGATCTCGCGCAGCTGCCCGTCGGCCGCTGCGGTCCACTGACCGCCGATGAACAGATCCGGCATGGTGCTGCCTCCGGTCTCCGGGCTGTACGAGGCGGCAGCGGCGGGCGCGGCGCCCCGGCCGGTGGCGTCAGGCCGCCGGCTGGCCCGCCGTGCGGACCTCGGTGACGATCACTGCACCGAGAGTAAGACGGGCGGTACGCCTCCGCACGGTACGAGCGGCCGGGGGAGAGGAGGGCGGCCCCGGGTGGGGCCGACGGAGTGACCGGGCCGGCGGACGGGAGAATGGGGGGATGGGCAACGAGCGTGACCGGGAGCAAGGGCGGGTCTCGGAGCCGGGGCCGTACCCCGGGCCAACGGCGGGCCCGGTGGCGGAGCCGGGCCCGGACCTCTCGTGTCCGCACCCCTACCCGGTGCCCGATGCCGCCGCCTATCTGGCCGGCCGCTGGGACGTCGAGCGCACCGTCCACGACCTGCGGACCGGCACCGAGGGGCACTTCCGCGGCACCGCGGAGTTCCGGCCCGACGACGCGGCCGGCGCCCTGCTGCACCATGAGGAAGGGCAACTGACCTGGGGCGGCACGGTGTACCCGGCGAGCCGCACGCTGCGGCTGCGGCCCCGCCCGGACGGCACCGCCGCCGTCGACTTCGCCGACGGCCGGCCCTTCCACGACCTCGACCTCAGAACCGGCCGGTGGACCGCCGTCCACCCCTGTGCCGAGGACCGCTACGAGGGATGCTTCACCGCCGTCACGGCGGACGAATGGCAGCTGCGGTGGCGGGTCGGCGGGCCGGCGAAGGACCAGCTGCTGTGCTCGGTCTACCGGCGCCAGGGGTGAGTGCCGGCGCCCATGGCCACCGAAACGGCGCCCCCGGGGCCCCGGACACCGAAAGGCGCCCCCGGGGGCAGGAGTTCCCCCGGGGGCGCGGTCTTTCGTCCGGCAGCGGCCGGCTCAGGCGGCGGGCAGCTTGCCGTGCCCGAAGAGCTTCCGCTCGTCGTGCAGGGCGAACGGCGTGGTCCGCAGATCGACGAGCTGGATGCCGAAGATCTTCAGTTGCAGCATCAGCTCGGTCTTCAGGTCGTAGCCCGCGCTGAGCGACCACGCCGGGGCGCCGCCGCCGTGCGCCGCCGCGGCCCGTCCGGTGAGGTGGACGGACAGCTCGCCGCCGACGCCGGCCGTGTCGTAGAGGAACACCTCGGCGCGCGCCCCGATACGGGCGGTCGCCGTGGCCGCGCCCTCGACCCGGGGAGCGGAGCCCTTCGTCTGCTGGTCCGCCGTGTGCAGCGGCTGCCAGCCGTTCGTCCGGTCGTACTTCGCGCCCACGGCGAACGCCCCGGAGGTGCGCTGGTCGGCGTCGAGGACGATGCGGCCGCCCGCGGTGAAGCGGTAGGTGAAGGTGACCTCGGTGCTCACCACGACCGGAACCGGGCCCACCCAGAAGACGTGCCGGCCGGTGACCGCCGCCAGCGGCACCGAGACCTGCCCGGTGTCGGCGGTCCCGCGGACCTTGCCGTGCACCTGCCAGCCATAGGCGTAGGAGCCGCCGAGGCCGACGGCCGCGCGCTGCGGCAGCAGGTTCAGCCCGCCGCGCTTCTCGTACTGGAAGATCAGCTCGGGCCGGAACTTCACCTCGCCGGACAGCCGGGCCGGGGACCTGTCGGTGGCCTGCACGCCCTTGGGCAGCGGCACGTTGACGCCCAGCCGCAAGGTGGTGAGCGCCTTCGCCGCGCCGGGCGGCAGCGTGTCGCGGGAGGCGGCGCCGGCCGCGCCCGCGGCGGGGTGGGTGAGCTGGGCGCGCATCCCCGGCGCGTTCGACGAGGCGCTCGCCGAGGGGCTCGGGGAGGTGCTGGGCGAGGCGTCCGGGCTGCCGCCGGCGGGCGTACCCGGCTCGCCGGACGGCGTGGCCGAGGCGCCGCCGCCCTGGCCGGTGCCCGGGGTCTGCACGGTGACGCCGGACGACAGCGGCTTGACGGTGAGCTCACCGGCCCGCAACGCCGTGCGCTGGTCCACCTTCTGATTGCCGAGCAGCTCGGAGAGCGTCGCGGGGGCGGTGGTCACCCGGACCTCGCCGTCCCGGGAGCCGGTGACCTTGCCCACCTTGAACAGCGCGCCCGAGGGGGCGTGCCGGTTCGGTGCGGCGGCGATGACATCGCCGGTGCGCACGGTCTTGCCGGCGGACGGCTTGAGCACCGCCCGCTTGCCGTGCGCGTCGTACGACGAGAGCTGCACCGCGACCGAACGGCCGGAACCGGTGGGCGCGTTGGACGGCTGGGCGGCCACGGCGCCGCCCTCGGGGCCGGACGCTCCTGCGGTGTCCTCCGGCGCGGAGTCCGGGCCCGCGGATCCGGCGGCCCGTATGGCGGCCGGGGACGAGCCGGGGTCGTCGGAGTGCGACAGCAGTGCATGGGTGCCGAGAGCGGCGGGGACGAGTACGCCGACCGCGGCGGCGGGCACCGCGATCCGGCGCCAGGAAACAGCCATGGAATTCCTTGGGGTGCGGGGGGTGGCAAGGAGGCACTACGGAGCCGCGTGCCGAACGCCGGAACGATCCGGACGACGGGGGAAAAGTCATCCAACATCGAACATCTGTAGGGGTTCGGGCGGCTTCCTCGTAGCATGGCGATGAATGATCGCTTTCGCCATGGGGAAAGACACCGAGTCGGGAGGGGACGCGTGGAGACATCCACAACGGTGCCGGAGGCCGTCGCCGCGCTGCACACCGCCATCGACGCACTCACCGACGAGGTCGTCGACGGGCTCCGGGCCCAACTCCCCTCCTACGCCGTGGTGTCACTGCACCAGCTCCGGCCCCGGGTGATGGCGTCCCTGCGCAACAGCCTGTCGCTGGTGCAGCGCTGGTCCGAGGAACGGCGGAGCCCGCAGGGAGCTGCGCCCGGCGAAGGCGCCGGCTACGGCATCCCGGAGACCCATCTCGACGAGATCACGGCGCTGGCCCGCGCGCTGCCCGTCGAGGACATCATCTCGGCCTACCGGATCGGCACGGACGTCGTCTGGCGGCGGTTCGGCGAGGAGATGGCGGCCCGCCGCGGCACCGCCGAGGACCTGCTGCCGATCGCCGAGACCCTGCGCGCCTGGGTCGACGCCAACACCCTGCGCATCGTCCGCAGCTGCCGCGTCGAGATGCAGGAGGACGCGAGGACCGACCGCCGGCGCGCGGCGCTGGTCCGCGCCCTGCTGCTCGGTCAGGCACGGTGGGACGAGTCCCTGTCCGCAGACGGGACGGGCGTCGTCGGGCCCGACGACGGGGAGCTCACGGACGGCTCGTACGACCGCAGCGCGCTCCGCCTCCCGTTCCGCGCGTGCCTGCCCGAGGCCCTCCCGTCCGAGGCCGTTCTGCCCGACCCCGCCCCGTCCGGCGGTCCAGGGGCCGCCCCCGCCGGGCACACCCCGGGTCACCCCGGCCCGGGCGACCGTGCCTTCCACCGGATCGTCGCCGCGCTGCGCCCCTGGCTCGCGCTGGACACGGCGGGCCGGCCCCTGGTCACGACCGTGGACGGAGACGTGGCCGGGCTGCTGGCCGGGCGCCCGGCCGGGCTGTGCCGCAGCCTGGTCCTGGGGCTGGGCGCCCCGGTCACCCCCTCCGGGCTCGCCGCGGAATTCACCCGGGCCACCCAAGCGCTGCGGGCCGCCGTCGGATTCGGGCTCGTCGGTGCGTTCACCCGTGAGGAACTGGGGCTGCGGGCCACGGTCGTGGCGCTCCCCGCCGTGGGGGAGGGGCTGGTGCGACTGCGCCTGGCGCCGCTGGCCGAACGCGGCGAGGACGGTGCCCAGCTGGAGGAGGCGGCGGCCGCCTACCTGCGGCAGGGACTGCGTCTGGACGCCGCCGCGCGGACCCTCTACGTTCACCCCAACACCCTGCGTAACCGGCTCCGGCGCTTCGAGGAGATCACCGGAACCAGCCTGCGCGACCCGGCCGACCTGGCGGAGATCTGGTGGGCGCTGGCCCACCGGCGCCTCCACGGCCAGGCGGGCTGAGGCCTGCGCCCGTGCCCCCGGGGTTCAGGGCTTCACCGCCCGCAGCGCATACAGCAACGGAATGATCGGCTCCGACGGTGGCAGCCGCCACCAGCCGTTCTCGGACGGCACCATGGCATCGAACCGTTTCCAGGGCAGCAGCTCGGTCTCCCGGACCAGCTGGACGGTCATCCCCGCGCCGATCACCGCGGAGATGACCTCCCCGAGGCCGTGCCGCCACTCATAGCTGGTCGTGGCGCCCTGCACCGGCGGACCGTCGGTGTAGGTGCAGGGGGTGTCGCTTCTGAGCGGTCCGCGTCCGCCCAAATAGTCGTGAAGCAGCCGGAGTTGCTGCCGCTCCGGGCTCGGCGTCGGCCCCAGGGCGTCCAGCAGCGGATGGAACTCGACCAGATAGAACGTCCCGCCGGGCCGGAGCAGCGAGCTGACGACCTCCGCCCAGGCCGTCAGGTCCGGCAGATAGCACAGCGCCCCCTTGCCGGTGTAGATCACGTCGAACCGCCGCCCGCCGAGCGCCTCCACGGCCCGGTGCACATCCGACCGGACGAACTCCACGGCCCGGCCGGCCTCCGCGGCGAGCCGCCGTGCCTGGGCCACGGCCGCGGCGGAGAAGTCCAGGCCCACCGTGTGCGCGGCGCCCCGCTCGGCGAACGCGGCGGTCTCGGTGCCCAGATGGCACTGGAGATGCAGTACCTCCCGCCCCGTCAGATCCCCCAGATCCGTCCACTCGAACGGCGCGAACCAGTCCTCGGCGGTCCGTGAACCGTCCAGCCCGTAGAACTCGCTGGCCACATGGACCGGGGTGCGCGCGTCCCAGTTCGCCTGGTTGGCCAGGACCATCTCCTCGGTGGTGGGCAGGCTCCCCGGGAGCGGCGCCGGCTCGCTCTTCTCTGTGGTCATCCGTCCCTCCTACCCGCGGGGCGGGGAAGTCCACCCCGCGGGGCCGGAGAAGCACGCCCACCAGGCGGGCACGACACGGCCGCAGGCTCCTACGGCGTCCCGGACGGCGTCGTCCACACCTCCCCGTCGAGCACATTGCGCATCCCCACCCACACCATGTTCATCAGCCGCAGGGTGATCCGCTCCGGGGGCTCGCCGGGGTGCAGCGCCATCCAGTCGGTGAGCGAGTCCGCCGCACCGACCAGGGTGTACGTCACGAACTCGGCGTCGTCCTCGGGACAGGCGGGTCCGTCGCTCTCCTCGATGTCGGCCCGTACCAGCCCGGTGACCTCCGCCAGCAGCGCCCGCCGCGACCGGGCCAGCTCCGTGGTGATCGCCGGGCTCGGCTCCGAGGACTGGCGGTGCAGCACCACCCAGCTGTCGCGGTGTTCGGTGACGAAGGTGAAGAACGCGAGCAGTCCGGCCTGCAGTCGCAGCTCGGGGGAGTGTGCGGGGCCCGCGGCGGCCCGGAACGCGGTCAGCAGGCGTTCGGCCTCGCGCCGCAGACAGGCGAGGAACAGCCCTTCCTTGGAGTCGAGGTAGAGATAGACCATCGGCTTGGAAATTCCGGCGAGTTCGGCGATCTCGTCCACCGACGCGGCGTGATAGCCGCGCCGGGCGAAGACCCGGATCGCCGCGTCGATGATCTGCTGCTCCCGGACTGGCCGGGGGACGCGTTGCCTGCGTATGTCGCTCATTCGGGTCAGCCTACCGCAACCTTACTGGCGAGTAAGTTTACGTAAAAGTAAGTATGTGGGGCGCAGGGAAGGCCCGCCGTCGTGATCGTCGGCAGGTGTAAAGCGTGCCGGGGGTGGTAGGCGATTCTGCGTAACGCCCCGTTCCGCAACGGCTGTTGATCGGGTGAAGCCGAGGCGGAGCCGCATGTGGCACGAGCCGGGATTGCTCCTCGGCCGGGCCGTGTCACACGGGGCGGAGCCCGGCGCTGGGTGTCGCCGGGGGAAGTGAGAGCGGGCCGCCGCCGACGAGTGGCGAGGCGGCGGCCCGCACCCCGCCCCCGGCAGGCCGCTGACCCGGCGGGCCTCTGACTGGGCGGGATGATTCCAGGCCAGATAGAGCCCCGCGGGCACCTTCACCGGATCCCGCGTGGCCGATTGAACCCCCTTGATTCGTACGCCTGTTGGGTTTGCCGCCTGCCGGTGGAGCAGTAGTCGCAACTCCGTGCACGGGACCCGGTCACTTGTCTGCAACAACCCCTGTCCGATGGGTATGTTGGGGGCTGCGGGGCGTGGTCGTACGTATACGGAACGAGTGTGGCCGCCCCCTGGCTGAATGCTGCCGAAGCGACGGGAAAGTGTCGAATGAGCCAAGAAGCGCGACCGCAGTCCAGCGTCGTCGACGTCAGCATCCCGAGCGTGGCCCGGATGTACGACTACTACCTCGGCGGCAAGGACAACTACGCCGTCGACCGCGAGGCCTGCGAAGAGCTGAGCAAGGTCGTGCCGAGCACGCAGGTGCTGGCGATCAACAACCGGCGCTTCCTCCAGCGGGTGGTCCGCTGGCTGGCCCGCGAGCACGGCATCCGGCAGTTCATCGACCACGGATCCGGCCTGCCCACGCAGGACAACGTCCATCAGGTCGCCCAGCAGATCGACCCGCAGTCCCGCGTGGTGTACGTCGACAACGACCCCATCGTGCTGGCGCACGGCCGCGCGCTGCTGGAGGAGAACGCCAACACCGCGGTCATCCAGGCGGACATGCGGGACACCGACGGCATCCTGGGCAGCCCCGAGGTGACCCGGCTGATCGACTTCGACCAGCCCGTCGCCGCGCTGTTCGTCTCCGTGCTCCACTGCATCCCGGACTCCGACGACCCGGCCGGTCTCATCAAGCGCGTCGCCGACCGGCTGGTGCCGGGCAGCTTCCTGGTGGTGTGCCAGCTGGTCAGCGAGGACGCCGCCACCCGCGACTTCGTCACCGAGTTCATGCGGGTCAGCACCCAGGGCCAGTGGGGCCGGGTACGCCAGGCGCATGAGCTGGCGGGGTTCCTGGAGGGGCTGGAGGTCCAGGAACCGGGCCTGGTGGAGGTCTCCACCTGGATGCCGGATGCGGACCTCGGCCCCAAGCAACTCACCCAGGAATGGATCGAGTTCGGCGGCGTCGCACGCAAGCCGTAGCGCGGCCCGCACAGCGAAGAGGGGCGCGGCCCCGTCGAGGCCCGCCCCTCTGCCGCTCGGTTCGGCGCGTCAGCTCTCCTTGAGCAGCCGTTCCAGCATCATCAGGGATTCCCGCGGCGACTCGGACTGTGCGCTGAGCCGGTCCATCACCGCGAGGTAGTGGTCGACGTCATCGCGCTTGTCCAGATAGAGCGCGCTGGTCAGCTGCTCCAGATAGACGATGTCCGGCAGGTCCGGCTCCAGGAACCGCAGGATCGTGATCGGTCCGCCGGCTGCCGCCAGGCCACCGAGGCTGAACGGCGCGATCTGCACCGTGACGTTCGGCAGCTCGGCCATCTTCAGCAGATGTCTGAGCTGACCCGCCATCACCTCGGGCCCGCCGAGCGGACGGCGCAGCGAGGCCTCGTCGATCACGGCCCACACCCGCGGTGCGTCCGGGACGGTCAGCAGCTCCTGGCGCTGGACGCGCAGCTGCACCCGCCGCTCGATCTCCTCGGCCGAGGCCCGCGGATGACCGAGCTGGGTCACCGCACGGGCGTAGTCCGCGGTCTGCAACAGGCCCGGCACGAACTGGACTTCGTAGGTGCGGATCACCGAGGCGGCCTCTTCGAGGCCGATATGCGTCTCGAACCAGCCCGGCAGCACATCGCCGTACTGATGCCACCAGCCGGGAGTGCTCGTCCGGCGGGCCAGTTTGAGGAAGTCCGAGCGGATCGATTCGTCGGTGACGTTGTAGAGCGTCAGCAGATCGGCGACATCCCGCTCCTTGCAGCTCACCCGCCCCAGCTCCAGGCGGCTGATCTTCGCATGCGAACCGCGGATGGCGTCCCCGGCGGCCTCGCGGGTGATGCCGGCCCCTTCGCGCAGCCGGCGAAGCTGTGTACCCAGCACGATGCGCAGGACGGTCGGGCCGCCCCGCGGGTGTTCGAGGTAGCGGCGCAGAGACGGATCGCCGCTCGGCTGCGCGGCACTCATGCCCAAACCTCGCTTCGCTCGGCCCCGCATTCGCGTGGCGCGCACCTCTCCACGATTCGCTCGCTGCGCTCGCTCATGCTGACTCCCCTGGGTGGTCGGGCGAACGCCCAGTGTCCCATCGCCCCCAGCCCTCGTACACCCAGGGCGGGTATTCGGCCGACATATGCGTCACGCGTGGCCGATGAGGTCGTCGAAGTCGCCGTCCTTGGCGCCCTGGACGAAGGCCGTCATCTCGTCGCGGGTGTAGATCAGCGCCGGGCCCGAGGCGAAGCGGGAGTTGCGTACCGCGATGCCGCCGTCCGAAAGAACGGCCACTTCAACGCAGTTGCCGCTCGGGTTGCTGCGGCGGCTCTTGCGCCAGACGGCCCCCTCGATGCTGGTCGCCCGTATGCCGTTGGTCACCGGCTCCATCACAGATGCTCCCTTGCTGGAGGACGCTCCTCCGATCGATTTCGAGCCTGCGCTCACGTTGGCGTGAACGCGCCCCTGGGTGGCCGTACTTACCGATGTAATTGCAGATGCACTTGCACCGACGGACGGCTGACGAGGATATTAGCTCTCCGAGGCAGTCCGGCCCAGTCCCGAAATCCCCCTCGCGGAGATGTTGATGACCACTCATCCGGCAGAGACCGTGCACGACGCCCTCCGGGATGAAGCGTGTGACGACCCCTGGTGGATGCCCGCCCCGGACGACTTCGCCGCGTGCGCCTTGAGCAGCTCGGACCGCACCGTGTCGGAGGCCCGCCGGTTCACCCGGGTGACGCTGGAAGGCTGGAAGCTGTGTGCCGGCGTCGCCGAGGACGCGGCGCTGGTCGTGTCCGAACTCGTCAGCAATGCGCTGCGATATGGCAGCCGGACCCCGGGGAAGCGTCAGGAAGCCCTGGCGCCCCTGGGGCCGGCCTGGCTGGCCCTGACCCGGCAGGGTGCCACGGTGCTGTGCGCGGTCTCGGACGCCGGCGCCGGCGCGCCGGTCGTCAGGCCCCAGGACACCCTGGCCGAATCCGGGCGCGGTCTGCAGATCGTCGACCGGCTCAGCGACGCCTGGGGCTGGACGCCACCGGACCGGTCCGGGAAGACCGTCTGGGCGACGGTGTCGGACCGCGGCTGAGGGGCAGCTCGCGCCGCTACGGGGGTGTGGCGCGAGCTGCCGCTCAGGCCGACGGGGGAGTGTCTCCCAGGCCGAACGCCGTCAGCAGCCGTTCGGCCGCCAGCGTCGCGGTGAGCTCGCCGTCGCGCACCGCACGTTCGACCTCGGGGCCCAGCCGGCGCACCTCGGGGTGCTCCTGGAGCCGGTCGATCATCCGCTCCCGGACCATCGACCACGTCCAGTCGACCTGCTGGGTGCGGCGTCGCTCGGCCAGCGCGCCGGTGGAATCCAGCAGGGTGCGATGCTGCTCGACCCGCTCCCAGAGCGCCTTCAGACCGGTGCCCTCGCGGGCGCTGCAGGTCAGGACGGGCGGTGTCCAGGCCGCGTCCACGGGCTGCAACAGCCGTAGCGCACCGGCCAGTTCACGGGCCGCGGACCGGGCGTCCCGCTCGTGCGGCCCGTCGGCCTTGTTGACGGAGACCAGATCCGCCAGCTCCAGCACGCCCTTCTTGATGCCCTGGAGCTGGTCGCCGGTGCGCGCCAGGGTCAGCAGCAGGAAGGTGTCGACCATGTTGGCCACGGTCGTCTCGGACTGGCCGACGCCGACCGTCTCCACCAGGACGACGTCGTAGCCCGCCGCCTCCATCACCACGATGGACTCGCGGGTGGCCCGCGCCACCCCGCCCAGCGTGCCGGAGGTGGGGGAGGGCCGGACGAACGCCGCCGGGTCGGTCGCCAGCCGCTCCATCCTGGTCTTGTCGCCCAGGATGGAGCCGCCGGTACGGCTGGAGGACGGGTCCACGGCGAGCACCGCCACCCGGTGACCCATGCCCGTCAGCAGGGTGCCGAGGGCGTCGATGAAGGTCGACTTGCCGACGCCCGGCACTCCGCTGATGCCCACTCTGCGGGCCGCACCGGAGTACGGCAGCAGCTCGATCAGCAGCCGCTGGGCCGCCGCCCGGTGGTCGGGGCGGGTGGACTCGACCAGGGTGACGGCGCGGGCGATCCAGGCCCTGGACCCCGCGCGGACCCCCTCGGCGTACCGTTCGACATCGATCCTCGCCGGCATGTCCCCCCGCTCAGAGCTCGTGGCCGAGGACCGACGCCAGGTCCCGCACCAGATCGTGCGCGGCCTCCGGAATGACCGTGCCGGGCAGGAAGACCGCGGCGGCGCCCATGTCGCGCAGCGGCTGCACGTCCTGCGGCGGGATCACGCCGCCCACCACGATGGTGATGTCCTCCCGGTCCTCCGCGGCCAGTGCTTCCTTCAGCGCCGGGACCAGCGTCAGATGGCCGGCCGCCAGGGAGGAGACCCCGACGATATGGACGTCCGCCTCCACGGCCTGGCGGGCCACCTCGGCCGGGGTCTGGAACAGCGGGCCGACATCGACGTCGAAGCCCAGGTCGGCAAAGGCCGTGGCGATCACCTTCTGGCCGCGGTCATGGCCGTCCTGGCCCATCTTGGCCACCAGGATGCGCGGCCGGCGGCCCTCGGCGCGCTCGAACTCGGCCACCAGCGACCGGGTGCGCTCGACACCGGAGGAGGGGCCCGCTTCGTCTCGGTACACACCGGAGATCGTACGGATCTGGCCGGAGTGGCGCCCGTAGACCGACTCCAGTGCGTCCGAGATCTCACCGACGGTCGCCATCGCGCGGGCCGCGTCCACCGCCAGCGCCAGCAGATTGCCCTCCAGCCCCTCGCCGGGACCGGATTTGGCCGCCGCGGTCAGCGCCCGCAGCGCCTCCTGGCAGGCCTGCTCGTCGCGCTCGGCACGCAGCCGCTTGAGCTTCTCGATCTGCTGGGCGCGCACCGAGGAGTTGTCGACCTTGAGGACCTCGATCTCCTCGTCGGTCTCCACCCGGTACTTGTTGACGCCGATCAGCGCCTGCCGCCCGGAGTCGATCCGCGCCTGGGTCCGGGCCGCGGCCTCTTCCACCCGCAGCTTCGGGATGCCCGCGTCGATGGCCTTGGCCATGCCGCCGGCCTCCTCGACCTCCTCGATGTGCTGCCAGGCGCGGCGGGCCAGATCGTGGGTGAGCTTCTCGACGTAGGCGCTGCCGCCCCACGGGTCGATGACCCGGCAGGTGCCCGACTCCTGCTGGAGGAAGAGCTGAGTGTTGCGGGCGATCCGGGCGGAGAAGTCGGTGGGCAGGGCGAGCGCCTCGTCGAGGGCGTTGGTGTGCAGCGACTGGGTGTGGCCCTGGGTCGCCGCCATCGCCTCCACACACGTCCGCGTGACGTTGTTGAACACGTCCTGCGCGGTCAGCGACCAGCCCGAGGTCTGCGAATGGGTCCGCAGGGAGAGGGACTTGGGGTTCTTGGGGTCGAAGCGCTGGACGAGCCGCGCCCACAGCAGCCGGGCCGCGCGCAGCTTGGCGATCTCCATGAAGAAGTTCATGCCGATCGCCCAGAAGAAGGAGAGGCGCGGCGCGAAGGAGTCCACGTCCATACCGGCCGCCAGGCCCGCGCGCAGGTACTCGACCCCGTCGGCGAGGGTGTACGCCAGCTCCAGGTCGGCCGTCGCACCCGCTTCCTGGATGTGATAGCCGGAGATCGAGATGGAGTTGTAGCGCGGCATCTTCTGCGAGGTGTACGCGAAGATGTCGGAGATGATCCGCATCGAGGGCTGCGGCGGATAGATGTAGGTGTTGCGGACCATGAACTCCTTGAGGATGTCGTTCTGAATGGTCCCGGCCAGCTTCTCGGGCGGTACGCCCTGTTCCTCCGCCGCCACGATGTACAGCGCCAGTACGGGCAGCACCGCGCCGTTCATCGTCATCGACACGGTCATCTTGTCCAGCGGAATGCCTTCGAAGAGCTGCCGCATGTCGTAGATCGAGTCGATGGCGACGCCCGCCATCCCGACGTCACCGGTGACCCGCGGGTGGTCGCTGTCGTAACCGCGGTGCGTCGGCAGGTCGAAGGCGACCGACAGGCCCTTCTGGCCGGCCGCGAGGTTGCGGCGGTAGAAGGCGTTGGACTCCTCGGCGGTGGAGAAGCCGGCGTACTGCCGGATGGTCCAGGGCTGGTTGACGTACATCGTCGGGTACGGGCCGCGCAGATACGGCGTGATCCCCGGGTACGTCCCCAGGAAGTCCAGCCCGTCGACGTCCGCCTCCGTGTAGAGCGGCTTGACCTCGATGCCCTCCGGGGTCTCCCACGTCAGGTCCGCCACGCCCTTGCCGGTGGCCTGCTCGACGGCCTCGGCCCACTGCGCGCCGTCGCCCGCGCCGTGTGCCGCGTCCGGTTCCCCCAGCTCGACCGTGCTGAAGTCCGGGATGGCGCCGGCCTGTTGCGTCGTCTCTGGCATCACGCCACCTCCATGACATCAAGGGCCGAGGACAGCACCTCGACCGCGTCGCAGCCGGCGAAGACGAAGGAGTCCACACCGGCCGCGGTGAATTCTTCGCGGCGCTCGCCCGGCTTGCCGGCCAGATGCACCCGCACCGCACCCGCCGACTTCAGCGCGGCCGCCACGGCCGCCGCCTGCTCGCCGTACACCGCATCGCTCGCACACAGACACGCGGTCCGCGCGCCGCTGCGGGCGAACGCCTCGGCCACCGACTCCGCATCCACCGGGCCGGGTTCCTGGACCGTCTCGATGCCGCCCGCCTGGAACAGGTTGGCGGCGAAGGCCAGCCGCGCGGTGTGTGCCGCCACCGGGCCCAGCGCGGCCAGAAAGACCTTCGGGCGGGCGCCGCTCGCCGCCAGATGGGCGTCGGAGCGCGACCGCAGCCGCTCGTACGCGTCGTCCCGGCGCACCCGCGGCAGCCCGCCGCCGATCGGCGCGGGCGCCGGCTCGCGGTGCACCGGGGGCTCGGCGAGATGCGGGAACTCGCTGACGCCGGTGATCGGTTCACGCCGGCGGGCGAGGTCGTCGGTGCGGCGCTGCCAGGTCTCGGCCAGCCGGCCGGCGATCACCCCGGAGCGCAGCGCCGCCGCCTGGCCGCCCGCGCCCTCGATCTCCTGGAACCACGCCCAGGCGGCGCGGGCCAGCTCGTCGGTGAGGCTCTCCACGTACCAGGAGCCGCCCGCCGGGTCGATGACCTTCGACAGGTGCGACTCCTCCAGCAGGACGGACTGGGTGTTCCGGGCGATCCGCCGGGCGAACGCGTCGGGCAGGCCCAGGGCCGCGTCGAACGGCAGCACCGTGACCGCCTCCGCGCCGCCCACCCCGGCGGACAGCCCGGCGACCGTGGTGCGCAGCATGTTCACCCAGGGGTCACGACGGGTCATCATCACCGTGGAGGTGACGGCGTGCTGGCGCTGCGCGGCCGCGGCGGGCGACGCGCCGCACACCTCGGCGACCCGCGCCCACAGCCGGCGGGCCGCGCGCAGTTTGGCGATGGTCAGGAACTGGTCCGCGGTGGCGGCATAGCGGAACTCCAGCTGCCGGCAGGCGTCGTCGATGCCGAGCCCGGCTCCCGTCAACTGCCGCAGATAGCCGACGCCGGTGGCCAGTGAGGTGCCCAGTTCCTCGGCGGCCGAGCCGCCCGCCTCGTGGTACGGCAGCGCGTCGACGGCCAGCGCCCGCAGGCGCGGCGCCTCGGTGGTGCAGCGCTCGGCCAGCCGGGCGGCCGACTCCAGTTGGAGGCGCAGCTTGGCATCGTCACCGGTCCGGGCCAGCAGCCCGAGCGGATCGGCGCCCAGGCAACCGGTCGCCTCACTGAGGGGCGCGCCGGACGCGGTGTACAGCCGCAGCAACTCCTCGGCGGCCGCCGCGAAATCGGCACCCGCGTCCAGGACCACCGCGGCCAGGTCCAGATAGACGCCCTGCAGCGCCTGCTCCAGACCGGATACCGGCACCCCGCCGTCCCCGACGGCCAGCCAGACCGAGCTGACACCGTTCTCCAGGTCGGCCAGGACCGATTCGTTGGCCCGCCGCGGATCGGTGTGGACATGGCGCTGGCGTACGTCCCACCCGGCGACGGTGGTGCCCTCGGGCCGGCCGGCCCGTACGAACGGGGGGAAGCCCGGGTGGCCCGGGGCGGCCGCACCGTCCTCGGCGGTGTAGAGCGGGCGGATGCGGATGCCGTCCTGGAGGTGGGTGGCGAGCGCGTCCTCGGCGGCGGCGCCGGACGCCTCGGTGACGCCCGATTTGCGCAGCACACCTTCGACGAGGCGCTGCCACTGCTCTCGGTCGGCATCCGGGAAGGCGGCGGCCAGGGGGAGTTCGGGGGACTCGGCGGTCATGGCAGCAGGCTAGGCGAACGACCGTTAGCTGGAGCAGGGTCTCCGGCTGTGACGTTGCACTCGTTGACCATTAGTCGTTCTTCCTGTTTTTGCGCGAGAACGGGCAGGTGGGACGGGTCGCCCGTATCGTGCCCCGTCGTGTTTTCCGGTACCGGACGCGCCTGCCCCGGCGCGTCCGCCCGCTTCACTACGGTGGGCGCTGCACCCTCACCCAAGCACTTGAGGAGCAGGGGGATCC
The DNA here is from genome assembly GCF_900221035.1 of Streptomyces sp. 2323.1. Taxonomy (NCBI): domain Bacteria; kingdom Bacillati; phylum Actinomycetota; class Actinomycetes; order Kitasatosporales; family Streptomycetaceae; genus Streptomyces; species Streptomyces sp. 2323.1. The sequence goes on along the minus strand of NZ_LT907981.1, from coordinate 1,353,636 downwards.
CCAGAGGAGCGCGATGTTCCGGGCGCCGCCGATCCGCACTACCACTGTCGCCGGACTGCTTCTGCTCACCGCAGGGCTCGGGTGGCTGCTGTCACAGGACGCCGCCCCCGGCCCCCGCCCGGACTGCACCGGACGCCGGATCGCCTCCTGGTCCGCCGATTTCCGGCATACCGCGAAATTCGCCCGTTACGGAAATGACAACACCCGGCTGGACGACTGGACCGGCGGCGACGGCACCCACTCCCTGCGCCTCCCCGACGGCCGCACCCTCTGGCTGTTCTCCGACACCTTCCTCGACCGGATCCATGAACCGCCCGGCCCGCACGGGGAAGGCCACCACTGGCGCACCTCCGGCACCGGCGCCGCACCCCTCCTGCGGCACAACTCCGCCGTGGTCATGTCCCGTTCGGGCCGGCCGGAGCGCACCCTGACCGGCGGCACGGCGGCCGCTCCCGGGCCGTTCTTCCCCGACCCGCCGGGCGGCGGTCTGCGCTGGCCGGTCGGTGCGCGGGTGGAGCCCCGGGAGCCCGGCGCCACCGGGAAGGTCGTCCGCGTCCTGCTGTGGCACCGCGCCCCCGGCACCGGACCGTGGATCTTCGGCCAGCCGCGCGGCACCGAGGTCGCCACGCTCTCGCTCCCCGGGCTGCATCTGGAGGGCCTCACACAGACCGTGGACCAGACCTCCGTCCCGGATCCGGGACGGCGAGTCCTCTACGGCACGGCGGCGGTCCGCGACGGCGGCTGGACCTATGTCTTCGGCGGCGACGACCCGCCGTCCTCGCCGGCCTCCAGCGCCTTCCTCGCGCGGGTGCCGGCCGGGCGGCTGGCGGACCGCGGCAGCCGGCGGTTCTGGGACGGCGCCCGCTGGCAGCGGCGGGCCGGACGGGCCCGGCCGGTGCTGCGGGGCGGCGGCCGGCGCGGTGTCTCGCTCGGCCCGCCCGGCGTCCCGCCCGGCCCCCGGATCAACGGCGACGTGGAGCTGTACCGGCCGCGGTTCCTGCGGGTGCGGATGGCGACGGACGCGCCGTGATGACGGCCCGGCACGCCGTGCACCCGCGCCCGGCGTGCTCCGTTCCCCCGCCGGCACCCTCGGCTGCCGGTCTCAACTCCCGTGCTCCCGGCGCCAGTTGAGGGCAGCCTCGTCGATGTCGAACGGGACGAGGTTCAGCGGCGGGCCGTCGAGGGGCGCTCGGAGCGCCGCGCGGATCCGCTCATTCACCTCGGACAGGATGCGGCGCAGTGCCGCCTCGCTGGGCGCCGCGGCCGCGGCCTTCCGGGCGTCCTCGGCCTCCTTGCGCAGGACCAGGCTCGGCGGCAGCCAGGAGAGGTGCTCGCGGCTCATCTTCTCCTTGATCCACCACATCTCGTCGTACGGCTGATCGAGGTGGGGGAGGGGCTTGCCGGCCCCCGTGAGCCCGTCGAAGGCGCCGCGCTCGGCCGCCTCGCGGATCTGCCGGTCGACCCAGGTCTCGAAGCTCACACCAGGGGGCTTGCGCTCGGTCATGGCTGCGTCTCCCGAGGATTCAGGCGCCGGCCGGCCTACTCCGTCCGGCGTGCGGGGGAAGGCGGATGCCTGTCTTCACCGTAACGCGAAGCCGGAGCCGTGCGGGCGGTCCGCGAGCCGGACGGCTCCCGCTGCCCTGATGGGAGCGGGCCGGGCCCGGTGGTTCAGCCCGCCGGGCCCGATGTCCCGCCCACCGAGCCGGTGTCGCTCGAATCCGGGCCGGACTGCTGGGTGCCGGACGGGCTCGGCTCGACGACCGGGAAGGCGTTGTTGCCGCCGCACACCATGGGGCCGACGCGGACGGACTGGCCCACCAGGGTCACCGGCACCCGGCCCGGCGGCTTGTTCCCGGGCACCCGGGCATTGGCCGCGGTGCACACCAGCTGGTTGAGCGAGGCGGAATCCAGCAGCTTGGCATTCATCGGCAGGGTGATCACGACGCTGCCGTTGTCGGTGTCGGCGGTCAGCCGACCGGGAAACTTCGGCAGCACGCTGGACAGACCGCGCATCCGCTCGGCGTGGTTCGGCCCCATCCGCAGCAGTTGGATGGCCTGCTCCGGATCCGCCGGTTCCTTCGCCGGCCGGGTCGCGGAACGCAGCCCGTTGGGACCGTAGAAGAACAGCAGGACATCGGCCTCGGGCTGGCCCGGCGACTTCACACCGGTGGCGGGCTCGCCGGCGTCGATGACATCGGTGGGCGCGATACCGCAGCCGGCCAGCGCAGCGGGGAGGACACCGACGAGGACACCGGCGAGCACGAGGCCCGGCAGGTGCCGCCGGGCACGCAGCGCCCGCAGGACGTTTCGGACGGACGGGGTGCTCATACGGGGTTCACCTTCCCGGCCGCGGGACGTGCGCCGTCCCGGTCGTCGTCCACGGCCGGCTCCATGGCCGACTCCGCGGCCGCCCATGCGTCGTCCGGCGGACCGGAGCCTTCCTCGTCGGCCGGCTCGCCCGCCTCCTCCTGGCGCAGCGGCAGCTCCACGGTGAACACCGCACCGCCCCCGGGGGAATTGGCGGCGTGCAGGGTGCCGCCGTGCAGCCGGATGTTCTCCTGCGCGATGGCCAGCCCCAGGCCGCTGCCCTCCGAGCGGGCGCGGGCGGAGTCCGCCTTGTAGAAGCGGTCGAAGACATGCGGCAGCACCTCGGGATCGATGCCGGGGCCGCTGTCGGAGATCTCGATCCGCAGCCGGTCCGCGCCCGGCTGCGGGGCATGCAGCAGCACCCGGACCGGCTCACCGCCGTGATGCAGGGCGTTGCCGACCAGATTGGCGACCACCACATCGAGCCGCCGCGGATCGAGCCGGGCCCGTACGTCCGCCGGCAGCTCCGCGGTCACCCGCTGCTGCCAGGCCCTGGCCTGCAGCGTCTTGCGGATGGTCTCGGCGACGTCCACCTCGTCCAGATGGAGCGCCGCGGCCCCCGCGTCGAACCGTGACACCTCCATCAGGTCCTCCACCATCCGCGCCAGCTTCCCGGTCTCCTGGCTGATCAGCCGGACCGCGGAGGCGGTGTCGGGGTCGAGGGACTCGGCGTCCTCGTCGAGCACATCGGTCACCGCGGTCATCGCCGCCAGCGGCGTCCGCAGCTCGTGCGAGACATCGGCCGCGAACCGCCGGGAGTTGGACTCCAGACGGCGCAGCTCGGCCATGCTCTCCTCCAGCCGGGCCGCCATGTCGTTGAAGGTCCGCGACAGCTCGGCGAGTTCGTCGGCGCCCTTGACCTCCAGCCGGGTGTCCAGCTTGCCCTCGGCGATCCGCCCGGCGGCCTGCCGCAGACCGCGGACCGGCCGCAGCACCCCGCGCGCGGCGAGCAGCGCCAGGACCACGGTCAGTACCAGCACCGGCACCACGCCCCGCTGCGCGGCGCTCACCAGCGCCTCGACGTTGGACTCCTCGGCGCTCAGCGGCAGCTGGGCGTAGACGGACAGCGCGGAGGCCCGGTTGTCGGACTGCCGTACCGGCATCCCGATCAGCAGCCAGGGATCCCCGCCGCGGTTCACCCGCTGAAAGGCCGGCACATGCCGCTTCTCCACGGACTCCTTGAGGCCGGTCGGCACCTCGAAGCCGCCCCGTAGGCTGCCTTCGGTGTCCCGCACCCCGCGGTAGTGCACCGAGATGTCCCAGTCCCGTGACTTGCCCGAGCGCTCCAGCTGGAGCCGGAAGAAGTCCAGGTCGGCCTCGGACGGCGGGACCGGCAGCTCCGGGGCCAGCGAATTGACCTGCGCCCGCAGGTCGTTGACGGCCGTGTCCTGGGAGCGCTGGAGGATGGCGTTACGGGCCTCCTGGTAGGTCAGCAGCGCGGTGGTCAGCGCACTGAGGACGGCCACCACCAGAAATCCGACGACGAGGCGGGCCCGCAGGCCACGCAGCAGTGTGCCGGTCGGTACCCGGCGGCCCGCGCGCTTCACAGGGGACCGAAGCGGTAACCGAAGCCGCGCACGGTCTGGACGTAACGCGGGCTGCGCGGCGTGTCCTCTATTTTCGTCCGCAGCCGCATGACACAGGCGTCCACCAGCCGCGCATCGCCGTGGTAGCTGTGCTCCCACACCTGCTCCAGCAGTTGCTGGCGGCTGAAGACCTGCCCCGGGGTGGCGGACAGGAACAGCAGCAGCTTCATCTCCGAGGGGGCCAGCGGCAGGTCCTTGCCGGCCTTGCCCACGACCAGACCGGCCCGGTCTATGGCCAGTTCGCCGTAGGTCTCGACGGGGGCGGGGCCCGGCTCGGCGGCGGTGGCCGGCGCTCCGTCGGCGGGAAGTGCGGTACGGCGCAGCACCGCACGGATGCGTGCTTCGAGGACCTCACCGCGGGCCGGTTTGACGATGTAGTCGTCGGCCCCCGCCTCCAGTCCGAGCACCACGTCCAGATCGTCGCCACGCGCCGTGAGCATGATGATCGGCAGCTGCCGCTCGGCCCGGATCAGCCGGCAGACCTGAAAGCCGTCCTTGCCGGGGAGCATCAGATCCAGCAGCACGATGTCCGGACGGAAGGCCGGCAGCACGTCGAGGCCCTCCTCGCCGCTGGCCGCGGCCGCCACTTCGTGGCCGCGCCGCCGTAGCGCGAGAGACACCCCGTCCCGTACGGCGGCGTCGTCCTCGATCAGAAGTACACGTGGCATGGGTCCAGTATCAATAAGTTTCATGATGGATCCGTAACAGGAGCAGCCTTCCCGGCTCCCGGTGCATCTGTCGTAGTGCGAGGCGGCGGCGTGCACAGCACCTGCCGCCGACCGCTACGGACACGAGCACGGTGATGAGGGAACGGGATCGGAAATGGCGAGGCGCTTCGGAGTTGAGAGCGGCATCATCGGAGTGACCGCGGCGGCGGTGGTATCCGTCGTGGTCGCGGGGGCACTTGCCTTCTCCAATGTCGGAGGCCCATCCAAAGCAGAGGCGGAGGGCGTCGGGTCCCAGAAGGCGAAGCGGGCGGCGGCTCCGGTCGACTCCTCCATAGTGCACGCCTCGGACCGCCCCGGCCGCAGCCTGAACATCACCATCGACGACGGCCCGGACCCGGTGTGGACCCCGAAGGTGCTAGAGGTGCTGAAGAGGTACAACGTCAAAGCCGTCTTCTGCATGATCGGCCCGCAGGCCGAGGCGCACCCGGACCTGGTCAAGAAGGTGGCGGCCGCGGGGCACAAGCTCTGCGACCACACCATGAGTCACAACACCGGTATGGGCAAGAAGCCGGAGAGCTACCAGTCGCAGGAGATACTCGGCGCCCAGAAGAAGATCGAAAAGGCGGCGGGCGGTGCGCAGGTCGAGTACTACCGCGCCCCCGGCGGCGCCTTCACCCCCTACAGCCGCAAGCTGGCCGCGGAGCACGGCATGCGCCCGCTGGGCTGGAACGTCGACAGCAAGGACTTCGAGGGCGGCTCCGTCGCGACAATCGAGTCGACCGTGCGCGGTGAACTCTCCAACGGCCCGACGGTCCTGTTCCACGACGGCGGCGGCGACCGCTCCCGGACCGTCGACTCCCTGAACCGCCTGCTGCCGTGGATGCAGAGCCAGGGCTACGGGTTCGGATTCCCCAAGCGCTGAGCGACAGGCAGGCAGCGCAGCAGCACCGAAGACCGATCGGGCCGGACACCTCAGGGTGTCCGGCCTTCGGTGTTGAAAGGGGCGGAGGCGGTGGAGGGGACGGATGGGGCCGACGGACAGGGGCGTTGGACACGGCCGTTGGACAGGGCCGTTGGTCCTGCCGTCTCACGCCGCGCCGAACAGCTCCGCGAGGTCGCGCTCCATGCCGAGGAACGCCGGCTCGCTGCCGGCGGGCACGGCCCGGTAGGAGCGGGCGAGGAACCGCCGGACATCTGAGGTCTGCAACTGGACCATGGCGATGCCCTCGTCCGAGTGGAACTCCATCACCGTCCGCTCCGGACCGGACGGCCGCACCCGCACATCGCCCCGGCCGGCAGGCCTCCGCAGCCCCTCGTCCAGCAGCTCACGGGCGAACGCCCAGTCCACCGCGGTGCCGTCCAGCGAGATCTCCGCCGGGAACGACATCCGCACCGCCAGCGGGTCCGCGGCCTGGTAGTGCAGCACTGCGGGCGCGGCGTGGGTGGAGGGAGCGGTGGCGATGAGGCGGACCTGGACGGCTTGGTCGATGACGCGGTGCATCGCGCTGCTCCCTCACGGCTGTCGAATCACGGGCAAAGGCTCATCCAGTAGGACGGTGTGCCCGCTCCCGCCGTGCACGCGACAGGTGTGTGAGGTATCTCATGGAGGCGGCCAATTGACCGGGGGTCCGGGTTCGGGGTGAGGGGTGCTGGTGCCGTGCCGCGGATCTGGGGGGAGGAAAGGGTCGCCGCATATCCGGGGCGACGCGACGACAGCGGGCCGCGCACCTGGGACGACGCAGGTGCCGCGGATTCAGGACGACCGTGTGCGCCGGGGATGAATTGTCCAGGTGGGCCAGGACCCGTCCGGCCCTGGCCCACCGCACGCCCCTCAGGACAACCGCTGTTCCGGAACGGGGTGCCCCGGCTCCCCGGGGTGCACCAAGAACTCCTCCAGGATCCCCGGGGCCGCCGCCGCGGCGAAGCCTGCGGCCTCGGCGGCCGCGAGGTCCGGGATGCGATACCCGTCCTCGCCGGCCGCGACCGCGGCGGTGAGGGCGACGAGGCCGGCCCGGCGGGTGAAGGGCGAGGTGGTGAACGTCCAGGCGGCGATGGCCTCGCGCTGGAGGGCGAGGGTGTCACGGCTGAAGGTGCCCGAGCGGGTGACCAGATACGGGCCGTCCACGCCGTGCCCCAGACTGCGGTACGCGTCCCGGGCCAGCCACAGCACCAGCGCCGTGGTGAGCACCGCGTAGATCCAGGCGCAGTGCAGCAGGACGGGCGTGAACGCCGCACCGAGACCGGTGAGGACGGCGGTGCCGGGCAGCACCGCGAACAGCAGACCACGCACCCGGCGCCGGCGCAGGGCGACGCGGGGGTGCGGCGCCAGCGCGGCCGGTGATCCGCTGCCGGGGAACGGCGCCCGCAGGGTGCCGCCCGCCACCCGGAGCGCCTCCGTGCGGGGCGCCGGCGGCAGCAGACCGCTGCGCTTGCGGTTCTCCTCCCGGTTGCCCAGACCGCCGGCCACCGCCCGCACCATCGCCCCGCCGCCGGCCCGCAGCAGCAGCGGTTCGCGCAGCAACACCCCGCGCAGCCGGGCCCGTTCGAGGGTGACGGCGCGCGTGGTGAACAGTCCGCGGCGCACTCGCAGCGTGCGGGCGTCGGTCCACTCCAGGCAGTAGTTCCACCAGTTCTCGACGTACAGCACCACGGCGCCGACCGAGCCGAGGGCGAGGACGGCCAGCAGCACCGCCGGGATCGTCAGCCAGAGCGCGCCGGCGCCGAGTTCGGTGAACGCCCGCTGGACGAAGCCGAGTTTCCAGGGCTCGATGCCGATGCCGTCCAGCACCCGGTAGGCCGATCCGGCCACCACGAACACCCCGCCGATGACCCAGAAGGTGAGCGGCGCATACCGCAGCCAGCGCCAGTTGATGCGCGCTACCACCGGGTCGTTCGTGGCCGCCTCGGCATCGGCGTACGCCAGCAGCTCCGCGCGCAGCCGTTCCGCTTCGGGGACCGCGAGCGCCTCCAGCGACAGCTCCTTGCTGCCGTCCCCCGAGCCCGCCGTGCCCGCCCGCAGCACGGTGACCCCCAGCAGCCGGTGCAGTGGCGAGGCCGTCAGATCGACGGTACGGATCCGGTGCAGCGGCACACTGCGCAGCCGCCGGGTCAGCAGCCCACTGCGGACATCGAAGGTGATCCCGCCGCCACTGCCGGCGGCTCCGCCCGCCATGCCGTCGTCACGGCTCCCGTGCGCGGCGACCCGGAACTCCGTACGGGCCCAGCGGATCAGGCCGATCGTGGTCACCACGGCGAACGACGCGGCGAGGGCGGCGAGGGTGAACCAGGCCTTGGCGGTGATTTGGCCCCCGGTGGCCAGCGCCGTCAGCGCCAGCGAACCCAGCGGGGCGGCCAGCCAGCCGCAGTGCACCAGAAGGGTCCGCGGATCCAGCCGCCGCCACTCCGTCGTCCCGCCGGCGGGCGCGCCGCTGCCGTGGGCCGCATGCTCTGCGCCGGCGTGCGTTCCGGGCGCCTCGGGGTCCAGCGGGGCGCTCATGCCGCATCACCGGGCACGTCCTGCGCGGCCTCGCCGATCCGCCGGGACAGCTCCTCGGCGTCCGCGTCGGACAGCCCCGCGATCTTGATGTCACCCGCGGTCGAGGCGGTGGTGACGGTCACGGTCGCCAGCCCGTACCGCCGCTGAAGGGGGCCGCGCACGGTGTCCACCGTCTGCACCCGGCTCAGCGGCGCGATCCGCCGCTTCTGCCAGAACCAGCCGCCCGCCGCGTAGACCGCCCGCTCGCCCAGCTCCCATGCGTGCACCGCGTACCGCCACCGCGGCATGACGAGGAGATAGCTCACGGCCGGCACCACGAGCACGACCAGCAGCAACGGACCCAGCCACGGCAGCGCGCCGGGGAAGAAGAGGAGGGACAGCACCGCCATGGTGAGCGCGACGAGCAGCATCGGGCCGCTGAGGGTCAGCAGCGCCTGAAGCGTCCACCAGCGGCGGGCCCGGGGATCGACGCGGTGGCGGGGTGGGCGTAGCAGCGCGGCGGCGTGCTCGGGCATGAAGGTCACCGGTTTCCAAGTCAAGCGTATTGAGTGGCGGTACGTTATAACGGTACAAGCGACTTGTAAAAGGGGCCGGGCTCCCCGAGCCGAAGCCCTGCTCGCGGGGCCACGCAGCGAAGTGCCGAACGAGGGAGGTCAGCCGTGCCCAAGAAGGTGGACCACGAAGCCAGGCGCCAGGAGATCTCCGAGGCGCTGTGGCGGCTCGCGAGCACCCGCGGACTGGACGGCGCGAGCCTGCGCGACGTCGCCGCGGAGGCCGGCATCTCGCTCGGCCGGCTGCAGCACTACTTCCGTTCCAAGGACGAGATGCTGCTCTTCGCCCTCCAGCACATCAACCGGCTCGCCGGGGAGCGGATCCGCGCGCGCATCGAGGCGCTGCCCGAGGAGCCGACGCCCCGTGAGGTGCTGCGCGCCTGCCTGTCGGGCCTGCTGCCGCTGGACGAGAAGAGCCGGGTCGGGGTGCTGGTCGGCGCCGCCTACTTCGCCCGTGCCGTGTACGACGAGCCCCTGCGCGCCGAGGCCAAGAACGGCATCCCCCAGCTCCGCGCCTTGTTCGCCGACCAACTGCGCCGGGCCGCGGAGCGCGGTGAACTCCCCCCGGAACGCGCCACCGAGGACGAGGCGATGCTGCTGATCAGCCTGGTCGACGGCCTGTCCACGTATGTCCTGCTCGATGTGCACGGCCCCCGGACCGCACTGCGCCTGCTGGATCTGCATCTGTCGCAGCTTTTTGGGACGGAGGGGGCCGAGGCCGCGGACGGGGCTGGGGACGCGCCGGCGTCGTACGGGGACGGGTCCGGTGCCGGGGCCGACGCGGCGCTCACTTCTGAGGAGGGGGCGGCGCCGCCGTCGCGCCCCGGGGAGGAATCGGCGAAGGCGGCGGGCCGGGCCTGACCGGGCCGGTCGGGCGAGGTGGTGGCGTTGCGATGTGGTGCTGTGGAGGCGTGGTGGCGGCCGTACGGCAGCCGTGCCGGGGCGTTCCGCAGTCGTGGCGGGGCGTTCCGCGACGCCGGCCGGACGCGATGGCCCGTCCACGCTTCCGGCCGCGGTGGCGGTCTACGCTTCGCGCAGCAGAGCGGCGAGATCGGCCTCGACGTCCAGATGGCCCGCCTCATCACCCTTGGCGACGATCGCGTACGACCGGGTCAGAAAGGTCCGCAGCTCCTGCGCGTCGAACTGCACCACGGCCATGCCGCCGACGGCATGGAACTCCACGACCACCGCATCGGAGTCGTACGGCCAGATCTGCACATCGCCCGCCCCGGCCGGCGCGCACAGGCCCTCCTCCAGCAGGTCCCGCCCGAACGTCCAGGCCACTTCGGCGCCGTCCAGCGACGCGGAGGGCGGAAAGACCAAGCGCACCGCGAACGGATCGGCACGGTCGTATCGCAGGTTTGCCGGAATCACCTGCGACCGGGGAGCAGTCGCGATGAGACGGGCCTGAACGGCTTGGTCGATGACGCTGGACATCGCCGGCTCCCTTGCATTCGTTGCGGACACTTGCGTCTTTGGCCACTAGGACGCACGGGATATCGCGCTAGTGCATTGGATTCCTGCGTGACTTGCATCACGGGCCTTTGAATGTACGTATTTGCCCTCTTTGCTGGGGCCTCCGGGCCTGCAATCGGCCGCCGGGGGCTCGGTCTGACGGGGGATCAGGTGGCGGTGCGGGTGCCATTGCCGGTGCCGGTGGCGGTTGGGCCGGCGTGTGTGGCGGACCGAGGAGCGACCTCAACATGACCGCACCGGTCACGATCGCCCCTACGTGCAGCACCGCCGCGGCCGCGAGATTCTCCGGCAGGACGGTGCCGCCCGGCTGCGCGAACGCCAGGTAGAGGGTGAACGGCAGCTTCCAGCCGCTCCAGGCGAACAGGCAGCCCGAACCGAGCCAGCCGATCGCCAGCGGAGCCCAGCGGGGGAGTCGTGCCGGCCGGCCGTGGGCGAGGGCCCAGATGCCCGCGGAGGCCAGCAGTGCCCAGCCCCCGGAGAGGCCGGCCAGCAGGCGCCCGCCGAGGTCCCGCGCGGCGGGGTGTGAGATGCCCGCGGTGCCGCCCGCCGCCCAGTACAGCCAGACCAGACCGATCGCCGCTCCGGCGCAGGCCACCCACGACGACACCCTGGCCGGGCCGCCCGCGCGGTCCCCCAGCCGCCCGGCGAACGCCTCCGGCCGGCGCCGCCGCAGATGGGCGGGCAGCGCGACGGCAAGGCCCAGCCCCATGCCGACGAATCCGGCCTGGATCAGCGCCGCCTCCCAGCCCGGCATCGACGGGCCGTCGCCACCGCTGCCACCCGGGTCGCCGCCCGCGGGACCCAGCAGTGACGTGAGAAGCGCGTACGGCAGAACCGGAACGAGGAACCCCGTGCCCACCCAGGCGAAGAAGACCAGCGGCGCGCCCGGTATCCGCAACCCCCACGGCCGCACCAGCGCCAGCGCCACCGCGATCCCGGCCCCCGCCATACCGATGGTGGCGGTGTTCAGCACCACCCATTCCACCGCACCGAATCCGTCCCCGACCGGCAGCAGCCCCAGCAGCGCACCGATCACCCACGACACCTTGATCAACGCATAGGGCGTCAGCGTCACTGCCGCCCCGTACGCCCCGACCCGGCCGACCCGGTCCCACCACTCCATCTCAGCCCCCGCTCTCGGATACCGCCCCAGCGTCACGCGCCACCGTGCTCGTTGGCCTCGACCGCTGGGCGTATTCGCCTCCACCGGCTGGGGGAGCCACCGGGCCCGGCGCCCGGCTCTCCAGCGGGCTCTTGGCTGGCTGAGCCTTCGGTGACGGCTCGTGCGATGCCGTCGGTTCGCTGCCTGCGGGGCCGGTGAACTACGGGGCCGTTGAGCCGCGGGACTGGTGAACCGCTGGAGGCTTCCCCGGGACCGCTTTCTGGGACGGGCTGCCGGGTCTCCGGCGACCAGCATTCCGAACGCCGGGTCTCGGGGCCTCGGATCTCCGCCTTGCCGGGCCGTCGGTTGCTGGTCTTCGGCTGTCGGCCTCCGGCGTGAGGGGAGAAACGCACGACCGCGACATGGCCGCTTGGAGGCGCTGACAAGCGGCTCCGACAAGTGGAAGTAGTTCCGACTAAGTGGCTCCGACGGCATCCGCGCGAGCCCGCCGGACTCAGTCCAGCAGGCCGGCGAGCCGCCCCTCCAGCACGACCAGCAACTCGCTCAGCGACGCGGCGAGTTCCTCCTGCCGGTGCTCGCCGATGCCGTCGAGCAGCGACGCCTCGTACGCCAGCTGTTCGGGCAGTAGCTGGTCAACGATCTCGCGGCCCTCATTGGTGAGGGAGAGATGCGCCACCCGGCGGTCCCGGTCGTCGGGCCGGCGGACGACCAGCCCCCGCTCCTCCAACTGCCGTACGCGCTTGGTCACCGCGGCGCCGGAGGCGAAGGTCTCGCGGGCCACCCGTCCGGGGGTCAGCTCGCGGTCCATCCGGCGCAAGGTGGCGAGGATGTCGAACTCGGGACGGGTGAGCCCGGCCTTCCGCAGCGGCGCATCAGCTGCCTGCTGGAGCAGTGCGGAACAGCGGTTGAGCCGTCCGATCACCGCCATCGGGCCGGTGTCCAGCCCGGGGTGCACCTGCTGCCACTGGCGCTGCACCCTCGCGACGATGTCCTCGGTCACCCGCACTCTCCTCTCGGCCCGGCCGTACGCCTCCCAATTGTGCCTGCCGCATGGTGCCGTCCGCCGGGCGGCATCATGCGGGTCAGGCGGCCGCCGCCGGCATCGAGAGCTGCCGGACGAGCAGGGCCAGTGCTCGGTGGCCCTGCTGCTGGGCATGGTCGATCCGTTCGTCCGGCAGGGCGCGCTGCCACCACTCGCCGGACGCCACCTCTACGGCCTCGCGGAGCTCGGCCAGACAACCGGCCAGCCGGTCACGGGCCCACCCGACCTCACGGGCACCCTCCGCACCGGGTACGGGCCCCGCCGCGAGCAGCCGGGAGGCCGCGGCCTCTGCGGCCGCGACCCGTTCCAGGGCGATCTCGATACGGTCTGCGGCCCGCCGATTGGTGACCACGACGCAGCAGGCCAGACCCAGCACCGCACCCACGACCGTGTCGATCCAGCGGTCGGCGATCAGCGCCCGCGCCGGTAGCTGGCTGCCGAATCCGGCCAGCAGCAGGGCCAAGGGCGTGATGCACACCGAGCCGAGCCAGTAGTTGCGGCTGATCCAGGCTTCCGCGCCGAGCAGGCAGGCCAGCGCCAACGCAATCATCGCGAGGTGCCCGACGTGTATCAGCGGCAGCAGCGCGGTGTAGAGCAGCAGCCCGAGCAGACTCCCCAAAGTACGCTGCAGCGCCCGCTGCCAGGTGAGAGTGGTGTTGGCCTGGTAGATCGAGGCCGCGGTGACCACGGCCCAGTACGGGTGCCCGACACCGAGAGCCATCGATGCCCAGCCCGCCAGCACACAACCGGCAGTCACCCGCGCACCGATCGGCAGCAGCGGTGACCCCGGAGCGAGCCGGGCGAGTACCGGCCGCACCCCGCGCGGATGACCGGGCGCGGGCCGCCGCACCCCGGCCACCTCGCCGGCGACGCCCACCACTTCCACGTCCTGCGTGGCCGAGAGCACCACCCCCGGCAGCGGCCACCCGCCGCGCAGCCCATGCGCCCAGGCCCTGAGCCGGTCGGCTTCCGGGTGCCGGTGCGGGGCCGCGTGCGCGTGCGTGTGAGGGGGCGCGTGGGTGTGAGGGGGCGCGTGCGTGGCTTGAGCGAGGCTTCCGGCTTCGGAAGCTGATGCCAGTTGGTCGGCGCTCTGACCGAAGTCCTGGCTGCAGTGCCGGCCGGCGTACGACCCGGCCTCCCGTTCGTCCTCGGGCCCCATACTCCCCAGCACCGACTCGGCCCGCATCAGCAGTCGTTCGAGCCCCGCCCGGGCCGTGGCCTTCGCCGGGGTGGGCGTCGGCACCATGTACAGCGTGCGCCATGCGGCATGCACCGCGGTGGAGGTGGCATGCCAGGCGTCCGACACCCCGGCGGCGCCCGGTTCCGTACGCAGCAACCCAGCCGCTGCATCCAGCGCGCGGGCGACGACGATCCGCTCGGGCCCCTGCGGCCGTAGCCGGGCCGGAGCCATACAGACCAGCCAGGCCAGGACCCCGGTGCCGAGCGTCAGTGCAACGTGCAGGGGCACCTGCCCAAGGTGCTGCGGCACGAAGAAAGCCGACGCGGTGATGAACGTCAGGATGATGTTCCCTGGCGGCCCGAGGCGCGTCGCATCAAAGACCGTCTTGTGGACCGCGGCGATCAGCGAAGCGCACACGACGAGCAGCCCGGCCGACGTGGTCAGCGACGCGGTGGTCAGCGCGATGCCCACGCTCGCCACCATTCCGAGCACCACCCACAGCAGCGTGCGGGCTCGGACGGCGTACGGCAGACCGTGCCCGTACAGGGCGCACAGCGCCCCGGCCGCCGTGTAGAAGATCAGGTCCAGCCGTTCCAGCGCGAACAGTGTGAGGGCCGGCACGGCCATCGCCACCACCGCGCTGAGGGCCGACTTGTGCCAGATGTCGCTGGGGCGACCGAGCCGCACAGCGCTCCGGACGGGCAACGGCCGGACGCGCACCCCGCTCCCCGACTCGGTACGGCCGCTCTGCCCGGACGGCTTGCTGCGCTTCCCCATGCAAGAAGGTTAACAGGTATTTCACTCGTAAAAGATATGCCTTCTGTCGCCCCCAGGAGTCAGGGGCCGGGCTCCGGTGGGAGCGGCAGGGTGGGGAGGGCGGGGCAAGGAGGTCTGCGCAGCGAGGAAGCGAGACCGGCAGAGAACACGGAGAAGGGAGAGGGGAGAAGGGAGAAGGAAGAACGAGAAGAAAGAAGGGCGACGAGGGGACGAGACAGTGACGCCAAGGAAGCGACAATGGCCAGGTGCCAGCCGCCAAGAAGAAGACGACGACCGCGAACGCGTCCCCTGAGCGTCGCCGCGAACTGCTCAACACCGCGGCGGAGATCTTCGCCGCGCACGGCTACAACGCCACCACCGTCCGCCGCATCGCGGACGAGGCCGGGATGCTCGCCGGCAGTCTCTACTACCACTTCGATTCAAAGGAATCGATGCTGGACGAGATCCTGTCCAGCTTCCTGACCGAGTTGTGGGACGGCTATGGCGCCGTACTCGCCGCCGGGCTCGGCCCCCGGGAGACCATCGAGGCTCTGGTCACCGAGTCCTTCCGGGAAATCGACCGGCACCGTGCGGCCGTTGCCATCTACCAGAAGGAATCCAGGCACCTCGCCGCCCAGCCCCGCTTCGGCTATCTCACCGACTCCCAGCGGAAGTTCGAAAAGGCCTGGCTCGGCACCCTGGAGCGAGGCGTGGCCGCCGGAGTCTTCCGTGCCGACCTCGACATCCGGCTCACCTACCGCTTCGTCCGCGACACCGTCTGGGTCGCGGCGAGCTGGTACCGGCCGGGCGGACAGCACAGCCCCGAGGAGATCGCCCGGCAGTACCTCTCGATGGTGCTGGACGGCATCGCCGTACGGGTGTGACCTCACCCCGGCAGGCGGCGGCGCTCTCCGCGCCCGCCGAGGTCCGTCTGCTATCGGCGGCCGGTCAGCAGGGGGTGTTCTTCACGTACAGAGCTCGCGACCCGTGGGTCGTGCCGTAGCGGACGTCCTTCGTCGCTCCCTTGGGGAGGCTGCCGTGAGGGTCGCGCTGATGCGGGACGACGATGGTGAAGCACGAGGTCCGCTTGGTGCACAGATTCGTCAGACGGACATAGCGCGCATGGCCCTTGTTGAAGTACTTCCGGACCTTGACGCACTGCGGCGACCGGTCGGCCGCTGCCGCATTTGAGGCGGTGGCCAGCGTGACAGAGGCGCTGCACGCCGCTATCGCCACCACTATGGCCAAGAACTTCCTCATGTGATCCCCCCGCTGGACAACTTGGATTTCCCCCGCGAAGCCCGTAGACGCTTCGCACGTTCATTCCCCATTGTCCACACCCACTCAGGGAAAATCAGCCCCGGGGGCCACACAGGGACACAAGCGCGACACGAGCGCGACCCTTTCGGAACCGGGCCGGGCCGTCGCGGTACGTCTCCTCCACCCGTCGGCCGAGGAGCGCCCCGGGCACCCCGCCCCCGGCTCATGGCCTGTTAAGGAGCAGGTCAGGCCCTGTTATCGCTCCCCGGCCGGCTGGCCGACATCCGATGCACGACCAGGTCTGCCACACACCGGTGCGGGGGTAGTTCAATACGCGACGGGCCAGGTTGGTCACATTTTCCGGTTTGCCCCGTCTGCCCCCCGCCCCCGCCCCAATGTCTCGGGCCCTGGCCCCGCATCTCTCGCCGGCCCCGTACCTCTCACCAGGCACCCCCATGTCTTGCCCGCCCGCGAGCCAACGCCCCCGAAGGGCCGGAACAGTGCCCACGATCCGGACCAGCCGACGAGCTGCCCAGGACCGGCGCGCCGCCGGATCACCGGCCGGGAGGTCACTCGCCCGCAGAAGGGCGTGCCGTCACCACCCGCAGGCCCCGGTCCGCGAACTCGCGTCGGGTTGCCTCCTTCGCTCCGCTGTCCGTGATGAAGGTGTCAAAGACATCCGCGTCGCCGACCCGGGCGAAGCAGCGCTCGCCGATCTTGGACGAGTCCGCGACGACCACGGCACGCCGGGCCCGCTCGGCCATGAGGCGGTTGACCCGGGCCTCGGCCTCGTCGTGCACCGTGGCACCCATCATCGGGTCCATGCCATTGGCTCCGATGAAGGCGATGTCAATGGAGATCTGCTGAAGCACCAACTCGCTGAACGGACCGACCAGTTCGAACGACCGCGAATGCGCCACCCCACCCGTGAGCACAATCTTGATCTGTGGCCGCACGGCCAGCTCATTCGCAATGTTGAGGGAGTTGGTGACAATCGTCAGATGCGGTTGCGGGCCGGCCTCCGCAAAGTCCGGCCGGGTGGCCAGCACGCGGGCGATAGCCGTGGTCGTGGTGCCACCGCTCAGTCCGACCACATCCCCCCGTTCGACCAGCTTCGCCGCGGCGTTGGCCACTGCCTCCTTCTCCGCCGAGCGGTGCGCGTGCTTGTAGCGGATCGGCAGGTCGTACGCCACCGAGCTGAGCACCGCGCCGCCCCGGGTACGGGTCAGCAACTGCTGCTCCGCCAGGGTGTCCATGTCGCGCCGCATCGTGGCGGCCGAGACCTCCAGCGCGGTCGCGGCCTCCTCGACGTCCACCCGGCCCCGGTCCCCGAGCAGCTCAAGCAGTGCGTTCATCCGTTCATGGCGCTTCATGGCGCGAGCCTAATTCGTTTCCGCAGGCCACGGTGGCGCGAGGTAGGCGCCGCCGTACTCCACTGTGGGCTCCTCTCCGTCGTGGCCCCGCCGGTGCTGCCGAGTCGTCTACGTGATCGTTGGCCGGGCGGGGCGCGGCGTATTGATGGCGTGCCATGGCGACGCGCTGGGGGTTGCGCCGAGTGGCCGGGCTGCCCGACCGTCTCTGGCGGTCGCGGGTCAAGGGGATGGTGATCCGGACGCCCGCCCAGCGGCTCTGCCGGGGTGAGGTGCCGCGGGGAAGGCCACGCCTCCGCTGTCTCACCCCCGGGCCGGGGCCTGGGCTGCGTACTGGCCCGGGACCGCCGCCGGAGTGCCCAGGACGTCCAGCAGACGTGCCGCTTCCTCGGCCACTGCCGCTCGGGCCGGCTTGATGTACTTCCGGGAGTCGACGAGCGCCGGGTCGGCATCCAGCGTCTGCCGTATCGAGTGGGTGAAGACGGAGACCAGATGAGTGGAGATATTGATCTTCGTCATTCCGGCGGCGATGGCGCGGCGCAGCTCGTCGTCCGGCACCCCGGAGGAACCGTGCAGGACCAGCGGCACCGGCAGGGTGGAGTGCAGGGCCGCGATGAGGTCCTTGTCGAGTACGGCCGTGCGTTCCTGCATCGCATGTGAGGAGCCGACGGCTACGGCGAGGGCATCGACGCCCGTTGCGCGGACGAATGCCAGGGCGTCGTCCGGGTCGGTGCGCACCCCTGGTGCATGGACCCCGTCCTTGCCGCCGATCTCGCCGAGTTCGGCCTCGACGTAGGCGCCGCGCTCATGGCACCAGGCGGTGAGTTCGGCGGTGGTGGCGACGTTCTCTTCGTACGGGAGGGCGGAAGCGTCCACCATGACCGAACCCACCCCGGCGGTGATGCCCTGATGGACCAGCTCCGGGTCGGTGATGTGGTCGAGGTGTACCGCGATCTGAGCGGTGGACTCCTCGGCGAGGGCGAGGGTGGCATGTGTGAGGGGTCGCAGGCTGCCGTGATAGCGGATGCAGTTCTCACTGATCTGCAGGATCAAGGGGATGCCGGTGCGCTCGGCGGCGGTGACGAGCGCCTCGGCGGTCTCCAGATGGATGACGTTGAACGCCGCGGCACCGACCCGCGCCGCACTTGCGGCGTCGACGATCGATGAGGTCGGAACTAGGGGCATGGGACGCTGACTCCCTTGCGGATGGGGCCGGTTGAGGTGAGGAAGGCGGGGAGGCGCTCGGAGAAGCGGCGGCTACGAGGCGGCCGGCGCTTCGAGCATCACCGAACGGGTCAGGCTGCGCGGGTTGTCCGGGTCCAGGCCGCGGGCACGGGCCCGCTCCAGTGCCACCCGCTGGACCAGCACCAGGTCCGCCAGCGGATCGCGGGCATGGCGCACGAAGCGGGCACCGGTCCGCACCACATCGGACTCCAGCCCGTCCGGAGCCTGGCCGAACAGCCAGGTCACCCGACCCGGTGCGGCTATCGCGATCGGACCGTGGCGGTACTCCATCGCGGGGTAGGACTCCGTCCAGCTCTGCGACGCCTCCCGCATCTTGAGCGCCGCTTCATTGGCCAGACCGAACGTCCAGCCCGTGCCGAGGAAGGAGAACTGCTCGGCGTCCACCCATTCCTTCTCCACCGGTGCGACCAGCGCCTCTTCCGCGTCGGTCACCGCCCGGGAGATGTCCTCGCCCAGATGCGCGCGCAGCAGCGTCAGCGCCGTCGTGGCGAAACGGGTCTGCACCACCGACTTCTCATCGGCGAACGGCAGCGCGACCGTCCGGTCGGAAAGGCCCACCGCCGGTGTCTCGGGATCGCCGATGATCGTCACCGTCGGGATGCGCCCCTTGACGGCATCGAGCACGCGCAGGACCTCGGTCGTGGTGCCGGACCGTGTGATGGCCACCACCGCGTCATAGCCGCGGTCGCTGCCGAGGAAGGCCTCGGAGGCGGCGAACGGATCCGTCACCCCCTGCCCGGCCGCCTCCCGCAGCGCCGCGTACGACTGCGCCATGAACCATGACGTGCCGCAGCCGATGACTGCCACCCGCTGTCCGGCCTCGGGCAGCGGGCCGGCCGCCGCACCGAGCCGCGCGGCCTCCCGCCAGGTCTCCGGCTGACTGTGCAGCTCCTGCTCCATGTACGACATCTCGCTCATGGCCACCCTCCCGTGATGCTCATTGCACTGCGTAGAACTTGATCTGCGTAAAACTGCAATATTTGGCTTCGTTGCAATCGACTGTACGCAGAAAGTTCGCAGCGTTCCATCCCTCGAACGAGTGGACGGATCAGAGGGGGCGGGAAGCCTGTCGGCTTGAGGTGGGTCTGATGGGCCAAGTGAGTAGCGGGGTGCGGCCTGGGCTTGGCCAGGTGACCGGGTGGGTTGGATGCGAGGAGGGGCGGGTGACAGGGAGGCGATATGAAGGTGTTGACAGCTGCGCGAAAGGCGCCGAATACTCGCAAGATCAGTCACGCATGTTTCGTCACGCAGCAAGGCCCGCCCGCCGCACAAAGGACTTCCCGTGTCCACTGCCACGCTCTCCGCGACGCCCCCGTCGCCCTCACCCCGGACCACACGCCGCACCGGCAGGCTGTTCGCACTCACCGGCGCCGTCGTCGGCGTCATCTACGGCTACGACACCGGCAGCATCTCCGGTGCCCTGGTGTTCCTGAGCAAGGACTTCCATCTCACCGAGGCTGAAAAAGGCCTGGTCAACAGCATCTTGGTGGCCGGCTCCATCGTGGGTGCCCTGATCGGCGGCAAGCTCGCCGACGTCCTGGGCCGCAAGGTCGCGATGCTGATCGTCGCCGGCTCCTACGCCGTGTTCGTCGCGCTCTCCGCCCTCGCGTCCGGCGTCATCGTGCTGGACGTCGTCCGCTTCCTGCTCGGCGTCGCCATCGGCATCTCGATCGTCGCCGCCCCGCTCTATATCGCCGAATCGACACCGGCACGTATCCGCGGAGCCTCCGTCGCCGCCTACCAAGTCGCCACGGTCGCGGGCATCGTCATCACGTACTTCGTCAACTGGGGCCTGTCCGGCGGCGGTCACTGGCGGTGGATGCTCGGCCTCTCCGCAATCCCCGCCGCACTGGTACTGATCCCGCTGTTCCGGTTGCCGGACACCCCGCGCTGGTACGTCCTCAAGGGGCGTACGGAACGGGCCGTCGAGGTCATGGCCATGACCGACCCGGATGTCGATCCGCGCGCAGAGGTGGCCGCTGTGGGAGCGGCCCTCGCCGAGGAGAGCGGCGGGTCGGCGCGCTCCATGCTGCGCAAGCCGTACGCCCGTGCCGCACTCTTCGTCGTCGGCCTCGGGTTCTTCTGCCAGATCACCGGCATCAACGCCGTGACGTACTACAGCCCGCAGATCTTCGAGGAGATGGGCTTCACCGGTAACGGCCAGAACTTCCTGCTGCCGTCCTTCGTCCAGCTCGCCTCGCTGGCCGCGACGGTGCTCGCCATCCTCATCATCGACCGGCTCGGCCGCCGTGTGGTGCTGCTCAGCGGCATCGGCACGATGGCCGTGATGCTCGCCGTCCTGACCGCGGTCTTCGGCACGGGCGAGCTGCACGGCGCCATGACCTGGGTGGGTTTCGCCGCCATCCTGCTGTTCACCGCCGCCTTCAACTTCGGCTTCGGCTCACTGATCTGGGTCTATGCGAGCGAGGCGTTCCCCGCCCAGCTGCGCTCGACCGGGGCGTCGGTCATGCTCACCGCCGACCTGGTCGCCAACCTCCTGATCGCCCAGTTCTTCCCCTCGCTGATGGCACGGGCGGGCGCCGCCCGGACGTTCGCTGGGCTCGGCGTCCTCGCGCTCGCCGCCCTGGTCTTCGCTTTCGTCACCGCGCCCGAGACCAAGGGGCGCCAGCTGGAGGAGATCCAGGACTACTGGCGCAACGGGGGACGCTGGCCCGCGCCGCTCGCACCGGGCTCCGCGAGCCCCGGCCCGCACCGCGATGCAGCGCTCCCTCCGACCACGACTGCGTAGGCGCGGGATGGCGGAGCCCCTGGAGTCCCGGTGTGCCCCGCCTGCCGCGGCACGGTGCAGCTGCCTACGCACCGCGGGGTTGCCGTCTCAGGACGGCAGTTGCTCCCGGTACTGCTCCAGCACGGGCGCGGTCGTCGTCGCCACGAACTCGGTGACCCGGTACTCACACACGCCGGCGAGGACGAAGGGGTCCTCGGCCACGATCCTCTCGACGGTCGCACGGTCCGGCCCGGCAGCGAGAATCACGCCGCCGTCGCGCGGCACCTTGCGGCCGGCGGCGAGGAAATGCCCCGCGGCGTACCCCTTCTTCAGCCACTCCACGTGGTCCTCAAGGACCTCGTCGACGCGTGCGAGGGGTGCGGTATAGGTCAATTCCAGTACGAACATGGCTGCAATATAGAGGAGGTGCCGCGCGCGGCCGCTGGCCCTCCCGGAAGGGGGCGTTCCGCCCGAGGCAGGCCGCCCCTGGCCCGCCTTGCTCGGTGCCGCGGGCCCGCCGGGATCCGCCGCTGATCCGATCCGCCCGCTCCGGGCTCGCTCGCTCAGCGGTTCGGTAGCGTGGTGGCCACCATGGACACTCCCGGAACGCCCTCCTGCGACGACGAACTGCGGCACTGGCCCACCGACGAAGCCCAGGCGCGCGCGGTGCAGGACCGGTTGCGACCGCTTGTGCGGCTCGATGAATCCGGTCCGGAGCCGGGGTTCGACGGCACCGTGGTCGGCGTGGATGTGGCCTACGACGACGCACGCGATGTCGTCGCCGCGGCCGCCGTCGCGCTGGACGCCCGTACGCTCGCCGTCGTCGACGAAGCCACCGCCGTCGGGCAGGTCTCCTTTCCGTACGTCCCGGGGCTGCTCGCCTTCCGTGAGATTCCCACCGTGCTCGACGCGCTCGCCCGCCTCGGCCGCGTTCCTGACCTCGTGGTCTGCGACGGGTACGGGTTGGCGCACCCGCGACGTTTCGGGCTGGCCAGCCATCTGGGGGTGTTGACGGGGCTGCCCACCATCGGTGTGGCCAAGAACCCCTTCACGTTCCGGTATGCACCCCCCGGGCCCGACCGCGGCGACACCTCCCCGCTGCTGGACGGCGCCGAGGAGGTGGGCCGTGCGCTGCGTACCCAAAAGGGCGTCAAACCGGTCTTCGTCTCCGTGGGGCACCGTGTCGACCTCGACCGGGCCTGTGCGCATACGCTCCGCCTGGCGGCCCACTACCGCCTTCCGGAGACGACGCGGGCCGCCGACGCGCTGTGCCGGAAGGCGCTCGCGGCCGCCTGAGGTGGACGGGCGAGGGATCCGCGCTACTCCTGGACGACGCGGAACGTGATGCCTGCCTCCCGGAGGCGAGCGGTGAGCGCATCCCCCATGGCGACCGCGGTCGTCACCTGGCCCGCGGTCTCCGGCAGATCGTCGAAGGCCAGGCTGAGCGCCGACTCGGCAAGCATCTTCGCCGTCTCGTCGTAGCCGGGGTCGCCGCCCGCGACCTCGGTGATCACGCGCCTGCCGCCGGCGGAGGCGACGAAGCGCACCTTGAACCAACTGCGCGCACGGCGTTCGGGGCCCGGCCCGTCGCCCGGCTCCAGCCGCCCCGACAACCAGCGCCGCGCGGGCGGCACCTGGGCGAGCGCGCACAGGGCCCCCGCTCCCAGCGCCCCGCCGACGGCGATCGGCAGCCGCTGTACGCCCGCGTAGTGGCGATAGCGGAAATCGGGTCCGTAGCGCTCCAGCGCGGCGGCCGAGCGCGCGACGATCTGCGCGTCGACGGTGGGCAACGGCACACCCCAGGTCCGTGTTTCGCGGCTCTTGAGGGGCGGGCCGAGGGGCGCTCGGACCGTACGGCCGACCGGTTGCGGTGCGGCCCGCTGCCGTTCGCGGGCGGCCCGCGCCATGGCGACCGGGCGCGAGGCGGCGTTCAGCGCGGAGGCCAGCGTGCCGCCGGAGAACGTGGCGTTGCTCCGGACGAATCCGTCGATGCGCACGGGGACGCCTTCGGGGAGGAGCCCCACCGTGAAGAGCACCCCCAGATCGTGCGGGACGGAGTCGAAGCCGCCGGCATGCACGAGGCGGGCGCCCGTGGCGCGGGCCGTCGCATGGTGCCGGAGGTACATCCGGTCGATGAACTCCGACTCCCCGGACAGATCGACATAGTCGGTGCCGGCCGCGGCGCACGCGGCCACCAGCGGTTCACCGTGCAGCACATAGGGGCCGACGGTCGTCATCAGCACCCGGGTGCCGGCGGCGAGCGCGTGAAGCGAGTCCGCATCGCTGCTGTCGGCCCGCAACAGCGGCAGCTCGGCACAGGCCGGGTCGATCTTCACCAGCCGGTCGCGCAGCTGCTCCAGTTTGGCGGTGTTGCGCCCGGCCAGGGCCCAGCGGCAGTCCTTGGGGGCGTGTTCCGCGAGATATTCGGCCGTGAGCGCGCCGGCGAAACCGGTCGCGCCGTAGAGGACGAGGTCATGGGCCCGTCCGGTGGTGTCCTGCCGTCGCATCCTGCGTCCTCTCCAGCACCCGCGTGACCTGAAGTCCGGACCCTAGGCAGTCACCGTCGCCCCGTCAACGACCGCCCGCAGCAGCGCCCTTGGGCGTTCAGGGTCGGCGCGCACCGGCGCGCAGTCTTGACAGTGCGTCGGCACGGGGCCAGATTCACGGAGAGCGCCATGACGTAGGACGTCCGATGTTGGGTGCGTCGCTCGTTGCTCTCACCCGTCTTTCCCTTTCCCTTCGTTCGCCGGCGGTGGCCGGGCGGCTGTTCCGGCGTGCGGCCACCGCGTGGAATCCGGGCGCGGGCGGCCCCGCGGACACCGCGCCCGACGACACGGCTCCCGACGACACCGCGCCGGACGATGCCGCACACCGAACCGCCCGCCGACTGCTGGAGGAGGCCGGATTGCTGTGACGATGCGCCCCTGGGACATCCCTGGCCGGTTACGGAGCGGGTGGCTGGAGGTCACCCCGCCCCAGTGGAAGGCGATGTTCGCCGCCTGGATCGGCTATCTCCTGGACGGCTTCGACTTTGTCCTGATCACGCTGGTGCTGACCGATATCGCCGACGCATTCCACCTGCGCACCGCCACCGCCGCCTCGCTGATCTCCGGCGCCTTCATCACCCGATGGCTGGGCGGCGCCGCACTGGGCGCGATGGGTGACCGCTACGGCCGCCGGGCCGCCATGATCACCAGCATTCTGCTCTACTCGCTCGGCACCTTCGCCTGTGGTTTCGCCTGGGATTACACCAGTTTGTTCGTCGCCCGGCTGGTCATCGGTCTGGGCATGGCGGGGGAGTACAGCGCCGGCGCGACGTATGTGCTGGAGAGCTGGCCCACCCGATGGCGTAACCGCGCTTCCGGATTCCTCATCTCCGGTTATGCGGGCGGCACCGTCCTCGCGGCCGAGCTCTACAAGTGGGTGGTCCCGCACGGGGGCTGGCGCTGGATGTTCTGGATCGGCGTACTGCCCGTCCTGGTCGCTGTCTGGGTGCGCAGATCGCTGCCGGAGGCCGGTGACTGGCAGCGGCAGATCGCCGCCCGTCCGGACGGGGAACGCCCCAACCCCTTCCGGCCGTTGTTCACCGGCCGCATCCGGGGCTGGGGCAACACGGCGCTGGCCGCGACCGCCTCGGTCGCGCTGTTCTGCGTCTTCACGCCCGTCGGCGCCGGTGGTGTCCCCTGGCTGTCGGGTGTCGCCGCGCTGTGTCTGATCGCGTTCGCCGTGCAGCTCGGCGGCCGCCGGGGATGGCTGCTGTACGTCTCCCTCATGGCGACGGTGTTCTGCGCCTTCCTCTACAGCTGGCCGATCCAGGCCCTGCTGCCCACCTACCTCAAGACCGACCTCGGATACGCCCCCGCGCAGGTCACCGACGTGATGTTCTATGCGGGCTTCGGCACCATGGCGGGCTGCTGGCTGGCGGGCTTCGTCGGCGACCTGCTCGGCACCCGCCGCGCCTACGCGTACACCCTGCTGGCCTCACTGGCCTTCGTCTTTCCGGTCTTCGCGGTACGGGACAGTCTCCCGGCGCTCGGAGTGCTCATCTTCGTGCTGCTCGCGCTCGGCCAGGGGATCTCCGGGATCCTGCCGAAGTACCTCGCCGGCCACTTCCCGACCGCGACCCGCGCCGCTTCCCTGGGCTTTGTCTACAACGTCGGGGCGCTGGGCGGGGCGGTGGCGCCCGTCCTCGGGGCCCGTCTGGCCGAAGGCATGCCCCTGGGGCGGGCGCTCGCCGTGCTCACCTTCGGGCTGACGCTCGTCGTCATCCTCCTGGTGGGCGGCAACGTCCCTCAGCGACTGGGCCGCCTTGCGGACCGTCAGGCGCCCGACGACCACCTCGTACCGGAGCCCGGGGGAGCGGGAACCCTGCCCGCGGGGGTGGCGCCCGGCCCGGCCTCTCGGGACGCGGCCCCCGGCGCGCCGTAGTGGGGACCGGCGCACCGGGCACCACAGCCGGGGCCGGACGGGGGCGGGCGCTGTGCTCGGGCTGCGCGCCGCGCATGCCGACGAGCGTGGCGCCGGCCGGAGCCGGGCAGGCATGGCGGCAGGCGTGCCGCGCCGGCCGGGCGTCCGGCGCTCCGCGGGGCCGTTGTCAGTGGTCGCCGTTAGCGTGGAATGCGTTGGCCGGTCCGCGCGGTGTGCGCGTGGGCCGGGCGGCACCGCAGACGGTGCCGTACGGGGGACGGACGTGGAGGAAGTCATGGCGAAGGCGTCGGATCCGGCGGCGGTGCGGGAGCGGGTGCGGGCGTTCGCGCTGGGCCTGCCCGGAGCCGTGGAGGAGTTTCCCTGGGGCGAGAGCGTCATCAAGGTCAACAAGAAGGTCTTCGTCTTCCTCGGGGTCGAGGACGGCAGCCATCCGCGCGGGGTCACGCTGAAACTCAAGGACCCGGAGGCGCATGCCCATGCCCTGACCTCGCCGGGCGCCAAGCCCGCCGGTTACGGCCTGGGCGCGTCCGGATGGGTCCAGGTCCCCCTGGAGGAGCGGGGCGCTCCGCCGGCCGAGCTGCTCTGCGACTGGGCGGAGGAGTCGTATCGCGTCATAGCCCCCAAGAAGCTCATCGCCGAGCTCGACGGGGGATAGCGGCGCAGCGGCAGCAGACGCGCAAAGGCCCGTGACGGCGATGGCAGTTGAGCATCGCCGGCGCGGGCCTTTTCCGCGGTTGCCACCTGGCATGAGGGGCTTGTGGAAAGTGGAACACGTTCTTAACATCGCGAGTGTTACATCAGAAGTGTCACAGTGCGGAAGGCATGGGGCGCGATGACAGAGTCAGGGAACGGCCCGCTGAGCGGGGTGCGGGTCGTCGAACTCGCAGGCATCGGCCCCGGCCCCTTCGCGGCCATGCTGATGGCCGACCTCGGCGCCGATGTCGTCCGCGTCGACCGCCCCGGAGGCGCGGGACTGGGCATCGACCCCGCCTACGACCTCACCAACCGCAACAAACGCTCCGTGCTGGTGGACCTGAAGACCCCCGAGGGGGTGGCGCAGGTACGGGAACTGGTCGCCCGCGCCGATGTGCTGGTGGAGGGCTACCGCCCCGGGGTGGCCGAGCGGCTGGGCGTGGGCCCCGAGGAGTGCCTGGCGATCAACCCCCGGCTGGTCTACGGCCGGATGACGGGCTGGGGGCAGCAGGGCCCGCTCGCCGACACCGCCGGACACGACATCGGCTATATCGCCATCACGGGCGCCCTCGGCATGATCGGCTCGCCCGACGGCCCGCCCGCCATCCCCGCCAACCT
Source organism: Streptomyces sp. 2323.1 (assembly GCF_900221035.1). Taxonomy (NCBI): domain Bacteria; kingdom Bacillati; phylum Actinomycetota; class Actinomycetes; order Kitasatosporales; family Streptomycetaceae; genus Streptomyces; species Streptomyces sp. 2323.1. The sequence continues at coordinate 1,327,049 of NZ_LT907981.1, read as the reverse complement.
CGTCGGTGACTACGCCGGCGGCTCCCTCTACCTGGTCATCGGCATCCTTGCCGCCCTCCAGCACGCCCGCAGCGAAGACGGCAGGGGCCAGGTCGTGGATGCCGCCATCGTCGACGGCACGGCCCATCTGACGGCGATGATCCACGGCATGCTGGCGGCCGGCGGCTGGCAGGACCGGCGCGGCAGCAATCTGCTGGACGGCGGCGCACCCTTCTACGGCACCTACGAGACCGTCGACGGCGGCCATATGGCGGTCGGCGCGCTGGAGAAGCGCTTCTACGGCGAGTTCATCCGGCTGCTGGGCCTCACACAGGAGGTCCCTGACCGCGATGACCTCGCCGCTTGGGGACAGCTGCGCGCGGCCATCGCCGCGCGCTTCCGGACCCGGACCCGCGAGGAGTGGACGGCGGTCTTCCAGGGGTCCGACGCCTGTGTGGCGCCCGTGCTCTCCCTCCGCGAGGCCCCGCAGCATCCGCATCTCGCCGCCCGCGGCACCTTCGTCGAGCACGGCGGGATCACCCAGCCCGCGCCCGCGCCGCGGTTCTCGCGCACGCCGGGCGCACTCCGCAGACCACCCGCACGGCCCGGTGCGGACACCGCGGAGATCGCCCGCGACTGGCAGGCACCCAGCCTCCTCGCCGCGCCGCCGGCCGGCCCGTCCGACGCCCCGCCCGCCGGCCGGAGCCGCGCCGAGCAGAAGGACACGGCCGGCTGATGGAACACGCCACCACACTCCGGGAGCTCCGCCCCGCCGGAGAGAAGCGGGCGGCCACCGCCGCCGTGCCGGACGAATGCCGCGCACCGGTGTCGCTCCGCGGGCCCGAAGGGCGGTCCGCGACCGGAGCGGCGTTCCGGGAGGCGGGTGTGCGGGTGCCCGGCCTCCGCCTCGTGGGGCCGCTGCCGCCGAGCCGACCGAGATCGTCAAGCACTGGCTCTGAGGAGGGCCCGGACAGATGAAGCGCCAGATCTTCACCGCGGACCACGACGCGTTCCGCGAGACCGTACGGACCTTCCTCACCAGGGAAGTGACGCCGCATTACGAGCAGTGGGAGAAGGACGGCATCGTCAGCCGCGACGCCTGGCGGGCGGCCGGCGCCCAGGGGCTGCTGGGGCTCGCGGTGCCCGAGGAGTACGGCGGGGGCGGACAGCCCGACTTCCGCTACAGCGTGGTGCTGGCCGAGGAGTTCACCCGGGCCGGCGCCGCCGGGCTCGCCGTGGGCCTGCACAACGACATCATCGGCCCCTATCTGACGACGCTCGCCACCGAGGAGCAGAAGCGCCGCTGGCTGCCCGGCTTCTGCAGCGGCGAGATCATCACCGCCATCGCGATGACCGAGCCCGGCGCCGGCTCCGACCTCCAGGGCATCCGCACCCACGCCGAGGACGCCGGCGACCACTGGATCCTCAACGGTTCCAAGACCTTCATCTCCAACGGCATCCTCGCCGACCTGGTCATCGTCGTGGCCAGGACGACGCCGGAGGGCGGGGCGCACGGTCTGAGCCTGCTGGTCGTCGAGCGGGGCATGGCGGGTTTCGAGCGCGGCCGCAACCTCGACAAGATCGGCCAGAAGGCCCAGGACACCGCCGAGCTGTTCTTCCACGACGTCCGCGTCCCCAAGGAGAATCTGCTCGGCGAGCTGAACGGCGCCTTCGTCCACCTGATGACCCATCTCGCGCAGGAGCGGATGAACATCGCCGTCTCCGGGATCGCCGCCGCCGAACATCTGCTGGAGATCACCAGCCGGTACGTCAAGGAGCGCGAGGCGTTCGGACGGCCGCTGTCCAAGCTCCAGCACATCCGCTTCGAGATAGCCGAGATGGCCACCGAATGCGCCGTCACCCGCGCCTTCCTCGACCGCTGTATCGCCGACCACACCGCCGGCGAGCTGGACGCGACGCATGCCTCGATGGCCAAGTGGTGGGCCACCGAGCTGCAAAAACGCGTCGCCGACCGCTGTCTGCAACTCCATGGCGGATACGGCTATATGGCCGAATACCGCGTGGCCAAGGCCTTCACCGACGGCCGCATCCAGACGATCTACGGAGGGACCACCGAGATCATGAAGGAGATCATCGGACGCTCCCTGCTGGACTGACCCGGACGGCCCCGGACCACCCGCTGCCCCTGCCCCACCCTCATGCGAAAGGCTTGTTGACTTGAGTACCGAAGCGTACGTATACGACGCGATCCGCACCCCGCGCGGCCGCGGCAAGGCCAATGGCGCGCTGCACGGCACCAAGCCGATCGACCTGGTCGTCGGACTGATCCACGAAGTGCGCCGGCGCTTCCCCGGACTCGACCCGGCCGCCGTCGACGACATCGTGCTCGGCGTGGTCGGCCCGGTCGGCGACCAGGGATCCGACATCGCGCGGATCGCGGCGATCGCCGCCGGGCTGCCCGACACCGTCGCCGGCGTCCAGGAGAACCGCTTCTGTGCCTCGGGTCTCGAAGCCGTCAACATGGCCGCGGCCAAGGTGCGTTCGGGCTGGGAGGACCTGGTCCTGGCGGGCGGTGTCGAATCCATGTCCCGGGTCCCGATGGCCTCCGACGGCGGCGCCTGGTTCGCCGACCCGATGACCAACTTCGACACCGGCTTCGTCCCGCAGGGCATCGGCGCCGACCTGATCGCCACCATCGAGGGCTACACCCGGCGCGATGTCGACGAATTCGCCGCGCTCTCCCAGGAGCGCGCCGCCGAGGCCTGGAAGGACGGCCGCTTCGACCGCTCCGTCGTCCCGGTGCACGACCGCAACGGCCTGGTCGTCCTCGACCACGACGAGCACATGCGGCCCGGCACCACCGCCGACTCCCTGGCCGGCCTCAAGCCGTCCTTCGCCACCATCGGTGACGCGGGCGGCTTCGACGCGGTCGCCCTGCAGAAGTACCACTGGGTCGAGAAGATCGACCACGTCCACCACGCGGGCAACTCCTCCGGCATCGTGGACGGCGCAGCGCTCGTCGCCATCGGCTCCAAGGAGGTCGGCGAGCGCTACGGCCTGACCCCGCGGGCCCGCATCCTCTCCGCCGCGGTCTCCGGCTCCGAGCCGACGATCATGCTCACCGGCCCGGCGCCCGCCAGCCGCAAGGCACTCGCCAAGGCCGGGCTGACCATCGACGACATCGACCTCGTCGAGATCAACGAGGCCTTCGCCGCCGTGGTGCTGCGCTTCGTCAAGGACATGGGCCTGAGCCTGGACAAGGTCAACGTCAACGGCGGCGCCATCGCCCTGGGCCACCCCCTCGGCGCCACCGGCGCCATGATCCTCGGCACCCTGATCGACGAGCTGGAGCGGCAGGACAAGCGCTACGGCCTGGCCACCCTCTGCGTCGGCGGCGGCATGGGCATCGCCACCGTCATCGAGCGCCTCTGACCGCCCGTCCCCACCCCTTACGGAGAAGCCACAGTGAGCGAGTCCCCTGCGTCGTCGACCATCCGCTGGGAACAGGACGAGACCGGCATCGTCACCCTGGTCCTGGACGACCCCGACCAGTCCGCCAACACCATGAACAACGCCTTCAAGGCCTCTCTGACCGCGGTCGCCGACCGCCTGGAGGCCGAGAAGGACAGCATCCGCGGCATCATCTTCACCTCCGCCAAGAAGACCTTCTTCGCCGGCGGTGACCTGCGCGAACTCATCGCCATCACCCCCGCACAGGCCCAGCAGGCCTTCGAGACCGGCAACGGCATCAAGCGCGACCTGCGCCGCATCGAGACCCTCGGCAAGCCCGTCGTGGCCGCGATCAACGGCGCGGCGCTGGGCGGCGGTTACGAGATCGCCCTGGCCTGCCATCACCGCATCGCCCTCGACACCCCCGGCACCAAGATCGGCCTGCCCGAGGTCACCCTCGGCCTGCTGCCCGCCGGCGGCGGCGTCACCCGCACCGTCCGGCTGCTCGGCATCACCGACGCCCTGCTGAAGGTGCTGCTCCAGGGCACCCAGTACAACGCCGGCCGGGCCAAGGACGCAGGTCTGATCCACGAGGTCGCCGCCACCCCCGAGGAGCTGCTCGCCAAGGCCCGCGCCTTCGTCGACGAGCACCCCGAGTCCCAGCAGCCCTGGGACGTCAAGGGGTACCGCATCCCCGGCGGCACCCCCGCCCAGCCGAAGTTCGCGGCCAACCTCCCGGCGTTCCCCGCCAACCTCAAGAAGCAGCTGAACGGCGCGCCGTACCCGGCCCCGCGCAACATCCTGGCCGCGGCGGTCGAAGGCTCCCAGGTCGACTTCGAGACCGCGCAGACCATCGAGGCGCGCTACTTCGTCGAGCTGGTGACCGGTCAGATCTCCAAGAACATGATCCAGGCGTTCTTCTTCGATCTGCAGGCCGTCAACTCGGGAGCCAACCGCCCCAAGGACATCGAGCCGCGCAAGGTCGAGAAGGTCGCGGTCCTCGGCGCCGGGATGATGGGCGCAGGCATCGCGTACTCCTGCGCCAAGGCCGGGATGCAGGTCGTCCTCAAGGACCTCTCCCTGGAGGCGGCCCAGAAGGGCAAGGCGTATGCGGAGGGGCTGCTCGCCAAGGCGCTCTCCCGGGGCCGGACGACCGAGCAGCAGCGCGACGAGCTGCTGGCGCGCATCACGCCCACCGCCGAGCCCGCCGACCTCGCGGGCTGTGACGCCGTCATCGAGGCCGTCTTCGAGGACGTGGGCCTCAAGCACAAGGTGTTCAAGGAGATCCAGCACATCGTCGCCCCCGATGCGCTGCTGTGCTCCAACACCTCCACCCTGCCCATCACGCTGCTCTCGGAAGGCGTCGAGCGGGAGCAGGACTTCATCGGGCTGCACTTCTTCTCGCCGGTCGACAAGATGCCGCTGGTGGAGATCATCAAGGGCGAGCGGACCGGCGACGAGGCGCTGGCCCGCGCCTTCGACCTGGTCCGGCAGATCCGCAAGACCCCGATCGTCGTCAATGACTCGCGGGGCTTCTTCACCTCCCGCGTCATCGGCCACTTCATCAACGAGGGCGTGGCGATGATCGGCGAGGGCCTCGACCCGGTCTCCGTCGAGCAGGCCGCCGCCCAGGCCGGCTATCCGGCCAAGGTGCTGTCGCTGATGGACGAGCTGACCCTGACCCTGCCGCGCAAGATCCGCGAGGAGTCCAAGCGGGCGGTCGAGGAGTCCGGCGGCACCTGGCAGCCGCATCCGGCCGATGCGGTCATCGACCGGATGGTCGACGAGTTCGGCCGCCCCGGCCGCAGCGGCGGCGCCGGCTTCTACGAGTACGGCGACGACGGCAAGCGCGCCGGTCTGTGGCCGGGCCTGCGGGAACACTTCGCCCAGGAGGGCGCCGGCATCCCGTTCGCCGACATGCAGGAGCGGATGCTGTTCTCCGAGGCGCTGGACACCGTCCGCTGCCTGGAGGAGGGCGTGCTCACCTCCGTCGCCGACGCGAACATCGGCTCCATCCTGGGCATCGGCTTCCCCGGCTGGACCGGCGGTGTGCTCCAGTACATCAACGGCTACCAGGGTGGGCCAGGGCGGGAGGAACTCGTCGGTCTGCCCGGATTCGTGGCCCGCGCCCGTGAGCTGCAGGCCGCCTACGGAGACCGGTTCGCGCCGTCCCCGCTGCTGGTCGAAAAGGCCGGGAAGGGCGAGAAGTTCAGCGACTGAACGGTCAGGGGGGCGGGCCCCGGCGGCCCGCCCCCGTCACCCCTGGGCCCCGTCCCGCCGGCTCCGGTCGCCCTCCTTGCCGAACGACTCCCGCAGCTCCTGCTTCATCGACCGCTGGAAGGCGGTGACCAGTGCCTGCACCACCATCGGCTGCATCTCGGCCGAGAGCGACTTCATCCGCGCCATCTCCTCCTCGTCCGGCCCGCCGTGCCGGTTCGGCTCCCATACCTCGTCCTTGAAGAGCCGGCTGAGCTCCCGGGCCGCCGCGCGGGTGTGCTCGATGACGACGCTGCGCGCCGCGAGGATGGTCTCCAGCGTGATCGGCACGTCCAGCAGGCGCGTGCCCAGGTGGAGCAGTCCCAGGTCGACCCGGAAGACCCGGGGGTCCTCGGTCCGTACGAGCACACTCATCGCCGCCAGCCGGTCCACGTCCTCCTCGGTCAGCGCCCGGCCGACCCGCCGCTCCAGCTGTTCCCGGCTCGCGTCCTCGGCCTTGTCCGGTACCCAGCCGGCCACCAGCGCCCGGTGGATGGCCAGGTCCTGGGCGCTCAGATCGGGTGGCAGCTGCTCCAGATAGCGTTCGATCGCCGACAGCGTCAGGCCCTGGTGCTGGAGCTCCTCGATGAGCGCGAGCCGCGAGAGGTGGTCCGGTCCGTAGCGGCCGACCCGGCGCGGACCGATCTCCGGCGGCGGCAGCAGACCGCGCGTGCTGTAGAAGCGGATCGTGCGGACCGTGACGCCGGCGCGGGCGGCCAGCTCGTCGACGGTCAGACCGGTGGCGGACTCCCTCATGATTCAACAGTATTGCTGTCTCACCACTCTTGTGAAACCTCTTGGCCCCTTCTCCGCCGGGCGTACCGCCGCGGGCCCGGCACGTCCGTGGCGCCGGCGCACAATCTCCGGAGGCCGTCGTGACCACGATCCTGCGCATGCCCGGCGCACCGGACGAACTCACCCTGCCGGCACTGCTGTTGCGCAATGCCGAGGATCACGGAGAGCTGCCGGCGCTGTCCTGGGCTGACTCCGGCGGCCGGCACACGCTCGGCTGGGCCGAGGTGCGCCACCGGGTCGCCGAGCTGGCGGCCGGGTACCGCTCGCTCGGCGTACGGCGGGGCGAGCTCGTCCTCCTCATGATGGGCAACCGCCCCGAGCACTGGCTCAGCGACCTCGCCCTGGTGCATCTGGGCGCGGTGCCGGTGACCGTGTACGGCACCGCGGCGCCCGAGCAGCTCGCCCGGGTCGTCCGGCACAGCAGGGCCCGCCTCGCCGTGGTGGAGGGGGTGCGCGCGGCCGGGCGCTGGACGCCGCTGCTCGACGATGCGGCCACGTGCCTGGACCGGCTGGTGCTCATCGACACCGAGGGCGCCGGTGCGGCGGACCGGTTCGTCAGCTGGGCGGCGCTGGCCGCCCGGGGCGCCGAGCGGTACGACCCGGTGGCGTTCGAGGAGGGCCTGCGGCGGGCGGACGCGGCCGATCCGCTCACCGTCGTCTACACCTCGGGCACCACCGGTGAGCCCAAAGGCGTGGTGGTCAGCCACCGCAATGTGGTGCTCAATGCGAGGGCGCTGGACGCCGTGGTGGAGGTGCCGGACCATCCCGACCACCTCTGTTACCTCCCCTTCGCGCATATCGCCGAGCGGATGCTGGGCCTGTATCTGCCGGTCTTCCGGGCCTCGCACGTCCACCTCTGCGCGGACCCGGCCGCGGTGGCCGACGCCGTGCGCGCGCTGCGTCCGGCGGAGTTCTTCGGCGTACCGCGGGTCTGGGAGAAGCTGACGGCGTCGATGCGGACCGTCGTGGCGCAGCTGCCCGAGGAGCGGCGGGCGGCCGTCGCCGCGGCGGGCGACTGTGCCCGTGCCCACCTCGCCTGTCAGGAGCGAGGGGAGCGCCCGTCCGCCCAGCTGGCCGAGGCGTACCGCAGGGCCAGGGCCGAGGTGCTCGATCCGCTGCTGGCGCCGGCCGGCTTCGACCGGCTGGTGTGGGCGGCGAGCGCGGCCGCCCCGATGCCGCCGGACGTGCTGCGGTTCTGGGCCGGTCTGGGCATCGTGATCATGGACGCCTGGGGGCTGACCGAGACAACGGGGGTGGCCACGACCAACGGTCCCGGTGCCTTCCGGAGGGGCTCGGTCGGCCGGCCGCTCGGCGGGGTGCAGCTGCGGACGGCCGCGGACGGGGAGATCGAGGTCCGGGGGCGGACCGTGTGCGCGGGCTATCTGCGGGCCGACGGGTCGGTGGAGCGGATGACCGATGCCGACGGCTGGTTCGCGACGGGCGACATCGGACGGATCGACGAGGACGGCTTCCTCTGGCTGACCGACCGCAAGAAGGAACTGATCGTGACGTCGACGGGCCGGAACGTCGCGCCCGCCCTGGTGGAGAACGTCCTCAAGGAGCACCCGCTCATCGCCCAGGCGCTGGTGTACGGCGACAACCGGCCGTATCTGGTCGCGCTGCTGGTCCTGGACCCGGAGCTGGCCCCCGCCTGGGCGGCGCGGCACGGCCTCGGGGGCACCTTGCGGGAGCTGGCCCGACATCCGGAGGTGCGGGCCGAGATCGAGCGAGCTGTCGTTTCGGCCAACAAACGCCTCAACAGAACTGAACAGGTCAGAAAATTCGCGGTGCTGGGCGAGGAGTGGGGTCCGGAATCGGGTGAACTGACGCCCTCTTTCAAAATGAGGCGCCGGGTAATTCACGACAAATACGGACAAATCTTGGATGGCCTGTACGCGTTGTGATCTTGCACACAGACGGAGGGGCACTCTTCAGGGAGGGTGTGCCGTCGACCGGCCGTGCGATCCACGGGATCCGGCCATCGCTCAAGCCTGCCCGAAAGCGAGATACACCAGCAGTGAGCACAGAAACCGTCACCGACTCAGCCCACAGGTCACCTGACGGGGGGAGCGGCGCCCAGCAGGATGCGGGCGACGCGGGCTACAGCAAGGGCCTCAAGGGCCGGCACATCAACATGATCGCCATCGGTGGAGCGATCGGCACCGGCCTGTTCCTGGGCGCCGGCGGCCGGCTGCACTCCGCCGGTCCCGCACTGGCCATCGCCTACGCGGTCTGCGGTCTCTTCGCATTCTTCGTCGTACGCGCCCTGGGCGAGCTGGTGCTGCACCGCCCGTCGTCCGGCTCATTCGTCTCCTACGCCCGTGAGTTCCTGGGGGAGAAGGGCGCCTACGTCGCCGGATGGATGTACGTCGTCAACTGGTCGACGACCGGTATCGCCGACATCACCGCGATCGCGCTGTACACCCACTACTGGAGCATGTTCACCAGCATTCCCCAGTGGGTCATGGCACTGATCGCGCTCGCGGTCGTGCTGACGGTGAACCTCATCTCCGTGAAGATCTTCGGTGAGCTGGAGTTCTGGTTCGCGATCATCAAGGTCGCCGCGCTGGTCGTCTTCATGTTCATCGGCATCTTCCTGCTGGCCACCCAGCACCCGGTCGGCGGGCATGCACCAGGTCTGAATCTGATCACCGACCACGGCGGCATCTTCCCGACCGGCATGCTGCCCGTCGTGATCGTGCTCCAGGGTGTGGTCTTCGCCTACTCCGCGGTGGAGCTGGTCGGTGTGACCGCCGGTGAGACCGGTGAGCCGGAGAAGGTCGTGCCCAAGGCCGTCAACTCCATCATGTGGCGGGTCGGCGTCTTCTACGTCGGCTCGGTGATCCTGCTGGCCATGCTGCTGCCGTGGAACAAGTACACCGGCGGTGAGAGCCCCTTCGTCACCGTGCTGTCCAACGTCGGTGTGCCGGCGGCGGGCGATGTGATGAACCTCGTCGTGCTGACCGCGGCGATGTCCAGCCTGAACTCCGGGCTCTACTCCACCGGCCGCATCCTGCGCTCCATGTCGATGGCGGGCTCCGCGCCCAAGTTCGCGGGCCGGATGAACCGCAACCAGGTGCCGTACGGCGGCATCATGCTCACCTCCACGGTGTGTGTGCTGGGCGTCGCGCTCAACTACGTCGTGCCGGGTGAGGCGTTCGAGATCGTGCTGAACATCGCGGCGCTGGGCATCGTCAGCACCTGGTGCACGATCATGGTCTGCCACATGGTGTTCGTGCGCCGGTCGAAGGAGGGCCTGGTCGAGCGCCCGCGCTTCCGGCTGCCGGGCACTCCGGTCACCGACATCGCCACCATCGCCTTCCTGCTCGGCGTTATCGTGCTGATGTGGTTCGACGACGGTGTCGGCCGGCAGACCGTGATGATCATCCCGGTGATCGCCGCCGCGCTGGTGGCCGGCTGGTTCGCGGTCCGCGGCCGGGTGAACCGGATCGCCCAGGAGCGCGAACTGTCGCAGTAGCCACGCAGCAGCGGGGCGCCTGACACCTCGGGGCGGTCGCGGATGCCGGAAGGCGTCCGCGACCGCCCTTGTGCGTCGGGGGCCCGGCAGGGCACTAACCGCGCCCGGCGCCGTCCGCCGCTCAGCCGCCGATCAGCGGATAGTGGTCGGAGAGGTTGGTGTACGTGTAGTCCTTGCCCCAGCTGGAGACCGTCCAGGGGGCCGACTCCTCCTTCACCACCGTGTTCTGCCATCCGGCGGGCCGGGCATGGCCGTTGCGGTGCAGTACGTAGTCCAGGTCCTCGCGGGGATCGTTCGGATAGCGGAACTTCGCGATCGAGTTTTCCTGGGTGTCGAAGGAATAGGGGTGCCCGGTGCGGCTGTCGGCGGGCGCCAGATCGGCGTTGCTGAGCAGCGCGGGGTACTCGTCGCCGTGTGAGTCGATGTTCAGATCGCCGGCCACCATCACCTCCTCGTCCGCCGGGATGTTCTTGGCGTCCAGGAAGGCGTCCACCTCCTTGAGCTGCTTGGCGCGGTCCGCGGCCGCCTCGCCCGCCTTGCAGCCCGAGTCGGTGGACTGGGTGTGGGTGCCGACCACATGCACCTTGGTGCCGTTGACGTCCAACACCGCATAGACGAAGCCCTTGTTGGAGAAGTAGTCCGAACCGCAGGCGTCCTTGTAGATGTACTGCTCCTTGTGGACGATGGGCCACTTGCTCAGCAGTGTGACCCCGCCGTCCTCGGGGGTGGTGGCCGAGTAGGCACCGCCGGTGGCGTCCCAGCCGCTCCGGCTCCGGCCCACCACCGGTGTCTGGTGCGGATACTGCGCCGCGGCCCGGCTCTTCAGCGCATCGGAGGCGGAGTTGTCGAACGCCTCCTGGAGCACGACGACATCGTTGCCCTGGAAAAAGTCCGCGGCCGCGATCGCCTGGGCGCGGTGGTCCTGGCCCCAGTTGGGGTACAGCGTCTTGCTCATGAGGAAGGTGTTGTAGCTGAGCACCTTCAGATGGGGGACGGCGGCGGCCGACGCGGAGGGGGTGGCGGCCACGGTGACGGCGGTGAGAGCCGCGGTGAGGGCCGCGATCCGGGACGTGCGCAGCGGTGAGTGCGGCACTGAATCTCCCTGTGGGGGTGGGGACTTGACTCGGCGACGCTCATCCAACCAGTTGGGGTTACTTCCAGGTAGCCGCTCGGGGGGTGTGGGATGTACGGAGCAAAGACGTCGGTGGTGAGGGGGCGTCGGATGTGTCGCCGTCGTTGTCGGCCTCGTCGGCCGGTCTCGGTCGCGGTAGCCGAGGTGAGGTGACCGTCCGGAGGTGCGCCTCCCGTCCGGACCGGGTGCCGAGGTGGCGGTGGCGGTACCCCCGGCCGCCGCGCGGTCCGGTGGTGCGCTGCGGCGCTGTCGCTGCGGCCCGGGGGACGTCGACCCGGCAGCGTCCCCCTAGGGGCCCGCGGCGCGGAGGGGCCGGCGAGGGTGACGCAGAATCGATCCCCTTCTGAGCCGGTCACGGGGAGGCGCCGTATCATGATTAATGCAATGAATACGGTAAATAACGAAACAAATCCCCCACCGGTCGGAGGCGTGCTCTGGTCGCTGGTCGGGGACATCCGCATGCTCCTGACCCTGCCGGCCGCGCTGACCATGCAGGTCGCCCACCCCTCGGTAGGAGCCGGTGTGGACGACCACTCCGTGTTCCGCACGGACCCGTGGGGACGCGGCGAGCGGTCGCTGACCTCGCTGCAACTGTGGGTGTACGGCGGCGAGGGCGCGGCCGCGGAGGGGCGCCGGCTGCGCCGGCTGCACAAGGCCATTCAGGGGACCGACGCGCACGGCCACAGATACCACGCGCTCACCCCCTCCTCCTACGCCTGGGTGCACGCCACCGGCTATCCCGTCTTCCGGCACGCCCAGCAGTATCTCGGCCGTCCCTTCACCCCGGCGCAGGAGCGCCAGCTGTATGCGGAGTGGCTCCAGGTCGGCCGGGTGCTGGGCATCCATGACCGCGATATGCCGCAGACCATTGAGGAGTTCTGGCCGTATTACCGAAAGGTCCTTGAGAACGATCTCGAAGTGACCGTCGTGGTCGAGGAGTTGATCGCGCCGGACCAGCCGATCCCGGCCCCCGACCGCGGCCCCCGGTGGCTGCGGCTGCTCCTCCGGCCGCTCTGGCCGTCGCTGTGTCCGTGCTTCACCCGCTTCCGGCGCTTCCTGACGATCGGGCTGATGCCGCCGGACGTCCGCAGCGCCCTCGGTCTGGAGTGGACGGACGCTCAGGAGCGCAGGCTGCGCCGCTTCGGGCGGGTGGTGCGCGCCGTGGTGCCGGTGCTTCCGGAGCGGCTGCGGTTCATGCCGCTCGCCCGCCGGGCCCGCCGGGCGGCGCGCGGCTGAGGACGCGGTACGCGAACGGAGCCGGGGAACGCCCCCGGCTCCGTTCGGATCGGTCTGTGAACGGCCTGCTCAGTGCCCGTGTACCTCGTGCACCCCGTGGGTGGCCGCGGCGATCTGGCGCCACGACTTGGGCTCGGCGACGGCCGTGTGCCGTACGCCGAGCGTCCGGCCCGCCGCGCCCGCAGCGGGCCGGGTCGGCTCGAAGAGCCAGGTGTCGAAGAAGCCGTCCAGCGACTTGCCGGACTTCTTCCCGGCGAACTTCACGAAGTCGGCCACCGAGGCGTTGCCGTAGCGGTGCTCCGTCGGCCAGGACTTGAGGATGCCGAAGAACACCTTGTCGCCGACCTTGTTGCGGAGCGCCTGCAGGGCCAGCGCGCCACGGTCGTAGACCGCGTCGTCGAACTGGTTCTCCGCGCCCGGGTTGCCCGGCCTGACCTTCCAGAACGGGTCATCGGCCGGGTGCTGGGCGTAGACGTAGTCCGCCAGCTGCTGAGCGGTGCCCTCGCCCTCCTTCTCCGACCAGAGCCACTGGCTGTAGGCCGCGAAGCCCTCGTTGATCCAGATGTCCTTCCAGTCCTTGAGCGAGACGCTGTCGCCGTACCACTGGTGCGCCAGCTCATGCACCACGACGGAGACATTGGTGCCCCGGTCGAAGGCCTTCTTCCCGTAGAACGGACGGGTCTGGGTCTCCAGGGCGTAATGGGCCGGCACATTCGGCACGTAGCCGCCCACCGCATTGAACGGGTAGGGGCCGAAGACGCTCTCCAGCCACTCGGTGGCCTCGGCGGTGCGCGCGATGCTCGCCCTCGCCGACCCCTCGTTCGCGCCGAGGTCCTTGCTGACGGCGTTGATCACCGGGAGGCCGTTCGCGGTGGTGTCGGTGGTGATGTCGAACTTGCCGACGGCCAGCGTCGTCAGATACGTCGCCTGCGGCTTGTCCGAGCGCCAGTTGTAACGCGTCCAGCCCAGCTTGGAGGACTGCGAGGCCAGGACGCCGTTGCTGAGCGCCTGGGTGCCGTCCGGGACCGCCACCGAGACGTCGTACGTCGCCTTGTCGGTGGGGTGGTCGTTGCTGGGGAACCACCACACGGCGGCGTCCGGCTCCTGTGCGACCACACCGCCGTCGGGCGTCCGGGCCCAGCCGCTGTAGTTGTCGATCTTCACCTCGGAGGGCTTGTCCGCGTAGCGTACGACGACGCTGATCTGCTTGCCCTTCTCCAGCGGAGTGGCCGGGGTGACCTCCAGCTCGTGCTTGCCGGAGCGGGCGAAGCCGGCCTTCTTGCCGTTGACCCGGATCTCGCTGACCTTCAGCGCGAAGTCCAGGTTGAAGCGGGAGAGGTCCTGGGTGGTCGTGGCGAGCAGCGTCGCCGTGCCCTGCAGCAGGTCCGTCTTCGGCTGGTACTTGAGCCGCAGATCGTAGTGGGAAACGTCGTATCCGCCGTTCCCGCTCTCGGGGTAGTAGGTGTCGCCCACACCCGGAGCGCCCGGGGTGCCGGGTCCATCAAGGTTGGCGGCCGCGGAGGCCGGGACCGCCAGCACCAGGCTGAGTGCGACCGCGCCCGGGACGAGGAGTCTGTGACGCACGAGTCCTCCAACTCGTAGGGGGGATGGCTCTGTTCAGACCCTATGTACTCCGATGGGGCGGCGTCATGTACATGGCCTCATCTGACACATTGCCGACATGAACCACATCCGGCCACTCCCGGCCGCCCGCCTTTGTCACCGGCCGCACCTCCCTCGTCACCCGCACCCTTACGCGCGGGAGTTGAGCCGCGCTACCGTCCGCTTCGTGACCAATCCTGCGCGGATTCCCCGCATCTCCTTCACAGCACTCGTGCTGGCGGCCGTCGCCGCCCTGCTGTCCGCCCTGATCGGGCCGGCCGCCGCGCAGGCGGCGCCCCGTGAGAGCAGACCCGTCTACTCCTACGACCACGCGATCCGCGAATCGGTCTGGGTGGACACCGGGCTCGACGGCGACGGGGACGGACGGACCGACCGCGTCGCCGCCGACATCGTGCGGCCGTCCGAACCCGCCCGGCAGGGCCGCCGAATACCCGTGATCATGGACGCCAGTCCGTACTACTCCTGCTGCGGACGCGGCAACGAGAGCCAGAAGAAGACCTATGACGACCGGGGCCGTCCGGCCGGGTTCCCGCTCTTCTACGACAACTACTTCGTGCCGCGCGGCTATGCGACGGTCCTCGTCGACCTCGCCGGAACCAACCGCTCGGACGGCTGCGTGGATGTCGGCGGCCGCTCCGACATCCGGTCGGCCAGGGCCGTCGTCGACTGGCTCGGCGGCAGAGCCCGCGCCTACACCGCGCGGACGGGCGGTAGACCCGTCACGGCGGGCTGGTCCAACGGCAGTACCGGCATGATCGGCAAGAGCTGGGACGCCACCATCGCCAACGGCGTGGCGGCCACCGGGGTCAGGGGACTGAAGACCATCGTCCCGATCGCCGGCATCTCCTCCTGGTACGACTACTACTTCGCCCAGGGCGCCCCGCTCTACGACTCGGGCCCCGACTCCCTCGCGGCCATGGTCGAGAGCTCCGGCGCGCAGCGGCATTGCGACGCGGTGCAGCGCAAGCTCGTCAAGGGCGCCCCGCGCAGCGGTGACTGGACCGGACTGTGGACCGAGCGCGACTATGTCCGTGCCGCCGGCAAGGTCCGGGCCAGCGTCTTCATGGTGCACGGCATGCAGGACCTCAACGTCCGCACCCGGCACGCCGGGCAGTGGTGGGACGCGCTCGCCCGGCACGGCGTCGCCCGCAAGATCTGGCTGTCCCAGACCGGGCACGTCGACCCCTTCGACTACCGCCGCGCCGAGTGGGTCACGACCCTGCACCACTGGTTCGACCACTACCTGATGGGCTACGACAACGGCATCGAGCGGGCGCCGAAGGCCGATGTCGAGCGTGCGCCCGGCAGCTGGTCCACCGACCCCCGCTGGCCCGCCCCCGGCACAACGACGACCGTCCTGCGGCCGCGCGGCGGCAGTGTGCCCGGTGTCGGCGTCCTGGGCACCGCCAAGGCACCGCAGGGCGCGACGGAGACCTTCACCGACGATCCGAAGCGGAGCGAGGCCGACTGGGCGGCCCGGGCCGGTCAACCGACCCCGGACAAGGCCGGATTCAGCACCGGAGCGCTGCGCGCGCCACTGCGGCTGTCCGGCTCCGGAACGGTGACGGTGACCGCCACCCCGAGCACCTCGACCGCCCACCTCTCCGCCGTCCTGGTGGACCTCGGCCCCGCCACCATCCGCAATTACACGGCCGCCGGCGAGGGCATCACCACGCTGGACGCGCGCACCTGCTGGGGCGCGGGCACCCCGGCCGACACCGGCTGCTTCAAGGAGACCGCCGCCGACACCGAGAAGGTGGCCTCCACCGTCTTCAGCCGCGGCTGGGCCGACCTCGGCACCTACGCCGACGCCCACAAGGGCCGGCCGCTCACCCCCGGCAAGCCGTACACGATCACCCTGCACCTCGCCGCGAGCGATCATGTCGTGCCCGCCGGACACCGGCTCGCACTCCTCGTCGGCGGTACCGACGCCGGTCTGATCGACCCGCCCGCGTCCCGCCCGACGCTCACCCTCGACCTGTCCCGAACCTCGGCCGCGCTCCCGCTGACCGGTGGTGCCCCTGCCTTCGTACGGGCCACCGCGGGCGCGCCCCGGCCGCCGGTGGGCGGCCCCTTGCTGGACGGCCTCGCCCCGTCGCACGGCCTCAGCCGGATGCCGGCCGCGCGCTGACCGCCGTACCGCCGCGGGACGACCGCCCGGGGCCGCCCACCGCGGGCGGCCCCGCCCACCCCCACCGCTCACCCAAGGGAGGCACCCTCGTGATATCCCGCTCCCACCGCCTCGCCCGAGGGGCGCTGGCCATCGGACTGATGGCCACCCTCGGCGCGATCCTGCCGGCCCCTCCCGCCCGCGCCGCCGCAACCCCCCTGCCCCGTACGGGATTCGAGACCAGCTACGGCGCCCGCTGGACCGGCGAAGCCGAGGAGCAGGCGTTCCTCACCGCCGTCGACCGCGGCTCCGCGCGCGTGCGGATCGACCGGATCGGCACCACCGCGCAGGGCCGGCCGATGCGGCTCGTACGGATCGGTGCCCCGGCTCCCGCGCGCCCGGCGGACGTACGGCGCGGCAACTCCGTCCTGCTGACCTGCTCGCAGCACGGTGACGAGCCCTCCGGGCGCGAGGCCTGCCTGACCACCGTCCGCGACCTGGCCTACGCCCGGGACCCGGCGACCCGGCGCTTCCTGGCGCACACCAGCGTCCTGGTCATCCCGACCGCCAACCCCGACGGCCGGGCCGCCGACACCCGCGGCAACTCCGCCGGTGCGGACATCAACCGCGACCACCTCGCCCTGCAGACCGCGGAGGCCCGTGCGATGGCCGCCGTCCTCCGCGACTACCGCCCCGACACCGTCTACGACCTGCACGAGTACGGGCCCACCGTCCCGTACTACATGAAGGACGTGCTGTCGCTGTGGCCGCGCAACCTCAACACCGCGGACCCGGTGCACCGCGAAGCCGCCTCGCTCTCCCAGGACTTCGTGGCACCCGCCGTGCGCCGGGCCGGCTTCTCCACCGGCGTCTACGGCATCTGGACCGACCCGGAGACCGGCGACCCCGTCAAGCAGGTCGCGGGCGACGGCCAGGAGCGGATCCTGCGCAACACCGCGGGGGTGAAGGGCTCGATCGGGATGCTGGTCGAAACCCGGGTCGACGCGCTGACCGACGCCGAGAAGGCCGACCCCGCGCGCAACAACAGGCGCCGGGTGGACTCCCAGATCGCCGCCCTCAAGGGCGCGTTCGCCTTCCTCGACCGGCACCGCCCGCGGATCGAAGCGGCCACCACCGCCGCCCGGCTCGCCGGATACACCGACCGCGGCCCCGTCTACCTCGGCGGCGCGGACAACGAGCCCGCCACTGCGGAGCAGACCCTGGCCGATCCGCCCTGCGCCTACCGCCTGGACGCGGACCGGTTCGCGCAGGTCAAGGACGTGCTGGCGGGGCACGGGGTGCTCTGGAAGCGGGAGCGCGACGGCGTGGTCGTCCCGCTGCGCCAGCCGCTGCGCAAGCTCGTCCCACTGCTGCTGGACCGACGGGCCGTCTATCACGTCACGGACGCGACGCCCCTGGACGTCTGCCCTCGCGTGCGAGGGGAGAACCGGTAGGCAAAGGCGAGGGGCCTGCCCGCGGCCGTCCGGCCGCGCGCAGGCCCCCTTGTCCGTCCGGGACGGGCTACTTCTTGAAGCCGTAGTCCATCAGCTTCTTGGCGTCCGCGGTGCGGTTGGCCACCGAAGAGGAGGCCAGGACCGTGCCGATGACGGTCTTGCCGCCCCGGGTGGCGGCGAAGACGAGGCAGTACTTGGCCTCCGGGCCCGAGCCGGTCTTGACGCCGATGGTGCCCGCGTAGCTGCCCAGCAGATTGTTGGTGTTGGTCCACGACATGTAGCGGTAGCCACCGCTCTTCGTCGTGACCTTCTGCTTGGTCGACTTGGTCCCCACGACCGTACGGAACGTGGAGTACTTCATCGCGTTGCTGGCGATCTTCGTCAGGTCGCGCGGGGTCGAGTAGTTCCCGCCGCTGCCGATGCCGTCGAACGAGTCGAAGTGCGTGTTCCTCAGGCCGAGGCCCTTGGCGGTGGAGTTCATCTTGCCGATGAAGGACTTCACCCGCGCGGCCCGGGTGGACCCGCTGCCGAACTTGTCGGCCAGTGCGTACGCCGCGTCGCAGCCGGACGGCAGCATCAGCCCGTACAGCAGCTGGCGGACGGTGACCTTGTCCCCGACGATCAGATGGGCCGACGACGCCGTCTTGGAGACGATGTAGTCGCTGTACGCCTTCTGGACCGTGACCTTGGAATCAAGGTTGAGGTTCGGCTGTGCCAGCACCACCCGAGCCGTCATGATCTTGGTGGTGGAGCCGGTGGAGAGCCGGGTGTCGGCGGCCTTGGTGAAGAGGGTCGACCCCGTGCCGTTGTTCATCACGAAACCGCCCTTGGCGGTGATCGTGGGGGTGTTGAGCGTGGCGGCCTGCGCCGGGGCGGTGAACGCCCCGGCCGTCAGGACGGCTCCCGCGGTGACGACAACCGCGGACACGCGCCGAATGCCCTTAATGCCGATTTTCAAGTGAATGCTCCAAATGAAATGCCCCTGCAGTGCGGCGCCATAAGAGTGCCGCTCGCTGGTGAGACGCATGAGACGGGCTGATGGATGCGCCTGCGGAGCGGCAAATTTGTTCGTGTCCGGATGCCGCCCGGCACGAGGCGGCGTGGCGGGAAACCGCCCCGGAGCCTCGGCTACCGGAGGCCGCCCTCCCCGATCTCCCGTACGGTCCGCAGCACTTCGTCCGCACAGCCCCACGCCACGGTCACGCCCGCGCCCCCGTGCCCGTAGTTGTGGACGCACACCGCGCCGCCGGGCAGCCGCTCCGCCGCCAGCCGCACCGCGGGGCGGGCCGGGCGCAGCCCCACCTTGTGCTCCCGTATGGGGGCCCCTGCCAGCTCGGGGAAGTGCCGGGCGCACCGTGCCACGATGGCCTCCGCCACCGCCGGATCGGGCTCCCGCGACCAGGCGTGCTCACGGGCCGTACCGCCGAGGACCAGGCCGTACGGCTGCGGCAGCACATACGTGGTGTCCGCCGCACCGGTGTCGGCGGCCACGTACCACTCCTCGATACCGGGGTTCGCCACGATCACCAACTGCCCCTGGACCGGGTGGACCTCCGGGTCGGGTACCAGTTCGCGCGCGCCGAGACCCGAGCAGTTCACGACCAGGCCCGCCGCCCGGCCGGCCTCCTCCAGGGACGTGAGGGTGCGTCGCTCCACGGTCCCGCCGGCCGCCGTCAATCGACGTTCCAGGTACCGGAGATGGGCCGGCATGTCCACGAGAGGAGTCCGTGCCCGCCACCCCGAGGCGCACCCTTCGAGGAGCTCCTCCCGGCGCGCCCGCCGCAGCCCGGGGACCGCCTCGTACCAGGCGGCCAGACCCTCCTCGACGCCGTTGTCCGGGGCGCGGTGCCCCTCGTCCGCCGCGTCCGGCCCCGAGGCGCTCGCCATCGTGCCCGTCACCATCCGGGCGCCCGTCTCCTCCGGCCGCCGGGCCAGTTCGGCGAGCACCTGGAAGGACCGTACGGACCACTGCACCGCCCGCTCGTACGGCTGGATGCGGTACGGCCAGCACAGCCCGCCGGCCACCGCGGACGTCGTCCCGCCGGCCGCGTCGCGGCTCACCACCCGTACCCGGCGCCCGTCCTCCGCCAGCGCGATCGCCGACGTCAGCCCGATCACGCCGCCGCCGACCACCCATACGTCGTCTGTCCTGATCGTCATGGAGCGACGCTAACCCGTGCGGTGCGCGATGCCGAGGGGCTGGAAGACCTGGAAGAGGGGAGGACGGACGGGGGAGCGGAGGGGGCAGCGCGGCGGGCCGGCCGGCCGGGCCGCCTGCCCGCCGCTCGCCTGTGATCTTGCGGTAACCCCGCAGCAGCGAAGTGGACAATCCCGGACCTTAGGCTGGTAGCACCACCGTCGGCCGATGTCGCCCTTCGGATCCCGCCGGACCGGCCCGCCGCGCCCGTCCGAACGTCGTCGTCTGAGGAGGCTCATGCTCCGCGCGCAGCGCGCCGTGCCCGCCTGGCTGGCCCACCCCTTCCACTGGCCACGGCTGCCCGTGCCCTGGGCGGCCGTGGCCCGCGGTGCGCTGTGTGCGGGGCCGCTGCTGGGCGCGGGGATCGCGACCGGCCACCCGGCGCCCGGCGTACTGGCCGGACTCGGCTCGATGCTGGCGGGGGTCAACGACCGTCCCGGCACCCGGCGCACCGGCATCGTCCATATCGGTCTGCCCGCCCTCGCCTCGGCGTTCGGCATGCTGATCGGTGCCTCGCTGCAGGCGGCCGGCGCGGGCTGGTGGCTCGTGCCGGCGCTGTTCGCGGTCGGCTTCGTCTCCGGCGCGGGCAGCGTGGCCGGACCGGTGCGCTCCAACGCCGGCATGCAGATGCTGGCCACCACCGTCCTGGGCGCCGGGATGCCGCTGCCCGGCGCGCCCTGGGCGAAGGCCCTCTATGTCCTCGCCGGCTGTCTGTGGCTGCTCGTGCTGCGGCTCGTACTGCGCTCACCGCGTCCCGCGGGCGGGGCGCTCAGCGGTGAGCGGGCGGCCGTCGCCCGGGTCTTCGACGCGCTCGCCGACGCCCTGGGCGCGGCCGGCGGGCCCGGTGCCGAGGCCGCCCGGCGCCGGCTCACTGCCGCCCTGGACCGTGCCGACGAGGCGCTGCGGCTGCGTCGGCTCACCAGCCGGCTGCTGCACCGGCCGGCCCGTACGGAAGAACTCCTGCTCACCGAGCGGTTCGCCGCGGCCACCGCGCTGTGCGAGGCCAGCGTGGCGCTGTTGTGGGAGGCCCGCCCGCTGCCGTCCCGAGTGGCACAGAGCCCCCGCCGGTTCGCCGACGCCCTGCGCACCGGGCGCTCCCCGGGCCGGCTGTCCGCCCCGGAGACCAGTACGGCCGCCCGCGGCGCCTTCGACCGGGCGCTGCTGGACGCCGCCGTCGCGTTCGCCCGCCGGGAGCCGCTGCCCGCGCCGGAGCCGGGACCCGCGCCGTCCCGCCGGCCCGGCTGGCGCAGGGTGCCGGCGGCGGTGGCCGGCGGTGCGCTGGCGGCCGTCGGTGGCCGGACCCGGCGCGGCCGCAGCCTGTTCGGGCCCGCGGGGCGGGACTACGGGCTGCGGGTCGCGGTCTGCATCGCCGCGAGCACCGCCGTGGCGCTGATGCTCCGCGCCGACCACTGGTACTGGCTCCCGGCGACCGCCACCTTCCTCGTCAAGCCGGACCTGGGACCGCTCTTCTCCCGTACGGTCAACCGCTTCGCGGGGACGGTCGCCGGGGTGCTGGTCTTCGCCGGGGCGGGACTGTTGCTGACCGGCACCTGGTGGCCGGCGCTGGTGGCCGGGGCCGGCGGTGCGCTGCTGCCGTTCGCCACCCGGCACTTCGCGCTGCAGACCGTCGCGATCACCCTGATGGTGCTGTCGTTCGTGACGGTGAGCGGGGATCCCCAGGCGGCCGCCGAGCGGATCGTCGACACCTCCATCGCCTGCGGCATCGTCCTCGTCGTCGGGCATCTGCCGCACCTCGCCGATCCGCGCCGGCGGATCGGCCAGCGCGTGACCGCGGCGCTGTGGGCCGCCGAGCGGTTCCTCCGGCACGTCCTGGAGGCGGAACCGGGCGCGGACCCCACCGCGCGGCTGGCGCTGCGCCGCGCCGCCTACCGGGCGTTGGGGGAGGCCAGGGCGGCGGCGGAGACCGCCGCGGCCGAACTCGTCGCGGCCCGCGACCGCAACCCCGACTGGCTGACCGTCGTCACCGCGGCCGAACGCATCGTGGACGCCGCGACCGCCTGCGCGGTACGTCTCGACCACGGCGCCCACCGCCCGAGCACGGAGGAGGCCGAGCGGCTGTGCCGGGCGCTCGCCGCGATGGCCGAGGCCCTGGAGGACCCGGGCCGCGAGCCCGACGCCGCCGTAACGGACCCTGATCTGTTGCCGGTTCCGGACTGCGCCACGCTCACGGACGTGGCGGCGGAACTGGAGCGCATCCGCGGCTACGCGGGGGCCGGCTGAGCGTCCAACGGCTCCGGCAGCAGCGGGAGCCCGTCCCGCTGCTGCCGTTGCCGCCGGCGGGTGTCAGCGGCCGCCCCGCTCCTTGCCCAGGAGTCCGGCCCGCCGCAGGGCGTCCGCCATCGCGTCGTTGGCCGGCCCGGCGTCCCGGCCGCCCCGGCGGTCACCGCCGCGCCGGCCGTCGCCGCCCTGCCGCGGGCGCGGGGCACCGCCCCGGTTGCCGCCGTCCCGCGGCCCCCGGCCGCCGCCCGCGCCGCCGCGGCGCTCGCCGCCGCCCGTCGCCTGACCGCCCTTGCCGGGCTCGTCCTCCAGCCGCAGCGTCAGCGAGATCCGCTTGCGCGGAATGTCGACATCGAGCACCTTGACCCGCACGATGTCGCCCGGCTTCACCACGTCCCGCGGGTCCTTGACGAAGGTCTTCGACATCGCCGAGACATGGACCAGACCGTCCTGGTGGACGCCCACGTCCACGAACGCCCCGAAGGCGGCGACATTGGTCACCACGCCCTCCAGGAGCATCCCCGGCTGGAGATCGCCGATCTTCTCCACGCCCTCCTTGAAGGTCGCCGTCTTGAAGACCGGACGCGGGTCGCGGCCCGGCTTCTCCAGCTCCTGCAGGATGTCGCTCACCGTCGGCAGACCGAAGGAGTCGTCGACGAAATCGGCGGCCTTCAGGGTGCG
Organism: Streptomyces sp. 2323.1; assembly: GCF_900221035.1. Classification (NCBI taxonomy): domain Bacteria; kingdom Bacillati; phylum Actinomycetota; class Actinomycetes; order Kitasatosporales; family Streptomycetaceae; genus Streptomyces; species Streptomyces sp. 2323.1. Next base: position 1,304,459 of record NZ_LT907981.1, on the reverse strand, counting down.
CAGCACCGTCGCGTTGCCGATCAGTGAACCGACCTCGGTATTGGCCGACTTCACCATCCGCCGCACCACCGGGTACGCCTCCGGGTGCACGCTGGAGGCGTCCAGCGGGTCGTCGCCGCCCCGGATCCGCAGGAAGCCCGCGCACTGCTCGTACGCCTTCGGGCCGAGCCGCGCCACGTCCTTGAGGGCCTTACGGGAGCGGAACGGGCCGTTGCTGTCCCGGTGCGCGACGATGTTCTCGGCCAGGCCGGAGCCGATGCCCGACACCCGCGAAAGCAGCGGTGCGGACGCGGTGTTGACGTCCACGCCGACGCCGTTCACGCAGTCCTCGACGACCGCGTCCAGCGAGCGCGACAGCTTCACCTCGGACAGGTCGTGCTGGTACTGGCCCACCCCGATCGACTTCGGGTCGATCTTGACGAGCTCGGCCAGCGGGTCCTGGAGGCGCCGGGCGATGGACACCGCGCCACGCAGCGAGACGTCCAGCTCGGGCAGCTCCTGCGAGGCGAACGCGGAGGCGGAGTACACCGAGGCGCCGGCCTCGGACACCATCACCTTCGTCAGCTTCAGCTCCGGCTGCGCGGCGATCAGATCGGCCGCCAGCTTGTCGGTCTCGCGGGAGGCGGTGCCGTTGCCGATCGCGATCAGTTCGACGTCGTGCGCGCGGGCCAGCTTCGCGAGCGTGGCCAGCGAGGCGTCCCACTTCTGCTGCGGTACATGGGGGTAGATGGTCTCCGTGGCGGCCACCTTGCCGGTCGCGTCCACCACCGCGACCTTCACTCCCGTACGGAAACCGGGGTCCAGGCCCATCGTGGCGCGGGTCCCGGCGGGCGCCGCCAGCAGCAGATCGCGCAGGTTCGACGCGAAGACCCGTACCGCCTCGTCCTCGGCGGCCTGCCGCAGCCGCAGCCGCAGATCGATCCCGAGGTGGACCTGGACGCGGGTGCGCCAGGCCCAACGGACGGTGTCCTTGAGCCACTTGTCGGCCGGGCGGCCGCGGTCGGTGATGCCGAAGCGGTGCGCGATGGCCTGCTCGTAGGCGCTGGGGCCCTCGGTGACCGCCGACGGGTCCTCCGGCTCCAGGGCGAGATCGAGGATCTCCTCCTTCTCGCCGCGGAACATCGCCAGCACCCGGTGCGAGGGCAGTGCGGTGAACGGCTCGGCGAAGTCGAAGTAGTCGGCGAACTTCGCGCCGGCCTCCTCCTTGCCCTCCCGCACCTTCGACGCGACCTGCCCGCGCGACCACATCCGTTCGCGCAGCTCACCGATCAGATCCGCGTCCTCGCCGAACCGCTCGGTCAGGATGGCCCGCGCGCCCTCCAGGGCGGCGGCCGCATCGGCGACGCCCTTGTCCGCGTCCACGAACGACGCGGCGGCCGCGGCCGGCTCCACCGACGGATCGGCGAGCAGCCCGTCGGCGAGCGGCTCCAGGCCCGCCTCCCGGGCGATCTGCGCCTTGGTGCGCCGCTTGGGCTTGAACGGGAGGTAGATGTCCTCCAGGCGCGCCTTGGAATCGGCGCCGCGGATCTGCGCCTCCAAGGCGGCGTCCAGCTTGCCCTGGGACCGTACGGACTCCAGGATCGCGGCCCGCCGCTCCTCCAGCTCCCGCAGATAGCGCAGCCGCTCCTCCAACGCGCGCAGCTGCGCATCGTCGAGCGTCTCGGTGGCTTCCTTGCGGTAGCGCGCGATGAACGGGACGGTCGAGCCGCCGTCGAGCAGTTCGACCGCGGCCTTCACCTGCCGCTCCTTGACGCCGAGCTCCCCGGCGATCCTCGCTTCGATGGACCCGAGGGCCCCGATGGGCTCAGTGGATGCCGTCACGTTGATCCTGACCTGCCTTCCAGCGCTTGCATGAGCCTGCATTGTGCCGGGTGGCGGGCCGCAGTGTCGTGCCGCCCAGCCGACGGGGAGTGTCCGCGAAGCTCCCCGGCCGCCCGGAGGCCGGGAGGGACGTCGCGCCCGCTCCCCGGCGCCGGGGGTGTGCGGACGGCCGCGCACACCCCCGCCGGAATGCCGGATTCCCTATCGCTGAGGGGGCTTTGCCGCCGGGACGGGTTCCTGGACCGCCGGCCGGACTACTTGCCGAACAGCGTGGCCGGGAACGCCCCGGCCTCCATGACGGCGGTGGTGAAGCCGGTCGCCAGCTCGGTGAGCCGGGCCACGCCGTCGGCGCCCAGGTGCTCGTACGGCGCCCGGTCCAGCCGGTCCGTCGCCCGCTCCAGGTCCTTGCGCAGCTGCACCCCGGCCTCGGTCAACTCGCCCTCGGCGTCCAGCAGCCCGCGGCCGCGCAGCCGCTCCTGTGCGGCGCTCCAGTCCTCCTCCGACCAGCCACGGGTCGCCATGACGCCCTGGTAGCTCATCCCGCGGCCGCTGGCGGTGTGCGTGACCAGCGCCTCCAGGCCGTCGAGCCCGGCGTCCAGCAGCGCGGACAGATGGCCGTCGCCGCGGTGTTCGCGCAGCAGCGTGGCGGCGTGCCAGTAGGCGAGGTGCGGGGCGTCGGGCACCGGCAGGTCGGCGTGCGCGGCGTACAGCGGCCGGGCCGACCGGGAACAGCCCTCGGCGGCGCGCAGCGCCAGCTCGGCCGCCTCGGCCATCTCCGGGGAGGCGACGGCCTCCGGGCCGAGCAGCCGGCGCAGCGTGGCGTCCGCGGCGCGCAGCCGGGCGTCCAGTACGGCCTGCGGCGTGGTGACCGTCCAGACCTGCGGGACGTGCCGGGCGACGAGCTCGTGGTTGAAGTTGTAGAAGGTGGCCGTGATGGTGCCCGGACCCACCGCGCCCATGGCCGCGCCCCGGCAGGCGAAGTAACCGGCGCTGCGGTTCTCGATACCGGCCTTCGCCATCTCCTCGGCGAGCTCCGGCGCGAAGTAGTGCGTGGAGTGGAACGGGTTGATGACGGCGTGGCAAGTACGGCCGGCCTGCTCGGGCAGTGCGCTGGAAGTGGTCATGGGGGGAGGCTACCGACCGGTGGGTATGGAGCAGGCGCCGGGGGGACCGGAACCGGCCGCACGCCGGGGACCGACATCGGCACGCACGCCACACCCGCCCTCATGGCAGGAAAGGTGGGAAACCCGTCATTGCTGCCGGACGCCGCGCTGCCGAGGATGGAGGCATGGAACAGCGCGAGGTACTCGTGGTCCTCTTCGACGGCGTGCAGGCGCTCGACGTCAGCGGACCGGTCGAGGTCTTCCACGGGGCGTCCCAGGGGGAGCCGGGCGCCTACCGGATCCGTACTGCCGGCCTCGACGGCACACCGGTCCGCACCACCAGCGGGCTGACGCTCGTCCCCGACCTCACGCTCGCCGAGGCGGAGGCGCCGCACACCCTGCTGGTGCCCGGCGGCCAGGGCACCCGTACCCCCGACCCCCGGCTGATCGACTGGCTGCGCGGCAACGCCCACCGCGCCCGGCGGAAAGTCTCGGTGTGCAGCGGAGCGCTGCTGCTGGCCGAGGCCGGGCTGCTGGACGGCCGCCGCGTGACCACCCACTGGATGCTCTGCGAGACCCTCGCCCGGCGGTTCCCCGCCCTGCGCGTCGACCCGGAGCCGATCTACGTACGCGACGGCGACGTGGCCACCTCCGCGGGCGTGACCGCCGGCATCGACCTCGCGCTGGCGCTGGTGGAGGAGGATCTCGGCCGGGACATCGCGCTGGCCGTCGCCCGGCACCTGGTCGTCTTCCTGCGCCGGCCGGGCAACCAGACCCAGTTCAGCGTCCAGCTCGCCGCCCAGACCGCCGAGCGGCGGCCGTTGCGCGAGCTTCAGCAGTGGATCACCGAGCACCCCGGGGCGGATCTGTCCGTCGATGCCCTCGCGGACCGGGCGGGCCTGTCCCCGCGGCACTTCGCCCGGGCGTTCCGCGACGAGGTCGGCATGCCGCCGGGGCGCTATGTCGACCGGGTCCGGCTGGAGGCCGCCCGCCGGCGCCTGGAGGACACCGCCGACGGCATCGCACAGGTCTCCCGCCACTGCGGCTACGGCACCCCCGAGGCAATGCGCCGCGCCTTCCTCCGCGTCCTGGGCACCTCCCCGGCCGAGTACCGCCGCCGCTTCCAGCCGGCCCGGCCGCCCGTGCCCGCGGCCTGAACCCGCCGGCCGCCAGGACCCACCCGGCCGGCATCACCCCTACCGAACAGGAACCTGCAATGCAGCTCGCGATCCTTCTCTTCGACCGCTTCACCACCCTGGACGCCGTCGGCCCCTACGAAACCCTCAGCCGGCTGCCCGGCGCCGAAGCGGTCTTCGTCGGCGAACGCACCGGCCTCTACCGCAACGAACTCGGCTCGCTGGGGCTGGTCGCCGACGCCACGCTGGAGGAGGTCACCGCGCCGGACATCCTCGTCGTGCCCGGCGGCCCGGGCCAGGCGGCGCAGATGGCGGACGGCCCGCTGCACGAGTGGATCCGTGCCGTGGACGCCGGCACCACCTGGACCACCTCGGTGTGCACCGGCTCGCTGATCCTCGGCGCCGCGGGCCTCCTCAAGGGGCGCCGGGCCACCTCGCACTGGCTCGCGCTGGACCAGCTGCCGGCGCTGGGCGCCGAGCCGACCGGGGAGCGGGTGGTCTTCGACGGCAAGTACGTCACGGCGGCCGGCGTCTCCTCGGGCATCGACATGGGGCTGACGCTGGCGGGCCGGATCGCCGGGGACACCGTGGCCCAGACGATCCAGCTCGGCATCGAGTACGACCCGCAGCCCCCGTACGACGCGGGCTCCCCGGACAAGGCCCCGGCCGAGGTCACCGCGGCGCTGCGGGAGCAGAGCCGGTTCCTGCTGACGCAGCAGCGGTGAGGGACCGCGCCCCGGCGCCCGGCCCGCTCAGCCCGCCGGCCAGGTGAAACGCGGCGCCCTGCGCTCCAGGAAGGCGGCGGCACCCTCCGCGGTGTCGCCGCTCGCGCGGGCCTGCGCGGCCCAGTGGGCGCCCCGCTCCTCGGCCTCGGCCGGCGGTACGTCCCAGGTCCCGTTGGCCAGTTCCTTCGCCGCGGTCTGCGTCAGCAGCGACCGGCTCGCCAGCACGGCCGAGAACTCCGCCACCCGCTTGTCGAGCCCGCCCTCGGCCAGCACCTCGTCCACCAGACCCGTGCGCAGCGCCCGCGCGCAGCCGATCAACTCCCCGGAGAACAGCAGGTACTTGGCGGTGGACAGGCCCACCAGCCGGACCAGCCGCCGGGTGGCGGACGCCGGATAGACCACCGCCAGCTTGGCCGGCGTCACCCCGAACAGCGCGCCCTCCTCCGCGAACCGCAGATCGCAGGCGGCCGCCAACTGGGCGCCGCCGCCCACGCAGTAGCCGCGTATCGCCGCCAGTGTCGGCCCGGGGAACGCCGCCAGCGCCTCCTCCGCCGCCACCGCCAGGCCCTGCGACTCACCGGCCGCCTCCCGCAGCGCCCCGATGTCCGCCCCCGCGCAGAACGTCCCGCCCTCCCCGGTCAGCACCAGCGACCGCACCGTCCCGTCGGCCGCCAGCCGCTCCAGCAGCGGCGGCAGATCCCGCCACATCTGCACCGTCATCGCATTCCGCTTGCCGGTGTTGCTGATCGTGACGGTCGCGGTGCCGTCGCTGACATGTGTCTTCAGAGCGGGATCCATGCCCCGGATATTAGAGCGCCCGCCGCGGGCCGGGCCGGATACCATCGGCCGCCTGATGTCAGCCACTCTCGTCGCCAAAGACCTCGCCGCCGGCCACGGCGAGCGCGTCCTGTTCTCCGGCCTCGACCTGGTCATCGCCCCCGGCGATGTGGTCGGCCTCGTCGGCGCCAACGGCGCGGGCAAGTCCACCCTGCTGCGCCTGCTGGCCGGCCTGGACACCCCGGAGAACGGCAAGCTCGCGCTCAGCCCGCCCACCGCCACCGTCGGGCACCTCCCGCAGGAGCCCGACCGCCGCCCGGGGGAGACCGTCCGCGCCTTCCTCGCCCGCCGCACCGGTGTGACCGCCGCCCAGCTCGCCCTGGACACCGCCACCGAGGCGCTGGTCGAGGAGCGGCCCGGTGCGGACGACGCCTATGCGACGGCGCTGGAGCGCTGGCTCGCGCTGGGCGCCGCCGACCTCGACGAGCGGGCCGAGGAGACCGCCGCTCAGCTCGGCCTCTCCATCGGCCTCGACCAGCCGATGACGACGCTCTCCGGAGGCCAGGCCGCCCGCGCCTCGCTGGCCTCGCTCCTGCTCTCCCGCTACGACATCTTCCTGCTGGACGAGCCCACCAACGACCTCGACCTGGACGGCCTGCACCGGCTGGAGTCCTTCGTCACCGGCCTGCGCGCCGGCACCGTCCTGGTCAGCCACGACCGTGAGTTCCTGACCCGCACGGTCAGCCGCGTCGTCGAACTCGACCTCGCCCAGCAGCAGGTCAACACCTACGGCGGCGGCTACGCCTCCTATCTGGAGGAGCGCGAGCGGGCCCGGCGCCATGCCCGCGAGCAGTACGAGGAGTACGCCGACACCCGGGCCGCCCTGGTGACCCGGGCGCACACCCAGCGCAACTGGATGGAGAAGGGCGTCAAGAACGCCCGCCGCAAGGCCCCCGACAACGACAAGGTCGGCCGCAACGCCCGGGTCGAGGCGACCGAGAAGCAGGCCGCGAAGGCCAAGCAGACCCAGCGCCTGATCGAGCGGCTGGAGGTCGTGGAGGAGCCGCGCAAGGAGTGGGAGCTGCGGATGGAGATCGCCGCCGCCCCGCGGGCCGGCGCGGTGGTGGCCACCCTCCGGGGCGCCGGGGTGCAGCGCGGCGCATTCCGCTTCGGTCCGGTGGACCTCCAGATCGACTGGGCGGACCGGGTCGCCATCACCGGCCCCAACGGCGCCGGCAAGTCCACCCTGCTCGCCGCCCTCCTCGGCCGGCTGCCGCTGGACGAGGGGCATGCCGCCCTGGGCCCCGGGGTGGTGGTCGGCGAGGTCGACCAGGCGCGCGGCCAGCTCTTCGACGGCCACGGCGGGGGCGAGGAGCCACTGATGGACTCCTTCCGGGCCCATGTCCCCGACCTGTCGCCCGCCGATGTCCGCACCCTGCTCGCGAAGTTCGGGCTGAAGGCGGCGCATGTGCTCCGCCCGGCGCGCACCCTCTCACCGGGCGAGCGGACCCGCGCCGCGCTCGCGCTCCTCCAGGGCCGCGGGGTCAACCTCCTCGTCCTCGACGAGCCGACCAACCACCTCGACCTGCCGGCCATCGAACAGCTGGAGTCGGCCCTCGCCTCGTACCCGGGCACCCTGCTGCTGGTCACCCACGACCGCCGGATGCTCGAAGCGGTGCACACCACCCGCCGGATCGAGGTCGACGCCGGGCGGATCACCGACCGGACGGTGTGAGCGCCGGGACCGGCCGCCCGCGACATCCGCGCGGATTATCGATTTGGCCCACCGGCCACCGCCCCGTAGTGTGGTGTGCACCGACGCGGGGTGGAGCAGCTCGGTAGCTCGCTGGGCTCATAACCCAGAGGTCGCAGGTTCAAATCCTGTCCCCGCTACTGCAGAGGTACAGCCGGTCCGGTGCTCAGGCGCCGGGCCGGCTGTGCTGTAGATCCGGACGGTCCCGAGCGCAGGGCGACCGCTCCGCGGAAGTCCGCGAGCGAGACGCAAGAGCGACAGGACCGGTCGCCGGGCCCATCGAATCACTCGGAAGCGGCCAAAAGGCGTCGATAGACGCTGACTTGTGGTCAGCAGCCCGGTCCGGACCAGCGCATTCTCAACACTCTTCCTGTGAGGATGCCTTCTGGACCCCCCGCAGAGCCCCCTGAAGAGCTGACCTCCCCGCTCGCGTACGAAGGTGTCTGGCGGTTCACCGCCCCGGCACTGGAGGCCTCGGTGCCGCTGGCCCGGCACGCGGTCCGGGATCTGCTCGCCGAACAGCGTGTGCCCGTGGCCGCCGACATCATGGACGGCCTGCTGCTCATCGTCTCCGAACTCGTCACCAACGCCGTCCGGCACGCCGCCCTGCTCTCGCCCCAGATCGCCGTACAGCTCACCATCGGCGCGAACTGGCTGATGGTCGCGGTCGAGGACAGCCACCCCTACCGCCCCAAGGCACTGGAGGCGGATCAGGGTGATGTCGGCGGACGCGGCCTGTGGCTGGTCAAAACGTTCACCGCGGAGGCCGGCGGCAAATGCGGTGTGGAGCTCACGGCGAACGGCGGCAAGGCCATCTGGGCCGAGCTTCCGCTCACCCCGCTCGCTACCAGCCCGCCGACCGTCCGGTGAGTTCGCGCACCGCGGGGCGCGCCGCGTCCAGCACGGTCATGAACCACGCGGAGAACGGCGCCTCGGCGTGCCGCTCGGCCAGCTCCTCAGGCGTCACGAACGCGATCTCGCCGATCTCCTCCGGGTCGGGCGCCGGCTCGGCCCGCACCAGCCCGACGAACAGGTGGTTGTACTCCTGCTCCACGAGGCCGGAGGCCGGATCGGGATGGTTGTAGCGCACCGTGCCGGCCTCGGCCAGCAGGGACGGGGCCAGGCCCAGCTCCTCGGCCGTGCGCCGCGCCGCGGCCGCGAACGGCGCCTCACCGGGATACGGGTGACCGCAGCAGGTGTTGGACCACACACCGGGGGAGTGGTACTTCCCCAGGGCCCGGCGCTGGAGCAGCAGGCGGCCCTTCTCGTCGAAGAGGAAGACCGAGAACGCACGGTGCAGCTGCCCGGGAGGCTGGTGGGCGGCGAGCTTCTCCGCGGTGCCGATCGTCGTGCCGTCCTCGTCGACCAGCTCCAGCATGATCGGTTCGGCGGCGCCGCCCGGTGTGCTCACCGCCGGGTCCCCGGCGGTCTGTCCGTTGGCAGGTGTGATCGGCATGCCCATCCTTGTCGTCGGTCTTCGACGCCAAGTCTGCCCTAGCCAGGTCCCCATCAGCGGCACAGCGGGTGCGCGGCGCCACATGCCAGCGCGCCGGACGGGGAGCGCGCCCGTGGTGAGAGGGGCCACATCCGCCGCCGTGCGCGGTGTCCCCGGCGCGACGGACGAGGGCGGCCGGGTCGCGGCACCGGCACCTGGCGACCGCCCGCCGGACGCGGGATGGCACACACCACACCTGCCCCGGCACAACCCGCCCGCCCCGTGACCAGCCCTCTCATAAGGGGCACCGGATCGGGCGCCGGGGGCGCACCGCAGTTGTTCATGCGCCGTCCGATCCACCATGATGATCGCGGCAGGCGCAGCCGTCGGTCACTCGATCGTGCGGTGAATGCGCGGTGAACGGCCGCATCCGGCGATCCGATAACCTCTGCCGACGTGCCACCCAGCCCCTCCGGGGGCGAGGTGTGCCACGCCCGCTGCCCGGGTAGTTCGTGTCGAATGCGGATCGACTTCGGACCGGCCTGGCTGCCTTGTCAGCTTCCAAGGAGTGAGTTCGTCTGTCGACCGCCATCCTCACCGGTTCGCCGGTCGCCGGGTCGCCGCTCGAAGCCGACCTGCGCACGCTGGGCTTTGACGTCCGTACGGCGAACGATGCCGCGGCCGCCGCCGAGCTGATCGCCGCGGTGCCCGCGCAGGAGCGGGTCGCCGTCGTCGACCCCCGCTTCGTCGGGCATCTGCACGCCCTGCGGCTGGCGCTGACCGACCCCCGCTTCCCGGCCGCGGCCGTCCCCGGCGCGCTCACCGTGCAGCCCGAGGCCCGCGGCGCGCTGGCCCGCGCGGTCGGCAGGATCCCGGTCGGCGCCGGCACCGCCCATCTCACGGACGTCCTCACCGACACCCTCACCGCGTCCCTGGACCGTGACGCGATCGGCCTGCACCACGTCGAGCTGGGCACCCTGGTCGCCACCGTCGCGCTCACCCCCGCCCAGCGCGAGGAGGCACGGGAGTCCGTCGCCGCCGTCGACGACGAGGCGGTCCGGCTGCGCACCGCCGTGAAGTCCCGCGACGGGTTCTTCACCACGTACGGCATCAGCCCCTACTCCCGCTACCTCGCCCGCTGGTGCGCACGGCGCGGGCTCACCCCCAACCAGGTCACCACCGCGTCGCTGGTCACCGCGCTGATCGCGGCCGGCTGCGCGGCCACCGGGACCCGCGGCGGCTTCGTCGCCGCCGGCCTGCTGCTGCTCTTCTCCTTCGTCCTGGACTGCACCGACGGGCAGCTCGCCCGCTACTCCCTGCAGTACTCGACGATGGGCGCCTGGCTGGACGCCACCTTCGACCGTGCCAAGGAGTACGCGTACTACGCGGGCCTGGCGCTGGGTGCGGCGCGTGGCGGGGACGACGTCTGGGCGCTGGCGCTCGGCGCGATGGTCCTGATGACCTGCCGCCATGTCGTCGACTTCTCCTTCAACGAGGCGAACCACGACGCCACGGCCAACACCAGCCCCACCGCCGCGCTCTCCGGCAAGCTCGACAGCGTCGGCTGGACGGTCTGGGTGCGGCGCATGATCGTGCTGCCGATCGGTGAGCGCTGGGCCATGATCGCCGTGCTCACCGCGTTCACCACCCCGCGCATCGTCTTCTACGCCCTGCTCATCGGCTGTGCGCTGGCCGCCTGCTACACCACCGCGGGGCGGGTGCTGCGCTCGCTGACCCGGCGGGCCCGGCGCACCGACCGCGCCGCCCGGGCGCTGGCCGACCTCGCCGACTCCGGGCCGCTGGCCGAGCTGATCGCCGGCGGCGCCCGCGGCCGCGGCCGCACCGGTTCCTTCCTGGCCCCCGTCATGGCATTTCTCTCAGCCGCCGTGCTGCTGGTCTGGGTGATCTTCCAGGACGACCCCAGCTCCTGGCTCACCGTCGGCGTCGCCCTCTGCTCCGCACTGCTGGCCGGTGCGGCCGTCTCCCGCCCGCTCAAGGGCGCCCTCGACTGGCTGGTACCGCCCTTCTTCCGGGCCGGTGAATACGTCACGATCCTGGTGCTGGCCGCCCGCGCCGACGTCCCCGGAGCGCTGCCCGCGGCGTTCGGGCTGGTCGCGGCGGTCGCCTACCATCACTACGACACCGTCTACCGCATCCGCGGTGGCACCGGGGCCCCGCCGCGGTGGCTGGTCCGGGCAACCGGCGGGCACGAAGGACGCGTCCTTGTGGTCACCGTCCTCGCCGCCGCGCTGCCCCCTGAAGGTTTCACAATCGCGCTCACGGCCCTTGCCGTGGTCCTGGCGCTGCTGGTGCTCGTCGAGAGCATCCGCTTCTGGGTGTCCTCGCAAGCACCCGCCGTACACGATGAAGGAGAACCCGCATGATCGGCCTCGTGCTGGCTGCCGGCGCCGGACGGCGTCTGCGTCCCTACACCGACACCCTGCCCAAGGCTCTGGTGCCGGTCGATGGTGACACCACCATCCTCGACCTGACCCTCGGCAACTTCGCCGAGATCGGCCTGACCGAGGTTGCGATCATCGTCGGCTACCGCAAGGAAGCCGTCTACGAGCGCAAGGAGGCCCTGGAGCAGAAGTACGGCCTCAAGCTCACCCTCATCGACAACGACAAGGCCGAGGAGTGGAACAACGCCTACTCCCTGTGGTGCGGGCGTGACTCCATCAAGCACACCGTGATCCTCGCCAACGGCGACACCGTGCACCCGGTCTCCGTCGAGAAGACCCTGCTCGCCGCCCGCGGCAACGGCCAGAAGATCATCCTCGCGCTGGACACGGTCAAGCAGCTGGCCGACGAGGAGATGAAGGTCGTCGTGGACCCCGCCAAGGGCGTCCAGAAGATCACCAAGCTGATGGACCCGGCCGAGGCCACCGGTGAGTACATCGGTGTCACCCTCATCGAGGGCGAGGCCGCCGAGGAGCTGGCCGACGCCCTGAAGACCACCTTCGAGCGGGACCCCGACCTCTACTACGAGGACGGCTACCAGGAGCTGGTCAACCGCGGCTTCAAGGTGGACGTGGCGCCGATCGGCGACGTCAAGTGGGTCGAGATCGACAACCACGACGACCTGGCGAAGGGCCGTGACATCGCATGCCAGTACTGACCCGCCTCATTCCGTCCCCGGTCGTCGTTGACATCAACGCCGGCGCCCTGGACGACCTGGCGGGCCTGCTGGCCGATCAGCGCATCTCCGCGTCCGGCAAGCTCGCCATCGCGATCAGCGGCGGCTCGGGGGCCCGGCTGCGGGAGCGGCTGTCGCCCGCGCTGCCGGGCGCCGACTGGTACGAGGTCGACGGCGGCACCCTGGACGACGCGATCAAGCTCGCCGACGCCATGAAGAAGGGGCACTACGACGCGGTCGTGGGCCTGGGCGGCGGCAAGATCATCGACTGTGCCAAGTTCGCCGCCGCGCGCATCGGTCTGCCGCTGGTCGCCGTCGCGACGAACCTGTCGCACGACGGCCTGTGCTCGCCGGTCGCCACCCTCGACAACGACGCCGGCCGCGGCTCCTACGGTGTGCCGAACCCGATCGCCGTGGTGATCGACCTCGACATCATCCGCGAGGCCCCGGTCCGGTTCGTCCGCTCCGGCATCGGCGACGCGATCTCCAACATCTCCGCGGTCGCGGACTGGGAGCTCGCGCACCGCGAGACCGGCGAGGACCTCGACGGGCTGGCCGCCGCCATGGCCCGCCAGGCCGGCGAGGCCGTGCTGCGCCACCCCGGCGGCGTCGGCGACGACAAGTTCCTCCAGGTGCTGGCCGAGGGCCTGGTCCTCACCGGTATCTCGATGTCGGTCGCGGGCGACAGCCGTCCGGCCTCCGGCGCCTGCCACGAGATCAACCACGCCTTCGACCTCCTCTTCCCCAAGCGCGCGGCGAGCCACGGCGAACAGTGCGGCCTCGGCGCCGCGTTCGCCACGCATCTGCGCGGGGACACGGAGACCCGTGACCTGATGGTCGAGGTGCTGCGCCGGCACGGTCTGCCGGTCACGCCGGGGGAGATCGGCTTCACCGACGAGGAGTTCGTCCAGGTCGTCGCGTACGCCCCCAAGACCCGCCCCGGGCGCTACACGATCCTGGAGCACCTCGACCTGTCCACCGACCAGATCAGGGACGCTTACGCCGACTATGCAGAAGCCATCGGTAGCTGAGCTCCGCCCGGTCGTTCACCCTCCGGGGGTGAAGGACCGGCGGAGCGGCGAGCACTGGGCCGGCCGGCTCTACATGCGCGAGATCTCGCTGCGCATCGACCGGCACCTGGTGAACACGCGGATCACGCCCAACCAGCTGACCTACGTGATGACCGTCGCCGGCGTCCTCGCCGCCCCCGCCCTGCTGGTGCCGGGGATCGCGGGGGCTCTGCTCGGCGTGCTGATGGTCCAGCTCTACCTGCTGCTCGACTGCGTCGACGGCGAGGTCGCCCGCTGGAAGAAGCAGTTCTCGCTGGGCGGGGTCTACCTGGACCGGGTCGGCGCCTACCTGTGCGACGCCGCGGTGCTCGTCGGCTTCGGGCTGCGCGCCGCGGACCTGTGGGGCTCCGGGCGGATCGACTGGCTGTGGGCCTTCCTCGGGACCCTCGCCGCGCTCGGCGCCATCCTGATCAAGGCCGAGACCGACCTGGTCGGCGTCGCCCGCCACCAGGGCGGTCTGCCGCCGGTCAAGGAGACGGCCTCCGAGCCGCGTTCGTCCGGCATGGCGCTGGCCCGCAAGGCGGCCGCGGCGCTGAAGTTCCACCGCCTCGTCCTCGGGGTCGAGGCCTCCCTGCTGATCCTGGTCCTGGCGGTCCTGGACACGGTCCGGGGCGACCTGTTCTTCTCGCGGCTCGGCGTCGCCGTGCTGGCCGGCATCGCGCTCCTGCAGACCCTGCTGCACCTCGTGTCCATCCTGGCGTCGAGCAGGCTGAAGTGAGGGGCGCGATGAAGGTCGGCGCGGTCATCATCACCATGGGCAACCGCCCCGAGGAGCTGCGCGCACTCCTGGACTCGGTCGCCAAGCAGGACGGCGATCCGGTCGAGATCGCCGTGGTCGGCAACGGTTCGCCGCTGCCCGAGCTCCCCGAGGGCATCCGGACCGTCGAGCTGCCGGAGAACGTCGGCATCCCGGCCGGCCGCAATGCCGGAATCGAAGCGTTCGGGCCCGGCGGCCGCGACGTCGACGTGCTGCTCTTCCTCGACGACGACGGACTGCTGGCCACCGAGGACACCGCCGAGCTGTGCCGTCAGGCCTTCGCCGCGGACCCCCGGCTCGGCATCATCAGCTTCCGGATCGCCGACCCGGACACCGGCGAGACCCAGCGCCGGCACGTCCCGCGGCTGCGCGCCGCCGACCCGATGCGCTCGTCGCGGGTGACCACCTTCCTCGGCGGCGCGAACGCGGTCCGTACGACGGTCTTCGAGGAGGTCGGCGGGCTGCCCGACGACTTCTTCTACGCCCATGAGGAGACCGACCTGGCCTGGCGGGCGCTGGACGCGGGGTGGCTGATCGACTACCGCGCGGACATGGTCCTCTTCCACCCGACGACGGCCCCGGCCCGGCATGCGGTCTACCACCGCATGGTGGCCCGCAACCGCGTCTGGCTGGCCCGGCGCAACCTTCCCGCCCCGCTGGTTCCGGTCTACCTCGGTGTCTGGTTTCTGCTCACCCTCGTCCGCCGGCCGTCGCGGCCGGCGCTGCGGGCGTGGCTGGGCGGCTTCAAGGAGGGCTGGGTCTCGCCGTGCGGTCCCAGGCGCCCCATGAAGTGGGCTACCGTTTGGCGACTGACCCGACTGGGCCGCCCTCCCGTCATCTGACAAGCTCGTATCTGAGAGCATCAGGCGCGAACCGGGGCGTGGCCCCGGCAGCGCACCTTGAGGACGAAAGTGTCAACTGTGAGCGAGACCACGCACGACAGTGCGGTCGCCATGAGTGCCCCGCCATCTTCCGATGAGGGGCTCACTCCTGCCCAGCGGGCCCAGAAGTACGGGCTCTCGCAGAGCGGCGCCCGTCCCGGCCTCCCGGAGTACATCCGGCAGCTGTGGCACCGCCGGCATTTCATCTCCGCCTTTGCCAGCGCCAAGCTGACCGCGCAGTACAGCCAGGCCAAGCTGGGGCAGGTCTGGCAGGTGGCGACGCCGCTGCTGAACGCGCTCGTGTACTACTTGATCTTCGGCCTGCTGATCGGCACCCGGAAGGGCGTCCCCGACTTCGTTCCGTTCCTGGTCACCGGCGTCTTCATCTTCACCTTCACCCAGAGCTCGGTGATGGCCGGCACCCGGGCGATCTCCGGCAGCCTCGGCCTGGTGCGGGCGCTGCACTTCCCGCGGGCCTGTCTGCCGATCTCGTTCTGCCTGATGCAGCTGCAGCAGCTGCTGTTCTCCATGGGCGTGCTGGTGATCATCCTGCTCGGCTTCGGGCAGGTGCCGACGTGGTCGTGGCTGCTGGTGTTCCCGGCGCTGGCGCTGCAGTTCATCTTCAACACCGGTCTGGCGATGGTCATGGCGCGGCTGGGGTCCAAGACTCCGGACCTGGCGCAGCTGATGCCGTTCATCATGCGGACGTGGATGTATGCGTCCGGCGTGATGTTCAGCATCGATCTGATCCTCAAGGGCAAGGCCGTCCCGAAGTTCGTGGAGATCCTGCTCAACGCCAATCCGGCCGCGGTCTACATCGACCTGATGCGGTTCGCACTGATCGACAGCTTCAAGGCGAACCAGCTGCCGCATCATGTGTGGGCGTTCGCCGGCGGCTGGGCGCTGCTGATGGGCGTCGTGGGTTTTGTGTACTTCTGGAAGGCCGAGGAGCGGTACGGACGTGGCTGAGCAGACCAACGGCGTCCAGCCGACCGAGGCGGCGCGCGAGCGCATCCCGACCGTGATCGCGGACGATCTGCACATCGTCTACCGCGTCTACGGCACGGGAGCCGGCAAGGGCAGCGCCACCGCGGCCCTCAACCGCATCGTGCGGCGCAAGCCGTCCACGGGTGTACGTGAGGTGCATGCGGTCAAGGGCGTGTCCTTCACTGCCTACCGTGGCGAATCGATCGGCCTGATCGGCTCCAACGGGTCGGGCAAGTCGACGCTGCTCAAGGCGGTCGCCGGCCTGCTGCCGGCGGAGCGCGGCAAGGTCTACACCCACGGCCAGCCCTCCCTGCTCGGCGTGAACGCCGCGCTGATGAACGACCTGACCGGCGAGAAGAACGTCGTCCTCGGCGGCCTGGCCATGGGTATGTCCCGCGAGCAGGTCCGCGAACGCTACGACGGCATCGTCGACTTCTCCGGCATCAACGAGAAGGGCGACTTCATCTCGCTGCCGATGCGCACCTATTCGTCCGGCATGGCGGCCCGGCTGCGGTTCTCCATCGCCGCGGCCAAGGACCACGACGTGCTGATGATCGACGAGGCGCTGGCCACCGGCGACCGCAGCTTCCAGAAGCGCTCCGAGGCCCGCATCCGCGAGCTGCGCAAGGAGGCCGGCACGGTCTTCCTGGTCAGCCACAACAACAAGTCCATCCGCGACACCTGCGACCGGGTGCTGTGGCTGGAGCGCGGCGAGCTGCTGATGGACGGCCCCACCGACGAGGTCATCAAGGCGTACGAAAAGGAGACGGGCAAGTAGTCCCCGTCCCGCACCCGAAGGCCTCCGCGAGTCCGCCTCGCGGGGGCCTTCGGGTGTGAAGGAATCACCAACTCCGCGGACATCGGGACCAGTTCGGACGTCGTGGAGAGTGGCCGGAATGGTGCCCGGCGCTGCGGTACCCCCTCGGACGCGGGCGAGACGTACGGCGTAAGCTGTACGGGTACTGAACAGCATCAAGTGGTACATGTCGGGCAATGCTCACCCGAGCGGGCGATATGGACTCGATCGGGCGCGCCATCTGCTGCGGCGTGTCCGAAATAGGATGTTTTAGCTTGGCGGTGTAGAACGGGAGACGTGACGGCAATGGCTACTGGTTCGCTCCGGCACCGAAATGCGCCGGGCAGCCCCCGGTGAGCCGAGACAACGAGCAGGCGCGTCGCGCCTTCCCCCGGACGGGGGCGGCGGGCGACGGACGGGAGCAGACGCGCACCGTGCTCGATCAGGCCGCACACGAGAACTTCCCGGTGGCGCCGTTCTTCCTGCCCCGGGTCTGGCGCGCCGATCTGATGGCCGTTTACGGCTTCGCCCGGCTCGTCGACGACATCGGCGACGGTGATCTCGCCCCCGGCGGCGGCGATGCCGTGCTCCTCGGGCTGGACCGCGCGCAGGATGGGGGTACCTCCCGCTCGAGCGCAGCCGAGAGTGGGGGAGACCGTGCCGCGTTGCTGGACGCCCTGGAGGCGGATCTGCACCGCGTCTTCAGCGACCGGGCCCCCGGACCTCGGCATCCGCTCATGCGCCGGCTCGGCCCAACCGTCCGCCGCTGCGGACTGACCCCCGAGCCGTTCCTCGATCTGATCGCGGCCAACCGGCAGGACCAGCGGATCAGCCGCTATGGCACCTACGACGATCTGGCCGCCTACTGCGAGCTGTCCGCCAACCCCGTCGGCCGGCTCGTCCTCGGCATCACCGGCACCGCGAGCCCCGAGCGCATCCGCCGCTCGGACGCCGTCTGCACCGCCCTCCAGATCGTCGAGCACCTCCAGGACGTGGCCGAGGACCTCGGGCGCGACCGCATCTACCTCCCCGCCGAGGACATGAAACGCTTCGGCGTCACCGAGGCCGATCTGGCCGCGCCCAGCGGGGGCGCATCGGTGCGCGCGCTGATCGCCTACGAGGCGGAACGCGCCCGTGACCTGCTGAATGAAGGCACCCCGCTGGTGGGTAGCGTCCACGGCAGGCTCAAGCTGCTGCTGGCCGGCTTCGTGGCCGGCGGACGCGCTGCACTCCAGGCGGTCGCGGCCGCCGATCATGACGTACTCCCTGGACCGCCCAAGCCGACCAAGCTCAGCCTGCTGCGCGAGGTAGCGGCGACATTGCGAAGAGAGGGGTGAGTCGGACCGTGGAGGACACTGCACACGCGTCCGCGCCGGTGCTCGCTGCGTACCGCTACTGCGAGGCCATCACCGGGCAGCAGGCACGGAACTTCGCCTATGGCATCCGGCTGCTGCCGACCGACAAGCGACAGGCCATGTCGGCGCTCTACGCCTTCTCCCGCCGGATCGACGACATCGGTGACGGCACCCTGGAGCCCACCGCCAAACAACGGCGCCTGGAGGACACCCGGGCGCTGCTGGCCCGTATCAAGGACGGCCGGATCGACGACGACGACACCGACCCGGTGGCCGTCGCGCTCTCCGACGCCGCCCGCCGCTTCCCGCTGCCGCTGGAGGGTCTCGACGAGCTGATCGACGGCGTGCTGATGGATGTGCGTGGCGAGACGTATGAGACCTGGGACGAGCTGAAGCTCTACTGCCGTTGTGTGGCCGGCGCGATCGGCCGGCTCTCGCTGGGCGTGTTCGGCACGGTCCCCGGCGCGCAGGACGCCGAGCGTGCCCCGGAGTACGCCGACACCCTCGGGCTCGCCCTGCAACTGACCAACATCCTCAGGGACGTTCGCGAGGACGCCGGCAACGGCCGGACGTACCTCCCCGCCGAGGACCTCGCCAAGTTCGGCTGTGCGGACGGCTTCGACCGGCCCGTACCGCCGCCCGGCTCCGACTTCGCCGGCCTGGTGCACTTCGAGGTCGCCCGCGCCCGCGCACTGTTCGCCGAGGGCTTCCAGCTTCTGCCGATGCTCGACCGGCGCAGCGGCGCCTGCGTGGCCGCGATGGCGGGCATCTACCACCGCCTGCTGACCCGGATCGAGGCCGACCCCGAGGCGGTGCTGCGCGGCCGGGTCTCGCTGCCCGGCCGGGAGAAGGCGTTCGTCGCGGTGCGCGGACTGTCCGGGCTCGACGCGCGGGCGATCGGCCGACGGCAGTCCGTCCGGAGGCGTGGATGATGCGCCGGACGGCCAACGGTGGTGACCCCGCGTCAGCGCGGCGGGCAACCCTCTCCGGGGTGGCTGCGTCCCTCACAGCAGTACGGGGGGAGACCACATGACATCCGGAGCCACGCGGCTCGGCCGCCACCCTGACCTGCCGTCCGGCGCTCCCCAGGGGCGGACCGCGGTGGTCATCGGGGGCGGTCTCGCGGGCACGACCGCGGCGCTCGCGCTGGCCGACGCGGGGCTGCGGGTGACCCTGATCGAGGGCCGGCCGCGGCTCGGCGGGCTGGTCTTCTCCTTCCGCCGCGAGTCCGCCGCCGGCGAGCTGAGCGTCGACAACGGCCAGCACGTCTATCTGCGCTGCTGCACCGCCTACCGCTCGCTGCTGGAGCGGATCGGCGCCGCGGACCTGGTGCCCCTTCAGGACCGCCTGGACGTACCGGTCCTGGACCCCGGCGGCAGCTCCGGCCGGGGCCGGATGCGGCTGGGCCGGCTGCGCCGCAGCGCCCTGCCCGTCCCGCTGCACCTCGCCCGCAGCCTGGCCGGCTACCCGCACCTCTCACCCGCCGAGCGGGCCGGTGTCGTCCGCGCCACCCTCGCGCTCAAGGGCCTCGACCCGGCCGACTCCGCGCTGGACGGGGTGGACTTCGGCAGCTGGCTGCGCCGGTACGGCCAGTCGGCGCGGGCCGTCGAGGCGCTGTGGGACCTGGTCGGCATCGCGACCCTCAACGCCCGTGCCGAGCACGCCTCGCTGGGCCTGGCCGCCAAGGTCTTCAAGACCGGGCTGCTGTCCGCGCCGGGCGCCGCCGACATCGGCTGGTCCCGCGTCCCGCTCGGCGACGTCCACGACGACCGGGCCCGCACGGCCCTGGAGAAGGCCGGCGTACGCATCGCCCTGCGCACCCGCGCCGGGGCGCTCACCCGCAGCGATGACGGCTGGCAGGTCACGGTGGAGAACGGCCCGCACGGCAGCGAGCAGCTCGCCGCCGACACCGTCGTGCTCGCCGTACCGCAGCGCGAGGCGCACGCCCTGCTGCCCGACGGTGCGCTGGACGGCAAGGACCGGCTGCTGGAGATCGGCACCGCCCCGATCCTCAACCTCCATGTCGTCTACGACCGTACGGTGCTGCGCCGCCCCTTCTTCGCCGCGGTCGGCTCCCCGGTCCAGTGGGTCTTCGACCGCACCGACGCCTCGGGGCTGACGCGCGTCCCCGGCAACGAGCGCTGCCAGTATCTGGCGGTCTCGCAGTCCGCCGCGCAGGAAGAGATCGACCAGCCGGTCGCCAAGCTCCGCGCCCGCTATCTTCCGGAGCTGGAGCGGCTGCTGCCCGCCGCCCGGGGCGCCCGGATCCACGACTTCTTCGTCACCCGCGAGCGCACCGCGACCTTCGCGCCCGCACCGGGCGTCGGCAGGCTCCGCCCCGCCGCCCGCACCCAAGCTCCCGGCCTGTATCTGGCCGGTGCGTGGACCGCCACCGGGTGGCCCGCGACCATGGAAAGCGCTGTTCGCAGCGGCACTGCCGCCGCTCGCGAGGCACTCACCGAACTCGGCTTCCCCCAGGGCCAGTTGCCTCAGGAGGCGGCATGACTACGAGTACGAGCGCTCGCACGAGCACGAGCATCGGAAACAGAGGAGAAACCGTGAATCCGGCTTCCCCAGCTATCGACACCGAGGGCGTCACCGCGCTGCTGGAGCGCGGGCGGACACTCGCCACTCCCGTGCTGCGTGCCGCCGTCAACCGGCTCGCTCCTCCCATGGACACCGTCGCCGCGTACCACTTCGGCTGGATCGACGCCGAGGGCCACCCCACCACGGGTGACAGCGGCAAGGCGGTACGGCCCGCGCTCGCCCTGCTCTCGGCCGAGGCCGCCGGGGCGGCCCCGGAGGTCGGGATCCCCGGCGCGGTCGCCGTCGAGCTGGTGCACAATTTCTCGCTGCTGCACGACGACCTCATGGACGGCGACGAGCAGCGCAGGCACCGCGACACCGTCTGGAAGGTGCACGGCCCCGCGCAGGCCATCCTGGTCGGCGATGCGCTGTTCGCGCTGGCCAACGAAATACTGCTGGAGCTCGGCACGGTCGACGCCGGCCGCGCCACCCGCCGGCTCACCCAGGCCTCCCGCAAGCTGATCGACGGCCAGGCGCAGGACATCTCCTACGAGCACCGCGAGCGGGTCACCGTCGAGGAGTGCCTGGAGATGGAGGGCAACAAGACCGGCGCGCTGCTGGCCTGCGCCGTCTCCATCGGCGCGGTGCTCGGTGGCGCCGACGACCGCACGGCGGACACCCTTGAGAAGTACGGCTACCACCTCGGTCTCGCCTTCCAGGCCGTCGACGACCTGCTCGGCATCTGGGGCGACCCGGACGCCACCGGCAAGCAGACCTGGAGCGATCTGCGGCAGCGCAAGAAGTCGCTGCCGGTCGTCGCGGCCCTGGCCGCCGGCGGTGACGCCTCCGAGCGGCTCGCCCGGATCCTGGCGGCCGACGCCAAGAAGAGCGAGAGCGAAATCGCCGACTTCACCGAGGAGGAGTTCGCCTCCCGCGCGGCCCTCATCGAGGAGGCCGGCGGCCGTGAGTGGACGTCGCAGGAGGCCCGCCGTCAGCACACCACCGCCATCGCCGCGCTCGACGAGATCGAGATGCCGCAGAAGGTCCGTGCCGAGCTCGTCGCGCTCGCGGACTTCGTCGTCGTACGAAAGAGATGAGGACCGCCGACACCGAATAGATCGCAGTCGCCGGCCGGTGCCTGGGGGCACCTCCCACGCCTTTAGGGCAGTGGGGGACGGGCGCCGGCCGACGGAATCCCTGAGCACGCTTTTCACAGTTCACTGCCGAAGGGGAAGCCATGACAGCGACGACCGACGGAAGCACCGGGGCGCTGCCGCCCCGGGCCCCTTCGGCCAGCGACGCCACCGCTGAGAAAACCGCAGCATCCGCCCGTACCCGCAGCGCCGTACGGGATGACACGGCGGACGCCGCCCGCCGCGCGACCGCCCGCGCCACCGACCATCTGCTGTCCGTCCAGGACCCCGCCGGATGGTGGAAGGGCGACCTCGAGACCAACGTCACGATGGACGCCGAAGATCTGCTGCTCCGCCAGTTCCTGGGCATCCAGGACCCCGAACTCACCGAGGCCGCGGCCCGCTTCATCCGCGGCGAGCAGTGCGCGGACGGCACCTGGGCCACCTTCTACGGCGGGCCCGGCGAACTCTCCGCCACCATCGAGGCCTATGTCGCCCTGCGGCTCGCCGGGGACGCCCCGGACGCCCCGCATATGGCCAGGGCCTCCGCATGGGTCCGCGAGCAGGGCGGCATCGCCGCGGCCCGGGTCTTCACCCGCATCTGGCTGGCCCTGTTCGGCTGGTGGAAGTGGGACGACCTGCCCCAACTGCCGCCGGAACTCCTCTACTTCCCGAAGTGGTTCCCGCTCAACATCTATGACTTCGGATGCTGGGCGCGGCAGACGATCGTGCCGCTGACCATCGTCTCGGCCAAACGCCCGGTGCGCCCGGCGCCGTTCGCCCTCGACGAGCTGCACACCGATCCGCGCCGCCCCAACCCGCCGCGGCCGCTCGCCCCCGCCGCCAGCTGGGACGGGGTCTTCCAGCGCCTCGACAAGGCGCTGCACCTCTACCACAAGGTCGCCTTCCGCAAGCTGCGCCGGGCCGCGATGCGCTCCGCCGCCCGCTGGATCATCGAGCGCCAGGAGAACGACGGCTGCTGGGGCGGCATCCAGCCGCCCGCCGTCTACTCCGTCATCGCGCTGCACCTCCTCGGCTACGACCTCGACCACCCCGTACTGCGTACCGGCCTGGCGTCCCTCGACCGGTTCGCCGTACGGCGCGCGGACGGGGCCCGGATGATCGAGGCCTGCCAGTCCCCGGTCTGGGACACCTGCCTGGCCACCATCGCGCTCGCCGACGCCGGAGTGCCCGCCGACCACCCCCAGCTGGTCCAGGCCGCCGAGTGGATGCTGGCCGAGCAGATCGACCGGCCCGGCGACTGGAGCGTGAAGCGTCCCCAACTCCCCTCCGGTGGCTGGGCGTTCGAGTTCGAGAACGACAACTACCCCGACATCGACGACACCGCCGAGGTGGTGCTCGCGCTGCGCCGGGTCAAGCACCCCGATCCGCAGCGGGTCGAGGCCGCGGTACGCCGCGCGGTGCGCTGGAACTTCGGCATGCAGTCCAAGGACGGCGGCTGGGCCGCCTTCGACGTCGACAACACCAGCCCGTTCCCCAACCGGCTGCCGTTCTGTGACTTCGGGGAGGTCATCGACCCGCCGTCGGCCGATGTCACCGCCCATGTCGTGGAGATGCTTGCGGACGTCGGCCGCACCCACGACCCGCGCACCCGCCGCGGTGTCGCCTGGCTGCTGGCCGAACAGGAGCCCTGCGGCGCCTGGTTCGGCCGCTGGGGCACCAACTACGTCTACGGCACCGGCTCGGTGCTCCCGGCGCTGGCCGCGGTGGGCATCCCGCGCTCGCACCCCGCGGTCCGCCGGGCGGTCCGCTGGCTGGAGGGTGTGCAGAACGACGACGGCGGCTGGGGCGAGGACCAGCGGTCCTACCGGGACAAGGAGCAGTGGGCCGGGCGCGGCACCTCGACCGCCTCCCAGACCGCCTGGGCGCTGATGGCGCTGCTCGCGGCCGGCGAGCGCGACGGCGAGGCGGTACGCCGCGGAGTGCGCTGGCTGGCCGCGACCCAGCGCGAGGACGGCTCCTGGGACGAGCCGTACTTCACCGGCACGGGCTTCCCCTGGGACTTCTCCATCAATTACCACCTCTACCGCCAGGTCTTCCCCCTGACGGCCCTGGGGCGCTATCTCAACGGGGGCCCGGCCGTCGCGCCGGTGGGGGCCTGATGCCCGGCCGGCCCCTGACGGACGCGGATCCACCGCTGCTGGTCGCCTGTGCGCTCGGCATCGAGCGGATCGCACTGCGCGGCGGCGACCGCGGGGGAGCGGCCGAGCGGGCCTTACCGCGGCCGGTCGTGCTCCGTACGGGCATGGGCCCGCAGGCGGCCGAACGCACCCTCGCCAAAGCGCTGAGCGAGGGTGCGGTCACCGAGCGTTCCCCGGTGGTCGCCAGCGGCTTCTGTGCCGGTCTCGCCCCCGGTATGCGCCCCGGGGACGTGATCGTCGCCTCGGCCACCCGCGGCCACCACGCCGACGCCCCGGAGACGCCCTGCCGGGACAACGGGCCGCTGCTGCGGGCCCTGCGGGAGCGCGGTCTGAGGGTGCACAGCGGGCTGCTGTGCGGCTCCGACCACGTGGTGCGCGGCGCGGAGCGGGCCGCGCTGCATGCCGCCGGTGCGGTCGCGGTGGACATGGAATCCGCTGCCACCCTCCGTGCGGCCCGGCGGGCCGGCCCCCGTCCGGTTGCGGCCGTCCGGGTGGTCGTGGACGCTCCAGAACATGAACTCGTGCGTATCGGCACCGTGCGGGGTGGAATATCAGCCTTCCGAGTCCTGCGCTCCGTCCTGCCTGTTTTCTACGAATGGCACCTTTCTTTGCTGCTCCCCTGGAGGTGAGTCAGATGGCCATGCCGCTTCGTCAGTCCATCCGGGTCGGTACCTATCTTTTTGAGCAGAAGATGATCCGGCGGCGTGAGAAGTTCCCGCTCATTGTCGAGCTGGAGCCGCTCTTCGCGTGCAATCTGAAATGCGAGGGCTGCGGGAAGATCCAGCATCCGGCGGGCGTGCTCAAGCAGCGCATGCCGGTGGCGCAGGCGGTCGGCGCGGTGCTGGAGTCGGGTGCCCCGATGGTCTCCATCGCCGGCGGTGAACCCCTGATGCACCCGCAGATCGACGAGATCGTCCGACAGTTGGTGGCCAAACGGAAGTATGTCTTCCTGTGCACCAACGCCATGTTGCTGCGCAAGAAGTTGGATGATTTCCAGCCCTCTCCGTATTTCGCGTTCGCGGTGCATATCGACGGTATGCGTGAGCGGCACGACGAATCGGTCGCCAAGGAAGGCGTTTTCGACGAGGCGGTGGCGGCAATCAAGGAGGCCAAGCAGCGCGGCTTCCGGGTCACCACCAACTCCACCTTCTTCAACACCGACACCCCGCAGACCATCATCGAGGTCCTCAATTTCCTCAATGACGACCTACAGGTCGACGAAATGATGCTCTCGCCCGCCTACGCCTACGAGAAGGCGCCCGACCAGGAGCACTTCCTGGGCGTCGAGCAGACCCGCGAGCTGTTCAAGAAGGCCTTCGCCGGCGGCAACCGGCGGCGCTGGCGGCTCAACCACAGCCCGCTCTTCCTGGACTTCCTGGAGGGCAAGGCGGACTTCCCCTGCACGGCCTGGGCGATCCCCAACTACTCGCTCTTCGGCTGGCAGCGCCCCTGCTACCTGATGAGCGACGGCTACGTCCCGACGTACCAGGAGCTCATCGAGGACACCGACTGGGACAAGTACGGCCGCGGCAAGGACCCGCGGTGCGCCAACTGCATGGCGCACTGCGGCTACGAGCCCACCGCCGTCCTCGCCACCATGGGCTCCCTGAAGGAGTCCCTGCGGGCGGCCAGGGAGACCATCGCCGGGAACCACGGATGACCCGCTGAACAGGGGGAGCCCGCGTGCCCGGGCTCCCCGCGTCATGGTCCGGTCCGCCGTCGGCCCCGCGCGCGACGGCGACCGGACCGGCACGGCCGGCCGAACCACGAAGAGGGGGACCGCACATGACGATGCTGGAACACCTCCGGGAACCGCGCGCGCTCAAGGCGCTCCCCGCGGCCCGGCTGCCCGAACTCGCCGAGGAGATCCGGCACTTCCTCGTCCAGGCCGTCGCCCGCACCGGCGGCCATCTGGGCCCCAACCTCGGCGTGGTCGAGCTGACCATCGCCCTGCACCGGGTCTTCGACTCACCCGCCGACCGCATCCTGTGGGACACCGGGCACCAGTCCTACGTCCACAAGCTGCTGACGGGACGGCAGGACTTCTCCAAGCTCCGGGCCAAGGGCGGGCTGTCCGGATACCCCTCGCGCGCGGAGTCCGTGCACGACGTCATCGAGAACAGCCATGCCTCGACGGTGCTGGGCTGGGCCGACGGCCTCGCCAAGGCCCACCGGCTCCGCGGCAGCAGCGACCATGTGGTGGCCGTGATCGGCGACGGAGCGCTGACCGGCGGTATGGCCTGGGAAGCGCTGAACAACATCGCGGCCGCCAAGGACCGCCCGCTGATCATCGTCGTCAACGACAATGCCCGCTCCTACGCGCCGACCATCGGCGGCCTGGCCGACCACCTCGCCACCCTGCGCACCACCGACGGCTACGAGAAATTCCTGGCCTGGGGCAAGGACGTCCTCCAGCGCACCCCGGTCGTCGGCGCACCCCTCTACGACTCCCTGCACGGCGCCAAGAAGGGCTTCAAGGACTTCATCGCCCCCCAGGGCATGTTCGAGGACCTGGGCCTGAAGTACATCGGGCCGATCGACGGCCATGACATCGCGGCCGTCGAATCGGCGCTGCGCCGGGCGGCCGGCTTCCACGGGCCGGTGCTGGTGCACTGCCTGACCGAGAAGGGCCGCGGCTATCCGCCCGCCCTGGAGGACGAGGCGGACCACTTCCACACCGTGGGCGTGATGGACCCGCTGACCTGCGCACCGGTCGCCCCGCCCGGCGCCCCCTCCTGGACGTCCGTCTTCGGCGACGAAATGCTGCGCATCGGCGCCGAACGCGAGGACGTGGTCGCCCTGACGGCGGCGATGCTGCAGCCGGTCGGTCTGGAGAAGTTCGCGCGGGCCTACCCGGACCGGGTGTGGGACGTGGGCATCGCCGAGCAGCATGCGGTGGTGTCGGCCGCGGGCCTGGCGACCGGCGGTCTGCACCCGGTCGTCGCGGTCTACGCCACCTTCCTCAACCGCGCCTTCGACCAGGTGCTGATGGACGTGGCGCTGCACAAATGCGGGGTCACCTTCGTCCTGGACCGGGCCGGCGTCACCGGCACCGACGGCGCCTCGCACAACGGCATGTGGGACCTGTCGGTGCTCGGCGTCGTACCGGGGCTGCGGATCGCCGCGCCGCGCGACGCCGACCAGCTCCGGGCCCAGCTGCGCGAAGCGCTGGACGTGACCGACGCACCGACCGTCGTCCGCTTCCCCAAGGAGGCGGTGGACGACCCGATCCCGGCCGTCGACCGGATCGGCGGCGTCGACGTCCTCCACCGGGCCCCGCACCCGGACGTCCTGCTGGTCGCCGTCGGGGTGATGGCCCCGGTGTGCCTGCGGGTCGCCGAACTCCTCGCGGCGCGCGGCGTCGACGCCACCGTCATCGACCCGCGCTGGGTCAAGCCGGTCGACGAGGCCATCGAGCAGCTCGCCGCGCAGCACGCCATGGTGGCCGTCGTGGAGGACAACAGCCGGACCGGCGGCATCGGCTGGGCGGTCGGGCAGGCCCTGCGGGACGCGCACGTGGACGTGCCGCTGCGTACCTTCGGGATCCCCGAGCAGTTCCTGCCGCACGCCCGGCGCGGTGAGCTGCTGGCCGACCTCGGACTCACCCCGGCCGAGATCGCCGGACAGATCAGCGCCGCGCTGGGCCGTGCCGCGCAGGGCCGTAAGGAGAGCACACCGTGACCGGATTCGATCTGACCGGGCTCCTCGCCGAGCGCGGCACAGAGGGCTATGAGCTGCACGCCCGCCATCTCAACCACCAGCTCCCGCGGATGCTGCACACCATCGGCTTCGACAAGGTCTACGAGCGGGCCGAGGGCGCCTACTTCTGGGACACCGAGGGCCAGGACTACCTCGACATGCTCGCCGGCTTCGGGGTGATGGGCCTCGGCCGGCACCACCCCGTCGTCCGGCAGGCGCTGCACGACGTGCTGGACGCCGGCCTGGCCGACCTCACCCGCTTCGACTGCCAGCCGCTGCCCGGTCTGCTCGCCGAGAAACTGCTGAGCCATGCACCCCACCTCGACCGGGTCTTCTTCGGCAACAGCGGCACCGAAGCCGTGGAGACCGCCCTGAAGTTCGCCCGCTACGCCACCGGCAGACCGCGCATCCTCTACTGCACCCACGCCTTCCACGGCCTGACCACCGGCTCGCTCTCCGTCAACGGCGAGGACGGCTTCCGGGACGGCTTCGCGCCGCTGCTGCCGGACACCGCCGTCGAGCTGGGCGATCTGGCCGCACTGGAGCGGGAGCTGAAGCGCGGCGACGTGGCCGGATTCGTGGTCGAGCCCGTCCAGGGCAAGGGCGTCCACCCCACCCCGCCCGGATTCCTGCGCGCCGCCCAGGACCTGCTGCACCGCCACAGAGCGCTGCTGATCGCCGACGAGGTGCAGACCGGCCTCGGCCGCACCGGCGACTTCTTCGCCTATCAGCACGAGGACGGCGTCGAACCGGACCTGGTGTGTGTGGCCAAGGCGCTCTCGGGCGGCTACGTTCCGGTCGGTGCGACCCTCGGCAAGGACTGGATCTTCAAGAAGGTCTACTCGTCCATGGACCGGGTCCTGGTGCACTCCGCCAGCTTCGGCTCCAACGCCCAGGCGATGGCGGCCGGGCTCGCGGTGCTCGCCGTGATGGCGGACGAGCAGCTCGTCGCCCACGCCCGGCACACCGGTGACCTGCTGCGCTCCCGGCTCGCCGCCCTCATCGACCGCTACGAGCTGCTGCATGACGTACGGGGCCGCGGCCTGATGATCGGCATCGAGTTCGGCCGCCCCAAGTCCCTGAGCCTGCGGGGCCGCTGGAGGATGCTGCAGGCCGCCCGCAAGGGACTGTTCGCGCAGATGGTCGTGGTCCCGCTGCTGCAGCGGCACCGCATCCTGACCCAGGTCTCCGGCGACCATCTGGAGGTCATCAAGCTGATCCCCCCGCTGATCATCGGCGAGCGGGAAGTCGACCGTTTCGTCGAGGCGTTCACGGCCGTCATGGACGACGCCCACAGCGGCGGCGGCCTGATGTGGGACTTCGGACGGACGCTGGTGAAGCAGTCCTTGCAGGTGGGCAGGGGCTGAGCTGTTCGATGGGCAGACGGCGGCCGCCGGCCTCCGGCCCGCTCGGCGTCCGGGCGGCCGCCGCCACGCTCCCTACTGGCGCCCGTACGCCATCCACTTCGCGGGTTCCGTCAGCGGGCGGAACCCCACCTTCCCGTAGACCTCGTGGGCGTCGGCGGTGGCGAGCAGAATGCGGCGTACCTCGTAGGGCGCCAGATGGTCGCGGACCGCGGTGACCAGCGCTGTGCCTATCCCCTTGCCGCGCGCCGCCGGGGCGACGTAGACATCGCAGAGCCAGGCGAAGGTGACCTGGTCGGTGACCACCCGCGCATAGGCGACCTGGGCGCCCGAGTCGGTGTCGTAGGCGCCGAAGTTCAGCGAGCCGGCGATCGCCCGGTCCTGCTTGTCCCGTGAACGGCCCGCCGCCCAGTACGCGTCGGTGGACAGCCAGTGGTGCACCAGTGCGGCGTCCAGCCGGGCCGGATCGCTGGAGAACTCATAGTTGTCGATCATGCCGGGCAGCCTGCCACAGGGACCGCGCGCGGGTGTCAGTCCGTCAGGAGCTGGGACCGGAGCCGCTCCCGGACGGCGGGGGTCAGCTTCAATCCGTCGGTGAGGTACGCCTCCGTCGAGCCCCAGGTCCGCTCGATCGCGTCGTAGGCGGCCGTGAGGTAGTCGGTGTGCGCCCCGAACAGCGGCGAGAGCAGCTCCAAGATCTCCGGCGACATCCCCACCGCCGAGTTGTCCGAGCGGCGGATCTTGTAGCGGCGGTGCGGGTCGTTGGACTTGAGGTAGTCCGCCTCGATGGCGTCCCGCTCCACGCCGACCGCCAGCAGGGTCACGGCCACGGACAGGCCCGCACGGTCCTTGCCGGCCGCGCAGTGCATCAGCGCCGGCACGCTGTCCTCGGCGAGCGCATGCAGCACCCGGCTGTGGTCCTCGGTACGGGTGGTGATGATGTGGCGGTAGGTGGCGGCCATCCGGGCCGCGGCCTTCCCGTCGCCGAGCGCGCTGCGCAGCTCGTCCAGCTCACCGTCGCGCACCATCGTCCAGAACTCCGCGCCGTCGGCCGGGTCGGTGAGCGGAATGTTCACATTGCGCACACCGGGCAGCGCGACATCCGGCCCTTCCAGTTTGATGTCCGAGGCATTACGGAAATCAAAGACGGTGTGCAGTCCGAGACCGGCCAGAAATGCCGCGTCGTCCGTGGTCGCATGGGCGAGATGCCCGCTGCGGAACAGCCTGCCCTCCCGTACGCGACGCCCGTCCACGGTCGGCAGCCCGCCCACATCGCGGAAATTGCGGACCTCCGCGAGCTCGGTCTGGGCCGGTGGGACCTGCGGCGTCTGCGTCACGGGCGCTCCTTGGTGTCGGCCGCCGACGCTGCTCGTCGACGAGGCGGGTCATCATCCGACGATACGACATTGATGCAAGGGGCAATCAGGCCGCAATGCAGGCGTGTAGGAGTGCGGCAAAGCGCTCGGGAAGCAAGGTGCGGCCGATCTCTATTCCCGTTTGGGCAGAATTTGACTTGGTGGCGTTAATCACCCGCCGTCAACCCCTGGTTACGGTGGCGTAAGTCACTTCTCAAGGTGAAGTATGTCCTGACGTGGCAGACGATTCGAAGAACATCAGCAGCGGCGCCCACGGCGCCATCGGGTCGTACGCAGCCGTCGGGGACAGCTTCACAGAGGGGGTCGGGGATCCCGGCCCTGACGGGGTGTACATCGGTTGGGCGGACCGGCTCGCGGTCCTGCTCTCGGACCAGCAGGCGGAGGGGGATTTCCGCTATGCGAATCTCGCCGTCAGGGGACGGCTTCTGGACCAGATCGTCGAGGAACAGGTGCCGCGGGCGAAGGAGCTCGCCCCCGCCCTGGTGACGTTCTGCGCCGGCGGCAATGACATCCTGCGGCCGGGCTCGGACCCGGACGCGGTCGCCGAGCGCTACGAGGCGGCGGTCCGCGATCTGAGCCGGTCGGTCGGCACGGTCCTGGTCTGCACGGGTTTCGACACCCGTGGCGTCCCCGTGCTCAAGCATCTGCGCGGCAAGATCGCGACGTATACGGCGCACGTCCGGGCGATCGCGGACCGGCACGACTGCCCGGTCCTGGATCTGTGGTCGCTGAAGTCGGTGCAGGACCGGCGGGCCTGGAGCGAGGACCGGCTGCATCTGTCGGCCGACGGGCACACCCGGGTGGCGCTGCGCGCGGCCCAGGTACTCGGCATGCGGGTGCCGGCCGACCCGGATCAGCCGTGGCCGCCGGAGGCGGAGCGGTCGGCCGCCGACACGCGGCGGGACCACATCCACTGGGCGCGGGAGCACCTCGTCCCGTGGATCGGCCGCCGACTGCGCGGTGAGTCCTCCGGCGATCACATCGAGCCGAAGCGCCCCGATCTGCTGCCGCTGTAGCGTCCGCCCGGCCGAAAACGGCCCGGGCATGACGAAGGCCCCGGTTCCGCCGACGGCGGAGCGGGGCCTCAGTGCGCTGCGGTACCGGTGTAGGGCAGGTCCGCCCAGACGACCCGGCCCGGTCCGCCGTCGGCAGGCCGGGACCCCCAGCTGTCGGACAGCGCGCCGACGAGGAACAGTCCCCGCCCGCACTCCTTGTCCACGCTGCCGGGCTGGACGTGCGGCGCCGAATTCTCCGGGCCGCCCTGGTCCGTGATCTCTATGCGTATGTGCCCGCCGAACAGGGCGAGTTCGCACCCGACCTTCTCGCTGTCGGTGTGCCGCAGAGCGTTGGTGAACAGCTCGGAAACCACCAACTCCACGTCGTCGCGGACTTGTTGATCCGCGCCCCACTCGCTCAGCAGCGCGCTGACGCGCCGGCGTGCCTCGGGCACGGACGTGCGTAGCGCCGGCAAGTGGAACGCGTCCTGCGGGTACTGGGCGACAGAGCTGCCACAGCGCCCTAACGAAGGAGCGTTGTTGGAGGAAGCCACTCCGCAACTATGTGCGATGTCGGTGACCGATGGCAAGGATCACTCTGCAATTTGCAGAATCGTAAGAACCAGTCTGTTCGCGATACTGACGGCATGACACACTGCTGCACACTGAAATCAGTTGGAGGCGATCGGACGTGGCGGACCCACGGTCGGCAGGTGCACCGACCGTCCTGCGGGTGGTGCTCGGTAAGCGACTGCAGGACCTGCGCGAGAAAGCGGGGCTCTCCTACGAACAGGCCGCCGCGGCCCTCGACGTGACCCACGCCACGATACGGCGCATGGAGAAGGCCGAGGTCGGCCTCAAACTCCCCTACGTCGAGAAGCTGCTGGCGACGTACGGCGTGGTCGACGAGGACGAGATCGAGGGCTTCCTCTCCCTCGCCCGCGAGGCCAACAAGCCCGGCTGGTGGCACCGTTTCCGGGACGTCCTTCCCGAGTGGTTCAGCGCATTCGTCAGCCTGGAGAGCGAGGCCAACCTCATCCGGGCCTACCAACCGCACTACGTCCCCGGCCTGTTGCAGACCGAGGACTACGCCGCCGCCGTGCTGCGGGCGGGCATGCCGCACGCCTCCCCGGCGGACATCGACCGGATCGTCGCCCTGCGGATGGCCCGGCAGTCCCTGCTGACCCGCGACAACGCACCGATGTTGTGGGTCGTCATGGACGAGACCGTGCTGCGGCGGCCGATCGGCGGCTCCTCGGTGATGCGGGAGCAGATTTCCCGGCTGAGGGAAGCCACCGCGCTGCCGAACGTCCGGCTTCAGATCATGCCCTTCGCCGCCGGCCCGCACCCGGCCATGTACGGCCCCTTCCACCTCTTCCGCTTCCCGATCCCGGAACTCCCGGACATCGCATACGCGGAAAGCCTCGTCGGAGCCGTGTACTTCGACCAGCGCAACGACGTCTCGCAGTTCCTGGAGGCCCTCGACCGGATGTGTGCGCAGGCCGCGCCGGCACACCACACCGAGGCCATTCTGGGTGGCTTTCGCAAGGAGATCTGAACCATGGATCGCATACGCATCTACAACGGCATGCCCGCCAAAGAGCTGGGCACTGAGGGCTGGCACAAGCCGTGGAGCGGCGGAAACGGCGGCGAGTGCGTCGAGGCGATGCGGCTGGGGGACGGCCGGATCGCGCTGCGCCAGTCGACCGACCCGGACGGCCCGGCCCTGATCTACACGCACCGCGAAATGGTGAGCTTCATCGAGGGGGCGAAGGCGGGCC
This sequence comes from Streptomyces sp. 2323.1, assembly GCF_900221035.1. NCBI lineage: Bacteria > Bacillati > Actinomycetota > Actinomycetes > Kitasatosporales > Streptomycetaceae > Streptomyces > Streptomyces sp. 2323.1. Next base: position 1,271,691 of record NZ_LT907981.1, on the reverse strand, counting down.
ACGCCGACTTCCTGCTCGCGGTGGCGCCGGCCCGGTGCACCGACCGGAGGACGGCATGAGCGAGCAGGACATATCCCCGCACGGACCGGACGACGGGGCCACGGACCTCGGACCGTACGTCCAGGGCCCCGAGCACTCGGGCTTCGCGGCCGAGGAGATCGACACCAGCCGGCCGCACCCGGCCCGGATGTACGACTACTACCTCGGCGGCTGGGACAACTACGAGGTCGACCGGGTGGCCGCGGAGCGCGTCATCGAGGTCCACCCGCAGGTGCGGCTCAGCGCCCGCGCCAACCGGGCCTTCATGCGGCGGGCGGTGCGCGAACTGGTCGCCGGCGGCATCCGCCAGATCATCGACATCGGCACCGGCATTCCCACCTCGCCCAACACCCACGAGGTGGCCCGGGAGACCGCGCCCGACACCCGCGTCGTCTACGTCGACAACGACCCGATCGTCGCCACCCACGCCGGGGCCCGGCTGACGACCACCGAGGGCACCGCGTTCGTGCTCGGCGACGTCCGCGACCCCCAGGCGGTGCTGAACCACCCGGCCGTCCGCGAACTGATCGACTTCGACCAGCCGGTGGCGCTGCTGCTGGTGGCCGTACTGCACTTCATCCGCGACGACGAGGATCCCGCCGCGCTCATCGCCACCCTCGCCGAGGCGCTCCCCGCGGGCAGTTGTCTCGTGCTGTCGCACGCCACCGGTGAACCCTACGAGGCCTACGCCCAGGGCCGCACGGACGAGCGGGCCCGCGATGGCGTGGTGAGCGTCTACCAGAGCTCCACCGCCACCCTCAATCTGCGCACGAAGGCCGGGATCGAGCCGCTCTTCGGACCGTTCACCCTGCTGGAACCGGGTGTCGTACGGGTCCCGCTATGGCGGCCGGACGGTGCGGTGCCCGGCGCGGAGGAGCTCAACAACACCATTTTCTACGGCGGCGTGGGCCGCAAGGGCTGATCTGCGGCGGGCGGTGCGGGGGAGTGCGGCGGAGCGGTGGGGGCCGGCGCCGTGGTGGGGACCGCGCGCAGCACGTCCGGCCCGACGAGGGTGGTGTGGGTGCCGGGCGAGGTACAGGCATGGGCCCCGGCGACGGCGCCCAGCCGCGCGCAGTCCTCAAGGCTCCGGCCCAAGTGCCGGCCGTAGAGGAACCCGCAGGTGAAGGCGTCGCCCGCGCCATTGGTGTCCACGACCGGGCCGGGGGGCACCACGGCCGGCACCGGACGGGGGGAGCGGTCGTCGGCGCCTAGGACATAGGCACCGCCCGCCCCCGCCGTCGCGATCACGGCCTCGGCACGCCCCTCGTGCAGGATCTCCCTCATGACGGACGCGATCCGTTCCCCCGCCCCGGCGGTGCTGAGGAACACCAGGTCCGAGCGGAGCGCGAACTCGCGGTGATGTTCCGTCAGCCCGTCCCAGTCGTGCAGATCCGTGGAGACGGGGAGGCCCAGCGCCTCGATGTCGTCGTACAGAAAGCGGGAGAAGTGCGTGATCGACAGATGGACGTGCCGGGCGCGGCGCAGCGCAGGGAGGTAGTGCTCCGGCGGCATCCGCAGGTCGAGCGGGTCCCGGGCGTCGTAGAAGGACATCCGGCGGCCGTCGGGGGCGACGAGATTGACCGCCCGCCGGGTGCCGTGCGGCGAGATCAGCGGCCGGAAGTCGACGCCGGTGGCGGCCATCCGTTCGCGGACCAGGCTGCCGTGGTGGTCGTCGCCGATGAAGTCCACGAAACCGGTGGTGAGCCCGAGCGCCGCGCAGCCCAGCGCGACGCCGGTACCGGTGTGTCCCACCCATTCGCGAATGGGGGGTACCGCCGAGGAATCGGTGAGCGGTATCGGCAGCGCGCCGACCGGCACGACGGTGTCCACCCCCGACCCGCCGACGACGAGGACGTCATAGGCGTCATACGGCTCAGAAACCTGCTGGAATGTCACAAGCGTCCCTGGATCCCTTGCTGGTGAGACGAATCCCTTGCTGGTGAGACCGTTTGCGGACGAGGTGCGTCCGCTGCCGGGAGTCTAGACGCAGGCGCGGCGCATGACGGGATGTCAGGGAATCTGGTGACACGAGGAGAGAACGAGCCGTTAGGGGCCAGGATTGTGTTCTGTGGCCAGTGGGGAGCGAGTGACGGCGGGCGGGTTGCGAAAGGCGCCGCACAGTCCTCAAACCGGCGTCCCACAGGGGCCGTTGACACGATCGCCGAAGGCACTGAAGTCTGAGGAGCCTCGATGATCGGCTTCCGGAAGCGGCGAGCGGATCCCCGGTACGGCGAGCCGGCCGGCGACAGGGACGAACGGGGCGTACGGCGGCCGGACGGGCCGGCGGGGGAGCGAGGCAGGCATGGCAGAGCACTCCAACGGGGGACGCACCGCGCTCGTCATCGGCGGCGGGCTCGCCGGGATGCTGGCCGTCACCGCCCTGATCGGGCAGGTCGACGCGATCACGGTCGTCGAACGCGATCGCTATCCGGAGGGGCCCGCCTTCCGTAAGGGCGTTCCGCAGGCCCGCCACCTGCACATCCTCCTCAGCGGCGGCCAGCGGGCACTGGAGGAACTGCTGCCCGGCACGCTCGACGCCCTCGGCGACGCGGGCGCCCGCAGCCTGGATCTGCCGCGCGATCTGCTCACCCGTACCCCCACCGGCTGGCAGCGCCGCTTCGACGAGCGCCGGCACCGCACCCTGAGCGTCACCCGGCCGGTGCTGGACGCGGTGGTCCGCGAGCGGGTGCTGCGGGCGGCCGCCGGCTCGGCCACCCGCGTCGAGGTCCTCGAAGCGACCGAGGCCGTCGGACTGACCGGGGACGCCCACCGGGTGACCGGTGTACGGGTGCGGTCGCGGGACGGTGCGCCGGCCGGACGGTCCGTGCGCGAGCTGAGGGCTGCGCTCGTCGTGGACGCCTCGGGCCGCGGTTCCCGCACTCCGCAGTGGTACGGCGACCTCGGCCGGACCGCCCCGCACGAGGAGACCGTGGACGCGGGGATCGCCTACGCCACCCGGATGTACCGCCCCAAGGACCCGGCCACCGCGCCCGACGTGGCCGTCAATGTCCCCGGCTGGCCGGAGTGCCCGCGCGGCGGGGCGTACGTGCCGGTCGAGGACGGCAACTGGCTGCTGACGCTGTCCGGCGTGCGCGGGCACCACCCGCCCACGGACGCGGCGGAGTTCACCGCGTTCAGCGCGACGATCGGCGACCCGTACGTCCATGAACTGCTCGCCCGGGCCGAGCCGCGCTCGCCCGTGTACGGCTTCCGCGACACCTGCAACCGCCGCCGGCGCTTCGAACGGTCCGGTGCGCTGCCCGAAGGACTCCTCGTCCTGGGGGACGCCTGCTGCACCTTCAACCCTGTGTACGGGCAGGGCATGTCGGTGGCCGCCCTCGGCGCGCTCGCGGTCCGCAGCACGCTCGCGGGCGGCGGGAGCACCGCCGAGGCGCAGCGGGCGGTGGCCCGTGCCGTGGAGCCCGCCTGGCTCGCCGCGGTCGGCGCGGACCGCCCGTATGCCGGCCCCGAGGACAGCACGGCCGGCCCCGGCGAGCGGCTGACCACGTGGTACCTCGACCGGCTCGTCGCCCGCGCCGCGATCGACCCCGTCGTCGGCGCGGCCTTCCGGGACGTCTTCTGCCTCACTGCACCGCCCACCCGGCTCGTCGCCCCGCGCGTCTTCCTGCGCACCGTCTTCCTGCCGCGCCGCCCCGGTCTCCCCAGCCCGCCCACGGCCGTCGAGGGGGCGCCCGCCGGCCCCCGAAAAGCGGCTGCGGCCGCGCGCCGGCCCACGGGAGGATGAGGCATGACGTGGACAACGACCCGGAATCTCGCGGACTTCGAGGCGGCTGCGGGAGCGTTCCTGCGCAGCCGGCCCGCCGCGCACTCGGTGCTGCTGTCCGTGACGTCGTCCTTGCGGTCGCTCGGTGCGGATGCGTACGGGGCGGATGCGCCCGCGTTCGGCTGGTGGCGGCGCGACGGACAGGACCCGGTCGGGGCCGCGTTCGTGTGGACACCGCCGCGGACGGTGTTGCTCCCACCGATGCCGGACGAGGCCGCGGGCGAGCTGGTGGAGACGCTGGCCGCCCAGCGGTTCGACGTCCCGGGGGTGAACGCCGGCCGGGCGGTGGCCGAGGCGGTCGCCGGCGCCTGGCAGCGGCGGCACGGCGGCACGGTGACCACCGCCGAACGCCTGCGGCTCTACCGGCTGGACGAGCTGATCGAGCCGTCCCCCGCACCACCGGGCACGGCCCGGCGCGCCCGGCCGGCCGACCGGGATCTGCTGCTCGCCTGGTTCACCGCCTTCGCCACGGAGATCGGTGACCCGCCGCCCCGCGACGGCCGTGCGGTCGACGCCCGGATCGCGGGCGGCCGCTGCCTGCTGTGGGAGACCGACGGCCGTCCCGTCTCGATGGCCGGCCACACCCCTCCGCTCTTCGGCGCGGCTCGCGTCGCCCCCGTCTACACCCCGCCCGAGCTGCGCGGACGCGGCTATGCGGGAGCGGTGACGGCCGCCGTCTCCCGCGCCGTACGGGCCTTGGGCACGCAGGAGCTGCTGCTCTTCGCCGACCTCGCCAACCCCACCAGCAACGCCCTCTACCAGCGTCTCGGCTACTGCCCGGTCGAGGATCATCTCGTCCTGGAATTCGGGCGGGAGTAGGGCACTGGAGAGGGCGCGGGCGGGCGGCGGCCGGCGCCACCCTCGGGTGCCGGGCGCAGCTCACCGCAATGGACGCGTCCGACGTGCCGAAAAGGGCGGCGCCGGGACCGCCACATCCCCCTCGGACAAGGTCACACCCGATTTCCGGAATGTCACGGCCGGTCGCGCGGTTTGCCTCAGAGGGTGATGGTGTTGAGTCCGGGTGTCGTGGTGCGGAAGCCGTACGACGGCGCCGAGTGGCGCGGTGTGCCGGAGCCTGCCGCCCACGCGGCCCGTATCACTTCGCGTTCGCCCTGACCATGGAGGTGCCGTGACCGGTTCCCGCCCCCGCCGCACTGGCCTTTCCGCGCTGCGTCCCGCGAGCTTCGGCATCGAACCCACGGGTGAGCGGCTGGCCAGGATGCGCAGATCGCCGCAGTTCGTGGACGGTCAGTTCCGTAATCCGGTGCCGACCGGACGACCGCCCAAGGGTGCCGCGCTGGAGATGGCGCGGGCGCAGCTGAGCCGGGAGGGACGGCTGCGCCGGGCGCCGATCGGCCCGATTCCGGTGTACCGCCCGACCGCCGGGGACTTGGGACAGCCGCCCGCTTCCGGGCTGCGGCTCACCTGGATGGGGCATTCGAGCGTGCTGGCCGAAATCGACGGCCAGCGGGTGCTCTTCGACCCGGTCTGGGGGGAGCGCTGCTCGCCGTTCAACTGGGCCGGCCCCAAGCGGCTGCACCCGGTACCCATCGGGCTGGACGAACTGGAGCCGGTCGACGTCGTGGTGATCTCGCACGACCACTACGACCATCTGGACATGCCGACCATCGAGCGCCTGACCGGCACCGGCGCGGCTTTCGTGGTACCGCTCGGCATCGGCGCCGACCTGGAGTTCTGGGGGGTGCCGGCGGAGCGCATCACCGAGCTCGACTGGCACGAGTCCACCCGCTTCGGCGGGCTGACCCTCACGGCCACCCCCGCGCAGCACTTCTGCGGCCGCGGGCTGCGCGGTCCGCAGCACACCCTGTGGTCCTCCTGGGTGGTCGCCGGGCCCGACCACCGGATCTTTCACAGCGGCGACACCGGCTACTTCTCCGGCTTCGCGGAGATCGGCGCGGCGCACGGCCCGTTCGACGCGACGATGATCCAGATCGGCGCGTACAGCGATTTCTGGCCCAAGAACCCCACCTCGGACACCCGGCACCCCGGCATGTGGCCGGACATCCACATGAACCCTGAACAGGGCGTGCAGTCCCACCTCGACCTCCAGGGCGGGGCGCCCGGCGGGGTGCTGCTGCCGATCCACTGGGGCACGTTCAACCTGGCGCTGCACCCTTGGGCGGAGCCTGCCGACTGGACGATGACCGCTGCCCGCAAGGCCGGGGTCGCCACCGCACACCCCCGGCCGGGAGAGCCCTTCGAGCCCGCCGATCCGCCGGCCGTCTACCCGTGGTGGCGGGCGATCGCGGTGCCGCCCGCCCATGGCTGGCCCGCCTGGACCCCGGTGGTTTCCCCCACCGATGTGGACCTCGCCGCGGACCGCTGAGGCCGGTCCCGACAGCAGGCAGTGGCCCGGGCCAGGTGCGCCGCGGGCCCTCCTCCGCCTTCCTGCTGCTCAAGCCCCCTTGCCCGGGCCCCGGGTGGCGCCGGCCCAGCCGTGTTCGAGGAGGGCGAAGGCGGCTTCGAGGGCCGTGCGGGGATCGTCCCGGCCGTGGGCGAGGGCGACCGAATCCAGGGCGTAGTGGGCGAGGGCGGCGCAGGCCGGATCGCCCTCGGGGGCTCCGGTCTCGTCGGCGATCGCCTCCGCGAGGGCGGCCTCGTGGCGCATCCACATGCGGTGGCCGTACTCGCGCAACGCCGGCGTGCTGAGGACGAGCTGCTTGTAGCGGGCGAACCCGGGGTCGGTCGCCGTGGGGAGAAGGGTGCGCAGGACGTGGTCGAGCAGGGCGGCGGGGAGGGAGCGGCCGGCGGGCCGTTCGCGTACGGCGGCGACGAGGGCGGCCTGCTGGTCGGCGTCCTCGTCGAAGACCAGCGCTTCCTTGCTGGGGAAGTGCTTGAACAGCGTCGTGGTGGACACATCGGCGGCTTCCGCCACGTCCTTGACGCTGACCTGGTCATAGCCGTGTTCCAGGAACAGGTGCAGGGCCGCGTCGGCCAGCGCCTGACGGGTGGCGGCCTTCTTGCGCTCGCGGCGCCCCACGGGCTTCGGTGTATCGCTCACTGCTGCACTGTACCCACTTGTTGCCTCGATTGAAAAGTTGACTCGTTGCACTTTTTTAGTGAGTGTGCTCTTCTGTGTGGACCGGTGGCGGGGCAGCGGTACGCCCCCACCCGCACCGTCCCGACCGAACGGAGCCCTCATGAACTCGACGTCCATACCCACATCCGCACCCCGCATCGCCGTCATCGGGGCCGGTCCCGGCGGCCTCACCTGCGCCCGCGTCCTGGAGCGGCACGGCATCGCGGTCACCGTCTACGACCGCGACGCCTCCGCCGACGCCCGCAACCAGGGCGGCACCCTCGACCTGCATGCCGACTCCGGGCAGATCGCCCTCCAAGAAGCCGGTCTCCTCGACGAGTTCTTCGCCCTGGCCCGGCCGGAAGGGCAGGCCATGCGCGTCCTCAGCCGGCATGGTGAGGTCCTCGCCGACTACCGGCCCCCGGCCGACGAGAACGCCGCGCCCGAGATCGACCGCGGCCAGCTGCGCACGCTCCTGGCCGGCTCCCTCGCCCCCGGCACCGTCCGCTGGGGCCACACCCTCCGCTCCGCCGCCGCCCGCCCGGACGGCACCCACCGCCTCACCTTCGAGAACGGCACGACCACCGACGCCGACCTCGTCATCGGCGCGGACGGCGCCTGGTCACGGGTGCGGCCGCTGGTCAGTGACGCCACGCCGGTCCACACCGGAGTGACCTTCATCGAGGCCCACTTCGACCGCGTCGACACCGACCACCCTGCCGTCGCCGAACTCGTCGGCGACGGGCAGACCTTCGCCACCGGCGACCACAAGGGGCTGCTCGCGCAGCGCAACAGCAACCAGCATGTGCGTGCCTATATCGCCCTCCGAGAGGACGCGGACGGGGAGGGCCTGGCCGGCACCGACCTCAGCGACACCGAGGCCGTACGCGCCGCGCTGCTGGAGAAGTTCACCGGCTGGGACGAGCGGCTCCGCATCCTGATCACCGACAACGACGGGCCCTACGTCCACCGCCCGCTGTTCGTCCTCCCCGCCCCGCACGCCTGGCCCCACACCTCCGGCGTCACCCTGCTCGGCGACGCCGCCCATCTGATGGCGCCCTTCGGCGGCAACGGCGCCAATCTCGCCATGCTCGACGGATGCGAACTCGCGCTCGCCCTTGCCCGCCACGACACCGTCGACGCGGCGATCACCGCCTACGAGGACACCATGCTGCCGCGGGCGGCCGAAGCCGGTGACGGCGCGGACGCCCTCGACCGGGTCTTCGGCCCCGGAGACCGCGATGCCGCCGAGGTGCCCGACTTCGGCCGGGAGAAGGAGGAGTACCGGCGCGGCGCCGCCGCGTACCGCAGCCGCTGAGCCCGCCGCGGTGCCGACTGCCGCACCCGGCGGCGCAGGCCGCACGGGCTCCGGGCGCCGCCGCGGTCAGTCCGCGCGGCCGGTGACCGCCACCGTCACACCCAGGCCGATCATGGCGAAGCCGCCGGCCCCGCCGATCATCGACAGCCGGCGCTCGGAGCGGGCGAACCAGCCGCGGGCCGCCGAGGCCGTCAGCCCCCACACGGTGTCGGTGATCAGACCGATGCAGATCGGTACCAGGCCCAGGATCATCATCTGGGTGGGCAGCCCGCCCGCCGACGGGTCCACGAACTGGGGGAGTACGGCGGCGAAGAAGACGATCCCCTTCGGGTTGGTGACGCCGACCAGGAGGCCGTCGGCAATCGTCCGCAGATCGCCGCGGGCCGCCGGCCCGGGCGCGTCCCCGGCCCCCATCTTCATGTCCTTGCGGTGCCGGAAGGCCTGGACGCCGAGAAAGACCAGGTAGGCCGCACCGGCAAGCTTCACGGCCAGGAAGACCGTGACGGACCGCTCCACCAGCGAGCCGAGCCCGAGTGCCACCGCGACCACCAGGAGGTAGGAGCCCAGCACATTGCCCAGGACCGTCGCCAGGGCCGTCCGCCGGCCGTGGGCCAGCGCCCGGCCGATCACGAAGAGCACGCTCGGTCCCGGGATCACGATCACCAGCAGCGACATCGCTGCGAACGCCAGTATCCGGTCGGTAGTCACCATGTCTGTCACCTCGGCGGCCATTGAATCAGGCCGACCCGGGGCTTCGTCAGTGGTGAGCGGCGTGCAGCAACGGATGCCGTGCGGCCCGGTCCGCCGCCGGCCGGGCCGGGCCCGCCGTGCCGCGCGGCCACGGATGCCGTCCGTGAGCCCTCGGAGGTCGCTTCCGGAGGCAGCAACTCCGCCTCGCTGAACGACAGTTCGGATTACGTCGCACTGATGTGCGTCACGCGCCCACTCAAGGAGGTGGCGAGGGGTAGCGAAAGCCCGAAGTAGCTCCGGACACTACCCCCGTAACAACTAGCGTGCGTGCTCCGCGAACTGCCAACGGCCGATCCGGAGGGCGCCGATGCCTACCGCATTCCCCCAGGGGACCCAGATGTCCCAGGAAGCTCAGAGGTCCCCGGGACCCCAGAGCTCCCCGGGGGTCGCTGCTGTCCCCACCTCCGCCCGGCGGCGGGAGCGTGACGGCGGACGACACGGCCGGGCTTCGTTCCCCGAGTCGGCCGCCGATTCGGCGATACGGTCCCGGCTGGTCCGGCTCGCCGCCGTCCCCTGTCTCCTCGTCGCCGTCGTCTGCACCGCCGTCGCCGCGTTCGTCGTGCAGGCCGGCGGCGCCCGGCTGTCCGGGCGGGAGTGGGTGATCCTGGCCGGCGGGCTCGCCCTGGTCTGCGTCATCGTGCTGACCGCGGGCGCCGCCGCCAACGCCGAGGCCCGCGCCACCGTGGCCCGTTACGCCCGGCTCCGCCAGGTCTGCGCCCGCAGCCAGTCCGACCTCTACGACCTGCTGGACCGGGTACGGCAGGGCGAATGGCTCCAGCGCCGCGAGCCGGACACGGCGCTCGCGCCCACCGGCGACACCCTCGACCTGCTCGCCCATGAGGTGGCCGCCGCCGGCCGGGCCGCCGAGTCCGCCGTCATCGACGCGGTCGCCATCGCCCGCAGCAACGCCAGCGGCAGCGAGCAGAAGGTCGAGGTCTTCGTGAACCTCGCCCGCCGGCTGCAGTCCCTGGTCCACCGCGAGATCGAGCTGCTGGACGAGCTGGAGAACCAGGTCGAGGACCCGGATCTGCTCAAGGGACTGTTCCACGTCGACCACCTGGCCACCCGCATCCGCCGGCACGCCGAGAACCTCGCCGTCCTCGGCGGCGCCATCTCGCGCCGCCAGTGGAGCCGCCCGGTGTCCATGACCGAGGTACTGCGCTCCTCGATCGCCGAGGTCGAGCAGTACCCGAGGATCAAGCTGGTGCCGCCGATCGAGGGCACCCTGCGCGGACACGCCGTCGCCGACGTCATCCACCTGCTCGCCGAACTCGTCGAGAACGCCTCGATCTACTCCGCCCCGCAGACCCCGGTCCTGCTGCGCGCCCAGCTCGTCACCGCCGGTCTCGCCGTCGAGGTCGAGGACCGCGGCCTGGGCATGTCGGCGGACGAGCAGAACCGGATGAACGCCCTGCTGGCCGACCCCGAACACGTCGATGTCGCCGAGCTGTTGAGCGACGGCCGCATCGGGCTGTTCGTGGTCTCCTCGCTCGCCCGGCGGCATGGCATCGTTGTCCGGCTGCAGAGCAACATCTACGGCGGCGTCCAGGCCGTCCTGATCGTGCCCCAGGGGCTGCTCGGCGCGGAACCGGCCGACGGGGAGCGGGGCGGGACGGATGCCGCGCCCACGGGATCCCCGGACACCGTCCCGGCGCTCGACCACGACGGCGGGTACGAGGGCGGGTACGTCGCCGGTTACGCCGACGACCCGGACGCCGGCCCGGCGCGGCACGCGCGTCATGACCGCCATGAACCGGGCGCCGACGGCTTCCCGACCGTGGCCATCCCCCGCCCCGGCCCGGCCCCCGACCCCGCGCTCGACCTGTCGTCACGCGGCTATGACGAGCGTACGGCCGAGTTCCCGGTCCCCGTTCCCGCGGACCCCGGTCCCGACTCCGGCGCCGCCCGCCGCCGGCTCGTCCACGCCTCGGGCGCCCGCACCCCTGAAGTCCCCATGGCCGACACCCGCACGCCCGAGCCGCACCCCCGCGAGCTCGCCCCCACCGACCGCCCGGCCGACCCCGGCCCGGTCATGCTGCCGCCCGCCCCGCCGGCCGTGGACGACAGCGCCCGCCCGCGGCTGCCCCGGCGGCGCAAGCAGACCCATCTCGTCCCGGAGCTGCGCGGCGACCCGATCCTGCCGTCCGCCGCACGCCGCACGGGCCCGGAACCCGAGCACGACCCCGGCCTGATGGCCGCCTTCCGGCGCGGATTCAGCCTCGCCGACGACTGCTACGCACGCGACACCGGCGAGCACGCCATCCCCCCGCCCCCGGGCGGCGACACCGGCAGCCCGGCCGGCAACGACCTTCTCTACGACCGTGACCACGACGCCCCGATGGCCCGCCCCCGAGGAGACGACCGCAACCATGGTGAGTGATGTGCATGCGCAGGCGCACTCGCAATTGCCGGGAAGCCAGCACACCGACCTGTCCTGGCTGCTGACCGGGCTCGTACAACGGGTGCCGCACGCCCGGAGCGCGCTCCTGCTGACCTCGGACGGCCTGGTCAAGGCCGCCCACGGCTTCGACCCGGACAGCGCCGACCACATGGCCGCCCTGTCCTCCGGCCTCTACTCCCTCGCCCGCAGCGCGGGGGTGCGCTTCGGGGACGGCGACGACGTCCTCCAGGTCGTCGTCGAGCTGGAGTCGACCTTTCTGTTCGTCTCCACCGCCGGTTCGGGCGCCTGTCTGGCCGTCCTCGCCGGCCGTGAAGCCGATGTGGCGGTCCTGGGTTACGAGATGTCGATGCTGGTCAAGAGCGTCCGCCCGTACCTGTCCACGCCCGCCCGCCAACAGACCCCCGCGGGTGGTCGATGACCATGGCCGTGCGTCGCCGACGGCGGCAGGGCGGGGAACCGTGGTTCGACGACGCCGCGGGCCGGCTGGTCCGCCCGTACACCATCAGCAACGGCCGGACCCGTCCGACGGCGCACTTCGACCTGCTGACGATGGTGATGGCCACCGGCCGGCGGCCCGTCTCCTGCCAGGGACCCGACTACGCCCAGGTGTTGGGCTTGTGCGGCGGCCCGGTCTCCGTGGCCGAGATCGCCGCCCACATACGGCTGCCCGCCGTGGTCACCAAGGTGCTCCTCGCCGACCTCGTCGACTGCGGGGCACTCACCGCGCGGGCTCCCGCAGCCGTTTCGGCAGGGCCCGCGTCCCGTACCGACCGTGCCCTGCTGGAGGCGGTGTTGAATGGACTTCGCAAACGACTGTGACCCCCCTGCCCTGGGGGATCCCGCCACCGATGCCTTCCCCACCGCGCTCAAGATCCTGGTCGCGGGCGGCTTCGGCGTCGGCAAGACGACCTTCGTCGGAGCGGTGAGCGAGATCGAGCCGCTCAGTACGGAAGAGCTCCTCACCCAGATCAGCGTCGGCACGGACGATCTGGCGGGCGTCGAGGACAAGAGCACCACCACCGTCGCCATGGACTTCGGCCGGATCACCCTCAGCCCCGCGCATCTGCTCTACCTCTTCGGGACGCCCGGGCAGCAGCGCTTCTGGTTCATGTGGGACGAGCTGTCCAACGGCGCGCTCGGCGCGGTGATCCTCGCCGACACCCGGCGGCTGGACCAGTGCTTCGGCGCGGTCGACTTCTTCGAACGGCGCGGGATCCGCTTCATCGTCGCCGTCAACGAGTTCGACGGCTCCTACCACTACGCACCGGACGAGGTCCGCAGCGCGATAGACCTCTCCCCGGACATCCCCGTCGTGCTCTGCGACGCCCGACAAAGCAGCTCGGCGACCCGCGTCCTGGTAGCGCTCGTCCAGCATCTGCTCACCCCCGCCCTCGCCGCGACCCCGGAGCTGCCATGAACCACCCCGCCTCCCGCGTCCCGTACATCTCCTACGACCCGACGCGGCATCTGCTGCTCACCCCGCAGGACGACGAGGCCCCCGCCCGGGTCGCCCGGCTGCGCGCCCTGGGGATCGGCGAATCCCCGCTGCCCGCGTTCGACGAGTTCGCCCGCAAGCTCGCCCGGACCACCCGGGCGCCGTACTCGATGGTCAACTTCATCGACGAGCGACGGCAGTACTTCGCCGGTCTCTACACGCCCGACCAGGACCGAGCCGTCGAGCTGGGGCCGGCGCCCGCCAGTGCCCAGCCGGGCCGGGTGATGGACCGGGACCACGGCTACTGCCCGCATGTCATCGTCCGCCGCAAGGCCCTGGTGCTGGAGGACGTCTGTGACTATCCGCGGTTCGCCGGCAACCCCGTAGTCGACGAGATCGGCATCCGCTCCTACCTCGGCGCGCCGCTGATCGACCGTACGGGGATGGCGCTGGGCACCGTCTGCGTCGTGGACCTCGAACCGCGCCCCTGGGGGCGGGAGGGGCTGGAGACCATCAAGTCGATGGCGGCCGAACTCGTCGAGCAGATCCACAGCATGGAGAAGCAGCACAGCGACGTGCCCTGACGCGAGCGGTCCCGGCCCCGGAGCGCGGCGTACGGCCCATGGCCGGACGCCCGGCCCGGGGCCGCCGCATGGGCGGGCCCCGGGATGCCGGCCGCGGCTCGGGGGCGCGGCCGGCCGCTCACTTCAGCCCGGTGCACCACGGGCGCCGGCGCGACCCTCCGGTGCGCTGGCCCGGCACCGTGGCCGCGGCGTCCTCACCCGGCACCGGGGCGGGGGTGCGGGCGGCGGCGTCGTCCTCCGGCCATTCCGAGGGCTCCAGCCGCAGCAGATCCGCCAGCCGGCTGGACCACTCGCCCTGCGCCCGGCCCAGGGCCAGCTCACCCAGGCGCAGCAGCTGGATGTCGGAGGTGCCGGCCGGCGCGAAGATGTGATGGGCGTCCCGCAGAAAGCGCTCGATCGGCCGGTCGGTGAACAGCCCGCATGCGGCATGGACGTCCATCGCGTCGCGCGCCGACTCCAGTGCCGATTCCACATTGACCAGCTTGGCGTTCATCAACTCGGCGTCGCAGGGCTGCCCTTGGTCCAGCAGATGCACCGCGTGATAGGCCGAGAGACGGGCCAGCAGCAGCCGCGACTGGATCCGTCCGAGCTTGAGCTTGATGGTGCTCAGATCGGCCAGCGCCTTGCCGTAGCGCTGCCGCTGGGCGCAGAAGGCCGTGGTCTCGTCCAGCACCGCCTGATGGATCCCCAGGGACACGGCGGTCAGATTCGGGCGTCCGTAGAGCACGCTGGAGGAGTAGGCGACCGACAGGCCGTCGCCCTCCCGGCCCAGCAGGTTCGCGGCCGGGACCCGGCAGTTGTCGAAGAACAGCTCACCGAAGCTGAAGCCGTGCAGCCCCATCGCGGGCTGCTGCTCGCCGACCCGGAAGCCGGGGCTGTCGGACTCGACGAGGAAGGCCGACAGGCCCCTGGAGCCCTCACCGGTGCGGACGACCACGCCGTGCAGATCGCCGACATGGCTGTTGCCGACGTAGATCTTCCGGCCGTTGAGGAGGTAGTCGTCGCCGTCGCGGACCGCGGTGGAGGCCATGCCCAGCACGTGGCTGCCGGACTGCGGTTCGGTGACGGCAATGGTCGGCAGGCAGTCGCCGGAGGCTATGGCGGGCAGCCAGGTCTTCTTCTGCTCCTCGCTGCCGAAGTGGACGATCTTCGCCACGCCCAGCTGCGACGCCTGCACCATCGCGCCCATCGCGGCGCTCACCCGGGAGAGCTCCTCGATGATGAGGGTCTTGGCGACGTGGCCGGCGCCCATGCCGCCGTAGGCGCGGTGCACGGTGGCGCCTATCCACCCCTGACGGGCGATCAGGCGGGAGAGATCACGGCAAACGGAACGGTTCTCCTCCATCTCCGCAATCCGGGGGCGGACCTCCCTTTCGGCGAAGTCCCGCACCCGTTTGCGGAGTGCCTCATGTCTCTGGTTCGTGAAATAGCCATGCAAGACGAGCCCCTCCTCCGCGATCTTCTCCGTGCTGGTCGCACCCCGCCTCGGGACGGCACCGGCGGCGCCGTCTGCAGTGAACGTTCCGGAACGTGAGCTATCGCTTACCCCGTGCAATACCCGTTGGCATACCTACTCCGGGCCGCATAAAACATCAACTGGTGGCATTTGGACGAAGAGTTGAAGCGCGAAGAAGATGCGCACCACCCCTTGTTCGACGGGGTCCGTGGCGCGGTTCCGGGGGCTTCGGAACCGCGCCACCCTTCGCCTCCCCAGCCCCTCGTGGTGGGGTGCCGTGGCTCAGTGCGAGGGGTCGCAGCAGGACTCGCGGCGCTGCTGCCGGCCCACCTCCAGCCAGTCGGCGCCGCCCGCCCGCAGCGACCGGTCGGCAGGCGCCGGGAAGGAGTCGATCAGCTGCCGCTGCTCGACGAGCCGGCCACCGCGCAGCACCGCCGAGGTCCGCACCAGCGAGTCGAAGTCCTCGAACGGATCGCCGTCCACCACCGTCATGTCGCCGAGCTTGCCGACCTCCAGCGTCCCCAGATCCCGCTCCGCGCCGAACACCCGGGCGGGCAGGGCGGTCGCGGTGCGCAGCGTCCGGGCCACGCCGAGACCGCCGCGGTGCAGCGCCCGCAGGCACAGATGCAGTCCCAGGCCCACCGGCACCAGCGGCTGATCGGTCCCCAGTGCGACCAGCCCGCCGCCGTCCAGCACCCGTCGGTAGAAGGAGACTTCGGTCCCGATGTCGGCCAGCTGCCCGGGGGTGGGGCGCTGCCCGGCGTGCTCCCGTACGACCGCGGTGTCCCAGGGCGGCATCAGCCTCCCCACCCGCGCATCGTCGGCCAGCGCCGGATCGTCACCGAGCAGTGCGCCCGCCGAGAACGGCGTGGCCAGCAGGTGGAAGTCGGTGCCGGTGTAGACCTCCTCGACGTCCTGGTAGGCGTGCCCGGAGCCGGACACCGCATGCCCGAACTCCAGCCGCTGCGTGGCCTGCAGATGGGTCGTCAGGTCCTGTCCGAGCTGTATGCCCGGGGTGAGCAGATGGCTCCCGCAGCGGACGTGGAGCCGCTGATGGGCGAAGCGCGCGGCCTCCGCCATCACCCAGCCCGGCGCCCGGACGTACGTCTTGACGAAATCCCACTCCAGTGCCGCGCCGCGCTCCAGCGAGCGGCGCAGCCCCGCGCGGGTGCGGTGTGCGCGGCCCATGCTGTAGGCGACCCGGCCGCCGTCCAGCAGCTCTCCGCAGGTCAGCAGCCGCGGCCCGGCGAGCGCACCGTCCGCCACGGCCTCCCTGATGCGGGCCTGTTCATAGGAGAAGCCGCCGCAGGAGACCGCGGTGGTGATGCCGTAGGCGAGCTGCAGCGCGGTCTGCCGTCCGCCGTACGTCGTCTGCCACGGATGGGTGTGCGCATCCCACAGGCCGGGGAGCACGGTCTGCCCGGAGGCGTCCACCCGCCGGGCCGCCCCGGCCCGGCCCGGACGGTGCGGTTCCACGGCGGTGATCCGCCCGTCCCGCACCACCACATCGACATCGGAGTGCACCTCGTCCCCGGTGCCGTCCCAGAACCGGCCCGCGTGCACGACGGTGTCCCGGGCGCGCGCGGGGCGCCGCGTGAGGGACAGCGGAACGGTCCGCGCCGCACCACCGGACACGCCGGTCAGCCGCAGTTTCCCGGCCGAGAGATACAGGAGCGTGCCGGAGTCGCCGGACCACGACGGATGGTCGGCGCTCTCGTCGGTCAGCCGCCGCGGCGCACCGTCCGGCGTCCCGTCCGGGCGCACCGGCAGCACCCACAGCGCGGACTCGGCGATCACCGCCATCCAGCGGCCGTCGGGCGACCACACGGGCCCGGAGTCATGCCGGTCGGCGATCGAGACATGCTCGGCGACCGCATACCGCCGCTCCTTCCCGGTCTCGGCGTCGAGGACCCGGATGATGTTGTAGCCCTCGCGGAATCGGCGGTTGAGGCGGTTGCGGTCGCAGTACGCCAGATAGCGCCCGTCGGGGGACCAGCTGGGGCGGCCGGGCAGGCCGCCGGCGCCCAGTGGTGCGGCCAGCACCTTCTCCGTGCCGTCGGGCAGGGTCCGTACGACGAGGTTCCCCGACATGTCCAGCGCGGCCAGCCGCCCGCCGTCCGGTGCCAGCGCGGGCAGCACCCGGCCGCCGGTGGCCAGCACCGTCTCCGTGCCGGAGGCGAGATCCCGGCGGCGCACCGCGAACAGCCCGTCCCGGTCGTCCGTGTAGAGCAGCGCCCGCCCGTCGCGGGACCAGCTCGGCGCCGAGACGTACCGGGTGGCATCGGCCCGGACCACCCTGCGCGGCGCACCGGAGCCCGAAGTGGGCGCGATCCACAGGGAGTTGAGCGCGCCGAAGGCGACCCGGCGGCCGTCGGGGGAGAGGGCCGGCAGATGGACCCCGCGCACCGGGCCCGCCGCCGTCCGCTCAAAGCCGTAGTCCTTGACGCGGTGGCCGGGGCGGTCCAGCGGCAGCCGCGCGGTGAACGGGATGTGCTCGCTCTGCCGGGGAGCGTCGGCCCGGACGATCCGGAACTGCCCGCCGACCGTCAGCAGCAGCTCCTCGCGCGAGACCCAGCGTGGCGGCACCGGCGCCACATCGCCGTCGACCGCGACCGGCACGCCGTCCACCACCAGGGTGCAGGTCGGCGCCGGATAGTCCGTGGTCCGCAGATGGGCCAGCCGCCCCGCCGGGGACAGGGCCGGCGCCAGCACCTGGGCGGCCGCGGTCTCGGTGTACTCGGTGCGCACCGCGCCCCGCCCGTCGGCCGGCACGGAGGCGACCGTACGGGAGACCAGCGCCGCGCCCGCCACCTGCCCGCGCACGAACACCAGCCGCGAGCCGTCCGGGGACCAGCAGGGGTCGAAGTCCTCCCAGGCACCGTCCTGATGCGGCCCGTCCTGGCCGGGCAGCCCGGTGACCCGGGTCAGCCGGCCGGTGTGCACCTCCAGCACCCATAACCGGTACGGGCTGCCGGCCACCGCATCGCCGCCCCGTTCCGAGGCGAAGGCGAGCCGGGTCCCGTCGGGCGACCAGGCGGGGCCACGGTCGTCCCACGGGCCGTCGGTCAGCTGCCGCAGGCCGGAGCCGTCGGTGCCGAGCGTCCACAGATGGAAGCTGCCGCCGCGGTAGGCGCAGACGGCGAGCGTGCGGCCGTCGGGCGAGTGCACCGGACGGGTGGGCTCCAGATCGGGCGGGGTCAGCGCCACCGCCTCGCCGCCGGCCCGCGGCAGCGACCACAGCACGTTCTGGACCTCGGCGATCAACCGGTCACCGGCCGGGGCGAGGGAGGCCGCGCCATTCGTGGCGGCCGTGAAGGACAGCGCGGCGCCGGACGCTCCGGCGTCCTGCGCCGCTGCTCCGGGGGCGTGGACCCCGGCCAGTCCCGCCACCGCGGCGGCCGAGGCGGTGCCCTGCAGAAATCTGCGGCGGGACAGCGGCGAGGGGGGACGGGGGAAGTTCTCGGAAGAGTCTGCGGTGTCCAACGGTCCTCCTGTGACAGGGAGTTGAGGCGCAGGCGCCGGGAAACAGCCGGCTGATCGTGTCACGCACCGCCGCGGACGGGTCAACTCCGCCACGCGCGCCCCGTGGCGTACCACGGTGCGGCGCGGAAGAGTGGGCGCCGACGACTCGTCAGCCACCGCCCCGGCACTCAGGAGACGACGCCATGCAGGCCATGCAGCCAGCTGTCCACCAGGCCCCGGACGGCGCCCGGATCGCCACCTACACCTGGCTCCCGGAATCCGGCCACCCGCGCGCCCTCGTCCAGATCGCCCACGGCGCCGCCGAACACGGCAGGCGCTACGACCGCTTCGCCCGCTTCCTGACCGGCCACGGCTATGGCGTCCTCGCCTCCGACCACCGGGGCCACGGCGCGACCGCCGCGTCCACCGGCGGCCGCGGAGTGGTCGGCGAGGACGCCTGGCGGGCGATCGTCAGCGACCTCAAGGGCATCGGCAACCACGCGGCCGCCGCCCACCCCGGTGTCCCCCTGGTGCTGCTCGGCCACAGCATGGGCTCGCTGCTGGCCCGCGACTACGCGCAGGAGTACGGTGCCGACCTCGCCGGACTGATCCTCACCGGCACCTTCCGGACCCTGCCCGGCCTGGACATCGAGGGCGCCGTCGCCGAACTGGAGGCGGAGGCCGCCGCGCACGGCCGCGGCGCCCTGTCGGCCTTCATCCCGCGGACCTTCCGCTCCTTCAACGACGCCTTCACCCACCGCACCGGCTTCGAATGGCTCTCCCGCGACGCCGCCGAGGTGGACGCCTACGTCGCCGACGAGGACTGCGGCTTCCCGTTCTGCGCCGGGCTCGCCCTCGACTGGGTACGCGCCATCCGCAAGATCAACGACCCGGACAATCTGGCCCGTATCCCGCGCGGACTGCCCGTCCATGTCGCCGTCGGGGAGCTGGACCCCTGTCATCAGGGGATGACCCTGGTCCATGAACTCCTGGAGGACTTCCGCTATCTGGGCACCCGCGATCTGACCTGGCAGGCCTATCCGGACGCCCGCCACGAGATCCTCAACGAGACCAACCGCGACGAGGTCCAGGCCGATCTCCTGGCCTGGCTCGACAAGCGCATCTGAGCAACCTCAAGCGCGCTTCAGGTCAAGCGTCGGGGCCACGGATCCGGAGATCCGTGGCCCCGACGCGGCCGGGGTCAGACCTTCCCCGGATGGAAGACGTCCTGCTCGATGAGGATCTTGTCGATCCGGGCCTTGTCCACCCGGTTCGTCACCTCCGCGACCTCCTGGCGGTCGCGTACGCACTTGGCCAGCGTGAACGCCGAGGACACCACAAAGATCAGCCCGAGGGCGAGGAACCCGCGCTCCCAGGGGCCCACGGGCAGCCTGGTGATCCCGATCATCAGCGCCGCCAGCGACAGTCCG
Source organism: Streptomyces sp. 2323.1 (assembly GCF_900221035.1). Classification (NCBI taxonomy): domain Bacteria; kingdom Bacillati; phylum Actinomycetota; class Actinomycetes; order Kitasatosporales; family Streptomycetaceae; genus Streptomyces; species Streptomyces sp. 2323.1. The sequence continues at coordinate 1,251,992 of NZ_LT907981.1, read as the reverse complement.
AACGAGATCGCGGACTGCACGAAAAAGGCCGTGGTCGTCGGCCGCTGAATCGATGGAGTAGTCATGCGCGTAGCGTGGCGGCGCGGTGACAGCCGCGCATGAGTACGGGTACTCATCTCGCCGACCCGGCAGGTGGGGCCGTGCGCTACGAAATGGCAGCACCCACCCTCTGACATGCGGTATTGTTCTCGTGCGCGGTCAGCCGGGACAACCCGGCCAGAACGGGCATCGGGACGTGGCGCAGCTTGGTAGCGCACTTGACTGGGGGTCAAGGGGTCGCAGGTTCAAATCCTGTCGTCCCGACTTGCTTTTGTGCAGGTCGGAGGTCGTTTCCCTGAGGGGAGCGGCCTCTTCTGTATGTTCGCCTGCTGTTTTGCGGGGCGGCGTCCCGCTGTCTTGCGGGGAGAGGTATCGAGTCCGCGGGTGTGTCCGCGGCGTTCCGCCTGCCCGGTTCGTCCGTACGTGGCGAGCTGTCGGTCTCTGAGGGCCCGCGGGTCGTTTGCTCGTGCTGGTGCCGGGCCCTCGGAGCTGAGGGGCGCCGGGCTGTTGTGGCCGCCCTGACGTTCATGGATTCCTCCGCGGCTTACCAACTCCTCGTTTTGCAGCCCCGGTTGGCGTGCGATGCAGAGGGGGCGCACCAACACCCCGGAAATCGCTGTCATGTTGCGGGAGAGGCGCCAGCGGCCGGCTGGGTGGCCGACCGGATGGTTGCCATCGCTCACGCTCTGTGTGACCGCGCCGCCACTCAACTCCCGGTTAAGTCGGTCGGCCCCTACTGTCCGTAAGTGGACTGGTGCACCGCGTTCCCGGCATGACAGGATGAGAGGCGTAATTCCAGCGCCTTAACTGTTCGTTGGGCTCGATCGATGGGGGACGGTGGGCATGAGCGTGGGGGGCGACGGCCGGTCCAAGGAGGCGGGCAGTGCGCTCGCGGAGCGGCTCAACCATCTCTTCGCGAACATGCATCCGCCCGGGGCCCCGTACACCAACTCCTTTGTGGCCGAGGAGATCAGCGGGGGAGCGGAGGAGTACGGCGGGGTCAAGGTCACCGAGCAGTATCTGTCGATGCTGCGCAACAGCCGGCGTACGAACCCGAGTCCGGAACTGCTGCGCGCGCTGGCCAAGTTCTTCGCGGTGCCGGTGGGGTATCTGCTGGGGGACCTCTCGCAGCCGCAGGCCGCGCGGGTGGAGGAGGAGGTGCGCTTCCTCGCCGCGATGCGGGACCAGCGGGTGCGCGCCATCGCGCTGCGCTCCGTGGGGCTGCCGCCGGAGGTGCAGGACAGCCTGACGACGATCATCTGCCAGTTCCGGGAGCAGATGAATCTGCCGGCCGATCCGCCGGAGCAGGGCGGTGACCGGCGCGGTGAGTGAATCGACACGGACCGCTGAGCGCGGCCAGATCTTCGCTACCTGGCAGCGGGCCGGACACGAGGACGGGACGAGCATGCGAGTGGGGCAGATACGCAGGCGGTGCAAGCAGCTGATCAAGGAGCTGGCGCTGCCCGCCGCAATCGATCTGCGCGGGATGTGTGACATCGTCGCCGCGCGTGTGGCGCGGCCCGTCCATCTCGTGCCGATGAGCCTGGGCGGAGTGGTTTCCGGCATGACGGCCGTCACCGACGACGGCTACTGGGTCTTCTACGAGCTCAAGACCTCACCGTGGCACCAGGCGCACATCGTGCTGCACGAACTGAGCCACCTCCTGCTGGGGCACGCCCAGGATCCCGCGGTCACCGAGGACGCCCTGAAGCTGTGGACGCCGTCCGTCGATGTCGCCACCGCCATGCGGCGGATGGGCCTGACCATGGGTTTCGCCCGGCACCACGGCTACGACAACCTCGCCGAGCGGGAGACCGAGGTGCTCGGCACGCTGCTGATGGAGCGGGTCGCACCGTCCGCGGCCGAGCGGGAACTCCCCCTGGAGGGGCAGGCGGCCGAGCTGGCGGCGGCGCTCGGGCCCGCCCTCCAGCACATCCGGCGTCAGCAGGGGGCCCCCGCCGGTGGCGCCGGTGCGGACGGGGGCTCGCGTGTTTGATGTCATCTATCTGTCGTTCGGCCTGGCCGCCTGGGTGATCGTCGGGTACAAATCCGTCGCCTGGTTCCGGGACCGCAGCAATGCGGACCTGGGGCTGGCCTGCGTGATGACCGGCGGGGTGGCGACGGTCTTCCTCTTCTCCGCGCCCAGCCTCTACCGCGCCTTCGACCGGCTGGCCGGTGTGGCCAACCTCGCGATGGTGTTCCTCTACTCCTCCGTCGTGGTGTTCGCCGCGGGTGCGCTGGTGTTGCTGCTGCGCTGGACGGTGGGGGAGGGGTCGGCCGGGAGGGCCCGTGCGCGGACCGGGGCGCGCGTCGCCGTCGGGGGTGTGGCCGCGCTCTGGGCGGTGGCGATCGCCGGCTTCGCGATCGGCCGGCCGGACGCCGTCGAGCACCCCCGCGACTTCAGCACCGCGTACACCGACTCTCCTGGCGTCATGCTGTTCCTGGTGCTGTATCTGGCCATCTTCGGCTTCACCTGTGCGGCCCTGGGGACGCTGTGTCCGCGTTACGCCGCCCGGCTCGGCGGCACGTACCTGGCGCGCGGTCTGCGGGTGCTGGCCGCGGGCTGCTGGCTGGGCCTCGTCTACTGCGCGTGCAAGGTCATCGGGTTCGCCCTGTCCTGGGCGGGCCACCCGGCGCTGTGGCTCTCCAACGGCGTGGCCCCGCTGGGTGCCTCGGTCGCGGCGCTCATGGTCCTCGCCGGGTTCGCGCTGCCGGCGGCCGGCCCGCGGGTCGCCGCCTGGCGCCGGCTGCGCCGCCTCTCCCCGCTCTGGCGGACCGTCACCGCACAGACCCCGGAGGTGACGATGGAAACCTCGGCGTGGTCCGTGCGCTGGCCGTTCGCCGATCTGGAGTGGCGGGCCAACCGGCAGATGGCCGAGATCCGGGACGTCCAGCGCGGTATCCGGCGCCATGTGGAGTCCGACGCCGTGGACATCGCCCGGGAGCGGGCCCGCGCGGTCGCGCTGGACGACCGGCAACTGGCGGCGGTTGCGGAGGCCGCCGCGCTCCGTCGCGGTCTGGAGAACCGTGCGGTCGGTCATGTCCCCGACCACGGCGCGGACAGCGTGGTGGTCGCCAGCGGCAGCGAACCGGCCGAACTCACCGCGGAGTACGAGCACTTGGCCCTGGTGGCGGATGTCTACCACTCGCCGCTGATCGACACCGTGCTCACCGAGCTGCGCCAGCGCAGCGCGGTGGCGCGCAACTGAGGAACACCCCCTGAGACGGGGTGGCCCGGGACGGGGGTCCGGGCCGCCCGAACCACCGAGGCGGCACCGGTTCCTGAACCGGTGCCGCCCTCGCCGGTGTTGTGGGTGTTGCCGGACGGGAGACTACGCAGGGGGACGTCGCGGCCACACCCTAGAGTCGGGCCCATGCAGAACACCGCCCAGACCGGCCCCGACGCCCCCATCGACGTGACGCCCCTGCTCGACGATCCGTACGCCGCCTACGCCGCGCTACGCGAGGCCGGACCGGTGCACCGGATCACCGGCGCGGACGGCAGCCCCGCCTGGCTGGTCACGCGCTACGACGACGTCCGCAGCGCACTCGCCGATCCCCGGCTCTCCCTGGACCGACGCCATGCCGGGCCCGGCGGATACCGCGGTTTCGCGCTGCCGCCCGCGCTGGACGCCAATCTGCTGAACATGGATCCGCCGGACCACACCCGCGTCCGCCGCCTGGTGGTCAAGGCCTTCACCCCGGGCCGGGTCGAGACGCTGCGGGCGCCCGTACGGCGGGTGGCCGACGAACTGCTGGACGCGATGGCCGAGCGCGGCCGCGCGGACCTGATCGCCGACTATGCGGGGCCGTTGCCGATCACCGTGATCTGCGATCTGCTCGGGATCCCGCAGCGCGACCGGCGGGACTTCCTGGCCTGGTCGGACGCGCTGATCACGCCCGATCCGAGCCGGCCGGAGGGGATGAAGCAGGCGATCGGGGCGATGCTGGAGTTCTACACCGGGCTGATCGCGGCCAAGCGCGCCGAGCCGGGCGACGATCTGCTCTCGGACCTGATCGCGGTCCGCGATGACGCGCCCGCCGCCGACGGGAGCGACCGGCTCACCGAGGACGAACTGACCTCGCTCGCCTTCCTCATTCTCTTCGCCGGATACGAGAACACCGTCCACCTCATCGGCAACGCCGTGCTCGCCCTGCTCGACCACCCGGACCTACTCCGTCAGTTGCAGCAGAATCCAGCCGAACTCCCGGCGGCCGTGGAGGAGTTCCTCCGCTACGACGGCCCCGGTCCGCTGGCGATCCGCCGCTTCCCCACCCAGGACGTGGAGATCGGCGGCGTACGGATCCCGGCCGGGGACAGCGTGCTGCTGGCGATCGCGTCCGCGAACCGCGACCCCGCGCGCTTCCCTGCGCCGGACGCGCTGGACCGCGGCCGGGACCTCTCCGGGCACCTCGCGATGGGCCACGGCATCCACTACTGCCTCGGCGCGCCGCTCGCCCGGATGGAGGCGGTGACCGCGCTCGAAGCGCTCCTCGGCCGCTTCCCGGAGCTGCGACTGGACGTCCCGCGTGGTGAATTGCGGCACCGCAGGACCCTCCGGTCGCGTGGCCTGATTTCGCTGCCCGTCGCCTGGGAAACGGCGAGCGAACAAGTTTTTGAGGCATAACCGTTCGCTCATGCGGTAGAAAGGTGTCTGAGCCCGCCCGGTGTGCATCCCCCGTCGCACCGGGCGGGCCTTTCTTTGCACCCGTTGCAGTTGCGATATGCCGGGCGGGTGGCGGCACGATGGCCCGTCTGGCTCAACTGTGCTGCGGGTTGCCGTCCCACTCCATAGCGTGACGGCATGGCAACTCACGCGCGGATGTCCAAGACGGCAGCGGCGACGGCGGCGATCGCCCTCGCCGGGGTCTCACTGACGTGCATACCGGCCGCGGCGGACGGGGCGACGGGCCGTCAGGCCGGCGTGGCCGATGCCGGGGTACAGGCGGTCACCGCCCCCGGCATACCGCGGCTGCCCGGCGGGCTGTCCGCACTGTCCTGGATGGTGGCCGACGCGGACACCGGCAATGTGCTGGCCGCGAAGAGCGCGCACCGCAAGCTCGCCCCGGCCAGCACCCTCAAGACGCTGTTCGCGGTCACCGTCCTTCCGAAGTTCCCGGGCGGCACCGTGCGCCAGGTCAGCTCCGCGGACCTCGAGGGTGTCGGGGCCGGCAGCAGCGTCGTCGGCGTCCGGCAGGGCCGCCGCTACACCGTCGCCGACCTGTGGCGCGGGGTCTTCCTGCGCTCCGGCAACGACGCGGTGCACGTGCTGGCGTCGATGAACGGCGGCTGGCAGACCACCGCGCGGGAGATGCAGCAGACCGCCCGCAGGCTCGGCGCGCGCGACACCACCGTCAAGTCCCCGGACGGTTATGACGCGCCCGGCCAGGTGTCCTCCGCGTACGACCTGACCATCTTCGCCCGCGCCGGACTCGCCAACGCCGACTTCGCCCGCTACTGCGCCACCACCAGTGCCCAGTTCCCCGGCGCCGGCGGCACCACCCGGATCGAGAACACCAACCGCATGCTGGTCGGCTCGCACGGGCTGGCCCGCTACCCCGGCATCATCGGCGTGAAGAACGGCTACACCTCCAAGGCCGGCAACACCCTGATCGCCGCCGCCCGCCGGAACGGCCGCACCCTGCTGGTCACCGTCATGAACCCGCAGTCGACGCAGGCCAACGGTGTCTACAAGGAGGCCGGTTCGCTGCTGGACTGGGGCTTCGACGCCGAGGGCAAGGCCCAGCCGGTGGGCACCCTGCACGCCGTGAGCGCCTCCTACGACGGTGGCGCCCGGCCGGGTCCGGTGGCAGACCGGACGACCGGGGCCGCGGCCCGCGACGGTTCCCCCTGGCGCTCCACCCTGGTCCTGGGGGCGGGCGGCGCCGGCGTCGCGGCGATCGGGCTGGGCGCCCTGCTCACCCGCTGGCGGCAGGCGCGCGGCCGTGGCGGAGCGGGGCGCGGCACGGCGTAGGCCGGCGGCCGGTGGGGCGTACGGCCGGCGAGCGGCGGTGACTGGGCTGGACGGCTGGGGGTAACGGCCGGCGAGCGGCGGTGGCTGTGCCGTACGGCTGGTAGGAGGGCTCCGTCTGTCCCCGCGGAGCCCTCCTCACCCCTCGGCGGTGGGGCGGTTTTCGGTCGTGTCGCCGGTGGTCCGGAGCCGGGGCGCGGTCTCCGCCGCCGGTACGGCCCCGGAGCCGGTCAGACGTCCGGTCAGCTCCCGGGACCAGGCGAGGAGTCCCGCGATGTCGATCCCGTAAGGGGCCGCGTCCGCATACGGGGCGAGGGCCGACGTCCCCCGGTCGAGCAGCGCCGTGCCGCCCACGGCATTGCCGCGTGCCGCATGGGTGAGTCCCACCGCGAGCTGGGCGAGTCCGCGCCACAGCTCGCGCTCCGCCTCCGGCGCCGCCTTCCAGGCGTCCTCCAGCACCTCATGGGCATGGAACGGCATCCCGTCGTCGAGCAGCCGCTGTGCCTCGGCCAGCGATTGTGCGGGTGTCCGCGCCACCCCCTCGGGCTGCCGCGCCACCCCCGGGGAGCCGTAGGGGAGCGGGCGGCCGAGCCCATCGCGGGGGCGGGCGCTGCGGGCCCGCCCCTCCTCGTCGCGGTCCCGGCGGAGTGGCCCTGCGGCCCGCCGCTGGGGGGTGCCGGGGGTCCCGGGCTCGCCGTTCCGGGCCGCGTCGCCTTCGTCCCCGCCCGCGCCGTCCGCCGTCGCGGCGCCGCAGTGCTCGCAGACCTCACCGCCCGGCCGTTCGCGGATCCGGCCGCAGGCCGCACACACCTGGTCCAGCCAGCAGGCCGGATCGCCGCCCTCGGTGCCCGGCCGCGGGGGGCCGGACGTCCGGGTCGGGGGCGGGCCGGGTGTGTCGGGTGTCTTGTCCGCGTCGTTCACCCTTCGATTGTGCGGTGTCGGGCCGGCCGGTGTCAGTCCCGCTCGACCTCGTAGAAGCAGAAATGATCTTTGATCGGGGCGACCTGGTCATGCGGCTCGGGGTAGGCCCACACGACGTCCTCCGGGCCGCCGGGCAGCGACCAGTAGGAGGCCGTGCCCTTGAAGGGGCACACGGTGTGCGTGTCGGAGGGGACCAGCAGCTCGGTCCGTACGTCCTCGGGCGGGAAGTAGTACCGCACCGGGTAGCCGGTCTCCGCGAGCAGGAGCGGGCGGTTGCTCTCGGCGATCAGCCGGCCGTCGATCTCGACGCGGACGTGCTCGCTGCCCTGGGTGACGTCGATGTGGTGGCCTTTAGTCGTGCTCATGGTCGTGTCTCCTTCTCCTTGCCGGATCGGTGGCGGGACCGTCTTCCAGGATGGCACCGGCCCGGGGTGGCGTCCCCGCGCGGCATCCGGCACCCCCGACGGCCGCCCCGCTCCTCACACCTCCCGGATCCCGTGCCCCGCCCACGAGGGCGCCGGAGCGACCAGCCCGATGAGGAAGGCACGGGTGGCCTCCGGCAACGGCGCCGCCCGGCCCGCGGACCGGTCGATGTGCAGGGTGAACAACTCCTCCGTGGCCACCGGGTCGCCCGCCGGCGCACCGGCGAACATCTCGTGGAGGAGGCGGAGCTTCTTGCCGTCCACACCCAACACGGTGGTACGGACGGTGAGTTCGGTGTTGCGGGCCACCTCGTGGAGGTAGCGGACATGTGCCTCGACCGTGTAGAGGGAGCAGCCGGAGCGCTCGCGGTAGGAGGGGCCGAGCCCGGCCGCCGCCATCAGGGCATCGGTCGCGAAGCCGAAGACCAGGACGTAGTAGGCCTCGCTGAGGTGGCCGTTGTAGTCGATCCAGTCGTCCTGGACCCGTCGGCGGAAGAGCGGGAGGCCTCCCGGCGGGTGCGGGCTCATCGTGACGTGTCTCCCAGCCGGCCGGTGGCGCGCAGGACATCGATGACGCCCTGGTCGCGCGCGGCGACCAGGTCCGCATAGCTGCGGTCGCCCGCCGCCTCCGCACAGCCCTCGACCATGGCGTCGCGCAGCGCACGGTCCAGCTCCGGCGCCTCCAGACGGGTCCACGGCGACTTCAGGGACGGGCCGAAGTGGTCGAGCATGTGCGCCATGCCACCCTCGCCGCCGGCCAGCGCGAAGGTCAGGCAGGGGCCCATGAACGCCCAGCGCAGGCCAGGGCCTTCGGTGATCGAGGCGTCGATGTCCGCGACCGAGGCCTCGCCGTTCGCGACCATGTGCAGCGCCTCGCGCCACAGTGCCTCCTGGAGGCGGTTGGCGATGAAGCCCGGCAGTTCGCGGTCCATGGTGAGGACGGACTTGCCCGCCACCTCGTAGAAGCGGGACGCCCAGGTGACGGCCGCGCGGTCGGTCCGTTCGCCGCCGACGACCTCGACCAGTGGGATCAGGTACGGCGGGTTGAAGGGGTGGCCGACGACCAGGCGGCCGGCGTCCCCGGCCGCGGTCTGCATATCGGTCATCGGGTAGCCGGAGGTGGAGGAGGCGATGACCACGCCCGGCCGGGTCGCGGCGGTCAGCTCGGCGAGCAGCGAGCGCTTCAACTCCAGCTTCTCGGGGGCGCTTTCCTGGACGAAGTCCGCGTCGGCGACCGCCTCGGCGAGCGTGCCGGCGACGGTCAGCCGGTCCGGTGCGGCGCCCTCGGCCAGGCCTATCTGTTCCAGCGCGGGCCAGGCGGTGGCCACCAGACGGCGGAGCTTCTCCTCTGCGTCGGGGGCCGGGTCCCAGGCGGTGACGTCGTAGCCGCGGGCGAGGAAGTGGGCGGCCCAGCCGCCGCCGATCACTCCGGCGCCGATACAGGCGACACGGCGTACGTCCTCGGGGGCGCAGGGGGCGGGGAGGGTTTCAGGCATGGTGAGCGGCTCCAGGCGGAGAGGTGGAGGAGGTGTGTGCGGGCGCGGGGTCAGGCGCGCGGCTTCAGCCCCAGCCGGGCACGTGCCTGGTCGGGTGTGGCGACCGTGGCGCCGAGCAACTCGGTGAGCTGTACGGCACGTTCGACCAGCTGCCCGTTGGTGGCCTTGACGCCCTTGCTGAGGTAGAGGTTGTCCTCCAGGCCGACCCGGACGTTGCCGCCGAGAAGGATCGACTGGGCGGCCCACGGCAGCTGCATCCGGCCGAGCGCGAAACTCGCCCACTGCGCGCCCTCGGGCAGCATGTGGACCATGGACTGGAGCACACCCGGGTCGGCCGGGGCGCCCCAGGGGATGCCCATGCACAGCTGGAAGACCGTCGGGTCGTCCAGCAGCCCCTCGCCCAGCAGCTGCTGGGCGAACCACAGCTGACCGGTGTCGAAGATCTCCAACTCGGGCCGTACGCCGAGTTCCTGGATGCGCCGGGCGCCGGCCCGCAGCATGTCGGGGGTGGAGACATAGAGGGTGGATCCGTCGCCGAAGTTGAGCGAGCCGCAGTCCAGGGTGCAGATGTCGGGCAGCAGTTCCTCGACGTGCGGGAGCCGCTCCAGGCCGCCCACCAGGTCCGTACCGGGCAGCTGCCGGAGCGGGCGTTCTGGGTCGATCACCAGGTCGCCGCCCATGCCGGCGGTGAGGTTGATGACGACGTCGGTGCCGGTCTCCTTGATCCGCTCGACGACCTCCGCGTACAGCCGCGGATCGCGGGAGGGGGCGCCGGTCTCGGGGTCCCGTACATGGATGTGCACCACGGCGGCGCCCGCGGACGCCGCTTCGACGGCCGACGCGGCGATCTGCTCGGGCGTCACCGGGACGTGCGGGGAGCGGCGGACGGTGTCACCGGCGCCGGTGAGCGCGCAGGTGATGATGACCTCGTTGTTCACGGGAGTCCCTTCGGTGGGTGTGCTGAGGGGCGGCTTCAACCGGCGGGGGTCAGCTCGCTCTCCACGAAGGCGAGCAGGGCGGCGTGCATGGTGTCGGGGCCGGTGCTGTCCGGTGCCGTGGCCAGCACCTGTGTGGCCAGGCCGTCGATCAGTGCGGTCAGCCGTAGCGCGGTGAACTCCGGATCGACGGCGCGGAAGACGCCCTGGTCGATGCCGCGCCGTACGACGTCGGCGACGGTGCTGCGCCACTGCCGGTAGTAGTGCTCGTGGAGCCGGCCGACGGCGGTGGAGCGGGCCGCCTGGGCCCACAGGTCGAGCCAGACCAGCCACTGGCGGCGCTGCTGTTCGGTGCGCGGGGTCTGCAGCGCGATCAGCTGCCGCAGCTCGGCACCGGCGTCGGGGGCCTCGGCCAGGCCGGCGGCGCGGCGTTCGGTGTCCTCGTCCATGCACCAGCGCACCGCGGCCTCCAGCAGCTCGTCGCGGCCGGGGAAGTGGTAGTGGACGGCGGCGGGGCTGGTGCCGCAGGCGGCCGCGATGTCGGCGACGCGTACGCCGTGGAAGCCGTGTACGGCGATCAGCCGGACGGTCTCCCGCACGATCTGCAGCGGCCGGCCGCCCTCGGGGACGGCTGCCGGCTCGCGGTCGGCCCCCGCGGCGGGCCGGGCCGGGGCGCCGAGCAGCCAGCCGGTGTCGACCGCCCCGATATCGGCGATCCGCACGATCTCGGCGAGGGTGAACCGCCGGGTGCCGCCCAGTGACCGGGACAGCTTCGAGGGGTCCATCACGATCCGGCGGGCGAACTCGCGGTGGCTGCAGCCGAGCCGGCCGATCACCTGCCGGACACGGTCCGTGACATCGCCGGTGTCGTCGGTGACCCGGTCTCCGGGGGCGTCGTCCATGGTCCGGGACCGTAACAGCGCGTTGAGAACATCGCAATAGTGTGGGGGAGGGAGGGGGGGTTCTCATCGCCTTATTCGCACCGAAACAGGCGGTGGGGTGTTGAGGTAGCTGATGCATGAGTCAGTTTGCCGAGGTGGTGGTTCCGGGGCTCTACGGAGGGAATCGACTGGAGACGCCGCAATCCGGGCGAATGTGGCAAAGTGACGTCATGGCTGACCGGGGAGCGAAGCTGCCCGCCGTGTCGGTGCCGGACGACTGGCCCGCCCACCCGGACCTGACCCTGGCCCTCAACGGCATGGGTGGCTTCGACTGGGACCTCGACAGCGGGCTGATGCACATGGATGCGCCCGCCCTCGAGGTGTTCGACATGCTCCCGGCGGACTACGACGACCGTCCGGAGACCCTCAGGTGTCGCCTCCCGTCCCATGAAGCGGCCCGTCTGGACGCCCTGGTCGCCCGGGCGCTCAAGGACGGCAGCGACTCCTACGGCGCGTACTTCCGGGTGCGGCTGCGCGACGGCGAGCTGCGCTGGACCCACAGCCAGGGCAGCATCCGGCGGGACGGCAGAGGCCGGCCCCGGCGCATCATCGGGGTGGTGCGCGACGCCAGCCAGGAGTACACCCACGCGGCGGAGCGGCTCGCCGGCGATGAGGAACGCCGTCGGCACACCAGCGTCGTCGAGCGCACCACCGCCGCCCTGGCACACGCCAGAACGGTCGGTGACGTGATCGCCGTGCTCGCCGACGAGCAGGGGCTGAGCCGGCTGGGCGCGGAGAACGTGATCCTCGGCCTCGTCGAGGCGGGCCGTATCCGGCTGATCTCCGAGGGCAAGGCGGGCAGCTTCGTACCGGACCTCGAATACACGCGGGTGGGGGACGAATTCCCGATGAGCGAGGTCGTCCGCACGCTCACCCCGCGGTATGTGTCCAGCCGTGCGGAGTTCCGGCGCGGCTGGCCGCGGCTGTGGCCGGCCATAGAGCCGCTGAACGTCAACTCCGCGGCCTATCTGCCGCTGATCGCCCAGGGCCGCCCGATCGGTGTGATCGGCCTGTTCTTCGAGCGCGAGAGCGACTTCCGCGACCAGGAACGCAGCGTCCTGCTGGCGCTCGGCAGCAGCATCGCGCAGAGCCTGGCCCGCGCCATGCTCTACGACCAGGAGCACGATCTCGCCGCGGGCCTCCAGCAGGCCATGCTGCCCCGCCGGATCCCCGGCGTCGCAAACGCGCAGATCGCCGTCCGCTACCGCTCCGCCCGGATGGGCCGGGACATCGGCGGCGACTGGTACGACGTTATTCCGCTGCCCGACGGCCGGATCGCCGCCGTCATCGGCGACGTCCAGGGCCATGACACCCAGGCCGCGGCGCTGATGGGCCAGCTGCGGATCGTGCTGCGCGCCTACGCGGCCGAAGGGCACGCCCCGGCCACCGTCATGGCCCGCGCCTCCGCCTTCCTCAACGAGCTCGACACCGACCGCTTCGCCACCTGCACCTATGTCGATGCGGACCTGAGCACCGGCGCGGCCCGGATCGTCCGGGCCGGCCATATCGACCCCCTGTTGCGGCACGCCGAGGGCATCTGCCGCAGACTGCCGGTGGCCGGCGGGCTGCCGCTCGGCATCGCCTCCGAATTCCGCCGGCTCGACTATCCGGTCACCACCGTCCAGCTCGCCCCGGGCGACACCCTGCTGTTGTGCACCGACGGCATCGTCGAACAGCCCGGCACCGATCTCGACGAGGGGATGCGGCAGTTGGCCCGCGAGGTCCGCGACGGCCCCCAGGACGTCCAGCAACTCGCCGACCGGCTCTGCGAGTCGGCGGGCGCCCGGACCGGCGAGGACGACATGGCGCTGCTTCTGCTGCGCCGCCTCGGCGCCCCGGAGCACGACATCGTCGGACGGTTCCGTCAGCACATCGCACCCGCCGACCCCGACGGGCTGTCGGCCGCGCGGCACATGATCCGGGCCGCGGTACGCGCCTGGGGCGCGGCCGAGCGGGCCGAGGAGATCGAGCTGGTCGCCGATGAGCTGATCACCAACGCGCTGCTGCACACCGACGGCGAGGCCGTGGTCAACATCCGTATGCCGCACAGCGTCGGGCGGCTGCTGCGGCTGGAGGTCGAGGACCACTCCAGCAGCCTGCCGCGGCGCCGGGAACCGGGCGAGGCCGGTGTCTCCGGCCGCGGTCTGCTCCTCGTGGACCGCTTGGCCGATGTCTGGGGTGTGGAACCGCGCGGCAGCGGAAAGTGCGTATGGTGCGAGTTCAACTGCTCCTGACCGGCCAGGCATCGGGCTGCGCCGGCCACGGGTGGTCAGCACAGCGGGCGCCGAGGGGTCGGCACGGTCGAGTGAGGACGGATTTATGGGATCGCGGGCGGAACAGCGCGAGGAAGCCCGCCGGCTGGCGGCGCAACTGACCTCGGAGGGCGTCCTGAACGTGGCGCTGACCTGGGTGGACAATGCTGGCATCACCCGGGTCAAGACCGTTCCGGTGCAGCGGTTCGCGGCGGCCGCGGAGCGCGGCGTGGGGATGTCGCCCGTCTTCGACGTCTTCACCTCCGACGACGACATCACCGAATCCGAGCACGTCGGCGGGCCCGACGGGGACCTGCGGCTCTTCCCCGACCTGGACCGCGTCGTCGTCCTCGCGGCACAGCCCGGCTGGGCCTGGGCGCCGGTGGACCGCTACGACCAGCTCGGCCGGCCGCACCCCGCCTGCCAGCGACAGTTCGCCCGGCGGATGGTGGAGCGGGCCGGCGCGGCCGGTCTGGAACTGCGGATGGGCTTCGAAACGGAGTGGGTGGTCACCCGCGCCCCGGCGGGGCACGGCCCGGCCGCCGAGGGCGCGGACGAGGTGCTCGACTACCCCTGCGCGGGCCCCGCCTACGGCATGACGCGCGTCGTCGAACTCTCCGACTACCTCCGGGACGTCACCGAGGCGCTCGCCGTCCAGGGCCTGGACGTACTCCAGCTCCACCCCGAGTACGCCCCGGGCCAGTTCGAGGTCACCACCGCCCCCGCCGATCCGGTGCGCGCCGCCGACGACGTGGTGCTGGTCCGGGAGACCGTCCGCGCCGTCTCCGCCCGGCACGGGCTGCGTGCCTCCTTCGCCCCGTCGGTCGTCGCCGGCCAGGTCGGCAACGGCTGCCACCTCCACCTCGGCCTCTACCGCGACGGGGCGAGCCTGCACCGGACCCCCGGCGCCGAATGGGGCCTGGCGCCGGACGCGGTGGCCTTCCTCGGCGGACTCGTCGACGCCCTGCCCGCCCTGCTCGCCATCGGCTGCCCGTCACCCGCCAGCTATCTGCGGCTGCAGCCCTCCCACTGGGCCGGCGTCTACCAGTGCTGGGGCGTGGAGAACCGGGAGGCGGCGCTGCGGCTGATCACCGGCGCCCCCGACGACCCGGACGGCGGTCACGCCGAGGTCAAGACGTTCGATGCCGCCGCCAATCCGTATCTCGCCGTGGGCACGGTCATCGCCGCCGGACTGCACGGCATCGAATCGGCGGCGCAGCTGCCCGACCCGCAGACCGGCGACCCGGGCGTACTCGGCGTCCGCGAGCGGGCCCGGCGCGGCATCGTACGGCTGCCCGCCACCCTCACCGAGGCCGCCGACCGGCTGGAGAAGTCGGCCCCGCTGCACGAGGCGATGGGAGAGGTGCTGCACGGCGCGGTGCTGGCCGTGCGGCGCGCGGAGGAGGCCCACTTCGCCGAGAGCGAGGCGGAGGAGATCGCCGCCGCCACCCGCTGGCGGTGGTGATGCCCGCCGACGTCGCGGGAGTTGGCCCCGGCGCCGCCGACGGCCTGCCGCCGCTGGTGGACCACCACTGCCACGGCGTGCTCCGGTACGAGCCCGACCCCGGGACGTTCTCCTCGTACCTCACCGAATCGGACCGGCCGCCCGCGACCGGCACCACCTTCTTCGACACCCAGGCCGGTTTCGCGGTACGCCGCTGGTGCCCGCCGCTGCTCGACCTGCCGGCGCACTGCCCGCCCGACCGCTATCTGGCCCGCCGCCGCGACCTGGGCCCGGACGAGACCCGGCGCCGGCTGCTGCGCGCCACCGGCATCGGCAGCTACCTCCTGGACACCGGGCTGCCCGGCGACCTGACCGGCCCCGCCGAGACAGCCGCGGATGGCGGCGGCACCGGCTACGAGGTCGTACGGCTGGAGACGCTGGCCGAGCGCACCGCGGCCGGTGCCCGGGACGCCGAGGAGCTCACCGACGCCCTCGCCCGCGCAGTCCGCGACGCCGCGCGCACCGCCGTCGCTTTCAAGACAGTCGCCGCCTACCGTCACGGGCTCGCGCTGGACCCCGTGCCGCCCGCCCCCGGTGCGGTGCACTCCGCCGTCCGCTCCTGGATGGCCGCGGGCACCCCCCGCCTCACCGACCCGGTCCTGCTGCGCCACCTCATCGAACTGGCCGTGGCCACCGGCCGCCCCCTCCAGCTGCACACCGGATTCGGCGACCCCGACCTCCGCCTCGATCACGCCGACCCCGCGCTGTTGACCGGGCTGGTCCGGGCCACCGCCGACACCGGCACGGACCTGGTGCTGCTGCACTGCTACCCGTACCACCGTCAGGCCGCCTACCTGGCGAGCGTGTTCCCGCACGTGTATGCCGACGTCGGGCTGACGCTCAGTCATACCGGCTCGCGCGCGGCGGCCGTGCTCGCCGAGTTCCTGGAACTCGCGCCCTTCGGCAAGCTGCTCTTCTCCACCGACGCCTACGGCCTGCCGGAGCTGTACGTGGTCGGCAGCGCGCTGTTCCGGACCGCGCTGGCGGCCGTCCTGGGCGACTGGACGGCGTCCGGAGCCTGGTCGGCCGACGACGCCCGGCGGGTCGGCGCGATGATCGCCGCGGGCAACGCGCGCAGGGTGTATGGGCTTCCGGACGATTGAGCGGGGCAGTGGGTCGCTGGCGGAGCGCTGGCGTACGTGGTGGGTGAACGGGCCTGCGGGCCGCTGGCTACTGGGCAGCTGAGCGGGCCTGCGGGCCACTGGCGAACGGGCAGCTGAACGGGCCGGTGGGTCACTGGCGTACCGGGCGGCCGCGGAGGTGGCGCGTAAGGGGTGAGTGCCCCGGGCGCCTCTTCTCGCCCTGTCGTCCCATCCGTCCCGACGGCGTGCTTTACTGCGCCGCGTGGCCCCTACAACAACCTCTGAAAAGGGCGAAATACCCCTGCGCTCCCGGATATTCGCCGATCTGACCCCGCTGCGCACCTCCCCGGACTACCGCCGTCTGTGGTGCGGCAACACCATCTCCTGGATGGGCCAGCAGATGACCGCACTCGCGGTCTCGCTACAGGTCTACGCCCTCACCCACTCCACCTTCTCGGTCGGTCTGGTGGGCCTGTGCGCCCTGGTCCCGCTGGTGGTCTTCGGGCTGTACGGCGGCGCCATCGCCGATACCGTCGACCGCCGCACCCTGGGCCTCTACAGCGCCGCGGGCGCCACCGCGATGTCCCTCACACTGGCCGTCGCCGCACTGGCCGGATTCCACCGGGTCTGGCTGCTGTACGGGGTCGTCGCCGTCCAGGCGGTCTGCTTCGCGTTGAACTCACCGGCCCGCTCGTCGATGATCCCGCGGCTGCTGCCCGCCGAGCAGCTGCCGGCCGCCAATGCCCTCAACTCCCTGACCGGCAACCTCGGTCTGATGTGCGGGCCGATGCTGGGCGGCGTCATCGTCGGTCTGTGGGGCTACCAGACCGCGTACCTGATCGATGTGGTGGCCTTCAGCGGTTCGCTGTATGCGATGTGGCGGCTGCCGTCCATGCGGCCCGACCAGGGGGAGGGGCCGCGGCGCCGGGCCTCCGTACTGGACGGGCTGCGGTTTCTCGCCACCCGGCCGAATCTGCGGATGACGTTCTTCTCCGATCTGGCGGCGATGGTGCTCGCCCAGCCGCGGGCGCTGTTCCCGGCGGTCGCGGTGCTGTGGTTCGCCGGGGACGCCAAGACCGTCGGGCTGCTGGTCGCCGCGCCCGCGGTGGGCGCCGTGCTGGGCGGGCTGTTCTCCGGCTGGCTCGGCAGGATCCGCCGGCACGGTCTGGCCATCCTGCTCGCGGTGGTCTCCTGGGGCGCGGCCGTGGCCTGCTTCGGACTCTCCCGTCAGCTGTGGCTCGGCCTGTTCTTCCTGGCGGTGGCCGGCTGCTCGGACACCGTCTCGATGGTGTTCCGCAGCACCATGCTCCAGGCGGCGACACCGGACGCGATGCGCGGCCGCCTCCAGGGCGTCTTCATCGTCGTGGTCGCGGGCGGGCCGCGGCTGGGCGACTTCCTCGCCGGGTCGGTGGCCGATCTGACGTCCCCGGCGACCGCGGTGATCGGGGGCGGGGTGGCCTGTGTCGTGGTGGTCATCGGACTGGGCCTTGCCCGGCGCGGGTTCGCCCGTTACGACGCCCGGGCGCCACGGGCGTGAGGAGCGGGTGCTGTTCCCCCCCACCCCCGAACCCACCCCCCGCCCCCTCCCCCGAAGGGGGAGGAGGGGGAGGGGGCGGGGGCGGGGGAGAGCTCGCCGGGCCTCGCCGAGGGCTCCGAGCCCCCGAGACCCGAGCCCCTATAACCCCGCCCTTGCCCCCATAACCCTGCCCTTCATAACCCCGCCCTTGCCCCTGTCAGAAGCGGGTCGGCTGCCCCGTCAGTACCGCGTCAGCGCCGTATGCCCATACGCCGTGCCGATGGCGATGTGCGGATGCCGGGACGGCCGTACCCACGACAGGATCCGTGCCATCGCCCCGGCCGGTACGGACACACAGCCGGCCGTGGCGCCCTTGCCGTGGACGTGGAGGAAGATCCCGGCGCCGCGGCCGTGTACCGGACGGTGGTAGTTGAAGCCGGTGACCAGGGCCCGGCTGTATTGCGTGGGGTGGTCCGCCAGCCGTTCGGACTCGGCGGCCGCGCAGTCCGGCGGCAGGGGCGCCACCCAGCGGTTGTAGGAGGCCGAGGCGTTGTCCTCGCACCACCAGGAGTCCGCGCCGACCCGGCGGTAGGGGACGGTGGTGCCGGGCGGCGCCGGGGCGATGCCGAAGGCGAACGGCAGGTCGTACAGGCCGGTCGGGGTGGTCGAGGTGCCCTGCACCCGGGTGCGGCCCTCGGTCAGCCCGTGGGCGCCGAACCGGGCCGGTGCCCAACCGGCCCGCTGCCAGCGGCCGTTGTGGCGCTGCCACCACATCACCGTCCCGGTGGTGGCGCGCGGGGTGCGCGCCTGGGCGGTGATGAGCTGGTCGCTGCCCCCGGTGTCCGCCATACGGGAGGGAAGGGGGACGCGGGAGCCGGCGGGCGGCGGGGCGGCCGCCGGGGCGGGCGCGCAGAGTCCGAGGAGCAGCGCGGCAGTCGCCGCCAGCAGTACGGCGGCCCTGACCCCGGCCGTCCGGCCCGCGCCTCCGGCCGAGGTCCTGGCCCCGGCCGCGGCCGGGTGCATCGTCCTGGTACGCGTACGCGTCATGGGCATGACCGCACGGTAGAGCGCGACGGGCCCGCCGGGCGCCGTCCGATCAGGTCACATACGCCGCCCCCGGCCCGGCGCAATCCGTCCGCCGCAATCCACCGTGCGCCGGGGCCATGGACGGGCGAAACTCGGGTACGGGGCCCATGTGCCACTAGACATCTCATTCTGGAGGCCCACCGTGCAGCGGCAACCCCATACGCGCAGCGATCGCACGCTCGACCGCGAGCCGCAGCCCACCCCGGATCCGGGAGGGCCGCCCCCGAACCCCGTCCCGGACCCGCTGCCCGGCCCGCCGAGCCCGCCCGGCCAGCCGGACCCCATCCCGCCGGAACCGTCGCCGATCCCGCGGCCGCCGGGACCCGATCCCGACCCGGTCCCGGAGCCGTCCCCGGCCCCCTCACCGCTCTCCTAGGAGCCGCCCGGACCGACGCCCCGTACTCCGCGGGTGCCCCGCCCGCACCATCAAGGAGGTGCTGATCATGGCCATCGCCACGGTCAACCCGGCCACCGGCGAGACCCTGAAAACCTTCGATGCGCTCAACGCCGGCGAGATCGAAGACCATCTGGTCCGGGCGGACCAGGCCTTCCAGGAGCACCGCCGCACCAGCTTCGCCCGCCGCAGGGAACTGCTCCGCAAGGCCGCCGAGCTGCTCGACGCCGACCAGGACGGCATCGCCCGCACGATGACCACGGAGATGGGCAAACCGCTGGCCCAGGCGCGCGCGGAGGCCGCGAAGTGCGCCAAGACCATGCGCTGGTACGCCGACCACGCCGAGGAGCTGCTGGCCGACGAGCACCCCGACCCCGCCGACGTCAGCGACTCCGGCGCGGCCCGCGCCGTGGTGCGCTACCGCCCCCTCGGCACCGTCCTCGCGGTGATGCCCTGGAACTTCCCGCTCTGGCAGGTCGTCCGGTTCGCTGCACCCGCCCTGATGGCGGGCAACACCGGGCTGCTCAAGCACGCCTCGAACGTCCCGCAGACCGCGCTGTACATCGAGGAGCTCTTCCGCCGCGCGGGCTACCCCGAGGGCTGTTTCCAGACCCTGCTGATCGGGTCCGGCGCCGTCGAGGACATCCTGCGCGACCCGCGGATCGCCGCCGCGACGCTGACCGGCAGCGAGCCGGCCGGCCGCGCGGTCGCCTCGGTCGCCGGCGACGAGGTCAAGAAGACCGTCCTCGAACTCGGCGGCAGCGACCCGTTCATCGTGCTGCCCTCCGCCGACCTCGACAAGGCGGTCCGCGTCGCGGTCACGGCGCGCGTCCAGAACAACGGTCAGTCGTGCATCGCGGCCAAGCGGTTCCTCGTGCACGACGACATCTACGACGCGTTCGCCGAGCGGTTCACCGACCGGATGGCGGCGCTGACCGTCGGCGATCCGATGGACGAGAAGACCGAGGTCGGGCCGCTCGTCAGCGAACAGGGCCGCTCCGACCTGGAGGAGCTCGTCGACGACGCGGTCCACAAGGGTGCCGCGGCGCTGTGCGGCGGACGGCGGCCGCCACAGCACCGCACGGGCTGGTTCTACGAGCCGACGGTGCTGTCCGGCATCACCCCCGGCATGCGCATCCACTACGAGGAGGCGTTCGGGCCGGTGGCCACGCTCTACCGCGTCGCCGACGTGGACGAGGCGGTGCGGATCGCCAACGACACGCCGTTCGGCCTCAGTTCCAACGCCTGGACCCGGGACCCGGACGAACAGGCCCGGCTCGCCCGCGATGTGCAGGCCGGCGGTGTCTTCTTCAACGGGATGACCGCCTCGCATCCGGGCCTCCCCTTCGGCGGCGCCAAGCGCTCGGGCTACGGGCGGGAGCTGTCCGGGCACGGCATCCGGGAGTTCTGCAATATGACGACGCTGTGGTACGGGCCGGAGGACTGAGCAGCACGGGGCGGGGCCCGACGGGGCGCTCGGCAGGCCGCGACGGACGCCCGGTCACTTCGCCCCAACGCGCCTGCCCCGAAGCGGTTTTCGTCCTGGAGCTCAGGGTGTACCTTCCCGTCAGGCCGAGTCGGCCCACGGCCAGGTCGGCCGGCTCGGCCGCCCCTCTGTGAAGGGCAGCGGACGACCCCAGGGAAGGGCGCGTCCGCCTCCTGATGCGTCGTAGGCGCATGGCGCAAGGTGAGTTGATCCAAGATCAGGCCGGCTCCTCCGGCACCACGAACTCACACCACAGCGCCTTGCCCGCACCGCGTGGCTCCGCGCCCCAGCGGTCCGCGAATGCCTCGACCAGCAGCAGCCCCCGGCCGGAGGTCGCGGTCTCCCCGGGGCTGCGCCGCCGCGGCCAGCGGCTGGAGCGGTCCTCGACCTCCAGCCGGATCCGCCGGGGGGTGCCGGGCAGCAGCTCCACGGAGACCAGGGCACCGCTCTCGGTGTGGGTCAGCGCATTGGCGATCAGCTCGGAGGCGGCGACCTCGATGTGGTGGCTGACCGAGCCCGCCCGCCACTGGTCCAGCGTGCGGCGCAGCGCCGCACGGACCTCCGCGGTGCCCGAGGGGTCGGCCTGATGGACATGCAGCCGTAGCCGGGGTGTGGTCGCGGGCCCGGGGCCGGGGAGCCGGTGCAGCAGCAGGAGAGCCATGTCGTCCTCCGACCCGGGGGTGGCCCACAGCTGGTCCGAGAGCCGGTCGGCCAGCGCCTCCAGCTCCGTGGGGCCCTCGCGGACGGCCTCGGACAGCGCGTCGATGCCGGCGGAGATGTCGTGGCCGGGCTGCTCGACCAGCCCGTCGGTGCACAGCAGCAGCGTCGACCCGGGCTCCAGGAACAGCTGGGTCTCCGGGAAGTGGTCGTGCCCGAAGGCGGTGGCCAGCCCCAGCGGCAGGCCGCCGCGGACCTCGGGCCAGTCGATGTGCCGGGAGGCGTTGCTGATCAGCGGGCCGAGATGGCCGGCCCGGGCGAGGTGCAGCGCCCCGGATTCCAGATCGGCCTGGATGTAGGTGCAGGTGGCGAAGCGTTCGGTGTCCAGCTCGGACAGAAAGCGGGAGGCCCGTACCAGCACCGTCTCCGGCGAGTGCCCCTCGCTGGCGTAGGCCCGCAGCGCGATCCGCAGCTGGCCCATCACGGCGGCCGCATGGGTGTCATGTCCCTGGACGTCGCCGACCACCAGCCCGGTCCGCCCCTGGGGCAGTGCGATCACGTCGTACCAGTCGCCGCCGACGTCCCGTCCGACGCTCGCCGGGTGGTAGCGGACGGTGACCGCGCCGCCGGCGATGGGCGGCAGCCGGCGCGGCAGCATCGTCGCCTGCAGCCCGGTCGCGAACTCCCGTTCCTGGTCGAAGAGGGTCGCCCGCTGCACGGACTGGGCGACCACACCGGCCAGTGCCAGCGCCAGATTCCTGGCCTCCGGCGACGGCACCGCAGGCTCCGCGTTGAACAGCCCCAGCGCCCCGATGACGGCGTCCTGCGCGACCAGCGGCAGGAACGCCGCGCTGCCCGTCGGCAGCACCTCGGTGTACGGGTGCAGCCGCGGAAAGCGGGCGATCATCTCACTCCGGCTGCTGAGGAAGAGCGGGCGCCGCGAGCGCGCCGTGTCGGCCAGCGGCAGGGCGTCGTCCAGCCGCGAGGTCATCATGTCGTCGGGCACCTCGCCCTCCAGACCGGCGGCGGCGATCACCTCGAACCGGTTGTCGGTGACCAGACCCAGCAGCAGCCCGTCCGCGCCGAACCGCCGGGCACCGCCGCTGTCGGTGAGCACCCGGGTCACGTCCTTGACGGACAGCGCGCGGGCCAGCGCCGCGGTGGTCTGCTGCACCATCACGGTCTGCCGCTGCCGCTCCTGCTGGAGCGAGCGCAGCAGCGCGGAGTCCGCCAGTTCGCTGGTCGCCTCCCGGACGATGCCGATGATCCGGTACGGCATGCCGTCCGCGTTGTGCAGGATCCGCCCCTGGGCGTGGGTCCAGCGCTGGGTCCCGTCGCGGCACTGGACCCGGAAGTACGCGCCGTAGGAGGAGTGGCCGTCCCGCAGGGCCTGGGCGAGCGCCTCGTCCAGCCGCAGGCCCTCCTCCGGGGGCACCCGGGTGACCAGGGACATCGGCGCACCGTCGTATTCGTCCGGGCGCAGATCGAAGACGCCCATGGCGCCGGGATCCAGATCCATGAACCCGCGGGCCAGATCCCAGTCGAAGGTGCCCATCCGGTTGAGTGACAGCCGCTCGCGCAGGCCGACGGGCTCATGGTGCGACACCCCGGGCGCGGTCTCGGTGACCGGGCGCCAGTCCCGGTCGGCCAGGGGGTCGTAGTCCTCGCCGGACGGTTCCACGATCCGGCCGGTCATGGCGCGCCACGTCTCGCGGCCCGGCGGTCCGCGGCGCGCCGTCCGACCCCTGCCGGGCAGCCGGGCATCAGGGCAGGCCGCGCCGCGCCGAGCACGTCACGTGCCCTCGGTCGCGGGCCGTTGACCGGGGCCGATATCCACCGGAACGCGGCCATGCGAACACCCTAGGCGCGGGTCGGAAAACCCGCATTTCCGGCGCCGCGACTCCCCTTGCCCTGCTGCTACAGGCGGGGGCAAGGGGAGTCGCGGCGCCGGCCCGGGAACGGCTCCGCCCGTCAGGCGTGGGCGCCCGCCGGCGCGGACACCGGCCGGGTCTGCCGCGTCCGGTGCGCCAGGGTGGCCTTCCGGGTCGCCACGTCCACGGTGTACGCCTCGATGGTCAGCCGCGCGCCGGACACCTTCAGCAGCATGAACCCGTGGTCGGAGAAGTTCTGCCAGGCTGCCGGGTTCCCGAAGTGCGCCTTCCCGTCCTCCGTCTTGGCCGACGCCCCGCACACCACCTGCCGGGTGCCGCCCGTACGGGCCGTCGGCTCCAGGATCTGCAGGGTGTGATCGTGACCGGACAGGATCAGATCCGCCCGGCCGGCCACCACGTTGTCGTACATGTCCTTGAGGTGGACGCCGCTGGTGTAGTTCCCGATCTCGAACCCGTCGTAGGAACCGGCGCTGCCGTGCTTGCCGTTGTTGAGGTACGGGTGGTGACCGATCACCACCTTCCAGCGGGCCCGTGAGGCGCGCAGCGCGCCGTCCAGCCAGCTCCGCTGCTCGCGCATGTACGGCCCGTCCCACCGGTAGTGGGGGTCGATCTGGGCGACGTACGACGACCACGGAATCGTGTCGATCGCGAAGAACTCCACCAGCGGATCGGCGGCCGGCAGCGGCACGCTGTAATAGCGGCTCGGCATGTACCAGCGCCGCGAGGTGGCGGCGTAGGCGACCTCACGGTCACCGCGGGACGGGGCGCCGCCGCTGCCCGGAATGAGCCCGGAGCAGTCGTGATTGCCCAGCACCATCAGCCACGGCACATCGATACCGCTGTTCGGCTTCTCGAATTTGTCCTGGAATTCCGAGTCGTCGTCGGATTCCGGCCCGTTCTCGTAAATGTTGTCGCCGAGGCCCACCGCCAGGCCGACCCGCTCGGCCCGGCAGACATCGCGCGCGGCGGCCGCCACCGCGTACTGCGCCTCGTCGCCCGTCCCCGCGTCTCCGGTGACCAGAATCGCGAACTCGCCCTTGCCATTGGGGTGTTCGGGGAACGGGAAGGCCCCCGGGGCCCCGCGGCGGGCGGCCGCGGAAGCGGGCGACTGCGCCGGCGACGGCAGCACCGCGAGCGCCGCACCGGCCATCGCGCCGCCCAGCAGCGTCCGCCGGTTCACGAAGGGCACCGTGCGCCCCGTCGTGGGCATGGACGGCCCCCCGGCCGTCGTGGCCGAGCCGGTGTGCAGCCACTCCTGCTCGGTCATGTCCGCCTGCGGCGGGATCAGTTCGTCCTCACACATGGAGGGATTTCTTTCACGGCAGGCCGAGGCCGTGGTGACGGATCGATGAAGGGGAAGTGGACGTATGGAGACCGGGAGCCGTGAATCTACGGATCGGTAACATAGCGTGTTCCGGGGGGTGTCAGGGCGTGAGCGAAGCCCCCTGGGCGGACCCGGTGCACGGCCCGGGACGGCTCCTACTGATGACTCGTCAGGCGGCGTAGGGTGCGGCCGAGATGGTGGACGTACCGGCGCTGGAAGAACGGGACCAGCGGGCCGGCGAGGCGGGTGAACGTCCCGGCGGGGCGGCTGAAGGCGGTCACCGTGAACCACACCGAGCCGTCGGCGCGCAGTTCGGCGACGAACGCCTCCTCACCGCACTCGGGATGCCCCGGCCGGGTCCCGTATCCGAAGCCGATGCGGTGCTCCTCGGCCACCGTCCACACCACGGTGCACGGCGCCCGCAGCCGCAGCGGTCCGATGCCCAGCGCGACCTCGACCCGTACGCCCGGCGCGGCCCGCGGGGCGTCGGCCCGGATGCCGGCGCCCGCCGCACGGTGCATCCGGAAGGTGGTGATCGCCTCGCCCGCCGCCGTCAGTGCCGCCCGCCCGTGGCCGATCGGCAGCTCCTCGTGGAGGTGGTGGTAGCCGGGCGGCAGCGGGGTGCGCCGGGTGCCGCCCTCCTCGGGGTAGGTCAGGTCGTTCATGGGTGCTCCTGGCGTGGGCGGCGGGGCGGGACGGCGTGACCGTACGCGGCGAACCGTCCGGCCGCAACGACGTTCGCCCTGCCGGCGAGCAGGGGCGGGCGCGCGGACGTGCCCGCTACCGGAACCGGCGGGCAGGGGTGCGCGGACGTGGCGCTACTGGAGCCGGAGGATCCGGACGGGGCTCCGGCTCAGACGGGGCTCCGGCTCACCCGTCCGCGTCCGCCGCCCCATGTCGCCCCGCCCCCGCGGCGAACCGCGCCGCGCCCTCCCACGCCTCGGCCAGGACGGCCTGCCCGTAGGCGAGTTCCCCGGCCATCGCCGACTCCTCGTCCCGGCCCTCCTGGTCCAGCAGGGAGGCGCGGTCGCTGCGCAGACACGCCTGCGGGAAGCGGGCGATCTCCGCCGCCAGGAGCTCCGCCTCCGCGCGTGCCGAACCGGCCGGCACCACGCGGTGGACCAGTCCGATGTCCAGCGCCTCCGCGGCCGGCACCGGCCGCCCCGTCAGCACCAGGTCCATCGCCCGGCTCGCGCCGATCAGCCGCGGCAGCCGCACCGTGCCTCCGTCGATCAACGGCACGCCCCAGCGCCGGCAGAACACGCCCAGGACCGCGTCCTCCTCGGCCACCCGGAGATCGCACCACAGTGCCAGCTCCAGACCGCCGGCTACCGCATGCCCGGCGATCGCCGCGATCACCGGCTTGCCGAGCCGCATCCGGGTCGGCCCCATCGGCCCGTCCCCGTCCGCCGCCACGCGGTTGCCGCGCTCGGTGCCGATCGTCTTGAGGTCGGCGCCGGAGCAGAACGTCCCGCCCTCGCCCCACAGCACCGCGACCCGCGCCCCGTCATCGGCGTCGAACTCCCGGAAGGCATCGGCCAGTTGCGCGGCCGTCGCGCCGTCCACGGCGTTGCGGGACGTCGGCCGGGAGAGCACCACCGTCGTCACCGGACCGGCGTGCTCCACCCGTACGGACATCAGGCCGCGCTCGCGGGCTGCGGCCGGACGTGCTCCAGGACGGCCGTCAGATCGACGCCGGCCGGCAGCGTGCCGAAGGCATTGCCCCACTCCCCGTCGAGCCGCGAGGCGCAGAACGCATCGGCGAGGGCCGGGTGGCTGTACCGCACCAGCAGCGACCCCTGGAGGACCAGCGCCATCCGCTCCGCCAGCGACCGGGCCATCAGCTGCGCCCGCTCCGGACCGGCCGCCGAGCCGAGCATCTTGCGGAGCCCGGCCACCGCCGCGTCCAGCCGGCGGTCGGCGCCCGTCGCGGTCTCCACCTCGGCGAAGAACGCGTCCAGCGCGGCCGGTTCCTTGCCCAGCGCCCGCAGCACATCGAGCGCCGCGACGTTCCCCGAGCCCTCCCAGATGGACAGCAGCGGCGCCTCCCGGTAGAGCCGCGGCATGCCCGAGTCCTCGACGTAGCCGTTGCCGCCCAGGCACTCCAGCGCCTCCGCCGCATGGGCGCTGCCCCGCTTGCACACCCAGTATTTGCCGGCCGCCAGCGCCAGCCGGCGCAGCGCCGCCTCCCCGGCGTCCCCGGCCTGCGAGCGGTCCACCGCCGTCGCGAGCCGCATCCCCAGCAGCGTCGCCGCCTCCGACTCGATCGCCAGATCCGCGAGCACCGCGCGCATCAGCGGCTGCCGGTCCAGCTCGCGGCCGAACGCCCGCCGGTGCGCGGTGTGGTGCAGCGCCAGCCGGAGCCCGGCCCGCATCCCGGCCGCCGAGCCCAGCACACAGTCCAGCCGGGTCATGTTCACCATCTCGACGATGGTCCGCACCCCACGGCCCGGCTCGCCGACCGGCCAGGCCACCGCCTGGTCGTACTCGATCTCGCTGGACGCGTTGGAGCGGTTGCCCAGTTTGTCCTTGAGCCGCATCAGCCGCATGCCGTTACGTGTGCCGTCCGGCAGCACCCGCGGCACCAGGAAGCAGCCGAGCCCCTCCGCGGTCTGCGCCAGCGCCAGGAAGAGGTCGCTCATCGGCGCGGAGGTGAACCACTTGTGGCCGGTGATGCGGTAGGTGCCGTCGCCGGCCGGCACCGCATGGGTGGTGTTGGCCCGTACGTCGGAGCCGCCCTGCTTCTCCGTCATCGACATGCCCGCGATCAGGCCCGACTTGGTCAGCGGCGCCCGCAGCCCGAAGTCATAGCTGCGCGCGGCCAGCAGCGGCTCGTACTGCGCGGCCAGCTCCGGTGCGGCGCGCAGCGCGGGGACCGCGGCGTACGTCATCGAGACCGGGCAGCCGTGTCCCGGCTCGGCCTGCGACCAGACGTAGAACTTCGCGGCGCGCAC
Source organism: Streptomyces sp. 2323.1 (assembly GCF_900221035.1). NCBI lineage: Bacteria > Bacillati > Actinomycetota > Actinomycetes > Kitasatosporales > Streptomycetaceae > Streptomyces > Streptomyces sp. 2323.1. The sequence continues at coordinate 1,225,119 of NZ_LT907981.1, read as the reverse complement.
CAGATGCGCGCCGGGGCGGTCGTCGGCCCAGGGCGCGGCGTGCAGACCGTGCTCCACGGCGACGGTCATCAGCTGATGCCAGGCCGGGTGGAACTCGACCTCGTCGATGCGGTGGCCGAACCGGTCGTGGGTGTGCAGCCGCGGCGGCTGCTCCTCCGCCCAGCGGGCCTGGTCCTGGACCGCCGCCGAACCGGCCAGCGCACCGAGTTCGGAGACCTCCCGCACGCCCCACCCGGCACCGTCCCGGCGCAGCGCCTCCAGCAGGGCCGGCTCGTCCGCCGTACTGAACCCGGTCAGCGGCGGAGCCTGATTCACGACTTCATGGGTGACGGTCATACCGTTGACGTTACAGAAGCCGAACACCTGTGGGAAGACTGTAATAGAACGGCTGGCTAGAGTTTCGGGCACCTATGAACGACGACGACACCGGTACCCGCGGCGAGCGAGCGGCCGCCGCGCTCGCCCTGCGCCCGCTCACCGCCCGCTCCATCGTGCTGAGCACCCTGCTGGGACATCACCCGCCGCGGCTGCCGGCCCGTGCCCTGGTGCGCGTCGGCGAACTCTTCGGCATCGCCGAGGGCACCGTCCGGGTCGCGCTCTCCCGCATGGTGGCCGCCGGCGACCTGCACCAGAGCGACGGCTCGTACGCACTCACCCCCCGGCTGCTGGCCCGCCAGACCCGGCAGGACGAGAGCCGCTCCCCGCGGACCCGCCCCTGGAGCGGGGACTGGGAGATCGCCGTGATCACCAGCCCGGAGGGCCGGCCGGCCGCCGAGCGCACCGCGCTGCGCCAGGCGATGGCGGCGCTGCGGCTGGCCGAACTGCGCGAGGGCAGCTGGCTGCGCCCCGCCAACCTCGACCGGCCCCGCCCCGCCGTCGTCACCGAGCAGTGCACCTGGCTCACCGGCACCCCGGACGGCGACCCCGTGGCGCTCGCCGGCCGGCTGTGGGACCTGCCCGGCTGGGCGCGACGGGCCCGCGACCTGAGTGCCGCACTGGCCCGTGCCGCGACCCCCGCCGACCGCTTCACCGTCGCGGCCGCCGCCCTCCGTCATCTCCTCGCCGATCCGCTGCTGCCCGCCGGGCTGCTCCCCGAGGACTGGCCCGGCGACCAACTCCGTCTGGACTACGCCGAGTTCGAGAGCGAGCTGAGCGATCTGCTGCGGCAGTACGTGGCCGACTAGGGGCCGCCTCTTCTTAGACTCTGGACGTTTAGTCCAGCCTGGACTTATAGTCCAGCCATGGAGAGCATGGAGGAGAACTCCGACCCCCGGGTGCGGACGTGGGCGCCGGTCTGCCGGGCCGTTGCCCTGCTGCTCGGCCCGTACGCCGAGGTGGTGCTGCACGACCCGGACACCGACCGGATCCTGGCCATCTGGAATCCGATGACCTCCCGAGGGCCGGGGGATCCGTCGCTGCTCGGCGAGCTGGACACGCTCGATCCGACGGCCCGGGACGTGTTCGGGCCCTACGAGAAGCTGCTCGCGGACGGCCGGCGGCTGTCGTCGGTCAGCGCGGTCCTGCGTGACGCGGACGACACGGCGTCGGCGGTGCTGTGCGTGAACCTCGACCGCACACCGCTGGAGCAGGCCGCGGCCGTGCTGTCCGCCTTCGGCGCTCCGTCCGCCCCCCGCCCGGAGCCGCTGTTCGAAGAGGACTGGAGCGAGCGTGTCCAGCACATCGTCGGCGCGTACGTGCGCGAGTGCGGCCGCCCGGTGGAACGGCTGACCCGCCAGGACCGCCTGGCCGTCCTCGCCCGGCTGGAGGAGGCCAAGGTCTTCGCCGTCCGCCGCGCCGCTCCGGTCGTCGCCGGCACCCTGCGGGTCTCCCGCTCCACCCTCTACGGCCTGCTGGCCGAACTGAGAGCATCCAGCGCAAAGGACCAGACGTCATGACCCGGCTGCCCGACTTCCGCCTCGAAACCTACTTCTCCCAGTGGGAGTTCACCGCGCGCCACCACCTGACCGCCTCCGACGTCCAGACGATGACGCTCGGCGAACTGCTCGCGCTGGCCGACGACCAGGACCGCGCCGCGTTCGAGAACCTGTCCCTGGGCTACACCGAGACCTACGGCGATCCGGCGCTGCGCGAGGTGATCGCCCAGACGTACGAGCGGGCGGACGCCGCCGACGTCATCTGTTTCGCCGGCGCCGAGGAGGCCCTGTACCTGGCGATGAACGTGCTGCTGGACGCCGGGGACCATGCGGTGGTGGTGACTCCGAACTACCAGGCGGCCGAGACCGTGCCGTTGGCGCTGTGCGAGGTCACCGGCGTCGCTCTCGACCCGGACCGGGACTGGGCCCTGGACCTCGACCGGGTGAAGGCGGCGATCCGGCCGCACACCCGGGTGGTGTCGGTGAACTTCCCCAACAACCCCACCGGCAAGGTCATCAGCGCCGCGGACTTCACCGAACTGGCGCGGCTGTGCGACGAGCGCGGCATCCACCTGTTCAGCGACGAGGTCTACCGCGGCCTGGAACGCGATCCGGCCCGCACCCTTCCGCAGGCCGCGGACCTGTCCGAGCGCGCCTTGTCGCTGAACGTGACCTCGAAGTCGCTGGGCCTGCCCGGCCTGCGGATCGGCTGGATCACCTGCCGCGACCGGGACCTGCTCACCCGGCTGGAGCGGGCCAAGCACTACACCACCATCTGCAACTCCGCCCCCGGCGAGGTGCTGGCCCGCATCGCGCTCAAGGCCCGGGAGACGATCCTGGACCGCAACCGGGCCCTGATCGAGCGGAACCTGCCGGTCTTCGACGCGTTCTTCGCCGAGTTCGGGGACCTCTTCGAGTGGCAGGCGCCGGACGGCGGCTGCGTCGCCTACCCCCGCTACCGCGGCCAGGAGGGCGTGGAGGAGTTCTGCACCCGCCTGGTGGCGGAAGCCGGCGTCCTGCTGCTGCCCGCGAGCATTTACCGCTCCGAACTCACCCCCACGCCGGCCGACCGTTTCCGTATCGGCATCGGCCGCCGCGATCCGGAGCAGGGCCTGGCCGCCTTCGCGCAGTGGATGCGGGCACGGCGATGACACCGTCCGTCTTCGACGCCGCCGCCATCGAACGGGTCGCCACCACGGACCTGGTCCTCGATGCCGTCCGCGGTGCGCTGATCGCCCACGCCAAGGGACAGACCACCGTGCCGCCCCCGCTGCACCTGCAGTTCCCCGACGCCGACGGGGACTGCCACGTCAAGGCGGGCCTGGTCACCGGCGCCCAGGACTTCACCGTCAAGATCGCCACCGGCTTCTACCGCAACCCCGCAGCCGGACTGCCGTCCCAGCACGGCCTGGTGTGCGTGGTCAGCGCCCGTACGGGCGAGGTGCGCGCGATCCTCGACGACAAGGGGCTGCTGACCTCGTGGCGTACCGCGGCCGCGGGCGCACTGCTCACCCATGCCATGGCCCGTCCGAACGCTGCCACCCTGGCCGTCTTCGGCACCGGAGAACAGGCCCGCCTCCAGGTCGAATGGCTGGCCGGACTCCGTCCGATCAGCACGGTGCTCGTCCACGGACGCGACCCCGGCAGGACCCGGGCGCTGTGCGAGACGTTCACGGCGCAGGGCCACCGGGCCCGGCCCGCCTCCGCCGAAGAAGCCGCGGGCGTCGACATGGTCCTCACCACGACGCCGGCCACCTCCCCGGTCCTGCGGGCCGCGCATGTCCCACCGGGCACGCATGTGACCGGGGTCGGCACCGACATGCCGCACAAGAACGAACTCCCCCCGGAGCTCTTCGCCCGCGCGGCACTGATCGCGACCGACGACCACGAACAGTGCCTGGACCACGGTGACTTCGGCCATGCGGTCCGTGCCGGAGCCACGACCGCCACCGGTGACCTCCCCGCCGGTCTGCTGCTCGACGGGCCCTTCGCGCGTCCGGACGAGGCGGTCACGGTTGCGGACCTGACCGGCGTCGGCGCACTCGACGCAGCCGTCGCCTCAGCCGTCCTGCGGGAATTGACCCGGTAGACCCGGCCTCACAGCGGCAGCACACACACCGGGACCGGTGCCACGAACGGCGCGCCGGCGCTGCACAGCGCCCCGGTCCGGGCGTCCACCGAGAACACCGTCACCGACCCCGACTTCTGGTTCGCCGCGAACAGCCACCGCTGGTCGGGCGAGAAGGCGATCTGCCGGGGGAAGTCCCCGCCCACCGGCACGGTGTCCAGCAGCCGCAGCCGTGCCCCGGCCGCCTCCACGGCATAGCGGGTGAGGCTGTTGTGACCGCGATTGGCGAGATAGGCGAAGCGGCCGTCCCGGGTGACCAGGAACTGCGCCGGAAAGCTGGTGCCCGGTCCGGTCCCCGTGGACTGCGGTGCACCGGGCGTCAGTTGACCCGTCCGGCGGTCGTAGCGGCAGACCACGACCGTGTTGTCGACCTCGTTCGCCAGATAGGTGAAGGCCCCCGAGGGATGAAAGGTCAGGTGCCGGGGGCCGGCGCCGGGCCGCAGCGCCGCCGCCGAGACCTGGACGAGCCGTCCGGCCGGCTCGTCCAGCCGGTAGGTGTAGACGGTGTCATTGCCGAGGTCGACCGCCAGCACGAACCGGCCGTCCGGGCTGGTGATGATCTGGTGGGCATGCGGCCCGTCCTGGCCGGGACCGGGCGGCGGGCTGGAGTGGGTGACCAGGTCCGTGCGTTCGCCCAGCGCGCCCGTGGCCGGGTCGATCGGGTGCACGGCCACGCTGCCGGAGAGGTAGTTGGCGCTGAGCAGCCGGCGCCCGCCGGGATGCACCGACAGGTGACAGGGCCCGGCGCCGCCCGTCGACCGGCTCCCCAGTACGACGGGCGGGCCGTCCGGCCGCAGCGCCATGGCGGTCACCGCGCCCTGCTCCTGCTCATCGACCGCGTAGAGGGTGCGACCGGAGGGTGCCATGGCGAGATAGGAGGGGTCGGCGACCCCCGCCACGACCCCGGTGGTCGTGATCCGCCCGGTCGTGGTGTCGTACGCACCGACTCCGACGCCGGTCCCGCCGCCCGGGCGGGAGGTGTACGTCCCCAGGAAGAGCGGCCGGGTGCCGGCGGGCCGGCGGACGGGGCGGCGGGTGGCGGGTGCGGGCCGCGCGTCCTCCCGGGTCGGCAGCGCCGCACCCGTCCCGGCGGTCGCGGTCAGCCCGGCCGCGGCGCCCAGGAACCGCCTGCGGCCGATTCCTGTCCCGGCCCTCGTCCCCGTACGTGCTGCGCTCATGCCACACCTCGGTGTTCGGCGGCGGTGGTCGGTGATGGGGTGACGTGGCAAGGGTGGCTCGTCCCGCCTGCGGAGGCAAGCGGGGCAGGGGTGCCGGGCCGTGGTGTGCCCCCAAGCCGAAGCCCGCGCACGCTGGTTGACCCTGACGTGCCCCTACACCCTCATGATGACCATCAGCCCACCCGTAGCACTCGAGTCGTACGGCACAACCCATACAGGGACGGACTCGCCGGACCCCTCCTCGCTCATAGGTTCGTGATCAAGGCACGGAAATGATCGGGAGGCCACAGATATATGTACGGCAAGGCATTCGCCCCGGAATACCAGGGCGAGTTGGGCGCGGCACTGGGCGTGAACTCCTCCTACGAGGAGGTGCTGGCCACGGCGAGCCGCGCACAGGCCGACGCGGGAACCGCACTGGAGCGGGCCCGGGCCGCGCTGGCGGTCGCCGAGGCCAACCGGCGGCTCGGCCGGGTGAGCGAGGCGGGCCACGCCTGGCGGGAGAGCTATCGCAGCGCCCGCACCGCCGGTGACCCCGGCGCCATGGCCTGGGCGCTGTGGAGCGGCGGCACGCTGGCCCGGCAGTGCGGAACCCTGCCGCTCGCCCGCCGGCTGCTCGCCCATGCCGTCGCCCTGGCCGAGGGCAGCGGCGACCGTCTCGCCCACGGCTATGCGCTCGCCGGCCTGGCCGAGACCGGCCGCATCCAGGGCGACTACGCCGCGGTCGCCGACCTCCATGAGCAGCTGCTCGAACAGGGCCGCAAGCACGGCGAGGCCCGGCACATGGTCTGGGCGATGTCGGGCATCGCCCAGATGCACCGCAACACCGGCGACTACGACAAGGCCCTGGAGCTCTTCGAGGAATCCGCCCGCATAGCCGCCGACGCCGATGACGCCCGCGGGCGCGCCTGGTCGCTGCGCGGCGTCGCCGATGTCCTGTCCGTCCAGGGCGAGACGGACCGGGCGCTGACGCTGCTGTCAGAGGCGGAGGCCATCTGCCGCACCATGGATCTGGCGAGCGCGCTCGCCTACAACCACAAGATGCGCGCCAACGTCTTCTTCCGCGCCGGACAGTACGTGTCCGCACGTGAGACCTACTCCCTCGCGCTGCGGGAGTTCAGCGAGATGCAGGAGCCGCGCGGGGTGGCCCTCTCTCGCCTCGGCCTGGTCAAGTCCCGCGCCCGCCTGGGCCGTGACCGGGACGAGTCGCTGGCCGAACTCGACACGCTGGAGCGCGACTTCACGAGGATCGGGCTGCGCCACGCCCGCGAGATGGTCATCGCCTTCCGTACAGAGCTGACCGCCCGACCGGCGCCAGAAACTCCCGCTCCTCGGTCCGGTGCCACCACGCTCCGGTCTCCCGCAGTTCCCGCCACGTCGTGAAGCGGTAGCGGAAGACCCGGGCCCTGATCCGGGCCGGCGGCAGATCGGGGAACGGATTGCTGCGCAGCAGCCGCAGGGTGTCCCGGTCGTTCTCCAGCAGCCGCGCCACGAACGGCACGAACCACGCCCGCGCGTAGGCGGGCGACAGTGCGGCGAACCACATCAGCCAGTCCAGCCGCAGGTGGTACGGCGCGAACTGGCGCGGCAGCCGCCGCACCTCGCCCGGCTTGCCGTGGAACTCATACGCATGCCAGGTGGTCTCCGGCCCGGTCACCGCGTCCGCCGTCCCCTCCACCACGATCTCCCGGCGCACCCGGGTGATCGTGCCGAAGGCGCCGTACGAATTGACCAGATGCAGCGACTCGTAGGACGTGTTCATCATCTGCTGCCGGGTCAGCAGATTGCGCGCCGGCCGGTAGCTGAGCACGAGCACACCGGCGGTGGCGAGCAGGACCAGTACCTCGAACCACACGGGGGGCGCGGCGAGCGGCGCGGCGGGCCCGCCCCACAGCGGGGCGGCGGCCGACATGGCGAGCGCGATGGTCACCCAGTTCAGCCAGGCGAAGTTGCCGGACAGCACCAGCCAGAGCTGAGTGATGACCATCGCGGCCGCGGCCCATCCGGCGATCGGCTGCGGAGTGAACAGCAGGACCGGCACGGCGAGTTGGGCGACGTGGTTGGCGGCGGTCTCGACCCGGTGGAGGGGCCGCGGCAGATGGTGGAAGAACCAGCTCAACGGGCCGGGCATCGGCTGGGTCTCGTGGTGGTAGTACAGGCAGGTCAGGTCCCGCCAGCAGCGGTCGCCGCGCATCTTGATCAGCCCGGCCCCGAACTCCACCCGGAACAGCACCCAGCGCAGCAGCCACATGATCAGCACCGGGGGAGCGGTGTCGTCGTTGCCGAGGAACACCGCCAGCGAGCCCGCCTCCAGCAGCAGCGACTCCCAGCCGAAGCCGTACCAGGTCTGCCCGACGTTCACGATGGACAGGTACAGCACCCACAGTGCGGCCCACATCAGCATCGCCGCCCACAGCGGGACGGCGTCCGCGGCCCCCGCGACCACGGCCGCGGACAGCGCGACCCCGCACCACGACCAGAGGGCGAAGAAGCGGTCCGAGTAGTGCCAGTGGAAGACCGAGGGCGCCGCACGGAACGGCACCCGGGCCACAAAATCGGGCACCGGCAACAGGCCGCGTGCCCCGATCAGCGCGCGGAACTGGCGCACCGCCGCGAGGAACGCGCACAGATAGAGCGCGGCCAGCATCCGCTGGAAGACGAGCCGCCCGAGCCAGTAACCGGAATCCGAGAACCATGCCACCCGCCCATGGGTAGCACTGAGCCGCGCGCTCTGCGGCACGGCGCGCGGCCTCGGCGGACGGTATCCCCCGCTCACTCTCCAGCGTAGAGAGCGGGGCGAATGCAGCAACCCGAGGTCCGTTGCGGTGAGTGCGGTGAGGGCCGTTCGGGTGAGTGATGTGCATCACAAATTCCGCCGGATTTCCCGCCGCTTATGGGGGGTGGATTTTCCGCCTTGCCCACGCATTCCCTTCGCGCTGGAAAACGTCGAGCGCGCCGCGTGCGGCGTAGTTACTCTGAGGGTCGACGGACGACCTTTCTGGGAGACGCCAACACCATTGGCCCGTCGCGGGAACGCCACAAACCTTGGCTGACCTCCCGGTTTGTGAATACGGCGCCACCGCGTCAGACCAATACCTCGATGAAGGAGTGCGTGGTGGCTTTGCACAAGGCTCAACACAAGCAGCCCCGTTTGAAGCAGGGCGAGCGGCCAGGCCGGATCAAGGAAGTCCGTAACCTGGAAGCCTGGGATCGCTGTGCCCCGGTGCGTCTGGCCGGCTGCGAGGACGACCCCTCCGAGCCCAATATCTTCCGCGGCATCGACTGATCGGCTGATCCCTGCGCCGGCCCCGACCCCCGGGCGCGTTCGTTCGGGGGTCGGGGCCGGCGCCTCGGTCGCGACAGCGGCCGTCCTCGTGCCCGTCCACCGCCGCGACTGAGGCGCCGTCCCGTACCAGCGGGGCCCCTGCCGCCCGGCGGCCCTGACCCGAACGGCCCAACCGAGGGCGCAGGGGGCCCGCCCCCCGGCCGGCGCGTTCGTCGCCCGTCGTGATCGGCCCGTACGCCCCGGGCGGTCGCGGTCAGTCGGCGTACAGCTGACGCTGCGGCACGAGCTGCTGGGACTGGCTGGGGCTGGACCACAGCAGCTTCAGATAGGCCTCGCCGGCCTGTTCCGTGTGGTCGATCCGGATGCGGTGCCGGTGCCCGGCCTTCAGGGTGACCGTCCCCTTGTCGGCCTTCGGGCCGTGCGGGGTGACGTTGTCGATCACCAAGGTGCCGTCGATCCACAACCGCACCGTGTCGTCGGAGACGGTGGTGAAGGTGTAGGTCTCGTCGAAGCGCGGCTGGATGCTGCCGGTCCAGCGGGTGCTGAAGTGATCGGCGGGGATCTTCGGGTCCGGTGAGCCGTCGAAGCGGTAGGACTTGTTCACCGTCGGGTCGACGGTGGTCACCGCGGGCGGGCCGGTGAAGGAGTCGTTCGCCCAGCTCTGGGCCGTCAGTCCGGTGCCGGTGCCGGCGGGCGCGGCGGCCGGCGGCCGGATCGTGAGCCGGATGACGCTCGCCAGCGGATCGGGAGCGGCGCCGGACGGGGTGAGGTCGAAGCCGTCCCCGGCCGGGGTGACCCTCACCTGCTGCGCACTGCCCAGCACCCGGGCCGCGGTGATCGCGAACGGGCTCCTGGCGGCGAGGTGGAGAGCGGAGCCGGCGGCCGGCCAGGAGGTGACGGAAGCGTACAGCTCGTTGCCCCGGCGGGAGACCGCGCCCCAGGACGGGGCCGCCACCAGCCCGGTGTGCCCGGCGCCGTGGACCGCGGCGCCCTGACCGTGCGCGGCCAGCCACCGGCCGGCCGTGCGCAGCCGGTCGACGGCCGGCTGCGGGAGGCGCCCGAGCCGGTCCGGGCCCACGTTGAGCAGGTAGTTGCCGCCGCGGCTCGTCACCGCCAGCAGATTGCGCAGCACGGTGGCCGGGGACTTCCAATTGCTGTCGTACCTGGCGAAGCCCCAGTGGTCGTTGAGCGTCATACAGCTCTCCCACAGCTGCCCGTCGACCGGCTCCGCGGGGATCTCCTGCTCCGGCGTGCCGAAGTCACCGTCGACCAGCTCGCGTTTGCCGACGCGGTTGTTGACGATCAGACGAGGGTTCAGGGCGTGCAGATACGCCTGGAGATCCGCACCGTCCCGGCGTGACCAGTGGTTGGCGGGGTTGTCCGTGTCCCACTCGCCGTCGAACCACAGCAGCGCCGGATCGTAGTTGTCGATCAGCTCCTTGAGCTGGCCGTACATCCGCTTTTTGTAGCGTGGGAAGGTCTCGGGAGCGGCGAAGTCCGGGTCGTGCCAGTCCCAGATCGAGTAGTAGAAGCCCAGTCTGATCCCGGCGGCGTCGGCGGCCTTCTTCAGCTCGGCGAGGATGTCGCGGTGGGGGTCGAAGGCGGAGTGGTCCCGCAGATTCCAGGTGTTCTGCTTCGTCGGCCACATCGCATAGCCGTCGTGGTGCTTGGCCGTGATGACGATATAGCGCTGCCCGGCCTCCTTCGCGGCCCGGACGATCGCCTCGGCGTCGAAGGCGGACGGGTTGAAGGTGGCGGCCTGCCGCTCGTACGCCTCGTCGGGGATCCGGCACTCCCGCTTGATCCATTCCGCGTTGCGGCACACCGTGCCGTCGGGCCGGGTGTATTCGCCCTCCAGGTTCGAGTACGCGCCGAAGTGGAGGAACAGCCCGAAGCGGCCCTGCCGCCACCACGCGGTGCGTGGTGCGGTGAAGGGGTCGTCGGTCGCGTGGTTGGTGCCGGGTCCGGCGGCGGGCCGGGGCGGGGGCTGGGCCGCGGCCACGGTGCCGCCGGCGGTCAGCAGCAGGGCGCCCAGCACCCCCGCGATTCCCAGCAGCCGGAACGGTCTGGTGCGGCTGTGCATCGCTCGCTCCTCGGGTCAGTTGGTCACGTCGGTGCCTCCTGTGCCATCCCGCATGGTGCAGGCCCTGGCACCCGACCGGAAGACCCTGTACGCGACAAACATCGGAGCAACTTGATGGAAACGGGCGGGAGTTGGGGGAGTTGTTCGGGGAAGTGCCGTGAGACCTCGGACCTCAGGGGAGGGGCGGTATGAGTGGCCGGGACCAGGCGGGCCGGTGGCCGGAGAGCTGACCGGAAGTCGGCGTTTGGCCCGCCGGCCCGGCCTCAACACCCTGGCGGACACCGGCACGTGACGGTTCAATAAGCGGCCAGGTCGCACTCACTGGAGGCACCATGGAAGCCGTCGTCCCGTCCGCCGCCGGCACCCCGGCCATCCGCTGTGCCGGCCACGAACGCGACTATCCGGCCTTCCTCGACCGTGCGGCGCGGATCGCCACCGGCCTGCGGGAAGCGGGCGTGGAGCCCGGCGACCGGATCGCCGTCGTGATGCGCAACGAGCCCGCCCACCTGGAGATCACCGCCGCTGCCGCCCTGCTCGGCGCCTCGGCGGTGCCCGTGAACTGGCACTTCCGGCAGCACGAACTGAGCCATGTGCTCACCGACAGCGGCAGCAAGGTCGTCTTCGCGCACACCGACCTGCTGGCCGGGGTGCGAGCGGTGCTCCCGGAGGGCGTACGGATCGTCGAGGCCGCCGTACCTGCCGGCGTCGCGGCCGCCTGCGGGATCGACGTGCCCGCCCCCACCGGGGACCATCCGCTGCTCGACCCCTGGCTGGCCGGCCACCCCCCGCTCGACCGGACTGCCGGGGAGCACCCGCCCACCGTCATCTACAGCTCCGGAACCACCGGACGCCCCAAGGGAGTGCTGCGCGAACCGGTCGCCCAGGACCGGCTCGACGAAGCGGTGCAGCGGTTCCTGGAGTACTTCGCCGTCGCGCCCGGCGGCCGCACGCTCATCCCCGCCCCGCTCTACCACGCCTCGCCCAGCCAGCATGCCGTCCTCGCCCTCGCGGCCGGACTGGACATCACCCTGATGCCGCGGTTCGACGCCGAGGAGTTCCTGCGGCTGATCGCCCGCCACCGCATCGAGCAGGTGCAGGTGGTCCCCACGATGTTCGTCCGGCTGCTGCGACTGCCCAAGGACGTGCGCGAGCGCTACGACCTGTCGTCGCTCACCTCGGTCGTGCACGCCGCGGCGCCCTGCCCGCCACATGTAAAACACGCCATGATCGACTGGCTGGGACCCATCCTTCGGGAGTACTACGGCGGCAGCGAGACCGGCGCCGTGACATGGTGCGACAGCGCGGAGTGGCTGTCCCATCCCGGCACCGTCGGACGCGCCACCGGCACCTGCGCCGTCGCGGTCCTCGGCCCCGACGGACAGCCGCTGCCGGCCGGCGCCACCGGCGACATCTATCTCAAACCGGGCGACGACTGGCCCCGGTTCACCTACCTCGGCGACCCGGACCGGCGCGCCGCCATGGAAGCGCCGGGCCTGCCCGGGTACGTCACCATCGGCGACATCGGCCAACTCGACGCGGACGGCTATCTCTACCTCAGCGACCGCCGCCACGACATGGTCATCTCCGGCGGCGTCAACATCTACCCCGCCGAGATCGAGGGCTGTCTGCTGGCCCTCGACGGGGTCTGTGACGCGGCGGTCTTCGGCATCCCCGACGAGGAGTTCGGCGAAACCCTCGCCGCCCATCTGCAGACCGAACCCGGCGTGGTGCTCAGCGCCGAGGAGGTACGCACCCATGTCGCCGCGCGGCTCGCCGGGTACAAGGTGCCCCGGGCCGTGGTCTTCGAGGAGCGGCTGCCGCGCGACGAGTCGGGAAAACTCTTCAAACGGCAACTGCGGGATCCGTATTGGGCGGGCCACGACGGCGCGATCTGACCGCTGTGAGCCGCCCGGCGGGGCCCGGTCTCAGCAGGACGGACCGTCGAGGGCCGGTATCAACTGCTCCTCCTCGTAGGTCAGATGGTTCTCCACTCACCGGTGTGGTGATGGTGCAGTTACGCGGCGCAGCGCAGGCCGGCGAAGTGCGTACCCCGTAAGCCGCGCAAGATTAATGCCACGAAGGTGCCTGGGCAGCACCGGGCGGGGTGGGGGGTCCGGTCCGGCCTCACCTTGAACTCATCGGCCAGGCACGGGTGATGGGGCTCCGGCGCGTCAACCGCGACGACGGGCCTGCGGGGTCAAGTGGAGCCCCTCGCTCCCGAACTCCCTCGCGATTACTCGCCCGTTGGGGTGGTTTGGCGCGGGCCGTTGCGGCTCCGAACAGGCCCGATGGATCCGTCCGCGCTTCCGTTTCGGACTCATACGGTGACGGCGCAGTCATTCACCGTGATACTCGCGATATCTGTCCGAACCACCCAAAAGGAGCAAGCCATGTCCTGCCCTCCCCCCGTCGACGCCCGTAAGGCCCTCGATTTCCTGAGGACCAGCGGACTCGTCGACCTCAGCGTCCCGCTGGAGCGCGTCGTCGATCAGGTCAGCCAACTCGATGACGTGGCCGGCTATGTGCTCGCCTGGGAGCGCTACGTCCTGGTGGTCGCCAACCAGGTCGCGGAGTGCGACGACGGCACCGCGGGCAACTGAGGCATTGACAGCACCGATCGCCGGGAGGCATTCGATGGACACGACGCAGCCCGGTGACGGATCGGCACAGAGGCGCGCGGTGGAGTCACGGGCAGTCGCCTGGCTCGCTGCGCGCCGCGATCTGATCGACCCCGCCCAGGCGGCCCCGGACCGGGTGCTGTTCGCCCGTAAGGCCCTCCTCGAAACCGCGTTCCTCGTGGGGCTCCGGGCGCGTCTCGACCCGGCACCGCTGGAGGACGACTATGCGGCCCTCCTCGACACGATCGAGGACATCGCGGCCCGGCCCTCCTACCGCGAGCTGATCGCCCGGGACGAGGCCGCCCTCCTGCTGTACGCGGGCACCTATGCGGCACTGAGGCTCTGCGGGCGGGAGGACCCGGAGTTCCGGAGCATCATCCAGCAGGCCGCGGCGGGCGGCTATGCGGCGGTCTTCGAGCGGATCCCCTACCGGCAGCTCGATCTGCTGCACACCCTGGAGCTGTGCGGCATCCCGCACACCCTGCCGTCCATGGCCGACGTTCTGCCGTTCACCCTGCTCCACAACAGCCCGAATGCCCTCAAGCTCGCCGACCGCGACATCTACGCCCTCACCCACACGATCTTCTACGCCACGGACTTCGGTCTGCGGCGGCCACACGGGCCGCGGAGCTTCGATCCGGGCGCGGCGGTGGAGCTGCTGGAGGCGCTCCTCGTCCTCACCCGGAGCCAGGGCAATGCCGACCTGGTGGGGGAGCTCCTGTGCTGTCTGCTGTGTCTGGGGGTGCGGGACTCCGAAGAGGCCGGCAGGGCATGGGAGTTCCTGCTTTGGGTGCAGGAGGACGAGGGGCGGGTGAACGGCCCGGAGGGCGTGGTCCACCCCGGGCTCACCGACGGCGACGGCGACGACGACTACCGGCACTGGGCCACCGGCTATCACACCACCATCGTCGCCGCCTTGGCCGCGCTCCTGGACCGCAGCCCCAAGGTGCTGCGGACGGCGCGGCCCGCCGCTCCGGAGTGCCGCCAGGAGGTGCGGCAACCACTGCGGCTGGCGGTGGAGTGGCTGGCCGGTACGGTCCGGCGCCATGACCCCGCCAAGTGGCTGCCGGCCGCCGCAGCCGCCGCCCATGCGGCGGAGGCCCTGGGTGAGCCCGAGCTCACCCGGCCGCTGCTGCTCGACTTCTCCGAGCGGCTCGCGGACGCGGACGACGCCGTGTGGCAGGCGCACGGGATGGAGGTCGTCGGCGCATTCGTATCCGGGCTGCGGGCGCACGGCATCACCTGCGTCTCGCTCGACGGATTCCTGAAGTCCACCGCGGCCGCCGTCGAACTCCTGGACACCGTCCCGCCCCAGGCGGTGCCCAGTGTCCAGCGCCTCGCCGGGCTCGGGCTGCTGTCCCCTCGGCGGGCCGCCGCGCTGGCCGGCGGCGACGCGGTGCCGCTCGCACCTCCGGAGCCGGCCGTAGGGGACCTGCCCGAGGCCTGGAAGAACTATCACCTGGGGCAGGTCGCCGGCATCGTCCGTGACCTGGCCCGCAGCGGAGCGGCGGCGCATCGCCTCACCCGTGACGCCGTCGGGTTCCTCCTCGCCCAGCAGAGCCCGTGCGGCGCCTTCGGCCGCCCGGCCTGCGACGACCCGGAGGACAGGGAGCGGGCGATGCTGTCGTGGACGCAGAGCACCGTCACCGCCCTGGCCGCCGTGCACACCGCCCGGGGCGCGGCCACGAGGCCCGGTGGCGCGTCCGCGTCGTTCGGAGCCGGGTCGCCGGGAGCCGGGTCGCTGGTGCGGTAACCGGGCCGGTGGGAACCGCCCGGACCGCGGCCGCCACCCCGGGGCGCATCGCTGCCGGGTGCGCCCGGCTCCATTCCGCGAGGGGCGTCGGGCCGTGCCCTGTACGGGAGTTACCGGGGCGGGTGGCCGCGAATGACCCCGGAGAAAATCGGCCCGTGCGGCCGCGAATGACCCCGAAGGCCCTCGACCCGTGGGCGGTCCATGGAACCGTGGACCTCGACGCACCACCCGCTCACGGGAAAGGCCGAACATGACCGCATACGCCATCGCCCACCTGCGCCCCACCGACCCGCATCCGGAGATCGTCGCGTACATCGAGAAGATCCAGGCGACGCTGGATCCCTTCGGTGGCCGCTTCCTCGTCCACGGCGCCGAGGTGGAGGTCGAGGAAGGCAGCTGGCCCGGAACCGTCGTCGTGCTCGCCTTCCCGGACATGGCGCGGGCCCGCGGCTGGTACGAATCGCCCGCCTATCAGGAGATCCTGCCGTTGCGCACCCGGCACATCGAGGGCGATGTGGTGCTGGTGCCGGGAGTGCCGGACGGCTACGACCCGGCCCGGACGGCGGCGAAACTGCGGGACGCGGCGGCCACATGACGCCGCGTGCGCGCCGGCCGCGGCGGCGGCCGGCGCGCGCCGTGCACCGTGCGCCGAATCTTGTCCACAAGCCGTGACCGGCTTCTTGCTCCCCCGCTAAAGTCGTATGAACAGCGCAGGTGAAGCCGCTTCCGCAGAGATCCGGGGGCAGCGGCCCCGGGGGGAGGACGAAGACCAGTATGAGCCGCCGTTCCCATGGATTAATGGCTGTCTGGGCCGAGGCGCAGCGTCAGCAGCAGCGCCAGCAGGAAGCCCAGCGCCGCGCGCGGGCTCAGCAGCAGCGCGACCAGGAGCGGCAGGCACGGGACGCCGAACGCGCCATGGCGCGGATGCACCGCGAGCGGCAGGCGGCCTACCGGCAGCAGCGTGAGGCCGACGCCCGCCGCCGCACCGAGGAACTGGAGAGCCGGGTCGCCGCGCTCTCCGGCCTGCTCTCCGACGGCTGCCGCGCCCCCGCCTTCACCGCCGCCGCGCTGCTGCGCCCCGAGCGCGTCGAGGAGTTCGCGCCGGGCGCCCTCGCCAGCCCGGTGCCGATGCCCGACCCGGCCCGCTATCGGACACCCACCGGCGGCTGGCAGCTCGGTTCCCGCCGCGACCGCGCCCAGGAAGAGGCCCGCGCCCGCTACGAACAGGACTGGTACGCCGCACAGGCCGCGGAGAGCCGTCGGCAGGCCCAACTCACCGCCTATCGCCGGCAGTACGACCAGTGGGCCGCCGGGGCGCTGCAGGAAATCCGGGCGCACAACTCCGGCATCGAGGAACTCCTCTCCGGCCTGCGCGGCGGCGATGCGGATGCGGCCGTCGAGTACTTCTCGGCCGCGCTGTACTCCTCCACGGCCTGGCCGGAGGGCTTTCCCCGGCAGGTCGCCGCGGCCTACGACCCGACCGCCCGCCAGCTCGTCCTGGACTGGGAACTCCCGGGCTACGACATCGTTCCGCAGACCAGATCCGTCCGGTACATGCCCACCGCCGACCAGGAGAAGGAGACCGCCCGGCCGGCCGCGCAGTGCCGGGCGCTCTACCGCGATGTGCTGGCCCAGAGCGTGCTGCTGGTGCTGCGCGACCTCTTCGCCGCCGACACCTACGGGACGCTGGACTCGGTGGCGCTCAACGGCTTCGTGGACGACGTGGACCCGGCGACCGGCCGCCCGGCCCAGCTGTATCTGGCCACCGTCATGGCGCCCCGCAGCGCCTTCGACCTGCTCCACCTCGAACAGGTCAGTGCGGTGGAGTGCCTGACCGAGGGGCTGCGCGGCCAGCTCTCCGCCCGCCCGGACCAGCGGACCGCGGTGCGCCCCGGACGGCTGCCCAGCGATGTCGGCGGCGGCGAAGCCGTCGTCACGCACGGCACCGACGGCGAGCCCGATCTCTACGAGATGGACCCGATCGCCTTCGAGAATCTGATCGCCGAGCTGTTCCGGGCCATGGGCATGCAGGCCGTGACCACCCAGCGGTCCGGCGACGGCGGCGTCGATGTGGATGCGCTGGATCCCGACCCGGTCCGCGGCGGCAAGATCGTGGTGCAGGTCAAGCGCTACCGCCACACCGTTCCGCCCACCGCCGTCCGCGATCTCTACGGCACCGTCCAGTCCGAGGGCGCCAACAAAGGCGTGCTGGTGACGACCTCCCGGTTCGGTCCCGGCGCCCACACCTTCGCCAACGGCAAACCGCTCGGCCTCATCGCCGGCCCCGAACTCGTCGATCTCCTCGGGCGGTACGGGCTGCGCGGCCGGCTGGGCGCGGCCGCCCCGGCCGGCCCCGACTCCGCCGAGGAACCACCGGACCACAACATCCTCGGCATGAACTGGTCCGGCGAGGTCGCCCTCGATGTCTGTGCCCTGGTGTGCAAGGGGAACAGCGTCCTCAGCGACGACCATTTCGTCTTCTACAACAACCCGCGCAATCCCGATGGTTCGGTGCGGATGCTGCCCGGCTTCGTCCCCGACCGGGCCGCGATGCAGGTGCGGTTCGAGGCGCTGCCGGCGGACGCCGACCGGCTGGTCCTGGTCGCCGCGATCGACCCCCAGGTCAACCCCGACGCCGATCTCTCCGGTTTCACCGATGCCCGGATCCGGCTGCTGGACGCCTCGGGGGAGGAGCTGGGGCAACTGGAGGTCTCGGACGGGCGGCCCGGGGAGACCGCCCTGATACTCGGCTCGTTCCGGCAACGGGCAGGAGGCGACTGGGACTTCGTGATCGGCGGCAAGGGATTCACCGGAGGTCTGGAGGCGCTGGTGCAGGAGTACGGCATCGAGGTCGCCTGAGGGCCGGGGCGGGCGCGGCGCCGCTCACCGGTACGCGGCGGGCGTCTGACCGCCTCGGCGGGGTACTCCCCGCAGCCCGCAGCCCGCAGCCCGCAGCCCGCAGCCCGCAGCCCGCAGCCCGCAGCCCGCAGCCCGCAGCCCGCAGCCCGCAGCCCGCAGCCCGCAGCCCGCAGCCCGCAGCCCGCAGCCCGCCGGAGCCTCCGCGCTGGACACCGTCGGGCTGCGGCACGCCGGCTCGGCGCGCGACGCGGCCGAGCGCGGCAGCCCGGCGCTGCTGCGGGCCCCCGGCGGCGCACGGGTGGCCCAGCTCGCGTACACCGACGGTACCGGGGGCGCCCGCCGCCCGGCGTCCGCGCCTTGGGCGGTCGATCCGCTCGACGCGAGACGGGTCATCGACGATGCCCGGACGGCCCGCCGGGCCGGCGCCGGCGTCGTGGTCGTCAGCCCGTACTGGGGCGCGGCACACCGAACGGCCCCCGACGGCCGGCAGCTCGCGCTGGCCCGTGCGCTCACCGCCTCGACGACCCATGGGCGGCCCGACATCGACCTGATCGTCGGCACCCGGGCGCACACCCCGCAGCCGTACGAGAAGGTCCACGGCACCTGGGCCGTCTACGGGCTCGGTGACCAGATCACCGGCGCCACGAAGAGGCCGCGCGGCACCTGGGGCAGCATCGCCCGCTTCCGGTTCGCCCCGCCGCGCCGGGCCGGCGGGCGCTGGCGGGTCGTCAGGGCCGAGTACCTCCCCCAGCTTGCCGAGCAGGCGGCGCGGGTGCGGGTGCGTAATCTCGCCCGGACCGGTGGCCACGGCCGGGCCCGCAAGAAGATCGCCAAGGCGGTGCTGAGCCGCGGCGCGGCGGCCGACGGGCTGAGGGGTGGGCGATGACCGGGCTGTAAGTCGCAAGGGGTGCAGGGGCTGCAAGGGGGATGGGCCGTAGGGGGAGGCCGAACAGATCCCGTAGGGGGTACCGGCGCCCCTTCGGGGCCTCAACGCGGCAGGCGCAGGCGGTATTCCCGGCCGGCCCCCTCGATCACGGCGTCGGCGCCGGAATGGGCGGGAAATGATCTGGCGCCGGATGAGTGGAAAATGACCTGGTGACACCGGCCCCGCCGCCGGGTGATCGTGGTGGTGGACCGGTCCGCCCGGCCCTGCACACTCCGACAGCCCCATGGAGCCTTCCGTCATGAAAATCACCCTTGCTGCCGACCCGGGCCGCGCCGACGTCCGGCGCGTGCCGATCGCCCCCGCGGCCTTCGACCGGCGCGACGAGGACGGGGTGGTAGTGCCGCCCGCCGCCGCACCGCCCGCCCAGCGGCCGGACGCAGTCCGCGCCGACCCCCGCCCCCCGGCCCCCGTCACCGAGGTCCGCGCATGACCGCCCGGCCGATCGCCGTCGTCGGCGCCTCGGCGGCCGGGCTCGCCGCGGCCGAGGCGCTGCGGCGCTTCGGCTGGCGCGGACCGCTCACCCTCATCGGCGACGAACCCCACCTCCCGTACGACCGGCCGCCGTTGTCCAAGCAGCTGCTGCACGGCGCCTGGGAGCCGGAGAAGCTGCTGCTGCGCACCAAGGACCAGCTCGACCCGCTCGACCTGGACCTACGGCTCGGCACCCGCGCCACCGGCCTCGACGTGGCCACCCGCACCCTCACCCTCGACGGCGGGGAACGGCTCGCCTGCGCCGGCGTGATCATCGCGACCGGTGTCGCGGCCCGCTCGCTGCCCGGTGCCGAGGGCATCGCCGGTGTGCACACCCTGCGCACCCTGGACGACGCGCTGACCCTGCGCGGCCTGCTGGCCGGCGACGGGCGGCGCCTGGTGATCGTCGGAAACGGCGTACTGGGCTGCGAAGCGGCCGCGGTGGCACGGGAGTTGGGGCACGAGGTCACCCTCGTGGGCATCGAGGAGATACCGATGGCCGCGGCCGTCGGCGCGGAGGTCGGTGCGCTGCTCGCCGAGGAGCACCGCGCCCGCGGCGTCCAGCTGCGCACCGGGGCGGTGGACGGGTTCGAGACGGCCCCCGCGAACCCGTCGGGAACGGGCGGCGGGCAGGTCACCGCCGTCCGCCTGGCCAATGGGGGCACCCCCGCCAGTGAGGGCAAAGCCAGTGGGGGTCCGCCCGGCAGTGGGGGCGTAGCCGCCGGGGGAGGGGGAGGCAGCCGACTGCCCGCCGACCTCGTGCTGCTGGCGATCGGCTCCCGGCCCGCCGTCGAGTGGCTGGCCGACCCGGCGCTGGACACCACCGACGGGCTGCGCTGCGACGCGTACTGCGCCGCAGCGCCCGGCATCTACGCGGCGGGTGACGTGGCGCGCTGGGACCATCCGCAGCACGGTCGTCCGCTGCGCTTCGAGCACCGGATGAACGCCACCGAACAGGGCATGGCCGCCGCCCGCAACCTCCTGGCCGAACTCGCCACCGAGGCCCCCGCCGCCGCGGACGGGGACGCCACCCCGGCGCAGGAACGCCGCCCCTTCGCCCCCGTGCCGTATTTCTGGTCCGACCAGTACGACCTCAAGATCCAGGCGTACGGACTCACCGCGGGCGCCGACCGCATCGAGACCACCGTCCTGGACCGGGCGCAGCGACGGGCCGTCGCGCTCTACGGCCGGGACGGCAGCGCGGTCGGCGTGCTCGCCGCCGGGCTCCCGCCCCGCCGGCTGCGCGCGCTGCGTGCGGTCGTCGCCACCCCGCTCGCCTGGGACGAGGCCCGCGAGCAGATCCGCGCCGCCCTCGCGTCCGGCCCGGACACGCCCTGACGGTGCCCGATCATGGGGGGATGACCGACTCGTACGTACGGGTGCGCGGCGCCCGTGAGCACAACCTCCGCAGCGTCGATGTGGACATCCCGAGGGACGCGCTGGTCGCGTTCACCGGGGTGTCCGGATCGGGCAAGTCCTCCCTCGCGTTCGGCACCCTCTACGCCGAGGCGCAGCGCCGCTACTTCGAGTCGGTGGCCCCCTACGCCCGGCGGCTGATCCACCAGGTCGGGGCGCCCAAGGTCGAGGACATCACCGGACTGCCGCCCGCCGTCGCGCTGGAACAGCGGCGCTCCGCGCCCACCTCCCGCTCCTCGGTCGGCACCGTCACCACCCTGTCCAACACCCTGCGCATACTCTTCTCCCGCGCTGGCGACTACCCGCAGGGCGCGGAGCGGCTGGACTCCGACGCCTTCTCGCCCAACACCGCGGCCGGCGCCTGCCCGGAGTGCCACGGTCTGGGCACCGTCCACCGCGTCACCGAGGAGTCCCTGGTCCCCGACCCGTCGCTCTCCGTCCGCGAGGGCGCCATCGCTGCCTGGCCGGGCGCCTGGCAGGGCAAGAACCTCCGCGACATCCTCGCCGCGCTCGGGTACGACATCGACCGGCCCTGGCGGGAGCTGCCGCAGGCCGACCGCGACTGGATCCTGTTCACCGACGAGCAGCCCGTCGTCACCGTGCACCCGGTCCGCGACGTCGGCCGGATCCAGCGCCCCTACAAGGGCCAGTACATGAGCGCCCGACGCTATGTGCTGCACACCTTCGCCGACTCCAAGAGCGAGACGCTGCGCGGGCGCGTCCAGGGGTTCATGGTCGCCGAGCCCTGCCCGGTGTGCCACGGACGGCGGCTGCGCCCCGAGTCCCTGGCCGTCACCTTCGAGGGGCACGACATCGCCACCCTCGCCGGGCAGCCGCTGAGCGCGCTGGCCGAACTGCTGCGGCCCACCGCCGGGCGGGCGGACGACGAGGTGGCCCCGACCCTGGCCCGCGACCTGGTGGCCCGGATCGAGGTGCTCACCGAACTCGGGCTGGGCTACCTCAGCATGGACCGGCCCGCGCCCACCCTGTCCGCCGGTGAACTCCAGCGGCTGCGGCTGGCCACCCAGCTGCGCTCCGGCCTCTTCGGCGTCGTCTACGTCCTGGACGAACCGTCCGCCGGGCTGCACCCCGCCGATACGGAGTCGCTGCTCACGGTGCTGGGCCGGCTCAAGGAAGCGGGCAACTCGCTGTTCGTCGTCGAGCACGACATGGCGGTGGTGCGCCACGCCGACTGGATCGTGGACGTCGGCCCGCGCGCCGGGGAACACGGCGGACAGGTGCTGCACAGCGGCCCCGTCGCCGGGCTCGCCCAGGCCACGGCTTCCGCCACCCGCCGGTTCCTCTTCGCCACCGAACCGCCCCCCGCGCGCACGGTGCGCCGGCCCTCGGGCGCGCTCGCGCTGCGCGGCATCAC
This sequence comes from Streptomyces sp. 2323.1, assembly GCF_900221035.1. Taxonomy (NCBI): domain Bacteria; kingdom Bacillati; phylum Actinomycetota; class Actinomycetes; order Kitasatosporales; family Streptomycetaceae; genus Streptomyces; species Streptomyces sp. 2323.1. The sequence continues at coordinate 1,203,132 of NZ_LT907981.1, read as the reverse complement.
CCTGCACAACCTGCGCGGTCTGGACGCCACCTTCCCGCTCGGTGTCTTCACCGCCGTCACCGGCGTCTCCGGTTCGGGCAAGTCCACGCTGGTCACCCGCGTCCTCGCGGACGCCGTACGCGACCACCTCGGCACCGGCGACGACCGGCAGACCTCGGCCGGCGGGGACGACACCGAGGCCACCGGCGCCGGCCCGATGGCCCGCGCGGAACTCACCGGCGCCGAGGGGCTGGAGGCGATCGACCGGCTGGTGCGCGTCGACCAGAAGCCGATCGGCCGGACGCCGCGCTCCAACCTCGCCACCTACACCGGGCTGTTCGACGCGGTCCGCAAGGTCTTCGCCGCCACCGACGAGGCCCGCGCCCGCGGTTACACCGCCGGACGGTTCTCCTTCAACGTCGCCGCCGGCCGCTGCGAAACCTGCCAGGGCGAGGGCTTCGTCGCCGTCGAACTGCTCTTCCTGCCCGGCACCTACGCGCCCTGCACCACCTGCCACGGCGCCCGCTACCAGCCCGAGACGCTCCAGATCACCTACCGCGACCGCACCATCGCCGACGTCCTGGAGATGACCGTGGACGACGCGGCCGGCTTCCTGGCCGACGTCCCCGCGGCCGCCCGCAGCCTGCGCACCCTCCAGGACGTGGGCCTGGGCTACCTGCGGCTCGGCCAGCCCGCCACCGAACTGTCCGGCGGCGAGGCCCAGCGCATCAAGCTCGCCTCCGAACTCCAGCGGACCCGCCGCGGCCACACCCTCTACCTGCTCGACGAGCCCACCACCGGACTGCACCCCGCCGACACCGAGGTGCTGCTGCGCCAGCTGCACGGCCTGGTCGACGCCGGGCACACCGTCGTGGTCGTCGAGCACGACATGGGGGTGGTCGTCGGCGCCGACCACGTCATCGACCTCGGTCCCGGCGGCGGCGCGGAGGGTGGCCGGATCGTGGCCACCGGAACGCCCGCCGAGGTGGCGGCGGCGCCGGGCAGCCGTACCGCGCCCTATCTGGCCCGGCAGAGGGCGCGGCCGGACGCCTCTTGACGGTCCGCTAATGTACGCAGGTCAGATCACCAGGCAACAGCACCGCGCAGCACTGCGCAGCATCACGAAGGGGGCACCCTCTCATGGCAGACATCGAGCAGGCCCGGGCGGCGTTCGACCGGTTCGACGCGGACGGCGACGGCCAGGTCACACCGGACGAGTTCAAGCACGCGATGGCCGAGATGGGCGACCCGTACGTCACCGGCCCGATGGCCGAGGCCGTCATCAAGGCCAAGGACACCGACCACGACGGCACGATGTCCTTCGACGAGTTCTGGCAGGCCCTGCAGGGCTGACGCCCGCCCGCCTGCGCTCACACCCCCTGCACCTCCCGGTCGCCCGCGGCCGCGCACAGCGCCGCCATCGCGCGGGCGATCGGGGGCTGTTCCTCCGTTCCGCGCCGGACGGCCGCCACGAACCGCCTGACGGGGAGCGGCTCCCCGCGCAGCGGCACCCGCACAACCGGGCACTGCTCCGGCACGGGTGCCAGCCGCGGCACCAGAGCGATCCCGAAGCCGTGCGCGACCAGGGCCGCGACCGCGTACCAGTCCACCGCATGGTGGCGCACCCGGGGCGTGAAGCCCGCCCTGGCGCAGGCGGTCAGCAGCAGCTGATGCTGATCGGCCGGATCACCGGCGCGGATCCAGCTCTCCCCGCCCGCTTCTGCCAGCGCCACCCCCTGCGGCGCACACCGGGCGAACCGGTGCCCGGCCGGCACCAGCAGGTCCTGCGGCTCCGCCAGGACCGGCCGTTGGACGAAGCGCGCATCGTCGTGCGGGGGCCCGTCCGGCGCCGGAATGACCACGGCGAGGTCCGCCCGGCCGGACAGCAGCAGCTCGAAGCGGTTCTCGTCCGGGTCCTCACCGATCTCCACCGCCAGCCGCGGCAGCTCCTCGCGCAGCCGCGCGACCGCCGGCGCGATCACCGCCGTGATCGCCGTCGCCACCCCCGTGATCCGCAACCGCCCCGCCACCCCGTCCGCGTACTCCGCGAGATCCGCGCGGGCCTCCTCCCAGCGCAGGAACAGCGCATCGGCGTGCTCGACCAGCGCCAACGCCGCCGGAGTCAGGCGCACGTTGCGGCCCGCCGGCTCCAGGAGTCCGAGCCCGAGCCGGGCCGACAGCTGACGCAGCTGCTGGGAGACCGTCGACGGGGTCAGATGCAGGGCCTCGGCGGTCGCGGTGACGGTGCCCAGTTCGTGCAGGACACGCAGGGTCTGCAGCCGGGGATCGATCATGCGCGGAGCATAGGCGGTCCATCGTGCGGCGCTGTCACACGGTGTCGTACGGAAATTTCCGATGGACCCGCACGGTGGTCCCGCCCGACGCTGAACGGCATGACCGAGATACTGACCGACGCCGTTCTGCCGGGGCTCTGGGCGGGTTATGCCCTGGCCGTTCCCGTCGGCGCGCTGGCCGTGCTGCTGGTGAGCCTGACCGCCCGGACGTCGTTTCGGACCGGCGCCGCGGCGGCGCTCGGGGTGGCGAGTGCCGACGGGCTCTACGCGCTGGCCGCGGTGGCCGGCGGCGCCGCTCTCTCCCGCGCCGTCGCCCCGGTCGCGGGTCCGCTGCGCTCGCTCGGCGCCGCCCTCCTGCTCGGCATGGCGGTACGGACCGCCGTGCGGGCACTGCGGCAGCGCGGCACGCCGGACGGCCCGGAGCGGGACGTCCTGGGACGCCCCGCCCGGGCCTACGCCGCCTTCCTGGGGCTGACGTTGATCAACCCGTGGACGGTGGTCTACTTCTCCGCGCTGGTGCTCGCGGGCGGCGCGGGCGCCCTGCACACCGGCCTCGCCGGACCGGCCGCCTTCGTGGCGGCCGTGCTCACCGCCTCCGCGAGCTGGCAGCTGTTCCTGGCCGCCGGCGGAGCCGTGCTCGGCAGGGCGCTGACCGGCCCACGGGGACGGCTCGTTACCGCGCTGGTCTCGGCCGTGGTGATCTCAGCGCTGGCGACCGTGCTGCTGCTGGGCGGCTGAGACGCCCACGGGCGGGGGCGCGGCATGCTCGCCGGTGCCCCAGCCCGACGGCTTCGGCCCCACGGTGAAGGCCAGTTCACGGCCCGAGCGCAGCTCATCGGTGGTGAGGTACGTCCGGTCGCGGTCGGCGCCGTCCAGACTGACCGACTGTACGTAGCGGTTGGCGGAGGACGTACCGGGAGCCGCGACGGTGAAGTGTCCGGACGGGTAGTAGCGCCGGTCCAGCGTCAGGTCCACCCGGTCGAAGACCGGGGTGCTCAGCCCCCAGCTGTCGGTGCCGGGCTGCACCGGGAAGATCCCCATCGAGGAGAGCACCATCCACGACGACATCGTCCCCAGGTCGTCGTTCCCGGTCATCCCGGTGGGGGCGTCGGTGAACAGGGTCAGCGCCGCATGCACCACATCCGTCGTCTTCCAGGGGCGGCCGGTGGCGAGATAGGTGTACGGCGCGATCAGATCGGGCTCGTTCTGCGGGTTGTACTTGTCCGCGTTGTAGTAGTCGTACGGGCCGTTGACCCACACCTCGCGCGCCGTCTTCTCCGGGTCCGCCAGCAGATTCGGGTAGGCGAAGAACGAGTCGAGGCGCGCATCGGCCTTGTCCTTGCCGCCGATGAGTTCCACCATCCCGGGCAGGTCCTGCGGCACCAGCCACTGGTACTGCCAGGCCGTGCCCTCGTGGAAGCCCTCGCTCTTGGCCGGGTCGGCGGGGCCGGTGAAGGCGCCCTGCCCGTCGCGGGCCCGGAAGAAGCCGGTCGAACTGTCGAAGAGGTTGCGGTAGTTCCAGGCGCGGGCCGCATAGCGGTCGGCGTCCCCGCCGTGGCCCAGATCGCGCGCCATCTGGGCCAGCATGGCGTCCGACAGGGCGTATTCGAGGGTCGCCGAGGCGCCCTGGGCGAAGTCGGAGTCGCCGGCCTTGGGATGCGGGGAGTGGCCCTTGAGGTACGGCACGAAGCCGTTCTTCAGATACTGCGCATTGGCCTCCCGACCGACGGCCGGGGAGTCGGCCGGCGGCACCCCGTCGGCGTTCTTCTTCAGCGCCGCGTACGCCTCCTCCTCATGACCCTGCAACAGGCCCTGCTGGTAGGCGTTGGTGAGGAACGGCGTGACCGGATCGCCGGTCATGATGTTGGTTTCGACCGTGCCGTAGCCCCACTTGGGCAGCCAGCCGCCCTCCTTGTCGATCCGCAGCATCGACAACGCCATATCGCGGGACTCACCCGGCGCCAGCAGCGCCAGCAGCTGTGCCTGGGTGCGATAGGTGTCCCACAGCGACCAGTTCTGGTAGTACGTGAAGCCGTCGGCCCGGTGGATGTGCTGGTCCCACCCGGTGTAGCGGCCGTCCACGTCACTGCCGATGTTCGGCGCGAGGAAGGACCGGTACAGCGAGGAGTAGAAGGTGCGACGCAGTGCCGTGCCGCCGCCCCGCGCCTGCACCAGCGCCAGCCGCTGCTCCCAGGCGGAGTCGGCCGCGGCCTTCGTCCGGTCGAAGGAACGGCCGCCCTCGGTACGCAGATTGCGGGCCGCGCCCGCCGCGTCCACATAGCTGATCGCGGTGGTCGCCTCGACGGTCCGGTCGGTGCGGGTGTCGAAGCGGGCGTAGGCCCCGTGCCGGCCGGTGGCGGTGGACCCCGTGGAGCCGGCCGTCACCTTGTCGCCTTCCCAGGTCCCGTACGACGCGAAGGGCCGGTCGAAGCGGGTGAGGGTGTAGACGGTGTACGGCTTGCTGTCCTGGCAGAAGCCGCGGCCGGTGATCGCGGTGCGGATGGTGCGGGAGTCGAGCACCTCGACCCGTGTGGAGACCGTCTTGTGCAGTGACTGCCCCGTATTGAGCAGCACATTGGCCTTGTCCGTGGCCGGGAAGGTGTAGCGCTGCTTGCCGGTGTGTGCGGTGGCGGTCAGTTCGGCGGTGATCCCGCCGTAGGACGTCAGGCCGACGCGGTAGTAGCCGGGGCGGGCCGACTCGTCGTCATGTCCGTAGGCGGCCGCGTACTTCGCATTGTCGGTCTCGGTGAGGTCGCCCGTGGTGGGCAGCACCGGCAGATCACCGCCGATCCCGCAGCCGACACCGGAGAGGTGCACCGCGCTGAAGCCGCGGATGTGGTCGTCGTCGTAGCTGTAGCCGGCGTAGTGGCCGGTGTCGGGGGAGAGTTGCACCATGCCGAACGGGACGGCGGCACCCGGGTAGGTGTTGCCGTCGTTCCGGGTGCCGATGAACGGGTTGACCAGGTCGGTGAGCGGGCCGGTGGCCGGCTCGGCCTGCGCGGCGGGTGCCGTGAGCGCACCCCCGAGGAGCGCGGCCGCCAGCACCGCGCCCGCGGTACGCAGCCGGGTACGACTGAGCCATGGCATGGATGGGGACCTCCGGGTCGGGTTGTCGCCGCACAGCCGCCGGGCACACGGGAAGGTCCGCACCCGGAGTTCGACAACGTTGTCAGAGCGCGCTCATTCTTGGTGCCGGTCAGGTGCGCGTCAAGAGGGCGGGTGCGAGTAACTCCGGTGTACCCAGAACCCGGACGGGCTGCCGGTACGGCCCTGGCGGCGACGCGGCGCGACGGGCGAGAAGCGGTACGCCGGCCGCGAGGCGCAGGCCACGCAGCCGAAAATCATGCGGTGCTTGCCTTGCTCTCTTCAGGGGTGCGTGCCTCAATGGGCAGCGATATACGGGTTGCTGACCTATCGTCAGATCATGGCGGTGTGGTCGGCACGGGGTCCGGCCGAGGCCCCCGCGTGGCTGCCTGCCGTTCCCTCGCGTACCCCTCGACGGCCGGTGCCATGGACCCGCACCCCCCTCATGAAGGCGGTACCCCCATGAGACACCTCAGACCCGGCAGACTCGGCTTCGGTACGGCGCTCGGCGTCGCGCTCGCCACGGCGGGCACGCTCGCCATGGCGCCCGCCGCCACCGCGGTGACACCCGGCACCGCGACCCTCACGTTCGACTGCGGCTGGTACGGCTCCGGTACGGCGACGCTGACCGCGACCCAGAACGGCACGGCCGCGACCATCAGCCTGGCCACCAAGGCGATCAGCTCACCGATAAACATCGGCGCGAACTCGGTCACCTCCACCCTCACGCTCACCAAGAACGGCTCGGGGACCACGCAGTTCAAGGGCAGTTCCAACCCGGCGATCCCGGCCGGCAGCGAGGTCTCCACCGGCCCCCTCACCGGCACGGTCGCCCCCGGGGACAGCCTGGAGGCCACCTCCCTGAAGGTCGTGGTGCTGGGCATCACGGCCACCTGCAAGGCCACCTCCCGGCAGTCGCCGGGGCCGTTCGTCTTCTGACCGCAGGCGGGGACCGGCGGCTGGTGTCCGCCGGTCCCCGTCGTGTGCCGGCGCCTAGGCCAGCGGCCGTGGCGCTTACGGTGTCCCGCCTTCGTCCGCCCCGGAGGCGTTCTGCCCCTCGGCCCGCGCCAGGTTCGAACGGCGGTAGGAGTACGAGAAGTAGATGACCATGCCGACCAGGAACCACACCACGAAGCGGACCCAGGTCTGCCACGCCAGGAACGTGATCAGCCAGATCGAGAAGCACACCCCGATCGCCGGCACCACCGGCATCCCGGGGGTACGGAACGTCCGGGGCAGTTCGGGGTGCTTGTAGCGGAGCACGATGACCGCGATGCAGACCACCACGAACGCGAGCAGGATGCCGATGTTCGTCAGCTCGGCGGCCTCCCCGATCGGCAGGAAGCCCGCGATGGCCGCGGAGGCGAAGCCGACGATCCAGGTCACCCGGGTCGGCACATGGTGCTTGGGGCTGGTCTTGGCGAACCACTTCGGCAGCAGCCCGTCCCGGCTCATCGAGAACCACACCCGGGTCACCCCGAGCATGAAGGTGAACATGACGGTCAGAATGCCGATGATCGCGCCGACCGCGATGACGTCCGCCAGGCTGCTCAGGCCCACCGACTTGAAGGCCGAGGAGAACCCGCTTTCCGGGTCGATGTGCTTGTAGTTCTGCATCCCCGTCAGGACCAGGCAGGCCAGGACGTACAGCACCATCGAGATGGCCAGCGAGTACATGATCGCCTTCGGCATGTGGCGCTGGGCGTCCTTGGACTCCTCGGCCGCCGTGCTCATCGCGTCATAGCCGAAGACCGCGAAGAAGACGGTGGCCGCGCCGGTGAAGGCGCCGGTCACCCCGAACGGGAAGAACGGGGTGTAGTTCGCGGTGTTGATGTGGAAGAAGCCGACCGCGATCACCACGATGACGACCAGGACCTTCAGGCCCACCACGACCGTCTCGAAGCGCGCGGCGTTCTTGATGCCCAGGGTCAGCAGATAGGCGATCAGCAGACACAGTACCGCCGCGAAGAGGTCCACCCGGTGCCCCGGACCGGTGCCCGGCGCCCCCAGCATCCAGGAGGGCAGATTGAGGCCCAGCTCGCCGAGGAGAAAGCCGAAATAGCCGGAGATGCCGATCGCGACCACCGCCACGATCGCGGTGTACTCCAGCAGCAGGTCCCAGCCGATGAACCAGCCCGCCACCTCGCCGAGGACCGCATAGCCATAGGTGTAGGCCGAGCCCGCCTTCGGGATCAGCCCGGCGAACTCGGCGTAGGAGAAGGCCGCCGCGGCGCTCGCGACGCCGGCGATCAGGAAGGAGATCACCACGGCGGGGCCGGCCTTGCCGTTCGCGACGGTGCCGGCCAGGGTGAAGATGCCCGCGCCGATGATGCCGCCGACCCCGATGGCCGTCAGCTGCCACAGGCCGAGCGCCCGGGTGAGCTGCTGACTCGCGCTGCCTTCCGCCTCTTCAATGTGTTCAATCGGTTTACGGCGCAGTACGCCCTGTCCCGCGCGCAGCCCCATGCCTCATCCCTCCGTCGCTCCGTTGTGGTCCGACGGCGGCTCATCATGGACCCTCGGGGGCGTCTTAGGAAGGCGACTCCACCGGATAGGGCGTAGTCCTGCGGGACTCGCCGGGAGTCGTACACGGGAGGAGTGTTATTCGGGCTCCTCCAGGCGGAAGCCGACCTTCAGACCGACCTGGTAGTGATCGATCGCGCCGTCGACGATATGCCCGCGGACCTGGGTGATCTCGAACCAGTCGAGGTTGCGCAGGGTCTCCGAGGCGCGCTTGATGCCATTTTTGACCGCGGCGTCCATGCTCTGCTGGGACGTTCCGACGATCTCGGTCACGCGATACGTGCGGTCGGTCACGGTGGTCTCCCTCGCCGGGGCGGCGCTCCGCCCGTCCACTGTCCACCGTGCCTCAGGGTGCCCGGGCCCACCAGCGGAGCGGGGGCCGGTCGGGACGTTGCGGACCTGTCCTAGGGGACGACGGTGACCGGCCAGCGCCCGGCCTTGACCAGGCGTACCGCGACCGAGCCCATGATGCGGTGCCCGGCCGACTCCGAGGCGCCGACGACCACCGCGTCGGCCGTGAGCTCGTCGGCCATCTGCACCATCCCGTTGTACGGGTCGCCACGCAGCGTGTGGAACTCCCAGCGCAGGTGGTACAGCCCCGCCAGCCGCTCGGTCGCCCGGCGGATCTCGGTCATCAGCTCCTCGGCCACCTCGTCCGTGGCATCGGCGACCGGCGCCCCCATCGCCGCTCCGGCGGGCAGCACCGGCTGGACGTAGACCAGGGCGAGCTTCGAGGACTGACGCCGGGCCAGTCCCGCCGCATAGGCCGCGGCGCGCCACGACGAGTCGGAGCCGTCGATGCCCACGACGATGACCTTCGGGCCGTCCGTTCCGCGCTCGAACTGCGCGGCTGTGTTCTCGTCCACACGACGGAGGTTATCCGTACAGGTGTGCTGCCCGGTCGGCGGGCAGGGGGGCAGGCCCCGCGGTCCGCCCCGGCCGGCCGGTCAGGCGGGTGCCGGCGGCCAGCTGTCCGGCGACAGCACGCCCAGCACGTACGCCCTGGCGACCAGCGCGTTACGGCCCTGGACCCGCCAGCGGCGGGCCAGCCGGGTGAGGTGGTAGTTCACCCCGTCGACGGTCAGCCCCAGCGCCGTCCCGATCGACGCCGTGGTCGCGCCGCCCGCGGCCAGCGCCAGGATCTGCGTCTCCACCGGGCTGGCCGAGCCGCGCGGCGCGGGCGGCGGGGCGGTCTCGCGCACCCGCAGCAGCGCCAGCAGCGCGGGCGGGTGCACCGAGGGATCGCCGACCGGATCGATCGTCAGCTCCCCTTCCCTCTCGGTGCCCTCCGGGCCGACGGGCCAGCGCACCTCGACCGGATAGCGTGACCGGCGCCCCAGCCGCAGGGCCTCGGTGAGCCGGTCGAGCTGTGCCTTCGCCCGGGGCTCGAAGAGGTCCAGCAGATTGCGGCCGCGCAGCTGTCCCGGGGCCGCGCCCCACTCGGTGGCCATGGCCGGATTGGCGATCAGCACCTCACCGTCGGCCTTGCACACCGCGATCGGCGTGGGGATGCGGTCCAGCAGGATCAGGAAGTAGTTGCGCCAGGGGCCGCCCGCGTAAGGACCGGCCGGATCGGGATAGCCGTGCGCACAGAGCGGATTGCCGGTGTCCCCGGCGTCCGGCGTCCCGTCGGCGGTCTCGTTGTCCATTGCCTCTCTTTCCGGTCCGTGCGCAAGAGCGAGTGGCGGAAAACCACTGCACAATCATGCAGTGGTCCGGCTTCGTCCTGAGCGTGGGGGCCTGCACGCTGGAGTCATGACCGACACCATCGCGCTCCACAGTGCCGAACGCGCCGCCGATGACGGCGTTCCGGTGGCCGACCTCACCGAGGCCGGGCTCACGCATACGCCCATCCAGCAGTCCATGGGCCTGGCCCGGATCCACGGCCCGGTCTACGCGCGCAAGTTCGGCGAGCACCGGACGCTGTTCGTCTCCTCGCTCGACCTGGTCACCGAGGTCGCCGACGAATCCCGCTTCCGCAAGGGGGTGTCGGTCGTGCTGGAGAACGTCCGGGAGTTCGCGGGTGACGGTCTGTTCACCGCGTACAACGACGAGCCGAACTGGGCCAAGGCGCACGAGGTCCTGATGCCGGCGTTCGCGCTCGGCTCGATGCGTACGTACCATCCGGCGATGCTCAAGGTGGCCCGCCGGGTCATGGCGTCCTGGGACCGCCGGGTGGCCGACGGCACGCCCGTCCAGGTCGCCGAGGACATGACCCGGATGACGCTGGACACCATCGGGCTGGCCGGCTTCGGCTTCGACTTCGAGTCGTTCTCCCGCGGCGACACCCCGCATCCGTTCGTCGAGGCGATGGTGCGCTGCCTGGAATGGAGCATGACGAAGTTCTCCCGGGATCCCGCTGCCGACCACTCCGCGGCGGATGCGGCGTTCCGGGCCGACGCGGACTACCTCGCGTCCGTGGTCGACGAGGTCATCGCCGCCCGGACGGCGGGCGGCGAGTCCGGCGACGACGATCTGCTGGGCCTGATGCTCGGCGCCCGGGACCTGGGGGACGCGGCAGCGGCGGACGGCCCCACCCTCGACCTCGCCAATATCCGCAACCAGGTCATCACCTTCCTGATCGCGGGCCACGAGACCACCTCGGGCGCGCTCTCCTTCGCCCTCTACCACCTGCTCAAGGACCCGCTGGCGCTGCGCATGGTCCAGCGCGAGGCCGATGAACTGTGGGGCGACCAGGCCGACCCCGACCCGTCGTTCGAGGACATCGGCCGGCTGCCGTTCACCCGTCAGGTGCTCAACGAGGCGCTGCGGCTGTGGCCCACCGCCGCCGCCTTCACCCGCCAGGCGCGCGAGGACACCCTGCTCGGCGGCCGCTACCCGGTGCAGGCGGGCGAGCTGGTCACCGTGCTCACCCCGATGCTGCACCGCGACCCGGCCTGGGGCGACAACCCCGAGCTGTTCGACCCCTCCCGCTTCAGCCCGGAGGCCGAGGCGGCCCGCTCCCCGCACGCGTACAAGCCGTTCGGCACCGGTGAACGCGCCTGCATCGGGCGGCAGTTCGCGCTGCACGAGGCGACCATGCTGCTCGCCCTGCTCGCGCACCGCTACCGGCTCATCGACCACGCCGACTACCGGCTGCGCATCAAGGAGACGCTCACCCTCAAGCCGGACGGGTTCACGCTGACCCTGGCCGCCCGTACGCCCGCCGACCGGGCCGCGGTCCGCACCGCGCTGGCCGTCCTCCCGGGCGGCGGCACGGACACCGAGGGCGGCGCCGCGACCGACGACGGGCTGCCGACCCGCGTCCCCCAGGGCACCGGCCTGCTGGTGCTGCACGGCAGCAACTACGGCACCTGCCGCGAATTCGCCGAGCGGCTCGCCGACGAGGCCACCGGGCTGGGCTTCGCCCCCGACGTGGCGCCGCTGGCCGCCGCCGCCGGCGCGCTGCCCGCCGACCGGCCCGTCGTCATCGTGGCCGCCTCCTACAACGGCCGGCCCACCGATGACGCGGCGGCCTTCGTGCAGTGGCTGAACACCGCGCCGGACGGCGCCGCGGCCGCCGTCCCGTTCGCCGTCCTCGGCGTCGGCGACCGCAACTGGGCCGCCACCTACCAGCACATACCGACCCTCATCGACGACCGGCTGGACGCCCTCGGCGCACACCGGCTGCTGCCGCGCGCCGAGGCCGACGCCTCCGGCGACCTGGGCGGCACCGTCAAGGAGTTCACCGCGGCGCTGCGCACCGAACTGCTGACCCGCTACGGCGACCCGGCCACCGTCGGCGCCGCCCGGCCGGCGGCGGAGGACACCGGCTACACCGTCACCGAGATCACCGGCGGCCCGCTGGACGCGCTCGCCGCCCGCCACGACCTGGTCCCGATGACCGTCACCGAGGCCTACGACCTGACCGCCGAGGACTGGCCCCGGCCCAAGCGCTTCCTGCGGATCGCGCTGCCGGACGGCGTCGGCTACCGCACCGCGGACCACCTCGCCGTGCTGCCGGCCAACGCCCCGGCCGCCGTCGAGCGCGCCGCCCGGGCCCTCGGTGCGGACCCGGAGACCGTTCTCGCACTGCACACGGCCGGCCGCGCTGCCCGGGACACCCTGCCCGTCGACCGCCCCGTGACGGTACGTCAACTCCTCACGCACCACCTGGAGCTGGGCCTGCGGCCCACCCCCGCGCAGGTCGCCGTGCTCGCCGCGCACAACCCGTGCCCGCCCGAGCGGCGCGCCCTGGAGACCCTCGCCGAGGACGACCCGCGCACCCTGATCGAGCTGATCGAGGCGCACCCCGCGCTGCGCGGTGCGCTGCCCTGGCCGACGGTCCTGGAGCTGCTGCCGCCGCTGCGCATCCGGCACTACTCGCTGTCGTCCTCGCCGGCCACCGATGCCCGGCACGCCGACCTGATGGTGTCGCTACTGCCCGGCGGCACCGGCTCGACCCACCTGCACTCGCTGCGGCCCGGCGACACCGTCCTGGCCCGCGTCCAGCCCTGCCGCGAGGCCTTCCGCCTCGATCCGGCCGACGACACCCCGGTGATCCTGGTCGCGGCGGGCACCGGCCTCGCGCCCTTCCGCGGCGCCGTCGCCGACCGGCTCGCCGCCGGTCAAATGGCGCCCGCCCGGCTCTACTTCGGCTGTGACGACCCGGACGGCGACTTCCTGCACGTCGCGGAGTTCGCCGCCGCCGAAGCCGCCGGGGTGATCTCCGTGCGGCCCGTCTTCAGCGCCCGCCCGGAGCACGGCCACCGGTTCGTCCAGCACCGGATCGCCGCCGAGGCCGCCGAGGTGTGGGAGCTGCTGCAGGCCGGCGCGCGGGTGTACGTCTGCGGCGACGGCAGCCGGATGGCGCCCGGTGTCCGGGCGGCCTTCCGGGAGCTGCACGGTGCGCAAACGGGCGCCTCCGCACAGGAATCCGAGGCCTGGCTGCGGGAACTGACCGCCTCCGGCCGCTACATCGAGGACGTGTACGCGGCGGGCTGACGCAGCGTCCCGCCCGGCGGGCAAGGGCCTGTCCGGTGGATCATGGCCGGGTCCGCGGCGTCTGGCGCGGCACCTCGCGGCGTTGCCGAAGCGTCCGCATAGCTCCGCTATGAGGACGCTCCGGCGCCTTGCGATGCACCACACCAGACTCCGCGGCCTTTCCGACCCTGATCCACCGGACAGGCCCTGGATCTCCGGGCCCGCCGGGGCCAAGGTGGGTGGGTGCGGCCAACCCGGGCCGCACCGCTCGCCGTCCGCGACCGGGGCGGCGACCCGACCGGGGGGATGACGACGACATGACCAAAGCCCTGATCATCGGTGGTGGCATCGCGGGGGCGGTGACCGCGATGGCGCTGCAGAAGGCAGGCATCGACGCGGAGATCTTCGAGGCCTATCCGACCGGCGCCGACGACGTCGGCGCCTTTCTCGTGCTCTTCGCCAACGGCCTCGAAGCGCTCCGGGTGATCGACGCACACGGCCCCGTCGCCGCGCACTCCTTCCCGGCGCAGCGGGTGGAGTTCCTCGACGGCAGCGGGCAGCGCCTGGGGGAGCGGCCCATCGCCGGCGCCGCCCAGGGCACCGACCTCGGCCCGCGCACCCTGCGGCGGGCCACGCTCTATCAGGTGCTGCACGCCGAGGCGGCCCGCCGTCAGATCGCCGTACGGCACGGCAAGCGGCTGGTCGGCGCGGAGACCGTGCGCGCCGCGGGCGGCACGCGGGTCATCGCGGCCTTCGCCGACGGCAGCCGCGCCGAGGGTGACCTCCTCATCGGCGCCGACGGCCTGCACTCCGTCACCCGCACCCTGATCGACCCGGCCGCGCCCCGCCCCCGCTACACCGGCCAGAACACCGTCTGCGGCTACGTCCGCGACACCGAGGTGCCGCTCCCGCCGGACACCTACACCATGATCCGCGGCAAGCGGGCCTTCTTCGGCTGCACCCGCGCCCCCGACGGCGCGGTCTGGTGGTTCGCCAACGTCCCCGGCACGGAACTCGACCGGACCGGCCCGTCGGCCACCACCCCCGGCGCCTGGCGCGAGCGGGTGGCCGAGCTGTTCGCGGACGACCACACCCCGGCCGCCGCCCTCGTCCGCGCCAGCGGCGACCGCGTCATCGCCTCCAGCTCCTACGACCTCGCCACCATTCCGACCTGGCACACCGACACCATGGTCGTCCTCGGCGACGCCGCGCACGCCGCCGCACCCAACGCCGCCCAGGGCGCCTCCATGGCCATCGAGGACAGCATCGTGCTCGCCAGGTGTCTGCGCGACCGGCCCGACCCGCACAGCGCCTTCGCCGCGTACGAAGAGCTGCGCAGGGAGCGGGTGGAGAAGGTCGTCGCGGCGAGCGCGGGGATGGCCAAGCTCACCGCGACGGGGGCCACCCGCCCGGCGCCCAGCGACAGCGCGGGCCCCGGCGACTGGCTGACGGGGTACCGGATCGAGTGGTGAGGCGCGCCCGGGAGACGCGGGCTGCGCGCAAGAAGGCGCACAGGGGGTGGGGTCTCCCCGTTGACCTGCTGCCGCTCCGCCGCCACCGGCTGTTCCCCCACTCTCCCTCGTCTCCGGGGTCCCTTCCGTACCCAACTCCCGTACGCTGCTGCCCGATCGTCCGGATGACCAACCGGACGAGCGGCGTCCGGACCGGTGCCGGACGGCCGATGACCTCAGGAAAGCGGGGAACATGAACGGGAAGCGGTGTGTGGGAACGGTCGCCGTCGCGGCGGCGGCGGTGTTCACGATGACCGGTCCGGCCGGTGCCGAGCCGGCTGGTACGACCTACGGCACCAGTACGTCCGTAGGGGTGCACAACGCCTACGACAAGGAGAAGTACCCCTACTTCGCGGACGCCCTGGACTCCGGCGCCGCACTGCTCGAACTCGACCTCTGGACGAACGGACTGGGCAGGTCCTGGCGGGTCTCGCACGCCAACCCGCTCGGGAACAACAACAACTGCGCGGGTGCCGCCAACGCCTCGCAGCTGCGCACCAAGGACCGCAACCAGGACTTCGCCGGCTGCCTCGCCGACATGAAGGCCTGGCACGACGCCCACCCCGGCCACCGCCCGATTCTGCTCAAGGTCGAGATGAAGGACGGTTTCAACGCCAAGGGCGGCCGAGGACCCGCCGAGTTCGACGCGCTGGTGCGGCAGAAGCTGGGCGATGCGGTCTACGGCCCCGGGGACCTCACCGCCGGGCACGCCACCCTGGACGAGGCGGTGCGGACCCGCGGCTGGCCCGCCCGCGCCGACCTGGCCGGCAAGTTCCTGTTCGAGTTGATACCGGGCACGGTCGAGGAGAAGAACCCGTTCGACAAGCTGTGGACGGACGTGGAGTACGCCGGACACCTCAAGAACCTCGCGGCGCAGGGGAAGCTGGCGCAGTCCACGGCGTTCCCCGCCGTGCACGGTGCGGCCGCCGGTGACCCCCGCCGGCGCTACGCCGACCGGACACTGCGCCCCTGGTTCGTGGTCTTCGACGGTGACGCCGCGACCTATCTGAACGGCAGTATCGACACCGCCTGGTACGACACCCGCCACTACCTGCTCATCATGACCGACGCCCACAATGTGCCGCCGGTCATCGACGCCACCCACCCGACCGAGGCGCAGGCCCTGGCCCGGGTCGGTCAGCTCGCCTCGGCACATGCGAGCTTCGCCACCGCCGACTGGTATCCGCTGCCGTCCGTCCTCAAGACCGTGGTGCCGCGCGGGGCGTGACGCCGAGGGCCTCGGTCCCGGAGGCCGGCCGGGCCGCCTTCGTGGCCGGCTCCGTGATCGCCCGCCGGTAGAGCGCGGCCACCTCCGCACCGAACCGGCTGCTGTACGAGACGAGGTCGTCACCGCCCTCGTCGAGACCGCCTATCACGCCGATCAGCGAGCCGGTGCCGGTGGCCGGGTCGAGGTCGGTGAGCATTGGCCCCCCGCTGGTCCCGTTCGGGAACCCCGGGCAGGCGAACCGGAGTTGGGTCGCGCTCTGCAGGTCCGCCGTGTGCCGGCAGCTGACCGGTCTGTCCCGGTCCTCGGGATAGCCGGTCAGCTGCGCCGGGCGCCCGGGCGCCGCATCGAAGCGGAGCCGTTCGGCACCCGTGACGTCCTCGATCCGGCCGCCGCCCCGCCCCGCCCTGCGCACCCGCAGGAACGCCACATCGTGGTCGGGGTCCCGGCTGCTGATCCAGCGCGGGTCGACATCGATCCGGCTGGGCACCCACAGTCCGTACGGCGCCACCCCGTCGTGCAGACCGGGCGCGAACACCAGCCGGGTACGGAAGCCCTCGTCGTGCACACAGTGCGCCGCGGTGACGACCAGGTCTCCCGACGGGGCGTGCACCACGCTGGCCGTGCAGTGGTGGACCGGACTGCCGTCCTCGTCGGGGGAGAAGAGCGCGCCGACCGCCGGCGCGGGGTCCGCCGGGGCCGCCATCAGCGGCCGGGACGCCGACGACGGGGCCGCCTTGGCCCTGTTGCTCCGGGCCGGTACCAGCGGCCCCGGCCGCTCCACGTAGGGCCCGGCGAGCACGGCCGCGGCGGCCCGGTCCCCCTCGGCCGGAGGGGCGAGATACGCACCGGTGGCGGGGTCCCCGGCGGCCAGGTAGGGATCGCGCGACGAGGAGCCCAGCACCAGTGCTGTGCTGCCCACCACGATCGCCACCACGCTGAGCGCCAGGGTCGTCCGCAGCGGAACGCCGTGCCGGCCGCGCCCCGTGCACGGCAGCCCGCCGGGACCCGGGCAGTCGGGGGCCGCCGGTGCTCCGGCGCCCTCGTCCGCCCGCCCGGCGCTGTCCGCCGGCGCGGTCCCGCGTTCGCTCGTCGCCACCAGCCGCCGCCTCCCCACATCAGCCGGTGTCACCCCGTCGGACGCGGAGGCGGCACCGGAACCAGACATTTCACCCAGTCTGATGCAGGGCGGGGTGACGCGGTTGGCTCACCTGGGGGAATCCTTGGTGCCGGGGGCGGAGATCACGCCCATACCGCATCGGACCACCCGTCACCTCCGTGGCCCAGTGGGCCAGATGGCCGGTCCGTCCGGCGGGGGAGGGCGGCGCGGTACGGGCCGGTCCCGTTAGCCCGGTCGAGTGAACCCGTGGCGGCGCCCCGCACCGACGTCGGCGCCGCTCTTCGCGGGTCCACGGACCCCGCCGGACGAGCGCGGGACGCAGCCCACGGGACCCGGCTCAGCGGGTGAGCCGTACCCCCTGCCCCGCGAGGTTGTGCGCGATCAGCGTCTCGGCCAGCCCGACCTCGTTCGGGAAGTCCATCGGGACGATGCCCAGGCCGGTCCAGTGGCTGCCCTCCGGGCCCGTCAGCAGCTGCTTGACCTGCGGGTTGAGGCGGTCCGCGTTGGAGCGGGGCGGGAGCCAGGCGGAGGTGCTGACGTAGTTGACGAAGAGCTTGCCCGGCTGGGTGACGGCCTTGCGGAACTGGGCCTCGATCTTCGGGTACTTCCCGAACGGCTCCGCCATGTAGTCGTCCTGGATGTCGAAGAGCTGCGGATCGGCGTAACGGACGCCGCCGAGGCCGTCGGAGTCCGCCAGCAGCACGACCCTGCCGCGGGCCCCGCCCAGCGTCGGCAGATCGCCGTCCAGCCGGAACAGCGGACGGTAGCCCTTGTCGTCCAGGTAGCTGACGAAGATCCGGCGGAACTCGTCGGCGGAGACCTCCGAGTACTCCTGCTTGACCCGCATCAGCACCGTCTCGGAGGGGTGCGCCTGGAGGAACGCCCGGCAGGCGTTGAGCACATCACCGAACATCAGCTGCTGGTAGAACGCGCCGTGATGGATGGCGAAGACACCGTCGACGGCCCGGCAGCGGACGTCCAGGAAGCGGATGCCGGAGGCGAGTTGGGCGTCGACGGGGGTGTTCTGGCAGGCGACCCAGGGGCCGCCGATCCGGGCACCGGAGTCATGGGTGCCGGGGATCGTCAGCCGCTGGACGGGGGTGCCGTCGCCGAGCGCCGACATCCAGTCCGCCGCCGACAGCGCGCGGGCGCGCCGTGGTGCCGCGCCGGCCGTGAACTGCCCGCTGCCGATGCCCGTCAGCACCCCGGCGGCCGACAGCCCGGCCGCGCCCCTGAGGAAACCCCGCCGATCCAGTCCGAGCCCCATGCCGCGTCCCCTGTCCGTCGAGTCTGCGTGCCCCCGCACCGGACGCTCCGGTGCGCAGCGCGGTCGGGGCATCGAACCACATCGACCGTGGACATGACACCCGGCCGACGGGACCCTCTGGTCACGCCGGCCGGGCAGGGGTGGAGTTCAGACGCGGAAGGCCAGCGACAGCGCGAAACGGTCCGCGCTGTCCGTCCACCAGCTGTTCAACTCCAGTCCGGCCGCGGCGAGTTCCTTGCGCACGCCCTCCTGGCGGAACTTTGCCGAGACCTCGGTCCGCATCTCCTCGCCCGCGGCAAACGTCACCGCGAGGTCCACGCCGGGGATCTTCACGGTCAGGTCCTTGCGGGCCCGCAGCCGCATCTCGATCCACTCCTGCCGGGCGTCCCACACGGCGACATGGTCGAAGTCCGCCGGGTCGAAGTCGCCGCCCAGCTCGCGGTTGATGACCTCCAGGACGTTCTTGTTGAACGCGGCCGTCACCCGCTGCGGATCGTCATAGGCGGCCACCAGGGTGGCCTCGTCCTTGACCAGGTCGGTGCCGAGCAGCAGGGCGTCGCCCGGGGACAGCATGGCGTGCACCGAGCGCAGGAAGGCCGCGCGCTCGTCCGGCAGCAGATTCCCGAGAGTGCCGCCGAGGAAGGCGAGCAGCCGCGGGCCGGGCGTGGCGGGGAGCTCGATGCCCTGCTGGAAGTCGGCGACCAGCGCGTGCACGGTGAGGCCGGGATGGTCGGCCAGCAGCGCCTCGCCCGCCGCGGCCAGCGCGGATTCGCTGACGTCGATGGGCACATAGGTGTGCAGCGAGCCGAGCGCACCGATCAGATGGCGGGTCTTGTCGGAGGAGCCGGAGCCCAGCTCGACCAGCGTGCGGGCCTGGGTGGCCGCGGCGATGTGGTCGGCGCGGGTGAGCAGGATCTCCCGCTCGGCCCGGGTCGGGTAGTAGTCGGGCAGCTTGGTGATGTCCTCGAACAGCTCGCTGCCGCGGGCGTCGTAGAACCACTTGGGCGGCAGTTGTTTGGGGGTACGGGACAGGCCCTGCGTGACATCGGTGCGCAGCGCGGCCGCGGTGGCGTCGGCAGGGAGGGTGCGGGTGATGCTGAGCGGGCTCACGTGACGGGCTCCTTGAGCGGGGTGAGGTGGACCTCGGTCCGGGTCGCGCGCAGCAGGGTGCGGTCCGGGACCTCGGTCCAGTGGGGGGAATCGTCGTACGGTTCGGAGGCGACGGCCGTGCCGCCTCCGGGGACGGCCAGGTGGTAGAGCGTGTCGCCCCAGGTGGTGGCGGCGATGGTGGTGCCGTCGGTGAGCAGCAGATTGAGCCGGGAGCCGGGTGCCGCCCCGGCGACGGCCGTGACGGTGCCGGCCAGCGCGTCGCCCAGCTCGTCACCGCGCTCCAGCCGGTGCCGGACCAGCGCCCACAGGAACGCCGCATCGCAGCGGGCCGGCAGCCGCAGCAGCTCCGCGGGCGGCAGCTCCGCGGCCAGTGGGGCGAGCGAGTCCGGCCAGCCGGTCACGGCGCCGTTGTGGCTGAACAGATGGCGTCCGGCGGCGTACGGCGCGGCCGCGGCCTCGGCGTCCGCGCCGGACACCGTGGCGTCCCGGACGGCGGCGAGCAGCGCGCCGGTACGCACCACCCGGGCCAGGTCCGGCAGCTGCTCGTCGCCCCAGATCGGCCCGGCCCGCCGGTAGCGGGCGGGCACCGGGTCGTCCGGCGCGTACCAGCCGACGCCGAAGCCGTCCGCGTTGACCGTGCCGTGCCGCTGGTGGCGCGGGGCCCACGACTGCCGGAAGAGGCTGTGCGGCGGGGCCAGCACCAGCTGCCCGAAGGGTATCTCCGGTCCCAGATACGCAAGATGACGGCACATCAGGCAGTGACCTCCCGGGCCGGACGGGCCGCGGGCCTCATGCGCCCGCCCCTGGGTCGGCGTCCCGGGCGGTACGGAACCCGGAGAAGATCTGCCGCCGGACCGGCAGGTCCCAGTTGCGGAAGGTGCCCCGACAGGCCACCGGGTCGACCGCGAACGACCCGCCGCGCAGCACCTTGTACTCGTCGCCGAAGAACACCTCCGAGTACTCCCGGTAGGGGAAGGCGGCGAAGCCCGGGTACGGCAGGAAGTCGCTCGCCGTCCACTCCCACACATCGCCGATCAGCTGCCGTACGCCCAGCGGTGACTGCCCGTCCGGGTAGCTGCCGATGGGGGCGGGCCGCAGATGCCGCTGGCCGAGGTTGGCGTGGGCCGGCGTGGGGTCCTCGTCGCCCCAGGGGTAGCGCATCGTCCGGCCGGTCGCCGGGTCGTACCGGGCGGCCTTCTCCCACTCGACCTCGGACGGCAGCCGCCGCCCCGCCCAGCGGGCATAGGCATCCGCCTCGTACCAGCTCACGTGCAGCACCGGCTCGTCCGGCGGCACCGGCTCGGTCACCCCGAACCTCCGGCGCAGCCACTGGCCGCCGTCCCGCTTCCAGAACAGCGGGGCGTGCAGGGAGTGTTCCTGTACCTGCGCCCAGCCCTCGGGGGTCCACCAGCGCGGGTCCTCGTAGCCGCCGGCCTCGATGAAGCGCTGGTAGGCACCGTTGCTGACCGGGGTGGTGTCGATGAGGAAGGCGGGGACCAGCCGGCGGTGGGCGGGCCGTTCGTTGTCCAGCGCCCAGGGCTCGGTGGAGGTGCCCATGGTGAACGGGCCGCCGGGAACCAGGACTTCGGCCGGAATGATCTCGTCGGAGACGGGCGGCGGCTCGGGCGCGGTGAGCACGGCCGCACCCCGGCGCAGCTGGTGTGTGATGAGCATGGTCTCGTCGTGCTGCTGCTCGTGCTGGGCGATCATGCCGAAGGCGAAGCCGGAGTCCAGCAGCGGACCGCCGTGCAGCGGGGTGCGCTCCAGGATGTCCAGCACCCGGCCGCGGACCTCGGCGACATAGCCGTGCGCCTCGTCCGGTGCCAGCAGCGGCAGCGAGGGACGGGTCGCCCGGGGGTGCTCGAAGGCGTCGTAGACGGAGTCGATGTCGGGGCGCAGCGCGTCACGGCCGCCGACGGTGCGCAGCAGCCACTGCTCCTCCTGGTTGCCTATGTGTGCCAGGTCCCACACCAGCGGGGACATCAGCGGGGAGTGCTGGGCGACGAGATCGGGATGCTCGACGCAGGTGGTCAGCAGGCGGGTGCGGTCGCGGGCGGCCAGCAGCGCCGAGGCCGCCCGCTCACGAAGGAGCTCGGGGTCGATGGTCACTGGCTGTCCTTCCCAACGGTGAGGTCGCCCTCCATGGCGTACAGGGCGTCGAGATGGTCGTCCGCGGGGCAGCGGCCGCGCGCCACATAGCGCTCGGTGAACTCCGCGACCGCCGCGCACACCTCGGCCGAGGCGCCGAGCCGCGGCAGCGCCTCCTGCGCGGCGGCGAAACAGGCCACCGCCGCGGCGTGCAGCTCCGGATCGGTCAGCGCCCCGCGGGCGGCCCGCCGCCACAGCGGATTGCGCGGCGCCGGCCGTGAACCGGCGGTCTCCGCTAGGGGCTTGACGATGCGGTAGGCAGACTCCGTGGCCTCCGGGTCGTCGAACAGCGCGGCCGTGACGGCCAGCGGCACGATCCACCCGGCCTCGCCCGACTGCGCGTCGATCATGCGCAGCTCCAGATGGCCGCGCGGCCGTACGGGCGGGAAGAGCGTGGTGACGTGGTAGTCCAGATCCTCCTGGGTGGGCGGCCGGGGCACGCCGGTACGGACCCACTCCCGGAACGTGAGCCCCTCGGGTGCGTCCCACGGGCCGTCCTCGGCGCGCAGGCACATCACCGGAGCGTCCATGACGTAGCGCACCCAGGCGGCGCGCGGCTCCGGCCCCATCGGCGGGGCGAGCGTACGGGCCGGGTCGAGCTGGGACCAGACGACCTGACGGGTGGTGCGGTACCCGGTGGGGCAGCCCTCGCTGGTCGGCGAGTTGGCGAACGCCGCGGCCAGCACCGCACCCAGCAGATGCGCCAGCAGCCAGCGCCGGCCGTGCCCGAGCGGGCCGGGCTCCTCGTACCCGGCATCCACACACACCTGCACGGAGGCGGTGGCGCACATCATCGACCGCCCGGCGGAGCCCCAGCGGTCGAAGTACGCCTCCATGGCGTCGTAGCGCGGTTCGGTCAGCACCCGCTGCGGGCGGTGCCAGGGATTGTGGCCGTGGCCGGCCATGCCCAGACCCATCGCCCGCATGGCGGGGCGGACCAGGGCGAGATCGGCGGTGACGGCCTCGATGCAGCCGGTGAGGGAGGTGGCGGCGGGCGAGCTGAGTTCCAGCTGGCCGCCCGGTTCGAAGGTCAGCAGGGACCTGAGGGGGAGTGCGCGCAGGGTCGTGGCCGCGCTGCGCAGCCGAGCCGGTTCGACCGGACATCGGGGGTTGCGCGCGTCATGCACCAGCCACTCGATCTCGACCCCGAGACGACGCGGGGGCCCCGTCTTGAAACATATTCCGCGCAGGTGAGCCTCAAGCTCCGCTTCCGTGACAGCAGGCCGTACGGGCATGGAATCCCTCTCCCTTGTGGGGTAGCGGCAGGATTGCCGCCCTCCACCTAATCTGTTGCGGGCGATGCGCTCAAGGGCGCATCCGCCGCCGGGACGGCGACGGAGGGGCTCTCACCGGGCCGACGGGCCGTCCGGACCGGGAGACTTCCGAAGGGTGCCACGGCGCCTCCTGGGCGCCAGGACGGCCGCTCCGCCCGCCGTGGGGCCCGGGGTCCCGCCGGGCGAGCGGCGGACGGGGGCGAGCGGCACGTACGGCTGTTCGAGTGAGTGCGGTGCGGGGTGTGCTGTGACGGCGGATTCACGCGTGCTTCATGCGGCCGGTGAGTCTTCCGGTCGGCTCGCCTCGTGGCGGGACGGGTGCGGCACTCGCACCCGCGGCGCCACTGCGGGGAGCGGACGGATTCACCTCTGCCGTGAAGCGGTCGTTCATACCGTGAAGTAGTCGTTCCAGGCGTCGACGAGCATTTGCCGGACCGCCTGGTCCGCCTGTTGTGCCGCCTGATTGAACGTGCCGGTCACGCCGTAGTAGTAATAGGCTCCGTCATTCGTCGCCATATGGTCGTCGGCGGGGTTGTCGACGTGGCGGCTGAAATGGAGATTCGCGAAGGCCGCCGCGGCGGAACAGATGTAGTACACCCAGTTCCCCGTCCGGTTCTCCATGGCATTCGTGATACGCCAGTTGTCCATGGGCATGCTGATCCCATCCCCCTCTTTCGCTTCCGATTCCGCTCTGTCGCTGACGATTCCGCGGATCAGACCGCGGACAGCGCGATGTCGCCCGTGGTGCTGACCGTCATGCGGTAGTCCTGCGGGCTGTGCTCGACCTTGGCGAGGACGACCTCACCCCTGCCGTCGTCCCACTGCCCCTTGATCTTCCAGTCGTCGTCCCAGATGATGCACCTGCCCCGGCCGGTCTGCACGCTCAGCGGCTTGTCCTTGTGCTGCGAGATCCATGCGTAGGCGTCGCTGTACGACCTCGGGGACACGGACTCGCTGTCCCCGGCGTGCTCTTCGTTGACGAAGGACACATACGAGTTCGACTGGTTGTCGCAACCCTTGATTCCAGTGGTCATGCGGGATCGCTTTCCTTTCGCTGGGCATCACGAATTCGACGTGCCGGCCCTGGCGATGGCTTCGCAACATCCGAATGCCGCGCCTTCGGGCCGGCCGTGTCGAGGAACAGCACAAAAACTACCGAGGTGCCGGGGCCTTTGCGGGGCAACGAAGGTAATCGGCTGGAAAGTTGATCCTGGCCGGTTGGGTGCTCTTGCGCAGAATCGGAATGGCGAATGTCATCTGCCGTGACCGCAGAGGTTTTTGTGCCGGCGCTTTCCCGCCCGCGCGCCCTCTTCTGCCATCTCCTGCTCTCTTATGGGCGCTCCCGCGGGCCCCGGGGATCGCGCCCCGCATCGCCATCGCGTACCATCGCCTGTCCCTCGCACAGGGAATCGATATCGCCCGGATCGCGGTCACCACGGCCCGAGGCATCCTGCGGAGACGACGGAAACGGAAGAGGACGACGACAGCATGACGGCACGCCCCTTGGCGGTCTTCGACCTGGACGGCACGCTCGCCGACGCCGGCCACCGGCAGCATCTGCTGGAGCGCACCCCACGGGACTGGAAGGCCTTCTTCGCGGCGGCCACCGAGGACCCGCCGCTCGCCGAGGGGGTGGCCCTGGCCCTCCGCAGCACCGAGGACTGCGAGGTGGTCTACCTCACCGGCCGTCCGGAGCGCTGCCGTCGCGACACGCTGGCCTGGCTCGCCCAACACGGCCTGCCCGAGGGCCGGTTGTGGATGCGACCCGACCACGACCGTCGCCCGGCCCGGCTCACCAAGCTGGAAATCCTGCGCCGCATCGCCCGAGACCGTCAGGTCCGGCATGTGGTCGATGACGACGAACTCGTCTGTGACGCCTGCGAAAAGGCCGGCTTCCCGGTGATCCGGGCCCGCTGGTCCACCCCGTCCGACACCTTGCGGGACGCCCAGCAGCGGGCCGGGCGTACCTAGATCGTCTCGTTCGGCCAGTTCGGCGGCCCGGGCCGGGGGCGGTAGCAGGGCAAGGGGACCCCGATCGGGATCCCCTTGCCGAGTTCCACTGCCACCCGCCGGCCCGTACGGGCCGGACAGGCCGCCGAGGTCAGACCACCGGAGCCGGGTAGGTCGGGTACTCCACCCCGGAGACGTGCTGGACGACGCGGATGACCTGGCAGGAGTAGCCGAACTCGTTGTCGTACCAGAGGTAGAGGATGGCGTTGTCGCCCTCGACCTTGGTGGCGCCGGCGTCGACGATCGAGGCGTGGCGCGAGCCGATGAAGTCGTTCGAGACCGCGTCGGGGGCGCTGGTGAAGTCGATCTGGCGCTTGAGCGGCGAGGTCAGCGACACATTGCGGAGGTAGTCGAGGACCTCCTCGCGGTTGGTCTCGCGCGCGAGCTGGAGGTTGAGGATCGCGATCGAGACATCCGGCACCGGGACGCGGATCGAGCTGCCGGTGATCTTCGCTTCGAGGTCGGGCAGCGCCTTGGCGACGGCGGAGGCGGCACCGGTCTCGGTGATGACCATGTTGAGCGGCGCCGAGCGGCCGCGGCGGTCGGAGTTGTGGTAGTTGTCCAGCAGGTTCTGGTCGTTGGTGAACGAGTGGACGGTCTCCACGTGACCGCGCAGGACGCCGTACTCGTCCGCCATCGCCTTCAGCGGCGGGACGATCGCGTTGGTGGTGCAGGACGCGCAGGACAGGATCTGCTCGTCCGGCTTGATCGTGTCGTGGTTGACCCCATGGACGACGTTGGGGACGTCACCCTTGCCCGGGGCGGTCAGGACGACCTTGTCGATGCCGGGGCGCAGGTGCTTCGAGAGGCCCTCGCGGTCGCGCCACTTGCCCGTGTTGTCGATGAGGATGGCGTCCTTGATGCCGTACGCCGTGTAGTCGACCTCCGACGGGTCGCTCGCGTAGATCACCTTGATCTCGTTGCCGTTGGCGATGATCTTGCTGTTCGCCTCGTCGACGGTGATCGTGCCCTGGAACTGGCCGTGGATGGAGTCCCGGCGCAGCAGCGAGGCGCGCTTGACGATGTCCTGGTCGCCGCCCTGGCGGACGACGACGGCGCGCAGCCGCAGGCCGTTGCCGGAGCCGGCCTTCTCGATGAGCAGGCGGGCGACGAGACGGCCGATCCGGCCGAACCCGTAGAGGACGACGTCGCGCGGCTCGCGGCGCTCGATCTTGTCGGCACCCGTGGCACCGGCGACGGCCTCGGCGGTGAACTCCTCCACCGACAGACCGCGGTCGTCGCTCCGGTACGTCTCGGCGAGCATCGCGATGTCGATCTGGGACGGGCCGAGATCGAGCGTGGTGAGCGCCTGCAGGAACGGCAGCGTCTCGGTGACCGAGAGTTCCTCGCCGGCGATCTGCCGGGCGAATCGGTGGGTCTTGAGGATGCTGACCACCGACTTGTTCACCAAGGAGCGGCTGTGCAGCAGGACCGTGACGTCCCGCTCCCGGTGCAGCTTCCCGATGATCGGGATCATCGACTCCGCGATCTCTTCGCGGTTTTTCCAGTTGGTGAACGAGTCGTCATTGACAGTCACAGGTTTATCTTTCGAGCTAGGCGGTGCTCATATGCTAACCCGACGCCTGTTCGCTCCTTCAAGGGGTGCCGTCATGAGGGCGCACCGGGATCGGATCCATGGTCATTCCGGGTGGGGGGCAGGGTGCGGTGCGGGGGCTTCCGTGCCGCGCCGCCGGCCGCGTCCGGGATCTGCCCGCCACTCCGTCCGCCACTCCGCCCGCCATGTGGTACGTCTCCCCGTTCGGCGCATCTGACGGTGCGTCAGTTGTGGTGCCGGGTGACGCTCGGATCATGGAACAGGCTTCGGGATCCCGGCTGCGCACCGGTCTTGCGCTCCTGCTGGCCCTCGCGGCGCTCCTCGCGCCCTGGTCGCCGGCGGCCGCTACGGCGCGGGAACCGAGGGCCGGCGGGCGTACCGGCTCCGCCTGGCTGCCCTACTGGGGCGACACCGACGCCGCCTACCGCGACGCGCTGCGGCACGCCTCCCAGCTGCACACGGTCAGCCCCTTCTGGTACCAGGCCACGTCGGACACCACCGTCGCGGGACATGAAGGGGCGGGCCGGCGCAGCGTCATCGACGGGCTGCACGACGCCGGGATCGATGTCGTCCCGACCGTGACCGAGACCCTCGGCGCCGAGGAGATGGCCGGTCTGATGCATGATCCGCAGCGGCGCGCGGACCATGTCGAGGCGCTGCTGCGGATCGTGGAGAGCCGGGCGTACGACGGGCTCGATCTGGACTACGAGTCGATGGCGGTCACCCGTGACAAGGAGGTCCGCGCACGGGTGCGCACGGGGTACAGCGCGCTGGTCGAGCAGCTGTGTGCGCGGCTGCACGCCCGTGAGGCGCAGTGTGTGGTCACGGTGCCCGCCCGGGTCCGCGGGTCGGGTGAGGCGTTCGACTACGAGGAACTCGGCAGATACGCCGACCGGGTCCGGATCATGGGCTATGACCTGCACTGGTCGGGCGGCGAGGCGGGGCCGCTGTCCGCCAGGGACTGGTACGGCGAATTCCTGCGCTACGCCACCGACACCATCCCCCGGAACAAGATCGAGGTGGCCTTCCCGGGCTACGGCTGGGACTGGGTCACCGGCGTCACCGGCCACGCCGCACACCGGACCTGGAAGGAGGCCGAGGCGCTGCGCGAGCGGGAAGACGCCGAGTACCTCTTCGATGAGCGCTCCGGTACGCCGCACTTCACCTACCGCAAGGACGGCGAGGATCACGAGGTCTGGTACCAGGACGCGCGCGGGGTCCGGGAGCTGATGCCGCTGCTGGGGAAGTACGGGGTGCGCGGCACCGGGCTGTGGGCGCTCGGCTTCGAGGACCCGGAGACCTGGGCCGCGCTCCGCGGGGAGTAGCCGCCCGGCGCAAGCCACAGCGCCGCACCGGACAATGGGCTCGCCGCTCGCCGCTCGCCGCTCGCCGCCTGTCGCCGTGTGGCGCAGACTGTTCCCTCAGGGATACCGACCGCTTAGTATGTCGCTGGCGAGGGGGACCGGTATGCCCTTCGCCCCACCGCGTATCCAAGTCTGTGGAGGCACCAGGTGAAGGCATGGCGCGTACACGCGAACGGCGAGCCGCGTGAAGTGATGCGGCTGGAGGAGGTGCCGGATCCGCAGCCGGGCCCCGGGCAGCTGCTGCTGCGGGTGCGGGCCGCCAACGTCAACTTCCCGGACGCGCTGCTGTGCCGCGGGCTCTACCAGGTGCGGCCGCCGCTGCCGTTCACGCCGGGCGTGGAGATCTGCGGCGAGATCCTCGCCGTGGGGGAGGGGGCGGCCGGGGACATCGGCGCGCGGGTGCTCGCCCAGCCGCCGCTGCCCGACGGGGGCCTGGCCGAACTCGCGGTCGTCGACGCGGCGAGTGTCCGCCCGGCGCCCGAGGCCCTGGACGACGCCGAGGCCGCGGCGCTGCACATCGGCTACCAGACCGGCTGGTTCGGGCTGCACCGCCGGGCCCGGCTCCAGCCGGGCGAGACCCTGCTGGTGCATGCGGCCGCGGGCGGCGTCGGCAGTGCCGCCGTCCAGCTCGGCAAGGCCGCCGGCGCGCGGGTCATCGGCGTCGTGGGCGGCGCGGACAAGGCCCGTACCGCCCGCGAGCTGGGCTGTGACCTCGTCCTCGACCGGCGCGTCGACGACATCGTCGCCGCCGTCAAGGAAGCCACCGGCGGCCGCGGCGCCGATGTCGTCTACGACCCGGTGGGCGGCGAGGCGTACGCCAAGTCCGTCAAGTGCATCGCCTTCGAGGGCCGGATCGTCGTCGTCGGCTTCGCCGGCGGAGCCATCCCCACCCCGGCCCTCAACCACGCCCTGGTGAAGAACTACGCGATCCTGGGCCTGCATTGGGGCCTGTACCAGACCAAGGAACCGGCCGCGATCGACGCCTGCCACGAGGAGCTGACCAAGCTCGCCGCGCAGGGCACCGTCAAGCCGCTCATCGGCGGGCGGGTCCCGCTGGCCGCGGCCGCCGACGCCGTACAGCGGGTCGCCGACGGGACGTCCGTCGGCCGGCTCGTGGTGCTCCCCGGAGCGGAGGAGGCGCGATGACCGACGCCGCAGACCTGCGACGGCGCACCGCCGCGCTGCTCGCCGCCCACCCTCCGGCCGCCACCGGCCGGCTGGAGTTCCTGCGGGCCCGCTTCGACGCCGGGCTCGCCTGGGTCCACTTCCCCGAGGGCCTCGGCGGGCTGGACGCGCCCCGCTCCCTGCAGTCCGTCGTGGACGCCGAACTCACGGCCGCCGGCGCCCCCGACAACGACCCGGGACGGATCGGGATCGGCCTCGGCATGGCCGCGCCGACCATCCTGCGCTTCGGCTCCGACGAGCAGCAGCAGCGCTGGCTGCGTCCCCTGTGGACCGGCGAGGAAGTGTGGTGCCAGCTGTTCAGCGAGCCCGGAGCCGGCTCCGACCTGGCGGCGCTGGCGACCCGCGCGGTACGGGACGAGGAGGGCGGCTGGGTCGTCGACGGCCAGAAGGTCTGGACGTCCAGCGCGCATCTGGCCCGCTGGGCGATCCTGATCGCCCGCACCGACCCCGCGGTGCCCAAACACCGCGGCATCAGCTACTTCGTGTGCGATATGACCGACCCCGGTGTCGAGGTGCGGCCGCTGCGGCAGATCACCGGCGAGGCCGAGTTCAACGAGGTCTTCCTCACCGGTGTCCGGATCCCCGACGCCCACCGCCTCGGCGAGATCGGCGAGGGCTGGAAGGTCGCCCAGACCACGCTGATGAACGAGCGGGTCGCCATCGGCGGCTCCCGCATCCCCCGCGAGGGCGGCATGATCGGCGTCGCCGCCGAGGACTGGCGCGCCCGCCCCGAACTGCGCACCCACGACCTGCACCAGCGGCTGCTGTCGCTGTGGGTGGAGGCCGAGGTCGCCCGGCTGACCGGAGAGCGGCTGCGCCAGCAGCTGTCCCCCACTCTCAACTCCGTTCGAGCGGGAGGTGCCCCCACGGGCCAGCCCGGCCCCGAGGGCAGCGGCATGAAGCTGGCCTTCGCCCGGCTCGCCCAGGAGATCAGCGGCTGGGAGGTGGAGTTCCTCGCCGAGGACGGGCTGACCTACGACGACTGGACGATGCGCCGGCCCGACGGCGTCGACTTCACCGGCCGTGAGGCCGGCTACCGCTACCTGCGCGCCAAGGGGAACTCCATCGAAGGAGGCACCTCGGAAGTGCTGCTCAACATCGTCGCCGAACGTGTGCTGGGGCTGCCGCCCGAGCCGCGCACCGACAAGGACGTCGCGTGGAAGGACCTCCCCCGATGACCGCCGAGACCCTCCCGTCGAGCGCCCCGGCGCCCGACCCCGATCTCCTCTACTCCGAAGAGGAGGAGGCGCTGCGCGCCGCCGTACGGTCGCTGCTCGCCGACCGCAGCGCTCCGGCCACCGTGCTCGCCGGCCTGGAGTCCGACGTCGCCTACGACACCGGCCTGTGGCGGGCGCTCGCCACGGAGATCGGCACCGCGGGACTGCTGGTCCCCGAGAAGCTCGGCGGACAGGGCGCGAGCGCCCGCGAGGCCGCCGTGGTCCTGGAGGAGCTGGGCCGCTCCGTTGCGCCCGTGCCCTACCTGACCAGCGCCGTCATCGCGGTGACCGCACTGCTCGGCTGCGGCGACAGCGCGGAGGCCGCCGCGCCGCTCGCCGCCCTCGCCGCCGGCCGCACCGTCGCCGTACTGGCCCTCCCGCTGCCCACCGCTCCGGGCGCCCTGCCGGCCCCGGCCGTACGGGCCGCGGCGGACGGCGCCCTCACCGGCCGGGTGACCTCGGTCGCCGACGCCGCGTCCGCCGAGCTGCTGCTCGTCCCGGCGCAGCGCCCCGACGGACCGGCGCTGTACGCGGTCGAGGCCGCGGCGGACGGCGTGCGCACCGACACCGTCACCCCGCTCGACCTCACCCGCCCCCTCGGCCATCTCACCTTCGACGGCGCCCGCGGCCGCCTCCTGGCCACCGGGGACCGCGCCCGCGCCGCCGTGGACCGCGCCCTGCTCACCGGCGCCGGGCTGCTCGCCTCGGAACAGCTGGGCGTCGCCGAATGGTGCCTGGCCGAGACCGTGCGCCACACCGCCGAGCGCACCCAGTTCGGCCGCCCCGTCGGCTCGTTCCAGGCGCTCAAGCACCGGATGGCCGCGCTCTGGCTGGAGGTCGCCTCGGCCCGCGCCGCCGCCCGTTACGCCGCCGACGCCCTGGCCGCCGGGAGCCCCGACGCCCCGGTGGCGGTGGCCGTCGCCCAGGCGTACTGCGCGCCGGTGGCGGTCCGCGCCGCCGAGGAGTGCGTCCAGCTGCACGGCGGCATCGGCATGACCTGGGAGCACCCGGCTCATCTGTTCCTCAAGCGGGCCAAGAGCGATGAGCTCGCCCTCGGCTCGCCGGGCCGGCACCGGGACGCCCTGGCCGGACTGGTCGGGATCGACGCACCGTAGGGACGGGCCCCCGCGGCCGGCGGCGGTCACGCGGTGATGGCGAAGGTCCGGCTGACACCGCGGACCGCGCCGTCACCGGCGGTGGCCACCTCCAGGAAGTAATGGGGGCCCGGCGGCACGTTGGGCAGCGTCACCAGCGCCTCGCCGGTCGGCCCGTCGCCGGCCCGGGGCGCCACCACCGCCACCCGCTGCGCCCGGCCCTGGCCGGTCTCCGCGTACAGCCAGATGTCCACCTGCTCACCCGTGGTGTTCTTCCAGGCCACCGTGAAGCTGCCGTTGGCCTTGTAGTCGACGCCGGGCGCCGGGGCGGTCACCACGATCCGCCCCGTCGGGGGCGAGGTGAACTGCTCGTCCTCCGGGCCGGCGGCGGTCGCGCCCAGGGCCGAGGTGGCGGCCCGCGCGGCCGAGCCCGCGTGGCCGGACGTGGCGGCCACCGCACTGCCGTCCGGGCGCCAGCTCTTCCCGGACTCGGGGTGCGACGGCGCCAGCGAGATCACCAGCATGCAGCCGACGGCGGTGGTGGCGACGGCGACGGCCAGATTGGTGGCCATCGAGGTGGCCCTAGACATCGTCTCCTCGTTTCCTGGGGGGAGGCACGAGCGGGTACATCCCCGGCACTTCGATCATCAAAAACGACGCGCTGAGCGATCACCTGGATGGACATCTCCGGCGCGACAGCCTCCCGGGGATGCGGGAAAATCCCCCGATGTGAACGGCGTCGGTCGCAACATCGGTGATGTCCCGAAAGTGTGGTTCGGGTAGCGTCGAACACATGAAGACCGCAACTCGACGTGCGCTGATCGGTCCGGTTCTGCTGCTGGTGGCCGCGCTGCTGGCGGTGGCCGCCGCGATGGCCCCGGGAGCCCGGGCCGCCGGCGGGCTCGACGACGCCGCGACCACCCTGAAGAAGGGCCCGGTCTACGTCGATCCGCGCGCCGCGAACCAGTTCACCTCCGCCCAGGCGGATGCGCTGGCCAAGAAGATCAAGGACGCGGACAAGCCGGTCTTCGTCGCCGTACTCCCGCGGACCGCCGACTACCCGCCCAGCACCCTGCTGCGGGACCTGCGCACCAAAGTCGGCATCAGTGGCGTCTACGCCGTCGAACTCGGCGACGGCTTCAACGCCGGCGCCGACCCGCGGGTGATGTCGCACAGCTCGGTGCAGAACCTCGTCGGATC
Source organism: Streptomyces sp. 2323.1 (assembly GCF_900221035.1). NCBI lineage: Bacteria > Bacillati > Actinomycetota > Actinomycetes > Kitasatosporales > Streptomycetaceae > Streptomyces > Streptomyces sp. 2323.1. The sequence goes on along the minus strand of NZ_LT907981.1, from coordinate 1,171,049 downwards.
GGTCAAGCGCTCCCATTACCCGACCGTCAGCGCCCGGCTGAACAGCTTCGTCGACACCGCGAACCAGTCGGCCAACGGCCAGGCCCCGGCCTCCTGGGGCGGGTCCGCGGGCTCCGGCTTCGACACCGGCACGGCGATCGGGCTCGGGGTGCTGGTGGTCGTCGGCGGTGGCGGCGCGTACGCCATCGCCCGCCGCAACCGCAAGCGGCGGGCCGAGGAGGAGCGGGCCGCGCTGGAGGAGCTGCGGGTCGTCGTCGACGAGGACATCACCGCCTTCGGCGAGGAGCTGGACCGGCTCGACTTCCACCCCGGTGAGGCCGGCGCCGACGACGCGATGCGCACGGACTACAGCCGTGCGCTGGACTCGTACGAGAACGCCAAGTCGTCGATGGCGGCGGCCCAGCACCCCGGCGAGGTGCAGGCCGTGACCCAGGCCCTGGAGGACGGCCGGTTCTCGCTGGCCACCCTCGCCGCGCGCCGGGAGGGCAAGCCGCTGCCCGAGCGCCGGCTGCCCTGCTTCTTCGACCCGCGCCACGGCCCGTCCGTCACCGATGCCGCCTGGGCGCCGGCGGGCGGTGCCCAGCGCACCGTACCGGTCTGCGCCGCGGACAAGAGCCGCCTGGACGACGGCCTGGAGCCGCTGGCCCGTACGGTCCGCACGGCGAGCGGCGACCGTCCCTACTGGGACGCGGGACCGGCCTACGCCCCCTGGGCCGGCGGCTACTTCGGCGGCGGGCTGCTGCCCGGACTCCTGGTGGGCACGCTGCTCGGCAACATGATGATGTCGTCGGACGCCTACGGCGCCGACTTCGGCGGCATGGGCGCCGACGGCGGTGACTACTCCGGATCCGACTTCAACCCCGACGACTTCGGCGGCGGGTTCGGTGACGGGGGCGGGTTCGGCGACGGCGGCGGTTTCGGTGGCGACGGCGGCGGCTTCTGAGCCGTCACGAGCCCGTCGCGCGCACCACCCGCTTGGCACCGAGGAACCGCCGGTAGCGCGGCCGCGCCGCGAAGTCCGCATAGCGCCAGACGGCGGGCCGGCCGGCCTCCCGGCACAGATGCAGGACCTGGTCGGGCCCCAGATGGACGCCCACATGCGCGCCGAACCCCGGGGGCCGGCCGGCGGCCGGGCCGGCGTCGAACAGCACCAGGTCCAGCGGTTGCGGCGACCCGGCTCGCCGGGTCGCCCGGTCGTCCGCCCAGAGCTCCGCCGAGCGCAACGGCGGTACCAGCAGCCCGAAGTGGCGCAGCACGGCGTAGGCGTAGCGCTGGCAGTTGGCGCCGCCGGACAGGTCGGCGAAGGCGTCGGGGGCGGCCGGGACGGTGGCACCGGCGGCCCCCTGCGGCAGGTGTGACGGGCATTCAGGTGCCCCGGCTCCCGGATGGCGGGCACCCGAGTAGGTCACCTTGCGCAGCACCTCCGGCAACTGCGCGAACGCTACCGCGCCGTCGGCGGCGGGGACTTGGTGTCGGTGCTCGTCGGTCATCCGGACATGGTGCACGGGGTCTCCCTCATGCCGCACCCCGCGGTGTCGCGCAGGCTCGCTCCATCGGATCCGACGTGCACTCGACACCGCGAGGAGACCCCGATGGAACGCCGCTCTCGCAAGGCCGCTCTCTGGGGGGCGACCGTGGCCGCCGTCCTGGCGGCCGCCGGCCCGCTCAGCCCGGCACACGCCGGGCCCCGGCCCGGCCCGTCGCCCTCGCCGTCACCGCGCGGCATGCTCGATGCGATGCGGCGGGACCTCGGGCTGACGGCGGCGCAGGTGCGGACCCGGCTCGCGCAGGAGGCCGACGCACGCCGTTCGGTGGCCGCCGTGCGCCGGGCGCTGAGCGCGCCGCCCGCCGGCATGTGGTTCGACAAGTCGACCGGCCGGCTCGTCGTCGCGGTCACCGGCGCCGCCGACGCACAGCGGGTACGGGACGTCGGGGCGGTGCCCAAGACGGTGCCGCACAGTCGGGCCGCGCTCACCGGGCTGATGCGCCGGATCACCGGCCGGGCCGGCGACGGAGTGCCGGGCGTCACCGGGTGGGGGGTGGACGAGCGCGCCAACGGCGTCGTACTCCGGGTGGACCGAAAACGGCGCGGCCCGCGGACCGACGCCTTCGAGCACACCGTCCGCGGTCTCGGTGCGCGCGCGAAGATCCCGGTCACCGTCGAGCGCAGCGACCAGACGCCGCGGCAGCAGGGCGGCTCGGTGGTGGGCGGGGAGCGGTGGATGCCCGGCAGCGAGGGCATCTGCTCGATCGGCTTCACGGTGACCGGACCCGGCGACTTCCAGGGCTTTCTGACGGCCGGTCACTGCACCCTCACCGCCGATCAGGCCGCCTACGGCAAGGACGGCAGCCGCATGGGGACCTCCAACAAGGGCGGCGGGCACAGCGTGAACGACCGCGAGGGTGACTTCGGACTGGTCGGGGTCGACCAGCCGGGCTGGACCGTCAGCTCGAACGTGGCGGGCCAGGGCGGTACGCCGGTCGCCGTCACCGGATCCCAGGAGGGGCTGGTCGGGATGTCGATGTGCCGCTCCGGCCAGAGCAGCGGCTGGCACTGCGGGGAGATCACCCGCGTCGACCAGACCGTGGACTACGGCAACACGGTCATCGAGGGCCTCTCGTTCACCAACGCCTGCTCGGCGCCCGGCGATTCGGGCGGCTCGTACGTCACCCAGCCCAACGCCCCGATGGCGCTCGGCATGCACTCCGGGGGAGGCCCCGCGACCTGCGGCAACTTCGGCGGCCCCACCCTGACCATCTTCCAGCCGGTCGGCGAGGCCCTGGCCAAGTGGAATCTGAAGTTGAAGACGGGCAGTCCGTAACGCGTGCCCTTCTGGGGGCGCGGCGGCGACCCCGGCAGCAGTGGCGATCGCCGGCGGACCCCGTCACGGCCCCCGTCACGGCCCGTGACCGGCCCCGCCCGCAGGCCGTCCCGAAAGGGTGAATCCGTGCACCCATTGCGACGCCTCGATGTCCTCCCCCGAGCGGCGCCGCTCCTACGTTTGAAGCCTTCGGGGGCATCCACTCCCGCCCAGTGAGAGGCCTTCGATGGACACCAAGATCGCCCAGGTGAAGATCCACCCTGCCATCGGCATAGCCCGGGTCGGCAACAGTGACAAGCCGCCCTTCCTCGGCCCGGAGTCACCGGACCAGCCGCCGCCGGCCGCCGGCTCGTGCAAGGACAGCTCGGGGAAGATCATCCGGCAGGCCGCCCGCTTCCGGATCTACGGCTACAACCAGGCGGGCGAGGTCGTCCGGGAGCTCAAGCTGGGCGACGCGGAGGTCACCGAGATCAAGTGGTCGGTGCACCTGGCCAACAAGAAGGCCGCCTGGTACCAGTTCCACCTCCCGCTCGACATCCCCGAGGCTCTCGCCCTGCCGGACACCCAGCGGCGCCGGCGGAACTTCGGCGTCAGGGGAGCGGAGCGCAAGAAGCTCGTCAACGACCCCGGCCGGCAGACCATCCGCGCCTCCGTGCACGAGACCGCCACCTTCGCCGGGAAGATCATGAACCGGGCGGTCCCGCTCGGCTCGATCTCCACCCAGAGCGACGGCCGCCTGCTGGTCGTCGGTGGTGTCGGCAAGTCGGCTTCCTACACCACGCCCGAGACACCGATCTCCGGCGTCACCAACAACGACACCTGGTACGACGATGTCTCCGACGGCCCGGTCACGGCGGAGGTCACCCTCAGCGGCGGCACGAAGACCGCGACCCCCGCCTGGGTCGTGGTCGCCCCGCCGCACTTCGCACCCGGCGTGAAGACCGTCCGCACCCTCTACGACCTGCTCTACGACGTGTTCGTCGCCGAGCACACGCTGCCCGCCGCGCAGCAGGTCTCGTACCCGGACCACATCGAACCGCTCCTGCGGCGGTTCTGCGATCTGCAGTGGGTCAACCACGGCTTCGCCGCCCAGTTCGGCTGGGCCGGCCCGCACGACTTCCTCGAACCGGCCCTGCGCAAGCGGCTCGCCGACCCGGGCGAGGCCAGCCGGGAACTCCGCCGCCAGATCTACGTCCAGATACGCGACTACGAGCGGGACGGGACGTCCCCCCTGCCCTGGCCCTGGCTCTACGGCGACGCGATGGCCAGCGGCAAGCCCACGTCCGTGCGGCAGCACATCACGCTCTCCCCGGCCCAGGACCGGATGCTGGCCCAGTGGGCCGACGGCCACTTCACCACCGGCCCGCCCCGTACGGGCTTCCCGGTCGTGGACGACGCGCCGCCCGCCGAACAGCCGCACCTGCTGGACCGGGCGGCGCTGGAGAACTGCGCCGCCGATGCGTTCCACCCCGGCATCGAGGTCACCTGGCCGATGCGGCACAAGACCCTGTACGCCGAGCCCTTCCGCATCCTGCACCGCGCGCCGGACACCCCGGAACGCGACTACGGCGACGTCCTCACGGTCCAGGACGCCCTGGGCAAGAACGGCCCGCTGCATGCGCAGGGGCCGGGCGACCTCACCCGCTGGATGGCCGCCCCCTGGCAGTGCGACGCGGCGAGCTGCCGCTCCGGCTACCAGGTGCGGTCCGGGCTCGGCCCCCGCTACAGCCCCTACCTGCCCACCTTCTGGCCCGCCCAGATCCCCAACCACGTGCTCACACAGTCGGACTTCAGCACCGTCAACACCCCGCCGACCGGCTCCGACGACAGCGCCAGGGAGAAAGCCTTCGAGAACCGGGCGGTGTGGCTGCGGGGGCTCCAGGGCGCCGACTTCAACAAGCAGCGCCGGCAGATGATCGACGACTGGTTCAAGTTCGGCATCGTCGAGACCCGCGAATACACCGTGGGTGACGCGAAGTTCCCCCGGTACCTCCATGTGGAGTCCGAGCCCGGTTATCCGCCGGCCCCCGACCACGCCAACCTCATCAACATCCAGGTACCCGAGGCGGGCGTGCCCCAACTGGCCGGGGTGGCCGGTACCTGGACCGGGGAGGTCCCGGCCGAGACCGTGGAGTCCATGCTCGTGCAGCAGGCGGTCCTGGAGGTCAAGGAGGCGACCGGCCAGGACGAGGCGGCGATCGCCGCCGGGTACCTGGAGAAGCTCGACCCCTTCCACGGCGCCCAGTGACCCCCGCACCCGGCTACGACGTCGTGGTCGCGGGCGGTGGGCCGGCCGGCTGCGCCGCCGCGCTCGCCCTCGTACGGGCCGGGCGCACCGTCCTGCTCGCCGACGCCGGCACCGGCCCGCCCAAGACCGGCGAGGCGCTGGTGTCCGTGGGGCGGCTGCTCCTGGCCGACCTCGGCGTCGCGGGGCCGGTCCTGGGCAGCGGCCATCTGCCCTGCCACGGCAACCTGTCGGCCTGGGGCTCGGCCGCACTGCACGCCGTGGACTTCCTCCACGACCCCTACGGTCACGGCTGGCACCTCGACCGTCCGCTCTTCGACCGGCGGTTGCGCGCCGCCGCCCACGCGGCGGGCGCCGACGTCGCCGAGCACACCGTCGTACGACGCCCCTCCCGCCAGCCGGACGGCACCTGGCGGCTCACCCTGTGCGACCGCACCGGCGGCGGGGAGCGTACGGTCCGCTGCCGCTGGGTGGTGGACGCCACCGGGCGGCGCGCCGCGATCGCCGTCCGCTCCGGTGCCCGGCGGTGCACCGGAGACCGGCTCACCGCCCTCCACCTCCTCCTCGACCCGGCCCCGCAGCCCCCCACCGACGGCCGTTCGCTGGTCGAGTCCGACGAGGACGGCTGGTGGTACACCGCGCTGCTGCCCTCCCGGCACCGCCTGGTCGCCTACTTCACCGACCCCGACCTCCCCGTCGCCGCCGCCCGCGGCCCCGAGCGGTTCCGCGACCGGCTGCTGGCCACCCGGCACCTCTCCCGCCGGGCCCGCCCGCACGGCCTCAGCACCCTGCGGCCACCCCGCCGGGCCCCCGCGCACAGCGCCCATCTGGACCGGGTGCACGGCGACGGCTGGACGGCCGCCGGAGACGCGGCGGCCGCCTTCGACCCGCTCAGCTCCCAGGGCATCCTCACCGCCCTCTACACCGGGCTGAGCGCGGGCCAGGCGGTCGACGCCCGGCTGTACGGCGACCGGGCGGCCCTGGCCGACTACGCGGCGAAGGTGGCCGCGGCCCGGGTCGCCTACCACGACGGCCACCGTGCCGTGCACGCCCAGGAAACCCGCTGGGCCGACCGCCCCTTCTGGGCCCGGCGGCAGCGGACCGCCGGACCGGGATGCGGGGGATGCCAGGGGAAGCGGTTATCGGCCACCCCTGGGGCCGGTGGGCGATAACGGGCCGGTGGGGAGTGAGGGGCCCGGGGGCGCCGGTGTGACGGCGCGTGGGCAGGGGCCTTCTGCCGCACGGCGGCAGGAGCGGAACGGGCCGGGCGGGGACCGGCCGTGCGCCACCGGACGGTGCACCCGGCCCGGTCCTGCCGGGCGGCCGCGCGAGGCGCTGCACCTCGGAGCGGGGACGGCGGCCGAAACGGTGGATCGCACGGCGCGCGGGTGACCTTGGCGGAATCAACTACCGCCTGGCGCAGAGTCGTTGACAGTGCAAGGGGGTGGCCCCACGATGCAACGCGGCAATCAGCGGGCTACCACTGGGTAGCGCAGGTGGCAGTGGTCAGCGTGTTCGCCCCCCTCCGGCAGAAGGAGCGCCCGTGGTCCCCCCGCCCCCGTTCCCCGGCACCCCTCTCCCCAGATCTTCCGCCCCCGCTTCTTCGTCCGTCGGCGCGCGTACGGACGCCCCCGCACGTGACGGTGACGCGCCCGGCGGCCGGGCCGCGGGAGCCGTACGGACCGGCCCCGCCCCCGCCGGGCCCCCGCGTCCGGAGGCCCCCGACCGCGATCTCGTCGTCGTGCTCTCGCCGTTCGAGGAGCCGGACGAGCGGATCGTCGTGGCGGCCGCCCGCGCGGGCGCGCTCGGCCTGCTGGACCTCGGCCGGGACGCCGGTACGGCGCGTGCGGCGCTGGCCCGGGCCGGGCGGCTGCCGTACGGCGTGCGGATACCGGTGGGGTGCCCCTGCACCCCCGCCGACCTGCCCGTTGAGGTCGACACCGTGCTGCTCGCCGATCCACGGGCGTACGCCGCGGCCGTGCCGCACGGTGCCCCCGCCCTGCCCTCGTTACCCACCCCGCAGGACTGGGCCGACGGCGGCCGCCGCCGCGTATGGGCCGAGGTCACCACCCCCGAGGAGGCCGCGGCGGCCTGTGCCGCCGGCGCCGGTGCGCTCGTCGCCCGCGGCCATGAGTCGGGCGGCCGGGTGGGCGAACTCACCACCTGTGTCCTGCTCCAGCGGATACTCGCCGACCCGGCCGTGACCGTGCCCGTCCTCGCCGCCGGGGGCATCGGTCCGCACACCGCCGCCGCGGCCGTCGCCGGCGGGGCCGCCGGTGTGCTGCTCGACTCCCAGCTCGCGCTCACCACCGAGGGCGCGGCCCGGCTGCCCCGGGCGGTCGCGGCCGCGATCCGGGCCATGGACGGCAGCGAGACCACGGTCGTTGCGGGCCACCGGGTCCTCCTGCGCCCGGGCTTCGCGCTGCCGGGCCTCGCCACCGGCGGCGGGGCGGCCGCCGCCCACGACCTCGGCCCGGCAGATCTCACCGGTCTCCTCGGCGCCCGCGATCTGTCCACCCAGCTGCTTCCCATCGGCCAGGACGGTGCGTTCGCCGCCCGGCTCGCCGCACGCCACCGCACCACCGCAGGCGTCGTACAGGCCGTACGCGCCGCCGTCACCGGCCACCTCGCGGCGGCGGCCCGTACCCGCCCGCTGGCCCGCCGCCCCGGGGCCCGTCATCTCCCCGTGGCCCAGGGGCCGATGACCCGGGTCAGTGACGAGGCAGCCTTCGCCGCCGCCGTGGCCGCCGAGGGCGGGCTGCCCTTCCTCGCCCTGGCCGTCATGGACGGCGAGCAGGTGCGCCGGCTGCTGGCCGAGACCGCCGAACGGCTGGGCGCCAAGCCCTGGGGCGTCGGCCTGCTCGGCTTCGCGCCGCCCGCGCTCCGGACCGAACAGCTCGCCGCCGTGGCCGAGTTCGCCCCCGATTACGCCCTGATCGCCGGCGGCCGGCCCGCCCAGGCCGCGCCCCTCGAAGCAGCCGGCACCCGGACCTACCTCCATGTCCCCTCGCCCGGTCTGCTGGAGCGCTACCTCGCGGAGGGCGCCCGCCGATTCGTCTTCGAAGGCCAGGAGTGCGGGGGCCACATCGGCCCCCGGGCCAGCTTCCCGCTGTGGGAGGAGCAGATCGAGGGCCTGCTGGCACACGTACGAGCACACGGCGGGACGGCGGACGAGCTGGACGTGCTCTTCGCCGGCGGCATCCACGACGCCCGGTCGGCCGCCATGGCCATGGCCGCCGCCGCCCCGCTCGCCGAGCACGGCGCCACCCTCGGGGTCCTGATGGGCACCGCCTACCTCTTCACCGAGGAGGCCGTGGCCACCGGCGCCGTCCTCCCGGGCTTCCAGCAGACCGCGCTGGCCTGCGACCGGACCGTACTGCTGCGGACCGCACCGGGCCATGCCACCCGCTGCGCCGAGACCGCCTACGCCGACGAGTTCGCGGCGGCCGAACGGCGGCTGGCCGCGGACGGCACGGACCCGCGGGCCCGCTGGGAGGAGCTGGAGCGGCGCAACCTCGGACGGCTGCGCCTCGCGAGCAAGGGCCTGCGGCACACCGACGGCGGGCGCCCGGCGCCGGTGGGGGAGCCGGAACAGCGCCGCGAGGGCCTGTACATGCTGGGCCAGGCCGCCACCACCCGCAGCGCCACCACCACCCTCGCCGCGCTGCACCGCGAGGTGACCGACGGGGCCACCGCTCTGCTCGGCGCACGAGCGGAGGAGTTCCGGCCGCCCGCCCGACGCCCGGACCCGGAGGCGGACCCGCTGGACATCGCCATCGTCGGCATGGCCTGCTGCTTCCCGGGCGCGGCCGACACCGCCCGCTACTGGTCCCATGTCGTCCACGGCGTCGACGCCGTCACCGAGGTGCCCGCCGAGCGCTGGGACGCCGCGACCTACCACGACCCGGACCCCGCACGGGCGGGCGAGCGCACCCCCTCGCGCTGGGGCGGTTTCCTGCCGCCGGTCCCCTTCGACGCCCTCGCCCACGGCATCCCCCCGGCCTCCCTCGCCGGCATCGAACCGGTGCAGCTGCTCGCCCTCGACGCGGCGGCCAAGGCCCTGGCGGACGCCGGATACGCCGAGCGGGACTTCGACCGCGCCCGCACCGGCGTCGTCTTCGGCGCGGAAGCGGGCACCGAACTCGCCGGTGCCTACGGGCTGCGCGCGCTGCACCCGGCCTACCTCGGAGCGCTGCCGCCCGCCCTCGACGCCGCACTGCCCCGGCTGACCGAGGACTCCTTCCCCGGCGTGCTCGCCAACGTCATCGCCGGGCGGATCGCCGGCCGCCTCGACCTGGGCGGCGCCAACTGCACCGTGGACGCCGCCTGCGCCTCCTCGCTCGCCGCGCTCGACCTGGCCTGCCGGCAACTGCGCGACCACGACAGCGACATGGTCCTGTGCGGCGGCGCCGATGTGCACAACGGCATCAACGACTACCTGATGTTCGCGTCCGTCCGCGCCCTGTCGCCCACCGGCCGCTGCCGCCCGTTCGACGCCGCGGCCGACGGGATCGCGCTGGGCGAGGGCGTCGGCTGCCTGGTGCTGCGGCGCCTCGCGGACGCCGAACGGGACGGCGACCGGATCTACGCGGTCGTCAAGGCGGTCGGCACCTCCAGCGACGGACGCTCCCTGGGCCTCACCGCCCCACGGCCCGAGGGGCAGCGGCGCGCCCTGGAACGTGCCTACCGGCGCGCCGGGATCAGCCCCGCACAGGTGGGCCTGCTCGAAGCCCACGGCACCGGCACCGTCGTCGGCGACAGCACCGAACTCGCCGTCCTCACCGAGCTGTTCGACGCCGCGGGCGCGGCGCCGGGCAGCTGCTCGCTGGGTTCGGTCAAGTCGCAGATCGGGCACACCAAATGCGCGGCCGGCCTGGCCGGGCTCATCAAGGCCGCGCGCGCCGTGCACACGGGCGTGCGGCCGCCCACCCTGCATCTGACCCGCCCGGCCGCGGACGACGCCGCGGCCACCGGCCCGTTCCGCTTCGACACCGTCAGCGCCCGCCCCTGGCCGGTCCCCGTGGAGCGGCGCATCGCCGGGGTGAGCGCCTTCGGCTTCGGCGGCACCAACTACCACGCCGTGCTGGCCGGTTACGGCGGTGCCCCCGAGCCCGCGCACGCCCTGGAGGACTGGCCCGCCGAACTCTTCTGCTTCCGCGGGGCCGACCGTGCCGCCGCCGTACGGGCCGTGGAGCGGCTCGCCGCGCGGCTGGCCGACAACGACGCCGCCGGACGGCCGTGGCCGCTGCGCGACCTGGCCGCCGAGACCGCCGCGGCGCCGGGGCCGGTACAGATCTGTGTGGTGGCCGAGGACCTCGACGACCTCGCCGGCAAACTGACGGCGGCCCGCGGGCTCACCGCCGCCGACGGGGTGTACCTGCGCACCCGGGACGCCGACCCCGGCCTGGTGTCCTTCCTCTTCCCCGGCCAGGGCAGCCAGCGCACCGGCATGCTGGCGGAGTTGTTCACCGCCTTTCCCGCGCTGCGCGCCCTCCTGGACGGTGCCGACCCGCGGTGGACCGCGGCCATGTTCCCGCCCGCCGCCTTCACCGCCGGACAGCGGAGCGCCCAGCAGGCCGCCCTCACCGACACCCGCGTCGCCCAGCCGGCGCTCGGCCTCGCCTCCGCCGCCGCACACCGGCTGCTCACCACCCTCGGGGTGCGCCCCGACTGCGCCGCGGGGCACTCCTACGGCGAGCTGACCGCCCTGTGGGCCGCGGGCGCCTTCGACACCGAGGCGCTGCTCCGGCTCAGCGCCCGCCGCGCCGACGCGATCCTCACGGCCGCCGGGGACGACCCCGGGGCGATGGCTGCCGTGGCGGCCGCGCCCGACCGGGTGGCAGAGCTGACCGGGGGCACCGGCGTCGTCGTCGCCAACCACAACGCCCCTGCCCAGAGCGTGCTCTCGGGGCCGACGGACGCCGTGGACCGCGCCGTGGCGGCCCTGCACACGGCCGGTGTCGACGCCCGGCGGCTGCCGGTCGCCTGCGCGTTCCACAGCCCGCAGCTCGCCGCCGCCCGAGAGGCGCTCGCCGCCGAACTGGACGCCACCGCGGTGTCCGCGCCCGCCTTCCCGGTCTGGTCCGGCGCCACCGCCCGTCCCTACGACGGCGCCCCGGCCGCGCTGCGGAGCACCCTGGCGGGCCAGGTCGCCGCGCCGGTGCGCTTCGTGGACCAGATCGAGGACATGTACGCCGCCGGGGTGCGCACCTTCGTGGAGGCCGGCCCCGGCCGGGTCCTCACCGGGCTCGTCGGGCAGATCCTGGGGGAACGCCCGCACACCGCCGTGCCGCTGGACGTACCGGGCGAGTCCGCGCTCGCCCGGCTGCCGCACGTCCTGGCCCGGCTCGCCGCGGCCGGGGTCCCCCTCGACCCGGAGGCGCTGTTCCACGGGCGGACGCAGATCCTGCCGGACACCGCACCGCGCCGCCCGGGATGGCTGGTGGACGGGCACTTGGTGCGCACCGCCGACGGCGCCTGTCTGCCGGGCGGGCTGCGCCCGGCACGGCGGGTGGACACCCCCGGGGACACCGCGGCCGCGACCCACGAAGGGAGCGCCGCGGTCGGCGGCCTCGTCCGGCAGGATGCGGTACTGGAGTATCTGCGGACCACGCGGGAGCTGGTCGCCGCCCAACGGGACGTCGTAATGCGCTACTTGGGGGAGGGTGCGGCTTCCGGGCCGGTGTCCGAGGCGGAGCGCGCCGTTCCGTCGTACGCCGTGGCCGCCCTGCCGGCGCCGGAACCCGCCGGGGCCGCCGACCCACCCGCGCCGGCCTCCGCCGAGGCCGAGCCGCTGAGCCCCGACGAACTCCTCGACGCCGTACGGGAGATCATCCACACCCGGACCGGCTATCCGCGCGAGATGCTCGACGCCGGGCTCGACCTGGAGGCCGACCTCTCGGTGGACTCCATCAAGCGGGTGGAGATCATCGGCGCGCTGGCCGACCGGATCGGACTGCCGCAGGACGCCGGCGGGGCCACGGAATCGGCGGTGGAACAGCTCGCCCGGGTCAAGACCATCAGCGGCATCGTCGACTGGATCGCCGCCGCGCGCGCCGAGCCCGCACCGGCCCCGGAGCCGGCCGGGCCCGCACCGGCGGTGGTCCCCATTCCCGCCCCGCACACCACCGTGGGCCCCGCCGGACCGGACGAACCCGGCGGCGGCCCGGCCCCGTTGCCCCCGACCCGTTCCCTGGTCCGGGCCGTCCCTCTCGGCCCGCCTGCCGGCCGGCCGCCCGCCGAGGTGGTGGCCGGGGTCGACTTCGCGGTGGTCGAGGACGGCCAGGGAGTGGCGCTGGCCCTCACCGCCCTCCTGGAGAGCCATGGCGCACGGGTGCGCACCGTCCCCGCTGAGCGGCTGGCCGGTCTCACCGGTGACGGGGTGGCCGGAGTGGTGGACCTCAGCGCGCTGCGGGCGGGCCACGCAGCCGTCCTGCCCGGACAGTACGCCGCACTGCGCGGCGCCCTGACCGGCGGGAGCCGGTGGCTGCTGCTGGCCACCGCGGCCGGCGGCACCTTCGGCCAGGACACCGCCGGCGACGCCCCCGATCCGCTGCCCGGCGCCGGCCTGCGCGGCTTCGCCCGGACGGCCGCCCTCGAATACCCCGACGCCCTGATCCGCGCCGTGGACATCGACCCCAAGGACCGCCCCGAACGGATCGCCGCCCGCCTCCTCGCCGAACTCTGCGCCCCCGGCGAGCCGGTCGTCGTCGGCCACGCCCGGGGCGCCCGTACCACCCTGCGCACCGTCCCCGCACCGCTGCCCCACGACGGCACCGCCACCGGCCGGCCACCGCTCGGCCCCGGCTCCGTGGTGCTGCTGACCGGCGGAGCCCGCGGGATCACCGCCCGTACGGCCCTCGCCCTGGCCCGCGCCCATGGCTGCCACGTCGAACTCCTGGGCCGCACACCCCTGGGGGACACCCCCGAGGACCCGGCACTCGCGCACGCCCACGACCGCATCGCGCTGCGCGCCGCGCTGATCGCCCAGGGCCTGCGCCGGCCCGCCGAGATCGAGGCGGCGGCCGGCCGGGTGCTGGCCCGGCGCGAGATCGCCGGCACCCTCGCCGCCCTGGAACCGCTCGCCGCCTCCGTCCGCTACCACGCCGCCGATGTCACCGACGAGAGCGCCGTACGCGCCGTGGTGGACGACATCCGGGACCGGCACGGCCGCCTCGACGGGATCGTGCACGGTGCGGGCACCCTGGAGGACAAGCTGCTGCGGGACAAGGACCCGGCCTCGTTCGCCCGGGTCTTCGCCACCAAGGTCGACGGCGCCCGCCATCTGCTGTCGGCCGCCGGCGAGGACACCGGCTTCGTCGTCCTGTTCGGCAGCGTCGCCGGGGTCTTCGGCAACCGCGGCCAGGCCGACTACGCCGCCGCCAACGACGCCCTGGACACCCTCGCCGGGGCCTGGTCGGCCCGGATGCCCGGCCGCGTCCTCGCCGTCGACTGGGGCCCCTGGGCCGCCACCGGCGGCGGCATGGTCACCGAGGAACTGGAGCGCGCCTACGCCCGCCGCGGTGTCGCGCTCCTGGATCCCGACGCCGCGGCCGCCGCCCTCCTGGACGAACTGGCCCGGGGCACCGCGGCCCAGGTCGTGCTGGCGGCGGAGGCCAACGGCCGGGCGGCGGACGATGAGTGAGGCCCCGTTCCGTCCCTCCGGGCCCCGGCCCACGGACGCCGCGATCGTCGGCATGGGGGCGCTCTTCCCCGGCGCCGGCGACCTCGCCGCCTACTGGCGCAACGTGGTGGCCGGTACGGACTGCATCACCGACGTGCCGCCCGGCCGCTGGGACCCGGAGGTCTACTACGACCCGCACGGCGCCGAGGGCCCCGCCCGCAGCGACCGCTTCTACTGCCGGCGGGGCGGCTTCCTGGACGAGCTGGCCGTCATCGACCCCACCCGCTTCGGCATCATGCCCGCCGCGGTCCCGGGAGCCGAGCCCGATCAGCTGCTCGCCCTGCGGGTGATCGCCGACGCCATCGCCGACGCGGGCGGCCAGGAGCGGCTGCCCGCCGACCGCTCCCGTATCGGCGTCATCCTCGGCCGCGGCGGCTACATGGGCGTGGCCACCGCCCGCCTCGACCAGCGCGTCCGTACGGCCCACCAGCTCGCCGCCACCCTGCACGAACTCGCCCCGGAACTGGGGGAGGAGAAGATCGCGGCCGTCCGGGAGGCCTTCCAAGCCAGCCTGGGGCCCGAGGCGCCGGAGGCCTCCATCGGCCTGGTCCCCAGCTTCACCGCCGCCCGGACCGCCAACCGGCTGGACTTCCGCGGTCCCGCCTACACCCTCGACGCGGCCTGCGCCTCCTCCCTGCTGGCCGTGGCACAGGCCGTCGATCTGCTGGCCGCCGGCCGCTGCGACCTCATGGTCGCCGGAGCCGTACACCACTGCCATATCGCCACCCTGTGGAGCGTCTTCACCCAGCTGCGCGCGCTCAGCCCCACCCAGCACATCCGCCCCTTCGACCGCCGGGCCGACGGGACCCTGCTGTCCGAAGGCACCGGTGTCGTCCTGCTCAAGCGGCTGGCCGACGCCGAGCGCGACGGGGACCGGGTGTACGCGGTGATCCGCGGGGTGGGAGTGGCGGGGGACGGGCGTACCGCGAGCCTGATGAGCCCCGAGGTCGAGGGCCAGGTCCAGGCGCTGACGCAGGCCTGGCACGGTGCGGGCCTCGACCCGGCGGCCCCCGGAGCGCTCGGGCTGCTGGAGGCGCACGGCACCGGTACCCCGGTGGGCGACCGCACCGAACTGGCCACCCTGGCGAGGGTGTTCGGGCCGCCCGGGGCGGGCCTGGCGCCGGTCGGCCTGGGCTCGGTGAAGTCGATGCTCGGCCACACCATGCAGGCCGCCGGCATCGCCGGACTCATCAAGGCCGCCCTCGCCGTCCACCACCGCACCCTGCCGCCGACCCTGCACCTCGACGAGCCGCACGAGGACCTGGCACGCACCCGTATGCGGCCGGTCACCGCGGCCGAACCCTGGGACGCCGGACCGGCGCCACTGCGGGCGGGCGTCAACGCCTTCGGCTTCGGCGGGATCAACGCCCACGCCGTCCTGGAGGAAGCACCGGGAGCATCGGGAGCACCAGGGCGACACCGCCCCGATGCACCGCCCGTGCGCCGGAACTCCCGGTTGCGGACGACGGAGCCGGAGCGCACCTACTGGCTCACCGCGGACACCCCCGGCGAACTGGCCGAGGAATTGCGGAAGGCGGGGGACCGGGGCGCGGACGCGGACACCGGCGTCCCCGCGCACCACCGCCCCTGCCGGCTCGCGCTGCCCGACCCCACCCCGCAGCGCCGCGCCCTGGCCGCCAAGATCCTCGCGCGCGGCCTGCCCTGGCGCGGCCGCGGCGAGGTGTGGTTCACCCCGGCCCCCTTCTTCGGTCCGTACGCCGCGGAGCCGGGAGCCCGGCTCGCGTTCCTCTTCCCGGGGCTGGAGGCCGAATTGCCGCCTCCGGTGGACGAGATCGCCGACCTGCTGGCCCTGCCCCGGCCCCGGGTCACCGGCGGCGCGGGACTGGTCGAGCGGGCCGTCGACACCCTCACCACCGGACGGCTGCTCGCCCGCGCACTGCGCGAACTGGGCATCGCCCCCGATCTGCTGGCGGGCCAAAGCCTCGGCGAATGGACCGCGATGGTGGTCGCCGGCATGTATCCGCCGCAGGCCGTGGACGCCTTCCTCGGCTCGCTGAGACCGACCTCGCTCGCCGTACCCGACCTGGTCTATGCGGCCCTGGGCTGCGGCGCCGCACAGGCGGCCGAGGCGCTGGCGGGGCTGGACCGGGTCGCGGTCAGCCATGACAACTGCCCGCACCAGTCGGTGATCTGCGGGGACCCCGGGCAACTGGCCGAGGCGGTGCGCAGACTCGCGGAGCAGGGCGTACACGCCCAGGAGATGCCCTTCCGCTCCGGCTTCCACACGCCGATGTGGGCGCCCTACCTGGACCAGGTGGGCGCCGCGTTCGACGCCCTGCCGCAACGGGACCCGCAGCTCCCCGTGTGGTCGGCCACCACGGTCGCCACGTTTCCCGAAGACCCGCCCGCGGTACGCCGGCTGGTGCTGCGCCACCTGCTGGAGCCGGTCCGCTTCCAGGAGCTGACCAGGCGCCTGTACGAGACGGGCGTACGCGCCTTCGTCCAGGTCGGCGCCGGCAGCCTCACGGGGTTTGTGGCCGACACGCTCCACGGACGGGAGCATCTCGCCGTCGCGGCGGCGGGCGTTGGCGACGGTGGAACGGGAGCGCTGCGGCGGCTGGCAGCGGCTCTGTGGGCGGAGGGGGTGAACCTGCGGTGGGATCGGATGGGGGGTGTCGCGGGTGCCGGGGCGCTCGGCACTGTGCCGTCTGCGGCGCCTACCGCCATGCCGTCTGCGGCGTCCGCCACGGTCCTGTCCGCGATGCCCGGTACCGTCCCGCCCGCGGCGTCCGCCACCGTGCCGTCCGCGGTGTCCGGCCCCGTCCTGCCCGCGGCGTCCGCCACCGTCCCGGCGGCATCCGGCCCGCCGGTCCGGCTGGACCTCGGCTCACCGCTGGTCCGGCTGGGCGAGACGGTGCCGAGGACGGGGATTTTCGCGCCTGCGGGCCCACCCCCACCCCCGAACCCACCCCCCGCCCCCTCCCCCGAAGGGGGAGGAGGGGGAGGGGGCGGGGGAGCGCTGTCGCACGCACGTCCGCCCGTCGCCGAACCCGTCCGGCAGGCCCTCGACGCGCTCCTCGCCGAGACCCGCGCCGCCAGCCGGACCGTCGCCGCCGCGGCCGCGGCCCACGCTTCCCCCCACGTCGCCCCGGCCCCCGCAGCCGCCCCCGCTGCCGCCGTACCGGCCGCCGCCGCCGTACCGGCCGCCGCCCCCGCCGCAGCACCGCCCGACGCCCACGCCGCGCCTGCCCACCCAGCCCCGCCCCCCACCCTCCGCCACCTCTCCCTCGAAACCCTCCCCTACGTCCGCGACCACTGCGTCTACCTCCAGCCCGACGACTGGCCCGAGCCCGCCGACCGCTTCCCCGTCGTCCCGATGACCACCCTGCTCGAACTGGCGGCGGAGGAGGCCCGGCAGGTGGCCCCGGGGCAGACCGTCACCGGCTACTCCGACGTACGGGCCCTGCGCTGGCTGCCCGTCGCCCCGCCCGTCGCCCTGACCGTCACCACCACCCCCGCCGGGGACGGCCGGATACGGGTCGGCCTCGGCGACTACGCCTCCGTCACCGTGCACCTCGCGGGGCGCCACCCGGCGCCACCGCCCCCTGACAGCTCGCCCCTGACCTCCGGCGGGCCGGCGCCGGTGAGTGCTGCGGCGCTCTACCGGGACCGGTGGATGTTCCACGGCCCGGCGTTCGCCGGCGTCCACGAGGTCAGCACGCTCGCCGCCGACGGCATCCGCGGCACCCTGCGCGCCCTGCCCGCGCCCGGCGCCCTCCTGGACGCCGCGGGCCAACTCCTCGGCCACTGGATGCAGCTGAAGCTCTCCGGCGACCGGCTGGTCTTCCCCGCGACCCTGGACCGGGTACGGCTCTACGGGCCCCCGCCCCGCGAGGGTGCGCTGCTGGCGGCCACCGCCCGGATCCGTGCGGTACGCCCCGGCACGGTGCGTGGCGACGTGGAGCTGTGCCGCGCCGACGGCGCCGTATGGGCGCGGCTGGAGGGGTGGACGTACCGGCGCTTCGGGGCCGACGAGCGGGTGTGGCCGATGAAGTTCACCCCGGAGGTGTGCGGCATCGGCGAACCCCGGCCGGGCGGCTGGTGTCTGGCCCGCCGCCGCTGGTCGGACCCGGCCTCGCAGGAGCTGGTCATGCGCCGCTATCTGGGCGCGGCCGAACGCGCACGCTACGAACGGTGCGCGCCGCACGCCCGCACGGCCTGGCTGCTGGGCCGGATCGCGGCCAAGGACGCGGTCCGTGAACTGCTGTGGGACGAGGGGGCCGGGCCGGTCTTCCCGGCCGAGGTCGCCGTCGTCAACGACGACCACGGCCGCCCCCGCCCCGACGGCCCGCTCACCCGCGGCATCCATCTCTCGCTCGCCCACAGGGACCGGATCGCCGTCGCCCTCGCCCACCGGTCGGGCCCCGTCGGGATCGACATCGAGACCGTCACGGACGATCCGGGCGCCCTCGAACGGATCGCCCTCACCCCGGCCGAACGCCGCCTGGCGGACGGCCTGCACGCCCGCGACGCGGCCGGCGGCCGCGCCCACTGGCTCACCGCCCTGTGGTGCGCGAAGGAGGCCGCGGCGAAGGCGGCCGGCAGCGGCCGCGGCGGCCGGCCGCAGGCGTGGGCCGTGACCCCGGCACCGGGCGGCGCCCTGTGGGTGACCGGCCCGGACGGCCGCCGCCACCTCGTCCACCTCGACTCTGTCCACGACCCGTCCGCACGCCACGTCGTCGCCTGGACCGGGCCGCCGCCCGGGGTCCGTACGGGCACCGACACCCCCACACTCCCGGAGGCCATCCATGACAGCTGAGCCCCGCACCGAGCGCACCCGGACGATCGTGGACGAGATCACCGACATGCTGGTGAGCGTCGTCGGCGACGAACTCCTCGTCGTCGGGGAGATCGGCCCCGCCACCACCTTCAACGACGATCTCGCCCTGGAGAGCATCGAGTTCGTTGCCCTGGCCGAGCTGCTCCAGGAGCGCTACGGCCCGTCGGTGGACTTTCTCGGCTTCCTCGCCGAGAAGGACATCGACCAGATCCTGGCCATGTCGGTCGGTGAACTCGCCGCGCACGTCGACCGGGTCACCACCGCCGGCCGGGCCTGCGCGAGCTGAGCGCGCCATGGCCCACACCCCCGCAAACGGGCTGCGCCTGCACACCCAGCGGCTGCCGGGCCGCGGCGACGGCCCCACCGTGGTCTTCCTCCACGGGCTGGTGATGGACAACCTGTCGAGCTTCTACTGCACCCTCGCCGGCCCCGTCTCCCGCGCCGGCCACCCGGTGCTCCTCTACGACCAGCGCGGCCACGGCCGCAGCGAGCGGCCGGCCGGCGGCTACGACCGGGACACCGCGGTGGCCGACCTCACCGCCCTGCTCGCCGCCCTCGGGCTCGACCGCCGCCCGGTCCATCTGGTCGGCAACAGCTACGGCGGTGTACTGGCCCTGCACACCGCGCTCCGCCGGCCCGACCTGGTCGCCTCGCTGGTGCTGATCGACGCCCAGCTGACCGGCGACTGGGTCGAGGACATGACCGACACCCTCTCCGTCGCGGCCCTCGGCCTCGAACACAGCGGGCTGCCCGAACAGCTCGCCGCGCTCGGGCGGCGCAAGGAGGCCCGGCTGGCGGCCGGGGCCGACGCCCTGCTCAACCACACCACCCTGATCGAGGACCTCGCCTCGGTGACCGCCTTCACCGCCCGCGACTTCGCCCGGCTGCGCTGCCCGGTCCTCGCCGTCTACGGCGCGCACTCCGAACTTCTGCCCGGGGCATACGAGTTGGCGCGCAGCGCGCCGGACTGCGAGCTGTGTGTGCTGCCCGGCGTCGGGCACACCGTGCTCAACGAGGCCACCCAAGGGCTGTGCGCCGCGGTGCTGACCCGGCTCGGCGCCCGGGCCGGGGCGGTGGCCGGATGAGAGTGCTCTTCGTCGTCCCGCCGCTGGCCGGGCATGTCAACCCCACCGTCGCCGTCGCCGCCGAACTCACCGCCCGCGGCCACCAAGTCGCCTGGGCCGGCCCCGCCGTCGCCCTGGATCCGCTGCTCCCTGCGGGCGCCCTGCTGTATGCGGCGGGGGACCGGAGCGCGGCCGAGGGGCATGACGTGCTGCATGCGCGCTGGCGCGATCTGCGGGGCGTGGCGGCGCTGCGGTTCCTGTGGGCGGAGGTACTCATCCCGCTCGCCCGGGCGATGCTGCCCGGGGTGCACAGCGCCGTCGCCGCCTTCCGGCCCGATGTGCTGGTGGCCGACCAACAGGCCCTCGCCGGGGCCCTGGTGGCGCGCCGGCACGGACTGCCCTGGGTGACCTCGGCGACCACCTCGGCGGAGTTCACCCGGCCGTTCGCCGGGGTCCCGAAGGTGGGGGAGTGGGTCGCGCAGAGCATCGCGGCGCTGCTCGCCGACTGCGGCGCACCCGCCGGCTGGGACCCGCGCTTCTCCCCGCACCTCGTCCTGGTCTTCTCCACCCCCGAACTCATCGGCCCCGGCGGGACGGACCAGGACGCGCCATCCGCCGGCCCGGGCGACCACGGCGCGAGCGGATACCCGCCCCACTACGCCTTCGTCGGCCCCGCCTTCGGCGCCCGCCCGCCGGCCGGCGACTTCCCCTGGCGCCGGCTGGATCCCGCCCGGCCCCGGGTCCTGGTCTCCCTGGGCACCCTCAACCGCGAGGCGGGCGCCCGCTTCTACCCCGCGGTCCTGCGTGCCGCGGACGTCCTCGCCGACCGGGCCCAGCTGATCCTCGCCGCCCCCGGCGACCTCATCGGGACCCTCCCGCACCACGTGGTGCACCAGGAGTACGTCCCCCAGCTGAAGCTGCTGCCGCACCTGGACGCGGTGCTGTGCCACGGCGGCCACAACACCGTGTGCGAGGCGCTCGCCCACGGGCTGCCGCTGGTCGTGGCGCCGGTCCGCGACGACCAGCCGATCGTCGCCCGCCAGGTGACCGAGGCCGGCGCGGGCGTACGGGTGCGCTTCGGCCGGGCCCGCGCGGAAGAACTGCACCGGGCGCTGTCCGCCGTCCTGGACGACCCGGCCCACCGCCGCGCGGCCCGCCGCATCCAGGCGTCCTTCGCCGAGGCGGGCGGCGCCCCCGCCGCGGCCGACCGCCTGGAGAAACTGCCGCCCGGGCCGCGCCTGCACCCGCCCGCCCCCGGCACCGCCCCGACCGTGACCGAGAAGGGACCGTGAGCCAGATGACGCCAGCGCACCGTTCGGGACGACGCACGCGATGGGTGGCGGCCGCCGCCGTCACGGCCCTGGGCGCGGGCACCGTACGCGCCCGCCGCCGGCTCGCCGCGCTGCCCGTGCTCGACCTCGCCCCGCACGACCCCCCGCCGCTGCTGGGCTGGCAGCTGATCACCGCGCCCGGTGTCACGGCCGACGAGGCCACCCTGCGCGCCGCGGTCGCCCACGCCGTACGCGAAGGACTCCAGGTCCTGGACCTCGTCCCGGCACAGCTGGACGCCGAGAGCACCCTCGGGCTGCTCCGGCTGCTCGACCCCGCCGCCCACCGCACCGACCGCTGCGCTCCGGGCCACGGCGCGGGCCATGCGCTGCTGGTGGCCGACGCGGTCCTCGGGCGGGCCGGGCTCGACGACGCGGAGCCGCCGCGCTCGGCGGCCGACCTGATCCGCCTCGTGCGCACCCTCAAGGAGTACGCCCCCGAGGCCACCGGCTGGGCCCTCGCACCCGGCGTGACGGCGCCGCCCCCCGACCCAGGCTGGCGCGCCGAGGAGCTGCGCGCCCGCGGCCTGCCGCCGGGCCTGCTGTCCGCAGCCCAGCTCGCCGGGCTCGCCCTGCTGGTGAAGTGCTGTGTCTCGGCGCCGCGTTGGGGCCTGGCCGCGGCCGCCCTGTACTGGCTGCAGCCCGCCGCCGTACTGGCCCCGGCCCGCGGACCGCGCCCCGCGGGGCTGGCCCGCGCCACCGCGGTCCGTCCGCTGCGCTCCCTGACCACCGCGCTGCGGACCCTGCGGACGCCCTCCGCGAATCCGCCCGAACCGGCCGGCACCGCGGCGCGCCGGGCCGCCTACCTCAACGAACTCGTCGCCGGCACCGAGCGGTTCTTCGAACCCCGCCGCACCGACTGCCCCTGGTGCGCGGCACCGGACCTCACCGTGCGGGTCCGAATGCCCGACCTGCTCCAGGGCAAGCCCGGCCGCTTCACCCTGGAGGAGTGCCGCCGCTGCGGCCACGTCTTCCAGAACCCCCGCCTCACCCCGGACGGACTGGACTTCTACTACCGCGACTTCTACGAGGGCCTCGGCGGCGAGGGCGCCGCCCTGGTCCTGGGCCGGATGAGCGGCACCTACCGCGACCGTGCCGCACTGCTGCGGCCCTTCACCACCCCCAGGGCCTGGCTCGACGTCGGCACCGCCGCCGGGCACTTCTGCAACGCGGCGCGCACCGTATGGCCCGACACCCGATTCGACGGCCTGGACATGGGCGAGGGGGTGCACGAGGCCGCCCGCCGGGGCTGGATCACCACCGGCTACCAGGGCCAGTTCCCCGACCTGGCCGACCGGCTCGCCGGCCGCTACGACACGGTGAGCATGCACCACTACCTCGAACACACCCGGGACCCCTTCGCCGAACTCGACGCGGCCGTCAAGGTCCTGGCCCCCGGCGGCCATCTGCTGATCGAGCTCCCCGACCCCGAGTCCCGTACGGGGCGACTGCTCGGCCCCTACTGGCTGCCCTGGTTCCAGCCCCAGCACCAGCACCTGATGCCGGTCGGCAACCTCAAACAGGCCCTGACCGCCCGGGGCTTCACCGTCCTCGCCGAGCAGCACGGCGCGGCGCACCAGGGCAACGGCGACTTCCTCGCGGCCGTCGCCCTCCTCGCGAACCGGCTCGCCCCCGACCCGCGCGCCCCCTGGGCCGGCGTCACCGACACCCCGGGCCGCCGCGCCGCCCGAAGTGCTGTCCAGGCCATGGCCGTTCCCTGCTACGCCGCCGCCTTCGCCCTGGACGTCCTGGGCACCGTCGCGGCTCGGGCCACCGACGGCGGCAACGCCTACCGGCTGCTGGCCCGCAAAGCACTGGGGTGAGCGCGGTGGACCTGGCCCGGCGCGCGACGGCGGACCCGCTGCTGCGGCTGCTCGCGCACGGCTTCGCGACCACGTACCGGCGGCCGCCCGGCGCGGTGTGGCGGGCCCCGTACGCCTTCCGGCTCGCCGCCTCCGCCGTCGAGCCCGCCGTGCCGCTCACCGAGACGGGCCCGCGGACCGACTGGGTCGCGGCGGCCAACTGGTATGTCGCCGCGGCCGTCTCCCCGCGCGCCGACGGCCTGCTCCGCTGCGGCTCGCTCAACCACCCGGCCGAGTCCGCCGAGCTGCCCCTGACCGGACCGGCCGCCCGGGCCCCCGGCTGGGCGGCCCGCCCCTACGCCGTGCTGCGGGCGCTCGCCGCCGCCGGCTTCGGCCGGGGCGGCGCCGACCTGCACGTGAACGCCACCCTGCCCGATGCCGTGGGGCTGCCCGTCGCCGAACCGCTGGAGTGCGCGGTCGCGCTGGCCCTCGCGGACGTGCACGCCGCGCGGGGGGCCCGCCCGCTGCCCCGCGCGCAGCTGGCCGAACTCCTCGGCGCCGCCGTACCCGGCGACCACGGGCTGCGCCGCGCGGTGCTCTTCGGCCGGACCGGTCAGCTCCTGGCGGCCGACGGCAGCGCCCGCCGGCCGCTGCCCGCCCCGGACGGCGGCCCCGCTCCCTGTCTGCTGCTCCTGACGGCCCGCATGGGCACCGGCGGCGATACGGAGGACACCGGTGCTGCGGCCGTGGCCACCGGCCTGGCCTCCGCGGTCCGCGAAGCCCTGCGGGCCGGTGCCCGGTCCGCCTGCTGGCCGGGCACCCGCCCGGGGCACAGCGTCCTGCTGCTGTTGCCCCCGGACCGGCGCGCGGCCGTCCGCACTGCCGTCATCGACGCCTTTCGCCGCTGCGACCTGCCCGTACCGCGCCTGCTGCGGATCGCCGTCACGGCCGCCGCCCGCCGCGAGAACTGACACCCCCCACCTGCCGGCTTCCCCCAGAGGAGTGAGAGCTGATGAGACGAACAGTGAGCCGCAGACGCCGGGCGATCGCCGCGGCGCTCGGTGCGCTCGGCCTGATCGCCGTCGCCACCACGGCGGACGCCCACACCGGCCGGTCCGCGCTGCCGTCCTACGACCACGTCGTGGTCGTCGTCTTCGAGAACAAGCAGTACGGCGAGATCATCGGCAACCGCGACGCGCCCTACCTCAACGAACTCGCCCAGAGCGGCGCCGACCTCACCGCAATGAAGGCGCTGACCCACCCCAGCCAGCCGAACTACTTCAACCTCTTCTCCGGCGCCACCCAGGGCATCACCAGTGACGGCTGCTACTCCGCCCAGTCGATGACCGCGCCCAACCTCGCCCAGGAGCTGATCGCGGCCGGCAAGACCTTCGCGAGCTACAACGAGGGCCTGCCCGCCCAGGGCTCCACCACCTGCTCCGACGGCCGGTATGCGCAACGGCACAACCCCTGGTTCGCCTTCCGGAACGTGCCCCTGGACACCGGCCGGACCTTCGCGCAGTTCCCCCGGGACGACTTCGGCACGCTGCCGACCCTCTCGTTCGTCATCCCGGACAGGTGCAACGACATGCACGACTGCGCCGTCGGCAGCGGCGACGCCTGGCTGAAGAACAACCTCGCCGGATACGCCCGGTGGGCCGAGGACCACAACAGCCTGCTGATGGTGACCTGGGACGAGGACAACTACTTCGGTTCCAACCGGATCGCGACCATCTTCCACGGCGCCCACGTCAAACGCGGCAGCGTCAGCGGCGACTACAACCACTACAACCTGCTGCGGACCTTCGAGGACATGTACGGCACCGGGCACGCGGGCAATGCGGCCACCGCCGCCCCCGTCACCGGGGTCTTCGACACCGGCGGTACCGAACCGCCCGGCGGCGGCCTCGAACTCGCCACCCCCGGCCCGCAGACCTGCCGCTTCGCCCAGGAGTGCACCGTCAAGCTCACCGCCACCGGCGGCAGGACCCCGCTCACCTACCGTGTCACCGGTCTGCCGTTCGGCCTGTCCGCCGACGCGGGCGGCGGCCGGATCGGCGGCAGACCCTGGCAGACCGGCACCTTCCCGGTCACGGCGACGGTCACCGACGCGGCCGGCGCCACGGCCACCGCTTCCTTCCCGCTCACCGTCAACTGGTTCTGACGGGCGGCCGCAAAGGAAAAAAGGCCCGGGCCCGCCACCTGTGCGGTGGCGGGCCCGGGCCGGGTGCCGGCAGGCCGGCTGCGCTCAGCGGCGCCGCACCAGCGGGAACGGCAGCGTCTCGCGGATCGACAGACCGGTGAGGAACATGACCAGCCGGTCCACGCCGATGCCCAGACCACCGGTCGGCGGCATCGCGTACTCCAGCGCCTGGAGGAAGTCCTCGTCCAGCTCCATGGCCTCCGGGTCACCGCCGGCCGCCAGCAGCGACTGGGCGGTGAGCCGCCGGCGCTGCTCGACCGGGTCGGTCAACTCCGAGTAGGCGGTGCCCAGTTCGGTGCCGAACGCGACCAGGTCCCAGCGCTCGGCGAGCCGCGGATCCCGCCGGTGCTGTCGGGTCAGCGGGGACACATCGGTCGGGAAGTCCTTGTAGAAGGTGGGAAGGGTGGTCTTCTCTTCGACCAGGCGCTCGTACATCTCCAGCACGATGTCGCCCCGGCCGCTCTCCGGCTTGACCGGCACGCCCGACGTCGCGCACAGACGGCGCAGCACCTCCGGGTTCGTGTCGGCGTCGACCTCCTCGCCCAGCGCCTCCGAGATCGCGCCGTAGACGGTCTTGACCGGCCAGATCCCCGAGATGTCGTGCTCGACCAGCCGGCCGCGCTCGTCGGCCTTACGGGCGGTGGCGCTGCCGAACGCGGCGACGGCCGCGCTCTGGATCAGCTCCCGGGTCAGATCGAGCATCACGTCGTAGTCGGCGAACGCCTGGTAGGCCTCCAGCATCGTGAACTCGGGGTTGTGCTTGTAGGAGATGCCCTCGTTGCGGAAGGTCCGCCCCATCTCGAAGACCTTCTCCATGCCGCCCACACACAGCCGCTTGAGATACAGCTCCGGCGCGATCCGCAGATACAGGTCGAGGTCGTAGGCGTTGATGTGGGTGTGGAACGGGCGGGCGTTGGCGCCACCGTGGATCTGCTGCAGCATCGGCGTCTCGACCTCGAGGTAGCCCCGGTCGATCAGCCCCTGGCGCAGCGCCTGCACGGCGGTGCTGCGGGCCCGCAGGTTGTCCCGCGCGTCCGTCGAGACGACCAGGTCCACATACCGCTGGCGGACCTTGGCCTCCGGGTCGGACAGTCCGCGCCGCTTGTCCGGCAGCGGCCGCAGGCACTTGGCGGTCAGCCGCCACGTGCTGACGAAGACCGTCAGCTCACCGCGGTCGCTGGCGCCGATCTCGCCCTCCACCTCGACATGGTCACCGAGGTCGATGTCCGAGCCGAAGCGGTCCAGTCCGGCCCCGCTGCCGTCCCGGGTCAGCGCGATCTGCAGATCGCCCGACCAGTCCCGCAGCACCGCGAAGAGCACCCCGCCGTGGTCGCGGGTGAGCAGCACCCGGCCGGCAAGGGTGACGGACTTGCCGGTCCGCGCCCCGGCCTTGAGGTCGGGGAACTCACTGCGGACCTCGCCCAGGGTGTGCGTACGGTGCACGCCCACCGGGTACGGGTCGGTGCCGTCCTCCCGCAGCCGCTCCAGCTTCCGGTGGCGCACCCGCACCTGCTCGGGCAGCGCGGCGAGCTCCTGTTCGTGCAGCTCCTCCTCGGTGGCCGGGCCCGTCTGGACCAGACCGAGTTCGTCCAGCGACGGCAGGCCCGCGGTGCTCGCCGGGGCCAGCAGCCGCTTCTTGTGGCCCTTGCCCCACAGCTTGCCCAGGCTCGGTACGGCGACGAAGCCCTCGGCGATACCGGAGGCCAGACCGATCCGGGCCAGCGCGCCGGCGTCCGCGTAGCACAGGAACCGCGGGTACCACTCCGGGTTGTACTTCGCGTTGGAGCGGTACAGGGCCTCCAGCTGCCACCACTTGGAGAAGAACAGCAGCAGCCGGCGCCAGAACTTCAGCACCGGACCGGCACCGATCCGGGCGCCCTCCTCGAAGGCGGACCGGAACACCGCGAAGTTCAGCGAGATCCGGCGCACGCCCATCGCCCCGGCCTGTGCGCACAGCCGGGCCACCATGAACTCCATGACGCCGTTGGGCGCGGTGCGGTCACGGCGCATGAGGTCCAGCGAGATGCCGTCCTTGCCCCACGGCACGAAGGACAGCAGCGCGATCATGTTGCCGTCGCCGTCGTACGCCTCGGCCAGCAGGCAGTCCCCGTCCTCCGGGTCGCCCAGCCGGTCCAGGGCCATCGAGAAGCCGCGCTCGGTCTCGGTGTCCCGCCAGGCGTCCGCCCGGTGGATGACTTCCTGCATCTCCTCGTCGGTCAGCGCGGAGTGGCGCCGCAGACGGAAGGTCGCGCCGGTCCGCTCGACGCGGTTGACGGCCTGGCGGGTGACCCGCATCTCCCGGCCGTCCAGGTCGAAGTCCTTCACATGCAAGATCGCTTCGTCGCCGAGCTGCAGCGCACCGAGGCCGCAGCGCGCGAACGCCTTGGCGCCGCTCTCGCTGGCGCCCATGACGGCCGGCTGCCAGCCGTAGCGCCCGGCGACCTCCAGCCAGGCCTCGATGGCCTGGGTCCAGGCCTCGCGGTCACCGACCGGGTCACCGCTGGCCAGACAGACACCGGCCTCGACGCGGTAGGTGACGGCGGCCTTGCCGCTGGGGGAGAAGACCACGGCCTTGTCGCGGCGGCTGGCGAAGTAGCCGAGCGAGTCCTGGCTGCCGTAGCGCTCCAGCAGCGCCCGGATCCGGTCCTCCTCGTCCCCGTGCAGTGCGGCCTCCATCCGCTGCGAACGGAACAGCGTGGCAGCGGCGTTCAGCAGCGCCAGGGCGCCGAAGAGACCGAGGAGGAAGTTGGTCCAGTGCGGCGGATGCCCCTCGACCAGCCGGCCGCCGACCAGCCCGCCGCAGACGCGGTTGGCGGCCCACAGCAGCCGGTTGCCGCCGCCGGCCTCCAGGGTGCCCGGCGTCAGCGACACCAGACCCCAGCCGATCAGCACCGCGACGGCCAGCCCGCCGATCAGCACACCGATGGCCCGCAGGAACGCCCCGCGCCGGGTGATCGCATAGAACTCACGGTGCGAGACGAGCAGCAGCACCAGCACGCCGCCACACAGCACCAGGGAGAAGGCGAACTCCCAGTAGTCCATGGCCAGGAACGCCGCGTCCGCCAGGATGACCAGCACCATGTAGGTCACCAGGCACCACAGCGCCACCCGTTTGCGTGCGGTCAGCGCCGCGGCCAACAGGAAGAGCAGCACCGCATACGCGAGGTTCGGCGGCACCGGGAAGGTGAGCGTGTCCAGCCAGTAGATCACCGGATGGAGTCCGCGCCGCAGGGGCCCGATCAGCGCGGTCAGGGCGCAGAAGAGCCCCAGCATGCTGAAGATGATGGCGAAGCCATTGGGGACACGGCGCCGGAAGCGCCGCCACCCCGTAAGTTGATCCTGGTCCTGCACGGTGCTCATTCCGTCACATTAGGCTCTGAAAAGGGTCAGCTGCTCGGCGCGAGGGCGCTGTTCGTCCGTCGTGGGGATCAGCCGGCATGCCAGTCTCCGATCCCCATTGTCCTGTCGTCTTTCCCTCGTACGGAGGAGGTGGCGACCTCAGGGGCGTCACTCACCTGGACCTTGCCACAAACACGCCCCGCCGCCGAGTCGGTGCAACTCCGGCCGATGGTGAAGTTCAGGTCATAGTCCTTGGCGACGTGGGGGACGCCGCCGGAGTCCGCCGGGTTGAGCTCCGCCCGCAGGGCGACCCCGGTGCCCGGCTCCCGGTGCCGCGCGGGCAGCCAGTCCGCCCGGTCCTTGCCGCTGCGGTCCTTGCTCCAGGCCCATGATCCGTTCGTGCCGCGGTCGGTGAGGATACTCAGCCGGTGCTCCACGGCGGCCCGGTGGGTCACCGGGAACCCGAAGGTGACCGTCACGGGCCGGTCGGCGTCGACCGCGTCAGCCGGTGTGCCGGTAGCGAGCGCCAGCTCGCGGAGCCGGTTCGGCTTCGCGATGGTCAGCGATTCCTTGGTCGCACCGACGTCGCCCTGCGGATTCCTGGTCCGGGCGAGGACGGAGTACTTCGTGCCCGGCGCGGTCTTCGTCAGGGCCGTCCACTCGGTCCCGCCGCTTCCGAGCCCGCCGGGCAGCCTCTGGCCTCGGGGGTCGGTGACCGTCACCTCGGTCAGCACCCCGCCCTGAGCGGTCACCCTGATCTTGTCGCCGGCCTGCACGGTCCTCGTACCGCTCGCCGCCCCCAGCGCGACCTTCACCGGCTCGCCCTGGGGAGCCGACGACGCGAGGCCCCCGCACGCGGTGAGCGTGCCCACGGCAATCACCGGGAGCACGCACGGAAAGACGCGCAGTGACCGGAAGGGCCGGTGACGGGGAGAGAGGGTCTGGCTCATACGGGCTTTCCGTCTGCAAGGAGGGGGAGGGGCAGGATCGGCCGCTAAGACGATCGAGCGACACGATTCGTTGCAGGGAGTTATGTGATACGCGCCACATTGGCTGGCCGGGTGCGTTGGGTGGCGTGAACGTGGCGCCGCCACTGGGTATTTGGGCTGATGTGGGGCATATATCCGCCTTGGGGTGCGTGGCGGTGTGTGATGCGGGTGCCGGGAGGGCGGGTGGTCGGCGGAGGGTCCGAGGGGGTCGTCCTCCCTGCTCCCGGCGCTGCGTCGCCCGGCCGTCCGCCGTGGTCGGAGGTCCGCCGCTCGCCGACAGTCGGTGACCCGTAGTGATCACCCGATCGGAGCACCCGTACAAGAACCGGACATACCCTGAAATACGCCAAACTGGCCACCCATTGCTGCCCGTTCGGGCGGCGGTCGAGGAGGGTGCGTCCCGTGGCAATTTCCATCTCGGTCGTGCTGCTGCTGGTGGTCCTGACGGTGATCTTTCTGCGCAGCGGCAAGCTCAAGTTCTCGCACGCCCTGGTGTGTGCACTGCTCGGCTTCTATCTGGCGAACAGCAGCCTCGCTCCCGACATCCACCAGGGCCTGACCGGCGCCGCCGATGTGGTGAGCAGTGTGCGTCCGTGAGGCGGCGGCTGAGCGCGAGGGGCGGCCACGCGCCGGCGCTCAGCCCCGTACCCGCCCACCGAGCCGCTTGGGGGAGAAGACCCCGATCGCATTGGGGACCGGCCGCTCCGCCCCGCCCGACGGATGGTTGCGCACGGTCTCCCCGTAGGCGTCGCCGGTGACCAGCGTGGAGGACCCGCCGCCGTCCAGATCCACCGCGTTCCGCGCGCCCAACTCCTGCATCAAATCGGCAAGTTCACACACCGTCAGGCCGGTCTGCCCCGGCGCTCCGTCCAGGGCCAGCAGATACAGCACCCGGCCGCCGGCGCCGGTCCCCGCGGACGTACGCACCGCCACCGCGCCGGAGTCCAGGCCGTCCACCGGCGCGCCGTTCCGCACGATCGGGAAGCCGCCCACCGCGAACCGCAGCCGCCCCGGCCCCCGGCCCGCCAGGTGGTGGCTGACGCTCACCCGCTCACCGAGGTGCAGCTTGCGCAGCTGTCTGGCCCCTTCCTCCCTGCCCACCAGCACCACGCTGCCCACGGCCACCCCGCCGGCGCCCGGCGCGTCCCGGAGTGCCGCCACCCGGCCGTGGCGGACCGTCACCTCCGCGGTGTCCGTGCTGCACGGCGCCGCCCGGTCGGTGTCCGTCCCGCAGGTGGCGCGCAGCCGGGACGCCGGGCCCCACCGCGCGGTGTAGGCGCCGATCCCGTCGACCGGCAGGGCGTACTGGTTCAGGCCGCGCAGCGGCAGCGCCCCTTCGGGGGTCAGCACCGCACCGTGCAGCGTGAGCCGGTCCAGCCGGGCCCGGTGGTCGTAGCCGACGCCGATGACGTCCTCGGTGGTGGCGCCGGGCGGCATGACCGGCCCGAAGCGCTGCCCGTCGGGCACCGCGCCCTTCAGCTGCCGGCCCGAGGCCACCGCCGGGCCGACCGAGGCGCCGGTGGCCTCCACGCCGGGATGCTGGCCCTCGCTGATGTTGAAGAAGTCGCCGTTGACCGCCGCCACCGCGCCACGGTCCGCGGCCAGTTCGGACACCGGTGACCGGGCGCCGACCGCACCGGGGTACAGCAGATCCACCGCGACCCGCGGATCGGCCAGATCGACCGTCACCAGATGCCCGTGCACGACGCCGCGGGGCACCGTCATCCGGAATTCGGCGTAGGACACACCCGGCGCGACCGATGTGGCACCGAAACGGTGGAGACCGCTGTCCGCGGCGGTGGCCGGGGCGCCGCCCGCCATCCCGCCGCCGACCAGCGCACCCCATGCCACCAGCACGGTCAGCATCGCGCGCACTCGAACGAATCGCTGCTTCACGAGCCCCCCTGATGTCACGTCAACTGTCCCAGGTGCCGAAGATGTTCACTATGGCCCGGAGATGTCATGAATCGGTACACCCGCGGAACGGCCGCCGTGTCGCCGGGCGCCGTCCTCGCGGGCCCGCGATCGCGCGTCCGGCGTCCTGGGCCCGTCGGCGTGGCGGAGGGTGCGGCGCGCGTCGGGTCACATGGCGGTCCGCCAGGAGAGTCCGTTCACCAGCTGCAAATAGCGCGCCCAGTCCCAGAACTCACCGGGGTCCGTGTGGTCGCTGCCCGGGACCTCCACATGGCCGATGATGTGCTCGCGGTCCTTGGGGATCGCATAGCGGTCACAGATGGCGGCGGTGAGCTGGGCGGACCGGGTGTAGAGGATGTCGGTGAACCACGCCGGGTCGTCGATCCAGCCCTCGTGCTCGATGCCGATGCTGCGGGTGTTGTAGTCCCAGTTCCCGGCGTGCCAGGCGACGTCCCGCTCGCGGACGCACTGGGCGAGATGGCCGTCGGTGGACCGTACGACGTAGTGCGCGGCCGCCTTGTGTGCCGGGTTCTGGAAGAGCTTGAGGGTGTGGGCGTAGGTCTCCTGCGTCACATGGATCACCACCATCTCGACCGGATACTGCGTCGGGCGTTTGGCGGTGGTGAAGTTGGACGGGCTTGCCGGGACCCACTGGCAAGGGGGGTAGGTGCCGCCGCCCGGTGTGAGCCGGCGCGTGGAGGCGGCGGCACCGGCGGTGGCCGTGCCGAAGGGGGCGAGTGCGGCGGACGCGGTGAGCGCGGCCGCTCCGGTGAGCAGGCGTCTGCGGGCCGGGCGACGGGGGTCGGGCTCCATGTGAACTCCTGACAGGGACCGAGGGGTGGTCGCGTACATGTCACGCACAGCCGGTGCGTTCATGATGCGCAACAGGGCTCGCCCTGCCAAGGGAATGGCCGTTCTGTCAATGGCTGGACCAAAGGCAGAACGGCGCAGGTCAGAAGTCCAGGAGATACCTGATCGGACGTCACTCGGGTGCCGCACCCCCGGCCCTGGGGCGGTGGTGGGCGCGACACCCGCGGCCCCGGTTCCCGGCCGGTCAGTGGCCGATCTCTACGTCCTCCAGGATGCCCAGCGCGTCCGGCACCAGGACCGCCGCCGAATAGTAGGCGCTGACCAGATAGTTGAGGACGGCCTGGTCATTGATGCCCATGAAGCGCACCGACAGGCCGGGCCGGTACTCGTCCGGGATGCCCGTCTGGTGCAGCCCGACCACCCCCTGGTTCTCCTCGCCGACCCGCATCGCCAGGACCGAGCTGGTCCCCTCCGGGGTGATGGGGATCTTGTTGCAGGGCAGCAGCGGAATGCCCCGCCAGGCCCGGACCGCGGTGCCCTCGACCTCCGCGGTCGTGGGGTAGATGCCCCGGGCGTTCCACTCCCGCCCGATGGCCGCGATGGTGCGCGGGTGGGCCAGCAGGAACTGGGTCTTGCGGCGCCGGGAGATCAGCTCGTCGAGGTCGTCGGGGGTGGGCGGGCCGCTGCGGGTGTGCAGGCGCTGCTTGAGGTCGGCGTTGTGCAGCAGCCCGAACTCCCGGTTGTTGACCATCTCGTGTTCCTGGCGCTCGCGCAGCGCCTCGACGGTCAGCCGCAGCTGCTGGTCCAGCTGGTTCATCGGGTCGTTGTAGAGATCGGCGACCCGGGAATGCACCTTCAACACGGTCTGGGCCACGCTGAGTTCGTACTCCCGCGGCGTCAGTTCGTAATCGGCGAAGGTGCCCGGCAGGGCCGGCTCGCCGACATGGCCCGCGGCCAGCTCGATGGCCGACTCGCCGTGCTTGTTCTGCGCGGGCACCAGCGCCGCGCGGAACTCCTCCAGATGGGAACGGAGCGACTCCGACCGGCCCAGCACCTCTTCGAGGTCGCTGCGGTACAGGGTCAGTGCGGTCACCCGGGTCACCGCGCGGACGGAGTGCTCCCACTCCGCGTCCGGCGACAGCAGCGCCGCCGCACCGAGGGCGTCACCGTCGGCCAGCACCCCCAGCACCGTCTCGTCGCCGTACTTGCCGGTGCCCGTGCGGTCGAGCTTGCCGTGCGCGATCAGGATGACCCGGTCGGCCTGCCCGCCCTGCCGGGCCAGCACATCACCCGGTGCGAACTCCCGCTGGACGAACCGGTCCGCCAGCGCCTCCAGCGTCGCCGCGTCGGTGTAGCCGCGCAGCGGGGCCAGCTCGCGCAACTCCGCCGGAATGACCCGGACATCGGAACCGGTCGAGACGAACTCCACCCGGCCGTCACCGAGGGTGTGGGTCAGCCGCCGGTTGACGCGGTACGTACCGCCGGAGACCTGCGTCCAGGGCAGGATCCGCAGCAGCCAGCGGGAGGAGATCCCCTGCATCTGCGGCACGGTCTTGGTCGTGGTCGCCAGCTTGCGGGCGGCCGCGGTGTCCAGGCTGGTCCGCTCGGGCGCGGACGGCTGCGGGCCGGACGTCGGATCCACCGATGTGGTCATGGAGAAGGCTCACCTGTTCTTGTTCGGTGCGGTGCGTACGGTGCGCGCGCCGGTGCGGGCATACGGGACCGCTCCCCGACGCGCCGAGTTCTTCCGCGGAGCGTTCAGTGGCCGATCTGGACGTCGTCGAGCACGCCCAGCGCATCGGGTACGAGAATGGCCGCCGAATAGTAGGCGCTGACGAGATATTTGAGAACGGCCCGGTCATCGAGGCCCATATAACGCACCGAGAGGCTCGGTTCATATTCATCGGGAATTCCGGTCTGGTGCAGGCCGACTACCCCCTGCTTTGCCTCGCCGGTGCGCAACAGCAGAATGGAACTGGTCCGCTCCTTCGTCACCGGAATCTTGTTGCACGGAAAGATCGGCACACCGCGCCACGACGGCAGCGAATGTCCCATGAAATCAACCGCCGTCGGATACAGACCGCGGGCACTGCACTCCCGGCCGATCGCGGCGATCGTCTGCGGATGGGCGAGCAGAAAACCCGGGTCCTTCCAGACCGTTGCGAGCAGCTCGTCGAGGTCGTCGGGGGTGGGTGGACCGGTGCGGGTGTGGATGCGCTGCTTGAGGTCCACGTTGTGCAACAGCCCGAAGTCCCGGTTGTTGATCATCTCGTGTTCCTGGCGCTCCCGCAGCGCCTGGACCGTCAGCTTCAGCTGCTCCTCGACCTGATTCATCGGGTCGCTGTAGAGGTCGCCGACCCGGCTGTGGGTGCGCAGCACCGTCTGCGCGACGCTGAGTTCGTACTCCCGCGGCGCCAGGTCGTAATCGACGAAGGTGCCGGGCAGGGCCGGCTCGCCGTGGTGCCCGGAGGCGACCGAGACCGCCGACTCCCCACTGGCGTTGGTGGGCTGTGCGCCGTCCCGCCGGGCCGTCGCCAGATGCTCGCGCAGCCCGGGGGAGCGGTCCATGACCTCCTGCGCGCCCAGCCGGGACAGCGCCATGACGGTCACCCGGGTCACCGCGCGATAGCTGAACCGCCAGGTCCCCTCCGGGTCGGTGAGCGGCTCGTCGCCGAGGTGGTCGCCGCCGGCCAGCGCTTCGAGGACGGTGTCCTCGCCGTATTTGCCGGTGCCGATCCGGTCCACCCGGCCGTGCGCGATCAACACCAGCCGGTCGCCCGGCGCGCCGGCCTCGGCGATCAGTTCCCCCGGCGCGTATTCCTGCTGGGTGAACCGCTCGCCGAGCGCCGCCAGTGCCTCGGAATCGGTGAACTCCCGCAGCGCGGGCAGCTCGCGCAGCTCCTCGGGGATGATCGCCACATCGCTGCCGGTGATATCGAAATCGATGCGCCCGTCGCCGAGCGTGTACGTCAGCCGGCGGTTCACGCGGTACGTACCGCCGGACACCTGCACCCAGGGCAGCAGCCGCAGCAGCCAGCGGGACGTGATGCCCTGCATCTGCGGTGCCGTTTTGGTGGTGGTCGCCAAATTCCGTGCTGCGGTGGTACTCAGACTGGAATTCTGGGACTCTTCCGCACTGTCGTGCAGCGATTCGTCGGCAATCGTCATCATGCCACCTGTCTCTTCGGAGGGTGCGCTGCGGACCGCCCCGAAACCCCAGTTCAGGCAGTTCCGTGGCAACCCGCCGGACCGAAGGTAGCGGTGTTGATTTTATCGGCACAATCGCCCGATGGGGTGGCATGGAATTCCCGTGCCCTGGAAAGGTTTAGCGGGCTCAATTCCGGGGAGAGTGTGCCGTGGTCCGGGAATGGAGGGGATCGTCCAGGACGGCCTGCAGTGCGGCGTGCGCCGCCCCGAGCAGCGGTCCGTCCGCGCCCAGGCGGGAGACCGTCACCAGCGGCCCGTCGCCCCGCCCGTCCGCCGCGGCGACGGCCGTGCGCCGCGCCAACTCCCGCTCCAGGGACGGCAGTACCCACGGCGCCAGCTCGGCCAGCGCACCCCCGAGGACCACCGCCTGCGGGTCGAGCAGATTCACCGCCCCGGCGAGCGCGATACCGAGCGCCGTCCCCGCCTCGTGCAGCGCACGGACGGTGGCGGCGTCCCCGTCGGCGGCCCGCCTCGCCAGCAGGCCGATACGGGCACCCGGCCCCGCGGCTGCGGCCGCCGCCCCCTCCGGCGTGACCCCGCCCGCGCGCAGCACCGCCCGTTCCCCCGCGTACTGCTCTAGACAGCCCCGGCCGCCGCAGTCGCACACCGGGCCGTCCGGATACACCGGCACATGCCCCAGCTCGCCCGCGAACCCCCGTGCACCCCGCAGAAGTTGGCCGTCCACCACGATCGCGGCCCCGATACCGGACTCGGCCGACACATGTACGAAGTCCGGCGGCGGGGCCGGCCGGCCGCCGCTGCCGCCCAGCCGCAGCTCGGCCAGCGCACCGAGGTTGGCCTCGTTCTCGACGGTGAGCGGGAGGGCGGTCTCGTGCCCCGGGGCCGTCGCCCCGGCGAGGGCCGGTGCCAGATCGGCCGCCCGCCAGCCGAGATTGGGGGCGTGCAGCACGGTCGTCGATCCCCGGGCCACCAGGCCGGGCACGGCGACCGTCAGCCCGGCCGGCCGCAGCCCCTCGGCCGAGATGCCCGCCGTCACCTCCGCCAGCAGCGCGGACAGCCGCCGCAGCACCGGGCCCGGTGCGCTGTGCCGGTTCGCCGCACCGGCCGCCACCCGCGCGCGCACCCGGCCACGCAGATCGACCGCGCACACCGCCAGATGATCGACGCCTATCTCGGCCCCGATCCCGGCCGGGCCACGGTCGCTGACGGCCAGTTCACCGCCCGGTCTGCCCCGGCCGCCGGTCGCCGCCCGCCCTGTCTCGACCAGCAGCCCGGCCCGCAGCAGCTCGTCGACGAGCGGAGCAACCCCCGCCCGGGTCAGCCCGATGCGGGCCGCGACCGCCGGCCGGGAGAGCGGCCCCTGCGCGGCCACGGTCCGCAGCACCCGGGCCAGATTGCGGCGCCGGATGCCGTGCTGGGTGTCGCCGCCGGACGCGGTCACAGAGGTCTCCTCGGGGTGCCGGCGGGAGCGGACGTCCCTCCGGATGTACGGATGAGCAGGGCGGTCAGCGGCGCAGCAGTGCCGCACCGTCGGCGAGCGTCGCCGCCAGCCGGTCCCACGCGGCGCCGTCCCGCGGCCGTGCCTCGTACTCCGCGCCGCGCGCCGTTCCCCAACGACGGGCCACCGCCGCCGGATCCTCGCCCAGCAGCAGTCCGGCCGCCTGCGCCGCCGCGCCGAGCGCCACCAGCTCCTGCGCCTCGGGCACCACCACCGGGCGGCCGGACAGCCGGCGCACCGTCTCCCGCCAGGCCCGGCCCCGCGCCCCGCCGCCGATCAGCAACAGCGGGACATCGGGCGCCGCGTCCGCGTCCAGCACCCGGTCCAACGCCTGCAACAGCGCGAACACCGCACCGTCGTAAGCGGCCTGGAGCAGCCGGCCGGGCGTGGTGTCATGGCGCAGCCCGTGCACCAGCCCCGACGCGCCGGGCAGATTCGGGGTCCGTTCGCCGTCCAGGAACGGCAGCATCACCACCTCGCCCCCCTCCTCCACGGCCTCCCGGTCGCGCCCCAGCAGCGCCGCCACCCGGTCCACGGCGAGCGTGCAGTTCAGGGTGCAGGCCAGCGGAAGCCAGTCACCGCGGGCGTCGGCGAAGCCGGCGACGGTGCCGGTCGGATCGGCGGGCCGGTGCCTGGAGACCGTATAGACCGTCCCCGAGGTGCCCAGGCTCAGCACCGGCTGCCCGGGGCGCAGGCCCAGGCCGAGCGCGGCCGCCATGTTGTCCCCGGTGCCGGCGGCCACCAACGCGCCCTTGGGGAGGGGCAGATCATCGGCGTGCACGGTCCCGGCCGCCTCGCCCGGGAGCGCCACCCGCGGCAGCGCCTCGGGGGCCAGCCCGACCCGCTCCAGGATCTCCGTGTCGTAGGACTCGGTGGACGACGCCCACCAGCCGGTACCGGAGGCGTCGCCGCGGTCGGTGACGGCCTCACCGGTCAGCCGCTGGACGAGATAGTCGTGCGGCAGCCGCACCGCCGCGGTGGCGGCGGCCGCGGCCGGCTCGTTCTCCCGCAGCCAGGCCCACTTGGCCACCGTGAACGCCGGACCCGGAACGCTCCCCACCCGCTCCGCCCACGCCTGCGCCCCGCCCAGCTCCGCGATCAGCCGCTCACTCTGGGGCGCCGGCCGGACGTCGTTCCACAGCAGCGCGGGGCGCACCGGCGCACCGGCCGCATCCAGCGTCACCAGCCCGTGCTGCTGGCCGCCGACGGACAGCGCCGAGGCCTGCCGCGCCGCGTCACCGCACTGCGCCAGCGCCTCGCCCAGCGCCCGCCACCACTGCCCGGGGTCGCTCTCCTTGCCCTCGCCGCCGCTGACCGCGTGCGGCGCCTGCCCCCGGGCGAGGACCACACCGGTGTCGGCGTCCACGACCAGCGTCTTGGTGGACTGTGTCGAGCTGTCCACCCCGACGACGAGCGGTCCCGCTGACTGTGCGCCCATCGTGCACTCTCCTTGGCGGCCCGTGTTCCTTGGTCTCGGTCCAGGGGGTTCCCCGGTGTGCTGCCGCATATTAGTTTGGCCGCGGCGGAATTTGTAAAGCCCGTTGACGAAATAGCGAGGGAGTCGCGCATGAGCAATCGCAGTCAGCGAATGGCGGGCAGCTGCGCGCCGCGCACAAGCGGGGCCGAGCGGAGCGGGGAGCCGGCATGAGCCATCAGCCCGTGCCCGAAGACAGGTTCAGCTTCGGCCTGTGGACCGTCGGCTGGCAGGGCCGCGACCCCTTCGGGGAGGCAACCCGCCGCGCCCTGGACCCCGTCGAAACGGTCCACCGCCTCGCCGACCTCGGCGCGTACGGCGTCACCTTCCAC
Organism: Streptomyces sp. 2323.1; assembly: GCF_900221035.1. Taxonomy (NCBI): domain Bacteria; kingdom Bacillati; phylum Actinomycetota; class Actinomycetes; order Kitasatosporales; family Streptomycetaceae; genus Streptomyces; species Streptomyces sp. 2323.1. The sequence goes on along the minus strand of NZ_LT907981.1, from coordinate 1,132,577 downwards.
GACGACGACCTGATCCCGCCCGGCGCCGCGGACCGCGCGCGCGAGGCGGCCGTCACCCGCTTCCGGCAGGCCCTGGACGCCACCGGCCTGGTCGTCCCGATGGCCACCACCAACCTCTTCACCCACCCCGTCTTCAAGGACGGCGCCTTCACCGCCAACGACCGCGACGTCCGCCGCTATGCGCTGCGCAAGACACTCCGCAACATCGACCTCGCCGCCGAACTGGGCGCACACACCTATGTGGCATGGGGCGGACGGGAGGGCGCGGAGTCCGGCGCGGCCAAGGACGTCCGGGCGGCGCTGGACCGGATGAAGGAGGCCTTCGACCTGCTCGGCCAGTACGTCGTCGAGCAGGGCTACGACCTGCGGTTCGCCATCGAGCCCAAGCCCAACGAGCCGCGCGGCGACATCCTGCTGCCCACCGTCGGCCATGCCCTCGCCTTCATCGAACGGCTGGAGCGCCCGGAGCTCTACGGCGTCAACCCCGAGGTCGGGCACGAGCAGATGGCCGGGCTCAACTTCCCGCACGGCATCGCCCAGGCGCTCTGGGCGGACAAGCTGTTCCACATCGACCTCAACGGCCAGAGCGGCATCAAGTACGACCAGGACCTGCGCTTCGGCGCCGGCGATCTGCGGTCCGCGTTCTGGCTCGTCGACCTGCTGGAGACGGCCGGCTACGACGGGCCGCGGCACTTCGACTTCAAACCGCCGCGCACCGAGGACCTCGACGGCGTGTGGGCCTCGGCGGCAGGCTGTATGCGCAACTACCTGATCCTCCGGGAGCGCGCTGCGGCCTTCCGGACCGACCCGGCCGTCCAGGACGCCCTGCACGCCGCCCGGCTGGACCAACTGGGCCGCCCCACCGCCGAGGAGGGCCTCGCCGGGCTGCTGGCCGACCCGACTGCGTACGAGTCCTTCGACGCCGAGGCTGCTGCCAGCCGGGGGATGGCGTTCGAGCATTTGGATCAGTTGGCGTTGGAGCATTTGTTGGGGGCGGTTTGAGGGGTGGGCTGAGGGGTGGGCTGATCTGAGGGGGCGGGCTGGGGGCGGGGCGAGAGTCCGAGGGGGCGGTCCGAGGGGTGCGGCGCCAGTTTGCGGGGGCTGGGGCCCCGGCGGCCCGAAGCCCCCAGCGAGGCCCGGCAGGCTCTCCCCCGCCCCCTCCCCCTCCTCCCCCTTCGGGGGAGGGGGCGGGGGGTGGGTTCGGGGGTGGGGGGGAGCAGCACCCGGTTTTTCGGGGGGCGGAGCGGCACCCAGCTCTCGGGGCGAAGCCCCTCGCCGTCGAGGCCAACCAGCCCCCAGCCCTTCGACGGTCAACCAACCCCCCTCACCCCACCACCCCCCGCACGAACGACAGCTCCGCCACCCGCTGTTCCCCGCCGCCGCTCTCGTGGGCGTTGAACCGCCACACCTCCAGCTGCTTCTCGCCCGCGTAGTGGTGGTACGCGGCGAAGCCGGTGGACGGTGGCACCACCGCGTCGCGCAGGGCCGTGCCGAACAGCGCCGGGGCGGTGGCGCGTACGGCGAAGTTCAGGCCGTCGAAGTGGTCCAGGGTGCGCAGGGCGGTATCGATGTGGCCGCGGGCGCCGGCGAAGTAGCGGGTGAGTTCGCCGTACGGGCCCGCGTCCGTGACCTCGAGCGCCCGCCGGATGTGCGTCAGGAACGGCACATCGATCAGCGCGCCCGCCAGCCCGGGGACCAGCCCGGTCATCGCCAGGGCGAGTGCGCCGCCCTGGCTGTGGCCGGCGACCACGATCCGGTCGGCGTCCACCGCGTCATGGCCCCGCGCCGCCTCCACGGCCCGTACGGCGTCGGTGTACAGCCGCCGGTAGTAGTAGCCGTCGGGATCGAGCAGGCCCTGGGTGAGCTTGCCGGGGACGCCCGGGTTGCCGTAGCCCGCCGGATCGGGGGTGTCGCCGGGGCGGTTGGGGCCGCTCTGGCCGCGGGCGTCCATGACCAGCGTGGCGTACCCGGCGGACGGCCACAGCAGCCAGTCGTGCGGCAGCAGCCGGCCGCCGCCGTAGCCGAGGTACTGCACGATGCACGGCAGCGGCCCGGCGGCCGCGCGCGGCAGCAGGAACCAGCCGCGGATCCGGTGCCCGCCGAAGCCGGCGAACTCGACGTCGTAGCAGCTGAGGAGGGCGAGCCCGGTATCGATTTCGGCAAAGCGGGCGTCGAGGTCGTGGGTGCGGGCCTCGTCGAGGGTGCGCTGCCAGAACGCGTCGAAGCCGGGCGGTTCGGGAACCGGCGGGTGGTAGGCGTGCAGCTCGTCGAGGGGCAGGTCGAGGAACACGGGAAAACCTCCGCGCCGTAGGGTGGCTGGCTTCCTGTCGCCAACCGTGCCCACGAGGCGGACATTTCAGACGCGGAACCGCGGACGGTCCTGCCGCAACCGGCCACCCGGGCCGGCGCCGGCCCCGCTCACCGGTCGACGCGCTTGCCCGCCGCCCCGCTGTCCGAGACCTCTCCGACCTCCGCGGCCGCCGGATCGAGCACCCGCGCCAGAAAGGTCCGGGTCCGCTCGTGCTGCGGGGCGCCCACCACCTGCTCCGGGGTGCCCTCCTCGACGATCACCCCGCCGTCCATGAACACCACCCGGTCGGCGACCTCCCGGGCGAAGCTCATCTCATGCGTGACGACGAGCATCGTCATACCGTCCTGCGCCAGCGCACGCATCACCGCCAGCACATCGCCCACCAGCTCCGGATCGAGTGCCGAGGTCGGCTCGTCGAAGAGCATCAGCTCCGGGTCCATGGACAGCGCACGGGCGATGGCCACTCGCTGCTGCTGGCCACCCGACAACTGCGCCGGATAGGCCGCCGCCTTGTCGCTGAGCCCCACCCGTTCGAGGTTGGCGCGGGCGATCCGCTCCGCCTCGGCGCGGTCGCGGCCGAGCACCCGCCGCTGCGCGATCGTCAGATTCTCCAGCGCGTTCAGATGCGGAAAGAGATTGAAGGCCTGGAAGACCATCCCGATCCGTCGCCGGACCCGGTCGATGTCCACATCCGGGTCGGTGACCTCGGTCCCGGCCACCGTCACCCGGCCCGCGCTCGGCTCCTCCAGCAGATTCACACAGCGCAGCAGGGTCGACTTCCCCGACCCCGACGGCCCGATGACACACACCACCTCCCCGCGCGCCACCGAGAAGTCGATCCCGCGCAGCACCTCCAGCTCACCGAACGCCTTGCGCAGCCCCGCCACCTCGATGGCCTTCGGGTCCGCCGCGCCCGGTGCCGTCGTCTCCGCCGTCACGTCACTCACCTGGCCTTCGCCGTACGGGCCTCCAGGCGCCGGACCAGCTGGCCGAGCGGGAGGGTGATCACGAGGTAGAGCAGCCCGGCGATCAGGATCGGGGTCAGGCTCTTGTGCTCATTGAGCGCGTCCCGGCCGAAGTTGGCCAGTTCGAACTGGGTGAGGGAGAGCCCCAGCAGATACACCAGCGAGGAATCCTTGGTCAGCAGGATCAGTTCATTGGTCAGCGGTGGCAGCACGATACGGAACGCCTGCGGAATGACGATGGAGGCCATCGCCCGCCCGTGCGACATGCCCAGCGAACGCGCCGCCTCCGTCTGCCCCTTGGGGACCGCCTGAATTCCGGCCCGGATGGTCTCGGCCATGTACGCCGCGCCCACCAGCCCGAGCGACAGCATCACCGTGACGTTCATATCGAGCGCGACCTCGAAGGCCAGCGGCACACCGAAACCGAGCGCGATGAACACCAGCAGACAGGGGATCCCGCGGAAGAATTCGATATAGGTGACGGCGATCCAGCGGTAGGGCGGCACGGACGACAGCCGCATCAGCGCGAGCACCAGACCGAGGGCGAGGCCGAAGCCGAAGCCGAGCAGGGTGTAGAGGACGGTATTGACCAGTGCGGTGGTGATGATCTCGGGAAACAGCGCCTTTGCGACCTCGACGTCGAAGAACGCCATCCGCAGCTGGTGCCAGTCGGCGACCAGCGCGAAGACCACCACGGCGACGACCAGGACGCCGTACTGCACGCCGCGGATGATCCGCGCGCGCTGTCGTTTGGAAACGGACATGGTGGCCGGCCTCAGCTCTGCGGGGTGGTGCCGAACCACTTCTTGTAGATCCGGTTGTACGTCCCGTCGGATTTCGCCTTCTTGATGACCTCGTTGATCTTCTTGCGCAGGACGTCGTTCCCGGTGCGTACGCCGATTCCGTAGTGCTCGCCGGTATTGAACTCCGCGGCGACCGCGGTGTCGGGATTCTGCTTCACATAGTCGAAGAGCACACCGTTGTCATTGATCCCGGCGTCGACCTGACCGGACTTCACGGCGGTCAGCAGCAGCCCCAGATCCTCGAACTCGACGAGTTCGACGCCCTTGCCGTGGTCCTTGGCGTAGATCCCGCCGGTGGTGGCCTTCTGATAGCCGAGCTTCTTGCCCTTGAGGTCTTCGACCTTCTTGAAGGGCTTGCCCTTCTTCGTCAACAGCGCCTGGGTGGCATTGAAATAGGGGTCGGAGAAGTCCATCACCTTGTCGCGCGCGGGCGTGATGGTCATGCCGGCGGCGGCCAGATCGCATTTGCGGATGGTGAAGTCCTGGCCGGTCTCGATGCCTTCGAAGGGGGTGTTGACGATCTCCTGCTTGATGCCGAGATCCTTGGCGACGAGGTCGACCAGATCCACATCGAACCCGACGATCTTGCCGTTCTTCTTCACCTGGAAGGGCGCGTACGGAAGGTGGGTGCAGGTCTTCAGCGTCCCGGAGGAGACCAGCTCCAGTCCGCCGGCCCCCTTCTTCCCGTCGGACTTGGTGCTGCTGCACCCCGCCACTACGGCGATGGCAGCAACAACGGCTATGACAGACGACGCGGAGCGAGCGGACACGGGTCCTCCAAGGCGTGATGCAGATCAACCAAGCCGTGCATGCTGCGATGTGGCTGCATCCTGCCACCGGCTCGGGGCGCTGTCGCCGCCCCGTCGGTTGCGTCTGTGTAACGCCTTCGGCCCGCAACCGGACCGCCTCCCCGGGTGGCCCGCCAGCGCGCCGGCCTCGCGCCCCCGGGCGCCCGTCAGCGTCCCAGCGCGGCCGCCACGCCGGCGATGGCGTCCGGGCCCACCCGGCAGCAGCCGCCGATGAGCCGGGCGCCGTCCGCGGCCCAGCCGGCGACCCGGTCCGCGTCGAACGCCGGGCTGCCGCACCAGACCCGGGCCGCGGCGTCCCAGCTCTCCCCGCTGTTGGGGTAGACCACCACCGGCTTTCCGGTGATCTGCGCCGCCAGCCGTACCGCCCGGTCCGCATCGTCCGGCGCGCAGCAGTTCACCCCCACCGCGATCACCTCGTCGGCGTCCGCCGCCACCGCGAACGCCTCCGCCAGCGGCTGCCCGGCACGGGTGCACCCGCCCGCGACGCTGTACGACAGATAGGCCGGCACCCCCAGTCCGCGCACCGCGCGCAGCAGCGCCCGGGCCTCCTCGGCGTCCGGCACGGTCTCCAGCGCCAGCACATCGGGCCGCGCCGCCGCCAGCACCTCCAGGCGCGGCCGGTGGAAACGCTCCAGCGCCCCGACCGACAGGCCGTAGCGGCCGCGGTATTCGGAGCCGTCCGCCAGCATCGCCCCGTACGGGCCCGCCGAAGCGGCCACATACAGCGGCCCGGCAATCCCGCCGGCCTGCGCCCGCCCGGCCGCCTCGCGGGCCAGCTCCACGCTCCGGCGCAGCAGCTCCGCGGCCTGCTCGGCGCCGATGCCGCGGCGCGCGAAGCCCTCGAACGTCGCCTGGTAGCTGGCGGTGATCGCGACCTGGGCCCCGGCCTCGTAGTACGCCTGATGTGCCTGCACCACGGCCGCCGGCTCCTCGGCCAGCAGCCGGGCCGACCACAGCGCATCGCTCAGGTCGTGCCCGGCGGCCTCCAGCTGGTTCGACAGCCCCCCGTCGAGGACGACCGGGCCCGCGGCGAGGGCCTCGGTGAGCGGCGGGGACGTGCTGACCATGGTGCGAAGCCTCCCGGTGTGGTCCGGACGCGCGGGGTGCGCGCGCCTTCCTCCTGAGCGTAGTGCCGGGCGGGGAGACGGCCCGGCCGGCACCTGCGTGCCTGGCGACGGCGAGGCCGGCGCCGGGCTCAGCGCAGCGACGAGAACACGAACGAGAACCGCGCCGGGGCCGCCTCCAGCCGGTGCTGCGGCAGCACCCCCGGCCCGCACGACTGGCTGCCGATCCCGTGCTGCGCATGGTCGAGATGGAGCCACAGGTCCTCGCCGGGCCGCAGATCCGTGGTGTGGCGGGCCGCGGTCAGCTCCTCGGCCGACCACCGGCGGGCGGTGAAGAAGAAGTCCGGGTCGCCGTCGATCCGCAGGCCCGAGCCGTCCGCACGGGTCAGCTCCGCCCAGCGCACCCCGGGCCGCGCGCCGTTCTCCTGCGGCCGCACGTACGGCGTCTGCAGCTCCTCCACCGGCATCGACCAGCGGCCGACACGGGCGGCGGCCAGGGTGTCGGGATAGCCTTCGCCGGGCCCGCCGCCGAACCACTCGGCGCGGCCCAGACTGCCGCACACCAGCATCCGCACCCCGAGCCGCGGCAGCGGAACCGGCCAGTCACCCTCCGGTTCGACGCTCAACTCCAGCCGCAGCCGGTCGGGTTGGGCCGTCCAGTGGTAGACCGCCCACAGCGCGAGCGGCGAGCCGGCCGGGGCGATCCGGGTCCGTACCCGCACGGCGTCCGCACCGGTCTCCACGGCATCGACGCGATGCCGCATCCGGTGCAGACCGATCCGCCGCCACTCGGTGGCCGGCCGCGGCCCCGGCTGCCAGGGCGCGGCCTCGTCGTTGTCGGTCGGCGCCCGCCAGACGTCCAGCCGGGGGCCGCCGATCCGGAAGCCGTCCAGATAGCCGAGCGTCCCCGTGGCGGCGTCGAAGGTTCCCGGGCCCAGGACGATCACATTGCCCTCGCCGCGGCGCGGGGTGGCGGTGGCCGTCCAGGAGGCGGCGGGGCGCGGGCCGGCCGGCAGCTGGCCCCAGGCGACCTCGTGCCCGGCCGGCGCCCAGGCGGTGTCCTCGTCCAGCACCGCCGTCACCGTCCACAGCGCCTCCCCGTCGTCGCCCGGTTCGACCGGCGACGTCGGCAGCGGGACCGTCGTCGAGGCACCGGGCGCCAGCGGCGGTACGTCGAGCCGGCCGTGCCCGCGCAGCTCGCCCGCCACCTCGTAGATCCAGCGGAAGGTGAGATGACCGAGGCCGGCGAAATCGTAGCGGTTGGTGAGCCGGACCGCGTCCGGGTGGCCCTCCTCGTCGGTCTCGGCCTCGATCCGCACCGGTTCGATGACCTTGGCGAACTCCAGCAGGCCCGGTGAGGGCACCCGGTCGGGGAAGACCAGCCCGTCGCAGACGAAGTTCCCGTCGTGCAGCTCCTCGCCGAAGTCGCCGCCGTAGGCATGGAAGAGCTCACCGGCGGGTGTCCGCTGCCGCAGCCCGTGATCGATCCACTCCCAGACGAAACCGCCCTGGCAGCGCGAGTACCGCTCGAACAGCCGCTGGTACTCGCTCAGCCCGCCCGGCCCGTTGCCCATGGCATGCGCGTACTCGCAGAGGAGGAAGGGCAGGTGCCGCCGGCGGGCGTCCAGCTCCGGGTCGGGCAGCGGCTCCTCGGCGCGCTGCCCGATGCGTTCCACCTCGGCGTGGTCGGCGTACATCCGGGAGTAGACATCGGTGTCGGCGCAGCTGGGGTCGCCCTCGTAGTGCAGGGGGCGGGACGGGTCGCGCTCCCGCATCCAGGCGGCCATGGCGGACAGTCCGCGCCCCGTGCCGCACTCGTTGCCCAGCGACCACAGCACGATGCTGGGGTGGTTCTTGTCCCGCTCGACCATCCGCTGGGCCCGGTCGAGCAGCGCCGGCTCCCAGCGCGGGTCGTCGACCGGATTGTCCCGCCAGCCCTGCTGGGCGAACCCGTGCGTCTCCAGATCGCATTCCTCGACGACCCACAGCCCCAGCTCGTCGCACAGGTCGAGGAAGGCGGGGTCCGGCGGATAGTGGCTGGTGCGCACGGCGTTGATGTGGTGCCGCTTCATCAGCAGCAGATCGTTGCGCATCGTCTCGGGGCCGAGGGCGCGCCCGTGGCGCGGATGGAACTCATGGCGGTTGACGCCGCGCAGCAGGATCCGGCGGCCGTTGACCGTCAGCAGCCCGTCCTCGACGCGGACCGTGCGGAACCCGATCCGCAGCGGGATCCGCTCGCCGGGGGTGACCAACTCCCCGTCGTAGAGATGCGGGTCCTCCGCCGTCCAGGGGCGCACCGGCACCGTCGCGTGCTCCCCGGTCGGCAGATCGAGGCCGAGCGCCGGGACCCTCACCCGGCCGGCCGGAGTGCACTCCACCCGCAGGGTGCCGTGGCCGGTGCGGTGGTCGAACCCGGCGTGGACGAAGTGGTCGGCGACCGAGCCCTCCGGACGGCGGTGGAGCGAGACGTTCCGGAAGATGCCGGGCAGCCACCACTGGTCCTGGTCCTCCAGATAGCTGCCCGACGACCACTGGTGGACCCGCACCGCCAGCACATTGCGGCGCGGCCGCAGCAGATGCCCCACCTCGAACTCGTGCGGCAGCCGGCTGCCCTTGAAGTGGCCCAGCTCCTGCCCGTTGAGCCAGACCCGGGCACAGGACTCCACCCCGCCGAAGTGCAGCACGGCGGGCCCCTCGCCCCACTCCTCGGGCAGATCGAAGACCCGCCGGTGATCGCCGGTCGGGTTCTCGTCCGGCACCCGCGGCGGATCGACCGGGAAGGGGTAGGCGGTGTTGGTGTAGACGGGCGCGCCGTTCGGCCGCGCCGCACCACTGCCCTCGAAGGGGCCCTCGGCGGCGGAGCGCCCCTGGAGCACCCAGTGGCCGGGCACCCGCAGGTCCTGCCACTGCGCATCGTCGAAGTCCGGCCGGGCGAACGAGTCGTCCTCGGCGGTGGCGCCCGCCGAGAGCCGGAACCGCCAGGTGCCGTCCAGCGATTGCCGGGCGGCGTCCGATCGCGCGTACCAGGCGTGGGGCGGCAGGAGGCCGCTGCCCGGCGAGCGGTCCTCGTAGTACGGGGACGGGGGGTGCTCGGGGTCGCCGGGGCGGGGCGGTGCGCCGTCCGCCTCGGCGGCGGTCCGGGGTGCGGGCGACGGGTGGTGCGGCGCGTGCGGCGAGGTGCCGGTCACTGGTCCTCCTGCTGCGGGCGACGTGCCGGGCGGTGGGGGATCACCTCAGAGAATCATGAGCGGCCGCACGGCGCAGCAGGATGGGGCGGATTCGACCGGGCCGCGCGGCGCACGGCAGGGAGCCGAGCCGCCCCCTGCCCCGGGGTCCGCTCAGCCCTCTGCCGCCAACACCGCCCACGCGGCCGCCGGATCGTCCGCGGCCGGTCCCGCGGGCACCCACTGCCCGCCTTCCCTCCGATACGGCCACCAGCGGCCGTCCCGCCCGTAGCGGAGCTGGGCCGTACCGCCGTCCTCCGTCCAGCGGTTGCCGGACGCCCGTAGTGGTGGCCGGACCTCGCCGTCCTCCCAGGCGGACGCGAGCCGGCCGGCCGCCCGGGCCAGCACCTCCGGCTCCGGCGTCCACTCCTCCTCCAAGGCCGCGAGCCCAGCCGAACCCCCCAGCTCCCAGGCCCGTACGGCCGTGGCCAGACCCGCCGCGTCCCGCCCCGAACCGGCCGCCAGCCGCGCCGAGCGGGCCGCTCCGGGGGCGGCCGCCGCCAGCCGCACGGCATCCTGGGCGGGCGTCAGCACGGGCGGGATCGGACTGTCCGGATGCCCGGGGGAGAGGGCATCCGCCAGCAGCTCCTGGGCACGCGCCGCCGCGTCCCCGATCAGGAACTCCAGCGCGGCCACGTCCACTCCGGGCGCGGGCGGGGTGCCGCCGCCTAGCACCGGCGGACTACCCGGGGCGGCGACCGGCGGCGGCGCCACGGGCGGCGGCAGGATGTCACCTGCCGCATACGCCTCGGCCGCCGGCACCCCCGCGTCCGGCCGTTCCGCCGCCGCGCCGGCGGGTATCGCGGCCCGCGCGGCACTGCGCGCCTGCACCTCGTCGAGCAGCTCCCGCTCGCCGCGGCCGCGCAACAGCAGCAGGACGAACGGGTCCTGGTCCAGCAGCCGCGCCACCTGGTAGCACAGCGCGGTCGAATGCCCGCAGTGGTCCCAGGCGCCGCAGCTGCACTCGGGCTCCAGATCGCCGATGCCCGGCAGGAGTTCGATCCCGGCGGCACTCGCGTCCTCGACCAGGACCGGCGGCAGGTCGCGGTCCAGCAGTGCCGCCAGATGCCCGGCCCGGTCCGCGACCAGGTCCGCCAGGCGCTCCCAGTGCGCCCCGCTCAGCTGCTGCACCAGTACGTCGGAGCGGTGCCGTGTGTGGTCGGGGTCCTGGACGACCGCGGTGATCCGGCCGGGCCGTACCGACACCGCGCCGACCGCACCCGCCCGTGCATACCGCCGGCCCAGCGCGAGCTGCGCCCCGTCCAGCGCGGTGTCCTCCAGCGCCTTGAGCCACGCCTGCCCCCACCAGCTCCTGGCGAAGGCCCGCCCCCGTGCCACCGGCAGTGCGCCGAACGTCCGCTCGGCGGCGCCGGTTTCCCCTTCGTACCGCGGCATCGATCCCTCGTCTCCGTGCATGGTCATCGTTCGTTCCCCCGCAGTGCGACCAGGTCCGCCAGCTCGGCGTCGGTGAGTTCGGTCAGCGCGGCCTCGCCGGAGCCCAGCACCGCATCGGCCAACTGCTGCTTACGGCAGAGCATGTCGGCGATCCGGTCCTCGATCGTGCCCTCCGTGACGATCCGGTGGACCTGCACCGGCCGGGTCTGGCCGATGCGGTACGCGCGATCGGTGGCCTGCGCCTCGACGGCCGGGTTCCACCAGCGGTCGAAGTGCACGACGTGCGAGGCCCTGGTGAGGTTCAGACCGGTGCCCGCCGCCTTCAGCGAGAGCAGGAACACCGGGGCCGCACCGTCCTGGAAGCTCCGCACCATCTCCTCCCGGCGGGCCACCGGCGTCCCGCCGTGCAGGAACTGCGTGGCCACCCCGCGCCCCGCCAGATGGGCCGCCAGCAGCCGCGCCATCTGCACATACTGCGTGAACACCAGGACGCTCGCGCCCTCGGCCAGGATGGTGTCCAGCAGTTCGTCCAGCAGCTCGACCTTCCCCGACCGTCCCCGGATCCGCACCGCCCCCTGGCTGTCTTCTCCGAAACCGGCTTCCTTCAGGTACTGCGCGGGGTGGTTGCAGATCTGCTTGAGCGAGGTGAGCAGCTTGACCACCAGCCCGCGCCGGGCGAACCCGCCCGTCCCGGCGATCTCGTCGAGCCCCTCGCGCACCACGGCCTCGTACAGCCCCGCCTGTTCCGTGGTCAGCGCCACCGCATGGTCGGTCTCCGTCTTGGACGGCAGCTCCGGTGCGATCCCCGGATCGGACTTGCGCCGGCGCAACAGGAACGGCCGTACCAGTCGCGCGAGCCGCTCGGCCGCCTCCGGGGACGCCGCGGCGCCGCCCTCGACCACCCGCGCATAGCGGGTACGGAACCGGCCCAGCGGGCCCAGCAGTCCGGGCGTCGTCCAGTCCAGGATCGCCCACAGCTCGGACAGGTTGTTCTCCACCGGCGTACCGGTCAGCGCCACCCGCGCCCGGGACGGAATGGTCCGCAGCGCCTTGGCGGTCGCGGAGAACGGGTTCTTGATGTGCTGAGCCTCGTCCGCGACGACCAGCCCCCAGTCCACCGCCGCCAGCTTCCCGGCGTCGAGCCGCATCGTCCCGTACGTGGTCAGCACGATCTCGCCGTCCGCCGGCCCGGCCAGGCTGCGCCGCCCGGCGTGGAATCGGCGCACGGGGGTCCCCGGGGCGAACTTCTCGATCTCCCGCTGCCAGTTGCCCATCAGGGAGGTGGGGCAGACGACGAGCGTGGGACCGGCGGTGCCGGGGTCGGTCCGGCGGTGCACATGAAGGGCGATGAGCGTGATCGTCTTCCCCAGCCCCATGTCGTCGGCGAGACAGGCGCCCAGCCCCAGCGAGGTCATCCGGTGCAGCCAGCCCAGCCCGCGCACCTGGTAGTCGCGCAGCGTTGCGCGCAGCGCCGCCGGCTGCCGGACGGGCTCGGCGTCGCCGCCCTCCTGGGCGCCGATCAGGTCGCGCAGCCGGGCGAGCGGGCCGGCTGCCGTCACCTCCACCCGGTCGCCGTTGCTGTCCTCGGCGCTGCCGGTGAGCGCGGCGCCGAGCGCGTCGAGCGGGGTGACCTCGCGGTCCCGGCGGTCCCGGGCGGCCCGTACCGCCTCCGGGTCGACCAGCACCCATCGGTCGTGGAGCCGCACCAACGGCCGCCCCGCCTCGGCGAGCCGTTCCAGTTCGGCCCGCTCCACCTCCCGGCCGCCCACCGCGAACCGCCAGCTGAAGGACAGCAGGGCACGCGCGGACAGCAGCGACGGCATCCCCGCCGCCCCGTCACCGTCCTGCGCGTCGGGCGCGCCGACCACGGCTCGGCTGGTCAGCGTGCCCACCAGGTCCTCGGGCCAGTGCACCGGCACGCCGGCGGCGGCCAGCGCACGGGCGGCCGGCCCGAGCAGTTCGGCGACCTCCTCGTCGGCGAGCTCCAGCGCATCGGGCACCGCCGCGGACAACAACGGGGTGAGCGGGGCCCAGGCCTGGGCTGCGCGCCGCAGCGTCAGCAGGGTGTCCCGCCGGGCGCGCGGCCCGAAGGCCTGCCCGGCCGGTGTGGCGCCCGCCCACACCTCGGCGGCATCCGCGCTCAGCGCCGGGTCGGTGAGGCTGTGCAGCTGAAGGACGGCGGTGAAGGAGAACGGGGACCCCGTCCCACTCCGCGCGTCATGTGCCTCCACCCGCAGGGAGATCCGTACCCCGGCGTCATGCCCCGCGGCGACGTCCGCGGCCCAGGCGCGCTGTTCGGGCAGGTGCTGCGGGGCGGACACCGCGAAGGCCGGCGCTCCGGTGACCAGCGCGGCGGCGGGGGAGCGGGGCAGCCCGTCCGCCACCGCGTCGAGGAAGGCCCGTACCTGACGCTCGGGATCCGGCAGCGTCACCGGGTCGGTGCCGGGGAGCGGGACGGCGTGGGCGGACGGCGGCATCGCGGCCGCGAGGTCGCGCAGCCGGGCGAGGTCCACCGGGTCGAGCGGCCCCAGCCGCCAGGCGTCGTACCCGGCGGGACTCAGCCCGGGCAGGATCCGCCCGCGCGCCGCGAGCTGTAGTGCCAGCAGGGACGCGGTGCCCCAGAAGGCGGCGGCCGGATGGGTGGCCCGGGCCGCTCGCGCGCGGGTGAGCACCGGCACGGCGTCGGCGACCGGCAGGACCTGGGCCGGGACTTCGTACAGCGCCACCCCACCGCCCTCGTCCGGCAGGGCCACCGTCAGCAGTTCCTCCGCCGGCCCGTCCCCGCCGCCTTTCCGGTCCGCGGGGGTCTCCTCTTCCAGGGGGCCACCGTCGGGACGCCAGAAGGCGACCCGCCCTTCCCGGGGCGGATCCGACGGGAGGAAGACCGCTGCGCAACGGGCGAGCGCACAGAGCTGAGCGGGCGTGACCGCCGGGGGAGATGCCACTGGATGCCGACTCCTCAAATTTGACTACTGGCGCCTGAAGCGCCCGAGAGTACCCGACCGCACGCCGTTGCATGGAACCTGCGGCGCGCAATCGGCGTTCAATGGAGTACACAGAGCGCGGCAGGCGCCGCGGAAGGGGCGTGAAGGATGTCCACACAGGCGAAGGTCGCGGTCGGCGGGGTCGCAGTGGGAGTGATCCTGCTGTGGCTGCTGCCCTTCTGGGCGGCCCTCTTGGTCATGGTCGGGATCCCGGCCGTCGCGTATCTGACGCTCGACTCCTCCCAGCGGCGCCGGCTGCGCCGCGTCGGCCGCAAGCAGATCGGCCACTGAGCGAGCGGCCCCGCGCCCCTCGCGGCAGTTGGGCCGCCCCGGCGCCCGGTGGCGGCCCCGTACGGCGGGCGGCAGGGCCGGGCGCGACAGCCGGTGGGCGGGGGCCCGGAGGCGGCCTGCCCGGGCGGCCGCTCACCGACCCGGCGCGGCCCGGCCCCGGCAGTGCCGGACCGGCTCAGACCGGCCGTACCGCCAGCTCGTCCAGCGACGAGAGCAGACCGGGCAGTTCGGGCCCCCGGCCCACCGGGTGCACCTCTCCCGGCTCCTCGTCCAGCAGCACGAACGCAATGTCATCGGTGCGGGCGACCATGCTCCAGCCCGGCCCGTCGACGCGCAGGGTGCGCGCCTCACCGGCCGCGAACGACGACCGCACCCGTCCGGGCGGCGGCGGATCGGTCACATAGGCGCGCGCCTCCTCCAGGACCCGCCGCACCCCTTGGTGCGCCTCGTCGCCCGGCTCGGCAAAGGCGTCGTCGCCGTCCACCTGCTCGCGCCACACCGCCCACTGCATGGCGATCTCGTCCGCGCCGAGCCGCCGTTGCGCAGGTCCCCATGCCTCGGCGTCCGGTGGGGTCAGCGGCGCCGGGTCGCCCTCCTGGGGTTCCGGATCGTGCGGGCTCGGTACTTCCGGCGCCGCGACGGCCAGCGCGAGCGGCCATCCGGGAAGCGCCCCGACGATGCTGCTCTCCCCGGGCGAGAGGTCGTACTCCATCCCGCAGTCCCAGGCCGCGATCGCACAGGCCACCAGCGACACATCCTCCGTCGCCACCGTCCAGCGGGCGCCGTCACCGTCCTGGCCCAGGACCAGCCCGTAGCCCTCGGCATACGGTTCGAGGCCGAGACCCGCACACACCTCGGGGTAGTCGTCGCCGAGCACGCTCGGGAACTGCGCGGGCGTCAGCAGCACCGCCGTCAGCACGAACAACTGGTCGTTGCCGGCGCTCTCGGTCGTGGGCACGCGGGGCCTCCCCCATCCAATCCGTCGCGGAGTACGTCGGCGCACCCTAATTGGCCCGGCAGGGCCTTGTCACCAGCCGTACGCTGCGCAGATGTGTTTTTGCCGGCGCGGTGGGCAGCTCGCGCGGGCGGACCGCCGGGCCGCGGGGAAGGCGGCGCCGGCCTCGCGGCTGCCCTGGTGGCCGCTCCGTGGCGGCGCGGTGCGCCGTTCGTAGGGGCGCCGCCCCCGGTGGTGCGACCCGCCCGGACGACGCACCGCCCGGCCCGTCTGGTACGACGCGATCCGGCCACCACGCGGGCCCGATCCGGCACCCCCCGCTTCCCCTCAACTCCTGTCCACCGCACTAAAATCGGCCCGTCGGCAACCGAAAGGACGGCTATCAGGTGCGGCGCTACGACTGGTTACGGGAGATCCGGCGGCTCGACCCGGAGCGCGATTGCCTGCGGATCTACCGCATCATCGCGACCCACGAATTCCCCTGGGACATGACCCGTGCCCTGGAGCTGGCGCTCTATCGCACCTACGCCGTGCCGAGCATCGGGCGGCTGCTGGCCGAGACGGCGGAGCTGACGGACCGTACGCAAAAGCGCTATGACGACACCGCCCTCCTCCTGGACGCCGTCGTCGAGCACGGCTTCGACAGTACGGACGGCCGGACGGCGATCCGCCGCATCAACCAGATGCACCACGGCTACGACATCAGCAACGAGGACATGCGCTATGTCCTGTGCACCTTCGTGGTGGTGCCCAGGCGCTGGCTCGACGAGTACGGCTGGCGGCGGCTGACCGCACACGAACAGCAGGCTATCGCCGCCTACTACCGCACCCTCGGCCGGCACATGGGCATCACCGACATCCCGCAGACCTACGAGGACTTCGAGCGCTGCCTCGACGCCTACGAGGCGGCGCACTTCGGCTGGGACGAGGGCGCCCGGCGGGTGTCGGATGCCACGCTGGATCTGATGGCGGGCTGGTACGGCCCGCTCGCCCCGGTGGTGCGCGGCGCCAGCATGGCCCTCCTGGACGACACGCTCCTGGAGGCCTTCCGGTACGAGCGGCCGGCCCCGGCGGTGCGCAAGACGGTCCGCACGGTGCTGAAGCTGCGCGCCCGGACCGTGCGGCTGCTGCCGCCCCGCCGCACCCCGCACTACGTCCGCCAGAACCCCGAGATCAAGGGCTATCCGAACGGCTTCCGGGTGGCCGAGCTCGGCACCTTTCCCGCCGCCCGCCGCACCGGCAGCTGCCCGGTCCCGCACGGGGAGGACCCGGCGGCAACCTGAGGCGCCCGCGGCCCGCTTCACCCCCGGCCCCGGTTCACCCCCGTCGGACGGCCAACGCCAGATAGCGGGCGTCCTCGTCCTCGTACCGGATGAGATCCCAGCCGGCGGCGGCGAGGAGGGGCCGCAGATTCGGCTCCGCCCGCAGATCGTCGGGGGTGAGCGGGCGGCCCTTGCGCGCGGCGAGGGCCGCCCGCCCGATGGGGTGGAACAGCGCCAGCCGGCCACCGGGGCGGACCACCCTGGCGAGTTCGGCGAGGCCGCCCGCCGAGTCCGGCAGATGGGACAGCAGACCGGAGGCGAAGACCGCGTCCAGCGCGGCGTCCGGCAGCGGCAGCCGGGTCACGTCCGCGACCAGCAGCGCCGCGTCACGGTCGCGCCCGGCCCGGAAGGCGGCCTGCAGCATCTCGGGCGTGAGATCCGCGCCCAGCACCGTCCCGTGCGGGCCCACGGCCGCCCGCAGCGCGGACAGCGCGCGCCCCGTACCGCAGCCGGCGTCCAGGACCCGCTCGCCCTCCTTGAGGCCCAGTTCGGCGACCCCGGCGGCGAAGGCGGGGCCGTCGCCGGGGAACTTGGTGTCCCAGCCGGCCGCGCGGGCGGCGAAGAACTCCCGGACCTCGTGCGGCCGGTCGGCGTGGTGGTCGGTCATCGGGGTCCTTCGGGGGCGGGACGGTCGGCGAGGGAGGCGGTGCAGGGGTACCGGGTGCCCGCGACGGTCCGGACCTCCAGGAAGGCCGCCGCCCACGGATCAACGCCCCGGCGTTCAGCGGCACCTGTCGGAGCCGCCGCGATGGGTGTACCGTGCCGCTCCTGCGATTGCTGCTGAGCCATGCACGCATGATCCCGCACCCGCCCGCTCCGCGGCGGGCGAACGCCGGGCGCGGCCGGTGACCTGTGGCCCCCGGGGCCCACGGCGGCCGGCTATCACGAAAACCGGGGCCGTTGCGTGTCTTGATCGGAAGACGTGGTGGCTTTGGTGAATCCGCGGACATCACGGTCATCGGGCGGTACGGTCCTCGCCATGGATTTCGGACGGCGCTCTGCCGCCGATGGCTCCTCTCGCCGAGCCATGGATCCGTATACCCCGTGACGCGCAGGACCCTTGCACCTGGAGGAGACGGCCGATGAACGGCGCACAAGGGGCCCCGGAGGCCGCAGCCCCGGGCCCCGACCCCGAGTTGACCCTGAAAGTCTTAGTCGCGGGCGGCTTCGGCGCCGGCAAGACGACCCTGGTGGGCTCGGTCAGCGAAATCCACCCGCTGCGCACGGAGGAACGCCTCACCGAGGCGGGCGAGACCGTGGACGACACCGGGGGAGTGGACCTCAAGGACAGCACCACCGTGGCGATGGACTTCGGCCGCATCACCATCCGGCAGGGCCTGTCCCTCTACCTCTTCGGCACCCCGGGACAGGACCGCTTCTGCTTCCTGTGGGACGACCTGTCGGAGGGCGCGCTGGGCGCCGTGGTGCTGGCCGACACCCGGCGGCTGCAGGACTGCTTTCCGGCGATCGACTACTTCGAGCGCCGCTCGATCCCGTTCCTGGTCGCCGTCAACTGCTTTGCACAGTCGCATTCCTACGGTGCCGACGAGGTCTCCCGCGCCCTGGACCTGGACCGTGGCACCCCGGTCGTGCTCTGCGACGCACGGGATCGCGACTCCGGCAAAGAAGTGCTGGTCCGGCTCGTCGAGCACGCGGGGCGGTGGCGCTCCGACCGGGTGCTGGACCCGGTGGGGTGACCGGCGCCGGGAGCCGGGTACGGCGCGGACGCCGGACGGCCCGCGCCACCCGCACCCTCAGTCGGCCAGTGCCGCCATCGCGATGACCTTGTCGATCCTGACCCGTACCACCATCTCGCCCGGTACGCCGTTGCGTGCGCCGTACTCCTCCGCACGGTCCTCGCCCATGTAACGGGCCGCGATCCGTGTTGCCCAGTGGCGCAGGTCCGTCGGCTCACTGCTGGTCGCAGCCGTCCCGTGGACGACCGCGAAGGAAAACGGCGGCCTGTCGTCGTCGACGCAGAGCGCCACCCGGCCGTCACGGGCGAGATTGCGGCCCTTGACCGTGTCCTCACCGGTGTTGAACACCAACTCGTCACCGTCCATGAGGAAACACACCGGCGCGATGTGCGGGCTGCCGTCGGCCCGTACGGTCGCCAGCTTGCCGGTACGGGTCCCCTCGGAAAGGAACCTCTGCCACTCGTCCTTCGTCATCTTGTGTGCCATGCGGACATCCTCATCCATGGGGCGCGGACACGCGCCGCGTGGCACGCCGGCTGTGGGCCGCTTGCCGAGATGGCGGAGGTGGGACAGGCTGGCACAGCAGTCCGCGGACGGACCGGGGGCTGCCGTCCGGCCGGAAGTGCGGTGAGGACACGGGGAGGAAGCGGCAATGGCATTGAGCAGCGGACTCGACTGGCTGCTGGACGACCTGACCAAGCGGGTGGAGAAGGTACGGCACGCGTTGGTGCTCTCCAACGACGGGCTGGTGACCGGGGCGAGCGAGCAACTGGCGCGGGAGGACGCCGAGCATCTCGCGGCGGTCGCCTCGGGACTGCACAGCCTGGCGAAGGGATCGGGGCTGCACTTCGGCATCGGCCGGGTGCGCCAGACGATGGTGGAGTTCGACGACGGGGTGCTGTTCGTGACGGCGGCGGGCGACGGCAGCGCGCTGTGCGTGCTGGCGGGCGCCGAGGCCGACATGGGCCAGATCGCCTACGAAATGACGCTGTTGGTCAATCGCGTCGGGGAGCACCTGGGCGTCGCGGTCCGCCAGCCGGAGAGTTATCCACAGATCTGAGGCGGGGATTGCCCCACTGTCATCGCCTGCGGCATGGTCGTCACTGTCAGTGATCGAACGAGGTGCGGGGGAAGCGCCATGACAGTGATGTGCGACGGGCAGCAGACGCTCACGACGGGGCGGGCGGCCCGCGAACTGGAGTTGAGGACCGGCGAGTTCGAGCTCGCCCTCCAGCTCGGAGAAGTACGGACGGTCCCGGCCGGGCGCGATGACCGGCCGGGAGGGGCCGGCTCGCTCGGCCGGCGCCGGGTCCCGACGGAGGAGATCGCCCGGCTCCAGGCCGAGCCGGGCTTTCCGGAAGCCCTCCGCGACCGGATCCGCGCGGTCAGCACGACCGAGGCCGCCGCGCTGATGGGCGTCGGGCCCGGCCGGGTGCTGCGCCTGACCCGGGCCGGCTGCTTCGGCCCCGTCCGGTTCTATGTGAATCGCTACGGCGCGGTGGTCTGGCTCTATCTCGCGTCCGAGGTCACCGGCTTCGCCGAGCGGGAACCCGCACTCATGCGGGGCAACACACCTGCGGCGATGCGGGTGATGCTCGACAGCGGACAGGACTGGCGGGCCCGCCAGTGGCGCAGCCGGCGGGTCGCCCAGCTCATGGGGCAGACCGATGACCCCTGGGAATCGGCTGCGGTGATCGCGGCGGTGTTGCCGCCGGAGGAGCTGGCCTCGGTGGCCGAGGATCCGCTGGAGCGGTCCCTGCTGCGCCGGCTCCGGCCCACCCTGGCGTCCGTGATCACGGTGACCCCGGCCGCCCGGGAATCCTTTGAACGGGTGGTGACGGCGGAGGAGTTCGACGAGGTGCTGTGGTACCGCGTCAACCTCTCCCGGGGCCTGGAGCGAGCACGCCGGGAAGACCCGGGACGACTGCGGACCCCGGCCGCCACGGCCTCCACCACCCGCCCGGGTCAGCCGCCGAGCTTCCTGAACAGCCCCTCCTGGACGACCGAGACCAGCATCCTGCCCTCCCGGTCGTAGATCCGTCCGCGGGCCAGACCACGGCCGCCGGTGGCGATCGGCGACTCCTGGTCGTAGAGGAACCACTCGTCCGCGCGGAACGGCCGGTGGAACCACATCGCATGGTCGAGCGAGGCCATGTCGAACCCGCGCGGCCCCCAGAGCGGCTCGATCGGGATGCGGACCGCGTCCAGCAGCGTCATATCGCTGGCGTAGGTCAGCGCGCAGGTGTGCACGAGCGGATCGTCGCCCAGCGGCCCGACCGCACGCATCCACACCGCGCTGCGCGGTTCGGCGCCCTGGATCTCGTCCGGGGTCCACCGCAGCCGGTCGACATACCGGATCTCGAACGGCATCCGGCGCGCCATCCGCTCCAGGGACTCGGGCAGTTCACGCAGATGCTCGCGGACCTCTTCCGCAACCGTGGGCAGATCTTCCGGGTCGGGCACCGCCCGGCGCAGCGGCAACTGGTGATCGAAGCCGGGCTCCGGCTTGTGAAAGGAGGCGGTCAGATTGAAGATCGTGCGTCCCTGCTGGACGGCGACGACCCGGCGGGTGGTGAAGGACCGACCGTCGCGCACCCGCTCGACCTGGTACACGATCGGCACCCCGGGCCGGCCCGGCCGCAGGAAGTACGCATGGAGCGAGTGGACCGGGCGGTCACCTTCCGTGGTCCGCCCGGCAGCCACCAGCGCCTGTCCCGCGACCTGCCCGCCGAAGACCCGCTGCAGCGATTCCTGCGGGCTGCGGCCGCGGAAGATGTTCACCTCGATCTGTTCGAGATCCAGCAGATCGACCAGCCTGTCAGCGGGATTGCTCATGACCGGAGGCCCTCCGTCGCATCCTTCGGCGGCCTCGGTCGAAGCCGTCGCCTCACAACTGACCCACATCCGTGACCCGCACCACCGCGCGTCCTTCCTCGTCGGAGGCGGCCAGATCGACCTCCGCCGAGATACCCCAGTCGTGATCACCGTTCGGGTCGGCGAAAGTCTGCCGTACCTTCCACAGCCCGTGCTCGGCATCCTCCTGGATCTGCAGGAGCTTAGGGCCACGCGCATCCGGACCGGTGCCCAGCTCGTCGTACTCATCCCAGTAGGCGTCCATCGCCTCGCCCCAGGCGTCCGCGTCCCAGCCGGAATCGGCATCCATCTCGCCGAGCTCCTCGACCTTGTCCAGCGCCGCCAACTCCACCCGCCGGAACAGCGCATTGCGCACCAGCACCCGGAACGCCCGCGCGTTGGCAGTGACCGGCCGGACCTGATCCGCCCGCTCCGCGGCCTGTTCCGCCGTCTCCACCTCGGGGTTGGCGAGCTGCTCCCACTCGTCCAGCAGACTGGAGTCGACCTGCCGCACCATCTCGCCCAGCCAGGCGATGATGTCCTCGAAATCCTCGGACTTCAGATCGTCCGGCACCGTGTGGTCCAGCGCCTTGAAGGCACTCGCCAGGTAGCGCAGGACGATCCCCTCGGTGCGCGCCAGCTCGTAGAAGGACGTGAACTCCGTGAAGGTCATGGCGCGTTCGTACATATCGCGGATGACCGACTTCGGCGACAGCGGATGGTCGCCGACCCACGGGTGGCTCTTGCGGTAGAGCCCGTAGGCGTGGAAGAGCAGCTCCTCCAGCGGCTTGGGGTACTCCACGTCCATGAGCCGTTCCATGCGCTCTTCGTACTCGACGCCGTCGGCCTTCATCTGGGCGACCGCCTCGCCGCGGGCCTTGTTCTGCTGCGCGGCCAGGATCTGCCGCGGATCGTCCAGCGTGGACTCCACGACCGAGACCATGTCCAGCGCGTAGGACGGCGACTCGGGGTCGAGCAGGTCGAATGCGGCGAGCGCGAAGGTCGACAGCGGCTGGTTGAGCGCGAAGTCCTGCTGAAGATCCACGGTCAGCCGGACGATCCGGCCCTCCGCGTCCGGCGTCGTCAGTCGCTCCACGATCCCGCCGTCGAGCAGCGAGCGGTAGATCGCGATGGCCCGTCGGATGTGCCGGAGCTGGTTCTTGCGCGGCTCATGGTTGTCCTCAAGGAGCTTGCGCATCGCGTCGAACGCATTGCCCGGACGCGCGATCACGGACAGCAGCATCGCGTGCGTCACCCGGAAGCGCGAGGTCAGCGGCTCCGGATCGGACGCGATCAGCTTCTCGAAGGTGTTCTCACCCCAGTTGACGAAGCCCTCCGGCGCCTTCTTGCGCACCACCTTCCGGCGCTTCTTGGGATCGTCGCCAGCCTTGGCCAGCGCCTTCTCGTTCTCCACGACATGCTCGGGAGCCTGCGCGACCACGAACCCCGCGGTGTCGAAACCGGCCCGCCCGGCGCGGCCCGCGATCTGATGGAACTCCCGCGCCCGCAGCGTCCGCACCCGCGACCCGTCGTACTTCGTCAGCGCGGTGAACAGCACCGTACGGATGGGGACATTGACGCCCACGCCGAGGGTGTCCGTACCGCAGATGACCTTCAACAGGCCCGCCTGTGCGAGCTTTTCGACGAGCCGGCGGTACTTGGGCAGCATCCCCGCGTGGTGCACGCCGATGCCGTGGCGGACGTACCGCGAGAGGTTCCGGCCGAACTTCGTGGTGAACCGGAAGTTCCCGATGAGCTGCGCGATTTCGTCCTTCTCGGCACGCGTACACATATTGATGCTCATCAGGGCCTGGGCCCGCTCCACGGCGGCGGCCTGAGTGAAGTGCACGATGTAGACGGGGGACTGGCGGGTCTCCAGCAGCTCGGTGAGCGTCTCGGTCATCGCCGTCGTGCGGTACTCGTACGACAGCGGCACCGGTCGCGTCGCCGAGCGCACCAGCGACGTCGGCTTCCCCGTGCGCCGGGTCAGATCCGCTTCGAAGCGCGACATGTCGCCGAGCGTCGCCGACATCAGAATGAACTGCGCCTGCGGCAGTTCGAGCAGCGGAATCTGCCAGGCCCAGCCGCGGTCCGGCTCGGCATAGAAGTGGAACTCGTCCATCACGACCTGGCCGATGTCCGCGTCCTTGCCGTCCCGCAGCGCTATCGAGGCGAGCACCTCGGCGGTGCAGCAGATGACCGGTGCATCGGCGTTGACCGAGGCATCGCCGGTGAGCATGCCGACGTTCTCGGTACCGAACAGCTTGCACAGATCGAAGAACTTCTCCGAGACCAGCGCCTTGATGGGTGCGGTGTAGAAGGTGACCTGATCGTTGGCGAGGGCGGTGAAGTGCGCACCGGCCGCCACCAGGCTCTTGCCGGAGCCGGTGGGGGTGGACAGGATGACGTTCGCCCCCGAGACCACCTCGATCAGCGCCTCCTCCTGGGCAGGGTAGAGCGAGATGCCCTGCTGCTCGGCCCAGCCCGAAAAGGCTTCGAAGAGGGCATCGGGGTCGGCGTCGTTCGGCAGATGATCGATGAGGGTCACGCCCCCATACTGCCTGCCTTCGGTCCAGATCAGGGAACCGGCGGCTCACAGCGAGATCAACCGAAGGCCCTCGGCCCCGGAACCCGGCAGGTCCGCCGGCCCCGGAACCGCGTGACTCGGGCCCCGCCACCGCCCCGATACGCCCCTCCGACCCCCCTGAGCAGCACAAAAGTCCGCATTCACGACTCAGGCCACAGGGCGGAGCGGCTCGGCGCCCTCACTTTCCGTGCCGGCGCGTGGACGTATCGTCGCTACCGACGGTCACCCGCCGCGCCGCAGCCGGTCGGCACGTGGCAGACATCACCCACCGCATGCGGCCGCGGTCGGCGGGGGCTCGCGCCGGGAGGGGCATACCGCCGGCGGGGAAGGCACCCACCTTGATCAACGCCCACCCTCCCTGAGGGCCATTCGTGCTGACCGAGCCGCGCCCTCCACCAGGGCCGTCCTCCCCCTGTCCGGAGCGCCGATGTTGCTGTAGCCCGCCCTCGTCTCCGTAGCCCCCCGTCCCCCACTCTCGCCCCGCCCCCCCCGCACCATGCCGCCCGCACCCCCACCCCCCACGGAGATCATCTGACGCTACGCTGAGTCGCCGAACGGGCGTCAGGGGCGCAGCTCGGGGGCGCGCGAGGCATATGGGGCGCGCTGGAGAAGACGCGCAAGAGAAAAGGGTGGGAGCACATCATGATGGGACCGGCGCACTCGCTGTCCGGGGCCGCGGCCTGGCTGGGGGTGGGTGCGGGGGCTGCTGCCGCCGGGTATCCGATGCCCTGGCCGGTGCTCGTCTGCGGAGCGCTGATCTGTGCCGGAGCGGCGCTGGCCCCGGACCTCGACCACAAGTCCGCGACCATCTCGCGGGCCTTCGGTCCGCTCTCGCGGATTCTGTGCGAAGTGGTCGACGCCCTCTCGCATGCCGTGTACAAGGCGACCAAGATGCGCGGTGATTCGAACCGTAATGGCGGGCACCGGACACTCACCCACACCTGGCTGTGGGCCGTGCTGGTCGGCGGCGGGATGTCGCTGCTGGCGATGAAGGGCGGCCGCTGGGCGGTGCTCGGCATCCTCTTCGTCCATATGGTGCTCGCCATCGAGGGGCTGCTGTGGCGGGCGGCGCGGGTCTCCAGCGATGTGCTGGTGTGGCTGCTGGGCGCCGCCGCGGCCTGGATTCTGGGCGGCATCCTCGACCAGCCGGGCAACGGCGCGAGTTGGCTGTTCACCGAGCCGGGACAGCAGTACCTCTGGCTGGGCCTGCCGGTCGTCCTGGGGGCGCTGGTCCATGACATCGGCGACGCCCTGACGGTCTCGGGCTGTCCCGTCCTGTGGCCGATCCCGATAGGCCGGAAGCGCTGGTACCCCGTCGGCCCGCCCCAGGCCATTCGCTTCAAGGCGGGCAGCTGGGTGGAGTTGAAGGTGCTGATGCCCGTGTTCATGCTGCTGGGCGGCATCGGGGGGCTGGGCGCACTCGGCTATATCTGACGTGCCCGGCGCGGCGGCCGAGGGCCGAAGTGGAGACGGGGGCGGTGCAGGAGTCCCCGCCGCCCGCACCCACATCAGCCCGCGGCGGCCGAGAACCGAGGGCCGAGGGCCGATGCAGAGACGGCGGCGAGGTCGGGAGCCCCTCGCCGCCCGCACCCCCCTCACCCATGCCAAGACCGCCAAAGCGCCGCGTAAGCGCCCTCGGCCGCGACCAGTTCGTCATGGCTGCCCAGTTCGCTGATCCGGCCCTCCTCGACGACCGCGATCACATCGGCGTCGTGTGCGGTGTGCAGCCGGTGCGCAATCGCCACCACCGTACGGCCGTCCAGCACCCTGCCCAGCGAACGCTCCAGATGGCGGGCCGCCCGCGGGTCGAGCAGGGACGTCGCCTCGTCCAGTACGAGGGTGTGCGGATCGGCGAGGACCAGCCGGGCCAGCGCGATCTGCTGTGCCTGGGCAGGGGTCAGTGCATGGCCGCCGGAGCCGACCTCGGTGTCCAGACCGTTGTCCAGGGCCCGTGCCCAGTCGTCGGCGTCCACCGCACCGAGTGCGGCCCACAGTTCGGCCTCGCCCGCCGTGGCGCGCGCCAGCCGGAGATTGTCGCGCAGTGAGCCGACGAAGACATGGTGTTCCTGGTTGACCAGCGCCACCTGCTCGCGGATCCGCTCGGCCGGCATCGCGGAGAGCTCGGCCCCGCCGAGGGTGACGGTGCCGGTGCGGGGCCCGTAGATACCGGCGAGCAGCCGGCCCAGCGTCGATTTGCCGGCGCCGGACGGTCCCACCAGCGCCAGCCGGCTCCCCGGACGGATCCGCAACGAGACCTCGCGCAGCACCTCCACGTCCGCGAGGTAGCCGAAGCTGACCCGGTCGGCGTGCACGTCCCGGCCGTCGGGGAACCGCTCCGGATCCGCGGCCTCCGGTTCGATCTCCCGGACGCCGACGAGCCGCGCGATGGACACCTGGGCCACCTGCAGCTCGTCGTACCACCGCAGGATCATGCCGACCGGCTCGATCATCATCTGCGACAGCAGCGCCCCCGTCGTCAGCTGCCCCGGAGTGATCCAGCCGCCGATGACGAACGCCCCGCCCAGCAGCAACACCGCGCCGAGCAGCAGCACATGGGTGAGGTCGACGACCGGGAAGAGCACCGAGCGGAGAAAGAGTGTGTAGCGCTCCCATCGGGTCCATTCCTGGATCCTGCGCTCCGAGAGTGCGATGCGGCGGGCGCCCAGCCGGTGCGCCTCGACCGTTCGCCCGGCGTCCACGGACTCGGTGAGCACGGCCGACACCGCGGCGTAGCCGGCCGCCTCCGAGCGATAGGCGCTCGGTGCCCGCTTGAAGTACCAGCGGCAGCCGACGATCAGCAGCGGCAGGGCGACCACTACGGACAGCGCGAGCGGCGGCGCGGTCGCGGTGATGCCGCCGAGCAGCAGCGCCACCCACACCACGCCGATGGCCAGTTGTGGCACCGCCTCGCGCATCGCGCTGGAGAGCCGGTCGATGTCGGTGGTGATCCGCGACAGCAGATCGCCGGTTCCGGCCCGCTCCAGGACGCCCGGCGGCAGCGCCACGGACCGTACGAGGAAGTCCTCGCGCAGGTCCGCCAGCATCAGCTCGCCGAGCATCGCCCCGCGTAGCCGGACCATCCGGACGAACACCGTCTGGGCGGCCAGCGCGAGGGCGAACAGTGCCAGGGTGCCCTCCAGTTGGAGGTTCCGGTCGCCCGCGGACAGCTTCTCCACTACTCCGCCGAGCAGATACGGGCCGGCCATGGAGGCGGTCACCGCGGCCGCGTTCACGGCGACCAGGACGGTGAACGCCCTGCGGTGACGGCGGATCAGGTCGGCGACGTAGCTGCGTACCGTCGCCGGTGAGCCGACGGGCAGGGTGGTGAGGGTCTGTGGGGCGTCCGGATCGTGTTCCGGGGGCGCCAGGCCGATCATGCGGTGCTCCCTTCTTGCTCGGGACGGCCGGCCGACATCGCCGGCTCGGGGTCCGGTGCGCGGGTGACGACCGCGCGATAGGCGGAGTGCTGGAGCAGCAGTTCGCCATGGGTGGCTCGGGCGGCGACCTTGCCCTCCTGGAGGAACACCACCTGGTCGGCCCGGTCCAGCAGGAGCGGACTGGAGGTGAGGACGACCGTCGTGCGTCCGCTCCGCAGGTCCCGCAGACCTTCGGCGATCCGGGCCTCGGTGTGTGCGTCGACGGCGCTGGTCGGCTCGTCCAGCACCAGTACCTCCGGGTCGGTGACCAGCGATCTGGCCAGCGCCAGTCGCTGTCGCTGGCCGCCGGACAGCGAGCGGCCGCGCTCGGTGATGTGGGTGCGCATCGGGTCGCCCGAGTCGTCGACGGAGGCCTGGGCCAGCGCGGTCAGCACATCGCCGCACTGCGCCGCGGCCAGTGCCTCCGCCGCGCCCACCCGCCCGGAGGCCGGTACGTCGAGCAGCTCGCCGAGCGTGCCGGAGAGCAGCATCGGGTCCTTGTCCTGGACGAGTACCGCCCGGCGGGCGGCCTCGCGCGGCAGCTCGTCCAGCGGGGTGCCGCCGAGGACGACGGACGGCGGAGAGCCGGGCCCGCTGCCGTCGTCCGCCGACGGCGGGTGCCCGCCGAGGTGTTCGGCGAGCCGGCCCGCCGCGTCGGGGTCGCCGCAGACCACCGTGGTCAGCCGGCCGGCCGGGGCGGTCAGACCGCTGACCGGGTCGTGCAGATCGCCGGTGGGCGCCGCCGCCAGGTCCCCGGCCCGTGCGCCGGCCGGGCGCTGCTGGGCCAGTACGCGGGCCGTGCGGGTCGCCGACGGCTTGGCGAAGGCATAGGCCTGCGCGATCTCTTCGAAGTGCCGGAGCGGGAAGAGCAGAAAGGTGACCGCGCTGTAGAGGGCGACGAGATCGCCGACGGCGATCGTGCCGTCGAGCGCGAGCCGGGCGCCGTACCAGACCACCGCGAGCAGCAGTAGCCCCGGCAGCAGCACCTGGACGGCCGCGATCAGCGACCACATCCGGGCGCTGCGGACGGCGGCCCGGCGAACCTCCTGGGAGGCGCTGCGGTAGCGGCCGAGGAAGAGTTCCTCACCGCCGATGCCGCGCAGCACGCGCAGTCCGGCGACGGTGTCGGAGGCCAGCTCGGTGGCCCGGCCGGCCTTGTCGCGCTGGGCGTCGGCGCGCCGGATGGCGGGCGGCAGCAACGGCAGGACTGCCAGCGCCAGTACGGGCACGCCCAGCGCGACCAGTACACCCAGGGCCGGCTGGTAGCAGACGAGGGCGACACAGACGCCGATGGTGGTCAGCGCCGCCGCGCCGAACCGGGAGAGCGCTTCGACGAACCAGCCGATCTTCTCCAGGTCGCCGGTGCTGACGGCGGCGATCTCGCCGGCCGCCACCCGCCGGGTCATGGCCGGGCCCAGTTCCGTGGTTTTGCGGGCGAGCAGTTGCTGCATCCGGGCGACGGCGGTGATCCAGTTGGTGACCGCGGCGCGGTGCAGCATGACCCCGCCGACCGCGATCAGCAGCCCCAGGGCCAGGACCAGACCGCCGGCCAGGAGGAGCCGGTGGGCATCGCGGTCCACCACTGCCTGCACGGCGAGGCCCACCGGCAGCGGGGAGGCGGCGATGGCGCCGACGTTCAGCAGCCCCCAGGCGAGGGCCCACAGCTGTCCGCCGAGTTGCTGTGCGCAGAGCCAGCGGAGGAAGGCGCCGCCCGTACGGACGTCCGGGACGCCCGGATCGGGATGCGGAAGGTCGCGAATATGCATGATGTCCCAGGCGAAGTCGTGGTGGGGCCGATGGCGGCAGGCCTCCCGGCAAGGCGAAGTCCCCCCCGCCGGTCGTGTCGCGGGCGGAGGTTCTGGAAGGTTGGCCGGTCGGGAGGTCTGATTTCAAACGGTTTTTCCGCTGTGGCCCCGGGTTTCGGACAATCGTGTGGCGGTCCGCGCCCAGCGGGCGGGTGCCGGAGGTGCGCCGCCCCGGCGGTGCGAGCATGGGGGCCATGCGAACAGCGGGCAGTGCGAGGCGGATGGCGGCGGTGGCCGCCGCAGGGCTGGTTCTTCTGACGGGCTGCGGCGGCAGCGGGGGCGGCGAACGGGGTGACAGCAAGGGCGACGGCGCGGGCAAGGGCGAGCGCCCCGGCGGCCCGGCCCGCGGGGCGTCGGCCACCACCCACCTCAAGAACATCCCCGAGGTCGGCGCCGCGCTGCGGTCACGGATCCCCGCCGCCTCCCGGCAGGTCGTCGCGGTCTACGGGGAGGGTGTGGACTCCGCCGACGCCACCGTCGTCCTCTACGACAAGGGCGCCAAGGGCTGGGACCAGAAAGGGAAGTGGGCTGCGCACAACGGCCGGCGGGGCTGGACGACCCACCATCACGAGGGGGACAAGCGCAGCCCGGTCGGAGTGTTCGCGCTGACCGACGCGGGCGGTGTGCTCGACGATCCCGGCGCCAAGCTGCCCTATACGCACTCCGCGGCGTTCACCCCGCCGTCGTACTGGGCCAAGAACACCCGCCACGACTTCGACTATGTCGTCGCGATCAACTACAACCGCGTCAAGGGGACCTCTCCGCTGGACCCGACCCGCCCGGAGGGCCAGTCCAAGGGGGGCGGGGTCTGGCTGCACATGGACCACGGCAGCGGAACCTCTGCCTGCATCAGCGTCCCGAAGTCCGCCATGCAGGCGCTGCTGCGCGCCCTCGACCCGGCCCGGAACCCGGTGGTGGTCATGGGGGACAAGGCGCACCTGGCGGCCTGAGCGTACGCGGCGCGATGCGCTGCACGCGCGGCCGGCGGGAGGACGGCGCCGGGCGCGGCCTCCGCCGGCCGACGCAGGCACCCGGCGGAGGCACCGTCCGCCGGGACGCCGGGACCCGGCGGAGCCACCGTCCGCCGGGCCCGCCCCCAAGCCTCTACTCCTCCGGCTTCTGTGAATCCATCCCCGGACGGGCCTTCTTCCACTGTCCGCGGGTGAAGTCGGGGATCTCCTGCGGGGCGCCCTTCGCCTTGATCGAGAGGTCGCTCAGCGGTACCGGCGCGGTCCAGGTCGCCGCGTCGTAGACGTCGAAGTCCGGTACGAGGCCGAGCCGCATGCACTGCATCAGCCGGAAGACCAGCATGTAGTCCATGCCGCCGTGGCCGCCGGGCGGGTTGGCGTGCTCCTTCCAGAGCCAGTGGTCCCACTCCGTGTACTTGCCGAAGTCGCCCCAGGTGTCGTTGCTCTGGTCCGGCTCGATATAGATCCGCTCGGGATAGTCCTCGAAGAGCCCCTTGGTGCCGCCGAGGCTGTTGATCCGGCTGTAGGGGTGCGGGGTGGAGACGTCGTGCTCCAGCCGGATCACCCGCCCCTTGGCGGTCTGGACGAGGCTGATCGTCCGGTCGCTCTCGATGTACGACTCCTTCCAGCTGGGGTCGTTCGCCGGCATGTGCTCCTTGCGGTAGGCGGCGAGGCCGAGGGCGGGGGTGCCGACGCTGGAGATGCGGACCGCGCGGTCGCCGCGGTTGATGTCCATGTAGTTGGCGACCGGGCCGAAGCCGTGGTTGGGGTAGAGATCGCCGCGCATCCGGGTGTGCCAGAGCCGGCGCCAGGGCCCCTCGTAGTACTTGGGGTCGAACATCAGGCCGCGCAGATCGTGGATGTAGGCACCGGCGCCGTGCAGCAGCTCCCCGAACAGGCCCGCGTGGGCCATCCGCAGCACCCGCAGCTCATTTCTGCCGTAACAGCAGTTCTCCAGCTGCATGCAGTGTCTGCGGGTGCGCTCGGAGAGATCGACCAGCTCCCACAGCTGGTTCAGCCGCAGGGCGAGGGGGCACTCCACGCCCACGTGCTTGCCGTTGCGCAGCGCCGTCCGCGCCATCTCGAAGTGCCAGTCCCAGGGCGTGGCCGCGTAGACGAAGTCGAGGTCACCGCGCGCGCAGAGGTTCTCGAAGTCGTGGTCGCCGTTGGTGTAGACGGCGGGCGCGGGCTGCCCCGCGGCGGTGACCTTCTTGGCGGCCTTGGCGGTCTTGTCCTTCACCGGGTCGCACAGCGCGACGACCTGCACGCCCGGCATCGCGAGAAACAGGTCGATCATGCTGCCGCCGCGGTTTCCGAGGCCGATGATGCCGACGCGTACGGTGCTGCGCCGCTCGAACGGCACCCCGATCATGGTCTTGCCCTTGGCCTCGGGTGCGGCGGCGGCACCGGCCGTCCCGGGCGCGGCCGCCACGGCCTGGCCGGACAACAGGCCGCCGAGCCCCAGCCCGGCGCCCGCCGCACCGGCGGTCCACAGGACCGAACGGCGGCTCGGGCCGGGCTCGTTGGGGTCGTCGTGGTTCTGCGATGGTGCCTGGTTCATCGGTCCTCCAGGGAGCGGTGGTGTACCGGGGCATACCTGAACCTCGGTCAGGACCCTGTCGGCCGGTGGGCCGGGACACAAGAGGGCCGGTTGGACTCTCGTCGCGGCACGCTTGGATTCTCGGCCGCACCACAGGACCCCTCCGCACACGGTCGGATGCCGCACCGTCAGTTCCTTTCGCAAGGGCCTGAAAAGCCTTGCAGAAAGCCTTGACGTGTCCACACGGCAAAAGGCAGGCTCCGGTACACCATCCCCCCAAGGCGGCCCGGCGTGTGGCTGCACTCGTGGGCGCGGTGTGCCTTGCCGCGCCCCATGACCAAGGAGCCGCACAATGCAGCAACGTTCCCGTGTGCTGGGCGGGGCGCTGGCCGGCGTACTGGCCGCGGCCGGCCTCGCCACCTTCGCGCCGTGGTCCTCCCAGGCCACCCCGCCCGGCGAAAAGACCGTCACCGCCACGCTGTTCGAGTGGAAGTACGCGGACGTCGCCAAGGCCTGTACGGACCAGCTCGGCCCGGCCGGCTACGGCTATGTCGAGGTCTCGCCCGCCTCCGAGCACATCAAGGGCGACCAGTGGTGGACCTCGTACCAGCCCGTCAGCTACAAGATCGCCGGACGGCTGGGCGACCGCAACGCCTTCGCCGCGATGGTCCGCACCTGCCACGGTGCGGGCGTCAAGGTCCTCGCCGACGCCGTCATCAACCACATGGCCGCGGGCTCCGGCACGGGCACCGGCGGCACCCGGTACACCAAGTACAACTACCCCGGCTTCTATCAGGACCAGGACTTCCACGGCTGCCGCAAGAGCATCTCCGACTACGGCAACCGCACCGACGTCCAGACCTGCGAACTGGTGGGCCTGGCCGACCTCGACACCGGCAGCGAGTACGTCCGCACCACCATCGCCAAGTACCTCGACGGCCTGCGGTCGATGGGGGTGGACGGCTTCCGGGTGGACGCCGCCAAACACATCTCCGCCACCGACCTCGCGGCGATCAAAGGCAAGATGCGCGACCCCGGTTACTGGGCGCAGGAGGTCATCTACGGCGCCGGCGAGGCAGTGCAGCCCGAGGAGTACACCGGCACCGGCGACGTGGACGAATTCCGTTACGGCAGCCACCTCAAGAGCGCCTTCCAGGGCGGCAATCTCGCGCAGCTCAAGTCCGTCGCGGACGGCAAGCTCGGCGGCGACAAGGCCCGTACCTTCGTCGACAACTGGGACACCGAGCGCAACGGCTCGACGCTCAGCTACAAAGACGGCGCGGCCTACACCCTCGCCAATGTCTTCATGCTCGCCTCGCCCTACGGCTCACCGAACGTCTACTCCGGCTACGAGTGGTCCGACAAGGACGCCGGACCGCCCAGCGGCAGCGGCGGCTGGACCCGCGAGCACGCCAAGCAGGAGATCACCGGGATGGTCGGGTTCCGCAACGCGGTGGGCGCCGCCCCGCTGGCCGACTGGTGGGACAACGGAGGCAGCGCGATCGCCTTCGGCCGCGGCGGCAAGGGATTCGTCGCACTCAACAACGGCGCGGGCGAGCTGAATCAGACCTTCGCGACCTCGCTTCCCGGAGGTACGTACTGCGATGTCGTCGCCGCCACCCCGTCCTCGTGCTACGGCCACACGGTCACCGTCGGGGACGACGGGAAGGTCCGGCTGACCGTCCCGGCGAAGCGGGCGGTGGCGCTGCTGCCGGTGCGCTGAGGGCGCGTTCTTCATCGGCCGGACGGACAGGCCGGGGACTCGGGCCCGTCCGTCCGGCCGTACGTGTGCCGGACCGGGGCAGCCGCGGGCCGCAGGGACGCGGGGCCCGGCCCCAGCAGCGGCATGGCGACGACGGCACTCCTCCGACTGACTCCCCGTCAGCTCAATGCGGCACACCCGGCCCGTCCACCAGCGTGGACAGCAGACCGCCGAGGACCTCGCGCTGATCGGCGGTCAGCGGGGCAAGGATCTCCTCCGCCGCGGCCCGCCGGGCGCTGCGCAACGCGCGCAGGGTGGACCGGCCGGTGTCGGTCAGCTCGATGCGTACCACCCGCCGGTTGGCCGGATCGGGCACCCGGCGCACCGCACCGTTCGCCTCCAGCGCGTCCACCAGCGTCGTCACCGCGCGCGGGACGACCTCCAGCCGCTCGGCGAGGTCGGCCATCCGCGGCGGGGTGTCGCGGTAGTGGCCGACGATCCGCAGTAGCCGGGACTGCGCGGGGGTGAAGGCGATGTCCAGGTGCTCCAGATGGTGTTTCTGGGCGCGGTGCATCCGGCGGGTCAGCCGTACCAGCTGTTCGGCGAGGTTCGAGGTGCTGACCGTCGGCTCGGGGGAGGGCATACCGCGAGGATAGCGGATATCAGGACCAGGCTCATTGTGAGTATAGGTAACAATGAGCTAAGCTCCACGACGCTTGCCTCCCGGCCGTCCCGGACGGCCTGCCCTCACCCCTCCCGAAGGAGCCCATGCGCAGCGACGATCCCCAGTGGACCCCACCGCCCAAGGACCCGGACATACCGGTCCCGTTGCGGCGGATCCTCGCCCTCTTCCGCCCCTACCGCGGCCGGCTGACCCTCGTCGGCCTGCTCGTCGGTGCCTCCTCGCTGGTGTCGGTGGCCTCCCCATTCCTCCTCAGGGAGATCCTGGACGTGGCCATCCCCGGCCGGCGCACCGGACTGCTGAGCCTGCTGGCGCTCGGCATGATCGCCACGGCCGTCACCACCAGCGTCTTCGGTGTGCTGCAGACCCTGTTGTCGACCACCGTCGGCCAGCGCGTCATGCACGATCTGCGCACCGCTGTCTACGCCAAGCTCCAGCGGATGCCGCTGGCCTTCTTCACCCGCACCCGCACCGGCGAGGTCCAGTCCCGGATCGCCAACGACATCGGCGGGATGCAGGCGACGGTCACCTCCACCGCCACCTCCCTGGTCTCCAACCTGACCTCCGTCCTCGCCACCGTCTGCGCCATGATCGCCCTCGACTGGCGGCTGACCGTCGTCTCCCTGCTGCTGCTTCCGCTCTTCGTGTGGATCAGCCGCCGGGTCGGCCGGGAACGCAAGAAGATCACCACCACGCGCCAGAAGCAGATGGCCGCGATGTCCGCGATGGTCACCGAGTCCCTCTCGGTCAGCGGCATCCTCCTCGGCCGCACCATGGGCCGTGCCGACTCCCTCACCCAGGGCTTCGCCGACGAGTCCGAGCGCCTGGTCGATCTGGAGGTCCGCGCCAACATGGCGGGCCGCTGGCGGATGGCCACCATCGGCATCGTCATGGCCGCCATGCCCGCGCTGATCTACTGGTCGGCCGGACTCGTCCTCCAGCTCGGCGGCCCCGCCTTCTCCCTGGGCACCCTGGTCGCCTTCGTCTCGCTCCAGCAGGGCCTGCTGCGACCCACCGTCTCCCTGCTCTCCACCGGCGTGCAGATGCAGACCTCGCTCGCGCTCTTCCAGCGCATCTTCGAATACCTCGATCTGCCGGTGGCCATCACCGAGCCCGCCGAGCCGGTCCGGATCGCGGCCCCGCGGGGGGAA
Source organism: Streptomyces sp. 2323.1 (assembly GCF_900221035.1). Taxonomy (NCBI): domain Bacteria; kingdom Bacillati; phylum Actinomycetota; class Actinomycetes; order Kitasatosporales; family Streptomycetaceae; genus Streptomyces; species Streptomyces sp. 2323.1. Next base: position 1,098,053 of record NZ_LT907981.1, on the reverse strand, counting down.
ATCCGCTTCGAGAACGTCACGTTCCGCTATGACCCCGACGCCGCCCCCACCCTCGACGGCATCGACCTGACCGTCCCCGCCGGCGGCAGCCTCGCCGTCGTCGGACCGACCGGCAGCGGCAAGAGCACCCTGAGCTATCTCGTGCCGCGGCTCTACGACGTGACCGGTGGCCGGGTCACCCTCGACGGCACCGACGTCCGCGACCTCGACTTCGACACCCTCTCCCGCGCGGTCGGGGTGGTCTCCCAGGAGACCTACCTCTTCCATGCCTCGGTCGCCGACAACCTCCGCTTCGCCAAGCCGGACGCCACCGACGGCGAGATCGAACGCGCCGCCCGGGCCGCCCAGATCCACGACCACATCGCCGCCCTGCCCGACGGCTACGACACCCTCGTCGGCGAGCGGGGCTACCGCTTCTCCGGCGGCGAGAAGCAGCGCCTCGCCATCGCCCGGACCATCCTGCGCGACCCGCCCGTCCTCGTCCTGGACGAGGCGACCAGCGCCCTGGACACCCGCACCGAACACGCCGTACAGCAGGCCATCGACGAGCTGTCCGCGGGCCGCACCACCCTCACCATCGCCCACCGCCTCTCCACGGTCCGCGACGCCGACCAGATCGTGGTGCTGGACGCCGGCCGGATCGCCGAGCGCGGCACCCACGACGAACTGCTCGCCGCCGAGGGGCGCTATGCGGCGCTGGTACGGCGTGACGCACACCTCACCCCGGCCGGGGAGCAGATGATGGCCCCGTAAGTGACCCGCGGGTAAGGTCAGGGGCGCGGCGGCCAGTTCAGTGGTCGGGGCGGCCGCCGCATCTTCTTCCCGGTCCCGTCGAGAGGGCGCGCTGCCCGTGGTGTCCGTCGGCTACGCCCCCGCCAGCAGGATCACCTCCAGCGTCCGCGGCCCGTGCACCCCCTCCACCCGGTCGAGCTCGATGTCGCTGGTGGCGGACGGACCGGAGATCCAGGTCAGCGGGCGGTCCGGCGCCAGCAGGGGCAGCGCCTCCGGGACCGACCCGACCACCTGCTCAGGGACGCGGACCACACAGAGGTGATGATCGGGCACCAGCGTGATCCGGCGCCTGCCCTGACCGGGTCCGCCGTCGAGTACCAGGGTGCCGGTCTCCGCGATCGCCACCGCGCAGCCCGTCAGCACACTGTCCACGGCGTCGAGTTCCCGCGGGGTGGCGGACGCCCGGTCCTCGACGCGGGTGACGCCGGAACCGGCCAGCCATGAGGCATCCAGGCCCGGCGGCACCAGCACCGTGCGGGCCCCGCGCTCCGCCAGCAGCCGGCCGATCAGCTCCGGCAGCGCTCCGGCGGTGCTGCGGTGCACCAGCGCCCGGTAGTCCGCGAGATTCTCCGCGAGCAGCTCGACGGTCTCTTCCGCCGTGCGGGACCCGTGCACCCGCCGGTAGTCACGCGCCACCGGCGCCTCGTCCGGCCGCTCCCCACGCGGCACATCCGTCAGCGCCCGGCGCACTCGCGCCAGCACCACGTCCCGGCTGCTCACCCGTTGCCTCCTTGCTGCTCGTCCGATGTCCGGCGGGTGCGCTGCCACCAGTCACGGAAGGACTCGGCCGGCACCTCGGGCAGATCGCGGGTGGCGGACCAGGCACGGCCCGGGCCCGGCAGTCGCCGCGGATGCAGCCGCCGGGTGCGGGCCGCCAGCCGCCCTCCGGTGCGCAGCGCGCCCGGGTGGTCGAATGCCCAGGCCGCCGCGCGCATCGCGGCCCGCTCCGCGGCATGCCCCTTGGCCGGTTTGAGGACGACCCGCGCCCCGCCCCGGGTGACCGGCCCGCCCTGCACCACCCGTTCCCGCAGATGCACCAGCACCTCGGGGATGTCGATGGCGACCGGACACACCTCGTAACACGCCCCGCACAGCGACGAGGCATACGGCAACGAAGCCTCCAACGACCCGCCGATACCCCGTAGTTGAGGAGTGAGAATGGCGCCGATCGGGCCGGGATAGGGCGAACCGTAGGCGTGGCCGCCGGCCCGCTCGTACACCGGGCAGACGTTCAGACAGGCCGAGCAGCGGATGCAGCGCAGCGCCTGCCGGCCGACGGTGTCGGCGAGGGTGTCGGTCCGCCCGTTGTCGAGCAGCACGAGGTGGAAGGTCTGCGGACCGTCGCCGTCCGTCGTGCCCGTCCAGGTGGAGGTGTACGGATTCATCCGCTCGGCGGTGGAGGAGCGGGGCAGCAGCTGCAGGAAGACCTCCAGATCCTGCCAGCTCGGCACCACCTTCTCGATGCCGACGACGGAGATCAGCGTCTCGGGCAGGGTCAGACACATCCGGCCGTTCCCCTCGGACTCCACTACGACCAGGGTGCCGGTCTCGGCCACCATGAAATTGGCGCCGGAGATGCCGACCTTCGCCGACAGGAACTTCTCCCGCAGATGCAGCCGCGCCGCATCGGCCAGCTCGGCGGGGGAGTCGGAGAGCCCCTCGGGCGCCGGACGGCCCCAACTGCCCATCTCCTTGCGGAAGATGTCGCGGATCTCGGAGCGGTTGCGATGGATCGCCGGGACCAGGATGTGCGACGGGAGATCCCCGCCGAGCTGCACGATCAGCTCGGCCAGATCCGTCTCGTAGGCCCGGATACCGGCCTTTGCCAGCGCCTCGTTCAGCCCGATCTCCTGCGTCGCTATCGACTTGACCTTGACGACCTCCCGCTCACCGGTCTCCTGCACCAGCCGGGTGACCAGCGCATTGGCCTCGTCGGCGTCCACCGCCCAGTGGACCTGCCCGCCCGCCGCCGTGACCGCGGCCTCCAACTGCTCCAGATAGTGGTCCAGATGGCGCAGCGTACGGTCCTTCACCGCCGCGCCCGCCGCCCGCAGCTCGGCCCAGTCGTCCAGCTCGGCCACGGCCGCCGCCCGCTTGTCGCGGATGGTGTGGGTGGCGTGGGTGAGGTTGGCACGCAGCCGGCTGTCGCGGGTGGCGGCGGCCGCGGCCCGGGGGAACGCCGGCATGCCCAGGTACGTACCGCTCACCACACGTTCCCTTCCGTACTGGCCAGGATCTCGGCGATGTGCACCGGGCGGACCGCCGCACCCTGCCGGGTGAGGGTGCCGCCGAGGTGCAGCAGACAGGAGTTGTCGACCGTACAGAGGGCCTCAGCGCCGGTCGCGACGACGTTGCGGACCTTGTCGGCGCCCATCGCCGCCGAGACCGCCGCGTTCTTCACCGCGAAGGTGCCGCCGAAGCCGCAGCACTCCTCGGCGCCCGGCAACTCCCGCAGCTCCAGCCCCCGGACCCGGTCCAGCAGCCGCCGCGGCCGGTTACCCAGCCCCAGCACCCGCAGCCCGTGACAGGTGGGGTGATAGGTGACGGTATGCGGGTAGTAGGCGCCGACGTCCTCCACCTTCAGCACATCCACCAGGAACTCCGTCAGCTCGTACGTCTTGGGCACCGCGACCGCCGCCGCGTCCGCAAGCTCCCGGCCGCGCCCCTCGGCGGCCGCCTTCGCGCCGATCCGCGGGTAGTTGTCCCGCACCATCGCCGCACAGGACCCGGACGGGGTGACCACATGGTCGAAGTCGCGGAACACCCGGTCGAAACGGCGCACCAGCGGTTCGGTCGCGTGCCGGTATCCGGTGTTGAACTGGGGCTGGCCACAGCAGCTCTGCCCCTCCGGGAAGCCGACCTCCACCCCCAGTCGTTCCAGCAGCGCCACCACCGCCTGCCCCGTCCGTGGCTGGAGCAGGTCGTTGATGCAGGTGACGAACAGTGCTACGCGCACAATGCCCTCTCCTTTCGGCCGCCACGGCCCCTGGCGGCCCTCCGCTTCCGCGGTACATGATCACCTGTCGGCTCATCCTGCCCCAGCAGCAGGCCCAGGAGAAGAACCCGGAGCGGAGGACCATGTCGAACGCCGAATACATAGCCGAGGAGCGGGTGCCCGACGGCGCCCGCCCGCCGTCACGGCTGCGCCAGCTGGCCGCCGCCTCCATCGGCAACGCCGTCGAGTGGTACGACTGGTACGCGTACTCCTTCCTTGCGGTCTACTTCGCCGAGCAGGTCTTCCCGCATGGCGCCGGCAACTCCCTGGTGCCCCTGCTGTCGACCTTCGCCGTCTTCGCGGTCGGCTTCTTCATGCGGCCGGTCGGCGGACTGCTGATGGGCGCGCTCGCCGACCGCCGCGGCCGGCGGACCGCACTGACCCTCACCATCCTGCTGATGGGCGGCGGCAGTCTGCTGGTCGCGCTCACCCCCACCTACGCGGCCACCGGAGTGCTGGCCCCCGTCATCCTGGTCCTCGCCCGCCTGGTGCAGGGCCTGTCGGTGGGCGGCGAGTTCGCGGCCTCCACCACCTTCCTCGTCGAATCGGCGGGACCCGGCCGGCGCGGGCTGTTCGCCAGCTTCCAGTACGTGTCCACGACCGCCGGCCAGCTGCTGGCGTCCGGGACCGCCGCGCTGCTGGCGACGCTGCTCACCGAACGGCAGATGGGGCAGTGGGGCTGGCGGGTGGCGTTCCTCTTCGGCGCGCTGCTGAGCCTGCTGGGACTGTGGATCCGGCGCGGCGCCCAGGAGACCATCGCCGAGCAGCCGGCGGCCGAGCGCCCCGGCCTCTTCGAGGCGCTGCGCCGCCACCCCCGCCAGTCGCTGCTCATCTGCGGCATCACCGCGGGCGGCACCCTCGCCTACTACACCTGGACGACCTATCTGCCCACCTACGCACAGGTCAACGCGGGCTTCGACAAGGGCGATTCGCTCACCGTCGGCACCCTCTCGCTCGCCTTCTTCGCCCTGCTCCAGCCGCTCGGCGGGCTGCTCTCGGACCGCATCGGCCGCAAACCGCTGCTGCTCGGATTCTCCCTGGGCTTCGCCGTACTGGCCGTACCGCTGCTGCACCTGGTCACCGACGCGTTCCTCTCGCTCCTGCTGGTGCAGTGCGCCGGCATGGTGCTGCTCACCGGCTACACCGCGATCGCCGCGGCCGTGAACGCCGAGGTGTTCCCCGCGCGGGTGCGCGCCGCCGGCATCGGCTTCCCCTACTCCCTCACCGTCGCCCTCTTCGGCGGCACCGCGCCCTACGTCGGCACCTGGTTCCGGCAGGCCGGCCACCCCGACTTCTTCCCCTGGTACGTCGCTGCGCTCTGCCTCGTCTCGTTCCTCGTCTACCTGACCCTCCCGGAAACCGCCCGACAGACGCTGGATACCTAGGCAGTTGGGGGTGGATCGGCCGGTCGTGGGCGTTGTGACCGAGAAGGCCGTCAGGCAGGCACCCCCGGCTCCAACCCAGCGCGGTTGCGGCCGCACGGGACTGTGCGAACCCGCCCCCGCCCCGGCAGCACACGAAGGCGCCGCCCCTCCAGGGACAGGAAGGGGCGGCGCTTTCGTGGTGGGTTCGGTCAGACTAGCCACCCCACGAAGTGGAGGATGTTCGCGATGAAGTTGGTGATGAGGTCCATCGGGTCTACTCCTTTGATGTGGGACCCAACTCCCCGGTCCAGCAAGGGGTTTCGACCGGAGGCGCTGTAACGGTCTGCAGCCCGCCGCCTGCGCCTCGTCATCATTGCCCGTGGCGGTGAGTCAATTGAATCCCTCAGCTCTTCGAGCATGCTTCCCGCCGAACGCGTGCGCCCGCGCCCGCGCGTTCGCATGGACGGGATTTATCGCCGGTACCCCCGTGACGGCAGCGAACGGACGCGCTTCATGAGGCCAGACGTCCGGCCAACTCCGCGTCCCCACGGGAAGGTTGCGCATCCCCGTCGAGCAGCCGGCGGATGTCGCGGACTGCGGCACGCCCCGCCCGGTTGGCACCGATGGTGCTCGCCGACGGTCCGTAACCGACGAGGTGCACCCGCGCATCGCGCAGGGCACGGGTGCCGTCCATCCGGATCCCGCCGCCCGGCTCGCGCAGCCGCAGCGGGGCGAGATGGTCGAGCGCCGCACGAAAGCCCGTCGCGTACAGCAGCACATCGGCCTCGACCGTACGGCCGTCGGCCCAGACCACCCCGCCGGGCGTGACGCGCGCGAAGAGCGGCAGCCGTTCCAGCACGCCGCTCGCCCGGGCCCGCCGGATCGCCTCGGTCATCGGCAGCCCCGTCACGCTCACCACGCTCCGCGGCGGCAGCCCCTGCCGCACCCGCTGCTCCACGAGCGCGACCGCGGCCCGGCCCTGCTCCTCGCCGAACGGCCCCTCCCGGAACACCGGCGGCCGACGGGTCACCCACGTCGTGGCGGCCGCGACCGGCGCGATCTCCAGCAACTGCTGGACGGCCGATGTCCCGCCGCCCACCACCACGACCCGCGCACCGCGGAAGTCCTCCGGCCCCTCGTACTGCGCACTGTGCAGCTGACGCCCGGCGAAGAGCTCCTGTCCCGGGAACCGTGGCCAGAACGGCCGGTCCCAGGTCCCGGTCGCATTGACCAGCGCCCGCGGCGCGTAAGCGCCCTCGGACGTCTCGACCAGCAGCCGCCCGCCGGCGCCCGTACGCACCGCCGCCACACTCACCGGCCGGTGCACCCGGAGCCCGAAGGTCTCCTCGTAGCGGCCGAAGTACCCGCCGATCACCTCGGACGACGGGCGCTGCGGATCGGCGCCGGTCAGCTCCATGCCCGGCAGCGCATGCATCCCGTGGACCTTGTCGTACGTCAGCGTGGGCCACCGGAACTGCCAGGCCCCGCCGGGCCGCGGAGAGTGATCGAGCACGACGAAGTCCCGGTCCGGTGCCCAGCCGGCCCGCCGCAGATGAAAGGCCGCGGCCAGCCCGGCCTGCCCGGCACCGATCACCACGACCTCGACGTCACGCACCCCGGAGTGGTTCATGCTTCACCCAACCCGGGATGCGTCGGATGTCTTCCCGGCATGGCTGCCGACCCACCACACGGGCAGGCTACGAGCCCCCCGGCACGGGAAGCAGACCCCACCACCGGGGCTTTCGCCGAGAACGGCCCGCCCGTACGAAAATGGCCGCATGAGCACCGCATTCACCACCCGCACCCTGGAAATCACCACCGGTACGAGCGAGACCGTCGCCGACCTCACCGCCGACTGCGCCGCATTCCTGCGAGAGGCTGCAGACGGCCGCGACGGCCTGCTGAACATCTTCGTGCCGCACGCCACAGCCGGCATCGCCGTACTGGAAACCGGCGCAGGCAGCGACGAAGACCTCCTGGCCGCGCTCCACGACCTGCTGCCCGCCGACAACCGCTGGCGCCACCGCCACGGCAGCCCCGGCCACGGCCGCGACCACGTCCTGCCCGCCCTCGTCCCACCCCACGCCACCCTCCCGGTCGTGTCGGGCCGGATGGCACTGGGCACCTGGCAGTCGGTCTGCCTGGTCGACACGAACGTCGACAATGCCAACCGTCAGGTCCGTTTGAGCTTCCTGGGCTAGTACTCGAGTCCGACTTCGCGATCTTGTCGGGGGGTGTAGCGCCCTAGTCGGCGGGAGGTCTGGTGCTGCACGTATATCGCGTTGTGGGGCCAGGGGCGCCGTCATATAGGTCGCCGGAGGCGTCAAGCACTGCCGGAAGCGATGCGCGCCCGTGACGGTGTGGAGGCGGTGAAGCTGTAGCGGCCCGGCCACGACGGTGCGTTCCCCGGACTCACTGCAACGTTTCTCGACGGCTTCATCGTTGAGACCGGCTTCGTAGTCGAATCGCCGTGACTCCAGTCCTTCAAGGTCAGTAGCGCCTCTGAATTGGAGGCCCCCCGGAGCCGGGTCGTCTGTCGGTGGGGTCGGGAGCCGGCGGGACATGAGAGTGATGAACGCCCACGGCATGTGCGCTTCGGTGTGGGAGCTTACGCACGGGGCTGAGGTGGCATGTGAGGCAGCTCACGCTCGGGAACTGCATAGCGGGACGTGGGTCAATGCCTTTGTAGGGGTGTAGGCGAGTGATCGAGACGAGGGATGGCGTTGATGGGGCAGGTGCGGGCCGATGCGTTCGACCGGTTCGTCGCGGCTCGTTGGTCGGCACTGCTTCACCTGGCGCATCTGCTCACTGGTGGAGATCGGCATCGGGCCGAGGATCTGCTGCAGGAGGCGCTGGTCAAGCTGTGGTTTGCGTGGCCGAGGGTGGCCGAGCAGGCGCCGGAGGCGTATGTGCGCCGGGTGCTGGCACGTGCGGCGGCTCGCTCGGCGCGACGTCGCTGGTGGGGCGAGCGTCCGGTGGAACGGTTGCCGGAGTTTCCCGAGGCCGGCGATGTGGCCGCTGCCGTGGAGGAACGAACTCGGTTGGAGGCCGCGCTGGCATTGCTGCCGGTGCGGCAGCGCGCCGCGGTGGTGCTGCGCTATTACCAGGACCTGTCCGAGGCGCAGGTTGCCGAGGCGCTGGGGTGTCCGGTGGGCACCGCCCGGTCCCTTACGTCACGGGGCGTGACGCGGTTGCGGCAGCTCCTGGGTGACGCCATGGAGCCGGTGAAGTGAAAGGAGACATCATGGAAGACTTCGAACACGAACTCGCGCGGATGATGCGCGATACCCAGGCAGACACCCCGTTTGAGGACCAGCACCGGCAGCGGCTGCATGCTGGGGTCCGTGCCCGTCGGCGTGCTCGCACGGTCTGGATGGCCACCGGCTCGGCGCTGACGATCGCCGGGCTCGGCGTCGGGCTGGAAGTCCTGCCCAGCGCTTCCGCTCAAAGCGGGCCCACGGTTCCTCATCACCAACCCACCTCCACGACCGCGCCGGTCCCCATCCCGACCCGCACCTGCACGACCGTGCCGGTCCCCTTTCCCACCCGCACCTCAACGACCGTGCCGGTCCCGATCCCCACCCGCACCTGCACGACCGCGCCGGCCCCGCTCCCGACCCACACCTCAACGACCAAGTAACGCCGGCCAAGGTTCGAGCTGTGGGGCGGAGCAGCCTGACGCCAGACTGACAGCGCGCGCCCGGGATGGAGGAGAGGGAGCGGGAGTTCCGTAAGTACGCTTCGAAACTCGCCGCCTACCTGCGCGACTCCGTTCGGCAGCGGCATTGGCCCCGGGGCGAGGAGCACCTCGCCCCCCATGCGAACGCTGCGTCACACGGCTGCTGGAGCTTCGAGTCGGCCACCACCGACGGCCCGCCGACCGGCAGATCCGTGAGCCACCGGTGATATCCGCGTTCCCGCTGCGTCGGCAACGACGCTGCCACGGTGCCTGTTGGCCCCACCGCAATCCCGCAGTCGTTCAATTCACAGGCAACCAGCCACTGAGATGGTCCCGCTGGCGAAGGCACCAACCAGAGATCGCCATGCGGTTCCGTTATCAAAGACGTGCCCAGCGCCACGAGTTCCATGACTTGGCGTCAGTCTTGACTGCGCTCAGAAACCTACTCTTGGCCAGCGACGACAGCTGCCTGCAACTGGAATATTGAGGCGCATTCAGATGGCGGAAGCCATTGGCGATCAGTCCGCGAAGACAACCGTGCTCGACTCAACTCTTACCCGTGCGCCTTGTGGGACAGATTACTTCAGGAACCGAATGACCGTAACCCAGAGAGCTGCCATTAACGGGTGCTCCGACCACCGAGACGGAAGCAACTCGTCGGGCAAGGACAGTCGGGAATCAGCAGCAACTGCTCTATCAACTTGTGAGCGTAAGGACAATTCGAAAAGGTGTCTACCGTATTCGTCAGGGTCTTCAAAACGCCCGGTCTTCGCAAAAAGATACTCTTCACGCTGGGAATCTTGCTTCTCTATCGCTTGGGGCAGAACGTCCCGATCCCTGGGGTGGATTACCGGAGCGTTACGCAGTGCATCAAGGAGGGTGTCGGCAACGGCGGCTTCTTCGGCCTGATCAACACGTTCAGCGGTGGTGCGCTACTGCAGCTCACCATCTTCGCCCTGGGGATCACGCCGTACATCACGGCGAGCATCATCCTTCAACTGCTGACGGTGGTCATTCCGCGCCTGGAGGCGCTGAAGAAGGAGGGTCAGGCGGGCACTGCGAAGATCACCCAGTACACCCGGTACCTGACGCTGGGCCTGGCGGTGCTCCAGGGTGCCGCCTTGGTGACCAAAGCCCAAAGCGGTGGGCTCTTCCCCACCTGCCAGGTCCGCACCCAGATCTTCCCGGACACTTCGATCTTCCGGACCTCCGTCATGGTCATCACCATGACCGCCGGCACTGCCCTAGTGATGTGGCTCGGAGAACTCATCACCGACCGCGGCATCGGCAACGGCATGTCAATCCTGATGTTCACCTCCCTCTGCGCCAGCTTCCCGGCCAACCTGTGGGGGATCAAGAAGTCGGGTAAAATCCTGAGCGGCTGGGGCGAGTTCGCCATCGTGATCGTGGTCGGCCTCTGCATGGTTTGCCTCGTGGTCTTCGTCGAGCAGGCGCAGCGTCGGATCCCGGTCCAGTACGCAAAACGAATGATCGGCCGCCGTTCATACGGCGGCACTTCGACCTACATCCCACTGAAGGTGAACCAGGCGGGTGTAACTCCCGTCATCTTCGCCTCATCACTGCTCTCCATACCCAGTTTGATCGATCTCGGCGGCAACTCGGAGTCCGGATGGGCCCGGTGGATCGCCACCAACCTCGCCAGGGGTGACCAACCGATCTATCTGACACTTTACTTCCTGCTGATCGTCTTCTTCGCCTTCTTCTACGTCGCCATCTCCTTCACCCCCAAAGAAATTGCCGACAACATGAAGAAGCATGGCGGGTTCATCCCCGGCATCCGGGCCGGCCGACCCACGGCTGACTACCTGGGCTACGTACTCAACCGGATCACCTGGCCGGGAGCGCTCTACCTGGGGCTGATCGCCCTTGTGCCCACAGCGGCACTGGTGCTGTTCAACGGCAGCAATTTCCCGTTCGGCGGCACCAGCATCCTCATCATCGTGAGCGTCGGTTTGGAGACCGTGAAGCAGATCGAGAGTCAGCTCCAGCAGCGCAATTACGAAGGGTTCCTGCGCTGACGCGCATTGTCCTGGCTGCGTTGGCCACCGTAGCCAGGACGAACAATCGCGGAATGCCGACTCAATCGCGCACTTTGAGAGGGGGAGCTGTCCGAGGCTCGGTCGGAAGAGCAGCGGGCGCATGCTCCTCGGATCGGTCACCTCAGGGCATCGGCAGGCGTAGTGCCGCACCAGGGGCGCATCGGTATACCTCGGGCCTGGCGAGGGGGCGGGGTGGGACGGACACCGCCGCGCCAGTAGGGTGCCGCCCATCTTGGGGGGCGGGGGCGGCGACCGGAGGAAACGGACAACCGCATGAACACTTGCGTTGGATGCGGGAGCTACCTCGGTGGGGCGGAGGTGTGCCCGACGTGTGGCCATGCCCACGATGGCGTAGCCACCGGGTACCCCCCATCACGGCCGCACCCCCTCTACCAGAGCGGCGTCCCGCTGATGCCCGAGCCGCCGGTCTACGAGCACACGGGAACGCACGGGTACGACGGGGGCCTCGAGGGCCCGCACACCTATGAGCAGACGCAGGCGTACGAGCCCCTGGAGTCTTACGAGACAGGGCCCTTTCCCGAACAGGGCGGCGAGCCCAACGGACCAGACCTGGCCGATGGCGACTTCGACCCCGGCACGGCCACCGGCTTTGACGCGGCTGCGGCTGCCGGTCCCGGTGACGGCGACGAGGCGTACGCCTCCCACCGGACGTCGGCCACGCGCCGCCGCGGCAAGGGCCCGCGCCGGGCGCGACGCCGCAAGGGCGGCAAGACCAAGCTGGCCCTCGGCGTCGCGGGTGGGGTCGTACTGGTCGGCGTCGTCGCGACGGGCCTGTCGGGGGAACTGCTGCCCACTGGTTCGACACAGGGAAGGCACAGGGAGTCGCAGGCGTCGCGTACGCCCGTCGCCGCGTCCGTCACCGCGCAGCCCGCACCGAGCCGGACCGCGGGAGAGCCGGCTCGTCCGTCACACGCCGCGAAGCCGTCGGCATCGGCATCGGACGTCGCCGTTTCCCACTCTGTGGTTCCCGCATCCGCGACCACGGCACCGCCCGTCGCCACCCGACCCACTGCCAAGAAGCCGCCCCGGCCAAAGCCGTCACCCACGAATGCGGGGTCGAACCCGACGCCCGCACCACGCCCCACACGGTCGCGGACCTGCTTCCTCTTCTGGTGCTCCTAGCTCATCGATGCCGAGGGGACTGGAGCCGGAACCAGGAGCCGCACCAAGTTCGGGCGACCTGTTGAGGCGACTCCGTGCAGACCGGCTGCACCGGATGCCGGCGAGATCACTGACTTGCTGAAGTCCATGGGCGAGCAGCCGCTGCGTGCGGATGTACACCGTTGCGTGCGGAGGTACACCGTGCGCAATCGGCCGCCGCCGACCGTGACGGTGTGCTGCGCCGCATCGCAGAGACCGGCTACGGCGCCGTGGAGCCCTGGCGCTGCTCGACGACCGCCCCGGAACCGGGCTCACTGCTTGCGGGTGAACTATGAAGCCACACCCTCGCGCTGACCGAAACTGGACGATCACGCCCTTATTGTCGCTTCTTGTGCTGTTGAGCTGTGCGTTTGTGAACCTCAAGCCCGGCGTCGGAAAGACGACGAGTGCGGTGTGGCTGGCCCACGCGCTTCATGAGTCGGGGCTGTCGCCGCTGCTGGTCGACGGTGACCCAGCCGCTTCCGCGCTGCGCTGGAGTGAGCTGGCCGAGGGCTTTCCGTTTCCGGTGATCGCCCTGCCGGTGGGGGATGTCCACCGTCGCGTGAACGACTTCCTCGGCAGCCGGCAGGCCGTCGTGCTCGACGCGCCCCAGCTGGAGGACCATCCCCGCATCGCCCGCAGCATCATGAGGTACGCCGGCGAGTGGATCGTGCCGGTGACCCCGGCCCCCATCGAACTGGACCGGATGGCACCCATCCGCGGTGAGATGGCGGATGTGCAGTCCCTGCGCGCCGAGCCGGCCCGCACGGTGGTCCTGCTCAATCGAACCAACCGTCCCGATGCCACGCGCACCGGGCCCGATGCCGACGCCCGCGAGGCGCTCACCGAGCGGGGTTTCGAGCTACTGGACACCCAGATCGCGCGGCTCGACCTGTACGCCCAGTCTTTCGGGAGCCCGGTCCAGGCCAAGGGTTCGGCGTACATGGACCTCGCGGATGAACTGATCAAGCGTCAGGAAGAGGCATGAGCCAGCGCAAGGACAGCTACCGCGCGGCATTGCAGCGCGGGCAGGACGTCTCGGCACCCCAGCCCACCGTCACCACGCTGCACAGCAGGTACATCCGGGTGACCGTCGAGGTGGATCCCGATCTGCGAGGCGAGCTGACGCGATGCGTGGGCCGGCCGGTCTCCTCGGTCCTGTTCGCCGGAACGACAGTCCTGCGCACTCTGGCCGTCATCGCCGGCAGGGTGTCCCGGTCCGGAGGCTAGGGCCTGTCCGGTGGATCATGGCCGGGTCCGCGGCGTCTGGCGCGGCACCTCGCGGCGTTGCCGAAACGTCCGCATAGCTCCGCTATGAGGACGCTCCGGCGCCTTGCGATGCACCACACCAGACGCCGCGGCCCTTTCGACCCTGATCCACCGGACAGGCCCTAGCCGCACCCAGAGCGATCGTCGGGTATCGCGAGCCGCCGGCGCCGGTGCCCAGTGGTCCTGCGGCGGTCGTCGCATCCTGGCGGGCGGCGGCCTCCGGCAAGGTGAGCACGGCTCCATCGGCCGCGGCATACCCTCACTGTCCGTGTTCACCGCGCGATGCGCTGATGTGGGCGAAGCGACCCCCGGTGTTATTCAATGGAAGGTGCGGTCAGGGATCTCGGGGCCCCGTCGCACGGGTCCGAGTACGGCCCCGGCGCTGCGCCGGGGATTGCTGAGAGAGCCGCATGGACGCCACACCCTCGCCCTCGTCCTCTTCGCCGTTCGACCTGGTCAGCAGCGCCCTGGGGCGATACATCCCGCGTGGCGGAGCGGCACCGGCCGCAGGGACTGCCGACGCGCAGGGCGACCGCACCACCCGCCAACGGGTACCCGACAACCCGGCAGCCGGCCGTCAGGATCAGATTCTCGGCGCGGTCAACCTGGACAGGGAGCTGAGGATCACCCGCTGCAATCTGGATGCCCCCGTCTTCGCGGGTCTGGACGCCGTGGCCGGGAGTCCCTTCGTCGATCTCCTGCCCCCCGGGGACGTACCGACGGTCACACGGCGGTTGCGGCAGGTCCTGGAGACCGGTGAGGCGCACGTCGCCCGGATCCAGCGCCTGCGGCGCGGCGACGGTTCGGAGCTGGTGGTCTCGATGAGCATCCTGCCCGCCGCGGTACCTCAGGAGGGCCTGACCGTCTCCGTGATCGCCATGGCCCGGAGGCTGCATCTGTACGCCTCCGAGACCGCGATCGGCACCTCGCTGGACATCGGCGACACCGCGCAGTCGCTGGCGCAGTCCCTGCTGGCCTGGGGAGACGTGGCCGCCGTCGACCTCGACTTCGCCGTGTGGACGGGCGAGGGAGTCACCGGGAAGGGGCAGGGGCGCATCCGGCTACGGCGGGCGGCCCTGGTGCCGGACCGGGCGTGGCCCGAGGGCTACGTGACTCCGGGCGACGATCTGCCCAGCGACGCGAGTCGCCTGCTGGCGCAGGCGGTACGGCGGGACGACATCCCGCAGGCCATCGTCATGCCCGACCGGGAGGCGGTCGAGCGGGTACTCGGCAGTCCGCGAGCGATGCGTGCCCTGGTGCCCGGCGACCGGTCGGCGGGTGTGGTGTGCATACCGCTGGTCCTGGACGGCACGCCGCCCGTCGTGCTGGGCGTGGCGGAGGTCTGGCGGCGGGCGGACTGCCCCTTCCGCGACAGCGAGCTGTTCGACCTGCAGGAACTGGTTGCCAGGACCGCCCATCACGTCGACCTGGCCCGCCAGCACCAGCGCGAGCACACGCAGGTGCTGGCGTTGCAGCGCCGGCTGCTGCCCCGGACCGGCGGCGACACGATCGAGATCGCCAGCGTCTACCAGCCCGCCACGCCCGACAGCGCGGGCGTCGGCGGGGACTGGGTGAACAGCTTTCCGCTGCCGGACGGCCGTACCGCGCTGGTGGTCGGTGACGTCGTCGGGCACGGCCTGGGAGCCGCGGCAACCATGGGCCAGCTGAGCATGGAGGCCCGCGCGCTGCTGTCCGCGGGGCTCGCGCCGGACGAGGTACTGGAGCACCTGGACGAAACCGTGACACTGCTGGACGACGCGGAGTCCGGGCTTGCGGCCGGCTACAGCGCCCTCGGCTCGACCTGCTGCATCGCCATCTACGACCCGGTCAGCCACCATGTGGCACTGTCCAGCGCCGGCCACCTCCCCCCGGTCCTGGTCTCCCCGGACGGGCACGCGGGCCCGCTCGCGGTCCGACCGCACCCCGGCCTGGGCGCCGAGTTCGCGCTGCGGGAGCCGTTCGACGTGCACACTTTCGGCGCACCCCCAGGCTCCCTGCTCGCCTTCTACACCGACGGCCTGGTGGAGGATCCGGCCGTGTCGATCGACGAGGGAATCGGCAGGCTGGCGGACGCCGTGTCCAGGGTGCACCCCTGGGACGCCCTGCAGCAGGCCGCACGGTACGTCGTCGCCACGCTGGCACCCGAACCCGTGCGCCAGCGCGACGATGTGACCCTGCTGCTGGCGCGGATGATCGGCTACCGCAAAGGGGACACCGCGACCTGGCGGCTGCCCGCCCGCGACGACGCCCCCGCCCGTGCCCGTGCGTACGTCTCCGCGCGGCTGCGGCAATGGCGCCCCAGGGACGACACCCGGGACGATGCGCTGCTGCTGGTCAGCGAGCTGGTCACGAACGCGGTGCGCTTCGCCACCGGTCCCATCACGGTACGGCTGATCAGGGCCGGTCACGGCCTGCTGTGCGAGGTGGGAGACACAGGCAACGGCAGGCCACGTCTGAGACGGGGCGGCCTCCTCGACGACGGCGGACGCGGCCTGCACGTCGTGCACAGGCTCACCACCAGGTGGGGGGTGCGGTGGACGGACACCGGCAAGGTGGTCTGGGCGGAAGTCGCGAGGTGACGCGGCTGCGGGGCGGGGGAGCGGCCGGCGCAGGGGAGCGCGGCGAGGGTACGGGCGGCGTGCGTGTCACCCGGCGTCACCGACGGTGCCCTCAGCGCTACCGGTGGCGTGACCGGTGATACGGACGGCCCGTTTGCCGGTACGGGTGGCGCGGGCTCGCGCTAGAGCCACTCACCTTCCAGGGCGGTGGCGGTGAGGCCCGGTGCCGCCGCGTACAGGACGGCGCGACTGCCCGGCTTCTGCCCGGCGTCGTGCGCCCGCCGCATGATGTCGAACACGGCGGCGCCGCCGCGGTTGCCGCTGGTGTAGCTGTCGCGGCTGTAGTCCAGCAGCCCTGACGGCCACCCGTCGGGCATCGTCTGCTCCATGTACTCCAGCACCCGGGTCCCGCCGGGGTGCGCCAGCAGCACGTCGGGGTGCCAGGAGTCGGGGTCGTCCTGGTAACGGACGCGCAGCCACTCCCACATCGCGGTGACCGTCTCCTGTACGGCGCGCGGCCCGCGCCGGTCCATCACGAAGTGGGTGCCGTCCGCCCGCGTATCGAGACGGTGCAGGTCTTGGGTGCCGGGCAGGGTGTGGTGCCAGGCGGCGTCCAGCCGCAGCACCGACTCGCGCCTCGGGCGGCCCGTGACCACCACGGCGACCGCGGTGTCCGCAAACAGCATCCGGACGATCAGGGACTCGAGAGAGTCGTCCGAGGGCTGGTAGGTCGTGCTCAGCGCCTCCGCGATCACGACCAGGACCACCCGGTCGGGGTCCGCGGCCACGAGATCCGCCGCCAGCGCCAGGGAGCGGGTCCCCGCTATACAGGCCCACTGCGTGGCCGGTACAAGCATCACGTCGTTGCGGAGCGGAAGCTTGTTGGCCAGGGCGATGTCCAGACCCGGCAGCGCCGGGGTGGTGGAGTGACTGGTGATCAGGCAGTCGATGTCTGCGGCGTCCAGCCCGGCGATCTGCAGGGCCCCGCGGGCCGCACGCTCTCCGTAGGACTGCACGGCCTCCCAGGCCGGGGCTGTGCGCTCCTGGATGGTCTGCGGCGCAGGTATCGCCTCAAGTGCGGCGATCACGCGGTCCACGTCCTGCTGGGTGAACCCGTCGCGGGCCAACGCCTCTTGGGCCGGCCCGATGCCGACAGCCCGCAGGCCGCTGCCGTTGCCGGGCGCGACGGCGGCCTCCAGCGGCAGCATCCACCCGCGTGTCTCGATGCCCGTGCTGGCCGCGATGCCGTCGATCCGCGGCGCCCACGCCGCGTGCGGATGCCGGTCGCGCACCTCCGCCACGATCTGGCTGGTCTGCACGGCGTGCTCGCCGTGTATGACGGCAGGAGGACAGAGGTAAGCGGCCATCATGGGGCACCTTTCAACGGAAACAGGCAGGAATGTCCCGAGTGCTGTGGCGTGGATCACTTTGGGCTTCACACCCAAGAAGTCGCCGATAGGCCCCACTTTGGGAGCTGGTATCCGTTTCGAGCATGGCCACTAAATGGGCATTTGCGCTGTGATGCAGGCAACTTAGGCGCCCTTGGAATACGTGACACGGCACACATCGCCGAAACAGGGGCCCGCAGGGCGGTTCCGCAGGTCATACCTGACCTACCGTCAGCCAGGAGCTAGCTGGTCACTGCCGCCGGAGCTGGGGGCGCCCCCTGGCGGCACGGGCCCCTCGACCGCACCTTTGCCAGGCCGCACCGAGGAAAACGGTGCGGATCGCGGCCTCCAGCCCCCTGTGGCTGTCGGAGATCACCAGCTGGACGTCGTCGTGTTTTCCGCGCGGGACAGGGCGACTTCGAGTACGACCAGGAGGGCGTCGCGGACCGAGCCTGTGTTGCGGGCGTCGAAGACGGTCAGGGGGACGTGGTCGGAGACGTCCAGGGCCCAGCGCACCTCGTCGAGGTTGTGGTGGATTTCGCCGTCGAATGCGTTGACGGCCACGGCGAAGGGGATGTCCTTGTGCTCGAAGTAGTCCACTGCGGCGTAACAGTCGTCCAGGCGGCGGGTGTCGACGATCACCAGGCCGCCGAGAGCGCCCTCGACCACGTCGTCCCACATGAAACCGAAGCGGTCCTGGCCCGGCGTGCCGAACAGGTAGAGCTTCAGGGTCGGGTCGATGGTGATGCAGCCGAAGTCCATGGCGACCGTGGTGGTGGTCTTGCCCGGGGTGTGAGTGAGATCGTCGACGCCGGCCGCGACCTCGGTGATGGCGGCCTCCGTGGTCAGGGGCCGGATCTCGGAGATCGAGCCGACGGCTGTGGTCTTGCCGACGCCGAAGCCGCCGGCGATGACCAACTTGACCGGTACCGGTGGCTGTTCAACCGCTGTCACGGAGTGTGTCCCGTGAGTCGGGGACGGCACGGAGACCATCGATAACCCTTCGCAGTACGGAGATGTCCTGGGTGGTCCCGGCGTTCGGGACGTGCACCGCCAGCCGTCCGGCGGCGCGCAGGTCCTCGGCCAGCACCCGGACCACGTTGAGATGGAGGCGCAGCCCCGCGGCCAGTTCTGCCACCGACTGCGGCCGGCGGCAGGCGGCGACGATGTCGTGTTGTTCGAAGGCGAGCGAGCCCAGGGCGGAGAGCCCGGCCGAGGTCGCCACGACCTGGGTCTCGACCGGGAGCGGGGGGCCGGTGCCGCCCCCCGCCACCCGGCCGGCCGTCAGCAGGAACGGCCGGATCGCGGGCGCGCGGCCGGCCGGCTCCGACGGGCCCTGGGCGCGGCCGGCTGCCTCGTCGTCCGGTCCTGGTTCGCCGCCGGCCATCATGCTCCTCTTCTCAAGCCCTGCATCCTGCCTCCGCGGTGTGGGACGGCTCAGCGGGCCGGTGTGGCGCCGGCGTTCTTCTTGAGCTCCAGCACCAGTTGGGGGGTGAGCGCGCTCCCCGCCCGGTTGGCGAAGAGGGTCATCTCGTAGGCGATGTTGCCGAGCTTCGCCTCCTTCGAGGTCACCACGCCGAGGACGGCACCGCAGCCGATGGCCGACACCAGTACATGGCCGCCCTCCAAGTCGATGATGACCTTGTTGAGGCCGCCGAGGCCGTAGTTGCCGGACGCACCGGCGGCCAGGCTCGTGACACCCGACACGATCGCTGCGAGCCGCTCGGAGTCGGCCTGCTCGCGCAGTTGGGAGACGGCGATCAGCAGGCCGTCGGAGGACACCGCGATGGCGTCGACGACGCCGGCGGTCTGGGTGGCGAACCGGTCGAGCAGCCAGGTGAAGTCGGCCGCGGCGGCCGTCAGATCCATGGGTTCCCGCTCGGAACTGCTCTTACCTGTCGGCGTCGTCACTGCCCGACTCCTTCCGGGGTTGCTGGTGGTGCGATGGTGCTGGATCGGTCGGGGTGGGAGCGCTGTCCTGCTCGGCCCTGCGTACGGCAGCCTCGAAGTCGTCGAGTTCCGAACGGACCGCGTCGGCGTCGACAGGCCGGCGCACGGCCTGGGTCACCCGGTCGGCCGTCGGGGCGGTCCTGCCGAGCGTCGCGCCCCGGACTCGTCGGCGCAGCGGCTGGCCGGACTGGGCCGGGCGTGCCTCGGACGCGGGGGCGGTCTGCTCCGCGTCCGTGCGGGGCGGCGGGACGCGCCGGGGGAGCTCGCCGTCCCGCGAGGGGGCCGCCGGCCGCCGTTCGGGTGTGGTGGCGGGGGCCCGAACCGGCAGGGGTGTGGCGGCGGCGGGCCCGGGCGCGGGCCCGGTGGACTCAGGCTCGGGTGTTGCCGGGTGCTCTGCCGCGGTGTCGGTGTCGGCATCGGCGCCGGCGTTGACCTCGGTCGCGTCCGCTGCCGGGGCCGGCGTGGCGGCGGGGTCCACCGCCAGCAGCAGCGTGGACGGGAGCCAGACGGTGCCGGTGACCCCGCCGCCCGGTGTACGGCTGAGGGTGACCCGGATGCCCGAGCGCCGGGCGAGGTTTCCGACCACGAACAGGCCGAGGACCTTGGTGGGTACGAGGTCGAGCCGTTCCCGGCGGACCAGCCGGGAGTTCTCCTCGTCGAGCCGTTCCGCGCTCATGCCGAGGCCGTGGTCGATGACCTCGATCAGCGCGCCACCGTCCGAGGTGACGTCGGTGCCGGGCCGGACGACCACTTCGACGGGGGTGTCGGACGGGGAGAACGAAACCGCGTTCTCCAGCAGTTCGGCGAGCATCAGGGTCAGGTCGTCGGTGATGTCGGGCGCGACGGTGACCTCTGTCTCGGACCGCAGGGACACCCGCTGGTATCCCTCGATCTGACCGAGCCCGGCCCGGATGACGTTGACCAGGCTGGTCGGCCGGGCCTCCACCTCGGGGTCCCGGATTCCGGCGAGCAGCATCAGACTGTCGGCGTTGCGCTGGAGGCGTACGGCGATGTGGTCGATGCGGTACATCCGCTCCAGGACGTCGGGGTCGGTCTCCTCGCGTTCCACGGCGTCGATGAGGATGAGCTGGCGTGAGGTGAGGTTGCTGACCCGGCGTCCGACGTTGCCGAACATCTCGGCGACGTTGCGGCGGCTGAGCACCTGCCGCTCCAGCAGCGCCGCGGCGGTGACCTGCACCTGGTTGAACGCCTCGGCCAGGTGGCCGATCTCGTCGCGGACCGGGACGGGGATCGGCCGCGGCTGCAGCGGGGTGCCGTCCGCCGACTCGTCGTCCTCGACCCTGGCGAGTTCCTCGCCGGCCACGTCGACCACCTGCTGGGCGGCGCCGGTCAGGGCCGCCAGGGGACGTACGACCGAGCGCCGGACCAGGACGGAGAAGGTCAGCCAGGAGGTGAAGCCGAGCAGGGCGAGGGCGAGCATCGCCAGCGCGTTGTCCAGGGCGCTGCGGGAGAGACCGTCGGACCGGGCGGCGATCTGGTCGGTCAGCGACCGGGTGATGGTGAGGCGGGCCTCGGCCTGCCGGGTTCCCGCGGCCATCGCCTTGCGCAGCTCGTGCGGGGTCTGGCCCTGCAGGGAGCCCGGATCGATCTGGAGCTCCGCGAACTGGGCCTCGATGCCGTTCTCCTCGGCATCCCGCTCGATCCCGCTCAGGAGCAGGACCTGGTCCGGGGCGGCGATCCGGCCGAAGCGTTCGGACTGTTCCTCGTAGAGCTTGTGGGCGCCGACCGCGCGGGTGTACTCGGTGAGCGCGTTGGCATCCCGGGTCTGGGCGGAGAACACCCCGCTCTCGAAGGCCGCGTGGGCGGCGTCGGCGCGCAACACCGTGTCGAGGAGGTTGGTGACCGAGGACGACGAGGTGCCGACGTAGCGGTCGAGGCCGATGCCGTCGATGAGGTAGCCGACCGCGGCGGCGTAGGCGGGGTCGATGGTGGCGGCCGGAACTGATCCCCGTTCGACCTTGTCGCGCAGCACGGCGAGGCCCCGGATGTATGCGAGGGCCCGCGCCTCATCCTTCGACAGCCCCGCCCCGAACGCGGCATGCACGGCGGTGACCTGTTTGTCGGTCTCCTGCTGCGTACGACGGTAGGCGGCGGTCGACGGCAGCGCGGCGCCGGGCCGGGCCGACTCCTGCTCCACGGACAGCAGCAGCGCCTGCCGGTGTTCGGCCTCGACGTCGTTGATCAGCCTCGTGACCTGCTCGCTGTCACGCACCAGCTCCGCGGTCCGGCTGGCGTCCAGGGCCTTGTCCACCTGCGTGTCGACGCCGATGGCCAGCAGTACGCCGACGACCGCGACGGGTGCGATCACCAGAACGTTGAGTTTCCGCCGGAACGGCCATCGGTCCAGGAGGGCACCCGTCTGCTGACGGAACCGCGGCCTCCACGGTGAACGCCGGGACGGGTCCGGTCCGTGTGGCGGGTCCACTGTGTCCACAGACACCCAGGCCTCCTTACGACGTGCTCCTGAGCGGTGACCGAGGTGTTGTTGTTGCCGACCGCCGACGACGGGGGGAGTGTGACGTTTGCGAAATTCGCCCCAAATGCGAGCGAAAAGATTGCGCCACATGTCCAACCGGCCGTGAACACTACCGCGTGGGTGCAGGCATGCAAGACGTGCCCCAGCAATGGCCAAGTGGTATTCAACTCTTTGTCACTTTTGGCACGTTGCCCCCACGAGGCGGGCAACTCCGGCCGAGGGGCCGGTGGCCGTAGGGGCCAGGGGCCGGTGCCCGTGGGGAGCAGGGCGCGGACCGGCTCGTCCCGTACGGGGCCCGGCCGCAGGCGGCGTACACCGACTCTCCCCAAGGCGGATGCCTCTCGGAGAATCGCCACCCGTAACCTGTCTCCCCCACCCCAACCCGTATCCTCATCCTGCCCTGCGAGGAGACCCGTGCACCCCACCCGCAAGGCGGTCGTGACAGCCGCCGCACTCCTGGTCATGGCCACTGCCGCCGGCTGCGAACCCGGCGGCGGCGCCACCGCGTCCCACCGGAGCTCCGCCAAGCCGGGTTGCCCCACCGCCCTCTCCAGAGCCAAGCAAGCCGTCAAGAACGCCGAGGCGGTCAATGCTCCCTGGAAGGGCCCCACCACCGGGCCCAAGGCCGTCCACGGCAAGACCGTGGTCTACATCGCCGAGACCCTGACCAACCCCGGCGTCGCCGGAGTCGCCCAAGGTGTCCAGGAAGCCGCCAAGCTCGTCGGATGGCACGCCCGCACCCTCAACGGCCAGGGCACGCCCGCCGGCCAACGGGCCGCCTTCAAGGAGGCCCTCCACCTCAAGCCGGATGGCATCGTCATCAGCGGTTTCGATCCCGGGGTGGCACCGAACGAGGTCAAAAAGGCCAATGCGGCAGGAATTCCGCTGATCGGCTGGCACGCCAACCCGGCTCCCGGCCCCAATGACGACCCGAAACTCTTCAGCAACGTCACCACGCGGGTGGAGGACGTCGCGAAGATCAGCGCCGACTGGATCATCGCCCGGTCCAACGGCCGCGCGGGCGTCGTCCTGTTCACCGATGCCACGGTGCCCTTCGCGAAGCACAAGTCCGACCTGATCAAGAAGGAACTCGCCACCTGCTCCGGCACCAAGCTGCTGAGCTACACCAACATGCCCATACCCCAGGTCAACAGCCGCGCCATCGGGGAAGTCCGCTCCCTGATGTCCCGTTTCGGCCGCAAGTGGACCTACTCCGCCGCCATCAACGACCTGTACTTCCAGCACGCCGCCCCCGCCCTGCGTGCCGCGGGCAAGGACGGCGCCGGCGCCCCCTTCAACATCGGTGCCGGTGACGGCGACCCGTCGGCCTTCCAGCGCGTCAACGGCAAGCAGTTCCAGGCCGCCACCGTGCCCGAGCCGCTCTCCGAACAGGGCTGGCAGATCGTCGACGAGTTCAACCGCGCGTTCACCGGCGCCAAGGACAGCGGGTACGTCGCCCCCGTCCACATCGCTACCTCCGCCAACAGCGGGGGCGCACTGTCGTGGGACTCCGAGGGCTACCGCCAGGCCTACCGCAAGATCTGGGGCGACTGACGCGTCGCGGTAGCGGTACCGACGGCCGGGGAGTCGCCTCAGTGGCGGCCGTGTGCAGAGTCTGCGGCTCCTCCGAAGAGCCGGCCTACGGCGCGGAAGGGCAGGGTGACGACGGTGGCGATGGCGCCGCCGATCGCCCTGATGACGTCTGCGATCGCGCTCAACATGGGCGGACCTCCGTCCTGGCTGCCCGGCGAGCCGGGCGTCGGTGCCACTGTGCGGGCGTTCGCGTGATGTTGCCCGGGCGGTCAGGCGCTGACCTGGGAGGACTCGCCTGGCAGCCCTGCGAACAGCCCCGCTTCACTATAGGCGCGCACTTTGATGTCGGCATTTCAGCGGAAAGCGGCGCCGAGGGGGTGGTCAGCGCTCCTTCTCACCTAGGGCGACGAGTCGGTTACTGAAAGTGTGTCGTGGCGGTGTCCTCCGATGTTGCTCTGGGAAGCAGGGAGCCCAGCGGTCCGAGGTCCAGATTGAGGTCGCTCATGGTGAGTCCATAGCGGCGGCAGAGTTCCGACATCCGGTCTTCGAGAACCATCAGCGTCATTCCGATCCGCTCTTCCTGGTCCGTACTCAGATCGCCCTGGTCGACGCGGTGCAATGCGGTGCGCTCCATGAGTTGCCGCAAGAGCTCGACGATGGTCAGCACCAATTTGATGAGATCTCGTTCGACGGTCTCCGGATCGGTCTTCAGCCGTTGGGCCAGGTCGCTGCCCGACCGCCGGTCGTTCGTCCCGGCCGGTATCAGATCGAACGCCCGGGCCGCGGCTTGGGCGACCTCCGCGAAGGCGGGGTGGGGCGCGGTATGAGGGTCTTCCGGCACGGGTCCTCCTCGTCGTCGTTGACATGAACTTCCCTGCACGGCAACGGAGTTGTCCGGATGTTCACCACGGTGCCGGGTCGTCGGGCGTGATCGAGTGAATGACCGCACGCAGATTGATCCGGACCAGGTCCACATCGGCGACCGACAGTACGAGATCGCCGGTGAGGACCGCGCCACCGTTCAGCAGGCGGTCGAGGAGGTCGATCAGGGCGACCTGACGCCCGGCGAGCGACTCCTCCAGGAAGCTGTCCGTCGCCACCTCGTTGTCGTTCATGCCCCGGCGCCCGCCGTGGGGGGCGTGGCGAACGAATACGGTGCCCACGGGCCGGTGATCTCGACATGTACGCCGGGCACGTCGTCGGCCAGACCCGTCAACGCCTGGTGGAACTGCCCTGTCCGCTCGGCGGGCACCAGGTAGGCCTCGTTGGAGATGTTCTCCCCCGGGCCCGAAGCCAGATCGCCCTGCTGCGGGCGGTGCGCGACCCTCGCCCGGGCGAGCGCGGACACCCGGTCCGGTACGGCACCGGCGACCGCCCCCGCCGCACGGTAGGCATCGCGGTGATGGCGCCGCTGCGCCCGGCGTTGTTGCAGGTACGCGCGGCCGGGGCTGACCGGCGCGGAGGCGGAGCCGGTGGCCGGCGCCGGGTCCGGTGGCGCCGCGGCCGCCTCGCGCGGGTCCGCGTAGACCTTGACCCCCAGCTCGACATGGCCTTCGAGCCAGGTGAGCAGCTCGCCGAAGTCCGCTCGGCGCTCGTGGAGCATCGACCGGACGCGGGCATCGTCCAGATACACCGTGGCCAGCCGCATGGGGAGCACGGTGGTGGTGGCGTATGCGGCTTCGATCACCGCGTGGTGCGTACGGGCGACGGCCGCCAGCTCGGACAGGTCCTCCAGCCGTGCCCGCATGCCCTCCTCGCTGTACGCGTCGGCCGGCACGGAGGACACGAGGGCGGACAACTCGCCGCAGGTGACGGTCCGGAGGGCGCCGTCGTCCAACCCGGTGAGTTGCGGGGCCCTCGTGTCGAGTGCGGTGCCTGCGCGGCTGAGGGCGTACACGTACGAGACCGTGGTGCCGGGGGCCGTGGGGGCGTCCGGCCGGTCGAGCGGAGTGGCGCCTGCTTCGGTCGAAGTGGCGCCCGCTTCGGTCGAAGTGGCGTCCGCTTCGGTGATCGGGGCGTCGGTGTTCACCGTTCCTCCTCGTGCGGCGGCTGCGGTGTTCCGTCGTTCCGGGAGCCCTTCGGCAGGCCGACGGCAGCCCGTAGTTCGGCGAGCTCGGCGCGCAGTTGGGCGTTCTCCTCGGTCAGGCGGTCGCGGCCCGCTGCCGGGGCGGGTGCGTCCGCGACCTGCTGGCGGGGATGGGCACGCGAGGAGAGCGAGGGATCGTGCTCCCACCAGTCGATGCCCATCTCCTTGGCCTTGTCGACGGAGGCGACGAGCAGCCGCAGTTTGATGGTCAGCAGCTCGATGTCGAGCAGGTTGATCTGAATGTCGCCCGCGATGACGACGCCCTTGTCGAGGACGCGTTCGAGAATGTCAGCCAGGTTGGCGGACGAGCCTTGCCCGCTGTACGGGGACATCCCGGAGGACGGCCCCATACGGCCGGCCAGTGAGTCGGACACGTGATCAGCCTCGTCTGTGCGTCAGTTCAGGTGGGACAGGGGGGTCAGTGCCGGGCCGCGACGGGGCGGCGCCGTGGACGGTCGGCGGGTGGGCCGTTCTCCTCACCGAGGTCGTCCTCCTCGTCGAGGTCGTCCTCCTCACCCTCCTCGTCCTCTTCGAGGCCGGGCTCGTCCTCGTCCGGCTCGTCCTCGTCCAAGTCGTCCCCGTCAAGGTCGGCTTGGTCGTCTTCGAGACCGGGTTCGTCCTCGCTGGCGCGCTCTTCGTCTTCCACGGCCTCGGCGTGTTCGACGACGACCTCGCCGTCGCGGATTTCGCCCCGCCAGCCGTCGGTGGCCTCGCCCCGCATCATGAGGAACTTCCGGTACTGCTTGAGGTCGAGGCGGGCGCGCCGGCCCTGGGCGCGCCAGAGGTTGCCCGTCTTCTCGAAGAGGCCCTTGGGGAAATATTCGAGAACCAGCAGCACTCGCGTCAGGTCTTCGGTGAGGGGGTGGAAGGTCACCACGCCCTTGACCGTTCCCTTGGCGCCTTCGGTGGTCCAGGTGATGCGCTCGTCCGGCACTTGCTCGGTGACGTTCGCCCGCCAACTGCGGGTGGACTTGGCGACCTTCACCTTCCAGTTGCTGGTGGTGTCGTCGGACTTCTCTACGCTCACGACACCCTTGGCGAAGGCGCTGAATTCCTGGAATTGCGTCCACTGGTCGTACGCCTCGCGCACCGGCACACCCACGTCGATGTCCTCGACGATCGTCACGCTCCTGGACGCGCCGCCCCCGCTCTTGCGGCCCGTGCCGAACAGGCCCTTGACCTTGCCCTTGACGGTGTCCTTGAGGTGCGAGGCACCGGCGGTGAGGGCGGCCTGCGCCGGGGAGCTGCCTGCGCCGAGGGCCTTGCCGCCCTTGGTGAGGCCGCTGAGGAGTCCACCCGAACCGTGGCCGGGCTCGCCGAGTCCGGCGACCCTCTCGCCCAGCCGGTGGCCGAGACGGGTGATGGCGTGCTGCGCCCGGGCCTGGAGGTACCGCTGGAATTCTTCCTTGAGTTCGTCGGCGGCCGGGCTCGCCGTCACGTCGTTCTTCACCTTGCTGAACGTGGACTCAGTCATTGCGGCCCCCGCGGTCGGCTGTCCTGCGTGCCGTCCCGGAGGCCTTCTTCCGGGTCCCCGTGGCGGTCTTTCGCGTACCCGACGTGGTCTTTCGCGCACCTGAGGTGGTCTTTCGCGCACCCGAGGCGGTCTTACGTGTCCCGCGAACCGCCTTTTTCGTGGCGGACTTGGCGGACTTGGCGGACTCGGTCCCGGAGTTCGGGTGCTCTACGTGCGCCGGCTCGTCCGTCGTCTCCGCGTCGCGGCCGGTGCGGCTCTCGCTCTCCGCGTCGCTGAGTTCCAGGGTCCGCTCGTGCAGGGAGTCGGTGAGAGCCGACATGCGCTGGGTGAGTGCGGTGCTGACCGCCGACTTCGTGGCGTCCACGAGTTCGCTGCGTACCTGGTCGTTGAGGGGACCGAGGACCGGTGAATTGGCCACCAGTTCGCCCAGCTGCTTCGGGTCCAGGGGCAGCCGCTTGCCGGCGAGGTACATGCCCAGGCCGATGGCCAGCTTGGCCTTCTTCGTACGTCCCAGGACGTAGCCCCCTACGAGGGCCACACCTATCTTGGCGTTGCTCATCATCTCTCGTACACCTCGTTCTCCTCGTGATCAGGAGTCGGTACGCAGCCGCTGCTGGTGGGCCTCCAGCCATTCCAGGCGGTCCAGTAGTTCGTCTTCGCGCCGGTCGAACTCCTCGGGCGTGATGCTTCCGTCGAGCAACTGCTGTTCCATGTCCCGCAGTTCCTGGCGTACGGGCTCCGGGTCGTAGTACTCGCGCTCCGCGGTGAGCAGCACCTGGTCGAGTACCCAGACCGTGCCCCGTACCGGAGCCAGCGGAAGGGTCAGGATGTTCGTGAGGAGGCCCATGGGAATGTCTCCACTCGGCGTGGGGCGGCCGGCTCAGACGAAGCTGTACGGCGGCAGCGGGCCGTTCAGGCGGAACGTGTAGGCCACGCCGCGCTGTTCGGCCTCCTGCTGGACGGCCTCGGAGAACGCTGCGGTCTTTTCCCGCCTGACCAGGAACGACACGTTCAGGAAGTGGGTCTTGGTCGGGTCGGCGACCGCGGTACGTTCCGCTGCCGGCGTGAGGCGGTCCACCATCTCGGCGCCCATACGGTCCTGTCGGGCCTGGACCTCCTGGGAGACCAGCTCGCCGAGCGCCACCCGGTCGCGGTGCGCACCGGGATCGTGCCGGGTGCGCTCGTTGAGCCGCCGTACGCCGGCGGACTCCGCCATGATCTCCCGCAGCAGATCGTCCTCGTCGCGGGCGACCTTGAGATTGAACTCCAGGCAGCCGGCGATCTCCTTGAGGCGTTCGGCGTAGGCGTCGCGCTGCTCCTCCAAGACGGCCGCGACCTGGCCGTCGTCGGGCCCCACCAGGCCGAAGCGCATCGGCAGGGCGGGACCGTCGGAGAGCAGACGCTCCTGCACGCTCTGGTGGGCGACCACATCCCTGCGCTTGGCCCGCAGATCCGCCGGCGCATCGCTGACCACGGCGCTCAGCTGCTCGGTCCGGACGGTGCGCAGCTGCGCTGCGGGGTCGCCGACCCCTTCGACGCCGTCCAGGCGGAGCGGATGATCGGCATCGGTGATGGCGTAGACGTAGGTCGGCATGGTCACTCCTCCCGGCGGCGGGCCGTACGGCGCTTGCTGGACGCGGAAGACTTGCGCGCGGGGCGCTCCGCTTCTTCCTCCTGCTCGGGTTCCTCGTGACCCTTCTGGAAGGAATCGCTGAAGGCCTCGATGGCGCCGGTCAGTGCGCCTTTGGACTTTCCTTTGGCGCCGTCCTCGGTCACCTCGCCGACCAGATCGGTGAGTTGACTGGGCGCCTTGCGGCCAGATTCCAGATCCAGTCGGTTGCATGCCTCGGCGAAACGCAGATAGGTGTCCACGCTCGCGACGACGACACGCACATCGATCTTGAGTATCTCGATACCGACGAGGGAGACGCGGACAAAGGCGTCGATGACGAGTCCTCGGTCGAGTATCAGCTCAAGAACATCGTAGAGATTTCCTGAACCACTGCCACTGCTCGGTGCATTGGATTGCTGGACGACAGTCACGGTCGATCTTCCCTTCCAGTGCGCTGGAGCGGGTCACGGCACGTTCCTTGATTCTGGCGAGCGTCTTTCCGTCACCGGTCGATTTGACCCCTGGCATAGCGGCGGGTTCGCTCGTATCCCACGAGTTCACCCTGTTCGTCGAGGTGGACGCGGTAGGAAGCCATCACGCTCGCGGTGTCCGGAACCCGTTGGATCTCCACTATTTCCACGTCCGCCGACCAACCGTCGTCGGTGCCTTTGAGTGCGGATACCGAGCCGGGCTCGCATTGGAGCATCTGAGCGAGTTGCGCAGCGGCGTGGCGCATCGCTGCGGGGGCGCCGATACGTTTCGGGCCACTCTTTCCTTCCGTGCTCTCCGTTGTTGCCATGATCCCGTCCGTTGCACGTCGTGGTGGTCTTGTTGAAGTCCCAAGTACGGTTGGCTGTTTGGGCGGTAGAACACCGCGTGCCCGTCTACGTCGAACGTATGCGTGGTGGCGGCTTGACCGTTTCCGTCCGCAGAAACTTCTCCCGGTGGGGCACGGTGAACGTGAACTCGCATTTCTCGGTGCGAGGGTGTGCGGGGCGGGGAGCGGGACGCCAAAAACTAGGAGCCCGTATGCGGATCGCGTACGGCGTCGCTGATGCCTCAGCGGGGCGCCGACGCCGTACGATCAGCCGGCCGGCTCACCTTCTGCGGCCAGCCCTGTCCGACCGGTCAGACCCGCCAGCGCTGCCAGGTCGCGCCCGAAGCCACCGGCGGCGCGCGGGCGCAGTCTGCTCGACGTCTCGACCGGACAGTCCGAGGTGCGCAGGACCCGGTGGCCGCCGCGTTCGAGCGCGGTGACGAGGCCGTGGTCCTCTCCGACGGGAAGCGGTGGGAAGCCGCCCGCCTTCCGGTAGGCGGTGGCGGTCACGCCGAGGTTCGCGCCGTGGACGTGCGGGTGACGCCATGGGACGCCGCCGGCGGGCCGAGTGGCGTGGTAGAGGCGGTGGTGCCGGGTGGCGAGGCCGGGGACCGGGGGCCATCGGGTCACGGTGACGGTGCCGACGACCGCGTCCCATCCTTCTTCTGCTCGGGCGAGTTGGAAGGCCAGCCAGTCGCGCGGCACGGCGCTGTCCGCGTCGGTGGAGGCGATCCACACGCCGGTCTCCGGGACCCCCAGGACGTCCAGGGCGCGGAGCGCGGCGGCAGCGCGGGACCTGCCCGGATTGTGACAGCGCAGCGGCACCACCACCGCCCCCGCTCTGCGGGCCACCCCGGCCGTGTCGTCGAGGCAGGAATCGGCCGCCACCACGACCGCCACCCGCGTCCGTACCAGCGCCGGATGGCGGGCGGCCGCGTGCACGGCAGCCAGGGCACGCGGCAGGAGGGCCTGCTCGTTGTGCGCCGGGATGACGACGGCCACCGCCTCCGGGGTCATACCAGCCCTTCCCGCGCGGCGACGGACGGTGGCCTGCTGCCGTCGGGGCCGAGCCGGCCGTAGGTCTGCAGGACGAAATCCTCCTCGCGGTGGTCGGCGAGCAGAGCAAGGCCGGGAACGCGCGCGACAACCCTTGCGAGGTCGGTTCCCGTTGCCAGGTGTTCCTTCACCGGGTGGTTCCAGTGCACGGCCACGAGGGTGCCGTCGGGCTCCAGCGCGCCGACGGCACGGTCCAGGAGGGCGTGCACGTCGGCGGTGTCGAAGTAGTAGAGCAGCTCGGAGAGGACGATGAGGTCGAAGGTGCCGTCCGGCCACTCCGCGGGGAGGGTGCGGCGTTCCACGGTGACGTGCGGATGCGCTGCCGTACGCCGGGCCGTCGTGGCAACTGCGGAGGCGATGCGGTCGCAGGCGAGAACGGAGTCGCAGCGCGCGGCGAGCCGGAGGGTCAACTCGCCGACGGAGCAAGCCGGTTCGAAGGCACGGCGATACCGCGGCCGGGGCAGGGCGGCGAGCGTCAGGTCGTACTTGCGGCGCTCGTACCAGCGCTCGGCGAGCTGCCAGGGGTCGGACGAGTGCTGGTACATGGCGTCGAAGTAGGAGGACGGAGTGCTCACCCGAACACCACCTCCGTGGCGCGCAGATGATGGGCGAGCTCTTCGGGCGGCAGGATCGCGGCGTCGCCCGGTCCGGGCCCCAGCGGGCGGATCTGGCTGGTGAAGCAGCTGAGGGCAGCGGCCTTGCGGGCCAGGGAGGCGGGCGGGAGGACGATGCGTGCGGCATCGGACCAGGGCACCCGCGGGTCATCAGGGCGGGCCCAGTGCCACATCCACACCGGATAGTGGAGGCAGCGCACGCCGGCGGCGCGGGCCGCTTTCCGCGCGGCGCGGCCGGCTGCCTCGTGATCAGGGTGGAGATCGGCGGTCCACGGCGCGGCGCAGAGTGCGGCTTTGGCCATGAGGGTCGTCAGGACGTTCGCGAGGTGGGCTTCGTGGCCGGCGACGTCGGTGTCGGGGAGGCGCAGCCGGATGATGTCCGTGCGGTGCGCGCCGAGCGTGCCGAGCGCCGAGCGGGCCTCCAGGGCGCGGCGGCGGGCGAGGGACTCGGGGGTCTCGATGCGGCTGTGCGGATGCGAGCGCTCCCCGTCGGTGATGGTGACCACGGTCAGCCGCACACCGGCGGCCGCCAGCAAGGACAGTGAGCCGCCGAAGCCGAGCACCTCGTCGTCCGGATGGGCAGCGATCACCACGACATGACCGGTCCGGGGCAGCCGCAGCTCGGGGAGCGCCTCCCACCCGCTCCACGCCCGCCATTCCCGTTCCGCGGTCCCCGGTGCCCGGATCGGGTCGATGTCCTGCTCGTCCTGGTACGACGTCATCGCGATGCCTCCGGGCGGGCCACCAGGCCACCGAGCTCGGCGAGATCGCGCTCCGCGTGGTGCTGGCGGAGGTAGACGGTCAGGTCGGCGGCGTTGCGCGCATGGCGCAGGTCCCGGCACAGCGGCGCGGCGCCGGTGGCCCGTCCCACACGGGTGAGCGTCCGGGCACAGACGTCCTCGACGAACCCGCGCACCCGCAGACTGCGGAGCCTGGCGCCGCCCCCGCGGTCGAGCGGGTCCTGGTCGATCTCCGCGGCCGCCTGTTCCAGCAGCGCGCCGGCGGCGTGCAACCACATGTCGACGGCGCCCAAGTGTGCATCGGTGTGCGGGTCCGCTCCGCGTTCCGCCGCGCGCCGGAGGGTCTGGGCGACGGCCAGCGCGCCGCCGTACCAGCAGGCCGCCACACCGATTCCGCCGTGCTGGAAGCCGGGGCGCCGTACGTAGCCCTCCACCGGGCCGACGGGTACCGCGGGGGCGTCGGTGAAGCGGACGTCCAGAGTGTCGCTGCCGGCCATTCCGAGGGCCTGCCAGGTGTCCTCCACCGGGCGGCAGGCTGCACCGCCCGTGCGCACGGAGAAGAGGCGCCGGCCGTCCGGGGCGGCGGCGGTGACCAGGGCGTGCGTGCAACTGTGGGCGCCGGAGCAGTACTGCTTCAGACCGTTCAGCCGCCAGCCACCGTCGCCCGGCGTGGCGGTCAGCCCCTCTCCCGGGGGTTCCGCCGCCCACACACCCCATCTTTCGGCCGGCCCTGGGGGCGGCGCGCCGAGCTCCGCGAGGATGGCGAGGGCATCCACATGGCCCTCGACGAGCCGTGCCAGGCTGAGGTCCCGCCCGGCGACGGATTGCAGGGAGACGAACCGCTGGGCGGTCCGTCCGGAGCCGGGAAGCGGGAAACCCAGCGCCCCCGATGCGATGTCCGCAACTACGGAAATGAATTCCTGCGCGGTCTCCCGCCGGGCTGTTTCGGGGCGGAGACCGGATTTCTCGTCGTCCTGGTCGCGCCCATCGAGGTCAGGGGTGGGGGAGGGCGCGGTGTCGTGCATCTCGGTCTCCTTCACCAGTCGCCCACGGGCCATGGGCAGCCCGTATCAGCCGACTCTCCTACCGTGGCACGGCGCGTGGCAGCCGGCCTGATGATCTAGCGATGTTCCGCCCCGTGACGGCTTACGTAATGGCTGCGGAAGGCAACGAATCCGGACCGTCACGGGTGCCGAGCTCCAAGTGAGAAACCGACCCGAGGTGACCGTGTGCGCGGCCGTCTCTGCCCCGCATGAGACAACAGTTTTGTCAGGGAATCCTGGGGCATCAAAACAGTGCCCCATCCCAGGAAGGACCGCACCATGAGCGCCACGGAAAAGGCGAAAGCAAAGGCTGCCGAGATCGGCGGCAAGATAAAGAAGGAAGCCGGACGTCTTGTCGGCAACGAGAGTGCGACGGCTGAGGGCAGTGCGAAGGAATCCAAGGGACATCTCCGCGCGGCCAAGGAGAAGGCCAAGGACGCCTTCAAGCACTGATCGGTC
Source organism: Streptomyces sp. 2323.1 (assembly GCF_900221035.1). NCBI lineage: Bacteria > Bacillati > Actinomycetota > Actinomycetes > Kitasatosporales > Streptomycetaceae > Streptomyces > Streptomyces sp. 2323.1. The sequence goes on along the minus strand of NZ_LT907981.1, from coordinate 1,064,906 downwards.
ACACACTCCTTGGGCGGTCCCCGGCGTTGATTCCGGGCACCGCCCAAGTAGTGTGCGGGCAGGTGTTGTTCCTCGTGCGGCAGTCGTATGCGCGGGCCGCATTCCTACTGCATCCCGGACGTCAGTGACGGCGCTGGTCGACGTGGTGCTGGAGTACGTCACAGGTGTATTGGAACTCCTCCATCAGGCGGGTGGCCTCGATGACCAGGACCCCGTACGGGCGGGCCGGGTCGGCGAGTGGCAGGGCGTCCCGCTCGGCCTGTTCGGCCACCCGTCGGCGGCATTGCTGCGCCTGGTCCGCGAGCCGGCACAACTGCGGCGCCTGTTCGTGGAGCCGGTCTTCGTCCAGGCCGGAGAGGACCCGGATGATCTCGGAGACGGACGCCAGGAAGTCGGCGTAGCACTCCAGAAAGGACCCGTAGCGGTAGCGGTCCTCGTCCCCGCTCCACCGGTCCAGGCTCCGCGTCAGGCTCGCGACTTGGTGCAGGGTGCGCTCCAGCGCTTCCAGCACCGCGCCGTAGCCCGCGAAGCCGGGGCGCCCGCGATGGCGGCGGAAGAGACGGCGGGGGTTGTAGTGGAGGCTCTCCTGGGCCGTGCGCAGGCCTGTCCTCGCCTCGGTGACGAGGTCTCCCGTCCGTCCCGCCCGGGCCCGCCACCGTTCGGTGCGCTCCGGGTCGACGTCGTGTGCCCGCAACGCCGGATACACGTCGCTGACCAGGTCACACAGGGCGTGCGCGAGGGTGCGGATGCCGTGCTCGGCACCGCGGTAGCGCAGGGGCGGCAGGACGGCGACATTCACGAGGATCCCGACCCCGCAGCCGATGAGCACCAGCAGGATGATCTGGCCGAGCTGGGTCACCTTCTGGAGGTTCGAGGTGGCGGAAAGGTAAGTGGAGAAGGCGAAGAACGCCGCGGTGGCTACCTGGGAGCCCTGCGAACCGAGCGCCGGCCACCGGCCGATCGTGAGCGCGATCAGCGCCACCAGGGCGAACGTCAGCACGTCGGGGCCGACCAGGAAGCCCAGGGCCGCCTGGACCGCCACCCCCGCCACCACGGCGGCCACGTAGCGTGACGAATCCAGCAGCGACCGGTAGACGGTCACCTGCATGATCAACACCGCGGAGAACGGGGCGAACGCCGGTGACTGGGCGTGCAGCATGTCGGAGGAGATCAGCCAGGCGATCGTGGCGGCCAGGGTGCTTTTGCCGATCAGCAGCGCGGTGTGCCGCTCAAGCCCCTCCGACCCCCGTGCCCGCTTCCACCACTGCCCGATCCGGGCGAGCCGGCCCTGCTGCGCCGGCTCCGCCCGCCCCTCGCCCACTCCCTCGGTCATGCCGGCCCTCCGCCTCCTGAACGGTCCGCGCACTGCGGCGGATCTTCGCTGGGCCCGGTACCCGCCCTCAGCGGCCCCACCCCCTCACACGGGGAGATCCGGCACTCCCTGCTGCCCCCGGAGCAACATCTCACGGGCAATGAATGATCTCCGGTGGCACGGTGTTTGACGAGGAATCAGCGGATGCCCGCAACAGCGGGAAAACTTCCGGGGTTTCAAAAAGTCAGGAGTGGCGAGACGAATGGGATGAGTGACGAACGAAAGAAGTCCGACGGCCCCTCAGGGACGGTGCAGCGCGAATCCAAGGCGGCTGCCGCCAAGGGAAGGAAGGCTGCCGAACATACGGCTCGTGTCGCCACCAAGGAAACCGCGGCGGCCGGTGATCGTGCCAAGGCGAGTATCGAAAGCGGTCGGCAGGCCGCGGTGGACGCAACCGAAAACTTCGCTGCCACGGCCGTCACCACCTGGAAGGTAGTCAAGAAGCGCAAGGCCCTTGCCGCGAGCGTCGGCGCCGGGCTGATCGGCGCCGTCGGAGCCGCATTCGCCGCGGGCCGTGCCACGGCGAAGCCAAGGACCGGCCCCCTGACGCGACTTGCCCACGGCCGCATCTGAGCCGGCCTTCCCCCACAAGACACTTGAATATCCCCAGTCGCCACATCCGGCGCTTTCCACCGGAGGTCGAACTCTCACCGCGTGGAGTCGAAGTCCCCTATTCGGAGGTTGACTCTCATGGTTCCCCTGCTTCTCGTCCTGCTTCTCGCGCTCCTTCTCTTCGGCGCCGGATTCGCCTTGAAGGCCCTGTGGATCGTCGCCGTTGTCGTGCTGGCGTTCTGGCTGCTCGGTTTCCTCATGCGGTCGACGAGCGCCGCAGGTGGGCGCGGGCGCTGGTACCGCTGGTGACTTCACCGTCCGCGCGGGCTCCCCGCAGCTGAATGCTGCGGGGAGCCCGCGCCGCCGCAATAGAATGAAGAAAACCGAGTCGGCGCGCGCAAAAAGACCGCTGAATTCCCCTGGAAATGCACAGCCGCCGGCGTTCCGCGGCATGCCGGCCGCCGGGCGGCCCACCACGACGTGAGGGTTCCCATGACGGACACCATCTGGAGCTTCGCAGGAAAGACGGGCTACCAGGCAGGCACCGACCTGACCGGCTTCGACGTCGAGGCGATCGACGGCAGGATCGGCAAGGTCGACAAGCACTCCGAGGAGGTCGGCACCGCTTACCTGGTCGTCGACACCGGGGTATGGATCTTCGGCAGGCATGTCCTGCTGCCGGCCGGAACCATCTCCTCCATCGACGTCGAAGCGACCACGATCTACCTCTCCCGCACCAAGGACGACATCGAGCACGCCCCCGAGTTCGACAAGGACAAGCACATCGACGATGACGCCTACCACCAGCAGCTCACCGGCTACTACGGCGCTCCGCACTCCTGACCGCGCCGGGGTGCAGTCCGTGCACGCCAGCGCGGAGCCGACCTACGGCGGGGGCCCCGGGGCTCGCTCAGGCTCCGCGGGCGGCACGGAGCCGGCCGCGTGCCGTCACGCGACCAGCGCCGCCAGCAGCGTGACGCCCGCCAGGAACCAGGCGACATAGTCCCCGGCATGGCCGGAGTGCAGCCGGCGCAGCGGCGCGGCCCAGCGGGTCGGTTCCTCCGGTACGGGCTGTCGCACGGCCGCCAGGGCGAACGCCGCGGCCAGAGCGGTGGCCAGCAGGCCCCACAGCACGCCGGGTGCGGTCCAGTGCGGCGGGGGAGTGGCCGCGGGCTCCGTCGTACGGCCGTCCAGCACGGTGGCCAGATAGCCGGCGTGGTCGGTGAAGGCGTCGGCCGCAGCGCCGATGCCCGTCCACAGGCCCGGAACCAGGCCCACCGCGAGCGCCCCGGCGAGCAGCACCGTGGGCACGGCGAGCATGCTGTCCGGCACCCGGGAGAGCCGCCCGCCACGGGTCTCCGGCTCCTCCGCATCCCCGGTCGTCTCCTCGGCCGAGCCGGCCGGCCCGGAATCGGCTGCCGCTGTCTCCGGGGCCGGACCCGCCGCCAGGAACACCCGCGCCCCGGCCCGCAGCACCGCGCCCCCGGTGGCCGCCGAGACCAGCACGAACAGCGCCGTAGCCCAGCCGCCCGCCGCCTCTTCGATGACGGCCTTGCCCAGCGCGGTGCCGAACGGCGGCAGTCCCGCCAGCGCCAGGCCGCCGAGCCCGAACAGGGCACCCGCCCAGCGGAGTTCACGTCCCTTGCCGTGCAGCTGGTACTCGTCGACGCTGCCGAACCGGTCCAGGAGGATGCCGACGCAGGCGAAGAGCGCGGCCTTGATCCCGGCATGCGCCAGCACGTACAGGACGACGCCGCCGAGCCCCTCCGGGGTGAGCACCGCGACACCCACCAGGAACAGCCCGGTGTGCGCCACCGTCGAGTAGGCGAGCAGCCGCTTGAGATGGCGCTGCTGCCAGCACATCACCGCGCCCAGCACGGCGGTCAGCACCCCCAGGGCCAGCAGCGCCCGGTGCGCGTCGGGTGCCGGAATGCCGCCCGGGCCGGCGAAGACGGTCCAGTAGATGCGGGCCACGCCGTACAGTCCCAGCTCGACCATGACCCCGGACAGCAGCATGCACACCGGGGTGGGCGCCACCGCGTGCGCATCGGCGAGCCAGAAGTGGAACGGCACCGCCGCGGCCTTGACCAGCAGACCGGTGAGGACGAGGACGAAGGCGGCGATCACCAGCGCGTCCGAGCCGCCGGTCCGGGCGTCGAGGGCGCTGCCGATCTGGGCGAGGCCGAGTTCCCCGGTCCGGGCGTAGAGCAGTCCGATGCCCAGCAATGTGGCGTAGGCGCCCAGGGAGTTGACGAGGCCGAACACCAGCGCCCCCTGGACGGCGCGGGCCTCTTCGACGCGGTAGCCGGTGAGCGCGTAGGCGACGACACCCATCAGCTCGAAGAAGACGAAGGCGTTGAAGAGGTCCCCGGCGAGCGCGAAGCCGCACATGCCGGCCTGGAAGAGCAGCACCAGGGCGGGGAAGGAGCCCGCATGGCGCCGTGGCGGTTCGTCGAAGTACCGCCAGGCGTAGGCGAGGGCGGCCAGGGACAGCAGCGAGACCAGCGCGGCCAGGCCCAGACCGATGCGGTCACCGACCAGCACGATGCCCACGCTCGCGCCGCCGTGCGGCCGCCAGCCGCCCAGCCATTCGACGGGCCGCGCGGTGGACGACGGGGTGGCGGCCGAGGCGGACAGCGCGAGCGCCGCAGTACCCGCGGCGAAGAGGCACCCCAGCACTTCCGCGGTGTACCGCGGAAGCCGTCGGCCCGCGCCGACCAGCACCGCCGCGCCGAAGAGCGGGGTGGCCACGATCAGCGGGAGGCTCTGTGCGACGGTCACCCCCGCAGCTCCGAGAGCTCGTCCGGGTCCACCGTCCGGTGCCGTTTGGCGATCTGGATGACCAGCGAGAGCAACAGCGCGGTGACGGTCGCGCCGATGACGATGTCCGTGAGGGTGAGGGCCTGCACGACGGGGTCGACGACCGGGCGGGAGCCCGGCGCGATGTCGGAGAAGACCGGGGCGGTGCCGCCGCGCCGGTAGCCGATCGCGAGCAGCAGCACATAGGTCGAGGACTGGCACACGGCGAGACAGCCCACCGCGTGGAGGAGATTGCGGCTGGTGGCCAGCCCGTAACAGCCGATCAGGAACAGCCATCCGGCGATCAGGTACGGCAGCACACTCATGTTCCGGCCCCCGCTTCGTCGTCGCGCTCCGCGCCCTCGATCTCCACGGCCTGGTCCAGGAACCGCGCCAGCAGGACGACCACCCCGCACGCCACCTCCACGCCGATCGCGGCATTGAGCACGGGAACGGTGCCGCCGGAGGAGAGCGTGTTGAAGGTCCCGTAGGGGAGGAAGTTGGTCAAAAAGGCCGCCCCGGTGACCAGTGCGGCCGCGCCCACCAGCAGATAGGCGGCCTCACCCGCGGCATCCGCCACCTCGTACATGCCGACCGGTCTGATCCGCTCCAGCGCACGGTAGTCCACGGCGATGTAGAGCAGATGCAGCGCGGTGGCGACCACCACCCCGCCCTGGAAGCCGCCCCCGGGACTGAGCTGGCCGTGCGCGACGACGTACAGGCCGATCAGCAGGGTGACGGGCAGCGCGAGCAGGGCATAGCGGCGTACCGGCGACGCGACCCGGGCCGGCTCGGGCGGCAGCCGGTTCTCCTCGCGGGTCTGCCGCAGCAGGACGACGGTGCCCACGACCGAGCCGAACAGGATGGACTCCTCGCCGAGTGTGTCGAAGGCGCGCTGGTCGAAGTTGACCGAGGAGATGGTGTTGGCCGTGTGCCGGGCGAGCGCGGCATGTACGGCCCGGACGCCGTAGGGGTGCCACGAGCCGCCGAACGCGGGTAGCTCCCAGCAGGCCAGAACGAACAGGACGGCCACCCCCAGACCCCCGGCGGCCAGCACCCACAGCCGCACTCTGCTGCTCATTCGTGCTCCTCCCGGCGCTCGCTGCGTGCCGTGCGGCGCACTTTGCGCACGGACAGCAGCACCATCAACGGCGTCAGCGCGGAGCCGACCGCCAGCTGGGAGAGTGCGACATCGGGCGCTTGCAGCAGCAGGAAGACGGTGGCCAGCGCCAGGCCGAGCAAGGAGAGCAGGAAGGACTGCCGGACCGGATCGCGCACCAGGACGGTGGCGGTCCCGGCAGCGGCCACCAGGACCAGGCCGCACAGCAGCGGCAGTTCATCAGCCATCGGACATCCCTTCCGCCGGCCCGGTACGGTCGTGCCCCGTGACGACGGCGGCGGTCACCGCCCGGGCGGCCGCCCAGCTCCCCAGCATCAACAGCCCCCCGATGACCAGCAGTTTCACCAGCGCCCTGCCTGGGCCGGTGGCCGCGCACAGCGGCGGCACCACGGCGAGCACGGCCGCATAGCTCAGCGCCGTCACCGTGCGCAGCGCCCGCGGCCGAGGCGGACGGGCCGCCAGCCGGTCGGCGAGCAGCCGCACATACAGCAGCGTGCCGGCCGGTCCGAGCACCGAGAGCACCAGCGCCGGATCCACGTAGGCCGGGCGCGCGTAGCCCTGCGCCAGCAGCAGGACGACCAGGCTGAGCAGGGTGGTCGTGAGATTCTGCGCGGGCACCCGCCGGCGAACCGGGCCGGTGGCCGCGCCCCATGCGGCCGGGGCGACGCCGCCCACCAGCAGCGCCGTCCCCGCGGCGGTCCAGCCGTTCACCGGCGCCCGGCGGCGCGGCGCGCCCCACAGGCCGCGGCGGCACAGAGCAGCGCAGCGCCGGCGCCGACCGCCCACTCCAGCGTGTCCACCGGACCGATCAGTACGATCCACAACCCGGTCAACACCGCCCACCACCCGAGGAGTTCGGCGCCCGTCGTCAGCCCTCGCGTCATCCGCGCACCTCCTGCCGCCCGGGTACCCCGGCCTCAGGCTCACATGCGGCGGCCCGGCGGCCCTGTCACCGCGCCGTGCGTTAGTCCGCCTGACCCACTTCCTCGGCGTGCCCGCGTCGTGCGCGCTCCAGGGCGGCGTCGAAGTCGCGCTGGGTGTCGTCGCACCAGTGCAGCAAGTCTGTGAGGACGTGCTGCAAGGTCTCGCCCGGGCTGCGGTGCCAGCCCTCGCCGGAGAGGGTGTACGTCCGGAGGGCCTCGTTGGCGCGGGCGACCGCCGCGTCGTGCACCTGTGGCGTTGCCATGCTCGTATCTCCTGTCGAAGCGGTTCGAAGCGGTCCGTCCTGTGCTGACGGCCGGCACCCGGGACCTGACGCCGTCCCAGAAAACTATAATGGACTGCATATTTGGAGTAGGGTTCATTTTCTCGGCCGTCGACTCTCCGGGGCGGCCCTTCATGAGGGAACGGGGGCGGAACCCATGACCACCACCACCGCAACACATGAGCTGCGGACGGTGACGGCCGTCCGGTACGTGACCCCGCTCAGGAGCGGCGGCTCGGTCCCCGGCGTCGTCGAGGCCGACGATCTGGGGACGTACGTCGTCAAGTTCACCGGCTCGGCGCAGGGGCGCAAGGCGCTCGTCGCCGAGGTCATCGTGGGGGAGCTGGCGCGGCGACTCGGGCTGCGGGTACCGGAGTTGGTGCTGATGCACTTCGACCCCGCCGTGGCCGAGGCGGAACCGCATCAAGAAGTGCAGGATCTGCTGCGCTCCAGTGCGGGACTCAATCTCGGGATGGACTACCTGCCGGGAGCCGCCGACGTCACGCCGCACGCGCTGCACGCCGATCCGATGGAGGCCGCCAGGATCATCTGGCTGGACGCGTTCACCGCCAATGTGGACCGCACGGTGCACAGCTCGAACCTCATGGTCTGGCCGACCTCCGGTCACCAGGAGCCCCGCTTGTGGCTCATCGACCACGGTGCCGCGCTCGTCTTCCACCACCGGTGGGAGAGCGCGGCGGACGCGGTGGGGAAGGCCTACGACCTCCGCCATCACGTGCTCGGCTCCCGGAGCCCGGACCTGGCGGCGGCGGACGCCGAGCTCGCACCCCGGGTGAGCACCCGGCTGTTGCGCGAGGTCGTCGCGGCCGTCCCGGGCGAATGGCTGCGTGGGGAGCCGGGCTTCACCACGCCGGACGAGGTCCGGGATGCGTACGTCGCCCACCTCGCGGCGCGCGCGAAAGTCTCCGCCCGGTGGCTTCCGGGGGCCTTCCGCGAGGGCGGGCAGCCCGGTGAATGAACGCCCATGACCAGCACAGTTAGGCTCTTTTCATGAGCGAAGGGCTGCGGGAGCGCAAGAAGCGGCAGACACGGCAACACCTCTCCGAGGTGGCCATCGGCCTGTTCGTGGAGCGCGGCTTCGATCAGGTCACCATCGCCGAGGTCGCAGCGGCGGCCGAGGTCTCGGTCAACACCCTCTACAACTATTACGAGGCCAAGGAAGACCTCGTCCTGCCGCCGGACCAGGCCTCCCCGCAACGGCTCGCCGATATCGTGCGCGCCCGGCAGCCCGGGGAGTCCGCTGCCCGGGCCGTGCTCGCCCACCTCCGGGACGAACTGCGCCGCCGCGACCGCACCGTGGGTCTGACCGCAGGCTTCGGCCGGGTCTTCGCCATGATGCGGGCCGCCCCCACCCTCACCGCCCGCCTGGAGGACCTCGGCCGGCAGATGACCGAGGCACTCGGCGCCGTCCTGGCCGAGGAGACCGGGGCCGCGCCGGACGACCAGATGCCGCGCGCGGTGGCCTCCCAGATCGGGTGGTTCCACTCGCTGGTCTACAGCGAGATCGGCCGGCGCCTCGTGGCGGGCGAGAAGCCGGACACCATCGCGGCGGCCGTGCTGGAACTCCTCGATCTCGTCGAGGACCTGCTGAGCGAACGCACGCTCACCTATGCCCTGCGCGAGGGCTCGTCACGTTCCGCTTGACGGGACGTCCGGGGTGGCCGTCCTCATGGGTGGCCGCCCCCCTGCGCGGGCGGCCCGCCCGTATCCGCGAAGACGCCCTCCAGCATCCCGGTGGCCTGTCCCACCTCGATCAGATGGCCGTCCGGATCGCGGAGGTAGCAGCGGATCTCGGCCTTGCGGTCGATCGGCTCGGTCAGGAACCGCGCGCCCTTGGCGACGGCCTGCTCGTAGAAGGCCGCGATGTCGGCCACCCGTACATTGAGGAAGGCCGACACCGGGTCGCCGGGTTCGGGCGGGGTGAGGGTGACCTCGGGCTTGTCGGGGGTGGGGCCGCCGCCGGGGTTCATGATGATCCAGCCGTTGGCGATCTTCACGATGCAGGGGTTCTCGGCCAGCACCACCTCACCGCCGAACACCTCCGCGTAGAAGCGGCGGGATACGGCGACGTCCCGCACGGTCAGGAAGTGGGTCAGTACGAGCCCCTGAGCGGGTGTCGGCCAGTCGTCGTGATGTGTCATCAGGTCTTCCCTTCCCAGCGCTCCGGATCGATCTCCAGCGCCGCCCGGTCCCATCCGGCCCGGTCGGCGGCTGCCTCGTAGGTGCTGTGCAGGAAGCGGGAGAGCGTCCGGTCGGGGTCGTCGGCGCTGCGTACCGTTTCGTACGGCAGCAGGAACTGACCGTTTTCCGGGCTGTAGAACGCCTCGGCGGGGGCCACCGGAGCGTCCGCGAAGCCTTCCGGTTCGGGGTAGGCGTAGGCGTAGAAGGCGCCCTCGTCCCCGCCGCCGGGCCAGAATCCGCAGCTGCTCAGCTCGTGGGAGTAGCCCTCCACCATGACCCAGTCGCCGCAGTTCGGCGCGCCGCCGGGGTGCCGGGGGGCGCCGCGCCCGGAGAAGCGGGTGCAGGCCAGGTCCATGGCGCCCCAGAAGAAGTGGACCGGGCTGACCTTGCCGGCGAAGGCGCTGCGGAATTCCCCCAACACCCGGTTGGCTTGCAGGAGTTGACGCCAGAAAAGCTGCGCCGCATGCGGGTCGTAGGTGTGGTGCCGGTAGTCCTCCGCGAACGGGATCGCCGGCTCGATCTCGTTGGGATGCCCCTGGATCGTGGTGGGGACGTCCAGTTCGTCCAGGGCCCGCAGGACCCGGGCGTGGAAGTCGGCCACCGGCATGGACTCCAGCGTGATGCGGCGGGTACCGCCGTCGCTGGTGCGCAGGTGCAGCGTGTGGTCGAGGAAGTCGAATTCGATGTCGAAGGCGCCCGTACCGTGCGGGACGGCGGAGGTGGTCAGTCCCCGCGGGCTGACGTAGAACGTCACCTGCCACCAGTGGTTGAGGAGCGGTGCGTGCGCCAGCCGGACCTTGCCGACGATCTGGGTCCACATGTGCAGCGTCTCGCGGGTGTCGGTCCAGTCGGCCACCCGCAACTGCGGCCACCCCGTAGCTGTCCGGGAGGTGTGCGTTGTCCCCATGGTTCCTCCGCTCCGTGGCGTCGGACGCTCCTGGGCCGGGCGCTCCTGCGTCTCCGGTACGGCGCCCCGGGCCCGGGCCTGGCCCCGTGCGGACCGGGACGACCGGCGAACGAGCCGGACCTGCGCGGTGGGTCCCTGTCACCGCCCGTCCGCCGCGCCGATCCGACGGCGGTGGGCCGCACCCCCGTCCGCTCTCCACCTTGCCCAGGGCCCGTGACCTCCGGCAACTCGGCACCGGCTGGTCCTGCCGGTGCCGAGTGCGTGGTGGCGTTCGGCGGTCCGCAGCCCCCCGGCTGCTCACCGCTCGGCGGGCGCTCCCTGTGCGCCACGCCCTCCTCGCCCACCCGGCTCACCCCGCGTGAGACCGGGTACCGAAACCGCCCGCCGCCCCGCGACGCCCGCCCGTGCGGGCCCGCCCTCCGTACGGGCCCGAACGCCGGCCGGAGCCGGGACGGGGCGGGCATCGCAGGGCCGAGCTTCGTGCCCGGGCCGCGTTGGTCTTACGCGGCCCGGGCCGGTACGCCCCCGGACGCGGAGTTACGCCGCCGCGCCGGGTGCGAGGGCGGTGACGCTGAACTCATCGCCGCAGACCTGCAGTCCGGAGGCGCGAGCGGTCATCGACTCCTTCGAACCGGGCGGGAACGCCTGCACCGAGGCCCCGGCCGGCCAGCAGCCGGAGCCCTTCATCCCCTTGGTGATCGTGTGCAGCACCGCATGGGCGCTCTTGCCGGGAGCGAGCGTGACGGCCGCGCCCGCCGCGCCTTCACGGGTGGCCGGCTTGCCGACCGCCTGCCCGTCCTTGGCCAGCAGCGAGACTCCGGGGAAGCCGCGCAGGGTGCAGGACTGCTTGCCGCTGTTGGTGAAGGTCAGCGCAGAGCGGATGTTGCCCGCGCCCGGGTCGGGCTGCCCCAGCGACATGCGCAGCGACGCCGCGGTGCAGCGGTGCGACGAGTGGTCGGTGGACGCGGCGCCCCGGGCGGCGGTGGGCTGACCCGCGGTGTCCGCCGACCCGCCGGAGTTCTGCGAACCGGTGCCGGTGCCGCCCCCGTTGGTGCCGGACGCCGCGCCCGAAGAGCTGCCGCCCGAGGTGGCGGACGACGGGCTCTTCGCGCTGTCGGGCTTGCCGTCCTGGCACGCCGTGAGCGCGGCCGCGGCGGTCACGGCCAGCAGCGCGGCAGCGAGGGTGCGGACGCGGCGGGGGGAGGGCTGGGGGGACATAGTGCTCCTGTGATCTTCGAGCCTGGCGGATGAGCTGTGCTGCACTCGTGTACCTGCTCCCTGGGGGGCAGGCCGCAACACCCCTGACACGTACGGCGGTCAGGTGGGGCCGGGTGTTGCGGCGAGCAGGGACAACCCTTCCGGCGGTCACTGTCGGTTCACTAACGGAGCACTAACGTCCGGCTGCCGCGGTGCGGTTTGGCCCCTCACGCCCCCGGAGCGCCTGTCCGGAGCCCGTCCATGACCAGGTCGAGGAGGCGGCCGGCGCGTGACTGCCAGTCGCTGTGCGGGTCGATCTGCCAGAGGCCGGCGATGGCGAGGACGAAGTCGTCGGGGGTCACGTCGGGGCGGATGGTGCCGGCGTCCTCGTTCGCCTTCAGGAGCAGGGCCACGGCCGAGGTCACCGGGCCGTGGCCCAGGCCGGCCAGGCTGCCGCAGGCGCTGGTGGCCTTGCGCATGGCATCGGCCAGGCCGGCCTTGGCCATGGCGTACTGGGCGAGACGGTCCATCCACTCCCGCAGCGCCTGCTCGGGTGTGCGGGTTTCGAGCAGCTGGGAGGCGGCGTCGGCGACCTGCTGCACCTCGTAGCGGTAGACCTCCAGGACGAGTGACTCGCGGTTGGGGAAGTTGCGGTAGAACGTCCCCTGCCCGACGCCCGCCTTCTTCGCGATCGCGCTCAGCGGGGCGTCCGCCGAGTGCGTCAGCTCCGCCAGCGCCACTTCCAGGATGCGCTCGCGATTCCGTTGCGCGTCCGAGCGCAGGGGTGCGTTCTTGTGCTGCTGCACTCGTCCTCCTTCCGGGAATCACGGGAAAGCCGCTCTTGCTAACCGGACAGTTGTCCGGTAGTTTCGATGGAGTGGACAGTTGTCCGCTTAGGTCCACCATAGCGGCAGATACGGCCGGAGTGGTGGTCGGTGCGGGGGGTCGGTGCGTGGTGGCCGATGGTGCCCGCCGCCGGTCCGTCTCCAGCCGCCCCCGCCATGGCCTCCGAGCTGACGCCGCCCTGTACAGAGCCCTTGCCTCCCTGACCGCCCGTGAGGTTCCCGCCTGGTGCTCCCGGTTCCGCGGCGCGGGGATCGTCCGACTCCCGAGGGGCCCGCCGGTCTCAGGCCCGCGCCCCGACGCCCGCCGCGCCTGACCTACGCGAAAGAAGGCTGACCATGGCCCCACCGACGTCCAGCGCCGTCACCCTGCACATCAACGGCGAGAAGCACACGCTGCCCGTCGATCACCGCACCACCCTGCTTGACGCGCTGCGCGAGCAGCTCGATCTGACCGGAACCAAGAAGGGCTGTGACCAGGGCCAGTGCGGCGCCTGCACGGTGCTGATGGACGGGCGCCGGGCGGTGTCCTGCCTCCAGCTCGCGGTCGCCGCCGAGGGACGCGAGATCACCACCATCGAGGGGGTGGCGGACGGCGAGCGGCTGCATCCGGTGCAGCAGGCCTTCCTCGACCTAGACGGCTACCAGTGCGGCTATTGCACACCGGGGCAGATCTGTTCGGCCCTTGCGGTGATCGAGGAGCATGCGGCGGGCTGGCCGAGCGCCGTGACCGCCGATGTGCGACCGGAGGCGGGCGTGCCGGCGCTCACCGCCGACGAGATACGGGAGCGGATGAGCGGCAACCTGTGCCGCTGCGGCGCGTATGTGTCGATCGTCCAGGCGGTGGCCCGGGCGGCCGAGGCTGCGGGGGCCCCGGCGGTGCCGCGGCAGGGGAGCGGCCCGGGCGAGGCCGGGGCCCCGACGGACGAGGAGGCGGCGGCATGAGGGAATTCGGCTATCGGCGGGCGACCGACGTCCAGGGTGCGGTCGCGCTGCTCGCCGCCGAGCCCGAGGCGCGCCTGCTCGGCGGCGGCACCAATCTCGTCGACCTGATGAAGACCGGAGTGGAGCGGCCCGCGCTGCTCATCGACGTACAGGACCTCCCCCTCGACCGGATCGAGGTCACCCAGGACGGCGGTCTGCGCATCGGCGCGACGGTCACCAACAGCGCACTCGCCGCCGATCCCGAGGTCCGGCGCCGCTATCCGGCGCTGGCGCAGGCCGTACTGGCCGGTGCCTCGGGGCAGTTGCGCAACATGGCCACGGTCGGCGGCAATCTGCTGCAGCGCACCCGCTGCGGCTACTTCACCGACCCGGCCGCGGCGTGCAACAAGCGCGTCCCGGGCGCCGGCTGTCCGGCCATCGAGGGCGAGCACCACAACCACGCGATCCTCGGGGCCTCCGGGCACTGTGTCGCCGTGCACCCCTCGGACATGGGGGTGGCGCTGGCCGCATTCGACGCCGTCGTCGAGTACGAAACGGCGGACGGGGCAGGGGAGTTGCCCTTGTCGGAGTTCTACCTTCCGGTGGGGGAGACCCCGCATCTGGAGACCGCGCTGCCGTCCGGTGCGCTGATCACCGGGCTCCGGCTCCCGCCGGCTCAGGTCGCCGCCGTCTCCCGCTACCGCAAGGTGCGCGAGCGCGCGTCATACGCCTTTGCGATCGGCTCGCTCGCCGCCGCCCTCGACGTCCGCGACGGCACCGTCCACGAGGTCCGGCTCGCCTTCGGGGCGGTGGCGTCCCGGCCGTGGCGGGCCCGGACGGCCGAGCGGGTGCTGACCGGGGGGCCGGCGAGCGCCGAGGCATTCGCCGCCGCCGCGGATGCCGAACTCGCGGCCGCCGAGGCGCTGCCCCACAACGGCTACAAGGTGACGCTGATGCGCAACCTCGTCGTCGCCATGCTGACCGAGCTCACCGAGGAGGCTGCACGATGACCACGACGACCACGGGAACCACCGCGGTGACGGGGGCCGTCGGCGCCGCCCACACCCGCGTGGAGGGCCTGGCCAAGGTCACCGGCGCGGCCCGCTACGCCGGCGAGATCCCCTTCGCCGAACTCGCCCACGGCTGGCTGGTGTTGTCCACCATCGCCCGCGGCCGCATCCGCGCCGTGGAGTCCGCCCCCGTACTGGCGATGCCCGGGGTGCTCGCCGTGCTCCACCACGGCAACGCGCCGCGCGTCGACGGCAACTACACCGGTCCGCTCGGGCCGCCCGATCCGGTCGTCCAGGTCTTCCAGCACGACCGGGTGCCGTACGCCGGCTGGCCGGTGGCGCTGGTCGTCGCCGAAACGCCCGAGCAGGCGCGGGAGGCCGCCGAGACGCTGGTGGTCCGCTACGACCAGGAGCCGCACGAGGTCGCGTTCGCCGCCGGGCACCCGGACATGTACACGCCGGAGAGCTCCCCGCAGTCCGCGGCGGAGACGGAGAAGGGGGACCTGGCGGCCGAACTCGCCGCGTCCGCCGTGGTGGTGGACGCGCAGTACACCACGCCCGAGGAGCACCACCATCCGCTGGAGCCGCATGCGGCGATGGCGCGCTGGGACGGCGGCCGGCTGGAGCTCGTCGACTCCAACCAGGGCAGCAGATACGTGGCGGAGGAACTCGCCAACCTGTTCTCCCTGGACCCGGCCTCGGTACGGGTACGGTCCGAGCACGTCGGCGGCGGCTTCGGCTCCAAGGCCCTCCGCCCGCACCAGGTGCTCGCCGCCATGGCGGCCACGGTCCTCCAGCGCCCGGTCAGGGTGGTCCTGACGCGCCGCCAGATGTTCTCGGTCGTCGGCTATCGCAGCCCCACCGCGCAGCGGATCAGGCTCGGCGCCGACGCCGACGGCCGGCTGCGCGCCTTCGACCACCAAGCGGAGTGCGTCACCTCGACGGTGCGTGAATTCATCGAGCGGAGCGCCGACATGGGGCGGGTGATGTACGACGCCGACGCGCACCACACCGTCCACCGCGTCGTACGGCTCGATGTGCCGACCCCGAGCTGGATGCGTGCACCGGGCGAGGCACCGGGCTCGTTCGCGCTGGAGTCCGCGCTCGACGAACTCGCCGAGAAGTGCGGGATGGACCCGATCGCGCTGCGGGCCCGCAACGAACCGGCGGCGGGCCCGGTCTCCGGGCTCCCGTTCAGCAGCCGCAAGCTGCTCGACTGCTTCCAGGAGGGCGCCCGCCGATTCGGCTGGGCGGACCGGGACCCGCGTCCCGGCCGGCGGCGGGAGGGGCGCTGGCTGCTCGGCACCGGCACGGCGGCGGCACAGTTCCCCGCGCGGGCCCTCCCGTCCACGGCGTCCGTGACGGCGGAGGCGGACGGCGGCTTCACCGTACGGATCGCCGCCGCGGACATCGGGACCGGAGCGCGCACCGCCCTGACCCTGATCGCCGCGGACGCGCTGGAGGTGGCGCCGGAGCGCATCCGGATGCAGATCGCGGACAGCGACTTCGGCCCGGCGATGATCGCCGGCGGCTCGATGGGCACCCGCTCCTGGGCCTGGGCGGTCACCGCCGCGGCGCGCGAACTGCGGGAACAACTGGCCCTGGGCGGCGGGATACCCCCGCAGGGGATCACGGTGCGGTCGGACACCACCGCCGCGATCGCCGCGCTGGCGCAGAAGGAACGGCACGCCTTCGGCGCCCAGTTCGCCGAGGTCGCCGTGGACGTCACCAGCGGTGAGGTCCGGGTGCGCCGGATGCTCGGCATCTTCGCCGCCGGCCGGATCGTCAATCCGCTCACCGCGCGCAGCCAGTTCATCGGCGGAATGACCTGGGGACTCTCCATGGCGCTGCACGAGGAGGCGGTCCGGGACCGGGCCTCGGGCGCCCCGGTCGGCGCCGACCTCGCCGGCTATCACGTCGCCGCGCACGCCGACGTACCCCCCATCGAGGCGGACTGGGTCGACGACCCCGACGAGGACGACCCGGTCGGCATCAAGGGGATCGGTGAGATCGGCATCGTCGGCGGTGCGGCAGCGATCGCCAACGCGGTCTGGCACGCGACCGGGGTACGCCACCGCGACCTGCCGATCCGCCCCGACCGTGTCCTGCTGGCGGGAGGCGGCGACCGCGCCGCCGGATGAGCCCGTCCGGACGTCCGCGGTGCCGCCGTCCCGCCGGACCACGAACCACGAGGAGACCACGATGCTGGACATCGCCGACGAGTTGACCCGTTGGGTCGAACAGGGCCGGGACTTCGCCGTCGCCACCGTCGTGGCCGTCGGCGGCAGCGCACCGCGCCGGCCCGGCGCCGCCCTCGCCGTCGACAGCCGGGGCACGGCGATCGGCTCGGTCTCCGGGGGCTGTGTGGAGGGGGCGGTCTACGACCTGTGCGTCCAGGCGCTCAGGGACGGTGTGACGGTCCGCGAACGGTTCGGCTACAGCGCCGAGGACGCCTTCGCGGTGGGATTGACCTGCGGCGGGGAGATCGAGGTCCTGGTCACGCCGGTGGCGGCGAACGCGCCGGAGCGGAGGGTGTGGGCGGCGGCGCTGTCGGCCGCCGCCCGGGGCACCGCGGCGGCCCTCGCCCGGGTCGCCCGGGGCCCGGCCGGACTCCTCGGCAGACCGCTGCTCGTCCACCCCGACGGGACGTACGAAGGCGGCCTCGGCGGGCCTCCGGAGCTGGACCGCGCGGCGGCAGAGCAGGCCCGCGCGCTGCTGGACGCCGGGCGCACCGGGTCGTGCGACCTCGCGGAGGACGGATCGCGCTGCGAGCCGGCCGTGACGCTGTTCGTCGAATCGAGTGCACCACCGCCCCGCATGATCATCTTCGGTGCGGTCGACTTCGCCGCGGCGCTGGTGCGCGCCGGAAAATTCCTCGGCTACCACGTCACCGTGTGCGACGCCCGCCCCGTCTTCGCCACCCGGGCCCGCTTCCCCGAGGCCGACGAGCTCGTCGTCGAGTGGCCGCACCGCTATCTCCAGCGCACCGAGACCGACGGCCGCACGGTGCTGTGCGTGCTCACCCACGACGCCAAGTTCGACATACCCCTGCTGGAGGTGGCCCTGCGGCTGCCGGTCGCGTTCGTTGGCGCGATGGGCTCCCGCCGTACCCACGAGGACCGCAACCGCCGCCTCCGCGAAGCCGGCCTCACCGCACCCGAACTCGCCCGGCTCCACTCACCGATCGGCCTCGACCTGGGCGCCCGTACCCCCGAGGAGACCGCCCTGTCCATCGCGGCGGAGATCGTCGCGGCCCGGCGGGGCGGCACGGGCGTGCCCCTGACCGGCTCGCGGCGGCCGATTCACCATGACGCGCACGAGCGGGGATCCGGTGCGGCCGGGTCGCCCGCGGCGGCCTGACGCGGGGGGCGTCCCGCCGCGGCGGCCTGACGCCCACCCGGCCGCCGGTCCGTAAGGGGGGCGGCTGATACGTCCGGACCCCGGCCGGGCAGGGATGGGCACATGACCGTCCTCGTCGGAACCTCCGGCTGGCAGTACAAGGACTGGCGTACGGTCCTTTACCCGCCCGACCGGCCGCAGCGGCTGTGGCTGGAGGAGTACGCGCGGCACTTCGCCACCGTCGAGAGCAATGCCGCCTTCTACCGGCTGCCCGAGGAGAAGACCTTCGTCGACTGGCGGGAGCGGACCCCCGACGGATTCGTGATGGCCGTCAAGGCGAGCCGCTACCTCACCCACATCAAGCGGCTGCGCGATCCCGAGGAGCCCGTCGCACGGCTGATGTCGCGCGCCGCCGCCCTCGGCCCCCGGCTCGGCCCCGTCCTCCTCCAACTGCCGCCCACCCTGCGCGTGGACGCCCGGCTGCTCGACACCTGCCTCGGCTGCTTCCCGGCCGGCACCCGGGTCGCGGTCGAACCCCGGCACGCCTCCTGGTGGACCGCGGAGATCCGTACGGTGCTGGAGCGGCGGGGCGCCGCGCTGTGCTGGGCCGACCGCGACTCCCGGCCCGTGACGCCCCTCTGGCGGACCGCCGACTGGGGGTATCTGCGCTTCCACGCGGGCCGCGCGGAACCCTGGCCGCGCTACGGCCGGCAGGCGCTCACCACCTGGGTGCGGCGGATCACCGACACCTGGCCGGAGCGGGCCGACATCTACGCGTACTTCAACAACGACCCGGACGGCGCGGCCGTCCTGGACGCCGCGCACTTCGGCCGCGCCGTCGGGGCCGCCGGCCGCGGTGTGAGCCGTACGCCGACCGGGCGTGGCGCCGCGGGCTGACCACGGCGCCGGGATATATCTGCGCGGGTACCGCCAGGGCGAGGAAGCGAGGTGAGACGCGGATGATCCGCCGACATGTGGTGGTCTCCGGGGACGTCCAGGGGGTGTTCTTCCGCGACACCTGCCGGCGCACGGCGGAGGAGCACGCCGTGGCCGGCTGGGTGCGCAACTGCCCGGACGGGACGGTGGAGGCCGTGTTCGAGGGGACGCCTGAGCGTGTCCAGAAGCTGGTGGACTGGGCGCACCAAGGCCCGCCCCTGGGGACCGTCGACGCGGTGTCCGTCCAGGAGGAGGAACCGGAGGGCCTGACGGACTTCGACGTCCGCTAGTTACCCCAAGGGTTCCGGCTGAGGACTGCCGGGGCGGTGCCCGGCCCCCACCGCCTCAGAGGAAGTCGATCTCCGAGGTCAGCCGTACCCCGGTGCGGCGCAGGACCTCCTGGAACACGATGTCGATCGCCTCGGTGAAGCCGGCGGCGCTCGCGCCCTCGTCGGCGACCAGCGTGTAGTGCAGCGAGGACAGCCGGACGCCCGGCACGATCGGGCGGCGCAGCTCGAATCCGGCCTGCCGGATGAGCCAGCTCGCACTCACCCGCACCGAGCCGTCGGGGAAGTGGTTCACCGGAGCGTTCTGCGCCCGCAGGCTGTCGGCCTGGGCGGGGGAGATCTCGGGGCTGAGGAACACACTGCCGACCGACCGGTCGTCGGTGCCGCTGCAGCCCAGCACCATGCCCTTGCTCCGCCGGACGGCCAGCACCGCCTGCGCCACTTCCTCCAGGGGGACCCGGCTCCCGACCGGCACGCCGAGCTCGGCGGCGACCGTACGGTAGCCGACCGGCGCGCTGAGTTCGGACCGGCGCAGCGCGAAGACCAGGCTCAGCAGCGTCCAGCGGCGGGAGTGTTTGAAGACGCTGGTGCGGTGCCCCAGCCCGCACGCCGCGGCATCCAGGGTGACCATACGGCGCAACGTCCAGTCCCACGCGGTCACTTCCACCAGGCTGTCGGCGGTTTCCTGACCATAGGCACCGACGTTCTGGACCGGGGTGGCGCCGGTGGTCCCGGGGATGCCCACCAGCATCTCCATCCCGGTGAGGCCCTCGGCGATGGTGGTGTCGACCAGGTCGGAGAGCAGATGACCGGCCTGCACCTCGACCCGCACCCGGCCGTCCGCCGTGCTCCCCGTCATCCGTACGCCCTTGGTGCTCATCCGCAGCACGGCGCAGTCGCATCCGGCATCGCTGACCAGCACATTGCTTCCCTCGCCCAGACAGACCGGGGCGCCGGGCAGGGTGTCGGCCAGCGCGACGAACTCGGGGAAGTCCGCGGGGTCGTGCAGCTCCATGAGGGCCGCGGCCGGTCCTCCGATGCCCAGCGTCGTCATCGGGGCAAGCGGTACCGCGTGAGTGACTCGCATGTGGTCCTGTTTCTCCTGGATGCCGATCCGTGTCAGAGGGGGCCCCGGGGGGGCGGTGGTTGCGCAGCGGCGGTGCTCAGCCCGCGCTCAGTCCGTGCCGACCACGGGGAGTTCCTGCGCTTGGGCACTGTATGCGCAGGTCGCTGACCTGCGGACGGCGAAGGCGTTCATGGCGTCGGGCCCTGGCACACCGCCGGTGGCTGCCCCGCATGCAGCAGCTCGTCCGCCCGCTGCACGATCTCGCGCGCCACCGCGCTGTCGTACCGCAGAAACCTCCGGCGCAGGCTCATGAGCCGGGTGTGGGCGCGCTGTGAGGTGACGTTTCCGGTCAGCGCCAGTGCGTCGGCGGTGGCCTCCGCCGCACCGTCGAGCTCACAGCGCGCCAGTCGTGCCTCGGCCAGCGAGGCGCTGTGCAGCAGCAGATTGCGCGGCTGGCTGCCCTTGAGCATGTCGATCCCGCGGGTCAGATGGGACTCCGCCCGCTGGGGGCGCCCCAGCTCCAGCCAGGCCCGTCCGGCGTCGGCCACCATGACCGCCGGTGTGAGCCAGTACGCCCAGGGCGGCTCGCACGAGGGCCGGCCGGCCCGGCTGAGCTCGGCGGCCTCCTCCAGGGCGCGTTGACAGCCCGCTTCGTCGCCGAGGCTCGCATGGGCTCTGGCCTCGCGGGTGGCCAGCAGTGCCTGGCCGATGCCCATGTCCTCGTGCGCGGTCCCCTTGCGGGCGATGCGGCTCAGCCGCAGCGCCTCCTCCGCCCGGCCGGCCCAGCCGGCGCGGTAGCTCATGCAGGAGATGATGTACGCGCCGAGCGGCCGGTCGCCGGCGGCACGGGCGGCGCTCAGCGCGTTCAGAAAGCGGGAGGTGCTCAGCGCGTCCATGCCCTGGTCGGCGGTCAGCCACGCGGTGAGCTGGCCGAGCTCGGCGATGATGCGGTGCAGTTGCAGCCCGGTCTCGGCGCCGTAGGCGTACTTGGCGGCCAGCTTCTGCGCCCACTGCAGGTCCTGGAGCGCCCAGTCCAGGACGAGTCCGCTGCTGGCGCTGTCGTCGAGCTGCCGCAGCTGCTGGATCCGGACGGCCAGCATGCCGACCGCGGCATCGGGGACCTCGTCGCCGCGACTGCGTGAGGGCGGCGGAGGGTCGTCGGTCACCAGCCAGTCCACCGATGCCGCCAACGGGTCCTGGCCGGCGGGCAGTTGGAGGGGTGCCACGGGCCGGCGGCGGGCGGGGCCCTGGAGGAGCGGCGGGGTGTCGGCCGGGAAGTGCTGGGGCCACAGCGCCTCGACCGCGATCGGCTCACCGAGCTGCTCGGAGAGGATCCGGGCGACGATGTACGGCAGCCGGCGGCGGGGGCAGGAGCCCTTCAGCCAGTTGTAGGGGGCCTTGCTGCTGATGGTTCCGCTGCCGCAGCGTCTGTTGATCTCACGGGCCAGCCGCTCCGGCGGCCAGGATAATCGCGCCAGACACGACGCTAAGACGGAGGTACCGGTCATCGGCGGACACCTTCGGCCGCGGCTGCCCTCGGCGCCGACGCTGTGGTGCCCGGTGCGGGCGCGGCCGCTTCCGACGACTGCCCGGCCGGCCCCCGGGTGAGGCCGGACCTGAGCCGGATCGGGCCGACGGTGTGCATAGCTGCTTTCCACGCTCCCCTGCCAGAACTACCGGTGCGTACAAGGCATGCCCCCGGGCGGGGTACGGAATCTGTGACGACAGCCACAGCTCATGCCGCTGTACTCCCCGCGGAGGAAGTACAGCTCCGCGGCCTCAGACGCGGGACGGCTGCCGGACGCCGCCCCGGTCGCCGTCCGGCACCGCGGACGGGTGCAGCGCCCACCAGTAGAGCGCGACGCCGACGGCCAGGACGGCGACCGCGAACAGGAAGGGCGCGGCGAACGATCCGGTCACCTGCGCCAGCCGGCCGGTGAGCAGCACACCGCCCGCGGTGGCCGCCGTATTGAGGAAGTTCATCAGCCCGCTGACCGCCCCCACCGTCCCCGGCGGGGCGAGCAGGCCGGGCAGGCTCCAGGCGACGGGCGCGGCGATCGCCAGCCCCGCGAGGGAGGCCGACATCCAGAACACCGCGACCTCGGGCGAGGCCGCACTCCCGGCGGCGCCGATCGTCGCGCCGAGCGCCAGCCCGCAGGTCAGCACGGTTTTGCGCACCCGCCACGGATGACGGCCCCGCCGCACCAGCCGGTCCACCAGCCAGCCCCCGAAGGCGAGTTCGGCCACCGTCGCCACCGCCCACGGAATCATCGAGTACAGGCCGGACTGCAGCAGCCGCACATGGAACTGCCGCTGGAGGAACTCCGGCATCCAGGTCAGCACGATGTTGATGGTGTAGCCGTAACAGGCGAAACCGCAGGACAGGATCCAGATCCGGCCGGAGCGCAGGGCCGCGAGGAACTGCCGGGCGCCGCCCCGGTCGGCGTCCCGCGCCCCGCCCGCAAGGATGAAGTCCCGCTCCGCCGGACGCAGTGAACGAAGCGCGGACGGGTCCCGGTAGCCCCACCACCACACGGCCGTGAACAGCACACTGACCGCGGCGCTGAACACGAATCCGGCGCGCCAGCCCCACTCGCTCATCACGAACGCCAGCACCGGGAACGCGATCATGTTGGCCAGCTTGGTGGCGCCGTCGAACAGCGCCGTCGCCATACCGCGCTCTCCGACGGGGAACCAGGCAGCGGTCGCCTTGGAGGCACCGACCATCGACGGCCCCTCGGCCACCCCGAGCAGCAGCCGCGCCACGATGAGCGGCCCGACCCCACTGGCCACGGCGGTCAGCAGGCCGGCAACGGCCCATAACGCGGAGGCGATCCGGGTGAGCCGTGAGACGCCCAGGAGGTCGACCAGCATCCCGGCGGGTAACTGGACCAGGCAGTACGACCAGGTGAAGGCCGACAGCACCACCCCGAGTTGCTGGAGGTCCAGCCCGAAGTCCTCGGCGATCGAGGAGCTCGCCACCGATATCGCCGTGCGGTCGAGGAAGTTGACGACGATACCGCCGGCCAGCAATCCGCCGATCGCCCAACGGGTGCGTCCACGGGGTTCCACGAGCGTGCGTCCGCCTTTCCTGGTGGGGCCGTCGCCTCCGTACCGGGACGGTCCTCCGATGTCCGGGCCGGAGGTCCCGCCGGGCACAGCGGCCCGCTGACGAACGGACCGGACGGCCCGAACCGACCGGCGAGACGCCCGGACTCCGGGCGGACGCTACTCCTGTGGGCGCGGCCGGCAGCCGCGGGGTGTCGAGAAATGACGGTGTCCGGTCAGGAGGATGCCGCCGCATCGCCCCGCCGGTGTGGCTGGCACCGCTCGCTCAAGGCATCGAACAATGGCCGAAATTCGGGCAGAGCCCTGGGGCGGTCCGCCAGCCTCCGCAGGCCGGGCCGGACGGCGCGGGCCCACCGGACAAGGCCAACGACCTTGCGGACAGCCCCTAGGACACGACGTCCCGCACCGCCTTGCCCGCCAGATGGTCGAGGACGTTCTGTACGGCGGCCAGGGCGATGCGGACGAGCGTCTCGCGGGTGACGCCCGCGACATGCGGGGAGAGGACCACGTTCGGGGCCTTGAGCAGGCGCAGGGCCGCCGTGGGCGGTTCGGGGTCGAAGACATCGAGGCCGGCGCCGGCGAGGGTGCCGGCCTCCAGGGCGTCCGCGAGGGCGTCCTGGTCGATGAGGGCGCCGCGGGCGGTGTTGATGACGAACGCGGTCGGCTTGAGGAGGGCCAGGCGCTCCGCGTCGAGAAGGTGGCGGGTCCGCTCGGTGAGCGGGGCGTGCAGGCTGATGTAGTCGGAGGTGCGCAGCAGTTCGTCGACGCTCAGATGACGGGCGTCGCCGAGCCGGGCCGCGGCCTCGGGTGCGATCGGGCTCGGCCCGGCATAGACGATGCTCATGTCGAACGCGACCGCACGCCGGGCCACTTCCGTGCCGATCTGGCCGAGTCCGATGATGCCGAGGGTCTTGCCGGACAGTTCGGTGAGGGACTGCTGGAGGCGGGGCAGTGCCCAGTCGGCCTCGACCAGGGCCGTGTGCGCGGGGACCAGCTGCTTGGCGAGGGCGAGCATCAGGGCGAAGGTCTGCTCGGCGACGTTCTGCTTCTCGGCGCTGCTGGAGCCGATGGTGCAGACGGGGAGGTTGCGCGCGCGGGCCGCGTCCAGATCGACGTAGTCGAAGCCGTGGCTGGCGCACTGGACGAGCTCCAGAGCCGGCGCGGCGTCGAGGTGTGCGGCGGTGACCGGACTCAGACCGGTGATCAGGACATGCGCCGCGCGCAGGGCCGCGGGGTCCTCGTCGGCCGTCTCGACGACGGTGACCCGGGCCTGACCGGGGAAGAGGCCGGTCAGCGCGGCGCCGGCGGTGCGGCCGCCGACATGCGGGGAGACGACGGCGAGGACGTTCTTCACCGGCTGCGGCCCGGATTCCGCGGCCGGATCTGTCGTGGTGGTCATGCGGACTCCTCGATGAGGTCGTCGGCGGTCAGGGTGGTGGGGCGGGAGTGCCCGGACAGGGCGAGGGTCAGATCGAACTCGGCGAGCAGACAGCGGATGACGTGCTCCACGCCCGCCTGGCCGTCGAGGCCGAGCCCATAGGCGTAAGGGCGCCCCACCAGCACCGACTTCGCGCCCAGTGCCAGCGCCTTCAGGATGTCGTCGCCGGTGCGGATCCCGCTGTCGAAGAGGACGGTCAGCCGGTCCCCGGCCGCCTTCACGACCCGGGGCAGTGCGTCGGCGGCGGCGACCGAGCCCGCCACCTGGCGGCCGCCGTGGTTGGAGACCACCACCCCGTCCATCCCGGCCTCGGCGGCCAGCAGCGCGTCCTGCGGGTGCAGGATGCCCTTGAGCGCGATCGGGCCGTCCCAGTTCTCGCGCAGGAAGGCCAGGTCCGGCCAGGTCTTGGCGGGGTCGGCGAACATCCCGACGAAGTGCATCACGGCCGCGTCGGGGTCCTCGTGCACCGGCTTGGCGAGCCCGGCCGTGAACGCCGGGTCGGTGAAGTAGTTGGCGGTGCCCACGCCGTGCAGGAACGGGAGGTACGCCTGATCGAGATCGCGCGGCCGCCAGGCGAGGAGCGGGGTGTCGAGGGTGACGAACAGCGCGGTGAAGCCCGCCGCCTTGGCCCGGTGCAGAAAGCTGCGGGTCACCTCGCGGTCCTTCGCCCAGTACAGCTGGAACCACCGCTCCCCGTCCCCCATCGCCTCGGCGACCTCTTCCATGGGGGTGCTGGAGGCGGAGGACAGGATGTACGGCACGCCGTGCGCCGCGGCGGCCCGGGCGGCTGCGGGCTCGGCGTCCGGATGCATCAGCGACAGCACGCCTACCGGCGCCAGCGCGAGCGGCGCGGGCAGCGAGCGGCCCAAGACCTCCACGGACAGGTCGCGTTCGGCCACGTCCCGGAGCATCCGCGGGACGATCCGCCGGCGGTCCAGGGCGGCCCGGTTGGCGTCGGCGGTGCTCCCGGTGCCCGCGCTGCCGGCCACATAGCCGACCGGGCCGGGGCCGAGCCGCTGCTCGGTGAGCTCCGCCAGCCGCGACAGATCGGTCGGCAGCCGTGGGACGGCGCCCGTCATCCCGCGGAGATAGATCTCGTACTGGAAGTCCGCCCAGTGCTTCGCCATCCGTACGTCCCGCCTCTCGTCGCTGAGACCGCATGCTCACCGAGATCCTGGCGACAGTGACAAGGCCCGTCCACCGCGGTGCGCACAACGCGCGGCTGACATCATCACCCTGTGATGAAGGAACGGGAGCGCATCAGACAGCAGCTGACCGGCTCCCCGCGCGTGGTCGCCTCGATCGTCACCGCGGTGCGCGCGCAGGTACCGGCCTACGCCGCCCTCGACGACGGCCGGCTCCACGAGGTCCGGGCCATCGCCGCCTGGGCGCTGGAGCGGATGCTCCAGCTGTGGGCCACCGACGGTGCGCTCACCCCGGCCGATCTGCGGCGGTTCCGCGGGATCGCGGCGGCGCGGGCCGCGGACGGCCGCCCCGTGCAGGCGGTCCTGCGGGCCTACCGGGTCGCGGCGACGGTCCTCACGGACGAGGTCGCGGCCTGTACGCCGGCGCCGGACGCACCGGACGCCTTCGCGCTCGTCCGCATGGCGCTGACCACCCTGGACACGCTCGCCGAGGAGATGGCCACGGCGTACACCGCCACCAGCGAGGACCTCGCCGCGGACCGGGACCGGGCGCTGCGGCTGCTCCTCGACGATCTGATCGCCGGCCGGCATGCCTCGGTCGGCTCCCTGACCGCGCGGGCGGCCCGGTTGGGCAGTCAACTACCGGATCCGTACTGCCTGTTGGTGGCCGAGCCGGTCGAGGCGGACGGTCCGGTGGTGACCCAGGAGGCGGCGCTCGGGCTGCTGGCCGCGCTCGCCGGTGACGGCCACGACACCACCTCGCTGGCGACGGTCCGCGGCTCCCGCCTCGTCCTGCTGCTGCCCGCCGCGGCCGGCGGGGCCGCGGCGGAGGCGCTGCGGGAGCGGGGCCTGCGCGGCTGTGCGATCTCGGGGGAGAGCCAGGACCGGATCGCCGCCGCCTATCGGCTCGCGGCCGATGCCCTGGACACCGCGCCGGCGCACGCCCACCACCCCGCGCGGGTCCTGACGGACGGGGATGCCCAAGTGCTGGCGCTGCTCGGCGGCCGCCCCGCCGCCGCCCCGGAGCAGATCAGCCGGCTGATCCTCGGCCCGCTCGTCCAGCCGGGCCGCGGCCACCTCAGGGAAGCGCTGACCAGCTACCTCGATACGGGCTCCGCGAACGCCGCCGCCCGTGGCCTCGGCCTGCACCCCCAGTCGCTGCGCTACCGGCTGCGCCGCATAGCCGAGCTCACCCTGCGCGACCCACGGGATCCCTGGCAGCGGCTCACCCTGGACATCGCCCGCACGATCGGCCCCTGAGGCGTAGGGCGGGCCGTCGCGGAACCGCCCTACGGACCGTCCTGGCCGTCCTTACTGGCCTTGAGCTTCTTCCACACCGTGCTCAGCGCTTCGAGGTCCTCCTCGTCGAGGAGGTCGGTGAACACCGGTGCCAGGCAGGCGCGGCGGGTGGCATCGGCCTCCTTGAAGAGCTGGTGGCCCTCCGGGGTGAGGGACACCTCGACGGAGCGTGCGTCACGCGCCGAGGGGGTGCGGACGACCAGCCCACGGCTCTGCAGGGCATCGACCACGCGGGAGACCTGGCTGCGGCTGAGCATGGTGCTGTTGCCGAGTACGGAGGCGGGGACCGGGTCCGGGCTGGAGGCGAGCCAGAGCATCACCTCGAACCAGGAGACCGGCAGGTCATGGGCCTTGCTCAGGGCGCGGTCCACGCGCTCGGTCAGCACGGTCCCGGCCCAGACCAGTCCGTAGAAGGCGTGATCGGCCACGGGCATCTCGGTCTGGGTGAGCTTCCTCTTCGCCATACGGGCAAGACTACCGGTTGCGTGTACGCACACATAATGTCTATGGTGTGTGTACACGCACTTAATTTGCTCTTCGCGGAGCTCGCGGACTCGCAGAGATCGCAGAGATCGAAAGGCCCCACCACCATGTCTTCCACCTCTTCCACCTCTTCCTCTTCTCCCAAGGTTGTTCTGATCACCGGTACGTCCTCCGGCATCGGCCTGGCCGCGGCGATCGCCGCCGCGCGGGCCGGCTGGCAGGTCGTGGCGACGCTGCGGGACACCGGCCGCGCCGGGGCGCTGCGTACGGCCGCCGCCGACGCGGGGGTGGAGCTCGATGTCCGGCAGCTCGACGTCACCGACGAGGCCTCCGTCGCTGCCGCGGTCGGCGGGGTGCTCGCCGATCACGGCCGGCTGGACGCGGTGATCAACAACGCCGGTGCCGGGCACCTCGGCACCCTGGAGAACGAGTCCGTGGCCGACGTCCGCGCGGTCATGGAGGTCAACTTCTTCGGCGTGCTGCACGTGTCGAAGGCGGCGCTGCCGCATCTGCGCGCGACCGGTGGCCGTCTGATCACCGTCACCAGCGTCGGCGGAGTCGTCGGCCAGCCCTTCAATGAGGCCTACTGCGCGGCCAAGTTCGCCGTCGAGGGCTACATGGAGAGCCTGGCGCCGGTCGCGGCCACGCTCGGGGTGTCCGTGTCCGTCGTCGAACCGGGCGCCGTGGCAACCGAGTTCGTCAATAATATCGGGGTCGATCGGCAGGCCGAGGTCGACGCCGCGGGCCCGTACGCGAAGCCGCTGCGGGCCTACCTGGACCGCACCGCCGCGCAGTTCCTCAACGGCGCACAGACCTCGGCCGAGGCCGCCGAGGCCGTGCTGGAGGCGCTCACCGCGGACCGGCCCGCGTTCCGGATCCAGACGTCGGACTGGGCGCGTGGCTTCACCGGCACCAAGCTCACCGACCTGGACGGCTCGGCGGTGCTCGGCCTCACGGCCCAGTGGGTGAGCTGACCGCCTTCGCGGGCCCCGCCGGGGCCGGCCGGGCCCCCTGTCGCCTTCGTTCTGCACCCGTAAGGCCGTGATCCGGAAGGTCGTGTTCTGCTCCGGGGCGGCCGTGGGGTTTCCACTCCGGCCAATCCGCGCGGCTTTCCGGTTTCCGGCCCGGCCAATCGGCGCGGAATTAAGCTAAAGAGATTCCCAGGGATTCCCCATCGCCCCCGCCGTATTTGGTTGCGGAGTAGAAAACTTCTCCACGGTCGTCGCCGGTGCGTGCCAGGCTGTCGCTTCGGCGCTCGGTCCGCGTCCGCACCGGCGCCGCGATCGCCCCGGGAAAGCTGCGCCCAGCACCTATTTTCCTTCTCGTTCCCTCGCTTCTCTCGGTCTGGCACGCGGGGTGCAGGGCTGTATCCGCGCCCGCAGTGGACGCCACCGCGCGACGGCTGCTGCACAACTCCCCTCCGCCATCCCCTGGTTGACCTGCGCAGGGAGCGATCCGAGAGCGGCACGCCCCGCCGTGCTCCCCGCCACGATCCGGACCCGCATGACGCAGCCCTAACCGGAATCTCCGGAGCGATACGGAACGAATTGAACGTTTCGGGACTGTCCGGAACGCCCGTCGAGTGACGCCTCTTCAGAGAGCCACATCACAACTCGCTTTCATATCGTTGTTGGTTCGATTCTTGACTAAAGGGCCGTGGGTGACGTTCACTTCAGCCGTTCTGGGCCGGTCAGGAGGCCCTTTTGGAGGTACCGGGAATGAATGTAATAATGCGGCGCGCCCTCACCGGCGCGATGGCACTTTCGCTCGCAGCGCCCTTGGCGGCCTGCGGAAGTGATCATCAGGATGCCGGTGCCGGCAAGGACCACATCGGTCTGCTGCTCCCGGAGAGCAAAGCGGCCCGCTATGAGAAGTTCGACCGCCGCATCATTTCGGCACGCATTGCGTCCCTCTGCCTCGAATGCAAAGTCGACTACCACAATGCCGAGCAGCAGGTCGATGCCCAGAAGAGACAGTTCGACGCCCTGGTGACGAAGGGCGTCAAGGTCATCATCCTGGACCCGGTCGACGCCGAGGCGGCCAAGAGCTGGGTGGACTCGGCCGCGAAGAAGGGCGTCAAGGTCATCGCGTACGACCGGCTCGCCGAGGGTGATGTCGCGGCCTATGTCTCCTACGACAACGAGAAGATCGGCCGGCTCCAGGGGCAGGGAATTCTCGCCGCCCTCGGCTCGCAGGCGGCCGCCTCCGACGTCGTCATGATGAACGGCTCGCCGACCGACCCGAATGCGCCGTCCTACAAGAAGGGCGCCCATGACGTCCTCGACGGCAAGGTCCATAAGATTGTTTACGAGAAGAGCATCCCTGACTGGTCCGCGGTGAAGGCCAAGAAGGAGATGAGCGACCTCATCGACGCGCGTGGCCCGGCGGGATTTGACGCGGTCTACTCGGCCAATGACGGCATGGCGGGCGGCATCGCCGCGGCGCTCAAGTCCGCCGGCATCAAGAATGTGCCGCTCGGTGGCCAGGACGCCGAACTCCCAGCTCTGCAGCGGCTGGTAGCCGGCACCCAGACCTTCACCATTTACAAGGAAGTCCGACCGGAGGCCGAAACCGCCGCCGAAATCGCCTTCCGCCTCCTGCGCGGGAAGAGCATCACGTCCCTCACCTCGGCCACCGCCCAGAGCAAGAGCAAGTCCGGTATCCCCGCTCAGCTCTTCAAGGCGCAGATCGTCACGAGGAAGAACATGAAGGACACCGTCGTCCGCGACGGCGTCGTGCGCACCGACCTGCTCTGCGCCGACGGCCTCAGCGCCCAGTGCAAGTCCCTCGGTCTGAGCTGACCGCACACCGGCGTCCCCTCGGTAGGCGCCGGAGCAGGCGATGATCGCCCCGCCGACGGCCGATGCCCGGCAAGCCCGGCATCCGGCCGCCGACGGGGCGAAGCCGTGTGTGGCGCGCAGCCGTCTGTGGGGCTCGTCCCCGTACGCGGCGACCGGCGCAGCGCACCCGGCTCGGGCCGGACACTCAGGCACCGGGGAGCGGCTGTGCCCTCCGCCTCAGCCGCCCGCACTCCCTCCCCGCCCCAGCCAGTCATACGCGGCCCGCGCCGTGAACTCCTCCTGGCCGCCCTTGAACAGCAGCCCGGCGTGTGCGAACGCCGGGTCGTCGGCGGTACCGGCCACATACGGAACGGCGATACACCGCATGCCCGCCCGGTGCGCCGCGAGCGCGCCGGGCGCGGCATCCTCCAGCACCACACAGGCGGCCGGATCGGTCCCCAGCCGGCGAGCCGCCTCCAGGAACACATCCGGCGCCGGCTTGCCGTGCGCCACCTCCTCGGCCGACACCACCGTCGTCAGCAGCGCACCGAGCCCGGTACCGGCCAGCACCGTCTCGATCGCGTCCCGCGACGAACCGGACGCCACCGCCAGCGGATGCCCGGCCTCCGACA
This sequence comes from Streptomyces sp. 2323.1, assembly GCF_900221035.1. Classification (NCBI taxonomy): domain Bacteria; kingdom Bacillati; phylum Actinomycetota; class Actinomycetes; order Kitasatosporales; family Streptomycetaceae; genus Streptomyces; species Streptomyces sp. 2323.1. Next base: position 1,034,303 of record NZ_LT907981.1, on the reverse strand, counting down.
GCCGCTCCACCAGCGCCCGCATCTCCGGGAAGACCTCGGTATGTGCCCGCGCCAGCTCCAGATACAGGCGGTTCTTGCCGGCCAGCAACTCCTCGACCGGTGCCTCGATACCGAACTCCCGTCGGAGGATCTCCAGCGTTTCGCGGGTGCCGATGCCGATGAAGCGGGTGTGGTGCTCCCAGCTGAAGTCCGGCACGCCGTAGCCCGCCAGCAGTCGGCGGCCCGCCTCGTAGTAGTTCGGCTCGCTGTCCACCAGCGTGCCGTCGAGATCGAAGATCACCGGGGCAGGCGGGGCGGGCGTGACCCGGGATGCGGGGGAGGCGCTCATGCCCCCCAGCATGCCAATTCGCCCCCTCAGCGCGACCTCGCGGCGCCGCCCACCGCCTCGACCAACGGCAGCATCCGGTGCGGCACCCGCTCGCGCAGCGCCACCTCCGTACGGGTGCGGACCACGCCCGGCATGCTGATCAGCTGCTGGATCACATCCTCCAGATGTGCCGCGTCCCGGGCCACCACCCGGGTCAGCAGGTCCCCGCCGCCGGTCGTCGAGAACGCCTCGATGATCTGCGGAACCTCCGCCAGCGCGTCGGCCACCTCCTCCAGATGCCCCTGGGTGACCTCGATGTGGACGAAGGCCAGTACGGGGTGGTCGAGCGCGGCCGGGGACAGCCGGGGGCTGTAGGCGGTGATCACACCGTCCCGTTCGAGACGGTCCAGGCGCGCCTGCACGGTCCCCCGGGCAACCCCGAGGAGGCGCGCGTACTCCCGCACACTCGTGCGCGGCTGCTCCAGCAGCAGCCGAAGAATCTTGGCATCCAGCGCATCCACGGCCATGGCCCCTCGGCTCCTCCCGGTCGACGAAATCTCCTGATGACGCTACCAATGGCTCAGTGGTTGTGGTGGCGGCTGGGCCAGTGGTCCTGCTTCTGTCCCTCGCGCTCGTTGAGGTTCCTTGCTACACAGGTGCGGTGACGGACGACGGCACCAGAGAGCTCCAGGCCGGACGAACGGGACTCATCGTGCAGATCCCTGAGGCCGAACCCGCTGTGCGGGCATGGCGGGAACGGCTTGATCCCGGGGCCCGAGAGGGAGTTCCGGCGCATGTCACCGTGCTCTTCCCGTTCCTCCGGGAAGACTGCGTCGATGGCGCCGTCCACCGTGCTCTGGAGGAGGTGCTGGCAGCCCACCCGGCTTTTCCGGTGCGGTTCGAGAGCTGCGGACGGTTCCCCGGAGTGCTGTATCTGGCTCCCGAACCGGACGGACCGTTCCGGCAGCTCACTCGGGCGATCGCCGATCGGTGGCCGCAGACCCCGCCGTTCGGCGGCCGGTTCACCGACGTCGTCCCGCATCTGACCGTCGCCCAAGGGCACGATGACGCTGTCCTGGAAGGGGTTGAGGCCGAACTCCTCGGCGGTACGCCCATCACGGCGCTCGTGTCATCGGTCGAGCTTCTGGTGCACGACGGCACGAGGTGGCATGAGCGGGCGTCCTTTGCCCTCGGGTAGCGCGCGGGAGCTCGTCCCCCGGCCGACCGTTGAACTATGGCGTCCGGCCGGCGCTCGTCTCCCGGCGGCGCCCGCCCCGGAGCCGACGGCCTCCCTCAGGCATGCGGATAGTTGCCGGCCTGGCCGCTGGGGGTCCCTTCCTCGTCCCTCGCGGCGCCGCCCCCCGGCGGGGGCCGGACTGGTGCACCTACCCAGCACGGTGCGTACGTGCCCCGCCCGGTACACGAACGGTGCGGATGCGTGTCCGCGGATACGTGTCCGCGGATCCGTGGCGGGAGGCCGCCAGTGGCCGCCCTCCCACCCATTGGCCCCCTTCTGGCAGGACAGACCGCGCACCCGCTGTACCAATGGCACAGCGGATCCAGCCTCAGTTGAGCAAGCTGTCGCAAGGGTGCTCTGATGTCCCCGTCGATGGCGCTGCGGATTCCGCGGCGCCTTTTTCATGCGGAACCGTCGAAGGGGCAAAAGCCGTGCTGAAGAGGGTGTTCGTGGCTCCGGATCCGGGTCGGCTGCGGCTGCGCAGCGCCGTGCGGTCCGTCCTCGGCATCGGCCTGGCGGTCACCGTGTGCGGTCTCGCCGGGCACTCGCTCGTCGCCGCCGTCATCGGCGGACTGGCCGCGCTGCTCGCCCTCTTCACGGTCACCGACGCGACGGTCCGCGGCCAGGTGGTCACCACGGCGCTGCTGCCCGCCGTCGGCTTCCCGGTGCTCGCCGCGGCGGCGGTGCTGCACGACCACCCGGTGACCCGCGACACGGTCTTCCTCGCCGTGGTCGGTGCCGGGGTCTACGCCCGCAGGTGGGGGCCGCGGGGTCACGCGCTGGGCGTGTTCGCGTTCATGACGTTCTTCGCGGCGCAGTTCCTGCACACCGAGCCGGGCCGGCTGCCCGAGCTGTACGCCGCGGTCACCCTCGCCCTGCTCGCCTCCTCCACCGTCCGCTTCGGCCTGTGGTGCTACGAGCGCCGGCTGCCCCCGGCCGCCGTACCCACCCCGCCGGGAGGCCGTGGGCTCGCCCGGACGACCACCCGCCAGGCGATCCAGGCGACCGCCGGCGCCACCTTCGCCCTCGTGGCGGGCCAGTTGCTCTCCGACCAGCGCTGGTACTGGGCCGTGGGCGCCACCTGGTGGATCTTTGTGAACACCACCTCGCGCGGCGAAACCCTGGTCCGGGGCTTCCGCCGGGCCCTGGGCACGGTGCTCGGCATCGCCCTCGGCCTGGTCGTGGCCGTCCCGCTGCACGGCGCCGTCGTCCCCACGGTGGCCCTGCTCGCGGTCAGCGTCTTCGGGATCTTCTACACGGCCGCGGTGTCCTACACCTGGATGATGCTCGCGGTGACGCTGCTGGCCGGGCTGCTGTACGGGCTCCTGGGGGTGCTGGACCCCGCGCTCCTCGCGCTGCGCCTCGCGGAGACCGGTGTGGGGGCGCTCGGCGCGACGCTCGCCGTGCTCTGCGTGCTGCCCGTCACCACCCACGCGACCACCGACGCCTGGATCCAGCGCGCCCTGCGCTGTGTGCACCTCTGCACCGCCGAGGCCGCCGCCCGCCTCGCGGGCTCCGAGACCGCCGACCCCACCCCGCACGTCGCCGCACTGGAGCCCCTGCTGAGCAGGGTGCGGCTCTCCCTCGCACCGCTCGTGCACCCGCTGAGCCCGCTGCGGGCCCGTAAGGCGCGGGCCCGTCGGGTGCTCGCGCTGCTCGACGACTGCGCGCGTGAGGTCCGCGGGCTGGCGGCCGTCGCCGCCGACCCGGAGGCCTCCCACGACGCCCGGCTCACCGCGGCCTGCCGGCGGGTGGAGGCCGCCGTCGAGGCCCTCACCACTGGCGACGCCGCCGCCACGGTGTCCGTGGCGCACCCTCCTGAGGCGGAACCCGCGCTGGTGCATCTGCACGGCCTGGAGCGGGCGCTGGCCGAACTCTCCGCGCCCCTGCGCAGCTCCCCGCGCTCCCCGTTGGTCGACGCCTGATCCACGGCCGGGTACCGCGCATGCGGCGCCGCGCACCCATGGGCGGAACCGGTCATCGTCCCGGCCGCGCCGTCCGTGACTGCTAGCGTCGCCCGAGCAGCTCAACGGGCAGGCGGACGAAGGGCGGAGCCGTGGCGACGGTCGAGAGCGGACTACGGGCGTACATCGGATCGTTCACCTCGGCGGGCGGCCCGGGCCTCACCACCGCGGCCGTGGACCCGGAGTCCGGCGCCCTGACTCCGCTGCACTCCACCGACACCGTCGCCAACCCCTCCTACCTGGCGCCGAGCCCCGACGGCCGGTACCTCTACGCGGTCAGCGAGACCCCGGACGGCGCCGCGGCCGCCTTCGTGCTCGCCCCCGGCGGACCCGAACTGCTCGCCCCCGCCGTGCCCGTCCAGGGCGCCGACCCCACCCATCTCACCCTGGCCGCGGGCCGTCTCGTCACCGCCAACTACAGCTCCGGCAGCGTCAGTACGCTCCCGGTACGGGCCGACGGCACACTGACCGGCCCCGCCACCGTGCTCGCCCACGAGGGCAGCGGCCCGCGGACCGACCGCCAGGAGGGCCCGCACGCCCACGCCGTGCTGCCCGACCCCAGCGGCCGCTGGCTGCTCAGCGTCGACCTGGGCACCGACTCGGTCCGCAGCTGCACCCTGGCCGCCGACGGGGCGCTGACCGTACGCGCCGAGACCCGGCTGCGGCCCGGCAGCGGCCCGCGCCACCTCGCCTTCCACCCGCGGGGCGACCTCGCCTATGTCGTCCATGAGCTGGCTCCGATGGTGACGGTCTGCCGGTGGGACGCCGGCGCCGGTGCGCTGACGCCGGTGGGGGAGACCCGCCTGCTGCCGGACGGCGCCGCCGCGGACGGCACCTTCCCCTCCGGACTGGCCGTCTCCCCGGACGGCCGGTTCGCCTGGGCCGCCAACCGGGGCCACGACAGCGTCTCCGTGCTCGCCCTCGACGGCGCTGCCGCAGCCCTCGTCACCACCGTCCCCTGCGGCGGCCACTGGCCCCGTGACCTGGCGCTGCACCCCGGCGGCCGGCATCTGTACGTCGCCAACGAGCGCTCCGGCGACGTCACCTGGTTCACCGTCGACCCGGCGACCGGCATCCCCGCCCGCACCGGATCCGTCGCGGCGCCCGCGGCCTCCTGCGTCGTCTTCGCCTGACCGGACCCGCGGCCGCTCAGCCCTGCGGAAAGCGCCCGCCGAAGTACACCTGGGTCTCGGTGAGCCGGCCGTCCCGTACCGTCGTCACCTCGACATTGCGATGCCGCTCGCCCGTCGTCAGCTCGTACTCGTAGCGCACACAGACCTGCTCGTCGTCGAGGGCCACCGCATCGAGGATCTCCTGCCGGCGCAGCCGGTCCGCGGTGGGGAAACAGACCTCCAGGAACGCGGCCTTGCCGATGTGGTCGTCCTGCGGGCTGGTGAAGACGTAATCCTCGGCGAGCAGCCGGTCCATGGCCGTGCGGTCCTGGGCGAGATAGGCCGCGAAGGCGGCGCGGACGACATCGACGTGCGACATGAACTTCCTTCCGTGGGCGGCCCGCTCACGCCCCCGGGCGCGCGCGGCCGGCGAGTGACCTGTGCAGGACGCTAGGGGTTGTCCGGCGGGTGCCCACACTCCTCGCCCGGCGCGTCAGGCGTACGGCAGGCGCCCTGCGCGGTGCTCTGGCAGCCGTAGGGCCGGTGGGTGCTCGGCACCTTGGTCACTGCTCTCCCGGGCCGTCTGACGGGCATCTGTGCCGCTCGGGGCGGGAACGGATTCCGCGCCTCCGTCTGAACGAGGCGAAGGGCCGCCCCCGCGCGCTGCGCGAGGACGGCCCTTCGAAGCCGTGTGTCCAGGAGGGAGGAGTCCTAGCGGACCGGTACCCCCTGCGACTGCGTCGGGAGGTTGATGCCCACCGCCGCCGCGTAGTTCGAGAGCACCAGCCGGCCCACCGTGCTGTAGGCGCCCAGCGCCTCGGCCGAGGCGCAGCCCGCCTCCGCCGCGGCCGCCCCCAGAAGGCCGTCGGCGATCTCCGGGCCGATCAGGTACGGAGCCAGCGCCAGCTGCTGCGAACCGGACTCGCGCAGCTGCTCGGCCGTACGGGAGATGGCGCCCTCCTCGTCGAGGGCGGCGGCCAGCACCGGCACCGCGAGCCGCGCGGAGAGCAGCATGCCGGTGATCCCGGCGGCCTGCACGGCCTCCTCGCCGCCCACGGTGGCGAGGATGATGCCGTCGGCGGCCGTGGCGACCGTGAACAGCCGGGCACGGTCGGCGCGCGCCAGACCGGACTCGGAGAGCCGGACGTGCAGCGCCTCGGCGAGCAGCGGATGCGGGCCGAGGACATCGGTCAGCTCCGCGCCGGAGCCGCTGTTCATGATCGCCTGGCGTATCCGGCGCAGCAGGGCGCTGTCCGGCCCGGCCAGCAGCGGCACCACCACGGCGACGGGGCCGGAGTCGGGCTGCCCGTCGGCGTCCTCCCGCGCCTTGTGCTCCGTGGCGGCGTGCGCCAGCACGGCCTCCAGCGACGGGAACTCGTCGTCTCCGCCGTCCACGTAGCCGATGCGGGCGTCGAGGCCGGGGAGTTCGGAGCGGGCGATGCTGGAGACCTCGTCGGCCAGGCTGCGCGCGGCGGACGAGGGGGTGCCGGGCACGGCCAGCACCAGGGCGGGCGCGCCCTCGGGCGCGGCCAGCGGTTCCGGCTTGCGGTGGCGGCCGGACTGCCGCGCGCGCGGCATTCGTACAGGCAGGCCGGGTGCGGCTCCCGGGCTCGGGGGTGCGGCGTCAAAATGGGGCGAGCCAGGTGCGGGCCCAGTGGGGGAACTCATGGCGCCGCATGCTAACGCCTCGGGTCCTACCCGCGCGGAGGGAGGGTTCGGTGGAGCGGTATCCGTCCCGTTTTATCCCGCGCGTCAAGGGTCACGGACCTGGCGCAGGCCGTGTGATCTGCAACAACTCGGCGTCGGCGGGGAGCTTCAGACGGTCGCCGGCCAGTGCCGCGGCGATGGCCAGCGCCCCGTCGAGCGGGCTCCCGGCGGCGACCGTCCGGCGCGCCCGCGGCAGCCGCTCGGCGAGCGCCGTACGCAGCGGCGCCAGCAGCGGCTCGCCCAGGTTGAACAGCCCGCCGGTGCAGGCCACCACGCTGTCCGCGGCCGGCGGGCAGACCGCGGCCGCGGCATCGGCGAGATGGCCCGCGGCGGCCCGCAGGATGCCGAGCGCCACCGTGTCGCAGTCGGTGGCGCAGCCGGCCACCTCCGGGGCGAACGAGGCGAGTACGGCGGGCCGGTCGGGGCGGGGATAGAGCGCGCCGGGCAGTGCGCCGGCCGGCCCGAACACCGTTTCCGCGCGCGCCAGGAGGGCGGCCGAGCCACCGGGCCGGCCGTCGTACTCCCGCAGCGCGGCCTCCAGTCCGGCGCGGCCGATCCAGGCGCCGCTGCCGCAGTCGCCCAGCAGGTGCCCCCAGCCGTCCGCGCGGCGCCAGCCCCCCGCCGCGGTCAGATCCGTGCCCAGGGCGACCATGCCGGTGCCCGCGGCGACCACGGCACCGGGCCGCTGTCCCAGTGCCCCGGCGTACGCGGTGACCGCATCGGCGGCCAGGGCGCAGTGCCGCGCCCCGAAGGCGGTGGCCAGTGCGGCGGGCAGCCGGGTGCGCAGCTCGTCGCCCAGCGTGGCCGCACCGGCCGCGCCCACGCACACCGCGGTGAACCCGTCCGCGCCCGCTTCCCGCTGCAACTCCTTTGCTGCGGGCAGCAGTTGGGACAGCAGATGTCCGGCGTCGATACCGGCGGGGCCGATGCGCACCGGCTCGCCGGAGACGCGTACGGCCAGCGGGCGGGCCGCCTCGTCGTCCGCGCGGGCGACGGCGATCCGCAGGCCCGACCCGCCCGAGTCGACCCCGAGCACATGGCCGGCCCCGACGGCTCCCCGGCCGCGGCCGGAGGGCTCACCCAAGGCCGCGGGCGTCCTGCTTGAGGGCGGTGTCGACGGTCAGGGCCGTGGCGACGACCAGGCTCAGCAGCGGGTCGGGCAGCTGGTGGTGGATCTGCAGGACGTAGTTGTCCGCGGACGTGAACATCGTCTTGGCCAGGCCCTCCCAGGTCTTGGTGATCCGGGCGATCTCGGTGTCGGCGTGGTCGACGATGGCGAAGTTCCAGGCGCGCCAGTTCTCGGCCTTGATGGCGCCGATCTGCTGGCCGTTGACCATCATCCCGAAGTTGATCTTCCCGATGGCGTTCTGCTGCACGATCTCGCCGACGGGCGAGCCGTCCGGACGCTGCACGATCACCTTGGACTTGAGGATCTTCGCCGGCCGGGTCAGCACCAGCTGCGGCTGGCCGTAGGCGTCCCGGATCTCCAGCTTGTGGGTCATGTACTGGTCGAGGCTGGAGACGACGCGCAGCACCTTCTTGGCCGTGCTCTGGCCGACCTGGACGACCGTACCGATGGTGTTGCCGTGCTGGTCGAAGACGCTGTACTCGTTGCTGACCTCGATGAGCTTGGCCTTCTGGTTGACCACCAGCACCGGTTCGGTGAACAGGCTGCCGCCGCCCGGCCCGCCGGGCGCCACCCCGGCCTGCTGCTGCACCTGCCGCTGCACGGCTCCCGGATTCCCGGCGGGCTGCCCCGGCATCGGCTGCTGCCCGTACGGCTGCTGCATCGGCTGGCCGGGCGCCTGTTGGGGGTGCCCGTAGCCCTGCTGCGCGTACGGTGCGCCGCCTTGCTGCGGGCCCGGCTGCGGGCCCGGATACGGGGCCTGACCCGGGGCCTGGTGACCCGGTGCCTGCTGGCCCGGAGGCATCGCCTGCTGGTGCGGCATCGGCTGCTGCGGCGCCGACTGATGCGGCATCTGCTGCGGGGGCTGCTGGGTGGCCTGTTGCTGCGGAGCCTGCTGCTGCATCGGCTGCTGTTGGGGTGCCTGCTGGGGGCCAGGTTGCGGTGGCTGGTTCTGGGCCGGGGCCGCGGGCTGTTGTCCCGCGTGGGTGTGCTCCGTCCACTGGGACCCGTCCCACCAGCGAAGTTGGTGGGGGGTGCCCTGAGGGTCGGCGTACCAACCCGCAGGGATGTTCGCATTCGTCATGCCAGGCACACTATCGCCCGGTGTCAGGGCAGCCTCCAGTCGACGGGCTGGGCGCCCTGTCGTGCCAGCAGGTCGTTCACCCGGCTGAAGGGCCGCGAGCCGAAGAAGCCCCGGTCGGCGGACATGGGGGAGGGGTGCGAGGACTCGACTGCCGGCAGATCGCCGAGCAGCGGCCGCAGATTGCGCGCATCGCGTCCCCACAGCACCGACACCAGCGGGCGCCCGCGGGCCACCAGCGCGCGGATGGCCTGCTCGGTGACCTCTTCCCAGCCCTTGCCGCGGTGCGCGGCCGGTTTGCGGGGCGCCGTCGTCAGCGCTCTGTTCAGCAGGAGTACGCCCTGGCGTGTCCACGGGGTCAGATCGCCGTTCGACGGCCGGGGCAGCCCGAGGTCGGAGTGCAGCTCGCGGAAGATGTTCTCCAGGCTCGGCGGCAGCGGGCGCACCTCCGGCGCCACGGAGAAGCTGAGCCCGACCGCATGCCCCGGTGTGGGGTAGGGGTCCTGCCCGACGATGAGCACCCGCACCTCGTCGAAGGGCTGTTGGAAGGCGCGCAGCACATTGTTGCCGGCCGGCAGATAGCTCCGTCCCGCGGCGATCTCCGCCCGCAGGAAGTCGCCCATCGCGGCGATCCGGTCGGCGACGGGCTCAAGTGCCTTGGCCCAGCCTGGTTCGACAATGTCTTGGAGAGGTCGTGCAGCCACGGGATCACCCTACTGGCCCGGACCCGCTCCCCTTCAATCGATGGCCACGCCCCGGCCGCCCAGGATGACGCGACCCCGGTGGAACCGCCGCTCCCACACACCTCCGACCCCAACTGCCGCTCCTTCACACCTCGTTGCCCGGTAGACGGATCGCCTTGCCCCCACAGCGCCCGGGGCCTGTATCTCCTCAGGCCACGGCGGCCGCCCGTACGCACAGCACATCCGGCAGATGGGAGGCGAGCTGCTGCCAGCTGTCGCCGTCGTCCGCACTGGCGTAGACCTCGCCGTTGCGGTTGCCGAAATACACCCCGGCGGGATCGGTGTCATCGACACACAGGGCATCCCGGAGCACCGTGCCGTAGTGGTTCTCCTTCGGCAGGCCGTCGCTCAGGGGCTCCCAGCTTCCGCCGGCGTCGGAGGTGCGGTAGACCCGGCAGCGGTGTTCGGCAGGCACCCGGTCGATGTCGGCGGTGATCGGGAAGAGGTAGGCCACATCTGCCGTGCGCGGATGAGCGGCCACTGCGAAGCCGAAGTCCGAGGGCAGCCCGCCGCCGATGTCCTTCCACGTCGCGCCCGCGTCATCGCTGCGGTAGACGCCCCAGTGGTTCTGCAAATACAACCGGTCGCGGTTGACCGGGTCCGGTGCGATCTTGTGGACGCACTGGCCGAACTCCGGATGCTGATCCGGCAGGAAGACCGCCTTGACGCCCTTGTTCGACGGCGCCCAGCTGGCACCCCCGTCGAGGGTGCGAAAGACCCCGGCCGCCGAGACGGCCACGGTGACCGCGTCGGCGTTCCGCGGGTCCGTGAGCACCGTATGGACGGCGAGCCCGCCGCCGCCCGGTACCCACTTCTCCCGGCTCGGGTGGTCCCACAGCGGCCGGACGAGGTCGAAGGTCTCGCCGCCGTCCTCGGAGCGGAACAGGCCGCCGGGCTCGGTGCCCGCATAGACCACCTCGGGCGCGGTGGGGCCGGCCGGATGCAGCTGCCACACCCGCTCCAGCGAAGTCCCGGTGTACTTCGGGTACTTGACCGCGGGGCGGGCGGGCTCCTGCCAGGTCTCGCCCAGGTCGTCGGAGTGGAACACCGACGGCCCCCAGTGGGCGCTGTCGGCTCCGGCCAGCAGCCGGGGCGTCGCGCGCCGGGTGTCGATACCGAGGGAGTAGATCGCCTCGGCGGGGAAATGCGGACCGCTCAGTTCCCAGCTGCCGTGTTGTCGACGGCCGAGGAAGAGGCCCTTGCGGGTGCCCACCGCGAGAAGTACATCAGTCATGCCGGAACACCTCCGGGACGCCGTTGTCTGGAGACAGTGGCAAGTCTGCACCCGACCACTGACAATGGCGCCCCGAAGGATGTCCGCGCAGGTCGCACGGTGCGCCCTCCCGCGTCTGCCGCGGGAGTCGCGCGCGGCCGACCCGCTCAGGCGGCCCGGAGGTACTGCGGCGGCACCGTGAGCTGCGCCCCCAGCTCCCGCGCCGCGTGCTGCGCGAAGCTCGGGGTGCGCAGCAGCTCCCGGCCGAGCAGTACGGCGTCGGCCTGGCCGTCCGCGAGGATCTTCTCCGCCTGCCGCGCCTCGGTGATCAGACCGACCGCGCCCACCGCGAGACCGCTCTCCTTCTTCACCCGCTCCGCGAACGGCACCTGGTAGCCGGGGCCGGTGGCGATCTTCGCGTCCGGCGCGTTGCCGCCCGTGGAGGTGTCCAGCAGGTCGATGCCGCGCTCGCGCAGATCACGGGCGAAGCGCACGGTCTCGTCGGCGGTCCAGCCCACGCGCGCATCGCTCGCGTCCTCGGTGAGCCAGTCGGTCGCCGAGATCCGGAAGAAGACCGGCAGGTCGTCGGGCCACACCTCGCGCACGGCGTCCACGACCTCCCGCGCGAGGCGGGTCCGGTTCTCGTACGAACCGCCGTACTCGTCGGTGCGCCGGTTGGTGAAGGGCGAGAGGAACTCATTGATCAGATAGCCGTGCGCCCCGTGGATCTCGACCACCTCGAAGCCCGCCGCCAGCGCCCGCCGCGCGGTGGCGGCGAACTGCCCGACGATCTCGCCGATCTGCGCCACGGACAGCTCCGCGGGGGCCTGGTAGCCCTCGTCGAACGGCACCGGGCTCGGCCCGACCGGCTCCCAGCCGTAGCGCTGCGAGGGGAGGATCGGCCCGCCACGGTTCACCCAGCCGCGCTCGGTGGAGGCCTTCCGGCCGGCATGCGCGATCTGGATGCCCGGAACCGTCCCCTGTGCCTTGAGGAAGCCGGTGATGCGCCGGAACGCCTCGGTCTGGGTGTCGTTCCACAGCCCGAGGTCGTACGGGCTGATGCGCCCCTCGGGGCTCACCGCGGTCGCCTCCGCGAGGATCAGGCCGGTGCCGCCCACCGCCCGCGCGGCCAGATGCTGGAAGTGCCAGTCTCCGGGCGCGCCCACGTCCGGGCCCTCGGGGGCCGCGGAGTACTGGCACATGGGCGCCATCCAGAGGCGGTTCGGGACGGTCAGCGAGCGGAGGGAGAGGGGCTCGAACAGTGCGCTCACAGCAGACTCCTGTGCCTGGGGAGGAGTGGGTCCGGTCGGATCCAGGCTCATACGATAAGCGTCGTACTACGGTGGATGTCAAACTACGATGCTTCTCGTACAATGGGCGGGCGGGCGCACCAGGACGGACCGAGCCCCGCAGAACGAGTCAGGAGCCGTGATGCCGACCGAAACGACCTCCACCCGTGCGCCGTCGGGCGCCCGGTCGCTGGAGCACCCGGACCGGGCGGACATCCGGCTGGCCGACGTGCTGCATGCGCTGGCCGACCCGATGCGGCTGCGGATCGTCCGGGTGCTGGCGGCCGCCGAGGGCGAGCTGAACTGCGCGGACATCGAACTCCCGGTCAGCAAGTCGACCTGCACCCACCACTTCCGGGTGCTGCGCGAGCACGGCGTCATCCACCAGCTCTACCGCGGCACGGCCAAGATGAACGGGCTGCGCCGGGACGATCTGGAGGAGCTCTTCCCCGGTCTGATCGACAGCGTGCTGCGGGCGGCGGATCTCCAGGCCGACCGCCTCGGGGAGGAGTGAACGGACCGGTCCGGTCCGGTGATCCGGGGCGGATCAGCCCGGCCGCGCCCGTCCGGTCGGTGACTCACCCGTTCGCCTGTGCCGCCGCCAACAGCCCCGCCCAGTCCGGGAGCTTGACGGTGCCGCGCCCCAGACCGTGACCCCAAGCGGCCTCGGCGGCCTCGATGGCCAGCCAGCCCGGCCAGGGAACCGGCCGCTGTCCCGCTCGTGCCAGCGCCGCCACCGGATCATCGGCCGTGTGGCGCTCCGCCAGCATCGGGGCATCCGCCAGCAGCGACGAGGCGGTCTCCTTCGCGCACGGCCGGTTGGTGCCGATCACGCCCGTGGGCCCGCGCTTGATCCAGCCCGCTACGTAGACACCGGGAAGCGGTGCCCCGTCCCGCAGTACCCGGCCGGCCAGATGCGGCACGGTCCCGGTGGCATCGTCGAACGGCAGGCCCGGCTGCGGCGTCCCCCGGTAGCCGACCGACCGCAGCACCAACTGCCCCTGGATGTCCTCGAATTCACCAGTTCCCGTGACCCCGCCACGGCCGTCGGGCGCGGTCCGCTCGAACCGGACGGCGCGCACCCCCGAGGCGTCCCCGAGCACCTCGGCCGGCCGCAGGAAGAACCGCAGATGGATGCGGCGCCGGGCCCGGGCCGCAGGCGCCGCGTCCGCCGGACCGGCCGCCGTCTGCTCCGCCCAGCCGCGCAGCACCGCGACGTTCCGCCGTGCCACCGCGGGCAGCTCGCCCGGATCCCGGTACGCCGGATCCAGCGCCAGCTCCTCGGGCCGGACGCATACCTCCGTATCCGGCAGGGAGCCCAGCTCCCGCAGCTCCTTGGTGGTGAACTTGGCCTGGGAGGGGCCGCGTCTGCCGACCATCCAGACGTCCTCGACGCGGCTGTCCGCGAGCGCGCCGAGCGGTCCCTGCGGCATATCGGTGGCGGCAAGCTCGGCGGCGCCGCGCGAGAGCATCCGCACCACGTCCACCGCCACATTCCCCACGCCGATCACGACCGCGGACCGCGCCGCGAGCGTGAAGCGGACCGCGGCCGCATCCGGATGTGCGCTGTACCAGGCGACGAACTCGGTCGCCGGGTGGCTGCCGGGCAGCCCCTCACCGGGGATGCCCAGATGCCGGTCGGTGGCGGCGCCCACACAGAACACCACCGCATCGAAGATCTCCCGCAGCTCCTCGACGCCCAGCCCCGGCGCCCCCGCCTCGACATTGCCCAGGAAGTGCACCCTGGGGTGCTCCAGGACCATCCGCAGATTGTTCTGCAGCGACTTGATCTTCTCGTGGTCGGGCGCGACGCCGTAGCGCACCAGGCCGTACGGGCAGGGCAGCCGGTCCAGGACGTAGACCTCGATGTCCGGGACGGCCTGCTGCTCGATCAGGGACTGGGCGGTGTAGACACCGCTGGGTCCGGAACCGATCACTGCGACACGAAGCACGGTGGCCCCTTCTGCGGGATACCCCCAGGGTCGCACCGGTGGGCGCGCGACGGGAGATGCGCTATCGGGGTTGCTCCCGGTGGGATGAGCGTGCCGCGCTACTGGGCCGGGTGAGCTGGAGGCTAGGTTTTCAATGTGTCGGAAAGTGACTTTTATACCGTTAATCACCGATATGAAGCCCAGGGCGCGCCACTGGAGTGGCCCACATGGGAGGTGCGGGCGCACGGTTCTGCCGCGCCCGCCTCCGAGTCCGCCACCCCGTACGATCCGGCCGGCTCCGACGGTTCCGGGTGCCCGCTGCCCCGGCTCGATCCGCTGGGCCCGTGGTGCAGCGCCCGGCTGACCTTCGCCGACGGCGCCCGGATCGATGTCCTGGTGACGGTCTCCGACGAACGCCTCACCGTCGAGGACGTACGGGCCGACCCGCCGCTGACCCTCGCCGCCCTCGCCGGCCTGGCCCGCTGGATCGAAGGCCCCCTGGACGACGCCTTCCGGGCGGCCACCGGGCGCCCGCAAAAGGCCCGGCCCACACCCCGCCAGCCCGGCCCCCCGGCTGTCCCGGCGGCGGGCGACGAGGCGCTGCCGGCCGGCCCGCAAACGGAGCCGGCCGACGACGCGGCGCCCCGGCCGGCGTCGGGCCCCCGGCCGCCTTCGCCGCACCAACCGGTGCCGCCACCACAGCCGGTGCACGGGCCGCTGCCGGAACGCGAGCCGGAACCGGCGGGTGCCGGGGCGGGGGAGGGCCCGGCACCTTCGGTGACGGAGGCGGCGGCATCGGGGGAGGCGCCGGCGGGGGCGGCGGGCACGGTTCCGGACGACGGCGCGGTCGATCCGACGGCATCGGGCGCCGGGCGTCTCGCCGAAACGTCCGACGGGCCGTCGGCCGAACTGCCCGCCGACGCCTCTGCCGCACCACCCGCCGAACCGTCCGCCGAGCCGTCCACTCCGTGCGCCTCGGCCTCGCCGTCCACGTCGTCCACGGCTTCCGCGTCCTCCACGCCCGGCACTTCACCGCCGCCGTCCGCGCCCCCCGCCGCCGTCCCGCCCCCCGAGCGGACGCGCTCCGCCGTCCTCGCCCGGTCGCGGTCCGGTGAGCGCCGCAGGATCGCCGCGGACGCCTACCGTCAGGCCCAGCAGGAAGGGAGCGATCCGGTACTGGCCGTCATGCTGGCCACCGGCCGGAACCGCCGCAGGTCGCTGCGGCTGATCGCCGGCGCCCGCGACGAGGGTCTCCTGACACCACGTCACAACAAGCGCTAGCGGGGCGACACCAGGACGCCGGACCGCCTTCGCCCGCATCCGCCCGCGCCGTGACGGTGACCGGTCGAGGCTCCGTGCGGTGCACCGTGGCCGGACAACCGGCCTTCCATGGCGCCGGTTTCGGCCTGCGAGGCTGCGGTGATCCGCACCGCCGGCCGCCCGCTCTCACCCCGGCTCATCGCTGACCGGCTACCCCCGTACGGGTCCCCGCGAGCGCGCCACCCGGGGCGGTTCCTCGCCCGGAGGGAACCCCAACTCCCATTCCAGCTCGTACCGTTGGAACAACTCGGCGCGCAGTCGCACGCGCGGCATCGGCGCGCCCGGCAGTAGCATCGGCACCACTGCGCCCATCAACAGGGCCCTCAGCAGCGGATAGTCGGCGTCGGGATCCGGCGATCCGTACGCCACGACCGTCTCGCGCAGCAAGTGCGCCAGCCGTTGCTGCTCGGGGCACTGGATGAACCCCTCGGCGGTCAGAATTCCCGCCATGTGCGTCCGCATCAGCAACGGCCGGTCATGTGCGAGCCCCAGGACGGCATCGATGGCCCGGGCCAGCAGCTCCCGCCCGGCGTCCGGTCCGCTGGGCCGCGGCTCCCGCTCCAGCGCCTCCTGCAGGGTCAGATGCATCAGCCGGTGCACGGCCGACTGGAGCAGTTGGCGCTTACCGGGGAAGTAGTAGGAGATCAACCCCCGTGCGGTTCCGGCCCGTTGGGCGATGTCGCCGAGTGTCGTGGCCTCGAATCCGCGCTCCCCGACCAGCTCGACCGTCGCCCGCAGCAGCCGCTCCCGGGAGCGCCGCCGCAATTCTTCATTGACCGATGCGCTGCGGGGGGACATCCTGATACTCCTGCGTTGACTGGCTGAGAGCCAATATACTCAGGACGACTCCGGATATCCGTCCCAGGACAGGAATCCGGTCAAGCTGCCCGATTCGGGCGACGCGGGGGATCGCCCGAATTGGGTAAGGGCTGGGCCGGGGTCGGCCTCGCAGCCTGCGTTTGCAGGTCAGGAGGGCTAACCCCGGCTCGCGCCGGTTGGGGTGGCGGGCTGCGTCGGGAAGCCCTCTTCCCGGACTGGCTGGCCTGTGCTTCGGCTATACCGCCCGCTGTTCGGACGTCTCAGCGATGAAGCCCTTGCACCGGCTGAGTCGCTGGCGGCGGCGCGTGCCAAGACGGACCCCTCGGAGGTGGACGGTTGGACTGTCCGTCACCTCGACGGTCGAGGTCCGGAAGTAATGGCGTTTTCAGTCGCTTTGGACTCCGTGTCATCCCTGAATCGATCAATGACGAGTACCGCCACGTCGTCTGTCAGCTGCCCCCGGGTGTGGCGGATCAACACCTGATGCAGCCACTCCAGGAACTCCGGCGGTGTACAGGCAGGCGCTGCTTCCAGCGCTTCGGGGAGAGGGAAGAAGTCGTTGTCGATGTTGCGTGCTTCGACCACTCCATCGGTGTACAGCAGGAGACGGTCACCCGGCGCGAAGACATAGCTGTCCGGCCCAGCGGTAGGGCTGTTCATGAGGTCTTCAAGGCCCAGAGGAGGTCGTGGCGAGGCAGGGTGCAGCGCTTCGATCTTGCCCCGGCGCAGCACCAGCGGAGGGGGCGGACCGCAATTGACCACCTGGATCACTGATCCGTGCAACACCTGGAAATCCAACCCCGCTGGTGGACGGCGACATCGCCCGCCCGCAGTCGGAGGTTCGGCGTCGGCTCCTCGGCGTCAATCGGCCATTGCTGGGCCGTCGTTTGCGCGGGGGGCCCGGAGGCGATAGCGGAGGAAAAGATACGAGCCCCGTCGCCGTGCACTGATCAGATCGGTCCACGCTGGCCGGTTCGGCAGTAGTTCGATCCCGGCGACCAGGCCGGGTCGGGAGGTGTCGGCACGGCCGGCGAGTACGGGGGACGTCGTGAGGAACACTTCATCCACCAAGCTCTCACCGAGCAGGTGACCGATGAGGTGAGGCCCGCCCTCGGTGAGCACCACGGTGTGCCCGTGGGAGTGGAGAGCCGCAAGGACGTCATCCATGCGGAGGGTGGATCCTTCGACTGCGGTGAGTAGCGAACATGCGGCCGGAAGGCGTCCGTCCAGTCGGCGGGCGCCGTCCAGCGTGGTGGCCACGCGCGCGCCTGACTGCAGCGCTGGGTGCTCGGTGGGCAAGTCGCCGCTCGCGCTGACGACGACCAGTTCCGGCTGAGCGGCGCGTCCCAGGCTCCGCCGCAGTTCGGCGAAGGCCGGGGCGGCTTGTGGACAGACGTGGTCGGGTGTCCACCGGTGGCGGGGCGTGGCTCGGAGCGTGCCGGCCCCGATGAGTACGGCGTCGGCGCACGCACGCAGCAGCCCCATAACGAATCGGTCCGCAGGCTCACGCCCGCTGATCGCCGAGCCGGATGACGGGTATTCGGGACCGAGGGCGACCACTCCGTCAAGGGAGGTGACGAAGTTCGCGTACAGGCATGGCGAGGTGAAGCCCAGATCACCGCCGTAGGCCGTGGCGAGCGCCGGAGGCAGGCTGAAGTGGGGCTGCCCGGCCTGCTCGTACAGCAACTCCAGCGGATCCACAGTTCCTGGAGGTGTTCCGCCGGCGGGGTGCGGGGTGGTGTGCTCAGCCAAATCCGGCCGGTCCCCGTTGGCCGCACAGCGTGAAGAATTCGGCACGCAGTTGCGGATCCTCGTCGTAAGTGCCGCGCCAGTGGGTGGTACGTGTGCTGGACTCGATCTCCCGTACGCCGCGCATCTGCGTGCACAGATGCACCGCTTCCAAGTGGACCGCGACGCCGTGCGGTTGAAGGATCTGTTGGAGTGATTCGGCGAGTTGGCGGCCGATGCGCTCCTGCATCGAGAACCGGCGGGCGAACAGCCGCACCAGTCTCGTCAGCTTGGACAGTCCGAGGATGTGCTCGTGGGCGATATAGCCGACATACGCTTTGCCGAAGAAGGGCAGGCTGTGGTGCTCGCACAGAGAGAAGAACGGGATCGGTCCTTCGATGATCTGACTGATCCGGCAGTCCGAACCGCCATGGCATTCGGTCTCGAACGCGGTGACCAGCTTCTCGTCGCCTTCGTACCCGCTGGTGGCGTCGAAGAGGGCGCGGAGGAAGCGGCGAGGCGTGTCGGCTGTGGCCGCTGACTCAGCCGCCAGGCCCAGCGCCTCGAAGATCTCCTTCAGGTATTCCTCGAACCGTTGCCACTCGTCGGGGGTGATCTGCCGCGGGGAAACGGCCGCCCACTCGATCTCGTCCGTGATGCGTACGAGCCGTTCGCCGACCATCCCTGCGACGGGTGGCGGACCGTGCATGTGCTCGGATGCATCATTCATATGCAGCCTCAAGGTGGGATGCATGTCTCACTGGAGCTGGCCGCTTCCATTATCGACCGTTCTCTGTGCGAGCGCTGGATGAGCCAGGGATGCCTCCCGCGCCAGCTCACTGAGGTGCTGGTCAGGGCATCGGTCCGCTGCTGGCTGGGGTGCTCCGAAGCCGGTCGGTCCTGCTGCCTTCCTCGACGATGCGGGTGCCCCCGCGGATGGTCATCTGCCGCGATGAGTGCGGACGCATGCTGTCAGCCCCGGAGCAGCTCGGCGAGCACCTCGGCTTCGCTGATATCGGGGTGCTTGGTTGCGGTGAGCAGTGTCAAGGGCCGGTTGTCGGCGAGGTCGCGCAAGTGCGCCAGCGCGTCTGCGTGCTGGGGATCTTGGAGCTCGGTCCGGTAGCGGCGGCTGAACTCCGCGAATCGCTCGGGGGCGTGGCTGTACCACTTGCGCAGCTCCGTGGACGGTGCGACCTGCTTACACCATTCGTCAAGGTGGGCCTTCTCCTTGGTCATTCCCCGGGGCCAAATCCTGTCGACCAGCACCCTGGCGCCGTCGGCCTGCCCCGGATCCTCGTAGACGCGGCGGACGTTCACCGTCCTCTTGTGTGCCATGACGCGCCTCCTCCTGAGTTGGGCACTCCGCTCCTTGCGGGGTCACGCGTAGTAACGGGAGACACCCTCGTACCGCACGACTTCGTCCGGTCCCGGATAGGCCACCAACACCGGAAGGCCGGTTGCCGGCGAGTTCCCAGGGGGAGATGTCCGCCCATGTCCGCAGGCGCTCTTCGAGGGGGTAGAACGTGCCCGTGCTGTTGCGGGCCTCGGTGACGCCGTCGCTGCAGCTGATGAGGGTGGCGCCCGGGGGAAGGGAAACCATGCGACGATCCTGCGATGACATAGGCAATCGGCGCCCTGACTGAACTTCTGAGAGATGGCTCGACATCGCTCTCGGCGCGCGACGTGAGTGGCGCGCCGGGCACACGGGCCGCGACACGTCTGCGGATCACGTATCCAGGTTCCCGCAGTCCACCCGGTCGCCGCAACGTGGGTGAAGGGTCTCCGGCCGCGCCGGCCAGAGGAGTCCTCCACGTCGCGGTCGTCGCGTACAACGGCCCATCAGCCGCATCAAGGCGAGTCTCTCCCTGGGCGCGGATTCATCGTCGCCGTAGCCACAGGACAGCTCGAAGAGATGAAGTAGCCAGGCCGCGGTTGAGCTGTGAGTGACCGCAGCCCTACCACGAGCCACATGGCGGGCGGCCCACAGCCCGGGATTCGCGACCTGGAAGGAGGCAGTACAGCCCGGCTCCAAGGAGCGGCCATCCTGTGCATCAGGCCAGCCCCTTCCCGTGTTATGCCGTCGAGTCGGGACGGTCCAAAAGTTCGTCCAGGGGGACATCGGGGTCGGCGAGCCTGGCGCGGTCGATCTGGTGCCTGGAGGTGACGAGGCTGCGGATCGGGTCCGTGACGTCCCAGACGTTGACGTTCATGCCGGCCAGTACCCGGCCCTCGGCGAGCCAGAAGACGATGAACTCGCGGGTGTCTCTCTGGCTGCGGAAGACCACCTGGTCGTATCCGCCGGGTTCGACGTACCCGGTGTACTCCATGCCCAGGTCGTACTGGTCGGTGAAGAAGTACGGAACGCGGTCGTAGCTTACGTCTTGGCCCAGCATCCCCTTGGCCGCGACCTGGGGCTGGTTGCGTGCGTTGGCCCAGTGTTCGACACGGATGTGCTTGTCGAGCAGCGGGTGGAAGGCGTTGGCGACGTCCCCCGCGGCGTAGATGTCCGGGTGGGAGGTGCGCAGGTGGGCGTCGACGCGGATGCCGTTGTCGACGTCGAGGTCGGCGGCTGCGGCGAGTTGGGTGTTGGGCGTGATGCCGACCCCGACGATGACCGCGTCGGCGTCGATGCGGCTGCCGTCGGCCAGCAGCACACCGTTCGCCCGGCCATCAGCCCCGGTGATCTCAGCGACTTGGGCACCGAAGCGCAGGTCGACTCCGTGGCCGGTGTGCAGGTCGGCGAAGATCTGGGCCACTTCGCGGCCCAGCACACGCAGCAGGGGTAGTTCCGCCGTCTCCAGCACCGTGACCTCCGCGCCGGCCGTGCGGGCGGCGGCTGCGGTCTCCAGACCGATCCAGCCGGCGCCGATCACCGCGATGCGGGATGCGGACGCAAAGGACTCTTTGATGCGGTCGCTGTCGGCGAGCCGGCGCAGGTAGTGGACCCCGTCGAGGTCGGCTCCGGGCACCGGCAGGCGCCGCGGTGAGGAGCCGGTGGTCAGGAGCAGCTTTGCGTAGCCGAGCCGGCTGCCGTCAGCGAGCGTCACCCGATGTTCGGCCGGGTGGATCGCGGTGACGGTGGTGCCCAGGCGCAGCTCGACGTCATGCTCGGCGTACCACTTGGGAGGGTGGACGTAGACCGTCTCACGCTCGTCCTTGCCCAGCAGGTAGCCCTTGGAGAGCGGCGGTCGTTCGTAGGGGCGCTCGCTCTCCTCTCCGAGCAGCACGACCGGGCCGTCGAAGCCTTCTTCCCGGAGGGTTTGTGCTGCCTTCGCACCAGCCAGGCTGGCTCCGACGATCACGAATGCTGTGTTCGCGGCCATGTCCTCTCCTCTGCTGGGTTGGCTCGACCAATGGCGGTGTGCTCGGCGAGTTGGTTCCCGCCGGCGTCGCATGTGGTAAGTCCATCGTCGTCGATACCGCTGCGCTGCGGGCGGTTGAGGTGTTCCCGGTGTGTCTGTCGATCGGTGGTCGCAGGAGGTTGCTCCGCCGGGATCGTGCGGTCGGCGACCGGCTGCATCAGGCGGCGGCGCGCTTGGTGTGCAGTTCGGTATTCAGTTGCTCGAACAGCTCGTTGCCGGAGGCCGTGAACTTGCTGATGCCCTCATCCTCCAACACACGCACCACGTCGTCATAGGACACGCCGACAGCCTCCAGGTCAGCGAGTACCTGGTGGGCTGCCGCATAAGTGCCATGGACGGTGTCGCTCTGGATACGGCCGTGGTCCACGACCGCGCGCATTGTCTTTTCCGGCATGGTGTTGACGACTCCCGGCGCCACCAGTTGGTCGACGTAGCGGGTGTCGTCATAGGCGGGGTCCTTCACCCCGGTGGAGGCCCAGAGCGGGCGTTGCGGGCGCATCCCGGCCGCCGTCAGGGCCTTCCATCGATCTGATGCGCACGCCTGCTCGAAGTTTTGGTAGGCCAGGCGGGCGTTGGCGATCGCGGCCCGGCCGCGCAGGGCCCGCGCCTCCGGCGTGCCGATCTTGTCCAGTCGGCTGTCGACCTCGGTGTCCACCCGGCTGACGAAGAACGAGGCCACCGACGCGATGGACGCCAGGTCACGTCCCGCCGCATGCGCCCTGCCCATGCCGTCCAGGAAGGCGCGGAGCACCTGGTCGTAGCGGTCCAGAGAGAAGATCAACGTCACGTTGATACTGATGCCCTCGCCGAGCGCCGTGCTGATCGCTTCCAGGCCCTTCTGCGTGGCAGGGATCTTCACGAACATGTTCGGCCGGTCCACCAGCCACCACAGGGCCCGTGCCTCGGCGACCGTTGCCGCCGTGTCGTGGGCGACGCGCGGGTCCACCTCGATCGAAACCCGACCGTCCACCCCGTTACTGGCCTCGTACACCGGGCGCAGCACGTCGCAGGCCCAGCGGACGTCGAATGCGGTCAGCAGCCTGGCGGCTTCCTCGACCCGAACCCCCCGCCGGGCAAGATCGTCTACCTGCTCGTCGTAGTGGGAACCCGAGCGGATCGCCTTGGCAAAGATCGTCGGGTTGCTGGTGATGCCCACTACCTGCTGTCCACGCACCAAGTCGGCCAGCTGGCCACCGGCGAGGCGCTCCCGGCTCAGATCATCCAGCCAGACCGCTACGCCTTCTGCGGCCAGCCGGTCCAGGTTCTCACTCATGATCTTCTCCCTTGCGTCGCTTCGGGCGATGCCCTCTACGTGCTACCAGGATCGTCTGCGGGCGGGGCAATCACATCCCCAGGAGGCCGGCGACCACGCCGGCGACTCGATGCCGGGCAGGTGTGGACCTGCCCGCCGAACTCGGCTCCTTGCGGACTGCCAACGAACGACTGATCAGGCGGGCCGTGGACCGGAGGCGACCCGTCGATCACCTCCGGTGATCACACCAGGCGTCCACCCTGCTTCGGCGTGCTGTCCGGGAACGGCTCGTTCGCACCCATTGCGCATCTGTCAAAGGAGAGATGCGCAGGTGTGCCGTCGGGGTGTGGAAGCCGGGTTCCTCCAGCCGGTGACCGGTTCAGCCGCCGAGTGAGCGCGGGCCGTGGCTCATTGCCCATGCCACCACCGTGTCAGGGCGCTCCACCGGAGCTGTCGGACCGTGTGCGCGGATTCCGGTTGCCTCGCCGGGGATGTCGGCACCGGAGGGAGCGATGACGACAGGGCGGGGTTGGAGTTTTGTTCGTCGCGTCGAGGAGGGCGGTCGGCGGGGCCGATCGGCGGGAAGCGTACGGGCAGAGCGGTCAGCGCCCGGTGGAAGGGTCCCTGCCGCCACTCCAACTGCTCGACGGTGATGGCCAGTTCGATGTCGGGGAGCCGGTCGAGGAGCTTCTCCAACGCGATCGTGGCGATCAGGCGGGCGGGGCTCTTCGCAGGGCAGGTGTGCGGTCCCGCGCTCCAGGCCAGGTGGGCGCGGTTGCCGGCCCGGTGGTCGCCGGTGAGAGTGGGGTCGGTGTTCGCGGCGGCGAGGCTGATCAGAACGGGCTCGCCCTCGGGCAGGAGGGTTCCGTCGAGCTCAAGGTCCTGGATCGGGTAGTGAATGGCGTAGTTGGCGATCGGCGGGTCGGTCCACAGCACCTCGTCGATGGCGTCCTCGACGGGCATGCTGCCGCCTGCGAGATCACCGGCGAACCGGTCGTCGGACACCAGCAGCCGCAGCCCGTTGCAGATCAGGTTCTGCTGGGGCTCGGTGCCCGCGCCCATGAGGACCACCAGTTGGTGCCTCATCTCCTCGTCGGTGAGCCGAGCCGGGTGGGCCATGAGCCAGGACGTCACGTCCGGCCCCGGCTGTCTCCGCTTGAGTGCGACCAGCTCGGTGACGCCCTCGGTCAGCACGGCGTTCGCCTTCTCGGAGTCGGCATCGGCGTCGAAGATCCCGGATACGCCCTCGACCAGCTTGTCCCCGGTGTCGGGCGGGCAGCCGAACAGCTGGTTGAAGACCAGCAGGGGCAGGACGGCGCCGTACTCGCCCAGCAGATCCGCCCGCCCCCTGGCTCCGAACCGGTCGATGAGGATGTCGGCGCTGTGTGCCACGTAGCCCCTGAGCGCGCCCGGGTCCACGCGGCCGAGGCTGTCGGTGATGGCGCCGCGCAACCGGCTGTGCTCACTCCCGTCGGTCCACAGGGCGTTCGGCCGGTACATCATCATCGGCACGACCGGGCTGTCCGCCGGCACCGTCCCGTCGGCGAGAGCCCGCCATCGCCGCGGGTCCTTGGAGAAGCGCTCCGGACTGCGCAGCACCTCCAGAGCGCTCTCGTAGCGGGTGACCAGCCAGGCACGTACGCCGGGTGCTATCTCCACGGGAGCGACGGAGCCGTGGGCGCGCAGTCGGGTGTACGACGCCATGGGGTCAGCGGCGAACTCCGGGCCGTACAGCCGCTCGACCGCAGGCGCAACGGCGTGTGCCGGGCAGCCGGGAGGAGCTACCGCGCGCGTGGGGCGGGGGGTCGTCATCCGTGCTCCTGAGGGGTGCGGGTCTGGAGGTATTCGACGAGCGAGATCAGCGCTCTGGAGGACGACGCGGCATCCCGCGCGTCGCAGGTGACCAGGGGAGTTTCGGGAAGCAGGTCGAGCGCCTCGCGGATCTCCGTCTCGGGGTGGACCGGCGCGCCGTCGAACTGGTTGACGGCTACTGCGTACGGCATGCCGTGCTCTTCCAGTAGACCCATGACGTCGAAGGACTGGGCGAGCCTTCGGGTGTCCGTCAGCACCAGTGCGCCGAGCGCTCCGTACAGCATGTCCTTCCACAGCTGGGTGAAGCGTTTCTGTCCAGGGGCGCCGAAGAGATAGAGCACCAGAGACTCACTGAGTGTGAGACGGCCGAAGTCCATGGCCACGGTCGTCGTGGTCTTGTCGGGGGTCCCCGTAAGGTCGTCGACGAGTTCGCCGGCCTGCGTCATCGTTTCTTCGGTGCGCAGCGGCCGGATCTCGGAGAGGGTGCCGACGAACGTGGTCTTGCCGACGGCGAAGTGGCCGACGACGAGGATCTTGACCGTGGTCGTGACCGTGTCCGCGACGTAGACCGGATCAGAAGCGGGAGCGGAGCCCATCCAGTACCTCCTGCAGGAGTCGGGCGTCGGGCAGTTGGGCCTTGGGGACGGGAGGCCGGGCGAGGACGTGGCCGCTGTCGATGAGGTCGCTGAGCAGAACCTTGGTGACGCTCATCGCCAGGCAGAGGTGCCCGGCCACTTCAGCGACCGACAGCGCTCCACCTCGGCACAGTTCCATGATCCGCCGATTCTCCGGGCTCAGGCCGTTGAAGGGACGGTCGTTCACAGCCGTCACCAGCGTCGCCATGTCCAGTGTGTTGCGCGTCGGATGGGCGCGGCCCTCCGTGACGACGTACGGCCGCACGAGTCCTCTCTCACGCCCGGGGCGTGCCGGGGTCATGCCGTACCGGAGCCGTCTGGCGAGCCGGGTGCGTAGTTCAGCCGCGGCGGGCTGGTCAGCTCCTTGCCGAGCCGGTCGACCAGCTTGTGCATGCTGTAGGTGACGGCTTCCATGTCGACTTCCTGCCCCGCGGAGACGGCCAGATAGGCGCCGGCGCCGGCGGCCACCAGGAAGACGTACCCGTCGACGAACTCGACCAGGGTCTGCTGCCACGGGGAGGTCTCCCGTGCGCAGAACTCAGCGGTGCTACGACTGATGGACTGCAGTCCGGACAACGCCGCGGCCTGCCGGTCGGCCTCGTCGCGCTCGATGCCCCGGGAATGGGCGCGGAGCATGCCGTCCGCGGAAAGCAGGATCGCGTGGCGGGCTTTTGGGACCTTCAGGACCTCGTCGAGCATCCAGCCGAGTTCGTTTGCCGTATGGCCGTTCATTCCTGGGCATTCCCTTCGCTGTCGGGAGAGGCGTCGCGGCCGAAGCGGGTGCCGCGGGCGAACGCGCTCATGCGCGAGGCGGCCTCGGCTGCGGGGCGGATCAGCGCGGGACCGGAGCCGGTCGGCGCTACGGGGGCGCCGTCCGCTTGGTGCTGCGGTGTACGTCGGCGGCGCTTGGGCAGGCCTCCCGCGGTGGACGACGGCGCCGCCTCCGCTTCGGGGAAGGGGGACGATTCCACGGACGGCCGGGCAGTCGCTCCGTCCGGACCCGGCTGGGCTGCCGCGTCCCCGACCGCATCGGCCTCGGGCGCCCGAGGGGAGGCGGGTTCCGGAGCGGGAGGCCGCTGCGTCCCCTGCGTGGGGATCGGCGGGCCCATGAAACGCACCCGGTTCAGGAGCGCGTGGGGGAGGAAGAGCACGGCCCGCACACCGCCGTACGGGGACTCGGTGTTGACCGAGACGGTGAATCCGTACCGGGCGGCCAGCACGCCGATGACGGCGAACCCGAACTGCGGTGGCACGCCGAGCCGGTCGATGTCGATTTCCTCGTGGCCGGACAGGCGCCGTGCGGCTTCGTCGGCCTCTCGTGCGTCCATGCCGACACCGGCGTCGTCGACGACGATGCTGACGCCGTTGTGGGCGGGCTGAATGCTGACTTCGACAGTGGTGTTGGGCTGGGAGTGCCGCGCCGCGTTGTCCAGCAGCTCGGCGACCGCGAGGACGACGGGCTCGACAGCACGGCTCGCCACGTCCATGTCGACCCGCGAGTGGACCTGTACGCGTCGGTAGTCCCGGATCCTCGACGTCGCACCGCGTACGACGTCGAGCACCGGTGACGCGGCCCGCTGCCGTCCGAGCCAGGAGCCGCAGAGCACGGTGATGGCCTGCGCCCTCCGGCCGAACTGCGCGTTGGCGTGGTCGATCTCCAGGAGATCCTGGAGCACATCCGGGTCGTCGTGCCGGTCCTGCATGTCTGAGATCCCCAGCTGCTGCTCGTTGGCCAGGGCCTGCAGGGCACGCATCGCCGCCTTCAGCGACGCCTTCGCCGACGTGTCCGCCCGGGACCGTGCGGCCTGCATCACCTCGGTGAACTGCTCGGTGATCCTTTGAAGGTTCTTTCCGTACGTCGTTCCGGCCAGTTCCTCGTCGAGCGGTCCGGGTACGGGCGCGGGCGCGGTACCGAGCGATGCCTCGGCCAGAGCGGGCAGCCGAACCGCTACGAGGTGCCGGACCTCCTCCTCACGGGCGAGCAGGCCGGCATCGCGGCTCGTCAGGTGACGGCGCAGGGTGGCGTTGATCCGGTGCTGGCGTACCAGCAGCGGCAGCGCGGGGAGTGTGACCGCGGCAAGGCACCAGAACACCGCCTCCGGTATGTGTTGTGTCATCAGGTCCTCATGGCGGGGGAGTGCGGCAGGCCCTAGGAGGCGGGACAGGTCGAGGGTTTCGTGGAGTGCGACGGTGAGTGTCGTGCTGCGGCGGTCGGTGCCGTGCTGGTATCCGCAGGGCAGCCGCCACGTGCCGACGGCCCGCAGCTCGCGCAGGTCGACCAACTGCTCCTCCATGCAGTTGCCGAACCCGGCCTCGCGCCCCTCGCGGACCGCCGTCTTACGGGCCGTGGGCTCCTCGAAGCCGCCGGCGGCGAGCACGATGAGGGTGACGGTGTGCACGGCGTCACGGAGCATTGCCGAGAAGCGGGTGCTGGTGGGGTGGTTGAACGTCGGTCCTGAGGCGGGTCCGGCAGGCGGCGCATTCGACCACGCATCCCTCGGTGCCGCGGGGGACGAGGGGGATGCCGAGTACAGCGAGCCGGCGGCGGCCGCTACGGCTGAGGTGGTCACGGTCGCAGCCGCAGCCGCAGCCGGGAAGGAAGAACTCATACCTTTCTCAGTTCTCCTCGTCGATCCAGCCGCTGGCACGCTCGACTGCCTTGATCCAGTGCTTGTATTCGCGCTCACGGGTGTCCGTGCCCATCTGCGGAGTCCATTCGGCGGCGCGGTGCCAGTTGGCGCGCAGCGTGTCGGTGTCCGGCCAGAAGCCCACGGCCAGTCCGGCCGCGTAAGCGGCGCCGAGGCAGGTGGTCTCGGCGACCATCGGGCGCACTACGGGTGCGTCCAGGAAGTCCGAGATGGTCTGCATCAGCAGGTTGTTGGAGGTCATGCCGCCGTCAACCTTCAGTGTGCTCAGGGCGACGCCGGAGTCCTTGTGCATCGCGTCGACGATCTCGCGGGTCTGCCACGCGGTGGCTTCCAGCACTGCGCGGGCGATGTGCCCCTTGGTGACGTAGCGGGTCAGGCCGGTGATCAGGCCGCGGGCGTCGGAGCGCCAGTAGGGGGCGAACAGGCCGGAGAAGGCGGGGACGAGGTAGCAGCCGCCGTTGTCCGCCACCGAAACCGCCAGGGTCTCGATCTCCGCGGCGGTGCGGACCAGGCCCATCTGGTCGCGCATCCACTGGACCAGCGAGCCGGTGACCGCGATGGAGCCCTCCAGCGCGTAGACCGGCGCTTGTCGGCCGATCCGGTAGCCGACCGTGGTCAACAGCCCTTGGTGTGAGTTGACGGGCTGGTTACCGGTGTTCATGAGCAGGAAGGTGCCGGTGCCGTACGTGGCCTTTGCCTCGCCCTCGGCAAAGCACGTCTGGCCGAACAGCGCCGCCTGCTGGTCGCCGAGCGCTGCGGCGACCGGCACGCCGTACAAGACTCCGCCGGCGATGCCGTACACCTCGGCGGACGAGCGGATCCGCGGCAGCATCGCGGCCGGGACATCCATGGCGGCGAGAGCGCGCTCGTCCCACTCCAGGGTGTGCAGGTTCATCAGCAGGGTGCGGGAGGCGTTGGTGACGTCGGTGACGTGGACGCCGCCGCACGGGCCGCCGGTCAGGTTCCAGATGAGCCAGGAGTCCATGGTCCCGAAGAGGATCTCGCCGCGCTCAGCGCGCTCGCGCAGGCCCTCGACGTTGTCCAGCAGCCAGCGGATCTTGGGGCCGGAGGAGTAGGACGTCAGCGGTAGGCCGGTCGTGCTCCGAAAGCGGTCCTGGCCGAGGCTGCCGCCCAGTTCCCTGCACAGTGCGTCGGTGCGGGTGTCCTGCCAGACAATGGCGTGGTGCACCGGCTCACCGGTGTTCTTGTCCCAGAGCACGGTCGTCTCGCGCTGGTTGGTGATACCGATCGCCCTCAGAGCGGGCCGGGCGATCCCGGCTTTGCGGAGGGCACCGGCGACGACCTCCTGGACATTGATCCAGATCTCACTGGCGTTGTGCTCCGCCCAGCCCGGTCTGGGGAAGATCTGCCCGTGCTCCTTCTGGTCGACCGAGACGATCCGGCCGTCCCGGTCGAAGATGATGCAGCGGCTGGAAGTGGTGCCCTGGTCGATCGCGGCGATGAACGGGCCAGCGGTATGCGCGTCGGTCACAGTGTGCTCCTGGAGCGGCTCAATACGGCGCGGGGACGGCGGCTCGATGTCCAGGGGCCAGCTCGTACAGGCAGCGTCGATTGTTCGTCGACCGCACCCAGGCATGGCCGCCCCATCGGGGCGACGCTGCCCCAACTCCCGTCTCCTGTTCGACAATGTCGACCAGTGGGCGGCAGTTTCGCCCGCCCGCGAGAATGACGTCAAGAGGTTGCCGGCCGGTAACTTCGGCGTCGCAAGGATCTGCGCTGGCGAGCGGCCTTTGCCGAGGAGCGCGAACGCCGGGCTGAGTGCACCCGGTTGGCGGTCGAGCGCCAGCAGGCGCGGGCGCCCTTGGCGGAGGACGAGCGGCGTGCCCGGCAGGCCGCGCTCGCGGACCGCCCGCGACCGGTCGGGTCGTGGAGCGCCCAGCGGCTCGGTGTGCACCCCGCCATCCCCGGGCGCCCTGTCGACGACGGCTTCCACGTGCCACGGACCTTTGTCGAATTCCCTGGAGTCCGCCAGGGAATTCGCCTGCGAGGACGCTTCGTTGGCCGTGGCCCTGGACTCTGGCTCGCTGATCTGACCCAGATCCTGGCCGCCGGTCCGGTTCTCGTCGACTTCTACGAGCACCCCGTCGGCAAGGCGGGGATCCACTGCAGGGCCGTTCTCAGCGCCGCGATGGACGCCCACCGCCTTAGGACAGCAGCGCCGACTTCCTCCGCACGCTGAGAGCCATCATGCCTGGACGTGGTCCGCCGCTGGTCACGACCAGAACTCGTCCTCTGTCTGCTGGTCCCCCTGGAACTCGCGGAATGCGACGGCCCTGCCGTCGGCGATCTCCCAGACGTGCACTTCCGGCGAGGACCAGGCCCGACCATTGCGCTCCGCGCTGACCGTGCACAGGACCACGACCCGCGATTCGCCGGTGAGCACGTCGTCGATCCGGATGCGAAAGGAGCCCCCGGACAGCTCCATGACCCGCCCGAAGAATCCGACGAGTTCCTGGTGCCCTCGATAGTCACCGGAGAGCGGGCTGCGTCCCGGAACGTGCCAGGTGATCTCCTCGGCGAAAGCCTGAAGCACCGTGGGGATGTCGCCGGCCCCAAAGGCGTCGTACGCTCCCTCGATCAGTTTCCGGTTGTCGGTGGTCATCGTGGCCTCTCCCGCCCTCCAGAAAGTCAGTCGGGTCTGCCGTCTCCGTTTCCATGCTGGTCCCACAGAGGGCGGGCTGCGAGCCGGATGATTGCGCGTGTGCGGGCCGCGTGCGGGCCCCGGGCCGGTACCCCGCCCGTGCGCGGATCTGGCCGCCGGGTTTCACTCTCCGTCGATGTCCGGCTGGATCTCGATCATGAAGGCCGCGTCCTCAGGACCGGCATCTTCCTCGTCCTCCCAGATGATCACGCGGACGTGCTTGTGGGCGGCGCCGCGGCTGTCCCACTCGGACACCAGGTCGGTGATGACCAGGGCGGCGACGTACTCGGCGTCCTCCTTCGGATCGTCGGTGGTGATGGTCCCCTGCCAACGCTCGGGATGGTCGCCGTAGGGGCGCCAGCCCTCGGAGCCGTGCGGCTCGTCCACCCGGTACACCCAGACCGTCTCGGTGCTCATGGAGCCGATCCTGCCACTTGCCGGCGGTCACCACGTCGCTGTCTGCTCGGCGCCGCACCGAGCGCAGCGTCGCCGCCCCGCCTGGTCGGAGGATGTCGAAACAACCTCGACCCACCTCTGTTCAGGAGGCGCGACCGCATCCGCTTGAGGAGCGGGCCGAGATGTACGTCCTCACCAATCGGTCCACCGCCTTGATCACCACGATGAGTGCGATCGGGACCGGCAACAGCGTGTGGTTCGACTGTCGTGGCTGTTGCACACCAGCCAGGCCGTGCCCGGCGTTCACGCTTTCCCATTGCCACCGTCGGGACACCCGAGCACAGGGACCGCTGTGACCTCCGGCGATAGGTGGCGTGAACCATCGTCCGCGGTCGGGCCCGGATCACCTGTTGCGGAGTACTCCGGGCCGCTTAGCCTGAGATCAAGGTCTTCGAGCGGAAAAAGGTCTTCGAGCGAGAAGGAGCCTTGATATGCATTTCGTCCTGCTGGCGACCCACACGCCGGACACCTGCCCGACCTCCAACGCGACGACGCGCGACCTGCTGCTGAATACCGCTCCGGACATGCCGAACCTCGCCCAGAAGGCAGGCGTCGACATCGTGGCCGGTCCCTTCGTCAACCGCGAGCACACGATTGTCATGGTCGTACAGTCCGACAAGGCCGAGAATGTCGACCGGTTCCTCACGGAGGGTCGCCTCTCCCAGTGGAACAGCGTTCATGTGCTGCCGTCACTGACAATGGAGGAAGGTCTCACCGAGATCCGAGCGCAGACGCAGATCTTCTGACCCTCCCGATCAGGCACGGGGCGGTGCAGGTTCGTGATGACGTACGGCAGCGGGCTGAGTCTGCACATGCGGCGCGTCCTCCGTGCACCGCGCTCGGTTGTATTCCGCGGCTTGACGGAACCAGAGGAGCTGGCCAAGTGGTGGGGCCCTGACGGGTTCTCCACTCCGAGCGTGGAAAGCGACCTGCGGCCAGGAGGTGGTTACCGGATCGCGATGCAGCCTCCGGAAGGCGACCTTTTCCACCTGGTCGGTGAGTTCCTTGAGGTCGCACCTCCTGAACGCCTCTCCTACACCTTCCGGTGGGAGGATCCCGATCCCGAGGATCGGGAGACGGTGGTGACACTGTCGCTCCGCGATATCGGCGGTACGGCGACCGAGCTGGTTTTCACCCAGGGTGACTTCGCCACCGCGCAGCGCCGCGCTCTTCACGAGGAAGGATGGACCCAGGGTCTCGACAAGCTGGAGGAGCTGCTCTCCTCGGCTGCGCCGACCTGAGATCCGACGCGCACGCAGCCCGCTCCTGTGCCGGGGAGAGGTGTCCGGCTCGTCGTGGGCGAGAACGGAAGCGGGGTGCCCCTATGCGTTATTGATCACCACCTGGGGAGGGCATGGAACGCCCACTCGGCCTCACCGCGCGGCCGCTCCGCCGGCCCAGGTAGAGCGCCGAAGTCAAACCGCATCGAGCTCATCGTCGGGGAACTGGCCGGGGACTCGGCCCGCCACGGCCGGGCCGAGACGACGGTGCACCTCACCCTGACCGACCATGACCTGCGCATCGACGTCCTCGACACCGGCCGGCCGATCCACCCACGCCCCCGCCCCACCAGACCCCGGGACGAATGCGGCCGCGGCCTGGGCATCGTCAGCCACCTGGCCGACTGGACCGACATACGGCACCTCCCGCACGGCCGACACGCCCGCGCCGGCCTCCGCGTCGCGCTGGATGTCTGCACTGCGGCATAAGACGCAGTGGCGCGTGTGGAGGAAAGCGTTGAACGGGCTTGCCAGCGGGCGGCTCGGCTTTGGCGAACGTCGTAGCAGGGCGGCGCGGCCTCCTTGCACACTGCGGGACTGAGCGCTTCGTCCGGCCCCGAGCGACCCGCCGTGTCAGGCGGACGCGTACCGGCACCCGGCGCGTCCCCGGCGCCTTCCTGACGCCAAACGACCGGTGTGCCCCGGCACGGGCCCGGCCCGGCGCACCGGCCCGGCCGGTGCGCGCGCGGGTTCAGCCGACCGGCACCGTCGTGGCGTTCTCCCGCTCCATGGAGCCCGACCAGCTGCGTCGCGGCGGACGGCCGACGAACTTCCCGAAGAGCAGCGCCGCCGCGGTGGCCGCGAGCACCCCCGGCACCATCTCGTAGATGCCCGACTGGAGCGGTCCGAGGAGCGGGTCGATCTGCTTCCACAGCACGACGGTGACCGCCCCCGTCACGATGCCCGCCATCGCCCCGGCGCGCGTCATCCGCGGCCAGTAGAGCGACAGCAGGATCACCGGGCCGAAGGCGGCGCCGAATCCCGCCCAGGCGTACGCGACGATGTCCAGCACGGCGCCGCCGCTCAGCGCGATGACGTAGGCGACCACGGCAACGGCCACGACGGTCGCGCGGGCCGCCAGCACCAGCGCCGCATCCGAGGCCTGCCGCTTGACGAACGCCCGGAAGAAGTCCTCGGTGAGAGCCATCGCGGAGACCAGCAGCTGGCTGTCCGCGGTGGACTTGATCGCGGCGAGTACGCCCACCAGCAGGATGCCCGCGATCCAGGGGTTGACCAGCTGGGCGCAGAGCGCGATGAAGACCGTCTCGGGGTTGTCCAGCGGCTGGTCGAGCGCGGCGATCCCCACCAGACCCACGAGCGAGGCCCCGGCCAGGCAGACGACCACCCAGCTCACGCCGATCCGGCGGGCTCTGGGAATCTCGCGGGTGCTGCGGATGCTCATGAAGCGGACCAGGATGTGCGGCTGGCCGAAGTAGCCCAGCCCCCAGGCGAGCAGGGAGATCACTGCCACGGCACCGAGCGAGTGACCGGACGACCAACGGCTGCCGTCGAAACCGGCCTTGGCCCCCATGTCCAGCAGCGAGGCGCTCTTGTGGGTGAGCGCATCGTGCAGGGCACCGATCCCGCCCAGCAGTCCGATGCCGATCGCCGGGAGGGCAACCGCGGCGCCGAACATGACCGTGGCCTGCACCGAGTGCGTCAGGCTCACCGCGCGGAAGCCGCCCAGGACGGTGTAGACCACGATCACGATGGCGAAGACGGTGAGCGCGAACTCGAAGCCGCCGCCGAAGATCCCCTCGAACAGCACGCCCCCGGCCAGGAGGCCGCTCGCCACATAGACGGTGAAGAACACGACGATGACGGTGGCCGAGAGCAGCCGCAGCATCCGGCTGCCGTCCTCGAACCGCTCCTCCAGATAGGCCGACAGCGTCTTGGCGTCACCGGCCAGCTCGGTGTACGTCCGCAGTCGCGGCGCGACCAGCAGCCAGTTGAGATAGGTGCCGATGGCCAGTCCGACGGCGATCCAGGTCGCGCCGATGCCGGCGGCGTACACGGCACCCGGCAGCCCCAGAAACAGCCAGCCGGACATATCGCTGGCCCCCGCGGACAGCGCCGCCAACGGTGCACTCAGCCGGCGCCCGCCCAACGCGAAATCGGAGAAGGTCAGGGTGTCCTGATACGTCCAGAAGCCCACAGCCACCATGGCGAGCAGGAATATCCCAAATGTGATCATGACCGGTACGATCAGGTGTGTCACCACTGCTCCCTCGTTACAGGCATTGCCATGTCATGCACGGGCCCCCGTTGGGGGATCCCACGAGGAAGTCCCGGGGCGGGAAGGCTCCGGCGCGAGCAGACGATACGGATCCTCCATCGGGAGCGGCACCCCTTTGACAGATGTCCGTGGCAATCGCCGTTTCGCCGTCCCCGCAGGCCCGAGGCGGGAGCGGGTTCAGGACCATACCGCGGACTGCCGCTCCGGAGCGCCAACACCCCGCAGTTGACGACGACTTGATATCTCCGGCTGCGTGAGAGGTGTGGTCCGGCAGGGCTCGTGCCGGTCGCCTTGCCGACGGGGGGACGGGCGCGGCCTGCGGGGCGGGGCGCCCTGGCACGGTGACGCGGGCGGGCGCGCAGCCGAGGCGGTTGTCAAGGATTCTTGCCGGAACGGCAAAGTGCCGGGACGGCGCCGCGCGGCGCCCGCAGCGGTGTCACCTTCGGTTCGGGAGGCAGCGTCACCCGTCCGGCCATAGCGTGAAGAGACGGGCCGAAGGTCCCCTACAAGGGAGCACAAGGGGTGATGGGCAATGACCGAATTCGCAGAGCGCCGGCCGCGGAACCCCGGGGAACTGGGGCGGACGACCATCGCCGACAGCGTGGTCGAGAAGATCGCCTACCTGGCGGCCGGTGAGGTGGCAGGGGTGTACGCCCTGGGCAGCGGGCTTTCGCGCTCGGTGGGCGCCCTGCGCAAGCGCGTACCCGGGGGAGGCACGACCACCACGCACGGCGTCAAGGTCGAAGTGGGCGAGAAGCAGACGGCGGTCGATCTGGACATCGTGGTCGAGTACGGCGAGGTCATCCCCGAGGTGGGCAAGGCCGTGCGCGAGAACGTGATTTCCGCGGTGGAGCGGATGACGGGCCTCGAAGTCGTGGAGGTCAACATCGCGGTCAGCGATGTGCGGCTTCCTGAGGAGGAGGAAGAGACGGAACGGGTGCAGTAGCCGTCTCACCGGGCCGGGGCCTCGCGGGGGAGGGGCTCCGGCCCGGTGATGCGGACACCGTGCCCCGCCCCTCCGGGCCCGCGCCCCTCCCAGGGGCCCTCACGCCGATGGGCCGCCCGGTACGCGGGCCACCTCGGGGGATTCGGTGTCCAGTGGCACCGACCAGGAGCTGACCAGACCCAGCTGGACGCCCTGCCGCGGCAGGACCGCGTCCAGCAGCCAGTCGGCGGCCACCCGCACGCGGTTGTCCGGCATTGCCATCAGGTGGTAGCCGCGGGTGACCAGGCCGGCGAGCGGTCCGGAGAGCGGGACGTGCAGGGGGTTGGCCGCAGCCTGGAGTCCGCCCAGGTCGACCATGAACCCCAGGTCGTGGTGCCGATAGGCGCGGGGCGCGCCCCGGCCGCAGGATGCCGCCACATTGCGCGCCGCGACCTTGCCCTGCCGCTGGGCGTGCTGCGCCGTCATCGGCGTCACTTCACCGGGCCGGGTCAGATCCGGGACGGCCGCGGCATCACCGCAGGCGAACACCCCTGGCCGGCCGGGCACGTTCAGGAATTCGTCGACGCACAGCCGCCCCTTGTCGGTGGGCAGCCCCAGCGAGTCGACCAGCGGGTCGGGCCGTACGCCCACACACCAGAGCAGCGAACGGCTGGCGACGAACTCGCCGTCGTCGAGCAGCACTCCGTCTTGGGTCGCTTCCTTGACGGAGGTGCCGGTACGGACGTCGACGCCCTGGGCGCGCAGCACCCGCTCGGCGGTGCGCGACAGCCGCTCGTCGAGCTCGGGCAGCAGACGGTCGGCGATGTCCAACAGCAGCCAGCGGGGGTGGGGGCCGCCGTCTCGCAGTCCGGTGTTCTGCCGGGCCAGCGCATCGGTGAACCGCACGCCCTGGGCGGTGACTTCGGTCCCCGTGTACCCGGCGCCCACCACTACGAATGTGGTCCTTGCGGACCGCTCGGCCGGGTCCTCGGCCGCCCCGGCGAGCTCGATCTGCCGGGTGATGTGGTCGCGGAGGAAGAGCGCTTCGGGCATCCCGCGGAAGCCGTGGGCGTGCTCGGCGACGCCGGGCACGGGCAGCAGCTTGTTGACGCTGCCGACGGTCAGGACCAGCCGGTCGTACGGCAGGGAGCCCTTCCGCTCCTCGGGGTCGGTGTAGTGCACCTGGCGGGCCTCGAAGTCCACGTCATGGGCCTCTCCGAGGACGAGCCGGACGCCCGGAAGGGTCCCGGTGAGCGAGACCGAGATCCGGCGGGGTTCCAGGATTCCGGTCGCCACTTCCGGCAGCAGTGGCACGTACAGAAAGTAGTCATGAGGGTTGAGCAGAACGATCTCGGCGGCTCCCTTTGCCTGCCGGGAGAGCGTGCGGGCACATTCGTAGCCGGCGAATCCGGCTCCGACGATCACGATCCGAGGACGACGTCGATTCACGTGGGCTCCTGCGGTCGAGGATGGTGCGCACGGTGCGGCGGGCGGCCGCGTCGGGTCCGTTACGAGCCGGCGGCTCGCGCCTCCGCACCGGCGGGGGTCGGTGCCCTTCCGGCTTTCCGGCACGCGGCCGGGTACACACATGGATGCCCGCTGTTCTCATTCTGGCGGGATGGGTGCCCGGGCGGCTCGTTGAGGGAGGGGCGTGGGCCGCGCGCTCTACGGCGTATGGGCGCTGGACGTGCTGCGCGGGAGCGCGGCGTAAGCCCCGCGCGTCCGTGAATCTTGCGCGTGTTGCGGGCTAACCCTCGCCGCCCCCGCCGTCCCCCGCATTGTCCCGGGCGATATGCACCGCCGCCTCCTCCGCCGAGGCGGCCCCGCCGTCGATGCCCACGTCGCGGGCGGAAATGTCATTGCTGCCACCGCGCCAGAATCCCTCGTCGGAGCCCACGAGCCGGCCGGCCCGTTCCTCACCGCATTCGAGATCCGTCGGTTCCCCCACCCCGCCCGGCAGATCACCGATCCCGTCGCCGTCGGGTGCGCAGACGTCCGGCACCTCCACCGCCAGCCGGTGGTCGAGCGTCTCGCGGTCGTGCAGCTCCCGTGCGGTGGTCCCGTCGTGATTCACCACGAAGGGCCGCTCCGGAGGCGAATAGCCGGTATCCAGCGTCGCATCGAGGTCCGGCTCGTCCAGGGCGTCTTCCATGTCGAGTTCATTGGGGTTGTCCTGGGGATCGGACCTGGGCGGCTGATAGACCTCATCGCCCATCGTCTCGTCGGACATAACCGCCCTCCCTCTTCCCGTCCACTGGCCCGGCCGCGGGGTGCGGCAGGTGCCGATACCACCAATTGTCCGCCTCCCGGCGCCCGGCGGCAGCGCCAGGAGGCGGAAAGAGGCGGAAACCGGCCCCGGCCTCAGGACCGCCAGTGTTCCGTGGCGATCCCGACGGCCTCCGCGATGCTCTGCACATTGCCGAACCGCTCGTGCGCGGGCAGCCGCTCGGCCATCGTGACCAGGCGGTCCGGGGCGTTGTTGCGCCGGAGGGTCTCGATGATCGCGTTCCGGTCGGCCGGATACAGGCTCCGCCCGAGGTGCCGGGCGAATTCGGAGCGCAGTCCGACGTCCTCCTCGGTCATCCCCCTCGGTGTGCCGCCCCGGAAGTCGCTCTCGGGGGACCACGCCGCCACCGGCTGGTCCTCGCCGGCCGGCTGGAGTTCGTGCTCCTCCTCCAGCCACAGGGAGCGCTCCGCCGTCATTTGCCCCCGCAGTTGCCGCTTCATCACGTCGTCCCGGGCGGGGCCGGTCTTGTCGGTTCCGTGTTCCATGACCATGGGTGCCTCCGGCTCTACGGGTCTGCAGACCCGACGTGTTCCTCCCAGTTTCCCTGGTCCCCCAGCCCTAACAACCCGGCAGCGGCCGTTTCAACCATGCACACGGAAATGGCTGGAACGGGCACGGAACGTGATTGCGGCGGCATATGCCCGCAATGCATATGCCTTTCCGGAACGGGAATTCGTAGGACAGCCGGCTGCTTACCGGCGAATGCCGGCCGCGCACGAATGCGGGCCGCCCACCGACGACCACGCATTGCACCACAGGAGAATCCGCGGAATCCGAGGAAGCCAAGGAGGCAGTGCCATGCACATCTCGCTCCTGCAACCGGTCATCGACCGGCCCGGCCCCTGGGCGTCCGTCTATGCCGATGTCTCGCACGGCACCGAGGACACCGCAAAACAACAGGAGTTGACGGCAAGCGCCACCACGGCGCAGTTGTTCGCCCTCGGCGCGGACGAGGCCACCTGTGGCGCGGTGCACGAGGCCCTGCTCACCCGCCGTGGCGATCCCGGAATGCATGCCGGGCGGGCGCTGTTCGCCGCCCACGGAGCCATCGTCCTCGACACGCCGCTTCCCGGCCCCCCTGCCGTCCCCTTCGCGGCATGGGGGCCGGTGCCCAGGGTCACTCCCTTGCTGGCGGCGATCGGCGACGACCCCGTCTGCCTCGTGGTCCGCCTGGACCGTACGGGAGCGGACTTCGCCGTAGTCGGCGAGCGGGGCGGTGGGGCCGAACGGGGCGACGCTCGCGCCGCCGGGGAACGGTCGGAACGGCACGTCCGGACCGCGGCGGACCACACCGTGGAACAGAACGCCGAGGAGATCGCCGACGCGGTACGCAAGGAGTTCGAGAGCAGTGGTGCCGAGGTCGTCGTCCTGGTCGGTGCGGCGCACGAACGCCGGCTGGTGCACGGCAAACTGCCCGAACCGCTGCGCGCCCTGACCTACGAGAGCGAACACGGCGGGCGGGCGCCGGGCGCCGAGCGCGACCTGGTGGAACGGGACATCGCCCAGGTCAGGGCCGCCCAGGAAAGCGACCACATCGCACAGGTGGCGGACCGCTTCCGCGCGGGTACCGGCCCCGGCGGCAAGCACGCGAAGCCGCACTCCGCGGCCGGTCTCCCCGCGCTGGTCGAGGCGGCCCGGGAACACCGGATCGACACCCTGCTGGTCAGTCCGCACGGCGCGGACAGCGCCCGGCAGGTCTGGGTGGGCTCCGATGTCGACCAACTCGCCGTCCACGGAATGGAGTTGCCGAACCTGGGCGAGCTGCGTCCGGCTGCCGCACGGGCGGACGACGCCCTGGTACGGTCGGCGGCCGCGCACGGCGCCGACATCGTGGTGGTCCACGACCCCGAGCGGGCACCGGCCGGCGGGCTCGGCGCCATCCTGCGCTGAACGGACGCTGACCGGACGAGGCGTCGCGCCACCGTCATGCGACCGCCCGCCGACCGGAAACCGGTCGGCGGGCGGCGGGCGGCGGGCGGCGTGTTGCGCGGCTTTGCTGATACGGCCTAGCTCTGTGCCTCCGCCGTCACCGGCTTCGGGATCAGGAACGACGTGGCGATGGCCGCGGCCAGGATGACCACGCCCGCGATCATGCCCGCGGTGTAGCCGCCGGACGACGCCGGATCCGTCGGCGTGGCCGCCGTCTTGACGGCGTAGAGCACCGCGAAGCTCAGCCCCGCGCCGAGGTTGAACGCACCCGCGTTCAGGCCGGGCAGAAAGCCCGGGTTCTCGGCGGGGGAGAGGACGATGCCCAGCCCGTTGAGGACGATGTTCGCCACGCCCGCGTAGGCGATGCCCACCAGGATGGACGTCACCAGCAGCAGGAGCTGCGAGTGGCTGTGCATCGTGAGCAGCATCAGCACGACCGTCGCCACCGAACCGGCCAGGCCCAGCCGCAGCACCCGGCCGTAGCCGAAGGTGGCGGCGAGCCGGCCGGCCAGCGGGCCCATGGCCAGTCCGGCGAGCGCGTACGGGGACAGCGTCCACCAGGCGGACTGCTCGGCGCTCATCCCGAGGCCGGCCTGGGCGTCCTGGGCGAAGGCCGGGATCAGCCCGTTCATGACGGCGAAGACGCCGGTCATGGTGAGCACGGTGGTCAGCAGGGTCGCCCAGGTCGCCCGCTGCTTGAGGTGCCGGGTGGCGACCAGCGGGTGTCCGCTGCGGTTCTCGGTCCGCCAGAAGAGGGCGAAGGCGGCCGCGGCGACCACGAGAAGGACGGCGATCAGCGGCCAGTTGGCGGCGGCGAGCTTGCCCGCCTCGTTGAGCGCGGTCAGCAGCGAGCCGACCGAGAGCACCAGCAGCGCGACACCGGGCCAGTCCATCCGGCCGGCGACGGGTGCCTTGGACTCGGGGGTGAGCGTGGCGACCAGGACGGTGGCCACGGCCGCGACCGCCGCCATCGCCCAGAAGACCGAGCCGAAGCCGTGCCGGTCGGCGAGGTAGCCGCCCGCGAGCGAGTCGACCCCGGCGATACCGCCGTTGACCGCGGTGATCACGCCGAGCAGGGTGCCGTAGCGCTTGGGCTCCCGCACCTCCACCCGCAGCATGATCAGACACAGCGGGACGACCGGACCGCTGACGCCCTGGATGATGCGCCCGGCGAACAGCATCGGCACGCTGCTCGCCAGCGCCGCGACGACACAGCCGACGACCATCAGGCCGAGCATTCCGGCCAGCACCCGGCGGCGGCCGATGACATCGCCCAGCCGCGGGAGGAACAGCGAGAACAGCGCCGCCGAGGTGAAGAACGCGGTCTGGGTCAGGCCGATCTCCGCCGAGCTGGCGCCGAGGGAGTCCTCGATGTTCTTCAGCGCGGGGCTGAGCATGCTGGCGTTGAGCTGGAAGGCGAAGCAGGCCGCGAGCAGCGCGGTGACCAGCACGCCTATGCGGACACCGGAGCCGCCGGCCGTCGCCCCGGCGGGGCGCTGAGAGGTGGAAACGCTCATGCCTCGACGTCACCGATCCGCTCGAGCGCGTCCACGACGAGGTTCCAGAACCGCTCGTGGTCGAGCTTGACCGCGACCTGGGTGGTGCAGTCGGCCGGGGCGGGCGCACGGAAGTCCGTCACGGTCATCCCGACCGTCAGCGCGCCGCGCAGCTCGATGTCCACCGGGGCCTTGCGCACGGTCATCACGTCGGGGTCGATGACGTAGGCGACCGCGCACGGGTCGTGCACCGGCGGGTGGTCGAAGCCCTGGTTCTCGCGGTAGGCCTCGCGGAAGAAGTCCAGGAGTTCCCCGACGAACCTGGCCGGGCGGGTGCCGACCGCGGCGATCCTGGCGTCGACCTCGGGGGTGGCCAGCGCCTGGTGGGTCAGATCGAGCCCGACCATGGTGACCGGCCAGCGCTCGTTGAAGACGATGTGCGCGGCCTCGGGGTCGATGATGATGTTGAACTCGGCGACCGCGCTCCAGTTGCCCTCGTGGTAGCCGCCGCCCATCAGCACGACCTCGCGGACCCGCTCGGCGATCCGCGGCTCCTTGCGCACGGCCAGCGCGATGTTGGTCAGGCCGGCGGTCGGAACGATGGTGATCTCACCGGGCTCGTGGGACATCACCGTGTCGATGATCAGGTCCACCGCGTGCCGGCGGTCCAGCTCGAAGGCCGGCTCGGGCAGGTCCGGGCCGTCCAGACCGGTCTCGCCGTGGATGTCCGGCGCCGTCTCGATGGCCCGTACCAGCGGACGCGGGCAGCCGGCGGCGAAGGGGACGCCGGTGATCCCGGCGATCCGTGCCACGGACAGGGCGTTGCGGGTCACCTTCTCCAGCGTCTGGTTCCCGACCACGGTCGTCACGGCGACCAGCTCGACATCGGGATTGCCATGTGCCAGGAGCATGGCGATCGCATCGTCATGCCCCGGGTCGCAGTCGAGGATGATCTTTCTGGCCAACGGAAGAGCCCCTTTGCTCTGCTTGCTCGGCTGCGTGGAAAGGCAGCGCGGAGTGGTGGTGTGTGCGGGCCGACATGGGCTCCGGCGCACAGCGCGTCCGGCGGTCACCCCATGGCGAGCCCGGGCGGGGGAGTCAGCCGGCGAGCGAGCAGCATGGGAAAACGTTCTCCGGAAACTTGGCCCATGGACCTGCCGGTTGTCAACGGTTCAATCTCTGACCAACTACATGTTTTCGGGACGAAAGGAGGGCGGGATGACCAGGAGATCCCGCTCTCATGGGACAACGATTGCCAGCAGTTCAAAGGCGCGTATGCTCCCTCCGGTTCGGGCGGGCCGGACGAAGGGAGCCGGGAGACGGTGGCCGAAGTCACGTTGCGGGAGGTCGCGCTGGCCTCGGGCTGCTCCATCGCCACGGTCTCGCGCGTCCTGGCCGGCACCCGCCCGGTCGGTGCCGAGACCGCACGCACCGTCCGCGCGGCCGCCGAGCGCCTGGGCTACCGGCCCAACCACGCGGCCCGCGCCCTGCGCAGCCGCACCACCGGCACCGTCGGGCTGGTGCTGCCGCAGATCACCAACCCGTTCTTCCCCTCCCTGGTCCGGGAGCTGGAACATGCCCTGCACGCCGAGGGCCGGGCCGTGCTCCTCGCCGACTGCGACGACGACCCGGTCACCGAGGCGGCCCGGATCGGCGCGTTCCTCGGCCGGCAGGTCGACGCCCTGCTCCTGATACCCGTCGATGAGCGGCGCAGCCGGGAGGCGGTGGCAGCCGCGGCCGCCCAGGTGCCCCTCGTACTGCTCGACCGCGGATGCGGCCCCGGCGTCGCCGACTCGGTCGCCGTCGACAACGCGGCCGGTATGGCGCTGGTACTCGATCACCTGGCGGCCACCGGCCGCCGACGCCCCTGCTTCGTGGGGGCGGCCGGGACCGCGTCGGCGGCGGTCGAGCGGCGCGCGGCGTACGAGGCGGGAGCCGCGGCCCTGGATCCCACCGCCCCCGGGCGGGTCGAGCTCGGTGACTTCTCGGTGGCGTGGGGCCGGGCCGCCGCCGACCGCATCTGGCCGTCCCGGCCGGACGCCCTGATCTGTGCCAACGACCTGATCGCGGCCGGTGCGCTGCAACGCCTGCGGCAGCTGGGCGCGGACGTGCCCGGGGAGATCGCCGTCACCGGCTTCGACGACATCCCGCTCGCGGGCCTCGCCGACCCGGCGCTGACCACCGTCCGCCAGCCGGTCGGTGAACTCGCCGCCGAGGCCGCCCGCCTGCTGAGCCGGCCCCCGGCCGACGCGGACCCGGCATCACGGCGCACGGTCCGGCTCGCGCCGCAGTTGGTCGTACGGGGGTCCAGCGTCCCGGCCGACGTCATCGCCGGGAGCTGACCGGGGCCGGCGCGCGCCGCCTTGCCCCAGCTCGACAGCGGGGGTCGAGGCGTCCGCCCTGGAAGTGGCTGATGCCCCATCAAAATCGCTACAGGAACCGTCCGTTGGGGCTTCCTTTCCGGTGCGCTCTCTCCACTGCCGCACCCCTTGACCGTACTCGGTCACGCAGTAAAGTCTAGACCAATTGGTTACACCCTCGCGTCACCCATCCCCCCTCAACGAGGCCTCCCCGGGCGGACATTCGGCATTCGGCAGCATCCCCCATCTGTCCTCCGTCTTTCGGCGCCGTCGGCGGCGTCGGTCCGCAGCTCTTGTGTGGGCGGCCTCCCTCGCGAAAGGGTTGACATGCACAAGAAAAGAAGGCTGTCCCTCGCCATCGGTGCGGGCATCGCTCCATTGCTCGTCGTCACCATGCCGGTCAGCCCGGCGAGCGCGCACGGTTATGTGTCCTCGCCGCCGAGCAGGCAGGCGCAGTGTGCGGCGGGCACCATCGAATGCGGCGCGATCAAGTGGGAGCCGCAGAGCGTCGAAGGCCCCAAGGGGCTGACCAGTTGCAGCGGCGGCAACAGCAGATTCGCCGAACTCGACGACGACGCCAAGGGCTGGCAGGTCACCCCGATCGGCCGTGCGCAGACCTTCACCTGGCGACTGACCGCCCGTCATGCCACCAGCACCTGGCAGTACTTCGCCGGAGGCAAGAAGGTCGCCGAGTTCAACGACGGTGGTGCGCGGCC
This sequence comes from Streptomyces sp. 2323.1, assembly GCF_900221035.1. Taxonomy (NCBI): domain Bacteria; kingdom Bacillati; phylum Actinomycetota; class Actinomycetes; order Kitasatosporales; family Streptomycetaceae; genus Streptomyces; species Streptomyces sp. 2323.1. The sequence continues at coordinate 990,670 of NZ_LT907981.1, read as the reverse complement.
GCCCGAGACGGTCTCGCACACCGTGGACTTCGGTGGCCTCACCGGACGGCAGAAGATCCTCGCGGTCTGGAACATCGCCGACACCGCGAATGCCTTCTACGCCTGCATCGACGTCACCATCGGCGGCTGACCCGGCCGCCCCTCCCACCCCCGGTTCCCCCTCCCGTCCCCTTCACCTCGTCTCCCTGCGCCGGTCACAGCGGTGAGCAGCACCGGCGGCAGGGCGACGAGGCCGGCGCCGCAACCCGTTACGATCGGCCCATTCATGGCCGTTGAGCGTGGCCGCTGCCGGGAGGAAGAGATGGGCCTGTTCCGCCGAGGACCGAAGCGGGATCCCCGCGACCTGGCACGCGACGGGGAGTTCAGCTTCTTCTCCGAGCGCGAGGGCGGCCTCTTCAGATCACAGGTCCGGCAGGCCTTCGCCGAGCACGGGCTCGAAGTCACCGCGTACGCGGGCGTGGTCACCGACTCCGCGGGCCGGCAGTTCGGGCTGGGCAACCTCGCCGCGGTCTGCCATCGCGACCGGCGCGGTGAGCGCAGCTGGCCCGCGCTGATCCGGGACCACGTCGGCAAGGTGCTCCGTACGATGGACGGCCCGCAGCCGCTGGAGATCCTCAGCGAGGACGAGATCCGGGCCTGCCTCTACCCCCGTGTCGTCGCCCAGGAGACGCTGCCCGCCTCGGACTCCTTCCGCTACGGCCGGGCCCCGGCGCCGGGATTGCGGGAGGTACTCGCCCTCGATCTGCCCGAGGCGGTGCAGATGCTGAGCGAGGACTCGCTGACGGACTTCGGGGACGTGGCCGAGCTGCGGATCCGGGCGATGAACAATCTGCGGGCGCTGCCGGTCGAGGGGCATGAGACCGTGCGGCGCGGTGACGGCTCCGCGTTCGAGGTGCTGCTCGGCGACTCCTTCTTCACCGCGAGCCGGGTCCTGGTCCTGGACGAGCTGGTGGAGCGGCTCATGGGCACCGGGCTCACGCCGGACGGTGCGCTGGTCGCCGTGCCGTTCCGGCACCAGCTGGCGTTCCACCGCATCCACGACGCCCGGGTCATCCCGGCACTGCAGGCCATGGCGCAGTTCGCGGCGGCCGGTCACGAGGACGCGGCGGGGGCCATCAGCCCCAGGGTGTTCTGGTGGCGCCGCGGGGTGATGACCCCGCTGAGCGAGCCGGACGGCAACGGGCTGCGGGTGGTGGCGGACGCGGAGTTCCAGGAGATGCTGGAACGGCTGGTGCAGCGGGAAAGCTGACCGGCGAGGGGGAGGCCGGGACCGGTCGCCGCCCTCGCTGCTGCGCCGCGCCGTGCCCATCGCGCCGCACACAGAATTTTCTTGCGAAATCTGCACCCTGGGGGAACCTGCGCGGGCTCCCAACCGTTTAACGGGGTGAGGCCCCACGCTCTCCCCCGTGCGTGGGGCCTCACTCTGTTTCCCTGGGCTCGTCGACCAGCACCTCCGGGCGCCCTGCCCAGCGCTGGCTGCCCGGCCGCCCGCCCGGTCCGGTCGGCCTCAGTCGCCGAGACGCGCCTGTTCCTCCTCGGTGAACAGCCGCGAGCGGATCAGGAAACGCACCCCCTCCGGCGCCTCCAGGGAGAAGCCGCTGCCCCGCCCCGGTACGACGTCCACCGTCAGATGCGTGTGCCGCCAGCGCGCGAACTGGTCCGCCGACATCCAGAATTCCACCGGCTCCGGCACGCCCTCCACGGACAGCCGGCCCAGCAGCGCATCCGACGATCCCGTACGGAATTCCCCGGCCGGGTAGCACATGGGGGCGCTGCCGTCGCAGCAGCCGCCGGACTGGTGGAACATCAGCGGGCCGTGCTGAGCGTGCAGCAGGCGCAGCAGTTCCGTCGCGGCCGCGGTGAGCGCGATGCGCGAGGCGCCCGCGTCGGCCGGGGCGGTCGTCGCCTGCTCGTCGCCGCTCATCAGAAGCGGCCCGATGTCATGGTGAAGCTGCTGACCAGCGGATTCTTGCGCCGAGTTCGGTACATGTGCGGTCCCTCTCTTGCCCGGCTTCTACGGGGGTGATGGCGCTGGACGGTGGCGGTGGCGATCCGGGCCCGGAACCGGCTCGGAACCGACCGGACCGTGGCTCCGGTCGCCCGGGGCAATGAACCAGTGAACGCCCTGCGAGGTTGCGAGGTGGTTGCATGCGGGGGCGGCGCGCGCTCCCGGACGGCCGCCGGCGGTGCGCCCGCCGCTCCGGAAGGTACCGGACCAGGCCGCCGTCCGAGCCGGTGGGGTCTCGGCGCGCCGACGGCCCGGCCTATGGGGCGCCCTCCGTTTGGGCGCCCTGCAGGAACACGGCCTTCTCCGTCGGCGACGGCCGCCCCTCGGCGCGCACCGTGAGGCCGCGGCCGGAATCCCCGCTGAGCAGCCTTTCGTCCAGCAACCGTGTCATCTCGCCCAGGAACCGCCCTCGTTCGACGTCCCGCAGGAACAGGTCGTAGTAGAACGGGATGGCGACGCCCGCCGCGGCGAAGAGCGCGAGTTCATTGAGCGCGGACCACCAGAAACCATGGCGGTCGTTGGACACCGGCGCCAGCTCAGCCCGCCGAGCAGTACACACAAGGTGAGCGCACCGCGGAGCCTGCCCAGCAGACTCCGGCCGCCCGGCACGTCGCTGTTCATCTACCACCGCCGGCCGTCACGGCACCAGATAGGGCGGCTCGGGATCCTTGAGGGGATCGGGGAGTTGGATGACGGGAATCGGCTTGTTGTGCGGCCAGCCGTTGGACGCGTCGTCGAAGCTGAGCTCTCCGCTCGCCGCGGGGACGGTGCTCGCGTCGTGCAGGTTGGTGAGTTCGTTGTAGACGTCCTGGACGTTGGGCGCCTCGCTGGCCGTCTGGCTGGTGACATTGCGGGTGGCCCACACCGCGGTCAGTACGGCGTCGTGGTGCATGATCGCATATCCGTCGTCCATCACCGAGTCGTCGAACTTCAGATCCCGCAGGGCCTGGAGGAAGGGCTTGAAGCCGGCCGGGGCGTGCACGCCGCTGGTCCACTGGTCCGGACTCGTCGCCGAGACATCGACAACGGTGATCTTGTTGGCCTTGAGCAGCCCCCGTACCGACGAGCCCTGGGCGAATGTGCCGGTGGCCCCGGTCATGATCGTGATCGGCTTGTCGTGACCGCATTGGCTGCGGGTGGACAGGGCACGGACGAAGTCGGCGAGATCGCGGTCGCGCCCGGCGTAGAAGATCACTTGCGCCTTGGTCAGACAGATGTTGTTGACGGCGCGGTAGAAGAGCTTCGGCGTGCCGGCGGGCTTGTGCCCCGTCGAGCCGACGAACGAAGCGCGCCGCCGGCCGATGTAGTCGCCGAACTCGTCGTCGAACGCCTTGCGCAGGGTGTTGACGTAGTTGTCGTCCCGGCTGTCGAAGACGAGGTAGCCGCGCTGCTTCACCAGCGGGGATCCGGTCAGGAAGCGGCGGAGTGCCTTGGCGTAGTCGACATTGGACGGGGACACCTTGAACAGACGTGGTGAGTTGAGATCGGTGGCGGTCAGCACTGCGCCGATCGCGGGGATCTTCAGCCGGCTGAGTTCGTCGGCGGCCGCCTGGGTCTCCGGGATGCTGACGCCCATACCCGTGACCGCGACCAGTGGATGCTCGCCCTTGGTCAGCTCGGACAGCTGTTTCACCACCGGCTGCCAATGGGTTTCGTCGCGGCCCTCGTTGGCCAGGACGAGCTCGATCTGCGGGGTCTTGCCCTGGATGCCGAGCGAGTGGGACGGGGGCAGCTGAGGGCAGCCGTTCGCCCGGCACTGCGCGATGAAGGAGCCTTGCAGGCTGGTGAGTATTTCCTTCATGGGCAGCGCGCTGGTTTCGCTGTCCGTCATGGGCGTCAGGACGGCGACCTTGACGTACGGGACGCGGCTCTTGCCCTTGTCGGGCTTCTCCCACTGCTGACGGACCCGTTGGTTCTCCTGCACGATCCGGTCGATGATCCCCTTGAGCCGTGGATCGAAGGTGTACGCCGTCTTGTCCATCAGGCCGACGCACTCGCGCTGCGAGCCCTCGCCGACCCACTGCAGCCCGGGAACGCCCGCCGCGCAGCTGGTGTCCTCCTCGGCGGGCCAGAAATACCACAGTCCGCCGGCGAGGAGGACGAGGGAGAGCGCCAGGGCGCCGATACCCAGCCACCCTTTCCACCACGGGGGGAGTGAGTCGGCCGGTTGCGAGGTCAGATGCATGGTGCCAGCTCCTAGGGGAGGGAACGCTCAGGTGTGCTCACACGTACTTCGCGGCCTCGTGCATGAGCCCGATCCGGGTGGGCACGGAGCGCATGGCCAGGTCCTGGAACATCGCGTTGATGGTGCGGTTGAGCTCGGGGTTGGCGCCGGGCAGCCGATTGCGTGGATCGGACGCCAGCCACAGTGAGAGCACCAGCAGGGTCAGGGGGGTGTGCGCCGCGAACGCGCGCGGCGCGAGCTCCGCGGCCAGCTCCTCCGCGCGCAGCGTGGCGGACTGCTCCGGCAGCACCGGTTCCCGCAGCGGTGCGGCCGTGATGGTGTACAGCTCGTACAGCCAGACATTGGTGTCGGAGAGTTCGACCAGGCGCAGGGCGAGGTGCTCGATGACATCGTCCACCCGGTGCAGCGCCAGTGAGTGGTACAGCACTTCCAGCGGATGGCCGTGCTCGATGTGCCAGGTCCGCAGCCTTCTGTGGACGGCGTTCCAGCGGTCCGGACTGGCGGCGAGCTCCCGCAGTAGCAGCAGGCGGAGCCAGGGGTGCAGCACGGAGCCGCCCCGCAACGGGTTCGGATGGACCCCTTCCAGATATCCGGAGCCGCGGCCGCCACGGGTCTCGGCATCCTGGGGGACGGGGTCGGTCAGCCATAAGCGGGTCGCGACCACCCGGGCCAGCGAATCGCGGGTGTGCACCTGGAAGCGGTCGAGCAGTCCCGCGTCGCACGCCGCGTCGAACTCGCGGGCGGCACAGCACTCGACGAGCGCACGATGCTGGTCGTCGGTCAGACGCTGACGGTCGCCGTCCGGACCGTGGAGCAGATACTCCCGGGCCTTCGCCTCCAGCGACGGCCCCTCGTCGGCGTCCGCCGCGGACGGTGTGGTGCTGGTGAGCACCGCGCGCAACAGCGCCTCCGGTCGCTCGCGGCCCACGATGCGGGCCGAGGCGGTCAGCAGCTGCCGGACGCTCCACGGATGCCCGTCGGTCAACCGGTGGGCGAGCAGCGGTGCCTCCGGCAGCCGCGTGGCGAGGTCCGTCCCGAGCTGGGTGGTCTCCCCGGCCGTCAGACCGCGCAGCTGGACGCAGTACCAGCGCCAAGGGGAGCCGCGCAGCGACCGGTCAATGGACCGTTCCCAGTCGGTGTAGCCGGCCTGTTCGGGGAAGCGGACCTGCACGCCCGCCGGGCCGTTCGCGAACATCCCCGGCACCCGGCCGATGTTCGAGGCGGCGGCCACGGCCAGCAGCGGATCGGGCTCGCCGGCGGCGTCCCGGAGTTCCATCAGCAGGTCGAGGAACTCCCGCCCGCCGGGAGCATCGATGTTGTCCAGCAACACCACGCAGTTGCGGTCGCGTTGGCGCCGCGCGTACTCGCCGCGCAGATCGGCCAGGAACGCCTCGCACAGCCGCCGGTCCACCGCGGCCCGGTCCGTCGGGTCCTCGCTCTTGCTGAGCTGGTTGAGTGCGACCAGGGCGTCCATCGCGGTCAGCGGACCGGCGTACCAGGCGAATCCGGTGTGCCGGGTCACCCGCAGCGGCATGCTGGGCGGCTGCCGGATGAGGCTGGCCAGCAGGCTGATGCCGGGGATCCGGAGGAGGTTGAGGTCCTGCAGCAGCCCGGCGACCGCGACGACCCGGTCGGCCGCGGGCTGGGGTTCCTGGGGTCCGCGCAGCGCCTGGCGCAGCTGCTTCCTGGCCCGCTCGGGGTCCGTCGGGTTGAGGTACAGCTCGGGGGCCACCACGCACAGGCCGAGCGTCAGCCGAGGGAAGACCAGCGGGGTCTGCCGCGGAAGGCGGTGGGACAGCCCGTAGGCGAGGCGGCCGGCGACCTCATGAGGGCGGCGCGCGGCAGAGCCGAAGTCGAAGTACACATGGGGACGCCGCGAGCCGAGGTAGCCGAGCCATTTCAGTGTGGTGGTCTTGCCGCTGCCGTGCGGTCCGACGAGGACGACCGCGGGGAGCCCCGGCCCCGTCGGCGCGGTCCTGTTGTCCTGTACGCGGGTGCGGCACTCCTCGTAGAGGGCCTCGATCCCTTGAATGCCCAACGGACGCTCCGCCATGGCTCATCCCCCTGTTCCGGCCAGCGCCATGACCGCTGGCTGATTACAGAAGGTTGGCACGCGTAAGCGCAAGGTGCCACCGGTTCACCCAAGGTGCCGAAAGCGGTTCACGTTCCTGAGCGGAGGCGTGTGGTTGCGCTGCCGGCCGGCCGCGCGGACCGGGGCGGCCGGGCGAACTCCCATCTTGCAAGGCCCCGGGTCGGGCTGCCGAGCAGGACCACCGAGGCGGCCTCCGCCACGTAGGGGGGAACGAGGAGCGGTGTGCGGTCCGCGGTGACCTCGGGTACCTCGTCCGCGGCGGGCCGGGCGGCGGCCGGGGGCGGACCGGCGGCAGCGGCCTCGGACAGCCGGCGCAGGAGCCGGTCCAGGCCCCGGTGGTGCCGCGCGAACGCGCGTCGTGGTGCGCGCCGGCCGCGGGACTCCTGACCCGACAGCGCTTCGGCCCTGCCCACGTCCAGCAGGACCAGATGCAAGGGGCGGCCCCGGCGCCCCGCCGCCCGGGCCATCCAGCGGCGCACCCACGGCCGGCTGCCGCAGTCGTGGACCAACAGCGGTCCCTCGCCCCGGAGTTCCCGGTGCAGCCAGCGGATGTGCTTCCACCGCGCCCAGGGCCGGTAGAGGCCGTACGGCAACCAGTCCGGCATCACCGCTTCGCAGGCGACATGGACCGCCCGCGGATCGATGACGGTCGCCTGCGCGGGGGCGCGGCGCAGCAGGGTGCTCTTGCCGCTGCCCGGCAGGCCGGACACCACGACCACGGCGTTCGCCGGATAGGCCAGCGTGAACGGGGACGAGGGGGCCGGCGGGGTGTCGGTCCGGCCGCGCAGGTCGAGCAGTCCGCGGTGCAGCGCAAGGGCCGGTGCCTGTGGTGGGCCGGATGGCGCTGCACCCGCCTCCGGCGCGCCAGAGCCTGTGCTGTGCACCGTTGCCTCCCCCGATTCCCCGAAGACGTCATCGTCGCACGGCGCGGCGGGCGGCGGGTGCGTCCTTGAGGGGGTGGGGACGCCGCGGTCGCGTGGGTGAGCCGCGTCTCACCCGCGCGGGGCCCCTTGTTTATGCAACTCGTTGCATAGAAGGATCGGGGCATGGCGCTCGACCACGCGATCCTCGTCTCCCTGCTGGAGAAGCCGGGCTCCGGCTATGAGCTGGCCCGGCGGTTCGAGCGGTCCATCGGCTACTTCTGGACCGCCACCCACCAGCAGATCTACCGCGTTCTCAAGCGCATGGAGAGCGACGGCTGGATCGATGTCCGAGAGGTGCCGCAGCAGGCCCGCCCGGACAAGAAGGAGTACTCCGTCGCCGCGCTCGGCCGGGCCGCCCTCGCCGAGTGGCTGCACCAGCCGATCGAACCGGAGAGCGTCCGGCACGAGCTCGCGGTGAAGATCCGCGGGGCGGCCTTCGACGACCCGGCCGCACTGATCCGCGAGGTCGAGCGGCACCACCACAAGCACACCGAGCGGCTCGCGCACTATCTCGCGGGCGAACTGCGGGACTTCACCGGACCGGACGCCCCTGAGGCCCCCGATGCCGGACAGGAGCTCCAGCACGTCGTGCTGCGCGGCGGCATCGCGTACGAGCGGATGACCATCGCCTGGCTGGAGGACGTGCTCGTCACCCTCCGCCGGCTCGGCACCGCGCCCTGAACCCGGCGCCGACGAGCCACGCGCCGCCCGGCCGCCGCGCTCACACCGGCACCGCCCGCACGTCTCTTGACCTTCCACCCTCCCCGACGAACCGGAAAGGCGAACACCATGGCCGACCCGCTGCTGTTCAACCCGCGTACCTATGACCCCGCGCACTTCGACCCCGAGACCCGCCGGCTGCTGCGCGCCACCGTCGACTGGTTCGAGAACCGCGGCAAGCGCAGGCTGATCGAGGACTACCGCTCCCGCGCCTGGCTGGCGGAGTTCCTGGAGTTCTCCACCAAGGAAGGGCTGTTCGCGACCTTCCTCACCCCGGCCTTCGCCGCCGACGGGCAGCAGGACAAGCGCTGGGACACCGCCCGGATCGCCGCCCTCAACGAGATCTTCGGCTTCTACGGGCTCGACTACTGGTACGCGTGGCAGGTCACCATCCTGGGACTCGGCCCGGTCTGGCAGAGCGACAACGCCGCCGTCCGCACCCGCGCGGCCGAACTCCTCGACCAGGGCGAGGTGTTCGCCTTCGGCCTGTCCGAGAAGGCGCACGGCGCCGACATCTACTCCACCGACATGCTGCTGGAGCCGGACGGCGACGGCGGCTTCCGCGCCAGCGGATCCAAGTACTACATCGGCAACGGCAACGCCGCCGGACTCGTCTCCGTCTTCGGCCGCCGCACCGATGTCGAGGGCCCCGACGGCTATGTCTTCTTCGCCGCCGACAGCCGCCACCCGGACTACCACCTGGTCAAGAACGTCGTCGACTCCTCGAAGTACGTCAGCGAGTTCCGCCTCGACGGCTACCCGGTCACCGAGGCCGACATCCTGCACACCGGCCGCGCCGCCTTCGACGCCGCCCTGAACACCGTCAACGTCGGCAAGTTCAACCTCTGCACGGGCGCCATCGGCATCTGCGAGCACGCGATGTACGAGGCCGTCACCCACGCGCAGAACCGCATCCTCTACGGCCGCCCGGTCACCGCGTTCCCGCATGTGCGCCGCGAGCTGACCGACGCCTACGTCCGCCTCATCGGGATGAAGCTGTTCAGCGACCGCGCCGTCGACTACTTCCGCTCCGCGGGTCCGGACGACCGCCGCTACCTGCTCTTCAACCCGATGACGAAGATGAAGGTGACCACCGAGGGCGAGAAGGTCATCGACCTGATGTGGGACGTCATCGCGGCCAAGGGCTTCGAGAAGGACACCTACTTCGCCCAGGCGGCCACCGAGATCCGGGGACTGCCCAAGCTGGAGGGCACCGTCCACGTCAACCTCGCGCTGATCCTGAAGTTCATGGGCAACCACCTGCTGAACCCGGCCGAGTACCCGCCCGTACCGACCCGCCTCGACGCGGCCGACGACGCGTTCCTCTTCCGGCAGGGTCCGGCCCGCGGCCTGGGCGCCATCCGCTTCCACGACTGGCGCACCGCCTACGACGCCTATGCCGCCGTCCCCAACGTCGGCCGCCTCCGCGAGCAGGCGGACGCCCTGTGCGAGTTCGTCACCACCGCCGCGCCCGACGAGGCGCAGAGCCGCGACCTCGATCTCCTCCTGGCCATCGGCCAGCTGTTCGCGCTGGTCGTCCACGGCCAGCTGATCCTGGAGCAGGCGCAGCTGACCGGGCTCGACGAGGAGGTGCTCGACGAGCTGTTCGCCGTCCTCGTCCGGGACTTCTCCGCGCACGCCGTGGAGCTGCACGGCAAGGACTCCGCCACCGAGGAGCAGCAGCGCTGGGCACTGGGCGCGGTCCGCCGCCCGGTCGTCGACGAGGCCCGCTCGGCCCGCGTCTGGGAGCGCGTCGAAGCGCTGGCCGGGGCGTACGAGATGGCCCCGTAACCAGCGGGCACCCGGACCGCCGGCTCGCCGCCCGCACGGACTCAGCCGACCCCGCCCGGGGTCGGCTGAGCACTGCGGTCCTGGAAGCGAACGGGCGGGCCCGGGGCGGCCGCACGCCGGGGCGCTCCGCGAACCTGAGTACCTACCCGCCGGCGCCGCGCCCGCACCCTCCTCGTGACACGTACGGAAGCACCGCCGCCGACGTCGCCGTCCAAGCACCGGACTGTGCCCGCGGCATGGGCCACCGGCTGCCGGACGGGCCGTGCGATGCGCCCTCTTCACGCCCCGCGCTCACCACGCACGCGCTGTTCACCACCGGTCTCCGCCGGCCGCGCGGACCGCGTTTCGCTTGCCGGTACGGGTCTTCACACCTTCTGCTGAAGGCCTCTGGAGGCAGCCGTGACGCCGGACGGAATCGACCGATCCTTCTCTCGGACCGGGCGCTTCGTGCGCCCACGACGGAAGGACATGGCTATGCGACGCACCATCGTCGGCACCTGCGCCGCCCTCGCGGTGCTGGGTATCGGGCCGGCCGCCCCGGCCGTTGCCGCCCCGGTTCCGGTGACCGCGCTCAACTGCGATGGCGACACCTACAAGTGCACGGCCAACCTCCGCTTCGGCGACAACAATTGGAAGGCCCGGTGGGACGCGTCCATCTTCCACCAGGCGAACCGGTCCGCCTCCCGCGCTCCCGTACCGGCAACGAGCCTGAACTGCGACGGCGACAACGGCACCTGTGTGGCCAACCTGATGTTCGGTGACGGGCGCTGGCGGGCCAGCTGGCCCGCGACCATCTTCCATCCGGCGCTCCGGTCCGCCGAAGGCAGGCTCGTCGCACCCGTGCCGGCGAACAGCCTGAATTGCGACGGCGACACCGGCCGGTGTTCCGTCAACCTCCAGTTCGGCGACGGGGGCTGGAAGGCCGCCTGGGCCGCCACCATTTACCACCAGCCTTAATCGACAGGCCCCGTGGGACCGGGGCTGAGGAGCACGATCAGGCCCGGGGACGTGCGGCGCGCGTCCCCGGGCCGCGCGCATGAAGTCCACAGGCGGGGCGGCGAAATAGCCTCCTGGGAGGCTCGAATGAGGGGGCCGCGGAATAACGGCGCGCGCCGTTGCAGAATGCGGGAGTGACGCTCATCTACGTATTGTCATTTTGATCGCCGAACGCACCATTGCTGTCACGTACGCGCCTTTTTCCGAACTGTCGGGAACCTTACTGTCGCAGGCATCCACCATTCGACGGCAGCAATTTCCGCTCCGGACAGATCCGTTCACGAAAGGGCTCGTGTGCGGAAACGAAGCGGGGCTGCCCAGGGAGAAGCCATGTCCGCAGTCGTACAGCAGGCAGCAATTGCGCAGTCCACGGGTTCCTGGCCCGGCGGGGACGGAGGCGGGGGGAACTGGCCCAGATATCCGAGACTCTTCGAGGCCACCCCCAACTCGGGCCCGACCATGGGAGGAAACACCGTCCAGCTCACCGGGACGGGTCTGCAGGGCGCAAGCCTGGTCACCTTCGGCGGCATCCCCGCCACCATCGTCGCCGTCGACCCCTACGGCAACTGGATCACCGTGATCGCACCGCCGCACGCGGCGGGCGTCGTCCAGATCGTCGCCACCACACCCAGAGGCACGTCCAACCCGGTGTATTACACGTACGTCCCGCCGGCGGGCCCGACCGTCACCTCTCTCGTGCCCAACAGCGGCCCCACCACCGGCAACACCGCGTTCGCCATCACCGGGACCGGCCTCACCGGGGCGACGGTCACCTTCAACGGCGTGCCGGCCACCGGAGTGTCCGTCAATGCCGCGGGCACCCTGCTCACCGGAAACACACCGCCCGGCCCCGTCGGCAATGTGCCGGTCGTGGTCACCACACCGTCCGGCAGCACCCTCGTCCCCGGCGGGTTCACCTACACCGCACCCCCGCCCGTGGCGGTGTCGATCTCGCCGCCGTCGGGGAGCGCGGCGGGTGGTACGGCGTTTGTGATCTCGGGGAGCAATCTGAACGGGGCGTCGGTCACCTTCAACGGGGTGCCGGCGACGGGGGTTTCGGTGAACTCCGCGGGGTCGTCCCTGGTGGGCTTCACCCCGCCCGGAGCGGTCGGCAACGTGCCGGTCGTGGTCACCACGCCAGGCGGCAGTACCACCGTCCCCGGCGGTTACACCTACACGCCGCCGCCCCCGCCCGTGGCCACGTCCATCTCGCCGCCGTCGGGGAGTACGGCGGGTGGTACGGCGTTTGTGATCTCGGGGAGCAATCTGAACGGGGCGTCGGTCACCTTCAACGGGGTGCCGGCGACGGGGGTCTCGTCGAATGCCGCGGGGTCGTCCCTGGTGGGCTTCACCCCGCCCGGAGCGCTCGGGAATGTGCCGGTCGTGGTCACCACGCCAGGCGGCAGCACCCTCGTCCCCGGCGGCTACACCTACGTGTGAGCGGTGACCACGCCACCGTCGCGCGGGGACCGGCGGCGACCGCGTAAGGGGGCCGGCGTCGGGAACCCCGGGCGGGCGGACGAGGTCGGTCCGCCCACCCGGGGCGAGGCGTTCCGGATCCGGCTGCGGCCCGTCAGACGGCGGGCCGCAGCCGGACCGGCAGGCGCTTGTGCCCGTAGGTGAGCAGCGAAGGCACCGGCTCCAACTCCTCGGCGGCTACCGCAAGTTCGGCCTCGGGGAAGCGTGCGAACAGGGCCCGCAGCGCGGTGACGGCTTCGAGGCGGGCCAGCGATGCCCCCAGGCAGTAGTGGACACCGTGGCCGAACGCCAGGTGTTCCGGTCCCGGTGCGGTGCGGGTGAGGTCGAAGGCGGCGGCGCGGGCGCCGTGCCGGCCGGGGTGGCGGTTGGCCGCGGCGTACGAGGCGAGGATCGCTTCGCCCGCGGGGATGACCTGTCCGTCGGGCAGCGGAATGTCACGCACGGCGAAGCGCAGCGGCAGGTGCTTGACGGCCGGTTTCAGACGCAGGGTCTCCTCCACCACATCGGCCCAGCCGGCGCGGCCGGCACGGACATGGGCGAGCTGCTCGGGGTGGGTCAGCAGCGCGGCGACGGCCTGATCGATCAGGTTGACGGTGGTCTCGTACCCTGCCGAGATCACCAGCAGGAGGGTGTCGCGCAACTCGTCGTCGGACAGCGCCGATTCCTCGCCCTCCTCGTCCCGCGCGGCGATGAGCAGCGAGGTCATGTCCTCGCCCGGCTCGGCCCGTTTGGTGGCGATGAGCCGGTCGAGCACGGTGTAGAGGCGCGCTGTGTTCGCCGCCGACTCTTCGGGCGTGAGCGTGGTGGCGAACACCCCGTCGACGACGTCGCGGAAGCCCTCGCGCTGGTTCGGGGGCAGCCCCATGAGGTGGCTGATGACCTGGATCGGCAGCGGGTAGGCGAAACGCTCCCGCAGGTCGACCGGCTCGCCGGGTGCGGTGGCCGCCAGGTCGTCGAGCAGGCCGGTGACGACGGCCTCGATGTGCCCGGCGAGCGCGGCCACGCGGCGTGCGGTGAAGGCGGGTGCCACCAGGCGGCGCAGCCGTCGGTGCTCGCTGCCGTACGCGGTGAACATGTTCTGCACCGTGACCCACAAGGCGAGTGGCCAGGTCCCGCTGACCTCCTCGAAGCGCGGCCAGTGCTGCCGGGCGTCCTTGGAGACGTCCGGGCTGGTCAGCAGCTCTCTCAGCAGGTCGGGTTCGCTGACGGCCCACGCGGTGACGCCGAGGACATCGACGCGGGCCGCAGGCCCCAGGGAGTGCAGCGCGCGGATTTCGGCGTCCGGGTCGGCGCCGTGGGGGTCGAGGACGAGGAGTGCGGGCTCGGGGGGCATGGCGGACTTCCTTGCCTTCGTGGGTCCGGTGGGTGAACGCGCGCTGATGTCGTCAACTCGGCGGTGCGGGGGTAACGGCCGGGCGGGCGCGGACAGTCGTCTCCGTCACCAAGCGTTGATAGCGCCGCCACGACGGCTGCTGCGGGAGAACGCGAGGGCGCTCACCCCGGCGGGTGGCAAGTCATACCGGGGCCGCAGCCGCGGCAGTTCCTCCGGTCGGCCGGCCGACCCCGACCGCACGCCCCGTACGGGCATGTGATCCGCGCCACTCTGCCGCGTCACGCTTTCCCCAACGCCGCAGGTCAGAAGCTCAACGTGAGCATCCGACTGCGGGCCGTCATATGTCATCCCTGGATCTGATTAACAATTTCGGCTTCGCGAACGGTTTACGGACAAGCAAGCGGTCTCCTCGACGTCGCCCGGATGTCGGGGAGTTGACCGTGGAACCTCGAAAGGAGAGGCAGTGGACCACCAGTGGCCCTGGAACGCGCCGGCCATGGGCGGCACGGCCAGGACGACTCCGGCCGTGCGCCGCGCCCGTGTGCGCGAGCGCACCCACACCGCCTCGCGGACCTGCCGGCCGCCGGCCTCCAGCACCTTGCGCCCGCCGTTCCGCGGAAGCCGGTGGAGTTGCGAACGTGATCTTCGTACGCGGGTCCACCCGGGTGCCGTCCGCCCGCCCGTGGCAGGCCGAGGGACGGCGGCCCGGTGAGCGATTACGGAGACGGACAGCAGTTGCGCCCCGACCCGATGGGCCGGCTCCGGGTCGACTTCACCGCCTTCTTCAAGGAGGTGCAACAGGGCTACCTCGGCTACGCGATACAGATGCTGCGGCACCGTCAGGACGCCGAAGACGTGGTCCAGATAGCCGGGATGAAGATCCATGCGAAATGGGACGAGTTCCTGGCCCATAGCAACTACCGGGCCCTGGGCCTGCGGATCCTGCGGGACGCCATCAAGGACCACATCCGCTCGCGCAACCGGGTGGCCCGCCGCGAACAGGCCGCTGCCGCGGAAGCCGGGCTCTATCAGTCCTGCGTCGACCAGATCCTGCACCTGGGCACCTACGACGCCCTCGACCGCGCCATGGACGAACTGGCCCGGCGCGAACCGGTCCAGGCCGACTGCGTCCGGCTCCGCGTGGCGCAGCTGAGCTATGAGGAGATCGCCGAGACCCTCGGCATCACCCCCGGCACGGCGCGCACCTACTACTCCCGCGGCCGCCAGCTCGCCAAGGACCTGGCGGCCTGCTATCTCCGGCACGATCAGGAAGGAGAACCGTCGTGACCATCGAAGACATTCTGCAGGCCGAAGCCGATGAGGTGGGTCGCGTACTGGCCGACCACGATCCTGAAGCCTTCACTCGCCGACTGGCCGAGCGGATCGCCGAGGCGCAGGGGCAGACGCCCCCGGCCCGGCCGGTCCCCGAAGGACGGCACGAGCGCGGTCCGGCCCCGGCACGCCCCGGCCGGGCGCGGCCGCTGCCCCGGCGGCCGCGGCCCCGGCCGTTCCCCGGCCCCACGGCCGGCCCGGAGGAGCTGCGCCGGCATCTGCGTACCCTCTGCGAGTCGGTCCTGCGCGGGGGGCACATGGGCCGCCTGGAGAAGTTCGCCCAGGACTACGACGCGGCCGGCGCCCGGACGTTCGCGTGCCTGCTCTACTCGATCAACCGCCACGAGGCGGCGGTCTTCTGGTGGCGGTTCGCCGCCGGCGCCGAGGACCAGCTCTCCGCCCATTGTCTGGCGATCCATCACGCGGCCGACGACAACTTCATCGACGCACGGCTGTGGCGCACCATCGCCACCGCCCTGGGCTACTCACCGCGCCGGCATCTGCCCAACCCGGCCCCCGGCGCCCCGCTTCCGGACCCCGTCTGGCTGCTGGCGCGCTCCGGGCCCGAGCTCCAGCAGTTCGCCGAGCCGCAGGCCCCGCTGTCCGTGGGGTGCGCGGGGCACTGACCGAGCGGCCGCCCCACTACCGACCACGCACCACCCGCCATCCACCAGGGAGAAGCCCATGAAGGACCGTGCGGAGGACGAGCCCTCCCTCCCGCGTGTTCCCGGGAAGTCACGGCGCTCGTGGCTCAGGAAGTACGCCCGCTTCACCGCCGCCCACGCCATCGAGGGCGTGGCCGGAGCCGTCATCTCCGCTCTGATGCTGTATCTGACCCAGCGGTAGCCGAAGGGGTGGGGCCGGGTAATCGGGGGATGCCGCTCCCCGGACTGGACCGGCCCCGTCCACCCGGCTCCCGCGTGGTCAAGGTCCGGCCTTTCGGCGGGCGTCGTGGTTAGTGGCTCCTCCGCCGGGGAGGGATTCTCCGAAATGTGGCAGTACCGAGGCAAGGGCACGAGGGGGAGGAGGCCGGATGGCAACGCAACCGGTGGAGACGCGCGATCTGGCGGCAATGGGGGAGGACTTCGTCCGCAATCCGTACGAGGTGTACGCGTCGCTGCGCGAGCAGGGCCCGGTACACCGCGTACGTCTCCCGGAGGGCACGGTCGTCTGGCTGGTCGTCGGATACGACGAGGTGCGTGCGGCGCTCAGCGACCCGCGGCTGTCGAAGGAGTGGCGGCACGCCTCGTCCGCGCAGCCGATGCAGCCGGTGACCATGGGCGTGACGATGCTCCGCTCCAACGCGCCGCACCACACCCGGCTGCGTGGCCTGGTCGCCCGCGCCTTCACGGCCCGCCGGATGGCGTCCCTCGCGCCGCGCATCCAAGAGCTGACCGACGAACTGCTGACGGCGATGCTCGCCGCGCCCGACGGCCGCGCCGACCTCGTCGATGCGCTGTCCTTCCCGCTGCCGATCACCGTCATCTGCGAACTCCTGGGCGTCCCGTTCCTGGACCGGGAGGCCTTCCGCGCCTGGACCGACGTCCTGCTCGTCGGCGCCGCGACGCCGGAGGCCGGGGAGGCCCTGGTGGCCATGACCGGCTATCTCGACGATCTGGTGAAGAAGAAACGGGCCCGCCCCGGCGACGATCTGCTGAGTGATCTGATCGCGGTGAGCGACGAGGACGGCGACCGGCTCAGCGCGCAGGAACTCCTGGGAATGGCCCAGCTGTTGCTGATCGCGGGCTATGAGACGACCGCCAATCTCATCTCCAACGGTGTCCTGGCCCTGCTCACCCACCCGGCGCAACTCGCTGCGCTGCGCGCCGATCTGTCCCTCATCGACAACGCGGTCGAGGAGATGCTGCGCTACGAGGGACCGATCGAGACCTCCACCTTCCGCTTCACCACCGAGGCGACCGAGATCGCGGGCACGGTGATCCCCGGCGGTGGCGAGGTCGTCCTCCCCGTGATCGCCGACGCGGGGCGGGACCCGGTCCGATTCGGTGACCCCGGGTGCTTCGACATCACCCGCGACGCCCGCGGCCATGTGGCCTTCGGCCATGGCATCCACTTCTGCCTCGGCGCCCCGCTGGCACGCATGGAGGCACGGATCGCGGTGCGTACGCTCCTGGAGCGCTGCCCGACGCTGGAGCTGGACGCGCACCCGGCCGATCTGCGCTGGCGGTTGGGCGCGTTGCTCCGTGGCCCGCGGCACCTGCCGGTCCGCTGGTCGCCGACGGCCGGGTGACTTCCCCTCGCCCTCGTGATCCGGCGGGCGGTTGACCACTCTCCGTAGCGGAAAGGCCGCTTTGGGTGCGCGGCCTGCGGGGATCGTGCCGTGCCCGGGGCGCCGGCGTCCCCGGGCCGCCGGGCTGAGATGCGGATGCCCCGGCTCGCCCGCAGCCTGAAGGTAGCGGGCCTGCCCACGCAGGGGCCGAGGCGGCGTGCGTAGCATGCTGCCGTCAGGGGCCCGCAGGCGGGAAATCCGGACTGCCGCACGCTGCGCGGGGGCAGTCAGCGCCGCCCCACGCGGCGCCAACACAAGGAGCCGACGTGTCTGAAAAGCGGAAGTCTTCGCATCCGAAGTCGGGCGAGGGTCCCAGCGCGCACAAGGGGTCCGAGCAGCACGGATGGTCGCCCGATGTCGACCAGACCGAACAGCAGGAGAACCCGAGCGCCCACCGGTCCTTCCACCCCGAGCGCTACGCACCCGAAAAGGACCGCAGCAAGGAGGGCAGCGGGCGGGAGAAGGTGCCGCCGGCCAGCGAGGTGAAGGGCGAGACGAAGGGCGGCGAGCGCCGGGCCGCCAAGACCGACGAGAAGGGCATGCGCGACATGGGGCCCAAGGGCCGCTCGCGCCGGCCGAGCGGAGGCAGGGACACGGAGGCACACACCGGTGTCGATCCGCAGGAGCCCTGAGGCGCCGCAAGCCCACTCGGCCCGGGGCACCCTCGCGGAGGGCTACCCCGGGCCGAGTCTTGCCGGGATCTGCCGGGCACCTCACCGAGGGTGACCGGGCCGAGTGGCGGGCGCGGGACCGGCCCGCCCGCTCCACGATCACCGCGTCACAGCGTCACGGTCACCGCGTAGGCGATGAAGAAGGCCGCGCAGAGTACGACGATGATGCCGAGGATGATCACCGGGCCCTTGGCCCAGCCGCGTGTCTGCCGGTCAGCAGGGCCGGTCTCCGAGCCCGTGCTGCCCTCACCCGCAGGGGTCTCGCCGGGCGGCACCCCGCCGACGGCACCAGGACTGTCGCGGGGATCCTGATCCGGGGTTTGTGTGTCCATACCGGAAAGCTCTTCCTTGTGTACGGTGCACGCGGGCCGGTTCCCGGTGGGCGCGGGAAGTGCGACGGGCGCGTGCGGAAGGAGCGGTGCCGGCACGCGGGCAGGTGCCAGCGGGCCGGTGGGCGGGGCTACCAGTAATGCCGACGCCCGGCGACCGCGTGCCCCATCGAGCCGAGAATCCAGAAGATCGCGCCCAGGACGGCGAGCACGATCCCGATCGTCCACAGGATCCCGATGCCGGTCACGAAACCGATGATGAGCAATATGACGCCGAGAATGATCACGATGCTCTCCGATCGCGCATATGTTCCCCTTCTCACTGTGATCCCGGCTCGTCGCAAGGGCAACTGCTGATCCCGGCACCCGGCCACCCCCCCTCACCCGGCCGCCCCGCCATCCCCGACCGGACCGCCGCGCCGGAGCGCACCTCCTGCACCCCCCACCTACGTGAACATCGTCACAACTGGCCTGATACATGGGTGAGTTGGCCCGTCCCGGCTAGGACTTGCTGCATGACAGCGGCTGGCGTGGACGTGGTGGCCCGCGGGGCGAGCGTGCGTGGTCCGAGAGGGCCGGTGTTCGAGGGGGTGGACCTGGACGTACCGGCGGGCGGACTGCTCGCCGTGCACGGTCCGGCGGGTTCCGGGCGTACGTCGCTGCTGCTCGCGCTCGCCGGGCGGATGCGGCTGTCCGGCGGGGCCGTCCGGGTCGGCGGGCATGTCCTGCCCGCCGAGGGCCGGCGGGTCCGCAGGCTGGTCGCCGTTGCCCGGGCCGCGCCCGCGGTCGCGCTCGAAGGACGGCTGCGGGTCCGGGAGGTGATGACCGAACGCTGCCTGACCAGCCCCGGTGTCACCGAGCGCGGCATCCGCGAGGCCTTCGGGACGCTGGACATCGCTCCGCGCCGGGCGGACCTGGTCGAGGACCTCGGCCCGGTCGGCGAGCTGCTGCTGGCGACCGCGCTGGCCCTCGCCGAGCGGCCGGGCGCCCTGGTCGTCGACGATGTCGACGCCGGTCTGCCGCCCGACGCGCAGCCATCCGTGTGGCAGGCCCTGGACCGGGTCCGGAACGACGGCCCCACCGTGCTGGCCGGGTGCCTCCAGCCGCCTCCGCCCGCCCCCGGCCTGACCGCGCTGTTATTGCCGCGGCGCAGCCGGGACCGCCTCCCGGCCGAAGAGGCCGCTGCCCGAGAGGACGCCGACTCATGAGAGCCGTCAAGCTGGCACTGCTGGAACTCCGGCGCTTCCGCGGCCCGGTGCGCCGACTGGTGCCCGCCCTGCTCTGTCTGGTGCCGCTGCTGTACGGCGCCATGTACCTCTGGGCGAACTGGGACCCGTACGGCAAGACCGACCGGATGCCGGTCGCCGTGGTCAACCAGGACCACCTGGCGCACGCCCGGCAGGGCCGCCGGGTGGACGCCGGCGACCAACTGGTCCAGCAGCTCAAGGCGTCCGGCACCTTCGACTGGCACTTCGTCGGCCCGGCCGAGGCCCGGGACGGGCTGGAGCACGGCCGCTACTTCTTCACCGTCGGCATCCCGCCCGACTTCAGCCGCAAGCTCGCGACGGGTGCCGACACCCGCCCGCAACAAGCGGGTATCCGGATCGAACTCAACGATGCCAACAACTACATCGCCGGCATCATGACCGAGGTCGTGCAGAACAAGCTGCAGGACCAGGTCAACTCCGCCACTCACGCCGCCTATGTGCGCAGCGTCTACGGCGAACTGTCGGACGTACGCGACAAGCTGACCACCGCCGCCGACGGCGCACACCGGCTGGTGGGAGCCACCCGTGTCGCGCAACAGGGCACCTCCACGGTCACCTCGGCCACCTCCGGGCTGCACAGCGGGGCCGACGGCGTCGCCGCCGGGGCGCGGCAGATCGCCCGGGCCGCCGGGCAGATCGACACCCTCTCCGGCCGCCTGGACCAGGCCGCGGCCGACCGCCTTCCCGCCGCAGTCTCCGCGCTGGTGACCACCGCCCGGCTGACCACCGACGGTCTGGACGCGGTGCACACCGCCACCGGCGCCACCCACAAGGGCACCTCACGGGCCGTGTCGGACCTCACCGGCCTCGGCGACGCCCATCCCGAACTGCGGGACGACCCGGTCTACCAAAAGGCCCTGAGCCACGCCCGGGCACTGGATGCGACCGCCACCGACCTCGACGGCCGGGCCGCCGCCGCCGAGAACAACGCCCGGCGCTCCCTCCATGACGCCGAGCGCCTCCAGAACCACATCGGCGCACTCCGGCGTGACGTGCTGGCCCTGCACACCCCGCTCCGCCTCATCGACACCGGCTCTCACAGCGCCGCCGACGGCGCGCACGGCCTGGCCGAAGGGCTCGGCACCCTGGAGAAGGGCTCCGGAGCCCTGCGCACCGCCGCGGACCAGGCGCACGACGGTGCCTCGGAGGTCTCCCGCACGGTGGACGACGGACTGCACAAGATCCCCCGCACCAGCCCCGACCAGGTCGCGCACGCCGCCGAGGTCCTGGGCACCCCCGTACACATCGACCGGGGAAACCTGCATCCGGCCGGCGTCTACGGACGCGGTCTGGCGCCGTTCTTCTTCGGCATCGCCCTGTGGGTGTTCGGCCTCTTCGCCTATCTGTTGTTGCGCCCGCTCAACGCCCGTGCGCTGGTCGGCCGGGTCGGCGCGTGGACCACCGCCGTCGCGGGATGGCTGCCGGCCGCCGTGCTCGGCGCCGTGGGGGCGCTGGTGCTCTACGGCGTCGTCGATCTCGCCCTCGGGCTCGATCCCGTCCACGGCTTCTGGACGCTCGCGCTCCTGGTCACCGCGGCGGGGGCGTTCGTCGCCGTGGACCACTGTCTGCGCACGGTGTTCGGGGTGCCCGGCGATGTGCTGTCGCTGGTCCTGCTCATCCTCCAGCTCACCGCCTCCGGCGGGCTCTATCCGCTGCCCACCGAACCGGCCTTCTTCCAGGTGCTCAACCCCCTGCTCCCGATGACCTATCTCGTCGACGGACTGCGGGTCACCGTGTCGGGCGGGCTCACCGCGAACCTCCTGCGGGACTTCGTCGTGCTCTTCGCCTTCACGGCCGGCTTCCTCGCCGTGACCGCGCTCGCCGTACGGCGTCAGCGGGTGTGGACCGTCGGGCGGCTGCACCCCGACGTCTCGCTGTGAGGGCGTAGACCAAGGCGTACGGGCCCGGGACCGGCTGCCGTTTCACGGCGGCGGGGTCCGGGCCCGTACGGCGCCGTACGGGCACGGTGAACCGCTGCCACAGAGGAGCGGCGGTCCACCGTGCCCGCCCGGAGCGACCAACTCCCTTTCCCCGCACACCTCTTGACGCTCCGGAATTCCATTGATTGAGTGGCTCATCCACTGAGCCACTGTTGCCGATCCACGCCGGTGAGGAGCTGTCGGATGCAGAGCACGCCCCCGCAGGAGAGGCCCGGGTGCCCGCCGGGCGCCGTCCCGACGGGCGGCCCGGCCGGCCCGGTCCGGCGACGGGCGGCCGGCCGCCGAGGGAGCGCCGCCCGATGACGACGCGCCGCACACGGTTCACCGAGACCATGACCGGCAGCGTGCAGCTGACCGGGGAGCGGGAGACCCGGCCGGTCCGGCTGGATCTGGAGGTCCGGACCGACGCCTTGCTGTTGCCCTGGCGCACCACTCAGGCGCACGTTCGCGGTCGGCTGCGGGTCCGCGGCTGGGGCGAGGAGGCCTCCGTGGCGGGCGAGATGGAGATCTCGCCGCTCGCCCGGCGCCGCATCCGCTACCGCCTCTCCTTCCGCACGGCCGGGCGCACCTGCCTGCTGGACGGCTGGAAGTCCCTCTCGCCGCGCCGCCCGCTGCACTCCCTGACCGTCCTGCCCTTCACCGTCCACGACGACGCTCAGCAGGAGGCCGGGCGCGGCACGCTGCGCTTCTCGCTCGCCGGCGCCCTGCTGCCGTTCCTCGCCAGCTTCCGCTTCCCGGCCGTGGACCCCGGCCCGGAGCAGCTCGCCCCACGGTGGAACGGCCGGCCCGGCCGGACGGAGGTCTGGTACACCACCGTCACCGAGCCGTCGACCGGCACCGGTCTCTGGCTGCACCACGAGGTGACGGCCCCCGAGGACGGGAGCGGCGGCTACGCGCACGGCTGGGTGGCCGTGTGCCCGCCCGGCGGGCCGGTCGCCCACGCCCGCTTCGGTCCCGAACCGGTCACGCCCGATGCCACCGGGTTCCGGACCACCGGCGTCGCGGCCGGACCCGGCCGGCTGCACGGCAGCTGCGGGCCCTATACCTGGGACCTGACGGAGGATCAAGAAGGCCCCACGCTGCACACGTTCCCCGCTTGGGCCTGGCGCCGCCCCCTGCTGCCGGCCGCGCAGATCGTGCCGGGCGGCCGGGCCCGCTACACCGGGACGGTCCGCGGCCCCGGCACCGACCTCACCCTGGCCGGTGCCCCCGGCGCCACCGGACGGATCTACGGCCACGGCAACGCCCGGCGCTGGGCCTGGCTGCACGCCGACCTCGGCGGCGGTGACGTCCTGGAGGTGGTGGCGGCGGTGGCCCGCCGCCCGGGGCTGGACCGGCTGCCCCCGCTGGTGTTCCTGCGGCTGCGCCGGGCGGGCCGCGACTGGCCCCGGCGCGGCACCCGCACCGCGGCCGGCTGGTTCGGGCTGGGCCGCTTCCGCGCGGACGTGGGCCTGCCCTCCTGGACCGTCACCGGACGGGCCGGACCGCGCCGGATCCGGGTCATGGTGCACCAGCCCGAAGCACGCACCCTGGCGCTGGAGTACATCGACCCGGACGGCAGCCGTGCGGTGTGCCGTAACAGCGTCACGGCCGACGCCCATGTCGTCCTGGAGCGGTGGTGGGGTGGCTGGCGCCCGGAGGCCGCATGGACCCTGCGCGGCACCGCGCACGCGGAGGTGGGGGAGCGATGAACACCGCGACCGAGGGGCTGCTGGCCGCGCTGCTGGCCGAGGACGACCCGGCGACGGTGCGCGCGGTGGCCGGCCGTCTCGATGCCGCCCTCGCCGCCATGCCGCGCGCCACCCGTGCGGCGATGGCCGCGGCGGCGACCGCCGTCGACGCCGCTGCCCGGGCCCGTCACGGCCGGCCGCTCGCCCGCCTCACCCCGGACGAGCGGGAGCGCACCGTCACCGGCCTGGTGAACGGGCCGGGCACGGCGCACCTCCTGGACCTGGTCAAGATTCCGGTGCTCCTCGCGGCCGGTACGGAATTCCACGCGCGCCGCACCACCCCGGCGGCCCGTTCGGCAGCGCCCGCGGACCCGCCGCTGGACTGTGTGCCCTCGGCGCAGTGGCCGGACCGGCAGACCGCGGACGCCGTCGTTGTCGGCTCGGGTGCCGGCGGCGCCGTCGCGGCCCGCACCCTGGCCCGGGCCGGACTGCGGGTGCTGGTGCTGGAAGAGGGCCGCCACCACAGCACCGCCGAGTTCGCCCGCCGTACCCCGCTCGACCGGTTCGGCGAGCTCTACCGGGACGGCGGCGCGAGCGTCATGCTGGGCGTGCCCGGCGTGCTGCTGCCGACCGGACGGGCGGTGGGCGGCACCACGCTCGTCAACTCCGGTACCTGCTACCGCACTCCGGACCGGGTGCTGGCCCGCTGGCGGCAGGACTTCGGCCTGCCGCTCGCCGACGCCCCGGAGTTCGGCCGCCAGCTGGACGAGGCCGAACGCACCCTGTCCGTGGCCCGGCAGCCGACCGATGTCCTGGGGACCAACGGCCGTCTCGCCCTGCTCGGCGCCGAGCGGCTGGGCTGGCGGGCCGACGCCCTGCGCCGCAACGCGCCCGGCTGCCGGGGCTCGTGTGAGTGCGTCGTGGGGTGCCCGACGGGGGCCAAGCAGAGCGTGCAGCTGTCGGTGCTGCCCGACGCCTGCGCGCACGGCGCCCGCATCGTCACCTCGGCCCGCGTGGGGCGCCTCCTGGTCGAGCGGGACCGCCCGGGCGGCCCCCGGGTGGCCGGGGTCGCGGCCCGGCGGCCGGACGGCACCACCTTCGAGAACCTCGCCCCGCTGGTGGTCGTGGCCGCCGGTGCCCTCCAGTCACCGCTGCTGCTGCGCCGGTCCGGCCTTGGCAGCCATCCGATGACCGGCCGCAATCTCGCGGTCCACCCCGCGACCAGCGTGGCGGGCCGCTTCGCCGAGCCGGTCGCCGGCACACCGTCGGTGCTGCAGAGCGCCGGCGTGGAGGAACTCCACGACCAGGGAATCCTGTTGGAGGCCACCGCTCCACCGCCGGGCCTGAGCTCGTTCGTGCTGCCCGGTGCGGGCCGGGCGCTGCGCGCCGGCCTCGACCGCTCCGGCCACCTCGCCACCCTCGGCGCCATGATCGCCGACCGGCCCGGCGGCCGGGTGACGGGCCGGGAGCGGGCGGTCTCCTGGTACCGCCTCGCCCCGCGCGACGGCCGGCGGCTGCTGCGCGCCGTACGGGCCATGGGTCAACTGCTGCTGGCGGCCGGCGCCGAGGAGGTGTTCACGGGGGTACCGGGCGCCCCGTCCGTCCGCACCACCCGCGAGCTGGACGCCGTCCTCGAACCGGTCACCCCGCGGCAACTCCACCTGTCGGCCTTCCACCCGACCGGGACCGTCGCCCTGGGGGCCGACGCCCGGCGGGCACCCGCGGATCCGCTCGGCAGGCTGCGCGGTGTGCGGGGCGTGGTGTTCGCGGACGGCTCCGCGCTGCCCAGCTGCCCGGAGGTCAACCCGCAGCTCACGATCATGGCGTTGGCCCTCGCCGTGTCCGAGGCGGCCTGCCGGGCGGCCGGCGGCTGAGCCCCGGTCCGGCCGCGCGGCGCGGCCCCAGGCCCGGCCGGACACCTCGGCGTACGGCCGGACGTACGGCAGGCGTGACCACCTCACGGGCCGGCCCGGCGCCCTTGTACGGTGGGGCGCGCACGGCAACGGAGGACGGCCGCCCGGGCGGCGCGGGGTGGGGGGAACGGTGGCGGCACCGATGGACGATCCGATCACTCGTGACACGACGGTCGACGCCCTGGAGCGCCGGCTGCGGGACGCGATCATCGACGGCCGGCACCCGGTGGGTGCGCTGCTGCCGCCCGAGCGCGAGCTGGCCGCCTCCTACGGGGTCAACCGCACCACGCTCAAGCATGCGTTCGTCCGTCTGATGCAGGCGGGCCTGGTCGAGACCCGGCACGGAGTGGGCACGCGGGTCCGGGACTTCTGGCGGCTGGGGACCGCGGAGCTGTTGCCGTCCCTGGTGCTGCGGGACGGCGCCTGGCTGGCGGAGATCTTCGAGGTACGACGCCAAGTGGGCGTGCTGATCGGCGAGTTGGCGGCCCGCCGGGCGACCGCGCGGGACGTCGCGGCGCTGCGGCAGCAGGTCGCCGCGGTGCGCGCCGGCGGCGACGCCGACCAGGTGCAGCTCGCCGACGCCGAGTTCCACCGCACCCTGGCCCGCGCCACCGGCAACCGCGTCTATCTGCTCATGACGAACACCCTGCTCGGCGGCTACCTCCCGGTCCGCCAGGCGCTCGCCCGGCCGTTCCAGGACGCCGCTGCCGCCGCGGACCGCCTCCACCCGGTGGCGGAGGCGGTGGCCGCGGGCGACGAGGCCGCCGCCCGCCGGGCCGTCGAGGCCTATATGACCGGCACCGAAGGCCTCATGCGCGCCACGGACGGACAGCGGCCGGGACCGGAGTCCTGACCGCAGGCCGAGTGCGACGGGAGCCCTGACCGCAGGTCGGACGGGACAGGCGACCTGACCGCAGACCGGACGGGACGGCCCTGAACCGGCCTAGGAGCCGGTGGCCCTGAGGCCGCCGGGCCCGGTGTCCTGGGCCGGGATACAGGCGTCCGCCCACCCTTGTACCGTCGGCTCCTCCAGCGAGTCGACCCACCAGTCGGCCAGCGCCTGTTCCTTCTCGCCGGGTTGTGCGCCGACGCCGAGCACCCGCATGCCGGCGGCCGCGGCGGCCTGCACGCCGCAGTGGGAGTCCTCGACGGCCAGGGCGTCCCCCGGATCGACTCCGCAGAGCCGGGCGGCGGTGACGTACACGTCGGGGTGCGGTTTGGGCCTGATGGCGGCGTCGGGCACCACGATGTGGCGGAAGCAGTCCCGGAGTCCGGCCATGTCCAGGCACGACTCGACGACTTCCAGCGGGCAGTTGCTGGCCACCGCCAGCGGGGCGAACTGCACGGCCGAATGCACCAGTTCCGGCGCGCCGGGCATGGTGGTGGGGTTGGCCGCCACGAGGTCGCGGAAGCGGTCGAGCAGGGTGTCCGTCATGTCCTTGGTCAGGTCGGGGCGGTCGGCCGCCTCGGCCATCAGGCGCCCGCACTCGGTGTAGTGCAGACCCCGGGCCTGTTCGGAGAATTCGGCCGAGGGGGTGCAGCCGTATTCGCGCAGCACCATGTCGCGGGCATCCTGCCAGTGGCGTTCGGTGTCCATCAGGGTGCCGTCGCAGTCGAAGACCACGGCGGCGGGTGTCCAGGAGAAAAAGCGATGTGCGGTCATCCGGGTTTCCGTTCCGACAGGCCCGGAGCGGCGAATGACCGGTCGCGTGCGGGGCGAGGCAGCGTCGGATGACGGCCGCCGGGCACCGGGCGGGGGTTTCCGGCAGAGGGCAGCCACCGAGAAGGGGGAACCTGGTGCGCTCTGCAGCGGAAAATAACGATCGTTACGTTACGGACGGCAACTCGGCGTGGTCAATAGACTCCTAATTGTCCATATTTTATGTTTCTATGAGTAACTCAGGGTTCCGTAGGCCGTCCGTGTGTCGCCCTGGGTGACACGGAAGACGCAGGTCGAGTCGTACTGCGTGCACAGCACCCGTGCGGGCGGGGCGAGTTCGGTGAAGCGCACGGCCTTCATGCGCCCGGCGCGCGGCCGGCCCAGGGCGCCCCTGCTGCCGTACGAGGCGGCCTGCCGCGCGGCCTCCAGGAGGGCCATGCCCGGCACATGGTCGGTCGGGTGGTCGAAGAGGAACGGGTGCAGCGGGTCGGCCGGCGAGAGGAGCAGCCGGCCCCCGGCGACGGCAAGGACCGCGTCCTGCGGGTGGTTCACCGACAGTTCCGCCGCCGGCGGGCGGTAGGCCGCTTCCGGGGCGGGGGTCACCATGCCGACGCGGGCGGACCTGCCGCGCAGGGCGCCGTACTGCGCGTCGCTGAGGAACCGCACACCGCCGCCTCCCTGTCCGAAGGCCAGCCCGCAGACGGTGAAGGCGGCGTCCAGGCGCAGGCCGGTGACGCGACGGTCCGGATCGCGCCGTACCGCGCTCACCCGCGCGCGGCAGGTGACCTCGGTCGCTCCGGCGCGGGCCGGTGGCTCCTTGCCGGGCGCGAGGCGGAAGTACAGGTCGGTGATGACCGCGTGGCACGCCGCGGGAACGGCGTAGAACCGCAGCGGGATGTAGAGACCGAGCTGACGCAGCGTCTCCACGAGGATCAACGGGCTGTGCCGCGGTGCTCCGTCGCGGGGGAACGTCGCATGGGCGCGCGGCCACGACGCGGCCGCGGCGAAGACATGGGGGGTATCCGTCCGCCGTACATCCGTAAGGAGGACCTCCGCCACGGAAGTCCGGTGCACCAGCTCCCGCTCGACGGTGCGGGACCAGCTGAGCGGCTCACTCTTTCCGGCGGTGCCAGCAGTTGAGGTACTCATACGACCAGGGAATATCGAAATTCGAACATGCGCACCTGTTCATTCCGGGTGGCGCAGCGCGATAGATTGCGGGCCGCCGGCACGAGAACGACATCTGAGGTGTACGTGCAGATCCGGGCGAAGACGACACGCAGGTTCCTTCTGGAGGCGGCGGCGGCCCTGTTCGACGAGCGAGGGTACGCCGGCACCAGCATCAGCGATATCAGCGCACATTCCGGCCGCACCAGCGGGGCGATCTATTTCCATTTCGCCAGCAAGGAGAAGCTCGCCCTCGCCATTGTCGAGGAGCATTTCGCCACCTGGCCGCAATTGATCACCCGGTACCGGAAGCCCGGTCTGCCCGCTCTGGAAAGACTCGTCGGGCTGAGCTTCGACGTGGCCCGGGCGTTCCGTGACGACATCGTGGTACGCGCCGGATCCCGTCTCTGGGCCGAACGCAAGGCCATCGAAACCGAGCTTCCCGCCCCGTTCCTCGACTGGATCGACGCGGTCACCCAACTCCTCGAAGAAGCCGGCGACAACGGCGAACTCGCCGCCGGTGTGCCGCCCGCCGCCACCGCGCACAGCGTCGTCTGCGCCTTCTTCGGACTGCACACCGTCTCCGACGCCCTGGAGGGGCGCCGGCACATCGAGGCCCATCTGCACGACCTGTGGCTGCTGCTGCTCCGCGGCCTCCAGGCCGAACCGGACCCCGCAGGTCTGCTCGACCGGGTGCGCCGACGGGCCCGTACCGGCAGGCCGGCACCCGAACCGGCATAGCCGCGCCGGCCACGGCATACTGCGGGCCCGTCGTGCCTCCCGCTTTCGGCGCCCCAGCCATGGTCGAGGTGCAATTTATTGCATGACATCAGCAGTTAGTTGCACCAGCAGTGCGCTTATGTCTATCGTCTCGAAGCGGGGCCGTCGAAAGATGGCCATAGGGGGACGACCAGTGACCGTCATAGCTTCTGCGGCCAAGCCGGATACGGCTGTTGTCGCATGCCGAACCACGACGGGGGACCCGCATGGCGGCTGATCGCAGCAGTTACCTCTCCGGCAGTCGCCGAGAGCGAATTCCCTTCCTCGTCGCCCAGGGAAAACCGGCGCAGAACACGGCATTGCACACGCTCGTACCGGTCGCCGCGCACAAAGGGGCAACGGGCGCTCAGGAAGCGCCGTTCGGCATAGGCGCCGCCTGGCAACTCGGGGAAAGCCTCTACACGCAGGTGCAGGACAATTCCACCGGGCGGCTGGCCGTATTTGCCACGCGCGGCTCCGGGCACATAGAGCGCGTCACCGGCTACACCTGGAACGTGGGCCCCGTCTGGCGGCTGCTCACCGGACCGGCCGCGCCGCGTGATCTGTGGTCCCAACTGCGCTACGAACACTTCCTCCGGCACTCTCCCGTGGCGGATCACGTCCCGGAGTGTCCACACCACTGCGGTGGCAGTGAGCCTTCCCCGGCCGCGGCGGACGCTTCCCCGTGCGACGAGGCGCCCGCGCAGCCGTGGCCCCGGGACGGCGATCCGCTCGAAGAGCTCTGGGAGGAGTCGTGCCCGAAGGGGTCGGCGGCCCAACGGCTCCAGGAGGGAGCGGAGTTGCTGCGGCGGCGAGTGGCCCACCTGCTGGCCGACTGCCCGGTCCCGCCGCTGCACGAGCGTCCGCACGCCGAGCATCTCGACGCTGAACTCTCCCACCAACTCCTGCGGGCCTACGACGCCTTGCGGGGTGCGCTGGCGCTGCACTGCCCGTGGCAGAGCGGCTGGCTCGGCTCCTGGGCCTATGGCATCGCCGAGGAACTGATCTGGCGCAGCCGCCTGGGAGCCGCCCGCAGCGAGGCCGAACGGACCGCGCGGGAGTCGATGGCGGTGGAATCCGCCCTGTCGTCCCCGTGGCCATTGCCGGCCCCGCACATCTGCCCCGGGCTGCACACCGTGCACGACGAGGCCCCGGGTATCTGACCGGTCGCCCGATTCGGCCATGGGGCCGCTCTGTTCCGGCCAAACCGGATTCCGACGGGCGCGTTTCCCCCCAGCCGAGGCCGGGCGTCTCGTCCCGCCGTACGCAGGTCAACGGTGCCGCGTACCCTGCACCGGGGGGCACTGTGCCGCGTGCGACCCTTTAGGGGGTGTCTCTCCGATCTCCGCGGGCCTGCGACGCCTGGCACCGCACTCCCCCAGCTAACGCTGGGGGTGCCCCCACGCTGCGTTGTCACATCACCCACGGACACCCAGTCCGCGGGAGATGCTCCGCCTTGCGATGCACGGCACCAGACGCCGCAGGCTGATCCACGGAGATCGAAGAGACACCCCCTAGCGCACACGCCACGGAGGGACAAGGTTGGACCGCCACGAACTCGCCAGGGCGGCAGGCACGTCCGCCGGTCCGGACGGGGCCGCGCACGCCGCCAAGACCGCCATCGCCCGCAGGCTCCGGCACATCCGCCACCACCACCCCGAAGGCCCCTTCACCCTGGCCCGGCTGGCGGAACTCGCCGGGGTCTCGAAGCGCACCCTGGCCGCCGCCGAATCCGCGGACGGAACCAACCTGACCGTGGAGACCCTCGTCAAGGTGGCCCACAGTCTGGGCGTCTCCCGGGTGGCCTACTTCCTCGACGAGCAGGTCTTCGACGATGTCAACTCCGAGCTGGAGCTGCTCAGGAAGATGCGCACCCATCGCGTCGAGAGCGTGGCGCTGCGGCAGACGGGCCCCGCCGCACCCGACTCCTCGCTGACCGAACTGAGCCATCTCATCACCCGGTTGGTCAGCACCGCCGAGGCGGCCCGGGCGACCCTTGAGGACCTGCCGGGGCAGGGCCGCAACGACCGCTCGCCGCAGTGATGGTGCTGCGCTGGCGGCACAAAGACGCAGACCCGCAGGCGACGCGGCTGCGCGAACAGTGCGAACGACGGGTCGACGCCCTTGGGCTGCCCGCGCACACGAAGCTGTCCGTCGACGACCTGTGCGCACACCTCAGCCGGGGCTCCGGACGGCCCATCCAGCTCCTGCCCTGTCCGCTGCCGCTGGGCAGCCCCGACGGCCTCTGGGTCTCCACCCCGAGCACGGAGTACGTCGTCTACGAGCAGCGGCTCGCGCCGGTGCACCAGCAGCAGGTCATCCTGCACGAGCTGGGCCACCTCATCTGCGACCACGAGTCGAGCCCGGTCCTCACCCCCGAGGCCTCCCGGCTCCTGCTGCCCTCACTCGACCCCGCTCTGATCCGCCGGACGCTGGGGCGCGAACACGCCCGGTCCTGGGCGGAGACCGAAGCCGAGTACGTCGGCTCGCTGATCGGGCGCCGGATCGGCAGCTGGACCGCCGACCACGTCCGGCCCGTTCCCCCCGCTATGCAAGAGCTGGTCTCCCGGCTCGGTGCGCTGGACAACCCCGCCTTCCGAGGAAGCAATGAATAGCGTTCTCTACCCCTTGTGTGCTGCCGTCGCCGGCCTGGCGCTGCTGTACAAACTGCGCGTGCTGCGCACGGACCGCTCCGTGACGCAGGTCGCGCTGCTGGCCAACTTCTTCTTCCTGTTCGTCACCTATACCGTCTCCACCCCTGCGGTCTGGGCGGCGACCAGCAGCGCCGTCGGCATCGTCAACTTCTCCGGGTTGCTGTCGCAGAGCTGCGTCATCCTGCTGACGGCGTGCCAGCAGATCGTGCTGCTCCACCTCAGCCATGAAGCCCCCGTCGCCTGGCGCAAGGCACGCCCCCGGCTGATCGGACTCGGACTCGTCCTCGCCGCCATGGTCGCGCTGTTCGCCGTGGCCACCAGCCGCGGGGAGAAGCCCGACGACTTCGCCATCGACAGCGCCCAGTACTACCCCGCCTACCTCGCCCTCTACCTGGTCGCGTACGCCGCGAACCAGGTCGACGTCGGCATCCTCGGCTGGCGCTACGCCAGGATCGCTCCGCACCCCTGGATGCGTCGCGGGCTGTATCTCATCGCCGCGACGCTGCCCTTCGCCCTCATCTACACCGGTTGCCGGGCCGCCGACATCGTGGCCGCCCAGTTCGGCGTCGGCGGGCAGGCCTGGGAGCCGGTGGCCCAGGTAGCCGTCACCATCGCGACCCTCAGCAAGACACTGGGCTGGATCCTGCCCGACTGGGGCCGCCATCTCAGTGCGCTGTGGGAGCGGTTCACCGACTACCGCGCCTTCCGGGAGCTGGGCCCGCTGCACCGCGAGGTCACGTCCCAGATTCCCGAACCGGTGCTGCACCTCGAACCGGACACGGATCTGCGGACCCGGCTCTACCGCCGGCTCGTCGAGATCCGCGACGCCCAATGGGCGCTCCGCGTCTGGATCCCGGCCGACGTGGCCGACACCACCGCGGAGCGCGCCCGGGCGGCCGGCCTCGCCGGCACCGACCTGGCGGCCACCGTCGAAGCCGCACAGCTCAGGGCCGCACTGGAGGCGCGGGCCGCACAACGGCGGCCCGCCGTCCACCCGCCCACGCCCCGGGTGGCGGAGCCCCAGGACCTCGCCGCCGAACTCGCCTTCCAGCGCAAGCTGGCGCGCGCATTCACCACATCCCCGATCGTCCGGGCCGCGGCCGCCCAGCCCGCCGCCGGCCCGGCAACCCAGGAACGCACATGAACCGGCAGACCCCGGCACCGACCCTCAGCAGCCCCTTCGACCAGGCATTCTTCCAGGACCCCTACCCCACCTACGCGCGGCTGCGCAGCGAAGGGCCGGTGCACCGGATCGCGCTGCCCGACGGGTCCCCCGTCTGGCTCGTCACCCGGGAGTGCGACGTGCGGGCCTGGCTCACCGACCCACGGCTGTCGGTGAACAAGGCCCATTCCACGAACGGTTACCAGGGGTTCTCCCTGCCGCCCGCTCTGGACGCCAACCTCCTCAACATCGACCCGGCCGATCACCTGCGGCTGCGCCGGCTGGTCTCGAAGGGCTTCACCCCGCGGCACGTCGAGCAGCTCCGCGAGCGGGTTGCCGAGGCCGCCGGTCAATTCGCCGATCGCCTGGCCGAGTTGGGGCAGGCCGACCTGGTCGCGACGTTCGCCCACCCGCTGCCGCTGGTCATCATCGGCGATCTGTTGGCCGTGCCCGAGGCGGACAGTCGGACGTTCTCCGGATGGGTCGCCGCGATGTTCGCCCCCGAGTACCCGGGGCACACCGCCGAAGCCATCGGACACATCCACCGCTACCTCCTGGACCTCATCTCCTCCCGCCGCGCCCACCCCGCGGACGACCTGCTGTCCTCCCTGATCGCCGCCCGCGACGACGGGGCCCGGCTCAGCGAGGACGAACTGGTCTCGCTGGCCTTCCTGATCCTCATGGCGGGCAGCGAGAACACCCAGCACCTGATCAGCGGCGGACTGCTCACCCTGCTCCGCCATCCCGACCAGCTGACCACCCTGCGCGCCCGTCCCGAGCTGATGCCCGAGGCCGTCGAGGAGCTGTTCCGCTTCGCCCATCCCAACCAGATGGCCATCCGGCGCTTCCCCACCGAACCCGTCGAGATCGGCGGCGTACGGATACCGACGGGCGACACCGTGCTGCTCGCGCTCGCGTCCGCCCACCGGGACCCGTCCCGCTACCCGGAACCGGACCGCTTCGACCTCCACCGGACCGACAAGACCCATCTCGCGCTCGGCCACGGCGTCCACTACTGCCTGGGCGCCGCCCTGGCCCGGCTGGAAATCCGCACCGCTCTGAGCACCCTGCTCGACAGGTTCCCGGGGCTGCGGCTCGCCGTGCCGTACGAGCAGCTGGAGTGGCGCGCATCGTTCCGCTCGCACGCACTCAAGCAACTTCCGGTAGCCGTCAGGTAGGCCGCCGTGCCCCGGAGGGCGATCCTTGACCAGCGAAAAAGGATGCGATTGCCTGGGGCCACGGGAAGTTGGTCCGGAACGGATCCGGATCGCGGTCCGCTCCCGGGGCGGTGGGGGAGGACCGCGGCTGCCGTGCGGGACGCCAGGTCCCCACACCACTACCCACCCCCCCACAAAGGATGCAGCCCGAGTATGACGAACCACACACACGAGCCCGCTGTGCGCAGGAGCCGCACCCGGATACCGGCCACCGCCGCGGCGGCGACGGCTGCGGCACTCGCCGCGTCGCTGCTCGCCGGTTGCTCGGCCGGGGACGCGGAGGACGCCAAGGGCCCCGGGCCGGTGGCGTCCTCGCCGCACAAGAGCAAGGCCCCGTCCCCGAAGCCACCCACGCACGCTCCCTCCACCCCTACCCCCGCCCCGCCGTCCAGCGCCTTCGCCCCGTACGTCGACACCTCGCTCAGGCCCTCCTACGACCTCCTCCAGGGCGCCCGCGAGACCGGTGTGAAGGAGTACAACCTGGCGTTCGTCTCGCCGGGCGACGGCTGTGTGCCCAAGTGGGGCGGACGGCAGGAGCTGGCCGACAACCCGGTGGCCCGGCAGGCGGACCGACTGCGCGCCCAGGGGGGCGAGGTGCGGATCTCCTTCGGCGGCCAGAGCGGTAACGAACTGGCCCGGGTCTGCGGCTCGGTGGACAAGCTGGTGGACGCCTAC
This sequence comes from Streptomyces sp. 2323.1, assembly GCF_900221035.1. NCBI lineage: Bacteria > Bacillati > Actinomycetota > Actinomycetes > Kitasatosporales > Streptomycetaceae > Streptomyces > Streptomyces sp. 2323.1. The sequence goes on along the minus strand of NZ_LT907981.1, from coordinate 956,436 downwards.
CGCAAGGTCATCGACGCCTACCACCTGACGAAGGCCGACTTCGACATCGAGGGCCCCGCCCTGACGGACACCAAGGCCAACGATCTGCGCGCCCGGGCGATCGCCCGGCTCCAGCAGAGCCGGAAGCTGGATGTCTCCTTCACGCTGCCGGTGATCCCCTCCGGCCTGAACCGGGACTCCCTCGCGGTGCTGAACAGCGCGAAGAAGAACGGCGTCCGGGTCTCCGCCGTGAACATCATGGCCATGGACTACGGCACCTACTACGACGGCGCCATGGGCAAGTACGCCATCGACGCCGCCACCGCCACTCACCGGCAGATCAAGGCGGCGCTGGGCATCCACAGCGAGGCCGCGGCCTGGAAGGCGGTCGGGGTCACGCCGATGATCGGGGTGAACGACGTCAAGGGCGAGGTCTTCCGGCCCGACGACGCGGCCGAACTCAAGGCGTTCGCCGAGAAGAAGGGGCTCGGCCGGCTGTCGATGTGGTCCCTCACCCGCGACAAGCCCTGCCCGGAAGGCGCGAACATCAAGGCACAGGCGACCTGTTCCAGCATCGGGAAGAACTCCAACGAGTTCGTACGGGCCTTCATCGGCTGACGAGGGGCTGCCGCGGTCAATTAATGGGTTGGGCGGGATGACGCTCGGTGGGTAGCCTTCGGGAAGACCGTGACCACGGCGGCGGCATGCACAAAACGGCACCGGCAATGGTGGGCCGGGCACACCGCATCGTGGCCCACTGCGGTTGCCACGTCGCCACCATCGACGCGCCCGGTCACGGCGGCCGGCCGCATCTCGGCCCGGCCGTCACCTCACCGGCCTGACCTGCCCTGACCTGACGGTATCGGAGCCCGGCCACCGGTCGGGCGCCGATACCGCTGCCCCCGGGACTCCACCCCGGCTCTAAACATGCCAGCTGACGGTCCCGTCGGCCGCGGTCAGGACGACGAGCAGCACGAGGTCGAGCACGCCGAACGCCACGCCCAGCCAGGCGCGCAGACGACGGATCGTGCCCCGGGAGAGCGCCAGGATGCCGAACAGGACGGCACACGGGCCGAAGAAGACATTGAAGATCACGGTCCCCAACAGGCCGCAGACGAAGGCGGCGACGGCCATCCGGTCGGCCTGCGGACGGGGGCCGGTCTTCAGCGGGATCCAGGTCGACGTCATCGCGAGGCTCCCTTCATGCCGCTCTTACGGCGTTCCCGCAGGAAGAACACCGTGAGCCAGGCCGTGATGGCGATGCCACCGACCACGGTGACGGACACGGGGACATGGCCTGCGGTCCCGAGCAGCGCACCGAAGAGGAAGAGGGCGACAACCAGGAAGAGCATGCTGTGCCTTTCGTGCGAAGGCCGGCGCATGTCGCGGCCGGCCTGAGCGGGCACCTGCCGCTCCGTTGCGGCGGCTTGCGTGAAGCCTGGTACCCGCATCCCGCACACCTATGGGCGAATGCCGCCTTCCACGGCCTCGGGCGCGGGCCGGGGTGTGCGCCGGTAGTGGTCGAGCTGTGTGATGCCGTTGTAGCCGTAGCTCTCGGGGTGGAGTTCGTACAGCGCGACCCCGGCAATCGGAGGCAGCACGCCCAGGGTTTCCCGCAGCAGCGCGTAGGCCCCGGTGATGAACTGCCCCTTCTCGTCGGCGCTGTTGGTGCCCGCGGTGATGCTCACCTCCACATGCGCGCCGGTGGCCTCCCGGACGGGGCGTCCGGCGACGAAGAAGTGGTCGGCCGGTGCCGGGTGCACATGGACCGTGGTGCGGGCGGCGGACTTTCCGAGCGCGGTGACGGCCAGGTCCGTCAGGCCTTCCGCGAGCGCGTGCCGGCGGGCGGGGGCCAGGTCCGGGTCGGAGACGGTGACGCGGATGTACGGCATGGGGCGACGCCTTCCAGGAGGGGGAGTGGATGTTCATGACCCTTTCCGGTCAGGGAAGATGAGTCCAACGCGGAGGTTTTATGGGCTCATGAGGGGGCCTCATGACGTGGGGTGGGGAGGCAGCGTGGCGCTGAATCTGCCGCAGTTGCGGGCGTTCGTCGCGGTCGTCGACGCGGGCGGGTTCGGTACCGCGGCGGTGGACCTGGGGCTGAGCCAGTCGGCGGTCTCGCACGCCGTCGCCTCGCTGGAGCGCACCCTCGCCGGCCCGCTGCTCGTCCGCTCGACTCCCGTACGCACCACGGCCCTTGGCGATGCGGTCCTCTCCCACGCCCGCTCTGCGCTCGCGGCGACGGACGCGGTCGTCGACGCCGCGGCCCGGCACACCGCGACGGCGGGCGGCACGGTGCGCCTCGCCGCCACCCCGACGGTCTGCCAGGGACTGCTGCCCTCGCTGCTGCGCCACTGGTCCGAGCGGCTGCCGGCCCTCCACATCCGGGTTTTCGAAGGCAGCGGCGAGGAGACCGAGGCCTGGCTCGCGAGCGCGGCGGCGGACGCCGCCATCGTGGTCGACCCGCCCCCGGTCGCCGGCCGGGAAGACCCCCGTGCCGGCAGTGGCGCGCTGCTGGCCACCGACCCCTTCCTCGCCCTGCTCCCGCAGGACCACCCCCTGGCAGGGGAGGAGACCATCCATGTCGCGGACCTCGCGGACGACCCGCTGATCCTCTCGCCGAACGGCTGTGAGCGGCACATCCGCACCCTCCACCGCCTGGCGGGGGAGGAGTACACCCCGGCCCATCGCGTACAGGACCTCGGCACGCTGATCAGCATGGTCCAGGCCGGCCTCGGCGTCTCGATCCAGCCGGAGGTCTCCCGTCCGCTGGTCCCGGACGACCTCGTCCTGGTGCGGATCACCCCGCACCACAGCAGGAATCTGGTGCTCTGCGGCCCGCAGAACCGCCCCTGGCAGCCGGCGGTGCAGACGCTCGTGGACTCGGTGGCGCAGCTGCCGACGGGGGCGTGCGCTCTCGTCTGACGTCCCCGGCGACGCACCGGGGCAGCCACGTACCCCGGCCGGTCACCGCCGCCAACGGACCGCACGCTCCCCGGTGTTGAGCCGGGCGGGCGCTCACCTCCCCCAGATCTTCCGATAGGCCGCGCGGTAGCCGGGCGGGTCCCACGTCGTGGCGCCGCCGCTGTTGGCGGCCGTGGCGATGTGCACGGGGGAGACGTATCCGCTGGCGGGCCGGCCGGAGAAGGCGCGGTTGAATTCGTCGAGGATCTGCCAGCCCTGCTGGGCGAAGGGTTCGGGAACGGTGGCCGCCTGGAACTCCCTGCTGTTGATGCGCTGGAAGGCGGACGGATCGCCGTCGCCCGCACCGATGTTGAAGGGGGCGCCGCCGCCCTTCTTGCGTGCGGCCCGAAGTGCCGGGGCGGCATCGGCGAAGTACACGTCGTTGATGGCGACGGAGTGCGTCCAGCGGTCCCGGAAGCGGGAGAGCAGCGAGGAGACCTCCTGGGGGGTCCGGCTGCTGGTGTCCGAGATCGGGATGTTCTCCTCGGCCAGCAGCCGCACGCCGGAGCAGCTGGCCAGCGCCTTCTTGATCAGCTCGGACTTGTTTCTGGCGAACGGGATCGAGGCATCGGTGAACACGACGGCCCCGGCGTGGCCGTGGGAGTGCGCGATGATCCAGTCCGCGCTGATCTTCGCGACGTCCTGGACCCGGGTGGTGACGTTGCTGAAGAGCTTGGGGTCCTTGCTCGGGCCAGGGGCGTCGACGGCGTGCCAGCCGATGAGCGGGATGTGTGCCGCGTTGGCCTTCGCCACCTGCTGCGACGTCAGATGCGGGTCGAAGCCGCCGATGACGATGCCTGAGGGCCGCAGGGTGATGGCCTGGCTGAAGGCCGCCTGGATCCCGGCGGGGGTGCCCTGGCCGTCGATCACCCGGACGTGCCAGCCGATGGTCTTCGCGGCCTCCTGCACGCCGTTGGCGGCACCGGCGACGCCGGGGTTGTTCATGGTCTGCGCGACATAGACGATCCGCTTGCCGGACACCGCCCGGGGGCCTGTGGTGGGGCCATCCCATGCGGAGTGGGTCGTCATGGCCCGCTGTACGGCCGACCGGGCTCCGGCCAGGACGGTGGGGCAGCCGGCCCGTGCCGGCCCCGGCGAGTAGGACCCGCCGCCGGTCGAGGTGCCGCGCTCGCAGCCGGTGAGCACGGTGAGCACGGCGGCCACCACGGCCGGAACGACGGCGCCGGCGCGGGCGGTCCAGCGGTGCGAGGGCACGGGCACTCCTTGCGGAGGGGCGACGCGGTGCGGACGGCCGGCGGTCACGGGGTGGTCTGCGGCACGTCATGGCGGGGCCGGGGAGGTGCCGCCCGCCCCCGGCGCAGCTGCCGGCGCGCGGCATAGCCGGCCATGCCGACGGCGAGGAGCAGGGTCGCGCCGTTGAACAGCGGGGTGACCCAGAACTGGGCGCCGAGCTGGCCGATGCCGGCCAGGCCGATGGCGAGGATGACGACGGCGACCAGGGTGCCCAGGGCGTTGGCGCGGCCGGGTCTGATCGCGGTGGAGCCGAGCAGCGCACCGACGAAGGCGGGCAGCAGGTAGTCCAGGCCGACGCTGGGGTTGCCGATGCGCTGCTGGGCGGCCAGCAGGACGCCGGCGATACCGACGACCAGACCCGATCCGGCGAAGGCGTAGACGACGTAGCGCCGGATGGGGATGCCCACCAGCTCGGCGGCGCGGGGGTTGGAGCCGATGACGTACAGGTACCGGCCCAGCGGCAGTCGTTCCAGGAGCAGCCACAAAACGGCGGTGAGCGCGAGGACGTAGAACGCGGAGACCGGCAGGCCGAGGAACCTGGAGTCGTAGAGGTCGGTGAAGGCGGCCGGCAGGCCCTGCGGGCCGGGGACGATCCGGGCGCCGTTGGTGATCCAGCCGGTGACGGCGTACAGGATGCTGCCGGTGCCGAGGGTGGCGATGAACGAGTCGATCTTCGCGAATTCGACGACGACACCGTTGAAGGTGCCGACGACCGCCCCGCCGAGGACCACCACGAGGCAGGCCAGCGGCCACGGCCACCCCTCGTTGGCGATCAGCTGCATCGTCATGACGTGCGCGAGGCCGAGTCCGTAGCCGATGGACAGGTCGAAGTTCGCGGTGACGATGGGGATCATCGCGCCGAGCGCGAGGAGGGCGGGGATCGACTGGTTGGACAGGACCTCGGAGATGTTGTCCAGGGTGGGAAAGGTGTCCGGCAGCGCCAGCGAGAAGGCCAGGAACAGCAGGACGGTGAGGGCCAGGAGACCGTACGCACCGAGGAGGTGACCCCACCGGCGGCCCAGCGGGGGCCGGGAGAAGGGCTGCATCGTCACCCCGTCCCGGTGAGCGCGGGCATGGCCGAGGAGGCGCGGGCGAGTCCGGCGGCCGTGAGACCTTCGCCGCTCAACTGCACGGTCACCGCCCCGCGGACGAACACCAGGGCCCGGTGGCACACGTCGGCGACCTCCTCGAAGTCGGTGGAGAGGAGGAGGACCGCGAGGCCGTCGGCCAGCGCCTCCTGGAGCAGGCGGTAGAGCGCCGTCTTGGCACCGACGTCCACCCCGGCGGTCGGCTCTTCGAGGATCAGCACGCGTCGGTGCATCCCGAGCCACCGGCCGACCAGGACCTTCTGCTGGTTCCCCCCGGACAGGGTGGCGATCGGTGCCTCGGTGTCGCTGGGGGACACCGAGAACCGCTCGACCAGGGCGGCGGCTTCGGCGCGCTCCCGCCGGGGGCCGGTCCAGCGGAACGCCGGCACCCCGCCCGCCCGGGGGTTGGCCAGGAAGTTCTCCCGCACGGTCAGTTCGGCGGCGCAGCCCTCTTCCTGACGGTTGCTGGTCACCAGGCCCACGCCGGCGGTGACCGCGGCGGCGACCGTGTCCGGAGCGTACGGGCGCCCGTCGAGCAGGGCGCGTCCGCCGAGGAGGTGCCCGGCGCCGGCCAGGGCGCGGCCCAACTCCATGTGCCCGGCGCCGGTGAGGCCCACCATGCCGAGGATCTCCCCGGTGCGCAGTTCCAGGCTGACCGGTGCGGTGTTCTCGGTCCGTACCCGGTCCAGGCTCAGTACGGCCGGGCCTGCGGCGGGTGCGAACCGGTAGCCGCCCGGTGTGTGGCCCACGATGTCGTGCACCAGCCGGGCCGGGGAGTAACCGGCGAGCAGGCCCTGGCTGATGAGGCGGCCGTCGCGCAGCACGGCGAAGGCATCGGCGACCTTGTACACCTCGTCGATCCGGTGGGTGACGTAGACCAGGGCGTGGCCCTGGTCGCGCAGGGTGTGCAGGACGTCGAAGAGCCGGGCGCAGTCCGCAGCCGGGAGGCTGGCGGTCGGCTCGTCGAGGACGATGAGCGCGGCCCGGGTGGACAGTGCGCGGGCGATGGCCACCAGGGAGCGTTCGGCGCGCGGGAGGTCGGTGAGGGGCGTGCCCGGGTCGAGATGCGCGGCGACGATGTCCAGGGCCGCGGTGCCCTGCCGGCGGGTCCGCCGCCAGGAGAGCAGCCCCGCGCGACGGGGGTATCCGGCGCCCAGGGCGATGTTCTCGGCGACCGTCATCCACTCGACCAGTCCCAGGTCCTGGTGGATGAAGGACATGGTGCGGGCGGCCGCTTCGGTGCCGAGCGGGTGTCCGGCGACCGTCACCTCGCCCTCGTCCGCGTGATGGACGCCCGCGAGCACCTTGATGAGGGTGGACTTCCCCGCGCCGTTGGGACCGAGCAGGGCGAGGATCCGGCCGGGGAGGATGTCGAGGTCGACGGCGTCCAGCGCGAGGGTGCCGCCGAACCGTTTGCTGAGACCGCGTACGCGGACGAGGGGCTGCGGGGCACCGCGCGGGGGAGGGCTGCTGTCTGGAGCGTCATGCACGGACTTCTCCGGGGGTCGGCCTCGTGGTTCTTCCTGCTTGTCCCGACTGGCCGGTCCGCGCTGCGGGGCGCTCCGCGGCGGTGCGGGCGGCGCGTGGGGTGAATCCGCGGTGCACCGTTTCGTACCGGTATCTGCAATTCCGTCATGGTACGGCCCGCTGGGGCATTGCGGCTGTATGGGCCACTAGAGGGCGGGGATGTCGTCGAAATACCTCTCGGTGGCGTCGGCCTGTCCTCCGGGTGCCTCCAGCGCGCACTCGGCCCAGATGACCTTGCCGTCGGCGGTGTAGCGGGTGCCCCACGCCTGGGCGAGCTGGGCGACGAGGAACAGACCGCGGCCGCCCTCGTCGGTGCTGGTCGCGTGGCGCAGATGCGGGGCGGTGCTGCTGGTGTCGGAGACCTCGCAGATCAGCGTGCGGTCGTGCAGCAGGCGGACCTGGATGGGGCCGCTGCCGTAGCGGATGGCATTGGTGACCAGCTCGCTGAGCAGGAGTTCGGTGGCGAAGACGACCTCCTCCAGCCCCCATGCGGCCAGTTGGCGTGTCACGGCGGCGCGGATCCCGGAGACCAGCGACGGGTCGGCGGACAGCGCCCAGGTGGCGATCCGCCGGGGGTCCAGGGCGTGGGTGCGGGCGACGAGCAGGGCGATGTCGTCGTCGGGGTGCTCGGGCACCACCGTCCGGACCACTTCCGCGCAGGTCTCCTCGGGCGACCGGCTCGGGTGAGCCAGCGCCCGGCGCAGCTGGTCGAGTGCCGTATCGACGTCGCGCCGGCGGTCGCCGATGAGCCCGTCGGTGTACAGGACGAGCCGGCTGCCTTCGGGGAGGTGGAACGCGGCGGTCTCGAAGGGCAGGCCGCCCAGGCCCAGGGGCGGGCCGGCGGGCAGGTCGGGGAAGGTGACGGTGCCGTCGGGGTGGACCAGTGCGGGCGGGGGGTGGCCGGACCGGGCCATCACACACACCTGCGAGGTGGGGTCGTAAATGGCGTACAGGCAGCTGGCACCGATGATGCCGGTGCTGTCGCAGGAGGCTTCCTCGGTGCCTTCGTCCCGGTCGAGGCGTCCCACAAGATTGTCGAGGTGGGTGAGGACTTCGTCCGGAGGGAGGTCCAGTTCGGCGAAGTTGCGCGCGGCGGTACGCAGCCGGCCCATGGTCGCGGCGGCGTGCAGCCCGTGGCCGACGACATCTCCGACGACGAGGGCGACGCGGGTGCCGGAGAGCGGAATGACGTCGAACCAGTCGCCGCCGACGCCGGATGCGGCCGGCAGATAGCGGTGGGCGACCTCGACGGCGCTCTGCTCGGGGAAGCGCTGCGGCAGCAGGCTGCGCTGCAGGGCGAGGACCACGGTGTGTTCGCGGGTGAAGCGGCGGGCGTTGTCGATGCAGATGGCGGCGCGGGTGGCGAGCTCCTGGGCCAGCGAACGGTCGTCGTCTCCGAAGGGGGCGGGGTCCTGCGAGCGGTAGAAGCTGGCGATGCCCAGGGCGATGCCGCGGGCGAGGAGGGGCACCGCGATCAGGGAGTGGATGCCGTGGTCGAGGATGTGCCGGGCGTGTGCGGCGTCCTGGGCGATCCAGTCCGGGGCGGCCGTCAGATCGGGTTCGAGGATGGGCTGACGGTCGATCAGGCACCGGATCTGCGGGGTGGTCGGGCGCAGGGCGACCCGGTCACCGGCAGGATAGAAGGGGCAGTCCGCGCGGATGCCGTGCACCACCGTGCGGTGCAGGCCGGTTTGCAGATCGGTCGGCTCCTCGCCGCGCAGCACCGCCTCGGGAAGGTCGATGGTGACGTAGTCGGCCAGCCGCGGGACGGCCATCTCGGCGAGTTCCCGGGCGGTACGGCTCACGTCCAGGGTGGTGCCGATCCGGGTGCTGGCCTCGGACAGCAGCTCCAGCCGGCGCCGGGCCGCCACGGCGTACGAGCCCACCCCCGGCTCGCCGATCAGCACCACCCCGCCGGTCGCACTGCCGGTGTCCGGTTCGGTGGTGCCCAGCGTGTCCGGCGGGCGGGCCGTCGTGACCGGCCGGCCGGGTTCGGGGCCGTAAAGGCGCCCGGGCGGCGGAACCGCGGGGGCAGGAGCTGGCGGCGCCGGGGTGCCGGACGGGGCGTCGGCCGGGGGGCCGGCTTCGGCGAGGACGGCGAGGTGCCGATGCGGTGTGGGGAGGACCGCCTCGATGACGATGCCCTCCAGACCGGAGGGGCCGGTCACCGGGCGGCTCAGCAGGGTGGCCCGCCGGCCACCGGGCAGGAAGACCTCGACGGCGGCGCGCTGGGCGGAGGCGATCAGATCCGCGGCCCTCTCCTTGAGGATCATCTCGTCGCGCCAGTCCAGTCCGCTCCCGGCCGCCTCACCGAGCTGACCGTTGCCCGTCGTCTCGCCGGCCGGGGCACGGCTCCTGGCGTCGAGGTACGCCTGGAGCAGGGCGCGTTCGCGCATCGAACTCTGGTCCAGCAGCCGCCGTTCTATGGCGCCGGCCGCCCGGCGGATCACGGTGTTCAGCCCCGCCTCCGCCTCGGCGGGCGGGTAGCCGAAGCACAGGACGCCCTCGATGCGTCCGCTGAGCGGGTCCCGGACGGGGATGGCCGCACAGGCATTGGTCTGTGAGCGTTCGGCGAAGTGCTCGGCGCCGTAGACGGTGATCAGCTGCCGCTCCGCCAGCGCCAGTCCGATGCCGTTCGTCCCGCCGAACTGCTCGGCGAACACGAAGCCCGGGACGCTCTGGATCGCCGCCAGATGTCTGACCAGCGAGGCTTCGCCGAAGCGGCGTTGCAGCACCGCCCCGTGTCCATCGGCGAGGCACACGTTCATGTTTCTGCCCGCGAACCGGGCCTGGAGCCGGTCCAGCACGGGGCCGGCGGCACGGACGAGCCGGCCGTCCAGATCGAGGTCCTGACGGAAGGGAAGCTCGCATCCCTCCGGGGTGAGCCCCAGGGACCGGGAGCGCCGCCAGGAATTCAGGATCGGGCTGCGCACGGTTGTCCCCTCGACCGGCCCACCGTGAAGGAACTGGTCACGGGCGCGTGCGGGGCCGAAGTCGCCTGCCCCAAGCCCCATGCCGATCACCTGCCACATCGGTACGTGCTGCTATGGCCGCCCGTCGTCGGAGCAGCTGCACCGTCAGGTCTAATTGTAGAGCTTTGTACATATATCGGTAGCGAGTGCGGAGGGGGAGCTGGGGCGACGGCCGGTCGGCAAACGCGGGGCTCGGCCCCGCTCCCGGCCGTCCCGGGGCCGTCACAGGACCGCGACCGGCGTGACGGGCGAGCCCGTGCCGCCCGGGATGTGCAGCGGAGCCACCACGAGGAGGAACGAGTACCGGCCCTCCTCGGCGCCGGCGGCGGAGAGCGCTTCGAGGTCGAGGTTGTCCAGGAGCGGGACGCCCATCGCGGCGAGGGCGAGCGCGTGCACCGGCGAATGCAGGCCCTCGACCGGCGAGGGCCGGACATCGCTGTCGCCGTCGCCGCCGAGCAGGGCGATACCGCGCCCGGCCAGCAGCGGCATGGCGTCCACATGCAGCCCCGCGCTCGCCGCGTCGGGGTCCCAGGCGCCCTCCTCCCGGCGGCGGCGGAGGCTGCCGGACCGCAGCAGCACCGCGTCGCCCTCGCCGATGGTCACGCCGAGTGCCTGCTCCGCGGACACGAGGTCGTCGGCGTGCACCGCCCGTCCGGGCGGCAGCCACCGGCAGCCCAGCACGGCCGGCAGGTCCAGGAGTACGCCCCTGGTCACGAGGGGGCCCAGCGCCGAGACGGCGCCGAAGCGGGCCCCTCCGGCGTCGACGCAGTCCCGCGCCGTGCGGCCGTCGTAGAGCTGCCCGCGGTAGGCCACGTGGGACAGCGCATCCAGATGGCTGACGGCCTTGCCGTGGTAGTCGACGGCGATGAAGTCCTTGTGGGTGGACGGCTCGCCGGCTCCGAGGTCGCCGAGGGCGGACATGTAGTGCAGGGCGGGCCGGCTGTTGTCCGGGCCGGGGGAGGTGTCCCAGGGGCGGGCCAGCGGGATCACCGTGCCGGAACGGACGAGGGCGGTGGCCCGCCGTACCAGGTCCGGCGTCACCCGGTTCCAGGCGCCGCGGTCGGCGGGGGACCAGCGGCCCCATGCGCGGACCGTCGCGAACAGTGCGTCGAACTCCTCGCGGGAGACGGCGGGCCCGTTGTCCGTACCGGCCGGCGGGGGCGTCGGTGCATCGCTGGGGTGGCGGGTCATCTGCTCAGCGCTCCAAGGGGACGGGGCCGGGTGACGCGCTACGAACCGGGGCCGAAGGGCTGGGTGCGGGCGATCAGCAGCGCCACATCATCGGGATCGTCGGGACGCCGGAGCTCGGCCAGGAGCCGGTCGCAGGTCTCCTCCAGGGAGCGGTCGGGCGCGTCCAGCAGGCGGCGCAGGGTTTCCAGCCGCTCGTCGATGGGGTGGTGGCGGGTTTCGACCAGCCCGTCGGTGTACAGGACCAGTTGGTCGCCGGGGTCGAGGCGGAAGGTGACGGTCTCGAAGGGGACGCCGCCGACGCCGAGCGGGGTGCCGGTGGGCAGGTCGAGGAGTTCGGGGTGCTTGCCGCGGCGTACCAGGACGGGGGGCAGATGACCGGCGGTGGCGAGGTGGCACTCGGCGCGGCGTGGATCGTAGGTCGCATAGACGCAGGTGGCGATGTAGTGCTCCAGCCCTGAGGTGATCTTGTCGAGGTGCTGGAGGACCTGGGCCGGGTCGAGGTCGAGGTCGGCGAAGGCACTGGTGGCGGTGCGCAGCCGGCCCATGGTTGCGGCTGCGTCGATACCGCTGCCCATCACGTCGCCCACCACGAGCGCCGTCTTGTCGTCGTCCAGCGGAAGGACGTCGTACCAGTCGCCGCCGATCTCGTACGTGGCCTGCGCGGGCCGGTACCGGGAGGCGATCTGCAGACCGGGGAGGTGCGGCGGGTGGTCGGGGAGCAGGCTGCGCTGCAGCGTCTCGGCGGCGTTGCGCACGCTCTGGTGCGAGCGGGCGTTGTCGATGCACACGGCCGCGCGGGAGGCCAGCTCGGCCGCGAGGGCGAGGTCGTCCTCGTCGAAGGGCTGCGGGTTGCCGGCCCGGGTGAGCCCCAGACAGCCGAGGATGTGGCCGCGGGCGATGAGCGGGGCCAGCAGGTAGGAGTGCACTCCGGCGCTGGCCAGCAACGTGGCGGCGTGCTCGCTGCGGGCGATCCGCGCCAGGTCGTCGCCGTCCGCGTGGGAGACCAGGATCGGGCGGCCGGTGCGCACGCACTGCGTGGCCAGGCGGTCGGCCTCGTAGGCGGCGGTCTGGCCGGGAGGGTCGGCGGCCTGCAGCGCCACGGTGGGGTAGGCGGCCTTCACGGCGAGCGCGCGAAAGACCGCGGGGCCCTCACTGCGGGTGCGGCGGTGCTCATCCAGCACCGAGTCGAGCACATCGACCGTGACCAGGTCGGCGAGTTCGGGCACGGTGACCTCGGCCAGCTCCCGGGCGGTCTGCTCCACCTCCAGCGTGGTGCCGATACGCGCCGAGCCGTCCGCGATCAGGGCCAGCCGCCGCCGGGCTTCGGTGGCCTCGATGGCTGCCTGATAACGGTCGGTGACGTCCACCACCAGGTCGGCCACTCCGAGCACGCGCCCCTGGGGGTCCTCCAGCCGGTACAACGAGATCGACCAGGCGTGCTGCTGCTCCGGGTCGGAGGGGGTGCGGCCGACGACGGTGGTCTGGTCGACCATGGGGGCCCCGGTCTCCAGGACCTGCCGCATCGCGGCCTCGGGCACCTCGAACTTCGCGGCGGTCATGATCTCGCGGTAGTGCCGGCCGAGATGGTCCTTCGCAGGGATGCCGTGCATGCGTTCCAGGGCGGGGTTGACGGCCACATAGCGCAGGTCGGTGTCGAGTATCGCCAGCCCGATGGGGGACTGCGAGATCAGCCGGGTGGACAGCGCGACATCGCGCTCCACCTCGCGCAGCGTCGGTGAGTCGGTGGCGAGCCCGAGCGCGTAGAACTCGCCGTGGTCGTCCGTCAGCCGCATGGTGCGCAGCTCCACCAGCCGTGCCGCACCGTCCTTGTGCCGGACCGGGAAGGTGCCGCCCCAGCTCGTGCCGGTCTCCATGACGTCGGCGAACTTCTTGATCACCAGGCCCCAGTGCTCCTGGTGGATGAGCAGCGGCGCCGCGTACTGCCCGAGGGCCTCCTCGGCGGAGTAGCCGTACAGCTCCTCGGCCTGCGGGCTCCACAGCACGATCCGCCCCTCGTCGTCCACCAGCACCGCGGCGACGGCGAGCAGGTCCAGCAGCCCGCTCGGCTGCGACGACCTTCCGTCCGGTTCACCGGCGTCAGCGGGACGCAGGTCGGCTGCGCTCACCCCGGCACTCCTTCCGTCTGCCGGACCGGGGGCCCTCTCGCCCAGTTCCGTGGCATGTCCACGTATCTGTCCGGTGGCCTGCCCTGCCCGGCGACTGCTCCGGCTTCCATGGTCCTCCTGGAGCGCCGGACCGCACGTCCGTCGGGGCGTGGCCAGGCCGGCGCTGCGGAAACTCCGGCGAAAGAAACCCATGGTCAGACCGCAAATCGCGGTGCCTGGCCTCCCTATGGGCCTCGGTTCAGGGGCCCGCAAGTACGTCGCATCACCGTGTGTGTGCGGATACCGCCACACCCTGATGCTTTTTGCGCTCCTGGTGCTCTCCTGCCTCGCGCAGTTCAACCGTTATGTCGCGTCCGACCCGCGCAAGAACCTGGTCGACCTGGTCTCCAACCCCCTCAAGGAGTGAGCGCGGCCCGGCTGCCCTGCGGAACTGACCGGCCGGGCCCGGCCGTGCCCGGGGGGCGAAGGGCCCGGGAAAGGTGCCGAAGGGCCCGAGAGCGCGGGCACATGGCCCTGCCCCGCAACCGGGACCGGTCGCCCCCCTGGTCAGGCCCATCGGACGTGGTCCTGGGCGGCTGGGTGGGCTCTACTGAAAGTGACGAGGAGCACAGGCGACGCGGAACAGCGGAGAGTCCGTGCACCGCACAGTCCGGGCCCGCGAGAAGCGGGCACTCCTCCTCGCCACTTTTCAGGCCGTCGTTTCCCGACGTGTGGGTGCCCGCCGTCCGTTCCCTTCGGTACGGCCGGCGGGCGGGGCCGTACCGGTGCACCTGGCCAATTGCTGCTGTGCACCCACACCCACGGCACGTCCAAGGAGGGGAGAGACGACACGGCCGGACAATCCGGCGATGCCAGGAGAACCTTCCCGGCACGCCCTGTTGCGGAGGTGACCATGAACAGCAGCCAACCGAACGGAAGCGAGTGCATCGTCGTAGGGGTCGACGGCTCGGAGTCGTCCAAGGAAGCCCTGCACTGGGCGGTACGCCAGGCGGAGTTGGACCACTCCACCGTCAACGCGGTGCTGGCCTGGGAGTACCCGCCGCTGTACGGCTCGATCGGCTGGATCGACGCACCGCAGGCACTCGAGACCGACCTGAAGGTACGGGCGGATCAGACGCTGGACGGCGCCATCAGCGAGGTCGTCCGCGCGCATGACGCCCCGCGGATCTCCGCCACCGTGGCGTACGGGACACCCTCCGGAGTGCTCCAACACGCGGCGCAGGACGCGTCGTTGCTGGTCGTGGGTCGCCGCAGGCGTGGGATCCTGGGCGCGCTCCGCGGTTCCCTGAGCCGGCACTTCACCCGGCACGCGCCGTGCCCGGTGGTCGTCGTCAGCGAGCAGAGCCAGCGGGCGTAGCGGCCGCGAGTGGCCCACCGTGCGGCCGGCAGCGTCTCCAAGGGGTCCGGCCCTCAGGCTTCGTCCCCCTCCGCCGCCTCCTCGGCGGCCACCTGCTTGAGAGTGCGCCCGCTGTGTACCGACCGGGCCCGCCAGGGGTCGGGGGTGCCGCCGCGCCCGGCCCGGTCGTCCTTCTCCTTCACCAGCAGCCAGGCCTCGCGCTCCCCGGAGTCCTTGCCGCCACGGAACCGGGTGAGGGCGTAGCCGCCGCGGAGCTTGCGGCCGTCCAGCCAGAAGGAGGCGTGGCCGTCCGCCAGCGACTGGCCGAACGAGAGCGTGCGGCCCTTCTTCTTGCGCGCCAGCGGCCGGTAGGTGCCCTCGTCCCAGACGATCACGGTGCCCCCGCCGTATTCGCCCTGCGGGATGACGCCCTCGAATGTGCGGTACTCCAGCGGATGGTCCTCCGTCGGCATCGCGAGCCGCTTGTCGTGGGGGTCGCCGGACGGGCCCTTGGGGACGGACCAGGATTTCAGCACGCCGTCGACCTCCAGCCGGAAGTCGAAGTGCAGCGTGCTCGCGTCATGGATCTGTACGACGAAGCAGGGGGCCTCGCCGGCGTCCGCCTGTTCGCCCCGCGGCTCGCGGGTGCGGTCGAAGTGCCGTTTGCCGCGGTACGCCGTCAGTCCGTCGTTGCCGCCCACGTGACCGCCTCCCCTTCCGTCCGAGGGCCACCTCTCTCACTGTGGCGTGCGACGGGCGGGGCCGCATGCGCGCGCCAAGAACGCAATGACCCGTACGGCCGCGCCGCTCGCGCACAACCGGGGCACTCATCCCGGAAGCCCCTTCGACGGGCGAGGGCGGCCCGGCTTGTGCATGCTTTTCAGGGGTCCTGGGGACACCCACGCCCCGCTTTCCGTGCCCTTGAAGGAGGCAGCACGTGGAACGTGACAGCCGCACCTCGCCCAGCACCGGGTCGTTCCTGAAGGCGCTCGACGCCCTGGCCGACATGCAGCGGCTCGATCCGGCGATCAGCGTCCTCCAGCGGGCGGTACGGGCCGTGCCATGGGGCAGGTACCGCGATGTGCTCCACGGCCGCCAGCTGGGACATCCGCTCCACCCGGCCCTCGTACAGCTCCCGATGGGGGCCTGGCTGTCCGCTGCGCTGCTGGACGCCGTTCCCGGTACGCGGAAGAGCGCCCGTCTTCTGGTGGGGGCGGGCCTCATGGCAGCCGTACCCGCAGCCGTGTCCGGCTCCGTGGACTGGGCCGAGCAGCACGAACAGCAGATGCGCACCGGCCTGGTACACGCCGCCGCGAATGTGGCCGCTGTCGGGCTGTACGCCGGCTCATGGGTGGCGCGCGGCCGCCATCGGTATGGCTGGGGCAGGGCCTTGGGGTACGCGGGACTGGGCATCGCGGGCGCCGGCGCGATGCTGGGCGGCCACCTGGCATTCCGGCAGGCGGCCGGCGCCAACAAGACGGAGCCGGTGCCGCATCTTCTGGAGCCCGAGTGGCAGGCCGTGGGCGCCGTGGGGGAGTTTCCGGTCGGTGAGGCGGTGCGCCGGGAGCTGGGGGAGGTGCCCGTGCTGATGGTCCGGGAAAGCGGCGGGGACATCCATGCCCTTGCGGACAGGTGCAGCCATTTCTCGGGTCCGCTGTCCGAAGGAAGGCTCGTGGACGGCTGTGTGGAGTGCCCCTGGCACGGCAGCGTTTTCCGGCTGACGGACGGTTGGAACGTACGGGGCCCGGCCACCGCCCCGCAGCCTTCCTTCGAAACCCGCGTGAGTGCGGGCGGCGTGGTGGAGGTGCGGCTGCCGGGCGCCGGCTGACTCGTAGGGCCCGGGCCGGGACGCCGGAGATCCGGGCGGCGGCTGGCTCGGACGCCGGGCGGCCCGGGCAGTTCACACCGCTGCCGGCTGGCACCGAGGGCACCACACCGTACGCCGGCCGGCCGTACGCCCGCTGCAGAGCCGTTCGCCGCAGCGGGGGCAGACCGGATCGGCCTCGTCACGGCGGCCGGTGAGCCACGCTCTGCGCGGCGGTACCCGGCCGGCTGCCACCGCCGAGCGCAGCGTCCGGCGCATGCCCGTGTACAACCGCCCCAGCTCCTGGCCGGTGAGCGTGCCGACCGGCCGAGCGGGGTGCACCTTCGCACGCCACAGGATCTCGTCGGCCAGCAGGTTGCCGAGGCCGGCCAGGACGGACTGGTCGAGGAGTGCCGACTTGATGCCGCCGCGTCGGCCGGACAGCGCGTCCTCGAAGCCGGGGCGGTCGACCGTCAGCGCGTCGGGCCCCTGACTCTTCATCATGCGGGCCACGGCGGATTCGTCCGCCAGCCAGAGCCCCTTGAGCTTGCGCTGATCGCGGTAGCGGAGCTGCTGGTCGTCACCGACCGTGAACGTCACGCGGTCATGAGGGTGCAGCGCCTCGGCCGGGGGACAGCAGAGGAGCTGCCCGGTCATGCCGAAGTGCAGCAGCAGGGTCGGGCCCTTCTCGGTGGGCGCCAACAGCCACTTTCCCCGCCGCTGGGGCTCGGCGAACCGCCGCCCCTCCAACGAACGCCGCAGCCGACGCGCGCTCACCCCGTGCAGGACTCCCTCGTCGTGCACCTCGATCCGCCGCAGAGGGGCGCCCCGCGCACAGGAGTCGAGAACCTTCCGGAAGGCCTCCACATCGGGCAGCTCAGGCATGTGGCCCTCCGTCGATGGTGCGCTGAAAGCCTTCGGGCGAGGCATGCGGGCCGGGCCCGCGGCCGGGCGGTGGCGCGGCCCAGGTGCGCTGCCCGGCGGCCCCCGCTTGGGCCACGTACAGGGAAAGCCCCCACGGATGTCACGAGTTCCCGGCCCTCCCCGGGGCTAACGAACCACCACGGGAATTGCTCCGGATGCACCCGCCGGGCAGCCCTGACCGCAGTGAAGCGCGTTCGCCGGGCGCCCTGGCCTCCGTCCTCACCCGACAGCGCTCGTGGCGCCGCGGATCCCCAGGACTACGCGCCCGACCGCCGCCGTGTGCGGGGTGCCCGGAGGGCGTCGACGGCGATCCGGGCGGCGGTGCCGATGACCGCGTCGGCCGCGGGGAGGGTGGCGGCGGTGTTGGCGGCCCGGGTGAAGACGGCGACGGCGTAGCGGCCGCCGTCGGGGTATTCGACGACGCCGACCTCGTTGCGCAGCGTGGGGAGGCTGCCGGTCTTGCCGGCGACGTGCACGTCGTCGAACGGGAAGCCGGAGGCGAGGCGGTGCGGCCAGACCTGGAGCCCGAGGAGCCGGCGGATCGCGGCGCCGTGGTCGGGGGTGCCGGCCTCATCACGCCAGATGCAGGACAGCAGGCGGGTCATGTCCCGCGGGGTGCTGCGGTTGGTGCGGGCCGGGTCGAGAGCGGTGAGCCGGGTGATGGTGTGCGGATCGGTCAGCGCCCTTGTGCCGCTCGGTCCGGCGTCCTGCTTGATGGTGTCGAGGAGTTGCCGGAAGGTGTGGATGGCGAGGGTGTGGGAGAGGCCGAGCTGCGTGGTGGTGCGATTGACGGCATCGAGGCCGACCCGTTCCAGGAGGAGATCGGCGGCGATGTTGTCGCTGACGCTCATCATCAGGTAGGCGGCGTCGCGCAGTGACACCCGCGCGGGATCGAGCATGGCGCCCAGGCCCGTGAGCCCGAAGGTGCGGCCGGTGGGCGGCACCTCGATCTGCTCGGTGAGCTCGAAGTCGCCTTGTGCGGCGCACTGGTGGAGGGCGACGAGCAGACAGAGCTTGTGGACGCTGGCCGTGACGACCGGATGGTCGGGGTGAAAACCGACCTCCGCGCCGCTGTCGATGTCGCAGGCATGCAGCCAGCCCGTGACAGCCGCGTCCGCGAAGGCGGTTCGGATGTGGTCCTGGGTGCGGGTCATCAGTTCTCCTTCGTGGATACCTCCGGCTTCAGCCGGAGGAGGTAACGAAGCTCCTGCGGAGCAGGGCAGGGAAAGGCGAATCGCCGCCAGGGCGATTCGGCGTTCACGACGGGTGTGGTGAGGCGGCCCGCTTGATCAAGGAATCTCAACTGTCAGTGCTCCCAGGTAGGTTGTTGGGCATGACGACGGAAGCGAAGACGGAGTTTGCCGGGCACTGCCGGTACACCTACCGGCTTCGCCTGTCGTCCACGGCCCGAGCCGCGCTCGAAGCCGAGTGGGACCGGTTGCGCTGGGTGTGGAATGAGTGCGTCGCGAAGTCGAAGGCGACGTATCTGCACAACAAGGCCACCGGCGAGAAGCAGACGTGTGGGCCGGTGCAGCTCGCCGCGATGCTGACCGAGGCCCGCGCCCGTAACCCGTGGCTGCGTGAGGGGGCGTGTGTGCCGCAGCAGCAGTTGATACGCGACTTCGGCACGTCCCGCGCGAAGGCACTCAAGGACATCAAGGCCCGGCTTCCCGTGCGGCAGCGGGCCGGGATGCCGAAGTACAAGAAGAAGCGCGAGGCGCTTGCCACCCTGGAGTACACCAAGCGCGGATTCCGGCTCAAGGACGGGCGCCTGCACCTCGCCCGCGGGATCGTGGTGCGGGTTGTGTGGTCGCGGGAGCTTCCCCAACCACCCTCCAGCGTGCGCGTCTACCGGGACAGTGTCGGACACTGGTGGGCATCCTTCGTCGTCCCCGCGGTGACCGAGCACCTGCCCGAGACCGGGCACGTGCTCGGCATCGACTGGGGCGTCAAGGAAACCGCGACCACTACATCCGACGACCACGATCTTCCCCACCCGCAGTACGGGAAGAGCGCCGCGCAGAAAATCGCCCGCTATCAGCGGATGATGGCCCGCAGGAAGCCGAAGAAGGGCCGGCCCGGCTCGAAGGGCTACCGCGAGGCGAAGCGCCAGACCGCGAAGCTGCACAAGAAGGTCGCACGCCAGCGCCAGGACACTGCCCGCAAGTGGGTCAAACGCGTCGTCCGCGACCATGACGCGTTGGCCGTGGAGGACTTCAAGCCGAAGTTCCTTGCGAAGTCGACCATGGCGAAGAAGGCCGCCGACGCCGCGATCGGCGCCACCAAACGGGCCATGGTCGAGATGGGCCGCAAGCACGGGCGCGCTGTGCATCTGGTCAACCCTGCGCACACCACCATGGACTGCGCACACTGCGGAGCGAGAGCCAAGCACCGCCTACCTCTTTCCGAGAGAACGTATACGTGCACCGCATGCGGAACCGTGTCCCCCAGGGACAAGAACTCCGCCCGCGTGATGCTCGTCCGGGCTGGTCTCGTACCCGGCTAGCGCTGATCTTGTAAGACCTGCGCGCCCGCCGCGGCCTCAGGCGAAGTGAGCTAGGAATCCCCCTCCTTCAGGAGGGGGAGGAGTCAAAGCCAGTACTCCGCTGTGGGGCGTAGGTGGAGAGGGGGCAGGGGCTGGTCCATGCTCACTGTGTCAGTGCCCCACAGTGCCTGGGTGACCGCTTCGGCGAAGGCGTCGACCGCGGCGTCCCGGTGCCCCTGGCGCCAGGCGACCGAGTGCCGCCAGGCCAGGGGAGTGCCGGCCAGGTGGCGCCAGATGATCTGCGGGTGTGCGGGCGCGGGCTGGGTGTCCCTGGGGCTGAAGGCGACGGCCTGCGAGGAGAGGATCAGGCCGCGGATGAAGCTGGGGCTCTGGCCGTGGCGGACGGCGGTGGGCGTGTAGCCGTTGCGGGCGCAGGTGGTCAGCAGCTCGTCATGCAGCGCGGGGGCATCGGCCCGCGGGAAGAGGACCAGGTCGTGCCCGGTCAGGGCGGCCAGCGGCACGTCGGTCAGCTGCGCGGCGGGATGGTCGTGCCGCAGGAGGACGCCGAGCTCGCGCCGCAGCAGGGGGCCGATCTCCAGCCCGGACACGTCGCAGGGATGGTGGACGAGCCCGACGTCGAGGGCTCCGGCGCCGAACCGGTCGAGTTGCTGGGCGGTCGTCAGCTCGTGCAACTCCAGCTCCGTGCCGGCCTGGCGTTCCGCGAAGTCCGCCAGGAGCGCGGCGATGGTCTCGCCGGAGACGTCCGGAGGGAGCGCGGCGCGCAGGAGTCCGCTCTCACCGTCGCGGATCCGGCGCGCGGTGGCCAGGAGCGCTTCGGACCGGGTGAGGATCTCGCGCGCCTCCGCCAGCAGCAAAGTGCCGCCGTGAGTGATCGTCACGTGCCGGCTGGAGCGCTCGAAGAGCCGGATGCCCAGTTCGCGCTCCAGGCGCTGGATGCGCTGCGACAGCGGCGGCTGGCCCATGCCCAGGCGGGCTGCCGCCCGGCCGAAGTGTGACTCTTCAGCAACAGCCACAAAGCACCGGAGATGCCCCAATAGGTCCATGAGCAGCAAGAATATCAAAAGCAGATGGATACGTGCACGATATGCATCTTGGACATGAACGTCTCTCTGATGCTCTTCTCGGGGCATGTCCGCATCTCCGATTCGCATCGGCGCGGGGATTCCAAAGCGCAGGCGGCAACACACACGATTTCAAAAGGAGATGACTGTGCACGCCACAGGATCGAACACGTCTCGACGCACCGTGCTCGCGCTGGGTACCGGGGCCGTACTGGCCGTTGCCACCCCCCTGAGGGGCAGCGCGTACGCCTCAGCACCGCACGCCGACGAGCTCTCGCGCCGGCTGACGGACCTTGAGCAGCAGCACTCCGCCCGCCTGGGGGTGTTCGCCCACAACCCCGCCACCGGCCGGAGCGTGCTCCACCGTGCGGACGAGCGCTTCCCCATGTGCTCGCTCTTCAAGACGCTCGCCGCCGCAGCCGTCCTGCGGGACCTCGATCACCACGGCGAGTTCCTGGCCAAGCGCATCCGGTACACCGCGAAGGACGTCAGGAAGGCGGGCTACGCACCGGTCACCGGTACGCCCGAGAACCTCGCCCGCGGCATGACGGTCGCCGACCTGTGCGCCGCCGCGATCTCCTACAGCGACAATGCTGCAGGCAACCTCCTGCTCCGCGAGCTGGGCGGACCGACCACGATCACCCGCTTCTGCCGCTCGACCGGGGACCGCACCACCCGCCTCGACCGGTGCGAGCCCGAACTGAACTCGGCCGAACCGTCGCGTATCACCGACACCACCAGCCCCCGCGCCATCGGACAGACCTACGCACGCCTCACCCTCGGCACCGCGCTCACCCCCAAGGACCGTAAACAGCTCACCAGTTGGCTGCGAGCCACGACCACCAGCGGCGAGAAGTTCCGAGCCGGCCTGCCGTCCGACTGGGCCGTCGCGGACAAGACGGCGGGCGGCAAGTACGGGACCAACCACGACGTGGGCCTCGCCTGGCCGCCCGGCCGCTCACCGATCGTCATGGCCGTCCTGACGACGAAACGCGAGCCCGATGCGGCGGCCGACAACCCCCTGGTCGCCAAAACGGCCGCGCTGCTGGCCAAGGCACTCGCCTGATCCCTGGAGGGCGCGCCTCCGTCAACAGCAGCTCATTCCCACGCAGTTGGTGACGATGGCAAGGCTGCGCCCTCCGCCGGATCCGGTCAGCCCGCACTCCGTTCGCCGGGACCGGCCTGCCACTCCCGCCCGATCCCGCGAATCAGCGCCGGGTACACCCCCAGGTACCGGAAGGGTTTGATGCCTGCCATGTAGACGGCGCCGAGCGACCCGTTCGGCTTCACCAGGACGGCCATCTGGCCGCGGTAGCCACCGGCTCCGTCCGGGACCCACCCGATGTGCCGCACCGCATGCACCGTCCGGTTGGCGATCTCGGACGCCCACTCGTCGTGCGTCTGGTAAAGCGAGGTGAACACAGATCCGGGGAGGTCGGGCCCCGGGGGACCCTCACGGAGATCCGCCGGCAGCCGGTCCCGCAGCGTCCGCACCCGGGTGCCGAGCCCGGCGTCGGACGTGTCCCAGCCGAGCAGCGCCCCGAGCTTCCAGCGGACGGCGAAGAGCATGCGCGGCACGGGGGAGGAGACAGGCGCTCCGTCGCTCTTGGCGAACTGGCGCACCAGCCGCGCGAGGTCGTCGGGGCCGCCTGGCGTCGGCAGCGCCCACACGTCCTCGACGTGGAAGTCGCCGGCGATCTCGTGGATCCGCCAGGGACGGGACGTGTGGGCGGTTCTGGGCAGTCTCATGAGCAGGCCCCATCTATACGATGCCGTATGGAGCCAGCGTAGCCGTATGTATACGCAACCGTATAGATGGGGCCGAGCCTGCCGGCGGACCGGCTTGGCGGCAGGGGAGTCCGCGCGGCCGAGAACCGACTGCTACTGGCGGCCAGTTGGCGGGACCAGTTGTCGGTGTGATCGGTGCCCGGCACAGCAAAGGCGGGGGCGCGCCGGGAGGTTCGCTGGGTAGTCTCACGTCGAACCACATCGACCCACCACAGGGCCTCACCCCCATCGACGCACCCCATCGACTCACCCCATCGACCCACACCTCGAACTCGCACGACGTCGGCGGGGGCGAGGCGTCCCGATGGGGGCGAGGCGTCCCGATGGGGGCGAGGCGCCCGTTTGCGGAGAGCACCCCCATCAGCAACCAACCAGGACGGCGGCCATCCATGGCAGATCACGATCTCACCGGGTTCGACCGCAGCACCTTCACCCATGACGGCAACACCCGCCGGATTCTGCGTCGCGGTACGGGACCCGCGGTGATCGTGATGGCGGAGATTCCGGGGATCACGCCCAAGGTGCTGGAGTTCGCGGAACGCGTGGCCGCCATCGGCTGTACCGTCGTACTCCCGGTGCTCTTCGGCAAGCCCGGCCACGATGCCAACCCTGCGGCCCACGGCCGGCTGAACTCCGCGCTCTACGCGGCCTCATCGATGTGGCAGGTGTGCGTGAGCCGGGAATTCACCGTGCTGGCCACCGGGAAAACCTCCCCCGTGGTGACCTGGCTGCGAGCCTTGGCCGCGCACGAACACGAGCGCTGCGGCGGCCCCGGCGTCGGAGCCGTCGGCATGTGTCTCACCGGCGGCTTCGCCCTCGCGATGGCGACCGACGAGCGCCTGCTCGCCCCCGTCGTGTCCCAGCCGTCCCTGCCGCTGGCCCTCACCAGGAGCCGGGCCGGCACCATCGACGTCTCCGCCGAAGACCTCGCCGCCGTCCGGGGCCGCTGCGAGCGTACGGGCCTTCAGGTCATGGGGCTGCGGTTCCGCGGCGACCGGTTGGTGCCGGGCGACCGGTTCGCCTTTCTGCGCCGCGAACTCGGTGCGGCGTTCACCGCCGTCGAACTGGACGACTCCGCCGCAAATCCCGACGCCGTGCTGCCGCCGCACTCCGTGCTGACGGAGCACCTCATCGACGCACCCGGCCAGCCGACCCGCGCGGCGCTGGACGAGGTGCTCGACCTCTTCCGCACCCGCTTGCTCGATGAGCAGCACCGCGACACGACGGCGGTGACGGGCACCTGACGGAGAGAAGCGAATCGGGGCCCCGTCGGACTGTCACCAGATCAGCGTGCGCACACGGGAAGGATGGCGGCAGCAGGCGTCGCCGCCTGGACCTCCGCGGTCAGCTGAAGATCGCCAGGGGGCGGACCTCCAGGACGGCATCCGTGGGCCTCCATCTGCGGACCTTGCCCAGGCAGAGGGCGAAGAAGGGGCCGGAGTCCGGCTCCACCTCCTCCTCCGAGCGCAGGCCCGCAGTGCGACAGGACAGGCGTACGCGGGCGGTTGCGGTGGAGCCGTAGGGGGCCGTGAGGACGGTGCGGGTTTCGGACGAGGAGGCATCGTCCCTCTCGAAGTCCCCGGTGAGCAGGACGAACCCGCGGTCGATGACGCTGAGGCGGACCGGCTCCTTCCGGGAGCCCTCGGAACAGGCCTTGGTCAGCGCCGCATTGCGTCGTACGGTGCCGCGTCGCAGGTTGGCGTGGACGATGGCGTCGCTGCGCTCCAAGCCGTCGACGAGGACGCTGATCACGGAAATGGCTTCGGCCACCTCGATGTAGTTGGTGACGACCTCGCGGCTGCGCTCGTAGTCGGCGCTCGGCTGGAGGAACGACGGCACGAGCAGCTGGAGCCTGGCGGTCCAGCTGGTCCTGGTCCGCTGCTCGACCTCCTTGCGGAGCGCCGTGGCGTACCGGTTCATCTGGTACACGTCCATGATCTTCCGGTCGTCGAGGTAGATGCAGGTGCTGTCGCCCACCAGCCGCTCCGATGGCCGCCTGCGCCGCCGCCGGGCGCCGTTGAGCAGAACCAACAGGACCACCATGCACGCGGCGGTCGTCAGCCACACGAGCATCCAGCGCCAGTTGAGGTCCCACCACAGGCGATCGCTGAAGACAGGCATGCGGTCACCCACTCGGCTTCTGTTGGCCCTGGTCCGACACCGGCTTCGGGCACTGCTTGATGGCTGCGATCATCTGCTCCAGCACCTGCCAGTCGGGCATTTTCGCCACCGTCTGCTCGCCGCTGGAGGGCTGCGGGGCGGGGATGCCCTCGCCGTTCAGATACGTGGCCAGCTCGTTGACGCTCCCGGAAGGGAGGAGCTGGTAGCCGAGCTGCGTCTCACGGCGGCGCAGCTCGGGGTCGGCCTCCAGCAGCTTGCCGAGTTGGTCGGCCTTGTGGTTCAGGGCGATGAAGTGCGGCTGCGACATCATCTCGGCCCGTGGGTAGAGCAGCACCCGCTCGGTGTCCGCCGTCCCGTGTGCGGCACGGTACGCGGCCTGGTAGGCCAGGTACTGGTGCTCGTACAGGACGGCGATCGGGTCCTGGCTGATGCCGTTGGAGTCGATGTAGTACGTGTACAGGCTGTCGCTGGCGCTGCCCTGACTGAGCAGCAGCGACGAGATGCCGCGGGCCAACGCCCGAGCCGACGTGGGTTCGGTGGGCGGAGCGTTGTGGTGCTGGGTGGAGGCCACCAGACCCAGGTAGCTGTCCGCCGAGTTGGACTGGCAGATGTCGGAGGTCTGGGCGACCACGAGGTTGTCGTTGCTGATGCCGTAGCGGCCGACGTGGAGGTCGTTCCAGCTCAGGCGCTGCCGGGTCAGGCTCAGGAACTTGTCCATGTCGAGCGTGTAGTAGAGCGGCTGTCCGCCGTCGGAAGCGCGCTGGGGCGAGGCCACATGCCGGGCGTGCAGCGCTTCCGCGTAGGCACGGAAGCTGGCCAGGACCAGGGGGCTGTCGAAGGGGTGAAAGTTCTTGCTGTATTCCCCGGCCGCCTGCCGTGCGTCGTTGATCCGGTCCGCGGCGGGCTTGCCGGAGGGGAAGACGAAGTCGAGGCCCTTCAGGCTGCCGGTCGCCACCTGGCGCGAACCTGCATTGAAGGCTTCCACCCGCAATCCGTGCTTGCGCAGGATCCGGATGACCTGCGGGTCCTCGAAGAAGTCGCTGATGGACGCCAGCCGGCCCCTGAGGGTGGTGACCTGTTCAAACGGCAGCAGGAGGTGCTGCGTCATCGTCAGACAGACGACCCCCGTCACCGTCAGGGCCATGACCACGGCCAGCGTCAGCGCACGGAGGACGCGCGGCCATAAGGAGCGAGGGGCGGCTCGTACGACGGCCAGCGACGGTTCGGCCGTTGGCGAAGCCGGAGCTGGACCGGTCAGCGGAGCTGGGTCGTCCACGCGTTCCCCCCGAAGCCGACGCACGTGCACCAGAGCACCAGAGCGTGCCGACAAAGGGTGTACTGGGGGCGGCGATTGCGCAATCGCGGTGTGAATATGAAGCGGGCTTCTCCCGATGCGGCCGGAACAGGTGCGAGCGGCGGGGAGGACGGCGAGCCGAAGGCAGCGCTTCTGCTAGGCAGCAGCGAGAGCCTCAGCGGCGTACGTCTCCTCGCCGGGTGCGCGGCGGCGGGCTGCACGCTTCCACATTCCGCTCAGGATTCCGCGTTGCGGTGATGCGATGCCGCCCCCGGTGCCCTCCTCGTGTCGATGCGCTCGCCGGCTTCGAGTGTGGTGAGCCACTGTGCGACGACGACGTCGATGAACTCATCGGTCACGTCGCTGCGGTCGAGGAAGAGCCGCGCGAGGACCGGCCCGTAGAGCAGGGTGTACTCGGCGTCGTCGAGCTGGACGCCGGAGGGCTCCAGCAGTTTGTTCAGGGCCGCGCGGCGGTCCTGGCCGATGCGCGCCAAGGCCTGGGCGCTGTCGGGGTCGTGGTCGGCCTGGGCGGTCACAGCCAGCACTGCGGTACGGATGGCCGGTTCGCTGATGCCGGCGCGCAGGCTCTTCAGCCAGTCGGTGGCAACGGCGCGTACGTCGCTGCCCGGCTCCGGGTAATTGCCGAGGTCGGGGCCCTCCAGGATCAGGTCGAAGAGCAGCGCGGCCCGGTTGGGCCAGTGGCGGTAGAGCGTCTGGCGGGTGACGTCGGCGCGCTCGGCCAGCAGTGCGTACGTCAGCCCGGTCGGTCCGACCTGGGGCAGCAGTTCACGGGCGACGGTCAGGACGCGATTGCGGGTGCGCTGGACGCGCGGGTTGCTCGGGGTCGGCTGACGCCGATGGAGGGGCTGTGGCATGGGCCCCACCCTACCGATCAATCATACGTAGCGTGTGATTCAAGCCACACCTCGACACCAAATCATACGTCGCGTGTGATACAAAGAAATCACACGCACTGGATGATTCATGGCCCGTGCGGTCCGGTCCTCTCCCCCTCCTCAGGAAGTGTCTGATGTCGATGTCCACTGCAATCACCTTCTCCGAGTACGGCGGGCCCGAGGTTCTCGCCCTGTCCCAGATCGCCACCCCCGAACCGGGGCCGGGCCAGGTCCGCATCCGCGTGCGGGCGGCCGCGGTCAACCCGATCGACGTGCGGATCCGCGCCGGGGCGATGCAGGGTGTCTTCCCGGTCGCCTTCCCGATGGTCCCGGGCTGGGACGTGGCCGGTGTCGTCGACAAGGCCGGCGAGGGCGCCGGCGCCTCGGTCGGCGATGAGGTCTTCGGCGTCGCCTCGGCCGGCGGCTACAGCCAGTACGCACTGCTCGATCGGCCCTTCGCCAAGCCCGCGGAGGTGTCGTTCGAGACCGCGGCTGCGATGGTCACGGTCGGCGAGGCCGCCTACCGGGCGATCGAGCACCTCGGCGTACAGCCGGGGCAGACACTGCTGATCCACGGCGCGGGCGGCAGCGTGGGCACCGTCGCCGTGCAGGTGGCCACCGCCCGCGGAATCACCGTGATCGGCACTGTCGCTGAGCAGGACATCGAGCGCGTCAACGCCCTCGGCGCGCGCGCCGTGCTCTACGGCGAGGGCTGGGTGGAGCGGGTCAAGACCGTCGCCCCGGACGGTGTGGACTCCGTCTTCGACACCTCGGGCGCCAGCATACTCGCCGACTCCGTTGCCCTGGCCGGCGATGCGGACAAGGTCATCACCATCGCCGACCCGTCCTTCGCCCAGCACGGCGTGCGGTTCACCGGCATGGACCCGGCCGACCGCTTCCCCGAGGCCCTGCCGCAGCTGGCCGCCCTGATCGCCGCCGGCAAGCTCGACGTCCCCGTCTGGCACGCGTACCCGCTCGCCGAGGCCGCCCAAGCGCACGCCGACATCGAAGCCCGCCGCAACCAGGGCAAGGTCGTCCTCCTTCCCTGACCAGAGCCACCACCTGGCCCAAGCTCTCAGCGCGAGGCACCGCGGCAACCCGACCACCCCCACTGCCCTGACCAGCAATCTCTCGATAGGAAGTGACATGAAGGCCGCTCAGATCACCGGCTTCGGCGCACCGGATGTCCTGCAGATCAACGACGTTGACCGCCCCGCGCCCGGTGCAGGTGAGGTCCTGATATCGGTCGAGGCGTCAAGCGTGAACGGACTCGACACGATCGTCCGCGCAGGGGGCTTGCGGATCGTGACCGGACACCGGTTCCCGATCGGGGTGGGACTGGACTTCGCCGGTGTCGTCGCCGCAACCGGCGCCGACGTTCCGCAGTACCAGGTGGGAGACCGAGTGTGGGGCACGGTGCACCCGCTCAAGCGGCACACTCTCGGCGGAGCTGCCGAATACGTCGTGGTGCCCGCGGACCGTATCGGGCCCGCACCGGCAGATGTCTCCCCGGTGGAGGCGGCTTCCCTGGTCGTCGCAGGAACGACCGCGCTGATCGCACTGCGGGACACGCTGCACCTCACGAGCGGCGAACGCCTCCTGGTCCGTGGCGCCGCCGGCGGAGTCGGCACGGCCGCCGTACAACTCGCCCACGCGATGGGCGGCCACGTCACCGCGCTGTCCCGCGGCCGCCATGCCGAGGCGCTGC
The DNA here is from genome assembly GCF_900221035.1 of Streptomyces sp. 2323.1. Classification (NCBI taxonomy): domain Bacteria; kingdom Bacillati; phylum Actinomycetota; class Actinomycetes; order Kitasatosporales; family Streptomycetaceae; genus Streptomyces; species Streptomyces sp. 2323.1. Next base: position 927,897 of record NZ_LT907981.1, on the reverse strand, counting down.
GTGAGCTGGGAGCCGACGAGGTCTTCGACTACGGCGCCGCCACACCGGAGCAGCTCGGCCCCTTCGACGTCATCCTGGACACCGTCGGCTCGGAACTGAACTCCTACCGGCGTCGACTGACCCGCGAAGGCAGGATGGCCACCATCGCACTGTCCGCCTCGTCCATGGCCGCGATCGCCGCATCGAGCGTGCACGGCCCCCGCCGCATCCGCACGTTGAGCGCCAACCCCGACACCGCCCTGCTGCGCGACCTGGCCGACTACGTGACCTCTGGTGGACTGCGGCCCGTCATCGACAGCGTGTATCCGCTGGCAGACATCGCCTCGGCGCATCAGGCATTCGGGCGAGGCGGGGCGGTGGGCAAGCGGGTGATAGCCGTGTCCGGGGAGTAACTCATATGTGCTGAACGGGCGTTGCACCGCCGCTCCTACCGGGGACGGGCCTCCCAGACACAGCACCGTCACTTGACTCGATGGGGTCACCGCGGTGGGCGCCAAAGTGGTCAGGCGCCGCAGCTTTTCGTGCAGCGGCAGCGCGAAGCCGTCAGGATGAAGTTCCTGGCATCCAGGTCTGGCGGACCGCCTCCTCGAGCAGTCCATGCAGAATGGGACCGCACTCATTCGCTCACCACCCCGTTAACGACGGCGAGGTGACGGGGGGCGTAACCGACGACCCGCCTCCCCGTCCAGGGCTCAGGTTTCCGTCGCCGCCTGGTCGTCGTCTTGCGCCTGGGCCTTCCGGTGCTGGCGATACCAGCTGCCCCAGCTGTCGAGCTGACCGATGATGTCCCGCAGGCTCTCGCCGGCCTCGGTGAGCGCGTACTCCACCCTCGGCGGCACTTCCGGGTAGACGGTCCGCGACACGAGGCCGTCATCCTCCAGCTCTCGAAGCTGCCGGGTGAGCATCCGCTGGGTGACGGTGGGCATGGCCTGTTTGAGTTCGCCGAATCGGTGTGTGCCTAACAAGAGGTACCTGATGATCAGTAGCTTCCATTTTCCGCCGACGACCGACAGCACCACCTCGGTGTTGCACCATTCGGCCATCGCGTCCACCCGCTCGCGTTCCCGCCTCATGATCATCACTGTAACCAGGTATACCGACTGACACTATGCGGCCGGAGGGGCACCGAGGCACATCAAAGACCGTACTTGTGGCAGAAGTTGGCCGCTGCACACAGTGGTGGGGTGTTGACTGAGACCAAACAGACGACCCCTCACCGATGGGCGGCGCTGGGCGTGCTGTGCGCCAGCCTGCTCATGGTCGGGATGGACCTGACGGTGCTGCATGTGGCGGTGCCGACGATCAGCAGAGAGCTCTTGCCGAGCGGATCCGAGCTCCTCTGGATCGTCGACAGTTATGCGCTCACCGTGGCCGCCGGGCTGATCACCTGCGGGACACTCGGGGACCGGTTCGGGCGCAAGCGGATGCTGATGGCCGGCTTCGTGGTCTTCGGACTCGCGTCGGCGGGCGCGGCGCTGTCGGTCGTTCCGGGGCAGTTGATCGCTGCTCGGGCGGCACTCGGTGTCGGGGGCGCGATGATCATGGCGAGCACCCCCGCCGTCATCAGGGCCGTATTCCCCGACGACCGGGAGCGGTCGGTGGCGATCGGTCTGTGGACCGCGGCGAACAGCGTGGGAGTCTCCGTGGGGCCGCTCCTGGGCGGGCTGTTGATCGAGCACTTCTGGTGGGGTTCCGTGTTCCTGGTCAACGTGCCGATCGTGGTGCTCGCCGTGGTCGGGGGCGCCCTGCTGGTGCCCGAGTCGCGCAACACCCGGTCGCACCCGTGGGACGCGGTCAGCGCCGGGATGTCGGCCGTGGGGCTCGGCACCGTCGTGTACGCCTTCCAGCAGCTGGGCGAGCACGACGGGTCTCAGCCGGTGGTCTGGGCCACCGCGCTCCTCGGCGTGGCGCTCCTGGTCGGTTTCGTCGTCCGGCAGCGCCGGATCCGCCACCCGCTGCTGGACGTCACACAGTTCGCCGACCGCGGGTTCTCTCTCTCCGCGCTGTGCATCCTGGGGTGCTACGGCGCGTACACCGCGCTGCTCTTCCTGCTCACCCAGCGCTTCCAACTCCTGGAGGGGTATTCGCCCTTGGGCGCAGGCCTGGCTCTGGTGCCGTTGGCGCTGGCCAACGCCGGCGGCGCGGCCTTGGCGCCGCGCTTCGCCGCGCGGTGGGGACGCCGGCGGGGCTTGTCCGGTGGACTGTTGCTGGGCGCGCTGGCACTGGCCGCGTTCACGCTGTTCGGTGCAACGGGCAACTACCTGGCCCTGGTGGCCGCGGGACTCGGCTCCGGAACGGTCATGACACTGGGCTCGGACGCGATCATGGGCACGGCGAAACCTGAGCGGGCAGGCGAGGCCGGAGCCGTTCAGGAAACCTCCTTCTCTCTCGGGGCGGGGCTCGGCCTCGCGGTCCTGGGAACCGTGCTGTCCCTGGTGTACCGCTCCGACTTCGCCCCCGTGTCCGGCGCCTCGGCGCAGCAGTGGGACACCGCACGCAGCTCGCTCGGCGCCGCGACTGAAGTGGCCGCACAGACTGGCGGCCGGGTCGGCGAAGGGCTGCAGAGCGCTGCCGAGCACGCCTTCGACGCCGGCTTCGCGGTGGCGACCGGGAGCGCCGCCGCCGTCCTCGCACTGCTGGGCGTCATGGCCTGGCGAGGGTTGCGCGAATCCGGCAGCCGCGAGCACAACTGACGTCTGCGCACCGGGACATTCCTCTGCTTTGGGCGTCCAGAATTCCGTGCAACGGAGCGCGGGGCAAGCAATTTTCGGGCGCTGCGACCTTCATGTCGATTCGCTATCCGGCCTGCGCCGGGTAACCCCGGGCATGCGCTGCCCGCTGACCGATCAGCTCCGAAATTCGCCACCGGTTAAATCCCTGACCCAATGGACCCCCGTAGCGCCATAAAGCCTTGCGGACGCAGTGCCGCAGGGCTCTTCGGCATGCTCTGAATTGCGTATTTCTGAAGTGTGAACCTTTCGCCGAAGTTCATTGACAGCGGATTCCTCGCTATGATCCAGTGATCTTACGGCCGCACCCGGTTCTGGACTTTTCACGTTCCCCGGGATCGCGGAAGACGAGAATGGGAAAGGTGACGCACGTGACAACTTTCGAGCAGGTTTCGACGCCCGTCGCGAATTCCACCACGAAACGGGATACCGTCTACAGCAGCTCGCTGTGGGAGCCGCAGATGGGATACGCCCGCGGTGTACGTGTCGGCAACCAGATCTTCATCGCCGGCACCGTCGCGTCCGATGGCGAGGGCCGCGCCCAGGGCGACGACGCCTACCAGCAGACCGACTTCATCATCCGGAAGATTCAGGGAGCTCTGCAGGACCTGGGGGGCGAACTCGAGCACGTGGTCAGCACGATGACCCACCTCAGCGACTTCAGCCACTTCGACGACTACTGCCGGGCCCACAAGGAGCACTTCGGGGCCGTTCCGCCGGTGAACACCACGATTCAGGCCCAAATGGTTCGTCCGCATTTCCTGGTGGAAGTCACCGCTACCGCGATCGTTCCATGCTGACCCGAACAAGATTGGTGAAAAATGGGTACGACGAGCATCAGTCCGGCGACCGAGCGCATAGCTGGAACCGCCCGGATCCCGCAGTCCAAGCCACATATGCAGCGAGCCTTGCTGCTGAGTCTCTTAGCGAATGCGCCGAGTGTCATCGTTCACCCGGCGTGGTCTTCGGAGGCCCGCAGCCTCTTCGAGTCGGCTCAGGAATTCGGGCTCGCCATCAATAGCCACGATACGCATATGCTGGGTGTTTCCGGCGTGGGGAAATCGCTCTCCGCGAGGAACGCGAAGGTACCTGTCGTGGGTTCGGCTTTCAATTTCCGTACCATGGCGGCGGTGGCCTGTCTGTCGCCGGGGGAGACCGTAATAGAGGGCAACGCGTCGATGCTCACCCGACCGGTCAGGGAGTTCTTGAGCTTCATCCCCGAACTCGGTGGCACCGTCGACGACATCAGTGACCCTGCACATTTGAGGGTCCGGGTGCGGGGCAGCCGGCGCCTCGGCGGAACCACCACGGTCGACACCCGGCACAGTTCGCAGGTGTTGACGAGCGTGTTACTGGTCGCGCCACTGGCCGACGAGGCCGTACGCATCCAGTGCACCGATCCTGGCCCGGTTGGCGAGGGATATGTCGACCTGACCGTGGCGATGATGCGGGAGCAAGGCGCCCTCGTCGAGCGGGACGGTTCGGCTTTCCTGGTCCGACCCAGCGCGTACGGGTCCCGGGTCCACCACCTGGCCTCCGATTTCACTGCGCTGTCCTACCTGGCCGGTGCGGTGGCCACGGCCCGGGACGGACAGATCACCATCGCCGACTACTACCCATCGACGCTGTCGTCCGAGAGCGAATTCCTAAGTGTGCTGGACCGGCTCGGCCTCCGCACCACGTACGACCCGGTGCAGCGCTCTTTGCACATCGACCGGACCGCGCCGGCCGCGCACCATGTCGAGATCGACGGACGGAACATCCCGACCGTGGTACCGACCCTGGCCGCCGTCGCGCCGTTCATCGACGCGCGGGTCACGCTGCGCAACGCGGCGCACGTCAACAACCACAAGTGCCGGCGCGTGGAGGTGATGGTCCGTGAGCTCCGGCAGATGGGGTGTGCCATCGACCCCACGTACGACAGCGCCGGCCGCATCGACGGATTCACCGCTCAAGGCCGCCAGTCCCCGGTCGGTGGGACCACCGTCGCCAGCCACGGTGACCACCGCATCTTCCTGAGCCTGGCGACGGCGGCACTCGGCTGCCGACGGCCGACCGCGGTCGACGGCACGGAGCACCTCCACGCCAGCTTCCCCGACTACCTCGACGTGTTGGCAGACATTGGTGCCACCACTGGCGCCCCGGCCCGCGGTGACCTGATCACGACCTGATCGTCAGTTGGGCACCGAGCCGCCACCCGCGGCCGCCGGTGTCCCACCCTGAGCCGGCGCGAACAGGCCCGGACTCCGCACGCATTCGACCTGAGGAAGAGGAACCGGACATGGACTTCCTTCAGTACAAGGCGCTGCACGTGCATGCGGCGAAGAACCTCAAGGGAAGCGTTACCCCGCCCGCGTCCAAGAGCTACTCGGCCCGGGCCGTACTGGCCGCCGCGCTCGCCCCGGGAAAGAGCGAGATCGACAACATCGCGAATAGCCAGAACGTTCGAGCCATGATTGACAGCTGCAAGGTGCTCGGTGCCGGCATCGAGTTTTCCCGGCCGGACCACCTGGTGGTGACCGGGGTAGAGCGGCAGAAGGACGGCGCCACGGTCAACCCGGGAAACTCCGGGGTCGTTCTGCGACTCCTAATGGGAGCCACCGCGACGCTGCGGCAGACCACCTTCATCACTCCGTACGCCGACTCGCTCGGGCGCCGGTCGAACAGCGAGATGGTCGATGCCCTGCGCACGCTGGGCGTCGAGGTGCAGGCGGCCGAGGAAGGGCGCCTGCCCATCACCCTCGACGGCACCCATGTCCACGGGGGCGAGGTCAGTGTCAACAGCAGGCGCAGCTCGCAGTTCCTCAGCGGGCTGCTCTTCCTCGGCGGACTGCTCGACGAGCAGCTCACGGTGACGGTGCCGGACGAGCTGAAGGCCCCGGCCCCCGTCCACACCACGCTGAACGTCCTGCGCAGCACCGGTGTGGGCGTAACGGCCGCCGACGACCTGATGACTTTCACGCTCGATCCGGACTCCCGCTTCCAGCCCACGCACCACCGAGTCGGGTCGGACCCCGCGAGCACGGCGGCGCTGCTCGCCATCGCCTCCGCCGTCGACTCCACCGTTGACATCGAGCACCACGGTCTTGAAGAACTGGACGGAGTGCTGGACCACCTCCAGAGCATGGGAGTGTCCATCGAGGTGGGTAAGGAAAGCCTGCGGGTTCGCGGCGGGGGCGAGTTGACGCCGGTCGACTTCGACGGCTCCTTGGCGCCGGACGCCGTCCTGCCGCTCGCCGCTCTCGCGGCACACGCCGACGGCACCAGTCGTTTCCGCAACATCGAGCACATCCGTTACAAGGAGTGCGACCGGATCAGCGACTTCCGCCGTGAGCTGGAGCGGGCCGGCATCGCCGCCGAGGAGAAGCGCGACGAACTGGTCGTCCACGGTTCGCCCCAGGGCGTCGCCGGAGGAGTCACGGTCGACAGCCACTACGACCACGCTGTGGTCATGGCGATGAGTCTGGTCGCACTGCGCAGCCGGGACGGCCTGACGATCACCGATCCCCAGTACGTCGCCCAGACCTACCCGGGCTTTTTCGAACAGTTGCAGCGCATCGGCGGCAGCGTCACCACCTTATAGCTGAGGAGTACGGCAGACCATGTGCGGAATCGCAGCAATCATCGCCCCCCGCGCGAGCGAGGAGAGCCCGGAGCAGATCGCAGGCCGAGAGGCAGAACTGGTCGCGATGCTCGAACCGATCCGGCACCGCGGCGATCAAGAGTGCTTCGCGGAGCGCTGGGCCGAATCCGGGCTGGCCCTGGGAACCAACCGGCTGGCCATCGTCGACCGGGAGCACGCCCGGCAACCGCAGACCGACCTCCATCACCAGGTCTGGGTCGCCTATAACGGTGAGCTCTACGGCTTCCAGGGCGTCCGGGAAGAGCTGGAGGATCTCGGACACAAGTTCCGTACCGACTCCGACACCGAGATCCTGGTCCACGCCTACCTGGAATGGGGGCCGCGACTCCTGGACCGGCTCAACGGCATGTTCGCCTTCGTGCTCTTCGACACACGCGACGGCTCGTTCCTGGCGGCGCGCGACCACATAGGCATCAAACCGCTCTACTACGTACAGCAGGACGGCACCTACTACTTCGCCTCCGAGCAGAAATGCCTGCTCACGTACGCGGGCGACATCCGTACCGTACGCCCCGGCACGTACCTGGAGAGCGGGGACGAGCGACGGTACTTCAGCCTCGACGCACACGAGCGCGCGGCGCCCGGGCAGCCCATCGACGAGCGTGAGGCGGTCGCCACCTACCGCCGGCTGTTCGACGACGCCGTCCGGCGGCAGGTCGACACCGACCTGCCGGTCGCGGTTACCTTCAGCGGTGGGATAGACAGCGCCGCGGTGCTGTGCGCGGCCCGGCAGTTCCACCCCGATGTGACGGCGCTGACCATCGGATTCGAAGGGTCCGCGGACATCGAGGTGGCCGAATGCTACTGTGCCGAGAACGGCATTCCGCACATCGTCTCCTACCTCGACCGTCGGGAATTGGTGGACGTCATCCCTGAGATCGTGCGCGGCGCCGAGTTCTTCGAGGCGATCGACGCGATGGACACCTGTGTCGGCTACTTCGCCTTCCGGCTCGCCAGGCAGCACGGCTTCAAGCTCGCCCTGTGCGGAGAAGGCAGCGATGAAGTCATGGCCGGCTACGACCTGTTCAAGACCCACGAGAAGCCCGCCGAGCTGATGCGGTATCGGGTGCACAACTTGCACCGCACTGACCTACAGCGGGTGGACCGGTCGAGCATGATGAATTCCGTGGAGACGCGAGTCCCGTTCATGGACCGGTACCTCCTGGAATTCGCCTACTCCGCGCCGATGAGCCTGAAGCTGCGCGAAGGGACGGACAAATGGCTGCTGCGTGAGGCGTTCCGGGAACGGCTGCCGGACTACCTCGTGGACCGCCCCAAGATACGAATGCCCGACGGCAGCGGCCTGAAGAACACCCTGGTGGAGTACGCCCGTGAACAGACCGGGTTCGACCCGGAGATCGGGCACCAGCTCGGCATCGACACGCTCGAAGGAGCATTCTTCCTGCACCAGTACCTGGAGGCCGGATTCCCGATGCCTCACGAGCGCTTCAAGCGGCCCGGCTATGACTACTCCGCCAACGGCTACTTCGAGTTCATCTCGTAAGGACCCCCGCGACCTCGCGGAGACCCCTCACCGGGGTGCCGCGGCCTCTCGTGGGCCCCGCACCCCGGTGCTGCGGGCAGCTCACTGACCGGAACCCAGGATTGGCTCAGCACATGACGCTGCATGCTTATCGGCACACGTCCCGCCACCAGCCCACGGGGCAGACCCTCACGGACACCTCATGGCCCGCTCCCAGCACCGACTCCTCGGTGCGGGCGACGGTGTCCGTACCAGGGTCGAAGTCCCTCACCAACCGCGCACTGCTCATGGCCGCCCTTGCCGACGGCCGATCCACCATGCGCGGCCCGCTCCGCAGCCGGGACAGCGCCCTGATGGCCACTGCACTGCGCAGCCTCGGAACCACCATCGACGAAGCACCGGACGGCACCTGGCGGATCATCCCAGGTCCGCTCCGCGGCCCGGCCGACGTGAACTGCGGGCTGGCCGGCACCGTCATGCGGTTCCTCCCGCCGCTCGCGACCCTCGCTGAGGGCCCGGTGCACTTCGACGGAGATGCCCAGGCTCGTATGCGCCCCCAGGCCACCACCCTCAACTCACTGCGGCTGCTCGGCGCCAGAATCACCGGGAACGGCCTGCCGTTCGAGGTACACGGCACCGGCCGGCTGCTGGGTGGTGCCGTCACCGTCGACGCATCGAAGTCCTCGCAGTTCATCTCGGGACTGCTGCTCTCCGGCGCCCGCTTCGAGCAGGGCCTCGTAGTCCGGCATCGCGGCACGGCGATTCCCTCACTCCCGCACATCGACATGACCGTCCGTCTTCTAAGAGTGGCTGGAGTGGAGGTCGACGACACCACCCCGGACACCTGGCGGGTGGCGCGCGGGCCCCTCGCCGCGCTGGACATCGACATCGAACCCGACCTGTCCAATGCCGCCCCCTTCCTCGCCGCGGCCGCGGTGACCGGCGGGAGTGTCACCGTGCCCGGCTGGCCGGAGCGCACGACCCAGGCCGGCGACGCCATCCGCGACATTCTGGCCGCCATGGGCGCCACCTGGCACCGCACCGCACACGGTCTCACCGTGACCTCCACTGGCCACCTCCACGGCGTTGAGGTCGACCTGCACGACGTCGGCGAGCTCACCCCCACCGTCGCCGCCGTGGCAGCACTGGCGGAGGGGCCATCCTTCCTGCGCGGCGTGGCACATCTCCGCGGGCACGAGACGGACCGACTGGCTGCCCTCCAAGACGAGATCAACGGCCTCGGTGGCGCGGTGGCACAGACCGACGACGGCTTGCTCATCACTCCGCGCCCCCTGCACTCGGGCCGCTGGCACTCCTACGCCGACCACCGCATCGCTACCGCCGGCGCGATCATCGGCCTTCGCGTACCGGGGGTGCGGGTGGACGACATCACCACAACTGCCAAGACAATGCCTGACTTCACGCAGCTGTGGACATCGATGCTGAAACCTTCCCACTGAGTCTGCCCCCGAGGGTGCCGGGCCGCCACCTCTGCGTAGGCCGTGCCGAGGGCTGATGGAGTGTGGAGGCGAGATCGCGGGCCTGGACTGAGTGGTCCCGTCGGTCGCGAGCCGCTTGCCGACGGAGCTGCGGACAGAAATCTCCGAGCGTGAGTAAAACTCTCGCGCCTTGGTGAACGGCAATAGGAGTGACGAGGCACTCCCATGTCTCTCGTCTGGTCTGGTTGCCGGGCTTCGGGCAAGGAATGGTCGGCAACCAGACCGAGAACCTCAGACCGTGAGCGCATACCACGTGCAGGTGGCATGCGCCTTTAGTGCGGGACCTTTTCACTCATCAGACGACTTCTGCTTGTCGCGCATCGATCCGGCCCGGAAGTCTTCACGCGCACACCAGCTCCCCTCATGACCTCATGCCCGAAGCCCTGAGGGAAGCTGACCACAACTAGTCACATGGGAGTGCCATGACTGGGGAAGTAGCGCAGCCTTCTGCACCACCTCGCCGGCTGCGCGAAACGCGCAAATGGGTGCCAGCGGGTGCCGCAGCCGTCACTGAAGCCGCCCGGTACTTCGCGGAGCCTCAGTCGCCGTTGGACCGTGTCTGCGAGCACGCACATATGGCAGCTATGGGGGCGCTGGGGCTGCAGCTCGTCGTCATGATGGGCTACGGCCTGATCGAGGCGATGAAGTTGCGTGGTTCGTTCACAGTGACATGGGGCGACCAAGAGAAGGACGAGAGCAAGCCTTGAGGCGGCTCGTCCCGGAGATACGCGGCGAGACAGAGGGGGGCGAACCCTGTGCCTTGCCTCCGGGGTTTGAGGACTTCGTCCGTGCCCACCACAAACGGATGCTCGGCCTGGCCAGACACCGTCTCGGCGACAGTCATGACGCGGAGGAGGCGACGCAGGACGCGTTCCTGATCGCATACCGCAAGTGGGACACGCTGTTGAGTGCGCAGAACCCCATCGCTCTCTTCTACCGAATCCTCCAGAATTGCCTGACGGATCAGTACCGGCGGCGGGCCCGCCTCGCTCGACGGGAACAGCTGACCGCGGACCTCCCGGAGACCGAGGATCCTCAGGCACTCACCCTGGAAACGCCGTTTGCGATTACGGAGGCAATCGACCAATTGCCGACGAGACAGCGGGAGGTGATCACGCTGAAGTATCTACTTGGCTGGGAGAACCACGAGATTGCCGTCATGCTGGACATCTCCCACCCCACCGTCTCCCTCCACGCCAAAAGAGCGCGACAGAGGCTTCGCGACTGTCTGGGACTCTGAGTCCTCCGCAGAAACCCGCGCTGTCCAACTCACCGAGCTGCTTCCAGGCGTACGAGGAAGACGTCACGTCCGGGAACCGTCGTCCGAAGGGCCCTGCCTCGGCTTGCCAGGAGTACCCGGGACGGCAGGAAGGAGCCTCTCGGAGTGCCGATCGATGATGCGTTCCACCGCGAACGTCGTCTGGCGGGACCGCGCCTGGTCGAGAGTGAGCCAGACGGGCGCCTCGCCCTCCTCATTCACGGTCACTTCCGTATGGGCTCCTGATTCCCGGTGCTCATCGACCTCCAGAAGATAGGCGTGCCAACGATGCGCGTCGGAGCCCCTTCTACACACGTCTCCCTTCAAATACTCGTCTGCAACGAGCTGGAGGTCCCCGTTCGCGACGCGGATTCCGACCTCCTCCCACAGCTCCCGCGCGGCCGCGCACTTGGGTTCCTCCCCGCGTTCGACGTGGCCTGCGGGGACGGTCAGGGAGTAAGGAAAGGCGGTTCGCTGGAAGAAGAGAAACCTTGCTTGGCGGTCGCGTACGAATACACCGGCGCTCTCGTGCCAGTACTCGCCGTCTGCATCGGTCCACCAGCAGATGCGGGGGTCGACGACGATGGCTCGCTCCGCCTCGCGGCCGCATGAAGCGCAGGTGCAGCGTTTCCTTCCGTCCACGACGATCCATGTGACCGTCTCCGCGTGGCAGTACAGGCAGTACTCGCCATAGGCGTTGGCCCGCAATCGAAGGAAGTCGATTTTCATCCTGCCCTTTCCGAGGTGAAGGACTGCCGTCAGCTGCTACAGCCCAGCAGCCGGGAACGCCACCCGCCCGTGGCTCGGTCACGGTCTCGTGAAGTGGGGATTGTCGGCGTCCGCCGCCTTCCCCAGGGGTTCCGATCCTTCCCTCATGTCCATACCGTCCGGTGCGTCGCCCGACTGGGACACGCCGGATGTCGAACCAGTGGCGGACGTGCGCGCGGTCGTCAGCAGCAGAACCGTGCCCAGTCCGCCGAAGACCAGGGTCGCAGCAGCGACGGCGCCCCATCCCGCCGCAGCGATGACCAGTCCGAAGAGCGGTGGTCCCAGCAGAATCCCCACACTGCCGAGCTGGTTGAGGATGCCATTGGCGACGTCGACCTGCTCAGGACTGCTCACCGAGGCGGGGACGGCAGCGAAGACAGCGGAGATAAGCAGTCCGTCGACGACAAGAACAAGCGTGGCCGCTCCGCCGCTGACCGCGAGTGGGAATTCGGCCGAGAAGGCGGGGAGGCAGGCCACCGGCATCAACGCGCCCAGCAGGACCAGTGAGGAGAGGGCCAAGCCGCGCCGCAGCAGCCAACTGGCGGCGAGCCCTCCGATCGTGCTCCCCAGGCAGACGACTGCCATCACGGTACCGGTCACCGTCGGCGTAGCCCGCCGATGCTCGGTGAGAAAAGGCGGAAGCACCATCACCACGGCGACGCCGACCAGCGACAGACTTCCGTACGCCACGCCGAGCCTGAGCGCCCCGTTCCAGGCGCCGGCTTCGCGGTGAGCGCGCCGGACCGCCGTCCTCGGCTGCTTGGGCAGGACGGCCGTGAGTACTGCGGCCATGATCAGCGGACCCACTGCTGTGAGGGCGAGCCATTGCTTCCACGTCCACCAGGATGCCAGGGCTCCGCCCGTGGCCGCGGCGATGGCGAGCCCCGTCGGGACGCACGTGCCCCACAACGCGAGCGCTGCCGTTCGGATGCCGCCCTGCGTCATGCGGGTGAGAACGACCGGACCCGCCACGAACACCAGCAGGTAGCCGACTCCTTCAGCGATACGTGACCCCAGCAGCAATCCCCAGGATCCGGCGGTTGCGCTGCCGAGGGCTGCCACCGACATCACGAAGAGGCCCCAGGACAGGGACCGTTCGGCGCCGAAGCGGCGGACCCACCATGCCGCCGGGATGCCGAGGAGGGCGCTCACCGCCGTGATACTCGAGGTGGCCCATGCGAGCGCACCGGCTGACAGGCCCAGTGACGAACGCAGGGCGGAACCCGCCGGTGAGACGGCACCCAGGCCGACTGCCGCCAGCACACCGGCGAGCCATGTCGCCAGGGCGTACGTCCAGGGCGACGTCGAGGCGCGGCGGTGAGTGCCTCTCTTTCTGTCGCGCACGGGTTCTCCTTGTGCCGGCCGGCGCGTTGCCCCGCGCGGTCGGCCGTCGAGGGACTGGATGACCGGGGGTCGCGTGGCGGGAGGGATCACTGCGCACACACCTCCCGCCACGCGAGTCCGCATCAGTCGTCCAGGCCGAATCTGGCCATCAACTCCTGATCGCCTGCCACATAAGAGGTGTCGGTGGTCACGGTCTGGTCGGAGGGACCACGGCTGCACATGCACATGTGGCGGCTACGGGAGGTGACTTTTACGGCTTGTGCGCCGCCGGAGGACATGATCTCTTCAGCGATGTCCTTGACGAGGTACTCCTGGATCTGGAAGCGCTTGCTGAACGCCTGTACCAGACGAGGGAATTTCCCGAGTCCGAGGATGCGGTCACCGGGAACGTAGGAGATGTTGACCTTCCCGAAGAACGGCAGGAAGTGGTGGGCGCAGATCGAGAAGAAGTTGTTCTCCTGGATTCGCACCACGCCGGTGTGCTCGCCGTTCACCATGCAGGTGGTCTTGAGGATCTTCGAGGTGTCGATCTCATAGCCACTCAGCAGCTCTCGATAGGCCCGGACGATGCGGTCTTCGCACTCCGGGCCGCTGTACCACCCGAGTGCCCTCGTGTCGGTGGTGACATTAGTTTTGAGCCATTCTTCAATGGTCACTTGCGGCCTCCATTCCTGCTCGCACCAAGGGATCCGAATCCCGGTGGAGGCTTTTCACTATCCCCCCGCCCGCGTTCATTGAGAATATGCATTCATTAGCCCGCACTCGATCAGACCAATGTGCAGGTGATGCGCTAATGGCTAAGTATTTAAATCCGCACGGAGAATTGGCGTTTTCCTGACGATTGAACCGCGTGGGCGGAGGGAACGCGGGGCGCGAAGAGGAAGGGGAAAGGTAACTTCTGAGCGCCGGAGCACACCCGCTCACTCATCACGTCGTGCCGTGCGGGGGCCGATGCGCCCCACCCGGCCGGCGCTCGGTACGCGTAGCCGACGAACACGACGCGTTCACAGAAAAGTCAAACGACGCGTCACCACGCCGGCATTTCCTCCTGGTTGGCTGGAGCCGATCTGGCTGAATGCGCCCGTCGTGCTGGACAGAAAATCCAGGTCCTGTTCCGGTATTACGCCAAGTTTTGGGTCCGGAGCGCAGGACGATGCCAATCGTCTGATCGAAGACTCCATGCGGAAGTGGGGCGGGCGCTCGGACGCTGTCGATGATGCGCAGCGGGAATCCGACCCGGAAATGCTCCGGAAACGCCCCGGAACAGCTGGTCAGAGATGGGAAACCCGTGGGAGTTATGGGGATGGAGTGCATATATCTCCCCGCAGTGTGAGTGAGCGACGCGAAGGGCGTCTGACGTCATACCGGTTACGCCCCGGCCGCAGCGAGATCACATCCCCCAAGTCGTCGCCCGAGGTACGGTCTTCAAGTGATCTACCTGATTGGCGGCCCGCCACGGGTGGGCAAGAGCACCCTCGCGTGGATGCTGCTGGAGCGAGAAGGCCTCCCGGGATGCCCGACCGACGCTCTGGTGTCGATGCTGCAGCGCGCTGCGCCCGAGCACGGCGTACGGCATGGGACGCATCCGGACAAGGCGGTGCCCGCCCAGCCGTTCCTCATCGAGTTCATCCGTGCAGCTGCGGAGGCTCTCGATGACTCCGATCCCCAAGACGGCTATGTCGTCGAGGGCGACATCGTCACACCTGCGACGGCCACGGCGGCCGCAGGCCTCGGGTTGCCTCTGACCTCCGTCTTCCTCGGAAATACGAAGCTGACCCCCGAACACCTGCGAGCCGCCCCGGACTGGCTCGAGGGAGCGGATGACACCACCTACCGGGAGATCGCCGCGTGGGTCCGGGATCAGAGCACTGCCCTGCGTGAAGCGTGTGTGGCCGGCGGCCATGTCTACGTCGAGTTGGGGACCGGCTACCCGCAGGGCCTTGAGCGGGCGTACTCCACGCTGGTCGAGAGGACCTGAGCGTCCGGCGTCGCCACCCACGAAGACTTAGCGGGACACCCCTAATGTCTGTGGCGAGGCTGTCACCGTGGCCCGTCCGGGGCACCTGGCTGGTCCATAGCCGGATCGTGCCCCGCTCCTCGGTCGGTACGACACGCGGCGAGGTCATGGCCTGTTGGCGAGGAAGCGGCCATCCGCCAATGGTCCGGATCTCTCTCCCCCCGGCGCCCGTACGTCCTGGGGAGGCTCGCTGTCTCGCACCGAGGCGGCGAGGCCGGCGCCAGAGCCACCCCCCTTGCTCGTTCTCGACTCGTCAGGAAGCGAGCTCCGGTGCCCCGTATAGGCGGGAGTTGGCAACCATCGCCGTGAACGTGACCTAGGTGCGTTCACATATTCCTTACATGTGCTTTACCTCTTCACTGCAACGACACATGTTGACATCTGCCCCTTTGAATAGAAGGACACTGTGGTGATACCTCATGCCCGAAAGGCGCTGTTAACCAGCCTTGTTGGCGCAATGTCGCTGTCGGCTGTGATGGCCGGGCTGACCCTCGCGCAAGCCGCCCCGCAGGAAGATCCGCCCCCCTCAACCGCGGGCTCCGCCGCATCCGAGATGCCCTCCGCCGTCGAGGACTTCAGCTACCCGAACGCCGCGCGGATCCTGCAGGATCAGAAGATCACCCTGAAGCGGGGCGACGGTCACATCATGCTGACCGGCTGTGACTCCGCCTACGACATCATGGTCAAGTCCCGTACCGGAGCAGGGGAATTCTGTTTCGCGGTCCGTGGCACCAAGGGCTACCTGACGATGGAACTGGCCGACGCCTTCGGCATGTGGACCGTGGGGCACCCGGTGCAGGCCAAGATCACCGCTGACGGGAAGGAAACCGTCATCAACGCGCCCAAGAACGACTACAAGCCGTTGGGCGAGGCCGGCAGCTCCGAGAAGCGCTCGGTCCTTGTGGAACTCCGCGTCACCAGCTGACGCCGTCCGGCGGCAACGCCTCCGGGCAACAGTGGGCAGGGGCATGCAGATGAGCGTGCCGGAACTGCGCCCCTCTTCGATCGAACAGAAAGTGTCAGTGATGGGCAGACGTTCGCGCGCCGCGTGGATATCAGGATTATGCGCAGCCTCCCTCATGACGAGCGTGCCGGCGTACGCAGTGGCCGGTGGCAGCGCCGCCTCGAGCGGGGCCTACACGTTCGCCGTGAAACTTGACATCGGTGACGGCAAGCGCAGCTGCTCGGGCGCGCTGGTGGACAAGCAGTGGGTGCTCACCGCCGCCGGCTGCTTCGCCGATGACCCCAAGAGCCCGAAGGTCACCGAGGGCGCGCCGAAGTGGAAGACCACGGCGACCGTCGGCCGTACCGACCTGAGCGGTTCGGCAGGAACGGTCACCGACGTGACCCAGGTGGTGCCCTATCCGGGGCGCGATGTGGTGATGGTCCAGCTGGCCAAACCGGTCAGCGATGTCACGCCCATGGCCGTTGCCGCGGCTCCTCCCGCGCAGGGTGAGGAGTTGAAGGTCATCGGTTTTGGCCGGACCGCGACCGAGTGGGTGCCCGACAAGCTGCACGCGGCCGCCTTCGCGGTGGACGCCGTGCAGGACGGGAAGCTGGAGATCACCGGCAAGAGCGCGGCCGTGTGCCCGGGTGACACCGGCGGGCCGGCGCTGCGGGAAAGCGGTGGCCGGATGGAGCTGGTCGCCGTCAACAGCACCTCTTGGCAAGGCGGTTGTCTGGGAACCGACCCGGCCGAGACCCGTACGGGCGCCGTCGATGCCCGGGTGGACGATCTGGGCGCCTGGGTGCGGCAGGTGCGCTACCGCCCGGTCTTCGCCGCCGCGCCGTGGGAGAAGGCCACTCATATCGCCTCGGGGTATTTCACCGGCGGATCGGCCGGCGGTACCCGGCACATGGACATGATCGTGCGCTGGAGCGATGCGGAAGTCACCCTCTACCAGGGCTCCGACGACAAGGATCCCCGCCATCCCTTCTCCGCCGAGTACCAGCTGGCCGAGCCGCCGAAGCCGCCCAAGACGAGCATCTGGCAGCACGTCGAGCAGATCACCGGTGCGAGTTTCGGCGGCGGCTCGGACGGGCTGATCGTGCGCTGGGACGACGGCGAGCTGACGCAGTACACCCACGTCGACGCCAAGGGCTTCCACGGGGAGAAGCAGCTCGCCAAGGCCAAGAACACTCTCTGGCCGCACGCCACGCAGATCACCGCCGGCCGTTACTCGGCCAGCCAGCAGCGCGACGACCTGCTCGTGACCTGGGACGACGGCCGCGTCACTCTCCATCCCGACCTGGACACCAACGGCGTGGCGGACAAGGCGCAGAAGCTCCTCGTCAACAAGAACACCACGTGGACGCACGCCACCCAGATCAGCGCCGGAGAGTTCACCGGCAAGAAGACCATGGACCTGCTGGTGCGGTGGTCGGACGGCGAGGTCACCATCTATCCGGGCGTGGACACGGCCGGCCTCCACGGCGAGATCAATGTCCGGCCGAAGAAGTCCTACTGGACCAATGCGACCGTGGTGGGCGCCGGTGCGTTCGTCGCCAACGACCGAGCCAACGACGTCATCGTGAGATGGGCCAACGGGAAGGTCACCCTCTTCGCGGGTGTGGACACCACGGGGCTACACGCGGAATTCAAGGTCGGCGAATGAGCCGACGCCGCGTGACGCGACGGGGCGGCATGCTTCCCACCGCGTCACGCGGCACCGGCGGCACATCCGGGCGGCCCGGTTCGGTTGCCACCGCCTTCCTTCCCTGAGACCACAACGGAAAGCTCCATGAGACGCATACCGTGGATGCGCGCCACCGCCTTGGCCCTGTGCGCGTTATCGGCCGTCACCTCTTCGGCGGCCGCTCGTCCCCAAGGGGGATCAGATTCCCCTGGCTCGCAGCGTGCCACAACGAGCTCCACTGTCAGTCCACCGGTCACTGGGCACGGTCCTGCACATGGCACGGCCCAGGAGCAGCTCGACAACGCACGAGAGGCACAGCGGTACTGGACCCCGGAGCGCATCCGCGCCGCCGTTCCTGTGAACCCCGCCCACTCCCGTAGGACGGATACACCATCGCGGCCGGCCCCTGGCCAGCGGCAGAGGCGCTCGCTGGCCAACGAACCGACTCGCCAGGTGCCCGAAGGTATCGCCACGGTCGGCGTATTCCTGATCCGTACCACCGACGGCTCTCCGACACCGGACCAGTTCTGCACCGCTAGTGCGGTGGCCTCGCCGACCAAGAGCCTCGTCATCACCGCGGCTCACTGCCTCAAGGGCGACCGACGCCACCAGGACTTCGCGTTCGTGCCCGGCTACCGCACCGGAGCATCGACGGCCGGGCAGGCAGGGGAGACTCCCTACGGGATCTTCCCGGTCCAGGAAGACAAGATCTGGATCGATACCCGCTACCAGGCCTCGACTCCCGACGACGATGTCGACTTCGCCTTCCTGAGCGTCGGCCCGAACGCCCAGGGGCAGCTCCTGGAGGACGCCGTTGGACGCGGTAATGAACTCACCTCCGTCTCCGCAGCGCAGCTCGCACGCAAAGCCGTGACGCTCGTCGGCTACCCCGGTGGCCAGAAGACTCCTCTTCAGTGCACCAATGACACCACCGCCTTCCAGGGTCGGTTCATGGAAATCAGGTGCGAGGGCTTCCGCTCCGGCGTCAGCGGCGGCCCGTTCCTGGAGAACTTCGACGGTCGACGCGGCAACCTCACCGGCATCATCGGCGGTTACAAGACCGGCGGCCTCTACGACCACACCAGCTACACCTCTCAATTCGACGAGGATGTCCTTCAGCTTTACCGACAGGCCCTCACCGGCATGCCGTCGAGGCCGGATCCGGGCACCGGCACGTCCATGGGTTCCGCCGACACCTGGACCCACGCAAGGGTCCTGACCACCGGCCACTTCCACACCGCATCGGTCCACAACAACGTCAGCGACCTGATCGTGCGCTGGTCCGACGGCGAACTCTCCCTCTACCCCGGCAACGGCGCATACGGCTTCGGCAAGGACGTCCAGCTGGTCAAGGACAAGGACTGGCAGCAGGCTGCGGTCCTCACCGCCGGCGACTTCACCGGTGACGCGAGCGACGACCTCCTGGTGCGCTGGGCCGACGGCAGACTGACCCTCTTCAAGGACGTCAACGAGAAGACCAAGCTGACGGACATGGTGGAGCTGAAGGGCCCCAACGGCACCTGGACCCACGCGAGCACCATGGCCGCCGGGCGCTTCGGCGGCGGCAATTCGCGCAGCGACGACCTCGTGGTCACCTGGACCGACGGTGAAGTGACGCTGTACACGAACGTCGACGGCAAGGGGCTGCATGCCGAGAAGCAGCTCGTCAAACCGCCCGACCCCACCTGGCCGCACGCCCGGGACGTCGCAGCGGGCGACTTCCGTCCCGAAGCAGGAGATCAGGACCTTTTCGTCCGCTGGAGCGACGGTGAGGTCACCGCATACGAGAGCATCGCCGCCGCAACCTTCGGGCGCGACCACCGGCTGCGGCCGGCCAAGTCCCCATGGCGTCAGACCCTGCTCTCCACGGTCGGCACATTCGGCGGCCCCACCCGCCAGGACGACGTCGTCGCACTCTGGCCCGGAGGGAAGCTCACCCTCCACCCCGACACCACCAGCGCCTCCCTGGACGCCGAACGCGTCCTCGTAAGCCCGTGACCACAACGGAGTGCGCACTTCCGACGGTGACCTCGACGTGCGTCGAGCGTGTTGGCCTTCCCCACTGACCACCGGTGGACGGCACTGTCCCACGCACCGACACCGTTCACCGGCCCCGCCAACGATTCACCCTGGACTCGGCCTACACCGGCTCCCTGAAACCACGTCACGCCGGGTTCGCGGGCTGCTGGGGTGCCCGGCCAGGAAGCAGCTCCGCTTGCGTGGCCCTCCAGCTACCCACTGGTGCACGTCCCTGCGTGCTCCCCCTTCACTGAACGGACTTTCCGGGCGCTGGGGGTACTACCGATCGCTATGAAGGACAAGAGAGGACTGACCGGATGAGACTGAGACCCAGCTCAACGACAGGTACGCGGCTTCCCAGAAGCGGCGCCTTATCCAGACGGAACGCGCCGCCGCGGCATCGTGGCGCGTGGGCCACGATGCTTTCTGCCTCGCTGGTGGCGGGACTTTTGGGAGCTGGGCCAGCTGCAGCGGACAGCAACGATGATGACCTGCGCTTCATGCGTGAGCGTGTCGTCGACTACTGGACAGATGGCGGTGCCGGTGTCAAGGAGGCGGCCGAGCAGGCGCTTCTTGGTACGGATGAGGATCTTGAGACGTTCCTTGACCAGAGGGACAGGATCGAGTTCGACGACGACTACGTCGATGCGAGCCGGATCTTCAACTCCGGTGGTCCCGCGGTACGCGAGGCCGCGAAGACGGCCTTGAAGAACAGCACCTCGGAGAACCCAGCGGCGCTGCGGGCGTTTTTGAAGGATGGCTGGAAGGCGCCGCTGGAGGAGGACCAGGAGGTCGAGGTCTCCCGGGTCATCAACTTCGGGGGCAACGGGGTCAGGGACGCCGGCAAGGCAGCTTTGAAGGGCACCCCCGAGGACCGTGCGAAGTTCCTCGCGGAGGGCCAGTACACGGCGCGGGAGACGGACAACGAGGTCGAGGTCTCGCAGCTGGTCAACTCGGGCGGTTCGGCGGTCAAGGCGGCCGGGAAGGTCGCGCTCAAGGGCACCCCTGACGACATCGCCGAGTTTCTTGAGGTGGGGCAGTTCGTCGCGCGTAATCGCGACCAGGAACATGCCACCATCGCTCAGCTGACGGAGCAGGCCACCCTGGCCGGCAAGCGGGCCAAGGACGCGACGGAGAAGGCGCAGGAAGCTTCCACGCGTGCGATCGAGGCGTCGGATCTCGCCAAGGAAGCCGCCCTGAAGGCGGCGCGGGAGACCAACGCCGCCAAGAACGACTCCCAGCGGGCGGCGGTCAAGGCCAAGCAGGCCGCCGATGCTGCCCGCGCTGCTGCCGCCGCGTCGCAGACGGCCATCAGCGCAGCCAACGCCGCCAACCGCTCGGCCCGCATCGCCGCCTTCGCCGCGGCGCAGACCGCCGCGGCAGCCGCCAATGCCGCCGACGCGGCCAACGACGCATACAACGCCTCGATCGCGGCCGCGTCCGACGCAGGCCGGGCAGGTGAAGCCAGGGACATGGCGAAGAAGGCCCGGGCGGCCGCCACCCTCGCAAGGACCTCCGCCCAGGCAGCCAAGCAGGCCGGTGCAGCGTCGCTTGCCGCGGGTGCCGCCGCGAAGGCCTCCCGCAGCGCCAGCAGCAACGCCAACGCCGCGGCGGACGCGGCCGATGAGGCCAACACCTACGCCGAGGCCGCAGGCGTCCACTCCAGCGAGGCGAAGGCGGCCGCCGCGGAGACCCGCCGCCACGCCGCCGAGGCCGACCGCGCGGCCAACGCCGCCGAAGCCCTGGCCAGCAAGTCCGCCAACGCCGCCGATGAAGCACGTGAGGCCGCGGATTCCGCAGCCACGCATGCCGACAACGCCGCGGCGGCCGCGGAAGAAGCAGCGAAGCACGCCGGTGAATCGGCCAAGGCAGCTGAACAGGCGAAGAAGCAAGCAGCCGCGGCGAAGAAGGCGGCAGATGCGGCTGAGTCGGCGGCAGCGACTGCCAAGAAGGTCTTCACCATCGCCCGCGAAGCCGAGGCGGAGGACCTGACGACCCGCACCGCTGCCGCCATCGAACGCGCCAGGTCCCACGCGGCACAGACCGCCACCGTCACCTCCGCCTCCGCCGCGGACCTCGTCGAAGCCCGCTCGCTGGACACCACGGCAGCCGAACTGGCCACCGAGGCGGACAAGCCCGACGCCGACACCAAGGCCATCGCCGCGAAAGGCCGCGTCCTTGCCCTCAAGGCCCTGAAGATCCGTGGTCCCTGGCACCAGGAGGCCGCCGCCAAAGCCTTGTCCGGCCTGGACGCCGACGTCCTGGAGTACCTGCGCAACGGGTGGAAGCAGGCTGCTCAGGCCGAGATCCGCGAGCAGGTCTCCCAGCTCAGTACGCAAAGCCCCTACGAGGTCGTGCGCAAGGGTGCTGCAGAGGCGCTCAAGGGTTCCGATCAGCGGGTCAGCGACTTCTACACCACCGGTCAGTACGACGTGGCCGTCACCGACTACGCCGTACGCGTCTCCCAGATCAACAACGCCGGTGGCCCCGGTGTGAAGGAGGCGTCCAAGGCGGCACTGGCCAACGGCAAGGGCAGGGTGCTCGCCGCGTTCATCAGCAACGGCCAGTATGCGGCGCTGAACTCCGATGAGCAGGTCATCGCCTCCAAGCTCGTCAACAACGGCGGCCCGGAGATGAAGGCCGCGGCGAAAATCGCCTTGGCAGATTCCGCAGATGAGCTGCACGACTTCGTCCAGGTCGGCCAGTACATGGCCGACCGAAAGGACCAACTCGCCAGCACCCACATCGCCCAGATGCAACGCCTGATCGCCGAAGCCTCCGGCGTGGCGGCCAAGGCCCGGCACAACAGCTGGAAGGCAGCAGAAGCCGCCGCCAAGGCTGGCGACGCCAAGGACGACGCCGCCAGGGCCGCGGACGGGGCGAAGAAGTCCGCCAACCTCGCCAAACAGTACGCCGACGACGCCGACAAGGCCGCCACCAGCGCCGAGAACAGCGCCGCCCAGGCAGCCAAGTCCGCCAAGACCGCGCGCAACGCAGCCAACGCAGCCGACCGCGACGCCGATGCCGCCGAAAACTCCGCAGCGCAAGCGGAGTTCTCTGCGAACTACGCGCGCAACTCGGCGTACCTCGCCACTTCGGCGGCCGAGGACGCCCGTGCCTCTGCCCTCGACGCCGGCAAGAGCGCCAAGGAAGCCAACGCCCTCGCCAGCCAGGCATGGACGGAGGTGAAGAAGAAGCGTGAGAGCGAGGTAGCCGAAGCACGCCGCAGGGCCGAAGAAGCCCGTAAGCAACAGGAGAAGCAGAAGGCCAAGAAGCCCCACTGCGTCTCTCACACCGGCAACGAGATAGCCGGGCTCCTGCCCTGCGTGATCTCCGGCGGCGACGTCACTCCCGTCATCGACCCCACTCTTACCGCCGTGGTCTGGGAAATCACCGGCCTCAACGACCTCAAGGAGTGCATCAAGAACCCCAACTTCGGAGCATGCACCGCCTTCGCCGTTTCCGTCCTACCCGTCGGAAAGGTCAGGCTCCTCAAGAAGCTCGGCGAAGGCATCGAAGACATCGCCGAAAGCTCGCGGGTCGCGAAAACGGCGAAGTGCTTCAAGTGCTTCCTCGCCGGCACCAAAGTGCTCATGGCCGATCACTCGAAGAAAAATATCGAGTCGGTGAAGACCGGCGATTCAGTGATCGCCACAGATCCGGTCAGTGGTGAGACGGTGCGGCGCGTGGTAACTGCCCTCATTGTCACGCAGCACGATAAGCGTTTTAATGAACTGACCCTGGCCACCCCCCAAGGGCATCGACGCCTCACCGCCACAAACGAGCATCCGTTCTGGTCCCCCTCGGAGAACGAATGGGTTGAGGCTGCGCGCCTCCGTCCGGGAATGACGCTCAGAACGGTCGACGGTAGCCCAGTCAAGATCGAGGGTAATCGCCCCTTCGCTAAAAATGCCAGGACGTACAATCTCACCGTCGATGATCTGCACACGTACTATGTGTTTGCAGGCGAAACTTCCATACTCGTGCACAACGCCGGCGAATGCCCAGTCGACGGACTGCCGCACGGTGCTCTGGGTGAAGCTGCCACCCTGCAGAGGCTTCAGAAGGCCGGGTACACCAACATTAAAAGCGAGGTCAGATTCAAGAATAGTCGTGGCGATGTATTCAGGGCCGACTTTGTGGCGCAGGATGCAGCGGGAAACTGGGTAGCAGTCGAGGTAAAAACGGGCAAGGGAGCATCCCTGACCGACAATCAGCGTCTAGGGTACGCGGAACTTGGTCGCACCGGCGCCGTATTGAATACGAATAGAGTGCCCGGCCTAACGAAAGGCGCAACGGTTAAGATGAAGGTGGAAGTGGACTTGTGGCGGTGCCCTGCTTGCGATCCCTAGGTCTGGATCTGATCACGTAGGGCAAGAATCTGGGAGGTATTCTAATGGGGTCAAAAGCAGCCGTGGTGGTTGTTGCCGCGGGTGATCCGCGACAGGCTTTTCGGCGTGTGCAGGAAATCCGTCATGACAAGTCAAAGATCCTTGCCGAGAGGGTCCTTGGAACCGCAGCGCGAGCGACGGCATCTTTGCCCCTAGATCTCGCAGTTTGGCCCGATTCGGGTACCGTATGCGCTGCATACCTACCGGAGTTCGAGGTCATCTGTTCTCGTGAGCTCGCACAATCCAGTCCAAGTCACCTGACCGAAATGGTATGCGAATGGGCGACAGGACGGCATGCATACGGTGTCTTCATGGACAGTGCTGAAGACTGGTCCGCCTTCGCTGTCTGGTCGGGCGGTGAGCTGGTCCGCGGAGTGAGCTTGAGCCCCGGTTCCGGGGTTATTGAGGATTTGGGGGACCGACTCCCCTTCGAAGCGCCTTTCTGGGAAGGAGGGCGACCCGTGCGCCATACGCCAGGCTACGCACTCCCGTTTCATCCGATTGACCTCGGGAATGAAGCGCTGAAGGAATTCTTCGGCTTCATTCTCGAAGGACGTGAAAGTGTCGGTTGCCTCGATCCCGAGGAGATCGAAATTCCGGCCTTTCGAGTTGCTACGCGGGCGTGAGTCTCACTTTCGATAGCTGCTCTCTTGCAGGCTGAAGGGGCGCTTTAGGCTACTGCCGCACCAGGCAACGTCCGCCCTGCTGTGACGCGCCGTCCGGAGGTGATCCGGACGGCGCGGGCGCATCATGCTTTGTGGTGGCCGAGTGTGTGCGGGTGAGGCAGATCGACACGACGAGGGTTGGCGGCTGCTGCGGATCATCCGAAGCAGCCTGGAGCATCGCGCCGGGGCACTCGGTCCCACCCACGTGGAGAGGCTCGGGACCAGGACGAACCTGGCCCACGCCCACGCCGCGGTGGGAGATCTGGAGCGCGCCCTGCCCCTTTGCGAGCGGATGCTCCGGGACCGTCGGAAGCGGCTGGGCCCCGACCACCCCGAGACACTGGCCTCGCTGAGCGACCTCGCCCACGTCTACGCGAGGGTGGGGGATCTCGAACGGACTCTTTCCCCCCCGCCGCGAGGCGCTGGAGCACCAGTTCCGGTTTGAGGCTCTAGAAGAATCCAAGTTTCTTCGGGCTGTAGGAAACCAGAACGTTCTTCGTCTGCTGATAATGATCCAGCATCATCTTGTGGGTTTCCCTGCCGATTCCGGACTGCTTGTAGCCGCCGAAGGCGGCGTGGGCCGGGTAGGCGTGGTAGCAGTTGGTCCAGACGCGGCCGGCCTGGATGGCGCGGCCGGCGCGGTAGGCGGTGGAGCCGTCTCGGGTCCAGACGCCGGCGCCCAGGCCGTACAGGGTGTCGTTGGCGATGCCGATGGCGTCCTCGAAGTCGGAGAACGGTGCCACGGCCACCACGGGGCCGAAGATCTCCTCCTGGAAGACCCGCATGCCGTTGTTGCCCTCGAAGATGGTGGGCCGGACGTAGTAGCCGCCCTCCAACTCGCCGCCCAACTCGGCCCGGGAGCCGCCGGTCAGGATGCGGGCGCCCTCCTTCTGGCCGATGTCCAGGTAGGAGAGGATCTTCTCCAGCTGGTCGTTGGAGGCCTGGGCGCCGATCATCGTGTCGGTGTCCAGCGGGTGGCCCTGGACGATCTTCTCGGTACGGGCCACTCCGGCCGCCAGGAAGTCGTCGTAGTGCCCGCCCTGGATCAGCGCCCGGGACGGGCAGGTGCACACCTCGCCCTGGTTGAGGGCGAACATGGTGAAGCCTTCCAGCGCCTTGTCGTGGAAGTCGTCCGCCTTCGACGAGACGTCGTCGAAGAAGATGTTGGGGCTCTTGCCGCCCAGTTCGAGCGTCACCGGCCGCAGATGCTCGGACGCGTACTGCATGATCAGGCGGCCGGTGGTGGTCTCGCCGGTGAAGGCGACCTTCGCGACCCGGGGGCTGGAGGCCAGCGGCTTTCCGGCCTCCGCGCCGAAGCCGTTGACGATGTTGACCACGCCCGGCGGCAGCAGATCGGCGATCAGGCCCATCCAGAAGTGCACCGAAACGGGGGTCTGTTCGGCCGGCTTGAGGACCACGGCGTTGCCGGCGGCCAGTGCGGGGGCGAGCTTCCAGGTCGCCATGAGGATGGGGAAGTTCCAGGGGATGATCTGGGCGACGACGCCGAGCGGCTCGTGGAAGTGGTACGCGACGGTGTCCCCGTCGATCTCCGACAGGGAGCCCTCCTGCGCGCGGATGGCGCCCGCGAAGTAGCGGAAGTGGTCGATGGCGAGCGGGATGTCGGCCGCCAGGGACTCCCGTACGGGCTTGCCGTTCTCCCAGCTCTCCGCGACCGCCAGCTGCTCCAGGTTCTGCTCCATCCGGTCGGCGATCTTGTTGAGGACGGCGGCGCGGTCGGCGGCGGAGGTGCGGGCCCAGCCGGGCGCGGCCGCGTGGGCGGCGTCCAGGGCCCGCTCGACGTCCTCGGCCGTGCCCCGGGCGACCTCCGTGAACGGCTGTCCGTTGACCGGCGTCGGATTCTCGAAGTACCGGCCCAGCGCCGGCGCGACGAACTCGCCGCCGATCCAGTGGTCGTAGCGGGGCAGATAGCTCATGACGGCGTCGGCGGAACCCGGGCTGGCGTAACGGGCCATGGGGCGGCCTCCCAATCGCTCTCGGCGCGGTGCCCGCCATCCCGTGCGACGGGCGATGCGCGCAGGCTAGGGCCGCGGAGGTTGCGGGAAGGTTGCGACGCGCGCGGGACCGGGGGCCTTCGCTCCGGCGCGGCAACCGCCGGTCAGTCCGTATGCGGCGCGCAGCCGGTCGGCGGTGGCCATCGGTGCGGTGCGGGCCGGGGAGCGCTCCGGCAGGGCGTCCACCAGGGCCTCCCAGATCGTCAGGTCGTCCTCGCCCCAGGGGGTGCGCGACCATTCGCGGAGCAGGCCGGGGTCGTGCGCGCCGAGCAGCGCACACCGGGTCCGGTCCTCCAGCGCACCGCGCAGCCGCTGGATGCCCGGGGCCTCCGACAGCGGCAGCAGCGGACCGCGGTAGGCGGCCAGCGCGGTGCGCACCTCGCCGGCCGCCAACGCCTCCTCGACCGTGCGCACATCGGTCTCGACGGGCCGGCTGAGCCGGTACGGACGGGAGTGCAGCAGGGTGCCGACGAGCTGCCGCAGCCGGGACAGTTCGGCCCGCAGCGTCACCGGGCGCACCGCGCGCTCGCCGTAGAGCAGCACCGAGAGCTGATCGCCCGTGAGCCCCTCGGGGTGCTCGGCCAGCAGCACCAGGATCTCGCTGTGCCGCCGGCCGAGCCGCAGCCGCTCGCCGTCCACGACCAGCAGCGCCTCGTCCCGGCCGAGCGCCGACAGACACACGCCCCACTCCGGTACGCCGGCGGCGAGATGAGCCTCCGCGGCACGTGCGGTGGCCTGCACCAGGGCCAGGCTGTGCGGGCTCGCCAGATGGTCGCCGCCGGTGATGTCCACCGCGCCCAGCAGCCGCCCGGTCCGCGGATCGTGCAGGGGAGCGGCGGCGCAGGTCCAGCGCTGCACCTGCCGGTTGTAGTGCTCGGCGGCGAAGATCTGTACGGCGTGATCGGCGGCGAGGGCGGTGCCCGGGGCGTTGGTGCCGGCGTGCCGCTCGTCCCAGCGGGCGCCCACGACGAAGTTCATCCGCTCGGCGCTGCGCCGCACCCCGCGGTGCCCCTCCACCCACAGCAGCCGTCCCTGCGGATCGCAGACGGCCAGCAGATGGGCGCCGTCCTGCGCGAAGCTGCCCAGCAGCTCCCGGAAGACGGGCATGGCGCGGGCGAGCGGATGCCCGTCCCGGTAGGCGTCCAGTGCGGGCTCGTCCAGCTCGATGGGGGCGGCGCCGTCCGGTGCGGCGTGGGCGTCCGCGGAGCGGCGCCAGGAGTCGGCGACCACTTGGCGCACCGGCGGTGCGACGGTGCCGTCGGCCAGGAAGGCCGCATGGGCCCGGCGCACCGCGCGGCTGCGCTCCACCGGATCGGCACCGGCCTCCATCGCCAGCCAAGGGTTGACCACGTGACACCTCTTCGATGCGGCTCCGGCTCCTTGGGGCGATGGTGCTCGTACGGGCGGCAGCCGTAAACCCCACGGGGGCGCACGCGGGGCTCGCGCACGCCCTGCCGGGGGAGTGCCAACACGCGCCGGCCGAGCGGGAGAAGCCGCCTTCCGCCCGGCCTGCGCGCGTCGTCTCCGTGCTACCTGATCGCCTTGATCAGTTCGCCGCCCGCGGTGTCGCCGCTCAGCTCCCAGAAGAACGTGCCGCCCAGGCCCTGGGCGTCCTTGAAGGCCATCTTGCCGGCGATGGTCTGCGGGGTGTCATAGCTCCACCACTGGTCGCCGCACTTGGCGTAGGCGGTGCCGCCCACCGTCCCGGTGGCCGGGCAGCGGGTCTTGAGCACCTTGTAGTCGTCGATGCCGGCCTCGTACTTGCCCGGCGCCGCACCGGTCGCCGTGCCGCCCGGAGCGTCCTGGGTGACGCCCGACCAGCCGCGGCCGTAGAAGCCGATGCCCAGCAGCAGCTTGCCCGCCGGCACACCGAGGCCCTTGAGCTTGGTGAGGGTGTCGGTGGTGTTGAAGCCGGCCTTCGGAATGCCGTGGTACGAGGTGAGCGGGGAGTGCGGGGCCGTCGGGCCCTTGGCGTCCCAGGCGCCGAAGTAGTCGTAGGTCATCGGGTTGTACCAGTCGACGTACTGGGCCGCGCCCGCGTAGTCGGCGGCGTCCATCTTCCCGCCGGCCGAGGCGTCCGCGGTGATCGCCGCGGTCACCAGATTGTTCCGGCCGAACTTCGACCGCAGCGCCCGCATGACCCCGGTGAAGGCGTCCTTGCCGCTGGTGTCGCAGGTCAGGCCGCAGGCGTTGGGGTATTCCCAGTCGATGTCGATGCCGTCGAAGACATCCGCCCAGCGCTTGTCCTCGACCAGGTCCAGGCAGGACTGGGCGAACGCGTCGGGGTTCCTGGCGGCCTCGGTGAAGCCGCCCGACCAGGTCCAGCCGCCGAACGACCAGATCACCTTCAGGCCGGGGTGCAGCTTCTTGAGCTTGCGCAGCTGGTTGAAGTTGCCGCGCAGGGCGCCGTTGTCCCAGGTGTCCGCGGTGCCGTCGACGCTCTGGTCGGCGGTGTACGCCTTGTCGTAGTCGGCGTAGGAGTCACCGATGGCGCACTTGCCGCCCTGCACATTGCCGAAGGCGTAGTTGATGTGGGTCAGCTTGGCCGCCGATCCCGAGGTCTCGATGTTCTTGACGTGGTAATTGCGTTCGTAGACACCCCAGTTGGTGAAGTATCCGACGACCTTGTTGCCTGCTGCGGCCGGTGTCGTGCGGGGCGCGGCGGCCGTCGACAGGTGGTGCGCGGTGGGGGCGCCGGTGGGGACGGCGGAGGCGGGGCCGGCGAGCAGGGTGCCGGCCAACGCCGCCGTACACAGCGCGGTGGCGGCGGCGATCAGTCTGCGTGGTGAGTGCATCCGGGGCGGTCTGAGCATGTCGTCTCTCCTCGGAGGGGGGCGAGGGATGGAGCCTGACCTGACCTGCGTTCCGAATTGGCATGAACGCGTTGAACGTTGCAGGAAAGGTAGAAGGACTAGACCAGTGCGTCAATGGTTCGGACCAATTTCCCGGCCGTGGGGAACGAGGCCCTTCCCCACGGCCGGTGATGATCAACCCGTGACGCGGAGCCTCCGATCGGGCATACTCCTAGCGCCACAGTCGCAGGTCATCGCCTTCCGAGACCCGGAAAGCGATCATCGGACCGGCATTATGGAAACCGGCGCCGCACGCCCACCCCGCGCGCGTGTCGCCGCAGCGCCCGACAGGGAGGAGAGCGCCGCCATGACCGAGTACGGCCCCCGGCCGGTGGACCGCAGGTTGCCCACGGAGGAAGCCCGCGATCTGCTGACACTCGTACGCGAGCTTGCCGAGCGCGAGATCAGGCCCACGGCGGGCGAGGAAGAGGACGCCGGCCGCTTCCCGCGCGAGACCTTCACCCTGCTGTCCGAATCGGGTCTGCTTTCGCTGCCCTACGACGAGGAATTCGGCGGCGGTGGCCAGCCCTACGAGGTCTACCTCCAGGTCGTGGAGGAACTCGCCGCCGCCCGGCTCACCGTCGGCCTCGGCGTCAGTGTGCACACTCTCGCGTGTCATGCCCTCGCCGGATTCGGCACCAAGGAGCAGCGTGCCGAACACCTTCCGGACATGCTCGGCGGTGGCCTCCTCGGTGCGTACTGCCTCTCCGAGCCCTCCTCGGGCTCCGACGCCGCGTCCCTGACCACCCGGGCCACCCGCGAAGGGGACACCTGGACCCTGGAGGGCACCAAGGCCTGGACCACCCACGGCGGCGTGGCCGACTTCTACACCGTGCTGGCCCGCACCGGCGGCAGCGGCGCCCACGGCATCACCGCCTTCCTGGTCCCCGGCGACGCCGAGGGCCTGAGCGCCGCGGCGCCCGAGCGCAAGATGGGCATGAAAGGCTCCCCGACGGCCCAGCTGCACTTCGACGCCGTCCGCGTCCCCGACGCGCGCCGCCTCGGGGACGAGGGCCAGGGCTTCGCCATCGCGCTGTCCGCCCTGGATTCCGGGCGCCTGGGCATCGCGGCCTGTGCCATCGGCGTCGCCCAGGCGGCGCTGGACGAGGCGCTCGCGTACACCGCCGAACGGCAGCAATTCGGGCGCCCGATCCTCGACTTCCAGGGTCTGCGCTTCATGCTCGCCGACATGGCCACCCAGATCGAGGCCGGCCGCGCGCTCTACCTCACCGCCGCCCGGCTGCGCGACGCCGGTCTGCCGTTCTCCAAGGAAGCGGCGATGGCCAAGCTGTTCTGCACGGACACCGCGATGCGGGTGACCACCGACGCCGTCCAGCTCCTCGGCGGCTACGGCTACACCCTCGACTTCCCGGCCGAGCGCTATATGCGCGAGGCCAAGGTCCTGCAGATCGTCGAGGGCACCAACCAGATCCAGCGGATGGTCATCGCCCGCCACCTCGCGGGGCCGGAAACGCGCTGAGGGGGGAGCGGGGGCGGGCCGGGGGTGACCCAGGCCCGCCCCCCGCGTTGCGCGCGTCGGGGCCTGGCCGTCCGTGCCGCCCTGCGCGGGTCCGGGGCCTGGCCGTTCGCCGTTAGCTGACGTACCGTCAACTCCCGTCGCGGGAGCTGACGTTCCTGTGGCGTATCGGCCGACCGCGCGCCCAGGAGGAGACCGTGCCCGACCGCCCGATCGCGCTCGACGAGTACCCGATCCACCAGGTCCCGCTGTCCATGCGGCACGTCGCCACCGGTGACCGCAACGCCTACGACCGCTGCATCTTCCACGTCATGGACCACTCCGGCCGCGCCCTGCTGATCGCCGGCCTCGGGGTCTATCCCAACACCGGTGTCATCGACGCCTACGCCACCCTCCGCCTCGGCGACCGGCTGTACGCCGTACGGGCCTCCGACGCACTCACCGACGACCGCCTCGCGCTCACCGTCGGCCCGCTCACCATCACCGTCGAGGAGCCACTCGCCCGCCTCCGGCTGACCTGCGCCGCGGACCCCGACGATCCGGACGGCCTGGCGTACGACCTGACCTGGTCCGCGGCGTTCCCGCCCACGTGGGAGCCGCACCACAGCCAGTACCGCGGCGACCGGCTGACGCTCGAAGGCCGGCGGTTCGTCCAGGCCGGCACCTGCACCGGGCGTATCCGCGTCGCGGGGCAGGAACTCGCCGTCACGGCGGGGGAGTGGACCGGCACCCGCGACCGCAGCTGGGGGGTGCGCCCGATACCTGGCGAGGACGGCGGGCGGGCCGCCGAGGAACGGCGGCCCGAGGGCTTCCACTGGATCTGGTGCCCGGTGCGCTTCGACGACCGCTTCGTGATGGTCATCGTCCAGGAGGACGCCGACGGCCACCGCACCCTGAACGAGGCGGTCTCGGTCCGCCGCGACGGTGCCCGCGACGTCCAACTCGGGTGGCCGCACACCGACATCAGCTACCGCCCCGGCACCCGGCACCCCGAACGCGCGGTCATCCACCTCACCGGCCCCGACCGCACGCCCCGCGAACTCACCGCCGAGATCCTCACCTCCTCGCCCCTTGCCGTGGGCGCCGGCTATCCTCCCGCCGACGACTGGCAGCACGGCACCTGGCGCGGCCGCGGCTGGACCGACCGCCGCAGCTACGACCTCTCGGACCCGGCAGCACACCCGCTCGCCGCATACGGCGTCACCGACCACGCCGCCCGCTTCACCCTGGACGGCCGGACCGGTCACGGCATCTTCGAACACGGCAGCTTCGGCCGGCACGATCCGAGCGGCTTCACCGGCTACGACTCGGTCGCGGGGGAGGCCGGACGATGACGGACCACCCGCTGCCCGCGGCCTCGGACACCGACCGCTCCGCCGCCCGGGCCGCGGCGCGCCCACGCACCACCACCCGCGACCCCGAGGTGCTCACCCGCCGTCTCACCGCCTGGCTCGGCACCCGGCTCCCCGGCGCCCGCGCCCTGGCCGCGACCGTCCCGGACGCCAACGGGATGTCCAGCGAGACCCTGCTCTTCGACATCGACCATCCCGAGCCTCCGGAGGCTTCCTGCGCGCTGCGCCTCGCCGCCGACCCTGCCGCGTACTGCATCTTCCCGCGGTACGACATGGCGCGGCAGTACCGCACCATGCGCCTGGTCGCCGCCCATACGGACGTCCCGGTGCCCCGCACCCTCTGGCTCGAAGAGGACCCGGCGCACCTCGGTGCTCCCTTCTTCGTCATGTCCCGCGCCGCCGGCCGGGTCCCGCCGGACGTCATGCCCTATACGTACGAGGGGAATTGGCTCCATGACGCCACCGATGCCAAGCGCGACCGGCTGGAGGCCGCCAGCGTCTCGGTGCTCGCCCGGCTGCACGACCAAGTCCCGCTCGCCGCGGCCGACTTCCTCGCCACGCCGGGCACCGGCAGTGCACTGCACCGGCACGTCGAGTCCCAACGCGCCTACTACGCCTGGGTGGTTGACGGCCGGCCGCGCTCCCCGCTGATCGAGCGCGGCTTCGCCCGGCTGGCCGACCTCTGGCCGCCGGATCCCGGCGAGACCGTACTGAGCTGGGGAGACGCCAGGATCGGCAATATCGTCTACGACGGCTTCGAGCCGGCCGCCGTGCTCGACTGGGAAATGGCGGCTTTGGGCCCGCGCGAACTCGACCTGGGCTGGATGGTCTATCTCCACCGCTTCTTCCAGGACCTGGCCGAAGCCGGCGGACAGCGCGGACTGCCCGGCTTCCTGTGCCGTGACCGCGTGGAGAGCCGCTATGCCCGGCTCACCGGGCACCAGCCCCGCGACATGGAATTCCACACCCTCTATGCGGCCCTGCGGCACGCCATCGTCATGCTGCGGGTGGCCTACCGCCAAATCCACTTCGCCGAGGCGCCGGGCCCTGCCGACGCCGATGCGCTGATCCTCCACCGGGACACCCTGGAGGCGATGATCGAGGGCCGCTACTGGTGAGGCCGGAGCGCCCGTACGGACGGGCGCGGAGGGGCACTCAGGCGCGCGGACGCATCCGCGGCACCCGTACCGGCCGGGTGCCCGGGCCGCCGACGTGCGAGAACGGCTGGCGGCGCCAGTCCAGGCCGGCCGGCAGGGTCAGCAGCACGGCCGCGTCCTGCTCCTGAGGGGTGTCCAGGGTGTCCTCGGTCTCCGGGGCCTCGGACGCCGCCCGGCCGGAGCCCTGGCACACCGTCAGGCCGAACGGGTTCCACGGCGAGGGGCACCGGGCGTGCTCCGGGAGGATGTCCTCGTCCGCCAGCAGCGCGATCGGCTGGCGGCAGTCGGGGCAGGTCACACGGTAGATCTCATAGGTGTCGAACGAGTCGTCCTCGCCCACGGCGCCGAGACTGTCGCCCTCCTGGGCGCCGGCGTTCGCGGCAGCGGAGTCCTGCTTAAGGCGTCGCATGATGTCCATCCCCCTCGGGTGGGCCGATCGGATCGCTGACTTCCTGTGACGGGCGGTCCTGGCCACCACCAGCAATTCCCTTCATGCCGCGCGCATAATCGCGGGCGCCCGGCGGACACCGGTTCACCCATGTGGCATTGGTCACACAACCCGGCGCGAGGGTGTCCACGAGCCGGCGCGCGGTGCGCATCTGCGCCCGCGCGCAGTAGGTTGAACGGGTGGAGGAGTTGGACCGACAAATCGTGGAGCTGCTCGTCAAGGACGGGCGGATGAGCTACACCGACCTGGGCAAGGCCACCGGCCTGTCCACCTCGGCGGTGCACCAGCGGGTGCGCCGCCTGGAACAGCGCGGTGTCATACGGGGCTATGCCGCCATCGTGGACCCCGAAGCCGTGGGCCTGCCGCTCACGGCCTTCATCTCGGTCAAACCCTTCGACCCCAGCGCGCCGGACGACATCGCCGACCGCCTCGCCGAGGTGCCCGAGCTGGAGGCCTGCCACAGCGTCGCCGGCGACGAGAACTACATCCTCAAGGTCCGGGTGGCCACTCCGCTGGAGCTGGAGCATCTGCTCACCCGCATCCGCACCCTGGCCGGCGTCTCCACCCGTACCACCGTCGTGCTCTCCACGCCCTACGAGGCCCGCCCGCCGCGTATCTGACCGTTGATCGCCCCCCGCGCGCGGCCCGCCCCCGCGCAGGGGTCAAACTGTCCGGTATGAGCGAGCACGTTCCCGAACCGACCGGGCAGCACCCTTCCCACCCGGCCAAGCCCCGCACTGTCCTGCTGCGCGGTGGCGAGGTGCACAGCCCCGCGGACCCCTTCGCCACCGCCATGGTCGTGGAGGGTGACCGCATTGCCTGGGTCGGCGAGGAGGGTGCGGCCGACTCCTTCGCCGACGGCGTCGACGAGGTCGTGCAGCTCGACGGTGCGCTGGTCACTCCGGCGTTCACGGACGCACATGTGCACACCACGGCGACCGGGCTGGCGCTCACCGGGCTCGACCTGTCCGGAGCCGGCACCCTGCCCGAGGCGCTGGCCCGGATCCGTGCCTACTCCCACGCCCGCCCCGCGGACCGGGTCCTGCTCGGGCACGGCTGGGACGCCGCTGTCTGGCCCGAGGGCCGGCCGCCGTCCCGCGCCGAGCTGGACGAGGCCGCCGGCGGCCGCCCGCTCTATCTCACCCGCGTCGACGTGCACTCCGCGGTCGTGACGACGGCACTGCTGGATCTGGTCCCCGGCGTGCGCGAACGGACCGGATTCCGCGCCGACGCCCCGCTGACCGGCGACGCCCACCACGCGGTGCGCAAGGCCGCCTACGCCACCCTCACGCCCGCCCAGCGCACCGAGGCCCAGACCGCCGCGCTCGCCCGGGCCGCCGCGCTCGGTATCGGCACCCTCCACGAGTGCGCGGGCCCGGACATCTCCGGCGAGGACGACTTCACCGGGCTGCTCGCCCTGGCCCGGGAGGGGACCGGCCCGCGGGTGGTCGGCTACTGGGCCGAGGCGGTCGCATCCGCAAAGGATGCGCAGCGGATCCGCGAGCTCGGGGCGATCGGCGCCGCAGGCGATCTGTTCGTCGACGGCTCGCTCGGGTCGCACACCGCCCACCTCCACGCCCCGTACGCGGACTCCCCCAGCTCCGCCGGGGGGACCCCCAGCCACACCGGCGTCGCGCACCTGCGGGCCGAGGACGTCGCCGACCATGTCGCCGCCTGCACCGAGGCCGGGCTCCAGGCAGGCTTCCACGCCATCGGGGACGCCGCCCTCACCAGCGTCGTCGACGGCGTACGGGCCGCCGCCGAGCGCGTCGGCCTGGACCGGATCCGCGCCGCCCGGCACCGCGTCGAACACGCCGAGATGCTCACCGAGCGCACCATCGCCGGCTTCGCCGAGCTGGCCTTGACCGCCTCCGTCCAGCCCGCCTTCGACGCGGCCTGGGGCGGCGAGGACGGGATGTACGCCGCCCGCCTGGGCGCCGACCGGGCCCGCACCCTCAACCCGTACGCCGCGCTGCTCAAGGCGGGTGTCCCGCTCGCCCTGGGGTCCGACAGCCCGGTCACCCCGCTCGACCCCTGGGGCACCGTCCGCGCCGCCGTCTTCCACCGCACCCGCGCCCACGGCATCTCCGCGCGCGCCGCGTTCACCGCCCACACCCGCGGCGGCTGGCGCGCCGTCGGCCGGGACGACGCGGGCGTCCTGGTGCCCGGCGCGCCCGCCGACTACGCGGTCTGGCGCACCGGCGAGCTGATCGTCCAGGCGCCCGACGAGCGGGTGGAACGCTGGTCGACCGACCCCCGCTCCGGCACCCCCGGCCTGCCCGATCTCACCCCCGGCAACGACCTCCCGGTGTGCCTGACCACGGTCGTCGGCGGGCGAACGGTCTTCGGGCCGCCGAACGAGTGACATCGCGCGGGCAGGTGCCGCCGCGGACCGTGCTTGGCGCTCCTTGGCTCTTCCGGGGGTGCTCGGGGCTGACCTGGGGCGACGCGAAACGACGCAGGCGGAGCACCTGTTGACAGCAGACGGTCGGCGGCCGGTAGGTTCGGCCGAGTCCACCACAGGACGTCCGACCGGGAGACCTCCGCGCAGTCGTCGAACGCAGCTGGGCCATGGGGCGGTGTGCCACTGGGCACGCCACCACTGGGAGCCAGGTCCAGCACCAGCGGCACGGGGCGACGGAACGTCTCGCCCGATCGGCAGGTGCGACCCGGGTGGGGCCCGGACGCTCAGTAGACAACGGCTCTCGGTCGACCCGCAGCCAGCGGGTCCCAGGTCGGCCCGAAGGGCGCCGGGCCCCTATCCGCACCACGCCGCGGCCCGCCCGCGGCCTTCTACACCTTTTGCGCACGCCGCATCACCTTTTGCGCACCACGCATCACTTTTGTGCACCCCGCGTCCGCAATTCGAGCCTCCCGATGTACGGTCTGCTCACTACCGCACGACCTGCAGGGAAGGCCCGCGACATTGCCATCGGGTTCCGATATCACCGAAGAAGCCGTCAGCGGCACCTCGCCCGACGGCCCGGTGCCGTCCGCCGAGTTGGGCGCCACCGCGGTGACCGCCCGGCCCCGGCGCGCCCGGCGGCTGGCCGCACTGGCCCGCCGTGAGGCGCTGCGCACCGGCCTGGCGGTGGTCTCCGGCCTCGCGCTCGGGCTCGCCTTCCCGCCGTACGACCTGTGGCCGCTGTCCCTGGCGGCGGTCGCCGCGCTGTCACTGCTGACCCGCGGCCGGACCGCGCGCCAGGGTGCCTGGACGGGCTTCGTCTTCGGGCTGCCGTTCTTCCTGATCCTGCTGAAGTGGCTGCATGTCGTCGGCTGGGACGCGGTGGTGGGCCTCTCGATCGCCGAGACGCTCTTCGTGACGCTGCTGGGTGCCGGGCTCGCCGTCACGTCGCGGCTGCCGCTCTGGCCGCTGTGGACCGCCTGTCTGTGGGTCGCCGAGGAGTGGGCCCGCGACCGGCTCCCGTTCGGCGGCTTCCCCTGGGGCCGGCTGGCGTTCGCCCACACCGGCTCGCCGTTCACCCCGCTCGCCGCGCTCGGTGGCGCCCCGCTGGTGACCTTCGCCGTCGCGCTGGCCGCTGCGCTGATCGCCGGCTGCGTCGCCACCCTCTGGGGGCTGCGCGGCAACGGGACCCTGCGCCGGGCCGTGCCGGCCTTCGAGGCGTTCGGGCTCGCCGCCGCTGTCACCCTCGCCGGTCTCGCCGTCCCCGTCCCCACGAAGGCCGACGACACCGCGGACATCGCGATCGTCCAGGGCAATGTCCAGCAGGCCGGTATGGACTTCCTGGGCCGCCCGATGAAGATCCTCGACAACCACGCCACGGCCACCGAGAAGCTCGCCGCGGACATCAAGGCCGGCCGGGCCAAGAAGCCGGACCTGGTCATCTGGCCGGAGAACTCCTCCGACCTCGACCCGTTCCAGTACCCGCAGGCCTACGACCGGATCGACCGGGCCGTGAAGGCCATCGGCGTGCCCGTCCTCGTAGGCGCCCTGGTCGACCACCCCTCCAAGAAGGGGTACGTCTTCAACGAGGGCATCGTCTGGGACCCGAAGAAGGGCCCGGGCGCCTCCTACACCAAGCAGCATCCGGTGCCGTTCGGCGAGTACGTCCCGTTCCGGGAGCAGCTCAGCAAGATCATCACGCGCTTCCAGCGGGTGCCCCGCGACTTCTACCCCGGCAACCACACCGGCGTGCTCCAGCTCGGCCCCGCCCGGCTCGGTGACGTCATCTGCTTCGAGGTCGCCTACGACGAGATCGTGCACGACACCGTCGACGCCGGGGCCCGCGCCCTGGTCATCCAGACCAACAACGCCACCTACGGCCGCACCGGCCAGCCCGAGCAGCAGCTTGCGATGTCCAAGCTGCGCGCCGTCGAACACGGCCGGGCCGTGGTCACCGCGGCCACCAGCGGCATCAGCGCGGTGGTCGCCCCGGACGGCACGGTCACCCACCGCATCCCCGAGTTCACCCAAGGCGTGGTCTCCGCGCGGATCCCGCTGCGCGACGAAACGACGCTCGCCGACCGCGTTGGAGCCGCTCCTGAGTGGGCGCTCGCTATCGTGGGCCTTCTGTCCTGTGCCGCCGCGGTGGTCAGTGGCAGGCGCGGGCGCACGAAGCACGAGAAGGGGCAGCAGTGACAGACGGTCAGCGGCAGTACGGTCCGCTCGGCACCACCTTGGTGATCATTCCGACCTACAACGAGGCGGAGAACATCAAGCCGATCGTCTCGCGGGTGCGGGCCGCCGTGCCCGAGGCGCACGTCCTGGTCGCGGACGACAACAGCCCGGACGGCACCGGCAAGTTCGCCGACGAGCTGGCCGCCGACGACGCGCACGTCCACGTCCTGCACCGCAAGGGCAAGGAAGGCCTCGGCGCCGCCTACCTCGCGGGCTTCCGGTGGGGCATCGACAACGGCTACGGCGTGCTCGTCGAGATGGATGCCGACGGCTCGCACCAGCCCGAGGAACTGCCGCGGCTGCTCACTGCCCTCAAGGGCGCCGATCTCGTCCTCGGCTCGCGCTGGGTGCCCGGTGGCCGCACCGTCAACTGGCCCAAATACCGCCAGCTCATCTCCCGCGGGGGCAGCACCTACTCCCGGTTGGCGCTGGATCTGCCACTGCGCGACCTCACCGGCGGCTACCGGGCCTTTCGCGCGGAGACCCTCAAGGGCCTGGGCCTGGACGAGGTGGCCTCCCAGGGCTACTGCTTCCAGGTCGACCTCGCCCGCCGCGCCGTACAGGCCGGCTTTCACGTCGTCGAGGTCCCGATCACCTTCGTCGAACGGGAACTGGGCGACAGCAAGATGAGCCGCGACATCGTCGTCGAGGCGCTGTGGCGGGTCACCGCCTGGGGGATCGGCTCCCGGGTGGACAAGATCCGCCGCCGCTGACGCCGCCCGCGGGCCGGGACCGTACGGAGTTGTTCCGCCCCGCGACCCTCACGGAGGGCGACGGGACGGGCCAGGCACACTTGAGGCATGACGTTCGGAGCCACGCCCTCGCCGGGTCCCCGGCCACCCCAGCGCTCGCGCGCCCGCCGGTACCTCCCCTTGGGCATCGCCGCCTGGGTGGTGCTGGAGATCTGGCTGCTGACCGTGGTCGCCGAGGCCACCAGCGGACTGACGGTCGCGCTGTTGCTGATCGCCGGAGTGATCGTCGGCGGCTATGTGATCAAGCGGGCCGGCCGCCGCGCCTGGCAGAAGCTCACCGAGAGCATGCAGGGCAGCGGCGACCCGTCGGCCCCCGGCGGCCCCCCGTCGTCCGGCAACGCCACGTCGGGCAGCGGCAATACGCTCCCGATGGCCGGCGGACTGCTGCTGATGGTGCCCGGGCTGGTGTCCGACGCGCTGGGGCTGCTCTGCCTGTTCCCGCCGACCGGGAAGCTGATCCAGCGCCGGACCGAGAAGCTGGTGTCCCGGCGGGCGCAGTACTCGCCGGGCACGTTCGGTGACGCCTTCCAGCAGGCCCGGATGCACCGGCCGGACGGCAAGGTCGTCCAGGGCGAGGTCATCCGCGACGACGAGCCGCCGTCCCCGCGCCGTCAGGACCCGCCGCTGACCGGCTGAGCACCCGGCACCCGGGACGGGGGAGCCGCGGACACGCACAAGGGCCGGGTCACTGCACAGTGCAGTGACCCGGCCCTTGTGCGTGCTCGGTGCAATCCCGCCGTCAGGCGGACTTGCGGTTGGTGTCGCGCGGATGCACGGCAATGTTCATGGTGCCGGAGCGCAGGACGGCCAGCCGTTCGGCCAGCACCTCCTCGAGCTCCTCGCGGGTGCGCCGCTCCATGAGCATGTCCCAGTGCGTACGCGCGGGCTTACCCTTCTTCTCCTCAGGGCCATCGCCATCCACCAGAAGCGAGGGTGCACCGCACACCTTGCACTCCCACTCCGGCGGAATCTCGGCCTCAACCGAGAACGGCATCTCGAATCGATGTCCGTTCTGGCATGCGTACTCCACCGCCTGGCGCGGGGCCAGGTCGATGCCGCGGTCGGTCTCGTAGCTGGTCACCACGAGTCGCGTGCCGCGGAGAGCTCGCTCACTCATGAATCGTGCCTCCCGGGCTTGTCGCCCACAGGACAGGTGTCGCTGTCGTCGTCATCCGGTCAACGTCCGGTCGGCGGTGAAGATTCCCGAATCGGGAGATGCGCCCACCCGTCGCCCACCACCGCCCATGATGGAGGCGCTGCGCGCCGCTGCCTTCCTTCGTGCCGCCCCTTGTTGTACCCACCATTGCCCGGTTTGTCACATCTGGCAGCAGATGTCACCCAGCGCCATACATGGTTGAGCGCGCAGTAACGGTCCGCCTGGTGAGCCAAAGGCGTACACTACCGCCCCGCACGCCCTGGGACTAAATCCGGTCAGGCGCAGGATTTCCGGCCGCCTTGATCGCCCGGCCCACCGGCACCCTTGCCGGCAGGGCAAAACCGATCAAGCCGACGGCCGGACCGGCGCCGGTGACCGGCGCGAAGAACCACACGGGTGCCCCGGCCGGAAGGAAGCAGCCGGCCGCGCTCGTCGGCGAAGACGGTCACCACGGTCGTCGAAGAGACGCCCGTTGGTCCAGTCGTACCACCGGCGCCCCGCTCAGGCCCAGCACCCCGTTCAGACCCAGCACCCCCGCTCGGTCAGTACCGTCCGCAGCGTCTCGATGTCATCCGTCATGATCCCGTCCACGCCCAGGTCGAGCAGTGCGGTCATCCGGTCCGCGTCGTTGACCGTCCAGACGTGGACCTGCATGCCGAGTGCGTGCGCGGCGCGCAGGAACAGCGGATCGACGACCGGGATGCCGGACTGCCGCTCGGGGACCTGTACGCAGACCGCGCTGCGCCGCACCGCCGCGCCCAGCAGCCGGTCGAGCGGCAGCACTCCGCGGCCGTACGAGCGCAGGCGCAGGCCGGCCACGCCGCGGGTGCCGAGCGAGCTCGCCATCTGCCGGCCGGCCAGCAGCTGGGCCCGGGCCACCCGGGCCTCCGAGAACGAACCGACGCACACCCGGTCCCAGGCGTTGGTGCGGCGCAGCAGGTCCAGCAGCGGCGGCAGCGCGGCCTCCGCTTTGAGGTCGACGTTCCAGTGCGCGTCGGGGAACTCCTCCAGGAGCTCCTCGAACAGCGGCAGCGGTTCGCGGCCGGCGACCCGGGCCCGGCGCACCGCCCGCCAGGGGAGCGCTCCGATCGCGCCGCGGGTGTCGGTGACGCGGTCGAGCGTCGGGTCGTGGAAGGCGACGAGGTGTCCGTCCGATGTGGCGTGCACATCGGTCTCCAGATAGCGGTAGCCGAGGGCCACCGCGCGCCGGAAGGCGGCGGCGGTGTTCTCCAGGCCGTCGGCGGCCCCGCCCCGGTGGGCGAAGGGCAGCGGCGCGGGGTGATCGAGATAGGCGTGGCGTGGGCGTATCGCTGAGGTCACTCCGGCAGTATCGCGCGCTCGGGTGAAGTCCCTCCGC
Source organism: Streptomyces sp. 2323.1 (assembly GCF_900221035.1). Taxonomy (NCBI): domain Bacteria; kingdom Bacillati; phylum Actinomycetota; class Actinomycetes; order Kitasatosporales; family Streptomycetaceae; genus Streptomyces; species Streptomyces sp. 2323.1. The sequence goes on along the minus strand of NZ_LT907981.1, from coordinate 886,243 downwards.
GGGCCACCACCGGGGACGGCTCCGCGGTCAGGTCCTTGATCGCGAAGCGGCGGAGGAAGAACTGCGCCAGGGGCCCGATGGCCAGCGCATAGACCACGGTGCCGACGCCGAGGGACCCGCCGAGCAGATAGCCGACCGCGAGCACCGTCACCTCGATGCAGGTCCGCACCAGCCGTACCGGGCGGCCGGTGCGCTGGTGCAGCCCGGTCATCAGCCCGTCGCGCGGCCCCGGGCCGAAGCGGGCGGAGATGTAGAGGCCGGTCGCGGCGCCGTTGAGGACGACGGCGAACGCCAGCAGCGGGATACGGGCGCCCAGTGAGGCCAGCTCCGGCGTCACGGCCATCGTCGCGTCCATCACCAGCCCGAGGATCACCACGTTGGACACCGTGCCCAGCCCGGGGCGCTGGCGCAGCGGGATCCACAGCAGCAGGATCAGCGCGCCGGACACGATGGTGACCGTGCCGATCGTCAGTCCCGTATGCCGGGATATGCCCTGGTTGAGCACGCTCCAGGGCTCCAGCCCCAGGTCCGCGCGGACCATCAGCCCCATGCTCACGCCGTACAGCGCCAGTCCCGTGTACAGCTGGAACAACCGGCGTGCCATCAGGGCCCTCCCCGGGCCGGCTTCCTTGATCATGGACACGACTTTTCCCCCTCCTGGCAGGATTGGACCGACGCGTGACACCATGTGGCATGTCCGGGCTCGGTAAGTAGAGCCAATTCGGCGAAGGTGGACTGATCTTCATGGCTCAGTGGACTTCAGCAGTAGGTGCGCCCCAACTCGCCCGCCTGCTCCGGTCGCAGGACCCGTACGACGCGCAACTCGCGGTCGGCGGGCGCCGGTTGCCCGCCTACCGCAGCCTCGCCGACGGTGTCCGCCTGCTCGTACTGGAAGGCCGGATACCGGTCGCCGCCCGCCTGCCCGCCGAACGCGAGCTGGCCGCGGCCTTCGGCGTCAGCCGCACCACCGTCGCCGCCGCCTACGAAGCGCTGCGGGCCGAGGGCTTCCTGGAGTCCCGGCGTGGCTCGGGCAGTTGGACGGCCGTCCCGGCCGGCAATCCGCTGCCCACCCGTGGTCTGGAACCGCTGCCCCCGGAGGCCGCCGGATCCATGATCGACCTCGGCTGTGCCGCCCTCCCGGCCCCCGAGCCCTGGCTCACCCGCGCCGTCCAGGGCGCCATGGCCGACCTTCCGCTCTACGCCCACACCCACGGCGACTACCCCGCCGGTCTGCCGGTCCTGCGCCAGGCCCTCGCCGACCGCTACACCGCCCGCGGTATCCCCACCATGCCCGAACAGATCATGGTGACCACGGGCGCGATGGGCGCGGTGGCCGCGATCTGCCGGCTGTGTACGAGCCCCGGCGAGCGGGTGGCCGTCGACTCCCCGTCGTATGCCAACATCCTCCAGCTGATGCGGGACGCCGGCGCCCGGCTCGTCCCGGTCGCCCTCGGGGAGCGGCTGGCCGGCTGGGACATCCCCGTCTGGCGCCAGGTGATGCGCGATGCCGCGCCCCGGATGGCCTATGTCGTCGCCGACTTCCACAACCCCACCGGCACCCTCGCCACCGACGACCAGCGCCGCCGCCTGGTCGACGCCGCCAAGTCGGCCGGCACGCTGCTCGTCGTCGACGAGACCATGACCGAACTCGGGCTGGACGAGGACCCCGAGCCGCCGCGGCCGGTGTGCGCCTTCGACCCCGCGGGCAGCGCGGTGATCACCGTCGGCTCGGCGAGCAAGGCGTTCTGGGCCGGGATGCGGATCGGCTGGGTGCGTGCCGCGCCCGACATCATCCGCAGTCTGGTCGCCGCCCGCGCCTACTCCGACCTGGGCTCACCGGTCCTCGAACAGCTCGCCATCGCCTCGCTCCTGAAGAACGGCGGCTGGGAACAGGCCGTCGAGATCCGCCGCGAACAGGCCCGTGAGAATCGCCAGGCGATCGTCGAAGCCCTGCAACGGCACCTCCCCGACTGGGAGTTCAGCGTTCCCCGCGGCGGGCTCACGCTGTGGGCGCGTACCGGCGGACTCTCCGGTTCCAGGATCGCCGAGGCGGGGGAGCGGCTCGGGGTGCGGGTGCCCTCCGGTCCGCGGTTCGGTGTCGACGGTGCCTTCGAGGGCTTCGTACGGCTGCCGTTCACGGTCAGCGGGGCCGTCGCCGACGAGGCCGCGGTCCGGCTGGCCGGCGCCGCGCGGCTGGTCGCGACGGGTGCGCCGGTGGAGACGGAGTCCCGGCACGTTTTCGTGGCCTGACCGCCGGGCGCGTACGGGGCCGCCGGGCGGCCGATCCTCAGCCCTCCGGCCGGGAGGCGTCCGCCGATCCGTTGACCACCCGCGGTTCGCCGCCCTTGCCGTGCGCCGCGCGGACGGCCGCGCCCACCGGTTCGCCGGCGGACCCGTCTTCCCCGTCCTGCGGCGCCCCCTCGGCCGCGGCGGGCCCGCCCGCCGGCTCCGCGGCGGCCGCGCCCCCGGCCTTCCGGGCGTCCACCTTGCGGATGTCCACCGGCTTGCGGACGTCTCCTGCCTTGCCGTCCCCCGCCGTGCGGACGTCCACCGCCTTCCGCGCGCCTCCCGTCTTGGGGGCATCTCCCGCCTTGCGGATGTCCACCGGCCGCGGTGCGTCCACCGGCTCGGCGGGACCGGCTCCGTCGGCCGGGACCGTACGCTCCGGCAGCAGCGCCAGGACGGCCTCGCGGTGCGCCTGGCCGGTGGCGTCGTCGAGCGGGTCGGGGGTGGCCGGCACCTGGAGCCGCAGTACGGGAGCGGTGCCCAGGCGCGCATAGCCGCGCCCCGGCGGCACCTGCGCGACCGGTGTGGTGTGCGGCGGCGCCCCGAGCACCGCCCGTACCTCTTCGGCCGTGGCGGGGCCGAGCACCACCCGGGCCTTGGTGTGCGCCCGCACCGGCTCGCTCAGCAGCTCGGCGCTCTCGAAATGCTCGGCCACGACCACCGTGACGTGGGCGGCCCGGCCGTGCCGCAGCGGCACCTGGAGCCACTGCTGCGGGTCCTCCCGGCCCTCCGCGGACGCGATATGGGCCAGCGCGGTGGGACGGTCCGCGAGGATCCACAGCGGGCGGCGGGTGTCGTCCGGCGCGGGCCGGCCGGCCTGCCGCGCCCGGTTCGCCGCGATCAGCCGCCGCTCGGTCTCGTGGGAGGCCCACTCCAGCGTCGCCAGCGCCCCCGCCAGCCCGCTCTCCACGCCCAGCACGCCACGGCGCCCGGCCAGACACCCGTACTCGCCGGTGCCGCCGCCGTCGATGACCAGCACATCGCCGTGCTCCAGCGCCTGGAGGGCGAGCGAGCGCAGTAGCGTCGTGGCGCCCGTCCCCGGCTGCCCCAGGGCGAGCAGATGCGGTTCGGTGGAGCGCGGGCCGGTACGCCAGACCACCGGCGGAGCATCCCGGGTCTCCTCCCCGCCGGTGACCGGCAGGGTCCGCTGGACGAAATCGGGGTCGGTGAACCCGAGTACCAGCTCGCCCGGCGAGGTGACGAACCGCTGGGCGGCGATGTCGGTGGGCAGCGGGCCCAGGGCGGTCAGGGTGAGCTGATTGGTCAGCTCGTCCCAGGCGAAGTGGTACTCCCGGCCGCGTCCGGCCTTGGCGTACAGCACCTGCTCGATGCGGGCCCGGGCGCCGTCCTCGCCGTCGGTGAAGTACGCCGGGTACTTCAGCTGCAGCCGTTCGAGCCGCCCGCTGTCGTCGAAGGCGTACTCGGGGAAGGCCCGCTCCCAGTCACCGTCCGGCGCGTACAGGGGGCTGGGGTCACCGTCGACGCAGAGGTACGGCACCAGCGCCTCGTACAGCGCCCGCAGCCGCTCGGTCGCGGCCTCGCCGGGGCCGGTCTCCACCGGTGTCCGCTCCCGCCCCGCCCAGGCCCCCGCCCCCATCAGCGTGATCAGGGCGAGCAGCGGGCCGTACGGCACCAGGCACACGACCAGTACGCACGCGCCGACGAAGAAGGCCGTCGGGCCGCGGTGCTCCCTGGGGGTCGCGATCCAGCGTCCACGGCCGGCCGCGCCCAGCCGGCGCAGCCCCCGGGCGATGATGATCAGCGGGTGGAACACATCGGAGGCGCTCTCGGCGGCGGTGCGCGCCAGTTCGCGACTGCGGGCGAGGGAGGCGCTGTTGGTCATGCGGGCGAGGGGTTGGCCGCTGGTCAGGATGCGGGGCAGGGGGCGCCGGGCCACGTCTTCTCCTGTTGCTCGTGCGGTGGTCGTGAGGGCTCGGCGTGGGCGGCGAGCCGGGGAGCGTGCTGCACACGGAGCCGCCCGGACGGGAGCAGGCGCGGCCCGTACGGGCGGGACCGGCGGGGTGTGGGGCCGGGGTGGGGTGCGGGACCGGTGGGGGTGGCGCCGGACGAGGACTCCGGACGGACGGGCTAGATCTTGATCCCCCCGAGGAGGTTGGCCAGGCTCGCCCCGCCGGCCTTGATGCTGGGCGCGATGGCGGAGCTGGCGAGGTAGAACCCGAAGAGCGCGGAGACCAGGGCGTGGGACAGCTTCAGGCCGTCTTTGCGGAAGAAGAGGAAGACGATGACACCGAGCAGGACGACGCCGGAAATGGACAGAATCATGGGGGTTCTCTCCTGGGTGGTGGGGACGGTCACCATGAGTTCTTCCAGCCTCACAGCACGGATCAAGCCACCAAAAGCTGCAAATGGGTGATTTATCGTTGAAATTCCCTAAATGGGCGCAGCTTCTGCGTGGGCCGCTCCAGCGGACGCCCGGTGTGTCGCGGACCGCTCCGTCCCACCCGGCACAATCGTGGGGTGCCGAAACCGAAGAACACGCCCCGCCGCCCGGCCCCCGTCGCCCCCGCCGCGCCCTGCCCCTGCGGACGCGCCGCGACCTACGGCGACTGCTGCGCCGCCTTCCACGAGGGGCGGGCCACCGCCCCGACCGCGGAGCGCCTGATGCGCTCGCGGTACAGCGCCTTCGCCGTCGGTGACACCGGATATCTGCTGCGCACCTGGCACCCGACGACCCGGCCGGGCAGCCTCGACCTCGACCCGGCGCAGCGGTGGACCGGACTCGACATCCTCGGCACGACGGGCGGCAGCGCCTTCCACACCGAAGGCACCGTGGAATTCCGCGCGCACTACACCGTGCACGGCCACGCGGACAGCCAGTACGAGCACAGCCGCTTCGTCCGCGAGGCCGGCCAGTGGGTCTATCTCGACGCGCTGCCGCCGGCCTAGGCATGTCTCCGCGGGCCGCCGGGCGGCGTGGATCCGCGGACCGGTCCCTTCAGTGCCCGCGCAGCTGGTCGATCTCGCGGCGCTCGCGCTTGGTGGGGCGGCCGGCGCCGCGGTCGCGAAGCGCGATCACCGGGACCTCCTCGCGCGGTGGGGCCGGCGGCGAGTTGTCGACGTAGCACTCCGCGGCGATGGCCGCGCCCACCCGCTTGCGCACCAGCCGCGAGACCACCACGATCCGCTCCCGGCCCGCGTGCCGCAGCCGCACCTCGTCGCCGTTGTGTACACCGTGCGCCGGCTTCACCCGTTCACCGTTGACCCGTACGTGGCCCGCACGACAGGCCGCCGCGGCCAGCGAGCGCGTCTTGGTGAGCCGTACGGACCAGATCCAGCTGTCGATGCGGGTGGTCCCCTCGTCTGAAGCCATACCCCGACTCTAGAACGGGCGCCCACGGGAGAGGCGGCCCGACGGCCCTACGCGGACGACCGCTTGCCCGTTTTCTTGGCCGTGGTCTTCTTGGCGGCGGTCTTTTTGGTGGTGCTCTTCGACGCGGACTTCCCGGAGGAGGCGGCCGCGGTGCCGCGGGAGGCCGTGGACTTTCCGGTGGCCGAGGCTGCCTTCGTCCGCCCGCCGGCGGCCTTCGGCGCGGTCGCGGACTTCTTCGCCGCCGTCTTCTTCGCGGGGGCCTTCTTCGTGCCGGCCGCGCCGGTCTTCCGGGCCGTGGCCTGCTGCGTCGTACCGCTCTTCTTGGCGGCGCTCTTCGCCGCGGACTTCTTCGCGGCCTTGCGTCCCCGCAGGGGGGTCACGGACGCCGGCTCCGCCTCCGTGCCGGTGTCCCCGCCCTGCGCCGCCCGCACGCTCTTCTCCAGGGCCGCCGTCAGATCGATGACCTGGGCGCCGGACGCGGCTGCCGCGGGGGCGACCGGCTCCTCGCCCTCCAGCTTGGCGGCGACCAGCTCCTCGACGGCCTCGCGGTAGTCGTCGTGGAGTTCGGCGGGGTCCAGCTCGCCGAGGGAGTCCATCAGGGTCTCGGCCAGCGTCATCTCGTTCTCGCGGATCTCGACGTCGTCGGGCACCACCTCGGTGGCGGGCCGGATCTGATCCGGCCACAGCAGCTGATGCATCACCAGTGCCCCGTCGTGCGCCCGCAGCATCGCCAGCGACTCCCGGCCCCGCATCGCCACCTTGCCGATCGCGACCTTCCGATGGTGTTCCAGCGCCTCCCGCAGCAGCGTGTACGGCTTGGCGGCGGATGCTCCGTTGGGCGCCAGGTAGTACGACTTGTCCATCTGGAGCGGGTCGATCTCGGTGGGGTCGACGAACGACAGGATCGACAGCGTCTTGGCGGTCGGCATCGGCAGCCGGGACAGATCGTCGTCGGTGATCGGCACGATGGTGTCGTCGCCGGGCGGCTGATAGCCCTTGCCGACCTCCTCGTTCGGGACCTCGTTGCCGTCCAGCTCACAGATCTTCCGGTACTGGACCGGCGCACCGTCCTTCTCGTGAATGCGCACGAAGGAGACCGACGAGGTGCGGTCGGTGGCGCTGTAGGTCTTCACCGGGATGGTGACCAGGCCAAACGATATGGACCCATTCCAGATAGAACGCATCTTTCATCCCTTGTGTGGGATTCTCATGGTATGTCGCCGATCACCGTCGTGGAGGGGCGGCGCCTCTCGCTGACCAACCTGGACAAGGTCCTCTATCCGGGGACCGGCACCACCAAGGGTGAGGTGCTGCACTACTGCACCACCACCGCAGGTCCGCTGCTCAGCCACCTCCGCGACCGGCCGCTGTCCTTCCTGCGCTACCCCGACGGGCCGGACGGCCAGCGCTTTTTCACCAAGAACGTGCCGCCCGGCGCACCCTCCTGGGTGAAGACATGCGAGGTCCCCCATTCGACGTCCGGGCCCACCCGCCAGGTCCTGCTGCAGGACCTGCCCTCGCTCGTCTGGGCCGCGAACCTGGTCGTCGAGCTGCACACCCCGCAGTGGACGTACCGGGCGCCGGGCATCGCCGACCGGCTCGTCTTCGACCTCGACCCCGGGGCCCCGGCCACCATCGTGGAATGCTGCACCGCGGCCCAGTGGCTGCACGACCGGCTGGCGGCCGACGGCCTGGACGTCCACGCCAAGACCAGCGGGGCCAAGGGCCTGCACCTCGTCGTGCCCGTCGAGCCCGTCCCGGCCGGGCGGACCACCGCCTACGCCAAGGCCCTCGCCGTCGAGGCCGCGGCGGCCCTCCCGGAACTCGTCGTGCACAAGATGACCAAGACGCTGCGCCCCGGCAAGGTCTTCATCGACTTCTCCCAGAACGCCGCCGCCAAGACCACCGCGGCCGCCTACACCCTGCGGGCCCGCGACACCCCCACCGTCTCCGCCCCGGTCACCTGGGACGAGATCGCCGACTGCACCGACCCGCAGCAGCTCACCTTCCTCTTCGGCGAGATCGCCCCGCGCCTCGCCCGCCACGGCGATCTGCTCGCCCCGCTCCTCGACCCGGACCGCGCCCGCCCGCTGCCCGCCGCGCGGCCGTCCCGTGCGCGGGCGACGCCGCAGCGGTCCAGGTCCGCCCGTGATTCCCCGTAGATTGGCGGAATGCTGGAGGGGACACCACACACACCGCACACATCACACACACCGCACGACACGCTGGCGCTGCGGCTGCCGGATCGCCGGGCCGACGACGAGATAGCCGGCGAGGGGCCGGGGCCCGGCGGCGAGGGGGACGGGGAAGGCCGTACGCCGCAGCCGGGGCGGGGACGGCCCGCCGCGGGCAAGGGGGAGGGCGAGGGCGCCGGGCTGCGACGCTCCTCGCTCCTGATGGCGCTGGGGACCGTGGTCTCCCGGGCCACCGGAATGATCCGCTTGATGCTCCAGGCGGGCGCACTCGGCACCGGACTGCTCGCCACCACGTACAACATGGCCAATGTCATCCCGGTGAGCATCTACACCCTGATGATCGGCGGCGCGCTCAACTCGGTGCTGGTGCCGCAGCTGGTACGGGCCAGGGCCGAGCACCCGGACGGCGGCCGCGCCTATGAACAACGCCTGGTCACCCTGGTCCTGAGCGTCCTCGCGGCCGGTACCGTGCTGTCGGTCTGGGCCGCGCCGCAGATCGTCGCCCTCTATACGAGCGACACCCCCAAGAACCACGCCGCCTTCGAGCTCACCGTGGTCTTCGCCCGCTTTCTGCTGCCGCAGATCTTCTTCTACGGCCTGTTCTTCATCCTCGGCCAAGTCCTCAACGCCCGGAACAAGTTCGGCGCGATGATGTGGACACCGGTGCTCAACAACGTCGTGCTGATCACGATGTTCGGCCTCTACCTCGGCCTGCTGGCCGGCCCGGACCGTATCGAGGACATCACCCCGGGCCAGATCGATTTCCTGGGCCTCGTCACCACGGGCGGTATCGCCGTCCAGGGCCTGGCCCTGATCCCCTTCGTCCGCGCATCCGGCTTCCGCTTCCGGCCGCGCTTCGACTGGCGCGGCAGCGGTCTGCGCAAGAGCATCGCGGCCGCCCGGTGGACGCTGCTGCTGGTGCTCGCCAACCTGGCCGCGATGACCGTCGTCACCCACTTCGCCGGCGCCGCGGACCAGCAACTCCCCACCGGGGGCGTCGGATACACCGCCTACACCTTCGCGCAGGGCATCTGGGTGCTGCCGCAGTCGATCGTCACCGTCTCGCTGGTGACCGCGCTGCTGCCACGGATGAGTCGGGCGGTCGCCGAACACCGCCTGGACGACATGCGGGCCGATCTCTCCCACGGGCTGCGGATCAGCGGGGTCCTCATCGTCCCGGCCGCCTTCTTCTTCCTCGCGCTCGGCCCGCAGACCGCCCAACTCCTGTTCGCGCACGGCGCCGTGGACGCGGCCTCGGCCGTGCCCGCCGGGCAGATGCTGCAGGCCTTCGGGCTCGGGCTGATCCCGTTCTCCGCCCAGTACCTGCTGCTGCGCGGCTTCTACGCCTTCGAGGACACCCGTACGCCGTTCTGGACGGCGCTGTGCATCGCCGCCGTCAACATCGGCCTGGCCGCCGCCTGCCACCTCTGGCTGCCCGCCCGCTGGGCGGTCATCGGGATGGCCGCCGCCTACGCCGTCGCCTACGGAATCGGGCTGCTGCTCACCGTGGTGCTGCTGCGCCGCCGGCTCGCCGGCCGCCTCGACGGCCGGCGGCTGTGTCGCACCTACGGCAAGTTGGCCCTCTCCGCGGCCGCGGCCGCCGCGCTGGGCCGGCTCGTGGCCGGTGCCTGCTCCGGTGTGTCCGTCCCGGCGGGCTGGGCCTCCGTGCCTGCCCTGGCCGCCGGCGGGCTCACCATGGCGCTGGCCTTCGTGCTCCTGGCCCGCGTCCTGAAGATCGCTGAGCTGCGCAGTCTGCCCGGTCTGCGCTGACCCGGGCAGCGCGCTCCGTCACACCGCTCGGGGCCGCGGCCAGGACGCCCGGGCGGCGGCCCCGAGCCAGCCGATGACGGCGGCGACCGTGGTGTCGCCGAGGCTCGCGATCTCCGCCAGGGCCGTCAGATCGCCGTCGGCGGGAGCGACGCCCGCCGCGGTGAGCGCGGCCTGGAGCTCCTGCCGGCGGCGGTCGGGCATCGCCACCGGCCCCTGCCGCTGCTCCTCGGGGCGCGGCGGAGCCGGCGGCCGATCCTGCGGGAGCAGCGGCTCGAAGTGCAGCCGGTCCTCCGGGCGGGGCGGCGGGAGAACGGGGTCTGCGCGGTACGCGGACGGGCGCTCCTGCGGGTTCGCCGGCGCACCGAGACGCTCCTCGGGGCGCGGGGGAGCGAGCACATAGCCCGGCGTGGCACCGTACGGCGGGGGAGTGGGGCGGTACTGCGACATGGGGGCCTCCACAACTCACGGTCCGAAGGGTTCGAGGGGATTCGGGGAATTCGGGGGATCGGTGGGGTTCGGGGCATTCGATGAACAAGCTGTCAGTTCTTCGGAAGCCGGACCGTGCCCGTCCGGTTGCGAGTGAGGTGCGAGTTCACCCGATAAGGCCAAAGTGCGCCGGTTGTTTCGTTAGCGTGGCCGAATGCCGAGCCCGGAAGAACTGCCGAACCCGTACTGGAATCACAATGTGCACTATCACCGGCTCGTGCTGGACGCCGTGCCGGACGGCTGCACCCGCGCGCTGGACATCGGATGCGGCGATGGCCTGCTGGCCCGCAAACTCGCGCGGCGGATTCCCGAGGTGACCGGCGTGGACCGCTCGCCGGCAATGATCCGGCTGGCCCGCGAGGCCGGGGCCCGGACCCCGAATGCCACCTTCGTCGAGGCGGACTTCATGACGGCGGCGGACGGCGTTCTTCCCGGCCCCTACGACTTCCTCTCCGTCGTGGCCGTCCTCCATCACCTGGACTTCGCGGCCGCGGTCCGCCGGATGGCCGACCTGCTCGCGCCCGGCGGGCGCCTCGTCGTCATCGGCCTGGCGAACAACGGGACGCCGCTGGACTGGCTCATCAGCGTGGCGGGCCTCCCCGCCTCCTTGTTCCTCGCCCGTCGCCACCGCGGCAAGTCCGAACCGTCGGGCCTGCCGATGCAGGATCCCGACATGACATGGGGTGAGATCCGGCGCGCGGCACAGGACATGCTGCCGGGCAGCCGCGTCCGCCGCCATCTGCTGTGGCGCTATGCGTGGGTGTGGGACAAGCCAGGTTCCTGAATGCGGTCGGTCGGGGTGGTGAGCGGGGCGTCAACTCGCCGGCGCTGGCCGCGCTTTTCCTTCCCCGCGACGGGATGGACCGAGTGCGCATGAGGCCCTGGCCCACCGGTGGCAGGCGGGCGCCGGCGTTCCCGGGCCCCGAACATCGCGTATTCCCCGCGTTCCTGACGGGGTATCGACGGCAGTGCTGCGTTTTCGGGGGAATTCAGTGATTGCCACGGAGTGGACACATAACCCTCCCCAGCTGTTCACACCGTGGTGATTCCTGCAATGGAAAGCTGCCTGCGGCCGTGTTTCCCAACGGCCGGCGCGGGTCGCGCCCCCACATTTCGCGACTCGGCGCCACAATTCGGGGAGAGGACACCCTTCGTGGACACCACTCGCGTGACCCGTCGCGCCCGTACCGCCCTGGCGCTCGCCACCGGAACGGTGCTGACGGCGGTGGTCGTACAGATCCCGGCCAGTGCGACGGCCACCGTGCCCGCACACCGCGCTGCCGCTGCCGCACCCATCGCCCCGCACTCATCCCATTCGCTCAGGGAATTTGACGCCACGTCGCATGACGTCACGTCGTATGACGACTGACGACACGTACTACAAGGACGCCCTCGGCAAGACCGGCCCGGCGCTCAAGGAATCACTGCACCGGATCATCAGCACCACCCAGACCGGAAAGCTGACCTACGACGAGGTCTGGGACGCGCTCAAGGACACCGACCAGGACCCGGCCAACAGTGCGAACGTGATTCTGCTGTACTCCGGCCGGTCGGCGAGCAAGAACGCCAACGGCGGCGGTCCGGACGACTGGAACCGCGAACACGTCTGGGCGAAGTCCCACGGCGACTTCGGTACCGACACCGGCCCCGGCACCGACCTCCACCACCTGCGCCCGGCCAATGTCTCCGTCAACAGCGCCCGCGGCGACAAGGACTTCGACAAGGGCGGTACGGAGGTCCCCGAGGCGCCGGGCAACTTCACCGACGACGACTCCTTCGAGCCCCGGGACGCGGTCAAGGGCGATGTCGCCCGCATGATCCTCTACATGGCCGTCCGTTACGACGGCGGCGACGGCTTCCCGGACCTGGAGCCCAACGACAAGGTCGGCAACGGCACCGAGCCGCACATCGGCAAGCTCTCCGTACTGAAGCAGTGGAGCAAGCAGGACCCGCCGGACACCTTTGAGAAGCACCGCAACCAGGTGATATTCGACAAGTACCAGCACAACCGGAACCCGTTCATCGACCACCCGGAGTGGGTCGACGAGATCTGGTAACCGGCATCCGGCCGCGCGGGCCGGGACCGGCGGACTGACCGCCGGTCCCGGCCCGCCGCGTACGGCAGTCGGGGCGCCCGCACATCGGATGGCGTATGCCAGACGGCGCCACGCCCGGGTCGTTTTTAGCGTGAGCCACATGTCTCGCGTGAGTTGGGTCCCCGTCAGAGTCGCCACCACCGCCACCCTTTGTGCCGCCGGCCTGTGGGCCGTGCCCGGCCAGGCAGCCGCCGATGGCCCGAACGGCATCGACGACCTGCGGCCCGGAGCGCACCTGGTCGATCCGGCCGTTGCCGAGAACGGGCTGGACCGGCGCGGCGTGCAGTTCCTGCCCCGGGCGGACGCGCCCGAGCCACCGGATGTCTCCGCCCTGTCCTGGATGGTGACGGACATGGCGAGCGGCAAGGTGCTGGCGGCCAAGAACGCCCACCGGCCCCTGCCGCCCGCCAGCACTCTCAAGACGCTCTTCGCCGTGACGGTGCTGCCGAAGTTCGCCCAGGGGGAGGTGCACACCGTCTCGCTGGCGGACCTGTCCGGTATCGAGGCCGGGAGTTCGCTCGCCGGCCTCAGGGAGGACATGCCCTACCACGTCGATGACCTGTGGCGTGGCGTCTTCCTGCGCTCGGGCAGCGATGCCGTCCACACCCTGGCCGCCATGAACGGCGGCTGGAACAAGACCATCGACGACATGCAGGAGACCGCACACCGCCTCGGCGCCCGCGACACGCGGGTGGAGTCGGCCGACGGGTTCGACACGCCGGGCCAGGTCTCCTCGGCCTACGACCTGACGCTCTTCGGGCGGGCCGGTCTGCACAACCCGGACTTCGCCGACTTCGCGGCGACCAAGCAGGCACAGCTTCCGCAGGACGGCGGACCGGACTCGTTCGGCATCCAGAACACCAACCGGCTGCTGGTCGGCTCACACGGCGTCAGGCCGTACGACGGGCTGATCGGGGTGAAGAACGGCTACACCAGCCACGCCGGCAACACCCTGATCGCCGCGGCCCGGCGTGATGGGCGGACGCTGCTGGTCACCCTCATGAACCCGCAGTCCGGGGCTCCGAACGCCGTCTACGAGGAAACCCGCGCCCTGCTGGACTGGGGCTTCGAGGCGGCCGCGCGCACCACGCCCGTCGGCGCGCTCCCCGCCTGGTCGCCCGGCGATGCCGACGGCGGATCGGAGCATGTCGCCCACGAGCGGCAGCCCGCCCTGCACAAGGCGGCGATCGGGGCGCAGACGGACGCCGGATGGCAGGGGCAGTACTGGTGGATGCTGTCGGCCGTCGGGGCCGTCGCCGCCGCGGGCCTCGGTACCGGGGTGTGGTGGCGCCGGCGCAAGCTGAGCGCGACCGCTCCGGCGCCCGCGACCGCGACCGAGAGCGAGAGCGGGGAGAGCGGGGAGTCCGACTGAGGCCGCCGCCCGCACCGCCTGGCCGTCGTACACCCGTCCGATCGGTCAGGGATACGGAGGACGGGCGATGGCCTTGGCCGGTGAAGGGCGACGCGTCCGTCATGGTTGTGCGGCCTGCCGGGGGTTGCTCGGTGTAGCGTCCTGATCAGCTGTCGTGGTTCCGAAGTGCCGGACGCCCGTGTCGCATTCACGGGCGTCCTTGCTGTGTAGCGCGTCTCCGGACCAGGGCGATCACCTCCGGGTTCCGCAGCTCGCGGAAGCCGACTCAAGCCCATTGAACGAAGGAGACGGACATGGCTTCCGGCACGGTGAAGTGGTTCAACTCGGAGAAAGGCTTCGGCTTTATCGCACAGGACGGCGGCGGTGCCGACGTCTTCGCGCACTACTCGAACATCGACGCCACGGGCTTCCGCGAGCTGCAAGAGGGCCAGAAGGTGACCTTCGAGGTCACCCAGGGGCACAAGGGCCCCCAGGCGGAGAAGATCCGGCTGGCGTAGTCGCGGATTCGCCCCTCGGTGCCCGCTCCCGATCCCGGGGCGGGCACCGTCGCATGCGCTACGGCGCCGCCCTCACCCCATCGGCCCCGTCCACCGGCACCCCGTGGGCGCGGGGGCACCGGGCGCGGGCCGGCCGGATGGCGCGGTGCTCATCCGTGCGGCGTACGGCGGAGCGGCGGAAGGTGACCGCCGCCGGGCGGGCCGCTCAGGTCTGCGGTGGCCGGTCCTGGCCCGGTCCGCCGCCGAACTCGTCCCTGAGCTTCTCCTGGCCCGTGTCGACCTGGCCCTTGTACTTGCCCTGGGTCTTGTCGTCGACCATGTCGCCGGCCTTTTCGACGCCCTTGTCGGTCTGGCTTTCGTGGCCCTTCAGCATGCTCTTGATCTTGTCCATCATGGACATGAGTCGTCCTCCTCACCACGATCCCCCACGACTCCAGCATCGTCCTGTCCCGGGGGATCTGCATCAGGGGGCCCGGCAGGGCGCCCGCTGCCGGGGTAGGGCGCCGGTGAGGCGGTGAATTCCCGGCTGCCGGAAGCCCCCGGCGCCGTGTTGCCCCGGTGTCCGGGGGTGCAGCGGCATCGCCACGGGAAACGGACGGCTCCTGCCGTGGCGCGCAGCGGCGGAGGGGCCCGCGTCCCCGTTGCCCGTCGGAGGCTCCCGCCCACCCGGGTGGAGCAGTGGCCCGGCGGAAATTCCCCGGAACTGCCATCGGCCCGCTCGACGGGCACGGCGTCGCGGTCCGGCTGAGAATGCAGCGGTGAGCGATGAACACCGCAGTGCCGAAGACGCCGCGCCGCGCGCCGTGCCGTGTGACGAGGACCGACGGCTCGCCAGGAAGGCACTGGCCGGCCATGCGCGGAACGCGGACGACCTGTCGATGTTGATGGACATGCTGGGCCTGGACCCGAGCCGTGACGCGGACGCCGAGCCGCCCTGCTGCCAGGATCCGGGCCATGGCCACGAGTGTGGCGGTGGCCAGGGGGCCGGGCGGGGCGCCGGCCGTGAGCGTGAGCGGCGGCCCGAGCCACGCCGCGACACCTGCCGGGACGCCCGGTCACGCTCGGGCGGGCCGCGGGGATAGGTGGCGGCCAGGGCCCTGCGTCACCCGCGCGGCGGCACGCCGGGCGTCCGCCCGCTCAGCAGCAGCGCCACGATCGGGAACGGGCGGAGAAGCAGCCGGATTGTGTTCCCCCGCCGGTCCCGACCCTCCCTTCGGACTGGGGCCCGGTCCCGCCCCGCTCCCGCAGGGACCTGGCCACGCGTCACATCTGCGCCGTGCGGCCCCGCAGGGCGCCCCCTAACGGCGCCGCGATGCCTCGTAGCGGCACCGGTGACAGACTTGACGTCGCAGGTCATCGACCCGCTACCCGCCGGAGGAGGCCGTGCAGATGTCCGGCACAGGCGAGGTCCCGGCGCGGCCCGGGACGCAGCCGCGCGCCCTGGTCACCGGTGCCACCGGCTACATCGGCGGCCGTCTGATCCCCGAGCTGCTCACGGCCGGGTACGCCGTACGCGCACTGGCCAGGAGCCCCGAGAAGCTGCGCGACCATCCCTGGGCGACGCAGACGGAGGTGCTGCGCGGCGATGTCACCGACGCCGACTCGGTGGCCACCGCCATGGACGGCGTCGACATCGCGTACTACCTGGTGCACGCCCTGGGCAGCGGCCGGCGGTTCGAGGACACCGACCGTAAGGCCGCGCAGATCTTCGCCCGGCAGGCCCGCGCCGCCGGAGTACGCCGGATCGTCTACCTCGGCGGCCTCGCCCCGGTGGGCATCCCCGAGCAGGACCTGTCACCCCATCTGCGCTCCCGAGCCGAGGTCGCGGACATCCTGCTGGCGTCCGGCGTCCCCACCGCCGTGCTGCGCGCCGCCGTCATCATCGGCTCCGGCTCGGCCTCGTTCGAGATGCTGCGCTATCTCACCGAGCGGCTGCCGGTCATGGTCACCCCCAGCTGGGTGCGCACCCGCATCCAGCCGATCGCCGTCCGCGACGTGCTGCGCTACCTGGTGGGCTGCGCGCGCCTGCCCGACGACGTCAGCCGGGCCTTCGACATCGGCGGACCCGAAGTGCTCACCTACCGCGCCATGATGCAGCGCTACGCGCACGTCGCCGAGCTGCCCGAACGGCTGATCCTGCCGGTGCCCATGCTCACCCCGCGCCTGTCCAGCCTCTGGATCGGCCTGGTCACGCCCGTACCGCCCGGCCTGGCCCGTCCGCTGGCCGAATCGCTGCGGCACGAGGTCGTCTGCCGCGAGCACGACATCGCCCGGTACGTCCCCGACCCGGACCCGCCGGGCCACCCCATCGCCTTCGACGAGGCGCTGCGACTGGCGCTGCGCCGGGTGCGGGACGCCGAGGTCGCCACCCGCTGGTCGAACGCCGCGGTGCCCGGCGCGCCGAGCGATCCACTGCCCACCGACCCCGGCTGGGCCGGCGGCAGCCTCTACACCGACCGGCGGGAGCGGACCGTGGACGCGCCGCCCGAGGTGCTGTGGCAGGTGGTCGAAGGCATCGGCGGCGACAACGGCTGGTACTCCTTCCCGCTCGCCTGGGCGGTGCGCGGCTGGCTGGACCGGCTGGTCGGCGGGGTAGGGCTGCGCCGGGGCAGACGGGACGCCCGCCGGCTGCGGGTCGGTGACCCGCTCGACTTCTGGCGCGTCGAGGAGGTCGACCCGGGGCGCCTGCTGCGGCTGCGCGCCGAGATGCGGCTCCCCGGCCTGGCTTGGCTGGAACTGACCGTCGGCCGCGACGCCCAGGGCCGGACGCGCTACGGCCAGCGGGCCCTGTTCCACCCGCACGGACTGACCGGCCATGCGTACTGGTGGTCCGTCTCGCCCTTCCACGCCGCGGTCTTCGGCGGCATGGCCCGCAACATCGCCGCCACCGCGGAAGCCGAACACCGGGCACGCCGGGAGTGACTGCCGAGGGACAGGCTGCTGTCGGCCGAACTCCCGGTCGCCACAAGGGCGCTGATCGTCCCCTCGGACACGCCGACAGCGGGCCCCGGGCGTGCGTCGCCCGGGGCCCGCTGCCATGAGTGACTCAGTGGTGTGTCACCACACCGGCCGCGAACCGGCCGCAGTTGGAGCCGGAGACGCTGACGCTGACCGACTCGATCGAGCCGCCCCAGTCCACGCAGATGCCCTTACCCGGCAGATAGACGGGACCGGCGTAGGCGGTGTACTTACCGCTGTCGTACACCCACGGGGAACTGCCGTTGGTGGCCGTGACATAGGCGGACATCTGCACGGCCTTACCGACCTTGTTCCGCACCGTGACGACACAGTTCTTTCCGGTCTTTGCGCTGTACGTCAGGTACACGGTCCCCTTTCCGGTGACCGGTACAGAATTCACTACTCTGTAGCCGCTTCCGCAGGCTCCGTTGTACGCGGCTGCCTTCGGCGCGGCGGTTGCGGTGGTGGCCGTCGCCATCGTGGCGATTCCCGCCACGGCCAGCATTGCCGATCCTGCGATGGCACGTGAACGCTTCATGTGAATACCCCCGTTGGGTGCAGTGCCTTGCATTGGTCGTTGCGCAGTGTTGGACACCGGCCGGCCCGGGATGGTTGCACCGCAGACGTGAATTCCCTTTTTTCTGGCCGAGTTGAGATGCTGGGACAAGGGATTTCCGGGAATGCTGTGGCGGCAGGGGTGCAAGGGGTGCGACAAAAGGCCGGTCCCCGGCGCCGGAGAGGGCGCCGGGGACCGGCCGGGGGTGGCGAGGGTGCCGGGGTCAGCGGCCGTTCGCGAGGACCTTGAGGCGGCTGTACGAACCGTTGAAGCGGTTGCGGTCGCCCACCGGGTGACCGGAGGAAGTGTGCTGCCAGATGCTGTGGTAACCCCAGCCGCGGGGCAGTTTGCCGACGGAGGAGCCGTAGCGCGGGATCCACAACGGATTCGTCCTGCCGAACTTGCCGGAGTTGCCGGTGCACCGCTTCCACCAGTTGGTGGAGGTGTAGATGACCGGGTAGCGGCCGGTCTCCTCCCGGTAGGTCTGCACGAAGTCGTGGATCCAGTTGACCATCCCCTTGTGGCTCTTGCCGTAGCAGGTCGCGCCGTAGGGGTTGTACTCCATGTCGAGGGCACCGGGCAGCGTCCTGCCGTCCCGGGACCAGTCGCCGCCGTGGTCGGCGAAGTACTCCGCCTGGGAACCGCCGCTGGAGTGGTCGGGCAGCGCGAAGTGGTACGCGCCGTGGATCATGCCGGAGTTGTACGAGCCCCGGTACTGCTGCGCGAAGTACGGGTTCGTGTAGTTGGTCCCCTCGGTGGCCTTGACGTAGGCGAACCGCACCCCGGACCTGCGCAGTCCCGACCAGCCGACCTTGCGGTTGTGGCTGGAGACATCGACGCCGGACACGCCCCTTCTGGACGACGCCCGTGGTGCGAGGCCACCGGCCGCGGCCCGGAGGGTGCCCTCATGGGCCACGATGGTGGACCCCATCCAGTCCTGGTCGGGGTGGGCGGGTCTCTTCCCGGCATCCTGCGCCGTGGCGGCGCCGGACAGCGCGAGCGGCAGCACGGAGAGAAGAGAGACAAGAGTTCCGGCCGCAATAGGGACAGTACGGCGGGCCGGACCGGATCTGCGCAAGGGCATCGCATGCCTCCGAAGGCCTTCGGTTGAGTCAGGTTCGGCAGCTTTTGAGCAGAATCCTGCCGATAAGAGACTTATACGCAGAACCGCCTGACGCCATGGCCCAACAGGCCGTCAGTCCGCCGACCGGTCTCGCATCTCACCCGTCTGGCGGTCGGAAGCGTCGCCAGGGCCCCGGTCCGAGCGCTTGTCCGAGACAGAGCGAAGCGGGCCCCGGCTGTGCCGGGACCCGCTTCACCGCGCAGCGGCGAACGCGCCATTCCGCCGCTTCGCAAGCTGCCTTATGCAGAGCCTGTCGGCTCGCTTGTGGGGTCCGTCATACCCGTTGCCTCATCCGGTCGGTCCGGCCTCGGTGCGTGGGCGACGGCTCTTCGGCTGCGTCGGCTCAGTAGGCCGAGTTGACGTTGTCGATCGAGCCGTAGCGGTCGGCCGCGTAGTTGGCCGCGGCGGTGATGTTGGCGACCGGGTCGGTGAGCTTGTTGGCGGTGCCGGCCACGTGGTACTGGTCGAACGTGGGCTGGATCACCTGCAGCAGGCCCTTGGACGGTATGCCGTTGACGGCGTTGACGTCCCAGCCGTTGACGGCGTTCGGGTCGCCGCTGGACTCCCGCATGATGTTGCGGTGCAGGCCCTCGTAGGAGCCCGGGATGCCCTTGGCCTTCATGATGTCCAGGGACTGGCGGATCCAGCCGTCCAGGTTGTTCGGGTAGTCCTTGACGGCCTTGCGCTCGGTGGAGCGGTTGGCGGCCTGCAGGGCGCTGTGCTGCTTCGCGACGCCGCTGACCTTCACGCGGTCGGCGACCGAGGCGGTCACCGCGCGGCTGGGCTTGGCGTTGTCGGCCTTCGCCGGCTGGCCCTTCGCATCGACGGTCTGGACCGCGGCCGGGGCGTGCTCAGAAGCGGCCTGAGCAGCGTCCGGAGCCGAGGTGAGGGCCAGGCCCGAGGTGGCACCCGCGGCGGCCAGAACGGCCACGGCGATCTTGTGGGTGCGGGTGATGCGGGTGATACGGGCAGCGCGGGGCAGGGTGAAGCTGGGCATGCAGAGTGACCTCTTCCAGGTACGGGGACGGGGAGGCGGCCTTTTTGGCGGCGCGAGACGAACCGGAGGTCTTTGCTGCGTTCGCCTTTGGGGCGTGAATCGCAAACTCGCTCTCAGCGCGTCGGAATCCATGGTTAACGCCCGTCCCGAATTGAGGCAATGGTGCTCTGTACTACTCCGCTTCGTGAGAGAAACCCGCATCCCCGAAGTGATAAGCGTTTCTGGCTCCGTTGACCCGGATTGGCCACACGCTATCGACTAGACAGAGTCGTAAGTGACATACGTCGCGTGCGTCGGGTCACCCGAGAGCGGCCGTAAAGCCCCCTGGAGCCCCGGCTATAAGTTGCCTGGCTCACACCGGAATTACCGCGCTCCGGCACCGCTTTACCCGTCGGCGGCCGCCGATTTATCCGGACGACGGGCATGCGCGGCGCACCGGGAATCCGCAAATGTGGCGAGGGGCACTGTGTCCGGGCCCGAAAAGGGCGGTAATTGTGGCCCGACTCACGGCAGATTCATGACCCCTTCACGGCCGGGTCGTGGCCCGGCGTCACGGGCGTGTGGCGCGGGGGAGGAGCGGCGTCCGCTCGGCCGTTGGTGAGCCTGCGATACGGCGATACGGCGGTGCCGCTGGGCCGTTCGCAGCAGCGTCCGGGGCTGTCGCATGACTACGGGCCCTCCGCTCCCGGAGGGTGACACCGCACACTGTCCGCACTCACCGTAGGGAAGTGCTCATGCTCCGTCGTCTCGCCGTCGTTCTCACCGGTCTTCTCGTCACGGGCTTCCTCGCCGCCGGCCCCGCGGCCGCGGCACCGGCCGATGGCCACCGTCACCTCACCGCCAAGGAACGGGCGGGACTTCGCGTGGCCGAGCAGGTCCTCGACGTCCTCTTCGGCGCTCCCGTGCAACGGGACCGCTACTGACGGGCGGCGCCCACGCACCACGGCAACGGCAATGGCCCCACCCGCGAGTTGCGGGCAGGGCCACTGCCGTTGCCATGCCGGGGGGCCGCCTGGGCGGCACCCGTCTCAGTTTGCTCCGACCGTCCGCACGGTCGTGTCCCGTCGGCTCAGTAGGCCGAGTTGACGTTGTCGATCGAGCCGTAACGGTGCGCCGCGTAGTTGGCCGCGGCGGTGATGTTGGCGACCGGGTCGGTGAGCTTATGGGGCGTGCCCGACACGTGGTACGTGTTGAAGGTGGGCTGGATCACCTGCAGCAGGCCCTTGGACGGGATGCCGTTGATGGCATTGATGTCCCAGTCGTTGACGGCGTTCGGGTTGCCGCTGGACTCCCGCATGATGTTGCGGTGCAGGCCCTCGTACGAGCCCGGTATGCGCTTGGACTTCATGATGTCGAGCGACTCACGGATCCAGCCGTCGAGGTTGTTCGCGTAGCGCTTGGGGGAGGCCTTCGGCGCAGCCTTGGGGGCGGCCTTGGGAGCGGCCTTCGGAGCGGCGGCCTTCGGCGCGGCGATGACCTTGCGGTCCGCGGACCGGTCGGCGGCCTGCTTGGCCGCGTGGCCCTGCTTCGAGACGGCGGTGACCTTGAGGCCGGTGGTGAGGGACGAGGCGAGCTGCTGGTCCTTCGTGCCGTCGTCCGCCCGGTCCTTCGCGGTGAGCGGCAGGCCGTTGGCGCTGACCGGCTTCACCGCGGCCGGCGCATGGGCGGCAGTGGTCTCGGCGTTGCTCGGCGCCGCGGTGAGCGCCAGAGCGGCGGCACAGCTTGCGGACGCCACCACTGCCGCGGAGATCTTGTGGGCGCGGGTGATACGGGTCGTACGGACGGTGCGGGGCAGGGTGAAACCAGGCATGCGGATGTGACCTCTTCCAGGGCTTGGTGGCGGGGGAGGCGGCCTTCGGTTGGCGCGTGAGAACCGAGGGTCGTGGCCGCGTCCGCCGTTCTGGCTGAGTCCGCAGGCTCGTTCTCGGTGCTACGCGGAACATGGTTAACGCGGGCCCTGGATGGTGGCAATGATGCTTTGTACTACCTATCTTCGTGAGATAGGGCGAGATGTCCTTTATAAAGACCGCGCTATGCGGTAATGCCGGGAAAGGCGGCGACTAGGGGTGCTCGTACGTGACGTACGTCGCGTGCCGTGCATCACCCGGCAAGGACGTCAAAGGCTTCTCCGGAGCCCCGTAAAGTTGCCTGGCTCACACGGGGAAGAGGCATTTCCGCGGCGGGAAACGGCGGGAAGCGGCGGTCCGGATCGACCGCCGAGCGCCCTATCGCTCGCGCCCCCTGGGGAATCCACAGGGAGCGCGGCGTAGCGGGGGCGGGGAAATGCGGAATGTCAGTCGGCCAGCAGCCGTGCCGCGAGGTGCTCGATGCGGTCGTGCCAGGCATCCAGCGCGGCGGCCGTGTCGAAACCCCGCGGGCCGGTCTGGGTGAGGACGAGGCGGGCGCCGTGGCCGGTGCCCCGGCCCAGCTCCCAGCGGACCGTGCCCTGCGGATGCCAGCGGTAGGCGAGCACCGACGGGGCCCGCACCTCGGTGACGGACCCGGCCGCCGCGTCCCCCGCGGTGAAGCCCTCCGGTGCCGGTGCGCCGGCCGCGGGCTCCTCGCCCGAGGTCAGCGCGGCCCAGACCGTCTCGGCGGGCTTGACGAGCTGACGCTCGAAGCGGATCCGCGGGCCGTCCGCGGTGTCCTCGATCACGCCCTGCCCGAGATCGAACTGCTCGACATACGCCTCATGCAGCTCGCCCATATCGCGCTCCACGGCGGTCGAGGTGCCGTCCAGGAGCTGCGACAGCCCGGTGAGGCACAGATGCCAGCCGGACGCGAAGCTGGCGCCGCCGAAGCGGTCGCCGAAGGTGTGCACCAAGGTCAGCAGCGAGCCCTCCCCGTCCGGGGTGATCTCCCAGCGCAGATGGTCCTCGCCCCAGGTGAAGGCGAACAGCCGGGGCTCCTCGGCGTCGGTGACCGTTCCGGTCATGGCGACCCCGCTGACGCCCGGCATGGTGAAGGTCATCGCTCCGCCGGGCCGGAGCTCGACGGTGACCTCGGCGGGGAACCACTGCCCGATCTGCGCCGGGTCGGTGATCGCCGCCCAGACCTTCGCGGGCGGATGGGCGAGCCTGCGCTCCATGCGCAGCGAGGTGCGGCCGTCGGAGGTGGTGAGAGAGTCGGAGTGCGGGTTCATCGGGGGTCGTCCTCCATGGCGTCGAGGTGCCGTTCCAGGGCGTCAAGGCTCCCGGCCCACAGGTGTCGGTAGTGGGCGAGCCAGGCGTCCAGCTCCGCCAGGGGCTCGGGTCGGAGCTCGTACCACCGGCGCTGGGCGTCCTGCCGGACCCGGACGAGTCCGGCCTCGCGGAGCACCCGCAGATGCTTGGAGGTGCCGGGCTGGCTCAGTCCGAGCTGCTCGGTGAGCTCGCCGACCAGGCGCGGCCGCTCCAGGAGCAGGTCGAGGATCTTGCGCCGGCTCGGCTCGGCGAGCACGTCGAACGGTATGGACATGGCCCCAGCATGCCTAGACGGTTATATAACCGCAAGGGGATCTATCCGGCTCCGTGGATCACGCACACGCCGGATCGGCCGCGGACGGCTCCCTGCGCACCACCGGCGCGAGGCAGGGTGCCGAGCTCAGCGGGCCGTCGGTGAAGAACCGGGCGGCCAAGTCCCCGACCTCCTGCGGGCGTTCGAGCACCACCCAGTGGTCGGCATCGGGAATCGTCAGAAAGCGGCTGCCCGGGATGGTGGCCGCGAAGTCACGCTGGCGGGCCGGGGAGGTCACCGTGTCGTGCTCGCCGCTGAAGACGAGGGTGGGGATGCCGGCCAGTCCGCCGGAGAAGTCCGGGCGGTCCAGGAGCCCGCGGTTCAGCGCTTCGACGGTATGCCGGGAGTTCCGGGCCGCATGCAGCATCGAGCGCCTGACGTAGCGGTACGCCAGCTCCCGGTGGACGACGTGCCGGCCGGTGTCGAGACACATCAGCCCCTCGGTCACGAGGGTGGCGAAGGACTCGGTGTCGCCGTCCATGAGGTGGTCGGAGGCCCGCCGCCACAGCTCCACCTGCGCCTCGCTGATATCGGCCGGAACCCCGCCGAGGGCGAGCCGTGCGATGCGCCCGGGGAACCGCCGGGCGCACCCGTACGCCAGGCCCGCGCCGTAGGAGAAGCCGAAGAGATTGACCCGCGGCACGTCCAGATCGTCGATGATCCGCTCGATCGCCGCGCAGACGAGATCGATGCTCGGCCCCGGGGGGAGCGGATCGGCGTTGCCCATGCCCGGCAGATCGGCGGTCACCACATCCGCCACCGGCCCGACATGATCTTCCATCTGCGCCCAGCCGAACATCCCCTGCAGCGCGCCACCCAGCACCAGCACGGGCTCGGTGGTCCGCTCCGGCTGCCGCAGCCGCCGGTAGGAATAGGACAGCCCGCACACCGACAGGGTGCGGATCATTTCCTCGGACATGGCAGATTCCTTCTCGGGGCACCGGCGGGGACATGCGCCGATGGGCGGTCCAGGGCGGGGCTCTCGGATCACCTCGGGGCCGCGGCCTGATCCGGGCGGATCCGAAAGAGCCGCCCTAGCGGGTCAGTACCAGCGCGGCATTGTGCCCGCCGAAGCCGAGCGACGTCTTGACCGCACAGTCGAAGGCCGCCGGCCGGGCCTCCTTGCGCACGATGTCGATCGGGATCCGCGGATCCGGCACATCGAGGTTGGCGGTCGGCGGCACCAGCTGCTGCTCCAGGGCGAGCACGGTGAGCGCGGTCTCGATGCCGCCGGCGGCGCCCAGGGCATGTCCGGTCATCGCCTTCGTCGAGGTGACCAGGGGATGATCGCCGAGCACCCGGTGCAGCATGACGGCCTCGATCCGGTCATTGACCACCGTCGAGGTGCCGTGCGCATTGACGTGCCCGACGTCGCCCGGCTGCACCTCCGCGTCCGCCAGCGCGGTACGCAGCGCCCGCTCGATGCCGTTGCCCTCGGGGTCCGGGGCCACCGCGGCGTAGGCGTCGCTGGACGCGCCGTATCCGCGGATGTGTGCGCGGACGGGCGCCCGGCGGGCCCGGGCGTGCTCGGGGCGCTCCAGCACCAGGAGCCCGGCGCCCTCGCCGACCACGAAGCCGTCCCGGCCCGCATCGAAGGGGCGGCAGGCCGCGGCCGGGTCGTCCCGGCGGGTGGAGACCGCCTTCATCTGGCAGGCGCTGGCGATCAGCAGCCGGGACAGCACCGACTCCGCCCCGCCGGCGATGGCGATGTCGCAGACCCCGGCGCGCAGCAGCTGGTGCGCGGTGCCCAGCGCGACGGTGCCGGAGGAGCAGGCCGTGGCCACCCCCAGGCTGGGGCCGTGGGCGCCGAGATCCGTGCAGACACTGCTGGCGGCGCTGTTGACGACGGTCAGCGGGGCGAGCTTGGGCGAGACCCGCCGGGCGCCGCGCCCGGCCATCGCCACATGCTGCTGGTCGTAGAACGGCAGCCCGCCGTGCGCGGAGCCGATGACCACGGCGACGCGGCTGCTGTCCCAGGATTCGGTGTCGAGTCCGGCATCGGAGACGGCCTCCCGGGCGGCGATGACCGCCAACTGCGAAAAGCGGTCCATCAGCCGCTGGGTGGCCACGCCGAGCAGCCCGAGGGTGTCCAGATCCGCGACGGTGTACATGAAGTCGCAGGGCAGATCGGCGAGTTCCTCGTGGCGCGCCACGCCGGTGGGCACCGTGTCCTGGGTGACGGAGTGCCAGGTGGCCTTCGCGCCGACGCCCGCCGCGGTGACCAGTCCCAGTCCTGTTACGGCCGCGGAGAACGGCTCCTGGCGGCCCGTCATGCCGGAACTTTGCCGTCGACGGCCGCCACCAGCTGGCCCACGGTGTTCCGCGGGGTCAGCGTCACCTCGTCGAGGTCGATGTCCAGCCGCTCCTCGATGAGGACGCGGAGCTCTTCCAGTGCCAGGGAGTCCAGCCGCAGGCTGCGCAGCGGAGTCCCGTCGGTGATGTCGCCCGAGGAGACCCCGAACCGTTGGACCAGCATGGTGGTGACAACTTCTGCCGCATTCACGTGGCGCTCCTCCTTGTCGTAGGCGATGCTGCCAACCGCGTCGTGGGCGGGATTTCACCGGCGGCTCCGGCTGGTTTGACCACCCTTTATACGCCTTTGTCCTGATGACTCCCCAACCTTGGTAGCTCAATGGGGTGATGAGCGCACCAGGGTGGGCAAGGCGTCCGTGCCTCGCCTTGCGGATGCCGCGGAAAGCACCTACGTACGTAACGCCGCGGACCGTCGAGAGGTACGGGCCGGATGGCGGCGGACTCGGGGGAACGGTGGGCTCAGGCCTCGTCGAGGGCGCTGGTCACCCGCCCCAACAGGCCCTGGAGCGTGCGCAGTTCCTCGATGGTGAGGCCGGTCGCGGCCAGCATTCGGCGCGGGACCGGCAGGGCCTGGGCGCGCAGCTCGTCGCCGGCGGGCGTGAGGTGGATGGTGACCGAGCGCTCGTCCTCGGTGCTCCGTTCGCGCCGTACCAGGCCGGCCGACTCCAACCGCTTGAGCAGCGGGGAGAGGGTGCCGGAATCCAGCCGGAGCTGTTCGCCGATGGCCTTGACCGGCTGGGGGCCGTGCTCCCACAGGACCAGCATGACCAGGTACTGGGGGTAGGTCAGGCCCAGGCCCTTGAGGGCGTCCCGGTAGACGCCGCCGAAGGCGCGCGAGGCGGCGTGCAGCGAGAAGCAGACCTGGTGGTCGAGGCGGAGCAGTTCGGCGTCGGGTACCGGAGGCCTGGTCGTAGGGGTCATGGGAACAGGTTAGCTCGCCGGGTTATTTAATTGCGCGCAACTTAGTTGCGCACAATTTAGATGTGTGCGACTGTAGTGCCCATCGGGCGGCCGGGAAACGGCCGCCGCGCTACGAAGGGAACCGTGATGGACGCGCTGTACACCGCTGTCGCCACTGCCAACGGCCGTGAGGGACGGGCCGTCAGCTCCGACGGCCGGATCGACCTCGCCCTGGCCATGCCCCCTGAGCTCGGCGGCAACGGCGCGGGCACGAACCCGGAGCAGCTCTTCGCCGCCGGCTATGCGGCCTGCTTCGCCAGCGCGATGAGCAATGTCGGCCGCCAGATGAAGATCGACACCAAGGACGTCTCGGTCACCGCCGAGGTCTCGATCGGCAAGGACGGCACCGGCTTCGGCCTCGGCGTCGTCATGCGGGTGGAGCTGCCGGAGACCCTCGCGGGCGAGACCGGGCGGAAGCTGGTCGAGGCGACGCACGAGTTCTGCCCGTACTCCAAGGCCACCCGCGGCAACATCGACGTCGAGCTCGTCATCGAGTAGGGGTACGGCGCACCCGGTGGACCGGCCCGGCGGGATCGCGGGGCCGGGCCACCGGGCGTACGGCGCGGACGGCGGTGCGCGGCGCACGGCCGGGGTGTGGGGCCCCGGCCGTGCCGTCTGCCTCAGGCGTCGTCGGCCGCGTACACCCGGCGCCCCCCGACGAAGGTCTGCAGCACGCGGGTCGCGGCGATCTCGTCCTCGGGGCCGTCGAACGGGTCGCGGTCGAGGACGGCCAGGTCGGCCAGCATGCCCGGCCGGATGGTGCCGGTGTCGTCGAGGTGGTTGGCGTAGGCGCTGCCGGCCGTGTACGCGGCCAGTGCCGCACCCAGGTCGATGCGCTGTTCGGGCAGGAAGGGCGGTGCCGAGTCCGGGGCGTCCGGGGTCCGGCGGTTGACCGCGACATGCAGGGCGGCGATCGGGTCGGGGGAGCTGACCGGCCAGTCGCTGCCTGCCGCGAGGGTGGCGCCCGAGCGCAGCAGATCACCGAACGGGTACTGCCAGGCGGCCCGTTGGGCGCCCAGGAAGGGGATCGTCAGCTCGTCCATCTGCGGTTCGTGGGCCGCCCAGAGCGCCTGGATGTTCGCGGTCGCGCCGAGCCGGCGGAAGCGCGGTATGTCATCGGGGTGGACCACCTGGAGATGCGCGAGGTGCGGCCGGGTGTCGGTCCGGCCGTTCGTCCGCCGGGCCGCCTCGACCGCGTCCAGCGCCTCGCGTACGGCCCGGTCGCCCAGGGCGTGGAAGTGCACCTGGAACCCTTCCGCGTCCAGCCGGGTGACGTAGGTGCGCAGCTCCTCTGGGTCGATGAAGGAGATGCCGCTGTTGTCGGAGGAGCAGCCGCAGGCGGTGAGGTAGGGGGTGAGCATGGCAGCCGTGTGGTTCTCGGCGATCCCGTCCTGCATGATCTTGACGCTGGTCGCCTGGAGCCGCCCGCCCGTCAACTCCTTCCGTCGGGCGACCAGTTCGGGGATCTGCTCCACTCCACGGTCCCGCTCCCACCACAGCGCCCCGCGCACCCGCGCGGTGAGCTTCCCCTCGCTGCGGGCGGCCACGTAGGCGGGAGTGACGTCGGACGTCCCCGGAGCGCGGCCCAGCATCGCGTCCTGCCAGGCGGTCACCCCGTACCCGTGCAGCAGGCGCTGCGCCCTGAGCAGGCCGGCGGTCTGCTCGGCGAGCGTCGGTGCCGGCACCAGGTCGCCGACCAGCCGCATGGCTCCCTCCTGCAGCATGCCGGTCGGGCGGCCGTCGGCGTCCCGCTCGATGCGCCCGTCGGCCGGGTCCGGCGTACCGGCGGTGATCCCGGCTCGCTCCAGTGCGCAGCTGTTGGCCCAGGCGCCGTGGTGATCACGGTTGACGAGGAACACCGGGCGGTCGCGGACGAGCTCGTCCAGAAACTCCCGGGTCGGCATCCCGCCGGGGAACGCCTCCAGGGACCAGCCGCCGCCCGTGATCCACGGAACCTGTGGATGCGCTGTCGCATACGCGCTGATCAGCTCGCGGTACGCCGTGGCCGTCTCCGCCGCACTCAGATCGCACAGCGCCAACTCCAGCCCGCCGCCGACCGGATGGACATGGGCGTCCTGGAAGCCGGGGATCAGCAGCTTGCCGCCCAGATCGACGACCTCCGTGCCGGGCCCGATCAGCTCGCGCACCGCCGCGTCGTGCCCGACGGCGATGATCCGGTCCCCGCGGACCGCCACCGCGCTCGCCCGGGTCCGCGCGGAGTCGACGGTGTGCACGGGGCCGGAGAGGAAGACGAGGTCGGCGCGGTGGTCACCGGGGGAGCCGGGGGAGGCGGCGTCCGGGCCGGGCTCGGGGTGCACGGTGGTGCTGAGATCCATGAGGTTGCTGCTCCAGTGGTGTGGGGTGGGTGGTGCGGTCGTCGTAGGGGCCGGGGCGGGGACCGGGCGGGCGGTGAGCTCTCCACGGGCGCTGCGGTCAGCTCTCCACGGGGCGCGGCAGCGGGGCGCCGGCGTCCCCGTCCATCGGCAGGGTGAGCGCATCGGCGTCCGTCCCCCGCCCGGTGTGGAAGTACGGGGCTCGGCGCACCCACTTGGCCCAGGCGGCGGTGGCCAGGCCCAGCAGGAGGAACAGTGCGGGCAGCAGCAGCATGAACCAGCCGTTGTCCGGGCTGGCCTCGAAGTGGTCGCTCATGGTCGCGTAGTCCCAGACGAGGTAGGCGCCGAGCCCGAAGAGGGTCAGCGCGCTCGCCGCCGGGACGACCACGTCCCGCAGCGCGCGCACCACTCCGTCGCGCAGGCTGCTGCGGAAACGCACCGCGCAGGCGAGCGCGGTCAGGCCGTAGTAGAGGGCCACGGTCAGGCCGATGGAGTTGACCGCAGTGAGGATCATGTCGTTGAGCTTGGGGATGCCGACCGCAAGTACGGCCAGCAGCGCCGCGAGCGCCATGATCACGAGGGTGCCCACGGCGGGCGAGCCGTAGCGCGGATGCACGCGCTGCCACACCGGGCCCAGCGTCCGGTCGCGGGCCATCGCCAACGCGCCCCGGGCGGTGGGGATCACGCTCGACTGGAGCGAGGCGAAGGCGGAGCACATCAGGGCCGCCAGGGGCAGCGAGGCCCAGGGCTCCGGTGCCAGGCTGCTGCCGAGGAAGGTCAGTGCCTGCGAACCGTTGTGCATGAGTTCGCCGGTGCTCATCACCCGCTGGAACGCGAGTGCACCGATCAGGAACAGCCCCAGCATCGCCACCAGCGCGATCAGTCCGCCGCGGGCCGCGTCGGAGGCGCTGCGGGTCTCCTCGTTGACGCTGAACGCGGCATCGCAGCCCCAGTAGATGAACACCGCGATCACCATCCCCTGGGCCAGCGCCTGCGGTGAGCCGATGTCGAAGGGGTTGAGCCAGGACAGCGAGAACGGCTGGTCGCCGGTGTACAGGGCATAGCCGCAGAAGGCCACCAGCACCGCGTACTCGAAGATCAGCAGCCACATCTGCAGCCGGGTCGCGGCCTGCACGCCGGTGATGGCGGTGATCGTGACGACGACCAGCGCGACCAGGCCGACGGCGGTGCTGATGCCGGTCGAGGACGGATCCAGCCGGAGCCCCCACACGCTGTGCAGACCGAGCTTGTTGAGGAACTGGAGCACGACGGAGCCGGTCACCGCCCCCGTGTACGCCATGAAGATCACGTTACCGATCAGCACCACCCACCCGGTCAGAAATCCGGGCCAGGGGCCGATGGACCGGCCCACCCAGGTGTAGCCGCTGCCGCAGTTCGGCTCGGTGCGGTTGAGCCGCGCGTACGACAGGGCGATGCCGAGGATGGGGAGGAAGGCGAGCAGCAGCAGGGCGGGCGTCTGGCGCCCGGCGTACGCGGCCAGCGAGCCCATCCCGATGCCGATGCTGGTGGTGGCGGCGGTGCTCGACGCGGCGATGGCCACGCCGTCCTTCACCCCCAGCGAGCGGCGCATTCTCGGCTGGCCGGGGTCCTGCTGCACGGGGGAAGGCATGGCACTCACTCCTTGGACGACTGCCCGGACCGGACTGGGGCCGGGCCAGGGGGAGGTGCGGGCGGCGTGGCGGGGCAGGGCGGCACGGGCCGGGCCCGGGATCGGGGCCTGGCCGCGTCGTGGAAAGAGAGGTGCGGTGCGGGGTACGGCACCGCGGCGGTCCGTGTATGTCCGCCGATGAAACCGTCCGTTCATCCTTGTGTCAACGGTGTTGACGTAACCTGGTGATTAACTGGCCCGCACAGGGCCCGGGGGCCGGCGACGGAGCGATATGGAGGGGACCGGCGTGACGGAGAGCGAGCGCGTGCCGGCCGAGCGCAAGCGGCGCCGGCCGACCAGTTCGGGGGTGGTCCTGTCCGCCGATCTCATCGTCGACGCCGCCTGTGAACTGATCGACGCCCAGGGAGCGCAGGCCTTCACCGTGCGCAAACTCGGTGCGGCCCTCGGCGCCGATCCCTCCGCCGTCTACCGCTACTTCCGCAACACCGAGGATCTGCTGCTGGCGCTGGCCGACCGGCTCATCGGCGAGTCCATGGTCGGCTTCGGATCCAGCGGCGACTGGGCCGCCGACCTGCGCGAGCTTGGCCTGCGCGCCTACCGCTCCGCGCTGCGCCATCCGCAGATCGCCGTGTTCAGCACGGTGCGGGTCACGGGCCGGCCCCATGAGCAGCGCGCGGTCGACACGGGCATCGGCCTGTTGCTCCAGGCCGGCTTCGACGAGGCCACCGCCGTCCGCCACTACCACGCGCTCGTGGACACCGCCCTCGGCCATGCGGCCCTGGACGCCGGTGTGCTGCGGCTGGCACCCGCCCAGCGCGCGGCGGACGAGCAGGCCTGGCAGGCGCAGTACGGCAGCCTGCCCGCTGACGAATACCCGAGCCTGTACCGCGTACGGGAGCATCTCCCGCTCATGGCGGGCTCGGCCGTCGAGCGCGCGCTCGATCTGCTCGTCGCGGCGATGCGGCGGGAGGCGGCGGAGCGGGGGAAGTGAGGGGCCTACGGAGGGGGCCTGTCGAGCGCGCTTGCCGAGGGGCGGGGCGGAGGGGCAGGTCGAGGGGGTTGGCTGGGGGGAGCGGGCTGAAGGGGTCGGGCCGAGGGGCCTCCGGGGGGCGCCCCGAAGGGACTATCCGGGCATTTAGCTCTCCCGGGTGCAAACATGAGGCATGCCCTTCCAACGGCTGCCGCAGCTACAGGGACGATGGGAACTCAGCCACGTCCTGGTGCTGATCCCGATCGGGCTCATCGTGGCGGTCTGCGCGATCGATGTCCTCGCGCCGCCCGACATCCACCTCGGGCCGCTGCTGGTGGCGGCACCCACGCTCACCGCGGCCTTCGCCGGGCCCGGGCTGACGGCGGCGATCGGTGCGCTGGCGGTGGCCGCCCAGGTGTTCATCGGTATCGCGCGAAACGTGCTGTTCACCGAGAATCTCGAAACCCAGATCGCCGCGCTGATCGTCGTCTCCGCGCTGGTCGTGGTCTTCACCGTCGCCCGGGACCGCGGCGAGCGGCGGCTCACGAAGAGCCGCTCGGTGGCCGCCGTTGCCCAGCAGGTGCTGCTCAGACCGCTGCCCGCCCGTAGTGGCCCCCTGGAGATCGCCTCCTTCTACCTGGCGGCCGAGGAGGAGGCGGAGATGGGCGGCGATCTGTTCGCGGCGGCGCGCACCACCAGCAGTACGCGGCTGATCATCGGCGACGTCCGAGGCAAGGGGCTGCCCGCCTACAGCCACGCGGCCCTCCTCCTCGGCGCCTTCCGGGCCGCCGCCCACCGTCAGGCCACCCTGCCCAAGCTGGCCATTCACCTCGACGGCGCCGTGCGCTGGGACAGCAGCCAGTGGGGCAACGCGGCGGATGCCGCACCGGCGGCCGGTGACGCCGCCGACCCGCACGCCCGCTCCGCCCCCGCCGCCGTGGACCCCCTTCCCGAGCCCGCCGGCGGCCCGGACCTCGACACCGACGAGACCTTCGCGACCGTCCTGCTGCTGGACGCCCCCGACCACTGGCCCGTGCTGCGCACCATCAATTGCGGCCACCCGCCCGCGTTGCTGCTGCGCGACGGACGGGCCCTCACCCTGCACTCGGAGCGGACCGCGCTCCCGATCGGGCTCGGCGGCCTGGCCGGCGCCCCCGGCTACGAAGTCGAGACGTTCCCCTTCGAGGCCGGTGATGTGCTGCTGCTCTACACGGACGGGGTGACCGAAGCCCGCGACGGCGAGGGGGAGTTCTACCCGCTGGCCGAGCGCGCGGGCGCCTGGAGCGGCCGCAGTCCGCGGCAGGTCCTGCGGCTGCTGCGCGCGGATCTGCTGGCGCACACCAACGGCCGGCTGGGCGACGATGCCGCCGCGGTCGCGGTCCGACGCCTGCCCGCCGGGTCGCCGCCTGCCGGGTCGCCGCCCGCCGGGTCGGCGCGTGCCGGGCGGCCGGACGGGCACTGAGGCCACTCTGCGGGGGCGGCCCCATGCCTCTGCGTGCTCCTTGCTTCACGCTGCGCCACCGACCATTCCGCATTCCGGACGATTTCAGGGTGCGCTCCGGCTGACGCTTCCTCAGTGCCGCCCCGCTTGATAAACACGTCCGAATCATCCGCAAGTGGCATGGGACGCGCACCATGATCGACCGCAACACCTCGGACCACCAGATAGTCGAGTTCGACCTCACCGCACACGAGGCCCGGCGGCGCACCGAAGTCGTCGCGGCGCTGGGTGACACCTGGGACCCCCTCGCGGTGATGGAGGGCGAGGCCGACGCCTACCGGCTCCTCTACTCGGACCTGGACGCGGAACAGCAGGCCACCTACGACATGCTGGTCTCCGCGGGGGTGCTGCCGGCCCCCGGACGGGCCTGAGCATGCTGCCGCTCGACCCCACCGCCGATATCGGCCGCCGGGCCTGGGTGCCGTGCCCCGGCTGCCAGGACCACCAGGACTGCGGCAGCTGCCTCGACGGCCGCACCTGTGACGACCACTGGCGCTACCTCCTGTCGAACAAGGGCAGTGTGCTGCATCTGCAGTGCCCCAACTGCACCCATCTGTGGGCCTGGCAGTCCGGTTTCGGAGCGGGTGGCCGCACCGACGGCTGACGACGGAACGCCACCGGCCGCCGACCCCACATCGGTGCCGAGCTTCCACCGGGCGGCGGGCCTCCACCGGGCGGCGGGCCTCCGCCGGCCGCCGGGCCTCGCCGGGCTCCGCCCCTCCACCGGACCGGCCCCGGCCTCTTGCCCAGGGCCACCCCTACCCGTGTGATGTCCCGCGGATCAGGGACTACGCCGGCCGCCCCAGCGCCTCCTTATACGCCACCTCGAATGCCGTATCGGCCGGTACGTCACGATCCGGCTGCACACCCACGCCCTCCCAGTTGGTGCCCGTGACGGCATTGGTGGTCCGGGCCGTGGGCACGGTGACCGTGATGTGCTCCGTCACCGGATACCGCTCGGTGGGGTGCGCCCCGCCGCGGGTCGTCTCCCCGATCACCTCCGCGCGTTCGTACGCCTGCAGGGTGTACGCCACGTCCTCCCCGCCCGAGAAGGTGGTCGCGCTGGTGAGGACGTACACCGGACGGTAGAGATAGCGCGGCGCGGGCAGGTGCGAGAGGGTCCAGTACTGCCGGGTGGAGTCGGTGGAGCGCTCGTAGAAGTCATTGAGGTGCACCTGATCGTCGGGGAAGAAGTAGCTGCACCACATCGCGGCGCCCGCGGGCGAGCCACCCCGGCACTCCCGCAGATCGAGAACGAGGGCCCGGGTGTGCGCGACCAGCTCCATGGCCGCACCGATCGCGCGGGCGCCTTCCCCGGCGTCGGCCATCCACCGGACGTCCAGAAAGCCGATATTGCCGTCGAGCTGCTCGCAGCGGCGGATGCCGTGATTCTCGGCCCGCATCAGCGCGAGGAATGCCGCCCGGCCCGCGTCCTCCTGGGCTGACTCGGTGACCCGGGGCTCGTCCTGCCACAGCAGCCTGAGGTGCTTGTCCGGGCAGACCTCTTGCAGATGCGCGGTCACCGCCGCGCAGAACGCGGCACCGCTCAGCGCGTCGTACGCACCGGATGCCAGCCGGGCGCGGATCGCCTGGTCGACCTCCACGGCGCGCTGGGGGAAGACATAGCCCGTCACTATCCGGTCCAGGGCGAGATCGATGATCTGGGCGTGGGTGGTCATGGCTGCTGATCCTCTCTACGGGGCGGGTGCGTCATCCCGCCCGGCCGCCACTCCCGGGCCGGGCTCGTCCGACGGGGGTGTCGCGGGCGGCGCATGCGGTGCGTCGGACCTCCGGCAGCGGTAGCGTGCCGGGCATGGAGCTGCACGCACGATCGCTTTGGCTGCTGACCGAGCCGCTGCATGCGGTCTGCTACTTCGACGACCACTGCCGCGACATGGGCAAGGACCTGGGCCTCAAGGGCTTCTGGATGGGGTATTTCGCGGCCCGCACGGCTCCCATGGGAGCCCTGGAACCCGCCGCGGCCACCGCCGTCCTCGGGGTCTTCGCGCCGGGGATGGTCGCCCGGGCGCTGCCCGCGGCCTGGAGCGTCGTCAGCCCGGCTCATGTCCTCGACGAGCGTGGCAGTCGTGCGGCCCGGGCGCTGCGCGGAATCGACCCCGAACTGGAGCGCCGCGCCGCCGAGCTGCTGCCCCCGCTCCAGGCGATCGTCGACGAGGCACCGGGCACCGCACGTCCGCTGTTCGCCGCCAACCGCGCGCTGTGCGACCACGCCGATCCCGTCGAGCGCCTGTGGCAACTGGTCACCGCCGTAAGAGAGTTCAGAGGCGATGCGCACCTTGCCGTACTCGCCGACGAGGGACTCGACGGATGCGAGGCCCTGGTCCTGGCCGCCGCGGCCGGTCGCGTCCCCGGGGACACCATGCGGCAGGACCGCGGCTGGAGCGAGGAGGAGTGGGCCGCCGCGGCGGACCGGCTGCGGGCCCGTGACCTCGTGGACGCCCGCGGCGACGCGACCGAACACGGCAGGACGGAACGGGAGCGGATCGAGGCAGCCACCGACCGGCTGGCCGGCCGGCTGCTGCACTCGCTGCCCGAGGCGCAGACCGAGGCGATGCTGCACGCGCTGGAACCCGTGGTCCGCCGCATCCTGGCTGCGGAGGTGCTCCCCTTCCCCAACCCGATCGGCCTGCCGCACCTCGATGAGCCCATGCCGCACTGAGGTGTCCGTCAGGAGGCGTGCGGCAGTATGCCGCCCTCCTTCAGCTTCTGCTCCAGATCCACCGTGTCCGAAGCCGGCGGCGCCTGGACCGTGACCGGCTTGTTGACGTCGGAGAACCGTATGGTCAGGTCCAGCGGGCCCTGGGCCGTCTGCGCACGCTCCCGGAACTTCACGGTCCGGTCATCGGGACCGATCCACATGTCGAGGTGCAGCTTGCGCACCCCGAGCTGCCGGTACTGCTCCACCACCTTCTTGCGGCGCGCGGCGTCCAGCCCGCTCTTGGGCGCCCGCTTGGTGAGCAGATCCGCCACCTCCACCGCGCCCGCATAGTGCGTCGTCCGCACGCCGTCGACGGTCTCCTCGCCGACCTTCTTGACGTCATCGGACTGCGGAAGCAACGACGCCTGCGCCGCCGGGTCCTGGTCGGCCTGCCGCTGCATTCCCCCGAAGCCGCCGGCCCCCTTGCCCTTCATGGCGAACTTGATCCAGTGCTTGCCGTCCATCTCGGCGGCCGCGGACGAGCCCCCGCCGAGATAGACCGAGTCCCCGACGAGCCGCACCGAGAACTCGTGCTCCTGCTTGCCCTTGGCGGCCTGCATCCGCATATCGACGGCCCGCGGGCGGAGACTGAACGACACCTTGCCCTCGACGGTGCCCTGGCCCGGGATGCTGCCGGAGAGGCGATACGACGCGGAGTTGAGCTTGGCGCCCTTGTTGACGGCCTTCTGCACCGCGGCGACCGGCGCGGCGTGGAAGCCCTCCGGCGCGGAGTGGTGCGCGGACGGCCCTGGGGACGCCGAGCATGCCGCCGTGCCGCACAGCACGGCGCCGGTCAGCAACGCCCCCACGACGCGGAACGAAGTACGGGAAATACGAGTCATGGCCCCCCCATGAACACACGGACATATGGAAATGCGACTGATCGAGACAGTAACGCACGGCACTGACAATCCACCTGGCGTCTGAAGCGCAACCGCGTGGCCAGGGCATATGAGATCAGGAGAGGCGGGGAGCGGCCCGGAGCCGCGCGCCCGAGGTGATTTTCATCTGGTGGTTCGATGGGTGCTTTGGGGTGTTTTATTTAGCCAGATCGGGACACCAGCGCGCGCGAGGCGTTGAATAAGTATGGATCCTAGAGAGTTGTGGGACCGCAACGCCGTACTGGCAGAGGCGTTTTGTCTGGGCGACGAGCGTGTGCGTGAGGCGCAGGCCAGACTTGACGAGGCGCAGGCCGACCGGTCACGGGTGCTGGCGGCGTTTGCCGTGACGGTGGGCAGCGCCGGCGCGGTGGCCGGTCTGTTCGGCTTGAACGAGCGGGAAGTGCGCGTCGCCCGGCGTACGGTGGGCAAGGACGACGCCCGCGCCGTCGCCGAAGAACTGCTGGCGGCCGCGACCCCTGCCGCGGC
This sequence comes from Streptomyces sp. 2323.1, assembly GCF_900221035.1. Lineage (NCBI taxonomy): Bacteria > Bacillati > Actinomycetota > Actinomycetes > Kitasatosporales > Streptomycetaceae > Streptomyces > Streptomyces sp. 2323.1. Next base: position 849,288 of record NZ_LT907981.1, on the reverse strand, counting down.
ACCGCGGGAGTCCGAGGAGACCCCGCCGGCGCCCGAGGCAGCTGCGGAATATCCCCACCAGAACTCCTCTGCCGGAACGCGCCCCACCGGCCCGGCCCGCGACAGCGGCGGCCCGGGGGCAGCGGAACAGAGCTGGTCGCCGGCGATGGATGCGGTGCTCATCGGCAGTTGGCAGACCGGGGTGGATTTGCGCGAACTCGCCGCCGAATTCGGGCTGGATCTCACCCGCTTGGTGACCCGGGCCCAACAGCTCTCCGCCCAGGGGCGGTTTTATCCGGGGCCGGTCGAGACCCATGCGGGACGCCATCGGCGCGGCCCCGGCGAGGTCCATGAAACCGAATACACCATTCCGGCACAGCAGACGGCCGCCTGGAATTCCGCGCACTCGGCGCACCCGATGGCATCCGCCTGGCACACGGGCACGATGCCGACCGCGGAGTCCGTCCCGGACAACATGGCCGCCCTCGCTTCCGAATGGGACAACACCCTCGCCCCGTGGGGAACCCTCGCGCCCTCGCACGAGGATTCCGTGGCGTCCCATCAGCCCTGGGCCCAATACCACCTCAGTTCCTGACCACCCGATGAGTTTGTGACACGTACGTACGCCGCCTAGCAGGCCGTCACCGGCCGTGTCAGGGGTGGCGGGGCACACGCCGGGTGAAGGCCGCCGTACAGCGGATGACGCTGGCCCTGAGCCATGAACCCGCCCCGTACGGCGGCGCGGCCGTGGCCGTCACCCCCGGCTGGCTGCGCTCGGAGAAGATGCTGGAGGCCTTCGGCGTGACCGAGGACAACTGGCGGGAGGCGACCGCCCGGGTGCCGCATTTCTGCATCGCCGAATCCCCCACCTATGTTGCGCGGGCGGTCGTCGCGCTCGCCGCGGACCCGGACGTCGCCCGCTGGACCGGTCAGGGCGTCTCCAGCGGGCACCTCGCCCCCCTCTACGGATTCACCGACACCGACGGCACCCGGCCGGACTGCTGGCGCTACGTCGTCGAGGTCCAGGACCGGGGCCTGACGGCCGACGACACCGGCTATCGCTGACGGCCGCTGAACTGGCCCGGCGTCCGCACGATGAGGGCGCCGCGTCTGCCCTCAACTCCTGACATGGACAACGTCGTTGGCAATGTAACCATTTGTGTGGCTCATGAGTCTGATGTGTGAAAGGGCATCACTTCCCCCGACAAGTGCAGAGGGAGGAACCTCATGCGTAAGACTCTCGCGGTGGCCGCTGTGTGCATGGTGTGCACGCTCACCATGGCCTCCGGCCGGGTGCCGACGATCACCACGAAGGGCACCGGGTGGAATCTGACGACCCGGCTCGGCGTCACCAGCCTCAGTCCGTCCCGCTCGTACACGGTGACCTTCGCCACGGCTGCCATGAAGGCCCGCTACACGCCTTACCTGACGGCCGCCGTCGCCCAGGCCAAGGCCGCCGGTGTGCGGCTCGCCATTGGCGGCGTCGAGACCGTGGACCCCGCGAAGTGCGGGCCCGTCGGCCACGTTCAGATCACTGAGATGTACCGGCCCCTCCGCAAGCCCGGTTATTCGCAGGGCATGCCCTGCCCCCATCCGGCGAAGGGGGTCGGCATAGGCGGCATCGCGGCGATCGACAGCGAGTACTTCGACGGCTCGTACCGGATCGCCGCGTCCATCGTGCGGAACACCGTCGTCCACGAGACGCTGCACGCGCTCGGTCTCGACCATCCGAACTACGACATGGACAAGGACGGCGTCGTGGAGAAGTTCGAGTGCGTCGCCACGCCCTACGGCAACAAGCCGATCATGTGCGAACCCAACGGCGGGTACCGGACCGCCGCCGACGCCGGCAAGCTGACCGGCTACGACCTCAACGGTCTGAAGGCGCTCCTGGCCAACGCGCGTGTGCAGGGCATCAAGTAGCCGCCCGGTAGAGGCGTGCGCCGCGCGGCTCGGGGACGCCGTGTGCGCGCCGCCTGTCCGGCTCAGGAACGCGACGGCCTCACCCCGCCGTTTCCCCCGCATGCGGCGTCAGCACCCCGGCCGCGACCAGGGCGAACAGGGCTATCCCCAGCAGGATGCGGTAGATCACGAACGGCATGAAGCTCTTGTGGGAGATGAACTTCATGAACCAGGCGATCACGGCGTAGCCGACGACGAAGGCGATGACCGTGGCGAAGAGGGTGGGGCCCCAGGCGACATGTCCCTCGCCGGCATCCTTGAGCTCGAAGACGCCGGAGGCCAGTACGGCCGGAATGGCGAGCAGGAAGGAGTAACGGGCCGCGGATTCGCGGGTGTAGCCCATCAGCAGGCCGCCGCTGATCGTCGCGCCGGAGCGGGAGACGCCCGGGACGAGGGCCATGGCCTGGCAGGCGCCGTACAGCAGACCGTCCTTGACGCTGAGGTCGGTGAGGGTCTTGCGCTGTTTGGCGGCGCGGTGCCGGCCGCCGGTCTCGTCGCGGGCGGCCAGTCGGTCGGCGATGCCCAGGACCACACCCATCACGATGAGGGTGGTGGCGATCAGCCGCAGATCGCGGAACGGGCCCTCGACGGCGTCCTTGAGCGTGATGCCCAGGACGCCGATCGGTATGGAGCCGACGATGACCAGCCAGCCCATCTGGGCGTCGTGCTCGTGCCGCAGCTCACGCTGGAAAAGGGAGCGGGCCCAGGTCGAGATGATCCGTCCGATGTCCTTGCGGAAGTAGATGATGACGGCCGCTTCGGTGCCGATCTGGGTGATGGCGGTGAACGCCGCGCCGGGGTCGTGCCAGCCGGCGAACGCCGCGGTCAGCCGCAGATGGGCGCTGGACGAGATGGGAAGAAACTCGGTCAACCCTTGGACGAGTCCGAGCACGAATGATTCAAACCAAGTCATGGAAAATACGCTATCCAAGGGTGATCAGGCGCTGACCTGCGCCAGATGTGAAAAAGCGGACAGTGGCGGCGGATGTGGATCATCGCCGATCGGGGGCAGCGTAACGTCCGAAGATGTCCGGATGGCCAAAGGGCCCTGGACCTGGCGCACCTTCCGGATGGCGGCTCGCGCGGCGTGCGCCCTCGGCCCGGTCCGCGGTCAGCTTCCGCGCAGTGCCTTGCGTTTGCACCACGCCACCACCAGCGCCCCCAGCGCGGTGACGGCGAGGAAGCCCATGGCGAGGAGGAACGCCGGTGAGGTGGGCGTCGAGGCGCGTGCGCCGGCGAGGGCGTAGGCCGCGGTGTTCGGGATGCTGCCGAGAGCCGTCGCGAGGAGGTACGGGGACCAGCCCGTACGGGAGACCGCGGCGCAGTAGTTGGTGGCCGAGAACGGCAGGCCGGGGAACAGCCGGATCGCCAGCATCGAGCGGAAGCCGTGCTCGCTCAACTGCCGGTCGGCGGCGGTCAGCCAGCGGTTGCGCAACAACGGGCGCAGGGCGTCCTGCCCGAGCAGTCGGCCGAGCCCGAAGGACAGACCGGCGCCCAGCACCGTACCGACGAGCGCGGCGGCCAGGCCGGCCCGGCAGCCGAAGAGGGCACCTGCCGCGAGGTTGAGTACCGGGCGCGGGACGAAAGCGGCGGTGCACACGCCGTATGCCAGCGCGAAGTCCACCAGGGCGGTCGGGCCGGACAGCTGCGCGGCCCAGTCGCCGGTCAGCAACTGCTGCGGCCGCCAGAGCAGCACGGCGGCCGCGGCCCCCGCCAACAGGGCGAGCAGCAAACCCAGCCGGGACCATGGGGAGAGCAGCACACGCGTGCAGCGCGCGGCGAGGCCGTCGGGCGTGGCAGCGGGTGGGAGCACCTCGGGAGCGTAACCGACCGGGTGAGAGGGAGCGGGCATCCCGCCCTGTGGCCTGCGCGTTTCAGGACCGGACGGAGACCGGCTCAGGGTGGCGGCCCCGAGCCCGGCCGTGGCTCCGACGGATGCAGGGTGTCCCGTCGTGTCCAAACCCGGCCGTGGCACCGACGGTTAATTCGTTCGACGCCGGTGCGGGCGCCCGGCACCATAGGACGCATGATCCGGCACGCCTTCCTCCTGCTCCCGTCCGCAGTCGCGGACGAGCCGAAGGCTGCCCTCGCATTCCTCGCGGCCGTCGCCGCAGCGGATGACGCCTCCGCCACCGCCGCCGTCGCAGCGGCCGTGGCGGCCGACGGCGCACGAAGCTGACCCTCTCCGGATCGTCCGGCGGACCCCGCAAGGGGAGGGTCGGCCGGTCCCAGGGGTCCCCACGGCGCCAAGTCGCCGTCCTCACCGCATTGTTGCGAGGAAGAACACCATGCCCAAGACGGCATACGTGCGCACCAAGCCGCACCTGAACATCGGCACCATGGGCCATGTCGACCACGGCAAGACCACGCTGACCGCGGCCATCACCAAGGTTCTCAGCGACCGGGGGAGCGGCACGTTCGTACCGTTCGACCGCATCGACCGGGCCCCGGAGGAGGCCGCCCGCGGTATCACCATCAACATCTCGCACGTCGAGTACGAGACCGGCACCCGGCACTACGCCCATGTCGACATGCCCGGCCACGCCGACTTCATCAAGAACATGGTCACCGGCGCGGCGCAGCTCGACGGGGCGATCCTCGTCGTCTCCGCGCTCGACGGGATCATGCCGCAGACCGCCGAACATGTGCTGCTCGCCAAGCAAGTGGGCGTCCAGCACCTCGTGGTGGCCCTCAACAAGGCCGACGCCGGGGACCCGGAGCTCACCGACCTGGTGGAGCTGGAGGTGCGCGAACTGCTGAGCGCGCACGGCTACGACGGGGAGCACGTGCCCGTCGTACGGGTCTCGGGGCTGCGTGCCCTGGAGGGCGACCCGCGCTGGACGGCGGCGATCGATGCGCTGCTGGACGCCGTGGACGCCTGTGTCCCGATGCCCGAGCGGTATGTGGACGCGCCGTTCCTGCTGCCGGTGGAGAACGTCCTGTCCATCACCGGGCGCGGCACGGTCGTCACCGGAGCCGTCGAGCGCGGCACGGTGCGGGTCGGCGACCGGGTGACGGTGCTCGGCGCGGGAACCGAGACGACCGTCACCGGGCTGGAGACGTTCGGCAAGCCCATGGCGTCCGCCGAGGCCGGGGACAACGTCGCCCTGCTGCTGCGCGGACTCCACCGCGACCAGGTGCGCCGCGGGCACGTGGTCGCCGCGCCCGGCAGCGTCACCCCGCGGCGCCGTTTCACCGCCGACCTCTATGTGCTCTCCACCGAGGAGGGCGGCCGCCGTACGCCGCTGTCCACCGGCTACCGGCCGCAGTTCTACCTCCGCACCGCGGACGTGGTCGGCGACCTCGACCTCGGCGAGCGGGGCCTCGCCCGCCCCGGCGAGACGGTGACGGTCTCCGTCGAACTGGGTCGTGAGGTGCCGCTGGAGACGGGCCTGGGCTTCGCCGTCCGGGAGGGCGGCCGGACCATCGGCGCGGGGACGGTGCGCACCGTCGAGGAGTGAGGCAGCGCAGGTCAGCGGCTGTGTCCGGCACCGTCACGGGTGCCGGGCACAGCCGCCCCTGTCCCGGGGGCACGCGGAGTGCGACACTGCACGCCCGAAAGGGAATGGCTGCGCACACACGGATGACGAGGGTGACCTGATGGCGGGAACGGCGCTGGTCCTGGGCGGTGGAGGGCTCACCGGAATCGGCTGGGAGATCGGTGTGCTGGCCGGTCTCGCCGAGGCGGGCATCGGTCTCGCCGACGCCGACGTCGTCATCGGCACCTCCGCGGGATCGATCGTCGGCGCCCATCTCACCTCCCGGCAGCTCCCCCTGGAGGAGATGTACGCGCGCCAGCTCGTCGTGCCCCAGTCCCGCTCGGCGGAGCGGATGGGCCCGGCCGCCCTCGCCCGGTTCGCGACCATCGCGCTGCGCTCCCGGGACACCGTGTCCTTCGGCGTACGGATGGGGAAGCTGGCCCTCGCGGCCCGTACCGTCCCCGAGGAGGCCCAGCGCTCGGTGATCGCCCGGACCCTGGACCTGGCCGACTGGCCGGCCCGGCGGCTGATGATCACGGCGGTGAACGCGGCCACGGGGGAGCGGACCGCCTTCGACCACACCAGCGGTGTGCGGCTGCTCGACGCGGTGGGCGCCAGCTGCGCGGTCCCCGGCGTCTATCCGCCGGTCACCATCGACGGCACGCGGTGGATCGACGGCGGGGTGCACTCCAGCGCCAACGCGGATCTGGCCGCCGGCTGTGACCGGGTGGTGATCGTCGCGCCGATGGCGGCCTCCGGCGGGCCGATCGCCGGGCCGCGGGCGCAGGGCGCGCAACTGGCGCGCGAGGGCGCCCGGGTGTGCGTGATCACTCCTGACCGCGCGGCCAGGTCGGCGTTCGGCCGCAATGTCCTGGACCCCACCAGGCGCGCGGACGCGGCCCGCGCCGGGCGCCGGCAGGCCGTCTCCCATGTGGCGGAGATCCGGCAGGTCTGGCCGGACTGACCGCCCGGCCGGAGCGCCCCGGTCCGCACCGGCACAATGGGACGGTGGACGAAGCACCCGACCCGATACCCGTCACCCGGACCGTGGACTGCGGCACCGCCAAGTTGCTGCCGGACGTCGACCGTCCCCGGGCCTGGCTGCTCACGGTGGACGGTGCACCGCAGTCGTACGTGGACCTCGATGACCCGCTGCATCTGGAATTCGAGTATGTGCGCCGGCTGGCATTCGTCCTGGACGAGGCGGCCGCCCCGGGGGAGCCGCTGGACGTGCTGCACCTGGGGGGCGGGGCGCTGACCCTGCCCCGCTATCTTGCCGCCAGCCGGCCGCACTCCCGTCAGGACGTCGTCGAGGCCGACCGCGCACTGCTCGCCCTGGTGGCGGAGCATCTGCCGCTGCCCGGCAACTGCGGCATCACGCTGCATGCCGACGACGCCCGTACGGCGCTGGAGGCGGCGCCGGAGGACAGCGCCGATGTGATCGTGGCGGATGTCTTCGGCGGCTCGCGGGTGCCGGCGCAGCTCACCTCGGTCGAGTATGCGCGGGCCGCCGCCCGGGTGCTGCGCGCGGACGGCTGCTACGCCGCGAACCTCGCGGACAGTGCGCCGTTCGGCTTTCTGCGCGGCCAACTCGCCAATTTCGCCACGGTCTTCGAGCATCTGGCGCTGATCGCGGAGCCCTCGGTGCTGCGCGGCCGCCGCTTCGGCAACGCCGTGCTGCTCGCCTCGCGCGCGCCGCTCCCCCTCGCCGCGCTGGCCCGGCGGGCGGCCGGTGATGTGTTCCCGGCCCGGGTCGAGCACGGTTCGGCGGTGCGGCGGCTGATCGCGGACGCGGCACCCGTAGGCGATGCCGAGGCGGTGGCGTCCCCGGTGCCGCCGGGCGGCGCGTTCAGCGTCGGCTGAGCGGCCGGCCGGGCCTCACGGCGTCCCCGACGTCTGCGGGGCCGGCGCACCGGCCGCACGGGAGTCCGTCCGCCCGGCCACGGGCTCCGTTTTCGGGCGCCGTGTCAGCTGCCGTACGCCGGGAATGCACAGCACTCCCGCCGTCAGCAGCACGATCAGCGCCGAAGCGCCCCACAGCGCGGCCCGCCTGCCGATGAGGTCCTGTACGGGGCCGGCCAGCGCGGTGGCCACCGGGACCATGGCCACGGACCCCAGCCAGTCGTAGGCCGAGACCCGGGAGAACTTGTCCTCGGGGATCTCCTGGTGCAGCGCCATCATCCAGGTCACCGCGAAGATCTCGATCGCGACCCCGGTGCCGAACATGATCACGGTGAGCCCGGCCGTGGGGAGCGGCACGGCGAGCGCGGCGGACGGGAGGGCGAGGGGGAAGACACACAGCGAACCGGTCAGCAGGAGGCGGTGCGGTTTGAGCCGGGTCATCACCAGGGCGCCGCCCGCGGTACCCGCACCGAAGGCGGCCAGCGCCAGCCCCCAGGGTTCGGGGCCGCCCAGATACTGTGCGGCGACCAGCGGCCCGTAGACCGCCTCGGCGGCCGCGACCACCGCGTTGACGAGGGAGAACTGCAGGACCACGGCCCACAGCCAGGGCCGGGAGACGACCTCCCGCCAGCCCTCCCGCAGATCGTGCAGTATCCCGCCGCCGGCGGCCCGCCGGGGAACTCCGCTGACGTCGAGGAAGGCCCGCAGTGCCGCCGCGAGCGCGAACGAGGCGGCGTCGACGGCCAGCACCCAGCCGGGGCCGACCGCGGCGACCAGGGCGCCGCCGAGCGCCGCACCGCCGATGGTCGCGCCGTTCACACCCATCCGGAACACGGCGAAGGCGCGCCCCGCCTGATCGCCGGAGACGCTGGCGAGCATCATGCCCTCGGAGGCCGGCTCGAAGAACGCCTGCCCGGTGCCGCCGAGGGCGGCCAGCAGCGCCATCTGCCACAGCCGCGGCTCCCCGGTCAGGACGAGCAGCGCGAACACGCCCTGGGAGACGCAGTTGAGGGCGTTCGCGGCGACCATCACACGATGCCGGGGTAGCCGGTCGGCGACCGCGCCGCCGATCAGCAGGAAGACGACCAGCGGGACCGTACGGGCGGCCGCGACCAGGCCGACGTCCGTGGTGGTGCCGCCGGCGGCGAGCACCGCGAAGGCGGTCGCGATCAGTGCGCCGGAGTTGCCGAGGTTCGCGATCACCGTGGCGCCGGTGAGCAGCAGATAGTTGCGTCCAGCCCACGCGGGACGTGCTCTTACCAAGGCCGGATGCCGGGGGCGGGTTCGGCGGTGGACGGCATGCGGCGCGGGAAGGCCGGCGCCCGGTGCCCGCCCGGTGCCGGGTACCTCACCCATGCGTCCGCGCAGTGTTGTTGTCCTGGCCACATGGGCGCTCACGCTAGACCGGGCGGGGAGCCGGCCGCACCCGAATTGTCGCCGGGCGGGACGCCCGGACCGCGCGGGCCCTTCACACCTAAGCTACTGCTAGGTAACATGTCGCCCATGTCCTCCGAGACCCTGCCGTCGATCGGCGAAATGATGGCGGCCTCCGTGCCGATGGTCCGCACGCTGAACCTCGAGTTCACCGAGACCACCGCCGAGCGTGCCGTGGTCCGCATGCCCGACCAGTCCGACTTCCACAACCACGTCGGCGGCCCGCACGCCGGCGCGATGTTCACCCTCGCCGAATCCGCGAGCGGTGCGATCGTGATGACCGCCTTCGGTGACCAGCTCGGCCGCGCGGTGCCGCTGGCGGTGCGCGCCGAGATCGGCTACAAGAAGCTCGCCATGGGACCGGTCACCGCCACCGCGGAGCTGAGCCGCCCGGTCGCCGAGGTGGTCGCCGAGCTCGACGCCGGCGGGCGCCCGGAATTCCCGGTGAACATCGCCCTCACCCGCGAGGACGGCGCGGTGACCGGCGAGATGAGCATCGTGTGGACCCTGCGCCCCAACAAGTGAGCCGCTTCACCGGGTGAATCGCTTCACAGCTGCGTTCCCCCATGGCCCGCCGTGTCACCGCACGGCGGGCCGTCGTCGTACCGGGGCGGGCATCTCGCGCCGGATCGGGCCGGGCGGAGGATGCCGCCCACCGCGGGACGAATCGGCCCCAGGGTGACCCGATCGAGTACGCTTCCGGGGGCGCGCCCAGGCGTGTCAGGGGATCGAGCGGTCACGGTGTCAGGGGCATCGGGCCACGGCCCACGGGGGCCCTACACCAGCGGAGGAACCGGCTTTGCACATCCAGGAGTGGCTCGAGACCGTACCGGCCGTGAGCGTCTACCTCCTGGTGGGGGTGGTCATCGGACTGGAGAGCCTCGGCATTCCGCTGCCCGGTGAGATCGTCCTCGTCAGCGCATCGATCCTCGCGGCGACCCAGGATCACATCAACCCGTTCGTGCTGGGCGCCTGCGCGTCCATCGGCGCGATCCTCGGTGACTCCGCCGGCTATCTGATCGGACGCAAGGGCGGCCAGCCGCTGTTGCACTGGGCCGGCCGGAAGTTCCCCAAGCACTTCGGCCCCGACCATGTCGCCATGGCCGAGGCGAAGTTCGACAAGTGGGGAATGTGGGCGGTCTTCTTCGGCCGCTTCATCGCGCTGCTGCGCATCTTCGCCGGCCCGCTCGCCGGCGTCCTGCGGATGCCGTACTGGAAGTTCCTGATCGCCAACGTCCTCGGCGGCATCCTCTGGGCCGGCGGTACGACCGCACTGATCTACAGCGTGGGAATCGTCGCTGAGCCCTGGCTCAAGCGCTTCTCGTATTGGGGCCTGGGTGCCGCGGTGCTGTTCGGCATCGGCTCGTTCCTCGTCATGAAGCGCCGGGTGAAGAAGGCGGCCGCCGCCCGCGAGGCGAAGGAGAGCCCGGTCGCCGCCACGGCCGACTGACCGCCGACGCGGCCGGACACTTCGGTGGCCCAACTCGCTTGAGCTGTCCCGTCGGTGCCGCAGCGGTGGCGGGTCAGGGCATCAGCCAGACGTCCGGTCCGCCGTCGCGCCATTCGAAGACGCCGGTGTCGTCCCAGACGAACTTCGCGGTGCCGAAACCGGCCCGGCGCAGTATCGCGGCCACATCGCCGGGGCGCAGGGCGCGGCCCAGATCCTGTCCGTAGAGCGTCACACGACGCCCGCCTGTACAGGGCGGATGCACGATCACGGGGGCACGCTTCATACCCTCAGCATGCGACCGGGCCGCCGCCCCCGCATCCCGAACGTGGCCGGCGCGTCACACAGCGTGCCCACGTCGGGCCCGTCGTGCGCCGTACGCCCCTGCCGCTCAGGACCGCGCCCGCAGCCGTGAGAAGAACAGCCGTGACCGTACGCCGGAGCCGCCGCGCTGCCACCACGGCTCCTGCCCGTCCCGGTCCGGCGGCGAGGCCCCGCCGCGCAGTTGGTGCCGCAGTCCGGCCAGCAGCGTACGGGCCCCCGCGATGGACAGCGGATCACCGACGAGCTTCTTGGCCGCCAGAGCCTTGCGGCAGGCCCGCAGGGCCGCCGCCGGTTCCCCGTGGGCGCGTTCGGTCATGGCCAGTGCGTACAGGACCGTCGAGTAGAGCCAGAAATCGCCGTCGGAGTGCCGGGCCTCCCAGGCCCGGTGGGCCGCCGTCCTCGCCCGCCGGGCATCGAGCGACGACAGGGCGATGGCGAGCAGCGCCCCGCTGTGGGCGGGCCCCGGGCCGAACCACGGATCCCGGGAACGGTGCCGGGAGGCCTCCTCCAGACAGGCCACGGCCCCCGCGAGGTCCCCCCGGTACAGCGCCAGCACCCCGTGCGCATGCGCGATCCGGGCCAGCCCGTCGCTGTCCGCGTGCATCACGGCCGCCGTCCATGCCTGGTCGAGCAGTGCCCCGGCGGCGGGCGAGTCCTCCTGCGCCGCCAGATAGCCGGACAGCCAGAGGGCCCGGGCCCGCAGCGCGGTGTCGTCGGGGGAGAGCAGCAGCAGCCGGTCCAGATGCGCCCGCCCCTCACGGCGGAAGCCGCAGGCCGCCCAGTGGAACCACAGCGACACCGCGATCTCCAGCGCGCCGAGCGCGTCCTCCGCGTCCTGCGGCGGCCGGGTCATCGCTGCGTCGAAGTTGGCCTGTTCGTCCTCCACCAGCCCCACGGCGAGCTGCTGATCCGGGCCCTGCCAGGCGATCTGGGCCTCGGCCGCGAGCGCCGCACACGCCTGCCGGAACCGCCTGAGCGCCCCGGCCTCCTCGCCCGCCTCGCGCAGCTGTGTCCGCCCGAAGTCGCGGGCGGCACGGGGGAGTCGGTAGCGCGGCGGCAGCGCGGCCCCGGTGTCCTCGTGGACCCCTCCCGCATCCCGTACGCACTCGACGACCGAGGCCGTACGGAGCCGTTCCAGTGCGCCCTCGACCGCGGCGGCAGGAACGTCACTGCTGGCACAGACACATCCGGCGAGCCAGGAGTCGAAGTCGTCGGGCAGCACCGACAGCCTCGCCCACACCTGCCGGTCCACGGGCGAACAGAGGGCGTAGCCCGCGGCCTGCGCGGCGTAGAGCGAGGTGTGCCGCACGGTCGCCGCCGGCCCCGCGTAGTACAGCGGACCGTCCGTGCCCACCTGCGCCGCGAGCTGCGGCAGCGACATCCGGTCCAGTTGCTGCGCGGCGAGCGAGATCGCCAGCGGCGAGCCCTCCAGCGACTGACACACCGCGACCAGGAGTTCCGGCGCTGCGGTCCCGGTCCGGGCGGCCAGCAGCTCGACGGCCGGTCCGGCGATCCCCTCGCCCAGCGTCACCGGGAGCGGCGCGATCTCCACGACCCGCTCCTCGGCCAGCCCCAGCGGGCGCCGCGCGGTCGCCACGATCCGCAGCGCCGGGTCGGCCCGCCACAGCCGCCGGACGAGCCGTGCGCACGCATCGAGTTGGGGGTCGCAGTCGTCCAGCAGCACGATCGCCCGGCGTTGCCGGCAGTGGGCGGCGAGCGCCGCGAGGGGGTCCGTCGTGGCATCCGCCCGGTGGGCCTCGCCGGGCGGTGCCCCGGGGCCGGGGTCGGCGGGAGGCCGTGCGGTGTCCTCGCCGGCGGCGTAGGCCGGTCCGGCCGCGTGGAGCAGCGCCTCGGCCGGACCGCCCCTGGCCGGGCCGTCCCAGCAGCCGACCCGGAGGACCGTGCCGTCGTACCGGGCGGTGTGTTCCTCCAGGACGGCGCGGGCCAGCATGCTCTTGCCGACCCCCGCGGCGCCGGTGAGCGTCACCAGCCGGGCGCTGTCCAGCAGTCCGGACAGCTGCTCATGCTCCACCGCGCGTCCCACTACGCCGGGCAGTGGCCGGCGGTCGGCCCACGTGGTCATCGGTCATCCCCCACATCGGCACAGCGCCGCACCCTTGCGAACTGGGAACCCACGATGCCAGAACCGACCGTCCGGTAAACACGCCAAAGGCCTATCGAACGGGGGAAAGCCGGGCGGCCCAATTGACGTACCGGGGCGCCCTCTTGAGGTCTCAGAACCGCGGACTGCCAGGTCACGGTGGCCAAGGGCGGCGCCGGGCGGGCTCCGGGCGATCTTAGGGTGGTGCCCTTCGACCGGTGCCGTGGTGGCAGCGTGGTGCCCGCGGCCGGACCGAGCAGCCAAGGAGAACGTCCCGATGAAGTCCCTGCGTGTCCGTGCGGCGGTGAGCGTGGTGGCCCTGCTGCTGGCCGGCTGCGGCACCGAGCGGGATTTCGTCGACGCCTCCCACGTGCCCAGGCTGCGGGCCCGTCCCGCGGACGCCAACAACGGCCGGCCCCGGATGGTGCCGCCGAGCGGACCGCGCTCCTCCTTCACCCCGTTCCGTACGACCGGGAACGACGGCACCCAGGTCGTGCGGACGACGTGGCACGGCCGCAAGTCCGGCTTCACCGGCGACATCTGGGCCTGGGTGCCGCCCGAGTACCACCGGCCCCGGTACACCAGAAGCGGCTTCCCCGTGCTGATCGCGCTGCCCGGTTCCTACGGCTATCCGTTCAACTACTGGGCGGGGGAGACCTTTTCGCTGGAGGAGCGGATCGCGGAGTGGTCGCGGCAAGGCAAGACGCTGCCGTTCGTCGTGGTCATGCCGGTGCTCAATCCGGGCACGAAGTACTACGACGGCAGCGACATCCCGGGGCAGCCGAAGATGGGCAGCTGGCTCACCCAGGACGTGCCGGACTTCGCCCGGGCCAACTTCCGTACGTACGACAGCCGTGACGGCTGGGCCTTCATGGGCTCCTCGTCCGGTGGCTTCGCAGCCCTCAAGGCCGTCCTCAAGGAGCCGCAGAAGTTCAAGGCGGCCATCGTCAACGGCCCTGACACGGCGCCGGATTCGCCGATGTGGCAGGGGCATCCGGACGAGATGCGGGACAACGACCCACGCCACCTGGCGCGGCAACTGGCCGCGCGGAAGGGCCCGGACGTCTATCTGGCGTTCGAGCTCGGCAGCAAGGAGGCGGCGGTACCGGACGTGAAGCGCTTCATCGCGGACCACACCGGCGGACCGATCCGCTCCACCCTCTTCGAAATACCGGACGGTGTGCACAGCGCCCACACCTACATCCAGCGGATGCCCGAATCGCTGCACTGGATCAGCGAGCGGATGCAGGGCCCCGTGCCGTCCGCCTGACTCCTGTCGCCTGGCTGGCCGCACCTCGGGGGACTCATGTTGCCGACGCCCGGCAAGCGGCCAGAATTGTCCCTGATCCGGCCGTGCCGCGGCCGGCTGACGGCGTGTACCCGCGGAAGGAGAGTCGTGCGCACACTGCGAGCGGTCGGACTGGCACTGGTCGGTACGGCTCTGCTGGCGGGGAGCCTCACGGCCGGCAGCCAGTGGCTGCGGGACCGGGATGCGACCAGCGAGGTGAAGGGGGCGACCGATACCGTCCCGCGCGACGAGGTCGCCCGTTCGATCTCGGGGCATCTCTCGCTTCCGGTGATCCCCAAGGGGCCGCGCTCGGTCGACTGCGTGCGGGATCTGCGTGCCGTCAAGGGGGCGCGGACCCGGTGCACGGCCCACTACCTGCGCGGGACCGACCGTGAGATGACCGTCCGCGTCGTCCGGGTCCGCGGCGGCGAGATCACCTATGTCCACGACGCCCCGCATCGCTGAGCCCTGCTGATCGTTCCCGCCGTTGCGTTCGCGACGTCGCAGGACAGCGCGCCAGGGGAGCGTCAGGAAGCGGCCGATCGCACATCACCGGACCCGGCGGTAGGGTCCAATGTCCCGAAACCCAGCCTTTGTTGAATCGCCTTCAGATGAGTAACTGTTCAGATAGCGGTTGGACGATGGTCGTTGTCGTGATGCTAAGATCATCGCACTTGCCAACGGGCTGACCACCTGCTAAGGCAGGAAAGAAATTCCGCGCATTGGCCTATAAAAACTGCCACCCCGGGGGAATTATGCCATTAGCCGGCCCTTTGATGGCTTTCTGGCAGGCGACTGTGCGCGGCCGTTCACGTATGTCTGGAACCGCGAGTGAGCAGACCCGTCGCAGCCAGGCACACGACACCTGGTGGCTCCGTCGTCCGAAGAGAGTCTTATGACGCAATACTTCCAGGATCCAGCGCTCTGGGGACTGATCGCTGGCACACCTGTCGCCGCAACCGCGATTATTCGCGGCAGAAAAAAGATATCGGAGCTTCGAGCAGAAAAGGCTGAACTCAAGCAGCACTACACCAATCTGGAACACCACTACACGGAGGCGGTGGAGGAGGCCAAGGACCGGGCGGAAGAGGCCACCAAGACCACCTTGAAGGCCGCCATGCGGACCCTGCAGGGCCTGGCGAGCGAACAGCAGCTGGCGATCTCCAAGTTGCAGGAAACGTATGGCGAGCACAAGATCCTGCAGGATCTGCTCGACATCGACCACATGAACTCGCAGTTTGCGCGGCGCGCCCAGTCCATCGCCGTCCTCTGCGACGGCTGGCTCGGCCGGCGGCGGCACAATGCCTCGCTCTACGATGTGGTCCGCAGCGCGAAGGGGCGTATCCGCCACTTCACGCGCGTCGAAATCCGCTCGCAGAGCAACTTCGCCATCGTGAGCCGCGCAGTGGAACCGGTTGCGCTGGTTCTTGCCGAATTACTGGACAATGCCACCAGTTATTCGGCACCGGAGACGATGATCGAGATCAATATTCGTCCGGTGCCCAAGGGCGTGTGCATCGTCGTCGACGACGCCGGTGTCGGCATGAACGAGGAGGAGAAGGCGCGCGCCGCTCAGCTGCTGTCGAGCGAGAATTCCGCCAGCGTCTCCAGCCTCGGCAATCCGCCGCAGTTCGGTTTCACGGTCATGGGTGTGCTCGCCGCCCGATACGGATTCACCGTGTCGGTGGATTCCACCTCTCCCTACGGTGGCGTGCGCGCGGTCGTCCTGCTCCCCGACGATCTACTGACGTCTCTGCACGAGCCCGAGGAGAGTCCTGCCGTGGCCGCGTCCGCCCCGTTGCCGCCCGAGCATCCTCCTGGTCACCCGGCCCCCGGCGGTGCTGCGCCGGCTCCCCGGGCCCCCGCGTACCCGGCTCCGGGGGCGGCGCCCATGGGGCAGCCGGCGCCCGTTCAACCGATCAACGAGACGACCGCCGGCGGGCTGCCAAAGCGTCGCCGACGCGGTGCGATTTCCATCGTGCCGACCCAGACCGAGAGTACGGAAACCCCGGCCCGCGACAGCGCAAGGACCGCGTCCGCCATGGGCGCATTCCAGCGCGGCACACAGTCCGGCCGTCGTTCCACCAATGCAAGCAATGAAGGGCATGAGGTTCAGTGAACTACGATCTGTCGTGGATGCTTGACAGTGCTCTGGAATTGCCCGAAGCGCAGCATGCCATTCTCGTTTCCGCCGACGGCCTGCTCATGGCCCGCTCGAAGGACGTCGGACGGGATCACGCCGACACCGTCGCCGCCGCGATGAGCGGAATGCAGTCGCTGAGCCGTACGGTCGCCGACTTCTGCTACGGCGGGGCGCCCGTCAACCGGCCGCAATGGCGGCAGACGCTGGTGGAATTCGACCATGGCTGGGTCTTTCTCATATCGGCCGGCGAAGGTGCCTATCTCGCCGTTTCGGCCTCACCCGATGTCGACATGGCGGAGATCTCGTTCCGTATGCAACAGCTTGTCGGGCAGCTCGGCAAGGCACTGACCAGCCCGCCGCGCGATAGGGCTGATATCCAGTCATGACACCTGACGACGAGCCGGAGCTGGAACACGAAGCAGCAGAATTAGTACGGCCGTACGTCATCACCAACGGCCGCGATCTTCTTGACGGCAGTGAATTCTCGCTGATCACCCTGGTCACCGTGCATGCGGAGCCGCCTCGGACGAAACCTCTCGATCCGGAGAAGCTCCGCCTGCTGGAGCTGTGTTCGGGAGGTTTTCTCTCGGTCGCCGAGATAGCCGGGCACACCCGGCTGCCGGTGGGCGTCGTCAAGATTCTGGTGGCCGATCTCGCGCGGGAGGGCCATCTCTACTCCCGCGCGCCCATACCTAGCGCTCAGCTTGTCGACCGGAAAATCCTTGAGGAGGTGCTGAATGGGCTCCAAGCTCGCTTTGGATGACGGCGTGTACCTGCGCAATTCAGTGCAGACCGCGGCGAAGATCCTCGTGGTCGGACACTTCGCCGTGGGGAAGACGACATTCATCGGCACCATGTCCGAGATTCCTCCGCTGCGGACCGAAGAGGTAATGACCCAGGCGGGCGCCGGAATTGACGACCCGAAGGGCGCACCGGACAAGACCACGACCACGGTCGCCATGGATTTCGGCCGACTCACGCTCAGCGAGAAGCTGGTCCTTTATCTGTTCGGTACGCCCGGACAGCAGCGGTTCGTTCAGGTGTGGGAAGACATGACGCGGGGGGCGCTGGGTGCGCTGGTCCTGGTCGACCCACAGCGACTCGACGAGTCCTTCCCTGTCATGGACCTGGTGGAACACTACGGAATCCCGTACGCCATCGCCGTGAACCGGTTCGACGGGACTCCCTCCCATTCGCTCGACGAGATCCGGGAGGCGCTGGACCTTCTCCCTGAGACGCCCGTCGTCCACTGTGACGCACGGGACCAGCGTTCCTCGGCGGATTCCCTGATCGCGCTCGTCCGATATCTACAGTCCCGCGTCAACTAGGAGCTCAGGCATGCAATCTCACTCGGAATTCCAGACTCCGCCGCCCGGCTGCCCCGCGCACGCCGGCGGCGAAAGGGTGCCCCTGCACGGGCCGGAATTCGCGGCCGCGCCGGAAGCCTTCTACGAGACGCTGCGGCAGTACGGTCCCAGCGCGCCCGTCGAGCTGGCTCCCGGTGTGGAGGCCGAACTCGTCACGGACTACGCCACCGCGCTCCACGTCCTGCAGAACCCGGACACCTTCGCGCGGGACTCCCGCCGCTGGCGCGCGCTGAACGAGGGGCGGGTCCCGCTGGACAGCCCCGTGCTGCCGATGATGATGTACCGGCCGAATTGCCTGTTCTCCGACGGCGCCGAGCACCTGAGGCTGCGCCAGTCGGTCACCGCGAGTCTGGCCCGGGTGGACACCCACCGGCTGAGTCGTCATGTCGACCGCGTCGCCGCGTATCTCATCAGCCAGTTCAGCAGCCGCGGCCGAGTGGAGCTGGTCGCCGACTACGCCCAGTTGCTGCCGCTGCTGGTCTTCAACGACCTCTTCGGCTGCCCCGCCGAGATCGGGGACCGCCTGGTCTTCGGCATATCCGGCATATTTGACGGGGTGGACGCCGAGAAGGCGAACGAGGTCCTCACCGAAGCGCTGCTGGAACTGGTGGCGCTCAAGCGGCGCTCGCCGGGCGAGGACATCACCTCATGGCTGATGGCGCACCCGTCCGGGCTCTCCGACGAGGAGATGGTCCATCAGCTCGTCACCCTCATTGCGGCGGGGACGGAGCCCACGCAGAACATCATCGCCAGTGCGCTGCGGCTGCTGCTGACGGATGAGAAGTACGCGGGCGATGAGCACACGGCCGGACTGCTGGTCGACGATGCCATCAACGATGTGCTGTGGAACAGCGCGCCGATAGCCAACTACGGCGTGCACTACCCCGTGCGTGACGTGGAGCTCGGTGGAGCCAAGCTGCCGGCCGGCGATCCCGTGGTCATCAGTTTCGCGGCCGCCAACACCGACCCGACTCTTTCGACGGGCCGTCAAATGTTCAGCAAGCGGGCGCATCTCGCCTGGGGTGCGGGTCCGCACGCCTGCCCCGCCAAGGACCCCGCCCTGCTGGTGGCCGTCCTGGCCATCGAGAAGCTGCTCAACACCCTGCCGGACATCGATCTGGCCCTGCCCGTGGAAAGCCTGACCTGGCGTCCGGGCCCGTTCCACCGGGCGCTGGACGTGCTGCCCGCCCGTTTCACCCCGGTACGCCCCGAGCGGACTGCCTCCATTTCCTCGGCAACGGGTGGCCAATCGGCAGGAACAGCCCCTGCACAGGCCGGGAACGGGTCACAACGGGGTAAGTGGTGGAGCTCGTTCCTCTCCTGGTGGAAGGTGTGACGTTCGCGACAGATTTTCGCTTTCGGTGGCGCGTAGACGTTCAATCGCGGGGGTAGTCAGGGTTGGTCATTCTGGCCCGATGCATTGAATGAAGGAGTTCTCGCAGTGGAATCCGCCATGGTTGCCCCGCGCATGGTTCCGTCCGTCGACCGACGCTCCGTGGTAAGGCTTTTTTCTCGCCTGCGCACAGCGGACGGCCAAGCGAATCCATTGCCACACTACGCGGAACTCCGATCGATGGGAGATATTGTTCCGGCACCTTGGGGCGGCCATCTGGTGACCTCTTTCGGACTGTGTGATCACGTGTTGCGCAACAGGTCATGGCTGGTGCCGGACAGCGACTGGCGGGCCAGACAGGGAGCGGCGACTCGCTGGATGGCCCCGTCTTCGCAGCAAATGGCCAGCACGCTGCCCGGGCTCAATCCGCCGCACCACACGCGGGCAAGACGGTCGGTGGGCAATATGTTCGACCGTAAGTCCTTAGACGGCATCAAGAATTCGGTCGAGCGCAGCACCGAAGAGTTGCTCGACCGGCTCGCGGAAAGCCTGAAGGACGGTGAGGCCGATTTCAGTGCCCTCGTCAGCGAAGAATTGCCGGTGATGACGATAGGGGAGTGGCTCGGTCTGCCGACCGCGGATTACCCGCTGCTGCGGTCACTCACCCACGATCAGGTATTCGCCCAGGAATTGCTGCCTTCGGCGAGTCAGCTCGCGCAGTCCGACGCCGCAACCCGGAATCTGCGGGAATACTTCATCGCCTTGGTGCGGCAACGCCGCCGTGCGCCCGGCGATGACCCCATCTCGTCGTGGATAAGGACCTGGGACGAACTCGAACCACATCAGGATGCCGCGGACGAGTCCGTCTACCGACTCGCCCTGTTCGTGGTTCTGGCGGCGTTGGAGACCACCTCGAACCTGCTGTCCACCATGGTGTGGCTGATCGCCGAGCACCCCCGTCAGATGGGGTGGTTGCGTGCGTACCCCGAATACATACCGGGGGCCGTCGAAGAGGTGCTGCGCTACGACTCCCCGACGCATGTGGTGAGCCGGATCGCGGGCGAGGACACCACTCTCGCGGGCGTCCCCGTGGAGAAGGACCAGATGGTGCACCTCATGGTCGGCGCCGCCAACCACGATCCCGCCCACCACGTCGATCCCGCGGTCTTCGACGTCCGCCGCAAGGCCAGTCACCTCAGCTTCAGCGGCGGCATCCACTACTGCCTGGGTGCCGCGCTGGCCCGGCTGGAAGCGACGACTCTGCTGACCGGCGTGCTCCGTCGGTTCCCCGCCCTGGAGTTGAGCCGTACGCCCGACTGGGCGCCGCGGGTGGCCTTCCGACGGCTCATGACGCTGCCCGTCGTCGAGTCCTGACAGCGCCGAGTAGGAAGAGCGTAGTGATCGATAACTTCAAGACCCTTGCCGTCACCCACCAGGGCCCCCTGCTCCACGTCCAGTTGAACAGTCCCGAAACCGGTAACGCGCTCTGCGAGCCGATGCTCGACGAACTCCTGGCCGTACTGGGCGCGTTGCATGACCGGCCCGAGATACGGGTGCTGATCCTCTCCGGCGCGGGAGCGGACTTCTGCCTGGGCGGAGATCGCCAGGAGTTCGCGGAGTCCCTCGCCGCGGATCGCTCCGGAGCGGCCCTTCGTGTCATGGGGAACAAGGCGCGGCGGGTGTGTGAAGCGCTCGCGTCCACCAGCGCGGTCACCATCGCCCGGCTGCACGGGCGGGTGATCGGCGCGGGGATCGCGCTCGCGGTGTTCTGTGATCTGCGGGCCGGTGCGCACAGCTGCCGCTTCCGGCTGCCGGAGCTCGCGCTGGGCATGCCACCCGCCTGGGGAGGCGTGCTGCCACGGCTGCTGAACGAGTCGGGCGCCGCCAGAATCCGCGAGTTGATCCTGACCGGGGAGAGCTTCGACGCGGCGAAGGCGGCTGAGCTCGCCCTCCTCCACAAGGCAGTTCCGGAGGACGAACTGGACGAGGTGATCGCACGGTGGACCAGGCCGCTGGTCCGCAGGTCACCTGCGGCCCTGCGGACCGCCAAGGTGATGATGAACGCCTACGCGGGCGCCCATCGCCTGGCGGACGCCACCCTCTTCGACGCGGAGATGCTGACGTCGGTGCTGGCGGCCGCCGGGTCGGAACGGCTCGGCTGACGTGGCGTCAGGCCGCGCGGGCCCGGGTCACGGACCAGGCGGCACCCACTGGACCTCGTCGGGCCGTACCCTTGTGCCGCTCAGACGGCGGCGGCCGGCCTCAGACCTCGGCGTCCGGCACGTCCGCCCGGTGCCGGGCTGCCAGCTCCCCGTACATCGTGGCGTTGACCGTGATGAGTTCGCGCTCCTCGGCGGTCAGCTCCCGCTTGACCTTCGCCGGCACCCCGGCGACCAGGGAGCCGGGCGGCACCTGCATGCCCTGGGGGACCAACGCCTGCGCGGCGACCAGCGAGCCCGCGCCGATGTGCGCCCCGTTGAGGACCGTGGCGCCCATGCCGATCAGGACGTCGTCCTCGACGGTGCAGCCGTGCAGCACCGCGTTGTGGCCGACCGAGACCCGTGCGCCGACGGTCACCGGGAAGCCGGGATCGACGTGCACCGTGCAGTTGTCCTGGATGTTGCTGTCGGCGCCGAGCACGATCGGGCCGCAGTCGGCCCGCAGCACCGCGTGGTACCAGATGCTGGCGCCGGCCGCCATGGAGACCTCGCCGAGCACGACGGACGTCGGGGCGGTGAACGCCGCCTGATCGACCTTCGGCTCCTTGCCGCCCACCGCTGAAATCAAAGCCCGTCCCGTCATCCTTCGCTCTCCTTGCCGTGCTGCGCCGCGCCCCCAGCACCGTAGACGACCGCGACGGTGCCCGGCGGGGACGGCCACGGGTGGGGCGAAGATCACAGCCCGTCGCGCGGCCGGTATCCCGGCGGGCTGAGTACGGTGTGCGGGTGCCGATAAACCAGAACGTGTTCTCATCCGTCGCGGCCTGGCGGCGCCGGGCCGTGTCGCGTGCCGTGCACCGCGGCGCGCGCTGGGTGAGGGAGGCCGCGGCCGTGACCGCCGGGCGCCCCGGTCCGTACCGCTTCCGCCGGATCGGCGCCGGCACCCGGCTCGCCTTCCCGCAGGGCACGGTCTTCGGTGCCCCCTGGATCGAGCTCGGCGAGCACTGCATCATCGCCCAGGACGTGACGCTGACGGCAGGCATGATGCCGGACCTCGATCTCGGTCCGGACCCGATCCTCACGCTGGGCAATGGCGTGGTGCTCGGGAGGGGAAGCCATGTGATCGCCGATGTCCGGCTCACGATCGGCGACGACTGCTTCTTCGGACCCGGTGTGTACGTCACCACCACCAACCACAGCTACGACGACCCCGAGGTGCCGATCGGCAAGCAGTGGCCGCGCAGCGACCCGGTCGCCATCGGCTCCGGCAGCTGGATCGGTACCGGGGCGGTGATCCTGCCCGGCGCGCGGCTGGGCCGGAACGTGGTGGTCGCGGCCGGCGCCGTGGTCCGCGGTGAGGTCCCCGACCATGCGGTGGTCGCCGGCGCACCCGCCAAGATCGTCCGCCGCTGGGACCCCGAGGAGGGCTGGCAGCCGCCGCTGCGTACGCCGGCGCCGGTGCCGATCCCCGAGGACGTCACCCCCGAGCAGCTGCGCGCGCTGGGCGCATGGCAGGCGGACGAGGCCGGGGAGGCGTACGAGGCGTCCTGACCGGTCGTCAGACGCGCTCGCGCCGCCACCGCCCCCGTCCCGGTCAGCTGCCGGAGGCGAGCAATACCGTGCCGACCAGCGCGAGCGAGGCGCCGGCGGTCTGGATGGCCTGCAGCCGCTCCTTGAGGACGCCGAGTGCGGCGAGCGCGGTGACGACGGGGTAGAGGGAGGCGAGCACCGCCGCCATGGTGACCGGGCCGTTCTGGGCGGCGATCGCGTACGTGCCGTTGGCGGCGACATCGGCGATGCCGACGAAGGCGAGGGCGGGCAGCGAGCCGCGCAGGGCGGCCAGGCCGCCGTCGGGCAGCGCCGGGGTGCCGCGCCGCACCGAGGCGTACAGGGCGGCGCCGCCGACGGCGACATTGCACACCCGCTGGACGAACAGGGCGAGGAAGAGCCCGGTCACGGTCGTGGACGCCTCGGAGATCAGCGCCATCACCGCGCCGAAGCCGAGTGCCGAGACCAGCGTCAGCACGATCGTCTGGCGGGCCACCGACGCGCCGCTGATCCTCGGGCCGCCGGCCAGCAGCACGCCGACCACGGCCACCACCATGCCGGTGGCCTGCAGCAGGCCCGGCCGCTCGCCCGCCACGATCCCGACGCCGAGCGGCACTAGTACGGTGCCGATCGAGGCGAGCGGGGAGACCACGCCCATCGGGCCGAGCGCCAGGGCACGGTAGAAGCAGAGCATGGCGGCCGGACCCACGACGCCCGCCCCGACCGCGAACCACAGCTGCGGTCCGGCCTCCCGCCAGCCGCCGGTGGCCACCACGATGGCACCCAGTACGAGGGCGGCCAGGGTCTGCGAGACCACCACGACGGTCAGCGCCTGCAGCCGTCGGGTGAGCAGTCCGCCGCCGAAGTCGGCGAGCCCCCACAGAAGGCTGGTGGCCAGGGCGAAGACCGCTGTCATGGTGAAACCTCGCAGTACAGTGAACCGGACGCTGAAGTACACCACACCGTAGTACAGGAAACTGAACTGCGGCATCGAATATATTCGCCCCCGACTTGGACGGACCGTGACGGATCTCGACCAGCTCACGCAGTCGCTCGCCCGCAACCTCAAGCACTGGCGCGCCGAGCGCGGCTTCACCCTCGATGCGCTGGCGGCCCGTGCCGGGGTCAGCCGCGGCATGATCATCCAGATCGAGCAGGCGCGTACGAACCCGAGCGTGGGAACCACCGTCAAGATCGCCGACGCGCTCGGCGTCAGCATCACCACGCTCCTCGACTACGAGCAGGGCCCGCAGGTGCGCATCGTGGCCGCGGACGAGGCGGTCCGGCTCTGGTCCACCGAGGCCGGCAGTTACACCACGCTCCTGGTGGGTGCCGAGGCGCCCGGACCGTTCGAACTGTGGGACTGGCGGCTGATGCCCGGCGACCGCAGCGCCTCCGATCCGCACCCGCCCGGCACCGTCGAACTGCTGCAGGTCCGCTCCGGCACCCTGACGCTGGTCGTGGACGGTGTGGAGCACCGGGTGCCCGCCGGTTCCGCCGCGACGTTCGAGGCCAAGGTCCCGCACGCATACCGCAATGACGGCGACGAGCCGGTCGAGATGACCATGTCGGTGATCATCCCGCTCGCCCGCTGAGACGGCACGCCGCCCGGCGGGCACGACTGTTAGCTTGGCGCGTATGCCCGTGCCGATGGATGCTTTTGACGAGGTCCGGCCCGCTGTCGAGTGCCTCGACCTGCTGGCCGAGCCGGTGGCCACCGCGCTGCGGAACTGGCGCGGATCCGTGCCGGTCGAGGAGGTGCGCTACGTCGACACCGACCCGGCCATCGCGGACACCGCGCTGCTCGTCGAGCGCTACGGCCCCTGGCTGCTGGAGCAGTCGGCGAACTGTGTGGTGGTGGCCGGCAAGCGCGGCGGGGAGACCACCCTGGCCGCCTGCGTCGTCCTCTCGCACACCCGCGTCGACGTCAATGGTGTGGTGCGCCGTCAACTGGGCGCCCGCAAGGCGTCGTTCGCACCGATGGACAAGGTGGTCGGCGACAGCGGGATGGAGTACGGCGGGATCACCCCCCTCGGCCTGCCCGCCGACTGGCCGCTGCTGGTCGACACCGCCGTCGCCGATGCCCCCTACGCCCTGATCGGGAGCGGCAGCCGCCGCGGCAAGCTCATCGTGCCCGGCAAGGCCCTCGCCGAACTCCCCGGCGCCACGCTCCTGGAGGGGCTGGGCACCGTCTGACGGGCCTCCGCCCTACTCCTCCGACGCCCACCCCTCGGCCCCTCGGCCCTCAGCCCAACCGGGGCAGCTCGATCGCCGGACAGCGGTCCATCACCATGTCGAGCCCGGAGTCGTGCACGCGGTCCCAGGCCGCCTCGTCGACCACCCCGAGCTGGAACCAGACGGCCTTTGCGCCCAGCGCCACCGCCTCGTCGGCAATTCCCCCCGCCAGCTCGCTGTTGACGAAGACATCGACCACATCGACCGGGAAGGGGATCGCGGAGAGCGAGGGGTAGCCCTGCTCGCCGTGGACCGTCTCGGCCTTCGGGTGCACCGGCACGATCCGCTTGCCGTGGCGCTGCAGCACTTCCGCGACGCCGTGCGCCGCGCGCTGTTCGTTGCTGGACAGGCCCACGACGGCCCAGGTGTCGCCGAGCTCGGTGAGGATCCTGCGGATCGTGGTGGGGTCGCCGTACACGCACTGCCTCCTGCGGATGGAAGGGTCCTGTGCGCTCAACGGTCGGCGCCGCTTGGAGATTCCCGTCGCGAGGACGGCCGGGCCGCGGACCGGACGGGCGTCCCCGCCCGCCGTACGGCAGACGCCCCGCCCGAAGGGGAAGACGGGCGGGGCGGGTCCTGTGGGCCGGCGGTTCAGTTCGCGCCGCGGGCCACTCCACTACTGGCCATCCCGGCCCCGACCACGGTGCTGCCGTTCGCCGCACGGGCCGGCTTGCCGATCGCCCGGCCGCCGCTCACCGGCTCGGCCCCACCGGCCCCGGTTCCCGGGCGCGATGGCGTGGCCGGTGTGCGCGCCTCGTCCGCCGTGCCGGAGGCCCCGGCCAGCGCCGCGCGCAGCTCCTCGGTGTCCACCAGCATGCTCACCGGGCCGGTCGGGTTGAGGTACAGCGCATGACCCGGCGGCAGCTGCTCGACGAGTGCGGCCACCGGCCGGCGGTCGTAGAGCAGCCGGCCCACCGATTCGAGATAGCTCTGCGAGGTGTAGACCGGGATCACCGGGGTGCCCTCGGGCGAGGCCGCGGCCAGCGGGGAACCGGTCGCGGTGACCAGCACGGAGACCTCCGCGCGCGCCAGCGCCTCGGAGACGTCCTGCCCCGGCCCGTAACCGGTCGCGGCGAGCTGCACCGCGTTGTCGACCGCATCGGCCGGTTCCGGCCAGTCCAGCATCTGCGGTGACGGCCGGTACTCCGGATTGTCCCGCCACTCCTCGATCTCCCCCGTCGGGCCCGAGCGCCACTGCCCGATCAGCGACCACAGGGGCGGTGGCCCCTCTCCCTGCCAGGTCAGGTCCACCATGGCCAACCAGTGATCGGGCGCATTGCGTGCCGCCTCGATGACCTCCGGCGGGGGCTCGGGCATCTCCTGGCCTGTCACGGGAACGCCCGCCGTCATCGCCGCCTGTGTGCTTTCTTCCATGCCGCCCTCCGCAAACCCGCCGTTCCTACGTGTACGAGCGGGGCCCCGGAAACACGAGGCTCTCGCACTGGCCTCACAGTGCCCACGGTGCGGCGCGGACGTCTCCCCGACGCACCGTGCGGACGGGGTGGGTACGCCGCCTGGCCGTGCGGTCTGCGCCCGTCCGGCGGACCCGCGCGCCCTTACGGCGGACACCCCCGCGCGGCGCGGGCCCCGGACCGGCCGGTGTCCGCAGGTCACAGCGGCCGCATAGGCTGGCCCGATGCAGGAGCAGTACCGCACGCTCGCGCGCGAGGGCGTCCACGAGATCGAGATCAACAAGTCCCGCTTCCTTTGTGCGCTCGCGCCCGTGGCGACCGAGGCCGAGGCCCAGGACTTCATCGCGCGCATCCGCAAGGAGCACCCCACCGCCCGCCACCACTGCTTCGCCTACGTCCTGGGCGCCGACGGCAGCATCCAGAAGGCCAGCGACGACGGGGAGCCGGGCGGCACCGCGGGCGTACCCATGCTGCAGATGCTGGTGCGCCGCGAGGTCCGTTACGTGGTCGCCGTCGTCACCCGCTACTTCGGCGGCGTCAAGCTCGGCGCCGGCGGCCTGATCCGCGCCTACGGAGGCGTCGTCGGTGAGGCGCTGGACGCGCTGGGGACGGTCACCCGGCAGCGCTTCCGGCTGGTGACGGTCACCGTCGACCACCAGCGGGCGGGCCGGGTGGAGAACGATCTGCGCACGACGGGCCGGGCGGTGCGCGAGGTGACGTACGGGGCGGAGGTACGCATCGAGGTCGGGGTGCCGGAGGCGGATCTGGCGGCCTTCCGCGCCTGGCTCGCGGACACCACCGTCGGCACGGCGCGGCTGGAGCTCGGCGGCGAGGCGTACGGGGAGGTCTGACGGGCCGGAGCGGTGCCGAGGGCGGGAGTCGGCCGGGGTTGGCGCCGCGCCGTGAGGGCGGGGGAGTGCGCGGACCGCGCCGGAAAGTTCCGTCCGGGCCAATGCGCCGGTGCGGCGATCGTGTCAGCCTGTGGCGCGGCGAGAAGAGACCACCGACCGGCGTGCGCGCCGGCGAGAGAAAGGTCCGCCGCATGGCCGAACTCCTCGATGAGCGGGTGGGATTCGTCCGGCGTATCGGCCTGTTCCAGGCCACCGCCCTCAACATGAGCCAGATGTGCGGCATCGGACCGTTCGTGACCATCCCGCTGATGGTCGCGGCCTTCGGCGGGCCGCAGGCCGTGACCGGGTTCCTCGCGGGCGCGGTGCTGGCGCTCGCCGACGGGCTGGTCTGGGCGGAGCTGGGGGCGTCGCTGCCCGGTGCCGGCGGCAGCTATGTCTATCTGCGGCAGGCCTTCCAGTACCGCACCGGCAAGCTGATGCCGTTTCTGTTCGTCTGGACGGCCATGCTCTTCATTCCGCTCGGGATGTCCACGGGCGTGATCGGCTTCGTCCAGTACCTCGGCTATCTGTGGCCGGAGATGAGCCCGGGGCAGGGCGACCTCGTCGGCCTCGCCGTCACGGTCGGCGTCGTCGTGCTGCTGTGGCGGCGGGTGGAGAACATCGCCCGGCTCACCGTCGTCCTGTGGACGGTGATGATCGCCTCGGTCGTCCTGGTCATCGCCGCCGCCTTCACCCACTTCAGCCCGGAGCGGGCCTTCACCTATCCCGCGCACGCCTTCGAGCTGACGGCCAGTCATTTCTGGACCGGCTTCGCGGCCGGCCTGACGATCGGCATCTACGACTACCTCGGCTACAACACCGTCGCCTACATGGGCGCCGAGATTCGACAGCCCGGCCGCACCATTCCGCGCGCCATCATCCAGTCGATCCTCGGCATCATGACGATCTATCTGTTGCTGCAGATCGGCACCCTCGGAGTCGTCGACTGGAAGGACATGCTCGACCCGCACAGCACGGCGTCCTCGTCCGTCGCCTCCGCCGTGCTGGAGAAGGCCTGGGGCAGGGGCGCCGCCGACGCCGTCACGGTGCTCATCCTCCTGACCGCCGTCGCCTCCGTCTTCACCGGACTCCTCGGCGGCTCCCGGGTCCCCTACGACGCCGCCCGCGACCGGGTCTTCTTCCGCCCGTAC
The DNA here is from genome assembly GCF_900221035.1 of Streptomyces sp. 2323.1. Classification (NCBI taxonomy): domain Bacteria; kingdom Bacillati; phylum Actinomycetota; class Actinomycetes; order Kitasatosporales; family Streptomycetaceae; genus Streptomyces; species Streptomyces sp. 2323.1. The sequence continues at coordinate 821,134 of NZ_LT907981.1, read as the reverse complement.
GGCATGCTCCACCCCCGGCACCGCTTCCCCGTGCTGGGCCTGCTCACCATGGGCGGGGTGATGGCCGCGGGCTTTCTGCTCGGCCGGCACACGGACTTGGCCACCATCATCCAGCTGCTGACCACCGTCATGGTGCTCGTGCAGGCGCTGGCCCAGGTCGCCGCGGTGACCGTGCTGCGCCGCCGCCAGCCGGGGCTGCGCCGGCCCTACCGGATATGGCTCCATCCGCTGCCGAGCGTCGTCGCACTGCTCGGCTGGCTCGTCATCTACGGCTACGCGGACCGCAACTCGCCCGGCAGACACCCCATCGAGTGGTCGCTGGCCTGGGTCGGCGCGGGCGTGGTGGCCTTCCTTGCCTGGGCCCGGCACGAGAAGGAGTGGCCCTTCGGCCCGAAGCGGATCAGTGAGGAGTATTTGGGCGGGGCGGGGGGTCCGGACACCGTGCCGCCCGGGGGCGAGGAGGGTGGCCGGGGCGTGGGCGGAGGATCGGTCGGGGCCGTGGGCTGAGCTGCCCGCGGGGCCGAGTCCCCGTTCCTTCGGGCTGATGCGGCGCCCGGGTGTCAGCCCTGCCAGCTGTGCGGCGCCCGGAAGCCGGGGGTGCGCTCCAGGCGGCGCCAGCCGGCCGTGGACCGGCGGCGGGACGGGCCCGGCTCGGGCCGCGCCGCGGCGCGAGCCATCAGCAGCGCGGTGAGCGCGGCGAGTTCCTCGGGGCCGGCCCGGCCCTTCTCGACCCGTAGGAGAGAGGTCTCGGCAGGAGCGACGCTCATGGGGTGTTCTCCGTCCGTCGGTGCAGGTTTACTGCGGGGGATTGCCGTGCTTGCGGGGCGGCAGGTCCGCGTGCTTGGTGCGGAGCATCGCGAGCGAGCTGATCAGCACCTCGCGGGTCCCGGCCGGGTCGATCACGTCGTCGATCAGGCCGCGCTCGGCCGCGTAATACGGGTGCATAAGCTCGGACTTGTACTCCTTGACCATCCGCGCCCGCATCGCCTCCGGGTCGTCGGCGCCGGCGATCTGTTTGCGGAAGATGACGTTGGCGGCGCCCTCGGCGCCCATCACGGCGATCTCGTTGGTGGGCCAGGCGTAGGTCAGGTCGGCGCCGATGGACTGCGAGTCCATGACGATGTAGGCGCCGCCGTAGGCCTTGCGCAGGATCAGCGAGATCCGCGGGACGGTGGCGTTGCAGTAGGCGTAGAGCAGCTTGGCGCCGTGCCGGATGATGCCGCCGTGCTCCTGGTCGACGCCGGGCAGGAAGCCGGGGACGTCCAGCAGGGTGACGATCGGGATGTTGAAGGCGTCGCACATCTGGACGAAGCGGGCGGCCTTCTCGGACGCCTCGATGTCCAGCACACCGGCCAGGAACTGCGGCTGGTTGGCGACGATGCCGACGACCTGGCCGTCCAGCCGTGCCAAGGTGCAGATGATGTTGCGGGCCCAGCGCTCGTGGACCTCCATGTGGTCGCCGTCGTCGACGAGTTCCTCGATGACCTGGCGCATGTCGTACGGGCGGTTGCCGTCGGCCGGGACCAGGGCCGCCAGTGCGTCACCGGCGCGGTCGGCGGGGTCCTCGCAGGGCACCGACGGCGGGTTCTCGCGGTTGTTGGAGGGGAGCATCGAGAGCAGGTAGCGGACCTCGGAGAGACAGGTCTCCTCGTCGTCGTAGGCGAAGTGCGCCACGCCCGAGGTCCCGGCGTGCACATCGGCGCCACCGAGCCCGTTCTGGGTGATCTCCTCGCCGGTCACCGCACGGACCACGTCCGGGCCGGTGATGAACATCTGCGAGGTCTCCCGGACCATGAAGACGAAATCGGTCAGCGCGGGGGAGTACGCGGCGCCGCCCGCACACGGGCCGAGCATCACGCTGATCTGCGGGATCACACCCGAGGCACGGGTGTTGCGCTGGAAGATGCCGCCGTAGCCGGCCAGCGCGGAGACACCCTCCTGGATACGGGCGCCCGCGCCGTCGTTCAGCGAGACCAGCGGGGCGCCGGCCGCGAGGGCCAGGTCCATGATCTTGTGGATCTTCGTGGCGTGGGCCTCGCCCAGCGCGCCGCCGAAGATCCGGAAGTCGTGCGCGTAGACGAAGACGGTGCGGCCGTCCACCGTGCCCCATCCGGTGACCACCCCGTCCGTGTACGGCCGGTTGGCTTCCAGCCCGAAACCGGTCGCGCGGTGCCGCCGAAGCTGTTCCACCTCGGTGAACGAGCCCGGGTCCAAGAGCAGTTCGATCCGCTCCCGCGCCGTCAGCTTGCCCTTGGCGTGCTGAGCCTCGGTCGCACGCTCACTCGGCCCACGCACCGCCTGCTCACGAAGGGCGGACAGTTCGGCGAGACGCTCGGTCATCAGGTCTCCTTCGTGGATACCCCCACGTTTACGTGGGGGAGGAAACGAAGCCCTGCGGAGCAGGGCAGGGATAGTCGGATCGCCGCAAGGGCGTTCCGACGTCTGCCTGGGTGGCGTGAACGAGCCCACGGTGATGAAGAGCACTCAACTGTCAGTGCTCCCAAGTAGGTTCAGGTTCATGACGACAGACGTGCAGATGGTGGAGGGTTCCGGGCGCGCTCGGTACACCTTTCGTGTGCGTGTGTCGGTGTCGGCGCGGGTGGCGCTGGAAGCGGAGTGGGATCGGTGCCGGTGGGTGTGGAACGAATGCGTTGCGAAGTCGAGGGCTGTGCACCGGCACAACAAGGCCAATCCCGACGACAAGCGCACGTGTGGGCCCGTCCAGCTCGCGAAGATGCTGACCGAGGCCCGCGCCCGCACGCCGTGGATGCGCGAGGGCGCGAATGTTCCTCAGCAGCAGACCGTTCGTGACTTCGGCAAGTCCCGTGCCAAGGCGTTCAAGGACGTCGCGGCGCGGTTGCCGATGCGGCAGCGCGCCGGTATGCCCCGGTACAAGAAGAACCGTGAGGCGCTGCCGACGCTGGAGTACACCCGGCGCGGCTTCCGGCTGAAAGACGGCCGTCTGCATCTCGCCGGCGGGATCGTCCTGAGGGTGGTGTGGTCGCGGGGCCTTCCCAATCCGCCGTCGAGTGTGCGTGTGTACCGGGACAGCATCGGACATTGGTACGCGTCGTTCGTTGTCGCCACCACCACCGAACACCTGCCGGAGACCGGCCGCGTGATCGGCATCGACTGGGGTGTGACGGAGACCGCGACCACCACGAGCGATGCCCACGACCTTCCTCACGCCCAGCCCGGGCGGAAGGCTCGGGCGAAGATGACCCGCTACGACCGGATGATGGCACGCAGGAAGCCGAAGAAGGGCCAGCCGGGATCGAAGGGCTACCGCGAGGCGAAACACCTGCGGGCCAAGCTGCACAAGAAGGTCGCCCGCCAGCGTGAGGACATGGGCCGCAAGTGGGCCAAGAAGGTCGTCCGCGACCATGACGCCCTGGCCGTGGAGGACTTCCGCCCCCGGTTTTTGGCCAGGTCCACGATGGCCCGCAAGGCGGCCGACGCCGCGATCAGCGCTACGAAACGGGCTCTGGTCGAGATGGGCCGCAAGCACGGCCGCGCCGTGCACCTGGTACATCCCGCGCACACCACGATGGACTGTGCGCAGTGCGGAGCGAGAACCAAGCACGCACTCCCCCTCTCCGAAAGGACGTATGCCTGCACCGCTTGCGGAGCCGTATCCCCCCGGGACAAGAACTCCGCCCGCGTGATGCTGGTCCGGGCTGGTCTTCAACCCGGCTGGTGCTGATCGTGTAAGACCTGCGCGCCCGCCGGGCCGCAGGCGACGTGAGCCAGGAATCCCCCTCGTTTACGAGGGGGAGGAGTCAATTCGCATCCTTCCGACGCGGGCGGGTGGCTTCATGGCACGTCCCGGCTGCGGTTCCTGACGGAGCGCCATGTCAGTTCCAGGTCACCCGTCTCAGCGCGCCCGCGAGTGCCCAGGTGGTACGGGGCTCGTCCGGACGGCGGCGTCAGCCGACCAGCGAACCGATGTGGTCCCGGATCGCCGTAATGACGGCCGGGACCTGCGAGTTGAGGTAGAAGTGGCCGCCCGGGAAGGTCCGCAATGCGAACCCGGCAGTGGTGAGTGCGGCCCAGTCGTGGGTCTCCTCGACCGTGGCCATCGGGTCGTGGTCCCCCAGCAGGGCGAGGACCGGGCAGGGGAGCGGCGGTCCCGGGCGGTAGCGGTAGGTCTCCACGGCCTGGTAGTCGGCACGGATGACCGGCAGGAACAGGGCCCGGAGTTCGGGGTCCTGGAACACCCGCAGATCGCTGCCGCCGAGCAGCTCCATCTCGGCCACGACCCCCTGGTCGTCCCGCAGATGGACGTTCTCCTCCCGGACCCTGGTCGGTGCGCGGCGGCCGGAGACGACGACGGAGAGCGGTGCGGCCCCCTCGTCCGTGAGCTGTCGCGCCACCTCGAAGGCGACCATGGCGCCCATGCTGTGACCGAACAGGGTCAACGGGCGGTCGGCCCACGGCCGCAACGCCTCCGCGGCCCGCTGCGCCAGGTCCTCGACCGAGTGCAGCAACGGCTCGGTCCGGCGCTCCTGACGGCCCGGATACTGGATCGCGAGCACGTCGACCGCGGGCGAGAGCGCGGCGGAGACCCCGTGGAAGTAGCTCGCCGAACCGCCCGCGTACGGAAAGCAGACGAGCCGGGTCTTGGCGTCCGGAGCCGGATGGAACCGCTGGATCCACTTGCTCTTTTGCTGATCGCCGCTGCTCAACTGACTCAACTCGCTTGCCCCTTGTGAGGAATGTGGTCTGCCCATGAAGGCTGCCATCGGGGCCCGACCCGGCCAACCCCGGCCGACCCCTAACCACCCCCATCCGCACCGGGGCGGCAGACGGCGTGGTGGCGGTCCGTCATAGGGGGCGAGGGCCGCCCGCCCCCTATCGGACGACAAAGGGGTCCCACCGCTCCGGAGAGCGGTGGGACCCCTGGTCCGGAGCCCAACGGGGGATGGGCTCCCGACTCTTCACAGTGGCTTGTGTGCCGTGCGGCTTCCGGCGGCGGCCCGTCCTGCGCCGGCCTACGGTCCCGGCACTGTTCTCAGGCGGCCGCGGTAGCCGCCTCCACCGGGCGGAACCTGGTGGCCCGCCAGGTCGGTACGAGTGTCGCCGCGAAGGTGATGACCACCGCGCCGGCCACGACCGCGAGGTAGATCCACACCGGCACGGTCGGCACGACCTGCCCCAGCTTGGCGACGCTGTAGGGGAACAGGGTGATTGCGGAGGCGATCGATCCCAGGACGACGCCGACGACCAGGGTCAGCACGCTCTCCATGCTCATCATGGTCATGATCTGTCGTCGGGTGAAGCCGGTCAGCTGCTGGAGACCGAATTCCCGGCGGCGCCGGCCGGTGGCCGCGATCAGGGTGTTCACCACGGAGATCGCGGTGTATCCGACGATCATCCCGACCACCAGGTAGTTGATGGTGGCCAGTTGCTGCTGGCCCGCGGTGCGGTCGGCACTGAGCGCGGCGCTGCCGGACACCTCGACCCCCGGCTGGTCCTTGACCAGCGCGGACAGCGCCGCGTTCAGCTCGGCGGGATCGGCTCCCGGAGCGCGGCGTACCACGATCTGCCCCGCCGCTCCGTCGGTGGTGTGGGCGGCCAGCAGCTCGGCGGGCAGCAGCAGCGATGCCGCCACGCCCTCCGGCCGGTAGGTGGCGACCACCTTCACCGTGGCCGACGTGCCGTCGCCCAGCCGCAGCGTGATGGTGTCCCCGATGCCGCGCCCCAGCGCCGCGGCGTGGTCGACGGGCAGTGCCACGCTGTTCCCGTGCAGCCCGGCGAGCGAGCCTTCGGCGGCCCGCACCGAGATGTTCTGGTCCCCGGTGACGCCCTGGAGCGTCCAGCCGTCGCCGGTCTGTGTGGTGTCCTCGGGGCTCTGCACGAAACCGGTGCTCGTCACGTAGTCCGAGGCCGCGGCGACGCCCGGAGTGTGCCGGACCCGGTCGAGCGTGCCGGGGGCGAGCCCGCCGGCCGTGGCCGTCAGGACGTCGTCCGCCCGCAGGATCCCGGTGTGCGCCGTACGGTTCGAGGCGTCCTCGATCTGCTGCATGTACAGCGTGCCGGTGGCGATGCCGGTCAGCAGGATGATCGGCGTGATGGTGGCGGCCATCCGGACCGTGTGTGCCCGGGAGTTGAGCACCGCGAGCCGGCCCGCCAGTCCCGACACGGCCCCGAGCGGGCCCTTGAGCAGGGCGACGATGCCCTTGGTGAAGCCGGGGGCGAGCAGGGCCAGGCCGATCGCCCACATGATGCACGCCGGTCCTGCCGTGCTGGCCGTCAGATCGCCGGTCATCATCGTCATGGTCATCACGGCCATCGCGGCACCGCCGACCAGGAAGAGGACCGACAGCCAGATCCGGGTCCGGGTCAGCCAGTTCCCCTCGATCGCGCTGTCCGCCAGTGCCTCGGTGGCCCGGGTCTTGGCGATCTTCCGGGCGGTGATGTACGCGGCGCCCACACCGGCCAGCAGTGAGGCACCCACCGCCACCACGGCCGGCACGAGGCCGAGCCGGAACTCGACCGCTCCGGAGACCATCCCGGCGGAGACCAGCTTGTCGAAGAGGAAGTGGCTGAGCAGCGCTCCGGGCAGGCAGCCCAGTACGGATGCCACGATCGAGACGGCCAGCGTCTCGCCCAGGATCATCCGGCGCAGCTGTCGCGGAGTGGTGCCGATCGCCTTCATCAGAGCCATCTCGCGGTGCCGCTGCGTAATGGTCAGCCCCAGCGTCGACGACGCGCCGAACATGGCCACCAGGATGGCCCAGCCGCCGAAGATGGCGGACAGCATGATGAGGTTCTGCTGGCTGGTCGCGGCTTGCGGGAACTCGGCGAGCCCGCGGTTGTCACCGCTCAGGGTCACCGCCGCCCGGCCGTCCAGTGCCTGCGCGATCCGGCTGCCGAGCTCACCGGCGTCGGTGCCGGGCTTGGGCAGCACACCGATCGCGTCCACCGTGCCGGACCGGCCGCTCAGCGCGGTGGCCCGGGCGTCGGTGAAGAACACCGCGGGCTGGGAAGCCGTACGGCCACCGGCCTGCTGGACGACGCCGGTCAGCCGGAACTCGGCCAGGCGACCGTGAGCCACCAGACGGATGTCGTCACCGACGGTGGCGCCGGCCTGCCGGGCCAGCTCCGTGTCCAGGACCACGTCGCCGGCAGCCCGCGGCTCGGTGCCCGAGGTGAGGGTGTACGGGGCCAGCTGCGCCGAGCCCCAGCCGTGGCCGAGCGGACGGTGTTCGGTGCGGGTGGCACCGTCCGACAGATCGGTCACCGGACGGCCGTCCCGTACGACGGAGACCGGGAACGACACATCAGGAACGGCCTTTGCGACTCCCGGCAGGGCGGCGACGGTGGCTACCCGACCGGCGTCGAGCCGGACCCGCTCGGCCAGTTGCGAGGACTCGTACGTCTGGTCGCCGGTCACCACCAGGGGAGCCGCGGCCAGTCGCTGGGGCGGCACCGCGTCGCGGACGCCGCTCTCCATCAGCCCGCCGCACGCCATGATGAGCGCCGCGCCGAAGAACATGGCGATGAAGGTGGCCACGAATCCGCCCTTGCGGAAACGCAGGGTGCGCAGAGCGAGGGACAGCATCAGTACGTGCCCCCCGTCGCGGTCCGCATCTGCCGGCCGCCGGCGGCGGGCTCCTCGTCCGCCCAGGCGCCCAGGTGGGTCATGCGCTCGGCGACCACCTCGGCGGTCGGGTGGTAGATGTCGCCCACGAACCGGCCGTCGGCGAGGAACACCACCCGGTCCGCGTACGAGGCCGCCACCGGATCGTGGGTGACCATCACGATGGTCTGGCCCAGCGACTGCACCGACTCCTGCATCAGCCGCAGCACCTCACGGGCGGTACGGGTGTCCAGCGCACCGGTGGGCTCGTCGGCGAACACCACCGCGGGCCCGGTGACCAGGGCACGGGCGATCGCCACCCGCTGCTGCTGGCCGCCGGACAGCTCGGCGGGGCGGTGTCCGGTCCGTTCGCCGAGCCCGACCCGCTGGATCACCTCGGTGACCCGCGCGCGGTTCGGCCGGCGGCCGGCGAGCTTCAGCGGCAGCGTGATGTTCTGCAGCACCGTCAGGGCGGGCAGCAGATTGAACGACTGGAAGATGAAGCCGATGCGCTCGCGCCGCATCTTGGTCAGCGTGGTCTCGTCGTAGCCGCTGAGGTCCTCGCCGTCCAGCAGCACCGTGCCGGAGGTCGGCCGGTCGAGCCCCGCAGCGCAGTGCAGGAAGGTGCTCTTGCCGGAACCCGAGGGCCCCATCACGGCGGTGAAGCTGCCGCGCTGGAAGGTCAGAGTGACGCCGTCGAGTGCGGTCACGGAGTTGGCGCCCTCGCCGTAAACCTTGCGAACCGCGTTCAACCGGACTGTGTCGGCGACTGCGATGGTGTCCATTCAAAGCTCCCTGTACCTGTCGCGTGGGAGACGCGATCACGTCCTCAACGCTACGGACGGCGGGCGCCGTGGCCGATGGGTCTACGACCCCAAGGGGGGTGGAGAAAACTCCACCCCTCCCCGGGGCCCTTCCCCACTGCTCCCGCCCCGGCCCACCCGCGATCCTTGAAGGACCGTGACACCGGGCACGGGGGCGCGAGAACGCCCGGTGGCCCGCCCGCACGTGCTGCATGATGAGGCTCGCGGGGGCGCTGCGCTTCCGGGCCACAGGAGGTTGGACCAGGTGGACAAGGTGAGGACCGCAGAGTTACCGGCACCGTTGCGCGCAACGGAGACGGCCGGCCCGGTCGGGCGGCGGGCGGTGGCGGACCGGTGGTGAGCAAACACGGTGCCGGCGACAGCGGCGCGGTCAACCGGCTCCGCTGGTGCGCACGGGGTGTGGTGGTCGCCGTGCTCTCCCAGGTCGGCAGCGTCGCCCTGTTCACCGCCACCGTCATCGCCCTGGCCTCGCTGATCGTCGGCGTGGGCGTCTTCCTGCTGCCGGTGGTCATGGTCGCGGTCCGCGGACTGGCCAGCTTCCACCGCCGGACGGCCGGCGAGTGGACCGGCGAGGCCATCGACCTCCCCTACCGGCACACCGCCGCGGCCGCCCCCTACGACGGCGCCCGGTCCTTCGGACAGTGCAAGCAGCTGCTGTCCGACCCGGCCACCTGGCGGGACCTCCTGTGGATGCTGCTCGACGGGCCGGTCGGCCTGGTCCTGGGCCTGCTGCCCGCCTCGTTGGTCGCCTACGGCCTGAACGGCATGCTCGTCACCCCGTTCCTCTGGGAACGCATGGGCCCGCACTGGGGCTTCGGAGCGATCTGGCCCATCGAGGACCAGACCGATGCCTACCTCGCCATCCCCCAAGGGGTGCTGCTGGTGGCCCTGGGGCTGCTCTGCGCCCGCCCGCTGCTCCGGCTGCACACCCGCTTCAACCGGCTGCTGCTGGCACCCACCCGCAGCGCCCGGCTCGCCCTCCGGGTGGAGCGGCTGACCGAGACCCGCTCGGAGACGGTGCAGTCCCAGGCGGCCGAACTCCGCCGGATCGAACGGGACCTGCATGACGGCGCGCAGGCCCGGCTGGTCTCCCTCGGCATGAGCCTCGGGCTCGCCGACACCCTCGTGGAGCAGGACCCCGTCATGGTGCGCAAACTCCTGGCCGACGCCATGGAGTCCAGCAGCCAGGCGCTGACCGAACTACGGGACCTGGTCCGCGGCATCCATCCCCCGGTGCTCGCCGAACGCGGACTGGACGGCGCCGTACGAGCGTTGGCGATGGGCCTGTCGATGCCCGTCGAAGTGAGCATCGAACTGCCCTCCCGGCCCCAGCCGCCGGTCGAGTCGGCCGCGTACTTCGTGATCGCCGAGACCCTCACCAACGTCACCAAGCACAGCGGCGCCAACCGGGTGAGCCTGCGCCTGTGGCACGCGGACGGCGCGCTCCGGGCGCAGATCGGCGACAACGGCCGCGGCGGCGCTGACCCGGAGGGCGGCAGCGGCCTGCGCGGCCTGCAGCGCCGGCTCGCCGCCTTCGACGGAACCCTGGACATCAGCAGTCCGCCCGGCGGACCGACCCTGGTCACGATGGAGCTGCCGTGCGAGTAGTGATCGCCGAGGACCTGGCCCTGCTCAGAGAGGGCCTCGTACAACTGCTGACGGCACACGACTTCGAGGTGATCGAAGCCGTGGACAACGGGCCGGCGATGCTGCGCGCCCTGCTCACCCACCGGCCGGACGTGGCCATCGTCGACGTGCGGCTGCCCCCGACGTTCACCGACGAAGGCTTGCAGGCCGCGGTCAAGGCCCGCACGCAGGTACCGGGGCTGCCCATTCTGGTGCTGTCCCAGCACGTCGAGCAGATGTACGCGCGCGAGCTGCTGTCCGACCAGAACGGCGGAGTGGGCTATCTGCTCAAGGACCGGGTCTTCGACGTACGCCGCTTCGTCGACATGGTCCGGCAGGTGGCCGCCGGCGGAACCGTCATGGACCCCAAGGTGGTGTCGGAACTGATGATCAAGCACGAGACCGGGCCCGGCCCGCTGCACGCCCTGACCGCGCGGGAACGCGAGGTCCTCGGGCTGATGGCGGAAGGACGGTCCAATGCGGCCGTCGCAGCCAAGCTGTTCGTCTCCGAAAAGGCGGTCAGCAAACACACCAACAGCATCTTCACCAAGCTGGGCCTCGCAGCCTCCGGAGACGACAACCGGCGCGTACTGGCAGTGCTCGCCTACCTCAACTCGTAGGCAGAGAAGGGCAATTCGTAGGCGGAGAACGACGACAGGAGCGATCACACCATGCGCCACACCGGCACAGCGCCGATACCGCCGCCCGGGAAGGCCGGGCGCAAGCAGTGGACCGGACTCGCCGTTCTCGTCCTTCCCGTCCTGCTGGTCTCCCTCGACATGCAGGTGCTGTCCTACGCACTGCCCTTCATCAGCGGCCAGTTGGGCCCGAGTAGCGCCCAGCTCCTGTGGATCGTCGACATCTACCCGTTCGTCCTGGCCGGGCTGCTTCTGACGATGGGGTCACTGGGGGACCGGATCGGCCGCAGACGTCTGCTGATGGCCGGCGCCGTCGTCTTCGGCCTGGCCTCGGTGGCGGCCTCGCTGGCCACCGACCCCTCCCTGCTCATCTTCACCAGGGCCCTGCTGGGCCTCGGCGGCGCCACCCTGATGCCGTCCACGCTGTCCCTGATCCGCAACATGTTCCGCGACGACGGCCAGCGCCGGACCGCCATCGCCGTGTGGACCGGCGCGTTCGCCGGCGGAGCCGTGCTCGGCCCCCTCCTCGGCGGCGTCCTGCTGGAACATTTCTGGTGGGGCTCGGTCTTCCTGGTCAACCTGCCAGTCATGGTGCTTCTGCTGCTTCTCGCGCCACCCCTGCTGCCGGAGTCCAAGGCTGAACAGCCGGGCAGATTCGACCTGTTCAGCGCCGCGCTGTCGCTGGCCGCGGTCCTGCCGGCCGTGTACGGCATCCAGAAGACCGCCGAGGACGGATTACACGCCGCACCGGTCGCCGCCTTTGTCGCGGGGCTCGCCATCGGCTGGTATTTCCTGCGACGCCAGCGCCGGCTGGCCGCCCCCATGCTCGACGTCACCCTCTTCCGCGACCGGGCGTTCAGCGCGTCCGTCGCCACCAGCGTCCTGGCGATCTTCTCGCTCGTCGGATCCGGTCTCTTCACCACCCAATACCTGCAAATGGTGCTGGGCTTCGGCCCGTTGCGAGCCGGCCTGTGGGCGCTGCCCGCCGCGGGCGCCGCCCTGGCCAGCTCGGCGCTGGCCCCGCTGCTGGTGCGGCTGGTACGTCCCGCGGTGGTGGTGACGGGCGGTCTGGTCGTTGCCGCCGCCGGATACGCCGTGCTCTCCCAGCTCCACGCGGGCTCCGGCGTCGCGGTGCTCGTCACCGGCACAGTGATCATGGCCGGGGGCATCACGCTCGTCATGACCACCACCTCCGACCTGGTCCTCGCCACCGCCCCGGCGGACCGGGCCGGCTCGGTCTCCGGACTGTCCCAGACCGCCACGGAGTTCGGCGGCGCCTTCGGCATCGCCGTCCTCGGCAGCATCGGCACCGCCGTCTACCGCCACGACGTGGCCCTACAGGTGCCGGGCAACCTCCCGCACAGCGCGGTGAGCGCGGCACGGGACACGCTGGGGGGCGCGGTGCAGGCCGCCCACCAGCTGTCCTCCGGCGCCGGCGATGAGCTGCTCACCGTCGCGCGGGACGCCTTCGCGCATGGCCTGCGGGTCGCTTCCTGGACCACGGCCGGACTGCTCCTGGTGATGGCTGCGCTCTGCCTGATCATGCTGCGGCACACCCGGCCGCCGCTGCCCGATCAGGGGGCCGGTGCGGGCGAGAAGGGCGCGCCGTCGATCGTCCCCGGGCCGGCCTCGCCCGCGCAGGCCGGTGGACGCGAGCACAGCCAGCCGATAGGCCCGGCGGGGCGGCCGTCCGGACCGAACGGCTCGCACCCCTCCGACTGAGCCGGCCGCCCGCCCCTTCGGGGGACGGCGGCAGCGGCTCTAGCCGACGAAGGCCGGCCACCGCTGACACCCGGTGGCCGGCCCTGCCGTACTCCTCTCCCTACTCCCCGTCAGTCGGCGTCCAGCTCACCGTCGAGGATGTCCATCAGCTCATCGGCGGACACCGACTCCAGCTCCGCCCGGTCGTCCTCCAGCGTGTGCTCGCCGTCCGGGCGGTACGCCTCGCCCCACTGCGCCGCCAGCGCCCGCAGCCGTGCCGAGACCCGAGCGTGCTCGGCCGCGTCCGGCACGGCACCGCTCATGGCGGCCTCCAGGCCGGCGAGCTCCGCCTCCAGCGACGGACCCGCGGTGACGTCCTCGTCGACGAGTTCGGTACGCAGATGACGGGCCGCGGCCAGCGGAGTCGGATGGTCGTAGATCAGCGTGGACGGCAGCCGAAGCCCGCTGGCACGTCCCAGCCGGTTGCGCAGCTCCAGCGCCGTCAGCGAGTCGAAGCCCAGCTCGACGAAGCCACGCAGCGGATCGACGGTCTCCCCGCGGGCATGCCCCAGAACCTCGGCAGCGTGGCGACGCACCAGGTGCAGCAGCGTACGTTCCTGCTCCTTCACCGACATCGCCGCCAACTGCCCCACCAGCACGGCGGCTTGTGATTCCGCACCGGCCGAGCCCGCGCCGCTGTCCAGCACCCGGCGGGTCGGCGTCCGTACCAGGGCCTGCATCATGGCCGGGACGCCGTCGGCCCGCATACGGCTGGTGTCCAGCACCATCGGCAGCAGTACCGCCGGCCGGCCCGGCCCGGTGGTTCCGGCCGGGTCGGCGGGCTCCGGCTGAGCGAGGGCGGCGTCGAACAGGGCCAGGCCCTCGTCCGGCGAGAGCGCCCGCATACCGGAGCGCGTCATCCGCCGCAGATCGGCTCGGGCGAGCTGGTCACCCATTCCGTGCTCCGCGTGCCACAGACCCCAGGCCAGCGACAATCCGGGGAGCCCCTGGGCCCGACGATGCTGCGCCAGCGCGTCCAGGAAGACGTTCGCCGCCGCATAGTTGGCCTGACCGGCCGCGCCGAGCGTGCCCGCCGCGGAGGAGAACAGCACGAACGCCGACAGTTCGGTGTCCGCCGTCAGCCGGTGCAGATTGAGCGCCGCGTCCACCTTGGGACGCAGCACCGTCTCGAACCGCTCGGGAGTCAGCGAGGCCAGCGTCGCATCGTCCAGCACGCCGGCGGCATGGATGACACCCGTCAGCGGATGCGCGGCCGGAATCCGTGCGAGAGCCGCGGCCAGGTCTTCCTCGTCCGACGCATCGCAGGCCACGACATCGACGCTCGCACCGAACTCGGCCAGCTGAGCGACGAGCTTGCCGGCCCCCTCGGCGTCCGGACCGCGGCGACTGAGCAGGAGCAGATGGCGCACTCCGTGGGCCGTCACCAGATGCCGGGCGAGCGCGCTGCCCAGTCCGCCGGTGCCTCCGGTGACCAACACCGTGCCCTTGTCGTCGAGTTGACGTACACCCTGGTCGGCGCTTGCGTCGACCGCTGCTGCCCGTACGAGCCGGGGGACGAAGGCCGCACCACCACGGAGGGCGACCTCCGGCTCTCCACTCGCCACCACAGCCGCCAGCGCCTTCTCCGACTCCGGCGTCCCGTCCACGTCCACCAGCGCCACCCGGCCCGGATGCTCCTCACGCACCGCGCGCACCAAGCCCCACACCGTCGAGCCCGCCAGGTCGCTTACGTCCTCCGGCAATTCGCCGGGGCGGGTGGTCGCGACGGCGCCCCGCGTGACGAGGACGATCCGGGACGCGGCGAACCGCTCGTCCACCAGCCAGCGCTGGAGCAATGCCAACACCCGCCCGGTAGCGGCCCGAACCGCCGTGGCGAGCTCCGGAAACGTACCGCCCGGGGTGGCTGTCACCTCGTCGCAGTGGACCACCACCTCGGCCGGAACCGTGTCCGGCAACAGCGCCTCGGCACCGGCCACCCACTCGGCCGCTCCGGAACAATTGCCGGTTGGCCGGACGGCGAGGACCTCCGCGCTTGCGTCGGCCGTCACCGGCCGGTCCCAGGGCAGCCAGTCCACGGTGTACAGCGGCTGGTGGCCACCCTCGGGGCCCTGATGTAGACGCAACTGCTCCGCATCGACCGGGCGCAGGACCAGGGACCGCACCGAGGCCACCGGTTCGCCCTGCGCATCGGCCGCAACTACGGACAGCGTGTTGTCGGCCGTACGGGTGATCCGTACGCGTAGCCGGGTAGCGCCGGACGCATACAGCGCCACGCCCTCCCAGGCGAACGGCAGCAGCATGCCCGACTGCTCGCTCCCGGCGCCCGGAGCGGTCGCCACGTCCCCACCGCCCAGATCAGCGGCGTGCAGGGCGGCATCGAAGAGGGCGGGATGAAGACCGAATGCGCCGACGTCGTCGTGGGCCTCGTCCGGCAGTACGACCTCGGCGTAGATCTCCTTGCCGTGCCGCCAGGCGGCCTGGAGGCCCTGGAAGACCGGGCCGTAGTGGTAGTCCTGCGCCGCGAGCTCCTCGTAGAGGTCGTGCACTGGGACGGGCCGGGCTTCGGCAGGCGGCCAAGTGGCGAGCCCAGAATCGGGCTCATGGAGGGGGAGTTGAGGGGAGAGGACGCCTTGGGCGTGCTGTGTCCAGGGAGCGTTTTCGGTGTGGGCGTCGCTGGAGTGGGGGCGCGAGTGGATGGTGACGGTCCGGTGGCCGGATGTGTCCGGCGAGCCGACCGTGATCTGGAGGTGCAGAGCCTGCTCCGAGGGCAGCACGACCGGTGCTTGGAGGGTGAGTTCTTCGAGGTGGGGGGTACCGGTGTGGTCGCCTGCGTGGAGGGCCAGTTCGACGAGCGCCGTACCCGGGAGGAGCACGCTGTCGCTGATCGCATGGTCGGCCAGCCAGGGATGCGTCTGGAGCGAGATACGACCGGTGAGGATGGTTTCGTCCGAGTCGGCACGGTGAAGTACGGCGCCGAGAAGTGGATGGTCCGCGGGAGCCTGGCCCAGGATGGCGACATTGCCGGTGTCGGGTGCGGCTTCGAGCCAGTAGCGGCGGCGTTGGAAGGGGTAGGTGGGCAGGTCGACGGGCTGGGTGGGGGGCGTCGTGTGGAGGGTGGTCCAGTCGACGGGGTGGCCGTTGGTCCATAGGCGGGCGAGTGCGGTGAGGGTCTCGGTCGGCTCAGGGCGGTTGCGGCGCAGGAGGGGGATGAAGAGGTGGGTGGTGTCGTCGGGCAAGGCGGCAGGAGCCATAGCGGTCAGGACGGCGTCGGGGCCGATCTCCAGGTAGGTGGTGATGCCGTCGTCGGCCAGGGCGCGTATCGCGTCGGCGAAGCGGACCGCTTCACGGGCGTGGGTGACCCAGTACTCGGGGGTGGTCAGCTCGCCCGCTGTGGCGGGGCGGCCGGTGACGTTGGAGACCACCGGGATTCGGGGCTCGGTGTAGGTCAGACCTGCCACGATCGTGCGGAACTCGTCGAGCATCGGGTCCATGAGCGGGGAGTGGAAGGCGTGCGAGACCTTCAGGAAGGATGTCTTACGGCCCTGGGCCCGTAGCTCCTGAACGATCGAGTTGACGGTGTCCTCGGCTCCGGAGACGACCACCGCGCGGGGGCCGTTGATGGCGCCGATCGCCGCGTCCTGGGCGCCATCAAGCAGCCCGAGCACCTCCTCCTCGGTGGCTTGGAGAGCTGCCATGACGCCACCGTCAGGCAGGGCCTGCATCAGCCGGCCACGGGCCGCCACCAGCGCACACGCATCCGCCAGCGACAGCACCCCGGCCACATGGGCCGCCGTGATCTCACCGATCGAGTGCCCGGCCACCACGTCAGGGCGAACGCCCCAGGACTCGACGAGCCGGAACAGCGCTGCCTCGACCGCGAACAGGGCGGGCTGCGCATACTCGGTACGGTCCAGCAGAGCGCTCTCCGCAGCCCCGTCCTCCTCCGCGAACAGCACCTCCTTCAAAGGCCGTTGGAGAAGACCGTCAAGGTATCCGCAGACCTCATCCAGCGCCTGCGCAAACACCGGGAACGCCTCATACAGCTCACGCCCCATCCCCACCCGCTGCGCACCCTGCCCGGTGAAGAGGAAGGCGGTCTTCCCGCCAGTGCGGGCCACTGCCCGGACCAGCCCCGGGGCCGAATCGTCGTCGGTCAGGGCACGCAGCCCGGCCGCCAGCTCCGTACCGTCGCTGCCCACGACCACCGCACGGTGCTCCAGCTGTGCACGCGTCGTCGCCAGCGCATACCCCATATCCACCGGCTCCGGAGCATCCGCACTCTCCAACAAGCTCAGCAGGCTTGCCGCCTGGGCCCGCAGGCCCTCCGCGCTCGCCCCGGACACCGGCCACAGCACCGGCCCCGCGGATGCGCGGGGTTCTGGGGCGGCCTGGTCGTCTTGAGCCGTGTGGTCGTCCGGAGCTTCCTCCAGGATCACGTGGGCGTTGGTGCCGCTGATTCCGAAGGACGACACTCCCGCCCGGCGGCGCTCTTCCCCTGCCCAAGGAGTCGCCTCGGTCAGGAGCTCCACATGTCCGGCCGACCAGTCGACGTGCGGGGTGGGCTCGTCCACGTGCAGAGTCTTCGGCAGGACACCGTGGCGCATCGCCATGACCATCTTGATGACGCCGGCGACGCCGGCCGCAGCCTGCGTGTGCCCCAGGTTCGACTTCACCGAACCGAGCCACAGCGGACGTCCTTCCACCCGGTCCTGGCCGTACGTTGCCAGCAGCGCCTGGGCCTCGATGGGGTCGCCCAGCTTCGTACCGGTGCCATGTGCTTCGACGGCGTCCACCTCGGCCGGTTGCAGGCTCGCGTTGGCCAGGGCCTGCCGGATCACCCGCTGCTGCGAGGGGCCGTTGGGTGCCGTGAGTCCGTTGCTGGCGCCGTCCTGGTTGACGGCGCTGCCGCGTACCACCGCCAGCACGCGGTGGCCGTGGCGCCGGGCATCCGACAACCGCTCCACCAGCAGCACGCCCACCCCCTCGGAGAGGCTGGTGCCGTTCGCCGACCCGGCGAAGGCCTTCGTCCGGCCGTCCGGGGCCAGATTCCGCTGCCTGCTGAAGTCGATGAACGTCTCCGGCGTGAACATCACCGACACTCCGCCCGCGAGGGCGAGCGTGCATTCGCCGTTGCGCAGGGCCTGGATCGCCCAGTGGAGTGCGACGAGTGAGGAGGAGCATGCGGTGTCGACGCTGACTGCGGGGCCTTCGAGTCCGAGGGTGTAGGCGATGCGGCCGGAGGCGATGCTGCCGAGGCTGCCGTTGCCGAGGTAGGTTTCGACGCCTTCGGGGAGGGTGGAGCGGCCGAGTCGTGAGGCGTAGTCGTGGTACATGATGCCGGCGAAGACGCCGGTTTTGCTGCCGCGGAGGGTGTGGGGGTCCAGGCCTGCGCGTTCGAGTGCTTCCCAGGAGGCTTCGAGGAGGAGGCGTTGTTGGGGGTCGGTGGCGAGGGCTTCGCGGGGGGAGATGCCGAAGAATTCGGCGTCGAAGTCGGCGGCGTCGTGCAGGAAACCGCCCTCCCGCGCGTGGCTGGTGTTCGCCCGCAGTCCGCTGGTGTCGCAGATCTCCTCGATGTCCCAGCCGCGGTCGTCGGGGAAGGGGGAGATACCGTCGCGGCCGTTGGCGAGCAACTCCCATAGTTCTTCGGGGGTGTTGACGCCACCGGGGAAGCGGCAGCTCATGCCGACGATGGCGATCGGCTCGTCGGGCGCGGCGGCGCCGGAGGCCGTGACAGGGGCGTCCGTGCCGTGCGCGTCCGCCCCGACGAGTTCGGCCCGGAGGTACTCCGCCAGTGCGGTCGGTGTGGGGTGGTCGAAGACCAGGGTGACCGGCAGCCGGATCCCGGCCGCCGCGCCGAGCCGGTTGCGCAGGGTCACGGCGGCGAGGGAGTCGAACCCCAAGTCCTTGAAGGCCCGGTCCGGTTCGACGGCATCGCCGCTCTCATGTCCGAGAACGCCGGCGACCTGGGTTCGTACCAGATCCAGCAGCAGCCGGTCGCGCTCGGGTACCGGCATCCGGAGCAGTTGGTGGGCCAGGGTGCCGCTGCCGTCGGTGGTCGTGGCGGCGACCGCGCGGCGGGCGGCCGGGCGGACCAGGCCGCTCAGCAACGGCGGCAGTGCGGGGCGGTCGCGCAGCGCAGCCAGGTCCAGGCGGATCGGCAGCAGGACCGGCGCCCCGCTGGACACGGCGGTGTCGAAGAGCGCGAGGCCCTCCTCTCCCGACAGCCCGCGCACCCCGGACTTCGCCATCTGCTCCACGTCTGCCGAGGTCAGATGCGTGGTCATACCCGTGTCCTGGGTCCACAGCCCCCAGGCGAGGGATTGTGCGGGGAGGTTGTGGGTGTGGCGGTGGTGGGCGAGGGCGTCGAGGAAGGCGTTGGCTGCTGCGTAGTTGGCTTGTGCGGCTCCGTCGAGGGTGGCTGCGGCGGAGGAGTAGAGGATGAAGTGGGTGAGGTTGAGGTGTTGGGTGGTGTGGTGGAGGTGCCAGGCGGCGTCTGCTTTGGGGGTGAGGGTGGTGTTGAGGTGGTGGGGGGTTTGGTTGGTGAGGGTGGCGTCTTGGAGGGTGCCTGCGGTGTGGATGATGGCTTTGAGGCGTGGGGTGTTGTTGATGAGGTGGGTGAGTTGGGTGGGGTTGCTGACGTCGCAGGTGGTGAGGGTGATGTGGGCGCCGAGTTGGGTGAGGTGTTGGGTGAGGTGGGTGGCGTTGGGGTGGTTGGGGCCTTGTCGGCTGGCGAGGGTGAGGTGGCGGATGTGGTGGTGGGTGATGAGGTGTTCGGCGAGGAGGGTGGCGAGTCCGCCGGTGCCGCCGGTGATCAGGACGGTGTCCTCGGGGTCCCAGTTTTCGAAGGCGGTGGGTTGGAGGGTGGGGTTGGGTGTGGTGGCTCGGGTGAGTCGGGGTACGTAGGTTTCGCCGTTGCGCAGGGCCAGTTCCGGCTCACCACTCGACAGTGCCGCCGAGGCGAGCCGTTGCGCGGATTCCGGTGTGCCGTCCGAGTCGACCAGGACGAAGCAGTCCGGTGTCTCGGCCTGCGCGGAGCGCACCAGGCCCCAGACGGCCGCGCCGACCAGGTCGACCGGCAGCCCCTCCGGCCCGGCCGCGCCCCGGGTGATCACGGCCAGTCGGGACGAGACCGGCCGGTCCTCTGCCGACCACCGCTGCAACGCGGCCAGTACGATGCCGAGCACATCGCGCAGCCGCTGGGGCACCGACTCCGCATCGCAGTCGTCCCTGATGTCCACCGGCGGGCAGGGGAGGACCAGCACATCCGGCAGCGGCTGCCCCTCCGACCCGTCGGCGGCCACCTGGCCTTCGGCCGGCAGGAGGCCGGCGTAGCTACCGGCGGCCGCGGACTCGTCCAGAAGTGCCCAGGGTCCGTCCAGCAGTGCCCACGGCACCGCGTCCGCCACCGCTTCATCCGTCGTGCGTGCGGCCTGCTGCCACTCCACCTGGAACAGTGAGTCGCGGTGTGGTGCCGGGGTGGCGGACAGCGCACCGGGGGAGACCGGGCGCAGTATCAGAGCGTCGACGGACGCGACGGGGGCACCGGCCGCGTCTGCCAGGTGCAGACTCACCGCGTCGTCGCCGGCCGGCGAGATCCGTACCCGCACCGCGCTCGCGCCCACGGCCCGAAGGCTCACGCCGGTCCAGCTGAAGGGCAGCCGGATCCCGTCGTCTGCGGCCTCGGCAGCGCCGAACCGGCCCAGGCCGGCGGCGTGCAGCGCCGCGTCCAGCAGCGCCGGGTGCAGGCCGAACCTGGCCGCCTCGGCGCGGACGTCCTCGGGCAGCGCGACCTCCGCGAAGACCTCGTCGCCGCGCTGCCAGGCGGCCTGCAGCCCCTGGAAGGACGGGCCGTAGCCGTAACCCTGGTCGCCGAGCCGCTCGTACAGGTCCGACACCTCAAGCGCGGTGGCGCCCGTCGGCGGCCAGACCTCCGACGCCGACGCCGCGGGGTCGGCGGGGTGGGCCGCCTCGGGCACGAGGAAGCCGTCCGCGTGGGAGGTCCAGGGCGTGTCGGCGCCCTCTTCGGCGGGGCCGGTCAGCGGGCGCGCATGTACGCTCACCGGGCGCCGGCCGGCCGGATCGGGCACCCCCACAAAGACCTGTAACTGGACGCCGCCTCGCTCGGGCAGCAACAGCGGTGCGGTCAGGGTGAGTTCGTCGATGCGGCCGCAACCGACCTGGTCACCCGCCCGTACGGCGAGTTCCACCAGCGCCGTGCCAGGCAGCAGCACCGTACCGCCGGCCGCGTGGTCCGCCAGCCAGGGATGGGTGTCGAGGCCGATCCGCCCGGTCAGCAGCGCACCGTCCGCATCGGCCAGCCGCACCACTGCGCCCAGCAGCGGATGATCGGCGGCGTCGAGCCCGGCAGACGTCACGTCCCCACCGGCGGTGTCCGGGCGCGGCCAGTACGGCCGGCGCTGGAACGGGTAGGTCGGCAGATCCACCCACGCCGGGGCGTACGGCGTGAACAGCGGCGCCCAGTCCACCGCCACCCCCTGCGCCCAGACCTCGCCGAGGGCGAGCAGGAAACGGTCCATGCCGCCGTCGTCCCTGCGCAGCGAGCCGACCGCGGTGACCTGCCGGCCCGCCGCGTCGCCCGTCTCCTGGATGCCCATGGACAGCACGGGGTGCGGGCTGGACTCGATGAAGACGCCGTAGCCGTCCGCCAGCAGCGCCCGGGTGGTCTCCTCGAAGCGCACCGTCTGCCGCAGATTGCGGTACCAGTACGACGCGTCCAGCCCGCTGGTGTCGATCAGCGACGCCGTCACGGTCGAGTAGAACGGGATGCGGGACGCCCGGGGGGTGATGTCCGCAAGGGCCGCCAGCAACTCCGCCTCGATGGACTCCACATGGGCGGAGTGTGAGGCGTAATCGACCGGAATCCTGCGCGCCCAGATGTCCTCGGACTGCAGCTCGGCGAGGAGTTCGTCCAGCGCATCGGAGTCACCGGAGACCGCCACCGACCCCGCGCCGTTGATCGCGGCGACGGACAGCCGGCCGTCCCAGCGGCGCAGCCGCTCCGCCACCTGCTCGGCGGGGGACGACACCGACATCATGCCGCCGGGCCCGGCCAGCCGCCGGGCGATGGCCTGGCTGCGCAGCGTCACCACGCGGGCGGCGTCCTCCAGGGACAGCGCCCCCGCGACACAGGCAGCCGCGATCTCACCCTGGGAGTGACCCACCACCGCGCCGGGCTGCACCCCGTGCGCGCGCCACAGTTCCGCCAGCGAGACCAGTACGGAGAACAGCACCGGCTGGATCACATCGACCCGTTCCAGGGTCGGTGCGCCCGGCTCGCCCCGTAGTACGGCCAGCAGATCCCAGTCGACAAAGGGGCTGAGGGCCTGGGCACACTCCCGTATCCGGGCGGCGAACGCCGGGGAACGGTCCAGGAGTTCCCGGGCCATGCCCACCCATTGCGAGCCCTGCCCGGGGAAGACGAAGGCGACCTTGGGCCGGCCGCCGGCGGTGCCGCTCACCACGTTGTCCGGGATCTCGCCGGCGGCCGTGGCCCGCAGCCCGGCCAGCAGCTCCGGCATCCCGTCCGCGACCAGCACGGCCCGGTGCTCCAGCGCGGCGCGAGTGGTCGCCAGGGAGTGCGCGAGATCTGCCGGACGCAGCCCGGGGTCGGCCGCCACCCGCTCGGCGAGCCGCCCGGCCTGGGCGCGCAACGCCGCTCCGCTCTTGGCGGTGAGGAGGAACGGCAGCGCGGCGGCGACCGGCTCGTCCGCGCGCACCGCGTCGATGACGTGGCCCGCCGGTGCACCGGACGGGGCCGGGTCCGGCGCAGGGGCCTGTTCCAGGATCACATGGGCGTTGGTGCCGCTCAGGCCGAACGACGACACGCCCGCGCGGCGCGGGCGCTCACGCTCCCACGGCACCGGCTCGGTGAGCAGTTCCACCGCCCCGTCCGCCCAGTCGACCTTCGACGACGGGGCATCCACATGCAAGGTCCTGGGCAGCACACCGTGCCGCATCGCCATCACTGCCTTGATCACCCCGGCCACCCCCGCGGCGGCCTGGGTGTGCCCGATGTTCGACTTGACCGAGCCCAGCCACAACGGGTCCTTCGCCGAACGGCCCTTGCCGTAGGTGGCCATCAGCGCCTGGGCCTCGATGGGGTCGCCGAGCACGGTCCCGGTGCCGTGCGCCTCCACCACGTCGACATCCCCGGTGGTGAGCCCCGCGTCGGCCAGCGCCTGCCGGATCACACGCTGCTGGGACGGACCGTTGGGCGCGGTGAGTCCGTTACTGGCACCGTCCTGGTTCAGCGCGGAGCCCCGCACCACCGCGAGAATCCGTCGGCCGTTCCGGCGCGCGTCGGACAGCTTCTCCAGTACGAGCATGCCGGCGCCCTCGCCCCAGCCCGTACCGGCGGCGGCATCGGCGAAGGACCGGCAGCGGCCGTCCAGGGCCAGTCCGCGCTGCCGGCTGAACTCGACGAACGTACGGGCCGTGGACATCACGGTGACGCCGCCGGCCAGCGCCAGCGTGCAGGTGCCCTGGCGCAGCGCCTGCACCGCGAGGTGCAGCGCCACCAGCGAGGACGAGCAGGCCGTGTCGATCGAGACGGCGGGCCCCTCCAGGCCGAGGGTGTAGGAGATCCGGCCGGACACGATGCTGCCGTCGGTGCCGGTGACCATGAAGCCTTCGGCACCCTCGGGAACCGTACCCACCCGGACCGGATAGTCGGTGGCCATGACGCCCGCGTAAACCCCGGTCTGACTGCCAGTCAGGTCAGTCGGGTCGATCCCGGCCCGCTCGAACGCCTCCCACGCGACCTCCAGCAGCAGCCGCTGCTGAGGGTCGGTGGCGGTCGCCTCGTGCGGGCTCATCCCGAAGAATGCCGCGTCGAACTCCGGTGCCCGGTGCAGGAATCCGCCCTGCCCCGTATAGCTGGTGTGCGTGCGCTTCCCCTCCGGGTCGTACACCCCGTCGAGGTCCCAGCCCCGGTTGTCCGGGAACCCGGTGATCGCGTCGCCGCCCGCGTCGACGAGCGACCACAGGTCCTCAGGAGACTCCACATCTCCCGGAAAACGGCAGCTCATGCCCACGATCGCCACTGGTTCCGCCGCGGCGGCGGTGACCTCGTCATACCGCCGGCGCAGCCGCTCGTTCTCCAGCAGCGAGGTGCGCAGCGCCTCGGCGATCTTCTGGACAGGTGTATCCACGGTGGTCACTCGCATTCCTCGGTCGCTCGTATCACGGGGCTCGCTCCGCCGGGCCGGGTGCCGGCCCCCCCCGGTGCGGTGGGGGACCGGCACCCGGCCGCAACGGTCACTCGGGCTGTTCGGAGTCGCTGCGCTCGAACGCCGCACGGACGAGATCGTCGATGTCCATGGCGAGGATCGCGTCGCTCTGGTCGCTCTGGTCGGCCTGGTCGCCGGCCGGGGCCGAGTCGTTTTGACCGGCTGCCTGACCGGTGTTCTGACCGGCCTGATCGCTGTCGGGAGTGCTCGCCCCGTCTTCGGTACGGGCACCGGCGGCAGGAACGTCACCGGCCTCCGCGCCCCCTGCCGGGAGCGTGGACGGGGCCAGTGCCAGCAGCGCGTCCAGCAGGCCCGCTTCCTTGATACGGGTCAGCGGCACCGAGTCGAGCAGCCGGCGCAGCGCCTCCTCGTCCGCTTCCGGGACCTGCAGCCGCGCCTCGATTTCCTCGACGGCCGGCAGCAACTCCTCCAGCAGGTACTTCGCCATGGTCTGCGGCGTCGGATAGTCGAAGACCAAGGTGGCCGACAGCCGCTGCCCGGTGACCTTCTTCAGCCGGTTGCGCAGCTCCACTGCGGTGAGCGAGTCGAACCCGGAGTCCTGGAAGGACCGGGCCGGATCGAGCGAGGAGCCATCGGCGTGTCCGAGTACCCCGGCCACCTCGCCGCAGATCAGGTCCTCCAGCAGATGGCGCCGCTCGTCGTCGCCGAGGGGAGCCAGTCGCTCCTCCAGCGACGCATGGTCCTGGCGACTGTTGGTGGTTGTGGTGGTGTGTGCGGTGGGGCGGGTGGGTGTTGGGGGGTGGAGGGTGTGGAGGAGGGGGTGGGTGTGGGTGTGGTGGGGGTTGGTTCGGATGGGGAGGAGGGTGGGGTGGTGGGTGGTGAGTGCGGTGTCGAAGAGGGTGAGGTTTTGGGTGGTGGTGAGGGGGAGGAGGGGGCCGTTGTTGGTGCGGTTGAGGTCGGTTTGGGTGAGTTGGGTGGCCATGCCGTGGTGTGTGTTCCATAGGCCCCAGGCGAGGGATTGTGCGGGGAGGTTGTGGGTGTGGCGGTGGTGGGCGAGGGCGTCGAGGAAGGCGTTGGCTGCTGCGTAGTTGGCTTGTGCGGCTCCGTCGAGGGTGGCTGCGGCGGAGGAGTAGAGGATGAAGTGGGTGAGGTTGAGGTGTTGGGTGGTGTGGTGGAGGTGCCAGGCGGCGTCTGCTTTGGGGGTGAGGGTGGTGTTGAGGTGGTGGGGGGTTTGGTTGGTGAGGGTGGCGTCTTGGAGGGTGCCTGCGGTGTGGATGATGGCTTTGAGGCGTGGGGTGTTGTTGATGAGGTGGGTGAGTTGGGTGGGGTTGCTGACGTCGCAGGTGGTGAGGGTGATGTGGGCGCCGAGTTGGGTGAGGTGTTGGGTGAGGTGGGTGGCGTTGGGGTGGTGGGGGCCTTGTCGGCTGGCGAGGGTGAGGTGGCGGATGTGGTGGTGGGTGATGAGGTGTTCGGCGAGGAGGCCGGCGAGTCCGCCGGTGCCGCCGGTGATCAGGACGGTGTCCTCGGGATCCCAGTCCTCAAAACCCGTGACCGCCGGCGACTCCGCAGCCTTCTCCTCCGGTACGACGCGCTCCAGCCGGGCCACGCGCACACCGTCCGCCTGGACCCACACCTGTGGCTCGTCGCTGGCAAGCGCCGTCGGGAAGTAGCGGGCCGAGGCCGCGTCACCATCCCAGCGGGCCAGCACGAAGCAGCCCGGATTCTCCGCCTGCGCCGACCGGACCAGGCCCTCCACCGCGGCATTGATCAGGCTGCCGTAGCCCTCCGTGTCCCGTGTGACGACGACCAGCAGGGAGGATGCCAGCCGCTCCTGCGCCAACCACTGCTGCAGGGTGCTGAGCACCTCACCGAGCACCTCGCGCAGCCGTTGCGGCATCGCGGTGGCATCGTCCCCGTCCCCGTCCCCGTCCCCGTCCGCGCCCTCGAACTCGACCACTGGGCACGGCAGTAGCGCCACCTGTGGCACCACATCGCCAAGCGAGGCAACATCCGGGTACGACGTGATCCCCGGCCACGCCCGGTCGTCCGCCTCCGGGCCGAGCACCACCCAGCCGTCCGGAACAGCCGCGGCCGGACTCACCCCGTCCGTCGGCATCGGCGTCCACTCCACCTGGTACAGCGGCAGCGCCCCCTCGCGAGCCGTCGTGATCTGCTCGGCCGACACCGGCCGGGCGGCCATGGCCCGAACCGTTGCCACCGGCACTCCGGCAGCGTCGGCCAGATCCAGCGTCGTCGTGTCCGCGCTGCCCTCGACCGCCGCGACCCTGACCCGCAGCGAGGTCGCCCCCGAGGCGTGCAGCGACACCCCGCTCCACGCGAACGGGAGTGACGCACCGCTGCCGGGCTGCCGGGTGCCGTCAACCACCAACTCGGTGGCGTGCAGTGCGGCGTCCAGGAGCGCCGGGTGCAGCCCGAACGCGCCGGCGTCACCATGGGCCTCCTCGGGGAGGACGACCTCGGCGAAGATCTCGCCGCCACGGCGCCAGGCGGCGCGCAGCCCCCGGAAGACCGGACCGTACTCAAGGCCGTCCGCGGCCAGGGCCGGGTAGAGCACGCTCACCTCGACGGGCGTGGCACCCTCGGGCGGCCATACGCTCAGATCGGCCCCGGAACCGGATACGACCGCCTCGTCCACGAGGAGACCACGGGCATGCCGGGTCCAGGGATCGTCCCCAGCTGCGTCCTGGTTCCGCGCGTACACACTGACCTGCCTACGGGCGGACTCGTCAGGCTCCCCGACGGACACCCGTAGGTCGCAGCCACCGTGCTGCGGGAGGACGAGCGGCACCTCAAGGGTGAGCTCTTCCAGCAGGCCGCACCCCACCTGGTCGCCCGCCCGCAGCGCGAGCTCGACGCAGGCGGTGCCGGGCAGGAGCGTGCTGCCCATGACCGCGTGATCGGCCAGCCAGGGGTGGGACTGGAGACTGATGCGGCCCGTCAGTACCACCGCATCCGACTCCGGCAGAGCGATGGCGGCACCGAGCAGCGGATGCTCCGCAGGAACCAGACCAGCAGTGGCCACGTCTGCCTGCTCCGCTACCGCATTGAGCCAGTAGCGGCGGCGTTGGAAGGGGTAGGTGGGGAGGTCGACGGGTTGGGTGGGGGTCGTGGTGTGGAGGGTGGTCCAGTTGACGGGGTGGCCGTTGGTCCATAGGCGGGCGAGTGCGGTGTGGGTTTCGGTGTGTTCGGGGCGGTTGCGGCGGAGGAGGGGGATGAAGTGGTGGGTGGTGTCGTCGGGCAGGGCGGCGGGACCCATGGCGGTCAGGACGGCGTCGGGGCCGATCTCCAGGTAGGTGGTGATGCCGTCGTCGGCCAGGGCGCGTATCCCGTCGGCGAAGCGGACCGCCTCACGGGCATGCGTTACCCAGTGCTCGGGGGTGGTCAGCTCGCCCGCTGTGGCAGGGCGGCCGGTGACGTTCGAGACCAACGGGATACGAGGCTCCGTGTAGGTCAGACCTGCCACTACCGTGCGGAACTCGTCGAGCATTGGGTCCATGAGCGGGGAGTGGAAGGCGTGCGAGACCTTGAGGAAGGATGTCTTACGGTCCTGGGCCCGTAGCTCCTGAACGATCGAGTTGACGGTGTCCTGGGCGCCGGAGACGACCATCGCTTGGGGGCCGTTGATGGCGCCGATCGCTGCGTCCTGGGCGCCGTCGAGCAGCGCCCGTACCTCTTCCTCGGTCGCTTGAACGGCTGCCATGACGCCACCGTCGGGCAGGGCCTGCATCAGCCGGCCACGGGCCGCCACCAGCGCACATGCATCCGCCAGCGGCAGCACCCCGGCCACGTGGGCCGCCGTGATCTCACCGATCGAGTGCCCGGCCACCACGTCAGGGCGCACGCCCCAGGACTCGACGAGCCGGAACAGCGCTGCCTCGACCGCGAACAGGGCGGGCTGCGCATACTCGGTTCGATCCAGCAGAGCGCTCTCTGCCGACCCGTCCTTCTCCGCGAACAGCAAGTCCTTCAAAGGCTGTTGGAGAAGAGGGTCAAGATGTCCGCAGATCTCATCCAGCGCCTGCGCAAACACCGGGAACGCCTCATACAGCTCACGCCCCATCCCCGCACGCTGCGCGCCCTGCCCGGTGAACAGAAACGCCAGTCGGCCTTCAGCCGCCACACCGCGGACCACGCCCACCGCGTCCTCGCCGGCAGCCAGCGCGGTCAGCCCGGCCACCAGCTCTGCACGGCCGGCACCCGCGACCACCGTACGGTGCTCCAGCTGCGCCCGCGACGTCGCCAGCGCATGCCCCACGTCCACCGGTTCCGGAGCATCCGCACCCTCCAGCAGGCCGAGTACCCCGGCCGCCTGGGCGCTCAGTGCCTCGGCCGAACGGGCGCTGAGCACCAGCGGCGGCACCGGTCCCGTCGAGGCGGGACGTTCCGGCATCTCGTCCGTCGGCGGGGCCTCTTCGAGGATGACGTGTGCGTTGGTGCCGCTGATGCCGAACGAGGAGACGCCCGCCCGGCGCGGGGTCGTACCCTCCCACTCCACCTGTTCGGTCAGCAGCCGGACCTGACCGTCCGACCAGTCCACCTTTGAGGACGGCTCGTCCACATGCAGGGTCTTCGGCAGGATGCCGTGGCGCATCGCCATGACCATCTTGATGATCCCGGCGACGCCCGCCGCAGCCTGCGTGTGCCCCAGGTTCGACTTCACCGAACCCAGCCACAACGGACGCTCCTCCGCCCGGTCCTGGCCGTAGGTGGCGATCAGGGCTTGGGCTTCGATGGGGTCGCCGAGGACGGTGCCGGTGCCGTGTGCTTCGACGGCGTCGATGTCGGTGGCGGTGAGGCCGGCGTTGTGGAGGGCCTGGCGGATGACGCGTTGCTGGGAGGGGCCGTTGGGTGCGGTGAGGCCGTTGCTGGCGCCGTCCTGGTTCACGGCGGAGCCCCGTACCACCGCCAGGACGGGGTGCCCGTTACGGCGGGCGTCAGAGAGACGCTCCACCAGCAGCACTCCCACCCCCTCGCCCCAGCCGGTGCCGTCGGCGGAGTCGGCGAAGGAGCGGATGCGGCCGTCGTGCGCCAGGCCGCGCTGCCTGCTGAAGTCGATGAAGGTGTCGGGCGTCGACATGACGGTCGCGCCGCCCGCGAGGGCGAGCGTGCATTCGCCGTTGCGCAGGGCCTGCACCGCCAGGTGCAGGGCGACGAGTGAGGAGGAGCATGCGGTGTCGACGCTGACTGCGGGGCCTTCGAGGCCGAGGGTGTAGGCGATGCGGCCGGTGGCGATGCTGCCGAGGCTGCCGTTGCCGAGGTAGGTTTCGACGCCTTCGGGGAGGGGTGTGTGGCCGAGTCGTGAGGCGTAGTCGTGGTACATGATGCCGGCGAAGACGCCGGTTTTGGTGCCGCGGAGGGTGTGGGGGTTGAGGCCTGCGCGTTCGAGTGCTTCCCAGGAGGTTTCGAGGAGGAGTCGTTGTTGGGGGTCGGTGGCGAGGGCTTCGCGGGGGGAGATGCCGAAGAATTCGGCGTCGAAGTCGGCGGCGTCGTGCAGGAAACCGCCCTCCCGCGCATAGGTCTTGCCGGGCTTGCCCGGTTCCGGGTCGTAGATGTCGTCGACGTGCCAGCCGCGGTCGTCGGGGAACGGTGAGATGCCGTCGCGGCCTTCGGCGAGCAACTGCCAGAGTTCTTCTGGGGTGTTGACGCCGCCGGGGAAGCGGCAGCTCATCCCGACGATGGCGATCGGTTCGTCCGCGGGCGCGCTGGCGGCGACGGCCGGGGCAGCGGTCGTGGCCAGGGCCGAGCCGAACAGCTTGTCGCCGAGGTACTGCGCCAGCGCCGCGGGTGTCGGGTAGTCGAACACCAGGGTCGCGGGCAGTCGAAGCGAGGTTGCCTTGTTGAGCCGGTTGCGCAGCTCAACAGCGGAGAGCGAGTCGAAGCCGATCTCGGTGAACGGCCGCCGGCCGTCGATGGCGCTTGCGCTGTCGTGGTGCAGCACCTCGGCGACGTGTGTACGCACCAGGTCGAGCAGCGCGCGCTCGCGCTCTGCCGCGTCCAGTCCGGCCAGGGGGGAGAGGGCTTCGGGGTGTGTGTTGGTGGTTGTGGTGGTGTGTGCGGTGGGGCGGGTGGGTGTTGGGGGGTGGAGGGTGTGGAGGAGGGGGTGGGTGTGGGTGTGGTGGGGGTTGGTTCGGATGGGGAGGAGGGTGGGGTGGTGGGTGGTGAGTGCGGTGTCGAAGAGGGTGAGGTTTTGGGTGGTGGTGAGGGGGAGGAGGGGGCCGTTGTTGGTGCGGTTGAGGTCGGTTTGGGTGAGTTGGGTGGCCATGCCGTGGTGTGTGTTCCAGAGGCCCCAGGCGAGGGATTGTGCGGGGAGGTTGTGGGTGTGGCGGTGGTGGGCGAGGGCGTCGAGGAAGGCGTTGGCTGCTGCGTAGTTGGCTTGTGCGGCTCCGTCGAGGGTGGCTGCGGCGGAGGAGTAGAGGATGAAGTGGGTGAGGTTGAGGTGTTGGGTGGTGTGGTGGAGGTGCCAGGCGGCGTCTGCTTTGGGGGTGAGGGTGGTGTTGAGGTGGTGGGGGGTTTGGTTGGTGAGGGTGGCGTCTTGGAGGGTGCCTGCGGTGTGGATGATGGCTTTGAGGCGTGGGGTGTTGTTGATGAGGTGGGTGAGTTGGGTGGGGTTGCTGACGTCGCAGGTGGTGAGGGTGATGTGGGCGCCGAGTTGGGTGAGGTGTTGGGTGAGGTGGGTGGCGTTGGGGTGGTGGGGGCCTTGTCGGCTGGCGAGGGTGAGGTGGCGGATGTGGTGGTGGGTGATGAGGTGTTCGGCGAGGAGGGTGGCGAGTCCGCCGGTGCCGCCGGTGATCAGGACGGTGTCTTCGGGATCCCAGTTTTCGAAGGCGGTGGGTTGGAGGGTGGGGTTGGGTGTGGTGGCTCGGGTGAGTCGGGGTACGTAGATCTCGCCGTTGCGCAGGGCCAGTTCCGGCTCACCACTGGAGAGAGCGGAGGCGAGCAGGGAAAGCGGAATCTGCGCGCCGTCCCAGTCCAGCAGGGTGAAACGGTCCGGATGCTCGGCCTGTGCGGAGCGCACCAGGCCCCACACGGCCGCACCCGCGAGGTCCGCCGGCTCGGCATCCTCATCGCGCGGGCCGACCGCCCCGCGCGTCGCCACCACCAGCTGGGAATCCTCGAACCGCTCGTCCGCCAGCCATGCCTGAAGAGCCGTCAGCACACTGCCGGTGGCCTTGCGTAGTTGCTGAGGCATGTCGTCGCCCTCCCGGCCCTCCGCGCAGGTCAGGACGACGACGTCCGGTGCGTCACCGGACAACGCTGCCAGCTCGGGATACGTGGAGGCGCCGGTCCACTCCCACTGCGCGGCCTGCGGGCCGAGCGCCGCCCAGGTGCGGGTGTCGCCTTCCGCCCGGTCCGCGCCGGAGCGCGGCGGAGTCGTGGCGGACGGTAGGGCGGTCCACTCCACGAGGTAGAGGGGGGTATCGGCACCGTCGCGCGCAGCCGCGATCTGGTCGGCCGAGACGGGCCGCATGGCCAGCTCCTCCACCACGGCAACCGGATTGCCTGCCGGGTCGGCGAGTTGGAGCCGTACGCCGTCGTTCGCCGTGGTGGTGATGGCCACCCGCAGCGAGGTCGCGCCCGTCGCATGCACCGTGACGCCGCTCCATGCGAAGGGAAGAGCCGTCTGCTGGGCCTCGTGCGGCTCATCGCCCTGGGCGAGGTCGGTGGCGTGAAGAGCTGCGTCGAGGAGGGCGGGGTGGAGGGTGTAGGCGGTGGCGTCGTGCTGGGTTTCCTGGGGGAGGGTGATTTCGGCGTAGGTGGTGTTGTCGTGCTGCCAGGCGGCTTGGAGACCTTGGAAGGTGGGGCCGTAGTGGTAGCCCTGACCGGCGAGTTGATCGTATGCCCGGTCGACGGGGAGGGGCTGGGCGCCCGGCGGCGGCCATACGGTGAGATCGGTGTCTGCGCCGCCGGCGGTGGGGGCCTGAGGGGTCAGAGTCGCGGTGGCGTGGAGGGTCCAGGGAGTGGTGTCGGGGGTGCCGTGGAGGCGGGAGTGGATGGTGAGGCTGCGGGCTCCCGTGGCGTCGGGGGCGTTGGTCTGCACGCGGAGGTCGGTGTGGAGGTCGGACTGGAGGACGAGAGGTGCTTGGAGGGTGAGTTCTTCGAGGTGGGGGGTGGCGGTGTGGTGGCCGGCGTGGAGGGCGAGTTCGACGTAGGCGGTGCCGGGCAGGAGGGTGGTGCCCATGATGGTGTGGTCGGCGAGCCAGGGGTGGGTCTGGGTGCTGATGCGTCCGGTGAGGACGGTGGTGTCGGTGCCGGGGACGGTGACGAGGGCACCGAGCAGCGGGTGGTGTGCGGGGGCCTGGCCGAGGGTGGTGGCGTCACCGTTGTCGGGTGCGGCTTCGAGCCAGTAGCGGCGGCGTTGGAAGGGGTAGGTGGGAAGGTCGACGGGTTGGGTGGGGGTCGTGGTGTGGAGGGTGGTCCAGTCGACTGTGTGGCCGTTGGTCCATAGGCGGGCGAGTGCGGTGAGCGTTTCGTTCGGCTCGGGGCGGTTGCGGCGGAGGAGGGGAATGAAGAGGTGGGTGGAATCGTCAGGAAGAGCCGTGGTGGCCATGGCCGTCAGGACCGCGTCGGGGCCGATCTCCAGGTAGGTGGTGACGCCGTCGTCGGCCAGAGCGCGTATCCCGTCGGCGAAGCGGACCGCCTCACGGGCATGGGTCACCCAGTACTCGGGAGTGGCCAGCTCGCCGGCTGTAGTGGTGCGGCCGGTGACGTTGGAGACCACCGGGATACGGGGCTCGGCATAGTCGAGGATCTCGGCGAGCTGCCGGAACTCGTCGAGCATCGGGTCCATGAGCGGGGAGTGGAAGGCGTGCGAGACCTTCAGGAACGAGGTCTTACGGCCCTGGGCCCGTAGCTCCTGAACGACCGTGTTGACGGTGTCCTCGGCTCCGGAAACAACCACCGCCTGGGGGCCGTTGATGGCGCCGATCGCCGCGTCCTGGGCGCCGTCGAGCAGCGCCCGTACCTCCTCCTCGCTGGCCTGAACGGCTGCCATGACCCCGCCGTCAGGCAGGGCCTGCATCAGCCGCCCACGGGCCGCCACCAGCGCACACGCATCCGCCAGCGACAGCACCCCGGCCACATGGGCCGCCGTGATCTCACCGATCGAGTGCCCGGCCACCACGTCAGGGCGTACGCCCCACGACTCCACCAGCCGGAACAACGCCGTCTCCACAGCGAAGAGGGCAGGCTGCGCATATTCCGTACGGTCGAGCAGAGCGCTCTCCGCCGCCCCGTCCGCCGCGAACAGCACCTCCTTCAAAGGGCGTTCAAGCTGAAGGTCGAGATGTCCGCAGGCCTCATCCAGCGCCTCCGCGAACACCGGGAACGCGTCGTACAGTTCACGTCCCATCCCGGCCCGCTGCGCGCCCTGCCCGGTGAACAGAAACGCCAGCCGCCCCTCAGCCGCCACACCCTGGGTAACGCCCGCCGAGTCCTCGCCGGCAGCCAGCGCGGTGAGCCCGGAGATCAGCTCTGCACGGCCGGCACCCGCGACCACCGCACGGTGCTCCAACTGCGCCCGCGTCGTCGCCAGCGCATACCCCACGTCCACCGGTTCCGGAGCATCCGCACCCTCCAACAGGCCGAGCACCCCGGTCGCCTGGGCGCTCAGCGCCTCAGCCGAACGGGCGCTGAGCACCAACGGCGGCACCGGTCCCGTGGAAACACAAGGCTCGGGAAGCTCCGGCGCCCCCTCGGCCAGGTCCGCCGCAGGGCCCTCCTCGATGATCACATGCGCATTCGTCCCGCTGATCCCGAACGCGGAGATTCCGGCGCGACGCGGGCGGCCGTCCGGGGTCTCCCACGGCATCGCCTCGGTGAGCAGTTCCACCTCGCCCGCCGACCAGTCGACATGCGAGGACGGTGCGTCCACGTGCAGGGTCTTGGGCAGTACGCGGTGCTGCATGGCCAGCACCATCTTGATCACGCTGGCGGCGCCGCCGGCGGCCTGGGTGTGCCCGAGGTTGGACTTTGCCGAGCCCAGCCGCAGCGGCCGGTCGGCGGGGCGCTCCTGGCCGTACGTCGCCAGGATCGCCTGGGCCTCGATGGGGTCGCCGAGCTTCGTACCCGTGCCGTGTGCGTCGACGGCGTCCACCTCGCCCGGTTGCAGGCCCGCGTTGGCCAGGGCCTGGAGGATCAGCCGTTGCTGGGAGGGGCCGTTGGGGGCGGTGAGGCCGTTGCTGGCGCCGTCCTGGTTCACGGCGCTGCCGCGTACCACCGCCAGCACCCGGTGGCCGTTGCGCCGTGCGTCCGACAGCCGCTCCACCACGAAGACGCCGACGCCCTCGGCGAATCCGGTGCCGTCCGCGGCCTCGGCGAAGGCCTTGCAGCGGCCGTCGGCGGCCAGGCCGCGCTGCCGGCTGAACGCGGTGAACATGCCGGGGCTGCCCATCACGGCGACACCGCCGACCAGGGCCAGCGAGCACTCGCCGTTGCGCAGCGACTGGGCCGCCAGGTGCAGCGAGACCAGCGAGCCGGAGCACGCGGTGTCCACCGTGACGGCGGGACCTTCCAGGCCCAGGGTGTAGGAGACGCGGCCGGAGGCGACACTCGGCGCGTTGCCGGTCATCAGGTAGCCGTCGAGGCCCACGGGGGCCTGGTGCACCCGGGTGCCGTACTCGTGCACCTCGGCGCCGAAGAAGACACCGGTCCGGCTGCCGCGGAGCGAGGCCGGGTTGATGCCGGCACGCTCCAGCGCCTCCCAGGAGGTCTCCAGGACCAGCCGCTGCTGCGGGTCCATCGCCAGCGCCTCGCGTGGGCTGATCTTGAAGAAGTCCGCGTCGAACTCGGCGGCGTGCGCCAGGAAGCCGCCTTGGTCGACGTAGGACGTGCCGGGCTGGTCGGGGTCCGGGTCGAACATGCCGGGGACGTCCCAGCCGCGGTCGGTGGGGAAGTCCGAGAGCACTTCCCGGCCGTCGGCCATCAGCGCCCAGAATTCCTCGGGGGAGTCGACCCCGCCCGGGTAGTGGCAGCCGATTCCGATGATGGCGACCGGATCGTCGTCGTCCCCCGAGGTCTGCCGGACGGCCGGGGCGACGGGCTCCGCCGCCAGACCGAGGGCCCGGGTGCGCACGAAGCGGCTCAGCGCCACCGGCGTGGGGTGGTCATAGACCGCTGTGATGGGCAGTTCCAGACCGGTGGCCGCGGACAGCCGGGCGTGCATGTCCACGGCGGCCAGCGAGTCGAAGCCCAGTTCCAGGAAGGGACGGGCGGTGTCGACCACGTCCTTGGTGTCCGGGCGGGCGCGGCGCAGCGCGGCGACGGTCTGCTCGTGCACGAGCTCAAGTACGGCGCGCTCCTGCTCGGCCGCGGTCAGTCCGGTGAGCCGCTCCGCCAGAGCGGACCGCTGTGCGGTCGGCTCGGCCCCCGGCGTAGCCCCGGGCTCGCCCGCTGTCCCGGCAGACGCGGCACCGGACTCGGAAGGAACGTTCTCAGACTCAGTCATGTGGTGCACTCCAAAAAAATTCCGCGGGCGAAGAAGCAGGCAGGCGGGGCAGTCGGACGTCCGGCGGCCGGGGGCCGGGCAGGCGGCGGTGTGCGACCGGACGATCGGTCACCGGGATCGGTCACCGGGATCGGTCATGGCAAGGGCGGGCCCTCCTCGGACGGGGCTGGCGGGCGCACCTCGGACGGGGCTGAGGGCGGGGCCACAGGCGGGCCCGCCGTGTGCGGCGAATCGCCCCACAGGGACGGCTCGTCGTAGCTGCGCTGCACATAGGACAGCGCTTCGAGCAGGTCCGACGAGGTGACGGGACGGGACCGGCGGCCGTCCACCAGATCGGCCAGGGGCAGCGAGCCGGTGTCGGCCCAGCGCAGCCAGCCGTCACCGTCGATGTAGCTGCGGCTGCGGCCGGCGTTGTCCGGATGCACGCAGTACGGGATGTCCAGGTAGCCGCGCTTGAAGGCGAGCAGCAGCGCATGCCCCAGGTCCGGATGGCTGTTCAGCACCGCGTCCACGAGGGCCCGCGCCTCGGCGTACGTTTGCGAGTCGTACTGCTGCGAGCCCCCGGTCGCGGCCGCCGGGCCCCTGTCAGCCGGGCCCCCGCCCCCCGGCCCCCCGACGGCCTGCGACGCCACCCGCCCCGCGTACTCCAGCGCGGCGACGTTCTCCGCAATGGTGGGGATGCGCTGGGACTCGGCGACGGTCTTGACGATCAGCCGCTCCGAGCCGGTGGTGACCGCGAGTTCGGCGGCCTGTCCGAGCAGGCGGTAGCAGCCTTCGGGGGTGCGCGGATACACGCCCATGTAGGCGTAGATCACGACGTGCCAGTCGGCGTCCGGCAGTAATTCCGCGCACAGTCTGCGCAGCGCGTGCACCGCCTCGCGGTCCTGCACGGCATTGGTCTGCTGGGCGTAGCTGACGGACAGGTCGTCGATGCCGAGCCGGTGGAAGAACACCGCCTCCAGGACACTGACCGCGACCAGCATGCTCGGCGGACACAGTTGTCCCAGCATGCAGCCGCCGAAGGTCTCCATGTGGGGACTGGCGCCCCGCTCGCGCAGCTGCGTGAACAGCGCGCTGCTGCGCTCCCAGTTGCGCATCGACTCGTCCAGCGGGGTGCGCCCGTACGGCAGGCAATAGGACACCGGACCGCCCTCGGTGGCGCTGAGTCCGGCGCGCATCAGCGCGACGAAGATGTCGAACGGTGCCGCGGAGCCGTGCCGGACCTGCACCGGGAAGTCGTCGGCGTGCAGGCCCTGTAGTACCGCGCGGGTGATCTCGACGTCGTAGCTGACGATGGGGAAGCCATTGAGGCCGGTCCCGTCGCGCAACGCGGTCCCGATCGCGGCGAGGTCCCCGACCCGGGTGTAGCTGTCGAGGGTGAGGGTGCCGACCGTGGTGGCGTCGGCGTACCGGGTGGCGTGCAGCCCCGCGCGCATGGTGGCGGGTTCGCCGAACCCCATGCGCGGCTGCACCACGAGCCGTCCGGCCTGGTGCGCGCGGCGTACGAACGCGCCGAAGTCGCCGACCCGAGGACCCGGGCCGGTGGTCGTCCGCACGGGCGCGGCCCCCGGCCGCACGGGCGCGGTTTCCGTACGCCCGGTGGCGACGCCCGGCGGGACGGCCGGCCGGCCGGTCTCCCGCCGGCCCCGACCGTCCCTCGGTGCCGCGGCGGCGCGTTCGCTCACGACAGCGCTCGTTGCGGTATGCCGCCGATGAAGCGCCGGAAGGCGGTGATCTCCTGCGCGCCGTCCTCGAAGACGCTGTCGAAGCCCGCTTCGACCAGCTCCGCCACATGGTCGGTGCGCTCGGCGCCGGCGATGCCGAGCTTCCCGCCGATGACCGCGGGCAGGGCGGCCAGCGCGCGCTCGGCACGCAGCTTCCGGATGACCCGCACCCCGTCCTGGTGCCCGTGCCCGTTGACGCTGCTGATCACGAGCAGGGCCGGCGCGCGCTCCAGACACTCCCGTACGAGCAGCTCGTCCGGGACGCACGGGCCCAGGTTCACCACGTCGTAGCCCTGCTCCTCGATCAGCAGCTGGAGGAAGACCAGGTTCCAGGTGTGGGAGTCCGAGGCCAGGCCGCTGACCAGGACCGTCTGCCGGCGCTTGGCCGGGGCGGGATCCACTGACGCGCGGGTGCCATCCGCCGTCGGCTGCACCGGGCCGGCCAGCTCGCGGGAGGGCAGGGTCATGCCCGCCCTCCGCCGGCCGGCATCGCGGAACGGCCGGCCAGTGGCGCCACCGGGACCCTGCTGTGCTCCAGCCGGGACGCGGACACCACCTTGCCGTCGCGCAGCAGCACCTCGGCGGGTGCCGGCCGGCCCAGGAACATCAGCAGGCTCGCGGTGGGGCCGTACGCGCCGGCGTTGGGGATGGTGAGGAGGTCGCCGACGCGCAGCCGGGGCAGCTCCACCTGGCGGCCGAGTACGTCGCCGGGGGTACACAGCGGTCCGACCAGGCTCGCGCTCAGCCCCGTGCCGGCCTCGATCTCCGCGGCCTGTTGCGGACCTTCCGGCTCGACCGCCACGGGCAGCAGCCGGCCCAGGCCCGACATCCCGCCGAACGTGTTGATGCCGGCGTCCAGGATGACGAACGTACGACCGCGGCTCTCCTTGATGTTGACCACCCGGGTCAGCAGCACACCGCTGTCGCCCACCAGATAGCGGCCGGACTCGCAGGCGAAGTGCGGGGTGCCCTGGCGCCAGTCGGGGAACAGCTCGTCGAGCGTGCTCTCCAGCCGCTCGCGCAGCTTTTCGTACACCGGTCGCTCACCGGGCACCGCGTAGGGGGCGGCGAAACCGCCGCCGATGTCCAGGAACCGCAGGGGAAGCCCGTGTTCGCGCTGCAAGTCGGCGGCCACCGACAGCGTGTGCCGGAACTCCGCGACCAGGCTGTCCTCGTCCTTGGCGTTGCTCAGCGGGAAGAAGTGTGCGCCGGCGAGGCGGGTGCCGGGTACGGCGCGCAGGTGGGGCAGCACCTCGCCCAGCGTCTCGGCGTCGATGCCGAACTGTGAAGGTGTGCCGGTCATCCGGATGCTGGTGGTGGCGCTGGCCGAGGCACTGTTGATGCGCAGGAGGCAGTCGGCCACCAGACCTTGGGTGTCGGCGGCGGCCCCCACATGCTCCAGGTCGGTGCGGGACTCCACGGAGAACAGCCGGACTCCGGCGGCCAGCGCCGCGGCCAGCTCGCCGTCGGTCTTCCCCGGGCCCGTGTACAGGCACTGCGCCGGATCACAGCCGGCCTCCAGCGCGGCGGCCAGCTCGCCCAGCGAGCTGATCTCGGCCCGGCAGATCCGCCCGTCGCCCGTGCCCAGGGCCCGGAGCACCTCGGGGTGCGGGTTGGCCTTGACCGCGCTGAACAGGCTGAACTGCTCGGGCAGCGCATCGAGCAGGTCCTGCCGCGCGGCGGTCACCCGGTCCAGGTCGTAGACGTACAGCGGGGTGCCGTACCGCTCGGCCAGCTCGATGTACCGGCTCACTGGTCGCTCCCGTCGAGCAGCTCCGCGAGCTGCTTCTTCTCGTTCTTGCCGTGCAGAGTGAGGGGAAAATCGCTGAGCACCCGGCAGACCGCGGGCACCTTCTGCTGCTCCAGCCGGCCCGCCAGCTCACGCAGCACCGCGTGCGGCGCGAGATCGGACTCCACGAACAGCGCCAGATCGTGCCGGTCCGACGGCGGCAGCACCGCCGCGGCCCGCACGCCGGGGATGTCCATGGCGGCGGCCTCGATTTCGAGGGTGCTCATCCGGATGCCCTTGCGCTTGAACATGTCGTCCCGGCGCCCCTGGAAATACAGATAGCCGTCCTCGTCCAGCGAGCCGAAGTCCCCGGTGTGGAGGTGGAGTTCGCCGGTGGGCGCGTGACGGCGGAAGGTGCGCGCGCTCACTTCCGGATTACGCCAGTAGCCGGGCATCACATGCGGTCCCACGGCGACGATCTCGCCGGTCTCCCCCACGGGGACCGGTTCACCGTCCTCGCCGAGCACCAGGACCCGGGTGCCGGGCAGCGGCAGACCCACCGAGTCCGGCCGCTCATGGTCCTGGTCCGGCGGCATGATGGAGACCCGCTTGCACTCGGTCTGGCCGAACTGGCGCACCACGCGCACACCGGGGAAGGCGTCCCGCAGGGTCTCGATGACCGGCTGGGGCAGCGCCGCACCGGTGTTGGTGAACATCCGCACCAGTGGCGCGGGATGCTCGGTCCGGCGCGCCAGCGTGGCGATCATGGCAGCCAGCGACGGCACGATCGGTACGACGGTCGCCCCGCACTCCCGGATGGCGGTCAGCAGCCGCAGGTCCGACTCGGCATCGGCCAGCACGATCGAACTGCGCCCGACCGCGCACATCAACACCTTGTACAGGCCGTAGTCCCAGGACATCGGGAAGCGGCAGAACACCACGTCGTCGGGGCGGTAGCCGAGCACCTGCACCATCGACCGGGTGGCGAAGGTGATCTGCGCGTGCGGGCAGATCACCGCCTTCGGGGCCGCGGTGCTGCCCGAGGTGTAGACGAGGACGGCGGGCCGGTCGGGTGCGACCTCGACGGCCGTGTCCGGGCGCGGGCCCCGGTCGGCGATCTTCTCGACCTCGCTCCACACACCGCCGAACTCATGGACCGGGGTCGCGGTGACCGTGCTGAACGTGGCGAGCTGTCCCTCCGCGCAGAGCACCAGGGCGGGCTCGGCGTTCGCCAGGACCGACCGCAGGTGGTACTCCTTCATGTGGGGATTGAGCGGTACGAAGACGACGCCGCGCCGCGATGCTCCGTAGAACAGGGCGACCAGTTCGCGGTTGGTCGGCAGCTGTACGACCAGGCGGTCGCCCGGGCCCAGCCCCTGCGCCGCCAGCCAGTCGGTGACCGCGCGGCTGTACTCGTCCAGGCGGGCGTAACTCCACTGCCCCTCGGCGTCGCTGACCGCCGCGGACGAAGGCGAGGACGCCACGGCCTCGTCCAGCAGGGTGTGAACCAGGCTGTCATGACGGTGGCCCGGCACGGGAACCCCGTGTGCCGCGCCGGACGTGCCGTCCCAGCCGGAAGTGCTGTCCAACGCTCTTCTCCTGTCAGGTCGTCGGCGTGCTGGTGTTGCGGGTGGTGTCGGTGGTGCGGCGCAGCCGTTCCTCGGCGCGGGCCCGCAGCACACCGCGATCGGTCTTCCGGTTGGAATTGAGCGGGAAGGCATCCAGCCGCCAGAAGTGCCGGGGCGTCATGCCCTGGGGCAGCACTGCCTGCAGCTGCCGGGCGAACACGGAAAGCGGCACGACGGAACCGGTGTAGAAGACCGCGAGTTCGGTGCCCGACGCGGTGTTCACATCGACCGTGACGGCGTCGGTCACCCCCTCGCAGCCGCGGAGCGCGTGGTCGATCTCGGCCAGCTCCACCCGCCAGCCGGCGATCTGCACCTGTGAATCCAGCCGCCCCAGATAGGCGAGTTCACCGTCCGCGCCGATCCGCCGTACCCGGTCACCGGTGCGGTACCAGGTCCGCTCGCCGTACTTGAGGAAGCGGCCCGTGTTGTCGTCCGGATCCAGATAGCCGGACGTCAGCTGCGGCCCGGTCACGCACAACTCGCCTTCACGGGACGTCAGTTGGCCGTCCTCGCCGAGCAGCAGGTGGTCATGGCCGCCGTTCACCCGGCCGATCGGCACCACACCGTTCACCGCGATGCCGGCGGAACGCCCCGGCTGCCAGCGGTGCGCCGCGATGGTGATCGTCAGCTCGGTCGGGCCGTACAGGTTCTCCAGCGTCGACTGCGGCGCCGCCGCCTGCCAGTCCGCCGCGTCCTGGCAGGTCAGCGCCTCGCCGGCGAAGAAGCTCCAGCGCAGTCCGGGCAGCGCGCCGGGAGCCAGTCCGCCGAGCCGGCGCACCAGCGGGATCGCGCTGGGCGTGGCGAACCACACCGTCATCCGGTTCTCCGCCACGAAGGCGGGCAGCTCGCGGTACGCGCCGGGCGGCACCCACAGCGCGGTCGCCCCGGCGCCCCAGGCACAGAACAGGTCGAACATCGCGCAGTCGAAGTTGAGATCAAAGGTCTGGGAGAAGACGTCCTGCGGCGTGAAGTCGTAGCGCTCGTCCTGCAGCCGGAAGTAGTGCGCGGCACTGCCATGGCTGATCGGCACGCCCTTGGGCCGGCCCGTCGACCCGGAAGTGAACAGCACGTACGCCGCATCGGCCGGCCGCACCGCACGCGGCGCGCTCAGCGCCCCGGCCGGCTCCGCAACGATCCGGCCGACGCCCGGGTACGTACCTGCCGGGCAACCGGGTGCGAGGACGGGCAGCACCTCGTCCGGTCCGCCCAGGTCGAAGGGCTGCTCACCGTCCGGGCCGGGCGCCAGCAGCTCCGGTAACTGGCCCCAGCCGGCCTCGTCGGTAATAACCGCGGACACCCCGGCGGCCTGCATCATCCGGCGGGTGCGCGCGGGCGGAAAGCCCGGCTGCAGCGGTACGACGGTGGCCCCTGCGTACAGCGCGGCCAGGATGCCGACGTACGCGCGGACGCCCTTGGCCGCCAGCACCGCCACGGTGCCCGGCGGTTTGCGCACCGCACGCAGCAGCGCACCCGCCCAGACGAGTGCCAGCTCATGTGCCTGCTCGTAGCTGATCGAGTCGGCTCCGACCCGCACCGCGTCGTTGCGCGGCGCCAGGTCGACCCCGCGCAGAAAACGCCCGTGCAGCGCCGCTTCCACGGTCGGGTCCACTGCTCCTCCTTCGATGCTCACTGGGGTGTCCAACGGGCCGGCCCCGTCGGGCTCAGGCGGCCTGGTCCTCGACCAGCCCGGAGAGGACCTTCCACAGCACGCCGGGCGTCTCGAACGTCGCCTGGCTGAGCGCGTCGTCCTGGAACCGGACCTGGTACGTGTCCTCCAGCGCGGCGAGCAGCTCGACGATGCCGAGCGAATCCAGCCCCAGATCCCGCAGCGCGGTGTCCTGGGCGAGCGGCTCGTCGGCGCCCAGGAACGGCAGGAACCCGCGCAGCAGGTCCTCGAATTTCTGGTCCCACATGGTGATGGCCTTTCAGGGAGTCGGGAGGCGCAGTCGGTAGAGAAGAAGCGAGGGAGGTTCAGGTACGTGCGGGCTGTGGCCGCGGCTGGAGCGCCAGCCGCGACGTGACCGGCACCACCTCGAAGTGGTCCGTCGTCCGCCGCACCCGGCCGAACAGACTGTCCTGGCCCGCCACACACACGGTGCCGACACCGGCTTCGCACAGGGCGCCGACGACCGCGGGCCACCGCATCGGGCGCACACAGCTGTCCAGCAGCATCGTGCGCACCCCCTCGCC
Organism: Streptomyces sp. 2323.1; assembly: GCF_900221035.1. Lineage (NCBI taxonomy): Bacteria > Bacillati > Actinomycetota > Actinomycetes > Kitasatosporales > Streptomycetaceae > Streptomyces > Streptomyces sp. 2323.1. The sequence goes on along the minus strand of NZ_LT907981.1, from coordinate 778,797 downwards.
CGTGGTGATCAGGGCACCGTCCTGGTCAGCGATGACCGGGACCGTCGGATCGGCGAACTCCAGCGGGCCGAAGACCTCGTGCTCGGCCCGCTCACGCAGTCCCCCGAACGCCGAGCAGTGCATCGGCGGCCGCATCGTGTACAGCGACATGCCGCCCATCGCGCGCAGCCGGGGGGAGAGCCATGCGAGGTTGTGCTCGCGCAGCGTCAGCATGAAGAAGTCGTCGTCGATGTAGCAGGAGATCTCGTACGTCTCCCCGCGCTCGTCCAGCTCCCCGAGCACCTCACGCAGCTGGTCCTCGGGAACCCGGACGAACGAGTGGGTGACGAGATCGGTGAACTCGGTGCTGAAGTAGTCAGTGAGCAGGCGCGCGAACCCGGCGGTGGCGCGGACGGCGTCGGGGAAGTCCAGTGCGCCGCAGAACGCGGCGGCCGGCTTCTCGCCGAAGCTCGGCCCGGTGCACAGCTCGGCCTCGACACCCAGCGTGTGCTGGGCCCACTGGGCCAGTGCCAGCGAGTTGACCATGAAGGCGACCTGGGCGTACTCGCTGTAGTCGCCCTCGGTCCGGCGGTACCGGTCGACCAGGGAATATCCGAGCACCCGGTCGGCGGTGGCGACCAGCTTCCGGGCGAAGGGGTTGATGACCATGAACTTCCCGACGTCTGCGAAGGGAGTGGGCCCCATGCCGGGGAAGATCATCGCGGTACCGGTCCGGGAAGCGGTGGACATGTGGACGGTCCTTCCGAGGCGTACAGACGGACGACAACAGCGGATGACAACAGCGGACGACAAACCTGGCAGGGGAGGGGCGGCCTACTCCTCGGGTGCGAGCAGCGTGCCGCTGTCGGTGTCGTGCACCGTGATCGCGGACACCGGGCAGGTCTCCGCGGTGTCCAGCACCGCCTCGTCGGGATCGGTCGTGGCGACCCGCGGATGGGACTTGCCGGCCCGCAACTCGAAGTGTTCCGGCGCATAGTTGGCACACACCGAGGCGCCGATACAGACCGTCCGGTCGACGGCGAGGGCCCACCGGCTCACCAGGTCACCCGCAGCTTCTTGGGGCCGCGCACCAGCATGCCCTGCTTCCAGATGACACCGTCCGCGCCGTCGGCGAAGTCCAGCGTCGGGAACCTCGTGATCAGGGTGCTCAGCACGCTCTGCAGCTCCATCCGGGCCAGCTGGGCACCCAGGCAGTGGTGCGGACCGTGACCGAAGCCGATGTGCGGATTGTGCTCGCGGGTGAGGTCCAGCCGGTCGGGGTCCTCGAAGATCTCCGGGTCGCGGTTGGCCGAGGCCACCGAGCCGAGCACCGGCTCGCCGGCCTTCACCGTGACGTCGCCGAACTGGACGTCCTCCAGGGCGTACCGGGCGAACATCGCGGAGTAGTTCAGCGGGATCCAGCGCACCAGCTCTTCGACCGCGCGGGGCACCAACTCCGGGTGGGCGCACAGCAGTTCCCACTGATCGCGGTGGCTGAGCAGGGCGTAGAGGAAGTTGGGGATCTGCGAGGCGGTCGTCTCGGTGCCGGTGATGAGCAGGCCACCGGTCACATGCATGACCAGCTCCTCCTCGCTCAGCCGGTCGCCGTCCTCGTCCCGCGTCTTCACCAGCGCGCCGAGCAGGTCCTCGGTGGGGTTGCGGCGGCGCTCCGCGACCAGCGTCCCGATGTAGGCGAACAGCTCCTTGGCGTTGCGCTCCATCTCTTCCCAGGGCAGCGCGGTGGTCGACACCATCGCCTCGGACCAGCCGCGCAGTTGGGGACGGTCCGCCGCCGGCACCCCGAGCATCTCGGAGATCACCGTGACCGGCACCGGGATGGCGAAGTTCTCCACCATCTCGAACGGACCGCCCTGCTCGACCATGGTGTCGGCCAGGCCCTCCACGATGCGCTCGGTGTCGGCGCGCATCAGTTCCACCCGGCGTCCGGTGAACGCCCTGGCGACCAGCTTCCGCAGCCGTGCGTGATCCGGCGCGTCCATGCCGACCAGGCCATCGTCCAGATGCTCGTCGGGGTGGGTGCGGGGCTGGTCACGCGTCTTGGCCAGCGCCCGGCTGAACCGGGGGTCGGCCAGGACGGTACGGACGTCCTGGTAGCGGGTGGCCAGCCAGGCGGGCTCGCCGAGCGGGAACTGCACCCGGCTCAGCGGCTCCTGGGTGCGCAACTGCGCGTACATCGGGTCAAGCGTGAGCCGGTCCGGTTCGCTGAACGGATAGGCGCGAACCTCATGAGCAGTGTTCACCCGCGCGCTCCTTCCTTGAGTTCACTCAGAAAATCGACCAGGACCGAAGTGAAACGCTCCGGCTCTTCGAGATGCGGCATATGGCTGGACTCCTCGAAGATTTCCCAGCGGACGTTCGGGATACGGTCGAAATAGGGCTGTACGGTGGCCGGCGTGGCCTCGTCGTAACGCCCGCTGATCAATAGCGTCGGTACGTCGATATGCGGTATCCGGTCTTCGACCGACCAGTCCCGCAGAGTGCCGATGACATGGAATTCATTCGGCCCGTTCATGGCGTGATAGACGGTCGGGTCGTCATTGATCTCCATGAACGTGGCCAGATAATCCCGGGGCCAGGGCAGGATGCGGCACACATGTCTGTCGTAGAAGACCCGCATGGCCGCGAAGTATTCGGCGGTGTCCGTGCTGCCCGCCGCCTCGTGCCGCAGCAGGGTTTCCTGCACCTCGGGCGGCAATTGTTTCCTGAGGACGTCCATCTCCCGCAACCACAGCGGCATGGACGCCGGAGCATTGGCGATCACCAGCCCGCGGAGCCCGGCCGGCCGGTCGGCGGCGTGGTCCGCGGCCAGCATCCCGCCCCAGGACTGACCGAAGAGGAGGTACTCGTCGCTCACCCCCAGATGCCGTAACAGGTTGTCGAGCTCCTCCCGGAAGAGCCGCACGGTCCAGAAGTCCGCCCCGCGGTCCGGGAGTCGGGTCGATCCGCCGTTCCCCAGCTGGTCGTAGTGCACGACCGGCCAGCCGGCCGCCGCCAGGGACGCCAGAGGCAGCAGGTAGTCGTGCGTACTCCCCGGACCACCGTGCAGGACGACCAAGGGCGGACGTCCGCATGCAAGATCGCCGCTGACGCGGAACCACGTCTCGTGGTCGCCGAAAGGGGCGGTTCCTTTGACAATCTGTGGCGCGGGCATCTTCCTACCCCAAGTCAATGTTTCGCAGCCTTCAACGCTGAGAACGCTATAGCAGCAAGGTAGCCGGGCAGACCCCTGTCACCCCCTACCACCCCTTAGCCGAAATCCCGTGCACCGATAGCTGATTGAGAGATTCCGCCACCCCACCCAAAGGCCTTTCGGGCCTCCGGAATTTCGTTAGGGGTCGTCGTCCCGTGCCCCCCGATAGGGGTACCTAGGGGGAGCTAAGGGTGGTTGTCCGGGAGGCCCGCCCGTAGCGTTCGGACGGACAATCCGCAGAGGTACGCACAGGTGGCGGATGCTCGTCAGGTCCCGGCGTGAGCGCGGAACGCAGAAATTCCCGGCTCGGCGTACGGAGATCCATCAGACCGGGTTCCGGCTACATTCCGGGTTCAGGGGGTTCTTGGGTGTCAGGCGAGAAGAAACTTCTCGATTACCTCAAGCGCGCGACGGCCGACCTTCGGGAGGCACGCCGCCGGCTGCGCGAAGCCGAGCGCAGGGAGCACGAGCCCATCGCGATCGTCGGTATGAGCTGCCGCTACCCGGGCGGCGTCACCTCCCCCGAGGAGCTGTGGCAGCTGCTGGCCGCCGGTGGCGACGGCATCACCGAATTTCCCGTCGGACGTGGCTGGGACATCGAGCGGCTTTACGACCCGGAGCCCGACAAGCCCGGCACGACTTACGCCCGCGAGGGCGGATTCCTGCACGACGCCGCCGACTTCGACGCCGAGTTCTTCGGCATCGGACCGCGCGAGGCGCTGGCGATGGACCCGCAGCAGCGACTGCTCCTCGAAGCGTCCTGGGAAGCCTTCGAACGCGCCGGACTCGACCCGCACACGCTGCGCGGCAGCCGCACCGGCGTCTTCGCCGGCGTGATGTACCACGACTACGCATCCCGTCTCTCCACCCTCCCGGACGACGTCGACGGGTACATCGGCAACGGCAACTCCGGCAGCGTCGTATCCGGACGGGTCTCCTACGTGCTGGGCCTGGAGGGCCCGGCGGTGACGGTGGACACCGCGTGCTCGTCGTCGCTGGTTGCCCTGCACTGGGCGGTGCAGGCGCTGCGCAACGGCGAGTGCACACTGGCCCTGGCCGGCGGTGTGACGGTGATGTCGACGCCCGACACCTTCACCGAGTTCAGCCGGCAGCGCGGTCTGGCCGCCGATGGCCGCTGCAAGGCCTTCGCCGAGGCCGCGGACGGCACCGGCTGGGGCGAGGGTGTCGGCGTCCTGCTGGTGGAGCGCCTGTCGGACGCGCGGCGCAACGGCCACCGCGTCCTGGCGGTGGTACGCGGCAGCGCGGTGAACCAGGACGGCGCCAGTAGCAGCCTGACGGCCCCGAACGGCCCCTCGCAGCAGCGGGTGATCCGGCAGGCCCTGGCCAACGCGAGCCTGCAACCGGCCGAGGTGGACGCCGTCGAAGCACACGGCACCGGTACGAAGCTGGGTGACCCGATCGAGGCGCAGGCACTGCTGGCGACGTACGGGCGTGACCGTGCGGAGGGGCGTCCGTTGTGGCTGGGTTCGGTGAAGTCGAACCTGGGTCATACGCAGGCTGCGGCGGGCGTCGCCGGGATCATCAAGATGGTCATGGCGATGCGTAATGGCGTGCTGCCCAAGACCCTGCACGTGGACGCGCCGTCGTCGAAGGTGGACTGGTCCGCCGGCCGTGTGGAGCTGCTCACCCACCCCGTGACCTGGGAGAACGAACGGCCGCGCCGGGCCGGGGTGTCTTCGTTCGGGATCAGTGGGACGAATGCGCACGTGATCATCGAGGAGGCTCCGGCGGCGGACGAGATATCGGAACGTCCCGCCTCGACGGGACCGGTGCCGCCGTTGGTGCTCAGCGCCCGTTCGGCCGAGGCGCTGAGCGCGCAGGCGGCCGGGGTGCTCGGCCTGTTGGAGGGTGCGGATGCTCCGGCCCCGGGGGATGTGGGGCATGCGCTGGCGACGTCGCGAGCGCAGTTGGAGCATCGTGCGGTGGTCGCGGGTGCGGGCCGGGCTGAGCTGATAGCCGGGCTGACTGCGTTAGCCGCCGGCGAGGATGCGGTCGGCGTGGTCCGGGGTGTGGCGGCTGAGGGGCGGCTGGCGTTTCTGTTCACCGGGCAGGGCGCGCAGCGGGCGGGGATGGGGCGTGAGCTGTATGAGGCGTTCCCGGTGTTTGCGGAGGCGCTGGATGAGGCCTGCGGACATCTCGACCTTCAGCTTGAACGGCCTTTGAAGGAGGTGTTGTTCGCAGCGGACGGGTCGGCGGAGAGCCCTCTGCTGGACCGTACCGAGTACGCGCAGCCCGCCCTGTTCGCGGTCGAAACGGCGCTGTTCCGGCTCGTCGAGTCCTGGGGCGTGCGCCCTGACGTGGTGGCCGGACACTCGATCGGTGAGATCACGGCGGCCCATGTGGCCGGGGTGCTGTCGCTGGCGGATGCGTGTGCGCTGGTGGCTGCCCGTGGGCGGCTGATGCAGGCCTTGCCCGAGGGTGGGGTCATGGCAGCCGTTCAGGCCAGCGAGGAGGAGGTACGGGCGCTGCTCAATGGTGCTGGGGACGCGGCGATCGGCGCCATCAACGGACCCCAGGCGGTGGTTGTTTCCGGAGCCGAAGACACCGTCAACGCAGTGGTTCAGGACCTACGAGCCCAAGGCCGCAAGACGTCCTTCCTGAAGGTCTCGCACGCCTTCCACTCCCCGCTCATGGACCCGATGCTCGACGAGTTCCGCACGGTAGTGGCGGGTCTGACCTACTCCGAGCCCCGTATCCCGGTGGTCTCGAACGTCACCGGCCGCACCGCCACAGCGGGCCAGCTGACCACCCCCGAGTACTGGGTCACCCATGCCCGTGAGGCGGTCCGTTTCGCCGACGGGATACGCGCTCTGGCCGACGACGGCGTCACCACCTACCTGGAGATCGGCCCCGACGCGGTCCTGACGGCCATGGCCCCCACGGCTCTTCCTGACGATTCCACCCACCTCTTCATTCCCCTCCTGCGCCGCAACCGCCCCGAGCCGAGCGAAACGCTCACCGCACTCGCCCGCCTATGGGCCAACGGCCACCCCGTCGACTGGACCACCCTCCACACCACGACCCCCACCCAACCCGTCGACCTTCCCACCTACCCCTTCCAACGCCGCCGCTACTGGCTCGAAGCCGCACCCGACAACGGTGACGCCACCACCCTCGGCCAGGCCCCCGCACACCACCCGCTGCTCGGTGCCCTCGTCACCGTCCCCGGCACCGACACCACCGTCCTCACCGGACGCATCAGCACCCAGACCCATCCCTGGCTCGCCGACCACACCATCATGGGCACCACCCTCCTGCCCGGCACCGCCTACGTCGAACTCGCCCTCCACGCCGGCCACCACACCGCCACCCCCCACCTCGAAGAACTCACCCTCCAAGCACCACTGGTCCTCCCGCCTGCTGAGGCCGTCCACCTGCACCTCACGGTCGGCGCACCCGACTCAGCCGATCGACGCACCGTCACCATCCACTCGCGCCTCAGCAGCGCCGATATGCCGTGGACCGTCCACGCCACCGGTACTCTCGCCCCCTTGCCGGCCGGCGACGCAGCGGACGATCTCACCGTCTGGCCACCGCCCGGAGCCCAGCCCGTCCTCCTCCACCAGGCCTACGAACAACTCGCCACCCAGGGCTACCACTACGGCCCCACCTTCCAAGGCCTCCAAGCCGCCTGGCAGCACGACAACACCACCTACGCCGAAATCACGCTGCCGCGGGAATCTCAGCACGACGCCGCCGCATTCACCCTCCACCCCGCCCTCCTCGACGCGGCACTCCACGCCAACCTCTTCCATGAGGCCGACGATCAGGGCAGCGCCGAGGGTCCGCGGCTGCCCTTCGCGTGGAGCGGTGTCACGGTGCACGCGACGGGTGCCACCTCGCTGCGCGTGCGGGTGACGTCCCACCGCCCGGACGAGGCATCGGTGCTGGTCACGGACTCGGCCGGTACGCCGGTGATGGCGATACGTTCGCTGGCCGCGCGGGCCGTCAGTGCCGAGCAGCTGGCCGTGGCCGGATCCGACGACGATGCTCTGTTGCGGCCTGGCTGGAACGAGCGGGCGGGGTGGTCCCCGGTCGAGGTCGAGGAGCCGCGGGGTGACTCCTCGGTGGCCGCCAGCTGGGCGGTCGTGGGAGTCGAAGAGGATACTCGGCTCACCGGAGCTCTCGGAGCCGACGTCCCGGTGTTCCCCGATCTCGCTGCGCTCACCGCAGCGGCCGGTCCCGTACCGGATGTGGTGGCTCTCGCCTGTGACGATCCCGAGAGCGGCAGCGACGCCGACCTGCTGGACCGCGTCCGTACCGCCCTCACCCGGGTTTTGGCGACCGTGCAGGACTGGCTGGCCGAGCCGAGGTTCGCCGACTCCCGGCTGGTGATCCTCACCAGTGGCGCGGCCGGCCCCGACTCGGCGCCCGGCACCGTGGTGGACATGGTGTCCGCTCCGCTGTGGGGTCTGGTGCGCTCCGCGCAGGCCGAGCACCCCGGCAGGCTGCTGCTGCTCGACTGGGACGGCACGCCGGCCTCCGGGCGCCGGCTGCGAGCCGCCGTAGCGGCCGCGGACGACGGCAGCGAACTGGCCCTTCGTGAGGACCGGTTGTGGACACCGCGGCTGGTGAGGGAACAGCCGAGTGCCGCCTCCGAGGCCGCTGATGCCGTCGGAGGCGGGCAGTGGGACCCGGAGGGCACCGTGCTGATCACGGGCGGAACCGGTGGCCTCGGTGCTGCCGTCGCCCGGCATCTGGTGACCCGGCACGGCGCCCGCCGGCTGCTGCTGGTCAGCCGCCGCGGCGAGCAGGCGCCGGGAGCGCTTGCCCTGCAGCAGGAACTGGCCGAGCTGGGGGCGGAAGCGCTGCCGGTGGCATGCGATGTCGCGGACCGTACCTCGCTGGAGAAGCTGCTCGCCGAGATCCCGGCCGGCCACCCCCTCAGCGCGGTGATCCACACGGCCGGAGTGACCGAGAACGGTCTGATCGAGACGCAGACCCCGCACCGCATCGACGCGGTGCTACGGCCCAAAGCGGACGCCGCCTGGCATCTGCATGAACTGACACAGCATCAACCTCTCGCCGCATTCGTGCTGTTCTCGTCCACGGCCGGCCTCTTCGTCGGTGCGGGCCAGGCCAATTACGCCGCCGCGAACGTCTTCCTCGACGCGCTCGCCCGTCACCGCACGGCTCAGGGCCTGCCCGCCCTCTCGCTCGCCTGGGGCCTGTGGGGTGACACCCATGGCATGGCCGGGCAACTGGCCGAGGCCGATCTGGAGCGGATGCGGCGGATGGGGATGCGTCCGCTGCCGACCGCCCGGGCGCTGGCGCTGCTGGATGCGGCCATGGCGGTGGACGACGCCTCCGTCCTGGTCCCGGTCGGCCTGGAGACAGCGGCGCTGCGCGCGCAGGGCGGTACGGTCCCGGCGCTGCTGCGTACGCTCGTCCGCACCCCGATGCGCCGCGCGGTGTCGGCCTCGGCGGCCCCGACGGCGGGCGCCGACGCACTCTCGCAGCGGCTGGCCGGCCTGCCGGAATCCGACCGCGCTCTCATCCTGCTGGACCTGGTCCGGAACAACACGGCAGCGGTGCTCGGGCACGGCAGCGGCGAACTCGTCGACCCGGACCGGGCGTTCAAGGACATCGGGTTCGACTCGCTGGCGGCCGTGGACCTGCGCAATCTGCTGAACGCGGCCACCGGACTGCGGCTGCCCGCGACCCTCGTCTTCGACTTCCCGGCGCCGGCCGTGCTGGCCGCGCACCTGGCTGCCGAACTGGTGCCGGACCTGTCCTCCGGACAATCACTGATCGACCAGATCGACCGCTTGGAGTCGGTGCTGCTGTCCTCGCCCGCCGACGCCGACGACCGCGACGAGGAGCACACCGAAGTCGCCGCACGGCTGGAGGTGCTGGTGCGCAAATGGCGGGACCGACGTGGCACGGCGGCGGACGCCGAGGCCCCCGCGGACTACGAGTCGGCCACCGACGACGAGTTGTTCGCCGCATTGGACGGAGAGCTCGGACTGCCGTAGCCCCCGCGCCGGCACCATCCGGTCCCCGATCACCACCGATCACGGATCACCACCGATTACGGATCACCACCGATTACGGATCACCACCGACCACCGCTTTCCACGACGCCCCGGGATCCACCCACCGCCCGAGATTGGCTCACACTTCGATGGCGAACGACCAGAAACTGCGAGAGTACCTTCGGCGTGCGACGGCCGACCTCCAGGAGACCCGGCGTCGGCTGCGCGCGGTCGAGGACGACAGGCACGAGCCGATCGCGATCGTGGGGATGGGCTGCCGCTACCCGGGCGGCGTGACGTCGCCCGAGGAACTGTGGCGGGTGGTGGACGAGGGCACCGATGTGATCGGGCAGTTCCCCACGGACCGCGGCTGGGACACGGACGCGCTCTACGATCCGACCCCCGGCCGCCCCGGGCGCAGCTATGTGCGCGAGGGGGGATTCCTCTACGACGCCGCGGAGTTCGATCCGGTGTTCTTCGGGCTCAGCCCCCGGGAGGCGCCGGAGACGGACCCCCAGCAGCGGCTCCTGCTGGAAACCACCTGGGAGGCGTTCGAGCGGGCGGGCATCGACCCGGCCGCCCTCAAGGGCAGCCGGACCGGGGTGTTCGCCGGGCTGATGTACCACGACTACGCGGGCGGCAGCGCGGCCGGCAGCCTCGTGTCCGGGCGGGTCGCCTACACCTTCGGCTTCGAGGGGCCGGCGGTCACGGTCGACACCGCGTGCTCGTCGTCGCTGGTGGCACTGCATCTGGCCGCGCAGTCGCTCCGCAACGGCGAATGCTCGCTGGCACTGGCCGGGGGCGTGACCGTGATGGCGGGACCGGAGATGTTCGTCGAATTCAGCCGGCAGCGTGGTCTCGCCGTGGACGGCCGCTGCAAGTCCTTCGCGGGTGCGGCGGACGGCGCGGGCTGGAGTGAGGGGGTGGGTGTGCTGCTGGTGGAGCGTCTCTCCGACGCCCGCCGTAACGGGCATCCCGTCCTGGCGGTGGTACGGGGCTCCGCCGTGAACCAGGACGGCGCGAGCAACGGCCTCACCGCACCCAACGGCCCCTCCCAGCAACGCGTCATCCGCCAGGCCCTCCACAACGCCGGCCTCACCGCCACCGACATCGACGCCGTCGAAGCACACGGCACCGGCACCGTCCTCGGCGACCCCATCGAAGCCCAAGCCCTGATCGCCACCTACGGCCAGGACCGCCCCGCCGAACGCCCCCTGTGGCTCGGATCCATCAAGTCGAACATGGGGCACGCCCAGGCTGCCGCCGGAGTCAGCGGCATCATCAAGATGGTGCAGGCGATCCAGCACCGTACGCTGCCCCGCACGCTGCATGTGGACGAGCCGACGCCGCAGGTCGACTGGTCGGCCGGGCACGTACGGCTGCTGACCGAGCCGGTGGCGTGGGAGAGCGAGCGGCCGCGCCGGGCAGGGGTCTCCTCGTTCGGTCTGAGCGGCACCAACGCGCACATCATCATCGAGGAGGCGCCCGCCCCCTCGCCCGAAGCGCCCGCCGGTCCCGCTCCCCAAGCGCCCGCCGACGCTGCTCCCGAGGCGGCCGCCGCCCCTGCGCCGTCCCCGCTCACCGCCGCCGACCCGCAGCCCCTCCCGTGGCTGCTGTCGGCGCGTGACGACCGGGCGCTGGGGGAGATGGCGGGCCGGCTGCGCACCCACCTCATCGCCGCCACGGCCCAGCCCGCCGCGGCCGGGAGCGAGGACAAGCGGCCGGCGAGCGCCGCGGACGTCGCGTTCTCGCTTGCCACCACCCGGGCCACCTTCGACCACCGCGCCGTCGTCGTTGCGGATGACCGGGACGGTCTGCTGCGCCGGCTGGACGCGCTGGCCGCCGGCGACGACGTCGCGGGACTGGTGCGCGGCACACCGCAGGGACCCGCCGCCCGGACCGCCTTCATGTTCACCGGCCAGGGTGCCCAACGCCTGGGCATGGCACAGGAGTTGTACGCCGACCAGCCCGCGTTCGCGGCGGCGCTCGACACGGTCTGCGAGGCACTGGACAGGCAGCTCGAACAGCCGATCCGCGAGATGATGTGGAGTCATGAGGCAGCGGCGAGCGCGGAGCAGGCGGCGGCCCGACTCGACCGGACGGGCTGCGCACAGGCCGCGCTCTTCGCCGTTGAAGTCGCACTGTTCCGGCTGCTGGAAAGCTGGGGCGTCCGCCCCGACCTGCTGATCGGCCACTCGGTCGGCGAAATCGCCGCAGCGCATGTCGCGGGAGTGTTCACGCTGGACGATGCGTGCACGCTGGTGGCCGCCCGCGGCCGGCTGATGCAGGCCCTGCCCGAGGGTGGCGCGATGCTCGCCGTCGAGGCGTCCGAGGACGACGTACGACCGCTGCTCGGTGAGCGACTCGGTGTCGCAGTCGTCAACGGTCCGTCGGCCGTGGTGCTCTCCGGCGACGAGGACGCCGTCCAGCGGGCTGCCGACCACCTGCGGGAGCAGGGGCGCAAGACGTCACGACTGCGCGTCAGCCACGCCTTCCACTCGCCTCGGATGGACCCGATGCTGGCGGACTTCCGGAAGGTCGTCGCCGACCTCCCGACGGCCGCGCCGCGGATCCCGGTCGTGTCCAACCTCACCGGAAAGCCCTGTGACGAGGGTGAGCTGAGCTCCGCCGACTACTGGGTACGGCACGCGCGCGAGACGGTCCGGTTCAGCGACGGCATCGCCACCCTGCGCGAACTCGGCGTCCGCACCTTCGTCGAACTGGGCCCCGGCGCCACCCTCACGGCCCTCGCCCGACAGTGCGCGACGGACGCCGCCGCCCCGCTGGGCCCGCCCTCCACCGGCGGCCCGGCCGACCCGGCGTACATCCCCGTCCTGCGCGCCGACCGCCCGGAGCCGCAGGCACTGACCACCGCACTGGCCGAACTCCACGTACGCGGCACGGCCGTCGACTGGCATGCGGTCGCCGAGAGCTGGGGCGGCCGGCGCGTACCGCTGCCCACCTACCCGTTCCAGCGGCAGCGTTACTGGTGGCAGGACGGCGCCGCCGACGGCTCTGCCCCGGCCCCAGGGTCTGCGGCCGGAAGCGCGGGCGACTCGGCCTTCTGGGACGCCGTGGAGCGTACCGACACCGGTGCGCTCGCCGGGGCGCTGCATGCGGAAACCGACGCCCAGCGGGAAGCACTGGGCGCCGTGCTTCCCCTGCTCGCGTCCTGGCGCACCCACCGGGTCAAGGAGGCGACGGCCGACGCCTGGAGCTACCGGATCGACTGGCAGCCGCTCGGCCAACCCGGCCCGGACGCGGCCGCGACAGCCGGCACCTGGCTCGTCGTCGCCCCGGAGCAACCGGCCGCCCGGCTCTGGGCCGACCGGCTCGGCGAGGCGCTGCGCAGCTGGGGCGCGGAGCACCGGCACCTGACGGTGGACACGACCGGACTCTCGAACCCCACCGAAGCTGATGGGGGACGGTCCGCGCTCGCCGACCGGTTGCGCGAGGCGTGTGGCGCGGACGTGCCGGTACGCGCGGTGATTTCCCTCCTCGCGCTCGACGAGGACGCCGACGGCTCCGGTGCCCCGGGGGAGGAGACCGCCGCCTCCCGCGGCCTGACCGCCACCGTCGCGCTCGCCCAGGCCCTGGGCGACGCGGCGATCGAGGCCCCCCTGTGGTGCCTGACCACCGGCGCGGTCGCGGTGGGCGGCGCGGAGGAACTGCCGCATCCGGAGCAGGCCCAGGTGTGGGGCCTCGGCAGGGTCATCGCCCTGGAACAGCCGCAGCGCTGGGGCGGACTCATCGACCTGCCGCCCACGCCCGACGACCGTACGGCGGGTCGGGTCGTCTCGGCGCTGACGGGCACCGGGAGCGGTGAACCGGGCTCCGGCGCGGAGGATCAGATCGCGGTCCGCGCCTCCGGAACCTTCGGCCGTCGGCTGGTGCATGTGCCCGCGGACAGCAGCATCGCGGGCAGCGGCGACACCGTGACCGAGTCAGCGGCCGGAACCGCCACTCCCGATGGGACCGCCACTCCCGATGGGGGCGCCACTCCGGGCACGGCCGGCTGGCAGCCGCACGGCACCGTCCTCATCACCGGCGGCACCGGCGCCCTCGGCGCCCACGTCGCCCGCTGGCTGGCCCGAGCCGGCGCCGGCCATCTCGTACTGACCAGCCGCCGCGGCCCGCAGGCACCGGGCGCCGCCGAGCTGGCGGCGGAACTGACCGCCCTCGGCACCCGGGTCACCGTGGCCGCCTGCGACGTCGCCGACCGTACCGCGCTGGCCGCACTGCTCGACGATCTGCCCGAGGACCAGCCGCTGACCGCGGTCATGCACACCGCGGGCGTACTGGATGACGGCGTACTGGAGTCCCTCACGCCCGACCGGCTCGCCGGCGTGCTGCGCCCGAAGGTGACCGCGGCCCGGCATCTGCACGAACTCACCCGGGACCGCGACCTCACCGCGTTCGTCACCTTCTCCTCGATCGCCGGGCTGCTCGGCAGCGCGGGACAGGGCAGCTACGCCGCCGCCAACGCCTACCTGGACGCCCTGGCCCAGCACCGCCGGGCCCTGGGCCTCGCGGCCACCTCGGTGGCCTGGGGTCCCTGGGACGGGGGCGGCATGGCGGGCGAGGACGCCTCGCAGGACCGCTCCTGGTGGCGCGGCCTGGCCCCGATGGACGCCGAACTCTGTCTGACCGCCCTTCAGCGGGCCCTGGACCGCTCGGCGGCCTGCGTCGGCGTCCTCGACGCGGACTGGCCGCAGCTCGCCGCCTCGTTCACCGCGAACCGGCACAGCCCGCTGATCGCCGGCCTCCCCGAGGTACGGGCCGGCGCCGCCGTCGCCACCGGAGGGCCGGTCGGCGCGACCGAAGCGCCCTCGGACCTGGTCGTCCGGCTGTCGGCGCTCCCCGAGGGCGAGCAGCGACGGGAAATCCTGGACCTGGTGCGCGGACAGGTGGCGCTGGTCCTCGGCTACGAGAGTTCCGGCACGGTGCAGTCCGGCCGGGCCTTCAACGAGCTGGGATTCGACTCGCTCACCGCCGTCGAGTTCCGCAACCGGCTGGGCACCGTCACCGGCCTGAAGCTCCCGGCCACGCTGCTGTTCGACTATGCGAACCCCGACGTCCTCGCCGGCCATCTGCACGCCGAACTGTGCGCGAGCGGAGCGGCGCCCGCCGTACCCGTACTGGCCGAACTGGAACGCATCGAATCCGTTGCGGCGTCCCTCTCGGCCGCGGAGATCGAACGCAGCCGGATCAGCCACCGGCTCCAGGAACTTGTCACCCGGCTCAACGCGCGACGCGACGAGGGCCACGACGCGGGGAGCAGCGCACCGGCGGACGGGCCCACCGTCGCCGACCGCCTCGACACCGCGTCGGCCGAGGACGTCTTCGACTTCCTCGACAAGGAACTCGGGCTCTCCTGACCCGTCGACCGTCCCCACCTTCCACCCCACTTCCCGCACCTCCCGCATGCGCAGTTCCCGGGAAACGACACATGGCGAGGCCCTCATGGCGAACGTGAACGAAGCGAAGCTGCTCGACTACCTCAAGCGGACGACCGCGGACCTGCATGCCACCAAGCAGCAGCTCCGGGACATCGAGAACGCCGGACAGGAGCCCATCGCCATTGTCGCGATGAGCTGCCGCCTCCCCGGCGGGGTACGTTCGCCCGAGGACCTGTGGCAGCTGGTCGCCGAAGGGGCCGACGCGATCGGGGGCTTCCCCGAGGACCGCGGCTGGGACACCGGCGGCGTACCGGGGTCGGAGTCGCTGACCGGCTCGGACGGCGGTACGGCGGCCACTGCGGGGGACGGCACGGACTACCCGCGCAAGGGCGGCTTCCTCTACGACGCGGCGGAGTTCGACCCGGCCTTCTTCGGCATCTCGCCGCGTGAGGCGCTGGCGATGGACCCGCAGCAGCGGCTGCTCCTCGAAGCGTCCTGGGAGGCCTTCGAACGCGGCGGCATCGCCCCCGACGCGATGCGCGGAGACCGGGTCGGCGTCTTCGTCGGCACCAACGGCCAGACCTACTTCGACCTGAAACTGCCGGAAGAGGCCGAGGCCTACATGGCCACCGGCAGCAACGCAGCCGTCCTGTCCGGCCGCATCTCATACGTCCTGGGCCTGGAAGGCCCGGCCGTGACGGTGGACACGGCCTGCTCGTCCTCCCTGGTGGCGCTGCACCTCGCGATCCAGGCGCTGCGCAAGGGCGAGTGCACCCTCGCACTCGCCGGCGGCGCCACCGTGATGGCGACGCCGGGTCCCTTCGTCGCCTTCAGCCGACAGCGCGGTCTGGCGGCCGACGGCCGCTGCAAGGCGTTCTCCGAGGCCGCGGACGGCACCGGCTGGTCCGAGGGCGTCGGCGTGCTGCTGGTGGAGCGTTTGTCGGACGCGCGGCGCCACGGTCACCCGGTGCTGGCGGTGGTACGGGGCTCCGCCGTGAACCAGGACGGTGCGAGCAACGGCCTCACCGCGCCGAACGGTCCGTCCCAACAGCGCGTCATCTGGGACGCGTTGGCGAGCGCCCGCCTGTCGTCGGACCAGGTCGATGTGGTGGAGGCGCACGGTACCGGGACGGTGCTCGGTGACCCGATCGAGGCCCAGGCGCTGCTGGCGACGTACGGGCGGGACCGTGCGGAGGGGCGTCCGTTGTGGCTGGGTTCGGTGAAGTCGAACCTGGGGCACACGCAGGCTGCGGCAGGCGTCGCCGGGATCATCAAGATGGTCATGGCGATGCGCCACGGCATCCTGCCGGAGACGCTGCATGTGGACGAGCCGTCCTCGAAGGTGGACTGGTCCGCCGGTCAGGTCCGGCTGCTGACCGAGCAGGTGGAGTGGGACGCTACGACCCCGCGCCGGGCCGGCGTCTCCTCATTCGGAATCAGCGGCACCAACGCACACGTCATCCTCGAAGAGGCTCCGGCCGAGGAACCCGCCGAGCCGTCGCTTCCGGCGTGCCGCCCAGTCACGAAATCGGTGCTGTGGCCGGTGTCCGGCGCGAGCGCGACGGCACTGAGCGCTCAGGCGGCCGGGCTGTTGGACCTGCTGGAGCGTGCTGATGCTCCGGATGCGGTGGATGTGGGGTATGCGCTGGCGACGTCGCGGGCGCAGTTGGAGCATCGTGCGGTGGTCGCGGGGGCGGGTCGTGCTGAGCTGGTGGCCGGGTTGACCGCGCTTGCTGCTGGTGAGGACGCGGTGGGCGTTACCCGGGGTGTGGTGGCTGAGGGGCGGCTGGCGTTTCTGTTCACGGGGCAGGGTGCGCAGCGGGTGGGGATGGGGCGTGAGCTGTATGAGGCGTTCCCGGTGTTTGCGCAGGCGCTGGATGAGGTCTGCGGATACCTTGACGGTCTTCTCCAACGGCCTTTGAAGGAGGTGCTGTTCGCGGCGGAGGACGGGGCTGCGGAGAGCGCTCTGCTGGACCGTACCGAGTATGCGCAGCCCGCCCTGTTCGCGGTCGAAACGGCGTTGTTCCGGCTTGTCGAGTCCTGGGGCGTACGTCCAGACGTGGTGGCCGGGCACTCGATCGGTGAGATCACGGCGGCTCATGTGGCCGGGGTGCTGTCGTTGGCGGATGCGTGTGCGCTGGTGGCTGCCCGTGGGCGGCTGATGCAGGCCCTGCCCGGGGGCGGGGTCATGGCGGCTGTTCAGGCCAGCGAGGAGGAGGTGCGGGCGCTGCTCGATGGTGCCGAGGACGCGGCGATCGGCGCCGTCAACGGACCCCGGGCGGTGGTTGTTTCCGGAGCTGAGGACACCGTCAACACGGTGGTTCAGGAGCTACGGGCCCAGGGCCGTAAGACGTCCTTCCTCAAGGTCTCGCACGCCTTCCACTCCCCGCTCATGGACCCGATGCTCGACGAGTTCCGCACGGTAGTGGCGGGTCTGACCTACACCGAGCCCCGTATCCCGGTGGTCTCCAACGTCACCGGCCGCCCTGCCACAGCGGGCGAGCTGACCACTCCCGAGTACTGGGTGACCCATGCCCGTGAGGCGGTCCGTTTCGCCGACGGGATACGAGCTCTGGCCGACGACGGTGTCACCACCTACCTGGAGATCGGCCCCGACGCCGTCCTGACCGCTATGGCTCCTGCCGCCTTGCCCGACGACACCACCCACCTCTTCATCCCCCTCCTGCGCCGCAACCGCCCTGAGCCGACCGAGACCCTCACCGCACTCGCCCGCCTATGGACCAACGGCCACCCCGTCGACTGGACCACCCTCCACACCGGAGCACCCACCCAACCCGTCGACCTCCCCACCTACCCCTTCCAACGTCAGCACTACTGGATCAAGAGCACCGCAACCGTCGGCAACATTGCTTCGATCGGTCTGGATGCCGCCGATCACCCGCTGCTGGGAGCGGCGATGATGCTGGCCGACTCGGACGGTGCGCTGTTCACCGGACGTCTTTCCACGGGCAGCCACCCCTGGCTGGCCGACCGCGCTGCCGAAGGGGCCGTGGTCTTCCCGGAGGCCGGGTTCGTCGAGTTGGCGATTCGGGCGGGGGATCAGGTCGGGTGCGGTGTGGTGGAGGAGCTGACGTTGGCGGCGCCGTTGGTGCTGCCGGCGCGTGGTGGTGTGCAGGTGCAGGTGGTGGTGGGGGCCCCGGAGGGTGCTGCTGGGATGCGTTCGGTCCGGGTGTTCTCGCGTGCTGAGGATGCGGCGGGGGATGCCACGTGGTTGCGGCATGCGACGGGTCTGCTCGGCGCCGCGGTGCGTGCCGGTGCCGACGATGCCGACTTCGGCGTGTGGCCTCCGGTGGGGGCGGTTCCGGTGTCGGTCGATGGCGTGTATGAGCGGTATGCGGACGCGGGATTGACGTACGGCCCGGTCTTCCAGGGGCTGAAGGCTGCCTGGCGCCATGACGAGGAGTTGTACGCCGAGGTCGTGCTGCCCGAGCAGGCGGCGAAGGACGCGGAGCGGTTCGGACTTCACCCGGCAGCTCTGGACGCTGCGGTGCAGAGTCTGGCGCTGCTGGACGCCGCACCCGATGACGACTCGGCAGTGGAACTGCGACTGAGTGCGGAGTGGCGCGGCGTGTCGTTGCACGCCACCGGTGCGTCCGCGCTGCGGGTGCGGCTTTCCCCGCTGGGCACGGGCAGCGTGGCCGTGGAGATCGCCGACACCGCCGGCGAGGCGGTTGCCTCGATCGAGTCGTTGACCCTCCGCCCCCTCCAGGCAGCAGAGTTGGTCGGCGGAGGTGGGACGGAATTCCCCGATTCGCTGTATCGGGTGGACTGGGTGCCGGCGGTTTCGGCTTCGGTTTCGGCTGGGGTGTCGGGTGCTGCGGCTGTTGTCGTGGACTGTGAGGGTCTGGCGGGTGTGGTGGGTGCGCCGGACGTGGTGGTGCTGCGGGCGTTCGGTGGTGCGGGCGAGGGTGCGTTTACTGGCTCCGGTGCGGACACCGGCGGGGTGCCGTCGGTTGTGGGTGGTGTGCTGGAGCGGGTGCTGACGGCGCTTCAGGTGTGGCTGGTCGAGGAGCGTTTTGCGGAGTCGCGTTTGGTCGTGGTGACGCGGGGTGCGGTGTCGGCGGGTGGTGCCGAGGTGTCTGATCTGGCGGGTGCGGCGGTGTGTGGTCTGGTGCGTTCGGCGCAGGCGGAGCATCCGGACCGGATTGTGCTGATCGACGTGGACGCGGACGTCGATGTCGACGCGGATGCGGACGTGGACGCGCTCGGCGAGGCGCTTTCGCCTGCCGTCCTAGCGCACGTGCTGGACATGGAGGAGCCGCAACTCGCCCTGCACAAGGGCGCGTTGCTCGTTCCTCGCCTGGTGCGGGCAGGTCTGCCCGCCGTGGGCGTTGCCGAGGGGTTGAAGGGTCTGGGTGCCAGCGAGGGCACGGTGTTGTTGACGGGTGCGACGGGTGGTTTGGGGGTGGTGTTGGCTCGGTATTTGGTGTCGGTGTGTGGGGTGCGGCGGTTGGTGTTGGTGTCGCGGCGTGGTGGTGCTGTGGAGGGTGCGGGTGAGTTGGTTTCGTCGTTGTTGGGGTTGGGTGCGGTGTCGGTGGAGTTGGTGGCGTGTGATGTGGCGGATCGGGGTGAGTTGGCTGGGGTGTTGGCGGGGATTTCTGAGGAGTTTCCGTTGTGTGGTGTGGTGCATGCGGCGGGTGTGTTGGATGACGGTTTGGTGGGGTCGTTGTCTGTGGAGCGGTTGGGTGGGGTGTTGCGGCCGAAGGTGTTGGGTGGGTGGAATTTGCATGAGTTGACGTCGGGTTTGGCGTTGGATGCGTTTGTGGTGTTTTCGTCTGCTGCTGGTGTGTTGGGTGTGCCGGGGCAGGGGAATTATGCGGCGGCGAATGCGTTTTTGGATGGGTTGGTGGAGTTGCGGGTGGCTGGGGGGTTGCCTGGTGCGGCGTTGGCGTGGGGGGTGTGGGGGGATGTGGGTGGTATGGGGGGTGGGTTGTCTGAGGGTGATCGTGCGCGGATGGCGCGTGGTGGTGTGTTGCCGTTGTCGGTGGCTGAGGGTTTGAGGTTGTTCGAGGTGGGGGCGCGGGCTGATGCGGCGCTGGTGCCGGTACGGCTTGATGTGGATGCGCTGCGGGCACAGGGCACAGCACTGCCACCCCTTTTCCACCGTCTCACCGGACGTCCGGCGCGTCGGCAGGCCACCGCACGCACTTCGATCGCCGCGGCCGGCTCGCTCGGCGAACGGCTCGCCGCACTCGCCGAAGGCGACCGTCACGAAGCGGTCCTGGACCTGGTGCGTGGTCAGGTGGCCGCGGTGCTGGGGCATGCGACCCCGGCCGCCATCGCCCCCGACCGGGCCTTCAACGACCTGGGCTTCGACTCGCTGACCGCAGTCGAGCTGCGCAACGGCCTCAACACCGCGACCGGCCTGCGACTGCCCGCCACGCTCGTCTTCGACTACCCGACCGCCGGCGACCTCGCCGACCATCTGCTGTCCGAGGTCTCCGGAGACGTGGCCGCCGCCACCGTCCTGCCGTCGACCGCGCTGCTCGCCGACGACCCGATCGTCATCGTCGGCATGTCCTGCCGCTTCCCCGGAGGCATCGGCTCGCCCGAAGACCTGTGGAACCTGGTCTCCGCCGGCGACGACGCCATCACCGACTTCCCGGACGACCGGGGCTGGAACCTCGACCGGCTCTACGACCCCACCGAGTCCCGCCCGGACACCACCTATGTGAACAAGGGCGGGTTCCTGCACGACGCGGCCGACTTCGACGCGGACTTCTTCGGCATCAGCCCCAACGAGGCCCTCATCACCGACCCGCAGCAGCGACTGCTGCTGGAAACGTCCTGGGAGGCCTTGGAGCGGTCGGGCATCGACCCCGCGACGCTCAAGGGCAGCGCCACCGGTGTCTTCGCCGGCGTGGTGTACCACGACTACACCGGCAGCAGCAGCTCCGGCAGCATCGTCTCCGGCCGTATCGCCTACACCTATGGCCTGGAGGGCCCGGCGGTGACGGTGGACACTGCCTGCTCCTCGTCGCTGGTGGCGCTGCATCTGGCGAGCCAGGCGCTGCGCAACGGCGAGTGCGATCTCGCCCTGGCGGGCGGTGTGACGATCATGGCCTCACCTGCGGCCTTCGTGGAGTTCAGCCGCCAGCGCGGCCTCTCCCGCGACGGTCGCTGCAAGGCCTTCGCGGCCGCGGCGGACGGCACCGGCTGGGGCGAGGGCGTAGGGATCCTGGTGGTGGAGCGGCTCTCGGACGCGCGGCGCAAGGGGCACCGGGTGCTCGCGCATGTACGCGGCTCCGCCGTGAACCAGGACGGTGCCAGCAACGGCCTCACCGCGCCGAACGGCCCTGCCCAGCAGCGGGTCATCCGCCAGGCGCTGGCCAACGCCGGGCTGACCCCGGCAGAGGTGGACGCCGTCGAGGCCCACGGCACCGGCACGGTCCTCGGCGACCCGATCGAGGCACAGGCGCTGCTCGCGACGTACGGCCAGGAGCGTGCCGCCGACCAGCCGCTGTGGCTGGGATCGGTCAAGTCCAACATCGGACACACCCAGGGTGCCGCGGGTGTCGCCGGGATCATCAAGATGGTCATGGCGATGCGGCACGGCGTGCTGCCCCGGACCCTGCACGTGGACGAGCCGTCCGCCCACATCGACTGGACGGCGGGCGCGATGCGGCTGCTGACCGAAGAGGTCGCCTGGCACGCTGACCGGCCGCGCCGCGCGGGCGTCTCGTCCTTCGGCATCAGCGGCACCAACGCGCACGTCATCATCGAGCAGGCGGCGGATGCCGAGGACCCGATCGCCGACTCATCAGCGGTCCGGCCGTCGAGTGATGTCGCGGTGCCATGGGTCGTGTCCGCGCGTGATGAGGGCGGGCTGCGCGCCCAGGCGGCGCGGCTCGCGTCGTACGTGGCGGAGCACGACGAGCTCCGTCCGGCAGACGTGGGCTGGTCCCTGGCTGCACTGCGCGGCGCGCTGGAGCAGCGCGCGACCGTAGTGGGCGCGGACAAGGCCGAGCTGGTGGCCGGCTTGCGTGCCCTGGCGGACGGCACCACCGCACCGGACCCGGCGCGTCCCGGGGGCAAGACCGCGTTCCTGTTCACCGGACAGGGGGCGCAGCGGGTCGGGATGGGCCGTGAGCTGTACGAGACGTACCCGGTCTTCGCCCGCTCACTGGACGAGATCTGCGACCGGTTCGACGGTCTGCTGGAACGGCCTCTGAAGGACGTCCTGTTCGCGGCCGAGGTGTCACAGGAGCAGGAGCAGGAGCAGGAGCAGGAGCAGGCGCGGGAGGGGGCGGGCGAGGCGGATCTGCTGGGACGCACGGCGTACGCCCAGCCCGCCCTGTTCGCGGTCGAGGTGAGCCTCTACCGCCTGCTGAGTTCCTGGGGTGTGCGCCCGGACTTCGTGATGGGCCACTCGATCGGCGAAATCGCCGCCGTCCACATCGCCGGGGTGCTGTCCCTGGCCGACGCGTGCGAGCTGGTCGCCGCCCGTGGCCGGCTGATGCAGGCCCTGCCGGCCGGCGGCGTGATGGTCGCGGTCGAAGCGACGGAGGAAGAGACCCTGCCGCTGCTCGCGGAGGCCGCGGGGGTCGGCCTGGGCGCGGTCAACGGTCCGCGGTCGGTCGTCCTGTCCGGTCCCGAGGCGGCGGTGGAAGAGGTCGCGGAGCGGCTGCGGGGTCAGGGCCGCAAGACGTCCCGGCTGAGGGTGTCGCACGCCTTCCACTCCTCGCTGATGGAGCCGATGCTGGCCGACTTCCGGCAGGTGCTGGAGGGGCTGACGTTCGCCGATCCGCAGATGGCCGTGGTGTCCAACGTGAGCGGCGACGTTGCCGATCCGCGGCAGCTGCGCTCCGTCGAGTACTGGCTGCGGCATGTCGGCGAGCCGGTGCGCTTCGCCGAGGGGGTGCGCAGCGCGGTCGACCGCGGCGTGACACGGTTCGTGGAAGTGGGCCCCGACGGTGTGCTGACGGGCCTCGCGCAGACCTGCCTGGCCGAGACCGAGGAGTCGGAGCGAGCGGTGTGCGTGGCGCTGCTGCGCAAGGGGCGGCCGGAGGCGCGGTCGCTGCTGGCCGGGCTGGGCCGCCTGCACGCCGCAGGTGGCGAGGTGGGCTGGCCCGCAGTGTTCGAGGGCAGCGGCGCTCGCGCGGTCGACCTCCCCACGTACGCCTTCCAGCGCCGCCGCTACTGGTCGCAGACGCCGACCGATCACGGTGACCCGGCAGCCATCGGCCTGGGCGCCACCGATCACCCGCTGTTGGGTGCAGCCGTCGCACTCGCCGACTCCGCAGGGTTCCTTTTCACCGGTCGGCTCTCTGCCCAGACCCAGCCCTGGCTTGCCGACCACGTCGTGGGCGGCTCGATCTTCTTCCCCGGCACCGGGTTCGTCGAGTTGGCGATTCGGGCGGGGGATCAGGTCGGGTGTGGTGTGGTGGAGGAATTGACGTTGGAGGCGCCGTTGGTGTTGCCGGCGCGTGGTGGTGTGCAGGTGCAGGTGGTGGTGGGGGCCCCGGAGAGTGCTGCTGGGATGCGTTCGGTCCGGGTGTTCTCGCGTGCTGAGGGCGCGGCGGGGGATGCGGCGGGTGGCGGGTCGTGGTTGCGGCATGCGACGGGGTTGCTCGGTGCTGGGGTGCGTGGTGGTCGTGCGGATGATGCTGACTTCGGTGTGTGGCCTCCGGTGGGGGCGGTTCCGGTGTCGGTGGAGGGGGTGTATGAGCGGTATGCGGAAGCTGGGTTGGCGTACGGACCTGTCTTCCAGGGGCTGAAGGCTGCCTGGCGGTTGGGTGGGGATGTTTTTGCTGAGGTGGTGTTGCCTGAGGGTGTGGGTGTTGAGGGGTTTGGTGTGCATCCTGCGGTGTTGGATGCGGCGTTGCATGCGGTGGGTTTGACGGGTGTGGGGGAGCGGGCTGGATTGCCGTTTGCGTGGTCGGGGGTGGAGCTGTTCGCGACGGGGGCTTCGGCGTTGCGGGTGCGGGTGCGTCCGTTGGGCGCGGGCTCGGATTCGGGTGCGGGGGCGGTGTCGCTTGAGGTGGCGGATGCTGCGGGCCGTGCAGTGGCTTCGGTGGAGCGGTTGGACGTGCGGCCGATCTCGGAGGAGCAGCTGGCCCAGGCGCGTGCCGAGTTCCCCGATTCGCTGTATCGGGTGGACTGGGTGCCGGCGGTTTCGGCTTCGGTTTCGGCTGGGGTGTCGGGTGCTGCGGCTGTTGTCGTGGACTGTGAGGGTCTGGCGGGTGTGGTGGGTGCGCCGGACGTGGTGGTGCTGCGGGCGTTCGGTGGTGCGGGCGAGAGTGTGTCTACTGGCTCCGGTGCGGACACCGGCGGGGTGCCGTCGGTTGTGGGTGGTGTGCTGGAGCGGGTGCTGACGGCGCTTCAGTTGTGGCTGGTCGAGGAGCGTTTTGCGGAGTCGCGTTTGGTGGTGGTGACGCGGGGTGCGGTGTCGGCGGGTGGTGCCGAGGTGTCTGATCTGGCGGGTGCGGCGGTGTGTGGTCTGGTGCGTTCGGCGCAGGCGGAGCATCCGGACCGGATCGTGCTGGTCGACGTGGATGCGGATGTCGATGTCGACGCGGATGCGGACGTGGACGCGCTCGGCGAGGTGCTTTCGCCAGCCGGCCTGTCGGATGTGCTGAGCGCTGGCGAGCCCCAAGTGGCCCTGCGAGACGGCGTGTTGTACGTCCCTCGTTTGGTGCGGGCAGCGGTCGTCACGGCATCCGAGAACGGGGAGGAGCCGGCGGCGTCGGCATTGGCCTCAGGCGGGGGAGCCAAGGCCTGGCGTGAGGACGGGACCGTGTTGTTGACGGGTGCGACGGGTGGTTTGGGGGTGGTGTTGGCTCGGTATTTGGTGTCGGTGTGTGGGGTGCGGCGGTTGGTGTTGGTGTCGCGGCGTGGTGGTGCTGTGGAGGGTGCGGGTGAGTTGGTTTCGTCGTTGTTGGGGTTGGGTGCGGTGTCGGTGGAGTTGGTGGCGTGTGATGTGGCGGATCGGGGTGAGTTGGCTGGGGTGTTGGCGGGGATTTCTGAGGAGTTTCCGTTGTGTGGTGTGGTGCATGCGGCGGGTGTGTTGGATGACGGTTTGGTGGGGTCGTTGTCTGTGGAGCGGTTGGGTGGGGTGTTGCGGCCGAAGGTGTTGGGTGGGTGGAATTTGCATGAGTTGACGTCGGGTTTGGCGTTGGATGCGTTTGTGGTGTTTTCGTCTGCTGCTGGTGTGTTGGGTGTGCCGGGGCAGGGGAATTATGCGGCGGCGAATGCGTTTTTGGATGGGTTGGTGGAGTTGCGGGTGGCTGGGGGGTTGCCTGGTGCGGCGTTGGCGTGGGGGGTGTGGGGGGATGTGGGTGGTATGGGGGGTGGGTTGTCTGAGGGTGATCGTGCGCGGATGGCGCGTGGTGGTGTGTTGCCGTTGTCGGTGGCTGAGGGTTTGAGGTTGTTCGAGGTGGGGGCGCGGGCTGATGCGGCGTTGGTGCCGGTTCGTCTTGATGTGGATGCGCTGCGGGCGCAGGGCACAGCACTGCCACCCCTCTATCAGCACCTGGTCCCCACCGTTCGCCGTACCGCGGCGGTCAGTGACGGCACCACCGCCGAGACGCTGCACCAGCAGCTGTCCGCGCTGCCTCCGGCCGAACGGGAACGCGCGCTGCTCAATGTGGTGCGTGGTCAGGTGGCCGCGGTGCTGGGGCACGCAACCCCGGCCGCCATCGCGCCCGACCGTGCCTTCAACGACCTGGGCTTCGACTCGCTGACCGCAGTCGAGTTGCGCAACAGCCTCAACACCGCAACCGGCCTGCGACTGCCCGCCACACTCGTCTTCGACTACCCGACCGCCGGCGACCTCGCGAGCTACCTCCACGACGAACTCCTCGGCACGCTCGACGCACCTGTCATCGCGCCGGTCAGCCAGGAGGAGTCCGTCACCGACGATCCCATCGTCATCGTGGGCATGTCCTGCCGCTACCCGGGCGGTGTGGAGTCGCCCGAGGACCTGTGGCAGCTGATAGCCGAGGGCAATGACACGGTCTCCGAATTCCCGGAGGACCGCGGCTGGGACACCGGCGCGATCTTCGACCCGCAGGGCGAACGGCCGGACACCACCTATGTGAACAAGGGCGGTTTCCTGCACGACGCCGCCGACTTTGATGCGGCCTTCTTCCGGATCAGCCCGAACGAAGCGTTGAGCACCGACCCGCAGCAGCGACTGCTGCTGGAGGCCTCCTGGGAGGCGTTCGAGCGGGCGGGCATCGACCCCGCGACCGTCAAGGGCAGCAGGACCGGCGTCTTCGCCGGCGTCATGTACCACGACTACCCGACCAGTCACAGCGCGGGCAGCATCGTCTCCGGCCGTATCGCGTACACCTTCGGCTTGGAGGGGCCGGCGGTGACGGTGGACACGGCGTGTTCCTCGTCGCTGGTGGCGCTGCATCTGGCGGGCCAGGCGCTGCGCAACGGCGAATGCTCGCTCGCTCTGGTCGGCGGTGTCACGGTGATGGCCACTCCGGCCACCTTCATCGAGTTCAGCCGGCAGCGGGGCCTGGCGCGTGATGGCCGTTGCAAGTCCTTCGCCGAGGCG
Source organism: Streptomyces sp. 2323.1 (assembly GCF_900221035.1). Classification (NCBI taxonomy): domain Bacteria; kingdom Bacillati; phylum Actinomycetota; class Actinomycetes; order Kitasatosporales; family Streptomycetaceae; genus Streptomyces; species Streptomyces sp. 2323.1. The sequence goes on along the minus strand of NZ_LT907981.1, from coordinate 752,685 downwards.
GCGGACGGCACCGGCTGGTCCGAGGGTGTGGGCGTGCTGGTGGTGGAGCGGTTGTCGGATGCGCGGCGTAATGGTCACCGTGTGCTGGCGGTGGTACGGGGCTCCGCCGTGAACCAGGACGGTGCGAGCAACGGTCTCACCGCGCCGAACGGACCGTCCCAACAGCGCGTGATCCGGGCGGCGTTGGTGAATGCGCAACTGTCGTCGGATCAGGTCGATGTGGTGGAGGCGCACGGTACCGGCACGGTGCTGGGTGATCCGATCGAGGCGCAGGCGCTGCTGGCGACGTACGGGCGTGACCGCGCGGACGGGCATCCGCTATGGCTCGGGTCGGTGAAGTCGAATCTCGGGCATACGCAGGCTGCGGCGGGTGTCGCGGGGATCATCAAGATGGTCATGGCTATGCGTAATGGTGTGCTGCCGAAGACGCTGCATGTGGATGCGCCGTCGTCGAAGGTGGACTGGTCCGCGGGTGGGGTGGAGCTGCTGAGGGAGTCCCGGCCGTGGGCGGCCGGGAGGCCGAAGCGTGCGGCGGTGTCGTCCTTCGGAATCAGCGGCACCAACGCGCACGTCATCATCGAGCAGGCCCCCGAGCTTGCCGATGCCGAGCCCGGGGCTGGCGTCCTGCAGCCGCAGCCGGTCATGGGACGGGCAGACGGCCCTGAGACGCTCGTATGGCCGGTGTCCGGCGCGAGCGCGGCGGCGCTGAGCGCTCAGGCGGCCGGGCTGTCGGGCCTGCTGGAGCGTGCTGATGCTCCGGATCCGGTGGATGTGGGGTATGCGCTGGCGACGACGCGGGCGCAGCTGGAGCACCGTGCGGTGATCGCGGGGGCTGGCCGTGCTGAGCTGGTGGCCGGGTTGAGCGCGCTGGCCGCTGGCGAGGATGCGGCGGGCGTTACCCGGGGTGTGGTGGCTGAGGGGCGGCTGGCGTTTCTGTTCACCGGGCAGGGTGCGCAGCGTGCGGGGATGGGGCGTGAGCTGTACGAGACGTTCCCGGTGTTCGCGCAGGCGTTGGATGAGGCCTGCGGGCACCTTGATGTTCTCCTCCAACGGCCGTTGAAGGACGTGCTGTTCGCGGAGGAAGGGTCGGCGGAGAGCGCTCTGCTCGACCGTACCGAGTACGCGCAGCCCGCCCTCTTCGCGGTCGAAGCAGCGCTGTTCCGGCTCGTAGAGTCCTGGGGCGTGCGCCCTGACGTGGTCGCCGGGCACTCGATCGGTGAGATCACGGCGGCCCACGTGGCCGGGGTGCTGTCCCTCGCAGATGCGTGCGCGCTGGTGGCGGCCCGTGGCCGGCTGATGCAGGCCCTGCCTGACGGTGGCGTCATGGCAGCCGTTCAAGCCAGCGAGGAGGAGGTACGGGCGCTGCTCGACGGCGCCCAGGACGCAGCGATAGCCGCCGTCAACGGCCCCCACGCCACCGTCCTCTCCGGCGCCCAGGACACCGTGAACACCATCGTCGAAACCCTCCGAACCCAGGACCGTAAGACGTCCTTCCTGAAGGTCTCGCACGCCTTCCACTCCCCACTCATGGACCCGATGCTTGACGAGTTCCGCACGGTGGTGGCAGGTCTGGCCTACTCCGAGCCCCGTATCCCGGTGGTCTCGAACGTCACCGGCCGCACCGCCACAGCGGGCGAGCTGACCATCCCCGACTACTGGGTGACCCACGCCCGTGAGGCCGTGCGATTCGCCGACGGGATACGAGCTCTGGCTGACGACGGCGTCACCACCTACCTCGAAATCGGCCCCGACGCCGTCCTGACCGCAATGGGTCCCGCCGCCCTGCCCGACGACACCACCCACCACTTCATCCCTCTCCTCCGCCGCAACCGCCCCGAACAGCCCGAGACCCTCACCGCACTCGCCCGCCTATGGACCCACGGCCACCCCGTCAACTGGACCACCCTCCACACCGGAGCACCCACCCAACCCGTCGACCTCCCCACCTACCCCTTCCAACGCCGGCGCTACTGGATCGATGGATACTCGCCGTTCGGCGCGGCGTCCGACGCCGGCGGCCATCCGCTGCTGGGAGCAGCCGTAACGCTTGCCGACTCCGACGGTCTGCTCTTCTCCGGCCGCCTTTCCACCCGGACTCACCCGTGGCTGGCCGATCACGCGATCGGTGACACCGTGATCTTCCCCGGGACCGGCTTCGTGGAGATGGCGATCGGGGCGGGTGACCAGGTCGGGTGCGCGGTGCTGTCGGAGATGACGCTGGAGACGCCACTGGTGCTTCCGGCGCAGGGAACGATCCGCACCCAACTCCTGGTGAACGCTCCCGATGACGCGGGAAATCGCACCTTCAGCATCCATTCGCGTGCTGAGGGTGCGGCGGGCGAGGGGTCGTGGTTGCGGCATGCGACGGGTCTGCTCGGTGCCGCGGTGCGTGCCGGTGCCGATGATGGCGACCTCGGCGTGTGGCCTCCGGCGGGTGCGGTACCCGTGTCGGTCGATGGCGTGTATGAGCGGTACGCGGAAGCTGGGTTGACGTACGGACCTGTCTTCCAGGGGCTGAAGGCTGCCTGGCGGTTGGGTGGGGATGTGTTTGCTGAGGTGGTGTTGCCTGAGGGTGTGGGTGTTGAGGGGTTTGGTGTGCATCCTGCGGTGTTGGATGCGGCGTTGCATGCGGTGGGTTTGACGGCTGTGGGGGAGCGGGCTGGATTGCCGTTTGCATGGTCGGGAGTGGAGCTGTTCGCGACAGGGGCTTCGGCGTTGCGAGTGCGGGTGCGTCCGTTGGGCGCAGGCGCGAGCTCGGGCACTGGGGCAGTGTCGCTTGAGGTGGCGGATGCTGCGGGCCGTGCAGTGGCTTCGGTGGAGCGGTTGGACGTGCGGCCGATCTCCGAGGAGCAGCTGGCCCAGGCGCGTGCCGAGTTCCACGATTCGCTGTACCGGGTGGACTGGGCGCAGTTGCCGTCGGCCGCCGCTTCGGGCCGTAGCGACAAGAAGTGGGTAGTGGTGGGTTCGGGCGCGGCCGAGTGGGCGGAGACGCTGGCTCCCGTAGTGGGAAGCACCGCCGCGGTGCCGGAACTGCTCGACGCCGGTGACGCGGGTGTCGTGGTGCTGCCGGCCATGGCTGACATCGATGCGGTGCGTGGGGAGGACGGCGACAGCACGGCGGCCGAGGCGGATGTCCCGGCTGCGGTGCGCGCGCGTACGCACCGAGTGCTGGCAGACCTCCAGGCGTGGTTGGCGGACGAGCGTTTCGCCGCTTCGACCCTCCTGGTGGTGACACAGGGCGCGGTCCCGGCAGGAGCCGCTGACGTGACCGACCTGGCGGGAGCCGCGGTGAGCGGTCTGGTGCGGTCGGCGCAGATGGAGAATCCGGATCGGATCGTGCTGGTCGACGTGGACGGCACGGATTCCTCTCTCGCGGCTCTGCCCCGTGCCGTGCATGCAGACGAGACGCAACTTGCGGTCCGTGAAGGTGAGTTGTTCGCTCCCCGGCTGGCCCGGGTGCCGGCCGTAGGACGGACCGTCGACGCCGGACAGGCACGGACGGTGGAGGAGGGCGACGGCACGATTCTGGTGACGGGAGCCACCGGTGCGCTGGGGGCTCTGGTCACTCGTCATCTGGTGACTGAGCACGGGGCGAGCCATCTGCTGCTGGCCAGCCGCCGAGGTCCGGACGCACCCGGTGCTGCCGAACTGAGCGCCGAACTGTCCGAACTCGGCGCCACTGTGCGGCTCGCCGCCTGTGATGTCGCCGACCGCACTCAGCTTGGAGAACTACTGGCATCTATCTCGGCCGAGCACCCCCTGACCGGCGTCGTGCATGTCGCCGGCACGCTGGACGATGGCGTCATCGGGTCACTGACTCCGGAGCGTATGAACACCGTGCTCCGGCCCAAGACCGACGCGGCCTGGAACCTGCACGAGCTGACCCGCGACCTCGACCTGTCCACATTCATCCTCTTCTCCTCCATCGCGGGGGCACTGGGCGTACCAGGGCAGGGCAACTACGCCGCTGCCAATGCCTTCCTGGACGCCCTGGCGCAGCAGCGCCGGGCCGCCGGCCTGGCGGCGAGTTCGCTGGCCTGGGGGATGTGGGCGGACGACGGCGGTATGGCCGGCGGGCTCAGCGATGCGGATGTGCAGCGGATGGCACGCTCCGGTGCCGGTGCACTCTCCGCCAAGCAGGGGCTGGCGCTCTTCGACACGGTCCTCGCAGGTGACGAGCGGAGCGGCACCGCGGCCGACGCGCTCCTCGTACCGGCCGTGCTGGACGTCCGCGCGATGGCGCAGGGCGATGCCGGGGAGCTGCCACCGCTCTTCCGCGGTCTGGTACGTGCGCCGGTACGGCGGAGCGCGCAATCCGTCCCGCAGTCGTCCCACGGCGACGCCCAGAGCCTGCGTGCCCGTCTGGTGGACACGCCCGCCGCTGAGCGGAAGGAGCTGCTGACCGAGTTGGTCCGCGCACAGGTGGTGGCGGTACTCGGCCACGCCGAGGCCGAAGCCGTCGATGTCGACCGGTCATTCAGTGACCTGGGCTTTGACTCGCTCACCGCCGTGGAGCTCCGCAACCGCCTCCATGCGGCCACCGGGCTGCGGCTCCCCGTCGCGCTGATCTTCGACTACCCCAGCACCCGGGCGGTCGCCGGCCATCTCTGGGACGAGCTGGCCCCGCAGACCGGGGGCGACGGGACCGAGACGGCCACCGGCTCGGCCGAGGACCGCATCCGCAGCGCCTTCGCCGCCATTCCGTTGTCCCGGCTGCGGGAGGCCGGACTGATGGACAGCCTCCTGGAACTCGCCGGTATCGAAGCCGACGCCTCGTCGGCGCAGCAAGCGGACGGGGCCGAGTCCTCCATCGACGCAATGGACACCGAGACCTTGATCAGCATGGCACTCGCGGATTCCGGGGCGACGGATGACGAAAACGGGCCCGGATCCGGCTACGACTACGACGACCTCGGGGAATTCCAGGAGTTCCGGGACGAGGAAGACGACCCCCGCCACCACGACGCCGGCAGCCCCGACGTCAACGACATGACGCGGGAGAAGTGACACCGCCATGACCCAGCCCAGTCACCCCCATACGTCCAGCAGCTCCCACACCCCGAGTCGCGCCGAGCGCCCCGGCCGCCCCAGCAAGGAAAGCCAGGCCGGCCAGGCCGGTCGGCCTCCGCAGTCAGAGCGTCCCGAGGCGAAGCTCGTCGACGCCCTCAGGACATCGCTCAAGGAGACCGAGCGGCTGCGCGAACACAACCGCAAGCTGACCAGCGCCTCGCGAGAGCCGCTGGCCATCGTGGGAATGTCCTGCCGCTATCCGGGCGGTGTCCGGTCCCCCGAAGACCTGTGGCGGCTGGTCTCCGAAGGCGGGGATGCCATCTCCGGGTTCCCTGAGGACCGGGGCTGGGACATCGAAGCGCTCTACGATCCCGACCCTGAACATGACGGAACGTCGTATGCCCGCCATGGCGGATTCCTTTACGACGCCGCCGATTTTGACGCCGCATTTTTCGGAGTGGCGCCGCGCGACGCCCGCGCCATCGATCCGCAGCAGCGGTTGCTGCTGGAGGCCTCCTGGGAAGCGCTGGAGAATGCGCGGTTGGATCCCTCAGCTCTCCGCGGCAGCAAGACCGGCGTGTTCGCCGGAGTGATGTACCACGACTACATCAACAGCTACGGCAGTGGCAGCGTCGTCTCGGGCCGCGTCGCGTACACCTTCGGTTTCGAGGGCCCTGCGGTGACGGTGGACACGGCGTGTTCCTCATCGCTGGTGGCGCTGCATCTGGCGGGCCAGGCGCTGCGCAACGGGGAGTGCTCCCTGGCTCTGGCGTCGGGCGTCACCGTCATGTCGACACCGGGAACTTTCGTCGACTTCAGTCGGCAGCGTGGCCTGGCGCCTGATGGCCGTTGCAAGTCCTTCGCCGAGGCGGCGGACGGCACCGGGTTCTCCGAGGGTGTGGGCGTGCTGGTGGTGGAGCGGTTGTCGGATGCACGGCGTAATGGTCACCGTGTGCTGGCGGTGGTACGGGGCTCCGCCGTGAACCAGGACGGTGCGAGCAACGGCCTCACCGCACCGAACGGTCCGTCCCAACAGCGTGTGATCCGGGCGGCGTTGGCGAATGCGCAGCTGTCGTCGGACCAGGTTGATGTGGTGGAGGCGCACGGTACCGGCACGGTGCTCGGTGACCCGATCGAGGCCCAGGCGCTGCTGGCGACGTACGGGCGGGACCGTGCGGAGGGGCATCCGTTGTGGCTGGGTTCGGTGAAGTCGAACCTGGGGCACACGCAGGCCGCGGCAGGCGTCGCCGGGATCATCAAGATGGTCATGGCGATGCGTCACGGTGTGCTGCCGAAGACGCTGCATGTGGATGCGCCGTCGTCGAAGGTGGACTGGTCCGCGGGTGGCGTGGAACTGCTGAGGGAGTCCCGGCCGTGGGAGGCGGGGAGGCCGAAGCGCGCGGCGGTGTCGTCCTTCGGGATCAGCGGCACCAACGCGCACGTCATCATCGAGCAGGCGCCGAAGACCTCACCGGCCCCGCAGACTCCACGCGCCCCGCAGGCCCTGGCGGACGGTCAGGGTCAGTCAGATGCCGTCCCCACCGGATCATGGCCGACCGATGTGCCGGTGCTGTGGCCGCTCTCCGGGGCGAGCGCGGACGGCCTGCGGGCCCAGGCGGCAAGCCTGCTGGACCTGCTGGAACGTGCGGATGCTCCCGGTCTGGCGGATGTGGGGCTCGCGCTGGCGACGACGCGGGCGCAGCTGGAACACCGTGCGGTGATCGCGGGCAGCGACCGTACGGAGCTGGCTGCCGGGCTGCGCGCCCTGACCGACGACGCTTCGACCGCCGGGCTCGTCCGGGCAGTGGCCCGACCGGGCGGCAAGACCGCCTTCCTCTTCACCGGCCAGGGCGCACAGCGAGCCGGGATGGGACGCGAGCTGTACGAGGCCTTCCCGGTGTTCGCACTGGCACTGGACGAGGCCTGCGAACACCTTGACGCCCACCTCCAACGCCCCCTGAAGGACGTGCTGTTCGCAGCGGACGAGCCGACGAAGGCCGGACCGGAGCGGGACGAGCCGGAGCGGGCCGGGCCGGTGCAAGACAAGCAGGTGCAGGACGGATCCCCGGAGAGCGCACCCCTGGACCGCACCGAGTACGCCCAACCCGCCCTCTTCGCAGTCGAAACGGCGCTGTTCCGGCTCGTCGAGTCCTGGGGCGTACGCCCTGACGTGGTCGCCGGACACTCGATCGGTGAGATCACGGCGGCTCATGTGGCCGGGGTGCTGTCGTTGGCGGATGCGTGTGCGCTGGTGGCGGCCCGAGGCCGGCTGATGCAGGCCCTGCCCGAGGGCGGCGTCATGGCAGCCCTCGAAGCCACCGAGGAAGAAGTCCGCGCACTCCTCGACGGCGCCCAGGACGCAGCAATAGCCGCCGTCAACGGCCCCCGTGCCACCGTCGTCTCCGGCGCCGAGGAGACCGTCCACACCATCGTCGAAACCCTCCGGGCACAGGGCCGCAAGACGTCCTTCCTCAAGGTCTCGCACGCCTTCCACTCCCCGCTCATGGACCCGATGCTCGACGACTTCCGCACCGTGGCCTCAGCCCTCACCTACACCGAGCCCCGCATCCCCCTGGTCTCCAACGTCACCGGCCGCACCACCGCACCAGGACAGCTGACCACCCCCGAATACTGGGTCACCCACGCCCGCGAAGCGGTCCGCTTCACCGACGCCGTACGGACCCTCCTCGCGCGCGGCGCCACGCGGTTTGTCGAGATCGGCCCCGACGCGGTGCTGTCAGGGATGGTGCAAGGGTGCCTGGACCCCGGCGAGGCCGAGCGGGTGCGGGTGCTGCCCACGATGCGTAAGAAGCGGGACGACGCACGGGCGGTCCTCACCAGCCTGGGGCAGCTGTACGCCGGCGGGGCCGTGGTGGACTGGCGGGGACTCTACGCGGGCAGCGGCGCCCGCGAAGTGGATCTTCCGACCTACGCCTTCCAGCGCCGCCGCTACTGGATCGACTCACCCGCACTGTTCGGCGGGGCCGTCACCGACGGGCTCGATACGCCGCCCGTTCCGGAGCGCTCCGACGGGGCAGCCAAGGAGCGGCTGTACGCACGGCTGGCCGGACTCCCCGAGGAGGAACAGGAGAAGCTGCTGACCGAAGTAGTGGTGGAGCACGCCGCGGTGGTCCTGGGCCACCTCTCCGCCGGCGACGTCGACCCGGAGCGTGGATTCCTGGAGGCCGGCGTCGATTCACTCTCCGCGACGGAGCTGCGGAAGAGCCTGAGCCAGATCACCGGGCTGGAGCTCCATGCCGCAGCGGTATTCGACTACGGCAGCCCCGTCCGGCTCGCCGCGTACGTGCGTGCCGAACTGGCTCCCGTACTGTCTGCACGCGCCTCTGGCTCACCTACACCGGCTCTCGCCACCAGCCGCTTGAGCACGCCGGGCGAGGAGACACTCAGCGAGCTCTTCCGCTCCGCGGTCCGGGAAGGGAAAATGGCGGCGGGCACGGCGCTGCTCAACGCGGTGGCCGATCTGCGTCCCTCCTTCCGTACCGCAGCCGAACTGCCCGTCGTGGGGGAGCCGGTCACCCTGGCCCGTGGACCTCATGGCCCGGCCCTGATCTGCTTCCCGTCGCCGATGGCGCTCGCCGGAGCCCAGCAGTACGCGCGGCTGGCCGCCCACTTCCGTGACGTGCGTGACGTACATGTGGTGACCTCGCCCGGTTTCGTGGACGGCGAGTCGCTGCCGGCATCCGTGGACGCAGTCGTCGACCACTTCACCGCGAGCGTACGGAAGTTGGCAGGCGACGAGCCCTACGTTCTGGTCGGCTACTCCTCGGGCGGCCAGTTCGCGCATGCCACGGCCAGCCGCTTGGAGAAGGAAGGTCCGGGGCCCGCCGCGATCGTGCTGCTGGACACCTACCTGCCTGCCGACAAGGACCAAGACGCCACCGACGCGGACGGTTCAGGTGCGGCGAACGGTTCGGCCGGTTTCGACGCCTCCGCTGGCGCTGCCGCGGTCAGCCGGCCGGGTTCGTCCAGTGACGGCCTCTGGGCAGAGATGCTGTCGGGAATGCTGGACCGCGAGGACGCATTCGGCGCCTTCACCGCCACCCGGCTGTCCGCGATGGGCCGGTACAGCTCGCTCATCACCCGGTGCGCGCCCCAACCGGTCGCCGCACCCGTGCTGTTCGTACGGCCGACGGAATCGTTCGCCGGGCAGACCGACGACGAGGCAGTGCCGGAGACGCCTGGGAAGGATGCGGACTGGCGCGCTTCCTGGCCGGCCGCGCACACCCTGCGCGAGGTCCCCGGAAACCACTTCACCCTGCTGGAGAGCTCGGCCGGGACCACGGCCGAGGCCGTCGAGAAGTGGGTTTCCGCACGCACGGACGGCTGACCCGTACGACACCCCCATACAGCCATACCCCCCATACCCCCTGGCCCCGGTCGCGCTCCTCATGCGCACCGGGGCTTTGGGCTGCTGCGTTGCGCATTTCTCGTACGTGCGATCTGTGCACCGGTCCGAAGGGCGTGGTGATCGCGTCCGGTGCAACTCGGCCAACTTCTCGAATTGTGTGGCGTGAAGTCAACAATGCCGACCCCATAGGGGTGGTAAGGGCTTTATCGCGTCCGATGAATTCGCCTACAGTGAATGCGCCCCAGGCAAACGCACGCCCGCTGCTGGGCTCCACAGCAAGACAAGGTTCCTGCTCAAGGACTACCACTACAACCACCGTCAACGACACCAAGGCGAGGAGGTATTGCGGAACGTTCACCGTAGACTATTCCGTGCCAAATACCCTCTCGTAAGAGATTAAAGAACCGGGATGAAGGTTTGTCTCGGGAGTGCGATATTTCCTTGTGCATTCGGCTGTTGTCCAGGGGTCCCGGGGCGTTACTGTGGTGGCTCCGGAGGAAATCGGTCGACTGTATTCGCATAGCGCCGTATGCGTGGTACGCTCCGGCGCCTGACCACAGGACGATCTCATCTTCAGCGAGCTGATACCGGATCAAGTGATCCCCGTGGAAATTCGCCCGGGTGCCGCGGGGAACGACGAGCGGCATCCCGCGCAGGTGCCGCGAGGGGGTGTCGCCTTCATGGCCGAGACTCCCTCCTCGTCGCGATACGACATCGTTGTGGTCAGTGCGCCGGACGAGGCGCGAACCCGATCGATGCTGCCCATCGTGCAAGAGCTGCACCGCAGGGATCACCGGATCACGTACCTCACCACCCAGGAGTTCGCCGCGCAGGCCGTCGCCCTCGGCGTCGACGTTCTGGTCCATCAGCCTTGCCCCGCCTATGGCCCGCACGCCGAGCCCAGGGAGTGTGCGGGGAGGGCGGACCCCTCCGGCGTGGAAGGCACCCTCGACTGCCTGGAAGAGATCTGTGCCGATTTCGCCGACGATGTTCCGGATCTCGTGCTGTACGAGACCTCGAACCGGATCGTCGCACGGTTGCTGACCTGTCGCTGGAACCGGCCGGCGGTGCAGATCTTTCCTTCCTTCGCCTGGCCCGACGCCCTGGTTCATGACGACGCTCCGGCCCGTGAGGCCGGAGCCGAGGTGTGGAGAGCAGGTCTTCCCGAGTACACCCGCAAACGGCTGGCGCGGTTTCTTTCGCCGGCGGATCACCCGAGTGTATCGGCGGGTGACTTTTATACACGGGCCGAACCCCTGTCGATCGCCTTGCTGCCCAGGGCTTTTCAAGCCGACGGGGATCTCTTCGACAGCCGGGTTGCGTTCGTCGGGCCCTGCATCCCGGAACGCCGTATGGATGAGCGCTGGTCGCCGCCCGCGAACGGGCTGCCCGTCGTGTTTCTCGCGCTCGACCCCGAACTCTTCGACGCGGGCCCGGCATTTCTGCAAAATGTCGTGGATGCCCTGGCAAGGCACCCCTTGCACGTGGTGGTCACGACGGACGGTGACGTGGACGGCTGGCCGCAGGGGGAGGATTTGCCGCCCAACGTCGAAGTGCAGGTGCGGGCCCCGCGCGCTGTGGTGCTGCGCTGGGCGGCGGCCTATATCTGCCATCCCGATCTGAACAACGTCATGGAATCCCTGTATTTCAATACACCGCTGGTGGCCGTGCCGAGGTCCGACAGCGAACGGGCCGTGGCCGACCGGGTGGCGGAACTCGGGCTCGGGGTGCAGCTGCCGCCCGAGGCAGCCGCACCCGAGCAGCTCGTGTACGCGCTCCTCACCCTCCTCGGCGACCTGGACACCCGTTGCCGGGTGCGGGCACTCCAGCGGGAGGCGCGCCGCGCCGGGGGTGCGCGGCGCGCGGCGGACGAGATCGAGCGCTATCTGGAGTGGATCTACGAGCCGTAGTAGGACGGGCCCCGGCCGGCCCCGAGCGCTCCCGGAAGGTGTTCAGGCGGACTCGGCCTCCGGCGGGGAGACATGCAGCTTCGCGGCCAGATCGCTACGCCGGCTGACATCCAGCTTGCGATAGACCCTGGTGAGGTGCTGCTCGACGGTACTTACCGTGATGAAGAACTTCCGGCCGATCGCCCGATTGGGCACCCCTTGCGCGGCGAGTTCGGCGACGCGTCGCTCCGCGTCACTCAGCGCATCGACACCGACCGGTTTCCGGCCCTTCTGCGGCCCGCCCTGGGCATCGGATGCGCCGGGCCCGGCCGGCCGCGAGGGGCCGGCGGACGCGACCGCTGGCGTGGCGTGCGGGGGGCGTACGACCGGCAGCGGCTGTGCCCACTCCGAGGGTATGTGGCACGACTCCATCATGTCGGCGGCACGCTCAGCCGTCTCGCGCGCCCGGTCGTGCTCGCCCAACTCGTGGTAGGCGGCGCTGAGATCGGCCAGCGCACGGGCGAGTTCGAAGCGTCCGGTGTCCGGCTGGAGCAGGGAGACGGCCTCTTGCAGAAGCGCCGGGCGGTCCTCGACGCCGCCTGCCGCGGCCAGCAGCCGCAGTGACGCCCCCCGGGTGCGGGGCTGCTGCGTTCCGGGACGGGTCAGCTGCTCCTCGATGAGCGTCCTGGCCCTGCTCTTGAGTCCAAGGGCCAGCGCGGCTTCCGCGGCGCCACTGCGCCAGGAGATCAAGGACGGCAGGTCGAGTCCCCAGGCCTCCATCAACCGGCCGCAGCTCTCGAAGTCGGTGAGCGCGGCCGCGGGCCGGTCCGTCGACAGATGGAAGTGCCCGCGCGCGTAGAGGTAGTGGAGGCCGTACCGGGATTCGAAGATGGTGTCCGGTACCGGCAGTCTGATGTACTTCACCGCCTTGTCGTGCTGCCCCATCATGGTCGTGGCGAGGATCAGGTTCGCCAGCAGGCCGCCGATGACCACACCCCAGGCGGCAGCGGGCAGTTGGGAGAGCGCGGCCTCGCCCTGTTTCACGGCGGTGGCCATGTCGCCCTGACGGAAGGCCGCGTCCGCGCGTACCGCCGCGAACGCCGCCTGCCAGGTCGACGCTCCCTGCTGCTCCGCTTCCTTGAGCAGCTCCTCACACCAGGCGGCGGCTCGGTCCGGACGGTCGGCGCAGATCAGGGTGAGCAGCGCGGCGTGCAGCGAGTCCAGGGTCGCGGTGCCCAGGCCGACGCTGTGCAGGATCCCTTCGGCGTTGGTCACGGCCTCGTCGCCGGGGCCGTCTGCCAGCAGACGGGAGAGCAGGCTGACCGCCTGGCGCCCGAAGGGACGCACCGAATCGGGACCGGTGTCCGCCTCCTGGGTGGCCGCCGAGCCGGCTGATTCTGTCAGCAGCGCGGGAAATGAGTACGCCATCCAGCCGGTGAGGGCTGCCAGTTCCTCGGATTCCGCGCGGTCGGACGCGGTGCCGTTCGCCTCCCAGCGGGTGAGCGTTTCGCGGGCCTCGCGGTAGCGGCCGTGCCACAGCAGACTGCGGGCCAGCAGGCCGGTGTCCTGGCCGGTCAGGTGTCCACCCTGCGAGGCCTCCATTAATCGCTCCGCATGCCGCATGGCCTTCAGCGGTGACTTCTGCCATTCGATCCGCATGCGGTCCGCGGTGAGCGCGGCCAGCGGCCGGCTGTCGCGGCAGTTGTTCAGCGCGAGATCGAGGTATTCACAGGCCATTCCGGTCCTGCTGGCGGCGAGTTCGGAATGCGCCGCGTCCCTCAGTACGTTGATCATCCACGCTTCGGGCGCCGTGCCCGCCGCAACGAGTTGTTCGGCCACCGCGACCGGTGGCACCCCGTCGTTCTGGAGCGCGGTCGCGACCCGCAGGTGCAGTTCGTGTCGGGCTTCGGGTGCCATCTCCTCAAGAATGGCCGTACGCGCGGCAGGGTGCCGGAAGCCCTCCGCGTCGAGCAGCCCGGTTGCGGTGAGCGAGGCAATCGCGTGCTCCACGGTCGCGGTGTTCAAGCCGAGGATGTGGCCGATCAGCACGGACGATCTGACGGTGCCCAGTGCGGCCACCGCTCGTGCCACGTCAAAGGCCGCCGGCTCTGCGAGATACAGACAGTCGGTCAGCGCGTTGCGGAAGGCCGGCTGGGAGACGGCGGGCTCGGTTTCGAGCCGTCCGGCGAGGCGGTGTATCGCTTGGTAGTCGTCCAGCAGCGCGGACAGGAAGAGCGGGCTTCCGCCGGAAGCCTCGTGGTACGGATCGGTGAGTTCCAGCGCCTTGGCGGGGCCCAGTCGTGCCGCGATCATGGTGTGCGCGCCGGAGCGGGTGAGCATGTCGAGCCGGATCTTGCGGCAGTTCGGCTGCCGGAACAGCTCGGCGTGGAAGACCGGATGGGGCGAGCGCACCGTTGACAGCTCGGCGAGCAACAACAGCAGGCGGGACGACTTCATCCGGCGCTGCAGGAACAGCAGCATCTGGAGTGAGGGGCCGTCGGCGAACTGCAGATCATCGATGCTCACCACGACGGGGCCGCGCTCGCTCAGCTCCAGCAGGAGGGACCGCAGCTCGTTGGCCACCGTGATGCTCGGCTGGTTCATCATGACGGGATCGGCGCCCGCCGCGTGGTTGGCGGAGAGCTCATCGGCCAGGAGTGCGTTCACCCGGCGGCGGAAATCCGGGGGCAGTGTCTCGCATCGGAAGAGCTGGTCCATCACGCCAAGCGGTAGCTCACATTCTGCTCGTGATGCCACTGCGGTCAGTAAGAATGCGCTGGAGTTAGCCGCTTGTTTGCAGAAGCTTTGGAGTAATTGAGTTTTCCCGCTTCCCGCTGGTCCGCTGACCAGCGCGACGCTTCCCCGGCCCGCCCCGGCATCGGCGAGTAACGCCGACAGCTCGGCCAACTCGGCCTGGCGTTCCACTAGTTGATGAGTCTGCTGCGCTTCCATCTTTCCCCCCGGTGTACGACCATATCCAGACCAGCTTCGCAAACATAGCAAGCGGATTCGATCCAATGCGGTCACCGCGATCGGCGAGCGACAGAAATGTAAATTCCGCTGGTACGCGGCACCTCGACCGACAGGAATGGTTCACTTCGGATGTCGCAATGATGGCCGAAAACGGAGCTCTGGGCGCCGCGAGTTTCCGTATCTGACACGGTCACATTCGGCGTTTCCGAAGCCCAGCGCTCGTTTCCAGGTGTGCGGTCCGTGAGGGGCCAGGTCGCACTTTGCGCCATTCTTGGACCGTGAGTCGTCGGCGTGTCGCCGGTCCGGCCGCGGCGGCCGCCGGTCCGGCCGCGGCGGCCGCCGGTCCGAGTCTCCTCGAACGGCGAGCCGCCAGGAGTGCCGGGCACCGCCAACTGCTCGATGGGCGGTGCCCGTTGCACCGTGACGGCTCAGATGTCGAGGTCCGCGTACAGCGCACCGTGGTCGGATGCCTCGGTGTCCTTCCCGGTCACGGTCGGGAACGATTTGAACGTGTGCGGCGCGAACACACCGCGCCGCTCGACGTCCACCGCCTGCACCCGCCTGAACAGGCCCGGCGAGAACATCAGGTAGTCGATCTTCTGCTTGAGCGACTGGCCCGTCTCATACGTGCCGGGATCTCCCGTGTAGCTGCTGTGCGACATCGCGTCCTGCAGGCCCGTGTCGAGGAGTGTCTGCAGCGGCACGCTGTCCGGGGTGTCGTTGAGATCTCCGGCGACCACGACGTGCGCGGAGCGCTTGCGGGCCTCCTCGTAGATCTGCGCGACCCGCTTGGCCTGCGCCTTGCGCCTGTTGGCGCTGTCGGTGGGGTTGCCGAACCCCTTGCTCTTGAAGTGGTTGCCCAGGATCCACAGCCGCTTCCCGCCGTCGAGCTCGATCTCGAACTCCGGGCAGTCCCGGCTGAAGACGGGCCGGCCGGTCTTGGGGTCGGGATCGAAGATGTGCGACCGAATGGCGGTGATGGGCCGGCGGCTGAACAGTCCGACGTCGATGCCGCGGCTGTCGTTGCCGTCGATCAGCATGTTGAACGGGTACCGCTTCTTCGGGCCCATCTGATCGGTCAGCACCTGCTCGTTGAAGCGCTCCAGAGTGAGCCGGTCCTCGACCTCGACCGTGAGCAGCACATCGGCGTCGACCTCGGCGATCACCCGGCCGGTGTTCTCGACGGAGACGCGGTTGATGTCGTCCGTGATGAGCTCGGCCCAACCGACCCACTTTGCCCGCCCATCGGCGACGATCTCCAGGGTGCCGCCTTGCTTGACGGAGAAGAGCTTGGCGCCTCCGCGGGTCTCGTTCACCAAGAACGGCCGCGTCTTCGACTGGCCGTTGGGGACGTCGTACTTCTTGAGTATCGCGGCGATGGCCTTCTTGTCCGCGGCCGTGTACGTCGCGTGATCGAGGAGGGAGACCAGGGTCGCGAAGTCCTCCAGGGTCTTGCGTCGCTTCTCCTCGTCGGCCAGCGCGAAGACACGGGGCCGCTGGAAGAGGTTCTCGGTGTTGAAGGTGGCGATACGGATGGTCATGGCGCCTCCTCACGCGGCGCGGGTCTACCCAGCCGACGGAACAGGCGCCGCCGAGTCACTGCTCGCCGACACCTTCAATTGTCCGAGGGTGGGCGGCCCCTGTCCAACGGAACGGGGGCGCCGCGGACCAGGTGCGCGGCCGTGGGCGGTGCGGTCGGCGCGTCGACGAATGGCGCCCGAAGCGGGCGCCCGAGACATGGCCACGCACGGACCCCGACGGCACGGACAGCAGCTTCAGCGCCACCGTCGTGTGCACCTTCCGGATCGAGGTGCAGGACGCGACGGGCGCCCCGGTGGGGGTGGTGCCCGTGGAGATACGGGGCCGATCCACGACGCGGAATAGGCACCCGCAGGTCGAGGTCTCTCGTGGGCCGGGCCACGGCGCCACAATTCAGATCACAGCTGACATTTGTGGCTATTTAACGCCAGAGGTGGGTGCGGGATCGAGGTCCGTGACGGCCGCGGTGCTTGCAGTGACCACCGTGGGCCCTGCCGGCTCGTAGACTTGTCCTGACTTGGTGGCGACCCATCGCCCACGGAGAGGGAGAGCATGCAGGCCGGAGCGGATAGTTGAGATTTCTGCACACCTCCGACTGGCATTTGGGGCGGTCTTTTCACCGGGTGAATCTGCTCTCCGCGCAGCGGGCCTTCCTCGATCATCTCGTCGAGACGGTGCGCGCCCGGGAGGTCGATGCGGTGCTGGTCGCCGGTGACATCTACGACCGTGCGGTGCCGCCGCTCGCCGCCGTCGAGCTCTTCGACGAGGCGCTGCACCGGCTCGCCGGTCTCGGGGTCCCGACCGTGATGATCTCCGGCAATCACGACTCCGCCCGCCGGCTGGGCGTCGGCTCCGGGCTGATGGAACGGGCCGGCGTCCATCTGCGGACCGACCCGGCGGGCTGTGGCACGCCCGTGCTGCTCGACGACGCGCACGGCCCGGTGGCGCTGTACGGGCTGCCGTACCTCGAACCCGCCATGGTGCGGGACACCCTCGGCGCCCGGCGGGCCGACCATGCCGAGGTGCTGGGCGCGGCGATGGACCGGGTACGGGCCGATCTCGCCGGACGGCCCGCGGGGACGCGCTCGGTGGTGCTGGCGCATGCCTTCGTCACCGGCGGCGCGGTCAGCGACAGCGAGCGGGACATCACCGTCGGCGGGGTCGCGTCCGTCCCGGCGGCCGTGTTCGACGGGGTGGACTACGCCGCCCTCGGGCATCTGCACGGGTGTCAGATCCTCGCCGAGCGGGTCCGCTACTCCGGATCGCCGCTCGCCTACTCCTTCTCCGAGGCCGGGCACCGCAAGTCCACCTGGCTCATCGAGCTCGATGCGGCGGGCTCCGTGCACGCCGAGCGGGTGGACTGCCCCGTGCCGCGGCCGCTGGCCCGGCTCCGGGGAACGCTGGAAGCGCTGCTGGACGACCCGGCGCAGGCGCGGCACGAGGACTCCTGGGTCGAGGCGACGCTCACCGACACCGCCCGCCCGCACGAGCCCATGGCCCGGCTCACCAAGCGCTTCCCGCACCTCGTCAGCCTCGTCTTCGACCCCGACGAGGTGCCCGGCCACTCGTCGGCCTCGTACGCCCAGCGGCTGCGCGGCCGCAGCGACCAGGAGATCGCCGAGGACTTCGTGGCACACGTACGGGCCGGCCGCGCGGCCGATGCGCAGGAGCGGGCCGAGCTGCAGTCGGCGATCGACGAGGTCCGCACCGCCGAGATGGTGGCCGAGGTGGCGCGATGAGGCTGCACCGGCTCTCGCTCACCGCCTTCGGACCGTTCGGCGCCGCCCAGACCATCGACTTCGACCGGCTCGCGGGCGAGGGCCTCTTCCTGCTGCACGGGCCGACCGGCGCGGGCAAGACCTCGGTCCTGGACGCGGTGTGCTTCGCGCTGTACGGGTCGGTGCCCGGAGCGCGGCAGAGCGGCCAGGCGCTGCGCAGCGATCTGGCCGACCCGCTGACACCCACCGAGGTCGTCCTCGAACTGACCGTCTCCGGACGGCGGTTGGAGATCACCCGGCTGCCCGAGCAGCCCCGCCCCAAGAAGCGGGGCAGCGGTACGACGAAGGAGAAGGCGCAGAGCCGGCTGCGGGAATTCGTGCCGGCCGAGCCTGGTGGCGAGGGAGCTCCGGGCGGCGACGGACCCGGCCCGGACGGCCACTGGAAGGCGCTGAGCCGCTCCCACCAGGAGATCGGTGAGGAGATCGGCCAGCTGCTCGGAATGAGCAAGGAGCAGTTCTGCCAGGTGGTACTGCTGCCGCAGGGCGACTTCGCGCGCTTTCTGCGGGCCGATGCGGAAGCCCGCGCGCGGCTGCTGGGGCGGCTCTTCGACACCCGGCGGTTCGCGGCGCTCGAAGAGCAGCTGAACGCGCGCCGCAAGACCGCCGCGGACACGGTCCTGGCGGGCGACGAACGGCTGCTGGCCCTGGCGCACCGGATGGCACAGGCGGCCGGTGAGAGCGCCGACCTCACCGACCCGTCGGTCCCGGCGCCGGACCGGGACGGGCAGCCGGCAGCGCGCACACCGGCCCGCGGGCGCGGCAGCGCGACGGCCGGCGGGCGCGGCCGGACGCCGGGGACGGTCATGGCACGCCCGGCGGTCACGGCGACGGTGCCGGGACAGGGCGGCGCGGTGGAGCCCGGCGGGCGGGGAGCGGCCCGTACCTCCGGCGCGGACGATCCGGCCGCACCGGGTCCGGGCGAGCCGGGATTCGTGGAGGCAGTGCTGGTGCGGGCGGCCGTGGCCCGGGTGAGTGCACGGGAGCGGCTGGCGGTGGCCCGCAGCGCGGTGGCGGCCGCCGAAGCCGCGGAGCGGGCGGCGGCCGAGCAGTGGACGGTGGCCCGCGAGCGGGACCGGCTCCAGCAGCGGTACGCCGACGCCCGGCGGCGGGCCGACCGGCTCGAAGCCCACGCCGAGGAGCGGGATCACATCCGCGGCAGGCTGGAGCGGGCCCGCGCGGCGGCGGAGGTCGCCCCCGCGCTCGCCCTGCGCGACGCCGCCCGGCGCGAGCTCGATACCGCCCGGCGCGCCGAGCGGGAGTGCCGGGGGCCGCTGCCCGACGGCCTCGCCGACGCCGCGGGGGCGCAACTCGCGGCGCGCGAGCGGGCGTTGCGGGAAGACCTCGGGTCGCTCACCGCGGCCCGGCGGGCCGAGCGGCGGGCCGCCGACCTCGCGCGGGAGCGGGCCGCCCTCGACCGCGAGGCGCGCGCCGATGAGCAGACGCTGCTGGACGCCGCCGAGTGGCTCGCCGCATGGGACGAGACCCAGCGGGCCCATCAGCAGCGCATTGAGACGGCACAGGAGGCCGCCGCCCGGGCCGAACAGCTCGGCGCCCGGATCGCACCGGCCGTCGAGCGCGCGGAGGCGGCCCGTCGACGCGACCGGCTCAACGACGAAGTACGCACGGCAGAAGGGGAGTTGCTCGCTGCCAGGGAGCGGTCCACGGCTGCCCACGAACGATGGCTGGAGCTCAAGGAGCAGCGGCTGCGCGGGATCGCCGCCGAGCTCGCGGCCGGGCTGCGCGACGGCGCGGCCTGCGCGGTGTGCGGCGCGACCGAGCACCCCGACCCGGCGCGGGCCCGTGCGGGCCACGTCGACCGGGCGACCGAAGAGGCCGCGCAGGAGGCCCACCGGCAGGCCGAGAAGACCCGCCGGCAGACGGAGGCCGAGTGCCAGACGGCCAAGGAGGCACTGGCCGCCGCGGCCGCCGCGGCCGGGGACGCCTCGGCCGCCGAACTCACCGCGCAGATCGAGGAGTTGCGCGCCGAATACGCCCGTGCCCATGCGCTCGGCGCCGGCCTGCACGCCGCCCGCGAGGCACGGGGGCACGCCGAGCGCGAATACGAGCGGCGCCGCGCCGAGCAGCAGCAGGCCGAGCGCCGGGCCGCCGCCCGTACCTCCCACCGTGAGGCGCTGGACCGCGAGCGGGCCGCCCTGGAGGAGGAGCTCGCCCGGGCGCGGGGCGACAGCCCGAGCGTGGCCGACCGGGCCGCCCGACTGGAGCGGCAGGTGACCCTGCTCACCGAGGCGGCGCAGGCGTCCCGTACGGCGGAGTCCTGCGCCCGGCGGCTCGAAGAGGCCGCGGCCGGGCTCGCCGACGCCGCCTCCGGGGCCGGATTCGACACCGCCGAGGCCGCCGCGCAGGCGCTGCTGAGGGACGGCGAATGGCGGGCACTACAGCAGCGGCTCGACGACTGGCAGGCCGAATCCGCCGCCGTGGAGGCGGAGTTGGCCGACCCGCAGGCCCGCGCCGCCGCGGCGCTGCCGCCCGCGGACCCGGCCGCCGCGCAGGGTGCGCACCAGGCCGCCGCGGCCCGGCTGCGTACCGCCTCGGCCACTCTCGCCGCCGCGCAGGAGCGCTGCGCCGCGCTCGACCGGCTCTCCGCCCGTGCCGAGGACGACGCCCGCCAACTGGCCCCGCTGCGCGCCGACCACGACCGCATCGCCCGGCTCGCCGCCCTCGCCTCCGGCACCTCCGCCGAGAACGCCCGGCGGATGCGCCTGGAGTCCTACGTCCTCGCCGCCCGGCTCGAACAGGTCGCGGCCGCCGCCAGCGCCCGGCTCCAGCGGATGTCCGCCGGCCGCTACACCCTCGTCCACTCCGACGAGAGGGCCGGCGGCGCCCGGCGGTCCGGCCTCGGGCTGCATGTCATCGACTCCTGGACCGGCCACGAACGGGACACCGCCAGCCTCTCCGGCGGCGAGACCTTCTTCGCCTCGCTCGCCCTGGCCCTCGGCCTCGCGGACGTCGTCACCGATGAAGCGGGCGGCGTCCGGCTGGACACCCTCTTCATCGACGAGGGGTTCGGCAGCCTGGACGAACAGACCCTGGACGAGGTGCTGGACGTGCTGGACTCGCTGCGCGAACGCGACCGCAGCGTCGGCATCGTCAGCCATGTCGCCGACCTCAAGGCGCGGATCCCCGCCCAGCTGGAGGTCGTCAAGGCCCGGTCGGGCTCGACGGTCCGGCACCGGGTACCCGGCTGAGACCGCCGCCCGGACCGTGCCGGGGCCGTCGGCGGTTCCGGCGGCCGCCGCACGGAAAACCGGGTGACGGCGGCCCGGGGCGGCCATCAGGCTGGTCCGCCATGACCTACGACAGCAACCGGCCCGCCACCGCACCCCACCGTGACCCGCTGCCGCTCCTCGGCCGCACCGCGCTGGTCACCGGAGCCAGCCGGCGCAGCGGTATCGGCTACGCCGTCGCCCGGCGGCTTGCCGCCTACGGCGCCGGTGTCTATCTGCACCACCATGTGCCGCACGACGCCGGACAGCCCTGGGGAGCGGACCCGGGCGGCCCGGAGGCCGTCGCCGACGGAGTACGTGAGGTGGCCGCGCCCGGCGCGGTGGTGGCCCACGGGCCGGCCGACCTGGCCCGGCCGGACGCCCCCGCCCGGCTCATCGACCGCGCGGCCGAGGCGCTCGGCGGCCGGCTGGACATCCTCGTCGCCAACCATGCGCTCAGCGGCAGCGACGGCCCGCTCGACACCCTCGACGCGGCCATGCTCGACGCCCACTGGGCGGTCAACACCCGCTCGGTGATCCTCCTCGCCCAGGCCTATGCCCGCCGGCGCACCGCGGGTCAGCCGGGCGGGCGGATCGTGCTGATGACCTCGGGCCAGGACCTGGGGGACGGCATGCCGGAAGAGCTCGCCTACGGCCTCGCCAAGGGGGCGCTGGCCTCGGCGACCCGCAGCCTCGCCAGCACCTTCGCCGCCGCCGGGGTGACCGTGAACACCGTCAACCCGGGGCCCGTGGACACGGGTTACGCGGTCGGTGAGCTGCGCGACCGGGTCGCCCGGTGCTTCCCCGGCGGGCAGTGGGGCGCACCCGACGACCCGGCCCGGCTGATCGCCTGGCTCGCGACCGACGAGGCGGGCTGGATCACCGGCCAGGTCATCAACTCCGAGGGTGGATTCCGGCGTTGACCCGTTCCTCGTCCGTGGCGCCGGCCGCGTCCCCCGGCGCCACACCGGCCTCGTAGACACGCAGCCCCTCGCGCTCCCCGACGAAGCGGAAGCCGGCCCGTTCCAGCACGCGCTGCGAGGGCAGGTTCTCCGGCTCGGTCAGGGCGCACACCGTCCGTACCTCCGGGTGGGCGGCCGCCCACCCGGCCAGCAGCCGTACTGCCTCGGTCGCCCACCCGGCGCCGCGCGCGGACGGGGAGAGGTCATAGCCGATCTCCACGAAGCCCTCGTCGTCCGGCGGGCTGTGGAAGCCGATGCTGCCGAGCGCAGTACCGGCGACCGCATCGGTCAGCACGAAGACGCCCCAGCCGGGCCGGTAGTGGCCGGACGCGGCCGCCCGTACGGCGATGCCGGCGCCGCCGGAGGTGGTCTCGGCCGGGGTGCCGTCGATCCAGTCGAACCCGGCGCACTCGCCGTCCGCGACCCGTGCGGCGGTGGACGGCAGCAGGGCGCGCAGCGCCACCCGGCCGGCCGTGAGCGCCAGCGGGTACCCGGCGCCCGCGGTCACCAGCGCCTCGAACAGCGGCCGGTGGTCCACCCCCGCGGGCAGGCCGCTGACCTGCCCGTCGCCGACCTGCACCACCCGCCATACGCCGTCCGCACGCCGCGCCAGATCCGTGGTGACGAAGCGCGCGCCCAGGGCCCGCACCGCAGGCGCCACCGAGGCGAGATCCGGTACGGGCCGCAGCCCCGGAGTGTCGGGATGCGGACCGGTCAGCACCGGTTCACCGTCCACCCACCACACCCGTGCCGCACCCACCGCATCGAAGGACTCGACGGCGCGCAGCACCACACCCCCGGTGGGGAACTCCCCGCGGCGGGTGAGGAAGCGGCCGACGGCCGAGGCCAGCCGCGCGGTGTCGGCCGCGTCGGGGACGTGGACGGACTCCTCCCCGTCGTGCTTGCTGGACGTGACCCAGTCGGTGACGATCAGCGGGCACGGCCGGCCCGGTGCACCCAGCGGGGCGGCGAGCCGGGCCAGCGCGGCCGGCTCCGGGGCCCGGCCGGCGGCGCACGGAAGCCAGACGCTGCGCGGCGTCAGCGCGCGGAACGTGTCGTACCAGCCGGGGAGTTCCTGGGCGGTGCGGTAGGCGGCGAGGGAGGTCAGCAGCCGGCCGCCGTGTGCGGCGAGTGCCCCGGCGAGCGCGGCATACCGCTCGGCCGGCAGCGCCCAGCCGCGGTACCAGACCGGTCCGGCCCCCCGGGGAACCCCGGCCAGCGCCCCTTCGGCGTCCCCGGCGAGCAGCGCCTCGTGGTCGAGCACCGCGCACCCGGCGCCGGCCGACAGCGCCGTGGCGGCCTCGGTCGTGAAGTGCGGATCCGCCCCCAGCCGTCGGCCGGGAGCCGCCCCCGGCCGGGCGCGGCGGGGGGCGCCGGAGAACAGAAGGAGCGGCGGGCCGACCGTAGGGTCCACTGTCATGTCAGGAGACCCTACGGACGGCGGCGGGCCGGTCAGCACACCCGGCGTCCTCGGCCGGCCGCCGTGTCCGGGCCCGGGGTCAGAGCGCCGACAGCTCGCTGCGCAGATCGTCCAGGCCCAGCGAGCCCTGGGACAGCGCGGCCATGTGCCAGGCCTTGAGGTCGAAGTCCGCGCCATGGCGGGCGCGGGCCGCCTCCCGGCCCTCCAGCCACACCCGCTCGCCGAGCTTGTAGCCGATGGCCTGGCCGGCCATGCCCTGATAGCGGATGATCTCGCTCTCGACGAAGTCGGCCGGACGGCTGCAGTGGCTCGCCAGGAACTCGTGCGCCAACTGCGGGGTCCAGCGCTCGCCGGGGTGGAAGGGGGAGTCCGCCGGGATCTCCAGTTCCAGATGCATCCCGATGTCGATGATGACCCGGATGGCCCGCATCATCTGTGCGTCCAGATAGCCCAGGCGCCGTTCGGCGTTGGTCAGGAAGCCCAGCTCGTCCATGAGCCGCTCGGCGTACAGCGCCCAGCCTTCGGCGTTGGCGCTGACGATGCCCACGGTCGTCTGGTACCGCGAGAGCCGGTCGGCGACATGGACCCACTGCGCCAGCTGGAGGTGATGGCCGGGCACCCCCTCGTGGTACCAGGTGGAGACCAGGTCGTACGCCGGGAAGCGGGTCTCGCCCATGGTCGGCAGCCAGGTGCGGCCGGGGCGGGAGAAGTCCAGCGACGGCTGGGTGTAGTACGGGGCGGCGGCGCTGCCGGCCGGCGCGATCCGCGACTCCACCCGGCGTACCCGTTCGGCGAGTTCGAAGTGGGTGCCGTCGAGCGCGTCGATGGCCTCGTCCATCAGCGACTGGAGCCACTGCCGGGTCTCCTCGACGCCCTCGATGGCCTCGCCGTGCTCATCGCACCAGGCCAGCGCCTCCCACGGGGTCTTCGCACCGGGCAGCACCTGCTCGGCCTCGGTCTCCATCTCGGCCAGCAGCCGGTGGAATTCGGACCAGCCGTACGCATACGCCTCGTCCGCGTCGATGTCGGCGCCGTTGTAGTAGCGGGCGAGCCGGCCGTAGCGCTCCCGGCCCACCACGTCCGGCGCGCCCGCAATGGCCGGAAGGTAGCTGTCCCGGAACCACTCGCGCAGCTCCACCAGGGCTCCGGTCGCCAGCTCGGCGGCCTCGGTCAGCTCGTCGCGCAGCGACTTCGGGCCCGGCTCGGTGAACTCGGCGAACCAGCTGCGGTCCTTGCCGATCCACTCGTCCAACTGGCCGATGACCGTGGTGACCTGAAGCGGCCCGGCCGGCAGGCCGCGCTTGCGGCCGGCGTCCAGGGCGGCGCGGTAGCCCTCCAGCGCGGCCGGCACGGCCCGCAGCCGCTCGGCGATCGCCGCCCAGTCCTCGTCGGTCTCGGCGGGGGTGATCGTGAAGACCTCGCGGACGTGGTGCAGCGGCGAGCTGAGGTTGCTGACGGTGCGCAGGCCTTCGCCCGCCTCATGGACGGCCAGCTCGGCGGTCAGCCGCTCGCGCAGCAGCCGCGCACAGACCTGCTCGGCGGGGAGCTCCGCGCCCGGCCGGGCCTCGGCCTCGGTGAGCTTCTCCAGCGTCGTACGGGCGAGCTGGGCCAGCGCCTCCTGGCCCGTCGGCGAGAAATCGGGGAGCCGGCCGGAGCTCTCGGGGACTCCGAGGAAGGTGCCGGTGATGGGGTCCAGGTCCACGAAGGCGTCGACATACGCATCGGCGACCTGGCGGGGCAGCGGGCCGCCCTGGGAGGTAGTGGTGTGGGGCATACGGGCCATCCTCGTACGGATGGCCCGCCGCGTCACCATCAATCGGCCAATGGCTCCTGCCGATGGTGACGCCGTGGCCGGCCGGGCGTCGCTGCGCCCGGCCGGCTCACGTGTGTCCACGGCGCCGGCGCCGCTGGCTTGGTGCTCAGCGGCGACCCGTGGCGTCCTGGATCCGTACGGTCTCGCGGGACTCGCGCCGGGCGGGCAGGCCCGCCGGACGGGCGGTGATCACCAGCGTGCCTTCCTCTATCTGGTAGTCGAGCGGCAGCCCGAGGCCGCGCATCGCCGCCACCATGCCGGTGTTGGAGGCCTGGGTGATCGCGTACACGCTCTCGCAGCCGGTCTCGGCCGCCATCCCCGCCAGCCGGCGCAGGAGTTCGGCTCCGATGCCGCGCTGCTGCCAGGCGTCCTCGACCAGCAGGGCGACCTCGGTTTCGTCGCCGTCCCACAGCAGATGGCCGAGCGCCACCAGCCGGCCGGACGCGGTCTCCACCGCCAGGGTGCGGCCGAACCGCGGGCTGAGCAGATGGCCGAGGTAGCGGTCCGCGTCGCCGACCGGGCCGTGGTAGCGCAGGCCGAGGGTCTGCGGGGAGCAGCGGTCGTGCATCTCGCGGGCCGCGGCCAGGTCGGAGGTGTCGGCACGGCGGATGGTGATCTCGTTGCCCTCGGGCAGCGTCAGCACATCACGCCGCGGCGGCACCCGCTGGCCGAGCCTGGCGTCCAGGTCGACCAGCGCGCGCACCCGGGCGAACTCGGTAGGGGTGAACGGCAACTGCGGCCTTTCGATGGTGAGCGAGCCCCCGGAGGGGTCGCGGAACTTCATGCGGTGTTCCTCCAGCACGCCCTCGGTGGGCACCTGCTCGGCGAGCGGCCGGCCGCGCAGCGAGCGCGCGGGCACCGAATGGATCGTGCAGCGGCCCAGCAACTGGCGCAGAGCCAGCGGGAGTTCGGCGGAATCCAGCGCCGTACGGGTCGCCAGGCCCAGCATCCGGGTCGGGGCGTCGACGAGGTCGTGGGCGTCGGCCCGCTCCAGCCAGCTCTGGACACCGCCCGCGCCGGCCACCGTACGGCTCAGCTCCCCGGGCTGCAGCGAACCGGGCGCGCGCAGCAGGAACTCGTCGACCGTGCCGTCGGACAGCGGGTGGGTCTGCAGGCTGAGGATGTCCACCCGCTGCCCGGCCAGCGCCGTGCACAGGGCGGCCAGGCTGCCCGGCTCGTCCCGGACCGTGGTCCGCATCCGCCACAGCGTCGTCTCCTGGCCGGCGGCATGGGGAGCCGGACCGGCGGGGGACGGCGCCGTGGCGCCGGTATCGGTCGGCGGCGGGGCGTTTTCGTGGCGTCGTGACCACCAGACGTGGAAGACGGCGGTGGCCAGCAGCGCCACCGCGGCGGAGCACAGCAGCACGAGGCCCGACGGGGCGTGCGCGACGGTGTTGGCGACGGCGTCGGCCACCGCCACGGCCGTAAACAGGGCGGCCAACTCGACGAGGTCCCGCCGCCAGTGATGGCGGCGGGTGGAATGGGCGGAAGATGCTTCAGTCATGCACACAAGCCTGGCCGACAGGTGTTGCCTGATCACCAACACATTGTGTCCGACGGGTAAAAGACGCAATCGACGCATTGGCCTTTACTGTCCCACCCGTCCCGGTTGGA
This sequence comes from Streptomyces sp. 2323.1, assembly GCF_900221035.1. Lineage (NCBI taxonomy): Bacteria > Bacillati > Actinomycetota > Actinomycetes > Kitasatosporales > Streptomycetaceae > Streptomyces > Streptomyces sp. 2323.1. Next base: position 726,094 of record NZ_LT907981.1, on the reverse strand, counting down.
GTGTCTTGCTGAACAACATCCGGCCGCCTTCCTGTCGCAACCGCACCGTCAGCTCCCCGCTTCCGCCGTCGATATCGATCTCGCCGAAGTTCTGCGGACTCTCCGCAGGGGAGGTGTTGGCACGGTCCGGCGCCTTGAGGAACGGCTGCTCGGGCCCGAAGGTTCCGTCCAGCTTCACTGCCTGGAATCCGCCCGCGTTCAGCGGCCCCGACACGAACTCCCAGAACGGCTCGAAGTCCTTGAACGCGGCCCGCTCCGGCGCGTAGTGCTGCGCCGAGGTGTAGTGGACGTCCGTGGTGAGCCAGAGGGTGCCGGTGATCCGGTCGTGCTTGATGTGCCGCAGCAGCTCGGCGATCTGGAGCTCGCGCCCCAGCGGTGCGCCCGGGTCGCCTTGCGCCACCGCCTCGAAGTTGGTCTTGCCGTCCGGGACGACCAGGCCCAGCGGCATGTCGGAGGCGATCACCTTCCACACCGCCTGCGAGCGGGAGAGCTCCCGCTTGAGCCAGCGCAGCTGCGCGGCCCCGAGGATGCCCTGCGTGTCGTCGGTCTGCCGGCCCGGCGAATTGGCGTCCCGGTAACGGCGCATGTCCAGGACGAAAACATCGAGCAGCGGGCCGTGGTGCACCACCCGGTAGACCCGGCCGTGCCCGTCGGGCCGCAGCGTACGGATCGGGAAATACTCGCTGAAGGCGCGCAGCGACCGAGCGGAGAGCACGTCTGCGTCCTTCTCCGTGTACCGGTCGTCGTCGAGCAGCTGCCCCGGGTACCAGTTGTTGTGCACCTCGTGGTCGTCCCACTGCGTGATCGTCGGCACCTGCGCATTGAAGCGGCGCAGATTGTCGTCCAGCAGGTTGTAGCGGAAGGCGCCACGGAACTCCGCGAGCGTCTCGGCGACCTTCGCCTTCTCCTCGGTCGTCACGTTCCGCCAGATCCGGCCGTCCGGCAGGGTCACCTTGTCGGTGATCGGGTTGTCCGCGTAGATGTTGTCGCCGCTGCACAGGAAGAAGTCTGGGTTCCGGCGCCGCATGTCCTCGTAGATGCGGTAGCCGCCGTGGTCGGGGTTGATGCCCCAGCCCTGGCCGGCGAGGTCCCCCGACCAGTGGAAGCGGATGTTCGCGCGGCGACCCTCCGGGGCCGTACGGAAGGTTCCAGCCACCGGCTCGCCGGTGCGCCGGGGATCGTCCGGGTCGGCGAGCAGCACCCGGTAGTGGATCTGCTCGCCAGCCGGCAGGCCGTGCAGCGAGGTGACGCCGGTGAAGTCCGTGCCCGCCCCGAGCACCGGACCGGTCCAGGACCGGGCGTTGCGGAACGACTCCGTCGCCGCGGTCTGCACCACCATCCGGGCCGGCCGGTCGGACCGCACCCAGACGAGTCCCGAGGACGTGGTCACATCGCCGACCTGGACACCCCACCCCGCGCCCGGCCGTCCGCTGCGGGCCTGCGCCGGTGCGGCACACGAGAGCGTGGGCAGCGCCAGTGCGGCCGACCCCACTGCCGCGCCCCGCAGCAGCGACCGCCGTCCGAAGCCGCCGCCCGATTCCTGCGCCATACCGAACCTCCATGCCTCGACCGGTTTTCCCTGCCGCCCCGTTCGTATCGCTGTCCGGTGCCCCGTTGTCGAACGGACGGTGAACAGCGGCCCGTTCCCGGTGCGGTGCCCGTTCGCCCGAACGGGTCCCGGGCCCTCGGTCCCACCGGACCCGGGCCATGGTCGCAAGACCATCGGCCGATCGCCAGGATGCCACCACGGCCCATACGTTCCTGCTACGCGCCGCCATCCGGCGGCCCCGAGAAAGGTGACCCCCGTATGCCCGCCAACGGCTCCGCCCACGTCCGCATCGCCCGCCCGTCCCGCGACCTGGCCGCGGCCGAACGCTTCTGGAAGCAGGGCCTGGGCCTCACCGAACTCTTCCGGCACACCTCCGAGGCGGGCGAGCACGCCCTGCTGATGCTCGGCTGGCCGGACGCCCACTGGCACCTGGAGCTGACCCTCGACCCGTCCGGCACGCTCCAGCCGTCCCCGACGGCGGACGATCTGCTGGTGGTCTATCTGGGCGAAGCGGTGCCGGCCGAGCTCGTCGCCCGGCTGGAGCGCAGCGGGGGCAAGCGGGTCGCCGCCTACAACCCCTACTGGGACGAGTGGGGTGTCACCCTGGAGGACCCGGACGGATACCGGCTGGTGCTGTCGTCGCGGGACTGGTCCAACTCGTAGCTAAGGCAGGGGAGTTGGCGCCGACGCGTGCGGCGCTGCGTCTCACCATGGCGCCCCCTCCGCCTTCGGCCGACCGTCGCCCGCCCCTACCGCACGGTGTCGAGGACGACCCTCGCCACCAGCGCCGGGTCGTCGTTCATCGGCACATGTCCGCAGCCCGGCAGCCGTACCAGCCGGGCGCCCGGAATCGTGTGCTTGGCGCGCACGCCCTGGCGGGGGAGCAGCAGCCGGTCCCGGCTGCCCCAGCCGATCGTCACCGGGACGTCCGGCACATCGTCGGTGAACCGCACTCCCCGGCCGGCCGCCAGGGTCGCGGCGAATCCGGCCGCGTCGCGCAGCGCCCGGGTCTCCGCCACCACGGCATCGGCCGAACGGCGCCCCGGGTGGGCGTAGATGGTGCCGGTCAGCGACGCCCGGCCGAGGGCGGACCGGGCCAGCGTCTCCACCATCGGCTCCGGCAGCGCCTGTGCGCCCGCATGCATGCCGCGCAGCACACCGAAGGCGTAACGCCGCTCGGCCCGGGTCCAAAATCCCGCGGGTGACAGCGCGGTGACCGACCGGACGGCCCGCCGGCGGCCCAACTCCAGTGCCAGCAGCCCGCCCAGCGAGTTCCCGACCACATGCGGGCGGTCGGCGCCGAGCTCCGTGAACGCCGCGGTCAGCAGCGGGAGGACCGTGTCCAGGTCGTACGCGGAGTCACCCGGCAGCGCGGGGGAGGCGCCGAAGCCCGGCAGATCGAGCGAGATGACCTCGTGGGAGGCGGCCAGGATGTCGGACACCGGGTGCCAGGCCTGGAGGTGGTGACCGATGCCGTGCAGCAGCACGATCGGTTCGCCCGCGCCCTTGCGTTCGTACGCGACCGTGAACGGCGGCCGGTCCGCGGGCGTGATGCGGGCGAAGGAGACCGGGGCGGCCATGGGAACTCCTAGGGGGTGCGGTACGTGCGGTGTTGCAGGGTGTGCACTCACACGATGCCAGCTGAGGCTACTGAGCGGTATGGGGCAGCCGCGGCGAGCAACGGGAGACCGCGCCGCACGGGGAGGTGTGCCGTAATCCCGCTGAACCGCTCGGAATCGGGGGCGGCAGGAACCGGACGGTGCGGGGGGATTGGTCTTGACCAAGGGTGGGGGCGGTCATATCGTCGGGATACTGCAACAACCTTTCATAAAGAAGCGCTCATCAACGGGCACGCAGACGGGCCGGTGTTGCCGGCGGTGTGTGCGGGCCCGGGGGCCATGGGGCACTACCCCACGGGGTGACGGCCGGTGTGGAGGACAACGGTGGGGACCAGGCAACTCGAAAAGGTGCCGGAGCCGAAGTACTGGCACCTCAAGACCGTGCTGAGCGAGGCGCTGGACTCGGAGTTCGCGGTCGGCGAGATTCTGCCCAACGAGCGGGATCTGGCGGCCCGGTTCGGTGTCGCGCGCGCCACCCTGCGGCAGGCCCTCGAACAGCTGGAGCTGGAAGGCAGACTGCAGCGCCGCCGCGGTGTGGGCACCACGGTCGCACCGCCGCGGGTCGGTGTCCCCGTCGGCCCCGCCCGTCACACCTGGCCCGGCGTCGCCGATGACGACTGGCAGCCGGTCGATGCCGTCGAGACCGACAACGTGCCCGCCGCGGTGGCCAATCTGCTGGAGACGGCCCCCGGCGACCGGGTGCACCTCGTGCGCCGCAGCCGGGTCACGCACGGCCAGCCCGTCGCCACCGAGCTGCTGTACGTTCCGGCCTCCGGGGTCCCCGGCTGTACGGCGGCCGTCCCACCGGGCGCTCAGGCCCGTGCCCGCACGGTCCTGCGCGAGCTGCAGACGCTGGAGCTGGAGGGCCGCGACCGTACCGTCGAACTCGGTTCGGCCCGTGCGGAGGACGCCAAGCAGCTGGACCGGCTGCCGGGCGCGCCCGTCCTGGTGGTCACCACCCGCTATGTCTCCGCAGGGCGCACGGCGGCCGTTGCGGTCGCCACGTACCGTGCGGACACCTGCCGGCTGACCTTCGGGGAGAGCGACCCGGTCAGCCTGCTCGCGGGCTAGAGCCGCGGGGCGGCCAGGATCATCGCTGGCGGCTCGTCACCGCTCCCTCCACCGCGAAGAGTTCGCCCTCCACATGGTCGAGCGCGAGCCGCAGCGCGCCGGTGGTGATGGCCGTCTCGCCCAGCTGTGACAGGACGACCTGCGGCGGGCGCAGGCAGTAACGCGCCAACTCCCCGCGCAGCGGCTCCAGTACACCGTCCAGCCCCGCCGCCCAGCCTCCGATCACCACCAGCTCCGGGTCGAGCGCCAGCACCAGGGCCGCGACGTCATGCACCAGCCGCTGGAGGAAGCGGTCCACCGCTTCCCGGGCCTGCGGCGCGCCCTCCCGTGCTGCCGCGAAGACCGCCGCGACCTGTGCCTCGTCGAGGGGGTGCAGCGGCTTTCCGGTCGTCGACAGCAGCTTCTCCGGTGTTGCCTCGCGGCCGAGCAGATGCAGCGCGCCGATTTCCCCCGCGGCCCCGCCGAAGCCACGGTGCAGCCGTCCGCCGATCAGCGAACCGGCTCCCGGGCTGAGCCCGGCCAGCACGAAAACGATGTCATCGGAGCCGGTCGCCGCGCCTTGCCAGTGCTCGGCCACCGCTGCGGCGTTCGCATCGTTCTCGACCAGCACCGGGCAGCGGAAGGACCGCCGCAGCCGCTCACCGAGCCGCAGACCCGTCCAGCCCGGCAGGGCGGTGCTCAGGCGTACGGTGCCGTCCGCCTCCACGATGCCGGGGCCGGCCACGCCGACGGCGCGCAGCGCACTGCGGGGCACGCCCGAGCGGCGCAGCAGATCGGCCACCACGGCACGGACCCGCTCCAGCCGCTCCCCGGCCGGTGCGGTCTCCGCCACGGGCCGTTGCGCGCTGTCCAGCACCCGCCCGCTCAGATCGGACAGCAGTGCCGCGATGCGGTGCGGGCCGATCTCGATGCCCAGCAGATGACCGGCCTCCGTACGGAACCGGAACCGCCGGGCGGGCCGTCCCTGCCGGCGTGCACCCTCCCCGGCGGCCGCCTCGGCCACCAGTCCGGCCTCGATGAGCCCCTCGACGACACCCTCGACCGTGGGCCGGGACAGGCCCGTGACCTGGACGAGATCGGTGAGCGTGGGGGAGTCCGCGGCCCGCAGTGCATGCAGCACCACCGTGGAGTTGATCCGTCGCAGCAGGGACGGATCCCCGCCGGTGAGCCGCCCCACGTCCATCTCCCTCGCTTGCAGTGTGGGGCGGATCGTAACCGGTCAGAGGGTGCGCGGCGAGCCCTGAGAGACGCGCGGGCGGCCGCCGGGGAGACCCGCCCGCGGCGCTCCCCGCGACCCGTGCCCGCACCGGGTGGGTCAATTGTCAGACCCGGCAGGTTTACTGACGGCATGACCATGGACGAGCAGCTGACCGCCATCGACCGACTGCGGCTGCGGGCGTTCCCGGCCGAGCCGCTCCGGTCCGGCACGGTCGAGAGCGGCCCGGGCTTTCACATAGCCGGGATACGGGCAAGCCAGGATTTCTGGGACGCGGACCCCGCCGAGGTGGCGGAGGCCGAGGAGGAGTTCGAGGACGATCTGACGGCGCTGGTGCAGGCGCTGTCCTTACGGTGGGGTCCGCCCGAAGTTCTCGATCTCACCCCGTATTTGGAGCGTGTCGCGCAGGGCCTGCCGGTGCGTCCGCCGCTGGACGCCCTCTGCGGTTACGTCCCGCGGATGCATGGCTGGCGGGTGGAAGGCCGGTGGATAGGTGTGGGGGTCGGGCAGGGCGAGCGCGAACTCCCCTTCCAGCTGCTGGTGGCGGTGGGGGAGGAGCGGGTGGCGTAGGTGGGGGTGCGGAGGCGCAGGGGTGTGTCCGTGGGGTGCCGGCCGGCGCGTGACCCCCGGGGCCGCTCACGCCGGGGCCGCTCGGCGCAGCAGGCGGGCGCTGAGGGACGCGGCGAGGGCGAGGCCGAGGGCGGCTGCCAGGACGGCGGTGCGGTCGCCCCAGGCGGTCCAGGCGGCGCCGAAGGCGAGCGAGCAGACGAAGCGCGCGGCGGTCTGGCCGGTCTGCACCAGGGCCAGACCGCTGCCACGGACCTCCTCCGGCACCGCGTCGGCGGTCGCGGCCGCCAGCACTCCGTCGGTAGCCGCGTAGAAGGAGCCGTGCAGCACGAGCACGGCGCAGACCAGCAGCGGGCCGCCGGCGAGCGGAGCCACGAGCAGACCGTAGGCGCCCAGCAGCGCCAGATGCCCGGCCAGGAACAGCCTCCGGCGGCCGAGCCGGTCGGCGATCGCCCCCAGGGGAACGGCCAGCAGCAGGAACGCCGCGGCCGTGCCCAGGGGGAGCAGCGGGAACCACCCCGCCGGCAGATCCAGCCGCCGTTGCAGCGTCAGATAGAGGAAGGAGTCGCTGATGGTGGTCAGCCCCAGCAGCACCGCACACCCCGTCAGCTGGCGTACCTCCGGCCGTGCCAGGAGCGCGCGCACCGGCATCCGCGGCTGAGCCGGGGCCCGTTCGGCGGTCGGTCGAGCGGCGTTCCGGGCGCGGCCCGGGACGAAGAGCAGGAGCACGACCACGCCCAGTACGGCGATGCAGAAGCTGACCGTGAACACCGCGTCATAGCCGTCCGCGGCCGCCCTCAGCAGCAGGAACGCCACCAGCGGACCGCACAGTGCGCCCGCCGTGTCCATCGCCCGGTGCACCCCGAACGCCCGCCCGCGGGCGGCAGGTTCGGCCGCCAGCGAGATCATCGCGTCCCGTGGCGCGGTCCGCAGCCCCTTGCCGGTGCGGTCCACGGCCAGCACCGCACCGATCCACGGCAGCGAGTGCACCATCAGCAACAACGGCTTGCAGAGGGCGGAGAGCCCGTACCCCACCGCGGCCACGGTCTTGTGACCGCCGCCCTCGCCCCGGTCCGACAACCGGCCGCCCACCAGCCGGACCAGCGCGCTCGCCCCGTTGTAGACCCCGTCCAGCACACCGAACCCCAAGGGGGAGAGCCCGAGTTCGGCGACGAGGTAGAGCGGGAGAACGGCCGTGATCATCTCCGAGGAGACATCGGTGATCAGGCTGACGGTGCCCAGGACGAGCACGGTGGAAGGCAGGGCGGCCAGGGAGCGCCGGCCCCGAACGGGGCGCCGGTCATCCGGCGGAGTGGTGGCAGCGGCAGCCGACGGCCGCTCGGTGAGATACACGTCAGCTCGCCCAGATGCCGAGGCCGGCGACGGCGAGGCCGAACCCCCCGGCGAGCACACCGGCCCCGCGGCGGCGCGAGCGGCGGACGCGGCGGATGCGGGGGATACGGGGGAAGGGGGCGGAGGCTGGGGACGAGGGGCAACTGGGGGCAGCCGAGGGGGACGGAGCAGGCACGGGAGCCTCCGTACGGGAGGGGAGGGGGGTGCGCGGGCGGCGACAGCGTAGAACCGTCACCGCGGCATGTACACGGCTACCGGGTGACGCGGTGCGGAACAGCGGCCGAGCGGGCGGTGCCGCCGGCACGGGGTGCAATGCCGTCCGGGCATCCGGCGCCCCGGAACCCTCGGCCCGGTGCCCGCCCCAGGTGTTTCAGCCGTCGTCGTCCGCCGCGAACGCCGCGGCGCGCAGCCGTCCGAACTCCTCTGCCAGCGCCGTCGGCGTCCAATGGGCGTTCAGCCCGCTCGGGTTGGGCAGCGCCCAGATGCGGGTGTCGCCCAGCGTGCGCTGCTGCGGCCCGATCGCGGCCTTTTTGTCGTCGAACGCGAGGCGATAGGCGGTGACCCCGGCGACCGCGAGCCAGCGGGGCCGCAGCCGGGCCACCTTCCCGGCCAGCAGCCGGCCGCCCTCGCGGTACTCCTCCGCGCTCAGTTCGTCCGCCTTGGCGGTAGCCCGGGCCACGACATTGGTGATGCCGAGTCCGTGCGCGAGCAGCTCCTCCTGCTCGTCGGGCCGCAGTCGGCGCGGGGTGAAGCCGGCGGCGTACAGCGCGGGCCAGAAGCGGTTTCCGGGCCGGGCGAAGTGGTGGCCCGTGGCCGCCGTCATCAGCCCGGGGTTGATCCCGCAGAAGAGCACGCGCAAGCCGCTCGCGGCCACGTCCGGGACGAGGCGGTCGCGAGCGGCTTCCAGCTCTTCGGGGGTGAAGCGCACGGCAGTCGCGTCAGAGGATGGAGCCGGGGGTGTACGCGGCGGCCTCCGGGTGCTGCTTGGCGATCTCCTCGATCCGGGCGACGACGGACGTCACCTGGTCGGCCGCGGCGCCGGTGAAGGAGAGCTTGTCCGCCATCAGGGCGTCCAACTGGGCCTTGTCCAGCGGGATCCGGGTATCCGCGGCCAGCTTGTCCAGCAGCTCGTTGCGCTCGACGCCCTGCTCCCGCATGGCCAGCGCCGACGCGACCGCGTTCTCCTTGATCGCCTCGTGCGCCTCCTCGCGGCCCACACCGGCCCGCACGGACGCCATCAGCACCTTCGTCGTGGCGAGGAAGGGCAGATAGCGGTCCAGCTCGCGGGCGACGACGGCGGGGAAGGCGCCGAACTCGTCGAGCACGGTCAGGAAGGTCTCCAGCAGACCGTCGAGCGCGAAGAACGAGTCCGGCAGCGCGACCCGGCGCACCACGGAGCAGGACACATCGCCCTCGTTCCACTGGTCGCCGGAGAGCTCACCGGCCATCGACGCATAGCCGCGCAGGATCACCATCAGGCCGTTGACGCGCTCGCAGGAGCGGGTGTTCATCTTGTGCGGCATCGCCGAGGAGCCGACCTGGCCGGGCTTGAAGCCCTCGGTCACCAACTCGTGCCCGGCCATCAGCCGGATCGTCTTGGCGAGCGACGAGGGGGCGGCGGCCAGCTGCACCAGCGCGGTGACCACGTCGTAGTCCAGCGAACGCGGGTAGACCTGGCCGACGGAGGTGAAGGCCTGCCCGAAGCCGAGGTGCGCGGCGATCCGCTGCTCCAGGTCGGCGAGCTTGGACGCATCGCCGCCCAGCAGGTCGAGCATGTCCTGAGCGGTGCCGACCGGGCCCTTGATGCCGCGCAGCGGGTAGCGGGAGAGCAGGTCTGCCAGCCGGCCGTACGCGACCAGCAGTTCGTCCGCCGCGGTCGCGAAGCGCTTGCCGAGCGTCGTGGACTGGGCGGCGACATTGTGCGAGCGGCCGGCCATCACCAGCTCGGCGTGCTGCCCGGCCAGCGAGCCCAGGCGCGCCAGCACGGCGACCGTACGGTCCCGCATCAGCTCCAGCGAGAGCCGCACCTGGAGCTGCTCGACGTTCTCGGTCAGGTCCCGGGAGGTCATGCCCTTGTGGACCTGCTCATGGCCGGCGAGGGCGTTGAACTCCTCGATGCGCGCCTTGACGTCGTGCCGGGTGACCTTTTCGCGCTCGGCGATGGAGGCCAGGTCGACGGTCTCCAGGACCCGCTCGTAGTCGGCCAGCGCCTGCTCGGGGACCTCCACCCCCAGGTCCTTCTGCGCACGCAGCACGGCGAGCCACAGCTTCCGCTCCAGCTTGACCTTGTACTCGGGGGACCACAGCACGGCCAGCTCCGCGGAGGCGTAGCGGCCGGCCAGGACATTGGGGATGCGAGGCTTCGCAGACACAGCAGTCACGTGGTCAGAGTCTACTGGCGGTTTACGCAGGTCGGCGCCCCGGTCCCGGCTGTGCTTTCCTCCAAGCCGACGGGCGGGTGCCGGCCGGGGCGATTCAGCCCTCGTACGGCAGCAGCTCGGGCCGCTTGGCCGGCCGGCCGTCGCCCGAGGACCGGCCGGTGACCCGCCGGCCTATCCACGGCACCAGATGCTCGCGCGCGAACCGCAGATCCGCCGCGCGCCGGGCGCCCCAGCCCGGCGGTGCGGCGGCCGGCAGCGGGGCGTCCCAGTCCGCCCCGGCCGGCAGCCCGATCGCCTGCCCCACGGCCTCCGCCACCCGGCGGTGCCCCTCGGCGTTCAGATGCAGCCGGTCGTCGGCCCACAGCCGCGGATCCGACAGCGCCCGGGACGCATACAGGTCCACGACCACCGCGCCGTGCCGCGCGGCCACCTCGTCGAGGTGCGCGAACAGCTGCTCCATCCGCGGCCGGAAGCGCTCCAGCACGGCGCCTTGCCGGCCGGGGCTGCGCATCAGCACCAGTTGCCCGCCGCCCCGCGCCAGCAGCGCCGCGGCCTCCTCGAACCGCGCGCAGACCTGCGCCACCTCGCAGCGCGGCCGCAGGACGTCATTGAGCCCGCCCACCAGCGTCACCAGGTCGGCGCCCATGGCGGCGGCCGGCCCGCACTGCTCGTCGGCGATCTGCCCGATGAGCTTGCCGCGCACCGCGAGATTGGCGTAGCGGAAGCCGGGCGCGGCGGCCGCCAGCCGGGCGGCGAGCAGATCGGCCCAGCCGCGGTACGAGCCGTCCGGCAGGCCGTCCGACATGCCTTCGGTGAAGCTGTCGCCGACCGCGACGAAACTGGTGTAACGGGCATTCATCTCCATGGTGCGGTGATCCTACCGCCCGCCATACCGCACGGTATGCCCCGGTCCCCCGGGGGTGGTCCGGCGCCCGCGGTGTACGGTCTGGTGTCGTTCGAACGGTGCGAAAGAGGCAGGTGGCAGCGCGATGACTCCCCGCCGCGGCGAGGGCTTGGGCGAGCCGACGTTCACCGAACGGGCCCGCCGCCGGCAGCTCATCGACGCCACCATCGACCTGATCTCCACCCGCGGCCATCCCGCGACCTCGCTGTCGGCGATCGCCGAGCGGGCCGGGCTGTCCAAGGCCGCGGTGCTCTACCACTTCTCCTCGAAGGACAACCTGACCCGGGCCGCGTTGGAGCACGTACTGGCGGACTTCAGCGCTCATGTCACCGAGCGGCTGGCGCGGGCGGCCGGCCCGCGGGACGCGCTCGTCGCCTACGTACGGGCGATGATCGGCTATCAGCAGGCCAACCGCCGGCACGTCCGGGTGATCACCGAGATGCTGCTCGACGACGCGGGAGGCACCCGGCTCAAGACGCCGGGTTCGCACGACACCCACGGCCGGTGGCAGGCTCTCGCCGATCTCCTGACGGAGGGTCAGCAGGCAGGCGTCTTCCGGGAGTTCGATGCACAGACGATTTCCCTGGCGATCGGCGGAGCGATCGACGGAGTGATCTCGCACTGGCTGGCGCACCCGGAGTACGACCTGGACGCCGCGGCCGTCGAGGTGGAGAAGTTCACCCTCGACGCGATCGAGCGCCGGGACTGACCCGGGCGAAGCCGGGGGCGCGCTCGGGGCGCACGCCGATCCCGCCCAGATAGCCGGTCACCGTCCGCAGGGGCGGCACCCGCCGCAGCAGCCGCATCGGCACCGGCAGCCGGTCGCCGTCGAGCGTGCCGTCCAGCGCCGCCCGGATCATCGTGTGCTCGGCCTGCTGGGTCTTCTGCACCACGGCCACCGGCCATTGCCGCCGCTTCTGTACCCGGGCCAGATCGGCCACGCCGGGCATACCGCGGAGCAGCGGCTGCGCCAGGATCCGGGCCGCGGCGACCGCGTCCTGCAGCGCCAGGTTGACCCCCACCCCGCCGACCGGCGACATGGTGTGTGCCGCGTCGCCGAGGCACAGCAGGCCGGGGCGGTACCAGCGCGCGAGCCGGCCGAACGTGACCTCCAGCAGCTTGACGTCGTCCCAGGAGCCGATGGCGCCGGTCACCCGGTCGTCCCAGTCGAACAGGGCGCCGAGCCGGTCCCGCAGCCACTGGATGTCGTGGCGGCGCAGCTCGGCGTCCCGGCCCTTCCCGATGAGATAGGAGGTCTGGAAATACGTGCCGCGGTCCATGGTGACCGCGGCCTGGCCGCCGCCGAACCGTGCGAAGACCCGACCGCTCTTGAGGTCGTCGGAAGGGGGGTTCCCCCTGCTTGGGGGAGCGTCCACCCGCACCTGCCAGACGTCCATCGGCACCTCGAACTGCCGCTGACGGAGCCCGGCCGCGGCGCGTACCACGGAGTCCCGGCCGTCGCAGGCGACCGTCAGCGCCGCGGCCAGTTCGCCGGGCGTGCCGTGCTCGTCGACGAACCGCACCCCCGTCACCCGGCCGTCCGTGGTGCGCAGCCCCGTGACCCTGGTGTGCATCCGCAGGGTGAAGTGCGGCTCCTCGGCCGCCGCGCGCGCGAGCAGGTCGAGGAAGTCCCACTGCGGCACCATCGCGAGGTACTTGTGCCGGCCGGGCAGATGGCGCATGTCGCCCATGACGACCGTGGTGTCACCGATCTGCGCCCGCATCTCCCGGAGCTTGGCGAACGGCAGCCGGGCGAATGCCTCGCCGAGCCCGAGCTCGTCCAGCAGCCGCAGCGTCGACGGATGGACGGTGTCCCCCCGGAAGTCGCGCAGGAAGTCGCCGTGCTTCTCCAGGACGGTCACTTCGACGCCCGCCCTCGCCAGCAGCAGTCCGAGCATCATTCCCGCCGGTCCGCCGCCCGCTATGCAGCACGATGTGCGCTCCATGCCCTTGCCCCCTCGTCGCGTACGAATGCGATGACGGCCGGCGCCGGCACAGCAGCGTCTGACCGATCGGTCAGCAATCTAACCGATCGGTCAGACAGGGGCTGCGGCGCCCCCTCCCGTCAGGCCGCGGGCCGTTGCAGCACCAGCTCCCGGAGCACGTCCTCCATCGTCACCAGCCCGGCCAGCCGCCCCTCGTCGCCGATCACCGCGGCCAGATGCGTACGGGATCCGCGCATCGCCGTCAGCACGTCGTCCAGCGGCGTCGCCGCCTTGACGCGGGCGATCGGGCGCAGCGCCGACACCGGGAAGGGCAGCCTGCGGGGAGTGGCGTCCAGGGCGTCCTTGACGTGCAGATAGCCGAGGATGCGGCGGGTGTCGTCGACGACGGGGAAGCGGGAGAAGCCGGAATCGGCGGCCAGTTGCTCCAGCTCCTCGGGGGTGATCCCCATCCGTGCGGAGACGACCTTGTCGGCCGGCAGCACCACGTCCCGCACCGGGCGGCGGCCCAGCTCCAGGGCGTCCCGCAGCCGCTCCTGCGCCCGCTCGTCGAGCAGGCCGGCGGCCCGGGAGTCCTCGACCATCTTCGCGAGCTGGGCGTGCGAGAACGTCGCGGCCACCTCGTCCCTGGTCTCTACCCGCAGCAGCGCGAGCAGCCCGTTGGCGAGCGCGTTGATCGCAAAGATCGCCGGGCGCAGCGCCCGGGTCAGCGCGACCAGCGGCGGCCCCAGCAGCAGCGCACTGCGCACCGGTTCGGCCAGGGCGACGTTCTTCGGCACCATCTCGCCGAAGAGCATGTGCAGATAGGTGGCCAGCGACAGCGCGATCACGAACGCGATCGGCTGGTTCAGCGCGGACGGGAGCCCGACCGCGTGGAACACCGGTTCCAGGAGGTGGGCGATGGCCGGCTCGGCGACCACACCCAGCACCAGCGTGCACAGCGTGATGCCCAGCTGGGCGGCCGCCATCAGGGCCGAGACGTGCTGCAGCCCCCACAGCACGCTGGCCGCCCGGCGGTCCCCGCGCTCGGCGAACGGCTGGATCTGACTGCGGCGCACCGAGATCAGCGCGAACTCGGCGCCCACGAAGAAGGCGTTGACGACCAGCGTCAGCAGGCCCACGAACAACTGCAGCGCGGTCATCGGCCGGCCTCCGTCCCGCGCTCGTCGGTGCTGCCGGGCAGCGGCGCGTGCAGCAGCACCCGCGCGGCGCGATGACCGGTGGCGTCGAGCACATCCATCGACCAGCCGGCCACCTCCAGTCCGTCGCCGGCCACGGGTATCCGGCCCAGCTCACTGGCGACCAGACCGGCAAGGGTCTCGTACGGACCCTCCGGCAGCCACAGGCCGATCCGCTCCAGCTGGTCGGTACGGGCGGCGCCGTCGGCCTGGTAGAGCGGGCGGCCCTCGGCGTCGGCACCGGCCGGCGCCAGGTCGGGGGTCTCCATCGGATCGTGCTCGTCGCGGACCTCGCCGACGACCTCCTCGACGATGTCCTCCAGCGTCACCACGCCGGCCGTGCCGCCGTATTCATCGATGACCACGGCCATCGTGCGCTTGCCGGAGAGCCGGTCGAGCAGCCGGTCCACGGTCAGCGTCGTGGGGACGAGCAGCGGCTCGCGTACCAGCTCGGAGACCGGATGGCGGGGGCGGCGTTCGGCCGCGATGGTCAGCACGTCCTTGATGTGCGCCACCCCGACGACGCTGTCCAGGCTGCCGCGGTAGACCGGGAAGCGGGACAGCCCGCTCGCCCGGGTCGCGTTGGCCACGTCCTCCGCGGTGGACTGCACGTCCAGTGCCATCACCTGCACCCGCGGGGTCATGACGTTCTCCGCGGTCAGATCGGCGAGGTTGAGGGTACGGACGAACAGCTCGGCGGTGTCGGCCTCCAGCGCGCCCTCCTTGGCCGAGTGCCGGGCCAGCGCCACCAGCTCCTGCGGGCCGCGCGCCGAGGCCAGCTCCTCGGCGGGCTCCAGGCCCATCCTGCGGACCGTGCGGTTCGCGGCGTTGTTGAGGTGCCGGATCAGCGGCCGGAAGAGGGCGCTGAAGCCGCGCTGAGCGGTGGCGACCCGCTTCGCGATGGGCAGCGGGCTGGAGATGGCCCAGTTCTTCGGGACCAGCTCGCCGACGACCATCAGGACGACCGTGGAGATCGCCGTGCCGAGGACCAGGGCCAGCGAGTCCGCCGCCGAGCGCGGCAGGCCCATCGCGTCCAGCGGTCCGGCCAGCAAGGTGGCGATGGCCTGTTTGGAGAGCATGCCGATGACCAGGCCGGTGACGGTGATGCCGAGCTGGGCCCCGGAGAGCTGGAAGGTGAGGCTGCGGACGGCCTTCAGGGCACTGTCCGCGCCCCGCTCGCCGCGCTCGACGGCGCGTTCGAGGTCGCTGCGCTCGACGGTCGTCAGCGAGAACTCCGCCGCGACGAAGACTCCGCAGGCCAGGGTCAGGAGGAGCGCCACGCCCAGATAGAGCAGGTCGGTCATCGAGTCACCTCCGTCCCATGATCGAGCAGGATCGGGAGGTTCGCGCTATGTCGGGAGGTAGCTCGACAACTGGGAGGTTCGCCCATGGCTGGACGCTCACACACCTTTCGCTGGGGTCGGTGAGCCTCCATGGTAAAGGATCAGCAAAGTCGCGAGGGAGGGGCGAAGCCCGCCCCGGGTCCGGCCCCCGGGGCGGGCCCTCCTCGTGCGTCGGCGGGTGCGGTCAGTCTTCGAGGTGCTTGACCCAGCGGCTCCACTGCGGCTCGGGGGTGTAGCCCGCCGCGCGCCAGGCGTGGTGTGCGGACTCGTTGCGGTCCAGCACCATCGCGTCACCGCGCCGGCCGCCCAGCGCGCGGAACCGTTTCTCGGCGGCGGTCAGCAGCATGCTGCCGATGCCCTGCCGACGGCACTCGGGGTGCACGGCCAGCCGGTAGAGATGGCAGCGCCAGCCGTCGAAGCCGGCGATCACCGTGCCCACCAGGACGCCGTCCCGCTCGGCCAGCAGGAGCGACTCGGGGTCGCGGGCCACCAGTCGCGCCACACCATCGCTGTCATCGCTGATGCTGGTCCCCTCCGCGGCGTCCTTCCAGAAGGCCAGCACGGCATCGAGATCGGCCGGCGTTCCGGCCCGGACCTGAAGATGATTCATGGTCGGATCCCATCACTGAGGGGAGCGCGGTGTCGAAGCCCTTTTTCGTGGCGGGGGGGGGGCGCCGCGGGCCCGCTCGTCTGCCACTCCAAGGCCACCGGTATAGGTGTCGCGATGGGCGGCAGGCTCCGGGCGTACTGGACCCAGGACTTCGGCTACAAGTAAAGGCCGGCCGCCGGGTGCCGCCCCGTCCGGATGCCGTAGCGCGCGGCACCCGGATGGCGCGGCACCACGCGCCGGGCCCGCCGCACTGCTCCGCCGCACCCCTCCTTGCCGCTGCTAGCACCTGCGCGCTAGCTTGGACGGGTGGCGAAGACACAGTTGAACGTCCGGGTGGACGAGGCCACTGCCGAAGCGGCGCGGGAGCGCGCTCTGCAGCGGGGGGTGAGCATGAACCGCTACATCGAGGAGCTCGTCCTGAAGGACGCCGGCGAGATCGGCCAGACCTTCGTGGAAGCAGCCTCCGACTTCATGAAGCAGTACGAGCGTGTCTTCGCCGAGGAATTCGGCCGGGAACCACGCGAGGCGCCGGACGCCACGCCCCCCGTCCCGCGCGAAGGACTGCCGGGCGCGACGTGACACTGCGTATCGACCTCGCCTGGCTCCTTCTGATCGCCGAACAGCACACCCCCGGAGACCCCCAGGTCACCGACTGGGGCGCCCTGGTGGCCGCTGTCAGCCGCCACGAAGCCGAGATATTCGGTGTGCCCGTCTACACCGACCCTCAGGAGCGTGCCGCGGCTCTCCTCCAACTCCTGCTCCGCGTACCGGCGTTGGAGGGCTCGAATGCGATGTTCGCGACCGCTGTCGCCTACGGCTATCTCGTCGCCAGCGGTCTGAAGATCGCCACCTCCCCGGAGCAGGTCCGCGACCTCGCCCGCCTCGTCAAGGACGGGGCGGCCGACGTCTGCGCCATCGCGGACGCGCTGCGCACCTGGACCGTCTGACCGGCACCGTCTGACCGGTCCCGGCCACTGATCGTCCTGGCCGCGCGGCCGGTCAGTCGGCGGGCCGCCGCGCCAGGCCCAGCACCGCCGGTGAGGTCGGCAGCGTCGGCCCGCGCTCCGGCACCTTCAGGCGGCGCACCCGCACCACCTCGAATCCGGCCGCCCGGACCTCGCCGAGTGGATCCCGGCCGGTGTGGCAGCCGCCCATCAGCAGCGGCCAGACCGTCCGGTCCAGCGACCACTGCACCGCTGCCAGCGCCCGCCCCGCGGCCCGCCCGTGCTCGAAGAACCGCAGCTCACCGCCCGGACGCAACACCCGCCGCAGCTCCGCCAGCGCTCGCGGCACCTCGTGCACCGAACACAGCACCAGCGACGCCACCGCCGTATCGAACGCCTCGCTCTTGACCGGCAGCGCCTCCGCCACCCCCGGCACCAGATCCACCGGCACCTCCGCACGTGCCGCCGCCGACCGGGCCACCTCCCGCAGCGTGGGCTCCGGCTCGATCGCCACCACCTCCGAGACCGTCCCCGGATAGTGCGCAAAGTTCAGCCCGGTGCCGGCGCCGACCTCGATCACCCGGCCGGTCGCGCCCGCCAGCAGTTCCTTGCGGAGCGTGGCCACCCCCGCCCGCGCGTCCGCGGCCGGGCCGCAGCAGCTCGCGTAGAAGCGGGCGAACACCGGGTGGTGCACGGTGCCGTGCGGAACTCTTCTGCGCTGCCACATGACGGACCCCTTCGCCGGCGATGCCCGCTCCTGCCGTCAGTCTCCCCAACCGGGCGGACAAGGAGTCCCCGGGAGTCACCCGGTCCGCGGTGCGCACATCCGTACGGGCCGAGGGCGCCGTGCCCTGCTAGGCAGTTCTTCCCGCTCCGCGGCCGTCACGAGGGGATCCGGAACGCGTCCGATCCGCCGAGCGCCGGGGCCAGCCAGCCGGGAGCCGCGGCGCGGAAGGCGTCCGGGGCGAGGGCGCCGGAGTGCTCTGGGATCAGGCCGAGGAGCGGGGCGCCGGCGGCGTCCGGGAGGTCCGTCAGGTTGCAGCGGGCCGCCAGGTCGGGTGTGGCCGGCCAGCTGCCGATGACGACGCCGGGGGAGTCGAGTCCGTACGAGCGCAGCGCCAAAGCGGTCAGCGCGGTGGCGTTGAGGGTGCCCAGGCCCGCCTGGGCGACCACCAGCACCGGGGCCTTCGCCAGCCGTGCGGCGTCGGCGAGGGTATGGCCGTCCGCGTCGAAGCGGACGAGCAGCCCGCCCGCGCCCTCGACCAGCACCAGGTCGTGCGAGGCAGCCAGCTTCGCGGCGGCCTCGGCGATGTCCTGGGGGAGCACCGGCGGCAGACCGGCCCGCAGTGCGGCCGTCGCGGGCGCCAACGGGTCCGGAAAGCGGGCGAGTTCCAGGGTGGTGACCGGTCCGGCCAGCCGCTCGACCTCCGCCGCATCGCCCGTCTCGTGCGCCGTGACACCGGTCTGCGCCGGTTTGAGCACCGCGACGGAACGACCTCGGGCGAGCGCCGCCGCGGCGATCGCGGCGGTGGTCACGGTCTTGCCGATCTCCGTGCCCGTGCCCGTCACGAACAGCACTGACATGGGGTGCCTCCGACTCCGCGTGGACCGCCCCCGAGGGGATGGCCGCGCATGGTTCTTGGTGAAGAATTCCGGTGGGTGCGTGCCGGCGGTGGCGCGGACGGTGGCGGGCCGGACGCCCCGGTCCGCCGGCCACCGCCGACCGTGCGTCAGCCCTCGCGGGCCGCCGCGCACACCGCGGCGCAGATACGCGCCAGATCGTCGTCGCCGGTGATGTACGGCGGCATGGTGTAGATCAGATCCCGGAACGGGCGCAGCCACACGCCCTCCCGGACCGCCGCCCGGGTCGCCGCCGCCATGTCCACCTCGTGGTCGAGCTGCACGACACCGATCGCGCCGAGTACCCGGACCTCGCGGACCCCGGGGTGGCTCCGGGCCGGCGCCAGCCCCTCCCACAGCCCGGCCTCGATCCGCTTGACCTCCTGCGCCCAGTCCTGGGACAGCAGCAGGTCGATCGAGGCATCGGCGACGGCCGCGGCGAGCGGATTGCCCATGAAGGTCGGGCCGTGCGCCAGCACCGGCAGGGCACCGCGGGAGATGCCGTCCGCGACGGCCGCCGTGCACAGCGTCGCCGCCAGAGTCAGATAACCGCCGGTCAGCGCCTTGCCGAGACACATCACATCCGGTGCGACCCCGGCGTGTTCGGCGGCGAAGAGCGCACCCGTACGGCCGAAGCCGGTCGCGATCTCATCGAAGACGAGCAGCACATCATGCGCATCGCAGGCCTCCCGCAGCACCCGCAGATACCCGGGGGAGTGGAACGACATCCCGCCGGCGCCCTGGACCACCGGCTCCACGATCACCGCCGCCAGCTCCTCGGCGTGCCGGCCGATCAGCTCGCGCAGCTGCGCCGCATACGCCTCGTCCGGCGCGGCGTCGAAGCCGGCCGGCGGCTCGTCCGCGAAGATCTGCCGCGGCAGCACCCCCTGCCACAGCTCGTGCATCCCGCCGTCCGGATCGCACACCGACATCGGCTGCCAGGTGTCGCCGTGGTAGCCGCCCCGCCAGGTCAACAGCCGCTGTTTGCGCGGCTTGCCGAGCGAGCGCCAGTACTGCAGGCACATCTTCACGGCGACCTCGACCGACACCGAACCGGAGTCCGCGAGGAAGACAT
Source organism: Streptomyces sp. 2323.1 (assembly GCF_900221035.1). NCBI lineage: Bacteria > Bacillati > Actinomycetota > Actinomycetes > Kitasatosporales > Streptomycetaceae > Streptomyces > Streptomyces sp. 2323.1. The sequence continues at coordinate 706,721 of NZ_LT907981.1, read as the reverse complement.
GCTCCAGCGGCTCCGGGGTGATGTCGACCAGCCGCTTCGCCAGCCGCACCGCGGGCTCATGGGTGAGCCCGCCGAACATCACATGGCTCATCCGCCCCAGCTGGCCGTGCGCGGCCTCGTTGAGCACCGGGTGGTTGTAGCCGTGCACCGCCGACCACCACGACGACATGCCGTCCACCAACTCGTCCTGGCCCTCGACCGGTTCGGCCAGCCGGAGCCGGACCCCGGACGCCGACTCCACCAGCAGCGGCGCGGCCCGGCCGGGCATCGGCCCGTACGGATGCCACACGTGCTGCCGGTCGAGCGCCAGCAGTTCGCGGGGGGAGAGCGGCTCAGGCATTGGGCGGCAGCTCCGTACCGGCGCCCCGGCGGCGCACCGAGACCAGGTCGCGGCGGGTTTCCTCGGGCGGCGCGGGGATCGTGGCGGCGGGCGCCCCGTCGCCGGTCGCGCAGCCGGACTCCGCGCAGCCGGACTCCGCGGTGTCCGCAACGCCGCAGCCCGGACGGCGGTGCTCGGGCAGCGTCGTGGTGTCCGTGCCCTCGACCTCGAAACCGGCGTCCGCGATCATCGCCAGATCGTCCTTGCCGGCCTGGCCCTCGCTGGTCAGATAGTCGCCGAGGAAGATGGAGTTGACCAGGTGCAGCGCCAGCGGCTGCATGCTGCGCAGATGCACCTCGCGGCCGCCGGCCAGCCGTACCTCGATGTCCGGGCAGACGAACCGCACCATCGCCAGAATGCGCAGCGCGCGCTGCGGGGTGAGGTTCCACTCCTTGCCGAGCGGGGTGCCCTCGAACGGGATCAGGAAGTTCACCGGTACGGAGTCGGGGTCCAGCTCGCGCAGCGCGAAGACCACATCGACGAGATCGGCGTCGCTCTCGCCCATCCCGGCGATCAGCCCGGAACAGGCGGACATCCCGGCCGCCTGGGCCTGCTGGACGGTGGAGACCCGGTCCGAGAAGTCGTGCGTGGTGCAGATGTCGCCGTATGTGGCTTCCGAGGTGTTGAGGTTGTGGTTGTACGCATCGGCGCCCGCCGCGTGCAGCCGGTCGGCCTGGCCGTCGGAGAGCAGACCGAGGCAGGCGCACACCTCGATCCCCTCGTTCTGCTCCTTGATGGCGGAGATCGTCTCCGAGACGCGGTCCACGTCCTTGTCCGTGGGACCCCGGCCACTGGCCACCAGACAGACCCGCTTGGCGCCGCCGGCGACACCGGCCGCGGCCGCCTTGGAGGCGTCATCCGGCTTGAGCCAGGTGTACTTGAGGATCTCCGCCTTCGACCCCAGCCGCTGGGAACAGTACGAGCAGTCCTCGGGGCACAGGCCCGACTTGAGGTTGACGAGATAGTTGAGTTTGACCCGCCGCCCGAACCACTGGCGGCGCACCTTTCCGGCCGCGGCCACGACATCGAGCAGTTCGTCATCGGAGGTCGCCAGTACGGCCAGCGCCTCTTCACGGGTCGGCAACTCGCGCCGCAGTCCCTTGTCCACCAGTGTGTTCAGCAGGTCCATGGCGTTGATCCTGGCGTACGGCACCGCCCCCGGCCAAGGAGGATTCCCACAACGACCCAGGATGCAGGTGTGTGTATCGCCACACTGTGGGCCTGCGGAACGACCGCTAACGTCTAGCAACAGCCCACAATCGAGGCCCACCGACGAAGGACGCCGATGCCGCAGGACTCCGCCCCCACGCTGCTCCGCGACGGCTCGCCGGCGGCCCTCGCCGAGCCCCGCCGGCCTGCCCACGGCGCCGCCTTCGACTGGCTGGATGAAGCCCGCGACGCGCGCCGGCGCGCCGGACTGGTCCGCACCCTGCGTCCCCGACCGGCCGACCACCCGCTGCTCGACCTGGCCGGCAATGACTACCTCGGACTGGCCCGGCACCCCGAGGTCACCCGTGGCGCGGCCGCGGCCGCACACCGCTGGGGCGCGGGCGCCACCGGCTCCCGGCTGGTGACCGGCAGCACCGAACTGCACGCCCGGCTGGAGTCGGAACTCGCCGCCTTCTGCGGCTTCGAGGACGCTTTGGTGCTGTCGTCCGGATATACCGCCAATCTCGCCGCGGTCACCGCGCTCACCGCCGCCGGCACCCTGGTCGTCTCCGACGCGGGCAACCACGCCTCCCTCATCGACGGCTGCCGGCTCTCCCGGGCCCGCACCGAAGTCGTCCCGCACGCCGATCCCGAGGCCGTACGCGCCGCGCTGGCCGGTCATGACGGCCGGGCGCTCGCCGTGACCGACTCGGTGTTCTCGGTCGACGGCGACGCCGCCCCGCTCCCCGCCCTCGCCGAGGTCTGCCGGACACGGGGCGCCGGGCTGCTCGTCGATGACGCACACGGCCTGGGCGTCCTCGGCGAGGGCGGCCGCGGCGCGCTGTGGGCGGCCGGGCTCGCCGGCGACGGCGATGTGGTGACCACCGTGACCCTCTCCAAGTCGCTGGGCTCCCAGGGCGGTGCGGTGCTCGGCCCCGCCCGGGTCATCGAGCACCTGGTCAACACCGCCCGGTCATTCATCTTCGACACCGGTCTCGCCCCGGCGGCGGCCGGCGGGGCGCTCGCCGCGCTGCGACTGCTGGGCCGTGAACCCCAGCGCGCCGCCCGGGCCGGGCAGGTCGCACGGAAGCTGCACGACCGGCTCACCGCAGCGGGCCTGGTCGCGGTGCGGCCGGACGCCGCGGTGGTCTCGGTACGCGCCCCCTCACCGGAGGCGGCGGTCGGCTGGGCCGCCGACTGCCGCGCGGCCGGCCTCGTCGTCGGCTGCTTCCGGCCCCCGTCCGTACCCGACGGGATCTCCCGGCTGCGACTGACCGCCCGCGCGGACCTGACGGACGACCAGATCGACACGGCGGTCGGCACGATCCTGGCCACGGCGCCGACCGGCTGAACCGGGGCGCGAAGTGACGCATGCCTGAGGAGCGGCACCGCCCTCGGCGCGGCAGCACCGTCACCGGTCCGTGCGCAGGCGGGACCCGCCCGCACGGACCGACGGTCAGCGGCCGCGCCCAGTTGCAAGGTCACCCGGGCAAACCGCTTACCACCGTCGTTAATTGACGGGTTGTACGACGAGCGCGCCGGTCAGCGCACCCGCCCGTACCAGACCCCGGGGCTCCAGATCCGTTCCAGCCGTACCGTGCTCCCGGCCTTGGGCGCGTGCCACATCCTGCCGTCCCCGGCGTAGATGCCCACGTGGTAAATCCCGTTGGCCGAATGGAAGAAGACCAGGTCGCCGCGTCGCCGGGAGTCGGCCGTGACGTGCCGGGTGCGGCTGTACTGCGCGGCGGCGGTACGGGGCAGGGCCCGGCCGGCGCGCAGGAACGAGTACAGCGTCAGCCCGGAACAGTCGAAGGCGTCCGGCCCTTGGGCGCCGTACTGGTAGGGGGATCCCCGCTTGGAGGCGGCGACCCGCAGCGCGTGTGCGGACACGGATGCGGCTTCGGCGCCCCCGGTGGTTCCTGGGGTGATGGTCGTCCCGCCGAGCGTGACCAGCGTCAGAGCGGCGACGGTGCCGGTGCGCGCCAGCAGATTCGGCGTATGCATGCGCACAGTCATGCGCAAACCCTTCGTCAGCCGCCTGCGAAGGAAGACCTGTCGGGTTCGGGCAGGCGAAGATGCCCGGCCGTGCGTACGGCTTCACCCCAAGGAGTCCGCCGGCCCGTGAAGGCCGTGGACCCCGTCCTGCTCGGGTCCTCCGCTCCCGCCGATCCAAAAGCGTCGACCGGACATCCGGACGGCGGCGGGATTAGGCGCCCGTCCGGACCGCCCCGTCGCTGTGGCGGGGTCTTGTCGTCGAAGGGATCCTCACGCACCCGCCGCCCAAAGTCCGAGCTGAAAATGCCGTATGTGAGATGGGTCACATTTGGCCTGAATGGTGGGTTTTGTTCCCTGGAGTGTCGGGGTCCCGGCTGTCGCACGCCCCGGACCAGGAGCGAAACATCCGGGACCCGAGAAAATGTGGGTGAACCGGCAATTCGGGGGTGGTTCACAACGGGTGTGCGCGCTACGCCGTATGGGCAGCCGCACCGCGTGTCGCGTCAGCGCTCCGCGGGCGGCGGCACGGCCACGAGCCCGGCCCGCCGTTCGCCGTCCAGCACCCGCAACGCCCGGGCCAGCGTGTCGCGGTGCAGTTCGGTCTCGCCGCGCTGGTGCATCAGCGTCAGCGCGTCCCGCAGTCCGGCGGCCTTGCCGACCAGTGCCTGGGCGGCACGCAGTCCGCTGTAGGTGCCCCCGCCGCGGGCCGGGTTGATGCGGCCCAGCAGATCGAGCACCTCCAGGTAACGGTCGATCAACTCACCCTCGGCACGTGTGAGGGCGGGCAGCGGCGGGAGTTCGGGGGGCAGCATCCGGATCACCGCGCACCGAGTGGGTGTGCCGACTGCTTGCGGTGCCGGGTGAGGCCGTCGATCAGGCCGTACTCCTGGGCGGCTTGGGCGTCGAAGATCTTGTCGCGCTCGATGTCGGCGGCGATCCGCTCGCGGGGCTGTCCGGTGTGCCGCGCGAGCATCTCCTCCAACATCTCGCGGGTGCGCAGCAGTTCCTCCGCCTGGATCTGCAGATCGGTGGCCTGGCCCTGGATCGGCTCATGGAGGGAGGGCTGATGGATCAGTACCCGGGCGCCGGGCAGCGCCAGCCGCTTTCCGGGGGCGCCGGCGGCCAGCAGCACCGCGGCGGCGGAGGCGGCCTGTCCCAGGCAGACGGTCTGCACGTCGCACGACACGAAGTTCATCGTGTCGTAAATGGCGGTCATCGCGGTGAACGAGCCGCCGGGGGAGTTGATGTAGAGCGAGATGTCCTGCTCGGGCGCGGCGTGTTCGAGGTGGATGAGCTGTGCCATCACGTCGTTGGCGGAGGCGTCGTCGACCGGGGTGCCCAGGAAGATGATGCGCTCGCTGAGCAGCTTGGAGTAGGGGTCCATGGTGCGCGTGCCCTGGGAGGTGCGCTCGGTGAACTCCGGAAGGACATAGCGGGCCGTCGGCGGCAGCATGCCTGCTCCTCTCTCTTTGTGAAAAATGTACAGGACGTACATCCCGTTAGAATGGGAGCATGGCCTACGAAATTCCGGTGACGCAAGCCCGGGCGGAGCTGGCGGATCTGATCAACCGAGTCGTCTACGGCGGTGAGCGGGTGGTCGTCACCCGCCACGGCAAGCCGCTGGTGGCCCTGGTATCCGCCGCTGACCTGCAGCTTCTCGAAGAGCTGGGGCGGCGCGAGAAGGACGCGGAGGAGGAGCAGGTGATCAGTACGGTCTCGGCCGTACGGCAGCTCCCGTCCGCTCCGGGCGAACGGCGGCGGTTCGGGATCGCCGCGGAACACCGCGACCCGGCTGCCGGGGATCGGCGGCCGGGTCGTGGGCACTGAGGGGTCAGCCGGAGCCGACCGCGGGTTGGTGCGGGTGGCTCAGGAGCTGAGCTCCCAGATCGCGTGGGCGATGGCGTCGGTGTTGTTGTCCAGCGCCTTGTCGTCCAGGTTCTTCGAGGTGTCGCAGGACTGGTGGTAGCAGGCGTCGAACGCCTTGCCCGCCGTGCCGCCCCAGGCCTTCGCCTGCTTCTCGGTCTTGATGTAGTCGGCGCCGGAGAACAGGCCGCCGACCGGGATGCCGGCGTCCTTGAAGGCGGCGTGGTCGGAGCGCCCGTCGCCCTCGGTCTCCTTCTCGGTGGCGATGTTCTTCGTGGCGAACCAGTCCTTGAAGACCTTCTCCAGGCGGGTGTCGTCGTCGTAGACGAAGTAGCCCGGGTTGGGGGAGCCGATCATGTCGAAGTTCAGATACGAGTCGATCTTCGACTTGTCGGCGCCGAGCTTGTCGACATAGGCCTTGGAGCCGACCATGCCGTCCTCCTCGTCGCCGAACCAGGCGAAGCGGAGGTGCTTGGTGGGCTTGAGGTTCGACTTGGCGACCGCGAGGGCGACCTCAAGGATGCCCGCCGAGCCGGAGCCGTTGTCGTTGATGCCGGGGCCGGCGGGGACCGAGTCCAGATGGGCGCCGGCCATCACGGTCTTGCTTTCGTCGCCGCCCTTCCAGTCGGCGACGAGGTTGTAGCCCTTGGCGCCGCCGTTGTCGAACTCCTCGACCTTGGTGGTGAATCCGGCCTTGTCCAGCTTTTCCTTGACGTAGTCGATGGACGCCTTGTAGCCGGCCTTGCCGTGGGCGCGGTTGCCGCCGTTGGCGTCGGCGATCGACTGCAGCTGGTCCAGGTCGCCTTTGACGGCCTTGACGTCGATGTCCGGGGCCTCGGCCGGGGCGGGATCGGCGTAGGCGCCGGCCGCAGTGAAGAGGGTGGCGGCCAGGGCGGTCGCGGCGCCCGTGGCCAGCGCGGCCCGGCGTATTCGTGCCGAATTTTTCACGATATGAGCTCCAGGTGTGGGGGGATGGTGCGGAGCGTTTTGACGCGCACATGAGAATTGCGATCACTTTGCCAACCGTCAAGAGCGCATATCGGACAGGCGCGTTCGCCGAGCGGGGTGTATCCGTTAGGTGCGGTTGATGGCGGTTCGTGGTGCGTGGGAACCATCTGTTCCGTGGTCGGGCGCGGCCGGTAAGGGGTGGATTTCGCCACCGGGTCACATGCGCCGCAGGGGAAGGGGCGGGGGTTGTGGGGCGCGCGCTCGTCCCCGGCGGGGCGATGGCGGCGCCGTGCTGCGGCGTGCTTCCGCACTGTTACGTCGGCCGTATGAAAGGACGCCGACGCGTCCCTGGCTGTAACGCCGACGAAATCCCGCCGAACTACTCTCCTGACGTGGGGCTCTTGATGGCCAAGTGCTGGAAGTCGGTTTGCTCCTCCTTTAATTGCTGGGTGGTACACCTATCGACACAGGTGTGCCCACGCCTGTGACCTGGGTGAATGTGTCCGGGCAGGAAGACCGTGAGGTGGAACGTATGCAACTGACCCCGCATGAGCAGGAACGCCTGATGATTCATGTGGCGGCCGACGTGGCCGAAAAGCGCCGCTCGCGGGGAGTGAAGCTGAACCACCCGGAGTCGATCGCGTTGCTGACCGTGCACATCCTCGAAGGCGCCCGGGACGGCCGTACGGTCGCCGAGCTCATGTCCTCCGGCCGCAAGGTGCTCACCCGCGACGAGGTCATGGAGGGCGTCCCCGAGATGATCCACGACGTGCAGGTCGAGGCCACCTTCCCCGACGGCACCAAGCTCGTCACCGTCCACGAACCCATCAACTGACCGCGGGAGCGCCGAAGATGATCCCGGGACAGATCCTCCACGCCGACGAACCGGTACGCCTCAACGAAGGCCTCCCCCGTACGCGTATGACCGTCCTCAACGCCGCCGACCGCCCCGTGCAGGTCGGCTCCCACTACCACTTCGCCGAGGCCAATCCCGGCCTGGAATTCGACCGCGCGGCCGCGCACGGCAAGCGGCTGAACGTCGCGGCCGGCTCCGCCGTGCGCTTCGAGCCCGGCATCCCGACCGAGGTCGAGCTCATCCCCATCGGGGGCAAGCGGATCGTCGAGGGCCTGCGCGGCGAGACCGGAGGCACTCTCGATGGCTGAGCTGACCCGTCAGGCGTACGCCGACCTCTTCGGCCCCACCGCCGGCGACCGGATCCGGCTCGCCGACACCGACCTGGTCATCGAGATCACCGAGGACCGCTCGGGCGGGCCCGGCCGGGCCGGTGACGAGGCCGTCTTCGGCGGCGGCAAGGTGATCCGCGAATCGATGGGGCAGTCCCGCGCCACCCGCGCCGAGGGCACCCCCGACACCGTGATCACCGGCGCGGTCGTGCTGGACCACTGGGGCATCGTCAAGGCCGACGTCGGTATCCGCGACGGGCGGATCACCGCCCTGGGCAAGGCCGGCAACCCCGACACCATGGACGGCGTCCACCCCGACCTGGTCATCGGACCCGAGACCGAGATCATCGCCGGCAACGGCAAGATCCTGACGGCCGGCGCCATCGACACCCACGTCCACTTCATCTGCCCCCAGCAGGCGGACGAGGCGCTGGCCTCCGGCGTCACCACGCTCGTCGGCGGCGGCACCGGACCGGCCGAGGGCAGCAAGGCCACCACCATCACCCCCGGCGCCTGGCATGTGGCCCGGATGTTCGAGGCGATGGACTCCCTGCCGGTCAATGTCGGACTGCTCGGCAAGGGCAACACCACCTCCCTCGCCTCGATGCGCGACCAGCTGCGGGCCGGCATCCTCGGCTTCAAGATCCACGAGGACTGGGGCGCGACCCCGGCCGTCCTCGACGCCTGTCTGAACGTCTGCGAGGAGAGCGGCGCCCAGCTCGCGATCCACACCGACACCCTCAACGAGGCCGGCTTCCTCGGTGACACCCTCGCGGCCATCGCCGGCCGCTCGATCCACGCCTTCCATGTCGAAGGCGCCGGCGGCGGACACGCCCCCGACATGATCGCGATGGTCTCCGAGCCGAACGTGCTGCCCGCATCCACCAACCCCACGCGGCCGCACACCGTCAACACCGTCGAGGAACACCTCGACATGCTGATGGTCTGCCACCACCTCAACCCGGCCGTCCCCGAGGACCTGGCCTTCGCGGAATCCCGGATCCGGCCCTCCACCATCGCCGCCGAGGACATCCTGCACGACCTCGGTGCCATCTCGATCATGTCCTCCGACGCCCAGGCCATGGGCCGGATCGGCGAGGTCGTGCTGCGTACCTGGCAGACCGCGCACGTCATGAAGCGGCGCCGGGGCAGCCTGCCCGGCGACGGCGGTGCGGACAACCACCGCGCCCGCCGCTATGTCGCGAAGTACACCATCAACGCCGCGCTCGCCCAGGGCATCGACCATCTCGTCGGCTCCGTCGAGGACGGCAAGCTTGCCGATCTCGTCCTGTGGGACCCGGCGTTCTTCGGCGTCAAGCCGCAGCTGGTCATCAAGGGTGGCCAGATCGCGTATGCGCAGATGGGCGACGCCAATGCGTCCATCCCCACGCCGCAGCCGGTGCTGCCCCGCCCGATGTTCGGCGCCACCGGCAAGGCGCCCGGCAGCAACTCGGTCAACTTCGTCTCCTCGCAGGCCCTCGACGACGGGCTCCCCGAACGCCTGCCGCTGGCGAAGCGCTACGAGGCGATCCGCTCCACCCGCGGCGTCACCAAGGCCGATATGCGCAACAACGACGCCCTGCCGCGGGTCCAGGTCGACCCCGACACCTTCACGGTGACCATCGACGGCGAGGTGGTCGAACCCACCCCCGCCGCCGAACTCCCCATGGCCCAGCGGTACTTCCTCTTCTGATGGGGCGCCGATGGAACATCCCGATGAACGACCCGGACCACCGATGAGCCGCGCCGCGCTGCTCGTCCTCGCCGACGGCCGGTTCCCCGCCGGCGGGCACGCCCACTCGGGCGGCGCCGAACCGGCCGTCACCGCGGGGCGCATCACCGACGCCGCCACCCTGGAGACCTTCTGCCGGGGCCGGCTGCACACCGCCGGCCTGGTCGCCGCCGGCCTCGCCGCCGCGGCCGCCGCCGGCCACGACCCGCTCCTCCTGGATGACGCCGCCGACGCCCGGACGCCCGTACCGGCGCTGCGGCAGGTTGCCCGGCGGCTCGGCCGGCAGATGATGCGGGCCGCCCGCGCGACCTGGCCGAGCGCCGCGCTCGACGCGCTCGCCGCGGCCCGTCCGCGCGGCGCGCACCAGCCCGTCGTGCTGGGCCTGGCCGCCCGGTCCGCGGGCCTGGCGCCGCTGGATGCCGCGCACGCCGTGGCCTACGAGAGCATCAGCGGTCCGGCGGGCGCGGCCGTCCGGCTGCTGAGCCTGGACCCCTTCGACGCCACCGCCGTGCTCGCCCGCCTCGCCGCCGACGTCGACCGGGTCGCCCAGCAGGGCGCGGACGCCGCGGAGCGCGTCCTCGCCGAAGGGACCGATGCGCTGCCCGCCGCCTCCGCGCCGCTGCTCGACATCACCGCTCAACAGCACGCGGCCTGGCCGGTGCGACTCTTCGCGTCCTGACCCCGCCGGCCCCTGCCGGCCCCGCGCGCCCCTGGCCGTACGAACCACGGAGTGACCATGCACCTCGACCACAAGGAAACCTTCCCCGAGCGGCACACCTACAGCGCCGCCGGGCCGAAGCGCCCCGACGGAACCCGGCGCGCGCTGCGCATCGGTCTCGGCGGGCCGGTCGGCACCGGCAAGACCGCCACCGTCGCCGCGCTCTGCCGTGCGCTGCGCGACGAACTGTCCCTCGCCGTGGTCACCAACGACATCTACACCCGCGAGGACGCCGAGTTCCTGCTCCGTGAGGCCGTCCTGCCCGCCGAGCGGATCTCCGCCGTCGAGACCGGCGCCTGTCCGCACACCGCCATCCGCGACGACATCTCCGCCAACCTGGAGGCGGTGGAGGACCTGGAGGACGCGGTCGGACCCCTCGACCTGGTCCTGGTCGAGTCCGGCGGGGACAATCTGACGGCCACCTTCTCCAAAGGCCTGGTCGATGCCCAGATCTTCGTCATCGACGTGGCCGGCGGCGATGACATCCCCCGCAAGGGCGGCCCCGGCGTCACCACCTCCGATCTGCTCGTCATCAACAAGACCGACCTCGCGCCGTACGTCGGCGTGGATCTGGCGGGCATGGCCCGCGATGCGAAGGCGCAGCGCGGCGAGCTGCCGGTCGCCTTCACCGCGCTGACGTCCGAGAACGGCGTGCAGCCGGTCTCCGACTGGGTTCGCGGGCGGCTGGCCGACTGGACCGCGGGCCGCGCATGACCCTCGCACTCCACACATCGGCCCGGCCCGAGGGGACGCTCGCCCCGTCGGCCGCCGGACTGCGTGCCACGGCCCGCATCCTCGCGCGGCTCGACGAGGGGGGTCCCTCCCGGTCGAGTGCAGTCGAGAGTGGGGGAGGTGTCACCCGGCTGCCCGTCCTCGACGGTGACGGCCCGTTCGCGCTGCGCCGCGTCGGCGCGCCCGGCCGGCTGGCCCGGGTCTGCGTGGTGGGCGCGATGAGCGCCCCGCTCGGCGGCGACCGGCTGGGGCTCGACGCCACCGTCGAGGCGGGCGGCGCGCTGCACGTCACGGCCGCCGCCGCAACCGTCGCGCTGCCCGGCCGTACCGGAGAACCCGCCCATTACGACGTACGGTTGACGGTGGGCGACGGCGCACGGCTCGACTGGCTGCCGGAGCCGCTGATCTCCGCGGCGGGCAGCGACCTGCGGATGACCACCACCGTCGAACTTGCCCCCACCGCCCGTCTGGTACTCCGCGAGGAGCAGGTCCTGGGACGCAGCGGCGAGGAGACCGGTGCGCTGCGCAGCCGGCTCACCGTCCGCCGGGCCGGCCGGACCCTGCTCGACCAGGAGACGGCCTACGGGCCCGGCGTCCCCGGCTGGGACGGTTCCGCCGTCCTGGGAGGACACCGGGCGGTCGGCCAACTCCTGGTGGTCACACCGGACTTCGACGACCGGCCGGCGGATGTGCGGTTGCTCGGTGGCGCGGCGGGCGAGCGACCCGCGGCGGACGAGGGCCAGGGGGTGCTCGCGCCGCTCGCCGGCCCGGCGGCCCTGGCCACGGCCGTCGCCCCGGATGCGCTGCGGTTGCGCCGCCTCCTGGACGAGGCCGTGCGGAGCGCCGCCGCCGGGTGACGGCGGCGCCCCTCGTCAGACCTCCAGGTCGGCCTCGACCTTGGCGAGGCGGTGGCGGGCCAGCGCGAGGTTGGCGCGCTTGCGGTCCAGCACCAGGTACAGGAAGAGGCCCTGGCCGCTCTTGCCGGTCACCGGGCGGATGATGTGGTACTGCGCGGTGAGGGTGATGAGTATGTCCTCGATGGAGCCCTGGAGTTCCAGCATCTCCATGGTGCGCATCTTGGCGCGTACGACATCGGTGTTGCCGGCCGCCGCGACATTGAGGTCCAGTACCTGGTTGTCGCCCAGCGCGGCCAGGGCCATCCCGCTGGTGTAGTCGACCAGGGCGACGCCGACGGCGCCCTCGATGGACGACATCGCGTCGGAGAGGGCGGATTCCATTTGAGCCATGAAGGGTCAGACCTTTCGATTTCTTGACGGTATTGCCGGGTGTGCGGGGGTCCTGCGGGGGTGCCGGTGTGTGGGGGCTTATCGGCGGGGCGGGGTGTCCACGAGGGCGCCGATGCGTTCCGCGGCCTTCCTGGCCTGCAGATGGAGCCGTCCCACATTGGTGTCTGGGCTCGCCACGGCTGTGAGCACCGCGCGGCGGCCGGCCGAATAGGCCGCGATATAGCCGTCGGCGCCCCGGGTCAGGGATTCCTCGAAGTCGCCCTGTCCGGTCGCCTCGGTGAGGCGCTTGGCGACCCCGATCGCCGCGGCGGTGAGCGCGGCCAGGCCGTCCGGTTCGATGTCCGGCAGATCATGGGCGATGACCATGCCGTCCACGCTCGCCACCATCCCGCCCTGGAAATGGCGTACTTGATCGCGCAACGTATGCAATTCCTCCCGTATCCGGGGTTCGATCGTCATCAGTCTCCTTTTCCTGACGCGCCCTCTGATGACGCGCCTCATGGGGTGCACCGGCCTCGCGCAGCAGAGCTCACAGTTCTTCCTCCAGCGCCGTACGCAGGCGGACGAGGAGGGCGATGGTCGGGTCGGCCGTATCGAAGACGTCCGGAAGAGGCAGCGGCCGGACAGGCGCGGTGTACCCGGCGGCGGGGGCCGGCGACCCGTCCAGGCAGGCGCCCGGGCGTCGCCGGGGGAGCGGCGTCGGAGGCGGGGGGACCTGGACCAGGCCGGCCGCGGCGAGCAGGCGGATGTCGAGCAGCGTCGCGAACGCCGACTCCCCCAGCACGCGGGCGAGTTCGTACGGGGTGTGCCGGCCGTCGGCACGGTCCAGGAGCCGTCGCTGGCGGCGGGTGGTGGCGGCCGGTATGCGGGTGCCGACGGGTATGACGGGCGAGGTGTCGGCAGCTGCCCAGGGCTGGAGCCGGTCGAGCAGCACCCGGCGGCGGGCCGTCGCCTGCTGGAGGGCGGCGGTGCTGACGGGGCGTATGACCCCCAGCCAGTGCGCGGTTCCGGGGGTGAAGGAGGTGGCCCCGGGCAGCAGCGGCAGGGCGAAGAACGCCGCGTCGAGCAGGGCGGCGAGATGGCAGATCTCCAGCTCGCCCTGCGTCAACCAGCCCTCTTCGACCAGGAATCGGCCGCCGGTGCGCCGGTCCCCGGCCGCTTCGGCGGCGTACTCCCAGCCCTGCGGCGGGACCTTGCCGGCCGCGGTGAGGCGGCTGCCGAGCCCTGGAGCGGCGGTGCTCTCTATGCAGTACACCGCACCGTCGAGGAAGTAGAAGCAGCCGTGCGGACCGGAGAGGGCGCCGGTGACGCGTTCGGCGGCGAACCGGTCGAGCAGCCCGGCCGGAGCGGGCGGGGGAGGAGATATGGGCAGGCCCATGGTGGTTCCCTTACCGTTCGTACGAGGTGGCGGAGCGCGCCGTCAGGACGCGACCAGCTCCGCCGCCAGATCGCGCAGCCGGAGCCGGGCGACGGCGAGATTGGCCTGGGAGCGGTCCAGCCAGAGGTAGAGATAGGTCTGGCTGTCGAAGGCCGTGTGCACGAAGCGGATGAGGTGGTAGCTGCCCGCGGCCGTGATGATGAGGTCCTCCAGAGCCGGACCGCCGGTGCCCGCGGTGTCGAAGGTGGCATTGCGCGTGACGGCCTGCACCACATCGGCGGTGTCGGCGGCGGCCGCGTCGTGGTCGCCGTGCGGCGCCTGCCCCGCCGTGCCAAGGGTCAGACCACTGGTCCAGTCGATCAGTCCGGCGCCGAGCACGCCCGGGATCCCCATGGCTCGGAACAACACCTGATCGATACCCGGCACTTCGGATCTCCTTCGGGACGATTCGGTCGTGGGGCGCGAAAACGCCGAAGGCCTCCCGTGGCGGTGAGTGGGAGAGCCTTCACGGAAGGTTACTGAAGGGGTGCGTCTGGCACATGCCTCACGGGCAGGTCTACGGCAATTGACGTATTCTCGCCCCTCCGTGCCCCCTCCGACGGCCCACGCGCCGGCCATCAACCGGCCAGGTGAACAGGGGCGTTGAGGCCTTGCCGCGGACACCGACCCTGGTCCCTGCACTGCTCTCGCTCGGTCAATTGCGCGGTATTCCCCCCAAGTTGACGGCTCCGGTGGTACGGCGGGAGCGGCTAAGGGCGGTGATCCTTCGCCGACGATCCTGGCCGGAATGGTGGGGTTCCCCTGCGATCCCCCAGCCGTTCGACAGCGACGTCCCAGCCACTCGCCGGTGGATCTTGGCGCAGGGGACCCGCTGCCGGGGGCGCCGGGGGAGCCCGGCGGGGGAGGCGTGCGCGGCCGAACGGCTCCCGTGCGCCCCCGGTGAACCGGAGCCGGAGCGGCCGGATACCTACAGCTTGGTAAAGAATTGCGGGTCCAGCCTGTTCAACCGGGCACGCCACCCGTCAGGATCCCTCTGTAAGCCTGTGATCAACGCCGCCACGAGTGGCGCACCATGCAGGGGGAATTGACCACGTGAGAAAATCAGCAGCGCTCGGCGCCGCCGGCACCCTGGTGACCGGAGCGCTCCTCGCCGGAGCGATATCTGCCACGCCCGCCACCGCGGGTGAGCGGCACCGGAGCGGCTCGGCCGAGGCGCACGGCGTACAGACCGCCGCCGCGCGCGCCGCCAAGAAGGGCATCCACTGGCAGGAGTGCCCCGCCGACTGGGGCCTCAAGTCACCCATCCAGTGCGGCTATGTCGTGGTCCCCGTCGACTACGCCAAGCCCAACGGCCGCACCATCAAGATCGCCGTCGACCGGGCCGTCAGCACCGGCAGCAAGAAGGAGCGCCAGGGCTCCCTCCTGTACAACCCCGGCGGTCCCGGCGGATCGGGCATGAAGTTCCCGAACCGCATCACCACCAAGAACCCGCTCTGGACCAAGACCGCCAAGGCGTACGACTTCGTGGGCTTCGACCCCCGGGGCGTGGGGCACTCCGCGCCGATCTCCTGCATGGACCCGCAGGAGTTCGTCAAGGCGCCCAAGGCCGACCCGGTGCCGGACAGCGAGGCGGACAAGCGCGCCCAGCGCAAGCTCGCCAAGGAGTACGCCGAGGGCTGTGCCGAGCGCAGCCACGGCCTGCTGCCGTACATGACGACGTCGAACACCGCCCGCGACATGGACGTGATCCGTGCCGCGCTCGGTGAGAAGAAGCTCAACTACCTGGGCGTCTCCTACGGCACCTACCTGGGCGCCGTGTACGGGACGCTCTTCCCGGGCCATGTCCGCCGGATGCTCGTCGACAGCGTCGTCGATCCCTCCCGCGAGAAGATCTGGTACCAGGCCAACCTCGACCAGGACATCGCCTTCGAGACCCGCTGGGGCGACTGGAAGAAGTGGGTCGCCAAGAACGACGCCGCCTACCACATCGGGGACACCCCCCAGAAGGTCCAGGCGGCGTGGGACAAGCTGCGGGCGACCGCCAAGAAGAACCCGATCGGCGGCGTCGTCGGCCCCGCCGAGCTCACCGGCTTCTTCCAGAACGCGCCGTACTACGACTCCATGTGGACCACGGTGGCCGAGGTCTGGAGCGCGTACCGCTCCGGTGACAGCAAGCCGCTGGTCGAGAACGCCGGTCCGAACCTCAAGGACACCGCGGGCAACATCGCCTCGGAGAACGGCAACGCCGTCTACACGGCCGTCGAGTGCACCGACACCAAGTGGCCCACCGACTGGCGTACGTGGGACCGCGACAACACCCGTATCCACGCCAAGGCACCGTTCATGACCTGGTCCAACGCATGGATGAACCTGCCCTGCGCCACCTGGCCGGCCAAGCAGCAGCGCCCGGTCGACGTCAAGACGGGCAAGGGCCTGCCGAGCGTGCTGATCGTACAGAGCGTCCGTGACGCGGCCACGCCGTACGGCGGCGCCGTGGACCTGCACCGCCGCTTCAAGGGCTCCCGCCTGATCACCGAGCGGGACGCCGGATCGCACGGTGTCACCGGCGAGGTCAACCCCTGCATCAACAAGCGGGTCGACGCGTACTTCCTGGAGGGGAAGACCGACCCCAAGGACGTGACCTGCGCTCCGCACGCCACGCCCCAGCCGGGCAACGCGACGGCCAAGGCCGCTGCCAAGAGTGTCGCCGACCTTCTGTCCGCACCCTGATCCGTCACGGCAGAAAAGGGGCGGCCGGGATCTTCCCGGCCGCCCCTGTCGCATGTGCGGGCTGTCGGCCCGCCTCGCTCACCCCGCGAACACCTCGGCGAAGGCGGCCCTGGTGGGAGAGTCCTCGCGGCGGTCCAGCACGGCGAACACGATGCGGTCGAACCAGCCGGCGAACCGGCCACCGGCCAGCAGGGCGCCCGCGAACGCCGCTGCCACCTCGGCCGGTTCATTACGGAACACTGCGCAGCCCAGGCAATAGCCACCGCCGGGGTTGCGTGCCGAGGCGAAATTCAGCACGGCGAGCGGGCCCCGCCCGTCGCGGCCAGGCGCCGCCCCGCCGTGAGGCTGCCTTCCCTGTCACCTCCTCAGCCCTGCCCGCCGCGGCCGGCCAGCCAGCGGTCCTCGGCCGCATAGCCGAACAGCTCCTCGTCCGGGTAGAGGCCGGCCATCAGCGGGAATGCCTCCCACCAGTCCCGCCCCTTGATCTGGTCGGCCAGCCACGCCACCGTCTCCGGCAGCGACTCCTCGTAGGTCGTCACCGCCCGGTAGCCCAACTCCCGCTCCGCCGCCGTCATGTCGTAGACGATGGGGTGCGGTGTCGTCCACGGTGTCTTGCCGACCCCGGTCGACGGCGGGGCACCGGCCGGCCCGACGATCTCGCTCGGCGGCGCCCCCATCGCCGCATCCACCGCCGCGGAGATCTCGGCGACCGTCGGCGCCTGCGGATCGCCCGCGTTGAGCACCCGCGAACCCGGCCGACGGGCGGCCAGCCGGACCAGCTCGGCGAGGTTGGCGACATGCACCGGATGGAAACGGCTGCTGCCGCCGTAGGCGAGCACCCGCACCCGCCGCCCGTCCAGCACCCGCTTGACGAAGTACAGCTCACGCGGCAGCGGGCTGTACGGACCGTGAATCGCCCCGGCCCGCAGCAGCGTCACCGGCAGCCGGTCGCCCTGCGCCAGCAGTGCCTGCTCCAGGGCGATCTTGCGGGTGCCGTAGTCCGCGTCGCCGGGCGGCACGGTCGGCTGGGTCTCGGGGAGCGGCACCGGATAGGCCGGGAAGCCGTCGGGCTCCCCCTGGGTGGCGAAACTGCGTCCCCGGTCGTCCTCGTACACCGCGCCGCTGGAGATCACCACGGCCGAACCGATCCGGTCCGCCAGGCCGGTCAACTGCCGGGCGTGCGCGGCACCGTAGGCCACACAGTCGAGCAGCACGTCACAGCCCTCGCCGAGCAGCCCGGCCAGCGCCGCGTCGTCCTCCCGGTCCACCGCCACCGAACGGACCTCCGCGGGCCAGGAGTCAGCACGCCCGCCGCGCCGGGACGCGGCCGTCACCGCCCAGCCGTCCCGCGCCAGGGCCCGCACCGCCGCACGCCCGATCTGTCCGCTCGCCCCGATCACCACTGCGCTGCCTGAGGTCATACGGGGACCCTACGGAGGAGGGGCGGCGGCCGCCGGACGGTTCGCCCCCAGCGCAACGATCCGCGGAACGGGGGCCGGACGGTCGACCGCTCAGGCCGCCTGCCCCTTGCCTTTGCCCTTCCCCGTCCCCTTCGCCTGTCCCCGTCGCCCCTGTGCGCGCGCCTGCGCCTGTGCCTCGGCCTTGGCCTCGCCCGCGTACCGGTCGACGTACTCCTGCCCGGACAGCGAGAGGATCTCGTACATGATCTCGTCGGTGACGGCGCGCAGGATGAAGCGTTCGTCCTCCATGCCCGCGTACCGCGAGAAGTCCAGCGGTGCACCGAAACGGATGGTGATCCGCATCGCGCGCGGCAGCCGCCGGCCCGTCGGCTGCGCCTCGAAGGTGCCGATCATCGCGCACGGCACCACCGGTACGCCCGCGGTGATGGCCATCGAGGCGACACCGGTACGCCCCTTGTAGAGCCGCCCGTCGTGCGAGCGGGTGCCCTCCGGGTAGATCCCCAGGAGGTGGCCCTTGCGCAGGACGGAGAGCCCCGAGGAGAGCGCCGCCCGCGAGGCGCGGCCCCCGGAACGGTCCACCGGGATCTGCCCGACGCCGCGGAAGAACGCCGCGGTCAGCCGCCCCTTGAGACCGGGCCCGGTGAAGTACTCCGCCTTGGCCAGAAACGTCACCCGGCGCGGCACGATCGCCGGCATCACGAAGTGATCGGCGAACGACAGATGATTGCCCGCGATGATCGCCGCGCCCTCTTCCGGGATGTGCTCCAGCCCCTCGATCCGTGGCCGGAACACCAGCCGCAGCAGCGGTCCGAGGAGGAGGTACTTCAGCACCTGGTAGAGCACGGAGCAGCTCCCTCTTGCGTCGGGTGGCCGTGGCGGTGATGCCGTTCCAGGTCACAAGGGGCCCCGGAACGGCCAGTGAGTTTATGGGCACAAACCGCCGCTGGTAACCACCTTCGGCCGGATCGATGCTGTCCCCCGGCAGGCGACCAGCGACCGGACGGTCGCGCGCGTCAGGCGCACGCGCACCCCGCTCGCCATGTTTGGCAGTGTGTTGCGGCTGTCCGAAAATCCGCGCCGGCGGCACCCAAATCCCCGCACCCTCGCAGAGATACCTGCCCGTCGGGAATCCCCTTTGGCATCCGCGTACAACTTTCAACTCGTCCTGAACCAGGCCGGGTTGGCGCGTCGTACTGTCCGGCAACCGCGCCTGAACCCACGGTTCCAGGCCGAGGACAGGAGTTCAGAGATGTCCCGAAAGAGAACAGTCGGCCGGCGTCAGAAGATCATTGTCTGCGTCAGTGCCGCGGCGCTGGTCGGCGGCATCGCCATCGCCACCACGGGCACCAGCCAGGCATCGGTGGCCTGCGACGGGCTGGCCACGGCCCTGAGCAACAACCAGAAGTTCATCGCCGACCAGCAGGCCAACCCGGACGCCCAGTCGGCGGCCCGCATCGCCAACCGGCAAGCCGTGATCAAGGAGATCCAGGTCAAGCAGAAAGCCGCCGGCTGCTCCGGTGACGGGGGCGGGGGTGATGCCGCGGGCGCGCCGCCGGCGAAGCAGGCACCCGCCGGGGACGCCCCGCCCGCGTCCTCGGCGGCGCCGCCCGGTTCGGCGGATGAGCAGTCCGGATCGGGCGACTCATCCGCCTCCGCGGCCCCGCCCGCCGCGGGCAACTCGTCGGCCGACGGCGATGTGGTCTGCCCCGGCTCGACGGTGACCCTCTCCGGCGAGGGCGGCGCTCCGGCGGCGTCCAGCAACCAGTTCCCCACCGGGACCAAGCTGAAGGTGACGAACCTGGACAACAACAAGTCGACGACCGTCTCCGTGACGTCCACCTCGGGCAGTTGTGCGCTGCTGAACAACGCGGCCTTCGAGCAGGTACGTGAGGAGGGGAAGAACCTGATCCGGCGCGCCAAGATCGAGCGCGTGGGGTAATCCCGGTCCGGTGGCCGGCAGCGGAGCCGCCTCCTCCGTTGCCGGCCACCCCGTCTCCAGGGCGTGGATCGAAGGCCCGTCCGGGCGACCTCACGGCGTGGCCGCTTGTCCACCGGCGCCCGGCGAGGTGGCCTGGGGCCGCTGGGCGCCGCGCGTCCCTGTCGGGCTCCCGCACTCGATCCCACCGACGTTTCCAGGAGACCTCGATGCCCGTGAGCCGTGGACGCCGATCCGCCCGTACCGCCGTGCTCGCCGCCCTCTCCACGGCCCTGCTCGGCGCGCTCTGCGCCGGCCCGGCCGGCGCCGATGAGCCGCCCGTCGACCAGGGCCTGCAGCTCACCGTGTCCGGATCCGGCAACACCTGGGTCCGCGGAGTACGGCTCAGCTGCCCCGACGCCTACCGCCGGCATCCGCATGCGCTCGCCGCCTGCGACGCGCTGACCTGGGCGCGCGGGGACATGGACGCGCTGCCCGGGGAGCCGCACAGCTGCACCCGCGAGTTCGACCCGGTCACCGTCAGCGCGACCGGCACCTGGCGCGGCACCCCGGTGAACTGGCGCAAGGAGTTCCCCAACGCCTGCACGATGGACTCCGCCACCGGGCCCGTCTTCCGCTTCTGAGCCGGGCCCCGCACGCGCCGTACCCCGCTCCGGGCGGGGCGCTCAGACCGGTCGCGCGGCCACCACTCCGATCGTCACCAGCGCCAGCACCACCCAGGAGAACCAGAGCCAGCCATTGGCGCCCAACGCCACGGTGTAGGCGGTCGCCACCACCAGTCCGCCCACCGTAAACACGGCCATCGTCTTAGCAGATCCGGGCATACCCGCAACCTCCTCAGGGCGGTCCGGGCGCCAATGCCACGGGCCGCGGCCATGGGACCATCGTCCCCGGCCGCGGCCCGTACCGCCAGAGTGGCGACCCGCCCGCCCGTCGCCCGACCTCCACCCCCAGAAGACGGCGCTACGCGCCGAGCTGCCGTCAGCGCCCCCGTGCGTGGAGCGAGGCGAGGTAGGCGTTGTAGTCGGCCAGATCCTTGTCGCCGTTGCGGTCGGCGGCCCGGTCCGCGCGCTGCGACTGCCGCGCCTCGGACTTGTACCACTGGTAGACCAGGGCGATCAGCACCACGACGGACGGGATCTCGCTGAACGCCCAGGCGATGCCGCCGGCGGCCGTCTGGTCCGCCAGTGCCTCGATTCCCAGCGAGGCCGGCGGGTGCACGAAGGTGTCGACCATCGGCTCCGAGGCCATCATCAGCGCGATGCCGAAGAACGCGTGGAACGGCATGCCCGCGAACAGCTCCAGCATCCGCATGACGTAGCCCGGCCGGTGCGGGCCCGGGTCGACGCCCATGATCGGCCAGAAGAACACCAGGCCGACCGCGAGGAAGTGCACCATCATCCCGATGTGCCCGGCCCGCGACTCCATCAGGAAGTCGAACAGCGGGGAGAAGTAGAGCGCGTAGAGGCTCGCGATGAAGAGCGGGATGGTGAACGCGGGGTGCGTGATGATCCGCATGTAGCGGCTGTGCAGCAGCGCCACCAGCAGCTCGCGCGGGCCCTTGCGGCCGCGCCCGGCGGCCGGCAGCGCCCGCAGCGCCAGCGTCACCGGCGCCCCGAGCAGCAGCAGGATCGGCGAGAGCATGCTGACGACCATGTGCTGGACCATGTGCACGCTGAACATCGCCATGCCGTAGTCGTTCAGCTTGGTGCACATCACCAGCGCCACCGTCACGACGCCCAGCGCCCAGGCGACGGTCCGGCCCACCGGCCAGGCATCACCCCGCCGCCGCAGCCGGAGCACCGCCCAGCCGTAGAGGGCCAGTCCCAGCAGGCAGCCGACGAGAAAGAACGGATCACCACCGAACTCCAGGCCCCGCCCCAGCGTGAACGGCGGCAGATCCATGTTCATGCCGTCCATGCCGTGCCCGCTGTGATCCATCCGCTCGCTCCTGATTCGTACCGATACTCCGGCCCACAAGACTAGAACCGCCCCCGGCCGGACCATGCGGCAGGGCCGCACAGTGATGCAGCGGCCGGGGGCGGTTCATACGCAGGGTTTGTGCGGCCCGGATCTAGCGCACCGGGAGCGCGGTGCTCACAGCACGCACTCGGCCTCGTCATAGCGCTCCACGGGCACCGTCTTGAGCGTCTCGACCGCCTCGGCCAGCGGCACCAGCGTGATGTCCGTGCCGCGCAGCGCCGTCATCATCCCGAAGTCGCCGCGGTGCGCGGCCTCGACGGCGTGCCAGCCGAAGCGGGTGGCGAGCACCCGGTCGTACGCGGTGGGGGTACCGCCGCGCTGTACATGGCCGAGGATGACCGGGCGGGCCTCCTTGCCGAGGCGGTCCTCCAGCTCCACGGAGAGCTGCCGGGCGACGCCGGCGAAGCGCTCGTGGCCGTACATGTCCTTGCCGCCGACGTCGAAGGACATGCTGCCCTCGCGCGGCTTGGCGCCCTCGGCGACCACCACGATCGCGAACTTCTTGCCGGCCTCGAACCGCTCGGCCACCCGCGCGGTGAGCTCGTCGATGTCGAAGGGCCGCTCCGGCACCACGATGGCGTGCGCACCGGCCGCCATCCCCGAGTGCAGCGCGATCCAGCCGGTGTGCCGCCCCATCACCTCGACGATCATCACCCGCTGATGGGACTCCGCGGTGGTCTTGAGCCGGTCCAGCGCCTCGGTCGCGACACCCACCGCGGTGTCGAAGCCGAACGTCACGTCCGTGACCGCGATGTCGTTGTCGATCGTCTTCGGTACGCCGACGATCGGCAGCCCGGCGTCCGACAGCAGCCGCGCCGCCTTCAGCGTGCCCTCGCCGCCGATCGGGATGATCGCGTCCAGGCCCAGTTCGGCGACGTGGCCGCGGGCGCGCTCCACGCCGTCGCGCAGATGGGCGGGCTGGACCCGGGAGGACCCGAGGATGGTGCCGCCGCGCGCCAGGATGCCGCCGACGGCATCGAGGTCGAGCTTGCGGTAATCGCACTCCAGCAAGCCCTTCCAGCCATCGCGGAAGCCGATCACCTCATCGCCGTGATCAGCGGTGGCACGGTGGACGACGGACCGGATGACGGCGTTCAGGCCGGGGCAGTCGCCGCCGGAGGTGAGGACACCAATACGCATTGCTCGAAAAACCCTCTGCAACTCAACCGGAGGCCCGGACCCCGTCGTCCGGTTGGATCCCGCTCACCCTACAAGCGCGGGGCCGTCGGGCACACGAACGCCCGCAGTGCGGGACTGCGGGCGTTCGAAATGGGGTCAATTCCGGCAAACGTTATATCCGGGCGAATCGCCTGAACTCGCCGTCAACCGGTATCAAGCAGGCTGGGTCGCCGCCGCGATCCGCTCCTGGCGCAGCGCCTCGTACCAGCGGTCCTCCACTGGCGGCAGCGCATTGACGTCCAGCGCCAGCTTGATCAGCAGGTCGGCGATGTGCGGATTGCGGGCCATCACCGGACCGTGCATGTACGTGCCGAAGACGGTGTCGTTGTACGCGCCCTCGTAGCCGTCGCCGACGCCGTTGCCCTTGCCGAACCGCACCTTGGCGAACGGCCGGGCCGTCTTGCCCAGATGCGTGACGCCCTGGTGGTTCTCGAAGCCGGTCAGCGGGGGCAGCCCCAACTGCGGGTCGATGTCCGCGAGTACGTCGCCGACGCAGCGCTCCGCCTCGCCGCGGGTGCTCACCACGTCCAGCAGACCCACGCCCTGCTGCCGCTCACCGAGGTCATTGATGAACTCATGGCCCAGGATCTGGTAGCCGGCGCAGACCGAGAAGACGATCGCGCCGTTGGAGACTGCGCGGTTCAGTCCGCCGTCACGGATCAGCCGCTCCGAGGCCAGCCGCTGCGGCCGGTCCTCACCGCCGCCGATCAGATAGATGTCGCCGGAGGTGGGGATCTGCTGGTCGGAGCGTACGTCCAGGCGCTGTACGTCCAGACCGCGCTGGCGCGCCCGCCGCTCCACCACCAGGGCGTTGCCCTGGTCGCCGTACGTGCTCAGCAGGTCCGGGTAGATCCACACCAGGCGCAGGCTGTTGTCACTCATGCTCGCTCGTCCTTGTCCGTAGCGTCGGTGGACCGCACTCAGTTGCCCACGCGGCGGCGCAGGTCCTGGAAGGCCGTGTAGTTGGCGATGACCTCGATCCGTCCGGGCGGCGCCGTCCGGACCGCCTCGTCGAGGCTCTCGCACACCTGGAAGTCGAGTCCCGCGACCTCCAGGCGCACCGCGAGGTCCAGCTTGCGGTCGCCCAGCACGAAGATCGGGTGCCCGGCCAGCCGGGTGTAGTCGACGTCCCACAGCCAGGAGGTGTCCGTGCCGTCCGCGCCCCGCGCGTTCACCGACATGATCACCGGGGTCGGCGGCGGGTCGATCAGCGAGAACGTCTCCAGCCAGCCGGCCGGGTTCTTCGCCAGCAGCAGCCGCAGCTCCCGCTCCATGAAGGTGACCACGTCGTAGCGGCCGGCCACGGCCTGCACCGAGAACATCCGCTCCAGGGCCACCTGCGGCGGCACCCCGAAGGCGGCGGCGACCGCGGCGGAGGTGGTGGCGTTCGCGCGGTTGGCGCGCCCCGGCAGCTGAAGCTTGATCGGCCAGGCGCTGCCGTGCGGGTCGAGGACGTGATCGCCGGAGAGCGCCCAGCTGGGCGTGGGGCGGCGGAAGCCGCACTCGGCGCAGAACCAGTCCTCGCCCGGCCGCTGCATCACGCCACCGCACGAGGGGCAGGACCAGGCGTCGTCCTTCCACTCCTGCCCGGCCGCGACCCACACCACATTCGCGGACGACGAGGCCGCCCACACGATCAGCGGGTCGTCCGCGTTGGCGATGATCAGCGCCTTGGAGCCGGCCAGGCCCTCGCGCCAGTGCTCGGCCAGCATCCGGGTCTCCGCGGCGCGGTCGAGCTGGTCGCGCGAGAGGTTCAGCAGCGCTATGGCCTTCGGCGTCGTATCGCGTGCGACACCGGCGAGGTACTTCTCGTCCACCTCGATGACGCCGTACTTGGCATCCGAGCCGCCGGCCAGGGCGGAGGTGATGCCCGCCGGCATATTGGCGCCGAGCGCGTTGGAGACCACCGGGCCGCTGGCCCGCAGCGCCTCCGCGATCAGCCGCGTCGTGGTCGTCTTGCCGTTGGTCGCCGACACCAGGATGACGTCCAAGTGCCGGGCCAGCCGCGCGAGCAGGTCGGGGTCGAGCTTGAGTGCCACCCGGCCACCGATCACCGATCCGCTGCCGCGGCCCGCCGCGCGCGATACCGCCGCCGCGGCCTTGCCTGCCGTCACGGCCAGCTTGGCCCGCGGCGACAGCGGCTCCGTGTTGCCTGCCATCGTCCTTGATCCTCCTTGCATCCGGCGCCCGCCTGCCGTGCGGCTGCCCGTGGAACGCTCCTCCGCAGCCGATGACCGGCCGGGGCTTCGGTCGGGGATCAGCCTATCGAGATCCGGCGGCGGGCCCGAATCCCGCCACCCATGCGACGACAACCGGGCGCCGGCCGGGCCGTACCCTTACCCCCATGCGTTCCCGCACCATCCAGGGCAGTTCCGGACGTGTCCACCCCCTGCGCCTGCTCGGCGACCCGGCCCTGACCGAGCCCTGCCAGGAGGTCACCGCATTCGACGGTGCGCTGGAACGGCTGGTCGAGGACATGTTCGCGACGATGTACGCCGCGCAGGGCGTGGGCCTGGCCGCCAACCAGATCGGCGTTCCGCTGCGGGTGTTCGTATACGACTGTCCCGACGACGAGGACCGCCGGCATCTCGGCCATCTCGTCAACCCCCGGCTCGTCGAGACCGACGGCCCGGTCTTCCGTGGCCCCGAGGGCTGTCTGTCGCTCCCCGGAATCGAGGCCGGCACCCCGCGCCACGACCACGCCGTCGTGACCGGGTTCAGCGTCACCGGCGAGCCCAGGACGGTGACCGGCACCGGCTTCTTCGCCCGCTGTCTGCAGCACGAGTGCGACCACCTCGACGGTGGCCTGTACGTCGACCACCTCACCGGGCTGCGCCGCCGCCGGGCCCTGCGGGCGGCGGCCCGGGCCCCGTGGGCCGCGGCGGCGGGGACGTCCGGCCGCTGAGCGACCGGGTCCGCCCCCGGACGGGCCGGCGCGTGGCGCGCCTGCCGGATCGCCCGGATGATGCCGGCGGCGGCGACGCTCAGAAGCCGGGACCGTCCTCGCGGTCCTTGACCGCGGCCAGCTGTCCCCAGAGCAGATCGGCCAGCTGCTTGACCAACTCCTCGCGGGAGCACGGGCGTTCGCGCAGCCACCAGTCTCCGGCGCCGTGCATCATGCCGACGATGCCGTGTCCCCAGACGCGTGCCGTCAGTTCGCCGCCCGGCCCCAGGTCCAGCCGGTCGGTGATCACCTTGGCCAGCTCCTCGCCGAGCCGGCGCAGCAGCGGCGCGGAGTGCCGTCCCACGTCGAAACCGTTCTCCGGCCCCGCGTCCTCGTCGGACGGGTGCATCAGAAAGCGGTACACCTGCGGCTGGCTCTCGATCGCGAGCAGATAGGCGTCGAGGGTGGCCTCGACCCGGTCCCGGCGCAGGACGGGTGCGTCCAGCGCGGTGGCCAGGTTGGCCAGCAGGGCATCCGTGTGCCGCAGGGCGAGCGCGCGGTACAGCCCGCCCTTGTCCCCGAAGTGCCGGTAGAGGATCGGCTTGGTGATACCGGCCTCGGCGGCGATGGCGTTCATCGAGGCGTCCGGGCCGTCGCGCAGCACAATGCGCTCGGCGGCCTCCAGCAGCTCCCGCCGCCTGCGCTCGGTCGCCGATTGCTGGCGGCCGCTGCGCTGTGTGCGTTCCATGGTCGTGCTCCCCACCCTTGTGAATCCGTGGCGCTGGCGCAACGTAACACCCGTTCTCCGCGGCGAATTCGTCCTCAGGGGAGTTGACAGCCCTTACTGGCGAGTAACACACTTCGGGTTACCGCTAGTAACATCGTACGGCCTGCAGCACTGGAGGGGACATGGCCGAGTTCACCATGGAGCTCAACGACGAGCAGAAGGAAGTCCGTGACTGGATTCACGGCTTCGCCGCGGACGTCATGCGCCCCGCCGCCGCCGAGTGGGACGAGCGCGAGGAGACGCCCTGGCCCGTCATCCAGGAAGCCGCCAAGATCGGGCTGTACTCGCTGGACTTCTACGCCCAGCAGTTCTTCGACCCCACGGGCCTCGGCATCCCCATGACCATGGAGGAGCTCTTCTGGGGCGACGCCGGTATCGGCCTGTCGATCGTGGGCACCGGACTCGCGGCCGTCGGCGTGCTCGCGAACGGCACCGAGGAGCAGATCGGCACCTGGGTCCCGCAGATGTACGGCGACGTGAACGACGTCAAGGTCGCCGCCTTCTGCTCGTCGGAACCCGATGCCGGCTCGGACGTCGCCGCGATGCGTACCCGCGCGGTCTACGACGAGGCCAAGGACGAGTGGGTGCTCAACGGCACCAAGACCTGGGCCACCAACGGTGGCATCGCCAACATCCATGTCGTCGTCGCGGTCGTCGACCCCGAGCTGGGCTCCAAGGGGCACGCCTCCTTCCTCGTCCCCCCGAACACCCCCGGCCTCTCCCAGGGCCAGAAGTTCAAGAAGCACGGCATCCGCGCCTCGCACACCGCCGAGGTCGTCCTGGAGAACGTCCGCGTCCCCGGACATTGCCTCCTCGGCGGCAAGGAGAAGCTGGACGAGCGCCTCGCCCGCGCCCGGGAGCGCGCGAAGGCCGGCGGCGAGCGCCTCAAGAACGCGGCCATGGCCACCTTCGAGGCGTCCCGCCCGGCCGTCGGCGCGATGGCGGTCGGCACCGCCCGCGCGGCCTACGAGGAGGCCCTTGAGTACGCCACGACCCGCTCCCAGTTCGGCCGCCCGATCATCGACAACCAGGGCGTGGCCTTCCAGCTCGCCGATATGCGCACCCAGATCGACGCGGCCCGGCTGCTCGTCTGGCGCGCCTCCTGGATGGCCGTGACCGGCAAGCCCTTCACCTCCGCGGAGGGCTCCATGTCCAAGCTCTTCGCCAGCGAGGTCGCGAAGAAGGTCACCGCACAGGCCGTACAGATCCTCGGCGGCAACGGCTTCACCCGTGAGTACCCGGTCGAGCGGATGCACCGTGACGCCGCCATCTACACGATTTTTGAGGGCACGAGCGAGATCCAGCGGCTGGTGATCGCCCGGACGCTGTCGGGGATGCCGATTCGCTGACGTACCGTCAACTCCCTTGCGCCGTCGGCGCTCTGGCATCGAGGTGATGCCCAGAGCGTCGGCGGCGCTTTCGTGTGCCCCTGGAGCCGATGAGGGCTCGGCGGCAGGCGGCGCCCCCTGAGCGGTCGCGCCCTCGTCGACCACCCGGCCGCGTACCGGGAACCCACCCGTACGCGGCTTTTGTGTTCCCAGGGGCCGATCTGTGCGCGTCGCTCACCAGGCACGCACCTCTTGACGGGTGGAACGCCTCGCTCTACGTTCCTTCCATAAAGCAAAACATTAATTCCATGATGCGGAATTAAGGACCTCCGGCCCTTCGCTGGAGCGTGCCCGTGACAGGCCGATGCAGGAGTACGCGATGCCTCGAATGACAGCCGCCCGTGCCGCGGTGGAGATCCTCAAGCGGGAGGGCGTGCGCCACGCCTTCGGCGTGCCGGGTGCCGCGATCAACCCCTTCTACGCGGCGCTCAAGGGCGCCGGCGGGATCGACCACACGCTCGCGCGGCACGTCGAGGGCGCCTCGCACATGGCCGAGGGCTACACCCGGACCCACCCGGGCAACATCGGCGTCTGCATCGGCACCTCCGGCCCGGCCGGGACGGACATGATCACCGGTCTCTACTCCGCAATCGGCGACTCGATCCCGATCCTGTGCATCACCGGCCAGGCCCCGACCGCGGTGATCCAGAAGGAGGACTTCCAGGCCGTCGACATCGCCTCGATCGCCAAGCCGGTCACCAAGGCGGCCACCACGGTGATGGAGGCCGCTCAGGTCCCCGGCGTCTTCCAGCAGGCCTTCCACCTGATGCGCTCCGGACGCCCCGGCCCGGTCCTGATCGACCTGCCGATCGATGTCCAGCTGACCGAGATCGACTTCGACCCCGAGACGTACGAGCCGCTGCCGGCCTTCAAGCCGGCCGCGACCCGCCCGCAGATCGAGAAGGCGCTCCAGTTCCTGCTGGAGTCCGAGCGTCCGCTGATCGTCGCCGGTGGCGGCATCATCAACGCCGACGCGTCCGAGCTGCTGGTCGAGTTCGCCGAGCTGACCGGCACCCCGGTCGTCCCCACCCTGATGGGCTGGGGCATCCTCGCCGACGATCACGAGCTGAACGCCGGCATGGTCGGCCTGCAGACCTCGCACCGCTACGGCAATGCGAACTTTCTGGAGTCCGACTTCGTCCTGGGCATCGGCAACCGCTGGGCCAACCGCCACACCGGCAAGCTGGACGTCTACACCCGGGGCCGCACGTTCGTCCATGTCGACATCGAGCCGACCCAGATCGGCAAGATCTTCGCCCCGGACTACGGCATCGCCTCGGACGCCAAGGCCGCCCTGGAGCTGTTCGTCGAGGTGGCCAAGGAGCTCAAGGCCGCCGGCAAGCTGCCCGACCGCAGCGACTGGGCCGCGTCCACGCAGGAGCGCAAGGCCCAACTGCAGCGCCGTACGCACTTCGACGCCATCCCGATGAAGCCGCAGCGCGTCTACGAGGAGATGAACAAGGCCTTCGGCCCGGAGACCCGATACGTCACCACCATCGGTCTTTCCCAGATCGCCGGCGCGCAGCTGCTGCACGTCTACAAGCCCCGCCACTGGATCAACTGCGGCCAGGCCGGCCCGCTCGGCTGGACCATTCCGGCCGCGCTGGGGGTCGCCACCGCCGACCCGGAGGCGCCGGTCGTCGCGCTCTCCGGTGACTACGACTTCCAGTTCATGCTCGAAGAGCTGGCCGTCGGTGCCCAGCACCGGATCCCGTACATCCATGTCCTGGTGAACAACGCCTACTTGGGCCTGATCCGGCAGGCCCAGCGCAACCTCGACATCAACTTCCAGGTGAACCTGGAATTCGAGAACATCAACTCGCCGGAGCTGGGCGTCTACGGCGTGGACCACGTCAAGGTCGCCGAGGGCCTGGGCTGCAAGGCCATCCGGGTCACCGATCCGAGCCAACTGGGCGCCGCCTTCGAGGAGGCCAAAAAGCTGGCCGCCGAACACCGGGTCCCGGTCGTCGTCGAGGCCATCCTGGAGCGGATCACCAATATCTCCATGGCGGCCGCGGAGATCGACAAGGTGAGTGAGTGGGAGGAGATCGCGAGCGAGCCCGGTCATGCTCCCACTGCGATCAAGCCGCTCAAGGTCTGACGCGGGGTCCGATGGGTCGGCCGGGAGGTCGGGGGGGCGGTCGACCGGTCTGCTGGCCGGTCGGCGGCAACGGGGCCCGTCTGCCGACGTGATAGCCATCACGTCACCTCCACGGAACGGCCATGCTCTGTTTACCGTTCAATTGGGTGTGGGTGCTGAGGAAGCGCCCCACACCGAACCGCCCCGGCCAGTCCCCCCGTCTGGCCGGGGCTTCCCCTTGCCCCTCCGTCGAGCGTCGCCCCGCCCCTCGCGCAGCCCGTGGTGACGAGGACTTACACCCTGACGACGACTGACGCACCCCGTGGCGACCGGTGTACCCGCGCCGACCGACATAC
Source organism: Streptomyces sp. 2323.1 (assembly GCF_900221035.1). Taxonomy (NCBI): domain Bacteria; kingdom Bacillati; phylum Actinomycetota; class Actinomycetes; order Kitasatosporales; family Streptomycetaceae; genus Streptomyces; species Streptomyces sp. 2323.1. Next base: position 676,651 of record NZ_LT907981.1, on the reverse strand, counting down.
CCGGCGGCGGGTGACGCCCCCGGCGGTCGTCGACATGCGCGAGCGCGGAGCCCGGCGCACGCTGGAGGCATGACCGAGCATCCGCCTGTCATCGTGCATCCCCCGACGCCGTCCGGTGGCCGGCGGGTGACCGTACGTGGGCAGATCGTCGGTCTGGCCCACGGCCGCGGCGATGTCGCCGAGTTTCTCCGCCGTGCGGGCGTCGCCGGCCCGGCCGAGGACATCGCCCTCGATGACCCGCGCCTCGTCGAATGGCGCGGCGGCTCGCTGGATGACTGGCCGATGCCGCCGGCCTGAAGCGGCGGGTCACCGATGCGGCCATCGCGCTCGGCAGGTCACCGTGCCGGGTGCTTCACATCGTTCTGCGTGCGTCGCCGTGCGGGGTGCTGCGTCGTCCCGGGCACGCGTCCGCCGTCGTCGGCCGCGCTCCGCCACCCCCTGGCCGTATGACATACGCTGACGGGCGGCGGGCGACAAGCTGTTCGGCCCGTGAGGTGAGGGCAGGAGAGCGGGAGCGCGACATGAGTGACGGTGGGGACAACGGGGGTAACGGGGACGGCGGCTACGGCGGCGACAGTTCCGACAGCGGCTTGCCATGGCAGCCCAGCCGCCGGTCGTCGAGCGCCCCGGACTGGGGGGTGCTGCGGAGGGCGATGCGCTGGGAGACGTTCGCCCTGGTCCTCTTCCTGGTGGTCCTTGCGGCGCTGGCGTCATAACGCGGCGTCGAGCCGGTGCGGGCGCCCGGCGCAGGGCGATGGCCCGTCCGGCGATGACCACCGCCCCTGCTGCTGACCGCTAACCGTCTGTTGCCAACTGCCGCATCGCTGACCGGCGTTGTCCGGGGACCCTGGCCGGCCCGTCCGTGACGGCATCCCGTCCCCTGAGGAGAACGGCGCCAGGCCTTCCATAGGGCGACGGCACCCGGCTCCCCACGAGGCGGCGGCACCCAGCTCCTCTCCCCGGGGCGGCCCGACGCCCCGGCCGACACCTCCCTGTCCCTCGGCCCCCCCGAACGCGCCGTCCGATTTCCGCCAGCGCCCGGGCCTGACCTGCTGCACAGTGGACTCCGTGAGCAACGAGGACAGCAGGTACGAGGCGGTACGCAGCCGGGACGCCAGATTCGACGGCGCCTTCTTCTTCGCGGTGTCCACGACCGGGATCTACTGCCGGCCGAGCTGCCCCGCCACCACGCCCCGGCGCCGGAACGTCACCTTCTTCCCGACCTCTGCCGCCGCCCAGGGCTCCGGCTTCCGCGCCTGTCGGCGCTGCCGCCCGGATGCGGTCCCCGGCTCCGCGGAGTGGAATGCCCGCGCCGATGTCGTCGGGCGGGCCATGCGGCTGATCAGCGAGGGTGTGGTCGACCGGGAAGGCGTCCGCGGGCTCGCGGCCCGGCTCGGCTACAGCGCCCGGCAGGTCCAGCGGCAGCTGAACGCCGAGCTGGGCGCCGGTCCCGTGGCGCTGGCGCGGGCGCAGCGCGCCCACACCGCCCGGATCCTGCTACAGACCACCGGCCTGCAGACAGCCGAGATCGCCTTCGCGGCGGGCTTCGCCAGCGTGCGCCAGTTCAACGACACGATCAAGGAGATCTACGCGCTCACCCCGAGTGAGCTGCGCGCCGCGCGCCCCGGCAGAACGGCCCGATACGGTCCGGTGGCGCCGTATGCCACGACGGGAGTGCTGCCGTTGCGCCTGGCCTTCCGCGGCCCGAATGCGGCGCGGCAGCTCTTCGACCATCTCCAGCGGCGCGCGCTCACCGGCATCGAGGACATCAGCGGTGAGGTCGGCGCCCGGACCTACCGGCGCACTCTGCGGCTGCCGAACGGAACCGGCATCGCCGAGGTCGACGAGGCGACCGGTGACGGCTGGCTGAACTGCCGGCTGCACCTCACCGAGCTGCGCGATCTCACCACCGCGAGCCAGCGGGTGCGCCGCCTCTTCGATCTGGACGCCGACCCGTATGCGGTGGCCGAGCGGCTCGGCGAAGACCCCGTTCTGGCCCGGCTGGTGGCACAGCGCCCCGGACTGCGGGCGCCGGGCGCACCCGACCCGCACGAGCTCGCCGTCCGTGCCGTGCTCGGTCAGCAGGTCTCGCTCGCGGCCGGCCGCACCCTCGGCGGCGCGCTGGTTGCCGCGTACGGAGAACCGCTGCCGGAACCGGTCGGTCCGCTCACCCACCTCTTCCCCCGTGCCGATGACCTGGCACAGGCCTCGCTCGCCGAACTCGGCATGCCCGCGTCGCGGCGGGCGACCCTGCGCACCCTCAGCGCCGCACTCGCCGACGGCACGGTCCACCTGGACGCCGGAGCCGACCGGGACCAGGCGGAGCAGGCGCTGCTCGGTCTGCGCGGCATCGGCCCGTGGACCGCCGGCTACATCCGGATGCGCGCCCTCGGGGACCCCGATGTCCTGCTGAGCGGCGATGTGGCCGTACGGGCCGGAATGCGCCGGGCTGGGTCCTCGACGGCTGCTCTGGCGGCGCACGCCCACGGCTGGCGCCCCTGGCGCTCGTACGCGATGCACCACTTCTGGAACGTGCCGGCCACGGAGCCGGCCGACATCCGCCCACCCACTACGGAAAGCACAGGACCATGACGCTCTACACCACCCTCGACAGCCCGTTGGGCGAACTTCTCCTGGTGGGTGAGGAATCGGCCACCGCACCGGGCGGCACCGCGCTCGCTTCGCTGTCCCTGCCCGGCCAGAAGGGCGGTGCCACCGTCCAGGACGGCTGGACGCCCGCCCCCGACGCCTTCGCCGCGATCGTCCAGCAGCTGCGCGCGTACTTCGACGGGACGCTGACCCGCTTCAGCATCGAATTCCTCACCCGGGGCACGGACTTCCAGCAGCGGGTGTGGAAGGCCCTGGAGGCGGTTCCGTACGGCACCACGACCACGTACGGGAGGATCGCCGCCGACATCGGTGCGGCGCGCGGTGCGGTGCGCGCCGTCGGAACGGCGATCGGCGCGAACCCGCTGCTCATCGTCCGGCCCTGTCACCGTGTGATCGCCGCGGACGGATCCCTCTCCGGCTACGCGGCCGGGCCCGCGCGCAAGCGGAAGCTCCTCGGCGTCGAGGGCGGCGCCCCGGACGCCGCCTGAGCCCGTTCCGCACGGGGCGCCGTATCCGCCGGGCGGCGGAGCCGGCTGCCCGTAGGGGGCGTCTGCGGGGCTTGCCGGCCACGTCTGCGCGCCCCGTGAGCCGCCCCGACGCCCCCTTGGAGGACCTCATGACCCTCACCACCACCAAGCGCCGAGCCCGCCCCTCCGGGCTCGCCCGGCGCGTCGCGGCCGCCGACTGGCCGGCCCTGACCGGCGAACTCAACGAGCTGGGCTGCGCATTGACCCCACGCCTGCTCGATCCGGCCGACTGCCGCGCCCTCATCGCCTGCTACGACGAGGACCGGCGCTTCCGCTCGACCATCGACATGGCGCGGCACCGTTTCGGCTCGGGCCAGTACCGCTACTTCGCCGACCCGCCGCCCGAACCCGTGCAGGCCCTGCGCGAGGCGTTCTATCCACACCTGCTGACGATCGCCCGGGACTGGGCGGACAAGCTCGGCCGGCCGGCGCCCTGGCCGGACACCCTGGAGGAGTGGCTCACCCTGTGCCACGACGCCGGGCAGAACAAGTCCTCCCAAATCCTGCTGCGTTACGGGGCGGGCGACTGGAACGCGCTGCACCGTGACCTCTTCGGGGAGATGGTCTTCCCGCTCCAGGTCGTCATCGGCCTGGACGAGCAGGGCACGGACTACACCGGGGGCGAGTTCCTCCTCGTCGAGCAGCGGCCGCGCGCACAGTCCCGCGGCACCACCACCGTCCTGCCACCGGGCCACGGCCTGATCTTCACGACCCGCGACCGTCCCGTCCGCTCGGCCCGCGGCTGGTCGGCCGGCCACGTACGCCACGGTGTGAGCACCGTCCGCTCGGGCCACCGCCACTCCCTGGGCCTGGTCTTCCACGACGCCTGACGATGCCTGACGACGCCATGGCCTTGCGCCGGGCCGAGGGTGGCCCCTGGCGGGGTCAGAGCATCGAGCCACCGGTGACGTCGATGCGCTGGCCGGTGATCCAGCGGGAGTCGTCCGAGGCCAGGAACGCGGCGACGTCCGCGATGTCCCCGGGCCGGCCGATCCGGTTGAACACCGAATAGGCCGCCAGCGCAGCCCGCCCCTCGGGCGTGGCCCGCCGTGCCGCGGTCACATCGGTCTCGACCCAGCCGGGGGCGAGGGTGTTCACCGTGATCCCGCGCGCGCCGAGGTCCTTGGCGAGGGTGAGTGTGAGGGTGTCCACGCCGCCCTTGGAGACGCTGTAGGCGATCTGCGACGGGTGCGCCGTACTCGTCACCGCCGACGAGACGTTGATGATGCGTCCGCCGTCCCGCATCCGGCGCAGACCGTGCTGGACGAGGAAGAACGGGGCCCTGATGTTGACCGCGATGGTGCGGTCGAACTCCTCGTAGGTCACCTCGTCTATGCGCCCGGGGAAGTTGAGCGCCGCGTTGTTGACGAGAATATCGAGGCCTGGTTCCGCACCGAAGGCGGCGAGTTCGGCGTCGAAAGCGGCGAAGAGGGCTTCGGCGTCACCGGGAACTCCCAGTTCCGCTCCGATCACGAAGGCCCGGCCGCCCGCGCGCGTGATGCCCTCGACCGTTTCCTTGGCCGCGGCGTCATTGCTGCCGTAGTGGACGGCGATCAGGGCCCCGTCCTCGGCGAGGCGCTGGGCGATGCCCCGGCCGATGCCCCGGCTGGCTCCCGTCACCAGCGCGGTCTTTCCCTTGAGGTCACCCATGATCTGAAGGCCTTTCTGGTACCTGAGGTGGGCATGCTGCGCGCCACGACGTGAACGGGGGTCTTGCGGGTGGCCGCCGGGTGCCCGGCGGCCGGCCGGGTCTGTGCGTGCCCCGCACGGCACGACGTCCGGTGACGTGCGGGGTGTTGGGGTCCGTCGGGGCGATGCCCAGAACGCGTCCGCGAGCGGTGGGCTCAGGGGCGCGGGTCCAGCGCCGTCAGGGTGGAGACGAAGACCGGCTCGCCGTCCTGTGAGCCGGTGACCTGGATCGTCGTGGTGCAGGGGAGCGCGGACGGGACGCGCCGTGCCTCGATGATGCAGGGGGTGCCGTGTTCCGCGTAGCGGCGGAATTCCGTGCCGAAGGCGTACGGGACTAAGGCCTGGGGCGCGGTCAGCGCGCGGGCGGCCTGCTGCGCGGCGTCGAGCAGCAGCATTCCCGGGATGTGGTCGTTGGCGGGGTTGACCATCGCGGCATGGCCGGGTGCGATACGCAGCTGCCAGCGGTCGGGCCGGCCGGTGGGGGAGAGCAGGACATCGCTGTCATGGGCGCTGCCGGTCAGCTCGTGCGGGAGGGGCGCGGGGAGCGGTTCGAGGACGCGACGCGCGGTCAGCCGGGCACCGCGTATCCGGCGGTAGACGGCCGGCGAGGTGACCGTGACGTCGGAGTGGCCCGTCGCGACGGTCCGCCCCGCCCTGCGGATGGTCATGTCGAAGTGGCCACTGGTGAGCGTGCCGGACCGGAAGCGCATCCGGCTGCACCGGACATCGACCGTCAGCCGGGTCGGTCCATGGCCAACCGTCAGGTCCTCGGGGTGAGTTGTGTACACCAGGTCGCCGAGGATGAAATGGTGCCCGACCGGTACGCCGAGCTCGGTGTGGCACAGCAGCAGCCCTGCCTGGCGGATGGTCTCGCCGGTGAGAATGAGGTGGTGGCGGCCGTGAACCGGCGTGAAATACCCGTGGTCGTGCGGCCACTGGGCGGTCAGCGAGAAATGGGAGGCGTCCCGCCGACGCCATGAGGTGACCAGAATGTCGTCGACGAGCGGGCGGTGTACGTATTCCCGGGGGACGCAGGGGTCTCGGTGGTCTCCGGAAGCGGCCTGATTGCGGTTCAGCGGCGCCTGATGTGGAGCCCTGGGCTGAACAGCGCCGCTGACGTGCATCGTGTCGCTCATGACTGCCCCCAGGCGTCTCAGATGGAATGAGGTCCGGCGCTGTTAAGATACGTACCATCCGGTTTTATTTTCAATGCCGGGCGACGAATCGGAGTAAGTAGCTGGCTCAGCGGCGACTTGAGCGGTAGCTAACTGATGCAGACGGGAAAACTTCAAGAGACAGGAGGCGTCCTGTGGCACAACAGGACCGCGCTATTCGGACCCGGCGACTGATCCTGGAGGCGGCCGCGTCGGTCTTCGACGACCTCGGCTACGACCGTGCGACCATCGCCGAGGTCCTTGAGCGCGCCGGCGTGACGAAGGGCGCCTTGTATTTCCACTTCGCCTCCAAGGAACAGCTCGCCCTCGCCGTGCTCGATGAGCATGTGACGGACATCGCCGTGGAGCCGCAGAAGATCAAACTGCAGGAGTTCGTCGACGCGGGGCAGGTGCTCGCGTACCGGCTGCGCAGCGACCCGATCCAGCGCGGAGCGGCCCGGCTGGCCGTCGAGCAGGGCTCCAACCACCTGGATCGCAAGCAGGGGATGATCGCCTGGACGCGGTTCGTCGAGGATCTGCTGAACGAGGCGAGGGATCGCGGCGAGGTGCTGGAGAGCGTCGTGGTGTCCGAGACCGCCGAGCTCTTCGTCGGAGCGTTCGCCGGCCTGCAGTTGATGTCGAACGCGCTGACCAATCAGGCGGACCTCAGCCACCGTCTGACGGTGTTCTTCGAGCACACCCTCCCCAGCATCGCGGTGCCCGCCGTGCTCGCCAAGCTCAAACTGGACCCGGAGCGCGGCGCCGAGCTCGATGCCGCGCTGCAGCGGACGGGCCGGGCGTCCACCGGGGTCGATATTGCGGTGAGTTGAGCCGGGGCGGGCGGGGCCGGATGGAGCCGCGTCGAGTCGAGACGAGTCGGCGTTGTCGGAAGGTGCCGGGCAGTTCGGATGGTCCAGGGCAATCAGGGCGGCTGAAAAATACCGCGTAGTCGGTGTGGAATGCCGGCATGTGGATGAGTCGTGCGCGAAGTGTGCAGGTCAGTGGAGTGTGGGCCGAGCGGGAGGCGTCGCGGAAGAACCGCGGCGCCTCTCGCTGTTGACGGGTGCACCAGTGGGCGGTGCCCCGCGAGCGAGGGCGCGATGCACGCGATCGCTTCCGAGCGGGATTGTCAGTGGGGTGCGGTTCACTGGGTTCGCCTGCTGCTCATCCCTGCTGCTCTGCCAGCCCTGACGACACCGCACTCCGCTCTGCCGCCCTGGAGGCCCTACGCATGACCCGGACGACGACTGACCAGCCAGCCGGAGGGGCGGCGGCCATCGCCGCAGCGCCCCTGGTCCACGACCCGGCCGTGGGCGGGCGCCGTAGACCCGGCGGTGGCATCGTTCCGGTGCTGGCCTTCGCCGGCATTGTCGTCGCGGTGATGCAGACGCTGCTCGTACCGGTCATCAAGGACCTGCCGGTACTGCTCAACACGGCACCCAGCAACGCCACGTGGATGCTGACCGCCACCCTCCTCGCCGGTGCCGTCGCGACGCCGATCATGGGACGCCTCGGCGATCTGAACGGCAAGCGGCGAATGCTGCTGACCAGCCTCGCCATCATGGTCGTCGGCTCGCTGGTCTGCGGATTCACCGACGACCTGGTCACCATGATCGTGGGCCGGGCGCTCCAGGGCTTCGCCATGGGCGCCATTCCCCTCGGCATCGGCATCATGCGCGACGAGCTGCCGCGCGAACGGCTCGGTGCGGCCATGGGGTTGATGAGCTCCTCGATCGGCGTCGGCGGCGGGCTGGCGCTGCCGGTCGCGGCCCTGGTCGCCCAACACGCCGACTGGCACACCCTGTTCTTCGGCGCCGCCGGGCTCGGCGTGCTGTCGATATTGCTCACCCTCCTCGTCGTACCGGAGACCGCGGTACGTGCCCAGGGGCGCTTCGACGTGGCCGGTGCCCTCGGGCTGTCGGCCGGTCTGGTGGCCCTGCTGCTGCCCATCACCAAGGGCAGCGACTGGGGCTGGGGTTCACCCACCACCCTCGGCCTGTTCGGCCTCGCGGCACTGATCCTGGTGCTGTGGGGCGTGCTGGAGCTGCGCCGGCCCGATCCGCTGGTCGATCTGCGGACCACCGCCCGGCGTGAGGTGCTGCTGACCAACCTCGCCTCGATCACGGTCGGTGTGGCGTTCTACGCCGTCTCCCTGGTGCTGCCGCAGCTGCTCCAGCTGCCCACGTCGACCGGCTACGGCCTCGGCCAGTCCATGGTGGTGGCCGGACTGTGCATGGCACCGCTGGGCCTGACGATGATGTGCGTCGCCCCGCTGTATGCGCGGATCGCCGCCCGGCGCGGCCCCAAGGTCTCCCTGATGCTGGGCATGCTGGTCATCGCGATCGGCTACGGCGCGGGCATGGGCCTGATGGCTGCCGCCTGGCAGACCGTCATCATCGCGGTGGTCCTCGGCGCCGGCATCGGCCTGGCGTACTCCTCGCTGCCCGCCCTGATCATCGGCGCCGTCGACCCCTCCGAGACCGGCGCGGCCAACGGCCTGAACACCCTGATGCGTTCGATCGGCACCTCGGTGTCCAGCGCGGTCATCGGCATGGTGCTGGCCCACATGTCCACGCGCGCCGGAGATGTCACGGTGCCCACGATGGCCGGCTTCCGGGTCTCCTTCCTGATCGCCACGGCCGCGGTCCTCGTCGGCGTCGCTCTTGCGTCCTTCCTGCCGTCGCAGCTGAAGGCGTCCCGTGGTCCGGCCCTGGTTGCGCAGAGTCCGGACGGTACGGAGGACGTGGAGCAGCATGCTGTTGCGCACGGCCCGCCGGGGCCGCAGGCCGTGGGCACTGTGCCGGTGGCGGGCACGCTGCCCGGAGCTGCCGCACCGGCCGAAGGGGCGGAGGCAGCCGGTCGGCTCGCAGTCGTTGGGGCCGACCGCGTCACCGACCACGTGGCCGGATTCCGCGGCCGGGTGGCGGACACCTCTGGCACTCCGGTCCCCGGTGCGAGCATCACCCTGATAGATCGGCAGGGCCGCCAGGCGGGCGTCACCACGGCCGGCGCCGAGGGGCACTATGCGCTCGGTGCTCCGGCGGCCGGCGCCTATGTTCTGACCGCCGCCGCGCCCGGCCACGCCCCGCATGCGGCCTCTGCCACCTGCCGCGGCGCGGGCCCCTCGACCCGGGTCGACCTGGTACTCAGCGGCGACGCCCGGCTGCACGGCACCCTGTTCGGCGGCCCGGAGGGCACCCCGCTGGACGGCGGGAGCGTCGTCGTCACCGACACCAGGGGCGATGTGGTGGCTTGTACGGCCTCCGGTGCCGACGGGAGCTGGGAGGTCGCCCAGCTGCCGCCCGGCGCGTACACCCTGGTCCTCAGCGCCCTGGGGCACCGGCCGCAGGCCCGTGCATGGGAACTGTCCGGCGGCGAGGCGGAACGGCTGGACGCCCGACTGCAGCCGTCTGCCACGGTCCGCGGCACGGTGCGGGGCCCGGGCGGACGGCCACTGGCCGACGCCGCCGTGACCCTCGTCGAGGACGGCACGGTCGCCGGGCACACCGTCACCGGCCCGGACGGCGTCTTCGCCTTCACCGAGCTGACCGGCAGTCACTACACCCTCACCGCAGTCGGATATCCGCCGCACGCCGCCCCGATATCCCTCACCGGCGGCGCCGACGCGCTCCTCGACCTGGAGCTCGCCCAGCCGCCGGCGACCACCGGCTGACGCTTCCACCGGCTGACGCACCCACCGTCCGTCTCCCCGGCGGGCACCCGTGGGCCCCGGGCGATGCGCGGTCGCGCGCCGGCTCACTGGCCCTGGGGGCGGGCGTAGCCCGTCCCTGGCGGGGGTGGGGCGACTTCTACGGCAATCCGGTTGCCGATCCGCCGAACATCGGGGCCGACCGCGGACAGGGGGCGTAGCAAAACCGGCCACCGGCTGAGCCCTCGGGGTCGGTGGGGCGGTCGGGAGGGGTGAGGCGGAGGAACCCGTTCCGCGGAACGGCCGAACCCGGTGGTGCCCTGTCCGCAACTCGGGGAATTTCTGCGAGTCTGAGCGGCACGCCCGGAATCCCGGCTGGTCACACCGGTTGCCGGAGTTATCGGCGTGCCGAGCGTACACAGTCGTTAGCGGTGTGTTAGTGCCTCGTTAGCGGACCAGCAGTGACCGGGGCCACGCTGGAAAGGGCAACGGACGGACCGCACACCTTCTACGACCGCTCGCACCTACCAGACGAGGGGGACACTTATGTCGCTCACCACCAAGACGCCCGGCCGCGGCCGTCGTGTCGCCGCAGGATCGCTGATCGCCGTCGCGGCGCTCGGGCTCACCGCCTGCAAGGGCGGGACCGATGCCGCATCCCACCCCTCGTCGGCCGCCTCCCCCGCCACGTCCAGCGACACCGGCAGTGGCTCGCAGGCGTCCGGCAGCGGACACTCGCCCGGCGCCAAGCCGCAGTCCTCCGCGCCGGGCGGTCCCCGGTCCTCGTCGGCACCCAGCGTGACACCGAAGGGCTCGGTCCCGGGCACCACCCAGTCCCACAGCTCCGCGATGTCGGCATCGGACCGCTGCACCGCCGCCGCCATGTCGCTGCGCCTGGGCCCCGCCGACATCGGCGCGGGCAACATCCACTACTCCCTCATCTTCACGAACAAGAGCAAGAAGGCCTGTTCGCTGCGCGGTTTCCCCGGGGTGTCGCTGATCAACCGGGACGGCTCGGCGGTCGGCAAGCCCGCCACCCGCGCGGGCGGCAGCGGCGGCGTCGTCCGGCTCCAGCCGGGGCAGAGCGCACACGCCGTGCTGCACACCCTCAACGAGGGCGTCTCGGACACCCCGTGCTGGGGCAAGTCGCAGATCGTCTACGTCTACCCGCCCGGCTCCAAGGAGTCGATGACCACGGGCAGCGGCGGCCTGCGGGTGTGCGGCGGCCGGTTCGACGTGACGGCCGTGCAGCCCGGGGCCCTGGGCTGACGACCGGACAGGGACCGCGGACCGCCCCCCTGGGCCGACCCTCGGACGGCGGACCGACCCGGACCGACCCGGACCGGAACCGTCCGCACGCACACCACTGCACAAGAGCACGCCCCCGTCCACCGCACGACAGCACGCCCCCGGCGAACGAACGACCCGCCGGGGGCGTGCTGCCGTGCGGTGGACGGGGCTGCGGCAGCGGCTCCACGGCGCCCCGGGGCCGCCCGCCCACCCGCCGAGCGGCCGGCCCCCTCCGACCCGACGGTCCGCCCCGACAGTCGGGTGGCACATCACCGCAACGGCCCCTGGCGATCGCCCCTGCTCTCCGGATCGGTGTTACCAAGGTGGATGAAAGCCTTGAATGAGTGCTTTCGTTGCATATCTGCCTAGGAGACATTCCCATGTCTGCAGCTTCGCGTGCGGCCACCAAGGCCGCTGCCAACGGAAAGCCGTCCGCCGAGGACGAATCCCCGATCCATGTTCTGTGGATCAATGCCGGCCTGAGCTGCGATGGTGACTCCGTGGCGCTCACCGCCGCGACCCAGCCGAGTATCGAGGAGATCGCGCTCCGCGCGCTGCCGGGACTGCCCAAGGTCGCCGTCCACTGGCCACTGATCGACTTCGAATCCGGCCCGGTCCAGGGCGCGGACACCTTCATCGAGTGGTTCTTCAAGGGCGAGCGCGGCGAGATCGACCCGTTCGTGCTGGTCATCGAGGGATCCATCCCCAACGAGTCGATCAAGCCGGAGGGCTACTGGTGCGGTTTCGGTGACAACCCCGAGACCGGCCAGCCGATCACCACCAGTGAGTGGATCGACCGCCTGGCGCCCAAGGCCCTGGCCGTGGTCGCGATCGGCACCTGTGCCACGTACGGCGGTATCCACGCGATGGCCGGCAACCCGACCGGAGCCATGGGTGTGCCGGACTACCTCGGCTGGGACTGGACGTCCAAGGCCGGGATCCCGATCGTCTGCGTGCCCGGCTGCCCGATCAAGCCGGACAACTTCTCGGAGACGCTGACCTACCTGCTCTACCAGGCGACCGGAGCGGCTCCGATGATCCCGCTGGACGACCAGCTGCGGCCGACCTGGCTCTTCGGCAGCACCGTGCACGAGGGCTGTGACCGGGCCGGTTACTACGAGCAGGGCCAGTTCGCGACCACCTACGACTCGCCCAAGTGCTCGGTGAAGCTCGGATGCTGGGGTCCCGTGGTCAAATGCAACGTGCCCAAGCGGGGCTGGATGGACGGCATCGGCGGCTGTCCGAACGTCGGCGGTATCTGTATCGCCTGCACCATGCCCGGCTTCCCCGACAACTTCATGCCGTTCATGGACGAGCCGCCCGGCGCCAAGGTCTCCAGCACCGCGAGCGCCGCGTACGGCAGCGTCGTCCGCCGGCTGCGCAGCATCACGGCCAAGACCGTCGACAGCGAGCCCAAGTGGCGGCATCGCGGCGACCAGCTGACCACCGGTTACCGGCAACCGTGGTGAGCACCCACCCCTAGCCGTCCGGACACCCCGGACTCTCCGTCCGACCCCTATTCCCGCGCGCAGAGAAGGGCACGGCACACACGATGGCACCGACGACAAAGACGGCCGGTGACGGCAGCGGTCTGACGGAGATGTCCTGGGATCCGATCACCCGGATCGTGGGCAGCCTCGGCATCCACACCAAAATCGACTTCAAGCAGAAGCGGGTGGCGGAGTGCTACAGCACCTCGTCCGTCTTCCGCGGCTACAGCGTCTTCATGCGGGGCAAGGACCCGCGCGACGCCCACTTCATCACCAGCCGGATCTGCGGCATCTGCGGCGACAACCACGCCACGTGCTCGGTGTACGCACAGAACATGGCCTACGGGGTGAAGCCCCCGCACCTGGGGGAGTGGATCATCAACCTCGGCGAGTCCGCCGAGTACATGTTCGACCACAACATCTTCCAGGAGAACCTGGTCGGGGTCGACTACTGCGAGAAGATGGTCCGCGAGACCAACCCCGGCGTCTGGGACCTCGCCCAGCGCACCGAGGCCCCCCACGCGGCCGACCACGGCTACCGCACCATCGCCGACATCATGAGCTCCCTCAACCCGCTTGAGGGCGAGTTCTACCGCGAGGCCCTCCAGGTCAGCCGCTACACCCGGGAGATGTTCTGCCTCATGGAGGGCCGCCATGTGCACCCCTCCACGCTCTACCCGGGCGGCGTCGGCACCGTGGCCAGCGTGCAGCTCTTCACCGACTACATGAGCCGGCTGATGCGCTACGTCGAGTTCATGAAGCGCGTCGTCCCGCTCCACGACGACCTGTTCGACTTCTTCTACGAGGCGCTGCCCGGCTACGAGGAGGTCGGTCGGCGGCGGGTGCTGCTGGGCTGCTGGGGCGCGCTCAACGACCCGGAGTACTGCGACTTCACCTATCGCAACATGACCGACTGGGGACGGAAGATGTTCGTCACCCCGGGCGTCATCGTGGACGGCAAGCTCGTCACCAACGACCTCACCGAGATCAACCTCGGCATCCGCATCCTGCTGGGCAGCTCCTACTACCAGGACTGGGAAGGCCAGGAGCAGTTCGTCACCCATGACCCGCTCGGCAACCCCGTCGACCCGCGCCACCCGTGGAACCAGCACACCATCCCGGCCCCGCAGAAGCGGGACTTCGCCGACAAGTACAGCTGGGTGATGTCGCCCCGCTGGTTCGACGGCAAGGAGCATCTGGCGCTGGACACCGGCGGCGGCCCGATCGCCCGGCTGTGGTCCACCGCGCTGTCCGGGCTCGTCGACACCCCCTACGTCAAGGCCACCGGCCAGAGCGTCGTCATCGACCTGCCCCGCTCCATGACCAAGCCCGAGGCGCGCTTCGAGTGGAAGATCCCGAAGTGGAGCAACGCGCTGGAGCGCAACCGGGCCCGTACCTACTTCCAGGCGTACGCGGCGGCCATGGCGCTGCACTTCGCGGAGCAGGGACTCAACGAGGTCCGCGCCGGACGCCACCAGACCTGGGAGAAGTTCGAGGTCCCCGACGAGTCCATCGGCTGCGGCTTCACCGAGGCGGTCCGCGGCGTCCTCTCGCACCACATGGTCATCCGGGACGGGAAGATCGCCAACTACCACCCCTACCCGCCGACCCCGTGGAACGCCTCCACCCGCGACAGCTACGGCACCCCCGGCCCGTACGAGGACGCCGTCCAGAACACCCCGATCTTCGAGGAGAACTCCCCGGAGAACTTCAAGGGCATCGACATCATGCGCACGGTGCGCAGCTTCGACCCCTGTCTGCCCTGCGGTGTCCACATGTACGTCGGCGACGGCAAGGCCGTACAGAAGATGCATGTGCCCACCGGTCTGAGCGGGCTGTCCGGATGACCGCCCGGGCCACCACGGCACCGGCCGCCGCACCGCAGGCCGGGGTGCCCCAGGGCACCGCATCCCACGGCACCGCACCGAACGCCGAGGCGACCGGCCGGCGCGTCGAGGACGTCCTGGACCGGCTCGCACAGCGCGGCGACCGCGAAGTCAGCGCCGCCGCCGAGGAGTTGGTCAGCGTCCTGATGGACTTCTACGGCGCCGGACTCGCCCGGATCATGCACCACGTGGGCACCGGCGACGACGGCCCGCGGCCGGCGCTGCTGCGCGACGAACTGGTCACCAGCCTGCTGGTGCTGCACGATCTGCACCCCGAGGACACCGCGACCCGCATCGGCCGGGCACTGGACAGCGTCCGACGTCAGCACGCCGCCGAGGTGGCCGAGTTCGACGCGGACACCGGGGTGCTGCGCCTGCGGGCGGGCGACTCCGGCGGCTGCGGCTGCCCCAGCACGGCCGATCAGGCCCACCAGGCCGTCGAAGCCGCCGTCGCCTGCTACGCACCCGAAGTGACCTCGGTGCAGTGGGAGACGGCGGGCGCCACGCCCGAGCCGGCGCTGCTGCAGATCTCCCGCCGGCCCCCGACCGGCGCCGGCGCCCCGTGAGCGGCCCAGGGACGGCCCCCACCCGGCTGGGGCCGCAGGCCGCCCACCGCGGCCTGCGCCGCTTCCGCGCACCGACGCCGCCGGCCCCGGAACGCTGCGAACTGTGCGGCGTGGTGCTCGCCGAGCACAACCACCGCCATCTGGTCGACACCAAGCGCCGGGCGCTGGCCTGCGCCTGTACCCCCTGCGCGCTGCTCTTCGACCGGCCGGGATCCGGCGGCGGACAGTTCCGTACCGTCCCCGCCCGGTATCTCGTCGACCCCGGCCACACCCTCGACGACGCGGCCTGGGACCTGCTCCAGATCCCCGTCGGCGTCGCCTTCTTCCTGCGCAACGCCGACCTGGACCGGCTGGTCGCGCTCTACCCCAGCCCGGCCGGTGCCACCGAGAGCGAACTCGACCCGTCGACCTGGCAGGCCGTGCTCGGCGCCAGCCGGCTCTCCGCCCTCCTCGAACCCGATGTGGAGGCGCTGCTGCTGCGCCGCTTCGAGGGCCGCATCGACTGCTATCTGGTGCCCGTCGACGTCTGCTACGAACTCGTCGGCCGGATGCGGCTGTTGTGGCAGGGCTTCGACGGCGGCGCCGAGGCGCGCGCCGCACTCACCGACTTCTTCGCCAAGGTCGCCCGCCGGGCCCGCGAACCGAAGGAGGACGACCGGCCGTGACCCAGCTGTCGTTCGAGTGCACCGGCGTACGGGCGGACCGCTACGCCGCCGCGCCCACCCTCCTCTTCCGCCTGCGCCTGACCGCCGACGAGGCGACCCGGGTGCACGCCATTGCGCTGCGCTGCCAGATCCGCATCGAACCGGCCCGGCGCGGCTACCGGGACGACGAGGCCGAGGCGCTGTCCGACCTCTTCGGGGAGCGGTCCCGCTGGGGCAGCACCCTGCACCCACTGCAGTTCGCCCAGGTCTCCCAGGTCGTCCCCGGCTTCACCGGCGAGACCGAGGTGGATCTCGCCGTCCCGTGCAGCTACGACCTGGAGGTCGCGGCCGGCCGCTACTTCCGTGCGCTGCAGGAGGGAGAGGTGCCGCTGCTGCTGCTGTTCTCGGGCACGGTGTTCGCCGGGGCCGGCGGCTTCCAGGTCCAGCCGGTCTCCTGGGACAAGGAAGCGACCGTGAAGATGCCGGTGGCCGTATGGCAGGAGATGACCGAGGCGCACTTCCCCGGCTGCGGCTGGCTCCGGCTGCCCCGCGAAACCCTCGACGCCCTGCTCGCCTACCGCTCCCGCCACGCCCTTCCTTCCTGGCAGGCGGCCGTCGAGTCCCTGCTGGAATCGGCCGGGGACACCGAGCCGCCCACGCCGGACGCCCGGCTGCTGCGCGGCGCCGCCCGGGCTCGTTCCGTCGGCGAGAGGACCGCGCCATGACGATCGGCGTCCTGCCCGACGAGACGGCGGACCCCTTCGCCACCGCCCGCCAGGTGGCGGACGCCGTGCTGTTCGAGGGCTACGTCCTCTACCCGTACCGCGCGTCCGCCGCCAAGAACCGGCTCCGCTGGCAGTTCGGCGTCCTCGTACCGCCCGCCTGGGGAACGGACAGCGCCGAGCACTCCTTCCAGCGCACCGAGTGCCTCATGGAGCCCCGGTCCGGCGCCCGGCTCTCGGCCGAGCTGCGGTTTCTGCACGCACAGCGGCGCACCGTCCAACGCCTCTGCCCGGACGGCGGGTTCGAGACCGTCGAGGAACTCGAACTGCCCGACCGGGTGCTCGTTCCCTGGGACGAGGGCGCCGAGGAGCGCGTCACGCTCCAGGCCGATGTCTCCAAGCTGACCGGTGAGGGTGTCACCGTGCCCTTCACCCGGCCCGCGCGGGAGGAGACCGAGCAGGTGCACGACGCCGAGGGACGGCTCGTCGGCCGGCTGGTGCGCCGCTGTGCGCGGCTCGACGGCCGGGTGCGGCTGACCGCGACCACGATCGACGGCCCCTACGCGACGCTGCGGCTGACCGCGACCGTCGAGAACACCAGCGGCTGGGAACCGGACGACGCCGGCGCCGACCGCACCGCCGCGCTGCCGCACTGCCTGGTCGGCGCCCATCTCCTGCTCGGCCTGAGCGCGGGGTCGTTCCTGTCCATGACCGACCCGCCGGAGTGGGCCCGGGCCGCCGTCGACGCCTGCCGCAACGAGCACGCCTGGCCGGTGCTGGCCGGCGCCGACGGCCGCAGCGATGTGCTGCTGTCCGCCCCGATCATCCTGGAGGACCACCCGGCCATCGCCCCCGAGAGCCCCGGCGCCCTCTACGACGCCCTGGAGATCGACGAGATCCTCGCCCTGCGCACCGCGGCCCTCACCGACCAGGAGAAGCGCGAGGCCCGCGGCACCGACCCGCGCGCCGCCGAGGTCATCGAACTCGCCGACACCATGCCCCCCGAGGTGCTGGAGCGACTGCACGGCGCCGTACGGGCGTTGCGCGAGGTCACCGGCCCCGGACCGGCGGCGCCCGACGCCCGCGCGCCCAAGGTGCCGGGCCTGCGCCCGGACACCCCCTGGTGGGATCCGGAGAGCGACCGCAGCGTCGACCCCGTACGCGACCGGATCACCGTCGACGGGCGGTCGGTCGGCGCCGGCAGCCGGGTGCTGCTGCGGCCCGGCCGGCGGCGCACCGACGCCCAGGACCTCTTCCTCCAGGGCCGCACCGCCCAGGTCGAGGCCGTGCTGCACGACGTCGACGGCGGGGTGCATCTCGCGGTGACCGTGGAGGGCGACCCGGGCGTCGACATCCGGCGGGAGCAGGGCCGCTTCCTGTACTTCCAACCCGACGAAATCGCTCCCCTGGAGGACGCGTGAGCGCGCACGGCAAGCGAACTGTCCACGGGCACCCGCGGGGCGCGGGCCGGCCCGCCGAGCGCAGCGGGGCCGCGGCATGACCGCCGGCGCACCGGCCGGCAAGCCGCCCGTGAAGACGCTGATCGCCGGCGTCGGCAACATCTTCCTCGGCGACGACGGCTTCGGCGTCGAGGCCGTCCGCCGGCTCGGTGAGCACGAACTCCCCGAGGGGGTCGAGGTCGTCGACATCGGTGTGCGGGGGGTCCACCTCGCCTACCAGATGCTCGACGGCTACCACACGGTGCTCCTGGTGGACGCCACCGCGCGCGGCGACGAACCCGGTACCGTCCACCTCCTCGACGCCACCGATCCGGCCACCGCCCGCCCGCAGGCCACCGCGCTCGACGGCCACCACATGACCCCCGACACCGTGCTCGCGCTGCTCGACACGCTCAGCGCGGGCACCGAAAGCCGGCGCCCGGACCGCGTCCTGGTCGTCGGCTGCGAACCCGCCGATGTCGCCGAAGGCATCGGGCTCAGCGAACCGGTCGCCGCCGCGGTCGACGAGGCCGTGGGGCTCATCCTGCAACTCGTCGGCGCGGCGGAGCCGACACCGTCGGCCGCCGGACCGCACACCAGTGAGAGGAACTCGCCATCATGCTGAAGCTCGCCATGAGCGGAGTGCTCGCCGCCGCGCTCGCCCTCGTCCTGAAGTCCGTGCTGCCCGATCTCAAGCGCTATCTGCGGATCCGCTCCATGTGACCGGGCGGCGCTGCACCGAACGGTGTACGCCACTGGGCCGCCCCGGCGAGGCACCCCGGCGGGCCTCTGGACGAGCCGTCTAATGAAGCCGAGCGGCACCCGGTCGTCCCCGCACCAGAGAGGGACCGATGCACGAGATGTCCATCGCGCTTGCGGTCGTGGACCAGGTCGCAAGCGCGGCCCGGCCGGACGGGGCCGGCACGGTCCACAGCGTCCGGCTCCAGGTCGGCGAACTGGCCGGCGTGGTCTCCGATGCGCTGGCCTTCTCCTTTTCCCTCGCCTGCGCCGGAACCGTCCTGGAGGGCGCGGAACTGGTCACCGAGCCCGTTGCGGCGCGCGCCCGCTGCGGCTCCTGCGCCGAGGCCTGGCCGGTGGGCATGCCCCCACAGCTGAGCTGTCCGGGCTGCGGCGGGGCGAGCGCCGAGCTGCTCTCCGGCCGGGAACTGCAGATCGTCAGTGTGTGCTGGAACGACGCCCCGGTACACGTACCGACTCACGAGGAGCGCTGAACCATGTGCCGTGTCGTCGACCTGCAACAGGCGGTCCTTGCCAAGAATGACGCCTGCGCCCACACCCTGCGCGAGGACCTCGCCGCCCGTGGCACCGCGCTCGTCAACCTGCTCTCCAGCCCCGGCAGCGGCAAGACCGCCCTCCTGGAGCGGGAACTCACCCTCGCCCGCAGCCGGAAGATCCCGGTCGCCGCGCTCACCGCCGACCTCGCGACCGAGAACGACGCGGTGCGCCTGGCCCGCTCCCAGGTCCCCGTCAAACAGGTGCTCACCGACGGGCTGTGCCACCTCGAAGCGGAGATGCTGGGCGGACACCTGCACGGCTGGCTGCCCGCCGACACCCGGCTGCTGTTCATCGAGAACGTCGGGAATCTGGTCTGCCCGGCCTCCTACGACCTGGGCGAGACGCTGCGCGTCGTGCTCGCGTCGGTCACCGAGGGCGAGGACAAGCCGCTGAAGTACCCCACCGCCTTCGGCCTCGCCCATCTGGTCGTGGTCACCAAGACGGACATCGCCGATGCGGTCGCCTTCGACGAGGCGGAGTTCCGCGCCAATGTCGAACGCATCAACCCCGGCGTCGAGGTCGTCCTCACCTCGGCCCGCGGCGGCACCGGCGACGGGGTGCTGCTGGACCGGGCGCTGGCCGCGCGCGACGGAGCGCCGGTGCACATCCCGGTCATGACCCGTAAGTCCCACCATGTGCACGACGTCGAGGACGGCCGAGCGGGGGACGCCCTCGACGGCGAGCACACCCACGCACCGCGGGCACACGGCGGCCATCCGCACCCGACCGACTCCGACACCGTGGCGTCGAGCCGCTCATGACCACGGGGCAGGTCGGCGGGGCCCTCGCCACGGCCCCCGCGGCAGCCGCCGGCCGCCGCCGGATCACCGTGCGCGGCGTCGTCCAGGGCGTGGGCTTCCGCCCGTTCGTCCACACCCTCGCGACGGAACTGGGCCTGACGGGCCATGTCACCAACACCGGCGACGGCGTGGTCGCCGAGGTCGAGGGCGCCCCCGCCGCGCTCGCCCGCTTCGGGGCACGGCTCGGCGCCGAGGCGCCCCCGCTGGCCGTGGTGGAGGCCGTCGACGGCGAGGACCTCGCGGTGGCCGGCGACTCCGGATTCCGTATCCTCCCCTCCCGTGCCGACGGCCCCTCGCGCACCCTGGTCTCCCCGGACGCCGCCACCTGCGACGCCTGCCTCGCCGAGCTGACCGACCCGGCCGACCGCCGCTACCGGCACCCCTTCCTCACCTGCACACACTGCGGGCCGCGCTTCACCATCGTCACCGCGGTCCCCTACGACCGGGCCCTGACGACCATGGACCGGTTCCCGATGTGCGCCCGCTGTGCGCGGGAGTACGCGGACCCGGCCGACCGGCGCTTCCACGCCCAGCCCATCGCCTGCCACGACTGCGGCCCCCGGCTGCGGCTGCTGACCGCCGACCCGGCCGACCGCACCCGCCCCCCGCGCCCGGCGACCGGCCCCGACCCGGTCGCCGAGACCCGCCGGCTGCTCGCCGACGGCGCCATCGTGGCCGTCAAGGGCCTCGGCGGCTACCACCTGGTCTGCGACGCCTCCGACGACACCGCCGTTACCACGCTGCGCCGCCGCAAGTCCCGCGGCGACAAACCCTTTGCCCTGATGGCCCGTCAACTCTCAGACATCGAGTACCTGGTGCGGCTGCGGGACGAGGAACGCACGCTGCTCACCGGCCCTGTACGCCCCATCGTCCTGTTGCGCCGCGCCCCGCACCCCGCGCCGCCCCCCGACGCGCCCGCGCTCTCGGCCGCCGTCGCCCCCGGCAGCCCCGACCTCGGCGTCATGCTGCCGTACACCCCGCTGCACCATCTGCTGCTCGGCCTGCCCGGCGACCCGCCGGGCCCCCGGCTGCTCGTCATGACCAGCGGCAACATCGCGGGCGAACCGATCGTCACGGACGACGACGAGGCCGTGGCGCGCCTGGCGCAGCTGGCGGACGCCTGGCTCCTCCACGACCGGCCGATCCACATCCCGTGCGACGACTCCGTGGTCCGCATCAGCGACGGGGAGCCGCTGTTCGTCCGCCGCTCGCGCGGCTATGCGCCGTTCCCCGTCCCGCTCCCGGTACCGGTCCGGCCCGCGCTGGCGGCCGGCGGCGACCTCAAGAACGTGCTCTGCCTCGCCGAGGGGCGCCGCGCCTGGCTGTCCGCGCACATCGGCGACATGGACGACCTGGCGACCCAGCTCGCCTTCGAGAAGGCCGAGGCGCATCTGGAGACGGTCACCGGGGTGCGTCCGCAACTCCTCGCCGCCGACCGGCATCCCGGCTACCGCTCCGGCCGGTGGGCCGAGCGGCACACCGACGGCCGGGCGCTGGTGCGCGTCCAGCACCACCACGCCCATATCGCCGCCGCCATGGCCGAACACGGCCTCGGCGACCGGCAACCGGTCATCGGGGTCGCCTTCGACGGCACCGGCTACGGCGACGACCACGCCGTGTGGGGCGGCGAGATCCTGCTCGCCGACTACGACGGATACCGCCGCTTCGGACAGCTCGCCTACGTCCCACTGCCCGGCGGCGACACCACCGTACGGCGCCCCTACCGGATGGCCCTGGCCCATCTGCGCGCCGCCGGCCTCGACTGGGCCGCCGATCTGCCGCCGGTGGCGGCCTGCCCGCCCGAGGAACGGCCGCTGTTGGCGCGGCAGTTGGAACGCCACCTCAACTGTGTGCCCACCTCCAGCATGGGACGGCTCTTCGACGCGGTCTCCTCGCTGGCCGGGGTCTGCCACCACGCCGGATACGAGGCCCAGGCCGCCGTCGCACTCGAAGCGGCGGCGCTGACCGCGGGCGAGGACCACGGCCCCGGCTACACCTTCGCGCTGCACACCGCACCGACGGGCCAGGCGGGCGCCGACACCGTCGCCGACCCGGCCCCGGTGCTCACCGCCATCGTCGAGGACCTCCGGGCGGGCACCGCCCCGGCGCTGATCGCGGCCCGCTTCCACACCGCGGTCGCCGATCTCGTCCGGCGCTGCTGCGCGCTGGCCCGGCAGCGCGCCGGTCTGACGACCGTGGCGCTGACCGGCGGCGTCTTCGCCAACACCCTGCTGGCCGAGGCCACCGCCCGCCTCCTGCGGCAGGACGGGTTCACCGTCCTGCGCCACCGCCGCGTCCCGCCCAACGACGGAGGGCTGGCGCTCGGCCAGATCGTCGTGGCGGCCCGCGCGGTACCGGCGTTCGGCGGGGTGGGCGTGCCCTGAGCGGTACCCCGACGAGGCAGACGCAATGCACCCACGACGAGGAGGGAGAGGACCCATGTGCCTGGCGGTACCCGGCAAGGTATTGGACATCGAGGAACGGGACGGCACCCGTATGGCCACCGTCGATTTCGGCGGGGTGGTCAAGGAGGTGTGCCTGGAGTACGTCCCCGATCTGCAGGTCGGCGAGTACGCCATCGTCCATGTCGGCTTCGCACTGCAGCGCCTGGACGAGGAATCCGCCCGGCAGACCCTCGCCCTGTTCGAGGAACTGGGCCTGCTGCAGGAGGAGTTCGGTGATCCCTGGGAGGCGGCTGCCGCCTCCGGGGCAGGTGACGGGGCGGTCGCCGGAGCCGGCGGCGCACCGGCCGCGGCTCCCGGTGACGGAGCGACGGAGGCGATCCGGTGAAGTACCTCGACGAGTTCCAGGACCCCGCGCTGGCCCGCCGGCTGCTCGACGAGATCCGGGCCACGGTGACCCGGCCCTGGGCCCTGATGGAGGTCTGCGGCGGCCAGACCCACACCATCATCCGCCACGGCATCGACCAACTGCTGCCCGACAACGTCGAGTTGATCCACGGACCGGGGTGCCCGGTGTGTGTGACACCGCTGGAAGTCATCGACAAGGCGCTGGAGATCGCCGCCCGCCCCGACGTGATCTTCTGCTCCTTCGGCGACATGCTCCGGGTCCCCGGCAGCGACCGCGATCTGTTCCAGGTGCGCAGTCACGGAGGCGATGTACGGGTCGTCTACTCCCCGCTCGACGCACTCAAGATCGCCCAGCAGAATCCGCACCGCCAGGTGGTGTTCTTCGGGATCGGCTTCGAAACCACCGCACCCCCCAACGCCATGACGGTCCATCAGGCGCGCAAGCTCGGCATCCCCAACTTCAGCCTGCTGGTCTCGCACGTCCGGGTACCACCCGCCATCGAAGCCATCATGCAGTCGCCCAGCTGCCGGGTGCAGGCCTTCCTGGCCGCCGGCCACGTGTGCAGCGTGATGGGCATCCGGGAGTACCCGGAGCTGGCCGAACGGTTCCGAGTGCCGATCGTGGTCACCGGCTTCGAACCGCTGGACATCCTGGAGGGCATCCGCCGCACCGTGCGCCAGCTGGAGCGCGGCGAACACACCGTCGACAACGCCTA
This sequence comes from Streptomyces sp. 2323.1, assembly GCF_900221035.1. Lineage (NCBI taxonomy): Bacteria > Bacillati > Actinomycetota > Actinomycetes > Kitasatosporales > Streptomycetaceae > Streptomyces > Streptomyces sp. 2323.1. The sequence goes on along the minus strand of NZ_LT907981.1, from coordinate 653,363 downwards.
TCCGCGCGCCGTACGCCCCGAGGGCAACCCGGCGGCCCAGGCCATGCTCGCCGATGTCTTCGAGGTCACCGACCGCGCCTGGCGCGGTATCGGCACCATCCCGGCCAGCGGCTGGCGGCTGTCGGAGCGCTACCGCGACTACGACGCCGAGTACCGCTTCTCCGTCGAAGGGCTCACCACCCGCGAACCCGCCGCCTGCCGCAGCGGGGAGGTCCTCCAGGGGCTGATCAAGCCGCACGAGTGCGAGGCCTTCGGCACCACCTGCACCCCGCGCACCCCGCTCGGCGCCACCATGGTCTCCAGCGAGGGCGCCTGCGCCGCCTACTACCTCTACCGCCGACTCGGCACCCCGCCCACCCCGCAGGAGGCGAGCACCGTTGCCTGACACCACCCGATCCGCCCACGGCGCCCCCACCCCGGCCGACCGCGGCCTGCCCACCGTCGACATCTCCGGCTGGACCTGCCCCGCTCCGGTCCGCGACCAGCCCCGGATCGTCATGGGCCACGGCGGCGGCGGCGCGCTGTCCGCCGAACTCGTCCAGCAGATCTTCGCCCCGGCCTTCGGCGGGGAGATCCTCGCCCAGCTCGGCGACTCCGCGGCGGTCTCGCTCGGCGGCGTACGCCTGGCGTTCTCCACCGACTCCTACGTCGTGCGGCCGCTCTTCTTCCCGGGCGGCTGCATCGGCGATCTCGCCGTCAACGGCACCGTCAACGACCTTGCCATGAGCGGTGCCAGGGCCGCCTACCTCTCCTGCGGCTTCATTCTGGAGGAAGGCGTCGAGATGCCGGTGGTCGCCGGGGTCGCCGATGCCATGGGCGCGGCCGCGCGGGCGGCCGGCGTCGAGGTGGCCACCGGTGACACCAAGGTCGTCGAGGCCGGCCACGGCGACGGCGTCTATCTCAACACCGCCGGCATCGGGCTGATCCCGGCGGGCGTCGATCTGCGGCCGCAGCGCGTCGTCCCCGGCGATATGGTGATCGTCAGCGGCGACATCGGCCTGCACGGCGTGGCGATCATGAGCGTGCGGGAGGGCCTGGAATTCGGCGTCGAGATCGAGAGCGACTGCGCGGCACTCGGCGGCCTCGTCGAGAGCATGCTCGCCGTCACGCCCGATCTGCACGTGCTGCGCGACCCCACCCGAGGCGGACTGGCCGCGGCCCTGTGCGAGATCGCCACCGCGTCCTGCACCGGCATCGTCATCGAGGAACGCGCCGTCCCCGTCCCGCCGGCCGTCGCCAACGCCTGCGCGATCCTCGGCCTGGACCCGATGTACGTCGCCAACGAGGGCAAGCTCGTGGCGTTCGTCCCCCGCGCCCATGCCGATGCCGTACTGGACGCGATGCGCGCGCACCCGCTGGGCGCAGGCGCCGCGGTCATCGGCGAGACCGTCGAGACCCACCCCGGCATGGTCGTCGCCCGCACCCCGCTGGGCGGCACGCGGGTGGTCGATCTGCCGCTGGGGGAGCAGCTGCCGCGGATCTGCTGACGGCCGGTCGCCCGGTGGCGGTGCCCCGGCGTCACAGACGCCGGGGCACCGCCACCGCTGTGCTCAGACCTTCTCCAGCAGCCGGGAGCCGAACCAGTCGTCGGCGTCCCGTACCCCGGGCAGGATGAAGAAGTAGCCGCCGCCGAGGGGCGTGACGAACTCGGACAGCGGCTCGTGCTGGAGCCGCCGCTGCACCGTCGCGAACTGCCGCTCCGGGTCCTGCTGGTAGCCGCAGAAGACCAGTCCGAGATCCATCTTCCCGCTGCGGTCGAAACCGGCGTCGTAGTTGTAACTACGGCGCAGGAAGCGGGAGTCGTCGGTCTTCTCGGTGCGGGGATTGGCCAGCCGGATGTGTGAGTTGAGCGGGATCTTCGTCCCGTGCGGGTCGTCGCGGAACCGCGGGGAGTCCGATTCGTGCTCGCCGTCGAGGGGGGCGCCGCTCGCCTTGCGCCGGCCGAAGATCCGCTCCTGGCGGTCCACCGGCAGCTTGTCCCACTTCTCGATGTGAAAGCGGATCAGGCGCAGCACCTGATAGCTGCCGCCCAGGGCCCACTCCGGCTCGCCGCAGGGCGGGGTCACCCACATCAGCCGGTCCATCTCCCGGGTCGATCCGGTGTCCGGATTGACGATTCCGTCCTTGAAGCCGACGAAGGTGCGGGGCGAGCCCGAGGGCCGCGAGGGGTTGAGGAAGGCGTCCGCGCGCCAGCGGGGCCGCAGCAGCCCCTCCGTCTCCCGTGCCAGATCGCGCAGGACGTGGACGATCGCGTCGGGGTGCTGGGCGCAGATCTGCAGTGACAGATCACCGTGGCAGCGGGGCGGCTCCAGCCGGTCGTCGGGGAAGGCCGGCATGGCCTTGAGGTGCCGGGGCTTGTGCCCGGAGAGCCCGAACCGGTCGTCGAACAGCGAGGCGCCGACCCCGAGGGTGATGGTCAGCGAGTCCGGCGTCGGCGCCTCCTTGGCGACCTGCTCGTCCTGCGGCTTCACCCCTGCCACCAGGATGCGCGACCGCTTGGTGAGCCGCTGGAACAGCTCGGTCAGGCCTTCCCGGTTCTCGGCCAGCACATCGAAGCCGACGAACCCGGCGAAGAGCTGCTGCGGTGTCACGATGCCGGACTGATGGTGGCCGTGGAAGGGGATCTGGTCGGGCAGTTGCCCGTCCGCACGCAGCCCGGTCGCCGTCCGGGACGCCGGGACGGCCACGGCCTCCCCGCCGAGTCCCACGGCGGCCGCCGCGCCTGCCATCCCCGCCGCACACTTCAGAAAGCCCCGGCGCCCCTCGTCCCGCGTAGGAGCACATTCGTCGTCGGCCTGGTCACGTCTCATCGTCCCGCCATCCTGACTGCGTCATCCGGCAGCCGCGCGCCTGCACATACCTGGGCGCGATGCTCGTCGCCCGGGCTGCGGGGGCCGGGAGCAACACGGTCCCGGCGCCGGATATCACGCCTGGGACAGCGGCGGGGTCGTCCGAATGGCGCAGGCGGAGCGCCTCCCGCGCGACAGCGTCCGGGCACGCTCGTAGCGTCGGGACGGTGACCTGCCCGTACGCGGCACAGCGCGACGCCGGGGCGGCCCGTCATGCGCCACGCACCGCCACCTAGCCCATGGACCCCCACATGAGCACATCCACCGACGCGAGCACCGTCATCGGCGAGGCCGGACCCGTCGGCACGGTCGTTTCCACCGACGCGAGCCCCCGCAACGGCGCCGCCGCCCCGCTCGTGGAGCACGTACCCACCGGCGCGGGCACGGCCACCGCCGGTACGGGCGCCCCCGCCGTCGAGCGCATCCGCCGCACCGAGGACACGGCTGCGGGGGAGCGCACGGCCGACGACGGCCCGCCCGCCGACGACGCCCGGCCGGCCGATCTCGCCTCGCCCACCGCCCCGGAGCCCGACGAGTCGCCCGAGCCGCCCGAATCCTGGCTGCGCATCGAGAAGGGCCATGCCGAGCCGGAAGAAATCGCCGCCCTCAGCGTCGTGCTGTGCGCCCAGATCGCGGCGCTGCGCGCCCTCGCCGCGCCCGGCGAGGCAGGGGCACCTGCCCCTGTCCCGCTCCACGGACGGCGCCTGCACGCCCACCGGTCCGCCTGCTGGTCGGGCTGCTGGAGCTGCTGACCGCCTGCGGGCGCGGGGGACGCCCCGGCGGGTGTTCCCTGCGAGCCGGCCGGCTGCTTCCGGTCCGTACGGCGGGCGGTCAGCCGAACAGGGCCAGCAGAACCGACACCACGGTGACCACGGCCGCGCCGACGGCGAAGCCGACGATCACCTTCCGCTGCCAGTCCGACAGCGAGCCGGCGCGCAGCGCGTTCCCCATCCGGCCGTACTGGTCGACTCGCCCCATGGGCGTCAGCGGATCCGTCGGCCCCTGCGGCATGCCCTGCGTCCAGTCGGGCCCCGGCTGCGGGTACCGGCGCCGCCAGTCCTCGTTCTCCCGCCACGGCAGTGTCATACGTCAGCTCCTCGCCTCGATACGGCAGTTACGGCAGAGCCGGCATCCCCGTGTGCCGATGCGGCGTCCCCCGGCGACATCTACCCGGCCACGGTAAAACATGCGTACGGATTGCGTGGGTGTGGGCGGCCGTTGGGGCGCGCGTACGCCGGTTCCGGTCACGGTCGGTCCGGTGTGCCGGCCCGACCGGGGCCGGGGATCCAGCGTGCGGAGAGCGCCGCCGCGGTGAGGAAGCCCGCGGCGCCGATCAGCACCGAGAGGTGCAGGCCCGGCACGAGCCCGGTGGCCACCAGCGTGCCGAAGAGCGCGACGCCCAGGGCGCTGCCGGTCTGCCGTGCGGTGTTGAACACCGCGGCCGCGACACCGCCGCGCTCTCCGGGCGCGGCCTCCATCATCACCGAGGTGGCGGCCGGCATCGTCAGTGAGCTGCCGAACCCGGCACCGGCCATGGGGACCGCCAGCACGGCCCAGGGCGTGTCCGGGCCCGCGGCCAGCCAGCCGAGGAGTCCGGCCGCGCCCACCAGCAGCCCGGCCATCATGGGCAGCCGCGGCCCGGCGCGCGCCGTGAGCCGTCCGGACAGCGCGGAACCGAAGGCCGCCACACCGACGGCCGGCACCAGCGCACAGCCCGTGCGCAGCGCGCTGTAGTGGTGCACCTGCTGGAAGTACAGCGGGGCGAGGAACAGCAGCCCGTAGAAACCCGTGTTGAGCAGCACGCCGACGACCGCGGAGACCGCGAAGGCGCGTATGCGGAAGAGGGCGAGCGGCAGCATCGGGGCTCGGGCACGCCGTTCCAGGACCAGGAACGCCAGGGCTCCGCAGACGAAGCCCGCGAAGGCGCCGAGCACGGCCGGGTGGGTCCAGCCCAGGGCCCCGGCCTCGATGCACCCCGTGGTCAGGCAGGCCAGGCCCACCGCCGCCGCGGTCTGCGCCGGGAGGTCCAGGCCGCGGCGGGTGCGGTCGGCGGGGGAGTGCGGTACGTGCCGTAGGGCGAGGAGCAGCGCGGCCAGGCCGACGGGCAGATTGAGGAGGAACACCGACCGCCAGCCGAGCCCGGTGACCAGCACGCCGCCGAGGACCGGTCCGGCCGCGGCGGCCAGGCCCGCGACGGTGCCCCAGATACCGAACGCGCGGGCGCGCGCGGCCCGTTCTGGATAGGCGGTCCGCAGCAGTGCCAGCGAAGCCGGCACCATCAGCGCCGCCCCCAGGCCCTGCACCAGCCGCGCCGCCACCAGCACCGTGACGGTGGGGGCCAGTGCGCACCCCGCGGAGGCGAGGGTGAACACCAGCAGCCCGCCCAGGAACACCGTCTTGCCGCCGAGCCGGTCCCCGAGCCCGCCGCAGAACAGCAGCAGTCCCGCGCACACCAGCGTGTAGCCGTCCACCACCCACTGGAGGCCGGTCACCCCCGCGTGCAGCGCGGCACCGATCGCCGGAAGGGCCACGGTGACGACGGTGACGTCCAGGATGACCATGAAGTAGCCCAGGCACAGGGCCACCAGTGGCAGCGGTGAGTTGCGGTGCGTGGTCCGCGGGGGCGCGGCGGCGTAGAACGTCGGCATACGGCCAGTGTCGAGCCGGATCGGTACGGCAGCCGCCGAATCGTTCTCGCCATACGGGAGCCGGGCAGGAGAACGTTTCGCTGTCTGCCGAAGCATCCTGGGCGTACCGTCGAGACCATGGATGCCGGGACCGAAACCGATGTGGCCCAGGTCGCGGCGGCGATTGGCGACCCCTCGCGGGCCAAGGTGCTGCTGGCGCTGGGCGGCGGCGGTGCGCTGCCGGCCAGCGCCCTGGCCGCCGAGGCGGGCGTCAGCAACTCCACCATCAGCGGACATCTCGCCAAGCTCCTCGACGCCCGGCTGCTGACCGTCGAACTCGACGGCCGCCACCGCTACTACCGGCTCGCCACGAAGGACGTGGCCCGCGCCCTGGAACAGCTCGCGCTGATCGCCCGCCCGCTGCCCGTGCGCTCCCTGAACGCCGGCACCCGCGCCAGGGCCCTGCTGCGCGCCCGCCTCTGCTACGACCATCTGGCGGGCCGGCTGGGCGTCGCCGTGATGAGCGCCCTCCAGGAGCAGGACATCCTCACCGCCGAGGCGGCGGGGACCGGTGCCCCCGTTTACGTCCTCACCCCGCACGGCCGCGCCGAGTTGACCGCGTTCGGCATCGACACGGAACGGCTCCCGCGCCGCCGGGCATCCGTCCGCTACTGCGTCGACTGGGCCGAGCGGCGCCACCACCTTGCCGGCCCGCTCGGTGCCGCGCTCACCACCCGGATGTTCGCCCTGGAATGGCTCCGCCAGGGGAAGTACCGCCGCGTCGTCCACCTCACCGAGGCCGGCCGGGAGGGGCTGACGGCGACCTTCGGCGTTCCGGCGGATCAGCTGGGGTGACCGCCGCCGCGGACCTCCGCGTGCTGCCCGCCGTATGAATTCTTTGTTTCACCTGCGCCCTGCCCTGTCCTGCCGTCCCGCGCGCCGGTGCGTCCGGATCTCCGCCGCCCGGCCCGGCGCTGCACGCTCCGCGGCCGCGGCGGTGCGCTGTGTGGACGAGGTGTTCGTCCGTGGACGGGAAATTTGTCATCGCCGCACGTCGAGTAGGGTCCGGCGAGCCGCAACAGTGAATCGAGGAGGCCGTTTTCCGTGTCGGAGCGTCAGGTATCAGCGGGGGGCGAGGGCGCCGGCGCGCCGGAAGTGCAGGTGCAGGAGCGCCGATTGCGTCGTGACCTGGGCTTCTGGGGGCTGACGGGCATCGGCTTCTCCAACATCGTCGGCTCCGGCTGGCTGTTCGCCGCCATGTATGCGGCGCAGACGGCCGGACCCGCCGCGCTGCTGTCCTGGGTGGGCGCCGGCGTGCTGTGCGCCCTGGTCGCCCTGGTGATGATCGAGCTCGGGGCGTCCCGGCCGGAGGGTGGCGGCACGGTCCGCTGGCCGCTGTTCGCCAGCGGCCGGCTCGTCGGCACCGTCATCGGCTGGTCGACGCTGCTGTCCGTGGGCGGCACCGCGGCCGAGATCAGCGCGATCATGCAGTACGCCGCGCACTACCTCCCCGGCATCTACAACGGCCACACCCTCACCGTCTCCGGGCTGGCCCTGGCCGCCGGGCTCAGCGTCCTGCTGACCGTGCTGAACTGGTTCGCGGTGCGGATGTTCGCCACGCTCAACAACCTGGTCTCGGTGTTCAAGATCGTCATTCCGGTGGTCACCGTGATCGCGCTGATCGCCTCCGGCTGGCACTCCGGTCGGCTGACGGATCACGGCGGATTCGCGCCGTACGGCTATGTCGCCTGTCTGACCGCGCTGGCCGGCGGCGGCATCGTCTACTCCGTCAACGGATTCCAGGCGCCGCTGGACTTCTCGGGCGAGACCCGCAACCCCCGCCGGACCATTCCCGTCGCCGTCCTCAGCGGGATCGGTCTCGCCGTCCTGATGTACCTGGCCCTGCAGCTGGCGTTCCTCTTCACCGTCCCCGAGAACCTGCTCGGCCACGGCTGGCAGGGGGTCTCCTTCGACTCCCCGTTCGGCCAGCTCGCCCTGATCCTCAATCTGCACTGGCTGTCCAGCCTGCTCTACGCGGACGCGGTGGTCTCGCCCGGTGGCTCGGCATACGTGGGCGTGGCGATCGACGCCCGGCACACCTACGCGCTCGCCAAGAACGGCACCATCCCCCGGTACTTCATGAAGGTCAACGAGCGGTTCGGCATCCCGCGCCGGGCGTTGGTGGTCAACCTCATCGTCATCGTGGTCTTTCTGCTGCCGTTCGGTGGCTGGCAGGACATTGTCAGCGTGATGGGCGACATGTATCTGCTGATCTACGCTGCCTCCGCGGTCGCGGTCGCCGTGTTCCGCGCCGAGCCGGGCGGCCGCACCGCCGGCTGGGTCCCGGGGCTGCGCTGGATCGCGCCGGTCAGCTTCGTGGTGTCCAGCGAGTTCGTCTACTGGTCGGGCTGGCAGGATCTGCGCCTCGCGCTGCCGCTCGTCCTCGGCGGCCTGCTGATCTTCCTGGCCATGCGCCGCCCCGGCGCCCGTACCGACCAGGCCGCCCTGGAGGCCGACGGCGCCGGCCCGAGCCGTCCGCTGGGTGCCGAACTCCGCACCGGCGCCTGGCTGGTGGTCTACCTCGTCGCCCTCACGGTGCTCTCCTGGCTGGGCACCTTCGAGGGCTCCGGCCGGCTGCCGGCCCCGTACGACTCGATCACCGTGGCCGCCCTCGCGCTCGCGGTCTTCTTCTGGGCCGTACGGTCCGGCGTGCGGCATCTGCAGGCGCCGCGCCCGGCGGCCACTGCCTGAGAACGGCCGGGGGAGGGGCGGCGGGGCGGGCCCGGCCGGGCACGGAGGCCGGTGGGCCCGCGCGCCGTGCTTCCCCGGATGCGGAGGGTGACGGACCTCTCCGGCCCTCGTGCACCGGCACGGCCCGCTGCGACGGCCGCCGTCGCCTGCGGCCCGCCCGGCCGCGAGCGGCCCACCCCGATGGTCGTCAAGCGGAAGTCACACCGCAGAAATAAGATGAATCGGGAGAGGCGGGCTCCCCAGGAGCCCCATGAAGCCAGGTCAGGCGGCCACGCGGGGCAGGGCACGGAGCGTGGCCCCGCGGCGGCTCCTTCACCGACGCACCTTGGAGCGGTCCATGCTTCGGCGTCGTCCCCCGCGGTCCGCGAGCGCCGACGATCTGCTGACCACGCTCGGCCGGCTGACCGCCCAGGCGCGCGAAGGCGCCGAGACCCAGCGGGCCCGGGTGGAGCTGGCCGAGGCTCTGCAGCACGAGATGCTGCCGACCGTCCTGCCCGCGATACCGGGCCTGCGCGCCGCCGCGACCTACGCACCCGCCCGGCACGGGCTGGACATCGGGGGCGACTGGTACGACGGCTTCCCGCTGCCCGACGGGACGCTCGCCTTCTGCATCGGTGATGTGCAGGGCCATGACGTCGAGGCGGCCGCCTTCATGGGGCAGATCCGCTTCGGGCTGCGCGCCGTCGCCGTCCATGCCCCGGACCCGGGGGAGGTGCTGCGGCGGGCCAACGACCTGCTGCTCTCGGTCGACTGCGGACTCTTCGCGACCTGCACCTTCGTCCGCTTCGACCCGGTCGCCTGGGAGCTGTCCAGCGCCCGGGCCGGTCATGTGCCCGGCATCTGGGCCACCACCGACGGCCGACACGGCCTCGCCGACGACCCCGGGGGCCTGCCGCTCGGCATCGCCGCGGGGGAGAAATATCCGGTGAGCCACCGGCAGTTCGCCACGGCGGGAGCGTTCGTGCTGCTGACCGACGGGGTCGTCGAGGGGCCGTCGTTCCCGATAGAGGCCGGACTGGCGCAGGTGACCAGGCTGGTCAGCGCGAACGCCGGCGGCGATCCGGCGACGGTGGCCGACGCGGCGATGAGCGTCGCCGAGTTCACCGGGCACACCGACGACTCCGCGGTGCTGGTGCTGCGCTTCGACGCGGCGGCGCCCGGAGCCGGGTGAAGCGCGGACCGGGCGTGCGTGTCGCGGCCGGCGCCCGGCCGCCGGCGTTGTCTGATGGCTGCTGTGGTGCGCACCGAGGAACTCCGCCGTCTCGCACCAGCAGCCCTGACGATCCTCGCGTTCGCCGGCGTCTACTACGTGACCGCACGCATCGGCCTGCTGGAGCAGGTGGTGGTCGCCGGTGCCCAGGTCACGCCGTTGTGGCCGCCCACCGGCATTTCACTGAGCTGTCTGCTCCTCCTGGGCCTGCGGACGTGGCCCGGCATCGCCCTCGGCACCCTCCTCGTCGTCGCCTCCATCAGCGAACTGGAGGTCTCCGTCATCGGGATCATGGCGGGCAACACCCTGGCCCCGGTGTGCGCCTATTGGATGCTCCGCAGGGTGGGCTTCCGCACCGAACTCGACCGGCTGCGCGACGGGGTGGCGCTGGTCGCCCTCGGCGCGTTCGCCGGGATGTTGATCAGCGCGACGATCGGCACCGGGACGCTCTTCCTCAGCGGGGCGCTGCCGGCCGGCGGCTTCTGGAAGACCTGGGTCGCGTGGTGGTCGGGCGATGCGATGGGCATCCTCGTCGTCACCCCGCTCATCCTCGCCTTCCGTGCGCTGCCCCGGCGGCACTGGGACGTACCCGGCTACCGGTGGGCCGAGGCGGCGACCCTGCTGACCGTCTCGGTCCTGGTCTCGCTCGTGGCGGTCTCCAGCGAGCTCTCGCTGCTGTTCCTGGTCTTTCCGCTGATCGTGTGGGCGGCGCTGCGTTTCCAGCTGGCGGGGGCGGCCCCGATCGTGCTGCTGGTGTCCGTACTGGCCATCACGGCGGCGAACGGCCGCAGGGGACCGTTCCGGGGGCAGAGCCTGCTGGAGGCGATGATCAACCTCCAAGCCCTCAATGTGTCCGCGGCGCTCACCGCGCTGCTGTTGTCGGCGATCATCGCTGAGCAGAACAGCATCCGCCGCAAGATCGAGCAGGCCTGCCGGGAGCTGTCGGAGGTGGTCGAGCGCCTCGCCCCGGGGGAGCCCCGGCGCCGCTGGCCTCCGGAGCGTGACGCCTGAGGCCGGGAGTACGAGCCCGCTGACGCGGTCAGCCCCGCAGCAACTGCCCCAAGTCGTAGTGCACCGGCTCCTCCAGCTGGTCGTAGCCGCAGCTCTCCGGCGTACGGTCCGGGCGCCAGCGGCGGAACTGGGCGGTGTGACGGAATCTGCTGCCCTCCATGTGGTCGTAGGCGACCTCGCAGACCCGCTCCGGGCGCAGCGGCACCCACGACAGATCCTTGCCGCCGCTCCAGCGGCTGGGCCCACCGGGCATCCGCCGCGCGGCATGCGCCGCCTCGTCGGTCCACTCGCCCCACGGGTGCTCCGCGACGTCGTCCATCCGCAGCGGTGCCAGCTCCTCGACCAGCGCGCGCCGCCTGGCCATGGGGAACGAGGCGGACACCCCGACGTGCTGCAACTGCCCGGAGTCGTCGTACAGGCCGAGCAACAGGGAGCCGACCACCGGCCCGCTCTTGTGCAGCCGGTACCCCGCGACGACACAGTCCGCGGTCCGGGCATGTTTGATCTTGAACATGGCGCGGTCGCCGGGCCGGTACGGCAGATCGAGCGGTTTGGCGACCACCCCGTCCAGCCCCGCGCCCTCGAACTGGGTGAACCATCGGCGCGCCAGCTCCTGATCCGTGGTGGCGGGCGCGGTGTACACCGGTGCACGGGCCGGCCGCAGCGCCTCGACGAGGGCTTCCCGGCGCGCCGTCTGCGGCTCGTGCACCAGCGCGGCGGAGTCCAGGGCCAGCAGGTCGAAGGCGACGAGCGAGGCGGGGGTCCGCTCGGCAAGCGTACGGACCCGGGAGTCGGCCGGGTGGATGCGCTCCAGCAGCTCCTCGAAGTGCAGCCGGCCGTCATGGGCGATGACGATCTCGCCGTCGAGGACACAGCGCCGCGGCAGCTCGGCCCGGGCCGCCGTGACCACTTCGGGGAAGTAACGGGTGAGCGATTTCGTGGTGCGGCTGGCGATCTCGACCTCGTCGCCGTCACGGAAGACGATGACGCGGAAGCCGTCCCACTTCGCCTCGTACTGCATGCCGGCGGGAATGTCGGTCACCAGCTTCGCGAGCATCGGGGAGACCGGGGGCATCACGGGCAGGTCCATGTCCCGATCCTGAAGGCTGGGGCCGCTTCCCGCGCGCCGGATGCGGGCCGGCCGCCGCTCTCCCGGCGCGCGGCGCCGCCGCCCGGAACCTAACGTGGAGTCATGGCCGGAGGCGGAGCTGTCGAGCTGGATGTCGCGGGGCGCACGGTGCGCGTGTCGAACCCCGACAAGACGTATTACCCGGAGCGCGGCTTCACCAAGCTGGACGTCGCGCAGTACTACCTCGCCGTCGCCGACGGGGTGCTGCGGGGCCTGCGCGACCGGCCCACCACCATGCAGCGCTTTCCCGACGGCGTGGAGGGCGAGTTCTTCTACCAGAAGCGGGCGCCCAAGGGACTGCCCGACTGGCTGCCCACCGCCCGTATCGCCTTCCCCAGCGGACGGTTCGCCGACGAGATGTGCCCCACCGAGCCCGCGGCCGTGGTCTGGGCGGCCAATCTGGGCTGCCTGACGTTCCATCCGTGGCCCGTCCGCCGGGCCGACACCGAGCACCCCGACGAGCTGCGGATCGACCTCGACCCGCAGCCCGGCACCGACTTCGCCGACGCCGTCCGGGTCGCGCACGTCCTGCGGGAGCTGCTGGCGGAGCACGGGCTGCGCGGCTGGCCCAAGACGTCCGGTGGCCGCGGGGTGCACGTCTATGTGCCGCTCCTGCCCCACTGGACGTTCACCGAGGTCAGACGCGCCGCCATCACCGTGGCCCGGGAGCTGGAGCGCCGGATGCCGGACCAGGTGACCTCGGCCTGGTGGAAGGAGGAACGCGGCGAGAAGGTCTTCGTCGACTACAACCAGATGGCCCGGGACCGGACCATCGCCTCCGCCTACTCGCTGCGCGCCCGGCCGCGGGCGACCGTCTCCACCCCGCTGCACTGGGACGAGCTGTCCGACGCCACACCCGAGGACTTCGATCTGCGGACGGTGCCACCGCGGTTCGCGGAACTCGGCGATGTGCACGCCGACATGGCGGACCACGCCTTCGGCCTGGAATCCGTCCTGGAACTCGCGGACCGGCAGGAGGCGGATGCCGGGCTGGGGGACATGCCCTATCCGCCCGACCACCCGAAGATGCCGGGGGAGCCGTCCAGGGTGCAGCCGAGCCGGGCCCGTAAGCGGTGAGGGCGGGGGAGGGCCGGTCCGGCACCGGCCCCCGCGGTCAGCAGCCCGGCCGCACCCGGCGGTGGCCGGCGGGCTGACCCGAACGGCGGCACCCGCCACGGCTGCCGCAGGACCGGACCGGCCGCCCCGTTCGGCTGCCGACGGGGGAGCGGCCCCCGTCGCCCGGCGTGCGCCCACCCGGCCCGGACGGGAACATTTCGCACGTGGCCCACGACAGGAACGCACCGGAGACGAACCGCCGGCGCGTGCCGGAGGCACAGCGGACGGCCGGGGCGGGAGCGGTGCACGAGACGCTCTCGCTCGCCGCCATGCTCTTCGCGGTGTCGATGACCTTCATCGACCAGACGATGGTGTCCATCGCGGCGCCGCAGCTCACCGAGGAGCTGGGCCTGTCCGCCTCGGGCATCCGATGGGTCGTCAACGCCTATCTGCTCGCCCTGGCGGCGTGTTTCGCGCTGGGCGGGCGGCTGGCCGATCTGCTCGGCCACCGCCGCATCATGCTCGTGGGCACCGGGATCTTCGTCCTCGCCGCCGCGCTGTGCGGCGCGGTGCCGACCGGGGATGTCGCGCAGACCTGGCTGATCGTGTGCCGGGCACTCCAGGGCATCGGCGCGGCCCTGATGTTCCCGGCGGCGCTCGCCGTCGTGGTCATGGTCTTTCCGGTCGAGCGCCGGGGCCGGGCCCCGGCTCTGCTCTTCGGGCTCTCCGGCGCACTGACCGCCATCGGACCGGTCCTCGGCGGCTGGCTCACCACCTGGACCTGGCGGGCCGTCTTCTGGGTCAATGTGCCGGTCGCGGTGGTCGCCGTCGTCCTGACCCTGCCGGCGCACCTCCCCGACGAGCGGCGCCGCGGGAGCCTGGACCGGCGCGGTGCGCTGCTGCTCGCCACCGGTACGGTCCTGAGCGTGCTGGGTCTGCAGCAGGCCGCCACCTGGGGCTGGGCCAACCCGGCCACCTGGGCGTGCACCCTCGGCGGGCTGCTGGTGCTGGCCGTTTTCGTCCGCCTCGAACTGCGCACCCGTCACCCGCTGATCAGCCTGAGGGTGTTCGGCGTCCGGGCCTTCGTCGCCGATATCGCCGTGCTGTTCTTCGCGATGCTGGCGTTCGTCCCGGTGTTCTTCTTCGCCTCGGTCTACGCACAGGTCGCCCTCGGCTCGTCGCCGAACGAGGCGGGCCGCTATCTCCTGGTCTTCTTCGCGGGCTTCGGTGTCGCCGCACAGCTCGGCGGCCGGATCCTCGACCGGCGCGGCGCCCGGCCGGCGCTCCGGCTCGGCACCGCGCTGGGCGCCGTGGGCTTCGCGCTGTGGGCGCACGAGATGACGGACCTGTCGCTGAGCGCCCAGTGGCCGTACATCGTGCTGGCCGGCGCCGGCATCGGCCTGCTGCTCGCGCCCGCCTCGACCGACGCCGTCAGCCGGGCGATCGGCACGTCCTACGGCGAGGTCACCGGCGTCACCCAGACCGTCCGCAACTACGCCGCCGGCCTGGGCCTGGCCGTCCTGGGCACGGTGCTGGCCAACGTCACCACCGACCGGATCGTCGCGAGCCTCAAGGACCGCGGGCTGTCCACCGCCACCTCCCGCGAGCTGGCCCACGGCCTCACCGGTTCCCTCTCCGCCCAGGGCGGCCGGCCGCCGGCCGGCGAGGGCAGCTCGTCGCGGCTGCCGCCGGAGGTGCTGGAGGCGGTGCGGATGGACTTCGCCGAGGGCAACCGGGCGGTCTTCTACGGGATGGCCGCCGCGCTGGCCGTGGCGTTCCTCTGCGCCCACCTGCACCCGGGGTCCCGGCTGCCGCAGGCCCCGCCGTCCGGTGCGGGCCGCACATGAGCAGCGCTGCGATCGACTACGCGGCGGTGTTCCACGCGCTGCCGGGCGGAGTGCTGCTGCTCACCCCCCAGTTCGTGATCGTCGACGCGAACGAGGCCGTGTTCCAGCGGGCCGGACGGGAACGCCACCAGCTGATCGGCCGCAGTCTCTTCGACGTCTTCCCCGAGAATCCCGACACCTCCGACGCGTCCGGGGAGCGCAACCTGCGGGCGTCCCTGGAGCGGGTGCTGGCCACCGGCAGCCGCGACACCATGGGGCTGCAGCGCTACGACGTCGAGGCGCCCGGCCGGCCCGGCGTGTTCGAGGAGCGGTACTGGAGACCGGTCAATGCGCCGGTGCTCGGCCCCGACGGGCAGGTGCAGCTGATCGTCCACCGGGTCGAGGAGGTCACCGAGATCGTCCGGGCCGGCGCCCGGAACCACAGCGGTGACCGGGAGCGGATGGAGGCCGAGCTCTACAGCCGCGCCAAGGAACTCCAGGAGGTCAACGACCGGCTGCGGCGCTCCCACGCCCGGGAGCGGGAGGTGGTGCTCGCCCTCCAGGAGGCGATGCTGCCCGCGCCCCGGCTCGTGGGGCACCACCGGGCGGCGGTGCGCTACCGGCCGGCGGTCGGCGCGCTCAATGTCTGCGGCGACTGGTACGACCTGGCCGAACTGCCCGGCGACCGGATGGCGGTGGCCGTCGGCGATGTCGTCGGCCATGGACTGGACGCCGCCTGCGTCATGGGCCAGCTGCGCAGCGCGCTGAGCGCCGCCACCCTGGTCACCAGGGGCCCGGCCCAGGCCCTGGAGGTGCTCGGCATCTACGCCCGGTCGGTGGACGGTGCCGAGTCCACCACCGCGGTGCAGGCGATCGTCGACTGGACCACGCACACCCTCGCCTACAGCAGCGCCGGCCACCCGCCGCCGGCCCTGCTGCACCCGGACGGCAGGGTGGAATTCCTGGACCAGGCGACCGACCCGCCGCTGGGGGCGCGTCCCGAGCATGTGGCCCGCCCCGAGGCGGACGTCGCCTTCGCCGACGGCGCCGTGCTGGTCCTGTACACCGACGGGCTGATCGAGCGCCGCCACGAGGACATCGACGTCGGGCTGGCACGGCTGGCGGCGGCGCTCACCCGGCACCTCGGCGCCGATGCCGAGACGCTGGCCGACGCGCTGCTGGCGGAGCTGCTGCCGCCCAGCGGCGCCACCGATGATGCGGCCCTCGTCATCATCCGGCTCTGACCGGTGCGGCCGCCGGATTGCCCGCCCCGTTCGTTACCGCGACTGGAGCAATTCCCGGGGCCGTTGGAGTGGCTGTTCGCCGTGTCTGCGGGGTTTTGGGCGGTACGCGGTATTCATCGAATGTCCGATTTCCTGCCAAACAGGAGAAACGCAATGCGCAAGTTCATAGGCCGCTCCGTTGCTGCCGCGGCGATCGCCGCTGCCGCCGTCGTCCCGCTCGCCGGCTTGGCTCAGGCCGCGCCCCAGAATGACCACCATGGCCGCCACCACCGTCACCACGGTCACCACCGCGGTTTCGAGGGTCGCGGCGACTTCGGCCGTGAGGGTTTCGGCCGTTTCGGCCGCGGCGGCTTCGGCCCCTTCGGCTTCTTCGGCCTGTTCGGCTTCCCGTTCGGTCTGTTCGGCATCCTCTGACGCTGACCGGCAGCAGAACCGACGGGCCGTCGCGGCATCAGCCGCGGCGGCCCGTCATCGTGGTCATCCGGCGGTGCCGGCCTCCTGCTCGGCCTGCCGGCGCAGCTCCTTCTTGTCCGGCTTGCCGGCATCGGTCAGCGGCAGCGCATCGACGAACGTGACCCGCGCGGGCTCGTACATCGCGCCGCGCTCCGTCCGCACCATCGCGCACAGCTGCGCGGCGTCGACGCTGCTGCCCGGCGCCCGGACGACCGCGGCGTGCACCCGCTCCATGCGGTCGGCGTCACGGACGCCGAACACGGCGCTCTGGAGTACCTGCGGGTGCGAGTTCAGCACGTCCTCCAGCTCCGTGGTGTACACATGGCCGCCGACCACGACGATCATGTCCTTGAGCCGGTCGACGATGGTCAGGTACCCCTCGTCGTCGAGGAAGCCGATGTCCCCGGTGTGCAGCCAGCCGTCCCGCAGAACCTCGGCGGTCAGCTCTGGCTGCTTCCAGTACCCCTGCATGATCATGTCGGAGCGCACACAGACCTCGCCGTGCTCACCGGCCGGCAGGTCACGGCCCGACTCGTCGCGGATCGCCACCTCGACGCCCGGCAGCACCTTGCCCGCGGTGCGCAGCCGGTCGGGGCGCTCGGGGTCGTGGTCGTCCTGGGTGAGCACGCTGATGCCGCCGGCCTCGTTCTGCCCGTAGCCCTGCACCAGTACCGGGCCGAACGCCCGTACCGCGTCGGCTATCCGGGCCGGGGACGCCTGGCAGCCGCCGTACGTCAACAGCCGCAGGCTGGAGGTGTCGGTGTGCTGCGCGTCCGGATGGTCCATCAGCTGATAGAGCAGCGGCGGCAGCAGGAACAGGTCGGTGATGCGCTCGCGTTCGATGGCGGCGAGCGCGGTCGCGGGGTCGAAGTCGTCGAGCAGGACGACCGTGCCGCCCGCGTGCAGGGTGCGGTCGGCCATCACGCCCGCGGCGTGCGCGAGAGTGGTGCAGACCAGCTGCCGGGGCGGGAACTCCGACTGCTGCGGGACCACTCCGTGGAACCAGCGGGCCTGCGTGAAGGTGGTGCAGATGCCCTTGGGGTGGCCGGTGGTGCCGCCGGTGTGGCGGATGGTGCACACATCGTCCGGCCGGGCGCGGCTCGCGAACGGCTCGTCGGACTCGCCGGCCGCCAGCTCCAGCAGATCCGCACCCACCTTGGCCGGACCGAGCACGAGGACGTCCGGCACCGGTGCCAGCCCGGTGAGCTCGGCGGCCCGTTCGGCAAGGCGCGGGTCGACGATCAGGGCACGGGTCTCGACATCGCGGACGATGGCGGCCTGGGACTCGGCGGACAGCTTGTTGTAGAGGAAGTTGACCCGGGCGCCGAGCAGATTGGCCGCGTAGCGGGCGGCGAGGGTCTCCGGGAGGTTGCCGCTCAGCAGCGTGACGGTCGCTCCGCGGTCGACGCCGCGGGCACGCAGGGCGCGTGCCAGGCGGTGGACGAGTGCGCGGAACTCACCTGCGGTGACGCGGCGGCCTTGGTGGACCAGGGCTTCGCGCGTCGGGTCGGCGCTAAGGACATCGAGGTTCTCCTCCACGTACGTGCGGAATGTCGGGGCGCTGGGCATGATGTCGGGCTTCCTCCTGACGCCGGCGGGCGCATTCCTCTGCGCCGGGCTGCGGTCTCGCGAAGTTAGTTGCTGGAGGCAACCAAGAAGTCCAGCTTAGTCGCTGTAGATCAACAACTCCAAGTCGGAGCGGTACCGCGCCCCGCCCGCGCGGGCCGTCGCCGTACGCAATGCGGCCGGCGCCCGTATTACCGCCCCCAAACCCGGCCGGAAACATCGCTTCGAATATCGCCAACGCGGTCGCCGACCTGGGAACGGCGTCGGATAATGCTCCCTCGCGCACGGGTCGCGGCTGCCCTGCGGATCCCGCTCTCCCTGCAGGTCCGTCCCGTGTCGAGAGATGATGGAGAGCAACGGAAGCACTGTGAGAATCGGCCGATGTACGGAGAGCGCCACGGCTGTCGGTCTGCGATGACCGGCGGAAGGAGTGCCTGGATGGGTGCGACCGACGCGTTCCCCGAGGGTGCCGCCCGCGTAGGGGCCGCACCGGGGCAGCCAGGCGGCCTGCTGGACCTGCTCGGCGTGGCCGCCGTGATGCTGGACGCGGACGGACGGATCACCCTGTGGAGCCCGCAGGCCGAGGCGCTGTTCGGCTGGAGCGCCCAGGAAGCGCTCGGCCGGTCCGCCGCCCAGCTGCTGGTCGGGCCGGAGCACTTCGATCTGGTGCTGAACCTGTTCACCGAGGTCATGGCGGGCGGCGAGAGCTGGGCAGGGGTCTTCCCGGTCCAGCACAAGGACGGCAGCACCCGGCTCGTCGAATTCCGCAACATGCGGCTGCTGGACGAGCGCGGCGAGTCCTACGCCCTGGGTATCGCCACCGACCAGGCTGTGCTGCGCCGGGTGGAGCGCGATCTGGCGCTGTCCGTACGGCTCGTGGCCCAGTCGCCGATCGGCCTGGCGGTCCTGGACACCTCGCTGCGCTTCGTCATGGTCAACCCCGCGCTGGAGCGCATCAACGAGCTGCCCGCCGACCAGCACATCGGCCACGACGTCCGCGAGGCGCTGTCCTTCCTGAACACCGACACCATCGTGGCCGGCATGCGCGAGGTCCTCGACACCGGCCGGCCGATGCTCGACCAGTTCACCGTCGGGCGCACGGCCTCCGACCCCCACGCGGAGAAGGCGTGGTCGGTGTCCTACTACCGGCTGGAGGACGCCCACGGCCGGGTGCTGGGGCTGGCCACCTCGGTCGTCGACGTCACCGAGCAGCACCGGGCCGCCACCGAGGCCGCTCGGGCCCGCCGGCGGCTGGCCGTCATCGCCGACGCCTCCGCCACCGTCGGCACCACCCTCGACGTCGACCAGACCGCACACGAACTGGCCGACGTCATCGTCCCCGAACTGGCGGACATGGCCGCGGTCGACGTCCTCGACGCCGTCCTGGACGGCCGGCGCCCGACCTCGCTGTCCCGCGGCGGCCCGGCCCGCTTCCGCGCGCTCGCCGTCTCCATGGCCTACAACACCGAGGCCGTCCGTGCCGCCGACCCCACCGGCCAGATCGCCTCCTATGAGGCCGACCGGCTGATCACCCGGTGTGTGACCGAAGCCCGCCCGGTCCTCGTCGCCCAGGTGGGCGAGGAGGACCTGCCGCACATCGCCGCGGACCCGCAAGGGGCCGCCGTCCTGAACAAGGCGGGGCTGCACTCCTATCTGGCCGTACCGCTGATCGCCCGTGGTGAGGTCCTCGGCGCGCTGTCGCTCTACCGCGTGCGCAATCAGGAGCCGTTCGACGAGGACGACGCGGTGCTCGCCGTCGAGCTGGCCGCCCGCGCGGCGGTCTGCATCGACAACGCGCGGTCCTACCAGAGCGAACGCCGCACCGCGCTCACCCTCCAGCGCCATCTGATGAACCACCGGCCTCCGCAGCCCACGGCCATGGAGATCGCCTACCGCTACCAGCCGGCGCAGGCGGCCAGCGAGGTCGGCGGCGACTGGTTCGACGCGATACCCGTGGCCGGGGACAAGACCGCGCTGGTGGTCGGCGACGTCATGGGCAGCGGCATCAACGCCGCCGCCACCATGGGCCAGCTGCGCACCACCGCCCGCGCCCTGGCCGACCTCGACCTCGATCCGGACGAGGTGCTGCGCCATCTCGACCACATCGCCGGCGGTCTCGACCCGGCCTTCGCGACCTGCCTCTACGCCGTGTACGACCCGCACAGCAGCGTGTGCCGGGTCGCCGTCGCCGGGCATCTGCCACCGGTCGTGGTGCGGCCGGACCGGCCGCCCGAGCTGCTGGATCTGCCCACCGGCGCGCCACTCGGCGTCGGTGGCGTTCCCTTCGAGCAGACCACGGTCCCGCTCCGCGAGGGCGATCAGCTGGTGCTCTATACCGACGGGCTGATCGAAACCCGCGACCAGCCGATAGACGCCCGGCTGGACACCCTGCTGGAGCTGCTGTCGGAGCCCCAGCAGGATCTGGACGGGCTCTGCGACCGCCTGCTGGCCTCCCTGCGCGACGAGCACGACCACGACGACGTCGCGTTGCTGATCGCCCGGGTGCAGGCGCACAAGGAGTGACGGTAGGGGCGCGAATTCGCGGGAGCCACGACGGATTCGGCGGCACCCGTGGGTGCTCCGCATCGCCCCGCTCGACCGCGAAATCCGCTTGAATTCTCTAGGCGGATCATTGATAAGCGTTCCAAGCGCCCGGCGATGCTGCGGATTTCGTTGTCTCACACCTTTAACAAGGTCTTGACGGGAGTCGTCGGCAGGGGTTTTATTCGGTCACCAAAGCGGACCTGGGGATGTCCGGGTTCAGACCGCTTTGCGGCGCACCTCCTCCAGGCGCCACCTCTCTTGTCGCCAGCACCGATGGGATACGGATACCGATATGCCCTACACGCCTATTGCCTCCGCAGAGCCTGAGCGGACCATCCGTGGTGCGACGGAGGGGGACGCCGCGAGCCCCCCGAAACTCACCCGGTCGATCGGCGTGGTCGGCGGCACCTTGCTCACGCTGTCCTGCCTGACCCCGGCGTCTTCGCTCTTCGTGATCGTTCCGGACTCCTTCGCGACCCTGGGCACGGGCACCGCGCTGACCATCGCGGTCGCCGCTCTGCTCTGTATCGGCGTCGCCTTCACCTACTCGGAGCTCGGCACGCTGATACCGAGCTCCGGCGGTGAGTACGCCATGGTCGGCACGCTCATGGGCCGGCTCGCCGGATGGCTGGTTTTCATCCTCTCGCTGATCGTCGTCATGATCGTGCCGCCCATCATCGCCCTGGGTACCGCCGACTATCTGGCCCCGATCGTGCACCTGGATCCGCAATGGACCGCAGCCGCCGTGATGCTGCTGGCCACCGCCATGGGCCTGCTCGATCTGCGCGCCAACGCCTGGATCACCGGCGTCTTCCTGGTGCTGGAGGTCGTCGCCTGCGCGGTCGTCGCCTTCCTCGGCTTCACCCACACCCAGCGGTCCGCGTCCGTCCTCGTCCACCCTGTCATCGACGCCGGGAACGGACACAGCAGCGCGGTCACCGCGGGCCTCATCGTCGCCGGACTGGCCACCGCGCTCTTCATCCTGCAGGGCTTCTCCACCGCCGTGTACCTGGCAGAGGAGATGGACAACCCCCGCCGCAACGTCTCCCGCACCGTGCTGTGGACCCTCGCCATCGGCGCGGCCGTCGTCCTGATCCCGGTCATCGCCATCACCCTGGGCGCCCCCGACCTGAAGACCCTCGGCGCCGGTGACGTCGCCGGCATGGTGCAGGACTGGAGCAACTCGGGCGTCGGCACCTTCGTCAGCCTCTGCATCGCCCTGGCGATCATCAATGCGGCGATCGTGATGGTGATCCAGAACTCCCGGGTGGTCTTCTCCTCGGCGCGCGACGCCGCCTGGCCGACCACCGTCAACCGCATCTTCTCGCACGTCGGCCGGCGCTTCGGCTCCCCCTGGGCGGCCACCCTCGCGGTCGGCGTGCCCGGAGCGGCCCTGTGCTTCGTCAACCTCGACACCCTGAGCGAGGTCACCGGGGTGGCCGTCGCCGCGATGTACGTCTTCGTCGCCCTGGGCGCCCTGGTCTCGCGCCGTGGTGAGCACAAGCACCGGCTGGCCTGGCGGATGCCGCTGTGGCCGGCGATCCCGGCGCTGCTGATCGTGGTCCTGGCGTGGGTGCTCTACCAGCAGAGCACCAAGAGCCTGGTGATCACCGGCGCGATCGTGGCGGCCGCCGCCCTGTACTGGGTGTGCTACCTGCGCCCCCGCCAGGAGACGCACTGGGTGATCTCGGTCCCCGAGGACGAGCAGGCTCCCGTGGAGACGGTGCCCGCCGGCCCGCCGTCCGAATAGGGCCCTGACGGCCCCAGAACCGCCCGCCCGGAGCGTCTGCCCGGGCGGGCCTTCTTCTTTACCGGCCGGGGTGCGCGGAGAGCGCGAGCGCGTCCAGCAGAAGGCATACGTGGTCGACGGCGTCCCGCCCGGCGGAGCTGTCGGCCACCGGTGCGTCGTCGAGCAGCCCGGCGGTCTCCTGCAGCAGCTTCAGCAGCCGCTCGTGCAGCCCGGCCGACGGCTCCGTGTGCGCCAGGGCGGACCGGATCTGCTCGCCCGTGAGCGGCAGACCGGTTTCGAGGAAGCGGTAGAGCGCCACGGCGGCTCGCCGGTCGGCGTCATTCGGCTTCCACAGCCCGAGCGCGTGGTGGTCGATGAGTGCGGCCGCCTCGGCACGGATCTCCTCGGGAACATGCATGCCCACGAACGTCTCATACCGTCCCGGTGTCCCCTCTTACGGCAGGGGTGACCTCGGCGCCACCCCAAGGGCGGACCCGTTCGCCTGGCGAGCCGGGCTGACCAGGCATATTGTGCTTACGCCGGACTCGCATGGGCGCCCGACCCCGATCAGGCAAGCGTCCGGGCCTGTGGGAAGAGTTACATGAACCGTCCGGCCTCTGGGCGATTTGTTCCCTGTGCGGCGGCGCGCTGCGGGCGCCGCGTATGTCCTCTTCGCCGAAGAGGTTCGCATATGCGTACCAGTAAAACCTACCCGGGAGACTTTCCGCCCTCTGGCGCCCGGACCCGGATCACGGGACGATCCTCTGACAGCCCGTGAGGCCGCCCGGCAGCAGCGCGGGCGCTCGCTGCTGCTGCGCTCCGCATCGCGCGGCTCGCCCACCGTATGCGGGAGGTGTAGAAAGAGGACATGGCCGGACGCTACGGCCGCCCGCGTTCGGTTCTCAGGATGCGAACTGTCGCAGGTCAGGTCTTTCTCCTGCAGGTGGCGATCGTGGTGTTGCTCGTCGCCGCCGCCATCGCAGCTCTCGTGCTGCAATCGCGGGCCGACGGAGACCGCGAGGCCCGCAACAGGTCGGTCGCGGTCGCCGAGGCCTTCGCGAATGCGCCGGGCATCGAGACCGCCCTGAAGAGCGCCGATCCGACCTTGGTGCTGCAGCCCCGGACGGAAGCCGCGCGCAAGCGCTCCGAGGTCGACTTCATCGTCGTGATGAACACGCAGGGCATCCGCTACACCCACCCCATCCCCAACCGCATCGGCAAGAAGTTCGTCGGCACGATCAAACCGGCACTGGCCGGGGGCGTCGTCACCGAGCGGATCACCGGCACCATCGGGCCCCTGGTACAGGCCGTGGTACCGGTGTTCGGGCGTAACGGCAAGGTCATCGGGCTGGTTTCGGCCGGTATCACCGTCAAACGTGTCAGCGGCGTCGTCGACAACCAGTTCCCGCTGCTGTTCGGCGCCGCGGCCGGCGTCCTCCTCGTCGCCACCGGCGGTACGGCCCTGGTCAGCAGGCGCCTGCGGCGGCAGACCCACGGCCTGGGCCCGGCCGAGATGACCCGGATGTACGAGCACCACGACGCGGTTCTGCACGCCGTACGGGAGGGCGTGATCATCGTGGGCGGGGACGGCCGTCTGCTGCTCGCCAACGACGAGGCACGCCGGCTGCTCGACCTGCCGTCCGAGGTCGAAGGGCGGCCGGTCGCCGAGCTCGGACTCGACCCCGCCACCGCCCATCTGCTGGCCTCCGGCCGGGTCGTCACCGACGAGGTCCACCCGGTCGGCGACCGGCTGCTGGCCGTCAACCAGCGCTCGACGGACCAGGCCGGCGGACCACCGGGCAGCGTCACGACGCTGCGGGACACCACCGAGCTGCGGGCCCTCACCGGGCGGGCCGACGTGGCCCGCGGCCGCCTCAAGCTGCTCTACGACGCCGGCACGGAGATCGGCACCACCCTCGACGTGGTGCGCACCTGCGAGGAGCTCGCGGAGTTCGGCGCCGCCCGCTTCGCCGATATCGTCACCGTCGATCTGGCCGAGGACGTGCTGATCGGCGAGGAGCCGACCGCCCCCACCAATGCGATCGTCGAGATGCGGCGCACGGCCCTCAGCGGCGCCCCGGCCGAGAGCGGCCTCTACCCCGTCGGCCGGCTGATCCGCTTCGAGCCGGCCACCGCCCTCGGCGCCAGTCTCCTGAGCGGGCAGGCGGCCCTGGAAGCGGATCTGACGGCGTTCACCGGCTGGCATCTGCAGAGCCCCGACCGGGCCAGAAAGATAGTCCAGCACGGCATCCACTCCAGGATCGCGGTGCCGTTGCGGGCCCGCGGCGTCATCCTGGGCGTCGCCATCTTCTGGCGCTCCAACGTGCCCGAGCCGTTCGAGGACGAGGACCTGTCCGTCGCCGAGGAGCTGGTCGCCCGCGCCGCGGTCAGCATCGACAACGCCCGCCGCTACACCCGCGAACACACCATGGCGGTCACCCTGCAGCGCAGCCTGCTGCCGCGCGCCCTGCCGGAACAGAACGCCGTCGAGGCGGCCTACCGCTATCTGCCCGCCCAGGCCGGGCGCGGCGGGCTCGGCGGCGTCGGCGGCGACTGGTTCGACATCATCCCGCTGCCCGGCGCCCGGGTCGCGCTGGTCGTCGGGGACGTCGTGGGGCACGGACTGCATGCCGCGGCCACCATGGGACGGCTGCGGACCGCGGTCCACAACTTCGCCAACCTGGACCTGCCGCCCGACGAAATCCTCTGGCACCTCGACGAACTCGTCACCCGTATCGATCAGGACGAGGGCGCCGAGGGCTCGGTCACCGGAGCCACCTGCCTCTACGCCATCTACGACCCGGCGTCCGGGAGCTGCACCATGGCGCGCGCCGGGCACGTCCAGCCGGTGCTGCTGCGGCCCGACGGCACCGCCGAGATCGCCGACGTGCCCGGCGGCCCGCCGCTCGGACTCGGCGGGCTGCCCTTCGAGACCTGGCAGCAGCAGCTGCCCGAGGCGAGCCGTCTGGTGCTGTTCACCGACGGGCTCGTCGAGGACCGCAACCGCGACCTCGACGAGGGCATGGCGCTGCTGAGCCGTACCCTGTCCGACCACCCCGGCCGGACGCCGGAGGAGACCTGTGAGGCGGCGCTGAGCGCGCTGTTGCCGGACCGCCCCAGCGATGACATCGCCCTGCTCGTCGCCCGCACCCAGGTGCTGGACGCCGCGCACGTCGCCGAGTGGGACGTGCCGCCGGATCCCTCGGCGGTGGCCCACATACGCGCCACGGCGGTCCGCAAGCTGATCGAATGGGGCCTGGCGGACGCGGCGTTCACCGCCGAGCTGATCCTCAGCGAGCTGGTCACCAACTCCATCCGGTACGCGGCCGGCCCCATCCGCGTACGGCTGATCCGCGACACCTCCCTGATCTGTGAGGTCTCCGACCGCAGCAGCACCTCACCGCATCTGCGGCAGGCCGCCACCACGGACGAGGGCGGCCGCGGCCTCTTCCTCGTCGCCCAATTGGCCGAACGCTGGGGCACCCGGTACACCGCCAGCGGCAAGGTCATCTGGACGGAACAGGCACTCACCGGCATCGATCTGGTAGCGGTGGACGTCGACCTCGACGATGCTTGAGGTGAGGGAGCTCGGGGTCTCTGCGTCACGAGGAGGCCGTGATGGATTACCCGCTGCTCAACGCATTCTGGACGATGTGCCTGATCTTCCTGTGGGTCATGTGGCTGATCCTGCTGTTCAGGATCATCGGCGACATCTTCCGGAGCCGTGACATCAACAACTGGGCCAAGACAGGCTGGCTCGTCCTGGTGATTCTGCTGCCCTTCCTGGGCGTCTTCATCTATGTGATCGCGCGCGGCCACGGCATGAGCGAGCGGGAGTTCGCGCAGGCGGAACGGCAGCAAAAGCAACTGCAGACCTACCTGCGGGACACCGTCGCGAGCGGTGACGAGACGGCGCGGCACGCGGATTCCCTGGCGAAGCTCGCCGAACTGAAGAACCACGGGGACATCACCGACGAGGAGTTCCAGAAGGCCAAGGCGAAGGTACTCGCCTGACCACCCGAGGCTGCCCGCCGCTGTCTGCCCGACTGCTAATCTCGAATTGCGCGAAACACGCAACTTGAGTGCCGGCGCCCCGCCAGGGCGCCGCGCGGTCGACGGCAGGCGGAGGCGGGCAGCGAAGTGACCGGTGGGGAACGCTCGGCCACCCGGCAGCGGCGCGAGCGGATGGTGCAACTCCTCGGCGCCGGGGACATCAGCGTGCACGATCTCGCCGCCGAATTCGACGTCTCGCTCTCCACCGTCCGCCGCGATCTCGCCACGCTGGCCGCCCTCGGCCGGATCACGCGGACATACGGCGGCGCGGTCGACCACCGGGCGGTGGAGCGCTCCCGGCACGACAAGGAGCGGGCACAGCGGGGCGAGAAGGACGCCATCGCCCGGGCCGCGGCCGGGCTGGTGCGCAGCGGCGACGTCGTGCTCCTCGACGCGGGCACCACCGTCGCCCGGCTGGCACACGAGCTGCGCGGCCGCGGCGACCTCACCGTCGTTACCAACGGCCTGTCCACGCTGGTCGAACTGGCCGACGCCGAGGTGGAGGTCGTGGTGCTCGGCGGCCGGCTGCGGCGCCCCAACGAGTCCC
This sequence comes from Streptomyces sp. 2323.1, assembly GCF_900221035.1. NCBI lineage: Bacteria > Bacillati > Actinomycetota > Actinomycetes > Kitasatosporales > Streptomycetaceae > Streptomyces > Streptomyces sp. 2323.1. The sequence goes on along the minus strand of NZ_LT907981.1, from coordinate 626,768 downwards.
TGCTGGGCACCCGGACCGAACAGGCGCTGCGCCGGCTCACCCCGGACATCGCCTTCCTCGGCGTCGACGGTCTCGACCCCCGCCGCGGCATCAACTGTCCCGACCCCGAACAGGCCGCGCTGAAGGAGACCATGGCCGGATGCGCCCGGGCCGCCTGGGTGCTCGCCGACCACTCCAAGCTCCGCGGGGGAGGGGGCTTTCCGTACTGGGCGGAGATGTCGGCGGGTACGGGGCTGATCTCCGGGGGGACGGAGCGGGAGCTGGCCGCGTTCTCGGACGAGGGATGGCGGGTGCAGCTGGTCACGGACGGCACCGGGAGGCCCGCCGACGGGAGCGCCGTACGCACCTCTTGACAGCCCGTTCGGCTAGTCGCCACTCTGAGTTGCGTGAATCACGCAATCAACATTGCGTGGTTCGGTCACTTCGGGGTCGGCAGCACGGCACCGGAGCCGACGGGAGGAGACCTCGTGGCCCAGGTGCTCGTCATCGGAGACGACCTCACCGGCAGCAATGCGACCGGTGCGCGCTATGCGCGACTGGGTCTGCGAGCCATCACCGTCGGCGCGCTCGCCCAAGTCGAGCGCTATGCGCACCGGGTGGACGTCCTCGTCGTCAACACCGCCTCTCGGCACTGGCCCCCCGCCCGCGCCTATGCGGCCGTGCGGACCGCCGTCGAGACGTCGGGCGGGGCGCCCCTGATCGTCAAGCGCGTCGACACCACCCTGCGCGGCAACCCCGGCAGCGAACTCGACGCGGTGCTGGACGTCCTCGCCGCCCGCGAGCCGTCGGCCCGGGTCCGCACGCTGGCCGTCCCCGCCTTCCCCGACGCCGGCCGGACCACGGTGGGCGGCCTCCACCTCGTCGACGGCGTACCGCTGACCCGCACGGCCGTGGCCCGCGACCCGTTCGACCCCGTGCGGCATTCCCGGGTCGCGGCCGTGCTCGGCGCACAGAGCGGGCGCACCACGGACGAGGTGGCGCTGGACGTCGTGGAGCGCGGCCCGGACGCGGTGGCCGTGGCGTTACGGGAGAGCCCGGCCGAGATCGTGGTCTGTGACGCCACCGAGAACGCCCATCTGCGGACGGTCGCGGTGGCCGCCGCCCGGCTCGCCGCCGAGGACCGCATCCGCTGGGTCGCGCTGGACTCGGGACCGTTCGGCGCCGCGCTCGCCACCGAACTCGGCCTGCGGCCCGAAGCCGGCGCACCCGCCCGCATCCTCGCGGTCGTCGGCAGCGTCACGGACCGCACCCGCACCCAGCTCGCCCGCACCGAAACCGCGCTCGGCGCCCGCTGGAGCACACTCGACCCGACTGCCCCGGACCCCGACCGGACGCTGGCGGCGCTGCGCGCGGCAGCGGGGGAGGGCGCCACGGTGCTCGGCGTCCGGCTCGCCCCCGGACCGCCGGCCGCGCCCACCGGATCCGCCGCGGTGCTCGATCCCGGCACCGCCGCGCGCATCCTGCGGGCCCTCGCCGAGGTCGCCCGCCGTGCGGTCGCCGAACTGCGCCCCGGCGGCCTGTACGCCTCGGGCGGCGATGTCGCCGCGGCCGTCACCGCGGAGCTGGGCGCCGACGGCTTCGCCATCGAGACCGAGGTGCTGCCGCTGGCCATCGCCGGACACCTGGTGGGCGGCCCCCACGACGGGCTGCGCTTCGCCACGAAGGGCGGCCTGATCGGCGGCCCCGAGGCCGCCTGTGACTGCCTGGAACATCTGCGCGCGGCCTGCAGCCGGCACACCCTCGGCGCGGGATGACCAGCCCACCGCACCTCCACCAATCCCCTCGTACGCGCACGGCACCCCGAAAGGCAGCTTGATGACGCACCCTCAGCAGACGGGCCCGGACGGGACGGCGGCCGCCCGGCCGGCCTCCGACGGCCGGTTGCCGCTCCTCGCCGTCACCCTCGGCGATCCCGCCGGGATCGGCCCCGAGATCACCGCCCGTACCCTCGCCGACCCGGCTACTGCCGCGCTCGGCCGCGGACTCGCGGTCGGCGATGCCGCCGTACTGCGCCGAGCGGTGGCCGTCTGCGGGCTGGACGTCGAGGTCCGTGCGGTCACCGCGCCCGCCGAGGCGCGGTTCGAGCCCGGCACCATCGAGGTGCTCGACCTCGGTATTGCCCCTGGAGACCTCCCCTGGGGCAGGGTCGACGCGGTGGCCGGCCGTTCCGCCGTGGCCGCGATCGAGGCCGCCACCCGCGCCGCACTGTCCGGCGAGGTCGACGCCCTCGTCACCTCCCCGATCAACAAGGAGGCCATCTGGGCGGCCGGTTCGCCGCACCTCGGCCACACCGAGATGCTCGGTGAGCTCACCGGCGCCGCGCACTTCGACACCATGTTCGTGGTCCGCGGCCTCAAGATCTTCTTCACCACCCGGCATCTCGCCCTGCGCGCGGCGCTCGACCAGATCACCGAGGAACGGGTCGCGGCGAGCATCCGGCACGCGGCCACCGCGCTCCGCGTCTTCGGCCATGACACCCCCCGGCTCGCGGTCGCCGCGATCAACCCGCACGGCGGCGAGGGCGGCCACTTCGGCGACGAGGAGATCACCGTGCTGCGCCCGGCGGTGGAGCAGGCGGCCGCCGAAGGACTCGGAGTAGTGGGGCCGGTCCCCGCCGACTCGGTCTTCCACCAGGGCCTCGAAGGCCGCTTCGACGGTGTGCTGTCCCACTTCCACGACCAGGGCCATATCCCCGCCAAGACCGTCGACTTCGACGGCACGGTCTCCGTCACGGTGGGCCTGCCGATCCTGCGCACCTCCGTCGACCACGGCACCGCCTTCGACATCGCGGGCAGCGGCCGCGCCTCGCACGGCACGATGGCCGCGGCCTTCCGCGCCGCCGCCGGCTTCAGCCGCTTCACCGACCGGATCCGCGCCGCGTACGGAACGGGAGCGGCCCGGTGACGGCCGACCGCCCCGACGCGCTCCCGCAGCCCGCCGCGCCCGCGGTGCCCGCCAAGCGCTGGGCGTACGTCATCCCGGTCGCCGCGATCATGTACATGCTGGCGTATCTCGACCGGAACAACGTCTCCGTCATCCTCCCCTACATGCACGGCGATCTGGAGCTGTCCAACGCCGACAAGGGGCTGGTCGGCGGCATCTTCTTCGTCGGCTACGTCTTCCTGCAGATCCCGGCCGCGATCCTCGCGCAGCGCTGGAGCGCCCGGAAGACGGTCGTGCTGCTCATGGTGGCGTGGGGGCTGGCCGCGTCGCTGTCCGGTCTCGTGCAGAGCAAGGCCCAGTTCTACGCGGCCCGTTTCGTGCTGGGCTTCTTCGAGGGCGGCGTCTGGCCCGCCGTCCTCATCCTGCTCGCCTCGTGGTTCCCGCTGCGGGAGCGGGCCCGCGCCAACGCCCTGTGGATGGCCTGTCTGCCGCTCTCCTCGGTCCTCATGGCGCCGCTGTCGGGCTGGATGCTCGACCATGCCGGCTGGCGCTGGGTGCTGGTACTCCAGGGCGTCCCGCCCCTGGTGTGGGCGGTGGTCTGGTGGTTCGCGGTCGCCGACCGGCCGGCGCAGGCCCGGTGGATCTCGCGCGCGGAGGCCGACCATGTGGAGCGCTCGCTCGCCGCCGACGAGGCCGCCAAACCGCCGGCCGGCAGCGGCTCGTACCTCGATGCGGTCCGGCAGCGGCCGGTCCTCGTCCTCATCGGTGTCTACTTCTTCTGGATCACCGGCTTCTACGGCTTCAACCTGTGGCTGCCCGCCGTCATCAAGGACCTGACGCACGGCGGTTCGTCCACCGAGGTCGGGCTGCTCACCGCGATCCCGTTCACGGTCGCCCTGGCCGTGATGATCGCCAACGCCGCCTGGTCCGACCGCACCGGCCGCCGGCGCCAGGCGGTGGCCGTCCCGCTCGCCGTGGGCATCGTCGCACTGCTGCTGGGGCAGGCCGTGGACGGCGCCCTGCCCCGGATGCTGCTGTTGTGTGTGACCGCGGCCGCGGTCTATGCGCCCTACGGACCGTTCTGGGCGATCCCCGGGCAACTGCTGCGCATCGAGGTGGTGGCCGTCGCGATGGGCCTGATCAATGCCCTGGGAAACCTCGGCGGCTTCGCGGGCCCGTACCTGGTCGGCTGGCTGACCGACGCCACCGGATCCAGCGTGACCGGCTTCGCGGTGCTGTCCGGCTTCCTCGCCGTGGCCGTGGGGCTGGTGACGCTGGGCCTGCGCCCGGGCCCCGGCCCGGTGCGCCGCGCGACGGCACGGACCCCGGAGAGTCTCAGCCGATCAGGCGACTGACGGAAGACATCTGAGCCGATTCGGCGACTGACGGATCATCAATTCGGGGCGAGCGGCCCGCCGTGACCGGACGCTCGCCCCGGAGCGTTGCAGCCGACAGCGCCTGCACGTCAACGAGCCGCCAGTCAAAGGGTGTTGAGCGTGTGGGCCGGCTGAACGGAACCGGCCGGCGGGCGCCGTGACCGGGAGAGTCCTGAACGCGCCGAAAGCCACCGGTTACTCCGACTCGCGCAATTCGGGTTGTGTCAGGTTTTGGGAGGTTCTGCGAAGGTGATCCTGAAAAGGTCGATATACCCCTTTGATCCTCCCGAGGAGCAAACATGCGCATCCGCGCCGCGATCGCAGCCAGCGCCCTGGCCACCACCATCGTCATGGGCGGTGCGAGCGCCGCCCTGGCCTGCAACAACCACCACCACTACAAGCACCACCGGGGCCACGGCCACCACGCCGCCTGCTGGCTCTCGGCAGGCGTGCTGGAGCGCGTCGGCCCGGTCTTCAGCGAAGGCTGCGAGAGGAGCGGCTGGGGCTTTGACGGTGGCGACGGCTACCGGAGGTAATCGAAGCTGACACCCGGCGCCGGCCGACACGACCTCAGGTCGTGTCGGCCGGCGCCGGCGTCTGTGCGCGGCCGCGCGGCGTGCGGCAACGTGCAGCTCCAAGGCGGCCGACGGAGCAACAGTGGCCGCCCCGCACCCTCAGCTGTTGAGGAACGCCAGCAGATCGGCGTGCAGGTCGTCCTTGTACGAGCCGACCGCGAACAGCCCGTGCGGCGCCCCCGGGTAGACCTTCAGCGTGGCGCCCTTCACCAGCTTCGCCGACTTCTGGCCGGAGGCCATGAACGGCACGATCTGGTCGTCATCGCCGTGAATGATCAGGGTGGGGACATCGAACCGCCTGAGGTCCTCGGTGAAGTCGGTCTCCGAGAACTCCTTGACGCAGTCGTACGCCCCCTTCACCCCCACCTGCATGCTCCAGAGCCAGAACGCCTCGCGCACCCCCTGGGAGACGGCCGAACCGTGCCGGTTGGCACCGTAGAAGGTCTCGCTGAGGTCTTTGTAGAACTGCGACCGGTCGCCGGCCACACCGGCGCGGATCCCGTCGAAGACCGTGCGCGGCAGCCCCTCCGGGTTGGCTTCGGTCTTGAGCATCAGCGGCGGTACGGCACTGAGCAGGACCACCTTGGCGACCCGGCCGGTGCCGTGACGGCCGATGTAGCGGGCCACCTCACCGCCGCCGGTGGAGTGCCCGACCAGCACCGCCTCCCGCAGGTCGAGCGCGTCCATCAGCTGCGCCAGGTCGTCCGCGTAGGTGTCCATGTCGTTGCCCTGCCACGGCTGGCCGGAGCGGCCGTGACCACGGCGGTCGTGGGCGATCGCACGGAACCCGTGGGTGGCGACCAGGTGCAGCTGGTCGTCCCAGGCGTCGGCGTTGAGCGGCCATCCGTGGCTGAACACGACGGGGCGGCCCTCTCCCCAGTCCTTGTAGAAGATCTCCGTGCCGTCGGTGGTGGTGAGGGTCGCCATGCTGGGGTCGGTCCTTTCCTGCCGTTCACCGGTGTACGGGGCCTGGGCCGCGGGGGCCGGAAGGGGTGCGGGGCGGGGCGGTCAGCAGCGGTCCGTCGGCGGCGCGGAGTCCCGGCGCCGCCGCGCGCTCGCGACGAGCTCCGCGCCCGCGAGCACGGCCAGACCGGCCATCGTGCCCAGGCCCATGAAGACCAGCGGCTTGGTGGCCGTCGTTTCCGCAAGGGCAGGTCTCGCGGCGGCCGCAGCGTTGAACGCCCGGGCGCCGACGGGCCGTTGGCCGGCGGCCGGTACCCGTACGGGGGCCCGGGGGACAACGGCGGCGGCCGGCCCGGCGGTGCACCACATCGCGAGGAGGGCCACGGAGAGGACACACCCGCGCCGGAACCGGCCCAGGGCGCCAGGGGCGGAAGCTGTGGCCATGTGCATCTCACTTCTCCGTCTCCACGTGGAGGCTGCTGATCGAGGGACTGCCGGATCCCAGGGTTTCCGGCCTCCGCCGGAAGGGCGTGCCCACAGGGGCAGGCGGGTGAAGGCGGCACGCCATACGGGTGGCGGCCGGCCGCGCGAGGTGTCCGGCGGCGGTGCGGCCCGGGCCGCCTGGCGGTCCCCGGGGTGCGCTGGACGGGCCCGCCGCCCTGCCCTGGCGGCACGGGCCGGGGTCGGCGGGATCGCGACCGGTGAGGAGGCCGGCCCCGTCGGCGGAAGGTCAGTCGTCGCCGGCCGGCGGCCGCCGCAGGACGTAGAGCCCGACGGCCACCGTGACCACGATGACGCAGGCGGAGAAGGTCAGGCCGGCGCCGCGCAGACCGAGCGCGAGGGTGAGCGCGCCGACGCCGACGACCGGCAGCGAGATGCCGAGATAGGCGACGAGGAAGAAGGCCGAGATGGTGCCGCCGCGGTGCTCGGCCGGTGCGGCCCGGCCCACCGCGGTCAGACCGGCGCGGAACGCCAGGCCCTGGCCGATGCCGCCGCACACCGCACCGACGACCAGGACCGGCAGGGACGTCAAGGCCAGTGAGGTGGCCACCAGCAAGAGGCCCACCACCAGCACCAGGCAGCCGAGGGGGAGGGCCCGGCGGGTGCCGATCCGTTCCGTCAGGGACTGCCCGGCGGTGGAGCCCAGGAACACCGTGAAGACGATCAACCCGGTGACGGCCAGGTTGTGCTCGCCCAGGGTCTGGCCGACGAAGCTCGGCGCGACCGCGGTGAACAGCCCCAGCAGGGAAAAGCCGGCGAACGCGGCAACGGCCGAGGGGGCGAAGACGCCCCGGACTTCGGGCGGTAGCTCCAGGCCCTGGGGCCGCAGCGTCCGGGGGCGGTGCGGATGCGCGACGGTCTCCGGCAGCAGCCAGGTCACCACGGCCGCGACGGCCACCAGGGCGAGATGTACCAGGAACGGCAGCAGCAGCGGCCAGGGTGCGTACTGGGCCAGCAGGCCGGACAGCAACGGGCCGCAGCCGAGGCCGCCCATGTTCGCGGCGGTCGCGGCGAACCCCGCCTGCGCTTCCTGGCCGGGCTTGGCGAGTTCCAGCACCGCCGCCGTGGCGGCACCGCTGAACAACCCGGCGGCGAAGCCGGACAGCACCCGCCCGAGCAGCAGCATCGGCAGCCCGCCCTCGAAGATGAAGCACAGCCCGCTCGCCGCGGAAAGCCCCAGCGCGGCCAGCAACACCGGGCGCCGGCCCACCTCGTCGGAGACATTGCCCGCGAGCAGCAGCACCGTGATCACACCGAGCGCGTACACCGCGAAGACCACGGTCACCATCAACTCGGAGAACCCGAGCTGTGCGCGGTAGAGCCCGTACAGCGGGGTGGGAAGTGTCGTGCCGGCCATGCCGATGGCGAACACGCCCGCCGCCACCGGGTAGCCGAGCCGCCGTCTCCCGCCCGCACGATCAGTGATCATGGGCTCAAACGTAGGCGCCGTCGAGGCCCACTGGAGGGACCCGGGGCCGGACACGGAGGTGCCCCCGCGGGTGGCGGGGGCACCGTGCCGTGCTCGGTCCGGAAGGATCAGTGCGTGGCGGAGGGCGCGTTGGCCGCCGTCACGTTCACGGCGGCCCAGGCCTTGTTCACCGTCTTGTACTCGGTGCTGGTGGCGCCGTACAGGTCCTTGGCCGCATGCAGCGTCGCGGCCCGGGCGTCATGGAAGTCGGTCGTGGAGACCATGTACCGGGTGAGCGCCCGGTAGAAGATCGCCGTCGCCTTGGTCCGCCCGATGCCGGTCACCTTGGAGCCGTCGATGGTGGGGGAGTCGTAGGCGACACCGCCGATGGTCTTCTTCCCGCTGCCCTCGGCCAGCAGGTAGAAGGCGTGCGAGGAGATACCGGAACCGGCGTGCACCTCGGTGTCGTAGGCCGCCTTCGACCAGTAGTCGACGGTGCCCTCCAGCTTGTCCAGGGAGGGCTTGTCCAGGCGGCGCAGGAACTTCTGCCGGAGGCCGAGCTTCTCGCCCATCAGGTAGTTCGGCGGGTTCTTCGGGTTGTTGGTCGAGAACTCGACCGCGCTGCCGAAGATGTCCGCCAGCGACTCGTTGAGCGCGCCGGGCTCGCCGTACTGGTTCAACTCCTCGTCGACGCGGGTGGGCCGGAGCTTGGCGGTCGCGTCGACCACGCCGTGCGTGAGCTCATGGCCGGTGACGTCCAGGACGACCAGGGGCTTGGTGAACGTATTGCCGTCACCGTCGCCGTAGAGCATGCAGCCGCACTCGGGGGACCAGTAGGCGTTGCCGATCTTGTTGCCGAAGTGCACCAGGGCGTGCGCCCCGCGGCCGTCGTTCTTGATGCCCTTGCGGCCGAACGTCTTCTTGTAGAAGTCGAGGGTGCTGGTGATGCCGTACTGGGCGTCCACGGCGGCGCTGGCCCGGCTGCTGATGGTGCCGTTGCCCCAGCGGTTGGTGGTGCTGGTGAACGCCTTGCCGGCGGAGAACTTCTCCTGCGTCTTGTTGCCGGCGTCCCGGGTCTCGGTGTTGCCGCGGGTGGAGTCCTTGAGCGTGAAGGACTTCTTCGCGGTCCGGGTGGTGGACAGCTGCACCTGGCCGACGAAGAGCGACGCACCGGTGCCCTTGGCCGCGGCCGGGTAGCCGGCGGTCGCCGCCGCCTCGCCGGTGACGGGTGCCGCGGGGGTGGCCAGCCCCGTCGCGGGGTTGAGCCGCTCGCCTTGCGCGCGCAGCTTCTTCAGCAGGGCGGGCGACAGGAAGGAGTCGTTGTCCTGGACGTTGCTGAGCACCGCCCCGGTGGCCGCGTCGAGGAGGACGGTACGGGCGCCGTCGGCCTCGGCGGTACGGCTCCCCTCCACCTGCACCTGGTAGGCGAGCGAGGTCCGGTCGCCCCGGGCGTCCACGACCAGTTGGGCCTCGCCGGCCCTGCCCTTGGCTACGGCGGCGGCCTTCGTCTGCGCCTCTCCGGCCGACAGCTTCGGGTCCGTGTCGGACACGTCGACCTGGTGGCGGAAGGCCCGGGTCACGCCCTCGTACGCCGACTTGGCGGTGAGGTGGATGACGAGGTCGCCGCCGAGCACCGGAAGCCCGCGGTGGGTCCGGACGAAGCGGACGTGCTGCCTGCCGTCCGGGTCGACGAGGGTGTCGGTGGCTTCGAGGGTGTCCTTCTTGCCGACGCCGGTGGCCGCGGCATGCGCAAAGGCGGCGGTGCGGGCGGCGTCGACGGCCTTCTGGAGGGAGTGAGTTGCGGAAGAGGCAGCGGCCGGTGCGGCATCGGTGGTCGCGGCGGCGGTGCCCGCCACTCCCGCGGTGAGCGTCGCGGCCGTCGTCACGGCGACGGCGATCGCCAGACGGGTTCTGCGTATGTGGGGTCTACGCACAGCTATGGGTCCTTAGCGCTGTGGGGGCGGCCGGCCGTGCCAACCGCCCGTACGCGCGGTGCTGTTGTGCACCACGGGGGCCGTGGGGCCCCGCGCAAACCCTGGTATGTCTGGCATGGGCATGTAAAGAGAAATGATCAGAATGCGAGATTTATTGGGGAAATTTGACAATTGATCAGCTTTAAGTAGCTGCAAGGTGACCAACTGTGTCCCCTGAGGGAGACATCAGAAGGCGGGGAATGGTTGCTCCGTGGTCGGAGTGAACTGCGGGGTGATGGGCGGCGGCTGTCGGGCGCCTGTCATTCATGGCAGATGGTCGTAGCCCAACTCGCCTACAGCAAACGGAAGTTACTTCATTGAGGAGTTATCTCCCCATGCATCGCCCGGAGCTCGCCTATCGCGGCTGGAAGATCGCAGCACTCGGGATGAGCGAGGGCGTCCTCCCAGTGAAAGTACATCTGGTCCGACCGGGTCCAGGCCAGAAGGTCGACGATCCCCGTGAACGCCGATGGGGCGAACGGCGGGACCAACTCCTCGGCGTCGCCCTCGAGGTATGCCGTGGTACGCAGCTTCCGCCCCGCCAGCAGCCGCAGCCAGGCCGCCGCCGCGTAGGCCGACTGGGAGATGATGTGCCGCTCCGGATCCTGGTCCTCGGAATAGCACAGCGCCACCTCGGTCAACTGCTCATGCACCGCGTCGAAGTCGACCGGCTCTCCCGCGGCAGCCTTGCGCAGCTCACGCACCGCGTCCGGGGTCGACATGGCGGGGTCGTCGCTCAGCTCCTCGTCCTCTCGCTCCACGCGGTCGAGCAAGGGAGCCATCAGGCCGTACAGGCGGGCCGACCGTTCCCGAGGGTCCAGCCTTCCGGCGAACTCGTCGATGGTTCCCAGCAGTTCGTCGTACGTCGTATCCGTCATGCACGTATGGGTAGCACGCGGCACTGACATCCGGAGGACGGCCCGGGGGCGATGCCCTTCGGCAACAACGGCCAGGAGCCGGAGCGAGGGCATCCGGACGTTCTCACGGAAATGCTGCCGGGGCTCGCCAGGCTCGTCAGGGCGTGGCGCGACCGGAGTGCGAGAGCCGGCGCAGGGAGGCCGGCGGGGCCGTCACGGTCGCATCCCGGTCACCGCTGGAAAAGCTCCTCCAGGGAAGCCTCGGCCCGTTCGCCGCCGCGGGCGGCTTCGACGACGGCCTGGTGGAAGGAGCGGCTGGCTTCCTCGGAATCGCACGGGACGGGGCTGCCCTCCATGGTGTACCAGTCCGTGGCGCCGGTGTACTGCACAGCCACGTGGGCCAGGTTCTCCGACCAGGTCGTATGGATGGTCAGGTCGCCGTTGATCACGCCGATCTCCGCGGTGCGAACCGCGCCGGGTAGGGCGTGGATCCCGACAGTGGTCCAAGATGCCCAGGTCATAATGATCCCCTCGGCGACAAGGGCCCCGGCTGGCGGCCGGGCGCGGTGACTCAAGTTTGGCACCTGAGGTCCGGCAGCGCACCGCATGCGGCAGCACGGATTCCGCTTGGTGCACCGGAACCGGGCAGGGGCCCGTTGGCGAACGGAATCCAGCGCACCGGCGCCCGACCGCCGCGGCGGCCCGGAACCGCTCCAGCCCATGGCGGCAGGCTCAGCATTCACCTGCCTCCGGTTGCTGTGCGCGCGCATCGGTCACCGTCCGTGCCCGGCATACGGGCAGCTCCGGCGACCGTCGTAGGGCCTCGGCTCCGGACCGCCCGCGCGGAGACCGGGCGGGCCGGAGCCGTACCGGGAGTCCGGGGGGGGCGGCGGTGCGCCGCCCCCCCCCGGACCGGCGGCCGGGAATGCGCCGGCGAATGTCAGTCGATGACCGTATGGAAGAAGGTGACGGCGGCGCCGAAGGCCGCGCCGCCGACGAGAGTCGCGGAAGCCGGAGTGCCGCCATTGCAAAAAGTGAGCACACCGGCGCCGACAGCGGTGAGGGCGCCGAGGAGGAAAATGACAGCGGCGCGCTGACTCAGCAGGGTTGATCTGTTGTTGGACACATCAACTCCGATCTGCGCGGGAGCGAGGAATCGCTCGGTGCGGATGCTGATGCTCTTACTGATCATCTCATCCCGCATCAAGAATTTCCGGTAGCACACGAGGGAATTCCGAAAAGGCCACGGAAAGCAGCAACGCACCGTCAGGGACGCGGCGTGGCGCAGTGATCGGGCAGCCATGGGCCCCTCCGCCCGCCCCCGTCAGCGGTCGGTGCCGTTCCCACCGGACCGGAGCTTCCGGCGGCCGTCTCCCTGCCGGCTGACCGCCAGGACCGCCATGTCGTCGTCGCGCGGCCCGCCGGTCCACCGCTCGACCTCCCCTACCAGCAGGTCGATCAGTTCCTCGGGGCCGCGGAACGGGCCGCGGCCCGTCAGCTGGACCGCCGGGTCGTAGAACGTGCCGGCCTCGTTGCGGGCCTCGGTCACCCCGTCGGTGATCAGCAGCAGCGTGCTGCCCTCCGGGAACGGCCAGTCGTCCGGTGCGGTCCGGGCCGCGCCCAGTGTCCCGATGCCCAGCGGGAGGCCCGGATCGCGGGATTCCAGCGGGCGTACCGCACCGCCATGGCAGAGATAGGGCGCCGGATGGCCGCAGTCCAGCAGCCGCAGGCCGCTGCCGCCCGGGAGGACTTCGCAGATCAGGGCCGTGATGAAGCCCTCCAGACGGTCCTCCTCGGAGGTCTGCTCGCTCTCCCGCAGCAGGGCGTGCTCCATCCGGTCGGCCACCGTCGTCAGGTCCGGTTCCTGCTCGGCCGCCTCGCGGAACGCACCCAGCAGCACGGACACCGCGCTCACCGCCCCCAGTCCCTTGCCGCGTACGTCGGCGATCAGCAGCCGGACGCCGAACGGGGTCCGCTGGACGGCGTAGGCGTCCCCGCCGATCCGGGCCTCGCTCTGCGCGGCCTGGTACCGGGCGGCGATGGTCAGCGGGCCGATGCGTTGCGGGGGCGCGGGCAGCACGGCGCGCTGGGCGGCCTCCGCCACCGTGCGGACCACGTCCAGATGGCGTCCGTGACGGGCGATCACCCGGTTGACGCCGACGCCCATGAGCGCGGCGAAGACGGTGTTGACGAGCTCCAGATGGCCCACGGAGTTGTCGGCGGTGCCGTCCTTCACCGTCAGCGCGAAGACACCGACGATGATGACGGCACCGATCGCCAGGGTGTGCCGCAGCGAGAGCAGCGCACCGGCCGTCACGCTCGCCGCGATGAGCATCGGGTCGCCCCAGTAGTCCGCGGGCGAGAACACGTCCCAGAGGAGTCCCGCGGCGACCAGGACGGTCGGCGCGAACTCGACATAGCGGGGCCACTGCGGCGAGGGACGGGGCATGGGGGTTCCTGATCAGCCCTTCCTGGCGCGTGGGCGCCCGCCGTGCCGGCGGCCCCCGGGCGCTCGGCGGTGCTCGGGGCCGGCGGTGTCCGGCCGGCGGCCGTATTCCGATCGGTGCGCTGATGGCCCTCAGCCTTCGTCCCCCGGCCCCGCCCGGCCACCCGGACGGCCCGAACGTGTGTCACCCCGTTGCTGCCGGGCGGGCGTAGGCCCGGACATCGGCGTCCGGGTCGTCGGCGACCGAGGCGAGGGCCCGGCGGGCGTCCGCGCGGCCGGCGTGGGCGCGCAGCGCGAGGACCGCGGCCTTGCGCACATCCGCGTGAGGGTCGCCCAGCGCGGCGGAGAGCGCGGCCACGGCGGTTGCGGAGCCGGCGGCCGTCAGGGCCGTGGCGGCACCGGCCCGGACCTGCCAGGCCGGATCGCCGAGCGCCGTGGCGGCCGCCGCGTCGTACGGCGCCGGGCAGCCGGCCGTGGCCAGCGCCGCGAGCGCCGCGGCGCGGACGAGGGGGTCGTCGTCGGGCAGGAACGCGGCCAGCTCTTCGGGGCGGCCGACCGTACCGAGGCCCTGTGCGGCGGCCACCCGCACCTCACGGGAGCCGTCCTCGGCGGCCCGCCGCAGGTCGTGCGGGGCGTCGACAGAGACCAGGGCGCGGACGGCCTGGAGGCGTACGTCCACGGCCGGGTCGGTGAGTGCGGCGGCGAACAGGGCCCGGTCGCCGAGGCCGAGCGCGCGCAGCACCTCCACGGCGGCCGAGCGGACGACGGCGTCGGGCCCGTGCACGGCGGCGGCCAGCGAGGCGCCCAGGCCGGCCTCCGGGGGGAGGACTTCGACCAGTTCGCGCAGTGAGGCGCCGGCCGCGGCCCGGACGGCCGGGGCGGGGTCGGCGAGGGCGGCGGCGAGGGCCTGGCCGGTGCCGGGCGGGACGCTCTCGGTGAGCGCGTCGACCGCGGCCCGGCGGACGGCCGGGTCGGGATCGGCCAGGTAGGGGCGCAGCGCCGGGAGGTCCGGCTGGTCCTCGGTGAGGGCGAGGAGTTCGAGGATGCGGGGGGAGGGGGGAGTCCCGGTGGCGGTGCCGGTCCCGTCGCTGGACCCGGGCGCCGCGGCAGCACTCGCCCCCGTGGACCCCACCGGTGGAGTGTCCCGCCGCCCCGCCGTCGCGACCTGCTCCGGATGGACCTCGCCGAGGAAGCGGGAGTCGCCGCCCATGGGGGCGTACTCGTCGACCGGGACGAGGTACGGCGCCACCGGGCGGGCGGTGAACTCCATTGCTCCCGTGGCCGATTTGCGCAGGTCGAGGTGGTGCAGCCAGTCGCGGTCATTGCTCTTCGGGTGGTCGGTGCGCGCGTGGTAGAGGCCCCAGCGGGACTCGGTACGGGCCAGCGACGACCGAGCGGCCATCTCGGCGCAGTCGCGGATGAAGGTGACCTCCGCGCAGCGCATCAGCTCGTGCGGGGTGCGGGCACCCATGGCGGCGATATCGGTGTGCATCCGGGTGAAGTGCTCGACGGCCAGCGACAGCCGGGCACCGCTCTTGGGCGGGGCGACATAGTCGTTGACGAAGCGGCGGAGCTTGTATTCGACCTGGGGCTGCGGCGGGCCGTCGGGAGAGCGCAGCGGCCGGTAGATCAGCTCATGGGCGGCGCGCACCTGGTCGGCGGGCAACTCGCCCTCGTACACGCGGAATTGCGCGGCGTCCTCGCCCGCCAGATCACCGAAGACGAACGCTCCGATCATGTAGTTGTGCGGGACGCAGGCCAGGTCACCGGCCGCGTACAGTCCCGGCACGGTCGTGCGGGCCCGGTCGTCGACGCGCACGCCCGACGCCGAATGCCCGCCGCACAGGCCGATCTCGGAGATGTGCATCTCCACGTCGTGGGTGCGGTAGTCGTGGCCGCGCCCGGCGTGGAAGGTACCGCGGGTGGGGCGCTCGGTGGTGTGCAGGATCGTCTCCAGGGCGGCGACGGACTCCTCCGGGAGGTGACTGAGTTTCAGATAGACCGGTCCGCGCGCGGAGGCGACCTCGGCCGCGAACTCCGCCATCATCTGGCCCGACCAGTAGTCGGATTCCACGAACCGCGCACCGTGCCGGTTGACCTGGTAGCCGCCGAACGGATTGGCGACATAGGCGCAGGCCGGGCCGTTGTAGTCCTTGATCAGCGGGTTGATCTGGAAACATTCGATGCCGGTGAGTTCGGCGCCCGCGTGGTAGGCCATCGCATAGCCGTCGCCGGCGTTGGTGGGGTTCTCGTAGGTGCCGTAGAGATAGCCGGAGGCGGGCAGGCCGAGGCGGCCGCAGGCTCCGGTGGCGAGGATCACCGCCCCGGCGCGGACCGTGACGAACCGTCCCGTACGGGTGTGGAAGCCGGCCGCGCCGACCGCCCGGCCGCCGGACGTGAGCACCCGCACCGGCATGATGCGGTTCTCGATGCGGATCCGCTCGCGCATCTCGCGCCGCCGCAACTGCCGGTAGAGGACCTTCTTGACGTCCTTGCCCTCCGGCATCGGCAGCACGTACGACCCGGAGCGGTGCACCCGCCGGACCGCGTACGCGCCGTGTTCGTCCTTCTCGAACTTCACGCCGTACGACTCCAGCCGCTGCACCATCGCGAAGCCGCGGGTCGCGGTCTGGCAGACGGTGGACTGGTCGACGATGCCGTCGTTGGCGCGGGTGATCTCGGCGACGTAGTCATCGGGTTCCGCGCGGCCCGGGATGACGGCGTTGTTGACCCCGTCCATGCCCATGGCGAGCGCACCGGAGTGCCGGACGTGCGCCTTCTCCAGCAGCAGGACGGATGCGCCGTGTTCGGCGGCGGTGAGCGCCGCCATGGTCCCGGCGGTGCCGCCGCCGATGACGAGGACGTCGCAGGACAGTTCCTCGGCGGTGTCGGGGGAGGGGATCTCCATGACTTCCGTGGTCTCCATGGCGGTGCCTTTCGGTCGCCGGTCACGTCGGACGACGTGACCGGTCACAGGGTCAGGGGCGGGTCACGCCGGGCGCCGGACGCCCGGTCGGCGCTAGGGCCCTTCTGATGGATCTCCGCGGCGTCGCGACGCCCGGCACGCCCTCTCACCGCACCGCGCGAAAGCCCAAGTAGCGCCGCTACGAGGACTTCCGCGCAGCGCGCCGAGAGCACGCACCGGACGCCGCTCCTTCTGCCACGGAGATCCATCAGAAGGGCCCTAGGCCCGGCCGTCCAGGGAGGCCAGGACCTCGCGGCGCAGGGCGGCCGTCGCCGGCTCGGCGTGCGCCGCGCGCACCCGTGGCCGCGGGACGTCCAGCACCCGGCCGGTGCCCAGCAGCGCGACCCGGTCCCCCAGGAACAGCGCCTCGTCCACGTCATGGGTGACGAAGACGACGGTGGCCCGGGTCCCGCTCAGCGCCGTCACCAGCAACTGCTGCATGCCGGCCCGGGTCTGTGCGTCGAGCGCGCCGAAGGGTTCGTCCATCAGCACCGCGCGCGGCCGCCCCGCCAGCGCACGCGCCAGCTGGGCGCGCTGCCGCTGGCCGCCGGAGACCTGGTGCGGCAGGCGGGTGGCGTGCTCGGTGAGGCCGACCCGGGCCACCCAGTCGTCGGCCCGCGCACGGCGCTGCGCGCGGCCCACGCCCCGGATGGCCAGCGGGAGTTCCACATTGGCCCGCAGGGTGCGCCAGGGCAGCAGCGCATCCTCCTGGAAGATCAGCGCACGGTCCGCGGCGGGGCCCTCGACGGGCGTGCCGTCCTGGCTCAGCCGGCCATCGAGCAGCGGCAGCAGACCGGCCAGCGTGCGCAGCAGGGTGGATTTGCCGCAGCCGGACGGGCCGACGACGGTGAGGATCTCGCCCGCGGCGACATCGAGGTCCAGGCCGTGCAGTATGGGGGCGCCGGGCCGGCCGAGCGCGGCACCGGTGAGGGTCAGCCGGAGACCCGGGGCAGCGCTCCGCGCCGGGGCCGCCGGGCTGATCTCGGTATCGGTCATGAGGATCCCCCCGGCACCGCGCGGGCCCGACGCCACCGCACCCGCCCGCCCGCGGGTGGGCCCGGGCCGTCCGCCGTCCGCGGCAGCCACCGGGTCAGGCGCCGCCCCAGCAGCTCCACCCCCGTGGAGGTGAGCCTGCCGAGCAGGCCGATGGTGGCCATCCCGACGAAGACCCCCGGATAGTCGAGGACGGTGTAGTCCTGCCAGGTGCGGTAGCCCACGCCGTACTCGCCGGAGATCATCTCGGCGGAGATCACACAGATCCACGAGACCCCGACGCCGACCGACAGCCCGCCGAGGATGCCGGGCAGCGCGCCTGGCAGCACCACCGACCACAGCACCCGCCACCGGCCCGCGCCCATGGTGCGGACCGCTTCCTCCCAGACCGGCGTCAGCGCCCGCACCGCATGCCGGGTGGAGACCGTGACCGGGAAGAACGCCGCGGCGAAGGTGATGAAGACGATGCCCTGTTCATTGCTGGGGAACAGCAGGATCGCCACCGGCACCAGCGCGATCGCCGGTATCGGGCGCAGCACTTCGAGCAGCGGGCCGAGCAGATCGAAGGCCAGGGCGGAGCGGGCGAGGGCGGTGCCGACGGCGACGCCCAGGACGGCCGCGAGGGCGAAGCCGCCGACGATCCGGGTCAGGCTTTCGGACACGTCCTGCCAGTAGGCGCCGGTACCGAGCCGGCGGGCGAACTCCCGGGCCGTCTCGGTGACCGTCGGGAACTGGGAGAACCGCAGCCACAGGTGCACCCGGAACTGCGCGAGCAACTGCCACAGGGCGAGCGCCGCGAGGACCGCTGCCGTACGCCGGGCGTGCCGGGTCCAGGGCGCCGGACGCGGGCCCGTCCGCGGGGCGGCGCCGGCCGTGGTGGCGGGCGCGCTCACCGGGCCAGCTCCAGGGCGGCCGCGTAGCTGACGGTGCGGGCCCCGCGGTGCTGATGCGTCCAGGCGTCGGCGGTGGCCCGGGCGGTGAAGGGCAGCAGCCGGTCCCCGTCGTGCACCCAGACAGACTTGTCGGCGAACCAGCGGCTGCCGGTCGTCGTATCGGCCGTGTACGCGGCCCGCACCGTGCCGTGGTGGGCGGCGACGAACCGCAGCAGCGCGGCCGGCCCGGCGAAGGTGTGGGTACGGTCCTCGCCGCGCAGCCACACCTCGTCCGGCGACGGGTGCGCGGTGCTGCGCACGGCCTTGGCGTAGCCGCTGCCGTAACTCTGCCTCAGGTAGCGGTCGTCGACGAAGGAGTCCACATCGACCGGCCCGGTCAGCCTCGCCGCGCGCAGCACCGGGACGTCCTTCTTCAGTGCGGCGAGCAGCTGCGGCTTGAGGGTGGGATCGAAGGTGGCGATGCCGCCGGAGCCGTTGTAGAGGTAGACCACCTCGGGCGGGAGCCCGGTGGCCGAGGCGACCTTTTGGGCGGCGTCGACCGGATGGGCCCGCAGATAACGCGTCGCGTCCCGCTGCGCGGTCAGGAACGCCCGCACCAGTGCCGGGTGCTGTGCGGCGAAGGCGTTCCGCACGGTCACGCCGTGGAAGGTGGGCAGGCCGAGTGCGCCCCCGTCGTAGAGCGGCTGCGCCTTGCCCTGGAAGGCGAGCAGCCCCGGCCAGGCGACGAACTGGGAGAGCGCGTCCGCGCTGCCCGACCGCAGCGCCGAAGCCCCCACGGCCGGCTGCTGGTTGAGCTTGTGGATGCCCTGCTCCGGGTCGATCCCGGCCCGCTGCAGCGCCCGGACGAGCGTGCCGTCGGAGGCCGAGCCGACGCTGCTGGAGACGTTCTTTCCGCGCAGGTCCGCCAGCGAGCGCAGCGCCGAACCGGGCCTGGTCACAATGGTGTTGAGAGCGCCGCGCAGGTTGTAGCCGGTGACGGAGACCAGCCGGGTCGGGGCGTGCAGCTGCGTACCGCGGGCGGCGTTGATGAGCAGCGGGAAGTCGCCCATCGAGCCGATGTCGACCTTCCCCGCGACCATCTGGGCGGTGATCGGCGCACCGGTCGCATAGTCCTGCCACCGCACCTTGTACGTCCTGCCGTCGCGCCTGCCCTGGGCGCGCAGCGCACGTTCGAAGGAGCCCAGCGAGCGGAGCAGGGTTCCGGCGGTGACGGTGTTGATGGTCTTGGACTGGTAGCCGACGGTCACGGTGACGGTCTTGTCGTCCGACGCGTCCGCGGTGCTGCCGCAGCCGCTGAGCGACACCGTCAGCAGGGTGGACGACAGCGCCGCCACCAGCACCCGGCGGCCGGCCGGACGCCGGGCGGCGGATGCGGGAGCGGACAGGGTGGGGGAGGGGAGGGGGAACGGAGTGGACGGGGAGCCCGGGAGTCGGGAGCTCATGGACGGAGGCCTCTCATCGCAGCAGATAGGGCATGTTGACCGTGACCGCACCGGTGGGACAGCGCGCGGCGCACGGGCCGCAGTACCAGCACTCGTCGACGTGCATATAGGCCTTGTTGCTCGCCGGATCGATGGCGAGTGAGTCCAGCGGGCACATGTCGACGCACAGCGTGCAGCCGTCGATGCACCGGGACTCGTCGATGGTCACGGGCACATCGCCGCGTTGGGGCACAAGAGGCATGGCGGTCTCCGGGCGGGGCGGGAGCGGATGAAGAGGGGAGGAGCGGACGGCGGGGTTCAGAGCGTGCGGCGCAACAAGCCCCGCATGGTGAGGCGGTCCCCGCGGAAGCGGATGAACTCCAGGTCGACGGGGGAGCCGTCGGCGAGATGGGTGAGCCGTTCGAGCATCAGCAGGGCGGTGCCGCGGGGAGCCTCCAGCACAGCCGCCGAGTGGGCATCGGCGTTGACGGCCTCCAGGCTGATCTCGGCGGTGCCCAGCGGCTGTCCGGCGGCCTCCTCGAGTAGCCGGAACACATCGTTGTTCTCCAGATCGGCGTCGAGCAGCGACAGACCGAGGTCCATCGGGACATAGGTGAGGTCCAGCGACAGCGGCAGACCGTCCAGCCTGCGCAGCCGCTCCACGTACAGCACCTCGCCGCGCGGCGGGATCCGCAGCCGGTCCGCCACCGGGGCCGGTGCGGCGACCGGGCTGATGGTGCGTACCTCATTGGTGACCCTGCCGTGCGCGTGCAGGGTCTCGGCGAGACCCCTCAACCGGTCCAGGGCGTGCGGGTACTTGCGGCACACCACGACCGTGCCCACACCCGGCTGGCGTTCCACGAGCTGTTCGGCACGCAGCAGGTCCAGGGCCTGGCGCACGGTGTTGCGCGACGCGCCGTAATCCGCGCCGATCACCTCCTCGTGCGGCAGTACGCCGTCGGGGAAGCGGCCCGCGAGCACCTGATGGCGCAGCAGGTCGGCGAGCTGCCGGGCGCGGTCCGCGCGGAGCCGGCGACGGCGGGCGGCCGCCACCGGAGTGGTGTGCTGGCGGGTGCGTTCGGCTGGCATGCGGTGGACCATACCGACGGGATCCGGCCAATGGTGTTGCCGCAACATTGCGCCATCTGCCGCCCTCGGGTCGAGGGCTGTGACCTGCGCTTTCGCCGCCGTCGGGGCAAGATCTGCCACCGCGGACGCGGTCGTACGGCACCTCGGAACTGGCCGGACGGCCCCCGGATACGGCCGGACGGGCACCCCGGGCAAGGCCGGACGGGCACCCCCGATACGGCCCTCCGGAGCCCGGGACTCGACCCCCGGTGCCCCGGAGGCAGCCGTCCGGATCGGCGAATGCGGCCGTCCGGCGCCCGTGTCGTCGGGCGGTCCGCGCCGGCCTGCCGATAGCGTCGCATCCCACCACGGCGCCACCCCCGCCCCGCCCGACGACCGGCGCGGGACCCGCCCGGTGCCCGGGTGCCGACGAGGAGGTGGGCGCGTGTCCACATGGCCGTCCGTGCTGTTCGCGCTGCTCGCGGCGGCCAGCAATGCCCTGGCCACGGTGCTGCAGCGGCGCGCGGCCCGTACCGTCCCGCTGTCCGCCGGACTGCGGCTGGGACTGCTCGTCGATCTGCTGCACCGTGCCGTCTGGATCGGCGGGATGCTCGCGGTCGTCGCCGCGGCGTGCTTCCAGGCGCTGGCACTGTCGCAGGGGGCGCTGTCGGTGGTGCAGCCGCTCTTCGTGCTGGAACTGCCGCTCGCGCTGCTCATCGGGCGGGTCCTCCTCGGCGGCCGGATCTCCCGCAGCGGCTGGGTGGGGGTGGTGCTGCTGGTCGTCGGACTCGGCTCCGCCCTCGCCGCCGCCGCGCCCACCATCGGCACCGACCACGCCCCGTTCGGCCGTTGGGTGCCCGCCCTCGTGGTCTGCGCCGCGGTGATCGTCACGGCCGTCGGCGCCGCGCTCCGCCGCGGTGCGGGCGGCGTGCGGGCGGCCTGCTTCGCGGGGGCGACGGCCGTCTCCTACGCACTCACCGCGGCCCTGATGAAGGACGCGACGCACACCTGGCAGGCCGGCGGCCCCGGCGCGTTCTTCACCGCATGGCAGACCTATGGCTTCGCCGCTGTCGGGATCATGGCGATCTTCCTCTTGGAGAACGCCATGCAATCGGGCCCGCTCACCGCCTCGCAGCCGGTGCTCACCCTCGGGGACGCACTGGTGAGCCTGTCGCTGGGCGTCACCCTCTACGACGAGCGGGTACGGGCCGGCTGGTGGCTGGTGCCCGAAGCCCTGGGCGTCGCCCTGGTCCTGTGGGGCGCGGTGCTGCTCTCCCGCGTCGCCCTGGCCCGGGACCTGACGGGCGCGCCGGGCACCGCCCCCGCCGCCCCCGGCGGGACCGCCGCCGAAGCCGGACCGCCGTGACCTGAGATCAGCGCGCCGCGCCCCCGAGGTCGGCGCGTATCCGGTCGGCGAACCAGCCGACCGCGGCCTCCCGGCGGGACAGCGGACCCGGCTCAAAGTCCGGTGTGCCGAGGCCCTTTTGCACCCGGGCCACCAAGGCGACGTCTTCGTCATTGGTGAGCCGGCCGAGGTGGATGTTGAGCCGTCGGGCGAGCCGGGTGCGGACACCGGCCCCGCGGCGGGTGTAGAAGGCGCCGGGGACGGCGACCCGGTCGACCGCCGTGGGGAGGGCGGTCCAGGCAAGTACGTGGTCGGGGTAGAAGTCGAGGAGCGTGTTGGGGTAGATCACCGCGTACCGCCAGACCCGCCGGTCCGCCTCGGTCAGCCCGGGCATGGGGGAGGCGAGCCGCTGGTAGAGCCGCTCGGCCCGGTTCGAGGACGGCTTGTCCCGCAGCGGTGAGGTGAAGAGCGCATACGCCTCGGCGGTCTCGCAGGTGTAGCGCCGGTAGTCGAGCAGGCGCATCAGCCCGGGGTGGGCGACCGGGATGTGATAGCCCTCCAGGTAATTGTCGACCGTGACCTTCCAGTTGGCCTGCTGCACCTCGGCGCCGGCCAGATCGTGGAGGCGGCTGCGGCCCACCGGGACCAGGTCGGCGCCCGCGTAGTGGCCGACGGCCGCGGCCAGTTGGGCGCACTGCTCCGCCAGCGGCACCGCGTCCGGGTCGAGGTTGGCGAAGACGAACCCGAGGAACGACTCGACCCGGACCGGGAAGAGACCGAGCGCCGGCTTGTCCAGACAGGGGATCTGGCGCGCCTCCGGCGCGCCGACCAGCCGTCCGTCGAGCTTGTACGTCCAGCCGTGATAGGGGCACCGGATGGCCTTGCCGGAGGGTTCGGGCGCGGTGACCAGGCGGGTGCCGCGGTGCCGGCACACATTGAGGTGTCCGGCGAGGGTGCCGTCCCCGGTGCGTACGACCAGCACCTCGCGGTCGGCGACGGTGGCCGCGAGCCGCGCGCCGGGGCCGGGGAGATCGGATTCATGGCACACGAGCTGCCAGGACCTGGCGAAGATCTGCCGTGTCTCGGCGGCTACCAGAGCCGGATCGGTGTAGTAGCGGGCGGACAGTGCCTGCCCGGGGAGGTCCTGCTCCGGGACCGTGGTGGTGGCTTCAGGGTGCATCGAATCACTCCTCCGTGCCGCACGGACGGGGCGAGGCGGTGGGCGGGCGTGCAGGGACCGTACCGGCCTGCCGGGATCCGTGCTGACTCATTGGCCGGTCGTCGGCTCACCGGCGGGTTCAGCGACGCCAGGAGTTGTGTCCTGACTAACTGATTAGTTAGTGTAGTGGAGGTGCCGCTCCGGCGCTCCGTCACAGGGGGCCGGACGCGGCCGGACCCCCTCTCCCCGGAGGCACGCATGAGCCGTCGTCGGAGCCTGGTCTGGCTCGGACTCACCCCCGAACCGGAGCGGGAACTGCCCACCACCGTCGCGGCCCTGCGCACCGCCGTACGGGACCTGGCCCACACCCCCGCCGAAGCGGCGCAGGCCGAGCGGCACCGCGTCGAGCGGCTGATCCTGCACGGCACCCAGCAGCGCTGGCTGCGCTATCTCGCCGAGGTGACCGGCCTGGTGACGGCCGTCGCCGGCGGCGCACGCCCCGGTGACCGGCGGGCCGCACTCCGGGCGGCCGAGGTCGTGCTCGACCACCACCGCATGCTGATCGGCCTGCCCGGAACCGGGTACGGCCGGACGGCCGCCGACCGCCGAGCCCTGGAAAGCGCGGTACGCACCCTGCGCACCGCCCCACCGGACGGAGACCGAGGATGACCCGGATCGACTCCCTGATACCCCGGGGGACCCTCGGGGTGCTCGGCGCCGCCCCGGGTGTGAGCGAGGACGCCGCGGCGTACGACGCCGCCGGCGGCTACCGCGCGACGACCGCGGCGGCCGAGCTCCTCGCCGGTATCGACGCCGCCGGTCTGCGCGGCCGCGGCGGCGCCGGCTACCTCACCGCGGCCAAGCTGCGCGCCGTCCGTGACGCCGGAGACCGCCCCGTCGTCGTGGCCAACGGCGAGGAGGGCGAGCCCGGTTCGGTCAAGGACCGCTGGCTGCTGCGGGCCCGGCCGCATCTGGTCCTGGACGGGCTGCTGCGGGCCGCGGAGATCACCGGTGCGCGGCGCGGCTATGTGTACCTCTCCGACACCGCGGCGGGCGAACGGGTGCGCCGCGCGCTCGCCGAGCGGCCGCCGCGGCTGCCGGTGGAGGTCGTCGAGACCCGGCACGCCTATGTCGCCGGGGAGGAGTCCGCGGTCGTCCGGCGGATCAACGGCGGACCCGCCCTCCCCACCACCACACCGCCCCGCCCCCATGAGGAGGGCATCGACGGCGCCCCCACCCTCGTCGCCAATGTCGAGACCCTGGCCCGTGTTGCGCTGATCGCCGCCCGGCCGGAAGGGCGCCGCCACACCGCGCGCAGCACGCTGGTGACCCTCGCCGGGGGCGGCGCCGATCCGCTGCTCGCCGAGGTGCCCTACGGCTGCACCCTGCGGAGCCTGGCCCGCGCCCAGGGCACCCCCGAGCCGGCCGGCGTCCTCATGGACGGGCTGTTCGGCGGGCTGATCGGGCCGCACTTTCTCGACCTCGCGCTGGGCCCCGACACCCTCGCGGCCGCGGGCACGGCCCTGGGCTGTGGGGCGATCCGCTTCCTCGCCCCCGAGGAGTGCCCGGTCTCCCTCGCCTCCGCCGCCATCGCCCATCTTGCCGCCGAGAGCGCCCGGCAGTGCGGCAGTTGCGTCCCGGGCACCGGCTCGATCCGCGACGACGTCGGCTCGCTGACGACCGGCACGGCCGCCCCTGGCCTCGTCTCCCGGCTGCACCGCCGGGCCACCGCACTGCCCGGCCGCGCCGCCTGCGGGCTGCTGGACGCCGCGGCGCGTACGGCCGGCAGCCTCCTGCGGGCCTTTCCCCACCTCGTCCGGTCCCACCTCAACGACGCCTGCCCGGCCTGCGCGGCGCCCGTCGGCCCGCTCACCGTGGCCGTCCCCCGCGTCGCCGGCCGCCCCGTGCCCCATCCGCGCTCCGCCGCCTGCCCGGCGGACGACCGGGAAAGGTGATGCGGGAAGATGGCGCCGGACGGGCCCGCCGCGCCCGCCGAGGATTTCGACACGACCCGGGGAGCACTCACGTGGCCAAGGCTGGACGCACTCTCGAAACGCGGGAACGGATTCTTGCCGCCGCGTGCGAAGTGATCGCCGAGGTCGGCTTCGAGAAGATCCGGATGCGGATGGTCGCGGAACACGCCGGAGTGTCGACGGCCCTGCTCCACTACCACTTCGAGAACCGCGAGCGGCTCTTCGCCGAGGCGATGACCCATTCCTTCGGGCAGACCGGCACCGAACTCGAACGGGACGCCGACACCGTGCCGGCCTCCGTGGTCCTGGCCCGCATCCTGCACAACATGCTGCCCACGGACCCGGAGCTGCGGCAGGACTGGCGGCTGTGGCAGGAACTGTGGGTCAGGGCCCTGCGCGACGAGACCGCCCAGCAGCTCGCCGTCGATCTCTACGACCAGCTGCACACCTGGCTCGCCCAGGCCATCCGGCGGGGCATCGCGGCGGGCGAATTCCGCGACTGCGACGTCGACGCGACCAGCTCGCTGCTGCTCGCGCTGAGCGACGGTTTCGGCATCCGGCTGATGCTGGGCGACCCCAGGATCGACCTCGCTGCCGCCCAGGCCGCCATCTGGCGGGCCGTCGCGGGGACGCTCGGTGTCCCCGACGCCTTCCCCGAGATCTGAACGCACTGGCCGGAACGTCCCTGATGGCGCCGCGGTGACGGTGGCAGCCGGGCCCGCCGGCGTTACGGCGACAGGACCGTGAGTGCGTCCTGCGCCCGGGCGACGGCGGCGGAATGGCCGAACAGACCGGGCAGCCCGCCGGAGTGCAGCAGTACGGTGCGCCGGCCGGCCGCCACCGAGCCGTCCCGCACCGCCGCCCGCAGCCCGGCCAGCGCACGCCCGGTGTAGACGGGGTCGAGGGCGATGCCCTCCGTACGGCCCGCCAGGGTCAGCGCCTCCATCGACTCCTCGGTCAAGGTGCTGTAGCCGGCGCCGACTTGGTCGAGCCGCAGGCGCAGCGCCTCCGGGGCGTGGACCGTGCCGGACAGGCTGGAGACCAACTCGGTCACGGTGCCCGCCGGGTCGTCCACCGCACCGCAGTGGACACCCAGCACCTTCCCGGGCCCGAGGGTGTCCACCAGCCCGGCCATCGTGCCACCGGACCCGAGGGCCACGACGACGGTGTCCAGGTCCGGTGCCTGGCCGAGCAGTTCGCGCCCGCACTCGGCATAGCCGTACGCACCCAGCGGGCTGGAACCCCCTAGGGGGATCACGGCCGGGACGGCGCCCCGCTGCCGGAGCCGCTGCGCCACCCGCTCCGCCGCGGCGGCGAGTTCCGCGCCCCGTACGTTCCCGGCCCATACGACGGTGGCTCCGAAGAGGCCGTCGAGGACGAGGTTCCCGGAGGACGACGAGGTGGCCGAGCCGGCCAGTACCAGCACCACATCGAGTCCGAGCCGGGCGCCGGCGGCTGCGGTCAGCCGGGCATGGTTGCTCTGCGCGGCGCCGGTCGTCACCAGGGTCGTGGCGCCCTCGGCGAGCGCCGCACCACAGATCCACTCCAGCTTGCGCACCTTGTTCCCGCCGCCGCCGAGACCGGTGAGGTCCTCGCGCTTGATCCAGAGATCCTCCGCCCCGAGCCCCAGCTCGCGGGCCAGCCGCGGTGCCGGTTCCAGCGGGGTCGGCCATGTCGCGAGCGCTGCCCGCCGCGGTGCGCCGCTGTCCAAGCCCATCGTCGGCTTCCTTCCGTCCGCCTGTCCTTGCCGGTCCGCGGTCAGCCTGTCATGCCCCCTGCACCGGGGGGGCGCCATGGTCCGAACAGGGCGGCGCCCAGGGCGTGTCCGGTGGATCACGGCCGGGTCGGACCGTGATCCACCGGACAGGCCCTAAGGAATTCCCCGGATGGCCGGTGGGGGTGCGACGTGGCCGGATCCGGACGCTATGCTTGCTGGATACAAGCAATGTATTCAGCCGACCGATGGCATCACCGGCATCACCGCGAAGGAACACGACGATGAGTAAGGGCACGGTCCATGCCTGCGACCGGGCTGCCGCGCAGGTCACCGCCTCGTCGAGGCTGGAGGACGCTGCCGCCGGGCTGGGGACGGAGATCGTCCGCTTCTCCCGGCTGATGGCGGCATGGAAGCAACGCGCCAAGGCGGACGGCGGTGCGGCCGACCGGGTGCTGCTGGCCAGGCTGGTGGTCGGCGGGGATCAGCGGGCGACCGACCTGGCCGCCGACGCCTTCTTGGACCTGTCGACCGTCAGCCGTCAGGTGCGTTCGCTGGTCGAACGGGGCCTGGTCACCCGTCGCCCCGATCCGGAGGACCGCCGTGGGTCGCTGCTGGCCGCGACGGAGGCCGGGCGTGCCGCTTTCGCTCAGTACCGCCGTCAGCGCGACGCCGAACTGGCTGAGCTGCTCGAACCGTGGTCGCCCCAGGACCGGGCCGATCTGATCCGGCTGCTGGGCCGCCTCAACGAGGACATGGCAGAACGACAACACACACGGCTGGGTCCCGGGGGAGACCAGGGCGCCGCCGTGGAGCAGGGAGACATACGTACATGAGCACAGCCACCTCTCCGCCCGAGGCGGGAGCCGAGGCGATACCCGCCCCAGGCTTCCTGAGTCACCGTCAGATCCTCACCATCCTCAGCGGCTTGATGCTGGGGATGTTCCTGGCCGCCCTCGACCAGACCATCGTCAGCACCTCGATCCGGACCATCGCCGACGATCTGCACGGCCTCAGCCAGCAGGCCTGGGCGACCACCGCCTATCTGATCACCTCGACGATCGCCACCCCGCTGTACGGCAAGCTGTCCGACCTGCACGGCCGCAAGCCCTACTACCTGGCCGCGATCACGATCTTCGTCGCGGGTTCGGTGCTGTGCACCTTCTCCACCTCGATGACCGAACTCGCCGCGTTCCGGGCCGTACAGGGCCTGGGCGCGGGCGGTCTGATGTCGCTGGCGCTGGCGATCCTCGGTGACATCGTGCCGCCCCGGGAACGCGCCCGGTACCAGGGCTACATGCTCGGCACCTTCGCCACCTCCAGTGTGGCCGGGCCGCTGATCGGCGGCGCCCTGGCGGGCCAGGACCAGCTGCTGGGCCTCACCGGCTGGCGCTGGGTCTTCCTGGTCAACGTACCGATCGGCATCATCGCGCTGTTCGTGGTCGCCAAGGTCCTCAACATCCCGCACACCAGGCGCGATCACCGCATCGACTGGTGGGGCGCGGTCACCATCTCGCTCGGTGTCGTGCCGCTGCTGCTCGTCGCGGAGCAGGGCCGGGAGTGGGGCTGGGACTCGTCCCGGTCGATCGCCTGCTATGCCATCGGTGTGGTCGGCATCATCGCCTGGATCCTGGTCGAGCGGCGGATCGGGGACGACGCCCTCATCCCGATGCGGCTGTTCCGCAACGGCACCTTCAGCAAGACGAGCCTGATGTCCGTGCTGATCGGTATGGGGATGTTCGGCGGATTGCTGATGATCCCGCAGTACCTCCAGATCGTGAAGGGCGCCAGCCCCACCAAGTCGGGTCTGGAGATGCTGCCGCTGATGGCGGGCATGTTGATCGCTTCGGTCGCGTCCGGCCAGATCACCGGCAAGACCGGCCGCTACAAGATCTTCCCGATCATCGGCACCGCGCTGATGTTCGCGTCGATGCTGCTCTTCCACTTCCGCGTCCAGTGGGACACCCCGCTGTGGGAGACCATGTTCTACATGCTGGTCTTCGGCCTCGGTCTGGGCGGCTGTATGCAGACCCTGGTGCTGTCCGTACAGAACGCGGTGCCGCCGCGGGACATGGGCGTGGCGACCTCGTCGGCCACGTTCTTCCGGCAGATGGGTGCCACCGTGGGCACCGCGATCTTCCTGTCGGTGCTGTTCAGCACGGTCGGCGAGAAGATTTCCGGGGCGTTCAAAGACGCCGTGTCCACCGAGCGGTTCCAGGCCGCACTGCACGACCCCGCGGTGCTGCACGACCCCGCCAACAAGCCCGTGCTGGACATGCTCAAGCACCCCGGCAACGGCAACTCCTCGGGCGTGCTGAGCGATTCGTCGTTCATCCAGCACCTCGACCCGCGGCTGGCCGAGCCGTTCAAGCGCGGCTTCGCGGACTCGATGCACACCGTGTTCCTCATGGGCGCGGTCGTCGTCGCACTGGCCTTTGTGCTGATGTGGTTCATCAAGGAGATGCCGCTGCGGCAGCTGTCCGGCCTGCAGGCACGGGCCCAGGCCGAGGCGGAGGCCGACGCGGCAGCGCAGTCCGCCGGGGGCGCGGCGGACGGTGTAGCCGACGACGCGGCGGGTGCCGCGGACGGGGCTGACGCCGCTGGTTCGCCTGCTCCGGACGAACGCGCCGAACGTGCCCAACCGGCCGCTGTCCCGGCCGACGAGCCCGTACCGGCCCTCGCCGCACCGCCCGCCGGCTCCGTGACCGGTGCGACCGGTCCCGCGATCCGGGGCACGGTGCGGGACGGCGACGGCCGGCCGGTGGACCGGGCCGCGGTCACCCTGATCAGTGTCGGCGGCCGGCAGCTCGGCCGTACCTCGACCGGGGCCGACGGCGGCTACGCCCTGCCCACGACCGGCGCCGGCACCTATGTGCTGATCGGCTCCGCGGGGGCTCGTCAGCCGCAGGCCGCGACCGTCGTGGTGGGCGCGGAGCCGGTGTCGTTCGATCTGACGCTCAGCGGTGCCGCGGGCCTGTCGGGCGAGGTCCGTGCGGAGAAGGGCGACGACCCGGTGCCCGGCGCACTCGTCGTGGCCACCGACGTCCGCGGCGAGGTCGTGGCGTCGGGTGTGGCCGGCCAGGACGGCGGCTTCGCCTTCGCTGAACTGAGCCCGGGCAGCTACACCCTGGCCGTCAGCGCCGCGCACCACCGCCCGTCCGCGCTCCAGGTAGAGGTCGCCTCCGGCGCCCGCAACTGGTACGAGGTCCGGCTGACGCTCGGCGCCCAGGTCCGGGGCACCGTCCGCACGGCACACGGCAGTCCGGTGGACGACGCCCGGGTGACCCTGCTGGACCCGGCGGGCAATGTCGTGGGCACCGCCACCAGCGGCCGGGACGGTGAGTACGTCTTCACCGATCTCGACAGCGGCGACTACACCCTGATCGCCAGCGGCTACCCGCCGGTGGCGACCCCGCTGTCCGTGGGGGCCGCCGGGCACGGCGAGTGCGACATCGAGCTGGGCCATGACCCGGTGACGTGACGGCCGCCGGCGAGGGAGGCGGAGCCGACGGGCCCCGTGCGGACGCGCGCCGGGCCCGTCGGCCATGACCGGGGCCCGGCCGTTCTCGTCGGCCCGCAGCGCGTGGGCGCGGGCCGGCGCGGGAGCCGGCCGGCGCGTCCGTCGCCGGCGCCAGGAGCCCTGCGACCACCGCTTTCCCACCCACCGGGTTTGGCGCCGTGGCCCCCGTCTACGTACAGTTCCGCCGAAGCTTGAATAGAACACACGATCCCAGGGGAAGCGGCAGCGGCGATGACGGTGACCGAAACAGGCATGGCCGAGGGCGCGGGTATCGACGCGGAACGGATGGCGGTCTGCCTCAGCGTGCTGGAGGAGCTCGACGCGCTGCCCATCGACCACCCCGACGCCATCGCCATACGGCGCGCCACGGCCGGGATCTACCGCAAGGTGAAGCAGCGGCGCCGGCACGAGCGCCGGGCGGCCAAGACCGCCAACGACCGGGCGGTGACCGCGGCCACCGCCACCGGCGCCCCCGACCGGATCGATGACGAGACGCAGGGGCTGGCCCTCAGCAGCTCCGTGACGAGCGAGATCGCCGGAATCCTGGAGCGGCCCCGGTCCTGCTACACCTGCAAGAGCCGCTACGTCCAGGTCGACGCCTTCTACCACCAGCTCTGCCCGCCCTGCGCCAAGGAGAACCGGGCCCGCCGCGACGCCCGCACCGACCTCACCGGCCGGCGCGCGCTGCTCACCGGCGGCCGGGCGAAGATCGGCATGTACATCGCGCTGCGGCTGCTGCGCGACGGCGCCCACACCACCGTCACCACCCGCTTCCCGAACGACGCCATCCGCCGCTTCAAGGCGATGCCGGACAGCGCGGAGTGGCTGCACCGGCTGAAGATCGTCGGCATCGATCTCCGGGACCCGGCGCAGGTCCTCGCCCTCGCCGATGCGGTGAGCGCCGAAGGCCCGCTCGACATTCTGATCAACAACGCCGCCCAGACCGTCCGCCGGTCGCCCGACGCCTACGGCCAGTTGATCGCCGCCGAATCCGCGCCGCTGCCCGCCGGGGAACTGCCCGCCTCGGTCGTCCTCGGCCACTTCGGCAGCGGTGCCCCCGCCGCGCTCCCCGCCGCCACGGCCGGCTCCGGCGCCCTGACCGCCGAGGACATCACCGCGCTCGCCCTGACCACCGGCTCCGCCTCGCCCGCCCGGATCGAGGCGGGCACCGCGATCGACGCCGGCGGGCTGGTCCCCGATCTGCACGCGACCAACAGCTGGATCCAGAAGGTCGATGAGGTCGACCCGGTCGAGCTGCTGGAAGTCCAGCTGTGCAATATGACCGCGCCCTTCCTGCTGGTGAGCAGGCTGCGCCCGGCGATGGCGGCGGCCCCCGCGCGCCGTAAGTACGTGGTCAACGTCTCGGCGATGGAGGGTCAGTTCAGCCGCGGCTACAAGGGCGCCGGGCATCCGCACACCAATATGGCCAAGGCGGCGCTGAACATGCTCACCCGCACCAGCGCCAGGGAGATGCTGGAGACCGACGGCATCCTCATGACCGCCGTCGACACCGGCTGGATCACCGACGAGCGCCCGCACCCCGACAAGATGCGCCTGGCGGACGAGGGCTTCCACGCCCCGCTCGACCTGGTCGACGGCGCCGCCCGGGTCTACGACCCGATCGTCCGCGGCGAGCTCGGTGAGGACCTGTTCGGCTGCTTCCTGAAGGACTACGCCCCCGCGGCCTGGTGATCCGTCCGCTGCCCGCCGAGGGCCTCAGCCGGCCGGACGCTCGCGCGCTCCGGACGGCTTCCGGCGGCGCGGACGCGGCGCCGCGGACGACTCCTGGGCCTCCTCCGGTGGCGCCGCGTCGGCCCCCGGGACGGGCAGCGTGCTGCGCAGCCGCGCCAGCAGGGCCCTGGCAGCGGGGGCGGCGGGCCCGTCCGTCCGCCAGGTCAGGGCGACCCGGCCGCGAGGTTGCGGCGCGGCGAGCGCCAGCGTCCGCAGCCCGGCCGCGGCCCCGTCCGCCGGCGGCGGGATGACGGCCACGCCGAGCCCCCGGGCGGCGAGCCGCTCCAGCACCGGCGGAGCGGCCGCCTCGAAGGCGATACGGGGCCGGAACCCCGCCTCCGCGCAGGCGCGTTCGAGTACCCCGCGCAGACCGGTACCGCGCGGCAGGCTGATCAACGGGCGGTCGCGGAGCGCGGCCAGCGGGATGCTCCCACCGGCCGGGTACGTCCTGAGCAGGGGATCGTCGGCCGCGACGGCGGCGACCAGGGGCTCGTCGACCACGAGCTGCACGGAGATCCCCGGCGGCGGCTCGTCCGCCACGAGGCCGGTCACGGCGAGGTCGAGTTCCCCGCGGTGCAGCGCGTCGAGCATCCGCTCCGAGGTGTCCTCCGTGAGGGAGATCTCGACCTGCGGATGGGCGTCGTGGAAATCGGCCAGCAGCGAGGCCATATCGAATCGGCGGGTGCTCGCGCCCGAGACCAGGCCGACCCGGACCCGCCCCCGCAGCAGCCCGCTGAACTCGTCCACGCTCTGCCGGATCCCCTCGGCGGCGGCGAGCGCGGCCCGCGCATAGGGGAGGACGGCCCGCCCCACCTCCGTCACGGTCACCGCCCGGCCTCCGCGGTCGAGGAGCGGCTGCCCCAGCTCCCGTTCGAGCTGCCGTATCTGGGCGCTCACCCCGGGCTGCGCCAGATGCAGACGGGCCGCGGCCCGGGTGAAGTTGGCCTCCTCCAGGACAATGCGACGCACCCCTGGACCTCGCCGGTGGGCGGACTGGCGTCGGCGCTCGGGCACGACGTGGTCCACGGCCTGGACTTCACCGTCCCCCTCGGCCTCGACCGGCAGGTTCCCGCCGCCCGCGTCCGCTTCCTCCTGGAGCAGATCACCCCCAGGACCGCCCGGTTCTTCGGGGCCGACCTCAGCGGTATCGCACTCCACGCCGAGGACCTCGACTGGTCCCTTGGCACCGGAGCCCCGCTCTACGGCACCGCCCAGGACCTGCTGTTGGTCGCGTACGGACGCAAGCTCCCTCCGGGGCGGCTCCAGGGGGAGGCGCAGCACCGCTTCGTGGCGGGGTGAGGGCGGCCGCCTGCCATTTCTGCGGAGGGGCCGCCGACCGTACTTGCGGCGCGGCCGTGCCGCTCAGCCCTCCAGCCCGTGCCGCGCCAGCAGCGGCTCGATCTGCGCATCCCGGCCGACCACCGCGCGGAACGCCCCCATCGGATCGACGCTGCCGCCCTTGCTCAGCAGTTCCCGGCGGAAGATCTCTCCGCTCTTGCGGACCGTCTTCCCGTTCTCCCGGAACCAGCGGACGGTGTCGGCGTCCAGGACTTCCGCCCAGCGGTAGCCGTAGTACCCGGCCGCGTAGCCGCCGTGGAAGACATGGGCGAAGTAGCCGGTGCGGTAACGCGGCGGGATCGCGGCCATCGCGAGCCCGTGGCGCTCAAGGGCGGCCGCCTCGAACGCCTCGGCGGCGCCTTCCTCCGGCACCTGGTCGGCAGAAAGGCTGTGCCAGGCCCAGTCGAGCACCGCGGCCGCCTGGTGCTCGACCATCCGGAACCCCGCACCGAAGGTCTCCGCCTCGCGTAGCCGGGCGGGCAGTTCGGGCGGCATCGGCTCGCCGGTGACGTGGTGGCGGGCGTAATGCGCCAGAACCTCCGGCCAGTCCGCCCACACCTCGTTGACCTGGGACGGGAACTCGACGAAGTCGCGCGGCACCTGGGTGCCCGACAGCAGTGGGTAGCGGACGTCCGAGAACAGACCGTGCAGCGCATGCCCGAACTCGTGGAAGAGCGTGTGGACCTCACTCCACGTCAGCAGCACCGGTTCGCCGGCCGGCGGCTTCGCGACGTTGAGATGGTTGACGACCACCGGCTGGTGGCCGAGCAGACGGGACTGCGGCACCAGCGCGTCCATCCAGGCGCCGCCCCGCTTGGACTCACGGGCGTGGAAGTCGCCGATGTACAGGCCGAGTTGACTTCCGTCGGCGTCGTGCACCTCGTAGACGCGGGCATCCGGGTGGTGCGGCACCAGATCGGGGCGCGGGGTGAAGCTGATCCCGTAGACCAGCCCGGCGGCATGAAAGACACCGTCGTGCAGCACGGTCTCCAGCTCCAGATACGGCCGCAGCGCCGCCGCGTCGAGATCGAAGCGTTCCTTGCGCACCCGCTCGGAGTAGTACTGCCAGTCCGCCGCGCCGATCTCGGCGACTCCGGCCGCCTCGGCCAGGGCCGCGCCCTCCCGCTCGGCATTGGCGACGGCGGGTGCGACCAGCCGGCCGAGCAGGGTCTCGACGGCCTCGGTGGTGCCGGCGGTCCGGTCCGCGACCTCCCAGGCGGCGTGGCTGGGGTAGCCGAGCAGGGCGGCGCGCTCGGCGCGGAGCCGGGCCAGGGTGACGGCGACCGGGCCGTTGGTGTCGATACCGCGCCCCAGGGAGGCGGCCAGCAGCCGTTCGCGCAGGGCGGGATCGTCGAGCGCGGCCAGCTCCGGCTGGTTCGAGAAGTTCTTCAGGCTGAGTACGAACTTGCCCTCGTGCCCGAGCGCATGGGCGTTCCGGGCGGCGGCCGCGATCTGGTCCGCCGACAGCCCGGCCAGCTCCTCGGCACGGTCCAGCACCAGCGCGGCGGCCGCGTCGGCGGTGCGCAGGTTCTGTCCGAACTCGATGGACCGGGCGGCGATTTCGGCATTGAGCTCGCGCAGCCGCTGCTGCTGTTCCGGGGCGAGGCGCGCACCTGCGCGGACCCGGCGGGTGTGATGGCGTTCCAGCAGCATCCGCTGTTCCGCGTCCAGCCCGAGCTGCTCGCGCCGCTCGTGGAGCGCGTCGAGCCGGGCGAACAGGGCGGGGTCGAGCAGCAGTGCATCGTCATGGGCGGCCAGCCGGGGAGTGATCTCGGCTTCGAGCGCCTGGATCTCGTCATCGGTGTCGCAGGCCGCCTTGTTGAAGAACACCCGGCTCACCCGGTCCAGCACCGCGCCGCTGCGCTCCAGCGCCTCGACGGTGTTCTCGAAGGTCGCCGGCCCGGCACCGGCGCTGATCGCCGCCACCTCGGCCAGTTGCTCGTCCATGCCGCGTACGAAGGCGGGCAGAAAGTGCTCGTTACGGATCCGCGCGAAGGGCGGCAGCTCGTAGGGCAGATCGCTCGGCGCAAAGAAGGGATTCGACGTCACAGCGTTCGACACTACGCCGCAGGCCCGGCCCGGGTACGGCAGTCGCTGCAGGAGAAGAGCTTGTGCGCGATGGTAGTTGACACCGAAATTTGTGGGATCGGCTGCGGGGAGGGGCGGTGGGGCCCGGGAAGCGACGACGGACCATCCGTGATGTGATCGAAGGCAAGGCGAACCACACTCCTGAGGCAGGAGGAATCATGGCCAGCAAGCTGCGGGCGCGGGACATCATGTCCGGCGGAGCACACTGCGTGGGGGCACACGAGTCCTTGAAGGACGCGGCGAAGATGATGCGCGATCTGGACGTCGGCTGCCTGCCCATCTGCGGTGACAACAACAAGCTGACCGGGTTGATCACCGATCGTGACATCGTCGTCTCGTGTTGTGCCGAAGGGATCGATCCGGCGACGGTACAGGCCGGTTCGATGGGCGGACGGCTGCACTGGATCGACGCCGACGCGGACGCCAAGGAGGTGCTGCAGACCATGGAGAAGCAGCACATCAAGCGCCTGCCGGTGATCGACGTCAAGGGCGGCCACCAACTGGTGGGAATGATCACCGAGGCCGATCTCGCCAAGAACCTCAGCGACAAACAGATCGCGGAGTTCGCAAGCGCCGTCTACGCAACCGCCTGACCCCGGAACGGCTCCGTCCGTTCAGCACCGGCCAGGCGCGCTACCGGCACCGAGTCCGGCGGCGCGCTTGAGCCGGGCACGCTTGAGCCGGCACGTCTGAGCTGGGCAGGCCTGAGCCGGGCACGTCCGAGCCGGCGTGCCGCGTGCCGGATGCCGGCGTGCCGCGTCCGGGCGGGGCGGAGCCCGGTGTCCGTCCCATGGGCCCGTGTTGGGGACGGTGGCCCCACCCATTAGCCTGCGGTGATCAACATCGGCTCGGAGCGCTGGGCGCATGCTCGGTTGCGCCCACACGAAAGGACTCGCTTCTGTGTCCATGCCCTCCCCACCGCAGGGCGGTTACGGCCCCTACGGACAGCCGGGCCAGGCCCCTTACGGACAGCCGGGCCCGTCCCCGTACGGACCGCCGGGACAGGTCCCCTACGGGCAGCCGGCGCAGGCTCCGTACGGCGGTCCCGGGATGCCGCAGCAGGGCGGCTACCCCGGCGGTCAGCTGCCCGGCGGCCCCGTACCCGGGCCGCCCGGTGGGCGGCCGCCGCGGCAGGTGCGGATACCCGGCATCGTCCGTGCGCTCCTCGTCCTTGTGCTCTTCGGCGGGGTGGCCACCTGGGTGGCGCTGCACCAGGACGAGTACAACGCCGAGAGCCGCAAGCGTCCCAGGGTCGATCCGCACAGCGCCGGTACGGCCCAGGTGGGCGACTGCCTGCAGCAGACCGGCGGCACGGACGACGAGCCGATTCTCCGGACGGTCGGCTGTGCCGAGCCCGCGGCGAAGTACAAGGTCGTAAGGCGTGAACCGCACGCCGAATGCGGGCCCGGTGAGACCCGCTACCGGCAACTCAGCGGCCACTACGAGACCTTGAACCTCTGCATGACGCGCGTCGGCGACAAGGCCGCGGCCTCCTAGGACGCCGGCGGCCGGAATGCCCCAGTCGACCGGTCAGCGGGGGACCGGGGGAGCCGGACCGCTTCCAGTGGAATTCCCCGCCCGGCGAGAGCGCCTGACGGTGGCTCGTCCGTCCGGACGAGCCACCGTGCCGTGCAGGGGCGGAGCATCAGCGGATTTCCCTCAACACGCCGGGAAATACCGGGGATTGCGAACCGTGCTCAGTGCCCCGCGGAACGCGGCAGGACCAGTCGCATGCCGGGGAAAATGAGATGCGGATTCGCCCCGATCGCCTTTCGGTTCAGCCGGTAGAATTCGCGCCAGTCGCATCCGTGCGCATACGCGAGGCCGCTCACCGTGTCCCCGGTGTTGACGACGAGCGACCTGCCGGTACTCCGATGACTTCCGTCTTTGTGGCGCTTCTCATGGATCTGCGGATGCCGTACCCGGCCGCGGGCCGGCGCACCGGTGTGCCGCTGCGGGGTGGCGTGCGCGGTGGTGGAGCGTGGCGCGCTGTGCCGGGTGGCCGAGTTGAGCCCCAGCGAGGCCGAGCAGGCCGGCCAGGCGCTCCAGCCCTGACGGGCCAGCACCCGTTCCGCGACCTGGATCTGCTGTGCCCGGGTCGCCCGCCCGGCCCGTGACGCATAGGCGCCGCCGCCGAACGAGTGCCAGGTGGAGTGGGCGAGCTGCAGCCCTCCGGAGAAGCCGTTTCCCGTGTCGATACGCCAGTTCCCTCCGCTCTCGCACCCGGCGAGGCGGTCCCAGGCGCCTCCCCGGGCCTCGGCCGGCGCTCCGGACGCGAGGTTCAGCACACCGGCCGCCAACAGGACGGCTGCCGCCGTGATGCCCCGGATCCCGTGGCCCCGAAATTCATTCCGGGCGGTCGATTTCGATGCCTGACGAAATTCCATGCGGGTACTCCCGTCGCCCGCCGCGCAGTTGCCTGG
Organism: Streptomyces sp. 2323.1; assembly: GCF_900221035.1. Lineage (NCBI taxonomy): Bacteria > Bacillati > Actinomycetota > Actinomycetes > Kitasatosporales > Streptomycetaceae > Streptomyces > Streptomyces sp. 2323.1. Next base: position 589,215 of record NZ_LT907981.1, on the reverse strand, counting down.
CGGCATTTCAGAAAACCCGGCGTCTTAACGGTGTGCGTGTTCGAACGATGCTCGAACCTCATTTCCGTACGGCGCCGTGAATTTGACGGGGAAGAGACAACCATGCCCCGACTTACCCTCGGCAGAGCGCGCGGTAGCGCCCTCGCCTTACGCCCTGCACCCTTGCCGTCCGTCCGCGACCGTGCCTGCACACGGCGCACCTGATCAGACCGGCAGGGGCGCACCGTTCTTGCCCGAGGCGCATGACACCCACGGGCCCCGCGATCACCTGCCCGGCCCCGGGGTGTCCGCCGAGCGCATCCGGCGCACGTGTTGCATGCGCTGCGCAGGTCCGCACGCACCGCGCACGGGCGCCGGTGCGATGCAACGACCCGTGGCGGCCTGGTGCAACGACCCGTGGCAACCCGGTGCAACGGCCCGTGTCGGCCGGTACGGCGAGGTGCAGGGCCGGTCGGACCCTGAAGCCCACATCCGCCCCCGCTTCGGCGGGACCGCACCAAGGGGCGCACATCGCCAAACCACCATGAAATAGACAGGCGCACCACCCTGTGGTCCATTGGAAAGAAGTGCGTCTGCGTACAGGAGGCAGCAGGGGAGACAGCAGTGACCGACGTGGAGGTGCTGGTCGTGGGGGCCGGGCCGGTCGGGCTGACGGCGGCCTGTGAGCTGCGGCGTCGGGGGATCGGGTGCCGCATCGTCGACCGGCTGCCCGCGCGGCAGCCGTACGCCAAGGCGGTGGGCATCCAGCCCAGGACGCTGGAGATCTGGGACCGCATGGGGGTGGTCCGGGAGGTCCTGGCGGCCGCGGTGCCGCTGCGGGGGCAGTTGCTCTACGTCAATGGCGCCCAGCAGGCGCGGATAGAACTGACCCTGCCGCCGGAGGTTCCGTACCGCTTCGCCGCACTTCCGCAGAACGACACCGAGCGGATCCTGGAGGAAGCGCTCGTGCACGGCGGGGGCCGGATCGAACGCGACACCGAGCTGGTGGGTTTCGCGCAGGACGCCGACGAGGTCCGGGCCGAGCTCGCGCTGCCCTCCGGCGCCCGGGAACGCATCAGCGCCGGCTACCTCCTCGGATGCGACGGCGCCCACAGCATCGTCCGCAAGGTTCTCGGGTTCGGCTTCGAGGGCGCCGCTCTCCCCGAGGAGTACATGCTGGGGGACGTCGAGGTCGACTGGGAACTGCCGCCCGGCTACGCGGTCCGGTCCATGCACCAGCGCGACGGGCACACCGACGATCTGCTGGTGTGCATTCCGCTGCCCGGCCGCAACCGCTACCGGATGTCCATGCTCGTCCCGCCCGAACTCTCCCGTGCTCAACTCCCCGGTGACGAGGGCCTGTTGCACGGCCTGGAGGGCGGTGGCCCCGCTCCCGGCCTGGAACACCTCCAGGCGGTCCTGGACCGGCTCGCCCCGCAGCCCGCCACCGCCTCCCGGCTCCGCTGGTCCTCGGTCTTCCGGATCAGCCACCGCCTGGTGGACCACTACGGCGCGCACCGGGTGTTCCTCGCGGGGGACGCCGCCCACATCCATCCGCCTACCGGCGCCCAGGGCATGAACACCGGTATCCAGGACGCCTGCAACCTCGCCTGGAAGGTGGCCATGGCGGTGCGGTCGACGGCGAGTGCGCAGCTCTTGCGCAGCTACGACGCGGAACGCCGCCCCGTGGGCGAGGAGGTGGTGCAGCGGACGGTGCGGCACGCCGCTGAGGGCGTCCAGGCGGATCCGGACGACCCGTCGACGGTGATCCGGCGCGAGGCCCAGCTGCTCGTCAACTACCGGGGCAGCCCGATCGTCGCGCCGGACCGGCCGCCGCACCAGGGCCCCGCGCCCGGCGACCGGGCACCGGACTGCGGCGGTCTCCGCTTCGACCTCACCGCCTTCCCGTCCCGGCTGTTCGACCTCCTGCGCGGCCAGGAGCACACCGTGCTGCTCTATGCGGACCACCCGGAGCAGCTGGCGCCGTACGGCGAGCTGGTGGCGTCGGCGCGGAGCGCGGCGCACGGGCAGCTGGACGCCTGGGTGATCGTGGCCCCGCACACCGCGACGGACGGCCTGCTGCTGCCCGTCGTCCGGGATGCGCTGGACGAGTTCCGGCAGAGCTACGGCGCAGCCGGCGGCGCCGGGTTCGTCATCCGTCCCGACGGCTACCTGGGGCTGCGCTCTTCGCAGGTGAGCGGTCCGGAGCTGGTGTCGTACCTCGCGGCGACCTTCCGCACGTGAGGGGCGGGGTGCCGCTCTCCCGACGGGGCGGCCGTGGGCCGGCGCCGCCGTCGACGGCTACTCGCTGACGGCGGCCTGCCAGGCCTCGACCATCAGCCGGCCCTCGCCTTCGCGGTCCAGTGCCGTGAACGCCGCGTCCGCCTGGGTGGCCGAGTACCCCGCCGCCCGGTGCAGCGCCGCGAAGTCCTCCCGGCTGACCACGCCGTCCCCGTCGGTGTCGGCCAGCGCGATGGTCGCGGCGATCGACGGGCCCACGACGGAGCCGATGGCTCCCGACATGCCGGCGCGGGAGAACGCCTTGATGAACTGCTCCTGGCTCAGGCGTCCCGTACGGTCCACGTCGGCCAGGTCGGCGAGCTGCTCGAAGGTGTGGCGCATCCCCGCCTGCAGCGCCTGCGCCTTGGCCGAGTCCGCCGGCTCACCCACAGCGTCCGCCAGCACGCGGGCCCGCTCGGTGAAGTCCTGGGCGGTCAGATAGCCGTCGCCGTCGGTGTCGTACGTGGCGAAGCGCTGCTCGTACTCCGCGCGCAGGGCCTTGGGGATCATGGGCATTCCTTCCGGACGAGGTGCTCCTGGCGGAGCCTGAGCGGCGGCTCTTCGCGGGCGCCACGAAGAGCCGCCATGAGCACAGTAAGTGGCCGACTTCTTGCGGAGGGTCACCGGTGGGCGTGTCCGGCGTGGCTCCCGGGGGCCGGAGTCGGCCAATGCTGTCCGAATATCTATTCGGTTCGGCCGTGGGAGATCACGTATGATCCCGAGTCAAAACGAATATCTGTCGCAGTCGCCCGCACAGAGGGATATTTCTCCGTCGTCTCGGACCAGGGTGGCTGCGCAGGGGGGAAGGAAACACGATGAAGTCATCCCGTCTCCGGCGTCGTCTCGCCGGTGCCGCGGCCGTTACCGCTCTGGTCGGCGCCGGTGTGCTCGCCTCGGCGCCGGCCGCGTCCGCCAAGGCCAACCTCCTGGCGATCAACAAGGTCGCCCTGCATGCGCCGGGCCTGCAGGTGAAGGTCACCTACTCCTGCGACCTCGGCATGAACCATCAGCTGGTCGCCAACGTGGTCAACACCTCGACCGACCGTCGTAACGACTCGGAAGCCGCCGGGACGATCAAGAAAGACAAGCTCATCTGCGACTACGCCGATCACACGGTGCAGGTGAACCTCAAGGTGCAGGTCGGTTCGTACTTCAACAAGGGCGACAAGGTGAAGGCCACCGTCTTCTACTTCGACGAGGACGGGTTCAGCTACGCGCACGATGAGGCCGCCGCGGTGCTCTGAGTGAGCCGGCCCCCGGCGGACGGGACGCCCTCCCGTCCGCCGGGGGTACCACCTCCTGGAGCCCGGCCGCCGCCCGGATCGGGGTCGAAGATGGGGCGCGTACCCGCCGGCAGGAGGGCAGGGGGGCACAGCAGATATTTCGGGTCGGTCACGCCTGCAACCGACGGGTCGGGCAAACAGTCCTACGGGGCATGAAAAGACGACTGAACCTGCGTATGCGGCGGTCCGCTGCCGGTCGCCGGGTGGGCGCCGCGCTCGCCTTCACGGCGCTGACCGTTCCGCTGACGGTGGCCTTCGGCTCCACGGCCCAGGCCGCCACCGCGTCCTCATGCACCGCGGCCCGCGGGCCCTACCAGAAGCAGGCCGAGAAGTTCCTCGGGCTTCCGGTGGACGGCCGGCAGTCGGCCGCCGACTGCCGGGCGATCCGTGCCTTCCAGACCAGCCACGGCATCACCCCGAACATCGGCTACGCGGGCCCCGTCACCTGGGGGGTGATGAGCCTGGTCGCGCAGCAGAAGGCGGCCGGGAACAACCCGAACAAGGCACACAAGTGCCCCACCAACAAGGGGCGGATAGCCTGCGTCGACCTGACGCGTCAGCTCAGCTGGGTCCAGGACGGCTCGAAGCTGGTGTACGGGCCGGTGCCGGTCCGCAGTGGGCGCGACGGTTACGAGACCCGCACCGGCGCCAAGAAGATCTACTGGCGCAACCTGCACCACTATTCGACGATCTATCACGTGGCCATGCCCTACAGCCAGTTCTTCGACGGCGGCCAGGCATTCCACTCCATCAGCGGCAGCGTCTGGTCGGCACCCGGCTCGCACGGCTGCGTCAATATGCGCACCGGCGACGCCAAGAAGTACTGGTCGCTGCTGAAGAACGGTGACGACGTCTACGTCTACGGCCGTAAGCCCGGCACCTGATCCGACCCTGCACCGGGGAGCGCCCGATGGCGGACAGCCACCGGGCGCCGTGCCCTCCGCACACCCGACCCGTCCCGTACGGCCGTGTCCTGCTCGGCCCGCTAGCGGGAGGCGCGGGAGGAGGGCAGCGCACAGGCCGCCGTGCCGCCCGGCAGCCGATGACGGTTGCGGGCGATCAGCCGGTACAGGCCGTGGGCCATCCAGCGCACCGGCGGGAGCGTGAGCAGCGCTCCCACTAGCGGCCACCCGCCGGGCGCGCTCAGCAGCAGCTTCGCGACGGCCTGGGCGCCACCGTGCACCGCTCCGGACGGCGTCACCCACAACACCTCGCGCTCCGCGCGCCCGGGCGTGACGCCCAGCCGTGCGAGATCGGCGAGCTGCCAGGGCGTGGCGGTACAGCGCGGACGCAGCCATCGTTCCGCGAACCGGACCGCGGACGTGCAAAAGGCACAGTCGCCGTCATAGACAAGTACGGGTTGCCGCTGCATTTACCGTCCCCCTCGACCCCTCGCGCGGTCCGTAGCGATGTGCACTGCCGACGACCATGGTATTCGCTGCGTTGCGCGAGGAATCGTGCGCGGCGTCGATGCGCGTGGCCGCCGCCGCGGGGGACAGCTGGTCAGTCGGCCAGCAGGTTGTACAGCGCCATCGGCGTCACATAGCCCGGCCAGCGGCCGTCGGCGAAGAGATGCACGCCGGCGTCCTCGTAGCACTGGTCGACGAGCTGGGAGCAGATCATGTGCCGGGTGCTGGCGACATAGCGGCGCAGCCCGGGCAGGGGCAGACGGAAGCGATGCGCGGCGATCGCCAGATAGTCGAGGAAGCTGTACGGCACCCCGGTGTAGCGGGTGGCCGCGGCGCAGATCGCGGCGCGCTGACGCTCGGTGAGCCGCTCCGGGCACACATAGCGCACGTCGGCACCGTCGTAGGTGTCGAGCGGCACGATGCGGGCCCCGCCCGGTTCGGCCTCCAGCAGCTGGTCGTCGGGCAGGACGAGGAAGGCGTGTTCGTAGTCGGCGAAGCCGTCTCCGTTGATCCATTGTCCGAAGCGGATCAACCGGCCTGTGATGCCGGATATTTGGGTGAGTCCGATGTCGCCGGGCAGGGGGTGGGTGTGCCTCATGAGCAGCTCCCGGGAGCCAAAGGGGGGTTCCCGGAGGTAATACCCAATGGACCGTCAGGCGGACCGTGAAGCGCAGAGGCGCGGCCGAATTCCGGCCGCGCCGGGAACCGCGGGCAGATGGCGGACGGGGAGGGACATCGGACTCCCGGCGGGGTACTGGTCACCGGACCGGGATGCGGCCCGCCGGGGGTCGGCGGGAACGAGCAGGAGGAGCGAGCGCACGATGGGCACCGGACAGAGCAAGCACACCCCGGCCGCGCGCCGGAACGCCTCCGCGCCGGCCGGCGGCGACGGCCAACGGCCGCTGTCGGGCACCGTGGCGCTGGTGACCGGCGCCTCCAGCGGCATCGGTGCGGCCACCGCACGGGCGCTCGCCCGGGAAGGCTGCTCCGTCGCCCTGGTCGCCCGCCGCACCGAGCGGCTGGAGGAACTCACCCGGTCCCTCGGGGAGCAGGGCAGTACGTCCCTGGCCCTGACCGCCGACCTCCGCGACGCGGCGCAGCCGGCCGAGGCGGTCGAGCAGGCCGTGGCGCACTTCGGGCGGCTGGACATCGTGGTGAACAACGCGGGCTTCGGCGTGCGCGGCCCGGTGGCGGAGAGCGATCCCGAGGACTGGGACCGGATGATCGACCTCAACGTCAGGGCGGTGCTGCGGATGTCCCGTGCCGCGCTCCCGCATCTGCTGCACGCGGCGAGTGCTGGGCCACGCGGCGTGGCCGACCTGGTGAACGTCAGCTCGGTCGCGGGCCGGGTGCCCCGCAAGGACAACAGCGTCTACTCGGCCACCAAGCACGCGGTGTGCTCGTTCAGCGAGGCGCTGCGCCGGGAGGTGGCCGGCCGTCAGGTCCGGGTCGGGCTGGTCGAGCCGGGCATGACCCGGACGGAGATGACGCGCGGCGGTCAGGCCGCCTCGGCGCACGGACTGCCGCCGGAGCGCTGGCTGCGGGCCGAGGACATCGCCCGCTCCCTGGCCTTCATGGTCACCCAGCCGGCGCATGTGGCCATCAATGAGATCATGGTGCGGCCGACCGCCCAGGAACACTGACCGCTCTGCCGTCTCCACGAGCCCTGCCGAGGAGAGTCCCGTGCGCCTGCTGATCGTCTCCGACACTCATCTCCCGACCCGCGCCAAGACGCTGCCGGCGCAGCTGCTCGACGAAGTGCCGCGCGCGGATGTCGTCGTGCATGCCGGTGACTGGGTCGACACCGCGACCCTGGACCTGCTGGCGGAGCGCGCCGCCCGGCTGATCGGGGTGTACGGCAACAACGACGGCCCGGAACTGCGCTCCCGGCTGCCCGAGGTGGCATACGCCGAACTGGCCGGAGTACAGCTGGGCGTGGTGCATGAGACGGGCCCGGCGCAGGGGCGGGAGCGCCGGTGCGCCGAACGGTTCCCAGGCCTCGACGTCCTGGTCTTCGGCCACAGTCACATCCCCTGGGACACCATGGCCGGCGACCGGCTGCGCCTGCTGAACCCGGGCTCGCCGACCGACCGCCGCCGGCAGCCGTACTGCACCTACATGACCGCGGAGATCGACGCGAGCCGGCTCACCGCGGTGGAGCTGCACCGGCTGCCGCACCGCACTTGAGAAGTGCCCGCCCGGGGCGTGACGTGTGCCCGGCCCGTGACGCCCGGCCCGTGCCGCCCCCCGGATCCTCAGCGGCCGAGCAGACCGCGGACGTAGGCGGCCTGGCCGGCGTGCTGCAGATCGTCGGCGATCACGCTGATCAGACGGACTCCCAGGGTGACGGGCGGGGTCCAGGCGCGGTCCACGACCCGCTTCATGTCCTTGTCGTCGATCCCGGCGAGGTACTGCACCGTGTTGTCGTGCACCGCTCCGTGATAGTCCGTCAACAATTCCCCGCTCAGGTCCCGTACGGCGGCCACGTCCTTGGTGGAGTGGGCGAAGCCGGTGTCGTCGGCGGCGAAGGGGAGCCCGAAGCGGTCGTACCAGCCGTCCGAGGTCCAGATCTGCTCGGTGCCGGCCACACCGGCGACGTGGTCGTCCTGGATCCTGGTGAGGTGCCAGACCAGCCAGCCGATGGAGTTGGCGTCGTCCTCGGGGCGGGTGCTGAGTTCGTCGGGGTCGAGCCCGGTGACCACGTCTTCGACGACCTCCCGGATCCGGCCGAAGGCATCGACGAGCAGGTCCGTGCTGGCGTTCATACAGGGCTCCTTTGCGGCGACGGAGGTCTGCGCGCGGACGGTCCGCGGCTGCCGGTACCGGTCGACCGGTCCGTCGCGCTCCGGCGGCGGTCGCACACCCGGCGGGTCCCGGCCCCGGCAGCTCGCCCATGGTCGCAAGCCGAGCGGAGGAATCGGCGGGGGCAGGCCGACGGGCGGCATTTTCCCCGGTGCACCGAACTCGTTCGGCCGGGGGTCGCCGCAACCGGTGTGCTGCCGCCGTGCGCCGTTCCTGCTAGGAAACGACAGCGGGCGGCCGCACCAGCAAGTAGCGGTGCAGGAGCGGTCCGAGGAGGGTGATGACGGTGGCCAGCCCCGCCGCGACGACCAGGTCGGGGTGCGGCATCCCCGCGCGTCAGTCGGGAGAAGCGCGTCAGCCGAGCGAGAGCGGAAGTCGGCTCAGCCCTCGCAGCGTGATGTGGTCCTTCCACTCGGGCTCGCCGGCCAGCCGCAGCTGGGGGGCGCGCGCCAGCAGTATTCGCAGGGCGATCTGTGTTTCGAGGCGGGCGAGCGGAGCGCCGAGACAGAAGTGGATGCCCTGGCCGAAGGCGAGGTGCCGCAGGGGCGTGCGGCCGATGTCCAGCCGCTCGGGGTGCTCGTACGCCGCGGGGTCGCGGTTCGCCGCACCGATCAGCAGCAGAAGTGTGCTGCCCGCGGGGACCGGGACCCCGGCGACCTCGGCATCCTGCAGGGCGAAGCGGACGGTGAGCTGGACGGGCGAGTCATAGCGCAGCAGCTCCTCGACCGCGTTGTCGGTCAGGGCCGGGTCACTGCGCAGCCGCGCCAACTGGTCGGGGTGGCGCAGCAGGGCGAGGGTGCCGTTGCCGATGAGGTTGACGGTGGTTTCATGACCGGCGATCAGTAGCAGGGTGCAGGTGGCCAGCAGCTCGTTCTCGGTCAGCACGTCGCCGTCGTCGTGCACGGTGACCAGGGCCGAGAGCAGGTCGTCGCCGGGTGCGCGGCGGCGCTCGACGACGAGTTCGCGCAGATAGTCGGTGAACTCGCGCCGGGCCTGCGCTTCCTGCTCGGCGGCACCGGGCGGCAGCAGGAAGTCCGGGACGAGAGCGCGCGCGACGGCATGTGACCAGGTCAGCATCCGGTGACGGTCGGCCGTGGGCACGCCGAGCAGTTCGCTGATCACCGCCACCGGCAGGGGAGTGGCCAGGCCCTCGATGAGGTCGACCGGTCCCGGCGTGCGCTCCATGGCCGTGAACAGCTCTTCGGTGAGCTCTTCGATCCGTGGTGCGAGACGCTCGACCCGTCGCCGGGTGAAGGCCTGGGAGACCAGGGCCCGCATCCGGGTGTGGTCGGGTGGGTTCAGGCCCAGGAAGCCGCGTACGGGACGGCCGTCGTCATCGACCAGCACTTCCAGGGACGGGCGGCGGCCGGCGAACCGGGGATCGTCGGCCTCCGGGTGCCCGAACCGCCCGTCGCGCAGGACCGCGGCGCAGTCCTCGTACCGGGTGAGGACCATCAGCCGATCGTCGAGTCCCGCGAGCGGCGACTGCGCCCGCCAGCGGGAGTAGAGGGGGTAGGGGTCGGCCTGGTTCCGCGGGTCGAGCAGGTCCTGCAGTGACGGCAGGGCGGCCGTGGTGTCGACGTGGGTCATCGGTTCTCCTCGGGCCGGTCGGCGGCTGCGGGGGTGTCCGTGGCCGCGGGGTCGTCCGTGGTGTCGGGGCCCTGGGCGCCGGTGGTGGTGCTGTTCGCCGCGATACCGGCGAACAGCCACTGCATCGCCTGGCCCAGCAGCTCGTCCGGCACGCTCGCCGGGTCGATCCGCCGCTGGCGCAGCAGCCCCTGGAAGAGCGCCATCGCGATCGTGGCCACCGCATCGGCGGGCACGGCCGCGGGCGCCCCGATGTGCTCCAGCGCCTTGCCCATGAGGCTTTCCAGCTCGGCCCGGGGACCGCGCAGCTCCTCGGCCAGCGTCTCCATGAGCGGCGGGTTGCGCACCGCGTAGAGCCAGAATTCGGCCTGGAGGGGAGCGAAGTCGGGGTCCTTGTCGGCGGCGTTCGCCAGCAGCCGGCCGAGCGCGGGCACCGGATCATCGCCGGCCTGTGCGTCGGCCACGATCCGGGTCGCCCGGGACACCTGCTCGCTCGCGCGCTCCTTGAGCAGCTCCACGAACAGCCGCTCCTTACTGCCGAAGTTCGAGTACACCGCGCCGATGGAGAACCCCGCCGCCTCGGCGATCTCCTCGACGGAGGCCCCGGCGAATCCCTTACGGGCATACGTCCGCGCCGCCGCGTCGAGCAGCAGCCGCCGGGTGCGGGCCTTGGTCTCCGCTCTCGTCGGGCGGCGCTTCGGGGTGTGGTCGGCATCCGGGCTCATGTCTTCCACACTAGAGATAGTGACAGCTATGTCAATAGTGAGCGCTATGTGAAGTGCCGGCTACCACGGGCTCTCGTGGTGTCGCCGCAGGCCATGCGGCCGGTGGTGCTCGCGGATCCGTCCGGTGCGGGAGGCCGCGGATACGGCAACGCCGCGGGTGACAGCACGGCTGTCACCCGCGGCGCGGTGCGGCGGCACGGCCCGGCGGACCGGTGCCGTCGTGGCGGCTCAGTCCTCCTCGGGGCCGACCATGGCGGCCAGTACGGCACGCCAGTCCTCGCCCGGCTGCGCGACCAGGGACGGGGCCAGCCGCCCGGAGTGGTAGTGCCAGCGGTGGTCCAGATCCGGGTGGACCTCGTCGGTGTCACGGATCTCGCTGTCGCTGCCGAGCAGTGCGGTCAGTTCGGTGGCGAGGTCCCGCCAGGCGAGATGTCCGCTGACGGCGTTGGCGACACCGTGCACGGGGGCGTCCAGGCAGGAGACCACGGCCCGGGCCAGCGCCGCGGCGTGCACCCAGGCCGCGCCGTACCAGGCGTGGCCGCCGGTGCCCGGCCGCGGCAGGGCGATCGGCCGGCCCTCCCGCGCGGCTTGGTAGAGCAGACCGGTGGCGCCCCAGCGCAACTGGTCCCGCAGCCGCTGGTGCGCTCCCCACACCAGAGGGGAGCGGACGGCGCTCGCCCCGCCCCGGCCCTCGGCCCCGGCGGCGCGCAGCAGCAGCCGCTCGCAGTCGGCCTTCGCCTGGCCGTACCCGCTGAGCGGCCCGCGCGGGGCGGACTCCTCCGCCACCCACTCGCCCTCGGGGTGCCCATAGGCGTCCACGCTGCTGACGAAGACGAACGGGCCGCGCGACCAGGCGTCGATCATCGCCGCCATCGCCGTCACATCGACCTCGGGCCGGGTGAAGGTGCAGGCTGCGTGGATGACCGCATCGGCGCTGTCGACGGCCTTGCGCAGACCGTCCAGGTCGGTGAGGTCGCCCTCGATGACGTCCACGCCCTGCGCGGCGACCAGGTGCGCGGACTCGGGACGGGCCAGCGCCAGCACCGGGCGTCCCTGGGCGGCCAGTTCGCGCAGTACGAACGCGCCGACCCCGCCGGTGCCACCGGTGACCAGGACCGTGCCCTCGCGGGCGCGCCGCGGGCGGGAGGGGGCGGCCGTGGGCGCGGCGGCACGCTCCGCCTCGCGCGCGTCCAGCAGGGCGGTGACCGCCCGCGGGGTGCGGGCCTGCAGGATGTCCAGGCCGGTCAGCGGCAACTTCAGCGCCTGGCGCAGCCGTTCGGCGAGCTGCACGGCGATCAGCGAGTGGCCGCCGAGCAGGAAGAAGTCGTCGTCCGGCCCGGGCGCCTGGCCCAGCAGCGCGGCGAAGCCCTCGGTCACGGCCTCGGCGCGCTCGCCTTCCGGTGCGGGGGCCGACGGCATGCCCGGCAGCCGGGACACCTCGACCGTGCCGGCGGCCGTACGCGGCATGGCGTCCAGAAGGGTCACCGCGGCGGGCACCAACTCCCGGGCCAGCGACGCGCGCAGATGGGAGTGCAGCACGGCCGGTGCGGGGCCGCCGATCTCCCGCAGCACGGCATACGCCAGCAGCGGGCCGCCCGCTGGTTCGACCACGACGGCCTCGGCCACCTCGGGGTGCGCCCGCAGCAGCGCCTCGGCCGGATGCCCGCCGGCCTCGCCACGGCGTGCCGGCGGCTCACCGGGCAGGCGGGACAGCCGCAGGCCCGGGTCGGCGGCGACCGCGGTGAGCAGGGCGGCGTAGTGCCCGCCGAGAGCGGCCGCGGCCTCCTCGTCCAGCGCGGTCCGGCTGTACTGGACGAGGCCGGCCGGTTCGGCGCCGTCGACCAGGCCGAAGGACAGGTCGAACTTGGCCTCCGCGGCGCTGACCTCGATGTACTCGCCCTCGGTGCCCGGCAGTTGCAGGGTGGTGGGCGCACCCAGGACATCCGCGGTCACCCGGACCAGCGGGGTCCCGTCGGCGTCCCGGGCGGTGGCGCCGAGCCGTTCCAGGATGAGGTCGAAGGGCACCTCGCGGCCCTGCTGGGCGTCGAGCAGCGCGTCCCGTACGCGTGCCACGAGCGCGGTGAAGGACGGGTCGCCGGCGGTGTTCACCCGCACCGGGAGGGTGTTGACGCAGAGCCCGACCAGGCCGCGCATGTCCGCGCCCTGCCGGTGGGTGCCGGCCACGCCGATCACCAGGTCGTCCCGGCCGGTGAAGCGGTGCAGGGCCGCGAAGGCCCCGGCGAGCGCCACGGTGAACAGGGTGGCCCGGTGTTCCTGGCCGAGGGCGCGCAGGGCGGCCGGCACCTGCGGCGCGAGCGGGACGGTGCGGGTGCCGGCCGGCCGGGCGCCGGTGTCGGCGGGCGGCTGCGCGGGGCGCGGCAGCGGCAGGGGGGAGGCGCCGTCGAGGCGCTCGGCCCAGTGGCTCAACCCCTGTGCCAGCCGGTCGGTGGCCGCCTGCTCGCGCCGCGCGAAGTCCGCGTACTGCGGGGGCGGCGACGGCAGAGCGGCGGCCGAGCCCTCGGTAGCGGCCGTGTAGAGCAGGCTCAGTTCCCCGGCCACCGTCTCCAACGACGGGCCGTCGATGGCGATGTGATGGAACGTCAGCAAGGCGGTGTGGTCCTGCGGCCCGTGCCGCAGGACCAGGGCGCGCGGCATCGGGCCGGCGGCGAGGTCGAACGGGCGGTGGGCCTCCTCGGCCAGCAGCGCGGGGGCGCCCTCCTCGTCCGTCTCCACGACGCGCAGCGCGAGCACCTCCGGTGCCGGCAGCACCTCCTGGTACGGCTCGCCGTCCTGCTGCCCGTAGCGGGTCCGCAGGATCTCGTGACGGCGTACCAGCGAGGTCAGCGCGGCGGCCAGCGCGTCCAGGTCGAGCGGGCCGCGCAGCCGGGTGGCGAAGGGCACGCTGTACGAGCCGCTGTCCCGGCCGAGCCGGTCCATCAGCCACATCCGGCGCTGGGCATGGGAGAGCGGCGTCGGACCCCGGTGGACGGCCTCGTCGGCGGGAGCGGGGCGGGCGGTGCGGGAGCGAGCCCGGCGCAGCAGCTCCTCCTGGAGCGCCGCAGCGGTGGGGGAATCAGTGGCCATCGGTGTCCTCCGGGGCGCCGGGGTGCAGATCGCTGTGGGCGGCCAGCAGCGCGCGCTCGACCAGCGCGGCATGCCCCGCCACCGTCGGGGCGGCGAAGAAGTCGGCGAGCGTCAGCTCCACGCCGAGGTCCTCGCGGAGGTCGTCGGTGACGGCCAGCGCGAGCAGGGAATGACCGCCCAGCGCGAGGAAGTCGGCGTCCGCGCGGGCGACCTCACGGCCCAGCGACCGGCTCCAGATCTCGGCGACGGCCTGCTCCAGCGGACTCAGCGGCCCGGCCGGGGCCTCGGCCCCGCCGTCGGTGACGAGATCCGTCAGCGCGCGGCGGTCGACCTTGCCGGAGGCGGTGAGCGGCAGCGCCTCGACGAGCTGGATGTCGTCGGGGACCAGATGGGCCGGCAGGACGGCGGTGAGCGCCTCGCGCAGGGCGCCGGGGCGCGGCACCGGACCGGGCGCGGCCACCACGAACGCGGCCAGCCGGGCGTCGTCGGGCGAGGGGTGGTGCACGGTGACGGCCGCGTCCGCCACCTCGGGGCGCTCCCGCAGGGCGTGTTCGATCTCGCCCGGCTCGATCCGGAAGCCGCGGACCTTCACCTGGTCGTCGGTGCGCCCGTGGAAGTCGAGGGTGCCGTCCGGCCGCAGCGAGACGAGGTCGCCGGTGCGGTAGCAACGTCCCCACTCGGGCAGGTCGCGGAAGCGCTCGGCGGTCAGTTCCGGCTGCCCGGTGTAGCCCTGGGCCAGCCGGCTGCCGCCGATCCACAGCTCCCCGCGGGCACCGTCCGCGACCGGCCGCCCGGCCTCGTCGAGCACATGCACCCTCGCCCCGGCGATCGGCCGGCCGATGGGAATCTGGCCGTGGCAGTCGGCGTCGGTGACGCGGTGCGCCGTGGTGAACGTCGCCGCCTCCGTCGGGCCGTAGCCGTTGACCAGTTCCAGCCAGGGGAAGGCCCGCAGCACCTCGCCGGCGTGGTGCGCGGACAGCGCCTCGCCGCCCACGATCACCGACCGCAGCAGCGAGAAGATCCGGGAGCGCCGGCCGGCCAGCTGGTGGAACAGCGCGGTGGTGAAGAACGCAACGGTGACGCCATGGCGCTCCACGTGCCGCGCCAGGTCCTCCAGCGACGGCCGTTCGGTGGTGCACACCACCACGGCGGCGCCGTTGGCCAGCGCGCCCCACACCTCGAAGGTCGAGGCGTCGAAGGTCATCGGCGAGTGGAAGAGCACCCGGTCGCGGGCGGTGAGGGTGAGGTACGCCGGATCCAGGACCAGCTCGGCGATCGCGCGGTGCGGAACGGCCACGCCCTTGGGGCGGCCGGTGGAGCCCGAGGTGAACATGGTGAACGCCGTGGCGTCCGGGCCGAGTTCGGCCGCAGCGAGGGCGTCGCCGCCGAGCAGCGGTTCACCGGGCAGCACCAGGGTGGCACCGGCGGGCGCCGCGGACTCCAGGAGCTTGCGGTCACCGACGGTCAGGGTGGCACCCGCGTCGGCGGTCAGCGCCTCCGAACGGGCCCGCGGATGGGCCGGATCGAGCGGAACGCACCCGGCGCCCGCCCACCACAGCGCGAGCTGGGCGACCACGGTGCGGGCGGAGCGGGGCAGCAGCAGCGCCACGGTGTCACCGGGGCGCACGCCGTGCTCGTGCAGATGGGCGGCGAGCGCCCGGGCCGACGCGACCAGCTGCGCATAGGTCAGCGTGGTGTCGCCGTCCGCCACGGCCAGGGCGTGCGGGGTCCGTTCGGCGTGCCAGGCCACCAGGGCCGCCAGTCCGGCCGCGGGCGCGGGCCGGCCGGCCGCCGGGACGTGCCCGGTGCGGTCACCGGACGGGGTGCGCTCGTGCGGCAGGGTGCCTTCGGTGAGCACGGGGCCCTCCTTCGGGGCGTCGGGGGAGTACGGGGTGCGGGCGGTCATCTCAGGCTCCCGCCGCCTGCTGCCGGGCGCGGCGCTCGTCGATGAGCCGTGCCACGGCACGCAGGTCCGGCTGGCGGAGCAGCTCGGGGGCGCGCAGCCGTACCCCGCTCTCCTTCTGGATGACGGTCAGCAGCCGGGCGGCGATGATCGACGTGCCGCCGGCCTCGGTGAAGTTGTCCGTCAGCGAGGTCTCGGGGCGGGCCAGCAGATCGCGCACGGCGGTCAGCAGAAGCTGTTCGCCGGGGGTGGCGCCGGCGTCCGGTGCGGCGGCGGTGGTGCCGGCGTCCGGGCGGGCGTCGGCGTCGGCCGCCGCCTGCCGGGTCAGCTTGGCGCGGTCCACCTTGCCGTTGGCGTCCAGCGGGAAGGCGTCCACGATCCGTACGTCCGAGGGCACGGCCTGTTCGGGCAGCCAGGTCCGCAGGGCGGGCAGCAGGGACTCCGCCGTGGGGGCGGCACCGGCGGCCGGCCGGACGTACGCCACCAGCCGGGTGCGGCCGTCGGCGGTACGCGGCGCGGTGACGACGGCGCTCAGCACCGCCGGGTCCTGCTCGAACGCGGCCGCCACCTCCGCCGGTTCGATCCGGACCCCGCTGATCTTGACCTGGTCGTCCAGCCGGCCGAGGAACTCCAGCTGACCGCCGTCGACCATGCGCACCCGGTCCCCGGTGCGGTACAGCCGCTCCACTCCCGGCAGACCGAGGCTCTCGGGCACCGCGGTGAAGCGGCGCGCGGTCAGTTCGGGATCCAGATAGCCCAGTGCCAGACCGCTGCCGCCGATGCGGAGTTCGCCCTCCGTGCCCTGCGGGACCGGCCGGCCGTCGGCGTCGGTGACGACCACGGTCACGCCCGGGAGGGGGCGCCCGATCGGCGGCGCGGAATCCGTGCCCGCCCCGGGGTCGGTGCCCTGCATGGAGTACACGGTCGAGGCCACGGTGGCCTCGGCCGGCCCGTAGGCATTGTGGACGGTGGCGGTCACGTCCGCGCCGGGCCGGCGGTGCATCCGGTCCCCGCCCACCATCAGATGACGCAGTTTCAGGTCCGCGGGCCAGGGCAGCTCCAGCAGCGGCTCGGCCATCGGGGTGGCCGCGACACCCACCGTCACCCCGGCCTCGCGCCACCAGTCGGCCAGCACCGCCGGGTCCCAGCGGACCTCGTCCGGCGCGGGGACCAGCGCCGCCCCGGAGGTCAGCCCGGCCCACAGCTCCATCAGATGCGGGTCGAAGGCGACGCCGATCAGCAGGGACTGCCGGTCACCCGGGGCGAGACCGGTCGTGGTGCGGTACCAGTCCAGCATCCTGCCCAGCGCCGGCTCGCCGACCGCCACCGCCTTGGGACGGCCGGTGGAGCCGGAGGTCAGCACGGCGTAGAACGCCTCGGGGGGCGCGGAACGGGCCGGCCCGGCGGGCGGCGCGAAGGCCGCCACGACCCGGGCGGCCGCATTGGCGCCCGCATCGGGCAGCGCCAGGTCCCGCAGCTCGGCCGCCCGGTGCCGGGGCGGCAGGAAGGCGGGGTCGCCGATCAGGCAGACGACGTTCAGGTCGTCGGTGACGGCGGCGGTACGGCGCTCACCGGGGCGGGGGCCGAGCGGCAGATACACCGCACCGAGCCGGGCGAGCGCGACGGCGGTCACCACGAGGGCGGCCGAACGGTCGAGGCAGACGCCGACCAGGTCCCCGGGCCGTACCCGGTCGCGCAGCGCGGCCGCGACCTCATCGGCGGCGGCGCCGATCTGCCCGTACGTCCAGTGGTGCGGCCCGTCGACCACGGCGGGCGCCTGCGGGGTGCGCCGGGCCCACTCCTCGAAGCGGGCGAGCACCCCGATGTCGGCGCCGGTGGCGGGCGCGGCGCCGCGGGCGATGCTGAGCGGCCGGCCGTCCGGGGTGTGCGGGGCGGTGGCCGGGGCGGTCATCGGCTGGGTCATCGGGACTCCGTCACGGGGGTCGAAGCGGCGGAAGCGGGGACGGCGGCGGTGCCGACGGCGCGCAGCGCACGGGCCTGGTCGGCCAGCACCGGGTTCTGGAAGAGCAGCCGCAGCGGCGGACGCTTGCCCAGCCGCGGTTCGAGCCAGGCGGCCAGCTCCGCGGCGAGCAGCGAATGGCCGCCGGACCGGAAGAAGTCCGAGGACTCGTCGAAGCGGTGGTGGCCCAGCGCCGCGGACCAGCCCTCGGCCAGCAGTGCCGTCAACGGATCGGACGGCACCTGCGGTTGGCCGCGATCGCTCGCCACGGCGGGCGCGGCCGGCTCCAGCGCGGCGGCCCGGCGGGTGAGCGCGGTGCGGTCCGGTTTGCCGCCCGCCAGCCTCGGCATGGTGTCCAGCACGGCCCAGCGGCCCGGGACCAGGGCGCTCGGCAGCCGGCTGCTCAGCTCCGTGTGCAGCGCCTGCTCGTCCCACGGGGCACGTTCGTCGGCGCTCTCCAGGAAGCCGACCAGCCGGGGCCCGCCCGCGGCCTCGCGGTCCAGCACGACGGCGCAGGACCGGCCGCCGAGCACGGCCGAGGCGGCCGCCTCGACCTCTTCCAGCTCGATGCGGTAGCCCCGCAGCTTGATCTGGTGGTCGCGGCGGCCCAGGAAGTACAGCAGCCCGTCGCGGCCGCGGTAGCCGAGGTCGCCGGTGAGGTAGACCCGCTCGCCGCCGAGGGCCTCGACGGGGACGAACCGTGCGGCGGTGGCCTCGGGGTTGCCGACGTACCCCTCGGCCAACCCGGCGCCGGCGATGGCCAGTTCACCGACCGCGCCGTCGGGCAGCGGCCGGTGGTGGGCGTCCAGGACATGGATCCGCTCGCCGGGCAGTTCGGTGCCCAGCGGGATCTCCGCCCCGTCGGCGAGGCCCTCCCGGGTGATCTCGTGGACGGTGGAGCTGATGGCTGCTTCCGTGACGCCGTAGACGTTGAGCACGGTGCTGTCGGTGTCCGCCAGGAACGCGCGCAGCACATCCGCCGGGAGCCGTTCCCCGCCGAGCACCAGCAGCCGCGGCGCCCAGTGGCCGTCGCGGAGGGCGGGGCGCAGCTCCTCGCGGGTGGCGAGGAAGTAACTGGTCGGCAGGTTGGCCACGGTGACCCGGGCGGCGACCAGGAGGGCGGCCAGCTCGGCGCCGGTCGGCACCTCACGGTCGGGGGTGACCAGGCACGCCCCGGCGTACAGCGACGGCAGCACCTCTTCGAGGGCCACGTCGAACGACGGCTGGGCGAAGAGCAGCACCCGGTCGCCCGGCGCCAGCCCGAACCGCCCGGCCGCTCCGGTCAGATGGTTCTCCAGCGCCGCCCGGCCCACGGCCACGGGCTTGGGTATGCCGGTCGATCCGGAGGTGTGGATGATGTACGCGGCCCCGGGCACCACCTCCGCCGCATGGGCAGCAGGCAGCACCTCGGCGTCGACCGTGGCCGTCGGCAGACCGTCCGGCACCGTGACGGGAGCCTGGGCCGAGGTCAGGACCAGCGCCGGAGCCAGCCGGCTCAGCAGCAGCTCCAGCCGGGCCGGCGGGTCGGACGGCGACAGCGGGCAGTACACCGCCCGGGTCCGCAGACAGGCCAGCAGCGTCACGACGGAGTCGGCACCGCGCGGCAGCACCGCGGCCACCGGCTGACCGGCGGTCACTCCGGCCGCCCGCATCCGCTCCGCGAGCGAGGTCACCCGCTCGTCGAGATCGCCGTAGGTGAGCCGGCGGGCGCCGGTCAACAGCGCGGGCAGGGACGGGTCATGGGCGGTGGCGGGGTCCAGCGGGTCGTGCGCCGACGGCTGCGGCGCGGGTGCCGGAAGGGCCGGCGGTACGGGCGGCAGCGCCAGGTCCGCGAGGGCCGTGCCGGGCGCGTCGAGATACGCCCGCAGCAGCTCCAGGAACCGTCCGGCGAGCAGCTTCGCCACGTCCTCGCCGAACATGTCGGCGTCGTAGTCCCACACCAGCGTCATCCCCGGCGCACCGTGCCGGGGACCGACGCCGCGCCGGTCGTCCGGCAGCAGCACCACGTCCAAGTCGAACCGGGTGGTGCCGGTGTTGAAGCCCTCGAACAGGGTGATGTCCAGGCCGGGGACCTCGATCTCCGGGAGCTCGGCGTCGTGTGCGCTGAACATGACGCTGAACAGGGGGTTGTCGGCGCCCGAGGTGTGCAGGCCGAGGGCGCGGGTCAGCTCCTGGATCGGCACCTCCTGGTGCGGCAGCGCACGGAAGAGGGTGTCGGTCACCTCGTCCATGGACTCCTCGGCCGGGGCGGCCGGGTCCAGCCGGAGCGGGAGCGGGATGGTGTTGACGAACATGCCCACCGCGTCCTCGAAACCGCGCGGGCGGTTGCCGACCGCGGTGCCCACCACCATCTGGGCCCGGCCGCTGTGCCGGCGCAGCAGCTCGGCGAAGAGCCCGAGGAGCGTGGCGAACGGCGTCAGACCACGGTCCCGGGCGTGCGCCCGCAGCCGCTCGGCCAGATCCGCACCGATCGACTGCCGCAGCTGCCCGCCGTGGTGGCGGCGCCGGGAGCCGGGCCGGGTCAGACCGGGCAGCGGCATGTCATAGGACAGCTCGCGCAGTTCACCGGTCCAGAACTCCAGCCCGTCGCGCCGCTCCGCGCTCACCTCGTCGGTGGACCGGGCACGGACGTGGTCGGCGTACGAGGACGCGGGCGGCAGCTGTACCGGCTCGCCCAGGACGTGGCCCCGGTAGACGGTGAACACGTCCCGCAGCAGGATCGCGAACGAGTGCCCGTCGTGGATCAGATGGTGTTCGACGTGGATGAGCCGGTGCCGGTCGTCCCCCAGCCGGACCAGCGTCCAGCGCAGCAGCGGCGCCTCGTACGTGTCGAGCGGGGTCTCCGCCTCGGTGCGCAGCAGCTCCTGGAAGGCGGTCTCCGGGTCCGCCGCCCCGCTCAGGTCCACCGTGCGCAGCCGCGGGGCACAGCTCTCGGCGACCCGCTGACCGGGCATCGCCCCGGCGACGGCGACGAGTTCCAGCCGCAGCCCGGCGTGCCGGTCGAGTGTGGCGGCGAGACCGCGGCGCAGCGCGTCGACGTCGAGCGTGCCCCACAGATCGAGGGCGGCGGTGAAGTTGTAGGCGCGGCTGCCCGGTTGCACCTGTTCGTGCAGCCAGACGATCTCCTGCGAGGAGGAGAGCGGAAGCATGGGCGATCCCTGAGGTTGTCGGGTCGGTGTTCTCCGGCCGGGGCTCGGTCGGGCCCGGCCTGTGTGCGCGGACCGGGCCGCGGGTTGCGCGGCGGGTCCGGCGGAGTGGTGTGACGTAGAAGGGGGCGGTGCCCCGGGGCGGATCAGCCGGCCGTCGGGGCCGGGCTCCGCAGTGCATCGGCGAGTGCCGCGAAGGCCTGCTCGGCGGTGGGATCGGGGAGGATCGCCCGGTCCCACACCATGCGCAGCTGCAGCTCGGCTCCCTGGGTGACGGAGACCGCGAACGGACCGCGTACCGCCCTGCCGTCGATATGGATCTCACGGCCCGTCACCCCGGCCAGGCACAGCGGGGGATGGCGCCGGGCGTCGTCCACGGTGAGCAGGCCGTCGAGCCGGCCGCTCCAGCCGGAGCCGGCCGCCCGGGCGGCGTGCACCACGGCGTCGAAAGGGGTGGCTGCCTGGTCCAGGTCGTCCCACCAGGCATCGGCCGTCGTGCCCGCGTCGGGCTGCTGCCCGGTCGCGGTGGGGAAGACCACGGTGTTCAGGAAGCAGCCCAGCACCGGCGCGGCACCGGGCGGGCGGCCGCCCCACGGGTAGCCGACCGGCACCACATGGCCGCTTCCGTACAGTGCCGTCGCGGCCGCCCGGCAGGCGTCGAGCAGTGCGGGGAACGGCACCCCGTCGGCGGATGCGGGCAGCCGCACGGTGGCCGAGCCGCTCGGCAGCGTGCCGGCGGGCAGCGGCGCCGACTGCGGCGCCGGGGACTGTTCGCGCACCGCGCGCAGCCGTTCGCCCCAGTACGTCATCGCCTCCGGCGAGCCCGCGCGCTCCTCCGCGGCGAGCTGAAGCAGGACGGCGTCCCGGTAGGCGGTCAGTTCGGCCGCGGCCTCGGCGGGCGAGGGTCCCTCGGCACCGGTGCCCTGGTCGTAGGCGGCGCCGAGTTCTCCGGCCAGCCGGGCCAACGACTGCCCGTCGCACGCGAGATGGTCCAGGACGACGGCGAGCACCTCCTCGGTGCCTTCCGGGCCGTCCGGCACCAGGAACAGCCGCAGCGGTGCGCCCTGTGCGCTCCACCCTTCAAGGGCGCGCCGCAGCACGGTGGCCGCGTCCTCGCCGGGCGCACACGCGAGCTGGACCACGGGGATCTGCGGCTGCTCCAGTCGCAGCGCGGGGGTGCCGCGCACCACGGTGGGCAGCGACCGCAGCACGGGGTGCAGGGCGGCGAGACGGTTCGCGGCCGCCGCGAGGCGCTCCGGGTCGACCGTGCCGCGCGGGAAGGCGAAGAACATCGGCACGAGATCCGGCCGCCCGGCGGGGTCCATGGCACGCACCAGCGCAAAGCGACGCTGGGCACCTGTGACGGGCAGCAGGACCGGAGCCCCCTGCCCGGTGTCGAGTCGCCGGAAGCGGGCCAGATACTGGCTCGTGATGCTGGGCACCGTGATCCTCTGTGTCGTGGCGGACGCGCATCGCCGGAGCGCGATGCGGGTGGAACGGCCGTGCAAGGGGGGAGGGGGAGAGAGCGAGCCGGCGTCGGCGGTCAGCCGAGCGAGGCGGCTTCGGGCGCGTCCGCGGAGCCGGGACGGGCGGTGTCCTCGTCCGGGCCGGTGGCGGGCAGGTCCCGCATCCGGCGCAGCGGGGACAGCAGCAGCGGCAGCGGGACGGCCAGGAAGCCGGCCGCGCACCACGCCAGCGCCGTACGGGCGCCGAAGGCATCGGCCAGCGCACCGCCGGCCAGGGCCCCGAGCGGCAGGGTGCCCCACATCAAGAACCGCAGAGTGGCGTTCATCCGGCCGAGCAGCCGGGGCGGGCACAGGGCCTGACGGAAGCTCACCTGCGCGACGTTGTAGACCACGGCGCCGAAGAAGACCACGCCGGAGCCGATCGCGAAGAGCACGGCTCCCGCACCCCGCCCGGACAGCGGCCAGAGCACCGCGAACGGGCCGGTGACCAGCGCGGACAGCCAGATGAGCCGGGCCTGGCCGAGCCGGGCGGCGAGCCGGCCCGCGCACAGCGCGCCGGCCAGCCCGCCCAGTGCGGAGGCGGACAGCACCAGGCCGACCACCCCGGGCGCCAGCCCGAGCACCCGGACCAGGAAGACGGACTGGGTGGCCATCAGCGTCGCGGTGAAGAAGTTTCCCAGCCCGGTGGTGAACGCGATCACCCGCAGCAGGCGGTGCCCGAAGACGAACCGCAGTCCCTCGCCGATGTCCTTGCGCAGCGAGGCACCCGGTGCGGGCCGGGGGCGGTCCTCGGGCTGCCGGATGGCCCACAGGAACAGCGCGGAGAGTGCATAGCCGGCCGCGTCGGCGGCGATGGCCAGGGCGGCCCCGAGCAGCTGGACGAGACCGCCGCCGAGCCCGGGGCCCGCCACCTGTGCCGTGGAACGGATCGTCTCCAGCGCCCCGTTGCCCGAGACCAGTTGGTCCTTGGGCAGCAGCTGGGGCAGGTAGCTCTGGTGGGCCACGTCGAAGAACACCGTGGCCACGCCGGTGACCAGCGCGACGAGGTAGAGCTGCGCCATCGTCAGCACACCGGCGACACCGGCCAGCGGGATGCTGGCCATCGCCACGGCGCGCACCACATCGGCCCGGATCATCAGCGGCAGCTTGCGCATCCGGTCGACCCACGCTCCTGCCGGCAGCCCGACCAGCAGGAATGCGGCGGTCTCGGCGGCCGTGAGCAACCCCACCTGGAAGGCGGGGGCGTTGAGCTGCAGCACCGCGACGAGCGGCAGGGCGACCAGGGTGACCTGGGCGCCGAGCTGTCCGGCCGCGGCGCCGGCGAGCAGAAGACGGAAGTCGCGGATGCGCAGCGGACCGCTGGCCGCGGGTCGGGGTATGGCGGACATGCGAAGGACCATGGCTGAACGGTCGATCAGCGGTCAAAACCCGATGCACACTTTCGGTCGCTTTTCTTCACGAATTCCCTACCAAGACAGAAAATTCTTCATCAGATCCTGGCGTCGACCGGATGGCCTTTCTGAGTCGCACCCATCGTGAGGTGCGATCTTGCCGCGTACGCCGGGCGCATCGGAGGGGTCGCATACAGAGAGTGACCTGTCGAAATCAGACCGAAAACAGTCGCCGATGTCCGCTTATTGACCGAAGCAGTCGGTTCACCCGCTATGGCGTCCGACGTGGCAACCGCCTGATGTGAGGGCCCGGGGCAGGCGGCTCGGGCCGGACCGAGCCGCGCCGCGACGGGGTCGCGCGGGTCAGGCCGGCCCGAGCTCCGCCTGTACGGCGCCGCGCACCAGCTCATGGGTGCGCTCCAGCGTGGTGGTGCCGCTCAGCCAGCGCTCGCTCAACCCCTCGACCAGCGCGGAGAGCCGCTCGGCCGCCGCTTGCGGGTCGGCCCCCGGGGCGGCCGTACCGGCGGCCTGGGCCCGGCGGATCAGATCGGCGAGGTCGTCGGTCCACTCGCGGGTCGCGTCGGCCAGCAACTCCCGCAGATCCGGGTCGAAGACGGCGGTCGCCCGCAGCTCACCCCAGGCCGCGCTGTTCTCCCTGACCTGGGGGACGTCCTGGAACTCCAGCAGCAGCATCTCGGTCAGCTGGGACAGCGGGGCGTCGGAGGCGTCCAGGGCGGCGTCGGTGTAGCGGACCGCACGCCGGTTGATGAACTCCAGCGTGCGCCGCAGCAGTCCGGCGCGGCCCTTGAAGTGGTAGTAGATCAGCGCGGTCGAGACGCCGGCCTCCGCGGAAACCTCCTCGACGCGCAGCCCGCGCACACCGCGCCGGGCGATCAGCCGGGCGGCGGCTTCGAGGATCTGGGTGGGGCGGTCCGGCATCGAAGGCTCCCGGGTGCGAGAAATCCACTGTGG
Organism: Streptomyces sp. 2323.1; assembly: GCF_900221035.1. Taxonomy (NCBI): domain Bacteria; kingdom Bacillati; phylum Actinomycetota; class Actinomycetes; order Kitasatosporales; family Streptomycetaceae; genus Streptomyces; species Streptomyces sp. 2323.1. The sequence continues at coordinate 565,228 of NZ_LT907981.1, read as the reverse complement.
CTCGGGTCCGATCATGCCTTACGCTGGATTTGACTAAAATTTCAGTCAGGAGGCTCATCGTGCAGATATCACGACGTCAGACCCTGCAAACGGCGGCCGCCGCCGCGCTCGGCGGGGCACTGACCGCCTGCGGCAGCAAGGACGGCGCCCGGTCGGCGCCCCGCACGGACCACGCGGTCACCGCGGCCGCGCGGACGGCCGGCCGCCGGCGGCTGCCCGAGGAGACCCATCCGCACGCCGCGACGTACATGGCCTGGCCCACCCGGCAGATCTGGGGGCCGGCCGCGGCCGGTGTCCGCGACGACATCGCCCGTATCGCACGGGCCATCGCCGAGTTCGAGCCGGTGACCCTGCTGGCCAACGAGCGAGACGTGCAGGCGGCCCGGCGGGCGTGCGGGTTCGGGGTGGAGGTGCTCCCGACTCCGGTGGACGACCTGTGGATGCGCGACAGCGGACCGGTCTTCGTCCTCGGACCCGACGGCGTCGCCGGCGTCGACCTCAACTTCAACGGCTGGGGGAACAAGCAGGAGCACGGCCGGGACCGGCACGTCTCCCGCGCGCTCCTCGGCCACGAGGGCATCACCAGGATCAAGGCGTCGATCACCGCCGAAGGCGGAGCGCTGGAGACCGACGGCCGGGGCACCCTGCTGGCGACCGAGAGTTCCCTGGTCAACGGCAACCGCAACCGCGGCAGGTCGCGCGCGGACATCGAGCGGGCGCTCAAGGACCTGTTCGGCGTCACCAGGGTGATCTGGGTGAAGGGCGTCAAGGGCAAGGACATCACCGACTACCACATCGACGCGCTGGCCCGGTTCGCCGCACCGGGCGTCGTCGTCATGAGCACACCGGCCGCCGGTGCCCCGCGGACCGCCTTCACCGCCGCCTACGAACAGGCCCGCACGGTCATCGAGGGGTCCGTCGACGCCCGGGGGAGGCGGCTGGAGGTCGTCGAGCTGCCCGAGCCCTTGCACATCGGCCGCCACGGAGACGGGTTCCTGGCCTGCTATGTGAACTACTACGTGGCCAACGGGGCCGTCATCATGCCCTGTTACGGCGACAAGAAGGCCGACAGCAGGGCTGCGGCCACCGTCCGGGACCTCTACCCGGGGCGGAAGGTCGTCCAACTGCCGCTCGACCACCTCGGCGAGGGCGGCGGCGGAATCCACTGCGCCACCCAGCAACGCCCCGAGGCCGGCTGAAGCCACCGCGCGGGCCCCCGCGGCCCGTATGCAGTTCTCGGATCGGGTACCCCGGTCAGCTGTGCCGGTCCGGGGCGGCCCGGTCGGTCCGCCACCCCCACGCGGTGAGCATCCCGGGGGAGAGGGCGGCGCCCTCGGGCGAGGCCAGCTCGTGCCGGGCCCGCTCGATCTGTGCCTCGTCCACCCGCCCCGTCGCCAGCATGGCGTCCCGTGTCCGGTCCCAGGTGTCGGCCCAGAAGCGGCTGAGGGGACTGCCCGGCACCAGCGGGGGAGCGTGCAGCTCTGCGCCGACCCGGAACAGCCCCTCCTCCTTCAGGAGGTAGGGGTAGTCCGGCACCCAGGAGATGTCCGTGCCGATGGTCTCCCGGAGCGCCTGCCACATCGCGCGCATGACCGTCGTGTACGGAGTGGCCGGCGCGCCGGCGCTCGTCAGGTCCACGGCGTCGCTCAGCACCAGCACACCATCGGGCGCGACCAGGGAGGCCAGCGTGGCGACCATGCGGCGCCAGCAGCGCAGATGCATCAGCACGAACCGCGCATGGACCAGCTGGAAGCGGCCGGGATCGAAGTCCGGCGCGGTGATGTCGGCGGTCAGTGCCGACAGCCCCGGTGTGTCCCCGGCGGCGAGGAACCGGGTGTCGCGGTCCACCGCGAGGACCGTCTCGACGCCGGCCGACTCCAGCAGCCACCGGGCGAGGGTGCCGGTACCCGCGCCGACGTCCAGGCAGTGCCAGCCGGGGCCGGCCCCCAGCGCCGTCAACCGGGCGGCGCTCACCTCGTCATAGGCGAGCGCCCCCAGATCGATGCGGCCGGCCTCGCCGGTCGCCTCCGGGCGGAACAGGCCCTCGCCGTACCGCCCGGACTCCGTACCCGGCACGTCCCCAGTATGACGGTGCCGGTCAGGGGTTTCCTGCTGTGGTGACCAGCTCCGGCGCCGGCTCCGCGTCCGGCGGGTTGCGCCGCCGTCCCGGGGCGCGCCGCAGGATCAGCTGGAGGACGACCATCACCACGCCGGTCACCAGCGCGCTGTGCCACAGCAGCGCATCCAGCCGGCCCGCCGAGAGGTACGCTCCCGCGGCCACCGCCGCCAGCGCACACACCGCCCGGTCCACGATGCTCTCCACCGACAGCAGCGTGGCCCGCGGTGCACCCGCCGGGATCGCGTCGTTCACCAGCTTGCGCTGGAGCGGATACGCGAAGCCGGTGACCGCGGCGAACACACACAGCAGCGCGATCACGGTCCAGGGCCCGCCGAGGGTGCTGCCGGCGAGCGCCGCCGCCATCGCGAGGCTGAGCAGCGACACCCAGGCCACCGGCGACAGCCGCGAACCCAGCCACTGCGGACGGGCCGAGGCCACCGCCTCCGCGACGGTCATCGCGGCCAGCACCCCACCGTGCGAGCCCTCCGGGATGCCGTGGTCCAGCAGTATCGGCTGGAAGAGATTGACCTGGCAGATACGGGAGAGCGTGAAGACGGCGACGCCTTGCAGCATGAGCAGGCCGAGCCACGGGGTGGCCCACACACAGCGCAGCGCCTTGGTGGCATCGCGCAGGAAGGCGAGCCCGTCGCGCGGTGTCCCCTTGGCGCGCGCCCGGCCGCCCGTACGCGCCGTGGCCTGCCGCGGCAGTACCACGGCGCAGACCAGCGACCCCGCCGCGCTCGCCGCACTGAGGACGTACGGCGCGGGATGCGCCAGGGCCATCAGCGGACCGACCAGCGGCCAGCACAGCACCTTCGCCGCCAGCCCCAGGGCCCGCGCCTGCCCCTCGGCCTTCAGGTAGTGCTCCCCGGCGCCCTCGGCCGCCAGGCCGTCGTACAGATAGGCGCTGGCGGCGCCGGAGGTCAGCGAGCGGCCGGCCGCGATCGCCAGGAAGTGCACCAGGAATCCGGTGTAGCTGGGGGAGAGGACCGGGGCCAGGTTCGCCGCCGTCATCACGACCGCACCGGCCCGCAGACAGTTGCGGGCACCGATACGGTCGGCCACCATCCCGGTCGGGATCTCGAAGAGGCAGAACGCGACGTAGTAGATGCTCTGGATGCCGAAGATCTGCCCGTCGTTCAGGCCCGCCTCGCGCTGGTAGGCGTAGAAGACCGGCATCCACCACAACAGGTTGAACAGCAGTTGGAAGCCGTTGTTGAGCCCGATGATCCGGCGGGCCCGCGGGGTCAGGGACGGACGGCCGGCCCGCGGCCCACGGGCACCGCGCAGACCGGCGAAGTAGCCGGTCACAGGGCGTAGGGGCGGATCTGGACCAGGCGGAAGTCCCCCTGATCGGTCATCAGCCACTCGATGTCCAGCGGATGGTCCACATCGGCGTCGCTGAAGTGGGACTGGAGCAGCCGTCCGGCCAGGGCCAGCTGGGCCAGCCGGTCCCGGGTGCCGTCGGGCAGGTCCCGGCCGGTCGAGCCCAGCGCGACGGTACGGCCGCCGCCCTCGACCGTGTTGTACAGGTACTGCAGCGGCAGCGTCGTGCCGTCGACGACCGTCTCCGGTGAGCCGGGGGAGCAGTTGAGGTAGACGTTGCGGAAGTCCTCGCGCCGGGTCGGGTTGCAGGTCACCAGGACACCGCCGAGGTCCGCCGGCACGTACTGCTGGATGATCACGCCCATATAGGTGTCGTCGAGGGAGATGCCCGCCTGGTGGCGCAGCCGCACACTGCGCGGCGACAGCAGCGAGGCCCACACCTGCCGTACCGCGTCGAGGAGTTCCTCCGCCCCGTGGACGGTGGTGATCGAGTCGTAGACCCCGGCCGCGGAGAACCCGGGCAGGTCCTCCGCGTTGGAGGACGAGCGGATCACCAGCCGGCTGCCGGCGGCGGGACCGTCGGGCAGCGCCAGGGTGATCTGCCGGGTCACGTCCTCGGGCATGGGGGTGTTGCGGATGAGGTGCTGCAGATGCAGGCAGAGCGAGTCCAGTACGTCGACGGCGTCGAGTTCGAGGGCCATCTTGAGCTTGCCGAGGCCCTGTTGCACGGCCGGCGAGGACGTCAGAAAGCGGTGCTGGAGGGCGAAGGGGAGGGCGATCCCCTGAGGTGCCGCGATCACCTGGCTCACGAAGTCGGCCGCCGCCGCCCGCAGTTCACCGTCAACGGTCGCCCCGGGGACGCCGAGGCGGGCCGCGAGGTGGCCGTAGAGGTGGGCGCGCGGCGGCCGCGGCTGCCCGTAGAAGGCGGTGAGGTCGGCGCTGCGACTGTCGAGGACGTGATGGAGCTCGCCGAGGTTGGCGGCCTTGGTGCCGTACCGGTCGTGGTCGGCGCGGCGCAGCCGGTGCAGGGCCAGCGCGGGGACGTCCTCCAGGAGCGGCGGTTCCATCCGGATGCGCTGCTGGTGCCAGGTCGGGGCGTCCAGGGCCGGGGCGTGCGCCAGCGGGACCAGGCTGATCTCGTCGTCCTGCACCCGGTAGCGGATCCAGGCGCCGTCCAGACCGTCCTTCTCGACGAGGCGGTCCAGGTCGCGGACGATCGCGTTGGGGATGCCCCAGCCGGAGGCCAGCACATTGGTGTGCGACAGCGGGGTACCGGGCGCGGTGTTGAGGAAGCCCGCCACCCGCGGGACGTCGTCCGGCAGACAGGGCATGGCCACGATGTCGGACCAGCCGAGGTCGCCGACCACGGCCGCGTACTCCTCCGGGGTCCGGAAGTACCGCAGCCGGCCGACGGCCTCGCCGGGGTTGAGCGGCGTGCGGGTGCGGTTGCCGAAGAGCTCGTGCCCCAGGATCCGGGGCACCCGTACGTCGCTGATCGCGGCGAGTTCGTGCTCCTGCCCGTGGTTCGCCGGCTTCAGCAGCAGCGGCAGCCGGCCGTCGACCCGGTGGCGGACGAAGGTGTAGAACTCCTCCAGCAGCAGGCCGTTCATGGTGTCGGCCTCGGTCGTCTCCAGCACGAGGAACGGCCGCTCCCGGCCCTCGGCGTCCTCGTCGGTGTGCAGGGAGAGCACGCCCAGCAGGAACCGTCGCTCGGGATCCATGTAGACCGAGGCGTTGAACGCGTCCAGCCCGGAGTCCAGGTCCGCCAGGTCCATCCCGAGCACCCGGGTGGCGATGTAGTTGACGTGGAAGGGGTGGACGGCGGTGTCGAGCAGATGCCAGGTGTTCTCCGTACGGTCCACCACGACCTTGAGGTAGGGGTGGCCGGCCAGGACGCCGGAGAGGGTGCGGAACAGCGGCAGCGAGAGGTTCTCACCGATGACGGTGCGGTCGGTGACGGGCCCCGGGGCGCCCGAGGGCAGGAGAGTGGTGGTCACGACTGCGCCTCCATGATGCCGTCCGTGGGCAGGACCTTCGGCAGGGCGTCCACCAGGGTTCGGAAGTCGTGGAGCACGGTCTCCGGGTCGGTGGCGGACAGCAGACACAGCGCCGCCATCGTGTTGGCACCCGCGGCCGGGTCGTACACCGGCACCGGGGCCCCGTCCGGCAGCGAGTTCTCGGCGACCACGGACAGATGACTGCCGACGCTGAGCGGCACGGCGTCCCGCACCGTCGGGAAGTCCCAGACCCGCTGGTCCGGCCAGGCCTCACCGGCACCGTCGACGGCCAGGACCACCAGCGAGCCGGCCGCGCCGCGCGCCTCCTGCGGGGTGCGGACCTCGGCGGGCCAGGAAACGGGACGCCCCAGGAGGTGGTCGGTGAGCATCCCGATGAGGTCCAGGCCGAAGACCTCCTCGATCTGCGGCACGGTCATCGCCCCGCCGAACCGGGCCGCGGTCTCGATCACCCACATCTGCCCGTCCGCTCCGAGCTTGATCTCGGTGTGCGTACCGCAGGTGTGCAGCCCCAGCGCGTCGACGGCCTCGCGGGCCAGGTCCACGATGCGCCGCTGGGCGTCGTCCGGCAGCGCCGCGGGGGTGATCCCGGCGCGCTCGGTGAACGGCTCCACGGTCGGCATCCGCCCGCTGAGACAGACCGGGCGGAAGTCGCCGTCCACGACGACGCCTTCGACGCTGACGTAGTCGCCCCAGCCCTCCTGGTCGAACCAGTCCGCCGCGGTGCCCGGCACGATCTCCTCGACGAGGAAGTCCGCCCCGGCACCGGCGACATGGAGCTCGGCATACCCCAACTGCGCCGATTCGGCCATCACTTCCCGTGCCCGCTCCCAGGCCGCGGGCACCTCGTCGGGCGCCCGCAGGGTGCGGTGCGCGGTCGAACCGGCGCTCCAGGCGGCCTTCAGCAGCAGCGGGAAGCGCAGCGCGCCGGCCGCGTCCTGCAGATCCCGCTCCGTGGCGACGGGCCGGAACCGGGGCTGGGATATGCCCCGCTCCTCCCAGGTGCGCCGCATCATCCGCTTGTCGCGGGCCAGGGCACAGGAGGTGCCCGCCCCGGCGAGGCCGAGCTTCTCGCAGGCCTCGGCGACCGCGACGACCGCGTACTCGGAGAACGTGACGACCGCATCCGCGCCGACGGCCTGGGCCCGGGAGACGATCAGGGACACCAGATCGCGCCGCTCCGCTTCGGAGGGGCTCAGCAACGAGTCGCACAGCCGGTCCACCGACGCGGCCATGGTGGGCGGGAGCGCGCTGAGCGCCAGCAGGTGCACTGCCGACCGTGCGGCGACCCGTGACAGGGCATACCCCAAGGGCGGTCCACCCTTGGCATATACGAACAGCACCTTGCTCACTGGAATCCGACTCCTCTTCATCTGCATACGGGCAGGAACCATCGGCGACTGAAGGCGCCCGGACCACGTCGTCCGCACACCGCCTCCAAGCGAAGCAGCCGTGCGGGACCTGCTTCCCCGGATCGGGCCACAACCGCTCAGGCAAACGCCAGAGTTGCGGATATGGTCGGTTCGCCGTGAAGGTTTCGTGATGCCGTAGGGCGGCCCATGTGGCACACCGTTGCCCGGCCACCGCGAGATCGGCCGAGAACCAGGCATGCCACACAACGCTGAGGGATACGCATGGCGATGACGCGCCGTGCGAATCCGTTGAACTCTTCCTTGCAGAGGGGCCCGTCGTGGACGAGACCAGTCTGAAGTCGCTGCTCGAAAACCTGCCGGTGTCCTGGTGGGAAGCCGACCGCGAATTACGGGTGATCGACAGCGGCGGTGGGGCCTTCGATGACACCAGCACGGCCCAGCGCTTTCTCGACACCGTGCGCAAAGAGCACCCCGAGCCCGCCGCACCCCCTGGAACAAGCCATTGGCAGGCCCAGTTCGACGGCCGCCTCTTCGATGTGAACTGGCCCCTCGGCGTGCCCCGGCAGGGCCGCTCCCGCGGGCTGGCCGTGGAGGTCGGTCCGCGTACGGCCGACCCCCGCCGCTACGATGCCTTCGCCGACCTCGCGCCCGCTGCGGCCTTCATCCGGGACGCGAACGGGCGCTACCTCTGGACCAACCACGCCTACGCCCATGTGTACGGCACCACCCCGGAACACATCATCGGCAGGTCCGTCACCGACGTCGACGGCCCCGACGACGCAGCGCAGGTCCTCGCCCTGGACCGGGAGGTGCTCGCCCGCGGCAAACCCGTGCGGCACACCCTCACTTACCACCGCTTCGACGGCGGCAGCGGGCAGGCGGCGGGCCACCGCTTCCCCGTCCTGGAAGGCGGCCAGACCTGTGTCGCCGGCATCTACATCGACATCAGCGACTACACCCGGGCCCTGCACCAGCGCCGCGAGGCCGAGGAGAGCCTGCATGCGCTGCGCGACCACAGCGGACTGCCCTGCGCCCTGATATCGGCGGGCGGACGCATCCGGCAGGCCAGCGCGGCGGCCGCCGAACTGCTGCAGACCCGGCTCTCGGACCTCGTCGGCCGCCGGGCGCACACGGTGCTGGCGCCCGCCCCGGAATTAACCGGGCTGCGGCGCAGCTGGCACGACCTGATCGCGCGCCGCAGCCGGCGGATCCAGACCTCCGCCCTGTTCGTGGACGCCCGCGGCCGTCAGCGTCGCGCCCGGCTGCACCTCACGTCGGTGGGCTGGAGCGCGGACCGGGCCAGAAACGTCTGGGCGGTCGTCACCCACCAGGGCATCGCGCACGAGGCCCGCCCTCCGCTGACGGCCACTCAGGTACGCCTGCTGTCCCTGCTGGCCGCCGGCCACAGCAACGCGGAGATCGCCACCTTCCTGCACCTCTCCCGGCAGACCGTCGACTACCACCTCAGCCGGCTGCGGGACCTGCTGGACGCCCCGACCCGACCCGCTCTCGTCGCGCGCGCCTATGTCCTGGGCATCCTCGCCCCGCAGACCTGGCCACCCCGCTCGGCGACGGCCTGCCATCCGCACAGCGTCACCTGACGGGCGCACCGGGCGGCCGGAGGCGGTCTCCCGGACCCGCGCGGACAGCCGCGCGACGTGTTGGGCCACCCGGCTGATTGTGGGCGGCGGGCGTTTTGTTCCCGCGGGTTGAACGACGTTCCCAGGCGCCGACGGCAGCACGATACGTCTGGCACCGGACGGACGCGGAGGCGAGGAGCGACGTGAGAAGAATCGTGCAGGCAGGAACCATCGTCGGGGCATGCGGGCTGATGTTGTTCGGTGGCGGGGCGGCGCACGCCGCGACCATCCCGGGCGACTCACTGCTCTCGGCCCTGGCGGACGCCGATCTCGGCACCGTCACCGGCACGGTCAACGGGGTGGTCTGCAACAACCGCCTCGGCCAGATCCACTTCAGGTCGCCGGTGCTCGCCTCGCCCCACGCCTGTGTCAACGGGCCCGTAAACAGCGGCAACAGCCTGCACAGCGGCAACTTCATCAACCACGGGAACCCGAACAACAGCGGCAATCTCTCCAACACCAACGGGAACACCAACAGCGCCGACTCCGTCACCGGCGCCGCGACGGGCAGCAACAACAACGTGCAGCGGGTCATCGGAGGCCTCGGCGGTCTCTTCCACCACTGACCCGGATACGGCGCCGGCGGACCGTACCGTCCGGAGCGGCCGCACGCGCGCCCGGCGGACACCGCCGGGCGCGCATCGTTGCGACACCTGCCCCCACGAGCCCCGGAAGAACCGGAGCCCGTGGGGGCTCAGCGTGCGGTCACAGCTTCTGCTCTCCGTCGCTGCCGAGGTGCTGCTGGTTGTTGCCGCTCTTCGTCGCGGTACCGGTCGTACCGCCCGTGTCCGAGTTGGTGTTCGCGTTGGTGTTGGTGGGGCTGCCGCTGTTGCTGACCGTGCCGTAGACATGCACGTTCTGCGCCTTTCTGGGGTTCCCGCTCAGCACCGGCCCGTTGATACAGAATCTGGCCCGGTGGCCGCAGTGGAACTTGGCGTCGAAGCGGGCGACGGTGTTGCTGTTGGAGACCCCGTCTCCGCCGGACCCGGCCCAGGCCGGGGCCCCGCCGGCGGCCAGGAGCAGACCGCAGGCTCCTGCAATCACGGTGTGGACGCGTGCCGTGTTCTTCACTGTGTGCTCCTGCACCTCATGGTTGGTACCCGGGGATCTTGCTATCCCGGATGCCCCGAACCACCAGGGCCGAGCAACCTCTGCCACCGGTATTCACCCTGTCCGATGAGAATATTCACCGTGACGGCCCTTCGGGCCTGCCCGGGGACCGGAAGGGCCGGGGACCGGCGTCACCACAGCGCCGGCCCCCGGCCCCGCCCCCTCCCCGGGTACCTCCAACTGACCTGCCACCGACAAAATCTGACGATTCGTCGGATCAGCTGGAGGAGCTATGCGCGACCGGCGACCGCCGCCGCGAGGGCGAGGATCCGGCGGGCGTCCTCGACATGCAGGTTCTCGATCAGCCGGCCGTCGACGGTGACCACCCCGCGTCCCTCGCGGGTGGCCTCCTCGAACGCGTCGATGATCCGCTGCGCGCGGGTGACCTGCTCCGGCGACGGGGCGAACACCTCGTTGCACGGTGCGACCTGCGACGGGTGGATGAGCGTCTTCCCGTCGAAACCGAACTGCCGCCCCTGCACACACTCGGCCTCGAAGCCCTCGGCGTCCTTCACATCGTTGTAGACGCCGTCCAGGATCACCTTGCCGCTCTCCCGCGCCGCCAGCAGCGCCAGCGACAGCCCGGTCAGCAGCGGAGCCCGGCCGGGGACGTGCTCGGCGTGCAGCTCCTTGGCCAGGTCGTTGGTGCCCATCACCAGGACGGTGAGCCGCTCGCTCGCGGCGGCCACCGCACGGGCGTCCAGCATCGCGCGCGGCGTCTCGACCATGGCCCAGATGGCCGTACGGTCCGGAGCACCGGCGGCCTCCAGGGCACGCTCGACGGCGCGCACGGTATCGGCGGACTCCACCTTGGGCACGACCACCGCGTCCGGACCGGCCTCGGCGGCGGCCCGCAGATCGTCGTCGTGCCAGGCGGTGCCCGGTGCGTTGACCCGGATCGTCAGCTCGCGGAAGCCGTACTCCCCCGAGGCCGCGGCGGCCGCCACCCGCTTGCGGGCCTCGGCCTTCGCATCGGGGGCGACGGCGTCCTCCAGGTCGAGGATGAGCGCATCGGCGGGGAGGGACTTGGCCTTCTCCAGGGCGCGTTCATTGGCACCGGGCATGTAGAGCACGGAGCGGCGCGGTCGCAGGATCGCGTCGGACATCGGTATTACTCCTCGTTCTGCCGGGACTCGGCCGCCGCGTAGGCGTCACGCAGTTCGGGGTCGCGGGCCGCGAGGGCCTCCGCGAGCTCGACGACCACCTGGCACTGCTTGTACGTCGCGTCGTCCTGCATCTTGCCGTCGATCATCACCGCGCCGGTGCCGTCGCCCATGGCCTCGATGACCTTGCGGGCCCAGGCGACATCGGCGGGCGCGGGCGAGAAGACCTTCTTGGCGATGCCGATCTGCACCGGGTGCAGGCTCCAGGCGCCGACACAGCCGAGCAGGAAGGCGTTGCGGAACTGGTCCTCGCAGGCCGTGGTGTCCTTGATGTCACCGAACGGCCCGTAGTACGGCAGGATGCCGTGCGCCGCACAGGCGTCGACCATGCGCGCCAGGGTGTAGTGCCACAGGTCCTGCTGGAAGGTGGCCCGCGGGGCGGCGCCGTCCGCGCCGTGCGGGTCCTCGCGGACCAGATAGCCGGGGTGTCCGCCGCCGACCCGGGTGGTCTTCATCCGGCGGCTGGCGGCCAGGTCGGCGGGGCCGAGCGAAATGCCCTGCATCCGGGGGCTGGCGCCGGCGATCTCCTCGACATTGGCGACGCCGGTCGCGGTCTCCAGAATGGCGTGCACCAGGATCGGCCGCCGGACCTGTGCCTTCGCCTCCAGCTGGGCGAGCAGCCGGTCGACGTAGTGGATGTCCTCGGCGCCCTCCACCTTCGGCACCATGATGACGTCCAGCTTGTCGCCGATCTCGGTGACCAGCGTCAGCAGGTCGTCCAGCGCCCACGGCGAGTCCAGGCTGTTGATCCGGGTCCACAGCTGGGTGTCGCCGAAGTCGGTGGCCTTGGCGATCTTCACCAGGCCCGACCTGGCCGCTTCCTTGCGGTCGGCGGCGACCGCGTCCTCCAGGTTGCCCAGCAGTACGTCCACGGCGGGCGCGATGGCCGGCACCTTCGCGGCCATCTTCTCGTTGCCCGGGTCGAAGAAGTGGATCATCCGGGACGGCCGGAACGGTACCTCGCGTACCGGTGTCGGCGCCCCGACGGCCAGCGGGCGGAAGAAATCCTTCGGAGAGCGCATGCAGTCTCCCTGGTCGGCTCACAGGACGGGGCCGCCACCGGGTGCCCGGCGGCGCCATTCGGGCCTCACTCTAGGCCCGCACGGCGCCTACGCTACTGGCCAGTACGTGTGCCGTTGATCACCGTCGGCAATCGGGGCGCCGGGCGCGCCGGGGCCGATTCGGGGCGTTCCGGGGCGGGTCGGGCGCGGGCTCCTCGCGCGTCGGACCCCGCCCGCCCCGGAACGCTCAGGGCCCCACGCAGTCGACGAAGCGCACCCGGTCGCCCGAGCCGGCGATGAAGTCCTGCGGGGAGTGATTGCGCAAGCGGCACATGTCGTAGCGCGCCCGGGGACCCGCTCCGCCGGTGCCGTCCGGCTCGTAGGAGTGCCGCCCGGACAGCTGGCACGAGTCGTAGCGCACCAGCGGGCCCTGCCCGCCGATGCGGTAGCGATGGGGGCGGCTGTCCTGGGCGAACGGCTTGAAGGCGTTCGCGGTGTCGTCACAGTCGTTGAAGTGCACCGTTCCGCTGTCCCAGGCGCAGTCGATCACGACGGTGTCCGGGGTGCGTACCTCGAAGCGGATGTCCTCGGCGTGGAAGCGCTGGACGGAGTCGTGGTGCGGGCCGCGCGGGAAGCGGAAGAACGTGCTGGTGCGTCCGTAGTCGGGGGAGTGCTCCGGGCGGCTGCCGGTGACGATGTAGGAGCCGCCCCGGCAGGTGATGGAGCCGCCGTAGGGGAACTCCAGGAAGTTGCCCCAGGAGTACTCGACCTTCATGTCGTTGAACCAGTAGTTGAGGAACTGGTCCTGCTGCTTGCGGCTCAGCGAGTTCTGCGACAGCCCGGAGTACAGGAACGCCTTGCGGTACGCGCCGCCCACCCGGCAGGCGTCCCAGCGCATCTCCGAGTTGGTGTTGCTGCCGTCGAGCGCGACCCCGTAGGTCCACTCGCCGGTCCACTCGCACTCGGTGAAGCGGTAGTCCTGCGCCTGACCGGTCGAGTACGAGTAGAAGAACGAGGCGCCGGGGGTGCCGCAGGCGAAGCCGAGCTGCTCGAACATCACATTGGCCCAGCTGTCCTCGTTGCGGCACAGATAGGCGTCCTCGGCCCGTTGCGGCGCGAAGATCAGCTGGGTCATGCGCTTGCCGGCCCCGCGGAACCGTAATCCGTTCGCCTTGAGCTTTCCCCGCTGGGCGTTGAGCAGCGCGTTGGGCGCACGGATGAGGTAGGTGCCGGCCGGTATGTCGATCACCGTCCGGCCGATGTGGTCCCACACCCGGCCGGCCGCGTAGGAGTACGCACGGGCGAACGCCCGGCTGTCGTCGGTGCGTCCGTCACCCTTGGCCCCGCAGTCCGCCACCACATCGACGACGTCCCCGCCCTTCGGCTTGTGGCCGGTGACCACGGGAGGCTTGGCGTCGTCGGAGCTCTGCCGGCCGGCAGGCGACGCCGCATCGCACCCGGAGAGGGCGCCGGCCAATGCGGCGGCCGTGCCCGCCAGCAGTGTCCGGCGGGTGGCGCCACCGGTTGACGGAGAGGTCCTGCCTGCCATGATGTTGCTCCTTCGGGGGTCCATTCATCAGGTGGGGATATGAGCCAGTTCGGTTATGCGATCAGACAGCTGTCGGCGGCCCAGAAATCCGCGAAGGGGGTGTCCCTGTACTCGCGCTATGTGAACCGGCCGGCCGGCCGGATACTGGCCGCCGCGGGCTTCAGTATGAAACTGACGCCGAATCAAGTCACCATGATCAGCGGGGTTTTCACCTTCGCCGGCGTGGTCATGATTGCGGTGCTGCGTCCCTCGCCCGCCGCGGCCCTCGGCATTTTCGCGGCGTTGGTCATCGGATTCGCGCTCGATTCGGCCGATGGGCAGCTCGCCCGGCTGACCGGAACCGGAAGTGCCGCGGGGGAGTGGCTGGACCATGTGGTCGACTGCGCGAAGATGCTGGCCCTCCACATGGCCGTACTCCTCTCGTTCTACCGTTACTTCGGATTCTCCGACCCTCGGTATCTGTTCCTCCCCATCGCGTTCCAGTTCACCGCGGTGATGGTCTTCTTCGGCGGCATTCTCACCGAACAGCTCAAGCGCGCCGAACGGCTCAGGATCCCGGCGGACGGACCGGCGCCCGCGGCGCCCGCCTCCACGCTGCGGTCCGTCGCCCTGCTGCCGGTCGACTACGGCGTCTTCTGCGCGGTCTTCCTGCTGTTCGGCAGCCGGGAGGTGTTCGTGGCGCTGTACTGCGCGCTGCTCGCCGCCCATGTGCTCTTCATGGTGGCGTTCCTGGTCAAGTGGTACCGCGAATTGTCCGCCCCCGGCCGCTGACGGGCGGGGACGGACGATCCACGGGACGGACGATCCCTCGGGCGGCCGGCCTGATGCGCCGGCCCGGACGATGTGCCGGGCCGACGCGTCAGCTCACGCCGAATCCGCGAGCCCGTCAAGCACCTTGCGCAACAAGGAACTCGACGTGTGCACGGTGTAGGGGAAATAGATCACATCGACCCCGACCGTCGCGAAGTCCCGTTCGAGCTTGTCGCCCTTGGCCGTGCCCCGCCAGTCGTCGCCCTTGAAAATGACGTCGAACCGCACCTGCTGCCAGGTCTCCAATTTGTCCGGCACCGTCTCGACGAACGCCGCGTCCACGAACCGGACACTGCGAACGATCTCCAGCCGCTCGGTGAGCGGAATAACCGGTGCCTTTCCCTTGGCCTGGGCCGCCATTTCGTCCGAGACCACACCGGCCACCAGATAGTCGCACTGGCTTTTGGCGTGCCGGAGAATGTTCAGGTGCCCGACGTGGAAAAGGTCGTAGACCCCGGGCGCATAACCTACTCGGTGTGTCATTTACCCCCCACTCGGCAGACGGTCAGTTCCTGGCCGTCACATAGACCGGGCCGTTGCGTCCCGAGACATTGGTGCCGTCGGTGACCTCGATCGAATAACGGTGCTGGGACCCCGGATCCACGGTGTCCGTGTAGCTCATCTCGGGCCGGTTCCAGTACCGCGAATCCTGGCTGACCGAGGTCAGATACACACCGTCACGGTAGATCTTGTAGGTCAGGACGCCGTTGTCCCGGTCCCACGAGGCCTTCCACTTCAGCGTGATCTGCCCCCGGGACCCGCTCGCGCCGCTGAGCAGCGGCACCTGCGGCGCCCCCGTGTCCGGGCCGGCCGCGAACCGGGTCAGGCCCTGCTGCGGGGCGTCGTTGACGGTGGTGAACTCGCCGCCCGCCCACAGGATGCCGTCCGCCATGGTCATCGTCCGCGGGCCGATCTGCTCGCCGATCCCGTCGTTGGTGTCCGGGAACCACGGCAGGATCGTCTTGTCCGAGATCGACTGCGCCAGGAAGTGCTGGCGGTTGTTGATGTCGGTGAATCCGCCCGGGGTGTTGGAGCAGTCGTGCGCATGCGAGCCGCTGTAGAGGACGCCCTTGTACGGCAGCACGGTCTGGGTGGCACCCAGGCAGGTGTCCTTCCAGATCTGCGCGCCGTCCGACAGCCGGCCGGCGATCCGGCCGTCGAAGACCCCGCCGCCGGTGCCCTCGGCACCCACATAGAAGTTGGTGCCGTCGTTGGCGAGCGCCTTGACCGCCGAGCGGTTGGGGATCCAGCCGGTGAAGGGGTCGACGACCCTGCCGGTGGTGGCATCGAGCCCGGCCAGCGCGTGCACGCCGAACAGGCTGCCGTTCACCGAGGTGAACCGGCCACCGATGATGACCTTGTTGAGCTTGGGCACGACCGTGAGGGCGTTGACCGCCGGCGTCGGGTCGTTGGAGACCGACGAACCGCGGATCGTCGCCTTGAACGGCAGCAGCGTGCCGTTCGGCCGCAGCGCGGCGACCCGCTCGCGGGTCTGCCCCTGGACCGTGCCGAACCCGCCGCCGATGTACACCGAGTCGGGAGTCACGTCGATGGCGCGTACGGTCGAGCTGACCGTCGGTTTCCAGTCCGCACCGATGGAGCAGTCGGCCGTGTTGAGGGTGGCCGTGTTGGACCGGCCCACCCCACCGGCCTTCCCGAACGAGCCCCCGATGTAGATCATCGAGCCGTCGGGCGAGGCCTTCATGGCCCGGACCGTGCCCGTCCCGCCGGTGAACGCCGGGGCGCACGGCAGCGGGTCACCCGTCTTGGCGTCGAACGCCGCGAAGTTGGTACGGGCGAGATCATGGGTTCCGGGGACGGCGCCCGGTGGCCGAATGTGGCTGAAGGTGCCGCCCACGTAGACGATCCCCTTGGCATAGGCCATGGACCACACGATGCCGTCGGTCTGCCAGGTGCTCAGCGGATCGGCGGTCAAGGTGGTCTCGCCGGTGGCCTGAGCGGGCCCGGCGGCAAGCGCGGCCGACGCGGTGCCCAGCACCGCGGCGGCGAGCAAGAGATGGGCTGATTTGTTTCTTGGGCGCACAGGTCCCCCCTGGAAGCATGGCGCGATTGGAATTGTCAGGATAGGGAGCGGGAACCAGACGCGTTCTGTGCGGAAATGGTCCCAGTGTTCATCGCGAGTTTTCCGAACCGCGCTTGCGTAGCGCGCCGAAGAACTCTCCTACCCCCAGCGGCAAACGATAGCGCCAGACGGCCGCGCCGAAAGCCCCAATGGCTAAAACAATTCCCAAGAGGGCACCGGGAACGCGGTCCCCGCAAAACGTCCGCAGGGCGAACACCGGAAGCGCCATCGCCACGACGGTGATCACCGCGGCGCACACATACCCCCGGTCGACGGTGCGAAAGCCCAGCCGGTAGCGGGCCAGCAGCGCCGAGGCACCGTTGTCCACCACGATCGCCAGCCCCCAGGAAACCGCCGCCCCCAGCACCCCGTACCGCGGCACCAGCCATACCCCGCTGCCCAGTTGGACCACGAACGCGGCGCCGGCGACCACCAGATTCCAGACACTTCGTCCGGCCATCAGGATGACCGTCTGCGCATTGCCGACACCCACGTTGACCAGGCAGGCCACCGCCAGCGCCAGCAGTCCCGGCGCGCCGCCGGCGAAGCCCGGCCCGAACAGCGACAGCACGGTCCCCGGGAACGCCGCCAGGATCACGAACACCGGCCAGGAAAAGAGCGCGATCCAGCGGGTCGACAACCGGTGCAGCCGATGCGCCCCGTCCTCGTCGCCGCCCGCGAGCAGCCGGCTGATCTGGGGCGCCACCGCCAGCCGGATCGCCAGCTGGAGCAGCGTGCCGGCGGTGATCAGACGCCCGATCGCCGTATAGATGCCGGCCTCGGTGCCGGTGCCCAGCACCGACAGCAGGATCACGCCGATCCACACCGCAGTGATGTCGAAGACCGAGGACACCGCCCGTGGCCCGGCGAAGGACCAGAACTCCCGCGTCTGTGGAGGTGGTTGGCCGGTGCCAGGATGCGTACGGCGGGAACGGCGCAGCGACACCCAGGCCGCCACCGCACCCAGCACCCCGGGCGCGAGCCAGGCCACGGACAGCCCCGCCACGCTCGGTGCGAGCAGGACCAGCGGCACCGCGAGCAGGACCCGCAGCGCCGGTTTGCCGATCTGCTCCACGCCCACGAACGGCACCACCGAGCCGTACCCCCGGGTGGCCCCGAGCAGCACCAGCGCCACCGTCGTCACCGGCAGGAAGACCGCGAACAGCCGCAGCAGCGCGGCGGCTTGACCCGGATCCAGATCGGGCAGCAGCCAGCCGGCCAGGCCGGGGGAGCACAGCAGCACCGCCGCCCCCGCGCTGCTGGCCAGCAGCGTCGGCCAGACCGCAGTCCGCAACAGGGCCGGCACGCCGGCGCCCCCGCTGAGTTCCAGGTCCCGCGAGACGAAGCGGACCAGCGCCGTATCGGCCCCCAGCTTCAGCGCGTTGCTGAGGATGGTGAAGGCGGCGACACCCGTGAAGACGGCGCCGGCGCCGCGGGCCCCGAGCCCATGGGTGACGACGGCGACGAGAACGAACCCGAACAGGGCATTCGCGGCCGAGCCCGCCAGGCCGAACAGGCTGCCGCGGGCCGTGGTGGCGACACCCCGTCCGGCGGCCGCGGTCGGTCCGGGGGCCGGTGGCGCGGGCGGGCCGACGGCCGTCACCGGTGGAGCGAGGTGGTGTCGGCGTCGGTGGGCGCCCCGGCGCCCGGCGCCGAGCCGGTGCGGGGCGGGGGCCCGGGCAGCGACGGCGGGGGCACCACGCCGGTCCGCGGACGGCTCCGGCCGCGTTTGCGGTGGGTCGGCCCGCCGTCCGAGAGGCGGCGCAGCGACGGCCCGTGGCTGCCCTTGTCCAGGACGGCACCCAGGATGTGGCCGCCGGCCCCGGTGATCAGCTCCCACACCCGGTCCAGATCGTCCCGGCGGACCTCGTTGAGATCGCAGACCACCACCACGCCGGCCGCCTGCTTGGCGACCGCCAGCCCGTCCGCATGCGCGAGCAGCGGACCGGTGACGACCACGACGTTCTCATTCGGGCCGGACGGTGCATTCAGCAGCCGGGCGAACTCCGGAGCGGACAGCGCCCGGGCCGGGTTGGGCACCTCCCGGCCGGGCAGCAGGTCGAAGCGCCCGTCGACGCCCGCGTCCACCGCGAGCCGCTCGCCGTCCGCCCAGCTGCCCGGCACCGGCCGGCCGTGGCCCGGGTGCACCGGCAGCCGCCGGGCGAGGTCGGGGGTGCGCAGGTCGGCCTCGACCAGCAGGATGTCGTTGCCGATCTCGGCGAACGCACCGGCCAGGTTGACCGCGACCGACACCGCATCGGCGTTCTCCCGGGGAGCGACGATCAGCAGGCTGCCCCGCCCGGCGAAGCGCTGGTCGTGCACCAGCCGGAAGGCGATGGTGCGGTAGGCCTCCGCGCGGTTGCCCCGGCCGGCCCGGCCGACCTCCAGTACGTCGGCGCCACCCTGCCGGCGCGGCAGGATGCCCAGCACCGGTGCCCGCAGGTTGTCCTGCACATCGGCCACCGACCGGACCCGCGGCTCCAGCACCGACCGCACCCAGGCCGCCAGGATGCCCAGCACCAGACCGACCACCGCTCCGGTCAGCAGCATCATGGCCAGACCGGGACTCGACGGGAAGGCCGGCGGATCGCCCTTGCGGACGATGTCGCCGGGCGTGGTGTCCAGGGACTTCAGACTGGAGATCCGCCCCTGCAGATCCGCTATCTCCGACACCAGATTGCTGCGCTCGGACTCGTCGGTGGCCCGCCCCGCCCCGGCACCGGCGTTCGCGATCCGCCGGTCCAGCACCTTGCGCTGGTCCTGAAGGGGCTTCAGCTCGTCGCCGAGCTTGCTGACGGTCTTGTCTATCCGCTGGGACGCGGCGTCCTGCCGGTAGTCGAGGTACGCCTGTACAAAGGCGTTGACGAATGCGGAGGCCCGGTCCGCGGAGTCCGCGTTGTACTCGAACATCAGGGTCTGTGTCTCGGGCGGATTGCTCACCCGCAGATCACGCTGGAGCGCCGCCGGATCGGAATGGATCCCCAGTGTCTTCGCCGCCTTGGCCGCGACCGAGGCGCTCTGCGCGATCTGCCGCTCGGTGCCCATGCTGATCTGCTTGTCCGCCGAGACCCCGCCCGCCTCGAAGGGCGCCGTACTGATCGCATGCACCACGACCTCGCCGGTCGCCGTGTACGTCGAGCCGCCGAGCACGGACACGGCGGCCCCGCCGAGCATGCCCAGCACCAGTCCGAGCACCAGCAAAGCGCGATACCGGAAGAGCTGGCGCAACTGGTCACGGATCTGGTCCGGCTCCTCCGCGGGCTCGTCGAAGACGCTCACGTACGTGCTCCTCCTGTGCTGAGGGACAAGGCGTCGCGCTGCGCCCGGGGCGCGGGTGCGCTCGCGGACGGTGCCGCGGACGGCGGCAGGGCCCGCCGTCCCGCCTTACGGGTGATCAGAATCGGGATGCACACCAGCAGCGCCAGCGGCCCCACGATGGCCATCAGACTGCCGCGCAGCAACACCAGCTGGTAGAAGCCGAACGCCGGGACCAGCAGCGCCGCGAGGGTGCCGCGGCGGCGTCGCAGCCGGTGCCGGAGGTCGTCGATGCGCCGTCCCACCGCGCCGATCAGACCGAAGACGGCAATGACCGACGGGAACCCCGCCCACATGTACGTCTCGATCCACAGCGGCGCGGAGAGGTTCTGGAAGGTGTAGCCCGCGTGCCGGGCGAGCAGGATGCCCGCGTCGTCGGGCTTGCCGGGCCACGCGGCGCGCGGCACGAAGAACAGCGGGGGCCCCAGCGCCGCCGTCGGGGTGAAGCCGTGCGTACGGACGTAGTCCACCCCTGTTTCGACCTGCTGGAAGGCGTCGTAGTCGCCGTTGGAGGTGAACTGCTCGGCGAGCGAGACCACTTTGACCGGCTCCCGCTTGTCGTAGCGGAAGTAGTCGCTGTACGGGAAGACCACCAGCACCACGGCCGCCACGGCCGCCGCGCCGAGGCGGAAGGCCCGCGGCCCGCGCAGCCAGGACGCGCTGAAGACCAGCGCCAGCAGCACCGTTCCGGCCCAGAAACGCGGCTGGCTGATGGGGTTGTTGACGGTGGCGTTCAACGCGATCAGCAGGGGCAGCAGCAGCCACCGTAACCCGCGCAGCGTCCGGTCGCCCGCGGTGAACCGCGGGACGTGCACCAGCGCCACCAGCGCCCAGAACGCCGGCACCGACAGCGCCCAGGCCGCCATCGCGCGGTCCGCCGTCCCGGTCGGTTCCGCGGCTGCCGCCGCCTCGTTGGCGGCCTGCCGGCTGAGGAAGAACGCCGACAGCCCGCCCTGACCGGGGATCAGCACGACGGCCAGCAGCAGCGCCAGACCGCACAGCAGCAGCACCCGCGCCGGCGACAGCCGCCGGGCGAGGAGCGGTTCGAGCACCGTGGAGCTGCGCGACGACCGCCACGACGCCACCGCGGAACCGGCGCTGTAGGCGAGCAGCCCCGACTCCACCACGAGCGTGGTCACGAACGCGGACTGCGCATCGACCATGAACCCCCGCGGATACGCGTCCGTCGCGAGCATGGCCAACGGCGCCAGCCCCAGCCACACATACGCGAAGAGCCAGAAGCCGAAGCCGATCACCCGGGCCCGGACATCCGTCAGGACCCTGGCCAGCGCCGCACCCGTGTGCACCACCACCACGCACTGCACCGCGAGCGCGGCGCCGAACCGGGCGTCCAGCGACTGCAGGATCAGCACCGGAAGCAGCACCACCAACAGCAGCGCCCAGCAGCCGAGCGCGGCGATGCCACGGACCGGCCGTGCAGTACCCCGCTTCCCGGGCATCATCGGCCCACCTCCCCCCAACTCCCCACCAGCGACCACAATCTAAGCGACTTCGGGAAGCAAGGTCGTCTTCGGGACACAATCGCAATCCAATTCACAGCCCGCGGCCCCCGGCGGGCTCCTACGATGACGGCACATTCAGAGGGGGGCCAGTCGTGGAAGACTCGTTCGCAGGCCGGTGTGTGCTCGTGGTCTCGACCAACTACGCACCCGAACACACCGGCATAGGGCCGTACTCGACGCAGATAGCCGAGCATCTGGCCGCGTCCGGAGCCGACACCCATGTCCTCGCGGGCATGCCGCACTACCCGGCCTGGCGGGTGGCGGAGGGGTATCGCGGACGGTGGCGGATGCAGGAACGCCGTATCGGGGTGACGGTGCACCGCCGCAGACATACCGTGCCGCCACGTCAGACCGCCCTGCGGCGGGCGGTGTTCGAGGCAAGCATTCTGGCGCACGGCCTCGTGGCGCCGCCGCGTGGCGTCCGGCCCGATGTGGTGCTCAGTCAGATGCCCAGCCTGGCCGGGGGAGTGCTGGGCGGCCGCCTGGCACGGCGGGCCGGGGTGCCCCATGTCGTGGTCGTCCAGGACCTGATGGGGGCAGCCGCCGCGCAGAGCGGCATCCAGGGCGGGGGGCGGGCCGCCGCCGTGGCCGGGGCGCTGGAGGCCCGGATCCTGCGCGGCGCCGATGTCGTAGGCGTGGTGCACGAGTCGTTCGTGGACCGGGTCACGGCGATGGGCGTGCCGCGCGCACGGGTGCATGTGGTGCCCAACTGGACGCATGTGAAGGGCCCCAGAGGCGACCGGGCGGAAACCCGGGCCCGGCTGGGGTGGCAGGCGGACGAGACCGTGGTGCTGCACGCCGGCAACATGGGCCTCAAGCAGGGCCTGGAGGTCCTGGTCGAGGCCGCCCGGCTCGCGGACCAGGAGGCGGCACCGGTCCGGTTCGTGCTCATGGGTGACGGCAATCAGCGCGCCCACCTGCAACAGCTCGCCGCGGGCAGCTCCGCGCTGACCTTCCTGCCGCCGGCCGACGCCGAGGAGTTCCCCGAGGTGCTCGCCGCCGCGGATGTGCTCGCGGTGACCCAGAAGGCCTCCGTGCTCGACATGAGTCTGCCGTCCAAACTGACCTCGTACTTCATGACCGGCCGGCCGGTGATCGCCTCCGTGGCCGCCGAAGGGGGCACCGCCCAGGAGGTGCTGCGCTCGCGGGCCGGCACGGTGATCGCACCGGAGGACCCCAAGGCGCTGCTGGCGGAGGTCCGTGCGCTCGCCGCCGACCCGGAGGGGGCGTCCCGGCTGGGCGCCCGCGGTCCGCAGTACGTCGAGCAGCGGCTCAGCAGCCGGGCCGGCCTGGAACGGATCACCGCGCTGCTGCGGCAGGCGACGGCCGGCCGGTAGCCACGGGCGGCGGGGGTCCGGCCCCCGCCGCCCGCCGTCATCCGGCTCCGGGCCGGGCGAGCAGCGGGTACCACTCCTCCAGCCGGTCGGCGACCGCCGCGAGCGAGAACTCCTCCGCCACGGCAGTCCGGCCCGCGTGGGCGACGCGCTCCCGCAGCGGCCCGTCCTCCAGCAGCCGCAGCACCGCATCCGCCAGCTCCTCCGGCGAACCGTCGGTCACCAGCGCGGCCCCGCGCCGCTGCAGCACGTCGGCGATCCCGCAGCTGTCCGTGCAGACCACCGGGGTGCCCACCGCCAGCGACTCCAGCACGCTCATCGGGAACGGCTCGTCGACGCTGGGCAGGACGTACACGGTGGCCCGTGCGGTGCGCCGCACCGCGGCGTCGTGATCGAGGGCACCGCCGTACGTCACCGCCTCACCGAGCTCCTCCTCGGCGATCAGCCGGCGGACCTCCGTGAGCCGGCCCTCGTCCGAACCGTGCAGGGTGAAGGACACCTCGGGCCGCTTGCGGTGCACCAGCGCCGCCATCCGGACGAAGGCCTCCGGCCGTTTACGAGCCTGCAACCGTGCCAGGAACAGCACATCCGCCCCGTCGCGCTCGTCGTCCGCCGGTCGGGTACGCACCCCGTTGGGGAGCCGCACCAGCCGCGGGCCGCGCGGCCCCATCACCTGCCGCAGCCCGGCCTCCTCCTCGTCGGTGAGCACCAGCGCCGCCAGGGCCCGGCGCAGCAGCGGGACATACACCCGGTCGAAGAGCCGGGCCACCGCCGAGCGCCGGGGCTGGACCATGCCGTGCGTCTGCACCACGAACGACCGGCGGCGCAGCACGGCCACCGCGAGCGCGGCCAGGGAGACCAGATCGCGCCCGGCATGCAGATGGAGGGCGTCGGCCCGGCCCACCCGGCGCCAGAGCACCGGCAGCAGCCCCGGGTGGAACAGGCCCAGGAACCCCTGCCCCGGCACCAGGGTGCGGGCGGGCCGGGCGCGGAGCGGGACCCCGTCCACGGCGCGCGGCGGCGCGCCCCGGCCCCGCCACAGGGACACCAGCTCCACCTCATGCCCCCGGGAGGCGAGTTCGCCCAGCTGCCCGGTGGCCACGCTCACCGGACCGCCGTACGCCCCGTCGTCGCTCACCAGCGTCACGACATGGGTGATCCTCATCCGGCGCCCCCGGTGGTGTACACCGCGCCGGGCGGCACATCGCGATGGGCGACCACGCCGGCACCGACCACCGCGCCCTTCCCTACCGTGACGCCGCGCAGCACCACGGCACGGGCGGCCACCCAGGCGCCCTCCTCCACACTGATCGGCGCATTGTCGAACTCGAAGGTGGGCGAACGGCGTTGATGGCTTCCCGTGCACAGCACGGCGCCCTGCGACACACAGACATCGGCCGCGATGCTGATCGGTTCCAGATTGATCAGCCAGGCGTCCTCGCCCACCCAGACGTCATCGCCGATCGACAGCTTCCACGGCCACTGCACCCGTACCCGGTGCCGGATCAGGACCCGCTGACCCACATGGGCGCCGAACGCCCGCAGCAGCGGGGGCCGCAGCCGCGGCGGGAACCACCACTTCATGAACACCAGGTTGAGCACGGCGAACCAGGCGGCCTGGGTCAGCACCCCCCGGCCCTTGTGGTAGCCCGCGCCGCTGAAGCCGCGCAGCCGGCGGGCGGTGGCGGAAGTGGTCATCGGTCCACCCGCACCCGGTGGCCGGAGAGCTCGTCCTCCAGCTGGCGTACGTCCGACTCGACCATGATCCGGGCGAGTTCGTCGTACTGCACCTTCGCCGACCAGTCCAGCAGGCTCTTCGCCTTGGACGGGTCACCGATGAGCGCATCCACTTCGGAGGGCCGCTCGTACTTCGGGTCGAAGCGCACACTGCGCTCCCAGTCCAGCCCCACCGTCTCGAATGCGGCCTGCAGGAAGTCCCGTACGGTCGCGGCCACACCGGTCGCGACCACGTAGTCGTCGGGCTCGTCACGCTGGAGCATCAGCCACATGGCCTCGACGTACTCCGGGGCATAGCCCCAGTCGCGGACCGCATCGAGGTTGCCCAGATAGAGATGCTTCTGCAGACCGGCCTGTATGCGGGCCACCGCGCGAGTGATCTTGCGGGTGACGAAGGTCTCGCCCCGTCGTGGGCTCTCGTGGTTGAAGAGAATGCCGTTGACGCCGAACAGGCCATACGCCTCACGGTAGTTGACGGTCGACCAGTACGCCATGACCTTGGCGCAGCCGTACGGACTGCGCGGGTGGAAGGGCGTCGCCTCGTTCTGCGGCGGCGGTGTGGCGCCGAACATCTCCGAGGACGAGGCCTGGTACAGCCGGGTCCGGACCCCGCTGGCACGGATGGCCTCCAGCAGCCGCAGGGCGCCCAGACCGGTCACATCACCGGTGTACAGCGGGGCGTCGAAGGAGACCCGGACATGGGACTGGGCCCCGAGGTTGTAGACCTCGTCGGGCTGCACATCGCGCAGCAGATTCACCAGCGCCACCCCGTCCGACAGGTCGACGTGGTGCAGCAGCAGCCGGCGGTCCGGGGTGTGCGGGTCCTGGTAGATGTGGTCGATGCGCTCGGTGTTGAAGCTCGATGAGCGTCTCATCAGCCCGTGCACTTCATAGCCCTTGCTCAGCAGCAATTCGGCCAGATATGAACCGTCTTGACCGGTGATTCCGGTGATGACCGCGGTTTTCGGCATGGCTTCCCCCCACGAGAAGTGACTGTCCACGAGAAGTGGCTGTGCATCGGGATCGAACGATGGATGTGCCCACGTGCCGGACGGCGGACCGCGGGCGGTGGACGCTACCTGCGCCGTGGCCGGTGGTCGAGCACAAGAAGCGCCAGATATTTCCTGAAATGGTCGGTGGGCGTATCGAATTGACTGCGACAATCCGCCCCATGGATGACTTGCTGCCCACACCTGCTCGTGTTTTCGTCGCCGGCCACCGAGGCCTGGTGGGATCCGCCGTGGCCCGGCGGATGGCCGCCCAGGGCTACGAGGTGCTGACCCGTACCCGTGCGGAGCTCGACCTGCGCGACGCCGAGGCCACGGCGGCCTGGCTGCGCGCGGCCCGGCCCGACGCCGTCGTGCTGGCGGCCGCCAAGGTCGGCGGAATCATGGCCAACAGCACCCAGCCCGTACAGTTCCTGGAGGACAATCTCAGCATCCAGCTCAGCGTCATCGCCGGTGCCCATCAGGCCGGGGTGCGCCGCCTGCTGTTCCTCGGATCGAGCTGTATCTACCCCAAGCACGCCGCCCAGCCCATCACCGAAGACGCCCTGCTGAGCGGGCCGTTGGAGCCCACCAACGAGGCGTATGCGATCGCCAAGATCGCCGGCCTGGTGCAGATCCGGTCCTACCGCCGCCAATACGGTGCCTCTTTCATCTCCGCCATGCCGACGAACCTCTATGGACCCGGCGACAATTTCGACCTCGAAACCTCGCATGTGCTGCCGGCGCTCATCCGCCGCTTCCACGAGGCGAAGCAGCAGGGCCGGCCCGAACTCACCCTCTGGGGCACCGGAACGCCCCTGCGCGAGTTCCTGCACGTAGACGACCTGGCCGCCGCCTGCGAGGTACTGCTGCGCCGCTACGACGGTGACGACACGGTCAACGTCGGCTGCGGCGAGGACCTGACCATCGCCGAGCTCGCCTCCCACGTCGCCGCCGCGGTGGGCTACGAGGGACGGATCGCCTTCGACCCGTCCCGCCCCGACGGCACCCCGCGCAAGCTGCTCGACATCAGCAGGATGCGTGCCCTGGGCTGGGCACCCACCATCCCGCTCGCCGAGGGCATCGCCCGGACCTACGAGGCGTGGCAGGCCCAGCCGGCACCGGCGTAAGCCGGACCGGCCCGCGGTGTGCGGCCGGCGCCCGCCCCTCGGCGAGACACCGGCCGCACACCGCGACCCACGGCGACGAGGCGTCGCGGGCCCGGCGGGACGTTGTGGACACTTCCTAGTACGCACCGCGCCCGTCCACGACGGCCCGCACGGTACGCATCAGCACCCCTATGTCGCGGGAGTAGGACCAGTTGTCCACATAGCTCAGATCCAGTGCGACGGTCTCGTCCCAGGAGAGGTCCGACCGCCCGCTGACCTGCCACAGACCGGTCAGGCCCGGCTTGACCGACAGCCGCCGGATCTCGGTCCCGTCGTACCGCTCGACCTCCTCGGGCAGCGGCGGCCGGGGACCGACCAAGGACATATGGCCGGTCAGGACGTTGAAGAGCTGCGGCAGTTCGTCCAGCGAGAAGCGGCGCAGCAGCCGGCCCACCCGCGTCACCCGGGGATCCCGCCGCATTTTGAACATCGCCCCGTCGTGCTCGTTGGCCGACTCCAGCGCGGCCCGCATCCGGTCGGCGGTGACCACCATGGTGCGGAACTTCCACATCCGGAACGGCCGCAGATCCCGGCCGACCCGGATCTGCCAGTAGAACACCGGGCCCGCGGTACTGAGCCTTATGGCCGCGGCCACCATGGCGAAGACGGGGGAGAGCAGCACCAGCAGCAGTAACGCCCCCAGCCGGTCGGTCGCCTGTTTCAGCAGTACCGGCAGCCCCCGTCGCGCCGCCGGGTCTATGTGCATCACCGTCAGCCCCGCCGCCTTGGCGAGCCGGACCCGGTGCTGTGAGACGTCGATCAGGCCCGGGAGTATGGCCAGATTCCGGCCCCCGTCGTGCAGCGCCCAGGCCAGCCGCCGCACCCGTGCCGCTGGCATCTGCCGGCCCGGCGCCACGAAGACGAGATCGGCGCCGAGTTCGGCGGCGCACGCCAGGACCCGCTCCCCGTCCAGTGCCCCCTCGGGTCCGTCACCGTCGGACGAGAGCCGGTCGCAGACCGGCAGCGCCGAATCGGTCGCTTCGTCCCCGACCAGACAGCTGCCGACGACGACATACTCGTGGTCGGTGCGGTGCCCCAGCTCCGCGAGCACCACATCGACCGCGCCCGCCTCCCCGACGATCAGTACCCGCCGCAGCGCCCGCGCACGGCGCCGGATGGCCAGCAGATACCGGTGTGCGAGCTTGCGCCGGGCCACGCCCAGTGCGAGACACGGCAGCAGCGCCGGTACACAGGCTTCGAGGGAGAAATCGACCCGCGTTCCGACGCAGGCGACGGCCAGTACCCCCAGCATGGTCAGCCAGTCCCGGAAGACGGGCAGCAGCGCACCGGCGTCCAGTGCGTCTCCGGCGTAACGATTCTTCGATGCCCCAACGGCCAGCCACGATGCACCGGCCAGCGTTGCGGTGAGCAGCGGATGGGGCTGCCCCGTGAGCGCACCCAGCGCGGCGACCGGCAGCATGGCACCGATTGCGTCAACGGCCAACGCCACCGGTAAGAGCCGTCGTTCGGCTGGTGTGTGCCTTCCTCCCCTGTAGTGTTCCGGCGCTCGATCCAATTTGGCTGTTCCGGCGGGTGATTCCATCACCCGTGATCCGGCAGCTTCGAACAACCCCATGGCCCCCCACTTGGTCGTCCCCTCACGTTCCGGCGCAGCCGTCGCCCCCTGGCACTGACAACCACCCCGTGTCGGACGTGACGCTAGAGCACGTTGCGCCTGACGGCTGTGGTTTACCTATTTTGAGTGTTCTTGTGTCCGATTGTTTACAAGCCAGGGAAGGCATGATCCGGTTTCAGCCGTCATGTCGTGGGGCCGGGAATCCGGACCGGACGCAGCGGCTCCGGTGCCTGGCGAGGGACTTCCCGCGTACCCGGCCACGGCCCGCTCTAGCATTCCTGTCATGAACAGTGATCTTTTTGCCGCCGAGAACATGGCGACGCAGGCCGGCGCGCCCGGCATGGTGCAGCAGAACGCCAAGTCGCTCAAGTACGCGCTGGACGGGGAGTGCTATGCGCGGCAGGGCGCGATGATCGCCTACCGCGGTGAGCTGCAATTCGAGAAGCAGGGGCAGGGGGTCGGGAAGTTCCTCAAGCGCGCGGTCACCGGCGAGGGGCTGGCGCTGATGGCCGTACGGGGCCGCGGCGAGGTGTGGTTCGCGCACGAGGCCGCCAACTGCTTCATCATCGACCTCGCCGCCGACGACGGTCTCACCGTCAACGGCCGCAATGTGCTGTGCTTCGACCCGTCCCTCTCCTATGAGATCAAGGTGGTCAAGGGCGCGGGCATGGTCGGCGGCGGACTCTTCAACTCCGTCTTCAGCGGCCAGGGCAAGCTGGGCGTGATGTGCGAGGGCAACCCCATCGTCATACCCGTCTCCCCGCAGTCCCCGGTCTTCGTCGACACCGATGCCGTGGTCGGCTGGAGCAGCGGTCTGCACACGGGGCTGCACCGTTCGCAGAGCCTCGGTTCGATGCTCCGCGGCGGCTCCGGCGAGGCCGTCCAACTCCGCCTCGAAGGCGAGGGGTTCGTCATCGTGCGGCCCAGCGAGCTCCGCCCGGAGAAGTCGGCCGGGAACTGACCTTGCGGGATCGGGGCCGAGGTACCTTGTCATGTCCGCTTCCGTGGTGCCCCGGTCCCGCCCCGTCGTCGGCGCGCAGTGGCTGGTGCGGGGACCGGACGCGTCCGGAGGCGGCTTCGCCCCGTAGGACCGCCGCCTGGCATGATCGCGCTCATGGCTGAACGCGTGAGTGCCGCATGTGACGGCGCGTCGAAAGGAAACCCCGGGCCCGCGGGCTGGGCCTGGGTCATCGCCGATGGTGCGGACACCGTCGTACGGTGGGAGGCCGGGCCGCTGGGCACCGCGACCAACAATGTCGCCGAGCTCACGGCCCTGGAACGCCTGCTGACCGCCACCGATCCGGCCGTACCGCTGGAGATCCGGATGGATTCCCAGTACGCGATGAAGGCCGTCACGACCTGGCTGCCCGGCTGGAAGCGCAAGGGGTGGAAGACATCCTCGGGCAAACCGGTCGCCAATCAGGAACTGGTCGTCAGCATCGACGCACTGCTCACGGGCCGCTCCGTGGAGTTCCGGTACGTGCCCGCGCACCAGGTCGACGGGGACCCGCTGAACGACTTCGCCGACCGGGCCGCAAGTCAGGCTGCGACCGAGCAGGAGGCCGCCGGCAGCGAGCTCGGCTCCCCGCAGCCGCCGGCCGCCCCGGCTGCTGCGCGGTCCGCCGGCGCCCGTCGAGGCACCTCCGGCGCCACGGCGCGGACGGCCTCCGCACCGCAGCGGCGCGGCGCGGGCAAGGCGGTGCGCACGCTCAAGGCCAAGTTCCCCGGGCGCTGCCGCTGCGGGCGCTCCTATGCGGCGGGTGAGCCGATCTCCAAGAACGACGAGGGCTGGGGGCACCCGGCGTGCCGAGCCGGCGCGGGCGGTACGGACTGAACTTGAGGAGCAGCGGCTCAGCGTGCGGCCGGCGGGGTCAGGTCGCCTTGCCGCCGCTGCGGCCGGCCACCGGCACGTCGAGGGGACGGGCGATACCCACCACTCCCTCGTCGAGGCGCTGGAGATGCCGCAGCACGCGGAAGGTGACCGTGCCCGTCCGCAGCGCGCCGGAGCCGGCGGTTTCCAGCATCGAGGCGATGCTGGCGCCGGACTGGACCTCGCCCTCGGTGCTCTCCTCCAGCACCCGCGCGACGATCAGATCGATGTTGTACGCGATCCGCCGGCCGGCCCGCTCCAGGCGCGGGTCGGCCGCGATGGTCTTGCTGTACGGGACGAGTTCCGCGGTCGCCGCCAGGGAACGGGCGTGATAGGCGGAGGTCTCCAGGAGGGCCACCAGATAGCGGGCGGTCCGCCGCCGTACCCGTAGGGGTGTGATCGGGTGGGTCAGCGGCTGGATGGAGGCGCGCAGCTCGTCCAGCGCCTCGTCCAGTTCGCGCGCCTTGCCCAGCAGGTCGACGGCGGGCCCGCCGCTGAGCTGCTCCACCGCGGCGGACACCACGTCCCGCAGCCGGACCAGCACCGTGCCCAGCAGCTCGTCCGTACGGCGGTCGGTGTGCACCGGCAGCACCAGCACCGCGCCGATGATCCCGCAGGCGGCACCCAGCGCGGTCTCCTCGATGCGCAGCACCAGCACATCGAGGCTGTAGGTGTTGAGCAGGGTGTAGAGCAGTCCGAGCATCGCGGTGACGAAGAACGACACCAGCGCGTAGGACAGCGGCGCGGTGAAGAACATCCCGAAGATGCAGAGCAGGACCAGCGCGAACGCGGTCCAGGTGTGGTTGCCGACCAGCCCGGCGAGCGCGACACCGGCGACCACGCCGAGGACCGTGCCCACCAGCCGGCGGTAGCCCTTGACCAGGATCTCGCCCGTGGAGGCGGTGTTGAGGAAGACCACCCAGCAGGTCAGCACCGCCCAGTACCAGCGCTGGCTGGACAGGAACTCGCCCCCGATCATGGCCAGCGTCGAGCCCACCGCGACCTGGAACGCGGCCCGGGTGGTGGGCCGTTGCAGCCCGGTGCGGTCGTCGGCCGGCTCCTCGGTCTCCTCGGCGACGACGATGGCGACGTCCTCGGCGTCGAACTCCTCGCGCGAACGCGTGGTGGCCGGGGAGTCGTCCGACTCGTCCTGCGGTCCGTCCAGCGCCAGCCGCAGACCCAGCACGGAACGCGCGGCCTCACCGAGCCCGCGGAAGACGTCCTGGACGGCGGGGGAGGCGAGCGGCAGGTTGTCCTCGTCCCGGTAGCCGAGCAGCCGGTTCCGTACGTGGGCGAGTGCGGTGCCGCGGCCGCCGGGCGCGGGCCGGGCGATCAGCAGGAGGAGGGCGTTCAGATCGCGGCGCAAGGTGCGGATCGCGTCGTCCTCGGTCCGTATGCGGGTGCCCGTGGCCGGCACAGGCGCATGCGGCAGATGCATGGTGAGGGTGTCCGCACGCCCGGCGCTGCGGGCGTTGAGCAGCAGCATGCCCAGCCGCTCGGCGGCGACCTCGGCCTCCGCGACGCGGCGCTGCACCAGGCCGGCCGCGGCCTCGTCCCGCGTGCCCTCCTCCAGGAGGCCCTGGATCATCAGCGCCGCCTCGTGCAGCCGGGCGGTGTGCCGCCGCAGGTCGTCCAGGACCTTGTCGAGCTCCTCGGGGTCCACGTCCAACAGCTCGTTCTGGGTCGCCAGCAGTTGGGCGAGGCGGGCCCGGAAGGCCTCGCGCAGCCGGCCCAGGGTGCGCTGGGGAGTCTGTGGCACGACGGCGAACCGGACGAGGGCGCTGGACCCGATGGCGACGGCCAGCGTCAGATACAGCACGGGCAGGGTGGGGACGCCGGCCTGCACGAACAGCGAGATGAAGTAGACCTGAAACCCGATCAGGCCGAGTGCGGTGCCGCGGTCACCGAACCGCCGGGAGTAGACGGCACCGAAGATCAGCAGCACGAAGAACACATCGCCGGCGATGACCAGGGTGTGCAGCACCGCGCCCAGCGACATGGCGGCGAGCGCGACGGGCAGGCCGAGAGCCAGCGTGATCGCCTGGCCGCGTACCTCCTTCTCCCTGATCGCGAAGGTGGACACCATGGCGACCATGGAGCCCGCGACCATCAAGGGGACGCCGGTGCCGAGCAGTGCGAGGACGAGGAGGGTGAGCACGATGGCCCCGACCGTCCGCAGTCCCGCCATCAGCCGCAGCAGCCCCGGATCGGATGCCGCGAAGCGGTCCCAGACGTTCGTCCCAGCCCGCCGTATCGCTGCCACCACGCTGCCGTACGCTCCCACTTCTTGCCATGATCCCCGGTGCTCCAGCATCGCACGTCTGCTCGGACCGGCTTCAGCCGCCTCGTCCCCGGCCCGGCCGCACCACGCCCGGCACCGGCTGCCGGCCCCGCACCCCGCACCCTTCTCCCACTCCCTGACCTCCCCGGCTTTTTTGCCGTATTTCCGGTGTTAGTGAGGCGTTAGTGGATCATCAGCGGGGGCGCCCAGGGTGGGTGGTGCACAAAAAATGCAGAACCCACCGCCCGGACCGACGGTCCGGCGCTGTCGTCCGGGGGCGCCCTGCCCGGTGCCCTTCACGGACGGAGCGACGGAAGCGCCCAACCGGGCGGTGGGGAGGGCACCGCTATTTCTCCGGATGCCGGAGAAGAGGGAGTTGATGACTGATGACCATCCGTGGTCTGCGTACTGCTGTCACCGTCACCGCCGCCGTCGTGCTGGCTGCGGGGGCGAGTGCAGGAATCGCCGCCGCGGCGGGTCCGGCCGGATCCGGCGCGGCGGCTGCCGGCTCGTGCGGACCGGGGGCGCTGAAGGTCACCACCACCAGCGCGGGTTCGGACCAGGCCGGGATGAACCACGAGGGCACCTACCTGCGGGTGACCAACACCGGCAAGAGCACCTGCGCGATATCCGGGTACCCGGGGCTGGCGCTGGAGGGCGCCGGTCACTCGGCCATGAAGACCACCGTGCACCGCGGTGACACCTACTTCGCCCAGGACCCGGGCGCCCACCAGGTCACGCTCAAGCCGGGCAAGAGCGCCTACGCCGACCTCGTCTGGACGCACGCCGGCCCGTCCGCGAAGGCCAAGTACCTCCAGGTCTCCCCGTCGGGCGGCAACGCGCACAGCATCCTGGCGTTCGACAAGGACGTCGACGGTGCGGCCCTGTCGGTGACCGCCTGGTCGGCGACGCCGCCCGGCGCCTCCTGACCGCTGGCGGAGCTGCCGGGGGCCGACGCACTGCGCGTCGGCCCCCGGTGTGCGTGGGTTGGCCCGCTCGGCGGGTTCTGGCTGATGAGCAGGCCGCGGCGTACGGGCCCGTTCCTGGCGAGCCCCTGGCGATCCGCTACCTGGACGCCGCCGTGGTCGAGCTGTGTGCCGTGTCCGCCGGGAGCTGAGCGAGCTGGTTGGCGCGTAGCGCGGTGAGCATGCCGAGGGCCGAGACAGCAGCGAAGCCGAGCAGGAGGTAGCGCGCGGAGGTCACCAGTGACGGGCCACCCAGGTTGACCAGAAGGCCGGCGACCGCCGCACCGAACGCCGTCGACATCGTGAGCACGGTCGCGATCGCCGCGGCGGCCTTTTCGCCTTCCTTCTTGTCGGGCGTGCTGGCCATCGCAGCAACGGACAGGTGGGGCATGGCCAGACCGATCCCCGTGCCGGCGAGAAGAAGAAGCGGCAGCCAGGCGAGGACCAGCGGCAGTGACGCGTGGCGGTGCTGCAACAGCGCGAGTATGGCGAGCCCAGCCGTAAGGAGGCCGGGACCGGCAACCCGGAGCCGTCGAACGGTCCGTTGTCGACGTGCTGAGGAGCTGACGACTTGGCTTGCCGACCAGCCGAGCGACAAGGCGGCTCCGAAGAACCCGGCAGCGACCGGCGGCAGTGCGCCCAGGCGCTGACCGAACAACGGCAGGAACGTCTCCACGGCGACGCCGGCGGCGAGGAACGCGATGGTCAGGTAGACCCACCGCAAAGCCGAGCCGGTCTGGTAGGTCGGGCGCGGCAGGACTCGGACCTGGCTCCCTTTCTCCGTCACCGCAAAGGCCATGACCAAGGCCAGAGCCAGCGCGATGAGGACCGCCCTCATGGCCTCGTTCGAGAGGATCCCAGCGACGCTCACGGCAGCTGTGGCTCCGATGACCAGGAGCAACGAGCCCAGCGGTACCTGGACCGCCTCCGCCGAGGTCCTGCGGCTTGTGGGAAGTACCCGGGGGACGAACGCCGCCATCACTCCCGAGACGACCGCTAACACGACGAACGCCGGCCGCCAGGCTCCGAACTGGGCGAAGAGGCCGCCGAGAGTCGGGCCGACGAAGTTGCCGAGGCCGAACATGGCGGAGATCAACGCGCTGCCCCGTACCCACAGACGCGCCGGCAGCGCCGAATAGATGAGGGCGAACCCCAGACCGGTCAACAAGCCTGCCCCAAGTCCCTGCGCGCCACGGCCGACCAGCAGCACCGGCATGGTCGGACTGGCCGCGCAGACAACCGACCCAACGGCGAAGACGCCAAAGCCCACCAGGTAGGAGCCGATGTCGCCATGCCGAGAAAGAGTTCGGCTCACGAGCATGGTGGAGACAACTTGGGCGATCAGGAAAACGGTCATGTTCCATGCGTAGAGGCGTTCACCGCCGATCTCCGCAACCGCCGTGGGCAGCAGGCTCGCGGCCATGTAGATGTTGACGGCACCGACGAGGACGCCCCCGGCCAGCACCACGGCGGTGCCGAAATATCTCCCGAGTTCCCGCCACGACCCGACCCTCTGACTGTCGTCCACCTGCGACTCCGTCCCTGAGTTGCTCCGTTTCGGTCATGATGGCGGGGCGCGGGAACCCGGTAATCCGGCAAAACGGACGTAATCTGCGTCACATTTTTGGAGTGGGCCGGCTTGGTGGACGCACCTAGGAGCCGCGCACGCCCTCGCCTACGGCGTCAAAGAGGATGCCCCCCGACCAGGAGGGCATCCTCACCGTCCGCCGACGTCCAGGCGGTCATTGCCCAGCTCGACCGCTGCCCCTGAGGCGGGGTCAGTTCCGTGCGCCGGCCACCAGCGTGCGGTACCAGTCGAGTGTGGCGTCGAGGGTCGCCTCCAGCGGCGTCGGGCGGAGGCCGAAGGTGCGCTCGAACGCCGAGGAGTCCACGGTCTGCGGCTCGGTGTGCTGGTAGAACATCTCCGCGTACTCGTCCATGAAGGTCGCGTCGAACGGCCCGAAGGGGCGGGCCTCGGTGAGCACCACCCGCCGCAGGGGGCTGCCCACCCGCTCCTCGATCATCGAGTGGATCTCGCGGGTGGTACGGGCGGGCGCGGTGGGCAGGTGCCACACCCGGCCGTCGCCTGCCGGGTCTTCGCCGAGGGCGGCCAGCCCCCTCGCCACGTCCTGGATGGCCGTGTAGCTGTGCGGGAGGTCGATGTCGCCCAGCGCGAGGGCCTCACCGCCGGTCAGTGCGGCCGGGAAGACCGCGCCGCCGAGCGTCGAGTTGAGCACGCCGGGACCGACGAAGTCGGCCGACCGGCCGAGGGCGACCCGGGCCCGCCCCGCACGGTGGGCGGCGAGGTACGCCTCGTCCAACTGCGCCCGCATCATGCCCTTGCGGCTCGTCGCCCGCCAGGGAGTCTCCTCCGTCATCACCTCGCCCTGCGTCTGCCCGTACGGATACAGCGTGTCCAGCACGACCAGCCGGGCGCCGGTGGCCTCGACGGCGGCCAGCACCGCCTGCTGGACCCGGGGCATGACCTCGGTCTGCAGGTGATAGGCGACGTTCACGCAGTGGTACACGACATCGGCGCCCTCGACGGCGGCCAGCGCCTCCACGGGCGTGCTCACATCGGCGGCGCAGCCCTGCACGCCGTCGGGGGTGCCGTCCGGCGCCGAGCGGCTGACCAGCCGTACGGCGTGACCCCGGCGGGCGAGCTCGGCGGCGAGCGTGGTGCCGGCCGGGCCGGCACCCAGGACGGCATGGAGACGGCGGGCTGCAACAGACATGGCGATTCCTTCTCTGCGGGCGGCGGGCTGGATCGGATCAACGGCAGGTGAGGGCGGTGCAGGCTTTCGCCGCACACCCTCACTTCTGTTAGAGACCATAACTTCAGGGAAGGTGCATTGCAACTGAAGTGATGGCTACGATGAGCGAGGACCGCTCACCCATGGCCGTCCGCCGCCCCGCAACGCAGGAGGAGAACATGGCCGCCGAGGTACGAAGCCCCCGGGCGCGCTACCGCGAACAGAACCGTGCGGAGATCAAGACGGCCGCGCTGCAGCAGCTCGCCGAGGGCGGCATCCAGGCCGTGGCGCTCACCCGGATCGCCAAGGACATGGGCCTGTCCGGGCCGGCCCTCTACCGCTACTTCGCCGGCCGGGACGATCTGCTGAGCGAGCTGATCCGGGACGCCTACGACGACGTGGCGCAGGCCATCGGGCAGACCGACGGGGCAGCGGCCGGGGACGCGCGGGCCACCCTGCACGCCCTCGCCGGCGCCTACCGGAGCTGGGCCGTCGCGCAGCCGCACCGCTATCTTCTGATCCAGGGCACGCCGCTCCCCGGTTACGCGGCTCCGCCCGACACGCTGCAACGCGCGCGGGCCGTCCTGGGGCCGTTCCTCAAGGTGTTCGCCGCTGGCGAGCCCGCCGAGGCGCTACGGCCGGTCGTCGCCGAGATGACGGCGTGGGTGCGCAAGGACGACGGCGTCGCCGACTGGGTGGCCCAGCACACCGGACTGCCGCCGCACGACAAGGCGGCGGGCACCGCCCTCGCCGGCACGGTGCTGGCCTGGTCGCAACTGCACGGCACGGTCGGCCTGGAAGTGCTGGGCCAGTACGCCGGGATGGGGCATCGCGCGCCGACACTGCTCACCGCGCAGATCGACACGTTGGCGGACTCCTTCCGGCTCTAGGGGCGGATCCGTCGGACAGGCCCTGGGTGCGGAGCCTCCCGTGCACCCGGACCGGCCGGGCCGGACGTGCGAAGGGTGCCGCGCGCCACGGCACGCGGCACCCGGCCCGTCGGGCAGCGGCTCACTTCGTCACGTGCTGCGGCATCCAGTGGTGGACCGTGTAGTCCCCCTTCTGCAGGGTCTCGATGGGGGCCGAGCTCAGGCACTTGCCGACGCTGTTCTTCGGCAGGCGGTCCACGGCCCAGCTGTAACCCAGCCGGTCCTTCTTGCCGTTGTCCAGCACGGTGAAGCCGAACCGCTTGCCCTTGAGGTCCCCGATGTGCGGCAGGCCCGGTGCGTCCTTGAAGTGCGACTCGGTGACGATGCCGGTGGCGACGGCCACCGGGCCCCCGGTCACCAGGCAGTCGATCCGGCCCTTGAAGTGGCCGCCCCAGACCTTGCCGAAGTGATGGCTGACGTAGAACGTGCCGTGCGCCTTGTCCGCGAACCCGTGGGCGTCAATGCGGAAGTGGACGTTGTCGCCCGGCTTCCGCTGGAGCTTGGCGGAGCCGGTCAGGGACGGTTCGTCGGCGGTGTGCCGGGTGGCCTGTGGCGCGGTTCCGGCGGCCGCGGCCGGGCCGGTCGTGCCCAGGGTCAGTGCGGTCGCGGTGCAGACGGCGAGGGCGGTGGCGGCCGTGACGAACGGGCGGCGCATTCCAGGCATGGCATCCTCCTGCGGATGAGGTCGGCGCACACAACGGGTGTGCGGCGGGGAGCCGGTCCCCGCGGCACACCACACTTCCGTCCGCCGCGGCGCCGTACCTCGCTCTCCGGGAGGGTTCCGCTCCGCCGCGCGGTGGAACGGGACCGGTACCGGAGGACGATGCCGGGCTCCGATGCCGGTACCTGAGTCCGCCGCACCCGTCCCTGCGCGCTCCCGCCGCCGCGCCCCGCCGCCCGTCCGCTCAGTATCCGGCCGGACGGATCAGCCCCGTCTCATAGGCGAAGACGGTGGCCTGTGTCCGGTCGCGCAGGCCCAACTTGACCAGGATGCGGCCCACATGGCTCTTCACGGTCTGTTCCGCCACCACCAGACGCTCCGCGATCTCCCCGTTCGACAGGCCCTGGGCGATCAGTGACAGGACCTCGGTCTCCCGTTCCGTCAGATCGCCGACCCGGTCCTTGAGCGGGGCGCGCGGGGCGCTGGTCACCCGGGAGAACTCGGCGATCAGGCGCTTGGTGATGTTCGGGGCGAGCAGGGCGTCGCCGGCCGCCACCACCCGTACCGCCTGCGCGAGTTCGGCCGCCGAGGCGTCCTTGAGCAGAAAACCGGAGGCGCCCGCGCGCAGCGCCTCGTACACGTACTCATCGAGGTCGAAGGTGGTCAATACGAGGACCTTGACGGTGGCGCCGGCCGGTTCGGTGAGGCGGCGGGTGGCCTCGATGCCGCCGAGCCGGGGCATCCGGACGTCCATCAGGACGACGTCCGGGGCGAGTTCGGCGGTCTTGGCGACGGCGTCGATGCCGTCCACGGCCTGGCCGACGACCTCGATGCCCGGTTCGGCGTTGAGCAGCACGGTGAATCCCTGGCGGACCATCATCTGGTCGTCGGCGATCAGCACACGGATGGTCGTCATGGGGTGTCCTCGCCGGCGTCGGCCGGTGTTCTCGCAGGGGCGGGCAGCAGGGCGGTCACTTCGTAGCCGCCGTCCGGGGTCCGGCCGGCGGCCAGTTCGCCGCCGAGCATGGCCGTGCGTTCGCGCATGCCCAGCAGTCCGTGGCCGGAGCCGGGGGAGGGCGGGGCCGGGCCGTCCGGCGCGGTGTTGGTGACCCGGAGGGTGAGACCGGCGGACCCGTATCCGAGCTGCACCTGCACCGTAGCGCCGGGCGCGTGCCGCATCGCGTTGCTCAGCGCCTCCTGGACGATGCGGAACGCGGACAGCTCGGCCCCCGGCGACAGCGCATGCGGCTCGCCGGTGGTTTCGGTGGTGACGGTGAGGCCGGCCGCCGTCACATTGGCGATCAGCTCATCCAGCCGGCCGAGGGTGGGCTGCGGGGCGTGCCGTACGCCTTCCCCCGAGGGGTCCTCGGAGCGCAAGACGCCAAGCACCCGCCGGAGTTCGGTCAGCGCGTCGACGGCATTCGCGCGGATGCCCGCGAGGTTCTCCTTCAGCTCGTCGGTGGGGTCCGTGACGAGATGCGGCGCGACCTGTGCCTGGATGGAGATCACGGACATGTGGTGGGCGACCACGTCGTGCAGCTCCCGGGCGATCCGGTTGCGCTCCTCCAGCAGGGTGCGCCGGGCCCGCTCCTCGGCGGTGAGCTCCTCCTGCGCGACGAGCTGGCTACGGGCCACCCGGCGGCCGCGCAGTGCGGCGCCCAGGACCGTCGCGATGACCAGGAGCGAAACCGCCTGCGTCAGATTTTCGTGCTGCCCCTGGCCGAGGAACATCAGGCAGCCCAGCCCGGCCAGGACGTTGATCCCCAGCGCCTCGGCCGCGACCCGGGGGCGTACCCGCAGCGCCAGCAGGAACGCCGTCGCGGCCTGCGCGAGGATGCCGGGTTCGGTCCAGGGGAAGCCCGCCTCCCAGGGGAGATCGCTCCGAGCGGCGACGGCCCCGACGGCCATCGCGGCCGTCGACATCCACCAGGCCGGTATCGGACGGAACATGGCCGCGAGCAGCGCGGCCGACTGGCACAGCGCGAGCAGCAGCGCCAGGCCCGGCACCAGCCCGTAGACATGGGTGAGGAAGTCCGTGGTGAGGACGCCTGTCGCATAGGCGAGCACACCGATCACGGCATGCGGCAGCCGAGCCAGCAGGCGGGGCCTGCTCAACTTCGGCAGCGGATCGGCCGCCGCCGTCCACAGATCGTCGCGCAGCGTACGGGGCACCGCCAACAGCGCCGTCCGCCACCGCGGTTCCCCGCCCTTCACGCCCCCCGTGATCATGTGAACCACCCTAGACACGCCTCCCCGCCGCCGACAGAGCGGGGCGCCGCTCCGGTACGGCCCGGGCGCGGCCGCGCCGCCCCGCCCGGCCCTGCTCGTACCCGCGGAACGCGGCTCCGCACACCAGCAGCGCCACCCCGAACACCGGCAGCCAGGCCAGCCGGGCCAGCACCCACGAGACACCGTCGGGGGCGGTGTGCAGGCCGGGGAGGGGCCGGCCCGCGAGCAGGCCGAGCGCGGTGACCGCCATCATCGCGGTCTGGTGCCACAGGAAGACCGTCATCGCCGACAGGTTCAGCAGCGCCACCGGCGCCCAGACCAGGGGGCGTTGGAGGACCCGCCGCAGCGGACCGAGCAGCAGCAGGGCCGCCCCGCACTGGGCCAGGCCGAAGGTGACGGCCGCGAGGGTGGGCGGGTTGAGATTGGATATCCCGGCGCCGGGCACCCCGACCATGGCGGCCGGATACCCGGCCCAGCCGACGAGTCCGGCGGTGGCGGCGCCGCCACCGAGCAGCAGCATCCAGCCGGTCGTCCGGCCGCCCAGCCGGCCGCGGGCCCAGGCCGCGCCCAGGCAGTACGGAACCAGCCAGCCCGCCGGCACATTGAGCCAGCCGAGCCACTCCGGACCGCCCAAGCCGAAGCGGAGCAGGTCGATGTGGAGGACGACGGCCAGCGGCCACAGCGGGTGCAGCCCGGCGACCAGCGGGGTCGCCGCCGTCAGCGCGATGAAGACCAGCAGGAACCAGAGGGGGGACCACGCCAGTGTGCCCAGGGTGCGAACGGTCTCCAGGCCGGCCCCGGAGGCGAGCAGGGCGACCAGCACCACGCACCAGAGCAGCACGACGGCCGCCACCGGCCGGAACAGCCGGGCCGTCCGGGCGCCGAGCCACCGCCCGTAACTCTCGCCCCGGGCGCGGGCCGCGGCATGACTCGTCGCCGCCATCCGGCCACCGACGAGAAAGAAGACCGCCAGCGTCTGGAAGACCCAGGAGACGGGGGTGAGTTGCGGCAGGGAGTGCAGCGGGCTGGCGCCGTGCACGGCGCCGCTGTCGGTGACCAGGGCGGTCACCAGCCAGTGCCCGAGCACCACACCCAGGATGGCGAGCGCCCGCAGGGCGTCGACGCCACGGTCCCGGCCGTCTGGCGTAGCGGCGGCGATCCGCCGGGCGAGCTCACGCATCACGACGCTCCCCGGACGGAGCCCGGCCGGAGACGATCCGGGCGATGTTCCGCAGGGCGACGGAGCCGGGCGCGAGATAGTCGCTGTGGCCGCCGGCGCCCGCTGCGAAGACCCGGGCCCCGAAGGCGTCCGAGACCGGATCGGCGCCCAGCCCGAGCGTGGTGAACGGGAGGTCCAGCTGACCGTGCGGCACCTCGGCGATCCAGTCGCCCTCCCCCCGGCCGGCCCATACGGTCGCCCAGGTGTGCAGGGCCGAAGCGCTGTCGACCCCGGCGCCGGGGCTGCCGTACAGCACGAGGTTGGCCACCTTCAGCCCCGGCGCGGCGCGGCCGCAGACCACCGAACCGTAGGAGTGACACAGCACGGAGATCCGGGCCGAGGGCCGCAGCGCCACCATCTCGCCGAGGAACGAACGTAGTTGCGGGGCGGCCGATGCCGCGCGGCCGGGCGTGACCACCTCGGGGCTCACCGTGCCCGGCGTCTCGTACCCGAGCCAGGCGACCACGGCGGACCGGTCGTCCAGCGTCCGCCGGAGCGCCGTCGCGCCGGCCTGGAACCGTGCATAGGTGTCGAGGTTGGTGTCCGAGCCCGGCACGAGGACGGCGATCCGCTCGGCCCGCGCCAGATCGCCGAAGACCTCGGCGGTACGGCCCCCGCCCCGCCCGTCGAAGGAGAGGAACTGCCGCGCCGGGCCGGCCATCCGGCGCAGTGCACGGGCCCGTGCCCGGTCACCGTGGCCGTCGGCCATCCGGGCCGCCGCGCGGATGCCGGCACGGTTGACGGCATACCGCTCGGCGAGCGCGCCGGGCCCGGCGGCCCGCAACGGGGCGAGGGCCACCGGCGCGGGCGCCGGGACGGCCGCGGGGCGGGCCGCGCCGGACACGGGCACGGCCACCGAGGCGGCCACGAGGGCGGCGAGCAGGGTGCGCAGCAGTCGGCCGCTGCGCGGGCGGGACGCCATGAGGATCGGTCCTTCCGTCACGGAAGCCGGTCGTGGCTTCCGGGAGGAAGCTACGAAGCGCACCGGTTGGTCCACGTCCCGCCGTGGAGCGCACTTCCGGCCTAGCTCTGAAGTACTAGGGGGTGTCTCTCCGATCTCCGTGGGCCTGCGACGCTCCCCCAGCTAACGCTGGGAGGTGCCCCCAGGCACCGCACTCCCCCAGCTAACGCTGGGGGTGCCCCCACGCTGCGTTGTCACATCACCCACGGACACCCAGTCCGCGGGAGATGCTCCGCCTCGCGATGCACGGCACCAGACGCCGCAGGCTGATCCACGGAGATCGAAGAGACACCCCCTAGGGGTAGGGGGCGGCGGCCGCTGAACGGACGGCGCACGGCGGCCCGGTGCGAGGTGCCCCGCGCGCCTGGACCGGGGCCCGCTGACGGCGGGCGGCTGCCGCCGTTGGTGTCAGACGGGGCCGGCGCCTTGCGTGGTGTGTGGAGTGAGCGGGCGGGGGAGGGCAGGGTCGGCGTGGGCACCGGTCCGGGGCCACGGGCCCGTCGGCCGGCGGGCGGGGTGCCCGGCAGCACGGCCGCGCGCGGCTCCGCCGGGGCGGCCGGCGGCGCGGGGCCGGAGCGGCCCACCGGTGGAGCGCGAGGCGAAGGGCGTGAGTCATGGGTGTCGGTTTCACACAGGAGTCGACGTCGGTGCCGGCCGCGGCGACGGCGGTGCCGGAACGCGTCGTGCTGGCCGCCCGTCCGCAGGCCGCGCTGCGTCTGTACGCCGTACCGCCCGCCGGCGCCGGCCCGGACTGCTATCTGCGCTGGGCGCCCCTGCTGCCGCCCTGGATCGAGCTGTGTTCCGTGGCGCTGCCCGGCCGGGGCACCCGCGCCGGGGAACCGTCGCTGACCGATCCCGCGTATCTGAGCGCCCGGCTCGCCGCCGTGCTCGACGACTGGACCGACCCCCGGCCGTTCGCGGTCTTCGGCCACAGCGCGGGCGCGCTACTGGCCTACGAGGCAACCCGCCATCTGCGGCGCACCCACGGCCGCCCGCCCGCGCTGCTGGCGGTGTCCTCGCTGTCGGCGCCGCATCTCGACGCCTACACCGCGGACCTCCCGCCGCGCCTGACGGCCGGTCTGGCGGGCCTTCGTGAACTCGTCGGCCCGATCCCCGAGCAACTGCTCGCCGATGCCCGCCTGATGGCCGCGGCCTGCACCCCGCTACTGGCCGACCTGCTGCTGCTCCTGCACTACCGGCACCATCCGGAACCGCCGCTCCCGGTGCCCCTGGCCCTCTACGGCGGCGAGCACGACCCCGTCACCGGTCTGCGGCAGCTCCAGGCCTGGAACGACCTGGTCACCACCCCCGCCTCCGCACAGCTCTTCCCCGGCGGGCACAGCTATCTGCACACGGCGACAAAGGAACTGGTCGGCCACCTCACCGACGTCCTCGGCACCGTCATCAACCGCCCCGTGGCGACGGCATGACGACCACTGGGCCGGCCGGGCCCGCCCGGCGTGCGGGGGCGGCCGCCGTGGTGTGCCTCGGCCTGTTCATGCTCGGCCTGGATCTGACCGTCCTCAATGTCGCCGTCCCCGACCTCCAGGGCGACCTCGACACCTCCACCGCGCAGGTGCAGTGGATCGTGGACGGTTAC
The DNA here is from genome assembly GCF_900221035.1 of Streptomyces sp. 2323.1. Classification (NCBI taxonomy): domain Bacteria; kingdom Bacillati; phylum Actinomycetota; class Actinomycetes; order Kitasatosporales; family Streptomycetaceae; genus Streptomyces; species Streptomyces sp. 2323.1. The sequence continues at coordinate 521,931 of NZ_LT907981.1, read as the reverse complement.
GCCCTGGTCCTGGGCGGTACGGTGCTGGCCGTGGGCGCCTTCACCGACGCCTGGGGCCGGCGGCGCTCCTTCGTCTGCGGAGTGACGGTGTGCGCGGGCGCCTCGCTGGGCGGCGCGCTGGCCGGACACCCGTGGCAGGTGATCGCCGCGCGCTGCGTCATGGGGGCCGGGGCCGCGCTGCTGATGCCGGCCACCCTGGCGGTCCTCCACCACCTGTTTCCCGAACCCCGGCTGCGCAGCCGGGCGATCGCCGCATGGGCCGCGGTCGGCGGGATGGGGGGACTGTGCGGTCCGGTCATCGGCGGCTGGCTGGTGGAGCACTACTCCTGGCGCGCCGCCTTCTGGATCAACCTGCCCCTGGCCGGCGTCATCGTCGTCCTCGCCCTGGCGCTGGTGCCCGAGTCCCGTACGGTGCAGCGCGCCGGCTTCGACGTGCCCGGTGCCGCGCTGTCCGCCGCGGGGCTGCTGGCGCTGGTGTGGGCCATCACCGAGAGCCCGCACCGCGGCTGGACCAGCCCGGCGGCGCTGACCGGATTCGCCGCCGCCGCCCTGCTGCTGGCCGCCTTCGTCGCCCGGCAGCTGCGTACGCCCGCCCCGATGCTGCCGCTGTACCTGCTGCGGGTGCCGGGCATCGGAGTGGCGGCAGCGGCCCTGGCGTTGATGTCCTTCGCCATGTTCGGGGCGCTGTTCGTGCTGACCCTCTATCTCCAGGGGGTGCTGGGCTTCAGCCCCTGGCAGGCCGGTCTGCGGACGCTGCCGCTGCCGGGCGGACTGGCCCTCGGCGCGGTGTGCGCCGTGCCGCTGCGGACCCGGCTGGGCGGCCGGATCCCCGTCGTCGCCGGGCTGACCCTCGTCACGGCCGGCTTCGCCGTCCTGGCGACCACCACCCCCGACTCCGGCTACCCGCACTGCGCGGTCTTCCAGCTGGTCGCCGGCGTCGGCGCGGGACTGGTCGCGGCAGCGGCCACCGAGTCGGTGATGGGGTCGGTCGCCACCGAACGGGCCGGACTCGGATCGGCCATCAACGACGCCACCCGCCAGGTCGGCTCCGCCCTCGGCGTGGCGGTCCAGGGCTCCCTGCTCGCGGCCGTCTTCACCTCCCGGCTCAGTACGTCCCTGACCGGTCTGCACGCCCCCACGCTGGTGACCGCGGCGGCCGAACACAGCATGCTGTCCGTCCCCGAACAGGCGCGGCGCCTTCCCGCACCGCTGCGCGCCGGCGTGCTGTCCGCCGCCCGCAGCGCCTTCACCGACGCGATGACCCTCACCGCCGTCGTCGCCGGAGCCGTCACCCTGCTCACCGCCGCGGCGGCCGCCCGCTGGCTCGGCCGGCCGCCCCGCCCCCATGACGCCCGCCGCGCCACCCCGCCGGCTCCGCGCGCCCTGGCCGCGGACCAGGGACGAACCCCCGGCGCCCCGGAGCGATAAGCCACTCGTTCGGAGGTGCCTTCATGCCAGGTGCCGAAGGACACGGTCGGCGACAGTGGAAGGCGCGCGACCGACTGCGCACCGCCCCCGGTGCCGCCCGCCTGTCTGGAGCCGCGATGCCGCACCCCCGTCCGCACCCGCACGGCCCGGCGCGCCCCCGCGCCCGCGCACGGACGCGCGAGGGCTGTTCCCAACGGCGTCCCGCGCCCGGACGACACCGCGCCCGGAGCCCGCGGCCGGCACCACCCCCTCCACCGAAGGAGTCCTCCGTGCCCACCAGTACCGAGCTGATCACCACCACCCTCACCGAAACCTTCGACCTCGACCCGGCCGACGTCACCCCCGAGCGCACCTTCGAGGAACTGGGCCTGGATTCCCTCGCCCTGGTCGAGATGGGCCTGATGCTCCAGGAACGGACCGGCATCTCCCTGGACGACGTACCCCTCCAGACGACCATCGCCGGGCTGGCGGAGCTCATGGACCGGAACGAGGCCGACCAGGCCCTGACGGCCGCACCGAACAGCACCAGCTGATGCCCGGGCCCTGCCGCGAGGTCGCCGTCACCGGCCTGGGCGTCGTCAGCCCGGCCGGTATCGGCGCCCGGGCCACCTGGGAGGGGCTGCTCACCGGCCGGTCCACCGCCGCCCGGGACCCGGGGCTGGCGGGACTGCCGGTGGACATCTCCTGCCAGGTGCCGGACTTCGACACCGCGCGCCTGGTCGGCCGGAAAGCCGCCTGGCGGCTGGACCGCTTCGTCGCCATGGCCCTCCTCGCCGCCCGGCACGCCGTCGCCGACGCCGGCCTCGCCCCCGCCGACTGGGACGCCGCCCGCGTCGGCGTGGTCATCGGGACGGGAACGGCCAGCATGGAGCGCTATGTCGGCGAGTTCGCGAAGCTCGCGGCCGGCCGCCCGCTGGACATCTCGCCGCTCGCCGTCACCCGCAGCGTGCCCAACATGGCCGCCGCCGAAATCGCCCTCGACCTGACGGCCACCGGCCCCAACTTCGCGGTCTCCACCGCCTGTGCCTCGGGCAGCAGCGCCCTCGGCGTCGCCCGCGATCTGCTGCGCGCCGGGACCTGCGACATCGTCCTGGCCGGTGGCGCGGAGTCCGCCCGCCACCCCATCCCCGCCGCCTGCTTCCACCGCATGGGCGCCCTCTCCCCACGGGTGGCCGACCCCGCGGGCGCCTGCCGCCCGTTCGACGCCGGCCGCGACGGCTTCGTCCTCTCCGAAGGCGCCGCCGTCCTGGTGCTGGAACGCCCCGACCACGCCCGGGCCCGCGGTGCCCGCCCGCGCGCACAGCTGGCCGGCTACGGCGCGACCTGCGACGCCTACCACTACGCCGCCCCCGACCCGGAAGGCCGGGGCGCCGCGGCGGCCCTCACCGCGGCCCTGGCGGACGCCGGCCTGACGCCCGGAGACATCGACCATGTCAATGCGCACGGCACCGGAACCCGCCTGAACGACCTGGCCGAGGCCAGGGCCCTGCACGCCGTCTTCCCCGCGCCCCCGGCCGTCACCTCCCTCAAGGGCGCCCTCGGCCACGCCATCGGAGCGGCCGGCGCCATCGAAGCGGCGGTCACCGTCATGAGCCTGCAGGAGTCCACCATCCCGCCCACCGCCAACCACGAGGACCGCGACCTCGACATCGATCTGGACATCGTGGCCAAGGCCCCGCGCAGCACGCCGCTGTCCGCCGCCGCCAGTACGTCCTTCGGCTTCGGCGGCCAGAACGCCGCACTCGTCTTCCGGTCCGTCTGACCGCCGTACCGAAAGGAACCAGGCATGAGAGCCGTTCCGGGCCGCACCGACCACGTGGTGGTGGTCGGTGCCGGGCTCTCCGGGCTGTCCGCCGCGCTGCATCTGCTCGGCGCCGGGCGTCGGGTGACGGTCGTGGAGTGCGAGGAGCGGCCCGGTGGCCGGGCCGGGCGGATCGAGCGCAACGGCTACCACCTCGACACCGGACCGACCGTGCTGACCATGCCGGACCTCCTCGACGAGGCGTTCGCCGCGGTCGGCGAACGCCTCACCGACCGGCTGGAACTGCGGGCACTGCACCCGGCCTACCGCGCCCGGTTCGCCGACGGCAGCGAACTGGCGGTGCACACGGACCCCGGGGCCATGGAGGCCGAGATCGAACGGTTCGCCGGCGCCGGGGCGGCGCACGGCTACCGCCGGCTGCGCCGCTGGCTCCAGCAGATGTACGCCCTCCAGCGGCACCGCTTCATCGACGCCAACTTCGACTCGCCGCTCCAGCTGCTGCACCCGGACCTGGTACGGCTCGCCGCCCTCGGGGGGTTCGGCCGCCTCGACGCCCGGATCGGCCGCTTTCTGCCCGACCCGCGGCTGCGCCGGGTCTTCTCCTTCCAGGCGCTGTACGCCGGTGTGCCGCCCGCGCGCGCCCTGGCCGCCTACGCCGTCATCGCGTACATGGACACCGTCGCCGGGGTCTACTTCCCGCGCGGCGGGATGCACGCCCTGCCGCAGGCCATGGCCGATGCCGCCGCCGACGCCGGCGCCGCCTTCCACTACGGGCAGCGGGTGACGGGGCTGGACCGCACCGGTGACCGGGTCACGGCCGTTCTCACCGCGCACGAGCGGATCCCCTGTGACGCGGTGGTGCTCACCCCCGATCTGCCGGTCGTCCACCGTCTCCTCGGCCGGCGGCCGCACCGCCCGCTGCGCCTTCGCCATGCGCCGTCCGCGGTGGTCCTGCATGCCGGCACCGACCGGACCTGGCCGCACCTGGCGCACCACACGCTCTCCTTCGGCGCGGCCTGGGAGCGCACCTTCGACGAACTCACCCGCACCGGCCGGCTGATGAGCGACCCCTCCTTGCTGATCTCCCGCCCCACCGCCTCCGACCCGCAACTCGCCCCGCCGGGGCGGCACTTGCACTACGTGCTGGCGCCCTGCCCCAACACCGAGACCGGCCCCGGCGCCCGCACCTGGCACGACCTCGCCCCCCGCTACCGCGACAGCCTGCTCGCCGTACTGGAGCGCCGGGGACTCACCGGCTTCGGCGTCGCCATCGAGGAGCAGCACCTGGTCACCCCGGCGGACTGGACCGCGCAGGGGCTCGCCGCCGGAACCCCGTTCTCCCTCGCGCACACCTTCGCGCAGACGGGCCCCTTCCGCCCCCGCAACCTCGTGCGCGGCACCGAGAACGCCGTGCTCGCGGGCTGCGGCACCACCCCGGGCGTCGGCATCCCCACCGTCGTGCTCTCCGGCAAGCTCGCCGCGGCCCGCATCACCGGACCGTGGTCGCCCCGCTCCGCCGCCCTCCCGTCCCGCCCCGCGCTGAGAGGCACCCCGGCATGACCGATCGCGAACTGGACGCCGCAGGCATCACCGACCCCCTCCTGCGCGCCGCCTACGCCCACTGCCGCCGGCTCAACTCCCGGCACGGCAAGACCTACTTCCTCGCCACCCGGCTGCTGCCCGCGGCCCGTCGGCCCGCCGTCCACGCCCTGTACGGCTTCGCCCGCTGGGCCGACGACCTCGTCGACGAGCCTGGCGCCGGCCGCACCACCGCCGGCCGCGCCGCCGCGCTCGACGCCCTGCAGCAGTGCCTGGAGGACGGTCTGCGCGGCGCCCCGACCACCGAACCCGTGGTGCGCGCGGTGGTGCACACCGCCGCCCGGTACGGCATCGACCACCAGCACTTCCGCGATTTCCTGGCGTCGATGCGCAGTGACCTGACGGTGACGGACTACCCGACCTACGCCGACCTGCGACGCTATATGCACGGTTCGGCGGCGGTGCTGGGGCTTGAGATGCTGCCGGTGCTCGGCACGGTCGTCCCACACGAGGAGGCGGCGCCGCACGCCGCGGCCCTCGGCGTCGCCTTCCAGCTCACCAACTTCCTGCGCGACGTCGGGGAGGATCTCGACCGGGGCCGGGTCTATCTGCCCGCGGAGCTGCTCGCGGCACACGGCGTGGACCGCGGACTGCTCCGCTGGAGCCGGGACACCGGCGCGCGGGACCCGCGGATCACCGCGGCCCTGGTGGCGGCCGCCGACCTCACCCAAGGGGTCTACCGCGAGGCGGCACCCGGCCTCGCCCTGCTCGATCCGCCCTCGCGCCCGTGCATCCGCACCGCGTTCGTCCTGTACGGCGCCATCCTCGACGCTGTGCGCGACGACGGCTACGCCGTGCTGCACCGCCGCGCGGTGGTCACCCGCCGGCGCCGGGCGGCCACCGCCGCGGGCGGTCTGGCTCGCGTGGCCGCCACCCGGCTCACCGCCCGGCTCACCGCTCGGCGGTCCGCCGTGTCGCCGGGCGATCCGCCGCGGCAGGTGCCGGTACCGGTGCCGGAGGAAGCCCCATGAGCCGGCCGCGCCGCCCCCACCCACGCCTCCCGCTCCGGCTCCGGCGCAGTCCGCAGCCGTGGGCACAACAGCGCCCCACCTGGCCCGACGCCAAACCCGCGGTCATCGCCGACGCCGTCAAGGCCGCGCTCGCCCGACCCTCCGGCAACTGGTTCGTGCTCGGCGCGGCCCGCGACATCGCCGCCGGCCGCGCCTTCGGCCGTACCGTCGCCGGCGTCGAGGTCGTCGCCTGGCGTGACGCCGCCGGCCGCCTGGTCGCCGGTCCCGGTGCCTGCCCGCACCTGGGCGCACCCCTCGCGCTCGGCCCCGTGCACGGCGGCATCCTCCGCTGCCGGTGGCACGGACTCGCCCTGGACGGCGCCCCGTTCGCCGGCTGGGAGCCGTTCCCCGCCCACGACGACGGACTGCTGGTCTGGGTACGGCTGGACGAGGCGGGCGGCGAACTCCCGTTGCCGGAGCCCGTCATTCCCGCCCGGCCACGGCCGGCGGGGGCCGTCGCCGCCGTCCACACCGCCACCGGCTGCTGCGAACCCGAGGACGTCGTGGCCAACCGCCTCGACCCCTGGCACGGTGCGTGGTTCCACCCCTACTCCTTCGCCGACCTCACCGTGACCGGCCTCCCGGCCGACGGGGAGCGGGCCGAAGGCCTCGCCGTCGAGGTCTCCTTCAGGGTCGCCGGCCGGGCTGTCGTCCCGGTCACGGCGCTGTTCACCGCCCCCGAGCCGCGCACCGTGGTGATGCACATCGTGGCCGGAGAAGGACGGGGCTCGGTGGTGGAGACCCACGCCACGCCGCTGGGCCCGGACGACCGGGGACGCCCGCGCACCGCCGTCATCGAGGCGATCGTCGCCACGTCCCGGCGCCCGGGATTCGCCCTGGCGCGCGCGGCCGCGCCGGCCCTGCGTCCGCTGATGCGCGCCGCCGCGGCCCGGCTGTGGCGGGACGACCTGGCATACGCCGAGCGCCGCTGGGAACTGCGCAGCAGCGGACGCCACCCGGGCTGAGGCCGTACGGCGCCGGGCCGACGGGTGCCGAGCGCACCCCCGGTCACCGTCCGGCCTGCCGGGCCGCCCACCGCAGCACCGCCGAACGCCCCTTCCCCGGCACGCTCCACAAGGTCTGGCCGCGCACGCCCCAGCGCGCCAGCAGCGCGTTGGCGGCGAGAAACCCGGTCGTCGCGGCCCGCTCCATCAGCGCCACCGGGAACGAGGTGCGCACCACGTCGCCCGCGACCACCACCCGCGGGTCGGGCGTGTGCACGGTGGGCCGGTCCCCGTAACCGCCCACCGGGAACAGCGGACAGTCCGCGCGCCACTCGTGGCGCTCGTCGACGATCCGGGTGCCGCGGGTCTCCGGGTAGACGGCGTGCAACTGGCTCACCAGAGCGCGCTGTTCGCGTGCCCGGTCGGCATCCGGGGCCATGGCGTAGGCGTGCAGTTCGAGCACCGAGCCGCCGGTACGGGCGGACCAGCGGGCCGCCTCCCCCTCCCAGCGCTCCAGCACGCTGACGTTGTCCAGCGCGCCGAAACCGCTGGTACCCAGGAAACCGGGCCGGTCGGCGCGGACCCGTCGCTCCAGCCACAGCCGGGAGACCAGAAAAGGTGGTGCGGTCCGCAGCCGCCCGATCCGCGCCCGCCAGGCGGCATCCCCCAATAGGGGCGAGGCGGCGACGAGCCGGCGCAGGCCGCCGGGGTCCAGGGCCAGGACCACCGAGTCGAAGCGGTCCTCCGCGCGCTCCCCGGCGACGCACAGCCCGCCGCCGTCCGCCGCCGGTTCGACCCGTACCACCTCCGTGTCCGTACGCAGCGCCGCCCCGTGCCCGGCCAGGTACCGGCCGAGGGGGTCCCACAGCGCCTGTGGGAAGGGCTCGCCGGGCACATCGAACAGCAGCCCCTCGCTGGAACCGAGAAAGTAGATATGGAACATCAACGCCAGTTCCGCGGCCGACAGTTCACCCGGATCGGCGAAGAAGCTCCGTGAGAACACCTCGAACGCGAGGTGCCGCGCGGCCTCGGGGAACCGGATCCGGGCGAGGAAGTCCCGGGCGCTGACGCGGTCCAGCCGCGCGTAGACCTGCGGCACCCGTACGTCGAGCAGCGGCAGCGCCGCACCGGGGTCCATCCGCAGCAGATCCCGCCAGCCGAAGGTGGGGCTGAGCGCCACGAAGCCCAGCGCGCTCCAGGGCGGGGTCCGCGGCACCCGCGCGAAGCTGTCCCGCAGGCCCGAACGATGGTGCAGCGGATAGTCCGGCAGCCGCCGCAGCATGTCCAGCCCCGGGTCGACCCGGCGCAGCAGCCCCCGCAGGTTGTAGTACTGCGGGAAGAACGCATGGAAACCGCGGCTCATGGTCGCCGGCGAGCCGTCGGCCAGCCGCACCGGCCAGCCCGCCAGCCGGCCGCCGAGGCTCCGCTCCCGTTCGTACAGGGTCACCCCTGCCCCCCGCTCGGCCAGCGCCGTCGCGGCGGCGAGGCCCGCGATGCCGGCGCCGATCACGGCCACGCGCGGCCCGTGGGGCGCGGCCCGGTCCCGCCCCGGCGGCCCCGGCACCCGGTGGGCCCGGCGGTCCCGTCCGCGCCGTGCGGCCCCGTCGTGCCGCTGTCGAGGTGTCACAAATCCTCCTCAGGGGGTCGGTACGAGGGGCGGTGGCGTGGCGGACGTCCGCGGGCGGGGGAGCGGACGGGTCACCAGAGCGCGGCACGGCGGGGCAGCAGCGGAAGCTCGGCGACGGTGCGGAGCATGGGCAGCACGGGGGTGCGCAGGCCGATGGTGAGGTCCTCCCACAGCCGGGAGCGGCCGTCGAGGAACCGCAGCAGCCGCGCCGTCGGCACCGTGCGGAACAGTCCGGTGAAGAACTCGGCCCCGTCCACCCGGCCGCTGTCCAGCGCGCGCAGCAGCACCGCATCCAGCGCCCGGTGCCACGGGGAGTGCGCGGCCGGGGGGACCGGGGCCCGGCCCGCCAGCAGGGCCGCCGCGATCAGCGCGCTCTGCCGCTGCACGGCGGCAAAGGTGTATCCGGTCGACGGACGGGTCGCGCCGCCCGCCGTCCCGATGCGGAACACCGCGCGGCCGGCCCGCCGCGGGAAGCGCCCGTCGGTCATCGGGATCGCGCCCTGCTCGGTCCCCGTGACGTGGAACGCGCCCAGTCGCAGCACCCGTTCGGTGTAGTGGCGCAAGGCCCGCTCGTAGGCGGCGGTGTCCGCGATGCGGCGGGAGAACTCCGTGTACTCCACCAGCGCGGCACGGTCGCTCAGCGGCAGCACATAGCCGAAGGACAGCCCATGGCCCGGCTGCGGGGTACGGAAATCCATCAGATCCGCCGTCGCGGGATCGAACGCCGGCCGCCGGGTGTGCACGAACCACCCGCGGAAATGCTGCCGCAGCGTGGTGCGGGCCGGCGGGAGGCGGCCGGCCGGCCGGGAGTCGAAGGCCCAGCGGGCCCGCAGCAGCACCGGCCGCCCCGCCGTGTCGCGCCCCCGTACCTCGGCTCCACCGGGAACGTCCCGTACGGATTCCACGGTCGCCTCGACCCGGACGACGGTGTCCCGACCGGAGAGCCGGGCGCCGACGAGGGCCTCGAAATCACGCGAGCGCAGCATCTTGTACCGGAGGGGCGCGGGGTTTCCCACCGTCGCCGCACCGCCGGGCCCGTGGACGCGCAGCCGTTGCCACGAGGCGGTCAGTGCGCCGTCGAACGCGCCGCCGGGCGCTTCCCAGTAGCACCAGGTCCGCTCCGGTGGGGTGCGGGGGCCGGGCGGTGCCTCGACGAGAACCACCCGCGGCCCGGGGCCCGTCGAAGGGGCGCACAGCCGGTGGGCGAGCGAGAGCCCGGCCGCTCCCGCGCCGACGATGACGGCATCCGCGTCCCGCACACCCGGTCCTCTCTCCGCCTCGGTGCCCCGACGGTGATCCTTGCGCAGGTCCCGGCCGGGGAGCGGCCTGCGACGCGCGGGAATTCGGCGGATCCGGACAGGCGTCGCGCGCGGTGCGTGCAGAGACCGCCCCGCGCCGGCGCCCGAGGCCGGGTCCCGTGGCGAAAGACGGGGGCGGGCGCGGAGACCGACGGGCCATCAGCAAGAATCCTCTCCCCACCAATCCAGGTGTCACCCGGCGCCGAATCACCTGTGACCACGTCACAGTCCGGAGGTGTCCATGCCCGTCGCAGCCCGCCGCGGCGACCGCTCCCCAGCGCCGCATGCCGGTGCGCTGGAGTCCCTGCTCGACCGCGTCTCCCGCGGCGACCAGCAGGCGTTCGAGAGTCTCTACACGGCGGTGGCCGGCACCGTGCTGGGCCTGGTGCGCCGGGTGGTGCGGGACCCGGCCCAGTCCGAGGAGGTCGCGCAGGAGGTGCTCATCGAGGTGTGGCGGACCGCGGCCCGCTTCGACCCGCGGCAGGGCAGCGCGATGGCCTGGATCATGACGCTGACGCACCGCCGCGCGGTGGACCGGGTGCGCTCGGTCCAGGCGGCGGCCGACCGCGACCACCGGGCCGGGGTGCATGGCTACACCACCGCGTTCGACGAGGTCAGCGAGCAGGTCGAACGACGGCTGGAGCGCGAGCAGGTACGGCGCTGCCTGGGGCAACTGACCGAGCTCCAGCGGGAGTCGGTGACGCTCGCCTACTACCGCGGGTACACCTACCGGGAGACCGCCGACCTGCTCGGCACGGCACTGGGAACGGTCAAGACACGGCTGCGGGACGGGCTGATCCGGCTCCGCGACTGCCTGGGGGTATCGGCATGAGCACCGTCGAACTGCACACCCTGACCGGCGCCTACGCCCTGGGCGCGCTGACCGGCCGGGAGGCCGCGGAGTTCGCCCGTCATCTCGACCGGTGCGCGGCCTGTGCCCAGGAGGTACGGGAGCTCCAGGAGACCGCGGCCCGGCTCGCGCTGGCGGTCGCCGAGGTCCCCCCGGCCGCCCTGCGTACGCGGGTGATGGCCGCCCTCCCCACGGTCAGGCAGCTGCCGCCGGCGGACCACGGCACGACCGTGGTGCCGATGCGCCGGCGGTTCCGGCACCGGCTGCCCTACCTGGCGGCCGCCGCCTGTCTGGTGGGCGCCGCGGTCGCCGGCGGGTACGCCGTCCAGGCCCGGCACGACGCCCAGGAGCAGCGGGACCGTAACGTCCGCGCCGAGCAACAGGCCGCCGTGGTGAGCGCGTTGATGACCGCACCGGACGCCACCTTCCACACCACGGCGCTCAAGGGCGGCGGCAGCGGGACCGTGGTGGCCTCCAAACGGATGGGGCGGACCGCGTTCCTGTACCACGGCCTGCCGGCGCTGTCCGGTCAGCGGGTGTACGAACTCTGGTACAGCCGCAACGGCCAGATGGTGCCCGCCGGACTCGTCGAAACCGGCAGCTCCAGCGGCACGTTGCTGCTGACCGGCGGACCACAGGGCGCGGACGGCGTGGGCGTCACGGCAGAACCGCCGGGCGGCTCCAGCCGGCCCACCAGCTCGCCGCTGGCCCTGCTCGGGGTGTGACCGCCGCGCACCACCAGCCGTCCGCCCACGGCTGACGGCCCGGCCCCGCCGCACCTGCCGCGGCGGGGCCGGCCTCGTACCGCCCACATCCGCTCGGCAAGATCGTGCGCCCCGAGACCAATCCGCGCCGCCACCGGCTCCGAATCCCCTGGTGAGCGGGGTGCCGCAGCAAGGAAGCGGCCCCGCCCCGACAGGAGGAGGCGGCCGGCTGTGGAGCGTCGACGGATAGCGGTGGTGGGCGGCGGGGTCGCGGGGCTCACCGCCGCCTGCCTGCCGGCCTGCGGCACCTGGCAGGCCGCCGCCGTCGCCGTGGTCTCGCCGCTGGTGATGTCGTACCTGCTGACGCTCGGCAGCGGCAAGCGACTGCTGGAGAACCAGCTGGCCGGCCGCCCCGGATACGCCGCCTACCGGGCCCGTACCAGCGGATTCTTCCCGCTGCCGGCGCGTCGCCACCCCGACCCCGAGGACCTCCGCCCATGACGACAGGCCCGGAACGGCCCACGGATCCCACGGGCGGGCAGGACCCGCACCGGCCGCTGGTGGTACACCACCGCCCGGACACCCCGCAGGCAGCGGTGCTGCTGCTGCACGGCGGACGGCCCGACGACCACACCCCGCCGACCCGGCTCAACCTCCCCGCACTGCGGATGCGGCCCTTCGGCTGCGCGCTCTCCCGCACCCCGCGCGGGCGGGAGGTGCTGCTGGCCTCCGTGCGCTACCGCTGCCGGGGAGGGAACGGGCCGCAGGCGGACGTTGCCCAGGACGCCCGCGCGGCGCTCGACGAACTGGCCGGGTACGCCCCGGACGTACCGGTGGTGCTGGTCGGCCACTCCATGGGCGGCCGGGCCGCCCTGCTCATCGGCGGGCACCGTGCGGTGCGGGGCGTGGTCGCGCTCGCGCCGTGGTGCCCGCCCGGCGAGCCCGTCTCCCATCTGCGGGACCGGACCCTGGTGCTGCTGCACGACGTACGCGACCGGATCACCGACGCGGAGGCCTCCTGGCACTTCGCCGACCGCGCCCGGCGGGCCGGGGCCCGGGTCCATACGGTCGCCATGCCGCGCGGCGGACACACCATGCTCCGCGGTGCCCGCCACTGGCACCGGTTGACCGTGGACCTCGTCGCCGCCCTCCTGGACGGCACACCGGTGCGGGACGCGGTCGACGGGACGGGACCGGGGTAGCGCACCTGCCACTGACGACCCATCAGCCCCGCCCGACCGGGCGGGGCTTTCGTGTGTGCGCGGGTCCCGATGCCTACTCGGCGACACATAAGGAAGACAGGGAGTACGCGTTAGCCGCTTTTCAGTCAAGGGGAACGCTGGAAACGAGCAAAAGAGGCAACTAAACGGCCAGATTGTCGCGTCTTCCGTGCAGAGTCATAAGGCGGGGCTTTCCACCTCTGCCCCGCGCCTAAGGCTCGGAAACCGTTTTTTGAAGGAGATGGCATGCGACCGTTTGCGTTGAGTTACGCCCGCCCGGCGGTGAAGTCGGCCACCAGCACCCCGTACAGCTACGACGCCACGCGGCAACTCAACGTCCTGCCGGACGGACGCCCGGCCACCTGCAGCCGGGCCGTGCTGCTGGCCACCGGCACCACCGCTTCCACCGCCGGTTCCAAGACCCACTTCGACGACTGAGCACCGATGACCGTCCTGGTCCTTACCTGCGAGGAAGATCTGACCGCGGATATCGTGGTCGCGACGCTGCACGAGCTCGGGGTTCCGCTCGTCCGCCTCGACCCCGCCGATCTGCCCGGGCGGGTCTCCCTGTCGGCGGAGTACGCCGACAACGACTTCCACGGATATCTGAAGTCGGGCGAACGTATGGTGAGCCTGAACAGCCTGCGCTCGGTATGGGTCCGCCGGCCGGGCGTCCCCGGAGCACGCTCCGCGGAACAGTCCGCCTGGATCACGGCCGAGGCCGAGCAGGCGCTGTACGGCATGCTCAGCTGCACCGACGCGCGCTGGATGAACCACCCCACCGCGGCCGCACAGGCCCGCTACAAGCCATGGCAGCTGCACATCGCCCATCGAAGCGGCTTCCTCGTACCCCCCACACTGCTCACCTCCTTCCCGTCCGCCGCCCGTCAGTTCGCCGCCACCCACCGGGACCTTGTGGTGAAGTCGGTCAGCGGAAAGCACCCCGGCGACCCGCCGATGGTGCTGCCGACCACCCGTATCAGCCCGGACACGGACTTCTCCGGGGTGGCGGCCGGCCCGACCCTGCTCCAGCGGCATGTCCCCAAGGAGGCCGATATCCGGCTGACGTGTATCGAGGATCAGCTCTTCGCCGCCCGCAAGAAGGCCGACCCCGAGGAAGTGGACAGCCGCTTCACCCACCACGGCACCTGGGAGGCCGCCGAGGTGCCGGACGCCGTCCAACGCGCGGTGCTCGCGTATATGAATGCCGCCCAACTTGCCTATGGAGCCTTTGACTTCGCCGAGGACCCCGACGGGACCTGGTGGTTCCTGGAATGCAATCAGGGCGGCCAGTTCGGCTTCGTCCAGCTGGAGACCGACCAGCCCATCGCCCAGGCCATCGCCGGCTGGCTGGCGGTGAAATCCGCGCTCTGACCCCGGGGGCGGCACGTGCACCGGAGGACCGCGATCCGGTCCGGTCCCTGCCGCCTTCCGGCTACTTGCTCAGGGTGTTGGCGATCACGATGAACAACCCGATCAGCACGTCCACGCCACCGACCCGAAGCGACGCCCACCACCCCCGGCCCGCCACCCGGGCCGCCCACAGGCCCCAGCCGAACAGCGCCACCATGTTGATGGTCAGGGCGACTTCGACCGCGCCGGCCTCGGTCCACCACGTCGCGTAGGCGCCGAGCAGGGCGGCGATCGTCGGCAGCATCGCGGCCACCAGCGGCCATTCGGTGAGCATCGACACCACCGCGCTCGCGGTGGCGTGGGTGTCGTCCTCGGTCCGGTGCGCGATGGAGTGGGCATAGCCGTGCGCCGCGGCCGCCGCCACCGCGGACAGCGTCACCCACGCCGCGTCGTACCCGGGGTCCGTGCCTTCGTGGCTCAGGGCGCCTGCCAGGGCGCTGGCGAGCACCGAACCGTACACGCCACCGAACAGCATCCGCTGGAGGAACGTCGCCCGTCTGCCCGGCTGTACCGGAACACTGCTGCTTTCTGACAAGGCGCCACCTCACAGGACCGACGGAGCTCCCCCGTTCCGGGGTGCACACACGAGATGTAGCAGCCCCTGGTGCCGAACCGTTCGAAGCTGCGCCGACGGCCCCGGCGAATTACCCCGCCACCGCACCTGCCCGTCCTGACCATCGCGCCGCACCGGCCGCGCGCCCGCCCGGCCGTACGACACCCCGCGGGCTGAAGCGGTCAGGCGCGCAGCGTCAAGGGCGGGTGGGTGCCGTTCAGATAGTGGTCACCGATATCGCGGAGCCGGTGGGTGGGGGAGGCCTGCGCCGTCAGGATGCGGGCATTGCGCCAGAACCGGTCGAAGCCCAGGGTGTCGGCGGCGGAACCGGCGCCTTGGGTGAGTTCCATGATGCGCGTGGTGATCTGCATCGCGGAGCGGCCGGTGGTGGCCTCGGCCGCGGCCACCAGGACCGCGATATCGGCGCGCTCGTCGACACCCAGCGCGGGCCCGGTGAGCAGCCCCTGCGCCAGCGCCTCGGTCGCCGACTCCACCACCGCCGCCGCAGTATGAGCCGCCGTCACCAGCTCCCCGTACGCGAGCAGGAGATACGGATCCGCACCGGGACGGTCCGGGTACGCGCTCTCGTCCGGCCCCGGCACCGGCCAACGGCCCGGTGCCGCCCGGTTGCTGTCCCGCGCCTCGGCCAGTGCGCCTTCGGCGGTGCCCAGGCTGACGTGGACCAGGGCGAGCCGGAGCGCCAGCGGGGCGAGCGTGGCGAACGGGGAGACGGCATGCTCATCGCGGGGGACGGTGCCGAGCACCTCGTCCGCGGGGACGAGGACGTCGTCGAAGCTGATGCTGCCGGCTCCGGCCAGCCGCTGGCCGAGGCGGTCGTGCTCGGCGTCGGCCGTCACACCGGGACGCTCCGGGTCGAGACACACGATCAGCGAGTCACCGGTGTCGGTACCCACCCCGCCGAGCACCAGCCGGTCGGCGACCTGCACACCCGCGGCGAGGGTCGTGCCTCCGCTGAGTACGTAGCCGCCGTCGGCCGGTGTGAGCGTGAGGCCGTCCTCCGTCGCCGCCTCGGCGCCCGGGACGTCCGTGCTCCCGCCCCACAGCCACTGCTCCGCCACCGCCCGGCGTTCCAGCGCGTCGGCCCGCTCCGGGGTGCTGAAGAAGCGGGCGCTCCACGACAGCGCATAGTGCCGGCCCAGCAGTTCGCCGATGGAGCTGTCGGCCGCCGCGATCTCCCGGATGACCCCGCAGGCGGTGCGCCAGTCGGTGCCCCGCCGGTCCGGGCCGGGCGGCGTCAGCAGCGCGGGCAGCCCCGCCTCGCGCAGCCGCGCGGCCTCGTCGAACGGGGGCTTGCCCGCCCGGTCGCGCAGCAGGGCGTCCACCGCCAGATCGTCCGCGACCTCCCGGGTGAGGCGCGGCCGGAGCGCTTCGTCGACGAGCCGGCCGGCCGGCGCGGAGCCGGCCCCTGCTGCGGACTTCTTCGGCATGGCGCGGTGCACCGTCCTGTCGGGTGTGGCGGGTGGGTCGGGCGCGGACGGACGGATCGCGCCGCCGGCCGCGGGGACGGAACACCGTGCTGTGTGCACACCCCGTCCTCCACTTCCCTAGTTTTCCCACTGAATTGATAGGGAAAGAATGCTTCGTGAACTGCACGCGGATCAAGGGGCGTTCAAGGGGCGGACAACCCGGTCTTGGGATACGAGACCACGCTTGATGCGCCCTAGGGGTTCTCCCAGGACGCCGGGTCCTCCGTCAGTACGGACACCCGGGACGGCAGCTCGGCCGAGGCGACATCGGCCAGCGACACCCCGTCGAGGATCTGCCGGACGTTGGCCCGCAGCGCGATCCACAGCGGCAGCAGGGACTCGGCGGGGCCGGTGTAGGACAACTCCGGCGGGCGGACGCCGCGTACCGACACCAGCGGCCCGTCCACGACACGGATGACGTCCGCGATGCTGATCGCCTCCGCCGGCTTGGCCAGCCGGTAGCCGCCGTTGCCGCCGCGCTGGCTGTGCACCAGCCCGCCCCGGCGCATGTCGTTCAGGATGCCTTCGAGAAATTTATGCGGAATGTCCTGGGCGTGGGCGATGGCCTCCGCCTTGAGCGGCCCCGCGTCCCGGGCGGCAGCGAGGTGCAGCGCGGCACGCACGGCATAGTCCGCTCTGGCTGAGATCCGCATGCCCCGCATTATCCCGTACGGGGCACGGCGCGAGCCCTTCGGGGCAGCCGCGACCTGGTCCCGAGCACCTCACCCGTCCGGTTGCGCGCCCCGACGACCGGACGGACGCTCGACGTACGGCATCGACTCCGAGGTGAGTGTCGTGGCAGACAAAGGCGCGTCCCTATCCGTCGCCAAGCCTTCCGCCATGGAGATCCGCGGGCCCGACGGCGTACAGATGGACCTCGTCGTCAACGGCGTCTCGCGGGTCCTGTACCTGGAACCACGGGTGAGTCTGCTGGACGCGCTGCGTGAGCACATGGCACTGACCGGTACCAAAAAGGGCTGTGACCAGGGAACCTGCGGGGCGTGCACGGTATGGGTGGACGGGCGCAGAGTGCTGGCCTGTCTGACGCTGGCCATCACCTGTGAGGGCCGGGACGTGACCACCATCGAGGGCCTCGCCGAGGGCAATGAGCTGCACCCGATGCAGCGCGCGTTCCTTGAGCACGACGCCCTGCAGTGCGGGTACTGCACCCCGGGCCAGATCATGTCCGCCGTCGCGCTGCTGAAGGAAGGGCATGCCGAGACCGACCGCGAGATCGCCGAGTGGATGAGCGGCAACATCTGCCGGTGCGCGGCCTATCCCCATATCCGCTCCGCCATACGTGAGGTGCGGGACCGGAAGACAGGACAGTGATGTGCGTGCCATCAGCTACACTCGTGCGACGGACGTCCCCGGTGCGGTCGCCGCGGTGACGAATGACCCCGGCAGTTCCTTCCTCGCGGGCGGCACCACGGAAGTCGACCTGCTCCGGCTCGACGTGCTGCGTCCGAACCGGCTGGTGGACATCAACCGGCTGCCGCTGGCCGATATCGAGGACCGGGCCGACGGCGGACTGGTCATCGGGGCGCTGGCCCGGATGAGCGAGGTGGCCGAGGCGCCAGGTGTCGTGGAGCGGTACCCGATGCTGTCCCAGTCGCTGCTGCTGGGAGCCTCCGCCCAGCTGCGGCACATGGCGTCCATGGGCGGAAATCTGATGCAGCGGGTGCGGTGCTCCTACTACCGCGACCCCGAATCCGCCTGCAACAAGCGCGTTCCCGGCAGCGGCTGTTCGGCGCTGGAGGGCGTCCATCGCGGCCATGCGATCCTCGGCACCAGCGAGCACTGCATCGCCACCCACCCCTCCGACATGGCGGTCGCGCTCGTCGCGCTCGATGCCGTGGTGCAGGTGGAGGGCGTCAAGGGAACCCGTACCATCCCGGTCGATGACTTCTTCCTGCTCCCGGAGGACACACCCGAGCGGGAACACCCGCTCACCCCCGGCGAACTGATCACCGCGATCGAGGTGCCGGCGCTTCCCATGGCGAGGCGGTCGCTCTACCTCAAGGTGCGCGACCGTGAGTCCTACGAGTTCGCGCTTGCCTCGGCCGCGGTGGCGCTGGCGCTGGAGGACGGGGTGATCCGCGGGGTCCGGCTCGCGCTGGGCGGGGTCGCGACCAAGCCGTGGCGGGCGCACCGGGCCGAGGAGATGCTGCTGGGACAGCCCGCCGACGAGGACACCTTCGCACGGGCCGCGGCCGCGGAGCTGGCCCCCGCCGTCACCCGCCCGATGAACGCCTTCAAGGCCGAGCTCACCCGGCGCACCGTCGTCCGCGCGCTGCGGACCGCCGCCGCCCTGCGGGGTGAGCAGGCATGACCACGGGCAGCACCCTCGAAGCCGTCGGCCGGCCCCTCGACCGCGTCGACGGTCCCGCGAAAGTCACCGGAAGCGGCCGCTACGCAGCGGAATTCACCCTGCCCGGCACCGCCTACGCGGCCCTCGTCGGCGCCCGTACGGCCAGCGGGCGGATCATCGGCATCAACACCGGCGCCGCCGAAGACGCCGACGGTGTGCTCGCCGTGCTGACGCACCGGAACCTGCCGAAGGTCGCCGCCCCACCGCATCTGCTGCCGTCCCTGGCCGGCCATGCCGCCCCCGGGGAGAGCTTCTTCCCGATGCAGGACGAGGTCGTGCACTACTTCGGCCAGCCGGTGGCCATGGTGATCGCCGATTCGTCCGAACGCGCCCAGTTCGCGGCCCGGCAGATCCATGTCGACTACGCGCGCGACGCCTCCGTCACCACCCTCGAAGAGGGCCGGGACCAGGCCTACGAACCCGAGGCGATCTTCGCGGGGTTCGTGCCCGCCCGCAGCGTGCGCGGGGACATCAAGGCCGGCTTCGCGGCGGCGGCCCAACGCCTGGACGCCACCTACCACTTCGCCGCCAACCACCACCACCCCATCGAACCCTCGGCCACCACGGCGGTCTGGGACGGCGACCGGCTCACTCTCTATGACGCCACCCAGGGCATCGTGGCCAGCCAGCGCACCGTCGCGGCGCTGCTGGGCATCCCCCCGTCGAAGGTGCGGGTGCGGGCCTCGTTCGTCGGCGGCGGATTCGGCTGCAAGGCCATGATCTGGCCGCATGTGACCCTGGCGGCCATGGCCGCACGATGGGTGCGGCGCCCGGTCAAACTGGCGCTCACCCGGGAGCAGATGGCCACCTCCTGCGGCCACCGCGAAGAGCAGGAACAACGCATCGAACTGGGGGCGACGGACGACGGTCGGCTCACCGCACTGCGCCACCACAAGCTGTCGCTGACCTCGCCGTTCGACGAGTGGGCCGAACCCTCGCTCAGTATTGCCGCGCAGGCGTACGCCTGCCCCCACTACGAGGGCGTGTACCGGCTGATCCGCAGCAACACCATGACGCCCACCTTCACCCGCGGCCCCGGTGAGACGACGGGGATGTTCGCCCTGGAATGCACGATGGACGAGCTCGCCCACCGCATCGGCGTCGACCCGGTACAGCTGCGGCTGCGCAACCACGCCCACGCCGACCCCAACACCGGTCACCCCTGGTCGAGCGACGGCGCGCAGGAGTGCTACCGCCGCGGCGCGGCCCGCTTCGACTGGCAGTCCCGCAACCCCGAACTCCGCTCCGAGCGGGACGGCAACTGGCTGATCGGCAAGGGCATGGCCACCGCCGGATACCCGGTGTTCTTCCCCATGCAGCCGCAACGCGCCCGGGCCCGTCTCTACGCCGATGGCTCCGCCGTCGTACAGGCCGGGACGCAGGAGTTCGGTACCGGCGCGGCCACCGCGATGACCCAGGTCGCGGCCGACGGCCTCGGTGTCCCGCTGCACCAGGTCCGTTTCGAGTACGGCGACACCGATCTGCCGAACGTCGCCGCCACGGTCGGTTCGGCGGGTGCCGGCATGATCAGCGCCGCGGTGCACACCGCGGTCACCACGCTGCGCGACCAGCTGATCGCGCAGGCGGTCCTCGACCCCGCCTCCCCGCTGCACGGGTCCGACCCCCCAGCCGTCGTCGTCCGCCAGGGGCGGATGGAGCTGCGGGACGACTCCGGTACCGGCGAGACCTACCACCAGCTGATGGAGCGTCATTTCATGACCGACATGGAGGCGCTCGGCAGCTGGAGCCCGCCCGCGCCCGATGTGCCGTACGGGCTCGCCACCTTCGGCGCCCAGTTCGCCGAGGTCGCCGTCGACCAGGACCTCGGCCTGGTCCGGGTGCGCCGCATGGTCGGCGCGTTCGCCCCCGGCCGGGTCCTCAACGCCAAGACCGCCCGCAGCCAGGCCATGGGCGGGATGCTCTGGGGCATCGGCCAGGCGCTGTTGGAGGGCGCCGTGACCGACCCCCGCGACGGCCGCTGGGCGAACGCCGGCCTGGGGGAGTACCTCCTGCCGGTCAATGCCGACGCTCCCGACGTCGCCATCGAGTTCGTGGAGGTGCCGGACCCGGTCGTCAATCCGCTGGGCGTCAAGGGGCTCGGCGAGGTCGGCATGGTCGGCGCCGCGGCAGCCATCGCCAACGCCGTCTTCCACGCGACCGGATACCGGGCACGGGAGCTGCCGATCAGGATCGAGCATCTGCTGTAGGGCGGCGGGCCGCGACTGCTGTAGGCGGCGGACCGCGCCCGGCCGGACCTCGTCGGCGTACCGCGCCCGGCCGGACGCCGCCGGCGTACCGCGCGGCGCAGGCCAAGGCCCCTCCCGCTGTGGCGGCGCGGAGCACATGCCGCATGATTTCGGCAGGCTGCCGTCACCGCGGAGGGGTGCATGTACGGACAAACCAGTACCGGACGGGTCCTGTTGGTGGACGACGACGCGGCGATCCGGCGGTCGCTCGGCCGCGGGCTGCGGCTCAACGGCTTCACCGTGGGGCTGGCGGAGGGCGGCAGAGCCGCGCTGGAGCGGCTGGCGCAATCGCCGCCGGACGTCATGGTCCTCGACATCTCGATGCCGGATCTCGACGGCATCGCGGTCTGCCGGCGGCTGCGGGAGAGCGGCAACGACATACCGGTGCTGATGCTGTCCGCGCTCGACGAGGTCGCCGACCGGGTGGCCGGGCTGCAGGCCGGCGGGGACGACTACCTCGTCAAGCCGTTCGCCCTGGACGAGCTGGTGCTGCGGCTGCACGCCCTGCTGCGCCGCCGCCCGCCCGCCGCCACCGATGCCGTACACCTCGGCGCCCTGGTGCTCGATCCGACGGCACACCGCGCGCGGCTCGACGACCGGGAACTGACCCTGACCCGGCGGGAGTTCGCCCTCCTGGAGGTGCTGGCCCGGAACGCCGGGCAGGTGCTGAGCCGGGACCAGCTCCTGGAGCGCGTCTGGGGCTATGACGTCGAGGTCCGCACCGACGCCGTGGACACCTTCATCAGCTATCTGCGCCGCAAGCTGGAAGCGGGCGGACGGAGCCGGATCGTGCACACCGTGCGCGGTGTCGGGTTCGTCCTGCGTGACGACGAGAGCGGGGCGGCGCGATGAGGCTGTCCACCCGGATCGCGCTGGTGGCCGGGACGGTGGTGCCGCTGTTGTTGGTGGCGTCCGGCTGGGTCCTGGTGACGCTGGTCAGCAAGGACCTGCGCGCCCAGGCCGATCAGCGTCTCGCCGCACGTGCGCAGAGCGTGGCGGTGGCGGCCCGCGGCGTGCTGCGCGCCACCCTGCACGACCGGCCGCGCGCCGAGCAGGCCCGCCAGCGCAAGCTGTTCACCTCCGCCCTGGACGTCGGAGTGCGGCTGACCGGCCCGGGCGGCACCGTCATGGACGGCCCGCAGCCCACCGCCCCGGTGCCGCTGCCCGAAGCAGGCACCCGTCCGTCGACCGTGCGGTCGCAGGGGCAGAGCTGGCGGGTGCTCGCCGTACCGGTGAACGGCGGCGGACCCGGGGCGCGCGGCATGCTGTGGCTGTTCTCCCCGGACACGGCACGCGAGGCACAGCTCGGACTGGTGCGCCGCAGGGTGCTCACGGTGGCCCTGCTGGCCGCTCCGCTCGCCGGCGGCATCGGCTGGCTGCTCGCGGCCCGCGCGGCCCGGCCGCTGCGCCGACTCCAGCAGCGGGCGGGCGGCCTCGACCCGCACACCGGCGCCGCCCGGCTGGAGCACACCCCGACCGGGATCACCGAGGTCGACGACCTCGCCCGGACGCTGCAGACCTTTCTGACCCGCTACGACGAGCAGGCCGCCCGCACCGTCGAGGCACTGGCCTCGGCCCGCTCGTTCTCCGCCGCCGCCTCCCACGAGCTGCGCACGCCCCTGATGAGCATGCAGACCAACCTCGACATCCTGGAGGCGTTCCAGGATCTCGACGCCGCCGACCGGTCCGAGACCGTGCACGACCTGCGGCACGAACACGCCCGCCTGCTGGGCCTGTTGGTGATGCTGCGCGCACTGGCCCAGGGCGATCTGGTCGAGGCGGAATCCTTCGAGGTCATCGACCTGGCCGAGCTCGCCGACGAAGCCGCCGCCGATCTGCGGCGCAGGTATCCCGCAGCCGAGGTGGTGGTCGACAGCAGCCCGGGACTGACCCTCCACGGCTGGCGGCCCGGTCTGCGCTCGATGCTCGACAACCTCCTGACCAACGCCCTGGTCCACGGCCGGTCCGCCGGCACCGAGGCGTATGCCGCCCTCTCCCTGCGCCCCGCCGACGAGGACGCCTCGCCCGACATCGTCCTCCGCGTCGACGACCGCGGCCCGGGCGTACCGCCGCAGCGGCGGGAGGAGGTCTTCCGTCGCTTCCACCGCCGTCCGGACAGCCCCGGCTCCGGTCTCGGACTCACCCTGGTCGCCCAACAGGCCGCCCTGCACCGGGCGGAGCTACGGCTCCTGGACGGTCCCGGCGGGCAGGGAGCCCGCTTCCAGGTCAGCTTCCCCGCCGGCCACCCCCGACAACCGGCGCTGCCCGCGCACCGCGACTGGCTGGCCGACCCCGCGGACCTGGACCGGCCGGCCAATCCCGCGGACCGGGACCGGTCGGCAGGCCCCGCGGACCGGCCACAAGGTTTCCACAAGGAACACCCCTAATTTCTCCGCACGGACGGGCACCGTGCCCGCTTTCCCGTGAGGAGGACTCCATGCGTACCCGCAACCTGGTCATCACCTCGGTGGCTGCCTGTACGGCCCTGCTCGGCATCGCGGGCACCGCCGCCGCGACCGGCAGCACCCCGGCGCCCGCCCCGTCCGCCAAGAGCCCCACGGGCGACGGGGCGAAGTCGCTGTGCAAGCGCGCGCCCAAGATCGACAAGCGCCTCACGAAGGCCCTGCACCGACTCCAGGGCAACGCCGAAGTCCGCGGTTCCGTCGCCCGCCTGGAGAAGCGGGTGGCGAATGCCAAGGCGGCCGGACACAACGAGATCGAGACCTTCCTCAGCCACAAGCTCGCCCACCGCAAGTCTCTGGTGCCCACGCTCCAGCAGCGGCAGAAGGACCTCGCCAAGGTCGCCGCCTGGTGCCGTACGCAGCACAACACGGCCTCGTCGTGACCCGCACCGGACAGTTCGCGGTGCTCGTGGTGACCAGCCTGGCGTGCGGCCTGCTCGTCGCCGGATGCGGCAACGGGGTACGCGCCGAGGGCGATGCCTCCCCTGCACCGTCGTCGCCCGCCTCCCCGGCGCCCACCAGCGCGGCGGAGATGCAGAAGCTGGTGGACGCCGCCGCGAGCGCGGCCGCCGCCGCGGACTCCGACGCAGCCGCGGACCGCTGAACACCGCACACGTACGCCCCATCACGGGGTGGGGCGTACGAGGCGCGGGGAGCGCGCCACCGGCACGCTCAGGGGCTCAGTCCTCGGCCCGCTGGGTGACGGGGGCCCCGGTGCGGTCGCCGAGGAACTCGTACCAGCGCCGCTGCAGACAGACGTAGCGCGCGTCGGCCTCGACGAGGTGGAGGAAGGCCGTGACGGTCTCCTCCAGGCGCTGCTGGAGCGCGGGGTCGGTCAGCTGCCCGTCCTCGGTGAACTTCTCGTGCGCCCCGGCGAGGCTGAACATATCCGGGTAGACCCGGGTGCCGAGATGCTCCAGCGGAACCCTCAGCGCCCACAGCCCCCGGTTGCCGCCGACCAGGGACGGCGAGGCGGAAACCAGCAGCGCGTGCTTGGTCTTGAACGGCTGCGGCCGGACGCGGGAGACCCAGTCGATCGCGTTCTTCACCACCCCCGGCACGGAGGCGTTGTACTCGGGGGAGGCGAGGACGAAGGCATCGCACCGTTCGAGCCGGTCGCGCAGCGCGAGCGCCCCGTCCGGCACTCCGTGTGCGGCCTCCGCATCACCGTCGTACAGCGGCATGTCGAATTCCCGCATCGAGGCCAGATCGACATCGGCGCCGGCCTCGGTCAGCATGCGGGCCACCAGCGAAGCCAGCTTGGCATTGGTCGATGCGGCGCGCAGTGCGGCGCCGAGCACCAGGATGCGCAGCGGACCGGGGTGTGCATCCGTGGTCATGGTGACGTCCTTCCGGTCCCTCGCCCCGGGGGCCCGTCGCCGCACGCGCCGAGTCACCGTCCGGGGGTGACGGAAGCGTACCGGCGCCGGGCCGGGAAATCCGGTACCCACGACGCCACGCCCGAGGGGCCCCAGGCCCCGCCGCCTGACGGGCCCCAGGCCCCGCCGCGTACAACCGCGACGGAGGGGCGGCGGCGGATCGTGCACCGCCACCGCCCCTGACTGATCCGGGAACGCGGGACCCGTGTGCGGTCCGCGGTACGGGCCCCGGCACCTATGCCGCTAAGCGGCGGCACTACGCGCCCGGTTCCGTGCGGCCCGGCGCCGCATGGCGCGCCGCTCTTCCTCGCTCATCCCACCGCAGACGCCCGACTCCTGACGGGATTCCAGCGCCCACTGCAGGCACTGTCCCATCACCGGGCAGCGGCGGCACACGGTCTTGGCCTCCTCGATCTGCAGCAGCGCGGGGCCGGTGTTGCCGACGGGAAAGAACAGCTCCGGGTCCTCCTCGCGGCATACCGCCTCATGGCGCCAGTCCATGGGTACCTCCATTCTCCGCGGTCGAACGCGGTCCACAGGCGATGCGTCGAGGCGCCGGATCGGCCGCATGCCTCACACGTCCCTGCGACTGCGCCTCGCAGTCCTCGCGTGCCCGCTCCTGCGCCCGCAATGCGTCGTCCCCGCGGGGCAAACGGATTCGCCGCTCGTACACCTCTTCCGCGGCGTGCCGGGAGGACCGGACCCGGCAGTCCGGCAGCTGAACTTCGCCAAGAGCTCCTGACGCAACACGGGTTGCAGGCGTCGCCAGCAGGTCAGTGAGCAGGCGAGCTTGAGGAATGCTTCGTGGATGTCGTCGCGAGCCTCCCATCGGATTCGCAGGCGTCCGAACCAGTGCAGGAGGGCGATGCTCTGCTCCACTACCCACCGCTTGGTTCCCAGTCCTGAGCCGTGGGCGATACGGCGTCGGGCGATGACGGGCTTGCGGGTCGCCGCCGCCGAACATGGCGACGGCCTCGCGGCCGCCTCCTCGCTCGCGGGACGCTCGGGGAGCATGAGAACGCGCGGACCGCCCCAGCGGAGCCGACGCGGTGCGGCTGTGGCCGTTGGTCGGACGCTCGGGAGAATTCCTCCGTCGGCCGCTTTCGTCAGCGGGTGCGCGAGTCGCCGGCCTCCACGACGCGGACAAAGATGGCGGGTTCCCCGCCTTCGGGGGCTGCGTAGGCGTAGGGGCGGTCGCTTGCCAGCCGGGCGGAGGCTCCGGCGTCCAGGGCGGCCAACCGCTCTTCGGTTTCCAGCAAGAGGGTTCCGGTGCTGACGAGGATGAGTTCCTCGGAGCCTGGGGGGTCGGGTTGGGCCTGGTAGCGGTCGCCGGGTTGCAAGGTCCACTCCCACAGCTCCGGTCCGCCGCGGCGAGCGCTGGCCACGTGCAGCAGGGCACGACTGCCTGCGGGGCTGCTCCACACCTCGACCGCTTCGGAGACGTGAAGGGGCTCGGTCGCGGGTGGAGCGGTCAGGGCAGCGAAGTCGACACCGAGAGCGCGGGCGATCTTGTCGATGGTCACCAAGCTGGGGTTGGCCGTCCCCTGTTCGATCTGGGTGAGCATCCGGCGGCTGAGGCCCGCGCTGTCAGCCAGGCCCTGAACGGTCAGGCCCGCCGCTTGGCGCCGGCGACGTACCTCGCGGCCGAGGCGCTCGATGACCTGCATGGTCGGGCCGCTCTCCGACGGTGTTGACACGACACTCCCTTTGGTGTGCATTATGTTGCTCATTATGAGCACCAGAATACCTGTGGTGGCACAACTGCCCCGTCTGACTACCAACGATGTCCTGGACGCGCTGCGTACCGCGTTCACCGAGCTTGCCGCAGGGACGGCGGTGCAGCCGCCCCAGACTGTCATGCCGCTGCCAGGCGGCGGCGACGTCATCACCTATCAGGCGGTGATCGGTGACGCCTACGGCGTGAAGGTCTCGCCGTACCTTCCCCAGCTCAACCGATCCGCTGTCGTCACCGCCTGGACCCTGGTGCTGAGCACCTGCACCGGGCGCCCGCTGCTGCTGTGCGACGCCCACACACTCACGGTGGAACGCACCGCCGCCACCAGTGCCCTCGCCGTCGACCGACTGGCCAGGCCCGATGCCGCCACGCTCGCCGTCATCGGCTCCGGCACCCAGGCCCGCGCGCACCTGCGATACGCCCGCGCCGTGCGGGACTTCACCTCGCTGCGCATGTACGGTCGCGAACTGGTTCAGGCGGACGCCCCCGAAGGCGTGGCCGTGGCTCGGACCGCCGAGGAGGCTGTGGCCGGCGCGGACGTCGTGCTGTTGTGCACCTCGGCGGCCGAGCCCGTCATCGACGCAACCGCCCTCGCGCCGGGCACGGTCGTGACGTCCATCAGCACCAACGCACCGCGCGCCCACGAGATCGCCCCCGAGGCCCTTGCCGACCTGGAGGTCTACGGCGACTACCGGCCCACCGTCACCGCAGCGGCCTGCGAGATGGTCCTCGCCGCGGAGCAGGGGATGTGGTCCCCCGAGCACCTGCGCGGCGACTTGCCCGAACTCCTCACCGGCGGCTGCCCGCTTGCGTCCGGTGAGCGACCGGTCTTCTTCCGGTCCATCGGCCTGGGCATCGAGGACCTCGCCATCGCTCGCCTTCTTGCACGCCCCTGACGCCCGCCTGCTTGAACGCGCCTGACCCCTCCCTCCCTCACCCAGTTCAGCCAGCAGAGGTCACCATGCCCTTCACCCCTTTCGCACTCGAAGAGTGGCAGTCCCGCTACGAGCAGACGGTCACCCACGACCTCGCCGACAGCGGCTGCCACCCCGTCGGCCTGGGCGAACTCCTCGGCGACGACCCCGAGGCGATCCAACGCCTGCTCGCCATCGCGCTGCACTACCCGCCGGTCGGCGGAAACGACATCCTGCGCGGCCTGATCGCAGCCTGGCACTCCGCCGCACCCGACAACGTCCTGGTCACCGTGGGCGCCGCCGAGGCGAACGCCATCACCGTCGCCAGCCTCGTCAGCCCCGGAGACCACGTGGTCATCATGGAGCCCGGCTACCGCCAGGTCCGCGGCTGCGCGCTCAACGCCGGCGCCGAAGTCGACGCCTTCCCCCTCGACCCCGACTACCACTGGCGCCCAGACCTCGATGCCCTGGAGCGCATGGTGCGGCCGGACACCAAGCTCATCGCCGTCACCAACCCCAACAACCCGGTCGGCACCATCCTCACCGAGACCGAGATGGACGCGATCACCGCCACCGCCGACCGGGTCGGCGCCTGGATCCTCGCCGACGAGGTCTACCGCGGCACCGAACGCCTCATGGACCGGATCACCCCCAGCTTCTGGGGTCGCTACGACAAGACCGTGTGTGTCGGCAGCCTGTCCAAAGCCTTCGGCCTGCCCGGCCTGCGTCTGGGCTGGCTCGTCGCACCGCCCAAACTCATGGACTCGGCATGGCGGCGCCACGAATACGCCACCATCTCCACCAGCAATCTCTCCATGCACCTCGCCGAAACCGCCCTCGCCCCAGCCACCCGCGACCGTCTGCTCACCCGCAACCGCAAGCTGATCCGCGAGGGCTACGCCCGCCTCCAGCAGTGGATCGACGCCAGCGACGGACTCCTGTCCATTGTCCCGCCGGATGCAACTGCTCTCGGCTTCGTCCAATACCACCTCAACCACGCCAGCCTCGACGTGGCCAACGCGCTGCGCGCACGCGGCAACGTCCTGGTCAGCGCGGGCGCCCACTTCGGCATCGAGAACCATCTTCGGATCACACACGGACTGAAGCCCGACTACCTCGACGCCGCACTCGACAGCATCTACCGCGTCCTCAAGGAACTCACCAGGGGCGCCTGATCAGCATCGAGCCTGATCGAGGCTCGCGCTCGCGCTCCAAAGAGCAAGGCAGCCAAGAGCGCCAAACACCGTTGTGTACGTGAGGATGCGGGAAGATCACCGCATCATGCCGGCGAATTGCGCCATACATCGCAAACATGCCACGCGGTAGTCCTATCAAGGTCCGGCTCTTAAGGGCTTCTCTCGCAACGCAGCTGGTGCGGGGCGCGCCGCACACGACCGATGCGCGGCGATCCGCCGGATCCAAAACCGATTTCTGCCGTTGAATACACCTGTTGCACAAGGATTCTGATGAACAGTAACAATCGGCCGCCACAAGACGGCCGTGACACCTCTGGCCCCAGCGGCCTGGTCCGGAATCCGCGGATTCGGCGGCAGACCATGGGGCAGTCGGGATAGCGGGATGAGCCGCCGCTGGTTCGGCTGCACCCCAACCACCGAATCAGGCATGCGATTGCGACAAGTGCGCTTCAGACGGCCCAAGTCGTTAGGGCTGTGCGGGTTTCGGTGATCCGGCTACATCGCCTGCCCTGAGGGGTATGCCGCGCACGCACTCGCAGTTGGGCGATGCCGGTGAAGGCCACAGTGCCGCCATGCAAGGGCCTTGGATGGCAAGGGCATTCGCAACGTCGGGGCCCCTTCCGGAGCCGGGCTCTGGTGCATCTCCATGTCATAGCAACCATTCATGGATCGATTTGCGTCATCTGGCAGCAAATCTCCCTGAGGATATCGACCACCACGGAAGTGATCTCATGCGTCATCAACCCGGTCTCCCACGGCCGAACCCGCAGCCGGAAGGCGTCGCCAAAGCCGCGCGGACTCACCGTATAGGGCAAAGGGCCTACAGCAGCCGCGAGGCTTTCGCAGTGCTGGCACTGGTCTTCGGCGGATACCTCCTGCCCGTGGCAGGCTATGTGATCGGTGGGCTGATTTGGGTGCTCACCCCGGGCTGGCGGACCCGAGTGAAGGTGGCCGGGCTGCTGGTATGGCCGTTGTGCACGCTAGCGCTGATCGCTACCAGTGCCGTCACATACTGGCTCGTCCTTCCGTTGGGTGACCCCTACTCCTCCATCGCCACCTCGCTATTTCTCCTCGTGCCGAGCAGTTGGTTCCTGGTGTTGCTTGCGGCCGCTTGGATGCTCCTGGTCAGCAGGGAGCGCTGCCAGTGACGGGGAACCGGATCAGCCGGGCTCTAGCCGCGACGCTGGCCATAAGTGCGTTCATGCTCTCCGGATGCTTCTCACCCCCAGGGCAGGTCGCGGCCACACGATCGCAGTCCGCCTCCTCCGCGCCGAGGATCGCGGCCGCCAGCCAGAATGGCCCCGGACTGCCACATATCAGCCCGACGCCGCGGGCGATACGACGCACCGGACCAGATCTCAACATCCCGTCGACCGTTGAGGTGCTGCGCGGCCACGGCACGGACGATCAGTCGATGGAGACGGTGATCCGGGCCCTCCGGTCCGCTGGCGCGAGCGAGGTACACACGTCCATCGCAGGCGCTGCGGTCGCCGATGCCGGCCGGCCGACGGCACTGACGGTTGTGATCGGCCGCAGCGACAGCCCTGTTGTTGCTTCCCTACTCAAACGCAGCAAGGCGTTCGGCCCCGGAGAGCTTCCTGCCGAGGGGTACGCGATCACCACCGATTCGGTGAACGGGCGAGGCGATGTGCTGCTGGCCGGCAAGGACTCTGACGGTGTCTATTACGCCGCCCAGACCTTCGCTCAGATTGCCAGCCGGTCACGGGTCGCCGGCGTGTCAATCGTGGACTTCCCCGCCATGTCACGGCGCGGTGTAGTCGAGGGGTTCTACGGCAGACCATGGACGCACGAAGACCGACTGGATCAACTGACCTTCTACGGGCGGATGAAGTTCAACACGTACTTGTACGCTCCCAAGGACGATCCTTTCGAGCGCGACCGGTGGCGTGACCGGTATCCGCCTGAGCAAGCCCGGCGACTGTCCGTTCTCGCCGACGTGGCAAGCCGTCGCCATGTGCGGTTCACCTACGTGCTCTCCCCGGGCAAATCCATCTGCTACAACTCGGCGCGTGACCGACGTACCATCCTGGACAAGCTCGGTTCACTGTACGAACTAGGCATCCGCAACTTCGCGATCGCCTTTGACGACATCCACCCGCTGTCGGTGTGGAATTGTGCGGCGGACTTCGCCAGGTGGAGGACGGTGACCCAGCAGGCCATGGCCACTTCCCAGTCCGGCCTGCTCAACCGCATCCAACACGAATTCGTCGACCGCCATCGTGGATTGAGGCCGCTGGTAATGGTTCCCACCCAGTACAGCGACCTGTCGGCGACCCTGTACAAGAAATCCCTACGCCGCAGCTTGGACCGGCGGATCACGATGATGTGGACCGGCACCGACGTCCTACCCACCAGCATCACCGCAGATCAGGCACGGCAATCCGCCGAGCTGTGGAATCGCGACGTCCTGCTCTGGGACAACTACCCGGTCAACGACTCCGACCAGGCAGCCGGCCGCCTGCTACTCGCTCCCTACGCCAACCGCTCCCGGGCGCTGGGGGACTACCTCTCAGGAGTGGTCCTCAATCCCATGAATCAGGCGTCGGCCAGTAAAGTAGCCGAATTCACCGGTGCCGACTACGCATGGAATCCACAAGCCTACGACCCGTCCGTCAGCGCCCAAGCAGCCGCAGACCACCTCTCCGACGGCGACGCGGACACCGCCGAAGCCCTGCGAGTCTTCTTCGACACCCAGCACCTGGCACCCAGTTGGAAGGGCGCACCCTGGCAACCCCAAGCACCCGTCCTCGCCGCCCGCCTGAAAGAGTTCGACAGGTTGTGGACCTCAGGCCACAAAGATCAGGCTGTCGCCCATCTACGCGCCTACGCCGCAGCAATGGTCAACGCACCCCAGCGGATCACCGCTCACGTCCCGGACAGAACCTTGATCACAGAGGCTAAACCCTGGCTCGACGCGATGGCCCTCTGGGCACAAGCCCTTACAACTACCTGCGACAGCCTCAAGGCACGGCTGAACGGAGACCCTCCGAGAGCCGACGAGCTACAGGCCCGCTCCCGAGCCTTGGCGAAGCAGGCGTCAGTCATCCGAACCATTCCCGGGGCAACCCGGCCGCAAGGCACGGTAAAGGTCGCGGACGGAGTACTCGACACATTCCTGGAGAAAGGCCCACCCCTTCGCTGACAGCTTTCCAGATCCCCTCCGATCCGCGGTCGCGACGAGGCTCAGGGAGTAAGAGCTCCTAGCGCAACACGGTTCGCAGGCGTCGCCGGCAGATCAGTGAGCAGGTGAGTTTGAGGAATGCTTCGTGGATGTCGCTGGATGCCGGTGTAGAGGACGAACCGGATGCCGCACAGCACCCTGCGGTCCTCCAGCGCCCTCTTCCGGCCCGGTTGCCGGTGCCCAGGCGGCTGGGTTGGCAGCAACGGCTCGATTCCCGATCACAACTCGTCGTCAACTAGCCAGGGTTGAGGATTGCGTTTGCTCACACCAAACCAACCGCCGCACCTATCCAGAAGTAACGGCTACCCGAGTTGCGTTAGAGGTTCTTGGGCGGGCTTGTTGTCAGGCGGTGGCCTTCACCCAGTGATCGCAATAGCGGAGCCATGTCTGGGTCCTCCGCTGGTTGTCGAGTGTTGCAGTCTGTCACCGCGCTACCGAGCGGCGGAAGTACGGCGAAACGGCAAGGTGCGGCTCCCTCATCAGGGAACCGCACCGGGGCTCAGCTGTGTCCAGCGGGCTCAGTGCCTACAGCTGTACCAGCCCTTGTGCCACTGCCTCTCCCAGTGGCCGGGGTGCCAGTACTTGGCCCAGTACCCGTGGTGCCAGTGGTGGCGACCGTCGAACCAGCCCCCGTGCCACCTGTACTCCCAGCGCCCGTGGTACCAACGCTTGGTCCAATAACCCGAGTGCCAGGTGCACTTGGCCTGCGTGGTCTGGCTGACCGCGGACGTGGTGGCCGGCGCAGCGGCGGCCGTGCCCGTGGTCCCCACGGCCGCTCCGCCGGCCAGCACGGCACTGGCCGCGGCGACCGCCAAGGAGCGCCTCAGCTGCTTTGCTCGCATGGATCTACACCTCCTGTTGAGCCCCTGGGGCTCGCGAAGGGACGCTCGGGGCACTGCCGCAACGAGCCGCGCGGACTGGCCCAGGCTTCGTCGGCGTCCGAACCGCCCGCGACTCCGTGTGCGGGGACCGCGCCCTGCTGGCTTCCGGCCCGCCCGTCACCCGGCTCGCATAAAAGCGGCATAAGGAGAATTTACCCCAGACCGGACATGAGTGAGATGGTTGCACAGGGTCCGGTGCCGGTGACCCGGCGCAGTCGGAGCCATGGACGCTACGGTCGGCATCCCGGCCCGGCGTGACGCCGGCCGGTACGCGGTGATCGGGAGGGTGAGAAGGATGCTGGTTCTCGGACGTGCGCAGGTCGAGGCGCTGCTCGACATCGATGCGCTGATCGATGCCCTGGCGTCGGCGATGACGGACCTCAGCGCGGGGCGCGCCGCCGCCCCGGACCGCGTTGCCGTGCGGGTACCCGAACGGGACGGCTTCCTGGCAGCGATGCCGGGCCATGTGCCGTCGGCCGAGATGCTCATGACCAAGCTGGTCTCCGTCTTCCCGCACAACGGCGGCACCCCTCTGCCGACCCATCAGGCGCTGATCGTCGCCTTCGATCCGCACACCGGAGAGCCCACCGCGCTGCTGGACGGTACGGCGATCACCGCGGCCCGGACCGCCGCAGGTTCGGCGCTGTCGGCCCGCCTGCTGGCCCGTGACGACGCCTCGGTGCTGGCACTCCTGGGCACCGGCGCCCAGGCCCGGTCACACGCCGCGGCGATGTGCCGGGTCCGCCCGATCCGGCAGATCCGGGTGGCCGGCCGCGACCGGGCGAAGGCGGCCGCGCTGGCCGACCTGCTGTCGGCCGAACTCCAGGTCCCCGCCGCGGCGTTCGCCGGCTACGCCGAGGCGCTCGACGGTGCGGACATCGCCGCCGCGACCACCCATGCCGTCGACCCCGTGATCCGCCGTTCCTGGCTCTCGCCGGGCGTCCATGTGACCTCGGTGGGCTTTAACCCGGACGGCCGCGAGATCGACGACGCCACGATTGCGGAGGCGCTGGTGTGCGTCGAATCCCGGCAGGCGGCGCTGGCTCCCTTCCCCACGGGCAGCAACGATCTGCTGCAGCCGCTCCGCGCGGGCCTCATCACCGAGGAACACGTACACGCCGAGCTGGGCGAACTCCTCACCGGCCATAAAGCGGGCCGCACTTCACCGGACCAGATCACCCTCTACAAGTCCGTCGGTGTGGCCGTACAGGACGCCGCGGCCGCGGCCCTGGTCGTCGCGGCCGCCCGGGAGCAGTCGGCCGGGACGGAGATCCGGCTGGCGTGACGCACGGGCGCGGCGCCCCCGTCGCGGACGGCGAGCCCGGGCCCGGCGCGCTCAGCGTCCGTACGCCCGGTGGCACAGCTGCACCAGGTCCGCGCGGACCCGGCCGGACGCCATCCGGCACACCACACCCGGGTCGACCGTCGCCCCGCGCCGCGGCGGCCGGGGAAGCGCCCGCGTCTGCGCACCGGCACGGTGCCGCTGCCGTGGCACCGCACGTACGGGCTGGGTACGCGTACGCGCCCTGGGCGGTGCGGAACGCGGGTGATGCGGCATGGCCCGTCCCTTGGGCCGCTCCCGCCCGTTCACCGCCGCAGCGTGCCCTCGGGTGGCAACCTTCTTGGGCAACTTCCGCTGCCGCCCGGGCTTGTGCCGTGCGGAGGCCACATCCACCAGCCGTTCCCGCGTGGACTTCTCGGTGGGCATCAGCAGCGGTGAGGGCCGGGCCGGAGCGACGGTACGGCCGCCCGGAGCGGTACCGGGCCCGTGCCCGGATCCACCGGCCGGGAGGGAGACGCAGCCGGTGGCGGCAAGGAGGACGGCGGTCGCCGCGGCGAGACGAAGAAGGAGAGGACGCACGACTTCACGGTGTCGGAGGCTCGTGGGCTGTCCAAACGACGCGCCGGGACTCCACGCGGACGAAGGACAGATGCGAACCTTCGTGGGACTCCCGGGCTGACGAGCAGCGTTCGAACATGGTGGGACGGCAGTGAGTGGCACGGGGCGCGTCGAGGCTCGCCGCTTACATGGGCAGCGACCGGAGCCGCACCGGCCCCTCTGGCCAGCGTTCCCCGTCCCGTAGGGGCGTCCACATGGTGTGCAGCGGCATCACCACGGGCCCTTCGGGCTGCTCGACAACTACCTTCCCCGGAAGCTCTTGCCAGCCGAGCCGCTGGTACAGGGGCAGGAGTTGGGGGCGGCAGAACAGCAGCCCGTACGGCGGTCCCATGGTGCGGGCGTGTTCCCGTGCGGCGGTGACGACGAGCCGTGCCAGTCCCTGCCCCCGCAGATCAGGAGCGACGGCCACCCCGCCGAAGCCGACCACCTCGGTCTCGGTCGTGCCGACCGTGAGGGGAAGCGTCACCAGACCGGTGTGTGCCACGAGCCGGCCATCGCGTCTGATGCCGAAGTGCTGCTCCTTGGCCAGCCAGGTCAGGCCGGTGTGCGCGACACCGAAGGGGTCCTCGACGTCCCCGACGATTTCGGTGAGTTCCTCCTTCGTGTACCGCGTGAGCGGGACGACGGCGGGTGGCGCAGAAGGTGGGTTGGCGGTCATGTTCGCATCATGCGGTGTGCACGGGCGGCGGGCAACGGATATCAGTTCAGACCGAGGTCCGGACCGAAGACCTCATAGTGGATCTGCGCGGCGGGCACTCCTGAGGCCAGCAGTTGGGCACGCGCCGCCTTCATGAACGGCACCGGCCCGCAGAGATACGCGGTGGTGCCGGCCGGGATGGCGAGTTGCGTCAGATCCATCAGACCGGTGCGTACGGTCACGGCCTCGGCCGTAGCCTGTTCCGCCTCGTCCCGGTCAGCCCGGAGCCCTTCGCTGTCCTGGAGTCCCTCCTCGTACCAGAGTTCCGCCGTGGCGTGGGGGAGCTTGTCGGTGAGCCGGCGGAGATCCGTGCGGAACGGGTGGGTGGCGGGCGACCGGTCGGCGTGGGCGGCGATGATGCGGCGTCGGGAGCCCGCGGCGGCGAGATGCGTCAGCATGCCGATCATCGGCGTACAACCGATGCCCGCCGAGGCGAGGAGCAGCGGGCCCGCGCCGTCCTCGGGGAGCACCACATCGCCGAACGGCGGGCTCACGTACAGGACTTCGCCGCCGTGGACGTGTGCGTGCAGATGGCCGGAGACCTCGCCCGCGGGGTCCTCCGACGGAGCCCCGGCCCGCCGCCCGGCTGCCACCCGCTTCAGGGAGATCTGCAGCCCGCCGTCCGGCTGTCCGGACAGGCTGTACTGACGTATCTGCCGTGCACCGTCGGGGAGTTGGACCTGTACGGAGACGTACTGGCCGGGGCGGGACGGCGGGACGGGTGCCCCGTCGGCCGGCTGGAGTAGGAAAGTCGCGACCTCGTCGGTCTCCTGGATGCGGCCGGCCACTCGATACGGCCGCCACACCTTGCCGTCCTGGACGCCCGCCTCGGCGCTGAGCCGCTTCTCGATGGCGACCAGGGCGTGGGCCATCAGCCAGTACACCTCGTCCCAGGCGCGCACCACCTCATCGGTCACCGCATCGCCGAGCACCTCGGCGATGGCCGCGAAGAGGTGCGCCCGCACGATCGGGTACTGGTCCTCGCGCACCCCGAGCGAGGCATGCTTGTGTGCGATCCGCGCCAGCATGGTGTCCGGCCGGCTGTCCGGGTGTGCGACGAGATGGCTCGCGAACGCGGCGATCGACCCCGCAAGGGCCTGCCGCTGGCTGCCGTTGGCCTGGTTGCCGCGGTTGAAGAGGTCGCGCAGCAGCTCGGGGTGCGCGGTGAAGAGCTTCTCGTAGAAGAGTGCCGTGATCTCATCGATGGCCCCGCTCACGGCGGGGAGGGTGGCGGTGACGGTCTTGGCGGACTCGCTCGACAGCATCGACTGCTCCGATTCTCGAAGAAAGAGGAGGAGAGGGGAGGGAGAAGGAGGGAGCTGAAAGTTGCATCTTGGATGCGTATTTTTGACCAAGGGGGAGCGCGCCGTTCTGGAGGCGGACTCAGTCCAGGTGACGGCCCCGGGTCGTGGCGCGCGCTCAGGTCGCGGGGCGGGGAGCCAGGCTGAGCAGGATCGGGCCGGTCGGGCTCTCGATCAGATCGGCGATGGAGAGCGGGTCGAGCGAGGCGTAGAACGCTTCCTGTGCCGCCCGCAGTGCGCCGCGGAGCCGGCAGCCGCCGCGCAGGGGGCACGGTGGCTCGTCCTCGCACCCCACGACATCGTCGACCCCCTCCAGTTCGCGCACCAGTCGCCCCAGTGACCCCGTACGCCCCGCGGTGGTGAGCGTCAGTCCTCCGCCGCGCCCGCGCCGTGCCTCGACGGCGCCGAGGTGCTGGAGCTTGCTCACCACCTTGGCGGCGTGGGTGTACGGCACCTCGACGGCGCTCGCCACCTCGCGGGTGGTGGGCGCGTCGTCCCGGTTGCCGAGTACCGCCAAGCGCATGGCAATACGGAGGGCGATGTCGGTGCTCTTGGTCAGTCGCACACCCGCACTCTATAGAAGTGGCATCCAAGATGCCAATTAAGCTCGGTGGTGCCAATCAAGCTCGGTGTCCGCCGCCGGAGGCCTGCTGCTGGAGGTAGGCGGCGATGGCGGCGACGTCGTTGCCGATGGTCAGGACGCCGTTGATGTCGGCATTGGGGGTCGAGGCCCCGTTCACCCCGTCGAAGAACACCTCGAAGTGGCCCTTGCGGGTCTCCAGATAGCCGGCCGCGGTTTCGGCGCCCACCGCCAGCCGGTCGTTGAGCGCGTCACCGCCCGCAGCGGTGCCCGTCTTGGCGAAGACCTTGCCGCGTGAGGGGCAGTGCCGGCAGGAGTCCGCCAGGGTCCCGTCGACGCCCAGTACCGGCAGCGAGGTACGGAAGAGCTGCGCCTCGGGGGTGTGCTGCCAGTACGTCAGGATCTGGGCCAGGGCGCGGGGTGTGGTGCGGTCGACCGGGTTGCCGCCCCGGCCGTCGGCGAGCTGTACGGCCCTGCGGTCCACGTGCGCCCGGTCCAGGAAGGCGGCGAGCACCGGGAAGCCCTCCTCGCAGTTGGAGCTTCCCGTGGTCGTCGCCATCAGGCACATCCCGAGGTTCGCCCCGAGATTGTGGCTCACCTTGAGGATCAGCTTGGCGTATTGGGCGTACGGCGGAGAGGTGTACCGGGCCACCGCGGGCGCGCCCTGGTAGGAGCGCGGCAACTGGCCGGCCGGGTTGGGGCCCACCGCCTTCGCCCGGACCTGGACGCCGGCGCGCTGCAGTGCCTCGATCAGGGCCGTCCGGCCGAAGGCGTTCGGGTCCTTGATGCCGGAGACCCGCAGGACGGGGGCGGAGCCGGCGGCGATGGTGCCCGACAGCCGGATGCGGGTGCCGTCGGGGGAGCTGGTCACGTTGATGTCGGTCGGTTTGCCCGCCGCGACGGTGCGGACGGCCGAGGTGACGTGGTACGGCGCGACCTTCGGCCGCCAGTCGAGGCCGGCCGGGGCGCCCGCTTCGGCGCCGGGGGAGGTCAGCAGATCGATGAGGTTGTCATTGATGATCAGCGGCGTGGGGGTCGGGTCGAGCACCGCGTCCGGACGGAACAGCCGGGAATCGATGACCACGTTGCCGTCGACCCGACGGATACCCGACGCGCGTACCTGCCGGGCCAGCTGGTCGATACCGGCCAGCGGGTTCTCCGGGGTGAGGGTGGCTCCCGGGACGTCGTCGGCGTAGGTGTGGTCGATGGTGGTGAAGGCGACGGTGCCGTCCTTGCGGGTGCGGCCGCCGAGCGTCAGGTCGCCCTGTGCGACCAGGTCCAGGTTGCCCTTGAGGGTGCTGCCCAGTCGCCGCCCGACGGCGTGGACCGGCGTGACGAAGCGGTGGTCACTGCCCAGGGTGTGCCAGGTGCCGCTGACGCTGAACAGTTTGGCCGTCGACCCGGGGATGAAGAACTGGTCGGCGTAGCGGGACTGCGTCACCC
This sequence comes from Streptomyces sp. 2323.1, assembly GCF_900221035.1. Lineage (NCBI taxonomy): Bacteria > Bacillati > Actinomycetota > Actinomycetes > Kitasatosporales > Streptomycetaceae > Streptomyces > Streptomyces sp. 2323.1. The sequence goes on along the minus strand of NZ_LT907981.1, from coordinate 483,729 downwards.
TGCCGCCGGCCGGGTTCTGTTGGAACAGACCCCATTGGGCATGGCGGTAGTCCGGCTTCCGCATGACCGCGGTGATGCGCGGATCGAGACGGCGGGGAGTGGTGGACGGCGCTGCTGCCTGGACGAGGCCGGTGACGACGACGCCGACGGCCAGCACAACGCTCAGGGTGCCGGCAATGCGTCTTCGGGCCGTCCGGTGTGTGACGGAGGGTGACATGCGGGCTCCACCAATGGTGTTGTTCTGACGTATATCCGCCCTTATGTTCCTCCTGAAGGTACTGCTCGCCCCCGGTGCCGGGGCGCGGCGCGTCGTCGGGGTCCCCCGGACGATCCATTCCGGCCGTCGCGGTGCGTAGGGCGGGCGGGAGAGCCGCCCGCCCGGTCATGCCCGGTGGACGAGGAGTTCGGTGTTGCGGTCCGCCGGCCTGCCTGCCATTTCGTGCACGCCGCCGCTCATGCCGGCGGCCAGGCCGGGAGCGTTGTAGGACAGCTCGCGGTAGAGGGAGGCGAGGCCGACCGCCGAGAGGTCGTCGAAGTCCGTGCGGTGCGGAGCGGCCGACTCGATGAGGGTGGTGAACAGCGACAGCGTGCCGTCGTGGTTGTCGACCAGTTCGAGGATCCGGGCGTGCTGCGGATAGTCCACGTGCGAGGCGGTGTTGACCTCCCAGAAGGAGCGGGCGGCCGTCGGGTGGGCGTGCGGCGTGATGCGGTTGACGTGACTGTGGCCGTTGATCCACGCCACCACGTTGGGGAACCGGCTCAGCAGGGCGATGAGCTCCGCACCGTCGTGCCGCTTCTCCTCCGCGCGCGCCGCATCGGGGCGCCGGGTCATGCTCGGGCTGTGGTGGTGGCTGAAGATCAGGATGTGCGCGTCGTCGGCACCGGCATTGCGCACCAGCCGGCCGTCCGCATCGTAATGACGGGAGCTGTGGGCGGCCAAGGTCCGCTCCAGCCACTGGAGTTGGGCGGTGCCCAGCGAGCCTTCGTAGTGGCCGCTGCGGTAGGTGGTGTCGATGCTGATGCCGAGGACACCGTCCGCGACGGTGAAGGAGTAGTACGTCTGGTCGTCGTTGAGGTGGTCGTCGGTGTAGCCGTGCCCGACCGGTCCCGCGCCGGCGAACGCCGGGTTCAGATGCGCCCGCAGATACTCGTGCGGGGTGAACATGCGGCGCCGCTCGTCCGCGGTCACGGTCCGGGCCCGGGAGGCGTTGCGTCCGAGGATTTCCTTGAGCACGGTGCTCTTGGGGTCGTCGCCGCTGTCCAGCACCTTGGCGAACGCGGCCACATCGGAGTCCGGTACGGAGAACAGCTTGCGTGCCCCCGTGATGTAGTCCGTCAGCTCCGGGTCCTGCGGGGCCAGGCAGCCGCCCGGCAGATCGTCGTGGTTGCCGGGCGTCGAGTACCAGGGAATCCGCAGGCCGGGACTGGTCACGGGGCGGATCGCGGCCTCCAGATAGCCCGGTATCGACGGCAGCCCCCGCTTCTTGTCCTGGTCGCGCAGGCCGTCGGCCGGATGCCAGTACAGCGGGAGGCCGCAGTTCTGTACGCCTTCGTAGGCCGTCGGGTCACCGGTGTTGGGTGTGATACGGCCGCCGCTCATGAGGGTGAGGAACCACTCCAGCTCGATCATGGAGTGGTTGTCGATGTTGTCACCCGTGGACATGACGAAGGCCGGCCGCCGGCCGGTGTGGGGCCCGCCGCCCAGCGCGTTGGCCTGCTCCACCAGCGACACGGCGCCGGCCACCGACAGCGCCTCCTGCGCGCGCCACGACCCCGGTGAGCCGGCGCGCAGATATTCGGTGCGCAACGGGCTCTGGACGTCGGCCACATGGAGATCGGTGAACTGGACGAAGCAGGCCAGGGCGGTCCGCCGGTCCTGGCGTCCGGTCCCGGCGGAGGCGAGGTCGCCGCGGACCACCAGCGGCCATCCGGGGCCGGAGCCCAGGCGGCGGTAGTTGCCGCTGCCGGTGAGGTGCGCCGCGGTGTCCAGTGTCGTGACCCCGTACGGGGCCGCCCGCCGCCCGGCCGGACCGGCCGGCGACGTGCGGGGGAGAGGGGGCGCGCTCGGAGCCGCGCTGCTGCTGCGCTGGCTCGGCAGTGCCCATGCGGCACCGGCTCCGGCGACGGCGGCACCGGAGCTGAGAAGGAAGTGACGACGGTTGGTGGGGACGTGGGTTTCGATACCGGCCATCAGGCCCTCCGTGCCGTGGCCGGCATGCCTGACCACAGCGGTGTCACCAAACGGAATGTCTCGTTCCAGAGTTTGGGTGACGTGCGTGACCGCTAGCTGAACTTGCCCGGAACGCGGCGCACCCATTGCCCGTCGGTACGGTCCGCGGCCGGGTCGGCCCGGCCACTCGGCCGGTCAGGGTGCCGGTCGTGCCCTCCCGCTCCGGCGCCAGGGCACGGCCGGCGCAACGGAACCACGCAGTGGCGCCCCGCCGTACAGCACGCAACCCCCCGATGAAGCGATGGCTCACCGTCGCATCCGGTACATCTGTCAGAAGGAGATCCGCACCCGCCGCCGACGACAGCGGAGCGGGAACGCGTCTCCCGCTTTTTTTCGAAGTGCCCCACAAACGCGTCCGCAGCAACGCCGTGCACCCGACGGGACGTTGCGGACCCGCCGAACTCCCCGTCTCCGACATGGCAGGAGAGGCCATTGCCCAGCACCGCCGCCCCGGTCCGGATCACCTCCTACGGCGCCCGCTGGGGCGCCCCGCCCCGGCATGACACCAGCGCCCTGGTCCTGGACCTCCGCGACCGGATGTGGGACCCGGCCGACACCGCCGTCACCGCACCGCTGGTCGCCCTGACGGGCCTGGACCCCGAGGTGCGTGACTACATCCTGTCCGCCCCGGACGCGCAACGGACCATCGAGCACACCGGGCGTCAGGTGCTCGCCCTGCACCGGACCGTCGTCGACGAGGCGGTTCATCTGTACGTTGCCTGCTGGTACGGCCGCCATCGCGCGCCGGCCATCGCCCGGGCCGTCGCCGACTGGCTCGCCGAGCGCGGTACCGCGGCCGACGTGGAACACCGCGATATCGCCCGCCCCCTGATCCACCGCGAACCCGCCAGGCAGCTGGAGTCCTGCGTCTTCTGCCGGATCGCGGCCGGCGACGCCCCTGCCCGGCTCGTCCGTGACTGGCCGGACGCCCTCGCGATCGTGCCCCGCCGCCCGGTCGCACCCGGCCATGTCCTGGTCCTTCCGCGCCGCCACGTACGGGACGCGACGACCGATCCGGCCGTGACCGCGGCGATGATGCAGCGCGCGGCGGAGCTCGGCGCGGAACTGGCGGGGGACCTCAACATCATCACGGCCCGCGGTCCGGCGGCGACCCAGAAGATCTTCCATGCCCACGTCCATCTGATCCCGAGACGCCACGGAGACGGCCTCCCGCTGCCGTGGACGACGCAGCAGCAGGAGGACGGACGCTCCGGCCGGCCCGCCCCTACTCCTGGCGCCGCGCCGGGTGACGGCTCAGGTTGAGGGCAGTACGGAGGTCGACCGACGGGTCGAGGCGCGCGTCGATGCGGGCGTGCAGCAGCGGCCCGCCGGTGGTGAAGATCTTGGTACCGAGCGCGGCATTGAGCTTGGCGGCGGCGACCGCGGTGACCGTGATGCTGGTGTTCATCCGCAGCATCGCGGCATCGGTGTCGACGGACGCGTTGGCGGCGGGCCGGGTGAAGGTGCCCAGGGTGACGTCCGCGCCGCGGTCCAGGCCGGCCCGCAGGGTGCCCTGGGACAGGTCGCCCACGAAGTCGGAGATCTTGACGGCCTTGCCGGTTCTGCTGTTGAGCAGCGCGAGGCCCGCCTCGGCGAAGCGGAGCTCACCGCCGACCTTTCCGCCGCTGTTGGTGACGGCGCCGCCCTCGATGTCCAGGCTCACTCCGGCACCGGTGTAGTGGTGCTGGCTGATCTTTCCGTCGGCGTCGACGTCCGCGATCGCCACACCGTGGTCCTTGAGGGCGGCCAGGAGAGTGGGGGGAGCGTCGAAGCGGGCCGTGCCGCCCTCGACGGGGACCTCGGTGTTTCCGGCACGGCGGCCGGTGGCGGTCGGCTCGCCGGGCGGCCCGGCGACGGGGGAGGGGCTCGCCGGTGCGGGTGCGGCGGCGAGAAGAGTGCTGGTGAGCGCCAGGACGGCAGCCGTGGCGAGAAGGCGAGCGCGCATGCATGTCCCTTTCTCCGGTGCCACCGAACGCCCGGAGCGCACGGTGCGTGATCGAAAAATCACTTTACGTGCTCGCGGGGTGGTCTCATGGGTGCGCGGCCCGGGGTGGCGCCCGGCGGTGCCGCCGCATTCGGGCGGTCGTCGGGCGGTGCTCGCCCATCCGGGGGCGTAGCAGGTGTCACGAGAGGAGTGCGGCGGTCCGAACGGCGGCCTCGGCCTCAGTGCCGGTCCACCCATGGCCCGGCTTGAACGCCTGACGTGCCACGGGGGCCGTAAGTAGGCCTGAACTCAGGTTGATTGAGGAAGCATCAGCTGTACTGGGTAGGGCTCGTCCGCCCTTCGCCGCTACCGTGTTCCTGCCCTTCGGCGGCGTCCCCGCCGAGGGCTGCCCGCCGGACGACCCGACGGGTCCCCACCCCGGCGAAGCAGGCAGCTGACATGAAGTCTTTGGTCCGAGCGGCATGCAGTGCCCTGGCGATATGCCTCGTTCTGCTGGTCATCACCGTCCCCGGCGCGGGTGCAGCTCCCGCCACGCCGGCCACTGCGGCGTCCGGACGGCCGGCAGTCGCGACCCCTGCCGGAGCATGGACCGCCCCGCTGTCCACCCGAGGCCGCTTCATCGTCGACGCCGACGGCACACGCTTCCGGCTGAAGGCGGGAAACTGGGACGGGGCGCAGGGCTCCTGGAACGGCTCGGGCGATATCAACGACGCAGCCAGCCACCACAGCGGCCAGAATTCCCACGGCATCCCGCTCGGCCTGGACCGCGTCGCCCTCCCGGCGCTGCTGGACGACTTCCGCGCGCTGGGCCTCAACACCATCCGGCTGCCGTTCTCCAACGAGATGATCCATGCGACGGCCCCGGTACCCGATGCCGCGGTCGCCGCGAACCCGCAGCTGCGCGGCAGGACCCCGCTGCAGATCTTCGACGCCGTGGTCGCGGACCTGACCGCGAGCGGTTTCGCCGTCATCCTCAACAACCACACCAACGCCACCCGATGGTGCTGCGGCCTCGACGGCAACGAGCGCTGGAACAGCCACCAAACCACCCGGCAGTGGGCCGACGACTGGGTCTTCATGGCCCGCCGCTACCGCGACAACGCCCGGGTCGTGGGGGCGGACCTCTACAACGAGGTGCGCCGCGACGTCTGGGACGACCCCAACTGGGGCCTGGGCGACAACCACGACTGGCAAGCCGCCGCGCAGGAGGCAGCGGACCGGATCCAGACCGAGGCCAACCCCCGCCTTCTCCTCATCATCGAGGGCATCAACTGGACCGGCCTGCCGGTGGACGGCCTGCCGCACGGCCGCCCCACCCTCACCCCCGTCCGTACGCTCTCGCACACCCTCGTCGTCTCCGGCAAACTCGTCTACTCGGCCCACTTCTACGGGTACACCGGCCCGCACCACAGCGGCGCCACGGGGCTGGGGGAGACCAGCGACCCCCGGTACCAGGACCTGTCCCGCGAGCAGCTGCGCACCGTCCTGCACGATCAGGCCTTCTTCGTCTCCCAGGAGACCGGGCAGCACTTCACCGCACCCCTGTGGATCAGCGAATTCGGGGTCGGCGCCGAGGAGACCGGAGCCGCGGCCCGCACCTGGTTCGGCAATCTGACCGACTACCTTGCCGACACCGACACGGACTTCGCCTACTGGCCCCTCGTCGGCTGGAGCACCGACGGCCAGGGCCGACCGGGCGGCGACAGCTGGGCCCTGCTGCGTTACGACAACGCCGGTAAGCGCAGCGGAATCCTGGACGGCAACGACTGGCGCGCCGCCGCATGGAACCGGCTGATGACCGCCCCGCACAGCACGGGCCCGGTGCCGGTGACCCCCGCGTGGCACATGCTCACCCTCGACCACCGGGACTTCGTCCAGTCCCTGAGCACCCGGGCCCTGGGCGACTGGGACGGCGGCGCCCGCAAGGCGGCCTGCCCCGATGGCGAACGGCTGATCGGCCTCAGCCACACCCGGGGCCGTGGACTGTGCACCGACGCACCCACGGCCCGCGATCTGCGTCGCCCCGGCGGCGTTCCCCAGGTCGTCCGGGACGAGCGGTACGTCCCCGCGGAGGGGGACTGGGCCCCCGGATACAGCAAACTCCAGTGCCCCGAGGGCCACTTCCTCACCGGCTACAGCCTGCGCGGTGAGCGGGTCTCCGCCGCCCTGTGCATGCCGGCCCGGTCCTCGCTCGGCACCGGTGGCGAAACCATCTGGTTCGACCGCGGCGACCACCGCCCGCCCGGCGGACCCGGCGGTGAATTCGCCTACGGCCGCTTCAAAGGACAGTGCCCCACCGACACCTACGCGGCAGGTATCGCCTACACCAACCGCCCCGGACACCAGGGCAGCCCCGACGCCCTGCTGTGCCGGCCCCTCTCCTGACCGGCCGCGACTCAGCCGAGGAGATCCAGCAGCCGCTGAGCCTGCCGCTCCACCGCGTCGACCGGGTTCCGTCGGTTGTCGGCCCTGGCGTCGAACAGCAGCAGGAACAGCCAGACGAGGGCAAGCAGACGGCGGCAGTCCCGTAACCGGCCCAACTCCGCCCGGGTGAGGTCGAATTTGGCGAGGAATGAGGAGATGGCGAGGGAGTGCTCCGCCCAGCTCGCCACATGCTCGGTGATCTCCGCCAGCTCGAAGACCCGGTCGCTGCGGCCCGAGTCCTCGAAGTCGACGATCCGCACGGTGGAGCCGTCCCAGAGGAAGTTGGCGAGATTGCCGTCCCCGGCTCCGAAAACCGGGGGAATCTCCGGCGCACCGGGCCGATCGAGGTGCGCCGACGTCAGCCAGGCCACCCCGGCATCCATGGCCTGTGCCACCTGCCCGCTGACGTGCGGTCGCATCTGGGGCGTCCAGCGACGGATCCTGGCAACGAGTTCCGCTGCGTGGTCCGGACGGGGCGGGACCGCTCTCAGCACCTCGGCGGGCACCGCGGCGTGGAGCCTCCGCAGGGCTGCCGCCAGGGCCGCGACCTGTACGTCAGACAGGGCACGCCCACGCATCGGCACACCGGGCAGCCGCGACATCACCACCACGGGCGCGTCCGCGGCAAGAGCGCAGTCCCATGGCTCGGGCGCCAGCCCGGGAGCATGAGCGGCCAGCAGCGTCAGCGCGCGCCACTCGCGCGCACCACCCTCGCGATCCGTCCCCCGAAACCGCTTGATGACCCTGTCCGGCAGTAATTCGATGGCATGCGTGCAGTGTTCGGGCAGTTCGGGCGTCATGGCGGCGATCCTGGCAGAGGGACAATTCGCAGGAGACGTCTTTGGCGTTGGCCTACGATCACGACATGACATCCGAAAGCCTCGTGGAATCGCATGGTGCGTCCGTTCTCCTGTGTGCCCCCGACGGGCAGAAGCTGAGCGACGGCAGTGGCGCACTCGATCTGATCGGCGAGGCGATGGGATGTCAGGCCGAGGTGGTGGCCGTGCCCGTGGAGCGGGTGGACGACGCATTCTTTTCGCTGCGTTCCGGTGTGGCCGGCGAGATCGTCCAGAAGTTTGTGAACTACCGAATTCGTCTTGTGCTCGTCGGCGACATCTCCCCTCATACGGACGGGAGCCAGGCCCTGCGCGACTTCGTGCGCGAGGGGAACCGCGGCACCCAGGTGTGGTTCGTCGCGACGCGGCAAGAACTCGACGAGAAGCTGCGGCAAGGTCGATGAGTCGTGAACCGTCCCTCAGCGAGGCCGGCGCCGAGCGCCTGACCGGGATTCCGGCCGGGGAGATCGTCCTACGGGACGAGGGCACGAAGACGAACTGGCGGGTGGAGGTCGGAGCGTTCCGGCTGGCGCCGTATCCCGTGACCCGCGCGCTCTACCAAGCGGTGTGCGGTGCGGTGCCCGCGAGCACGGCGGGGCCGCGGACGCCGGTGACCGAGGTCTCCTGGCCGGACGCCCTGCGGTTCTGCAACCTCTTCTCCCAGGCCGAAGGGCTGGCACCCTGCTACGCGATGGGCCAGGATCCCGACGCCCAGGACGTGGTCTGCGACGCGGAAGCCGGTGGCTATCGGCTCCCGACCGAGGCGGAGTGGGAGTACGCCTGCCGGGCCGGCACCTCCGGCGTCCGCTACGGCGAGCTGGACGACATCGCCTGGTACCGCGGGAACTCCGGCGGCGAGGTGCACGAGGTCGCCACCAAGGCGCCGAATGCCTGGGGCCTCTACGACATGATCGGCAATGTGTGGGAGTGGTGCTGGGACGTCTATGACCCCCAGGTCTACGGCCCGTACCGGGTCTTCCGTGGCGGTGGCGCAGACGACTGGCCCCGGGGCTGCCGGGCCTCGTGCCGCCGCAAGAGCCATCCCACCTTTCGCGTCGACGACCTGGGGTTCCGGCTCGCACGGTCGGGGTAGCGGGCGTGACGGAACGGGCCGCGGTACGCCGTCGGGAGGCGGTGCGCGGGCGCCGATCGCCGGTCCGTGGTGACCGTTGCCGCCGGTGATCGTTCCCAGGTCGTGAAGAGAATCGTCTCGGCCTCGGTCCTTGCCCTGTTCTGTCTCGCCCCGGCCGTGCCGGCCCATGCCGACGGCCCGGAGCTGATGCCTCAGGTGGCGGGCCGGGGACTGGTCGCCGCCTATCAGGCCCTCCACTACGACCCCTCCGTCCAGCTCAGGGACGGGCGGGGTGCGGGGCGCCATGTGCTGTGGCCCGCGAGCTGGAAGGTCTGCGCGCAGGATCCGGAGGCGGGCACCCCGTTGCAGGACCGGAAGGTCACGCTGCTCGTCGTCAAGAACGGCGAGTCGTGCCAGCCGTGACCCACGGCGGCCGGTAGCGCGGGCCGCGGTCAGCTGCGCGGGAGGCGGCCCTTGCTCTCCATGGCGGTGCGTACCCGCTCCTCGGCCAGCCGGCGACCGGCGGTGTGCGGGGTGACCTCCTGCTGCCGGGCCTCGTCCAGGACGGTCACCGTGTTGGCGCGCAGCTTCGTCGACACCGTCTGGAAGATGCCGGCGGTGTCCGGAGGGAACCCGGAGTAGCGGGCGTCCATGGCGAAGGCGGCGGCGACCACGCCGCCGGCGTTGGCCACGAAGTCGGGGACCACGGTGATCCCGCGCTCGGCCAGGAGCGTCCGGGCCTGCACGGAGGTGGGCAGATTGGCGCCCTCCACCACGAGCTGCGCCTTGATGTCCTGGGCGGTGGTGTGGGTGATGACGTCCTGGAGCGCGGCGGGCACCACGATGTCGCAGTCCACGGTGAGTTCGCTGCCGGTCGCGAGCGCGGTACCGGTGGGGTGGCGGGTGACGAAGTGGTCGCCGTGTTCCGCGCGCGCCGTCAGCAGGGCATCGACGTCGAGACCGCTCGGGTCGTGCAGCGCCCCATGGGCGGTGGACACCGCCACGACGGTGGCACCGAGTTCGGCGAAGCGCCGGGCGGCGGCGCTGCCGACGGCACCGAAGCCCTGCACGGCGACCCGGGAGCCGGCCAGTGACAGGCCCCGGTGCTGGGCCGCGGCGTCGGCGGCCTCGGCGACCCCGTAGCCGGTGACCCCGAGCCGGTCGTAGGCCACCCCGCCGAGATGCGCGGGGGTGCCGACGGCGGCACCGCGGTCGCCCAGCTCGTCCTGGATAATCGCGGCGTCGTCCTCCGTCAGCCCCATGTCGAGTCCCATCACATACTCGCGGGGCACCTCGTTGGACAGTGCACGGGCAAAGGCCCGCAGCACCGCCTCCTTGTCGCGGGAAGCGGGGTCGGCGACGATGCCGGCCTTGGCGCCGCCGTAGAAGAGATCGACGGCGGCCCACTTCCACGTCATGACCCGGGCCAGCCGGGACACCTCGTCGACGGTCACGCCGGGGCTCATACGGGTGCCGCCCTTGCCGATGCCGCGGGCGGTGTTGTCGATGACCAGGACGCCCTTCATGCCGGTGCGCCGGTGGGAGACGACGACGATCTTCTCGGGGCCCCACTCGTCGACGAGAGAGAGTGCATCAGTCACGGGCGTGTTCCTTATCGGTCGGAAGGGCGGGCGAGGCGGGCCGGCCGGAGGTGCCGGACGGGGGCAGCGCGTGGGCGATGAGCTGGGCGAGGTGGGTGCCGTGGCGCGGGGTCTGCTGGGCGATCTGGGTGCGGCAGCTGAAGCCGTCGGCCAGGATCCGGGTGTCGGCGGCGGCCGCGCGCACCGCGGGGAGCAGCACCTGTTCACCCGCGGCCACCGAGACCTCGTAATGGCCGCGTTCGAAACCGAAGTTGCCGGCCAGGCCGCAGCATCCGGAATCGAGCGTGGTGTTGTCGATGCCCATACGGGCGAGCAGCGTGCCGTCGGCGCCGAAGCCGGAGGTGGCGTGCTGATGGCAGTGGGTCTGGCTGATCGAGCGGGCCTCGATCTGCGGGGGCTGCCAGTCGGGGGCCTGGTGGACGAGGAGCTCGGCGAGGGTGCGGGCGGACCGGCCGAGGGCCAGGGCGTCCTCGTCGCCGTCGAGGAGTTCGGGGAGATCGCTCCGGAGAGCCGCCGTACAGCTCGGCTCCAGTCCGACGACGGGGATGCCGGCGCGGACGGCCGGCCGTAGTGCGGCGGTGGTGCGCCGGGCGATACGGCGGGCGACGCCGAGCTGCCCGGTGGTGATCCAGGTGAGTCCGCAGCACTGGGTGCCGTCAGGGACCTGCACCCGGAAACCGGCGTGCTCCAGGACGGCCACGCCCGCGATGAGGACCTCGGGGCTGAAGTGGTTGTTGAACGAGTCGGCCCACAGCACGACCGGGCCGCGCCGGCCGTCGCCCCGCGGGGTACGGCGGCGGAACCAGCTCAGGAAGGTCTGGTCGGCGAAGCGCGGGACCTCTCGTTGGGCGGCGATGCCGCCGAGCCGTTTGAGGGCCGGGGCCAGCCGGGACGAGGTGAGCGCGTTGACCAGCCGGGGGACCCGGGCGGCCGGCCGTGCCAGCAGCGGCAGCCAGCCCATGGAGTAGTGCGAGGCCGGGCGCAGCCGCCCCTGGTAATGGTGGTGGAGGAACTCCGACTTGTAGGTGGCCACATCCACTCCGACGGGGCAGTCGGCGCTGCATCCCTTGCAGGACAGGCACAGATCGAGGGCGTCACGGACCTCGGTGGAGCGCCAGCCGTCGGTGATCACCTCCCCCTGGGTCATCTCGTACAGCAGACGGGCACGGCCGCGGGTGGAGTCCTTCTCGTCCCGGGTGACCCGGTAGCTGGGACACATCACGTCGCCGCCCCCGCTCGCCGAGCGGCACTTGCCGACGCCGACGCACCGGCGGGTGGCCTTGGCGAAGTCACCGTCGTCGGCGGAGAAGGGGAGGACGGTGGCCAGCGGCAGGGGAGTGCGGTGCGGGCTGACCCGCAGGTGTGTGTCGACGGGCAGCGGCTGCACGATCATGCCGGGGTTGAGGCCGTTGTCGGGGTCCCAGACGTTCTTGAACTCCTCGAACAGGGCGATGATCTCGGGCCCGTACATGAGGGGCAGCAGCGCGGAGCGGGCCTGGCCGTCGCCGTGCTCGCCGGACAGCGAACCGCCGTGCGCGGCGATCAGCCGGGCGGCGTCGGTGACGAAGCTGCGGAAGACGGCGGTGCCCTCTTCGGTGCTGAAGTCGAAGGTGATGCGGACGTGCAGACAGCCTTCGCCGAAGTGCCCGTAGACGGCGCCCTGGAGCCGATGGCGTTCCATCAGCGCGGTGAACTCCCGTAGGTAGGAGCCCAGTTGGTCGGGCGGGACGGCGGCGTCCTCCCATCCCGGCCAGGCTTCGTGGCCGTCGGGCGAGCGGGTGGCCAGGCCGGCGCCGTCCTCGCGGATCCGCCACAGCCGGCGGGCGCGCGCCGGGTCGGTGATGACCTCGCTGCCGGTGCAGCCCGGGGCCTGTCGCGCGGCCTCGGCGAGTGCCTCGGCCTGCCGGGGGAGGCCGTCCGCGGTGCCGCCGAGCTCGGCGAACAGCCAGGCCCGGGCGGCCGGCAGGGTGTCGATGGCGGCCCGGGTCTCGGGCCGGGTGACGATGTCGGTCAGTGCATGGTCGAGCCCTTCGAGCGCCAACGGCCGGTGCCCGAGCAGTGCGGGGACCGCATCGGCCGCGGCGCAGGCGTCCGAGAAGCCGAGGACGACCAGGGCCCGCTCGGGCGGCGGGGCCAGCAGCCGGACGGTCGCCGAGAGCACGACGGCCAGCGTGCCCTCGCTGCCGACCAGCGCCCGGGCGAGGTGGAAGCGCCGCTCGGGCAGCAGCTGTTCCAGCGCATAGCCCGAGACCTGCCGCGGGAACCGCCCCAGCTTGGTGCGCAGCACCGCCAGATTGCGCTGGGCGAGACGGTGCAGCGCGGCGATCAGTTCCGCGCGGTCGTCTCCCGCGGCGATGGCCTCGTCGATCTCTTCCTGGGTCATCTCGCCGAGCCGGACCACCGTGCCGCGGTAGGTGACCACTTCGAGTTCGACGATGTTGTCGGCGGTGCGTCCCCAGGCGAGGGAGTGCGATCCGCACGCATTGTTGCCGATCATGCCGCCCAGGGTGCAGCGGCTGTGGGTGGAGGGGTCGGCGCCGAACAGCAGCCCGTGCCCGGCGGCGGCCGCCTGGAGCTCGTCGAGCACCAGGCCGGGCTGCACGGTCGCGGTCCGGGCGTGCGGATCCAGCGCGAGCAGCCGGTTGAAGGAGCGGGAGAAGTCGAGCACCACGCCCGGTCCGACGGCCTGCCCGGAGGTGCTGGTGCCCGCTCCCCGGCAGGTCACCGGCACGCCCAGGCGCCGGCACACGCCGAGGGCGTTGAGCACGTGCCGGCGCTCCCGGGGGAAGACCACGGCCAGCGGAATCCGGCGGTAGTTGGAGGCGTCGGCGGAGTACTGTGCCCGGGTGCCGCGGTCGCCGGCGACCGTGCCGCAGTCCCCCTGCCGGAGGGCTTCGGCCACAGCCGCCGCATCGAGGCTGGCATGGCCCTGGGCTGTCGTGGTCACAGCGTGTACTCCTTCGTGCTCACGGCCACTTCGGCCTCGTCCCCACCACGATGTGGGTCGGCCGGGCACCCGGACAAGACCCAGCAGGACGAAACAATTGACGCTTGAGGGCCAAGGGTGCTTATGCTCGTCCCTCCTGCGTCCCTGGGAGCCCGCGATGCTGAAGCCACTGCATCTGCTCACGCTGAAGGCCGTCGTCCGCAGCGAATCGTTCGCCCTCGCCGCCCGCGACCTCGGCTACACCGCCTCCGCCATCTCGCAGCAGATCTCCGCCCTGGAGAAGGAGACCGGGCTGTCGCTGTTCGAGCGGGAGGCGCACGGGATCCGTCCTACCGCCGCGGCACACCGCCTGGTCGACCTCAGCGCCCATGTGCTGGCCGCCATGGACGAGCTGGACCACCAGGTCAACGAGCTCGCCATCGGCGCCACCGGCCGGCTGCGGCTGGGCAGCTTCCCCACGGCCGACGTCCGGCTCGTCCCCGCCGCCCTGTCCGCGCTCGTCGCAACCCATCCGCGGGCGCAGATCCAGCTGGAGGAGGGCGAACCCGAGGAACTGCTCACCGCCCTGGGCCACGGCGATCTGGATGTGGCGCTGGTGTACGAGTACGGGCTCAGCCCCCGGCAGTGGCCGGCCGGCCTGACCCGCCATCACCTGCTGCGGGAGGACCTGGTCCTGCTCCGGGCCCGCGGCAGCGGTCTGAGCGCACAGCTGCCGCAGCTGTCCCGGGCCCGCTGGATCACCAGCCGGGAGGGCACCGCCGGGGCCCGCTCGTTCGTCCGGCTGTGCGCGGCCGCCGGGTTCGAGGCCGCCGTCGCCTTCCGCAGCAACAACTACGCCGTGGTGCGGGAGCTGGTGTCCGCGGGCCTCGGGGCGGCCGTGGTCCCGGCGCTCGGCCATGTGCCCGACGACGGCATCGAAGCCACCCGGCTCACCCAGCGCTCCGCACACCGTAACGTCATGGCACTCCACCGGAGCGAGAACAGCAATCCGCTGCTCACGACCGCGCTCGACGCTCTGCGGCGCGCGGTGCCCGCCGGGGAGCCGTATCTCCACCCGGCAGCCGGGTGAGTGCCCCGGCTCCCCGGCAGTCAGGGCGCCGGGGAGTGGACGGTTGACGACGCGCCCGCCTGGACACCTGGCGTACCCGGCCCGGTGCGCGGTGCGGCCGGTGCGGAACAAGCGCTCGCCCCTCGCGGGGGAGGAGCGAAGGGTGAGCGCGGCCCTCACACGGCGGCTACGGGCGGGGAGTCGTCGGAGTCGGACATCTCGTTCAGTGCGTCGAGGTCCACCGACCCGCCCGGCATGACCGTGCGGGTGCGGCGATAGCCGTACGTGGCGTAGATGATCAGTCCGACGACCAGCCAGCCGCCGAGCCGCACCCAGGTCTCCCACTGCAGGAACGACATCAGCCACAGGGAGAACGCCATGCCCAGGACGGGCACCACCGGCATGCCCGGACAGCGGAAACCGCGCTTCAGGTGGGGCTTGCGGTAGCGCAGGACCAGTACGGACGCGGACACCACCACGAACGCCAGCAGCACGCCGATATTGGTGAGTTCGGCCACCGCGTTGATGGGCAGCACCCCCGCCAGCACGGCGGAGACCACACCGATCAGCCAGGTGGCGCGGTGCGGAACCTTGCGCTTGGGGTGGATGGCACCGAACCAGGCCGGCATCAGGCCGTCCCGGCTGAGCGCGTACCACAGGCGGGCGGCGCCCATCATGAAGGAGAAGGTCACGGTGACGATGCCGATGACCGCGCCGACGGCGATCACATTGGCCAGCCCGCTCAGCCCCACGCTCCGGAAGGCGCTGGATATCCCGCTCTCCGGGTTGATCTCGGTGTAGTGCTGCATCCCGGTGAGCACGATGCAGACCAGCACATAGAGCACCATGGAGACCGCCAGCGACAGCATCATCGCCTTCGGCAGCTTGCGGCGGGCCTCCAGTGACTCCTCCGCGGCGGTGCTCAGCGCGTCGTAACCGAAGACGGCGAAGAAGACTGTCGCCGCTCCGGTGAACGCCCCGCCGAGGCCGAACGGCGCAAAGGGCTGCAGATTGCCGGTCTTGACCTTGGTGAAGCCGACCACGATCACCAACAGCACGATGGCGATCTTGACGATGGTCAGCACCGTCTCCACCCGGGCCGAGGTGCGGGTGCCGCGGGTCAGCAGCCAGGCCACCCCGAGGCAGATCGCGACCGCCAGCAGATCGATCCGGTGGCCGTCGCCGGTGCCGGGCGCGCCCAGGGCCCAGGTCGGGAGATGGATGCCGACGGCCTCCAGCAGAAATCCCAGATAGCCCGACATCCCGATCGCCACGACGGCGACGATCGCGGTGTACTCCAGGAGCAGGTCCCAGCCCACGATCCAGCCGACGATCTCCCCCAGAACCGCGGCGCAGTAGGTGTAGGACGAGCCGGCTTTCGGCACCATGCCGGCGAACTCGGCATAAGCGAACGCCGCACACAGCGACGCGGCCCCGGCCACCAGGAACGAGATGAGCACCGCGGGACCGGCGACATCCCGGGCGACGGCCGCGGCCAGGCTGAAGATGCCGGCCCCGATAATGGCACCGATGCCGATCATCGTGAGCTGGGTGAGGCCCAGGGTGCGCACCATGCGCTCGCCGGTGGGCTGTTCATGGGGAAGGGTGCGCCTGAAGATTCCCTGCGGACCTCTTCCCAGTACGGCGGGAAGCGGAGATTTCGGGGTGTGCTCGGGGGACATCGTTCGCTCCCTCTCAGGCAACGGCAGCACGACGGGCCGCCGTGTGGCGTGGGTCACCACTGGCCTGAAACCATCACTCACGATCCGCCCCGGCAAAAGGGACCGCAGCGCGACAACTTGCGTGGCTGAGGGCAAGGAGGGCTGGTGGACGGGGCCCGCAGGGCGAGTGGAGGCCCTTCTTGCGCAGTGGGCGCACCTTCCCTGGAAAATCGCGGCAACTGGCCCTGGAATCAAGGCCGTTGGGCGAGGAGCGGCGCTGCTCGCGGCCGGCTATCCGGCGGTGTCGCGTCGGTTTCCGGACACCGCCCGCAGCACCTCGACCAGCGCCGCCACCGTCGGCCGGTGCTCGGCGGAGGAACGGAACAGTACGACGATGTGCCGCTCGATCCGCTCCCGCAGCCGTACGACATCGAGCCGGGACGCCCGCAGGCCCAGCATCAGATCCGTCACCGTGCTCACCCCGATCCCCGCCTCGACGAGCGCCAGCGTGGCCGCCGTGTCCGTCACCTCGTGCTCCACCCGGGGCTCGATGCCCGCCCGCCGGCAGGCGGTGCGCACCGCCCGGCCGTAGTAGCTGCCGGGCGACGGCAGGATCCAGCCCAGCTCCTGGGTGTCCGCCAGGCCGACCACCTCGCGTCCGGCCAGCGATCCGGCGGGGACCGCCAGCGCGAACCGCTCGCGGTACAGCTGCCGCACCCGCACGGCGGGCTCGCGCGGAATGGGCACATCCGGGTAGTCCAGGCCGAGCGCCAGATCCACCGCCCCGGAGGAGACGGCGCGCTGCACCTCGTCCACGTCCATATCGCGGCTGTGCACCGTCAGCCCGGGATGCACCCGGCGCACCTCTTGCAGGGCCGGCGGCAGGATCTCGGCGGCTGCCGTGGCGAACAGCCCCACCTGGAGCACCCCGGAGACCTCCTGACGGGTGCGCTCCAGGGCTTCGACGGCTTCCGCCTCCGTGGACAGGATCCGCTCGGCATGACACGCCAACGTCCGGCCGGCATCGGTCAGCTCCACCCGCCGCCCGACCCGCCGCAGCAGTTCCATACCGGCGGCCTTCTCCAGCGCGGCGATCTGCTGGGAGACCCCGCCGGGCGTGTATCCAAGGGCCTGTGCCGCCGCGGTGATCGTGCCACGCCGGGTCAGCTCCACCAGTGACCGCAGCTGGGCACTCGTCCAATCCATATAGAGATCGTAATAGATCGGACGCACTAACTGTTCGTAGACGTCAATGGTTCGCGTGCTGCACGATGACGGGCAGCTAGGGCCTGTCCGGTGGATCATGGCCGGGTCCGCGACGCCTGGCGCGGCGCCTCGCGGCGTTGCCGAAACATCCGCATAGCTCCGCTATGAGGACGCTCCGGCGCCTTGCGATGCACCACACCTGGGGGCACCTCCCAGCGGTAGCTGGGGGAGCCGCGGCCCTTCCGACCCTGATCCACCGGACAGGCCCTGGCTGATCAGCACTTCTCGCCACGCACTGACCGCCCGGGCCCCGCGCCGTCCGTCCTCACGGCGCGGGGCTGCGGCCTCCGGAAGGGATCGGCCTCTTGTCCATGTCCTCCAGCGCCCGCCCCGTGCCGTCCACCGCCGATGTCGTGATCATCGGCGGCGGTGTGATGGGCACCAGCATCGCCTTCCACCTGGCCGAGGCCGGGGTGCGCCGGATCGTCGTCATCGAGCGCGGCGAGCTGGGCAGCGGCAGCTCGGGCAAGCCGATCGGCGGGGTCCGGGCCCAGTTCTCCGACCCGCTCAACATCGCACTGGGCAGCCGGAGTCTGTGCGCCTGGCGGGACTTCGGGCAGCGGCCCGGGGCCGACGTCCGGCTGGACGAGGTCGGCTACCTCTTCCTGCTCACCAGCGCCGAGCAGGCCGCGGACTTCGAGACGTGCGTCCGGGTCCAGAACGAGCTCGGGGTCCCCAGCCGCATGATCGGCCCCCGCGAGGCACAACAGCTCTGCCCCTACGTCAGCACCGACGGACTGGTGGCCGCCGCCTACTCCCCGGACGACGGCCACGCCCGGCCCGGACTCGCGGTCCAGGGCTATGCCCGCGCCGCCGCCCGGGCCGGCACCGTCTTCGCCACGCACACCGCCGTCACCGGCCTCGACACCACCGGCGACCGGGTCACGGCCGTCCACACCGCGCACGGCCGGATCTCCTGCGCCACGGTCATCTGCGCCGCCGGCGCCTGGTCTGCGGAGATCGGCGACATGGCGGGTGTGCACCTCCCGGTGCGCCCGGTCCGCCGCCAGCTCGCCTTCACCGCCCCCCTCGCGCCGCCCGCCCCGCGTATCCCCTTCACCATCGACTTCGCCTCGACGGCCTACTTCCACAACAGCGACGACGGGCTGCTGTTCGGCCTCGCCGACCCCGGCCAGGCCGAGGGCTTCGACACCACCTGGACACCGGACTGGCTCGAACTGTTCCGTACCGCCGCCCGGCACCGGGCCCCCGCCCTCGCGGACATGGCGACCACCAGCGGCTGGGCCGGACTGTACGAGGTCACCCCCGACCGCAATGCGCTGATCGGACGCTCCGGCACGGTGCGCAACTTCCTGTACGCCACCGGCTTTTCCGGCCACGGATTTCTGCAGGCCCCCGCGGTCGGCGAGATCATGCGCGACCTGCACCTGGAGCGCGCACCGTTCGTCGACGTGACCCCGTTCAGCGCCGACCGCTTCACGACCGGTGCCGCGGTCCGCCCGGAAATCCATGTGGTGTGAATCCCCGACGGAAGGACGACCTCTCGATGATCAGCCAGTGGCAACTCCGCGCCGCCTTCGCGCAGCGGCTCTCGGACATGTACGGGCGGGAAGTGCCCGCCTACACCACGCTCGTGGACGTCTCGCGCGAGGTCAACGAGGACGTGCTGCGCGCGCAGGGCGCGGACGCCGAGCGGCTGGGATCCATCGGCCGGGTCACCGCGGAGCGCCACGGCGCCATCCGCGTCGGCACCCCCGCTGAACTCCAGCAGGTCGCCCGCATCTTCGGCGCCCTGGGCATGCACCCGGTCGGCTTCTACGACCTGCGCGAAGCCGCCGCCAGCGCGGTCCCCGTCGTGTCGACCGCCTTCCGCCCCGTCGACGGCGCGGAACTGGCCCGCAACCCATTCCGCGTCTTCACCTCCCTGCTCACCCCCGCGGACCCCCGCTTCTTCGACGCCGACCTGCGCGCCCGCCTGGAGAACTTCCTCGCCGGCCGCCAGCTCTTCCCCCCGGAGCTGCTGGACCTCGCCGACCGCGCGGAGGCCGCCGGGGAACTGCCCGAAGCGGACGCCGAACGGTTCCTCCAACTCGCCGTGCATGCCTTCGAGTTGTCGCCGGAGCCGGTGGACCGGGCGTGGTACGAAACCCTGGAGCGGGTCTCCGCCGTCGCCGCGGACATCGGGGGCGTACGCAGCACCCACATCAACCACCTCACCCCGCGCGTCCTGGACATCGACGAGCTCTACCGGCGGATGACCGAGCGCGGCATCGAGATGATCGACACCATCCAGGGGCCACCCCGCTGGCAGGGCCCCGATGTCCTGCTGCGCCAGACCTCCTTCCGCGCCCTGGCCGAGCCCCGCGCCCTGCGCACCCCGGACGGCGAGGTGATCAGCGGTGCCCTGCGGGTGCGCTTCGGTGAGGTCGAAGCCCGCGGCATCGCGCTCACCCGCCAGGGCCGGGCCCGCTATGACGCGCTGCTCGCCCGCGTCGACGAGGAGGCGGCCCGCCGGCCCGGGACCGACCGGGCCGACCTCGCCCGCGCCCTGTGGGCCGAGGAACTCCCCGACACCGAACGGGAACTGGCCGCACAGGGCCTGGCGCACTTCACCTACCACGTCGTGTCCGACCGGCCGGGCGACGGCAGCAGTCCGCCCACGCGCCTCGATGAGCTGCTGGAGCAGGGCTGGGTCCGGGCCGAACCCGTCGTCTACGAGGACTTCCTGCCCCGCTCGGCGGCCGGCATCTTCCAGTCCAACCTCAGCGAGGAAGGCACCAGGAACAACGACCAGGAGGCCGCCGCCTACGACAGCGCCTGGCTCTCCGGCGTCCTCGGACGCGAGGTCCTGGACCCCTTCGACCTCTACGAGGAGCAGCAGAACCGCTCCCTCGCCCAGGTCGCCCGAGCACTCGGGCTGGACCGGCCACCCCGCTGAACCGCACGATCCGCCACCCGCACCCCCTCACTCCCAGAAGGAGCACCATGTCCAGCACGGCCCTCCCCACCACCGAGGACCTGCGCGCCCGCGCCCGCGCCGGCCTCGCCCGCCTCGGCGTCACCGTCGAGGAAGGCAGCGACTTCCCCGCCCGCAGCCCGATCACCGGCGAGGACCTCTTCGGCCTGCGGGCCGCCACCGCCGCCGACACCGAACAGGCCATCGCGGACGCCCGTGCGGCGTTCCTGACCTGGCGTACCACGCCGGCGCCGCGCCGCGGGGAACTCGTACGGCGGCTGGGGGAGTTGCTGCGGGACCACAAGGGCGACCTGGCCGACCTCATCACCATCGAAGCGGGCAAGATCCGCTCCGAGGCGCTCGGCGAGGTCCAGGAAATGATCGACATCTGCGACTTCGCCGTCGGTCTGTCCCGCCAGCTCTACGGCCGTACGATCGCCTCCGAGCGCCCCGGCCACCGTCTCGCCGAGACCTGGCACCCGCTCGGCGTGGTCGGAGTCATCTCCGCGTTCAACTTCCCCGCCGCGGTGTGGTCGTGGAACACCGCCGTCGCCCTGGTCTGCGGGGACACCGTGGTCTGGAAGCCGTCCGAACTCACCTCGCTGATCGCACTCGCCTGCGACCGGTTGCTCGCCCGGGCCGCCGAGGAGGTCGGCGCCCCGCGCGAGGTGCACCGACTGCTGCTCGGTGACCGCGCCATCGGCGAACAGCTCGTGGACGATCCCCGCGTCGCGCTGGTCAGCGCCACCGGCTCGACCCGCATGGGACGCGAGGTCGGCCCCCGTGTCGCGGCCCGCTTCGGCCGCAGCCTGCTCGAACTCGGCGGCAACAACGCGGCCGTCGTCACTCCCTCCGCGGATCTCGATCTCGCCGTGCAGGGCATCGTCTTCGCCGCCGCCGGCACCGCGGGGCAGCGCTGCACCACCCTGCGCCGGCTCATCGTGCACCGCGACATCGCCGACACCCTCCTTGCCCGCCTCACCGCCGCCTACCGGAAGCTCCCCATCGGCGACCCCTTCGACGAAACCACCCTCGTCGGCCCGCTCATCTCCGCCCAGGCCCTGGAGACCATGCAGGACGCGCTGACCCGGGCGCAGGCCGAGGGCGGCAAGATCCTCGCGGGCGGCAACCGGCGCCTCACCGAGGCCGCGCCCCGGGCCAGTTACGTCGAACCGGTCCTCGTCCGCGTCGATGCACAGACCGAGGTCGTCCGCGAAGAGACCTTCGCGCCCCTCCTGTACGTGCTGACCTACGACACCCTCGACGAGGCCATCGCCCTGCACAACGATGTCCCGCAGGGCCTCTCGTCCAGCATCTTCACCCGTGACCAGCAGGAGGCCGAGCTCTTCCTGTCCGCGGAAGGCTCCGACTGCGGTATCGCCAACGTCAACATCGGCACCTCCGGAGCCGAGATCGGCGGCGCCTTCGGCGGGGAGAAGGAAACCGGTGGCGGCCGCGAGTCCGGCTCCGACGCCTGGCGCGCGTATATGCGGTCCGCCACCAACACCATCAACTACTCCAGCCGGCTGGCCCTCGCCCAGAACGTCAGCTTCCTCTAGCCGGCTCCGTCACCGCACCGACAGCCCCCGCGCCGGCCACGAGCCGGTGCGGGGGCTGTCCTCGTCCGGGGCCGCCGGCAGCGACCGGCCCGAGGCCGCCACCGCGGGTGGCGCGGGTGCAGGGAGCGGGAGCGTCGCCAAGACGGCGGAGAGTGCCCGGATATCGGGCGTCGCCTGACATTTTTCGACAAACACCGCTCTGCTCAGAGACATCCCTTGACGCCGCACTGTCGCGGTGTGATGGTGCGGCTGCCCGGGTCATGGACATGCCGCCTTTCCCGCCCGCAGTGCACCACGTCGTCGGAGCCGGCAGGACGGTACGGCGTACGCGGCCCGGCGTTCCACCAGAACCTCCGTCGGTAGCACTCCCTACCCCCTCAAGGAGCCATGGTGATACGAAGACTCGTGGTGGCCGGCATATCCCTGGCCGTCACCCTCGGAGCGACCGTCCTTCCCGCAGCCGCCGCGCCCCTGGCGGACCCGCCCCCCGCTCCGCAGTCCCGCACGATCTCCGCCGCCGACCGGGTCGGGCAGCCTCCCGCCGTACGGCAGGCACATCCCGCTGCCGTCCGCACCGCGCTCAGCGACGCCCCGGACATCGATGTGGCCAAGGTCCAGGCCCACCTCACCGAGCTGAACAGCATCGCGACGCGCAACGGCGGCACCCGAAAATCCAGCGGACAGGGCTACCGGGACTCCGTCGCCTACGTGAAGGGCAAGCTCCAGGCGGCCGGTTACACCGTCACCGAGCAGCCCTGCACCTCCGGTTGCGCCTTCGGTGCCGGCCCCAACCTGATCGCCGAATGGCCGCAGGGCGACGCCACCAAGGTGTACATGTTCGGCTCCCACCTCGACAGCGTCGGCGCCGGCCCGGGCATCAACGACAACGGCTCCGGCTCGGCCGCACTGCTGGAGACGGCACTGACCCTCGCCGAGCAGCACCCCGCCATGGCGGCCCGCGTCCGCTTCGGCTGGTGGACGGACGAGGAACAGGGCCTCAACGGCTCCGACTTCTACGTCAACTCCCTCTCCTCCGCCGAGCGCGCAAAGATCAAGGCGTACTACAACTTCGACATGATCGCCTCGACCAACGGCGGCTACTTCATCAACCACATCGGCTCCGCCGCGGCCCAGCCGATGAAGGCCTACTGGGACTCGCTGGGCCTCCAGCCGGAGGAGAACACCGAGGGCGCCGGCCGCTCCGACGACTACTCCTTCGAGCAGGCAGGCATCGCGACCTCCGGCTATGCGATGGGCGCAAGCGCCCGGAAGACCACGGCGCAGGCGGCCAAATGGGGTGGCACCGCGAACCGCGCCTATGACTCCTGCTACCACCAGTCCTGCGACACCACCGGCAACATCAACGCCACCGGACTCAACCGCAGCGTCGACGGCATCGCCTCCACGCTGTGGCAGCTCGCCGTCACCTCCTCCACCCCGGCGAACGACTTCTCGCTGACGACCAGCCCCACGGCCGGCAGCGTCGACCCGGGTGCGTCGGCCACCAGCGCCGTTTCCACGGCCACCACCAGCGGGTCCGCCCAGTCCGTCAACTTGTCGGCGTCCGGCGCACCGGCCGGGGTGACCGTCTCCTTCAGCCCCTCCTCGGTGACCTCCGGCGCCGGCTCCACCATGACCGTCGCCACGACCTCGGCCACCGCGCCGGGCACCTACCCCCTCACCGTCACCGGCACCGGGTCCGTCACCCACACCACGACCTACACCCTGACGGTCAAGGGAGCCGGCGGCTGCACCGGCCAACAGCTCCTCACCAACGGCGGTTTCGAGAGCGGCACCACGCCCTGGACGGGCGACACCGGCACCATCGGTGCCCACACCGGCCAGTCCGCCCACGGCGGCAGCAGATTCGCCTGGCTCGGCGGCTACGGTTCCTCGGCCACCGACACCCTCAGCCAATCGGTGACCGTGCCCGCCGGATGCCGCAAGGCCACCTTGACCTACTGGCTGCACATCGACACCGATGAGACCGGCTCCGCCGCCTACGACACCTTCAAGGTCAAGGTGGGCAGCACCACCCTGACGACCCTCACCAACACCGACGCAGCCGCCGGCTACACCCAGCGCGCCCTGGACCTGAGCCCCTACATCGGACAGCGGATCACCCTCACCTTCACCGCCACCGAGGACGCCAGCCTCCAGAGCAGCTTCGTCCTCGACGACGCGGCCCTGCAGACCGGCTGACCCTTCGAAGAACGAGCCGGAGGGGCGGGCCCGCAGCGGATCCCGCCCCTCCGGTGCTTCCCGCAGTGGGTCAGGCTGTCGTCTCGTCCGTTTGGTAGCACGCGGTGGTGTAACGGTCCCGGTCGCCGGTGGGCGTCCAGCCGCCGGTGCCCTGGCCGGGGTCGGCCAGGGCGAAGCCGTTGTCGAGCAGCTGCGCGCGGAGTGAGTCGGCCGGGAAGCCGCTGCCCTCGGGGGTCTCCCCGACCGGCCAGAGGGTGACGAGCAGGGCTTCGGTGTCGCCGGTGTCGGGTTCGCGGTCGAGGCTGGCGACTTCGAGGTGCCAGCGGCCATGCCGGACGAAGGCCTGCGCACGGTAGACGGCTCGCGCGGCCGGCGTGTTCTGGTCGGTCTCGGTCATGCGGGGTGGGCTCCTGTCGTGGGGCGGGGAGGCGGCGGGGAGTGCGGCGCGTATGGAGAGTCTGCCGGTGATGCCTGCCTCGCAGCGTACGGTTCCTCTGCTCCGACCGTGCAGAGCTTCCGCCGCCGGGTGACGGTCCGGCCCCGGCCCCGGCCCCGGCCCCGGCCGCGTCCCGCCCGGGCGGCTGCTGCCACGCACCGCGACTGACCATACGCCCGGACACTCACGGCTCCTCGGCGCCGGGCTTTGTCCAGCGGGCGGGCAGGGCGGTGGCGGGGGTGGTGTGTTCGGGCAGGCCGGCGAGGGCTTCGACGTGGGCCGGGCGGTAGGGGGTGGGGCCACTCCACTCCAGCAGCAGCACGGTGGCGTCGTCGTTCAGCCGCCCATCGTGGTACGCGAGGTGACGTCTCATCAGGCGGCGCAGTGTCTCGGGCACCGGCAGCCCGTCGGCGTGGTGCTGGATGAGGAAGTCGGTGAAGCTGGGCAGGCCGAACTCCCGGCCTTCGCTGTTGCGGGCCTCGGTGATGCCGTCGCTGTAGAGCAGCAGGCGGTCACCGGGCTCCAGCTGATCCCGGCAGAGGGAGGGCGGCAGGCCCAGGCCGGTGCCCATGGGAGGTGCGGGTGAGCAGGGCAGGCTCAGGGCGGTGCGTCCGTTGCGGATGATGACCGGTGGGGGGTGTCCGAGGCTGGTCCAGATGAGGACTCCGGTCTCGGTGTTCAGCTCGGCCAGGACGCCCGTGGCGAAGCGGTTGGTGTCGAACTGCTCCGCGAGGATGCGTTCCACGGCTTCGGCCGTCGGCAGGAGCCCGGAGCCCTGCCGACGGTGGTTGCGGCTGGCGGCGACCGCGAGGTTCGCGGTCAGCCCGGCGGCGGTGTCATGGCCCATGGCGTCGAAGAGCGCGAGGTGCACGATGTCACGGGCGACGGCGTAGTCGAAGACATCGCCACTGACCTCGTAAGCGGGCTCCATCACCGCACTGATCAGCACCCGGCCGGTGGCGAAGGTCCGCGGTGGCATCACGCGCCACTCCATCTCCGCGGCGATGTTCATCCGCCGGCGCCGTACGAGCCGTGCGTACGTATCGCTCGTCCCGCGCTTGCTGACCACCATCAATGCGAGCAGCCCGGCAAGATTGCGCAGGTCCTGGGCCGCTTGCGCGTCCCATTCCGTATCGGGGGCCGCGGTGGCCCGCAGCACTCCCAGACGCTCGGTGCCGTCGAGCAACGGCACCCACCAGACCCCGCCTTCGGAGGCGGCGCCGGCGACGATGCTCCCCGTCTGGAAGGCACGCCCCGCGAGGGTGCCCTCGATCCGCAGCTCATCGGGGACGGTCTCCGCCCCGCCGCCGGCCCCGGACTCCTGGCCCGCGAGCAGGCACAGCACATCCTGCTGGAGATCGGCCAGGTAGATCAGAACCTCCTGCCAGCCGACCCGGGCCGCATGCTTGGCGACCATGTCCGGGATCTGATCGAGTGTGACCACATGGCTGGCAGCAATCAGATCACCCAGCATCCGTCCGCGGGCCGCTGGACTGCTCATTCAGGCACCTTTCCTCGGGCCCCGGCTCGCCGAGCCGTGCGCCCTGTGGGCTGTCCCTTCGTCGCACCGCCGGTCGCCGGCGCACCCTGTGGCGGTGCGTGTGCTGTCGATGGTGACACCGAGACGGAGTTCGCCCGGAGCGACACCGCGGGGAGGCACGAGAGCGACACCTCGGAGCGCAGATTCTTGACGCGTGCCGAACGGCCGTCGGGCTGCGCGCAGCCACTCGGGTCACGAGCGGTCAGGGAACCATCCGGACCACCTCTCCTATCTCCAGTGCCACATAGAGGGCGCCGTCCGGCCCGAATGCCAGACCGTGCGGTTCCGATGAGGGGGTCGGCAGGTCGAATTCCTCGATACGGCCGTCCGGAGTGATGCAGCCGATGCGGTTGGCTCCCCATTCGGTGAACCAGCAGCCTCCGTCCGGGCCCGCGACGATCGCATGCGGCCGGGATGCGGGGTCCGTGAGGGGGAACTCCTCGATCCGGCCGTCCGTCGAGATCCGGCCGATCCGGCCGGCGCCGATCTCGACGAACCAGAGGGCGCCGTCCGCGCCGCAGGTGATGCCGACCGGTGCGGCGTTCTCGGTCGGCAGGGGATAGAGGGTTATCTCTCCGCGGAGGCTGATACGGCCGATCGCGTGCGCTTGATTGAGGGTGAACCACAGGGCGTCATCGGGGCCGGTGGTGAGGGCCGAGGCGAACGCGCCGCTGACGGGCAGCGGAAACTCCGTCACCTGGCCGTCCGTGGTGATCCGGCCGATGCGGTCGGCGTGCAGCTGGGTGAACCACAGTGCTCCGTCGGGGGCGGACACCATGCCGAACGGCCCACTGGCCGGAGTCGGAAGGGGGAACGAGGTCGCCTCTCCGGTGACCGTGATCCGTCCGATCCGATGGTCCTGACTCCGGGCGAACCACAACGCGCCATCGGGGCCGGAGGTGATGACGGTCGGGCCGCAGGTCGCGGAGTCGAGCTGGTGGCAGGCGAGTTGACCGTCCGGAGTCAGGCGGACGATCTGCCCGGCGTGGACCAGGGTGCACCACAGTGCGCGATCGGGGCCGGGAGTGAGGGCGTACGGACCCGCGCCGGAGTCGGAGACGGGGAACCGCTGGAACGAGGCGGCACGGGGCGACATGACTGGGGCTCTTCCTTATCCGGACATCACTAGTGCTACAAAAGTTGCATTAAGAATGCTGCCACGGCGCCGCCCCGCAGGCAAGCGGATTAACGTCGCCGGGCGGCCCGACCCGGACGCGCGCCCCGCCCCGCAGGCGCGTCCTGGTGCCGAACTCCCCCAGATCCAGGGCGTGTTCAGGCTGCGAAGAGGAACTGCCGGACCGTCGACGGACCGGAGTCCGTCCGGCCCCGATCCCCAAGCGTCGTCCAGATGTAGGGACATACCGACGGCAGCGCCGGGTAGGGGACCGACCGACGGGGGCTCGGCAAGAGGAGGAGCCAGAGCATGACGAGCAACAGCACGTTGACGGCAGAAAGGAACCCGAAGGCCACGGCGAAGCGGTGTGCCGCACAGGCCCCGAGGGCGCTGCCGAAGATCCAGGCCCCGCAGCGCGTCGCCCCCGCCGACGCACGGGAGTTGTCCAAGCGGTTCCTGCTGAGGCTGGACGAGCTCGAGGAGGGGACGAGCGAGTACCAGTACGTGCGGAACACCCTGATCGAGATGAACCTCTCCCTGGTGCGCTATGTCGCGCGCCGCTTCTCCAGCCGCAGGGAATCCATGGAGGACGTCCTGCAGGTCGGCACGATCGGTCTGATCAAGGCGATCGACCGTTATGACTCCTCCCGCGACGTGGAGTTCACCACGCTGGCCGTCCCGTACATCCAGGGCGAGATCAAGCGGTTCTTCCGCGACACGACCTGGTCGGTGCGCGTGCCCCGGCGGCTGCAGGAACTCCGTATCGACCTGGCCCGCGCCCGGGAGGAGCTGGAGTGCGAGGGCATCCACGAACCGACCGCCGCCGACCTCGCCGCCCACCTCGATCTGACGGAGGATGAGGTGGCCGAGGGACTTGTGGCCTCCAATGGCTATGACAGCGACTCCATCGACCGGCCCATCCAGGCCGGCGGCGGAAAGCAGCAGACCGGACTGGTCGCCGACCTCATCGGCACCGAGGACCCCGCTCTCGCGCTGGCCGAAGACATCCAGGCCCTCAAGCCGCACCTGGCCGATCTGGACGACCGGGACCGCACCCTCCTCCAGCTGCGCTTCGGGGCGGAAATGACGCAGGCAGAGATCGGCGAGGAACTCGGCCTCTCCCAGATGCATGTCTCCCGCCTTCTGACCCGCGCCTGCACCACGCTCCGCAAGCGACTCCTGGCCGAGGGCTGAGGTCCGGCGTCGTCAGCCGGCCTGGTCGCTGTCCTTCATCGCGCCCCAGCCGTGCCAGCGGTCGATCTCGATCCAGGCGCTGACCCGGCGGCGGTCCCGCTGCGGGTACGGCTTGCCGAGGTAGCGCTGCGCCAGCCGGTCGATATCGGCGAGGTCCTCGTCCGCAGTGATGTCGGCGACGCGACCGATCAGGCTGAGGTGGGTGTACCAGTTGCCTTCGTCCAGCACGGTGAGGCTGACCCGGGGGTCACGGCGGATGTGTGTCAGCCGTTTGCGGCCCTCGTCCATGTTGACCAGGACCTGGCCGTGATCCCAGAGGTACCAGGTGGCCGTGGAGACCGGCTGGCCGTCCGACCGCAGTGTCGTGATGACCGCCGGATTCACCTTGGCCAATACGGCGACTGCCGCATCGGGAAGCGGTGGTTTCGACATAAGAGGCGCTCCTTGCTGGGTTGCTTGATCCGGCCGGACGGCGGTGACCGGCGGCTCGCGTCCGACGGACCGGCGCGACGGGTCTTCCGCCGGTCCGGCCGGACCGCGTCGGGCACGACGGACGTACGGCCCAACTGACCGGCCCGGGGCCATCTTGCACGGCTACTTGCGCTTTATTCGGCAGCACCCACCGGAGGAGAGGCGCACCGGTTGCTGCGGCCCGTCGGCCGCGCCGGTCCGGTCGAGGCCGCCGGGGCGGTGCCGGCCGGCTTCCGCAGGAGCAGCATCGCGGCGTCGTCATGCAGCTCGCCGCCCACGTGCGCGAGCAGATCGTCATGGAGCGCGGCGAGGGTGCGGGACGGCTCCTCCGACAGGTGCTGGGCCAGCCGTTCCCCGAGCGGGTAGAACGCCCGCTCGTGGTCGCGGGCCTCGGTGACCCCGTCGGTGTAGAAGAGCATCTGATGCCCGTCCGCCAGCGTCACATGCTGGAGACCCGGCGACTCGCCCGAGAGGGACCGCAGTCCGAGCGGCGGTGCCGGATGGACGGGCTCGACCGGCAGGATGCCGGAATCATGGACCAGCAGCGGAGCGGCGTGCCCGCAGTTGACCAGCTCCATGCGGCCGTCCTCGGGGTAGCCGGCGAGCACGGCCGTGACGAAGTCGTCCGGACCGAGGTTGCGCGCCAGGCTCCGCTCGATTCGGTGCACCACATCCAGGAGATCCGGCTCGTCGTAGGCGGCCTCCCGGAACACGCCCAGCACCAGGGCGGCCACCCCTACCGCCGGCAGCCCCTTGCCGCGTACATCGCCCACGATGAGCCGCACCCCGTACGGCGTGGACACCAGCGCATAGAGGTCGCCGCCGATCCGCGCCTCGGCTGCGGCGGCGCTGTAGTGGACCGCCGTCTGGAACGGCCCGACGGTCGACGGCACCGGCTTGAGAAAGGCGTGCTGGGCGGCTTCGGCCACCGAACGGACGGCGGCCAGCACCTGTTCGCGGCGCCTGCGAAGGGCGCTGGCCAGGGCGCTGGCCAACGTCACGGCGGTCAGTGCGGACAGCACGATTGCCTGCTCGGTCCCCGGCACACCGCCATGCACACCGAACACCGCGCCCAGCGCCACCGCCAGGGCACCGATGCGCAGCACTCCCCATGGCCCGCTGGTCGCGGCGGCCAGCGCGGGGCCGACGGCGAGCAGCGGCAGCCAGCTCATACCGGTGTCGCCGGCGAGGGCGAGAAATGCGACGACGGCGATGATCAGAACCGGTGCGCCATGTGCGTAGTGCCGGCGGACGCCCCTGGTTCCGGACGGTTGGTCCGCGGTGCGGCGCACCGGCGCCCACAGGGCGGAGAGCGGTGTGGTGAGCTGCCATCGCGGCCGGGGCTCGTGGTGGTGGATTCGGGCCTGGCGCATGTCCTCGTCCGCAGCTCGCTTCCCTGCTCATGGCACTTACGTACCTAAATGTCCGTTTCATTAAGGAAACGGGCATCGCGCGGCAGGTGCAAGGACCCGGATTTCAGATAGTGAGCGACAAACCCCTGGTCACGCGGCTCGCTGCCGGAAGCAGCCGGTCCCGGACCTCGTCGAGGCGGGAGATCCGGTCCGCCCGGAGCGAGACGCCGAGCGAGCCGAGTGTCTCCCCGCTGTACACCGGCACCGCGACGCAGAAGGTGCCGAGGCTGTACTCCTCCATGTCCGTGACCACCGCCGGCGCGGGCGTCAGGTCGAGCCTTCGGCACAGTTCGGCGCGGCCGGTGATCGTGCGCGGGGTGAGGTCGGCCATTGGGTGTCGGGACAGGTAGTCGTCGCGAGCCTCGGTGTCCAGTTCGCGCAGGACGCACTTGCCCAGCGCCGTGGCATGCCCGGCGTCCTCGAAGCCCACCCAGATGTCGACCCGCGGCGCCCGGGGGCCGTCGACGATCTCGACGACCCGGATCTCGCCGTCCTCGTAGAAGGTCAGATAGGCGGCGGCCGACAGATCGTCGCGCAGGGCCGCGAGTGCGGGCCGGACCCGGTTGAGCAGGGCCTGTGCCTGCCCGCCGGACTGCAGTGTGTCCAGCCTGTCGCCGAGGACGTAACCGCCGTCCTCCAGCTTCCGGATGTACCCGTCGTGAGTGAGCGTACGCAGCAGGTGATAGGCGGTGGCCAGCGGCAACTCCGTCTCCCGTGCCAGCTGCTTCGCCGGGGCGCCGCCCTCGTGTGCACCCACGGCCTCCATCAACCGGAAGGCGCGCTGGACGGAAGTGATCAGCGTCGGGCCTTCTGCGGTGCCCATACGTTCAGCCTGCTCCCGGCGCCCCGCTCAGGCAAGGGTGATCGGCGGGTGGCGCCACGCGTGTGTGGTGGGGCGGCGGAGTCTGTCGCCGCCCGCGATGGGAACACAAATTCGAATGCATGGGTACGCTGAAGGCATGCATCTTCAGGGCTCGCTCTTCGACCAGACCGACGAGGTCCGGCTCGGGTCGCTGCGCGGGATGCGCCGGACGGTGCTCGGCGACGGGGCCTGGCTCGATCTGCTCCCGGGGTGGCTGAGCGGGGCCGACGCCCTGTTCGCGCAGCTCGCCGCCGAGGTTCCCTGGCAGGCCGAGCGCCGGCAGATGTACGAGCAGGTGGTCGACGTGCCGCGACTGCTCGCCTTCTACCGGTCCGACGACCCGCTGCCGCACCCCGTACTGGACGAGGCGCGCGAGGCACTCTCCGCCCACTATGCCGACGAGCTCGGCGAACCGTTCACCACGGCCGGGCTCTGCTACTACCGGGACGGCCGCGACAGTGTGGCCTGGCACGGCGACCGGATCGGCCGCGGCCGGCGCGAGAACACCATGGTCGCCATCCTGTCCGTGGGGGAGCCGCGCGACCTGCTGCTGCGCCCGCGGCGCGGTGGCAGCAGCGTGCGACGGCCGCTCGGTCACGGCGACCTGATCGTGATGGGCGGCTCCTGCCAGCGGACCTGGGAGCATGCGATCCCCAAGACCGCGAGGGCGGCGGGGCCGCGGATCAGCATCCAGTTCCGGCCGCACGGCGTGCGCTGACGCGACGACGGGGCGCCGCCCGGCGACGGGGTGCCGCCGCACGCCGCACACCGCGGGTGAGGGGCCTCGGCGACACAGCGAACGGGCCCCCGAGCCGAAGCGGCTCAGGGGCCCGGCAACTGCCGAGGCGGAATGCTCAGCGCCGGTGGTGGTGGCACACCAGGCGCTCGCGGTGCCAGACCCTGATCCAGTGGCCGTGGCGTCCGGCGCGTCCGTCCCGCCAGACGCGGATCCAGTATCCGTGGACCATGTGGCAACGGCCCCGGTCGAGGTGTCGTGTGGCTGTGTGGTCGCCGTGGTGGGACGGGGCGGCCGAGGCGATTCCCACCGAGGAGAGGACGGTGCCTCCGGCGAGGGCAACGGTGGCGGCGCCGAGAGCGAGGGCGCGCTTGAATCCGTCAATCATTGAGGATCGTGCCTTTCTGCATTGCCATGGTGCGAGATGCCCTGCCGACGGCCGGGCATGAATGACCATGCACCTGTGGCGCCCGCCAAATCCGGTCAACACCGATGGCTTTACGCAATGCATAGAGAATGCGGAAGAAAGCAGCCTCTCGCTTATCTGCCGTCACTTCCGGCGCAAGCCGACGGGAATTCCTCCAGGAGCGCCACGATCGCGGCATGACCCGCTTCCCCCACCGGGACCGCCCCGCCGGGCCGCACGGGCTGCGCCCCGCGCTGCAGCAATGTCTCCACCTTGCGTACCCGTCCCTCGTGCGGTGATGGGTCGTCGGGTCAACGCCCCGGCCATGCACCGTCCTTTCCCGGGAATGAGCCTTCGGGGGGGAGAATGCGTCAGCCGCTCCGTCAAGTCGTACCGAAATATGCGCAGTTCGCGGAATGCGGGCGGGCGGTGCAGAGCACCGGCGGCGGCCCGCGCGAATTCGGCGCCCGCTGCTGCTGCCGAAGATTTCCGAACGGCTGCCTTGCGAACGGATGCACCTGGCCGCGCCGTGGGCCGTCGGGCTTCAGACTTTCGGGCTTTCGGCCGATCGGGCCACCGCCGCGCGCCACGACCCGCAGACAGGCCCCGGCCGGCCCCCCGGCACCGTCCCGCGATGCCATACGCCAGCTGATCCCTGACGGCAGCCGCCCCCTCTGATCCGCCGTACGGGCCCCCGACTACAGGGGCTACGTCGATCCCGGCCCCCGGGGCCCCTGCTGCCGCTGTCCGCGGCGAGAGCGGCGGGGCCCCGCGGCCGTACAGGTGATTCCTGCGGACCCATGGCCGGGTGGGCGCTGTGCGGCGTGCGGCGGAGGCCAGAATGGCTCCGCGCCGCCGTGCCACGCCCTCAGGCCGCTTGTGGCGCCGACACCCCCGAGGGCGGGGCGCCCCGTTGGCCCACCCCGACCAGAGGTGTTGAGTTGAAGCACACAAGTGCACCTACGCCCCGCACCGTCATCGTCGGTGCCGGTGTGATGGCCCTGATCGCCGCCACACTCACCCTGCAGAGCGCCGAAGCCGCTCCCGCCCGGGGCCCTGACCCCCAGTCGGCAGACGCCGCCGTACAGCGCGCCAAGGCCATCAGTGCCGCCCTCGGCGCTCGTGGCGCCGGTGCCTATTACGACGCCGGTAAGCACCGGCTCGTCGTCAATGTGACCGATAAGGCCGCCGCGGGCACGGTCCGGGTGGCCGGCGCCGAGCCCAAGGTCGTCAAGCATTCCCTCGCCGCACTGGACGCCGCCCGCGCGACCCTCAAGCAGAAGGCCACGATTCCCGGTACGTCCTGGGCCATGGACCCGAAGACCAACCGGGTGGTCGTCGTCGCGGACCGCACGGTCCAGGGCCGCAAGCTGCGGCAGCTCACGAAGGTCGTCTCCGCCCTCGGTGACCGCGTGGCCTTCCACCGGTCGGCGGGCCGGCTCCACCCACTGATCGCCGGTGGCGACGCCATCTGGGGGAGCGGCGCACGCTGCTCGCTCGGCTTCAACGTCACCAAGGGCGGCAAGCCGTACTTCCTGACCGCCGGGCACTGCACCAGCGCCATGCGGAACTGGTCCGACGAGCAGGGCGGACCGGAGATCGCGGTGTCGGATTCCAGCAGCTTCCCCGGTGACGACTACGGCCTCGCGCGGTACACCGACGACGACATCGAGCACCCCAGCGAGGTCGACCTCTACGACGGCGACACCCAGGAGATCACCGAGGCCGACGACCCGATCGTGGGCCAGCACGTGGAGCGCAGTGGCAGTACCACCCACCTGCGTGAGGGCGACGTCCTTGCGGTCGACGCGACGGCCAACTACCAGGAGGGGACGGTCGAGGGCCTGATCCAGACCAGTATTTGCGCAGAAGCCGGAGACAGCGGTGGCGCGCTCTTCGACGACGAGACCGCGCTGGGCCTGACCTCGGGCGGCCGGGGCGACTGTGCCACGGACGGTCAGAGCTACTACCAGCCGGTGCGCGAGGCCCTGGAGGACACCGGGGCACACGTCGGCTGAACCGTCGGCACGACGGCGAAGGGCAACGCCCCGCTGCACTACGGGGTGTGCAGCAGGGCGGCCTTCCGCTGGAGGATGACGGGCCGCGCCTCCCGTGGGGGCGCGGCCCGTGGTGGTCAGCGGTCCTGGGAGAGGGCGTACAGCTCGCCGAGGAGGCTGTCCTCCTGGGCGATCAGCTGGTCGAAGGTGCCCTGTTCGCGGATTCCGCCGTCGTCGAGGACGATGATGTGGTCCGCCATCTTCACGTTGTCCAGCCGGTGGGTGACCACGAGCGTGATGCGGTCGGCGGCCATCCGGCGCAGCGAGCGGAAGAGCTGGTGCTCGCCCCGGGCGTCCATTTCGCTGGTGGGCTCGTCCAGAATGAGCAGTCCGGGCCGCCGGTAGAGGGCCCGGGCGCAGGCCAGCCGCTGCCACTGCCCACCGGAGAGTTCGTGGCCGCCCCATACGGAGCGGGCCAGCAACGTGCTGAGCTCGTCGGGAAGTTCGCGCAGGACGTCCGCCATACCGACCTCCTCGGCGGCCCGCCAGACCTCCTCGTCGTGGTGGTCATGGGCGTGGGGCTGGCCGAGGGTGATGTTCTCGCGGGCGGCCAGGGGCCAGTGGCCGTACTTCTGCGGTACCAGCCCGACGTGCCGCCAGACGGACTCGGCATCGGCCGTGGCCAGATCGGTGCCGTCCCAGGACACCGTGCCGTGGGTGGGCAGGGTCAGCGCGCTGAGCAGCCGGACCAGTGTCGACTTGCCCGCTCCGTTCGCGCCCACCAGGGCGACGACCTCGCCGCGGCGGAGCGTGAGGGAGAGTTCGTGCAGCGCCGGGGAGGTCTTGTTCGGGTAGGTGTAGGCGACGTCGTCCAGGCGGATCTCCTTCGGCGCGGTGACCGTGGCGGTGCCGCGTGCCGTGGTCAGCGTGCGCACTTCGGAGAGGAAGTCGTGATAGTCGCCGAGGTAGAGGCCGTGATGAAACATCACCGCGCCGTACCTGATGATGCTGTTGAGGGCGCGGCCCGCGGTCTGCGAGGCGACGATGGCGGTCCCGGCCATGGCCAGGGCCATCTGGCCGGTGAGGACCAGCGCGGCGAGTGACGCCCACATCCCGAGCGTGAAGAACCCCGAGAGCGCCGCGGCGACCAGGGTGATCCTCAAGTACGGTCCGGCGCCCGCCAGTTCGCGCCCCTCCACCCGGTCACACATCGTCCGGTACCAGGAGTACAGATAGCTGCGCATGGTGTTGGCGCGCACCTCGTCGGCGAGTTCCGAGGTGGTCAGCCACCAGCGCATCATGCCCCGCACATTGCGGGCGGAGAGCGTACGGTCGTGGACCCGGTAGTCGATCCTGGCAGCGATCACTCCGCCCAGTCCACGGGGGATGACCGAGAGCATCAGCACACCGAGCAGCAGCGGATGCAGGACCGTCAGGACGGATGCCGCGGAGACCAACTGAACCAGCCCGTTGGTGAGGGTCTTGGCGTCGTCGGCGAGGTCCATGGCACGCAGCGCGCCGATCTCCGCGGCCTGACTGCGGTCCTTGAACCCCTCCTGGTCGTAGGCCGACAACTCGGCTCGCATGTGCAGATCGACGATCGTCAGGTCGGCCGCCGAGGCGACCTGCGGGTTCAGCCGCCTCGTGGCCCAGTCGGCCAGGATCCAGGCCGCCGAACCCACCGCCATGGCGACCCCGGCGACGATCAGGGCCGGCATCGCCTCGTGGAACTTCGCCGCCGCCGTACCGCCTGCGACCAGGGGCTTCATGGCTCGTGCGACGGCGGTGAGCATCACGGCGGTGCCCAGCCCTGACAGCAGTTGGCTGACGAGGATGGTGAGCACCATGCGCCGGTCGACCGACCAGGCGAGCCGGGCGGTCTGGAGCAGCGCCGCGGGCACCCGGCGGGCCATCTCCCGCAGGGTCGCGTCGTCCATCGCACGGCGGTGCCGGCGCCCGTTGTAGTCCAGCTCCGGCGGCGGCGTGGTACGGGGCAGCTCGCGCCGGGCGGCGGGGACGGACGGCCGGCGGTCCGTCCCCGGGGCGTCGGAAGCGGCGGCTCGGGCGGGTGGCAGGTGGTGGCTGAAGGTCCTTTTCATGTGATGTCCCCCGTCGTCGGTCGAGTCAGCGTGCGGCGGCCGTACGGCGAGCCGGGCCGGAGCCCGTCCGCTGCGCGCGGTCTCGCGGGAAGGAAGCGCCGGATGCTCATGCCCACCACCGCGGTGACGGGCGTGCTGACGACCCGAAGCCGTGGCGCGCAGCGGCGTCAACCATGGGCCTGCCCTTGGGGGCGAGGCCGGGAGCGTTCTCGAACAGGGCGTGAGCAAGGGCGAGCACAGGTACGGGATTCACGGTTCCTCCAGGAGAGAGCGGGTGGCACTGACAATCGAGAAAACGGGCCTGATCGGTGCCCGTAACGGGGATCCTGGGGCGAATCGTCGAACGTGAATTCGGCACAGGGGTGGGAAGCCAAGCGGGAGTTCGGTGGCGTGCGAGAGCGCCGCGTTCGATTCACTCGTGAGGGTTTGGGTCACTCTTGTGGGGTATTGCGGGGGTGCGGTGCCGCAGGGGGCGGGCCGGGGAACGTGGAGTAGCGGGCGGCCGGAGTGCCCGCGGCTCGCGGGGATGAAGTGCGGCGGTGCAGCCCGAGTGTGAGGGGTGCGGGCGCTCGGCGGCGGTCAGGCCGATTGTCAGTGGGGCCTGTCAGGCTCGTGAGGTGACTGATCGTGTGGAAGACCTGCTGGAGCCCGGCAATGGCTGGGCGGAGCACGTACGCAGAGGGAGCTCCGGCGTGAGGCGGGGCGGCGTGGGCGGTTCAGCCGGCGAAGCGGCGGACGTAGCGCTTTTGCCAGGGGGTTTCGACGGCGTGGGCGTCGTAGTTCTGGCGCACGAACTCCACGGCTTGGCCGGCCGGTACGCCGTCCAGGACAGCGAGGCAGGCCAGGGCGGTGCCGGTGCGGCCACGGCCACCGCCGCAGGCGACCTCCACGCGTTCGGCCTCGGCACGGGCCCACACCTCGCGGAGGGCCGCTTGCGCCTCCGCGCGGTTGCTGGGCAGCCGGAAGTCCGGCCAGCGCAGCCACCGGACTTCCCAGGGGAGAGGGGGAGGTTGCTTGCCGAGAAGGCAGACGGTGAAGTGCGGCGTCGGTCCGTCCGGCAGCGGTCGGCGCAGGGCGCGCCCCCGGACCAGGCGTCCGGAGGGAAGCTTCAGAACTCCCGGCTCGGTGGCTCTCCAGGTCTCGGTCACGCGCTCACTGTAGTGCTGGGCAGGCGTACGGCGGTCGCCACGGTCGCCCCTGCCGTCCCCGTCGGCGGCCGGCCCGAGGCTCTTCTGGGCGTCCCGCCGCCTCCGGGCCGTACTCCTCAAGGGAGTTGGTCAACTCATCTCCTCAGGCGAGTAGTTCAGGCGCGACGGCACATAAACAGATGCCGGAAGCCCGCACCGTGTGTAATGTGTGCTTCCAATGATCAGCTATTACCAGGGAGGGCTTGATGGTTCCGGAACTTGTCAGGGTCTGGGTGTCCGGCTGGGTCATGTCGCGGCGCCGGCCGCGGCCGGTCGAACTGCCCTGGGGGCTCTATGTCGATGTCGGCAAGCCCGATCAGGTGGGGCGTCATGTGCTGCCCGGCGCCGACGAGTCCGCGGTGCGCGAGGCCGCTGCCTCGGTGAGCGTGCCGCACACCTGGCTCAAGGTGCCGATGGATCCGGAGCACGTGGGGGAGTGGCTGCCGCAGGGCTGGGTGGTGGACAGGGCCGAGGCGGGCCATCTGATGGCAACTGACCTGTATGCCACGGATCCGATAGTTCCCGAGGGCTACACCGCGGATCTGGAGACCCACGACGACGTCACCTACGTCCGGGTGCTCGACGCGGCGGGCGAGTGTGCCGCCAAGGGCCAGATCGCCGTCCTCGGGCAGGCCGCGGTCGTCGACTGCGTCCAGACGGAGGACGCCCATCGCCGCCGCGGCCTGGGCGCCTTTGTGATGCGCAGGCTCGCCGACCATGCCGTGGCCGAGGGCGCGGCTCTCGGCGTCCTGGGCGCGACCGATGATGGACGTGCACTGTACGAGACGCTGGGGTGGAAGCAGTATGCACCGCTGGCGGCGTGCATCTACCGGCCTTGAGGGTCGTCCGGCAGGGGAGCGCCTCTCCCCGGGCGCCAAGATGGAGTACGGCCACTGACGCCCCCGACCCGTCCGCACTCCGCACCCCCGCCCTCCGCGCTTTGCGGTCCGCTGCGCTCGGACCGAACTCAGCCGATGAGGGCGTGCGTCAGATGCATCAGGCGTTCCCGGGCGCGGGGGTCGTATGCCTGGTCGTGCGCCCGGGTGTCGGTGAAGCGGTCGAAGTAGCGGCCCGTAGTGGATTCGAGGTCGGGGTCGAGGAGCAGGCGTACGGTCGGCCGCACTCCCTCCTCGACGCCCACGGCGGGCGTCAGGCCGTAGGCGCGCACGCCCTCGGTGTCCATCAGATGCGCCGGGTGAAGGGTGTTCACCGTGACGCCGGTGCCGTCGAGTTCGGCGGCCAGCTCGAACGTCGCCATGATCATCGCGAGTTTGCTGCGACAGTAGGCGCGCAGTCCCTCGTAGTCGTGCTCCAGCATGACGTTGTCGAAGTCGATGGCCTTCTGTCCGATCGAGGCGACATTGACCACGCGGGCGGGGGCCGAGGCGATGAGCAGCGGGAGCAGATCGCGGATGAGGGCGTAGGGGGCAAGGTGGTTCACGGCGAACCGCAGTTCATGGCCCTGCCGGCTCAGTTCCCGTCGCAGCGGCTCGGCGCCCCCGCCCGCGACCGCGTTGTTGACCAGTGCGTCGAGCCGGGGCTCGGCCGCGCGGATCCGGGCGGCCATCGCATGGACCTGATCGAGGTCGGCCAGGTCGGCGAGGTAGGTACGGACGGTGGTGGCCGGCGCGGCGGCCCGCACCTCCTCCGCCACGGCATCGAGACGAGTGCGGTCGCGGCCGTGCAGCAACAGGGTGCCGCCACGGGTGGCCAGGTCGAGCGCGATACCGCGGCCCAGGCCCTGGGTCGCGCCGGTGATCAAGGTGGTGTGTGAGCTCATACCCGTGATCATGACCCGACGGCTCCCGGTACGGGAGTGTGCGCTGGGCCTGGTGTTGCGACCACCAGCCGCCGTCGTACCCGGTGAGGAGGCGAGGGATTCCGCCCGGGGCGGCGAAGTCAATTGCCGTGCCATGAAATGAAGTTGGGCTCAGTCGAAGGCACGTGAATACTGTCGTGATGTTCTCGGACGCCGACGCCGCCGCGCTGTATGACCTGCTGAATCCGTGGGAACCCGACAGCCGGCCCAGCGATCGCTTCTACGACGAACTGGTGAGGGCCGCGGACTCGGTACTGGACGTCGGCTGCGGGACCGGTGCCATGCTGCACTGGGCGCGCGAGCACGGTCACACCGGACGTCTCGCCGGCCTCGACCCGGACCGTGCCGCGCTGGCCCGGGCCCGGCGTCGCGTCGACATCGAATGGGCCGAGGGCACCGCAGCGGACGCGGCATGGCAGGCCGCATTCGGCCTCGCGACGATGACCGGTCACGCCTTCCAGTGCCTGGTCACCGACGACGAACTGCGGGCCTCGCTCGCCGCGATCCGTGCGGCGCTGCGCGCGGACGGCCGCTTCGCCTTCGAGACACGGCACCCGCAGGCTCGTGCCTGGGAGGACTGGAACCCGTCGAACGCCCGCGACCTCACCGACCCGGCCGGACGCGCCCTGCGGGTCTGGCACCGCGTCGAGTCCCGCGCAGGTGACCTGGTCACCTTCACCGGCACGACGGCGGAGCCCGGCGGCAGGGTGCTCCGCGTCGACCGCACGACCCTGCGCTTCCTCGACGTGGCCGCGCTCGACGCGTTCCTCGCCGGGGCGGGCTTCGCGATCGAGGGCCGCTACGGCGACTGGGACGGCGGTCCGATCACGGGACGGAGCCGGGAGATCATCACGGTCGCCCGCCGGATGTGACCGGCAGAAAAAGATTCCGGCCCGCCTACCCAACAGCCCTTCACCCCAGATAGGCAGGCGCCAGCGCGGAAGTCATCAGCCGGCGCGGCGTCCCCTTGCCGTCGGCCGGGACGGTCCACAGGTCGGAGCCGTAGTCGCCGGGGAGGGCGTAGACCAGGGTGGAGTTGTTGGCCCACAGCGCCTGGTCGTCGAGGGAGCGGTGCTCGGTGGTGGCGGTTTCGGTCATGCTGCGCAGGTCGAGGACGTACAGCCGCCAGGGTGCGTCCGGGGAGGCGTGGGCCACCCGCTTCTTGTACGCGAGGCGGGTGCCGTCGGGGGAGAGGGAGGGGCATTCGACATTGCGGTGCAGGGTGGTCAGGGTGCGGGCGGTGACATCGCCCCGGACGAGATAGGTCCGGCCGCCGGTCGCCAACGTGGCGTAGAAGCGGTGGTCGTCGGCGAAGGTGATTCCCCAGATGTTGATGTCGGAGGCGTGGTACGGCCGGCCGTCCTTGGTGACGGCGAAGGACTCCAGGTTGGCGTCGATCGCCCAGGTGCGGGTGTCGACGAGGGCGGTGCGGGTGGAGAAGTTCGTGCCCGCGTAGGAGTCCCCGCTGACGAAGACCGTCCAGGCGACCAGATGGCCGGACGGCGAGACCCGGGCGCGGGTGGGGATGCCGGCGGCCGGGAAGTGGTGGCGTTCGTGCAGATGGGAGTCGAGGACGACGGCCCGGTAGGTGTCCTGCAGGGCGCCGTGCTCGGCCTGCAGACAGATACCGGTGGCCGCGGCCGCGTGGAAGCGCAGGCACTTGAGGCCGGAAACGGTGCGTGGTCCCGCAGGCCGGCCGGCGGGTACGGCGGCGATCTCGTCACGGTGCGGGCCCCAGGCGAGGTTGCGCACCAACAGCTGACGCCCGCCGGACGGTTGCAGCGCGACGGCACCGGTCCGTACCGGCGGACCACCCGCCTGGTCCTGGTCCCGCGCGTCGGACCGGTCGGCGGCACGCAGCACCGCTGCGGTGCCCACCGTCCCGAGCAGGACAACGGCGGCCAGCAGGATGACCAGGCGGGTGGTGCGGTTCATGCGGACACCTCATCGTCGGTACGGAGAGCGAGCGGGCCCGCACGGCGCCGGCGGCCGGCACGGTGGCGATCCCGGCGAGCACCAGGAGAAAGCCCGCGAGTCGAGCGGTGGTGGCACCAGCATGCGTGCCACCGGCTGGCGGTTGTGGCACCAACAGGCGTGCCACCGGCTGGAGTTCAGCGGCACTCCCGGCCCGGCACCTCCAGTGATGCCCGGCCGGGGCGCCGGTCACACCGGTACGGGGACCGGTGCGTGGCGCGTCGCGGCACGGCCGACGGCCGTGCCGCGGCCACCTGCGTCAGTTCCAGATGCCGGTGATGTCGGAGGCGCCGGCGGCGTTGCCGGCGTGGGTGGTCAGACCGGCCAGGTCCTCCACCGTACGCAGCAGGTTGTAGTGGTTGTAGGTGGTGCTGACGGAGCTGCCGGGGGCGACGTGCTCTCCGTACAGGACCGTGGGGATGCGGTTGCCCGACTGCTTGTTGTCCTCGTCGAAGGTCACCGCCAGGACGCTGTTGTGGGTCTTCGCCCAGGTGGCATAGGCACCCAGATTGTTCTGGAGCCAGGTGTCGCCGGTGGACACCGAGCAGTCGTGCATGTCGTTGCACAGGTTCGGCACCACGAAGGAGACCTTCGGCAGGGTGGTGTAGTCCGTCGGGAACTGCGCCATGGTCTTCGCGGTGCTGGTCGGCACGTTGGAGAAGCCGAACCAGGGGTTGTGCTTCTGTGCGTACTGGCCGCTGCTGCAGACCGTCGAACCCTCGCTGGGCAGCGACTCGTTGTAGCTGGCCCAGGTCTTGCCGGCGCCGATCAGCTCGGAACCGAGGTTGGCCGCGTTGATCGAACCGACGCCGACGCAGCTGTCGTCGGTGCGGCCCTGGTTGGAGCCGGAGAAGAGCATGTAGTAGTTCGGCTCACTGGGGTGGGTCAGGGCGTACGACTGGGTGAGGTTGGCGCCACCCGCCTTGAGCGTGTTGTTGATGTACGGCGCACTGGAGCTGCCGATCACCTGCGTGTACGCGTGGTTCTCCAGTACCACGACCACGACGTGGTCGGGGGCCGGAAGACCGGCGGCCTGGGCGGTGGAGCCGGTGGCGGCCCACAGGCCGAGCGAGGCGGCGGTGAGGGCCATGGCCCCGGCCAGTGCGGTGAGGGTGCGACGGCTGCGCGGGGGAGCCTGGTGTTCGGTCATGACTGTCCTCCTGGACAGAAGTGACGAGCGCGGGGGGTGGGGCGCCGTAACCTTAGAAGCCGCGCACGCCGCCGGCCGGGTCCGGCGGGTGAAGACCAGGCGAACGCTTGCCGCCCACAATCGGCCATGTACGGCGCGCACTTCCAGCCAGGGTCGGACGAGCCGCCGTGGTCAGCCGACGGCGCGGGCGATGAGCAGGGCGACATCGTCGTAGTCGTCGGGGTGCCGCAGGGTGCGCAGGAGGTGGTCGCAGGTCTCCTCCAGGCTCAACCGGGGGGTGTCCAGCAGGCCGAGCAGGACCTGGAGCCGGGTGTCGATGTCCTGGTCCCGGGTTTCGACCAGGCCGTCGGTGTAGAGGACGAGTTGGTCGCCGGGGGCCAGCGCAACGGTGGTCGCGTGGAAGGTGACGTCACCCACGCCGAGCGGGGCACCGGTGGGCAGGTCCAGGAGTTCGGGAGCGCGGCCGGGCCGGACGAGAACGGGGGGCAGATGGCCGGCGGTGGCGATGCGGCACTTGCTGCGGTGCGGGTCGTGGACGGCGTAGACGCAGGTCGCGATGGACTGTTCCAGACCGGTGCTGCTGCGGTCGACGTGCTGGAGGACCTGCGCGGGGTCGAGCCCGAGATCGGCCAGCGCACGGGTGGTGTTGCGCAGTTGGCCCATGGTGGCGGCCGCGTTGATGCCGCTGCCCATCACATCGCCGACCACCAGGGCGGTCTTGTCGCCGGCCAGCGGGATCACGTCGTACCAGTCGCCGCCGACCTCGCTGGCCGCTCCGGCGGGCTGGTAGCGAGAGGCGATCTCCAGTCCCGGCTGGGACTCCGGACGCTGCGGCAGCAGGGTGCGCTGGAGGGTGAGGGCGGTGGTGCGTTCCCGCTGGTACCAGCGGGCGTTGTCGATGGACACCGCGGCCCGGTTGGCCAGCTCGCCGGCCAGCACGAGGTCGTCGTCGTCGAACGGCAGCGGATTGCGCAGGCGCTTGAGGTCGAGCGCGCCGAGCACGGTGCCGCGGGCGATCAGCGGCACCGCCATGTACGAGTGCAGCCCGGCACGGGTCAGACGGGCGGCGGACTCCTCGTCGCGGGCGATCTGCGGCAGCTCGTCCGGAGTGACATGCTGCACGAGGACCGGGGTGCCGGTGGTGACACACCGGGTGACCAGCCGGTCCGCCTCGTAGCGGGCGGGTTCGCCGACGGGGTCGGCGGCGTCGACCGCTTCCGTGTCGTAGGCCGCCGCCACCGCCAGCGCACGGAACACCGACGGCCCGGCCGTGGAGGCCCCCGGGCCGGGGGCGTGGTGCAGGGTGGTGTCGAGGATGTCGACGGCGGCCACGTCCGCGAGGTCCGGGACGACGAGATCGGCGAGCTCCCGGGCGGTCTGCTCAAGATCGAGAGTGGTGCCGATGAGCACCGAGGCATCGGCGATCAGCGCCAGCCGCTGACGGGCGTGGTACGCCTCGGTGGCCGCCCGGTGCCGGTCGGTGACGTCGATCACCGATATGGCCACCCCCAGGATGGTGCCGCCCGGAGCCTCCAGCCGGTAGTACGACGCCGACCAGGCGTGATCGTGGTCGGGGTCGGCGGGGGTCCGGCCCACGACCGACTGATCGACCTGCGGGACACCGGTGGCCAGCACCTCGTGCATCACCGCCTCGACCGCCTCGGCGTCGAGGAAGGGCAGCGCCTCGCGGACCCGTCGGCCGATGTGCGCCTCGGCGGGGATGCCGTTGATGCGCTCCAGCGCAGGATTGACGGCCACATAGCGCAGGTCGGTGTCCAGCACGGCCAGACCGATGGGCGACTGCGAGACCAGGCGGGTGGAGAGGGCCACATCCCGCTCCACCTGGCGCAGGGTGGCCTGGTCGGTGGCGAGCCCGAGGGCGTAGACGTCGCCGCTGTCGTCGGTGAGCCGCATATTGCGGAACTCCAGCAGCCGGGTGCTGCCGTCCTTGTGCCGGACGGGGAAGATCCCGGCCCAGGTCTCCCCGCTGTCCATCACCCGGGCGAACAGCTGGAGCACGCGGTCGAAGTCCTCCTCGGCCACCAGCAGCCGGGCCGCGTACTGGCCGAGTGCCTCCCGGGCGGTATAGCCGAGGAGCTGCTCGGCCTGCGGGCTCCAGAGCACGATCCGCCCGGACGCATCGAGGACGACCGCCGCGACGGCCAGCACGTCCAGCAGGCCACGCGGTGGCGGCGGCCCGGCCGAGGCGCGGCCCTCGGACGGGCCGAGATCGGCCTGGAACCCCTCGGTGTCCATACCAGCCGCTCCTGATGCCGCCCGCCGCAACGACGTACGGCCCCTCTGGCCTCGCTCACCCGACACCCCTGAAGACCAGGGGTGCCTTCATCCTCTCTCGACACCGGTGGCTCCCGCAGCTTCACGGGGCGGCGCCCGGACGCCCCACCGGCCCCCCGTCGCGGGGTGGCCGGGCACGGAGCGCGCCCCCGCGCGGCGTCCCCGGTCAGTGCGCGGTCGGCTCGTCCGGGGCGACGGTGAGTTCGGCGACGGCCCCGCCGTCGGGCGCGTTCGAAAACCGCAGCGTGGTGCCGAGCACCCGGGCCTGCCCGATGGCGATCGTCAGCCCCAGACCGTGCCCGGCCTGCTTCCCGCTGCCCGGCCGGCTCCGGAACCGCTGGGGGCCGTGGGCGAGCAGCTCCTCGGGGTAGCCGTCGCCGTGATCCCGAACGGTGATCACCGGCCCGTCCACGGTCACCGTCACCGGCGGCCGGCCGTGCTTGTGGGCATTGCCGACGAGGTTCCCCAGGACGCGCTCCAGCCTGCGCTGATCGGTCTCCACCCGGGCGTCACGCACCACCCGCACCTCGGCCGCCAGCCCCGTCGCCCGTAC
This sequence comes from Streptomyces sp. 2323.1, assembly GCF_900221035.1. NCBI lineage: Bacteria > Bacillati > Actinomycetota > Actinomycetes > Kitasatosporales > Streptomycetaceae > Streptomyces > Streptomyces sp. 2323.1. The sequence continues at coordinate 438,776 of NZ_LT907981.1, read as the reverse complement.
CGCGCGCTCGGCCAGCGGCCCCAGCGGATGCACATCGAGGTCGGCGCGCTCCACCTCCGCGTCGAGCCGGGAGATCTCCAGCAGGTCCTCGGTCAGCCGGCGCATGGCCCGGACCCGCTCCTGCACCATTTCGGTGGGCCGGCCGGGCGGCAGCAGCTCGGCGGCCGCATGCAGACCGGTGAGCGGGGTGCGCAGCTCATGGGCCACATCGGCGGTGAAACGCTGTTCACTGTTGAGCTTGGTCTGCAGACTCGCGGCCATCGCGTCGAGCGCGGCGGCCACGGCGGCGGGCTCGTCCCGGGCGTACCCGGGGCGCAGGCCGCGGGGGTCGTCGACCCGGGCGTCGAGATCCCCGTTGCTGATCCTGCGCGCCACCTGCGCGGTGCGGTGCAGACGCCGCGTGACGCCCGAGGCGGCGTACAGCCCGACGAGCAGCGTCAGGAAGATCGCGACGGCCGCGGAGCCGATGATGGCGCGGTCCAGCCCCTGGAGGACCGCGGCCCGCTGGGTGTAGTCCTGCCGGATGGCCAGCGCCGTGCCGTCGGCCGGGGCGACCGCCCACATCACCTGACGGTCGCCGTGCCGGCCGAGCTGGGTGCCGCGCTCGCCCCGCTGCGCCATCGTGCGCAGCGCCGGCGGCAGATCCGAGGGGTTCACCGCCGCATTGCGGCCGAGGGGCTCACCGTCGACGTACGCCTCGACCACCGAGTCCAGCTCGACCAGGGCCGCCTCGCGCGCCTGGTCCGCGGTCTGCCGGCCGACCAGGACATGGACCAGCACACCGAGCACCGTGGCGAGGAAACAGCACATGACGACGGTGAAGAAGGCGGCCTTCCACCGCAGCGTCGCCGTCCACGCGAACAGGCGCCGGCGCGCGGACCTACCGGCGCTCACGACGCGCTCTTCGGGGGCGCGGTCCGAGCGACCTCATCGAATTCCATGACCCGGAGGATCATGGCCTGGGTGCGCTTGTCCCAGGAGTAGACCGTGCGCATGTCGTAGCCGGGCGTTCCGGTCGGCTCCCGCAGGATCACATCCCCGCCGGTCACCTCCACCGACAGCGGGGTGGCACCGGCGTCCATGATCCGGGTCACCACTCCCTCCTTGAGCATGAAGACCCACAGCGCCAGGACGTGGTCCGCGCCTTCGATGCCGACGATCAGCTCGTCCTTGCCGTCGCCGTTCAGATCCCGGTACTGCGGATCCCGTACGGGGCACCGCTTCCGGTCGGTGGCACAGTGTTCGATCTTCTCCGTGGTGGCCTGGTCGAACTGCGGTGAGCCGTTGTCTTCGGAGCCCGCGAGGACCTGCGCGTTGACGACGGTGAGCAGGGGCACGGTGCGGATGTCGCCGGACGGGACGTGCGGCACCCCGCGAAGCGGCGCGGGCTTCTCGGGCGCACCGACCTCATCCTTGGAGGGCTGCGGGGCCGGCGGGCGTTCGGGCCACAGCCGCGCGGGAGCCGAGGCGGCAGCGGTACGCCCCGCGCTCTTGGGCTCTCCGGCCCCTTCCATGCACCCGCTCAGCAGCAGGCCCCCGACCGCCACGCCGAGAACCGGCGGCAGGACCCGTATGCGACCGGGAACCGGCCGGGAGCGGGGGAGGGACACAGCATTTCCAGTCGGTTCAGCGGGAAGGTCATGTGACACACGATGGTGGCTGCTCACTATTGCAGCAATCCCGCGGAAGTGTAACGAAAGGATATGCAGCGACAAAAGGCGCGCTCGCCCGGCAGATTTCCGTAACCGGGCAAACGCGCCTCGAAATGCTCACGGCCGGCTCAGGGGCTTGCCGGCATCCGGGACCGTCCGGCGCACCGTGCTGTACGGGCCGATATTCCTCGACGTGAGGTGTTGATTGCGCCTGCGGATTGTGCCGGGACGTCAGACGCCCCGGCACCCGGCAGCACTCTCCGCCAGCAGCCGGGCCACCGCCCCCACTTGAAGGGACGGACGAGCCCGTCTCCGTGCACGGAGGGTCAGTACCCCTCCGTGCACACGATGTTGCCGTTGCGCCGTTCCAGACAGGCCCAGGCCTTGATCCCCTTGTCGTTGACCATGGCGGTGTACGCGGAGGTCCGGCCGGCGGCCACCCTCGCCGCGTAGCACGAGGGGTGCCGGCAGGCAGCACCGCCCTTGTTCCGCGCCTCGATACGGTCACCGGCCCGCGCACGGGTGACACGCACCCACGCCGCACGACAGGTGGGGCTGTACCGCAGTTCGAGCAGCGGACCGATCTCTGCGGTGCGGCGGACGGTGCGCGCATGACGGTCGCAGCCGGTGGCCGACGGGCTCTTCCCGGCGCAACCGCTGCCCGAGCAGTGCGCGGTGACCTCGGCGGGAGCCGCGTATACGGGCACGGTCACGGATCCGGTCAACAGGAGGCCGGCGGCCGCGGTGACCGCGAGGCGTATTCGGGCGCTCATGATGTCTCGTCCCCCCGTCACTTGTAGGTGATGTCCCAGTGGCTGCTCTCCCGGGCGTAGATGTTGCCCGCGGAGGACTTGTACATGGGTGCGCCGTCCCCGCGCTTACCGGCGTACCGGAAGGTGTGCTTGATGTAGTTGGTGACACATGGGGTCGGGGAGATGTCGACCTTGTAGCCGTTCCAGTGGCTGTACCTGCCCGACGCATGACCGGTCTCGGTGCCGCCGGTAATGGTGACCGCACAGTGGCTGGCACGCTTGAAGGCGATGATCCCGTTGACCGTGCCGGAATTGATGCGCGAGAAGGACGTGCACCGGCGGTTGTTGCGGTCCGAGCAGTGACCGCTGGAGGTCCAGCTGATGCCGGCCGCCCGCAGCGTCCGGGCGGCCTGGGCCTGGGTCAGCTTCGTACCGCTGGCGGCCGCGGCGTCCGCGGTGACGAGGGGCGCGACGACCGCGACCGCGGTCAGGGCGACCGCGGCAAGGCGGCTGCGGGCAGACAGGTGTGTGGACAGCATCGAGTTCCCTTCGTGAGGACGGTTCGAGGTGGGCCGGCCGGACTCGCACCGCGGGGACCGTCGCCGGACGGCCGGTACGAGCCGGACCTCGCCGCCCACCTCGCCACCGAGCATGTCGCCGGGGCGGCCGGGGGAACACCGTCGCCGGCCAGGAAGGGAACGCGTGGGACGACATAGGCGCTGAGCTGCTGGGACGTCGGGGCACCTGAGGAGATCGTGGGACGCCGGACGCCCCTGCGCGACGGGAACACCGCAGCGCCCGCCGCCCGTGCCGGCACGGACGGCAGCCGGGCGCCCGTACGTCCTTCGGGCACCCGGCTCGCCTCCGGCCGGCGCGGTTACTCGGCCACGTAGGTGCAGCCCGTCCAGACGAACACCTGAAGCGTATGACCGTCCTGCCGGACCCGTTCCGCCGTCGGCTCGAAATGCTCATAGCGGTTTCCGCAGAGCAGCTTGAGCGGGGACGTCATGTCCGGCACATAGCGGACCCGCTCCTCGTCGGGGACGTAAGTGGTGGGGCCCCCACGAAGCAGTGCGTTCATTTCGTTCATCAGCATGGTCAACTGCCCTTCTTCGAGCCCGTTCGACTGCGTAACGACCGATTTTCGGGGTGACGAATCGCTGGCCGCCATTGGAGCAGCGCGACGCTCGGGAAATCCCTAAAGGGCCGGGCTCAGGGACGCACCGCCGGCCGGTGTGCTCCATCGGTATACGAAGCAGGCAGCCGTGCCCGCCCACGCTGCCGAACGGCCCCGTACGGCGCGGAAAGTCTGGGCATTTCCCCGGGACTTGAGGTGTGACCGGTCACTGCGGTGGTTCCGCCCGGCCGCGCGCTCTAGTCTCGGGCCCTGCAGCGCCGTGAGGTACTGCTCCGCGCCGCCGCCCAGCGAGGCGCACCCTCACCGGCGCACAGGACAGGAGACACCGCGATGATCGACGAGTTACTGCCGGAGACGGTCTCTGCGGCGGAGCTCTTCGGTGAACCGCCGGCCGGGGCGCTCCTGCCCGAGGAGGAACCGCACGTCTCCCGCGCGGTCGACAAACGCAAACACGAATTCGCGGCGGGCCGCTGGTGTGCCCGCCGGGCGATGGCCGGGCTCGGCGCGCCGCCCGTACCGATCCTGCCGGGACCGCGCGGGGAACCGCGCTGGCCGAGCGGGCTCGTCGGCGCCGTCACCCACTGCGAGGGGTACGCCGCCGCGGTCGTCGCACGGTCCACGGAGGTGCGCGCGCTGGGCATCGACGCCGAGCCGGCGGAGCCGCTGCCGGACGGGGTCCTGGAGGCCGTGGCGCTGCCCGGGGAACGCGCCGGGTTTCCCCGCAACCCGTCCGGTGCACGGCCGTTGCCCTGGGACCGGATGCTGTTCAGCGCCAAGGAGTCCGTATACAAGGCGTGGTTCCCGATGACCGGGCGCCCACTGGAATTCGAGGACGCATTCCTCTCCTTCGACCCGGACGACCAGACCTTCACCGCGCGGCTGCTGGTGCCCGGATGGCGGCTCGGCGACGAGGTGCTGACCGGCTTCCAGGGGCGCTGGGCCGTGCGGGCGGGCCTGATCGTGACCGCGGTCGTCGTCCCCGCCCCCCAGGAAGGGCGGACGAGCCCGGCGCACGGGTCCGGGGCCGCCACGGAGGCTGCGCGGTGACCGGCCGCCGCGCCACGGCCGCCGTGGAGCCGGGCCGGATGGTACGGAGGGCCGCTCCCCGCCGGAGGGTGCCCGGACGCCCTACGCCCGCAACATCACTTCGCTGCCCGTTCGGGGTCGAAGAACGACCCCAGACCCCGGCGCCCGGACACCCCGAGCTTGCGGTACACGGACGTCAGATGCTGCTCGACGGTGCGCTGGGTCACGAACAACTCCTCGGCGATCTCCCGGTTCGTCCCACCCACCGCGGCCATCCGCGCCACCTGGGCCTCGCTCGGGGTCAGCGACTCCACCCCGCTCGACGTGACCCGGCGCGGCCGGGCGCCGGTGGCCAGCAGTGCGTCATTGGCCCGGACGCGCAGCCGGGCCGCGCCGAGCGAATACGCCAGATCGAGCCCCCGGCGCAGCGTCTCCCGGGCCGCTTCCGTGTGTCCGCACGCATGCAGCGCGGAGCCGTAGTCGACCAGCGTATGGGCCAGTTCGAGCCGCGCCGGGGAACCGTCGAGGGCGGACAGCGCCTCCTCCAGCATGCCTAGCTTCCGCGGGCCGGTCTCCGTCGTCGCCTGGAGCCGCAGACCAGCACCCAGCGCATCGGTCAGCCGCCCCTCCCGGGCGCGTTCCACCGCCTCCTCGGCGAGCTCCCGGGCGGGCGAGAGCGCCCCCAGGGCGAGATGGGCACGGCCGGCCCAGGACCACCAGGACGACACGGCAGGACTCGTCCGGGTCCACTCGCGCTGCCGTCTGCCGGCTTCCAGGAGATCCGTCAGCGCCCCCTTCGGATCCTGATGAGCGAGCCGCAGCCGACCTCTCGCACACAGGAATTCGTTCCACTGCCAGGTGTCCAGACTCGTCGACGGGAAGGGCTGGGCGGCCGCCGCATCGGCGCCGGGGAGGTCACCGGAGTCGATCAGCGCATGCACCTGGGTCGCGACCGGCAGCGCCAGCGTGCGGCCCCAATGGCTGGACGGGACCACATTCAGCGCCGACCGCGTGGCCGCCAGCGACTCGGACAGTGCCCCCAGCCGGTACAGCGCCTCGGCCCGCAGCGCCTGGCACAGGCCGTACAGCAACAGCCGCTGGCTCTGCCGGGTGGCGTCGAGGACCCGCTGATAGGCGGCGTCCGCCTCGTCCGGCAGCCCCGCGTACAGCAGCGCCGTCGCCGCCGTGGTCAGGAAGAACGGCGAGTCGACACCGGGCACGCTGCTCTCCAGCACCCGGCGGGCCGCGGCGGCCGCCTCCTGCGCCCGGTTCGCGCGCACCGAGCACAGGCCGGCCCCGGCGGCGATCAGGGCCCGTTCACCAGGGGTGTTGCCGGGCCGGCTGATGTCGAACGGATACTCCCGCAGGGTCACCGCGAGGCTCTGGAGGTCCTCGGCCGACGCCATCAGCCGCTGCCCCTCCAGAAGGCGCTGCCGATCGGCGTCGTGGACCGACGGCGCCTGATCGGCGAGCAGCTGCACCGCTTGGAGGGACTGCCCGCTGCGGACCAGGCCGCTGGCCAGCGAACTGAGCACGCGGAAGCGCAGCGACGGCTCATGGACGTGCACCAGTGCGGCCTGCAGATGCCGGACGCTCGCCTGCGGATCCACGCCCGCCTCGGCCAGCCCCAGCTCCACCAGGACCGAGGTGTCCTCCGGCGGCTGCCCCTCCGCGGGCAGACAGCGCCGCAGCAGATCCACCGCCAGCGCCGGGGTGCCACGGAACGACGCCTCCCGGGCGGCCTCCCGCAGCACGGTCACCGCCCAGTCCTCGGTGGCCGGCAGGGTGGTCAGCAGCAGATGGCCGGCCACCTGCTCGACACGTGCCCCCGCGTCCAGCAGCAGACGGGCCGCGCGCTGGTGCGCCTGCGCGAGCTGCTCGGGCGGCAGGTCCGCCACGATGACTTCTCTGATCAGCCCGTGGTTGAAGGACCATCTCCGGCCGTCGTCGACCTCCGAGACCAGTCCGTTGGACCGCAGGGCCCGCATCGCGGCCGAGTGGGTCGCGTCGTCCAGCCCGGCCAGCCGTGCGCACACCTCCGGCAGGGCGTCGTCGCCCATCACGGCCAGTGCGCGGGCCGCCGCCGCGGCGGACTCGGGCTGGCTCTCCAGGACGGCCCGCACCGCCTCGTGGAAGAAGGCGCCGTCCTGCGCGGTGATGTACTGCAGACCGTCGACCGTGGGCGGCCGGCCGCCGAGCCGCAGCACGCTCAGCAGGGAGTGCACGAGCAGCGGGTTGCCGCCGGTGATCGCCAGGCAGGCTTCGTGGAACTCGTCGTCCGCGTCATGGCCGAAGACGGTCTTCACCAGATGGCCGATCCCGTGGCAGTCCAGCGGACCGGGCCGCAGCACCCGGCAGAGCGGCTGTCCCGCGATGTCACCGAGGAGCGCGGCGTCCGTCGCCTCGTCGCCGGTGCGCTGGGACAGCACCAGCAGAATGGGCAGGCCCTCGATCCGGCGGGCGAGGTGGGTCAGGAAGCGCAGCGAGGCCATATCGGCGCAGTGCGCATCGTCGACCACGATCACCAGCGGCGCCTCGGCCGCCAGATTGCAGGTGAACCAGTACAGCCCGTGCAGCACGGCGTACGACATGTCCTCGCTGGAGAGCATGACGTCGCCGGGCAGCGTCTCCCCGCTCAGCGCCTGCGCGGCCGTCCGCGCACTGCCCGCCAGCAGCCGGGTGAGCTGTGGTTCGTCGAGGGTGGCCAGCAGCGGTTCGAAGAGCTGGCGCACGACACCGAACGGGAAGTCGCGCTCCAGCGCGTCACACCGGGCCTCCAGTACGTGCAGATCCTCGGTGGGGAGCGAGGCCACCAGCCTGTGCAGCAGCACACTCTTCCCGATGCCGACGACGCCCTCCAGGAGCGCGATACCGCCTGATCCGGCGCGGGCGTCCTGCACGAGACCATGGAGGCAGGCCATCTCCTCCTCGCGGTTGACGAGGGTCAACCGGTCCCGTTGGCATTCGAACGCGTCGGTGGGTATCCCGTCGGTCATCGGGAGTCTCCTCTGTCCGCACCTGCACCCGGCACGGTCGTGCCGGGCAGTCCCCTGCGGGCAGGGACGCAGCATCCGGGCGGCTGCCGGCCCCCGGCCGGTCCGCTCCCGCGCAGGCCCCGCGTGGTCCGCGGCGGCGCCCGTGCGCACAGAAATGCTGCCTGTCCATGGCTGTGTCCTTGCCCTCTCCCCGTAGGGACGCTTTCTCCAGTTTCTCCTATATGCGGTGAACGGAAGACCTCCGGGGGTGCCCGGGAGGCGAAGCCTGGGCGAAGAGATCTTCCCGGGGCCACGTGGGCGCAGTGCCGAACACGCCGACTGCCCGTACCTGGGGCGGGACATCTCCGTTCAGGGGCATGCGCCGGGCCGCCGGTGACGCCTGCCCGGGCGACGGCGCTTTCCAGCTGAGTTGACTCTAGCCCGAGCACCCGGCCGGGGGAGAGCCCCGTGCACCGTGCGGCTCGACGGACGGCGGTGACGGCGGTGGCGCTCTGCGGCCAGGGTGGTCGGTGCGGTACGGCACCATCATCGTCACCGGGGCCGCAACGTCGCTGTGAGCGGCCCGGTTGTCCGGGAGCGCGGGACGGTGCTTCTTGCGGCAGGCATAGGTGGGTGCGGCGCCGACCGGGGGCGCGGAAGAAATTCGACGCTGCGTCAACTAGCCGTGCAGAAAGGGTAGCTGGGCTGGCTACCAGGCGTAGTTGTCCATCATCGCCACGCAACACCGGCTCCGTGAGGAGGGGGATTGTCCTCACGGAGCCGGTGTGTTTCCGGCCGGAGGCGTGGGCCGGCCTGTGTCGCCGTTCCAGCTCGGCCCTCGGAGGGCGGGGGCCCGGGTCCCGAGGGCGGCGTCGGCGACATTTCCATTGTGGCCCAAGCCAGTTGAGGAATTCCCTACATCCGAGGAGAGGCTCCGGGCTCCCGGACAGCGAGGAGCAACGGCGGCCCTGGTGCACGGAGAACGGGCGCCGGGTGAACAGAGAGGGGGCGCCCCATCTGGGACGCCCCACTGTGCTGCCGGCCACGCTGAAGCCTTATGAGGCCCGGGTGTTGGGCATGCCCGGTGCGGTCCGGGCGCCGGGTATGGTCGGCGTTGTGCGAGGCGCCGCGGCCTCGCGTCGGGTGGCGGCCGCGGTGCGAGGCCGGGGAGCGTCCGCCCGGCGGCTGCGGCTGCGGCGGTTGTCGGTGTCCTTCACGAACTCGGGAAGGACCCGGGGCGGCCAACTGCCGATGGTGAGCATCCCCATGGAGTGTGCCCGGGCGACCAGCGCGGCGCGGTTGGGCGCCTTGAGCCGACGCAGCATCAGGCCGACGTGGTACTCCACACCCTGCCTGCTGAGGTAGAGCCGGGCGGCCAGTTGGACCGTGGAGGCGCCGCTCGCGACACCTTCGAGGATCTGCGCGTCGAGCTGGGTGAGCAGCTGCCTGCGGCCGGCCGGCGCGTCATCCTGGCCGGTGAGCGAGGCCGATTCGTCGTCGGGCCGTACGACCACGACGAAGGACGGGGCCTGTTCCGAGTCGCTCCGTACCGCTATGCCGGTCAGTTCACCGGAGAACGGCACCTCCTCGCCACGGATCCCCACCATCCGTTCCACGAACCGGGCGCGGTGCCCTTCTGCCAGGCGGGCGAAGTGCCGGTTCAGCAGGGCGGGAGCGCTGGGGTGCAAGAGCGAGTAGAGGCTGCGTCCACACGCTTCGGTGGAGTCCTGGCCGAAGAGCCGGAAGAACTCCGCGTCGGCGGCCATGATGGCCAGCGTGGCGTCGAGGCTGGCCATACAGGCCTGTTGGTGCTCAAGCGGGCGCCGTCCCGCCGCGAGGGCGGGTTGGTCGGGCGCACGCGGCGTGTGGGGGGTGGGGGCATGAGGGGGCGCCGCCAGAGGCATCGGGTCGGCGTAGTGCTGGGATGTCAAGGGAGCTACCGTCTTTCTGCGGTCGACGCGCCGGAAAACCCGCCGACGAATGAGGCATTGGTCGTCCCCGCTCCTTCGGTCCACGGAGCGAAGTGCCTTTCTTTGCATTGGTATTCCGCTGCTCCGAGCCTAGGAACGCCACATCAGGGAGTCAACGCGACATGTGGCAAATAGCAAAACACTGTGGTGTCTGGGTTCGGTGGTTCGGTGTCAATACGGTGCGGTAGCAATAACTCTTTGTCATGACCGGATTGTTGAGAGAGGCCGGCACCGCTTGGCGGCGCCGGCCGATACCACAAAGGCGAGGGCGGGGCGGGTCAGTAACGCGCCGCCGCGCCGGACGAGTCGGGCTGCCGGCCGAGTTCTTCCAATGCGGCAGAGAGATGCGCCCGACCCGGAATTGACATCTTGCGGTAGCAATTCGTCAGATGCTTTTCCACGGCGCGGCACGTGATGTTCAACTCGTCGGCGATCATCTGGTTCGTGCGCCCCGAGGCGGCCTGCTCGGCGACCTTCCGCTCCGCGGGGGTGAGTTGACCGCGTGCCGCCTCCGGGTCCGGCGGTGCCTCGGCGAGCAGTTCCTCCGCCCGGCGGGCCAGCCAGGGGGTGTCACACCCGACCGCCTCCGCGTGGGCCTGACGCAGCGCCGCACGGCCACGGGCGTCGGCCGGGCCGAGGTGCTCGCCGAGATCCAGCAGGGCCTGGCACAGCTCGAAGCGGTTGGCGGACAGATGCAGCACGTCCACCGCCTCCCGCAGCACCTCTGCGCTGCCCGGGCCCTCGACCATATGGCTGTGCACGCGCAGCGCCCGGCCGAGCGGCCCCGGCGCGCCCCAGGCACGGGCCCGTTCCACCTCCAGCGCACTCAGCTCCCTGGCCTGCTTGTGTTCGCCGAGGTAGAGGTGCAGGAACGCGGCGGCCGAGGCCCAGGGCAGCAGCGCCGGGTTGAGCCATCCGCACTGCTCAAGACGGCGCCCGGCGTCGAGGAAGCAGCCCAGCGCGGCGTCCAGATCGCCCTTCCGCGCCGCGCTCTGCCCCTTCAGCATGGCCAGCCCCGACCACACGTAGGGATCTCCCTCCGCCCGGTATTTGACGGCGAGCAGCCGGTCGGCGAGCTGGTGGTCGCCGGTGAGGATCGCGCAGGCGGCGAGGGTCATCGACGACAACGTGAAGACCTCCTCGTGCTTCGCCCCGGCCAGCTCGAAGGCCGCGAGTGCCTGCTTCTTGGCCTGGTTCAGCCGGCCACGGGCCAGCGAGACGAGCGCCCGCTCGGTATCGATCATCGCCCGTTCCACGCGCGTCTGCCGGCCCACCGCGTTCTCCTGGACCGCACCGAGCCAGGAATCCAGCTCGTCGACGGAGTCCGCGGCCACCAGGCTGGCCACCACCAGCGGCATCGTGGTGTGCACATGCGCGGGCAGGGCCGGCTCGTCCTGCAGGACGCGGTTCGCCACCTGTGCCACCTCATGGGCGGGCAGCGCGTTGGAGAACGTCGCGGCACCCAGCAGCGGGGCGAGCAGTTCCCGCTCGGCCACGGTCCCGGTCCTCGGCTCGGGGCCCAGACCGACGAGACGGGCCACGGAGTCGGCCACTTGCTCCGGCTCCGGCAGCGCCGACTGCCGGATACGGGCCTCCAGGCGCAGCGCCAGCTCCCGGTCCGATCCCTCCAGCCGGTCCCCGGGCCCCAGCGCGTCCGCCGCCTCGCGCAGCAGCTCGTGGACGGGCAGCAGCGTCGAGGAGAACGCGCTGGGGGCCAGCCGCACCACGGCCTGCGCACGCTGAATGGGCCCGTCGCACAGCAGAACGGCCTGGGCGATGTGCCGGACGGAGGCGTACGGCGCGAAGCTGCGCTCCGACGTGGCCAGGTCGATCAGCAGCTCCGCCCGGTCGTGGTCCGGTGAGCTGCCCATCAGCGCGCGCCGCAGATAGCTCGCGGCGACCTCGGGCGCGCCCCGGCGCTGCGCGGCGAAGGCCGCCGCGCGCAGCACCTCGGGGGCCCAGGCGTACGTCGGTGTCGTCAGGGTCATCAGATGCCTCGCCACCTGCTCGGGCGGCCGGCCGGCCCGGTGCAGCGACTCGGCCGCCAGCGCATGCATGGCGGTCCGATCCTCCAGGGGGATGCCCTCCGCCACCGCCGACTGCACGAGGGCGTGGCCGAACCGGGGCCGCTGCATGCCGGTCGTCAGGCCGAGATCCGCCAGCTGCCGCAGGGCATGATCCAGCCCGGCGGAGTCCACCTCCGCCAGCCTGCTCAGCAGCTGTGGGTTCGTGGCGTCGCCGAGCACGGCCACTGCCCGGGCTACCCTCCTGACCTGCTTCGATCGCGCGTCCAGGCGGAGCTTCAGCCGGTGTTGCAGCGAGGCGGGCCGGAGCGCGGCCACCTCCTCGGCGTTGTCCGCGGTGGGCCGGAGGCTCCGGGGTGCGGCATCCGCCAGCAGGCAGTTCAGGAACAGCGGATTGCCGCCGGTGGCCTCGTGGCAGGCCGCCGCGAACGCCTCGTCCGGCGCTTCCCCGTAATACCGCCGGATCAGCTCGTGGGTGTCCGGCAGACCCAGATTCCCGGGGCGCAGGGTGTGCGTGGCCCGTCCGACGATCTCCTGGACCGCCGGATGTCGGGTGAGGGCGTCGCCCTCGCGGACCGCACACACCAGCACCACCGGCAGGTCGGCCAGCCGCCCGCTCAGGTGAAGCAGCCATGCGAGGGTCGCCGGGTCCGCCCATTGCAGCTCGTCGACGAGCATCAGAACCGGCTGGTCGCGGGCCATGTTCGCCAGGAGTGCGGTGAGGCCGCCCACGACGGTCTCCGACGCTCCGGCGCCGCCGGGCCGGCCGGCCTCGAGCGCGCTGCACGCCGGGCCCGCGTCGCCCGAGGCCCATCGCGCCCTCGTCTCCGGCGAAGCGTGCCGCAGCGCCGGCTCCAGGAGCTGGCGGACGACTCCGAGGGAGAAGTCCCGCTCCATCGGGGCCGCGCTCACCCGCAGGTGCTGGGCCCCCTGCGCCGCGCCGAGTGCGCCGATGCCGTCGAGGAGCGCTGATTTGCCTACCCCCAACGGACCGCTGACCAGCACCAGCGCGCCACGCCCGCTTCTCAGGGCGGTGGCCGTCAGGTCCAGTTCAGCATCGCGGTCCAGCAACATCAGGTTCAGATCCCTTCAGACCGCGAGCTGTTGTCGCGGCGGCGTGTGCCGAGGGTGTCGCACGCGGTGCGGGCAAACGGTGGAGCGGTACCGGGGATCTCCCGACCGCACCGCCGTCGGCGCTCGGCGCACAGGGTGCGTAGGGCTACGGACATGCCGCCGTAGGTGGCGCTGGAGTAGGGGCAGGAAGCGCAAAAATCCGGCTGGGCAGTGCGGTCGAGGAGCCTGCTGGGTTTTTGCCGCTCACGCCGAGCGCCCGGCGTGGATAGCGGTGAGCTGGTTTCTGCTGTGCTTCCTGTCTGCGTTCACCTTCCAACGGCAGTGCGGTTCACGGGTATTTCGTCATTCGCTGTGTTCAAGGTTGCCACATCATTCTGAGAACCCCTCTCAGGGGCGTGGAACGGTGCGCTGGGGCGGCAATCGGAGGCACACCCCGGCGGATCCCGGGAGGGCCGTGCGGAAATACTCGGCGGTAGCCTCTCCGGGGAAAGGAAATGTGGCTGTGAACGGCGTCCCTCAGGAAATTTTTCGTGGGAGGTTCGGACTCGGTGCGGCCTCGGGCTCCGAGCGGTGCCGGCACCATGGATCGCACGGTGCGGGCAAAGCAGAATTCCCCCGGGGAGACTGCCGGGCCGTAACGGTGTGACCTATGTTACGCACCCATCTCCGGTGCGCTGCGAGGCTCTTGAGGAGAATCTGAGGCTTCTCCTCCGCCGGCGGTGGCCGCGGCTTGTGGCCGGGCCGGGGGGTGTGCCGGTCCGGCCGCCGCGCCGGGGGGTGGTGAACGGGCAGCCGGAACCGAACCTCTCAGTCGCGCCTGTCCGGCTGTCTGACAAGTTCACGACGCATCGTCGAACGCCAGGTGAGAGGTGTCAACCGGACCAACGGCCCGTTCTGCACTGCCAAACGTCCCCTCTTGTGTCGACACAGGTCGTGGCTGGTGCTGTGACCTCGGGCGATCGCGTCCGGCCACGCTTCTAGGGAAAAACGCAGAAGTCCCCGGGGCTCGTTGACGCGTTTCGCGGCGCGACCACAGGATGCGGGCATGGTCGACCTGGACAGCAGGACAGCATGGCTTCCCGCTCGGCGCGTCAATGCGATGGAGGCCGTGCTGAGTGACCTGCGTGGCGCCATCGAGCGGGGCGACTACGTGGTCGGGGACAAGCTCCCCTCGGAGGCGGAGCTGGGTCAGCGCTTCGAAGTGAGCCGCTCCGTCGTCCGTGAAGCCCTCCGCGCCCTGCAGGCCTTGGGGCTGACGGCCTCCCGCGCCGGCAAGGGGACCTACGTCGCCTCGCCGGGCGCGACGGAAGACCCCACCTTCGGTGCGTACTCCTCCCGCGACCTCGTCGAGGTCCGCCGGCACGTCGAGATCCCGGTCGCCGCCTACGCCGCCACCCGGCGCACCCAGGACGACCTGGATCTCCTCGACCGGCTGCTCGTACGGATGGAGCGGCAGACCGACACCACGGCGTGGGTCGCCCTGGACACCCTGTTCCACATCTCCATCGCCCAGGCGGCCGGAAACCCCGTGTTCCGCAAGGTGATTGAGGAGATCCGGGATGCCCTGGCCCGGCAGTCCACCTTTCTCGACATGCTGGCCAGGGACCGCCGCGAGCAGTCGAACCGGGAGCACCGCGCCATCGTCGAGGCCATCGTCGAGCGCTCCGAGGAGGGTGCCGCGCGGGCCATGACCGCGCACCTCGAACATGTCGAGTCGGCGCTGAGCACCATCGTCCGGCCGGTCCGCACCGGAGCCGGCGCCGATGCCCGCACCGCCGCCCCGAGCTGCCGGTGCGCGGGGGCTTCGGCGATCCCATAACCGGCAGACCACCGCGTCTTGCTTGCTTATGCTACTTTTTGCTCGTGAGTGCGAAGAGGGTGAGTGAGCACGGCGGCCGGACCTTCACCGAGGAGGCCAGGCGCGCCCAGATCGTGCGGGCGGCCATCGACACGGTGGCGGAGCACGGCTACCCCAACACCTCGTTCAGCAAGATCGCCCAGCGGGCCGGTCTGAGCAGCACGGGCATGATCTCGTACTACTTCGCCGGCAAGGCCGAGCTCTTCGACGAGGTGGTGGCCACGGTCCTGCGGGCCGCCGAGGAGTTCGTCGGGCCCCGCATACAGCAGGCGCAGACCTACCGGGCGAAGCTCCGCGCCTATATCGAGTCCAATCTCGACTTCATGGCGAAGTACCCCGGGCACACCCTCGCCCTGGCCGAGATCATCATCGGCACCCGCGACCGGGACAACGTCCCCGTCGGCGCCATCAACCAGGCCACCGCATCCATCGACGCCCTCGTGGACTGTCTCGACAAGGGGCTGGCCGCCGGGGAGTTCGCGGACGTCGAGCCGCGGGTGATGGCCGTGGCCATCCGCGGGGCCATCGACAACACCCTGCGGCACCACATGCTCACCCCCGGCGTCGACCTCGAAAGCTACGGCAGCAAGCTCGCCGACATCTTCGACCGCGCTACTCGGGCCGCCTCCTGAACGACGCCGGGCCGCCCCGCGTCGTCCCGGCACGCGCAGGAAGTCCATGCCGTCCTCAAGCGTGCCGGGAACCTGGCGGGCACCGGCACTCCCGAACCGCCCGTAGTAGTGCCGGTGCCGCACCCCTCCGTCCGGCTACGGCAGCGTCCTCATCGCCGCGACCAGGGTCCTGGCCTGCACATTCAGATAGTGGCTGTGCTTCAGCAGCTCATTGATCTGACACAGCGTCACCCAACGGAAGTCCTCGGGCGTCTCGGTCGGGAAGTCCTCGCCCACGTCGACGATCAGATAGCGGCTGCGGGCGTCAAGGAAGCGGCCGCCCTCCTCCGACAGCACGGCATCGAACAGCGTCCGCTCCGGACGACGGTCCGACTCCAGCACGGCATCGAGATACCGGGGACGGTCCCCGGCGGGAAGATGGGCATAGCTCTGCGGAGTGCACTGCACGGTGGGCCCCAGCTCCACCACATCGAGGAAACCCGGCTCCACCCGGGCGCTCAGCAGCGCATGCGGCACACCGCCGATCCGCTTCACCAGCAGCGCGGCCATCCCCAGACCGTGCGGTGCGAGCAGCGGCTGCGACCAGGCGGGAACCTCACGCCGGTGCGAGCTGACATCGACGGCGACGATACTGAAGAAGAGCCCGCTCTCATGCGAGATCGCATCCGGCGAGCGGCGCCAGCCCTCGGCCTCGCGCAGCGGCAGCGGCTCGGTGCTGATCTCGTGCCGGGCCCGTCGCGTAGTGACCCAGCTGCGGAGCTCCGTATCGGAGTGCAGCCCGGCATTGGCCGTCGACGAACCCGCCCGCCAGTCGGGGATGCAGGACAGCACCGTACGGGCATCCATGTTCACCAGATCGGGCTGCCGCAGCAGCGCACCGAGCTGGCCCAGGGTGACCCAGCAGAAGTCCTCGCCCGCCTCGACCTCGGGGCCCACCTCGACCACCATGTTGCGGTTGCGCTTCCGGAAGAACCACGACCCCTGCTCGGACTGGAGCACATCGGCCAGCACCCGCCGCGGATCGGGATCGATGAAGCAGTCCATGTACGGCACGGACGAACCGCCGTGCACCCGCGTGTAGTTGCTCTTGGTGGCCTGCACCGTGGGGGACAGCTGCACCCCGTTGGCGTTCCCCGGCTCCGGCTTGGCCTGCATCAGACAGTGCAGCACCCCGTCGATCTCCCGGACCGCGATGCCCAGCACTCCGATCTCCGGCTGGTGAATGATCGGCTGGCACCATTCGCGGACCGGACCGTAGTCGGAGCGGACCCGGAGGCCCTCGATGGAGAAGAAGCGCCCGCTGTCATGCCGCAGGTTCCCGGTGTCGGGAGCAAAGCCCCAGCCCCGCAGTTCCTCGAAGGGTATCCGGCTGACCTGGAGCGCATGGGTGTGCTGCCGTTCCTCGAACCACGCGTGGAACGCCTCGTTGCTCATCACCCCGCCCTCGGTGGCCAGCGCGGAGGCGGCCAGCCGGGACGACAGTGCCACCGTCCGCCGGGAAGACACTGCGGAGCCGGGTGAGTGCAAAGGCTCCACCGTGCTGTCCATATGCATTACTGCGCCCCTCCACGCTGATGTGTGTACGGCACCGACGGCCGCCGACCTCTCCTCCCGCAGCCTGCACCGGGGAGTCCTGGCATTCACCTAGTCTCTGCGGCTCGTCCGCCGGCGTCGGCCGGCGGACGATGCACCCGAGTACCCGGGAAGCCGGCGCCGGGGCCGCGCCGTCGAAGGCTCCGGGCGGCGGCCGCGTACCGCTGCGGAAGCCCTGCTCAGGGCGGTACGAAAGGGCCCTCCGCCGCCCCTAGGAGTTCCCCTAGAGGTGGCCTTCGGCCCGCCGTTGGGAGCCCGCCGCTGTGGAACGGTGAACTCCAGCCGTGAGTGTGTCGCTTCGCGTAGGGAGTGCGATTGATGAACGGGTCGGAAACCGCGGGCTCCACGATTCCCTCGCCACACGGCGAGCCGATCGCGGTCATCGGCCTTTCCTGCCGCCTGCCCGGGGCAGTCGACCCCGACGCCCTCTGGGAACTCCTCCGCGACGGCAGGAGCGCGGTCACCGAGGCGCCGGCCGACCGGTGGTCCGCCGAACTCCTCGCGCAGTCAGGGGTGTCCGAGCCGGCCCGGGGCGGCTTCCTCGACGAGGTCGCCGCCTTCGACGCCGCCTTCTTCGGCGTCTCCCCGCGCGAAGCGCAGTCGATGGACCCCCAGCAGCGGCTCGCCCTCGAACTCGGCTGGGAGGCCCTGGAAAACGCCCGCATCCGCCCGGAACGGCTGCACGGCCACCGGACCGGCGTGTACATCGGCGCCACCGTCGAGGACTACGCCGTCCTCGTACACCAGCAGGGCCCCGAGGCGCTCGACCACCACACTCCGACCGGCCTCAACCGCGGACTCATCGCCAACCGCCTCTCCTACCACCTGGGTCTGCGCGGCCCCAGCATGACCCTGGACACGGCTCAGTCCTCCTCGCTCGTCGCGGTCCAGTCCGCGTGCGACAGCCTGCGCCGCGGAGACTGCGACACCGCCCTGGCCGGCGGGGTCCACCTCAACCTCGCCCCCGAGAGCACCATCGCCATGGCCCGCTTCGGCGCGCTCAGCCCGAGCGGCCGCTGCCACACCTTCGACGCCCGTGCGGACGGCTTCGTACGCGGCGAGGGAGGCGGCCTCGTCGTCCTCAAGCCCCTCTCCCGGGCACTGGCGGACGGCGACCACGTGCACTGCGTGATCCACGGCGGGGCGGTCAACAACGACGGCGGCGGGCCCGGCCTCACGACCCCGGACGCCGCCGCGCAGGAAGAGGTGCTGCGCCTGGCCTGCGCACGCGCCGGCATCCACCCGGGCGACATCGGCTATGTGGAGCTGCACGGCACCGGCACCAAGGTCGGCGACCCCATCGAGGCGGCCTCGCTCGGCGCCGCTCTCGGCACCGACCCACGACGGAGCACCCCGCTGCCGGTGGGCTCGATCAAGACGAACATCGGCCACCTCGAAGGCGCCGCCGGCATCGCCGGGCTGCTGAAGGTGGTGCTGTGCGTGGAGCACGGCCACCTCGTACCGAGCCTGAACTTTGCGACACCCAACCCTGACATCCCGTTCGACGCTCTGAACCTGCGGGTGCAGACCGAGTCCGGCGCATGGACGGCGCAGGAGGGGCGGCAACTCGTCGCCGGGGTCTCGTCGTTCGGCATGGGGGGCACGAATGCGCATGTAATCGTGGGGCGCGCGGAGGAGGCTGAGCGGGCTGAGGTGGGCGAGCCTATTTCGTCGTCCTCGTTCTCGTCCTCGGGTGGCGTGCTCGTGCCATGGGTGGTGTCCGCGCGTTCTGCCGAAGCCTTGGCGGCGCAGGCGGAGCGGTTGGCGTCGCGGGTGGCCGGGGCGGGGCTGTCGCCGGTTGATGTGGGTTGGTCGTTGGTGGCGTCGCGGTCGTCGTTCGAGCACCGGGCCGTCGTCGTGGGAGCGGAGCCTGACGAACTGGTCGCCGGGGTGCGGGCGGTGGCGGAGGGACGCCCCGATGCCGCCGTGACACTCGGCGAAGCGACCGGCCACTCCGGCGGCACGGTGTTCGTCTTCCCGGGGCAGGGGTCGCAGTGGGTGGGGATGGCCGTGGAGCTGCTGGACACTTCGCCGGTGTTCGCGGGTCGGCTGGCTGAGTGTGAGGCGGCGCTGGAGCCGTTTGTCGACTGGTCGCTGACTGCGGTGTTGCGGGGGGTTGAGGACGCGCCGGGTCTGGACCGGGTGGATGTGGTGCAGCCCGTGTTGTGGGCGGTGATGGTGTCGTTGGCGGAGGTCTGGCGCGCCCATGGCGTAGAGCCCGCAGCGGTGGTCGGCCACAGCCAGGGCGAGATCGCCGCGGCCTGTGTCGCCGGGGCGTTGAGCCTGGAGGACGGCGGCCGGGTGGTCGCGCTGCGGAGCAAGGCGATCCGCGCGCTGTCCGGCCGTGGCGGAATGGTGTCGGTGGCGCTGCCCCGGCCTGACGTGGAGGAGTTGATCGAGCCGTGGGACGGTCGGGTTTCGGTTGCGGCGGTCAATGGTCCGTCGTCGGTGGTGGTCTCCGGTGATGGTGATGTTCTGGGCCGGCTGGTGGAGGAGTGCCGGGAGCGTGAGATCCGTGCGCGGCGGATCGAGGTGGATTACGCCTCGCATTCGGCGCATGTGGAGTCGATCGAGCAGACGCTGAGGGAGGTCCTGGCGCCGGTCGCGCCCCGGACGTCCACCGTGCCGCTGTTCTCGACGGCGACGGGGGACTGGCTGGACACCGCCGACATGGACGCCGGCTATTGGTTCACCAACCTGCGGCGGACCGTGGAGTTCGCGCCCGCCATCGAAGCCCTCACCGCGGCCGGCCACCACACATTCGTCGAGGTCAGCCCGCACCCCGTCCTGACCATGCCGGTACAGGAGACGGTCGAGGCCGCGGGCGCCGAGGGGGCGGTCGTGGGCACGCTGCGCCGCGGTGAGGGTGGCCTCGCACGGTTCCACGCCTCACTCGGCGAGCTGTATGTGCAGGGTGTGCC
Source organism: Streptomyces sp. 2323.1 (assembly GCF_900221035.1). Classification (NCBI taxonomy): domain Bacteria; kingdom Bacillati; phylum Actinomycetota; class Actinomycetes; order Kitasatosporales; family Streptomycetaceae; genus Streptomyces; species Streptomyces sp. 2323.1. The sequence continues at coordinate 419,161 of NZ_LT907981.1, read as the reverse complement.
CGTCGACTGGTCCCCGGCCTTCGCCGCCCACCGTCCCCGGCTCGTGGACCTGCCCACCTACGCCTTCCAGCGTGAACGGCACTGGGTGGGGCACACCGCGGAGCGCCCCCACCGGTCCGGCTCCGACGAGCCGGGCCGGTCCATCGGCCCCACGAGCGACAGCCCCACGACCGTGGGCCCCGGGACGAGCCGACCGACGCTCGACGTCGTACGGGACCACGCGGCCGCCGTGCTCGGCCATCGGGACCCCTCCGCGCTCCACGCGGGCCGGACATTCAAGGATCTCGGCTTCGACTCGGTCACCGCCGTAGAGCTGCGGAACCGGCTGAACCGCGTCCTCACCGTACGGCTGCCGTCCACGGCGCTGTACAACCACCCCTCACCCACCCGGCTGGCCCGCTACATCGACACCGAACTCCTGGGCGCCACCGACACCTTGGAGTCGGCGCACGGCCTGGCCACCGACCCCGACGAGCCGATCGCCATCGTCGCGATGGCCTGCCGCTACCCCGGTGGCGTGCAGTCGCCCGACGACCTCTGGCAGATCCTGCGGGACCGGGTGGACGCGGTCACGCCGTTCCCCACCGACCGGGGTTGGCCCACCGACGGGCTGTACGACCCCGACCCGGAACGCTCGGGCACCAGTTACGTACGCGAGGGCGGGTTCCTCGATGCGGCCTCCTTCGACGCCGGGTTCTTCGGGATTTCGCCGCGCGAGGCCCTGGCGATGGACCCGCAGCAGCGGCTGCTGCTGGAGACCTCCTGGGAGGTGCTGGAACGGGCCGGCATCGACCCGACGGGCGTCCGCGGCAGCCTCACGGGCGTGTTCGTCGGTGCCATGGCGCAGGAGTACGGCCCCCGGCTGCACCAGGCGAGCCACCAGGTCGAGGGACATGTCCTGACCGGAACGACCACGAGCGTGGCCTCCGGACGGATCGCCTACACGCTCGGTCTCGAAGGACCGGCCATCACCGTGGACACGGCGTGCTCCTCCTCCCTGGTGGCGCTGCATCTCGCGGCGCAGGCCCTGCGCGCAGGAGAGTGCACCCTCGCGCTCGCCGGCGGGGCGACGGTGATGTCCCGGCCCGGCATGTTCGTGGAGTTCAGCCGGCAGCGGGGACTCGCGCCCGACGGCCGGTGCAAGCCGTTCGCCGCGGCCGCCGACGGCACCGCATGGGGCGAAGGCGCAGGGATCCTGCTGCTGGAACGCCTGTCGGAGGCCCGCCGCCACGGCCACCCGGTGCTTGCCGTGCTGCGCGGCAGCGCCACCAACCAGGACGGCGCGTCGAACGGCCTCAGCGCACCCAACGGCCCCTCGCAGGAACGCGTGATCCGGGCCGCGCTCGCCTCTGCCGGACTGCGGCCCTCCGAGGTCGACGCGGTCGAGGCGCACGGCACCGGCACGGCGCTCGGCGACCCCATCGAGGCGCAGGCGCTGCTCGCCACCTATGGCAAGGATCGTGACGAGGACCGGCCGCTATGGCTCGGCTCGCTCAAGTCCAACATCGGGCACACCCAGGCCGCCGCCGGTGTCGCCGGGGTCATCAAGATGGTGCTTGCGCTGCGGCACGGCGTCCTCCCGGAAACTCTGCACCTCGACGCACCCTCCCCGCATGTGGACTGGTCGGCGGGCACGGTACGGCTGCTCACCGCGGCCCAGCCGTGGGCGGAGAACGGGCAGGTGCGCAGGGCCGGCGTCTCGTCGTTCGGTATCAGCGGCACCAATGCGCATGTGATCGTGGAAGCGTCTCCGGCCATGGCCCCGGACGAACGGGCCGACGACGAGGGCCGGGTTGACGACGAGGGTCAGGTCGGCGCGGAAACAGCGGACGGGGCCAGCGCCGACCAGCCCGTCGTGCCCTGGGTCGTGCACGGCCGGACCCCCGACGCACTGCGCGCACAGGCAGCCGCACTCGCCGCCCATCTCGACTCCCTCCCCGATGCCGCCCCCTACGACGTCGCGCACTCCCTGCTCACGACTCGCGCGGCACTGGAACACCGAGCGGCACTCATCGGCGCCGAACGCACCGCATTGCTCGCGGAGCTGCACGCCGTGGCTGAGGGCGACCCCGGCCCTCACACGGCCACCGGCGCCGTACCCACTTCCCCCGGGCCAGGAGCGGTGTTCGTGTTCCCGGGGCAGGGTTCGCAGTGGGTGGGGATGGCGGTGGAGTTGCTGGACTCTTCGCCGGTGTTCGCGGGTCGGTTGGCGGAGTGTGAGGCGGCGTTGGAGCCGTTTGTCGACTGGTCGCTGACTGCGGTGTTGCGGGGGGTTGAGGGTGCGCCGGGTCTGGACCGGGTGGATGTGGTGCAGCCGGTGTTGTGGGCGGTGATGGTGTCGTTGGCGGAGGTGTGGCGGGCCCATGGTGTGGAGCCTGCGGCGGTTGTCGGTCACAGTCAGGGGGAGATCGCGGCGGCGTGTGTGGCCGGGGCGTTGAGCTTGGAGGATGGCGCTCGGGTGGTGGCGCTGCGGAGTAAGGCGATCCGTGCGCTGTCGGGTCGGGGCGGGATGGTGTCGGTGGCGCTGTCCTCGTCCGAGGTATCGGACCTGATCAAGCCGTGGGGTGGTCGGGTTTCGGTTGCGGCGGTCAATGGTCCGTCGTCCGTGGTGGTCTCCGGCGATGCGGATGCGCTCGATGAGCTGATGGCTGGGTGTCGGGATCGCGAGGTCCGTGCGCGGCGCATTGAGGTGGATTACGCCTCGCATTCGGCGCATGTGGAGTCGATTCGCGAGGAGTTGCTGGAGGTTTTGGCGCCGGTGGTGCCCCGTCCGGCCGAGGTGCCGCTTTTTTCGACGGTGAGGGGAGCATGGCTGGACACGGCGGAGATGGATGCCGGGTACTGGTTCACCAACCTGCGGCGGACGGTGGAGTTCGCGCCCGCCATCGAAGCCCTCACTGCGGCCGGCCACCGCACCTTCGTGGAGGTCAGCCCGCATCCCGTGCTCACCGTGCCGCTTCAGGAAACCGTTGAGGACGAGGGCGCGGATGCGGTGGTGACCGGCACCCTCCGCCGGGACGACGGAGGCCTGGCCCGGCTCTACACCTCACTCGGTGTGCTGTATGCGCACGGCGTGGACGTCGACTGGTCTCCCGCGTTCGCCGAACGCCGCCCGCACCGGGTGGAGCTGCCGACATACGCATTCCAGCGGCAGCGCTTCTGGCTGGAGCCGGAAGCTCCGGCCGTGGCCGCCTCCCCGGAGGAAGAGGCGTTCTGGACGGCCGTCGGGGACAAGGACGCAGCAACGCTGGCGGGCACTCTCGGGCTGCCCGGCGCCGAGGCCCTGGACGAGGTGCTGCCTGCGCTGTCGTCGTGGCACCGGAACCGGCGGCAGCGTGGTACCGCAGACGGCTGGCGCTATCGCGTCGTGTGGCGGCCCCTCACGGAGCCGGCCGCCCGGCAACTCGACGGCGACTGGCTCGTGGTGGTTCCGGCCGGGTACGAGGACGACGCGCTGGTGCACGGCGCCCGTGAGGCGTTGGCGGAAGCGGGGGCACGCGCCCACTCGCTGACGGTGGACGACAGTGCCGGGCTCACGGACCTGCTGCGTGCCGGGCCCGGTCCCTTCGCCGGTGTGCTCTCGCTGCTGGCCCTGGACGAACGGCCGGACCGTACCCACCCCTGCGTTCCCACCGGTCTTTCGCTCACCCTCGCACTGCTCCAGGCCCTCGGCGACGCCGGGATCGACGCCCCGCTGTGGTGCGTCACCCGAGGCGCGGTCGCGATCGGTACGACCGCTGAGGCCGCCACGGGTGGCTGCGTCGGTCAGGACGATGCGCCGGTGAACCCCGACCAGGCCGGGATTTGGGGGCTCGGCAGGGTCGCCGCGCTGGAGCATCCGGAGCGCTGGGGTGGCCTCATCGACCTCACCGGCCAGGCCGGTGGGCAGGCTGCGGCAGAAGGTCAGACAGCAGCCGACGTTCAGGCTGCGGTGGATGGTCGGGAAGTGGCCCTGCTGGCGCAGATCCTGGCAGCCGGGGACGATGAGGACCAGCTTGCCGTCCGTGGGGGCGCCGTGTTCGGGCGACGGCTCGTCCCCGCGCCGGTCGCCGGGAAGCCCTCGCGACGCTCCTGGCGCCCGCGCGGCACCGTCCTCGTCACGGGCGGCACCGGAGCGCTCGGTGCCCATATCGCCCGCTGGCTCGCCGCGAACGGCGCGGAACATCTCGTCCTCACCGGCCGTCGTGGCGCCGACGCCCCCGGCGTGGCCGCCCTGTGCTCCGAACTCCATGAGCAGGGTGTCCAGGTCACCGTGGCGGGCTGCGACATCGCCGATCGGCAGGCGGTGGCGGACCTCGTACGGCAGATCGAGCGGGACGGGGAGCCGGTCCGGGCCGTGGTGCACGCCGCCGGTGTCAGCGCCCTCGGCTCGCTGGCGGAGGCCGGGCCGGCAGACCTCGCGGCGGCGCTCGCGGGCAAGGTCGCCGGCTCCGACCATCTGTCCGCCGCACTCGACCCCGCACCACTCGACGCCGTCGTCTACTTCTCCTCCATCTCCGGCACCTGGGGAGTGGCCGAGCACGGCGCGTACGCCGCCGCCAATGCGCTCCTCGACGCCCGTGCCGAACGCGGGCGGGCCGACGGGCTGCCGGTGCTGTCGGTCGCCTGGGGCCCCTGGGCGGGCGGCGGCATGATCGCCGACTCGATCCACGAGGTGCTGCGGCGCCGCGGAGTGCCGGTCATCGACCCGGACACCGCACTCACCGCGCTCCAGCAGGCGCTCGACCACGACGACACCTCGGTCGCGGTCGCCGACGTGGACTGGCAGCGCTTCAACAGCGTCTTCACTTCCGTACGGCCCAGCCGCCTGCTCACGGAGATCCCGCAACTCGCGGCGGACGAGGACGGAGAAGGATCCGGAGACGACGGCAGCGGTACGGACCGCGGCTTCGCCCGGTCGCCGCTCGCCGAGCAGCTGGCCGGACTCGACGTCCGGCAGCGCACCACAACATTGCTGGATCTCGTCCGCGAACAGGTCGCCTCCGTGCTCGGTCACGACGAGACGGCCCCCGTGGACTCCGAACGCCCCTTCAAGGAGCTGGGTTTCGACTCGCTGACCGCCGTCGAGCTGCGCAACCGCCTGAGCCGGGCCACCGGGCTACGGCTGCCCAGGACCGTCGTGTTCGACCATCCCAGCCCGGCAGGGCTCGCCGGCTACGTCGACGCCCAACTGACCAGTGGGGAGGAACCTGCCACGAAGCCGGCCACGGCGCCCGCCCCCGCCCTGGCTCCCGCAGACGACGACCCGATCGCCATCGTGTCCATGGCCTGCCGTTACCCGGGGGGCGTGCAGTCGCCCGAGGACCTGTGGCGGCTGGTCAGGGAGGGCGTGGACGCGATGTCCGCCTTCCCCACCGACCGCGGATGGGACCTGGACGGCCTCTACGACCCCGATGCCGACCAGCCGGGCCGGAGCTACGTCCGGGAGTCCGGATTCCTGGGCGACGCCGCTGACTTCGACGCCGAATTCTTCGGGATCTCGCCACGCGAGGCCCTCGCCATGGACCCGCAGCAGCGGCTCCTCCTGGAGACCTCCTGGGAGGTCTTCGAGCGTGCGGGCATCGACCCCAAGTCCCTGCGCGGCAGCGGGACCGGCGTCTATATGGGCGTCACCGACCAGGAGTACGGCAACCGCCTGCGCCTGGCGGCCCCCGAGCAGATCGAGGGGTATCTCGCGACCGGGGCGGCCACGAGCGTCGCATCCGGACGGGTCGCCTACACGCTGGGACTTGAAGGCCCGGCCGTCACGGTCGACACGGCGTGCTCGTCGTCCCTGGTCGCCTTGCACATGGCGGTGCGGGCACTCCGCTCGGGGGAGTGCTCGCTCGCCGTCGCGGGAGCCGCGATGGTCATGGCTGATCCCGGGCCGTTCATCGGCTTCAGCCGGCAGCGGGGGCTGGCGCGGGACGGCCGGTGCAAGCCGTTCTCGGCGGCGGCCGACGGCTTCGCCCTCTCCGAGGGCGTCGGCGTACTGCTGGTGGAACGCCTCTCGGACGCCCGCCGCAACGGGCACCCGGTGCTGGCGGTCGTCCGCGGGACGGCGGTCAACCAGGACGGTGCGTCCAACGGTCTCACCGCACCCAACGGTCCCTCCCAGCAGCGGGTGATCCGGGCCGCACTCGCCGATGCCCGACTGTCGGCCGGTGACGTGGACGCGGTGGAGGCGCACGGTACGGGTACGTCGTTGGGCGATCCGATCGAGGCGCAGGCGCTGCTTGCCACGTACGGGCAGGAGCGGGACGCGGACCGGCCGCTGTGGCTCGGCTCGGTCAAGTCGAACATCGGGCACACCCAGACCGTTTCCGGTGTGGCCGGTGTCATGAAGATGGTGCTCGCCATGCGGCACGGCGAGTTGCCGGCGACCCTGCATGTGGACGAGCCGTCGCCGCATGTGGAGTGGTCGTCGGGCGCGGTGGAGCTGCTGACCGAGGCCCGGCCATGGACGGCCGAAGAGGACCGTCCGCGCCGCGCCGGCATCTCCTCCTTCGGCATCAGCGGGACCAATGCGCATGTGATCGTCGAGCAGGCGGAGGAGTCCGGGCAGGCGGCGGAATCTGATCAGGCGGAGTCGGCTGATGGAGGGGAGCCGGCTCCGTCGTCTTCGGCATCGGGTGTGGGTCCGGTGGTGCCGTGGGTGGTGTCCGGGCGTTCTGCCGATGCGTTGACGGCGCAGGCGGAGCGGTTGGCGTCGCGGGTGACGGGCTCCGGCTGGTCGCCCGTTGACGTGGGCTGGTCGTTGGTGGCGTCGCGGTCGCCGTTCGAGCACCGGGCGGTCGTCGTGGGCTCTGAGACCGATGAGCTGGCAGGAAAGCTACGGCAGTTGAGCCCGTCTGCTGCGGTGGGTGATCCGGGCAGGACGGTGTTCGTCTTCCCGGGTCAGGGCTCGCAGTGGCTCGGGATGGCCGTGGAGTTGCTGGACTCTTCGCCGGTGTTTGCGGGTCGGTTGGCTGAGTGTGAGGAGGCGTTGGAGCCGTTTACCGACTGGTCGCTGACTGCGGTGTTGCGGGGGGTTGAGGGCGCGCCGGGTCTGGACCGGGTGGATGTGGTGCAGCCGGTGTTGTGGGCCGTGATGGTGTCGTTGGCGGAGGTCTGGCGCGCCCATGGCGTGGAGCCCGCGGCGGTCGTCGGTCACAGCCAGGGAGAGATCGCCGCGGCCTGCGTCGCCGGCGCCCTGAGCCTGGAGGACGGCGCCCGGGTAGTGGCACTGCGCAGTAAGGCGATCCGTGCGCTCTCCGGCCGTGGCGGAATGGTCTCGGTGGCGCTGTCCTCGTCCGACGTATCGGACCTGATCAAGCCGTGGAACGGTCGTATTTCGGTTGCGGCGGTCAATGGTCCGTCGTCCGTGGTGGTCTCGGGCGATGCGGATGCGCTCGATGAGCTGATGGATGGGTGTCGGGAGCGTGAGGTCCGTGCGCGCCGCATCGAGGTGGATTACGCCTCCCATTCGGCGCATGTGGAGTCGATCGAGGAGACGCTGAAGGAGGCCCTGGCGCCGGTCGAGCCCCGGAAGTCCTCCGTGCCGCTGTTTTCCACGGTGACGGGGGACTGGCTGGACACGGCGGAGATGGATGCCGGGTACTGGTTCACCAACCTGCGGCGGACGGTGGAGTTCGCGCCCGCCATCGAAGCCCTCGTCGCGGCCGGCCACCGCACCTTCGTGGAGGTCAGCCCGCATCCCGTACTCACCGTGCCGCTTCAGGAAACCGTCGAGTCCGTGGGCGCGGATGCGGTGGTGACGGGCACCTTGCGTCGTGACGACGGAGGACTGTCCCGGCTCTACACCTCCCTCGGCGAGCTGTATGTGAACGGGGTGGAGGTGGACTGGTCCCCGGCCTTCGCGGCGCATCAGCCGCAGCTGGTGGACCTGCCCACGTACGCCTTCCAGCACCGCCGTTACTGGCTGGAGTCCGGGCAGTCGTCGGTGGCCGGTGCTGTTGATCCGATCGATGTGCGGTTCTGGGAGACGGTGGAGCGGGAGGATCTGGAGGGTCTGGCGGCGACGCTGGGGCTGGCGGATCCGGGGGCGTTGCGTGAGGTGTTGCCGGCGCTGTCGTCGTGGCGGCAGGGCCGGCAGCAGCGGAGCACGGTCGACAGCTGGCGCTACCGGATCGTATGGCGACTCCAACCCGAGCCGGCGAGTGGGGAGTTGGAGGGCAACTGGCTGATCGTCGTTCCCGCCGACTACCTGGAGGACGACCTGGTACAGGCGACCTCTCGCGGTCTCGGCGACCGGGCCCGCATCATGCCCGTATCGGCCACTGCCGACCGTGCGGAACTGGTGGCACAGCTGGCGGCGCTGGCCGGTGCTGCCGATGAACCGCTGCACGTGCTGTCGCTGCTCGCGTTGGACGACCGGGATGCCGGGGGCCACCGGGGAGTGCCCGGCAGTCTGCTCAGCACCCTGGCGCTCACCCAGGCACTCGCCGAAACGGAGGTGACGGCCCGGCTGTGGGCGGTCACCCAGGGGGCCGTCTCCACCGATGCGTCCGCGCGGGGACCGGAAACCCACCACGTCTCCGACCCGATACGTAACCCCGGTCAGGCTGCCATCTGGGGCCTGGCCCGGGTCTTCGGCCTCGATCACCACGAGCGGTGGGGTGGTCTCGTCGATCTGCCGGGGAACCTGGACGAGCAGGCGCTGCGCCGCTTCCTGTCCCTGCTCAGCGGCGACGGCGGCGGCCAGGACGAGTACGCGATTCGCCCGTCCGGCATCCATGTCCGGCGCATGGTGCGTGCGCCCCTCGACCCGTCGGCGGTGGCCGAGCCGTGGCAGCCGCGCGGCACGGTCCTCATCACCGGCGGCACCGGAGCCCTTGGCGCCCATGTGGCAAGGGCGCTAGCCGCCGGCGGCGCGGAGCACCTGGTTCTCGCCGGCCGGCGCGGCCCGGATGCCCCCGGCGCGTCCGAGTTGTCCGCCGAGCTGACCGCACTCGGTGCGCGCGTCACGGTGGCCGCATGCGATGTGACCGACCGGGCCGCCGTGGCCAAGCTGCTGGACTCGTTCACCGACGAGGCCCCGCTGACCGCCGTCGTGCACACCGCGGGCGTCGTCGGCGAGGCCCGCCCACTCGACGAGACCTCCCTCGACGACGCGATGGCCGCTGTACAGGCCAAGGTCTCCGGCGCCTGTCACCTCGACGAGCTGCTGGCCGATCACCCGCTGGACGCCTTCGTGCTGTTCTCCTCCGGCGCCGGAGTATGGGGCAACGGCGGACAGGGACCCTACGCGGCAGCCAACGCCGCTCTTGACGCACTCGCCGAATGGCGCCGTGCCCAGGGCCGCCCGGCCACCTCCCTCGCCTGGGGTGCCTGGGCGGGCGGCGGCATGGTCGACGAGGCCGTGGCCGAGCAGCTGCGCCGCCGCGGTGTCCCCGCCATGGATCCCGGCCTGGCCGTACACGCGCTGCGGGAAGCCGTCGACCACGGCGAGACCACCCTCGTCGTCGCCGACATCCGATGGGACCGCTTCCTCCCCGCCTACACGGTGAGCGGGCCCCGGCCCCTCCTGAACGAGCTGCCGGACGTACGGCAACTGCTCGCCGTACAGGAGGAGCAGGCGGACGAGGCCGGCGAGAAGGGCTCGGACCTGCCGGACAAGCTGGCCGCGCTGCCGGAGCCCAAGCGCAAGCGCATGCTCCTGGACCTCGTCCGCACCCATGCGTCCGCCGTACTGGGGCACTCCTCCACCGATGCGGTCAGGCCCACGCGGGCCTTCCGTGAGCTGGGTTTCGACTCACTGACCGGAGTGGAGCTGCGCAACCGGCTCAATGCGGCCACCGCGCTCACCCTCCCAGCGACTCTGGTCTTCGACCACCCCACACCGACCGCACTCGCCGAGTATCTGCGGGACGCACTCCTGCCCCCGGAACCGGACGCAGGGAGCGACATCCCCGTGCTCCCCGAGCTGCAACAGGTCGCGAGCGCACTGCAAGCGGCCACCGACGACGACACCCGGCAGGCGCTCACCGAAGGACTGCGCGGCCTGCTCGCCCACTGGGAAGGCCAGGCGCCGCCACCGGTGGAGACCGTCGACGACGAACTCGCGGAAGCGAGCGATGAGGACATGTTCGACCTGATCGACAGGGAACTCGGGATCGGCTGATCCGGAACGCACACCGACCGCCGGTTTCTTGAAGGGCTGACGCTACATGGACAACGAGGACAAGCTCCGCGACTACCTCAAGCGGGTCACCACGGACCTGCGGCAGACCCGCCGCAGGCTGCAGGAGGTGGAGTCGCGAGAGCACGATCCCATTGCGATCGTCGCGATGGCCTGCCGTCTTCCGGGAGGGGTGGCCTCCCCCGAAGAGCTGTGGCGGCTGGTGGCCGAGGGCACCGACGCCATCGGACCCATGCCGACCGACCGCGGCTGGGACGTGGACAAGCTGTACGACCCGGACCCCGACCGCCCGGGCAGCAGCTACGTCCGCCAGGGCGGTTTCCTCTACGACGCCCCGGAGTTCGACGCCGGCTTCTTCGAGATCTCCCCGCGCGAGGCCCTCGCCATGGACCCGCAGCAGCGGCTCCTCCTGGAGACCTCCTGGGAGGTCTTCGAGCGCGCGGGCATCGACCCGACCTCGGTACGCGGCAGCGCAGCCGGCGTCTTCGTCGGGTCGAGCAACCAGGGCTACGCCGCTGCCGCCGACGGGAGCACCGCCCCGGAGGGCGTCGAGGGCCATCTGCTGACCGGAGGTTCGGCGGCCGTGCTCTCCGGACGGCTCGCCTACAGCTTCGGGCTGGAGGGGCCGGCCGTCACCGTCGACACCATGTGCTCGTCCTCGCTGGTCGCCCTGCATCTGGCCGTCCAGGCGTTGCGGCACGGCGAGTGCGAGATGGCGCTCGCGTGCGGAGCGACCGTGATGTCCTCGGCCCGGAACTTCGTGGAGTTCAGCCGTCAGCGCGGGCTCGCGCGAGACGGCCGGTGCAAGCCGTTCGCCGCGGCCGCCGACGGCACCGCATGGGGCGAAGGCGTCGGCGTCCTGCTGCTGGAACGCCTGTCGGAGGCCCGCCGCAACGGCCACCCGGTGCTGGCGGTCATTCGCGGCAGCGCCACCAACCAGGACGGTGCCTCGAACGGTCTGACCGCGCCGAACGGCCCCTCCCAGCAGCGGGTCATCCGGGCCGCGCTGGCCAATGCCGGTCTGTCCGCCGGTGAGGTGGACGCGGTGGAGGCGCACGGTACGGGCACCACGCTCGGCGACCCCATCGAGGCGCAGGCGCTGCTCGCCACGTACGGGCAGGAGCGGGACGCGGACCGGCCGCTGTGGCTCGGCTCTGTCAAGTCGAACATCGGACATGGGCAGGCCGCCTCCGGCATCGCCGGAGTGATGAAAATGGTGCAGGCGATACGCCATGGCGTCCTGCCCGCGACGCTCCATGTCGACGCGCCCTCACCGCATGTGGACTGGTCGACGGGGAACGTCCGTCTGCTCACCGACGAGACCGCCTGGCCCGAGACCGACGCGCCCAGGCGAGCCGGAGTGTCGTCCTTCGGCGGCAGCGGCACCAACGCCCATGTCCTGCTCGAACAGGCACCGGCCGAGGAACCTGCCGACGAACAGCCCACCACCCCCGCATATCAGGCTGCGCCTGCCGCGCTGCCGTGGGTGGTTTCCGGGCGCTCCACGACGGCCTTGCGCGCGCAGGCAGAGCGACTGGCGTCGTGGGCGGAGACCGCCGGCCGGTCGCCGGTGGACACCGGGCATTCGCTGGTGGCCTCACGTGCGGCCCTTGAGCATCGAGCCGTGGTGGTGGGCACCGACCAGGACGCACTGGTCGCCGGACTGCGCGCCGTGGCGGAGGGCGAGACCCCCGCCGGTGCGGTGGTGGGCGACGCCGGAAACCTGGAGGGGGACGCCGATGTGGTGTTCGTCTTCCCGGGTCAGGGGTCGCAGTGGGTCGGGATGGCGGTGGAGTTGCTGGACTCTTCGCCGGTGTTTGCGGGTCGGTTGGCGGAGTGTGAGGAGGCGTTGGGGCCGTTCACGGACTGGTCACTGACTGCGGTGTTGCGTGGGGATGACGGCGCGCCGGGTCTGGACCGGGTGGATGTGGTGCAGCCCGTGTTGTGGGCCGTGATGGTGTCGTTGGCGGAGGTCTGGCGCGCCCATGGCGTGGAGCCCGCGGCGGTCGTCGGTCACAGTCAGGGAGAGATCGCCGCGGCCTGTGTGGCCGGCGCCCTGAGTCTGGAGGACGGTGCCCGTGTGGTCGCCCTGCGGAGTAAGGCGATCCGTGCGCTGTCGGGTCGTGGCGGGATGGTGTCGGTGGCGCTGTCCTCGTCCGAGGTGTCCGATCTGATCGAGCCCTGGAACGGTCGGATTTCGGTTGCGGCGGTCAATGGCCCGTCGTCCGTGGTCGTCTCCGGTGATGCGGACGCGCTGGATGAGCTGATGGACGGGTGCAAGGAGCGCGAGGTCCGTGCTCGTCGCATTGAGGTGGATTACGCCTCGCATTCGGCTCATGTGGAGTCGATTCGCGAGGAGTTGCTGGAGGTTTTGGCGCCCGTCGCGCCCCGTGCGGCTGAGGTGCCGTTCTTTTCGACGGTGACGGGGGAGTGGCTGGACACGGCGGAGATGGATGCCGGGTACTGGTTCACCAACCTGCGGCAGACAGTGCAGCTGGAGCCCGCGGTGCGTGCGCTGCTGGCCGCGGATCATCGGGTGTTTGTGGAGGTCAGCCCGCATCCGGTGCTGACGATGCCGGTACAGGAGACCACCGAGGCGGCGGGTGTCGATGCGGTGGTCTCGGGCACCCTCCGCCGGGACGACGGTGGTCTGTCGCGCCTCTACACCTCCCTCGGCGAGCTGTATGTGAACGGTGTGGAGGTGGACTGGTCCCCGGCCTTCGCGGCGCATCAGCCGCAGCTGGTGGGCCTGCCCACGTACGCCTTCCAGCACCGCCGTTACTGGCTGGAGTCCGGGCAATCCTCGGAAGCCGGTGCTGTTGACCCGGTCGATGTGCGGTTCTGGGAGTCGGTGGAGCGGGAGGATCTGGAGGGTCTGGCGGCGACGTTGGGGCTGGCGGACCAGGTGGCTCTTCGTGAGGTGTTGCCTGCGCTGTCGTCGTGGCGGCAGGGCCGGCAGCAGCGCAGCACGGTCGACGGCTGGCGCTACCGGATCGCCTGGCGGCCCCAACCCGAGCCGGAGCAAGCCAAGTTGGCGGGGCCCTGGCTCGTCGTTGTCCCCGCCGACTACCTGGACAACGACCTCGTACGCGCCACTCTCCAGGGCATCGCGGACAACGGCGCCGAGACCGTACTCCTCGTCCTTGAGGACTCGACCACCGACCGCCGAGGCGTGGCCGACCTACTGCGGAACTCCCTGGTGACCGGCGCCCCCAGCGGCGTCCTCTCCTTCCTTGCCCTGGACGAGCGACCGCTGACCGAGTTCCCCGAGGTCACCGTGGGACTGGTCCAGTCGGTGGCGCTGATGCAGGCGCTCCTCGACGCCGACGTCCAGGCTCCGCTGTGGCTGCTCACGACCGAGTCCGCCGCGACCGGTTTCTCCGACGACGCGGTCCGGCACCCGCTCCAGGCGGCCGTCTGGGGCCTGGCCCGGGTGTTCGCCCTGGAGCACCCCAAGCAGTGGGGCGGCCTCGTCGACCTGCCCGCCGCCTTGGACGACCGTGGTGCGGCCCTGCTGTGCGGGGTCCTCGCCGCAGGCGGGGACGAGGACCAGCTTGCCCTCCGCGGCGACGCGCTCCTCACCCGCCGGCTGACCCGCGCCCCGCTGGACGGCGGCGAGCCGGCCGCCCCCTGGCGTACCAGCGGAGCTGCCCTGGTCACCGGCGGTACCGGTGGTCTCGGTGCGCACACCGCCCGGCTGCTGGCCCGTAGTGGCGCCGAGCATCTGGTGCTGACCAGCCGGCGTGGCCCGGACGCGCCGGGCGCGGCCGAACTGCGGGACGAACTGGCCGCGTTGGGGGCCCGCGTCACCATCGCCGCCTGCGATGTGACGGACGCCGATGCGCTGGCCGAGCTGGTCGCCCAGGTCGAGTCGGACGGCCCGGCCATCCGTTCCGTCGTGCACACCGCCGGAGTCGGTCTGCTCGTGCCGCTCGCCGACACCACACTGCAAGAGTTCGCCGACGGCGCCCGCGCCAAGCTCCTCGGTGCCCGTAACCTCGACGCGCTCTTCGACCGCGACGGCCTTGATGCCTTTGTGCTGTACTCGTCCGTCGCCGGAACCTGGGGCAGCGGAGACCACGGTGCCTACGCCGCGTCGAACTCCTACGTCGACGCGCTCGCCGCACACCGGCGCGCCCGCGGTCTGACGGGTACCTCGATCGCCTGGGGCATCTGGAGCCCGGAGGGCGGCGGGATGGCCGTCGACGTGGTCCAGGAACAGCTGCGCTGGCGCGGCATTCCGTTCATGCCGGCGCACCTGGCCGTACTGGGACTCCAGCAGGCGCTCGACCACGATGAGACGTTCCTCGCTGTGGCCGACATCGACTGGGAACGCTTCGTCCCCGTCTTCACCGCCGCCCATCGCCGCCCGCTGCTGCACGAGGTCCCCGAGGTCCTGCGGGCGCTGGAGGCCGACGAGGCCGACACGGACGCCGCCGAGAGCACCTCCGAGTCGCTCCGCACCCAGCTCGCCGGGCTGGCTCCCGCCGAACGCGAGCGGCAGCTCTCCGACCTCGTACGCAAGCAGGTCGCGGCCGTACTCGGCTACTCGGACACCTCGGAGGTCGAGGTCGGCCGCGCCTTCCGCGAGCTGGGCTTCGACTCCCTCACCGCGGTGGAACTGCGTAACCGGCTCAACGCGGCCACCGGACTGAAACTCCCCGCCACCGTGGTCTTCGACCATCCGACCGTGAAGGCGCTCGCCGGGCATCTGGAGACCACCCTGGTCGGGCCGAGCGGCGCCCTGTCCGTACCGGCCGCCGCCCCGGAAACCGTCGCCGCCCCGGAAACCGTCGCCGCCGTCGCCCCGGCCGAGGACGACGCGATCGCGATCGTGTCCATGGCCTGCCGCTACCCCGGAGGCGTGCAGTCGCCCGAGGACCTGTGGCAGCTCGTGCGGGACCGGACGGACGCGATCTCGGAGTTCCCCGTCGACCGAGGCTGGGACCTCGACGGGCTCTACGACCCGGACCCGGACCGCACCGGTACCTGCTACGTCCGCGAGGGCGGATTCCTCGATGCAGCCGGTGACTTCGACCCCGAGTTCTTCGGGATCTCGCCGCGCGAGGCCCTCGCCATGGACCCGCAGCAGCGGCTCCTCCTGGAGACCTCCTGGGAGGCGATCGAGCGCGGTGGCATCGACCCCCGAACCCTGCGGGGCACCCCGACCGGCGTCTTCTTCGGGGCCGCCTACCAGGGCTACGGAACCGGCGAAGCCCCCGAAGGACTGGAGGGGCACCTCATCACCGGAACGGTGACGAGCATCGCCTCCGGCCGCATCTCCTACACGCTCGGACTGGAAGGCCCCGCGGTCACGCTGGACACGGGCTGTTCGTCCTCACTGGTGTCACTGCATCTGGCCGTACAGGCGCTGCGCTCCGGGGAGTGCTCCCTGGCGATCGCCGGAGCCGCGGCGGTGATGGGCGAACCGATCGGCCTCGTGGGCTTCAGCCGGCAGCGGGGGCTGGCGCGGGACGGGCGCTGCAAGCCGTTCTCGGCGTCGGCCGACGGTATGGGCATGGCCGAAGGCGTCGGCGTCCTGCTGGTGGAACGCCTCTCGGACGCCCGCCGCAACGGCCACCGGGTGCTGGCGGTCGTCCGCGGGACGGCGGTCAACCAGGACGGTGCGTCCAACGGCCTCACCGCACCCAACGGCCTCTCCCAGCAGCGGGTGATCCGGGCCGCGCTGGCCAATGCCGGTCTGTCGGCCGGTGCGGTGGACGTAGTGGAGGCGCACGGTACGGGTACGTCGTTGGGCGATCCGATCGAGGCGCAGGCGCTGCTCGCCACGTACGGGCAGGAGCGGGACGCGGACCGGCCGCTGTGGCTCGGCTCGGTCAAGTCGAACATCGGACACAGCCAGGCCGCCTCCGGCATGGCCGGGATCATCAAGATGGTGCAGGCACTACGCCACGGCGAGCTGCCGGCGACGCTCCACGCCGACGAGCCGTCGCCGCACGTGGAGTGGTCGTCGGGCGCGGTGGAGCTGCTGACCGAGGCCCGGCCGTGGACGGCCGAAGAGGACCGTCCGCGCCGTGCCGGCATCTCCTCGTTCGGCGTGAGCGGGACCAATGCGCATGTGATCGTCGAGCAGGTGGAGGAGTCCGGACAGGCGGAGTCGGCTGAGGATGGGGAGCCTGTTTCGTCGTCCTTGGGTGGCGTGCTCGTGCCGTGGGTGGTGTCCGGGCGTTCTGCCGATGCGTTGGCGGCGCAGGCGGAGCGGTTGGCGTCGCGGGTGACGGGCTCCGGCTGGTCGCCCGTTGACGTGGGGTGGTCGTTGGTGGCGTCGCGGTCGTCGTTCGAGCACCGGGCGGTCGTCGTGGGCTCTGCGACCGATGAACTGGCCGGAAAGCTAAGGCAGTTGAGCCCGTCTGCTGCGGTGGGTGATCCCGGCAGGACGGTGTTCGTCTTCCCAGGGCAGGGCTCGCAGTGGCTCGGTATGGCCGTGGAGTTGCTGGACTCTTCGCCGGTGTTTGCGGGTCGGTTGGCGGAGTGTGAGGAGGCCTTGGAGCCGTTCACCGACTGGTCACTGACTGCGGTGTTGCGTGGGGATGACGGCGCGCCGGGCTTGGACCGGGTGGATGTGGTGCAGCCGGTGTTGTGGGCCGTGATGGTGTCGTTGGCCGAGGTCTGGCGCGCCCACGGCGTCGAGCCCGCGGCGGTCGTCGGCCACAGCCAGGGAGAGATCGCCGCGGCCTGCGTCGCCGGCGCCCTGAACCTGGAGGACGGCGCCCGGGTAGTGGCACTGCGCAGCAAGGCGATCCGTGCGCTCTCCGGCCGTGGCGGAATGGTCTCGGTAGCGCTGCCCTCGTCCGACGTATCGGACCTGATCAAGCCCTGGAACGGTCGTATTTCGGTTGCGGCGCTCAACGGCCCGTCGTCCGTGGTGGTCTCCGGCGATGCGGACGCGCTCGATGAGCTGATGGACGGGTGCAAGGAGCGTGAGGTCCGTGCGCGCCGCATCGAGGTGGATTACGCCTCCCATTCGGCTCATGTGGAGTCGATTCGCGAGGAGTTGCTTGAGGTCTTGGCGCCGGTCGCGCCCCGTCCGGCTGAGGTGCCGTTCTTCTCCACTGTGACGGGGGAGTGGCTGGACACGATGGCCATGGACGCCGGGTACTGGTTCACCAACCTGCGGCAGACAGTGCAGCTGGAGCCCGCGGTGCGTGCGCTGCTGGCCGCGGATCATCGGGTGTTCGTGGAGGTCAGCCCGCATCCGGTGCTGACGATGCCGGTACAGGAGACCACCGAGGCCGTGGGCGCGGACGCGGTAGTGACCGGCACCCTCCGCCGCGACGACGGTGGTCTGTCGCGCCTCTACACCTCCCTCGGCGAGCTGTACGTACACGGCGTGGACGTGGACTGGTCCCCGGCCTTTGCTGCCGCTCGGCCGCAGCTCGTAGATCTGCCCACCTACGCCTTCCAACACCGCCGCTACTGGCTCGAATCGCCCAAGCCCGCAGCCGGGACGGCCGCTTCGGGACTCGTCGATGCCGGATTCTGGGAGACCATCGAGCGCGGGGACGCGGACACGCTCGCCGAGACGCTCGGGCTGTCCGATGACGGTGCGCTGCGCGAGGTGCTGCCCGCGCTCTCGCTGTGGCACCAGCAGCGGCAGCAGCGCAGCACGGTCGACGGCTGGCGCTACCGGATCGTCTGGCGGCCCCAACCCGAGCCCGAGCGTATGGGCTTGGACGGTACGTGGCTGGTGGTCGTACCTGACGGTCACCAGGACTCCCCGGTGGTCGAGGGCGTCGTCGGCGCGCTCCGGTCGGGCGCCGTGGACATCCGGCCCCTGATCGTCGGTACGGAGGACGCCGACCGGGAACGGCTCGCGGGCCGGCTGCGGGACGAGGCCGGGACGGTGGCCGGGGCGATCGCCGGGGTGCTGTCCCTCGTGGCCCTGGACGAGCAGCCGTGGACCGAGACCCAGACTCTGCCGGCCGGGCTGGTCCTGATGACGTCGCTGCTCCAGGCGCTCGGTGACGCCGGGATCGACGCGCCGCTGTGGTGTGCGACCCGGGGCGCGGTGTCGGTCAACCGTGCCGATGTCGTCGCTCAGCCGACGCAGGCGATGGCGTGGGGGCTGGGCCGGATCGCCGCCTTCGAATATCCGCAGCGGTGGGGCGGACTCGTCGATCTGCCGGGTGAGTTGGACGAGCGGGCCGGGCGACGGCTGGTCGCCCTGCTGGCGCAGACCCGGGGCGAGGACCAGGTGGCGCTGCGTGGTTCCGGTGTCTTCACCCGCCGGATGGTGCGGTCTCTCCCGGGGGACCGGCCGGCCGGTGAGGGCTGGCGGCCGCGTGGCACCGTCCTGGTCACCGGTGGTACGGGC
Organism: Streptomyces sp. 2323.1; assembly: GCF_900221035.1. Classification (NCBI taxonomy): domain Bacteria; kingdom Bacillati; phylum Actinomycetota; class Actinomycetes; order Kitasatosporales; family Streptomycetaceae; genus Streptomyces; species Streptomyces sp. 2323.1. The sequence goes on along the minus strand of NZ_LT907981.1, from coordinate 400,706 downwards.
GCGTTGGGCGGGCATCTCGCCCGCTGGCTCGCCCGCAACGGTGCGGAGCATCTCGTACTCGTCAGCCGCCGGGGCCCCGAGGCGCCGGGTGCCGCCGAGCTCGTCGAGGAGCTGGCGGGGCTCGGCGCGCGGGCGACCGTGCGGGCCTGTGACGTCAGTGACCGGGCGGCGGTGGCGGCACTCGTCGCGAGCCTGCCGCCGGAGCAGCCGCTGACGGCCGTGGTGCATACGGCGGGAGTGCTCGACGACGGGGTGATCGACCAGCTCACCGCGGACCGCGCCGGGACCGTGTGGGAGCCCAAGGCGGGCGCCGCCTTCGCCCTCCACGACGCGACCCGGCATCTCGACCTCTCGGCGTTCATCCTGTTCTCCTCCATGGCGGGCACGCTCGGCGGCCCCGGCCAGGGCAGCTATGCGGCGGCGAACGCCTGCCTGGACGCCCTCGCCCTCCAGCGCCGCGCCGAGGGACTGCCCGCGACCTCGATCGCCTGGGGCGCCTGGGGCGGCGGCGGTCTGGTGGGCGAGGAACTGGCGGAGCGGCTGCGCCGCGACGGAGTGCCGCCGATGGATCCCGACCTGGCCGTCTCCGCCCTGCAGACGGCCCTGGACGAGGACGAGACGTTCCTGGTCGTCGCGGACGTCGACTGGCGCAAGGCCACGGCCCGGCGGGTCGCCGCGGTGAGTGAACTGCCCGAGGTCCAGGCGTCGGCCGGGGCGGGTGCGGACGAGGCCGCGGCGCGCGGCGACGCCGCGCCGCTCGTGGCGCGGCTGCGGGACCTCGCACCGGCAGAGCGGCGTGCCGCGCTGCTGGACGACGTACGGGCCGCGGCCGCCGCCGTCCTCGGCTTCGACCAACCCGACGCGATCCCCGCCGACCGGGCGTTCCGCGACCTGGGCTATGACTCGCTGACCGCCGTCGAGCTGCGCAACCGGCTCGCCGAGGCGACGGGTCTGCGGCTGCCGGTCACCTTGGTGTTCGATCATCCGACGGCGACCGCGCTCACGGCGTTCCTGCACGACGGGCTCTTCGGCGCGCTGCCGGAGCGCGCCGAAGAGGCCGCACCTGCCGTCCCCGTCGACGACGATCCGGTCGTCATCGTCGGGATGAGCTGCCGCTACCCGGGGCAGGCCGACTCGCCCGAGGAGCTGTGGCGGCTGCTCGACGGGGGCACCGACGCCGTCTCGGGCTTCCCCACCAACCGAGGATGGGACATCGAGCGGCTCTACGACCCGGACCCCGACAAGCCGGGCACCTTCTACGCCCGCGACGGCGGGTTCCTCTACGACGCCGACCACTTCGACCCGGCGTTCTTCGGGATCTCGCCGCGCGAGGCCGTCGCGATCGACCCGCAGCAGCGGCTCCTCCTGGAGACCTCCTGGGAAGCGATCGAACGGGCAGGCATCGACCCGGAGGTGCTCCGCGGCACGGCGGCCGGCGTCTTCGTCGGTTCGAACTACAACGACTACGGCTCCCGTGCGCACACCGCCCCGGAGGGCATGGAGGGGTATCTGGCCACGGGCAGCGCGAGCAGCGTCGCCTCCGGCCGGATCGCCTACACCTTCGGTCTGGAGGGGCCGGCCGTCACGGTGGACACCGCGTGTTCGTCGTCGCTGGTCGCCCTGCATCTGGCGACCCAGGCCCTGCGGTCCGGCGAATGCACGCTGGCGCTGGCCGCCGGTGTGACCGTGATTTCCACCCCGCAGACGTTCATCGAATTCAGCCGGCAGCGGGCGCTCGCTCCCGACGGCCGCTGCAAGGCGTTCTCCGCGGATGCCGACGGCGCCGGCTGGGCCGAGGGCGTCGGTGTCGTCCTGCTGGAGCGGCTGTCCGAGGCCCGTCGGCGCGGACACCCGGTACTCGCCGTCGTCAAGGGCACGGCCGTCAACCAGGACGGTGCCTCCAACGGCCTGACGGCACCCAACGGGCCGTCCCAACAGCGGGTCATCCGCCAGGCGTTGGCGAACGCGGGCCTGGCCGCGGGCGACATCGACGCCGTCGAGGCGCACGGGACCGGCACCCAGCTCGGCGACCCGATCGAGGCCCAGGCGCTGCTTGCCACCTACGGCCAGGACCGGCCCGCCGAGCGCCCGCTGTGGCTCGGCTCGATCAAGTCCAACATCGGTCACACCCAGGCCGCGGCCGGTGTCGCCGGAGTCATCAAGATGGTGCAGGCGATGCGGCACGGTGTGCTGCCGCGCACCCTGCACGCCGCGCAGCCGTCGCCGCACATCGACTGGTCGGCGGGGAATGTGCGGCTGCTGAGCGAGCCGCAGGAGTGGACACCGGGCGACGGCCCGCGCCGGGCCGGCGTCTCCGCCTTCGGCATCAGCGGGACCAACGCGCATGTGATCCTGGAGGAGCCCGAGCCGGTGGCCGTCGAGCCCGGCGCCACACCGCAGGGCCCTCGGCCGGAGACCCCCGACGCCCCGGCGGCCGTCGTCCCCTGGCTGCTGTCCGCACGGGGCGCCACGGCTCTGCGGGCCCAGGGCCGGCGGCTGGCCGCACACCTGGACCGCCACCCCGAACTCGCGCCCGCCGATGTCGCGCTGTCCCTGGCCACCTCGCGCACCGCATTCGAGGACCGGGCCGCCCTCCTCGGCCGGGACACCGGTGAACTGACCGAGGCGCTCCGGGCGTTCGCCGAGGGCCGGGAGCACCCGCGGGTCGCCGTGGGCCGCGCCCGCGGCGGAAAGCTGGCCTTCCTCTTCCCGGGGCAGGGATCGCAGCGCGCCGGGACGGGACGGAGCCTCTACGCGACCCATGACACCTTCGCCGACGCCCTGGACGCGGTCTGCGCCCACCTCGACGGCCACCTCGACCGGCCCTTGCGCGAGGTGCTGTTCGCCGAGCCCGGCACCCCCGAGGCGGAGCTGCTCGACCGGACCGTCTACACCCAGGCCGGTCTCTTCGCCCTCGAAGTCGCCCTGTTCCGGCTGCTCGAAAGCTACGGCGTGCACCCGGACCTGCTGCTCGGCCACTCGATCGGTGAACTGGCCGCCGCGCATGTCGCCGGGGTGTTCTCCCTGGCGGACGCCTGCCGGCTGGTCGCCGCCCGCGGCCGGCTGATGCAGGCCCTGCCCGCCGGCGGAGCCATGGTGTCCGTCGACGCGGCCGAGGAGGACGTACTGCCGCTGCTCGCCCCGTACGAGGACCGGGTCGCGCTCGCGGCCGTCAACGGACCCGCCGCCGTCGTCCTCAGCGGCGACGAGGACGCCGTCACCGAGCTCGCCGGTCAACTCGAAGCCGCCGGTCACCGGACCAAGCGGCTGCGGGTCAGCCATGCCTTCCACTCCGGCCACATGGACGCGATGCTCGACGAATTCGCCGCCGTGGCAGCCGAGTTGGACTACCAGCGGCCCACTACGCCCGTCGTCTCGAACGTCACCGGGCGCCCGGCCACGGCCGAGGAACTGTGCAGCCCCGCCTACTGGGTGCGGCACGTACGGCAGGCGGTCCGGTTCCACGACGGGGTCCGGACCCTGGAAGAGCTGGGCGCGCGGACACTTCTCGACCTCGGGTCCGGGGTGCTGACCGCCATGGCGGACGAGTGCCTGACCACGGACGGGATCTCCCTCGGTGCGGTGCTGCGCCGGGACACCGACGAACCGGAGTCGCTCACCACCGCGCTCGCCCACCTGCATCTGCACGGCCACGGCCCGGACTGGGACCGCTGCCTCGCGCCCTCGGGCGGCCGACGGGTGCCGCTGCCGACCTACGCGTTCCAGCGGGAGCGGTACTGGCTGGAGGCCGGCACGGACCTGACCGACGTCTCCGCCGTAGGGTTGGAGGCCGCGGGCCATCCGCTGCTCGGCGCGGCCGTGCCGCTCGCCGGTTCCGGCGGTGCCCTGTTCACCGGGCTGCTCTCGGCGGGGCGTCAGCCGTGGCTGGCCGACCACGCCCTGGACGGCACGCTGCTCTTCCCCGGCACGGGATTCCTGGAACTGGCGCTCCAGGCCTGCGCCCGGACCGGCGCCGGCCACCTGGAGGAACTCACCCTGCAGGCCCCGCTGGTGGTCCCGGAGGACGGCACGGTCCAGCTCCAGCTCACCGTCGGGGACCCGGACGAGTCGGGCCGCCGCCCGCTGTCCGTGCACTCGCGCCCCGCCGGCCGCCCGGACGACGAGGGGCAGCCCTGGACCCGGCACGCCGAGGGCACCCTCGCCGACGGCCCGCCCGAGACCGGGACGCCCGCCGACCTCACCGCCTGGCCCCCGCCCGGCGCCGAGCCGGTCGACGTCTCCGACCTCTACGAGCGCACCGCCGCCAACGGCTTCGCCTACGGGCCGGCCTTCCGCGGTCTGCAGGCCGCCTGGCGCCGGGGTGACGAGGTGTTCGCCGAGGTCACCCTGCCCGAGCAGTACCGCGACACCGGCTTCGGGCTGCATCCGGCGCTGCTGGACGCCGCCCTGCACACCGTCGCCCTGGCCGCCCCCGACACCGAACGGGCCGTACTGCCCTTCAGCTTCCGGGCGGTCACCGCGGCACCGGCCGCACACCCGGACACCCTCCGGGTCCGTCTCGTCCGACAGGCCGACGACACCTACGCCGTGCAGCTGGCGGACGCCTCGGGCGCGCCGCTCGCCGCGATACCGGCGCTGGTTCTGCGGCCGGTCGACCCCGCACAACTGGCCGCCGCCGGACCGAAGCCGGCTGACCTGTACCGGATGGACTGGACGGACCTGCCGCTGAGCGGCCAACCGGCCGAGCAGTATGCGGTCATCGGTACGGACGGGGTGCCGGAGGTGCCCGAGGGGCACGGCGCCCGGTACGCGGAGCTGTCCGTGCTGGCCGCGGCCGTCGACGCCGGGGCCGAGGTGCCCGCGACGGTCCTCGTCGGCTGCCCGCAGACCGAGGGCGACCCGGCCGAGGCCACCCGCCGGGCCGTGCACCACGCACTGGAACTGGCACAAGCCTGGCTGAGCGACGAGCGGTTCAGCGCCTCGCGGCTGGTCGTGTGCACCCGTGACGCCGTGGCCGACCGGGCCGGCGCGGCGGTCTCCGGACTGCCGCAATCCGCCGTCTGGGGCCTCCTCCGCACCGCCAAGGCCGAGAACCCGGGCCGCTTCGCGCTGCTCGACCACGACGGCACGGCACGGTCCGCGGCCGCGCTGCCGGCCGCCCTGGCGACCGGCGAACCCGAGATCGCGTTGCGCGACGGCGCCGCCCGGGTGCCGCGCCTGGTACGGGCCCGGGCCGCCGAGCCGTTCCGGGGCCTCGGCATCGACGGCACGGTACTGATCACCGGTGCCGGCGGCATGCTCGGCCGGCTCGTCGCCCGTCATCTGGTGACGGCACACGGCGTGCGCAGCCTGCTGCTCGCCAGCCGCCGCGGGCGGACCGCGGACGGAATGCCCGAACTGGAGAAGGAGCTGCGCGAACTGGGCGCGGAGGTCGACATCGCCGCCTGCGACCTCGCCGACCGGGACGACACCGCCCGGCTGCTGGCGTCGGTAGCCGCCGAACGTCCGCTCACCGCGGTGGTCCACACCGCGGGCGTCCTCGACGACGGGGTGCTCGGTTCCCTGACTCCCGACCGCATGGACACCGTGCTGCGGGCCAAGGCGGACGCCGTACTCCACCTCGACGAGCTGACCCGGGACCTCGACCTGACGGCGTTCGTCCTGTTCTCCTCCCTCGCCGGGACCTTCGGCGGGGTCGGGCAGGGCAACTACGCGGCGGCCAACGCGTTCCTGGACGCCTTCGCGCACGCCCGCCGGGCAGCGGGCCGGCCGGCCGTCTCCCTCGCCTGGGGCCTGTGGGCCGCACGCAGCGGAATGACCACCAAGCTGGACGAGACCGACCTGCACCGGATGGCCCGCGGCGGGGTCCGCCCCATGCCGTCGGAGCAGGCGTTGGCGCTCTTCGATGCCGCGCTCGCCACCGAGGAGGCGTTCCTCGTCCCCGCCAAGCTCGACATGGCGGCGCTGCAGACCGCGGCCGGCGAGGTGCCTCCGCTACTGCGGTCGCTGACCGGACCGCGGCCGCCGGCGGGCCGGCCGGGCCCCGCGGCCGCCGCCGAAGCCGGACAGCTCGGCACCCGCCTCGCCGGGCTGCCCGAGCGGGACCGGCGCCAGGCGGTGCTCGATGCCGTCCTGGGCCAGGCCGCGCTGGTCCTGGGCCACACCTCGGCCGACGCGATCGACCCCGAACGCGGCTTCCTGGAGCTGGGCTTCGACTCGCTGACCGCCGTCGAACTGCGCAACCGCCTCACCACCGTGACCGGAACCAGGCTGCCCGCGACCCTGCTGTTCGACTACCCGGAACCGGGCGGACTGGCCGACCACCTGCTCGGCAGGCTGGCAGCCGCCGTGGAACAGCAGCCGGCCAACGGCGGTTCCATGTCCGGCCCGCTCGACGCGTGGGAGGCACAGACCGAGCGGCTCATGGACGACACCGCCGCCAGGACAGCGCTGCGCAGCCGCCTCCAGGGACTCATGGACCGGCTCGACAGCCTTCCCGAGGACCCGCACGCCGCACTGGAGAGCCGGCTGGACCAGGCGTCGGACGACGAGCTGTTCGACTTCATCGAGAAGGAACTCGGCGGATCGTGAGGCGCTGAGTGCCCGTACCGTGTACGGGCTGAGCGTCCGCGCACCGGCTCCGGCTGCCCCTGACGGGCTGCCGGAGCCGGCGTTGTCCAGGAGTACGGACGCTGGCCGAGGACTACACAGCCGACACCGCCGCGGACGACGATCCGCGCTTCCAGATGCTCGTTCACCGGGTGGAGGGTTCGCCCTCGCGGGTGGCGTGGAAGGTGCGCCGGTAGGCGAGGGGGGCCACGCCGATGGCGGCGTGGAGGTGCTGGCGGAGCGAGGTGGCGGTGGTGAAGCCGACCTGACCGGCGATCTGGTCCACGGACAGATCGCTGGTTTCGAGGAGTTGGCGTGCCCTGGAGAGGCGCTGCTGCGTGAGCCACCGCCCCGGGCTCTCCCCGACCTCGCCGCGGAAGCGGCGCGCGAAGGTCCGTAGGCTCATCTGTGCATGTCCTGCGAGGTCGGTAAGGGTGAGCGGGAGGTGCAGGTGATCGAGGGCCCATTGCCTGGTGGCGGCCGTGGTGACGGCGGTCGGTTCGGGGACGGGCTGTTCGATGTACTGTGCCTGGCCGCCTTCCCGCCACGGTGGCACCACGCACAGCCGGGCGACATGGTTGGCCACCGCACTGCCGTGGTCGGTGCGTATGAGGTGCAGGCACACGTCCACACCCGATGCGGCACCGGCCGAGGTGAGGACGTCGCCGTCGTCGATGAAGAGCACGTCGGGGTCGAGCCGGACCTGTGGGAACAGGCGCCGGAAGTGTTCGGCGAGGGCCCAGTGCGTGGTGGCGGGGCGGCCGTCGAGGAGTCCGGCCGCCGCGAGGACGAAGGCACCGGTGCAGATGGAGACCAGGCGGGTGCCGGGGCGGATCATGGCGAGTGCGTCGGCGACGGCGTCAGAGAGTTCGCCGGTGGCCAGGGCCAGGTCGAATGGCGGGATCACCACGGTGTCGGCGGTGCGCAGGGCCTCGGGACCGTGGTCGACGGCGATCTCGAAGTCGGCGTCCGTGCGCACCGGGCGCCCGTCGACGGTACAGGTGAGCAGCTCGTAGCGGCCGTCCGCGCTGCCGAAGACCCGGTTGGCGATGCCGAGTTCGAACGGATAGACCCCGTCGAGTGCGAGGACGACGATGCGGTGCGCCGATTGCGGCTGCGGTGCCTGGCTCATGACACGTCCATCCCGTCCATCCGTCCCCCCCGCTGCTCGATTGGCAGAATCCCATCGAATAGTGACCATCATGCCATTGCTCCGTGCCGCCGCGCGACGGCAGTGTGGACCGTATGAGTACAGCGACTTCACAACAGACCACCGCAGAGCAGGCCGCGACCACGCACACGGCCACGATGCGGGCGATCAGCCAGGACGTTCTCGGCCGGCCCGAGGTACTGAAGGAAGTGGAGGTGGCGCGCCCGGAACCCGGTCTGAGCGAGGTGCTGGTCAAAGTCCATGCGGCGGGGGTGAACCCCACCGACTGGAAGCACCGGGAAATGGGCCTCTTCCTCGGCCAGCCGCCGTTCGTCCTGGGGTGGGACGTCTCCGGGGTGGTGGAGGCAGTCGGAACGGGGGTCACCCTTTTCAAGCCGGGTGACGAGGTCTTCGGGATGCTGCCGTATCCCTACGGGGTGGGCTCCCACGCCGAGTACGTCACCGGGCCCGCGCGCGCCTTTGCCCGCAAGCCCGCCACGATCGACCACGTCCAGGCCGGAGCACTCCCGCTCGCCGCACTGACCGCCTGGCAGGCACTTGTCGACACCGCCGCCATACGGGCCGGAGACCGGGTGCTGATCCACGCCGCGGCCGGGGGAGTGGGCCACCTCGCGGTGCAGATTGCCAAGGCCCGCGGCGCCTATGTGATCGGTACGGCCAGCGCGGCCAAACACGCATTCGTACGCGACCTCGGGGCCGACGAAGTGGTCGACTACCAGCAGGCCGACTTCGCCGAGGTCGTCCACGACGTCGACGTCGTCCTGGACACCATCGGCGGCGAGTACCAGCTGCGTTCGCTGCGCACCCTGCGCCGTGGCGGCCTGCTGGTCTCGATCCTGCCCTTCCCGGCGCAGGGGCTGGCGGAAGAGGCCGACCGGCTCGGGGTGCGCACCGAACTGCTGCTCGTCGAGGCCGATCACACCGGGATGAAGGCGATCGCCGAGCTCGCGGAGGCGGGCGAGCTCCGGGCGGCCATCGCGGGAACGTTCCCGATGGCGCAGGCCGCGAAGGCACACGAGCTTGGCGAGACGAATCGAACCACGGGCAAGCTGGTGCTCGTCATGCGACCCACTAGCGGCGCAGGCGACTGACCGGCGAACGAATTCCGAGCAGCTGCTCCGGCCGGCAGCTGCCCTCCTGCCCTACGACGGTGGCCGTCGCCTGCGGGTGAAGCGCCGGGCGGCCAGCACGAGTGCCGTCACCGCGGTCACGGCCACCATCGCGAGCAGCCAGTTGCGCGAGTAGTCCAGCGGAAGCACCGAGGAGTTGGCCCTTGACCCCGGGCGCAGCAGCACCGGCAGCGCCACCATGGTCAACGCGCCCGCGACCGTCAGCGCGCCACGAACCGGCCCGCGCACGCCACCGCGCACCAGCACCAGCCCGACCAGCAACACCAGCGGCGCGATCACCCCGTCGTGCAGCACCACTGCTCCGCCCAACCAGACCAGCACGCCGGTCAGGTCAGGGACGTTCCTCAGCAAGGACGCCCCCACGCCCATGAGCACCACGCCGCCCACGCCCGCAAGGGCACGCACCATCTTCATGCCAGCACCTCCAGTCGGCCGACCCACTTGGTCTGAAGCACACCGGGACGGTTCGGGGCGATGAGCCGCGCCGGGTAGCCGTGGTCGGGGTCGAGTTCCTCCCCGTTCAGGCGCAGGGCGAGCAAGGTCAACGGGTCGCGGGCGTGCTCGTGCCCCATCTCCGACACCCGGTAGCCGCCGCGCAGCTGCAACGACGTCACCCGCACCCGCGCGTGCGGCGGCGCGCCCGCCCGCTCCAGCAGGTCCACGACCCGCACACCCGTCCAGTGCGCCGACTTGCTCCACCCCTCCACGCAGGCGATCGGCAGCTCCACCTCGTGCTGCGGCAGCGCGCGCAGCTCGTCCAGCGTCAGGGCGTACCGCTGCGGACCGTCCACCACCAGGCGGTACTCCTCGTCGGCGATCCGGCCGACGCCGGCTGCGGCAGCCGTCCGGTTGACGGGCAGGGACTGTGGGCCCTTGTCCGGGTGGCGCGGTGCGAACAGGGTGAAGTCCTTCAGCGGGGTGAAGGACTGGCCCACGGTGGTCAGCGTGACGGCCCCGACGGCAGCACCCACTGCGGCCAGCAGGGAACGCCGGTCGGGTCCGTCCTGCGGGGGCAGGGCGAGCGTCCCGGGCGACCGCCGGCTCCAATGCGCCCGGATCTCCGGGGCCTTGACCGCGATGTGCAGTACCAGCGCCCCGACGACCAGCCACGCCACGGCGTAGTGCACCGGCACGAACGAGAACGGCCATGGGTACCACTGGGCCGTGTTCAGCAGTCCCGTCGCCAGCTCGAAGACGGCTCCTGCCACCAGCACGGCGACCGACAGTCGCTCCAGGGCGTGCTTGGCCGACCGCAGTGGCGGCCATGCGAACAGCCGCGGATACACGGTCCACAGCTTGGCCAGCAGCAAGGGGATTGCCGCGATGCCGGAGGCGACGTGCAGGCCCTGGGTGAGCCGGTATCCCCACGACGGGCGGCTCGGGATGTTGTTGGCCAGCCAGCCCGGCGGATGCTGCATGACGTGGCTGACCAGTCCGGTGACGAAGCACACGGCGAACGACAGCCCCAGCCAACGGCCGATCGAGGTCGCCGTGCGGGCGTCATGGAGTCCGCCCTTGAACACCGGCGGAGAGAAACGCGATTTCATGCGTCCCATCACAGCGGCCGCAAGGGCACCGTGGAACGAATCGTCTCCTTACGGAACAGGGACGTCGACTGACTGTGCCTAGGTGAGCACTCAGTGTGGCGCGGTCGGTGTGTCGGTGCTCCCCGAGCCGGTGCCCGATCCGACAGACGCTCACCCGACGACGACTTCATCTGACCCGGGCTTGGCACACCACACCCAATGCCCCACACGAAGTCACCGGAATTGCTCCTAGGGGTTCTCTTAGAGTCCCCGGCCGGCGCACAAATCGGCTGACCGGCGCCCACAGAATGTGATCTGCGAGTAGAGGAATCCAGCGTCGTGGTCGCCGCTGTGAGGCAGGCCGCCGGTCCGCCGAGCGGTCCGGGGAAGGGAGCTGAACTGTGAGCGAGGGAAAGCTCCGCGACTATCTGAAAAGGGTGACGGCGGACCTCCACCGCACCGGCAAGCGGCTGCGCGAGATGGAGGCCCGCGAACGCGAGCCCATCGCGATCGTGGCCATGAGCTGCCGCTACCCCGGCAACGTGCGCTCGCCCGAAGACCTCTGGCGGCTGGTCGCCGACGGCACCGACGGCATCACGCCCTTCCCGGAGGACCGCGGCTGGAACGTGGACTCCCTCTACCACCCGGACCCCGCCCACCCCGGCACCTGCTACACCCGGGAAGGCGGCTTCCTCCACGACGCCGCCGACTTCGACCCGGACTTCTTCGCCATGTCGCCGCGCGAAGCGCTGGCGACCGACCCGCAGCAGCGCCTCCTCCTCGAAACGTCCTGGGAGGCCTTCGAACGGGCCGGACTGCGCCGGCAGGCTCTCAAGGGCAGCCCCACCGGCGTCTTCGTCGGCGTCATGTACAACGACTACGGCTCGCGGTTCACCGAGCCGCCCGCCGGCCTCGAAGGTCACCTGGGCAACGGCAGCGCCGCCAGCATCGCCTCCGGCCGGGTCGCCTACACCTTCGGCCTCGAAGGCCCGGCGGTGACCGTCGACACCGCCTGCTCTTCCTCCCTCGTCGCCCTGCATCTGGCCTGCAACGCACTGCGCCAGGGGGAGTGCTCCCTCGCCCTCGCCGGCGGTGTGACGGTGATGTCCACCCCCGTCACCTTCCTGGAGTTCAGCCGCCAGCGCGGGCTGTCCGCCGACGGCCGCTGCAAGGCGTTCTCCGACGACTCCGACGGCACGGGTTGGGGCGAAGGCGTCGGCATGCTGCTGCTCGAACGGCTCTCCGACGCCCGCCGCAACGGCCATCGCATCCTCGGCCTCGTCCGGGGCACCGCCGTCAACCAGGACGGCGCGAGCAGCGGGCTGACCGCCCCCAACGGACCGTCCCAGCAGCGCGTCATCCGCGCGGCACTCACCGCCGCGGGCCTCGCCGCGTCCGACGTGGACGCCGTGGAGGCGCACGGCACCGGCACCACCCTCGGCGACCCCATCGAGGCCCAGGCGCTGCTCGCCACCTACGGCCAGGAACGGGAAGCCGGCCGCCCGCTGTGGCTCGGCACCGTCAAGTCCAACATCGGCCACACCCAGGCCGCGGCCGGTGTCGCCGGAGTCATCAAGATGGTGCAGGCGATGCAGCACGGTGTGCTGCCCCGCACCCTGCACGCCGAGCGGCCCTCCACCCACGTCGACTGGAGCGAGGGCGAGGTCCGGCTGCTCACCGACGCCGTGAAGTGGCCGGACACCGACCGGCCGCGGCGCGCCGGGATCTCGGCCTTCGGGGTGAGCGGGACGAACGCCCACGCCGTGCTCGAACAGGCCCCGCCCGCCGCCACCGAAGCACCCGCGACCGGAACCGAAGCACCGGCCGACGGCCCCGACGCGGCGGAGCCGGCCCCTTTCGCCGAGCAGTCCGCCCCGGCGCCGCTCCCGGTGGTGCCCTGGGTGCTCTCCGCCCGCAGCGAACCGGCCGTCCGGGCCCAGGCGGCTCAACTGCTCGCCCACGCAGGCGAGTTGCCCGCGGACGTCCGTGCCGTGGACCTCGGTGCGTCGCTGGCCACCACCCGTACCGCTTTCGAGGAACGCGCGGTGGTGCTGGGCGAGGACCGCGAGGAACTGCTCCAGCACCTCGCCCGGTTCGCGCAGGGCGACGACACCGCGGCCGTCCGGGGCACCGCCGGCCGCGGCAAGACCGCGTTCCTCTTCGCGGGGCAGGGGGCCCAGCGGCTCGGGATGGGCCGTGACCTCCACGCGGCGTACCCCGCCTTCGCGGAGGCCTTCGACGAGATCTGCGCCCATCTCGACCCGGAGCTGCCACAGCCGCTCGCGGACGTCGTCTTCGGCCAGGACGCGGCGGCGCTGGACCGGACCGGATTCACCCAGCCCGCCCTGTTCGCCTTCGAGGTGGCGCTCTTCCGGCTCGTCGAATCCTGGGGCCTCACACCGGACTTCCTGCTCGGCCACTCCATCGGCGAGCTGGCCGCCGCGCACATCGCCGGCGTCCTCTCGCTGCCGGACGCCTGCCGGCTCGTGGCCGCCCGCGGCCGTCTGATGCAGGCGCTGCCGGCCGGGGGCGCGATGGGCTCCCTCCGGGCCGCCGAGGCCGAGGTGCTGCCGCTGCTGGCCGACGCCGGCGACCGGCTGAGCATCGCCGCCGTCAACGGGCCCGAGATGACCGTCGTGGCCGGCGACGAGGAGGCGCTCGCCCCGCTCGTCCGCCGCTTCGAACAGCAGGGCGGCAAGGCCAAGCGGCTGAGGGTGAGCCATGCCTTCCACTCCCCGCTGATGGCTCCCATGCTCGCCGAATTCCGTGCTATTGCGGCAGAGTTGACGTTCCATCAGCCGAATATCCCGGTCATTTCCAATGTGACCGGGGAGCCGGCCACCGACCTGGGAACCGCCGAATACTGGGTACGGCACGTACGGGAGGCCGTACGGTTCGCGGACGGCATCCGCGCACTCGACCAGCGTGGCGTCACCCGCTTCCTCGAAATCGGCCCCGACGCCACCCTCACCGCCCTGGCCCAGGGCTGCCTCGACGCGGACCCCGGCCACCCCGGCCACCTCTTCGTCTCCACCCTGCGCAAGGACCGGCCCGAGACCCACAGCGTCCTCACCGCCCTGAGCGCCCTGCACACCCGCGGCGCGAGCCCCGACTGGGACCGCCTCTTCCCCGGCGCCGATCGCGTCGACCTGCCCACCTACGCCTTCCAGCGCGAGCGCTACTGGCTGGCCCCCGAAGCGGCCACCGCGCACCGCACCGGCGAACACCCGCTGCTCCCCACGGCCATCACGCTGGCGGACCGCAGCGCCGTCGTCTCCACCGGACGCCTCGCCTCGTCCGCCCACCCCTGGCTCGCCGACCGGGCGGTCGACGGCTGCGTCCAGCTCCCCACGAGCGCCTACCTCGACCTCGCCCTCCACCTCGGCGCGCTCGCCGGCTGCGAGCACGTCGCCGAACTCGGCGTGGACGCCCCCCTCGTGCTGTCCGAGCGGTCCGCCGTCGAGATCCAGGTGGTGCTCGACGCCGCCGCGGAACCGGACGGACCGCGCACCCTCACGGTGCACTCCCGCCCCGCCGACCGGCAGGACGACGAGACGCCGTGGACCCGGCACGCCCACGGCGTACTCACCCCGCAGCCGCCCGCACTCCCCGGCCATGACCTGCGGAGCTGGCCCCCCGCCGACGCCCGGCCGGTGGACGTGGATGCCTTTCACGCGCCGCAGGAAGGCGACGAGCCCGATGGGCTGGTGGGCGTATGGCGGCAGGGCGACACGGTGTACGCGGAGGCCGCGCTGCCCGAGGCGTACCGCGGCGACGCGGCCCGGTTCGCCCTGCACCCGGCGCTGCTCGACGCGGTGCTCCAGGCGCTCCCGGCGGCGGGACACCCCGGCGCCGTCGCCGTGTCCTGGCGTGACTGCGTGCTGCACGCGGTGGCCGCGGAATCGGTACGCGCCCGCCTCGCCCCCGCGGACGACGGCGGCCTGGACATCCACCTCACCGACGAACTCGGCGAGCCCGTCGCCTCGTTCGGCTCCGTCACACCCGCACCCGACACCGAGGCCGCACCGCCGCAGGCGCCCTCCGGCCGCGACGATCTCTTCACCGTCGAGTGGACCGCACTGCAGCCGTCCACGCCGCAGCAGGCGCGCGCCAGGATCGCCGTCCTCGGCGCGGAAAGCCCCGGGACCGACACCGAAGGACCCGCGCTCCACCGCGCACTGGACGCGCTCGCCACGGAAGTGGAGCAAGGCGCCGGCGTCCCCGACCTCGTCATCGTGCCCTGGCGGACCGGCGACACCGGCGAACCGGCCGACACCGCCCGCACCTCGGCCGGGCAGGCCCTGACGCTGCTCCAGAACTGGCTTGCTCGACCGGCCCTCGCCCCCGCACGACTGGTCCTCCTCACCCGCGGCGCCGTAGCCACCGGCCCGGACGAGACCGTCACCGACCTGCCCGCCGCCGCGGTGTGGGGCCTGGTGCGCTCGGCGCAGTCGGAGAACCCCGACCGCTTCGTGCTCGTGGACACCCACGCCGACCACGACGACAGCGTCGATACCCTGCCCGCCGCGGCGGTCAGCGCGGCCATGGGATCCGGGGAGACCCAGCTCGCCCTCCGCGCCGGGCGCCTCCTGACCCCCCGCCTGACCCGGCTTCCCCAGCACTCCCGGGACACCGCGCACGCCCACCCCACGGCCGGAGGCCGCTTCGATTCGTTCCGCACGGTGCTGGTGACCGGAGCCACCGGAACCGTGGGCGCCGCCGTCACCCGACACCTGGTGACCGGACACGGCGTACGGCATCTGCTGCTCGTCGGCCGCCGCGGTGCGACCGCGCCCGGCGCCGTACAACTGGCCGCGGAACTCCGTGAGTTGGGCGCCCGGGTGACCCTCGCCGCCTGCGACGTCGCCGACCGCACCGCCCTGGCCGACCTGCTGGCCACCCTCCCCGAGTCACACCCCCTGGGCGCCGTCGTGCACGCCGCCGGCGTCCTCGACGACGGGGTGATCTCCTCCCTCACCCCCGAGCGGATCGCCACCGTCCTGCGGCCCAAGGCCGACGCCGCGGTCAACCTCGACCGGCTCACCCGGGACCTCGACCTGTCGGCCTTCGTGCTGTTCTCCTCGGCCGCCGCCACGTTCGGCGGCCCCGGCCAGGGCAACTACGCCGCCGGCAACGCCTTCCTGGAAGCGCTCGCCCAGCGGCGCCGCGCCGAGGGCCGCCCGGCCATGGCGCTCGGCTGGGGCATGTGGGCGGAGAGCAGCGAGATGAGCGCCCGCCTGGACGAGGTGGACCGGCGGCGGATGGACCGCGGCGGCGTCGGCGCGCTGGCCACCGAGGCCGCGCTCGACCTGTTCGACCGCTGTCTGGCCCAGGACCGGGCCGTACCGGTCCCGGTGCCGCTCGATGTCGCCGCGATCCGCAGAAGCGGCCCGGCGGTTGCCCCGCTGCTCCGGGGGCTCGTCGGCCGGCCCGCCAAGCGGACCGCGGCACCGGCGGCCGCACCGGGCACCGGCCCCGCCTCCCCGGCTGCCCACGCACTGGCCGCCCTGGCCCCGCAAGAGCGCCAGGTCCAGGTCCTCGACCTGGTACGCACCGAGATCGCTGCCGTCCTCGGCCACACCTCGCCGGGCCGGGTCGACGCCGACCGGGCCTTCGGGGACCTCGGCCTGGACTCCCTGACCTCCCTCGAACTGCGCAATGCCCTCGGCCGCCGCACCGGACTGCCGCTGCCGGCCACCCTGGTCTTCGACCACCCCACCCCCTCGGCCGTCGCCGGCTACCTGCTGACGGAACTGCTCGGCACCGGGCAGGAGGTGGAGGCCTCCGGGGCCGACGCCACGACGGCCGGCGAGCCCATCGCCATCGTGGCGATGAGCTGCCGCTTCCCCGGCGGCATCCGGACCCCGGACGCCTTCTGGGAGTTCCTGGCCGCCGGCGGCGATGCCATCGGCGAGTTCCCCGATGACCGGGGCTGGGACACCGCGGCGCTGTACGACCCCGACCCGGAGCACGAGGGCACGACGTACACCCGCCAGGGCGGCTTCCTCGCCGAGGCCGACCGCTTCGACGCCGGATTCTTCGGCGTCTCGCCCCGCGAGGCCCTGGCCATGGACCCCCAGCAGCGGATCCTGCTGGAGATCTGCTGGGAGGCGTGCGAGCGGGCCGGCATCGACCCGCTGTCCCTGCGCGGCAGCCGAACCGGCGTCTTCGCCGGCACCAACGGGCAGGACTACACCACCGTCCTGGGCAACGCCGCCGAGTCCGTGGGCGGATACCTGGGAACGGGCAACGCCGCGAGCGTGGTCTCCGGCCGGATCGCCTACACCTTCGGTCTCGAAGGCCCGGCCGTCACCGTCGACACGGCATGCTCCTCCTCCCTCGTCGCCCTGCACTGGGCCGTCCGCGCCCTCCAGTCGGGGGAGTGCTCGCTCGCCCTGGCGGGCGGCGTCACCGTGATGTCCACACCCGCCGCGTTCCTGGAGTTCAGCCGCCAGCGCGGACTGTCCGCCGACGGCCGCTGCAAGGCGTTCGCCGACGGCGCCGACGGCACCGGCTGGGGCGAGGGCGCAGGCATGCTGCTGGTCGAGCGGCTGTCCGACGCCCGGCGCAACGGGCACCCCGTGCTGGCCGTCGTCCGCGGCAGCGCCATCAACTCCGACGGCGCCAGCAACGGCCTCACGGCACCCAACGGCCCCTCCCAGCAACGGGTGATCAGGGCCGCGCTCGCCGACGCCCGCCTCACTGCCGGTGACGTCGACGCCGTCGAGGCCCACGGCACCGGCACCACCCTCGGCGACCCGATCGAGGCCCAGGCACTGCTCGCCACTTACGGCCAGGAGCGCGCCGGGGAGCAGCCCCTGTGGCTCGGGTCCGTGAAGTCGAACATCGGGCACACCCAGGCCGCGGCCGGCGTGGCCGGCGTGATCAAGATGGTGCAGGCCCTGCGTCACGGCCTGCTCCCGCAGACGCTGCACCTCGACGCCCCCTCGTCCCATGTGGACTGGACCGAAGGCGCCGTGGAACTGCTGGCCGCCCCCACCACCTGGCCCGACCACGGGCGCCCCCGCCGGGCCGCCGTCTCCTCCTTCGGCTTCAGCGGCACCAACGCCCACCTGATCCTCGAACAGGCCACCCCGGAACCGGCCGGGCCCGCCGTACCTGCGGACGCCACGCCGGCGGACGGCACGCATCCGGCACCGGACGACGCACAAGAGGCCGCCGACCCCGCCCCCCTGCCGCTCGTCTGGCCGCTGTCCGCCCGCAGCCCCGAAGCGCTCCGCGCCCTGGCCACGGCCCTGCACACGCACGCCGCAGACCACCCCGACCTGCCCGCCGCGGCCGTCGGCCACGCCCTGGCCACCACCCGGGCGTCCTTCGAGCACCGCGCGGTCGCCCACGGCACCGACCGCGCCGGCCTGCTGTCCGCCCTGGGCGGGCTGGCCGCCGGCGAGAAGCCGGCCACCGGAGCCGCCCTCGGCGTGGCCCGCCCCGGCGCACGCACCGCCTTCCTGTTCACCGGACAGGGCGCCCAGCGCCCCGGCATGGGCCACGAACTGCACCGCACCTTCCCGGTGTTCGCCCACGCCCTCGACGAGATCTGCGGACACTTCGCCGGCCATCTCGACCGGCCGCTGCGCGACGTCATGTTCCACGACACCGACGGACTGCTGGACCGGACGGAATACACCCAGCCCGCCCTGTTCGCCATGGAGACCGCCCTCTACCGCCTCGCCGAGAGCACCGGCCTGCGCGCCGACCACCTGATAGGCCACTCCATCGGCGAGGTGACCGCCGCGCACCTCGCCGGGGTGTTCTCCCTGGCCGATGCCTGCGCGCTCGTCGCCGCCCGCGGCCGGCTCATGCAGGCGCTCCCGGAGACCGGCGCCATGGTCGCCCTCCAGGCGACGGAGGCCGAGGTGCGGCCGCTGCTCGACGGGCTCGACCAGCAGGTCTCCCTCGCCGCCGTCAACGGCCCCGACTCCGTCGTGCTCTCCGGCGACCGCGCCGTCGTGACCCGGATCGCCGACCAACTGGCCGCCGACGGCCACCGGACCAAGCAGCTCCGGGTCAGCCATGCCTTCCACTCCCCGCACATGGACCCGATGCTCGACGATTTCCGTACGGTCGCCGAGGCCCTCACCTACCACGAGCCGCGCCTCCCCGTCGTGTCCAACCTGACCGGCAAGACCGCCACCGAACTGCACCTCCCCGACTACTGGGTGCGTCAGGTGCGGGGCGCCGTCCGGTTCCACGACGGCCTCCGCGGGCTCGCCGAGCAGGGCGTCCAGCGCTTCGTCGAAATCGGCCCCGACGGCACCCTCGCCGCCATGGCGGCCGGCTGCCTGCCCCCCGACGCCACCGGCACCGCCGTCATCCCGCTGCTCCGCGACCGGACGTCAGAGTCCCGCTCGCTGCTCGACGGCCTCGCCCGCGCCCACGTCCACGGCGCGGACCTCGACTGGTCCGCCGTCGCCAACGCCCACCCGGGACGCACGGCCGTCGCCGACCTGCCCACCTACCCCTTCCAGCGGCAGCGCTACTGGCCCACTCCCCGCGCCCTCGCCACCGCGGGAATCAGCCCCGCCGGCCACCCGCTGCTGAGCGCGGCCGTCGAACTCGCCGACGGCAGCCACCTGTTCACCGGCCGGCTCTCGACAGCCGACCAGCCGTGGCTCGCCGAGCACGCCCTGGCGGGCACCGCCGTCGTCCCCGGCACAGCCTTCCTCGAACTGGCCGTCCTGGCCGGCGACCGGGCGGGCTGCCCCCGGGTGGCGGACCTGACCCTGGTCAGCCCGCTCGTCCTGCCCGAGCAGGACGCGATGGACCTGCAAGCGGTCCTCGGCGCCGACGACGGGCAGGGCCACCGGCCGTTCACCGTCCATGCCCGCCCCGTCGACCCGGCCCCCGGCGAGCCCTGGACGCTGCACGCCACCGGCACCCTCACCGCCGCCCCGCCGGAGCCCGTGGCCTCCGCCCCCGCGGCCTGGCCGCCCGCCGACGCCGAGCCCCTCCCCGTCGAGGACCTCTATGACCAACTGAGCGCGGGCGGGTTCGACTACGGCCCGCTCTTCCAAGGCCTGCATGCCGCCTGGCGCCACGGCGACCAGGTGCACGCCGAGGTCTCGCTGCCCCAGCCGGCACACCAGGACGCGGACCGCTTCGCGCTCCACCCGGCGCTGCTCGACGCCGCGTTGCACGCCACCGCCTTCCTGCCGACGGAGGACACCGGGAGCGGACGCCTGCCCTTCTCCTGGCGCGGAGTGCAGATCCACGCGACCGGGGCGACGCACCTGCGGGTCCGTCTCGACCTGTCCGCACCCGACACCGTCTCGCTCGCCCTCGCCGACGCCGACGGCCGGCCGGTCGCCGACATCGAAGCGCTGACGCTGCGCGAAATCTCCGCCGACCGGATCGCGCTCTCCGCCCGGTCCGCCGGCCCCCTCTACCACCTCGACTGGCCCGTGGCCTCCCTCCCCACGACGCCCCCCGAGGAGCCGGCCCGACTCCTCGTCCTGGACAGCGAAGACCTCGCCGCCGACCTGGACGCCGCGGGCCTGCCCGCCACCCGGCTGACCGGTCCTGACCTCCAGGAGGCCACCGGCACCGTCCTCGTGGCCCTCCCCGCCGCCGACCCGCACGAGGCCGCGACCGGCGCACTGGCACTGGTCCAGCGCTGGCTGGCGAATCCGCCCGCCGCGGCCCGGCTCGTCTTCGTCACCCGGGGAGCCGTCGACGCCCCCGGCACCACCCACCACGATTCCGCGGCCGCCCCGATCTGGGGCCTGGTGCGCTCGGCACAGTCCGAACACCCCGGCCGGTTCGTCCTCGCCGACCTCGACGGCCAGGACACCTCGTACGCCGCCCTGCCCGCGGCACTGGCCACGAGCGAGCCCCAATTCGCCGTCCGCGGCGGCACCGTGCACCTGCCGAAGGCCGCCCCCGTCCACGCCGGCACCGCACTGCGCGAACCCGCCGACGGCACCTGCTGGCGCCTCGGCATGACCGGCAAGGGCACCCTCGACCACCTCGCCCTCATGCCCCACAACGACGCCGCACGACCCCTGGAAAGCGGCGAAGTCCGCATCGCGGTGCGGTCCGCCGGAGTGAACTTCCGCGATGTGCTGAACGTCCTCGGCATGTACCCCGGCGACGCCGGAGCCTTCGGCCTCGAAGGCGCGGGCGTGATCACGGAGACCGGCCCCGGCGTCATCGGATTGGCCCCGGGTGACCGGGTGATGGGGTTGTTCCCGTTTGCCTTCGGTCCGGTGGCGGTGGCGGATGAGCGGATGGTGATCCGGGTTCCGGAGGGCTGGTCGTTCGCGCAGGCGGCGTCGGTTCCGGTGGTGTTTTTGACGGCGTATTACGCGCTGGTGGAGTTGGGTGGGGTGCAGGCGGGCGAGTCGGTGCTGGTGCATGCCGGTGCGGGTGGGGTGGGGATGGCTGCGGTGCAGTTGGCGCGGCACCTGGGCGCGGAGGTGTTCGCCACCGCCAGCCCCGGCAAGTGGGAGACGCTGCGCGGCCTGGGTCTGGATGAGGCGCATATTGCCTCGTCGCGTGATCTGGATTTCGAGGGGTCGTTCCTGGCGGAGACCGGTGGCCGGGGTGTGGATCTGGTGCTGGATTCCCTGGCGCGGGAGTTCGTGGACGCCTCGCTGCGGCTGCTGCCGCGCGGTGGACGTTTCCTGGAGATGGGCAAGACCGACATCCGTGAGCCGGAGCAGGTGGCGGCGGAGCATGAGGGTGTGCGCTATCAGGCGTTCGATCTGATGGAGGCGGGGGCGGATCGGATCGGGGAGATGTTTGCGCGGGTGCGGGAGTTGTTCGAGGGGGGTGTGTTGGAGCCGTTGCCGGTGACGGCGTGGGATGTGCGGAGGGCGCCTGAGGCCTTCCGGTATCTGAGTCAGGCGCGGCATGTGGGCAAGGTGGTGTTGACGATGCCGGTGTCCCTCGATGTGGAGGGGACGGTGTTGGTGACGGGGGGTACGGGTGGTCTGGGTGCGTTGGTGGCCCGGCATCTGGTGGCCGAGCACGGGGTTCGACACCTGCTGTTGGCCAGCCGTCGGGGGCCGCAGGCTCCTGGTGTGGACGCATTGCGCGAGGAGTTGGCCGGTCTCGGTGCCGAGGTCGAGGTTGCCGCGTGCGATATCGCCGATCGTGAGGCGTTGAGCGGTTTGCTGGATTCCGTACCGAAGCACCACCCCCTCACCGCCGTCGTCCACACCGCCGGCGTACTCGACGACACCGTCGTCACCTCGCTCACCCCGCAGCGGCTCCGCGCGGTCCTGCGCCCCAAGGCCGATGCGACGGTCCATCTGCACGAACTCACCCGTGACGAGGACCTGGCGGCGTTCATCGTCTTCTCCTCCACCGCCGGGGTGTTCGGCGCTCCCGGCCAGGCCAACTACGCCGCCGCCAACGCCTTCTGCGACACCTTCGCCGCCGAGCGCCGGGCCGCCGGGCTGCCCGCCACCTCGCTCGCCTGGGGGCCGTGGTCACAGACGACGGGCATGACCAGCGGGCTCACCGAAGCCGATCTGCAGCGCATGGCACGCGCGGGCCTGCCCGCCCTGCCCGCCGACCGCGGACTCGCCCTCTATGACGCGGCGCTCGGCCGGCCCGAGGCTGCCCTGCTGCCGATGCTGGTCGATCCCCGCGCCCTGGGTTCGGGCGGTCCCGTACCGCCGCTGCTGAGCGGCCTCCTGCCGACCGCGGCACGCCGGACGGCAGCGGGCCCGGCGGCACCGGCCGGTCCGGGCTCCGCCGAGACGCTGACCCGTACGCTCGCCACCCTGACCCGCGACGAGGCACACCATGCCCTGCTCGACGTGGTGTGCACCCAGGTCGCCGCCGTACTCGGCCACGCCTCCGCGGCCGAGGTCGGCGACCAGCAGTCGTTCAAGGACCTCGGCTTCGACTCGCTGACCGCGGTGGAGTTGCGCAACCGGCTCGGCACCGCGACCGGCGCCCTGCTGCCCGCCACCCTCGTCTTCGACTACCCGACCCCGCTGGCCCTCGCCGACCACCTGTGCGCGGAGCTCGTCCCCGAGCAGCCCGCCGAGCCGGCCGCCGCACCCGAGGACGAAGCAGCGGTACGGGAGGCCCTCGCCGCCATTCCCCTCGCCCGGCTGCGGGCGGCCGGGCTGCTCGACGATCTGCTGGCGCTGGCGCAGCCGGCCACACCCGGCCCGGACCACGAGCCCGAGGCCGACGCCACCCCTGACTCCGATGCCATCGAGAGCATGGAAGTCGACGACCTTGTGCGCCTCGCGTTCGGCGCCACGGACGGCTGAGCACCGCCGTCCCGACGAAGCCACACCCGACGAAGCCGGAATGATGGAGAGCTGACCAATGGCCACGTCCGCGGATCAGATCGTCGAAGCCCTCCGGGCCTCGCTGCGGGAGAACGACCGGCTGCGCAAACAGCACCAGCAGCTGGTCGACGCCGCCGGTGAACCCCTCGCCATCGTGGCCATGAGCTGCCGCTTCCCCGGTGGAGTGCAGACCCCCGAGGAGTACTGGCAGCTGCTCGCGGAGGGCGTCGACGCGCTGTCCGAATTCCCCGCCGACCGGGGCTGGGACCTGGGCGCCCTCGACGTGACGACCACCCGCGGCGGCTTCGTGCACACCGCCGACGAGTTCGATCCGCAGTTCTTCGGGATGAGCCCGCGCGAGGCGCTGGCCACCGACCCGCAGCAGCGACTGCTCCTGGAAGTGTCGTGGGAGGCACTGGAGCGGGCGGGCATCGACCCGATGACGCTGCGCGGCAGCCGGACCGCCGTCTTCGCGGGCTGCAGCAATCAGGAGTACGGCTCCGGGCTGCGCGGCAACGTCCCCGAGGGCGTCGAAGGACACATCCTCACCGGCACCACGGGAAGCGTCGTCTCGGGCCGGGTCGCCTACGCCCTCGGCCTCGAAGGCCCCGCCGTCACCATCGACACGGCCTGCTCCTCCTCGCTGGTCACCCTGCACCTCGCCGCACAGTCCCTGCGGGCGGGCGAATGCGACCTCGCCCTCGCGGGCGGCGTGGCGATCATGTCCACCCCCGCCGCCTTCGTCGAGTTCGGCCGGCAGGGCGGACTCGCCCGCGACGGCCGGTGCAAGCCGTTCTCCGACGACGCCGACGGCACCGGCTGGGGCGAGGGCGCCGGCATGCTCCTCGTCGAACGGCTCTCCGACGCCCGCCGTAACGGCCACCCCGTGCTCGCCCTGCTCCGCGGCAGCGCCCTCAACCAGGACGGCGCCTCCAACGGCCTCACCGCCCCCAACGGCCCCGCCCAGCAACGGGTGATCCGCTCCGCGCTCACCGGCGCCGGACTGACCGCCGCCGACGTGGACGCCGTCGAGGCACACGGCACCGGCACGACGCTGGGCGACCCGATCGAGGCGCAGGCGCTGCTCGCCACCTACGGCCAGGACCGCCCGGCCGACCGGCCGTTGTGGCTGGGTTCGGTGAAGTCCAACATCGGGCACACCCAGGCGGCCGCGGGCGTGGCCGGCGTGATCAAGATGGTCCTCGCCCTGCGGCACGGCGTCCTGCCGCAGAGCCTGCACACCACCCGGCCCTCCACCCACGTGGACTGGTCGGCGGGCAGTGTCCGGCTGCTGACCGAGCCCGTGGCCTGGCCGGACGGTGACCGGCCGCGCCGCGCAGCGGTCTCCTCCTTCAGCATCAGCGGCACCAACGCCCACACGATCCTGGAACAGGCCCCGGAGGACCGGACCCAGACGCCGGAGGTCGGGGAACAGCCCGCAGTGGACGGGGAACAGGCCGTCGAAGCCACCCCGCCCTCCACCCGCGCCCGACTTCCGCACCTTCCGTGGGTGCTCTCCGCCCGCAGCGCGGACGCCCTGCGGGCACAGGCCGGCCGTCTGCGCGCACACCTGGACAGCCACCCCGACGTGGACCCGTACGATCTGGCCTACTCGCTCGCCACCTCCCGATCCGCCTTCGAACACCGCGCGGTGCTGCTCGGCACCGACCCGGCCGACCTGCACGGCAAGCTGACCGCACTCGCCGAGGAGGGCCCGCACGCCGCGGCCGCCGTCAGCGGCTCCCCGCTCCGCGGCAAGACCGCCTTCCTGTTCACCGGCCAGGGCGCCCAGCGCCTCGGCATGGGCCGCGAGCTCTACGAGACCTTCCCCGTCTTCGCCGACGCCTTCGACGCCGCCTGCGCACACCTCGACCCGGAGCTGCCACAGCCGCTCGCGGACGTCGTCTTCGGCCAGGACGCGGCGGCGCTGGACCGGACCGGCTGCACCCAGCCCGCGCTCTTCGCCTTCGAAGTGGCCCTCTTCCGGCTGCTCACCTCCTGGGGCATCAAGCCCGACGTCGTCATGGGCCACTCGATCGGCGAACTCGCCGCCGCGCACATCGCCGGCGTGCTGTCCCTCCCGGACGCCTGCCGCCTGGTCGCGGCCCGCGGACGGCTGATGCAGGCGCTCCCGCCCGGCGGCGCCATGGCCTCCCTCCAGGCGACCGAAGCCGAGGTGTCGCCGCTGCTGGCGGACACCGCGGACCGCGTGAGCATCGCCGCGGTCAACGGCCCCGACGCCACCGTCATCGCCGGCGACGAAGCCACCGTGGACACCCTCGCCGGCCACTTCCGGGACCTGGGACGCAAGGTCTCCCGGCTGCGGGTCAGCCACGCCTTCCACTCGCCGCTCATGGACCCGATGCTGGAGGACTTGCGCGTCACCGCCGGCGAACTCGCCTACCAGCAGCCGCAGATCCCCGTCATCTCCAATGTCACCGGCCGCCTCGCCACCGCCGACGAACTGTGCAGCCCCGACTACTGGGTACGCCACGCCCGCCAGGCCGTACGCTTCGCCGACGGCGTTCGCGCCCTCGCCGACCGCAACGTCACCCGGCTCGTCGAACTCGGCCCCGACGGCACCCTCACCGCGCTGGCCGCGGCCTGCCTGCCCGACGGCGACAGGATGCTGACCCCCCTCCTCCGCAAGGACACCCCCGAGGCCCTCGGCCTGCTCACCGCGCTCAGCAGGCTCCACATCTCCGGCGTCCCCCTCGACTGGGCCGCCCTGCTGCCCGGCGCGCGCCGCGTCGACCTCCCCACGTACGCCTTCCAGCGCACCCGCTACTGGCTGCACGCCGCACCCGCGGACGACACGACCGGCAGCCGGCCGGCCGACTCCGCGTTCTGGACCGCCGTCGAGCAGCAGAACGTGCCCGAACTCGCCGACAGCCTCAGCCTCGACCGCTCCCTCCTCGAACCGGTCGTCCCCGCCCTCGCGGCCTTCCACCGCGAACAGCAGCAGCACTCCACCGCCCGGACCTGGCGATACGCGGAGCACTGGGAGCCGGTCGACGCCCACCCCGCCACGACCGCACCGGCCTACTGGCTGCTCGTCGTCCCCGACACGGACGCAGCACACCACCGGCCCGTCGCCGCCGCCCTCACGACCGCACTGGCCGGACACGGCGCGACCGTCACCACCCTGAGCCTGCCGCCGGACGCCGACGCCGACCACATCGCGCAACGCATCGAGGAGAGCCGCGACCGGGACCGCGACCCGGACGAGCTCCACGTCCTCTCCCTCCTCGGCCTCGGCACCGCCCGGGACCCCCACCACCCCGACGCCCCCGCCGCCCTCGTCCAGACCGGTGCGCTCGTCCAGGCACTGCTCCGCACCGACGCCCCCGTCCGCCTGTGGACCGCCACCCGGGGCGCCGTCAGCATCGGCCGCTCCGACCCGCTCAGCGCCCCCGGGCAGGCCACCCTCTGGGGCCTCGGCCGCAGCGCCGCCATCGAACACCCCGACCACTGGACCGGCCTCGTCGACCTGCCCGAACAGCTCGACGACCGCGCCCTGGACCGACTGTGCGCGGTGCTCCACACCCCCGCCCACGACCCCGCGAACGGCAACGAGTTCGCCCTGCGCGCCTCCGGCCTCTTCGCCCGCCGACTGGTCCGCGCCCCCCGCCCCGAGCAGCCCCGCGGCGCGTCCGCCTGGGCGCCGGACGGCACCACGCTGATCACCGGCGGCACCGGCACCATCGGCTCCGCCCTCGCCCGCCAACTGGCCCGCGAAGGCGCCGCACACCTGCTGCTCATCAGCCGGCGCGGCCCCGATGCCCCGGGCGCCCAGGACCTCGTCGCCGAACTCACCGCACACGGCACCCGTACCACCCTCGCCGCCTGCGACCCCGCCGACCGCGACGCACTGGCGCAGTTGCTCGCCTCCCTCCCCGAAGACCAGCCCCTGACCAGCGTCTTCCACACCGCAGGCGTCCTCGACGACGGCACCCTCGCCACCATGGACGCCGAGCGGTTCGCCACCGTGCTGCGCCCCAAGACCGAGGCTGCCGCCAACCTCCACGAACTGACCCGCGCCCACGACCTGACCGCGTTCGTCCTCTTCTCCTCCATCGCCGGCACCCTCGGCGCGGCCGGCCAGGCCAACTACGCGGCGGCCAACGCCGGCCTGGACGCCCTCGCCCAGCACCGGCGGGCCCACGGCCTGCCCGCGACCAGCATCGCCTGGGGCCCCTGGGCACACGACGGGATGGCAGCCGACCCCACCCTTCGCGCCAAGCTCAGCCGCGCCGGCCTGCCGCCTATGGAGCCGGACACCGCCCTGGTCGCGCTGCACCAGGCACTCGACCACGGCGAGACACACCTCGTCATCGCCGACATCGACTGGGACCTGTTCCCCGCAGGCCGCAACGCGCTCTTCCGCAAACTGCCCGAAGCCGCCGCCCAGAACCCGGGCCAGGACACCCCGTCCGACGACGTCCGCAGCCTCCTCGCCACCCTGCGCACCCCCGCCGAACAGGAACAACACCTGCTCCGCCTGGTACGCCGGACCACCGCCACCGTCCTGGGATACCCGGGCCCCGACGCCGTCGAGACCACCCGCACCTTCCAGGAACTCGGCACCGATTCCCTCACCGCCGTCGAACTGCGCAACACCCTCTCCACGGCCGTCGCCCTGCCCCTGTCCCCGACGCTGGTCTTCGACTACCCGACGCCGACGGCACTGGCCCGTCATCTGCGCGCCGAACTCCTGGGAGACCTCGGCGAGCAGCACACCGCAGCCCTCGCGCACCCCGTCCAGGACGACGGGGAACCCATCGCCATCGTCGGCATGGCCTGCCGCTACCCGGGGGACGTACGGTCACCGGACGACCTCTGGAAGCTGATCGCCGCCGACGGCGACGCCATCACGCCCTTCCCCGACGACCGCGGCTGGAACATCGACGCCGTCTACGACCCCGACTCCGGCTGCCCGGGCACCAGTTACGTCCGCGAGGGCGGATTCGTCCGCAACGCCGGCGACTTCGACCCCGGCTTCTTCGGGATCTCGCCCCGCGAGGCCCTGGCCATGGACCCCCAGCAGCGGATGCTGCTGGAGATCTCCTGGGAAGCCGTCGAACGGGCCGGCATCGCCCCGCTGTCGCTGCGGGGCAGCCGCAGCGGACTCTTCGTGGGCTGCGGCTACCAGGGCTACGGGTCGGGTTCCGTCGACATGCCCGACGACCTCCTGGGCCATCTGCTCACCGGCAGCTCCGGCGCCGTGGTGTCCGGCCGCGTGGCGTACGCCCTGGGCCTGGAGGGACCCGCGGTGACCGTGGACACCGCATGTTCCTCGTCGCTCGTCGCCTTGCACTTGGCGGTGCAGTCCCTGCGCTCGGGCGACTGCGACCTCGCCCTCGCCGGCGGCGTGACCGTGATGTCCACGCCGGGTGCGTTCATCGAGTTCAGCAGGCAGCGGGGCCTCGCCGCGGACGCCCGCTGCAAGCCGTTCGCCGACGCCGCGGACGGCACCATCTGGGGTGAGGGCGCCGGCGTCGTGCTGGTGGAGCGCCTCTCGGACGCCCGCCGCAACGGCCACCAGGTGCTCGCGGTCGTCCGCGGCAGCGCCGTGAACCAGGACGGCGCGTCGAACGGCCTCACGGCCCCGAACGGCCCCTCCCAGCAGCGCGTGATCCGGCAGGCACTGGTCGGCGCGGGCCTCTCGGCCTCGGACGTCGATGCGGTCGAGGGCCACGGCACGGGCACCACCCTGGGCGATCCGATCGAGGCCCAGGCACTCCTGGCCACCTACGGCCAGGACCGCGACGAAGACCGGCCGTTGTGGCTGGGTTCCGTGAAGTCGAACATCGGCCACACGCAGGTGGCAGCCGGCGTGGCCGGTGTCATCAAGATGGTGGAGGCCCTCCGGCACGGCGTCCTGCCGCGGACCCGGTACGCGGAGCAGCCGTCCTCGCACGTGGACTGGTCGGCCGGGAAGGTACGGCTGCTGGCCGAGGACATACCGTGGCCGGAGGCCGACCGGCCCCGCCGGGCCGGCGTCTCGTCCTTCGGCGTGAGCGGCACCAACGCCCATGTCATCCTTGAACAGCCCCCTGTGGATGAACCCCAGGACGAACTCCAGGGCGGCGACCCTAAGGACGCACCCACTCGGACGCCCGCACCGGCCCTCGTGCCCTGGGTCCTGTCCGGACGCAGCGAGGCGGCCCTCAGGGCGCAGGCAGAGCGCCTGGCGGCGCATCTGACCGCGCACCCCGCACTCGACCCGCGGGATGTGGGACTCTCGCTCGCCACCACCCGATCGCCGTTCGAGCACCGGGCCGTCGTACTCGGCGAGGACCGGGAAACGCTGCTCAACAGCGTGCACGCCCTCGGCCGCGGCGAGCCCCAGGGCAACGTAGCCGAAGGCATGACCACCTCCGAAGGCAGCCTTGCCTTCCTGTTCACCGGGCAAGGGGCACAACGGCCTGGAATGGGCCGGGAGTTGTACGAGGCCTTCCCGGTCTTCGCGGACGCTTTCGATGCGGTGTGTGCGCACTTCGATGGCGAGTTGGAGTCGTCGCTGCGGGGTGTGGTGTTCGGTGAGGACGCCGAGGCGTTGCATCGGACGGAGTTCACTCAGCCCGCGCTGTTCGCCGTTGAGGTGGCGCTGTTCCGGCTGGTGGAGTCCTTTGATGTGCGGCCGGATTTCCTGGTGGGTCATTCCATCGGGGAGTTGGTGGCTGCGCATGTGGCGGGCGTGCTGTCGCTGGAGGATGCGTGTCGGCTGGTGGCGGCGCGCGGTCGGTTGATGCAGGCATTGCCGGCGGGTGGGGCGATGGTCGCCCTTCAGGCCGCCGAGGATGAGGTAATGCCGCTGCTGGAGGGCCAAGAGCGGCGGGTGAGTATCGCCGCGGTGAACGGTCCGCAGTCGGTCGTGATCTCCGGTGAGGAATTCGCGGTGGCGGAGATCGCCGGGCGTTTTGAGTCCGAGGGCCGGAAGGTGAAGCGGCTCCAGGTGAGTCATGCCTTCCATTCGCCGCTGATGGAGCCGATGCTCGACGAGTTCCGTGCCGTTGCGGAGAGCGTGGCGTACGCGGAGCCGCGTATCCCGGTGGTCTCGAACCTGACCGGCGAGCTCGCCACACCGCAGGAACTGACCTCCCCTGGCTACTGGGTCCGGCACGTCCGCGAGGCGGTCCGCTTCGCCGACGGCATCCGCTGGCTGGCGGAGCACGAGGTCACCCGATTCCTGGAAATCGGGCCGGACGGCACCCTGACCGCCATGGCGCAGGGATGCCTCGACAGTGACGCGGGCGCCGACCCTCTCCTCGTCCCCGCCCTCCGCAAGGACCGTCCGGAGGCCACGGGGCTCCTGACCGCACTCGGTCACGCCTATGCCCGAGGCGTCCCCGTCGACTGGGCCACGCTCTTCGCCGGCACCGGCGCGCGCCAGGTCGAACTGCCCACCTACGCCTTCCAGCACCAGCGTTACTGGCTCGGGCTCGCCCATACCAACGCCACCAACCTCGGTTCGGCGGGATTGCAGGCAGCCGAGCACCCCCTGCTCGGGGCCACCATGACGCTCGCCGACTCGCACTCCGTCGTCTTCACCGGCCGGCTCTCCGCGCAGGACCACCCGTGGCTGGCGGACCATGTCGTCGACGGCTCCCTCCTCGTTCCCGGCACGGCCTTCCTGGAACTCGCGCTCCGCGCCGCCGACCAGGCCGGTTGCGACCACGTCGAGTCGCTGACCATCGAAGCCCCCTTGGTGCTCCCGGCGCATGAATCCGTCCAAATCCAAATGCGCATCGAGGAGCCGGACCTGCACGGCACCCGCGCCCTTATCCTCCACTCCTGCCGCATCGGGAGCACCGGCGTCGCGGAGGAACCATGGGTCCGGCACGCCACCGGTCTGCTCGGCGCGGCCGATCACCGCGAGACCTTCGACTTCGCTGTCTGGCCCCCTGAAGGAGCGCAGCCCGTCCCGGCGGACGGTCTCTACGAGGCCTTCGCCGACGCCGGGATCGCCTACGGCCCCGCCTTCCGCGGGCTGCAAGCCGTCTGGCAGCGGGACGCCGACCTCTTCGCCACAGTCGAGCTCCCCGAATCATCGGAGGCCTCGTCATACGGACTGCACCCCGCATTGCTGGACACCGTCCTCCATGCCCTGGCGCTCGAAGCGCACGAGACTGCCGTACTCGGACAACTGCCGGTCTCCTGGCAGGACGTGAAGCTGTACGCCTCGGGAGCCACCGTGCTGCGGGCACGTATCTCGGCGAGCGCGGACGGCGGGCTGGCGCTCCAGCTGGCGGACGCCGTAGGACAGCCGGTGGCGGAGATCGCTTCCCTCACCCGGCAGCCGATGACGGCTGAGACGTTCAGCCGCGCCTGGCAGGGCAGCACCCACTCCGATGCCCTGTACCGGGTCGACTGGACCCGTGTGCCCGAGACCGCCGCGGAACCGGTCGACCTCGTCGATCTCGCGGATGTCGGGGATCTCCATGACCTCGGCTCCGCACCGGACGAGGCCATGCCGCCGTTCGTCGCGCTGCGCCTCGACGCCCTCACCGCCGAACCCGACGGAACTCCCGCGGCCGCACGGGCCGCCACGAATCGTGCCCTGGCCTGCATACAGGAATGGACGGAAGCCGAGCACCGCTCCACCACCCGACTCGTGGTGGTGACACGGAACGCCGTCCCGGCGGACCTACAGCAGCCCGACCCCGCACAGGCCATGGTCTGGGGCCTGGTCCGAGCCGCACGCGTCGAGCACCCCGACCGGTTCGTGCTCGTGGACGTCGACGGCACGGACGCCTCGCTGGCAGCGCTGCCGACCGCCCTGGCCTCGGGTGAACCCGAACTCGCCCTGCGGGAAGGCACGGCCTATCTGCCGAGGCTGAGCACGAACATCCGGCGGGACGAGCTGTCGATGCCGTGCCTGCCGAAGGACGGATGGTCCCTCGAAAACGCCGACGAGGGCACGCTGGAGAGCCTGCGCCTGGTGCGGCGCCCCGAGGCGAGGGAAGAGCTGGAGCCCGGACAGGTGCGCATCGCGGTGCGGGCCGCCGGGGTGAACTTCCGCGATGTGCTCAACGTTCTCGGCACGTACCCCGGGGACGCGGGTGCGTTGGGCCTGGAGGGCGCCGGCGTCGTGACCGAGACGGGCCCCGATGTCGTGGGCCTGATGCCGGGTGACCGGGTGATGGGGTTGTTCCCGTTTGCCTTCGGTCCGGTGGCGGTGGCGGATGAGCGGATGGTGATCCGGATTCCGGAGGGCTGGTCGTTCGCGCAGGCGGCGTCGGTTCCGGTGGTGTTTTTGACGGCGTATTACGCGCTGGTGGAGTTGGGTGGGTTGCAGGCGGGCGAGTCGGTGCTGGTGCATGCCGGTGCCGGTGGGGTGGGGATGGCTGCGGTGCAGTTGGCGCGGCACCTGGGCGCGGAGGTGTTCGCCACCGCCAGCCCCGGCAAGTGGGGGACGTTGCGCGGCCTGGGTCTGGATGAGGCGCATATTGCCTCGTCGCGTGATCTGGATTTCGAGGGGTCGTTCCTGGCGGAGACCGGTGGCCGGGGTGTGGATCTGGTGCTGGATTCCCTGGCGCGGGAGTTCGTGGACGCCTCGCTGCGGCTGCTGCCGCGCGGTGGACGTTTCCTGGAGATGGGCAAGACCGACATCCGTGTGCCGGAGCAGGTGGCGGCGGAGCATGAGGGTGTGCGCTATCAGGCGTTCGATCTGATGGAGGCGGGGGCGGATCGGATCGGGGAGATGTTTGCGCGGGTGCGGGAGTTGTTCGAGGGGGGTGTGTTGGAGCCGTTGCCGGTGACGGCGTGGGATGTGCGGAGGGCGCCTGAGGCCTTCCGGTATCTGAGTCAGGCGCGGCACGTGGGCAAGGTCGTGTTGACGATGCCGGTGTCCCTCGATGTGGAGGGGACGGTGTTGGTGACGGGTGGTACGGGTGGTCTGGGTGCGTTGGTGGCCCGGCATCTGGTCGCCGAGCACGGGGTTCGACACCTGCTGTTGGCCAGCCGTCGGGGGCCGCAGGCTCCTGGTGTGGACGTGCTGCGTGACGAACTGGAGGCGCTCGGCGCGGAGGTCGAGGTCGCTGCTTGCGATACGGCCGA
Source organism: Streptomyces sp. 2323.1 (assembly GCF_900221035.1). NCBI lineage: Bacteria > Bacillati > Actinomycetota > Actinomycetes > Kitasatosporales > Streptomycetaceae > Streptomyces > Streptomyces sp. 2323.1. Next base: position 367,975 of record NZ_LT907981.1, on the reverse strand, counting down.
TCGTGAGGCGTTGAGCGGTTTGCTGGATTCCGTACCGAAGCACCACCCCCTCACCGCCGTCGTCCACACCGCCGGCGTACTCGACGACGGCATGCTGTCCTCCCTGACGCCCGCACGCATGGACGCGGTGCTGGCGCCGAAGGTGGATGCGCTGGTGCATCTGGACGAGCTGACGCGAGGCGCGGACCTGGCGGAGTTCGTGGTGTTCTCGTCGGTGGCGGGAACCTTCGGCAGCGCGGGCCAGGCCAACTATGCGGCGGCGAACGCGTTCGTGGACGCCCTGATGTGCCGGCGTAGCGGGTCGGGGCTCCCGGCGAGGTCGTTGGCGTGGGGTGCCTGGGCTCCGAACGCGGGCATGACCGGCGAACTGAGCGAAGCCGACCTCCAGCGCATGGCTCGCGGCGGCATCACGCCGTTCACCGAGGAGCGCGGTGTGGAGGCGTTCGACGCTGCTCGACACACCGCCGTACCCGTGGTGGTCCCGGTGCAGCTGAATCACACGATGTTGCGAGAGCAGCATGCCGCGGGCGTTCTCCCGCCGCTGATGCGCGGTCTGCTGGGGAGAAGTGCGCGTCGTACCGCTGTCTCCTCGGCGGTGGAGCTGACACCGGCCGACGCCCTGCGGTCCCGGCTTGCCTCCTTGTCCAAGGACGAGCGGCGAGCCGCACTGCTGGAACTCGTACGCACCCAGGCGGCACTGGTCCTCGGACACCCAGGCCCCGAGGCGATCGAGCCCACCCGCGACTTCCGGGGCCTCGGTGTCGATTCCCTTACCGCCGTGGAGCTGCGCAACCATCTACAGGCAGCCACCGGGCTGCCGCTGCCCGCCACTCTGGTCTTCGACTACCCGTCTCCGCTGGTGGTGGCTCGCCACCTGGAAGGCGAGCTGTCCGACGGGGACGAGACCGCTGATGCGGGGGCCATTGCTCCGACAGCGACGACATCGCCGGATGAGCCGGTGGCGATTGTGGCGATGAGTTGTCGGTTCCCTGGTGGTGTGGGGTCGCCGGAGGAGTTGTGGGGGTTGTTGGTTGGGGGTGGGGATGGTGTGGTGCCGTTCCCGGTGGATCGTGGTTGGGATGTTGCGGGTTTGTATGACCCTGAGCCGGGTGTGCCGGGGAAGGTGTCGACTCGTGAGGGTGGGTTTTTGCCGGGGGTTGATGAGTTCGATCCGGGGTTTTTCGGGATTTCGCCGCGTGAGGCGATGGCGATGGATCCGCAGCAGCGGTTGTTGTTGGAGGCGTCGTGGGAGGCGTTTGAGCGGGCGGGGATTGTTCCTGGGTCGTTGCGTGGGTCGCGTACGGGGGTGTTTGCGGGGACGAATGGTCAGGATTACACCGGGTTGTTGGTGGCGTCGGGTGAGGAGGACCTGGGCGGTTACATCGGCACCGGAAACGCCGCGAGTGTGGTGTCGGGGCGGTTGTCGTACACGTTTGGTCTTGAGGGTCCTGCGGTGACGGTGGATACGGCGTGTTCGGCGTCGTTGGTGGCGTTGCATTTGGCGGTGCAGTCCCTGCGGTCGGGTGAATGTGACCTTGCCCTCGCCGGTGGTGTGACGGTGATGTCGACGCCGGGGTTGTTTGTGGATTTCAGTCGGCAGCGGGGGTTGGCTGCGGATGGTCGGTGTAAGGCGTTTTCGGATGCTGCGGATGGTGCGGGGTTTTCTGAGGGTGTGGGTGTGTTGGTGGTGGAGCGGTTGTCGGATGCGCGGCGGAATGGGCATCGGGTGTTGGCGGTCGTACGCGGCTCCGCCGTGAATCAGGATGGTGCGTCGAATGGTTTGACGGCGCCGAATGGTCCGTCGCAGCAGCGGGTGATTCGGCAGGCGTTGGCGGGTGCGGGGCTGTCTGCGTCGGATGTGGATGTGGTGGAGGCGCACGGTACGGGGACGTCGCTGGGGGACCCGATCGAGGCGCAGGCGCTGCTGGCGACGTATGGCCAGGGCCGGGACGAGGACCGGCCGTTGTGGCTGGGTTCGGTGAAGTCGAACATCGGGCACACGCAGGCGGCTGCGGGTGTGGCCGGTGTCATCAAGATGGTGCTGGCGTTGCAGCACGGCGTCCTGCCGCAGACGCTGCACGTCAACGAGCCCTCCTCGCATGTGGATTGGTCGGCCGGCAACGTGCGTCTGCTCACCGAGGCCGTGGAGTGGCCGGAGGGCGAGCGGCCGCGGCGGGCCGGTGTGTCCTCGTTCGGCATCAGCGGCACCAACGCCCACACCATCATTGAAGAGGCACCGGCAACCGACGAGATGGTGGAGCGCGAAGAGTCGCTCAAGCTGCCCGCAGTGCCCTGGGTCATCTCAGGGCGGGACGAAGCCGGATTGACGGCACAGGCGCGCCGGCTCCTGACGCACCTGGACGAGTTCCGGTCCGACGCCGCCGATGTCGGTTTCTCCCTGGCCACGTCAAGGGAGGTATTCGACCACCGTGCCGTACTGCTCGTCGATGAGCACGAGACGGCCGTACAGGGTCTGACCGCACTCGCCGAGGGCCGAAAAGCTGCCGGCGTGGTGCGCGGTACCAAGGGACTGGGGCGGTCTGCATTCCTGTTCACCGGGCAGGGGGCGCAGCGTTTGGGCATGGGCTGGGAGCTGTACGACACCTTCCCGGTTTTTGCGGACGCGTTTGATGCGGTGTGTGCCTGCTTTGACGGCGAGTTGGCGTCGTCGCTGCGGGGTGTGGTGTTCGGTGAGGATGCCGAGGCATTGAATCGCACGGGGTTCACTCAGCCGGCGTTGTTTGCGGTGGAGGTGGCGCTGTTCCGGTTGGTGGAGTCCTTTGGTGTGCGGCCGGATTTCCTCATGGGACATTCCATTGGTGAGTTGGTTGCTGCGCATGTAGCGGGTGTGTGGTCACTGGAGGATGCGTGTCGTTTGGTGGCGGCGCGTGGTCGCCTGATGCAGGCGTTGCCGGCGGGTGGAGCGATGGTGTCGCTTCAGGCGTCGGAGGATGAGGTGCTGCCACTGCTGGAAGGGCTTGAGAAGCGGGTGAGCATTGCCGCGGTGAATGGTCCGCAGGCGGTGGTGGTGTCCGGTGAGGAATCCGCGGTGGCGGAGATCGCCGAGCGATTTGAGTCCGAGGGTCGGAAGGTGAAGCGCCTCCAGGTCAGCCACGCCTTCCACTCCCCGCTGATGGAGCCGATGCTCGACGATTTCCGGGCGGTCGCGGAGAGCGTCGAGTATGCGGAGCCGCGTATCCCGGTGGTCTCGAATGTGACCGGCGAACTCGCTACGGCGGAGGAATTGGCGTCCCCCGATTACTGGGTGCGGCATGTCCGTGAGGCTGTCCGTTTCGCTGACGGTGTGCGGTGGGTGGAGGGGCAGGGGGTGACCCGGTTCCTGGAGATCGGGCCGGACGGCACTCTGACCGCCATGGCGCAGGGTTGCGCGGACAGCGCGGACCTGGTGCTGTTGCCCGCTTTGCGGAAGGACCGGCTGGAGTCGGAAGCCCTTTTGGCGGCGGTCAGTGGCATGTTCGTCCACGGTGCGGATGTGCAGTGGCAGGCACTGTTTGCCGGGGCCCGGCGGGTCGATCTGCCCACGTACGCGTTCCAGCGTGAGCGTTTCTGGCCGAGCAACCCGGGGACTGCGGCCAGCAATGCCGCGGCGCAGCCGACGGACGACGGGGCCGCGTGGTTCTGGGAGGCCGTCGAGCGCGAGGATCCGGGCGCCCTGGCCGGGGAACTGGCGATCGCCGGGGATGCCTCGTGGGATGAGGCCCTGAGCGCGTTGTCGTCGTGGCGGCGGCAGCAGCGTGAGCGGTCGGCGGTGGACAGCTGGCGGTATCGGGTGCAGTGGAAGCCGGTTGGTGGGGCAACCGGCGAGGAGTTGTCCGGGCGTTGGCTGGTGGTGACGCCTGAGGGTGTGGCGGAGTCGAGGGTGGCCTCTTCGGTGGTGGAGGAGCTGGCTGCGTCTGGTGTGCAGGTAGAACGGGTGGCGTACGGCCTGGATGTGGAGCGGGGTGCGCTGACTGAACAACTTGCAGGGATCGCAGGTGAAGCCGTCGCGGGTGTGCTGGTGCTGCCGGGCGGCGTGGAGGGTGAATCCGCTGGTGGGGTCCCGGCGGGTGTGTGGTGGACGACTGTGGTGGTGCAGGCGTTGGGTGATGCGTGTGTGGGTGGGCGTGTGTGGGTGGTGACCCAGGGGGCCGTCGCGATCGGTCGGTCGGATGGTGGCCCCGATCCGGTCCAGGCTGCGGTGTGGGGCGTGGGCCGGGTGGTGGCGCTGGAGTTCCCGGATCGTTGGGGCGGTCTGGTGGATCTTCCGGAGGCCGTGGACCGCAGGGCGCTCGACCGCCTGGTGGGTGTGCTGGCGGATGGCTCTGAGGATCAGGTGGCGGTGCGGGCGTCCGGGGTGTTCGGGCGGAGATTGGTGCATGTTTCTGCTGGGGACAGCTCTGCCGACGGTTGGCAGCCGCGGGGGACGGTGCTGATCACGGGTGGTACCGGCGCGCTGGGTGCGCGTGTGGCCCGTTGGGCGGCTGAGCATGGCGCCGACCATGTGATCCTGACGAGCCGTCGTGGTCTGGAGGCTCCTGGTGCCGTGGAGTTGGAGTCGGAGCTGTCCGCCCTCGGCGTACGAGTGACGGTGGCGGCCTGCGATGTCGCTGATCGGGGTGCGGTCGAGGAGCTGTTGTCCGGGTGTGCGGTGGATGCCGTCGTTCATGCGGCGGGTGTGGTGGATTCCGTGCCGCTGGGTGAGGCGGACGCAGGTCATTTTGCTGAGGTGATGGGGGCGAAGGTTGCCGGTGCCGTGGTGCTGGATGAGGCATTGCGTGATCGGGAGTTGGATGCGTTTGTGGTGTTTTCCTCGATTGCTGGTGTGTGGGGGAGTGGCGGTCAGGGCGCGTATGCGGCGGGGAACGCGTTTGTGGAGGCTCTGGTGGAGGCGCGTCGTGCGCGGGGCGCGGTGGGCTGTTCGGTTGCGTGGGGCCCGTGGGCCGGCGGCGGAATGGCTGGCGTCGAAGGCGCCGAGGAGCATCTGCTGCGTCGTGGTCTGAGGGCGCTCGACCCGGCCCTCGCAGTCTCCGCGTTGGAGGTGGCTGTTGGTGCGGGTGAGGGTTCGGTCGTGGTGGCGGATGTGGAGTGGGAGCGGTTTGCTCCGGCGTTCACCAGTGCCCGTCCGAGTCCGTTGCTGGCCGACCTGCCGGAGGTCGCTGACGCGATAGGTGGCACGTCCCGGGCGGAGGTCGAGGGCGGGGGAGACTCCTTCCTCGGTAGGGTCGCGGACCTTTCCGCGGTGGAGCGCTCGCAGGCCGTACTCGACCTCGTACGCGGCCACACGGCTGCCGTGCTCGGATTCCGCGAGATGAAGGCCGTGGAGCCCGTCCGGGCGTTCCGGGACCTGGGATTCGACTCACTCACCGCGGTCGAGCTGCGCAATGGGCTGAATGCCGAGACCGGGATGCGGCTCCCCGCCACCCTGGTCTTCGACTACCCCACGCCACAGCTTCTCGCGGAGCATGTGCACGACGCCCTGTTCGGCGCCGCAGAGGTCGAGCCGGAGGCCGCCGTACTCGCTGACCTGGACCGTCTGGCCAGCGCGATTTCAGGATTTTCCCCAGAGAACGCCGCCAGGGGGCTCGTCGAGGCCCGTCTTCGGAGCATCCTGTCTGAGCTGGGCGGGGCGGCCGAGGGCGATGCGAAGTCCGCCGTGTCCCAGCAGCTGGATGCGGCCTCGGACGACGAGATCTTCGATTTCATCAATCAGGAGCTCGGCCGTTCCTGAACGCCGCTGGTGAACCGTTCCGGTCTACAACGTATGGGGCAAGTTCCACATGGCGAATGAAGAACGGCTTCGGGACTACCTCAAGTGGGTCACCGCGGACCTGCATGAGACCCGTCGGCGCCTGCAGGAGCTGGAATCGCAGCAGCAGGAGCCGGTCGCAATCGTCGGGATGAGCTGCCGCTTCCCCGGGGGTGTGAGCTCGCCGGAGGAATTCTGGCGACTGCTGCACAGCGGAGAGGACGCCATCTCCGAGTGGCCGCAGGACCGTGGCTGGGATGCCGATGCGTTGTACGACCCGGAGGCGGACGGGTCGGGCACGAGCTACTCGTGCAAGGGCGGCTTTGTCTACGAGGCCACCGAATTCGACCCCGGCTTCTTCGGGATTTCACCGCGCGAGGCGCTCGCGATGGACCCGCAACAGCGACTGCTGCTCGAAGCGTCCTGGGAGGCCTTCGAAGGCGCCGGAATCGACCCCCTCGGGCTGCGGGGAAGCCGCAGCGGCATTTTCGTCGGCGCCAGCGGCCAGGAATACGGCGCCGGCCTTCGTGATATCCCCGACGACGTCCGTGGCCACCTCCTGACGGGTAACTCGACCTCGGTCGTGTCCGGTCGTGTCGCTTACACACTGGGGCTGGAAGGCCCCGCGGTGACCGTGGACACGGCCTGTTCCTCCTCCCTGGTCGCGCTGCATCTGGCGGCACAGGCCCTGCGGTCCGGCGAATGCACGCTCGCCCTGGCGGGCGGGGTGACCGTGATGGCCACTCCTGGTGCGTTCATCGAGTTCAGCCGGCAGCGCGGCCTGGCGGCCGACGGCCGATGCAAGGCGTTCGCGGAGGCGGCGGACGGTACGGGATGGGCCGAGGGCGTCGGCATGCTGGTGCTGGAGCGCCTCTCGGATGCCCGGCGCAACGGCCACCGGGTGCTGGCGGTCGTCCGCGGCACCGCCGTGAACCAGGACGGCGCCTCCAACGGTCTGACCGCGCCGAACGGCCCCTCGCAGCAGCGGGTGATCCGGCAGGCCCTCGGGGCGGCCGGCCTGTCGCCCTCGGACGTGGACGCGGTCGAGGCGCACGGGACGGGGACGTCGCTGGGCGACCCGATCGAGGCGCAGGCACTGCTTGCGACGTACGGTCAGGACCGGGACGAGGACCGGCCGTTGTGGCTGGGTTCGGTGAAGTCGAACATCGGGCACACCCAGGCGGCCGCGGGTGCGGCGGGCGTCATCAAGATGGTGCTGGCGCTCCAGCACGGCATCCTGCCGCAGACCCTGCACGTCGATGAGCCGTCGTCACATGTGGACTGGTCGGCCGGCAATGTGCGGCTGCTCACCGAGGCCGTCGGATGGCCGGAGAACGGGCGGCCGGGGCGGGCAGCGGTCTCCGCCTTCGGCGTCAGCGGCACCAATGCGCACGCGGTGATCGAGCAGGCACCCGAGCCGGAGCCTGCACCCGAAGAAGGACAGAACGACGGCACGGCCGCATCCGTTCACCTGCCGGTGGTGCCCTGGGTGCTCTCGGCGCGCAGTGACTCCGCCCTCCGTGAGCAGGCCCGGAGGCTGCTTTCGCACGTCGAAGCCCACCCCGGTGACGACATACGGGACCTCGCCCACTCGCTCGCCTCGACGCGCGCCGCACTGGAGGACCGTGCTGTCGTCCTCGGCAGCAGCCGCGCGGAACTGGTCGCGGCACTGGACGCCCTCGCCCGTGACGCGCACGCCGAAGGCATCGTGCGCGGTACTGCCCGAACCGGCGCCAAGACGGCTTTTCTTTTCGCGGGGCAGGGCTCCCAACGTCTGGAAATGGGGCGGGAGTTGTATGACACGTTCCCGGTCTTCGCGGACGCTTTTGATGCGGTGTGTGCGTGCTTCGAAGGCGAGTTGGGGGCGCGGCTGCGGGACGTGGTGTTTGGCGATGATGCGGAGGCGCTGAATCGGACGGGTTTCACTCAGCCGGCGCTGTTCGCCGTCGAGTTGGCGCTGTTCCGGCTGGTGGAGTCCTTCGGCGTCCGGCCGGATTTCCTGGTGGGTCATTCCATTGGTGAGTTGGTTGCTGCGCATGTGGCGGGGGTGTGGCCGCTGGAGGACGCGTGCCGGCTGGTAGCGGCACGCGGCCGGCTGATGCAGGCGCTCCCGGCGGGTGGCGCGATGGTGTCTCTCCAGGCCGCCGAGGCCGAGGTGCTGCCGCTGCTGGAGGGCCAGGAGCAGCGGGTGAGCATTGCCGCCGTGAATGGTCCGCAGTCGGTCGTGATCTCCGGCGAGGAATCGGCCGTGGCGGAGATCGCCGCGCGCTTCGAGTCCGAGGGGGGCCGGAAGGTGAAGCGCCTCCAGGTCAGCCATGCCTTCCACTCCCCGCTCATGGAACCGATGCTCGACGAGTTCCGTACCGTCGCCGAAAGCCTGGTGTACGCGGAGCCCCGTATCCCGGTGGTCTCGAACCTGACCGGCGAGCTCGCCACATCACAGGAACTGACGTCCCCCGCCTACTGGGTGCGCCACGTCCGCGAAGCCGTCCGCTTCGCCGACGGCATCCAGTGGCTCGCGGAGCACGAGGTCACCCGTTACCTGGAAATCGGGCCCGACGGCACGCTCACCGCGATGGCACAGGCGTGTGGGGAGGGCGCCGAGCAGGTGGCGGTCCCCGCACTGCGAAGGGACCGGTCCGAGGCGCAGCACGTGGTGACGGCGCTCGCGCAGCTGCATGCCCACGGTGCGGTACTCGACTGGGCCGCGCTGCTGCCCGGGACCCGGCCCGTAGACCTGCCGACCTATCCCTTTCAGCGTCAGCGCTACTGGCTGGCGGCGACGGCGTCCGAGGCCGAGGGCGTCGCGGCCCCCGCGCTGGAGGGAGCCGACGCGCAACTCTGGGACGCGATCGAGCGCGGTGACTCGGCGGCGCTGGCCGGGGAACTCGCGATCGCTGGTGATGCCTCATGGGACGAGGCGCTGACTGCGCTGTCGTCGTGGCGGCGGCAGCGGCGCGAGCGGTCGGTGGTGGACGGCTGGCGCTATCGGGTGGAGTGGAAGCCGCTCGCTGCGCAGTCCGGTGGGGTGCCGGACGGTCGCTGGCTCGCGGTGGTGGCCGCCGGGGACGCGTATGCCGAGGCCGTGGTGGAGGGGCTGGCGGCGTGTGGTGTGCCGCTTGAGCGGGTGGAGTGTGCCGCCGGGGAGACGGACCGGGACCTGCTCGCCGCGCGAGTGCGTGAGGTGGCCGGTGCGGAGCCGGTCGCCGGCGTGCTGACGGTGGGTGCCGCGGACGCGGTGCGTACCGCGGTGCTGGTGCAGGCGCTGGGGGACGCCGGTGTCGGCGGGCGTCTGTGGGTGGTGACGCAGGGGGCCGTCGCGATCGGCCGGTCGGATGCCGGTCCGGATCCGGTCCAGGCTGCGGTGTGGGGCGTGGGCCGGGTGGTGGCGCTGGAGTTCCCGGATCGTTGGGGCGGTCTGGTGGATCTTCCGGAGGCCGTGGACCGCAGGGTGCTCGACCGCCTGGTGGGTGTGCTGGCGGAGGGCTCTGAGGATCAGGTGGCGGTGCGGGCGTCCGGCGTGTTCGGGCGGAGATTGGTGCATGCTCCTGCTGGGGACAGCACTGCCGACGGTTGGCAGCCGCGCGGGACGGTGCTGATCACGGGTGGTACGGGCGCGCTGGGTGCGCGTGTGGCGCGTTGGGTGGCCGAGCGCGGTGCCGACCATGTGATCCTCACCAGCCGCCGGGGCCCGGCGGCTCCCGGTGCGTCGGAGCTGGAGGCGGAGCTGTCCGACCTCGGCGTACGAGTGACCGTGGCGGCCTGCGATGTCGCAGATCCGGACGCGGTTGAGGCACTCTTCTCCGCACACCCCGTCGACGCCGTCTTCCACGCGGCCGGCGTACTCGACGACGGCGTACTCGACGCCCTCACGCCCGAGCGGTTCGCCGCCGTCATGCAGGCCAAGGCTGTCTCGGCTCGCAACCTGCACGAGGCTACCCGCGATCGTGACCTGTCGGCCTTCGTCCTGTTCTCGTCCTTCGCGGGCGCCATCGGCGCCGCCGGCCAGGCCAACTACGCAGCAGCCAACGCCTACTTGGACGCCCTGGCCGAGCGGCGAGCGGCCGAGGGACTGCCCGCGACCTCCCTCGCCTGGGGGCCGTGGGGCGAGATCGGCATGGCGAGCGACGCCTCGATGGCCGCGCGCATGCGCCGGGGCGGAGTGTCCCCGCTGCGGCCGGACCTCGCCGTCGACGCCATGGCGAACGCGATCCGCTCCGGCACGCCCGGACTGGTGATCGCCGACATCACCTGGGCGGACTTCCGTTCCGGCTTCGCCACGGTGCGCCCGAGCCCGCTGATCGGTGATCTTCCGGAGATCCGTACCGAGATCGAGCGCGCCGATGGGACGGGCGGCGACGACCGCCGCTCCGAGCTGGACCGACAGCTTGCGGGGCTGGAGCCGGCCGAACAGGAACGCGTACTCACCGACCTCGTCCGGTCGTACGCCGCCGGGGTTCTGCATTACGCGGGCACCGCCGACGTACCGCCGAACCGGCCCTTCCGGGACCTCGGTGTCGACTCGTTGATCGCCGTGGAACTGCGGAACGCCCTGAGCCTGGCGTGCGGCATCGCGCTGAGCGCGACGGTGGTCTTCGACTACCCGACGCCGACGGCACTGGCCGGCTTTCTGCGCACCCGGATCGCGCCGGCCCACGAGGACGTAGAGCAGTCGGCGACCCCCTCCGCGGTCGACGGCGACCCGCTTGCCATCGTGGGGATGAGCTGCCGCTTCCCGGGCGGCGTCGACTCCCCGGAATCCTTCTGGAAGCTGCTGTCGGACGGCGCGGACGCCGTCGGCGCATTCCCGGCCGACCGAGGCTGGGACCTGAATGCGGTCTACGACCCCGACCCGGAACACTCGGGAACCTCGTACGTCAATGTCGGTGGCTTCCTGAAGAACGTGGACCGCTTCGAACCCGCCTTCTTCGGCATGAGCCCCCGGGAAGCGGTGGCAACCGATCCGCAGCAGCGACTGCTGCTCGAAGTGTCCTGGGAGGCGCTGGAGCGCGCCGGTATCGACCCGCATTCCGTACGGGGCAGCCGGGCCGGCGTCTTCGTAGGCACGAACGGCCAGGACTACCCGGCGCTACTGGCCCAGTCCCCGGACGACTTCGACGGCTATATCGGTACCGGAAACGCCGCGAGTGTGGTGTCCGGACGAGTCGCCTACGCCCTCGGCCTGGAAGGCCCGGCGGTGACCGTGGACACGGCGTGCTCCTCGTCCCTGGTGGCGCTGCACTGGGCCGCACAGGCCCTGCGCTCCGGCGAGTGCGATATGGCGCTGGTGGGCGGCGTGACGGTGATGTCCACGCCCGGAGCCTTCGTGGAGTTCAGCCGGCAGCGCGGACTCGCCCCCGACGGCCGGTGCAAGGCATTCGCAGCGGGCGCCGACGGCACCGGCTGGGGTGAAGGCGTCGGAATGCTGCTCGTGGAGCGGCTGTCGGACGCCCGGCGGAACGGCCACCGCGTACTGGCCGTCGTCGCCGGATCCGCGGTGAACCAGGACGGTGCGTCGAACGGCTTGACGGCACCCAACGGCCCCTCCCAGCAGCGGGTGATCCGACAGGCACTGGCCAGCGCCGGCCTGACGCCCTCGGACGTGGACGCGGTCGAGGCGCACGGGACGGGGACGTCGCTGGGCGATCCGATCGAGGCGCAGGCGCTGTTGGCGACGTACGGTCAGGGCCGGGATGAGGACCGGCCGTTGTGGCTGGGTTCGGTGAAGTCGAACATCGGGCACACCCAGGCCGCCGCGGGTGTCGCCGGTGTCATCAAGATGGTGCTGGCGCTCCAGCACGGCGTCCTGCCGCAGACCCTGCACGTGGATGCGCCCTCGCCCTACGTGGACTGGTCGGAGGGCAACATCCGGCTGCTCACGGAGCCGGTCGCCTGGCCGCTCGACGAGGAAGCAGCGGGCCACGTCTGCCGGGCAGGCGTGTCCTCGTTCGGCATCAGCGGCACAAACGCCCATGTGGTCCTGGAACGGGCCCCGGAACCGCCGCCCACCGCCGAGGTCCTCCAGGCCGCACCGGAGCGCCCGTCCGTCACACCGCTGGTGCTCTCCGCACGTACCGAGCCCGCCCTCCGCGCGCAGGCGGCTCGCCTGCGCGCGGCCTACGCGGACGACCCTGAACTGGACCTGGCGGACCTGGGCTTCTCCCTCGCCACGACCCGCTCCGTACGCTTCGACCACCGCGCGGTGGTTCTGGCGGACGACCAGGCATCGGCACTCCACCGACTGGCCGCGCTCGCCGACGACCACAGGACGCCCGGTGTCATCCGTGGTTCCCAGACCGAGGGCCGGCTGGCGCTGCTGTTCGCGGGGCAGGGTGCGCAGCGGTTGGGGATGGGCCGGGAGCTGTATGACGCGTTCCCGGCCTTCGCGGATGCGTTTGATGCGGTGTGTGCGTACTTCGATGGTGAGTTGGAGTCGTCGCTGCGGGGTGTGGTGTTCGGTGAGGATGCGGAGGCGCTGGATCGGACGGGGTTCACTCAGCCGGCGTTGTTTGCGGTGGAGGTGGCGCTGTTCCGGTTGGTGGAGTCCTTTGGTGTGCGGCCGGATTTCTTGGTGGGTCATTCCATTGGGGAGTTGGTTGCTGCGTATGTGGCGGGGGTGTGGTCGCTGGAGGATGCGTGTCGTTTGGTGGCGGCGCGTGGTCGCCTGATGCAGGCGTTGCCGGCGGGTGGGGCGATGGTGTCGCTTCAGGCGTCGGAGGGTGAGGTGTTGCCGCTGTTGGAAGGGCTTGAGCAGCGGGTGAGTATTGCGGCGGTGAATGCTCCGCAGTCGGTTGTGATCTCCGGTGAGGAATCCGCCGTGGCGAGGGTCGCCGGGCGTTTTGAGTCCGAGGGGCGGAAGGTGAAGAGGCTCCAGGTGAGTCATGCCTTCCATTCGCCGCTGATGGAGCCGATGCTCGACGAGTTCCGTGCCGTTGCGGAGAGCGTGGCGTACGCGGAGCCGCGTATCCCGGTGGTTTCGAATGTGACCGGTGAGCTCGCTACGGCGGAGGAATTGGCGTCGCCTGATTACTGGGTGCGGCATGTCCGTGAGGCCGTCCGCTTTGCTGACGGTGTGCGGTGGGTGGAGGAGCAGGGGGTGACCCGGTTCCTGGAGATGGGCCCGGACGGCACCCTCACGGCCATGGCGCAGGGCTGCCTTTCGGCCCCTGACCTCTCGCTGGTTACCGCGATGCGCAAGGACCGCTCCGAGACCGAGGCCGTGTTGACCGCGGTATCGCAGGCGTTCGTGCTCGGCATGGATGTGGACTGGCGTATGTGCTTCCCCGCCGCCCGGCGAGTGGATCTGCCCACGTACGCGTTCCAGCGCGAACGCTTCTGGCCGACGCCTGCACCTGACGCCGACCCGAGTGAGAACTGGCGGTACCGGGTGGAGTGGAAGCCGCTTGTGGCGCCGTCGGGTGGGGTGTTGGGCGGACGTTGGCTTGCGGTGGTGGGCGCGGGTGAGGTGTGGTCCGAGGCCGTGGTGGAGGGGCTGGCGGCGTGTGGTGTGGCGGTCGAGCGGGTGGAGTGTGTCGCGGGGGAGGTGGACCGGGGGCTGTTGGCTGAGCGGGTGCGTGAGGTGGCTGGTGAGGAGCCGGTTGCCGGGGCGTTGGTGGTGGGTGCCGCGGACACCGTGCGTACTGCTGTGGTGGTGCAGGCGCTGGGGGATGCGGGTGTCGGTGGGCGTCTGTGGGTGGTGACGCAGGGGGCCGTCGCGATCGGTGAGTCGGATGGCGGTCTCGATCCGGCGGCGGCTGCGGTGTGGGGTCTGGGTCGGGTGGCGGCTTTGGAGCTGCCGGATCGTTGGGGCGGTCTGGTGGATCTTCCGGAGTCGGTGGATCGTGGCGTGCTGGATCGGCTGGTGGGCGTTCTGGCGGATGGTTCTGAGGATCAGGTGGCGGTGCGGGCGTCCGGGGTGTTCGGGCGCAGGCTGGTGCATGCTCCGGCTCCTGCTGGGGACAGCGCCGCTGATCGTTGGCAGCCGCGGGGGACGGTGCTGATCACGGGTGGTACGGGCGCGCTGGGTGCGCGTGTGGCGCGTTGGGTGGCCCAGCATGGTGCCGACCATGTGGTCCTCACCAGCCGTCGTGGTCTGGAGGCTCCTGGTGCCGTGGAGTTGGAGTCGGAGCTGTCCGCTCTCGGCGTACGAGTGACGGTGGCGGCCTGCGATGTCGCTGATCGGGGTGCGGTCGAGGAGCTGTTGTCCGGGTGTGCGGTGGACGCCGTCGTTCATGCGGCGGGTGTGGTGGATTCCGTGCCGCTGGGTGAGGCGGACGCGGTTCATTTCGCCGAGGTGATGGGGGCGAAGGTTGCCGGTGCCGTGGTGCTGGATGAGGCATTGGGTGACCGTGAGTTGGACGCGTTTGTGGTGTTTTCCTCGATTGCTGGTGTGTGGGGGAGTGGTGGTCAGGGCGCGTATGCGGCGGGGAACGCGTTTGTGGAGGCTCTGGTGGAGGCGCGTCGTGCGCGGGGCGCGGTGGGTTGTTCGGTTGCGTGGGGGCCGTGGGCCGGCGGCGGGATGGCCGGTGCCGAAGGTGCCGAGGAGCATCTGCTGCGTCGTGGTCTGAGGGCACTCGACCCGGCCCTCGCAGTCTCCGCGTTGGAGGCGGTTGTTGGTGCGGGTGAGGGTTCGGTGGTGGTGGCGGATGTGGAGTGGGAGCGGTTTGCTCCGGCGTTCACCAGCGCCCGTCCGAGTCCGTTGCTGGAGGGGCTGCCGGAGGTGCGGGCGGCGTTGGCCGTCGGTGCCGGCGGTGAGGGTTCCGGTGTTGTGCGGGAGCGTTTGGCGGGGCTGTCGGGTGTGGAGCGGGAGCGGGTGCTGCTGGAGTTGGTGCGTACCCATGCCGCAGCAGTCCTCGGCTACAGCAAGTCTGCTGACCTCGAAATCGGCCTCACCTTCCGGGACTTGGGTTTCGACTCACTCACCGCGGTCGAGCTGCGCAACGGCTTGAACGCGGAGACCGGCCTTCGGCTCCCCGCCACCTTGGTCTTCGACTATCCGACGCCGACCGACTTGGCGCGTTTCCTGGACGGCGAGCTGTTCGGGACCGCGGCGGACGTGGTGGCCGGTCTGCCGGTGCTGGCGTCGACCTCGGACGATCCGGTCGTCATCGTCGGGATGAGCTGCCGTCTTCCCGGTGGGGTGGCCAGTCCCGAGGACCTGTGGCGGCTGGTGGCCGGAGCCGAGGACGCGATCTCCGGATTCCCGACGGACCGTGGCTGGGACCTCGATTCCCTCTTCGGGAACGACGCCGACCAGCCAGGTGCGAGCCGGACACGTGCGGGCGGTTTCCTGCACGATGCCACCCAGTTCGACCCGGCGTTCTTCGGCATCAGCCCGCGTGAAGCGGTGGCGATCGACCCGCAGCAGCGACTGCTGCTGGAGACCTCCTGGGAAGCCCTCGAACGCTCGGGCGTCAGCCCCACTTCGGTCAAGGGCAGCCGGACCGGCGTCTTCGTCGGTGCCAGCAGCTCGGGCTACGGGGCCGGGCTGCGAGAGGCTCCGGAAGGGCTCGGGGGGCACTTGCTCACCGGAAGCTCGGGCGCTGTGGTGTCGGGCCGGGTGTCGTACGCGCTGGGTCTTGAGGGGCCGGCGGTCACGGTGGACACGGCGTGTTCGTCGTCGCTGGTCGCCTTGCACCTGGCTGCGCAGTCCCTGCGCTCGGGCGAATGCGATCTGGCCCTCGCCGGCGGTGTGACGGTCATGGGCAACCCCGGAGCCTTCGTCGAGTTCAGCCTTCAGGGCGGCCTTGCTGCTGATGGCCGGTGCAAGGCGTTTTCGGATGCTGCGGATGGCACCGGTTGGGCTGAGGGCGCTGGTGTGTTGGTGGTGGAGCGGCTGTCGGATGCTCGGCGTAATGGCCATCGGGTGTTGGCGGTCGTACGCGGCTCCGCAGTGAACCAGGACGGTGCCTCCAACGGTCTGACCGCGCCGAATGGCCCCTCGCAGCAGCGGGTGATCCGGCAGGCGCTGGCGGGTGCGGGACTGTCGCCGTCGGACGTGGATGTCGTCGAGGCGCACGGCACTGGTACGTCCCTGGGCGATCCGATCGAGGCGCAGGCGCTGCTTGCGACGTACGGTCAGGGCCGGGACGAGGGCCGGCCGTTGTGGCTGGGTTCGGTGAAGTCGAATATCGGGCACACCCAGGCGGCTGCGGGTGCGGCGGGCGTCATCAAGATGGTGCTGGCGCTCCAGCACGGTGTCCTGCCGCAGACCCTGCACGTCGATGAGCCGTCGTCACACGTGGACTGGTCGGCGGGCAACGTGCGGCTGCTTACCGAGTCCGTCGGATGGCCGGAGAGCGGCCGACCGGGGCGGGCAGCAGTCTCTGCCTTTGGTGTCAGTGGGACCAACGCGCATGTGGTGATCGAGCAGGCTCCGGTGGAGGAGGGTTCGGAAGCCGGGCCGTTGGGTGTGGTCGGGGGTGTGGTGCCGTGGGTGGTGTCCGCGCGGAGCCGGGAGGGGCTGCGGGCGCAGGCGCAGCGGTTGTTGGCGCATGTGGAGGCGCGGCCTGAACTCCGTCTGCCGGAGGTGGGGTTCGCCCTGGCCACGACGCGTTCGGCATTTGAACACCGGGCCGTCGTCCTCGGCACCGAGCGTGCGGAACTCCTCGAAGGCCTGACCGCTGTCGCAGAGGGAAGCACTGCGATCAGTGCAGTAACCGGTGCGGTGGATGCAGGAGGCCGGCTGGCGCTGCTCTTCACCGGGCAGGGTGCGCAGCGGTTGGGGATGGGTCGGGAGCTGTATGACGCGTTCCCGGTCTTCGCGGATGCGTTTGATGCGGTGTGTGCGTACTTCGATGGTGAGTTGGCAACTCCGTTGCGGGACGTGGTGTTTGGTGAGGATGCGGAGACGCTGAACCAGACCGGGTTCACTCAGCCGGCGTTGTTTGCGGTCGAGGTGGCGCTGTTCCGGCTCATGGAGTCCTTCGGTGTGCGGCCGGATTTCCTGGTCGGGCACTCCATCGGTGAGCTGGTGGCTGCGCATGTGGCGGGGGTGATGTCGCTGGAGGATGCGTGTCGTCTGGTGGCTGCCCGCGGGCGGCTGATGCAGGCCTTGCCGTCCGGCGGTGCCATGGTCTCGATCCAGGCGTCGGAGGCCGAGGTGTTGCCGCTGCTGGAGGGCCAGGAGCAGCGGGTGAGTATCGCCGCGGTGAACGGCCCGAAGTCGGTTGTGATCTCCGGTGAGGAATCCGCGGTGGCGGAGATCGCCGGGCGTTTTGAGTCCGAGGGCCGGAAGGTGAAGCGCCTCCAGGTCAGTCACGCCTTCCACTCCCCGCTGATGGAGCCGATGCTCGACGAGTTCCGTACCGTCGCGGAGAGCGTGGCGTACGTGGAACCCCGTATCCCGGTGGTCTCGAACCTGACCGGCGCGCTCGCCACCTCACAGGAACTGACGTCCCCCGACTACTGGGTGCGCCACGTCCGCGACGCCGTCCGTTTCGCCGACGGCATCCGCTGGCTGGCGGAGCACGACGTCACCCGATTCCTGGAAATCGGGCCGGACGGCACCCTGACCGCAATGGCACAGGGGTGCCTCGACAGTGACGTGGACGCGAACCATGTCCTCATCCCTGCTCTGCGGGGAGACGACCGTGGAGAGGTATCCGCGCTGCTGACTGCCGCCGGCCGAGCGTTCGTCCACGGCACCACCATCGACTGGCAGGCATTCTTCACAGCTAACGCCACCGAAAGCACCACCGCCACCGTTCCCACCCCCACCCCCATCGACCTCCCCACCTACGCCTTCCAACACCAGCGCTACTGGCTTGAGATACCGTCCAGCACCGCAGACGCGTCATCGATCGGCCTTGCCGCAGCCGAGCACCCGCTGCTGGGTGCGACGGTGGCCCTGGCCGGTGGCCATGAGGTGGTGCTGACCGGGCGTCTCTCGCCTCGAACGCAGCCGTGGCTTGCCGAGCACCGGATTGCGGGCGCGATCGTCGTACCGAGCACCGCACTCCTGGAGCTGGCGGTGCGCGCAGGGGATGAGGTCGGCTGCTCGCACATCAGGGAGCTTGCCCTTGAGGCACCGTTGGTGCTCGCCGAGGACGGTGCGGTTCAGCTGCAACTCCGCATCGAGGACCCGGATGCCTCCGGTGACCGGGCGCTCGGTGTGTACGCGCGTCCCGCCTCGGCTCCGGCCGATGCGCCGTGGACGCGGCATGCGAGCGGCGTCCTGGCGGAGAGCGGGCCCTCGGAGACCTTCGACTTCGCGGCGTGGCCGCCTGTCGGCGCGGAGCCCGTGGACATCGACGACCTGTACGACGGGCTGACGGCTGCCGGGTTCGACTACGGTCCGGCCTTCCGCGGTGTGCGCGCCGTTTGGCAGGGCGCCGACGGTGTGTACGCCGAGGCCGAACTGCCGGAGTCCGCCGCCGAGGGATTCGCCCTCCATCCGGCGCTGTTGGACGCGGCGCTCCATCCGCTCGGTCTCGGTCTGCTGGACGGTGTGGCCACAGAGGCCGTGCTGTTCGCATGGAGTGGCGCCTCCCTGCAGGCGACCGGTGCGACCTCGCTCCGCATCCGGCTGACCCGTCGCGGGCCTGACGAGGTGTCCCTCCAGGCGGCTGACGGCTCCGGGCAGCCGGTGCTCGCGGTCGAGTCGATGCTGATGCGCAAGACCGGCGAGCTGCGGAACGACGGGACGCCTTCGCTGCCGGCTTCGCTGCTCCGTCTCGACTGGGCGCCGATCGCCGTGGCACGGGCCATGGAGACGGACACCGGCGAGGACGCGGCAGCGGATGCCGATGTCGACGCGCCGCGGCTGACCGTAGTGGGGAGCGACCCGCTGGGCTTGGCCGAGGCGCTGGGCACGTACGCCGTCGAGGCTGCCGATGCCGCGACGACCACGACGGCCGCGACGGCCGGAACGGTGCTCGTGACCGGCGTCGCCACCGCGGCCGAAGCACACACCATGCTCAGCGTGCTCGGCGAACTGCTGGGGCAGGAGTCGGAGGCCCGTCTGGTGTTCGTCACCCGAGGCGCCGTCGCCCTCGGTGACGACGCTCTGGACGGTGAGGCCGCCGCCCTCCGGGAAGAGCTCCGCGTGGTCCAGGCCGCACACCCGGGCCGGATCGTGCTCGTGGACGTCGATGACGACCTCGACTCCCTCCGTGTGCTGCCCGCCGCGCTCGCCACGGACGAGCCCGAGATGGCCGTCCGCGGGGGCGAGGTGTCGGCGGCCCGGCTGGTGCGGTGCGCATCGACCGCCGCCACCGCGCTGGATGTGGCGCCCGGAGGAACGGTCCTGGTCACCGGACCGTTCGCCGAGCAGGTCGCCGCCGCCCTTGAGTCCGCGGCGCAGGTGGAGACCGTCGCGTACCAGGACCAGGACCAGGACGGGGAAGGGGACGGAGAAGGCGACCCGGCGCCGCGCCCCGATGGCCTGAAGGCGGCAATCGCCGCGATCCAAGCGACCGACCGCCCCCTCACCGCCGTAGTCCACACCGCCAACCTCGACCAGCCCCGCGACGTCGATCGGAACCGCGACGTCGACACGGCAAGGCGACTCGATGACCTGACCCGCAGGACCAACGAGGACGGCGCTGCGCCCGCCTTCGTCCTCATAGGCGTCGGCTCGGCCGACGCCCCGTCCTGCGGGCACCTGGCCGCGCTCGCCCACCATCGTGCCGCCGCCGGCCTGCCGGCCCTGGCGCTGCTCCCGTCGCCCGGCGCCGGCACCCCGGGGCTTTCCGCGGTATCGGTGGAGGAGAGTGCGGCGCTGCTGGGCGCCGCCCAGGCCACCGGCCGGACGGTGCTGCTTCCCGCCCGGGTGGACCGCGCCGCACTGCGCGGCTCCTCGGCCCAACTGCCGCCCATTCTCACCGCGTTGGCGCAGGGTTCCGGGCGGCGGATCGCCACACGTGCGCAGGCGAGCGCGGTCTCCGGACTGGCGCGCCGGCTCGCCAGGAAGGGGGCGGCCGAACGCGGCCGCGTGCTGCTGACTCTCGTCCGTACCCAGATCGCCCATGTCCTCGGCTACGCCGGCCCCGACGAGGTGGAGCCCTCCCGGAGCTTCACCGATCTCGGGTTCACCTCCCTCACCGCCGTCGAGCTGCGCAACCAGCTCAGGGAAGCGACGGGCATGGCCCTGTCCGCCACGCTCGTGTTCGACTACCCGACCCCGGTGGCACTCGCCCGCTACCTGGACGGTGAACTCACGGGAGAGACGGGCGACTTGGTGCCCACGCCGGTCGGTGTGCCCGTCGACGACGACCCGATCGTCATCGTCGGGATGAGCTGCCGCTACCCGGGCGGTATCCGTACCCCCGAGGAGCTTTGGGAGCTGGTCGCCGCAGGCGGTGACGGGATCTCCCCGTTCCCGGCCGACCGGGGCTGGGACCTCGGGAGCCTGTACCACCCGGACCCGGACCACCCGGGCACGTGCTACACCCGCGAAGGCGGCTTCCTGCACGACGCCAGCCACTTCGACCCGGGCTTCTTCGGCATCAGCCCCCGCGAGGCGCTGTCGATGGACCCGCAGCAGCGGCTGCTCCTCGAAGCGTCCTGGGAGGCCCTGGAGCGCTCCGGAATCGACCCCGCGGCCGCACGCGGCACCCTCACCGGCGTCTTCGCGGGCGTCACCTACCAGGACTACATCGGCATCCTCGGCGGGGCGGAGGAGAGCTTCGAGGGGTACGTCGGCACCGGTAACTCGCCCAGCGTGCTGTCGGGGCGGATCGCCTACACCCTCGGCCTCGAAGGGCCGGCGGTCAGTGTCGACACCGCCTGCTCGTCGTCCCTGGTCGCCCTGCATCTGGCCGTGCAGTCGCTCCGTCAGGGTGAGTGCGATCTCGCGCTCGCGGGCGGTGTGACGGTGATGTCCACCCCCGGCTCGCTCATCGAGTTCAGCCGGCAGCGGGCGCTCGCCGAGGACGGCCGGTGCAAGCCGTTCTCGGCCGACGCCGACGGCGCGAGCTGGGCCGAGGGCGTCGGCATGGTGGCCGTCGAGCGGCTGTCCGACGCCCGGCGCAAGGGGCATCCCGTCCTGGCCGTCATCCGTGGCAGCGCCCTCAACCAGGACGGTGCCTCCAACGGCCTCACCGCCCCCAACGGCCCCTCCCAGCAGCGCGTCATCCGCCGGGCACTGGCTGCCGCCGGACTCGGCCCCCAGCAGGTCGACGCCGTCGAGGCGCACGGCACCGGGACCACCCTCGGCGACCCGATCGAGGCGCAGGCCCTGATCGCGGCCTACGGCCAGGACCGGGACGAGGACCGTCCGCTGTGGCTCGGCTCGCTCAAGTCGAACATCGGGCACAGCCAGGCCGCGGCCGGCGTGGGTGGCGTCATCAAGATGGTGATGGCGCTGCGCAACGGGCTGCTGCCCAGGACGCTGCACGCCGAGGAGCCCAGCCCGCACGTCGACTGGACGGCAGGCCACGTACGGCTGCTCAACGAGGCCGTCACCTGGCCGGATGCGGACGAGCCGCGCCGGGCAGGTGTCTCCTCGTTCGGTATGAGTGGCACCAACGCGCACGTCATCGTCGAGGAGGCACCCCGGGAGCCGGCGCAGCGGAACACCCCGGCGGAGACCGCCCTGCCCGTCGTGCCGGTGCCCTTGGCGGCGCGTACCGAGGAGGCACTGCGCGACCAGGCCGCACGGCTGCGCTCCCACCTGCTCGCCCGGCCGGCCGAGTACGACCTCACCGGCCTCGGCTTCTCGCTCGCCACGACCCGCTCCGCCTTCGAGCACCGGGCGGTGCTCGTCGCGGCCGACCGGGACGACCTCGACCGCGGCCTGCGCGAGATCGCCGAGGGCGCGATGGTCTCCGACGTGCCCCGGGGCGTCGCCCGTGACGGCAGCGCCCGCCCCGTCCTGGTCTTCCCCGGCCAGGGCAGCCAGTGGGCCGGCATGGCACGCGAACTGCTCGACAGTTCACCGGTGTTCGCCGACCGCCTGGCCGCCTGCGAACGCGCCCTCGCCCCCTTCGTCGACTGGTCGCTGACGGCCGTCCTGCGCGGCGACGCCGACGCACCGGACCTTGAACGGGTCGACGTCGTCCAGCCCGCACTGTGGGCCGTCATGGTGTCGCTCGCCGAACTGTGGCGCTCCTACGGAGTCGAGCCCGACGCGGTCGTCGGACACAGCCAGGGAGAGATCGCCGCCGCCTGTGTCGCCGGGGCGCTGACCCTGGACGACGGGGCGCGGGTGGTGGCCCTGCGCAGCCGGGCCCTGACCGCCATCACGGGAAGCGGCGGCATGATGTCCGTACAGCTGCCCGCCGAAGCGGTGCGCGAGCGCATCGAGCCGTGGGGCGAGCGGCTGTCCGTCGCCGCCGTGAACGGCCCGGCCTCCGTCGTGGTCTCCGGTGCCGCGGACGCGCTGGACGAGCTGTTCGCCGCGCTGACCGCGGACGGTGTGCAGGCCCGCAAGGTGTCCGTCGACTACGGCTCCCACTCGGCTCAGGTCGAGCCGGTGCGGGCCCAGGTCCTCGACGCCCTGGACGGCATCAGCCCGGCCGAAGCCACCATCCCGTTCTTCTCCACCGTCACCGGCCAGTGGCAGGACGCCACCGGCCTCGACCCCGACTACTGGTACACCAACCTGCGGCAGACCGTACGGTTCGAGGACGCCATCCGCGGTCTGGTGGCCGCCGGACACCGCGCCTTCATCGAGGTCAGCCCGCACCCCGTGCTGTCCGGCGGGATCCGCGACTGCGTGGACGCGCTCGGCACGGACGCCGCCGTGCTCGGCACCCTGCGCCGGGACGCGGGCGGCCTCGGCCGGCTCCTCACCTCCCTCGCCGAAGCACATGCCCAGGGCGTGGCCCTCGACTGGACGGCCGTCTTCGCGGGCACCGGCGCACACCGCGTCGACCTGCCGACCTACGCCTTCCAGCGTGCGCGGTACTGGCCCCAGGCGCGCGAACTGGCCGCCGCCGGCAGCGAGGACGGGCCGCTGTCCGACGCCGTCGAAGCGAAGTTCTGGGAGAGCGTCGAACAGGAAGACCTCCAGGCGCTGACCGACACGCTCAACCTGGACGGCACGGAGCCGCTGAGCGCCGTACTGCCCGCGCTGTCGTCATGGCGCAGGAACAGCCGCGAGAAGTCCACCGTCGACAGCTGGCGCTACACCGTGCGCTGGACACCACTCGCCGAGCGCACCGCCGCCGCCCTGCACGGCACCTGGCTGCTGGTCGCCCCGGCAGCGGAAGCCGCCGCCGGCCAGGTGGCCGCCGTACAGGACGCGCTCACCGCACACGGCGCCCGGGTACGCCTCGTCGACCTGGCCCCCGAGGACGGCTCCAGCCGCGAGCGGACCACCGGCCGGCTGCGCGAGGCGCTCGCGGACGACGACCTCACCGGCGTCCTGTCGCTGCTCCCGCTGGACGAGCGCGCCCACCCCGACCACCCCGCCGTGCCCCTCGGCCTGTCCGGGACGCTGTCCCTGCTCCAGGCGCTCGGCGACCTCGGCATCGAGGCGCCCCTGTGGTGCGGGACCCGCGGGGCGGTCGCCATCGGCCGGTCCGAGTCCGTCACCCACGCCCACCAGGCCCTGGTCTGGGGCATGGGCCGGGTCGCCGCCCTGGAACACTCCGATCGCTGGGGCGGCCTCCTCGACCTGCCCGAGACGCTCGACAAGCGGGCCGCGGACCGCCTCTGCGCCCTGCTCGCCGCCCCGGACGGTGAGGACCAGATCGCCCTGCGCGGCTCCGGCGCCTATGGCCGGCGCCTGGTACGCGCCCCCCTGGCCGGCACCCCGGCACAGCGCACCTGGCGGCCCCGCGGCACCGTACTCGTCACCGGCGGCACCGGCGCCGTCGGCGGCCACATCGCCCGCTGGCTGGCCCGCGAAGGCGCCGAGCACCTGCTGCTCACCAGCCGTCGCGGCGCCGACGCGCCGGGTGCAGCGGAACTCAAGGCCGAACTCACCGCGCTCGGCTCACGCGTCACCTTCGCCGCCTGCGACGTCGCCGACCGCGACGCGCTGCGTGACCTGCTGGCCACTGTCCCCGAGCAGTACCCGCTCGACTCGGTCATGCACGTCGCGGGCTCCCTGGACGACGGTGTGCTCGACTCCCTCGACCCCGGCCGTATGGACACCGTGCTGCGCGCCAAGGTCACCGCGGCGCTCAACCTGCACGAGCTGACCCGGGACCGGGACCTGTCCGCGTTCGTGCTGTTCTCCTCCACCTCCGGCACCATCAGCGGCCCGGGCCTGGGCAACTACGCCCCCGGCAACGCCTTCCTCGACGCACTCGCCGACCGGCGCCGCGCCGACGGGCTCCCCGCCACCGCCGTCGCCTGGGGCCACTGGTCCGGAGACGGCATGGGCGAGGGCGCCGTCGGCGAGCGGCTCCGGCGCTACGGCGTCTACGACATGCAGCCCGAGCTGGCCTGCGGCGCGCTCCGGCAGGCCCTCGACCACGACGAGGCCTACGTCTCCGTCACCGACCTCGGCTGGGACAAGTTCACGCCCGCCTTCACCGCCTCCCGGCCCAGCGCCCTGCTGCGCGACCTCCCGGACGCCCAACGGGTCCTGGAGACGGCACAGGAGAGCGACGACACCGGGTCCGACGCCGCCAAGCTGCTCCAGCACCTTGCCGGACTCTCCGAGTCCGAACGCGCCGCCATGGTCCTGGACGTGGTCCGCAGCTATGTCGCCACCGTCCTCGGCTACGCCGGCCCCTCCGCCGTCGACCCCGAACGCGCCTTCAGCGACCTCGGATTCGACTCGCTCAGCGCCGTCGAGCTGCGCAACGGCATGAACGGCATCACCGGTCTGCGGCTGCCCGCGACCCTCGTCTTCGACTACCCCACCTGCGCGGTCCTCGCGGACTTCCTGCACGCCGAACTGTCCGACACGGCAGCCCAGGACGGGTCTGCGTCGGCGCCCGCCGCCGTGACGGCGGGACAGGCGGAGCACGACGAACCGGTGGCGATTGTGGCGATGAGTTGTCGGTTCCCGGGTGGGGTGGGGTCGCCGGAGGAGTTGTGGGGGTTGTTGGTTGGGGGTGGGGATGGTGTGGTGCCGTTCCCGGTGGATCGTGGTTGGGATGTTGCGGGTTTGTATGACCCTGAGCCGGGTGTGCCGGGGAAGGTGTCGACTCGTGAGGGTGGGTTTTTGCCGGGGGTTGATGAGTTCGATCCGGGGTTTTTCGGTATTTCGCCGCGTGAGGCGGTGGCGATGGATCCGCAGCAGCGGTTGTTGTTGGAGGCGTCGTGGGAGGCGTTTGAGCGGGCGGGGATTGTTCCTGGGTCGTTGCGTGGGTCGCGTACGGGGGTGTTTGCGGGGACGAATGGTCAGGATTACACCGGGTTGTTGGTGGCGTCGGGTGAGGAGGACCTGGGCGGTTACATCGGCACCGGAAACGCCGCGAGTGTGGTGTCGGGGCGGTTGTCGTACACGTTTGGTCTTGAGGGTCCTGCGGTGACGGTGGATACGGCGTGTTCGGCGTCGTTGGTGGCGTTGCATTTGGCGGTGCAGTCCCTGCGGTCGGGTGAATGTGACCTTGCCCTCGCCGGTGGTGTGACGGTGATGTCGACGCCGGGGTTGTTTGTGGATTTCAGTCGGCAGCGGGGGTTGGCTGCGGATGGTCGGTGTAAGGCGTTTTCGGATGCTGCGGATGGGGCGGGGTTTTCTGAGGGTGTGGGTGTGTTGGTGGTGGAGCGGTTGTCGGATGCGCGGCGTAATGGGCATCGGGTGTTGGCGGTCGTACGCGGCTCCGCCGTGAATCAGGATGGTGCGTCGAATGGTTTGACGGCGCCGAATGGTCCGTCGCAGCAGCGTGTGATTCGGCAGGCGCTGGCGGGTGCGGGGCTGTCGCCGTCGGATGTGGATGTGGTGGAGGCGCACGGCACGGGGACGTCGCTGGGGGACCCGATCGAGGCGCAGGCACTCCTGGCCACCTACGGCCAGGACCGCGACCGGGACCGGCCGTTGTGGCTGGGTTCCGTGAAGTCGAACATCGGGCACACGCAGGCCGCCGCGGGTGTGGCCGGTGTCATCAAGATGGTGCTGGCGTTGCAGCACGGTGTCCTGCCGCAGACCTTGCACGTCAACGAGCCCTCCTCGCATGTGGATTGGTCGGCGGGGGAGGTGCGGTTGCTGACGGAGTCGGTGGAGTGGCCCGAGACGGGTCGGCCGCGTCGGGCGGGTGTGTCTTCGTTCGGCATCAGCGGCACCAACGCCCACACGATCCTGGAGGAAGCCCCGTCCGAGGATGTTGCCCCGCCCGTGGCGTCAGAGGAGTCGCCCGCACTCGCGGCCGACGCCGACGCTGCCGACGCTGCCGAGGACGCCCGGACGGCAGCGGAAGCCGCCCCTGCCCCCTGGGTGATCACCGGCAAGACCAGGTCCGCGCTCCGGGCCCAGGCCGCCCGGCTGCTCGCGCATGTGGAGACATTCCCGGCCCTGCGGACGGTCGATGTGGGGCTGTCGCTGGCCACCACCCGGTCGGTCATGGAACACCGCGCCGTGGTCCTCGGCGCGGACCGGGACGAGCTGCTACGCGGCCTGGCCGCCGTAGCGGCCGACGAAGCCGCTCCGAACGCCGTCACCGGGGCCGCGAAGGCCGACGGCCGGCTGACCCTGCTGTTCACCGGGCAGGGCGCACAACGGTCGGGAATGGGCCGGGAGTTGTACGACGCGTTCCCCGTCTTCGCGGACGCCTTCGATTCCGTCTGCGCGCACTTCGACAGTGAATTGGCGTCGCCGCTGCGGGGTGTGGTCTTCGGTGAGACCGGGGGCGCGGATTCGGATGCGGAGAGTCTGAACCAGACCGGATTCACCCAGCCGGCGTTGTTCGCAGTGGAGGTGGCGCTCTTCCGGCTCGTCGAGTCCTTCGGTGTGCGCCCCGACTATCTGGTGGGTCATTCCATTGGCGAATTGGTGGCTGCGCATGTGGCGGGGGTGTTGTCGCTGGAGGATGCGTGTCGTCTGGTGGCGGCGCGCGGCCGGCTGATGCAGGCATTGCCGGAGGGGGGCGCAATGGTCGCTCTTCAGGCCACCGAGGCCGAGGTATTGCCGCTGCTGGAAGGCCACGAACAGCGGGTGAGCATTGCCGCGGTGAACGGCCCGAAGTCGGTCGTGATAGCCGGTGAGGAATCCGCGGTGGCGGAGATCGCCGGGCATTTCGAGTCAGAGGGCCGGAAGGTGAAGCGGCTCCAGGTGAGCCATGCCTTCCACTCCCCGCTGATGGAACCGATGCTCGACGAGTTCCGGACGGTCGCCGAAAGCGTGGCCTACGCGGAGCCCCGTATCCCGGTGGTCTCGAATGTGACCGGCGCGCTCGCCACGGCGGAAGAATTGACCTCTCCCGAATACTGGGTGCGGCACGTCCGCGATGCCGTTCGCTTCGCCGACGGGATCCAGTGGCTGGCGGAACACGAGGTCACCCGATTCCTGGAAATCGGCCCGGACGGCACCCTGACGGCCATGGCACAGGGATGCCTCGACGCTGACACGGCCGCCGACCCTCTCCTCGTCCCAGCCCTCCGCAAGGACCGTCCGGAGGCCACCGGGCTCCTCACCGCCCTCGCCCAGGTGTTTGCCGCCGGTACCCCGCTGAACTGGGGGGAAGCCTTCGCGGGCGGCGATGCCCGCCGGGTCGGTCTGCCGACCTATGCGTTCCAGCGGCACCGCTACTGGCCCAGGCCGCCCGTCATGCCGACCGGCGACATCAGTTCGGCGGGTCTCGGATCGGCGGACCACCCGCTGCTCGGCGCGGCGGTCGAGGTGGCCGGTTCCGACGCCTTCCTCTTCACCGGAAGGCTGTCGCTGCACACCCACCCGTGGCTCGCCGACCATGCGGTGACCGGGACCGTCCTGTTCCCCGGCACGGGCTTCCTCGAACTGGCCGTCCGCGCGGCCGACGAGGTGGGCTGCGACCGTGTGGACGAGTTCACCATCGCCGCGCCGCTCGTCCTGCCCGAGCGCGGGGCGGTGCAACTACAGCTCGCGGTGGAGCCGCCGGACGAGTCCGGGCGGCGGACGTTGAACCTGTACTCCCGGCCGGAGGACGACCCTGCCGAGCAGCCGTGGGTGCTCAACGCCAGCGGCGTGGTGTCCAACGGAGCGGCCGCGGAGCCGGGCGAGCCGTACGACTTCACCGTCTGGCCTCCGCGCGACGCGGACGCCACCTCGGTCGACGACTTCTACGGGCGCTTCGCCGAGGCCGGATTCGCCTACGGTCCGGTCTTCCGGGGGCTCACGGCCGTCTGGCAGCGCGGCGATGAGATCTTCGCCGAGGTCGGACTGCCGGCCGAGCACGACGGGCTGGCCGGCGCGTTCGGTCTGCATCCCGCGCTGCTCGACGCCGCGCTGCACGCGATGATGTTCGTGTCCATGGAGGATGTCGGCCGCGGACGGCTGCCGTTCTCCTGGAACGGCGTTTCCCTGAAGGCCGCCGGCGCCACCGCCCTCCGGGTCCGGCTGGTGCAGTCCGGACCCGAGTCCGTCTCCCTCGAACTGGCCGACCCCACCGGAGGTGCGGTCGCCTCCATCGAGTCGCTGACGCTCCGCCAGGTCTCCGGTGAGCAGATGAGCGGCAGCGCGCCGTACCACGACGCGCTGTTCCAGGTGGACTGGGTCACCGCGACGACGCCTCCCGTGCAGGACGAGGAACAGTGGGCGGTCGTCGGGGACATGGCGCTGGCCGTGGCCCTGGACGGCGCCGGCGTACGGGTGGAGGCGACGGACAGCCTGAGCGAGCTGGCCGACGAGGTGCCCCCCGTGGTGCTGGTCAGCGCCGCACATGCCTCCGCGACCGCAGCAAACCCGGCCCCGCACACCGCCGCCCACGACACCCTCGCACTGCTCCAGAAGTGGCTGGCGGACGAGCGCTTCGCCGCCTCCCGTCTGGTCCTGCTCACGCAGGGCGCCGTGAGCACCTCGGACGCGGACCACCCGGACCCGGCCCAGGCCGCCGTCTGGGGCCTGGTACGGGCCGCCGGGGTGGAGAACCCGGGCCGGTTCACGCTCCTCGACCTCGACGGAACGGCGGAGTCGACCGCCGCCGTGCCCGGTGCGCTGGCGAGCGGAGAGCCCGAGGCCGCGGTCCGCGCGGGAGTGGTGCACGTACCGCGGCTGGCGCGGGTCGCGTCCGCGGACGCGCTGCACCGGCCCGACACCGACGGGGACGCCTGGCGGCTGGACATCGCCGACAAGGGCACCCTGGAAAATCTGCAGCTGGCCGAATGCCCGGACGTAGCAGCCGAGTTGGGGGCCGGACAGGTCCGCATCGGGGTGCGTGCGGGAGGCGTCAACTTCCGCGATGTGCTCAACGCGCTGGGGATGTACCCCGGTGAGGCCGGCGCACTCGGCAGTGAGGGCGCCGGGGTGGTCCTGGAGGTCGGTCCCGGAGTGCACGACCTGCAGCCCGGTGACCGGGTGATGGGCATGTTCTTCGGCGCCTTCGGCCCCCTCGCGGTGGCGGACCGCCGACTGCTGGCCCGCATACCCGAGGGCTGGTCGTTCGCGCAGGCGGCTTCGGTTCCCGTGGTGTTCCTGACGGCGTACTACGCGCTGGTGGAACTGGGTGAAGTGCAGGCGGGCGAGTCGGTGCTGGTGCACTCCGCCGCGGGTGGCGTCGGCATGGCCGCGGTGCAGCTGGCGCGGCACCTGGGCGCGGAGGTGTTCGGCACCGCGAGCCCGGGGAAGTGGGCGACCCTGCGGTCGTCGGGCCTGGACGAGGCGCATATCGCATCGTCGCGTGATCTGGACTTCGAGCGGTCGTTCCTGGACGCGACTGCGGGCCGGGGTGTCGATGTCGTGCTGGATTCCCTGGCGCGGGAGTTCGTGGACGCCTCGCTGCGGCTGCTGCCGCGGGGCGGGCGGTTCCTGGAGATGGGCAAGACCGATGTCCGCGATCCGCAGGAGATCGCGGCCGCACACAAGGATGTCCGGTATCGGGCCTTCGACCTGTGGGAGGCCGGTCCTGAGCGGATCGGGGAGATGCTGAGCGCACTCCTCGACCTCTTCGAGCAGGGCGCCTTGCAGCCGTTGCCGGTCACGGCCTGGGACGTACGCAGAGCGCCGGAGGCCTTTAGGTACCTCAGCCAGGCCCGGCATGTCGGCAAGGTCGTGCTGACCGTGCCGGCTCCGCTCGACCCCCAGGGCACGGCGCTGGTGACCGGCGGTACGGGCGGGCTGGGCGCGCTGGTGGCCCGGCACCTGGTGGCCGAGCACGGAGTGCGCCACCTCCTCCTGGCCAGCCGGCGTGGCGAGCAGACTCCGGGCGTCGAGGCGCTGCGCGACGAACTGGCCGCCCTCGGTGCCGAGGTCACCGTCGCCGCCTGCGACAGCGCCGACCGCGAGGCACTGCGCGGGCTGCTGGACTCCGTACCGAAGCAGCACCCGCTCACCGCGGTCGTGCACACGGCCGGTGTGCTGGACGACGGCGTGCTGTCCTCGCTCACGCCGGAGCGGCTGGACAAGGTGTTCGCGCCGAAGGCGGACGCGGTGAGTCACCTGCACGAGCTGACCCGGGACGAGGACCTGGCCGCGTTCGTGGTCTTCTCTTCGGTGGCGGGGACGTTCGGCAGTGCCGGCCAGGCAAACTACGCGGCCGCGAACGCCTTCGTGGACGCGCTGGCCCGCCGGCGCAGCGGCCTGGGGCTTCCCGCACAGTCGCTGGCGTGGGGCGCCTGGGCTCCCGGCGTCGGCATGACGGGCGAGCTGAGCGAAGCGGATCTGCAGCGTATGGCGCGCGGCGGCATGGTTCCGCTCACCCCGGAACAGGGGCTCGGCCTGCTCGACACCGCACGGGACCTGGCCCGTCCCCTGCTGCTGCCGATGAACCTCGATACGGCGCCGCTGCGTGCGCACCCCGAGGCCGTACCGCCGCTGCTGCGCGGCCTGGTCCGGGCACCCGCCCGCCGTCAGACCGTGACCTCCGCCGCGGCGAAGGGCACGCAAGCACCGCAGGATCTCGCGGAGCGACTGGCCGCACTGCCTGCGGCGGACCGCGAACAGTATCTGCTCGACCTGGTCTGCACCCAGGTGGCCCTCGTCCTCGGACACGGATCCGCCGAGGACATCGAGCCCGACCAGGCCTTCAAGGAGCTGGGCTTCGACTCGCTGACGGCGGTGGAACTCCGTAACCACCTCAACGCGGCGACGCAGCTCAGGCTGCCCGCCACCCTCGTCTTCGACTACCCGACGCCGCTCGTCCTGGTCCGCCATGTCCTGGACGAGATCGACCTGCCCGAGACCTCGGGTGCGCAGCCGATCCTCGGCGAGCTCACCCGGCTGGAGGCAGCGCTGGCCGGGGCCACGTTCGGGGACGAGGAACGGGCCGAGATCACCGACCGGCTGCGGGCGCTGACCGCGTACTGGCAGGGCGGCGGCACGCAGGAGCAGGGCGCGGATCCGTACACGGAAACCGATGAGGACGACGGCGAGCTCGCCTCGGCATCGACCGCCGGGGAACTCTTCGACCTCATCGACAAGGAACTGGGAACGTCGTGACCGGACGCGGGGAACCGCTCGGCTTTGTTCGAGGATGTGACGTTGGTGGCTGCTGACGACGAGAAGTACATGGAGTACCTGAAGCGGGTGACGACCGAGCTTCGGCAGACCCGTCGCCAGCTTCGCGAAGCTGAGGGCAGGGACCAGGAGCCCATCGCCATCGTCGCGATGAGCTGCCGCTACCCCGGCAGCGTGCGTACTCCGGAAGACCTGTGGCAGCTGGTCGCCGAAGGGGGAGACGCCGTCTCCGACTTCCCGGTCGACCGCGGCTGGGACGTCGACGGCGCCTACGACCCGGACCCGGAGAAGCCGGGCTCCATCTATGTGCGCGAAGGCGGCTTCCTCCACGACGCGGGCTACTTCGACCCGGCGTTCTTCGGGATGAGCCCCCGAGAGGCGCTGGCCACCGACCCGCAGCAGCGGCTGCTGCTCGAAGTGGCCTGGGAGGCCTTCGAACGCGCGGGCATCGACCCGGCGACGGTGCGCGGCTCGAACGGCGGAGTGTTCGTCGGCGCCGCCACCTCCGGCTACGGCATCGGCGTCTCCGACCTCCCCGACGGCGTACAGGGGCTGCTCCTCGCGGGAAACGCCACCTCCGTGGCCTCCGGCCGGATCGCCTACACCCTCGGCCTCGAAGGCCCCGCCGTCACGGTCGACACGGCCTGCTCCTCGTCGCTGGTCGCCCTGCACTGGGCGTGCCATGCGCTGCGCCGCGGCGAATGCGATCTGGCGCTGGCCGGCGGAGTCGCCGTGATGTGCACGCCGGCCATGTTCTTCGAGTTCAGCAGGCAGCGCGGCCTGGCCGCCGATGGCCGCTGCAAGCCGTTCTCCGACGACGCGGACGGCACCGGCTGGTCGGAGGGCGCCGGCATGCTGCTCGTCGAGCGGCTCTCCGACGCGCGGAAGAACGGCCATCCGGTGCTGGCCGTCGTCCGGGGTACGGCCATCAACTCCGACGGTGCGTCCAACGGCCTGACCGCCCCCAACGGCCCCTCGCAGCAGCGGGTGATCCGGTCCGCGCTGTCCCGGGCGGGGCTGTCCCCGAGCGATGTCGACGCCGTCGACGCCCACGGGACGGGTACCTCGCTGGGCGACCCCATCGAGGCACAGGCGCTGCTCGCCACCTACGGAAAGGACCGCGCGGACCACGGGCCGCTGCGGCTCGGCTCGCTCAAGTCCAACATCGGCCACACCCAGTCGGCGGCCGGCGTCGGCAGCGTCATCAAGATGGTCATGGCGATGCACCACGGGACGCTCCCCAAGTCCCTGCACATCTCCGAGCCGTCCCGCCACATCGAGTGGACGGCCGGCGATGTCGAGGTGCTGACCGAGGCGATGCCCTGGCAGCAGGACGGGCGCCCGCGCCGCGCCGGCGTCTCGTCCTTCGGCATCAGCGGAACCAACGCCCACGCCATCCTGGAGGAGGCACCGGCGGACGAGGACGCCCCGGCAGCGGAGGACGACGGCGAGCCCGCCCGCGCACTTCCCCTCGTCCCCTGGGTGGTCTCCGCCCGAAGCGCGGCCGCCCTTCGCGCACAAGCGGCACAGCTGCTGTCGCGGGTCACGCAGGACGAGCTGGACCTGACCGATGTCGGACACTCCCTGACCACCACCCGGACCGCGTTCGAACACCGGGCCGTGGTGCTCGCGGAGGACCGGGCCGCGGCCCTGCGCGGCCTGGAGGAACTGGCCACCCAGGGCACCGAGGGAGCGGGCCCGGGGGTGGTGGGCGGCCGCACGATGCGCGGCGCCACCGCCTTCCTCTTCACCGGCCAAGGGGCCCAACGCGCCGGAATGGGAAGGGAGTTGTACGAGGCCTACCCGGCCTTCGCGGACGCGTTTGATGCAGTGTGTGCGTACTTCGACGGTGAGTTGGCAACTCCGTTGCGGGACGTGGTGTTGGGCGATGAGGCAGAGAGGCTGAATCAGACTGGTTTCACTCAGCCGGCACTCTTCGCGGTGGAAGTGGCCCTCTACCGACTGATCGAGTCCTGGGGCATCAAGCCCAAATACCTGGTCGGTCATTCCATCGGTGAGTTGGTTGCTGCGCATGTGGCGGGGGTGTGGTCGCTGGAGGATGCGTGCCGGCTGGTGGCGGCGCGTGGTCGGTTGATGCAGGCGTTGCCGGCGGGTGGGGCGATGGTGTCGCTCCAGGCATCGGAGGGTGAGGTGTTGCCGCTGCTGGAGGGCCAGGAGCAGCGGGTGAGTGTTGCTGCGGTGAATGGTCCGCGGGCGGTCGTGGTGTCCGGTGAGGAATCCGCGGTGGCGGAGGTCGCCGGGCATTTCGAGGGGCTGGGTCGGAAGGTGAAGCGGCTCCAGGTGAGTCACGCCTTCCATTCGCCGTTGATGGAGCCGATGCTCGGCGAGTTCCGTACCGTCGCCGAGAGTGTGGCGTACGCGGAGCCGCGTATCCCGGTGGTTTCGAATGTTTCCGGTGAGCTCGCTACGGCGGAGCAGCTGACGTCTCCCGAGTACTGGGTGCGGCATGTCCGTGACGCCGTCCGGTTCGCTGACGGTGTCCGGTGGCTCGCCGAGCACGGCGTGACACGGCTCCTGGAGCTGGGGCCCGGCGGCACCCTGACCGCGATGGCACAGGCTTGCCTCTCGGACACGGGTGACGAGGACACCGAGCGGGTGTTCCTCGCCTCCCTGCGGACGGACCGGCCCGAGACCACGTCCGTGATGTCGGCGGTGGCCGGCGCCTTCGCGTCGGGCGCGCCGGTCGACTGGTCGTCGTACTTCGCCGGCACCGGGGCGCGGCGGGTGGATCTGCCCACGTACGCGTTCCAGCGCGAGCGCTACTGGCTGGAATCGACGGGCGCCACACCTGAGCCGCGTGAGCGGTCGGTGGTGGACGGCTGGCGCTATCGGGTGGAGTGGAAGCCGCTTGTGGCGCCGTCGGGTGGGTTGTTGGGCGGTCGTTGGCTTGCGGTGGTGGCTGCGGGTGAGGCGTGGTCCGAGGCTGTCGTGGAGGGGCTGGCGGCGTGTGGTGTGGCGGTCGAGCGGGTGGAGTGTGTCGCGGGGGAGGTGGACCGGGGGCTGTTGGCTGAGCGGGTGCGTGAGGTGGCTGGTGAGGAGCCGGTTGCCGGGGTGCTGGTGGTGGATTGCGCGGATGTGGCGCGTAGCGCTGTGGTGGTGCAGGCGCTGGGGGACGCCGGTGTCGGTGGGCGTGTGTGGCTGGTGACACGGGGGGCTGTCGCGGTGGGCCGGTCGGATGGTGGGCCGGATCCGGTGCAGGCTGCGGTGTGGGGTCTGGGTCGGGTGGCTGCGTTGGAGCTGCCGGATCGTTGGGGTGGTCTGGTGGATCTTCCGGAGGCCGTGGACCGTCGGGCTCTTGATCGGCTCGCTGGCGTTTTGGCTGATGGTGGCGAGGATCAGGTTGCGGTGCGGGCGTCGGGGGTGTTCGGGCGGCGGCTGGTGCATGCGCCGGCTCCGGCTGGGGACGTGGAGGGTGGTTGGCAGCCGCGCGGCACGGTGCTGATCACGGGTGGCACGGGCGCCCTCGGTGCTCGTGTGGCGCGTTGGGTGGCTGAGCGCGGTGCGGAGCATGTGGTGCTGACCAGCCGCCGGGGTCTGGAGGCTCCTGGTGCGGTGGAGCTGGAGGCGGAGCTGTCGGCGCTCGGTGTGCGGGTGACGGTGGCGGCCTGCGATGTCGCGAACCGGGATGCGGTGGAGGAGCTGTTGGCGGGCTGTTCCGTGGACGCCGTCGTGCATGCGGCAGGTGTAGTGGACTCCGTGCCCTTGGGCGACGTGGATGCGGAGCACTTCGCTGAGGTGATGGGGGCCAAGGTCGCCGGTGCTGTGGTGCTGGATGAGGCATTGCGGGATCGGGCGCTGGATGCCTTTGTGGTGTTCTCGTCGATCGCTGGTGTGTGGGGGAGTGGTGGTCAGGCGGCGTATGCGGCGGGGAATGCCTTCGTCGAGGGTCTGGTGGAAGCGCGTCGTGCGCGGGGTGCGGTGGGTTGTGCGGTGGCGTGGGGTCCGTGGGCCGGCGGCGGAATGGCCGGCGTGGAGGGCGCGGAGGAGCATCTGCTGCGGCGTGGGCTGAGGGCGCTCGACCCGGCTCTTGCGGTGTCGGCGTTGGAGTCGGCGGTTGGCGCGGGTGAGGGTTCGGTGGTCGTGGCGGATGTGGAGTGGGAGCGCTTCGCTCCGGCGTTCACGAGTGCCCGTCCGAGTCCCTTGCTGGAGGATCTGCCGGAGGTGCGGGTGGCGTTGGCGGCCGGCGTCGGCAGTGCGGGTGCCGGTGCCGGCGTGATGCGGGAGCGGCTGTCCGGGCTGTCGGTTGTGGAGCGGGAGCGCGCGCTGTTGGAGTTGGTGCGAACCCATGCCGCAGCGGTCCTCGGCTACCCAAAGCCCGAGTCGCTCGAAGCGCGCTCTGCCTTCCGGGACTTGGGCTTTGACTCGCTGACCGCTGTGGAGTTGCGCGGCCGGTTGAACACCGAAACCGGTCTGCGGCTGCCCGCCACCGTCGTCTTCGACTATCCGTCGCCGGTCGATCTGGCACGCTTCCTGGGCGATGAGCTGTTCGGCACCGGGGCGGACGCGGTCCCTGGTCTGCCGGTGCCGGCTTCCGTCTCGGACGATCCGGTGGTCATCGTCGGGATGAGCTGCCGGCTTCCCGGTGGGGTCGTCAGCCCCGAGGACCTGTGGCGGCTGGTGGCCGGGGCCGAGGATGCGATCTCCGAGCTTCCCGATGACCGTGGCTGGGACCTCGATGCCCTCTATGACCCGACTCCGGGCCGGCCTGGGAAGAGCTACTCGCGCCACGGCGGATTCGTCAGCGGCGTCGACCAGTTCGATCCGGCGTTCTTCGGTATCAGCCCACGGGAAGCGGTCGCGATCGACCCGCAGCAGCGGCTGCTGCTCGAGACCTCCTGGGAGGCGCTGGAGCGTTCCGGTATTGATCCGCAGACGTTGCGGGGGAGCCGGGCCGGGGTCTTCGTCGGTTCCAACGGCCAGGACTACCCCGCCCTGCTGCTGAGCACTCCGGAAGGCCAGGACGGCTACCTCGGTACCGGGAACGCAGCAGCTGTGGTGTCGGGCCGGATCTCGTATGCGCTGGGTCTGGAGGGGCCCGCGGTCACAGTGGACACGGCGTGTTCGTCGTCGCTGGTCGCCCTGCACCTGGCTGCGCAGTCCCTGCGCTCGGGTGAATGTGATCTGGCGCTGGCCGGTGGTGTGACCGTGATGTCAACGCCGGGTGCGTTCATCGAATTCAGCCAGCAGCGTGGCCTTGCCGCCGATGGCCGGTGCAAGGCGTTCTCGGATGCTGCGGATGGCACCGGTTGGGGCGAGGGCGCCGGTGTGTTGGTGGTGGAGCGGTTGTCTGATGCGCGGCGTAATGGCCATCGGGTGTTGGCGGTCGTACGCGGCTCCGCCGTGAACCAGGACGGCGCTTCCAACGGTCTGACGGCGCCGAATGGTCCGTCGCAGCAGCGGGTGATTAGGCAGGCGCTGGCGGGTGCGGGACTGTCGCCGTCGGACGTGGATGTGGTGGAGGCGCACGGCACCGGTACGTCCCTGGGCGATCCGATCGAGGCGCAGGCGCTGCTTGCGACGTACGGTCAGGGCCGGGACGAGGACCGGCCGTTGTGGCTGGGTTCGGTGAAGTCGAATATCGGGCACACCCAGGCGGCTGCGGGTGCGGCCGGTGTCATCAAGATGGTGCTGGCCTTGCAGCACGGTGTGCTGCCGCAGACCCTGCATGCCGATCAGCCGTCGTCGCATGTGGACTGGTCGGCGGGCGACGTGCGGCTGCTCACCGAGGCTGTGGAGTGGCCGGAGGGGGAGCGGCTTCGTCGGGCCGGCGTGTCTGCGTTTGGGGTGAGTGGGACCAACGCGCATGTGGTGATCGAGCAGGCTCCGGTGGAGGAGAGCTCGGACGCGCTGCCGGTTGGTGGTGTGGGTGTGGTGCCGTGGGTGGTGTCCGCGCGGAGCCGGGAGGGGCTGCGGGCGCAGGCGCAGCGGTTGTTGGCGCATGTGGAGGCGCGGCCTGAACTCCGTCTGCCGGAGGTGGGGTTCGCCCTGGCCACGACGCGTTCGGCGTTTGAACACCGGGCCGTCGTCCTCGGCACCGAGCGCAGTGCGCTGGTTGACGGACTCAGGACGCTGGCCACAGGTGGCGAAGCCGCTTCCGTGGTGAGCGCTCTGGCTGCACCCGAAGCGCGACTGGCGCTGCTGTTCACCGGGCAGGGTGCGCAGCGGCTGGGGATGGGGCGCGAGTTGTACGACGCGTTCCCGGCGTTCGCCGATGCCTTTGACGCCGTCTGTGCGCACTTTGACGGCGAGCTGGCGACTCCGTTGCGGGATGTGATGTTCGGTGAGGACGCGGAGCGTCTGAACCAGACCGGGTTCACTCAGCCGGCATTGTTCGCCGTCGAAGTGGCGCTGTTCCGGCTGGTGGAGTCGTTCGGCGTACGGCCCGACTATCTGGTGGGTCATTCCATCGGTGAGTTGGTGGCTGCGCACACCGCTGGCGTGCTGTCGCTGGAGGACGCGTGCCGTCTGGTGGCGGCCCGTGGTCGCCTGATGCAGGCACTCCCCGAGGGTGGCGCGATGGTCGCCCTTCAGGCCACCGAAGACGAGGTGGTGCCGCTGCTGGAAGGTCAGGAGCAGCGGGTGAGCATCGCTGCGGTGAACGGTCCGCAGTCGGTCGTGGTCTCGGGTGAGGAAGCGGCAGTGGCCGAGATCGCCGGGCGCTTCGAGTCCGACGGGCGGAAGGTGAAGCGGCTCCAGGTCAGCCACGCCTTCCACTCCCCGCTGATGGAGCCGATGCTTGACGAGTTCCGTACCGTCGCGGAGAGCGTGGCGTACGCGGAGCCCCGTATCCCGGTGGTCTCTAATCTGACCGGCGCGCTCGCCACCTCACAGGAGCTGACGTCCCCCGACTACTGGGTGCGGCACGTCCGTGAAGCCGTGCGCTTCGCCGACGGCATCCGCTGGCTGGAGGCACACGACGTCACCCGGTTCCTGGAAATCGGGCCGGACGGCACCCTGACCGCCATGGCTCAGGGATGCCTCGACAGTGATAGCGACGTGCACGCGGACCATGTCCTCATCCCCGCTCTGCGTGGCGATGACCGTGGAGAGGTATCCGCGCTGCTGACTGCCGCCGGCCAGGCCTTCGTCCACGGCACCGCCATCGACTGGCAGGCATTCTTCCCCGCCACCGAAAGCACCACTACCACCGAAAACACCGCTCCCGCCCCCACCCCCATCGACCTCCCCACCTACGCCTTCCAACACCAGCGCTACTGGCCCCGGTTCACGGGCCTGCCGGCCGGCGATCTCGGCTCTGCCGGGCTGGAGTCCGCGCAGCACCCCTTGCTGGGCGCTGCCCTCTCCCTGGCCGACAGCACAGACCGCACGGACAGCACGGACAGTGCGTACGGCACCGCCGAGACCGGCGCCGTGGTGTTCACCGGCCGGGTGTCCGTCGCCGCTCAGCCCTGGCTCGCCGAGCATGTCGTCTCGGGCTCGGTGCTGCTCCCCGGCACCGCCTTCCTCGAACTGGCCGTCCGTGCCGGGGACCAGGTCGGTTGCGGGCAGGTGGAAGAACTGACGCTGCAGGCGCCCCTCGTCCTGTCGGAGCGAGGTGCCGTACAGCTCCAGGTGGCCGTCGGGGCCGCGGACGAGTCCGGGCGCCGAACGCTGAGCGTCTACTCCCGGCCGCAGGATGCGGAGATGGAACAGCCCTGGATACGCCACGCTGCCGGCGTACTCGGCACGGACAGTGCGGCGCCCGGCGCTGACCTGTCCCAGTGGCCGCCGGCTGGTGCGGAGCCGGTCACCGTCGAGGGGCTGTACGAGGGGCTGACGGCGGCGGGATTCGGCTACGGTCCGGTCTTCCGCGGACTGCGCCAGGTATGGAGCCGTGGCGACGAGTTGTTCGCCTCGGTCGAACTTCCGGAGAGCGCCGTCCCCGACGCGGCCGGCTTCGGGCTGCACCCGGCGCTGCTGGACTCGGCGCTGCACGCACTCGGACTCGTGGCCGCGGACCAGGCGGACGAGGGTCGGGGCAGGCTGCCCTTCTCCTGGTCGGGGGTGACGCTGCACGCGTCCGGAGCGTCGGTGCTGCGTGCCCGGCTGTCCGTGCACGGTCCCGACGCGGTCGCCCTGGAGCTGGCCGATGCCTCGGGCGGGCCCGTCGCGACGATCGACTCCCTGGTCCTGCGACCGGTGTCGGCAGACGGGATCGCCCAGGCCAAGGCCGGCCGGCAGGACACCGCGCTGCACACGATGGACTGGATTCCGCTGCCGGAGCCCACCGAGGGCAGCGGGCACACCGCGCCCCCGGTACCCCTCGATGTGGCCGTCGACCCATCCGACGGCACCGACGCCACCGACGACCCACTCGACCTCTCTGCGACCGGCGCGTCCGTATACCCGGACCTAGATTCGCTTCCCCAGGGCGAGGTGCCGTCCCACGTCCTGCTGCGGCTGGACGCTCCCGGCGGTGACCCGGCCGCCGCCGCACACACCGCGACCCATCGGGCGCTCGGGCTGCTCCACGCCTGGCTGGCCGAGGAGCGGTTCGCCGCGGCCCGGCTGGTCGTCGTCACCCAGGGCGCGGTCACCGTGGACGAACGGCGACCGGATCCGGCGCTGGCCGCCGTCTGGGGGCTGGTCCGGTCGGCGCGTTCGGAGAACCCGGACCGGTTCACGCTGGTCGATCTCGACGGGGCGAGCGAGTCCCTCGCCGTGCTCCCCGCCGCGCTGGCCTCCGACGAGCCCGAACTGGCCGTACGCGCGGGCCAGGTCTACGTCCCGAGGCTCCGCAGGCACGTACGGCCGGATGCACTGCCCGTGCCCGGGCAGAGCGGCGCGTGGTGCCTGGACATCGCGGAGAAGGGCACGCTGGAGAACCTGCACCTCGCGGAGTCGCCCACGGCGCAGGCCGAGTTGGGCGCCGGGCAGGTGCGGATCGCGGTACGCGCCGCCGGGCTGAACTTCCGTGATGTGCTGAACGCACTCGGCATGTATCCGGGTGACGCCGTGGCCCTGGGGATCGAGGGCGCCGGCGTGGTCACCGAGGTCGGACCCGGGGTGACCGGGTTCTCCCCGGGCGACCGGGTGATGGGGCTGTTCACCCAGTCCTTCGGCCCCCTCGCGGTGGCCGACGGGCGCACCCTCGCCCGCATACCCGAGGGCTGGTCGTTCGCGCAGGCCGCATCGGTTCCGGTGGTGTTCCTGACGGCGTACTACGCCTTGGTGGACCTGGGGGAGCTCCAGGCGGGCGAGTCGGTGCTGGTGCATGCCGCCGCGGGTGGTGTGGGGATGGCCGCGGTGCAGCTGGCGCGGCATCTGGGCGCCGAGGTGTTCGGCACCGCGAGCCCG
Organism: Streptomyces sp. 2323.1; assembly: GCF_900221035.1. Classification (NCBI taxonomy): domain Bacteria; kingdom Bacillati; phylum Actinomycetota; class Actinomycetes; order Kitasatosporales; family Streptomycetaceae; genus Streptomyces; species Streptomyces sp. 2323.1. Next base: position 327,485 of record NZ_LT907981.1, on the reverse strand, counting down.
GGGAAGTGGGAGACCCTGCGGTCGTCGGGTCTGGACGAGGCGCATATCGCGTCGTCGCGTGATCTGGACTTCGAGCGGTCGTTCCTGGACGCGACTGCGGGCCGGGGTGTCGATGTCGTGCTGGATTCCCTGGCGCGGGAGTTCGTGGACGCCTCGCTGCGGCTGCTGCCGCGGGGCGGGCGGTTCCTGGAGATGGGCAAGACCGACGTCCGCGACGCACAGGAGGTGGCGGCCGCACACGCGGATGTGCGCTACCAGGCGTTCGATCTGTTTGACGCCGGTCCGGAGCGGATCGGGGAGATGCTGACCGCACTCGTCGCCCTCTTCGAGCAGGGCGCGCTGCGCCCGCTGCCGCTCACCGCGTGGGACGTACGGAAGGCACCCGAGGCGTTCCGATACCTCAGCCAGGCCAAGAACGTCGGCAAGGTCGTGCTGACCATGCCGGTTCCGCTCGATGCGGAAGGGACGGTCCTGGTCACGGGCGGTACCGGTGGTCTGGGCGCGCTGGTGGCCCGGCATCTGGTGGCCGAGCACGGGGTCCGCCATCTGCTGTTGGCGAGCCGCCGTGGCGGACAGGCTCCGGGCGCCGACGCGCTGCGCGACGAACTCGCCGCCCTCGGCGCCGAGGTCACCGTCGCCGCCTGTGACACCGCCGATCGCGAGGCGCTGCGCGGGCTGCTCGGCTCCGTCCCGCCACAGCATCCGCTGACCGCGATCGTGCACACGGCCGGGGTGCTCGACGACGGGGTGCTGTCCTCACTGACGCCCGAGCGGCTGGATGCCGTGCTCGCGCCGAAGGCGGACGCGGTCAGCACCCTGCAGGAGCTGACCCGGGACGAGGACCTGGCGGCGTTCGTCGTCTTCTCCTCCGTCGCCGGCATGTTCGGCGGCTCGGGGCAGGGCAACTACTCGGCGGCGAATGCCTTCCTGGACGCGTTCGCGCAGGCCAGGCACGGTGTGGGGCTGCCCGCCACGTCACTGGCATGGGGTCCGTGGGCCCCCGGCGCGGGGATGACCGGCGAGCTGACGGACGCCGACCTCACGCGGATGGCGCGGGGCGGCATGCTGCCGTTCACGGCCGAGCAGGGCCTGGCGGCATTCGACGCCGCATTCGGGACGGCCGAAGCGGTCTACGCCCCGGTGCGGCTCGATCACGCGGCGCTGCGGGCACCGCACTCCGCGCCGCCGGCGCTCCTGCGCGCTCTGGTGACCGGGTCCGCCCGCCGCTCGGCCGCGTCGGCGTCCCCCGGTGACGCCGCGGAGAGCCTGCGGACCCGGCTGGCCGCGCTGCCGGCCGCCGAGCGGGAGCCGGCCGTGCTGGAGCTCGTCCGCACGCAGGCAGCGCTCGTGCTCGGGCACGCCGGCCCCGAAGCCGTCGAGCCGGCACGGGACTTCCGTGGCCTGGGCATCGACTCGCTCACCGCCGTCGAGCTGCGCAACCGGCTGGGCGCCGCGACCGGTCTGCGGCTGCCCGCGACGCTCGTCTTCGACTACCCGTCGCCGGTAGCGCTGGCCGGCCATGTGTGCACCGAACTGTTCGGAGACGAGCCGGCCGCCGCCCCGGCCGCCGTGGCAGACCGTCCGGCGACCGGCGAGGAGCAGCTCGCCATCGTCGCCATGAGCTGCCGGTTCCCGGGCGGGGCGGGCAGCCCCGAGGAGTTCTGGTGGCTGCTGGCCGACGGCGTGGACGCGCTGTCGCCGCTGCCGGCCGACCGGGGCTGGCAGACCGACGGCGACGCAGCCCGGGTCGAGGGCGGATTCCTCTACGACAGCGGCGACTTCGACGCGGACTTCTTCGGCATCTCGCCGCGTGAGGCCGTCACCATGGACCCGCAGCAGCGGCTGCTGCTGGAGATCTCGTGGGAGGCACTGGAGCGCGCCGGCATCGACCCGGCGGCGCTGCGCGGCAGCCGCACCGGAGTGTTCGCGGGGACGAACTACCAGGGCTACGGCTCGGCCGCACACACGCTGCCCGAGGGCACCGAGGGGCAGTTGCTCACCGGCCACGCCACCAGCGTGACGTCCGGCCGGGTCTCCTACGCCCTCGGGCTCGAAGGCCCCGCCGTCACCGTCGACACGGCCTGCTCGTCGTCGCTGGTGGCGCTGCATCTGGCCGCCCAGGCCCTGCGGCTCGGGGAGTGCGATCTCGCCTTCGCGGGCGGGGTCACCGTCATGGCCACCCCGGGTGCCTTCGTGGAGTTCGGCCGGCAAGGGGGACTGGCGGGCGACGGGCGGTGCAAGGCCTTCGCCGACGACGCGGACGGCACCGGCTGGGGCGAGGGCGCGGGCATCGTCCTCGTCGAGCGGCTCTCCGACGCGCGGCGCAACGGGCACCCGGTGCTCGCCGTGCTCCGCGGCTCCGCGGTCAACCAGGACGGCGCGTCGAACGGTCTGACCGCCCCCAATGGCCCCTCCCAGCAGCGGGTCATCCGGGCCGCGCTGGCCAACGCCGGGCTCGACGCCCATGAGGTGGACGCGGTCGAGGCACACGGCACCGGGACCTCGCTGGGCGATCCGATCGAGGCCCAGGCGCTGATCGCCACCTACGGCCAGGACCGCGAAGCGGACCGGCCGTTGTGGCTGGGGTCGGTGAAGTCCAACATCGGACACACCCAGGCCGCGGCCGGCGTCGCCGGTGTGATCAAGATGGTGCTGGCGCTCCAGAAGGGCGTCCTGCCCCGCACGCTGCACGTCACCGAGCCCTCCTCGCACGTCGACTGGTCGGCCGGCGAGGTGCGGCTGCTGACCCGGGCCGAGGAGTGGCCACAGCTCGAACTGCCGCGCCGGGCCGCGGTGTCCTCGTTCGGGATCAGCGGCACCAATGCGCATGTGGTGCTGGAGCAGTACGGGGCGGCGGACGGCGGGCCGGAGGGGGACAACCCTCAACCCCTCGACGGCACCGTGCCCGCCGGGGACGATGGGCCTGTCGATCAGTCGGGACCCGTCGTCTGGCCGCTGTCCGCCCGCTCTGCCGCCGCACTCCGCGACCAGGCGAAGCGGCTGCGCGCCCACCTCACCGACCGCCCGGAGCTGCCGGTACGCGATGTCGGGTACTCGCTCGCCACCACCCGGGCCGCCTTCGACCACCGGGCGGCGCTGGTCGCCGGGGACCGGGACGCGTTCCTGACGGGACTCGCCGCGCTGGCCCGCGGGGAGGACGCGGCGGAGCTGGTGCGCGGGCGCGCGGACACCGGGGGGAAGCTCGCCTTCCTCTTCAGCGGTCAGGGCTCCCAGCGCGCCGGCATGGGACGCGAGCTCCATGCGCGCTTCCCCGCCTATGCGACGGCCTTCGACGAGGTCTGCGCGGAGTTCGACCGCCACCTCGAACGGCCGCTGCGCGAGCTCGTCTTCGCGGACGAGGGGACGCCCGAGGCCGCGCTGCTCGACCGCACCGCCTACACCCAGCCCGCGCTGTTCGCCGTGGGAACGGCACTCCACGCGCTGGTCGGATCGTGGGGTATCAGGCCCGATGTCCTGATCGGCCACTCCATCGGAGAGCTGACCGCCGCGCACGTGGCCGGGGTGCTGACCCTGCAGGACGCGTGCCGTCTGGTCGCCGCCCGTGGCCGGCTGATGCAGGCACTGCCGGAAGGCGGCGCCATGATCGCCGTTCAGGCCGCCGAAGAAGAGGTGGCGCCCCTGTTGGAGGGCCTGGCGGACCGGGCGGGGATCGCCGCGGTGAACGGGCCGTCGGCCGTCGTCGTCTCCGGCGAGCAGGATGCGGTCACCGAGATCGCCGGACAGCTGGCCGAACGCGGGCGAAAGACTAGGCGTTTGCGGGTCAGCCATGCGTTTCACTCTCCACTGATGGACGCGATGCTCACGGAGTTCGGCGAGATCGCGCGGGGTGTGCGCTATGCACCGCCGCGCCTTCCCGTCGTCTCCAACCTCACCGGGGAACCGGCGACCGACGCCGACCTGACCTCGCCCGAATACTGGGTGCGGCATGTGCGGGAGGCCGTCCGTTTCTGCGACGGCATCCGCCGGCTGGAGGCCGACGGCGTACGGACGTATCTGGAGCTGGGGCCCGACGGCGCGCTCGCCGCCACGGCATGGGAGAGCCTGCGCGCGCCCGATGAGGACACCGCCGCGCTCCCCGTGCTGCGGCGCGACCGGCCCGAGGTGCGCAGCGCTCTCCTTGCCGCGGCGAGCCTGCACGTACGCGGACTCGGGGCGGGTCCCGCCGCGCTGTACGGCAGGGGGGCGCGCCGGGTCGAGCTGCCCACCTACGCCTTCCAGCGCCGTCGGTACTGGCTGGAGCCGGCCGGTGCGCAGACCGCGGCCGATGCGGCGCAGACGGTGGACGACCAGTTCTGGGCCGCCGTGGAGCACGCCGACCCGGGCGAGCTGGCCGAGCGTCTCCACCTGGCCGGTGACGCTCCGCTGAGCGAGGTCCTGCCCGCGCTGTCCTCGTGGCGCCACCAGCAGCGAGAACGCACCGTCGCCGACGGCTGGGAATACCGGGTCACCTGGCGGCCGGCCGGCGAGGCCCCGGCTCCGGTGCTGTCCGGCACCTGGCTGCTCGCCCACCCCGCGGGCTGCGGCGGACGTGCCTGGGAGACGGCGATCGCGGCCGGGCTCACCGCCCATGGGGCGGCCGGAGTCGTCCCGGTCGAGGTCGACTGCGGCCGCGCCGACCGCAAGTCGCTCGCCGACCAACTGGGCACGCTGCTGGCCGAGTCGGGCCCCGTGGACGGCGTGCTGTCCCTGCTCGGCACGGACGAGGAGCCGCACCGGAGCCAGCCCGCCACACCCGGCGGGCTCGCCGCCACCATGGCCCTCGTCCAGGCCCTCGACGACCTGGGCACCGGCGCGCCACTGTGGTGCGCGACCACCGGAGCCGTGGCCGTACGGGAGCGCGAGGCCGTGCCCTCTCCCGTACAGGCCGCGGTCTGGGGCCTGGGACGGGTCGCCGCGCTGGAGCAGCCGCAGAGCTGGGGCGGTCTGGTCGATCTGCCCGCGGAGCCCGATGAGCGGGCCGTGGAGCGGCTGTGCGCGGTCCTGGAGGCCGGGCCGGGCGAGGACCAGGTCGCCGTCCGCGGCTCTGGGGTGTTCGTCCGGCGACTGGTCCGGGCCCAGGCCCCGGACACCGCCGGGCCCGGCACCGACGAGCCGTGGGTGTGCACCGGAACCGTCCTGATCACCGGGGGCACCGGCGCGCTCGGCGCACACGTGGCCCGCCGGCTGGCCGGCCGGGGCGCCGCACACCTGATCCTGGCGGGCCGGCGCGGTCTGCAGGCCGAAGGCGCGGCCGAGCTACAGGCCGAACTGACCGCCCGCGGCACCCGGGTGACGGTCGCCGCCTGCGACGCCGCCGACCGGGACGCGCTGGCGCGGCTGCTGGCCGAGCACCCCGTCGACGCGGTGTTCCACGCCGCGGGCGTGCTCGACGACGGGCTGATCGCCGGGCTCGACGGCGCCCGCCTGGACGCCGTGCTGCGCGCCAAGATGACGGCCGCGGCACATCTGCACGAACTGACCGACGGCCTGACCGCGTTCGTGCTGTTCTCCTCCTTCGCCGGTACGGCGGGGGCGACCGGCCAGGCCAACTACGCCGCCGCCAACGCCTACCTGGACGCCCTCGCCCAGCACCGGCACGCCCTGGGACTGCCGGCCACCTCCCTCGCCTGGGGCCCGTGGGCCGGCGCCGGGATGGCGGCCGGCGCCACGGGCGACGAGCAGCTGGCCGAGCGCCTCACCCGGGGCGGTATGGGCACGCTCGACCCGCGGCTCGCGGTCGACGCGCTGGAGCGGGCGCTCACCCGTGGCGACACCACGCTGACCGTGGCCGACGTGGAGTGGGCGCGGTTCGTACCCGGCTTCACCGCGGTGCGGCCCAGCGCGCTGTTCGCCGATCTGCCGGAGGCCCGGCGCGCGGCCCCGGAACGCGAGTCCGCGGACGGTGACGGGCCGGGCGGCCTCCAGGCGCTGCGCGCGCAGCTGGCCGGGCGGAGCGAGACGGACCAGGAACGCGTCCTCGTCGCCCTCGTCCGGACCAGTGTCGCCGGCGTTCTCGGGCACGACTCCGTGGACGCGATCGACCCGAAGCGGGCGTTCAGCGAGCTGGGCTTCGACTCGCTCATGGCCGTCGAGCTGCGCAACCGGCTCGGTCTCGCCACCGGCACCCAGCTGCCCGCCACGCTGCTGTTCGACCACCCGACCGCCGCGACCCTCGCCCGCCATCTGCGGACGCAGGTCGCGGCGGGGGAGACGGCCGGGGCGCTGCCCGCGCTCGCCGAGCTGGACCGGCTGGAGGACCTGCTGGCGGAGGTGGCGCAGGACGATCCGCAGCGGGCCAGGATCGCCTCCCGACTGCAGACGCTGCTCACGAAGTGGCACGAGCCGGAGGACACCGAGGCGGAGCCGAAGGACGACGCCGGGGTGAGCGACCGGATCAACTCCGCCACCGCAGACGAGATCTTCGACTTCATCGACAACGACCTCGGCATGTCATGACACGCCGGCCGAAGAACCACCGGAACCGCCACGTGGATGAGGGTGCATGAACGAACAGAAGCTCCTCGAGTACCTCAAGAAGGTCACCAACGACCTCCACCAGACCCGCCAGCGCCTCCAGGAAGTCGAGGCCGGGCGCCAGGAGCCGGTGGCGATCGTGGCGATGAGCTGCCGTTTTCCCGGTGGGGTGGGTTCGCCGGAGGAGTTCTGGCGGCTGCTTGCGGGTGGGGTGGATGCGATCGGTGAGTGGCCGGCGGACCGTGGCTGGGATGTGGAGGCGCTGTACGACCCCGAGCCGGGGGTCCCCGGACGCAGTTACACCCGCTCGGGCGGCTTCCTCGATGACGTCGGCGGTTTCGATGCGGGCTTCTTCGGGATTTCGCCGCGGGAGGCGGTGGCGATGGATCCGCAGCAGCGGTTGCTGCTGGAGACGTCGTGGGAGGCGTTCGAGCGGGCCGGGATCGACCCGGCCGCGCTGCGCGGCAGCCGTACCGGCGTCTTCGCCGGCACCAACGGGCAGGACTACACCGCGCTGCTGCTCGGCGCCGCGGAGGGGCTGGAAGGCCATATCGGCACCGGCAACGCCGCCAGCGTGGTGTCCGGCCGGATCTCCTACGCGCTGGGCCTGGAGGGGCCCGCGGTCACCGTCGACACCGCCTGCTCCTCCTCGCTCGTCGCCCTCCATCTGGCGGCGCAGGCCCTCCGGTCGGGGGAGTGCGACCTCGCGCTGGCGGGCGGGGTCACCGTGATGTCCACGCCCGGTCTGTTCCTGGAGTTCAGCCGGCAGCGCGGACTGGCCGCCGACGGCCGGTGCAAGGCGTTCGCCGACGCGGCCGACGGCACCGCCTGGGGTGAGGGCGCGGGCATGCTCCTGGTCGAGCGGCTCTCCGACGCGCGGCGCCACGGCCACCCCGTCCTCGCCGTCCTGCGCGGCTCCGCCGTCAACCAGGACGGCGCCTCGAACGGCCTCACCGCCCCCAACGGCCCCTCCCAGCAACGCGTCATCTGGCAGGCGCTGTCCGGCGCGGGCCTGGCCACGGCGGACGTCGACATGGTGGAGGCCCACGGCACCGGTACGACACTCGGCGACCCCATCGAGGCCCAGGCGCTCCTGGCGACCTACGGGCAGGACCGGGAGACCGACCGGCCGCTGTGGCTGGGATCCGTCAAGTCCAACATCGGGCACACCCAGGCAGCGGCGGGCGTGGCCGGTGTCATCAAGGCCGTGCTCGCCCTCCACGAAGGGCTGATGCCCTCGACGCTGCACCTCGACCGGCCCTCGTCCCACGTCGACTGGTCGGCGGGGAACGTCTCGCTGCTCGCCGACGCCACTCCCTGGCCCGACCACGGGCGGCCGCGCCGGGCCGCGGTCTCCTCCTTCGGCGTCAGCGGCACCAACGCCCATGTCATCCTCGAACAGGCCCCGGCCCCAGAGCCCGTCCCCGAGGCCGACGGTGTCCCCGCGACGGACGCCGGCTCCCGGCCACTCGCCTTCCCGCTCTCCGCGCGCACCGCGGAATCGCTGCGTACGCTCAGCGCCCGGCTGCACGAGCGGCTGTCCGACCGGCCGGCGCCGCCGCTGCGCGACCTCGCCTGGTCGCTGGCCACCACCCGTACGGCCTTCGAGGAACGGGCCACCGTGATCGCCGCCGACCACGAGGAGCTGCTGCGCGGCCTGGACCTGCTCGCCCGCGACGTTCCGGCCCCCGGAGTGGTGCGCGGCACGAGCGGCGCGGACGGCCGGACCGCCTTCGTCTTCCCCGGCCAGGGCTCCCAGTGGGACCGGATGGCCACCGAACTCCTCGATACGGATGCGGAGTTCCGCGCCCGCTTCACCGAGTGTGCCCAGGCCGTGGAACGGTTCTCCGGCTGGTCCCTGGACGAGGTGCTGCGCGGTGCGGAGGGGGCGCCGTCCCTCGATCGCGTCGATGTCGTCCAGCCCGCGCTGTTCGCCGTGATGGTCGCCCTGGCGGGGCTCTGGCGCGCCCGTGGGGTGGAGCCCGACGCCGTCGTGGGGCACAGCCAGGGCGAGATCGCCGCCGCCTGTGTCGCCGGGGCGCTGAGCCTGGAGGACGCCGCCCGGGTCGTCGTCCTGCGCAGCCGCGCGCTGACCGCACTCGCGGGGCGCGGCGGCATGATGTCCGTCCTGCTGCCGCTGCCCGAGGTCGAGGAGCGCCTCGCACCTTGGGGCGAGGCCATCTCGGTCGCCGCCGTCAACGGCCCCCGCTCCGTGGTCGTCTCCGGAGCAGCGGACGCTCTCGACGAGCTGTTCGCCGCGCTGGAGGCCGACGGGGCCCAGGTCCGCCGGATACCGGTCGACTATGCGTCGCACTCCGCGCAGGTCGAGGAGATCCGTGCGCAACTGCTCGCCGACCTGGCACCGGTCAGCCCGCGCAGCGGCGCCACCCCGTTCTTCTCCACGGTGACCGGCGACTGGATCGACACCGGCCGGCTGGACGCCGAGTACTGGTACCGCAACCTGCGCCGGACCGTACGCTTCGAACACGCCGTCCGCTCCTTGGCCGAACAGGACTACCGCGCCTACGTCGAGGCCTCACCGCACCCCGTGGTGACCACCGCCGTACGCGAGACGCTCGACGCACTCGACATCGCGGACGCCGCCGTGGTCGGCACCCTCCGCAAGGGGGAGGGCGGCCCCCGGCGGTTCCTCACCTCGCTCGCCGAACTGTCCGTCGCCGGCGGGCCGGTCAGCTGGCGCACGGTTCTCGACCCCGCCGGGACAGGCGGCGCCCGGCGGATCAGCCTGCCGACCTACCCCTTCCAGCGGCGCCGCTACTGGCCCGAGCCCGCCCCCGCCCTGCGCGGCGGCCCCGGCGACGCCACCGACTCCCGCTTCTGGGAGGCCGTCGAGAGCGGCGATGCCGACACGCTCGGCGCCGCGCTGGCCCTCGACCCGGCCACCCTCGACGAGCTGCTGCCCGCCCTGTCCGACTACCGCCGGCGCCACCGCGAAGGGGCGCAGGCCGACTCGTGGCGCTACCGCATCACCTGGAAGCCCGTCCCCGCCGGCGCCGCCCCGGCCACCTTCCGCGGCACCTGGCTGGTCGTCACCACCGGCGACCACACCCCGGCCGACGACCTGACCACGGCGCTCTCGGCGGCCGGAGCCCACCCCGTGCTCGTGCCGGTGGACGCCGAAGCGGACCGCGCCGCGCTCGCCGGGACGATCGAGGCGGCACTGCGCGGCACGGCCTCCCCGGACGCACCGCTGCCCCCGGTCGCGGGCATCGTCTCCCTGCTCGCCCTGGACGAGGACGACCACCCCGCCCACCCCGGCCTGCCCCGGGGCTTCGCCGCCACCGTCGCCCTCGTCCAGGCACTGGACGACACCGGCGTAGAGGCCCCGCTGTGGTTCGCCACCCGGGGCGCCGTGGCCACCGATCCGCAGCGCGGCGTCACCGCGCCGCGCCAGGCCCTGGTGTGGGGCTTCGGCCGGGTGGTCGCCCTGGAGCAGCCGGAGCGCTGGGGCGGACTGCTCGACCTGCCCGAAACCCTGGACCCGGCCGCCGCCACCGCCATGGTGCGGGCGCTCGCCGGCATCGGCGACGAGGACCAGCTCGCCATCCGGCCGCACGGTGTCGTCGCCCGGCGGCTGGTCCGCGCCGCCACCGGCGAGCTCGACACCACGCGGCGCTGGACTCCCCAGGGCACCGTCCTGGTCACCGGCGGAACCGGCGCCCTCGGACGCCATGTGGCCCGCTGGCTCGCCCGGAACGGCGCACCACACCTGCTGCTCGTCAGCCGGCGCGGCGCCGACACCCCCGGGACCGCCGAACTCGCCGCGGAACTTACCGAGTTCGGCACCCACACCGAATTCGCGGCCTGCGACATCGCCGACCGGGACGCGCTCGCAGACCTGCTCGACACGATCCCCGCCGACCGGCCGCTCACCGCCGTCCTGCACACCGCAGCCGTACTCGACGACGGAACGATCAACTCCCTGACCCCCGCCCAACTGGCCGGAGTGCTCCGGGTGAAGGCCGGCGGCGCCCGCAACCTCGACGAGCTGACCCGCCCGCACGACCTGTCGGCCTTCGTGCTGTTCTCCTCCACCGCCGGCACCATCGGCGCGCCGGGCCACGCCAACTACGCCCCCGGCAACGCCTACCTCGACGCCCTGGCCCAGCAGCGCCGGGCGGCCGGGCACCGGGCCACCTCCATCGCCTGGGGGCCCTGGGCGCAGGCAGGCATGGCCGAGGGCACCGTGGGCGAGCGACTGCACCGGCACGGTGTCCGCGTCATGGACCCCCAGTCGGCCGTCGCCGCGCTGCAACGCGCCCTCGACCACGACGACACCGCGCTGGCCGTCACCGACATCGAATGGGACACCTTCACCCACGCCTACACCACGGCCCGCCCCCGGCCCCTGATCGCCGACCTTCCCGACGCGCAGCGGGCCCGTGCCGCAGCCGCACCGGCGACGGAGGAGACGACCGAAGGCCCCGCACTCGCCCGGCAACTCGCCGCCCTGGGCGAGGCGGAGCAGCGCCAGGCCCTGTCGGAACTCGTCCGCGCCCACATCGCCGCCGTCCTCAACCACACCGACCCCGACGAGGTCGCCCCCCACCGGGCCTTCCGCGAGCTGGGCTTCGACTCCCTCATGGCGGTCGAACTCCGCAACGCGCTCAGCACGGCCATCGGCAAACGGCTCCCGGCCACCCTCATCTTCGACCACCCGACCCCGGCAGCACTGGCCACCCGGCTGCGCACCGAGCTGGACCTCGACGAGGCGCCGGCCCCGGCCGCGGTGGTCTCCGCCAAGGCGACGGCCGACGAGCACGACCCCATCGCCCTCGTGGCGATGAGCTGCCGTTTTCCCGGTGGGGTGGGTTCGCCGGAGGAATTCTGGCAGCTGCTCTCGGGCGGGGTGGACGCGATCGGTGAGTGGCCGGCGGACCGTGGCTGGGATGTGGAGGCGCTGTACGACCCCGAGCCGGGGGTCCCCGGACGCAGTTACACCCGCTCGGGCGGCTTCCTCGATGACGTCGGCGACTTCGACGCGGGCTTCTTTGGGATTTCGCCGCGGGAGGCGGTGGCGATGGATCCGCAGCAGCGGTTGCTGCTGGAGACGTCGTGGGAGGCGTTCGAGCGGGCCGGGATCGACCCGGTCGCGCTGCGCGGCAGCCGTACCGGCGTCTTCGCCGGAACCAACTACCAGGACTACTCCTCCCGTTCCCTCGCCTCGGCACCGGACGCCGAGGCACACCTCGGCACCGGCAACTCCGCGAGCGTGATGTCCGGCCGCCTCTCCTACACCTTCGGTCTGGAGGGGCCCGCGGTCACCGTCGACACCGCCTGCTCCTCCTCCCTCGTCGCCCTCCATCTGGCGGCGCAGGCCCTCCGGTCGGGCGAATGCGATCTCGCGCTGGCCGGCGGCGTCACGGTGATGTCCACCCCGGGGCTCTTCCTGGACTTCAGCCGCCAGCAGGGCCTGGCGGCCGACGGCCGCTGCAAGGCGTTCGCCGACCGCACCGACGGCACCGGCTTCTCCGAGGGCGTCGGCGTCGTCCTGGTCGAGCGGCTCTCCGACGCCCAGCGCAACGGGCACCCGGTGCTGGCGCTGCTCCGCGGCTCCGCCGTCAACCAGGACGGCGCCTCGAACGGCCTCACCGCCCCCAACGGCCCCTCGCAGCAGCGGGTGATCCGCGAGGCCCTGGCCGGCGCCGGCCTGTCCGGCACGGAGGTCGACGCCGTCGAGGCCCACGGCACCGGCACGACACTCGGCGACCCCATCGAGGCCCAGGCGCTCCTGGCCACCTACGGGCAGGACCGGGAAACCGACCGGCCGCTGTGGCTCGGCTCCGTCAAGTCCAACATCGGGCACACCCAGGCCGCCGCCGGTGTGGCGGGCCTGATCAAGATGGTGCTGGCGCTCCAGCACGGCGTCCTGCCGCCCACCTTGCACATCGACCGGCCGTCGACCCATGTGGACTGGTCGGAAGGGGACGTACGGCTGCTCACGGACACCGTGCCGTGGCCCGAGACCGACCGGCCGCGACGGGCGGGGGTCTCCTCCTTCGGCATCAGCGGCACCAATGTGCACGCCATCCTGGAGCAGGCCCCCGCCACCCCCGCCCCGCCGCCGGCCGCCACCCCGTCCGTACCCGTCACCTGGCCCCTCAGCGGCACCACCCGCGACGCCCTCCAGGCACAGGCCGGCCGCCTGCACGCGCATCTCGAAGACCGGCCCGAACTCGGCCTGCAGGACGTGGGACTCTCCCTGGCCACGACCCGGACCGCCTTCGAGCACCGCGCCGCGCTCGTGGGCAGCACCCGGGACGAGCTGCTGAGCGACCTGCGCGCGCTGGCGACCGGCGAGACCGCGACGCAGGTCATCACCGGGGTGGTACGGGGCGAGGGCAGAACAGCGATGCTGTTCACGGGCCAGGGCGCCCAACGCAGGAAGATGGGAAGGGAGTTGTACGAAACCTTCCCGGTCTTCGCGGATGCTTTTGATGCGGTGTGTGCGTACTTCGATGGCGAGTTGGCATCGCCGCTGCGGGACGTGGTGTTTGGCGACGATGCGGAGACGCTGAACCAGACCGGTTTCACCCAGCCGGCGTTGTTCGCGGTGGAGGTGGCGCTGTTCCGGCTCGTCGAGTCCTTCGGCGTACGGCCGGAATTCCTGGTGGGGCATTCCATCGGCGAGTTGGTGGCTGCGCATGTGGCAGGCGTGCTGTCACTGGAGGACGCCTGCCGTCTGGTCGCTGCCCGTGGCCGGTTGATGCAGGCCTTGTCGTCCGGCGGTGCCATGGTCTCGATCCAGGCGTCGGAGGCCGAGGTGCTGCCGCTGCTGGAAGGCCAGGAGCAGCGTGTGAGCATCGCCGCGGTGAACGGTCCGCAGTCGGTCGTGATCTCCGGCGAGGAATCCGCGGTGGCGGAGATCGCCGGGCGCTTCGAGTCCGAGGGGGGCCGGAAGGTGAAGCGCCTCCAGGTCAGCCATGCCTTCCACTCCCCGCTCATGGAACCGATGCTCGACGAGTTCCGTACCGTCGCGGACAGCGTGGCTTACGCGGAGCCCCGTATCCCGGTGGTCTCGAACCTGACCGGCGAGCTGGCCACATCACAGGAATTGGCCTCCCCCGACTACTGGGTGCGCCACGTCCGCGAGTCCGTCCGCTTCGCCGACGGCATCCGCTGGCTGGCGGAGCAGGGCGTGACCCGGTTCCTGGAGATCGGGCCGGACGGCACCCTGACCGCCATGGCGCAGGCGTGCCTGGACGGCGACCGGGCGCTGATCCCCGCGCTGCGCAAGGACAGGTCCGAGACACACGGCCTGATGGCGGCCGTCGGAGCGCTCCACACCTCGGGCGCCGGGCTCGACTGGTCCGCGCTGTTCCCCGGTGCCCGCCGCGTCGATCTGCCGACCTATGCCTTCCAGCGGCGGCGCTACTGGTGGGACGCGGTGGCCGGGGTGGGCGACCTGGACGCCGTGGGGCTGCGCGCGGCCGGTCACCCGCTGCTCGGTGCGGCAGTCACCGTGGCCGGTTCGGAATCCGTGGTCTTCACGGGGCGGCTGTCCCTTGCCACCCATGGCTGGCTCGCCGGACATGCGGTGCTGGGCAGGGTGATCCTGCCGGCGACGGCGTACCTCGACCTCGCCGTCAGCGCCGGTGACCGCACCGGATGCGACCATCTCGCCGAACTCACCCTGGAGGCGCCGCTCGTCCTCCCGGAGCAGGGCGCGGTCCAGCTCCAGGTTGCGGTGAGCGCACCCGACGACACCGGGAGCCGGTCGTTCACCGTGCACTCCCGGCCGGTGGAAGCCGACGATGCCGCGCCCTGGGCCCGGCACGCACAGGGCACCCTGGCCGCCGCCCCGCCCAACGAGCCGGAATCCCTCGGCAGTTGGCCGCCCGCGGGCGCGGAGCCGGTCGGAACGGGGGAGTGGTACGACGCCTTCGCCGACGCCGGGTTCGCCTACGGGACCGCGTTCCAGGGCCTCGGGCGCGTCTGGCGGCGCGGGGACGAGCTGTTTGCCGAGGCCGCCCTGCCCGAGCCGTACCGTGCGGACGCCGCACGGTTCACGCTGCACCCCGCGCTGCTCGATGCGGCCGTGCAGACGCTGCTCGTCGGCGGCCGGGACGCCGAGGGCACGGGTGACGGCGGTGCGATGCTGCCGTTCGCCTGGAGCGGAGTGACGTTCCATGCCGAGGGGGCCGATGCGCTGCGGGTGCGTCTGGCGCCCGCCGAGGGCCGGGCCGATGCCTTCTCGGTGCTGGTCACAGACGTCTCCGGCCGGCCCGTCGCCACGGCCGATGCGCTGACCCTGCGCACGGTCACCCCCGAGCAGCTGCCCGCCTCCCCGCCGGCCGGGCCGGAGGTGCCGCTGCGCCTCGACTGGCAGGCCGCCGCCTCCCTCCCCGCACGCGCCGAGGCCGCGCGGTGGGTCGTGCTCGGCAGCCCGTTCGGCGCCGCGTTCGCGGGACCCTCGGACGCCGGGATCGCGGAGGCGCTGGACACAGCGGGCGTGCACGCGGAGTCGTACGCCGATCTCGACGCGCTGGCGGCCGCGGTGGCCACCGGGATGACGATGCCGGACACCGTGCTGCTGGAGTGCGCACCGGAGGGCGGCACCGACACCCCGGACGTCCGGGGACTGCTCGCGAGCACCCTCGCCGTCTGCCGCCAATGGCTCGCCGAGGAGCGGTTCGCCGGCTCCCGGCTGGTGCTCGTCACCCGGGGCGCCGTCGCCGCCGGGCCCGGGGAGGACGTCAGCGATCTCGCGGGCGCGGCACTGTGCGGACTGGTCCGCACCGCGCAGCTGGAACACCCCGGGCGGCTGTGGCTGCTCGACCTCGACGACAGCGAGGCGTCCCGCAGCGTGCTCGCGGATGCCGTGGCCGCCGCCCCTCCGCAGGCGGTGCTGCGGGCGGGCGAGTTGCGGCTGCCGCACCTCGCCCGTACGGAGCCTGCCCAGGCCCCGGACTCCACGTTCGATCCGGAGGGCACGGTGCTGGTCACCGGGGCCACCGGCGCGTTGGGGCGGCTGCTGGCCCGCCATCTCGTCACCCGGCACGGCGTACGGCACCTGGTGCTGGCGAGCCGCAGCGGCCCCGCGGCCGCCGGGGCGGCGCAGCTGTGCGCGGAGCTGGCCGAGCAGGGAGCGGAAGCCTCCCTGGTGGCCTGCGATGTCGCCGAGCGGGCGGACGTGACGGCACTGCTCGACTCGGTCCCGGCGGGCCACCCGCTGACCGGCGTCGTGCATCTCGCCGGGGTCGTCGACGACGGGGTGCTCACCGCGCTCAGCGAGGAGCGGATCGACCGGACGCTACGCCCGAAGGCCGACGCCGCCTGGCTGCTGCACGAGCTGACCAGGGACCGGAAGCTGTCGGCGTTCGTGCTCTTCTCCTCCGCGGCCGGCACCTTCGGCTCGGCGGGGCAGGCCAACTACGCGGCCGCCAACGCCTTCCTGGACGGGCTGGCCGCGCACCGGGCGGCCCAGGGGCTGCCGGCCACCTCGCTGGCATGGGGGCTGTGGGCCGAGGACGGCGGGATGACGACCGGCCTCGCCGACACCGACCGGCGGCGGATGGCCCGCGGTGGCATGCGGCCGCTCTCCGCCGACGACGGGCTCGCGCTGTTCGACGCCGCGCTGGCGACGGGCGACCCCGCCCTGGTCACCGTGGGCCTCGGCCGGGGCGGACTCGCGGCACTGCTGGGCGGTGCCGCACCTGGCCGGACCCGGCGGACGGTCTCCGCGTCCGCGGCGGACCAGGACGATCTGCTGGCACGGCTGGCGGCCGCCGGCCCCGGCGGGCGGGACGCGCTGCTGCTGGATCTGGTACGGCGTCAGGTCGCCGCGGTTCTCGGCCACGGGTCGCCCGAGGACGTCGAACCGGACCGTGACTTCACCGAGTTGGGCTTCGACTCGCTGACCGCCGTGGAGCTGCGCAACCAGCTCGGCACCGTCACCGGCCTGCGGCTCCCGCCCACGCTCGTCTTCGACGTCGCCACCCCACAGGATCTCGCCGCCCGGCTGGGCGAGGAGCTGACCGCGGGGGGCCTCCCGCAGTCCGGTACCGGCACCGCAGGATCCGACGACCGGCCGTCCGCGACGGGACGGGCCGAGGACACCCTCGGCGCCCTCTTCCGGGGAGCCTGCGAGTCGGGACGGGTGGAAGAGGCATTCGCGCTGCTCCAGGCGGCCGCCCGGCTGCGGCCGACGTTCGACGCGCCGGAGGACGTCGGAGCGCAGTGCACGCCCGTACGCCTCGCACGCGGCGGCGCCTCCCCGGATCCGGCCGAGCCGGTGCTGATCTGCTTCAGCTCGTATGTGGCGCTCGCCGGTGTGCACCAGTACGCCAGGTTCGCCTCCGTCCACCGGGGCACGCGCGACGTATGGGCGCTGCCCACCCCGGGCTTCGGCCGCGGAGAGCTGCTGCCCGCGTCCTTCGACGCGGTCGTACGGGTGCAGGCCGAGGCGGTGCTGCGGTGCGCGGACGGCGGCCCGTTCGTGCTGCTCGGCTCGTCGTCCGGCGGCATCCTGGCCCTGGCCGTGGCGCACTACCTGGAGAAGGCGGGGACACCGCCCGTCGGCGTCGCGCTGCTGGACACCTATCTGCCGCGCGAGGACTCGCCCTTCACCCGGTTCGCCGGCGAGATGATCGGCGGGATGTTCGACCGCGAGTCCCTGTTCGCGCACATGGATTCCGATCGGCTCACCGCGATGAGCTGGTACATCCACGTCGTCGGCGCATGGGCGCCGGACCGGCTGTCCTGCCCCGTGCTGCTGGTGCGCTCCAGTGAGCCGCCGGTGAGCGTCGAGCAGGTCGGAGAGCTCGCGGCGGAGGAGTGGCAGGCGTCCTGGGACGGCGCGGACACCGTGGCCGAGGTACCGGGCAACCACTTCACGATGATGGAGGACCACGCGGGCTCCACCGCGAAGACCGTCACCGCTTGGATGGAGGCCCTGCCGGGCTCCCGGCCGCAGGGCAGTGGCACGCCACGATGAGGGGTGAGGAGAGGCGTGAACCGCCCGGACAACCGCGCGTGGGCGTACGGCCCCGGGCTCATTGTCTGGGCGATTCACCAGACCCTGCCGGCGACGGTCTACGGCGCGCCGCACAGCGGACACCATGGTCACAGGCCCGCGGGACGAGGTCGCGGGCCCACCGAACGAGGGAGACACCATGAAGATCACGGTTGACCGGGACCGGTGCGTCGGTGCCGGGATGTGTGCGATGACCGCCGGCGAGGTCTTCGAGCAGCACGACGACGACGGCCGTGTCGTGCTGCGGATGACCGAGCCGCCCGCGCAGCTGGCGGACGACGTGGAAGAGGCGGAGCAGCTGTGCCCGTCCCGCGCCATCACGGTGGACCCCGCCGCCGGCTGACCCGTGCGGCGAGGCCCCACGTGAGGGCATCACGCCCGCCTTACCACCAGCGGCAGTTGCTCGGCACCGAAGACGTTGCTGCCGTGGAACGACAGGCGGGAGCCGGCATCCACTCGCACGCTGCGGAAGCGGTCCAGCATCAGCTCCAGCACGATCCGGCTCTCCAGCCGGGCGAGCGGGGCGCCGATGCAGTAATGGATGCCGTGCCCGAACGCCGCCTGCCGGGAGTTGGACCGCTCCGGCACGAAGGCCGCGGGGTCGTCGAAGACCCGCTCGTCATGGTTGGCGGACAGCAGCCACAGGTGGATGAGGGTGTTCGGCGCGATGACCTCCCCGGCGATCTCCACCTCCCGCGTCGGCACCCGTTCGACGCGGGTGAACGGCGGCCGGCAGCGCAGCGTCTCCTCGATCAGCGCGGGAATCCCGGACCGGTCCGCGCGCAGCGCCTCCCAGCGCTCCGGCGCGCTGTCCAGGCACAGCAGGATGTTGCCGAGCAGTACCGAGGTCGTGATGTGGCCCGCCAGCAGCAGCAGCGTGGCGAAGCTGACGATCTCGTCGTCGGACAGCCGCTGGCCGTCGACCTCCGCGTGCACCAGGGTGCCGATCAGGTCGTCGTGCGGGGTGCGCCGGCGCGCGTCCACGAACTCCTGCAAGTACGCCGAGATCTCCTTGCCGGTCAGCTCCATGCGCCGCACGCTCTCCGGGTCCGCGGCATCCGTGGCGAGCAACTGGGCGCCCCACGCCTGGAACATGGCCTGGTCGTGGAGCGGCACGCCCAGCATCGTGGCGATCACCATCACCGGCAGTGGATTGGCCACCGCATCGACGAGATCGAAGCGCTCACCGTCGACCGCGTCGAGCAGCTCGCGGGTGAGGGTGGTGATCTGCGGGGTCAGTTCGGAGATCAGCCGGCTGGTGAACGCCCGGCTGACCAGGCGGCGCAGCTTGCCGTGCTGCGGGGGGTCGAGCAGCAGCAGGACGCCGCTGGGTGTCTCGCCGCCGAGCCGCCCCACGGTGTCGGAGGAGTACAACCCCGGATCGCCCAGGATGTGCACCACGTCCGCGTGTCTGAAGACATGCGCATTCCCCGACTCGTCCCGCCAGACCGGGCTTTCGTTTCGCATCCGGCGCATCCAGGCCAGCAGGGTGGCGCCGCCGTCCGGCTCCACCGTCGGAGGCTGAACGACCTCCGGGCCGGGCGCCCACGGCGGGTGCGGCACATTCGGGAGGACATTCGACATTTGCTGCGGCACCGGTGATTCCCCTTTCGCGCCGGCCCGGACGCATACCGGAGCACGCGTCCTGCCGTCGAAAACCTTTCTTCACAGATAAGACCGAAGCTCAGCACGGCGGTGCGGCGCAGGACAGGAATGCGGCGGAATTCTAGGGATTTCCGAAGCCTCAGGACCGGCCTCGGCGGGGCTTGGGCTCCACTCGGAGCGGCAGGGCACGCAGCGGCGCGGATCCGGTACCCGGGAGGCGGGCCGTGGGCTCGGACGTCATTGTCTGGAGGAATCCCCAGACCATGGCGGTGCGGTACCGCGGGGCACTGTTTCAGACCACAGGATAAGCATCGACACCATCCGCGCTCTGGCCGTGAATGCGTGCCTGGCGGTCATGTCGAGGCCACCCAACTGTGCGCGACCGAGAGGGGATCCCCAATGCGCGTGCTGTTCGCCGGACTGTCCGAGAAGTCGCATCTGTATTCCATGGTGCCGCTGGCTTGGGCGCTGACCGCGGCAGGGCACGAGGTGCGCATGGCGAACGCCCCGGCACTCACCGACATCGTCACCGGCACCGGTCTGGTCGCGGCCCCCGTCGGCCGTGACCACGAACTGCACCAGGCCATGAAACTGGCCCCCGAGTCACAGGACCAGGACGTCGCCAACTGGAGCCGGCTGGGACCCGGGGAGGTGGACTGGCCCGCCCTCCGCGACCGCTACGAGATCAGCGTCCCCTACGGCTTCGCGCTGTACAACGAGCCGGTGCTGGACGAGATGACCGCCCTCGCGAAGAGCTGGCAGCCGCATCTGGTCATCCGTGACCCGCTCTGCTACGCCGGCGCCATCGCCGCCCGCGCCTGCGATGCCGTCCACGTCCGGCTGCTGTGGTGCGCCGATGTCTACGGCAGGGCCCGGCAGACCTATCTCGGCCTGATGAACCAGCTCCCGCCCACCGAGCGGGTGGACCCGCTCGCCGACTGGCTCGACGAGCGGGGCGCCCCGTTCGGCGTCTCCTGCGACGAAGAGCTGATCCACGGGCAGTACACCCTCGACACCCTCCCGCCGAGCCTGCGGCCGCCCACCACACTGCGGTCGCTGTCCATGCGCTACGTGCCGTACAACGGGGACGCGGTGTGGTGGCCGTGGCTGCGCGAGGCACCCAAGCGGCCGCGGGTCTGCCTGACCCTCGGCACGAGCAACACCGAGGCGTACGGCGGTGACTACGTCTCCGTCCCCGACCTCCTCGGAGCGCTGGCCGCGCTCGACATCGAGGTGGTCGCCGCGCTCCTTCCGCAGCAGCGGAAGGCACTCGCCGACATCGCCGACATCCCTGCCAATGTGCGCGCCGTCGACGGCGTGGCGCTGCACACCCTGCTTCCCAGCTGCTCGGCCGTCATCCACCACGGCGGCTGGGGGACCTACGCCACCGCCCTGATCAACGCGGTACCGCAGCTCGCCCTCTCCACCAACGTCGCCGACCAGGAGTGGCGGGGCCGGTCCCTGGAGCGCGCCGGCGCGGGGATCTTCGCCCACCACAGCGAGGTCACCGCCGACCTGGTGCTCCGACACACCCTGCAGATCCTCGACGACCCGGGCTTCGCCTCCGCCGCGCAGCGACTGCGCGACGAATCCGCGGCGATGCCCAGCCCGCGCGACATGGTCGCCACACTGGAGCAACTGGTCGCGGAGCGCTGACCGGGCCGAGTCGGCCGGCGACCGACAGGCCCTCCCCCTGACACCACTCGCCCCTGGATGGAAACCGTGAAGGCTCTTGTGCTCTCGGGAGGCGCGGGTACGCGCCTGCGGCCCATAACCCACACCTCCGCCAAACAACTCGTCCCGGTCGCCAACAAGCCGATCCTCTTCTACGTGCTGGAGGCCATCGCCGAGACCGGCATCATCGACGTCGGCATCATCGTCGGCGACACCGGACCGGAGATCCGTGCGGCGGTCGGCGACGGCTCCCAGTTCGGCCTGAAGGTGACCTACATTCCGCAGAGCGCCCCGCTCGGCCTCGCCCACGCCGTCCTCATCGCCCGCGACTTCCTGGGCGACGACGACTTCCTGATGTACCTGGGGGACAACTTCATCTCCGGCGGCATCACCGATCTCGTCGAGGGCTTCCGCAAGGAACGCCCCGACGCCCAGCTCGTGCTCAGCCGGGTCCCCGACCCCACCGCCTTCGGCGTGGCCGAACTGGACGCCACCGGCCGGGTGACGGGCCTGGAGGAGAAGCCGCAGCACCCCAAGAGCGATCTGGCGCTGGTCGGCGTCTATCTCTTCACCCCCGCGGTACACGAGGCGGTACGCACCATCCGGCCGTCCGCGCGCGGCGAACTGGAGATCACCGACGCCGTGCAGTGGATGGTCGAGGCGGGCCAGGACATCCGCTCCGGTGAGCTGTCCGGCTACTGGCGGGACACCGGCAGCGTCGTCGACATGCTGGAGGTCAACCGCATGCTGCTGGAGAGCCAGGAACGCTGCATCGAGGGCTCCGTGGACGAGGCGAGTGAGATTCTCGGCCGGGTGCGCATCGGGCCCGGCGCGACGGTCCGTACCTCGCGGATCGTCGGGCCGGCCGTGATCGGTGCCGGCACCGTCGTCACCGACTCCTACATCGGCCCGTCCACCTCCATCGCGGAGGACTGCCGCATCCACGACAGCGAACTCGCCGCCTCGATCGTGCTGCGCGGTTCGTCGTTCGAGAGTGTGCGCCGGGTGGAGGCCTCCCTGGTCGGACGCAACGCCCAGGTGGCGCTCGCCCCGCAGCGTCCGGTGGCCCACCGGCTGGTCATCGGCGACCACGCGAAGGTGCACATCCAGTCCTGACGCCGCCCGCGCGGCGGGCCGACCGTCCCACCCGCACGAACAACGGAAGGGGGTAGGCGCTCCTCACCGGCCTGGCTCCCAGGCCTCGCGCCACAACCTCGATGAGCCCCACGAGAATCCTGGTGACCGGCGGCGCCGGCTTCATCGGTTCGCACTACGTCCGTACGCTCCTGGGACCCTTCGGGCCGGGTGACGTGCACGTCACCGTGCTCGACAGCCTCACCTACGCGGCCAGCACGGCCAACCTCGACGAGGTGCGCCACCTCGACAGCTTCCGCTTCTTCGCCGGCGACATCTGCGACGAGGCGCTGGTCGGCGAGCTGATCGCCTCCCACGACCAGGTCGTCCACTTCGCGGCCGAGTCCCATGTCGACCGCTCCATCCGCAGCTCCGCGGAGTTCGTCCGCACCAACGTGCTGGGCACCCAGGTCCTGCTCGATGCCGCGCTCCGGCACGGGCTCGCCACCTTCGTCCACGTCTCGACCGATGAGGTCTACGGCTCGATCGCCACCGGGTCCTGCTCGGAGACCCACCCGGTCAACCCCAACTCGCCGTACGCGGCCTCCAAGGCCTCCAGCGATCTGATCGCCCTCGCCTACCACCGCACCCACGGCCTCGATGTGCGGGTCACGCGCTGCTCCAACAACTACGGGCACCGCCAGTTCCCGGAGAAGGTCATCCCGCTGTTCGTCACCAACCTCCTGGACGGCAAGAAGGTCCCGCTGTACGGCGACGGCCTGCACGTCCGCGACTGGCTGCACATCGACGACCACGTCCAGGGCATCGAGCTGGTCCGCACCGGCGGCCGCCCCGGCGAGGTCTACAACATCGGCGGCGGCACCGAGTTGAGCAACCGGGAACTGACCGATCTGCTGCTGGAGACCTGCGGCGCCGCGCCGGAGATGATCGAGTACGTCGACGACCGCAAGGGCCACGACCGGCGCTACTCGGTCGACTGGAGCAAGATCCAGACCGAGCTGGGCTACAAGCCGGGCAAGGACTTCGCCGATGGCCTGGCCGAGACGGTCGCCTGGTACCGCGACCACCGCGACTGGTGGGAGCCGCTCAAGGACCGCGCGGTGCGGCTCGCCGGGACGTGCTGATGGCCTGGTGCCATTCGCCGGGAACGGGCCCGGACGGCCCGGTCCGCCGGGTGGTCGTGCTGGGCGCGAGCGGATTCATCGGCCGGCAGGTGTCCGCCGCGGTCCGGGCGGCCGGCGGCGAACCGCTGCTGGTGGCCCGCCGGCCCGTCGCGGACGCCACCTCGCGCTGCATCCCGCTGGACCTGATCGGCGACGGGCCGGATGCCCTGAGCCGCCTCCTCGACTCCGAGCGGCCCGCTGCCGTGGTCAATGCCGCGGGCGCCGTGTGGTCCCGCACGGAGGAGACCATGCAGCAGGCCAACCACGCCCTGGTCGAAACGGTGCTGGCGGCGATCGCCGCGGCCTCCTGGCGCCCCCGTCTCGTCCACCTCGGGTCGGTCTTCGAGTACGCCCCGCCCCCTCCCGGCACCCCGCTGGACGAGCGGGCACCGACCCGGCCGACCACCCCGTACGGACGGTCGAAACTGGAAGGCACCCAGGCGGTCCTGGCGGCGGCCGAAGCGGGACGGGCGGACGCGGTGGTGCTGCGGCTGTCGAATGTGATCGGGGCGGGCACCTCACCGAGCAGCCTGCTGGGGCAGGTCGCCGCACAGCTGCGCGCCGCGGAGGCCGGGCAGGAGGCGGTGGTGCGGGTCAGCCCGCTGCGGGCGAGCCGCGACTTCGTGGACGTCCGGGACACCGCGGACGCGGTACTGGCCGCGGCGTCGCTGCCGGTCGGCGGACAGGTCATCAACATCGGGCGCGGCGAGGCGGTGCCGGTGCGCGCCATGGTGGAGAGGCTCATCGAGGCCAGCGGAAGGCCGACCCGGATCGTCGAAGGGGCCGGAGCCGGCGTCCGGACGAACACCGGCCTGGACTGGATGCAGGTGGCGACCGGGACCGCCCGGCGGCTGCTCGGCTGGTCGGCGCGGCACAGCCTCGACAGCTCGGCCCGGGAGCTGTGGCGGGCGACCGCCCCGCAGGCCACCGCGCACGCCACCCGCCCGTGAGCCCGTCGTAGGCACAGCATTAGCAGAAACCCTAGGCCGCCGTCCCTACGGTGGCAGCAGGGGGACTCGGCTGCGGTCGAACGCCCCTGCACCGCCCCGTACAGCAGCCCGAGCAGAGGTGTGGAAGTGTCAGGGTCCGTAGCGGTATCCCCGCGGCATGTGGCCGTTTTCGTCTTCGCCGACTTCGGGCACGTCAACCCGACGCTCGGCCTGACCCGGGAACTCGTCGCCCGCGGCCACCGGGTGACCTATGTCGTCGACCACCGCTACACCGAGCTGGTCGAGCGGGCCGGCGCCCGGACCGTGGGCTACACCTCCCGGCGCGGCGCGTTCGGCAAGGTGCCCGACCCGAGCGCGGAACGCCTGGCCGCCGAGGGCTACGAGCTGCTGGTCGAGACGATGGAGACGGTCTGCCCGCGCGCCGTGGCCGCCCTCGGCTCCGACGTGCCGGACGTCGTGCTCTACGACTTCGAGTCGTTCGCGGCCGCCCGGATGACCGCTCGCCTCCTGGGCTGCACCACCACCGTGCAGCTGAGCCCCAGCCATGCGTCGAACGAGGCGTTCTCCATGCGGGCCCAGCTGTTCGACCCCGAGGACCCGTCGATGCGCGAGGGCGGCGCCGCGCTGATGCGCTTCACACAGGACCACGGCCTCGCCCCGGACGAGCTGGGCCGCTTCCTGGCGGAATGGGACGACCGGAACCTGGTCTTCCTGCCGCGGGAGTTCCAGATCGAGGGCCCGACCTTCGACGACCGCTTCGCGTTCGTGGGCCCCTCGGTGGCCGAAGACGCCGCTGCGCCGTGGACACCGCCGGGCGACGGCCGCCGGCTGGCGCTGGTCTCGCTGGGCACCGAGTCCAACCGGCAGCGCGACTTCTTCCGCACCTGCCTGGACGCCTTCGACGGCGACGACTGGCATGTGGTGATGACCCTCGGCCGCGGCAGCGACCTCGCCGCCCTGGGACCCGTGCCGCCGCACGTCGAGCTCCACGAGTGGCTGCCGCACCCCGTGGTCCTGCCGCACGCCGACCTGCTGGTCTGCCATGCGGGCATGGGCAGCGTCATGGAGGCGCTGTACTTCGGCACCCCGCTGATCGCGGTGCCGCAGACCTTCGAACTCGCCCTGACCGCACGGCGCCTGGACGACCTGAAGCTGGGCCGGTGGATCGACCGCGACCGGCTGACCGCGGACACCCTCGCCGCCGCCGTCAAGGAACTCGTGACCGACCCGGGGACGCCGGAGCGGATGGCGCGGATGCGCGCGCACGTCCGCGGGGCCGGGGGCGCGGTCCGGTCCGCCGACCTCCTGGAGCGGTGGGCCGCCGACCGGGCCCCGTCCGTCTCCGGGGTCTGAACCGTCCGGGCCCCTTCCCGCCCCTGCGCCCGGACCGCACGGCGCCCGGCACGCTCCCCAGCGTGCCGGGCGCCTTCTGCCGTCCCGTCAGGTACGACTGGTGACGAACTCGGTGACGCTGCGGATGCTGTGGTCGATCATCTCGTCGGTCAGGCCGGGGAAGACCCCGATCCAGAAGGTCCGCTCGGCCATGATGTCGCTGTTGGTCAGCGGCCCGCTCACTCGGAACGTGCTGTTCAGATAGGCCGGGTGGCGGGTGAGATTGCCGGCGAAGAAGCGTCGGGTGGCCACCCGGCGGGACTCCAGGTGGTCGATGAGCTCCGCCGTCGAGAACGGCGCGCTGTCCAGCACCGTGAGCACGAAGCCGAACCAGCTCGGATCGCTGTCCGGGGTGGGGTCGGGCAGCAGCAGATGCGGCAGGCCGTCCAGCCCCGCTCGCAGCCGCGCCCAGTTGTGCCGTCGGGCCGCACCGAACTCGTCTATTTTTCCGAACTGGTTGAGTCCGAGCGAGGCCTGCAGATCCGTCGACTTCAGGTTGTAGCCGATGTGGGAGAAAATGTACTTGTGGTCGTAGCCCTTCGGCAGGGTGCCCATCTGCTGCTCGAACCGCTTGAAGCAGCGGTTGTCCTCGCCGGGCTCACACCAGCAGTCCCGCCCCCAGTCCCGCAGCGACTCCACGATGCGGGCGAGCACCATGTTGTCGGTCAGCACACAGCCGCCCTCGCCCATGGTGATGTGGTGGGCCGGATAGAAGCTCTCGGTGGCCAGATCCCCGAACGTGCCCGTCAGCCGGCCCCGGTAGGTGCTGCCGAGCGCATCGCAGTTGTCCTCGATGAGGAACAGCCCGCGGTCGCTGGCGATCTTGGCTACTTCCTCGACGGCGAAGGGGTTGCCGAGCGCATGGGCGATCATGATGGCCCGGGTACGCGGACCGATGGCCTCCGCGATCCGCTCCGGGGAGGCGTTGTAGGTGCCGAGTTCGACGTCGATGAAGACCGGCACCAGACCGTTCTGCAGGATCGGGTTGACCGTTGTGGGAAAGCCGGCCGCCACGGTGACAACCTCGTCGCCGGGCACCAGCCGGAGGTCCTCCAGCTGGTGCGAGGTCAGCGCGCTGAGCGCCAGGAGGTTGGCCGAGGAACCCGAGTTGGTCAGATGCGCCTTGCGCAGCCCGAAATACTTGGCCAGCGCCCGCTCGAACCGGCGGGAACTGGTACCGGCCGCGATCCGCAGATCCAGGGCCGCCTCGACGAGGGCGACCCGGTCCTCCTCGTCGAGCACCGCGCCCGACGCCGCAACCGGCGTCACCCCGGGCACAAATCCGGACGCGACATTGTCCTGGTGGTACGCGCGTACCTGATCCAGAATGTCGCTCTTGCTGTACCCCATCGGCTGCCGCCTCCTGTGAGTGTCCTGCGGGATGTTCGTCGCGTTGCCGCGGGGGTGCGATCCGGGTTCGCGGCGCGGAGCACGACAGGCCGACGGCGTGTCCGGCCATGCGGTACACCGGTTCCCGTCACCGGTCGGCTGATCGGGGTCATCAGCTCAGCACGCCGGGCCCGTACGGGGCCAGTAAGGGCCGCGAACTCTAGGGAGTGCCATAGAGGGTGGGCGGCGCGGCACCACGGGCGCCGCCGGTGCACGGGACACTAGGGAATGTCCCACATCGCCCCTGCCCATACTGGGGCCGGACAGGGGGACGGCGCTTCACCACGGTCGGAGCGACGGGACGGTTCTCCCTCCCGTAAGGCGCAATGACGTTCCGGTGAGACCTTTCGCCAGGGCGGTCTCGGCACAGCGGACGGGATGTTCCCGGCGCTCCCGGACCCGGTGCCGGGGCTGCCCGGACGGCCTGCGCCTGCCCGAGGCAAGGACCTGTTTCCGAAGTGGTGGGAGCGCGAAAGACGTGAGTGCCAAGATGCGCACCGAACTGATCCGCCCGGTGCACGAGTTGCTCACCGAGCACGCCGACCGGTTCGCCGGAAAGACCGCCTTCTCCGACGCGCGACGCAGCGTGACCTACGCCGAACTCGACCGGCGCACCGCCCGGCTGGCTGGCCAGCTGGCGGATCTGGGCCTGGCCCGCGGCGGCCGGGCGGCCGTCTACCTGGGCAATTGCGTGGAGATGGCGGAGAGTTGTCTGGCCGCCTCCCGGGCGAGCGCCGTCGGGGTGCCGTTCAACCCGCAGTCCTCCGACGCGGAGCTGGCGCATCTGCTGGACGACAGCGAAGCCCAGGTGGTGATCACCGGTCCGGCCCAGGCCGACCAGGTACGGCGGATGCTGCCGCAGCGCCCCGGGCTGCGCATCGTGGTCACCGGCGAGGACGCGGCCCCCGAAGGCACCGCGCACTACGAGACGCTCGCCACCACCGACCCGGCCAACCCGGCGCGCGACGACCTCGGCCTGGACGAGCCGGCGTGGATGCTCTACACCTCGGGAACCACCGGCCGCCCCAAGGGCGTGCTGTCGACCCAGCGCCGGTCCCTGTGGGCGACGGCCTCGTGCACCGCACCGGTCCTGGGTCTCTCCGCCGGCGACCGGGTGCTCTGGCCGCTGCCGATGTTCCACCTCGTGTCGCACAATGTGTGCCTGCTGGGAGTCGTGGCCGTCGGCGCCACGGCGCACCTCATGCCGGGGCTGGCGGCCGACGAGGTCCTGGAGGCCGTTCAGGACCGGGCCAGCACCTTTCTCGTCGGCGTACCGACGATGTTCCACCACCTGGTCGAGGCGGCCCGCGACGGCGGCTTCACCGCGCCCGACCTGCGTCTGTGCCTGGTCGCCGGCTCCGCCTGCCCGGTCCGGCTGCAGCGCGCGTTCCAGGAGACCTTCGGGATCTCCCTGCTGGCCAGCTACGGCAGCACCGAGACCGGCGGCGCGATCACCACGAACCTGCCGGACGGCCCGCAGGTCGAGGGCTCCTGCGGGGTGCCGCTGCCCGGACTCGACCTGCGGCTGACCGACCCACGGACCGGGGAGGAGGCCGCCACCGGCGAGGAGGGCGAGGTGTGGGTCAACAGCCCTGCCCTCATGCTCGGTTACCACAACCAGCCCGAGGCCACCGCCGCCGTGCTGTCCGAGGGGTGGTACCGCACCGGCGACCTCGGCCGCCGCGACGACGCCGGCTATCTGACGCTCACCGGCCGGGTCAAGGAACTGATCATCCGCGGCGGTGAGAACATCCACCCCGGCGAGGTCGAAGAGGTCCTCCAGCAGATCCCGGGAGTGGCCGAGGCCGCGGTCGCCGGCGTTCCGCACGAGGTGCTCGGCGAGGTCCCCGTCGGCTACCTCGTACCGGGCCCGGACGGTATCGACCCCGACCTGGTCCTCACCACCTGCCGCGAGCAGCTGTCCGCCTACAAGGTGCCCGACGCGCTCTACGAGATCGCCGCCGTCCCCCGCACCCCGGCCGGGAAGATCGCCCGGCAGGAACTGGCTCAGCTGCCGGCCCGGCTGCTGGCGGTCAACCCCCTGGCCGAACTGCGCACCGAGGCGGCCTCCTCGGCGGACGGCTCCGCCGACCGGGCCGCCGCACTGCTGACCCGCCGGCTCCACGGCTCCCAGCGCAACCGCGCGCTGCTGACCATGGTGCGCTCGGCCGTCGCCGACGTCCTCGGCCTCGGCACGGCGGACGACGTCGCGCCCGACAAGGCGTTCAAGGAACTGGGCTTCACCTCGCTGGCCGCCGTCCAGCTGCGCGACCGGCTGCGCTCCCTCACCGGCAAGCGGCTGTCGGCCGCGATCGCCTTCGACTACCCCACCCCGGCCGCGCTCGCCGGGCACCTGCACACGGAGCTGCTGGACGAACCGGCGGCGAGCGCCGCCGAGGCCCCGCTGCGCGCGGAGCCGGACGAACCGGTCGCCATCATCGCGATGGGGTGCCGCTACCCGGGCGGCAGCGACTCCCCGGAGGCCCTGTGGCGGATGGTCGCCGCGGGTGCCGACGCCGTCGGTCCGCTGCCGGCGGACCGCGGCTGGGACCTGGAACGGCTCCTCGGCCGCGACCCGGCCGCCGCCGGCCGGTCGGACGCCCGCGAAGGGGCGTTCCTGCCCGAGGCGGACCGGTTCGATGCCGCCTTCTTCGGCATCTCCCCGCGCGAGGCGCTGGCCATGGACCCACAGCAGCGGCTGCTGCTGGAGACCGCATGGGAGACCTTCGAACGCGCCGGGATCGACGCGGCGTCCCTCAAGGGCAGCCGCACGGGCGTGTTCGCCGGTGTGATGCACGGCGGCTACGGCCCCGGCCCGCACGACCGGTCGGCCCAGAGCCTGGAGGGGCATCTCGCCAACGGCAGCGCGATCAGCATCGCCTCGGGCCGGATCGCGTACAGCTTCGGCCTGGAAGGCCCCGCCCTCACCGTCGACACGGCCTGTTCGTCCTCGCTGGTGGCGATCCATCTCGCGGCCCAGTCGCTGCGCCAGGGGGAGTGCTCGCTGGCACTGGCCGGCGGGGTGACGGTGATGACCGCGCCGACCGCCCTGGTCGAATTCAGCCGCCAGGGCGCGCTGTCCGCCGACGGCCGCTGCAAGGCGTACTCCTCGGCGGCCAACGGAACCGGGTTCTCCGAAGGGGCGGGCCTGGTGCTGCTGGAGCGGTTGTCGGACGCCCGCCGGCTGGGGCATCCGGTGCTGGCGGTGGTGCGGGGCAGCGCGGTGAACCAGGACGGCGCGAGCAACGGTCTGACGGCACCCAGCGGACCGGCCCAACAGCGGGTGATCCGGCAGGCGTTGGACCGGGCGGGCCTCACCCCGGACGAGGTGGACGCGGTCGAGGGCCACGGCACGGGCACCACACTGGGCGACCCGATCGAGGCACAGGCACTGCTGGCGACCTACGGCCAGGGGCGGGACCAGGACCGGCCGCTGTGGCTGGGCTCGCTGAAGTCGAACATCGGCCACACCCAGGCGGCGGCAGGTGTGGCGGGCGTGATCAAGATGGTGCAGGCGCTCGGGCAGGGCGTACTGCCGCGGACCCTGCACGTCGACGAACCGTCGCCGCACGTGGACTGGTCGGCCGGAGCGGTGCAGCTCCTCACCGAGCCGGTCACTTGGCCGGAGACCGACCGGCCCCGGCGCGCCGCGGTCTCCTCGTTCGGCGCCAGCGGCACCAATGCGCATCTCATCCTGGAGCAGGCACCGGACCGCCCCGTGGCCGGTGACGCGGCGCCGGAGCCGGTCACGGACGCCGGTGTGGTGCCCTGGCTGGTGTCCGGCCGCGGACCGCAGGGACTGGCCGGACAGGCCACCCGGCTGCGGGAGTTCGCCGAGGCCGGAGCGGATCCCGTGGACGCGGCAGGAGTGGGGCTGGGGCTGCTGGGCCGCAGCGCCCTGGACCACCGCGGTGTGGTGGTGAGCAATGGTGCGGGGCTGCCGGCCGGACTGGACGCCCTCGCGCGGGGCGAGGCGGGCCCCGGTGTCGTGCGGGGGACCGCGCGGCCGGGCGCCACCGTCTTCGTGTTCCCCGGGCAGGGCTCCCAATGGGTGGGCATGGCCCGGGAGTTGTCGGCGTCCTCGGCGGTGTTCCGCAACCGGCTGACCGAGTGCGAGGAGGCCCTGTCGGCCTTCGTGGACTGGTCGCTGGCGGACGTGCTGAAGGGGGCCGAGGGCGCTCCGGGGCTGGAGCGGGCGGAGGTCGTGCAGCCGGTGCTCTTCGCCGTCATGGTGTCCTTGGCCGAGGTGTGGCGCTCGTTCGGCGTGCAGCCCGACGCGGTGGTGGGGCACTCCCAGGGCGAGATCGCGGCGGCCTGCGTGGCGGGGGCGCTGAGCCTGGAGGACGCGGCACGGGTCGTCGCCCTGCGCAGTCAGGCGATCTCCCGGGTGGCGGGCTCCGGCGGCATGGCGTCGGTGGGCATGCCCGCGGACGAGGTACGGGCCCGGCTGGAGCACTGGCACGGACAGGTCGGCGTCGCGGCGGTGAACGGTCCCTCCTCCACCGTGATCTCCGGTCATGCGGAGGCCCTGGAGCAGGCGATGGCGCTGCTGGAGGGCGAAGGGGTGCGGGTGCGCCGGGTCCCGGTCGACTTCGCCGGGCACTCGGTGCAGACCGAGCAGCTGGAAGCCGAGCTGCTGGAGGTGCTGGCATCCGTGTCCC
Organism: Streptomyces sp. 2323.1; assembly: GCF_900221035.1. NCBI lineage: Bacteria > Bacillati > Actinomycetota > Actinomycetes > Kitasatosporales > Streptomycetaceae > Streptomyces > Streptomyces sp. 2323.1. The sequence continues at coordinate 296,086 of NZ_LT907981.1, read as the reverse complement.
CGCGGCCCTGCGAGGTGGCGTTCTACTCGTCGGTGACCGGCGGCCAGGTCGACGGACCGGAACTGAACGCCGCCTACTGGTACCGCAATCTCCGGCAGACCGTGGAGTTCGAGGCCGCCACCCGCGCCCTGCTGGCGGACGGGTACGAGATCTTCGTGGAGGCCAGCGCCCACCCCGTACTGGCGGTCGGACTCCAGGAGACCTTCCAGTCCGCCGGATCCGCCGCCGCGGCCGTGCCGTCGCTGCGTGTCGACGACGGCGGCTGGGACCGCTTCCTGCTGTCGCTGGGCGAGGCATGGGTGCACGGTGCACCGGTGGACTGGCGGCCGGCGTTCCCCGCCGCCGCGGCGCCCCGGACCGACCTGCCGACCTACGCCTTCCAGCGCGACAGGTTCTGGCTGACGCCCCCCGACGGCGCCGGCGATGTTTCCGCCCTGGGACTGGCGGAGGCGGAGCATCCGCTGCTGGGCGCGGCCGTGGAACTGCCCGACTCCCAGGCCCTGCTCTTCACCGGCCGGCTGTCGGCCCGGACCCACGACTGGCTCACCGACCACCTCGTGGCGGGCAGCGCCGTGCTACCCGGCCCGGCCCTCGTCGAGCTGGCGGTACGCGCCGGTGACGAGGTGGGCTGCGACCGGCTGGCGGAGCTGTCCCTGCACGCGCCGCTGGTGGTCCCATCGCAGGGCGCCGTCCAGCTCAGGGTCACGGTGAGCGCACCGGACGAGACCGGCCACCGGCCCGTCGCCATCCACTCGCGACGTGACGACGAGGGCACCGGCCGGCCGTGGACGTGCCACGCCACCGGCACCCTGACCGCGGACGGGGCCACGCCCTCCTGGGACCTGGAGGTGTGGCCCCCGGCGGAGGCGACCGCCGTGGAGCCGGCCGAGGTGTACGCCGCCCTGGCCGACGCCGGCTACCACCACGGCCCCGCCTTCCAGTGCCTGACGGCCGTATGGCGGCGCGGTGACGACCTCTTCGCCGAGGTCGCCCTGCCCGAGGACCGCACGACGCAGGCCGCGGCGTTCGGCCTCCATCCCGCCCTGCTTGACTCCGCACTGCACCCCGTGTGGGCGGGCGGACTCCTCGGCGACGAGCGGCAGACGCGGCAGCCCGCACGGTGGCAGGGCGTGACCCTGCACGCCGCCGGCGCCTCGGTCCTGCGGGTCCGCATCACCCGTACGGCATCCGAGGACCTGACCATCGCCGCCGCCGATGCGACCGGCCGGCCCGTGCTGACCATCGAGTCCCTCGCCACCGGGCCGGTGTCCGCCCGCACCATCAGGGGCGCCGCCGCAGCACAGCAGGACAGCCTGTTCCAGGTGGAGTGGACCGAGATACCGGCCGCGTCGATCGCCGCGGACACCCCGCCGGCCTGGGCCGTCGTGGGCGAGGACCCGCTGCGCGCACGGTCCGGCCTCATGGGCGCCGGACAGTACGCCGAGACCTACCCGGACCTGGAGACCCTCGCCAAGGAGATCGAGGGCGGCGCCGCCGTACCGGATCTCGTGGTGATGACGGCCGCCCCCGCTGCGGACGGGGCCACCGCGGAGGGAGCCACCGCGGACCTGGCCGACGCCGTCCACCGCCGCACCCGGCAGGCGCTGGCCTGGGCCCAGACGTGGCTGACCAGCCCCGCCTTCGCCTCCTCGAAGCTGATCCTGCTCACCCAGGGCGCGGTGGCCGCCTGGGACGACACCACCGAACCGGACCTGACAACGGCCGCCGTATGGGGACTGATCCGGTCCGCACAGACCGAGAACCCCGGCCGCTTCACCCTCGTGGACACCGATGCCGGCAAGCCCGCCTGGCGCACCCTGCGCAAGATCGTCGGGTCCGACGTGCCGCAACTGGCCCTGCGCAAACGCGCGTTGCGGATCCCGCAGCTGACCCGGCTCGCCGCGCCGGCCCAGAGCGCCCCGCTGCTCGCCGACCCGCACGGCACCGTCCTCCTCACCGGCGGCACCGGCCTGCTCGGCGCCGCACTCGCCCGCCACCTCGTCACCGACCACGGCGTACGCGACCTCCTGCTGACCAGCCGCCGGGGCCCCGACGCCCCCGGCGCGGCCGACATCGAGGCCGAACTGACCGCGCTGGGAGCCCGGGTGACCATCACGGCCTGCGACGTGGCCGACCGCGAGGCGCTCGCAGGGTTGCTGGCGACGCTGCCCGCCGACCGTCCGCTCAAGGCGGTCGTACACACCGCGGTGGTGATGGACGACGGCATCGTGCTGTCCCTGACCCCGGAGCGGCTGGACGCCGTGCTGCGGCCCAAGGTGGACGCCGCGCTCGCCCTGCACGAGGCGACCAAGGACCTGGACCTCTCCGCGTTCCTCGTCTTCTCGTCCATCGCCGGGATCCTGGGCGGCGCCGGCCAGGGCAATTACGCTGCGGCCAACGTCTTCCTCGACGCCCTCGCCCGGCACCGCCGTGCGCACGGCCTCCCGGCGGCGTCCATCGCCTGGGGCCTCTGGGCCGGCCGGGACCTCACGACCTCCGGCACCTCCCGGCTGCCGGTGCACCCGCTCCCGCTCGCCGAAGGCCTGGAACTGTTCGACGCGGTATGCGGCCTGGACCACGGCAACCCGGTCGCCGCACGGCTGGACACCGCGGAACTCCGCCGCCAGGCCGCATCCGGGAACCTGCCGCCGACGCTGCGCGCCCTGGTGCACAAGCCGTCCCGGCCGGCCGCACGCAACGCGCCCGCGGAAGCCTCCGAGCTCAAGCACCGCCTCGCCGCGATGACCGACGCCGAACGGGACGAAACCCTCCTCGACCTCGTGCGCCGTCTGATGGCCACGGTGCTGGGCCATGCCTCCGCCGACGCGATCGGAGCCCAGCAGGATTTCAAGGATCTCGGCTTCGACTCCCTGACCGCGCTGACCGTCCGCAACGAGTTGAACGCGGCGACAAAACTCACCCTGCCGCCCGCGGTGGTATTCGACTTCACCGACCCCAGCGCCCTGGCCCAGCACCTCAAGCGAGAGCTGCTCGAATGCTGATCGGGCCCGCCAGCACGCAAAGAGGAGAATCTTCATGAAGGTGGAAGACGTCTACATCGACTCGCTGGGAGCATTCCTTCCGGAATGGGCGAGCGCGGAGCAGGCGGTCGCCGATGGCATCCTGGACGCGGAGATTCCGCAGAGCAACGGACTGACCGGCGCCCACGTCGGAGGCGACATTCCGGCGATGGACATGGCGGTCTCCGCGGCCCGGACGGCTCTGGAGCGTTCGAAGCTGGATATCGAAGCGATCGGCTCGCACATCCACAGCTCCGTCAATTACCAGGGCCCCGTGGGCTGTTATCCGCCCGGCTACATCATGCGTGAGCTGGCCCTGGAAAACGTCCCCGCGCAATACCTCCAGCAGGGGTGCAACGGCATGCTGGGGGCGCTGGAGGTGGCCATCGGCCAGATGACCGGTGCCGCGGAGGCCGAGGCGGTCCTGCTGACGTCGGGCGAGAACTTCACCGCCCCGGGAGCCGACCGCTGGAACGACGGCTTCGGCCAGTCCTACTTCTTCTCCGACGGCGGTATGGCGGTCCTGCTCAGCGCCGACGAGGGATTCGCCCAGGTGCGCTCGCTCAACGCGGGCGTGCTGCACGCACTGGAGAAGTGGCACCGCGGCAACGGACCTCTGCTGGAGCGCGACGGGCCGGACCCCACGATGCCGGAGCGGGCCGAGCAGTTCAACGAAACCGAAATGCCGTTGACCGAGGCCCTTGAGAAGATCACGCTGTTCAACCTCGACATCATTCACCGGTCCCTGGTCGACGCGGATCTGAACGCCTCCGACCTCGCCAAGGTCATCCCGATCAACATGGACGGGCGCATGGTCGAATTCGGCACCATGATGCCGCTCGGCCTCCCCATGTCGCGATCGAGCTGGGATTACGGGAAGTCGGTCGGGCATGTCGGCGGGGCCGATGTCTTCATTTCGCTGGAACACCTGGTGCGTACCGGCGAATTGACCGCGGGTGATAACGTCCTGCTGGTGTCCCAGGGACCCGGATGGATCTGCACGGCCAGTGTCGTGACCATCCTGGATCTGCCTCCGTGGTCCGTGTGACACCGCTTTGTGCGGCCGGGTGAGACCGGCCGGACCGTGGAACCGGGCCGGCGGACCGCCGACAGCCGAACGCAGGCTGTCGAAGGCGCCGGCCCGAGCTGTGACAGGTGTCGTGTGTGACTTCGGAGGGCGCCCCTCCGGAGCGTGTGCGGTGTGAGTGCTGATGGTTGAGATGAGGGGAGCCTGAGGTGGCTACGGGTACGGTAGTGCGGTTTGACGATGTGCGAGGTTATGGCTTCATCGCCCCCGACGCCGGCGGGGAGGATGTCTTCATGCACGCGAACGACTTGTGCGACGAGAAGCATCTGTTCCGAAGCGGGCTGCGGGTCGAGTACACCACCGAAGTGGGGGACCGCGGGCTCAAGGCCGGCGAGGTACAGCTGCTGGAACCGGCGCGCACGGCCACCGTGCGGCGGCAGGCGCCGAGCGCGGTGACGGAGCGCTCCGCCGCCGAGTCGGACGAGGAGCTGGTGTGCGAGATCCTGTCCGCCGCCGAATTCCGCGGCGAACTGACGGAGGCCCTGCTCGACGCGGCCCCGACGCTGACCGCGGCGCAACTGGTACAGGTACGCAAGCGCGTCATGGAACTCGTCCAGACGCATCACTGGATCGAGTCCTGACCCACCGCCCCGCACGGCCCGCGCACGGCCGGCCGACACGGCCGCCGCCGGGCGCGGCTTCCCGGCGGGGCGGACGTCACCCATGAATGAGGCGGTCACGGCCGGACATCACCAGTCCGCCGTGACCGCCTCATCCGTGGTGTGGCTGCCCCTTCATCCCACGTGCCGGCTAGGCCTGGCCCATGCTCACCACAACGACTCCAGGGCCTCGGCGGCCCGTACGGCGCCACCGGCCCGTTGCGTCACCTCGGCCATCCGCCGCACCCGTTCGCGCAGCCCGTCGTCCGCGGCCGTCGCGCGCACGGCGTCCAGCAGCGTGTCCTCCGTGACCTCCGCGGGGTCCAGCAGCGTGCCGAGTCCCAGTTCCACGGCCCGACGGGACGCCACCCGGGTCTCCGGCATCTGCGGGACCAGCACCGGCGGCGTGCCCGCGTACAGCGACTCCATCAGGCTGCCCAGCCCCGCGGCGGTGACGAAGACGTCGGCCCGCCGCAGCGCCGCCAGCTGGGGAATCCACGCATGGACCTCGACGTTCGACGGCAGCGGGCCCAGCTTCCGCGGGTCCAAGCCGTTGCCGAGGGTGATCACCACGTGCCAGGGCCGGCCGTCGAAGGCGCGCACGCAGGTGGGGAAGAAGTCCGGCTGGTTGTTGTAGAGGGTGCCCATCGAGATCACGACGAGCGGCAACCCGTTCCGGGGCGCGTCCCAGCTGCCCCTGGTGTACTCCGCGGAGAGACAGGGGCCGACGAACGTCGTCTCCTCCCCGAAGGTCTCCCCGGCCGGCTGGAACTCCCGGGGCGCGTAGACGAGGCTCCTGTCGGCACCCCAGTCCACCAGGTACTCCGGTGAGGCGGTGATGCCCAGGTCGGCCGCGAACTGCTCGGCCTGGTGGTGGAGTTCCACCACGGCCGGGTGGTCGTCCGGCACCCCGGAGTCCACATCGACCGTGCGCTTCTGCGAGTAGTGGGCATTGGACGCCATCGAGGGGGTGGACTGCACCGCGGGGCGGTCCCAGAGCTGTCCCAGGGCCCGGCCCGCAGGGCCGACGATCATGTCGTACAGCACCAGGTCGGGCACGTCGTCGGCGAAGAGCTGCCGGGCCAGCGGCACCAGCTGCGCGCTCTCCTGGAGGAACAGCACGCCCGACCAGGCCAGCATGTCCGAGGTGAGCGTCTGGTACTGCCCCGGGCCCAGGGCCTCCGTCAGCAGGCTGTCGTAGGGCAGCGCGGTGGCGCCCGTCGCCCGCACCGCGGGCGCGAAGTCCTCCGAGGTCAGAAAGCTGACGCGGTGTCCTCGCCGGACGAGTTGCTCGGTGATGGCCAGCAAGGGGCGCAGGTGCCCATGGGCCGGGATGCTGAGGACGACGATGTGACGGGGCATGGGTGTCCTTAGGAAGAGCGGACGGCCGTCAGGAGGCCGACGCGGCCGGTGCCGGGGAGGGTCGGGTCGAAGGCCGGGGGGACCGGGCGGGTGTGGCGCTGTGCCAGGTGGGTCAGGGGTTCTTCCTCGGCGCTCCAGCCGTGGGCCGCGAGCCAGTCGGCGGGGGGCCGGGTCATCTCGTTCTTCCACAGGGAGGACAGCAGGTGCATGACGCCTTCCGGTGCGGCCGCTGCGGCCTCCTGGGCCTGGTCCGTGTTCACCATCGACCGGGTGACATGCTCCACCGACAGGTGGCTGCCCGGCGCCGACAGCGTGCTGATCCGGTCGAGCAGGTGATCCGCGTCGCGCTCGGTCAGGTAGACCAGTACCCCCTCGACCAGCCAGGCCGTCGGCTCGTCCGCGCGGAAGCCGCGCTTGACCAGCAGCGAGGGCCAGTCCTCGCGGAGGTCCGCCGCGATCACCTCACGTGTGCAGCGCGGCACTTCGCCCTGGAGGACGTCCTCCTTGAAGGCGAGCACCTCGGGCTGGTCCAGTTCGAAGAGGCGTACCCCGGCCGGCCAGTCCAGCCGGAAGGCACGGGTGTCCAGGCCCGCCGCGAGCACGACCACCTGGCGGCAGCCCGCCGCGCACGCCTGCGTGAAACAGTCGTCGAAGTACCGGGTGCGCAGGGCGAAGTAGTCGCCCATGGCCTCGGCGAACAGCTCGCCCTGCCCCGTGGTCCAGATCGCCTGCTGGTCGACGCTCGCGGCGTCGAGGAAACGCCTGGCCAGGGAGTCCTCGAACAGGCGGTCCGGGCGGTCGCTCTCGGCAGCGCGGGCGATCGCCACGACCAGCGCGGTGCTGCTGACCCCCGCCAAGCGCTTGTGTCCGTCGGTCATGTGGCCCTCCGCTGCGTGTGGTTCGCTGTCATGTCGCTCCTGTTCATGAGGCGGCGGCTTCATGAGGCGGCGGCGCGCTTGCCGTACGCCGCGCGGTCGAAGCGGACACCGCCCCGCCAGATCGCCTCGATCGACCGGGTGCGACGGATGTCCTTCGTGGGGTCGCCCTGGACGAGGACGAGGTCCGCGCGCCGCCCCGGGGCGATCACCCCGCGGTCGGCGAGACCGAAGTGCGCGGCGGGGGCCGAGGTCGCCGCGGTGAGCGCCTCCGCCGGCGTCAGTCCGGCCGCCACCAGGAGTGCCAGCTCGGCGTGCAGACTGGCGCCGTGGACGACCGGGCAGGCACGGTCCGGCCGGTAGTTGGCGTCGGTTCCCGCCAGCACGGGCACACCGGCCCGGTGCAGGCTGAGGACGCTCGACAGGGCGTGGGCGAAGTGCTGTCCGGGGGAGGCCGGCTCGATGCAGAGGCCTTCGTGGCCCTCCGCGATCGCGGTACGGGCGTGCTCCGGGAGATGGCCGGCGATCTGCGGATCGTCCGCCAGCGATCGTCCCGTGTGGGCCGAGCGGGCCATCTTCGGTGTGGACATCTCCAGCATGACCAGGGTGGGGATGACGGCCCGTCTCTCCTCTGCCGCCCGGCTGACGAACGCGTCGTCCAGAGTTGCTTCCAGCGGTAGATGCGTCAGCATGTCCACGCCGCTGTCCAGGGCGAGTCGCGCGGACCACAGCGCGGCCACATGAGCCACGGTGAGCAGGCCCCGGCGCCGCGCGGCCTCGGCGAGCGCCGTCACCGTCGCCCTGTCCAGAGCGGGCAGCGACATCCCGTGGTGCGCGCCGTCCTCCACCATGATCTTGATGAAGTGCGCGCCCTCCGCCTGTCTGGCGGCCACGAACGCGTCGGCCTGCTCAGGACCGGCCACCGTCGGCAGGTCGGGCATGGTGACGCCGGGGTGCCCTCCGGGCGCGCTCGCCAGCAGCCCCGCACTGCGCAGATCGGCGAGGTCGGCGCGCTCGCCGGCCGCCGCGCACAGGGCCCGGGTGGCGTCCGGCGGGCCCATGAACATGTCCAGTTCGGTCGTCACCCCGAAGGCAAGCGCCATTTCGAGATTGCTCTCGGCGCCGAATACGTGCGTGTGCGCGTCGATCAGCCCTGGCAGCAGGGTCATGCCCGCTCCGTCGATCACCTCGGTCGATGCCGATGTCGATGTCGATGAAGTTGCCGATGCCCGCGAGGCGGGATCTGCCATGACGCGCGTGATGAGACCGTCGGCGAACTCGACCGAGCCGCAGCCCAGCAGCCGCTCCCCGTCGAAGATCCGCACGTTGTCGATGATCACCTGCTGACCCTCTCGCACCTCTCCCACCGTTCTCTCACCGTCCGATTCCGATCGCTGTGGACCCGTAGAAACACAGCAAGTTGAAAAAGAGCACAAAGCCCATCGCCGGGAGCATCAGCCCGGAGGATTTTCTGCGCACGAGGAAGCGCCAGGCGCCGAGGGCGGGGAAGACGATGCTCAGCGCCGGCAACCAGCCCGCCGTCCCGAACAGCAGGAGCGCGAGTGCCACCGCGCCCACGGCGAGCGCGAGCGAGAGAGCCGCGCTGCCGCGTGGGCCGAGCACCTCCGAGTACAGCCGTGCCTGCGGGTCCCGCCGCCACTCGGTCTTCCGCGCGAACTCGAACTGGAGGAAGGCGCAGGCGAACATGGCCAGCAAGGGCACAGCCCGCCCGTCACCGTCGATCGCGTGGCTGGTCAGCAGCGAGAGATAGAGGTAGACGGAGAGCAGCAGCTGCACCGGGTAGCTGACGAGGAGATTGACGAGGAGGCCCTCGCCGATCCGCGGGGACCAGCGTTCCAGCGCGACCAGGAACAGCGTGTATCCGAGGCCGAGCAGGATCATCAGGACGGAGAGGGCCGAGACCAGCGTGTTGAGCACGACGAGGAGTACGGCGATCAGCGCCATGGCGCCGCGCAACTCCGCCACCGTGATGGCACCCGTCACCAAGGGCCGGTCCGGGTGGTGCCGGCGGTCGTAGTCCAGATCCTTCTGCTCATCGACCATGCGGGCGAACAGCAGGGCCAGCACCACGCTCACCGCGCGCACCACGGTTGACCAGGAGGGCGTCCAGTGCGAGGAGGGCCCCGAGAGTGCTTCCGCCGTGCCCTCCAGAGCCAGGGTCCACAGCACGCCATAGGTGACATAGATCTGCGGGCGGAACATCCGCAGGACGAAACGGCCCAGCCGTACCGGCACGCGGGAAACAGCCAGGGCGTCACTCAACTGTCCCACCGGTTCCAGGACATGACGTCGTCAAGCGGCTTCCGCCGGGTGCGGCGGAAGCCGGGGCCGCCCGTGACGTGCCCGACGGCCACCAGGGCGACCTGGGTGAACTCGTCGGCCGGGAGACCCACCAGCGCCGCCACTTCGCGTTCGTGGGCGAGGTGCACCGTGGTCAGTGCGGTGCCCAGGCCACGGCTGCGGGCCGCGAGCATAAAGCTCCACAGCGCCGGATAGATGGTGCCGAAGAAGCCGGACTGCCGGGCGAGTGGCGCGTCTGCGGGCAGCCGTCCGTGTACGCAGGCCAGGACGAGCGCGGGCACCTCGTGGAGATGGTCGGCGAGGTAGCGGACGCCGGCCACGGCCTTTTCACTCATCGCCGACGGGGGAGTGGCGGCGAGATAGTCGTCCGAGGCGGACTTGTAGTGCCGTGCGATCCCGGCCTTCGTCTCCGGATCGTCGATCACCAGGAAGCGCCAGTTCTGCCGGTTTCCTCCATTGGGTGCATGGAGGGCGAGCTGGAGGCATTCGGTGAGGAGCGGCCGGGAGACCGGTCGGGACAGATCGAGCCTGCGGCGCACGGTGGGGGTGCAGGTCAGCAACTCGTCGATGTCGAGGGTGGGGGGCGGCGTGCCGGGGGCGTCGGTCATCTCAACCCCGCGTCCCTGGCGCGGCGGTGAGGCGCACTTCACCGTCGGCGATGGTGCGTCCGTCCTGCTTCATGGCACAGCGCAGCACGGCGTTCGTCCCGTCGCCTGCTGTCCGGACGCTCTCGCAGGTGATCGGCAGATCCAGCTCGCCGAAGCCGGTGAAGCGCGCGCTCAGTCCGGTGAGGACGGCCGACGCCGACGGCAGCGTCCCGGTTTCGACGGCGGTGGCGATGCTCAGTTGCCGGAAGGCCTCAAGGATCAGCATGCCGGGGACATGGTCCAGGGGGTGGTCGAACAGGACGGGGTGGCCGGTGTCGACGACGAGTCGCGCGGTCCCCGTACCGTCCCCGCCCGGCGGGAGTCGGAGCGGGGAGATGACCACGTTCGCGGGATCCCTGCGGTCGACCAGGGCCTTGGGAATCCGCCGCTCCGAGTCGTGGGCCTCGAAGGGGGCATTGAGGGGCAGCCCCAGCGCGGCGCGTCGTTCCTCGCGCATCGCTTGCCATCGGGTGGCCGTCACCCAGGACATGTTGCACTCCAGCGTCGCCGCCACACGGTCGCCGATCAGCGCGCTGTAGCTCACCCGTGCCCCCGACACGCCCTCGCTGCCATGGAAACGGCGCAGGATACGGCAGCGCAGCACCACCTCGGTGGGCACGCCGCTTACCGTCAGTGCTGCCAGGTCCGTGTCGCGCAGGGCGATGTCCCGCAGGATGAACTTCGTGCCGAACGGCATCTCGAACAGCTGGTGGCCCAGCATGATGAGCGTTTGCCGGGCCGCCTCCACCAGGACCATCGGGTCGTAGACGTGATGGCAGCCCGCCGTGTCCCGGTAGAAGGCGTGCGAGCGGGGTATCTGCATCCCGACGTCGAGGGTGTCCTCGTCCCGGGCGAGCACGCCGGTCACGAATACCTCGGTGAGGCTCATCCGATGGACGAGCTCCCGTGGCACCGTGCGGCTGAATTCCACCGTGTCCATGCTTCTCCCTCCGCGTTACCGCACCGCGAGCTGCGCCATGTGGCGCTGCCAGTCGGGCACGCTGACTCCGTCGAGCACGGGGCCCAGCCCCGTGCGTTTCATCGGCAGCACATGAGTGCCGACGATCACCACGTCCCAGGGGTCGAGCGGAAGTCCGGCCCGCCAGATCGCTTCCATCAGCCGCCGGTAGCCGTCCTGGTCCCAGGCGGCGAGCCGGGCCGCGCGCAGTTCGTCCCGGACGGCACCGGAGGCCAGGGACTCCTCCGCCTCCTGCACTGCCCGCTTGAGCCGTTCCGCGGCCGGTTCGAAGGTGAGATCCCGCTCGGGCACCTCGGCGTGCAACTGCTCGGCCAGCTCACGCGCCCGGGCCGACTGGTCGTCGCCCGCCAGCGCGGAGGCGTAGACCCGCTCCCGGAGCGCGGTGTCGAAGTGAATGCCCAACTCCCGTGCCACATCGGCCGGTTCGTCCGGAGTGTGGACGAGATTGAGCAGATAGCTGTAGCGGCCGATCTCGTAGCGGAGCTGGCCGGGGATCCGGGCCAGCGGGTCGGTCGGGCCCTTCCGCTCGGTCACGACGACCGACGTCGGCGGAGCCTCGCCTTCGTCCGCTTCGGGGCGCACCACGAGCACCAGCGCGTCGCACGAGTCCATGAACATGTCGGCGAGTCGGCGGCGCTGCGGTGTGGCCAGGTTCCACTGGAAGTACCACAGCGCCCGTACGGCGGTACGGGTGAGCCGGGTGCGTTCCGCGGCCACGATCCTCAAGCCGCCGCGGGCCAGCCAGTCGACCGTCGTCGGTATCTGCCGGCTGACCACGGCATCGGGTTTGAGCAGCAGCGCGGCGTGCCGGTGGAGGAAGCCGTCGACATCGGCGGTGAGGGTGCCGAGCTGTTCGAGGCTCTCCAGGAAGTAGGTGTCCGAGCCGAACAGGGTGCGCTTGCGCGGATCGCAGCTGAGGGCCGGGGAGATGTCGTCGCCGAAGGGGCGGGCGTTCGCCGTGGCGCCGGTCATCGGCCGGCTCCGATCGCGTCGCTTCCGGCCGAGCCGGTCCCGTGCGCGATGGCGGCCGAGCCGGTCCCGTGCGCCACGACGGTCGCATGCGGTCCCGTGGTGTCCGGTCGGGCGCCGCCTGCCTCCGTGTCGTCGCCGTGCGGGACGCCCAAGTAGCCCGACTCCAGGCAGTGGTCGAAGATCGTGCGCAGGAAGTCCTGCCCGTTCTCGGGTGCCCTGCGGGCGGTCAGACCTGCCGTGTGGGAGTCGTCGAAAGTCATCCGGCGCCGGAAGTAGCTTTCGTACAGCGTCATGACGCGCTCGTAGTACAGCCGCTCCCGCCGGGACAGCCGCTGGGCGTCGAAGCTCGTCGGAGGGACGAACCGCGGCACCTGGAACGGCGGGTACTCGGCCATCACATCGGAGAAGTCCCGCAGCGTCAGCGGTGCGCCCACCGCGTGGAAGGTGCGGCCTGCCGCCTCCTCGAAGCGGTGGGTGACCTCCGTGATGACGTCCGCCACATAGTCCACGGGCACCAGGTCGAGCCGCGCCTCGTACTGGCCGGGGATGGAACGGACCCTGCCCTCGGTGGCCAGCTTGAGGACGGCGTAGATGTTCTTGTAGTCGCGCACCACGCCGGTGCGCTCCTCGCCGACCACGATGCTGGGGCGGACGATCGCGGCGCGCACCCCGTCGGCCTGGGCCTTGTGCACCAAGGTCTCGGCCCGGAACTTGCTCTGCTCGTAGGCGTTGGCGAGCTGCTGGCCCTCGTCCAGCTCCGTCTCACGGATCAGCCCGTCGCGCTCACCGCACACATAGGCCGTGCTCACGTGCACCAGAGGAACGCCGCCGGCGCGGGCCAGCTCGACGACGTGGGCGGTGCCGTCGACGTTGACCGCCTGGTAGACCTCGTCGGGGAGACCGAAGTCGGTGATCGCTGCGCAGTGCACGATCCGGTCGAGCCCGCCCGCAGCCAGCGCCTGGTATGCGGCCTCGGGCAGGCCGAGCCGGGGCTTGGTCACATCCCCGGACAGGCACGTGACTGCGCCGGTCTCCAGAGGGGTGCCGTCGTTGCGTACGAGCACCGGGTTGTGGTGGACCAGCGCGGTCACCTCATGTCCGGCCGCCGCCAGCCGGGCGGTGACCTCCGCGCCGACCAGCCCGGCCGCGCCGGTCACCAAAACCCTCAGATTGTCCTTCATCGAGCTGCCTCCTCCATCCGTGCCTCACTCCGGGCGCCGTCGCGCCGACGCGCGCGGACACCGTGCTGCGCGCCTCGTCCTCGTTCAGGGGGTGTGCTGGTGTGTGACGTCAACGTTCCTCCCGCAGCGTCAGGTGGTGGCCACATGCGGCTGCGCGCCCCCGCTGGACAGCAGATCGCTCGCCTCGTCGAGGGGCAGGTCCGCGTCGAGATGGGCGCCGAGGCGCAGCCAGTCGTAGCCGATCTCCAAGGTCTGCCGCCATCCGTCCGAGGAGCCGAAGGAGGACGGGAAGGTGTGCGCTCCCGTCGCCTGCCGGACCAGTGCGACAAAGCCGTCCAGCGCTGTGAGCGCCGCGCTGCCCTGCGCGACGGAGTCGATCGTGAGCGTTTCGAGGCGCCGGGCCTCCGCGCGGATCCCGTCGGTGCTGGCCCCCGCCGGAAGGAGGGCCAGCGCGCGGACGACCTCGGAGTCCGGCGGCAGCGGGTTGACGCCGTACGCGCTGAGCACCCCGCGCAGCGCGAACCGCAGCATCCTTCGGGCGCTGAGTTCGGCGACGCTCCACTGCTCGCGGTCCAGGGCGCCGACCAGGTCCTCGCGGGCGTTCTCCACCAGCACGTTGGACCACACCAGGATCATCGCCGCGGCGCTGAACCGGCGGGCCGGCATGGGCACGAGAGCGATGGCCTCCGCATCGCCGACCGCCGCCCCGCCCACGGCCACGAGGGGCTGCGCGGTGCTCGGCGGCGGTGTGACGGCACCCGAAGGGGCGGCGAGCGGCATGGCGGGCACGATCGGGCCTTCGCCCTTCCACGCCGCCTTCACCAGGCCGAAGCGGAGGAACCGGGCGATCAGCGGGCCCGCGTGCGGTGCTCCTGACGCGTCCGCCGCGGCCAGCACCATGTGCAGGGGCCGGCCGAAGACGAGGGAACGCCAGGCCCGCGCCACCCGGTCACCGAGGACGAACACATCCTGCTTGCCGCGTACGACGTGCACACGGTCGCCGGTCTGCCAGGTGGTCACCCCGTCGGCCCTGGCCACGGTGATCTGCTCGGAACCGGGCGCGGCGCCCGCCACCCCCAGATCGGCCAGGAGCCGCGCGCCCTCGGTGAGGTACGTGGCGGGGTCGAGACCGGACGCGTCCAGCGAAGCGAGCGTCCGGTACCGGGCGGACAGCGGGTGGTCACCGAGACGGTCCAACTGCAGGGGCAGCCACTTCGGCTCCAGGTAGGTCTCTCCCCGTCCCGCCGCCCACGACTTCACGGCCTGGAGCAGCCCGGCCTCGGTCCATGCTGCGGCCTCCTCTTCCTGGCCGAGTTCCCGCAGGACGAGCGCGTACCGCATCGACTGGCGCGCGTGGTGCGCCCACCACTCCTGAGCCGTGGCCTGGAAGTCGTCGAAGGACATCAGCCCCTTCACCTTCGCCACCAGCTCCACATTGCGCAGCGGGAAGCTGCGCAGCAGACGCTGACAGCGGTTCAGCAGGTCCTCCGGGACCGCGCCCGGGTCGCCGTGCGCGGCCGTCGTGACCGCGGAGAACTGCTCGGCCAGCTGCCGCACGGAGCGGGTCCGGACCTCGACCCGTCGCCCGTCCAGGAACAAGAGCGACGGCATGGTGGGCAGGTCCGCGTCGCTGTCGGCGATCAGCAGGAAATCGATGTCGGACGAGGAATTGCCGAAGCCCTCGGCGATCGAACCCTCCAGAACCACACCGCAGTTGGCCGCGGCGTGGAGGTGCGGAAGGGTCTTGTCGAACAGGTTCTGCAGATAGTCCTCGCTGAGGATCACTCAGGCCTCCCGGTCGTGACGTGGGCGCTTCGCGCTCTTCGTGTCCTTCGTGTGCGCTGTTTCCGTCGCGCCGTCCGTCCCGGCCGGGGTGTTCTCCAGCAACGTGATGGCCCCCGTGCCTCCGTCCAGCCGCAGCCGCATCCCGGTCGCGATCTCCGTGACCGCGCCCTTGACCTGGACGACCGTCGGAATGCCGAGCTCACGGGCGACGATCGCCACATGCGTCAGCGGGCTGCCCCGCTCGATGACGAGCGCCGAAGCGGACGGCAGGGCGGCGACCCAGCCCGGATCCGTGCGGTAGGTCACCAGCACACCGCCGTCCACATCCACGGGGGTGTCCGTGACCACGGCGCGGGCCTCCACCACACCGGGGCAGGACGGGGTGCCGCGCAACTCCCGGACGCCGGTGGGCGCCGCGGTGCCCCGCACAAACCCGGCCTGCTCCAGATTGCCCCGCCAGTAGGCGGCTCCGCGCGTGGTGAACCGGGACGGCGCGGACAACTGCTCGTCCTCGACCCGTTGCCGCTTGCGCAGCTCCACGAGGCGGCGCAGATCGGTGTGCGCGGTCGTGCTCTCGTAGGCGCCGCGCAACTCCTCAAGGCGCAGGAAGAACACGTCGTTCCCGTGGTCGATCGCTCGCATCCGGGCGAGATCGCGCCCCATGGCGCGCAGCATCCGCTTCGCCGAGCCGAATGCGCGGGTGCGGCAGAACCTCAACCGCTCCCGGTTGTACAGGGAGCTTTGTGCCTTGCGGCGGACGACGTTGTAGAGCAGCCGGCGCGGCCCGTGCAGGTGCGCGTCCAGATAGGCGTCGGCCTTCTCGCCGGGATGGGCGTTCACCTCGGGCAGTGCGGCGCGCACCATGGCGAACAGGCTGGACGGCTCCTCCCGCAGATCGGGTACTTCGAGCTTGAGCTCGTCGAGACTGCGGTAGCCGTACGCGGCGATGTACGCGTCCACCGACGCCAGGAACGCGGTGTGGCCGCCCTCGCGCAGCGCCTGGTAGGTGTCCGCGGCCCGGGTTTCCTGGATGATGCGGCCCAGTTCGGCATCGTCACGGACGGCGACCGCGAGGTCCGCCAACGCACGGGCGGGTTCGATGGACTCCACCTGGGGACCGGGACTGGCAGCGCTCCACGTGAGCCACTCGGGTGCGTTCGGCAGCCAGCGCCGGTGCAGCAGGGCGAGCCCGCCGATGGACCACAGGATCGCCGCGTCCAGCGTCTGCATCGGACCCCACTTCTCCAACAGGTCCTTTTCCAGGGCGCGGAAACGCCGGTAGACGTCCTGGCCCTCCATGGCGTCGTAGTCGACGTGGTCGAACTTCTCGTACGCCTGGTAGAAGTAGGCCATGAACCGCTCGACGGAGCGGTTCATGGTGAGGAAGCGGCGCACGAACGCGGCTACCGTCCTCGCGCGCGACAGCCGGCCGCGCAGGGACGAGGAGAAGGTGTACGGGTAGAGCGACTCGGCCGTTTCGTCGTCGAGCGGTTCCTCGACGCCGATCGCTATCTCCAGGACTTTCCTGTTGAGTCGGTAGAGGGGCGCGATCCGCACCATCCGGTACCAGTTGAGCAAGTTGTAGTACACCCGGCCATGGAAATAGCCGAGCATGTGCGGAGTCCATTCCTCCATTTCACGCAGCGCGGTGTGCGGGACCCGGAGCCCTCGGGCGTAATTGTCGTAGACCTTGCCGTAGACATGGGCCGCGAAGCTGTAGGTCAGCGGTGAGACGATCCCGGAGAAGCTTTCGATGATGTTGGCGTTGTCCCATATCCGGAGTTCGCCCTCGCTCGGCCCGCACTCCGCCTCCGGCGGCTGGACCGCATTCGGCAGCGCAGTGATGGGGCGGGCCTGCAAAATCCACAGCACATCGTCTTTGAACGCCCACTCGATGTCCTGCGGAGTGCCGAAGACCGCGGCGATACGCGCCCCGGCTTCATGCAGCCGTGCCACGTCCTTCGGGTCGAGCGACAGTTTCTCCCGTTCGGCCGGCAGCACTTCGCTGACCCGATATCCGGAACCCGTATCGTCCGAGTGGTAACGCTCCTGCTTGTCGCCGAGCACGGTGTCGTGCACCGCGCCCGTCGCCGCGTCGAGAACGATGGTGTCGGCGTCCACCGCGCCCGAGACCAGCCCCTCTCCCAGTCCGTACACCGAGCTGATCACATACTGCCGCTGGTCGCCGGTCACCGGGTGGGCGGTGAACATCACGCCGCTGCGCTCGGAATCCACCATGTCCTGCACGACAACGGCGATGCCCGCGCCGCGCAGCGGCAGCCCGTGGCGCAGCCGGTACTGCAGCGACCGCTCGGAGAACGCGGACGCCCAGCACCTCTTGACGTGCGCTTTCACCTCGGCGAGCCCGGACACATTGAGGAATGTGGCGAACTGCCCGGCGAAGGAGAGCTCCGAGCCGTCCTCCTCGACACCGGAGGAGCGCACCGCGACCCGGGAGCGCCCCACATGCGCATACGCGTCTTCGACAGCCGCCGCGGCCTCGTCGCTCCATTCGCCCGACTCGATGAACTCCGCCAGCTGCCCGGAGATTCGGCTCACGTTGTCCTGGGTGACCTCGGCGAGCAGATTCTCGATGCGCCCCGCCCCGTCGAGCGCGGCGAGGAATTCATCGAAGACATCGAGGCCCACGACTGCCCACCGGGGAACGCGGAAACCGTTCCTGGACAGCTCATAGAGATTCTTCCCCTTGCCGCCCGCCAGCCTCTCGGCCTCATCTTGAGGACTGTCGTCGACTATGGTTCCCATCCGATCCCTGCCCTTCGGGCACCCGTCGTGAATGCCACCCCGCTCGGGAATGAAGATGCCTCACCGTAGCGCGGGAATCCACACGGATTCAGATCGTTATCCGCCTCTATCAGTTCCCCTAGTGTTCACCACAAGTTCCCCTTCATCGCTATCAGTTCCCCTAGTGATCGCTGATTCACGGAGGAGTAGCCTGCTAGGTGAAGCGACGACTCCCGTCAGTGCTCCCGCCCCGATTGCTGCCCTCACGCCCCTTGTTCTCCCTGGCCGGCGGCGAATCCCCGGTGGCCAGGAATCCCGTGGCCGCTCCCTCGCAGACGCCGGAGAACTGAGCAGACGCTGGACGACTGGAGAAATAGATGCCCCACCTTCCTCCCGGCTCGCGGCAGCCCGCCTTCCTGCAGACCATGCAGCTGCGCGATCCTGTCCGGTATTTGGAATCTCTACGGCGGCGCCATGGTCCGGTGTTCCGGATGAAGCTGCTCGGCTTTCCGCCCCAGGTGGTGGTTTCCACTGCGGAACTCGCCGCGGAGATCTACCGCACGGACGGCGACGGCAGCCGGGCCGGCGCACTGCGCGCGGGATATGTGCCGTGGCTCGGGAAGTACTCGCTGTTCACGAACGACGGCGAGCCGTGGTGGCGCCACCGCAAGCTGCTGAGCCCGACCCTGCACGGCCGGTCCCTCGCGAGCTACCCCGATCTGATCGCCGAGATCGCCGCGGAGGACATCCGGACGTGGCCGCTCGGCACGCCCTTCGCGCTGCAGGAACGCATGCAGGCCATCACACTGGAGGTCACCCTGCGGCTGGTCTTCGGGGTCCGCGACGTCAACCAGCAGGCACGGCTGCGGGCCTCGCTCCTCGCCCTGTCCAGGGCCAGCGGCTCGCAGGCGTTGTTTCTGATGCCTGCGCGACTGCGTGCCTGGGCGGAGAAGTCACCGCTGGCGATGCGCCTCCCGTTCCTGCCGACGACCCGCACCATGAAGGCCAGCGCCGCAGTGGACAAGGTCGTCTTCGGCGAGATCGCCAGGCGCAGGGCCGAGGAGGACCGCGAAGCCACCGATGTGCTGGGCCGGTTGCTCCAGGCCCGCGACGAACAGGGCCGGTCGATGAGCGACGTGGAGATCCGCGACGAGCTGATCACCCTGCTGGAGGCCGGACTGGAGACCACGGCGACCGGCCTCTCCTGGGCCTTCGAGCGACTGATGCGCTCCCCGGAGGTACTCGGGCGATTGCGGGAGGAGTGCGAGCGGGGCGAGGACGACCGCTACCTCGAAGCGGTCGTCAAGGAAGTGCTGCGGCTGCGCACGGTGATATACGGCTCGGGACGTCTCCTGGACAAGCCGCTGCGGCTCGGCGGATACGACATCCCTGCCGGATGGGCGGCCATCCCCATGTTCTCGCTCATCCATCAGGACAGCGAGGTGTATCCGGAACCCCAGGAATTCCGGCCGGAGCGGTTTCTCGACGAGAGCGCCAAAGCGGCACAGAAGTCCTTCCTGCCCTTCGGCGGCGGCCGCCGCTACTGCGTCGGCGCGCAACTCGCCATGATGGAGATGAAGGTGATCATTCGCGAGGTACTCCAGCGGGTGGAGCTGACACCCACCGACCCCGCCCCGGAGACCCAGCGAATGTGGCACGCCACGCTCATCCCAGGGAAGCACGCCGTCGCCGTGGCCCGCCAACAGCCGCTCAGCCGCAGGCCGTTGGCGGAGGAACCGAGGTGCCCCGTACACCCCGCCGCGTCGGAATAGGCCCGTACCGAATGGCCGGGTACCTGTCCGGCGGCTCATGTGACGGCCCCCCTGGCCCCGACCCCCGGCGGCTCAAGAACTGACTGCAGCTACAGCCTCAGACGCGATCTACAACATCTGGCACTCCGGCAGCACCACTGACCTCATCCTGGGACGCGTGCTCGCGGCGAGGAAGCAGCAACGGGGTGGCCAGGAGGACGACTCCGGCGGCGGCGATCGCGGTGCGGGGGCTGGTGACGGTGGCCAGCAGACCCCATAGGGCGGTCAGGGCCGCGATGGCGGCGCTGCTGCTGACCGACCACGCGGCCAGGGTGCGCGCGACCCGGTCGGGGGCGGTGTGGTCGAGCCGGCAGGTCGCCAGTAGCGGGTTGAACAGTCCACAGCAGGTCACCAGGCCGAATTGGACGACGATGATCAGGACGATCCCCGGGACGCCGGGCTGGACACATGCCAGGCCGAGTGGCCAGAGTGCGCGCAGCACCCCGGCGGTGCGCAGCACCCGGTGCCGGCCGAACCGCGCCACGAGTGGGTGCGCCAGGCGTGAGCCGAGCAGGCCGCCGACGCACGGCGCCGCGAATACGAGACCGTACTGCCAGGGCGCGAACCCGAGGGGGCCCAGCAGGAGTACGGCGAGCAGCGGCTGGGAGGCCATGATCAGGCCGTTGACCACGATCGAGTTGAAGAACAGCGGACGCAGCGTGGGGTGGGTGAGGATATGCCGCCATCCTGCGAGCAGGTCGCCCGCTCGCAGCCGTGCTGCACCGGTCCGCGCGGGGTGCGGTTCCGTCCCGCCGATGGCGCGGATGCCCAGCGCCGAGAGCAGGTAGCTGACCGCGTCGGCCACCACGGTCGTCACCGGCCCGAACAGTCCGATCGCGGCCCCGCCGAGCGGCGGTCCGACCGTCGTCGAGGTCCATGTCGTGGACTCGAACCGGCTGTTCGCGACGAGCAGGTCCTCCGGAGGCACGAGCGCCTTCAGGTACGCGCCGCTGGCCGCCTTGAAGGCGATGTCGGCCGCGGCGGTGACCACGGAGACGAGGAGGAGCTGGGCGAAGCTGAGCAGGCCGAGCGCGAACGCGGCGGGGACACTCAGCAACGCCGCGAACCGGGTCAAATCCATCGCCACCATGACCGGCCGCTTGCGACGGAACTCCACCCAGGGACCCAGCGGCACCGCGACCAGGGCTCCCACGGCCCGCCCGGTGGCAGCCAGCGTCGCCACCTGGGCCGGCCCGCAGTGCAGCACCAGCACCGCGATCATGGGAAACGCGCCGAAGCCGAGCCCCGAGCCGTACGCGCTGACCGCATACGCCGCCCACAACCACCCGAACCGACGCCCCAGCGCCCGCCTGCCCGTCATGCCCACCGTCCCCCTCGCCGAACCGGCCAACCAGCGCTGGCCACCCGCATCTAAGCGAGTCGGAGCCGGCGAGATCAAACAACCGATCAGCCAGGAAGCACAACCATCCGTTGTGCCGATAGCGTGGCCGGTGTGGATATCGAGGCTGTACGCACCTTTGTGGCCGCTGCGGACGCGGGGCGCTTCCAGGACGCCGCCGCGGAACTGTCGATCACCCAGCAGGGCGTCTCCAAGCGCGTCGCCTCGCTGGAAAAGATCCTCGGCGTGCGGCTGTTCACCCGCACCGGGCGAGGGACGCAGCTCACCATCGACGGTCAGGCGTTCCTGCCGCACGCCCGCGCTCTCCTGCGGGCCGAAGAGCGGGCAGTGGCTTCCGTACGCCCCGGCCGCCGCGCGCTGCGCGTGGACGTGATCGGCCGACGGCTCGGCCCGGCTGTCGTACTGGGCGACTTCCATCGCGCGTGCCCTGAGGCCGAGCTCGATGTCGTGACCCTCTTCGATGCCGAGGCGGCCGTCGACGCCATCCGCTCCGGCACGATCGACGCGTCCTTCCGCGCCGTCACCATGCCCGGCCGGCAGCTCCCCGACGACATCGGGGCCGCCCGGGTCTTGGACGAGCCCGTCCAGCTCCTCACCGGACCGGCCCACGAGCTCGCCGCCGCCCGCGCGGTCACGCCCGCCGAGCTCGTCGGGCACCGGATCTGGATGCCCGGTCTTGTTCCCGGAACCGAGTGGGCCGCCTTCTACGGTGACCTCGCCGCCGCGTTCGGGCTCACCATCGAGATCACCGGCCCCGACTTCGGCACCGAGCCCCTGCTGGACACCCTCGCCGACTCCCGGACCTTGGCGACCTTCGTCGGCGCACACACCCGTCTCATCTGGCCCGCCTACCACGACCTGCGCCGCATCGCCGTGCGTCATCCGACACCGGTCTACCCGCACTCACTGGTATGGCACCGCGACAACCCGCACCCGACACTCGCCGCACTCCGCGACCACCTCCGCACCGGGCGGGCTCAGCACGCGGACGCCGAGACCTGGACACCGACATGGGCGTAGGGGCAGGACCGGCGCGTACCCCAGCGCCAACAACATGTGGCGGCATCGACCAGGCGAGACCGCCAGTCAGCTCCACCAGACGCGGAATGTGGTGGGCAACGCCCTCAGCCCGTCCAGCTCTGCCGCCAGCTCGGGTGCGGCCACCTCGATCCGCCGTCCTTCCACCAGCGGCGCGGAGCTGTAGATCTTGCGCAGTGAGAAGTCCCAGCCGGAATGATCACTGGGAGCAGATCCGGCCCTGACCTCCAACCGGTGCAGCTCATATCGGATCATGGCGCTCTCCGCTCGCGTACGGGCGCAGGAGTCGAACGCGGACCACAGCTGTGGATCCGTCATCCGAGCGAGCTGGGCAGGGGTGAGGGTTGCGCTGTCGAGGAGTTGGGAGGCCAGGCGCCGCACCACCGAGGACGGCCCCACGTTGTCCCACGAAGTGTGCAGCCGTGCTTCCGCGCAGATCAGGTCGACGAGCGCTGCGGCGGTCGCACGGTCGGCCGAGGCCGCGGCGTCCCTGATGTCGAGTCGGCGCAGCATGACGGCTGGATCGGTGTCGAGGCGTCCGGCGGCACGCCCACTGCGTACGTAGGAATCGAGATGGTCGAGGTTCAGCAGGCCCGATCCGTTGGTGAGCGGCGAGTGCGGCTGCTTGCCGAGTGCGGCGGTGACGGCCTCGACGCTGATCCCGTGCTTCTCCAACACCGGACGGACCGGGTCGGTCCGCAGCAGCTGCAAGCCGATGGCGTGATGGTCAAGGCCGGAAAGGCCTTCGAAGGTATGGCTCAAGGGCAGGTGGCCGATGTCGTGCAACAGCGCCGCGACCCGCAGAAGTTCGTCCTCCGGACGGAAGTGCGCGACCAGTGCGAGGACGCCGAGGGTGTGCTCAAGCCTGGAGTACGACTGCAAGGTGCTGATCGTCGAGGCCCCGCCGTGCGCAACGAAGTGCAGGCGCCGTAGCGGTTCGGTACGCAGCAGGCTGACTTCCACGGGATTCAGGCGGACGGGTATCCGCCACAGTGGGTCGGTGAACACCGCGGTACGGCCCACCACATTGGTCGGGACGGACCAGGCGGTGGCATCCCCGTTCTCGCGCAGCGAGCTCGGCTCCTTTTGGCTCTCCACCAGGTCACTCTAGAGCGGACGCCGACTGCCGGATGCCGGCCGATCACCAACTCCTCTCGGAGCCGCTTGCACCAGCAAGAACCGACCCGTGGGATTGTTAGGCAAGCCTTACCTCATCTATGCTCCACGGGCTGGGTCCCTGCCGCGTGCGCCGAACGGCTGGGGCCCAGCCGTATGGCCTGACCGCGGAGTCCTACCCGAATCGGAGAATTTGCCGTGCCCATATCCGCACAATCTGCCCCTGTCACTGTTGAGGGTGCCGGATGAAGGGCAACCGGCTGGCGCTGGAGTCCGCCCTGACGGCGCTGGCCCCGGCAGTGTGGGGCAGTACGTACCTGGTGACCACGGAGCTGCTGCCGCCCGGCAGGCCGCTGCTGGCCTCCACGGTGCGGGCGCTGCCGGCCGGGCTGGCGCTGCTCGCCTTCGGCCGCGTACTGCCGCGTGGGGTCTGGTGGTGGCGCGCCCTCGTGCTGGGCGTGCTGAACATCGGCGCCTTCTTCTACCTGCTGTTCGTGGCCGCCTACCACCTGCCCGGCGGCGTGGCGGCGTTAGTGGTTGCGGTGCAGCCGATGATGGTGCTGCTGTTGGCGGCACTCCTGCTCAAGGACAGAATCCAGCCGCTGCAGGTGGCAGCGTGCGGGCTCGGTGTGGCGGGCGTCGCGCTGCTGGTCCTGCGGCCGCAAGCGGGCATGGACACCGTCGGGGTCCTGGCCGGACTGGGCGGGGCGGTGTGCATGGCGTCCGGCATCGTGCTCACCAAGCGGTGGGGCCGCCCGGAGGGTGTGGGCGTGTTGACGTTCACCGGTTGGCAGTTGACGGTCGGCGGCCTCGTTCTGGCACCGGTCACGCTGGCCGCCGAAGGACTCCCCAGCCACATCACCGGTACGAACGTCACCGGGTTTGCGTATCTAAGTGTGATCGGCGCGCTGTTCGCGTACGCGATCTGGTTCCGGGGCATTGGACGGCTGCCCGCGCTGGCGGTGTCGATGCTGGGATTCGCCAGTCCGCTGACCGCGACGGTCCTCGGATACGTGGTGCTGGGGCAGGCATTGACGCCCGTGCAGATGGCCGGCGCCCTTGCTGTCATCACTGCTGTCGTGCTGGCCCAGCCCAGGCGGCGAAAAGTCCCTGCGACGACGACCGAAGAACCCGTCTCCCATGCGTCCCAGCACGCACCGGCCACCAGGGGAAAGCTGTGAAGACCGCACTGTTGACCGCACGCACAGGCGACATGCACCGGGGCCGCTGCCTGCCCGATCTGCTCAGGGAACAGGCTGAGGCGCAGCCTGAGTCCCTTGCCGTCGTCGGCGGCGGCCGGGGCCTGACCTTCCGGGAGTTGGAGCAGGCAGCCGGCGGGCTGGCGGCCTCCCTGCTGCGCCTGGGTGTGGGCGCCGATGACTGTGTGGGCCTGTTCGCCGAACCGTCGGTGGACCTGATGACCGGTGCGTGGGGCATCCTGTTCTCCGGGGCCGCCTATCTGCCGCTGTCCCCGGAGTATCCCGAAGACCGGCTGCGCTACATGATCGAGGACAGCCGCACCCGGGTGATCGTCGCCCAGGATCATCTGGCCGCCCGCCTGAAGGAGCTCGCCCCGCGCGGGACACGGGTCGTGACGCCGGCCGACGCGGCAGGGTGCTCCGAGGTCCGCCCGGTCGCGCCCCGGGCGGACTCCCTGGCGTACGTCATCTACACCTCCGGCAGCACGGGCCGGCCGAAGGGAGTGATGATCGAGCGCCGCAGCATCCTGTCCCAGATGCGCTGGATACACGCCTGTGGGCACCTGGGCAAGGGCACCACGGTGCTGCAGAAGACGCCGATGAGTTTCGATGCGGCGCAGTGGGAGATCCTGGCCCCCGCGATGGGTGCCCGTGTGGTGACGGGCGCGCCGGGTCTCTACCGGGACCCGGAGGCCCTGATCACCACCATCGTCGAGAACGAGGCGACCACGCTCCAGTGCGTGCCCACTCTGCTGCAGGCGCTGCTGGACACCGAAGAGTTCCAGCAGTGCACCACGCTCAGACGGGTGTTCTCCGGAGGCGAGGCACTGTCCCGGCAGCTCGCGCGGACCTTCTCGCGCGACCTTCCGTGGGCGTCGCTGGTCAACTTGTACGGACCGACCGAATGCACCATCAACGCCACCGCCTGCCTGGTCGACCCGGACACCCTCGGAGACGGCCCCGGCACGGTCCCGATCGGCGTGCCCGTCGACAACACCCAGTGCTTCATCCTCGATGCGGACCTGGCGCCGGTGGACATCGGCGAGACGGGCGAGCTGTACATCGGCGGCGCCCAGCTGGCCCGCGGCTACCTGCACCGGCCCGACCAGACCCAAGAACGCTTCATTCCCTCGCCGTTCGTTCCCACCGAGCGCCTGTACAAGACCGGGGACCTGGCCTACTGGAACCCTGACGGGACCATCCAGTTCGCCGGCCGGGTGGACAACCAGGTCAAGCTGCGCGGCTACCGGGTCGAGCTGGACGAGATCGCCGTGGCCATCGAGGAGCACACCTGGGTACGGCGGGCGGCGGCGGTAGTCACCGACGACCCGAGGACCGGTTTCCAGAACCTGGTGGCATGCATCGAGCTGAATCCGAAGGAAGCAGCCTTGATGGACCAGGGGAACCACGGCGCCCATCACCAGTCCAAGGCGAGCAGGCTTCAGGTCAGGGCGCAGCTGTCCGACCCGGGGCTCAGGGAGTCCGCGGAGCTGACGGGCAGGCCGGTGGTGGAGCTGCCCGGCAGGCAGACCTCCCAGCGCCGGCGCCGCGAGGTCTTCGCCCGCAAGACCTACCGCTTCTACGACGGCGGCCAGGTCACCCGGGCCGACATCCTGGAGCTTCTCGACCCGCGGCCGGCCCGTAGTTTCTCCCGCGCCCTCGATGAGCTGAGGATCGCCGAGCTGGGAGAGATCCTTCGGTGGTTCGGCCAGTTCCACAGCGATGAGCGGCTGTTGCCGAAGTACGCCTACGCCTCCCCGGGGGCGCTGTACGCGACGCAGATGTACCTGGAGACCGGAGGAGGCGTAGCCGGTCTCGCGCAGGGCGTGTACTACTACCACCCGGCGGACCACACCCTGGTGCGGGTCGGTGAGGCCGGGGAGCGCTCCGGCGGGTATCTCTCGGTGCACTTCGCCGGAAAGAAGCGCGCCGTCGAGCCGGTGTACAAGAACAACATCCAGGAAGTGCTGGAGTTCGAGACCGGGCACATGGTCGGCGTGTTCGAGGAGGTGCTTCCCGAATACGGGCTGACCATCCGCCCCCTGGCCCACCAGCCCTCTCTCAAAGACCGGCTGGACGTCGACGAAGAGGACTACTACCTGGGCACGTTCGAGATCCGTTCCGACGACGGTGCGCCACGACAGGACCCGACCGAGGTCTATGTGCAGGCGCACCCTGGAGGGGTGGCGGACCTGCCGACGGGCCAGTACCGCTACGCGGACGGGGAGTTGCAGCTGATCTCGGACGCGCTGGTGCTGCCCAAGCACGTGATCGCCATCAACCAGCAGGTTTACGAGCGGGCCGGCTTCGGCATCACCGCCGTCAGCCGGGCGGACCAGAAGTGGCTGGAGTACATCAGCCTCGGGACGAAGCTGCACCACCTGCAGCGCAACGACCTCGGGCTGGGGTTCATGTCGTCGGGCTACAGCTCCAAGACCGGCCACCCGCTTCCGGCGGCGCGGCGCATCGACGACATCCTGGCCGCATGCGGCATCGCCTCGGGCGCGTCGTACTTCTTCCTCGGCGGCCGGGTCAGCGAGGAACAGATCCGCAGCGAGGGC
Organism: Streptomyces sp. 2323.1; assembly: GCF_900221035.1. Classification (NCBI taxonomy): domain Bacteria; kingdom Bacillati; phylum Actinomycetota; class Actinomycetes; order Kitasatosporales; family Streptomycetaceae; genus Streptomyces; species Streptomyces sp. 2323.1. Next base: position 269,427 of record NZ_LT907981.1, on the reverse strand, counting down.
ATGTACGAGGACGCGGTCCACATGAAGGGCCCGGCGGAGATCATCAAGGATGAGCTGGCGCACTTCCTGCCCGACTACATGATCCCGAACCGGGTTCTGGTCCTGGGCGAGCTCCCGCTGACCGCGAACGGAAAGGTCGACGGGAAAGCCCTCGCCGCTTCCGAGGACCTGCGGTCGGCGGACAGCGCAACCCCGTACGTGGCTCCCGCGACGCGCCACGAACGGTGGCTCGCCGAAGCCTGGGGGAAGGCGCTGAAATACGACCACGTGTCGCTGGCGGACGACTTCTTCGCCGCCGGCGGGAACTCACTGACCGCCGTCACGCTCGTCAACAAGATCAACCGCGAGTTCGGCACACAGCTGCCGTTCCAGGTCGTCTTCGAGTGCCCCAAATTGGGCGACCTGGCGGCCCGGATCGCCGGCAACCGGACCGAGCCGGCCTCGCGGTTGGTACCGCTGCACGCCGGGAGCACCGGCAGCGCGGTGTTCTGCTGGCCGGGGCTGGGCGGCTATCCGATGAACCTGCGCCTCCTGGGACGCGAAACAGGCCTCGGCAACCCGTTCTACGGAATACAGGCATACGGCATCAACGCCGGCGAGGATCCCTACCCGACCATCCGGGAGATGGCCGCCGCCGACGTGGCGGAGATCCGACGCGCGCAGCCCGAGGGGCCGTACACCCTCTGGGGCTACTCTTTCGGCGCCCGGGTCGCCTTCGAAGCGGCCTGGCAGCTGGAGCAGTCCGGCGCACAGGTGGAGAACCTGTTCCTGATCTGCCCCGGCAATCCGGAGGTCCGCGAGGCCGACGGGGACCGCTACGGGCGCGAGGCCGCCTACCGCAACCCGGCGTACGTGACGATCCTCTTCTCCGTCTTCGCCGGCTCGATCAGTGGGCCCGACCTGGATCAGTGCCTCGAAGCAGCACGCGACGAGGACAGCTTCATCGCCGTCGTCCAGCGCCTGCTCCCCGCCCTGGACCAGGAGCTGATCCGGCGGATCACGCGGATCGTGGCGCAGACCTACGAGTTCGAGTACAGCTTCCACGAGCTGGCCGAGCGGCGCGTGCACGCGCCGGTGACGCTCTTCAAGGCCGCGGGCGACGACTACTCGTTCGTCGAGAGCAGCTCCGGCTACTCCGCGGCTCCCCCCAGGGTGGTCGACCTGGACGGCGACCACTACAGCGTGCTGAAGGAACAGGGCATCGCCGAACTGGTCTCGGCGATCCGCGCCCGTCTCGGCAGGTAATCGTCTCACCCCTCGTAGAAGCCCCCGTGCACCGAAGGGAGCAGGTGGAGCCGACGCGCCGCGAATCCGATTCGTGGGCGCGTCGGCAACAAGCACACGGGCAGTCACCGGCCGGGGACCGCTGAGCCGCGCCCCGCGCGCCGTGCCACCACACAGCCGTGCCGGGACCGCGCACTACGCCCCCGCCTTGCGGAAGATCCGGGCGCCGAGGAAGACCGAGATCGCGGCGAGTACCGCCGCGACCAGCGCGCCCCGGATCATCGCGGTGCTGCTGTACTGGCCGAGGAACGCGGCCCGGACCGCTTCCACCAGGTAGCGCAGCGGCACGAGTTGCGACACCACGTCGAGCCACCGGGGCGCCAGCGACATCGGCAGCAGGATGCCGGAGAGCAGCATGACCGGCAGGTTGATGGTGTTGACCACCGGGGCGAACTCCTCGGGGGAGTTCAGCCGCATGGCCAGCCCATAGGACAGCGATGCCAGCGCCACCGTGAGGGCGGCGACGAACAGAAAGCCGATGAGGACGCCGAGCACCGGGGCACGCAGCCCCATGACCATGCCTGCCAGTACCAGCAGCAGCGACTGGGCCAGCATCTGCACCACATCGCGCAGCACCCGCCCCATGAGCAGCGCCAGCCGGCTGACCGGGGTGACCTGCATCCGCTCGATCACACCGTGCTGCTTCTCGATGAGAATGCCGATGCCGGCGAAGGCGGCGCTGAACATGCCGAGTTGCACCAGCAGCCCCGGCACCAGCGTCTGCCAGGCGTCACCGCCCGTACCGAGCTGTACGTGTGTCAGCAGGGGACCGAAGAAGAACAGCACCAGCAGCGGCATCAGGACGCCCACCACCAGGCCGATCTTGGCGCGCAGCGTCTGCCGCAGATAGCGCCCGAGGATCAGGCGGGTGTCGGCCACGAGGTCGGCCAGGCCGGAACTCTTCCTGGCGGCATGGCGTCGGGACGGTACCTCCGCGGGCTCGGATGCCGTCGGCACCGAGGACGCGGCGGGGGACGAGTGCGGCACGTCAGCCTCCGTGGGGAGCGGGCGGTCAGACAGCGACAGGGGCGTCGGGAGCGGGGGTGTGGTGGCCCGTGATGGCGAGGAAGGCTTCGCGCAGGCTGGCCGATTCCGAGCCCGCGTACCGCACCTTCAGGTCCTGCGGGGCGCCCTCGGCGGCGACCAGGCCGTCGTCGACGACGATGAGCCGGTCGGAGAGGACGTCCGCCTCGTCGAGGTAGTGCGTGGTCAGAAAGACCGTGGTGCCCTCGGCCCGGATGCGGTGCACCAGATCCCATACGTCGGAGCGGCTGCCGGGGTCGAGTCCGGTCGTCGGCTCGTCGAGGAACAGCAGCTCGGGCCGGTGGGTCAGGCCCAGGGCGATGTCGAGGCGGCGCCGCTGGCCTCCGGAGAGCGCACGGGTGGGCCGGTCGAGGAGATCGGACAGGTCGAGGTCCGCGGCGAGTTCCCGTGCGCGGTTCTTGGCCGCGGTCTTGCCGAGCTTGTACAGCCGGCCCTGGGTGACCAGCTCCTCGCGCACGCTGATGGCCGGGTCGACCCCGCTCACCTGGGCCACATAGCCGATGCGGCGGCGCACCCCGGCCGGGTCGCTCGCCAGATCGTGCCCGGCGACCGTGGCGCTTCCCCCGGTGGGGGGCAGCAGTGTGGTGAGCATGCGCATCGTGGTGGTCTTGCCGGCGCCGTTGGGGCCGAGGAAGCCGAGGATCTCCCCGGCGGCCACGGTCAGGTCGATCCCCCGCACCGCCTCGACCGGGCCCTTCTTGGTCGTGTACGTGCGGGCGAGCCCCTTGGCGCTGATGATCGGGGCGGTCATGGCGGCCTCCTGCCTCGCGGATGCGCATCTCGTCCGGTCGTTCACCGCGCACTCGAATGATTTGCTCGCTTGAGCATATTCTGACATGGCTGAGCAAAACTCTTCGAGTTCTGTCGCGCCGAGCACGAACTCCGCGGCAAATCCCTAGCGTTTGCGCCGCCGCGCAGGAAGCGGCGCATCCGCCGAGCTCAGCCGAGGTGCCGGGCCGGGAGCGGCTGGTCCGCGCACACGGTCTCCCACATGGCCCGCATGGATTCCCCGATGGTGTACCGGGGGTGCCAGCCCAGGAGGCGTCCGGCACGGGAGATGTCGACCTGGATCCAGTCGGCGCCCCTGCTGCGCACCTCACCGCGCTGCTCACGGATCGTCTCCGCCGGCAGTCCGGCGGCCGCGACGAGCTCGCCCACCAGGGTCCGTACGTCCATGGCCCGGCCGCAGCCGATGTTGACCAGTGGGTCGGCGCGCGTCATCCGGGCCGCCCGGACCACGGCGTCCACGGCGTCCCGGACATCGACGTAATCACGCCGGGCATCGGCGATCGTCAGCTCGATGCCGGTGGCCGCGTCGGCACCGCGGAGCCGGACCGCGAGCGACCCGAAGAAACTCTCCAGCGCCGGGTGCGGCCCCAGGGTGTTGGCCAGCCGGAGGACCACGACGTCGAGGGCGCCGTCCCGGGCGGCGTCGAGAACCATCCGCGAGGCGGTGAGCTTCGCCTTGGCGTAGGGATTCTCCGGGGCGGGCTCCGTGTCCTCGCGGATGGACGTCCCGAAGGGGACCGGGCCGTACTCGTGGATGGTGCCGAGGTGGACCAGCCGGGGAGGGGCCGGCAGCTTCACCAGCGCGCCGATCAGCCGTTCCACCAACTGCACGTTGGTGTAGTGCAGTTCGTCCCCCCAGCCGAGGGTGGCATTGACCACCACGTCGACCTCTTCACGGGTCAGCACCCGGGCGAGCTCGTCGCTGGTGCTGCCCGCGACATCGAGGGACAGGAACCGGTGGGCGGCGACCTGCGGCGCATACCGGCGGGCGATCGCGACGACCTCGCACCCCTCGGCCGAGAAGGCGGCACACAGGTGCCGGCCCATGCAACCGGTGGCCCCCAGCACCGCGACACGGACGGGGCCGGGAGACGGCATCAACGGTGCCACGGCACCTTCCTCATCACTCACCGATCCGGATATTCCTCAGTCACCGAGCCGGACCGCCGACCGGTCGGGGTGCCCCGCCGGTTCGCCGGCCGGCCCGGCCGACAGACAGTCGGCGTACTTCGGGAGCATGCCCTGTGCCTCGGCCTCCGCCAGGCTGGGCGCGACGGTGTCCCGCGCGGAGAGGAGGAACTCCACCTCGGACGGCCAGGGCAGCCCGATCGCGGGGTCGAGCGGGTCGATCGCATGCTCCAGCTCGGCCTGATAGGCGCTGCTGACGAGGTACGACATGACCGTGTCGTCCTCAAGTGCCAGAAAGGCATGGGCGAGCCCGTCGGGGATGTACACGGCCCGGAAGGACTCCGAGTCCATCTTGACGAGGTCCCACTGTCCGAAGGTGGGTGATCCCACCCGGATGTCCACGACGGCGTCCAGCGCCTGCCCCCGCGCGCAGTAGACGTACTTGGCCTGGCCCGGGGGAGTGGCCGTGAAGTGCAGCCCGCGCAGCACCCCTCGCGCCGACCGGCTGTGGTTGGTCTGTGCCACGGGGAACCGGTGGCCGACCGCCGCGACGAACGCCTCGTCCTGCAACGGCGAGACGAACAGGCCGCGATGGTCCGAGTGGATGTCGGGCGTGAACTCGAAGCCGCCGGCGACGGCGAGTTCTCGGGTACGCATCACGGATCACCTGCCCGTCGCGTCGTGTGCGGACGACGCCGCGGGGCGCGCCCCGGGCCGCTGCGGCCGGATCGGTTCGGTGCGCCTCATGTCACTCACGTTTTCGCGCTCCCACCACGTTCGGAATCAGGTTTGTGCCTTGCGCAGGCAGGTGCAGCTCGTCGCCGCACCGCGCACGGTCCGTGTGCTCCGACCGGAGGGACGGGCCGGACCCGGCTGTGGCTGCCTCAGTATGGGCGGGACCCATGTGGAAGATTCCCTAATGCCGGGTCCGGACGGTCCCTGTCGGGCGGAAGCGGCACGGTCAGACGACGGAGAGCTCGGGCAGCGGGAAGACCAGCTTGCCGCCGCCGGCCAGGAAGTCGCTCTCCCGCTCGATGAAGCCCTCCCGGTAGATCCAGGGAAGCACCAGCAGCTGGTCGGGGCGCCGGGACTTGGCCTCCTCCTCGGACACGATGGGGATGCCCGTGCCGGGCGTGAAGCAGCCGGACTTGTCGGCGTTGGGCTCGCCGATGCACGGCAGATCGTCCTCGGTCAGCCCGCAGAACTGCAGGATGACATTGCCCTTGGTCGAAGCGCCGTACCCGAGGGTTACCTTGCCCGCCCTGCGCGACTCGTCGAGGAAGTCACGAAGGCCGTCGCGATAGCCATGGACGCGCTTGGCGAAGGCCTCGAACGGGGCCATGGTGTCCAGTCCGAGGGCGGTTTCCCGGGCGCGTACGGCGGCCAGCCCCGCCTCGTCCACGGGGTAGCGGCCGGGCCGCTTGGCGAGGGTGACACAGAGGCTGCCGCCGTAGACCTCGGTGAGCTCGGCCTTGAGGACGGTGAACCCGACGCGCTCGGCCATCCACTCGATCTGCTGCAGCGCGTAGTACTCCAGGTGCTCATGGCACACCACGTCGTAGGCGGTGCCCTCGATCATCGCCGGCAGATAGCTCTGCTCCATCACCCAGATGCCGTCGTCGTCGAGGACGTCGTACACGTCCTGCATGAACGCCATCGGCCGCGGCAGGTCGTAGAACATCGCGATGGAGGTGACGACCTTGGCGCGGCGCGTGCCGAACCGTTCGGTGAACAGGTCGCGGGAGAAGAAGTCGGGAATCAGCTCGACGTCCGGCGGGTAGTGCTCGCGGAACTTCGGCCCGGTCGGATCGATCCCGACCCGCGCCGGGCCGGGCGTGGGGTAGCCGCGCAGCAAGGTGGAGTCATTGCTGCCGATGTCCAGGACCAGATCGTCGGGGCCCAGGTCGACCAGGCCGGTGATCGCCGCGACCTTGCCGTGCAGATGCTGGACCATGAACGGGCGTATCCCGGAGCGGTATCCGTAGTTCTCGTTGTACATCAGCCCGAAGTCGGCGGTGTGGCGGAGCTGGACGAGGCCGCAGCCGTCCGGTGAGCACTTGAGCAGTTCGAGCGGGACCGTCGGGACGGCCTCCTCCCGGGTGCGGGGAAAGACGCCGGTGAGAGCCTGCGGCCCCAGGTCGAGGACCGGCAGCAGGTTGCGGTTGCCGCAGATACGGCAGTCTTCGATGATCATGGATTCTCCAGGTCGCGTTCCACCATCGGCTGGACCGGATCGGAACCGGCGTCGTGATCCCACGCCAGGCGCGGCGAGCCCCGCCAGGTAACTGCCGGTGACCCTAATGCCGAAGTCCCGGGTCCTCCTGATTCCGAAGCGCATTCTGGAAAATGCTCCAGAACCCGCACGCCGGAGCCACCTTCCTGAGGAGCCGGTGGCAAGCTCTGCGCCCCGGGGAGCCCCGGCCGCACCACCGCACCACCCCGGCGCAGGGTCGCCCCGTCTGCTTGCGTGTGCTAGTTTTTGCTTAGCTATGCAACTCGCCGTGGTGTCAGGGTCGATCGAGCTCTGGTGGCGCAGACTCTTCGGAGAGTGGTCCGATCCCGCACGGACGGGCAGCAACAGACGAGTCAAGGAGCAGCGATGGCTGCACTGCGTGACGAGACCGAGTTGACAGAAGACAGCAATCAACGTGAGCAGACCGCAGCCCGCCGGCAGTTCGCGGTGACCCTGCTCTGTGATGTCGTCCTTCCCGTGGGCCTCTACTACGTACTGCGCAGCGCGGGCTTCAGCGAACTGGTGGCGCTGCTGATCAGCGCCGCAGCGCCGGCACTCAGCACCGGATACTCCATCGTCAAACAGCGCAGGGTCGACAGCGTCGGCCTCTTCGTCATCGCCATCCTCGTGCTCGCCGGGCTCGGCTCCCTCATCTCCGGCAGCCCCCGCCTGGCCCTGGCCAGAGGCGGCTGGTTCACCGGGCTGATCGCGCTGTGGATCCTCGGGTCGCTGTTCACCTCGCGCCCGTTCACCTACCGGGCACTGAAGACGCTGCTCCCGGGCAAGTCGGAGACCCTGGAAGGGCTTTGGCACACCGATCCGCAATTCCGCCGTATCTGGCGCGGCCTGACCGTGCTGTGGGGATGCGGGCTGCTCGTCGACGCGGCGCTTCGCGTCATCATGGCGTACACGCTGTCCGTCGATACGGTGCCGGCGCTCGACGGTGCGCTGTATTTCGTGACCTACATCGTGCTCCAGGTGATCACGCACATCATCCTGCACAAGACCGGTGTGTTCCAGCTGCTCTTCCCCGGACGGGGGAGGCGGCCGGCCAGATCCCGGGCCTCCGCGGGCACGAAGGGCGACGGAACGGCCTGACAAGAGCCGAGGGAAAGCTTCCGCACCCGGGTGGGCGATCACGCAGCCGAAAGCTCGTGACCGCCCACCCGGGTGTTGTGCTGTCACGCCTTTTCCATACGCTCTTCCGGTGCATCCGGATGTTGCCTGGACTTTCTCCGTGCGGGGAATTCCCGAAACCCAGAAGAATTCCTAGTTATTCCTGAACAGCCTTGCCGGGTGTGCACAGCGCGTGACCAGAATACCGGCGATCGGTTCACCGCCATGGGAGAAGTTGATGCTGACCCACGTGCCGCTTCCGCAACGTCAAGAGCTCACCTCACGTGGCATGTTCCTGGCACACCCGCGCCTGCCGTGGCCGCTCAGGGCGATGAACGCGCTGCTCGGGCCGCTGGCGCCGCGGCTGTGGCCGCTGGAACCCGAAGCGCTCAAGCGCAAGGCGGCCCTCAGAACCAAGGTGCCGGCCGCCGCTGAGGGCAGCGCCTTCGAGGAACCGCTGGCCCTGCTGTGCCACTCGCTCACCAATGAAGTCCAACTGAGCGCGAACGGCAGATTCATGCTCCACAGCCAGCTGGTCAAGAACCTGTCGACCCGGCTCCGACTGGCGGAACTGGCCGCACGGCGCCCGGAGATCTTCGACACCCCGGTACCCGAACCGCTCTTCATCACCGGCGCACCGCGCACCGGCACGACCTTTCTGCAACGGCTCATCGCCCGGGACCAGCGCTCCCGTTCCCTCCCGCTGTGGGAATCGACGCACCCTCTGCCCGACGGTGAGCTGACCGCGCCCCGCAAGGACCCCGACCCCCGGATCAAGGCCAGCCGGGTCGAGGTCGGGATGACCAACCGGATCCTGCCCGAGCAGGCCTCGATGCACGAGCTGGTGTACGACGAGGCCGAAGAGGACAACCTGCTGCTGTCGCTGAGCCATTGCTCACCCATGTACGAGGACATCGGGCTGGTCCCCGCGTACGCCCAGTGGTACACCACCGCCGATCACGCCGAGGGCTACCGCTACTTCAAGCGCGTCCTGCAGTTCCTCCAGTGGAGCCGTCCGGCCGGTGACCGCTGGGTCCTGAAGTCCCCTGGCCACGCCGAAATGCTGGTGCCGCTGTTCGGCGCCTTCGGGGACGCCACGGTGGTGCAGACCCACCGGGACCCGGTGACCTCGGTGATCTCCTTCAGCAATATGGTCGCCTACGGCGCCAGGGTCTACTTCGACCACCCGAACCCGCATCTGATCGGGAAGTTCGCCGCCAACATCATCGAGCGGTCGCTGCGCGCCGCGCTGCGCGACCGCGCCGGCCACGAGCACCAGGTCGTGGACGTGCTCTTCCGCCCGCTCGTCGAGGATCCGATCCGCGAAGTGAGCCGGGTGTACGAGGCGGCCGGCCGCGAACTCGACGACGTCACCGAGAAGGCGATGCGCGAGTACGCCACGGCCGAGAAGCATCGCAGCGGCCGGCACCGCTACGCCGCCGAGGACTTCGCCCTGAACGTCGGCGAACTCAGAGAGCGCTTCGCCTTCTACTACGACCGCTTCGACGTACCGCAGGAGAAGCGCTGACATGAACGATGACGGCCTCAGGTGCGGATGCGCCGGCGCCACGGTCTGGTTCACCGGCCTGCCGGGCTCCGGCAAGACCGCCGTCGCGCGGGCCCTCGCCAGCACCCTGCGCGCCCGGCGCCACCGGGTGGAACTCCTCGACGGCGACGCCCGGCACGCGACGCTGCCCACCGGGCCCACCCGGGACGACCCGGGCCGGCACGCGGAGCGCACCGGCCTCGCCGCCGAAGTCCTGGCCCGTAACGGCTTCCTCACCCTGGTGTCCGCCACCGCCCCCGGCGCGGACAGCCGCGCCGCCGTACGCCGGCGCCATGAGGCGACCGGAACCCCGTACGTCGAAATCCACTTGGACGCACCGCAGTCGGTCTGCGACAAGCGCCGGTCCGCCCGGGAAGCGGCCGGGCCCGCCGCCGGCCCGACGGCGGCGGACGCCGCGTACGAGCCACCGGCCGAGCCCGACCTGCGCCTGGCCACGCACCACATGTCGGTCGCGGAATCCGCGGCCGCCGTCTACGCCCTGCTGGCGGACAAGGGCGTGGTGCGCTCCCGCTGCGACGAGACTTCGGACCGACTCCTGCTCGATCCCGACCCCGGTCCCGATCCCCATGCCGGTCAAGGGACTTGGAACCTCTGACGGAATGACCCTGGAAGCCGGTGCCGTCGCCTGCCGGCCCCTGGCTCAGCGATTCCGGGCGGTTCCCGCGGACCCGGGCGGCCTTTCCCGGCCGGCTGCTGCGTCGAGCAACATTTTCGCGGCCAGCGTCGCACCGTCGGTGCGGATCGTGCCGGCCACGGCCCTCGCTCGTGCTCCGGTCTCAGGGGCCAGAGCCGTGGTGAGTGAGTCTGACAGGGAGCTGACGGTCGGTGTCGGACCGGCGTGTGCCGCGCCGATGCCCAGCTCGGCCACCCGGGCGGCCCAGTACGGCTGGTCCACGATCTGGGGCACCACCACCTGAGGCGCGCCGGCCCGGGCGGCCGTCGTCGTGGTGCCCGCGCCGCCGTGGTGCACTACGGCGGCCACCCGGCCGAACAGCGCCTGCTGGTTGACCTCGCCGACGACGAAGCAGTCGTCCCGGTCGTCGATCAGGGCCAGGTCGGCCCAGCCACGGGCCACGACCGCGCGACGCCCCTGCGCGCGGACCGCGTCGATGGCCACCCGGCCGACGTCCTTCGAGGTGTGCATGGCCATGCTTCCGAAGCCCACGTACACCGGCGGTTCACCGGCCTCCAGGAACGCCTCAAGGCCTTCCGGGAGCGGGCGTTCGTCCGGCAGGATCCACGCCCCGGTCGGCACGAGGTCGAGTTCCGTCATCTCCCGCCACGGGCCCAGGACCGGATCCGCCGCCAGCCACGGCTGATCGGTGAAGACGTGGTCACGGACGTTGTCCACCGGTGGCAGGCCGATCGCCGCCCGGTGACGGTTGAGCGCCTCCCCGTACAACGCGTTCACGCGCTGGGCGTCCTGCTCCCACAGCACCTTGAGGTCCGTCTCCTCCCGCGGGGACGGCGTGCCCGGCCGTGCCCCCGGACGGAAGTGCCGCGACGGCAGTCCGAACGGATGGAAGCACGCGAAGACGTAGGGGATGCCCAGCTTCTCGGCCACATCCCGTGCGCCGGCCGGCATCAGGCCGGTCGCAAGGAGCGCGTCACCTCCCTCGGCCGCCGCGGTGAGCGTGTCAAACCGCGCGGCGACCAACTCGGGCGCGAGTCGGAACGCGTCCTGCGCCGTCGGCGGCCGCTCGCCGGTCACCACTGACCGCACCGAGGGGCCGAGCGGCACCAGCTCCACGCCGACACCGGCCAGCAACGCCGCGAACTCCTCGTCCGGCGGTGCGCACACCCGTGCCTCCGCGCCGAGTTCCCGCAACCGCACCGCGACTGCCGCCAGCGGTTCGACATCCCCGCGCGACCCCCACGTCGACAACACCACACGCATATCGCTGATCCCCCATTTCCGCAGGTCCTGGCTTTCGGCCGCCGATTCTGCGGTATGACCCGGGTCTTGCCGCAAGCCCCCCTGTGCGCTATAGGTTGAGAGTGGCAGGGAGAGGAACTCCTTGCCTTTTTCTTTTGTGGTCCGCTGTGGACGGACGGCCTTTCGCGAAGCGGCGGCCCGCCGTGCCACCCTCCCGGGCAACAACTCCTGGCCGCATCAGAGTTGACCATTCCGCCCCAACAACGTCATCATTGATGACAACATCGATGATTTGGAGTGTGGGGCGGATATGGCAGGGGGCAAAGGCCGGGCTGTGCGGTTGTCGCCGGAGCTGATCGTGGAGGCGGCCGTGCGGATCGCGGCGCGCGCGGAACCGGACGGGCTGACCGGACGGGCTCTGGGCGAGGAGCTGGGCGTGGACCGGTCGGCGGTGTGGCGGCATTTCGCGGACCGGGACGCACTGCTGCTGGCTGTGGGTGACCGACTGCTGGCCATGGCAGTGGAGCGGGTGCCCGACGACCTGGGGCCGCGGGAGATGCTGCAGGAGCTGGCCCGCTCCTTGGTGGAGGTCTTCGAGGCACACCCCTACGTCGGTGCGGCCGTCGCGTGCCGGACCACCCGCGGCCCGGGGGAGTTCGCCGCGATCGAGACGATGCTCGCGGCGCTGGAGGAGATCGGTCTGGACCAGCGCAGCGTGGCCCGATACCAACGGATGCTCGCCGACACCGTGCTGGCATACGCGGGCATGCGTGCCGGGTATGCCGCGCTCCCGCAGGAGGTACGCGCCGCTGACGAGCATGCCTGGGCCGGGGCGTACGCCACCGTCTCCCCCGAGCGCTATCCGGCCCTCACCACGCATCTGCCCCACCTGGCCGCGCAGGACGACGAGGCCGTCTTCCAGACGCTGATGGAAGCGTTCTGGCTGGCCGTTGACGCAACCGCCCGCGCCACCCCCAAGGACGCCGATGTCTGACCAGCACCCCGCCGCAGAAGCCGCCGACGAGGCTGTCGACACCGACCACAAAGCCCCGCAGGGCAGCGGCCCCGAGCCGGCAGCGCATCCCCGGCCCGCTTCCGCCGCCGACACCGCCTCCCGGATATCCGCGCCGACCGACAGCACCCCTGGCACCTCGCGGTCCGGGAGGCCGTGGGCACGGCGCGCACTACGACGCACCCTGATCGCGCTGCCGGTCGCGCTGGGCGTGCTGGTGGCCGGCTCCTACCTGGCCACCGCGCTGCTCGACATCCCCTCGCCGCCCACGCTGGCCCAGCTGTTGACCACCGAGCCCTCGCAGCAGGGAAGCCTGTTCGCCACCCGCACCATCCGCGCCTCGGCCGCACCGGCGCCCCTGCCCGTCCACCACGAGCCGCTTCCTGCCACCGTGCCGTGGAAGGGCAAGCGGGTGCCGACCGAGCAGTTTTTGGCCACCACCCGTACCAACGCCTTCCTCGTCCTCAAGGACGGCCGGCTGACCCACGAGTGGTACCGCGACGGGGTCGGGCCCACCACCCGCCTGTCCTCCTGGTCGGCCGCCAAGTCGGTGGTCTCCCTGCTCGCCGGGCAAGCCATCGAGCAGGGCAGACTCCGGGAGGACGATCGCCTGGTCGACCTCCTGCCCCAGCTGAAGACCGGCGGAGCCTACGACACCATCACCGTGCGCAACCTGCTGGACATGACCTCCGGCGTCGACGTCCCGGAGAACTACAACGAGCACTACCCGCTGACCGGTACCGCCCGGATGTACCTCACCCGTGACCTGACTGCCTTCGCACACGACCATCGCGCCCTGCAATATCCGCCGGGCAGCCGCGGGTCCTACCGCAGTATCGACACCGAACTCCTCGGCCAGATCCTGGCCAAGGTCGAAGGCCGACCCCTGTCCGACCTCCTGGCGGACAACATCTGGGCACCCATGGGAGCCCAGGACAGCGCCACCTGGAACCTCGACCACGACAACGGCAACGAGAAGGCGTTTTGCTGCATCAACGCCACCGCGCGCGACTACGCCAAGCTCGGCCAGCTCGTCCTGAACCACGGCAGCGCCCAGGGCAAACAGATCATCCCCCTGGCATGGATCACACGCATCGCCACCCCGGCACCCCACAAAGTCGACGGCTGGGGCTACTCCGCGCAGTGGTGGCACCCCGACGGCGGCAACGGTAAGGACTACTCCGCCCTCGGCGTGTACGGCCAGTACCTTTACGTCGACCCCGTCAGCAGGACCGTCATAGTGAAACTCAGCGACTACGGGGACCAGCAGGACGAACAGGAGACGTTCGACGCCCTGCGTGCCATCGCTCAGTCCGGCTGAGCTCTACCTGCTTTGCCGCCACGGGCACCCCGCACCTTCTTTCGGGCTGTCAGACCTGCGGCTGCCGTTCCCCGGTGGCCGCCGCGCGGGACAGCGCGACCACCCGGTCGAGGGTCGGGTCGCTGATGATCGTGGCGAGCTGCGCCATGAACGCCTCTTCCCGGCCGGACTCCAGCACCTCACGGCAGACACCCGCGACCATCGCGAGCAGCGACAGCGAGTCACCGCCCATCCGGTGGAAGTCCGCCTGCCCGTCGAGCCGGCAGCGCTCCACGCCCAGGGTGCGTGCCCAGACCTGGGCCACCGCCTCCTCCACCGGATCCACCGGCGCGGCCACCTCCGCGCGGAGCGGTGCGGCGCCCGGCTCCTCGGTGAACGGGTCCGGCAGCGCCTTTTCATCGACCTTGCCGCTGACCGTGTACGGCAGCTCCGGCACGAGGACGATCGCGGCCGGCACCATGTAACGGGGGAGCCGTTCGGCGGCGAAAGCGGTCAACTCCTTCGGTGTCACCTCCGCATGGGCCAGTACGTACGCGAACAGGGACTTGCCCGGTCGGCCGGGCCTGGCCCGGGCCACCACCACGACCCGGGCGGCCGCCGGATGGCCCTCCAGACACTGCGCCACCTCCGCCGGCTCCACCCGGTGGCCCCGCACCTTGACCTGGTTGTCGATCCGTCCGATGAACTCCAGCCCGCCCGAGGGAAGGACCCGGGCCAGATCGCCCGTGCGGTATACCCGGGTGCCGTCCGCCAGCCTGGGGAAGCGCTCCCGGTCCAGGTCCGGGCGGCCACGGTAGCCGCGGGCCAGCTGCGCCCCGCCGAGATACATCTCGCCCACCTCACCGGGGGCGACGAACCGCCGTTGCGCATCGAGCAGAAACACCTGGGTGTTGTCGGCCGGCATCCCGATCGGCACCACGGCCCGGCTCAGATCCGTCTCCGGACGGAAGGTGTACGCCGTGCACCCGATGGTCGCCTCGGTCGGCCCGTACTCGTTGACGATCCGGCACTGCGCCCCGAACATCTCCTGCGCCCGCGCCGCGACCTCCACCCGCAGCTGCTCACCGATCACGATGATGGTGCGGAACCCGGCCGGGCGCATGTCCAGTTGCCCGATCAGATCGAGATGGGAGGGCGTCAGATTCAGCGTATTGGCGCCCGACTCCGCCAGCAGGCGGCGCAGCGAGAGGTGATGGGGCTCGTCACGCAGCAGGATCACTTCGCCGCCCGCCAGCAGGGGCAGGAACACGGACGTGCCCGAGACATCGAAGGACGGCGAGGTGAGGAGCGGGAGGCGGGCTTCGGCATCCACCCCGAACTCCCTTGTGGCCCAGTGGACATAGTGCTGCAGGCTGCGGTGCTCGATCTGCACGCCCTTGGGCCGGCCCGTCGAGCCCGAGGTGTAGATGAGGTAGGCCAGGTCGTCCGGCGCCACCTCGACGTCCTCGAACGCGTCGTCCCCCGCGGCCCCGGAACGCTCCGGGTCCGCCGCCGCGGCCATCAACTCGTCCAGCACCAGCGGCACACACCCGTCCGGTATGCAGTCGCGCTGCTCGTACGGCCGCTCCACCAGGCAGTACGCGGCCCCCGCATCGGCCAGCAGCCCGGCCAGACGGATGTCCGGATGCTGCGCATCCACCGGCAGATAGCAGGCACCGGCCCGCAGTACGCCCCACAGCCCCGCCACCCCCGCCACCGACCGGCCGGCGAGCAGGGCGACGACGCTGCCCCGGCCGGCGCCGCGACAGGCCAGTTCGGCGGCCACGGCATCCGCGCGGCGGCTCAGCTCGGCATAGGTGACCGTCCCCTCCGGCCCGCTGAGCGCCACCCGGTCGGGCGTCCGCCGGACCTGCTCGCGGAAGAGCCGGACCACCGAACCGTCCGTGGGCAGCGCTCGCGCGGTGTCGTTGCCCGCCCAGTGGCGGTGCGCACGGGGCGACAGCGCCTCTTCGACGTGGTCGAGCAGCGCCTCGGCACGCTCCGCGACGCCGGGGCCGTCCTGCCACGCCAAGGTGATCTCGGTGTGGCCCGCGCTCTCCATCATCTCGATCGAGGGCGGGCTGCCGGGACCGGTGCCGCCCAGGGTGTACAGCGTCCTGGCCCGGAATCCGGCGGTGCTGAAGTCCTGGAGACCGAAGGCGCCCAGATGCGTGACGAAGCCCAGGGCGGAGAACCGGCCCTTGCGGACGGCCGTACGGTCGACCGCCGCCGACAGCAGGCGCAGCACCGGCAACGGCGCCTGGAGCAGGCGGGGTTCGGTGCGCAGCGCCAGCTCCTCCTTCGCGGAGAGGGCGGTGAGCATCCTGCGATGCGTCTCCTCCCAGCCGTCCCCGGGGGCGACATCCAGCACCAGCGCCTGGGACAGCCAGGCCGTGGAACGGATCGTGGCGTCATGGCGGCGCAGATCGACCGGAACGAAGAACTGCCCCCTGCCCTCCGGTCCGTACTCCGCCGCGAGCGCGGTGGTCACCTTTGCCGTGATCGCCGGGTGGCTGCCGTCGACGGTCCGGCGCCGCCAGAGCACCCCGCGCCCTCGTCGCGGCAGCTGCCCCAGCGGGGAGGGCCAGGCCAGTTTCCCCACGCCCTGCGGGATCGGCGGCAGCCCGTCCGGCAGATCGAGCTGCTCCAGAAACTCGTCGCTGTTGAGCCGCGCGGGCGCGCCCAGCGGCTGCTCACCGCGCAGCACCCGGAACACATCGACGGCCCAGGGCAGCAGGCCCCGGGCATCGGTCACGGCATGACAGGCCCGGAAGACCACGGTGACCGGATCCCCGGGAAACAGCAGCACTTCACAGGTCGGCCCCGACGGACTCAGCGGCTTGCGCAGCGCCGGTGAGTCGAGGAGCTGCCCGTCGAACGGGCCGGGCAGGACGTGCACCAAGGGGGCGGTTCCGCTGTCCACCCACCGGCGCCCCTGCCGTCCGAGCCGGGTCCCCGGGCACGCCGTCGAGGCGGCCGCGACCGCCGTGCGGAGTTCCTCGGCGTCCAGGGTTCCGTCGCCTTCGATGACGTGCTGAATGGTGTTCCGGCCGCCCATGCCCACGTACAGCCATTCCTCGGCCGACAGGGGTCTGGTGTAGGGCTGACACTCGGAAGAGTCACGCATTCCTGGCCTCCGGGGAGAAAGCCGGCTCCATGCTGCCGGTCGGCGCATATCATGCGCCCTCGGCGACTAGGGGAGCCCTTAGCTTTTGCCGGACCGGGAACTCTGGAATCCATGATTCCGATTCGGTCGGACGTGTGGCAGCCGTGCGTCTGACGTGCGCGGGACGGGCGACATCGCGCAGTGGCCGGCCGAACCGGCCCTTACGGCACCGACTGGACCGTGCTCCCGGTGGAAGCGGCGAAGCTGACGTCGCCGTTGTACTGGGCGGTGATGACGTGGCTCCCCTTGGACAGCGGATTGAACGACGTCGTGGCCGTCCCGCCGACCAGCGGCACGGTCTGTGGAGTGCGCCCGGTGATGGCGACGGTGACGGTTCCGGTGGGCACCCCCGCACCGGGGGCGACGGGAGCCACGGTCGCGGTGACCGTGACCCGGTCACCCGTCGTCGAGGGGTTCGGCGAGGAGACCACGGTCGTGGTGGTGGCGGCCTTGTTGACGGTCTGGGTGTCGGTGCCGCTCGATGCCGTGAAGCTGGCGTCCCCGCTGTAGGTGGCGGTGACGGTGAACGGGCTCCCCGTGGGGGTCGCGTAGGCGTGGGTGACGGTGGCGATACCGCCGGACAGCGTCGCCGTGGCGGAACTCGTACCGTCGCCGAAGCTGAACGTGACCGTCCCGGTCGGCGCACCGGCCGCCGTGGAGACGGTCGCCCTGAGGGTGACCGGCTGGCCGACCACCGAGGGGTCCGGGGACGAAGTCACCGTGGTGGTCGTCGAGTTCTTGTTGACGGTCTGGGTGTCGGCGCCACTGGACGCGGTGAAGTTGGCGTCCCCGTTGTAGGCGGCGGTGATGGGGAACGGACTGCCTGTCTTGGTGGCGTAGGTGTGGGTGACGGTGGCGAGACCGCCGGACAGCGTTGCGGTGGCGGAGCCCGTACCGTCGCCGAAGCTGAAGGTGACGGTGCCGGTGGGGGCGCCGGCTCCCGGGGCGAGTGCGGAGACCGCGGCGGTGAGGGTGACCGACTGGCCGGCTGCTGAGGGGTCGGGTGAGGAGCTCAGGGCCGTGGTGGTGGCGGCCTTGTTGACGGTTTGGGTGTCGGTGCCGCTGGACGACGTGTAGTTGGCGTCTCCGTTGTAGGTGGCGGTGAGGGTGTACGGGGTGCCGGAGGTGCTGGTGTAGGTGTGGGTGGTGGTGGCGGTGCCGCCGGAGAGGGTTGCGGTGGTGGTGGGGGTGCCGTCGCCGAAGGTGAAGGTGACGGTGCCGGTGGGGGTGCCGGCTCCTGGTGCGACGGACGCCACGGTGGCGGTGAGCGTGGTGGGTTGGCCGACGACCGTGGGGTCGGGTGAGGAGCTCAGGGCCGTGGTGGTGGCGGCCTTGTTGACGGTTTGGGTGTCGGTGCCGCTGGACGACGTGTAGTTGGCGTCTCCGTTGTAGGTGGCGGTGAGGGTGTACGGGGTGCCGGAGGTGCTGGTGTAGGTGTGGGTGGTGGTGGCGGTGCCGCCGGAGAGGGTTGCGGTGGTGGTGGGGGTGCCGTCGCCGAAGGTGAAGGTGACGGTGCCGGTGGGGGTGCCGGCTCCTGGTGCGACGGACGCCACGGTGGCGGTGAGCGTGGTGGGTTGGCCGACGACCGTGGGGTCGGGGGAGGAGCTCAGGGCCGTGGTGGTGGCGGCCTTGTTGACGGTTTGGGTGTCCGTACCGCTGGACGACGTGTAGTTGGCGTCCCCGTTGTACGTGGCGGTCAGCGTGTAGGGGCTGCTGGAGGCGCTGATGTGGGTGACGGTGGCGGTGCCGCCGGAGAGGGTTGCGGTGGTGGACGGGGTGCCGTCGCCGAAGGAGAAGGTGACGGTGCCGGTCGGCGTGCCGGTGCCCGGTGCGACGGACGCCACTGTGGCGGTGACCGTCATCAACTGCCCCACGACGGAGGGATCCGGCGAGGAGACCACGGCCGTCGTGGTGGCCGCCTTGCCGACGGTCTGCGACTCCGTGCCGCTGGACGACGTGTGGTTCGGGTCTCCGTTGTAGGTGGCGGTGAGGGTGTACGGGCTGCCGGAGGTGCTGGTGTAGGTGTGGGTGACGCTGGCCAGGCCGCTGGTCGCGGGAGCCGTGACCGGTGCGGTGCCGTCGCCGAAGTCGAAGGTGACGGTGCCGGTGGGGATGCCGTCTCCTGGCGCGATGGCCGCCACCGTGGCGGTGATCGTCGTGGGTTGGCCGACGACCGTGGGGTCGGGGGAGGAGACCACGGCCGTGGTGGTGGCCGCCTTGTTGACCGTCTGGGTGTCCGTACCGTCCGACGGCAGGAAGCTGGTGTCCCCGTCATAGTGCGCGGTCACGGTGAAGGGCCCACCCGCGCTCGTATACGTGTGGGTGACGCCGGCCTGGCCGCTGGTCGTGGGCGCCGTGACCGGTGCCGAGCCGTCGCCGAAGTCGAAGGTGACGGTGCCGGTCGGTACTCCGGCTCCCGGCCCGAGGGGAGCCACGGTCGCCGTGAGGGTCACCGGCTGGCCGGCCACTGACGGGTCCGGCGCGGCGGTCACCGTCGTGCGGGTCGACGCCGGCGCGACCGTGTGGAGGTCCGTGCCCGAGGAGGAGCTGAAGTTGGAGTCCCCGCTGTAGTGCGCCGTGACCGTGTAGGGGCTGCCCGTCGCCGCCCGGTAGGTGTACGCGACGGTCGCCGTGCCGCCGGAGACCGGTGCCGTGATGGGAGCCATGTCGTCGCCGAAGGTGAAGGTCACCGTGCCGGTGGGCACTCCGGCGCCGGGCGGGGTCGGTGCCACGGTCGCGGTGAAGGTCACCGGCTGGCCCGTCACCGTGGGATCGGGGGAGGAGGTCACCGTGGTCGACGTGGTGGCGGCGCCCGCCGACACCGTGTGGAGACCGGTGCCGGTGGTGGGGGCGAAGTCGGGGTCCCCGCTGTAGTGCGCCGTGACCGTGTAGGGACTGGCGGACGCGGCCGCATAGGTGTGGGCGAGGGTCGCCACGCCGCCGGAGACCGGCGCCGTGACGGGTGCGGTGCCGTCGCCGAAGTCGAAGGTGACGGTCCCGGTGGGCGTGCCCGTGCCCGGAGGGACGGCGGAGACCCGCGCGGTGAACGTGACCTCCTGCCCGGCCACGGACGCGTCCGGGGAGGAGATCAGGGTCAGGCCGGAGGAGGCCTGGCCGACGGTCTGGGCATCGGTGCCCGTGGAGGGGCTGAAGTCGGCGTCGCCGCTGTAGGCGGCGGTGACCGGATACGGGCTGCCGGAGGTCCCGCCCCAGGTGTGCGTGACGGTCGCCGTGCCCGCGGCGACCGTGGCGGTGGCGGCGGGGGTGCCGTCGCCGAAGGTGAAGGTGACGGTGCCGGTGGGGGTGCCGTCGCCTGGTGCGACCGCGGTGACGGTCGCAGTGAGCGTCACCGGCTGGCCCGCCACCGACGGGTCGGGGGAGGACGCCAGGTCAGTGGTGGTGGCGGCCGGGGCGACGGTCTGGGTGCCGGTTCCCGAGGACGGAGTGAAACCCGAGTCCCCGCTGTAGTCGGCGGTGATGACGAAGGGGCTGCCGGAAGTCTCCGACCAGACATGGGTGATGCTCGCCGTGCCGTCCGTCACGGGTGCGGTGACGGACGTGGTGCCGTCGCCGAAGTCGAAGGTGACCGTGCCGGTCGGGGTCCCGGCTCCCGGGGGCGCCGCCGAGACCGTCGCGGTGACGGTCACCGGCTGGCCGGGCACGGAGGCGGCCGGCGACGAGCTGACCACCGTCGTCGACACCGCCGGCTGCACGAGGTGCGTATCGGTGGCCACCGAGGCGATGAACTCGTCGGCGCCGCTGTAGGTGGCGGTGACGGTGACGGGGCTGCCCGTCGTCTGCCCGTAGGTGTGCAAAGCCGTTGCCGCACCGTCCGCCACGGGAGCGTCGACCGGCGTGGTGCCGTCGCCGAAGTCGAACGTCACCGTCCCCGTCGGCGTCCCGTCCCCCGCGCCGTCCGGCGCTACCCTCGCGAAAAACGTCACCGGCTGCCCGGTCACCGACGGCTCCGGAAGTCCGTTGAGCGTGGTGGTGGTTGGCGCCGGGGTGACGCTCTGGGTGTCGCTTCCGGTGGAGGGGCTGAAGTCGGTGTCCCCGCTGTAGGTGGCGGTGACGGTGTACGGGCTGCCGGACGTTCTCGGCCAGACGTGGGTGGTGTCGGCCGTGCCGTCCGTGAGGGGTGCGGTGACGGCGGGGGTGCCGTCACCGAAGTCGAAGGTGACGGTCCCGGTGGGGAGGCCGTCTCCCGGCGCGATCGTCGAGACGGTGGCCGTGACGGTCACCGGCTGGCCCGCCACCGACGGGCCGGGGGCGGAGACGACGGCGGTGGCGGTCGCGGCCGGGGCGACGAGCTGGGTGCCGGTGCCCGTCGAGGGACCGAAGTCGGCGTCCCCGCTGAAGTCGGCCGTGAGGGTGTACGGGCTGCCGGACGTGCCGGCCCAGACGTGGGTCGCCGTCGCCAGACCGGCCACCACGGGAGCGGTGACGGCCGCGGTGCCGTCGCCGAAGTCGAAGGTGACCGTGCCGGTCGGCGTCCCGTTTCCCGGCGGCGCCGCCGAGACCGTCGCGGTCACGGTCACCGGCTGCCCCGCGACCGACGGATCGGGCGTCGAGGTGACCGCCGTGACGGACTGCGCCTGGTCGACGGTCTGCGTGGCGGTACCGCCGGAAGCGGTGAAGTCGGTGTCCCCGCCGTAGTCGGCGGTGACCGTGTACGGGCTGCCGGACGTGCCGGAGAAGGCGTGCTGCACGGTGGCCACGCCGCCGACGACGGGCATCGCGACCGGGGGCGTACCGTCGCCGAAGCCGAACGTCACCGTCCCCGTCGGTGAACCGCCGCCCGCCACCGGTTTCACGGTCGCCGTGAAGGTGACCGGCTGGCCCGCGACCGATGGACCCGGCGCGGCGGCCACCGTGGTGGTCGTCGCGTCCTGCAGGACCGCCTGGTTGGCGGTGGCCACCGCGGAGGAGAAGTCGTCGCTGCCGCTGTAGGTGGCGGTGACCGTGTACGGGCTGCCGAGGACGGAGGCGTAGGTGTGCGTGAGGTGGACCGCTCCGCCGGCCAACGGTGCCGTGCTGGGGGCCGTGCCGTCGCCGAAGTCGACGGTGACCGTACCGGAAGGCACCCCGGCGCCCGGCGGCACCGGAGTCGCCGTCGCGGTGACGGTCACCGGCTCGCCCGCCACCGAGGGGTCCGGACCGGTGGTCACCGCGACGGTGACCGCGGACGGGAGCACGGCCTGCGAGGCGGTGCCCGCGGAGGGGCTGAAGTCGGGGTCGCCGCTGTAGGTGGCCGCAATGGTGTAGGGGCTGTTGACCGTGGTGGTGTACGCATGCGTGACCGTCGCCAGACCGGCCACGGCGGGAGCGGTGACGGTCGGAGTGCCGTCGCCGAAGTCGAAGGTGACCGTTCCGGGCGGCGCACCCGTGCCCGGATCAACGGCCGCGAGATTCGCGGTGATGGTCACCGGCTGGCCGACCGTGGACGGATCCGGCGACGAGAAGACGCTGGTGGACGTCGCCGCCGGGTTCACCGTCTGGCTTTCGGTGCCCGTCGAACCGGTGAAGCTCGCATCGCCGTGGTAGTCGGCGGTGACGGCGTACGGACTGCCCGAGGCACTGGTGTAGGCGTGGACGGCGATCGCCGTCCCGTCCGCGACAGGTGCCCTGACGGTCGCGCTCCCGTCGCCGAAGTCGAAGGTGACCGCGCCCGTCGGGGAGCCGGCGCCCGCCTCCACCGCCGCGACGGTCGCAGTGAAGGTGACCGGCTCGCCGGTCACCGAGGGATCGGGGGAGGACACGACCGTCGTCGACGAAGCGGCCGGGGCGACCGTCTGGCTGTCCAGGCCGGCCGAACCCGCGAAGTTGGTGTCACCGTGGTAGACAGCGGTGATCGAGGAGGAGTCCGCGGCGGCGGTGTAGGTGTGGGTGGCCGTTGCCGTACCCGCGACGAGCGGGGCGTCGACGACCGCGGTGCCGTCGCCGAAGTTGAAGCTGACCGTCCCGGTCGGGGTACCCGAGGCGGGCGGGACGGCCGCGACCGTCGCGGTGAAGGTCACCGGCTCGCCGACGGTGGACGGGTCCGACGCCGAACTCACCGTCGTCGACGTGGTCGACACGCTGATCTCCACGCGCTGGGCAGTCGCACCGGAGGAGGCCGCGAAGTTGCCGTCACCGCTGTAGTCGGCGGTGACGGCATAGGGACTGCCCGCGGTGCTGGTGTACGTGTGCACCACCGTGGCCAGGCCGTTGGAGACCGACGCGGTGCCGGGCGCGGTGCCGTCGCCGAAGTCGAAGGTGACCGTGCCGGTCGGGGCGCCGGCACCCGGCGGAACAGGCAGCACCCTCGCGATCAGCGTCACGCTCTGGCCCACCGCCGAGGGCTCCGCCGACGAGGCCACCGTGGTGGTGGTCGCGGCCGGAGCGACGGTATGGGCGTTGGTGTCGTCGGAGGGCGCGAAGTCGGCGTCACCGCTGTAGTGCGCCGAGATGGTGTAGGAGCCGGCGCTGGTGTACGGGTGGGTGACCGTGGCCGTGCCTCCCACGAGCTCGGCGATGAGAACCGGGGTGCCGTCGCCGAAGTCGAAGGTGGCCCTTCCGGTCGGGATGCCGGCGCCGGGTGCGGTGGGCGTCACGGTGACCGTCACCGACTCGCCCGTCACGGACGGGTCGGGCGCCGCGGTCACCGTGGTGATGGTCCCGGCCTGCTCGACGCTGTGGATGTCCGTGGCGTTGGAATCGAGGAAGTTGGCGTCACCGCTGTAGACGACGGTGACCGCGTACGGGCTGCGCGCCGCACTGTTGTAGGCGTGGGTGAGTACGGCGCTGCCGTCGGTGAGCGGTGCGGTGACGGGTGCGGTGCCGTCGCCGAAGTCGAAGGTGACCGTCCCGGTCGGGGTGCCCGAGGCGGGCGGCACGGCGGCGACGGTCGCGGTGAAGGTGACCTCCTGGCCGGTCACCGAGAGGGACGGTGCGGCACTCACCACCGTCGCCGACGCGGCCTTGGTGACGACCTGACTGTCCGCCCCCGCCGAGGGGTTGAAGTTGCCGTCGCCGCTGTAGGTGGCGGCGACCGTGTACGGGCTGGCCGTCACCTCCGGATTGGTGTGGGAGACCGTCGCCGTGCCGCCCTCGACCGGTGCCGTGACGGGCGGGCTGGCATCGCTGAACTCGAAGGTCACCGTCCCCGTCGGCGCACCGGCCGCCGGATCCTCGGGGGTGACCTTCGCGACGAACGTCGTCGACTGCCCCACCGTGGAGGGATCGGGCGCCGAGGCGAGGCTGGTGGTGGTCTCGGCCGGCTGGACGGTCTGGCTGTCCGTCCCGGTGGAGGTGGTGAAGTCGGTGTCGCCGTTGTAGGTGGCGGTGACGGTGTAGGGGAGGTCGGCGGCGTCGGTGTAGGTGTGGGTGGTGGCGGCGGTGCCGCCGGAGAGGGTGGCGGTGGCGGTAGGGGTGCCGTCGCCGAAGTCGAAGGTGATGGTGCCGGTGGGGGTGCCTGTTCCGGGCGGGAGGGCGATGACGGTGGCGTTGAAGGTGACCTGTTGGCCGACGGTGGAGGGGTCGGGTGTGGAGGTCACCGTGGTCGCCGAGGATGCCTGCCCCACCGTCTGGCTGTCTGTCCCGGTGGAGGTGGTGAAGTCGGTGTCGCCGTTGTAGGTGGCGGTGACGGTGTAGGGGAGGTCGGCAGCGTCGGTGTAGGTGTGGAGGGTGGCGGTGCTGCCGTCGGTGAGGGGTGCGGTGACGGGTGGGGTGTCATCGCCGAAGTCGAAGGTGACGGTCCCGGTGGGGGTGCCCGCAACGGGCGGGAGGGCGGTGACCGCCGCGGTGATGGTCACCGGCTGTCCGGCCACGGAGGGGTCGGGTGTGGAGGTCACCGTGGTCGCAGTGGAAGCCTGCCCCACCGTCTGGCTGCCGGTCCCCGAAGAGGCGGTGAAGTTGCCGTCGTCGTTGTACGTGGCGGTGACCGTGTACGGGCTGCCGACAGTGCCGGCGTAGGTGTGGAGGGTGGCGGCGCTGCCGTCGGCGAGCGGCGCGGTGACGGGCGGTGTGCCGTCGCCGAAGTCGAAGGTGACGGTCCCGGTCGGGGTGCCCGCACCGGGCGGGAGGGCGGCGACCGTTGCGCTGACGGTCACCGGCTGTCCGGCCACGGAGGGGTCCGGGTCAAGGCCCACCGTGGTGGCCGTCGCCGCCTGTTGGACGGTCTGGGTGTCCGTCCCGGTGGAGGTGGTGAAGTTGGCGTCGCCGCTGTACGTGGCGGTGACCGGGTACGGATTCGCGGCGGCGTCCGGATAGGCGTGGGTCACCGACGCGGCACCACTCGACACCGGCAGGGTGAGCTGCGGGGTGCCGTCGCCGAAGTCGAAGGTCACCGTTCCGGTCGGCACACCGGCGCCCGGCGGGGCGACGGCGACCCGCGCCACGAAGGTGACCGACTGCCCGGCCGGCGACGGGTCGGGGGTGGAGGTCACCGTGGTGGTCGTCGGTGCCGCCTCGACGACCTGGGTGTCCGTGACGGTGGAGGCGGTGAAGTCATCGTCGCCGCTGTAGTTGGCAGTGACGGCGTAGGGGGTGCCCGAGGGCCCGGTGTAGGCGTGACTGACCGTGGCCGTGCCGTTCGTAACTGCCGCTGTGACAACGGCAGTTCCGTCGCCGAAGTCGAACGTGACGGTGCCGGACGGGGTGCCCAACGTCGGCGGGACCCCCGTCACGGTAGCCGTGAAGGTGACCGGCTGGCCGACCAGAGCGGGGTCGGGCGTGGAGGTGACGGCCGTCGCCGAGGGCGCCTTGTAGTCGAAGGCGGCGGGCACCGTCACACTCCCCCCGGGGGTGGTGACGGTGACGTCGGCGAGGCCGGGGGGCCCTGCGGGTGTCACCGCGACGATGAGGGTGTCGGAGAACGCGCGGAAGGAGACCGCGGGGAGAGCGCCGAAGCTGACGCCGGTGACGCCGGAGAGACCTGTTCCGGTCAGGATGACGGTGCTGCCGCCGGCGATCGGCCCGGTGGCCGGGATGACACCGGTGACTGACGGTGCGGCCGCATAGGTGTAGGGCAGACGGTTGCTCACTCCGCCGACGCTGCTGACGTAGACCGGGACGGTGCCCGGACCCGCGACAGGGGGAGCGATCACCAGGAGCCGCGCGTCGGAGAGCACCACGGGGAAGGCGACGGCATCGCCGAAGTGCACCAGCAGGGCGGTGCTCAGACTGAAGCCGCGGAGTTCGACGACATTGCCCCCGCCGACCGGACCGGCCGCCGGGTTGATGGCCGACAGGGCGGGCCAGTGGAGGTAGTAGAAGTAGCCGATGCGGGCGGTGCCCCCGGGGGTGGTGACCGTGACCGGGACCGCTCCGCTGCCCGCGGGGCTCACCGCGACGATGGTCTGGTCGTCGAGCACGACGAAGCCCGCGGCCGGGCGGGAACCGAAGTACACGGCCGTGGCGTTGCTGAAGTGGCTGCCGATCAGCGTCACCATGGTTCCGCCGCCGGAGGACCCCTGGTGCGGAAAGACACCGAAGAACTGGTTGAGGAGCCCGTACGCGCCGATCAGGAGCCCGCCCTGGGCGTACGGGGTCAGCATGGAACTGCCACGGCGGGTGCCGTGCCTGTGGTGACCGCGTCGGCGGCGGCATCTCCCGGGCGCGGCATCGGCAGTGGCGGGTACGGCCCCGGCGGGGAGGCGCACCGCCCCGCGACCACCCGTCGCAGACCGGTGACGTGCACAGGGCGGACGGCACGGACAGTATGCATGACGGCTCCAGACCAGCTCGCGGGCCTGCCGCACCATCGGCATCCGCGCGCATCGACATGGCCGGTACCCGTACGTCCTCAACGGAGGAGGGCTCGGGCGCAGCAGTGTCCGCACGCCGACGTTCCGCACCTGGCACGGCGCCTTCCACTCCCCCGGAGAGGATGGGCGGCCCACCGGATCGGACGGTCTCAGTAATCCATTCCGGTGAGGCGAAGGCAACGCTCCGGGTGCGAGCTCACCCGAAAGGCCGAGCGGAACTCGCCGCCCTTTCACGCCCCTTGACGCGGCGCGAGCCCGACGGGCGCCCTACACCCAGTGCGGCACGTTGTGCCCGGCCGGAGACAGCTCCACCCCGAATTCGAGGATCGCCGAGATCGCCTGAGCGATATCGGCCGGGGACTCCACATGGACGACGGGGAACGGAAACCGGAGCAGATTCCTGGGCAGCGACGGTCCGAGGACGAGCCCGAGCCGGGTGCCGTGCGCCTGCATCTCCGCCGTGAGCGCGCCGAGTTCGGCCGGCTGCACCACGTTCCGCAGGAAGAGGTCCCCGACCTCGTCCGCCGTACGGAGCGTCTTTGCTTCCAGCGCGGAGCACAGCGGCACGGCGGGGGCGGTGAACGGGAGACCGGGCACCACACACCGCATCCTGGCGTGCGCCTCCCCGCCGAGCGGACTGTGCACCGTGACGCGGTTGCCCTCGCTGATCCGGACGGCGCCCTCCGGGGCCTCGGCGGCAAGTCGCGCCAGCGCCTCGCCGTCCCCGGTCAGCAGCACCACCCGGTACGTTCCGCTGGTGTCCCGGCCCAGGGCGCCGCCGAAGCGGACCCGACCGTGCACGGCGCCGCGGTACCACTCGGGGTCCTCGCCGGCCGGCAGAAAGGCCAGTGCGATGGCCCCCGCACGGTCCGGGCCTTCGGTGGCGGCCTCGTCGGCCAGTGTCCGGATCAGCGCCTCGCGCGGGAGGGCGCCCGCCAGAGCGGACGCGACCATCGTCCCGATGCCCAGGCCGCCCAGCACACCGGGCCGGATCTTGTGCACCGCGAGCACGTCATGGATCCCGAGCATCGCCGTCGCCAGCGCCAGCCGGCCGATGAGGGCGCGCTCCCGCGCCCCGGCCCGGTCACGGCCCCTGCCGAGCAGCCGCCCGGCGTCCACGCCCGTCCAGTCGGCGACCTTTTGGTACCGGTGGCGCAGCACCGGAGAACTGTCGTAGAACGCGGCCAGTCCGCTCGGGTCGCAGGCGTCGAGATCGGTACCGCAGAGGAACGCGAGACCGGCGTCCGTCATCGGCGAACGGCCGACCGGGCCAGCGTCGGCACCAGGACGGCGGCCGCGACCAGATGCATGCACAGCAGCGTCACCTTGACACCGGTCGTGACGCCGCCCTGGACCGGGGCGATCAGGGAGAGGGCGAGGACCACGACCGCGACGGCCGTCCACACCTGGCGCGCCCGCTGGGTGAGGCGTTCCAGCAGGGCGAGCAGCGCCCAGGCGGCCAGTCCGACGACGAGGCCGGCGATGACGACCGCGGCCGGTCCGATGTGCTGGACCACGTCGCCGGGCTTCATCCGCACATCGAGCTGTACCCCCAGCAGTACCGCGGCGATCACCCACACCACGAACGTGGCGGCGGTGGTCCCGAGGACGGCCAGAACCCGGGCGGACCGTGGTGATGTCGCGGCCATGATGAACCAACCTCCTGAGGCGGACGTACAAGACCTGGCACGGCGGGGCGGGGTACCGCACCGCTGTCGTTCCACCGGCAGCGACCGCTGCACCGTGAGGCTAGGCCCCGCGCGCGGTGCTGCGCCACTGCTCCGGTTCCCCCACCCCTGAGAACCGGGGAAACGCCCAGACTTCCGCCGTATCGGGCCGATAGACCTTGTGCTGGTGGTCCGGGCCCACTGGATAGTGGCGGCAGTAAGTGCTTCCCGATCCGCTCGGGACGACGGTGCCGGCCGCGGCGCGGCCGGGCCGGTCCACTGGAAAGGACGGATCACCACGATGAGTTCACCCCTTGCGGACGACGGCCTGTGGTGCCGGCGGTTCCACCCGGCCCCGGACGCGGGCCGGCGCCTGGTGTGCTTCCCGCACGCCGGCGGTTCCGCGAGCTTCTACCACCCCGTCTCGGCCGCACTCAGTCCCCGCGTGGACGTGCTCGCCGTGCAGTACCCCGGACGGCAGGACCGCCGCCAGGAACCGGCCCTCGACGACATCGGCCTCCTGGCGGACCGGATCGCCGAGGCGCTGGGAGCCTGGACCGACCGGCCGCTGACCTTCTTCGGCCACAGCATGGGCGCCCTGGTGGCCTTCGAGGTGGCACGGCGGCTGGAACGCGACGGAGACGGCCCCGTGCGGCTGTTCGCCTCCGGGCGCCGGGCGCCGTCCGCGTACCGCGACGAGCAGGTGCACCGGCGGGACGACGACGGCATCGTCGCCGAGCTGCGGGCGCTGAGCGGCACCGACGCGCGGGTCCTCGACGACGAGGAGATGCTGCGGATGGTGCTGCCCGCCCTCCGCAGCGACTACAAGGCCGTCGAGACCTACCGCAGCGAGCCCGGAGCCGTCGTGCGCTGCCCCGTCACCGTGCTCGTCGGGGACGACGACCCCAAGACTTCCCTCGACGAAGCCCGGAGCTGGGACGCGCACACCACCGACGCCTGCGATCTGCGGGTCTTCCCCGGCGGGCACTTCTATCTGGCCGACCGACCGACAGAGGTGATGGACGTGCTCAGCGAGCACTTCACCTCCGCCGCCCTTCCCCACCATGCATAGGTGCCGCCCCGCTGCCCCGACCGAGCCACCCCTGGAGCCCTGACAGCCATGCCTGAACCGCTACTCACCGCGTCGGCCACGCCGGCACCGCGCACCGGGCGACGGCCCAGGGTCGGTCACATCGACTTCCTCAACTGCCTGCCGCTGTTCTGGGGACTGGCCAGAAGCGGCAGCCTGCTCGACATGGACCTGAGGAAGGACAGCCCGGACGGCCTGAACGACGCACTCGTCGCGGGCGCGCTCGACATCGGGCCGATCAGCCTCATGGAATTCTTCAAGCACGCCGACGACCTGGTGGCGCTGCCGGGCATCGCCGTGGGCAGCGACGGCCCCGTGGAGTCCTGCCTGATCGTCAGCCAGGTGCCGCTGGACCAGCTGGACGGCGAACCCGTCGCACTCGGATCCACCAGCCGGACCTCGGTCCGGCTCGCCGAGCTGCTGTTCGCGGAGTCGATCGGCGTCCGGCCCGCATACTTCAGCTGCCTGCCGGACCTCGAAGCGATGATGCAGCAGGCACGGGCGGCCGTGGTCATCGGTGACGCCGCGCTGCGCGCCTCCCTGCACGAGGCGCCCCGGCTCGGCCTGCAGGTGCACGACCTGGGGCAGATGTGGCGCGACTGGACCGGACTGCCCTTCGTCTTCGCCGTCTTCGCCGCCCGCAAGGACTTCCTCGCCAGGGAGCCGGAGACCGTCCGCCGCGTACACGCCCACCTGCTGGCGTCCCGCGATCTGTCCCTCACCGAGGTCAAGACGGTCTGCGAGCAGGCCGCCCGGTGGGAGGCGTTCGACGCCGAGACGCTGGAGCACTACTACACCACCGCCCTCGACTTCAGCCTCGGTGAGCGCCAGCTCGCCGGAATCGCGGAATTCGCCCGCCGGGTCGGCGGCGGACAGGCCGGCTTCCCGCCGGACGTCCGCGTCCAGCTCCTAGGCACCGACGCGATCAGCACGTGACATGACCGGCAACGAGCCCGAAAACACCCCCGGAAAGGCCGTCGACATGCCCCGACCGTCCGAAGCCACCGACCGTGGCCTCCAGTCCGTACTGGACCGTGCCGCCGAGGGCGGCAGGGTGACCCCCGAAGAGGCGCTGGACCTCTACCGTTTCGCTCCGCTGCATGCGCTGGGCTCAGCGGCCGACACGATCCGCCGCCGCCGCTACGCGGGCACCGAGCACATCGCGACGTACATCATCGAGCGCAACATCAACTACACCAACGTGTGTGTGACGGCGTGCAAGTTCTGCGCCTTCTACGCCGCGCCCAAGGACACCGCCAAGGGCTGGACCCGCGATCTCGACGACATCCTGCGCCGCTGCGCGGAGACCGTCGAACTGGGCGGCACCCAGATCATGTTCCAGGGCGGGCACCACCCGGACTACGGCGTCGAGTACTACGAGGAACACTTCTCGGCGATCAAGAAGGCCTTCCCGGAGCTGGTCATCCACTCCCTCGGCGCCTCCGAGGTCGAGCACATGGCCCGGATCTCCAAGGTGTCGGTCGAGGAAGCGATCCAGCGCATTCACGCCGCCGGGCTCGACTCCTTCGCGGGCGCCGGCGCCGAGCTGCTGCCGGCCCGGGCCCGTAAGGCCATCGCGCCGCTGAAGGAGTCCGGCGAGCGCTGGCTGGAGATCATGGAGGCGGCGCACGGCCTCGGCGTGGAGTCGACCTCGACGATGCTGATGGGCACCGGTGAGACCAACGCCGAGCGCATCGAGCACATCCGCATGATCCGCGACGTCCAGGACCGCTCCCACGGCTTCCGGGCGTTCATCCCCTACACCTACCAGCCCGAGAACAACAAACTGAAGGGCCAGACCCAGGCGACGGTCTTTGAATATCTGCGCATGCTCGCCATCGCGCGGATCTTCCTGGACAACGTCCCGCACATCCAGGGCTCCTGGCTGACCGTCGGCAAGGAGGCCGGCCAGCTTGCCCTGCACTACGGCGCCGACGACCTCGGCTCGGTGATGCTGGAGGAGAACGTGGTCTCCTCGGCCGGCGCCAAGCACCGCTCCAACCGTATGGAACTGCTGCAGCTGATCCGGGCGGCCGACCGGGTCCCGGCCCAGCGCGCCACGACCTACGAGCACCTCCTCGTGCACGACGACCCGGCCAACGACCCGGTCGACGACCACGTCGTCTCGCATCTGTCCTCCACCGCCCTCGACGCCCCGGATGAGGCGCGCAGCCACCCCGAACTGAAGGTGATCGGGGCGAGCTGACCGCCTCGTCCTCGGTGCCGCGCGGCGCGACGGCCCTTCCCACACGGTGACCGGATCACTTGGCTGATCCGGTCACCGGTGTGCTGTGTGCTGTGTGTAGGACGGCGGCCGCTGTGCGCTGCCGGGCCGCCCACGCCCACAGGCCGGTTCCCGAAGACACCTCTTCGGGAACCGGCCTGTGGGCTGCGTGACCTGCGTTTCTGACGGGCCCGCCGGCCCGGGGGTCAGGCCGACTCGGCCTCCGGTCCG
This sequence comes from Streptomyces sp. 2323.1, assembly GCF_900221035.1. Lineage (NCBI taxonomy): Bacteria > Bacillati > Actinomycetota > Actinomycetes > Kitasatosporales > Streptomycetaceae > Streptomyces > Streptomyces sp. 2323.1. Next base: position 237,954 of record NZ_LT907981.1, on the reverse strand, counting down.
TACACCTCCACCTCGTCCTTGACGCGCCGTACGTGGATGCACTCGCCCGGGCACTCCTTCGCCGAGTCCGCGACATCCCGGATCAGATCCAGCGGCAGCGGCACGGTCGCCCGGGGCGCCTGGCGCAGCTCGTCGTCCTCACCCTTCACATAGGCGAGGCCGTCGATGTCCAGCTCGAAGACCTCCGGCGCGTACTCCACGCAGATGCCGTCTCCGGTGCACAGGTCCTGGTCGATCCAGACCTCGAGTTCGTCGTTGTTCACGTTCACGTTGGTGGACATACCGCCTGCCTGCCGATCGTGGTCTTGGTCTGTGGTTTCGGGCGCTCGGGCCGGCGGGCTTCAGACCCGCATGGGCTGGGGCGACTCACGGCGCTCAGGGTCCGGGCCCGGGTACTCGCGGATGGTCTCGTAGCGGGTGTTGCGCTCGACGGGGCGGAACCCGGCGTCCCGGATCAGGTCGAGAATGTCCTCGCGGGTCAGCTTGTCCGGCGTACCGAAGTCATCCGCGTCATGCGTGATCTTGTACTCGACGACCGAGCCGTCCATGTCGTCGGCACCGTGGTTCAGGGCCAGTTGAGCCGTCGATACGCCGTGCATGACCCAGAAGACCTTGACGTGCGGGACGTTGTCGAAGAGGAGGCGGGAGACCGCGAAGGTCTTCAGGGCCTCCGCGCCCGAGGCCATGGTGGTCCGGGCCTGGAGCTTGTTGCGGACCTTGCCGTCCTGCATGTCGACGAAGTCGTGCTGGTAGCGCAGCGGGATGAAGACCTGGAAGCCGCCGGTCTCGTCCTGGAGCTCACGCAGCCGCAGCACGTGGTCGACGCGGTGGCGGGGCTCCTCGATGTGCCCGTACAGCATCGTCGAGGGCGTCTTGAGGCCCTTCTCGTGGGCCAGGCGGTGGATGCGCGACCAGTCCTCCCAGTGGGTGCGGTGGTCGACGATGTGCTGCCGCACCTCCCAGTCGAAGATCTCGGCGCCGCCGCCGGTCAGCGACTCCAGACCGGCGTCGATCAGCTCGTCGAGGATCTCGGAGGCACTCAGCCCGGAGATGGTCTCGAAGTGGTGGATCTCGGTGGCGGTGAAGGCCTTCAGGGAGACGTCCGGCAGCGCCTTCTTCAGCTCGCGCAGCGACCGCGGGTAGTAGCGCCACGGCAGCGTCGGGTGCAGACCGTTGACGATGTGCAGCTCGGTGAGGTTGTCGTTCTCCATCGCCTTGGCGAGGCGGACGGCCTCCTCGATCCGCATCGTGTACGCATCCTGCTCACCCGGCTTGCGCTGGAAGGAGCAGTAGGCACAGGAAGCCGTGCACACATTCGTCATGTTCAGGTGACGGTTCACATTGAAGTGCACGACGTCGCCGTTCTTGCGCGTCCGCACCTCATGAGCCAGCCCGCCCAGCCATGCCAGGTCGTCACACCCGTAGAGCGCGATCCCGTCCTCGCGGGACAGCCGCTCTCCCGCATAGACCTTCTCCTCCAGCTCACGCTTGAGTCCTGCGTCCATCCCCAACTACCTTCCTAGTGCTTGACCTTGGCAAAGAGTGCTCACAGGCGCTGATGGCATCGCCTTAGTAGATTCCTTCGGGAGCGGCCCGGGAGACCTGCAGTGGTTGGACGTTCGCCACCCCGTCGCAGGGCCAGTCGGCCGAGGTGCGGTACCGCGCGGCCTGGTCGCGTTCGAGGATGTTGGGCAGGAAGAGATCCTCGTGCAACACCGTGAGCCGGACCTGCCCCACGTCCCCGTAGCCCACCGTCCGCGTCGGATCGTTCTTGTCGACGACGGCCATGGTCACCTGCGGATAGTGCGGGACGTACGGAAGGACGTCGCCGTCCTCCTCCGCGGGCAGGCCCATGGCACAGCCGAAGGTGTTCCCGTAGGCCGTCCCGATCGGCCCGCCGTCCAGCGCCGCGGCGAACTCCCGGTACATCGCCGGCACGATCTGTGTGCCGCCGAGCCCGACACCGTCGAGCTGCTCGACCAGTTCCGGACGCTGCCGCACCAGCGCCTGGAACAGCGCCGGCGTCGTCTCCAGGTAGTCGATCCGCCGGCTGCTCATGAGGTCCGTGATCTGGTCGACGACATGATCGACATAGTGGTTGACCTCGGCCAGCCGGCAGCCCCGGATGAGCTGTTTGATCCAGCGCGGGTCGAGGTCGATCCCGTAGACGACGGACGCATACAGATGGGCGATCTGCGCGGCGCCCTCGCCCACCACATGCGGCCCTCCGGGAGTGGCGTAGACCCAGGTTCGGCCCGGCTCAAAACCTGCCGTGACCAGGCCGAACCGGCGCCAGAGGGAGTGGTGGTCGAGCATCGGCCGGGTGTAGAAGACATGGCACGGTCGGCCGGTGGTGCCACCCGAGTCGAAGACGCGCCCCGACAGCGGGCGCGGCACGGCCTGCGGGACCAGGTCGACGGGGTCGAGGTCCCGCAGCGCGGCGAGTGTGAAGTGACCGAACGCCGACAGTTCGGTGTAGTGCGTGATGTCGAGCGGGTCGAAATCCAGCTCGTCACGGCGCTTGAGCCAATAGGGACTCCCGGTGTCCGGAGCGAAGTGGCGCCGTACGACATGCCGGGTCCACGCATCGAGGTCCATGGACAGCCAGCGCTCCATGCGGGAGGTGTCCAGTGGTGCGGTGGTCGGCGGCATCGCCGTTCCTTTCCTGCCGGGAAGGCCGCAGTCGCGCGCGGATCTGCGGGAGCCGGGCTGCCGCCCGCGTCACCCGGCCGGACCGGCACCGGGGTGCAGTCCGACACGGCGACGCCGGCGGCCCCTCTTCATACTCGCCGAGTCCACTCTGGGGAATTCCCCATACCCACAACGGGTTTCCTGGGAGGGACGGCGCCGGAGCTCCGCGCCGGCTGCCCGAACGAACCCCGGCGGAGGGGACCCATGGCCCAGCGGCTGACGATCGCCCACTCACCGTGTCCCAATGACACCTTTGCGTTCCATGCCTGGTCCCACGGGTTGCTCCCGGAGGCTCCCGGCCTCGTGGTGACCATCGCGGACATCGACGTCACCAACGGCCTCGCGGAACGCGGCGGCGCGGATCTGCTCAAGATCTCCTACGCGGCCCTGCCGTACGTCCTGGACGAGTACGCGCTGCTGCCGTGCGGCGGCGCACTGGGCCACGGTTGCGGGCCACTGGTCCTCACCCGGCCCGAGGACGGCCCGGCCGGCTCCGGCCCGGAGCGGCTGGCCGGGCGGAGCGTCGCGGTGCCCAGCGTGCGCTCGACCGCGTATCTGCTGTTCCGTCTGTGGGCGGCGCGGGCCGTACCGGGCGGCGTGGGCGAGATCGTGGTGATGCCCTTCCACGAAATCATGCCTTCGGTCCGGGACGGCGCGGTCGACGCCGGACTCGTCATCCACGAGGCCCGCTTCACCTACCAGCAGTACGGGCTGCACCGCCTCGCCGACATGGGTGAGGAATGGGAGGCAGCCACCGGCCGGCCGATCCCACTCGGGGCGATCGTCGCCCGACGGGACCTCGGGGAGGACCGCCTGCGGGCGGTGGCCCGCGCCGCCACCGACTCCGTCCGCTTCGCCTGGGACAACCCGTCGGCCTCCCGTCCCTACGTCCGCGAACACGCCCAGGAGATGGCCCCGGACGTGATCGACCAGCACATCGGCCTGTACGTGAACGACTACACCGCCGCCCTCGGCGAGGACGGCTACGCAGCAGTGCACGAACTGCTCGGCCGGGCCGCCACCGAGGGCCTGGTCCCACCTGTCGCTCCGGGCGCGCTGGACTTTCCCGGGGTTCGGTAACCGCCACGGCCCCGCGGCCGGTCTCTCCACCGTGGTAGACAGACCGCCCGCGGGGCCGACCCGGGGCTAGCTACCCCTCGACGGTCACCGGCACCGCCTGCGCGCGGACCGCGTCGACGAGTTCCATCGTGGCGATCGCGTCCTGCCGCCACCGGGCCTCCCCGGGGTCGGCCGCGGCGCCGCCGGCGGTCACGGCCGCGGCGAATCCGGCGAGGGACCGGCCGAGCTGATCCGCCGCCGGGAGCGTGAACTTCTCGACATGGTCCTGTTCCTCCAGCACCAGCACCGGCTGGTACCCGGCCGGCGGGGTGAACGCCCGGTCCACCGTGACCTTCGCCCCCGCGCCCCACAGGGAGTAGAACGAGCCGTAGGCGTGCTCGAAGCCGAACTCGACGCTCGCCAGCACACCGGACGGTGACACCAGCAGCGCCTGGCCCGACAGATCGAGCCCGTCGGAGCGCCGCACACGCGTCGTGGCGCCCGCCACCCGCAGTCCGGGGCCCAGCAGCATCGCGGCCGCCCGTAGCGGATACACCCCGGCATCCAGCAGCGCCCCGCCACCGAGTCCGGGCACATACCGGATGTCCTGCGCGGGCAGCGGCGGGAAGCAGAACGCGCCGCGGAACGAGCGCAGCCCTCCGAGCCGCCCCTCGGCTATCAGGGACGCGACCGCGTCATGCTGCGGATGGTGCAGGAACATGAAGTTCTCCCGCAGCACCAGGTCACGGTCCTCGGCCAGGGCGACCACGGCCCGGGCCTCGTCCGCCGTCGTGGCGATCGGCTTCTCGACCAGGACGTGCTTGCCCGCGTGCAGCGCCCGGGCCGCCCACTCGCCGTGCAGCGACGGCGGCAGGGAGATGTAGACGGCGTCGATGTCGTCGCGTTCCAGGAGCGCTTCCGTGGTGGCGGCGGCGCAGCCGAACCGGTCGGCGAACCGCTGGGTGCGCTCCGGGCTGCGGCCGCCCACCGCAACGAGTTCGGTCTCCGGGCAGTCCGACATCGCCGGAAGCACCCGCCGCCACCCGAAGGACGACGTACCCAGCGCACCGAAGCGCACCGGCTTCTTCCCGGCGCCCGTGTCGCCGCGGTCGAGGGACGGGCCGGTACGCGCGGACAGCTGCTGTGGGGGAGTGGTTCGCTGAGCTGGCACGGAGTCATCCAATGGAAATCCTCGGGGGCTGAGGCGGGGCGGTCTGCCACCACCCCGGTGATCGGTGGGCGGCCGTACGGCCACGGAACGCCGGCCCTGCCGTGACAGCCGGGCCCGGGGGAATCAGCCCCAGGTCACCGGCAGTTCGTACACGCCGTAGTGCATCGCGGTCTCCCGCAGGGGCACCTGCTCCGCGGGCACCGTGAGCCGCAGGTCCGGGAAGCGGTCGAACAGCTTCTGGAAGCCGATGCGCAGCGACGCCCTCGCGAGGTGCTGTCCCAGGCACTGGTGGATCCCGAAGCCGAACGCCAGATGCCGGCGCGAGGGGCGGTCGATGTCGAACTCGTCGGCGTTCTCGAAGTACCGCGGATCACGGTTGGCCGAGGGCAGCGAGAGCACCACCGTCTGACCGGCCTTGATGGTCCGGCCACCGATCTCGACATCCTCCAGCGCCACCCGGCTCGCCCCGAAGTGAGAGATCGTCAGGTAGCGCAGCAGCTCCTCGACGGTGTTCTCCATCAGCTCCGGCCGCTCCCGCACCTTCGCCAGCTGCTCGGGGTGCTCCAGCAGCGCGAAGGTGCCCAGCGCGAACATGTTGGGAGTGGTGTCCAGCGCACCGCCGATGGCGATCCAGGCGATGTTGAACATCTCCTGTTCGGTCAGCTCGCCGGTCGCGATGAGCTGACCGAGCAGGTCGTCCCCCGGATCGCCGGCGAAGCGCTCGGCCATCATCCGCTCCAGCGTCGCATTGAGCTCGTTGTTGTGATGGATGAACTCCTCGAGCGTGTAGTCGATCCGCATGATGACCGAGAAGTGCTCCGCCAGGGCCGTCAGATCGCTCTCCGACACCCCCATGATGGAGCAGGTCGACCTGGCGGGGATCTTCTCCGCGAAGACCTTCACCAGGTCCACCGGCGGCTCCATCTCCGCCATTTCGTCGAGCACCCCGTCGATGATCCGTTCCAGCGTGGGCTCGTACTGCTGGATCTTGCGTACGGTGAAGAACCCGGTCAGCAGCCGCCGGTAGCGGGTGTGCTCCGGAGCGTCCATCCGCACGAAGTTGCCCGGCGCGGAGGGCTCGGGGGAGTACTCCTCCACCTCGAACGGCGGCGAGTGCACCAGCGCCAGCAGCTCACTGCGGTGGCTGAACCGCGGGTCCGTCATGATCTGGCGGATGTGATCATGCCGGGTGATCAGCCAGCCGTCCTTCTCGCGCGGCGACAGCTCGAAGGTCACCGGGCTGATCGGGTCCTCCTCGCGCAGCTGCGCGTATTCGGCGGCCGGATCGAAAGGGCAGGTGCGCTTGTACGGGATCACCGGCGCTTTCGGCTCGTAAACCATGACTCCTCCGTTGCTGTTGGTGGCCACTGGGGCGCCGCGCTCGGGGCCCGTGCGCAGCGGGCAGCCGCACCGGGTACGACGGGCGGCCGTCGCAGACCGAAGACATTGGTCCGGTTCGGGAAGCGGGACAGCTCGATGCCGTGCCCCGTGGGGGCGGGCGGTGGCCGGTCGAGCGTGCGGTCGAGGGCAGGTCCGCACTACGAGGTGCGCGAGCGGCGCCCCGGAGTAGTGGATCCCATGGCGACTCCCCTTTCGGTGTGGCCCGAGCCCGATGACAGCCACAGCCCAGCACGGACCGGTCAGAGGGAGCCAGTCCGGTGGGGGAACTCTAGGGAATTGCCAGTCGGGGACGCCCGGCGGAACAGCGCTGTGAGGGGGCCTTCCGGGCCTGTTCTCCGGCGGTGTCCCGAACCTGGCCGGGAGCGGTCCCGCGGCAGGGCCGTACGGCCGCGACGAGGCCGGCGGACGGGCTGTACCTGCCACCACGCTCCCCCCGCCGCCTACTGCGGAGGGTTCCCGTGCTTACGCGGCGGCAGATCGGCCTGCTTGGTGTGCAGCATCGCAAAGGAACGGATCAGCACCGCTCTGGTCTCGCCGGGGTCGATGACATCGTCCACCAGACCTCGTTCGGCGGCGTAATAGGGGTGCATCAGCTCGGACTTGTACTCCTTGACCATCCGGGCCCGCATCGCCTCGGGATCGTCGGCCGCCGCGATCTCCTTGCGGAAGATGACGTTGGCGGCACCCTCGGCGCCCATCACCGCGATCTCGTTCGTCGGCCAGGCATAGGACAGATCCGCGCCCACGGAACGGGAATCCATGACGATATAGGCGCCGCCATAGGCCTTGCGCAGGATCAGCTGGATCCGGGGAACGGTCGCATTGCAGTACGCGTACAACAGCTTGGCCCCATGGCGGATGATGCCCCCGTGCTCCTGACCCACGCCCGGCAGGAATCCGGGCACGTCCAGCAGGGTCAGCAGCGGGATGTTGAACGCGTCGCAGTGCTGGACGAACCGGGCCGCCTTCTCCGAGGCATGGACGTCCAGCACACCGGCGAGCGACCGGGGCTGGTTCGCGACGACGCCGACGACCTCCCCGCCGAGCCGGGCCAGCGCACACACCACGTTCGTCGCCCAGCGCTCCTGGACCTCCATGAATTCGCCGTGGTCCGCGATCTCCTCGATGACCTCGCAGACGTCGTACGGCTTCTTGCCGTCCGCCGGGACCAGGTCCAGCAGGCGGTCGCAGCGGCGGTCGGCCGGGTCGGTGGTGGGGACGGTGGGCGGCCGCTCGCGGTTGTTGCCGGGCAGCAGCGACAGCAGATAGCGCACATCGTCGAGGCAGGTCTGCTCGTCGTCGTAGGCGAAGTGGGAGACACCGGAGATCTCGGAGTGGACGTCGGCGCCGCCGAGGCCGTTCTGGGTGATCTTCTCGCCGGTCACCGCCCGGACGACATCGGGGCCGGTGATGAACATCTGTGAGGTGTCACGGACCATGAAGACGAAGTCGGTGAGTGCGGGGGAGTAGGCGGCGCCGCCGGCACACGGCCCGAGCATCACGGAGATCTGCGGGATGACGCCCGAGGCGCGGGTGTTGCGGTGGAAGATGCCGCCGTAGCCGGCCAGCGCCACGACGCCCTCCTGGATGCGGGCCCCGGCGCCGTCGTTGAGGGAGACGAGCGGGGCGCCGGCCGCCAGCGCCATGTCCATGACCTTGTGGATCTTGGCGGCATGGGACTCGCCCAGCGCGCCGCCGAAGATCCGGAAGTCGTGCGCGTAGACGAACACCGTCCGGCCGTACACCAGCCCCCACCCGGTGACCACACCGTCGGTGTACGGCCTCCGGGCCTCCAGACCGAACCCGCTGGCACGGTGCCGGCGCAACGGCTCGACCTCGGTGAAGGAACCCTCGTCGAGCAACAGGCCGATCCGCTCACGAGCGGTCAGCTTGCCCTTGGCGTGCTGCGCCTTGGTCGCCCGCTCACCGGGCCCGTTCCGGGCCTGCTCATGGAGGGCGTGGAGTTCGGCCACCCGCCCCCGGGCATCGTGCGGCACTCGCTCGGCGGGGCCTTGCTCGCAGTAGGTCATCGGCAGCGATTCCACCTCTCCACATCGGCGCTTTCCCGCAGGTCCCCGGGTGTCTACGGGTTCCGCGGCCGCGCGGCGGGTGCCGGTACCGAGGCCGGGTCCCGCGGCCGTGGGGCGGGCGGCACGGAGGCCGGACCGCAGAATTCCAGCGTGCCGTCGCGTCTCCAGCGGCCGAGCCGGCCCGAGGCCAGCACCGGCGCGGTGTCCTCCGCCAGGCAGGCCCCGTCGGCGCTGCGAATGCTGCCGTAGGGCAACGCGGGCCCCGTGGCGTGGACTTCACCGGTCTGTCCGGTCGGCACGGGGCTGCCGGCCGGGTCCACCACCTGCACATGGACACCGGGCACCGGGCGGCTCGCCCCTGGATGCTCCGGCCAGGGGTTGTCGGGGCTGAATTCCCGTACCGTCCAGGGCATCGTGCCGTCCGCGGCGGCGAACTCCACCCACAGCGGCGCACGGGGCAGCACCTCGAAGTGCCGGTCGATCACCGTGCGCGGACAGGGGCCGCCGATCAGCACGGTCAGCCGCGGCGGCACCGGGTGGGAGGCCAGGGAGGGAGACTGCAGCAGCAGCCCGTATTCGTCCGGACCGAAGACCGCGGCGGCCTTCCGCTTCGGGGCCGGTGAGCAGGTGAAACCGTCGTAGCGGGACGGCACATGGAGCGTGCCCCCGCAGGCGAACGCCCACCACATCGCGGGCAGTGTGGTCGTGCGGACGGGAGGATGGTGCACGATCACCCCGTCGTGCGCACTGCCGGCCCGGCGGATCCTGGCGGACAGCGCCAGCTGCCATGCGCGATGGTCGGTCAGATAGCCGCCGACCCCCTGGCAGTCCGTATCGGAGACCAGCAGGTAAGCGGCCTCGGTGTGCCCGGAGCGCGGCAGCGCGGGGTCCGGCCGCTGGGCGGCGATCTTGCTCCAGGTGGCCGGGTCGTCCAGCACCCACGACATACAGCGGTAGCTCCAGACCGGTCGCGTCACGGTGCTGCACAGCACCGCCTGGGCCCCGCTGACCTCGATGATCCGGTCGAGCCGCGCACCGCGTGACGCCGCGGGGACCGGTACGCACACCCCTCCCGCCTTCAGCACCGCGAGCTGGCCCACGACCGCCTGCCGGTGATCGCCGCAGTGGACGACCACCGGGTCGCCCAGCTGCACTCCGCCGCGTACGAGCGCCGACGCCAACTGCCCGGCCCGGGTTTCGGCTTCGCCGTAGGACAGATGCTGCTGCCCTTCCTGGACGGCTCTGGCCATCGGGAACCTGCGGGCGATGCTGGTGAACATGCCGTCGAGGGTGAGCGGCAGGGTCTGCGGAAGCCGCCGCCGGTACGGTCTGGGTTCCACCTGTCCGAGCCTGCTGCCGTCGGACAGTGTCTGTTGGTCGGACAGCGTCTGTTGAGCGACCACTTCGTCCCCCTTTCGTGCCGGCCCCCACAAAAGAACCCGAGTGACTTCCGCGCGGAAATCCAGGTGCGCAGTCGTGGCCGCCCGCGGCGGAGGCCGGGAACGGGAGCTTCCGCCGGCCGCGGCAGGAACGGCCGGACCGGCGCGACCTCGGACGAGCTGCCGCCCAGACCCCGCGGCAGCGTTGTCCGCGTCAGCCGCAGCCTTTCCCACCGGGACGAACCATCGGCCGACCGCCAGCTTCGCCGCACGTTTTGGACGCGGACAAGGCCGTTTGCCGGGAACTAGGAGAATTGCTGGTAGTCCGGTGGCGTGGGGCGGATGGTGCGGCTGTGGAGTACGAGACCCCGCATGACCTGACCGCCAAGATCCATGCCGGGCTGAGGCGCCCCGCCGTATCGTCGCGGCGGTGGGGGCACGGCACGGCTCCCGGGCCCGCAGGTCCAGCAGGTTTCGCCAGTCGGTTGCCTGGTCGGGCGCCGGGTTCCGGGCGCCCGACCAGGCACTGCCCCGGTTACAGGTACGGGCGGGTGATCAGCTCAATCGCGTGACCGGCGGGGTCCTTGAAGTACACCCCTCGACCGCCGTGCTCGTTATTGATCTCGCCTGGGCGTCGCATCTGCGGATCGGCCCAGTGCTCGATGTCGCGCTCACACAGCCGCCGATACGCCCGGTCGAACAGCTCGTCGTCGATCAGGAACGCATAATGCTGCATCTGTATCTCCACCGGCGGCTCGGCGAACTGAAGCAGCACACCGTCGGGGAGCTGGATGTTGGTGAACGGGCCCCAGGACGGTGCTTCCGGGAGTTCGAACAGCTCGCGGAAGAACTGAGCCGACGCGTGGCGATCCTTGGCGGCGATGATGGTGTGGTTGAACGTGACTGTCATTCAGCTGACCTCGTTGATGTTCGACACGAAAAACGGACTCGCAGTGCACGAGTGTGGGGAGGTCCGCGTGCCGAACTGAGGGGGTGCCTTCTGTGCACCCGCTGTGCGATCAGCCGTCCACCGGGTGGCCAATCCGTGTGTGGCGTAGCGCCGGTCCGGTGTTCACGTTGGGTAACGTTACTTGATCTTGCTGGCGGCGACAAGAGCGCAGCGTTCGGCTGCCCCTCCGGCACCCCTCAGTCACCTCGACCGCCAAGATTATTCTTGCGTGAGGAAAATCGGGCAACGCTGAGGAATCTCATGGTCGATGACGCGCACTCCCACTCCACCCGCGCTCCTGCGTCCTTCTCCGCTGCGTACGACGCCGTACTGGTCGCCTGGCCCGTCCCCGTCGAGCCGGTGGACGTCCGCACGGACTTCGGGACCACGCGCGTCAACGTCTGCGGACCCGCGGACGCTCCGCCGCTGGTGCTGCTGCCCGGCGGCGGAACGACGTCCACCGTGTGGTACGCCAACGTGGCCGAACTGGCCGCCACACACCGGGTGTACGCGCCCGACATCCTCGGCGACGTCGGCCACAGCCCTGCCGAAGGTCCACGACCCGTCAAAAAACTTGCCGACCTCATGGACTGGCTCGACACGCTCCTGAGCCACTTCGGCATCGACGCGGCCGACGTGTGCGGCTACTCGTACGGTGCGCGGATCGCCCTCGGCTACGCCCTGCACGCACGGGACCGGGTACGCCGTCTCGCCCTCATCGACCCCAACAACTGCTTCGCCGGTATGAAACCCGGCTACCTCCTGCACGCGCTGCCGCTCCTCATCCGCCCCACCGCCGCCCGCGCCCGCGCCCACATCGCCTGGGAGGCGGGCGGTCTGCCGCTCGACGCGGTCTGGCAGGAGGTGTACGCCCTGGGCGCGGCCCGCACACCGCCCGCGAAGGTGGTCATGGCACGTCGCCCGCCCGCCGACCGGCTGCGCGAACTCACCGTCCCCACGCTCGTGCTCCTGGCCCGGCACAGCAAGGTGCACGACATCGAGCGGGTGCGGGCCGGGGCGGAGGAACTGCTGCCGGACGTCGAGTGCGCGGTCATCGAGGATGCCTCACACCACGGCCTTCCGATGTCGAACTCGGAGGAAGTCAACCGCCGGCTGTCGGCGTTCTTCGCGGCCGGGGATTAGGTCCTGACCGCGCAGGCAGATCCCACCCATCCTCATTCGTTGATGGGCGTAAAGGGCCTAAACTCCGGCCCTCGTCACTGACCCACCCTTCCGTCGATGCATTCGCGCAACAGGTCGGCGTGCCCGCAGTGGCGGGCATACTCGTCGATCCTGTGCACCATCAGCTCCCGGACTGCGATCCCCTCCTTCCCCACCCGCTCGCCCAGGTCCGGGTGTTCGGCCAGCGCGGCGTCGGTCGCGGCCTGCTCACGCTCCAGATCGACGTACGCCGCGTCGACCACGGCCTGTTCGGCGACAGCTCCGTCGAAGTCCGCGTCACGCTTGCCGTACAGCTTCGGCAGCGGGTCACCGTCGCTGATCCAGTTCCGCCAGTCCCGTTCCACCTCGACGAGGTGCCGCACCAGGCCGAGCAGCGACATCGTCGACGGCGGCACCGACCGACGGGCCAGCTGCTCCGCATCCAGGCCCTCGCACTTCATCCGCAGGGTCATGCGGTAGCCCGTCAGGAAGTCCTGCAGCGTCGCAAGCTCGCCGTCCGGACTGACTCCTTGATCGCGGGGGTCGTCGTCCGGATCGGTCCACATATCGGGGTAGACGGTTGCCTTGGTCCATCGCGCGGGTTGCTCACTCATGCGCGGCATGTTCGCCTCTGACGGCCCCAGTTCGCTACTTGGTTTTCGCTTCGAGGTGATGCGATGGTGGCATCAGGATGAGGTGCCGGTCTCGGCGACGAGGCCTCCAGCTGACCGCGAGTCAGCCGCCAGATCTGGTCCTCACCGGTCTCGGCCGGGGCGAGGCGCTCGGCGGGGCGGCGAAGGTGTTCGGTGAAGCCGAGCCGGGCCGGGACAGCGCCGCTGGCGCGGTTGGCCGGGTCATGGACGACCTCGACGAAGTCGACGCCAGGGAGGCGGAAGGCCTGCTCGACCAGGGCGCGGGCGGTCCGGGTGGCCACACCACGGCCGGTGGCGCCAGGGTGCAGCCAGTAGCCGATCTCGCGGCCGTTGTCCGGGACGTCGTCGCGCCGGAACAGCCCGCAGGCGCCGACGATCGCCCCGTCCAGCACGATCGCGTAGGTGAACTCCTCGCCGCTCGCCCAGCGCTCCGGGCGTTGGGCCAGGAAGTCGGTGGTCCTGGCCAGGCTGTGCTCAGCGACCCAGGGCATCCACGGGCGCAGGTGCTCCAGCGACTCCTCGATGACCCGGAAGAACTCCGGGAGGTCCGCCTCGCCGTTGAAGCGGCGCAGCGTAAGGCCGTCCAGCTCGATCACCTGCTGTGGAAGATCCATGCCAGGAGGATCGTATGCAGCCGCTTCTGTCGGCAACGGGGTTTCGAAACGTGGTCCGGGGCGGGCTGGGGACGGCGGCGCTTGCCGCGGGCGCCGTACGCGCGTCGCCGGAAAACGGCCTGCGCGCCGCACCCGCAGACGGGCGACGGACCGCCGCTCCCGAAAGAGCGCCCCTGAACGCACCTCATGCTCACACGCGCGCCGTAGAGCTTCCCGCAGAGCTCAAATAGCCTTCTATGTCGGCCAGTTGGTCCAGAAGTTACGGGAGGACGCGATGGGCTCGCTCTTGCTCAGGACGACGACATTCCGGCGTATCACGATGGGAGTCGCGGTCGGCACACTGCTGCTGCTCAGCCCGTCCCCGGTAGAAGCAGCGTCCCCTCCGCCCAGCGTGCCGACCGGAGCTGCGGTGCCGGCAAGGATCAGCCTCACCTGCGGGACCAGCGTCAACCCGAACACCCTCTCCCGCCCCGAAACGATCACCTCCACCCGCATCGGCCGCGCCACGGTGTCGCTACGCGACGGTCACCGAGGCGGCCGGATCTACCTCTGGGCGCGCATCACCGGCGCACGCCGTGGTGACACGGTGCGCCTGGACTGGACAGACTTCGGCCTGGGGGGCCGCCGCCACCAGTGTTCCGCCACCGTCCACACCGGTTCGGACCAGCACACCGTGGCCGCCCAGTACCTGCAGAGCGGCAGCGACCACCGCGAGTTCCGCGCATGCGGTCACCACGACGGAGCCACGAGGTGCACACGGTGGATGCCCTAGGCACTGTTCGACGGGTCGTGTGACCTGCTCGCGCTGACGTCGTTCCGGTCGGTGTGGGGCGGGGTGATCTGTCGGATCAGGAGTGGGCTCGGCTGGAGCCGCACTTGCCGAAGGACGGGGGACGAGGCGGGCGTTGGAAAAGTCATCGCAGGGTGATCAACGGCATTCTTTTCCGGCAGCGGACCGGTGTCCCGTGGCGTGATCGGCCGGCACGGTTCGGGAAGTGGAAGACGGTGCACGACAGGCATCGCAGGTGGTCGGCGGACGGCACGTGGGAGAGGATCCTGCTGACTGTTCAGGCCCATGCAGATGCGGAAGGCCAGATCGACTGGAGCATGGTCAGCGTGGACTCGACCACCTGCCGTGTCCATCAGCACGCCGCCGGCGCCCGTACCGACGCGCCGCGCACCCCTGGACGACGCGGTCGACCTGTTCGACATCGTTCAGATGAGGCCCTGGGGCGTTCCCGTGGCGGGCTGACGTGCAAGATCCATCTGGCCGGTGAGGGCGGCCGGCGGCTGCTCGCGTTCGTCATCACACCAGGCAGCCCCATTCCGCTTTGGCTTCGTTCGTGACCTGCTGGACAGCCTTAGCGGACTTACAGCGGTGATGGCGTCGGCGTTGTGCGCACTCTTGCCGTCGTCGCCTCAAGTCCGCGCAGGCCAAGGGCGGCTACCGCGAGGCCGTGGCTTGGGCCCGCTTCGGGTAGGGGCCGGCCCGGTCCGCTCATTTTTCGTTGCCTCTTGCGCCTGGTGATGCTGGAGTGAGCGGATGGATCAGGACACAGTGCTGGCGGTCTTCGATCGCGAGGTGCGACAGGGCATCCGGGCCGATGGGCCCGGAGCCCGGGTAGAGCGGGTGGGCGGCGTCGTACGCCATGTCGGCGCAGACGCTGACGGCTGGAACGGAATCGTCTGGTCGGACCTGGACGAAGCCACTGCAGACGGCTCGGTCGCGGAACAGGTGGAGTACTTCACCTCACTCGGGCGCGGGTTCGAGTGGAAGCTGTACGGGCACGACCGGCCGGCCGACCTACCCGGACGGCTGCGGGCGGCGGGTTTCGTACCCGAGCCCGAGGAGACGCTGATGGTCGCCGACATCAAAGACCTGTCCACGAGCGTCGAACTACCCGAGGGTGTTCGCCTGCTCCCGGTGACCGATGCTGCCGGGGTCGAGCTCGCGGTGGCCGCGCAGGAGCGGGCGTTCGGCGAAGCGCGGCCGTACCACCGGCAGCTGTTGCTCGGCCAGTTGGCCGCTGGCTTACCTCCCGCGGTCGTCGCCATGGCCGGTGACGTGCCGGTGAGCGCCGCACGGATGGAGCTGCACCCGGGTACGTCCTTCGCGAGCCTGTGGGGCGGGGGCACAGTGCCAGAGTGGCGCGGCCGGGGCGTCTACCGGGCCTTGGTCGCCTTCCGCACCCGCGTCGCAGCCGAACACGGCTACCGCTACCTCCAGGTCGACGCGTCCGACCAGAGCCGTCCGATCCTGCGACGCCTCGGGTTCGTGCCGCTGGCCACCACCACCCCGTACGTACGCTGACCTCACCCAGAACGCGGCATCGACCGACCGGGCTCAGCGCCGCGAGGAAGACGAGGCCGCCGGTGACCGCGAGACTGGTCAGCACCGCCGGGAAAGCAGCCCATGGGCCTGCCCGGCGCGGCCTGATAGGACCCGTCGGACACGCCGTAGGGCTTGTTCGGTCGATCACGTGCGGAGCCAGATGGTGTGGGCTGCGGCGGTGGCGTTGCAGTTGAGTCAGGGGTGCCCGCCGTACGGACGCCCCTGACCCTGCATGCTCAGCAATGGAGTGGCGGTTCGAGCCAGGAAAGGGGTTTGACACGCCCGGCGCGTGCATGGCTTGGGCGCGGCAGCGCATCCAGCTGGTAGCCGGCGAGGAAGACACTCCTCTGACGCGTGCTCTCGCCCGGGCCGACAGCAGCTGGGCGGCGGCCTTCGCACTCGACGATCAGCAGCGGCTCGTCATCAACACTGACGTCACGCTGGCGTTGAACCGAGAGCCTGTAGGTGAATGGTTCTGCGTACGCTCTGCGACCGCGGCCAGCCCCCGCGGATCCGGCCTGGCGCTCGGGCAGCTCGACGTGCTCCCCGGCGGCACGACCAGCAGATCGCCCTCACCAAGGAGGGGCAGCGCGCCGCCGTCGGTGCCGCAGTCGGCCAGCAGGGGCATCACGTTGCTCGGTTCGGTGGTGGCCTCGTCGCTGCCGGACCGCTTCTCAAACCCCGTAGGCCCGAAGCCCCCTGCATTCGCGCCGAGTTCCGCCCGTGCGGGGTCTCACGGTTTCGACCGCGCGGGAGAAGGATCTGCGGCCGAGGGCGCCCCACATCGCGGAATATCCGGTTCCGCGGAGAGGTCTGACGGCCCATCAGTACGATCACCGCCGTTGAATTCTGCACCTCCGCCCAGGTGTTGTCTCGTTCGCTGCTTGATTCGCCGGTGCAACTTGATGATCCGTTCGTCCCTGCCAGCATGTGGCGGCGCGGGCCGACCGTCGGCGCGCCGGCTCAACAACCCTCTGCGGCCCGGCCCCGGAGGGGAGCCGAGACGAACCAAGGAGTGGAACATGTCGCGTCCCACCCGGCGCCAGATACTGCACGGCAGCGCCGCGGCCCTGGCCGGAGCGGCGCTCGCCGCACCGGTCGCCTTCGCCGACACCGCTGCCGCCCGCCCCGCCGACGGCCACGGGCAGATGGCGGGAGACGGGCCCTCCGGTGGCCACGAGATGCCGGAGCCCTTCGACGAGATGTATGAGGGCCGCCACATAGAGGGCTGGCCGGCAGACGAAGGAGATGCCCAGAACGGAGGTCACAACAGCAGCGGAGCCCACGCGGGGCGCCACGCCGGCCCGCACGACGGCATGGACTTCGTCGTCCGCATCGACAACGACGACCTCCATGTGATGCGGAACGCCGATGGCACCTGGATCAGCCTGGTGAACCACTACGAGACGTTCACCACGCCACGCGCCCTGGCGCGCGCCGCCGTCCGTGAACTCCAGGGCGCTGACCTGGTCCCCGTCGTCACCGGCTGAGGCCTGCCCCTGACCGTCCCCCCACCGAGGAGTCCTCGACATGGCAGTCCGGAAGAACCAGGCGGACCTCACCGCCACCGAAAAGCGGAACTTCGTCGACGCGGTGCTGGAGCTCAAGCGCAGCGGCCGCTACGACGAGTTCATCAGCACCCACAACGCCTTCATCATCGGTGACAGCGACGACGGAGAGCGCACCGGCCACCGGTCACCGTCCTTCCTTCCCTGGCACCGCAGGTTCCTGCTGCAGTTCGAACAAGCCCTGCAGAGCATCACGCCGTCGGTCATGCTTCCCTACTGGGACTGGACCGCCGACCGCACGCCCCGCAGCTCCCTGTGGGCCGACGACTTCCTGGGCGGCGACGGGCGGAGCGGCGACGGCCGGGTGACCTCCGGGCCGTTCGCCTTTGGCAGCGGCAAGTGGCCGATGAACATACGGGTGGACGGCCGGACGTTCTTGCGCCGCTCGCTCGGCACTGGCGTCCGCGAACTGCCGACGCGCGCCGAGGTCGACCGGGTGCTTGCCATGAGCGTCTACGACGCCGCTCCCTGGAACAGCTCCTCCGACGGTTTCCGTAACAACATCGAGGGCTGGCGCGGCCCGAATCTGCACAACCGGGTGCACGTCTGGGTCGGTGGCCAGATGACCACCGGAGCGTCACCCAACGACCCGGTCTTCTGGCTGCACCACTGCTTCATCGACAAGCTCTGGGCCGACTGGCAGGGGATGCACCCGAAGTCGGGCTATCTGCCCACCGGCGACACACCCGACGTCGTCGACCTCCACGACACGATGAAGCCATGGAACGACGTCACGCCGGCGGACATGCTGGACCACACCAAGTTCTATACTTATCAGTGACAGGTCCATGACATTTCGGTCCGTAAAAGGTGCCTGATCGCGGCTCCGTCCGGGCCGGATCCTGACCGCGGAGCCCGCCTCCTTCGCCGCCGAAGGTCGCCCCGACTGCGCCGGTGCGCACGGGGTGCGGGCCCTACGGCTCTTCGGGCTCTGCGGGCCCTACGGACCCTTCCGACTCTGCGGGCACGGCCACTCGCCGCGGTGC
Organism: Streptomyces sp. 2323.1; assembly: GCF_900221035.1. Taxonomy (NCBI): domain Bacteria; kingdom Bacillati; phylum Actinomycetota; class Actinomycetes; order Kitasatosporales; family Streptomycetaceae; genus Streptomyces; species Streptomyces sp. 2323.1. The sequence continues at coordinate 219,960 of NZ_LT907981.1, read as the reverse complement.
GTGGCCGTGCCGGCGGGGGAGGCCCGGACAGTAAGGGGAGGCCCGGACGGGCCCTCAGCTTCCGCGTTTGACGCGTCCGCGGACGGCAAGTGCGGCAAGTCCCAGCAGCACCGGTTCGGTGAGCCGGGAGACCATCTCGGTATACGTGCCCCAGAGGGTGAGATCCTGCCCCGAGGACCGGAACAGGACGGAGTTCAGAACGACCCGCAGGGACTTCTCGAACCGCTCCCCGGTGAACCGCTCGCCCACGGGAAGGGTGAGTTGAGGTTCGGCCTTGTCCATGACCATCCGTAGGGAACCGCCGCCCTGCACCCGTCTGACCTGCTGCTGCGGCTCGGTGTCGGGGAGCCCGAGTCCCATCATCAAAACCACCGTGCCGGCCACCGCACAGGCGAGCCACCCCAGTGCGCGGGACGCACGCAGCCCGTAGCCGGCCAGGAGCCAGTACGCCTGGAGGAGCCATCGCTCGGCGCGCCGCCAGGTGTGGCTGTGGCGGCGCATCTCCATTTCGCCGTAGTAGAAGTCGGCGGCCCCGGGCTGGTCCAGGGCGTCTTCGCGGGCCTTGCGGAGCTGCCGGTAGGTGGAGGTCAGGGTGGCCAGTCCCGGGACCGTATCGGGGTTGTCGGGGGCTGCTCCCCAGCCCCGGCGGGCCGTTGCGCCCCGGCCCGGCAGCGCACGCCACTGCCGTTCCTCTTCGAGGACCAGCCGTCGTGTCCAGGAGCGTGGCACGCCTCGGTGCCACCGGACGCCCCGCGGAGATGCGCCGAGCTGCCAGTTTCCTTCGAACCCGAGCTGGTCGAGGTGGTGGGTACCGGCGAAATGGCAGCCGCGGAGGTCGACATCGGCGACGGTGAGCATCGCCGCGTCCACGCCGCGCAGGGAGACGATCGACGCCGTGTGATCCGCGCCGTCCGCGCGCGCCGCCGCCGGCTGCCGCAGCTCGGTGACCAGGTCCGTGGAGATCCGGCAGGGGTGCAGGAGCACGGCACCGGTCAGATCAATCGCGGCGTAACGGACACTGAGGGTCACGGGTCCCTCGCACCGCGCCGCTCGCGCATCGACCCGGGACGCCGCCAACGCCAACCGCAAGGGGCTCCTGAATTCCGCCTCGGCCAACGACAGTGCCCCGTCACACGTCAGAGGACCCACCCAGTCCGCCCCGAACACGCCACGGAGAAATACGGCATCCTCGGCGAACCGCGCCCGCTCCAGCCACAGTCTGCCCTCGATCCGTACCCCGCCGAACCACGCCGTCCCGCCGAACCAGGTATCGGCGAAGCCCGCGTCGTCGCTGATGTGGGCCCCGCCGAAATCGGCAGGTCCGGCAAAGCGCGCCCCCTTGAACCACGCGCCGTGCCGGAAGCGAACGCTGCCGAAGTCCGCCGCGCCCTCGAACCTGGTCCCTTGAAAAGAGGCCGGGCCCCGGAACTCCGCACCGGCGAAGGACGCACTCTCCGCGAATCGCGCCTGCTCGAAGAGCCCGGAACCGAACACCGGAAACACGTCCTCACCGGTGAGGCCGGCGAGCACCGCCGCCAGCAGGCCGTCGTCGAAGGTGACTCCCCGGCAGTCCACGTCTGCCCCGGCAGCCAGCTGCGCGAGATACACCGCACGGGCATCCGCCGCCAAGTGCGCCAGGCACCTGGCCCGCCCGCCGGCTCGGACGCCCCGGCACCCCACCGGGTCGGCGTCCGTTGCGCCGGCGCCACAGTGGTCCCATTCCGGTGAAGTCGTCTCCATGGCTTGATCTCAACAGGCACCGCGCGCTGTGCGCAGCCACTTTCCGCGTCCTGCGCGCGCTCAAGAAGGTCCGTGCTCCCGCTACATGACGCGACCCGCCGGCTGCCCGTTGCTGGCCGCCCGTCTCCCGCCGCTCTCGGTCGAGGACCGTATCGAGTCCTGGCATCGAACCCGAGTGGATGCCACGGCACCTTGAGTGGTGAGACTCTGGGAGCGACGCGACGAAGGGGAGAGCCGTGGCCAAGGTCAACATCAGTCTCGATGCCGAGCTGGTAGTGGAGGTGATGGTCCTGGCCGGAGTGGGATCGCCCCAGGACGCCGTCGAACTGGTCGTACGCGACTACATTGCCCGCGGCCACCGCACGGAGGCGCGTACCGAACTCAAGGACCAGGGGCTGCGCGAGGCCGCCGTCAAACCGCCGGAGCCGCAGGGCTGACCCCTCGGCGGTCGAGACGTCGGTCAGCTGAGGTAGTGCGCGCGTCCCTCGTCGTCGAGCTCGAAAGAGCCCTCGGGGATGATGCAGAACTCATTGCCCTCGGGGTCGGCCATCACCAGGAACCCCCGTCGGCGTACTGCTCCAGCCTGCGCCCGCCGAGCGCCTCGACCCTCTGCTGCTCGGCGGCCGGGTCGGGTGAAGTGATGTCGAAGTGCATACGATTCTTGCCCGACTTGGGTTCGGCGGTCTGCTGGAAGCCCAAGCCCAGGTCGTTCTCACGCCGCAGCCATACGTACGGTCCCGTGCGCCCCACGACCGGCCTGCCGAGCAGCTCGGACCAGAACGCGGCAAGCCGCTCGGGGTCGGTGGCATCGACGATGAGGGCATTGATCCGCATAGGTGCGTCCGCCATGCCTTGATCCTCTCAGGTCGGGCAAGGCCGCGCACGGCGCCGCCACCTGCGCCGTGCGCGGCGGAAGAGCCAACCGGTCGGTGGCTGCCGTGGCGGGACGGCATTCTGCCTGGTGTCGGCCGTGCGCTTCAGCGCGACGGCAGGTGTGTTTCAACTAGAGTGGGGCCTGGAGGTGATCCTGTGCCCAACGAGCAGGACAAGCTGTTCGCATCGGTCGACGCGCTGCTGGAGCACGTGGCGGACCAGGACGCGCTGCCGGATCCGGCGGAACGCCGGCGGCTGCGTGAGGCGGGCGGCCTGAGCCAGGATCAGGTGGCGCGTGCCCTGTCGGTACGGCGGGAGACGGTGACGAGCTGGGAGGTGGGCAGGACCGAGCCGCGGCCGCCCAAACGAGCCGCATATGCCCGGCTCTTGGAAGGCCTTGCCGCCCGATACCCCGACGTCGCCACCACGGCCGACTGCCCCGCGCCGACGGTGCCGGAGGCCTCCGCGCCGACCGCACCGCAGCCCGTCGCCCCCGAACCCGCCATCCCGGCCCCGGCTGCTCCAGAACAGGCATCGGCACAGGCACCAGCACTGGCCCCGGCTGCCGCCGACGCTGCGCCCCGCCAGGCCGTCCACACCGAGCCGCCGCCCCCGTCACAGCGACCGGCCGCGAGGAACGCCCCGCCGAAAAACGGCCTCCCGAAGAAGACCCCGCCGAAATACGCCCCGCCGAAAAACACCCCACCCAAAAAGCCGGCCGAGGCTCCGACCGACACCGACCCACGCTTCGCCCACGGACCGCTGGGCGTGCTGGACGAAGACGGTTCGCTGTATTGCGTCGGCGGGCTGGTGCTCGACTGCCCGGCCAAGACCCTCCCGGCGCTGGTCGAATGGACGCTGTCCGAGGCGAAGCTCGGTGCGCCGCGCCTGCACCGGTCCGGCAAGGACGCCGACCCGCTGATCGTGCTGACCGCTGCGGCCGCCGGACGCCTCGGTCTGCCGGCCGAACTGGAGGACCGTCGCGGTCTGCGCCTGCCCGAGGACCACCAGGTGCTCAAGCAGCTGGCGCGTGCCGAGTGGAAGCTGACCCGGCGCGGCTTCGGTCCCTGGGCACGCATCTACCGGCCCACGGAGGGCGGCAGACGCCAGTGCGTGCAGCTGGCCGTCCTGCCGTGGGGCGCGCTCGATGAGCGTTCCTGGGGTGCCACGGGGCAGCTGCCGCCGGCCGACGTCGCCGCGGTCCTCGGCTCCTACGCCCAGCGCGTCATCACACCGCTCGGCTCGACCGCCGTATGCGGCCTGGAACTGATGACCGCGCTGCGCCCGCCCACCCGCGCCGTCAAGAACGCGTCCGGATCCTGGGAGTCCGGTCCGATGCCGGGCTCGCTCACCGAAGCGGTGGATCCGGCGCCGCCCGAGGCCCCGATGGAACACCCCGTCGTTGCCGCCCGCTACCCGCGCTTCCACGAACGCACCCCCGACCAGGTCGTCGACGAGGAAGCGTACGACTGGTTCCGCCCCCTCACCGACGAGGAGTGCACCGCGGGCTACACCCACGCGGTCGGCCTCGATGTGAACATGGCGTTCGCCGCGGCCGCCAACCGTCTCCTCGTCGGCCTTGGCCCCGCCACCCATGAGAAGCGCCCCGACTTCGACCCGAAGCTGCCCGGTTCGTGGCTCGTGGACCTGTCCCACCTCGACCTCGATCCTCGCCTCCCGTCCCCGTTCACCCCGAAGGGCATCCGCCCGACCGGACCGGCCTGGTACTCGACCTCAACCGTCGCCTACGCCGTGGAACTCGGTGCCCGGGTGCAGCCGGCAGAGGCGTATGTCCGCCCAGAGAGCGGCGCCTACCTCGACCCCTGGTACACCAGACTGCGCGACGCCTACCTGGCCACCATGGCCGACCTCGGCGTCACCACCGGCATGACCGACGAGGATTTCCTGGCCGCCATGGCCCGCCACAAGAACGTCGACCCGGGCCGGGCCGCGGTGCTTTCCGCCATCAAATCCAGCGTCAAGGGCGGCATCGGCAAGCTCCGCGAACGCCCGCAGAGTGCGAAGCACAAGCACGGTGAGCGCTGGCCGGCCCTGGAACGCCCGACGTGGAGCCCGCACATCCGGGCGGAGCTGATCGGCAAGGCCCGCACCAACATGCATCGCAAGATGACCAGGCTCGCCGCCGCCGGCCTGTTCCCCGTGGCGGTGCTGTCCGACTGCGCCGTGTACCTCTCCCGGGGCCCCTCGCCGCTCGACTTCCTTCCGTACACCCCCGAAGGCAAGCCGGTGCCGGGCGGGTTCCGGCTCGGGGTGTCCCCTGGCATGGTCAAGCACGAGGGCACCCAGGATTTCCTGTGGCTGGCTTCGATGATCGAGGACGAGCAGATCAATCCCGCCCGGCACATCAAGGGCACCGACGCCGCCGCCGACGGAGAGTAGACCAGCGCGATGGGCATCATCCAGGACAGCCTCGACAAGGCCGCGGAGCACACCACCACCCGCCCCATCCCCAAGTCCGGACCGGCGCAGATGCGGTTCCTGGTCAAGACGGAGAAGGGCTCCACCAAGGCCGTTGCCGAGCTGCTCGGCATCTCGCAGCGTACGGTCGAGCGCTACGTCAAGGCGCAGATCAAGCGGCCCCGCAAGGACCTCGCCGCACGTATAGAGCGGGAGGTCCGCAAGCGATGGCAGCCGCGGGTCCGCGAGCGGGCGAAGAGGCGGGCGGCGACCACCGACGGCATCGTCATCGAGACCCGGGCCCGCTTCGGCTTCACCGCCGCCCCCGGCTCGACCGACGACGGCCGGATCCGCCTCATCACCCAGGCCCTGCCGCCCGCCTACGCAGCCCGGCTGTTCGACGCACAGGCCGCCGGCGCCGCCGAGCAGGAGCTCCAGAACATCGCCGCCGAGGGCCTGCAGGAGATCTACTTCAAGGACCGCGGCCGCCGCGCCGACGGCCTCCTGGTCGAGTTCACCGACATCGATTACGTAGAACTCGACTACTGATCCTTGTGATCCCTGCATGTGCGAGGGCCGTGACACTGAGCCAAAGCACGATAGTTGTCCCCAAGGCAGGCGTGCTGTCACCAGGGCCACCGGGGGGCGAATGCTGAGCAGAGTTTTGGACCACGGTGCAGTCTCAGCTGTCCACCCCAGCTTCCCACTTGCGCCGGCGCAGCATGTGGTCGCTGAAGAGGTGTCGGCTCTGGTCGAGCAGTTCACCCACCTCTGCGTCGCCGCGCCGCCCGTCCGGCGACGGATGCCAGCGCTGCACTGATTGCGCGGCCCAGGTGCGCAGCTTCATATCCGGGTCCTGGAACAGACCGACCGCCGCCCGTAGTGCCGCGGTGCCGCCGCGCGCGTCGAGCAGCCGGAAGGCGCCGACGCGGACGTGCCGCGGCCGATCGGAGCTGGTGCGCTCCAATAGCCAGTCGGCGGGCAGTTCCTTGGCCGAGGGCAGCAGAGCGGCGGCGGTCTCGCGGACGACACCGGCGGCAGGGTCGTCGAGGAGCGGCCGCAACCGCTTCGCATCCGCGCAGTCCAGCGCCCTCAGCCCTGCCACCGCTCGCGCCCGCACCCCGGCCGCCGGGTGCACGAGCAGCGGCTGCAGCAGCCCGGCGTCCGCGCGGTTCCCGCACTCGGCCAGCCCGATAACCGCGCCGGGCGGCAACTCAGGGTCGCCCGGTGTCGTGCACCGCTCCCGGTACCAGACCGCCGGGTCACCACCCTGCTGTCGTACGACATACCGGGCACAAGCACGCACGAGCGCGGAACGGTCGCTGAGAAACGGCTCCGCCTGCTCTGACCGCCCCGCCCGTCTCAATGCGGTGACGCCGGCCGAACGGGTACGCGGGTTTCGTGCGGACAGCAGTGGAGGCAGCACACCTTCGTAGGCATCCTCATCCCCCAGAGCCGTGAGCGCCGCTGTGGCACACAGGTCCTGGACCACTGTGTCCTGGTCCCCGCCGGCCGCGCGGGCCAGCTCAGAGGGATGGAGCAGTTGGCCCTCGATCGCCAGCCGGTACGCGAACCGCCGGACGACGCGGTCGGGGTCAGCGAAGAGAACAGCGAGCTGCCCGTGGGATGCCTGGCGCAGGATCTGGCCGAGCACGTCGACGCCGAAGGCCCCTCTGTCGCGGCGGCCGACGCGGAGGATGAGCGGCGCGAGGTCGAGGGCAGAGTCCACGTTCAGGGCCTCGCGCAGCAACTGCCGGGCGAGCTCGCGCACTGGGCCGACCCAATCGGCGCAGCGGATCACGACCAACGGCAGCAGACCGGGGCATCGGACCGACTGACGCACCGCCTCCTGACGGATCCGCCCGTCGCGGTGGCAGAGGGCGAGTGCAAGCCGAGACTCGCCGAGCTGAGTCAGGTCGGCGGGCAGTGGGGCGGAATGCTCCCGCCCCGGCAGGAACTGCGGGCGGTTCCAGGCCACCTCACGCACTCCTGCGTCCAGCGCGAGCCAGTCAGCGGGGTCGGCGACATCAAGCGTGCTGTGAAGCGGCGTACCTCCCGCGAGCCGCGTCGCTGCCGCTGTCCCGTCCTCGATGTCCTCAAGCATTCCCGCCCCTCCAGCAGTCGTACCAGGTGATCGTAGGGGCGGGGTTCGCGTAGGGCGCGCGAAATATGGCCCGTGATCGCCAAGGGCCGCTGTTCGGCACCCTGCCCACCAGAAGCCGAACGCGGTGACATCGCCCCTGCTTCGCTTGCCGCTGGTGACAGGTAGCGCGCCGCATCGGTGACAACCACCATGCTTTGTCCTACTGAAGCCGCAGGCCGGCGGATGCCGACGGTGACAACTATCGTGCTTCGGCACAGACACCGTCACTGTGGCTGAGCGCTGTACTTAGCCGGGGAGCGCTTGAGGTGGCGAGGCTGAGCACGCTTGCTGGCGGCTTGTTGGCGAGCGTTTCTCCCGAGAGCTCTCCCAGAGCTCCGGGCGGGCCCCGGGGGACGGCCGACAGGATCGGCGGCGCAACTACGGGACGACGTGCCGGAAGCTGGTACAGCCTTGCGACGGGGGTGTGCAGGAGGTGGACAATCCCGTCATGACGAGCTCTGCACCGGACTCCCGCAACGATGGCGGCTATCTTCTCGACAATGCACAACCCGAGGCGGGCACCCGCTTCGATGCGCTCAGCGAGCTCTTCGACCCCACCACCTTCCGGCACATCGAGGGCCTGGGGATCGCCTCGGGGTGGCAGTGCTGGGAGGTGGGGGCGGGCGGCCCCTCGGTGGTGACATGGCTGGCCGACCGGGTCGGGCCGACCGGTCGGGTGCTGGCGACCGACATCGACACTTCCTGGGCCTCCCGGGCAGCGGGAGGGGGCATCGAGGTGCTGCGCCACGACGTGGGCCGGGACGAGCCGCCAGGGAGCGGCTTCGACTTCGTCCACGCCCGGTTGGTGCTGGTGCATGTGGCCGACAGGGAACGTGCCCTACGCGCGATGGTCGGCGCATTGCGGCCGGGCGGGTGGCTGCTGGTGGAGGACGCCGATCCGGCATCGCAGCCGCTGATCCGCCTGGACGAGTACGGGCCCGAGCAGGCATTGGCCAACAGGCTGCGAGCCGGATTCCGCTCGCTGCTGGCGGCTCGCGGTGCCGACCTTGCCTACGGACGCAAACTCCCCCGACTACTGCGGGAGGCGGGGCTGGCCGACGTCACCGCGGACGCCTACTTCCCGATCACCTCTGCGGCCTGCGACGTCCTGGAGGCCGCGACGATCCGACACGTGCGCGACGGACTGGTCGAGGCAGGCCTCGCGACGGACGAGGAGATCAATCGGCATCTCGCGAACGTCACTTCGGGCCGCCTCGACCTCGCCACCTCCCCGATGATCTCCGCGTGGGGTCGCCGCCCATGAGGCCCGCCGGCTCGGCCCGTCGCCAGAAAACTCCCCCCACAGTGTCCGCAAGGGCCTCGGTCACGCGCCGACGTAGGCCGCGAGATGCTCGCCGGTGAGGGTGGAGCGGGCGGCGACGAGGTCGGCGGGTGTGCCCTCGAAGACGATCCGGCCGCCGTCGTGGCCGGCGCCGGGGCCGAGGTCGATGATCCAGTCGGCGTGCGCCATGACCGCCTGGTGGTGCTCGACGACGATGACCGACTTGCCGGAGTCGACGAGCCGGTCCAGCATGCCGAGCAACTGCTCGACGTCGGCGAGATGCAGACCGGCGGTCGGCTCGTCGAGGATGTAGACGCCGCCCTTCTCGGCCATGTGGGTCGCCAGCTTGAGCCGCTGCCGCTCGCCGCCGGACAGCGTGGTGAGCGGCTGCCCGAGGGTGAGGTAGCCGAGCCCGACGTCGGCGAGCCGGCCGAGTATGCGGTGTGCGGCCGGCGTGGACGCCTCGCCGGCGCCGAAGAACTCCTCGGCCTCGGCCACCGACATCGCGAGCACCTCGCTGATGTCGCGGCCGCCGAGGCGGTGGTCGAGGACCGAGGCCTGGAACCGCTTCCCGTCGCACTCCTCGCAGGTGGTGGCGACGCCGGCCATCATCGCCAGGTCGGTGTAGAGGACGCCGGCGCCGTTGCAGGTGGGGCAGGCCCCCTCGGAGTTGGCGCTGAACAGCGCCGGCTTCACGCCGTTGGCCTTCGCGAACGCCTTGCGGATCGGGTCGAGCAGTCCGGTGTACGTCGCCGGGTTGCTCCGTCGCGAGCCGCGGATCGCGGTCTGGTCGATCGACACCACACCGGCGCCGGCGGCCCCCGACTGCTGACCCAGCGACCCGTGCACGAGCGAGCTCTTGCCGGAGCCGGCGACGCCGGTGACGACGGCCAGCACCCCGAGCGGGATGTCGACGTCGACGCCGCGCAGGTTGTGCGTCGTCGCCCCGCGGATCTCCAGCGAGCCGGTGGGCGTGCGCACCGTCCCCTTGAGGGCGGCCCGGTCGTCGAGATGGCGTCCGGTGACGGTGCCGCCGGTCCGCAGCCCCTCCACGGTGCCCTCGAAGCAGACCGTGCCGCCCGCCGTACCGGCGCCGGGGCCGAGGTCGACGACATGGTCGGCGATCGCTATCACCTCGGGCTTGTGCTCCACGACGAGCACCGTGTTGCCCTTGTCCCGCAGCCGCAGCAGCAGGTCGTTCATCCGCTGGATGTCATGCGGGTGCAGGCCGATGGTGGGCTCGTCGAAGACGTAGGTGACGTCGGTGAGCGAGGATCCGAGGTGGCGGATCATCTTGACGCGCTGCGCCTCGCCGCCGGACAGCGTGCCCGACGGCCGGTCGAGCGAGAGGTAGCCAAGCCCGATCTCCACGAACGACTCAAGGGTGTGCCGCAACTTGGCGAGCAGCGGCGCCACCGACGGCTCGTCGAGGCCGCGGACCCATTCGGCCAGATCGCTGATCTGCATCGCGCAGGCGTCGGCGATGCTGATCCGCTTGATCTTCGACGACCGGGCCGCCTCGCTGAGCCGGGTGCCGTCGCATTCGGGGCAGCTGGTGAAGGTGACCGCCCGCTCCACGAACGCCCGGATGTGCGGCTGCATCGCCTCCTTGTCCTTGGACAGCATCGATTTCTGGATCTTGGGGATCAGCCCTTCGTAGGTGAGGTTGACGCCCTCGACCTTCACCTTGGTCGGCTCCCGGTAGAGGAAGTCCTGCATCTCCTTCTTGGTGTACTTGCGGATCGGCTTGTTCGGGTCGAGGAGGCCCGACTCGGCGTAGACCCGCACGGTCCAGAAGCTGTCGGACTTCCAGCCGGGGATGGTGAACGCGCCCTCGGCGAGCGACTTGGAGTCGTCGTAGAGCTGGGTGAGGTCGATGTCGGAGACCGAGCCCCGGCCTTCGCAACGGGTACACATGCCGCCGGTACGGGTGAAGGTCACGGGCTTGGCCTTGGCGGCACCGCGTTCGACCGTGATCGCGCCGCTCGCCCGGACCGAGGCGACGTTGAAGGCGAACGCGTTGGGCGAGCCGATGTGCGGCTGCCCGAGCCGGCTGAAGAGGATGCGCAGCATCGCATTCGCGTCGGTGGCGGTGCCGACCGTGGAGCGCGGGTCGGCACCCATCCGCTGCTGGTCGACGATGATCGCGGTCGTCAACCCTTCGAGCACGTCGACCTCCGGCCGCGCCAGCGTCGGCATGAAGCCCTGCACGAAGGCGCTGTAGGTCTCGTTGATCATCCGCTGCGACTCCGCGGCGATCGTACTGAACACCAGAGAGCTCTTGCCCGAGCCGGAGACACCGGTGAACACCGTCAGTCGGCGCTTAGGAATCTCGACGCTGACGTCCTTGAGGTTGTTCTCGCGCGCGCCGTGCACGCGGATCAGACCGTGGCTGTCGGCAACGTGCAGCGCAGGCGACTGCGTATCCGTCCTCGCGGCTATGCTCATCGTGTCTCCCTCTGTCGGGCGGCCGCCTTGGCGGCATCCCGTCGGCGTCGCCTGGCTCGATTGGGCCAGCTTAAGCAGTACGTCCGGTTCTCCTTCGCCTCGGCCCGTGGAGCCTTGCGGCCCGTGGAGCCTTGCGGCCCCGGCCCCGCGGCGCGCCGGCCAAGCCTTCAGACCCATCAGCGGCCGTCGCGCACCAGCTCTCGGCCGGCCAGCTCGTTCACCTCGCGACAGGCCTGGATGCGGCGCGGGGAGATGCGGAACCAGCGGTACGGCGTGGCCGGCGCACGCGGGTGTCGCGACGACGCTGCGAGCGGGGCGGAGGGCCGGCACTCATCCGCGGCCGGAACTGACCGGGGGGCCGGCGCTCATTGGTCCTGAAGCAGCCCGAGGACGTTGCCATCGGGGTCGGTGACGGTGGCCACCAGGCGGCCGCCACCGACGTCGCGCGCGGGCTCCTTGAGGGTGGCACCCGCGGCGGTCAGCTCGGCCAGCTTCGCCTCGATGTCCGGCACGTGCCAGTAGGCAACTGGTGAGGTCATGCCCTGCGGCCCACCGCCCGGCACCAGCCCGATGTGCTGGCCCGCGACATCGAAGCCGACGTAGTAGGGCTCGTCGGCCTGCGGCGGTACGCCGAGCAGGGCGGTGTACACCTCCTTGGCCGCCGCCAGGTCGGAAACGGGATGCAGCACGGTCTTGATTCCCTGGGTGGAAGAGCCGGTCATGGTCACTCCTGAAGTCGTGGGTCTGGGCGGGGTGGTCTGGCTCGAAGACGAACGGGGAAGAGCGGGGAATTCGGACTCGACCGCCCGATCGCCCCAGATGGCAGGTCGGCCGCCGTCTTAACCGGGCCGGGCCCGCAAGAGAAGGAGAACCACCGGAACCACCTCCGAGCGGTCGTGAGAGAAGGCCACGGATGCATCCGGGGCGTCGTGCGGGAGGAAACTCGCGTGCGGGGTGATGTCCATGGCGGTCACGCTAGCGCCCTGAGCCGGAGTTTCGTCGTTGCCTGTGGATAAGTCGTTTCAAGGCTCTTCGCACGGTGGTGACGACCGATGCCGGCCAGGAACTGCAGTCCAGGCCGGCGCCGGCCGACAACTACGGAGCTTCGGATCAACCGTGCCGAAGCGCGCTGAGGGCCACATCGCCACGTATGGCTGGGCTGGTCGGACCCGGGGCGCTGGTGGCGGCGCTGGGCGCAGGTTGGTCGGCCCGCTGAGCGACTAGGGCGGCCAGCTGATGGTGGTGGCCGGCGCCGACCGGCTCGGCTTCGTGGCATGGCGGAAGGCCGTGACGTCCCAGAGCTCGTACTGCTGGAACATCGGGGCCCAGCTGCTGCCGGAGGGCCGGGGCCGGGGCCGTGGCACCGGCACGCAGGCGCAGCGGTTGCTGGTGCGGTACCTGTTCGCGCACACACCTGTGGTGAGAATCGAGGCGGACCCCGAGACGGCGAACATCGCCGAACAGCGCGCCCTGGAGAAGTCCGGCTTCGCCCCAACGGATCGCACCCTCCCGAGCCTGCCGACCACAGGTGAGGAACTCTGGCCGGCCGCGATTCCCGGTTCCGAGGAGAGCCGTCAGGGGGGTGGCCGGTGGCGGCCGGGTACGCCACACACAAAGAGCCGGGTACGCCACACAAAGAAGGGGCAAAGAAGCGCCCTTCGCCGAGTGTGTGCGCTGCGCATCCCATCGGCCGGGGGAGGACGGCAGCCATGCGGGACCGACCGTTGCTGCCAGGGTTTGTGTCCGCCTGACCATGCGGATTCCATCGTCCAACGGGCCTTGTGAGATCGCCCCGTTGACTGCCATGGTCACCGGTATCGCAGCCTGCGCGTCTCCGACACCTGACGCATGCTGCACCCCCGCACCGCGCTCACGGACACCACGGATACCCGAACCCGCCACCCGCCACCCGATACCGACGCCGGCCGCCCGGCACCCGCAGCTGATACCGACCGCACACCGGGAGGCAGCGAGGCCGCCGGCACCCCGGACGCCCGCTGGAAGGGGGGGCCGCCGACTCCCGCCGCCCCCTCGCACCGCATGTGCCGGCGCCGCCACCAAGGAGGACCCATCGCCGCGCCCGCCACACTGTGCCGACCGGCCACCGACGCGATCAGCCACGGCCTGAACACGGTGCCCGCCCCGGTGCTCGTCCTGGGCGGCGTGCTCGGACTCCAGGGCGGTGCCGCGTTGACCACCGGCCTGTACCCGCTCGTGGGGCCGGCGGGCGTCGTGGCGCTCCGTCTGACGCTCGCGGCCGTGCTGCTGGTCGCCCTATGGCGCCCGGGATGGCGCTGGGACCGCAGGACGTGGAGCCTGGCCCTGGGCGCCGGCACCCTGATCGCCGTCCATCACCTCAGCTACTACGAGGCGGTGGACCGGGTCCCGCTGGGCGCAGCGACGACGATGGAGTTCATCGGTCCGTTCGCCCTCGCGCTCGCCGGCTCCCGCCGGCCGGCCGATCTCCTGTGGGCCGCGCTGGCCGCCACCGGCGTCGTACTCCTCAGCCGCTCCGGTGTCCCGATGAACGGGGCCGGCCTCCTCTTCGGCCTCCTCGCCGGAGGCTGCTGGGGCGGCTACATCCTCGTCGGAAAGCGGCTCGCAGCGCATCTGCCGGACGGCCGCGGCCTCGCGCTCGCCGTGAGCTGGGGCGCGCTGCTGAGCCTGCCGTACGGCATCCTCCAGGCCGGCACACGGCTGCTCGACCCGGGAACACTGTCCATCGCCGCCGCGGTGGCCGTCCTCTCCAGCGTGCTGCCCTACTCCTTCCAGATGGCGGCACTGCGCCGCCTGCCGCCGGGCGTCTTCGGGGTGCTCACCAGCCTCGAACCCGCGGTGGGGGCAATCATCGGGCTGTCGTTCCTCGGCCAGCACCTCGCCCCGCAGCAATGGACCGGAGTGGCGGCGGTGGCGCTGGCCTCGGTCGGCACCGTCGGCCGGGGAACGCGCGCGGCCTGACCCTCCACGCGCAAGCGACGTCCACGAAGCCGACCCCCAGAGCACCGGCGGTCCGGTACGCACTCCCAGCTCCGTGTTCAGTGCACGGAGAACCCGCCGTCGACGAAGACCGCCTGTCCGGTGACGTACGCAGAGGCGCGGCTCGCCAGGAACACCGCCGCGCCGGCGAAGTCCTCCGCCAGCCCGTTGCGCCCGACCATCGTGCGCGCCGCCAGCGCCGCGACCTTCTCGGGGTCGGACGACAACTTCTGATTGAGCGGCGTCATCACAAACCCTGGCACGAGCGTGTTGCAGGTGACGCCGAACGGCGACCATGCCTCGGCCTGCGACCGGGCCAGCGACTCCAACGCCCCCTTGGAGACGCCGTAAGCGCCACTCTGGACGAACGCGCGATGTGCCTGCTGCGAGGTGATGTGGATGATGCGCCCGTAACCCCGTTCGGCCATGCCGGGCCCGAAGCGCTGTCCCAGCAGATGAGGCGCTTCAAGGTTCACCGCCATCGTGGTGTCCCAGACCTCCTCGTCCAATTCCCCTATCGGCGGCCGCAGATTGACCCCGGCACAGTTGACGAGGATGTCGGGCTCCCCGAAGGCTTCGACCGCCTCCTCGGCCGCCGCGCGCACACCGTCGCGTGTGCTGAGGTCTGCACTCACCCATGCCGCCCGGCACCCCTGAGCTGTCAGCTCACCGACCGTGGCGGCCAACTCGTTCTTCCTGCGCGCCACGACCGCCACACTCGCCCCTGCACGCGCGAGAGCCTCGGTGATAGCCCGGCCGATGCCGGAACTACCGCCGGTCACCACTGCCACCCGGCCATCCAGCGAAAACAATTCAGAGAGGTATGCCTGCGAGGTCATGCCTGAACTTTAGGACGGGTGGCGCAGGACCGGATGGCCGGGCTCGCGTCTGACGGCCTGCGGGACCGACTGACACCTGAACGAACGGAGGGCAGAAGCGGTTGTCCATATCTGACATAAGCCACGGCAACCGTCAGGCCGTCTACCGGGACCGCCATACCTACGTCTGGGACGGCAACGCCGACCCTGCCACCCCGCGCGATGACCACCACCACATCGTCGACTCGAAGACCTGAATTCGCCACGGCCGCCGAACCGCCTTGCAGCTCCAGTCGGATCGGCCGAGCAATCGGTCCAGCAGCGACGAGACCCACACCGCCGATCACTAGCAGGCAGCGAGAAGGTCAGCCAGGATGCCCGTCGGGTCATGCAGCAAGCGGGCGCCGCCGGTCACGACGCGGCGCGTCCCCGGATCGACGGGATCTGTCTTTGCCCAGGTCTCCGGGCCGATGCCCATCTCGACTTCCAGGCCGGAGGCCGTGGCGTAGCGACGTTCCATGATGGGCCCCCAGGACCGGGTGCGGATCAGCTTGCACAGGCCGAGTTCCATGGCCCATGCATCGTCGAAGTATCCGGGCTCGTCCGCAGTGAGCAGGACGATGTCGATGTCGGAGTCGGGTCGCGCGGCGTTGCGCGCGCACGAGCCGACCAAGAGCAGACCGACGATGTCTTCGCGGCCCGTGGCCCAGCGTGTGATGCGGCCGATGACCTCCTGGATCTCGACGATGCGCTCCGGCGACAGGCCATTGGGCTCACTCACTGACTGGTCATCACGATGCACTGGAATGCCCCCTAGCTGTTGCTGGTCATGACGTTGTTGGCAGCGCCCTGTCAGCCGGTGTCCGGTATGCGGCGGTAGCTGCTCGCGTTAGCGGATGTCGTGGTCGGGGTGGGCCATGTCGTATGCGTGCCGTGCCTCGGAGATGACGGCACGGTGGGCAAGGGACCAGTCGGCGAGTGCTTTGACCAGGTGCGTAAGGCCGGCCCCGGTCTCGGTCAGGCGGTAGTCGACCTGGGCCGGGACGGTTGGGTACACGGTGCGTAGCACGAGGCCGTCGCGTTCGAGCCTGCGCACGGTGAGGGTGAGCATGCGCTGGGAGATGCCGTCGATGGCGCGTAGGAGTTCACGAAAGCGGCGCGGTCCACTGGCGAGTTCGACGATCACGAGTACCGACCACTTGTCGCCGATGCGGTCCAGGACATCGCGGATGCCGCAGTCGGGGTGGTCCTCGCGTCCGCAGGGGTCGAGGTCGGCGGGGGCGGTGGTTACGCCGGTGTTCGTGGGTGACATCAAACTGCCTCCTTGTGGCCGGTGGGAGTGCGGTCGAGTATCAAGCATAGTTACTGATGAGAACCACCCCGGAAGGATCGATTGATCATGATTTTGGTGAGCGGAGCGAACGGGAACCTCGGCGCGGCCACGCTTGCGGCGCTGCATGCCCGTGGTGCCGTTGCGATGGGCGGCAGCCGTACGCCGGGTGAGGGGATGCGGCGTCTCGACTTCGACGACCACGTGAGCCTTGATCTCGTTGGTGTGTCGACTTTGGTGCTGGTCTCCGCCGGTTATGCCGAGGACGACCAGGTCGTCAGGCGGCACGCGGCGGTGCTGGACGCCGCCGTCCGCGACGGCGTCCGGCACGTCGTCTACACGAGCCTGGCCACTGCCGGTGATCATCTCGGTTTCGCTCTGGCTCACCGTGCGACCGAGCGCCTGGTGCGGGCGAGCGGGTTGCCGTCGACGATCCTGCGCAACGGCCTTTATGCCGAGCTCTTCGGCGGTCTGCTGATGTGGGCCAGTAACGGTGTGGAGTCCGCATTCGGGGATGGTGCCGTGGCCGCAGTCGCGCGAGAGGACCTGGCCGAGGCTGCGGCGATAGTAGCGGCGAATACGGCACCTCACAGCGGGCGTGTCTATGACCTCGTCGGCACGCCGATCACGGCGGGGCAGGTGGCCCAGGAACTCGGTGTCGCGCATCGCGGCATCAGCCTGGGCGAGTACCGGCGCAGGCTCCTTGAGGAGACGCCGGGGCT
The DNA here is from genome assembly GCF_900221035.1 of Streptomyces sp. 2323.1. NCBI lineage: Bacteria > Bacillati > Actinomycetota > Actinomycetes > Kitasatosporales > Streptomycetaceae > Streptomyces > Streptomyces sp. 2323.1. Next base: position 203,210 of record NZ_LT907981.1, on the reverse strand, counting down.
GCTGCCGTTCCAACCGCCGATGCTCGCCTCGATCGCCACGGGCATCCGGCACGGCTTCCTGGACGGTACTGCACCCGACCTCACCGACATCCTTGGCCGCGCAGCTCGCGATCCACTGGCTACCGCCGTAGCGGCCGCGTCCGCCACCAGGCCGGAAGCGAGCGTTTAGCGGCGGCGCCAGCGACACGCGCTCAGCGATGAAGCGAGTCCTCCCGGCGATCGCGACGGGAGGACTCACTTGTGTCGCCAGACTGCTTATCTCGCAGAACCGATCGACATCCGGCACCCCCTGGCCACCAATGGGTGTCTCTGATGAGAAAGACCATTCATGCATCACCGCAATGCGCCCCTTTCCGTCGAGGGCCGCCGACGCCTCGTGGAACGCTGTGAGAACCGTCCGATCGCGCATGTCGCCGCTGAGATGGGGATCTCCCGGGCGTGTGCGTCGAAGTGGGTGAACCGCTATCGCCGCTGTGGCGACCTGGGTCTGCACGACCGGTCCTCAGCTCCGCATCGTCAGCCGACAGCGACTGGGGCCGACGTGGTCGCGCGGATCGAGGAGCTGCGCCGCACTCGAAAGTGGTCGGCGGCCAGGATCGCGTTCGAACTCGTCGGCCAGGGCACTCCGATCGGCCGTCGTACCGTCAGCCGGCTGCCGACAGTCCGGATGGTTCGGCCCGCTCCCGCGGCCTGCCGCAGCGTCCTGGTCGTCGCCGAGGCCGGCGAGAAGGTAGTTCTGGTCGTCCAGGTCGTCCTCGACGCCGTCCGGACCAGGCCCCGTCCAACGCGCCGCAGGCGGCTCCCGATTGATGGGCCCGTGCCGGAGCCGCTGTGGCTCACCCAGCCTGCCCGTAGTTGGTGAAGAAGCCGACGAGGCTGTGCGGGGCGTTGTCGTCGAGGCACAGCTTGTGGATGTGGGAAGCCTGGGCGGCAGCGGTGGCACTGCGCGGGAACAGAGCCTCCTCGTACGCGGTGAGCGCGGCCTCGATGTCGTCCGGGTGCGCGGCGAGGGCGTTGCCGAGTTCGGCGCCGTCGTACATGGCGAGGTTGGCTCCTTCGCCGGACGGGGGCATCAGGTGGGCGGCGTCGCCGAGCAGCGTCACGCCGGGCACGCGGTCCCAGCGGTGTTCGATCGGCAGGGCGTTGATGGTGCGCGGGACCGGGTCGGTTTCGCCGTCCGTGATCAGGGCGGTGAGTTCCGGGGCCCACCCATGGAACTCCGCGGCGACGTGGGCCGTGGCCGCGCCGGCGTCGGTGAAGTCGATGGCGGCTATCCACTCCTGCGGCTTGATGAGCGTGACGTAGGTGTGCAGGACGCCGTCCGGCTCGCGGTGGGCGGAGATCCCCTTGCCGGGGGCGAGGGCGAAGAGCGAGCCGTCGCCGACGGCCCGGGCGCTGGCCGGGTGGCGGGTGTCGCCGTCGAACAGGTAGGTCTCGATCAAGGACGTGCCGACGTACTCGGGTTTGGCGTCGGACAGCAGCGGACGGATCCGCGACCATGCTCCGTCCGCACCGACCAGCAGGCTGGTCGTCACGGTCTCCCCGTCCGCGAACGTCACCTCGTGCCGGCCGCCCCCGAGGGGCCGGACCGCGGTGACCTTGCGCCCCCACTGGATCGTGCCGGCGGGCAGCGAGTCGATCAGAATCTGCCGGAGGGCGCCGCGGTGTACCTCCGGACGCTTGCCGGTACCGTCGTCGGGCTCGTCGAGCAGGACCGTTGCGTCCTTGTCGAGTACCCGCGACGCCTCGGCGCCCTTGTGGATGATGCCGAGGAATTCCTCGAACAGTCCGGCCGCCTTGAGCGCGAGCTGCCCGTTGTAGTCGTGGATGTCGAGCAAGCCGCCCTGGGCGCGAGCCATCGGCGACGTCTCCGCTTCGTAGATCGTCGCCGGGATGCCGTGGACGTGGAGGACGCGGGCGAGCGTCAGTCCTCCAAGCCCCGCGCCGATGATCGTGACCGGATTGGTCATGGTGCTTCCTTCCTGATCGCGGACCGCTGGGCGGACGCCCGGCGGTCACGACTGGAACGCTGTTCCAGCAGGGTTAGAGTGGAACGGCGTTCCATGCATTGTCAAGGTGGAACAGTGTTCCAAGGCGGCTAGAATGGAGGCATGGCAAGCAGGACGCGTCGTCCGGAACGACGGCAGGAACCGCTCTCCCGGGAGCGCATCATCAGCGCTGCCGTCGAACTCCTCGACACGGTGGGCGAGAGTGGTCTCACGTTCCGTGCACTGGCCGAGCGCCTCGCGACCGGCCCAGGGGCGATCTACTGGCACGTCACGGGTAAGGCCGAACTCCTCGCTGCCGCCACCGACGCAGTCGTCACCACCACCATCACCGGCGACGACACCGACGCGACGCCGCAGGAGGCGATCCGCGCCCTCGCGCTCGGCGTGTTCGACGCGTTCGACGCCCACCCATGGGTCGGCACGTACCTCGCCCGTACGCCCGGGCAGTCGCCGATGCTGCGGGTCTTCGAACGTATCGGACGCCGGGTCCAGGCGCTCCGAGTGCCCGAAGCCGCCCAGTTCACCGCAGCGTCCGCGCTGATGAACTACATCCTCGGAGTGGCGGGTCAGAACGCCGCCAACCTCCGGACGCTCCAGCCGGGCACGGACCGGACCGAGTTCCTCGACGCCGTGGCGGCCGCATGGGCGGAGCTCGACCCCGACCAGTACGCGTTCACCCGAACCGTCGCCGGACAACTGCGCAAGCACGACGACCGAGCAGAGTTCCTCGCCGGCATCGACCTCATCCTCACCGGAATCACCGCTCGCCAGTAGCCGACCCGCCGACCCTCACCATCGCAGCCGGCATCCCTTGGCCGTCGCTCGGGCATGCGCAGCCGAGACATGCGACGGTCAGGCGCCGTGGTCTGAGCATCTTGCCGCTGCGACTGAACTGAGGCGGGGCCCCGGTGCGCCGCACCGGGGCCCGCAGGGGAGCTATGGGGCTTCAGAACGTCCAGGTGGTGTACCACGTGGCGTGGCTGGAGGGATGTGCCAGGTCGGTGGTGACTCCGCTGAGGCGGCCGTCAGCGCCGCGGGAGCCTATGTAGCGGCCCGTCGAGCCGTCGCTCCAGGCTATGACGAAGTAGAGGTAGGAACCGTCCACGAACCCCTGCTCGATGGTGCCCGTTGTCGCACTTCCCGCCCTGGCTATGCCGGTGAGATTGCCCTGGGCGTCCTGGGTCACGGAGAGCGTGGTGTTGGACGAATTGCTCTGGTACAGGGTCCAGATTCCTCCGACGTTGAAGCCGGCTTCGGCCGCCTTGGCCACCGGTGCCACGGAGGGCCGGTGCGCCGCGGCCTGAGCGGCGGGTGCGGCGAGGGCGGTGCCACCCAGTGCGACGGAGAGAGCCACGGCGACCGTGACGAGTCTGACGCGCATGCGGATTCCTTTCCCAAAAAGGCAATTTATGCGGCATAGGGCCTTCTGCGGAGACCTGAGCTTGGCAGGGGCAGCCGTTCCCAACCAGGCGAGAACCGGTCATTGGCGGACATGCGGTCGGCCGGAATGCGACGTGTCGGCACCGAGCCCGGTAAGGAATCCGACGGCAATGTCCGTCCGGGGGCGGGTGGCGGGTCGTCGCCCTTGACCTCGACGAACGCGTCCCGCGCCGGTCCGGGCCCTGGGAGGCGTACGAGGGCGCCGACGCCGTGATGCAGGCCGGTAACAGTTGCAGGAAGCGGCGGGCGTAGGCACAGCCGAGGGTGTGCGCGCCCAGAACGTAGGGGCAGGAACGTCGGCGGCACGCAGCAGTTCCCGCAGTTCAGCGGTAGCGGTCTAGCTATCCCAGACGGTCGGCCCAGTCCTCCGGGACTCGGCCCGCGGGGCCGGGGGTGGGCTGATCGGCCGGGTGGCTCTCAGGGGGAGCCAGGGGCGGGCCCGAGGCGTACACCTCCGAAGTCTCGTAGCTGTAGAACCAGGTTTCGCCCGGTTCGAAGCTGCGGATCACCTGGTGCCCGGTGCCCCGCGCGTGGGCCGTCGCATGCTTGGCGGGTGAGTCGTCGCAACAGCCGATGTGGCCGCACTGTGCGCAGCGTCGCAGGTGGAACCACCACCCGCCGTCAGCGTCGCACTCGGCGCATCCGGTTCCGCTGGGTGGGACGGTGGGGTCGATTCCGTTCGGGGAATTCATGACGGCTCCTGTGGGGGACGGGGGTCGGGGGAGGCGAGCGGGAGACGTACCTGGAAGCGGGTGTCGCCGGGGACGGAGTGGAACCGCAGGTCCCCGTTGTGCTTGTTGACGACGATCCGCCATGAGATGTCCAGGCCGAGACCGGTACCCTCACCCACCGGTGTGGTGGTGAAGAACGGGTCGAAGACGCGGTCGCGGATCTCCGGTCGGAGAGCAACTCCTCACTCGGGTTCGTCGCTGTGGAATGCACGAAATTCCTTACCCGGTGCGGCACCCGTCAGGACGCCGATCACGGGAACGCCAGGCCATCGGCCGAAGCCTGCGCTACTGCTCCAAGAGGGCCAGTGGCGCTGGATGCGTCGTCCCGGGACATGCTCGGGGCATCAGTGGGGGAGGGGGCTGCTGTCCGCAGGGCCGCCGAACGCGGCGGTGTGACTGCTCGATTCAGCAGCAGGAACAGCAGCTCGCCGGGGTACCGGTCGAGGTGCAGTTGGATTCGTCGATCTCGACCATGGTGTGACCCAACTTCACGGTCTCCAGACTCGCGCCCGGCGAGGTCGGCAGGATGTCCAGGTCGTCCGCACTTGGAGGACGTCTCGATTGGCGTGGCTCGGCGGTCCGGGTACCCCGCCGACTGGAAGGTGCGACGGGCAAGGTCACGGGCAGCGCGGCGAGCGGTCCCGGTGGTCAGGGTGGTCCGACGGGCTCGTGCGGCCTGGTTCTGCGGCTGCGGCGGCCAGAACCGCCAGGCCGCTCGCGAGGATGTCCGCGCCGAACTCGACTTCGAGACCAATGTGCGCTCGGAGGTGTGGTCGACCACATGGGCCGCGCCTTGGGCCTCGACCCGGCGGAGGTCGAGCGCAAGGTGCAGGAAGTCCTCACGGAGAACCGCGCCCGGATGATCGGCTCCGGCCAGTCCTCCCCGTAAGAGGGGCGAGGTCCCGCTGCCGGACCGACGGCGCAGGGCCCGGCCGGGGCCGCCCCGCGGTGGGACGACGAGGGGGATGTCCAGGCCAGGCCGTGGGAGCTGTGCGCGATGCTGTGCACGTGACCGGCCTCCCGGGCGGTGGGTACGCCGAGCATGCGCCACATGAGGCCGAGCCGATCGTCGATGAGGAGGCTGACGCTGCATCTGCCCGTCCGGTGGTGGTGGCACCACGCCGTCATCGGACTGTTCGACGCCGCCCACGGTCCACCGCCGCGCTGACCTGCCGCTGCCCGCCCCGCCCGCCAAGGGCCCGATCGGAGACGAACCTGTGGAAGAGCCGGTGCGGGCCGGCGGCTGATTCCTACCCGGAACCGGCGACTCTCGCCGAATCACCTCACACGCCGTCAGCTCACGCCATCAGATCATCAGCCGATGGATTCGGGCTCAGCCCCAGCCGCATTCACCGATCAGCGGCCAGCACTGCCGCGAGGCCTTCTTGCAGATCCTTGACGAAATACTCGGGAACCTCCAGCGACGGGAAATGTCCCCCGGTTTCAGGCGACCTCCATCGGACGATCTGTCGGAACCGCTCCTGTGCCCAGGCGTGCGGGCACTTCTCGATGTCGCGGGGATACACACTGATTGCTGACGGGACGTCGACCCGAAGTTCGGGGTCGAGCGAGTTGTGGCTTTCGTAGTAAATGCGGGCCGACGATGCGCCCGTCCGTGTCAGCCAATACAGGGTGACGTCGTCAAGAATGCGGTCTCTGGAAATCGTCTCGAACGGGCTGTCTTCGGTATCTGTCCACTCAGCGAACTTGTCAAGGATCCAGGCGAGAAGCCCGACCGGTGAGTCGACGAGCGAGTAGCCGATGGTCTGCGGTCGGGTCGCCTGCTGCTTCGCGTACGCCGCGTGGTGGCCCCAGAAATCGCGGGTTTCCTCGGTCCATTTGCGCTCGGCCGCCGTCAGCCCGTCCGTTGTCAACCCGGGCGGTGCCTGCGCGGTCGTTGTGTGGATGCCGAGAACGTGCGCCGGGAACCTGCCGCCGAGGACCGTGGTGATCACACCTCCCCAGTCGCCGCCGTGGGCTACGAACTTGCTGTAGCCGAGCCTTCCCATCAGTTCCACCCATGCGGCCGCGATCTTTTCGATTCCCCACCCGGTGGTGGCCGGCTTGTCGCTGTAGCCAAAGCCCGGCAACGACGGGACCACGACGTGGAACGCCGGCGCGTCCGCATCTTTCGGATCTGCCAGCTCGTCTACTACGTCGATGAACTCAGCAATGCTGCCCGGCCAGCCGTGCGTCAAGATCAGAGGAGTGGCATCTGCGCGCGCGGATCGGCGGTGCAGGAAGTGGATTCCCAGACCATCAATGGTCGTGCGGAACTGGCCGATCCGGTTGAGGCGCGCTTCGAACGACCGCCAGTTGTACCCGGTGCGCCAGTAGTTCACGACGTCGGCGAGGTCGGCGAGAGGTACGCCCTGTTCCCATCGGCGAGGGTCGGGCGCGGTGCGATGGACCGTCTCAGCTTCCGGCAGCCGCGCCGCGGCCAATCGCGCGCGCAGATCGTCGAGGTCAGCGTCAGTTGCGTGGGCTTCAAATGCTTGCACGTCGCTGGGCATGAGACCTCCTGGTCGTCGTGGAACCGGCTCGGGCTGGTAGCGAACCGTCTAAGACGGTTCTAGCGCGTTCGGTGCCGGCGCGCAACCGGCTAAGGTGGTTCCATGCATGCTCGGTTCCCTGACTTCCGCCTCGGCAAGGTGCTGGCGACCAGCTTCACGGCGACTCTGACGGAGCGTCGTGGCGACGCTGTGGAACGCATTCCCACGCCGCAGCGACTCGTCGACTGGCTGGCAGTGAGTGGCCTCGCCGTGGAGTCATGCACCACCGCCCAGTTCGAACTCGCTCGGGAACTGAGGGAATCAATTCACGCCGCCTTGACCGCGGCCGCGGTCCAAGACGCTCTCCCTGTGTCTGCCGTCGAAGTCATCAATGACTGCAGCATTCAGGGTCGGGCCGCGGCTGTCCTGACGCCCGAGAACAATCGGCGATGGCGACTCAGCTCGGCTTCCTGCGTAGAAGATGCCCTAGGCGTGATCGCCGCCGACGCGATCAGCATCATCGCGGGCGAACGAGACGGAAAATTGGCCTTGTGCGCATCGCCAACCTGCCAAGCCGCCTTCTTCGACACCAGTCAAAGTCGCACCCGCAGATGGTGTGACATGAACACGTGCGGGAATCGTCAGAAGAAAGCGCGCTTCAATGCCAACCAGCGCAAAAATCCCAGATCAGCAACGTAATCGTTACCCGGTACACATCCAGGTGGGCCCCACGTCTGCGACACATCTGTCGCGTTGGGTGCACCCCAACGGCACCACCAAGAGAATCCGTCGCGGAGGAGGACTGGACGCCGCTCCGTTACCCGGACGCCTTCTGCCCGGAACCGGCGGCTCTCGCCCGGATTACCTCACACACCGTCAGCTCCAGCTGATCATCAGCCGGTGGATTCGGGCCCAGACCCTGTCCACGAACCATCGTAGACAGGACTCGTATACCTTGACGCGCCCACGGCAGGGCTGGCCGTGCACCGAGTGACCATGAGCGCGCTCGACCGGCTGCATACCCTCCCGAGCCCCGCCGCCCCGCCTGAGCAGGGCCAACGAGTAGCGGCCCTCACGAATGATCGAGGCTGGTGTGCCATACAGTTTTCATGGCTGTGTTTGCGCTACCGCCCGACGTATGGAGGAGCATGCTTGTGAATGCACACGATGAGGTGTTCATCGGAGGGCACTGGCGACCTGCGGCAGGAACAGACGTCATTGAGGTTATCAACCCCTCGGACGAGCTAGTCATCGGAGCAGTCCCAGCCGGTTCTGCAGCCGATGTTGATGCTGCAGTCAACGCGGCTCGTTCGGCGCTGCCGGGGTGGGCGGCCACCGCGCCCACTCGCCGTGCCGAGTTACTGGCTGCGTTGTCTGACGAACTCGCTGCCTGCCAGGAGCAGATGGCTTCACTCATCACAGCTGAGGTGGGTACCACGATCGGGTTCTCCCGCAGGGTTCAAGCCGGTCTGCCGGTCACCGTGACTCGCTTGCACGCTGAGCTTGCGGCCGACTTCGCCTTCGAGGAGCGCGTTGGCAACTCGCTTGTCCTGCTTGAGCCCGTCGGAGTCGTGGGCGCCATCACACCGTGGAATTACCCGGTGCACCAAATCGTCTGCAAGGTTGTTCCTGCACTCGCCGCAGGCTGCACGGTGGTCCTCAAACCTGCGGAATTGACGCCTCTTTCGGCCCAGATGTTCACCGAGTGCGTGGCAGCCGCAGGCTTCCCTGCGGGGGTCTTCAACCTGGTCACCGGCAGGGGAACGGAAGCTGGGGAGGCACTGGTACGCCACCCTGGGGTCGACATGATCTCGTTCACGGGTTCCACGACTGTCGGCAAGCACATCGGGGCCCTGGCCGGCGCTGATGTTAAGCGCGTAGCCCTGGAACTTGGCGGCAAGTCCGCCAATGTCATCCTCCCCGGAGCAGACCTTGCCCGGGCTGTTCGTGCCAATGTCGCTGATGTGATGCGCAACGCAGGACAGTCCTGCAACGCGTTGACGCGCACGCTGGTGCATGCCGATGACTATGAAGAGGCGGTTTGGATCGCCGTCGAGGAGATTGCTTCCTATGTTCCCGGCGACCCGGCCGATCCCGACTGCCGCCTGGGCCCTGTGGTGAGCAGCGCCCAGCGAGAGAAAGTCCGCGACTACATCCGTCGTGGTGTGGCAGAGGGTGCCCGTCTCGTCGCGGGTGGACCTGAGGCCCCTGAAGGACGAGAAAAGGGCCACTACATCCGCCCTACGGTCTTCGCTGACGTCACTGCCGAGATGAGCATTGCTCGCGGGGAGATCTTCGGCCCTGTGCTCTCTTTCATGAGATACGAGGACGAGGCGGACGCTCTGCGCATTGCCAATGATTCCGACTACGGCCTGGCGGGGGCCGTCTGGGCGGCCGATGAGGATCAGGCAATCACCTTTGCGCGCTCGATGGAGTGCGGCCAAGTGACGGTTAACGGCGGGGCGTATAACCCGCTCGCTCCCTTCGGCGGCTACAAGCAATCAGGCGTCGGGCGAGAACTCGGCAAGCACGGGCTCATGGAATTTCTACGGACTAAGTCGCTACAACTCTGACAGTGATGATGCACTTGTGACGCCGCTGGCGGGTCTGCCCTGAACTCTGACTGAACCCGTTTCGTCCCATCACGAAAGGGTGAAAGGAGCAGCGCAGGTGGGGTGCTCGGTTCGCGCTGGGGGAGGTTGGGGTTTGTTTCGTGCAGTTCCTTCGTGTTCTGGCACAGCTGCGCAACAAGGCCCGCCACCCCGACGTACTCGCCGCACAAACGCGTCAAACCTATACGGTCACAGACGAGTTGGACCGACCGGCCATGTAGACACCTCGCGTAAAGCCTACGAGCAGGCTGTGGGTCAGGTGAGGGGGTGGGCGCCCCACACGTTCTGGAGAGCTGGCTGCACGTCTTCCCCAAGTACGGCGTGTGTCATCCCGCCTGGCAGGGTGGGCAGCTCAGCCCAGTGAGTCACGGTTTCAGCGCTGGTAAGGCCGTAGGGTAAACGGACAACCTCGTCGGAGTCGACGAAGCAGTCTCTGTGCTCTGCCCCGTCCTCACTCCAGTGCAGAGTCGTGAAGTACATCGGTCGCACCAGCCAAAATTCCTTACCCAACGCCGTGTCGGACTTGACCTTGCCGTTCGCGTCAGCCTTATTGCCGTCGCCGTCACACGAGACGACTGCGAAGCCGGCGACGAGCAGCGCCCCCGCGAAAGCAGTCCTCAACATGGCTGAGTACCCACCACTCCTCAGCACCCTGTTCAGCTCTTTTCCCTGGTCGAGGTGTTGGGGGCGGGCGATTGCGTCTTTGTGGTCTCCGGAGCCACTTCCCGATGCCGGAGGGGCTCGAACGTAGCGAGGCGGGACGGTCAGCGGTATCGAAGGTTCGATCGTGCCGACGGGCGGATGCGGGAGGCGGCACTCGAACCTGACACGCGGATTATGATCGACGGGCCCTGCGTCCGCAATGACCCACTTATGGCGATTTCTGTACCGTTGGTACAGGCTAAATGATCTCAGGCAGTGCGGGGCTGCAGCGCCAGCGACGGACCGAGGCGGTCGATGATGCGGTCGGTTGACGACTTCGAGACCCCGAACAACGGGGCGAGCTGTCGCAGGGTCAGGTCCGTCCGCCAGTACGGCGACGACCAGCAAGACCTGGTTCTCCAGCGGCAGGCTCTCCAGTCGGGTGGAGGCGGCACCAGAAGGGGTCAAGGAGGTCCTTGCTCTTCTGCGCGGGGCGAACCTCATCGCTCCCTCTTGCGATAACGCGTCCCCGCCCGCCCCTTGGTTGATCGATCTGCGGGTCAGGCGTCGTGGCTGCCCCGGGGTCTGCGCATCGCGTGAGGAAAGTGGGTCCCATTTGATGGCAGCCTGGCGGCTCCAGAGCGAAGGTAACGCCCGCATACGCAACTGTGATGCCGCGCGCCTGTCCCACGGTTGGTGGGACAGGCACTTAAATGTCGGAGCGTGACTACAGAGCCGCAGCGCTTCACGATCTTGTTGATCCCCGAACATGTTGAGGACAGAGGCGGTGCATCCGTGGAGGACTCAGCCGTCCGATCGGCAGTCGTCGAGGCGACAGGCGAGACGGGCGCCTCGGGCTACCCCCGCTACGTCGGACACGGGATCGTGGCCGACATCGACCCCAGTACGCGCACGGTCGAGGCGATGCTCGTCGATGGTGCAGAGCTGGACTATGGGCTAACCGCCAGGGTCACTGTCGCTTCCTGATCGCGGCGCCGTTAACTGGCGGCTCATGGCAACCCCAGGTGGGTTCTCCGCCCATGGCGAAGTCACAGGGCCCTCTACCGCCTGGACGGTCGGACCGGATTGCCGGATTGCCGGATTGCCGGGTGGTCGTGGTCGGTGACCGCCGGCACGTCCGTGAGCCACGAACGTGGAAGCTGACATCCCGAGCCTCGTCGGCGTCCACCACCTGAAGGTGCCGGTACGCGATCTCGCCCGCTCCGAGACGTGGTACGGGCGCACGCTCGGCTACCGGCGGGCAGCCGAGTTCGTCGAGCAGGGGGTGTTGATAGAGCCGAGGCCGCCGCCGGTTTCGACTACTTCGCGATCGCGGTGCCCGAGATCGCCGCGATCGAGGCGCTCGCCCCTCGCCTGGAGGCCCTTGATGAGCCGCACGGCGGCGTCTGGCGCGGCCTGCGCGGATAGGTGCTGCCGCGCTGCTGCATGACCCCGACGGTCACGAGGTGCGTTTCTACACCATCGAGGAACACACCTCGCACGAGCCCGGCGAGGTCATGCGGATGGTGGACCCGCAGGAAAGCGCCGAGCAGGTGCGGCCCGCCGCGCCGTAGGCGGCCGACCGGAGGTTCTGTCGACCCGACAGAGCGTCAGGTCCATCATGCCTGCTCAGGGGGTCCTCGCGGCAGGACGGACGGCGTGCCGTTCGTCCTTGTCCGCGCCTGGGATTCGCCCGTTCGCCCGCACACTCGACGGCATCCACTCTCCGCTTCGCGTGTCGGCTCCCGTCCCTTGGGGGCCGCCGCGTGAGCCGTGCTGCTCTGCCGACGGGTCGGGGTGACCGGAGGGCGGTGAAGCGAAGGGGGATATGGAGGATCACAGGGCTTAGGAGGTGTCTCTTCGATCTTCGGCGGGGAGGCGCGCCTCGGAGGGGTAGTCGAGCTTCCCGATCACAGTGGCCAGGGTTCCACCGGTTTCACATCGAATTTCCTGCAGACCAGGACATGATCGAAATGGTCACCTCACAACAGCGGTGATGGGAAGGGCCGTCCGTCGAAGCCAAGGTCGGGCGGGGCCGGCAGCGAAGTGCACAAGCGGAAGGACTCTTCCGAGTAGTGCGGATGATCTTTCACTGAGTACTGTGAAGCATCGGATGATGGGCAGTTGTTCGTAAGCCGCCCTCGTGACTCCGCGCTTGACCGCTGGCGCTTGCCATGCACGAAGACGCCTCTGCGGCGGGGTTGGTGCGCCGCGGGACGACGACTCGTTCCCCGGCCCCGGCCGCAGGGTGGTTCGCGGCGCCGGAACGGGCGATGCGTGTGCCGCCGACGCCGCAGAGGCCAGAAAGTGAGCAGATAGATGCAACCGACGTTCGTACTGGTTCACGGAGCTTTCGCGAACTCCTTCTCCTTCGCGCCGCTCCAAGCCGAACTCGGCCTCCTCGGACACCGCTCCGTCGCCGTCGACCTTCCAGGGCACGGGTTTGCCGCGACGTACCCGCGCGCCTACCAGGCACCGCAGGACCTCGAAGGGCTCGCCACCGCGCCCGGGGCCATCAAGGATGTCACGCTCGCCGACAACGCCGCGCACCTCATCGGGATACTGCAGAGGGCCAAGCGCAACGGGCCCGTCATCCTCGTCTCCCACAGCCGAGGCGGCATGACGGCCACCGTCGCGGCCAACCAACGGCCGGACCTGATCGACCGCATCGTCTACGTCTCCGCCTGGTGCCCCGTCAACCTCGACGTCAGCGCCTACTACGCCGAGCCCGAGATGGCCACGGTCGACGCCACAGGGCTGGCCTCGGCGATGGTCGGGAACCCTGCCGAGCTCGGGCTGCTGCGCTCCAACTTCCGCACCGCCGACCCCGGCGTCCTCGCGGCCTTCAAGGCGGCCTTCCTCGCCGACGGGACGGACGAGGAGTTCATGGTTCTCCTCAACACCTTCCAGCCTGACGAGAACCTGGACGTCGGCACACCCGACGACCGGGCACAGGCCGACACCTGGGGGCGGATCCCCAAGTCGTACATCCGGCTGACCGAGGACACCAGCGTGCCGCTCGCCATGCAGGACCGGATGATCCGCGAGGGTGACGCACTGACGCCAGAGAACCCCTACGACGTCCGTGCACTCACCAGCAGCCACCTGAAGTGGCTGGTCGACCCGGCACCGGCGGCCCGAGTTCTGGGCGAACTCGCCGCGCTCTCGCTCTCGCCTGCCGAGTCATGATCGGAGCCAGATGAGGAGAGCGGCGGCGGTGACGGCGCCGAGGTAGACGTACTCTCGCTCGTCATATCGGGTAGCGACGGCTCTGAACTGCTAGACACGGCCCAGCGCACGACCTGGACGGGGTGTTCCTCCAGCTCCATGTCGCACACTCGCCGTCGCCAGGTTCGTACCGCTTGCCATCGCCACCCCGTACGTACCCACGCTCGTCTGACATCGCCCGGAACTCGGAGCCGGCCGGCGGGACTCAGCGCCGGTCGGCGACGACGAGGCCGCCGATGACCGCGAGGCGGGTCAATACCGCCGCAAAGGCGAATGGCGCCGCCGGCCAAGCCGATCGCATCGCTCAGGTAGCCGGCCACGGACAGGGCATCGGTCGGGAGGTAACCTCCCGCCTTCGGCGCGGCATTGGCCTCGACGAGGCGCTCGCCGGGACGCCGACGTTCAGCAGGGAGAGGCCGCCGGGAGCTGGCCCATGCCTGCCCGGCGCGGGACTGATCGGACCCGTCGGACTCGCCGTAGTGCCCTGGGTCCGGGCGTGGTGGCACGGCGAGTGCCGATTACCGATGAGGCCCTTGCCTTCGGCAGGATGGGTGCCATGACCGAGATCCGTACCCCCCGCCTCCTGCTTCGTCGCTGGCATGACGACGACCTCGCGCCTATGGCCGACATCAACGCGGACCCGCGGGTCATGCGCTGGATCGACGACGGCTCGGTGCGCGACCTGGACCAGACGGCAGAGGCCATCGAGCAGTGGGAGGAGGAGTGGGACGAGGAGGGCTTCGGCCTCTTCGCCGTCGAACTGCTGGCCTCGGGTGAACTGGCCGGTTTCACGGGACTGTCCGTGCCTGAGTTCGTGCCGGAGCTTGGGCCCGCCGTGGCGATCAGCTGGCGGCTCGGCTCACAGTTCTGGGGTCAGGGATACGGGGCCGAAGCAGCCCAAGCAACACTGGAGTTCGCGCTCCAGGACCGTGGCCTCGACCGCGTCATCAGCATCAGCCGGGTCGGTGACGATGCCTCCGAAAACGTCATCCGCAAGCTCGGCATGGTGCTGGAGCGTGAGACGGCACACCCGGTGTACGGCTTTCCGCTGCGCGTTCACACCATTGACCTCACCGAGTACCAGGCGTGAACAGCCAAGAAATCGGATCGTCACGAGGCAGCCGTTCGCCGTCCACACGTCCTCGACCTGCATTGATCGCCATGGAGTGGGACGCCCAGGCGAATGACTCTGCTTTCCCACCGCGACCTGCACTTGCGCAGAAGCTGGTCAGAGCCGTTTTCGGAGTTCGGCTTCAGCCTTTTGTTCGTGGAGCCAGGTCAGCAGGCGTGAGAGCAGCGGTTTGTCGGCTGCGGTAGCCCGGGGGCCGGTTCGCTTTCGGTGCTTCTCGGGCAAGCCGGTATTCGTCGACTCGCGGATGAGTTGGTGATAGCGGGACGGGGGCGTCTGGAGGTGTCCATGTCGCTGATGCTGTGGCCTTCCACAAGGTGAATTCGACACAACAAGGTCGGCTGCAGAGGACTCATGAGGGGGCGGCATCGGCTGTCGCCCGGCCGGTGGTCCGCTCCACCGAGCAGCCGGATCGTCCCGCTCTCCCGTCCGGACGTCACGGTTGTGTAATACAGCGATCCTGGGCGTCAACGCGCGAGGCGCTGACGACATCTCACCTCGCAGCAACGACATGAGGAGTTGGAGATGCTTCGTAAGCGCTTACGCTTGATCGCCGTGCCGGTCGCGGCCGTGGCCCTTCCCCTGACCGTCGCCGGTTCCCAGGCCAGCGCGGCCGCCGTGCCGGCCCCGGGCGGCGCGGCATCGTCCGGCAAGGCCGCCACGGCGACGGCCCCGTGCCTGGCCGATGCCACCACGCTGGTCGGCGACCTCGACGGTGACAGTCGCCCCGACAAGATCACCAACCCCGGCCTCACCGGCACCAGGATGACTGTCCAGTGGGGGGCCGCGAACGGTGCGTTCGGCAAGAAGCACGCCGTCAGCGCCCTTCTCGGTGCGAAGAAGGGAGAGGTCGCGTCCGCCGCGGTCGCCGACTTCCAGCGCGACGGCAGCCTGGACATGGTCGTCAACCTTGTCACGCCGGCCGACGGGGACGACCCCTCGACGGCGCGCGTCGCGGAGTACCGTCCCGGCCCCCTCAAGCGGTCGAACCTCGGCTCTGCCCACTCCCGGCACTCCGACATCGGCGACCACGGCGAGGTGCGGCAGTTGCGGATCGCCAACTACGGCGGCGACGCCTACCCGGACCTCGCGATCCTCAACAACGCCGGCGATGGGCAGCTGGACCGGGACGTGCGCCTGACGAAGCCGGGCCGCGGGCCGGGGAACTACGACTACCAACTGCAGGTGAAATACGGGCAGTTCGGGACGACGTCCGAGCCACCGTCCATGCCCGCCGACGGCTGGAAGCACTTCTACAAGCCCTGCTCCTGACCGCAGACTGGGCGCCGACGGCCCTGCGGAGCACTGGCGGCCCCGGCGCCGGAGCGCCTGAACATGCGGGTGAAGGCGCCGTCCTCGGCCCAGGCCCCGTGACTTCCACCAGTTCCCTCGTCAGCACCTGCAGCCCAGCGATGCGCAGTGCGCCGCAGCACGGCGCACTGCGCAGTCTCGAAGCCTGCGGATGTGTCGTACCTGGGTGGCTCGTGATATCGGGTGCAAGTACGCGGCGGATGCGGCATCGCCAGCAGGACTTCCTGGGCGCTCTCTGCCACGTAGCGCGTCACAACTTGCAGCTCGTCCATGGCCAACTCGAATTCACCAGAAACAGTCGCCATGGACTCGATCCTCCCATCACTTGGAGCGCTGCCCCGGTGGCGTTCGTGGCTGCCGCCGGGACGTCGGCGGCCCGTCCGTCCGTCAGTTCTCCGCTGCGTCCTCGTCGAGTCCGGGCGCGTCCGGGTCGCGCAGGGACCGCAGGGCGCCGCGGCCGGGGTGGAGGCGGGGAGGCTGTAGCGGCCGAGCACGTTGAGGTTGCGGTGCTTGAGCGGGGAGAGCTGGGCGACGTCCTCGTCGTGGATCTCGTGCCCTTCGGCACGCAGCTGGGCGACTGCGGCGTCGATGTACCGCGTCGTCAGAGCACGACGGCGTTCAAGACGGGGCCGAGCGAGCCGAGCTGGTCCTCCACGCGGTCCCGGTACGCCTGGTGGATGGTGCCGCGCCTGCCGTGGCACACGTCGCGGGCCAGGCTGTGCCGGGACTCCTGCACGGTCAGCTGCCGGTTCATCCGCCCCCGGAGGTGTCATCAAACGGGTCTACGACGTGGAGCAGGTGCTCGGTCTTGGCGAACCGCCCGTACTTGGCGAACGCCTGCCCCAGTGGGGTCGGGTGCCCTTCGCGGCCGAACATCCGCAGCAGGTCGTAGGCACGGACGCGGATGTGTATCGGGCATCCGGACCTTGGGACTTTGGTTTGGGGTTTTTGGAGGATGGCGTACAGGTTCGGCGGCTCTGACGGCCTGTTGGGATGTCGGTTTCGAGTGAGTGCCGCTGACTGGTGTGGCCGCCCAGCGCGTCACAGCGTCGCGGTCGTCTGTTCCCCGGACGCGCTGCCTGCGAGCCATTGGTCCCACCCCAGGTTGAAGTCGGCGTAGCCGTTGTCGGCCGGGGCCTTGGCGCGGGGGGAGCCGGTGATGGTGATGGGGTCGCCCTGCTTGACCTGGCCGTAGAACCACTTGGCGTCCGATATGGACAGATGGATGCAGCCGTGCGAGCCGCGGGCGCTGCCGCTGCCCGGAGTGGGGTCGCCGGTCGAGTAGTGCACGTACGTGCCGGACTGAGTCAGGTGGACGTCCCAGGGCAGCGTCAGGTCGTAGTAGTTGGGGCTGCCCTTGTCGCAGCTGATGCCGACGCTGCAGGAGGTCATGTGGACCTTCTCCTGCTTGTCGATGACGGCCATCGTGCCGTTCCACGTCGGGTACTGGGCGCTGCCCGCATTGATCGACAGGGTGCGTACCGCCTTGCCGTTCCGGGTCACCTTCATGGTGTGGCCGGTCACCGAGACATCCGCGCGCACGTCGTCGCCGATCTTGAAGGTGTGCGTGTATTCGTTCACGCCGTAGCGTCCGTTGCCGTTGCTGACGCCCTTCATGTCAGCGTCGATCTTCACCTTCGTGCCGGAGGGCCAGTACGTCTTCGGCCGCCAGTCGGCGCGCTTGTCGCCCATCCAGTGCCAGGCGCCGGCCACGGGCTGCGACGTGCTCACCTTCATGTGCTTCTCGACCGTGGCCCGCGCCTTTGCCGCCACCGGGTTCGTGAAGGCCACCGAGATCGGCATGGCCACGCCGACCGTGGTTCCCGTCTGCGGGGTGATCGTCTCCAGCAGCATGGGCGGGCCCGCGGGCTTCGTCGGTGACGGCGAGGCACTCGCACTCGCCTTTCCCGACGCCTTCGCGTCATCCCCGCTCGCCTTGCCACTGTCGCCCCCGCCGCAGGCACTCGCGCCCACCAGCATCGCGACCGTGACGAGTGCGATCCCTATGCCTCCCGTGCGCCGTCCCATGACCTGCCCCGCTCTCTCGCTCCCCGGCCCTGAGGGGCCCGACTCCTTGTCAGACAGCGGCGGAATGGGCCGCAGTTGCGTGCGGCACGTAGATCTTTAGTGATCCACGCCACTCAAGGGTCGATGGCATGCACTCAACGTTCGCGTCACGGGACATTACGCTCCCGGTCGTTGGAGTCTGGTTCTCGGGTGGGTGCCTGGCAGGGTGGACACGGGCACGGCTTCTACGAGTGGCGGAGCGTCGTCGCCACCAAGTCCGCGAAGGCCCACAAGCAGCCGTACTTCATCAGCCCCGAAGACGGTCAAGTCATGGCCTTGGCCGGCCTGTATGAATTCTGGCGCGACCCGGCTGTCGAAGACGACGGCGCAGCGGGGGCGTGGTGGTCGATCTGCACGATCATCACCACCGAAGCCACCGAAGCCACCGAAGCCACCGAAGCCACCGATGCCGCTGGCCCCCGCCTTTTCGCTCTGTCCGGATGGTTCTCGTTCGCGGACAAGTGACTAGCCCTGCCTGCTCTGCCGGGCAGCCGACCTCCTAGACTGCCCTCGTCCCAAAGTTTGATCGGAGCACGACATGCGTCGCCTCATCTTCGTCCCCGCCCTCGTGGCAGTCGCCGCCCTCGCACTCGCCGGGTGCGCGCAGGACTTCGGCCAAGGCCCTGAAGGCCGGGTCACCGAAAAGACCAAGGACGGGAAGAAGTTCTACCTGGTCGTCGATCCCACGAAGCAGGGCAAGGAGAAGAAGTTCCGGGTCAGCAAGTACGACTACCACGACTGCAACCGGGGCTCGAAGTACCCCAAGTGCATTGACGATTAGCCCACGCAGGCCCTCCCCGCTCGGCCACCTCCTCCAGGAGTCCGAGACGGGCACAGCCACCAGTGCGGTCACCAACTCGTCCGCCTGTCCAAGGACAAGCCCAAGGCTGCGCCGGCTGCTGGACTCGGCGGCCGACGCGCCGGCGTACGTCGTCGGCCGGAATACCGACACCCTGGCACGGATGCGATATCGGCGGGCCTGCGGGAGCGGTCGGTCCTCCCCGCGGTCGCCGGGCTGATAGCCGGATACGCGGGATACACACTGCTCGCCGTCGCCGGCCTGGTGGTGATCGAGGCGAGCTCGCCGACCCTCCTGACGGCGCTGACCCTCGCCGGGGCCGGCTACCTGGTGTGGCTCGGCTGGGGCGTGCTGAGGCAGCCGGCCACCTTGATCGCCTCCGAGCAGGCCATGGCGCCCTCCCGGATGCAGATCATGCTCAAGGGGGCCGGGACCAGCAGCCTGAACCCCAAGGAGCTGCTGTACTTCTCCCTCTTCCCGCAGTTCATCGGTCCCTCGACGCACTGGCCGGTCGCCGCGCAGACCGGACTGCTCGGCACGCTCCACATGACAGCCTGCGCCGTCGTCTACCTCGCCGTCGCAGCTTTGGCGCGCACCGTCTTGAAGACCCGGCTATCCGCTGCCCGGGCGGTCACCCGCGCCTCCGGTGCCATGATGATCGTCGTCGGCGGGTTCTTGCTGGTGGAGCGCTTGGCCGGCTGAAGCGTCCTTCCCGCCGTACGCATCCAGTGAGTCCGCCGAAGGGGAGCACGTGGAAGACCAGACGCAGCAGGAGCAGGCGAGTGTCGTCCAGGGCGGCCGACGACAGCTCGTCGCAAGCGGGCAGCAGACGCTGATCCGAGTGAACCGGCCCGAGCGGTGAGCCCGCACCATCCCCATCCCCATTCCCGTCCCCACCATCCCCGCTGGTTCCGGGCGCGGATCGGTCTCGGGCCGCAGCCCGGGCCGCGTCGAGTTCCGTCCGCCGCCCCTGCAAGAGGCAACGGCTCGCAGCTCCTTGCCCGTGCAGTCGACGGTGCCTGAGCCGTGCGGCGTACCAGTCAGGCTGCTGCCCGCGCCATGGGCCGTGCCGCTGGAAGTCATCGGAGCCCGTCATCTTCTGTTGCGGCCGGGGGTGGGGTTCTTGCGGATCTCCTCGGTGGCTGCGTGGAACGCGGGGGCGGCGTGCCTGAAGTAGTCGAAGAGCAGGGCGCGTTGCTCGGGGGTGTAGCGCGCCAGGATCTTGGCGATGTGGCGGCGGGCCGGGCTCACGGCCTCCTCGATGCGGTCGAGTGCGTCGGGCACCGGCTCGACGATCACGCGTCTGCGATCCTTGGGGTCCGCGGCGCGGCGCGCGTACCCGGCCCGTTCAAGGCGGTCGATCAGGCGGGTGGTGGCGCCAGTGGTCAGCCCGGTCCTGGAGGCCAACTCGCCTGAAGTAAGGCTGCCTTCCCGTGTGATCAGGCTGAGTGCGTACCACTCCGAGGTGTGCAGTCCTGCCGCCTCCGCACTGGCCAGGCCCTGGAGGCCGACCGCATCCAGGTACTCACGGAAGACCACATGCTCATCCGCGGCGTCTGCGGGGGTTGTCATCGGCGGAGCCACCTCCTAGAGTTATCTGCATGCATGCAGATACTGTTTTCAGTCAGATTCTGCTCCAGTCTAACCAAAGGGGGGAGTCGCCCGCCATGACGACCACGGATGACGTCGCTGCGGTCACCTCGGCACTGAACGACCTCGTCGCCGCATGGGGGCGGCACGACGCCCAGGCCTACGGCGAGCTGTTCACTGAGGACGCCACCTACATCACCTTCGTCGGCACCCTCTACCAAGGGCGTCAGGACATCGTGGACAGTCACCGCTCGCTGTTCGCGGGGTTCCTCAAGGGCACCAAGCTCGCGGACGAGGTGCTCGACATCCGCTTCCTCGGGCCCGATGTGGCCGTCGTCAATGGACGCGGCGACACCTACAAAAGCAAGCGGCCGCCAAAGCTCACCAAGATCCAGACGTACACACTGGTTCGCCAACACGACGGGAAGTGGCGTATCGCGGCTTTCCACAACACCAAGCGCAAGCCGCTGATGGAATCCCTCTCCTACAGGTTCGCCCCGGGCCTCATCCCTGCCGCCGAGAAGTAAGCTCCGACGGCTTGCCTCACCAGGTTAGAAGTGTGGGGAACACGAGCACCCCGGCCTCGGTGAACTGCCCGGGTGGTGCCGCGCGCAGAGGTGGACGCCTCATGGCCCCGTGAGACCGGCTTCGCGAACGATGGCGGCTGCCCGCCAATCGGGCGGGCTTGTGGGACAACCCCGCACGGGTGCAAGGCCCAGGACGCTGTGAGCCCGCACACTGAGGCCTGGAGGAGGCAGGAGACACCGTGGACGCGCCAAGCCCTCAAGGAGTCCCGAACTCCGCACCAACCCGCGCTGATGACAGTGCCCCGTACGGAATCATCGGCATCGCGCTCGCCGCCGTACTGACAGCCGCCCTCGCCCAGGGCGCCTGGGAGTGGTTCTCCACATACATCGGAGTGACACTCCTCGCAGTAATTTTCTCCTTCTACCAGCTACCGACGTGGACACCCGGCCTCAAGTCTGCCTACACGAGGAATGTGGTCGCCTATTCACTGATCGTCGGCCTGTGCACGACGATCACGGTGGCCCCCATGATGCAGCGCTGGAAATGGCTGTTCCCGATGCCAGGCACCCGTACAGGATGCGTGGGGGTGGGCGCTTACGAGGGCAGCCGTGTGGCGCTGGCGAACCCGACCGGCGACGAAGCGGCCGCATTGGCTTACGCCCACATCCAGCGGCACAACGTCGTGGCTGACTGCCTGGCAGCCACGACGACCCGGTGGCTGCCCGTGTACGGGGCCGGGGCCGCCGTACTGGTATGCCTGGGCGCGTGGCTCATCGGCCGCGC
Organism: Streptomyces sp. 2323.1; assembly: GCF_900221035.1. Classification (NCBI taxonomy): domain Bacteria; kingdom Bacillati; phylum Actinomycetota; class Actinomycetes; order Kitasatosporales; family Streptomycetaceae; genus Streptomyces; species Streptomyces sp. 2323.1. The sequence continues at coordinate 181,849 of NZ_LT907981.1, read as the reverse complement.
CCGAGCAAAAAGAGAAGCGGCCGAACACCTTCACAATCCTCGTCGTGACCCCTGATCAAACTCGGCACAGGCCCGGCGACTACCCCCACCTCACCAACACCAGCACCGAATCCTCACGACCCCTGCCGAGTGAAATTATATGCATTCTTAGCCCCACGCGGGCGGGGCTCTCCGCGGCCAATGCCACGTCAGCCAGCCCCTGGAGGTCACACTCTGGGGCTCGCCGAAGCCCCGCGCCCGCCGGCCCGGGATCGCGAGAAAATACCGCGTGCGGACCGGCGTCAGCATCACGAGCCCAAACACCGGTGTTCTCGTGGTCACCGACATCTTTGGCTCCGAGCTACCACGAAGTCGCCGGCAAATCCTTGACCTGGTTTCTCCTGTTCCATTCCACTCATTCCAAAGACGGAGCCAGAGAAAGACAAGAGCAGAAGGGCGAGAGCAGAAAGACGAGAGCGGGAACCGCGCGGCAGCTTGCTTTGCGGCTCCGTTGCAACGTATTGCACCGTCCGCCAGGACGCCTGAGGGGATGTGGGTATTGCGGAGCGCCGTATGAGCCCGGGCCGCGGCGGCTGGTGCATCCAGCGTCCCTTTCGTCTCGAATCGCCGGCGGGTCGGCAGCGGGAGACTCCACCTCCCGCAGCTCACGACCAACCCGCCTACCGCGCCGGCCGATCGGCACCTGAAGGAAGAGGAGAACACCATGACCACCAATTGGTGCACAAGCGCTGCTCAGGGGCGGCGGGGAGGTGTGATGGCGGGTGCCCTCGCCACCGCTGTCCTCACCAGCCTGACGCTGATCGGCTCTGCCCCGGCCCGAGCTGCTGACGACACGGTGGCGTTCCCACGAAGACGTACGAAAAGGACGAGGACGTCCTCGCGGACCTGAAGAAGTGGGCGCCCGTCAAGGACGCGGAAAGCGTCATGGGATACCCGAAGGGCCCGGACAGGGGTAAGGACGGCAAAGTCAAGGCCGTCCTACGAGGACGTGAAGCGCATCTACGACGCCGCCACGGCGGTCGAGGACGCCAAGAAGGCGGCGAAGGCGTACTCGGACAACCCGCAGAACCCCTCCGATGCGAGGAGAGTCGCCACGGCTCTGGTGGAAGGCAATACTCACGCGAAGAACAAGGCCGACGACAGCGCCGAGATCAAGAACAGCACCACGGATGACAAAACCGTGAAGTCAAAGGACATACGCCGCGATGGGCGACCAGCCGAGGCGTACTGCGGGGGTCAATTCGACAGCCCGGGGCTGGAAAACCCTCTCCTGGCAGGCGCATGCGCCTTCGTCGGCAAGCTCGACGACAGGGAGGTCTCCACGTACCCTCAAAGGGCAGCGACAGACGACATAGCAGGCGGCGGAAAGATCCAATACAAGGTTCAGGGACAAGTCACCGACGAGCAAAGCAAGACGGAAGGCTGGTCGGTGGGCGGCAAGCTCACGCCGAAGATCACCCTCACTCCCGAAAACGGAGGGAAGGGCGGAGAGGTAGGCGGTGAGATCAGCTACACCTACAGCTACTCCTCCTCAAACGCGTGACGAGCACGTCGGAACAGACTGTCGAAACCGACGTCCCGGACGGCAAGAAGGGGTTCATGGAAGGCCGGGGCAACGGTTCCTACTACCTCGGCTACATCGTCGTCCGCGCTCTCGATGCCGATTATGATGAGGGCACGAGCGGAAAGGGCGAGCGCATGATCCTCATTCCCGCCCGGGTCTACGTCCAGTCCGCTGAGACCACCAGCCCGGTCACCTGGTTCAAGCGGCTGGGATCTTAGGCGTTGACACGGTGACCGTGAGGATCTGGCCTCGGACCTGCCTTCGTCGCTACCGCCCACGGGGGCGTCGCACACACCGAAAACACCGAGTGCGGCGCCGCCGTCATTCTCGACATCTTCTGCTGAACCGCCTCCATGGGCTGAGGGTCCAGCTGGTGGTGCTCCTCCCGCGCGTAGGGGGACCTATCAGCTGCTTGTCACCGTCCCCATGGCGCTGGCCGGACTGATCGGCGTCGTCGCAGCCGGAGCTGCCTGGGTCCGAGTTGAGGCCATGAACTCCGCCGTGATTTCCATTTGTCGGAGCACGCTCTCGGTCTGCTCCTGCGTCGCACGGGTGCTGTGGCCGGTCAGCGTGCTGCTCCCGGTCTTGAGGCAGACCGGGGAGGGGACCCGGACGAACTCCGGTGCAGCGTACGTCCGGATGAAACCGCCGGAGGTCTTCGTGGCGTGCGACCACTCATTTTTCCAGTTGGCGGAGATCCCAGACCACGTGGCTCTCCACGAGCTTGTCACCCTCGAATGTGTAGATGTTGATGCCCTCAAACGACACCGTCCGGTCGCTCGGCTCGTTACCCAAGAATTCGCCCGTGTGTCTCCCCGTTGCCGTCCAACGAGTTACCACCTTGTCTCCCTCCGCAATCTGGTCCTGGATCTCATGGCGCAGATCGGCGAACGCTGCGTACATCCGCTGATAGAACTGCCTGGTTTCTTCCAGGGAGAATGCTTCACGGCCGGGAAAGTTGAGCTTGTAGTTTGGAGAGAAGAGTTCGTCCAAGACGCCGAAGTTCCCAGCATCAAGTTCAGCGAACCGTCGTCTCACGATTCCCTTGGCGTAGTCAGTACTCAGTCGCGTGCCCATGAAATTTCCAGTCGTTCGGCTGTGTTCGGCAGGTTTTCTCGTGCCCGAGCCGCTCAGGGTAGTTTCAGCCGACCGGGCAACTGGGAGCCACGAGGATCATCGCCGTCAATTCGCCCCATCGGCTGCGCACAATGTCACCGGGACGAGTTCGGCGGTCGACGCTGAGCTGCGTGGTGTGGACAACCTCCGGAGGGGTCCACCGGTCAGCAGGCGGGCCACGGTCGTGCCGTGTCTGGAGTATCGGGAGTACGAAACGACCGCTCCTCATCCCCGGTTACGAATCGAGACCACGATGTGGCGCACTGCGCAGCGGGACCCACCCTTCCTTGGTCCCGCGGGTGCGTGGAGCAGTCGACCCGGTGCCGCCGAACCAGCCGCCGTTCGGGACCAACCGCGGGTGCGGGGAGCAGGGGACAGGCATGTGATCCGGGCTCACCTCGGAGGCCTAGGGTCCGTCGTCAAACGGATCTTGCCCAGAGCAGGAATGACGCGAGACTGACCGCTGCTTCGTAGGAGGCAGCGGTCTTGTCGTATCTAAGGGGTGTCCCGCAACTGGTCTTGGCGTGAAGGTGGTTGGTCAGGACTGGATCCTGGGGACCACTGGGGCGCTCCGCCGCCACGGTCGTGTCGTTCTCGTGGACTGCCCGGTTTGATCACTTGGTGTCCAAGGCGGCCCAGGATGCGACGGGTGACGGGCGGATCCGCCTGGGGAAATGAGCGGCAGAATCCCCCTGGTACGCGATACGGTGCGCCGATGTCAGCGATCAAGAAGTTCCAAGTCACCTTTGACTGCGCAGAACCTGAGCGCCTCGCTCGCTTCTGGTGTGAAGTGTTGGGGTACGTCATACCGCCGCCGCCGGAAGGGTTCACCACCTGGGACGATTTCAACCGCACCCTGCCTCCTGAGGAGCAGGGATCATGGTTCGCCTGTAGTGATCCCTCAGGCGTGGGCCCGCGCCTGTACTTCCAGCGCGTCCCCGAAGGCAAGATCGTTAAGAATCGGGTGCATCTCGACGTCCGGGTCGGCACCGGGCTCGTGGGGGACGAGCGCCTCGCCACGCTCGAAGCCGAGTGCGCACGACTGGTCGCGCTCGGTGCGACCCACGTGCGAACACTGTATGCCGATGAGGAAAACGAGTCGTGCATCCCGATGCTGGACATCGAGGGCAACGAGTTCTGTATCGACTGAGCACTCTCCGAGCCGGGGAGGCGGGGAGCCGCCTCCCTTGGGCCTCTCCGGTCTCGTATGGGGAGGGAGTTACCCCACGTTGCGGTGGAAGCGAGGGAGAGCCTCGGAGGTGGGTCGTTTCGTCCCCTGCCGGAGTGGAGCGCGCGGGCGGACCCGGGCCCCGAGAGGGGACGCATAAGGCCGGGGCCGGCCAAGCCTGAGATGGCCCAACCTTCGGCGCTGCCCGCCCAGTCTGGTGAGGACGGGGCCGTCTCCTGGCCGGTGCACAGAGCGGCGAGCGGGGAGCGTTGCCCCTTGCTCAGGATGCGCAGTGCGGGCCAGTCGATGTCGGGGTGTTGCTGGGGCAGGTCGTTGATGTATCTGGTGGAGAACCGGGGAACATATGTGGTGCCGGCCTTGGTGGCACCGAACTGCCCCCGGCCGTGGGAGGCCAGTTCGATCCAGCCCAGGCGGCCCACACCACCCCGGGCCAGTGGCCGACGGTGGGCGCGCCGTGGGCGTCGGCGGCAGCCTTCTCGCGGGACGGCCGGAGAGCTGGTGCGGGTCCTTGTGCCGACGCAGGGTCGCAACGGAATGGGGCACGCGGAGGCGTGTCCGTGGGGGCGTGCGGTCCAGTGAGGGGCGCCCTTGTGCGGTAACGGAGAGGCTCAATACGATCGCACAATGTTGGGGGGTGGCCTCTGACTCTGCTCTGCTCGCCGGGTGCGGAGCAGTAAGTCTGCCGTCCGGTGCGGTGCGTCGGGGGTTGGCGCCGAGGTGCAGTGGCGAAGGCCGCTGCCCGTGTGAGACTCGTGGGCTGCAACTTCCTGGTCATGCATGGCTCAGTCGAGGCATTCGGGGGTGGGACCGTTGGGCGTGATCGGCCGGGTCGACGGGCGCGTCCGGAGACGCTCTGCTACGCGTGGCAGTGCACAGACGCCTTGGAGTGCCTGATCGCGGTGGTAGCCGGTCATGGTCTTGGCGTGATCGACCTGGGGCGACGCGCGAACACCGCAGATGCGGCGCACCGGGTCACGGGTGAGGGCGCAGGCCTGGACGGTGGCCCAGTTCTGGAGGCGAGTGGCCCGGGTGCTGGTGTGCCAGGGCAGGAGCCGGCACCTCCGGCGGCAGAGCCAACGCTGCTCACCCGTCCGTGGGCGAGCGTAACCACGAGGACAGAGGAAGGTGATCACTGTGTTCGGTGGCCCTGGAAGGCGGGCTGGTGGGGGTGGGCGTCGCGTACGCGTACTGCTCTCCATCGCGGCGCTGGTCATGTCCTTGCTCACCACCACGCAGACAAGACCGGCCACAGCTACCGTGCCGGCCTGGCCGTTGCCGGGGGCGGTCAGCGGAGACACGTCCGTACACGACCCCTCCATGGTGAAGGTCGGGAGCCAGTACCTGGTGGCTTCCACGCACAAGCAGGTCGAACTCCGGGTATCCGACGACCGGATCAACTTCAGACGACTGGGCCCCGCCTTCAGCAGCGTCCCGGCCTGGTGGAGTCGATTCAGCTCCTCCAACGACGTGTGGGCACCGGATGTCTCGTTCCACAACGGCAAGTACTGGATGTATTACTCGGTGTCCAGCTTCGGTTCCAACAACTCCGGAATCGGGCTCGCCACCAGTGACACCGGACAGCCCGGCACCTGGGTGGACACCGGAGCACCCATCTTCACCTCTCCCCACGCGGGCTATGACTTCAATGCCATCGACCCCAACCTACTGGTGGACAAGAATGGCAAATGGTGGCTGACCTTCGGGTCGTTCCGGCTGGGCATCTACATGGTCGCCCTCGACCCCCAGACCGGAAAGCCGTCGACCACGGACACCCGGATTCGCCACCTGGCGCAGCGGCTGCATGTCTGGCCCGACCCGGTCGAGGCACCCTTCGTCTACTACAAAGACGGCTACTACTACCTGTTCGTGTCCTTCGACTACTGCTGCAAGGGCGTCAACAGCAACTACAGCATCCACGTCGGCCGCTCCACCGCACCCGACGGCCCCTACGTCGACCAAGCCGGGCGCAACATGGTCGGAGACGGCGGCACCCTGCTGCTCGGCACACACGGCAACTGGGTGATCGGCCCAGGCGGGCAGTCCGTCATTCACGACAACGCGGACAACCACGACCTGCTCACCTACCACTACTACGACGGCCGGGACAATGGCCAACCCAAGCTGGGCATCAACTACTTGGGCTGGGAGAACGGATGGCCTTACGTCTACTAAGACCGTGTCCTATGTGGTGAGGCGGACGTGGCGTTTGTAGCAGCAGTTGGCGGCCGCAAGCCCGAGAAAGGCAGGTAGTTGCGGGGGCCTCGATCGTAGCGTGGGCTGAGTCCGCGGTAGCCCGACAGCCATGACATGGTCTGCTCGATCACCCATCTACGCCGCCCAACAGCTCGCTGGACTCGATGCCCTTGCGGGCGACGCGGCTCCAATTCGCTTACCCCACAGCCATTTCCGCCGATCGGGTCGGGCATACGCCTTCTCGGCGTGCAAACACTGAGGCTTGATACATCGGCCGCGGTGCGGGTCGTGTCTCGTTTGGTGACCTCGACCATCATCTTCAGTCCTTTGCTGTCGTGGGTGTTCCCAGCCGAGACGAAGGCTCTGGCCAATCTGGCTGCGGATGCCACTGGCGGCGCGGGTTCGGTCAGTCGATCTTCCGGTAGTTCATGAACCAGTGGGTGTCGAAATAGCGGGCCATCGTGAACGGGTGGTGCGGGTCGATGAGGATGCGGCAGACGAACTCCGCGGTCTGGCAGTCGAAGGGGACGTCCTCGCCGTCGAAGGACCGGACGACGACGGGCCAACGGTCGGGGTCGTCGCCGTCGGCCCTCCAGCAGTACAGGTCCTCGTGCTCCGTGCCCGCCCAGATGAGCAGCCCGTCCTCCCTGAGACCCGTCCACGGCTCCTGGTTCAGGTCCAGGTATCCGTCGAAGGCGCCCGCGCCGAACGTTTCGACCATGCGCTTGTACTCGCTCGGGAGCGCGGTGCCCAGGCGGGACTCCACCTCCGCCCAGTACACGTCCGGTCGCTGGGCGGGCTGCGTCCAGCCGGTGATCCGTATGAGCCGCTCCATCCAGTCGACGTCCTCGTCCTCGTCCGGAGCGACCGCCAAAGGTTCTGGCACCTCCCTGCGAGCGACCACAAGCACCGGCCGTTCGACCCCTTCGACGTCTCGCGCCGTACCCGTGCCGACCCACTGATCCCCGTACGCCCACGCCCGTATCTTCACGGCCCGGTCCTCGAAGGGGACAAGGAGAGTCGCGCCCCTGGAATCGTCGACCGTCGGATCGGTGAATCCGTCAAGGACGAGAGTGCGCGGGAGGCCAAACCTGCTGGCGAGCAGGTCGGTCAGAGCCTGCGGGTCCACGCCGCTGGGCAGGTACATGTAGCCGTCCCCCGGGCCGAGCTGGGCCAGCAGGTCGTTGACGGTCGCTTGCGTGAGCTCCATGCCGACAGTGAAGCGCACCGCACTGACAATGGACGTGCCCGGACGTAGCTGACGTCAACGACGCGGGCGAGTGACCTCCGCCTGTCGCATTGGGGGTGCAGCTGGCATGCTGCAGCCAGCCCGAGGGCCTGTTAGGCCGTTTTTTCGGGTGGTCCGTGTGGTCCAGATGTGGATGGCCGTGAGGTGAGAGCCTTGCGCCGGCCTCCGTGGCGAGGTGGTTTTTGGTGGTCGGTCCGTCGCGCGACGTGTAAGGGCATGTTCGGTGGGCTCGCCGGACGGGGTTGATCGTCGGGCGGGGGCCGGGACCATCCCTGCGGGTGTGGGGAGCGGATCGGTGGTGGTTCCCTCGGTACGAGCACGACGGGCCTGGTTTCGTTCATCGTCAGGAGCAGTGTTTGTTGGTGTGTGCTGGCTCTGTCCACTTCGTGTGGTGACGTACAGAGGGTGACTGTTGGTCTGCGCCTGCTGGTGGTTTTAGTGGTCGTAGGCGGCAGTGCGCGCATGACCGGCTGGCCGCGCCTGAAACTGGCTCCACTCATCAGGCCTCCTGGAATCGATCATCTAGGGTGGCGCGGTGACTGATGAGCAGGAGCGGGTGCAGCCGTCGGGAGTGCGGGCCACGGCGGTGGGGGTGGCCAGAGTGCGGGCGCTGGAGACCGAGCGGGAGAACGCGCTGTTCCGCGACCCACTGGCACAGGCCTTCGCCGCCGCCGGCGGCCTGTGGCCCTCCTCGCCGCCGCGGCCCGATGACGAGGCCGCGCGACGCCGCCGGCTGGCCGTGTCGTTCTCCATCGTCATCAGGACGAAGTTCCTCGACGAGCTGTTGCAGCAGGCCGCCGCGTCCGGGGTCCGGCAGGTCGTGCTGCTCGGTGCCGGCATGGACAGCCGGGCCTTTCGGATGGACTGGCCCGAGGGCACCCGGCTGTTCGAGGTCGACACCGCCGCCCCACTGGACTTCAAGGCTTCGGTGCTGCGCCAGGAGCGGGCCGTTGCGCGCTGCGAGCGGATCACTGTCGCGGTGGATCTGCGTGAGGACTGGCCAGGCGCGCTGGCCGCCGCGGGGCACGACCCGGCCGTGCCGACCGCGTGGATCGCCGAAGGACTACTGATCTATCTGCCCAAGGATGCGGTGGAGCTACTGCTGGCCCGGATCAGCATGCAGTCGGCGGCGGGCAGTCGGATGGGGCTGACGTTGGGCTCGCGCGGCGTGATCGAGCGCTTCGGTGCGGACGCCGTGCCGGGATCGGCGGCGTCCATGTGGTTCTCGGAGATGCCCGACGACCCGGTGGGCTGGCTGGCCGGGCACGGCTGGGAGGCCGACAGCCACACTCTGCGCGAGCGCGCTGCCGCTTACGGCCGTCCGATCAGCACCCCGCCGCAGCGCGAGGAGCGGCCCGGCGGACTGATCTCGGCGGTCCGCCGGTAGAGCGCCTCCCGGTTCCCTGGATGATCGATTCCAAGGCGGCCTGATGGGTGGAGCCAGTTTCATGTGCGGCCAGCCGGTCATGCGTGCACTGACCGCCTACGACCGCTGAAGTCCGCCCGAAGTCGCCTGGCTGGACGGGGGTGTGGTCGACAGTCCTTCGCCGTGAACGAAGTGCTGCCGCAGTTGCACGAGCTGCTGTTTCCTCAGTCGAGTCGTGTTGGTGGAATCGTTCGAGGTGATCGAGACGGTCGTCCGGGTCGGGGCCCGTACGACCGCAGGACGGGCGGCCTGTCCGGGGTGCGGGTGCTGGTCGGGGCGAATCACGGCTCCTACCTGCGATTTTTTGGTGATCTGCCGACGGCGGGCAGGTTCGTCGTGGTGTCGTTGCGGGTGCGGAGGTTCGTCTGCGAGGAAGGATCTTGCGAGCGCATGTCCTTCGTCGAGCAACTACCCGGTCTCACCCGCAGGTTCGGGCGACGGACCGAGCGGCTGCGGTCGACGCTGGTGTCGGTCGGCCTTGCGCTCGCGGGCCGGGCCGGCGCCCAGATGACGGACGCCTTCAAGGTTCCGGTCAGCCGGAACACCCTGTTGAGGCTGATTGCCTCGCTTCCGGACCCCGCCACCGCAGTACCCCGCGTGGTCGGCGTGGACGAGTACGCCCAGCGCAAGGGCCGCGAACGGCCCAGTCTCCGGAGCTTCGCCCAACACCTCGAACGACCTCGACGCCGTCACCGCGGGCCTCACACTGCCCTGGAACTCCGGCGTCGTGGAGGGTCATGGCCGGGTTTGGGGTGGTTGGCGCGGGCCGGGTGCCGCGGAGGGCCCCCAGCGAAGGCCTCGAGGAAGACGCAGGCGAGGCATCGGCAGGCGAGGACCCAGGCGAAGGCCCTGGGGGACGCTGGCGGTGACGCTGGGGGGCCGTTGAAGTAGGAAGTCCGCCAACTCCCGTCAACTCCCGCTAACTCCCGCCAACTCCCGTGCGGGCCTGGGAAGTTGACGCATCCGCCAGTAGCATCCGGCCGGCCATTAGCACGCTGCCCTTGCAGCCACCTTCGAAGGGGTCTTCTGCATGCGCTTGACCTGCCGCGTCGCCCCCGCCGCCCTCGCCCTCGCCGTGGCTGCTCTCCTGCTCGGCGTCCTCCCTGCGCAGGCCCAGACCCGCCCCGACCGCGTTTCCGATCGCGTCCCCGGCCGCGCCCCTGACCGGGTTACGGTCGGTGACCGCACCTTCATCGCCGACGGCCAGGGCCGCGCGCTGCAGTGGCGCGGCTTCAACCTGGCGGATAAGAGCAGCCGGGGCGCCAACGCGTTCGCCGGCATCCACGAGGGCGACCTCAAGGACATGGCCGCCCGGGGCTTCAACCTTGCGCGTCTCGCGTTCTTCTGGGACGACCTCGAACCCACCCCCGGGCACTACGACCGCGGCTACCTGACCAAGATGCGCCGCATCCTCGACTGGGCCGGCCGCTACCACATCAAGGTCATCCTCGACGCCCACCAGGACGTATACGGACCCCACTTCGGCTCCCGCGGCGTCCCCGACTGGGCCACCCGCGACGAGGGGCTGCCGTTCGAGCCGATACCCGACGACTGGTTCTCCGAGTACTTCGAGCCCTCCGTACAGACCGCCTTCGACCACCTGTACAAGGACACCGACCTGCGCGCCGCGCACGCTCGCATGTGGATGACGGTCGCCTCCGCCCTGGGCAGGCACCCGGCGCTGCTCGGCTACGACCTGATGAATGAGCCGTTCGCGAAGTTCCTCGAAGGCGAAGACCTCCCCGCCGCCGCGGCCCGCTTCGAGGCCACCGAGCTCACCGAGCTGTGGAACCGCCTTGCCCGCGCGATCCGCCTGGTCGACCACAGGTCGTGGGTCTTCGTCGAACCAACCGTCATCGTCGGTACCGGCGTCCCCACCCAGCTGGGCCACATCGACGACCCGCACGCCGGCTACGCGCCGCACTTCTACCAGACCGCGATGGAAACCGGCGCCGACTACGACCCCAACGGCACCTTCATCCCCGCCTACGAGGCCGCGATCAGCCACTACCCGACCCGTCACCGCATGCCGGTGATCGTGGGGGAGTGGGGCGGCAACCCCTACGTTGCGCACGCAGGCCAGTTCGTCACCGACATGACGGCCTCCCTGGACCGCTTCTCCAGCGGCTGGACGTGGTGGCAGTGGTGCCGGGGCGGCGGCTACTGCTTCCTCGACCACACGGGCACAGCGAAGCCCCACGCCCAACTGCTCGTCCAGCCGTACGCGCAGGCCGTCGCGGGCGACCCGCTCACGTTCACGTACGACCCGGCCACCCGCACCTACACACTCACCTTCCGCACCCGCGACAACGCCCAGGGGCCCACCCGGATCACCGTGCCCAGGGACATCTACCCAGGCGGCTACCGCGTCGATATCCAAGGCAGCAAAGCCAGTTGGGACGACCACGGCCAGACCGTCACCGTGACCACCCACGGCAGGGCCGAAGCCACCTACCGGGTCACGATCAGCCCGAGATAGCCCACCCGATTCGCCCGGGGCTGCGGCCCACGGCCCCGCCTCAACGAAAAGAAACGCCTTCTCCACCTCACTGCCGGCAAGTACCTGCCTCCGCAGCCGGCGACACCACCTCCCCCAGGCCATGCGATCGACGTTCACCACACACGACTAGGTTCGCCGGCAAGGAAGCCCGAACGACTGAGTTCGCTGTCGAACGCCTCGATTGGAAGACAGCGGTCACCAAGAGCCCTGATTCACCCGTGCGTGCGCTGCGCCGTAAATCGAACTTGCGATGCGATCCCGGGGGTGTCCTCCTACGACTTCCCCGACGACCAACGCGCCTTCAGGCGCCGCCAGGATCAGCGTGACCAACTCCGCGCGCAGCAGCGCGAGCAGGAGGAGCGGCAGCGCGAACGCGAGCGCCAAGAAGCGCGGGAGCGCCGGGCGGCACAGCAGGCCGCTGCCGAGGCGACCAAGGAGCCCGACCCGATATGCCAGAGGTGCGACGGACCGCTGGAGGGCAGCCCCTTCGACGACGACCCGCTGGAAGAGACCGCGCCGCCGGCCGACGGCGCGTACTGCGCGGGCTGCCGCTTCCAGCTGGCTGAACTCACCGGCCGTCTTGGCCGCATGTTCCGCCGCCTGGTCGCCGGAGACGAGCACCCCGGGCACAGGTAACCCGCCTCACTCCGGTCGTGATCGATTCCAGGATGGCTTACCCGGGCCTGTGACTTGCGGGGATGGGAGGTGGTGAGGCGGGTGGTAAGCGGGCTGCGGGCAACTACGCGATGGACGGCGCCTCTGTTGGGCGGGGGCCCCTGCTCAGTTCCACACCCAGCGCGGCGGTGACATCGCTGGCTTGGGAGGTGCCGCCGCGGACCTCTCACCGCAGCCCGTGAGGTCAGGCGTGGATCTCTACGTGGTAGCCCTGATCGTCGATCTCACGCAGGACACTGACGGCGAGCTGACCGACGTCCATCCCGTGCATCGCGATGTCCTGCCCGAGCGCAGCTGATAGACAAACGGGCGGCCACAGCTGCTCGTTCAGCCCCTCCGTATGAGGAATCGCTGGTCGGCCGCGCCGGTACACCGTTCTTCGATCGCTTCGGCTCCCTCGGTGGTGTCGTTGCCGGCGATGCCGATGCACCTGCTGCTGTTGGCCGGGAGGAGTCGGAAACCCTCGCGGTCAGTGGCGGTGGCTGCCACGCGGAACAGGGTGGCCTGAGCACAGTCGTTGCGGGGCTCGAGCATGCCCTTTACCGGCCCGGAGCTCATGACCGTCAGACATCCCTTCCCCATCTGGGGGTGATGCCACTGGATGCGGTAGAGGCCCTCGCCAGCCGGTTCGAGGTAGGTGCGGGGCACGGTGGCCTGGGCGCAGGGGAGCTGGGCGGCGACCGCGCTGGCGTAGGCACCGCGACGGTCACGTCCGTCGGTCAGGCAGAGGTCGGGTGTACGGGCGGGGCGGATGGTGACCCAGCCGTCTGCGGGGGCCCTAGGAGTGGACGGAGCATTGGGCCTGTCGGGGAGTAGCGCCCAAACGCCCCAGGCGAGCGGCGGGACCATGACCGAGGCCACGAGCTTGACTGTGCGCCCCTTGGTCAGGCGAGGCCGTGAGGCCGTGGCTTCTTCGCTCCGCGGTTGAGCCGCGGGCTCGGGCCCGGAACCGGGGGGCCCGGCATCGATACCTGCGGCGATCCGGCCCCTGGCGTCCAGCCAGGCGCTGACCCGCTGCCCGTCCCCGCAGGCGCGGACGAACGCGGCCAGCACGTCGGGGCGCGGCAGGCTCGTCCGTCGCAGGACGTCGGCCAGCGTGCTGCGCGCCAGTACGTCACCGTTTTGGGCAGCCCGCTCCTCCAATTCGCGGTACGTCAGTCCCGAACGCTCTTTGAGCTGCTGCATCGACCGGACAAGGTCGGCAGCGTCTTGGGCTGCGTGCGGCGACACCTCACCCCCCAGGTTCCCCATGACCGTCATCCTGCTGCGGTCATGTCATAGGGGCAACGGTGGAATCCGCCATGCCTCGCTGTCCGGGACGCGATCCGGGCAAGGTCCTGACCAGCCCGGACACGTCCCGGACTGTCCCGGACAGGTTGTGTGCTGACATCCCGAGAGCCAGTGAGCAAGCTTGGAACGTCCGACCCGACGGGAAACCCGAGCACAGGTACCCGTCCAACCTGCCTCAATACAAGTGGAGTTCACCTATGAGGATGCGTTTAGCCGTCGCGGCGGCTGTTCTGGGTGCTACCGCCGCTGTCGCCGTGCCGGCGACGGCGATTGCTGCCCCGCCAACGATCTCTTCGTCCTGGTACGACACCCACGAGGACTTCAACAAGAAAGCCGCGTGTCAACAGCGCGGTCAGTGGTTCCAGGACAACCACACCAACGTCATACGGTGGCGCTGCGACTGGACCTCGACCAGAAGGTTCCACCTGTACCTGCTGCTCCGCTGATCCAGGTACGTCAAACGGTCCGCCCCTCCGTAAGAGGGGCGGACCGTCGTCGTGTTGGGGGCCCGTGGCGTAGTGCGCAGCAGGCCGGTGTGCATGTCTGCAATCAAGCTCGCTTGCCGGAGATGCGGCCTGGTTCCTCGACTGAATACGACTCCGGCGACAGAAGCTCGGGCACTGCCTTCACAGAAAATCTGTCATGCCGGCAGCAGACATCCGGCCTCCCGCGGGTTAGGGTTTCCGTCGTAGCCAAGAGATCGAAAGGCGCGGCAGAGGTCGAACTGCCGCGCGTGCAGTACCAGAAGAGGCACGGCAGTGGAGTCGCGGGGCCGAAGGTATATGCGTGGGCCCCGCGACTGACTGCCGGGCTGGGCGGCCCCCGGGACCGCGAGCAGAACCGCAGTAGCAAGCAGGTCGGCAGAAGGATGAGAAGGAGGCAGGCGCCATCAGGATCGCCCGGGCGAGGAAGTGAGTCCGCTCGGGTACCGCAGGCCCCGGATTGGAAGGTGGTCCCCGGTCACGCATCCGCGATCCCCGCACTTCCCGCCCTCTCCCGGGCGACGGTGCGGAAACAGAAGGCCGGCACCGCAGTAAGCCGGCAGATGGTGTTCAATCCCTCGGGGCCCTGGTGCGTGTTCGGCACCAGGGCCCCACGATGCATTCCCCGATCAGAGGTGCAAATGACCGCAGAAATCTCTCACGACCGTCTCAACGACGAGGACTACCCCGCCTACACCATGGGGCGAGCCGCCGAAATGCTCGGCACCACCCCCGCCTTCTTGCGGGCCCTCGGTGAGGCCCAGTTGATCACGCCTTTGCGTTCCGAGGGCGGCCACCGCCGCTACTCCCGCTACCAGCTGCGTATCGCCGCACGCGCCCGCGAACTCGTCGACCAGGGAACCCCCGTCGAAGCAGCCTGCCGCATCGTCATCCTCGAAGACCAGCTCGACGAAGCTCAGCGCATCAACGAAGAACTGCGCACTGCGCCCTCCCGGCCCCACCTCAAGACCGACGTCTGAACTCCGTTTGGCGCCCGCGCCCGGCCGCCGCGCCCCAGGGACGCTCAGTCAGCGTCAGGCAGCCTGACCGCCCCCACAGCAGCCACGCAGCAGAGCTCCGTCGATGTCGATATCGTCGCCGGAGCTCTTCGCCTTCAGCCTGTCACCAACCGGGCTGAGCGCCGCGGCCGAGGTGTCCTCTGATCTCGCGGCAGCGTCCGAGGCTCCGCGCCTCTCATTCATCGGGGCCGGGCGGGCCACCGAGACATCGGACGGACGAGGCCCATGAGCCAGCACACCGCTGTGGTCAGCAGACGGCGAGAGAGACGGCGATGTAGTGCGCGGTGAAGCCTGCCACGGTCAGGGCGTGGAAGACCTCGTGGAAGCCGAACCAGCGAGGTGAGGGGTGGGGCCGCTGGATGGCGTAGACCACCGCGCCCACGCTGTAGAGAAGGCCGCCGGCCACGATCAGGGCGAGTGCGGCCGCTCCGCCGGTGCGCACGAAGTCGGTCAGGTAGCGCACCGGTGCCCAGCCCAGGGCCAGGTAGCAGGGGGTATGCAGCCAGCGGATGTCTCTCACCGTGGTCGTCCAGTGCGCAGTCATCACCCGACGGCCGGCCCCGAGACGGCGGCAACGTGAGCCGAGGTACTGGAGCGGATTCCTGGCGGTCCGGTCAGGCTCAGGCCGGGTACCCCAGCATGGCCGACGCCGTCTCCAGTGGTGTGAGACCGGTCGGTGGCACGAGCGCGGCAGCGGGGCGGCACACGAAGCCGAGGCGGCTCAGGGCTCGGGTCACTTCACCGGCGGAGAAGTCACGGCGATCCTGCCGGGTGATGATCTCCCCGACCTGCTTGACGGGATAATGGCGGCGACCGATGAGCACGGACTCACCCGTGACGGGTTCGGGTTTGATGCCCTTCATCGCATCCTGCACCTCGGTCTTGAGCAGGTCGAAGGGGAAGCGGGCGATGACGACGCGCATAGTGCCTCTACAAGGTCGAAAAGAAGCCGGAAACGGATCGCCGGCCCGGCCGGAGGGGGATCAACGGCTGAGGACGACGACGCCCAGGGCGTGCCCGTCCTCGCCGATCACGGGTGAGGCCCGCAGCGCGCGTTGGCGCATGGCGCCTTCCGCGTCGTGTGCAGACATCAGGGGCGAAGTGAAGGGCCCACGGTCGTAGAGGAGGTCCCGCAACCGGGTCTCCTCGGTGTACCAGGGGCCTTGATGGTGGGCTGTCATCTGGTAACGGGTGATCAGGCCCGTACACCGCCCGTCCTCGTCACGGACGAGGAGATGGTCGGCACCGGCACCGATGAGGACGGACAGAGCCACGTCGACGATCATGTCGTCGCCGACCTGTGGTCCCGGCGACGACATGACGTCGCTGGCCGCCTTGCCGGGGAAGTCCCCCTGGGGGTAGCTCTGCAGCATCAACGAAAGCCTCCGTGACGATGGTGATCCGACAAGCCGAGCGTGATCGTCCTGACCGGCCTAGGCGGCCGGGGCCGAGGAGGCCTGCCGCCCAGTCGGTGTCCCGGTACGGGCTGATCCGGCGGCACGACGGGCCTGGGCGGGGCGGCTGCGGCGGCCTCGCGTGGAGGAGCCGCTGCGCTTGGCACGTTCGACAGCTGGTGCGGCGATGGTGACCGGGGTGCCGGAGGGTGCCTGGGCGCCGGTGATGCGGCTCAGCTCGGCCTCGCCGGAGCGGACCTGGGTGGTCTGTGGGGTGATGCCCGCGTCCGCCATCAGGCGGTTCATGGTGCGGCGCTGGTTGGGCAGGACGAGGGTGACGACGCTGCCGGACTCGCCGGCGCGCGCGGTACGGCCACCGCGGTGCAGGTAGTCCTTGTGGTCGCTGGGCGGGTCGACGTTGACGACGAGGTCGAGGTTGTCGACGTGGATGCCGCGGGCGGCGACGTTGGTGGCCACCAGGACGGTGACATGGCCGGTCTTGAACTGGGCCAGCGTGCACGTGCGTTGGGGCTGGGACTTGCCGCCGTGCAGGGCCGCGGCGCGCACGCCGCTGTTCAGCAGGTGTTCGGTGAGGTTGTCCACGGCGTGCTTGGTGTCCAGGAACATGATCGACCGACCTTCGCGGGCGGCGATCTCGGTGGTGGTGGCGTGCTTGTCGGCGCCGTGGACGTGCAGCACGTGGTGCTCCATCGTCGTGACCGCGCCCGCCGAAGGATCGACGGAGTGGACCACCGGGTCCGTCAGGTAGCGCCGGACCAGGAGGTCGACGTTGCGGTCCAGGGTGGCCGAGAAGAGCATCCGCTGCTGGTCGAGCAGCGCGGTGACCTGAGGCATGAAGCCCATGTCGGCCATCTGGTCGGCCTCGTCCAGCACGGTGATGGCGACCTGGTTCAGTCGGCAGTCGCCGCGCTCGATGAGGTCCTTGAGCCGTCCCGGCGTGGCGACAACCACTTCGGCCCCACCGCGCAGTGCGCTGGACTGGCGGCCGATCGACATCCCGCCGACGACGGTGGCCAGCCGCAGCTTCAGCGGCCGGGCGTAGGGGGCGAGCGCGTCGGTGACCTGCTGGGCCAGCTCCCGTGTGGGGACCAGGACCAGGGCCAGCGGCTGGCGGGGCTCGGCGCGCCGGCCGGCAGTGCGGGCCAGCAGGGCCAGACCGAAGGCCAGCGTCTTGCCCGATCCCGTGCGTCCGCGGCCGAGAACATCGCGTCCGGCCAGCGAGTTCGGCAGCGTGGCGGCCTGGATGGGGAACGGGGCGGACACGCCTTCCGCGCTGAGGGCCGCCAGCAGCGCCGACGGCATGTCCAGCTCGGCGAAAGTCTCGGCCGGGGGCAGGGCGGGAGTGTGGGTGACGGGCAGGGCGAACTCTCCCTGCAGTGTCGCGGTACGCCGTCCGGGGCCCCCGGAACGGCCCGTGCCCGAGCGGTTCGGACCACCGGAGCCGTAGCCGCCGCGGCCTGAGCCGGACGAGCCGGCGGAGCGGGAGTAGCGGTCATTCGTGCGAGCTGCGCGGTTCATGGAGAACCTTCCTCGATGCGGTACGTCGAGGAATTCCCGGCGGTAATGAGCCGCACACCAGGAATCGCAAGAACGAACCGATGAAATGAGATGAAACGAAGCAGGGCGGAAATATGTCGACCCTGCACGCCGAAGCGGGATCAGCAGTGCCGCAAAGAAGAGCGAAACAGTTGCCGGATCATGCATGCGGGCGGATCGCCCGTCGCGTCATAGCGGACGGGAAATCAAACTGGCTGCGCGCACGCTGCCCGTGCGGCCGTTGTGGGGCACGCGGGAAACACCGAAAAGCAACGAGCTGGGGCCCGCACCCAAGGTGCGGGCCCCAGCTACGGTGTACGCGTCAGCGTCAGGCGGGAACGATGTTCTCGGCCTGCGGGCCCTTCTGGCCCTGCGTGACGTCGAAGTTCACCTTCTGGCCTTCCTGCAGCTCGCGGAAGCCCTGGGCAGCGATGTTCGAGTAGTGGGCGAAGACGTCGGCGCCGCCACCCTCCTGCTCGATGAAGCCGAAACCCTTTTCCGCGTTGAACCACTTCACGGTGCCAGTAGCCATGTCGAATCTCCTTCGGGGCAGTGCCCGGAGCCCACGCCGTGCGGGCTCCGTGTCGCTGCGTTGATTGCCCGTCCGGAAATAAACACCGGAATTACGAAAGCGCTCCGCCATGTACGACAGCGAGCACGCTTGAAGTCTTGGGAACCACAACTGCAACTGAGATCGACGGTAGCACGGTACCGGCAGCCATGCGCGACACATGATCCCGACGCTTTCGAGAGGGTAAAAAACCCTTACCGCAGCAGGGGTCATTTCTGCAGTTGCGGCATGAGATATTCAGCATCGAGCTCGCCCCTATTCGCCTGGAAATGCGTCGACCTCAACGGCTGCCGTCCAGGCTCCGCAGGCACGGGCGGGGCACCACCCGTGCCTGACCGAACCGCACCGCACAACCCTGACGAGGCCCGTGCCCTCTCGTGCCCCAACGAGCGGTAAATCACGGTCACCGCGGGCTCCCACTGACCTTCTGCGCCCTGCCTCGCAGCCCACGTCTAGGCAGGTCAGGCGTGCAATGATGCATGCACGCTCCATTGCTTACCAAGTTCAGAGCGCGGGTTCGATTGCCGTCACCCGCTCCATAGTTGAGGCCCAGGTCAGCGACCTGGGCCTTGTCTGTTGCCTTGACCAGTTCAGGCGTCCCGCACCAGTCAGGCCGGGATGCTCGACATCGAGCAGTTCCCGGCTGTCGAGGACGACGTGACGGAGTTGGCCCGAAGCATCATCAGCGAAGTCGAGACGCCGTTCGGGATGTGACCCGGCCGGCCGCACCTGGCACCGTTCGGTTCGCCAGCCTGCCGGTCGGCCTCGTCGCGCCATGCCCCCGCACTACGTCCAGCAGGTCATGGACCGCATCCACTCGCCGCCCACCACGGCCTGCCCAACTGGCAGAACTACATCAACGACTTGCGGTTTCCTGCGTGCGGCGTCGCATCCACCAGTTCAGCACTGCCCTGGTCGCCACGAGCGCCGCGGCGATGCCCGCGATCAGACCCACGGGTATCGGATCCGGTGTTGGCGAGGTCGCCGTCGGTCCTTCGTCGTCGAGGGTCGGCTGTGGCCGCCACCGCGTGTAGACGGGGCCGGCGCTGGCGTCGCCGGGCTGTGCCTCGGGGTGGGTTGCTGGTGCCCGTCGGCGTGGGGGCGGGGTGGGCTCGCCGCCGCCGCGCTCACCAGTGGACCCCAGGATGCGCCGCGGCGCTGCGTGTCAGCTGCCAAGATCGCGGGGACGGCCGGCCGGTGCCACCGCATCCGACGACGCCGGCTGCGCCCGCGGCGCCTCGGCCCGCGTGGGCACGGCCACCGGCTTCCGGGCTGCGTGTCGCACTTCGGGCAGGCGTGCCGCTCGACATCGTCCGCGTCCGACTGCTCGGACGGGCAAGGGGTTTGAGGGTCCGTCATGGGCCCGGATTTTCGCAAAATGCAAGTCTCAGAAGGGGGTCCACCTCGCTTTTGAGAACGGGTTGTGAGAACCAATCGCCGGTCGGGCGGGGTCCGGCGACCCGTTCTTGATCATGCTCGCGCAAAGGGCCGTTTGTGAGAGCCGGGGTGACCGCCACGGCGACGATGACGGATCAGCACCCCGTTGACACCGACGACGCTCGCGGGCGAATCGCCGCGCGCCGCGGCCGATGGACGTCCGGCGCAGAGGTTCGGATGAACCACCGGGAAGCGTACGGTGCGTCGTGGCTAGGCGGGAATGGAGCCCGCATCGCCGGCGTCCGGATCCGGGGCACGGAAGGTGCGACGGTACGCCGACGGGGCGACTCCGGCCTCCGCCGCGAGGTGCCGCCGCAGCGAGGTGGCGGTGGCGAATCCGACCTCGTGGGCGACGCGTTCCACCGGCAGATCGCTGGACTCCAGCAGGTGCCGTGCCCGCCGCAGCCGCTGCGAGGTCAGCCAGCGGCCGGGGCTCAGACCGGTCTCCTCCTTGAAGCGCCGGGCGAAGGTACGGGTGCTCATCGCCGCGTGCGCGGCCAACTCGTCCAGCGACAGCGGCAGTTCAAGCCGCTGCAATGCCCAGTCGCGGGTCGGCCCGGTGCCGGTTGCGCCCGTCGGCGGCAGTGGCCGCTCGATGTACTGTGCCTGCCCGCCGTCCCGGTACGGCGGCACGACGCAGAAGCGGGCGACCTGGTTGGCGACCTCGGTGCCGTGGTCCTGGCGCAGCAGGTGCAGGCAGACGTCGAAGCCGCTGGCCGCCCCCGCTGAGGTCAACACGTCACCGTGGTCAACGAAAAGAACGCCGGCGTCGAGCTCGACCCGGGGGAACAGTTCGCGGAAGCGGTCGGCGAGTGCCCAGTGGGTGGTGGCCCGACGCCCATCCAGGAATCCGGCGGCGGCCAGCAGGAAGGCGCCGCTGCAGATCGACACCAGACGGGTGCCGGGCCGGACGCTGGAAAGCGCGTCCAGGGCCTTCGAGTCCGTGGCGGCGGCCGAGGCCTGGGTGATCGCGTACCCAGGGATGATCACGGTGTCCGCCTCGGCCAGCACCTCAGGGCCGTGCCCGGGGGTGACGATCAGGTCCGAGACGGTGCGCACGGGCTTCCCGTCCACGCCCGCGGTCACCACCTCGTAGCGGCCACCGGCGGAGCCCAGAACGTGTTGAGGTATGCCGAGTTCGAAGGGGTAGATCCCGTCGAGTACGAGGACGACCACCTTGTGGGCGCCAGGCCGCGGTTCTGGGCGCATCGCGCGATCCGGTTCGGCGGTGCGACCGGCTAGGTCGCGGGCGCCGGGAGTACCGGGGGCGGCATGGTGGACGGGCATGGCGAGAATGTATCGGAGGCTGACCTTTCTGCCATGGCCGAGGCCGGCTCGAACGGCAAGGATCGAGGCATGACCTCGACGGAGGCATTTGAGAACCTCGACCCCCTGGGCCGTCGTCGGGATCGAGCAATCTGAGTGTCAATTCGAAGTCGGACGTGTCCGGCTGAGCACAGGAGGTTTCCATGGCCA
Source organism: Streptomyces sp. 2323.1 (assembly GCF_900221035.1). NCBI lineage: Bacteria > Bacillati > Actinomycetota > Actinomycetes > Kitasatosporales > Streptomycetaceae > Streptomyces > Streptomyces sp. 2323.1. The sequence continues at coordinate 160,711 of NZ_LT907981.1, read as the reverse complement.
AGGGCTACTGGGTCAGTGTCTACCCCGCCATTTCCGACCCTGAGGGGCTGACTGACTACAACGAGCTGGCGGGTCCGGCTGTCCGGGCTGGGGGCGGGCGCGTCCTGTCCAATTTCGGTCGAGTCGTCGCCCACGAGGCCGGAATCACCGAACGCGTCGTTCTGATCGAGTTCGACGGCTTTGAACAGGCGGTCGCGGCATACGAGAGCGAGGCATACCAGAAGGCGCTGGTGGCCCTCCCCGACGGCTTCGAGCGCGACTTCCGCATCGTCGAAGGCATCGACTGACCGGCGGGCCCAGCCATCGCTGGGCATGCGTCACCTGATACGCCCACGGTGCTCAACGACGACTCACGAGACGAGGTCCGGGCCGGCTGGACTGTCTCGCTGACCTTGTCGACGAAACTCACGCTCGCCGGAAGCGAACCGCGAACCGCTTCTCACACGACAGACCGGTCCAGCGAACACACGGGCTTCGATGACCAGGGGCGCATCCTGCATCCATGTGGGCTGTAACCGCCCGAAGGCGTCCGGGCCATCACCGCAGAGCGGACTGACCCGACCGGCTCGCGACCGTGTGGCACAGGTTGAAGATCAAGGCGAGGAGCAGCGGGTCAGCGACAGCGGATGACACACGCGCAGCCTGGGAAAGCCCAGGTCAGTCCAGGGCCCCGTCGTCCCACAGCGATCCCGCCGGGACGCCCTGGCCCACTCCGCTGTCCGCCTTCCTCACCCACGCACCGTGGATCCCGCAGACGGCCGCCCCGAGCGCCACGTCGGAGGGGACCGTGTTCGCCACCGCCGGCACGGCCTGGTGGTGGCACGGCACGCAGCGCTCTCGGTCTGCCGGAACGCTGGCCGACCGGCGGCGCCTTCCCCCGGAGTGACCCGAGATGACGGCAGCGGCACCGTCCTTCTCGACAGCGGCACCCCGGTGAGAGCACCTCGTCCGCACTGCAGCGATTGGTGGGGCTTCTGCGTGGGCTGGGGAGGCCACTCGACCGGGTTCGGGGAGCATCCGTCGTGCACCGGGTGGACGCCCTGATCGGCCAGTCGGCGCTGTGCCGCATCCGAAGTGGCCTGCGGCCGCAGGCCGATGGCTGGGAGGCGGATGTGGCTGGCGGGCGGGTTCTCGCCCGCCGGGCCGCGCTTTAGACTGCGACCGCTCCGAAATCTGGCGATCTTTTGGAGGGTGTGCAGGATGAGCCGAACTCTCATGACCACATTGGCCGCGGCGGCGCTGGTCGTGTCCGGGGGCAGCATTGCCTCTGCTTCCGATGTCCCGCCGCGAACCACGCATGGTCCTTGCCAGTACACCCAGACCCCGGACGAGCCGGCGGCGCGGCGGGTTCCCCTGCCGCCCGATCCGCGGCACACCCCCCGTCACGGCACGGTCGGTATGGCTGTCCGGACCAGCCAGGGCCCGCTCCCGCTGCGTCTGGACCGGGCGAAGGCGCCGTGCACGGTCCAGAGCTTCTTACACCTGGCGCGGCACCGGTTCTACGACCGTACGGTGTGCCATCGGCTGACGGCGTATCCGACGCTGAAGGTCCTGCAGTGTGGCGACCCGACAAGTACGGGCGAGGGTGGGCCGGGGTACAAGTACAAGGACGAGCTACCGGTGGACCTGCCGCCGGCACCGAGCGATCCGACCGGCGTCCGTCGCCTTTACGGGCGCGGCTTGCTGGCGATGGCCAACGCCGGGCCGAACACGAACGGTTCGCAATTCTTCGTCGTCTACGGCGACTCCGCGCTGCGACCGAACTACACGGTGTTCGGCACGGTCGGTGCCGCCGGCCTGAAGACTCTCGACAAGATCGCTGCTGGCGGTATCGAACCAACTGCGCAGGACCCGGCGCCTGTCGACGGCACGCCCGTGCTGCGGACCGAGCTGCTCAGCGTCCGGCCGTCCTGCCTGCCCTGACGAATTGTGGCGCGGTCAGCGCGGTTCAGCTACGCCACTGGCCGCGCCACGGTGATGCCAGTCACGGCGATGACGGTGTCGTCGGCGTAGGGCAACGGGCCGCGGAGGATGCAGCGATTGCGAAACCACTCCCGCAGATCAGGCCTTCGGCGAGGGATTGATCTCTTCGCAGACGGGAACGGGTGGCGGCGGTGGTCTTCGAACTTCTGGTCGAGGCGGAGGTTGCCGGCAGTCAGGGGCGGTGACGGGCCCAGGGTTGTGCCCTCGGCCAGTTGCCCCGCACGCGGGGATATACGGGGCAACATCGCCAGGAGGCGGGCGGGCGATTGCGGTCGGGCTGCCCGCCTGCGGGTCAGCGCTGGTGGGGAAGTGGGGGCCGTTGCGCGTCCTTGTCCGCGGAACGGTCGAATGCTCCGGGCTTGGCGAGGTCCTCGAGGAGTTCGTCAATCAACTCCTGGGTGACGTGGGGCATGACGTAGACGTGGCTGTAGTCGTGGCGGAGTCCACCGAGATTGAGTGGCACGCAGGCCAGCGAGTACTTCTGCGTGATCTCAGCCCGCGGCTGCTGGAACCAGACGCTGAGCGCGTGATCGCCGTGACCGACCTCGATACCGTCCTCGGCCCAGGGCTCACCGCGTTCCCGCAACTGCTCGCTCAGCCGGCGCAGGCGTTCGGCCGTGTACTCGGCGATCCGCAGGACCTCGGCGGCCTGTCGCACCTGCTGCTCCTCGCTGAATTGGGCGAGGTGGTTCCACATGGCCAGGGAGGCGAAGCCGCTGCGGGAGCCGGCGAAGGTGCTGTCGGGAGAGGAGACGACCGCCGGGTCGGACGGCGGGCGCAGCTTGGATCCCGCGCGGGACATGTAGATCCCGGTGGGGACGGGCGCACCGGGGTACTTGTGTCCGCTGGTGACGATCGAGGACACCTCGGGGATCCGGAAGTCGAAGACCGGCGGCGCGGTCTCGATGAGTCCGCTGTCGCGGGCCTTCTCCAGGTAGGGGGCGTAGGCGCCGCCGAGGGCTCCGTCGACGTGGATCCAGTACCCGTTGCGGATGCTGACCCGGGTGGGGTCGTCGGGGTCGAAGCGCACGGTGCGGTCGACGAGGCCGTGCCGCTCGAAGACGGGTCGCAGGCGCTCGCAGGCGCCCTGAACGTCGTCGTAGGCGCCCTTGAAGACGCTGCCGATGTTGAAGTTGACCAGGACGGGGTGGCCCTTGGCGGCGAAGAAGTCCACGAGGGCCACCAAGGCGTCGACATCGACCGTGCCCGGGCCCTCGTCGCCGCCGGTGGTCGGGACTCCGCCGAGCGGCCACCCGTTGTACGTCTGCATGCCGGTGCCGGCCACGTCGATGGGGCACTCGCCCGGGTAGAGGCTGCCGCCCAGGTCGTAGAAGGTCGGGATGTCCAGCACCCGCATCGCCTTGATGTGCGAGTAGTGGGTCTCCTGCGAGAAGAACGCTACCGGCATGTAGGCGTTGGGGTTGTCGTCGGGGTGTTTGGCCCGCAGGTAGCTGGTGCGGCAGCTGGCATCGCCGGAGACCTCGTCACGCACCAGAGCGTTGCCGTCCAGGTAGTCACGGGCGTTCCACATGGCGTACAGGTTGCCCTCGGTGCTGCCCATGGACAGCACGTATCCCCACCCGTCCTCATCCCCAGGACTGGCCGGGTCCTCGGGCAGCGTGGCGTGCCACAGGCGGGCGTAGTGCTCCAGGACCGCCCGCTCCAGCCACCGCGAGTGCAGGCTGTAGTTGCTGTCGACGAACGGGTCCCCGATGTTGTTGATGTGGTAGCCCAGGAAACGACCCAGCGCGGCGTGGCCGTCGAGCGACAGGTTCACCTGGTAACCCAGAAGACGCTCCCGCTGCCCGCCCAGGTACCCCTCCAACTTGGCCAGGACCGCGGTCCGCTGCTCATCGGTGTAGGCCTCGGTACCCAGCCGGTAGTCGTCGTTGGCCGGCCGTGCCGTGAGATGCGTAACGAAGTGTTCGGTAATCATTCGATGTCCCATTCTGAGCGAAACTGCTACAAGTGGGGATCGCCGCCGGGCGCCAAGGCTCTCGGGAATCGCTCGGATCTAAGGGGGGCAGGTGGTTGCGCGAGTCAGCCGCCTATACGACGGTCAACGGACAGTTGCTGAATTGGTCGGTCGCCTGTCGTTGAAATGTCGAAGCGGCGGTTGCCCGCGGAGCGCGGGTGTCCTGTCCAGGAACTCGCGGTACACAGGATATGCGTGACGCGCCGCCCCGATTGCCCATCCTTCTATATTTATCTCCATCTAGTTATTTCAAGTGGAAAGCGTTTGAGGCCAGTTATCCAGGGGTGCCTTCAGGAGTGACGTTTCGGCAACTCTCGGAAAGGCAGTTTCGTGCCGCAGAAGTGTGCTGCAGTCGTGTTCTTTTCCGGCCGGGACCAGTCCCGGGCGCCGTCAGCTACGGCCTACAACCCGGCCCGCGCTCCTGCCGTCCTCGCCTGGGGCCGGCCCGGACACGCTCGCCGAACGCGACGGCGAGCAGATCGCCCTCCACCTGACCGGTCACACCCGCGCGGCCGCCGCCGACGTACGACGCCGTGCCGACCAGATGCCCAAGGACAGCGGCCCCTGGCGCTCGCCGACGTCGTCCAGCGCGAGGCAGAAGACCGGCGGTCCGCGACGCTCGAAGGCACCAGGAGCTGTGTCCACAAGCGCGCCCGCCTGGGGGTGCAACCCCGCGACGCGTTGCGCACCTGATCGGCAACCGCATGATCCCGCGTGGGAGCCAGGGTGCCATCGACGATCAGCACAGCGTCCTTACGGAACCGCTGACGGGGCTGGAGCGCGAGCGCCGGTCCGAGGTGGCCGATGATGCGGTTAGCGGCCGACTTTGACACTTCGAACAGCGGGCGGAAGGGGGTGACAGTGATGTTCTTCCGGGTGAACGGCTCGGGCTGGAGATACCTCATGCCGCCGGTTCCGCATAGATACGACCTGGCCTCGGTGACGGCGGCCAGTTCGGCGAGTCGCTGCGAGCGTTCGGGCCGGGCGGGCAGCTGGCTGTTGCGAGGATCTGGCCCTGCCATCCGACCATCTCCAGCAGGACGCGGGTGGAGGTCTCCGCGACCACGGCCGTCTTGTCGGTTGTCTCGAACAGATCCAGCACACGCGGCAGCACCGCTTCGAGAGCGGGCCAGTGCGGGCTGGAACGGTAATACTGCCGCAGTCTCTCCGCGCACCGCCGCCGGGACAGAGCCAGATCGACGATCAGAGCGTCTTGGATGGCCGTCTGACGGCGCCGTGGGGCCGATGGATGGGGTGTGGGTGAGCCACTGCCCGCGCTCCGGGGCCTGGAGTGCCGCTAAGACGTCGTTTCTGATGGCGTGATCGCTCGTTGAGCCGTGCATGACGGATCTGGTGGAGCGATTGGTGCCGGACGAGTTGTGGGTGCTGTTCCGACGGGTGGTCCCGCCGACGGAGGTCATACGCCCACAGGGCGGCGGGCGACGTCGGGCCGGTGACCGCGAATGCCTGGCAGCGATCATCTTCGTGGCCACCTCGGGCTGCACCTGGCGGCAGCTGCCGCCGGTGTTCGGGCCGGCCTGGCCCACGGTCTACCGGCGCTTCGCCCAGTGGAGCCAGGATCGGGTGTGGGCCAGACTGCACCATCCTCGACGAACTCGGCGCTCGGGGCGAGCTGGACTGGTCGCGGTGCGCGATCGACTCCGTCAGCGTCCGGGCGGCAAAAGGGGGCCACTGACCGGACCGAATCCGACCGACCGCGGCAAGCTGGGATCGAAAATCCACCTCATCACTGACCGAAACGGCGTGCCGCTGTCGCTGGGCATCTCCGGCGCCAACATGCACGACAGCCTCGGCCTGGAACCGCTCGTGCGCGGGATCCCGCCCATCCGCTCCCGCCGCGGCCCGCGCCGCCGGCGTCCGGCCAAGCTCCACGCAGACAAGGGCTACGACTACGACCACCTGAGAAAATGGCTTCGCGAGCGTCGCATCCGCCACCGCATCGCCCGTAAGGGCATCGAGTCGTCCACGCGACTCGGCCGACACCGCTGGGTCGTCGAGAGAACGGTCTCCTGGCTGGCCGGATGCCGAAGGCTGCATCGCCGTTACGAGCGAAAGGCCGAACACTTCCTCGCCTTCGTCGGCATCGCCGCAGCCCTCATCGGCTACCGCAGACTCACCAACTGAAACGACGTCTAAGGCTACTAGCCACGCCGTACCTCGGGCCGCCTCCGCGCTCGTTTTGCTGCTCGCCGGGCAGCCTTGCCATCGAATTCCCGGGCCCGTCACAACCGCGGGTCCCGGGCACCACGCCCGTACCGGCACCGGCGGCTCCTAGGCTGTGCTGGAACTGGAAGGCCCACCACCAGTGGTGCCGGTAGCCAAAACACTGCGTCGGGCGTCTATCGACTACCTGGAACTCGTAGACAGGCGACCGGCCCGGTTCGGCCCGTTCGGCGCGGCCGGTCAGGACCTGCAGCCGCGGAGATTTCAGTGCTCCGCCGACAGAGGGCCTCCGCGCCTCTAACCTGATGTCGATGCGACGGTTCACCGAGAGGCGGTCGAGGGTGGAGCCTGCGGCTCTGGGGATGGCGGCGCGGGTCGCCTCGACACTGATCAAGCCGCTCGTGGCGAAGCTGTTCGTGCGGGAGGAGAGCGGCGCCGACCTCGTCAGCAAGCCGATCCGTGTCTCCCAACTGGTCAGCTGGCGTGGCCAGAAGCGCACCCTGGACGAGCGAGACGTACGCAAGATCAGCGAGAAGCTGATCAGCCGGACCCTCGCCGCGAACCCGTACGAGCCGGCGGTGCGCGACGGTGACCGGATAGCCGTGGTCGACGCGCTGACCAAGACCCTGCTCTCGCTCGGCGACCTGGAGATGGAGGACGTCCAGGCGGTCCACCTAGGGCACGTCGAGCTGGCGCGTAAGCTGTCGGCCGCGGCGGACGACTCGACGCGGAACATGAGCGCCGACGCGACGAACCTCTACCGTTCCCTGCTCGACGTCTGCTGCCTGCACATCCTGCAGTTCTTCACGAAGCGCTCGGCCTTCATCCCGGCCACGCTGATCACACAGACCCGCATGATCGACGAGACCATGCGCCGCATGGAGGTGCTGACGGCGCGGCTTCCCCCGCCGCGCAGCCAGGACGCCGATTTCGAGCAGCGCTACCTGGAACACCTCGGGCTCAAGTACGGCAAGCTCGCCATCTTCGGGCTCGACCTCAGCGCTCCCGGTCAGGCCCGATGGCCGCTCGACACAGCCTATTTGAGCCTGGAACTCTCGGCGCAGAGCCGCGACGGAGGTGTCTCGGCCACCCACCGGCTCCGGGTCGAAGGGGCCCTGACCGGGAAGCACCGTGTGGTGCTGCGGGGCCCTGCCGGTTCGGGCAAGACGACACTGGCCCAGTGGCTAGCCGTCAGCGCCGCGCAGAACGACTTCGACGACGAGCTCGCCTTCCTCCGCGGCCGTGTCCCGTTCATCCTCCCGCTCCGCAGCCTGGCGCAGGAGTCCACGCTCCCCACTGCTCACAAGTTCCTCGCCATGGCCGGCAGCATGCTGGACGGCGCGCAACCGAAGGGCTGGGCCGACCGGGTCCTGCACAGTGGGCGCGGCATCGTCCTCGTCGACGGCATCGACGAGATCTCGGAGTCGAAGAGGCTGCTGACCAAGCGGTGGCTCACGGAACTGACCGAGATCTACCCGCGCACGTTCTTCCTCGTGACCACGCGCCCCTCCGCGGTCCCGATCGGCTGGGCGGCGGACCTCGGGTTCGTCGAGTTCGACCTGCTGCCCCTCAACCAGCGACATCGACAAGTTCGTCAACCGCTGGCACGACGCGGCCCTGTCGACTCTCGGGGACGCCGAGGAGCGCGCTGAGGTGGAGCGGTACCGGGCCGCCCTGCACGTCACCCTGCGCCGCAAGCCCGACCTGTACCAGCTCGCCACCAATCCCCTGATGTGCTCGGTGATCTGCGCTTTGCACCGCGACCGGCACTCGCAGCTGCCCGAGGGGCGCATGGACCTGTACGCGGCCGCGCTGCGGATGCTCCTGGTCCGCCGCGACAAGGAGCGGGAGGTCATCGCGCCGGAGGGCTTGCAGCTGACCGAGGAGCAGCAGGTCCAGCTCCTCCAGCGGCTCGCGTACTGGCTTATCCGCAACGGGCGCTCCGAGGCGACCCAGGCGCTGGCCGTGCGCATCATCCGGGAACGGCTGCCCTCTATGCCGCACGTCGTCCCGGTGGACGGCGCGCACCAGGTGTTCCGTCATCTGCTGCTGCGCAGCGGGCTGTTACGGGAACCCACGCCGGACACAGTCGACTTCATCCACCGGACCTTTCAGGACTACCTTGGCGCGAAGGCGGCCGTCGAGACCTCGGACCTGGATCTGCTCGCCAAGAACGCCGGCGACGACCAGTGGGAGGACGTCATCCGCATGGCCGTCGGCCATGCCCGCGAACGCGAGCGCGCCGAACTGCTCCGCAAACTGGTGGCCATCGGTGATCAGCGTCCCTCCCAGCGGCGCCGCTATCATCTCCTGGCCGCGGCGAGCCTGGAGAACGCCACGACGCTCGACCCGGCGGTCAGGGCGGAGGTGATCAGCCGCGCCGCCTTCCTCATCCCTCCGGCCACCCGCGAGGAGGCGGAGAACCTGGCGCAGGCGGGCGCGGTGGTCCTCGACGTGCTGTCGGGGCCGGCCGACATGACAGAGGAACAGGCCGTCGCGAGCGTGCGCACGATCGGGCTGATCGGGGGCCCGGCCGCCCTGCAGCGGATGCGGGCGTACAAGGACGCGCCCCAGCGCGGTGTCCGGCAGGAGGTCGTCAACGCGTGGCCGCGGTTCGACACGGTCGAGTTCACCGAGTCCATCCTGGCCAGCTGCCGCTGCGACGACATCGAGATCCCGGTGACGAATGCGGAGCAGGTGGCGTGTCTGCGCCTGCTCCCCGAGGCGCCGAACCTGTCGCTCCCCCGGCCGTCACTGATCCACGAGCTCTCCGCCGTCTTCGACCGGGACTCCGTGGTGTCCCTCGCATTGGGCACGGCCGACCACCGCACATCGGAGCTTCCCGCCCTCGGCGGTCTGACCGGGCTACGGCGCCTGCACGTACGCAATCCGACGTCCACGGTGTCCCTGAAACCACTCGCCGACAGCGGCATCCGGGAACTCGTGCTCGACTGCGTGCCGGTCGGCCTGGACCTCTCCGCGCTCCAGGCCGTGCCGCTGCTGACCACGCTGAGCCTCGGCTTCGCCGACCGCGTTGCCCTCCCGGGGGTCGCGCTGCCCTCGATCACGTCCCTGCGGCTCAAGGGAGTGGCGGACACGGCGAGGTTGCCCGACTTCGCCGCTCTCTTCCCCGGCCTCACCCGGCTGCACCTGAATCTGCACCGCAGGCCGCGCCGGGCGCCCCTCGACCTGTCCCGGGTGCGGGGCATCGACTCCGTCACCGTCCGCGTCCGGAACACGACGAAGGTCATCGGCCTCGACGGGCTCGACCCGAGGCGGGTCTCGGTCACCGTGGAGGGCCGCCGCACGGGCGGTCTCCTCACATCGTTCCGCGACCAGCGCCCCTGACCCGGGCGGCCGCCGGGAAAGAACGCACCGCGCACACCGCGGCCGGCCCGTCCACAGGCTCGCAGGTGTGAAGGGCCTGGGAAACCTTGTGCCGCTTGAAAAGTCTTCCGGCGCCATCTGGTCTTGCTCCGGTGTACCGGCAGCTCCGAAAGTCGCTGGAGGATGCCAAAAACGAGCCGGACGCAGCAGATTTCTACTACGGCGAGATGGAGATGCGCCGGTGCCGCACCCGTCCGCTGACGTTGCTGTCAACTACTGCCGTCAAGAGCCCCAGAGGCCCCGCCGGATTCAAGAATTCCCGGCGGGGCCTCTGGCTTGTTCAAACTGACAGCTCCTGCTGCGCCTCGGCATACGAATTTGCCGGGACAAGCTCGGACATCTTCCTGAAGAAGATCATCCCAGCCGCTTTGACAGCCCCAAGGAAATCTGCGGATGAAGCATTTGCCGTCTTCGTTTCTTCGCCAATCTTGGCGGTCACCAAGACGCGAGGCCCTGCGGCCCGAAAGGAGAGCTTGATCGGCTGATCCGGGAAATACGTCTCCGCGTAACCCGATGACTGTATTTTCGTCACCATCTCGGCGATATAACACCAGAGCTGGTCAACGTAGTCCCACTCTTCAGTGCCGATGATTTCCAATCCATCAACGGACAGCCGAATGGCACCTTCAATGTAGTCAAGGTCGGGCGGCGGGGTACGGCAGGCTTCCACCTGCATGAACCCACCGTCCGCGCCCTTCAGAAACGTCTCAATCTCAACCACGTCTCAGGTCCTTCGATGATGGTTATTCCGGATAGAACTGGCCCACTCGGCCTCTATTCATGCCGAGTACGTAATCGACGCCGTTGACGTTTCCGCGAATCTGATACATTCCTTGACTGCCTCGCTGAACCAGCGTATTGCGGTTCTGTCGCATGACTTGACCGATAGCACCTTGGACGTCATCAACACTCATGCTCGAATCGAAGAAGGACTGCGTTTTCTTCACCGAGCCATCCCAGTACTTCGGGTGATGACGAGTGAGGATGTGCTCCATTCCCTTCTTATCCAGCAAGAAGGACTGATTCCCGAACTGGAACCGCTGACTGCTCCAGTCCCGGAGAGCGGAAAGGCATCCTCCACTGTTATGAACCAGAACCGGCGTCTGTCCAGCGAGTACATAGTACGTGTGCGTGCCTGCGATGGTTAGGTCGTGTGTCTGCTGCTGCTTGCTGAAGTGACGGACCGCGGCGATCTTGACCGTTGCGCCCTGAGGGGTACGGAGGTGAGTGCCGGGGCGGAGGTCGCCAGCGTTGATCCACCTTTTCTTGTCGACGGACCAGAAGGGGTGGGTGTCGGTGGCGATGATGCTTGCTTGGCCCGCGGGGGTTTTGATGGTGAGGTCGGTGAAGTGTTTGTCGTCCTTGGTGACGATGGTGGCGACGACGGGGCGGGTGGTGGTCTTGCCGGTTTCCGGGTCGGTGGCGATGACCTTGTCGCCGGTTTTTACGTCCTCGATGCGCTTTCGCTTGCCGTTGGCGAGGGCGACTTCGGTGTTTGGGACGAAGCTGTGGAAGCAGTCGCTGGCCTTGCCGGCGAGACGCCCGGCGATCCTGCCGGGGATTTCTCCTTCGGTTACAGCAGCTACCCCTGCTGTGGCGATGAGCTTGGTGAAGCTGTAGACATCGTCGGGGCAGCCGCCTTCGAGCCGGTAGCAGGCTTCGCTGAGCGCATGCATGATGCGTACGCCCGCCATCGGGCCGTCTTCGAAGCGCGGATTGCCCCACGGCTTGAATTCGCTGGTGACCTCCTTGAACTCCCGCTCGAGTTCAGGGGCTTTCGCCCAGCTCAGAGGGGCCGAAACGCCTGGGTAGATCTCGTAGCGAGTTGGCCCGTTGTAGGGGATGTGGCAGTAGGGTTGGATGCAGGCGCCGGGGCCGGGGATGTAGTTCTTGGAGCCGGAGAGGCGCATGCCGCCGTGGCGGTTGTGGACGACGCCGGTGCCGCGTCCTGAGCCATCGGGGTCTGCGAAGAGTTGGCCGGTGGGGTCGCTGAAGGTCAGTGGGCTGTTGTTGCTGTAGGTGTAGCCGTTGATCTGCTGGGGATCCGCCGGATCCATGACGGGGTCGACGGAGAGGAAGCGTCCGGTGTCCGGGTCGAATTCGCGGGCGCCGAGGTGGGTGAGGCCGGTGTCGTCGGTGTCGTCGGTGCCGCCGATGTAGCCCTTGGAGCCGGGCCAGTTGGTGGGTTTGGTGCCTCGGGGCCCGCCGAAGGGGAGGCTGCGGCGTTGGGTGAGGGTCTGGTCGGCGGCGTTGATGGCGAGTTGGCCGGTGCCGTGGTGGTCGGCGAGGGTGAGGGTGTAGGTGCCGTCGTCGGCCAGGACGGCTTGGTTGCCGCTGCCGAGGGGGATGTAGCGGGTGGCTTTGGGTTTGTCGGCGCCCTTGTAGAGGGTGACTTCGGTGTGGTCGCCGAGGGTGAGGGTGGTCTTGTCGCCGGTGTGGGTGATCAGGCGGTTGCCGTCGGCGTCGTAGACGTAGCTCGTGGTTTTGGTGCCCTTGTCGCCGGCCGGTTCGGTGACCTTGGCGAGGTGGCCTTCGACGTCCCAGCTGAGGGTTTGCTTGTCGCCGTGGAGGGTGCGGGAGGTGGTGTTGCCGGTGTTGTCGTAGCCGTAGGCAGAGGTGCTGGTGCCGGCAGGGCCGGCGGTGTCGACGGAGGTGAGAGTGTGGGGCCGAGGCGTGCCGGGCTTGGGGTAGGCGTAGGTGCTCTTCGTGTCCTTGGGGGCGTCGCCGGTGGGGTCGTGCTGGGTGAGGGTGGTGCGGTTGCCGGCGGTGTCGTAGCCGTAGGACTGCCAGTAAGGAGCCGGGCCGGCAATGAGGTTGCCGGCGGGTTTGTCGGCGCAGGTCTTTTCGTCCTGGGTCCAGGCCTCGGTGAGCCGGCGGAGATGGTCGTAGGTGAAGCACTGGGTGTCGGTGCCGGTGCGGGAGACGTCGGAGAGTGTGGTGATGTTGCCGGCCGGGTCGTAGCCGTAGGTGGCGGACTGGTCGACGCCGGCGACGTCCTGGCGGTCGACGCGGGAGTTGGACAGGCGCTGGGTGCCCCACTCGTAGGTGCTGGTGACCTGTGTGGGCTTTCCGCTGCCGACGATCCGGTAGGTGAGGGGCTTGCCGGTGAGGGTGTAGGTGGCGTCGGAGCGGATACCGGTGCCGAAGACGGAGGTCACCCGCATCGTGCGGTCGTCGTAGGTGTAGTTCCAGCCCTTGCCGAGGATGTTGCCCGCCTGGGACATGCTGCGGCCTCTGGGCAGACCGTTGGCGTACAGGCTGGTGCTGGCGGAGTAGGTGCCTGCCAGTGCGCCTTCGGAGTCCGGGATGACGGTGTCGGTGCGCAGGGGTCGGTAGACCGGGTCGTACTGGGTGATCTTGGTGGTGTAGGCCTTGCCGTCGAGGTAGCGGGTGGACTCGGCCAGCTGTCCCTTCGCCCCGGTGACGGTGTCGTAGACCCACTCGGCGCGCAGCGGGCCGTCGGGTGTTTTGTCGTGCAGCTCGGTCTTGCGGCCGAGCCCGTCGTAGACGGTGGCCAGTACGGCACCGTTGGCGTCCTCGCTGGAGATCTGCTGGCCGCGGTCGTCGAATGTCGCCTTGGTGATGCCCTTGTCGGGGTCCTTCGACCAGATCTGATTGCCGAGCTGGTCGTACTGGTAGGCCCACCTGTTGCCGGCCGGGTCTGTGACGCCTTCGAGCTTGCCTGCCGGGGTGTAGGAGTAGCGGGTGGTGTCTGCGGGCGCGTCGGCGGTGCGGGCGTGGTGCTGCAGGAGCTGGGTCGTTAGGCCGCGGGCGTCGGTCACCGTGGTGGTGGCGGTGCTGCCCTGCGGCGGAATGACGGTGGTGCGGTCTCCGCCGTAGTGGGTGGTGGTGACGGCGAGGACCTTGCCTCCCTCGCCGTTGCCGGCGACGTCCCGGCTCTCGGTTTCCCGGCCCAGCCCGTCGTACGTCTTCCAGGTCTGGGTCTCGACGCTCAGCGCATCGGCGGGCTTGAAGAGTGCGCGTTCCGGCTTCCCGGACACGTAGTACGGGGCGAAGGCCTTCGCGACCAGGCCGCGCTCGTCATAGAAGGTGTCGCTGATCAGCCACCCGGCATCGGGCCCGGGTGCCTGGGCCTGTCGAGTGCGCAGGTAGCCGTCGTAGAGGGTGTAGGAGACGTTCTGGCCGCCTTGAGGGTTGAGCGTGCGGGTGGCGACGGTGGCCGGTTTGCCCTCTTCGACGTAGTAGTCGAACTGGTAGTTGGGCAGCAGTGAGGTGGCCCGGCGGTCTGCCAGCCACACCTTGGTGGAGCGGCCCAGGGCGTCGTAGCGCAGGATGGTGCGCTTGCCGTTGGCGTCGAGGGTGAGGGAGGGCTGGCCGCGCAGCGGGTCGAGTTCGGTCGTGGTGGTCTGAGCGGTGGCGTTGTCCTTGGCGTCGGCCGGCGGTGTGGTGACGACGGTCTTGGTGGGGATGCCGGTGGCGGGGGAGTAGACCGTGGTGGTGGTGCGGCCGTCGGCGCGGGCGGTGCGGGTCGGCGCGCTGTCACCGATGGTGGCGACGTTCGCCGTGAGGTCGGTGACCTTTTCCGGCCGCCCGTAACCGTCGTAGGTGGTGCCGGCCTCCAGGTAGGTGGCCGTGGTGCCGTCGTGCTTCTTCAGTGTGGCGACGGCGGTGGCGTCGCCCTTGGTGGGCGCGGAGCTGTAGCCGGCGCCGTCGTAGGCGGTGCGGACGTCGGAGATGACGTCCTTGGACCGGTCCGGGCTGCTGCCGCATTCGGTGGCGACGGTCTCGACCCGTGCAGGCAGGGTGAGGATGTTCTTGTCGGCGTTGGTGGCATAGGTGGTGCGGGTGCACCGGTCGTCGTCGGTGGTGGCATCGTCGCCGCGGTCGCTGACCTCGGTGACGCGGCCGGCGACCGTGTCGAAGGTGGAGGCGGTGGTGGTCGTGCGCCACTTCGCGCCGGCCCCGTCGTCGAGCGAGGTCCAGGCGCGGGCGCTGGCCGTGCCGCTGAAGTTCGCGGTGACGGTCCCCCAGTCGCGGACCTTCCTGGCCGTCTCGTGGTGCCAGGGCCGGCTGACGGTCTTGGCGAGGATCTTCCCGCCGGGAGCCGCGTACGTAGCGGTCTTGTAGGGGAAGCCGGCCGCGGAGGCATCGTCGGAGAGCGGCTCTCCCTCGCCGTCCTCCAGAGCGACCTTGACGTCCTTGGTGCCGCCGCTCACCGTCTTGCGGTCGCCGTCCATGCCGCGCAGGAAGAAGCTGTCCTCCTGCGTCTTCATGGCATCGGCGGCGGTGCCCTGGCCACCGGTCTGAACGCGGACGTGGCCGTAGCCGCGCCACTGGGACCAGGTCTTGAACTTCTCCTTGGTTAGCCCGTCGTCATCGTCGTAGTGCCAGGCCGCGTCACCGAGGTAGCTGTAGCGGGTGACCTGGTCCGGTGCGCCCCCGGTGCGGTCGGTGGTCGTCACGGAGGTGACGACGTACTTGTTGAACCACGACTTGTCCATGTCGTCGCTGGCGCTGCCGCCGATGAACTGCGGGAAGCATCGGGTGGGGTTGGACTCCGGGGTGGGCAGGCTGTCGAACGAGCAGGCGGGAGCGGAGTAGTTGACGTCGGTCTGGCCGCCGTATTCGTCGTCGACGGTCGACAGCCGGTCCTTGACGTAAGGGGCGTAGCCGTCGCCCGTCTTGTCGAGCCGGTTGGCCAGCTGGGTGTAGGCGAAGGTGGTCTTCGGCAGGGTGAGGGGCGCGGTGCCGGTGCGACCGGTGTGCTGGATGGATTCCAGCTCCAGCTGGTAGTCGACGTCGGCCTTGCCCCAGCGGTGGGTCAGGGACCAGGAGTCGACCGGGGTGAGGGCGCCGTCCTTGAGGACCTCGGTGGTCACACCCGTCAGCCGCTTGCGCGTCCAGAAGGTGGGGGAGAAGCGCCCCTGGTCGCAGGCGGTGCCGGCCTTGCAGTTCAGGTCCCAGGGCGTGTCGTACCAGTAGAAGCTCTTGGCGTCGATGGTGTCGGCCGCGCAGGTGACCCCGGACTGGGGCAGGCAGCGCTCGGCGTTGGTGAAGGACACCTGAGCCAGCGGCTTGCCCGCGTACAGGTCGCTGGAGGAGCGGCCGTACTCGATGCGCTTGAGGGAGCCGCCGCGGGTGTAGGGGGTGTCGTCGTCCTTGTTCAGGTCACGTCCGTAGGAGTTGGTCTCCTTGTCGTAGTAGTACGAAATCGCGTTGCCGTGCGGATCGACGACGTAGTCGAGGTTCCAGCGCCAACCCTGCTGGCACCAGGAGTCCTTGAAGGCGTCCTTGTGGCAGTCCTCGCCGCTGTTGTTGCCGAAGACCGGGACGGTCCAGGTGGAGTCGGTGGTGTCCTTGCCGGCGGCCCAGCCGGGCAGCTTGTGGTAGCCGAAGTAGAAGCGGGTTCCGGAGGGGTTCGTCAGCTCCCAGTACTCGTTGTCGTTGTCGCCGTTGCCCCGTGCCGCTGACGTCAGCCGCTTGATCTTCGTGCCGTCATCGTTCTGGAGCTTCCACGCGTCCTTGCCGGCCGGGACGAGTTCGCCGGCCTTGCCGTTGAAGGAGATGAAGGCGTTGTCGTACGACCAGCACAGGTCACCCGGCTTGTTGCCGTCGGCGTGCTTCTCGCCGTCCTCGGAGCAGGGCTTGTAGCGGCGCTCGATGTAGCCGGGCCACAGCTCGAAGCCGTCACCGACCCAGGAGCCCTGGTTGTTGCTGTTGCCGGTGCGGCCGTCGACCGCTCCGGAGGAGTACGACAGGCCCACGCTGGGCTTGAGGCCGCCGGGGACCTCGGGGACGGGCATGTCGTAGGACCAGGTGAAGTCACCGGTGTTGAGGTTGGCGTCCCAGGTGGCGGAGGGGGCCAGGCTGGTGGCCTTGTAGTCGCCCTTGACGCTCTTGTCGTCACCGACCGCAGCGAGAACGGTGTGCCCGTTCGCACGCAGTGACACCGAGGACGCGGTCAGCGTGTGCTTTTCGGTGTTGTTGCTGGTGGTGAGCGGCTTCGCGGTACGGCAACCGGCCTTGTCCGGGGTGGTCGCCGCACACGCTGGTAGCTCCACGAGGCGCAGCCGGGAGCCGTAACCGCCGCCGTAAGCCCCGGCGAAGTCACGGTAGTTGACACCCACGCGCAGTGAGCCGGGCCGCTGCCGGACGGCCGGGGTGGAGCCGTCGGCAGGCTGAAGGGTGAACAACACCCCGTCGATGCCGGCCCGACGACTCTGCTGCTGGCTGAGGACGTGCACGGTCACCGCTCCCGGCACCGCTCCGGCCGCCGCACTGTGGTGCGTGCCTGTGGCCTTGGCTAACTTCCGCGACCTGGTTTCGGCGGGAGCGAGTGTCAGAGGAAGCCGCTTGTCCTCCCCGCCGGCCACCGATGACGGCGGCGCGGCGCCTGCCTCGGCGAGACGGATGATGGCCGCGGCGGCCTTGGGCCAGTCGCTCTTGGGGCGCACGTTCGGGGTGCGTGGCCCCGTAGGGAGCCTCCGGGGTTTCACCCGTACGCCAAAGGTGCTGGCGACGGCTTTGCCCGCGTCCGCATGGGCTGGCGCACCGGACGCTGCGGCGGGCTGTGCGGTCGCAGGCAGAAGCGACAGCAGGGAGCCGGTGAGCACCATGGAGATGCCCACGCCCATACTGCGCCGCAGTCGTGCGCGTCTGACAAGACCAAGCATGCCGTTCAACTTCCGTCCCACCCTTTTCCGCTCACCGCATATGCGCCGATGGCGCCGCCGCGATTGCCTACGTCAGAAAGTCCGCTCGGTGTGTGGCGTGCGCTCCCTGGCTGCACGCCACACGGTCAGGCCCCGTCGGGCACGTTGGGCACTTCGGTCGGCAACCCGTACAACTCGCTTGCGATCCGGCCGACCTGCGCGTCACTGAGGGCGCCCTGGAACGTCCACACGTCGTCGATCGCCCCGGGCCAGTAGTCACCGAAGGAGC
Organism: Streptomyces sp. 2323.1; assembly: GCF_900221035.1. Taxonomy (NCBI): domain Bacteria; kingdom Bacillati; phylum Actinomycetota; class Actinomycetes; order Kitasatosporales; family Streptomycetaceae; genus Streptomyces; species Streptomyces sp. 2323.1. The sequence goes on along the minus strand of NZ_LT907981.1, from coordinate 143,280 downwards.
CGTGTCCCTTGGCCCGCCCGAGCTGAAGCGACTTCAGGGCTTCGAAGGAGATGACGTTCTCCGCCCAGGGGACGGCCTCCAGACAGGCGGCGTCATCCGCCCGACCGTCATCGTCTCCGTCGATGCAGGCAGCTTCACCGAGATACCCGTTGACGTAAATGCGGGCCTGCTTGGCGAAGCCGTCATACACGATCGCGATGTGGTTCCAGTCCGTCACGCTGTTGAAGGACTGAGCGTTGCCGGCCCAGTCGAGCTCGGTGTCAGGGGTGTCCGCCCGAGGCAGGGCCAGCTCCCAGAAACCCTCTGCGGAGGGGTTCTTCGGGTTGGGCACAAAGCCGGCCCCGAAGCTGCTGGCATTGGTTCCTTCGGCACTGATCAGGGCCGAAGGACGGGACGGCACGGCTGCCGCCTGCACCCACGCGGTCACCGTGAAGCTCTCACTGGTGTCGAACGGGACCGCGCTGGAGGCGTAGTCCTGCTGCTTGCCGTTCAGGACCAGCCCGCCCTCGCCCAGGAAGCCGGCGCCGGGTACCTGCTGGGCGCTGCCGCCCAATGTCATGGCCGGCCCCCGCGCGACGGAGTTGGCCCCGGGATCGGCCGTCTGGTCGAACTGCCAGCGGCCGGTCAGGACCGGTCGTCGCTGGACGAGCTGGTGGATCTCGCCCTCGGAGACCGGGCGGTCGAAGATCCGGACGTCATCGATCTGGCCAATGAGGTAGTCGGTGTAGGCACCGCGGTACAGAGCCCGGCCGATCTGCAAGGAACCGTCGCCGTACCAGGCCTGCGGCGCCGCGGTGCTCCCCTGCAGGATCCCGTTGACATACAGGCTCACCGTGTTGTCCACCGTGTCGTGCACGGCGGCCAGATGCACCCACTTGCCGATGGTCGCCTTCTGCTTCGAGGCGACGCGCTGTTGGCCCACGCTGCCGTCAGCGGAGTCCTTGGTGGCCAGACGCGCACTCCACACGCCACCGGAGGCCTCGTACGACAGGTAGAAGGCGCTGAGAAAACCGCCGTCCTGTGCGACGACCGTCTGATTCCGGCCGGCGTCGGTGACCCGGGCCCACGCGGTGACCGCATAGGACCGTTCGGTGTTGAAGTGCGCCGCGTCCACCGAGGCGTAGTCGTCCTTGCCGTCCAGGCTCAGGGCGTTGCCGGCTACTCCTGCCTTGCCGGGCTCGGCACCGCCGTGGAGAACGGCCGGCATGACATCGCCGTGGCCGGTGACCTGCTGGGCCTCGGCCGGCTCGTCGAGCGGGAAGACCGCGCGGGCCGGCCGCCCGGGGCCATGGATGCGCTCCTTGGCGTACAGGCGGGTGACCTCTCCGGCGGAGACGGCCTTGTCGAAGATCTGCACCTCGTCGAGGGAGCCGGGAAAGAAGGCTCCAGGCTTTCCGTCGTAGGAACCGGCGCCCAGTTGGAGGCCACGCCGTGCGTTCCAGGCGCCAGCATAGGGCGTCTGGCCGACGAGCTTGCCGCTGACGTACAGCTGCAACACCTTGGCGGCGCTGTCGTAGACGCCCACCAGGTGGGTCCACTCATTAGCGGTGACACCGCCGGGCTGGGGCGCCATCGCGCGGGCGATGCCGGCGTCGGAGCTGTCGGAGGTGTACTGGTTGAACACCCACCGCTTGAGGTCGGAGGAGTAGTACAGCTCGAATCCCGGCCGGTTGTTGCCCGGCTGGGTGGCGACGATCGCCGGATGGTCGGGGATCTGACTCGGACGGACCCAGGCCGAGACGCAGAAGCCCCGGGAGGTGTCGACCACGGGGATGTCGGTCGCCGCGTAGCCATCGGTCCCGTTGAGGGCCAGGGCGGTGCCCGTCACTCCCTCCGCACCCGGTGTGGCGCCGCCGTGCAGGGCCGCGGTCCGGGCCGGCGTGGAACCCTTCGCCTCGGTGGCGTCGGCCGACTCGTCGAACTGCCAGGTGGCCCGCTCGGGCTGACCTGCCTTCACCCGGAACCGGTAGGTGCGGATCTCACTATTGTTGCCGGCCGCGTCGAAAGCCTGGACGGTCACGAAGTTCAGTCCGGGCTTCTCGGGCTGGATGGAGATGTTTCGCGCCGCACCGCCAGCAGTGGTCACCGAATTCTTGACGGACGGGTCGCCGTTGACGCCGTACGTGTAGCGGTTCACGTCCCGGTGGCTGTCCGCCACCTCGAAGGCGCCGTACTGGCCGACCCCGTCGTACCACGGATCGTCCGGATTCTCGGGGTCGGAGGGGGGATAGTCCCCTGAGCTGATCGTGGGGGCCGCGGGCACCCTGGTGTCGAGGACGAAGTAGCAGGCCTCGGCGGACCCGGTGAACGACCATGGGGAGTACTGTGCGCCGTCATAGGTCCGCACCGCCCAGTTCACGGTCTTGTTTGTCGGAATCGAGGCGGGCAGGCTGACGGCGAAGGAGGAGCCGGAATCCTTCGCCGTGGTCAGACCCGGCTTCCAGCGGGCGATGGTGCCCTTGCCGTCGCCCTCGTCCCAGCTCGCCTGGAACTGGACCCGGACCTTGTCCCGGTCGGGATCGGTGACATCGGTTGCGTAGATCTTTCCCCGGGTGCGGATTCGAGCGGCAGCTCCGGACTTCTTGCAGCCGCCGCCGTACTCCATCGTCAGCTGCGAAGGCTTCACCTGTGGCGGAGGCCGGTTGTAGGTCACCCGCAAAAAGGCCTTGTCCGAGAACCGCTTCCAGGCCAGCCCATCGACCTCGCTCCCGGCCTTCAGCCCGAAGGTCAGCGTGGGCCATTTGTTGTCCGCGGCCTCCTGCACCGCCGACCGGACGCCGAACTCCCCGTCTTTCGCTGCACAGCCGTCATAGCCGTACGCAAAGCTGGGGGAGGCCAGCCGCTTTTGCCAGAAGCCGTCCGCGTTCTGGGAATTCCAGGTCGTCGACGTGGAGATGGGCTTGGTGCGCCAGAGCTCGACCTTCCGCTCCTTGCAGGAAGCGGACCAGGTGTTGCGGACCACGAACTCCGCCGAGAGGATCGACTTGCCGGCGAAGGCGGAGGTCGGGATCTGGTAAAAGAGCCGCTTGGTGTCCTCGGGCTGGCAGTGGTTCCAGTCGCAGTACCCCATCCCCGCGTCGTGATCGCCGTTGAACTTCCACTGCGGGGAGGACGCCCAGTACTTCGACGCCATCGTCCAGGAAGTCGCCCGAGGGGTGGACCACTGGGGGTCGATGAAGACCGGATAGACGGTGTCCTTGCCCTTCAGGACGTCGGCGTCGGGCTTGAGGACGACCTGGTCCTGGCCGGCGGGGATATCCACTCCCACGGGCGCGAGCTTGCCCGAGTCACCGGCAGACGGCTCCTCGCCCTCAGCGCCGGCAGCGGGCGCCCGTCCGACGGCCCGGGCGGTCTTCCCTGCGGCCGGCGCGGACTTCAGGCTCTTGCGGGCTGCGGCGGGTTTCCCACCCGTGCTGGAGTCCCACATCAGCGGGGTGGGCGCCTCGAACACCGGCGAACCGGCGCCCTTGTCGAGCGCCTCCAAACCACCGGCCGCCGTTTCCTTCACCTCCATGCCTTCGGCCGCCATCTTCAGGCGAAGCCGTGCCAGCTCCGAACTCGCGGCAGCCTGAGCCGACCTGACGACTAAAAGCTGGGTGAACCCGTCGGCCTGTGCCCCCATCCGCAGGTCCACGTCCGGCAGCACGTCGCGGTACGTGGCCTCCGCGCCGTCAAGAACCGGGGCGGGCAGCGTCCCCGGCCAGGACAGTGCCAGCTCGCGCCCTGCCTTGCGCATCGTCACCAGCGGTTTGTCGCCGCCGCCAGAGAACGCCAGACCCACGGCTGCAGCCTTCGGCGCCACGGTCCCATTGCTCTGCCCGGCCAGGTCGGTGTCGATGTCCTTCCACTGTCCCGACATCCTGGTGCGGACCGGCCGCAGGTACTGCCGGGCCTGGAGCTTGCCATCCGCAGTGGCCACGACATCTGCCGACTCACTACGCAGGGAAGAGACTTCGACCTCCCGCCCGGTGCGCTTGGCCTGCTCCAGGGCGGCGTCCTCGGTGGGAGCCTGGCCGTCCGACCCCTGCGCATCGGCGGCGGTCGCGGCGCTTTTCGGTGGATGAGGCGCGGCCCAGGCGGACGAGCCGAGGATTGCCGGTAGCAGGCCTGCCGTCAGCAGCCCGGCCGTACTCGCCGATAACACCCGATGAAAGCGTCCTCGACGCACCGAGACAGGCATCCCCGTCATCCCCCGCCCACAAAAATGAAGATTTCATGAAGAAGTTGTGGGCGGGAACGTATAGGTGAATGTGTTCGTATGAATACCCTCGCGAAACGCCACCTATGGAGTGGAACCGACATTCCGGCTTGCAGAGTTAAGTGATGCTCCTCACGAAGCTGCAGGGTTGTACGGGTTCAAGCCGCAATCAGAGCGAGAACCCGCCAGCAGGGCAGCCGCAAGGGCGGCAGCGGGCGGTCCGATTCCGCGGGCCGAGCGGCTACTACGACGCACCGTCCGGCTAGCGGCGAGCCTGCGGTCGTAACCGATGGCAGCGGCGCTGCCTGTCGCTTGTTGCTGGAGTGGGGCCCCAAGCCAGCAGGGCGTCACCGTGTCGATGCCGAAGGCTACGGCCGCCGCGGTCACTGACCGCCCCGGAGCCGTGCCTGCGGCGCACCGCTGCCTCCCGGCGGAAGCTGTGGCCGCGGGTTGGTGCTATACCGGCGCGTACTCGACGTCGGTGCTCTCGCAGTCGGCTGCGAGCTGGCGCAGGGTGTCGCGTTCGTGCCGGTCGACGGTCAGGGACCAGCGGAGCTTGGTGCCCACCCAGTCGGCCAGGTACGTGCACCGGGCCGCGGCTGCTGGCGGCATCCATTGGGCCGGGTCCTGATCGGCCTTGGACCGGTTGGTCTTCGCGGTGACCGCGACCAGACTGCGGTCGGCGCCGAGGTCGTTGGCGTAGGCCTGGCGCCGCGCGGCGGTCCACTGGGAGGCACCGCTGTCCCAGGCCTCGGCCAGCGGCACCATGTGGTCGATGTCCAAGCCCGAGGGCTCGTTCACGGTTGCCTCGTCGTAGTAGGAGCGCCAGGTACCACCGGTGATCTTGCAGTCCACACCGACCGTGGGCTCGATGACGGCCTCGGCCAGCAGAACCTCGTTGCGGGTGTTGCAGCCGTCCTTGTCCTCATCGATCCAGTGGCGGAACTTGGTGCGCTCGTAGCCCTCGCGCACTTCGGCGGCCTGGGGGAAGCGCTTCGATGCCGTCGTAGAGGCTGAGCGTCTCGGCAGCCTGTGCGGGGGGGACTGTAGTGAGGGGTAGCAGGGCGAGGGCCGCGGCCGCGAAGGCGCGAGCAGTCGTCTTGTCCATGATCTGTTGATAGCGCCAGCACGGAGACCGCCGGGCGAAACAGATCGGCCAGTACGGCTACTCCGACACCAAAACCGCCCACTACGAGGAAGACCACCTCGTCCCCCTCGAACTGGGCGGGGCCCCGCGCGACCCCAAGAACCTGTGGCCGAGCCCCGCTACGGCAACAAGCCGGCCGCCAGCAAGGACTCCGTGGAGAACAAGCTGAAGGTCGCGGTGTGCAACGGCACCGTAAAACTCGCCGCCGCACGCAGCGCCATCGCCACCAACTGGACCACCGCCCTGTCAAAGGTCGGAATCGGCTGACCGCGTCAGCGCGGCTCACAGGGGCGTGCAGTTCCCCGATGGGCACCGCCCGCGAGCGGGCGAAGACCGACGCTCTCGCCTCCGTCCTCGAGGACATCGCTACCAGCGGCTACCCGGACCTGCAGACCGGCGTGCTGTGGGAGGCCGCCCGCGACGAGCACCTCGCCGGCCTTGCCGACGAGCAGCCGTGTGTCGCCTGAACACGGTCCCGCCGCGCCCAGGTCATCCTTGTCGAGCCGCCTGCAGCCAGCTGCGCAAGCTCTCCGCTCAGGGGCTCCGGGGAGCCGCCCGTGACAACGCCTTGCCCCGACCTCGGCATCATCGCATCGGCCGGGGGCGGGGCGTTTTGCATCGTAGCCATCGCGGTATCCGACGATAGACACGAGGCCGGGGGAGCAGAAAGCGGGCTGGACACTGCTGCAGAACAACTGCCGCGTGTTCGCTTCGGCTCAGCGGCGATGTGACCAGTGATCTCAGGGGTGACGTGTGATGTCCCATCGCTGATTGGAGTTGTGGTTGTCCCGCCAGAGGATGACAGGAGCGTTGTCCGCGGTGCTGGCCCCTTGGACATCGACGGCGAGCTTCGCGGTGAGCGGATGTGCGTAGAGCGGGGTATGCCGCAGCGCTACCGGAAGGTAGCTGAAGCTCTGGTTGGTTCCAGCGATGCAGTCGTACTGGTCGAGTCGAGCTCCCTTGGCTGCGCCGCCGTGCACGGTCAGGCACTTGCCGCTGTTTACGTTGCGCAGCACCAGGGTGCCCAGTGAGGGGTCTCCTCCGCCCCGTTCCACGGCCCATTGCTGGTTGCGGGCTCCCACGCAGCGGTATTGGTTGACGGTCGCGTTGTCGGCCTTGCTGGCGCCTTGCACCGTCAGGCACTTGCCGCTGTGGTTGTTCACTACATACCGGACGGAGGCTCCTTGAACCTGCGAGCTAGAAGAAGCGGCGCTTGAGGGTGCGGCTAGACCGGCCAGACATAGCGCAGCCGAGCTGGTTGCCAGCGCCGTGAGCACCCTGCTATGTGCTGACATAGCCATCATCCCGTTGCCTTCCAGTCCTGGTTGGTCCTGCGGTTGCAGGACCAGTTGATCACTGGTGCGTTGTCGGCCGTGCTGGCGCCTTTGACTTCGAGGCACTTGTCGTGGCCGTTGGCGGGCCGCAACTGGCCAGCCCAGTGTTGCGCGTTGGGAAGCTGGGAGTACCAGACCTGGCTGGTGTCGTCCTGGTACGACTCCTGGACAGCGACGGTTCCCTTCCGGTTGCTGCCTCCGCCCAGCGACAGCGCCTTCTGGCTGTGGTAGTTCTCGATTCGGCGCCGCAATCCGCCGAGGTTGTAGATGACCCACCACTGATTCCTTGCCCCCACGCACCGGTACTGATTGACGGGTGCGTAGTCGGCCGTGCTGGCGCCCTTGACCGTGAGGCACTTGCCGCTGTGGCCGTTCACGATGTAGTACACGTTATCCGCCTGGCCGGCGACGTGCCGGAATCCCAGGCTGCCCACGTGGGCAGCCGCAGGCGCCGGCGTCGCGGCGGCCGCGTCCGACTCCATGCCGCTCGGTACAGCCGCACCGACGGCCATCAGCAGCGTGATGCCGCTCAGCGCTGATCGTCCTGCTCGCCAAATCAAGGTGTCCTCACTCCTTCGCAGTTGTGCCGATGTGCTGTGAACACGTTGCCCGTTCCTCCGACCGGTGCCCACCGAATGGCGACAACTGGGAAATCCTGGGATCCCACGGCTCTGACCTGCACAGATGAAGGCGGGCATGGGATGAGAGTGGGACAGTCGCACCACCTTCAACAGAGGCGTCGAGCGACGCATGGCGACAGAACGGCGTCTGCAGGCTCGTAAGGCGACGGAGCAACTGCGCGAGGCGATGGACGATGTCGGGACCTCCGTCGCGGCGCTCGCTGCTCAGGGGTCACGACGCGCACGCCCGCCCGCATCTGGCTGCCGCTCGCTACCCGAGCTAGTCCCGCGTCAGGCAACGTTCGCCCTGTCGACCATGGCTCGTAGCCGCTGGTCGTCGGCATGCTTGTTCCGCCAGATGTTGTAGCGGCGGATCATGCTGCCCTGTTCCTTGTGGCCGGCGTGGTCAGTGCCGTCGAGGGTGAAGTAGCGCAGGGCGGTGAACTGGGCTTCGATGCGGTTGAGCCAGGAGCTGTTGGTCGGTGTGTAGGCGAACTCGACGTTGTTCGCCGTGGCCCAGTCGCCGACACGGGTGTCGTTCTTCGTGGTCGGGTGCGGGGAGAAGTTGTCGAGCACGATGGCGATGCGGATCTCGGGCGGGTGGAGGCTGCGCACGCAGCGGCAGAACTCCAGGAACCTCGTCCGGTTCTTTTTCTGCTTGGTGTGACCGTAGAGCCTGTCCTTGGCCAGGTCGTATGCGGCGAACAGATGCCGGACCCCGTGCGGGTGGGTGTAGGTCGCCCGCTGTCGCGGCCTCGGCTCGCGACCGGGGTCCTTGTGCCGTCCGCCACGCTCGGCCCATTGCCGTCCAGGGTGGGGCTGGAGGTTGAGGGGCCCGAACTCGTCGAGGCATAAGACGACTTCGGGTTCCCCGTCCTCGGGTATGACCTCACCGTCGGCGATCGCGTAGGGGTGTTCGACGCGGGCCTTCTTGGCGGCGTAGTCGGGGTCGCGGGAGGTCTTGCAGGTCTTTATGCGTTGAAACGACACGCCCTCCTGGCGGAGCAGGACCCGAAGGCCCTCGTGGCTGATGTCGTCGATCACCCCTCGGCGACCAGGAAGTCGGCCAGCTTGACCAGGCTCCAGGTCGAGAACGGCAGACCGTGCTCGGCCGGCTTGGACTTGGCGATCTTCTTGATCTCACGCTGCTCGGGCAGGGCGAACGTCCTTGGCCGGCCGCCGGAGTACTTCGGATACAGGCAGTCGAATCCGTCTGCATTGAAGTTATGAATCACGTCCCGGACCCGGTCCGGGCTGGTGAACGTCACCTCGGCGATCTTCACCATCGGCATACTCTGGGCGGACCGAACACCATCTGTGCCCGTCGCCAGTCACCACCGACCCGCTGCCCCTGCGGACAATCCGCAGCAACCGTCTGCCTTCGTCGTCATCGATCTCACGGACGCGTACTCGTTCTGCCACCCGGACGGCTTGGCGGCACCGAACCGCACGGGCCAACGTCCACCGTCGTGTCACATCACAACGGGACGAGGGTTCTGTGATGCGGCACTAGCGCCCGGTCGTCCCGTCGATCTGTTCCCGCAAGATATCGGCATGGCCAGCATGCCGGGCGGTCTCGCTGGTCATGTGAGCAACGACCCACCGCACCGAGAGGAACGTGCCCTCGACCGGTATCGCGACAGACTCTCCCAGGTCGCCGACGGAACGAATCGCGGCGTCGCTGGCCGCGATCGCCGCGTCGTAATCGGCCAGTACCTGCCCGGCACTACGACCGGCTGGCACCTGCATGCCGACATCCCCGGGATTGTCCGACTCCCGACCGGCCACGTGATACCCGAACCAGAACCGCTCCGCCAGGGTCAGATGATGGACCAGGCCCAGCAGCGTGGTCCCCGACTCCACCAAGCCCCGGCGTAGCTGCTCCTCCGTCAGACTGGCGGTCTTCTTCACCACGCACTGCCTGGAGAACGACAGGAAAGCCATCGCGGTATCCAGTTCACTACCGTCATTGCGGGGCACCGAGCGGCGCTGAGTCTCAGCCATGCAGGTGACTTTAGCGGCGCGCGCCCCGCCCGGCCCGCGAATTACAGGGCGGACGTTACCTGATACGGCACTAGCTGCGAACGCCTCTCAGTCGTAGCGGTTCCACTTGCCTGTTCATAACGCCGCAGACGTCAGAGGCTGGGCACATCGGCGTCAGACCCGTGCGCCTGGAATTTCCATGCTCGCCGTGACCCATCAGAACAGGACGTCCTGGTCCGGCCCTTCACGAGGCAGCGGTCGGCGTCCTCGCTGGCGATCTCTTTATGCACCGGCCCGGTGTGGGCTGCCGCCTCTCTGGGCACTGCACTTGTTTCTGATCGGCGTTGAGCCGTTGGCTTGGCCGGCTCGTATGCGATGTGCTCGGTGGCGGGACGTGGCGAAGGGTGGCGTAGGGGCACGCGGGGGCAGGGTGTTCGATTTTTCGGCATGGATGACTGGTGTCGGGAACTAGGGACGGAGCCTTGCGGCGCACCGCGAAGTGACCTGTCTCTTATTCCTTCTGATGCTGCATCCGATCGATTCTGCTTTCGGTTCGATCGGATGTGTCCGGGTGGGGGCGGGTGGCGGTGGAGGGGGAGCGGTGGAGGGGTTTTTGGGGCCGCTGGTCGTCTCCGGCCTTAACCCTCTGTGCTCGTGGCGCACGGCGTGCGGCGAAGTAGTGTCCCCGGCAACCGGAATGACAATCCGGGAAGACAGTGACCCTGGCCGGGGCGTCCAATCCGTGGCCAGGGCCTGTCGAGCAACGTCAGCTGCCTCGTTGAAGCCGCCCATGCCGAGACCCTCATCACCTGGGCGGCGATCACGCTGATGACCCACCGCCTGACCCGCACCGGCCCCGAACCCCCTGGACGAAGAAGGCGACGGCAGGGGCCGCGCGGATGAAGACGCAAGAGGATGCGTCCCTCCCACACCTCCATCATCGCGCTCCCAGAAGGACGACGAGAAGAAGGAGGCCGGGAACAACCCCGGCCTGACCTGCGAAGACGTCGGCTTGCCCGCCAAGACGGCCCAGGACCCGGCCTGACGCCCGCCCGAGGCCGGCGCCCCGGGCCTATGCCGGCACCCTCGTCTCCTGGGCGAAGAGGTCCCTCGCATGACCGTCAAGACCGTCAGCCGTCCCAGGGACGCGAAAGGCTTCGTCTTGCTGCCGCGGCGGTGGATCGTGGAAAGCTGGTGGATGCACGCCCGGCGGCTGGTCAGAGACTACGAGTGCCTCCCCGCGCACGCGGAAGCGATGCTCAACACGGCCGTCATCACGCTGATGACCCGCCGCCTGACCGGGCCCCGCCGCTACCCCAGCGCCGCCCCGCCGCGGACTCGTCCAGGCCGCGTGACGCCAGTTGTACGGGCGGCACGCGCGGAACGGGGCGCGCGGGCCGGGCGCGTACGTCGCTCACGGGCGCCCGGCACCCGTGGGAGGCGGATCAGGCGGCGACCGCGGCGCGACCGGCGGCGTACACCGCGGCCTGGGCGGCGACTCGCCGGCCGAGGTGTTCGGCGGTGGCTATGTCGGCCTTGTGGACGCCGTCCGGGCCCCGGTCGGTGTCGGTCTGCGCGCCAGCGCCCAGGTAGAAGCCGAGGCGGTTGAGGTCGTTCTCGGAGGCGGTGGTGGAGTGCCAGCCGGACGGCAGGCCGAGGTTGATCCAGTGCATTCCGTGCTGGGCGGCCAGCACGGAGAAGAACTGCAGGGTGTGCAGCTTGTCGCCGCTCTTTGAACCGGAGTTGGTGAAGCCCGCCGCCAGCTTGTCCTGCCAGGCGCGGGTCGCCCAGCGCTTCGAGGTGGCCTCGGCGAAGACGTGGAAGGCGCCGGACGCGGTGCCCATGTAGGTCGGTGAGCCGAAGACGATCGCGTCGGCGGTGTCGAGCAGCGCCCACTGCTCCTCGGTGATCTCGTCGACCTTGACCAGGTGGACGGTCGCCCCGGTGTCGGCGGCGCCCTCGCGCACCGCCTCGGCCAGCACCGAGGTGTGGCCGAAGCCCGAGTGATGGGCGATGGCGACGACCGGCGGGACGGCAGCGGCGGAAGAAGCGGCCGGGGCAGGCGTGGTCATGATGGCAGGGCTCCTCAGGATCGTGCCGCGTGGCGCGGCGCGAGTCGGTCAATTCACCAGGGAGACGAGGTAGCCCCTCCAGGTGTGACAGCTCAGACGCGCACGAGTTTGTCGGGATTGATGACCCTGCGGTACGCGGTGATCAGACCGTCTGTGATCTGGACCGTGTCCACGGAGTGGACCCGGCCTTCGCGGTAGAACACCAGGGCGAGCTCGCCGCCGACTTCAGCGAAGGCGATACGGTCCGGACGCCACCGGCGTCCCACACGCACCATGACCTCGGCAACGCGCTCGCCGCCGTGGATGAGCTTGCGTGCCGCGAATGCCTTGCCGCCGCCGTCGGTGACGAAGACGGCGTCCGGGTGCAGGAGCCTGACCAAGCCGGCCAGGTCCCCGGCCTCGTACGCGGCGCGGAAAACCGCGAGGACGCGTTCGCGCTCCGCCTTCGACGCCTGCGGCATGGACTGTTTCGCCTTGGCCACCCGCCGTCGCGCCCGCGAGGCGAGCTGCCGGGCGCCCGGCACGGAGACGTCCAGCACTTCGGCGATCTTGCCGAACTCAAGACCGAAGACATCGTGCAGGACGAAAGCCACCCGCTCCGGCGGGCTCAGCTCTTCCATGATCAGCAGCATCGCCGAGCTGACGGATTCATCGACGAGTACCGGCTGCGACGCGTCCGGCCCCGTCAGCAGCGGCTCCGGCAGCCACGGCCCGACATAGCTCTCCCGACGGAAACGGGCACTCTTGAGAATGTCGTACGACCGCCGCGCGGCCACCGTCACCAGCCAGGCCCGCAGATCACCGATGTCCCGCAGATCCGCTCCGGCCGCCCGCAACCACACATCCTGGGTCACGTCCTCGGCATCAGCCACACTCCCCAGCAGCCGGTAGGCCACACCGAAAACCGCAGGCCGGTGCCTCTCCCATCCGGCTCCGAGCGCCTCCTCCTGCTCAGACCGTCCGGGCCCGTGCGCATCACCCATACCGATCGCAACCTCCTCCAGCATGCGGATCCAGCGTAGCTACCCGAACTCGGGATCTTCGAAGACAGCCCCGCAGAAGCGAGCGAGCCCGCTCAGACCGACGACGTAGGACGGCGGCATCTCATAGTGGGGAAGGGCGGACTTGTGAAACACCCACTCAGTGGTGGGTGTTGGTGAGTTGGGGTGGGCGTCGGTCCGGGCCGGGCTCGTGGCTGCATGGCCGGGCGGACGCACCGGGGCGTGACCGGTGCGGGGGGGGGGGGGGGGGGGGGGGGGGCAGTGGGCGGGACGGTGCGCCGGCCGTACGGGTCGACGGCCAAGACGCGGCAGATGGTCCTCGCGGCGCTGGGTGTGGTGAAGGTGGCGACCGCCGAGCAGATCCGGCAGCTGATGTGTCCGGGCACTGCCAGCGCGCAGACCCTCCGCAACGGCGGCCTCGACCTCGGCCGCGACGCCTGGTGGAGTCGCTCGGCTCGGCCGGCCGCACCAACACCAACGGCAACCTGGTCTTTGAGAAGCTGTGGAACCTGACCGGCCCCGGCCTGGAGGCCGCGGCCGCGGTGCTGGACCGGCCGGTGCGGGAGATGGGCGGCACCGCCCGCGGCGCCGCGCGCTCCGGTGCCAAGCACGCGGTGAAGGTCACCGACACCATCACCGCGTTCCTGCAGACCCCACCCGAGCCGACCCGCCCCGTACCCCGCAAACGCCCCCACCCCGCCATCACAGCGCCGACCAGCGCACCGGCGGGCGATGCACCTCCGCTGCTCCAGCGGCCGCCCAGGAACGCTCGCAGGGGCTGGGACAGATTAGCTCCTGGGCGACAGAGGTCGTGCTCCCGGTCTCCGGCACGCTCACCACCCCCGGCAAGAACAGCCCCCGCGCCGACGCGGTGCTCACCGCTCCGGAGGCCGGGCAGCCGGTGGAGGTAGACAACGGCACCGAAAGCCCCGTCGCCCTCCCTTCCAAGGCCGCCCGCTACCGCGAGTTCTTCCGCCGGACCGTGAAGCCAGCCACCCGCTCAGGCGAGCCGACACCGATGTGGGAGACCCTCTACGGTCCCCTGGAAGGGGGGTATCCGCCCCTGGCGATCGTGTTCACCAAGCAGGTCGGGCCCACCGCGATGAACAACCGCATCAACAGCGTCATGCGGCTGACCGAAGAGCACTGGGCAGGCCGGTACTGCCGGTTCGCTCTCGGCTACGGCACCAACGAATACGACAGCTACACCGACTACACGGACGCCGTGCCGATCCTGGTCACCACCCTGGACCGGCTGCGCGAGCACGGGCCCCTGGGCCCGGTCTGGTTGCGCTTCGGCCACTCCACCTGGCAGCCCCTCAGCGAGGCCCTGGACAACCCCGACGGCGAGCGCGCCTTCACGCGCCGCCAGCGTCAGCGCGATCAGCTCCGCAAGCAGCAGCGCGAGCAGGAGGAGCAGCAGCGCGAGCGCGAACGCCAGGAAGCGAGGGAACGGTGGGCGGCACAGGAGGCCGCTGCCGAGGCCGCCAGGGAGCCCGACCCGGTGTGCCAGGAGTGCCACGGGCCGCTGGAGAGCAGCCCCTTCGAATATGACCCGCGGGAAGAGGCCGCGCCGCCGTCCGACGGCGTGCACTGCGCGGGGTGCCGTATCCAGCTGGCCGAGCCCACTGGCCGCTTCGACCGCGTGATCCGCCGTCTGGTAAACGGCGACGAGCGCCACCCCCGCCGATAGCGGTGTGCCTGCTGTTTCAGTGCATGGATCCATCCGTGCTTCTGTGCGCCCCGCCTTGTGGCCTCACTGCGCGCCCGTCCTGGGGAAGGTGGAGGGCAGCGGGGCGATCGGCCGGGTCGGCCCGGGGCGCCGGCCCACCTGGTGGGCTGCCCGGAAGCGAGGAGTTGGACATGAGTAATCCATCGGCCCGGGAGGTCGGCGAATGGTACGACCGCTTCGGGGGCCTGTACGGCCTGACCATGGGCGACAGCATGCACCTGGGCATGTGGACCGACGGCGTGCGGGCGGAGACGGGGGAGCTGACGGCCGACGAGATGTGGGAGGAACTCACCCGGGCCCAGGACTCCTGGACCGGCACCCTCATCGACGTGGTCGGGCTGCAGCCGGGACAGCGGATGCTGGACGTCGGCTGCGGCACAGGCCGCCCCACCGTGCGGATCGGCACCGAGTCGGGCGCGAGCGTGCTCGGCGTGACGGTCAGCGCCGGGCAGATCCGGGCCGGCCGCGACCGCGCCTTGAAGGCAGGGCTGTCCGACCGCGTCACCTTTGAACAGGCGGACGCCATGGCCCTGCCCCAGGAGTCCGAGACCTTCGACGCCGCGTGGGCCATCGAGTCCTTCGCTCACTTTTCCGACCGCCCCGCCGCGATCCGCGAGGTTCGGCGGGTGCTGCGGCCCGGGGGCCGCTTCGTCCTCGCGGACTGCTACGAAGCCGTGCCCTTCACACCCGAGGAAGTCCAGCTCTTCCAGGCCGCGTTCGCCCTTTCCCGCCTGCCCGCTGGACCCGAGGACTACTCCCGCATGCTCGGCGAGGCCGGCTTCGCCATCCAAGGCACTCGCGACATGTCCCGGGAGTTCAAGCCCACCTACGAGCTGATGCCGCGCCTGTTCGCCGCGAGGCGCGCCCAGATCGCGGAGCTGGTGGGCACCGATGCGATGGCTCAGCTCGGCACTGTCTACCCGCGGATCCTCGCCCTGTGCCGGGACAAGATGGGATACACCATGGTCAACGCCGTGAAGTCCCCCTGACGGCGGCCAGTCCCGTCCCGACTCCCGCATCTCCGTCGCCGCCAGGCCGATATCCACCCGGCACAGCGCCCCATCGCCAGCTGCCACCCCGGGCCGGCCGGGCCGTCGCCTGCAGCAAGGAGCGGTTCAGCACGGAACGGGCCGGTCAAACCAGCCTGGCAAACGGTCAAGACTGCATGTCAGAGGACACCGGTCGTCTGGGCCCGGCTTTCGGGCGGGTTCCTGGCAGGGTGGGGGTATGTGCGGTCGATTCGTGTCCATCCGAAGTCCGCAGGACCTGGCGAGCGTCTTCGATGTCACGTGCTGGGACTCTGACGGGGCTCTGGATCCGAGCTGGAATGTGGCGCCGACGGACGATGTGTGGTCGGTGCTGGAGCGGGTCGAGTGCGAGACGGGTGAGATCACGCGGCAGTTGCGGGCGCTGTGCTGGGGTCTGGTGCCGTCGTGGGCGAAGAGCCTGAACACGGGCGCGAAGATGATCAATGCCAGGGCGGAGACCGTCGCGGAGAAGCCGGCCTACCGCCGGGCGTTCGCCAAGCGGCGCTGCCTGCTGCCCGCGGACGGCTTCTACGAGTGGCAGAACGTCGCCGCCACCAAAACTGCCAAGGCCCGCAAGCAGCCGTACTTCATCAGCCCCGACGACGGTCAAGTCATGGCTCTTGCCGGCCTGTACGAGTTCTGGCGCGACCCGGCGGTCGAAGACGACGGCGCAGTGGGGGCGTGGTGGGCCACCTGCACGATCATCACCACCGAAGCCTCGATGCCGCCGGCCGCGTCCATCCCCGTATGCCGCTTGCGGTCGCTCCCGCCGACTGGAGTGCCTGGCTCGACCCCGCCCACCAGGACGCCGACGAGCTACGCGCGCTGCTGGCAACCCCCGCCGCCGGCCACCTCGGCGCCCGCGCCGTATCGACAGCCGTCAACAACGTGCGTAACAACGGCCCTCACCTCCTCGACGAGCCGGACGATGACACCGGCAACGCCTGAGCCGCACCACATCAGCCAAGCCGCCTGACTCGCTCCGTGAGCATGAGCCGCCGGCAGTGTGACTGAATGCTTCGTGTGGCGGGACTCGCCAATTGAAGCGCTATGCCGGCCCGTCATCGGACCTGGAAGGGTGCGGTACAGGCTCATCCGGGAGCGCGGCTGCTCCAGTCCGTAGGAGCGGCGGCCCGACCAGACCACGTGCAGCGGCAGGTCGACCGTGCCGTGGGCGGGACCGTTCAGGTCCTCCAGCTGCGCGGGCAGCCGCTGTGCGTACTGCGCACACAACAGCTCGAACGCGTTCGGCACCGGAAACGAAGACTGCAGGGTCATGACCCCAGTAACGCCCGGCGTGCCACACGATTGCTACGCAGCGCCGGAGCTCGGGTGGGTGCGGGGGCTGCCAGGATGGTGGGCATGGCGGATGAGACGGCGACCATCTACGAGCAGCTGCGGGACCTGGCCGGGGAGATCGAGTCCCTAGCCGACGCCGTCGGCGCGCCGAGGGAGCGGTCGATCACCCAGCGTCGAATGTGTTCTGGCCGCTCGGACAGGGATGGTCACCAGCCCCGTGCGGTGAGAGTCGACAAGGGCGGATCCGCGGATAGCGGCCTGCCGCCAGAAGCCGTCAGCTCTACTGCCGCCTGGGGCGGTACGAGTAATTCCGGTATCTAAGACGCCCTCCCAAATGGACTTTCCCGGTCCACTTCATTGCTCGCCAACGAGTCAAGCAGGCTCGCCATCCTGGCGTGTTGGCCACGCGGCGCAGATCACGCCAACGATCGAAAATTCACTCGACCCTGCCTTGCGCGGTTGCTACAAATAGTCACGCAAGCATTCGCGAAGAACGGGGAATTCATGAAGGGCAAGATAGTCAACGGGGAATTAGTGCGTCTCAACCCGGCTCGTGCCGCCAAGGTGGCACTTGCGACCGCCGTCGCCGCCTCGGCGCTGGCGATTCCGGCAGCCAGTCCGGCAAACGCGCAGTCCAGCAAGCCCAGGGGCGTCGCTGTCAGCAGCGTCGAGGAAACGTGCAAGCACCACGGCCGGTACTACATCGTGCGGCAGTACTTCCGCGGTCCTCGCAGGTTCACGCTGCGCTGCGGGACGCCGACGTGGGGGTGGAAGCACATCAAGAAGGGGCACGGTTGGAGCCGCGGGATGGACAGCACGATAGGCAACGCCATCGCCAATGGAACCCCCGTTACATTTGGATTTTCCATCTTCACCAATCAATGCCCGCCCAGGGAACGGTTCCGCACCATCATCGGAACCCCTGGCGGGCAAAATGATGTTCTCACTGCGTACAATGTCACGAGCTTGGCCAGTGCCAGCAAGTGTTAACGCTCCCGTGCGAGGGGAGTTCATTCATCGATAGGTGAGGCGAAGGGGGATGGTTCGCGTGGTGGAACAGACGCCGGCAGAGCGAGCTCTGGCTCGCTCGTTCGCCTCTGGCGACGGGCACGTCAGGTTTGAGGTCACGAACCTGACTGTTCATCACCACGCCAACCGCAGCGTCACCTTCACGTACTGGATCACCGTCGTGCGGCAACGGCACCCGGAAGAAGACTGGGAGTTCACTCTCCCCTGGGACGACAAGTCCTTCACCGACGTGCTCACCTCACCCCAGCCCGATCCTGAACGGCTGAAGCAACTCGTGCACTTGGTCCACGCCCTGCTCGAAGAGTGGTGGGACACCAAGGGGCACAACCGTCAGTCGGCAAAGATGGGACGCCAGCTGCGTTGACGCGGTACGCCAGCTAATCCCGCCAGATGCGCGAGGGCCTGGATCCGACGACGGATCCAGGCCCTCTGGCATAGCGGGCACGCACGTTTCCCCGCTGCGGTCATTGCAACCCCAAGGGTGGTTCAGCTGCGCCGTCCACGGGGCCGTCCAGGACCTCTCGACTCCGACCAGGACACTCTGTTATGAGCCGTCACCGACCCGGTCGACGCCGCTGCGACCCGCGCCCAGCAGAAGTCCGCTCCCCGCAGCGCCGAGGCAAGAGAGAGGCCGGGCCCCGAGGCGCTGAGGCAGAGCTGGCGTGAGCGCGCGGCCGCCGTCCGGCGACGCCGCGGCGGTCGATGCGATGGTGGCGGCCGTGCTACCCGGCCCGGATTCCTCAGCCCCCGCCAAGGCCGCAGGCGGCGGTCCGCTGATGCCGTCCACGCGCAGATCGCCGCCGAGGTCTGGGATGCCGAGCTGCGATGTGCCGGTTTAGTGTCAGTAGGTGGGTGTCAGTGATGGCATGTCAGGTCGGGATTGTTTCGCTGGTCGGGTGGTGAGGTAGGGCGTGGTCACTGACACAGGGTGGTACCTGTAGCGGGCATGACTGTCATGGGCCGGTACACCCCGTCCGGTGCCACTGGCTTGGGAACGGCACTTCTGAGTGATGTCGAGCAGGGGGAACACCACCAGGAACCTGCTGTACACCTGATGACATGAAGCTGAGTGACCTGGGCCCGCTGATGGCACGCCGCCGAGACGGCGGCCTCAGCTATGGCCGTTTCCGCACCGACCCTGAGCTGGCCTCGCTGGAGTGGCCGGACGATGTCCTCGAACAGTTCCTCTTCGACCACGGCGACAACGCCCCCTTCGTGTACGACTACGGCAGCATCGACCTGCGCGACATCGCATGGGGACTCGAGACCATCCCAGCCGCGGACTTCAACGAGATGCCGACCGGAGCGTCCGATGCTGGCTGCATCGAGATCTACGCCGAGAACCCGGTGCACTGGGTCACAGTTCGCCCGCCGGAGATCGGCCGACACTGGGAAAAGCACGGGACGTGGCTGCGCCCGCCGATCCTGATCGACCGCCGCCTCCTGGCCCTGTCGGACAGCGGGTTGCAGGTCATCGAGGGCAGAACACGCGTCGGTGTACTGCGCGGCCGCCTGCGCGAGGAACTGCACGTCGCGTCCAACCATCAAGCCTGGGTCGGACGCCCTACGACAGCACCAGGAACTGAAATCCGGCCGGACACGGCTGACCACGCCTGCTGACACGGCTGACCCGCGAGACTGGCAGATCACCGACTTATGGAGGGTTCATGATTCCGGCGACCGTGCCCACCGAAGCCATTTTCGACTGCGGTCGCCTGCCCGATAAGTCTCTCCCTGTGCATGCCTGGAACGACGACGGCGAGCCATTGGTGCTGTGGCGTAATGAGCTGCAACGAGCACAGAACGTCGAGGGCTTCAAGGAAGTCCGTGAGCGTCGCCAGATCGTGGGTGTCGTCCCGGGCGGGGGCTGGATGACGGAGTGGCAGGACCCGAGCGAGGGGACCTCGTTTGCTGATCCGGTGGTGGCCTGGGCGGTCTACTCCGACGGCGATGCCAGAGCTATCGACACCGACGCCGACGGCGAGGCTGTGCTGCTGTCTCCGATCGCCAAGCACCGGCGGACCTACCACCCGGGCCAGATCCCGGAAACGTCGCTATCCGGCGAGAAAGCGCCGGGTGCAGCGGCAGGAGGCAGGTGAACCGCGTTCGCGGATGAGCAGGCTCTCGGGCTGGCTGAC
This sequence comes from Streptomyces sp. 2323.1, assembly GCF_900221035.1. NCBI lineage: Bacteria > Bacillati > Actinomycetota > Actinomycetes > Kitasatosporales > Streptomycetaceae > Streptomyces > Streptomyces sp. 2323.1. Next base: position 123,699 of record NZ_LT907981.1, on the reverse strand, counting down.
CAGCATGTAGCGACCGCACGCGGCCCGCGCGCTGCCCGGCCCGTACGCGCGCAGCATCTCCTCCAGGCGGCCGCGGTGCTGCTGGGCGAACTGGACGTAGTCGAGGTCGGTGGTGTCCTCGAGCCACACGATGTCGGTTTCGTGCGTGAGGTCCTCGGGATCGAGCCCGCGGCCGAGGACGAGAAGCCGAAGCCGCGGGCTAGAGCAGCTGTCCGCGATCGGGATGCGGTGGTCGTGATGGGCATCGTCGTTACTACGGTCCCGCGCTCGTGGTCGGCTATCTGCTCGGACGGCTGTGCCGTTGGCGACGCTTGGGCGACTGGGCGGCCGATCAGGTCCGCTTCACCGGGGCGTGGGGCCGGGCGGTGCCGGGCGACAGGCCGTCGTCCTGGTCCACGTCGTCACCGTGCCGCGCACCAGCTGGCGCGTGATGCGCGCCCCGGCCACCGAGGCGGGCGCCGGCCTCCATACGCGATCCGGACTGGGACGCCCACCGCACCCAGAACGACGAGGGAGGCACGGCATGCGGCGTCCTTTCCGGGCCGGTGCGCCGCAGTCCGCGGCTGTGACCGGGCCGACCGGCGAACATAGCAATGTCGAAGCTGAGTCCCTTCAGACCCTGAAACGCTCGAACTGGCACCCTGAGTTGCATCTTCGCCCGGTCACTACGCAGGGACTCAGGAGGTCGAACGGGCCAACCTCGCCGACGCCACCGTGCCAGAGGGCGGAGGGCCCGCTGGAGAGCCACACTCCACCGAGCGCCGCCACAGCGTCGGGGTGGCGGTTGCCTCGTCGGCCGCGGTGATGTCGATGCCGAGTTCACCATTGCGCTGAAGGACCCAGTGTTCATTGACATCCCACAAGTCACCATCATCGCCTGGGGCTGCCGCCCCTCGCTCGCAACTTTGCATCCTGCGCGGGTGGTGCCTGATCGCACCCCTTTAGTGGGATACTCGTAGCGGCAGGCGACCGTTCGAGGCTAGGCGAAGCAGTGGACACCGACCGTCTTCAGCTCCACGTGACCGATTCCAATGGCGCTTCGGTGGACAATCTGTCGCAAAAGCAGCTCGTCGGACTGGTCCTCGGCCTGTCTGAGGGCCAGAGCTTTGAAGTGGCCACCAGCGGACCGAAGCCGGACAGCCGGTGGGGCGCGCAGGTAGTGGCTCAGCCTGACGGTTCCTACCGAGTGATATTTTGGGAAGATAGTCGAGACGTGCGTCGGGTTGCGGAAGAGACTGATGCTCAGAATGTCGCGCTTGCCATTGCGGTCTGGGAATCCGCCAGCCGGTTGACTGCACGGTACTAACGAATCCCGGGGGCCCGACCTGCTTTGCGTGGTGTCCGAGGTCCGGAGTTGAGTGTCTTGGCGATCCGGTTGAACAGCCGTGGATGTGGCCCGGGCGCCGGCGGTCGGTGTTCCGTAACCGGTTGTGAATGCCTTCGGCGAGCGTGAGAAGAGCCGCCGCGAACTGGCGGGTGGTCTCGACCTCTTTGACACCCCAGATCTGCTGACCGCGCAACGCGAGGCGAGCGAGCTCGTGCGTGGTTTCGAACTGGGATCGCGGAATTCCACTAGTTGCGACCCCGGTGAGGTTGAGGACCAAGCTCAGGGCGAAATCGTCCAGTCTGGTAGACACTCCATCGTGCCGATCAGCCGTTCCGACTACCCACTGGAGTTCCGTCGGTGGATCGTTGAGCGGGTCCGCGCCGCTCGTACACCGTCACTCTCCGACCGCGTACCTGCTCGTCCGTCACCACCGTGAAGTACTCCTTCAGCACAGAAGTCTTCACCTTGTCTCGCTCTGCTGACACCGGCTTCGCCACCTTCGTTGCGTCCGTGACCAGCAGGATCCGCCGGTGAGCCAGTATCGCAGCCCGGATCCGAGCCGGACTGGCTTCCACACCCTTCAGTGTCCCGGACTTCTTTGCGCTCTCCATCAGCGCGATGTCGCGCAGGCCGCTAAAGGCATCGGGGGAGACCAACTCGGTGTCGCGCCGTGCCGCCGGTATGAAGAGCACCGCAGCACCGCTCTGCTTGAGCCGCCGCACTTCGTCCGCCACTGCCAGGACGTCGTCCACCCGGCTGTCCGGGGAGCGCTTGGCTAGCGATTGCGGCACCAGTGCCACCATCGCCACGGCGACCACCACGGGGAGGATCCACGTGGACGCCGTGGGGAACCGTGGCGCGGCCGACCGTATGGCGCGGCCCAGCCCGGCCCCGATCAACAACGCCAGCCCCAGCATGCTGAACAAGATGTACCGGTCCACATACAGCGGCTGGACCAGAGAGAGACCGATCAGGGCGATCTGTGGCACCGCCAGCAGGGGTAACCCGACGGCCGCTGCCGACAGCCTGCCTGCCCGCGGCCGGTCCAGTAGTGCTCCGAGGCCGCCGATCGCCAGCAGAACGGCCGGGCCGATCATCATGTGCCAGGTCAGCGGCGGTATCCAGGACACCTGGCCGGACTGGCTTCGGCTGAAAAGAATCAACGGTAGAACACCCGCCGTAGCAGTCGTCGAGGTCGTTGCCCAGTGCTTCCATATGCCGCGCCCGGCTCGAGTCCAGACCAGAGTCACCAAGTGCGCGGGCAGAATCAGCAGCGACAACCAGTTCAACAGCCCGCATACCAGGACCGTCCCGCCGTACGCCGCCCAGCACAATGCCTGGCTACACCCCTCGAGCATGGTGACCAGGAGCAGTGTCGAGATCCCGGCCCCAGCCGCGACCAGAGCGTAAGGGCGGCCCTCTTGGAGATAGAACTGCACAGCCGGAAGCAGCCCGAACGCCAGTCCAGCCCCCAACCCCGTCCAGGCCCCGGCCAGCCGCTGGCCGATGACCGCCGCACAGACCGCCGCCACCGCCATGGCCAGGACAGAAGGCAGGCGCAGGGTCATGGTACTTGGGCCAAAAATCTCGAAAAATCCGTGCATCAGCAGGTAATAGAGCCCGTGCACGACATCGACCTGTCCCAACATGTGCCATATCTCAGCAGTGGATCGTTGGGCCACCTGCCAAGTAGCGGCCTCGTCCCGCCACACGCTGTGCTGGCGGGACAGTCCCCACAGGCCGAGGGTGTGAAGTGTCACTGAGACGCCAGTAATTGCTTGTCATCTCTGTGCCATCATCAGGAAGTTGATGTCGATGGGATGGGCTGGTGAAATGCCTGCCGCTCTGGTGGCATGATTTGACAGATCGTTGTGACAGGTAATGGCATAACTGCAGGGCAATTTGCTGAAAGTTCCTATAGGGCTGTTCGTCTTTCTTGCAGGTCAAAGGGATGTTGATCTTGAGTGGGGCGCACGCTAGGGCGCGAGATGCCGTAGGATTCCAGCGTGACGACGGAACTTGCGCCCAGGATGTTACAGGCGATGATGGGATACAACATTCCTGTTGACCGCTTCTTAGGTCAGCCCCTCGTGGTCTATGCAGACGGTAGGGGTGTTCTGCATGGGGACGTATCCTGCTGGAATCTTCGTCATGTGGCTCCTGGCGTCGCGGAGACCGTTAGCTTCAGTCGTGAATTGTCACGCCGGATGTGTGCCTTGTGCTTTTCTTTCGATTTCCCTCCCGAATCGCGGCAGCTCACTCACGCTCTAGCGGCCCTCATCTCAGCCCTTGACACCCTTGCTGAGGAAGACGACGAGGAGGTCGATCCTGAGGTACTGCATCCTGCAGGCCGTGTGGCTGGGCTCGCTGATCTTGAGAGCTGGAGACACACACAGCACTGGATGAGCGATGCCCTTTGCTCCGCCGCCCCATACCCCTGGCTCAGCCAGTGGGCGGAGCCGCGGCTGGCTCGGCTAGCTATGCATGTGGAGCGCAGGCGTTGGGACCTCCAGACGTTCCTGAACGTGGAAGAAATCGAACGACGAGTCTCTGTTCCGCAAGATGAGGGAGAAGTTTCCCAAGAAAAACTGCATAAGACATGGCTTCACTGGCGTCAGCGATGGGACGCGGAATACCCCGTGACCATACCGAGCCCAGACCATTGGTCAGCCGGCGGGGCTCAAGGAATGCGTCGCTCTACCCCGTCCCGAAAGGCTTCACTGGCAGAAGGAGCAACACCACTTACTGTGCGGCTACGCCTGCAGGTGCCGCTGCTGGAGTTCGCCGAATGGGACTGCGGCCTCCATATTGATCCACTGACGCATTGGGAGCTGGCGGTCATCGCTGCCTACCAGGTTGATGCCGATTGGGGGTCTGGACACGTCACGCTGGCAGTACCCCGTTCCATCGCCGACGAGATGCTGCGTCCAGCCCGAAGCCTTGACATCGTTGAGGTGCCACTTGGCCGGTGACGAGACGATGCTGCCGCCCTCAGGAGCAGCGTATGGGAAATCGTTACCAACTGCCTCTGCCGGTGACGCGACCGAGTGCTGGGCGCCGCCAGACATCCCCGCCCCCCAGCCTGCCTATCGCCAGGAAAACGCCGACATCGACCAAGCCCTTTATGCCTGCCGCTTACTGCCCACTCCACCCGCGAAGTAAGACGTTTGCCGTCCGGCAGTCCCATCCCGCCGCTTCGTCCGGGGCAACCGAGAGCTCCCGAATGACGGCTCTGCAGTCAGCCGGCGCAGGCATGCGAGACCGGCTGCAAATGGGACAGCGGCACCATCACCGAATCCACCGCTCACTCGAAGCGAGAGGCGGATTCGGCAAGCGGCGCCGACCGAGCCGTGATCGGGGCGCTAGTCTGAGGCGCCGAACGCCGGTGCGTGTGGTTGCCGGCTCCTCATGACGAGGGCGTGACGAGCAATTGCTTCCATCTCGGAACGAAGACGGTTCGTCTCAGGGCGCTGTGGCAGGGGGCTCGGTCGTCCCGCCTGCGATCCAGTAGCTACGGCTTCGCCCCATCCAGCCCCAGGGTTCAAGCAGGTGGCGCTGGGCCACGGTGACGTAGTTGTACAGGAAGTGCTCGATCTCAGCTACGCCCACCGAGCGGTCAGCCAGCGAGTCGTCGATCGCCTGCATCAGAAACTGCGCGTGCGCCGTGACATTGTCAGGGCCCTCCAGCCGCAGGACCTGATACGTCCGCTGCGCCTCGGCGAGGAGCGCCTCGTCCAGAGCTCCTTGAGCGCGCTTGCGATCTTCGACGAGTGCCTGGGCGGCTTGCAGAAAGGCCACGTACACCTCGCGCTTGGTCTCGAGCTGCTGCGTCCTGGCCTGCGCTTCCAGGGTCTGTTGCACCGTCTTCAAGACGGCCTGGGCCTGCTGCTCTCCAGCGAGCCGTGCTGCAGCAGCTTGCTCCTCACCGGCCAGTTGTGCTGCAGCCGCTTGACGAAACCCGGCACTCCGCGTGAGCCAGCCGGTTACGACGCTGCCAGCAATCGCTGATCCTGCCGCGATCAGTGCCACCCCCCAGTCACTCATGCCGACATCCTCTCGCATGCGGGGCGATGGGTGAACGCGAGGGACGGCCAGCGAGAAATGTCCCCACGTGCAGAGGCGCCGATCAGAAGGAGCGCGGCGATCGTTGAGCGGCTCACGTTCAACGGCACCATCATCGAGACCGGCACCGACTCCTACCGCCTCGCCAGCACCCGAGCACGAGCCGAAGAGCCCGCCAAGACTGGCTGACCTCGCTCGGCGAACTCCGGCCGACTGGCCAGAGCCCCCCTCAGCCTGCCGGGCCTGGAGGGGAGGGCCGAGTCCCGCCTGCGCTGTCAATCAGAGCAGCCACCCATCTACGACGGGCAGCCACCACCGACGAGGGCGGCCGCGGGCTCTTTCTCGTCGCCCAGTTCACCCAACGCTGGGGCACGCGCTACACCGCGCGCGGAAAAGTCATCTGGACCGAACAAGCCATCCACAATGGCGCCACAGGACCCGTCGAAGACCACGGTAACCATCTGCCCGATCTGTGGGATGACACGGAAACGTAGATCTAACGCGGCTGATTCCCCTGACCGAGAGTTGACCACCAAGGTGGTTCGTAATCGCCTCGTGGATGTTGCTAATCCGATGTTCCGGAGCGGATCGCCGTCTGCTAGGTACTGTCCGGCGGATCATGTGACCCGTTCCAGGTTCGCCTCGTTGGCATGGACATGGAGCGGGGAGATCTGACACGAGAGGAATGGGCCCGACTGAAGCCGCATCTACCGAAGTCTGGCAAGAGGGGCGGCCGTTGGGCGAACCACCGCAGGATCATCAACGGGGTCCTGTACCGACAGCGCACGGGGGTGCCGTGGCGGGATCTACCTGCGCGTTTCGGTAAGTGGAAGACCGTGTACGAGCGCCACCGGCGCTGGTCGGCGGACGGCACGTGGGACAAGATCTTCGCGGCTATCCTGGCCGACGCCGACGCGGCAGGTCGCATCGACTGGTCGATGGTGAGCGTGGATTCCGCCTCGTGCCGGGCCCACCAGCACGCCCGCCGGAGCACGCAAGAAACCCCCGCGGATGCCGGGAAAAGGACAATGCCCCGGCAGCACCGCCCCGACGAGGGGCTCGGACGTTCCCGGGGCGGGTTGACCTGCAAGATCCACCTCGCCGGTGAGGGCGGACAGCGCCCGCTGGCCCTATTGGTCACTCCGGGCCAGTGGGGCGATGCCCCGCAGCTCATCCCCGTCCTGGAGCGCATCCGCGTCGGCCGGCTCGGTGGTGGGCGTCCCCGTACCCGACCCGACCACCTCTGCCGGGATAAGGCGTATTCCTCTCGCCGTAACCGCCGCTACCTGCGCCGACGTCAAATCAAGCACACCATCCCCGAACCCAAGGACCAACGAGCCCACCGCAAAAGACGCGGCCCTCACGGCGGGAGGCCCACCGGCTTCGACAAAACGATCTACAAGCGCAGGAACGAAGTGGAGCGGACGATCAACGCGCTCAAGAACTTTCGGGCCGTGGCCACAAGGTTCGACAAGCGTGCCTACGTCTTCCACGGCACCGTCGTCGTCGCTTCGATCCGGCTCTGGCTCCGGGCATGACCTGCTGAGCTACGGCCGGTTACCGGCCCGGGTGGTGCTCGTCTCGTGTGATCGCGTGAACTGCTACGGGTGGTCCGTCTTTGGGAACCGTGGTCTCGAACTGGAACCGGATGCCGAGCTTGTCCATCACCCGTCGCGAGCGTTCATTGTCGACGTGCCGGATGCTCACGACGCGGTCCAGGCCGCAACTGCCGAACCCGAACTCCAACAGGCCCCCCGCCGCTTCGGTGGCGAATCCGTATCCCCAGAACTTCCGGGCCAGTCGCCACCCGATCTCCACCGCCGGCAGGATCTCGGGCAGGAAGGCGGGCTCCGCGAGTGCGACCCATCCGGCGAGCTGCTCCGTCTCACGCACTATCACGCACAGGAGGCCGTAGCCGTTCTCGTCCCAGTTCTGTCGTGCGCGCTCGATGCTGCGTGCCGTGCGGTCGAAGTCCAGCGGCGGAACCGAGCCGTCACCGATGTACCGCATCACCTCCGGGTCGGTGTTCAGCAACGCAAGAGGCTCGATGTCATCCTCCATCGGTCGGCGCAGCAGGAGCCGTTCGGTAGCCATTGAGATCATTCAGCCACCCTCTCAGCTCAGAGTGCTGACATCGGTGCCAACCAGACCATGATCCGCCGGACAGTGCCTAGGCGATGTTGCGCCGCCTTCCTACCTGCGGCAAGTAAGCAGCCGGCTCTACTGCTCGTCACCCAGGTCGGACCCGGCGGCCGACCGGATGGGCATATCGCCTGCGTGCACGTGAACACGAGGTCGTACGCCGACAGTCCAGTCACGTCAAAGCCGTTGGACATCCAATTGACGTGCCTACCTGGGTGGTACGGCACCCTCGGATTCAACCCAGGTCGTCGAAGAGCGACTGCTGACCCGCGGGTGCATCACGGGGCTGGGGAAAGCGACGACGGCGGTCCACAGGCGGCAGCGGTGTCCCTTCGGCGCCATCGGTGAGTGCGTACTGGCATCCGGCACGCAAGTCCGGCAGGGGGAGTTGGGCTCCGCACAGGCCTAGGAAGTCCTCGGTACTCCAGTCGATGAGGGCACCCTGGCGCGAGAGGTAGAGCCCCACCTCCTTGATGTCGTAGGTATCGCTGTAGTCGAGCAAGAGGTAGCCGGCCAACTGGTAAATCGCGGGGCGCCCGACACTACGCTCGGGCCGCTTGGTGGCCTTGCAGTCGATCAGCATTCCGTTAAGCACGAAGTCAGCGTCTGCGCCGCCCACATGCAAACTCCCGTCAAAGACAGGGCCGCAGATCCGCTGGGGCGCCGGAAGATCCCGAAGACTGCTGAACGGGCCGGGACTTGCCGCGAGTGCCAGCTGCTGTCGGATGTCGTCCACCACGTAGCCAGGCACGGCATCGACGAGATCGTCGAGAGTGGCGCCGGGCTTGCAAAAACCGAGACTGTTGCCTCGTACCCAACCCCCGAAACGGTAGATCGCCTCAAAGCTGGATGCGACGTGGCACAGCCGAATCAGCCGGTCGCCGGCTTCGGGAGCGAGGACCAGCGGCTGACCGTCGGGGCTTTCATACTGGCGCAGTTCCTCCAGCATGACCGCCCCTGCCGCCTGAACTGTGCGGATGATCTCGGTGCTGGGCCATCCATTGTCGTGGACGAAGGCCCGCAGCAGACCGTCCTTGATTGGCTGGCCTGTGGGCGCTCCCAGACTGATGCGAAGCCGATGGTCGATGGTCCGGCCCAGCGTCCGCCAATCCGGGGACACGCCTGCACTGGTGCGTGGCTCAATCGGCGCAGGGAAACGAGCCAACCGCTTTCGGAAGTCGTCCAACACGTCATCAGCAAAGGGGAGTTGCTCCGTGAGAAAGCAGGAGATCGCAGAGGTGGACTTCTGGAGTAACGAGGTGAGACTCATACGTGCATCGTTACGCACGGGTCTGGCAGAAAGCGCATTCCGTGCTGCCCGTTGACCCTCGTACTGACTGGTAGCGGGAAAAACGCGCCATCGGCTCCTTCGCCACACAATCGCACTCAAGTGCTACAGCGGGCTCATTGTCAGACCCTGCAGCTACAGTGCCTCGCCGCACCTGCCGCGAGGCGTCGTCGTGCACGCGCTACGCGGTGGCCCAAACTGCCCTGACCTGTGGGAAGGCAGGTCAGTAGCCGGCTCGGGCAGCCCAGCGCCCACAAGAGCAGCAACTAAAACTCACAAAACGGCGGCACCTGCTACGCGCGTCACCACGCGAGATGGCAGGGGAGCAGATATGACCGGAATGATCTTCCCGTTCTTCTGTGCGTCATAGGTTCGAGGTGTGTTCGACGCATACCCGCGTTCTGCACTTCTTTCACCTCGCACTCAAATGCTTTGCCCACCTGGGCGGTTGGGGCTAGGGCCAACGCGTGACCCGCGCTCAAAACGGCCTCTGCGCCGGGCGGCGGTCCTTCGCGGCTGGCTTCAGCACGCTGCAACGGTCCCGCCGGTCGTATCCGGCCCACCACACGACATCACGATCCTTCGGGAGAAGACCGCAAATGGGATTCGGACGGCTCGGAGCCCAGGGCGTCCCCGGAGCAGTGGCCCTCACCACCACGCTCGATGAAATCGCCCAGGTCACGGACCCTTACAAGACGCCGGAAGACTGCGTCAGGCGCAACCTGCTGTACCTGACACGATCCCGCGCCGGGTACGCCTACATGCAGGACTGCGGAATCCGCCTGGAACGACGCAAGATCACCGCTTGGCTCGTCGAGGACCGCACCCCAAGAGCTGAGCAACAGCTGCGCCTGGAAGCCGCCTTCCGGCTGCTGCGCCGCCGCAACATGGCGGCGAGCCTCACCCGCCGGCTCAACGCCGACGGCGGGACCCGCGTGGAGATTCATCCCGTCGACCAAAGCGGGGTGGATCCGAAACATCAACGCGTGGCCCGGTGGAGACGCAAGAACATCTACCGCTGGGACGGCATCGTCGACGCATGGTCCCGCAGTGACCTGCAAGACCTCACACACCGATGGCAGGACGTCATCAGTGACCTGGATTCCGACTGGCGCCACTACGAGTACGTCACCCACCTCGGTTTCTGGGCCTGATCCAGCACCTTCCCCTCAAGTGCCCACCTCTGCCTGCAGAAAGGAACAGTTCCCTGTGGCGCCCCCCAATCTCGATGAACCCTCTGACCCCGCATACACAGCCCGCGAACGGCGCGGACACGACGAGCTCCTGGCCCCCGCCGTCCGAGCCCTGCTACAGCTTGCCGAGCGGGGTGAGCTGACCACCGCCCACGTCCACCTATCTGCCCACACGCTCGGCGTCCATATCCGCACCGTGTGGCGCAACCTCGCCCGCGCCCGGCTCAATCAGCCCCTGCGCCGTACCCGGGACCGGTTCGAAGTCACCGACCACATTCGCGTCCTGCTGGCCTACTACCGCGGCAACATCAAACGCGTCCACGAAGAACTCGTGAAAGACGCCGAGAAGGCAGGCTGCGAGCCGGTGAGCCTGTCCACGCTGCACCGGGCCGTCAAGCGCGATCTGACGCCCGGGGACCTGGCCGGCCTGCGGGCCGGACTGCCGGCCTCCCGCGGCCACGACCCGCACCTGCGCCGCCCTCCCTCAAGCCGCAACGAGGAATGGGAGGGTGACCACAAGCAAGCACCCGTTTTGGTCTGGGCGGACGGGCGGCTGGTCAAGCCATGGGTGACCTGGTTCTGCGACTGCCACACCGGCATGATCATGGGCTGGGCCGTCACTGCGCATTACCCGCACCGCGGCTCCATCCTGGCCGCCCTGCGCTCCTGCATCCTGCACGAGGGCACCTGTGGTCCCGCTGGCGGTCTGCCGAACCTGGTCCGCATCGACCGCGGCAAGGACTTTCTCTCCCGTGCCGTCCAGGAAGCCCTTGGCGTTTTCGCCGTCCAGGTCGACGTCCTCCCGCCTTACACCCCGCACCTCAAAGGCAGCATCGAAAACCTCAACCGCGCCGCCACCAGCATGTTCTTCTCCACCCTTCCCCGCTACGTCCACGCCCAGAAACTCGACGCCCGCCGCCGAGTAGGGGAGAAGGACCCAGCGCTGACCTTCGAGGGCTTTGTCGAACAGTTCTCCCGCTGGGTCCAGGAACGCAACGCCCAGCACAAGGCGGCCGCCCACGATGATTCGACCGCTTTGGAACGCTGGAACAACGACCCCACCCCGATCCGCGATGTGCCTGCCAAAGATCTGCACGCCTTCCTGCTGGAAGGCGGCCGCTCCACCCGGATCATCCACGGCCACGGCATCCGATGGGAGGGACGCGACTACATGGCCGGCTGGATGACCGGCCGTTCCGGCACACGCGTCCACATCCGCTTCCAGCCCCACCACCCACAAGAGATCGAAATCTTCGACGCCGACAACATCCGACACCTGGGTACCGCCTACCTCGCCGACCAGGCCAGCCAGGAACAAGTCGAGGAGGTCTACCAGGCCCGGACCGAACGCGCCCGCCGCCTACGCCGAGACCTGCGCAAGGCCGAAGCCCTACGTCGACGCCGCTTCAAACCGGTGACAACCGCTGGCCCGGCCGTGCCCGAAGGCGCCATGACCCGCAAACAGGCCGCAAAGGAACTGCACAGCCTGCGCTCCCGCCGCCACGACGACGAGCTGCCCGCCAACTACATGCCCCGCCGGATCAACCCCTCCCGCAGCTGGGTCCTCCCCGACACCACCGCCCCCCTGCCCAAGGACACCATGTGACCACCGTGACCACAGCCTCCGCACCACCTCCACGCGGAACTACTTGGGTCATCCGAAGCCAGGCCATGTACTGGTGCGGCCGCCCCTACACCGCCACCTGGATGACTGCCCACGCCAACCGCACCGTCCGCATCGGCCCCTGCGGCCGGGACACCGTCGAGGTGTGCGACGCCTCAACCGGACAACTCCTGGGCACCGCGGATGCCCAGCAACCCCTTCACCCCAGCCCATCGGCACAACCGCAACCCCAAACCCCCGACCACGCACCCCAGCCCGAGAAGGACACCAACATGACCGACACCACCGCGGCATCGCCCAATCCGGAGGACGAGGAGACCGTCGGCGAGCCCGACTTCTACCTCAACCTCGCCGACGCCCGCATCGTCGCCACCGAAGCCCTCCTCGAAGCCAGCGAAAACATCGCCGACACCATCGAAGCCCGTGCGATGTCCTGCATCTACGGCGACGCCGGCCTCGGCAAAACCTTCTCCGTCCTGGCAGCCTTGAAGGAAGTAGCCGCCGACCGCGTCCTACTGCTGCAGTTCCGCTCCCGCCCCACCCCCCGAGACATCCGCCAAGAACTGTTCAACGAACTTCACCTCGAAGGCGAACCGCCTTCCCACCCCAGCGAGTTCGACCGCCTCCTCAAGCGGACCCTCACCCGCAAGTCCTACGTCTTGGTCTGCGACGAAGCCCAGCAATTCAGCCGCGAATGCTTTGAGTTCGTGCGCCACCTGTGGGACACCGGCAAGGGTAAGAACCGTCCCGCCGTCCTCTTCGTCGGAGGAGAGGAGGCCTACAAGACCCTCTTCAGCGAACCTGCCCTCGCCTCCCGGATCTACATCTGGCAGGAATTCGCTCCCATGGAGGCCGACGAGGTCCAGCGCACCATCCCCCACTTCCACCCCGTGTGGGCCAACGCCGACCCCGCACTTATCGACTACGTCTACGACGAAGGCGCCGGCGGCACCTTCCGCATGTGGTCCAAGCTCACCTACCACATCCTCGAAGGCATGAAGCGCCGCGGCCTGACCGAAGTCGACGAAACCGTCGCCCGCTGGGCCATCCGCCGCGCCCTGCCCCACCGCCGAAAGACCCGCCGCCCCGACCAGGACGCCGGATGACCCAGCCCCACGGCAGCGACTCCCTCGCAGGCCACTACCTCAACCTTCCCGGCGCCGGCACCGTGACCACCCTCGCGGTGCGGGCCGCCGCCCGCGCCCTCGACCAGACGCTAAGTATCCAGAGCATGATGTGCCTGACCGCCGACCCCGGCGTCGGCAAGACCTTCACCCTCCACACCCTGTGCGACCAGCGCCCCGCCCTGCCAGCGCTGAGGCTGCTGCCACGTCCCCAGGCTCGACCCGACGACCTACGCCACAGCCTCTACCGCGCCCTCAGCCTCCCCGACAACCCGCCCACCGACCCCGGCATCTGCGATGACTACCTCCGCCATGCCCTGGCGCAGCCCCACCTGCTCGCCATCGATGAAGCCCACCAGCTGTCGGCCTCCTGCATCGAATACCTGCGCTACCTCCACGACGACCCCATCCCGCAGGTCACCGTCGTACTCCTCGCCAGCCGACCCCGCCTCAAGGCCCTGCGCTCCCAGCCGGCACTGCTCAGCCGAATCACCACCTGGCACCACATGGAACCGCTCGATGCGGACGAAGTTCTCGACGTCCTGCCCGCCTTCCACTCGCTATGGCAAGACATCCCCCCTGCCACCCTCACCCACCTGGACAGCCTGTGGGCCCACGGCAACTTCCGCCGCTGGGCCGCCCTGACACACCAGCTCAACGCAACCCTGCGCCGACACCCCAACCGCCCGCCCGACCCAGCCACCCTCCTGAGCCGCCTCCAAACCAGACCGGTCCACAGCCCATGACCCCACACACCGAACCCGCGGACGCCATCCACAGGTGGACACCCCAGTGGTCACCCGACCACACCGACCCCCACCTGCCGCCGATCACCGTCATTACCGACCCACACGACCAACCCGTCTACACCACCAGAGCCCTTGCCGCCCACCAGCCCGCACAGGGCCGGATCGCCGTCCACCCCACCCCGCTGGGCACCACGCCCGCCTTCCTCGCCCACGACCTCATCCGTGCACTGGGCAAGCACCTGCCGCCGCCCAACACCGATCCACCATGGTGGATCGGAAACGCCGACGAATCCTGGCGGATAACAGCAGCCTGGACCCAGGCCCTCCACATCGACCACTACATCATCTGCCGCGCCCACCGCATCACCGGCCGCCACCTCGAGTACCTCATGGCCCTGCGCGAACACGCCCGCATCCACCTCACCCTCATCGTCAGCGGCCCACCACCCAAGGTCCTCAACCACGTCCTCAACGCAGTCGCCCACCACAGCCTTGACACCCCAGAAGCCGCCTACCAGCACCTCCACACCCCCCTCCCCGGTACGCCCTCAGCCCGCTACCCCTGGTGGCAGCCCGCCCTCTTCCCTGGTGCCGACGACGAGTCCTGGTATCAGCTGCCTCCACGCCCCCGGCACCCACGGGGGGAGCCAGAGGAGACCACGACCAGCTGCCGCGGTGTCCCCACCCGCCTCCCCTCGCACGACAACCCGCCCCCTGCCGTCACCCTCACCACTGCCCACCACGACGTCGTATCCCAGCGCATCCACGCCCGCATCGCCCACCCGCTCTACGCCGCAGCCGTCGCCGTCCGCGCGCTGACCGGCTACGGCACCGATCAACTGCCCCACCTGCTGCTTTCCACCCCTGCAGAGCCCTGCGCCGACCTGCCCGCCCAACTCCCTGCATGGGCAGCCCTCCTCCAGGAATCCGCCCGCATCTACGCCGACCTGCAGGGCTACATCCGCCCCGGTCTTCCCGCTCACCTATCCGGCGCCAACAGGCCCTTCCGGCTAACGAGCTGGGAACGCAACGACGTCGCCCACGCCACGGAAACCTGCCGCCTCATCGCGGCCCCCACCCCAGTAGCGCGCCCCAACTCGCCCAGAAAGTCCAAACGATGAACAGCTTCCTGGCCATCGACGCTCTCTTAGCCGCATACACCCCCCTACCACCACCCGCCGAACGCAGCCGGCTGCGGCGCCACCTCGGCCTGCCCGCCGACCGGGTCGCCCACGTGCTCGGCGTGGATACTGCCACTCTGCACACATGGGAGACTGGCCAGAGTGAGCCGGAAGGACAGTTCCACGCCGCTTACAGCTATTTCCTCACTAGTGTCCGCACTACGACCGAGGTCCACACCCAGCCCTCCGCGCAAGCCGCTTCCGACAGCGAGCCGCTCACCCAGCCCGCCCCCTGCTTCCTGTGCGGGAAGCCGGCCACCCATCAAGTCCTGGGATACGCACAGCACCTGAGCGCCTCCGACTGCGCGGCAGCAGCCCCCGCGCCGTCGCCCGAGCCGGTCTCACACCCCGTGAGTCGCGACGCGGCGACAGAGCGTCGCATCCCCACTCCCCGCTACGCCGCAGCGCGACACTCCGATTCCCTCCAGGACCCGATCCGCGACACCGTCGCCGCAGCGTTAGATGCTCATGACGGCGATCCCCACGCAGCCACGGCCGCGCTCACCGCCCGGGCGATCCCCGATGCCATGCGTCTGCTCAACGCAAGCCGAGTAGGCGGCCGGTACGACATCGTCTACTACCCTGCGCTTCCCGAGGCGCTCCGCAAGCCGTCCCCCCGAACGGCTGACCGCATTTGGGAAGCCCGCCTCAATTGGCAACGCCCACAAGCGCCAGGAGAGACCGATCCTGTGGCCGTACTCGACATCAACGGCGCATACTTGTCCGCCCTCAAGACCCACCTGCCCCTCGGTCACCTCCAACTCACCAATCCCCAACCTCACGACCGACGCCGCGCCGGCATTCACCTCGTCACACCCCCAGCCTGGGAACGCGACGCCTACCTGCCCAACCCCCTGGGTGCCCGAGACGAACCCGGCCCCGTATGGATCACCGAGGCCACCCTGCGGCTACTACTGCGCCTGTCAGGACGCAACTACGAACTGTGCGACCCGCCTCTCATCCACGAGTCCTACACGTCTGGATCCACCGAGAGCCTGCTTGAAAAGTTCCGGACCACGCTGCGGGACGCCAGGGCCCGTGCCATCGAGGAGGGCGACCCTGTAACTGTGGAGTACGTGAAAGCCCTGTACGCCAAGTTCATCTCGACTATGGGGGAATCGTCCTACAACAGGGAACTGCGCCGCCCCGACTGGATGCACATCATCCACTCACAGGCATTCGCCAACCTATGGTCCAAGGCATACCAGGCCCATACTAAGGGGCTCACCTTGGTGCGGGTGTGTGGCACCGATGAACTCCACGTGCGAGGAGACTGGCGGCGAGTGTTCCGGGAGGGCCGAGACCTTAGCCACGTGAAGCTGAAAAACATGTATGAAGCTGATGCGGTGAGCCGCGAGCCACACGTGGTGTGCAGCGATCCGAATATCGAAAAGCGGCGATATGAGTATGCGGGCGGGCGCTACG
Source organism: Streptomyces sp. 2323.1 (assembly GCF_900221035.1). Classification (NCBI taxonomy): domain Bacteria; kingdom Bacillati; phylum Actinomycetota; class Actinomycetes; order Kitasatosporales; family Streptomycetaceae; genus Streptomyces; species Streptomyces sp. 2323.1. Next base: position 107,584 of record NZ_LT907981.1, on the reverse strand, counting down.
TAGGCTGCCGCACCTGTGGGGGAGATCTATGCACCAGGTGCTACACGGTCCACCTCACTCCGTCCGATCTTCTTCCCGAGCGCCACGACGACAATCTGTGCCCTGCATGCCAGTAGGCAGACGATCAGGATGACGACACTGGCCTCCAGAACGCGAAGCAAGAGGGCGGCCTCGACGTACAGGCCCGCCCTATCTCGGCTGGCGCGGCCGTGGCTCCCTGGCCATGGCTGCCTACAGCCGCCGAGACCTTGAGTGCGGGTGAATTGTGAGGGCTCAGGCGCAGCGCCGCGGCGCACTCGTCGCCAGCTGCCGGTTGCGTGCCCTTTGACCTGGACCGCTCACGCGACTAGTGTCATAGCCGAATCAGATATCTGAGTCTGCTTGTAGGGGTGCTGTGTGCTGCTGACAACAGGGCAGGCTGCGGAAGAACTCGGCTGCGCCGTCACCACGTTCCGTCGACTCGTGCGCGCCGGACTGCTTCCCGGCTTGTCGCACCGCGGTGTACGTGTCATGGCCCCCCTGGAGGTTGTTCAAGCCGTCGGTGCTCGGAACAGGGCTCCGCTGGAGCAGCTGGACGTCCGAGAGGTCGCTGTGCTGCGGGTGGATGCCGCTCAGCGAGTACAGGAGCCGGACCGTGACTGGATCGGATTCGCCGCCTCTCTCACCCCTGAAGAGCTTCTCAAGGCGCTGCGAGGCTGGTGGCGTTGCGACGCGGCGGGTGTCGCAGCTGGGGGAGTGCTGCCGGTGACCCTGGCCGGGTATGTTGTCGCGGTCCTAACAGGACTTTCCCGGTGGGAGAAGAACGAGTATGGCCGACATGCTTTTCCTGACGCTGTCCTGGCCGGCTACGTCACCGACCTCACCCGTCCCACGAAACACCTGACTGCTCCCGCAGCACGGGACCGCGCCGTCGCAGACTTGCTGCTGGGCACCCGCCTTGCCTCGCACTCTGGCGGGGCGATCGCCTACGTCCCCACAGGCAGCGCCGCCAACTAACCCACACCCAAGAGGGATTGCGATGGACAGCAAGGCCTACACCGCCGCTCTCGCCGAACTGCGCACCCTGCGTGACGAGATCAAGAAGAAGCAGGCTGAGGTGGCGAAGCTTGAGACGGAGCGGGCCCGCCGCGTCACCGCGCTGGCCGGGTATGAGAAAGCCAAGGCCGAGCGGATCGCGCCAGCGGCCGGCATGAGCCTCGCGGAAGTCGTCGCGATCGCCCCCATCCTGGCGCCGGACAGCCTCACCGCTCCCGAGCAGCCTGCGCCGGCTCCTCCCGCCCCTGACGTTCACGCGCAATCTGTTGAGGAGCCTCCCGCCGCGCAGACGCCTGAGCCGGCTCCGGGAGCAGCTGCTCCGTCCATGGCCCGCGGCCCCCGGACACCTGCGCCGGCCGACGCAGCACCATCCACGCCGGCCCGGGTCGAGGCCTCTCCTGCCACGGCCCACGCCGCCCCGGCCGCGAGTGCGCCCGCGGCCGCCCCACCGACACAAACTCCTCCGGCAAGCACGCCGTCCTCGCTGGCTGCTGCTGGCGTGCCGCGGTCCTTGCCGTCCTTGCCGGAGGGGCCTGAGGGTGACCGGTGGGTCGGCCACACCGCTAATCTGGCCTCCACCCGGCCGAACTTCACCCAGCAGGCTCGCTCCACCGCTTTCCTCGACACTGCTACCGGCATGCTGGTCTACCGAGACCAGACCGTCCGCCTCGATCTGGCCTCCGCTTCCGCTGGCGACATCCTGCAGGCCGTCTTCCACACAGTCCCCGAGGGCGTGGAGCGGATCTACATCACCGCTGGCGATCCCTGGCACCGTGAGGCCGGGCGTTACCCGTTCCTGCGTGATGCCGTCGCCGCCTGGCTCAATGCCCCGATCACGGACTGGCGCACCGACACCGGCCGCGGCAAGGACCGCATGGCCGGGCACTTCGTCCACGCCCGCCACCCCGTCGCCCGCTACCAGCGCGAAGGCGCAGACCAGCACGTCGAAATCCGGTCGGTGGGGGAGTGGTTCGACCCCGAAGGAGCCGACGCCACCACGATCCGCGACGCCTTCGTCCTGCTGTGGAAGGCCCTGCGCGCCCACTGGCCCGACGCCGTCATCATGGGCTCCCCCTCCCAGACCGGCCGCGACCTGTGGACCCGCACCATCCCCGCCCGAGGCCAGTTCTCCGAGGGCTACCCGGTCCTGTCCGAGGAACTGCGCGGCCTTCTGCACGCCACCGCGGGCCAGGGCCGCACCGAGCTCCTGACCCCACCCGCTGTCCCCGACCAGCTCCCAGCTCTCGTCGAGTACGACCGCACCTTCGCCTACGCCAAGCACACCTGGAAATCCCCCGTCGGCACCCCCCGCCGCATCACCGCCGCCACCTTCGCCTCCTGGAGCGAGAAAGAGCAGACCAAGGCCCTCTTCGGCTGCGGCCACTGGCAGGTGCGCGTGACTGTCCCCGACGGCTGGGACCACGTCGGCATCCTGCCCGCCCCCGCCCCCGGCGAACGCGCCTGGCACTACCCCCGAACCCCCGGCACCACCTTCACCACCTGGGCCGGCGGCCCCGAGGTCTACACCGCCCTGTCCAACCCCCTTGCGCCCTGGAAGGTCGAAATCCTCGACGGCCTGCTGTGGGAGGACGGCAAGCCCCTGGACGACTGGTCCAAGAAACTCAAGGAAGCCTGGGCCTCCCTCTCAGCCCAAGCCGACCTCCACGGCGACCCCACCCACCGCCAAGCCGCCCACCTCGCCTCCCGAGCCGTACGCTCCCTGCTCCTGTACGGCATCGGCTCTTTCGCCCAACGCCCCCGCACCGTCACCGGCACCACCCCCCGCACCGCCGAACGCGACATCCCCGCCGACGCCGAAATCATCGGCTTCGACGACGACCACGTCACCTGGCAACGCCCCACCGGCTTCTCCCGCGACCCCAACGCCCACCCCGAATGGGCCGCCACCATCTGGTCCGGCGCCCGCGCCGCCCTGCTGTCCATGCGCATGCGCGACGACAACACCCACGTCGGCGCCCTCCACGCACCCCCCGGCACCGTCGTCGCCTTCCGCACCGACGCCGTCTACCTCACCGCGCCCCAGAACTGGCCCTACCACGGCCAGCCCGGCGAATACCTCCACAAAGGCCACCTGACCGGACCCGTCCCCGCCCCCACCACCGAGGACGAACTGCTCGCCCTGCGCGATGCCGGACGCACCGCCCTCCACCGCACCCGCACCGGCGGTGACGCCTGATGCCACCCCAACACCGCAACACCGCAGCTGAGTTGAACGAAGCAGCCCAGCTCTCCGACCAACTCCGCGCCGCCGGCTACACCAAACGGGACATCGCCCACATCATCAACCGCGACGCCTCCCTCGTCTCCCAGTTCTACACACGCCACAAAGGCGCCGCCTTCGTCCCCGCACTCCGCCACGTCATCACCGCCGTCCACGCCGGCATCACCGACCCCACCGAACTCGCTTCTCTGGCAGCCCCCCACATCACCCGCCGCACCACCGCCGCCGGCACTCGCGCCCGTGTGCGCACCAAAGCCGTCCTCATCACCCCCACCGGCACTGGCACCGGCCGCGCCGGAGCCCAAGCCATCGCCTCCGGTGCTGCTCGCCTACGCCCCCTGATCGCCGAAGCAGCCCGCCAAAGGCTGCGCCTCGCGTTTACGGTGCGTATGCCGAAGAGCGGGTTCACCCTGGCCTCCGGCAGCCGCGCGGACTCACCCGGCATCCGCCGCGACGTCGTCCAACGTGCCGACCACACCGAAGAACGCTCCTACGGATCCGCCACCACCGGAGGCTTCGACGCCGCCGACTTCGCCCAGCGTGTAGATGCAGCAGGCGGAGATGTCACCGCTGCCGTCAGGCAATGGCTTGTGGAGACCGGCCGCATCCACCCTGAGGCTCACATCACCCACCTTGAGATCCGCACCTGGAGACCCCGCTAACACCCGCGCAAGCGCATGAGCACCTGGCGCCCGTACCGGTTGTCCGGTTCGGCCCTGCCAGCCGTGCGTTTTGGCTACGGTGCCAACCACGGCCTCGGAGAAGGCATCTGCGGCTGGAACAGGGGAGGCTCATGCTGAGTGAGACGGACATCCTGCAAGCGGTGCGACAGCACATCGTCGAGCGCGGGGAAGCACCCAAGATGGGCCTGCCGGTTTCAGGAGAGATCACCTGGCACTCGCTCCTCGAGGGAACGGTCGTGCGGTGTATTGAGGCCCGTACCGAGGACGAGCGGATTCACCGCGGCCGACTCGACCTCTCGGGCCGCCCGCAGTACGACAGGCTGGGGCGGCACCCCCTTGCCCCGCCGCAGGATCCCTCCGTCGCGACGACACTGAAGCTGGTGCAACGAGGATCGGTGAAAGAGGAGCCCTGCCCTTGCGGCAACGGGAGAGTAGCCTGCTCGCGCTGCCAGGGCCGAGGGGACCTGTCCTGTGCGGCGACCACTACCTGCAGCGTCTGCCGCGGCATCGACGCCTGCTTACGCTGCGACGGCACGGGCCATCGCACCCGGAAGGCTCCCGAAGAACACCGGCAGGCAGCGGACGAGCGCGTCACTTGCAAAAAGTGCGGGGCGTTCGAGGCTGCATGCGCACGTGCCGGGGCCAGGGACACGTCACCTGCTCGACCTGCCTGGGCATGGGAACACGCGAGTGCCCCAACTGTGATGGCGCGGGAACCGAGGCTCACGAGCGATGTGCAGGCACCGGCCACACCGTGACGTGGACCGAAGGCATCATCAGCCGGCAGCCACGGACCGAGGAAATCAAGTGGCCTGAGTCGGGCCTGCCGTACATGGCGCGGCAGCATGCACGCGAGTACGGCAACCGGCGCAACGCTTTCCTCACCCACAACGACTCCATGCCCGAAGACCTTGAGGGTGAGTTCAAAGCTCTCCTGAAGCCGCGGCTCAAGCCGCGTGACGGTGAGATCGCACGAGAGGCCAACCTGTGGTACCTGCCGCTGGCCCGGGTGGTCGTGCCCGAACACCGGCACCGGGTCTACTACGTCTACCCAGGCCAGACCTCACTCCAGGTCTTCATCCTGCCCTCGTCGCAAAGGACTTGGCAGATTGCCGTAACAGTCCTGGGGGCCTTGGCAGTGCTCTACCTGCTGTCGCGACTTCTGTCATAGAGCCACGCTCATGAAGCAACACACGCGGCCGCACCTGCGGGGCACCACACTCTGCCCTGGCTGCTCGGGTGTGTACTGCTGGCCTGAGCAGATTCGAACGCGGTTCTCTTTTCGCCATTTGATTCCCGTCCGCTCCACGACGGATGAGGCCCTGTTCTTGCAGCGGGATCAATGATGGCTGGCGCAATCCTGTCCTGATTCATCGCGGCATCGCAGAGCCGGTGGCGAGGCCTTGCACTGCACGCCTGAGGTGGCGGAATTCGAACAGAGGGGCCGGCCTCGGCGCTTGGTGGCTGGATCGGGGTTAGCCCACGCCGTATTCCTTGATCATCCGGCGGTCTTTGTCAGTGCCCGCTGCTACACCAATTCACAGGGGCATGACCGCAGTTGGCGGTCGCCTTAATGGGAGGGGAACGTATGCCGCCGGAGGGGTACCACGTCGTTAGCCGCCACATCCGACGCAACCCGCGTCCGCGGGGGAAGAAGATGAGCGGCTGGACGATCGCCGGCCTGATCGCAGGGGTCTGGCTGTGGGGGCAGGTCTTCGGCTTCGGAGGTGAGGAAGCAGCCGACCATCCGGTCTCGCCGCGGCCTGCGGCATCTACGCCGGCCACGCGGTGATGGCCAGGCGCCGACCGCGGCTGCGGAAGCCGCGCGGCACTGGCGAGCACATTGCGGCTGCCGTCATTGCCGTGGCGGCAGTGACCCTGGTGGCGCAGATGGCTTTCGCCGCGCGTCATGCAGTGGTCCGCGGATGGCCCCTATGGGCCGCCCTCACAGCTGGTGGCCTCGGGTATGGGCTATGGCGGACGCTGCGCTCCGCACGCACACAACGAATCCGCACCGCCATGCTTGCCCTGCTACGGATCACGCTCGCCGAAGTCGACGCCATGAACGACCAGGACTTCGAAATCGCGTTGCGCGATCTGCTCATCCGCGACGGCTGGTCGGCACGCAAGGTCGGCCGACAGGGAGACCAGGCCGCCGACGTCATCGGTCAGGACCGGCAGCGCGGTCGCATCGTGCTGCAGGCCAAACACACCAAGGTAGGCGGCAAAGTCGGATCAGGGGTGATGTACCAGGTGAAGGGCACCGCCGGCCCCGTCCACGGCGCCGACATCTCCGTCGTGGTGACCAACGGATCCTTCACCCGAGACGCCAAGGCATGGGGCGAACGCCATCAGATCCACTGGGTCGACCGGGACCGGCTGCGCACCTGGGCCGAGCACGGCACCCCACTCCACGACCTGCTGCGCCTGCCGCCCAGGCCCGCGCGGCGAGCTGTTCTTCGGCGCGCATCCCGAACCACCCCGATCGCAAACTAACCGGCGCACCAGGAAAGGAGGGTCGATGTACGACGACGGCTCATTCGAGCGGTGGTTGAAGTTCGTTCTCGGCGGCCTGTTCGCCGTGGCTGCCGCCAAAATGTTCTGGCACTGGCTCACACAGGACGTCTGGCACTGGATCACAGTGGGCGTATGGGGGTGGATCACCGAACATCCCTGGTGGTCAGCGCTCATCGCAGCACCCGTGGCACTGTTCGTTCTCGCATTCCTGGTTGGCCTGTTTCTCCCGGACGACGGTGTTGGCGTCTATGGGGGAGCGGAAGCGGAGGAGGAGCCGCTCGGTCTCACCTACAGCCTCGACCAGCTGGCTGCCATGAGCCCTGCCGGCTTTGAACAGGCATGCGCCGACCTCCTAGCCCGCGATGGCTTCCTGCGAGCCCGGCGCGTCGGCGGAGCCGGCGACCTCGGCGCTGACGTCGTAGCCTGGGATCCGTCCGGCAACAAGATTGTTCTGCAGTGCAAGCAGTATGCGCGACCAGTCGGATCCACAGAAACGCAGACGTTCAACGGCACAGCTCGGCCGGAACACGGAGCCGACACAGCAGTCATCGTCGGCCTCAACGGATTCACCACACCCGCGTCCCACTTCGCAGCCCGGCACGACATCACCCTCATCGGCCGTGAAGACCTGGAAAGCTGGGCCCAAGGCGAGCATCTGTACCTGGTGATCGCAGAGGAACACTCCGCCGCCTGACGACCAGGCGCCTGTCGGCTGGCCTGACACACTGGCCCAAAAGAACAACTGACCACCGGGCGGGGCCTTCTGGGTGTCAGTTGTCGATACCCCTCGGCCTGTGGATCCCCGACCTCACGGGCCCCAACGCACCGCGATCCTGGCCCGCCTGAAGGAGATCGCCGGCCAGCAGCAAGAGGGAAGCATCGATCAGCTCCGGCAACGACACATCGGCGACGCCCGCCAGTTGGTGGCCGTCCTGCAGCTCTGTATCGAAGAGAACGTCGGCCTCCACTTCAGCTGACCGCTGGCCGACGCTACCGGCCCCCGGTGGCCGGCAGTGACGGGACAGCCCTCAGGCGTGCACTGCGGTGATTGGTGCGCTGCCGGCGGTGTTGTCTGGTGGCGGGCAGGCGCGCCCACACGGTCTTGCCCGTGGTGCCTTGAGCCGTGTATCCCCAGCTGTCGCTGAGTGTGGTGACGATGAGCAGCCCGCGCCCGCTGGAGGCGAGGTGGTCTGCAGGAAGTGGGATGGGCGCATCTGGGGTCGGGTCCTGGACAGCGCATGTCACAGTGCCTGCTGCATACATCAGCCCCAGCCACCCGAAACCACAGGACGGATGCCGGGAAAGGCTGTGGCGGAGAGCGTTGGCCACAAGCTCGTTGACGATCGCAGTGGCGTCGCTGGCGCACGGAGACAGCTCCCACTGTTCCAGGGTCTGGCGGGTGTAGCGGCGGGCTCTTTGAAGTGCGGCCGGACAGGCGGTGAAGCGGCGTGTGGTGAAGCGAGGTACTCCCAGTCCCATCGCCAGTCCCCAGTCCATCAGCACGGGGGAGGGCGTGGGGTGCGAAGGAAGCTCGCTTTCAGTCAACTTCTCATCCTTTCCTTGACTCGGCTGAACTATTCCTCAGGCCAGCCCATTTGAGGGGTGATTCTCCTCAAAGGAACACCCTCCCGGGGGAGTTCGTCCGCATCATGACGAGGCTAATATCTTCAGCAGTCCGTCGCCCATGCAATTGCATATGAGATTGCATGCGGGGGAGAGGGGAGCGGCTGCTGTGCTTTGGGGTGGCCGGATTCTCATGCTCACGACAGGCGGATATTCGAACAGCACAGCGAAAAGAGGGCACGATGGAGCGCTTCGACAACGGAGTCCCGGCGAACTCGATCAGCAGCGCGCGCTGGGTGAAAAGCAGTATGAGCACCGCCCAGGGCAACTGTGTGGAAGTGGCTCAACTCCCGGGAGGGGACGTCGCGGTACGCAACTCCCGACACCCCGACGGGCCGGCGCTGGTCTACACCCAGGATGAAATGACAGCGTTCGTGACGGGCGCCAAGAGCGGCGAGTTCGATCACATCACAGCCTGAAATTAGCGCAAGCCAAACCTAGCTGCGGCGGACATGCGGACATCACCCTGCGATACTGGCCCGTGCGCTACCAGCATCGAAACAGGAGTTCGCATGTCCGCTGACCTCACGGCTCGGGTGTCATCGGTGTCTACTGCGGAGTCCCGTCCCTTGGACGAAGAGGACGACTATAAGCCATTCGTCGCCGGCAAAGTCCTCGGCGCACAGTTGCGGTACCTCCGGCGGAGCAAGGGGCTGTCGATCAAGGACGTGGCCCCGCAGATCCGTGCCTCCGTCTCCAAGATCAGCCGGATGGAGAGGGGGGAAAGCCCCCCGAGGGAACAGGACGTCCTGGACCTCGTCCGCCACTACGGAGTCGAGGCTCCCGAGCAGCTCGAGGAGATCCTTGAGCTCATCCAGCGAGCCAAGGCCCGGTCCTGGCTGCACCAGTACAGCGACATCACCCCGGGCTGGCTCAGACGGCTCATCGGCCTGGAAGACTCGGCTACCGAAATCCGTACCTACGAGACGCAACTGGTGCCTGGGCTCCTCCAGGTCCCGGACTACACACGGGCGATCATCAAGGCCGCGATGCCCAACGTCACCGAAGACGAAATGCAGCGCCGCGTTGAGCTGCGCAGGCTCAGGCAGCAGCTTCTCGACCGAGAAGGCAGGCCGCAGATGGTGGCCCTGCTTGACGAAGCAATCCTCCGGCGCCCTACCGGAGGGCCGAGGGTGATGTGCCAACAGCTTCGGCATCTGCGGCGCGCGGCCTCACTCGACGGGATCAACATCCGCATCGTCACCTTCGAAAAGGGTGCCAGCATCGGTCCGGGAGTGCCCGTCACTCACCTGGCCTTCGCGGCCAACGGCCCCTCAGAGATCATCTACCTTGAGCAGCTCAACAGCGCTCTCTACCTGAGCAAACGAGCAGACGTGGAGTCGTACCGGCTCGTACTCGACGAGCTGGCCTACGCAGCCGAAAGCAGGCGAGTCAGCATGAAGCTGCTCGACGAGGCCATCAAGAAGTACGCCTCCGTGGATACCTTCTGATCGGTCGGCTGCAGCACCGCCCCGTGATCTACCGGGTGCGGCCGACCCCGCCGTACTCGATCCACTCGGACGAGCGCTGACGTGGAGCGAGATCGGAGTCGGGCAGCCACTCCGAGACTTCCACCAGTCCTGGCTGGACCACGTCCATGTCGCGGAAAAAGGCGTCAACTTCGTGACGCTCTCTGACCCTTCCCCACCTACCGGTGATTTCCTGCATAAACGCTGTCGCCTCAGTCCTGAACTCGGCGTCGTCGCTGATGAGTTGGCAGATCACCAGGAAGCTGCCTGGCGCCAGACGCTGAGCGACGCGGCTAACGACGCCGGCCGGGTCTTCCTTGTCCGTCAGGCAGTGAAGTACGGAAACGAACAGAGCGGCCACCGGTTGGCCGAAGTCGATAAGCCTCCCAACGTCCTCATTCTCAAAGATTCGGTCGGTATCGGTCATGTCTGCCTGAATGACCGCCGTTCCGTCGTTCTCGTCTAAGAGGGTGCGGCCGTGAGCGAGAACCATGGGGTCGTTGTCGATGTAGACGACCCGCGCATTACGGCTCACGCGCTGCGCGACCTGGTGGACGTTGTCCTGAGTTGGCAAACCAGAGCCGTGATCAAGGAACTGCCTCACGCCGTACCGCTCCGCCAAGACCCGCACCACCCGCTTCAGAAAAAGCCTGTTCGTGAGAGCCAGATCCCGAGTGCTGGGTGCGAGCTTGAGCAACTGAGCGCACGCCCGTCGGTCGGAGGCGTAATTGTCCTTGCCGCCCAGGAGCCAGTCGTACATACGAGCCACACTGGGCTTGGTGACATCAATGGCGTGAGAAATGGGGTTTCTCTCCCTGGTCCGCCCGCCCCTCGCAGCCGCCGGGACGCTTCAGCCGATGGAACGCCCCATGCTAGAGAGCAGGTTGGACCAGGGCCAGTCCCCGAAGGAGGGACGGCAGCACTCCGGAGTGAATCAGCCGAACCGGGGAGAGAATCAGCGCACCGGCGCAGCAACTGCCTCCTCGGCTGCGCCGGAGCACATGGTCACCCTCCCGGGGACATTCCCAAGACGCTCGCGATGTGAGGCGGCACTTTGCGCTCGGCTATCCGCAAGAGAGCCGCCAAGGCAGAGACATGGATCCCCATGAGGTCTGCTGCCTCCCTTGGAGACATGCCCATACGGTGGTGGAGCAGCACAGCATCTGCCTGTTCCGCGGGCAGCACATCGTGCAGAACGACTGCGTCACCACCTGGTCCGGACGCAGCAGCCCGGCTGGCGGAGACGGCATGCTCCAGGACCCGCCAGGCCATCGCTGCCGGACACGAACTGCGCAGCACCTCACCCCAGATGGCCGACAACGCCCCCAACGCTGCCAACACCGCGCTCAAGCCGCATTGTCGGTCACCGAGGCGGATCTCTGCATACTCCAGATACCTGTCCTCATACAGAAGCCGAAACGCGGTATACCCCAGCGACGCGATAGCAGCCGCCTCGCCCCTGCCCTCGCCCCACGACAGCGCATCGCCTGCGCTCCCGCGCGGAGGGCGGATCATCGCTCTCCACCCGCTGACAGCACGGCCCACCGAATCACCCTGCCGATCACAGCGCCCCCGAACCGTCGCCGGACTCGGGCTCAGGCAGACCGGAGCGGGGCAGCCCACCACAGGGGAAAACGTCGTGCGAGGTCAGAAAGGCGTAGTGAACGTCCTCCCACAGAGGCCGAATATCGGCAGGGTGCCCACCGAGCCATGTGATGAGCGCACTGGTCGTAGGCCAATCGGGCACGACCTCCCCGCGCAAAGCTTCACCCGCTGCCTGCGCGGTCAGCCCCCGGCACCCCGCGCGTGCTAGTTCGGGGCACGAAGCCGCGAGATAGAGCCCCCGCAACGCATCCTGCAAGCGCTGCGCCGCGCTGTGCACATCCTGGCGGGCGGGGTAGGACATACCCTGAGCGCTCTCCCACAAGACGCGCAGTTCCGGCGCCCTCCCACCGAAAATCGTTGCCAGCATGTGCACCACCGGCCAGCTGGGCACCCGATCCCCGGCCAGGATTCGTGAGACGTACGACGGAGACAGGTCGGCCTGCTGCGCCGCGTCATGAATGGTCATCCCACTGTCGCGCTGCAAATGCGACAGCGCCGACGCCAGCTTCCCCGAGGCACGCCCACTCGATGCGCAACCCTCGTCCACGCCGGCAGGCGAAGAATCCGCGGCCTCGGCAGGGCGCAGTGCGCTGGTGCGCCCGGACAGGCACAGGCACTGCTGTCGGGCACGGCGGGCAAGAAGGCGCTTGACCCTGCGCTCCCCCCACCAGCCCCGGGCCGTCGCCACGCTGACCCCCGCGGCCGCGGCCACAGCTTCCCACCCGCTGCCAGCCACGCGGGCGTCGTGCACTGCCGCTGCCGTGTAGTAGCCAGCCTCTTTCGTGAGGTTGTCAGCATGCTCCAACAGCACCGGCAGGGGAGCCTGCTGATGCTCGGCTTCCACGAGCCGGGCAGCCAGAATATGGATGTCTTCCGAAATCGGCCGACCCCACGGACACCCACCTGCCGGCTGAGGCGTGGCCTGGCCGTCTCGCTCACGCTGCGCACGTCGACGGCACGCCTTATCGCAGTAATCCTTCCGCCGTCCCGGCCCTGTCCGCTGCAGGAACCGCCGACCGCAGTACACACAGCGGCTGTAGCCCGTCGGAACCTTCACCCTCTGTTTCTCCCTCCCCATCCGGCGTTCTCTGCACCGGCGCGGAGCACAAACGACAGACAGCGCGCCGCGCCGGTTCACTAGTTGGCCGGCTCTCGGCCCTGGGCCGCTTGCGCCCAGGCCCGAGAGCGCGACACCTCAGTTGAGGCGAATCCGCAGGTAACGGAGGGTAGTTCGCCCTGTCATGCCAACCAGCGGAAGCAGGAGCGCCCCATCCACGGGGCGCGGCACGGTATGGGTGGCGACCATCCACACCGAGATGACTGCCGCTACGACGGCACTCAGGCGCACCGTGACATCCCAGGCACGCAGCACCCGTGTTTGGGCATGCGGAAACAACGGAATGCTAGATTCACGCGTCATCGGGGGCGCGGGAAAAGCCCCTCGATGAAATCGGTCGATCATTGAACCCTCAGTGTCGATCGTAATGAGCCCCGGGAGTGGTAGCCGCCACCCCGGGGTTTCCCAATTCGGGATGCCAGGACGCTACATCTCCCTGTGGTCGTACGCCATGTCTGCGGATCTCCGTGCAACAAAGTTACTGGCGGGTAGAATAGGTTCTGACGGACTCCCGTGCCCCTCGGAGGTGAAGGGTTTCGAAGGGAATCGGTCGTGAATTGTCGCAACTTCCCGCGCGCCCGCTCAAGAGGCTGAAAAATTCAGAAGATTGCACGCATCTGGTTGCTGCGCAACCGCCGTTCTGATTAACGCTGCAATCGTCAAGAGAATGCATCCCGATTCACTCTTGAGGGGGACGTGAAATGGCCTCGGGTCCCGAGAGTGCACGTGCAGATGCAATTAATCTCGCGTCCGCCTGTCTAGTGGGGCGCCCAGCAAGGGGGTGCCCGGGTGTGCGTGTTGCGCCCTTCGCCCCGTATGCGCCTTGGTAATTGGATGCCGTTGTCTTTGGTGGGTTGTGCGTGACAGCTGTCCGGCCGGGGTGCCGTCAAGCCTCGTCATCTGCGCGGTGGCTGGGGTGTTCGCAGGGCGCCGAACCTGCCAGGGCCGTGCTGGCGCGTATCAGCCATGTGACGGGCCTCACGCTTGACGGTGAAACTTGGGGCGGGGTTAACTCGCGCAGCTGTGAAGTTTCTGTGAATGACATGAACTCAGGGTGGGGACTGTGAGTTTGGGGTGGGGGCACCGGATTCACGGTGCACGAAGAAGCACGACCCGACGCGGCATAGCCGGCGTCACAACCATGGCGCTACTGACAGCGCTCCCGGTGCTCACTCTCGCGCCACCGCAAGCCACCGCGGCCGGCAAGATCCCGGCTATGCCGCGTTCCGCACTGCAGCGAGCCGCGGCGACCGGCGAGTCAGTAGAGGTGACGTCAGAGCGCACCGCCTACTCGCAGACGGTCGCCAACCCTGACGGCACGTTCACGCTGACGCAGTCCACGACACCCCAGCGCGCCAAGGCACCTGACGGTTCGTGGCAGGAAATCGACACCACACTGGAGCGTCGCACCGACGGCACTGTAGGACCGAAGAGCGCCGTGGTGAACCTGGACTTCTCCGGCGGCGGCCCCGGGGCGGGCATGCTGCAGTTAGGCAAGGACGAGCAGTCCATGAAGTTCGGCTGGCCGGGCACGCTGCCCACCCCAGCGCTGAACGGAGCAACCGCCACGTATGCCAACGTCCTCAAGGGCGTCGACCTACAGCTCACGGCAACCGCCGAGGGATACCGCGAGGTTCTCGTCGTCAAGACAGCCGAAGCAGCGCACAGCCCCGAGCTGGAAAACATCAAACTCACCGCCTCCGCCCAGGGCCTGAGCGTCATCCCCGGAGCCGGCGGCGGGCTGCGCGCCGTCGATGCCGACGGCAACGCGGTCTTCACCGGACCAGCTGGCCAGATGTGGGACTCCGCAGGCGACACACTGCCTCCCGCATTCACGTCCAAAGCTGCCAAACAGCGAGGCACGAAAGCCTCACAGCCAACGGCCGCCGAGCAGCCAGGGAACGAAGGGGGCGACCCCACGCACCCGGGGGATGGGGCCGCCAGCGCCGAGCTGCCCGTCACCGTCACCGGGGGCGCTGTCTCCGTCGCACCGGATCTGGACCTGCTGCGTGGCAAGGACACCGTCTACCCCGTCTACATCGACCCGCCTGTCGGCCTCGGGGTGTCCGAGCGCACCAAGCTCTCCTCCGACGGCGACAAGTTCTGGCAGTTCGACAAGCCCATGGGCGTCGGCAGGTGCGGCAACGCCGACGGCTACTACTGCGGCTCCGGCTACACCGACCGCATGTACTTCGAGTTTGCCCCGACCAAGCTCAGCGGCAAGTACGTCATCGACGCCACCTTCCGGGCCCACGAGACCTGGTCGTTCAACTGCACCCCGTACTGGGTCGACCTCAAGCGCACCGACAACATCTCCGAAGGCACTCGCTGGCCCGGGCCCAAGACGCTCGACCACATGGGTGACCGCTACATCTCCGCCGGACGCGACAAGAACTGCTCGCCTGCGCAGCCGGACACCTGGGTGGAGTTCAACGACAATCCCCAGGAGAGCGACGAGAACCTCGCCTCCACGGTCCGCTCTTTCGCCGACGGCAAGATCCACCGCCTGACGCTGATGCTGCGCGCAACGGACGAGAGCGAACCGCGGGCGTGGAAGCGCTTCGACGACAACGCCGAGCTCAAGGTCAACTACGTGCCCCGGCCGGGCCTGCCGACCTCCGTCGGCGTCATCCCCGGAACGGGCACCACCGCCTACTGTCGCACCTCCTCCTCCGACCCGCTGACCGTCACCACCGCCGCCCCCACCGTCCAGGCACGCGTCCAAACGAAGGTGCAGCCCAAGGGCGGCGAAGAGAAGGGCTCGCTGCAGGCCGAGTTCTGGATGGAACGCAAGAACGGCAGCTCATGGGACAAGGTCTGGAGCGACTACAAGCCCGATAAGGGCTGGGACCCTGACGGCACCCTGGAAAAGGCCGTCACCGGACAGCGCGCTGACGGCGGCCTCTACCGCTTCAAGTCCCGTACCCAGTCCCACTGGTACTACGGATCCAAGTCCGGTGACCTGTTCTCCGCCTACTCCTCCTGGTGCTACCTGAAGATCGACACCAGCGCCCCCAAGGCGCCACAGATCACCAGCACCGGCCCGTATACCGAATGCACCACCAACCTGTGCGAACCCAAGGGCGGCCCCGGCATCGCCGGCGCCTTCACCTTCAAGCCCCACAGTGGCGAATCCGGCATCAAGGGCTACCGCTACCGCCTGCTGACCACGTCGAAGAAGGGCGCAAAGACCGTCAGCGGAGCCACCTCCGCCGTCAAGGATGTCACCCCGTCGCTGCCCGGCACCCAGGTCCTTTCCGTCGAAGCCACCGACCTCGATGCCGACGGCCGCGTCCGTTACGGACCGCCCAGCGAATACGTCTTCAAGGCCTCGCCCGCCGAAGGCAACACCGGCCGCTGGCACTTCGACGACGCCCATCCCGGCTCGACCACCACCACCGCAGCCGACAGAGCCACCGTAGGGGCCCGCCACCACGCGACCCTCTACACCACCGGTACCGGTTGGTCCACGCTCGCTCGACGAGGCGCCCACGACTACTCCCTGTGGATGGACAGCGCCGACCCGAACAAGCAACACGGCTACGCTGCCACCAGCACACCAGCCCTCAACACCGGCGACTCTTTCACCGTCTCCGCCTGGGTCTACCTCACCGACACCACAGCGAACCACGTGGCGCTCACCGAACCGGGCGAACACGCCTCGGCCTTCACGCTCTACTACTCCGCCACGACCCGCAAGTGGGTGTTCAACCGCACCGACCAGGACAGCAAGACCGCCTCCTACATCCGCTCCCTGGCCGACAGTCCCAACCCAACACCGCGAGTCTGGACCCACCTGGCCGGCGTCTTCGACACCCAGCACGACGCCGATCCGAAGAACGACACCATCCAGCTCTTCGTCAACGGACGGCCCCAGGGCCAGCCCATCACCGCAAGTACCGTCAGCACCTACAAGCCATGGACGGCCTCCGAAGGACTGCAGTTCGGCCGCAGCAAGGTCGCCGACACCTACGGAGAGAACTGGCGCGGCCGCATCGACGAAGTTGCCCTGTGGCAGCGCCCGCTGAATGCCGACGAACTGCACCAGGAAGCTGCCCTCGAGCAGGACGGCGTACCCGCCAATGAACTCGTTGGGCACTGGGACGCCGCCATCTCCCAGGGCACAAGCCTCCGCGAAAGCCCCGAAGACCCTGATGACCCCAGTAGCACCGGCTTCCCCTACAGCCGTGGCCCGCTGAAGCTCTCCGCAACGGGCGCATCCCTCAAGGACGAGGACGGTCAGGACCAGTCCCTGGTTCTCAATGGCTCTACCGGCTACGCATCCGCCACAGGGCCCGTCGTTGACGAGACAGGGTCCTTCACAGTCTCTACCCGCGTCCGCCTGGACTCAGCCGGCCTTGCCAAACAGCCCGTCGGCTACCGCGCCGCGGTCTTCTCCCAAGCCACACCGGCAGGCAAGGAATCCTCCTGGGCTCTGTGGGTGGAGAAGCCAGCAGCCGACACCTATCTGTGGAAGTTCGGCCGCACCGCCGTCGACGCCACCGGCAAGGTAACCGACACCGGCCTGGTCACCGCACAAGAGCCCATCAGCCCCAAGGAACTCAACAGCTGGGTGGACCTCACCGGAGTCTTCGACGCCGCCGAGACTTTCACCGACGACGACGGCCAACAGCAGCTGGGCATGACCCATCTGTACATCGGCCAGTTCCAACAGCAGCCCGAAGGCGAAGCGGGCTTTGCTACCCCCCAACAAGGCAGCGGAGACCTCACCGCAGGCAACGCCCCCCTGGCCGGGACCACCAGTCACTACCTCCCCGGGGCCTTGGCCGAACTGCGCGTATGGACTGGCGCAATGACCGCAGATCAGGTCCGCTCCCAGGTGCTGGCAGCCCCCGACGACGCCTGAGCGGAGCAACAGCAGTCGGTGGCGGCAGCCGCGCAGCCGTCACTGAGTGCCGCCGCAACACGCAGCTCTCTCCAACTACCTCACGCTGCCCCGGTTTGTACCACCGGGCTGATGACTGGCGCCCGCAACAGCGGGTGCAAGGAGAACCCACATGTACACCACCGACCTGCCACGTTCCGCGCCCTCCAGAGGTCGCCGCTGGACGCAGCGCATCGCCGTCACACTGAGCTTCACCCTCCTGCCAGGCCTGATCTCGCCCGTCGCCTTCGCCGCAGACCCTGACCCACTGGGCCGCCCCAAACTCACCGCACCACGCGCAGCCGACGTCAAACGCCTCACCACCAAAGCTGATCCCCGCACCGCCGCCCAGTTACGCAAGGCAGAGGCCGCCGACATCGCCGACCGACAGCGCGCTCACACCGACCAACAACGCACCACTACCTGGCCAACCACTGGAACGGCCCGCCTCACCACCACGGCCGCTCACGCCAAAGCCAAGCCCGGTGACCTTCCCATCACCCTGACCAAACCCACCGGACGCACCACCCGCGGCGCCACCACGATCGAGGTCGCAGTCCTGGGGCAGGACACCTCACGCACCCTGGGCCTCAAGGGCGTGGTTCTCACCGCCACGGGGCCAGCCCGCGGGGGAAGCACCGAGATCAACATCAACTACGCGGCCTTCGCCTCCGCCTACGGCGGTGACTACGCCGGCCGACTGCGCCTGATGAGCCTGCCGACCTGTGCACTGACCACGCCAGATAAGGCAGCATGCCGCCATCTGAGCCCGCAGCGCTTCACTAACCAGCGCGCCCGCCAGCAGATCACCGCCCCCCTGACATTCAAGCCAGGCACCGGCGGCCAGGAGATGGTGCTCGCTCTGGCCGCCGGTACCAAATCCGGGGCGGGCGACTACAAAGCCACCCCGCTCGCAGCCTCCTCCACCTGGGAAGCCGGCGGTTCCTCCGGCTCCTTCACCTGGTCCTATCCCCTGCGCACTCCACCGGCCGCAGCCGGACCAACTCCGGACCTGAACATTTCCTACGACTCCGGCAGTGTCGACGGCCGCACTGCCAGCACGAACAACCAGGGCACCACGATCGGGGAAGGCTTCGACCTCACTTCCTCCTACGTCGAGCGCAAATACGGCTCCTGCGACGACGACGGCCAGGACGAAAAGTTCGACCAGTGCTGGAAGTACGACAACGCCTCCCTCGTGTTGAACGGCAAGGCCACCGAACTCGTCAAAGACGACAGCACCGGCCACTGGCACCTGAAGAACGATGACGCCTCCCTCGTCACCCACCACACAGGCGCCGACAACGGTGACGACAACGGCGAATACTGGACAGTCACCACAGGAGACGGCACCACCTACACCTTCGGTCTGAACAAGCTCCCAGGAGCCGGAGCTGACGACCGCACCGACTCGGTATGGACCGCCCCCGTCTTCGGCGACGACAAGGACGAGCCCGGCTACGACAACGGCACCACGTTCGCCAAACGCGACAAGAAACAGGCCTGGCGCTGGAACCTGGACCTCGTCCAGGACACCCACAGCAACGCCATGACCTACTGGTACCAGGCCGAAACCAACAACTACGACAAGCTCGGCGACGACAACACCGGCACCCCCTACACCCGCGGCGGCTACCTTAAAGAAATCCGCTACGGCCAGCGCGCTGGCTCCCTGTTCTCCGCCACCCCCGCCGCCTCCAACAAGGTCATCCTTAACTACACCGAGCGCTGCACCGCCGCGGGAGACGGCTGTGACTCCCTGACCAAGGACACCCGCGACAACTGGCCCGACGTACCCTTCGACGCCGTCTGCAAAGACGACGACAAATGCACCGGCAACGTCGCCCCCACCTTCTTCACCCGCAAGCGCCTCACCAGCCTCACCACTTATGCCTGGGACACCACCGCCACCACGCCCGCCTACGCGCCGATCGACGCCTGGAACCTCAAACAGCAATACCTCGATCCCGGCGACACCGGCGACTCCTCCGATCAGTCCCTATGGCTGGACGAGATCAAGCACACTGGCAAGCGCGGCACCGACATCGCCCTCGCCCCAGTCCGGTTCGACCACGAATTCAGGCCCAACCGCGTTGACGGCGCCAGCGACAACATCCTCTCCCTCGAAAAGCCGCGCCTGAAAACCGTCACGTCCGAAGCCGGCGCACAGACCATCGTCAGCTACGCCGAAGCCGACTGCGTCGCCGGCCAGACCATGCCCAAGGTCGACCAGAACACCCGACGCTGCTACCCCGTCTACTGGAAACCCAACGGAGGCTCCGCCGACCCTCAACTGGACTGGTTCCAGAAGTACCCCGTCACCGCCGTCTCCACCACCGACCCCCATGGCGGGTCCGTCGCCGTCCAGCACACCTACACCTACTCAGGCGGCGGTGCCTGGCACTACAACGACGACCCCCTCACCCCCGCCAAAGAACGCACCTGGTCCCTCTGGCGCGGCTACGAAAAGGTCACCCACCTCACCGGCGACCCCTCCGGCACCCAGTCCAAGACCACCACCGTCTACATGCGTGGCATGAACGGCGACCGCCTCCTTGCCACCGACGGCAAGACCCTCGACCCCGACAAGCGCCGCACCGCTACCGTCACCGGCATCAAAGCCACCGACATCACCGACAGTGAGCAATACGCTGGCTTCACCCGTGAAACAGCGACTTACAACAACGCCGCCTACACATCCGGCACCGTCAACGACCCCTGGTCCAAGCGCACCGCCACCCAACACAAGTCCTACGCCGACACCGAGGCCTACTTCACCCGCACTGGCGCCACCCACGCCCGCACCGCGATCACCAGTGGCATCACCCCCACCGACCGGATCCGCACCACCATCACCACCTACGACGACCTGGGCATGCCCCAGACCGTCGAAGACCGCGGCGACGACGCCGAAAACGGTGACGAAACCTGTACCCGCACCTGGTACGCGCGCAACGATGACGGCCTAACCTCCCTGGTCTCCCGCACGCGCACCACCTCTAAGCCCTGCACCACACCAGACACAGACCTCGACCTGCCCGCAGACAGCAGCAGACCAGGCGACGTCATATCCGACACCGCCACCGCCTACGACACCACCACCTGGTCCGCCAACCAGAAACCCACCAAGGGTGACGCCCAGTGGACCGGCCGCGCCAAGGGCTACGACACCGCCAACGTCCCCACCTGGCAGAAGACCGCCACCACGGACCACGACGCCCTCGGCCGCCCTACCCTCGTCAAGGACGCCCGGGACCACACCAAGACCACCACGACCTACACACCAGCGACCAACGGACCTCTACTGTCCCAAGTCACCGGCGATGCCAAGGGATACGAGACCACCACCACGCTTGACCCGGCCACTGGCTCTCCACTCAAAGCGACCGATCCCAACGGCCGGATCACCGAAACCGAATACGACTCTCTCGGCCGTGTCACCAAGGTCTGGCTCCCCAACCGCTCCCGCCTCGCGCAGAAGACCCCCAACTACGTCTACGTCTACCACCTCGCCAGCAACGACCTGCCCTGGGTCTCCACCGGAACTCTGCGTGGCGACGGAAACGGCTACAACACCACCTACGAGATCTACGACTCCCTCCTGCGCATCCGCCAAGTCCAAACCCCGTCACCGACCGGCGGACGTCTCATCGCACTCACCCTGTACGACTCCCGCGGATTCGCCTCCAGCTCACAGTCGGACATCTGGGACGAGAAGAATGACCCGTCTGGAACCGCGGTCCAGACCGAGGGCAGCCAGGCACCCACCCAGACCGACACCACGTACGACGGCGCCGAACGCCCGATCAAGGCCGTCACCCGCAACTTCGGCACAGCCCGCTGGACCACGCAAACCAACTACACCGGCGACACCACCTCGACCACTGCGCCCACCGGCGGCCAAGCCGTCACCACCGTCACTGACGCCCGCGGGCAGACCACCCAACGCCTGGACTACGGCGGGCCCACGCCCACCGGCACCGACTACGTCGCTACCAACTACACCTACACCCTGGGCGGACAGCCCAGAACAGTCACCGGCCCCATCGCAGAGACCGACACCGCTAAGCCGACCTGGTCTCACACCTACGACCTGTTTGGTCGTCAAACCACCACATCCGACCCGGACAAGGGCACGACCAGCACGACATACGACGACCTTGACCAGGTGACCACCGTTACCGACGCCGAGAATAGAACCCTGGTCCACGCCTACGACGAACTCGGCCGAAAGACCGGCACATGGCAAGGCTCCAAGACCGACGCCAATAAGCTCACCGCTTGGACGTTCGACACCCTCGCCAAGGGCCAGCCTGACGCGTCCATCCGCTACGAGGGCGGCGCTGGCGGGAAGGCGTACACCCAAAAAGTCACCCACTATGACAGCCTCTACCAACCCACCGAGCAACAGCTCTCCCTACCGGAGGGCGATCCACTCGTAAAGGCAGGACTCCCCAAGAACCTGTCCACCACCACCGGTTACCGCCTCGACGGAACAATCAGCCAGGCATCCCAGCCTGCAATAGCTGGCCTGCCTGCCGAAACCGTCTCCTACACCTACAACGCCACAGGTCAGCAACTCACAGCCAAGGGCACCACCGGCTACCTGCAAGGTGCAGACTATGCACCCGCAGGCGACCTACGTCGCCTCACCCTGGGCACCAACGCCGGCACCTCAGCCAAGAACGCCTACATCGGCTACGACTATGAACCGGGCACCCGCCGACTGATCCGCTCCTACGTCACCGACGACACACACCCATACAGGCTCCAGGACCTGGCTTTCCGCCAGGACGACGCCGGCAACGTCACGTCCATCTCCGACGCCACAAACCTCGGAGGCACGGGGAAGAACGACAACCAGTGCTTCGCCTACGACGGATACCGCCGCCTCAGCGAGGCCTGGACCCCGAAAGCCGACGACTGCAGCGCTGGCGGACGCACGAGCACCAACCTCACTGGTGCCGCACCGTACTGGACCAGCTACACCTACAACTCCGCAGGTCAACGTAAGCAACAGGTGCAGCACACCACGTCAGGAGACACCACCACCACCTACACATACGGCACACCCAACAAGCAGCCCCACCCCCTGGCAAGCACCGAAACCAACGGCAAAACCCAGACGTACGCGTACGACAAAACTGGTAACACCATCCAGCGCCCCGGCACCAAGGCCAATCAAACCCTTCAGTGGAACAGCGAAGGCAAGCTCTCAACCACAACGGAACCTGCCGCCACAGGCACCCCCTCCACCACCGACTACCTATACGACGCCAACGGAGAACTCCTCATCCGCCGAGCCGCCACAGACGGCGTGAGCATCCTCTACTTCGGTGACACCGAAATACGTCTTACAACCAGGGGCACGCTCTCAGGCCTCCGCTACTACACCGCAGCTGGCCGGAACATCGCGGTGCGCACTGCCTCCAGTGGAGCGAGCACAAAGCTGACTTTCCTTGCCGCTGATCACCACGGCACTTCAATCCTGGCCATCGACGCCGGCACCTACAGCTACACCAAGCGCTACACCACCCCGTTTGGAGCACCCCGCGGGACCGCACCCACGGCCTGGCCCGATGACAAGAGTTTCCTCGGGGCGCCTTCCGACGCCAGTACAGGCCTCACCCACATCGGAGCCCGTGAGTACGACCCCGACACCGGTGCCTTCCTCAGCGTTGACCCCCTACTTGAGGCCGAAAAGCCTCAAACCCTCAACGGATACAGCTACAGTTCGAACAATCCGACCACTAACTCCGACCCAACGGGACTCGGTAACGCAGACTGCATGACCGGTGTCATGCAGCACTGCACTAACGGAGTTCCGGGTAGCGGATCTGTTTATCATCCCGAGCGGGAAAGGCACTCCGGCTGCTCTGTCGGGTGCTATAGCGGAGGCTCATCCGGTACGGCATACACCAGTAGCAGTGGACGTGTCACCAGCGGGCACTGGGGTTCCGCTTGCAATCGGTTCAGCTGCAACAAGAGATGGATCTCTGGCCCCCGTGGGGATGACAAGGACTGGTTGGGCGGAATCCTCACCGGAATCGTCGACACGGCCACAGTCGGCTGTCAAGTATTTCAGATCTTTGGCTCTGTCGACTGTGCGGGCGATGCCATGCGCCAGGAAATGGAAGAAAGCGGTGTCGGTCTTGACACGTCAGCCTTCTCCGACGGCGTAGGGCTGGGGGCCACGTTTACGCCGGTGCCCGGTGCTGGTTTCTTCAGGACTGGTGAGCTTGCTGTTGGCGGGATGCTGGCCAGGAGGGGGAAGAACATTGGGCCGTTTCAAGAACTGCCGATACCCATGCAAAAGCGCGCGGTTAAGAAAGTCGCACAGCAAGCAGGTGTTGGCCTTGACGGGGTGAAGGTTAAAATCAACCGTGACGCGGAGCTTGTAGGAAAGATGCTCTACGGGCACACTGCACCGAATCGAACCATCACTCTTTACCCAGACGCCTTCTCGTCAGCCGAGAACCTCACCAAGACGATTGGGCACGAGCGGCAGCACGTCATGCAAATCGACACCTATGGGCCTGCCACGTCACTTGCGCAGGAGGCCGCCTGGGAGAGAGCAGCTTACGCTTCAGAGGGGCAGTTCTGGAACTACTACAACGGGAGGCTCGGGTAGTGCAGAAAAGAGACAATTGGATTTCTCTCATCCCCAGCGTTACCGCCGCCGAGTGGGAACCTGTTCCATGTCCCCACTGCAGCAAGGTGCAACTGGATTATAGGTACATCATCGACCCAAAGACGCGTCTCGGATACTTTCTGCTCTGGTGCAACGCATGCCTGCACGGCATCACCGTGTCGCGAGTAAAGGCCCCGTCCGGCGTCAAGGCGAGATCCATGGATGATCCGAGAGCGCTGACGGATGTACCCGAATTCACCCGCTGTACGTAAATTAGGTCCCCCACGCACGGTGTGTGGAGTCGGCGGGCGCGTGGAGTGATCCATGATGCGGCACGTTCGCAGAGTCGATGAGGCTCTTGCGCCCTGCGCGTTCTACGGTCTGGGCAGGGTATTCCGATGAGGTGCAGGACCTCACAGACTGGAGTGCATCTCTGCCTTGAGATCCGTATCAGGCAGAGCCGAAAAGTGGGTAGAAGTAAGCGCCAGTGCTCATGGGCTCGGCTATGAAGAGTGGGATTTCGCCAGCGCAATCCCGGCTGGTCATTCTGACCGGCTATCCGTCCATACCCGTCGCGTGTGCCAGTGAGTGCTCTCCAGCGCCTAGCGCTGGAGACGAGTGGGTGCAGCTTGCCTTGGTAATCCTGTCGGCCAGGGCAAGGCGTAGCGTCCAGGTGATGTCTTCAGTGCGCATATCGTACGACCAGGACGTCGCTGCTCCCGTAGTGACCAGGCGGTCGAGCGTGCTGGCCAGGAAGCTGGGGGGCAGCGCGCATACGCGCCCCAGCCGGTCCGCCTCGATGACCCCATTGGTGCTGCCGGGGGCGAGGTTCACGACCAACGCCAACGCTGCCAATTGCCCAGGGGGCGGTAGGCCGCGAAGCGCCTGGTGGGACGTCACGCGCATAGCCCCGTCGGCGGCTTGGGCACGATCAAGCCGTCCGGGAGCCTGTGCAAGGACAGCAGCGTCGAGGAGTTGCGCCAAGACGCCGCAGCGCATCGCCGATGGTGAGTCCACAGGCAGGCGAATGAGCCAGCCGACCTGTTCCAACTCCTCCCACGGGTGTGGATTCTGATTTATGCGCATGCCTCGCAGGAGGCCTGCCGGTATCCAGAGTCGACCTGAGGCAGTGGAACGCAGTGCGCACTGGGTGGCTAGCAGCCGGGCAGCAGCGTCGACTTCTTGTGGAAGGGCAGCTGCGAGGTAGCTGAGCATCTCACGGACCCGGACTGGCGCCTCCGTGCCCATGGCCCGCCGCCTCGGCTGCCGACGGGAGAGCTTGGGGGGTGTCGCGACCGTGTTCTCGGGCACGGTGGCGCTGTGTGCGGTGGCCCGCGCGCATGCCGTGCAGGTATCAGCAAGCCGCCAAAGACGGCCGCCGCGCTCGCAGGTCAGTACCAGTGCGATCGGGCCCGAGCAGCCGCGGTGGCGCGGATGCCACTGGCAGCCGCGCTCGTGGCACTGACAGGTGCGCAGATGCGCCGGCAGGGTGTCGTGGAGGGCATGGCTGGCCAGATGGCTCACCACGGCGGGCCGCACCCCCGCTGTTCCCAGCGGCCGTGGCCTGCTGGCCGGAGGGCAGTGTGGGCAGACCAGCACAGGGCCACCGTGTTGCGGGCGTAGCTCGACTGTCCAGGTGCGCTGCACTGGCCGTCCGGTTGCGCACAGCTTCATGGTCGTAAGCCTTTCTTCCTCTCCGCGTCGAGGTCCTTGGTTATGCGCCGTGGTGGGGGAGAGGCGGGCGGAACGGTAGTGCAGACCTCTGCCCTCCCTCGGGTGGCCGCCACCTGCAGAAATAGGGCAGAGGTCTGCACTGACAGGGCAGGGGTCTGCCCCTTCGGATGGGAAAGTGACGATCTTCCCGCCCGACCCGAACCTCACCGCCCTGCGCCTGGAGCTGGGACGGCTACGGGGCGAGCGCGGATGGACCTACGACGAACTCGCCAGCCGCAGTGGCCTGGCCAGACGCACCCTCATCGAGATCGAGCAGGGCCGCACCATCGGCACCCTCAAGACGTGGCACGCCCTCGCCCACGCCCTCGGCGTCCCCGTCGACCACCTCTTCAGCACTCTCTGCGAGGGGCACCAGCCCCCGGCCGGCGCCGCCGAATAACCTGCCGCGGCCGCCCTCCGGCAGATCACCCGATCCGGCCACCGAATGCGTACGTGCTTACGCAAACCGAACGGTCATTCTCAGCGATTGGCCCAGATGCGGGACAGTGACGGCACGGACGCCGAGCTCCCGGCGCGTCACCTGTCACCTTCACGGCCATGTGCTCCACCACTGCCTCATCCGGCCGCCGATGGGACGGCACCCCTGCCCGCCCGCACCACCGTCCGCGCGCTCTGCGCGTGGCCGCGGACAGCCCCAGCCGACTCCTTCGCACCGCTCAGCCCAGCCGTTGCCGTGATTGCGGCAACCGCATCGACTGGTACACCCGCACCACCCAGCACCCCATCAGCCTCCATCCGCACGAGGTGACCACAGCAGCAGTCCCCACCTCGTCCCGCTGGCACGTCAGCTCCGGCATCGCCCACCCCGCACACGACGGCACACCCTGGTGCCGCATCCCCCACACCACCCTCTGCCCCGCACACCCCACCAACGAGCCCGCCACCCCGCAGCTCGCTGAACTGCGCCGCCACCTCGCCCTCCGCACTCGACGCCTGCTCGACACCGGCGCCTTCACCCCACAACCCACCGACCCGGCACCTACCCAACCCCCTGCCTTGTGCCGACCCGCTCGACCTGTGGTGCAACTTCTGTACTGCCGCTATCTCGCGCAGCGCCCCCTCGACGAGATCCGCTGCGTCGCACAGACCCGCCTACGCCACCGCTGTACCCACCCTCTCCTCACCCCGGACACGCCAGCGGGTACCTGGACACTCATGTCCACCACGCCCCGCTACGGACAACTCGCTCTACCGGCATCCGAGATGGCCGTCTACGACCTCAACCAACTGTCCTATGCAGAGCAGCTGCGCTGGCGCGCTCAGCGCTGCCCCCTTCACGCGGCCGCCCCGCACGTCGCCGACCTGGCGCTGGCCGAGTGGGAGGTCTTCGACCCACTGCTCCACCCCTCCCACATGTATCCCCGTCTGCCCACCGCCATTCGGCACCGGGGACGCCACATGTGACGTGCGGAGGAGCAGCCCGCATCGACGTTCCGGGCCCTGCACCTTCCTCGTGCCCCGCGCCGTGCTCGGCTACCTGATCGCGCCGCACCGGATCAGCAGCAGCCATGCTCACGCCCATCCCCGACCCGTACACAGGGAACCCAGGTGCTGAACCCCACCGACGAACAAACCGCCGCCGCAGACCACTTCCACGCCGGCGACCACCTCGCCCTCCAAGCCGGCGCCGGCACCGGCAAGACCACCACCCTCGCCCTGCTCGCCCACGGCACCAAACGCAGAGGCCGCTACATCGCCTACAACCGCGCCATCGCCCGCGACGCCGCCACCCGCTTCCCTGCCACCGTCACCTGCAAGACCGCCCACGCCCTCGCATACGCCGCCATCGGTCACCGCTACACCCGCCGCCTCAACGCCCCGCGCCGCCCTGCCTGGCAGACCGCACAACACCTGGGCCTCACCAAACCCGTACGCATCGGCGAACGCGAGGTCTCGCAACCCACTCTGGCCAACACCGTCCTGCGCACCGTCACTCGCTTCTGCCACTCCGCCGACCCCACAATCACCCACCACCACGTCCCCCACCTCCGCGGCCTGGAAGACCAGACCCTGCACCGACAACTCACTGAACTCGTCACGCCCTTCGCCCACAAAGCCTGGAGTGACCTTCAGCGCCTCGATGACGGCAAGGTCCGCTTCGACCACGACCACTACCTCAAGATCTGGTCCCTCTCGGGCCCGAAAATCGACGCGGACTTCCTCCTCCTCGACGAAGCACAGGACACCAACCCCGTCGTCGAGCAGATCTTCAATAACCAGCGCAACCACGCCCAGCTGGTAATGGTCGGCGACTCCGCCCAGGCCATCTACCAATGGCGCGGCGCCAAAGACGTCATGACCGGCTTCAACGGCACCGCCCTGGCCCTGTCGAAATCCTTCCGCTTCGGGCCCCGCCTCGCCCAGGAAGCCAACCGCTGGCTCGCAATCGCCGACGCACCCATCCGCCTGCAAGGCAACGAAGCCGTCCCCACCGAACTCGGCCTCGTCGACCGACCGGACGCCGTACTGTGCCGCACCAACGTCGGAGCCATCACCGAACTCCTCCAACTCCTGGCCACCGGATACCGCGTCGCCCTCGTCGGCGGGGGCGAAAGCCTGCGCACCCTCGCCCTGGCCGCCCGCGACCTCAAAGAAGGCCGACGAACCAGCCACCCCGAACTCGTGCTGTTCACCTCCTGGGGCGAACTGCAGGACTACACCAGCCACGACCCGGCAGGGCGCGACCTGCAGCCACTGGTCGATCTCGTCGACCAGCACGGCACAGACGCCATCCTCACCGCAGTCAACCAGCTCACCGACGAACGCCAGGCCCAGGTAATCGTCTCGACCGCGCACAGAGCCAAAGGCCGCGAATGGCCAAGTGTGAGGATCGCCGGGGACTTTCCTCCACCTCGCGACAGCGACGAGGTGGACGACGCCGGCCGTCCCATTCCTCGCCCCATCGATGACGCCGAAGCCCGCCTCGCCTACGTCGCTGTGACCCGAACCCGGACCCGCCTCGACATAAGAGGCCTCGCCTGGGTCGACCAACATCCTGATGGAAACTCCCGCCCCAGCCCACCCTCCACAGGTCCGTGACGCCTAGCTCTACACCGTCGGCAAGCCGCCCTCAAGGGGGTTCTGTGTCCCGTCATGTCTCACGTATCGCTGTTGCCGTCGGCGGTGCTGCGGCGCTCGCCGCCACTGTGGCGCTGCCCGCCGTTGCGGCCGGCCACGGCCGTCACGCTCCGGCCCCGCCCCACACCAGTCGCTTCGCCGTGGTCCTGGGGGCGATCCAGTACGACAGCCCTGGGCGGATAACCGTTCCCACCGGAGCCTGAACGCGGAGTGGGTCACGGTGAAGAACACCGGCCGTCTCCCTGTCAACATCAAGGGCTGGACCCTGTCCGACAAGTCCGGCCACAGCTACCGCTTCGGCAACCTCCGCCTCAACGGCCATAGCCAGATCCGCGTCCACACCGGCATCGGCCACGACAACCGCCGCGACGTCTACCAGGGCCGCCGCGCCTACGTTTGGGACAACACCGCCACCCTGCGCAACGACCACCGCCGCGTCGTTGATGCCGAAAGCTGGGGGCGCCACGGTCACTGACCGGCTCGGTGCCGGCCGGTGAGCTGTGCCGCTCACCGGCCACCACGGTCCGTCGCGGGCCCGTGCCTGCGGCGTACCGCTACGTCCCCTTGAGGGGAAGCATCACGAACGCGTCCTCTGTCCATGCTGCTGGTTTCTTGATTCCGCTTCGGGGCCACAGGCACCGGGATGAATCCCCAGCAGGGCATGTTGGCTACGCCCGCTCGAACTCCACGTCAGTCTCCTCGCAGTCGACGGCGAGCTGCAGAAGCGTGTTGCGCTCGACGCGATCGGTGGTGCGAGACCAGCGGAGCTTGGTGCTCACCAGTCGGCGAGCACTACACCCCCACACCCCCGCAGCCGTGTGTGATGTCGCCCGGCACCAGGTGCTGGTCGACGGCTACGCAGGAACGCCTACCCGAGGCCGAAGGCCTCGCTCGCAAGCTGCGCGGAGCAGGAGTCGATGCGTTCAGCGCCCTTCCCTGATGAAGCTGTTGACGAAGGGCAGTTCAGTAGATGGTGGGGTCGGGAGTTCGCCGTAGGCATGGAAGCCCCCCGGTCGTGGGAGAGCGAGCCCCACGGAGCTGTTCGACTGGGAGCAGGCTGGTACCCGTCTTGAGGAACCGTCAGAGTGAATGAGAGCCTCTCTTGTTGACGAAGTTGATCAACGGGGGGCGTGGTTCGCATGGGTGTAGTGCTGCCGGGGTGGGCGGATGAGATCCTCGACATCATCGGTATCTCGTGGCCGAACGTGGACGAAGATGACTACCGCGACATGGCTGACGCCATGCGGGAGTTCGCAGACGACTTCGATGGCGGAGCGAACGAAGCACATCAGGCCATCCAGGGCTTGGTGGCCTCAGCGGGCGGCTCCTTGGCCGTCGAGGCGCTGAACGCGCACTGGGGCAAGATCAACGGAACCCACCTGAAAAACCTGGGGGAGTGCGGCCGGCTGGCAGCATCGGCCCTGGACGGTGTTGCCATTCTCATCGAGGGCGCCAAGATCGGCGCGATCGTCCAGCTCGGCATCCTCGCGGCAGAAGTGATCGCCGCCCAGGCGGCGGCCCCCTTTACGTTCGGCCTGTCCGAGCTGGGCGCGCTGGCCGGGACCCAGGCGACTCGCCTAGCGGTGCGTCGGATCTTCAAGGAGGTCTGCCAGCAGGTAGCCGAACAGGTCATCAGCATTGCACTGACCCCCATTGAGGAAGCCCTGGGAGCAATGGTCGGCGACCTGGTCGTCCAGCTCGGAGCCAACGCCCTCGGCGTCCAGGACGGCATCGACGTCGGTCACGCCGCCCAGGCGGGCAAGGAAGGCTTCAGCCAGGGCGTGCAGGGTGCCAAGGACTCCGCAAAGTCAGCCGCCGCCAACCCGATGCAGCTCCTCAGTGCCGGTGGCAGCAGTGGGGGAGCAGGCGGCGGAGCCGGTGGCAGTGGCGGGTTCAAGTTCGACGAAGGTGAGCACGACCGGGTGGTGACCGGCCTGGACAGCGCCGCTGGCACGTTCCGCAACAAGGCCGGCAGCAAGATAGGCCGAGCCAAGAGCCATCATGGCCGCACCCGAGGCAAGGACGCCATCGCCGACGCGGCGAACGCGATGCTCGACAAGGTCATCGACGGCATCGAGGAAGGCGTCAAGAAAACCGCCAAGCACCTCGGTGACAATATGACCCGCGGCGTCAAGCAGATGGCCAAGAACCACCGAGACAACGACAACGGGCTGGCCGACCACTTCAAGGGCCTTGGCAAGAACGGCAACAAGGACCCCAAAGCTCCACACACGAACGGCTTGAGCAGCCCTTGGAGGGGCAACGATCGCGGGGCGGATAGCAAGGCTCGGCAGCAGCTCGACAAGGAGCACCCGAACAACAACTCACGGGTGGACCTCACCAAGAAGGGCTGCGGTGACCCGGTCGACGTGGCCACTGGACGGGTCTACCTGCGCGAGGTAGACATCGCGCTTCCCGGCAGCATGCCCCTGATCTTCAGCCGCAAATTTGAATCCTCCTGCAGCGTCGGCCGGACTATTGGGCCTTCCTGGACGTCGACGGTCGACCAGCGCCTGGAGTTCGACGAACAAGGCGTCATCTTCGTGACCGAAGACGGGATGCTTCTTCCCTACTCGCTTCCCAGCGCCGGCCAGCAGGTGCTCCCACTTCGCGGCCCGCGGTGGCCGCTGGCGGTGACCGAGCAGGGCGACTGGTCCATCCATGACCCTGGCAGCGGCTACACCCGCTATTTCACACCGGTTTCGCACACGAGCGGCCTAGCCCTTCTCGACGAGATCACAGACCGCAACGGCAACCACATCACCTTCGACTACGACAACGAGACCGGTGCACCGCTGGCCATCCGCCACTCAGCTGGATACCACCTCAAGTTCACCACTGACGAACGCGGTCTGCTCACCACACTGCAACTGGCCGCGGCAGGCGAGGACAGCACCGACCTCGTCCTAACGGCCTACGAACACGACGAGTCTGG
This sequence comes from Streptomyces sp. 2323.1, assembly GCF_900221035.1. NCBI lineage: Bacteria > Bacillati > Actinomycetota > Actinomycetes > Kitasatosporales > Streptomycetaceae > Streptomyces > Streptomyces sp. 2323.1. The sequence continues at coordinate 76,030 of NZ_LT907981.1, read as the reverse complement.
CAACCTCACCGCAGTCTCCAACTCCAGCGGCCTGCCCAACGGCTACGAATACGACGACCAACACCGCATGACCGCCTGGATCGATACCAACGGCAGTCGCTACGAGTACACCTACGACCCACACGGGCGCTGCGTGGCACAGGGAGGCAGCGAAGGACACCTGCGCTACCGCTACGCCTACGAACCCGTCGATCCGGAAACCGGCCACCGTGTCGTCGCGGTGACCGACTCGATGGACCACGTCACGCGCTACAAGATCAACGAGCGCCTCCAAGTCGTGGCTGAGACCAACCCGCTGGGCCACACGACCTCAACCCGCTACGACAACTACGACCGGGTACTCAGTGTGACCGACGCACTCGGCCACACCACTCGATACGAAAGGGACCAACACGGCCACCTTACGACCGCGCATCTCCCGGACGGGACACAGACCCACGCCACCTACAACGATCTCGGGCTGCCGACCCAGATCACCGAAGCCGACGGCCAGACATGGCGCTACACCTACGACGAACGCGGCAACCGGCTCACGCAAACTGACCCCACCGGCGCAACCATTCACTGCACCTACAACTCTGCCGGCCACCTGATAGCCGTCACCGACCCCCGCGGGGAAGCCACCCGCCTCGTCAGCAATGCCGCCGGCCTCGTCATCGCGGTCACCGATCCAAGCGGCACCAACACCTCCTGCGTCCGAGACGAATTCGGCCGCATCGTGCAGGCCACCGACGCTGCCGGCGCCGTGGTGCACCAAGGCTGGAACATCGAAGGACAGCCCACCTGGCGCCAGCTGGCCGACGGTACACACGAGAGCTGGGAGTGGGACGCAGAAGGAAATCTCACCAGCTACACCGACCGGATCGGACGCACCACTACCTTCGCCGTTGATGCCTTCGACCAGCTCTCATCCACAGCCGCCCCGGGTAACAGCCAATACCACTTCGGCCACGACGCTGAACTGCGCCTGACCACGATCACCGGCCCCGACGGCCGCAGCTGGCAGTACCACTACGACCCCGCCGGACGTCTGGCAGCAGAAACCGACTTCGACGGCCACGTCATGACCTACCAGCACGACGCAGCCGGACGCATCACCGCGCAGACCAACCGCGCCGGCCAAACCCTGCACTACGAGCGAGACGTTCTCGGCCGTGTCGTACGCCTCACCAGCGATGACGGCACGACGGACTCACTCTTCCAATACGGTCCCTCGGGGGTGATGACCCAAGCCAGCAACGCTGACGCACAGATCACCGTGACGCACAGCCCGGCTGGCCAACCCGTACAGGAAACCGTCAACGGCCAGCGCTTGACACGCGAGTTCGACGCCATGGGGCGGCTCACCGGACGTCACACGCCGCTAGGCTCAGTAAGCCGCTGGGCCTTTGACACAGCCGACGACGTCTCCTCCTACCAGGTCGCCGACCACCACCTGCGCTTCACACACGACCTTTTCGGCTGCGAGATCCGCCGAATCCTCGACGACGTACTCAGCGTTGATCACGCCTGGGATGTCAACGGCCACGTCACTCACCAGGTAGTGCGCACTCCGGGCGCAACGCACGAGCGCCGCTACAGCTACGGCCGTGACGGAAGCCCCCTCTCGCTGCGTGACCACGTGACGGGCCAGCGGGCCATCAGCCGCGACGGCGCCGGCCGCATCGTCGCGGTTCAAGCCGACCGTGGTGGCGAGCGGTACGAATACACCGCGACCGGCGACCAGTCCTCAGCGACTTGGCCGTCCTACTTGCCAGGACAAGCCGCTGTAGGCGAACGGGTGTACCGCGGCTCCCTCATCAGCCGCGCAGGGAGGACCCACTACCAGCACGACGAGCAAGGCCGACTACTCACCCGACAGCGCACCAGCCTCAGCGGCAAGACAAATACCTGGCGCTACACCTGGAATGCCGAAGACCGGCTGACTGCTGTCACTACACCGAAGGGGCTTACCTGGCGGTACCGCTATGACCCGCTGGGCCGCCGCATAGCCAAGCAGTGCTACGACAGCCACGGCCGCATGACCGAGGAAACGGCCTTCACCTGGGACGGCCACCTCCTAGTCGAGGAGACCCTCCGCCGCCCGGACAACCCCACGCTTCAGGTCACCACCTGGGACTATCTCGGCGACCGACCCATCGCCCAGACAGAGCGCACGGTCGACGCACGCGACGGACGCGAAACCGCCCGCCGGTTCTTCCTCGTCATCACCAGCCCGAACGGCACCCCGACCGAACTGATCGATGAAAGCGGCGGCATAGCCTGGAAGGCCGACAGCACACTGTGGGGTCTCACCGCATGGGACCGAAGCAGCACTGCATACACGCCTCTTCGATTTCCCGGCCAGTACTTCGACCGCGAGACCGGCCTGCACTACAACTTCAACCGGTACTACGACCCGGAGACCGGCCGATACCTCTCACCCGACCCCCTTGGGCTGGTCCCGGCTCCGAACCCGTACACGTACGTCGAGGACCCCCTCGCACACACAGACCCCCTGGGCCTGGCCAAGAAGTGCCGTGACGACATCACCTGGGGTGGTCGTGTCGAGTGGGGCCGCGACCGGCACGGGCGTCTTGAGACGATGCGGGCAAGAGTCGAAAGGGACATGATCGGAGAAGGCACCAGTGCCAGATCAGACCTGCACCCGCCCGGTTTTACAGGCCAGTCGGCCGGGCAAGCCCGAGGTCATATGCTCGCTGCCATGCTGGGAGGTACCGGTGACAAGCTCACCAACCTCTTCACCATCACCCACAGGCCGGTAAACACACCAGATATGCGTGCATATGAATTCGCGGTCAGACGAGCGGTAAGGGAAGAAGGATCCATCCACTACAACGTCCGCCTCGAATACGACAATGACGCCGCCAAGATCCCCAGATACATCCATCTTGAAGCGAGGGGACGCGGCGGGCCGATATTTCAGAATGTGAAGTTGGAAAACCCCGCCTGGCTACAGGAGCCCTGATGAACGACCTCAACCGCCTCCAGCAGCTCTGCCCCCCACCGGAGCCGAGTCACTCACCCATCGAGTGGACCGCCGTCGAACGTGCGCTGGGCACTCAACTGCCCAGCGACTACAAAAAACTCGTCGAACGTTATGGAACCGGCAGTTTCAAGGGATTCCTAAGCATCCTCCAGCCAAACGCCGCCCACGAAGCGCTCGACATCGTGAAGGTGACACCAAGTGCACGCAACGCGGTAGAGAAGATGAGTGAATGGGTCGAACCGCCCTGCCCGCCGTGTCAGCTCCAGCCCGTCGCTGTCACGAGCAATGGCGATGACATCTTCTGGCTGATGGACCCTCCCGAGAACCCTGACAGCTGGAAGGTCACTGTGAATGACCTGGACAGCGAGGAGTGGTTCATCTTCGATGGCCACCTCACTGCGTTCCTTCTCGGCTTCTGCACTAACGACGTCGTCGTCCCCAGCTTCCCCGACGATCTCCTCGAAAAGCCAGCGTCCTTCACCCCCACCCCCTAACGACAGAAAGACTCGGGAAACAATCGCACTGGGCCCATCCGAACAGAGGGGGAGTTCATCCGGTGCTGAGGCCAAGCCTCAGCCTGCCCGACGACGATCGACCCGACTCTGATGTGCTCGCACCCGGCCAGTGGAGGTTGCAAGCGCCCACCGCTCCTCACGATCGAAGGCATGAGTAACCGCCGTGGGCGTCAGACGGCACAGCATCGTGCAGCTCGCGCACGCCGCTGGTACACGGGTGCCGCTCGACCAGCTCGTCGACGATGCCGCAGATCAAAGGCCGGCCCCGGACCTCTCCGGGGCTGGCCCGGTACACACCCAGCAGAGAAGAGACGTGCGGGCCGAAGGCTGGTGCTACACCGGCTCGTACTCGACGTCGGTGCTCTCACAGCTGGCAGCGAGCTGGCGCAGGGTGTCGCGTTCGCGCCGGTCGACGGTCAGGGACCAGCGGAGCTTGGTGCCCACCCAGTCGGCCAGATACGTACACCGGGCCGTGGCCGCTGGCGGCATCCACTCGGCTGGGTCCTGATCGGCCTTGGACCGGTTGGTCTTCGCGGTGACAGCGACCAGGGAACGTTCGGCGCCGAGGTCGTTGGCGTAGGCCTGGCGCCGCGCGGCCGTCCACTGCGAGGCACCGCTGTCCCAGGCTTCGGCCAGCGGCACCATGTGATCGATATCCAGGCCCGACGGCCCGGCCACGGTCGCCTCGTCGTAGTAGGAGGGCCACGTGCCGCCGGTGATCTTGCAGCCCGCGCCGACCGTGGGCTCGGTGACGACTTCGGCCAGGAGGACTTCAGCCCGGGTGTTGCAGCCGTCCTTGTCCTCGTCGATCCAGTGGCGGAACTTGGTGCGCTCGTAGCCATCGCGCACTTCGGCGGCCTGAGGGAGCGCTTCGATGCCGGCGTGGAGGCTGAGCGTCTCGGCAGCCTGTGCGGGGGTGACTGTGGTGAGGGATAGCAGGGCGAGGGCCGCGGCCGCAAAGGCGCGAGCAGTCGTCTTGTCCATGATCCGTTGATAGCGCCGGCACGGAGACCGCCGGGCGACATAGCGGTGCCGGTCACTCGGGAGAGTGGCAAGTCGTACTGGAGCGAGGAATCACGAGCTGGTGCTTCACGACCGGAGGTCGTCCGCGTGGCGTCGGATGGTCAGGCTGCGCCGGGGTCGAAGCTGCCGCCGGTCAGCGGTGCGCGACGTAGGTCAGCGTATGCACGGATAGTGACGCCGGGCTGGCCAGGGGTGCGCCAGGGGGCGGAGGGGCCGCTGGAGAGCCACAGCCCGCCGAGCGCGGCCGCCGCCTGGCGGGCGGTTTCTTCGTCGGCAGCGGTGACGTCGATGACGACCAGGCCCGGCTCGCGTAGGTGCTCTTGGGAGATCTTCATGGTCTGCCAGACGCATGTCGCCGAACAGAGGGTTCGCTGTCCGTGCCCCACATTCACCCGGATGGGGGCCTGCGTGAGGCGGCGACGTCCGCAGGTGCCTCCGGCGTCGTGCGGGGCCGTCGGTTGACGTGCCCCGGCACGGTGGGTAGACCTCACGCTGATACCACTTCACCTGACCTGGGGGTCCTATGCATTCCGCGCGTCGTCTGGCGATTCTGGCCTGCCCCGCGCTGCTCTTCGCCGCGGCTGCGTGCACCCCCAGCACCCACCAAGACGCGAAGCCAACCTCATCCTCGAGCCCGTCCGCCAGCAGCAACGGCGAGGGTCTGCCGCTCGCCCAGGCGGTGGGCCGGCTGAAGGGGGCGGCCGAGTCCCGTTCCGGGTACGACCGGGACAAGTTCCGCCTGTGGACTGACGCTGACCACGACGGTTGCGACACCCGCAAGGAAGTCCTCCTTGCCGAGGCGGTGAAGAAGCCCCGCGAGGGCAAGAACTGCCGTCTGACCGGCGGCACGTGGCGCTCCTACTACGACGACAAGACCGTCTCTAACGCCCGCAAGCTCGACATCGACCACGTCGTTCCGCTGGCCGAGGCCTGGGATTCCGGCGCTTCGAAATGGACTGCCGAGCGCCGCGAGCAGTACGCCAACGACCTGGGAGCCGACCGCAGTCTGGTCGCCGTCAGCCTGGGCCCCAACCGCATCAAGGGCGACAAGGACCCTGCCGAGTGGATGCCGCCGGCCAAGGACGCCACCTGCACGTACGTCACCGACTGGGTCACGGTGAAGCTCCGCTGGAAGCTGACCGCCGACCGCGCTGAGACCGCGGCCCTGCAGAAGATCGCGGCTGGCTGCAAGGGCGCGACGGTGAAGGTCACGCCGGCACCGTAGAGGCGGACGCGGGGTGCTTTTGCGTCACATGCGTGGGCGCATGTGCATCACGCCGCTCAGTTCTCCTCCCAGTCCGCCCGCGAGCCAAGCCCCGTATCCGTGCACTGCCGACAGCCGTTCACTGTGCGTCTGGGCGCAAAGAACTGGCTTGCACCTTACGTAAAGTGATGTCCGAAAATCAGCTCTCCACGCATCACAGCATCCCCATAGGGTGCCGACATCGCGAGCGCCTGCCGGCCTTCGTGAATGACCCATCAGGCGTCAACGGGGGCGGGGGATGGGTCACGTGTGGGCGCGTTTCTGCGCGAGCTGGGTGCCAACTGCCCCCGATCAACGAATCAGGGGGAGAACTTGTACACCTTGCCAAAGCGTCGCTTGGCAGTAGTCGGCCTGACCGCACTGGCGACCGTGGGCGCCACCGTGTCCGTGACCGCCGCAGCCCCGGCCGAATCAGACCCACCCCGGGTGACGGTGGCCATGGAGACCGCCCCGGCGCATCCGGCGCTGGCCACCGCGAAACAGGCCGCCGCCGCGCCGTCATGGTGCAGGCCCGGCCAGAACGAGTACAACCGCTTCCAGGCGTGCACCGTCTCCAACGGCACTTTCACGGTGACGCACAACCGGCAGGTTGTGGGGCGACTGAACTTCACCGTGACACAACACATCGGGCTTAACGCGAAGAGCCCGAAGTTCACCGAGCAGTTCAGCTTGAAGTTCACCTCGGGCGCCGGCACCGTCGACGGCTTTGCCACGAACCTCGCCGCCTCGTGCGGTGGGAGCTGCAAGGCAACCTCGCATGTGCCTCACACACCCACACGGGTCGGCGAGACCATCAACGGCACCATCTCCTACAGCGACACCACCAGCACGAAGAACTCCACACACACCTCCTACGGCCTCACCTTCACCAGGCCCGGCTACCTGTCCACGCCGGCGAAGTGGTCGTCCCTGACCTACCGGTGCGACAAGGGCAACAAGGCCGGCAGGACAGGGAACTACGGGACCGGGTGCGTCTTCACCGGCTACGCCCCCTTCGAGACCCAGCAAGCGGCACTTCCGGGCATCTCGAAGAACATCGCCCGCATCCAGAAGGCCGGCCCGCACCACTACGGTGCCTACGGGCTCCACGGCTCGCCCCTGCACCGCACGGCCGATGCCACGGTGATGAAGAACAACCGCAGGATCGCCTGCCCCGACGGGCGCCCACGTCCGACGGGAAAGTCCTGCGACGAGTACCCCTTCGCCTCCACTCAGGAGGGCGCCGCCAACAAGAAGGCCAAGCCGGGCGACTGGGGCTGGGCCTGGGTGCCGGTCGGTGAGCAGAACAAGCAGCGGAACATTCTCAACGACTTCTACCGCCACAACCGGATCCTGAACGGCGACCGCTTCTGGGTCGCGGTCCAATAGCCCCATGGCCACCTACACCTCGATCATCTACGTCACCCACGCCGGCTACTGGGTCAGCGAGCCCACCTGCAACGTCAGCGACAACCAGGGCACAGAAGGCAACGGCCTCGTCGGGCCGGGGCAGGGCTCAGCCACCATCCAAACCGGGCTCGAAGACGGCCCCGTCAAGGTCACCGTCGACATCCGGGAGACTGAGCCCCCCGTCCAAACGGACGGCTGGGACGAGATCATCGAGGTCAGCATCCCCTTCGAGAGCGAAGACGCCGATATCGACAGCCTGGGCGGAACCATCGGCGGCTGGTCCGAAGAAATCCCGATTACGGCGGCCGGCCCCGGCTGGTACCGGATCCGCGTCCACGCCCGAGGCCGGGACCAAGGAGCACAGATCCGCGACCTCGACCTCGACGACGAGCCCGTGGAAGAACATCTGATCCAAACCTGGCCCGCTCCACGCGCGCCCGAGATCCGCCACAAGCTCACCGACACCTACGGAGCCGAGGCCCGCGCCCGAGGCTGACCACAGGCCACACGGCCGAACGGGAACAGGCCCGCGAACCGTTGCTGATCACTGCCGGCAACGGCTCGCGGGCCCACCCATGCCGCCCGGTGCCCCTGACCGATCGTGCGCTTGCCCCCACGGCCAGCGCCGATCCGCAATTGGCCCTGCCGGTTCTCCGGTTCAGCGGTAATGCCTTGCGCAGACCAGGGGTTGGCTAAGAGCGGACCACCCGCGGGTCAGAAAACGGCATGGATACCAGTTGTTCACCACCAGCCTCTACCCGCATAGACGTGGTGCTGGTGACATGGCGTCAAGTCCCGGGATCCCGCCGGGCCCGAACACGGAGAACCCCCCATGCGACCGACACAACGACTCGCCTCCGCGACCACCGCCATCGCACTCACCGCCGCAGGACTCATCCTCACCACCGGCAGCGCCCACGCCGCCACCTGCTCCCACTCCCACCTGCCGCTCCCCGACGCCACATGCCAGCCCGGCGCCTACAACCCCACCGTCACCCAGTCCACCATCAAGAAGACGATCTGCGTGCCCGGCTGGACCAGGACCGTCCGTCCCCCGGTCTCCTACACCACCCCGCTGAGAATCAAGCAGATCGGCGAGTACGGCTACTCCAACACCAAAACCGCCGACTACGAGGAAGATCACCTCGTCCCCCTCGAACTGGGCGGTGCCCCGCGAGACCCCAAGAACCTGTGGCCCGAGCCCCGCTACGGCAACAAGCCGTCCGCCAGCAAGGACTCCGTGGAGAACAAGCTGAAGGTCGCGGTGTGCAACGGCACCGTCAAACTCGCTGCCGCGCGCAGCGCCATCGCCACCAACTGGACCACCGCCCTGTCAAAGGTCGGAATCAGCTGACCAGCTCAGCGCGGCTCAGACTGCAGTCCGGCGCTGACGGCACCCCCCCGGCTGCCGTCAGCGCCTCGCCAGCCGCGCGCAGCGGTCTGGTGCGGCAAGCCGCTCCGTACCCATGGCGACTGCCAGCTAATTAGGTGCTGTCCTGCCGATCACCCCGTAGGGCGCCTCGATGGTACTTTGCCCGGAAATCGCGGGAGGGGTGGACAAGCAGGTGGACAGTGACCTGCGGCATGCAGCTGTCGTGGTGCTCGGCAAGCTCGGGCGCAGTCAGGACTACCGTGATCGGGCGATGCCGGTCACGGCCTGGCAGGGTTCGCCGAGATGCAAGAGGCCCTCGGGCCGCTGCTGGAGCTCGTGCTCGACCCAGCTGACACCCTCGTCACCCGGCGGACCGTGGAAGCCTTGCTCCGGCGAAAGGACAGGGACGGGCTGACGACAGTCGCGTCCGCACTGGCAGTCGCCGACTCGAATCACAGCGATTGGATCCACACCGCAATCGTCGATGTATTCAGCATCTTCTCCGACGAGCGGGACGACGCGATACGACTGTGCGAGGAGATGTTGCGGGACACCGACGACCGCGTTGCCCTGGGGACTCGTCAGCTGCACGAAATCCTGGCAGAGATCGATCCCGTTCTTCGCCCGGCATAGCGCGGGGCGAACGCTGTCGTGAAAGCGCAGGTGCTGACGGCAGAGGACAGAACCTCATCGCAGCCTCGTCAGCGGCCCGTCGGGCGCCTCACCGGCGCCACCTCGACAGCCCTTCAGGGCCGCCAACGGCAGTGAGGAGTGCATCGCCTGCTCGTGCCCCGACGATCAGCTGAATCGTTGATAGGGCTATGGAGTACAGGGGGATCTGACCAATGCGCAGTGGGAGCGGCTGCGAGGCTACGGACCCTCCGGTCGGTTAGGTGCGTGTCCGGCCCGTCGTGTGACCGCGTTGCAGCCTCCCGCGCTCCGCCGACGGCTGTGATGTCGCCTTCGCCAGTGCCGTCTGCTTCCTCGGCAGGATTCAGCAGGGCAAAGACGCCAGGCAGGACGAAAAGAGCTGCCGACATCCAGAACGGCAGGGCGTCAACGACCGCCGCACCGGCCGGCGCGGCCATTGCTGCAAGCAGTCGGGTCGCATTCCGCCTCGCCCGCGAGCCGACAGAAGTCGCCCTTTCCCACGTGGTCACCTCTGACACGTTCCACTGCACGAACCCCATGGCACTCACCCGTTCCTGATGCATCGTTCTCGAACTCTCCCGACACCAGGAGAGCAAGGGCGGCGCGGGAGCACAGGGCTCACGGCTGGGGCTCACGAATCGCGGTCCGAACACATACGAACTCCCCTGCCATACACTGGACTTGGGTAAGTCAAGCCGACCCGGACGATGAGCGAGGGTGAGGGTGATGGTGGCGGGAACGGACACCGGGCACAAGGCGAACACCCAGCTGGAGGCGCTGATCTCCGAATCGGGGATCAGTCACAAAAGACTGGCCCACCGGCTGAATCAGATCTGCTTATCGCAAGGGCTGTCCACCGAGTACACCCACACCTCCGTGGCGAATTGGTGTCGCAGGGGAATGATGCCGAAGTGGCCGATTCCACGACACATCTGCACGGTACTCACGGAAAGCCTGGGCCGTGCAGTCGATCTCGCCGACATCAGAATGGAGTCGGCGAACACCGACCGTAGTGTCGGGCTGAGCTACCCGAGGGACCAGCAGCAGGCATTGTCCGAAGCGGCTTCGTATTGGAGCGCCTTGAACCGACGAGATTTCCTGACGACAGCGCCGTTCGTCGCCGCCGCGTTCTCCGAACCGGTGGCCCGATGGCTGATCAGCCCGACCGAGCCCGTGGCGCGGCCGACCGGCCGCACCACGGTGGAGCGCGGGCACATCGAGGAACTGCGCGAGGCAGCCGCGGCGGCACGGGCCTGGGACTCGCGGTTCGGCGCAGCCGCGTGGAAATCGCAGTCCCTGACCGAGTACCTGTACGAGAGGGTCACTCCGCTGCTGAGGGCCCGGTACACGGAGCGCGACGGGCGCGACCTGTTCTCGGTGACCGCCGAGATGGCCAGACTCGCCGGCTGGACGGCCTTCGACGCGGGGCATCACCAGACCGCCCAACGGCACTACATCCAGGCGCTCAGGATGGCCAAGGCCGCCGGCGACATCCACCTCGGGTCCTACGTCCTCACCACCATGGCGATGCAGTCGCTGATGCGGGGCTTCCCCTCTCAGGCGATCGACATGGCCCAAGGGGCCTACGAGCGGGTGCCCGGTGCCGATCCCCGGGTTTTGGGGTTCGCCAAGCTGATCGAGGCACGAGCCCACGCCCGGGCCGGGGACGGCCGGTCGGCATGCGCTTGTTTGTCCGCCGCCGAGCGACTTGAGGAACAGGGGATGACGGAAGGGCGCGGAGAGCGCACCTGGATCGAATTCTTCAACCGGCAGCGGATCATCTCGGACGCCGCCGAAATCTTCCGCGACCTCGGCCGCCCGAAGTCGACCTTCGCGTGGCACGCGTTGGGAGCGATGCCCGGCGACGCGTTCGCGAGGTCGCGCGGCATCCGGCTGTCGGTTCTGGCCACCGCGCACGCGCAGCAGGGAGACTGGGAAGCCGGCCTGCGGCTCGGGCGTGAGTCCCTGCAGCTCTTCACCAGGCTCCAGACCGTACGGGGCGGGGACTACATCAAGATCTTCACCAAGTCGCTCCACCAGTGGCGCCACGAAAAGCCCGTGGCGGCCTACCTCGCCGAGGCGCAGACGATGACCTCCCGCCGGCCGTAAACACCACCCGCCCGCCTGGAGTCGCCTCCAGTGGCCCGCTGGTACGAGCGCAGCGCGGCGAGCTTGGTCTCCCATGTCTCTTCGCCGGGTTCCCACACCATGCCGACCTCCGGGGCGTCGAGCCGCCGGTCGCCGCCTTTGACACCCCTGGGCACTTCGCGGTGCCGGGGCTTCGCCGTCGTGATGACCGGCACCGAGACCGGCGACGTCCGCGTCAGCGTCGACATCCGCGCGCCCCCCAGGAGGCCGACCTCGATTCCTGGGACGAGGTCGTCGAGGTCAGCCTCTCCCTGCCCGGTCGCAGACGCGGTGGGATGACGTTCAATGTCGATGATTTCGACTTGCCCGACTTTCCCGGGCCCGGCCCCTACCGGGTCAGTGTCCATGCCCGCGGCCGCGACCAGGGCCAGGATCTGCTGATGGTCGAGGACGATCCCATCGAGGACACCTCCTCCTCGTCTGGCCAGCCCCGCCCGCGCCGGAAACGGTGCACAAAGTCACCGACGCCTACGGAGCCATGATTCGCGCCTCATGAACCGCACTGGCTGAGGGGCGGCTCAGCTGGCCGGGAGTTTGGCGACTGCGGCCTCGATGTGCCCGTCGACCAGGGCGGGCGCGCCCACGAGCATCACCAGCAGGTTGCCGCGGCGGACGGCGGCTGTCTTGAGCACGGAGGTTCCTCCTGGCCCGTTGAGCGTGGTCGTGTACGCGTAGGCGTCGGGACCTGGCCTGGGGGCGGAATCTTTGTGCACCGTGACGGTGAGTGGAGTACTGCCGGAGGTCATGGTGTATGTGGGACAGGACGTCTGGGCGTGCATGAGCCTGCGTAGCCCTGCGGACAGCTTGGACGGCGTATCGCTGTGGAGCTCCTCGCCCAGCTCGGAGTCCGCGCCGAACGTGAAGCCGGCGGAGGTCTTCGTCGCGAACTGCACTTCGTCGCTGTGCTTGCTCAGCTCTTCCAGCGCAGGGCAGCCGCTCATTCCTACGTTGTCGTACCGGTGAGGGTCGGCGGCCTTCTCATCGTCGGGAGTCTCGGTCTGCGTGTACCCCGGCCCTAGGTCATCGGTGGTCAGCAGGTAATGACGCAGCCGTTGGCCCTGGACAGGCTTGAGGTCGGTGGGGGAGAGCCCCGGGGAGGCCGCAGAACCTGGATCTGCAGCCCGGGAGGCTGTTGGCTCGGTGTCGTGCTTGCCAGCGGCAGGCGTACTGCTGCATCCGGTCGCCAGCACCAGGACCCCACAGGCAGCCGCTGCCGCCGCCCCACTGATTCGACGCTGCTTAGTTTGCACTGGCCAACCCCCGTTATCGACAACGGACATGACCATATCGACGCCTGATCTTCCGAGGGCGCGAAGCCCGTGGGATGGCCTGATCATTTGCTCGATCTGGCGAGAGTAATGCGTGGCGTGAGGTCTCACAGCTGTAATGAACGCCGAGAGAATCCGGGCTCCGCTTCGCCACCGCGCGCGACGACTAGGCCGGATCCGTCTACGAGGACGCCCACCGCTACGTCTTCCCCGATAGGGATTGCAAAGTTGTCAGCCACAGCTTCCCGGAGCTCAACGCACGGCATCTGATCCTCTTCTTCGACTGTACTCCTCCAGAACCACGTGAAGGAGTACATGGCAGGTCGGCCGCGCCCCCTGTCTCGCTGTGCGCAGAGCGAGGGCCGCTCGTTTCAGCCTGCGGAACGCGATTGCCTGCGCGAGGCCGAAGCCTGCCTCCCGATGCGGAGCCGACTTTGGTGGCGCTGACAGTGCATCGCTCCCCGCGCCATGACTCCTGCTTCAGGGCCGGTAGACGAACTCCGCAAGCGTCGCGTGCTTCTTCCAGCCCAGCGTCTCGTACAGCGCGCGCCCGGCGTAGGTCGCGCCGAGAACGCCGAGGACCGCGCCTGTTTCCAGGGCGCGGTCGGCAAGCGTACGCGTCACGAAGTTGCCCAGCCCGCGCCGCCGATGGGCCTCCTCGGTCATCACCCGGTCCACGACCACGGCTTCCCCGAGGGATGCCATCTGCCCCTGGGCCGCCTGCTCGCCCGCCGCATCCAGCACCCGAGCGTAGGTGACGGCTCCAATGGTCTCCACGACCGCGGTGTACCCCGCGGGCGCGACCGGGTCCGTGGCCGTCAGGTCAACGGCCATCAGATGGCCGGTCTCCTCCATCACCCACCCCTGGGACAGCCAGGACTCGATCTCCTCCGGCTCCCCGGGCATCTTCATCCAAGTCCGCGCCACGGAAACCGAGGCCGCGGCGCTGCGAACCAAAGACTCCTCGGCCTCGGGCAGGACATGGCGTCCCACTTCTTCGGTGTTTCCGGCCACCTCGATATAGAACCCCCAGGGCTTCTCGACAGGCGGGGGCGTCCGCCGGGACACGGCCCAGCCCGCCACCCAAGTCCTGACTAAGTCCGCAACCATCCAGTCCTCCCGAAGCTGTGGTCGTATCAACGGCCAGGTAATAGACAGCAACCGGCTTCACACATTACGTCGACGTGCAGTCTGCGGCATCTGTTTTACCGGGGTGCAGCTCCTGAAGGGCACTCGTGAAAGATCACAAACAGCACTGCAAAGGAACCGCCACCAGCCGGCAACCATTACGGGGACACCGCCGCCCTACTCACCGGCAGCACCGCAGGCGCCCTGGACTGCGTCTGCAGCCTCTACCCCACCGACCCCAACGTCTGCCCCGGCACCGCGCACGCGACAGACTCAGGAGTCAACTCCCGAAGGACTTCCGAGGCCGAACACTTAGCGTCGAAGGTGAGGTACCAGGCAAGTGCTCAGCCTGGAATGAGTGCATCCCACTGATCGCGAGTCGGTCCGTCGTGCGTTGGTGAGAAGTCTGGGTGGTCGGCCAGCCAGTCGGTAACGGCTCGGTCCACTTCGTCGGTGCCGTAGGCGTCGTCGGCCGGTTGCAGGAGATGGCGTACCTGGGCACGGGCTCGCATGACGACGGGATCGTCAAAAGCGCAAGCGGCCAGGGCAGCTGCCCGCCGATCCGAGGATGGTGAGCTCTCGGTGAGGCGTTGCTCGTTGCCGCGGTCGGCCGTCACCTGCGCGTCGAACCACGGGCGGAGGGCCTGTGCCGTCCAGGTGTGGTAGCTGGTGGGGTCCGCGGCGACCTGGTCGACATGGGTGGCGAGGTGCTGGGCTGCACGCAGGCCGAGGGCCACGCCATGTCCGAGGGTGGGGTTGGTGTGGACGAGGCTGTCCCCGGCGTTGACCAGGCCCGTGACGACAGGTCCGTCATCGTCGGCGAGGGAAGTCCAGCGGTTGTCCAGGCCGGCCATCGCCAGGACGTCAGTCTGTGCTTCGGGGGCCAGGTCGAGCCAGGCGGCGGTGGCGGGGAAGCGGCGGGCGACGGCCTCGAACACGGCAGGGTCGGTGAGCGCGCCGCGGGTCGGATCGCCCGTGGAGAGCACCAGGCTGACCGCGAAGGTGTCGTTGTCGGAAGGGAAGACGCCGGCGAGCGCGAACGGTGCGGCCGAGCCGGTCTTCACCCGTCCGGGATCACGCGGGCCGTCGGCACGCAGGCGGTACCAGCGGCACAGATAAGCGATTCCGGTGCGGTGGCTGTCGACCACGGGCGGACGGCAGCCGGCCGCGGTTAGCCAGTCGGGGACAGGCGAGCGGCGACCGGACGCGTCGATGACGAGGTCAGCCTGGTGCATTTCCGCGCCCACCTGAACACCGGTGACCCGGGCAGGGCGGCCCTCCCTGAAGGTGAGGGCGCGCACCCGGCAGCCTCGCCGCACTTCAACGGTGGGTTCCCGCCGCACGGCCGCGGTCAGGGCGGCCTCCAACACGATGCGGCGGGTGCGCAGCGTCACCAAGTCCTCATCGCCGGCCCGATGCGGCGGATGCTCACCGAACCAGTCGAAGTCGTGGTATTCCCGGGCTCCGCGTGCCAGCAGATCCGTGTAGACATCAGGGGTCTCGGTGCGCAACACGGTGCGGACGGGCGCGAGAAACGAGTGGGGATGGTTGGCCTGCGGGACTCGGGGCCTGTCCCAGTGGAAGAAGTCCCGGTTCAGGTCCTCTCCGGCCTGCCGTGCGTCCTGCTCGAACAACGTGACCGTGTGGCCCCGTCGGCCAAGCATGAGCGCCGTCCCCAGCCCGCTGATACCCCCACCGATCACCGCAACCCGCGCCACCGATCTCCCCTTCGCGTCGTGTTGCGGAATGAGCCTACCGCTAGACGATCTTCAGTTCGAAGTCAGCGTCGCCGTCGCGGTGCGGGGGCGGGGCACGGCGGGGCCGGTGCCAGGTCGATCCGCTTGTCCATGTCCAGGCGGAAGGTGCCGTACGGGTTGACGTTGGATCAGGACACCGCCGCTTTGTTCGCCGCTGCCCTTCGCCGCGGTTGTTCTCGCCCTGCACCCAGTCGCGGTGTCGACGGCAGCGGCACCCGGTCGGCCCGGCGGTGCCGGCGCTTCGTAAGCTCGCAGTACGGGGAACCGGAAGTTGACCACCTTCGGAGGCGAACGAGCATGTCGGAACAGCGTGTTGTCCTGGTGACGGGCGGGGGAACGGGGATCGGGGCCGCCACCGCCCGGCTGCTGCGCACCGCCGGGCACCAGGTCGTGATCTCCGGGCGGCGACCCGAGCCGCTGCGCCGGGTGGCTGAGGAGACCGGAGCGCTGGCCCACCCTTCCGACGTCGCCGACCCCGAGGCCGTGTGCGAGCTCGTCGAGACGACGGTGACGGCCTACGGGAGACTCGACGGTGTGGTGCTCAACGCCGGAATCGGGCGGGGCGGCGCGGTCGGCGACACCGACGTCGAGGACTGGGAAGAGCTGATACGGACCAACCTCACCGGCCCGTTCCTGCTGCTGCGTGCCGCGCTGCCGCATTTGCTGGCGGCCCGCGGCGCGGTGGTCGCGGTCGCCTCGGTCGCCGCGCTCCGCAACAGCGTCGGCAACGCCGCCTATGCGACGTCCAAGGCGGGTCTGCTCCACCTCTGCCGTTCCCTGGCCGTCGACTACGGGCCGCAGGGGTTGCGGGCCAACGTGGTGTGCCCGGGCTGGGTGCGTACGGAGATGGCCGACCAGCGGATGGCGCGGTTTGCGGCGGAGGCGGGGCTGGCGGGCGGTGCCGAGGCGGCGTACGAGGAGGCGAACCGGCTGACTCCCTCCAGGCGGCCGGGTGATCCGGAGGAGGTCGCCGAGGCGATCGACTGGTTGCTGTCGCCCGCCTCGTCCTACGTCAACGGGGCCGCCCTCACCGTGGACGGCGGGGTGACCCAGGTCGGCGTCGGCGGTGCCGCCTTCGACTACCGGATCGAGGCGCGCACCCCGCGCCTGTAGCGGACCACCCGGACAGGCCCGTTCGGCAGGGCCGGTTGCGGGGCTGGAACCCATGGCGGACCAGGGCCCCAGAAGGAGGCTGGGCCTGGCCGGCGCCCCAGCGGCAGCCGAGCTCGTCGCTGGGGACTTCGATGCCGGCCGCTCGGGCGAGGCGGTGGCCGCCATCAGCCCACTCCGGTCCGGTCAGGGCACCGGTCGTTGGGATGGAGCAGGATGTCGATGTGGGGGATGGCGCGTCGATCGCCCTGGGGACTCGCGATGAAGGGGTGCTCCAACAGGAAGTCGTCGAGGGGGCTTTAGAGAGAACGACTTTGTCGGACATTTGGCGGTAACGGAGCGTCTCCGACATGGTACGTTTTGGGTCTCCGCAGGCGCTCTGATCTGGTGATTCACCAGTCAGCCTACGGACGTTCGGGGTGAGCGGCCCCTGCTCGAAGGCATCCGACAGCAGGGCTGGCACCGCCCTCCTTGGATGTCACTCGAATCCATTGGCCTGCAGAGTTGTCACATCGCCAGCTTCACGGGCATGAAATGACGCCCCGATACCACCGGATGTGCGACACAGCCGTTAGATTGACTGGCCTGCTGGAAACTTGAGTTCGTCGTCGGCGGGCAACTGAGCCCCCGGTTCACGGACCATCGTAGACAGGGCTCGTATACCTTGATGCGCCCGCGGCAGGGCTGGCTGTGCACCGAGTGACCAGGGGTGCGCTCGACCGGCTGCATACCCTCCCGAGCCCCGCCTGAGCAGTGCCAACGAGTATCGGCCCCTCACGAATGATCGAGGTTGGTGTGCCATACAGTTTTCATGGCTGTGTTTGCGCTACCGCCCGACGTATGGAGGAGCATGCTTGTGAATGCACACGATGAGGTGTTCATCGGAGGGCACTGGCGACCTGCGTCAGGGACAGACGCCATTGAGGTCATCAACCCGTCGGACGAGCGAGTCATCGGAGCTGTCCCAGCCGGTTCTGCAGCCGATGTTGATGCTGCAGTCAACGCGGCTCGTTCGGCGCTGCCGGGGTGGGCGGCCACCGCGCCCACTCGCCGTGCCGAGTTACTGGCTGCGTTGTCTGACGAACTCGCTGCCTGTCAGGAGCAGATGGCTTCACTCATCACAGCTGAGGTGGGTACCACGATCGGGTTCTCCCGCAGGGTTCAAGCCGGTCTGCCGGTCACCGTGACTCGCTTGCATGCTGAGCTTGCGGCCGACTTCGCCTTCGAGGAGCGCGTTGGCAACTCGCTTGTCCTGCTTGAGCCCGTCGGAGTCGTGGGCGCCATCACACCGTGGAATTACCCGGTGCACCAAATCGTCTGCAAGGTTGTTCCTGCACTCGCCGCCGGCTGCACGGTGGTCCTCAAGCCTGCGGAGTTGACGCCTCTTTCGGCCCAGATGTTCACCGAGTGCGTGGCAGCCGCAGGCTTCCCTGCGGGGGTCTTCAACCTGGTCACCGGCAGGGGAACGGAGGCTGGGGAAGCGCTGGTACGCCACCCTGGGGTCGACATGATCTCGTTCACGGGTTCCACGACCGTCGGCAAGCACATCGGGTCTGTTGCCGGCGCTCATGTTAAGCGTGTAGCCCTGGAACTTGGCGGCAAGTCCGCCAATGTCATCCTCCCCGGAGCAGACCTCGCCCGGGCTGTTCGTGCCAATGTCGCTGACGTGATGCGCAATGCAGGACAGTCCTGCAACGCCTTGACGCGCACGTTGGTGCATGCCGATGACTATGAAGAGGCGCTTCGGATCGCCGTCGAGGAGATTGCTTCCTATGTTCCCGGCGACCCGGCCGATCCCGACTGCCGCCTGGGCCCGGTGGTGAGTAGCGCCCAGCGAGAGAAAGTCTGCGACTATATCCGTCGTGGTGTGGCAGAGGGTGCCCGTCTTGTCGCGGGTGGCCCTGAGGCCCCTGAAGGACGGGACAAGGGTCACTACATCCGCCCTACTGTCTTCGCTGACGTCACTGCCGAGATGAGCATTGCTCGCGGGGAGATCTTCGGCCCTGTGCTCTCGTTCATGAGGTACGAGGACGAAATGGACGCTCTGCGCATTGCCAATGATTCCGACTTCGGCTTGGCGGGGGCCGTCTGGGCGGCCGAGGAGGATCAGGCAATCGCCTTTGCGCGCTCGATGGAGTGCGGCCAAGTGACGGTTAACGGCGGGGCATATAACCCGCTCGCTCCCTTCGGCGGCCATAAGCAATCAGGCGTCGGGCGAGAACTCGGCAAGCACGGACTCATGGAATTTCTGCGGACAAAGTCGCTACAACTCTGACAGTGACGATGTACCTGGTGACGCCGCTGACGGGTCTGCCCCGAACTCTGACTGAACCCTCTTCACCCTATTACGGAAGGGTGAAAGGAGCAGGGCAGGTGGGGTGACGTGGAAGCCCCTTGTCGTTGGTGCGGTGATTCCACTCAGTACACAGCCTCCAAGGGGCGTCGTTCGTTCCTTGCCCTGCCACGCTCGATGTCCCGTAGGAGCTGGTTGAGCACATCTCCTGGCTCGCCTACGCAAAATGGCGTGAACCCGGTTCGCGCTGGAGGAGGTTGGGCTGCTTCGAGCAGGCCCTTCTCGCCTGGCCCACCTGTGCAAGAACGAGAGACCCTCACCGACGTCGCTGCTGGCGTCGGTGAGTCCATCACCACCTTGTCTCGTGCGACCAGCACGAGGTCACCCCACCTCTGCCCGCGGACCGTCGGGCGGAGGCGGCACCATGCCCGCGGTCGCTCCGGTGATGACGATGGTGGTCATCAATACTCACTTCCTGTCGGATGTGTTCGGATGGATCGCGAAGTTCCGGGCTGGGGCTGAGGCGTAAGCTCGCGCCATGTCGAGGAGGAATGCTTTCTCGCTTGCGAGGTCGCCTTTGTCGAAGTTGCCGAGACCGCCGGCGGACGGCTGGTGAGGCAGGCCGGCGAGCTTGGCGCTGCGTGCCCCTGTCATCACACACGCGAGCACCGTTGCATCGACTTTGGCGTGAGCGACACCTACAGCGGCCACATGGCGGCGCGCGCGAGCCCATGTACCGGCGGCCACATAGTTGTTGAGGACAAGGATGGCGTCCCGGGTCTCAATGATTTTGCGGTAGGCCAGCAGCCGCCAAGGTGCCTGCGGCCACACGATCTCGAGCAGTCGGTGGCGGGGTGTGATGAACGCGACGTTCGGCACGGCCTGTACCAGGTCGCGCCACAGCGGCCACAGGTGCCAGATGGTGCAGATCTCCGCCACGGCAACCTGCACGGCCCACAGCGAGGGCACCAGGAGGGCGATCGCGCGTAGCAGCCCGTGTAAGTCCATGACGTACGGGAGATACGGCAGCAGCCGATCGGTGTGGAACAGCAGGCTGATGAGCTGGCAGAACCAGAATAAGAAGGAGAGCGCGGTGCCGATTCCGAACATCCGTAAGCTCGCCTTCAGGACAGGGTTGGCCGTGCGTCTGCTGTACTGGCGGCACAGCCAGGTGCAGGCGATGTCCGCGGCGAGATGGTCCGCAACCAAGACGAGCCAAAAGGCAATGGAGGGAGTCGGTGCACCGTGGCCTGTTACGGCGTGTTCCTGGTGCGGTGGAGCCAGGGAATCCAGGATCAGTAGGGACACCATGGCCAGGCTCGTCACATAGCACACGCCCAGACGTAATCGGCGGTCGCCGGCGGCTTCCGAGACGAAGTACAGGACTGCGCCCGACGAGAGGACTCCGCTCATGTTCCGTGCCAGGGCGATGGTGTGGACCCCTCCAGCAGCTTGGAGGGCGAGTTGGGTCGCGGCGGGGAGCATGAGCGTCATCGCCACCGCAGCGGTGGCCACAGCCAACCACAGTCCGCGCTGCTCAGGGGTGCGCAGTGCGGCGGAGGCACGCAGCGCCAGAGCCAGCCATAGGCAGCCCACGCAGATGTAGTCGAACCAGCACAGCACGTTGGAGGGTTCAGAGTTCATCCGCGGCACGCGCCCCCAGAGCGGCTTCGAGCCGGCCCAGCACGCCGTGTGGAGCTCTGGCGGCGGACTGTGATGCGCGGATGCGCAGCAGACTGGCAAGCATCTCCGCCTCCTGTTCCTGACGGTTGGTGTAACTGGCACGGCCGAGCAGCCGTTGCACCAACTGCGGGTTCAGATCGGGGAGAAGGGCCTGAGATGCCTCGCTGTGGCCCAGGTCCGTGCCGCAGTGGTCAAACAGCATGTGCCCGATCTCATGCAGCAGGATGTGCTCTTGATGCACTCGGCTGGTGCGCTGCTCGAAAAAGATGTGGTCGTCGGTCTCGGTGGCGAGCCACATGCCGCAGATGTTGTTCCGGGCGGCCTGTTGCGGCAGCGGATGCAGATGCAACGGACGTCTCCGCTGGGCGGACAGCTCCTGGCACAAAGCATCGATGGTGAAGGGATTTGGCACACTGAGTTGGTCCAGGATCGACTGGCAACGCTGATGTAATTGAGCGTACTTTTTCGGCATGCGTCTCCCAATAGCCTGCTGTGGGGAAGACCGGTCGCTTTCGGGCACGTGCGATCCGGAATACCAGTGGCATAACAACGGACCCAGCCCACCCGGGTATCCCGAGGGGAACGCTGCCTCAGTCACGGGGATCCGGTCGCGGGGGACCTGGGTGGTTCATCGCCGAGAGGTTTTGCAGTTTGCGAGCCTCGTCGACCATAGCGAGTAGGGCATCCAGGCTGGCAGGTGAAAGTCCTTCGGCGCGCAGCGCCAGACTGCGGATCTTGGTATCGCGCAGTGCGGTGGCCAGCGTTAGCTGGGCATTGACCCGTTCTGACACCTCGTCGTTGAGGAAATATTCGGGTGGTACTCCGAAGAACTGCGCGAGAATGTCCAGCTGTTCAAGCGTGAGGTTGCGTTTCTTTCCGGTGGCCAGTTCCCAGAGATAGGTGGCAGAGATGGCCCCTCCGGTCGTCTCGCGGATCTCCTTGGCGAGCCGCGCGTAACCGGGACGGGTGCGTTCGTCGGGATAGAGCGTCTCGATCAGCTTGTTGAGACGCTGCTCGAGTTGCAGGAGCAGCGGACGGTCGTCCTCGCCGCGTGCCGATCCGGTACTGCGCATCTCTCGCCCTTCCCAACAGAGGCAGGAGCCAACCGTCTGCCAAAGGGAGAAAGTCTAGCCCGGCCAACGACGTTGCCCCAGGGAAACCAGCCTGGCGCATTGGTCACCTCCCGGAGGGGATGTGCGGCCGCCGTGGCAGTGCGGCGGGTGACGTCAGAGCCGGCAGGCAGCAGGCTGACAGGACGGCCAGGACCGCCTGGTAGAGCGCCACCGGCCACAGCGAGCCGCGCCCCACCGTGACCAGGATCTGGGCCATAGCCGGCGCCGTGCCCCCGAACACCACACCGGCCAACTGCTGGGCCAAGGAGATCGCGGTGTAGCGCACCCGGGCTGGGAAGGCATCGACGAGCAGGGCGGCGACCACCGCGTAGACGATGGCGCTGGCCGACTCCAACGCGCACACCCCCAGCGCGATCCGGACCAGCGAACCGCTTTTCAAGGCTAGGACAGTGAGCGGAACCGCGAGCAAGTACAGAGCTAGCCCCAGGGCGCAGATCCGTGCAGCCCCCAAACGCTGGGCGGCTATCGCAGCGACGGGCTGGATCAGGAACCGGGTGACAGCCGCGCATAGCACCACGCCCAGCACCTTCTCCCGGGGAAAGCCGATGTGCGCGGTCGCCCAGGACAGCACGAAGGTGCCGGCCAGATACGTCCCGGCAACCGGAACGGCACAGGCCCCGACGCACACCGCCATCTTCGGAAAGTGCCGCTGCAAGGTGTCGCGCACCGGGCTGGGCGCCAGCCGCCCCTGCGCCGACAGTTCCTCGAACTCCGGGGATTCGGGCACCTTCAGCCGTATAACCAGGCCGACGGTCATGAGGACTGTGGAGAGCAGGAAGGGGACCCGCCAGCCCCAGGCCAGGAGTTCGCCGTCACCCAGTTGCGAGAACGGGAGGAAGACCGCGCTGGTCAGGATGGAGGCCAGCGGGGCCCCTTGCTGCACCATGGCCGTCAGGGTCACTCGGCGTCGCTGCGGTGCGTTCTCACCGGCCAGCAGGACCGCGCCGCCCCACTCGCCGCCCACTGCGATCCCTTGGACGAACCGCAGGGCGCACAGCAGCACCGGAGCGGTGACCCCCGCCTCGTCGTATTGAGGCAGCAGTCCGATGCCCGCGGTAGCCGCCCCCATCAGCAGAAGTGTCGCCACCAGACTGCGTTTTCGTCCGAGCCGGTCCCCGAAATGACCGAATAGCGCGGCACCGACAGGGCGGCCCAGAAAGCCGACCCAGAACGTCGCGAACGATGCCAGCAGACCGGTGGCCTGCTGGGCTCCGGGAAAGAACAACTCCGGGAAGACCAGGCTGGATGCGGTGGAGAAGACGAAGAAGTCGTACCACTCGACCGTGGTGCCCACCAGGCCGGCGAGTCCCGCCTTGCGGGCGGGGGACAGCCAGGATCGTCCAGTAGGTGTGCGCGGGGTCCGGCGCATCATGCTCCAAGAGATCGCTGTGAGGAATGAGGAACGGGCTGTTCGTAACGGAAGCAATGCTCTGATCAGCAGCAGGCGGACGTGGCTACCAGCGCAACAGGGCAGCTGTGACACCTGGCGCGATCCGTACTGTCCTTTTCAGCGGATGCCTTGACGGTCTGTCGTCCGCTATGTAGCGTCCGGGGCGATCTTGGGTCGCGCGACCGTGTGTTGAGCTCCTTGCCGCACTTTGCGCGAGCCGTGGGGGAGTGCCGATGCGGCAGCACATGGTGCACAAGACGGCACGAAGCACTGTCGATTGGTTCGTCTGGCTGAGGGGGCTGGGGTGGCCAAACTGCGCTGCGGCTTGTCGAGCACCTTGCGCTGAACGCATCGATCGTGTCGAACTGCCGTGCACTAGCGGTGAGTTCTTCTTGCTCGGTACCACATCTGCGCCTGGTGTCACCCGGCGCTCGGCGTACGGAGAGGGGTGCCACTCATACCCGATGTGTTGGTCGGCGCAGCAGAGGAGCACTGTGCGGGTGGCAGTCAAGGAGAGCCCTGCCGCACGAAGCTGGTGCCCGTCAACTCCCGTCTGCCCCCACTTCCCGTGCCTGCAGTGGGAGAACCTGCGGAGCATCTGGCCCTGGCCGAGGTGCAGACTGCGCTGTCGCCCACCGTGGTGCACTGCCCCAGGGTGGGGGTCGTCGACGTTGTGCACCTGCTGCGCGCTACCGCGCTGTGCGGCGACGAGTACGGGTCGACAACCACCTCCGCCAGGAGCATTGCTCTTTCCGTAAAAGGACTTGAACGTCACTCCGAGAATGGGGACGATAATGAGTAACAGGAGCTCCGCATGCGACGCGCCGATCACCGTGGGCGAAGGGGCCGGAGATGTTGTGGCCGTGCCTGTGGATCTGCTCATCGCCGCAGACACGCCGCGACTGAATGGCGTGGATTTGAGCCACGTTCACTTATTGGCGCAGTTAGGCGAGTTTCGGCCTTTGCTGGTGCACCGTCAGTCGATGTGCGTGATTGACGGTATGCACCGGCTGGCCGCCGCGAAGCTGCTGGGCTGGGCCACCATCGATGTGCGCTTCTTCGCAGGCAGCGTGGAGGATGCGTTTGTCGAGGCGGTGCGGGCCAACAGTGCACACGGGCTACCGCTGACGCTGGCTGACCGCAAGGCTGCCGCCACCCGGATCCTTCGGGCCCATCCGGCCTGGTCGGACCGGATGATTGCCGGGTTGGTTGGTCTGTCGCCGAAGACCGTCGGGGTGGTGCGGCAGCGGCTGACTGAGGACGTTCCTCAGTCAGCGGCTCGGGTCGGGCGCGATGGCCGTGTGCGGCGGATGCCTGCCCACACCCTTCCGTGCGAGGCAGCTCGGGGACCGGGTGGCGAGATGGGGCAACACTGTGTTCCGGCTGCCGTTGCGGCCGAGTCGGATCGGTCTGCGCCGGCCGCTCCGGCGAAGCGCCCCCATGCCGCGAGTTCGATACCTGATCTCCGTCAGGAGGTCGACCGCGAACGAAGTCAGACGACCTTGGCGGCGCTGATTCAGGACCCCTCCCTGCGTATGACGGAGACGGGGCGTTTTCTGTTGCGTCTGCTCGAACTGCATCTCGGGCGAACGCAAGAATGGGAGCAAGCCCTGGCCAATGTGCCGCCGCATCGTGCGGGCTCGGTGGCTGACCTGGCCGGAGAATGCGCGAAGGCATGGCTCGATTTCCAGGAGAGGGTCGTCAGGCAGAGCGAGATGTCGGGCGTAGGGTGAATTGCTTGCTGCCTTCCGTTTGTCACCCGGCGCGAATTAGCCAGGACTCCTCGATCGGTTGATGCCTCCTGAGGGAGACATACCAAGGGCGAGGACTGGGAACCCCGGGTATGACACGCGAGTTGAGGGATGAACCGGGAGGGGGTGTTCAACGGGCTGCAGTCGGCCCTGAGCGCCCTCGGGACGTCGACTAAGGATCTCCAGTGGATCATCGCTGTCTACATGCTGGCAGCTCCGGCGTTGATCGTCGTCACCGGCATCGTTGCTGACCGCTTCGGGTGAAGACTTCTGTTGTTATCGGGGTTGGCGGTGTGGCTGTACTGGGCCAGACCGCGCATCCCCACCGCCCTGCGTTTCCTGCGCGCCTGCGGCTACCTCTCGCTGGACGCCGACGACGGCATGATCCGTCTCGGGCGCATGGTCGCGCTGTGGTCCGAGCGCGATGTCACCGAACTCGGCAGCGGCTACGACGTCCTCCCCGCCGTGAGGAAGCGTGCCCTGTGCCGGCACCGGATGCCCTGTCCCACAATCGGCGAGCAGATGTCCGAGCCGCGGTCTGCGCCGTGGAGATCGCCATGCTCCGTGTTCGGCCGGCCCACTACCGTGCTCTGGCGGAGGCCCGCTGTGGGTTGTGATGGAACAGGTCTTGGCCTCATCCGGTCGTACCCTGCTCGTTGTCGGCGGCGGCTGCCTCTCCGGCTACACCGACGAGATCAGACCACGTTTGGCGCACGAAGGAATCGGGGTCCTGCCGGCGAGGGCCGTGCCATCCTCACCTTGATCCTGCTGTTCAGTGTCGCCACCCCCTGAGCGTCCGACACTACCCTGCCCGACCAACGGTGGACTCGGGGCGGCCAGGTGTGCCGAACCCGACCTCGCCCGAATCCGGCAAGCTCGTCTGCCGGTCTGCCGGTCTGCCGTCTGCCGGTCTGCGGGCCGGGACGTCGCGCAGTGGGTTCCGGTCCGGTTCCCGGCGGCGGGGGTCCGCCGGGAACCGGGCCGAAGACCACTGTGCGTCGTCCCGGCCGCGACGTCCTTTACGCAGGTGTCCCTTGAGTTTCCTCCTGCGCCTGGTGCGTGCCTGTTTTCTCGGATCGGAGGTTCGCACTATCGAGGGGCAGTCGCCTGTTAGTCGCCCAGATGACCAGCGCGCAGGCCGCGAATCCGGTCCCGAGGAGACTGGAGCCCGCCCAGCCGTGGGTGGTGAAGATGGCGGTGGTTGCGGCTGCGCCGAGGGCGGAGCCGAGCGAGTAGAAGGCCATGTAGCCGCCGATGACGCTGCTGGTGCGATCCGGATGCGCGGCGGTGAGCAGGTGCTGGTTGCTCACATGCACGGCCTGGACCGCGAAGTCGAGAGCCACGATTCCGACGATGAGGAGCCACAGCGTCCACGGCAACTGCGCGATCGCTGCCCACGAGAGGATGAGCAGGGTGAGCGCGAAACCGGTGACCGGGATAGCCCGTCCTGCATCCGCCCACCGTCCCGCGCGTGCTGCGCCGAGTGCGCCGGCGAGTCCGGCGATGCCGAACACTCCGATCTGGCTCTCGCTCAGGTGCCACGGTGCGTCCGCCAGGGGCAGGGACAGTCCGCTCCACAGGGTTCCGAACGATGCGAACAAGAAGAATGCGATGAGCCCGCGCGTCAAGAAGAGGCGCTGCCCGAACAGTCCGCCGAGTGAAACAACGGCCTGCTTGTACCCCGCAGGCCGGTTGGGGCGCTCCTCTGGCGGCAGTACGAAGAGGACGAGGGCCGCGAGCCCGAATGACAGCACCGCGAGCACGGCATAGATGCTCCGCCAGCCCCACACGTCGGCGAGCGTGCCAGTGACGACCCGCGCACCCAGGATGCCGACCACAACGCCCGAGGTCACGACACCGATGTTCCGTCCGCGTTCGGCAGGCAACGAGACCGAAGCGGCGTAGGCCACCGTGGTCTGCACCACAACCGCGAACAACCCAGCCGCCGCGAGCCCCGCGAACGCCATCCATGCGGCTGACGCCGAGGCCGTAAGGATCATGCCCACTGCGGAGACTGCCAGGTGCCCGGCGATCAGTCGGCGCCTGCTGGCGACCACATCGCCAAGCGGCACCAGCAGCAGCAGTCCTACCAGGTAGCCGAACTGGCCGGTCGCGACGATCCACCCAGTGAGTTCTGCCGGCACACCGAGATCGCGTCCCATCACCTCCAGGACCGGCTGCGCGGCATAGACGCTCGCCACAGCGACACCACATACCACCGCGAGCAGCAACCGCCGCCACACGTTCATCGGATCCCCAATCGGTAGCAATTTGAAACCGATTTGACCGTACGACATAGCGGTAGCAGATTGCAACCGATTAGCTCGTGCGACATGATGGTTTCAATCCGCAACCCACCGGGAGGTGTCATGTCGCGCACCACCATGCGCGCCGCAAACCCCGACTGGACCGACCCCGACTGCCCCGTCGCCCGCACGCTCGACCTCGTCGGCGACAGGTGGAGCCTTCTCGTCATCCGTGATGCGATGGACGGGGCACGATCATTCACCGAGTTCCAGCGACGCACCGGCATCGCCCGCAACATCCTCACTGACCGCCTCCGCAAGCTCACCGCTCACGGGCTCCTGGTCCAGCGCACCGCACCAACGGGCCGCCGCCAGGAATACGTTCTCACCGGCGCCGGCCGCGACCTCTTCCCCGTCATTCTCACTCTGCGACAGTGGGGAGAAGGTCATGCCTTCGCCCCCGGCGAGACTCACTCCACCCTGGTCGACCATCACGGCAACCCTGTGCCGCAAATCGCGCCGACCAGCGCCGACGGCACCTCCCTCGACATCGACACCACCCACGTGCAGAAGACCCGGCAGTAAGACGTCGTTTCTGATGGAGTGATGGTTCGTTGAGCCGTGCATGACGGACCTGCTGGAACGGTTGGTCCCGGAGGAGCTGTGGGCTCTGTTCCGGCGGGTGGTCCCGCCGACGGAAGTCATACGCCCGCAGGGCGGCGGACGTTGCCGAGCCGGGACCGTCAATGCCTGGCAGCGATCATCTTCGTGGCTGCCCTGGGGTGTACTCGGCGGCAGCTGCCGCCGGTGTTCGGGCTGGCCTGGCCGACCGTCTACTGGCGCTTCGCCCGGCGGAGCCGGGAGTCGGGTCTGGGCCAGGCTCCACAGGGTCGCCCTAGACGATCTCGGTGCCCGAGGAGAATGGGACTGGTCGCGGTGCGCGATCGGCTCTGTCAGCGTCCGGGCGGCAAAAGGGGGCCACTGACGGGACCGAATCCGACCGACGGTGGCAAGCTGGGATCGAAAATCCACCTGGTCACGGACCGGAACGGTCTACCGCTGTCGCTGGGTATCTCCGGCGCCCGCATGTACGACAGTCTCGGCTTGGAACCCCTCGTGCGCGGGATCCCGCCCATCCGCTCCCGCCGCGGACCGCGCCGCCGTCGCCCGTCCAAGCTCCATGCCGACAAGGGCTACGACTACGACCACCTGCGCCGATGGTTGAGTAGGAGAGGCATCCGCCACCGCATCGTCCGCAAGGGCATCGAGTCCTCGACACGGCTGGGACGGCACACCTGGGTCGTTGAGAGGACGGTTTCCTGGCTCGCCGGCTGACACCGCCTGCTCCGCCGCTACGAACGCAAGCCCGAACACTTCCTCGCCTTCGTCGCCATAGCAGCCACCCTCATCAGCTACCGCCGACTCGCCAAATGAGACGACGTCTAAGCAGACCTCGACTCCCTTAGACCTTGCAGCCACCTCGCCCCCACGCGCCGATAAAGGAGGCACCCGCGGCGGCACGTCTGCGCACCGTGGGCCGGTTCGCATGGCGCCGAGCCAGGCGCGACCACTAGACCGCACGCCATCACAGCGAGACGATGCGGGACCTTCTCCGGGACGAGTGGGGAACTCTCCCGGTCTGGCCCGGTCCGTCCTCGTGTGCTCACATGGCTGAAGACCGTCGTGGTCAGCGACGTGGAAAGGCGCATGGATGTGCCAGGCGGGGACCGGGGAGACAGTGCGCAGTCCCGTGTGGGAGCTGTCGAGGTGTCACGACGCATACAGTGCCGACGTGGACTCCATCCACCTGCCAGCGCGCATGGGCGGGGCTGCGCCAGGCCGTCCGTCACGGCCCTCGAACCTGCGCTGCGTGCAGGCGCCCGAGGTGGTGGGCGGAGCCAGCCGAACTCCTCACTGAGCGCGCCGCCGCGCGGCAGACGGCTGCTGCCACCAGGACGGTGGCGGCAGCCGCACTGGGCCAGGCAACTTCGAGTTCCAAAGCGGCGTCGGTTGCGTACGCGCGGTAGGGGCTGGTGCCCGCGGCCCGCGACGCTGTTTCCGGGGCTGCAGGCCCGGCCGACGGGTTCTCCTGCCGCACTCGGATCGCGGCCGGCACGGACACGTCCCCGCTGCACCTGGCCGAACTGCTCGACGCGCTGCCCGCCTAGCGGGTCAGTTCGGCGCGCAGCAGGTCCAAACCCATCGGTCCCAGGTCCAAGGCGCGGTGGTGGAACTGCTTGAGGTCGAACGCGGCACCGTCGCGACGGCGGGCCACGTCCCGCGCCTCCAGCCACACCTTTTCCCCCAGCTTGTAGGCAATCGCCTGCCCGGGGCGCCCCAGATACCGGTCGATTTCCCACTCGACGAATCCCGGCGGGCCCAGGCCGCAGTGCTTGGTGAGGAACTCGCGGGCCAGCCGCGGAGTCCACCGCTCGCCCTCACGGAACCCGGTGCCTGCGGGGATCGGGAGCTGCAGGTGCAGCCCGATGTCCAGCACGATCCGCGCGGCGCGCATCTGCTGCCCGCCGGCCAGCATCCCCAGCCGGTGCGCCGGGTCGGCGAGATACCCCAGCTCGTCCATCAGCCGCTCGGCGTACAGGCCCCACCCTTCGACGTGCCCCGGGTGCAGTTCGCTCGACAGCCGCTGGAACCGGTTGAGGGTGGCGGTGTTGAGGGTCGTCACGCCCAGCTGCAGGTGATGGCCTGGGACACCTTCGTGGAACATCGTGCTCGGCACCATCCACGTCGGGATCGGCGCGTTCGGGTCGGTCAGCGGCCACCAGACCGTGCCGGGACGCGACAGGTCCTCGCTGGGCGCCAGGTAGACAGCGACCCCGTCGCTGGGGGCGATTCGGCAGTCGATCCGCCGCAGCGGCTCGGGGATCGCGAAGTGGGTCCCGTCGAGGTCGGCGATGGCGCCGTCAGCGAGCTCCTGGATCCAGTCGCGGAACGCCGCCGCACCCGTCACCTGGTACCGCGGGTCGCTGTCGAGCGCCGCCAGCACCTCCGGTACCGGCTCGCCGGGCGCGATCTGCGACGCCGCCTCAGTCATTTCCCGCTGCACCCGGGCCAGTTCGTCCCAGCCCCAGGCGTAGGTCTCCTCCAGATCCAGCCGGGTGCCGAGGAACTCCTGCACGCCCAGCTGGTAGCGGTCTCCGCCCAGCGCGTCCAGCTCCGGCGCATCCGCCGCAAGCTCCTCCGACAGGTACGCTGCGAACCCTGTCATGGCCTCGTTCGCAGTCGCTGCAGCCTCATCCAGAGCGCCCCGCAACACGCCATCGCCATGCCCGGCGGGTAACCCCGCCAGGTACTGCCGCATGTCCCGGCACTCCCGAGCGTTACGGGCCACCTGACGGTAGGGAGCGACGCGGCCTCCGCGCCGCGCGGTCTCCAGGCTCTCGCGCAGCCCCGCCAGTGTTCCCGGGACGGCCCGCAGCCGCGCCAGCAACGTGTCCCATGCGGTGTCGCCGCCCTGGTCCAGCAGTCCCACTGCCTGCCGCACCCGCTGGACCGGCCCGTCAAGGGTCTCCAGCTGCGTGCCGTAGGCGTCGGCTTCAGCCAACGCCACCTCTGTGGTGAGCCGCTCACGGAGCACCGCAGCCGCGACGCGTTCCGCGTCTCCGGCGACCGCCGTGTCGTCGACCGCCTTCAGCGTGCGACGCGCCAACTCGGCCCGTGCTTGCGTCGCCTGTGGGCCGAAGTCGGTCAGCCGCTCCTCCTGCCCGGCGATACCCATCGCTGCGGCCAAGCACGGGTCCAGCACGGCCAACTCGTCCATGTATCGGTCCGCGAGATCATTCAGCGCGGTCATGAGCGGCTCACCGACTGGAGCTGGATGGTGGTGCCGGACGAGGCCAGCCGTTTGCCGTACAGGCCGATGACGAGGCCGGCGACGATCAGTGCGCCGGCCACTAGCTTGAGCGCGGGCAAAGGCTCATTGAAAATCAGTACCGAGCCCAGCACGCCGAAGATCGGAACGAGCAGGGAGAGCGGCGCGACGGTCGAAACCGGGTACTCGCGCAGCAGCCAGTTCCACACGGCGTACCCCAGCACGGTGTTCGGGTACGCCTGGAAGAGGATGGACGCGACCGCCGCCCACCCGATCTGGTGCGGCAACTCGACAAAGCCCTTGGTGCCGTTCACGACCAGGTCCAGTAGAAACAGCGGGATCGGCGAGAACAGGCTCGACCACACCAGGAACGCCAGCATCTCCTTGGGCGCGGCCTTCTTGAGGATCACGTTGGCGACGCTCCACGAGACCGCGCCGAACAACACCAGCGCGACACCGACGAGCGTGACTGTCCCGTCGGTGACGAACGTGATCGAGAACAAGCCGACCAGTGCGACCGCGATCCCCAGATACTGGAACCGCGACAGCGACTCGCGGAACACCACCGCCCCGAGCAGGATCGTCAGGAACGCGCTGAACTGCAGCACCAGGGACGCGATCCCCGATGACAACCCGGCCTTAATGCCTAAGTTCACCACGCCCCACAGCCCGACGCCGAACACCAGTCCGTAGCTGATGATGTACCGCCACGGCACCTGCGGCCGCTTCAGGAAGAACACCGCCGGCAGCGCGCAGAGCGTGAACCTGATGCCGGCCAAGATGAGCGGGTCGACGCTCTCGAGCCCGATCTTGATGACCGAGAAGTTCAGACCCCAGATCGCGGCGACGGCCACCGCGAGCAGAATGTGCTGTTTCTTCATGCAAAGACCTGTTCCGAAGTCGTGGGGGCGGCCGGGCCGGTACGAACCGAGAGGGAGTCGAACAAGCCGACGATATATTCCCGGGTGTCCTCGGGGGTGTCGCTCGCGACGATCCCGGCGAGGACCGTCTCCCCGGACTGGTATGTGATGTGGTCGGGCAAGGGAGCGCCCGACGGCAGCTCGTTCCAGGCGACCACACGCGGACTGGACCGGAACACCACGGCCCCCTCAAGACCCCGGAACACCCGCCTGGCTAGATGGTGGCCGGGGTGGACGAACCAGCCGTACCAGCGCCGGTCGGCCGGCGGCTCGGGGAGCTTCCCGGCGATGGGCTCGCCGAGCAGAACGCGCAGCTCGTACGACGGCAGGTGGACACCGGTGGCCAGCTCAACGGTCGCCACCACGTCGGCTCCTCCGACCCGGTTGCCGACCTCAAGGAAGACCAGCTCCCCCTCGTGGACGATCGCCTCAAGATGGAAGCTGCCGTCCTCGATCCGCACGGCGGCCAGGGCACGCGACACCCAGGCGCGCGTCTCCTGTGAGAACCCGATCTGGAACGATCCCATTGGCAGGCCCTGCGCGTACTGCAGACAGGTGCCCACGTACTCGCTCGCGCTGAGGATCAGGACCTCGCCGCCCTGCACCAGGCCGTCGAAGTGCCTGATCGGCCCGGATACAAACTCCTCGACCTCAAAGTCCTCCAGGTCGCTCCCGGCGTCGAGCGGTGCGACGCCGCTCCGGCCTTCGGTGATCGCCACAGCAGCCTGCCCAGGGGTGTCGAACACGAGCACATCCTCGCTGGACGCGCCGCGATGCGGCTTGAGGACGGTCCGGCCGTACCAGGGCACCCGGCCGTCCTGCTCGAGGAAGCGTGGCAACGGGAGGAAGTGCGGCACCCGGAGGTCGGCCTCCTTGACCGCCTGCTTCATCAGGACCTTGTCGCGGGCGAGCGCGACCTGGTCCACCGGCGCGCCCGGGACCCCCAGGTGCTCGCGCAGCCGGGCGGCGTCGAGCAGCTCGTACTCCGACAGCGAGATTACCCGGTCGAAGTCGCGGGGTTGCTCCGTCAGCCAGTCCCGGGCCTCTTCGAAGGCCGAGCGCGTGCCCGGACGACTTACCCTCTCGCAACGCAGGTCCGGCGGCAGGGTGGCCAGTGCGCGGTCGGTTCCGAAATAGGTGACCTCGTGCCGGTCATGGGAGATCCCTCGATGGTATTCGATCTTGAAGTAGGGCACGCGGTGCAGGATGAGGATCTTCATCGGGCCTTCCTAACGGGAGCGGGGAGGGCGAGGGCGCGGTCCAGCGTGTCCAACCAGGCCTCGCGCAGCGCATGGACGACAGTGCGGATGTCGGCGCGGTCCCCGCGCAGGACGATGCCGCCCTGCGCCGCGAAGTCCGCGTTGTCGCGGGCGACGGCATGCAGTTCGCGGCGCTCGGGCGAGAGCCAGGAGAACTCCGTGACGGCCAGATCTCCATCGGCCAAGCCGAACTGTTCGGCGGTGGCTTGGACGGCGTCCGCGAACGGGTCCGTGCCGGACGCGAGATCGTCTGGGGCGAATGAGCGGTCGCTGCCGATGCCGAGCATCACCGTTGCCGCCGAGCAGCCGGGTACGAGCCACCCCGCGCCGGCAGCCGTGCCGAAGGCCGTGTCGATCCAGCGGTGGTGCAGGTCGATCCCGTAGACCCATCGGGCCAGCGACCAGATCTTCATCCCGCCCGGTCGCCGGTTGGGCTCCACGATCGCGGCGCTCAGTCCGTCGTCGCTCAGCTTGATCTCGTTGTGGAACGGCCCGTCGCACTGGCCGACCAGCCAGTTCGCCTGCCGTCCCGCCCGCTCCAGTGTCGCGCGCTCGTGCTCGGCCACTCCGGCGGGCAGCACCTGCGCGATCTCGACGGGATACCTGCCGCGCGCGCTGATCTTCTCGGTGAGAAACGCCAGCGAACCCAGCCCGTCGAAGGAGTACTCGCGCCGGTACGGGATGAGCTCCTCACAGATGACCCCGCCCTCCAGATAGGGGAGGACCTCGGCGAACGCCGCCGTCAGGTCGTCGCCGGGACGGACCACGACGACGCCCCGGTTGTTGCCTTCCGCCGCGGGCTTGACGACGAAGCCATCGGAATGGGCACGCGCGAAGTCCCTCAACTGCTCGAGCGATGCGATCTCAGCGAAGTCGGGCACCATTATTCGTTGTGCCGTCAGCAGGTCGGCCGTACGCGACTCGTCGAGCCGGTAGCGGTACTTGGAGAACGCGCCCTCGGCCAGTTGCGGCGAGTCGATCGGGACACCCAACCGCTCTAGCAACTCGGCCCCGCTGCGCACGGCATTGTCGGAGAAGACGATGCCCGCCCTGATCCGCTCGCGCCGGTGGCCGAGCAGCTTCTCGCCCATCTCGGCGAAGCCGTCGCGCAGAGGATCGAGATCGATCACCTCGTCGGCAATGGCGTGGTCGGCCTCGGTGGGATCGGCGCGGATCAGAACGACCGTCGCGCCGTGACGGTGCCGCGCGTGATCCCGCAGGTGGCGAACCTCGTCGATCCGGCTCAGGTTGTAGTCGACGATGAGGAGGATCGGCCTGGTCATGCGCGCTCCGTCTCGTACACGATCTCGATCGCGCGCTCGGACGCGGGCAACAGCGCGGGAAGAATCGCATCCCGGTCGGCTCGGTCCATGCGCCACAGCACCTGGCCGAGGAACACCTCGCGTGAGGACGACTCCACGACATCGCCGGCCTTGAGAAGAACGTGCGACGCCTCCGGCTGGAGCGGGAGGTCATCGTTCAGTCTCACCTCACGGATCGTGCCGGCGGCGGCGAAGAAGACACGGAAGAACGTCGCGTTCCCGCTCTGCGTGGTGCCGTCCACCGCGAACGACAGGCCCTTCAGCAACTTCAGGAATCCGGCCGGACCGCGGGCGGTGAGCAGGGATTCCAGCCACAGGCCGAGCAGACCGGGACCACCTGTCAACGCCGCCACGCTGGGCGAGATCAGGCTGCCGCCGACGCGCGGGTTGACCTCGATCAGATCCCAGCCGGACGGTGTGTGCCGCGCCTCGACATGGAAACAACCCCAGGCAAGCCCCAGGACGTCCAGCACGCTCGCCACCCAGCCGATTCCGGCAGCGATTTCTTCCTGTGACAGGCTCGTGGGCGGACTGACGCAGGCATTCTCCAGCACGGTGTCCGCCGTCTCCGTCACCTCGCACTTCTCGTGCACGGCCACCACATGCGGCTCATCGTCAACGACGATCACCTCAAAGCTGAACTCGCGCCCAGGCACGTAGTCCTCGACGAGAAACTCCACCCCGAAGCCCGCGCCATGACCCGCGCTCACATCCGCATGCGCGCTGCTAGCCGCAGTTGTCTCTGAGCGCGGGCACGAACCCACGGGATTGCTGGGACCCGGGTTGGTAGTGAAGGCGCTGGCGTAGACCGTGTCGGCGTGGGCCTCGGCGGCGATGCGTTCCAGGTCGGCCCAGGTCGTATCGGGGGTGAGCGGGAACGTTCCGAACGAGGCGATGCCGCTGACCGGTTTCACGAAGTAGCGGCCGCCCTCGCGTTGGCGTTTGGCGAGTGTCTCAGCGGTGAGCACAGACGCCCGACCCCGGCTGAGGCCGGCGTCGGCGAGGCGGTTCCGCAGCGTCAGCTTGTCGCGCAGTTCCAGGACCTGCTTCTCGTCTAGGTCCGGCACCCCAAGACTGGCGTTGGCCAGCGCCATCAGATGCCGGTAGCTCTCCCAGACAGTGAGGCAGCACAGCACCGAGGCGCCTGTGGCCTCCAAATGGTCGAGGTAGTTCTCCACGTCGCGTGGGGTCAGCACGTGCTCGGCGGTCACCCGAACGTCGTCGGCGAGATCCGCCAGAGCCCCCGGCCTGGACTCCTGGTGCTGCGGCTCCGGCAGCGAGCTGAGCACGTAGACCTTTAGCCCCCGCGCCGTGACTGTGCCGACGAGATCCTCCATGAACGAGAACCCGACATGGCTGAGCAGCAGCACTCCTCTGGCATTTTCCATGCTCAATCCGGCCTCCTCACCGGCGGGCGGGGGCGCGGCGCGACCGCGCCGCGCCCCCGCTGAGGACAAGGCTCAGGCCGGCTGCTTCTCGGCCTTGGCGATGGTGTCCAGGTAGAGCTCCTCGAAGTACTGCGCCAGGAGCGCCTGGTGCTCACGGAGATACTGCTTGAACGCCACGACGTCCTCCTCGCTGCGCAGCAGGTGCCGAACGGCCGCCCACACCTCGCCAGGGTGGTCGTCGTTGATGTCGGTGTGCGAGTGGTTGATTTGGCCGCCGATGTTGCCCTCGCCGACTGACCCCTTCAGCGCCTCCAGCTTCTTGGGCTCCAGCTTCACGTTCACGTACTCGACCAGGTAGGAGTACGCCACCACGCCAAGGGGGCCCTCATGATCCAGGAGGTAGGAGAAATAGCCGGTCAGCAGCTTGGTCGACAGGTAGGGCTCAGTGGCCAGGAACTGCTCACGTGACACTCCCACCTTCTCCAGATCGGTGATGAACAGTTCGTCGTGGAGCATCTCCTCCTGCTCATAGTTGGCCCATACCTGCGCTGCCTCCGGGCTGCGCTTGGCGATCTCCACCAGTGCCTTGGCCTCGGCCACACGCAGCAGCCGGATGCGCCAGGCGGTCTCGATCAGGTTCCGCTTGTAGTACTCGGAGTCGACGTTCTTGCCCTCAAGGTGCGCGGCCTCGGGGACGTTGGCGTACCACTCGAGGACCTGCTGGTCGAGCTGCTCGTCGATCTCGGCGCGCAGCTTCGCAGAGGCGGCCGCGTTGAGGAATGCGGTGCGGTCCCCATAGCCGACATTGGTCACGCGGTTCAACATGGTGAAGCCCTTCTCGTGGACGTTCGGTGCGATCGGTTCAGCTTTCTTCGGCGACGCGGACGGTCGCGTCGTCCCGCAGCCGGCACTGGCAGGCCAAGCGGTGATTGCCGCCGGTCCGGCCGAGGTCTTCTAGGAAGTCGAGCTCGTCGTGGTCGGGTTCACCGAGGGAGGTGAAGCCCTCCAACACCTCGATGACGCACGCGCCGCACGATCCGGAACGGCATCCGAACGGGATGAGCCGTTGCGGGGTCTCGTACTCGACTTCGGTGAGGGGCGACCCCGCGGGCAGCAGGATCTCGATCCCCGTCGGTAGGATGGTCAGTTTCTTGATGGTCATGACAGCTGCGCGGCGTCGCGGTCAGTGGAGTGCTCAGGCGCGAGACGGGAGCCGGGACGCAACCCGACCGCCGCGTGGTTCGCTGCGGTTGCCGCCTCGCCGAAGCCCACTGAGATCAGCGGGACACGACCCTCGTAGGTACAGATGTCGCCGACCGCGTACACCCCCGGCAGATTCGTCCGCATCGCCCTGTCGACCACGACCTGGCGATTCTCCACCTGAAGTCCCCAGTTGGCGATCGGACCCAGGTTGGTCATAAATCCCAGTGCCGCGACAAGGGCCTGTGCAGGCAGCGCCCATTCTTCTTCGCCGACCCGAACGCGCACTTCCTCCAAGCCTTGCACGCCATTACAGGCCACCACTTGTGCATCGGTCAGCACGCGAATTCCGGATGCGTACATCTGCTTGACGCTGTGCTCGTGGGCGCGGAAAGTCGTGCGCCGGTGGACGATCGTGACGGACCGGGCGATCGACGCAAGGGCAAGAGCCCAATCGACCGCGCTGTCGCCGCCACCCACGACCACCAGGTCACGGTCCCGGTGCTCGTCGAGCCACGGCACATGGTGCGCGACGCCACGCCCCTCGTAGGGCCGCAGGCAGGGCAGCGTGCGCGGGATCGAACGGCCGAGCCCGGCCGCGATCACGACTGCTCCGGCACGCACCCGCCCGCCGTCCTCCAGCTCGATCGCCCAACCCGCCCCCTTGTCTGGCGCCAGGGAAGCCGCCGTCCGGCCCAGCAGGTAGCACGGCTGGAACGGCGAGACCTGGGCGACCAGGTTGTCAATCAGTTCTCGCCCTCGCACGGCCACGTGGCCAGCAACGTCATATACCTTCTTTTCCGGGTACAGGGATGCGATCTGGCCGCCCGGCTCCGGCAGCGCATCGACTATCACGCTGGAAAGCCCTCGGAACCCCGCGCAGTAGGCGGCGTACAGGCCGGCCGGACCCGCTCCGACGACGGCCACGTCCGCGCTCGTCTCCAATCGAGCCCCCGCTTGATTCATCCTGAACGCTTGATTCATCCTGAACTCCAGGCCCTTTTAACGTTCGGTCGAAACAGCTCGGCTACCTCAATATCGTGGCCGGCCAGCCGATTTCTATTCATATCGTTCGGCGTTTTCGTGCTGAAACAGAGCCCGTAGCAGGGGCCATGCTTGGTCAATTACACATTTCCCCGAACGCGATTCATCATTCAGGGTTCTGATCATGCCGTCAAGAAAAGAAGTCGAAACTCCAGCCGTCCATATACCTGGGTGGAATTAGGAGGCCGCTTCCGAATCTGAGCCAGACCTGGGCGGGCCCTACCGTCACGAGGGCAGACCCCACCGGCGTCCTGAACGTTCCGGTCCTCTCCTACGCGACCGCGTCACCGACGGCCTGGTCCAAGGCGCTGGCGAACCGCTGCCAGTGCCGAGCGCAGGTGTTGGCCAGGCCCGCGACCGCGACGGCACCGAGGCGATCAGCTGTCACCTTGCCTCACGATCTGGCGCGCGCTCGTTCAACCAGCGCAGCAGCGTGCGGACTCGGTGAACCTGAGCGATCGATCCCCTCGCACGGTCTCGATTCGCAGCACCTGACCGCACTCTGCCCGCTGGTTGCCCGCCGGCGCCCCGGCACCGCCCGCCCGGCTCCGGTCCCGAGCCTCGCGTGTGACCCTAGGCGCAGCGGCAGAGGATCCTGCTCATCACGCCGCATCCGCTGCCAGATGTCGCACGCGGTGCTGATCGCCCCCTGCACTGGCGACGATCGCGTCGAGCGTGGCGCCGGGGCGCCCGGCAAGGAATGCGCGTGCAGCCCCCCTGCCCCGCGCCGCATCGAGAGGGTGGGAGCAGCCGTCTACCCCGACCCGGACCTTCGACTGAGGAAATTCCTCAGTCGAGGCGCGACGGACGGCGCTCACGGTCTTGGATGAAAGCCGGGCGATGCGCGCGATCGCGCGGTCCGGCAGCTCTGGGTCCGAGGCGAGATCCGCCCGGCAGCGGTCTTCCTGTCCTTGAGTGTCAGTGGCAGACCATGGGTGACGTTGGCCGCCACGGAGTGAGTGAAGATCTCGCTGGCCGGCCTGTCGGACCGGAATCACCTTCTCCCCCGGAGCCTGGCGGCCTGGAGCGATGCCCGTCGACCACGCGCTGGATGCCCCAATGCACCAGGACCGGCTCGACATCAGGCTGCGCAAGTACCTCGATATGCACCGGCTCAAACCGTCCTGACGGGGCGAGCCGACAGCTACCAGGGAGCCGACCGGCACCATATGGACACCGGCGCACTCGCCGTCTGTCGTGGCCTCAAGATGCCGAGCTGCGGTCTTTGATAAGTATGCCAACGCCTCCCACCACTCCCCGTACTTTCACGCTACAGCTAGGCGAGAAATGGTTAGCGATCACCGTCGCGACCGTCAAGTCCCACTGCCCATTCATCGCCAGCCTGGAAGTGCCGGCCAGTGATGGCCGATTTGTTCATGACGCCGTAATATTTCGCTTGCTGTGCTTTCGGGAAACATCCTTGATGGTCGCTTTCGGGTAGCGTTTCTTGACAGGTCGCAACGGATTCTGCTATTCAGTGATCCTCACCAAAAACGACTGCGACAGACTACTGCTGTCTTCATCCGGCGACACAAAGGCCACCCAACTTAATGGAGGAGTATTCGTGTCTCTTTCGCGTCGTAAAATTCTGCTCGGCTCCGGTGTCGCGGCATCCTCGCTGGCCTTAGGGCCGCTGGGGAACGCTGCCGCACAAGAGGCTGCGCCCCAACCCTTCGTGCCGCACGACTGGAAATCTGTCCGTGCGCAGTTTCGGCTCAGGCCCGATCTTGCACATCTGTCGAATTTCTTTTTCGCCTCGAACCCGACCCCCGTTCGCGACGCGATCACAAAATATCGGAAGGCGTTCGACGAAAACCCGTACAACTTTCTTGAAGACAACATGTTCCAGCGCGATGAGGACATGATATGGCGTAAAGTGTGCGCCGCCGCTGCCGAATATGTTGGTGGGAAGCCCAACGAGATTGCCCTTACCAGCAGCACCACAATGGGACTTGCCCTCATCTACAACGGCCTGCGCCTGAAGCCAGATCAAGAGGTTCTGACTACCACGCACGAATTTTACCCGCACCATGAATCAATACGTCTAGCCGTCAACAGGTGGGGCGCGAGCATGCGCAAGATCCCACTCTACGAATCATCGCTGAACTTCTCCGCGGACGAGGCCATAGCGCGGATACGTGCCGCCGTGCGCCCCAACACTCGGGTCGTCGGTGTCACCTGGGTACACTCCGGCACAGGCGTGCGGCTACCGATAGCCAAGATCGCGGATGCCATCGCGGACTTGAATCGCAATCGCGGTGAAGCGGATCGCATCCTGCTGGTGGTGGACGGGGTCCATGGTTTTGGCATAGTGGACGAAGACGTCGCGAAGATGGGCTGCGATTTCTTTTCTGCCGGCACACACAAGTGGATCCTCGGACCGCACGGGACCGGTATCGTCTGGGCAAAGGAGAAGAATTGGGCGCTTCTTCAGCCGACGATTCCCAGCATTATGACTAAAGAACCGCAAGATGCCTGGCGGGAAGATCGCCCACCAGTCGGCCCGACCGAAGCATCATGGGTCAGTCCGGGTGGCTTTTTCGCATACGAGCACCAGTGGGCCACTATCGAAGCGTTCCGCTTTCACCGGCAGATTGGGCGCAAACGGGTCCAGGATCGGATTCTCGAGTTGAACAGTCAGATCAAGGAAGGTCTGGCTCGCATGAAGCACGTCACGCTACATACGCCGCTTGACCCTGAACTGTCCGCAGGCTTCGTCTGTTTCGACGTGCGGGGCTACAACCCCAAGGACGTGGTGCAGATCCTCCGCGACAAGCGAGTCATCGCCAGCAGCACGCCGTACGCAGTTCCACATGTGCGCTTTTCGGCCGGAATCGTCAACTTCCCGAAGGATGTCGACATGGCCCTGAAGGTTATCCGTTCGCTGGCTTGACAATTCGCGATCACTCCCGCGGCGCTTGAGGTGCGATAGAGCTTCTCCAGCATGCAGCAGGTGTACGCGTGCCGGTTCACCACCCCGTCCTCGTGGGCGGGGTGGCCGAACACCAGACGCTTCCACGAGCCATTCGCCGCCACTGCATCGATTAGCCAACCAGGAGCCAGCGGTGCGGGGCCGGAATCTCCGGCAGTGCCTCCATCGCTGCCAGGGCTGCGGTGTTCGCGGCATTCGCATTAAAACTGATCACCTTCGGATGCAGCCATCGCCGAACAGCGCAAAGCTCAACGTCGCTGCGAGGAAACAGCGATGCGACGCCCGGCCCGCGCCCTGTCTACCGTCTGGGCACATCCGCACCCGGTACGCCGTGGCCACCAAGGCCGAGCAGCCCTGGCTCGGTACTTTGACCGCTGCTGAGGTCGCCGAGGAGGCGGCCACAACACAGCTAAGCGACGCGGTCGATTGGGCGCCGACGTAGAAGAGGAACATCAATGGATGTCATGACGGCTGTGCTGACCCGCCGCAGCGAACACCATCTAGTCGAACCCGCTCCAAATGATCAGGAGTTCGCATATCTACTGCGTGCAGCTGCCACAGCACCCGATCACGGTAGGCTCCGACCATGGCGATGGGTTCTGGTACGCGAAGAAGGACGCGTCGCCCTGGGGCGCTGCTTCGCTGACGAATGTGTAGGGCCCGAGTCCCGACGGGGACAGATGGAGGCCAAGGCTCAGAGAGCACCACTCCTCGCCACGTTGGTGTTCTCGCCCGTACCGAACGAAACCGGCTGTGGCAGCCCCATCCCCGAGTGGGAACAACTCGCCGCCACCAGTGCAATGGCTGGCTCCTTGATATTGCTGCTGCACGCCCGTGGTTTCGGAAGTATCTGGCGCACAGGTAGATTCACCGAGTCTGAACGGATTCGCCGTGTACTGGGCTTGCATCAGGAGGAACGCCTGCTGGGTTGGCTATACATTGGTACCCCAGAGAGGCTCACGCCGACGAAGCGGCGGGCGACCGAGGATGTCACCGACCGGATTTCGGTCTTCGCCCCCTAACTGATGACCCTGTGAGCCTGTGACAGCCCTTGGCTAAGGGCTGTCCCGTAACTGCTGGTCACGGGTGAGATCATCTTCCTGTGCGCGATGTGATCACGACTTCGGAGCCGTCCTGGATAGCCCCGCTCAGCGGGCTGAGCTCGCGTCAGTTCGGCAAGCTGATCACCGCTCTGCAGAGCGAGGCCGCGGACCCTGTCCGCGAGGGCCGCCCCTGGAGCCTGCCGCTGGAGGAGCGGGTTCTGCTGATCGCCGCGTACTGGCGCGCCAACCTCACCTTGCGACAGCTCGCCCCGCTGTTCGACATCTCGAAGTCGGCCGCCGACCGCATCGTCGACCACCTCGGCCGTCGCTCGCGCTCCAGCCACGCAAGCCGTTCCGTATGGACACCGTACTCATTGTGGACGGCACATTCGTCCCGATCCGCGATCACGCGGTGGCCGAGCAGTCGAAGAACTACCGGTGCTCCACCAACCACCAGGTCGTCATCGACGCCGGCACAAGGCTCGTCGTCGCCGTCGGCCGGCCACTGCCAGGCAACCGCAATCACTGCAAGGCGTGGGAACTGTTCGGCGCCATGGCCACTCGGCAACACCACGTTCATTGCCGACGGCGGCTACCGGG
This sequence comes from Streptomyces sp. 2323.1, assembly GCF_900221035.1. Classification (NCBI taxonomy): domain Bacteria; kingdom Bacillati; phylum Actinomycetota; class Actinomycetes; order Kitasatosporales; family Streptomycetaceae; genus Streptomyces; species Streptomyces sp. 2323.1. The sequence goes on along the minus strand of NZ_LT907981.1, from coordinate 33,383 downwards.
GCACCTGCCTTGCCATCCCGCACAGCGGCGAACGCGGCCAGGTCGAACTCCCGCGCTGGAAGCTGACCATGGGCTCGCCGCATCATGGGCAAGACGTGCCCGACACCATGCGAACGCGTCTAGGACGGAGGCATCTTCGGCCAGATGGTGTTCATTGCGGTGCGCAACAACGTTGTGCCACGGGTAGAAGCCACGTTCCGAGTCCGGGACCTGCAGAGGCGGCCGGTGGCCCAGTCAGATTGGCGGGTCCTCGGTTGGGTGTTGATCTGCTCTCCGCTTGGTTGCACGCCCGATGCGCGACATACCGGGCGCTCAAGGCCTGCATGGCGAGGACGGGAAGGTGCGCATCTGCGTCAGGCAAACCACTGGGGGCTGTCCACCGTGCTACCGAGCGGAGATTCGTCGGCTAGGACAGAGGCAAGGCGCCGCACCGCCTCATCGAGTGTCTCTGCCGGGAGCGTATAGGGAATGCGCAGGCGATGGTCATGGGTGCCCGGGTCGGCGCTGAACCGTGCTCCCCCCTCGATGCGCACGCCCTTGGCGCGGACGCGGTCCGCCAGAGCCGAGGCAATCGGCTTGCCCAGGTCGACCCACAGAGAAAGACCGCCGGGTGGGATGTGTGTACGCCACTGCGGAAGGTGGCAAGCTACGGCATGCAGCAGCGAAGTGCGTTGGGTCCGGACCTGTTCGAGACGGAGCTTCAGGACCGCATCGGTGCGGAGGATCAGTGAGGTGGCCAGCAACTGATCCATGACCGAGCCGGCTATATCCATACTGACCCGCAGCTCCGCGAGCTTGGTGATCAATCGTGGTGTTGCCCGTACCCAGCCGATGCGGAGTCCGCCCCAGTGGCTCTTACTCATGGAGCCTACAGTGATCACGTGATCTTTATCGCCGGTCGCCGCTTGTGCCACGAAGGGCGCCGGCGCGGGTACATCCAAGGCGATATCGGTGAGCGTTTCATCGATTACGAGCCAGGTTCCCGTCCGGCTGGTTGCCTGCAATATTGCGCTGCGTTGCTCGTCAGGCATCAGGCAGCCCACCGGATTGTGGAAGTCAGGGATGAGATACGCCAGGCGCGGCAGTGTTTGGCGGAGCGTAGCTTGCATGATCTCTTCATCCCAGCCGGACTCCGTGACCGGCACAGGAGTAGGACGCAGCCGAGCGTGCCGGATGGCGTCCAGCGCGTTTGGATACGTAGGGTTCTCCACCATTACCCGATCACCAGGTGACGTGAGCAGCCCCAGGGCGAGTGTCAGCCCCTGCTGGGCACCGGAGGTCACCAGGATCTGTTCCTTCAGAGTCGGAAGACCGCGGCGCGTGTAGCGTTCAGCAACAGCGGACCGCAGCCCGGTCAATCCGAACGGGTGATAGCCAGGAGTATGCGCGCGCTGAGTTAACAGTGGGCCGCTATAGGCAAGCGCCTCGGTCAACATGCTCTCGGGGAGTCCAAGAGTTGCTGCCGCCAGGTCGATGCTCTCGTCCGCCGGTGCCAGCGGCTGCTGGGTCACAGCAGGCTGCTTGCCGTCCGGCAGCATCGTCCACGTTCCCGCCCCTCGGCGGCTGCGGGCGTAGCCGCTCTCACGCAGTAGGTCATAGGCCGCTTTGATGGTCGGTCGGCTGACGACCAGCACTGCGGCTAGTTCCCGCTCAGCAGGAAGCCGGACGTGGAGGAGCAGGCGTCCCTCGAGGATCAAGGTACGGATTGACTGAGCGAGATACCGGTAGGCAGGTTTTCTCGCGGAGAGGTCCGGTAATAACGCGGCAAGCCGCTCCGAGCTGATGGACCTGCTCGCAGAGTCGGCCATGGAGGTGTTAAGCACGCCACCTTCCCTCAGTTGGGGCCTAGTCATTCAGACAGCCTAACCACATGGCTGGCCGCTTTTCCTGCGGCTCCCGCATCGTTGTCTGGCAAGTGCACATTCAGCCAAGAGCGGCGATGTCAGTGTGTCATCAGCATCAAGGTAAGCAGTGCTACTGCTAACTGATTTGACATCAGGTGACAGTGCCCGAGAGGTACTGTCAGCGGCAGCACCATGACGACCACCATGCGGGTGCACATGGCCAGGGAAATCTCTTCCTCGGCCATCGGCATGACCCGCGCCGGGCGTTCGTGATGAACAGCGGGCACGGTCTCCGCCTTCGTGCAATCCCTGAGCCACCACCGACAGCGGAGAATGCCTCCACTGGCTGGTCCACCCTGGGCAAGCGGCGGACCAGTGGACCATCATGGTGAACGAATCAAGCGGCGACCGCTGGGAGCACTTCCCCGTCACTTGCACGCAATTCCTGGCATCCGCTCTTACCGGAGACCTGAAGTCCACCATCCTCTCGTCCCGATTCCCCCTGGCCGTCCACGAGTTCCGGCAACTCAAAGCGGTGTAGAGACTTCCCCGGTCGCATGCGAGCCGGTGCCGGAAGGCACCGGCGTCCCCCTCGTTCAAGTATTTGGGCCCAGGCCGGTGGCGTCCAAGGCGCGAAGGCAGGTGCAATGCCTGTCACTCGCCCACGTACGGGCTGTCGATGCCCAAGGACCGCGGGAGGAGCGGGGCTACTACCGCGCGATGGACATGACGAGGGCGCGCAGGGGTTCGGCGAGTTCGGGGTGGTCGCCGCGGGATGCCGACTGGAGCAGGTCGGCTGCGACGACCAGGAGCGCGGTGTGGCCGGCAGGGCTGTCCAGGATCGGGAATTCGGCGCGGATGCGGGCGGCGGTCTGCGGGGCGAGGAGGGAGTAGGCATACAGCAAAGCGGGGTCGTAGCCGACCGGCGCCAGCCCGAACCCTTCGAAGTCAAGCAACGTCGGTCCGCTGGTGGTGAGGTTGGCGAAGTGGCAGTCGCCATGGGCGGTGGCCCAGTCGATATCAACCGGCGGGGGGACGCCTGCGTGTTGGGGGAGTGCGCGGTCGATCCACTGCTGGCGCACCGCGACCCGGTCGGTGGGTGTGGCGGCGATGGTCTCCAGGTCGGTGTGCAGGGATTTCCACCACGTCTCCGGCAGCTCCAGCTCACCGGTCAGTACGGGCTCCGGTGCGCAGGCGGGGGAGTCGATGAACGCGGTGAGCTCGGTGCGGTAGGCGGTGCCGTCGCGTTCGGTGCCGTCGTGGATGCCGTACAGGGCCGGCTTGCGCACCCCAGCGAAGGCGGCCGCCGCGTCCTTGGTGCCCTCCCACAGCTTTCCCTTCGCCTGCTCGGTCGGCGCGGAGATCAGCCGCAGCCAGCAGGCACCGTGGTCGGGATGGTGCGCCTTCTGCCCGAGGGTGCGTCCCTGGTAGCCCCACAGCCGCCGCCCCTCGACGGCGACGCCGAGCGCGGCGCTCGCCTCCTGCTGCGCGGCGAGTGCGCGGTGTTCGTCAGCCGGGGTGGTGGGGGGCGAGTACATCGCACACCTTCCGCAGGGTCCGGGGCGGGATGGCCGCTTGGTCGAGGGCGGCGCGAGCAGCCTCCCAGTGTGCCGGAGTCGACGCCGACAGCAGAACCTTCGTCACCCCTGGGCATGAGGCGGCCGCCAGGAGGCACGCCTGCGCGACGGACAGCCCCGGCCGCAACAACGCGGCAAGATCGTCGGTCGCTGCCCGCACGAGTTCACCGCCGTGCAGGGGGGCGGAGGCGAAGACCTGCCAGCCACGTTCTGCTGCCTCACGGATCGGCCCCCGGCCGTCGAGGGCCAGCTCGAGCGCGTCGGCCTCGATCAGGCTGACCGGCAGCTGCACAGCCCGCAGCTGGTGGTCGGGCGAGCCGGCGGCCTCGGCGGCCAATCGGTCCAGTTCCTCGACGGTAATCAGCCCCTCGGTGAAGCCGGACCAGGTGGCGATCCCGTACGTGCTCAGGTGCCCGGCTGCTGCCGCTTCCTCCAGGACGGCGAAAGCCTCGCGCAGCACGATCGGCAGCACAGCGGGATCGCCGGTGCGCTCGGGGTTGTGCAGGAAGACGGTGTCCAGACAGCTGCGGCCGAGAGCGGCACGGTTGCGCTCCACCTGCCAGCGCACATACCCGGCCGCCAGACTGTGCCCACGCTCGGCAGCCTCAGGGGGCAGGGCGCCGGCGGCCACAGCGGCGGCCGCGCCAGGAGCGGGGAAGCCGACCTTCGTCGACACCCGCAGCCCTGGATGGTCGGCGAGGACGGGAGCGAGCAGGCGGTGGGCACGGCCGGCCAGGTAGTTGGGAGCGGTATCCACCCACGCGGTACCGGGGCAGGCGGCCGCCCGCCGGGCCGCGGCGGCCACCTCCCGCAGCCGGTACGTGCCCAGCGCCAACGACGCGATCACCAAAGGCCTCCCCTCACAGTGGCAGCCTGAGCGTCCACCAGCTCCCCGGCAACCGCAGCGGCGTCAGCGACCGTCAGCTCCGCGGCTGCTGCCAGGTCGGCCAGCGATACCCAGCCCCCGCTCAGCAGGCGTCGTAGCAGCGGTTCGACGGCTGGGGCGAAGTCCATCTCCTGGCCCGCCGCAGCGAAACGGACCACCACAACACCCTCACCCTCGACCGCAGACGTCAGGCGCGCCCGCCCCGTCGTCAGCCGCACACGCACCTCCGGGTCGGCGGGCACACCGTCGAGGTGGGGGAGAGACGGGCGGAGCCGGCCGAGATCCTCAGCGTCCCGGAACGCGACGAACCGCTCCAGCAGCCCAGGCTCCTCCAAGGCGGCCACCAGATGCTCACGCAGCGACTCCATGTAGGCGGCCTGGGCGTGGGGACCTGCGTGCAGGGGCAGGTCGGCACGCACCTGCTCCGTGGTCCGGAGCATTTCGGAGAGCCAGCCGATCAGGTCGGCGCCCGTGTGCGGGGTCAGCCCGCACGTCAGGTGAAGGGAGCGGACGCCTTGGTCGGCGGCGACCGCGTGCTACCAGCCACGCGGCAGATACAACACATCTCCCGGCTCCAGAACCAGGTCGGCTATCGGCTGCTCAGGCGGGGGGTCGGGCTGGGCTGTGTCGCGGTGCATCGGGGCAATCCGGGTCGGCCCGTAAAGCCGCCAGTGCTTGGAGCCCTCGACCTGCACCACGATCACGTCGTGGTCGTCCCAACGAGTGCCGAAGCCCTTGCGGGCACACCAGGAGGCGTAGGCGTTGACCTGGACATGTGTACGCAGCCAGCTCTCCAGGCGCTGGGCGAGGTCGGCGACCGGCTCATGGAGTTCGTCGATCGCATCGATCACCAACGAGGCCCCCTCAGCCAGGCGCTGGTGCAGCTCGCGGCGGTGCAATGCCGTGCTCGACCAGTCGATCGCACAGCCCGACGCTCAGCTGATCCACGCGCGACAGTCAAGTACATGCGAGCTCTTGAAGGCACTGATCATCACCTGCCACCCGAACGAGTGAACGGTGTACCGCTATCCGGAATCGTGCGACAGACTGCCTATCCGATCTTCAACACGCCTGATAGCGCCTACTTCTAACATGGCATCAGGTGCGGAGCAGTGAGTTTCGGGGAGGGGACGCACAGGATGAAGGTGCTCAGGCCAGCACAGCCGACGAGCGAGCAGCTCACGGTGATCAACAATTACAAACCGGGGGTGTTCGTCGTGCGGGGCGCCGCCGGCAGCGGCAAGACCACCACGGCCCTGTACCGGCTGAAGTTCACCGTCGGCTTCTGGCAACGGCGCCGCCGCGATGGCTTCATTGACGGCCCCGTCCGCGTCCTCGTTCTTACCTACAACCGCACACTGCGCGGCTATATCGAGACGCTGACCGAGGAACAGATCACCGGCAACGACGTCCAGCTGACCATCTCGACCTTCGCTAAGTGGGCCACCGACCGTGTGAACTACGAGCGGATCCTCCAAGAGCACGAGCGCAATCGGAAGCTCGACGCTCTGACGGCGTCCCTGCCCCTGCCCGATGACTTCGTGCATGGCGAAGTGGACTACGTCCTAGGCCGCTTCATGCCGGACCACCTGTCCGAATACATAGAGTGCGAACGTCAGGGTCGTGGCCGATCCCCGCGGATGCCGGCGCCCCTCCGCCGTCGGCTTCTGGAGGAGGTGATCATTCCCTTCCAGGAGTGGAAGAAGGAGCAGCAGGCCTGGGACTGGTCCGACCTGGCGAACGCAATGGCCGCCAAGCGCGCCGACGACCCGTACCACGTCGTGGTCGTAGACGAGGCCCAGGACTTCTCTGCCAACCAGGTCCGAGCCGTCCTCAACCACGTCACCGACGAGCACACACTCACCTTCGTCCTCGACGCTGCCCAGCGCATCTACCCGCAACGCTTCACCTGGGCCGAAGCCGGACTGAGCGTCGGGCCGCACAACAGCAAGCTGCTGTCGAAGAACTTCCGCAACACTCGGCAGATCGCCGCCTTCGCCGCCCCGCTGCTCACCGACGTGGAAAAGACGGACGACGCCGCAATCCCCGACCTCTCCTCCTGCCAGGAGGAGGGCGACAAGCCGTTGCTGGTCCAGGGCACCTTCACCCAGCAGATGGACCACGTCGTGCAGTTCCTTAACGATCTCGGATCCGACAACGACGAGTCCGTTGCCATCCTCCACGCCAAGGGCTGGTTCAGTGAGGTCAAGAAGCGGCTGAACGCTGCTGGCCTGGCCTATGTCGAACTGACCCGTAACGCCGAGTGGCCGACAGGGCCAGTAAACGTGGCGCTGTCGACCATGCACTCCGCCAAGGGCCTGGAGTTCGACCACGTGATCATCGTCGGCCTCAACAGCGAGGTCATGCCTCACGCCACCGAGCCCGGAGACAGCGAACGAGACGCCCACCTACGCTTGTTGGCCATGTCCGCCGGACGCGCTCGCCAGACGCTGACCATCACCTACAAGCCGTCCGACGCCAGCGACCTCATCGCCTGCATGGACCCGGACACCTACGAGGTGAAGTCCGTATGACAACGACAGAGCCCCGCCCGGCCATACCGGACGGCGAAGGACACGCTGACGGAATCAACGCGCTCATCCAGGAGCGAAAGATCACCGAAGTGGTGCACTTCACCACCAATCGAGGGCTTCTGGGGATCCTCGTGCAGCGGCTGTGCAAGGCCCGGGCACTCCTTGCTAAGGACGAGTACCTTGAGAGCATCTACCACGAGAACAGTAAGTTCCGCCGTGAGGCCCCCAAGTACTGGTCGTATGTCAACCTCAGCATCAGCGAGCCCAACCACAGCTTCTTACGGACCAGCAGCGACAAATGGTGGGCGAACGAAGACCTCTTCTGGGCGGTCCTCAGCTTCGATCCCGTTCTCATGACGCACCCAGGTGTGCTGTTCTCCCCGAGCAACATGGGATATGACGGCATCACACCCGTGGAGGGAAAGCACGGAGCCGAGGCGCTCTTCGCCGACCGCGTCCCCTACGGCTTCGGCAAGTCCACGCCGTTCCGGGGCAACCGCGAGCCCCACCTCCCCACCAATCCCCAGGCCGAAGTCCTCTACCCTAAGGCCCTCTCCACCCGGCACTTACAGCGCATCTACGTCCTCACCGACGAGGACGCAGCCAAGGCTGAGGCCATCGTCAGTGTCAGCGGACATGATGAGGTCGACATCGTCGTCGACACGATCACGTTCGGCAGGTAAGGAATACGGTGAGTGCCATGCAATGGGAGGCAGTACGCGGCTCAGCCCAATGGGCGGCCTACGGAGACGCACTTGGCTTCATCACCGAACTCACCCACGCCGCCGGCGTGCGGCGACGAACGGGAGACGACGAAGTCACCACTACCGTCCCATGGAAACGACGCATCGGCGGACGCTACGGGCCCGACATGCTGCTACCAGCAGGCGCCTATTCCGACGACACCCAGCTGCGCCTTGCCACCTCCCGCGCCATTCGGGGAGACGGCGAATTCGACGCCGAAGCCTTCGCGAAGATCGAAGTCGTAGCATGGCAGGCATACGCCCTCGGCGCCGGCCGCGGCACAAAAGCGGCAGCCACCGGCCTGATGCGGGTGGAGGCCAAGTGGTCGCAGAACATCTTCGCCACCAAAGCCGCCCGCTACGTCGACATCGGCGGCAACGGCGCCGCCATGCGCATCCAGCCCCACGTCTGGTCAGCCCGCGACCTCACCAACTGGGAAGCCCTCACCCGCGACGTGGTGCGCAACGCCGTCAGCACCCACGGCCACCTCCGAGGCATCCTGGGCGCTGTCCTACACGCCGTCCTGCTGGCTCATGCTCTGGACACGAACGAGGTCCCAGGGCCCAAGCAATGGCGCCCCGCCGTCGACTGGCTCGACCAAGTACCAGACATCATCGCCAAAGACGACGAACTCGCCTACCTCTGGCTACCCGCATGGACCGATGCTGCAGGCACTGACTTCCGCTCAACCGTCGCCACCGTCGCCAACGAATGCCGCACGGCACTCGAAGCCTTCGACCCGATCTCACGCCTGACAACGGAAACCTACAAAGCCCTGGTAGAGCGACTGGGCGGCTTCAACGACGACACTCGAGGATCAGGCACCGTCACCACCCTCCTCGCCGCGATGCTGGCACACGCCTGCGCCGACTCTCCAGAAGCCGCGCTCATCCTCGCGGCCAACACCCTTGGCTCGGACACCGACACCATCGCCACCATGGCAGGCGCACTACTAGGCGCCGTCACCGCAGGACCTCCACCCGGCACTGTGCAAGATGCCCAGGTAATCGATGCCGAAGCACGTCGCATGTGGGACATCTCCCAAGGACGCGAAGCCACCACGTTCGCCTACCCTGACCTGCTGCGCTGGAGCCCCCCCAAGGCCACGCTCGACCTTGTAGGCCGCACCCCGACAGGGCCCGCCCTGGCTGGCCTGGGCGCCCTTACGCCCACAGCCACGCCAACGGCAGGCAACCAGGCCACATACGTTTGGAGCACACTGCCGTTCGGCCAAAGCGTCTTGGTTCGCGCTAGGGCTGATCTCAGGCCCCTGGACGAGCACCTGCTGCCACGACACATGCAACTACGTAACCGACGGGCTGGAGACGCTCCCAGAGACCAGCAAGCCCTCTTCGAGCCTCCTGCCACCGCCAGGCAGCCTCTTCCCCCTCACGGCCCCCCGCCCGGAATCGTGAACGAGCGGCCGACCAGGCACGCACCACCACCCATTGAGGAAATCGTTCAGGACCTCGCCAAGCAGGGCTTCACTCCAGAAGAGGTAGGCCGCGCACTGCTCCACCAAATCCGAGGCGGCCGATACAGCGTGGAGCGAGCCGCTGCATTCGCTGGCCTGCTGGCTCGCGCCTACCACCAAAGCGAGCAATAGCGCTCGCCCCGGAGCGGGCGTGGTACGGCCGAAGGCAGCCATCGGAGATCTTCTTCACGCAGAACGGTGCCGGGGTCGGACCTCAGGGCAAATTCAGGAGGGGCCCGTGAAGGATAGCGTCCAACGACCCCGCAGCTCGCGAGCACATCGGCGTGGGTGAGCCGCTGCTACACCCCCGATGCGCCACCGCCGCGACGGCACACCCCTCACGGCTGGTTGAACGCGATGCTGTTCAATCGGGCGAGGGCATCGATCCTGATCGTGCGGTAACCCGTGGAGACGACTCCCGCCTCGTTGTGGGTTGGCGGCGGCCTTGGCAGTGTCGGCCAGGGCGGGCAGCAGGACGGCGGGCGCGGTCACCGCGGCCCGAGTGGGGTGGGAGGCGGCGCGGGCCTCGCGTCAGTCGCCACCGGACAGTCGCGCTTCCTCTCGCATCCACATCGCCCGCCGGTGGCCGGCCAGCGCCGCCACAAGCTCGGTCACGCCGTCCACCGCGTCCCGGCGGTGCGCCGCGGCTTCGGCGGCGGCGCGCTCGGCTCGCTGCCCGCGCTGCTGAAAGCAGGCGGACACCGCCGCCCCGGCCTCTCCGGCGGCGCCGGACCGGAGCAGGGGGAACGTCGTCGCGAATCTGCTGTACACCAGAACCATGCAGACCGACGAAGCATTCTGCGTGCGATGTGGGAGCGCAGACACTCGAGTTACCCGCCTCGATCAGGACAGTGCGGACGGCGACTGCCTGCGCTGCGACCAGCCCTTCCATGCCACCCCGTGCCACAACTGCGGCGGCTTCCGCATCGATGGCTCCTTCGGCGTCCCCGGCGCCCGATTTGAGAACCTCCCCAAGACCGTGAAGTGCTGGGACTGCGGCCACCGCAACCCGCTGCGCGACCCCGGTCCGGAATAGGAACGCTCTCCGCATCACAGTGCGTACGCTGCGAGCGTTCGGCCACCTTTCGAGGAAGAGTTCACCGGATGACTGACAACCCGTCCGTGCCCGGACCGCGCCGGGACATGGCGATGCACAACGACTGGTGGGCATCGGGCTGGGACCATGTCCTACCCCGCCAGGGCTTCCCGCTGACGATGCTGATCGGGACCGCGAGTCAGCCTGATTTCACCGGCTCCCTGGACGACCTCTTGCAGGAGATCTTCCAAGGACACTGGGACATGATCGGCGGCGACCTCGACGGCGCCCTCACCTTCTCGTGGCCCGATGAGGAATGGGACTACACCGAGGCGCCGGAGGGACGCGAAGCATGCGAGGCGAATCGCTGGGAGACGTTCGGCGCCATGCTCACAGCCGCCGGCTTCCCGGTGCCCACGACCGTGCGGGACCTGTCCGAGCTCTACCTGACGTGGGGCCTGGCGCGCCGCGAGGAGACACCACGGCACCCGATGGTCCATGCCCGCCGCGCTGCCGCTGCCTGGTGACCTGCTGCCTCTGGGCGCCGACCTCACCAAACGACTCGACCAGATCCGCTGGACGATGAAGACCGGCCCGCTCGTCAACGGGCTCATCAAGTACCTGGTCGATGATCTGGGCGAGCCGCAGGAGGTACTCACCTCCCTGGACCGCCTGGCGGCTGCCACCGGCCGCGATGCCGACGATGTCCGCATCGCCCTCGCGGAACTCGTCGAGGCCGGTGACGCCCAGGTGCATCGAGGACAGGACCAGGCCGACGCGGAACGGCTGGAGACGCATCAGCGCTTCCGCCTGGTCATGAACTGGGATCACTTCCACGAGACCCGGATGCGGCTGAGCGCAGGGCCGACGCCGAGCGACTGAGACAGTCCTCCGTACTCCGCAGCCCAGTGAGAGCAGGCCATGTCAGAGGCCGCCGCTATCGTGCCGGGCATGGTGGGAACCGAGGACACACACCTCATCGTGATCCGCGGCAACAGCGCCTCGGGGAAGTCGTCCGTCGCGACCGGTCTGCGCGAGAAGTTCGGCCGCAACCTCGCGATCGTCGGCCAGGACAACCTGCGCCGGATCGTCCTGCGCGAACGCGACCGGCCCGGGGCTGTGAACTTCGGCCTGATCGATCTCACCGCTCGCTACGCCCTGGACAACGGCTTCCACGTCGTCGTGGAGGGCATCCTGTACGCCGACCGCTACGGCACGATGCTCCAGGACCTGGTGCGCGCCCACCGTGGCGTCTCGCGCTGCTACTACCTCAACGTGCCCTACACACAGACGCTGCTCCGACACGCGACGAAACCCGATGCCGAGTACCTCAAGCACGTCACCGAGGACCACCTGCGCGACTGGTACCGGGAGAAGGACCTGCTGCCCAACACCCTGGAGACCGTCATCGACGCCGCCAGCACCCTGGACGACACCATCCAGCAGATCCTGCGCGACAGCGGCCTGGACAGGGTGCTCCCGATCGACCGCTGAGCGAGGTGTCACCCTTCGCTTACGCCGCCCAATCCCAGCTCGTCCCGCACGGAACGCCCGGCGCTGCTCGCTGACCCACGCCCCCAGCACGTAACTGCCGCCGTCGCCGACGCCGTCGTTCTCGGTCGTCCACAGCGGCACGACGGTGTCCATGGGCACCTGCGCGTGCCCTTCGGCTTCGACCCATTTGCGCAGGGCGTTGAGCCCGGACAGCCACACCTCACTGTCCGGCCGCAGCACCCGGGTGCGCAGGAGGAGGCGATGACGTCGGCAATCGTCATCTGGCTCCGAGGCACCGTCCAAGAGCCGTCAGAAACGCCCTAAGCGCTCTTGTGGGTGAGTCGTTGTTGAGACATCTTCAGTCCGGCGTGCGCACGGGCACGCTCTGCCCGACGGTGGGGGGCCGTGGTCTGCTCACGTGGTCGTTGACGCCGGGGCTCTTCGGTGTGCGGGGTTTCGCCGACCGGAGAGTTCGTGAGTCGTGCCAGGTGGACGCGGTTCACCGTCACATCCAACGACACGAACGCCATTGAGGCGTGCAAATCGCTCACCATGCTCATGTGTCACTATCACGTTTAGCGATCTTGCTTTCTCGGTCAGTGATCACGCCCAGCAGTGTGGCCGAAACCCCGGACAGGAAATCCTGGACCGTCGTATGTGGGTGCCGCCCCCCCCGAGCGTCATGCTTGTATGCCGCCAACTCGGCGCGAATACACGCCAGTTGCTGGCTACGTATCGCGCCACCGTTCGTCAACTCAGGGGGAATGTGTTGCGAAAACAGATCGCCAGAACTCTCACCGTCTCGGCCTTGGCGGCCGGGCTACTTGCCCCGTCCGCTGTGTCCTCACAGGCGGCCGTGTCGCAGCCGGCCGGCCCGGCGGTGATCCAGGCCGACATCGCGCCGACGGCCGTGCAGACCGCTCCACCGGCCACCACCGCCGGGGCGGCGGCGCGGAAGGCGAACGCCACCTGCAAGATCAACCAGATTTCGATCAACCGGTTCAGCGAGTGCGAGTGGGCCACCGTCCGCGTCAAGGTCATCCGCGTAATCCGCGGTGTCCCTCGACAGGTCGGCACGGCCACGTTCACCGCCCGTCACTCGATGACGCTGCACTCGAAGTCGGTGAACTGGGGGGAGAAGTTCCAGCTCTCCAAGGCCCGCACCACCGGCGAAGGCAAGGGCATCACCGTCACCGTCGCCGCCACGGCCGGGAACGGCACCAGCGCGAAGACGCACTACGGGCCGCACCTGCTCGACACGGCCTCCAAAGGCAGCGTCAGCTACACGACCGGGCCCATCCGCCAGCGCCGCATCAACAAGAAGACCCAGACCAGGTACACGTTCCGCTTCACCAAACCGGGCTACGTCCCCGGCTCGACCGGCTACAAGTCGGAGACCTGGAGGTGCGATAACTACTACGGCACCTCCGGCTGCGCCATGACCGACGCACCCACCGCGGTGTCGATGGTGGGCATCCCGTGGATCGATGACGGGATCCGCAAGCTCCGGGCCCGCGGCGGCCACTACGGCGATCCGCACGGCGGCAAGCCCCTGCGCTGGATGATCAACACCAAGAAGAAGAATGCCAACCGGGGGGCAGTCTGCGGGGGCCGTAAAGCGCCGCCGGACATGCGGGTGGTGGGGCGCACGTACTGTGACGAGTATCCGTTCGCCTCAACCTACGAGGGCGGCGAGAAGCTGCCCGCCTCGCAGCGTGAGACGACGTGGGTGAGCCCGAACGAGAACAACACTCAGGGCGCCCGGATCACGAACTGGCGTCGGCCGATGCACGTCATGGACCACGACCCTTTCTACGTCATCGCCTGACGGTCTGACAGGCTGGGCCGTACGGCAACACAGGGCACCCCCGCGAGCCGGGGGTGCCCCTCTGCGTGAGGACTACCACCTTGATCATCGCTGAGACCACCCTGACGCCGGAGACCGGCGAGTACGGCTATCTCCTCGCGCTCGGCGAGGGCTACGAATGGCCGCCTGAGTGGCCGTACGGATGGCGGTGCGGGCCCATCGGGAGTGACACGGCGCACATCCTCACTGACACCGATACCGGCACCATCACCATCACTGTCCAGACCCACGACGAGCAGCCTCCACCCGAGACCGACCCAGCCTGGGGGCCTGCGGAAGAGATGAGCCTGCACGCAACCGAGGACACCCCCGTCATCTACATCCTCGGCACCGGTGACTTCGAAGAAGCCGAACCCGAAGGCAACCCGCTCGCGCTGCCCACCGACCAGGTGCCGGTGTGGGTCCGGATGCGCCTGTACCGCCACACCGCAGACCCCGAGCCCGGCGCCGGCGACCGCGGCGAACGCCACCTGATCCAACTGTGGGCCGCCCCGCAGGAGCCGCCGGTGCACCCGGAACTGACCGAATCCGACCTCACGCAGCGCCGCGCCTACAAGGAGGATTTCGACCAGAGCGCCGCCGCCTGGCGGCAGTAGCGCGCGTCGACCTGGTTTGTTGGCTTCCTCGTCCTCACCGTCGGTGGGCCGCCGGCCGCCGCCGGCCGCCGCCGGCAGCGACCGCGGCCTCGGCCGCCTCGTCCTGCTCCTCCTCCTCCCCGGTCTCGTCGCCGGCGGACGGCTGCTCCTCCTCGCCTTCCTCGTCCTCGTCGCGCAGCCCCTGCAGCAACATGGGTGCGGCTCCAGCCGTTCGCAGATCACCAGGCTCTCCGGCTGGCCGACCAGCGCAAACCGCCTGCACCTCAGCGGGTGACGGTGACCGAGGTCCTGGTGGGAATGATCGCGAACGCGGGCAACCTCGATAGTCGCGCCGATGTAGGTGCGGGAAGCTGTCAGCCGAGGACGGACTATCAGCGGGCCCGGTTACAGACTGATCGAACAGGGCACACGGCTACGGCTCTGTGGTCCATGCTCGACGCCATGCCCACCCCCTTACATCGTCAGCAGCCACAGGGACGCCACACACCGAACCTGTGGTCCGTATGGTTCGTCGCTCCCGTGGTCTTCATCATCGTGGGAGCTCTTGCCTACGGCCTCTACCGAGGAGCGGAAGCGCTGCTCACGGCGGAGAACAGGACGGGGAAGCCGGTCGACGTCAACGACGTCATCAAGACCACCGTCACCCTCATCACTCTCATCGGCGCCGTCCTCGCCGGCATCTACGCCTACCGCAAGCAACTCCTTGCGGAGGGCGACTCGCACCGGGCGGATGCGAGCCAGCTCGCCGAGCGGTACTCGACCGCCTCGGAGCAGTTGGGGCATGAGCAGGCTGCCGTTCGGCTCGCCGGTGTGTACGCGATGGCGCGGCTCGCAGATGACTGGCCCGAGCAGCGCCAGGTGTGCATCGATGTGCTGTGTGCGTACCTGCGCATGCCCTACGAGACCGATCCCACCCCGACTGGGTTCAAGGCAGGTGAACGGGAAGTCCGGCTCACCATCATCCGGATCATCCGTAACCACCTCCAAGACCCAATAGCACCGACGACATGGTGTGGGGCAGACCTGGACTTCACGGGGGCCACCTTCGATGGCGGAGACTTCTACCGGGCGCAGTTCACTGGCGGCTCGGTCGACTTCGAAGGCGTGCAGTTCACCGACGGCGCGTTCTTCTACTGCGCACAGTTCACCGGCAGCAGGGTCGTCTTCGACTGCGCGCGGTTCATCAACGGCCTGGTCACCTTCAACGATGCGCAGTTCACCGACGGTCTGATCACCTTCGTGAACGCTGAATTCGCCAGCCCTAGGGTCACCTTCGAACGGGCGCAGTTCGCCGGCGGCGAGGTCAGCTTCCTCTTCGCGCGGTTCACCCGCGCTGAGGTGACCTTCCGCCAGGCGCAGGTTACCGACGGCACAGTCACCTTCGAGGGCGTGCGGGTCGAGAGTGCGGCCGACATCGATTGGGGTCCGTTTCCCATGATTCCGCCACGAGACTAAGGCTGGGCGCACCACCACACGATCCGCCCGCGACACGTCAACGGCGGGCCTCCGGCGCGTGCGGCCCGGAGGGTCTGGACAACTGAGGGGATCGAGCAGATGCAGATTCAGGCGCGTAAGTGGGTTGTTCCCAGCCGGATCATGTTCGGGCTCGGGGCGGTGTTTGTGCCCCTCGGGTTGTTCCAGGCGGGGGTGTCGGTCTCGTACCTGGCGGATGCAGAGCGTGCCCGGGGCACCGTCGTGGCGCTGGAGTGGCGGGCCCGCGACAGCGATCCCGAGGTGGCGTACCCGGTAGTCAAGTTCACGTCGGCGGACGGCACGACAAGGAGGTTCGAGAGCTCGTCTGGTTCCAATCCGCCCACGAGTGAGAAGGGCGAGTCGGTCGAGGTGCTGTACCGCGCAGATTCCCCCGAGGACGCGCGGATCAACGAGTTTGGCTCGCTGTGGCTGGGGCCACTGCTCTTTGGTGGGTTGGGGCTCGCGATGCTGGGGATCGGGACGGCCCTTGGCATGGCGAGGCGGCGGCATTCCTAGGCTAGGCGGTTTCATCTGGACTACCCGGCAGACCAGAGGAACGCGGGATCAACGCCGTCGCCACCGCAAGTAGAACCTCGACTCTGAAACGCATTAGGCCCGTCAACGAGCTGACGGGCCCTAACGCAATCGAGGTTTCTTACTTCTCAGCCATCTCTAGACACATGCCGGCAACCCATGAACGGGTTCCCGCCAGGTGAGCCCATCGGTTATCGCCACCGCATTCGTCGTACCGCCCGCCTCGTTCAAGTTTGTCGATGCACGCACGCGTTCCCTTCTTCATCCAGCCCATGAAGGAATATGTCCTCCCACGCCCACTCCGCTTGGCCAGCGTGATCCTCGCCCTGTGGTAGTAACACCTCTTGGCCTGAATTGCCGGAGCACCGGACTTCAGAGCCACCGGGGATGGAGGGGGTAAAGCCGGAGCATGAATGGCTTCAGCGGTAGGTGCACTGGCAAACAAGAGCAGAGAGATGCCTGCCGCCACGCCTACCGCACGAGCAGAGAACTTCTGTCGCATGGGATTCCTCCGAATGTCGCTCTGGTGGCCCACGTGGATCCGGGCCGATTCACGGTAGGTACTTCCCAGCGTCCGCCACTGCAACCTGTACTTTCGGGTCGGTTTTCCGGGTCGGCTCGCCGCGGAACGCTGAAAGTGACTCAGCAATACGGAAGTTGATGGAGTGAACCGGTATACGGAAGTTGATGCGGCGACCTGGAAAGCTCATTCTGGCGGGTGGTGTCAGCTTCTGTGCGCATCCCGTCAGCATCGTTGTGGTGGGGTGCAAAATGGCGCAATTTCAGCGGGCGTCATTGTGGCGTCAGCCGACGGGTGATGGGGTCGGAAGACCGGACAACCTGGCGCGCTCAGAGATCTTGCCAGGACTCACCCAAGGGGGAACCGCATGCGTAGAGTCAGTAGAGGTCTAACCGCTGCTATGTCAACGATGGCAGTCATGACGCTGGCCGTCCCCGCAACGGCTGCGACAGAAACGTCCGCGAACGAACCCTGGTCATGTCACCAAGGAAATCTCTGCGTCTACTCGAAGCCGGGAGGTAAGGGAAAGAAGTGCGAGTGGGGCGCAGCTGACCCCGACTGGCTGAGGGGATCCGTGAAGTGCTCCTTCGGGCTCCCCCAATCGATCTACAACGACTCGATCAGCAGGCGCTTCAAAGGCGTCAGGTTCTACAACGCGGCCAACTACAAGCAGCCTCTGTACCTGATCAAGCAAGGCGTGGGGAAGAACGTGAACCCCCACGGCGAAGGATTCGTCCTTCGTTCTCACCGCTGGGTGAAGTGACGCCGCACCGGATCGCGGGCGACCTACCCGGGCGGAAGCTGTAGCCCCGGATGGATCGGGTAGGCGGTGCACAGCAAAGGAGGCAGTCCGCCAGCTCACGCCGGACTGCCTCCCGCGTTCGCAACCAACGCCGCCACCAGCGCGGTCACGCTGTCCACCGCGTCCCTGCGCCGCGGCCTTTGCGGCGCCGCGCTCCAGGGGCTCGTAGCCCAGCCCGTTGCTGTATGTCTGCTCCCTCGTTGAGGGAGTGTTCAAGTCCCCCGCGAACGCGGTGTGCGGCCCCGACCGGCAAAGCCGGATCGGGGCCGTGCTGTTGGGTGATGGCTGGGTTTCGTGGCGGCGAGGAGTCTGCTGGCGGTGGTGCTGGATTCTCGGGGCAGGGCCCGGCAAGGTTCGCGGATTTCCCAGCTGCGCGCCGGCCGCCGTGGCCCGACCCACCACTGATCAGGTTGAGTGTGTGCGGCGGGCGCGGCAGCGACAGCGCCCGGGCACCGGACCGATCCGGCTGCCGACCGTAGGGGCGCCGACTGGCCATCAGGTCCGCGAATGCGAGTGCGCCACCACCACCTGACTGCCTGGTGTCAGGAGAACTCCGGCTGCCAACTATTGCCCTCCGCAGCGAGACGCTGGCGGTTCGAAGGGGGCATAACTTAGGAAACGCTACCCATTCGCCTGAAATTGGCCATTCTTATGGCGCAATGCTGAACCATCGCATCGGGCAGGCAAAAGCCGGGAATTGGTGCTGGCGTAGCAATGACCGTCAGGCGGCAGCTGTCACATTGTGGATCACGGCGCGCAGGTTGGTGGTCATTTCCCACAAGGAAGAGCGGGGGAGTCGATGTTACGGAGCGTACGAAGCGTGGCTGTGGGCGCATGCTTGGCAGTCACAGCCAGTGTCCTTTCGCTATCGTTTGCTACTCAGGCAAATGCTGATCAGATGGACTGCATCACCTACCTAAAGAGGCACGGTTACACCAGTACCGGGGCCGGAGTTCGGCACGCCTGCTCATACGGTGACAGCTGGGCTGGCGAACCCCTGTGCTGGGCGGAGCTCACCAGTCTGCGCGTTGACGGGGCCGTTGCAAGTGAAGCGTGCCGAAGAGCCCGGTGGTGATCAGCGGCGGACTCTGGAGCCGGCGGTGACATCCAGCGGTGACCGATGCCGCAGCGAGTGTTGGTCAACAGCCCCCTCGCTCCAGCCACTGTTCACCGCTCGCCTTGGCGAAGAGGGACAAGCCCAGAGCTGACGGCCGGGGGCTCGGATACCAGGGCCAGCAATCGCACCGGCGAAGGCGACGGCGGGATGACGCGCTGGGGCTGCGCCATCCCGTCGCCGCCGACCGGCCGGAGCGCATAGCGGCCCGTAGTGTGAGCCGGGCCCTGCTCCCCATAATGCGGCGCAGCGACAGCCCAAGCCGGCCTAAACGCACCGCTCGATCAACCCAGGCTCAGGCCGTAGCCCAGGACGAGCGTGGCAGTGGCAAGGGCGACAAGAAATGCCGTCACGCCCATTCCAGTCCCATGCTGGCGAGTTTTTGGAGCGTCTGCGGTGAGTTTGTCGCGGCGGGTTTTGGTGTTCGATAGGAATACGCCGAGTTTCACCGCGTGCTCCTGGTCGTCGACCATCACGGTCTCTACGTGGGCTCATGAGACCTTCACATGGCCCTCGCGGGCCTTGTACTGGGCCAGCGCCGCAGCGCCCCGCTCGAAGGCCGCCGAGCTGCCTTTGTCGCCCTTGGCCGGGGCCGCCGTCGCAGCGGGGCCCTGTTGGTGTACCGCACACGGCCACACAAACCGTCGGCTGTCCGCGCCGTGAAACCGAGTCCCCGACGCCGACTTCCGCGAGCACCGTGCCCACGGCATGAGGTTCATACAACCCCTGTGCACTGCCCTGGTGCGTCGAGGGCAATGACTCCTCCGCTGCTGCCCCTACCTGCTCAAGAACCTTCGCACGAATGGCCCAAGGCGGACCCTCGCGGCGTCTACCAGGATCAAGCCGAGGCCGCGACCCGGCGAGCCGGCTCCTTTGCCCTAACGTGCTGTGGTAGCCCGATCTCTACGGCTGGATGGCGTTGTGGTCAGCTGTGGTGCTGTGCCACAAGGTCGATGTCAGTGGTGTGGGGAAGAATCAGCAGTGGTGAAAGGAGGCAGGAATGTCCACGATGGACGATGGCTCTGACCTGCACATACCTGCCCCGAGTGGCTGCAGGTGGTGCGGGGTGGATGAGCGTGAGCACATGCAGCGGTGGAAGCCCCCGGTGGGATGGCACACGTGGGAGCCACCGACGCAGGAGCAACGCAAGGAGCGGATGAAGGCGCGCCGGCGCCGCCCCGGCCAAGCGTGGTTTGGGGCAGCGTCGATGCTCCAGGTCCCTCTTACGCTCCTAGCCTCCTGAGCTCGCGGAACACCATGCGCAGCTGTTCCGGCACATCACTGGGGTCGTCGAGTGTCATGGCGAGCTCATACATCATCTCGGGCTTGCCGCCAGGGCCGGCAGGACTGCTTTCCTGCAGGAGCTCTTGGACGCGGGCGCTGAACTTGCCTCTCCCACGTAGTGCAGTGAAGTCATCTGGGGCCCATGCGGCCCCCGGACGCGGCCAGATCTTGTTCGCGGTCTTCGCCCAGAGGGCGTCGGTGAAGATCTCCTCGAGTTCGTTGAATTGCTCGGCCCCCGGCTGGCCGGGCTCAGGCTCCCCGATGAATTTCACGAACTCGGGCGCCGTGGCTCCGAAGAACTCGGTCAGTTTGGCGGGTTTGAAGATGCTCTTGCGGACATTGCGGCTGTCCGCGTCGACGACCAACATCAACGTCCGTCCGTGCTGGGCGAGATAGCGGGCCAGGTGCAGCGCGCCTTCGTTGTTGAAGCAAGCCCATAGAGCGATCCCTGCGGCCTGCAGTGACAACCCCTCGCACAGACGAAAAAGCAGCGGGAAGGCACGCTGCTCGGTTTCGCCCTCCACCGCCAGGAAGCAGCGTTCATGCAGCAGCACGGAGTTGCGAAGGCCCACGGCCGCGGCGATCAGGCCCAGATGACGGTCGATGTCGTCCCCGACTACTCCGGCACCCAACCGTTCCATCACGGTGCGGTGCTCTTCGAGCTTGAGATGCACCACGTCACTGATGTCGACGCCGTCAATGAGGTTCATCGAGTGGGTAGCGACCATGACATTCACATGTGGCAGCGCGCTCTGCTCCCGGATGAGCTGCATGATCTTGCGCTGGTGGTGGTAGTCGAGGTGGGTGTCGGGCTCGTCGTACACGACGATGCTCTGCACCGGGGGTGGTTCGGGGCTGTCCTCGTCGGTGAGACCGGGGGAGGGGGCGCTGTTCTCTTCGTCGGCCAGCAGCTCGCTGGTCCACTCCCAGATGGCCAGCGACACGCGACGGTTGCGTCCCAAACCGGCGCGTTCCAGCCCCATCACTTCCCCGGCAGTACGGGAAAGACGCAACGGTGCCGATCGGAACCCCTGTCCGAAGGAGATCTCCGGCTCTACGAACACCTCTTCCAGGTCAGGGCACCGGGTGCGGATGTGATCGCAGAGCGATTTGGCATCGATACGCAACCTGTCTTTGACGTCGTCTTCCAACTCGTGTAAACGGCCTGTGAGTTCAGGATCAGCCATGTGAGCCTGGAAACGACCGGTGAGCGCGGTCTTAACCGCGTCATCAGGGCGGGCGCTTTTGCCGTCGAACGGAAGCAGCCGCGGCATGCGCTTGTCCAGTCCGGCAGGCGCAGAGTGCCATCCTTGGGCGCTGGAATGCTCGACGGCATACGTACGCAGGGCAGCTTCCAGGTCTGCCCGCCGCTGGCTGGCTGGCTTCAACCCGAGCTCAGCAACGAGGTCCTTGAGGCCGGGGACCAGATAGACCGACAAGTCCCGCAGCCGCTCATCGTCTGCCAGCGGTCCGAACAACTCCAGCCTGGCGACAAGATCCTCTCCAGCCATCCGGCGCAGCTTTATCTGCGCAGGCAGGTCGAAGGTCGTCTGCTCCCAGATGTCCAGCGTGAAGGTGCCGGAGACCGCCGTTGTCACACAACGCTGCCCGAACGAAGACGCATTGGCCGTATCGGGCTGCTGCACATACGTGCGATCGTCGTGCTCCAGCTTGCGGGCACCCACCAGGAAGGCGAGCGCGTCCAGTACCGCGCTCTTCCCACCGTCGTTGTGGCCAGCCAGAATCGTCGGCTTGCTCACCGGAATGTCTGCGATATCCGTCAAGGAACGGAACCCGCTCACCGCGAAGCTGATCAGATGCACTGCCTACCCGCTCCGTACCCTCGCACCATCACCAGCAGCCCGATGAACCGTCAACAAGCCTGCCGGCACGTCACTTCCATCTCGAACGCCCCATGGTAGGACTCGCGGACACGCAGCCACACCCGCGGTGCTCCATCATGGACCAGGTCCCGGATCCCTGTCGCCGCAATCCAGCACAACTTCCAGCAACCCCCTTGCATTTCGCTCCGCTCTCTCCGGCGTGATCCTCCCTGCATACGCACCTCTGCGCCAAAAGAAAGCTGATATCCGCCCGTCACAGCCGCCTACCGGTTACGGTCTGAGCGCATGAGGTTCCTGCACACCTCGGACTGGCATCTCGGCCGCCGGTTCCACGGGGAAGACCTGATCGAAACCCAACGCACGGTGGTTGACCACATCTGCGCCACAGCCCGCAGCGAAGGAGTCGATGCGCTGCTGATCGCAGGCGACATATACGACCGAGCTATCCCGAGCTTGGATGCGGTGCGGCTGTTCAACCACACCCTGCACCGTCTCGCCGATCTCAAGATCCCCACCATCATGATCAGCGGAAACCACGACTCCGCCCACCGCCTGGGCGTCGGAGCCGGACTGCTCTCGAAGGCCGGGGTGCATCTGATCACCGACCCGGCCCAGACTGCCACCCCAGTACTGCTGCAAGATGAGCACGGTCCGGTCGCCGTCTACGGAGTGCCCTACCTTGAGCCCGCCCTGGCCCGCACCCAGCTTGAGACGGAGGCCGCCTCCCACCAGGCGGTACTGGCCTCGGCACTCGACCGCATCCGCGACGACATGGCCACACGCCCCGCCACCACCCGTTCCGTGGTGCTCGCCCACGCCTTCATCACCGGCTCATCCGGCTGCGACAGCGAACGCGACATCAGCGTCGGCGGCATCGCCCACGCCGGCGCGGAGATCTTCAACGGCATCGACTACGTCGCGCTAGGCCATCTACACGGCGCCCAACAGGTCAACAACCGCATCCACTACAGCGGCTCCCCGTTGGCCTACTCCTTCTCCGAAACCGGCCACAGCAAATCCCTTACCCTCGTCGACCTGCCAGCTGCGCACGCCGAACCCACGGTCACCCGTACGACCTTCCCTACGACAACGCAGCTGCCGCTGGCCCGACTGACAGGCCGCCTAGAAGACCTGCTGACCGACCCCACCCACGAGCCGCTGACTACAGCCTGGCTGCACGTCACGCTGACAGATACCGCCCGCCCCTACGAGCCCATGGCCCGCCTCAGGCAGCGCTTCGCAAAAACACTGCAGCTCGAGCACATCCCCACCACCATCCCTGGGCAATCCACCAGCAGCCCCACCTACACCGAGCGGCTCCGCGGCCGCGGCGACCTCGACATCACCCGCGACTTCATCACCGCCGTCCGCGGCACCGAACCCACCAAGGCAGAACAGAGCCTGCTGCAGGAGGCCCTCGACCACGCGCGCACCCACGCCGCGGAGAAGGAGACCCTCTGATGCGCCTGCACACCCTGCACCTGCAGGCCTTCGGCCCCTTCGCCGGCCGCCACACCGTCGACTTCGATGCCCTGTCCACCGACGGGCTCTTCCTCCTGCACGGTGACACCGGCGCCGGCAAAAGCACCCTCTTCGCCGCCATCTGCTTCGCCCTCTACGGCAAGCCCCCCGGCGACCGCAACCTCCTGCTGCGCAGCGACCACGCATCCGCCGACCTCCTCACCCAGGTCACCCTCGAGATCACCCTCGCCGGGAAACGCCTGCGCATCATCCGCACCCCCGCCCAGCAAAGGCCCAAAAAAACCGGCGACGGCACCACGCTGCAGAAGGCCGAGACCCTGCTGAGCGAATACGTAGTGAACAACCACGGGACAGGCCGCTGGGAGCCATCCACCAGGTCCCACCAAGAAGCCGCAGCCGAGATCATCGAACTGCTCGGCATGAGCCGGGAACAGTTCTGCCAAGTCGTCCTCCTCCCGCAGAACGAGTTCACCCAGTTCCTGCGAGCGGACGCCGCCGACCGCAAAACTCTCCTCGGCAAGCTCTTCCACACCCACCGCTTCACAGCGATCGAAGAATGGCTGACCCGACGCAAGAACAGCGTCGAAAGGACCCGCGACGAAGCACGCTCCCAGGTCCTACGCCTGGCTGAACGCATCCAGCAGGCCGCCGGCGACGAACTCGAACCCGCCCAGGGCGTCCCGACAGCCGCAGACCCCACCACCCTGACCGATCACGCCCGCACATGGGCCACCGCCCTCCACACCGCGGCACAGGCCCGCCAGCAGCAGACCGCCCAGAACCTCACCGCCGCCGAACTGGAACGCACCGCGTTCAGGGATAAAGAACTCGCCGTACGCGATCTCGCCACCCGCCAGGACGCGCACCGCACCGCCGAACAGCAACTGGCCCAGCTCCAGGAGCAAAAGGACCAGCAAGAACAGCTGCAACAGCAGCGGGAACGAGCCCTGCGCGCCCAGAAACTGGCACCCGTGCTGCACGCGGCAGACACCGCCCACTCCCAGCACACCCGCGCCCAGGAAGACGAGGACACGGCCCGAACGCTCCTGGCCCCCGAGCACAGCAACCTCGATGCCCCGCAGCTCACCCATGCCGGGCGGCGCCTGCGCGCCGACCTCGGCGCGCTGCGCGCGCTCCTGCCCGACGAGGCAACCATCCGGCAACTCACCGGCGAACTCGCAAAGCTTGACGAAGAACGTACCCTGCGGGCCGAGGACCTCAACGACGCCAACGCCTGGCTCGAGCAGGCCCCACAACGGCGGACCGAACTCACCACACGCCTGGAACAAGCCCGCCGAGCCGAAACCGACGATCGAGAACTCGCCACCACACTGACCACCCTTGCCACGCGCTTGGACGCAGCCCACCGCCGCGACGCCTCCTTGCGACAGGTCACCGACGCCGAGCAAAAGCTGGATACAGCCAAAGCCACCACCCAGGAAGCTGCGCGAACGCACATCGACATCCGCCGCCAGCGCACCGACGGCATGGCCGCTGAACTCGCCACCCAGCTCACCGACGGCGAAGCCTGCCCCGTGTGCGGCTCACCGACCCACCCCGCTCCCGCAGCCCCTCACCCAGACCAGCCCACCGCCGCCGACGAGCAGGCCGCCGAAAAACACCACGCCCAAGCGCAGCAAACCCAGCAAGACCTGCAGCACACGCTGCAAGAACTCCTCACCCAGGCCGCCACAGCCCGAGGCGAAGCCGGCGGCGACGCCTCCACTTCCGACCTCGAGACCGAGCACGACACACTGACACAACGCCGCAAAGAGACGCTGGCACGCGCCGCCGACGCTGGACCTGCGTCCGAACAACTCGACGCCCTGGACCGCGAGCACGAAGAGAAGACCCGCATCCGCGACGAGGCCAGCACATACCTGGCCGGCGCCAACGCCAACTACGACCGTCTCGACACCCAACGCCAAGAACTTGATCAGCGGCTCGCAGCAGCCCGCGCCGACGCGCCCACACTCACCGACCGCATCACACAGCTGACTCGCACTGCCGATCACCTAGACGCCGCCGGCGAAAAAGCCGCGGCCACCCTCCGCACCGCCCAAGAACACCAGCACACCACCGACACGGCCACCCAGGCAGCCCACGCAGCCGGATTCGACTCCCTCCACGAAGCACAAGACGCCCTACTGACCGACGACGAACTCACAGCACTCGAAGACACCATCAACCAGTGGCGCGAACAACGCGCCGCACTCACCGCGCGCCTGACCGACCCCGAACTCCAAGCCGCCGCCGCCGAACCACCCGCAGACCTCGACACAGCCACCGAAGAACACCAAGCCGCCACCACCCGGCACACCCGCGCCGCCACCACCGCAGACCAAGCAGCCAGCCGCACCACCACCCTCGCCGACCTCATCACACAGCTCGACGCCCACATCCAGCGCCTCAAGCCACTCGAGAACGACTACCAGACCGTCCACCATCTCCACGGCCTGATCAACGGCATGTCACCCAGCAACAAGCTGCGCATGCAGCTGGAAGCCTACGTACTCGCCGC
Source organism: Streptomyces sp. 2323.1 (assembly GCF_900221035.1). NCBI lineage: Bacteria > Bacillati > Actinomycetota > Actinomycetes > Kitasatosporales > Streptomycetaceae > Streptomyces > Streptomyces sp. 2323.1. The sequence goes on along the minus strand of NZ_LT907981.1, from coordinate 7,757 downwards.
CCGCCTCGAGCAAGTCGTCGAAGCTGCCAACACCCGACTGGTTCGCATGTCCGACCACCGCTACACCCTCGCCCACTCCGACGACCGCGCCGCCCGCGGCGCCCGATCAGGCCTCGGCCTGAAAGTCACCGACGCCTGGACCGGCCGCGCCCGCGACACCGACACGCTCTCCGGAGGCGAATCCTTCTTCGCCTCCCTCTCCCTCGCCCTAGGACTAGCCGACGTCGTCACCGCTGAATCCGGCGGACAAGCCCTGGACACCCTCTTCATCGACGAAGGATTCGGCACACTGGACGAGGACACCCTCCACCACGTCCTCGACGTCCTGGACTCGCTGCGCGCCCACGACCGCACCGTCGGCGTCATCAGCCACGTCCCCGAACTACGCCGCCGAATCACCCACCGGCTCCACGTCCGCAAAGACACCACCGGCTCCACCCTCACCCAGCTGACCCAAGCCGCAGAATGACCGGCCAACACAATGCCACAATGATCCCAGCAGCCCGCTGACCACCCGAAAGCCCCAGCCGCCATGGCCCCCGACAACCTCCAGCTGCGCCCGCACCAAAAGGAAGCCGTCACCGCGGCCGTGAAGGCCCTGCGCAGCCACGACCGAGCCAGCGTGGTGGCCGCCTGCGGCACCGGGAAAACGCTCATCGCCGCGCGCACCGCCTTCCGGCTGGCTGCCCGCGGCCGCGTCCTGGTCCTGGTTCCAACCCTGGACCTGCTGTCCCAGACGGTGCGGTCCTGGCACGCTGCCGGCCGCAAAGGCCGTGCCGCGGCCGTCTGTTCAGCACGCCAGGCAGTCGAGCACCCCTCGGCCGGCGACATCCCGATGACCACCGACCCCACCGAACTCGCAGCCCTCACCCCAGCCGAGGACGGGCCAGTCACGGTCTACGCCACCTACGCCTCCCTGCCCACCCTGCTCACCGCCCACCACACCCACCACCTACCCACCTGGGACCTCGCCGTCGTAGACGAAGCCCACCGCACCGCCGGCCGCCTCGGCAAAGCCTGGGCAGCCATCCACCACAACGACCAGATCCCTGCCCACCGCCGCCTCTACCTCACGGCCACCCCTCGGATCTGGGACCCCGACAGCGACCGCGCCGACGACCCCGTCGCCTCCATGGACGACGAAACCCTCTACGGGCCCGTCGCCTACCGCCTGACCCTCTCCGACGCCATCGACCTCGGCCTACTCGCCGACTACCAGATCCTCGTCCCCGTCGTCGACAACACCGACCTGCGCGACTGGCTCGCCACCGGACCCGGCGCCGGCGCCGACGGCCTGCGCCTAGCCGGCCGGCAAGTCGCCGTCCTCAGGGCCATCCACGACCACAAACTGCGCCGCGTGCTCACCTTCCACCACCGCGTCGCCGACGCCCGCGCCTTCGCCAACACCCTCCCCGACACCGCAGCAGCCCTCCCCACTGACCTGCAACCCGACGGCCTCTGGGCAAACTGGATCAGCGGCACCCACCCACCCCGCATCCGCCGCCGCCTCCTGCTCGAATTCGCTGCCCACACCAACCCCCACACCCCCGCCGTTCTCGCCAACGCCCGCGTCCTGGGCGAAGGCATCGACGTCCCCTCCATCGACGCCGTCGTCTTCGCCGACCCCAAAAACAGCCCCGTCGACACCGTCCAGGCCGTCGGCCGAGCCCTGCGCCAACCACCCGGCGCCGGCAAAAAAGCCACCCTGATCGTCCCCGTCTACCTCACCCCCGACGAAGACCCCGACGACCTTCTCGGCGCCGACGCCTACACCCCCCTATGGCGCACCGTCCAAGCCCTGCGCGCCCACGACGAACGCCTCACCGCCCGCCTCGCAGACCCCCGCACCCACCGCCCCACCCTCCCCAGCGACGACCCCGGCGCCTGGCTCCGCTTCGACCGACCCACGCAGGAAGAAGAAGTCGCCCTCGCCCTCACCCTGCGCGTCCTGAACCCCAAGAGCGCCGAATGGCGCCGCGGCCTGGCCGCTGCCCGCCGCTACCACCGAACCCACCACCACCTCGACGTCCCCCAGGCCTACGAGGACGACACCAACTACCCACTTGGACGATGGCTGACCTGGCAGCGCCACCTGCACAGAACCGACGCCCTGGACACCGCTCGCACCGCAGCCCTGGAACGCTTGAACATCGTATGGAGCCCCCGCCAGCAGGCATTCGACCGCGGACTCGCCCACGCGGCCGCCTACGCCGCAACCCACGGACATCTCTCCGTGCCCGTCGACCAACGCCAGGACGGCTTCGCCCTCGGCCGCTGGCTCGCCACCCAACGCAAACGCGCCGACCAGCTCACCCCCGCACGCACACAGGCACTGCTAGACCTGGATCCCCACTGGAACCCAGCCTGGCCACTGACCTGGCAGCGCGCCTACCACGCCGCCCGCCAACACAGCGACGCCGGTCATTCACTAACCGACCTGCCCCGGGACTACCTCACCGACGACGGCCTGCGCCTGGGGGAGTGGCTCCATACCCAACGCAACCGACCCCCAGCAAACCCCCAACAACAGCAACTCCTCACCCACCTGGGCCTGAACAGCGGCAGCCTGCCAAAACGGCAGTCGGCTCTCGACAGGCGCTCAGCCCGCGATCGCGCCTTCCACCGCGGACTTGCGGCGGCGCGTGCATTCCGCGCACGTGAGGGCCACCTCGACGTTCCGCAGCGCCATGTCGAAGATCTGGGTGCAGAGCCGATGCGCCTGGGCCAATGGATCAGCAACATCCGACGTCGTTGGCACAGCCTCACCCCCGACCGCCGACAGGCCCTCCAGGCCGTTGGCCTGAGGCCCCCTGCTCACGACCCGACAGACGTCATGACCAAGAGCTGATGGGTCCCACTGCTCCATTTCCGTTGTTGCGGTCCACGTCTGGTGCCACGAACGAGCACCTCCAGGCATGCCTCAAGCCAGTGCAAGACCGATCCGAGCCTCTCCTGCAGTTACCGAGCCCGGTCGAGTAGATGCCGACCGGGCTCGCTGCTTGCGTGGCCCAAGTCGCGTCCGACGGGTTCGGTGTGGGGTATCAGCCCCACAGGGCGTTGATGACTGTCACCAGTAAGCGCGCCGCACCCAGGACGGTTTGGACCTCAGGCGCTGGGCGTCCGGGAACGAGTCCCTCGCGCCCAGCCCAAAGGGAGGATCCGGGTAAGCAGGCACCACTCTAGCGAGACCGCCGACACCCATTCCCCCGCCTACAACAGCCGCCGTTCAGAGGGCTTTCGCCCTGTGGATCAGATGCGAGAGACGAGCCACAGAACGCGATTTCAGAGGGCCCCTCGACGGGACAGGGAGCAGGCTGTGTCCGCCGGGCACCGTCAGCGGCCGGCCTGCTGCCGCAGGAAGCGCCGCTCCTTGTATCGGCGCAGCAGTTGCCACCGCTTCGTGGCGTACGACAGGTCCTCCCGGCAGACGTCGAGGAATGCGCCCTGGGCTGCGACGACCGCCTCAGCCTGCTGCTGGAAGCGGTCGCCGTCCTTCTCGTTCAGCTCCAGGTCGCTGGTCGCGGCGACCAGGTCCTCCGCCGCGGCAATGATCGGCACGGTGCCGCACAGCCGTACGCCGTGCAGCGCGCCGATGAGTTCGCCGCTGACCTCCCACGCCTGGGGGAGCTGGCCCAGCAGCAGCTTGTGCGCCGCCCGGCCCGCCTCGCGTTGCAGGTGGGAGAACTGAAACGCCCAGTTGAACGAGCGGGTGGAGGCGTCCAGCAGCCGCCGGTACGCCTCCGCCCGGTCTTCCTTGCTGCCCAGCCGGGGCACGCCCGAGGGCCGGTAGCGCCCGATCAGCGCGGAGCTGACGCTGCCCGTCGCCTTGATGCCGGCAGCGGCGACGCCCGCCGTTACGAAGGTCATGCCCGGTTCTACCACCTGGCGGACGCGGCGCCGGCCGGAACGGCGCAGCAGCTGCGCCAGGCCGGTCACCGCGGAGATGGCACGGCCAGTTCTCCCAGCAGCGCCGGGGCGCCGCCGTCGGGGACGGCGCGGGCCGCCTGGTCGAGCAGGGCGTGGAGCAGGTCGAGGAACACAGCATCGGCGAAGCGTCTTTCGCCCCTTGCCGATCCCGGGGCCGCGAGGACAGCAGCGGCACCCGACGTGTTCCGAGTGATTCGGGGCGTCTCGTCTTCCAGCGTGCGCCGCGACCCGCCCGGGGTGTTAATCCCGCCCCTGCCCGGCCCCGCCTTCCGTCCCCGAGAACCTCAGCACCGCCCCGGGTGCGCCGAAGGGGCCGGACGAATCGTCCGGCCCCTGGGGTACGCCGCGATGTCGCGGCAGGCAGCCCTACAGCTCCCCGGCGTGCTGCAGGCTGACGCCCCGCCCCAGCGAGCAGGCGCTCAGCAGGGCGATGCCGGCCCCTTCGTGCCCGGTCAGGGAGAGGACCACGCCGGTCGCGCCGAACGCGGCGCTCCGTGAGGCCGGTTTCCATAAACGGCCAACACGGCTGCTCCACAAGAACCATGATGCTTGTTTATGCCTAAGAAAAAGGATCCGGAGGAGGCCGCCGCCGAGATGCGCGCCCGCGGCTTCACCCCGTCCGTCACCTATCCCGGCGCCACCGCCCCATGGCCCGGCACCTGCGACAAGTGCGGACACCCTTGCTCACCTCGCTATGCCAACGTCGTCACGAGCGGGCAGGGTCCGTGCCGCCGCTGCTCTGGCTGTGAGAAGCGCACTGAGGGCGAAGCTCGCGCGATCATGGCCGAGCGCGGACTCACCCCCCAAGGCCCCTACCCGGGCAACGGCACCCCCTGGATGTCTGTGTGCGGCACGTGCAACGGCATCACCGCGCCCACGCTCACCAGCGTCCGTAAGGCCCTCCGCCAGGAACAAGGCAGGGGCTGCGACCTCTGCCGCCGCAACGGCGCCATTGCACCCGAAGAGGCCGCCGACCTCATGCGCGTTGCCGGCGCCGAACCCCTGGTGCAGTTCCCCGGCGTCAAGAAACCGTGGCAAGCCCGATGCCTTAACGAGGAGTGCGGGCGCGAGGTCGCTCCGGTCTTCGACAGCATCAAGCATGCCAAGACTGGCGCATGCAGGTACTGCGGTGGCTACGGCATCCGCGCTGACGACCCAGCGTTCGTGTACCTCGCGACGCACGACGGCCTCGCCGCGGTAAAGGTCGGGATCGGCAAGCACGGCAGCGACCGGCTAGAGGAACACAAGCGGGAGGGCTGGCATGAGCTGATCAGCGCCTCCATGCTCGGCCACCAGGCACGTGCCGTGGAGGCCGCCGTCCTCGGCGTCTGGCGGAACGTCTTCCACCTCCCCTACGGCGTCCAGCGGGGCGCCATGCGCCAGGCCGGTTACACCGAGACGATTCGCATGGCGGACCGCTCGGCGGAAAAGGCGAAGGCCGACCTGGCAGCGGCCGTATCCCGCGAACTCGACCCCGAGCTGGCCCGGTGACCGGCCCCTTGGATCTGCGCGCTCTTGTCCTGTTGCTGCTAGGCACCGTCGCGGCATACATCGCGTACATGCACCCCGCTGTCGGCGTCGCGGTACTCGTCGGGGTCGGGGTGGTGACTCTCGCCTACCTCCTGATGAACACGGGCGGAAGCGGCGGGCCACCAACACAGTGACGCTCCGAGCGGTGTTGCCCCGCGGGGCGATACCGCTGACCTGCGCGAATTCCAGCGCTCGGACTGGTGAACTAGAACGCGCGCAGGCAGCCGGCCTCGCCTGGGCTCGTTGCCCGCATGCGCGCGTAGGGGGCGTACCACCGACAACGTTCCGGAGTAGGCACGCTCCGCAGGGTCGACGGCCAGATACGGTGGCCTCACCCGTCGTTCAGAATCGCCTCGAAGTGGATGTGCGCGATTCGGCCTGCTCTGAGCGATACCTCGTGGGCGAGGTCGTCCCTCCAGGTCCGCTGATCGAGCCAGGGCATCGTCTGGAGGAGCTCAAACGCCCTCACGTCTTGGCACAGGAGGAATGCTGCACCATCGGTCTCGCTTTCCTGCGTGTAAACCAGCTCGGTGCGGGCGATGGCCTCCTGGACGGTCGGGGGCAGGCTCAGCGGGTGGTGGCTATCCCGGTCGCCCAGTTCGGCCCACAGGTCGGTGAGAGCCTGTTCCACAGGGTCGGGCCGGCCGGGATGGTCGGCTTGCTCTGCGGCCTCCCACATGCTGCGCACCGTGCGGTCGATGTCGTCCAGTTCGGCGCACGACATGCCGCCCTGCGCCCGGTAGGCCAGGTGCAGGGCGACGCGCACCGCGAGGTCCTGACTGGTGCGTTGGCCGTTGAAGACCTTCGTGACGGTGGTGGGAGACAGGCGGTGTTCGGTGGCGATAGCCCGGGCGCTGATCTGGCCAGGTACGCGGGCGTCGAGGTCATGGATGTAGCGAGTCAGGTCCCGGCGGGGTCCGGGGGACAGGTCGGGCATCCGGCGGCGGGACATGGTCAACTGCTCCAGGGCGTGTTGGATGCGGATAGCTAAGACGCTGCGCAGGCGGCTGTAGGCGGCGCGGGCAGCCCACAGCACGGCAGCGACCAGAATGCCCGCGACGACGTTCAGTGCGAGTTCGGTCACGGACAAACGCTGGCACCAGCCGGGTGCCGAATGGACGGAAGTGGACAGCTGGCGGTTTCTGAGTGGCGGTCGGTGTCACAGTTATCCCGATAACCGTGACTCTGAGAGGCACTGCCACGGCCGCGGGTTGCGTGTGTTCTTGAGGCTGAGCGACGATTCGAACTCCTGGTTGGCGCGAGCAGCCTGCAAGTCATCCCGACTGGCGAGGAGCTCCCGATCGACAGCCCGGACTGAGAGTGCCGTGGACCATGCCCTTGCCGCCTCGGGCTCCGGATAGGCATGCCGCGTCTCCGGAGTCCGAGGGTGTCGGTAAAACCCTCTGGTTCCCGGTAAGTCCCGGCTTACCGGGAACCAGGTGGCCGATCTCCCGCCCTCGCTGCGGGCGGGCGTTCGGGCCCAGGCCAGACCTGAGCGGGTCGTTGAACAGCTGATCATCCTCAAGATGCGTTGGTCCGAGTGCAGCGCGAAGCTGGAAGGGAGGGGGACAACGCGGAGGCAGCTGATGACAGCTGATGACAGCTCTGATCGAACGCAACGCAAAGACGCCTCCCAAGAGGAGACCCCAAATCAAGACGCCTCCCAAGAGCAGGACGAAGGCGCTGGCCGGGGTGATGGGGGAGACGACGTACAGGAATTCAGTGCAGCAGCTTGGGGGAATCGGCGAGCGCAGACCTGGAAAGTTCCCATCCACTTCGGCTACCCGAAGTCAGTTCTTATGGCCAGCTCTGTAGGATCGCCGTTCCTCGCTGGCTTCTCACTAACCGCTGCGATCGTCTTGGTTACTGTGAGGAAGACGGAAGCGCCGCCTCTGGTGGGCTTGTCGGTAGCGGCCTTCGTCGCTGCAGCAGGCATGTTCATATTCGCCGTGCACGCCACCTACTGGGCTCGGGTCTACATCACGACTCCGAAAGAGATGCTGGATTGGTGGCCCGAAGGGTTGCACCGAAACTATCTTCCCCGTCTGGTTGAAGAGCAGCGAGCCCACTGGGAGGGGTTTGATAAGTGGCACGGTCACGCAAAATGGGCGTATACCTTTGGCGTCCTTGCCCTATTCGCCGGATTGGCATTGGCTGTGTTTCCTGGGTGGGGTGCTAACTGGGCGTGGTGGCTGGCTTTCGGCCTAGCTTGCTTTGCCTTCGTGTTCGAATTTTTTTGGCAAATATTCATCACTGAGCATTGCCTGGATTGGGAGAAGCGGGGGCGGGCAGGTGGAGAT